>CAWBIB010000001.1:0-560301 GCA_963788785.1 uncultured Acidobacteriota bacterium
ATGTGTTGCCGTGGGGTAGCAGTTCGTTCGATTCTCCTACGTTGATTATGCAAGGCACGGGTGACGAGGAGAATACCTATCACTGGGGTGAATACGCGGCCACGCAGATCGACGCAACCGACAATCTGACATTCTTCGGTGTCGGCGAATACTTCAACACCAGCCAGAACGGGACCGTCAATTGCACGGTACCCGCTTCGAACTGCGTCACCTGGCAGACGAGGCTGTTCAAAGGCAAGTACGGAGTAGCGTTCTAGAGTTCAGGTTGTCAATTGTCAGGACACCATGAAACTACGAGAATGCAAGCTGCCGTGAAATCCCCGATTCACTTCAGACGATTGTCACAACCTCCCCAGGCTTGGAATCAAACAACTTCACTGGGGGGCTTTGCGTGAAGACTCGGATCGTGGGGAGATTGCTGTCGGGGTTGTTATTGGCGGCGGCCGCTCAGGCCGTGGGTCAGACCTGTACGTCTGGGGATTGCCAGACCGGCACGATCGCAGGACCTTTTACCACATCGCAGGTGGTGGAGAATACGGCGGCGAATTTTCCCATCTGCGGTACGACGAACTGCACCACGGGCACGTGGAATCTGCAGATCGAGGGGATTGACGCGCAGCAGGACATCGGAACCGCCACTCAATTCTACGATTCAGGCATCACCAAAATTGACGCGAATATCGCCGTGGGCGCGACTCTGCCGGGCCAGCATGGCCAGGTGCTGGAGTGGGTGAACCCGCAATATGTCCAGGCTTTCGACAAGGTGACGGGCGCGCCCGTTTTTAGTTTCGCCACCGGGGCCGCTGACGGCGTTCCGCATAGCGTGTTTCCATTGTGGTCGGCGACGACGCAGCCCGAGTGCATCGGCAACTCAACCAATGTGCAGGTTCTCTTTGACCGAATGGACGAGCAGTTCGTCATCAGCCGCTTCGTGCAGTACGCATCGGGCGGAGTTAACCACTATGCTTGGTGCATTGCGGTGAGTTCGAGCAGCGACCTGTCGCAGGCGAGCACTCAGTGGTACGCCTACGAGTACAAGATGGACAACGTGATCCCCTGCGTACCGACTTCGAACAACTGCACGACAGGCACGGTCTATTACTACTTCCCGGATTGGCCGAGAGCGGCGACCTGGTCGAATGGGTTCTACATCTCATTCGATTTGGAAGACCCATCGAAGAACTTCGCCGAAAGTGGTTTCGAAGCCTGCCAGTTGGACCGCGCCAACATGGTTAAGGGCGCAGCACCGAACCCAATGACGTGTTACACCTACTCAATTCCAGCTGCGGACCGTCCCAGCCTGATCCATTCCGTGGATGTGGCCGACGTTGACAGCGCTAACGGGCCTCCTGCGGGCGAGCCCGAATATTTCCTCGCTGAGGTGACGCCCAGCAACTCCCAGGGATTGGCACCCTGTACGTCGGTGGCAGTCCCGTGCCAATCGAACCAGCTCGCCCTGTTCACGTGGGGGGCGTCCAGTGGGCTGACCGGTCCGACGTTTGTCACGGTCAATCCGTATACGCCGGGATGTTATGACACGTCGGGCACGGGGACGACTGCGAATACGGCCTGCATACCGGAGCCCAGCACCCCCGTGCACGAAGTCGGAGCTTACGGTTCGCCGACGTGTGGAGACTTCAAGGGCACGCCGTGCCCGGATTCGCTGGGCGACCGTTTGGCGAACCGGCTCACATACAACAATCTAGCCGCAGGCGGGTCGGGACCGAACGGCGGGTATCTGACGGCTTCGCACGTAGTCATGGAGAACAGCGGGAACCAGAGCACGGGAATCCGGTATTACATCCTGAAGGTGTCGAGTGGGGCCGCGACCGTCGTAGTCAACAGCGGAGGAAGTACCGGGCCGCCAGATTTGTATGATCCGAGCGATTCGCTGTATTTCTACATGCCCAGCGCGGCGCTGGATCAGAGCGGCAACCTGGGCGTTACCTACACAACCAGCAGCCTGGGGAGCGATCCGGCACTGTACTTCGATGTGTTGCCGTGGGGTGGGGCTGGCTTTGGTGTGCCGACGCTGATTGTGCAGGGCACCGGTGATGAAGAGAACGCCATCTACTGGGGCGAATACGCGTCCACGGTACTTGATTCGACGGACAACCTGACGTTCTATGGTGTGGGCGAATACTTCAACACCAGTCAGACCGGAACTACGAATTGCAGCGTGCCGTCCTCGAACTGCTACACGTGGCAGACGAAGATCTTCCGCGATAAGTTCGCCAGCGTGTCCCACACTCCGAGTTGCTCGCGATCGACCCCGGCACCGCGTCCAGGGCGTTTTGTTTGCGCGGGCTGCGTGGTCCAGTGGAATTGCAGATTTGTCGAGACGCCATAGAGGGCTGTAGAATAAGAAACTTGCCAGCAAGACGTGGAGGCTGCAATGGCCTTCGCGGTTGTGCCATCGTGGCGGAATTGGCAGACGCGCATGGTTCAGGTCCATGTACCGGCAACGGTGTGGGGGTTCGAGTCCCTTCGATGGCACCAAGCTTTTCTCTGCAATTATTCCGGACAAAGCAAAGTTCAAGATCCCGCGCCTAAATGCGGATTCTTATGGAGACCGTTAGCGCCACGCCTGAAGGCGATGTCCTGATACGAATCTGTTCCCACTCAAAGCATTCCAGGGCTGAGGTCAAAATGACCAAGGGATACTTTGAGGTGTGCCTGACAGCAATCCGTTGATACGAATCCGGTGTTTTTCAGCATACGATATAGGCACGCGAAACACGGCACGCCTGAAGACGTTACCCTGACTACGAATCCCTCGGGTGCGGGAGTGCGGGCCGCAACATGGAGCGGACATGAAGAAAAAAACGGATCAAGAGTTGGGGATGGAGCGGGAGATCACGCGCCGGGACTTCCTGAACGGGGTGGCCGTGGGAGTCGGTGCTCTGGCTGCGCCGGGTTGGGCCTTCGGCGCTGACGAGCCGGAATTTGCGCCCGAGAAATCGCCGGACTACTATCCGCCCGCTTTGCTCGGAATGCGGGGCAATCACGACGGAACCTACACTTACGCTCATCGTCTGCGCGACGGCGATGAGTGGGACGAATCGGGGCCGCCGGAGAAAACGGGCGAGAGTTATGACCTGGTGGTGGTTGGAGGCGGGATCAGCGGACTGTCGGCGGCGTACTTTTATCGAAAATTGGCGGGGCTGCAGGCGAAGATTCTGATTCTCGACAACCATGACGATTTTGGCGGACACGCCAAGCGAAACGAATTCCAGGCAGGCGGGCGGAAGCTGCTCTGCTACGGCGGGACGCAGTCGATTGAGAGTCCGTCGGAATATAGCGACGTCGCGATGGGTTTGCTGAAAGAACTCGGCATCGAGATAAAGAAGTTCTATCAAGCGTATGACCAGAAGCTTTACGCTTCGCACAAACTGGGCACCGGATTTTTCTATGACAAGGCGACGTTTGGAGAAGACCGCATGGTCAGCGGCATGGGAGAGATGCCATGGAAGGAATTTCTCGCGAAGTCCCCTCTGAGCGAGGTGGCCCGGCGGGATCTGGAACGCTTTTACACCGAAAAAGTTGATTACCTAGCAGGACTGACGCTGGAGGAGAAGCGGACGCGGCTGGCGAAAATCAGCTATGCGGATTTTCTGACCAAGATCGTCAAGTTAAGCCCGGAGGTTTTGCCGTTTTTCCAGAGCCGCACTCACGATCTGTTTACAGTAGGGATTGACGCGGTCTCGGCGCTGGCGTGTCTGGAGGCGGGCGACGATTACGGGATCCCGTATCCCGATATGTCTGGGTTGGGGATGGGCTTCCAGGCGCGAGGTAGCGGCGAAAAGCCTGACCCTTATATTTTTCATTTTCCCGACGGCAATGCTTCAATTGCGCGCCTGCTGGTGAGGAAGTTGGTGCCGGGCACGGTTCCGGGATCGAACATGGAGGACGTGGTCACGGCCAAGGCGGACTACAGCAAGCTGGATGATTCGGGCGCGGGCGTGCGGATCCGGCTGAACAGTACGGTGGTACGGGTGCAACATGTTGGCGCGATGGATGCGGCAAAAGAAGTGGAAGTGGCATATGTGCGTGGGAAGAAGCTGAAAAGCGTGCGCGCCAAGCAATGCGTGATGGCCTGTTACAACACGATGATTCCGTACCTGTGTCCGGACTTGCCTGACAAGCAGAAGGAAGCGTTGTCATATCTGGTGAAGGCGCCGCTGGTGTATACGCACGTGGCGATCCGCAACTGGACGGTATTTCAGAAACTGGGAGTGCGACAGGTGATTGCGCCGGGTAGCTACCACGTTTACATCACACTGGATTTTCCGGTAAGCCTGGGAAGTTATCAGTTCCCCAGCAAGCCCGAGGAGCCGATGGTCCTGCTGATGCTGCGGACGCCTTGTTCTCCGGGGCTTCCGGAGCGCGACCAGCATCGCGCCGGGCGGGCCGAACTGATGCGGACGCCGTTCCCGGTATTTGAGCGGAACATCCGCGATCAGCTGGGCAGGATGCTGGGCGGCGCGGGATTTGATCCGGCGCGCGACATTGAAGGGATCACGGTGAACCGCTGGGCACACGGTTATGCCTATGGATACAATTCGTTGTTTGATCCGGACTGGAAGCCGGGGGAAGAGCCGTGGGTGGTGGGCCGCAAGCGCTTTGGACGGATTGCGGTGGCGAACTCCGATGCTGGAGCATCGGCGTACACGGATGCGGCGATTGATCAGGCCTGGCGGGCGGTGAATGAACTGCGGGCAGGGTGAGGAAAGAGCTCTGCTAACGGGCGAAGAAGTAGTCGAAGGACTTGATGGCGCTGAACTCGTCGTCCTTGATATCGAAGACAGAGTAGAGGCGAGTAACGTGGAGAACGTCGATGACTTTCTGGGTGAGGTTGAGCAGCTTGAGTTCGCCGCCGGCGTTGCGGGTTGTGGTCCAGCTGCTGACCAGTTGACCGACTGCCCAGCTGTCGATGTAGGTGACGTCGGCAAGGTTCAGGATGATTTTCTTTTTGTCCTTGGCCAGCAGGTCGCGGACCACGTCGCGCAGTGAAGCGGTTTCGTCGCCCAGGACGATGCGGCCGCTGACATCGACGATGGTGATGTTATGGACATCCCGGGTTGAGATTTTCACGCTCACCGGCTGCTCCCTTACGGCACCCCTGCTTGCGGTACGAGGCCGGTTTGGCGCAAGAGCACCCCAAACCCGCTGGCGCAAATGGTAGTGGGTGAGGCGGGGCAAGTCAATGGGCGGTGCTGAGAGAGTAGACACGCGCGGAGGATCATGAAAAGCAAAGGGATAGCGGCCATGATGGGTGGAATCCGGTGGTTGGCGACGGCGGGAATGCTGGCGGTTCTCTGTGCGCCGTGCGGCGCACAGAAGCTTGCGATCACCATGGACGACCTTCCCCAGAACGGAGCGCTCCCGGCGGGAGTGACCCCGACACAGGTCGCTCGTGACACGCTGGCTGTTCTAAAGAAGAGGCACGTGCCGCCGGTCTACGGATTCATCAATGCCAAGAAACTGGAAGGCCGCCCGGATGGTGCTGAGGCCCTGAAACTGTGGGCCGCCGCGGAGCCGATTGGGAACCACACTTATTCACACATGGACCTGGAGCAGAATCCGCCGGAAGCATTTGAACGGGAAATTGAGCAAAACGAGCCGGCGCTTGAATTACTGGGAGGCAAGGGCGGGAACTGGCATTGGTTCCGCTATCCCTACCTGCATGAAGGCGACACGGTGGAGAAGCGGCGGGCGGTCCGTGACTACCTGAAGGCGCATGGCTACCGGATCGCGCAGGTCACGCTCGACTGGGAAGACTACCTGTGGAACGGTGCGTATGCGAGATGCGTGGACAAAAAGGACACGCAAGCGATCGCACAGCTAAAGGCGAGCTACCTGAGCACAGCGTCTGATTTTCTGGACCTGGGCCGGGCGCAGGCCAAGCTGGTGTACGGCCGGGACATCAACTACGTGCTGCTCATGCACCTGGGGGCGTTCAGCAGCACGATTCTGCCCGAGGCTCTCGACCTGTTGAAGAAGAAAGGGTTCAAGCTGGTCACGCTGGAAGAAGCGCAGAGTGATCCAGCGTACGAGAGCGACCCGGATATGGGCATGAAGGATGCAGGCACGCTGCTCGATCAGATGATGTTGGTGAAGGGTTTGAAATATCCGCCATTCACACCGAAGCCCTACAAAGAGCTGGAAGACATCTGCAAATGAAAATCCGGGCGCGGGATGTCTGCCGCGACCGTCCCGTATAATTTATAGCTTGCCGTCTCGGTTCGACATGCCCACCATTCTGGACCAGATCGTGGAGAGAACGCGGAAACGTGTCTTCGACGCGAAGACGGGAGCTGACCTTCGGGGGTTGGAGCGGCGGGCGGCAGAGCACAAGCCGCGCGGCTTCCGGCGGGCGTTGGTTCAAAAGAGCGACGACGGGGTTGCGGTGATTGCGGAGCTGAAGAAGGCTTCGCCGTCGAAGGGTCTGATTCGGGCGGCGTTCGATCCGGCAGGGTTGGCTCGGGAGTTGGAAGCCGCCGGGGCGGCGGCGTTGTCGGTGCTGACGGATGAGGAGTTTTTTCAAGGCTCGCTGGAGAATCTGCGGGCGGCATCGGCGGTGGTGAGGCTGCCGTGCTTGCGCAAAGATTTCATCGTGGATGAGTTCCAGCTGCTCGAGGCCCGGGCGAGCGCGGCGGATGCGGTGTTGCTGATTGTGGCTGCGCTGGAACAGTCCGATCTGGTGAAACTGGTGCGGCGGGCTCGGGAACATGGACTCGATGTGTTGTGTGAAGTGCATGACACAGACGAGTTGACGCGAGCTTTGGATGCAGGTTGCGATTTGGTGGGAGTGAACACGCGGGACTTGCGAACGTTTGAGGTCAAGCTGGCCACGGCGCTCGATCTTGCACCGAAATTTCCTGCGAATGTGGTGCGCGTGGCGGAGAGTGGGATCCATTCTGCCGAGGATATTGGCAAGTTGCGCGCGGCAGGCTATCAGGCGTTTTTGGTGGGCGAGTCGCTGATGCGGGCGGAGCGTCCGGGAGAGGCGCTGCGGGCGCTGCTGAGAACAGAGTTTTGATGACGTGGATCAAGATCTGCGGGATGACGAATCTGGAGGACGCGCTGGTGGCCGTCGACGCGGGCGCGGACGCGGTGGGGTTCGTGTTTTATGAAAAAAGTCCACGAAATGTTGACGTCGAGACGGCACGGGAGATTGTGGAACAACTGCCAGACAGAATCGAGAAAGTAGGGGTGTTTGCTGGAAACTCAATGGATTTTGCGGTAGAAGCTGGGCACCGCGCCGGGTTTGATGCCCTGCAAATATATCCGCTGACGTTTCGACCGGCCGCGAATCAAGATGGTTCCGGGGACCGGGCGGCCGGTGCCCTGGGAATAAATATGTATCTTGCGTTTCCAGTGGCGGTGTTCCTGGGGGAGGGTGCGAGGAACGTAGCTGGATTTGCAATGGAACGGCCGGAGGGCATTTTTGACAGACTGTTCCTCGATTCCGGCAATGCGCGGCAGCCCGGTGGTACGGGCGAGACGTTCTCATGGGCTGAAGCGGCGCCTGCGATCCAGATTCTTTCTCAACGCCAGAAAGTTGTTATCGCCGGTGGTCTAAAGCCGGAGAACGTGGCCGAAGCGATCGGAATCCTGAAACCGTTTGGGGTTGATGTGTCTTCGGGTGTGGAGGCCCGGCCGGGAAAGAAGGATCCGGCCAAGGTTCGGGCGTTCGTGAAGGCAGTTCGGGAAACGGATTGGAAGACGAGTTAATCATGGCGACGAGTCGCAGAACGAAAGTCAAAAGCCCCACTTCTCGCGCAAAGAACGCGCGAGAAATGGGGCACCCTTCCAAAAAGGGGCGCCCGGTCACGGCGCAAACTGCCGAACCGGGGCGCTTTGGCGTGTACGGCGGGCGATATGTGCCGGAGACGCTTATGGCGGCGCTCGATGAGCTTGAGCGCGAATACGAAAAGGCCAAGCGCGACCCCAAGTTTCAGAAGCGCCTGGACGAGTTGCTCAGAACCTATGCCGGACGTCCGACGCCGCTGTTTTGTGCGCGGCGGCTTACGCAGAAGCTGGGTGGAGCAAAGATTTATCTGAAGCGCGAGGACCTGCTGCACACCGGCGCGCACAAGATCAACAACTGCCTGGGGCAGGGATTGCTGGTGGAGCGCATGGGCAAGCGGCGGGTGATCGCCGAGACCGGCGCAGGCCAGCACGGCGTGGCGACTGCGACCGTGTGCGCGCTGCTGGGATTTGAATGTGTCGTGTACATGGGCACGGAAGACATGCGGCGGCAGGAATTGAACGTCTTCCGCATGAGGCTGCTGGGCGCGGAAGTGCGCGGCGTGGAGTCGGGGTCGCGGACATTGAAAGATGCGATCAACGAAGCCATGCGCGACTGGGTCACCAACGTGCGTACCACGCATTATTTGCTGGGCAGTGTGCTGGGAGCGCATCCGTATCCGACGATGGTGCGGGACTTTCATCGCGTGATTGGGCGCGAGGCGCGAGCGCAGATTCTCAAGGCGGAAGGGAAGTTACCTGCGGCGGTGATCGCCTGCGTGGGTGGTGGATCAAACGCGATTGGTGCCTTCTACGAATTTATTAAGGACAAGACGGTGAAGTTGATCGGCGTGGAGGCAGGCGGACGCAGCGAAGCCCTCGGCGATCATGCGGCGCGCTTTCGTGGAGGGTCGCCGGGAGTTTTGCAGGGGACGTATTCCTACGTCCTGCAGGATGGTGGCGGGCAGATCGCGCTAACGCATTCAGTTTCTGCGGGGCTGGATTATCCGTCGATTGGGCCGGAACATGCGGCTCTGCGCGATTGCGGACGGGCGGAATATGTTCCAGCGTCCGATGCCGAGGCGCTGGCGGCTACGACTTTGCTGGCGCGGACCGAGGGGATTATTCCAGCGCTGGAGTCGGCGCATGCCGTGGCGGAAGTGGTGAAGCGAGCACCCAGGATGAAGAAGTCCGACGTCGTGATCGTGAATGTTTCCGGACGCGGCGATAAGGATATTGGGATTTTGCGGGAGAACTTGAAGCTGGATTGATGATTATTGATTGTTGATTGCTGATCGAAAAGCGCAAACACCGTAGCGCGAGGTTTCAATCAGCAATCAGCAATCAGCAATCAACAATCAGCAATAACTCCTATGCCTTTAACTTTCCACAACAAACCCGCGCTCGTGGCCTACGTGACCTGCGGCGATCCGGACCTCGCGACTACGCGGGAGATCGTGCTGGCTGCGATCGGGGCTGGCGCGGACGTGATCGAGTTGGGCGTGCCGTTCAGCGATCCCGTGGCCGACGGGCCGGTGATTCAGCGGGCGAGCGAGCGCGCTTTGAAACACGGTACGACGCTTGGACAGGTTTTGAGGCTCGCATCGGAAATACGAGAGCACTCGCAGTCGGCTGGACTGGTGCTGTTTTCTTACTTGAATCCGATTTTGCGGATGGGTATGGAGAGATTCTGCAAAGTCGCTCGCGCGGCGGGCGTAGACGGCGTGCTGGTCACGGATTTGCCAGTGGAAGAAGCGCGGGAGTATCTGGATGAGATGCGCAGAAATGATCTGGCTCCGATCTTTCTGGCTGCGCCGACCAGCCCCGACGATCGTCTGAAGCGGATCGCGCAGGCTTCCCGCGGATTTGTTTATGCTGTTTCGCGTACCGGCGTGACCGGAGTGCGGGAGCAAGTGGCGACCGACGCTCAGAAACTGGTGCGACGGCTGCGGAAGTGGACGAAGCTTCCGGTTGCGGTTGGGTTTGGCGTGTCCACGGCGGAGCAGTTTGCTCAAGTTGGTGGGTTTGCCGATGCCGTAGTCGTGGGTAGCGCGATTGTGCAGACCGTCGAAAAGAATGCGGGACGGGAAGCCGCAGCAGTGGCCGAGTTTGTGCGACAGTTGTTGAGGAACAGGGGATAAGGGGTTTTCATGGACATCGCAGACTGGCGCAAGAAAATTGATGAGATCGACGGCAAGCTGGTGGCGCTGCTGGGCGAGCGGGCACATGTGGCGAAAGAAATTGGCCAGCTCAAGGCCAAGTCCAACCTGCCGATTGTTGAGCCCGAACGTGCGCAAGCTGTGTTTGACCGCATTGAGAGCCTGAATCCGGGCACCCTGCCCAAGGGTAGCCTGACCAGGATTTATCAGGGCATCATGGAAGTCATGCTTGAGATTCAGCGACAGCAACGCTAGGCGGCCATTGTGTTCGGATCGGGAGGCAGCCCCTGATTCTGAACGTGGTTCGACCGCTGCGGTTTCAATCGTTCATCCTCGACAATTCACGTAGAATTCAGCCGTTGGGAGGTGCTTATGCGGAAAGCGCTTCATGCGGTTGTGTGGGTATGCCTTGGCGCGGTCATGGCTGCCGCCCAGGATGCGAGCAAGCCTCCGGCAAAGGTGACGCTCGAAGATCTGTCGTTTATCTGCGGACACAATCGGGGTGAGCGCCAAGGTTCGATCATCGACGAGCACTGGAGCGAAGTCGGCGGAGACACGATGATCGGCATGTATCGCGAGATCCGCAACGGCAAAGCGCAGATGTATGAATTCCTGACCATTGAGCAGACTGCAGAGGGGCCGGTGCTGCGGTTGCGGCATTTTGATCCTGGCCTGGTAGGTTGGGAAGAGAAGGCGCAGGCGGCGAGCTATCCGCTGGTGCTGTGGCGTCCGAACGAAGCAGTGTTTGAAAAGCCGGACAAGTCGGTGCGCTTGGCATTTCGCTCCACCAGCAAGGAAACTCTTGAGGTTACGCTAGAACAAAAAGGCAAGAAGAAAGATGTGTTTGAATACGTGCACACGGCGGAATAGCACTGCCTCGGCGGCGCAATGGCAATACGGCAAATCACGATTGTTGGGACCGGGCTGATCGGCGGATCGCTGGCGCTGGCGCTACGCAAGAAGCGGTTTGCTGGCAAGATTGTGGGCTGCGACCGTGAGGCGGCACTTAAGCGCGCAAAGATGCGGGGCGCGATTGATGTGGGCATTGTCGAACCGGGCCACGCAGTGCGGGGCAGCCAACTCGTGGTGCTGGCGACTCCAGTGCTTGCGATTGTGGACCTGATCGGGCGGCTGGGGCCGTCGCTCGGCAAGGGCACGTTGCTGACGGATGTGGGCAGTACCAAGTCGCTGGTGATGGAAACCGCGGTGAAAGTATTTGGCAAAGATGCGGGGACGCGTTTTCTGGGCGGGCATCCCATGGCGGGGAAAGAATCGGGCGGAGTGGATTTTGCGGATGCAGATTTGTTCAAGGGTGCGGTGTGGTTCTTCACTCCGCTGCGCGGGCAGAATGTGAATGAGGGTATGGCTGGGGAATTTGCGGGATGGATTGATCAGATCGGAGCGCGAGTCGCGATGATGCCGGCTGCCGATCATGACCGGTTGTGCTCGTGGATCAGTCACTTGCCGCAGATGATTTCGACGGCGCTGGCTGGCGCGCTGGTAGACGAATTTGGAGAAGAAGCGCCGTTGCTTCCGGCCGGAGGGCGGGCGCTGCAGGAGATGACGCGGATTTCGGCGAGTCCGTACTCGATGTGGCGCGACATTGCCGTGAGCAACAAGAAGAATATTGAGGATGCGATGCTCAAGCTGGAGCAGCGAATGGCGCATATTCGCGAAAACCTCGGGACGCGCGCGTTGGCTGAGGAGTTTGAACGGGCGCATCAGTTGCGGAAGGCGCCCGCTAAGAAGCCTGCGGGATAGCATTGCTGATTTCTGATTGTTGATTGCTGATTGAAAACGGCGAGGTGAGGGTTTCAATCAACAATCAGCAATCATCAATCAGCAATTCCCACCACGTGTCTGTGCAGTCGATTTCATTTAGAATCCCATCCGATGAATAAAGTTGTTGCCAATGCGGACGAGGCGATCCGCGACGTGTTTGACGGCGCTTCCGTCATGATCGGCGGATTTGGCCTGTGTGGCATTCCTGAAAACCTGGTGCGCGCGCTGGCACGCAAGGGAACCAGAAACCTGACCACAATCAGCAACAATGTCGGCGTTGACGGCGTGGGCAACGGTCTGCTGCTGGCCGCAGGGCAGATCGTTCATCACATTGGGACCTATGTAGGCGAAAACAAACTCTTGGAAGAGTTGGTGCTGGCCGGCAAAATCAAGCTCGACCTGATTCCACAGGGAACGTTTTCGGAGAGGATTCGCGCGGGTGGCGCGGGCATTCCTGCGTTCTACACGCCGGCGGGTGTGGGCACGGTGGTCGCTGACGGCAAGGAGACACGCGAGTTTGACGGACGAGCGTATCTGATGGAGCAGTGGCTGCGCGCGGATTTTGCCTTTGTGAAGGCCTGGAAGGGCGACCGCATGGGAAATCTGGTCTACCGAAAAACGGCGCAGAATTTTAATCCCATGATGGCGACAGCGGCGAAGATCACGATTGCTGAAGTTGAACATCTGGTTGAGCCGGGGGATTTCGACGGAGATCACGTTCATACGCCTTCTGTCTACGTGAAACGGATATTCCAGGGCGAGCTGTACGAGAGAAGGATCGAGAGAAGGACGGTAAGGCAGTGACAGTTGACAACTGAAGACAGCACCATGACGAAACCCACCAAAGGCTCCGACAAGCGCGAACGCATCGTGAAGCGGATTGCGCGTGAACTGCGCGATGGATTCTACGTCAACCTCGGCATTGGCATGCCGACGCTGATTGCGAATCATGTTCCCGCGGGGATGGATGTGATTTTGCAATCGGAGAATGGGATGCTGGGCATCGGGCCTTATCCGCTGGCGGGCGAGGAGGATCCCGACCTGATCAATGCGGGCAAGGAGACGGTGAGCGAGATGCCGGGGACGTCATATTTCTCGAGTGCGGATTCGTTCGCCATGATTCGCGGCGGTCACATTGACTTGAGCGTGTTGGGCGCGATGGAAGTGGATGAGTCGGGCAGCCTGGCCAACTGGATGATCCCGGGAAAGATGGTCAAGGGTATGGGCGGCGCGATGGACCTGGTGGCGAGCGCGCGGCGTGTGGTAGTCGCCATGGAGCACACCACGAAAGATGGCGCGCCCAAAATCCTGAAAAAGTGCACACTGCCGCTTACGGGCGTCCACGTGGTGGAGACGATCGTGACCGAGATGGCGTACATGCGGGTGACAAAGGACGGCATCGTGCTCGAGGAGGTTGCGCCGGGACTGACGGCGGACGACGTGCAGCGGGCTACCGAAGCGAAGCTGGTGGTGAGCAAGAACTTGAAAGTGATGGAGAGTTAGCGTGTTCGTTACGGCGGAGTTGATCAGGATCCATTTCGACTACACGGCATGGGCGTCGGCGCGGCTGGTGGCCGCGGCTGCGCAACTCTCGTCCGAGGAACTGACACGTGACTTTGGCACAGCCGACAAAAGCGTGTTGGGGACGCTGGTGCATATCTTCGCGGCAGATCGCGTTTGGCTCGCGCGCGTACAAGGGACCCAGCTTGCAGCGTTTGTCAGTCCTGCGGATCATGATCTAGGCGTGTTGCAGCGCGAGTGGCCTGCCTTGTATGACCGCTGGAAGAAGTGGGCGGCGTCGCTGACCGACGATTCTTTGAACGAAGAGCATTCCTACAAGGATATGAGAGGCAATCCGCACCACACTCCGCTCTGGCAGATTGGCCTGCACGTGGTGAATCACGATACGCACCACCGCGGTCAGGTGTCCGGATTTCTGCGCGCGATGGGCAAGACGCCGCCACCGCTTGACCTGGTTTTCTACTACCGGGAGAAGAAGGCGGCCTAGCGCACCACGCGGAATGGCATGGCCAGCAGCCGGAACGGCAGCGTGATGGCCAGGTAGATCACTTCCAGCACACCGTGGACTGCGACGCCGACGATCCGGAAGGGCAGTAGAATCAGCCAGATGAATGGGTAGGCGATCAGCGCCAGGATAGCCAAAGGCCAGCAAACCACAAAAAGAATGCACCAGAGGAGGAACGTGAACATGGGGAGACCTCCTTACCCATCTGTTAAATGATACGGCCTGCCGGGTGCGAAAGTTCCGTGCCACTCCCGAAGCCGGTCTGCGCCCGCCGGACAGCCGAGGGCGGCTTTCCCCACATGAGCATCACAGTCCCGCACCGCACCTAATTGTCCACAGTTGAGTCGGACTCTCCCAGGTCGCGCAGCGATTCGGTGTAGGGGGCCCGGGCGATGCCTTTCTCGGTGATGATTGCCGCGATGTACTTTGCCGGGGTCACATCGAAGGCGGGATTCTCGATCTCAACTCCGTCGGGAACCATCTGCTTGCCGGCTATGTGTGAGACTTCCCGCGAGTTGCGCTGCTCAATGGGAATCTTGGTGCCGTCGGGGCAGGCCATGTCCACAGTGGAAAGCGGCGCGGCGACGTAGAACGGGATGCCGTGCTCCTTGGCGAGAATCGCGACCGAGTAAGTGCCGATTTTATTGGCGACGTCGCCGTTAGCTGCGATGCGGTCCGCACCCACGACGACCGCCTTGATCTTGCCCTTGCTCATCATGGCGCCGGCCATGTTGTCGGAAATCACGGTGGTCGGAATGCCGTCCTTCATCAACTCCCACGCAGTGAGGCGCGAGCCTTGCAGGAACGGGCGGGTTTCGTCGGCGAAGACGTGAATCTTCTTGCCTTGCTCGACGGCCCCGCGAATCACGCCCAGCGCGGTTCCGTAGCCGGCCGTCGCCAGAGCGCCGGCGTTGCAGTGGGTCAGGACTCCGCCCTCGTTGGGCATAAGCACCGCGCCGTGGCGGCCCATAGCCTGGTTGGCGGCGATGTCTTCAGCGTGCATGCGCTTTGCTTCATCAATCAGCGTTTGCTTGATCTGTGGGACGGGACGAATGCGCACGCGCTCGAATTTCTGCTGCATGCGGCGAATCGCCCAGAAAAGATTCACCGCGGTAGGGCGAGTCTTGCCGATGACGTCGCAGGCGCGGTCGAAGTCGAGTTTGAGATCGCCAACAGATTCGGCTGCTGAGTTCTTGAGAGCAAGCGCAATGCCCATGGCAGCAGCAACGCCAATCGCTGGCGCGCCTCGGACCACCATGGTTCGGATGACGTCTGCTACCTCATCGGACGTGGTGCAATTGACGTAGACCTCTTCGGTGGGCAGCTTCGTCTGATCGATGAAGCGGACGCCTTGGTCGGTCCATTCGAGAGTTTGGATCATGGGGAAACGTTCTCAGTTCTCGGCAATTTCAGTAGTTAGCAATTAGCCATTGGCAATTAGCGGAAGCTTGGTCAACCGATGCTCTTGCGAATTGCTAATTGCCAATTGCTACTTGCCACGCGCCACGTGCTCTTTCCGCACTTCGTTTGCGGTGAAGATGGAGACGAACGGCGCCGGAGCAGCTGCTTTCTCAACATTGGGGCGGCCCTTGGCCTCCTCGCGCTCCACCAGACACATTACACCAACGATTTCGAAGCCAAACTCGCGGGCGGCTGCGATGGCCTGGACCGTCGAAGAGCCGGTGGTGCAGACATCGTCCACAATCACGACGCGCGAGCCCTTCTCGTGAAAGCCTTCTATGCGCTGGCCGGTGCCGTGTTGCTTCTCCGCCTTGCGGACCAGAAAGCCGTTGAGCGCACCGCTCACCACTGAGACTGCGACCACGATAGGATCTGCGCCCATGGTAAGGCCACCGATGGCTTGAGCGCTCCAGCCCTGCTGACGAATTTCATTCCAGAAAACTTGTCCCGTCAGGCGTGAGCCTTGCGCGTCGAGCGTGGTGGTGCGGCAGTCGATGTAATAGTCACTGGTGCCGCCGCTGGAAAGCTTGAATTCACCCAGCCGGAACGACTTGCGAGCCAGAACATTGAGGAGCTCGGCCTTTGGATTGGAACCGGACGCGGTCATCAATCTTCTACGATAACACGCAGAAAATGGCGGAGGGGCCGTGGTAGTCTGAACATTCTCAGCTTAGATCGAGGTGGAACTTTGCGGATGTTTCGAAACGCCAGAACAGTTGCGGGATGGGCCTTGTGCGGGTTGCTTTGTCTGACCGCGAATGCCGCGTTTGCGGACGGCACGCGCACCTGGACGCAGTCGAAGTACGAGGAATTCTCCAAGGGCACAGCGACCGGTGTAGCCATCAACAACGCTGGTGGAATGGAACTGGCGCCGGAAGTGAGGCAGGTGTTTGCTTCGCCGTCCACATACATCTGGGCGGTCGCGGTGGATGACGCCGGCAACGTGTATGCCGCCGCCGGATCGCCCGCGCGGGTGTACAAGATCTCGCCCGATGGCAAGGCTGTTGTGATATTTGAAGCAAAGGAACTCCAAGTTCAGGCCATCGCTGTGGTTGGCGGCGTGGTTTATGCGGCGACAGCTCCTGACGGGAAGCTGTATCGCATCGAACGCAACGGAAAGGTGGATGCTGCCGCCAAGCCGGACAAGGATGCGCTAGCGTTGGATCCCTCCTGGAGCGCGACTGAGGTCTTTGCGCCGAAGGCGAAGTACATCTGGGCCTTGGCTGCGGACGCGCAAGGAAATGTCTATATTGCGACCGGCGATCCCGGCGAAATTCACAAGCTGACACCGAAAGGTGAGCACTCGCTGTTCTTCAAGAGTGACGAGACGCACATTCGTTGCCTGGCGCTCGATGGCAAGGGCAATGTGATTGCCGGTTCGGATGGCAGCGGCCTGGTGTATAGAATCTCGCCGGCAGGTGAGGGGTTTGTCCTTTATAGCGCGCCGAAAAAAGAAATCACCGCGCTCTCCGTGGATGCCGCGGGCAATATTTATGCGGCCGCATCTGGGGAAAAACGGACGGGAACTGCGACGAGCTCGGGAAGCCCTTCTTTAGTCTTACCAAGCGGCATTAGCGTGGTCTCGCCGGGAGCGACGATACAGCCACAAACTCCCATGCCCAGCACCATGCCGGGGCAGGCTGGGATCCTGGGGATGGGGCCCTTTTCATTTCCCGGTGCGGGCGGAGGCGGTTCGGAGGTGTACAAGATTGCGGCTGACGGAACTCCAGTGCGCTTTTGGAGTTCGCGAGAAGACCTGGTCTATGCTCTGGCGGCGGACGGCAGCGGGCGGTTGCTGGTAGGGACGGGCAATCGCGGCCGAATCCTCACAGTGAGCGGCGTGGATGACTTTTCGGACTCGGGAAAAGTCACCTCTGCGCAAGTGACTGCCCTAGCCTGGGGCCGCAACGGTTTGGTGTACGCGGCCACCAGCAATCTTGGGAAAATCTTTGCCATCGGTCCGAAGACTGCCACGGACGGCACGTTCGAAAGCGACGTGTTTGACGCAAAGACTTACTCGCGTTGGGGACGGGTGGAATTCCGCGGCGCAGGCAACGTGGAATTATTTGCGCGAAGCGGCAACGTGGACAATCCGGATCGCAACTGGAGCGCATGGAAGAAAATTGACCTCGCGAAGGATGCAGTGGCTGAGCTTCCTGCTGCGCGCTTTGTCCAATGGAAAGCTGTGCTGCATGCGGGAAGCGTCAGTCCTCGGGTCGAGAGCGTTGGGTTGAACTACCTGTCGCGCAACGTCGCGCCTGCGGTGGACGATGTGACGGTGCAGATGGGGGTGCGCTATCAAACGCAGCAAAAGTCATCCAGCTCAACGGGAAGCAGTGACAGTGGAACCAGCACGCTGCCGCATTTCGAATCTCCGCCTTCGAGCACGCATGATCGGGACGCGGTCGGAGTCAAGTGGAATGCACACGATGACGACGAAGACCAGTTGGTGTACTCGGTCTACTACCGTGGCGACGGCGAGACTCGCTGGTTGCTGCTGAAAGACAATCTCACCGAGAAGGCGTATTCGTTCGATGCCAGCCTGCTGCCGGATGGCGGCTATACCGTGAAGGTGGTCGCGTCGGATGCGCCGTCACAGGCCCCGGGCAACGCGCTTACCGGGTCAAAAGAGAGCGCGCGATTTGAAGTGGACACGACTCCACCGCGGATCGAGGACCTCACGGCCTCGGTGGAAGGTGGTCAGATTCGTGTGCGCTTTCGCGCAGTCGATGGATTCTCGCCGATCAGCAAGGCTGAGTTTTCTATCGACGCCGGAGAATGGCAATATATCGAGCCGGTGGGACAGATCTCGGACTCAAAAAGTGAAGACTACGACTTCCGCATCACTGCGTCTCCAGGGCCGGAACATGTCGTGGTGGTACGCGCCTACGATCGCTACGAGAATCTGGGAGCTGCGAAAACTGTATTGAGAGGGAAGTAGAGAATAGGCCTAGGCCGTTGCGAGATACGCGTAGCGCAGCAGGAACAGTGCCGTCAGAATCCACAGCACCGCGCTCACCTCGCGATATCTTCCTGCGGCAACCTTTACCAGGGTGAACGAGATCACGCCCAGGCTCAGGCCGGTTGCAATGCTGAAGGTCAGCGGCGTGGCCAGCATGGTTACGAATGCTGGCAAGGCTTCGGTGAAGTTTTTCCAGTTCACCTGCCCGATGGACTCAGCCATCAGGACGCCCACTAGAATCAGCGCGGGAGCCGTCGCATAGCCGGGGATGGCGGTTGCCAGCGGCGCGAAGAATGCCGCAGCAAGGAAGAGCGCGGCCACCATCACGTTGCTCAGCCCTGTACGCGCGCCCGCGGCGACGCCAGCCGCGCTTTCGATATAGCTGGTCACGGTGGAAGTTCCGGTAAGTGAGCCAAAAATTGTGCCCACGGCGTCCGAGAGCAGCGCCCTCCCTACGCGCGGGATCTTGCCGTCTCTAATGAACCCGCCTTGCTCGCAGACTCCGACCAGGGTGCCGACATTGTCGAAGAGGTCCACAAAGAGGAAAGCGAAGACGATCTCCAGCAGGCCCAGATGCAGAGCGCCGCGGAGATCCAGTTGCAGCCATGTGGAGGACGGGTGCGGCCACGAGAATATTGCGGTGGGCAAATGCCCGAGACCACGGACGATGCCAAGAAGAGTTGTAGCGAAGATGCCAATCAGAATCGCCCCATGGAACTTGCGCGCCATCAGGATCAGGGTGATTGCTATACCAACGCAGGCGGTCTGAACTTCACGATCCGATAAGCTGCCTAAGCTCACAAACGTTGCCGGGCTGGCCACGACCAGCTTCGCGTTTCGCAGTCCGACGAATGCGATAAACATTCCGATCCCGGCGGCGGTGGAATGTTTCAGGCAATTCGGAATGCCGTTGACGATCTGTTCGCGAACCCCGGTGACAGTGAGAACCAGGAACAGTATTCCGGAAAAGAAAACAACTCCCAGCGCCGTACGCCAGGGTACGTGCATGCCCAGGCAGACGGAATATGTGAAGTAGGCGTTGAGCGACATTCCAGGCGCCATGGCGATGGGATAGTTGGCGTAGAGTCCCATCACCAGGGTGGCTGCTGCGGCCGAGAGGCAAGTCGCGAAGACCACACCTTCCGCGGGCATCCCCGCTTGAGAAAGAATCTGCGGGTTCACGGCCACGATGTATGCCATGGTGAGAAACGTGGTCAGGCCGCCAAGCATTTCCCGGCGCACGGTCGTATTGTTTTCTGTGAGTCGGAAATAGCGCGCGATCAAAGAGGCTCCCGCTTCTTCATGAATGACGTCCGCTGACTACGGGCGATTGAAAGAGCGCCATTCTATCGCAATGTGAGTGCAAGCGAGTGGCTCAATCGGGATTCTGAGGAGTCAGTTCGCCCGCCTGCCGCAATTCGGGGAACATCCAGGCCCACACTCCGATGACAATCAGCGTGCCGACGCCGCCAAGAATCACGGCGCGAACTGCGCCGAACCATTGTGCGGTGACTCCGGATTCAAACTGGCCGAACTCGTTGGATGCGCCGATGAAAATCATGTCGACAGCAGTGACGCGGCCACGCATCTCATCCGGAGTACGGAGCTGCACCAGCATGGTTCGAATGATGACGCTGACCATGTCACTAGCGCCGGCCAGCAGCAGGGCTGCGAGAGAGAGGACAAGGCTGCTCGAGATTCCGAAGAGTATGGTGCAGACGCCAAATCCAGCGACCGCCCAAAGCAGTGTCACACCGGCCCGTCCGCGCAGCGGGCGATGCGCAAGTAGTAATGCGGTAATCGCAGCGCCGACGCCCGGCGCGGACCGCAGCAATCCCAGTCCCCATGGTCCCGTGTGCAGAATTTCCCGCGCATAAACTGGCAGCAAAGCGACGGCACCGCCCAGGAGGACGGCAAACAGATCCAGCGAAATAGCGGCGAGGATCAGCTTCTCGCGCCAGATGAAATGCATGCCGGCCAGGATGGTGTCGAGATTCATCTGGGTGCGAGGCCGGCTGCTGGCGCGGGTTTCGATATGCTGCGCCGACACAAACGAACCGATCGCGACCACCGCAGCTACGGCATACACCAGCGCCGGCCCGCGGCTGATGGCGTAAAGCACGCCGCCGAGTGCCGGGCCAAGAATCACAGATACTTGAAATGTGGTGGCGTTCCAGGCCACGGCATTGGCGAAATGTTCCTCGGGAACGAGTTGAGGCAGGATGGCGCGTCCGGCGGTGCCGTTGAACGATCGCACTACCCCCAGCAGAACCAGTACCGCATAAATCGCGCGGACCGAATGTATGTTGAAGAGCGTGATAGCTAACAGCAAGCTGGAACAGACACCGAACCCCGCGTAGCAGGCCATCAGCACATGACGACGATTGAAGCGATCGCTGACATGTCCGGAAACAAGAAACAGCAGAATTCCGGGCAGGAATTGGGCGAGGCCAACCAATCCCAAGTCCAAAGGCCGTCGTGTGATTTCGTAGACCTGCCAGCCGACCGCGACCGCTTGCATCTCCACTGCGGCAACGATCAGAAAACGTGCCGCCTGGAACAGAACAAAGGACCGATGGGTGAAGGCGACACGTCCGGCATTCGGCTCGACTAGAGTGGACATGAATTTCTAATCTGACATAGATTGCACAACGAGTCACACGATTACGGGCGCGTGGGCCACGCCGGCGGTACCGAAGATGCGGCGGTAGCGGTCAATCTCCGGCTGAATGCCCAGCGCTTTGTTGTAATTGTCGGAAAGCTTCACGGCAGGCCGGCCTTCCGCGGTGGAAACCTTACAGATCAGGCTGATGGGGTCGAATCCCCCATTGCCGTTGGGTGAGCAGTCGCGGAAGTCGTTGGTCAACAGCGTGCCCCACCCGGCGCTCAAGCGGATACGTCGCCCTGGAGTCCATTTCTTCTTGTCCAGGAAATCGGCGGCGCTGCGAAAATCTGTTGGCGTTAACCCCCTGGCGAGTGATCCACCGAAGTAAGCATGCAGTCCGAGAATCTGATCCACATCCAACGCATCGGAGGCGATGAGTAGCTTGCTGACGGGGTCGCGGCCGCGTGACTTGAGCCAGGTAATGTATTCGTCTCCTGCAATGTATGGATCTTTGCTGTCGGTGCGCTGGCCGGTCCAATCGGCCACCCAGTCAGGTGCTCCGGCCAGGAACTGAGTGGTGCCGAACGTATCTGGAAGCATGATCCGCAACTCGCCATCGTAGGTTGCCTGCCACTGCTCAAGCACACGATACTGCGAGGCCTTGACCGCAGCGTCATCCGGCGCCAGCGCGGCCGCCACCATCGGAATTTCGTGCGCGTTGGTTCCAATCGCTTCCAGATCGTGCTTGCGGGCGAGAAAAGCATTGGACGTCCCGACAAAGTTCTTGCCGAGATTCGCCGCCAGCGCCAGAGCAACGTATTCCTGCCAGAGAAAGCTGTGGCGTCGGCGGGTACCGAAGTCGCCGACACTCAGTCCCGGGACACCGCGCAGCCGTTCGATCTTTCCCCAGAGTTTTGTCTTGGCGCGGGCGTAGAGAATATCCAGATTGAATTCACTGAGCGTTTTCAAATAGGCGCGCGTTTTCAGCTCGTTCAAGATAGACAGCGCGTAAAGCTCCCACATGGTGGTCTCGGTCCACGGACCATCGAACGAGAGATGGAATTGCCCGTCCTGTACGGTGAGCTGATAGTCCGACAGGCGAAAATCGTTTTCCAGCCACTGCAAAAATGCCGGCTGAAAGATTCCACGCTGGCCGTAAAAAGTGTTGCCAGCGAGCCATACCAGTTCTGACTTGCGAAACTTCAGTTTCCGCACGTGCTCCATCTGCGCGGTAAGCTCGCCAGTCGTGAACAGGTCGGCAATGCGCACCGATGAAGTGCGGTTGTACAGGGAGAAAGAGACTCGCGTTTTCGGCGAGTGCTTCCAAATGAACTGCAGCATCAGCAGCTTGTAGAAGTCGGTGTCGAGCAGCGAGCGGATGATCGGGTCGAGTTGCCAGTTGTGGTTATGCGCCCGTTCAGCGAAGTTGACGATCATGAGGGAAAATCAGCTTACTACGGCAGTTTAGCAGGCCGCTGCGGCGGGCGGCATTCTGAGCGAAGCGTGATCACGGCGTCTCGGATGGTATCTTGGTGGAGATCATTGACCACCTTATCGATCTCATGGAAGTCCTAAAGAAACTATTCGAGCAGCGATTTCACCGGACCCCTGAGCGGGTTCAGGCGCTGCAGGGCCAGTTGGGCGGCTCAGGACGGAAGATCATCCGGCTGGTCAGTGGCTCCATCAGCGCCATTGGCATTCTTTATGACGTGAACGAAGAAAACATGGCGTTCCTGGAATTCTCTCGCCATTTTCGCCACCACGGCCTGCCTGTGCCGGAAATTTATGCCGAAGACCTGACTCAGGGGGCGTATCTCGAAGAGGATCTCGGCGACACGACCCTTTTTGAGTTCCTCTCCAACCATCGCACGGGCGACGACATCGCACCTGAAGCGGTGGAGGCATATCGCAAGGTCGTCGAGATCTTGCCGCGCTTCCAGGTGGAAGCCGGCCGCGACCTGAATTATTCCGTTTGCTATCCGCGTGCCAGCTTTGATCGCCAGTCCATCGCGTGGGACCTGAACTATTTCAAATATTACTTTCTGCGGCTTGCCGGTATTGCATTCAACGAGCAGGCGCTGGAGGACGATTTCGAGCGGCTGACGGAGTTCCTGCTTAAGGCGCCGCATGATTACTTTCTCTACCGTGACTTCCAGTCGCGAAATATCATGCTGCGCGACGGGAAGCCGTTTTTCCTCGACTATCAGGGCGGCCGCAAAGGCGCGCTGCAATACGATGTTGCATCTCTGCTGTATGACGCCAAGGCAGACCTGCCGCCCCAGCTTCGCCAGCAACTGCTTGATCATTATCTCGACGCGCTGGCGCCGCTCCTCAAGCTCGATCCCAAGGCATTCATGCGGCACTACTATGCGTATGTTTACGTGCGCATTATGCAGGCGCTTGGTGCTTACGGTTTCCGCGGCTTCTACGAGCGCAAACCGCACTTCCTGCAGAGTGTGCCGTATGCGCTGAAGAATGTTCGCTGGCTGCTCCACAACGCGCGGCTTCCGATCGAGCTGCCGACGCTGATGGCGGCGTTTAACAGCATGTTGGGGTCGGAAAAGCTGCAGAATCTGGCCACTGACTCCGAACATCTCGTGGTCCGCATCACCAGCTTCTCGTTTCATCGGGGCTGGCCGAAAGACGAAACTGGACACGGCGGCGGCTTTGTTTTCGATGGGCGCAGTCTGCCGAATCCCGGGCGCGAAGAACGTTTCAAGGCTCTGTCAGGCAAGGACGCCCCGGTGATTGATTACCTGAACCAGCAGGAGAGCGTGCATCAGTTCCTGGCCAGCGTGTTCTCGCTTGTGGATATGAGCCTCAGCGAGTATCAGCGCCGGGGATTCAAGAGCTTGAGCGTTGCTTTCGGTTGTACCGGCGGGCAACACCGCTCGGTTTATCTTGCTGAGCAACTGGCAAAACGCCTGCGCGCCCGCCACGGCGTGGACATCATACTGCTTCACCGCGAACTGGAGACGCTCGGCACATGAAAGCCATGGTTCTGGCCGCGGGCCTCGGAACCCGGCTGCGCCCACTCACCAACGACCGGCCGAAGGCGCTCGTGGAAGTTGCGGGCCACACTATGCTTGAGATCACGCTGGCGCGGCTACGCGGGATTGGCATCCACGAAGTCATTATCAACGTGCACCACTTCGCCGATCAGGTAGTCGCGTATCTCAAGGCAAGAGACAACTTCGGCATGCGCATAGAAATCTCGCGAGAGGACGACCTTCTTCTCGACACCGGCGGCGGATTGAAAAAGGCGGCCTGGTTCTTTGAGAAATCCGGCGAAGGCGCCGGCAACGCTGACGAGCCGTTCCTGCTGCACAACGTGGATGTGATCAGCAGCATCGACCTCCGCCGCATGATTGGATTTCATCAACAACGTCAGGCGCTGGCCACGCTTGCGGTTCAGGACCGCCAGACGTCCCGCTATCTTCTATTTGACGATGCGATGCAACTTTGCGGCCGGCGTGCCGAGCGCGATGAGAAAACTGAGGCCGAGTGGGCGCGGCCATCCGACAAGGCTCAGGCGCTTGCATTTTCAGGGATCCATGTCATTTCACCCCGGCTGCTCGGGATGATGACGGAGCAAGGCGCCTTTTCCATCATCACGACCTACCTGCGCCTGGCTGGACAGGGAGAAAACATTCTCGGGTTCCGGGTTGCCGGGGCCTACTGGAGGGATCTGGGAAAACCGGAGAACCTGCTGCAGGCCACAGAGGACTTCAAGCAGGGTGCCTGGGCGCTGTAGACGCTTACGCGATCACCAGATACGTCGTATACGGTTCATCCACAATCGCCGTGAAGGGCAACAGCTTCAAGGATCCAGTCGCCGTCTCCGCTTGCCAGGTCTGCGCGCCGACTTTCCCGGCGGATAGAAGTTGCTTGCCGGTGACCGCCGGTTGGCTGGCCGTGATCGCAAATAGAACCAGCGGACCAGACAACAGGGCTACGGTCTTTGGGTGTCGCGCATCCAGAGGCTCGAGACGCTTCGCCAGCGGCAATTCCAGATCGATGCGGTCACCCGTTTTCCACTTCCGCTGAACTCTGGCAAAGCTGCCGGGCATCACCGGTTCAGTCACGCGCTTTCTATTCACCGAAATCGAAGCGCCTTCGGCCCACGCTGGAATCCGCAGATTCAACGCAAACTCCGCATTCTTTGAAGTTGCTACTTCAAACTGCACGACACTCTCGAACGGATACGAGCCCTGTTGCGTCAGAGAAATCTGCGCGCCATCCTGAGTCCACCGCACAGTAGAAGGGATGTAAAGGTTCGCATAGATTCCGCCTGGTTCGCGGAAGTAAGTATTGATGCCGTAGTCGGTCGCCACCTGCGGATGAGTCCCCGAGCAGCAGGGCCAGCGATGGTTGCAGTAAAACTTGCTGCCTTTGAAGTTGTAGTCGGAGTAGTAGAACGTTCGTCCATCGGCTTGCAGCGGCTTTGCGCCAAGAATCGTGTTGTACATCATGCGTTCCATGCTGTCACCGTAACGCGACTCGCGCGTCACGCGTAGCAGGTAACGCGTCAACTTGAAGTGCGCGTAGGAGCCGCACGGGGTTTCAAAGCTGTTATGCGTGTTGGTCAGGCTGGCGTTGACGTCGTCGCTGTCGGGGGCGCGGAGCGTTTCGTCGGGGCCCCAGCCACCGGTGGCAAAGCTTTGCGCGGTCAGGAAATCAAACCCATTCTTGGCAGCGCGCAGATGCTTTTCACTTCCCAGCGTCAGATAGGCCTGCATTGCCGACGACAACGAGTTCACGTGGCTGTAAGCATGTCTCGACGCGAAGTCACTGCGACCCTCGGCCAGCGGCCCGTAATATTCGTCGTCAAGGTATTGTGTCCCCAGCGTGCGGTAGCGTTCACCCGCGCCTCGCTGATAGGCCAGAAAGAGATTTTCCGAGTTCGTGTACGACTCGTCCCAGGTATACGATTCGTCCGTGCCCGGCCGCCATACCTTGCCATGCTCAATGGCCTTCCCGGGCAAGTGCGGCAGGGCGGTGTCGGTGGTGTGTTCCATGATGCGATACGCGTCCGGATCGCCAGCAAGTTGGTGCGAATCCATCAGCCCGCAGACCAGCTTGTCGTAACAGTAGGCAGGGAAGCGATTGTTTTCGTAGAAGTCTCCCGAAATCGTCTTCGCATACAGCTGGTTCAGGCGCAGAACTTTCTCGCGTGTGGCCCGGTCGCCGGTGATCGCATAGTTGCGCGCCAGCGCCGACACCCACTGTCCGAAGGTGCATGCCGGCGCGAACCCAGCGTCAAAGGTGTGCCAGTCATAATTCGGATCGTAGAGATACCAGCCGCCGAGTTCCTCGCCGGGCGCGGGTTGTCCGGACATCGCGCGAAGCGGCTTAAGCAGGCTGTCGTCGCTCAGTCCCATCAGCACTTCGTGGGTTTGTTCGCGCTGCTGGTTGTGAATCTCGCTGGACACCTTAACATCGCCGTAGCCGAACTCCGCAAGCGGCGGCTGCGCGGAAGGTGAAGCAAAAGCATGGGGAAGCCAGGAACGCGAGCTCGCTAGTCCGGCAGTCAGCAGAGAGGCCGAGCGTACAAATTTCCTTCGCGAGATGGGGTAGCCTATTTCCTCGCTGGCTGGCGGAAAAAAAGTCTCTGCGTGCGTTCAGTTATCCAGGGCGCTGCGTGGACATTGGAACTCCGGAGCGGTATCAGCGCGCCCAAGAGATTCTGGCCGATGCCGAAGTCAGCGGCCCGCTTTCTAACTCCGAAGGTCCACGCGCATGAAGGTTCTGGTTACTGGAGCCGCGGGCTTCATCGGTGGATATCTCACCAGGCACTGCATCGAGGCCGGCGCTTCCGTATTGGGGATCGATATACGCCAGCCAGAACATAGCTGGTCTGGCGCGGCCTTTGAGACTTGTGATGTCCGTGATTCTGCACGCTTGCAGGCTTTGCTCTCGGCGTTCCGTCCCGAACGCATCTTTCACCTCGCGGCGCAGAGTCAATCAACGCTGTCTTGGAAGCAGCCCGGCGAAACGCTAGAAATCAACGCCGGTGGAACCATCAGCCTGTTCGAGTGCCTTCGGACGTCAGCGATGAAGCCCGTAGTCGTGGTCGCTTGTTCGAGTGCCGAATACGGTTCGGTTGCCGCGCAAGATTTGCCCGTACAAGAAAGCTACCCACTCCGGCCATTGCATCCATATGGTGTCAGCAAAGTCGCCCAGGACTCCCTGGCGGCCCAGTATTTTGCTGCCTACGGAATCCCGGGGATTAGAATTCGCATTTTCAATACCACCGGACCGGAGAAGCTCGGCGATGTCTGTTCCGATCTCGCCAAGCGGGCTATCGAAATCGAATTGGGAAAATGCCCGCCTTCGCTCGCGGTCGGCAACCTGAAAAATCGCCGCGCCATTGTCGACGTGCGCGATCTCGTGCCAGCGCTTTGGTTGGCGGCACAGCACTGTCAGGCCGGCGAGGTGTACAACCTCGGCGGCGATGAAGTCTACTCGGTGGAGCAGCTGATCGAAGTAATTCGCTCGCAGACAAAAATCGGCTTCCAGGTGCAACAGCGCCAAGAGTTGATGCGCGCCTGCGACGAGTTGGCGATCGCCGGGGACAACGCCAAATTTCGCAACTGCTGCGTCTGGCAGCCCAAGATCGCTCTGGCTACCACCCTGCGCGACATGCTGGCGTGGTGGAGGTTTCGCCTGGCGGCTGCCGTTCTGCAGCCGGCTCGGCATGAAGCGGCCCAGCTCGAGAATCTGAGTCTTTGAAGGAGAATAGGCTTCGCGACATAAATCATCGCGAGTCTCGAACGACTATGAAAACTCTGGAAAGCACTAAAGTGCAAGAACTAGTGCGCGCCCGCATCCAGCGCGACGTCGAAATCAAACAAATGCTTCTGGCCAGCGACTTGTATCAGGATCAAGTAGCGCAGGTGGCCACGCAAATCGTGAAATCGCTGCGCGCCGGCGGGAAAGTGATGTTCTTCGGCAATGGCGGCAGCGCTGCCGATGCGCAACACCTGGCGGCCGAATTCACCGGGCGCTATCTGAAGGAACGCCGCGCGCTGCCGGCTCTGGCGCTGCATACCAACACGTCATCGCTCACCGCCATCGGCAACGATTATGGCTTCGAGTTCGTGTTCGCCCGTCAGCTGGAGGCGCTGGGCAAAGAAGGCGACGTTGCTGTTGGCATTTCCACCAGCGGAAATTCACCGAACGTGTTGCGCGCGCTGGAAGCCGCAAAAGCGAAATCGATTTACACCGTGGCGCTGGCCGGAAAATCTGGGGGAAAAATGAAACAGCTGGTGGATTGCGCCATCTGCATCCCCACAGACGAAACCCCGCGCATCCAGGAGTGCCACATTCTCACCGGCCATTTGATCTGCGAAATTGCCGAGGAGCTGCTGTTCGAGCCGCCGCAAAGCTGACGAAATCAACTGGCGAGCGTTGCGGAGACTTTACCAATTTGTTTCAGGCATCGCCGAAGTTGCTTAGCAGTTCGTCGTTGGACGCATTCACGAAACATTACCAAACATGCTGCGAATCCTCTTTACCGAACCGAGCGCGTTGACCGCTGAACCAACCGCCGCGAAAAAAGGCCCGGCAATTTTCATCGACCGCGACGGCGTGATCAATTGCCGCCGCCCTGACGATTACGTACTGGACTGGTCGCAATTTGTTTTTGTGGACGGAATCCGCAGCGCGCTAAAGCAATTGGCGACTCTAGGATTGCCGATGATCGTAATTTCCAATCAAGCCGCCGTCGGCAAAGGTCTGCTCGATAGCGCGCGCCTGGAGGAAATCACCGGGCGGATGCAGCAAGCGCTGCTCGCTGACGGCGCGCCCCTCACCGCCGCCTACTATTGCATCCACCGGCGCGACGAGGATTGCCCCTGCCGGAAGCCCAAACCCGGCCTGCTGCAGAAAGCCGCCGCCGACTTCCACATCGACCTGCGCCATTCGATCTTCATTGGAGACTCCGACAGCGACGTGCAAGCCGCGCGAGCCGCCAGCTGCCAGCCAGTCCTCTTTGGCCCAGGCGTGGCGGACGCCTCGAGCGCGCCCAGCCGCAGGGAACGGCCAGCCAGCCTCGCGCAGGCCCTCACAGTGGGCGAGCTATTTGCTGTCGCGGCAAAATGCCTGCGCGTCACGGCCTAAGGGACGCGGGCAACCACCCGGGGTGCCCCCCGGGGAATCGCGAATCGTTGTCATTCTAAAGCACTTAAAGTCCTTTGTTTTGATAGCGTTTCGCAAGTGTTCATTTCAATGAAGTTACGCGTCCATTTTAGTTATTAATTGCTAACTATGCCGCCGCGTCCCACTCTGGATCCGGATCGACAAAAGAAGCTACCTTCTTCGACGATTCGGTGACTATCGGTCCCACCTTGGAACCCAGTGGCAGGACACTTAGCTCGGCTTTTCACTGAGGCGAGGCCGTCAGCTTGGATGGAGGATTAGGCGCCGTTGGAGGCGGCGGTGGCGGATTACCAACACCACCAGCACCATCTGCCAAATATACGCGCTCGTCAAATTGGCGCACATCGGGAAATTTGAAGGTACCGCCTGCGCAGCTGCCGGGATCCGACGCCAGAGCGTAGCTGATGGTCGTAGAACTCGAAGAGGTCATAAAGGCTTCGCTCGTTCCGGTGCCGCAAACCCCACCAGAGATCTGGAATGGACCTAATAGATGTTCCATATTCGGAAGCCCGCTGACGGTCAGGGTCTCCGTGCCGTTTGACCAACTTGAATTCGTGACGCTGTAGGACTTTTGAAAGGCCGGGTCGACAGGCAGATGCTGAAACGCCAGTGCTGCCGGAATATCGTAAGCATAGCCGCTATTATAGGGACCGCCGGTCACGTCCGGTCCAATGGGCGGGAATGGAGGCGTGTTAGTAGCAGCACAACTGGTCGGAAAGCTCGCCCAACTGGTGCAAACCTTCCACCAATTGAGCCCGGACCCGCCGTTTGGATGAGCGGCACAGGTGGTGGACGTATAGTTCGCCAGAAAGAACGAACAGGGAAGGTCCGTAGTGCTGGGAACACTGTTACTGAAAGGTGCGGCATTGCCAGTCAAAGAAGTTGGGATTTCAGAGGTTGAGGAGCAAACCGAGGACCATCCGGGACTGGAAGAATCCCCGCAGTAACGAACTGCGCCGGTCACCGTGTCGTAATTGGCCCAACGCAGCGAAGTACTCAACGTTAATGGGTCACTGTGTGCGGAACTGGCGCGGCTAAAGTCGTACACAAAATTAGGAACAGAATCAGCGAGGGTACTTTGATAGTTAGTTAAATGCGGGCCGCCCAAAACATTTCCTACTGAATTCGTAAAGCGGTCAAAAGCATCAAAATCCACGGCCGCAAAATTCTGCGATACATAAGGCGCTTCCCATCCGAATACATAATTACGAAATAGGGTGCTCAGATCGTGTGTGCCGTGAGTATCATCCTCTTGAATGGACGGAGTTTGGTTCCCTTCATAGAGCGTAAATGCATTGCCCGCATTGTGCTCAAACATGTCAAGGACGTAGGTCGTGAAATTGTCGCGGGTATAGTTGTAGGCGATAACGTCGCCTTCCATGGACCCGGTGCCCTCCCACGGAACCCCCGAAGTTATGAAATTGTTAATCACAAGGTCGTCGGAGTCGGATCCCTGCTGCATCCCAGGAGGGTAAAGTCCATCGATAGCGATATCGGTAAAGAAGTAATTGTTCATGACTAGACAGTTCTTGTCGCTGCCCATGGACAAACCTTCGTACAGGCCAGAGCCAAGGAACCTGACGCCTTTGATCCAGGAGGCATAGGAGTCATTGAACCCAACGGGGCTGCCCTGTGTTGAGTTCGTCGTGTAAATAGTCATATCTTCTAGGCCGTTGCTGTTCGGAGAGACCTTATGTGCCCCATTCGTCCAACTCGCAGTTGGGGTGTTGCTGCTCGACCAGTTAGGCAAGTACAGGCCCGGAGAAAATGTGACCGTCAAGGGCCCGGATCCGCTTCCTGTTACCGCGGTGATGAGAACAACCTGCTCTTGATCCTGTTGCTGGGTTGACCCCTCTCCGGAGCGTTGGCAGGCGTTTTGCCCGCTGCAAACATAAATTCCGCCGTTGTCCGTTGGCGACCCGTTGGTACAGCCCGAGCCGCTAAATCCCGTATTGCATTGCTGAAGGTAGAGAAGCTGACCCGCTGCTAGACCAGAACATCCTGTTAGCGTAATCGAGGTAGTCCCAGCGGAGAACCCGGATGTCCACGAGCAGGTGCCACTGCCGTAATTTGCGCTGCCAAGCTGGATTTGCGAGGAACCGGAAAGCGCCAGCGTAGTGGATTGCGGACCGCTGCCGCGCAGCGTCACGCCGTTTTGCGCGTACATCGTAATGTTCGCATTGCTCACGTTGAAGGTACCGGCCCCAAGGAGAACGTAACCCTTGGAACATGCCGCGAGCGCGGCGTTGATCGTGGCCGCGGAAGCGCCCGCAGCTATCGTTGAGCCGCACTGCGTTCGAGTTGGCGGCGTCCAAGGATTCGGAGTCGTCTCCCCGCTCGGCAAGGTCGCCGGAAGCCCGGCGCCCGTCCAGTTAATGGCGCGGCTGGGGGAGAGGATGCTAGACCATGCCTGCGAGTACGCCGCAACGGGCATCAGCATGAGCAACAAACTAAAGATGGGAAGTGATCGAAATCTTCTCATTATCAGCACAACTCCTTAACGTTCCTGGAACCAAAGCCCTGATGACGGGCAGAATCGAGATTTTCCATCTATTAACTTCCCCGCGATTCGCGGAAAAGACGACCTCTTAGGCCTGCGAATGGAGCCAGCCAGTCCAAGCTTGCTCCTAACATCCCGTAACGTGGTCCCCGTTCCCCGCGCTGTGGCTCATAAAGAATAGCCCTCGGTTGGGACTAAAGCCTACTGGTCTTGTGTCCAGATTGTGAGCAGGACTCTTACCTGTACCCCCTTCCCGACTGGCCTCCGTTGTCCGGCGGTGCGCTCTTCGAATCGTCCCTAACAGGGGGAATTCGACGCATTTAATAGGGCCTAGAGGGCTGCGGACAATTCCCAGATTGGGCTGTTCCCGGTCGGCCCACGTACCTCGTAAGGGCGAGGGTGCGGCCTCGAATGATGTGTATAATACGGGCCAATCGTTTGAAATAATCGTCAGCCGGCGTTCTGCATGGATTCCGAATCCTCACCTGCCTCCCGTACGTGGGGCGCAGCCTTAGATTTATGCTAACCGTAAGGGAGATTAGCTAGGTGTTTTTCGATACCCCGGTCTATTTCCTATTTCTGACGTTAACAGTGCTGATTTATTGGCGGTTGGGTTGGCGCCGGCAGAACGTATTCCTCCTTGTTGCGAGCTATTTTTTCTACGGATGGTGGGATTGGCGTTTTCTGCTGCTTATGATGGGATCCACCGCGATTGATTTCATAATCGCGAAAAAAATCGAAGACGTCTCCGACCCGGGAAAACGCAGATTGCTGTTGATCGCGTCGCTGGTGATAAATTTTGGCATCCTTGGATTCTTCAAGTATTTTAATTTTTTCCTGGATTCAACGGCGCACCTGCTCGATACGCTTGGCGTCCACAACATTCCTCGGGGAATGCTGGGCATCTTGCTCCCCCCTGGGATCTCGTTCTATACCTTTCAGGAAGTCGCCTATATCGTTGACGTTTATAAACGAAAGATCACAGCATCCAGAAACTTCGTCCAATACGGGCTATTCATAAGCCTCTTCCCGCATTTGATTGCCGGTCCGATCCAGCGCCCATCGCATCTGCTTCCGCAGGTGCAGAAGCCTCGTACCTTCGATTCTCTGGCCTTCCAAGATGGTTGCATGTTGATTCTCATGGGATTGTTTCGAAAATGCGTAATCGCAGACAATTGCGCCCATCTGGCGAACGCGGCCTTTGGTGGCAGACTCGGCAACGATGGATGGGCTGTACTGATCGGCGTTTACGCCTTTGCCTGGCAAATCTACGGTGATTTCAGCGGTTACAGTGATATCGCACGCGGCAGCGCCCAACTGCTGGGGTTCCACTTCATGGTGAATTTCCGTCAACCCTATTTGGCGGTTGGTCTGCAGGACTTCTGGCGCCGTTGGCACATCAGTTTGAGCACCTGGCTTCGCGACTATCTGTACATCCCTCTCGGGGGCAATCGCGGGGGAGAAGCTCGCACCTATCGCAATCTATTGCTCACGATGCTGCTTGGCGGGCTATGGCACGGGGCGAATTGGACTTACGTAGTGTGGGGCGGGATCCAAGGCGTGGGGCTAAGCGTGGAACGATTCGTTTTCGGTCATCGCGAGCAACAGGTCGCGCCGGGCGGCTGGCTAAAGTGGACGCGATGGATAATAACGTTCCAAATTGTGTGCTTGGCTTGGATTTTTTTCCGGGCCGAGTCCATCTCCGCTGCATTTTCAATGATTCGGCAGTTGAGCCACTTTCAATGGAACCATAGTTACTCGGCGGCCTGGCTGTTTCTTGCGCTTCTCGGAGGGGTTGGGCTGTTGATCGATCTGTAATTGGAGAGCTCGGGAAACGAATATCTCTTTCAGCGGGAATCGTGGCAGTTACGCTACGCTGCGGCCGTGGCAGCCATGGTCCTGCTGATTCTTTTTTCGGCAAGTGAGCCGCACGCTTTCATCTACTTTCAGTTTTGAAATGATTGGCGGAAAGAACCGAATGAATCGCTTCACGATCCTACTGTTATGCACTGTTGTGCTCGTCCTTTTGGGCACGGAAGGGCTGTGTCGCTGGGGTTTTGACAGGACCAGCAGGGTGCATAGAGTCGAAATAACGCAGCGCGAGACGCTGCTGAGCGTCAAAGATAACGCAGCGAGTGGCATGCCCCACATCGCGGTCCTGGGAAATTCGCTGCTTCTTGATGGAGTTGATGTTCCTCTTCTAACGGAGAAGCTCCAGTCGCAGGCCGTTCCCGTCCCCTATTTCGTTTTGGCGACGGAATATTACGATTGGGATTTTGCGCTAAAGCGACTGTTCGCAGAAGGCGCGCGTCCGCAATTCGTATTGTTAGGATTGAGCCCCAATCAGCTCGCTTCTCCGCGGTCCCACGGTGACTACGCTGCGCGACATCTTTTTCGGAGAGCGGATCTCCTGGAAGTGGCGCGAGAAACGCATATGGACGCAACGACGGCGACCGGGTTTTTTTTGTCGAGCTTTAGCAAATTCTACAGTACGCGGGAAATTACCCGTAGCTTCATCCTCAACCAAGCGCTGCCCGGCGTCTCGGCCTTGTTACGCACTAAATTGGCTAATGTCCCTGCGCCGGAGATTCCGGTGACGACGCTCAGCGCGTTGGCAACGGAGCGATTGCAGACCCTTAGTAAATTGTGTCGTGCGAACGGTGCCCAGTTCGTCTTGGTGATTCCGCCGACGTACCAGGCTGGCGCGGAAACCATCGCGGGAGTGGGGCGCGAACTTGGTGTTCCAGTTTTGGTTCCGGTGGCCAATGGCGTATTGGATCAGAGCTTTTACCAGACCGACGGCTTCCATTTAAACGAAAAGGGAGCGCGGTTTTTTACTCTGCAGCTGGCAACGGAGCTTAAGCAAGAGCTAACGAAAATGTCGACGAATTGACAGCTCTGTAAACCTCAGAGCTCCCAACGTAACACCCGCTCGATCCGCGGCCGTGGTTGACCAGTCTGAAATCGCCAGCGACAAAAACGTCAACACTCCACTTATGAGCGGTTAAACTTTAATCGGAGACCATGAAATGTATATCGTAGATCGCACCGTAACCTTCGTCCGGGGCTTCATCATGAGCTATGGGCCTACGGGCCTGAAAAAGCGCCTGTGGGACAAGGAATTTTCCAGCCCCAAATGGGATTTTATCGATAACACCGCCGGCGATTGCGTGTATCCCTACCTGGAAAAGTACGCGCACAACGGGAATATCCTGGATCTGGGCTGCGGGCCGGGCAACACTGCCAACGAGTTGGCGGCGGACGCCTATCAAACCTACATCGGCGTAGACATTTCCGAAGCGGCGCTGGCCAAGGCCACGAAACGCACCGAGGAAAACGGGCGAGCCAGCAAAAACAGCTTCGTCAACTCGGACTTTTTGGGGTATCACCCCACCCGGGAATTCGACATCATATTGTTTCGCGAGTCCCTGTATCACGTCCCGTATGGACAAGTCCTGCCGATTCTGGAGAAATTCTCGAAGAACCTGAAAAGTACCGGCGTATTTGTGGTCCGCCTGTATGCCGGGGATCACCGGCCGGGGGTAATTAAAACGCGAGTAACCGCCAAGCTGGATTTGCTCAAGCGCGAGTTCGATATCGTGGAATCGCGGCAATTCGATTTGCCGGCTTTGCCCAACGTGGTGGTGTTCCGGCCCAAGAACAAGAGCAAGAGCTGAGCGCCGAAGCCGAAAAGCTTTCCGCAACGTAAGACTTGTGGTTCCAGCCTAAGCTGCGCCAATTTTGTTCTCGCTTAGGAAATTTTTTACGGGGTCCGCGATAAACTGCCGGCCCCGCCCTGAAAGGAACTGAGTGTGAAGATCAGCGTTTTTGGAATGGGCTACGTTGGAACGGTGTCCGCGGGCTGCCTGGCCCAAGAGGGGCATGAAGTGATCGGGGTCGATCCGGTACGCACTAAGGTAGACCTGATCAACTCCGGAAATTCGCCCATCGTGGAAGTGGATATCGGCGAAATCATCGCCGCGAACGTGGCCTCCAAGCGGCTGCGGGCTACCGATGATCAGGAAGAAGCCATTCGCAAGACGGAGCTATCCTTCGTTTGCGTGGGCACCCCCAGCCAGGCTAACGGCAATCTGGACCTGACGCACATGCGGCGGGTTTGTGAACTGATCGGCATGGCCCTCAAAAATAAAGAGGCCCGTCACACGGTGGTAATCCGCAGCACGATTTTGCCCGGTACCATGCGGGGCATCGTGATTCCTACGTTAGAGGAATATTCCGGGAAAAAAGCTGGGGTAGATTTTGGAGTTTGCAACAATCCGGAATTTCTTCGCGAAGGCTCTGCGGTGAAGGATTTCAATGCTCCGCCGAAGACGGTAGTAGGCGAATTCGATAAAGCGAGCGGCGAACTTTTAACCAAGCTGTACGCCAAACTCGACGCACCGTTCATCCGCACGGATTTGGAAACCGCCGAGATGGTTAAATACGTGGACAACACCTGGCACGCGCTGAAGATCGGCTTTGCGAATGAAATTGGAAATATTTGCAAGTCGGCGTCCATCGATTCCCACGAAGTGATGAAAATTTTCTGCCAGGATAAAAAGCTAAATATTTCTCCGGCCTATTTGACGCCGGGCTTTGCCTTTGGGGGCTCCTGCCTGCCCAAGGATCTGCGGGCGCTCTCTTACAAAGGCAAAATGTACGATCTGGATTTGCCGATTATGAATTCGATTTTGCCCAGCAACGAGGCGCAGGTCGCGCAGGGTATTCAGCTCATCACGCAAACGGGGCACCGGCGCATCGGAATTTTGGGCTTCAGCTTCAAAGCCGGTACGGACGATTTGCGCGAAAGCCCGATGATCGAAGTCATCGAACACTTGATTGGCAAAGGCTACGACCTGAGGATCTTCGATAAAAACGTGCAAATGGCCAGCCTGGTGGGCGCCAATCGCGATTTCATTCTCAACCGCATTCCGCACATTTCCCGGCTGATGGTCAAAAGCATCGATGCCGTGCTCGATCATGCGCAAACCGTGGTGATTGGCAATAAGGAGGCAGCGTTTGCCGGCGTCCTGGAACGCCTGCGCGAGGATCAACGTTTAGTGGATTTCGTTCGAATTTCAAATCGCAGGAGCGAAAATGGCAAGTACGACGGTATCTGCTGGTAAGCAAACGGAAGCGGGCACCAGCGATGCGAAGGAGAAAATCTGGAAGTCCATCGTGCGGCTCAACGACTGGCTGGAGAAGAATGATTACCGCGGCTACGACACGTTTGACGGCCTGAGCGCGAAATTTGTCCGCCCGCTTACTTTCGAGAATAAATTTCTGCGTATTGCTTTGCAACAAACGGTCCGCCGTTTTCCGCTCAACTTACGCCCGATCCTGGGGATTCCCAGAGCCCGGTCCACAAAAGGGATGGCTTATATTTCCCGAGGCTACATGCGTCTGCAGGACGCTACCGGCGATAAGTCCTGGGGCGACAAGGCGCAGGCTGCGCTGCAGTGGCTGGTCGAGAACGAATCCAAGGGTAAATATTCAGGGGCCTGCTGGGGCAATCACTTCGACTATCAATCGCGGGGATTTTATCTGGAGAAGGGCGTCCCGACGATTGTTTGGACTTCGCTGATCGGCCACGCCTTTTTGGACGCGTACGACCATTTCAAAGACGAAAAATATCTGCAGGTGGCGATCAGCGCCTGCGAACATATTTCACACGATCTCGAGCAGTATCCGAAAGACGATGGCACGCTGTGCATCAGCTATATTCCCACCGGCCGCAACGAGATTCACAACGCCAACACGCTCGGCGGGAGTCTGCTGTCGCGGACCTATTCGTACACGCACACCCAGGCCTATCTGGACCTGGCGCAAAAAGCGCTGCAATACACTGCGAATCGCCAGCGCGCTGACCACTCCTGGTGGTACGGCGAAGCTTCTGAAGTCCACTGGGTCGATAACTTTCACACCGCGTACGTTTTGGACTGCTTCAAATACTATATAATGGCCACCGGCGATGACCGTTTTCAGCAGAGACTGATTTCCGGATATCAATTCTGGAAAAAAACATTCTTTTTACCTGACGGTACGCCCAGGTACTATGACTACAAGACCCTGCCGATCGATATTCAGTGTTCATCCCAAGCGATCGACACGCTCATTTTCTTCCGTGACCTTGATCCCAGCAGCGTGTCTTTGGCGCTGAATGTTGCCAACTGGACCATCGACCACATGCAGGACTCCACCGGTTATTTTTACTATCGGCGCTACTCGCCGTTCATCGTCAACAAGACTCCCACGTTGCACTGGGGCCAGGCCACCATGCTCTCCGCGCTCTCCTCACTCTATAAAGTGCTCTAGGGCTGAAACTTACCGATCGTGAAGAAAAAGGTCCTCATCATCGTTGAGAACATTCCCGTTCCCGTGGACGTGCGGGTGTGGCAGGAAGCCACTTCTTTGCAAGCCAATGGCTACGACGTGACGGTTTTGTGTCCCAGGCGCAAAGACTGCCGAAAAGGATTCGAAGTCTTGCAAGGCGTCCGTATTTACCGGCATCCCACCCCGCAGGAGGGAAACGGTGCGTGGGGCTACGTTTATGAATATGCCTCCTCGCTGTTCTGGGAATTTTTCTATACCTTCTGGATTTTTTTCCGGCATGGATTTCACGTCATTCAGGGCTGCAATCCTCCCGACGATATTTTTCTCGTAGCCTTACCCTTCAAGCTTTTCGGAGTGAAATATATTTTTGATCACCACGACGCCAGCCCGGAACTCTATCTCTCGAAATACGAAAAAAAAGGCTTGTTCTACAAGATTCAGGTTTGGCTGGAGAAAATGACCTACCGGTTCAGTGACGTCGTAATGGCCACGAACCGTAGCTATCAGGCTCTGGCCGTGAGTCGGGGAGGGCTGGCTCCCGAGGATGTATTCGTGGTCCGCAATGGGCCGGATCTAAGGATTTTAAATGCTGTTCCTCCCATAAACGCCTTAAAGCATGGCAAGAAATATTTGATAGGCTACGTGGGAAACATGAGTATTCAGGAGGGCTTGGACATTCTCCTGGATGTGGCGCTGTATCTCAAGAATCAGGGCCGAGACGACATTCACTTCACCTGCATCGGCGGCGGTCCCGGGCTGCCCGTGTTGCGAAAAATGTTGCAGGAAAAACATCTCGAAGATACGGTCAATTTTACAGGGCGAATCTCTTTTGAGGATCTGTTGAACATCCTGTCCACCGCCGACATCTGTGTGAATCCGGATAAGCCGTGCGAGATGAACGACATCTCCACCATGATCAAAATTATGGAGTATATGGCTCTGGGCAAGCCTATTGTGCAATTCGATCTGAAAGAGGGCAAATTCAGCGCCCAAGAGGCCGCGGTGTATGCCAACCCCGCCAATCAAGTGCCCGATTTTGCCAACAAAATCTTGTGGTTGATTGATAATCCCGGGGAAAGAAAGCGGATGGGAGAATTCGGCAGACGTCGGGTCGAAGAGCAGCTTTCCTGGAGTCATTCGGTTCCCCAGCTACTTGCGGCTTACGAGCGAGCCTTCAGCAAGCGGGCGGGCTGATTGTGTAATGACCGCAGCGATCATCCACGCTGTGAATCCGCTTTCGGACCACCGTTGGGATGACTTGGTCGCGGACCACCCTAAAGCCTCGGTATTTCATCAACGAGGCTGGCTCGAGGCCTTAGTTCGTACCTATGGGTACGAGCCTGTGGTGTTCACCACCAGCGCGCCGGGAGTGGCATTGAAGGATGGCCTGTTGTTTTGTCGCGTGAAAAGCTGGCTCACGGGGCGTCGTCTGGTATCGCTCCCCTTTTCTGATCATTGCGAGCCGATTTGTGACTCCGCTGCGGATTTGAATGCCTTGATTTCCGGGACGCAAGCCGCCTTGAACGAGCAGCAATGCCGGTATGTAGAACTTCGCCCCACCAGCGAAGGCTTCAGCCAGATTTGCGATACTCACGGTTTCCGCCCAACCGGCCGCTACTTTCTGCACCAGCTGGATCTCCGCCCGGACCTGGACGCGATTTTCCGCAGTTTGGATAAGGATTCCGTTCAACGGCGGATTAAGCGCGCAGAAAACGCTGATGTAGTTGAAAAATGTGGCAGGTCAGAAGATCTATTAAAAGATTTCTATGGGCTGTTCGTGATGACCCGTGGACGGCATCATCTGCCACCTCCTCCCTATGCTTGGTTGCAGAACTTGATTCGCTCGGAAGGTGAAGCGCTTGAGATCCGGGTAGCCTACAAAGAGGGAAAACCCATTGCTGCAATTATTACTTTGCGATTCGGGTCCATCGCCTACTTTAAATACGGCTGCTCGGACGCCCAATTCAACAAGTTTGGCGCCACGCCTCTGCTGTTGTGGAGAGCGATCGCCGCTGCGAAGTCGCGCGGGGCTGTGGAATTCGACCTGGGACGCACAGAAGAAGAAAACACAGGACTTCTGGCGTTTAAAAACCACTGGGTGTCCAGCCACAAACGGCTTACCTATTGGAGATATCCGGGAACGCCGTCTCTAGATGCGGCGGGCGGCTGGAAACTTAAAATAGTGAAGCGCATTTTTTCGCTTATGCCTCAGAGATTGCTGGTACTCAGCGGCAAACTCGTTTATCGTCACATCGCGTGAAGGCGCGGTAAGTGCCTTCAGGGTTAACAACCAGGGTAATAGTCGCTAGCTGTTTCAACATATATGGTAGTGTTTGCCAACGGGATGGCGCTACAGGGAAAAAAATTGCCATCTCCGCGTAGGAAGATGAGCGGGTATTGATTGGCAGCGTGTTGATATTGAAGGACTTAGTTGTGGGATTAATTGGTCACGATCGTGCACTTTGGTACTGACACTCTAAGGCTGATTCATGCTTAATCGAGCGCTCCTGGAGCGCTACAGATGTCCCGAAAAGCTCGCGGAGTTCAGCTTGAACGGTCAGCTGTCGGCGGATTCTGGCTTTTTCAGGTTCGGCTCGGGCACCGTTTGCTTTGGGCAAAGTTCGGCGGGTTCGCGCAGCCAGGATAATTTGCCTGCCGGTCTTTATGACACCTGCAACGACGTTAAAATTAGCGATTCCCACGTCGGCCTGCCTTTCGACCCCAACAAAGTAATCGATAATCTACGATTCGAGCGTTACGCGGTCGACCACAATCTGAACGGCACCCAGCCGCTGACTCGCAAGGCACTGCGGTTTGCCTATTATTCGCTGCGTCCGTTTTTCACAGTTCCCGTGCGGCGACATATTCAGAAGGTGTACCTACGGGGCTGGGAAAAGCGGCCGTTTCCGCACTGGCCCGTTGATAACACGGTTGAAGACATTATGGAGCAGTGTCTGGCCCTAGGGATGAAAGCCCAAGGGCTGACGGAAATCCCGTTCATCTGGTTCTGGCCGGATAGCGCCGCTTCCTGCGCAGTGATGACCCATGATGTCGAAACCACTCTGGGACGAGACTTTACGTCCAAGCTGATGGACATCAACGACGAATACGGGATCAAGGCGTCCTTCCAGGTGGTTCCGGAGAAGCGCTACGAAGTCCCGGAATCGTACCTAAGCAGTATGCGGGACCGCGGATTTGAGATTGCCGTGCAAGATCTGAATCACGATGGCCATCTCTATTCCAAGCGCGAAGAATTCCTGCGCCGCGCGGAGTTGATCCGCAAATATCGCAAGCAATATGGCGCAACCGGATTTCGTGCCGCGATTTTGTATCGCAATCTGGATTGGCTGCCGGAACTCGATTTTAGCTACGACATGTCGGTTCCGAATGTGGCGCATCTGGACCCCCAGGCCGGTGGCTGCTGTACGTTATTCCCCTATTTCATCGGCAAGACGCTGGAGATTCCGGTTACTACCACGCAGGACTATTCGCTGTTCCACATCATCGGCGAGTACAACCTGGACCTGTGGAAGAAGCAAGCCAGCCACATTATGGGCAAGCATGGCTTGATGAATTTCATTATCCATCCGGATTACATCGTCGACGAGAAGCCGCAGCAGACGTACCGGGATTTGCTCGGGTATCTTTCGCAGTTGCGCGCGGAACAGAACGTGTGGATCCCGCTGCCGCACGAAGTCGACGAGTGGTGGCGGGCTCGCGGCCAAATGCAATTGGTGCAGGACGGCGACACCTGGCGGGTGGCCGGAGCCGGCAGCGAACGCGCCCGGGTGGCGTATGCGCGACTCGACGATGGGAAATTGACGTACAGCTTTGATCGCAAGTCCGCGAGCCGCTAGTTTCCTCTGCTGTATCCTCCTCTGAATTTCTCTGCTTTCTCCGCTGCGTCCTCTCCGTGACACTTACACCCTTGCATCGCGAGCATCCCTCGTATTTCGAGTGACTTACACCTGAACTGACTTGGTTTAGCAAAATGCAGATGAGGGGGACCCGCCCCCCCTTTTTTATGCAAGAGATAGATTATAAAGGGGTTGGAGGAGATTTTTGCGCAAGAGTCAGATTCCATTGGGTTTACTGTGGGAAGGAGGGTGCGCGGGGAGCGGGGGCGGCATTTGTACTGTGTCGTGATTACGCGCCCGGAAAACATGGACCACGATAGCTGATAAAAGGTTGGTTGTAAATACCGTTACTCAAATATAACTACTTCGCACAGAAAGCGGAAGCATGCAGCTCTCTCGGAGGACCGCATCAGGTGGAGAGTTTGGTTTCCGAGGGAGTGAGGGCGCTTAGGGAGGTGTCGCGGTTTTTGTAGTATTTGTCGTAGTAGGAGAGGTAGGCGCCATCGCGAACGCCGGCGATCCACTGGGTGTTGGCTTTGTACCAGTCGATGGTTTGGCGCAGGCCGAACTCGAGAGGGATCTGCGGTTTCCAGCCCAGCTCATCGGTGATTTTTTTGCAATCCAGGGCATAGCGGCGGTCGTGGCCGGGACGGTCTTTTACGTAGGTGAGCAGAGATTCGGGTTTGTCCATGGCTTTCAGAAGAGCTCTGGCCATGGTGATGTTTTCCACGATGTCTGCGCCGCCGATATTGTAGACCTCTCCGACGCGGCCTCTTTCGAGGACTGCGAGGAGGGCCCGGCAGTGATCTTCTACGTGGAGCCAATCGCGTTCCTGCTTGCCATCGCCGTAAATGGGGAGCGGCTTATCGTCGATTAGATTGCTGATCAACAGGGGCAGGAATTTTTCCGGGAACTGGTACGGGCCATAATTGTTGGAGGCGCGGGTGATTATGGCGGGGAAACCGTAGGTGCGAACGTAGGACTGGACCAGAAGGTCAGAGCTGGCTTTGGAGGCGGAATAGGGGCTGCTGGGGCGGATGGGAGTCTGCTCGTCCGCAAATGTGCCGGGGGCCAGGTCGCCGTAGACTTCGTCGGTGGAGACGTGAATGAATCTGGAGATGGCTAGTTTCTTGGCGGTTTGCAGGAGGACGAAGGTACCGGTGACGTTGGTCTGGATCGCGGCGGCAGGCTCATAAATGCTGCGATCCACGTGGGACTCGGCGGCCAAGTGGACGACGGCGTCGCAACCGGCCATGACGGTTTCCACTGCGCCAGGGTCGCAGATATCGCCTTTGACGAAGCGGTAGTTGGGACTCTGAGCTACGGACTCGAGGTTGGCCAGATTTCCCGCGTAGGTGAGCTTGTCAAAATTGACGACCGAGTATTTCGGGGCGGACCGCAGAAGCAGGCGAATAAAATTGGAGCCGATGAAGCCTGCGCCGCCGGTGACCAGAATTTTCATGGGTGCGCTTTGGTGGAACGAGCAGTGGGTTTTGGCGCGCCCGGCTTCGGAGCACCCAGCTTTTGCGCACCGGCCTCTTGCGCGGCGGGCTGTGGCGCACTGGGCATTTTATTGGCGCCCGTCCGGGCGACCATGGTGTTGGCGTGCAGCAGGGATTCAAACTGACCGGCGTCGGTCCACCAGCCCTCCAGGATTTCAAAAGTAAGTTTGCCTTCCTGGATGTAGAAATTATTGACGTCAGTGATTTCGAGTTCGCCGCGGCCGGAAGGTTTCAAGCGGCGAATTTTCTCGAAGACCGTGAAGTCGTAGAGATAAATGCCGACTACCGCGTAATTGGATTTGGGATTTTTGGGTTTTTCCTCGATGCCCAGGACGCGATTGCCCCGGAGTTCTGCTACGCCAAAGCGCTGCGCATCGGTAACTTCCTTGAGCAGGATTTTGGCGCCCTCTTTTTGAGTTTTGAAATTTTCCACTGCTTGCACAATATTGTTTTCGATGATGTTGTCGCCGAGGACGACGCAAATCGGTTCGCCGGCTGCAAAGAATTCCGCGAGACCCAGGGCATCGGCTATGCCGCCTTCGCCTTCCTGATAGCTGTAGTTCAGATGTTTGAGGCCGAAATCGCGGCCGTTGCCGAGGAGACGGAGGAAATCTCCGGCATTTTTTCCGCCGGTTACCAGCAAGATTTCTTCGATGCCGGCATTTACGAGGGTCTGGATGGGGTAATAGACCATGGGCTTGTCATAGACCGGGAGCAGATGTTTGTTGGTGACTTTGGTGAGCGGATTGAGGCGGCTGCCGGTGCCGCCTGCGAGGACTACACCCTTCATGTGTTCACCTGTGAGGCGCGAAGCGATCAGTGGTTCGATAGATTATGGCTTGGCGGCGGTTAAAGGCGCAAGAAATGACTAAATTCCACTCGTCCGGCAAACGCCTTTCTCAGGAGTTTTCTTGACGGATCGTTCAAGCAGTCCTACCATCAACTCCGACCCACAAACTTCCATGCGATTCCAGACGCGTTTCGCCTCCAAGCTATGCTTCTCACTTCTCGCTCTTATTTGCGGGAGTTTTCACTCCCATGCCGCAAATTCTTTCTCGAAAAAAGCGGGCGAGACAGATGCCCTTGCCAAGCAACTGTTGGACAAATTCGACGACGGAGACCAAAGGGGCGTCCTCGTGATGGACTCCGTACCTTCCTTTGGAGAGCCAAACGCTTTTGGATCCTGGTTCTCCGACCAACTGGCCTTGTCGTTAGTGAGCCAGGGACAAAACCTGACACTAACTGACAGATCGCATATTGAAACCGGGCTTGAGTTGCTTCACGCGACCCCAAACGACCAAGCAACCAAGAACACCGTAGCTTTGGCTAGGTCGCTGGGTGCCAACACAATTGTGGTGAGCACTTACGGTTTTGCGGAAAATGGGATCGGCGTCACTCTAACCGCGTTTCGCATTTCGGAATTTGAGGCCAGGCCGCCGACACGATTCGTAATTGGAATGGTGTTTGGCAAGATGCCACTTACACGAGAGCTGAGCGCCCGATTGGGAGTTCCTCTGGACACGTTGAAGCCCACGGATGGTGTGTACAAGTCAGGGTCAGGAGGAGTCAGCGTTCCTGTTTGTATCAAATTTAAAGCGCCAGAGCCGCATGTTCCGGATATTGATCTGATGGGGCTCTTACGTGCTCACCCAAGAGGGGCAGCCATTTCCATGCAATTCATCGTCATGCCCGATGGCCATGTCCGGAATGTCACGATCATTACACCGATAGGTTTTGGATTTGATGAACAACTCACAAAAACCGCAGCAGATTGGGAGTTTACGCCAGCAATCGGCCCCGACGGCAAGATTGTGCCAGTAACGTTCCCGTTTCAGTTTATGTTCAACTTCAAATAGAGTACGGCCGATGACTTTAAGGGCTTGCTAAGTCGCATTACCTATAAATGAATAGATATTAAAATAACTTTTCCTATAATTTTATTAATCGAGATCCAACGATTTACAGGAAAAGAACTTTCGTTTTCGTTTCAAGGAACATGGGACACACGAGACGTTCACCGATCTTTGTCGAGTACGAGAATTTTTAAAATAGAGCGATGCGTCCCGTCAGTCCCCTAGTTTCAGTCCCCTGGTTTCCGAGTGAACACACACAAAAAAAGGGCGGCATAATAGCCGCCCTTGCCCTACATGAGTTCAAAGTTACACGGGTTTTTTCAACAGCAAGCCCGCCAAGCCGACCAGACCAAAGGCCAACAGAGCTATGCTGCCTGGTTCGGGTGCCGGGGTTGTAGAGGAAGACTTAACATCGTATCCCACGGCGTTGAGAATGTTAATTTCGGCGCCGCCGTCGTTGAGGATGCTGAGTCCAGCGTCAACTCCCGCGCAACCCTGCGCGTCCTGAACACTAAGCGGTCCAGCAGGGCAGTTACTCAGAAAATCTGCGTAATCTTCCCCATTGTCTAGCGTGTTGTAGACGAAGCCGTTCGCTCCGTTCGTTACGCCACCGTTATAGGAGAAGTAGGCTCCCGGAGTGGTATCCAGAGAGCTGTCCAGAATCAGTGAACCGGGGGCGGAATAGCGGAACAGATCCACGGCCGAAGGCGTTCCCTTCCCGGCAGAGTCGCATCCGTCGGACAGGGAGGGGCCGGAAGAGGTTGAAATGCAGGAAGCGCTGCCCAAAACGTCGTTGGTCTCACGCTGCACGGTCGCATAGAAATCGTACGCGTCCGAAGGTTCGGTTCCGCCCAGGTTGTCGTAGTACAACGGAGTGCCTGGGTCGTTGGTGACGGTCACAACCGCGTTGTAGCATCCAGAGTTGGGAAACGTGCATGCCGCCCCCGAAGCGGTGGTGCCCGTCAGGTTCGAAGTTAAACCGAGTGCAACGCCCAAGGCGTCCGTGATTCCCACATTCCCGGTGCCATACGGCCCGGTTGCGTAAGCGTCCAGCGACAAAAGGGCGGCTGTTTGGAGTCCGTCCTTGTTGGCGTTGGCGGTCAGCGCCGCCAAGTAGTCGTTGTACGAAACGTCGTTGAGAAACGCGCTCGTGGAAGCCAGACCCGTCGTGCCGTACTGGATATAAATACTCGCGCTCGCATTTGTAAACGTGCTGCTATATTCCCCTGCGACCGTGGTGTTCAAATAAGCGCAGGTGGATGCTGCCACGTTTGGGTCGCAAGTATAAGATATGGTTCCTGCGCCAGCCTTTGTGGTTCCGAAGGAAGCACCAGCGACCAGCAAGGTCGCTACTATTAGTTTTCGAAGCCTCATCATGCATTTTCTCCCTGAATTCATGGGCCGGAAGCCAGCGCAACGGAGCCGTCACACACCAATCCCACCCGCTCTGGGGCAGGCGGGTGGCCAAACTCCTTGCCACAAATGAAAGGGTTTACGGCTCTCGTTCCAACGATTCAACCAACCGTTTGCACACTTAGCCCACTTTACTCCCAAGAATCTTTCGCCGTGGTGCCCGCCGTCTGTTCTGAAAGTCGCGATAAAGTCCCGTCACCGGACGACTGGATTTTGGGCCAAAAGCGCATTCCCGGAAGCGCGCTAGTGGAAGGAGTTGGTGCGCGAGATTTGTGTAGCGCCTACGGCGCTCGCGTCGTGTGGTTCAGGTGGTTCCCAGCCTCCGGGCTGGGCTAAATTGTGCAGCGCCTATGGCGCTGGTTGGTCGAGATTGGAAACGACGTCGTTTGCCGGATATTGGAGAACGGGGTTGTGATTATGAGCTTGGGGATTTTGGGTGGCCCGCGAAAGGCCGTGGCGGTAAGGAAAGGGACGGACCGGGCTAGATCGCTGGGAAATAGAATTGACTCCGGTTCCGCCTTAAAAAGGTATACGCGGGCCAAGGCACACAGCCAAGATTGGCTGTGCCACATACTGCATTGTTGATTAAAAACCTTTTTTGATGATGAGGTAGGGGAGCATGGCGAACTCGGCGATGCTGGGCTTGAGGTCTTCTTTGCTGTAGACGGATTCGATGGCGAGGTTGCGCAGAGATTGCATGTAGGTGGCCCACTTCAGTTGGCCGCTGGCGAGACCCATCATGCTGTAGGGAAAGTCGGTAATCATGCGCATCCAGCCGACGCCGGCTTTGCCGTGAGATTCGGGAATGGATTCGCCTACCTGATCGGCATAGAGAAGATACGAGAAGTCGACACCGGCGACTTCTCCGAGGGCGTGGAAGCCCCAAGTGCGGACATTCACGTCCAAGAGCTTGAATTTTCCGTCGCGGGCGTCTCGTTTGAATTCGATTTCGGCGAGGCCGTAGTAGTTCATCGCTTTGAGGAAGCGGATCGACATTTCGCGAACTTCAGGATGATCGATGGATTCTACGTAGGTGGCGGCGCGGCCGAATTCCGGGGGATGCTGACGCCAACGCAGGGCTTCCATGCTGGCGAGCGCACGACCATCTTTGAAGAGCAGGCAGGAAGAATATTGGGTGCGGCCGTCACCGGGGATAATTTCCTGGATCAAGACTTCGTTGCCTTTGGAATGTTCGGTGGCGCGGCTGAACAGAGTGGTTAGCTCTTCGCGATTGTTGGCGCGCCACGCTTTGGCTTTGGTGGCGTAGAAAAAGTCTTCTTTTACGGCGGGCTTCACGCCGACGGGAAACTGAATGTCCATCGCGTTGAGTTCAGCCACGCTGCGGGGGCAATAGGTTTTGGGAATGCTCAGGCCTAGTTTTTCGGCAAGCTGATAGGTGTTCCACTTGTTCCAGGCCCATTTGACTACTTCCCAATCGGGAGTGGGCATGCGAAACCATTCGGACAGTTCCGCGCGATGGCGTGAGAGGGCGGCAACGTGTTCATCGCGAGTGGCGTACAGAACCCAGCCGCGGAGATTCAAACGTTTGGCGACCTCCAGCAGGCTGTCGACGGTTTCCTGCTCTTCGCGAAGTCCCGGGACTTTTATGTAATGGGTGGTGTAGCGGGAAAAGCGGGCGATGGAGTGTTCGTTATCGACGACACATACCGGAATGCCGCGGCGGCCCAGGCTGCGGACGATGGCCAGACCGTGAAAATCCCCACCGATGACTAAGGCGCCGATTTTTTGTTGCCCCGGAGCTGGAACGACGGACGACACTACTTGCCGGCGTCCGAAGAGTTTTTTCTGGATTTCACGATGCCGCGAGCGAGTTCCTGGGCGGCAAATTCCGTTCCGGCAACGAAGTACATCAAAGGACCAAAGCTCCAGGCCGCGGGAGCACCAAGGAAATGCAGACCGGGCACGGTCGATTCCAGGCCAGCTTTCAGGTGCGGGAAGCCGTCGGTGATGCGGAGGGCTGCGACGATTTCCGGTGAAAGAAACGGATAGCGCGATACGTCAACGCTGTAACCGGTGCCGAGCAGGACGTGATCGACGACGCGAGTAGTGTTGTCGTTGAGGCGCAGATGCACGGCGTTGCCCTGCACTTCGGCGGAAGTGACGTAACGGGAAGTGGAGAGGGTGACGTCTTTGGTGCGGTCGATGAGCCAACGGGCGCCCGCCGGACGCAAGGAACGCTTGCGGAATCTATTTTGAATCGAGCGCGGAAAGTATTTTACGGAATTGGGCTTGGCTACGATGCGGCTCACCCCGGCGGGGCCGATATCGGTGGGGGCGTACAACAATTTGGCTATTGGACCGAGCTTCTGCATTCTGGCGCGCCAGCCGAGCCAGTGGATACTTTCGTGCCTAATCAAAACTTCCACTTTTCCGCCTGCTTCGTGAACTAAGGCAGCGGATTCGAGAGCGCTCTGGCCGGCTCCGATGATGACGATATTTTTTCCGCGGAAGCGTTCCACATCGCGTTGATCGGAGCAGTGGGTGACGAACTGGGGAGGAAGCTTGGCGAAGACTTCCGGTCGACGGGCGAAAGAGCCCAGACCGGCGGCAATCACGACGCGCGCGGAATTCCAGGATTCACCGTCCGCGGCGGTTACGCGGAATGCAGAACCGTCGCGCTGGACGTGATCAATTTTACGAGTTTCGAGACCCGGGAGCGCCTGTTGACGAAACCAGAGACCGTACTGGACGAAGGTGTCCAGCGGAATGGGAACAGGAACTTTGCTCTTTTGGGTGGCGTTGAATCCGTCGATGCTCAGATTCTTGCTCGGATCGGAAATACTGGAAGCGCTCCAAGGCGAGCGCAGGAACATGCCCGCGGGCATGTACGTCTTCCAGAATTCCATCGGTTCGCCGAAGGCGCGGACCTGTAGACCCTTGATTTTGGATAAATGCGCTCCGGCAGCGAGTCCATATGGACCAGCGCCTACAATCGTGATGTCGCAACTTGTCATCGTAGCCCCATGGATACCTGCAAGCTTCTGAGTTTGGCGGATTTCTCAGGTGAGCCGAGCGCTATAACATTGTAACCATGGAATATCGATTCGGCCCAATTTGTGGGAGGAGCGTGTTTTGTCGCATACGTGTAGGTAAGGCTACAGGCAAAGGAAGTGACTAGGATGGGGAAGGGAGGTTGGAGTGGACTCTAAAGCATAGCAATAGTAGGGGTTAGGTGCGACTTGCGCGATGCAGCACGCTGGCGGGGGCAGGGGTGACCGGGAGGGCGCGGAATGTAGTATCTTGAGCCGAACCAACCGGCTCTGAAGGAATCGACGGTTGACAGTGGTGAACTGATAACGAACCCGGGCTTGAGGAAGAGTGAGAGATTTTATGGCAGCTGAGGCGTCGGCAGTTCCCCGTAGCGGCGGTGAAATTGTGCCGCTGGGCACAAAAAACGGTATCGAGCTGGCGATCTTGGCGCGCGCGGAGAAGACGCTGGGCAAAGTTATTGTCACGCCCGACTCTGGCGATCTGATCGAAGGGGTAAAGATTGAAGCGCTGCAGATGCATCCCGACGACCGGGGATTTTTTATGGAAGTGGCGCGACTGGGCAAGGGGTTGGCGGCGAACATGACGCCGGAAGGCGCGCGGCAAATTCAGGCATCTTTCACGCTGACGTATCCCGGAACGATTAAGGCGATTCATTATCATGCGGAGCAGACGGATTTATGGACACCGGTTTCCGGAATGGTGCAGGTGTTTCTGTACGATTTGCGCCGGCACTCGAAAACGTTTGGGGCGATCAATACGATTTATGCGGGAAGATTTCGACCCTGGCAAATTTTGATTCCGCCCGGTGTGGGACACGGGTATAAGGCCCTGGGGGTGGAGCCGATCCAGTTAATTTATTTCAGCGACCGGCATTACAATCCGGCGGACGAACTGCGGCTTGCGTACAACGATCCGAATATTGCTTACGATTGGGAAACGCAGCACAAGTAGAGTGCTCTGCGACTTCACCGCGTACCTACGCGCACGCGCCTTGCGAGAGTAGCCGGGTTAGCGAGACTTATTCTTTCCCCGTAAAACGCCGGATTAATTTCTGCATGATTCCGTCTCTGGGTTTTTGGAGGCAGGCGCGGAGCAATGCCGGTTGGTTTACCGGAACGTCGTGATAGGCGGACTGCAGGTACGTGCTGGACGAATCGCGGAGCTGCTCTTGGGGGAAAAGAGCGATGGTGTCGTTGTCCGTGACTTTTGGGGCGGGTTGGGATGGCGTGTTCGAAAGGGCCGCCACCAGCGCTGCGGGAAGATCGTGGCCTGCTCCGAAACTGAGATGGCCGACTTGCGTGGCGCGGGGATTGATCTCAATCAAGTAGGCATTTTGAGAGTTGGCGTCGAGCATGAAGTCGAAGCCGTGCAGTCCGGAAAGTTGCAGGCGACGGACTAATTTTTCAGCGGCGGCGGACATTTGCAGATGGTCGATGCGGCGCAGGACGGTGGCGTGTCCAGCAGCGTGAGTTTTTTGCAGGACCTGAAAATGGAGGCTGGCGAGAATTTGGCCGTTCCAGCAGGCCAGAGCGGAGGTGGCTTCGATGCCGGGAATGAAAGATTGCGCCGTGACGGCGGAGCGAGTGCGGCGGAACGCGGGGCTTATGAGAGTGGCATCGCTATCGAACAAGGCGCGCTTGAGCGCGCGAGCCAACAGTGGAGGGGCTTGCAGAGCGCGGAAGGCTTGGTGCGCCTCAGCGGCGTTGCGAACTACACGGACTCCGACACCGCCGCTGGTGCCGTTGGCTTTCAGTACGAAAGGCAATCCGGATTGCGCGATCCATTGATCTAGATCTTGGGCATTTGCGATGACTGCGGTTTGCGGGATTAGAACCCCCTCTTCTTTGGAAATTTGCATGAACGCGGCGCGATCGTCGATCGCGGGGAAAAACTCCGGGGCTCCGAGGGAACGCTCGATGAGTCGGGAGATTGCTGTGCCGGAATTAGCGGCGCGAAGTTGTTGCGCGTAGAGTACGTGGAGGTGCGAGGTGGCGAGGTCGTCGCCGGAAACTAGAAGATCGGGATTGCTGGAGTTGATAGCTGCGGAGATGGAATTTAATGGGGATAAGCCGCGGTAGGTGAAGAGGCGTTCGATTACGGTGGTTTGGGAAATGGGATGGTTCGAAGGGCAGACGGCCTGAACGGTGCATCCGGCGTTCGCCAGGGCTACGACCAGACGAGCGGTGGGGAACCAACGAGATGTCGTGACGACCAAGACGGTTGGTTTCAACTGGCTGCCTTTCCAAGAATTTACGTCAGGAGCGACACAGCGAGTATGGCGTCTTTAGCGGCGAAATAGCATGTTCGATTCCAGTATCGATCTACAGCAAATATCCTATCAAGGTTCGAAAGGCGATTTGCCGAGCAAATTGCTGGGAGTTCCTCGTTTGCGTATAGACCTACAATTCCGCTTACGACGGTTCTGGGAATTGCCGCATACTCGTGGTTTCCAATATTTCGGGTGCTAACGATGAGCGATTCGAATGCCGGAGTGCGAAACGTTTCCGATACGGCGCGATGGGTGGCGTATTTTCGGGCGATTGAAACCAAGCGGCCGGACGCGCTGTTCAAAGATCCGTTTGCCGAGCGGCTGGCTGGGGAGCGCGGATTTCAGATTGCGAACACGTTGGAACAGGGGAACAAGCATGAGTGGGCGTGGATGGCGCGGACATATTTGTTTGACATATTTGTTTCGCGAGTGGTGAAGGAGGGGGCGGACCTGATTTTGAATCTGGCGGCGGGCCTGGATGCGCGACCGTACCGGATGGATTTGCCGGCTGCGCTGCAATGGGTGGAAGTAGATTTTCCGGAGATTATTTCTTACAAGGAAGAAATTCTGGCGGGTGAGCAGCCGAAATGCGTGCTGGAGCGCGTAGCTTTGGATTTGTCGCAGGTTGCGGAGCGGCGGGCGCTTTTTGCCGCGCTGAACGGGCGAGCCAGGAAAATCGCAGTGATGAGCGAAGGTTTGCTCATTTATTTTGCTACGGAGGAGGTGCGCGGGTCTAGCTCGGGACCTGGCCAGGCGGTGCGAATTTTCGCGAATTGGATTGTTGATTTGGCTTCTCCACGGCAATTGAAAGCGATGCAGGAATCGACTGGAAAGCAGCTCAACGAAGCCAATGCAGCCTTCAAGTTCGGACCACCGGAGGGCGCGGATTTTTTCAAGCCGTTCGGTTGGGAGCCGAAAGACGTGCGAGGAATGTTGAAGACTGCGGCGGAATTCAACCGGGCCCCGGATGAGTTATCGGTATTGTTGCCGGAACCGAAGACTATATCGCCAAATTTCCCGTGGACTGGCGTCTGCTTGCTTCAGAAGCTATAAGGTTCGTTGCTTTTCTTCAGTGTGCTTCGCTGCGAACTACTTACAGCGCGGATTTTTTGGAAAGACCTATCCCAGATCAAAAACTTATTCCAAGCTTTCAGACCTAAACCGAGCGGAAGCCACATACCTTCTCTGTGGACTGCAACCTTTCGGAAATGCTGTGTCACGCGCCAATCACAAGAGTAGCCAGCGGGGAAGAACCCTACTTCACCGGCTGCGAGCCGACGTTCCCCGCCGTTTCCATTGCTCATAAAAGCTTCGCCGGAGAGCACGAAGACGGTTTCTTCTTTAGTGTAGTGCCAGCGAAAACTTCCGGGCGAACAATCCCACACCAGTACGCAGGAGATCCGGTCGTTGCTGGAGATGAGCTTTGTGCTCCGAGCCACTGGGGTGCCTTCCAGAATCCATTCCTTGGGGATGGGAGCCGGCTCCAGCGCCACAGTCGCGGGGTCTACCATCAGAAAAACTTTGGCCATCTCGCCTCCACAAATTGTCCTACTGGCTCCCGCCCCGTTTTTTGTATTAGCAATTCTAGCCCGACTGGTTTCGCGCTGTCAGTTTATCTCAGCGGGGCGGCGGCTAAAGCGCGTACAGAAACAGTGCGATACGAGGCAAGATTTGCCTGCGCCAAAAACTGAGGCATGCTGGCGATTCGCTGACCAATTTCGAGGTATATTGGGATCTTGATCACTCCGAGGGGGACAGAATCTTGTCGTTACGGAGGACACCGATTATGCCGAACGATTCGTCTAATAAACTTGTGGGCACCTGGAAACTGTTGTCTGCCTCAAGCACAGCATCAACCGGAGAACGAAGCGAAACCCCGTATGGCCCTAGCCCTGAGGGTTTTCTCACCTATACCGCAGATGGAAGAATGAGCAGCGTCATCAGCTATGGGGGGCGGAAGCCGCTCTCTTTCGGCCGTGCGGGTCTCGCGCTACAGGAAGAGCAGGCTGAAGCGTTCAAGACATTTCTGGCCTACGCGGGACGGTACACGCTGAACAGCGACGAGGTAACGCATCATGTCGAAGTCTCGTCGATTCAGAACTATGTGAACAGGGATCTGGTCCGCAGCGTAAAATTCCAGGAAGATCGAATCGTTTTGATCACGCCACCGACGCCGGTAAATGGAAAAATTCAAACCGTCGAATTGACATGGCAGCGGCTACCGGGCAGCGCGGATCTGTAGTTCGGGAGAATGCGGTTCAAAGAGTGACCGGAAGACTCTTCAGGCCCCTGAATCCAAATGTGGAAGCCCACTCCGGTTGCGGGCCAGTGAGCTTCATCTCTGGAAAGCGCTGCACTAGATTCAGCAGAGCGATCTGGCCTTCTAACCGCGCAAGTTGGGTTCCAATACAAAAATGGGGACCGGCACTGAACGCCAGGTGTTGGTTATTCAGCCTTTTCAGGTTTAAGCTGATTCGGCTCCTTAAATTGTTTGGGATCCCGGTTCGCTGCGCCAAGCATGCATAAGATCGACCATCGTTTTGGTATGCGCTGGCCGCACACCTCGATATCTTCCTTGAGCACGCGAGCCGTGAATTGTACCGGGCTCTCATAGCGCAAAATCTCCTCGACTGTCGAGCGGATCATCTCCGGCGATCTTTCGCAGCTCCGCTGTCTCTTGCGGGTGCCTGAGCAGGGTATACATTCCGTTGCCGATCAGGTTTCGCGTGGTCTCGTGCCCGGCGAAAAGCAGCGCGATACATTGGGCGTATAGCTCTTCTTCGGTCAGCACTTCTCCTTCTTCCTCGATGTCGATGAGCAGACTGATCAGGTCATTTCCTTTATTGCGTCGCCGTTCCGCCACGGCCTTGCGGAAAAAATCGGTCATCTCAATGAGAGCATCTTGCGCCGCGCGGGCTTGTTCCACGGTGCGATCCGGATTGCCGCGAAACACCGCAATGGCCCGCGACCAATCGACGAAGGTGTCGTGCAGCTCCTGCGGCACTCCGAGCATTTCGGAAATGATGCGCACCGGCATGGGATTCGCGAATGCTTGCATGAGTTCGACCTCGGAGCCATGTTGCAGCGGCTTCAGCATGCGATCCACGATGGCCTCGACCTGCGGACGCAAGCCTTCCACCGCCGCCGGCGAAAATCCTTTATTAAGCAGTTTGCGCAGCCGGGTGTGCTCCGGAGGGTCCATGAAAATCAGCCACAGGTCCAGCATGCGCGCCAGTTCGCTGAATTCGGATTGGCGGCTGAGCGGCAGAGAGCAATAACATCTGCTGCGCGCGTTTTGCGGATAGCCTCGGGTCTTTCGCAATCGAGGAGCACTCAGCGTGGCTGAAGATCGACCAGACCGCCCATTTGCCGTCAACATCCAGGAAATGCAGCGGGCCTTCTTCGTGCAAGCGGGCGTACGTCGGATATGGATCCTGCAGGGTTTCGTCAGTGAAATGAGCTTCCTGCGGGACGATAACCTTGGACAACTTGAACCACCTTGCACAAGCAGATTTCAGGGTCAGGTAGAAAACGTTTATGTATTGCCGCCGATTTTAACACAGGCTTGTTCGCGGAAATTGCGGCGAGTAGTCTCTGGCGGAGCATTCTTGCGAAACGGGAGACGCACCGAGAAGCCGCTATCCAACAACGTTTCTGCTAGCTTGGAGAATTGGGCCCGCCAGAAAGCCACCGTCGAGAACCAGAGTTTGGCCGGTCATGAACGATCCGCGATCCGAACACATCCATACCACGGCTTCCGCGATTTCCGCCGGTCTTCCAAAACGCCCGATGCGGATGTTAACTAAGCAACGGATTTCGGTGGACTTCGGGAGTGGCCGAAGATTTCGCTCGGCCATTGGCGTTTCGATCGCCGCCGGGGACACTGAGTTGATCCGAATCCCGTTCCGAGCGTTTTCCAATGCGGCGGCCTTAGTCAGTCCGATTACGCCATGTTTGCTGGCAGTATATGGCTGCCGCCCCGGCAGCGCCGATCTGTCCGAAAATCGACGCCATATTTACGATGGCTCCGCCACCACCCTGCTTGAGCATCTGCCGAATTTCGTACTTCAGACAGAGCCAGACGCCTTTGAGGTTAATCTCGATGGTCCGATCCCAGTCTTCTTCGGATTGTCTGATAATGGGAACCCAAACACCCTCGATCCCAGCGTTATTGAAGGCGATGTCCAGGCGACCGAATTTCTCTACCGTTTTTTTAACAATCGTCTCGACTTCCAACGCTTTCGACACATCGGCCTTTACAAACAGACCATCACCGCCGGCAGCACGGAGCAGTTCGATGGTTTCGTTTCCTTCGACCTCTCGCCGGCCCACGACCACGACTTTGGCCCCGGCCTTCGCGAAAAGTACGGCAGCATCACGGCCAATACCCGATGTTCCGCCGGTCACCAGCCCAATTTTACCTTCTAAAACTCCGGTCATGATTTCCTCTCGTGGAGCAGATTCTTCTGGACATGAACGCGGAGTCTAGACGTCGCGTCGGCCTCGAGTCAATAGGTCCGCGCCCGAACCCAGTATCGATAGCCGATTTGAACGCGAATCATGCAAGGTAGCTTCGGCTTTCAGTTTTAGCAGTCCAGAAGAGATCCCGTGCTCTGGTTTTCGCCGACTGTTGGTAATTCTCTCAAATTTTGCTCGCAGGTACTGCAAGTTCGCGGGCATGTGCGTGTGATTCGCGGACTTGATGCGAAGAAAGCCCGAAAGTGGCCGAGGGAAAAAACTTTCCAAACTTGGGAACTTCTTTATTCGGGGGTAGACGGTATCTCGTTGAAATCGGGAGATTTGCACGAATCTCGGACGTTTAAAGCTGGCTGAGTGAGATTGGCGGAGACGAATTGAATCTTGTCATGCGCCGTGCCAGGTGATCTCCCATAACCTATTGATAATCAGTAGGTTATCATGTATTTCTCGAGTAACACCGATGCCGCCGACGACGTAGCGGCCGTTTGCCTGAATGGTCACAAAACTGCCTTAAAAGTGCTGCCTGGAACGCTTATTCGTGACATGGTGTGTGCTGAGTCAGCCGCCATGATGGATCGCGAGTTTGCAGGCAACCTGCGAATGGACCAGACTACTTGAGGAGCCTTTTGACCGGACTATGGTAGAAACCGTCATTATCGGAGCAGGACCCTACGGTTTGTCGATCGCCGCGCACTTGCGGCAGAAAAATAGCAGTTTTCGTATTTTTGGCCGGCCCATGGATAGCTGGCGGGACCATATGCCGAAGGGCATGATGCTCAAGTCCGACGGCTTTGCCTCAAATCTCTACGACCCCAATTCCGAATTTACCTTGGAGCACTTCTGTAGCGAGCGGGGTATCGAGTATCACCACACCGATGTTCCGGTGCGCCTCGATACTTTTTCTGCATACGGCATGGCCTTCCGAGAGCGGATGGCGCCGAAATTAGAAGAGAAAAATGTGGTCAGCCTGAGCAAGCTGCCGGAAGGATTTTTGCTGAGGTTGGATGACGGCGAAGAATTGCGGGCGCGCCGGGTGGTGCTGGCGGTGGGGATCACCCATTTCCAATACATTCCGGAAGTGTTCGCCAAACTTGGGCCGGAGTTCGTGTCGCACAGTTACCAGCATCACGATCTAGAAAAATTTCGCGGACGCAACGTGGTAGTTGTGGGAGGCGGGGCCTCGGCGATTGAACTGGCGGGATTGCTGAAGGCCGCAGGTGCCGACGTGCAGTTGGCGGCGCGGCGCAATGAGCTGGTGTTTCACAATCCCCCGCCGATCGGCAAGCGGCGATCTTTATGGCAGCGCGTGCGCGCGCCACAATCCGGACTTGGACCGGGGATCAAATCAACTTTTCTTGCCAACTGGGCGGGCCTGTTTCGGTACCTGCCCGAGGACACTCGGTTGCGGCTGGTGCGCACGACGCTTGGCCCTTCCGCTGGCTGGACCAGCAAAAAGCAGGTAGTGGGGCTCGTTCCGCTGGTGCTGGGTGTGACGCCGCAGAGCGCGGAAGTTGTGGATGGCAAGCTGCGGCTCAAACTTCGCGGCGCGGACGGTAGTGAACGCGAACTGGTTACTGAGCACGTCATAACGGGAACTGGCTATAAGGTGGATCTGGAACGTCTGGGCTTTCTGAGTCCGGAGCTGCGCAGCCAGATCGCTTTGGTGCAATCATCCCCTGCGCTCTCGGCAACTTTTGAATCGTCGGTGCCTGGGTTGTATTTCGCAGGACTGACGGCCGCTAATACTTTCGGTCCGCTGATGAGATTTGCTTTCGGTGCGGGCTTTGCGGCCCGTCGGATCACTAAAGGCTTGCTGCGATCACGGTCCCGGCAGCCCGCAGTCGCGTCGGCAGCAGAAGCGGTCGCGGCGAAGAACGAAAGAACTCCCGCGCTGTGAGCGGCGATGGGAATTCGGCGAAGAGATGAAGAGAGAAACTATCGCCATTCACGTTGGGTATGACGGCGATCCGACGACGAAAGCCGTAGCTGTTCCCATCTACCAGACGATCGCGTTTGAATTCGATAGCGCGGAACACGGCGCGGCGCTCTTCAACCTGGATGTTCAGGGCAATATATACACCCGCATTGGGAATCCCACGAATACGGTGCTGGAGAAACGCGTAGCGGCGCTAGAAGGCGGCGTGGATGCGCTGAGCGTCAGCTCGGGGATGGCTGCGATTCACTATGCGTTGGTGAATATCGCGGAGATGGGCAACAACATTGTGTCGCTGCCGCAACTTTATGGCGCCACGTATACGTTGCTGGCGCACATTTTGCCGAAGCAGGGAATCGCGGGGCGCTTTGCGGCGAGCGATCATCCCGACGATGTCGAGAAGTTAATTGACGAAAACACGCGGGCGGTTTACTGCGAGAGCGTTGGCAATCCGGCGGGAAACGTTGCGGACATTGAAGGGCTCGCGAAAGTGGCGCACAAGCACGGTGTGCCGTTGATCGTCGACAACACGGTGGCTACGCCAATTCTGTTGCGGCCGATCGAATATGGAGCAGATGTGGTGGTCCACTCCATGACCAAGTTTATGGGCGGGCACGGAACCACGCTGGGCGGAATGATCGTGGATGCCGGAAAATTTCCGTGGCGCCAGTATCCTGAGAAGTTTTACATGCTTAATAAGCCGGAGATTGCGTATCACGGCGTGGTCTATGTGGATCAATTTGGCGATTCGGCATATGTGGCGCGGTGCCGGACGGTTTGCCAGCGAAACACCGGGTCGACGCTGGCGCCACTGAATGGTTTTCTGCTGCTACAGGGTGTAGAGACCATGGCGCTGCGCATGGAGCGGCATGTTTCGAACGCGCGAAAGGTGGCGGAATTTTTGCGGAGCCATCCGATGGTAGCGTGGGTCAATTACGCCGGATTTCCGGACAGTCCGCTTTATCCCATGGCGTATCGCTATCTGGGCGATAACGCATGTTCGTTGCTGACGTTTGGTGTACAGGGCGGGTTCGAAGCCGGCACCAAGTGTTTTGATGCGCTGCGTTTATTCAAACGCATGGTGAACATGGGTGACGCGAAATCTTTAGCGTGCCATCCCGCGTCCACTACGCACCGGCAGCTTACGCCGGAAGAGCAAGCGAAGGCCGGCGTGACCCCGGAGATGCTGCGGCTCAGCGTGGGCATCGAGCATATCGACGACATCCTTGAGGATCTTGGACAGGCGCTGGAAAAAGCGAGAGCGTAAAACGGCAGACATCTAGCCGCGGATAGTTTGGGAGAAAGACATGCCACTGGTGATAAACCGCGGCAACGTTCCGGATCATTGGATCGAACGGCGGGCGGCTCCTCACGCGGTTACAACGGAAGAGAATGACGGCGCGGAATCCGCTGGCGTAAGAATCGCGCTCATCAACAACATGCCGGATGCGGCACTCGAAGATACCGAAGGGCAATTTTTCTCTCTGCTGGAATCGGCGGCGGGAAAAATTTCCGTTCATGTGCAGCTTTACCACCTGCCGGAAGTGCCGCGGGGAGACCGCGTCCAGGAACATCTCAGCAGGTTTTATCTGCCCGTGGATGATTTGTGGAACGCCCATTTGGATGGCGCCATAATCACGGGCACTGAGCCGCGCCAGCGCAATCTGCGCGAGGAACCCTACTGGCAAACGTTGACCAGGGTTTTTGATTGGGCCGAGGAACGGACGACCTCGACGGTGCTCTCGTGTTTGGCGGCGCACGCCAGCGTATTGCACAGCGATGGCATCGAGCGCCGACCGCTTAGCGACAAGCAGTTCGGAGTTTTCGACTACGAGCGGATTGGCGAGCATGAACTTACGGAGGGACTGCCGCGGGTGGTGCGATTTCCGCATTCTCGATGGAATGAAGTGGAGGCCGAGAAGCTAGCACAGCGCGGGTACACGCTACTGGACGGCTCAGATGACGCGGGCGTTAATTTTTTCGTAAAGAAAAAAGGCCGCAGCCTCTTTGTACATTTCCAGGGGCACCCGGAATATGGCGCGCAGACTTTGCTAAAGGAATATCGCCGGGATATTCGCAGGTTTCTAAAACAGGAACGCGCTACCTACCCTTCGATGCCGCATGGGTATTTTGATGGAGTGGCGGCCAAGTTTCTGGGTGAGTTCCAGCAAGGCGCCGAGAATGCGCGCAGTGAGGAGACGCTAGCGAATTTTCCCGAAGCCCGGCTGGTCGATATCTTGAGGAGTACCTGGCATGCATCGGCCTCTCGCATCTATGGCAATTGGCTGAAGTTCATGATTTCGAAAAAGCTGGCAGCCTTGCCATCGTCCTCACTCGCGCCTGCCGTTCGAGGGTAACGGTCCTTCCTGAAACGCCAAATGAATTGCGGGACATTTCGAACAAAGGCGCTTCGCTGCGTTACAATTCCTCAACCGCAGTCTCTGACATTTAGAGGTGGCAGACAATTTTTCGTGTGTCCCCGGTTGATAGGAACACCGAGTACTAAATTCATTCATGGCTGACCAACAGCTCTCAGAAATTTTGGCGAAACTTCCGCTGCGTATTAGCGACGTGGCCGTGGGTTGGGCGGAAACATCTCCCGATCGCCTGGCGCTCGTGGAGGCTTCCGGGAGTTGGACCTACGCGCAATTCGAGACGGCGATTGCGCGAACTGAGACCTGGCTCCGAGGGCAAAGCGTTCGGCCCGGCGATCGCGTTATGGTGGTTTGCGAAAACTGCCGGGCGTTTGTGGCAGTGTTGTTGGCTTTGGCGCGAATGGGTGCGTGGCCGGTCCTGGTGAATGCGCGGCTCACGGCGCGGGAGTTGGATGAGATTCGCGAGCACTGCGGTGCGCGGATGGTGCTGTACACCACCGCGGTTTCGCATCATGCGCGAGAGCACGCCAAGCGGCATGGCGCGGCGATCACGGAACTCCCGGAGTTGGGTCCGATGGGAGTGGGCGTAGTGAATGAAGCGGTACCGCCGGAAGCGCTTGATCCAAATGTGGCGGACAACGTCGCGGCGATGATTTACACATCGGGAACCACGGGGCTGCCGAAGGGCGTGATGTTAACGCACAAAAACCTTCTGTTCGTGGCGGTGGTCTCCGCGGGGATTCGTTCGCTGACTCCGGACGACCGGCTTTATGGGATTTTGCCGATGTCGCACGCTGTTGGGCTCTCAGTGGTTTTGCTCGGAGCGTTGTACAGCGGCGCCACGTTGTATCTCTCTCCGCGCTTTGATCCGGTGGCCGCGCTCGCCACGCTGGAGAAGGATGCAATCACGGTGATGCTGGGCGCGCCCGCTATGTTTTCGCTACTCCTCGAATACACCAAGTTGAAAGGAATTACCTCGCGAAAATTTCCCGCGCTGCGCATCATTTCGTCTTCCGGAGCGCCGTTGCATGCGGCCCTGAAAGCCGACGTAGAGAAGCTTTTTGGGTTGCCGTTGCACAACGGATACGGGGTAACAGAATGTTCCCCAAATATTTCGCAGGCCAGTGTCGAGAAGCCCCGGACGGATACTTCGGTTGGCCGCGTACTGTCTGGTGTAGAAGTAAAATTTATCGGCGTGGACGGAAACCCGGTCGCCGAAGGAGAAGTCGGCGAATTAAGGGTGCGCGGGCCCAACGTAATGAAGGGCTATTATCATGCGCCGGAAGAGACTGCTGCCGCGATTGACCCCGAAGGGTGGTTCAACACCCGCGACCTGGCGCGGATAGAAGACGGATATTTATTTATCGTGGGGCGCACCAAGGAATTGATCGTACGCTTCGGTTTCAATGTATATCCCGCCGAAGTCGAAGCTGTTCTCAACAATCATCCAGAGGTTGTCAGGTCCGCGGTGATTGGGCGTACGGTGGCGGGAGTCGACGGCGGGGAGGAAGTAGTTGCGTTTGTTCAGACCGCGCCAGGCTCATCCTTGACCGCGGAGAACATGGCCGAGCACGCCGCGCAGCATTTAGCGCCGTACAAAAGGCCTTCCCAAATTTTGATGGTGCCGGCGATGCCGCTGACGCCCACGGGAAAAGTTATGAAAGACGAACTCGTGAAAATGATCGCCGGCGCGGCGTCCAAGGCATGAACTCAAGATAATCGGCTTCTGACGAATTCAAACTTACAGATCTACTTGAATTAAGGAGGGGCCGGCGGTAGCGAAGCCGTTTTGTAGCGTTGCCGCAAAAACCTCAAGAGACGTTGCTCGTACTGCCGGCACACCCATTCCCTTGGCCAAGGACACCCAATCAATATCTGGCCGGCCGATTTCGAACAAATCAAGCGCGCGAGGCCCCGGATCTCCGATGCCCAGGCTCGAAAATTCTCGTTTCAAAACTCCGTACACGCGATTTGCGTAAATAACGGTCGTGATGTTCAGTCCTTCGCGCGCCATGGTCCAGAGCGCTTGCGAAGTGTACATGCCGCTGCCATCCGCCGAGAGGCACAGCACTGGACGATCTGGACAAGCCACAGCCGCGCCAACGGCCAATGGCATGGCGATTCCGATGGAACCGCCCGTGTTGACCAGCCAGTCGTGTGCGACGACGTTGCTGGTGGCTTCCATCAAGCCGCGGCCGGAAGTCATGGATTCATCCACGACGATCGCATTCTCCGGCAGAACCGCGGCGATTGCGGCAGCGAGTCCCGGAATTGTGATGGCCCCGCTTGGGATCGGCAGATGTTCGGACGAACGTGTCGGAAGAATTGTGCGCCCGACTTTTAATTCGTCCGCAAGCGCTCGTAGCGCGTCCGGATAGTCTTCGCCGGGAACGGCCAGCGCGTGGATCTCACAATCAGAGCGAGTGGGCACACTGTCCTTGGTGGGATGCGCAAAATACGATCTGGGGGCTGCGGCACCGACAAGGATCATCTGCTGAAATTCTTTCAGTAGCGCGGCGGCCTGTTCGAATATGTAGGGAATACGTGTGACGATCGGCACAGGGCGGCCACGCTCCATGCGGGCGAAGGGGTACGGCGCCAATAGCTGAGCACCTGTTGCGGCGGCGATTCGTCCGGCGGTTAGCAAACCCGCACCGTGCAGCGCATTACCTGCCAGCAGCAGACAAGTTGGTACGCCGGATCGCAACATCCTCGCCACGTGGGCAATATTTTCCGGATTAATTTTGTGCGCACAAGGTATTTCGGGAATCGCAGAGACTTTGCCGCCACTGCCCCAGGCACGATCCGCCGGCACAATTAGCGTTGCAATTTTTCCAGGCGCCGTTCGCGCGGCGGCGAGGGCTTCGGCGGCGTCTGAGCCAACCGTTGACGAGTCCGAAGATGTGCGGAGCCAGCCGGAGTAAGGTCCGGCGATTCCTTCGATATCAGATTTAAGTGGGGTGTCGTACTGCAAGTGCGTTGTAGCATGTTGACCGATAATGCTGACAATCGGCGAATGGGCTCGGCTGGCGTTGTGCAAATTTGCGAGTCCATTGGCGATGCCCGGGCCAAGATGTAATAACGTACAGCCAGGTTTTTCCGCCATGCGCGCGTAGCCATCCGCAGCGCCAGTCACCACACCCTCGAATAATCCCAAGACGCAGCGCATCTTGGTTGCGCGCTCCAGCGCGGCCACCACGTGCATTTCGGACGTGCCCGGATTCGTGAAACAGACCTCGACGCCGCCGCCGAGTAGCGTTGCGACCAGACTTTCCGCGCCATTCATAGGAGCACGCCCGGCAACAATTTAGTTCTCGTTTCGCTGCACCGCAAACGAACCATCAATCGGCTCGAACCGCTTCACGCAGGTAGCGAGAAAGGACCGCGGCGAGTTCTTGGAAGTGGGTGGTTATGATTCCGAAATGATCGCCAGGCGTGGTTTCCACCGTTAATTTCTCGACCAATTTGCGCCAGACCGCGACTGGGTCGTCCGGAAACTCGGAACTCTTGCCCGCGGCCACGAAGGAAATCCTGCCTGCAAAATAACATGGTTTGTATTTCTGCAATGCCAGGTATCCGCTGTCTCGCACGCGTTGCATGGCCGAGGTGGACCACACACCCGTTGGCGGATGCCGGTGTAGTCGTCCCCGTTCATCCCTGGAAAAGTGGGAGAGCCGTTCGGAAGGGCGAAGCAGATAGGGAATAGCGTCGCGGACGGGGAGTTCCAACATGTTCGAGACGTGGCGATGGGTCAATCGTATGGCGAGCCGTATGCGTTGTTCCAGCGGCACGTATCGCCGGTGCGGATACGATTCCAGCAAAGCCAGCAAAGCGACCGTCTCGCCACGTGCTTGCAAGAGGCGCGCCATTTCTAAAGCCACCAGTCCACCCAGCGAATAGCCGACCAGAAAATATGGGCCCCTAGGTTGCAACTCGCGAATGGCGTCGACGTGAAACTGCGCCATGTCCTCAATGCGGGAGAGCGGCTCGTCAATTCCGTCGGTACCGCGAGCCTGCATCCCATAAATCGGATTGGGACCCTCAATATGTTTAACCAGTTGGAAAAATTCCATGGCGCTGCCACCCAGGCCGTGCGCGATGAAAACGGGACTGCCGGAGGTACCAGGCTTCAGTTGCACCAGCGAGGGCAATCGCGGGCTGAGGGACTGCTCCAGCAACGCGCCCAAAGAAGCGATGGTGGGCGCATGATAGATCGTGACCGGGGGCAACTCTCGGCCACAGGTTTTGGCGATTTCGTTGAAGACTTCCACGGCGATGGAGGAATCGCCACCAAGATCGAAAAAATTATCTTCTGGCTGAATAGGAGAGTGCTGCAGCTGGCGTTCCCAGATACCCGTAAGGGTGGCGATCAACGGCGCGTTAGAGTCCGGCGCCGCAGTCGCTGGTGAGGAAGAAATCGAGACGTCGGCCATGATCGGTAGGAAGTTCCCTTTGGCGCTACAACTGCCTTCGCAAAAGTGACACTTTTATGTCACGAATGCGCAAATGCCCAGTACAGTTCCCGCGCCTTCTTGTAAAACGGGCCAAATGGCAGTGTACGGTCATCAATTCGGGTTACGGGAACAACTTTCGAATAGTTTCCAGTGGAGAATATCTCGTCAGCCGCCAGCAGATCCTGATACTTGAGGGTCTTCTCGACCACCGCCACGCCGTTCGCGCGTAATAGGCCAATGACTCGTTGCCGGGTAATTCCCGCGAGGAACGTGCCGTTGGCGACGGGCGTAAACACCACACCATCTTTCGCGATGAAGATATTCGAAGTCGAAAGTTCCGCGACGTTGCCGAGCATATCGCACACAACGGCGTTATCGACACCGCGCGCCTGCGCTTCAAACAACGCTCGGGCATTGTTGGGATAAAGGCAGCCGGCCTTGGCGTCTACCGGCATGCTGTCCTGGGTCGGCCGGCGAAAAGGCGAGAGGGTAATCGAAAACCCCTTTGGTTCGCGCATCGGGGCTTCGTAAATTACCAAGCACCATTGCGTCGACTCCGGCTCGTGGGCTTGTACCCAGGGACCTTCTTTTTCCGCCCAATACATCGGCCGAATATAGAGGGCCGCATTTTGATCAAAGCGCGCAATACCTTCCCGCGTAAGCTTAATCCACGTTTCCACGTCCACCGTCGGCTTCAGGAAAAGCTTCTTTGCAGAATCGTTTACTCGGGCGCAGTGTAAGTCCAGGTCCGGTGTAACGCCTTCGAATGCGCGGGCTCCATCAAACACGACAGAACACAGCCACGCAGCGTGCGTTCGCGAACCCATGATGGGAACGTTCCCTTCGCGCCACTGGCCCTCGAAGAAAGTCCAGGTCTTGGACCAATTTGTTGCAACTGTCATGCGCCTAAATCCTCACCCGTTGTTTACTTACGGAAAGTCAGAACGATCTCGTCAGCGCGCTGCTGCAGGATTCTCTATCGCGGTATCGATGGCTTTCCTCAAGCCTGCAGCCAAATGTCTTACGAAGGGCTCGACCAGCATACCGGCGGGATAAACAGGCAGATCAACCACCTGTTCTCCGCGTTGCGCCAGGCGATCCCATTTCACGTTGGGAATGTTGAACATCCGATACTGTTTCATCGGCTGGAAATCGGTCACGACGCCCGGAAACGGCTGCGGGACATAAATGAGGCAGGCGCGGTCGTTCGCCTTCCAGATTCGCCCCAACACTCGCGACTGCGAGGCTGCGGCCGCTTCGCCTCTTGCAAACTTGGCCAGCAGCATACCTTTCCATACCGGCAGCCGATTTCGCAGTGCTTCTAGTTTCTCTCCCAGAAATTCCCGTCTGCCGGCTGCATCGAGCCGAAAAAAATTTGCCGCGTGATAATAGACTCGCTCGATTTCGTGATAAGCCCGGGCCCAAACGGATGGCAGTGGAACCTTCGACCAGTCCATCGTGTCGAAGAGCGCCAAGAGGGAAATCTCTTCGCCGGCTGCTTGCAGCTGCCGGGCTACTTCATATGCCAGCGTGCCGCCCATGCAATATCCGCCGATGAGATATGGTCCGTGCGGCTGAAATCTGCGAATCTCTTTCGCGTAGAGGGTCGCCATTTCTTCGATGGTGGTGAGCGGAGGTCGGCTGCCATCCAACCCTTGCGCCTGCAAACCGTAGAAGGGCTGATCCGGACCAAGGTGTCGCGAGAGTTCTCGATAAATTAAAACGTTTCCCCCGGCCCCATGCATGCAGAAAAAAGCTGGACGAGAGCCATTAGGTTGAATCGGGACCAGCGGCGACCACCCAGTGGAGGCGGGACTTTCCTCGCGCAGAATCTTTGCCAGTTCCTCAATAGTCGGCGCTTCAAACAGCGTGGCCAGTGGCAGCTTAACTTTGAATGTTTTCTCGATGCGGGCGAAAAGGTGCACCGCGAGAGAAGAGTCCCCGCCAAGATCGAAATAATTCTGATCCACGCCAACGGATTCGAGACCTAGCAATTCCTGCCAGATGCGCGCGAGTTCGCGGGTCGTCTCGTCGCCAGGGGTAATTTGGACGGTGGACACTTCGCTCATAACGCAGCTGTTGCCCGGGCATAATTTCTATAGATCGCGATGCGCATGCCAGAGATTCCCAAGTCTCCGTGGTGGCCGCTTCCGGCCAAACTCCACTGCCAAATCCAAAGGAACGCAGCCGTACACATACAATTGAGCAATCCGGGGGCCACCCGGGAGTGCCCGTAAACGGCTCTCAGCTAAACACTTATGTTACACCATGTCTCGAAATATCAATGTTTTCACGGGTCATGGGAAATGTCTTTCTCATTCTGCGACTTCCGTCGCGCCAACCGGCTCCCCCTCTACCTTGATAGTAAACCATAGCGGGTCGGGAATGGCCTCGGGCCGCAGCATGCATTAGTATTTGGCCATGCCGCTGCTGGACGACTGGGTCGAGAATTCCGGAGAATTGCTGCTTTCCTCAAGCGAAGTGCATGTATGGAGAGCTCGCTCGGATGCCAGCCAGTCGATGACCTCCCGCTACGCGGAGACGTTAGCCGCAGACGAAAAGGCTCGCGCAGAGCGCTTCTTCTTTGAGTGCGATCGCGACAGATATATCGCAGCACGCGGGATTCTCCGCCAACTCCTGGGAAGATACCTGCGTTGTTCTCCTGCTGAAGTGGAGTTCGCTTACCGGGCCAAGGGCAAACCATTTCTCACGAAGCCCGCCTCAAACCCTCCCATCGAATTCAATATTGCGCATTCTCGCGAGTTGGTTCTGTTGGCGTTCTCCTCCGGACGTGCTTTAGGCGTCGACGTCGAATTCGTGCGCTCCGATATTGCCGCCGAAGAGATTGCCGAGCGCTATTTCTCTCCGCAGGAAGTTGCCGAATTGCGCGCGTTGCCTCCAGCGCGCGCCCGCAGGGATTTTTCCTGGGGTGGACCCGGAAGGAGGCGTATATCAAAGCTATTGGCGACGGCCTGCATATTCCACTGACCAGCTTTCGCGTTTCGCTGACGCCCTCGCAGCCGGCAATACTGGAGAGCGCGGATACTTTCGGGTGGTCCCTAAGGTCGCTCTCTCCAGGGCCAGAATATGCAGGCGCACTCGTAGTGGAAGGTTCAGAAGGCAAAGACTGGAAGGTTCGTTGCTGGGATTGGAAGTTCCACGAATCAGCTTGAAATTGTTTTCCGCCCCGAAGGAGTTACTTCGCGGGTTCGCTGTAGCCGAAGATAGCTTTCAATTCGAGATATTCTTGCAGCCCGGCCTCGCTCCACTCGCGGCCGTTGCCTGATTGTTTGTAGCCGCCGAAACACCCCGCAAAATCAATGCGCGCGCCGTTTACGTGCACATTCCCGGCACGAATCCGTCGCGCAACGCGCCGCGCGTTTTCTAAATTCCCAGAAGTCACATAGCCAGAAAGTCCGTAAACAGTGTCGTTAGCAATCCGCACCGCATCTTCCTCGTTTTGGTAAGGAATGAGGCACAAGACTGGCCCGAAGATTTCTTCGCGCGCAATCCTCATGTTGTTGTTCACGTTTGCGAAGACGGTCAGTTTAACGAAGTAGCCCTTGCTTACCCCGTCTGGTCGACCGATGCCGCCCGTTACCAGAGTCGCGCCCTCTGAAATGCCCGCCGCGATCAACGTCTGCACTTTCTCGAATTGCGCGGCGCTGGCCAGCGGCCCGATGCTGCCTTTCGCAGCGGCGTCCGCCACTTTGGTAGCTTCCGCCGCTTGCTTGGCGGCCGCGATCGCTTCGTCCATTTTGCCGCGGTGGATAAGCATTCGTGTCGGCGCGTCGCAGGATTGCCCCGTGTTGCGAAAACATGCCTGGACCCCACCGCTAACGGCTCCTGCCAGATCGGCGTCTTCCAAAATGATGTTCGCGGATTTTCCGCCGAGCTCCTGCGTGACACGTTTCACCGTGGGCGCAGCCGCCGTTGCTACGGCGACGCCGGCCCGCGTGGAACCTGTAAACGAAACCATCGCGACCTCCGGATGAGAGGACAGCGCCGCACCAACTGTGGGCCCATCGCCATTCACAAGATTGAAGACTCCCGGTGGCACGCCAGCTTCGTCCAGGATCTGCGCAAATAGGTATGCGGACAGTGGAGCCAACTCACTGGGCTTGAGTACCACGGTGCATCCGGCGGCGAGCGCGGGCGCAACCTTGCAAACGATCTGGTTCATCGGCCAATTCCAGGGAGTAATCAGCGCACAAACGCCAATCGGTTCCTTGCGGAGCAGCGTCGTGCCTTTCGTTTCTTCGAATTGGAAATAGCCGAGCACCTTAACAATCTCCAGTAGATGCGCCAGCCCGGCTGGGGCCTGTGCCGCTTTCGCCAGCCAACTCGGAGCGCCCATTTCTTCGGAAATTGTTTCGGCAATCAAATCCATACGGGACTGATACACTTCGATAATTTTCTGTAAGATCGCCAATCGCTGCGCAACAGTCGTTTCTGCATATTGCTCGAAGGCTCCAGTCGCCGCGGCCACCGCCTTATCGACGTCTGCAGCACTACCCAGCGATATCGTGGCTATCCGCTCTTCGGTAGCTGGATTGATTACGTGGAAATCATGAACCGCAGCGGGAGCGACCCATTTTCCGTCGATGTAAAACTGCCGGCAGTCCTTCATGGAGATTCCTTCCGTCATCGATTCTTCTTAATGCGGGAGCGTTAACAGTTTAGCCCGGATCTCCCTAGGGCGCGTCCCATCGGGCGCGTCCCATCGGGCGCTTCAAACCCGGCCCACAGACTCGCGCGGGCTAGATCGCAGGTGGGAAGCGTCTGTCAGCAGCAGCATTACAAATCGAATGGCCTGCCGCATCGCCAACGCGAACCAAGCGGCCCGCCCGATGGAAGGGCGGGCAGAAGTCCTCCACATAGACTTCAACATATTAATCCGCTCGCGATGGGTGATTCGGAATACTACCCCTTTGGCATCGATCAAATCGTGAGTTCCCGCCTCGAGGTATGCCGAACGAACATCCTTGAAAAAACATTGCAGCAAAGTCAGCGGAATGGCGTGTTGGACCACCGCACTTTCCACGAACCAGGGAAGTTCTCCGCTCAGCATCAAATTGACCAGAAATAAGGTGTCCTCGCCTCGTCGGGCTTGCGGATCAAATACTTCGCTGGTGATTACCGCCTTTGCCCGCCGGATAGCGAAGCCCGCGGTATTTAGATACCTGATACAACCGTCGGGCCGCAGGCGATGCTCTTGAATAGTGATCAACCTGAGTTCTTCTACTCTGCCGATGGGCGTAGTAGTGTCCCCAATCAGCCGCAGTTGAAAATAATTGTGTTCGGGATGCGCCTCGAGCGTGGCTTGCAGCGCTGCAAGACAATTCGCCTGCAGCTTACAGTCGGCGTCGACAAACACGATCGTCGCGCCGCATGAATCCTGCACTCCGCGATTTCGCGCGGCGGAGATGCCTTTGTGGGATTGCCGCACTACTACCAGCGGATAGTGTCGACTCCATTCGCGAATGAACTCCGGCGCGGTCTCTCGACTGCCGTCATCCACGACGATTACTTCAAAACTGGCGCCACCAATTTGTTCTGCCAGAGATCCCAGACACCTGTTCAAAGGCTCCCAATCGTTGAAACACGCGATTACCAGGCTGAATAGCGGGGGAGCGGGCGAACTCGGATTTAACTCACCCATGGCGCCTCGCCCTATGCCGCCGGTCGAAGTCCCCACCAGCCCGCACGGATAAGCATTCCAACTCAGGCAACTTTGTGGACAGAAATGTAGCTGGCATAAAATTTCACGAATGGGAGCGAAGGCCGCAATTGTAGGCCGGACAGCCCGATCCAAGTCTCTGCTTAATCCTGCTGGACAACGCTCCGCTAGTTCGCCGAATTTTCCGACTCTTCAAGGATTACCCTGATCGTAGTGGGTTGCAACTGTTAGGCCGCCGGAAGTGTCGCTAAGGTGTTGATAATGATATTGGTTATCTCGGTCAACGGGCAGCGAGCTAAACGGCCGCGAATCTCGAAAATCAGACTAGCGATTCCTCACCGCAAAATTGGCCTTGTACCATTCCCAGGTACGTTCTAAGCCTTCGGCGAATTGCACCTTCGGCTCGTACCCCAGTACCTCGCGTGCCAAGGAGATATCGGCTTGGGAATCGCGAATGTCTCCAGTGCGAACCGGTTCGTATTTCGCGGAGATTTTTGCGCCGGTGATCCGTCCCAATTGCTCTACTACCTGATTCAGCGTTATTCGTGCGCCGGTCCCGCCATTGAAGACCATCCCGGAAGCCCCATCCGCCTCGCAAGCCCTTAGCGTTTGGTCCACGACATTCGCGACATAGGTAAAATCCCGTGACTGCTCGCCGTCTCCGTAAATGACAGGCGATTGACCTTCCAGAATTGCCAGCATGAAGCGCGACATTACGCCCGAGTACTGCGATGTGGGGTCTTGTCGGGGGCCAAATACATTGAAGTAACGGACGCTGGCGTTCTGTAACCCATACACGCGCCCGAAAACCTGGGCATACAACTCTCCAACATATTTGCTTACTCCGTAGGGAGATATCGGCGCGGGCTGCATTGTTTCGACCTTAGGCAACGTCGGCGTCTCGCCATACACCGAAGAGGACGCGGCATAAACAAAACGGCGCACCTTGGCATCGCGTGCGGCTACCAGCACATTCAGCGTCCCATCAATGTTTACGGAATTTGATTCGATCGGGTCTTTGACCGATCGCGGCACGGACGTTCGGGCCGCCAGGTGAATCACGTAATCCACTCCCTTGCACGCCGAATGCACGGTGTCGAGGTCCGTTACGCTTCCTAAATGAAAATGTATCTTGCCGCGAACTGCGCTTAGGTTCTCTTCTTTGCCGGCGCTTAAATCGTCGAGCACCGCCACGGACGCTCCGCGGCGCACCAGTTCATCAACCAAATTGGATCCGATGAATCCGGCCCCTCCGGTCACCAAATAACGCATCTACTCTCCCTCCGGCTAATTCATGCCTCTAGAATCGCCGTCTCGAAGCATATTCTATCGTTTGTGATTGAAATTGCGGGTAGCTATTGGGGGTTTCCGGTTGTGTTCGACGAGATCTTTATGTTGCCGCACTGACAAGATGGCCCTAGACGCTATTTTCTTTCCCGCGTAGTAGTCGTTGGCGGATTTGCGCGAAATCGCGACAGCGCCTCGCCCAGGTTCTGCAGGAAAGCTTCAGAACTGTAAACATCGGTGTCCACCCGATTGCTTCCGGCCGGTGCCACCGGTTCCACTTCGTCCAGTTGAAATTCGCGTGCTACGTCTTCAACCACCTTGGCAGTCACCACGCGCTGCTGGTCGACGTAAGAGTTTACCAGCGCATGTTCACACAGAAGATTCACCACGCGCGGGATTCCCAGCGAATACAAATGGATAGTTTCTACCGCCTCTTTGCCGAAAATCGGCTCGCCGGTTGCTCCCGCGATTCTTAGACGTTCCGTGATGTAGTCAAACGTTTGTTCCGTAGTAAGCGGCGCCGTCTTACAGCGCAGGGTGATGCGTTGCCGGAGCTGGCGTACTTGCGGCAGTTTGAGCTTCTCCTCAAGTTCGGGTTGTCCGGAAAGCACAATTTGCAGCAGTTTCTCGGTGGAGGTCTCCAAGTTGGTCAACAGTCGAATTTCCTCCAGAACCGGATAACTCAAGTTCTGCGCCTCGTCCACAATCAGCACCGCTGTTTCTCCCGCCCGGAAACGCTCCAGCAGCCATTGATTCAGTTTCATCAGTTGCTGGCTCTTGGTCCGCGACTCGCAGGGAATATCAAATTCCGCCAGGATGAAATCGAATAGCTGATTGGTGTTCATCCGCGAGTTGAAAAGAAACGCAGTTCGCGTCCGGCGCTGGTGCAGCCAGTCCAGCAACCGGTTGATCAGCGTGGTTTTCCCCGTCCCGACTTCGCCCGTAAGGGTGATAAAGCCCTTCTTGGTTTGAATGCCATACATCAACCCCGCCAGCGCTTCCTCGATCTGTTGGGTAAGGAACAGAAATCGGGGATCCGGGTTGACGTTGAACGGGTTTTCTTTCAATCCAAAAAAGCTTTTGTACATGGCCTCTCGTTAGTTACTTACCGATGTTCCGCAATCTATCTCAGCTATTTGAGCACCAAGGGCCGGGTATGCCATTGGAAACTCATCGAAATTTGTTGCTGCGTGTAGTCGCAGCTATTGCCGGTACAGCCGCTCTCCGAACCCGTAGTTTGTATATTGGCGTTGTACGCAAAGGAAAAATTCATGTTCGGGCCGAACGCACGGTTCACTCCGCCACCCACATAGAGCGAGTTGTACGAACTCTGGGGCACCGTGCCGCCGCCCGCTTGGCTGTTGTGCGAATAGCCGAGGTTGGCTTGGGCATGCCAGACCCTTCCGAGAGCGCGCGCGACGTTCGCTCCAACCTGGTCCGTTTCGGAGCCTGCGAACACGCCGCTTCCACCCGATACTCCATGATTGTAGTTGATCCCTATTGAGCCCTTATCGATCGCGTAAGTAAGGTTCGCCCCCCCGGAAGCCGTAATGCGGCGTGAAGGGCTGTCGGTGTGCACTTTGTACGACGTTATGTCCGGCCCGCCGAATGCCTGGAACGCGATTCGCCCGGTAACCTTCCGTCCGTAAGCTACGTTGATTACGCTATCGTCGATCACCTGGGGATCGCCGATATAACTATAGTGATTGAAGCGGTAGACCAGCCCGAGGGTGTCTGCCTTTGTCAGGAGATAATTGTAGCCCACGCTCGCGCCGGCATCGTTGTTGTCAATATTTCCTGGATCAACGAATTTGAGAAAACTGTAATTTCCCGAAACGTTGAGCGAGCCTCGTGGACTGATTTGGTAGACCGCTTGAGTCGTAAAATTGTTGTTAAAGCGCGGCCCGACCGCGTTGAATAGAGTCTGGTAGTTTCCCGTGAGCCCAGTCTGCGGCACCCCCGGCGCGATGCCGCCGCCCGGCAGCCCCAGGCCAGTGCCAGCTCCAAATCCGAATTGTGATTGCGGCAGGTACGAAAATTGGTCAAAAAATTGCAGCTGCCAGCGCGCCCATTTGAAAGTCTGGCTCACTCCTAGTTGTTGAAAAGTTCCATTTCCCTGAGTGCTGTCTGTCGAGAAAGATCCGCCGCCGGAATAATTTAGCGCCAGTTGCGAAGACCGCCAGGTGTCCAGCAGGCTCACATTGGCTGCCACGTAGTTCGTGATGCTCCACCCGGTACTGGTGGAGCCGGGCAGCAAATTCTGAATCGTGTTGGAATATTGGATTCCCGGAGTCCAATAGCTATGCGGACTCTCGATCTGCCCAAGAGTCTGGTTCTGTACTCCGGTTAGCGGCCGTCCGTCCGGCAATATCGTGTCGGGCGAAGGTTGATTCGGGTCATCGCCCAGAGGGGGAAGCGCGGTCCCAGCCGGTTTCGGAGGCGCATCGCTCGGTTCCTGCGCGCGTAGGACCGCGGACGTGCCGCTCATAAGTATGAGCGCCGCCAACATCCCCAGAATCGTGCTCCACCGCATCGTCATAAATTCCTTAGGGCACCACAACAACGTCGCCAGGGAGTAACGCGATATTTTGCTCCTGGTTGCGCCCCGCCAGCACTTCCTTGTAGTTAAAGGGATGTTTCACCTGCTTGCCGTCCTCGGTCCTTAACACGTAAATTCCTTTGGTTTTGGCGAATTGCGTAAATCCGCCGCTACTCGATAGCACTTGCAATACCGTCATGTTCGGCAACAGTGGAAAGGCCCCGGCGTGGGCAACTTCTCCGGTCACATAAACACGTCGGCTATTGATCTCGCTTACCGTCACCGTAACCTGTGGCGCGTTGATGAACTTCTTCAGTCCCTCGGTCAGCACGGCAGAAAGTTGCGATGGCGTCAGCCCTGCCGCTTGAACGTCGTTCAGTAGTGGGAGCGAGATTTTTCCGTCCGGCCGCACCGGCACCGTTCGCGTCAGCTCGGCTTCTTTCCATACGTCGATACGCAGCACATCTTGTGGTCCGATTTTATATTCCTCTTCCGCCGCAGGCCCCGCCGTAGTCGCCGCAACACTGTTGGTCGCCGCGCTCTTGCCTGCGGTGGCAGTGTTGGCAGGCTTTTGCGCTTCCGGACTCTGCGCCGCCGGAGAAAACAACATTGCGGCGATCATCATGTTTGCTGCAATACTCATAGGCCCTCCGCCTATAACTCTTCCGGACCGCTTCCCGGCATGTCAATTTGTTTAATTTTATAGAGTAACGACTTGTAACTTATCTGCAATTCCTGCGCAGCCCGCTTGCGGTTCCAATGGGTGCGCTCCAGGGCTTTTAATATTAATTCCCGCTCGGTGCGGCGCGATGCGGCTCGCGCGGCAACCTTCAACGAAGTCACTTTTGCGTCACCGGAATCGGCAAATCGCCGTACCGGTTGCCGTTGCCGTGCTATTTGCAATTCGCTCAGCACCAGCTTGGCATCTGCCAGTACCACCATCTTCTTTACGATATTTTCCAACTCTCGGATATTTCCCGGCCAACTGTAGGAAACCAGCAATTCCATGCCTTCGCTGTCCAGTACCGGAGCGTTCTTCGCCGTGTTCGAATACTTGGCTAAAAAGTGTTCCACCAGTGCCGGTACGTCTTCTCTTCGCTCTCGCAGCGGCGGCAACCGCAAGCTGGCTCCGTTAATTCGAAAATACAATTCTCGGCGAAACCGTCCAGCCTCAATCGCGCGTTCCAGGTTCACTGACGTCGCGCAAATCAGCCGCGCGCCTCTAACGCGCCCCATTTCCGGGTCCCCGTCTGGCAGCAGCGACGCTAAGGCTCGCTGGCAAGCCGGATCCAATTCCTCGATCCCATCGAGAAAAAGACACCCGACCCGATTTGCGGCTTCGCCACTCTTAAGGCATTCCTGCACTTGGCTCAGAATCCGGCCCGAATCCAGCGTCGCGCAACTGATTTTTGTCATCGGCTGGCTGCCTGATCCAGACATTCGATTGATCAGCTTCGCGTAAGCTTCTTTTCCGGTGCCGCTGTCTCCGATCAAGAGCACGGATATGTCGGTTGGCGCGATGTCCGCAACCATCGCATTCAACGCCTGCATCACTACACTCTGGCCATATACAAATCCAGCCTCCGAGGGCAGTTCCAAAACCGGACTCATATCAGCTTTGATCACAGAATTATCTTCTCTTTGGCGACTTTCTGGCTAAACTCGCAGCTTTCCATCATAGAGAAGAATGCAACTATGGCACCACCACTCGCAAAAGGATAGGATTTCACAGGAATCTCTGCTAACAACCCCATTATCAATGACTTGAATCAATGCTTGCCTCTCGCAATGCGCTGGCAGCCGAACGTCATAACCCTCATTTTGTTCCACCAAGTGGCAAAATCTTATCCCTATCTGCTTGCACCAAACTGCCCAGCCTTGCCTGCCCTACCTGCCCTTTTATGTCCTTGCCAGCCTTGAAGCGAAACGGTACATTCCTCCTACTTTTTTGCGATGCACTTCGTCTGGGACCTTGCCCATGCCGGACCGACGCGCAGCAAGCCGCAAAATCCAGACCCTGTCCTCCCTGTCCCGGATAGGCCGATTCAAATTAAATTTCTGATCAGCCAAGAGGCCGCTCTCCCATGTCTAACTGCCTGTCCGTGGATAACCGTATTTCCTCCTATCTCTATAAGTTGGGTTCGCTGGCGCTGCTCGCAATATTTTCTTGCCTCAGCCTCATGGCTCAGACCAATGTCCTCACGCAACATAACGACATTTCTCGCAGCGGTTCCAATACCGCCGAAACTATTCTTACCCCCGCCAATGTGAACGCCGGCACGTTTGGAAAACTGTTCGCCTATCCCGTCGACGGCCGCATCTACGCGCAACCGCTCTACGTGCACGGGGTAATCATGGGTGCCGGAACTTTGCAGGCGGGCACTACCCACAACGTGATTTTTGTCGCCACTGAGCACGACAGCGTGTACGCCTTTGATGCCGACAACAATGGCGGCGCGAACGCCAAACCCTTGTGGCAGATCACTCTCCTAGACGCTGCTCACGGCGCCGCCGCCGGCGCTACCTCGGTGCCAAACGGCGACGTCAGCACCAACGATATCGTTCCCGAATTGGGAATCACCGGCACACCAGTCATCGACATCTCCACGAACACCATCTACTTGGTGGGCAAGACCAAAGAAAACTCCGTCGAAGTAGAGCGCATCCATGCGCTGGACATCACCACCGGCGCGGAAAAATTTGGGGCTCCGATAGCATTGGCTGCGCAAGTCGCGGGTTCTGGGAACGGCAGTTCTGGCGGCACTTTAGTGTTCGATCCCATGTGGGAAAATCAGCGTCCCGGGCTGCTCCTCCTGAACGGCATCGTGTACGTCGGCTTTGCCGCCCACGGCGACAACGGACCCTGGCACGGTTGGATACTCGCGTACAATGCGGCAACCCTGGCGCAAACCGGTGTATGGTGCACCTCACCGAACGGTATCGGTGCGGGTGTGTGGATGTCCGGCTCAGGTCTCGCTGCCGACCAGCCCCCGGGTACCCCTTACGGACGCATCTTTGCGGCTACGGGCAACGGCGACTACACCGGCTCGACTCCCTACACCAACAACAAGGATTATGGCGATTCCATCGTTCGCCTCGATTTGACCAACGGCGTTCCCACCGTCAGCGACGAATTTACCCCGTCCAACCAGGCTGCCTTGGATGGTTCGGATGAAGACGTGGCCTCCGGCGGTGTGTTGTTGCTTCCCGATCAGACCGGCAACATCACCCATAACCTGTTGCAGGTCGGCAAAGAAGGCAAAGTCTACGTCGTGAATCGCGAAGGCCTCACCGGCTACAATTCCGGCGGCGACACCATCCAGGAAGTAGCGGGTCAGACTGGCGGACTCTGGAGCATGCCCGCCTACTGGAACGGCAACGTTTATTTCTGGGGCAGCGGAAATAGCCTCAAGGCATTTTCCTTCACGGCTGGCCAGCTCTCCACCACTTGGACCTCAAATTCCGGCGTAAATTCCGGATTCCCCGGAGCCACTCCAGCGATTTCCTCTAGCGGCACCAGCAACGGAATTGTATGGGCGGCCCGTACCGATGGATATAACGCCAGTCCAATTGGCGCAGCAATTCTTTACGCTTTTGACGCGACGAACGTCGCCACCCAGCTCTACAACAGCACCCAAAACGCCACCGGGCGCGACACTGCCGGCGGTGCCGTGAAATTCGTCGTGCCCACCGTGACGAATGGAAAAGTCTATCTGGCCACTTCAACCGAACTGGACATTTATGGCCTTCTGAACGGAGCCACCCAAGCCGCGACGCCCGTTATAACTCCCGCCAGCCAAACCTTCACGGGAAGCTTCACCGCCTCCATCTCCGATTCCACCACCGGTGCAACCATTTACTACACGCTCGATGGAAGCACGCCGTCTCCCACTTCCAGCGTCTACACTGGCCCGCTCACTGTCTCTACAACGGAAACCATCAATGCCATCGCCAGCGCCGCCGGCTTTTTGCAGAGCGCTGTTGCCAGCCAAACCTATACCTTACAAACACAAACTCCCGCACCGACATTTACGCCCGGAGGCGGCTCCTACACTGCGGCGCAGAGCGTCACGATCAGCGACTCGGTGGCAGGCGCCAAAATCTACTACACCACCAACGGCAACACCCCGACCACCTCGTCGACTCTCTATTCCGGTCCCGTCTCTATTTCCGCGACCGGCACTCTGCAAGCTCTCGCCGTCTCGTCCGGGCTCAGCAACAGCCCCATAGCCACCGCCACGTACACTATCGTGAACGGCGGCACCGGCTTCAGCTACAGCAACGGTTTCAGTTCGGCCGCCAGCTCCATGACCTTCAATGGCAGCACCGACCTCGACGACACACGCTTGCAGCTCACCAGTGGCGGCGCAAACCAGGCCGGCAGCGCCTTTGTGAATACCGCCGTCAACATTCAAGCATTCACGACCGATTTCACCTTCCAGCTATCCAATCCCGCGGCCGATGGCATGACCTTCACGATTCAGGGAAATTCTCCCACCGCGCTCGGTCCTTCGGGCGGCGGTCTCGGTTACGGTCCGGATACGCCTGGCGGCACGCCCGGTATTCTCAAGAGCGTGGCGGTGAAGTTCGATCTTTATAGCAACGCGGGTGAGGGCGTCGATTCCACTGGCTTGTATCTCAACGGTGTTTCTCCCACCACGCCGTTCACCGACCTCACTGCATCCGGCATCGATCTCCACAGCGGCGATACCATGTCCGCGCACATCACCTATGACGGCACGACCCTGACGCTGACCATCACCGACGCCGTAGCGAATAAAACCTTTACCACCAGTTGGCCGGTGAACATCCCGGCGACGGTGGGCGGAAATACCGCGTATGTCGGCTTCACTGGTGGAACTGGCGGCGAAACCTCCAGCCAAAAGATTGAAGTCTGGACCTTCGTGAGTTCTCCCTCTACTCAACCCGCGGCAGCTACGCCAGTTTTGAGTCTCGCGGCCGGCACGTATCTCGGCACTCAGACCCTCACCATCACCGACGCCACCAGCGGCGCCTCCATCTACTACACCACGAACGGCACCACTCCCACGACTGCTTCACCCCAATACACCGCAGCGCTCGCCATCAACGCTTCGGAGACCATCGAAGCTATTGCGATCGCCAATAATTTCACCCCTAGCGTTGTCTCCAGCGCCGCATACGTCATCGAATCGCAGGTTCCTGCGCCCACGTTTACCCCCGTCGCCGGAACGTACAGCAGCGTTCAATCCGTCGTCATCAGCGATACCACCGCGGGCGCCGCGATCTACTACACCACCGACGGATCGACGCCCACCGCAAGTTCGACGAAATACACCGCTCCAATCTCCGCGAGCGCATCAGAAACGATCAAGGCTCTGGCAGTGGCCAGTGGATTCTTCAATAGCAACGTCGCGTCCGCCGCCTACACCATCAATCTGGCTGCGGCCGCCACTCCGGCGTTCACTCCCGCGGCCGGCACCTTTACGACCGCGCAATCAGTAACCATCAGCGACGCTACCACTGGCGCGACCATCTACTACACGGTCAACAACACCACACCGACAACTTCGTCCACGAAATACACGGCAGCCGTGCCCGTATCCAGCACCACTACGATTCAGGCGATCGCGGTAGCCTCCGGGTTTTCCACGAGCGCGGTGGGCAAGGCTACCTACACCATCGCTCCCGTCGTGGCCACTCCGGTAATCTCTCCGGCCACCGGCAGCTACACTTCCGCGCAAACCGTCACCATTTCCGACGCCACCTCCGGCGCCTCGATTTACTACACCACGGACGGTTCATCGCCAACCACTTCGTCCACGAAATACACCGCCGCGTTCACCGTCAGTTCCACATCCACGGTTCGCGCCATCGCCGCTGCTACCGGTGACACCAACAGCGCGATTGCCTCCTCCACCATCACCATCGCAACCGCCAGCGGAATCAGTTTCGCAAGCGGCTTCACCAGCGCCGGACTCGCATTCAACGGCACCACCGCGCTCAACGGCACCCGGTTGCGTTTGACCAACGGCGGCGGAAACCAAGCGGGCACCGCGTGGTACTCGACTCCTGTCAACGTACAAACCTTCACCAGCGATTTCACTTTCCAGCTAAGCAGCCCGGTTGCCGACGGCATGACCTTCACCATCCAGAACACCGGAACCACCGCCATCGGACCATCCGGCGGCGGCCTCGGCTACGGCCCGGACAACGTCTCAGGCGCCTCCGCCAGCACCAACACTCCCATCGCTAAAAGCGTGGCCGTGAAATTCGACATCTACAGCAACGACGGCGAGGGCACCAACTCGACCGGCCTCTACACCAACGGCGCATCGCCCACCATGCCCGCAACAACCATCGGTGGCGGTGTCAACTTATTGAGTGGCGACATTCTGAAAGCCCACGTGACCTATGACGGCACCACCCTAACGTTGACGATTACCGACACCAGCAATACCGCCGACACCTTCACTACCTCGTGGCCCGTGAATATTCCTTCCATCGTTGGTGGCAACACCGCCTACGTCGGCTTTACCGCCGGCACTGGAGGATCCACCGCCACCCAGGAAATCATCACTTGGACCTATAACAATACCGTTGCCCCCTCGAAGACTCCCGTGGTCTACGCCACCACCAGTCTTACGGCCGTAAGCTCCGGCCCGACCTTCCGGGTTTTCGCCTATTCGGGATTTCCGGATGCCAATGGCACCATTCTGGACGGCACAAAAGTGGGAGACAACGTCACCTTCACGGTCAACGTCGCAACGGCCGGCACCTACGACGTTAAAGTTTCCTACAAGAAATACGTCACCCGCGCCATCTGGCAGCTGGCGGTAAACGGCGTCAATGCCGGGCCAACCGTCGATGAGTTCCTGGCCTCTGGGGATTCCTATGCCACCAGCGACTTGGGCAGCATCAGCTTTCCAACCGCCGGAAACTATTCGTTCAAATTCACCGCAACTAGCCACGACACTGGCAGCTCCGCCTACTCCATGTCCTTTGATGACTTCACGCTGACCCCGCAATAAATCAGCGTCCGAACTAAAAAAATGCAGCGTTCGATTCCGAACGCTGCATTTTTATTTGCGAATGTTAATTTTTAGGCAGGGAAGTGCCGCGGCGCTGTGACCCCCAACTGCGCAATCTAGGCGGGATCGCTCACTGTTTCCCCAGCATCGCCGACCGAAAAATATGTGCAGTCCGGATGCTGAAACACCAGCGCGCTGACGCTGGCCTCCGGATCCATCATGAAGCCCTCGGTAAGCTGCACCCCAATCTCTTCCGGGCGCAGCAATTTCCACATCCCAGCTTGATCGTCCAGGTTAGGGCACGCCGGATAACCGAAGCTGTAGCGCTTCCCGCGATAGCGCGAAGTGAATCGCTGTGCCATGGTCATTTCCGGCGGATCCGGAAATCCCCAATCCTCGCGAATTCTCCGGTGCAGCCATTCCGCGCAGGCTTCCGCGGTTTCAATCGCCAGCGCTTGCAGTCCGTGAGACTTGAAATAATATCCGTCGTTCTTGGCCTTTTCTCCCCGCTCGCGAATCCCTTCGCCCGCGCTTACCACAAACATCGCCAGGTGATCGCGTTGTTTCACGCCATCAACCACTTGTGCGGGTAAAATGTAATCGCCCAGGCACAAAAAGTCGCCCTGTCGTTGGCGAGGAAAGCGGAAAGTATGCAAAGGCTCCGTAGCGCCCGGCGCGAACAGCGAAACCTCGCCGTCTCGCGCTTCGGCTTCAAAAAATTGCCACACCGCGCGCACTTTCATGAATTCGGCGGCCTCGTTCTTCACCTCTTCCATGCTTTCGTATAGCTCCACGGCCTTGGCATCACGTTCCGCGAATCTCTTCACGAAGTCGCCGCGAAATCCCAGGTGTCGCCCGTACAACATGAACGGATTAATGTAGCTCCACAGTTCCCGCAAATCCGGCACCAGCCGAACTTTACGTTCCAGTGACTGCACCGCCGGAATAGGCAGGTCGGTCCGCACCTTCGGCGAATGCGTCACCGCCGGTCCCGCAGCCACCGATACCGTGGTAACAATCTCCACGCCGTCGCCCTGCGACGTATGCGCCCGCACCACCGTCTCATGCGTAGCCGGGTCCATCAGCTCATTCATCAACCGCAACCCGGTCATCGCGTCTTTCGCGTAACAAACCGCCTTCCCATAACTGGGCGCAATCTTGTTCTGCGTAAATTTTGCAGACAGCGCTGCCCCGCCCACCAGCAGCGGAATCTCAATCCCCGCATCTTTCAAATCATTCGCGGTAATCACCATCTGCTGCGCGCTTTTGACCAGCAATCCGGAAAGTCCGATCGCATCCGGCTTATGCAACCCATACGCCTTGATCAGATCCTCTGGCGGAACCTTGATTCCCAAATTCACCACGTCGTACCCGTTGTTCTTTAAAATAATTTCAACAAGATTCTTCCCGATGTCGTGCACATCGCCCTTCACCGTAGCCAACACCACTTTTCCGCGCTTCGCCGTGTCCGCCTTCTCCATGAACTGCTCAAGATGGCTGACCGCCGCCTTCATCGCCTCCGCGGACTGCAGCACTTCCGCCACAATCAATTCGTTCGCGTTAAACAGCCGCCCCACCTCAGCCATCCCGCTCATCAGCGGACCATTCACAATATCCAGCGGCGCCGCCCCGGTCGCTCGCTTCAGCTCCAGATCCGCAACCAATCCGTCGCGCGTCCCCTCGATAATGTAGTTCGCCAGCCGCTCATCGATCGGCAGATCTTCCGCGCGTACTTTCTCTTTTTTAGTCGCGGTCCGGAAGTGTTCCGTAATCGCCTGGATGTAATATTGATTGATTGCGGCTCGCTGTTCCTTCTTCTGTTCGCGCCAATCCGCCGGCGCATTCCGCAGAATCTCCTCCTTGGAATGCCCGGCAGGCACATCCTTGGGGGGATGCGAGAACAACAAATTCTCTGCCAACTGCCGTTCATGCTGCGAAATCGAAGCGAAACGCTCCAGTTTCTCCGTGTTCACAATCGCCAAGTCCAAGCCGGCCTTCGTGCAGTAATAAAGAAAAACCGAATTCACCACCTCCCGCGCGCCAGGAGGCAATCCGAAAGACACATTCGAAATCCCCAATATCGTCCGCACTTGCGGCAACGCTTGTTTGATCAGCCGAATGCCTTCAACTGTCTCCACCGCGCCGCCAATGTAATTTTCGTCGCCCGTAGCGCAAGGAAATACCAGTGGATCAAAAATAATATCTTCCGGACCTAACCCATATTTCTCCGTCAATAATTTGTAAGACCGCTGCGCAATCGCCAATTTACGTTCCCGGGTAAACGCCTGCGCCTGCAATTTATCCTCATCAATGCAACCGACGACCACTGCAGCCCCATACGTATGCGCCAGCGGCACAACGCGCTCGAATTTCTCTTCGCCATCTTCCAGATTGATCGAATTGATAATCGCTTTGCCCTGGCAATACGTAAGCGCCATCTCGATCGCCAGCGGATCGGTGGTGTCGATCATCACCGGTGCTTTCACTTTGCGAATCAACTTTTCGTAAAAAGGCTCGATATCCGCCCGCTCGTCGCGTTCCGTGCTCTGCAGACACACATCCACGATGTGCGCGCCGCCGCGCACTTGCCGTCGCGCGATCTCGCTAGCCTCTTCCCATTTTTCTTCGGCCACCAATCCCTTGAACAATCGCGAGCCAATCACATTGGTTCGTTCGCCCACCAGCAATGGCCGCGTTTCGTCATCCGCCTCAATCGTTTCAATTCCTGAATAAATTGCCCGGTGTGACTCCTCCGGTCGAACGCGGGGCTTTTTGCCGACAACCATCTGCGCCATCGCCGCAATATGTTTTTCGGTTGTGCCGCAGCAGCCGCCCACGACATTCAGCCAGCCGTGATCCACAAACTTTTCCAGTTGCGCCGCAAGCGTAGTCGGCGTTTCCAGATATTTCCCATCCTCATTGGGCAATCCCGCATTCGGATAGCACGAAACGTACTGCCCAGTAAGCTGGCTCAATGTCCGGATGTGATCCGTCATGAACTCCGGACCCGTAGCGCAATTCATCCCAAACGCCAGCGGGTTCGCGTGCCGCAGCGAAGCCCACATCGCTTCCACTGTCTGCCCCGCGAGCATCGTGCCCATCGGCTCAATCGTCACAGAGACAATCACGGGCACTTCCGCGCCGATCTCTCGCGACAATTTCTGAATCGCCAGCAACGCCGCTTTAATATTCCGCGTATCCTGGCAAGTTTCTACCAGCAGCAGATCCACGCCGCCTTCCACCAACCCGCGCGCCTGCACGTAATAAGCTTCGCGCAATCCTTCAAACGTAATTCCGCCGGTAACTGTAATCGCCTTGGTAGTCGGACCCACCGACCCCGCAACGAATCGCGGTTTCCCCGGCGTGCTGTATTCGTCCGCCGCCTGTCGCGCAAGTTTCGCGGACAACATGCTCAATAAATGCGCATCGTCAGCCAGCCCATATTCCGCCAAAACGATCGGCGCTGACCCGAACGAGTTCGTCTCAACGATGTCCGAGCCCGCCGCAAAATATTTGCGATGAATATCCAGCACCACGTCCGGACGGGTCCGCACCAGATTCTCGTTGCAGCCTTCCAACGCTGCACCGCCAAAATCCGCGGGCGTCAAGTCGCACTGCTGCAGCATCGTGCCCATCGCCCCATCGAGCACCAGCACTCGCTCGGAGAGCAATGCGCGTAACGCCTTCGCGGTTTCGTTGAAGTCACGCACGGTTAACTAAGCACCCTCGCTTGTAACTTTCCGCCAACCCTCGCGCCGATCAGGCGGGGCCTCAGCACGTCCCTCTAACCCACAAATTCAGGGGACCAGCAACCACGGCGGGAAAACTCGCTAAATACCAGACACCCCTATTTTACGCGGCTTTCCCCGCAAAGCCGAATGTGTTCCATTGAACTAGTGCTTTTTACGCGCGAATGGCAATACCGCTTGCCAAGACGTAAAAACCCCGATGCTATAATTTGCCTCAGGCTTCGGTATCGCAGCGCCACCGCCGGGCACGCCACAGGTCTCTAGACCTGTCGCCCCACGCAGCGCGCGCGACAGCGAAGCAACGCTGGACGCCTTCGACCCCTGCTGACTCAGCTCGAGCACCGGGCGAATCGTCGAAATCGTGCCCCGGATCGCCCCGGGGGGAAAAGAAGCGTAGATGTCACGTAGCAATTCGACAACACTAACTCCCAACGTTCTTGCCCCTGCGGGCGAGACGAAATACGCTGATTCTACCGTGGCCACCAAACGAACCGCCGTCAAGCTGACTGTCTGCATTCTCTCGCCGCACCCCGTGGTGCTCACCGAGTTCGAGCGCCTGCTGGCCAAGGCCCAGTTCAAAGTGGTCGTCAAACAGCTCGAATCCACGCTGGCGCCCGATTTGCGCAATCTCGATATTCCCCGCGCTCAGGTGTATGTAATCGATGCTCACGCGGCCAAGCCTGCCACTGGCGCTTTGCTCGCTAACATTCTGGAACGCTTCCCGGAAGCCCGCCTCATCGTAGTCGGCGAACAGCACAATGATGCCAACAGTTACTCGCTGCTCCGCTTGGGCGTCAAAGGCCTGCTTACCTACGTCGAAGCCCGCGACCAGCTGATCCGCGCGCTACCCCTCGTCGCCAGCGGCGGTTTTTGGGTTCCGCGCCAGCTCCTCTCCGGTTTCGTCGATTCCATCCTCAACGGCCAGGGCCGCCGACTCAAGACCGACACGGTCACCAATCTCAGCCGTCGCGAACAGGAAGTCCTCGATTCCTTGCTGGAAAATCTCTCCAACAAAGAAATCGCCAGCAAGCTAAATATCGCCGAGCGCACCGTAAAATTCCACGTCTCCAATTTGCTAAGCAAATTCGGCGTGCGCCGCCGCGCAGACCTGATTCTCCTGACCTTCCAGCGCCGCCTGGCTCAAGCCTAAGACGGCCTGTCCGACGCCCGGCTCAATCCCGGCTAATTCTCAAATTCGTCATCCCGAGCGAAGCGAGGGATCTGCTTTCTTAAACCCTCGAAGTAACAACCCCAGTAGCCTAGGGACTGTAGCGCCGGGCGACCGCCTTTGCCCCCTGCTTGCCCCCGTGGGGCCGGCCTTCTCCACCCCGACCACTCCGTCCACAACGCCACCACCCAAATTACAAACTGACAATCTTCCGCGGTCCTGCTAGCGTTTATACAACTCGCAATCGTTCTGAAATCCGTAGTCGCTCCAAAGGAGCCCAGCACCTTGAACATTCTCGTAACCGGCGCCGCAGGCTACATCGGCAGCGTAGTTTCAGAAGTCCTGCTGTCCCGCGGAATGAAAGTAGTCGCGCTCGACAGTCTCATCGAAGGGCACCGCGCCGCCGTCCCGCCCGCCGCAGTTTTCTGCCATGTCGATCTCGCCGACCGCGCCAAACTCGAAACCGTCTTCATTAACAATAAGATCGACGCCGTAATGCATTTCGCCGCCGAAGCTTTGGTCGCCAAATCCATGCGCGAACCCAGCACTTTCTACGCCGCCAACGTTGCCTGCGGAATTAATCTCCTCGACGCCGTAACTCGCCACGGCATTAACAAATTTATCTTCTCCAGCACCGCCGCCACCTACGGCGAACCGGAAACCGTCCCCATTCCCGAAGACCATCGCAAATTGCCGATCAATCCGTACGGGAAAAGCAAATTGCTCTTCGAGCAGGTCCTCGCCGACTATCGCGGCTACACCGGCCTGCAATATGCCACCCTCCGCTATTTCAACGCCGCCGGCGCCTCCGTCGAACGCGGCGAAGCCCACCGCACCGAAACCCATTTAATCCCCCGCGTGCTGGATGCTGCTGCGGGAATTATTCCCGCGGTAGACGTTCTCGGCACCGACTATCCAACTCCCGACGGCACCTGTGTCCGCGACTACGTCCACGTTTTCGACATCGCCGACTCCCATCTCCGCGCCCTCGAAAATATCGAGCGCGTCAACGGCGAAGCCTTTAACGTGGGCACCGGCCGCGGCTACTCCATTCTCGAAGTGATCAATACCGCCGAGCAGGTCACCGGCAAAAAAATCCCCCGCAACCCCGGCCCCCGTCGCCCCGGCGACCCCGCATTCCTGATCGCCAGCAAAGAAAAGCTCAAGCATCTGCTCAACTGGGAAGCCAAACACTCCACCCTGGACGAAATCATAGCCACCGCCTGGCTCTGGAAAACCAACCACCCGCGCGGCTACTCCGCCTGAAGTTTGTGTAGGCGCCGGACTTTTTGGCTTCGCTCTCGCCTCTGTAGTGGCGCAGCATGCTGCGCGCCGTTCGCTTTTGCTCGTGTAGGTGCCGGACTTTCAGTTCAACCTGAGAAACGAAGGTTCCGGCCTTCTCTTTGTATTTGGAATTCCTGCGACCCGCAAATTTTGTCCGCACACTCAAAATCCGAACAGCATTTAACCCGAACACCCAAGAAGTGTCATCCCGAGCGAAGCGAGGGATCTGCTTTTCTGCTACTTCACCGCGATCGTCACCCTCAATCCGCCACCGTATACCGCACGATGTACCACAAGGCCATCACCCCATCCTTCCAAGTAATCTTTTTCCCCTCTTCATAAGTCCTACCCGCGTAACTGATCGGCACCTCATAAACCCGCCAATTCCCCTTGGCAATCTTCGCGGTAACTTCCGGCTCAAACCCAAACCGGTTGGACTTCAAGCGAATCCCCCGAATCACCGGCGTCAACATCACCTTGTAACAAGTCTCCATATCCGTCAGCTTCAAATTCGTAAAAATATCCGACAGCAAAGTGAGCGCCTTGTTCGCCACATAGTGCCAAAAATAATGCACCCGCTGCGGACCGCCCAGAAACCGCGACCCATAAACCACATCTGCCCGCCCATCCAGCAGCGGCTCCAGTAGCGTCGGATAATCTTTCGGGTTGTATTCCAGATCCGCGTCCTGCACCAAAACAATATCCCCGGTAACTTCCGCAAAGCCCCGCCGCAACGCCGCGCCCTTACCCTGATTCACCGGCTGAAAAAAGAATCGCAAATCCGCCAGCGGAATCGTATCTTCACCGTCGCGCGCCGGAGCCGCGCTTTCCCCGCGTGCCTGCAAGGCCGCCATCTCTTCCAGAATCTGTCGCGTTCCGTCCGTGGAAAAATCATCCACGACGATCACTTCTTTCCGAATCTCCTGCTCCAGCACCCGCCGCAAAATTTCGTCCAGCGTCCCCTTTTCATTGAAAACGGGAATCACCACGGAAACTTTAGGGTCAATCAGCGCAGCCGGATTTCGCCGTTTGGTTTTCATCATGTCGTTTTGCTAGTCGGTAAGCTGCTGCACCAAGACCACTACCTGTAGCGCAGGGCGACCGGGTCTGAGCTCTGCGGCTGTCTCCACACCGCGATTTCAGCCGTGGCTGCCATCGCACCCGCTCAGTCTCTGCGCCTCGACTCCCATCGCAGAATGCGTTGCGATTGTAGCGGCCCCGCGGAGCTTTCGCCAAATTAAATCACCGCTTTCAGCCAGTAGGGCGCATCACGCCGCAATTGGGTTACTATAATCCCGAAATTATTCGTCTCGACCGCCCGGAGGCTCGCCACTTGTATCGCACACTTCGCCCGTTCGCAAAAACTCTCGCCGCCGCACTGCTCTCTCTTGTTTATCTCGCCTCCGCTCGCGCCCAAACCACGCGTCCGCAACCGGAACAGCAGCTCGCCCACGACATCTATAAGGAATTTATCGAAATCCAGTCCGGCTTCACCACCGGCGCCACCACTCCGGTAGCCGAAGCAGCAGCCGCTCGCCTGAAAGCCGCCGGCTTTCCCGACTCTGATATTTTCGTTGGCGGCGCAATCCCGAAAAAAGCCAACCTGGTCGTGCGCTACCACGGCTCCGGCGCCCGCAAGCCGCTCCTGCTCCTCGCCCACATCGACGTCGTCGAAGCTAAGCGCGAAGACTGGTCCGTCGATCCCTTCCTGCTCACCGAGAAAGATGGCTTCTTCTACGGCCGCGGCACCGGCGACGACAAAGCCCAGGCCGCCGTCTGGCTCGCCAATCTAATCCAATATAGAAAGGAAGGTTTTAAGCCCGATCGCGACATCATCCTCGCCCTCACCGCCGACGAAGAAGGCGGCGGCCCCTACAACGGCGTTGCTTGGCTGCTCAAGAATCACAAAGAATTAATCGACGCTGAATTCGCCCTCAACGAAGGCGGCTGGGGCGAATCCCTCGACGGCAAGAAACTCTCTAACGATCTGCAAATCAGTGAAAAGTACGTTTTGAGTTTTCGTTTTGAAGTCCACAACAAAGGCGGCCACAGTTCGCTCCCCGTCGCCGATAACGCCATCTACCATCTTGCGTTCGCCCTCGCCCATCTCTCTGAATTTGGCTTCCCGCTGAAAACCAATGAAGTCACCGCCGCGTACTTCCAGCAAATGTCCAAAATCGAAACCGGCCCAGTGAAAGATGATCTTGCCAAGGCCGCGGCCGGCTCCCCCGAAGCTATGCAAAAACTCGCCGCCGCTTCTCCGCTGTTCAACGCCACTCTCCGCACCACCTGCGTCGCCACCCAACTCGAAGGCGGTCACGCCCTCAACGCTCTCCCGCAACTCGCCGCCGCCACCGTGAATTGCCGCGTTCTGCCGGAAGACTCCGCCGACTACGTCCTCGCCACTCTCAAAAAAGTGGTCGCCGACGACCAGGTCAGCATCGCTCCTATCGCTGACTTCACCGCTGGCCCCGCCTCTCCCATGCGCCCAGACGTGCTCAGCGCCGTCACCGAGGTCACGCAAAAAATCTGGCCCGGCGTACAAACCGTTCCCATCATGGTCGCGGGCGCCACCGACGGCCGCTACCTCCGCGTCGCCGGCATCCCCACCTACGGCATTCAAGGCTTCTTCTTCGATCGCAACGACATCCGCTTCCACGGTCGCGATGAACGCATGGCCGTCCAATCCTTCTACGAAGGCCAGCTCTTCCTCTACGACTTAGTGAAAGCTTTATCTCAGCCCACAAAATAATCGCCCGCGACGCTCAAATTGTTTCTGCCTCTGGATTTGAGATCGCAACGAACTGAGGGTTATTCCGAAAGTTATGCGTCGCGCCATACTTTTGCTAATGCTCGGGATATTTTGCGGAGCGATACTCGCTGGCGCCATTTCCGTTTACGTATTTCACGACGTGGACCAGGAAAAAATCGGCCACTTGAATGACGCATTTGCGGGATTGTCTATCGAGGCGGGCGTCTTTGGCCTAATAATCGGCGGCCCAGTATGGCTCTCGGTTTTGTTGGGAAGGCGATTTCTCAATTCGCGCGACTATTCTCCTCGCGCAAGAATCAGTTTTTCCCTTGGAATCGCGGTCGCCGTTTTCCAGTATCCCTTCGAATTCATCGGAAGGAAGCTCCTTCCAAACTTCACGGAGTTTTTCCTATCTTTTTATTTGCTCGCCGCCATCTTCCTCTGCACCGCTGTGCTCCTCCGCGACATCTTCAAGCAGCTGAAACTGCAAAGAGCACTCTCTGATGCTCCTGGCCCGAAGACCGATTAAAGATACGCGAGCTCCGCGAACTTCGGTGCACCACCAAGTCCAACGCAACGCGGTAGCGGCGCGCTACCAGATCTTGCAAGAGTGCTCGCGAACCATTGCGTCGCCCTTCTTGCAGCCAAACGCCTTCGCAAACGCTTCCATGTTCGAAATCGGCCCGTTCCCCCGAAAACGTGCCAGCGGATGCGGATCGGTGTTCGTTTGCAGCCGCGCAGCTTCCGCTCGCTGATTCGTTCCCCAAACTTGCGCCCACCCTAGAAAAAATCGCTGCTCCGGCGTGAAGCCATCGATATCTTTCGGCCGCTTCCCCTCGATGGATTTTTCGTATGCCGCATACGCGATCGCCAGTCCGCCCAGATCCCCGATGCTTTCGCCCAGCACCAGCTTCCCGTTCTGATGCAATCCCGGCTCGGTTTCATAACCGTTGAATTGATTCACCACGCAATCGCCGCGCTCCGTAAAGTTTTTCCGGTCGTCTGCGCTCCACCATTCGTGCAAGTTGCCCTTGCCATCAAATTTGGATCCTTGATCGTCAAATCCATGGCTGATCTCGTGCCCGATCACCGCGCCAATCCCGCCGTAGTTCACCGCATCGTCTGCGTTCGGATTGTAGAAAGGCGGCTGCAATATTCCCGCCGGGAAAACAATCTCGTTCATGCTGGAACTGTAGTAAGCATTCACTGTCGGCGGAGTCATGCCCCACTCCGTGCGGTCCACCGGCTTTCCGATCTTGCTCAACTCTCGCGCATGTTCGAATTCGGTGCTGCGCCGGATATTGCCGGCATACGAGTTCCGCTCGATCGTCAGCTTGGAATAATCCCGCCACTTGTCCGTGTACCCGATCTTCACGTTAAACGCTTCGAGCTTGGCCAGCGCTTCCTTCTTGGTATCCGGCCCCATCCACGAAAGTGTTGGGATATCCTCGCGCAGCGCCGCAATCAGGTTATTGACCATTTCCTTGGCTCGCGCTCGCGCCGCCGGCGGAAAATATTTCTCCACATAAACTTCTCCCAGTGCTTCGCCCAGATTTCGGTCCGTGGACTGCACGCAACGCTTCCAGCGCGGCAATATTTCCTTCGTTCCCGAAAGCTTCCGGTCATAGAAATCGAAATTCTCGTCCACGAAAGGTTCCGGTAGTCCCGGCGCACTCGCGTGCAGTACATGCCAGCGCAGATAAATTTTCCAATCCGGCAGTGCCACGCTCGTCAGTTCCTGGTTCATCTCCTTAAAAAAGTCCGGCTGCCGCACGTTCACTTGTTCCACCGGCGGAGCGCCTACCGCGTGCAGATAGTTTTCCCAGGACCAGTCCGGCGTCAGAGTCTTCATCTCCGACAGCGGCATCAGGTTGTAGTTCTTTTCCGGATCGCGTAGCTCTACCCGGGTGCGCGAAGCTTTCGCCAGCGCCGTTTCGATCGTGATTACGGTCTTGGCTTCGCCCGCGGCTTTCTCTGGGGCGTCGCCCGCCAACTCAAACATTTTTGCAACGTGGTGCTCGTAGTCCGCGCGAAGCTGCTTGGATTTGTCATCCTCCCGCAAATAATAATCGCGGTCAGGCATGCCCAGGCCGCCCTGCCCGGCCACGGCAATCACTCGCGTACTGTCTTTAATGTCCTGCCCAGAGCCGAAGCGGAATAGCACGCTGGCTCCTTCCCGCTGCAGTTGCGCGATAGCTGCATCCAGCGATTTTCGATCGTTGATCGCCTCGATCTGCGCAAGTTCTCCCGCGAGTGGCTTCAGTCCCGCCGCGTCAATCGCCGCCGTGTCCATGCAGCTCGCATAGAAGTCTCCGATTTTCTGTTCATTGGAACCCGCCACGGCTTTGGCCTTGCTGGACGCTTCTAGAATCGTTCGCATCGCCGTCAGGTTCTGGTCCCGCAATTCCTGGAACGTTCCCCAGGTGGCATACTGCGCTGGAATCGGATTGGCCTTCATCCACCCGCCCATCGCGAATTCGTAAAAGTCATCGCAAGGTTTGCAAGTCGTATCAAGATTGCTCGTGGAAAATCCCCACGGCGCATTTCCCGAGTCCCCCGCCTTCAAATTCCCCGAATAGATTGACAGTAACGCCATACCTGCCAAACCTGCCGCTATCACTGCTAGAACCGAGCGTTTTGCTTGCATCTGGATTTTCCTTCCGAGGTTTTTTGCCGCAACGCGCAGCCGCCGAACGAGAATTTGTGGCTCACCCGAGTTTTATGCCGGCGTCCAGCCGACACTCTATAACGCCGCCATGGACCTGACAGACTTTTTTGAATCGGCGGATAAACACACCGGGGTTCGTCATCCTAAAGACGAATTTTTAGCCCCAACGGTTACAAGCATGAGCCTCAACTCAGGCCCGCCACGAGAGCTGCCGGGAAAATGAAGAAGGGACCAGTGATGCGGCCGGCTTCGGCCTAATTCGAACCAGGCCGACTAATCGACCAAGGTCCAGGTGCTGTCCGGATCAAACGTGGTGGCAGACTTGGCGTCTTCGGTGGTCTCTGGCCCCAAATCTTTTTGGTAGATGTTGCCGTCTTGATTCACGATAAACGTCATCACTCCCGTGACCCGATATTCCGCCGGATACGCGATGAACGCGAAGCCGCCAGTCATGTTGTCCTTAACAATATAATTTTTCGCGCCGCCCGGTGCGTCCGGACCTTGTTCCGTCAGGATCCGAAAAAAATATCCGTGAAACGGAGTCGGACTGTCGGTTGGCCCGCTCTTATAGCCTTCCGCGCTGGCCCGAGCGGCCAATGGTCCCAACGGACTATCCGGCTCGCCTGTCGCCGGCTTCCAGTACAGACCGTCGTGCGCGCCATCCGAACTCACAAATTTGCGCGCGTACTGTTTCACTTTTGATCCGAGTTGCGGTTTGGTGAAATATTCAGACTGCGCATCCGCCATCGCGCTCATGATATCGGCCACCGTCAGTTCGTTGTCGCCGATCTGCCGGGCCAGAAATTCTTTCTTGGCAGACGTAGCATCGAAATACCACTGTCCACTCGAATTCTTCAGGAGGGGGAAGGGGAACGGATAATTTTCAATTCCCACCGTAAGAACTTGTCCCCCGCTATCCAGCTTGCCCCAGCGATGCATTTTGTCGTAATCCGAGGCGAAAGCGTTTAGCGCGGCTTTGTCCTCTTCGGCATCTCCGGTAACCAGATAATCCTTGGCCTCCGCAGGAAAAATCGAGAGTACCGAATTGCTGTCCCCGGATTTGGCCGCCGCGTAAAGAGCATCTGCTGCGGCGCTCGGTGAGGCAAACATTTTTGGTTCGGCCGTTGCGCCAGGCGCTTCCGGTTTATTTTGGCAGCCGGCGGAAAATAGAACGAGCGCGAGCACGAACGTAGCCGTGCCGCCGCAAATCCGCCGTGTCTCGGTTTTTGCGTGAGAGAATTTTCCGAGATGCTTCATGATCCGCTCCTTGCGAGTGACGCGAAATTCTTCTCCGCGCTCAGCACCGTCAGTAGTTGTCGATCGCGCATCATTAGCGTTTCCGGGCTCCAGCAGGCGGCGTGGAACTCATGCTGCGATTCCCGCGGGCGCTTTGCGGACGGCCCCCCGTGGAACCGGAGAACGCGTTCGGTTTCTGTGAAGGCGAGGGCGCGGGTTTGGCGGCAGGTGTCTGCTGATACCCGCGATAACTCTGATTGCTGGGTCGCGTCGACGGACCCGGGGACGGCATAGGTTCCGGCGCAGGCAAGATCGAAGGCTTACCGGGCGTCGGTCTTGGCGCAGGTGTAGGCCGTGGCGACGGTGTCGGCGTTGGCCTTGGACTTGGCGCCGGCAAAGTAGTGATCGGCTTGCCAGGCGTCGGCCGCGGATTCGGAGCTGGCAAAGTCGTAGGCGGCTTCCCCGGATTCGGTGTTGGCCGAGGGTTCGGCACCGGCTGAATTGTGGGTGGTTTGCCAGGATTCGGACCCGGCGAGGGCAGAGGTGTCGGCTTGCCAGGATTCGGACGAGGCGGTCTCCCAGGAATCGGCGCTGGCAACGGTGTTGGTCGAGGATACGGCGGCCTCCCGCCACCCGGAGGATACGGAGGACGCCCTCCATAATAAGGCGGCCGCGGCGGCGGATAATACGGCGGGCGATAGCCCGGACGGTAGCCGGGATAATAGCCTCCCCACCAGTAAGGATTTCCGTAATAATAGCCTCCGCCGCAAGAAATCGTGCGAACTCCCCAGCTCATGCCCCAGCCCCAATAGCTGTAGCCGCAGGAGGAATTACTGATCGCCGCGCCCACCGCGACTCCAATGCCGAAAGAAATGATGGAGGCGGCGACAACATCCCCAGTGCTGTATCCCGGAGTCGTAACCGGCGCTCCGTAGATAACCGTTGGGTTGTAAGTCGGAACGTAGACCACTTGCGGATTGGCCGGCTGAATCACAATAATCTGCGGGCTCTGCTGCACCACTTTAATTTCGCTACTGGATTTTAGATTGCCCGCGGCATAGGCCTTAGCGCGCATCCGTTGCACCGCGGCGAGCGTGTCTTCCTGCTGCAGGGCCGAAGCTTCGCCGAGCGCCGAAGTCCAGGAAATATTTTTGGCCAGATTGTCGAGGACGGAAGGGAACTGCGTCAGCGCTTGCACCGCGGGATCCCACGATCGCTGTTTCACGGCGCTCTGCAGCGCTGCGCCACTCAAGTTCGCATTGCTCTTGAGGAAGTTGTTAGCTTCTACCACTTGATCGGGAAAAGTCGCGGCCCCCAGAACCTGCGCCACCAGCGCGTCGGGATACAGCGCGATCGGAGCGACCAGCGAGTCCAGATCGCTATCCGGCAGGGCGGCGTACTCTTCCTGGGGATCGGCCGGAGCTGCCGTGAAGAACAAGAGTGAAAAGCTGAGAGTAATCGCTAAGAACCGCGAGGCAAAATTCATATCGGTGATGTCCTGAACTGCAGCGCTAAGGAGCATAGCACCGACCAATTAATTTCGGAACGCCAAGAAATTAGAATCGGGAAACCACGAGCTGGGACCGGGAAACGACCAGCGACGAAATGATGTAAATGGAATCTGCGGGAACTTCGTGAAGTTGAAAGAAGAGAGTCTAAAAGCGCCCCACGGCGTTATGCCTCGAAAATCACCTGCGCAAAAGCCTGCGTTGACGTATGCGTCATGCTCATCGAAATGTGTTTCACGCCCATCCGCTCGGCAATTTTCTTAGCCTCGCCGTGCAGCACCATGGCGGGGCGCCCACCGATTTGCCGCACTACTTCCAGATCCGCCCAGCGCACCCCGCGCCGCCATCCGGTCCCCAGCGCTTTCATCGCCGCTTCCTTGGCCGCAAATCGCCCCGCATACCGCTCGTACTTATTCCGAAACCGTTCGCAATACGCTCGCTCTTTCTCGGTGAATACCCGCCGCAGAAACGGCTCGCCGCGCCGCTCAATCGCGGCCTGCATGCGCGCTACTTCCGCAATATCCACGCCCAGCCCAATGATCAAATCGGTCACCTCAATTTCGTAGCTAAATAATCGCGCGGCCGAATAGTTCGCAGCGAGCCAGATGCAGATGGTTAGCCAGAGCGCTCGCGAATTTCCTCAGACTACCCGCACCGTCTACAATGTTACGCGCATGCCGAAGCCCAGCAAAAAGCCCAGCGAAAAATTGAGCAAGAAGGCCAGCAAAAAATTGAGCAAGAAGTCCGGCACACGGAAGCTCGCGGTAAAATCTCACACGCCGAGGCGTCCGGGAAGGCCGCCCGCGCCGGTACGCCCGGTTCCGCCAGCTCCGCACAATTGGCTGGAACGCTCGGTAAACGGTGTGCGCATCCTGCAAGTCCCGGCGTTTGCGAAATTCCCGTGGCTGATCCATGGCTTCAGCACGATCCAAGGCGGCGTCAGTCCTTTGAACGGAAAAAAAGTTCTAAATCTCGGATTCACTGATTGGGACAGCAGCAAGAATGTCCAAGAAAATCGCCGCCTGTTCCAACAGGCGCTGGGCGCAAAGGATTTTTCGCTGACTCCTATAAAACAGATTCATTCAGATCTCGTCCGCCAAATCGAATCGAAACAATCCGAGCCACTCTTCGCTGATGCGTCCGTAACCAATAACCCAGGCCTGCTGTTAGCCGTGCAAACCGCCGACTGCGTCCCCATCTTATTAGTTGATCCCAAAAAACGCGCCGTCGCCGCCATCCACTCCGGCTGGCGCGGCACCATCAAACGGATCGCGGCAAAAGCTGTGGGCCACCTGCAAATGCATTTCGGCAGCAACCCGCGCGATGTGCTCGCTGCCATAGGTCCGGCGATTGGAGGCTGCTGCTACGAAGTGGGCACCGATTTCGCCGCCAACTTCCTCTCGCAATTTGCCGACGCCCCCGACTTCTTCGACGAATTCCGCACCGGCGACGAACCCAACCCCATCCAGTGGCTGAACCAGATGCCGCCGGGGCACCAGCCTCCGCCCAAGAATGTGTTCCTCGATTTGCGCAAGGCGAATGTTTCGCAGCTGCGCGCGGCAGGATTGAGCCCGCAAAATATTTTCGTGAGTACTCTCTGCACGGCCGACCGTCCGGATCTGCTGTTCAGTTACCGGAAACAATCGACCAGCTCGGGGCGGCAAATGTCGGTGATCGGAATTCGCAAGTAGCGGCGTGAAAATTTCCCGCGTGTAGTTCATCGTGACTGGTGTCCCGTGACCTGTGTCCCGTGCTCCGTGTCCCGTGACGCGAGTGCGGAGGATACTACCCAGTTACAGGATACCCTTCTGTAAAATAGCGGCGAGGGTGGAGCTGCTTTACGTGCAGGGAGCCCACCTTTTTCCCGGAAGTGTTGTATCTAAAGGGGTTAGAAGTGTCATGACGCGGAAGTGTTCATTCTGCTGGGGTTACGGGGGATTGGGGCTGACTGTGTTGCCCCGGTAACTCAGCTGCGGCAGGTCATCGATTTCCAGCGTATATTATTGTAATTAATATACTTATATAAAACGCTAGCCGCCGGCTGGTGCATCAGGTTTCAACAGGAAAACGAGCAAATATGACGACATCGATGCCATTTTCAGCGTGAATGCCGCACCAAGCGCGAAGTGCCATCGCGCCTTGCATGAACGATGGCGTGACCGATTTTGTCACTGATGATGCGGAGTGGCGGCTTCCGTCCCGATGCCGCGGCTGGTAAACTCAGCCGGCGAAACAGAGCGATAAGAAATCGGAAAGGAACATGCGCGATGATTGGAGGACTGAAAACCGTTCTCGTACAAGCGGGACAGGAACAGGAATTTGAATCGCTCTTTAACGAGCTGCGGAGAATAATGCGCGAGAAAGAGCCAGATTGCCTGCTCTATTCGCTGCTCAAGTCGCGTACAAATCCTCAGTCCTATATTGTCCAAGAGCAATATCGCGACCAAGCCGCGCTGGACACGCATCAATCTTCTGAGCATGGAAAGACGTATTTTCCGAAAATGCGCGCGATTATTGATATCACTGTCGAGTATTTTGATGTGGTTGTGGCCTGACTTTCAAAACCGATTCACTGTTTAAATTTTGTAAATTTATGAATAAACGCACTGGCAGCGCGGATGAAGCGATCGCCACTCTTCGCGATGGAGCGACGATTCTGATGGGAGGCTTTGGACTGTGCGGCATCCCGGAAAATCTGATCGCCGCTGTGCGCCGTAAAGGCACGAAAAATCTAACTGTGGTCAGTAACAACGCTGGGGTCGACGAGTTTGGTATTGGGCTGCTGCTGCAAAATCGCCAGGTGAAGAAAATGGTCTCCACCTACGTTGGCGAGAACAAACTTTTCGAGCAACTGGTGATGAGCAAGGAACTCGAACTGGAATTGAATCCGCAGGGGACTTTCGCCGAACGGCTTCGGGCGGGGGGCGCGGGAATTCCCGCCTTTTATACGCCCACCGGATTTGGCACGATGGTCGCGGAGGGCAAAGAAACGCGCGACTTCGATGGCCGCATGTATGTGATGGAGCGGGGGCTGCGCGGCGATTTTGCTTTCGTAAAAGCCTGGAAGGGCGATCGCTGGGGCAATTTGATTTATCGCAAAACCGCGCGAAATTTTAATCCGATGATGGCTACCGCCGCCGACTATGTAATTGCCGAAGTCGAAGAACTGGTAGAGCTGGGCGAACTGGAAGCCGATCAGATTCATACCCCGGGAATTTTCGTCAACGCTATCCTGCAAGGCTCCAACTACGAAAAGCGCATCGAGCGCCGCACCACGAGAAAATCGTGAGTAAGCCACTCGCAGAATTGCTGAAGGTCGAAGATCCCGCCTGGCCGCACGTCGCGGAATGGATTCAGGCTGCAGAAGTTCGGGTTGAGGTTCTTGCGTCCGATGAGCGACTACGTGCAGAGGTGTTGCTTGAATCTCAGTTGACGCTGCGCAGCCCGGTGGGCGCGGTCGTCTACAACACGGGCGGAATACTGGTCGATTCCGGATGGCTACGAATCCTCGGTTCCGGCCACGCGAGATTCGGACGCTCGCTCGCGAGTTGGAATCAGGAATGCGCGAGCGCGGCCGCGGATCACACGCTGGGGTTTCTACTGATTGCGGATGACGTGGTAGGCGGCTTCTTCGCGCTGAACGGCGGGGCTTTCGACGCCGAGCCGGGTCAAGTTTTCTACTTCGCTCCCGACGCACTGCGCTGGGAAACCCTCAAGGGGATGGGCTATAGCGAGTTTCTCGCGTGGAGCTTCAGTTCCAGGATAAAGAGCTTCTATCAAAATATGTATTGGCCGGGATGGGAATCTGAGGTCGCCGCATTGACCGGAGACCAGGCACTAGCGATCTACCCGTTTCCTTGTACAGTCGAGGGCAAGAATATTGCCGCCTGCGGACGACGGCCATGTCCTGTGGGTGAAATATTTGCGCTAAATGTATTTGAACTGCCAAAACAGCTGTTATCGACTGCCGAGTAAAACCCATGCCGCTGACGGATGAACAAAAACGGGAACGGATTGCGCGACGGATCGCTTGCGAATTGCGCGACGGGTACTACGTGAACCTGGGCATTGGCATGCCCACCCTGGTCGCGAACTTTGTTCCGGCGGGGATGGAGGTGATTCTGCAGAGCGAGAACGGCATGCTGGGAGTCGGCCCGTACCCTCTGGATTCGGAAGTCGATCCGGATTTAATCAACGCCGGAAAAGAGACCGTCAGCGAATTGCCGGGCACGGCGTTTTTTTCTTCCGCGGATTCTTTTGGAATGATTCGCGGCGGACACGTGGATCTCACCGTCCTTGGCGCGCTGCAAGTCGACGAGAAGGGAACGCTCGCCAACTGGGCCATTCCGGGGAAAATGTTAAAAGGCATGGGTGGCGCGATGGATTTAGTTGCCGGCGCAAAGCGCGTCTTCGTCGCGATGGAACACGCTACCCGCGACAACAAGCCGAAAATCTTGAAGAGTTGCACGCTTCCGCTCACCGGCGTTGCGGTCGTCGATCACATCGTCACCGAGTTAGCGGTCATTGAAATCACCAAGGAAGGTTTGGTGCTGCGCGAACTGGCGCCTGACACCACAGTCGACGAAGTGCAATCGTTGACCGAGCCGAAACTGATTCTCCCGCCGAACGGCGTGGCGCCCATGCAGGTGTGATGCCGCAAAAATCCAAACTTCCGAAGACGAAGAGCACGGCGCCGCGCCGGCGAAGAAAAATGGTGCGCACCTCGGAGGAACTGCAACGGTGGTCCGCGCTGCTGGCTTCAGAAATTGTTTCCTGGCCAAAAGTCCGCAGCCAGCCGATGTTTGGTTTTCTCGCATACTATCGCGGCGATGCGCTGTTCACCATCTTGCCGCGAACGCGCGGGTTCGACAGCGGAAACTTACTGATCCTCAAATTCAGTCCGATGCCGGAAAAACTGATGCAGCGCGCGCAAGCTGATCCCCGTATAGACACCACAACGCGAGTGCCGGGCAAAGGCTGGTTCACCTTTGAACTAGGGAGCGAAGAAGATCTTCGTGACGCGCTGTGGTGGATCGAGCAAGCTTTCGCCTGCGGAAGCCGATCGAAGATGCGCGAAAGAGTTAATCGAAAAAAAGGCGCTCTGCGAAAAAAATCGCGCCGTGCACGTTAAGCTGGAGCCAAGAAAAACTGAGTAACAGTACGCAACGCTGAAAGAAGCCCAGCAGAGGATCTCCATGGACCCACATTCCATCGTTGTAGTCAGCCTGCACTCTCCCAAAGAAAAATTCTGGGGCGAACTACTTTCCATTAATCCCGCGGGCGCTACCATCCGCGGCGTCGATTTGAATTCTTTCGATCATTTCGTCCGCGAGATCAGCGAACCGGACAATGAACGCACCGGGCTTCCAACGGTTTTCTTTCCGATGACCCGCATTGAGCGCATTTCTCTGGACGAACCCTCCGGGGCGATTCCCTCCATGGCCGAGCTTTTCCAGCGCAAAGTGGGCCGCTCGCTGCGCGAGTATCTCTCGCATTTCGCCTAAGCAATTTGACGCCGATTTTTCGCTTGAACGTACACGCCGCAAAATTTGTTATCCTGAAGCCCAATGGAAGGCCGCATCTGGACGGTACCTAACCAAATCACGATTCTGCGGCTAGGCTTCCTGCCGCTGTTTATCGTTTCTATTTCGTATGAAAATTACCGCTGGGCGCTGTTGATCCTGGCGCTGGCCGCGCTTTCCGACGGCGCGGACGGCGTGCTGGCCCGCAGCTTGAATCAAAGTTCCTCGCTGGGCGCGTACCTGGACCCTATCGCGGATAAACTCCTGCTCTCTTCGTCGTTCGTAATTCTGGCCTTCAAACATCAGATCGATTTATGGTTGATGATTTTCGTGTTGAGCCGCGATGTGATTATGTTGACGGTGGCGGTGGTGATCCTGCTGACCTTCGGGTATCGGCCGTTTCCGCCGAGTATTTTGGGAAAGGCCACCACGTTTTTTCAGATCGTGATGATTTTTGCGGTAGTACTTCGGCGCGGCGTATCCCAATGCTCGCCTCGGGTTCATCAAGCCGGTGCTGATTTACGCGGTCGCGACGCTAACCGTGCTCTCCGCGTTACATTATTCTTTTTCCGTGGCGCGCAATCTCAGCAACTCGGAAAAATAATCCACAGCGATTTCAATTGAGCGAATCGCGAACGTGAAACAGCATCGTAGCGAAGCTGGCGAGCAAAATTGCCGCAGCCAGCCAGCCCAGTGCGTAAGCCCGTTTTAGTTCCGGTCCCGGCACTGGCTGGCGATCGGCAAAAATTCTGTCCGAGCAGGAAACCCGACGCCAGGCCACCGAAGTGGGCCCAGTTGTCGACGTTTAATCCTGGAAGCAGTCCCTGCGCGAAAATAATTACAATCCAAAAAATCAGCCGGGAGCGTTGCGCCTGCATGGCCGCACCGCCGCGCTTGGTGGTGATCGCTAACATCACTCCGACCAAGCCCAGCAACGCGCCGCTGGCACCTACGGAGAAATTTCCGCGAAAGGCGCTCAACACAAAACCGGCTATACCGGTGAGCGTGTACATGAAAAGATAGCGCGCGGAGCCGTAAACCTCTTCAATCACCGGTCCGATGTCCCACAGGACCCACATGTTGAACCCAATGTGCAGGATGCTGCCGTGCAGAAACATGGCGGTGACCAGTCGCCACCACTGATTGCCTTGAAAAATCGCCGGCGGATAGAGCGCGCCCAGGCGATAAAGAATTTCGCCGTTGATTCCAGCGGTAAGGCTCAAGCCGCCGCCCTGTTGCATCGAGGTGACCATGGTGACCGCGAACATCAGAAAATTTGCGATGAGGATTCCGGTGGTAGCTGGGGCATTTCCGCCGAGGATTCCGGAGACACCGCGGCTGGCCGCGGCGAGAGAAAAATTCACATTGGTGCCGCAGTTGGGGCACGTGGTGGCGCTGATGCCGACCAGGTAGCCGCACGCCGGACACATTCTGGGGCGCGGCGCTTCTTTTTCGTTGCCGCCGAAAATTCCGTTCAGGAAATCTTTGAATTGGTTCACGCGTACCTGCTACCGGTAGAAGGTGCCATTCTGCTCCTTGCGACTCGCAACCCGCGTTCCTATAATACCCAAGTCGCTCGCATTCACGCGGATTCTGGCGCAACTGAGCTGGATTGTGCGTGAAACAGATAGTTGCCCTCCTACCCGTTCGGAAGTTGAGAGGATCACACATGGACAAATTTGAAGAGTTTGGCAAGGTCATCGACGTGGAATTGAATCGTCTGCGCAAATATGTGGAGGAAGAGCTGGCGCCGGAAACGGAGCGCCGCGGCGCGATTTTTCTGCGGGAAGTTTCGGAAAAATTCAGTGATGCCGCGAAAAAGCTGGAGGCGCGGTATGCCTCGCGTCCGGCGAATACTCCTAAACCGCAGGCATGACGCCCGGATGGTGTGGAAAGCGGCGATGAATATTTGTAGGCTTGGGTGCTTAGGGCGCAGCATGCTGCGCCCCTACAAAGGCTAGTTTTCGTCGCGATAATTTCTTCGGCCATTTTTCTTGTTGGGTGTGGTTCGCGGACGCCGGTGGTGAACCGGCAGCCGCCGCCTGCGCAGCCTTCTGCCACTCCGCAGCATACTGAAGAGTCCGCGAAAAATTCTACGGCGGTTCCTGCTGAGCCCGGCGGCAAGCCGGCTGTTCATCCCAGGCACAAAATAGTTCCTCCTCCGCTGCCTGCCGGATATTCGGAAGAAGGCAATGCGTCCTGGTATGGGGTGCCGTTTAACGGGCGGCGCGCGGCCAACGGCGAAATTTACGATATGTATAAAATGACCGCCGCGCATCGGACTTTCCCTTTCGAGACGATGGTGCGAGTCACCAACATGAACAACGGAAAAACGGCGGTGGTGCGGATTACCGATCGCGGGCCGTTTGTGGACAATCGCATCATTGATTTGTCGCTGGCTGCAGCGCAATTGATTGAGTCGGTCGGCCCGGGCGTGGTGCCGGTGCGGCTGGAAGTGATTTCCGGCGCGGTGGATCCTACCGGCGGATTTTTTACCGTGCAGGTGGGAGCATTCCGCGAGCGCGCGAATGCGGAGGGTTTGAAGGAACGTTTGAGTGCGACGTATTCTCCTATTTATATTCAACCGTATGATTCGCCGAACGGGACTTTGTATCGCGTGCGGGTCGGGAAGATTTCTGGCGAGGACGCGGCGCGGCAGTACGCTGGGAATTTGCATGCCAAGGAAAACTTCACGACGTTTGTGATGAGATTGGACGAGACGGGCGCGCCCGGGGGCCCGAACAGCAACCCTAAGCAGTAGCGGCAGCGAGTAAGCTGAATTACGTGAGCAGAACCAACAGCGGAATCGAGGAACAGCTATGAATGCTGATTGCCTGTTTTGCAAAATCGCGGCCAATAAAATTCCCGCCAAGATTCTTCATGATGATCCGGACGTTTTCGCATTCGAAGATATTGGCCCGCAGGCGCCCACGCACATTCTGATTTGTCCGCGCAAACATATTTCGTCGTTGAATGAGGCTACCCCTGAGGACCAAGCGCTGCTTGGTAAGCTGCAGTTGGTGGCGGCCGACCTGGCGCGCAAAGGCCATTTGCTGCATGGCTACCGCACGGTGGTAAACAGCGGACCCGGCGCGGGGCAGACGGTATTCCACTTGCATATGCATCTACTGGGTGGACGAGAATTTGCCTGGCCTCCCGGCTAACAAGGACTGTGTAACTGGTGGAGTCTTTCCGGATTTTATCTGAGAAATTTTCATAGCGGAGTTTTGGAGGAGACATGGGAGCAGTTTGCAAAACGGACGGTGCCGCGGCGGGGAAGCTGTCCAAGAAAATTCGCGTGGCCCTCGTGCTGCCTTTACTGACTGTGACTCTGGCCCTTGGCGCAGGAGCAGTTTACGCGCAGCAGCCTGGCGGAGCGGCGGTTGCCGGTCCGGTTGCAGCTCCGGTCGCCGGTTCGGGCGAACTGACGGTCGCGAGGATCTATGCGCGTCCCTCGCTGAATGGGCAATTGGCGCGCGGGTTGAAGTGGTCACCCGATGGAAAAATGTTGACGCTTTTCGAGCAGCGGGGCGCGGGAAAAGAGGCGCAGACGGAACTGTGGGCGGTCGATGCGAGATCAGGAGAACGAAAGGTATTGATCGCTGGGGACAAATTGATGGCCATTCTTCCCGCCGCTCCCGCCAAAGCGGTGCAGGCGACCGGGCTCGGGCGAATCGCTCCCAGCGAATATCAGTGGTCTGCCGATTCCACGGCGATTCTGTTTCAAAGTGAACAAGCGCTTACCTGGTTCGATCTGAAAACGGGAACGTCTAAAACACTGGTTTCTGGAAAAGAATCGCTGGCTGATCCCAAAATTTCTCCGGACGGCAAAGCGGTCAGTTTCGTGCGGGACCACAATTTGTGGATTGTGGAAGTTACCAGCGGAAAAGAACGGGCGATCACGCGCGGGGGCACGGAAGCGATTCGCAAAGGCGAACTGGATTGGGTGTATCCGGAAGAGCTGGAGATCAAATCGGCGTATTGGTGGTCGCCGGACTCTTCGGCGATCGCCTACCTGGAAATGGACGAGAGTAAAGTCACCCAGTATCCGCTGGTGGACTTTGCGTCGTACATCGGGGACGCAGACTTCGAGCGCTATCCGGTGGCGGGCGGAGACAATCCGGTGGTGCGAGTGTTTGTCGCAGCGGTGAAGGGCGGCGAGCCGCGGTTCATGGATACCGGTAAAGACGCCGATATTTATCTGCCGCGAGTGAATTGGCTGCGGGATTCGAAGCACCTGGCGATTCAGCGGCTAAACCGTGCGCAGAGCGAACTCGATCTTTTAATTGCCGAGGCGGCCACCGGAAAATCGCGGGTGGCGCTGCATGAAAAAGATTTGTATTGGATCAACGTAAGCGACGATTTGTATTTCTTGAAAGATGGCCAGCGTTTTCTGTGGTCCAGCGAGCGCAGCGGCTACCGGCATTTATATCTGTACGATCTCGATGGCAAAGAACTCGCGCAGCTGACCAAGGGCGATTGGGAAGTGGTGGCGCTGCAAGGGGTCGACGAAGAGCACGGCGCGGTGTACTTCACGTCCACGGAAAAATCTCCACTGGAGCGGCAGCTGTACCGCGTGAACCTGGATGGCTCGGGATCTTCGCGGGTCACGCAAGAGGCCGGCACGCATTCCATTACGTTGAGTCCTTCGGCCGACAAATTCATCGATACCTATTCCAACGCGATGACCCCGCCGCGCCAGGATTTGTACGCGATAAATGGTTCGCGGCTGGCGACGATTCGTGAAAACGCGGTGCCAGAGTTGGCCAGATATCACCTTTCGCCGGTGGAGTTCCTGAGCGTGCCGGCACACGATGGCCGCGTGAAGTTCAACGCGATGATGATCAAGCCGCCGAATTTCGATCCGCAAAAACGCTATCCCGTACTGGTGTACACATACGGTGGTCCGCACGCGCAAGTGGTTTTGAATTCCTGGGGCGGCGCAAATTTTTTGTGGCACCAATTGATGGCGCAGAAAGGCTACATTATTTTCGCGTTGGATAATCGCGGCTCGGCCGGGCGCGGTCATCTATTTGAAGAGCCGATCCATCTTCGTTTTGGCGCGCAGGAATTGTCTGACCAGCGGGATGGCGCCGCGTACTTGAAGTCCCTGCCGTTCGTTGACGGTAAGCGGATCGGAATCTGGGGCGCGAGTTACGGCGGGCACATGACCCTGCATGCCATGTTCGAAGATCCCGACGATTTTAAAGCCGGCTTCGCGGGAGCTCCGGTGACCGACTGGCATTATTACGACTCGATTTATACCGAGAGGTATATCGGACTGCTGCCGCAGAACGAGGAAAGCTATCAGGAGTCCTCGCCCCTCGAGAATGTAGAGAAACTGCGCGGGAAGCTGCTGGTGGCGCATGGCACGGGAGACGACAACGTACATTTTGCGAATACCCTGGCGCTGATCAATGCCGCCATTGCGGCCGGCAAATCCATCGAGGTGCTGCCGTTCCCCGGATTGGGGCACGGAATTAACGATCCCGCGGCGCGGCGGTTAATGATGGAGCGGGTCACCCAGTTTTTTCTGAATGATCTTTGAGGGCGGAACAGTCTTGAGGCGCGCTCAGGTGGCCACGTCGGTTACTTGGCCGGCGTACCACTGGCTGGTGCGGGTAATGCGGTGGTCCAGCAGCACCGCGGCGAAATAGGCGCAGGCTTTGCGTTCGGCGGGGATCCAGAGAGTTTCTTTGCCGAGCGAGCGCCGCAGGAATAGTTCCGCCGTCGCCAGCAGACGATCATAGAAACGAACCGCGTGGAGCTTACGGTCGCTGCCGCGCTCCAAGTTCGGGCAGACATTTAACAAGGCGCACACGGTGGCCAGGGATTTCTCTCCCGAAGAATTATCAATCCACGCGCCCAATTCTTTGGTGGCTTCGGAGAGCCGCTGCTGTGAGGCGGACCACAGCATAGCCCGCCAGTATCGAATGCCCAGATACAAGGTCAACACACTGGCCAGGCCGAGAACCAGCACTTCATGCACTACCACACTCCTGCTAACTGTTCGAGAGGAATGCGCGCTTCCTCCGAAACTCTTGAAACCGAGTACGCTAACGAAACGGGGAGCCACGCGCCCATAACCGCGGGCAGGTAGTGCAGCAGTTCGAGCGCAGGGTAGATAGACCGCAAGGCGTAGATGACGGTTTGCCCGCCAAAATAAATTCCAAAAGCGCTGACCACCAGAACCAGCCGCAAACGAGGATCACGTCGCTTGAGCAGCAAGATCCATACGCCGTATGTGAGGATCATGCCCGCGAAGTACAAGCTTCCGGAAAACTCCACCGCGAACCGGGTAGCCAGCAGTTGGTGCTTTACGGCGGTGACGGCCGCGGCGTACAAAACGATCACGCCAAGGATGATCATCGTTAATGCGCGCACGCGGTTACTGCGGCCCTGCTCGCGGAAAATGTGCGAACACAGCCCGGCGATAGCCACGAACATTAGCAGCGTGAGAATCGCGTCACTGTAATAGTAGTAGTAGAGGTATTCGTTCGAAGAAAAGCCGTAGCGGAGCAAGATGCTGAAGCTAAGCAATTCATCGATGGCCAGCGCGAGGACGTACAACAGCAAGGTGCGGTGCCGCAGCAGCGTGCGGTCTTTAATCGCCCACGCCAGTACGAAGACTTCCGCCAGGAAGCCGACGAGCCAAACCGCAAGGTCGAAGGGGCCAAGCATTCTTGTTGGTCAGAGGCCTGGCCCGCGACGCAGTTGCGACCGATTCTAGCGCCACGGTGTGGGCGGAACCGGACGGGAACCCTGGGCGGACATCACCGGAGCGTTCTTACTGCCGTGCGATGCACTTTGCAGCGCACTTTGTAACGCACCCCGCCACGCCAGTCCAGCGACCACGATCAACAACGCGAGAGCAACTACCGAGAGCCACTTGTTCATACTGCCTCCTCGTTCCTGGTTGGAACGAGGCAAGAGACTACTCAGCAGTGGCGGCGGCGTCAATCACCATGGGCACCATGGACGTTATGGGCGCAACGGGCGTTTTGCGGCCTGCCTCTAACTGCCGACAGTACTTGCCTTTCGTACGCTCGTCAAGGAATGTGTAGCCCCTGTTAGTTTAGACGGTTGTTCGAACCTTAAATTAATAGGAAAAGGGTATGGGAAAGCCGGGCAACTGATGAATAATCTCGCACTACAGTATCCATTTTTTGTCTGGCAGGCTGGCAGGAAGCGCTCGACGATAAGCTTCAGAATTTAAAACGAAGTACTTGCGGATTATGGGACTTTTAGAATAACCTACGTGGGCCAATCGGGACCACTAGCACCATTCTTCGTCTCGTATCTGAACCCGAGCGACGTCATGGTATAGTTGTCAACTGCTTTGGCAGCTAGTTTAGGGGCGCGGAGAATTTTCTTATCGAGTCTGCCGGAATGCACCGGGGTGGTGCAGGGTCGGCGCGCGAATCTCGAGAGCTTGCAGCACGGAAATTTCATGGAGGAACAAGATGCGTAAGTGGTGTGCAGTGGTGGTTTTGGGTGTATTAATGGCGATACCGGCGGTTGCTCAACAAAAGAGCGACGCCACGAGTGACGCCGCGACGACAACGACAACAGCGGCGGCAGACAGCAGCGCCGTGGCCGCGAGCACGGAGAGCACCATTGCCGTAGCTCCCGCTTCAAATATTTTTGCGGTTCCCATGCCGCCGCGCGCTACGCCGTTTCCGACGCCCGCGCCGTCGATGTTGGGCAGTATCGGCGTGGCTGATGGCCGGGTAACGCCCAAGTTCGAAATCGCGTTCCTGTTTCAATATGTGAACTTCGCCCCCGGTGGCGGAGTACTTCGCAACTTCAACTCGTTCGGCGGTTCCGGCGAAGTGGTGTACAACCCAGCCCCTTGGCTCGGCTTGGTGGCGCAGGGTGCCGGTTATACCTTCAACCGTGATCTTTCGCCGATCGCCGACTCCAACCCGACGCTGCCTAATCCCAGCTCGGTCGACGGCGGATATGAGACCGTGCTGTTTGGTCCGCGCCTCAACATCCGGAAGTTTGATCACTTCGTTCCGTTCGGCGAATTCCTGATCGGCTTTGCGCATGCCGGCGGCGGAGTTACCGGTGCGGGTTCGCAATACACTTTCTCTCTCGCGGCCGGTGGCGGTATTGACGTGGTCCTCTGGAAGCACGTCGCGTGGCGCGTTGCTGAACTCGATTATTTGCTGAGCGATTTCTCCGGCGCGGGCGTTGGTGCTGCCGCTCGCCAGAACAGCTTCCGTGCGGGTTCCGGTTTGGTGTTCCGCTTCGGGTTGCCCGAACCTCCGCCTCCTCCGAACCATCCGCCAGTTGCGGCTTGCTCGGCCAGCCCGGCTTCGGTGTACGCCGGTTCGACGGATGCGGTTACGGTGCACGTGAACGCAACGGATCCGGATAACGATCAACTCACTTATTCTTACACCGCCACCGGCGGTACCGTTGATGGCAGCGGCCCGGATGGACGCTGGGTAGCTTCTGGCGCGGCGGTGGGCACGTACACCGTAAACGCCAAGGTTGACGACGGCAAAGGCGGCACGGCCACCTGCTCGGCGGATATCGCCGTGGCACCGAAGCCCAACCAGCCTCCGACGATCAGCTGCTCGACCGACCGCAGCCCGATTATGCCTGGTGAGCGCACTGGCATCACTTCCGTTGCCAGCGATCCGGATGGCGATCCGCTGACCTACAGCTATTCCACGACCGGTGGCGCAATCACCGGCAGCGGCCCGAAGGTCGTATTTGACTCGACCGGATTGGCCCCTGGCAGCTACACCGTCCGTTGCTCCGCTGCAGACGGTAAGGGCGGCACGGCAGATGCTTCCACCACCGTAGACGTGCAACAACCGCCAGCGCCGCCACAAGCGACGAAGGTTGGCGATTGCGGCTACACCAAGGCTGGCGCGTCCCGCTTTGACAACCTCTGCAAGCGCGTCGGTGACGACGTGGCCTTGCGCCTCAAGAACGATCCTAACGCTAAGGTCGTAATCGTCGGCTTTGCCGATCCGAAGGAGCCGAAGGCTGCCAAGCTCGCGGCTGCTCGCGCCGACCTGGCGAAGAAGTACCTCGGTGAGAAGGGTATCGACGCATCGCGTATCTCCACTCGGGTTGGTGAAGCTGCTGCCGGCTCCGAGAAGGATAACCGCCGCGTTGACTTCATCTTCGTCCCCGAAGGTGCGACTTACTAAACGGCATCAACCCGCGAGTCGCGCCGGTAAACCGTCGCGACTCGCAAAATGCAGGGCACACCGAGCAGGCTCCGAAGGAAAAGATCCTTCGGAGCCTGCTTCATTTCCGGCCGCCGGTGGGAGCCAATCCTGGCTGTGGGGCTCTAAGGCCGCGTTCGTGAAACGGAATAGCGAGAAAACACGGAGAACCAGCTGGACCCGCGCGAGTGGCCACGCACGTTCATGAACAGATCTCAAACGAAAATGCTGGCGATCTCGATTGCGAAGTTCGCGCTGCTTGCGGGCGCGTTTGCGCCGTTCAGCATGGCGCAAGATCGCGCTTGGCAACACATCGGGCCACCGGGCGGAAACGTAATTTCCCTGGCCGCGTCCTCTTCGAACGCGGTGTATCTCGGCGCTGCAGACGGGCACATTTTCATTTCCGGCGACGCGGGAGAGCATTGGTCGCTGCGCGGCCGCGTAAGTTCGCGGCACGACGCCGTGATTCAAAAGCTGCTGGTGGACACCCGGAACGAAAAAGATTTACTGGCCGCAGTTTGGTTTCAGGACGTGAAAGAGGGTGGCGGCTTATACCGTAGCGGGGATGGGGGGAACAGCTGGAGCATCGCCGGGCTAGCCGGCGAAATCGTTCGCACCGTGGAGCAATCCGCTAGCGCGCCGGAGGTCTTCGTCGCCGGAACGCGTAGCGGAGTCTTCCGTTCCACGGATGGTGCGCAAACCTGGCGGCGAATTTCACCCGAAGGCGATCTGGAATTGCGCAACGTGGATTCGATCGCCATCGATCCGCACGATCCGCTGATTATCTACGCGGGGACTTATCACCTGCCGTGGAGGACCATCGACGCCGGTAAAAACTGGACCGCCGTCGCCGCCGGCATGATCGACGACTCCGACGTCATGAGCCTGCGCGTCGATGCGGCCAACCCCACGCGGATTTTCGCCAGCGCCTGCTCGGGAATTTACCGCAGCGAAAATTCCGGTGGGTTGTGGACCAAGCTACAGGGCATTCCCTATTCCTCGCGGCGTACGCAGGCGATCGTGCAGGATCCCCGGGATCCTCGCGCGATTTACGCGGCTACCACCGAAGGTCTGTGGGTCACCAAAGACGGTGGAGAATCCTGGACGCGAACTTCGCCGCGTGATTGGGTGGTCAATGATGTACTGGTGTTACCCGGCAAATCTTCTGGCGCGGAGGAAATCAGCGAGGTGGTGCTGGGCACCGAGCAGCAGGGAATTGTAATCAGCAAGGATGGCGGCCAGACGTTTTCGCCTGGTAACGACGGCTTCTTTCATCGCATTACGGGCGCGTCGGTGAGCGACCCGCGGGACGCCAATCATTTACTGGCATGGATGCCCGATTCGCCAGACCTGCTGATCGAAAGCCGCGATGGTGGAGCTGTCTGGGCGGCGTTGCCAGTCGGTTCTCCGGAGAACGCCGCGCCTGCGGATATCTCCCGCATATTTTCGACAGAGGCCGGATGGTGGGTGGCCACTTCTAGCGGTGTTTTGGAGTTTTATGACCCGGCCGCCAGTAAATGGTTGCGGCTCAAATTTGCTGCAGCAGCGGAGCGCCCGGCGCGAGCCGCGCATAGTGCGGCTCCGGTGCAGCGGCGCGCCGTTCCACGCCCCAACACTGCGGCGGTCCTGTCCGCGACCTCCGACATCACCGACGTTCGCACTGTTGGCGCTCGCGTATTCGTGGCCACTTCGCAAGGGCTATGGTCTGGCGCGTTAGGCGACAGGGCTTTGCGGCAAGTAAAAATCTTGACGGCTACGTCCGGGGCATCTGCGGTCGAAGATGCGTCGGTTTGGATGAGCGCCGGTGGCCACATGCTTCGCACCCGAGATGGCGGAAAAACCTGGTACGCGGAAATTTTGAACGTTTCTCCGGAACTGCCCGATGCGTCCGTACGCTGGATTCGCGAACTCCCCGAAGGGTCTGGAGGCGCCGCCGCAAAAACGGAAAGCGCCGCCGGCCTGGCCGGACCCAAGACCTGGCTGCTGGCCGGCACCAGCAAAGGCCTGTATCGGCGCGCGAGTAGCGATGGCTCCTGGGAGTTAATGCAGAGCGGGCTGGCGAGCGGCGAGCCGATCGCATATTTTTTCGGTGATAAGATTTCCCTGGTAACGCTGCGCGGCGGCGGACTGTACCTTTCCCGTGACGGTTTGAAAACCTGGAGTCGCCTGGACAGCGGCGCGCTGGCGGGACAATTCACCGGCGTTGCGCTGAACGTGAATGGCGAAATCGTCGCAGCCTCATTGACGGAAGGGCTTCTCAGCGCAGCTGCTCCTGCGGCCTTCTGAGGTACCTTCTCGCACCGCCCGGCGTAGCGCCATATTCGCGATACGTCCCTACCAGCAAATCGAAGATAACCTGATGCTGCCGTTTCGCCCCCGGGCTGAAGGTTCGTGTCATGGAACTTGACAATTGCGTATCTCATATAATACGTTATGGAAAGATTACTGGAGAGTCGGCGCAAAAATGTCGCTTACTGTAGCCAATCCGCCCCTCCCCGCGCACCGGCGGCCCCCGACGGACTTCTGGTCTCGAGCGTTCTTGAAATTCCCCCCAATCTCAATGGAACGGGATGCTATTCCGATTGTGAACCTCCGATTCCGATCATTCTGTCTTCAATCAGCGGAGGGGCCTCCTATTGTTTTCAGTGAGTTGCACACTCTTCTTAATTACAGAATCGCTCTATCTCTTTTGTTTTATGCAGGTTGCGAACTCTTTGGCAAAAACCACCCGGGGGTAAGGTGTCGAAGCGGATCTAAACCGGTTCCGAAATGGGACTCTGGGTACCCAATTGGTATGTGGCACAAAACATGACCGATGCTGGCCTTACAAGGGTGGGCGCACGAAAGCCCGTCCCGAAATGGACGTGACTCGGGAATCGGCTCAACTTGAAAAGTAGCTATTTCATAAGTAAATAAACGATTTTCCGTTTTGGAACTCCAGGTGCAGAACCCCCGGCGTATTCCAACTGCACCCAGCAGCGGAAGGGAATTACATGATCGACGAAGACGCGATCCGTTCTTTGGCATTGGGAAGTTCCTCGGTGGTGCTTGAGCATCCCGAAGTCCATGGGTTGCCGCCGGATGCCCCTCGGCGCGACGCAACCGCGATGAACCTTCTGATCGTGGATGACGAGGAATTCATTCGTGAAATGTGCAGCGCCGTGGCGCGCGAGCTGGGCATGAAAGCGGTGGCGGTGGCGACCGCGGAGGAGGCTACGGAACTGCTCGAATACGCGCCGATGGATGTGCTACTTACCGACTTGCAGCTACCGGGCGCCAACGGCGTGGCGCTACTGAAAAAAGTTCGAGACTTGTATCCGGAGATGGCGCTGATGGTATTGACGCAGTTTGGCACTATCGACTCGGCGGTGGAGGTTACGCGGCTGGGAGCGGTCGACTACGTGACCAAACCGTTTCGCGTGGAAGAACTGAAATCCCGCCTGGTGCGCGCAGCTCGCAGTGTGGAGCTGCAACGCGAAAATCGTCTGCTCCGCGAACAGTTGCGCACCCGTCCCGGTTTTGGCGGACTGATCGGTCTATCTCCAAAAATGGAGAGCGTTTACAAAGTGATTGGAAAAGTCAGCCAGCACGATTATCCGGTGCTGATTCTCGGGGAGAGTGGCACTGGCAAGGAACTGGTGGCGCGCAGCGTACATTTTTCGAGTCCGCGCAAGGAACGGCCGTTTGTTCCGGTGGACTGTTCGTCACTGACCCCTACGCTGATTGAATCTGAATTGTTCGGTTATGTAAAAGGCGCATTCACCGGGGCGCTACAATCGAAGCAGGGTCTGCTGGAATCCGCGCATGGGGGCACGTTATTTCTGGATGAGATCGGCGACATGCCGATCGATATGCAGGCCAAGTTGCTGCGGGCTTTGCAGGAACACGAAATCAAGCCGGTGGGTTCGACAGAACGCAAACGCATCAACGTGCGGATTATCGCGGCGACCAATCGGGATCTCGAAGCAGCGATCCGCAACGGAGGTTTTCGCCAGGATTTGTATTTTCGGCTGAACGTGGTGCAGATCAAACTGCCGCCGCTGCGCGACCGTAAGAATGATGTGCCGTTGCTGGTAACTTCTTTCCTCGAAAAGCTTTCGCCACCAGAAAAACCGCCACGGACCATCTCCGAAGACGCCATGTTGCGGCTGATGGCTTATGACTGGCCGGGCAACGTGCGAGAACTTGAGAACGCCGTGGCGCGGGCCGTGGCTTTAGGGTCCGGGCCAGTTGTGACGACGATGGATCTGCCATCGAACTTGCATTACGGTACTAGTGAACGCGGGCCAGACAAAAACGAGCTTTTGCCGCTGGACGAACTGGAACGCCGCGCCATCCTGCGGATGCTGCGGGAGACCAACGGCGACAAACTGCTGGCCGCGCGAAGGCTGGGCATCGGCAAGACCACGTTGTACCGCAAGTTGAAGCAATACCACGTGGACCAGGCGCTCGACGGAACTCAAACTGCCGGAGCGATCGCCGGCTAGAATCTCGCCGGCGAAAATTCCTCGCTGATGTGCAGGCGACGATGTAGCTGATCGGTTCGAGCGATGCGAGCTGCGCGGACTGAGCCAGCCTTATGAGCCGGCCTTGTTTGTATTCTTAGATTGGCTGTCGCCCTCGCACGCCGTTCTTATACTTGGCTCAAATTTCCGGCCGTCTTTATTCCCCTCATTTTCCTGAAACGCTATTTCCTTTCCTTGAAACACCTTCATCCATAGCTGACAAGTCGCGGGTAATTCTTCGCCGCGATGCGGTTTCACTCTGGGAAGACTTGCTCGGCCCGTCTCGACATGGGATGGATTTCGCGCCTTGGCGTTTGGAGGGCAACTTCTAAGTGGTTGATTCTGCTGACAAGAAAGGATTTTCAACGGATGGAACGGATGGATATGGCAATGCAAGAGCAACTCTCGAATGGCGCAGAGCGAACGCAGAAAGCACAAGTAGCGGAAGCGACGTACCGGGGCGATCGCGAAATGTTGCTGGACGCGCCTGACGGGAGCGGGACAAGCGTTGAAATTTTGGGAACGCAGACGTGAGGTGCAAGAAAGCAGCCGGGGGGTAGCCCAAGCGGCGCTGGAGGAGGCGTCCCGTCTCGAGATTGCGGGCGAAGCTTTGCGGGAGTTGCGAGCGGATGGGCGGGCGGATCGGATCGGAATATGGGTGGCGTGCGCGGATGACCATTCCGTTTACGGCGCGCGACGGTTTGCAGCAGCTGCGGCAAGTGCGAGCGGAGCTACCGGGAGTACAGACCCCGCCAGAACGAGAAGCCTCATCGGAGTTGCAGGCGTCACGGGTGCGATAAGGGTTGCCGGCGCCGGAACCACCACGAGCGCCGCAAATATCGCTGGCGTGCAGGAATCGGTGGACGCTGCCGACGCGGTGATACTTGCGCAGGGCTGCGCATGGCGCGGGGTGGTGTGGGATCGCGAGAGCGAAAGCACTCCGGCGGAATGGCTGCAACTGTCTGGGGAAGCGCCGCTGCCGCAAGAAGTTGTGTTTGGCGGGGTGGCCGTCGAACACGAGCTCGAACCCGGTGGTCAGCCGATGTTGATCGGCGTGCTGATCGGATTGGAGAAAGCTCTGTGGGTGCCCATCGGAGTTCGCGGACGGTTGCAGGGCGTGATTCTTTGCGGGGCGCGGGATACACAGACGAATCTAGGGCGGGCCACGGCGTTGCGCGTAGCCGCCGAACTGACGCTATATCTGGCTTGGGAAGAAGAGCGAATCCGGTCCCGGGAACGGCATGCCGACCTAGCACTGACGCGACGAATTCGCTTAGAGCTGGGAGCAGACGGGCAAGCGGAATTGGCGCTGCAACAGCTCGCGGACAGCATCGTGTCCGAGCCAGCAGCAGCGGGAGACGCGCTGGGCATTGGCGCGGCGTTCGCCAGCATTGGCATCTTGTCCGGCCGAGCATCTGCGTTTGACGATGGCGCCAACCAAGCGCGGGGCACAGTGGAATTTCGCTGGAGGAGCGGAGACGAGGATTGGCGGCGTGTGGCAGAGAGTACGGCGATGTCCGAGATCTGGCAGAAAGCTTTGCGGCTGCGGCGGACCACCGGAACCGCGCCGCAGGCTTTGTGGATGCCCAGGTCCGTGACGCGGATTGTGGCGGTGCCGATTGAAGCGGATGGGGAACTGTGTGGGGTGCTGGTCGCGGGGCTCTTGCGGCGCGGCGCGTCCCTGGCCGCGCTGGAACGTCTGGAGTGCCGAGCCGGCCTGGCGGGTTTGGCGCTGGCGCGAAGGAATCGCGAACGCGCGGAGGCTCGCGCAGCGGAGCGGCAGCGAGTGCGGCTAGCTAATAGCAGTGAATGCTTGTTCGTGCTCGACGAGTTGGGCCGGGTGACGGAACTTAGCGCGGGCGCAGAAGAGCTTATTCAAGAGGAAAGAAAAGCATCGGAAACGGTTAGCGGGTCACCGACGGCGGCAAATGGGGTGGCAACGCCCGTCGGGGCCCCCTTGAACTTCATGTTTCGAGACCCGGACCGGCGGGCGGTGGAGGACTGGCTGCAGCGCGATGTGGATCTTCACGGAGAAAAGTGGAACACCGCGGAAGAGGCGCTCGACGCGGATCTGCGCAACGGGGTTAGCGTGCGCTTGCGGCGCGGTCTTCCGGGCGCGCAAGGGCACAGCGTGGTAATTCTGGCGAAACTGGACCGCCAACAAGCGGCCGCGGAAGTTGTAAATAACGAAAGAGCGCTGGAAGGAGTGATCGAGTTTCTGGAAGAGGGCGTGGTGCTGTTTGATTCCCAGGAAAACGTGCGGGCGCACAACACGCGGTTCGAACAATTGGCGGGGTTGGGTCCGCTGGAGTCTGCCAAAGGAGCGACGCTGGACGCCTTGATTGCGCGGATGGAATTGCAGGCGGCCGACCCGGCGAAATTCGCGGTGCGCTGGAGGGAGCTGGCGAAGGGCATTGAAGGAGGAGTACGCGATGAGTTGCGGATGACGCTGCCTTCACCGCGGATTCTGGAGCGCGCAGCACGTCCGGTTTTCGACGCGGTGGGCAGAAAGCTGGGACGGGTGGAAGTGTACCGGGATTTGACGGCCCAGCGGATGTTTCAGTCGCAACTGTTGCAGACGGAAAAGCTGGCGGCGCTGGGGCAGATGATCAGCGGGGTGGCGCATGAACTGAGCAATCCGCTGACAAGTATTCTAGGCTACGCGCAGCGACTGCTGCTGCGTCCCGATGTGGGCGGACGGTTGCCAGAAGTGCGGCAGATTTTCCAGGAAGCCGAGCGCGCGGCAGGAATTTTGCGACAGTTGCTGTTCAGCGCACGGGAGAGTCCTCCAGAGCGGCGGCGGGTGGCGCTGAATCAGGTGGTGCTGCGATCGATGGAGTTGCAGCGCTTCAGCATGGCGGCGGAGAAAGTAAGCATGGAACTGGACCTCGATCCAGGTTTGCCACTGGTGCTGGGTGATGCGGCGCAACTGCAGCAGGTACTGATGAACCTGGTGGGTAACGCGCGGCAAGCACTGGAACAAAAAGGCGAAGGCGGGCGGATTCGGGTACGGACCAAGCGGGTGGCGGAACGGAGGGTGCGGTTGGAGATTGAAGACGATGGTCCGGGCGTGCCGCAAAGTATTCTGGCGCGTATCTTCGATCCTTTCTTCACTACCAAAGCGGAAGGGGTGGGGACTGGACTGGGGTTGTCCATTGTATTGAGCATTGTGCGAGAGCACGGGGGCCGCGTGAACGTGCAGAATGCGCCACAAGGCGGGGCGATTTTTTCGATTGAACTGCCGGTCGCGGAAGGGGTGACGGTGACGCCTCCGTGGCCCGCGGGAAGTTTCGAACGCGAACTGGTGACGGGCGGCGCGGGACCGGGAGCGATTTCCTTGACCGTAAATTCCGCGGCGTCAGTATCGCGAAGCGCGCTGCGGGGCCGCGTTCTGGTGGTGGAAGATGAACCGACGGTGGCCCGTTTGATCGCCGATGTGTTGCAGGACGAAGGACTCATCGTGGAGGTGCTGCTGGACGGACGCGAAGGGTTGCGGCGCGCCGCGGAGCAACGTTTCGAACTGGTGATTTGCGACATGCGCATGCCGGGGATGGATGGGCAGGAGTTTTATCGCGGCCTGGTGAAGAGCAGAAATGCGTTGCAACACAGCTTCTTGTTTGTGACTGGGGATGTAATTGCTCCAGCCACCCAGAGGTTTCTGGAGATGAATCGGCTGCCGCACCTGGCGAAACCGTTTCGCGTGGAGGAGTTGACGGAACGGGTACGAGAAGTGCTGGAGAACGGGAACGCGCGGGAGATGTTGAATTCCGCAGCAGTGAAGGGTCCGACGCGCAAAGACGCCGTTGGTAAGACCTGAGTGAGGAAAGAGCACGCAAGATCAGACGCAAGAATGAATGCAGGAGCGCGGGCTGTTACGCGGTCCAGAACGGGCGGGAAACATCTCAGTGAAGGCACAGAACGCTATGGATAATTCGGGCGGTACGCTGGAAGGGCTGCGGGAAAATTTCGGGGAAGTATTCCGTCATGAATTGAATAATCCGTTGACGGGAATTCTGGGCAACGCCGAGTTGTTGCTGGCGGAGATCCATCGCAACCGGGATGGGAAACTCCCCGCCGGAGGTCTGCAGAGGCTGGAGACGATCGCGGCGCTGGCGGTGCGATTGCGCGAGACTATCCGGCGGCTCAGCCAGGAGTGGGATGTGCAGCCGGTGGCCCGGCGCGAGAAAACTGCGCAATAAGATTTTGATCTCACTGGTCTAGACTTCCCGAGATAGCGCAGGGATATTCTTTTGTACGAAGTACCTTTCCTTCATATCTGGATGCCGCGACCAGGAACTGCTGCGTGTCGCAGTCAGCATTGCAATCCATGACTGCCAGTTGTATGTTGCCGTCTCAAGCTGAATCCCAGAATAGCCACTGTTGATCGAGCGAGCGTTTGGGTTATGCGGCGGGCGAAGCCTTGAAGGAACATTCACAGATTGCGGCACAGGTGCAGCGGTGGAGCGCGGCCGGGCTGATCGATGCGCAAGCCGCGGAACGCATATTGGCTTTCGAGGCAGGCCAGGAGCGGAAGGCGACGCTGCGCTGGCCGGTATTTCTGGCAATGATCTTCGGCGGCATGCTGCTGGCAGCAGGAGTTACGCTGTTTGTGGCAGCGCATTGGGGCGAGCTTTCGCCGGCACTGCGCTTTTCGCTGATGATTGTTCTGGCGGGGCTGTTCCATATCTGTGGAGCGCTGCTGGCCGAGCGCTTTTCCGCTCTGGCTACGACGCTACATGGAGTGGGGACGGCGACACTCGGCGCAGCCATCTTCCTTACGGCGCAAATATTTAACCTGCATGAGAACTGGGCGACCGGGATATTGCTGTGGAGCCTGGGGGCTGCGGCGGGTTACGCGCTGCTGCGGGATTGGGTGCAGGCGACGTTTCTGGCGATATTGGCGCCCGCGTGGCTGATCAGCCAGTGGGAGATTACGACGGAGTGGCGAGCAGGCGGGGGCCGGTTGTTGAGCGTGGGATTAATCCTTACCGCGATCTGCTATTTGTCCGCGCGCATTGGGGAACAAACTGGCACCGCTCGCCGGGCTTTGGCCGCAATAGGAACCATCGCGTTTGTGCCTTGCACGATTACGGCGTCGATTATCGCGCTGGAAGGAAGAATTTCCCGGAGATATCACAATTCTGAAACGCTGACCTCGGGAATTCTGTTACTGGGCTGGACGGTAGCGGTAGTGGGGCCGCTGGTATTGGCCTGGTTTTTACGCCGGCGAGCCGCCTGGGTAAATGTCTTATGGATCGGCTGGGCTTATGGCTTCGTTCTGGCCGCGAGCTATGCGCGCGGGGAGGAGGGCAACTCGCGAAATCTCGGAGCGACCGCGACGCTGTACATTCTTTGCGCGGTTGGTTCCGTGGGCCTGGTGGTGTGGGGCCTCTACGAGAAAAGAAAAGAGCGGCTCAATTTAGGAATTTTTTGCTTTGCGATTTCCGTTTTGTTTTTTTATTTCGATAGTTTTATGGGGAAACTGGGGCGCTCGGCGAGCCTGCTGATTCTCGGCTTGTTGTGCCTGGCGGGCGGTTACGCGCTGGAAGTGACGCGACGGCGGCTGGTGGCGAGGATGGAGTTGCCCTCGTGAGCGGCATGCGCAAGGGATTGCTGCTTGGCGCGATCCAGGTCGTCCTGGTGCTGAGTCTCGGCGGTAAGTTGCTTTACGACCGGATGACGCGGCCGCGGGTGTGGGCGCTGTCGCAGGTCTATGATCCGGAATTGCCGATTCGCGGGCGTTACTTGAGCGAACGTTTGAAGCTGCCAGCGGAGGGATTCACTTACAAAGAGTCCATACAACAGAATGTGAGTGACTGGTTCATGAACCGAGAGTGGGCCTACTTCGAAATTCGGGACGGCCAGTTGATCGCAAAACAGGTCGGTAGCGGGGCGGGCGACTGGGTTTATCTGCAGAAGAATAAAGATGGAACGATTTCCGGATTTACCGAAGAACCGGTGTTGGTTTTCGTCCCGGAGCATGCGGAGATTCCAAATCTGAAAGCCGGGGAAGAGATGTGGGTGGAAGTGACGATTCCGGCGAAGGGTCCGCCGCGGCCGATTCGAATCGGGATCAAAAAAGATGGAGTGTTGACTCCATTGAACATTCGATAGTTCTCAAGCTCGATAGTTCTTAAGCTAGTTCCTGCCTGGAACCAGGGCGATTGTGAGCGATTGGCGACGGCCATCTTTTTGTTGCCGCTCAGTTGATCCTGCCGTTGGCCCTTTGCGAAATGCTTTTCAATAACTGAATGGGCTGCTAGGCTTACCTGCCAGCGCGGGCGAGGAGGCCCGCGAGAAATGAGTGACAGTTTGGGTGGCGCGAAAATGTCCGACATGTTTCCCGAGTTGCTGGCGGGAGTGCGGTTGATGGAAGGGCGATTGTCGCCCAACGATCTGGCGCGGCATGTGGTGCGGGCGGCGATGACGCAACCGGGAGTCGATGGGGCGCGGCTATGGCGCGTGGAGCGCGGCAAGGCCGAGGTTTGGGCGAGTGAGGGAATTTTGCCTGGCCCGGGCATGCACGGCGCAGATGGCGGCAAGATTTCGCAGGAGAATGACCCCAGAATCTGGACCAGCGCGCTGGGAAGCGATGATTTTCGAGTGCGAGCGCTGGAAGTGCGTGGATCGCAAGCGCTGCCGGACGAGGTGCGAAGTCATCTGGAATATCTGGGGCGATTTGCGGCGGTGGTGCTGGCGCTGGCGGAACGGCGCGGGGCGATGGAAGAGCTCTCTTGCATTGTGGAAGCCACCAAGAAGCTGAATTCGACGCTGGACCTGGGCGAACTGATTCATATTATTTTGCAGATTGCTACGCGGCAGACCGGGGCGGAGCGCGGCACGGTGTTTTTGCTGGATAAAGAGCGCGAAGAGATTTGGTCTTTAGTGGGCTTGGGGCTGGAACAGCATGCCATTCGCTTGCCGATCAGCAAGGGCATTGCGGGATGGGTGGCGCGCGAAGGCGTAGCGGTGCGGCTGGAAGATGCGTATCTGGATCCGCGATTCGAACCGGAAGTGGATAAGAAGCTGGGATTTCGCACCAAGCGGCTGCTGTGTCTGCCGATTCGTAATGAAGACGGCGTGATTGTTGGCGTGTTGCAACTTTTGAATAAGAAGGAAGATTTTACGCCGGAGGATGAGGCGTTCATCGACACGCTGTCCATCCATGTGGCGATTGCGCTGGAGAAAGCGCAGTTGCACCAGGAGCGCGTCGAAAAAGAAAAACTGGAGCGCGATCTGGAATTGGCGCGGGAAATTCAGGCGGGATTTCTGCCGGAAGCGCCGCCGGAATTTTCTGGCGTGGAGATTGCGGTTTCGCACCGGGCGTCGCAACGAGTTGGCGGAGATTATTATGATTTTTTGCCGGTGCCGCATGCGGGCGGCGGCGAGGCGGGGTTGTTGATTGTGGTGGCGGACGTAGAGGGGAAGGGCGCGGCGTCGGCGCTGGTGATGGCTAATGTGCAGGCTACCTTGCACGCCTTGGCGGATCGTGTGGAACCGCTGGAAAAATTGCCGGCGACGATCAATCAGAAATTGCTGGATGGCGGGCGGGCCTCGGCGGCGGCGGGCCGGCATACGAAATATTTGAGCATGGTGCTGGGACTAGTGGAGCCGGGCGGGAGAAGGATGCGTTATGTGAATGCCGGGCATGTGCCGCCGGCGTTGATTCGCGCGGATGGGCGGATTGAATATCTGGAAGAAGGCGGAATGATTGTGGGGTTGTTTCCCGGCGTGGAGTACGAATGCGGAGTGGTGGAGCTCGGGGTTGGCGATGTGCTGGTGGCGTGCACGGATGGAATCACGGAGGCGATGGATGCGGCGGGCAATGAGTTTGGCAAGCCAGAGTTGGCGGCCAGCGTGGCGGCAAAGAGGAATCTGGCGCCCCAAGAGATTTTGCGAGCGGTGATTCAGGAAGTGGAGAAGCATTCGAAGGGCGGGATGTATGAGGATGACCGGATTTTGCTGGTGATGAAGATGAAGTGATTTTGTTTGCTGTTTTGGATTGGATGAAAGAACGAGTCCGCTATGGCGGACTTTTTTTATTTTGCGGACATCGCGGCAACTGAAGCGAAGAAGGCCAGGACGCGGTGTTCGAATTCGGCGGGTTCGTAAGCGAAGGCCGCGGTGTGGAAGGCGTTGGGGACAATCCATAGATCTTTGGGACCGGTGGCTGCGGCGAAGACTTGTTGGCTGTGGCGGCAGGGTAGGGTGGTGTCGGCGCCGTCGCAGATCAGGAGCACTGGGAAGCTGCGGGCGGCGACTGCTTTTATGGGCGAAACTTCAGAGGCCGGGAATCCAGCGATTGATTGGCCACGGTAGATCATTGTCCAGGCGCCGGGGGCGAAAAAAGTTTTGCCGAGCAGTGGGTACTTTTGCAGGCCGGCGTAGTCGTAAGAAGCTTCGCGGAGCGAGGCGAAGGAGGCTTCGGCGACTACAGCCTCGATGCGCGGGTCGGCACCGGCGGATTGCAGAGCGATGCCCGCGCCCATGGATTCGCCTAGCGCGAAGATATGCAGCGGAGCGCCGGATAGCGGCGATTGTGGCGCCGGCACGTTGAGCGATTTCTCCGCGTCAGTTTCAGTTACGGGTTGGAGCCGCCATTTTCCGGAGCGGAGCTGTTCACCGGTATAGCCGGCGACTTCGGATCGAATTAGCTGGTCGATGATCGCGGAGGTGTCGTGGCGCTCTAGCCAGCCATACGTGGCCATCGCGCCGTCGCTGGCGCCGTGGGCGCGAGCGTCCATCATGACGACGCCGTAGCCGGCTTTTAGAAGGAAGTGGGCTTGGCCAATGCCGCCCACGCGATTGTCTGCTACTCCGTGAAAAACTAACACCCACGAACCGTTGGGATTTTGTGGACGGACTTTCCATCCGCGCAGTTGGGCGCCGTCGGGTGCGGTGACGGTGAGATCTTCGCGTTGCGCGTGGATGGTGGAGAAATCGGCGTCGGCTTCTCTAATTAGTTCGGGCGTGAGTTCGCGACGGACCGGGTGAAGGAAAGTGGGGCCTGCCAGCCAGCCGAAGACCGCGGCGAGCAGCGGCGGCAACAGCAACAAGATTACGGCGATGCGGATCAGACGGCGTTTCATGGGCTTCACTGATTATAGATACGAAATGTCGGGCGGATACGTTCCTTGGTTGGGATGAATTCTGTAGACCGCGTTACTCGGATTCCGCTGGCTGAATCGAAAAGTTTTGAAGGGAAAGACGCCCGGTTTCTGACGTCTGGGCAAGCTGGGGCGCAGCATGCTGCGCCCCTACAAAGGCGAAAGCGGCTTCCCGGTAAGGTCAGGGTAAACAGAAGGTGGACGCTACGAGCGGAATAGGACGGATTCGCGCTGGAACATTTTTATGGCGATGAAGAGTGCGGCGGCGGCGTAGACGCAGGTGGAAGCGAAGATGATGATGACGTAGTTCCAGTGGTAGGTGCTGGCGATTAATTCTTTGCACAGGAGGCTCACATTCAGGATAGGAACCAGGGCCAGCTTAGGAGTCAGTTCGATGCCCGGGAGCATAGCGGCTACGGCGGGAATGATGATCAGAAATGTCATGGGCGTTAAATAGCTTTGCGCTTCTTTGTAGGTTTTTGCGAAGAGAGCGATGGTGAAGAGTGCGGCGGAAAAGAGCACAGCAATGGGTACAGCCATCAGGAAAACGCTGAGGGCAGCGCCGGCGCCGATCTTAATTTGCAAGGTGTTGGGGTCCGAGGTATCGCCAAAATTCAGGGCGTGGGTGTGTTGAGCTACATAAAAGGAGACGCCCATGGAGATTACCGAGAGCGCGGCGGTGGCCAAGGAAGCGCTTAGGACGAGAGAAAATTTTCCGAGTACCAAGTCCTTGCGCGAAACCGGGCTGGAGAGAATCGTTTCCATGGTGCCGCGTTCTTTTTCGCCGGCGGTGAGATCCATGGCGGGATACATCGCGCCGGTCATGCACAGCAGGATGACCATGTAGCCGATCAATCCGCCGATGGCCGCGCCGCCGACTTTTTCTGGGGGGGCGACGTTTTGTTGCTTGATGTCAAAGGGCTTTAATACCGTGGCAGGAAGATTCTTTGCGGCGAGACGGTCTTTGACGACGGTGTCGCGGTAATCCTTCAGATGTTTTTCGATTTTGTCCGCGGCCAGCGAAGATTTCAATTCCCCGCCGTAAGTGTAGATTTTTACGGTTTCCTCTTTTTGCTGGGTCACGTCGGACTCGAAACCTTGCGGAATGTCGACGACGGCGCGCACTTCTTTGTTGATGACTTGATCTTTCCAGTTATCAGCTGCGGGAACGATGGTGACCTTGTCGAGTTTCTCTAGCTCAGCGACGAGAGTGGGTGAATCGGTGCCGCCGAGGATCATCACTTTTGGCGATTCATCTCTGGCTTTGCCGACGAGCATGGAGGCGACCGAGGCGAAACCGACGCTCATCACGGGGAACAGCAATAGCGGCACGACGATCGTGGAAATCAGGGTGCGCCGGTCGCGCAACGCTTCGGTTAGTTCCTTGCGGTATACCACGCCGATGCTATGCAGCGACATTTAATTTGCTCCTTCGCCAACGTACAGGGGAGCGACAACCTTTACGAAGATTTCTTCGAGGTCTTGCTCGCCATGTTCGGCGCGAAGTTCGGCGAGGGTGCCTTCGGTGAGAAGCTTGCCGGACTGGATGATGCCGATGGTGTCGCAGAGCTTTTCCACTTCGCTCATGATGTGGGTGGAGAAAATTACGGTTTTTCCGTTGTCACGGCACTCGCGAATGAAGGCGGTGATGGTGCGCGCGGTCATGATGTCCAGGCCTAGAGTGGGCTCGTCGAAAATCATTATTGGGGGATCGTGAACCAGGGTGCGGGCGATGGAGGTTTTCTGCTTCATGCCGGTAGAGAGTTTATCGCAACGGCGATCGCGAAAGCTGTCCATATCCAGGCGGGAAAAAATAGCGTCGATACGCTTTTTGAGAGTTACTTCGTCCAAGCCATTGAGGCGGCCAAAGTATTCCACCATTTCCTGGGCGGTGAGTCGGGGATAGAGGGCGGTGGCGGTGGAGAGGAATCCCACGTTGGCGCGGACTTTTTCTGGATGCTCGATCACGTCGTGACCGCACAGGATCGCGGTGCCGTCGGTGGGCTCGAGGATGGTTGCCAGCATGCGCAGGGTGGTGGTTTTGCCGGCGCCATTCGCTCCCAGGAGACCGTAAATCTTGCCCGGCTGGCAGGTGAAGCTGACATTATCTACCGCACGGATGACGCCGCGCTTCTTGTCCTGGAAGCTTTTACTCAGACCGCGAGCCTCGATCATGCGGGGAAATCTCCGTCGGAAAATGGCTGCCGCGAGCGTTCTGAGTGTACTACGCAGGACGCGCAGGAAAGTTACTTGGCCCGTACGATCACGTGTGACAAATGGAGGCGTTGCCAGCATCTAAACGAGGCGTTGGGGGCAGCGGCCGTTGGAGGGTTTTACCATCCAAAGCGGCCCGGAAGTGGCTGGCGCGCATCCTGGCGTCGGACTCATAGCAAGGGCCCGTTGCCGATGGAATGATGCTCTCGTTCGCGGCATGAAGTTGCTAGAATAAAAGCAACTCGCGCGTCCTGGCGGGTTCGGCAACTTTCGTCCTCTCAGATGGGCTTTTAACCGGATGACATTCTTGATCGGCAGAATTGGTTGCGGTTGCCTGTGGTGCGTGAAGCGGAGAGATTGGCGGTAAAGGGAAAATATGGATCACAGGTTACGAAACCGGATTCTGATCTTCCTGGCGCTTGCAGCGGTGGCGGCGTATGCGCTGGTGCGACTGAGCGGCCGGCAACCGGTGGCGAAGATTTCCGCCGTGGCTCCGATTCGCGAAAACTTGTCGTCCTCGGTGGATAGCAACGGCAAGGTGGAGCCGATATCGCCTTTTGTGGTGCGCGCGCAACTGGACACATTTGTAGAGAGAGTGCAGGGCGTGGAAGGACAGCAGGTCAAGAAGGGGCAATTGCTTCTGGAATTGAACGTGAAGGATGCAATGGCCCAATTAGCAGAGGCGCGGGCAAAACTGCTGCGCGCGGAAGACGATTTGCGGTCGGCAAAAGCCGGAGGGCGCGCCGATGACGCCGCGCGGGCCACCGGAGATTTAGCAAAAGCCCAGGCGGACCGCGATCGACTGCAACGAAATCACGACGCGCTGGTCAGGCTGGTGGCCAAGCAGGCTGCCACTCAGGATGAATTAACGATAAACGATTTGGCATTGGCCAAGGCAGAAGCGGAAGTGACCCGCTTGGCGGGCGCCAAGAAAGAATTTGGAAACGACCTGTCGCTAAGTTCCGGCCGCGCCGCGCTGCAGGTACAGCAGGCGCAGAGTGAAGTCGCAGCACTGGAAGAAAAAGTTCGCGATGGACATATCACCGCGCCGACGGACGGCACATTGTATTCGCTTCCGGTAAAAGACGGCGATTACGTAAAGGTTGGCGATTTACTGGCGCAGATGGCGGACCTGCATCAGGTGCGGGTGCGCGCCTTTATCGATGAACCAGAGCTGGGCTCCATACAACCCAACGAACCGGTGAAAATTACCTGGGACGCGCTGCCCAACCGTACCTGGGCCGGCCGGACTGAAGTGGTGCCCAAACAAGTGGTGGCGCGGGGAACTCGCAGCGTCGGTGAGCTGTTATGTGCCGTGAACAACGATGGGTTGGAGCTGCTGCCGAACATCAACGTTAACGTGCGGATTAATTCGCAGGAGCGTAGCAACGTTTTATCCGTGCCGCGCGGCGCGGTCTCTACGGAGAGCGGCAAGCGTTTTGTATTCGTGGTGAAAAAGAATCCTCTGGCAGTGAGTCAATCCACCCTAGAGAAGCGGGAAATTAAGGTGGGAATTGCAGACGCTACCAGCTACGAGGTGGTCAGCGGGCTGCAACAGGATGAATGGGTCGCGCTGCCTGGGGACATTGATTTGCGTGATGGCATGGCCGTCAAAGTTGTGAATACGGATTCGGCTTACGTCCGAGGCCAAAGATAGCGGAACGAAGATTGTGAGACCGATGGCAAGTCTGGGCACGATGAAGAATCAGCGCATCAGATTTGCGTGGCCTTGCCTCGTGGCGCTGGCGCTAGTTGCGGGGAGCGGACTTCGCTGCTTGCCAGCGGAGTCCCAGCCCGTCGATGGTTTGAACGCCGCGGAAAAGGCTTACGACGAGTATGACTATCCGAAGGCAATTCAGCTCGCGAACGAGACGGCCAACGCCAATCCGCAAGATGCCCAGATTCAATTGCTACTGACCAAAGCGCACCTGGAATTGCAGCAATACGATGCAGCGATCAAAAGCGCGGAGCGAGCCGTAGCGATCGATCCCAAGAGTTCGGTGTACCACGAATGGCTGGGGCGTTCGTACGGTGAAAAAGCCGACCACTCCTCTTTTATGACGGCTTTGGGATTCGCGAAAAAGACTCGCAAAGAGTTTCAGGCTGCTGTGGATTACGACTGGCGGAACTTCACGGCACGCCAGGCGGTGATTGAGTTCGATTGCGCCGCTCCGGCAATGGCCGGCGGCGGCGAAGACAAGGCTATACCGGAGATAGCGCAACTGGCCGCCTTGGATGCGGCGGAAGGGCACTACGCACAAGGAAATTGTCGAAGGCAGAAAAAAGACTTTTCCGTAACCGACGTGGAATTCAACAAGGCGTTGCAGGCCAATCTGAAGTCCGCGGACCGAGTGTTCGACATTGGCGATTACGCGGTGCGGCACGAAGAACCAGAGATGCTTCTGGCAGTCGCGGATTTGGGGGCCAAACTGGCGCCGAGCGATCCGCGCCCGCAGTTTTACCGCGCCGTGGCGTTTGTATTGAAAAAACAAAATAGCGCAGACGCGGATAAGCTGTTGCAGGAATATATAAAGCAAGTGCCATCGCGGTCTGGTTATCCCCGGGCCACGACAGCGCATTACTGGCTGGGGCAATTGTTTGAGAATCAGCATAACGAAGCGTCCGCGCGGGCCGAGTACGAAGCTGCGCTGAAACAAGACCCCAAGAATAAAAGCGCTCAAGAAGCGCTAAAGAAACTGAAGAAGGGCTGAACGATAATGCGCTCGGAAACGAGAAACCAGCTGCGATGATGGATCTTCGCGAGACCGTTTCCGTGGCGATCGACGCGTTGCGCGCCAACAAATTGCGGGCGATGCTCACGTCCTTGGGGGTAATTATCGGAAGCGCGTCCATCGTATTGGTGGTGACGGTGGCGCTGACCAGTCAAAAATTTGTGATTTCGCAGATTGAGGCGGTTGGTTCGAATTTGATCTCGGCCAGTCTGGTACAAAGTCCGGATAAATCCCAGCCGCTGAGCTACGAATTGAATCTGGGCGATATGGCGGAAGCGAAAGTCGCGATTCCGGGCGTCAACATGGTCGCGGGATTGCGTGAGCTCCCGATGACCGTGGTGGTCGGAGGAGTTGTTCGCCCGGTAAATCTGGTGGGGGTCACGGAAGGGTATCAAGCGATTCGGCGACTCGTAATTGTCCGCGGCCGCTATTTTGACGAGCAGGATGTGGAATCGCGCGCCAAGGAATGCCTGATCACCAAGGAACTTGCGGACCGGGTGTACGGACTGGAAAATCCCATCGGACGGCAGCTACGCATGGGAGAACTCACCTTTTCCGTTATTGGAGTATTTAAGGAGCGGGTCTCCACGTTTGGTTTGACGGAAATTCAGAAAGAGTCGGTGATCATTCCGTTTCCGCTGATGAAGTACTACACCGGCGTGGATGCCATTCGCGTTTTATATGTGCAGGCTTCGCAAGCGGAAGAAGTAGACCGGGTACAGAAGCAATTATCGCAACTGCTTGCTGGCCGGCATCCCGCTGGCGCGGTATATGACGTGAATACCCTCACTGCAATTCTCACGGCTGCGCGAAATATTTCCCGCGGTCTCACCATAATGCTGATCGTAGTCGCATTCATCGCGCTGCTGATCAGCGGCATCGGAATTATGAACATCATGCTGGTGACGGTAAAAGAACGAACCCGCGAAATTGGAATTCGCAAGGCGATCGGCGCAGCCCGCAAAGAGATCATGTACCAGTTCCTGGTGGAAGCGTTTTTGATCAGCGGCGGGGGAGCCGTCCTCGGAATTCTTATCGGAATTGCTATTCCGGTGACCGTACAGACGTTGCTCCCCGGGAATCTGCGAGTTCCCATTTCGCCCGCCAGTGTAATCGTGGCATTCGTGGTTTCCTGTTCGACTGGATTGCTGTTCGGATATCTGCCCGCGAACCAGGCCGCCAAGTTGCAGCCGATCGAGTCGCTGCGTTACGAATAGCGGTGGCGCAGCGCCGATATAGAACTTATATAGAACTTCCGGTGTCGAGGTGCAATGGTGAACAGATATAGCAATTGCGGGATTGCGAAGAGGCTGAAAACGGGCCGAGTGGCGATTATCGTTGAAGTGATCGCTCTCGCGTTGACCGGTGTGGCGATTCGTGGACAGGAGTTGCCTGCGTCTCCGACGCCGACCGCGGAACTGCGGTCCGTGCCGACATACACGCAGGATCTCGCCGCGGTGCAGCAGAGTTCGGAGCCGAGCGCTTCTTCCGCCGCCCCTGTCACCCTCACGTTGAAGCACGCGGTTGAATTGGCGCTGCAGAACAGCAAAGACATTCAGCTTGCGAAAATCCAGACTGGCCTGGCGGATCGCTCCGCGCAGATTACTAAAGCACAATTTCTGCCGAACGTTTATGCGGGCTCGGGGGTGGGGTACACCTACGGAATCCCCGAAACGCCAGGTGGACGGGCTCCTTCGATCTTCAGCCTGACCTACACACAAGAAATCTTCAATGAACCACTGCGCGGCCAAGCGAAAGAACTGCAAGAACAAGCGAGTGCGCAGCGTGTCGCGCTTACCGAAGTGCGCAACGGCGTCATCGTTAGGACGGCGATGGCTTGCCTGGAAATCGAAAAGGTGCGCCATTCACTGGCGCTGTTACGCGGCGAGCAACAGAGCGCCGAGAAGATTTTGGATGTAACCAAAGAAAGGCAGAGCGAAGGATTCGAGTTGCCGGTGGAAATCACCAAAGCGCAACTGACCCGCGCGCAAGTATTGCAGAAGATTTTGCAGCTGGAAGGACGTGAAGACGAATTGCAAGTCTTCTTGAAAGACCAGCTGGGAATTACGGACGACCAGGAAATAGAAGTCACGGCGGATGATCTGCCGGGCGAGGCCGAGCAACAGGGCGCGAACCTGGTGGCACTGGCGCTGGAAAATAATACTGGCCTGCAACTGGCGCAGTCCGACGTGCGAGCTCGCGAGTTCCGCTTGCAGGGCGAGAAGCGCGGATACTTTCCCACATTGCAGCTGGTGGGAATATATAGTGTTCTGGGGAAATTCAATAATTACACCGAATTTTTTAACACGTTCCAACGCAACAACGTAAATGCGGGCGTACAGATTCAGATGCCGCTATTCAGCGCCAAGACCAAAGCGGACATCGGTCTGGCCACGGTGAATCTGGAGGCCGCCAAGGCCACTCTCGCGAATCGTAAGACGCAAGTGACCGCGGACGTTCGGCAAAAAAGCCGGCTGGTACGCGAGAAAGACGCAGCCAAAGAAGTGGCCAGGCTGGAGCTGCAACTAGCGCAACAAAATGTTGAGGTGTTGCAGTCGCAATTTGGCGAAGGCCGCGTGAATTTGCGGGAAGTAGAACGCGCCCGCGTCACGGAAAACGACCGCTGGATGGATTTTCTCGACGCTAATTTCGCGCGGCAACAGGCCGAGCTGGCGTTGCTGCAGACGGCCGGACAGCTGGACAAAGTTTGGCAGTAGATTCAGTAGGCGACATTCTCTCGCGGCCCGCAAAAACTTATCATCTTTAAATCAATATGTTCGATTCCCAAGACAAAGAACGACTGGACAAGGCCTCGGCGAAATTAGCGGAAGGATTCGCCGGCTTGCCGGAATTCGGTGCGTGCGTCCCGGGGGCCGAACGCATGGACAAAATCCTGGCGCTGACCGCCGAGCGTCTCCAGGATAACTATCCCTATTTCCATCCGCTGTACGCCGGGCAAATGCTGAAGCCCCCGCATCCCGTAGCGCGGTTGGCCTATGCGTTGGCGATGAACATCAATCCCAACAATCACGCGCTGGATGGTGGACGCGCCACCTCCGCAATGGAAAAGGAAGCCGTTCGCGAAATCGCGGCGATGTTCGGGTGGGACACATACCTGGGACATCTGTGCGGCGGCGGCACCATGGCCAATCTCGAGGCGCTATGGGTAGCGGGGCAGGTGCATCCCGGCAAAACTATTCTGGCTAGCGAACAAGCGCACTATACGCACAAAAGAATCAGTGCCGCTCTGCAGCTGAATTGTGAATCCATCGCCTGCGATGGGTATGGGCGCGTGGACGTTGGCGCTTTGCAGCAGCGGCTGGAAAAGGGAGACGTTGGCACGGTGGTGGCAACTCTGGGAACGACAGCTACCGGTTCGGTCGACCCGTTGCCGGAAATTTTGCAGCTTCGCGAAAAAGTTGCTTTCCGTATTCATGCCGACGCCGCCTATGGCGGTTACTATGCGCTCGCAAGTAATTTGGGGAGTCAAGCCACCGAGTCTTTCGCGCGCATTGGCGAAGTCGATTCTATCGTCATCGACCCGCACAAGCATGGTTTGCAGCCTTACGGCTGCGGTTGCGTGCTGTTTCACGATCCGGGCGTAGGGAAACTCTACAAGCACGATTCGCCTTATACCTATTTCAGCTCGTCGGAGCTGCACCTCGGCGAAATCAGCCTGGAGTGTTCGCGGCCGGGTGCCGCTGCAGCAGCTTTGTGGGCTACGCAAAAACTCCTGCCGCTGGTGAAAGCGGGTGAATTCGCACGATCCCTGGAACGAAGCCGGGAGGCCGCGACGGCCCTTTTTCGTCACCTGGAACGAAGCGAGAATTTCCTGCCGGCGTTTGCTCCAGAACTCGACATCGTGATCTTTGCCGCTCGGGCCGGGACCGCCACCGAATCGTCCGCGTTAGCGAGACGAATTTTTGATTCTGCGGCGCGCCACGACCTGCATCTGGCCATCGCCGAATTGCCGGCCAAGTTCTGGAGCGAGACCCACGGCGCCATGCAAATCGATCGGGACACGATTACCTGCCTCCGCTCGGTGCTGATGAAGCCGGAGCACCTCGACTGGGTGGACCGGATATGGGACCGGTTACAAGCCGCCACCCGGGAAGTACTTGAGGGCGGGACAGGCCGCTAAATGCCCATATCGCGCCGTTCAATGCGCGATAACACCAGTTGGCAGAAAGGTTTGAGGCCGCGGCTTGAACTCGGGTAAACTATTGTCTGGGGCCATCCGCGTGGTGCGGTCGATTTGTCATGGTGAAGAAGTGTATCCCATGGGACTCGCGCTTTTACAGGGACGGATGGGGTCGTAACGTTTCACTGAGGGTGAAGAATGCCGGATGTAATGCGAACTTTGCTGTTGAACCCGCCAAGCTTTGAGAAATTCGATGGTGGCGCGAGCTCGCGTTGGCCCGCCACGCGCGAAATTGAATCGTATTGGTACCCGGTTTGGCTGTCTTATCCCGCCGGGATGATCCCCGGAAGCCGGCTGCTGGACGCCTCGCCGCATGGAATTAACTGGCAACAAACCATTGAGATCTGTAAAGAGTACGAATTTCTGGTCCTTTTCACCTCCACCGTGGGCTTCGACAGCGACATCAAGTTGCTGCGCAAAATCAAGGAAGCCAATCCTTCGATGAAGGTGGCCTTCGTCGGTCCGCAGGGACACATCAAGCCGAATGAGACCTTGATGGCCAGCGAAGACATTGATTTCGTAACGCATGGCGAGCTGGATCACGCTGTCGCAGAATACGCTCACGGCAAGCCGCTGAATGAGATTCTGGGCGTCAGCTACCGCAAAGACGGCCAAATCGTCCACACTGCGCACCGCGAGCAGATGCATACGGCGGAGCTTGATGCGCTCCCGTTCGCCACCGACACGTACAAGCGCGATCTGCAGATCGAAAAATACAACGTACCGTTCCTGTTGCACCCGTTCGTTTCGTTCTATACCACCCGCGGCTGTCCGGCGATGTGCACGTTCTGTATGTGGCCGCAGACGATTTCCGGTCACGCCTGGCGCATCCGTTCCGTGGACAACGTCGTGCAGGAAGTCAAGAACACGCTGGAATACTTCCCGCAGATGAAAGAGATTTTCTTCGACGACGACACCTTCAACATTCGCAAAGATCGCGCGATCGAATTGGCCAAGAAATTCAAACCGCTGAAATTCCAGTGGTCCTGCACCGCACGCTGCCACAGCAAGTATGAAGAACTGAAGGAAATGGCGGACGGCGGAGCGCGGCTATTTATCGTTGGCTTCGAATCCGGCGACGAACAGATTCTGAAAAATATCAAGAAAGGCGCCACAATCGCCATGGCGCGCGAATTTATGAAGAACACCAAGAAAGTGGGCATTAAAGTCCACGGTGACTTCATCATCGGCTTACCTGGCGAAACCAAGGACACCATTCGCAAAACGATCGATTTTGCCAAGGAACTGGACTGCGAGACGATTCAAGTCTCGCTGGCGCACGCCATGCCTGGCACCGAATTGCATACCACGATGTCCGAGCAAGGTTTCTTGCGCGTCGAAGCGCTGGCGGATTCCACGGGCCACCAGTTGCCGCATATCGAGTACCCGCATCTTTCCAAGACCGAAATGATGGCTGGTGTGAATCGCTTTTACGACGAATACTATTTCCGTCCGAAGGTGGTTTGGCGCATCGTGAAGGAAGCGCTGTGGGACGATCACGAGCGCAAGCGCCTGTATCACGAAGCCAATGCCTTTTTGAAGCTGCGCGCCGAACGCTTGAAGTGGGCACGCTCCGGCGGCGACGCTGCTAAAATCATGATTTCCGTTCCGGCGCCGCCTTCGGCTTCCGGGAACGACTAACTCTTCAAAACATGACCCAGGAACGACGGCTTCGCATCAAGACGCTTTTTATGGTCTTGCTCATGGTGGTGTGCGCGAATGCGGGCGACTTGATGCTGAAGCGCGGCATGTCGCGCATCGGCGAGGTGCAGCCGAGTTTGGCGGGGCTGGCGCATGCATTTCCGCTGACGGTCTTTAACGGGAATATCTGGATTGGAATTATTTTTCTTAGCGGATTCATGCTTAGCTACATGACGGTGCTTAGCTGGGCCGACTACAGCTACGTCATGCCTGCCGGAGCGTTTGGCTACGCTGTGCTCACCTTGCTGGCTGTTATCCTCCTGCACGAAACCGTTTCATCGCGGCGCTGGTTTGGCGTGATCCTTATATGCGTCGGCGTCTTGCTGGTGGGGCAAACCAAACCGCGAACCACTTCTGTGGTCGATCAGGCTCTGGCATGACCCGTTTCGCAATCGGTCTCGCTCTTCTCATTTTTGGCAGCACTGGTGGAGAAATCGCCATAACCTACGGCATGAAATCCGTCGGTGAGCCGGCGCGGCTCCGCCCCAAAGAACTTCTACAATTCCTGGGTCGCGCATTGTGCAACGGATGGTTCTGGGTTGGAGCCCCCATGATGGCTCTGGCGTTTTACGCGCTTCTGGTGCTCCTCTCGTGGGAGCCGATCAGCCTGGTGATTCCTGCCTCCGCGCTGAGTTATGTAGTTGGCACGATTGGCGCTAAGTACATCCTCGGAGAAGAGGTCAGCGCCGCGCGTTGGGCCGGAGTAATTCTGGTTTGCATCGGCGTGGCTTTGGTGGCCAAGGGGTGAAAGGCGGTTCCGCGTAATGCATTGGCATACGGCCTGGCGCTACGCGATTTTGCTGCTGGCGGTTTCTCCGCTTGCGTACTACACCCTATCTTCCATCGCCGCATGGCGATTTTTCTCCAAGGAACGCGCCCGCAAACTTCCCGAATTCACTCCTCCTGTGAGCGTCCTCAAGGCTGTGCACGGCACGGATTTTGCTACATTCGAGAACTATTCCAGCTTTTGCCGCCAGAATTATCCTGATTACGAAATCTTGTTCGCGGTGAACGATGCACATGATCCTGCTGTTCCGGTTATTCAGCGCCTGATCCAGGAGTTTCCCGATCGTGCCATCCGCCTGCTGATCGGCGCAGAAAATCTGGGAGCGAATCGTAAAGTAAACAAGTTGGCCCGCATGGCCGGCGAAGCTCGCCACGAAATCCTCGCACTGTCAGACGGTGATGTTCGCGTGGGTCCAAACTATCTTCGCGAAGTCGTCGCTCCCTTTGCCGACGCACAGACCGGAGCGGCTACATCGTTTTACGCTGGCATCGTAGAAAATAATCTCGGCGCGCAACTTGAGGCCATTGGCGCGGCGAGCGATTTTTTTGCCGGTGTATTAATGGCCAACTGGACGGAGGGCATCCACTTCGCCCTCGGCGCTTCCATTGCGACCACGAAAACCCGCGTCGCCGGCATGGGAGGCTTTGCAGCAATTGCAGACATGCTTGCCGATGATTACGAATTGGGCCGCCGAATTGCCGATGCTGGGGGCACAGTGCTGCTCTCTCGCGAAATTGTCTGGACCATGTATCCGGCGCAAACGGTTCGCGGGTTCTGGGATCACCAGGTGCGTTGGGCGCGCACCGTTCGTCTGTGTCGACCCCTCTCGTATTTCGGACTGATTTTCACGCACGGATTGCCATGGGCGGTGCTGGCCTTCCTGGTCGCGCCCACAAAATTGGCTGGCGCGGGATTTCTCGTCGCGTACCTGGCCTTGCGGCTGATATTGGCCTGGATCGTTGGCGTGTGGGGCGTGCGCGACGAAACCGTACGCCGTAAGCCCTGGCTTATCCCCGTTCGCGATGCGGTGAATTTCATAATTTGGCTGGCTGGTCTCTTCGGCGATAAAGTTGTTTGGGGTGGCACGCAATACTCAGTTCAGCAGGGGCGGATGCGTCGCGCCGTTGCCGAGCCCAAAGTTAGCTCCAAAATCTAATCTCAACACCGGCCGCTACGTCTGTAGTCAGATACCGCAACTATCGAACGTATATGCTTTCCAATCGGGGCAAATAACGCTAAGCTGCCAAGCTATGAAAGAACGTTATTTTACTGTGTTTGCAGCCCTAATGTTTGCGGCCTTGGCGTTCACCAATTCCGTCGCTGCCGCCGATGATCTCTCCAGTTCGATCAAGCCGGCGGCCACCACCGAACAGCAGAACTCCGCCGATTCCAGTAAGTCGCCGGAGGCTCGCGCGGAGGCCGTTCTAAGCCAGCTCACCCTCGACGAAAAAATTTCTCTGATGCACGGCAATGGTATGGCTCACGTCGAGCGCTGGCAGATGCCCCTGACGCCTCTGGCGAATGGCGGAGCCGGCTACGTCGTAGGCATTCCCCGGCTGGGCATTCCCGGCCTGACCATCTCGGACGCCGCTTATGGCGTTCGAAGCAGCGGAGAGAATGGCCGCTACTCGACCGCGCTACCATCGCCCGCAGGATTCGCTGCCAGTTGGGACCCGCAAGGCGCTTACGAATACGGAGCGTTGATCGCCCGCGAGCTGAAAGCTCAGGGCTTCAATATGTCTCTCGGTGGCGGCGTAAATCTCACGCGCGAACCGCGCGACGGCCGAACCTTTGAATATCTGGGCGAAGATCCAATCCTTGCCGGAACCTTGGTGGGCAATATCATCAAAGGCCTGCAGGCCCAGCACGTTCTCGGAAACGTAAAACACTACGCGCTCAACGATCAAGAGACCGGCCGGGACTTCGTGAACGCTACGATCTCGAAACGGGCCTTGCAGGAAAGCGATCTACTCGCGTTCCACATCGGCTTGGGAATTTCCCATGCCGGGGCCGTAATGTGTTCCTACAACAAAATCAATGGCGATTGGGCTTGCGAAAATTCTTACCTGCTGAGCGACGTGCTCAAGAATCAATGGAATTACCCCGGTTTCGTGTTGTCCGATTGGGGCGGCACGCACAGCACCGTCAAGGCTTTCCATGCTGGTCTCGACAACGAACAACCTATGGCTGATTTTTTTGGCCCGGCGTTAAAGGCCGCGGTTCTCGCTGGTCAAGTTTCAGTCTCCGAAATCGACGATCACGTCCGTCGTATTCTGCGCTCCGAATTCGCCGTCGGCCTCGTCGATAACCCAGTGAAATTGTCGGTAGTGGATGCTCCAGCCGGCTTGGAAATCGCCCAGCATTTTGAGGAACAGAGCATCGTGTTGCTCCGCAACGAAGGCGCGATTCTCCCCCTCGATAGCAAAAAGCTTCGGAAGCTAGCGGTTTTCGGCTCCCACGCGGACGTGGGAATGATATCTGGGGGCGGATCGGCGCAAGTGGATCCTCCGGGCGGAAATGCTATCGCGCCGCCAGGGATGGGAGCCACCACCTGGCAAGCGCACATCTGGTTTCCTACTTCGCCGCTCAAGGCTCTTCGCGCAAAATTGCCGGAAGCGAAAGTGGACTTTGAGTCGGGCCAAAACATCGAGTCCGCAACAGCTCTTGCCAAAGCGGCGGACGTCGCCATCGTCTTCGCGTATCAGTGGGAAAGCGAAGGGCTGGACTTGCCCTCGCTGGCGCTTCCCGATAACCAGGACGCACTGATCGAAACGATTGCTGCAGCGAATCCTCATACCATCGTGGTGCTCGAAACCGGCGGCCCGGTCCTGATGCCGTGGGCCAACAAAGTCAGCGGTATTGTCGAAGCCTGGTATTCAGGTAGCAGCGGAAATATCGCGGTGGCAAATGTTTTGCTCGGCGAGGTAAATCCTACCGCGAAACTCGCCATAACATTTCCCAAGAGCGACCAGGATTTGCCCCATCCGGTCGTCGCGCCTATTCCCGGTGTAGAATCTGGCCAATCTTCCAACGCGGTTAGCGTAGCCGCATATTCCGTAAGCTACGATGAAGGCCTGAAAGTCGGCTACAAGTGGTATGACGCCGAGCACAAGCCAGTGCTATTTCCGTTTGGCTTTGGGCTTTCCTACACCACCTATCGTTATTCGAACTTGCAGGTAGATCCCAGCGCCCGCAAAGTGAGTTTCACCGTGACCAATACCGGCAAGCGGGCTGGCGCGGAAATCGCCCAAGTCTACGTCTCGCTCCCCGCGGCCGCGGAAGAGCCCCCCAAGCGTCTGGTCGGATGGAGTAAGCCAAAATTGGCGCCCGGAGAGAGCCGTGACATAACCGTGGACGTCGATCCCCAATATCTCCAGGTTTTCGACGAACACCTGAATGCCTTTAAACAGATCCCAGGACAATACGTTTTTGCCGTAGGCGGCTCGTCCCAGGATCTCGCCCTGAAACAAGAGGTCACGCTTCGCTAGGAACACCTGCGAATAGATGAATTCAATAGGTGAATTCGCTCGCGATTGCCAAGGCCGCGAAGTTGAAGGGAAGTCCGATCAACGGTACACTAGTCGTGTAGATCGTGATCTGCGCCGTTCGGCGATCAAGAATCTGTCGCCTCGTCGACGCCAGACCAGTGAGCGGTGAAGTCAGTTCAGAAACCGCTAGCGCCTCGAGGGAACCACTGCAAAATCTTCATTTTGCCCACTGGGAGGTCGTCCAATTGGCAGGACTCCAGATTCTGGATCTGGCTATCCTGGTTCGAGTCCAGGCCTCCCAGCCAAAGTTTCCGCAATACTTAAGTCTGCCCCGGCGTATCGAATTCCTTAAAAACTTCTGCAGCTAGATGAAACGCCGTATTGGCTGCCGGCACCCCGCAATAAATCGCCGACTGCAGCAGCACTTCCTTTATTTCCTCGCGCGGGACTCCGTTTCGAATCGCTGCGCGCAAATGCAAACAAAACTCGTCTCCGCGGTTTAGTGCAATCAGCATCGCCAGCGTTAACAGACTTCGCGTCTGCCGTGGCAATCCCGGCCGCGTCCAGATCTCTCCCCAGGCATAGCGCGTGATCAATTGCTGAAATTCCGCGCTGAACTCGCTGCTGTTTTGCAGCGCGGCGTCAACGTGTTTATCGCCGAGCACTTCCCGCCGGACCTTCAATCCCTCTTCGTACCGTTCGCGATCCTTCATCTACGCTCCTTCGGATTTCAGGAAACGCACAACGGTTTCCGTGAACTCGCCCGATACTTCCACGCTCAAAAGGTGCGCGGCATCCAACTCAAAGTATTTCGCGCCTGAAATTCTGCCGGCAATGAACTTTCCATCCGCAGGCGGCGACACCGGATCCTGCGTCCCAGAAATAACCAGCGTTGGTATTGCAATGCGGCAAATTTCTTCGCGCAAGTCTGCATCCCGCAGCGCCGCGCAGCAGTTGACGTACCCTTCAGCGGACGTCGCTTCAAGCATCTGTTGCGTCCCTTGAACCGCTTCAGGAGCGCGCTCGCGGAAATCCGCGGTGTACCAGCGTTCTATCACTTGCGGCGCTATCAGCTCCATGCCCCCCTGTCGCACCGATGCGATCCGCTTTTCCCAGGTTTCGACCGTGCCGAATTTTGCCGACGCGCTGCTGACCACCAGTTTTTGCAACCGCGCCGCTGCCTGCACGCCCATCCACAAGCCCGTCAATCCACCCAGGCTCAAGCCGCAGACATACGCGCTCCGAATATCCAAGGCGTCCAGCAGGCCAACAACGTCGCCGCCCAAGAGTTCCAGCGAGTATGGCCCCGGCGTTACCGCCGAGCCGCCGTGTCCGCGCGTGTCGTAACGCAATACATAAAAATGTTTTTCGAATTCCGCCAATTGCGGATCCCACATAGAGAAGTTTGTCCCCAGCGAATTCGAAAGCACCAGCACCGGCGCGGAGCGCGAGCCAGTCAGCGCATAATTTACTGCGTGCTCGCCTAGGGTTATGAATGGCATCGATTTATTTGCTTCCTCCGGCAGCATCTGTCGACATCCCTTTGGCTGCAGCCAAAACTCCATCGATCAGGCGATCGGAAATTCCCAGATGCTGCCGCGCATCGAATACCTGCGAAAGTTCGGCCGGAGAAAAATATTGCAGAATCGCAGGCATGCCCACTAATACCTCGCGCAAATGTTTGCGCTCGGTGGCAGCCTTTTCACATGCTTGCTCTACCGCGAGACGCGCTTCCTTCTTCCCAATCTTGGCCGCCAAACTCGCCGTCACCGCTTCCGCATAAATCAAGCCGCGCGTCGCTTCCAGATTCTCCAGCATCCGCTTTGCGTCAATCTCCAAACCCGAAACAAGCATCTTCAAATGATGCAGGGCTCCAGCTGTCAGTCCTAAAATCTCTGGAAGAGTTTCCCATTCGGCCTGCCAACCGCCCAGTCCGCGCTCGTCCTCTTGCACCATCGCACTAAGTGCGCCCGCAACCAATCCTGGAACTCGAATCGCCGCAGACAATATCACCGCGCAACTCACCGGATTGTGTTTATGCGGCATGCTCGAAGAACCGCCGCGCCCTTTATCCGCAGCCTCGCGCAACTCGCCAATTTCCGTTTGGCCATGCAACGAAATATCCCGCGCGATTTTTCCCAGCGTGCCGGTCAGCAATCCCATCGTCGTCGCCAGTTCGCCGAATCGATCTCGCTGCGTATGCCAGGGTATTGCCGGCAACGCCAACGACAACTCTTTGGCCAGTGCCGCTGACACCGCACCCGCGTCTTTCCCCAGCGCCGCAAGCGTACCCACCGCTCCGCCAAATTGCAGCACCAGAATCCGCGCACGCGAATCGTTGAGGCGAGTTTGCTGGCGCAGCAAGGCGTCCAGCCAGCCCGCAACTTTCACGCCGAAAGTAGTCGGCGTCGCGTGTTGCATCCAGGTCCGGCCCACCATCAATGTTCCGCGGTGCGCGTTCGCTAACGCCGCCAACGTATCGCACAATTCCCGTACGTCGCCAAGCATGCCGCGCAGCACTTCGCGAACCTGCAATACGAAACCCGTATCAATCGCGTCTTGGCTGGTCGCGCCCCAATGGACAAATCCCGCAGCCGCCGCATCTTCCCGCTCCACCAGCGCAACAAGTTGCTCCAGCATCGGGATCGCCAGGTTGCCGGCGCCAGCCGCGCTTTTTTGTAACGCCGCGAAATCAAATAATTCTGCGCGGGATTTCGCGGAGATTGCTGTGGCGGCTGACGCAGGAATCGCCCCGCAACTCGCCTCCGCACGCGCCAAAGCCGCCTCAAAGTCCAGCATGCCTTGTAAGCGCGCGTTATCGGAAAGCGCAGCGGAGACTTCGGGCGTACGAAAAAGCGAATCCAGTAGCGCCATTTAGAAACACCACACCTTTCGCAAACCGCTCAAACGCGCGTCATTCAACACGCGAAGAAAACAGTTTCGTCTGGCCCCTGCAATACGATATTCCACTCGAACTTGCCCGCATCGCTACTGCATCCTCGCGCCACCAATGTGTCGCGTCGCTCTTCTGGCACTAGTCGCAGCACTGGGTCGCGTGAGTTCTTCGATTCGTCGGGGAAATAGATTCGAGTGACCAGCCGCGTAAGCAAGCCCCGCATGAAAATCGAAACCAGTATATGCGGAGCGCACTCCGCGCCATTCGCTTCTTTCACGCCTCCCGGCTTAATCGTGGCGAATCGAAACTTTCCGCCCTCATCCGTCGCCACCCTGCCGAACCCGCGGAACGCAGCACGCCCTGAAGAATTCTGTCCGTTACCGGCGCCAGCATAATTTCCCGCCGCGTCCGCCTGCCAAAACTCCAGCAACGCATCCGGCACGGGCGCGCCATCCCCATCGACCACCGATCCTTCGATGACAATCGGTGGTCCTTGCGCTTCGCCGCTAGCGAGACGTTCATCGCATAGCCGCTCCAGCGCGATACTGAAAAATGGCCCAACAGTCTGCGAGGATGTGGGAATCAATACCATCTCATCGTTCCAGCGGCGTCGCATGGCGTCCGCGCAACACAATATCAAATCGGAAACCGAGCGCCGTTTCCGGTACTGTCGACTCCCAATCGAAGCTCGCGATCAAGCGCGCTCGTGCCTTCTCGTCCGCAATCGAATTGAAAATCGGATCAAAAGCCTGCAGCGCATCACCGGGAAAGTACATCTGCGTAATCAAACGCGTAACGAACGCCGGACCAAAAACCGAAAAATGAATATGCGCCGGCCGCCAGGCATTGGTGTGATTTCGCCAAGGGTACGCGCCGGGCCGCACGGTTACAAATCGGTACCCGCCTTCGCCATCCGTCAAGGCATGTCCGCAGCCCGTGAAATTCGGATCGAGCGGCGCGTCATGTTGATCGTTCTTGTGCAGATACCGCCCCGCTGCGTTCGCCTGCCAAATCTCAATCAACGTATCCCGCACCGGCCGCCCATCTTCGTCAAGCACTCGGCCGCTCACCACGATCCGCTCCCCAATCGGAGCGCCAGCAGACTGCTTGGTCAAATCGTACGCAAGCGGAGACACGCTGCTCCCGCGAAAATTCGGCCCCGTAGTTTCAGAGATGGAATGAGGCAGGTCAATCAGTGACTTAGTGGGCGCGCGCTTCTGCGAGGAAATGTATGGAGGGTGCAGCAAAGGCGGTTGTGTTTCCGGATAGCGCCGACGATAGTCGATCCATTCCGCCATCGAACGCGTAATCCTCTCCACGACGCTCACCGCTAACGACCGCTAGATACTGTCCCACACCATACTGCACCAACTAAATCGCCGTGCTCCTGGACCCCAGGCCGTCAGACCCGCTGCGCGAGCGCTGGCAATAAAGTCTGCTCCATCCACGGTAAGATCCACTCAGAGGCCACGTCCTCCGCCATAGTTCCCGCGCTGGCGTCATGCAGCAACACTTCGCCGGCCCGTTGCGCGCCCAGTTCGCTCAGCAATTTGTCGAACCGCAGCCCGCCCTGGCAGAACGTATCTCCGTACGTCTGATCCCCCAGCGCGATCACGCCATAAACAATCCCGCGCAAGTCCGGCCGCCGCTCCTCCAGACTCGCAAATAATCCCTGCGCATTGTCCGGCACATCGCCGCTGCCATACGTTGAACTGCAGATCAGGTAGCGCCCCGCCCTTATCAAACACGCTGGCGTCCCGCCCATCCATCAACACAATCTCGCAACTGTGCCCGGCCTTCGCCAGCACATCCTGCATATCCTTCGCCACCGCCTCAGCGGTCCCAGTCATCGTTCCCACCAAAATGCGCAACTCAGCCAAATGCCACCTTCGCTCGCAGTTCGATTTCATCTACGGAGAGAACTCCGGTAGACGTCAGCGCAATATATGTATTATACTGCATCTCGCAGAGATGGCAATGCTCAATAATGCATGAAAACCTCAATTCGCTATCCCCGCATGGCCCTAACGCGATTGAGTCGCAGCACAATCGACTGCCACGAGCGAACTAGACGCCCAAAGCGCACTCTATCTTCAGGCAGTAGGGCGGCGCGTCCGGGAAGCTCGCGCCAGGCGCGGGATGAGCCGTAGAATCCTCTCGCACGATTCGCAGAGTCTCCGAGCGCTACCTCGCTCAACTAGAAAGCGGCCAGGGCAACATTTCCATTCTGCTCCTCCGCCAGATCGTGAAAGCATTAGGCCTCCCGGTGGACGAACTGCTGCACGATGGCCCCGGGCAATCCGATGAATTGAAGAGCACCATACAATTTCTAGAAAAACTTCCTGCAGAAAAGATCACCCACGCCCGAGAAATGCTGTTGCGGGAATTTGCCTCAAGCGACGCCGTCGCTCGCCGTCGACGTATCGCGATAGTCGGTCTGCGCGGCGCCGGCAAGTCCACCCTTGGCAGTCTCTTGGCCAAACACCTCGAAATACCGTTCATTGAACTCGATCGCCTAATCGAAGAGCGCAGTGGAATGGGGCTGAGCGTAATTTTCGATCTCTACGGGCAAAGCGGTTTTCGCCGCATGGAACGGGAATGCCTCGATCATATTCTGCGAAGCCATTCCGATTTTGTTCTGGCCACCGGTGGCAGCCTGGTTTCCGAAGCCGCCACCTATGAACGCCTGCTCAGCGAATGTTTCACAATCTGGCTGCGGGCTACCCCCGAAGACCACATGCAACGAGTAATCGCCCAAGGCGACACCCGCCCAATGTCTGAAAATCAGGAAGCAGCCATGTCCGAACTGAAAAGTATTCTCGCGGTTCGCGAACCGCTCTATCGCCGCGCCGACGCCACCATCGACACCAGCCAGAAGTCTTCGCAGAAAGCGTTTGAAGGCCTAGCTGCTGCGGTTGTCAACAACAGGGTACAACTCTAATGTTCGGCGACACCCTGTAGCGCAGGGCGGTTGCCTTGAGCCTTGCTTGCCCCCGCAAAGGGGGCGGTCTTTTCCGCGCCACTGAGGAGCGCAAATGCAATGACCAACGCCGTCAGCCACGAAAAAGAATTAGTGCTCTTCGATGCGCCAGCTTCGGGCAACTATCAACATTGGAAACTCGCGATCGAAGGCCGCATCGCCACTCTCGCGCTTAACGTAAACGAAGACGGCGGCCTGCGCCCGGGCTACAAACTAAAACTAAATTCCTACGACCTCGGCGTAGACATCGAACTCCACAACATTCTGCAGAGTATTCGCTTCGAACATCCGCAAGTCGCCTGCGTGGTCCTCACCAGCGCCAAAGAAAAAATCTTCTGCGCCGGCGCCAACATCTACATGCTCGGCACCTCGTCCCACGCCTGGAAGGTCAATTTCTGCAAATTCACCAATGAAACCCGCAATGGTATGGAAGATTCCAGCCGTCACGATGGACTGAAGTTTTTGGCGGCATTGAACGGGACCACAGCGGGCGGCGGTTACGAACTAGCGTTAGCCTGCGACGAAATCATTTTGATTGACGATCGCTCTAGCGCCGTGAGCCTTCCGGAAGTTCCCCTGCTCGGAGTCCTGCCCGGTACGGGTGGCCTCACTCGTGTTGTCGACAAACGCCACGTTCGCCGCGATCTCGCCGACGTCTTCTGCACCAATCCCGACGGCGTCCGCGGCGAGCGCGCCAAGTCTTGGGGCCTGGTCGACGACACCGTCGCCCCCGCGCAATTTGCGGCGGCTGTTCGCCAACGTGCGGAACATTTAGTAAACAAATCGACTCGCCCTGCAGTCGCGAAGGGAATCAAGCTCCACCCCGTTGATCGTAAAATCGACAGTCGCGGCTACCACTACAATCACGTCGACGTCGCAGTTGACCGCGCTCTCCGCACCGTAACCCTCACGGTAAAAGGGCCAGAAACGCCGCAACCGAAAACCATCGACGAAATCATAGCTCTGGGCGACCGGTGGTGGCCCTTGGCCATGGCTCGTGAACTGGACGACGCCATCCTCTTGCTGCGCATCAACGAGCCAGACTGTGGCCTCCTGCTTCTCAAAACTTCCGGCGACCCGGACGCCGTCCTCTCCGCGGGCACCGCCCTCTCCGAATTCTCCAAGCATTGGTTCGTCCGTGAAACCATTGGCATGCTCCGCCGCACCTTCGCGCGCCTGGACGTTTCTTCCCGCAGCATGTTCGCCATCATCGAGCCAGGTTCCTGCTTCGCCGGCCTGCTATTCGAACTAGCTCTCGCAGCCGACCGCAGCTACATGCTCGTCATCGAAGATCCCGAGTCCTCCGCAAGCGGCGTACCGTCGGGCGACTCGCCGCGAATCGCCTTAGACACCACCAATTTCGATTTATTCCCGACGGTAAACGGATCTACTCGCCTGGCGATGCGCTTCGCCCATCAAAAAGAAAAACTCGTCGAACTCGAAAAACTCTCTGACAAGTTACTTTCCGCCTCCGAAGCCTTGGAAGCCGGACTGATCACTGTAGCCTCCGACGATCTTGACTGGGAAGAAGAGCTTCGAATGGCCATCGAAGAGCGCTGCAGCCTCTCCCCGGACGCCCTCACCGGCATGGAAGCCAGCTTAAGATTCCCCGGCCCGGAAAGCATCGAAACCAAAGTCTTCGGCCGTCTCTCCGCCTGGCAGAACTGGGTTTTTATCCGCCCCAACTCTACCGGCGAAAACGGCGCGCTAAAACTCTTCGGCACCGGCAAAAAGTCCCGCTTCGATTGGGAGCGAATTTAAAATGAGCATGAACTATCAGGACCGCATCCCCAACAACATTGAACTCGGCGCCAACCGCACCCTCCAGCGCGCCCTCGAGCATTGGCAACCTGCCTTCCTGAAATGGTGGCACGGCCTCGGCCCCAGCGATTTCAACGCCAGCGACGTGTATCTCCGCACCGCCACCAGCGTCGACGCTAAAGGCTGGGCCACCTACGGCTTCGTCCGCATGCCCGAATATCGCTGGGGAATTTTTCTGGCCGAGCCTGATCCCGAACGCCGCATCGGTTTCGGCGATAATTTCGGCCAACCCGTCTGGCAGCAAGTTCCCGGCGAGCATCGCTCCACGCTACGTCGCCTGATCGTCACTCAGGGCGACACCGAGCCGGCCAGCGTCGAACAACAACGCCTTCTCGGCCACACCGCGCCATCTCTCTACGATCTAAGAAATATTTTTCAGGTCAACGTCGAAGAAGGCCGCCACTTCTGGGCCATGGTCTATCTTCTCCACGCGCACTTCGGTCGCGATGGCCGCGAAGAAGCCGAAGAATTGCTGGAGCGCCATTCCGGCGATGCCGATAAACCGCGCATCCTTGGCACCTTCAATGAACCAATCAGCGATTGGCTCAGCTTCTACATGTTTACGTACTTCACCGATCGCGACGGCAAATTCCAATTAAAGTGCTTGGCCGAATCCAGTTTCGACCATCTATCGCGTACCTGCAAATTCATGCTCACCGAAGAAGCCCACCACATGTTTGTCGGTGACACCGGCATCGCCAGAGTGATCAAGCGCAGTCTCGAAGTGATGGCCGAAATAAATAGTCAGGATCCCGAAGCCGTCCGCAAAGCTGGCGCCGTAGATCTCCCCCTGATCCAAAAATATTTAAATTTCTGGTTCAGCTCCTCGCTGGATCTCTTCGGCGGAGATTCTTCTTCCAACGCCGCCAGCTATTTCGCCAACGGCCTAAAGGGTCGCCCCGACGAAACTCGCTTCGAAGATCATCTGGTCGCCGATTCCACCTTTACCCTGGAACTCCCCAACGGCCAGGGTGGCACAAAAACCGAACAAATCCCCATGCGCAACGCCATGAACGAAGTAGCCCGCGAAGCCTACGTCAAAGATTGCCAAATGGGGGTAATCCGCTGGAACAAACTCATCGAGCGTGCCAATTGCGATTTCCGCATGACGTTACCCAGCCCGCGCTTCCGCCGTTCCGTAGGCAGCTGGGCCAACATCCCTACGGACACCCAAGGCCAAATCATCAGCCGCGAACTCTATGACGCCCACCTCCCGGAATGGCTTCCCACCGAATCCGACCGCGCCTTCATCCGCAGCCTAATGAAAGGAGTCTTCGAGGTAGGCAAAATCGCCGGCTGGATCGCCCCCCCAGACCGCGGCATCAACAACCTCGACATCAATTACGAATACGTAAAATTCCATTGAGCCGTGTAGTGCCGCTGCCGTCGTAGCGGCCGCCTTCTGATGCGGGCGCCTTTGCCTCTGCCGTCGCCGTGAATTTGCCTCTGACTTTGCTTATGTAGGCGCCGGACCTTTTGGTCCGGCCTACCATTCCTACTCCCTCTCCTCAAAGTCCCAAGTGTTTCGGTGACAAATCGAGCTCGGCGCAGAGGACAGGCCACTAGTAACCATCTTGTAAACAAAATGAGCGTCTAAACATCCTAGAATGAATACCTTGCGAATCGTTATCAAAACAAAGGACTTTAACCCCAACGTAATCACAACGATTCGCCATTCCCCTTCCCCCCGAGCCGGCATGCCGGACCTCGCCACTTGGCGTAGAATAGATATACTCAAATAATTAGGAAGGCCTTTTCACATGCCGCATTCAACCAGCGCGCCCGCAGCCGCAAGCAAATCGCGTCAAACCAAACCGCGCAGCCCAGCCACACCCCTCAGCAAGAACGACCATCTTCTCCGCTGGGTAGAAAAGATGGCTCAGCTCACGCAGCCAGCAAAAATCCACTGGGTCGACGGCTCGCGAGAAGAGAACGACGCCATCTGCGCCGAAATGGTCGAAGGCGGCACTTTCATCAAACTCAACGAAAAACTCTGGCCCGGCTGTTACTACGCTCGCTCGGACGCCGGCGATGTGGCCCGCGTAGAAGACCGCACTTTTATCTGCTCCTACTCGAAAGACGCCGCGGGCCCCACCAATAACTGGGAAGATCCGTTCGAGATGCGCAAAAAGCTACGCGGCCTTTTCAAAGGAGCGATGGCCGGCCGCACCATGTACGTTCTCCCCTTCAGCATGGGCCCCGTCGGTTCGCCGCTCTCCAAAATTGGCGTGCAGCTCACCGACTCTCCTTATGTGGTCGTAAACATGCGCATCATGGCCCGCATCGGCACGCCGGTAATCGCAGAAATCGATAAAGGCGCCCGCGTGGTACCGTGCATCCATTCCGTGGGCGCCCCGCTCGCGCCGGGTCAAAAAGATGTGCCGTGGCCCTGCAACAAAGAAAAATACATCGTGCACTTTCCCGAGTCCCGCGAAATCTGGTCCTACGGCTCCGGTTACGGTGGCAACGCGTTACTCGGAAAGAAATGTTTTGCCCTGCGCATCGCCTCCAACATCGCGCGCGACGAAGGCTGGATGGCCGAGCACATGCTGATCGTTGGCGTCGAAGATCCTGCCGGAGAAAAAACCTATATTGCCGCCGCCTTCCCCAGCGCCTGCGGAAAAACCAACGTCGCCATGTTGATTCCGCCGAAAGGTTTTGAAGGCTGGAAAGTCTGGACCGTCGGCGACGACATCGCCTGGATTCGCCCGGACAAAAACGGCGCCCTGCGAGCCATCAATCCCGAAGCCGGATTTTTCGGCGTGGCTCCCGGCACTAGCAAAAAAACCAATCCCAACGCCATGGCCACCTTGGCAAAAAACACGATCTTCACCAATGTCGCGCTGACCCCGGAAGGCGGGGTGTGGTGGGAAGGCATGACTGACACGCCGCCCGCCGAGTGTCTCGATTGGCAAGGAAAAAAGTGGACGCCGCAAATCGCCAAAGAAACAGGGGCCAAAGCCGCGCATCCCAACGCGCGCTTCACCGCGCCAGCCGCGCAATGCCCTACGATTGATCCCGCGTGGGAAGACCCCAACGGCGTTCCGATAAGCGCGATCGTTTTCGGCGGACGCCGGGCCACCACCATGCCGCTCGTCTATCAAGCGTTTAATTGGAGCGCCGGAGTGTACGTCGGCGCAACGATGGGTTCGGAAATGACGGCGGCGGCCACCGGCACCGTCGGCAAGGTACGCCGCGATCCGATGGCTATGCTTCCGTTCTGCGGGTATCACATGGGAGATTATTTCCGCCACTGGATTAAAATGCAGCGCTCGCTGCACGTCACACCTAAGATTTTCCATGTAAATTGGTTCCGGAAAGACGCCGACGGGAATTTCATGTGGCCCGGCTTCAGCGACAATATGCGGGTTCTCAAATGGATCGTCGACCGCGTAAAAGGCCGCTCCCTGGGACGCGAAACTCCGATCGGCTGGATGCCGTGCTATACCGATATGGAATGGAAAGGTCTGGATTTCTCTGAAGCGAAATTCGACGCGCTGCAAAAATTTGACCGGGATGAATGGCACCGCGAAGTGATCGGCCACGAAGAACTTTTCATCGAACTCCACGACCATCTTCCCAAAGAAATGGTGTACGAGCGCGAACTTTTGATCTGCCGTTTGTAGTTGCTCTTAGGTATCCGCGGGGCTTACAGAATAAGACGGGCACAGCATGCTGTGCCCGTACGCCCGCGGGCGCACGCCATGCATTCTTTCTTCACCCTCCTAAATAAAGGAAAACGTGGAGGAAGTTTTTCGCAATATCCCTGATACTGGCGGCATGGCGCGACTCGAAGAATACAAGCGTAAACGCAATTTTGGCGTAACCTCTGAACCGGCCGGAGATCCCGCGGGGCATGCCGCCAAACAGTCCCGCGAATTCGTAATCCAAAAGCACGCCGCCACCCGTCTCCACTACGATCTCCGCCTCGAAATGGATGGCGTCCTGAAATCCTGGGCGGTTCCGAAAGGGCCCTCGTTCGATCCCAGCGTCAAGCGGCTGGCGATTCAGGTCGAGGACCATCCCTTTGAGTACCGAAAATTTGAGGGACAGATTCCGCAGGGACAATATGGCGCTGGCGATGTGATCGTCTGGGACCGCGGCACTTATACCGTCGATGGAACTCTGCCAGGGCAGGCCCAATTGGCCAAGGGCGATTTGAAGTTCACCCTGCAGGGGCAGAAACTCCGCGGAAGTTTTGTGCTGGTGAAGATTCGCCGCGGCGAAAAACAAAATGAATGGCTGCTGATCAAGCACAAGGATGAGTTTGCCGATCCGAGCTGGGATATCGAAGAGCATGGCGAGTCGGTCGTCTCCGGCCGGGCGGTAAATGCTTCGAAGAAACCCGCAGCAAAAGTGGCGCCGCGCGCGAAGAACGCCGTATTCGCCAAGAGTGAAAAGTCGCGCAGCAAATTAGGCGTGGGAGAGAGCGCTGGGGCGCAGAAGGCCGCCATGCCGAAAGATGTCGCGGTGATGCTGGCGCGCCTGGCAGAAAAACCATTTTCCAACCCGGACTGGCTCTTTGAAATTAAGTGGGATGGCGTTCGCACCGTGGCATTTATTGAGAATGGACGCGTGACACTGCAGGCCCGCTCTGGGCGCAATGTGACGTGCGAGTATCCTGAGTTTCAGGAACTGGCCAAGCAGGTACGCGCGGCTACCGCGATCTTGGATGGAGAGATCGTCGCGCTCGATCCCGATGGGCGAAGCAATTTTCAACGATTGCAAGACCGCATCGGAGTGGAGGATCCCTCGGCGAAATTGCTGGGAGCTACGCCCACGGTCTATTACGCCTTCGATTTGCTCTATTGCGATGGATACGATTTGCGCAAGGCTGCGCTGCGGGACCGCAAGAAGCTGCTGACCGAAGTTCTGGATACGAATGAACTGGTCCGCTATTCCTCGCATGTGGAAGAGAAGGGTGAAGAGCTTTTTGCGGTAGCGAGAGAGAAGTTACTCGAAGGAATCGTGGCCAAGGATGGGCGCAGCGCTTATTCCGGCAGCCGGACATCCGACTGGCTGAAATTCAAAATCGTAAATGAACTCGACGCCGTGGTCGGTGGCTGGACTGCGCCTCGTCGCAGCCGCAAATATTTTGGCGCGCTAGTGGTTGGGTTGTATCGCGGGAAAGAATTGCAGTCGATCGGAAGCGTGGGCACCGGGTTTGACGAAGAGAAGCAACGGACGATTTTCGGGACGCTGCAAACGTTGCGAACGGAGAAAAGTCCGTTTCATCCGGTGCCCAAACTAGCGGAGGAAGTGGAGTGGGTGAAGCCTCAGTTGGTGGCGCGGGTGAAATTCGCCAATTGGACCGAAGGCGATAATTTGCGCGCGCCGGTTTTCTTATCGTTGCGCAATGACCGCGAGGCTAAAGACGTAAGCTTCGCGTCGGAGAAACCTGGAGTGAACGACAAACAGGACACTCCGGGTGACGAGCCGGCAAAAAAGAAATCTCCACTCTCCAAGTGGGCGGCTATGCGAGCGTCGTCGCGAAAACCCAACACAGCCCCTCCCAAAACAAGCGTAGGTCCATCTGAGCACAAATCGGCGCGTAGCGAAGATTCCGGAAGGGAAATTGCCCAGCGGATTCGCGCCGAGGCCCGTCAGGATCTAACGCTGGACGTAGACGGCAAAAGCGTTCATTTAACCCATCTGGATAAGGTCTATTTTCCGGAGTCAGGAATCACCAAGCGCGACTTGCTTTCTTATTACAGCGAAGTGGCCGATTACATCTTGCCGTTTCTCGATGGGCGGCCGTTGGTTCTGCGGCGCTATCCGAACGGAATCACCGGAACTACCTTCTTTCAAAAGGAAGCGCCGGCGGGAATTCCGGACTGGCTGAAAACAGCTACGGTGTTTTCGGATGAGCGCGGCGGAGAAATGCGGTACGTAATGGCCGACGACCGCGCAGCGCTTTTGTATCTCACCAATCTGGGATGCATCGATCACAATCCCTGGTCCAGCCGCGCCGACGCGCAAGATACTCCTGACTACCTTTTCTTTGATTTAGATCCCACGCCCGACACTGTTTTCAAAACCGTGTTGAAAGTCGCGGCGGAAATTTATCAGGTTTTGCAAGCAATACGCATGAAATGTTATCTGAAAACTTCGGGGGCGTCGGGATTCCATATTTTTATCCCTCTGAAAGCGGAATACAGTTACGAGCAAACTCGAACGTTTGCGGAAGTTGTGGGCCGAGTCGCAGCTGCGCGGCTGCCCGAGATCACTACCTTTGAGCGGGCCGTGCGGCGGCGGCCGAAGGGTGCCGTGTTGATCGATGCCTTGCAAAATGCGCGAGGGAAACCTTTGGCAGCGGCTTACTCGGTGCGGGCGTTTCCCAAGGCGCCCATTTCCACTCCTTTGAGTCCAGAAGAGTTAGGAGAGGTCACAGATCCCAGCGTGTGGAATATTCGGACGATCGCGGCGCGGCTGAAAAAGCATGGCGATCTATGGGATGATTTCTGGAAAAATCGGCAGGACTTGAGTGTGGCGCTTCGCAGATTGGAAAAGTTGGTCGATGAATAGCATTGAAGGCTCGCGCCGCCTGTCTCCAATCAGGTGTTCACCCGATTGTTCCCGCTCTCCGGCCGTCGAAAAATGTAGAATTATATTTTCAAGCGTCACTGCTTAGGAGCTGCACATGCCCTCTTCCGTCTGGAAAGGTTCCATCACTTTCGGTCTGCTAAGCATTCCGATTCGCATGTACACCGCTGCGCGCAGCGACCGCACCTACCTCCACCAAATCCACAAGAAATGCAATTCGCGCGTGAAACAGCCGCTCTTCTGTCCGGTCTGTAACCGGCAGGTGGACCGCTCCGAAATTATTAAGGGCTACGAATACGAGGAAGGCCAATACGTGCTGATTGATGACGATGAGATTAAAAAGATTACGGCAAAATCCGGGCGCACCATGGAAATACTGGCTTTCGTGAAGGAGAGCCAGATCGACCCTATTTATTTCGACGCTTCCTATTTCGCGATGCCGGAAAAAGAAAGCGAAAAACCTTATGCGCTGTTGTTAAAAGCTCTCGAAGACACCGACCGCGTGGGCATCGCTAAACTTACAATGCACCAGCGTGAATACACCGTGTTCATCCGCCCCAGAAATCACGGTCTTACTATCCACACGATGTATTTCGCCAATGAAATTCGCGAAGTTGCAGGCTACGGCAAGCACGAAGAAAATATTTCGTTGAAGCCCCAGGAAATTAAACTAGCTGAACAGTTGATCGAAACGCTATCGGAAGATTTCAACCCCAAGAAATATCACGATACGTTCCAGGAAAATCTGAAGGCTTTGATCGCGGCTAAGCTGGAAGGTAAAGCTGCAGTCGCCGAAACCCCGGCCCCGCGCCGGGCACCAGTAATCGACATGATGGAGGCGCTAAAGCGCAGCCTTGCTACCAGCGAGCAGCAAAACTCTAAACGCGCGGCAAAGTCCCGGAACCAAGACGAGCGCGAACCGCGCCGCCGCAAGGCCAGCTAATCAAACAGGACTGACTTTGTTGGGGCGTCCGCCTCGGCGGACTGCCCCAGTTCAGCAAATCTGGGATATTGCCACGCTCTCAAACACGTGTCTCAATCTCCGCTGCTGGGATCAATTTTCCCGCGGCAGCCCGGATGCCCGCACTTGCACTCAATATCCGGCACCCCTTCCATCGATTCGCACTGAATACTGCAATATTTGTCTTCGGTCTGACACGAGCAATTAGGATGCGCACACTTCTTGTTAGACATGTTGTCCTCTTTCCGACCCGCAGTGAGTGTAGTCCCAATCTGTAGGATGCACTAGCGGCCAGAAGCGGACTTGGCACTTTTGCGGCTTTCGCTAAACAAGGAGATGATCTCGCGATTGAACGCCGGAATATCGTCGGGCTGGCGCGAACTGACCCAATTCCCGTCGCGGATCACTTCCTGATTCTCCCAATCCGCGCCAGAGTTTCGTACATCGTCCGCAATTGTGTGATAGCTGGTCATCTTCCGCCCATTCGTCAATCCCGCGGAAATCAACAGCCAAGGCGCGTGGCAAATCATTGCAATCGGCTTGCCCGCGCCATCCGTTTCCCGCACGAATTTCTGCGCATCCTTATTCACGCGCAATGCGTCCGCATTCAGGGCGCCGCCGGGCAACAGCACGGCATCAAAATCCGCGGCCCGCGCTGAACTCAGATCCAGATCCGCATTAACCTTCTCGCCTTTTTCGTCGTGATTAAATCCTTGTATCGGCCCTTCCTTGGGAGCAATCACCGTAGTCCGCGCCCCCGCTTCCTCCAGCGCTTTGCGGGGCTTTAGCAACTCCGCCACCTCAAATCCATCAGTAGCCAGAATCGCAACCCTTAACCCAGTCAAACTTTGCTTGCCGTTGGATTCGCGCATTTGGTCCTCAGCTCTCTCGGAGAAATTAATATCAGCGTAAATTGTTATTCACTGGCAATCTGCGAGCCATCCGGTAAATCCCGTACACAAATATCGCAGGCTCGTGTAGCAACGATCGGAAGCGCGAACAAAAAGACTTCGGACTAATGCGGCTTTGAGAAAGGTTGCGTCGCGGAAAGTAAAGCCACCGGAAAGTCGGACAAAAGATCGCGTACATTCAGCACGGACTCAGTCGTGGATTCGAGCGCCTGGGTTTTCGCGGGGGTCAGCACACTTGACCAGGAGCGGCGAGCTTCGCTCGGTAATACGATTGTGGTCTCGCTGAAGCTTTCGGAAGTCCAACATGGTTGGTTGGGAGTCGCTTCGTCAGCAAGGTGACGGAGGGCTGCCTGCCAGCGTGGAACTACGGTCAGAGCCCATTCGTTTTTGTGGCGGCGGAAAAATGCTGCGACCTTTTCCGACATGGGCCCCCGAACTTGGGCCGGGAGAAAATCGCCTTCGGCGAATAGAGTTGCGTGCTCACGGCGAAATTGCAGGGTCTGGCGAATCAACCACAGCTTTGCGCGGCCATCTTGCCAGTTGCCGACCAGCGTGCGAGCACGTTCCGGCTCGGCGACGGCGCCAGTCGGCTCGAGGTTCTTCAGCGCGGCCGTGCGGGAGGCAAAATCTACCGGCTGTCTGTTGTCTGGATCGACCAACCGCAAATCCCAAAGCTCCGAGCCCTGGAAAAAGTCAGGCACACCGGGAGAGGTCATCTTCAGAAGTGTCTGGGCTAGTCCATTCAGCATCCCGAAATACGCCACGGATTTCTCGAACGGACGAAAGTCCGCGAGGAACTGGGGCGAGGAAGCGGGGGCCAGAATCGCCGACACAAAATTGTGCAGCGCTTTTTCGTGCGCTTCGTTGGGTCGGGTCCAGCGTGTGTGCACCATCGCTTCGCGGATAGCTTTGACCATATATTCCTGGATGCGTTTCTCGAAGCCTTCGGAATTGTCGCTGGCGAGCGGCCACGCGCCCAGGAGAGTCTGGTACAGAAAATATTCTTCGTTGCGGTCCGGAATCATCTGTCCGTCGACCTGCGTTTTGTGCGGGGCGTTCCATTCCGACCAACGTTTCAAGCGTCGTTCCCACTCATCAGGAATCTCGGAAAGCACATTGATGCGGGCGCGCACATCTTCGCTGCGCTTGGTATCGTGCGTAGTGCTGGCGTTCATGGCATGCGGCCAGTGCTTCTTCCGGGCCTGCAGAAAATTCCAGAAGTCCTGCTCGGTGCTTGCCGCGGTTACTTGCGGATCGCCGCCAACTTCATTCAGCGACAGCAGCGGGTGGTACACATACAACGCGGTGTCTTCGATTCCTTTGGCCACGATGGGACCAGTCAGTTGCTGCCAACGCAGCACGAATGCCAGGCGCGCTTCGCGCTGCTCCGCAAAAACGTGCGGGGGATTCGCGAGCAGCAGCACATCGCGCAGAAAGTCAAAGCTGGCCGCATCAAGGTGTGGCTTGCGTTGGCGAGCCTCAGACAGCGCCAGGGTGATAAACTCCCGGGCGTCGGCTGGAACTTCCAGGCTGCGGATATAGGTGCGATACGCGGGCACGCAGGCGGTGGTTTCGATCAGTGCTTCGAGCAATCCCGCGCGCGGCAATTCCCGCGCGTAGCGATCTTGCGCGGCCAACTCGCCGAGTTGTCTGCCGAGGGAACGCATTTCAACTCCCAGCAGCGTGTTCATCACCAATTTCTTTTTCTGGTACAGCACGTCGGCAAACTTTGTGTCTTTGCCGGTGAAGTCTTCGTATATTCGAGCGACCTCTTTGGCGTGCGCGGGATCTACGAACACGTCATTAACAAAACTGAGGAATTCGTATCCGGTCGTGCCGCTGACCGGCCAGTCGACGGGCAGCGATTCGTTGCGCGCCAGGATTTTCTCGACGAGTATGTACGCCGAGTTGCTCGTCGCAGTGGCGTTGCCGCCAGCTTCTGATCCCGCGAGATACTGCTGCAGACGGGCGAGGTACGCCGCGGGATCCTTCAGGCCATCGATATGATCCACGCGCAGGCCGGTCAATACTTCTCTAGAAGCCAGACGCAGCAGGGAAGTGTGCAGCTCGTCAAAAACCAACGGCTCCTCCACGCGCATGCCGACCAGTTCGGTGATCGCAAAAAAACGGCGGTAGTTGATGCTTTCGTTGACGTTTTGCCAATACGCCAGTTTGTAGTGTTGTTCGCCAAGCAGCGCGTGTAGCTCGTTGAAGCTGGCAGGGTCGCTTTTATCACCGTTGATGATTGCGAGGCTGCGCGCTAGTAGTCCCGCAGCGTCCGGATTCTTCAGCAATTCGCGCAAACGATCCTGAACGGCAGGGAACCGCGCGCGGTGTTCCGCGGAAGCTCCGGCCAGTGCAGGAGCCCGCGCCGAAAACGTTTCGAGTGCCGCCAGTATTCCGGCGAATTCCTGGTAGACAGAAGATTCTTCGCCCAGCAGCGCGCGCAACGGCTTTGCGGCGTACTGGAAAACGCCGCGATACGAACGCGGCGCCACGGGGAATGTAAGATCGAAATATTTAATTGTGAGCGTGGCGTCCGTAAGCGTCAGAACTAAATCGCCGGAGTCGAGAACTTCGCCAAACGGTTTTCCGAGCACCGGCAAAAGAATTCGCCCGTCCATATTCTTAGAGCCGGGACGCCAGTCAATATCGAAGTAGGAGGCGAAAGTAGATTCCGGACCATTTTCCAGGACGTCCATCCACCAGCGATTTTCGCTACTCGCAGCCATATGGTTGGGAACAATGTCTAGCAGCAATCCCATGCCACGTTTTTGCAATTCCTGCTGAAAGATCGCGAAGCCTTCTTCGCCGCCGAGGTCGGGGTCGATGCGCGTCGGGTCGGTGCCGTCGTAGCCGTGGGTGCTGCCGCGCCGGCTGGTCAAAATGGGTGAAGCGTAGACATCGGAGATGCCGAGCGCTGCGAGGTAGTCGAGAATCTTGCCGGCGTCGGCGAAAGTAAATTCGCGGTGAAATTGCAGGCGGTATGTCGCGGTGGGAATGCGAGCCATCGCGGGTTACGCCGCCTGGATGCGAAGTTTGTCGCGAAGGATCGCCAGTTCGGCCATCCAGCGTTGCGCGGTGGGGTCACCAGTTTCGGCCGCTTCGCGATGCTCGCCGGTGGCGCGAATAATCGGTCCGTAACAGACGTTTTGCGCTTGCCAGATAATCACCGGGAATGGCAGAGCCAGCGCAAAGTCCAGAAGTTTGCGAAGCCGTTCGGCGACTTCAAAGTTGTCTGGCCGGACCGCGAAGTCCTCCGCTTCTTTTTCGACGCGCTTGCGAATTGCGTATTCGAGGGTAGTGGTATCTACGGCGATATGGCTGCTGGCGGCTTCCTTAAGGTAGCTGTTGATGGTGTCTGGATCGATTTCCGGACGTTCGAGAGCCTGGTGCAGCAGGGTATTCAAGGCAATCTCCGCGGCGGACTTAAATGGCGGGGGAATTGGAATGTTCAAGCCATCCAGGAAGCGCATCATAGCGCCCTGATTTTCGTAAATAGTCTTATACGCGGCGGCAGCGGAATTCAGCGAATCGTTCAAAATGATGTCGGTGATTTTTCTCTGTTCGTCGCGGAAAAGAGTCCGCAGAGAAATCTTCTGCCCCGGGTAAGCATCATCCAGCAAGCGAATAACTTCAGCGGTCTCCGCGCGCGAAAATGTTTCTCTCAGTGTTTTATCGATTTGTTGATCGGCTTCCTGATCGGACGGTTTGGCGCCGCCGGTGATGTTGTGATCGCCAAGATGAATTACTGCGAAACTCATGGTGGCTGAATCGTGAGTAATTTCCGAGCGGAACTTGGCGCGTCCGGTGGCCAGCCGCAATTTGCCCTCGGCCTCCAGTGAGTAATCTTCGCGGTCCACGTCATAGCAGTAGATTTTGGTTTTCTCGCCATAATTCTCAAAGAGCGAACTGATGGCATAGTGTCCGGCAAGTTTTTCCATGTCCACGCAGGCCGGAACCACCCACTTCTCGTAGATTTGTGCGCCATCGCCATGTTCCGGGAGATTGCTTTTTGCCGCGCGCAGCTTTTCGAGAAACCCCTGCTCGATGTTGCCGCCCAGAACCTGCTTGGCAAGTTGCACCGCGTGCCCGGCGTAGTGGAGAACCTGAACGGTTTCGAGCCCAGACAGTTCATCGAAGAACCAGCCGCAGCTGGTGTACATCAGCATCGCGTGCCGCTGCATTTCGAGCAGCTTTAAGGCGGTAACTTGTTCTTCGTCGCTTAGCGGATGGGTGGCGTGGTCGGCAAAAAACGCGGCTACGGATTTGTTGCTGCGATCGAGAATCACGCGAATGTATTCGTCGCGGGCCCGCCAGGGATCTTTCAGCAGGAACGCCGATTTCTGCTCGAAACCGGGAGCAAGACAATCGCGCAACCAATCGAGAGCGGCCCGCAGCGGAGCGCGCCAAGCCTGGTCCCAGTTACCGTGTCCGCCGGAATTGCAGCCGCAGTTCGAGCGCCAGCGCTCGACGCCGTGTACGCAACTCCAGGAAGTGTCGTCGACGATTTCCGCCAAATGATCGGGCGGATGTTTTTCGAGGAACTGGCCGTAGTTGGTGAGCTCGGCTAGCTGATTCGCTTCGATGTGATGCAGGGCGTAGGTGAGGGCCATTTCCCCATAATGATGGTGGTGGCCGTAACTTTCGCCGTCGGTGGCGATGTGCGCGAGTTGCGGCCAATCGCGGGCATCGGAAAATCCAGCGAGCAAACGGTCGGCAAAACGTTTGCCGTCGTTCAGCAGACCTTCGAAGGCCACGCCCTGAGAAATGGGGCCGTCGTAGAAAAATACGTTGATTGTTTTTTTGGAGGGCAAGCGCACCTGATACGCGCGGCTAGGATCGATCTTGTCGCCAGCCATATCCTTCCAGGCGCGGCCATCTTTTCTGCGGACGCGTTTCGCCTGGCGGGGAGCGAGAATGGTGAATTTGATGCCGTTTTCGGCGAGGACTTCCAGAGTTTCCGTGTTGACCGCGGTTTCGGGCAGCCACATGCCCTCCGGTTTGCGCCCAAAGCGAAATTCGAAATCGCTGATACCCCATTTCACCTGAGTGGTTTTGTCGCGCTTGTTGGCCAGCGGCAAAATCATGTGGTTATAGGCCTGCGCGATGGCATTGCCGTGGCCGGAGAAGCGTTCCCGGCTCTGTTTGTCGGCGCGCAGGATGGATTCGTAAACGCGCGGAGCCTTGGATTCCAGCCAGGAGAGCAAGGTCGGCCCAAAATTAAAGCTGATTTCGGCGTAGTTATTTACAAGCTGCAGAATGCGCTGTTCGCCGTCGACGATGCGGGAGGTGGCGTTGGGTGCGTAGCATTCCGCGGTGATGCGTTCGTTCCAATCGTGGTAGGGATATGCAGAATCCTGCAGTTCCACGGCTTCGAGCGAAGGATTTTCGCGGGGCGGTTGATAGAAATGGCCGTGAACACAAACGTAACGCATCATTGCTCCGATTGTGGAGTGATATTTTCCAGTACCACAAAAGATCTGGGATGTAATGCAAGGTCGACGGACACGTTGGCGGCCGACTGCTCGACGGACGAGGTGGCCGCCGACGAGGCAAAGATAGTTCGCCACTCGCCGGGAGGAAGTTGCAGAGCGATCTGTGCGACTTGTTCACCGAAGTGAAACAACATCGCGAGTTGGCCTTGGGAGGACATGCGCAACAACAACAACGCCTGCTGCGGCTCGAAAACACTGACCGCAATTTCTCCGGGGGTTCCCAACTGGAATTTGCGACGGAAGGCCAGGAGTTGTTTGTAGAAGGCACGCAACGTCCAGTGAGGCTCTCGCCCTTTCAACGCGTGCTGCAAACGGGCCGATGCAAAAGTGCCGGCACTTTGCGGGTCAGCCAGTTCCTCTTTCCAGTCAAACGCGGCGAATTCCTCGCGGCGGCCTTTGCGTACCGCGGCGATCAAGCCAGCATCCTCGTGGCTGGTGAAATATAGGAATGGCGCGGGTTCGCCGTATTCTTCCCCCATAAAAAGCATGGGCACGAAGGGCGAGAGCAAGACGACGCCCGCGGCCAATTTTAAGCCTTCAAAGTCCACGAGCTGGCTTAAGCGATCGGCCAGTGCACGATTGCCAACCTGATCGTGATTCTGGCTGTAGACCACGAAATGGTCTGGCGAAATTCCCTGCGGGGAATTGCCGTGTTTGCGGCGGCGAAAGGTAGAGTGCTTGCCGTCGTAATGCCAACCTTGGCGCAAGGTGCTGGCCAGATGTTGCAGACTGCCGAAATCGGCGTAATAGCCGGCGGTTTCTTTGGTCAGCAGGGTGTGCAGAGAATGGTGAAAATCGTCGCTCCATTGCGCGTCCAGCGCGTAACCGCCGCGCTCGGCGGAGTCCAGAACTTTGCGATCGTTCATGTCGCTCTCGGCGATAAGCACAATTCTCCGGCCGGTTCGCGCTTCCAGTTCTTTCACGGCGATTTTCAGTTCGGCCAGAAAATGAACTGCGCCAAAATCGCGGATACCATCGATGGCGTCCAGGCGTAATCCGTCGATCCGAAATTCTTCGAGCCAATAGAGGGCATTGGAAATAAAAAAATCGCGCACCGGGCCGCTATGCGGGCCGTCGAAATTCAGCGCCGAACCCCACGGGGTGCGGTAACGGTCCGTGAAGTACGGGCCAAATTTGCCGAGGTAGTTTCCCTCCGGGCCGAGATGGTTGTAGACCACATCGAGAATGACGGTCAGTCCGCGAATGTGAGCGGCATCGACGAGCCGCTGCAGGCCCAACGGCCCGCCATAAGAATTCTGCGGCGCGAATACGTAGACGCCGTCGTAGCCCCAGTTTCGCGCGCCCGGAAATTGGGCCACCGGCATGATTTCGATGGTGGTAATCCCCAACTCCGCAAGTTCGTCGAGGTGCGAAATCACGCCATCGAAAGTGCCTTCCGGGGCGTAGGTGCCGACGTGCAGCTCGTACAGCACGGCGGTCTGCAGACTTAGCGGCTTCCATGCGTCGGCATTCCAATGGAACGCACGCGTATCGATAATTTGGGAAGGCGCATGCACGCCTTGCGGCTGCCAGCGCGATGCGGGATCCGGCCATTCCTCTTTTCCATCCAGTTGATAAAGATAGGTGGCATCCGCAGGAATCGCGGCAACTTCGACGCTATGAAAACCCTCGTCGTCTTTGCTCATGAGCAAGGTGCGCTGCACCGGAGATTTGAGTTGCAACGCAACGTGAGCGATGTCAGGAGCCCAGACGCGGAATTGCCAGCCCCCGCTAGAGAGGGGCGTAGCGCCGACAGTTTTTGCCGAAGTGGAAGCCGTCAAGATTCTGTTCTCGCGGAAAGACGCACCGTGTTACGAAAAGGTTACGAAAAGCAAGTTGCGGACTACAAAAAGTATAGCGGTTGGATGCTGCAGAACAACAATTTGGGACAGGTGATAGCGGCAGAAATACTTTCAAAGTTTCCGTTGGGAGGAAGAACAGGTGCCTGTGTTCGGAGCAGGCACCTGTTCGGAGAGAGGTTCAATACTAGAGGCTAACTTGGTGGCAGTTTAACTTCTGCGTGATTGACCCACAATCCGGTGTTTCCTGTAGTAAATGCGAATCAAGTTGGCAGGTAAGCTTTATCGAAGCGGGAAGTGCTCGGCGTCCTACCTGCTAATTTTGTTGCACTTACAGAGGCCCAGTACCCAAAAAAACGCCACCTGCGGCGAACGCTCCGGTTCGACCGCAAGTGGCGATGAAATGCTGACCGCTGCCAGGAGTCGATTTCTAGTAACTGCCGGCGACGCGAGTTTTGGGGTCGTTGGTCTTTACGTCAGCCGAAGATTCCGTGGTGGAGGAAATATCTTCAGCGCCGGTGCTCTCCATAATTTCCTTGGCGCGAGTGATTTCACCGGAGGTGTCGCAATGCACCGAAACGAGAATGCCGCCCTTCTTGATGTGGCCTTCGTAACGCTTGGCTTCATATTCGGGGATGCCCAAGCCGACCAACGCACCGGTGAATCCTCCAACCGCACCGCCAACTCCAAGACCAGCCAACGCAGCTACGATCGGACCAGCGGCGATGAACGGACCAACGCCAGGAATCGCGAGAGCGCCGATTCCGGCGAGCCAGCCGAGTGCTCCGCCGATGACCGCGCCAGAGCTTGCTCCGGCCGTCGCCCCTTCGGGAGCCTTGCTGGATTTATCCGTAGCGAGTTCTTTGGAGCCGAGATTTTCCGGAAGCAGCACGGAGATGTCCGAGTTCGAGAAGCCGCCCTCTTTGAATGCCGAGACCGCGTTCTCTACTCCGGGGCGAGTGCCGTAAATGCCCAATACCGATTTATTCTTAGACATGATGTTCTCCTTGGAATGAGCCAGGTATTTGCGTCGGGCTCGACTGTCGAGTGAAATGTTGCGCTGATTGCGTAAAGAGGGCTATACGCGGAATCCTGCATGTGGAGAGGATGTATACCGGAGAGAGAGTCTTATTGAATTCTATTGAATATTGGACATGGTGTGGATGGTGGGAACTAACTCACTGTCCAGCGCGCCTTTAGAGAGGAACGCGGATGCACCCCCACCTACCGCTGCCTTGCGGTAAGGCTCGGCGGCCATCGCGGTCATAATAATTATCTTGGGATCGCTGGATTGCTCGCGGATTATTTTCGTGGCTTCCAGGTCGTTCAGTTACGGCATAGCTGATGTCCATGAGGATCAAATCCAGGCTTAGTTGGGAATTGAGGTCGATCGCGCTGCGACCGTCTGTAGCTTCACCAACGACCTCAATTTCGTGATCGGCCACAAGTACGCGTTTGGCCATTTGGCGGAGACGGGATTCGTCATCCACCAGTAACACTCGTATTGGTTGTGCTGCGCTCATGAAAGTGCAATCGGAATGCAGTGTAACTGTGATGGCCCATTGAGTTCGATCCCATATAGCCGAGCGTACATTTGTTATCGGGAGAAATAGGCGGATTCACGGTACTAGGTCCAGCAGGAATTACCGCGATTGCGAAAATGCTACGTTTTCTGCGTCGTGGCAACGCGCGAATTCAGTAGCGCTTAGCGCGGTAAGCATTTGATTTTAAAAAAGATAGCAAAATCTTAGTGTTTGGCCTACCGGTTGCCCTGTAGACGACCGTGAAAATCATGAGACATGAACAAAATCCGCACGGAGGCGAAACGATGTCACTTGCGTACGATCTGTTTGAGCGGTTGCCCGACGGGCAGCCTTTGTGGGTTCGCGCGGTTGCATCCCTGGACGAGGCGCGCGTTCAGATTGTGGATTTAGTGGCCACTCGCGGCCGCTCCGCGAAAGATTTCTTCGTGTATGACGTTCGACGAGGGTCTGTCGTCCCGGTGCTGGACGCGTAGCTCGCAAGCTATCTTTTGTCTTATTTTTCTTCTGCGCCGAATTCAGGGCCGCAACGCGTTAGGCCGGTTGCGCAACTTCCTGCAAAACTTCCGCAAAAATATTGATGGCCTGATCGATTTGCTGTTTGCTGATGATCAGCGGCGGTTGGAAGCGGATGACATTTCCGTTCACGCCGCCGACACCCACGAGCAAGCCGCGCTGCAGGCAGTGGTCGCGAACAGCTTCGGCCTCCGCGGGAGCCGGAGTTTTCTTCCGGTCTTTGATTAATTCCACGCCGATCATCAAGCCGAGTCCGCGTACGTCTCCGATCAGCGAATGTTCTTTTTGCAAAGCGCGAAGTTTGGCCATGGCGTAGTTGCCGGTCTCCACAGTTTTTGCTGCAAGGTTTTCTTTTTCCATAAAGTCGATGTTGGCCAACGCTGCGGCACAGGAGACGGGATTGCCGCCGAAGGTGGAGAGGTGGTCACCAGGTTTGTAGGCTGAGGCGATTTCCGGGCGAGTGGTGAAGGCGCTCAGCGGGAAGCCATCGGCGATGCCCTTGGCAGTGACGAGAATATCCGGCTCGACGCCATAGTATTCGATGGCGAACATTTTGCCGGTACGCGCGAAACCGCATTGCACTTCGTCGGCGATGAACAGAATGCCGTAGTGGTCGAGAACCTTTTTTACTTCCTTAAAATAATTTGGCGGCGGAACGATGATGCCGCCTTCGCCCATCACTGGTTCGGCAATGAACGCGGCCACGTCATTGGAGGTGGCGAAGCGCACTATTTCGTCGATGGCTTGCGCGCAATGTCGGCCCACTGCTTCGGGGTCGTCCGGCCACAGCGAGCGATACACGTAGGGAGCAGGTGCAAAGGAAACGCCCGCGCCATACGGGCCGCCTTTCTTTTTTCTGGCGTAGTTGCCGGTGACGCTCAGGGCGCCCCAGCTGCGGCCGTGAAAACTTCCGTACAGCGAGATGAATTCATGTTTGCCGCTGTACAAGCGGGCGAGCTTCATGGCGCCTTCGATGGCCTCTGCGCCGCCATTGCCAAAGAAAGTCTTGGTGAGACCGCGCGGGGCGATGTGCGCGATTTTCTCCGCGAGATCGGCGACGGGTTGTACATGGTAGAGATACGACGAACAGTGAACCAGTTTGTCCATCTGCGCTTTGGCGGCGGCGATCACTTGCGGATTGCAATGGCCGGCATTGACGACCGAAATGCCGGCAAAGCAATCGAGATATTCGCGGCCGTTGATGTCGGTGACGACCGCGCCGCTGGCTTTATCGATGACGATAGGGGCGACGGACTTTACGAAGCCGGTCATCACATAGTCTTTGTACTTCTGAAAGGTGTCGGGCATGCCTGCTCTCCGCTGGTCAGAAAAGTCTAAATATTCTCGCAAAGTAGCCGAGTAAAGGCTACTTTTTTATAGTAAGGATGGCGGGTGGACCACGCGGCGCCGGGAAGCGCTACGGGCCTTCAGTGGTGAAGGCTACGTACATCAGGCGGTCGTCGCGTTGGATCTGCATGGCTACCGAGGAACCGGGAGGCAGCGCTTTTAACGCGTTGCGCAGGCGATCGAGCGTGGTCATCGGCTCGCCGTTAAGCGTGCGAATGACGTCACCGGTGGTTAACGGAACTTCGATACTGGCGCCCGCAGCCCGCGCGGCGACCAAAATTCCGAATGGATCGCGAAGCTCCGGCGCCATGGCGGCAACTTTATCGTTAATTTCCACACCCAGAATTCCCAGCGCGGGCACCAGGCTCTTTTCCGGGTCCGCCAGCGCCGCGATTTGATCCATATCATGCGGCGGTTCCATAACCTTCACGTCGAAGGCCAACTGCTCTTTACCACGCAAGATTTCGAGATGAACTTTATCGCCGGTGTCTCGCGAAAGAAATTGCAAGCCGACAAATGGAAGATTCTCCGCGGAGCGCCCGTCGACGGAAAGAAGCACATCCCCGATTTGAATTCCGGCGGCAATCGCGGGACTGTTGGGCTTTACGTCGGAAATAATCACGCCGTAGGCGCGTGCCAGTTTTAACGCCGTGGCCAGCGACGGGGTGATGGTCTGGATGCTGATACCGATTTCTGTTTTGTGCAGATGGCCAAATTCACGCAGTTGTTTGTAGGCGACGTTCACCACGCTGCAGGGAATCGCGAAACCAAGTCCTTCGTTGCCGCCAGATTGCGACAGGATGAAGGTGTTTACGCCTACCACTTCACCATTCACATTAACCAGCGGCCCGCCGGAGTTGCCGGGGTTGATGGGCGCGTCGGTCTGCACGTAGACCATCGGGGAATCCAGGTCCGTCTGGCGCGCGACAGCGGAGATAACGCCCATCGTTACGGTGTTGCGCAGACCCTCCGGGCTGCCAAAGGCAAAAACAATTTCGCCCTGGCGTAAATTGCGATACGAGGCTACAGGCAGCGCGGGAAGCTTGATGCCGTCGACTTTCAGCAGTGCGAGGTCAATGTCTCGGGCGACGCCGATGACCCGCGCGGGGACGATGTTGCTACGGGTGGAAAGCGCCGCGGTGACGGAATTTTCATTGGTCATCAAGGGCAGGACCACGCGGACCCGCTGCGCGCCGTTGACCACGTGAGCGTTGGTAACGATATAGCCGCTGGGATCGATGACGAAACCGGAGCCGATTGCGCGTTGCCGACCGATGATGACCGCGGTGCTGCTGCGATCCGCCTCTTCGAGTGGGCCGTAACCGGTAACCAGAATCTGCACCACGCTGGGCGACACCTTTTTAATTAACGTGTCAACGGATTCGTTCAGCTTGTGAAGGGTGTCGGCGGAATTGTCTACCGCTTGCGCGCGAGCGGCACAGGGCATCAGGATCGAAATCGCGGAGAGCAGCGCCTGCGACGAAAGAGTTGAGAGAATAATGCGGCGTCGCGAAACGGAACGGACCATACCGAGAGCTCCTTTGGGCGCGCTCACATCGAGGACGTTTTTGACTGCGCTCAAGGGTACAACGAAAGGCTTGAGCGCGTCGCGAAACGCCCAGAAACGGTAAATGTTCGCCATTTTAGTGGAATTTATGTGCGTCCCCGCGAGATAGGAGTTTGCCCCAGGTTGCCGTTTGGACCGGAGCCTTCCGAACATCAATTACCCTTGTGCTCCCCCAGGCACTTTGGCATATGCTACACGCCGTACCCTGCGAGAGTAGTGCGAGCATATTTGAGCATTTGCTCGTGAGGTCCAGCCACCATGCCCAGACTGCAAACTATCGAAGACCGCCGCCTTGAAGAGGCGCGCACGCGAAAAAATCATTGGAAACGCTGGGGGCCGTACCTCTCCGAACGGCAATGGGGCACAGTTCGCGAGGATTACAGCGCCGGCGGCACTGCATGGGAATTTTTTCCGCACGATCACGCGCGCTCGCGAGCCTATCGCTGGGGCGAAGACGGAATTGCCGGATTCAGCGACCGCCATCAATACATCTGCCTGGGATTGGCGATGTGGAATGGGCAAGACCCGATTCTGAAAGAGCGGCTGTTTGGGCTTACCGGAAATCAGGGTAATCACGGCGAAGACGTTAAGGAATGTTATTTCTACCTGGATTCCACCCCCACCCACAGCTACATGCGCACGCTGTACAAATATCCGCAGGCGGCCTATCCCTATCAATATTTAATCGACGAAAATAATAAGCGCACGCGGAAAGATCCGGAATTTGAGTTGCTGGATACGGGAGTTTTCGCAGAGCATCGTTACTTCGATGTGTTCACGGAATATGCCAAAGCCGACGTCGAAGATATTCTGATCAAGATCACCGTGGCCAATCGCGGTCCGGAGACCGCGACGATGCAGCTTCTCCCTTCGTTGTGGTTTCGCAATACGTGGTCTTGGGGCAGAGATCCGCGGCGTCCGGTGATTCGGAAAGCCAATGATGTTCCCGGTGCGCTCGTTTGCGAAGTGCAACATTGGCAATACGGAAAACGCTGGCTGCTGTGCGAAGGGCAGCCCGAACTGCTGTTCACTGAAAACGAAACCAACAACCAGAAACTTTTTAATTCTCCCAACAGTTCGCCGTATGTCAAAGACGCATTCAATGAATATTTGATTCACGGAAATAAGTCCGCCGTCAATCCCGCGCGCACCGGCACCAAAATGGCCGCCCACTACACCATCACTCTGGGGCCGGGCGAATCGAAAACCATAAAAATGCGCTTGACGGATCTGACTCCTCTCGCTGAACTCAATGGAGATCCCGGGGTCGGAGGCAGCAGCTCGTCACCGGGACACGTGGATCGCGGCGAGGGCATTCCCGCCGCGAATGATTTTGCCGCGGGCTATGACGGGGTTTTCACCGCCCGGCTGAAAGAGGCTGACGATTTCTACGCCTCGCGCATTCCCAAGCAATTGTCCGACGACGCAAAAAATGTGATGCGTCAATCGCTCTCGGGGATGCTGATCTCCAAGCAGTTCTATCACTACGACGTGCTCACTTGGCTGCAAGGCGATCCCGCCGGCCCGCCTCCGCCCGCACAACGCTGGGAAGGCCGCAACAAGAATTGGACGCATCTCTATAACGACGACATTATTTCCATGCCGGATAAGTGGGAATACCCGTGGTACGCCGCGTGGGATTTGGCGTTTCATTGCATCCCGATAGCGCTGGTGGATCCCGACTTCGCGAAAGATCAGCTCATCTTGCTGCTACGCGAATGGTACATGAATCCGAACGGGCAGCTGCCCGCGTATGAATGGGCGTTCGGCGACGTAAACCCTCCGGTACATGCGTGGGCGGCCTGGCGCGTCTACAAAATTGAACGGCGCGTACGTGGTGTCGCCGATCGCGGTTTTCTGGAAAAGGTTTTTCACAAACTCTTGCTCAATTTCACCTGGTGGGTAAATCGCAAAGATCCCGAAGGCATGAATATTTTCCAGGGCGGTTTCCTGGGGCTAGACAATATCGGAGTGTTCGATCGCTCCGCGCCCCTGCCCACCGGCGGACATCTCGAACAATCCGATGGCACCAGTTGGATGGCCATGTTCTGCCTGAATATGCTAGCCATCGCACTGGAGCTGGCCAAAGAAGATCCCGCCTACGAAGACGTAGCCAGTAAATTCTTCGAACATTTCGTGGGCATCGCTCGGGCCATGAATGATGTCGGCAAAAAAGGTATTTCGCTGTGGGACGACGAAGATGGTTTCTTCTACGACGTCCTCCAACTTCCCAATGGTGACGAACACTTCATGAAAATCCGCTCGATGGTGGGATTGATCCCGCTGTTCGCGGTGGAAACTCTGGAGCCCGAAGTGATCGACCGCCTTCCGGGATTCAAGCGCCGCATGCAGTGGTTCATCGACAATCACACTGGGCTGCCAGAGCATCTGGAAAGCACGCAGCGTTCGGCGCGCGGCGTCCGTCGGCTATTATCGCTCGTGAATCGGAAGCAATTGGTGCGAGTGCTGGCGCGCATGCTCGACGAAGCCGAATTTTTATCGCCACACGGAGTGCGCGCGCTGTCGCGCTATCACAAAGATCATCCCTACGAAGTGGAAGTGAACGGCCACGTCAATCGCGTGGACTACGAGCCGGCCGAATCCACCACCGGACTTTTCGGCGGCAACTCCAACTGGCGCGGCCCCATCTGGTTCCCGGTGAATTATCTATTGGTAGAGTCGCTGCAAAAATTCCATCACTACTACGGCGAAGATTTTAAGGTGCCTTGCCCCACGGATTCGAAGGAAGAGGTCGATCTCTGGCAGGTGGCCGCGGAGATTTCCCGCCGCCTCGTCCATATTTTCCTGCGAGACGGCGAGGGCAAGCGCGCAGTCGCCGGCGGAGAAACTCTCTACGACTTCGATCCCTACTGGAAAGACCTGCTGCAGTATTACGAATATTTTCACGGTGATAACGGCGCGGGAATAGGCGCGAGCCATCAGACCGGGTGGACCGGATTAGTCGCCAAATTGCTTGAGCAGAGCGGCGAGTAGCTGCTGCAAAGTTTATTCCAGCGTGCGCAGCCGCTTCTAGTTGCGTGCGCGAGAGAAGTCAGCGATGCCCAAAGATAGCTCGCCCGAATCGCGGCCACCGCGATCGCCGAAAAATGCCGAATCGCCTGGTCCGGCGGCGAAACCACTGCCAGTGTCTCCCGCTTCCCGGGTCGATCCGGCCCGACCGGAAAACACTTTGGAGTTGACGCCGGAAGCCGAAGTTCATTTTGGCCGCGACATTTGCGGCATCCTGCAATCCGCGGAATCGCGGGAGTGGCTGGTTACCAACGGTCTTGGCGGTTTTGCTTCCGGGACGGTTGCGGGAAACTCCACCCGCCGATATCACGGTTTGCTGCTCGCCGCGCTGCAACCGCCCGCAGGACGCACCCAGCTGGTCGCTGGAATCGACGAAACTGTCCGCTACGGCGGCCAGGAATTCTCGTTGAACACCACCCGCTGGAAGAGCGGCGCGATAGATACGCCAGGACTCCGCACCCTCCAGAGCTTTCATCTCGAAGGCATGAAGCCGGTATGGACCTACGCGCTAACCGACGCGCTGATCGAAAAACGCGTGTGGATGCGCCAGGGCGAAAACACTACCTACGTGCAATACACCATGCTGGGCGGCGGCGCACCGCTCGCGCTCGAAATGAAAGCGCTCGTCAATTACCGCGATTTTCATTCCGTAACCCACGCCGGAGATTGGCGCATGGACATAGCGCAAACTCCGCAAGGTGTCGCCATTACCGCTTTCAACGGAGCGCAGCCTTTTTATCTGAAAAGCGCGAGCGCTTCCTGCGAACCGCACCACGAGTGGTATCGCGACTATTCCCTCCCTGCGGAAAAAGAACGCGGCTTGGACGATTGCGAGGATTATCTCTTCGCGGCACTGTTCCGCGCAGAGTTACAACCTGGGGGCAGCGCGACGCTGGTGTTCAGTACCGAAGCCAATGCTTTGCTGGACGCGGAAACCGCCCTGAGCGAACAAGCCAATCACGAGGTGAAAATTTTCCAGGCTTGGCAAGCGGCGAACACGCCAGCCGGCTCGTCCGGAACAGCCCCGGGGATCGATCTCGAAGACGCGCCGTCTTGGCTGTGGCAACTCGCGCTGGCAGCCGATCAATTTATCGTTAAGCGAACGTTGCCTCCCGCGCCGGACGATAGCGCGGACGGCGACGAAACCGATGGCCGCACCGTTATCGCGGGATACCACTGGTTCGCGGCCTGGGGCCGGGACACCATGATTGCGCTTCCGGGATTGACCCTGGCCACCGGGCGCACCGATATCGCGCGCAAAATACTGCGGGCTTTCGCCCGCTACGTCGATGGCGGCATGCTACCGAATAATTTTCCAGACGTCGACGGCCCCCCGCAGTACAACACCGTGGACGCGGCACTCTGGTATTTCGAAGCGGTACGGCAATATTTTGCCGCCACCCAGGACGCTGCCACCCTGCAAAGACTCTATCCGGTGCTGGCAAGCATCATCGAGGGCTATGCCGCCGGAACGCGTTACAACATTCACGTGGACCCCGCGGATGGTCTGGTTTATTCCGGTGGCCCCGGCGTGCAGCTCACCTGGATGGATGCCAAGGTAGGGGACTGGGTGGTCACTCCACGCACCGGCAAAGCGGTGGAGATCAACGCGTTGTGGATCAACGCCTGCGCCACCATGGCCGAATTTTCGCGAGTGCTCGGGAAATCGCCGCAGCGTTATGAAGCATTGGGCGCGCAGGCCACCGCCAGCTTCGCAAAATTCTGGAACCCGGAAAAAAACTGCTGTTTTGACGTTATCGATACGCCGGGTAGCGGATCTGATCCGGCCTTGCGGCCGAATCAGATTTTCGCGGTCTCCTTGCCGGTCAGTCCGCTCTCCGTGGAGCAACAAAAAAGCGTCGTTCAAGTTTGCGCGCAACACCTGCTCACTTCCTACGGGTTGCGAAGTTTGGCTCCCGGCGAACTCGGGTATCAAGGTCACTACGGCGGAGATCAGCGTTCGCGGGATGGCGCCTATCATCAGGGAACCGCCTGGGGATGGCTACTCCCGCCTTATGTGCTCGCCAAACTGCGAGTCGACGGCGATCGCACCGCGGCGCTGCGGACGCTAGAGCCCTTGGGCCAGCAAATCTACTCTTATGGACTTGGAACTGTCGGAGAAATTTTTGATGGTGACGCGCCCTTCACCCCGTGCGGCTGCATCGCGCAAGCCTGGAGCGTGGCGGAAGTGCTCCGCGTATGGCACCAGATTGCCAGTCCGCAAATCACGACAGTGAAATAGTGAGTCCGTGTTTAGCTGCGTTCCCCGGTCATCCTGCTTTAAACCGCATAAAAACGTATTGTTCCCTCGTGTTCTGCTAGAGTATTCTCTCGATTCTTGAAAGAGGGCTTTGTGCAACAGCTCCTGGCGCCACGCGAAGCTGCAAAGGTTTTGGGCATCAGCTATCCCACCCTGAAGCAGTGGATCTACGCTGGGAAAATTAAAACTAATAGAACACCCGGAGGCCATCACCGCGTTCCCGAGAGCGAAATCGACCGGCTGTTCCCTCATAAGGCTGAGCGCGGCGATGTGCAGCGGCGGCGCGGCAGTTTCCGCAAGATTAGCGGTCGAAACCAATTGGTCGGGCGTGTTCGCAGCATCAAGTTCAGCGGATTACTCGCGCAAGTTACGTTGGGTGTTGGCGAGCAGCAGATCACGGCGATTATTACCGCCGACGCGGCGCGGGAAATGCGTCTGAAACCGGGAGAGCGCGTGGCCGCGTTGGTGAAATCCACGGAAGTTATGATTTTGCGAGTTTGATTGCGGTTGAGTTTTGTGAAGGGCGCTATGAATTCCGGGAATAACAGGTTTCGCTGGCTGAAAAAGATATCCGCAGCGTCCGTGATGCTGGCGTTGTCTGTACTAGCGGTGAACGCGGTTGCGGCAATGGCTGCGGCGCAGGCGCCGCAGCCATTGCCGGTATTGAACGTTGCAGCCGCCGCAGATCTGCAGTTTGCGATGCAAGACCTGGCGGCGCAGTTCGAGAAGAAAAATATTGCCACCGTTCATGTCACCTACGGATCCAGCGGAAATTTCTTCACCCAAATTCAGAATGGCGCGCCGTTCGATTTGTTTTTCTCCGCGGACATCGATTACGTAAAAAAACTCGACGCCGCGAATCTCACCGTTCCGGGGACTTCCGGTATCTATGCGATAGGCCGGCTGGTGCTGTGGACTCGCGTGGACGCCGCCGTAGATGTCGCGAAAGATGGCTGGAAGATCTTGCTCGATCCCAGAGTGGAAAAAATCGCCATCGCGAATCCCGCGCACGCACCGTACGGAAGAGCCGCGGAATCCGCGCTGCACAGTGCGGGTATCTACGATCAGGTGAAGAGCAAATTCGTCTTCGGCGAGAATATTTCGCAGACTGCGCAATTTGTGCAGACCGGAAATGCCCAGGCGGGATTCGTGGCGCTGTCGCTGGCCGTCTCGCCGGGGATGAAAGATGGAAAACGCTGGGAAGTGCCTCCGGACGCCTATCCGCCTATCGAGCAAGGCGCCGCAGTACTGCAGAGCTCGAAGAATCAGGCAGCCGCGCGGGCTTTTTTGGATTATGTGCGGAGTGCGGAAGGGCGCGAAACACTGAAACGCTACGGATTCTCCTTTCCGCCTTCTGGCAAGTAGCGACCAAGCTGCAAGCGTGCCAGTAATTCTTGAATGTCGTAACCTTCTACCGCGCGGAGAGCGATTGCCGATGGGACCGTTGTGGTTATCGATGGAATTGGCGGGCATCGTGGCCTTTTTGCTGCTTTTAGTCGCCTTGCCGATCGCCTACTGGCTGGCTTTTTCTCGATGGCGCGGAAAGTTTTTGCTGGAAGCCGTCGTTGCGCTGCCGCTGGTACTTCCGCCCACGGTACTCGGATTCTATGCTCTTCTGGCGATGGGGCCGCACGGCCCCTTGGGAAAAATATGGCGCGTGGCGTTCGGCCATGGATTGGCGTTTACCTTCGCGGGGCTAGTGATCGCTTCGATGTTCTACAGTTTTCCCTTCGCGGTGCAGCCGTTGATGAGTTCGTTTGAAGGCGTCGACCAGAAATTGCTGAACGCTTCGGCGGTACTCGGTGCGACTCCCTGGCGCACCTTTCGCTCGGTGATTCTGCCGCTCTCGCGTTCCGGAATCATCACCGCCATCGTTCTGTGCTTTGCGCACACCCTGGGTGAATTTGGCGTCGTCTTGATGGTCGGTGGAAATTTGCCCGGCGTAACGCGCACAGCGTCCGTCGCCATTTACGATCAGGTGCAATCGCTGGAATACGGCGCCGCGAATCGGATGGCTCTCGCCTTGTTGCTTATTTCCTTTGCAGTGCTGTGCCTGGTGTATGCGATTAATCGCGGGTCGCGCACTCGTTTGTGGATGCCGTGGGCCACGAACTAGCTCCGAAATTATTTGTGCAGGTACGTAAGGCGCGAACCAGCGCCGGGCATCCGCCATTCCTCTTGGATGTTTCGCTGGAAATTGCCGCGGGCTTCACGATCTTGTTTGGGCCTTCCGGCGCCGGTAAATCCACGTTGCTGGACTGCATTTCCGGGCTGACGCAACCCGATAGTGGTTCCATCAAAATTGGCGGGCAAGTCCTCTTTGAATCCGCGGTGAACGTAAATCTTCCGACGCACCAACGCGGCATCGCCTATGTGTTCCAGGCGACCTCCTTGTTCCCGCACCTGACCGTGCAAGAAAATATTCGTTACGGAATTGCGCATCTCGCGCAAGGTGAACAGCAGCGGCGCCTGAAAGAGGTCTTAACGGCGTTCCGCGTGGAAGCTTTGCGCGATCGTCGAGCAACGGAAATTTCCGGCGGGGAAGCGCAGCGCGTGCAGCTGGCCAGAGCTCTCGTCGGCAATCCTCGCGCATTGCTGCTGGACGAACCGATGACCGCCCTTGACGACGAACTAAAATCGCAGATCATCCATGATCTGCTGGATTGGGAAGCAACCCGAAACATTCCCATTGTCTACGTAACTCACAGCAAGCTCGAGGCAGCCGCACTCGGCGGCAAAATGGTCGTGCTGCGAAACGGGACGATTGTGGATCCAACGGAAAACTAGAGGAAAAACAAAATCTCCGGACCGCTAAACAGAAAGCTTGGGGCCCGGAACCTTTTGCGGAGCGTTTTTCGCAGGAATTGAGAATTTAACTTCGTCGGCCTGCAAGGTGTCGCCTATCGGGGTGGCGTGGATCACTACCATTTCGCCCACCGCAAGATCAGCGGCTTTCGCAGGTTGATCGGTGTCTTTCACACGCAAGATGTAGGTGGTGGTCTTCACGAGTTTCACTTCCACCGTTTTGCCATCCGCGCTTTTCACGGCGATGGAGAAGTCACTCACGTTGGTAATTGTGCCCAGTACGTGCACTTTGTCTCCGTGAGCGAACGCAACCGCCCCGAAAACTACCAACAACGTCCCGACCAAGAATGTACGCATTCCCGTGACCTCTGCATCCGCAGAATAACACTTTGCTTTGTCCGATTCATCCGCCGCCGCGGAACCCGCAACAGGGGCCCTCGCGAACAAACTTTAGTGCTTGTGCTCGGCTGGCTTCTTGTTTTCCGGCTGGGCGCCGTCCAAGAACTTGTCTTCGGTTTTTTCTTCCTGGCGGTCGTCGGGGCCCTTCGGGTTGTAAAGCTCCATATCCATCCGCTCTTCCGGAGAAAGCGCCGCCAGATGGCGGACGAAAAGTACCAGCTTCCAGTTGTCGTCGGTGTCATTGTGCGAGGAAAAGGCTGGCATGCCGGTGAAGCGGACGCCGTGTTCGATGATCCAGAAAAGTTCGCCGTCGGAAAGATTTTGGGTGTCCGGCAAACGCATGTCGGGAGGTTTGGGATACATCCCGCGGCCCAGCATGGTGTCCCCGCTGCCATCATTGGCGTGGCAGATGGTGCAGTGATCCGCGAAATGCCGGCGCGCATCACGCAGATTGTCGGCGGACGGCTGCAGCGGATTCACCATCGCGCGGGCGTTTGCAGGCGTGGCCAGTCTGCGTGCGCGGTGCGCCAGAAAGGCCTCGAATCTCGTGGGAGTCGCGGTGGCGCTGAGCCCATCGTGCAGCACCATGGCCGCGGCGACACATCCCAGCCCGAGCGCAACAACCGCCAACACTATGGCGGCCCGTTTCACTTGTGCTTCCTGAAGAGCTTAGTCATAAAGAAATTACTCCGAGGTGACCACGATGGCGCTGCACGGGCTTGTTCCAGCGCGGCTGTAGCCGTGCGGTAGCAACGAGTCGAAGTAAAGCGAGTCGCCGGTTTCGAGCAGTTCCTCGTTGGTGCCCACTTTCAACGCCAGGCGGCCTTTCAGCACGTAGATGAATTCCACTCCAGTATGCTGGTGCAGCCGCAGTTTGTCTGGCGGCACCGCGCGAAAATCGGCCAGGTAGGCGTTGAATTTCCGATCGGTGGCCAAAAAATCCAGCGACTCAAACTCAAATGCTATTTGCTCCAGGCCGGGAGCTTCGGGGAAACGTAAGCGCTCTTTTTTCCGCGCCATGGCGAAGATATGTTTATTTTTCTCGTCTGAGAAAAAGTGATCCAGACCCACACTAAACACCAGCGCGATGCGCGACAGGGTGGGCAGCGTTGGATAAAGCTTTCCGTGCTCCAGTTTGGACAGCAGGGCTGGAGAAAGTCCGGAGTGCTTGCTGAGCTCCACCAGGCCCATCTTGCGGCGCAAGCGCAGTTGGCGGAGTTTATCTCCGACGTGATACTTATCGAGCGTGGCTTTCAGTTGTGGCGAGACCATACGTTATTCCTGTCAGGAAAATGCCGGGCATTGGTGTGGAGCATAGTACAAGTGGAGCGAGCGTACGGACCGGAAGGCGACATTCTTAGTATGCAAAACATTTTTCACCACAGTCAAATCGCTGCAACCCCGAATTGGTTCCATTTTGCTACGATACGAACACGGCCAATCCAAGGAACCACACTTTGAGACAAGAGGTTTTCGCAACACTGGACGCGGTGGTTGAAGGCATTCCGGATGGCGCGCGCATCATGTTTGGAGGATTCGGCGGCTCCGGCTTTCCGAATAATCTCATTGAAGCGCTGGTGCGCCGCGGAACGAAAAATATCACCGCGATCAGCAACAACTGCGGCACGAAGGAAGGCGAGCTTTCGCCGCTGTTCAAGCACGGGCGGATTTCCCACGTAATCGCTGCGTTTCCCGGGCCGCATTCCTTTTATTTTCAAGAGCGGCACGCGAAAGGCGAAGTGACGATTGAACTCGTGCCGCAGGGGATTTTATGTGAGCGCATGCGCGCGGCGGCGGCCGGCTTGATGGGTTTCTACACTACAGTCGGAGTGGCCACCGAAGTGGCGCTCGGAAAAGAAGAGCGCATGATCAACGGGCAGCGCTGCATTCTGGAAATGCCGATCCATGCCGACTTCGCATTTATCAAAGCGGACAAATCTGACGAACTGGGGAATCTCACCTACCGATTAGCCGCGCGGAATTTCAATCCGATCATGGCCATGGCCGCGACGACTACGATTGCCGAGGTGGAAGAGATTGTTCCGGTTGGGAGCATCGACCCGGAGAATGTGGTTACGCCGGCGATTTTCGTGCAGCGCGTGGTGGTCGCGAAAGGAATTCGTTATGCCTCCTAAAACTCGGCTGACGCGGGAGCAGATTGCGGCGCGAGCCGCGCGCGAACTTCCGGACGGCGCTTACGTAAATTTGGGATGGGGAATTCCCAACTTGATCGCCGACCACTTACCGGCGGGCATCACGGTTTATTTTCACAGCGAGAACGGAATTCTGGGCATGGGCCGCCGCGCCAGACCAGATGAAGTAGATTTGGATCTGGTCGACGCCATGAAAGTGCCGGTGACGCTGATTCCGGGTGCTTCCTTTTTTCATCAAGCGGACGCGCATTTGATGACGCGCGGCGGACATTTGGATGTTGCGGTGCTCGGCGCGTTCCAGGTGTCGGAGCGCGGCGATCTCGCGAACTGGAAAGTGCCTGGCGCTAAAGGCGTTGGCGCGATTGGCGGTGCGATGGACATCGCCGCGGGCACCAAGAAAGTGATTGTGTGCATGGAGCATACGACCCGCGAAGGGCAGCCGAAGATTGTGCGGGAGCTGACGTATCCGCTGACTTGCCTCGCTTGCGTGGACACGATCGTGACCGACATTGCGGTGATTGACGTCACCGAGCGTGGATTGTTTTTGCGCGATTTGGCGTCTGGCTGGAATTCCGAGGAAGTACAGGAACTCACGGACGCGCCGATCCATTTTTAACAACCTGGTTACAGGCAATTTCTCGAGGATCGAGGCGCGTTGCCAGGTGATCGGTCAATCTCGGTGCGACCGCCCCAAGAACGCCCCGCCTCAGAAGGCGGCCGCTACAACTGCTACATGCGGGCGGCTACGCGGGCGGCTACTTGTTGCTCTGGAGTGCGTATGATCAGGACCAGGCTGTCGGTGAGCGGGATGCCTGCGCTGGGAACCAATAACTCATAACTCCACTCCAGGCGTTCCGGCAAATCTTTGGCTTCCAAATCGTAGGGATAGAATGAACGAATGTGCAAGGCTACCGGCTTGAAATCGTTCAGCGGCCGCAATTCGAGTCCGTGCTTCCAATAGAGCGACAAATGCAGGCCGCTGACAATCGCGCGGGTCAGATACCTGCGCGAGCCAGTCTCTTGCAGCTGTTCGGCGCAGGGAAAATCGTACAGAGAGAAACGCAGCACAAGTTGCGCGGGAAATTCGGTGACGATTTCCTTTCTGCGCTGGAAAACCGTTTCCGCGTCTTTTCTGTCGATGCGCTTCAGGTCGTCAAAGAAATGGTCAGCGGTGACATTGCCGGAAATGCGGAAACACATTCCGCTCTTCACCGAGCCATCGGTTTCGATGAAGATTCCGCCGTTGTAATTCCAGACAGTTTTTTCGGGAGCGGCAGAGGAAGGCGGGGCCGCCAGGAACACGGGGAACACTGCGACCGTAAACATCGCTAACAGATTGAGAATGCTGACGTTTTGGCGATGCCGGAACATGTCTCGAACAGCGAGTTTACACTTCCGTTGGATGCTGGTGCAAAGAGACTGCGGGCTTGGCACCCCCCCTCACTGTTTTTGTAAGTGTTGATTCTGCGGGAGTTTAAGTGCTTTGTTTTGATGCGGTCTTGCAAGTGTTCATTCTGCTAGGGTTAGAGCGGGTGTTCGTTGCCGTTTGAGTAACTAAGTCTGGGCTTTACCGTTGAGCAAACTGGAGCTTTCGATTTGGTTGCGAAATCCTGATTCTAAATCAATGGGGTGTTGCGGACTTGAGAAGGCGCAGTTCTCAATGACCGCATTCTACTACAATGATGGCGGATGTGTCAAGCTAAATCTTTCGATATCATAAAAATAATGCTAAACCCTTTGGATGGTTGGGGCTGGGAACGGAACAGCCCAGGAGCGTTACGCCCGGGCAAGCTGGGGCGCAGCATGCTGCGCCCCTACAAGAGGTTCGGCGCTCGGTGTGGGTGGGATCGGCAAGAAAGGCGATCCCCTCCCCAAACTGGTCTGGGTATGGCGGTCGGAAAGGCGGCCGCCTCGGACGGCGGCCGCTACAAATGCGGTGCGCGGCTCTACGCTGGATGGCGGCCACGGCATGCCGGGCCCCTACGGGTGGGTCATTTCTTCAGCGCGGACTAGGGCGTCAAATTGTTCTTCGGTGATGAGGCCCAGTTTTAGGGCGGCGGTTTTCAGACTACTGTGGTCGACGTGGGCGGTATGGGCTACTTTGGCTGCGTTGTCGTAGCCGATCGTGGGGGCCAGGGCGGTTACCAGCATTAGGGAATGTTTTACGTAGTGGTCGATTTTGTCGTGGTTTACCTTGATGCCCTCGGCGCAGTGGTGGACGAAGCTGGTCATGGCGTCGGTAAGTAGTTCTACCGAGTGGAGATAGTTGAAGATCATCACCGGTTTGTAGACGTTTAGCTCGAAATTGCCCTGGCTGCCGGCGATGCCTATGGCGGCGTCGTTGCCCATTACCTGCACCGCGACCATCGTCATGGCTTCGCACTGGGTGGGGTTTACTTTGCCGGGCATGATGCTGCTGCCGGGTTCGTTTTCGGGCAGGGTCAGTTCGCCCAAGCCGCAGCGCGGACCGGAAGCCAGCCAGCGGATATCGTTGGCGATTTTCATTAGGGAGGCGGCTAGAGTTTTGAGCGCGCCGCTGGCGAAGACGATTTCGTCGTGGGCGCTGAGGGCGGCGAATTTGTTGGGGTGGGAGCGAAAGGGAAGTCCGCTGAGTTCGGAGATTTTGCGGGCGGCGCGTTCGGCGAATTCGGGGTGGGCGTTGAGGCCGGTGCCCACGGCGGTGCCGCCGATGGCGAGGTCGTAGAGACCGTCGAGGGCTACGGCGATTCTTGCGCCATCGCGATCGAGTAGGCTGACCTAGCCGGAAAATTCCTGGCCGAGGGTTAGCGGGGTGGCGTCCTGCAGGTGGGTGCGGCCAAATTTGATGATGTCGGCGAATTCCTTGCGCTTGGCGTCGAGAGCGTCGCGAAGGATTTCAGCGCGGGCAGCAGGCGCCGAGCGGTTTCCGTGGCGGCGGCGATGTGCATGGCGGTGGGGAAGGTGTCGTTGCTGGACTGCGACATGTTTACGTCGTCGTTGGGATGGACGGGTTTTTTGCTGCCCATTACGCCGCCGGCCAGTTCGATGGCGCGGTTGGAGATGACTTCGTTGACGTTCATGTTGGTTTGCGTGCCGCTGCCGGTTTGCCAGATGCGGAGAGGGAAGTGTTCAGCGAGTTTGCCGGAGATTACTTCGTCGGCGGCGATGGAGATCAGTTTGGTTTTTTCGATGTCCAGTTTTCCGAGATCGTGGTTGACGAGGGCGGCGGCTTTTTTGAGGATGCCGAACGCGCGAATTAATTCCGGGGGCATGGTGTCTTTGCCGATGGCGAAATGGATTAGCGAGCGGGCGGTTTGCGCGCCGTAGTAGCGGTCGGCGGGAACTTCGATTTTTCCCATGCTGTCGGATTCGGTGCGGGTGGGAAGTTGCTGGGCGGTGTCGGTCATATTGCTTACTCCTACTTGAATTGTGCAATACGAGTTTATCAGCTAAAGGTTTGCGTGAGGTGGGAAGAGGGTCGGTCGGTGACACGATTGGATAGACGGCCTACAGTGGAGTCTCGCGTGGAATACTGAGGCCAGTGACTGGTGAGCTGTGGTTATGCCGGTCGGGAAAAGGTGAGTAATGCTGGATGATTTTCAGTTCAGGGCTGACGTCATTAAGCGGCATCGAGAACATTTCGCCCACTGCTTTAACTTGCTTTTATTCGCACAGACGTCGCTTCAAAACTACAGGTGCCTGACGACCAGCCACTACGATGTGGTGCTCAGCTACATTTGGCCCCGAGCCTTCAAATCGTTTGACGCGGTCCGGCGATTGTGTGAGGTCGCCGCGTGCGAGGACGCGGCTGTGGTACAGCGATGTCTCATGAACCTGATGGCGGTAACAAGGTGGATCTCTATAGATCCGGGAAAGCGCGCAAGCAAATATTTAGGTTGGTATTGGGTCGAACTCCATGAACGCGCCGAACAGTATCCTGCTAAATTTGACGCAATGGGAACCGCCAATATTCGTAGAATGTTTGACCAAGAAAAAATGCAATTTGAATTCATCAACAAGAAAGGTAAGCCCGATTTCGCCAGACATTGGTACCAGCCAGAAGTTCGCTCAATCTACGATATGTTCGTAGAGGTTGGTCTCAGAGATGTTTATGAAAAAGACTATCGGGATCTATCGGCCACGGAACACTCCGACGTGATGGCGTACTATGCCATGTTTACCAACGCCGAGGTAGGGAATGGGGAGTTTGGATTGCCACTCCAAAGCGAGTCGAATGTCCGTAAGTTGTTGCGATCGTCGTTCCAATACTTCGCGGATATCTTAGGCCTTTGCAACAGGACAATTCCGATTGCAGATGCCAAGAATTTGTACGAGGTGGTTGCAGCTGGCATGACATTTTATGCTTCGGAGGCAAAGCCAGAAGGCTAAATCTTCTCCGGCCGGAGGCAGCGCTTTGTTTTTGATTCCACACGTTTTATGAAAAGGCGAAGAAGAGGTTGTTCGGATTATCTCGGCGCGTGCGGCCGGGTCTTTTGAGAGGAACGCTTATGAGGAAGCTCACAAAGGAACAGAGGCGAGACGTACGCATCATCGCCAGAAAAAAAGACGGAGATATTGATTTTTCGGATGCGCCGCGAGTGCTCGATTGGAGCAAGGCGGGCATCGGGAAGTTTTACCGGCCGAAGAAGAAGCCGGTCACGATGCGGTTGGATTCCGATGTAATTGATTGGTTGAAGGAGGATGGGCCCGGTTATCAGACCAAGGTGAACTGGCTGCTGCGACAGGCCATGAAGCATTTTACCGGGGAGCGGAGAGCGACGCGAGTCAGGGACGGCAAGGTAGCTGGCCGCAATAAATAGCAATTGGCACGTGGTTCCTCGAAATCGACAGCGTGACAAAAGAGTTTACGCGGCGTTTGTAACGTCGGGCACCAGGCATGAACCAAAGACAATTGGCGCTTACTCGCTTAAGATGGCCGCGGATGTTTCGACCACATATCATTCTGACCGCTGCTCTAGTCGCATGTCTGGGGTTGTCGAGTTTCGCGGGCACATCGGAAAATCGCAGTGGTCAGCTTCCGCAGCCGGGGCCGCCGAACGGTTCAAATTGCCTGGCTTATGAGCCGGTAACCGTGGAACTCACGGGGACTATCCTGCGCAAGACATTTCCTGGTCCGCCGAATTATGAAAGTGTGGCGCGCGGCGATGCGCCGGAGGTGCATTGGCTACTGGAGCTGTCGAGTCCCATCTGCATGACCGCGGATGCCGCTGATCCGGATATCTACCCGGCGCGGAGAAACGTTCGCGAAATACAACTCGCGTTCCCGGATGCCAAGACTTACGAGAGACAGAAAAATCTGGTTGGAAAGAGCGTGACTGCGAAAGGTACGCTCTTCGGTTCCCATACTGGACATCATCACACTGCGGTAGTGCTTACGGTTACCGGCTTAATTAAGGCCGGAGCTCACTCGAGCAATTGAGAACGCTGGTCGCTGCACATAACGGCGGTTGTTGACGGCCGAAGTAAAGAATTACAACCCTCCGATTCCTCCCGCCAAAGGCCAGAGTAAGATACTGCATTCATCGTGTCCTACATAAAACACCACCCTACCAAGGGACGAATTGACGGAATAGACCTGCTGCGTGGTCTGGCGATTTTTTTTGTGCTGATGAATCATGTGAATATGCGGCTGGTGCTCGCCAAAGTTCCTTACACTGCTGGCCTGCGACAGCAGATCGTGACGCCGCTGTTCTGGAACGGGCAACCTGGCGTGCAAATGTTTTTCGTGGTCTCGGGCTTTTTGATTACCTCAATCACCATGAAGCGGTGGGGTTCGCTCTCCGAAGTTAGTCTGCGGGGCTTTTACCTGATGCGCTTTGCGCGGATTGCGCCGCTGCTTCTCTTGCTGCTGGCGGTCCTGTCGGCGCTGCATTTTTCTGGGTTGGAAGATTTTGTGGTTTCGGCAAAAACGGGTGGTCTAGGACGAGCGTTGTTTGCGGCGCTGACGTTTCACATCAATGTGCTAGAGGCGACACGCGGGTACCTTCCGGGGAATTGGGATGTGCTCTGGTCGCTATCCGTGGAAGAGGTTTTCTATCTTGGTTTTCCGCTGATCGCGCGAGTATTCGGGCGGGGCAGAATGTTTGTCGGGATTCTGCTCGGGTTTGTAGCGCTCGGGCCGCTGGCGCGAACTGTTTTGGCACATGGCAATGAAACGTGGCGGGAATATTCGTATCTTGGAGGCATGGATGCTATCGCGCTTGGATGTCTTACCGCGCTGCTGGTTTCGAGCCGAAGTCTATCGCGCGGCGCCCTGCGGGCACTTGCGGCGGGAGGAGCGGCGGTATTAATTTTCAGCCTTTGTTTGTCGGTCGAAACGGAGGGTTGGGGGCTGTATCGTAGCGGGCTGGATATGACCATCATGGGAATAGGCACCTGTATGTTTATTGCGAGCCTGGCGCAATCCAAATGGAGAGCGCCAATCCTTGTGCGCCCGCTCCTTAAGCTCGGGCAGGTTAGTTATGAGGTGTATCTCACGCATATGTTTGTGGTGTTCGCGTTTTTTGATTTTTTCGTGCGGCGTGGGGAGTCGCTCAGAGAAGTGCCACTATTATTTCTATTCGTGATCTTCATAGCTGCAGTGGTGGGCCGATTAATTTCCCGATATTATTCTGAACCTTTGAATCAGCTTATCCGGAAGCGCTGGGCTGGTTCCGAAAAGGGCGATGGCGAGTCATCGCAAGGATGAAGGGTGTTCCCTTGGCACGAAAAGTGCCTGATCCGATGGGAGGATTGCCTAGGCGCCCTCGGGAAGAAGTTGTCTTATGCAATACAAGCTTTACTCAGCATCGGCAGGACGTGGTCTTATTGTCGTATGGACAGCACCGGACAGCCGTACCCGCATCGCCGCAGCCGGCGCGTGAAGATGGGTCAGCCGGTGAAGCTCGCGTCTTCTGATCCGCGGGGCGAAGTCTTCGAGGATATTGAAACGACCAAGAATGTTTCGGTTGAGGGCTTATACTTTATTTCACAGCGCACAAGCTATCACGAAGGCATGCGGCTTTTTGTGACGTTGCCATACCACTCGCCTCTCGATTCGCGCAATCGGGAATATCTTGGGCAGATTATTCGAGTGGAGCCGTTGGAAGGCGGACAACGTGGCGTGGCGGTGCAGTTCTTGTCCTCGCGAGCCACGAGCGGTCGCGATCCTGGCGGTTCGAAAACGCGTTGAAATAAAACTTTCGATTAAAAATCTAATCATTATGTGACTGAGGGCTCGATGCAAAAGTATTGGCTGGTTGTCACGTGTTTATTCTCGGCCGTGATTTGTTCCGCGCAAGCTCCGCCCCCTTCTTTTTACAGCGTGCCGCCAATCGATGCGCCCGAACTTGCGCCCGAAGGGAAATACTCCGTTGGGGTGCGAACCGTTGAAATCAAGAATCCGGGTCAGCCGGACATTTTGGATGCGGATAAAGCCAGCGGAAAGGTTCCGCTGTACGACCGGCCGCTGACCCTCGAGATTTGGTATCCAGCAATAATTCCCGAGGGACAGCAAGAGCAAACAATATATGAAATGAATGCGCCGGGGCGGGGCGCGCCGGGTTCCGCGCCGAAGCTTGTGGCTATCGAAGGCAAGGCCCTGCGCGATGCGGCGCCGGTGAAAGGAAAATTTCCGCTGGTGATCGTTTCGCACGGCTACCCAGGGTCGCGGTATTTTCTTTCTTATTTAACGGAAAATCTGGCGTCCAAAGGGTATGTGGTGGTGGCGATCGACCATACCGATTCGGTATTCGGCGCGGAACGCGGTTTTCCGAGTACCCTGCTGAATCGTTCGAGTGATCAGCTTTTCACCGTTGGAGCGGTGGAAGAGATGTCCAGTAAGTCTGGCAACTTTTTGAGTGGGCTGGTGGACAATTCCGCAGTCGCGATCGTGGGCTACTCGATGGGGGGTTATGGCGCGCTGGCCAGCGCGGGCGCCGGTTACAGCAAGAAAAATATGGCCACAGCGATTGTGCCGGGCGGGTATTTTGATGAACACATGGCGGGCAACGCGAAATATCAGGCCAGCCTGCGCAAGGAAGTGAAAGCGGTTGTTGCTATTTCACCGTGGGGAAATCAGCCTCCGTACAATTTTTGGGATGCGGAAGGGCTGGCGGGAATTCATATTCCCATGCTGATGATTGCCGGAGACCAGGATGATATTTCAGATTTCAAGAATGGGATCGAGCCGGCGTTTGAAAAAGCAGTGAATTCGGACCGCTGCCTGCTGGTCTATGAAAATGCGCGGCACAATGTTGGCGGCAATCCCGCGCCGCCGGAAGCGTTGACAAATTTCACCACACAGGAATTTTATGACGAGCCGGTATGGCGCAAGGAGCGCATCACGGCCATCAATCAACACTTCATCACGGCATTTTTGGATTACACGCTGAAGGGCGACCAGAGCAAGCGGGACTATCTGCATCTCGCTACTGAAAAATCCAACGACGGAACCTGGCCGCTGGCGCAAGGCGAGTCTGTGAGCGGCAAGTTTAACGACGGGGCCACGTACTGGAAAGGCTTTCAGCGGCGCTGGGCGGTGGGACTGGAGATGATCTGTTCGTCTCCGGCACACTGATCAGCTGGGACTTTCTAAGGTTGTAAGCCGGTCCAGGACAATCAGCGCGGCGCGCTTTTCTAATTTGCTTTTCCGACAAGTATCCCCAGCAAAAACACAAGGACCTGCGAGTTGCTACTTATACTTACCTATACGGTGAGCATGAGCGGAACTCGCTTGCAACCGCGAGTTTCTCTCGTTACGAGGTCGTTACGGAGGAAACAGGGATGGGATGCGCGCGGAACTCTCAGCTGAGGCAGCGGTTTTTCGGCAGGAGCTTGGGGGCGATCACGACGTTCGTTCTACTGGCCGCTACTTCCTGGGCGCAGGATACTCCTGCGGCGCGAGCTACCAAGGCACAACCTGCGAACACGCAAACTCCCGAAACGCAACCCCCTTCAACACTATCCTCTTCGGCACATCCCGCCACTGCCCAACCTCCAGCGACGCAATCTTCGACAAAGCAATCTCCGGCGACGGAACCGGGCAAAACGCCCGCTACTCCCTCTACAGCGGGGCCGAAAGATGGACTGGCGGAAACTTTAAATAAATATCCGGGATTGCTGGAAGAGTTGGAGCGGTTGCTGGAGAAGTTGCGACAGGGTGTTCAGTACCCAGCAGCACGAAAGGATAGCCGGCTTTTGCCGTTGCTGCCGGATACGACGATGTCTTACGCAGCGTTTTCGAACTACGGCGAGGCGTTGCATCAAGCGGTGAGTATTTTCAGGCAGGAGTTGCGAGATAGTTCGCCACTGCGCGATTGGTGGGAGCAGGGAGAACAGAAGGTATCCGGACCGAAAATGCTGGATTCGTTCGATCGCTTCGCGCAACTACACCAATTTTTGGGCGAAGAAATTGTAGTGGCCGGGGTGCTGCAGGATGGCCAGGTAAAACCGCTGATCGTCGCGGAAGCTCGCAAGCCCGGTTTGAAAAAAGAATTACTGGACTGGATGAAACAGTTTCCAGAGCAATCCAATGCGGGTATGCGGATCTTAGATTCACAGGAACTTGAAGGCGCCAAGGACAAGAACGCGAAAAACGATTTATTGGTGGTGGTTCGGCCTGATTTTGTTATCGCGTCTACAAATGTGGAGACGCTGCGAAATTTCAATCGCCACCTGACGCAAGGCAAACGGGATTTTGCGGCTACGGCGTTTGGCCAGCGGGTGGCCAAGGAGTATGGAAACGGGGTAACCGTCCTGGCGGCCGTGGATCTACAAAAAATCCTCAGCCAGGTTCCTACTGCTGCCAAGCCAAACCAGCAGGCTCTTCAGCGCAGCGGGTTTGCGGATGCGAGATATCTGGTGTGGGAGCATACGACGAACGCCAGCCAGGCGGTGAGCGAAGGAGAACTAAGCTTTAGCGGTCCGCGGCACGGCGCGGCAGCATGGTTGGCCAGCCCGGTGCCGCTCGGCAGCATGGATTTTGTTTCTCCCAAAGCGATCTTGGCGGCTACGGTGGTGCTCAACGACCCCGCGCAGATCTTTGAAGATGGGAAAGCGCTTGCGGGGCCGGACAACGCCGGCGCCTTTGCCGCGCTGGCACAAGGGGAGCAGGCTCTGAAACTGAGCCTGCGAGACGATTTGCTCAAACACCTGGGAGGCGAAGTAACGATAGAGCTGGACAGCGTCGCTGCGCCCAAGCCGCTGTGGAAAGTGATCGTTAAGGTGGATGCCGCGGAACACATCCAGAAAACTTTGAGCACCTTATATATGGTGGCGCATTACCCATTGACCCAGGCGGAGGATGCAGGAGTTACTTATTACCGCGTCACAATTCCGGCGCAAAAGAACCCCACAGAAATTGATTACGCATTTGTGGATGGGTATCTGGTTGAGGCATCGAGCCGCGAGGCAGTAGCGGAGTCGGTGCAATTGCACGCCAGTGGTGAATCGCTGGCAAAATCCAAAAAGTTTCTGGCTGCGCTGCCGCCTGACCACGGATTGGAAGCTTCTGCCTTGCTGTATGAAAATTCCGGCGCGATGGCTGCAATGCAGATGCAGCGTCTGGGACCAAAGCTGGCGAAAATTCTCGCATCCTCATCACGCGAGGTTCCCCCGACGGTGGTCGGGCTCTACGCAGAAGAATCGGCGATTCGCTCGTCCAGCATCAATGGGGGTTTGGATTTTGGCGGAGCGATGGTCGGGGCGGCCATCGCCATTCCCAATCTGTTGCGTTCGAGGATGGCGGCCAACGAAGCCAGCGCGGTAGGCAGTGTTCGTTCGGTGGTCGTCGCGCAGGTCACCTATTCGGTGGCTTATCCGAAAAGAAGTTATGCACCGTCGTTGGCAATGCTGGGACCGGATCCCCACCACGGGAAAACCGTATCGGCGGAATACGCCGGGTTGCTGAATGAAACTTTGGTGAACAGCTCCTGTACCGCGGAGGGATGGTGTACCAAGTCCGGATTTCGTTTTCGGGTGAGCGCAGCCTGCAAGGGACAACTTTGCCAGGAGTACGTGGTAGTGGCTACGCCAGTGGACAGCAACTCGGGAGCGCGAAACTTTTGCGCGACTTCGGATGGAGTGATTCGCTTCAAGGCGGGTGAACCGCTTGCCGCGCCTATCAGTGCTGTGGAATGTCAGGCTTGGAAGCCGCTGTAACGATTTTTCTCTGCAATCCGTCCTATCCCGTACGTCCTCAAACCAGAACAGCATGAATGGCGTACAATGGTCCCCGTTTTGATTAGCCGGAAATAAATTTCGATCCTGGAGCGATGTTGATGACCCTGAAACGCATTTCGTTTTTTGTTGCCGCGGCGATTTTCGTGGGCGGAGTTTCGCTTTCCGGCGCAACCGACAAGAAGGCGGACAAGGCGGCCGAAGAACAGGCGGCGGGATGGAACGACTCGCAGATGCAGCAGCCGGCAACCGAGTCCATCGATTTGAATGCATACAATGCGATCCGTGAAGAGGGTTTGCAGCACTCGCACGTAATGGATTACGCGGGAGGGCTCGCCGACGGGATCGGCCCGCGGCTGACCGGGTCGCCGAACATGGCGAAAGCGAATGCCTGGACGCGTGATCAACTGACGAAGATGGGATGCGTTAATGCCCATCTGGAAGACTGGGGCGAGTTCGGCATCGGTTGGCAGCAACTCAACACTTGGGTGCGTATGACCGAACCGGATACGGCAGTGTTTCTGGCGCAGGCGACGCCGTGGTCGCCCTCGACCAACGGGACGCTGAGCGCACAAGCCGTTTCTGTGGTGATTAACGACGAGAGCGACATCGCCAAATATAAGGGAAAGCTTTCCGGGAAAATTATTTTTCTGGGTGCAATGCGCGAGGTGCCCGTTCCCGACAAGCCTTTCTTCGGACGCTACACCGAGAAAGATTTGAAGGATTTGGAAGCGCTTCCGTTGAGCGGCGGCGACGCAGACATGCAGGCTCGCATCGAGCGCTACATGAAACGCGCGAAGCTGACGAGGATGGTGGGTCCGTTCTTGGCGGAGGAAAAAGTTGCGGGCGTTATCGTGCCCAGTCGCGATGGGGAGAACGGCGGAGGCACCGGAATTATTTTCGACGACAATGGCGCCGCGCTGGGCCGCACTCCTTACCTGCGAGATACCGCTGTTCCATTCCCCGTGGTGGTGGCGCAGATTGAAAGTTACGGGCGCGTATTTCGACTGCTCGCGAATCATGTTCCGGTTTCGATCGAGATGAATGTCGAGACCAAGTTCACCGGAGACCACGAGCACGGCTTCGACACGATTGCCGAAATCCCCGGGACCGATCCGAAGTTGAAGGATGAAATAGTGATGGTCGGCGGGCACCTGGATAGCTGGATCGCCGGGACGGGCGCCACGGACAATGGCGCAGGCTCCATCGTGGCGATGGAAGTTATGCGCATTTTGAACGCGCTGAAAGTGAAACCGCGCCGAACGATACGTATTGCTTTGTGGTCGGGAGAAGAAGAAGGGCTGTTCGGCAGCAAGGGTTACGCGAACCAGCACTTTGGCAGCGCGCCGCTTTCCACGGCTCCGGATCAGTTGCAAATGCCGGAGTTCCTGCGAAAGGTGGCGGGGCCGTTGGCGCTCAAGCCCGAACAGAAATTAGTCTCCGCATATTTCAACGTGGACAACGGCACAGGCAAAATTCGCGGCATCTACACGCAGGGCAACGCCGCGGTGGATGGCATCTTCGAGCAATGGATGGCGCCATTGAAGGATCTGGGTGTAACTACGATCACCAATCGCAACACCGGAGGCACCGACCATTTATCTTTTGACGCCGTGGGCATCCCTGGCTTTCAGTTCATTCAGGATCCGATGGACTACGATTCCCGTACGCACCATTCGAACATGGATACCTACGAGCGGCTGCAGCCCGCGGACCTGAAGCAGATTGCCACCGTCGAAGCGATTTTCGTTTACAACGCGGCGATGCGCGACAGGATGATTCCGCGGAAGCCTTTGCCGCACCCTGAATTGCGCGACCAACAAAACAAGCAGCTGCCGGACCTCTATCCCACCGCGATTCTTCCGGACGAAGGCAAGGGTTCAGGGGGAAAATAAATTAGCAGGCCTAGATCGCTTTATGGACGGCTCGAACGAGCTTCTGGATTAAAGAATGGGCAGTGTGCTCGCGGAGAGAACGTGGCTATGAAGCGGGTATTGCGTCAGGCTGCGACTTCTCTCTTGTTGATCGTGGTGGTCGCCTTTGCCGGCCGTCTCACGTTCGCGTGGAATCAAACGCGCAAGATCCCCGCCGAAGTACTCGCCACCGTTCCTTTTCAGACGGAAACCGGGCATATCGCTTATTCCATCGCCGCGGGAAAAGGATATTCGTCGCCCTATGAAAGAGACACTGGACCGACTGCCTGGCTGGCCCCGATCTATCCCTTGCTGGTCGCGGGGTTGTTCAAAATCTTTGGCATCTACTCGCGCTCAGCGTTCTTCACCGCAGTTTTCCTGAACATACTTTTTTCTTCGGTAGTATGCGTACCGATTTTTTATGCCGGCAAACGGATCGCGGGCGTCGGCGTCGCCAGCCTCGCCGCATGGCTGTGGGCTTTATTTCCCACCGCGATCATGATGCCCTTCGAATGGATTTGGGATACATCGCTCGCGGCGCTGCTGGCCACAAGCGTCTTGTGGGCCACGCTCGAGTTGGCGGAATCCCGCCGTTGGCGCGATTGGTGTGGGTACGGAGTTCTCTGGGGCGCCGTGCTGATGACCAACCCCGCGCTGGCTTCGCTGTTTCCGCTGCTTCTTGGATGGCTCGTTTATCGCACGCGTGCAGGATGGCGCACGCGCCGCGAGAGACAAATACAATTCGCCAAACCCGCATTGGCCGCCGCTCTTGTGCTCCTGTGTTGCCTTCCGTGGACCGTACGCAATTACGTGGTCTTTCATCGCTTCATTCCGTTGCGGTCCAATCTGGCTTTTGAGTTGTACATCGGCAACAACGAAAACTACGACGAGCGGCGTAGAGCTTTGCCTCCCACGGTTACTTATGAACGCGAAGTGTGGCGGTACGTGAGAATCGGAGAGACGGCCTTCCTCGATGAAGAGAAGCGCAAGGCTTTTCAGTTTATCGCCGCTCATCCGCGCGTGGAGCTGGAGCTTTTCGCCAGGCGCTTCGTGGACTTCTGGATGGGAACCGCGCACCCTCTTAAGTCATTTCTGGACAGCGACTCGTATTTGATCCGCGGCATCCTTTTCAGCAATTTCTTGTCTTCTCTTGGGGCTTTACTCGGTGTGGTATTCCTCTTTGTGCGGCGCAATGCTTACGCGTTTCCGCTGGCCGCCTTTCCTGTGGTTTTCCCTTTTCTTTACTACCTTACGCACACCTCGCTGCGCTATCGCCATCCAATCGATCCAATTATATTGTTGCTCACCGCGATCGCGGCTGGTTCGCTAATGCACTGGCAGAGTTCCGTTGCCTCGTCTTCAGTTGACCGGGGCGCCGTTGCGTTGGTCGAGGACCAGTGAATTGACGCCCGGTTTGAGGTCAACTTTGAAACTCCAGGAGAGAGTCTGTTTGTTGTACAGCGCGGAAATCATCAAGTAGTAGGTGCCGGCGGGAACTCCCGGCAAGGCTGCGCTGCCATTAGCGTCCGCGCGGATGGCGGAAACGGCCGCCGCTTTAATCGCATTCATGGCTGTTTGGCAATCAGGGTTGGCGCGATTGGCGCAGTTCGCGGCGACGACCTTGGCTCCTGTCTGGCCTGCGGGAATTGTGATCCCGCCACCGCGCAAGGCGGAATCGTAATCGGTGCGGAGAAGTACCATAGGGCGTCCCGCGAGCGGATTGGGGACGCCAGGTTGGGCGGCGAAGCCGCTGGTGATGTTAAGGATGGCGTTGCCAGTTGGCGCGCCGGGCGAAGAGAGCGTGGGATTGGCGGGATTGCCGGTAGCCAGCGAAGGCGCAGCGCCAGTTGCTGGTGCGAGGGCCGCTGGCACGTGGCCGGGAGTTGCTCCGGCTTTTAGCGCGGTGAGGTTGCAGGTGGCGTTGAGCGGTGCGAATTTGAAATCGTCGTTGTCGTTCGTACCGATGATGGTGCGGCCCTTCACCTCGTAAGGGCCGGGAGTGGAGTTGAGTTGGCCGTCGGGCATGAGCGGAAACGAAAGCGTGTGCGCGGGATCTTGCAGATCAATTACGGCGGAATTGCCGTCGGCGCGGACTACGTACGGGTAGGCGTGAGCGGCTTCTCCGCAGCTGATGATGGCGGACTCGGGAAAAAATTCGAGAAGAATGCCGCCGTCGCCGGCATAGGAGCCGCGCATTCGCAGGCCGGCTGGAGCTTCGGGGCCTTTCTCTCCATCGCTGAACATGCCTTTCAGGAAGCCGGTGGCGACGTCGATGCCGCTGGGGCCAGCACCTTTGCTGGTTAGAACGGCTTGGCCGCAGGTGACGGTTTTCGGGGCGTACGTGGGGACGTAGGTGGTGCCGCTGTTCACGGTGTAGGTGTTGCCGTTGCTAGTGACGTGGGCGCCGCTAGCGGCCAGCTGATCGGCCTGGGATTGCGAGATGGAGTTGCCGACGGAGTCACGGTAGGTGGCGCCGGGAGTACCGCCTCCGCCTTGGATGGCACGGGAACCGGTTTGCACCCGGCCGTTGACGACTGCAGGGCCGGCGTCGGACCAAGTGCCGTCGGGATGCTGCTCGAATACGATAGATTTGGGACTGGTTTTTACGGCTATAGCAACGCGGCTATTTTTCAGCGATAAATCGTAGTGATATTGATCGAAGTCCAGGCCGCCGCAGCGGAGCGCTACGCCACCGTCGGCGAATTCCATCCGCCAATCACCTTTGCCGACGAAGTTGCCGCCGACGTACAGGCCGGTGGGCGGAGGCGCGGGCGCTCCTCCACCGAAGGCGGAAGCTACCTGGCCGATCATTCCCTCAAAGCCTTTCATTAGCATGTTGCCAGTGCAGGTGGCGGGGAGGCGTCCCGCAGTGATGCAGCGATTGATGGCGGCTTCTTCGGGAGTTCTCGGTTTTTTGGCGGGGCCGATTTGCCGGGCGCGGGCTTCGATGGCGTCGTTTTCGTCGTTGGCCTTCTTTTCGTTGGCGTTGTAGGTGTCTTGTTGTTTTTTCTCGAAGGCTTTGGCGCGGGCGACTTGGTCCGCGGTGGGTTGTTTGCAGGTGGGGAGAAGTTTTTTCAGCGCGCCGCGAGTTTCGGTGGTGTATTTCATCAGGCCGTTGGGGAGGATAGTGTCCGGATGGCCGACCATGCAGGTGGTCGTGTCGGAGAGGTCGCGCATGTTGCAGCTATCGATGACGATGCGCTCGCCGTTGCAGACGTAGGGGACGTTTTTTTGTACGTCCTGCGCAAACGTAGCGGCGGTTGAAAACAAGACAAGGATTGCAGCGATTGCAAAATGGCGGGTTCTGCTCTTCATTTTCACGTCTCCGAATTCCACTAAGCCAGTTGCGCGAAATCGCGCGGCTCAAACTTGCAGCCAATTCACGGCGCAATGTCACTTATTCGAGAACGGGGACGGTGTTATCGGTGGCACGGCTCACGGCCGACGCGATAAGGGAAGGAGGATAGCACTGGGAAACCGGGCTCGGAAGGGAAAAGAACGTTCGCGAGAGTGAGCCCAAGGCACAATGAACTGATAGGAAGCGTAAACGCGATGGGATCATCTTTTTGAAACGCGGAACTCGCGAATCAGAGTACCAGCCGCTGCTCTTCGTTGACTTGGCTTGCGGCAAAAACTAAGATACCTGCCCGTGCCCGACTCTTCTCCTTTCCTTGGACAAACTGTCTCGCATTACCGCATCGTCGAAAAACTCGGCGGCGGCGGGATGGGCGTGGTCTATAAGGCCGAGGACACCGAGCTAGGCCGTTTTGTCGCGCTGAAGTTTTTGCCCGAAGATCTGGCGCAGGACCCGCAAGCTCTGGAGCGTTTTCGCCGCGAGGCCCGCGCTGCGTCGGCCCTGAACCATCCCAACATCTGCACCATCTACGAAATCGGTGAACATGACGGCAAGCGTTTTATCGCCATGGAATTTCTGGAAGGCGTAACGCTGAAGCATCGCATTCACGGAAAACCAATCGAAACAGAAACCTTGCTGCCCCTGGCCATTGAGATGGCCGACGCGCTGGATTCCGCGCACAGCAAAGGGATCGTGCACCGGGACATCAAGCCTGCCAACATTTTCGTTACCGACCGCGGACACGCCAAGATTCTCGACTTCGGTCTGGCCAAACTGACCTTCACTCGTACAGGCGCGTCCGGAGCAAACAGTGCAGCGGACGCAACCGAACCCGACCGTGGCGAGCATTTGACCAGCCCTGGTTCTACGCTGGGCACCATCGCTTACATGTCTCCGGAGCAAGCCCGCGCCAAAGAACTCGATGGGCGGAGCGACTTGTTTTCGTTCGGAACCGTCCTCTACGAAATGGCCACCGGGCAGTTGCCGTTTCGCGGAGAAAGCACCGCCACAATCTTTGAAGCAATTCTGAATCGCGCCCCGGTTCCCGCCGCCCGCTTGAATCTGGAGGTTCCCCCTGAACTGGAGCGGGTGATCAATCGGGCGCTCGAGAAAGACCGCGACCTGCGCTACCAAAGCGCAGCGGAAATGCGTTCGGAGTTGATGCGGCTCAAGCGCGATACAGATTCGGGCCGGTCCGGAGCGGCGACGATGGCGGCCGCTGACGCCACCGGGGCATACACGGGCGGCAGTTCCGGTTCCTCCTCCCAACAATCTGCGGTTCCCGCAGCAAGCGGTTCGGGTGTATCAGCGCAAATTTCCGAACCAAGCAGCGCCGCACACAGTTCCAGCAGTTCCGTTGTAGTGGAAGCGGCCAAGCAGCACAAAGGTGTAACGATTGCTGCGGTCGCCGCCATGCTCGCCCTTCTTGCTGCCGCAGGCTACGGCGCGTATTCCCTCTTCCTCAACCGCAAAACCCCCGCGCCCTTTGCCAATTTCACAGCAACCCAAATCACCAACTCCGGTCGCGCCGCGGGCGGAGGCATTTCTCCCGACGGCAAGTATGTAGTCAGCATCCTCAACGACAATGGCAAGCAAAGCCTCTGGCTGCGCAACGTCGGCACCGGCAGTAACACCCAAGTCCTCCCGCCGGAACCATTGCAAATTCGTCGCGTCGGTTTTTCCCCGGATGGCGACTACCTCTTTTATCGCCAGGCGGTTGACGCCAGCCAAAACGCTTTCAGCATTTACCGCGTGCCCGTCCTCGGTGGCACCCCGCAACTCCTCGTCCGCGACGTAGATAATGGTCCGTCCATCTCCCGCGACGGCAAACGTATGGCCTACATCCGCGCCAACGATCCCGACCCCGGCAAATATCGCCTGCTGACCGCCAACGTCGACGGCAGCGACGAACAGGTTCTCCAAGTCGCACCACTGCCCAATCCCGACAACGTAGATTGGTCTCCGGACGGCAAACTCATTGCTTTTATTTCCTACGCCGGCGCGGAAGCGCAACCGCAACTCAGCGTATTCAATGTCGCGGAGAAGAAAGAAACTGCGCTCACCAACTTGCCCGACAAGGCTTTCTTTGATTTGGCTTGGACCGCCGACGGTAAGGGTCTGCTGGTGAATTACGGCTCGTTGCAAATATCCTCACGCCGGCAACTGGGATACGTCTCTTACCCCGATGGCCGTTTCCAGGGCATCACCAACGATACGCGGGGCTACCAGGGCCTGCGGGTTTCCGCTGACGCCAAGTCCCTGATCTCCATTCAGTCGCAACAGACCGATTCCGTTTCCATTTTGCCGGCTAGCGGAAAGGGCGATCCAGTCGCCATTCCCGGCTTGCCCAACGAGTATGGAATCGTCAGCGTCGACTGGGATCAGCGCGGCAACGTTTTGGTAACTACGCAAACCGCCGTGCTGCGCGTCTCGCCAGATGGCAAGCAGCAAGCCACGATCCTAAATAACCCGAGCGAGAGAATTTTCAGTTCGTCGATATGCCCCAATGGTGGTCCAATCCTGCTAAGCACCTTTAACCGCGAAGACAAGAAAACCCTGAGCATCTGGCGCGTGGACTCCGATGGCCGGAATTCCAAGCAACTCACCACCGGCAAAGATGACGAGGCCCCGGTTTGCGCGGCCGATGGTAAATCCTTTTATTACTCCGACAACGTCGCGTATTTGGTGAAAAGGGGTCCCATCGACGGTGGCTCGCCCGAAACCGTGAAAGCCAGCGCCGTTCCCAATGGATTTATGGGTGGCGCCCTAGGCATTTCTGCTGACGGCCAGTGGCTTCCAGAAGTCGCGGTATCCACCGATTCCGCCACGCAAGCAACTACCCACAGAATTGCGCTTCTCAATCTGCTCCCCAATGCCGAGCCAGCTGCGAAATTCCTGCCAGCGCGCCCCGACGTCTTCACCAATATTGCCTTCACCCCCGACGGCAAATCAGTCGCCTACGTAGTAGGCGAAAATGGCGTCGGCAACATCTGGTCCCAACCCCTCGATGGCTCACCCGGCCACATGCTCACCAATTTCACTACCGACCCCATTAGCTCGTTTCGCTTCTTCCCAGACGGCAAGTTTCTGGCGGTGTCGCGTTCCCACGTCGTTTCCGACGTGGTTCTCCTGCGCGAAACCTCATCCGCGTCTCGTTGACTTTGATCACTATCTAAAGCTGAGTGAAGTTACGAATTCCAGGCGACTCGCGCGAGTTGCTGCTTGCGGGATTCCCATTCAGCGCCAAAGAGGACGCGCGGAGCTATTTCGATGACGCGGTTCGTGAGGATGAAAACGCTGGCCGCGTTCCAGGGGCGGCCGTCGCGGGTGCGATACTCGCGCGCGTTTAGCGCGTCAGCCATGCTCCTGAAGGAGACATCTTGCACGATCATTTCGGCCAGAAACTTTAGAGTCTGCATTTCCAGCGGGTCGTCTTCCAGATGGCGGCAATCCGAGGCGATGCGCAGACCGAAGGGAATGTCTTCCGGGCTTCGCTCCGTACTCGCCACCGGGGGTTCGCCGGATACTTCCACCTCGCGCTCCCATTCCAGAGCAACAAGACTCCAACCGGCATCGTGCATTTTGGATAAGTAGAGAGAAGTTGGCAGAATACTGACCTTCTCACGAATACGATCGATCTTTTTCACGAGAGTGCCTCCAGGATGAATTTCTCGGGTCCGGGGTAGATATCGCCTTAGACGTATAAGCAGTTTCGTTGCCTTCTTCATCCAGCGATAAAGAGCAGAAAAACAACCATTTACTGACTCTGCCCAACTAGTGCGCTCCGCCTAAAATGTCCGCTTGTGGGATGTAGTTGTCGCGTTGTTGAACAACGGACCTTCCCAGCCAGGCATCGGATGGCACATCTGCGGTCAAGCGAAAAAGCATTGTGTATACTTGTAGATAGCGATTCCATGGGGGAGTTCGCTGCATTATGCCTGCCGTTGCCAGTAAATTGGGACCCACTTCCAAAGTGCGCTTACAACGCGGCTTGCGCTTTGTCCGTACCCGCACGCGCGAATTGCTGATGATCGGCAAAGCTCTGGTCTCCACTAAGCATCCCGTCCTGGTTCATATCATTCCGATGCGGCGTTGCAATTTAGCCTGCGGCTATTGCAACGAGTATGACGATTTTTCCAAGCCGGTCCCGATCGATGAAATGAAGCGCCGCGTGGATTTGCTGGCGGACATGGGCACGTCGGTCATCACCATTAGCGGCGGAGAGCCGCTGATGCATCCCGAGCTTGAGGATGTGATCCGCCACATCCGCGGTCGCGGCATGATTGCCGGGATGATTACCAACGGGTTTCTATTGAGCGTGGACCGTATCAAGAAACTGAATGACGCGGGCCTGGAACATTTGCAGATTAGCATCGATAACGTTACGCCTGATGATATGTCGCTGAAGAGTTTAAAAACTCTGGACAGCCGCCTCGAAATGCTGCAAAAACATGCGATTTTTCAAGTCAATATCAATTCGGTTTTGGGCAGCGGGGTGAAGAATCCGCAGGACGCCTTGACCATTGCCCAACGCGCAGTAGGCTTGGGCTTCACCAGTACCGTCGGCATCATCCATGACCATAAAGGGCAGCTGAAGCCGCTCGGTGATCTCGAAACTGGAATTTTTGAACAAGTAATGCGGCTCGGCAAGCGTTCGTATTCGCGCTTCAACGATTTTCAACACAATGTAGCTCGCGGCAAGGAACACAATTGGCGCTGCCGGTCCGGTTCCCGTTACCTATATATATGCGAGGACGGCTTGGTTCACTGGTGCTCGCAGCAACGCGGCTATCCGGGCATTCCCTTGGCGCAATACACTCCCGAAATGCGCCACAGCGAATACGCCACCAAGAAATTTTGCGCCCCGCGTTGCACCGTTTCCTGTGTGCAACAGGTGGCGATTCTGGATAACTGGCGCGATCCGCAGACCCTGAAACCTTCGATCAAGAAGCCTCAAGCCGCTCCTCCTTCTGCGCCCCCGCAGCTGATACAAATCGGCAGCACACAAGTGGACTCCTAGGTAACATTTTAGTTAAAAGTTTCTTTTTTCTTATTTTCCTTCCGTGCACACGCGCTCAGCTGGAGTATTGCAGTTGCCCGCCCCCTTAACAACAATGGCTGCATGCCGGGATCCGCCATTGAGATCGAGAAACTCAGCAAAGAGTACCCGTACGGGTTTCTCAATCTGAAAAAGAAGACGTCGCTGGAAGCTTTGACCATGCAGGTCGAAACCGGCGAGGTTTTTGGTTTCCTTGGTCCTAACGGGGCGGGGAAGTCCACCACGATCAAGCTTCTGATGGGACTGATCTTTCCCACTAGTGGCCACGCGCGATTACTTGGCAAGCCGACTTCCGACATCCAAATGCACCGCGACATCGGTTACCTGCCCGAGCAACCCTATTTTTACGATTACCTCACGGCTACGGAAGTGCTCGATTATTTCGCGAAGTTTTATGATTTTTCCGCCGCCGATCGCAAAGAGCGCGTCCAGCGGATGCTCAAGAAAGTCGGTCTGGAGACCGCCGGGAAAATTCAACTACGAAAATATTCCAAGGGCATGCTCCAGCGCGTCGGGTTGGCGCAAGCTATCTTGCACGATCCGAAACTGGTGATTCTCGATGAGCCCATGTCCGGCCTGGATCCCGTGGGCCGCCGCGAAGTGCGCGATATCATTCTTGAACTAAAAAACACCGGGAAGACTATCCTCTTTTCCACCCATATTTTGTCTGACGCGGAAATGCTTTGCGATCGCGTCGGCGTTATCGTCGGCGGCAAACTTCAGGGCGTAGGCGCCCCAGGCGAAATCGTCGGCATTCAAACCCACCAGATGGAGATTTTATTTTCGCTCGCCGCTCCCGGGACCACAGCCGCACCGTTGCTGGCCAGCGCCACGCGTACCGGAGATCGTTATCGTTTGCAGGTCCCCGAAGCAGAGCTCTTCGCCGCTCTGGATCAGCTGCGCCACGCTGGCGGCAAGATCCTATCCGTCTCGCAAGTAAAGCCTTCTCTCGAAGAGTATTTCATGCATCTCGTGGCCGCCGACCGCGCCCAGGCGGCCGCCGTTGAGGTGACCGGCAAGTGACCCACATCAGCGCCATCGGCCTGAACACTTTTCGCGAAGCGGTGCGCGATCGCGTTCTCTATAACTTAGTTTTCTTTGCGCTGTTGATGATGGGCGCTGCCGTGCTCGTCGGCCAAATCTCCATCGGTATCGAAGAAGTGGTAATCGTCAGTTTGGGTTTGAGCGCCATTTCGTTCATCGGGCTATTAATGGCGGTCTTCATTGGGGTAGGCCTCGTTTCGAAAGAGATGGACAAGCGCACTATCTATGCGCTGCTTTCGAAACCGGTTCGCCGCTGGGAATTTCTGCTCGGCAAATTTGCCGGATTGGTGTTTACCCTGGCCGTCAACACCGTAGCGATGGCCGCGGGCCTGTTTTTGGCCCTCCTGTACGTGAAGCACAGTCTCGCCAGGGCAGATGCCGCGGTGCTCGTAGCGGTATATTTCATCCTGCTGAAATTAGCTATCGTCGTGGCGCTGGCGCTGCTGTTTTCCTGCTCCACCACTTCTTTGCTTTCCATTTTGTATTGCGCCGGATTCTACGTCGCCGGTTCTTTCGTGCAGCAAATGCGCACGCTGCGCGCCGACGTTCTGGGGCCGTTCGCCGGCGTAATGCGCTGGCTCTCCTACCTGTTGCCCAATTTTGAAAATTTCAATGTCATCGGCCTGGCGGCCCACGGCGTGAAAGTCCCCACCGCTCTAATCCTGCAAAATACTCTGTATGCCGCCCTGTACTGCGCGGTGGTGCTTGCCGCCGCGGCAATTATTTTGTCTCGCAGGAATTTGAAGTGAAATCCCGCACCGTAGTTCTACTGTTCTTGTTCATCGCGCTGGGTTTTGCCGCCATTTGGCATTTGCAAATCCACATTGACGCCCAACGCGCTATCGCCATCCAGGAAAGCAACGATTTGCTCGTCACTTCTCCCAAAGTCCTAAAGCTCTTGAGCATGGAATACGCTCCGCTGCTCGGCCAAATCTACTGGACGCGCGCCGTGCAGTACTACGGTGAAAAACACGCTGCACACAGCACCGATTTGAGCTCACTCTGGCCCTTGCTGAACATCTCCACCACGCTCGATCCCAATCTCCTGCCCGCCTACCGCTTCGGTTCCATGTTTCTCAGCGAAGCTTCTCCGCGTGGTGCCGGGCGCCCGGACCTGGCGGTGCAATTGATCGAACGCGGCATCCAGGCCAACCCCGATTACTGGCGCTTCTATCAGGATCTGGGATTCATCTACTATTTTGACGTGAGAGATTATGCCAAAGCGGCGCAAGCCTTCGAGGAAGGCAGCCGCAAACCGTACGCGTTGGTGTGGATGAAGGTGATGGCCGCAAAAATCGCTGCGGAGGGGGAAAATTTCGAAACTTCCATGTTTCTATGGCGCGACGTATATAAAACCGCCGAAGATCCGGACACCAAGAGCGGCGCCCTGGCGCATTTACAGGTGCTGCAAGCCCAGCAGGACTGCAAACAACTGGACGCTCTGGGCGACGAATATGAAAAGCGTTTCGGCCATCGTCCTGGCAACATAAACCAATTAATGCAGTCTGGATTGTTAAGTGTGCAACCGGCTGACCCTCTCGGATTTGCTTACCAGTTGGACTCCGACGGAAAAGCCCAGTTGAACCCCAAGAGTCCCGTGCTGGAAAAGAAAAAAATGTTCGACGCGATAAAGTGATTACGCCTTGCGATAACAATTTGAGCTGAGTTTGTTTATTCGCTCACGCACAGCAGCGTCAACTCCGGATCGATCAGCAACTTGTGCGGCGGTACCGGCGTTGTGAAATGAAACGTAGTCTTCGCTCCTTCGGCAGTAACCGTGCCCAAATACACGCTATGTCCCGGTCCGCTGCTCGCGTACAGCGGCACCGGCGCAATGAACGATCGCGGTACGCCGCTTTGCAATAATGTCCCTTTCACCAGAAATCCCTTCTCCGTGTTTTGCGTAGTGAATTCCACATGGTAGTGCGGGATCCCCGTCCCTCGCACCCACTGGTCAAAAAACCACTCCATGGAACGGCCGCCCTCCAGATCCATCGCCGGGGTCATCACCGCTTCCACTTCCTTCTGCAGATCCGCGGTAGAGAGCGCCCGATACGCATATTTTGTGGAAAGCGTTTGCATCAGCTTAGTAAACCGCGCGTCCGGGTCCTGGGCCTTCGGCTGGCGTAGCATTTCGCGGATCATGTGAAATATCCACGCGCCCTTGCTGTAAATCATCACTTCATAGTCGCGAGGAGCCTTCGACGAATTTAATCGCGAGCCTAGAGTGAGCGCGCCACTGTCTGCCGGGGCGCCACCATCGCTGTTTTCTGGCTTGGTTAGTAGCGATTTTCGAAATCGCTCCAGCCATACCCGCATCTCGTGGTTCGGATTTTTTTGGCTATCTGCAAAAAGCAGTGCCAGATAGCTGGCGATGGCTTCGTCAATCCACTGGTCGCGATAGCTGGACCAGCCCACCACATTTCCCCACCACTGATGTGCGACCTCGTGAAAAGGCATCAATTGCGTGAACTGTTCCTGCCCGCTGACGGAAAGTCCCGCTGCGCGCTGCGTTTCCGGCGGCAGGTACGCGTAGGTCGAAAGGTACAGCAACCCCGGCCAGCCTTGCCCGAAGCTTCCGGGAATTTGCGATACGTTCAAAGTTCGAAACGGAAACGCGCCGCTGAATTTTTCATAAAAACGAATTGAGCTGTCGATCTCTCTACCCAGCAGTTTCAGTTCATCCGCGGGTCTCGGCGGTGGATTGTTTAGATGTCCACCTCCTAATTCGCCGCGCTCTGCACCTGGCGCTCTACGCAGGCCCATCGGCAGATCGTCCAGCGATTCCGTCGATGATCGCAGTCGGTTGCTGAGTGCCTGCTCCAGTTGCCGATTGGCATACAGCTCCACCGAATAATTCGGTCCGCTCACCTCCGCCGAGGCATATTCTCCGAGATTAAATCCCGCCACTGAAATTGGATTCTCCGTGTGCCAGCGGCCAACGCGATACTCGCCGTCCAGCCGTTCCTCCACTTTCGTTCCGGTAGCCACCAACTGCATTTTCCGCGGCCAGCGCACGCTCAATTCGTATTGCGAAAAATCGGCGGTGTCCCCCAGGTGCGGATACCAGCTGTCTCGCGCGTTCACCAGCAGCACGCCGTTTCCCGCATCCTCGATCACTTCGCCGCGATAATGAAAACGCAGAAGAAAATGCTGACCGGCCGCAAGCGCTTGCGGCAGCACCACGGATACCGCGTCCGTTCCCTGTGTGCTGCGCGCCTGGGCGTTCAAGCCTTCGTTTTGAAAGTAGGGCAGTAGCGCGCCTTTATCGTCGGTCACTCGCTCAATCTTCAACGCTCGCGCCAATCCGAATTCTAGAAACCGTTCGCCTCCGGCAGCCGCCTGTACTTCCACGGTAGCGGTGGCCTCCAAAGTTGTATTCGGTTCCACTGTTGCTTCGATTTCGTACTTCAACGCATGGAATGCGCTGGTGGGCACGGCATCGCCCGGCAATACGCAAGAAACCCAAACATCATAAAGTTCCGGACCCGCCGTCTGGCCCGCAGCTCGCCGCGGTTGCCCCATTAGGAATGGTTCCTGCCGTTGCAAGTCATAATAAATATCGAACGCCCCGGTGCTGGCCCCATCAACCCCCGCATAGAAATACGGTTTGGGATTCGCGGTCAGCAGCGAATCCATGATTCGCAGCGTATGCTCATCGTTCACCTCCCCGACCGCGGAAGACCACCGCGCGGCAAACGCCTGGTCGGTCTGCGCCGCGGATTTTACTTCGCCAAACTGTCGGAGGAGTTCCTCGGCCGTGCCGTCGGTAAAACGCAGATACGCCGAAACGAAATCCTCATCGAGTACCGTAGCGTGCAGAAAGCGGGCCATCTGCTGCTTTTCCACGGAATCGCGCGGGGCGGAAAGCACATGTCCTCGCCCGGAGAAAACTGCGCCCGTAACCTGCCCGTCCAGCGCCGAGAAAAACGCCAGTTTGCCTTCCTCGAACGAAAGCAACGCATCGCCGCGCCGCAGCGCGATGTGGTTTTCCGGGTCGATGTGGTACACCGCGGCTGGATCAATCCGCAGCGCGTTCAGGGCCTCGTATAATTTGTGAGGGTCTTGTTCTCCGCCGCCGGCCGCGCAGACCGCATTGCAGCAGAAGGTCGCCGCGCACGCCCACAGCCAAAAAAACGTCCTCACCCGCCGCTTTGCCAGCCAACTCACGCCGCGAGTGTAGTCACTTTCGGCATTGCGCAACAAGCTCATGGAAGGAGTCCCAACCGGAGACCGTTACAATTGTGAAATGCAGCTTTCGCCGCCCCTGCTCCGTTTGGACGCGCTCCGCACCGCAATGGTAGCCCTCGCCGGGCTGCTTGCGGCCACGGTGTGCTCCGCGGACACGATCGTCCTCAAAAATGGCCGGCGCATCAGTGCGTTCAACGTCGTCGAAGCTGGCGACAAGATCAAATACGAATCCTCCGCCGGCGAACTCAGCCTGCCCAAATCCATCGTAGACCACATCGAAAAGGGTGGCCCCGTGGCCATGCCTGGAGCCCCCGGCGCCGATGCCGCCAGCCTCTCCATCACCCCCCCGTCCATGGCCCCGGTCGGCGCCGAGAGTGAAATAGCCCAAGCCGCCGTCCACGATGGCGCCATCGATCGCGTATATATCGCCAAACTCGAAGGCCAGGCCCGCGGCGCAAGTCCCTCGGCAGAAACTCCCGCCGCGGTAGCCCATCACGCCGCTGCCATGTTCGAACTCTCCAAAGGCGACATGGAGCGCGCCCTCGCCGACGAACGCACCGCCCTCACCTACGCCCCCCAAGAGCCCGTTCTGCTCATGAACGTCGCGTACTTGCATTTGCGTCGCAGCGAGTACACCCAGTCTCTCGAATACCTCGAACGTGCCCGCCGTGTCGCGCCAGACAATCCCGATATTTCCAAACTCGCCGGCTGGTCCTACTACGGTATGAACAAAATGGATCAGGCCGTCGCCGAGTGGAAACGCTCCCTCGCCCTGCGCGCCGATCCCGAAGTGCAAGCCGCTCTCGATAAAGCCCAGAAAGATAAACAGGAAGAAGAAAGCTACAAAGAAAACGAAAGCGCCCACTTCACATTGAAATATAGTGGCGCCGCCGAACCTGCTCTTGCCCGCGACGTTCTCCGCACCCTCGAACTTCACTACGCCGCAATCGAATCCGAACTGAATTTCACACCGCCGGATTCCATCGGCGTAATTCTCTACACCCAGCAGGCTTTCGCGGACATCACCAAAGCCCCCGGCTGGGTCGGCGCCCTGAATGACGGCCGCATCCGCGTCCCGGTCCAGGGCCTCAACTCCATGACGCTGGAACTCTCCCGCGTTCTCAAACACGAACTCACGCACAGTTTCGTAGGCCAGAAAACCCGCGGTCGCGCGCCCACTTGGATTCAGGAAGGCTTAGCCCAGTGGATGGAAGGCCAGCGCAGCTCGCAAAACGCCGCCGTCCTCTCGCAGATTTACGGTGAAGGTCACGCCGCCCCGCTCGGCCGCCTCGAAGGTTCCTGGCTCGGCCTCAACAACGAACAAGCCGCCTACGCCTACGGCTGGGCTCTCGCCAACATCGAATACATCGTCGAAGCCGATGGCATGGGCGACCTCGAACGCATCCTCGATCGCATCGCCACCGGTCAATCCACCGAAGCCGCCCTCCGCGAAGTCCTTCACAGCGACTACGCCGACGTCTCCCAATCCACCGACGCCTACCTCCGCAAAACCTACATCCGCTAAACCGTCGCGGTTCTTGCTCGGAAATGCCGCCAAGCAGCCTTCCCGGGCCAAAAAAGAATAAAGCACCAGAAAGCGATGGGTAATCCATATTCAAACGTCAGTCCGAACACGATCACCAACGAGGAGAGCGTTGAGCTTATTCCCTCTACGAACGAGTTCCGGATGCCCAGCCACGTCCCGCCCAAGCGAGCTTCAAGCGGCGCACGAAAATCTTCCAGAAGTGTCAGTTGGATATGTGCTTGCGCAACTGTCGAGAGCAAATTATCTCTCTGTCGTATGGCTTCGCGAACGGCGGTGTCCGTTTGTGCGATTTCTTTTTCCACTTCCAGTGCATCATGCAGCTGTCCCTTGCGGTCCCGCTGCAAATTCTGCAAACGGTTCAGCGTAATCTTCGCCGCCTCCACGCTTCTTGCCGCATTCTCCAGCTTCACCCCGGAGTCTTCCCCACCTTCCGCCATCCCTTCCACGCGGCCCAGCTTCTTGAGATCCGCCAGCGCCATATCGAATTCCGTTGCCGGAACGGAAATCGTGGCTAAAAGTACCCGTCCGTGCCCGGTGCGACTCTCCGTCGCCAGGTGCTCAAGAAATCCGTGACGCGTTGCCGCTATCTGATTGACGCTGGTGCGCCCGCGTTCAAACGCATCCGTTTGCAAGCGCAGGTCGGCATTGCGCGAAATCCATTTCCCACTTTGCAGCTGGTAGCCGCCTGCTGATCCAATTTCGCCCCACATGGTTCGAGCATCCCAAGCGGACGCAGATAGCCCAGTTGCCCGCGAAGTTTCAATTCCACGAAAGATTTGTGTGACCGCGATCCGGCACGCGATAACGAAGACCAGAATGAACAGTGCGAGCCCACCCACCACCAACGCAACTCGCCTTGCCACAGAACGGCGCTTGATTGTTTCTGTCATCGCACCCTCTCATTCCTGCGATCGTTCGGCAGTGTCTTGCAACACTAAGAGATAGAGGCCGCGCGCGGCGAAAAGTTCCCGCTGGCGATAGACCTTCTTGGCTTTTGTTTGATTCGCTTGAGTTTTAGGAAATACCGCGGCGAGTAGCCAGGCAATTCTCCGCAGAACCATTTGCGTCAAACCAAATCACACCGCTCTGGTCCATGCAGAAGGCTCGAACACCAGACTTGCCCGGCACGATCGGAACTGCAGTCATTTGATACCGTCGGACTTGTCCGTCAGGTTCCGACGTGCAACTGACCAACGCGATTCTGTAGCCAGACCACTCCGATGTCAGAAGAGATGTGTCGCGGTCATCGTTTGTGGGTGGCCCAGGCTTGAGTAATCGCAACTGACAGGCAAATCCTATGTTTGGATGCAGGCCTGCGTGTTCGTTCTGCAACGTCCAGATGTGCCGCAAAGTGCCTACCGCAGCGGATTCGTTCTGACGCAGCCCACCAAGTCCAGACGGTATGAAAAAAAGTGCCAACCCCAATATTAGTACTGAAACAACAAACGCGAGCCCGATCTTGTTACCTCGCATCGTTCGTTAGCTCCCCTGCAGCATCGCAGCCAACAACGCCGCCCGCCCAGCCATTTCCCGCACCACTATATGCTCCCCAACCGAATGCGCCCCATCCCCAACCGCCCCCATCCCATCCAGCGTCGGCACTCCCAGCGCCGCCGTAAAATTCCCATCCGAACCGCCACCCGCGCAGCACTCACCTAACTCCTCCCCATTTCTGTCGCAAATTTCCGCGCTTGCGCAAAAAGTCTCAGCGCTCATCGCTCGCTCCAGCGGCGGGCGATCAAATCCCCCGCGCACCTCGAGCCTCGCGCCCTTATGAATCGGCCGCAATCCCCGCAAACGCTTCTCAATCTCCCGCATATCCGAAACCCGCAGCGCCCGCAAATCAAAAACCGCCCGCGCCCGATCCGCGATCACATTTGCCCGCGTACCGCCTTCCACCACATCCGCGTTCACGCTGATCCCGCGCTTAAAATCATTCCATTTCTCAATCGCGCGAAATTTGCAACGCCAGCTCGTGAATCGCATTCACCCCATCCTGCGGCGCCAACCCGGCGTGCGACGCTCGCCCGTGCACAATCAATTCCGCCTCGCCCACGCCTTTCCGCGAAGTCTTCAACAACCCGCGCGCGCCCAACGCCGGCTCCAGCACCAATACCGCATCGCTCCGCCGCGCTTCCGCCTCCAGCAATTTCCGCGATGACCCGCTCCCAATCTCCTCATCCGATGTCCAGAAAAAAACCACCCGTTTCCGCATCGGCGCATCGCAAATCCCGCAGCGCGCGCAGCGCAAACAGCGCCTGCACAATCCCCGCCTTCATATCAAAAACGCCCGGCCCGTACGCCTTGCCGCCGCTCACGCGAAACGGCATCGTCCGCAAAGTCCCAGACGCATAAACCGTGTCGTAATGTCCCAGCACCAACACTTGCCCAGTAGAGCGCCGGCGCGCCGGCTCCCAAACCACCCGCAAATGATCCCCGCGCAATTTCTGCGCCACCCGCTCAACGCGAGCCCCACTCCCGCGCCACTCTCGCGCCATCAGCTCACAACATCGATCCGCCGCCGCCTTCTCCAAACTGGGCGACTCACACTCCACCACCCGCCGCAGACACTCCACCATCTCCGCAGTTTGCCCCCGCAACTGTCTTCAACAGTATCTTCGCGTCAACAGTTTCGCCCATAGCCCGCCGATGCTAACACGTTAGTCGAATCCCGCAAGCTCCCCTCGGACGCCATTCTCCCGACATGGCGCTTTTACTCCACCCCGCGTTCCAAGTGCGCACATATCTCCATCCCGAACGCCAGGCATCCCTCAGAAAGCTCCCGCAACCTGTCGCCAATCCCCAGCCATTTCGCATATAATCAGAAGTTTGCCAAGCGTTCGCAATGCGCCACAGGAGCGCTTGCCCCGTCACGGAGAGACACGCATGCTGATGGACGCTCTAGAAATTCAAAAACTTCTTCCACACCGTTATCCATTCCTTATGGTCGATGGCATCCTGGAAGTGGAACGCCTAAAGCGCATCGTCGGCATCAAAAATGTCAGCATCAACGAGTATTTTTTTCAGGGCCATTTTCCCGGCAAACCCGTAATGCCCGGCGTCCTGATCATCGAAGCCATGGCCCAAACCGGCGGCCTGCTCTGCCTTATCGAAATTCCCGATCGCGAAAAAAATTCCTCTATTTCGTGGCCATGGATGGCGCCCGCTTCCGCCGTCCGGTCCTTCCCGGCGATCAATTAAAACTCGAAATGAATTTAGTGTTCTGGCGTCGCGACTTTTGCAAACTTGAAGGCAAAGCCACCGTCGATGGCCACCTTTGCGCCGAAGCCACCCTGATGTGTCGCATGGTCGACCGCGATGCCGCGCCCGAAGCCCTAGAATCCGCAAAATGACCGCGCCCGCCATCCATCAATACGCCATCGTCGCCGACCGCACGCAAATTCCGGCCAGCGTCACTATCGGCGCTTACGCCGTAATCGGCGAAGATGTGCAACTCGGTGAAGGCTGCATCGTTCATCCCCACGCAGTGATCACCGGTCCTACCATTGCCGGCAGCAAAAATATCTTCCATCCCTTCAGCTCCATCGGCGGCGATCCGCAAGATCTGAAATTTTCCGGAGAAAAAACCCATCTCATCATCGGCGACGAAAATACCTTCAGAGAAAATGTCACGGTAAGTCGCGGCACCGTCGGCGGTGGCGGAAAAACCACCATCGGCAACGGCAGCCTGTTCATGGCCTATTCGCATATCGCCCACGATTGCCACGTCGGCAACCAAACCATCTTCGCCAATGGCGCCACCCTCGCCGGACACGTCACGGTAGAAGATTTCGCCACGGTCGGCGCATTTTCTCCTGTTCACCAGTTTTGCCGCATCGGCCGCTACGCCTACATCGGCGCATCCACGGTGATCACTCAAGATGTTCCGCCCTTCTCCCGCGTAGTCACCGAACGCCAGACCACCAGCTACGGCATCAACGCCATCGGACTCCAACGAAAAGGTTTTTCCCCAGCGCCTCGCCGCGCTGAAAATCGCGTTCCGTTGCTGATTCGCGCCAAGCTCAACACCACCCAAGCTCTCGAGGAAATGAAGAAAAATCTCGGCGACTCCGCCGACGTAAAAGAATTGATCCAATTCATCGAAAGCGCCGAACGCGGCATCGTCAAGTAGCGTGTCGCTCGCCGCTCGCAGCCATGCCGCGCAATTCTTCTACAGTCCGACACAAAACTCGCCGCCACCGGCTGGGGACTCATCGCCGGCAACGGCCGCTTCCCATTTCTGGTTCTCGAAGGCGCGCGCCAGCAGGGCATCGACATGGCGGTAATCGCGCATGAAAGAAGAAGCCTCGCCGGAACTGGCGGAAGTCGCCAAGCGCATTCACTGGGTTAGCCTCGGCGAACTCAGCAAAGCCATCGACCTGATGCATCAGGAAGGCGTAACCCAAGCCGTTATGGCCGGCCAGGTGAAACACAATAAAATTTTCAGCACCATTCGCCCCGATTGGAAACTGGCCAAACTCTTATTTTCTCTCACCACCAAGAATACCGACGCTTTGATCGGTGGCGTCGCTAAAATTCTCGAAGAAGAAAACATTCATCTCGTAAATTCCACAATTTTTCTCCAGCCGTTAGTCCCCGCCGCGGGATTCTAACTAAGCGCTCTCCGAATACTCCAGGAATCCTCGGACATAGCCTACGGTCTGCAAATCGCCAGAAAAATCTCCGCCATGGACATCGGCCAAACCATCGTAGTCTCGGATGGCGCCTGCGTAGCCGTCGAAGCCATGGAAGGCACCGACGAAACCATCGCCCGCGCTGCCCGCCTCACCGCCACTCGCAGCGCCGAAAAGCCTCTGGTAGTAATCAAGGTCAGCAAGCCCGGCCAGGACATGCGCTTTGACGTACCTGTCGTCGGACTCTCGACCGTCGAACAGATGAAGAATTCGGGCGCCACCGCGCTGGCCATCGACGCTGACCGCACCTTGTTATTCGACCGCACAAAATTAATTGAGTTCGCCGACGGCGCAGGGATCGCCATCCAGGCCTTCCCGCCCGAAGCAGCTGCCGCGGAAGCAAAAAGCGCTCCCGTGGGAACCAACAAAAAATGAGCGCTCCCGCAAATTCGCGAGTGAAAACGCGCGTAGCTTTGATCGGCGCCGGAGAATTCGGCCGCAATCACGCCCGCGTCTACCGCGAACTGGAAAATGTAGAATTCGTCGGCGTGTTCGATTCCGATCCCGCCAAATCCGCCGCGCTAGGCAAAGAATTTCAGGTCGCAGTTTTCGCCAACATCGCAGATCTAAAAAATCGTGCAGACGCCGCCAGCGTAGCCGTCCCCACCATCGCTCACGCCAAAATCGGCACCCAGTTAATGGACCTCGGTCTCGATGTCCTCATCGAAAAGCCCATGGCCACCACGCTGGCCGAAGCCGATGATTTAATAGCCGCGGCCGCCCGTAACAGCCGAATCTTGCAAGTCGGCCACGTAGAGCGTTTCAATCCCGCCGTCATCGCCGTCGAACCAATCGTCAATCGTCCGCTCTTTTTCGAAGTTCATCGCCTCGGCGTCTTCACTCCGCGCAGTCTCGATGTCGACGTGATCTTTGACTTGATGATTCACGATCTGGATATTCTCCTCGCGATCGTCAACGAACCGGTCACCGAAGTAAAAGCCGTAGGTATCCCCGTTCTCACCGACAAAGTAGACATCGCTCACGCCCGCCTCGAATTTCAAGGTGGTGCCGTAGCCAACGTCACCGCCAGCCGCGTCTCCACCGAGCGCGTTCGCAAAATGCGCTTTTTCCAGCAACACGAATACATCTCTCTCGATTACGCGAGACGTGATGCCCTAAGAGTCGGCGTCAAGCGCCCCGGCCCACAGCCAGAATTCGCCTTCGAAAAGTTAGTAGCGCCAGAAACCGAGCCACTCCGCGCCGAACTGGAAGCTTTCATCCATGCCGTGAAAACCCGCCAGCAGCCGGTAACCAACGGCGCCGCCGGCCGCGCTGCACTCGATCTGGCGTCTCAAGTAATGGCAAGCATCCTTGCCCACGCCAAAAGCGTCAATATCTCTAGCAAACCGCCAGCGCCACCAGCCGGCGCACCCGCACCTTCTGAAACACGAGTCGAAAAACGAGCGCAATGATCCCCAGAACCCTAATCCCTGTCGATGCCCGCCCGCCTGTCTTTAATGGCCCAGAGCCGTCGACCCGTCGCCGCCCCAGCAATTTAGATGAGCGCACCCTGGTGCCCGCGATGCTGCCCATCGTTGTGCTTGATGGCCGCAGCACCATTCCCGCAAATCTTCCGCTCGAATCCATCTCCGCGCGCGTGGTCGTTCCCCGCGATATCAATCGCGAAGCCTACGGTGTAATCGAAGATCACGCCGTTCCCGCGCAGCCCAGCGAACTCGATGAACGCATCACCGTTCCTCTAGGCTCTAAAGCCCCGGAAATAATTGCTCCCGCCGAATTCGCTCCACCGGAAATGGTCGCGCCAGACGTCTTCACCACCGGTGAAGTCCACCTGGTCGCAGAAACTCCCAAAGAAGAAACCACCAAGTGGGACGCCATCAAGCTGGTCGGCTCCATCGCGTTTCACGTCCTTCTGATTTTTCTTTTCATCTACGCATTCTCGCGCACCGGACCCACCAAGGAACAACAAGAAATCGCCCGCCAGATCTTCACGCCATTGATTGCGCCCGGTGCATTCGACCTCGAACAACCGAAAACCGTCGCTCCGCCAGCCCCGCACATCAAAGTGGACCCGAGCGTCGTAGCCAAAGTCGCCCCCACTCCGCCCAAGCCTGTCGAAACTCCAAAAGTTCCGGAGCCGGCTCGCGAGCTTCCCGCCGCACCAACCCCGAAGTCCGCCGTTGTGCCACCACCGCTCGACAACGCTCCAGCGCCGAAATCCGATAATCCCAAGCCCAAGCTGCAACTCGAACTTCCGGACTCGCCCACGGTCTCGAACCCTCATCTGATTGTTCCCAAGTCCGCCAGTTCCGGAAGTTCGCTCAATGATGTGCTCCATGGGAGCGACCGGCCCTCCGCTCCTCGCCCCTCAATCGGCGGCGGTGGTCCGGTTCGCAGCTCCCAAGGCCGCGGCGGTGGCGGCAGCGCGTACGGTGGACTCGAAATGCTTACGCCAGACCAAGGCGTCGACTTCAGCGGCTACCTCCAGCGTGTCTACGTCACCGTAAAGCGCAATTGGTTCGCGGTCATGCCTTCCAGCGTCGAACTAGGTGAACAAGGAATCGTCCAGCTAACCTTCCGCATCAATCGCGACGGCAGCGTCTCCGTAGGCGACCCGGTAATCGTGCGCCAGTCCGGCAAAGAGCCTCTCGACCGCGCCGCCTTCTCTTCCATCCGCGCCTCCAACCCCTTCGAGGGCCTCCCGCCCCAATTCAGCGGCCCCTACATCGAACTCCGCTACACCTACTTCTACAACATAAACCCCGCCTCCCAAGGCCAGTAACCCAGCCGTTGTAGCGGCGGGTCTTCAGTTTACCCTGACGAAGGAAGGGACCCGTTCCTTTGAATTTCCCCCCCACCCTTTCCCGCACAACGCCACGCCTTTGTAGGGGCGCAGCATGCTGCGCCCCAGCTTGCCCAGACGTAATCATCACCGAGCCGTTGCAGCGGCGGGTCTTCAGACCCGTTCCTTTGAATTTCCCCCCCGCACTCTTTCCCGCGCAACGCCATGCCTTTGTAGGGGCGCAGCATGCTGCGCCCCAGCTTGCCCGGGCGTAATCATCACCGAGCCGTTGCAGCGGCGGGTCTTCAGTTTACCCTGACGAAGGAAGGGACCCGTTCCTTTGAATTTCCCCCCCGCACTCTTTCCCGCGCAACGCCATGCCTTTGTAGGGGCGCAGCATGCTGCGCCCCAGCTTGCCCGGGCGTAATCATCACCGAGCCGTTGCAGCGGCGGGTCTGGATTCCCACTCCACAATTAATTCATCGGAAAGGATCTAAGCCAATCGGATCTGCTTAATCCCGTGAGAGGGCCTTAATTTAATCGGGCCGCGACGCGTCACCAAGCTTACGGGAGGGCCCGACTTCAGTCGGGCCGTAACGTGCCACTAAAATATTGGGCTTTAGCCCCTGAGGTGCGAAACTCTCTCCGTGCCACCACCGCGCCAACAGATAATCGGCATCTTGCTAGCCGCCTTCATCGTCCTACTCATCCTGCTATTCCGCGCCCGCCACATCCTCTTCCCATGACTGCATCCGAATCTCACCCGCCACTAATCGCCATCCTCGGTCCCACCGCCTCCGGCAAATCCGCCCTGGCCCTCTATCTATCCCAAAAATTAAACGGAGAAATCCTAGCCTGCGATTCCACCCAGCTCTACCGCGGCTTCGACATCGGCACCGGCAAACCCACAAAAAACGAACGCCAGCAAATCCCCCACCATCTCCTCGACGTTCTAAATCCCAACCAAGAAGCCACCGCCGGCGGCTACCGCGAAATGGCTCTGTCCGTCCTGCAAGATCTCCGCGCCAGAAAAAAACTCCCCTTCCTAACGGTAGGCACCGGCCTCTACATGCGCGCCCTCTTCGAGGGTCTCGCCGACCTCCCACAACGCTCCGAAGAACTCCGCACCCGCCTCCGCGCCGGCGCAGAAAAACACGGCCCAAACTATCTCCACCGTCTCTCTGAAACGACTGGATCCAGATTCTGCGAACCGCATCGCCCCGCCAGACACTCAAAAACTAATTCGCGCCGTAGAAGTCTGCGTCCTAGCCCGCAAGCCCCTCACGCAAGTCCACACCGAAGGCCGCACCCCGCTGGAAGGCTGGCAAGTAATTAAAATTGGTTTGGAACCACCGCGCGAAGAATTGTACGAACGCATTCACCAGCGAATTGACGCCATGCTGGCCGCCGGCTGGCAAAACGAAGTAACCCAACTTCTGCCAAACTCCCCAGAGAATTCCAAGCCTTTCGATTTTCTAGGATACAAAGAACTAGCCGCCGTAAATCGCAACGATCTTTCTCTAGCCGCCGCCCGCGCCGAAATCCAGCAATCCACCCGTCGCTACGCCAAACGCCAACTAACCTGGTTCCGCCGCGAAAAAAACGTCCAATGGTTCCCCAATTTCGGCGACCACCCCGATCTGCAGCGCCAAGTGCTGTCTTACGTAGGCGCCGAACTTTAGCTTGCCCGAAGGAACGAAGGGGTCCGGCCTAATTTCGCGATCCCTGATTTCTCCCGCAATCGCCAATTTCTCTAACGAGCGTTGATCATCATCCCAGCGCCGGAGGCGCGAAACAATTTAGCCCAGCCCGTAAGGGCTGGGTATCGAGAGAAGGGAAACGCTAGCACCGTAGGTGCGGCACCAGCCTCCAAACTGTACAGGTCATCAACGAGAACAACGGAGGAAACGCCAAATTATCAACGAAAATTCACCAATCCCACCGCAATCAGATCCCACAACCGTCGCATTGGGATCTCACGTCCGCCCACCTGTCTGAAAATCGCAAAGAATATCGTCAATCCGGTCAATCGCTTCATCAATCCCGCGCAACCGCGCCACTCGGTCATCCGACATAGCCGAACTCGTCACCACCCCCAGCGACTCCCGAATCCGCAAATTCAACTCCCCAATCAACAAAATCCGTTCCCGGGCACTCTGAAAATGTAGGTTCTCGTAACTAGCCGAAAGGTAGTAATAAACCGCCAGCGCCCCCAGCACTCCAATAATCAAATCATTGACAATCGTCTTCGACTCATCGATGCCCATCCGCGCCATCGCGATATCCATCGTGTAGTTCGCGGCAAACAAAAACCCGCAAGTTAGCACCGCCGGAACCACCCTCCGAATCAACCCCGCCCGTCCATCCTTTTTCGTCAGTCCCATACCCGCAGTCCTCACCCATTTCAGCTTAATTCTCCCAACAATCCTCAGCGCCAGTGGACAATCTGCCGCCCAAAGAGCATATACCATCCTCCGCCGACCCCACCCAGCCGCCCTTGTAGCGGCGGGTCTTCAGACCCGTTCCTTTAGCCTTGGACTAGTCTTTCACTAGCCTGGGACGAGCCATGAACGTCCTTCGCCCGCTGCTGGCTTCTTCCGTTCCACTTTGTCAACTTTGCGCTTGACTTTTTGGTATCTCCGGCTATACTTATCGATGTAGATAACTGCGTCGGCCCGCCAAGCCGCTCCTAACCAGGAAGTAACATCAAGATTCCTGAAATCACAAATAAGTACTGTGTTTGCCTACTCTTCAGCGGCACCGGCCGCAGACAGCTTTGTAAACCCCTTAGAATCTATCTCTTGCAAAACAGTCCCATGTAACCCCTTTCCGGGCTATATCTTACGCAAACGTAGGGGGTGGGGTACCCAGCTTCACTACCTCCATCCAGGAATTCGGCGGTGAGGCCTGCGGTGGGTTCCGGTGACGGACGCGCCGGTGATCCCCGGCCAGCGTATAATCACGTGGCTGGCGGACGCACGATGCCAACCGCAATGCCCGCCGTGACGCCCGTCATTGTGTCCGATGGATTTGCAACGTGCGGGGCAGCAGGCCGGAATCGTAATTTGTTATGACTAAATCGCCACAACAAGTCTCCAACGCCGAACGCGCCTTGCTCGTCGGCATCGGCTGGAAGCGCGCGCCGCGTTTCCCCGGCATGCCTGCGGGCGAACAGGGCCGCGAATCGCTCGTCGAATTGATCGAACTTGGCCAAGAGCGCTGGAGCCGCAATCGTCTCCACTGTGTTCCAGGTCCGCGATTCCGCCGATCCCGCCACGCTGGTCGGCCGCGGCAAACTCGACGAGATTCGCGCCGAAGCCAACGCCCACCAGGCGCAATTGATCATTTTCGACAGCAATCTTTCCCCCGTGCAGCAGCGCAACATTGAAGAACTCACCGAGCGCCGCGTGATCGACCGCACCCAATTGATTCTGGATATTTTCGCCAAACACGCGCGCAGCCGCGAAGGCCAGCTGCAAGTGGAATTGGCGCAGTTGAATTACATGCTTCCGCGGCTCACCGGCAAAGGCACCGCAATGTCCCGTCTCGGCGGCAAGAGCGGCGGTGGCGGTTCCGGAGGCGCAGGCGGAGGGGCCGGCCGCATCGGTGTCCGCGGCCCCGGAGAAAAAAAGCTGGAGACCGATCGCCGCCGCATTCGCGACCGCGTCAGCAAAATCAAAGGCAGCATCGAAGAAGTTCGCAAACAGCGCGCCCTGAGACGCGAAGCGCGTAACGCCGTCCCCCTGGGCACCATCGCGCTGGTCGGCTACACCAACGCCGGGAAATCCACCCTCTTCAACGCCCTCAGCAGCGCTGAGGTCCTGGTTTCGTCGCGCATGTTTGCCACCCTCGATCCGACCATCCGCGCCATCCGTCTTCCGTCGCACCGTCGCGTGTTGGTTTCGGACACTGTAGGATTTATTCGCGATCTGCCCAAAGGATTGCTTACGGCGTTCCGCGCCACGCTCGAAGAAGTTCAGGAAGCTGCGCTAATCCTGCACGTCAGCGACGTCAGCAATCCGCATCACGCTGAACTCGACGAAGAAGTCCGCAAGATCCTCGATGAACTGGGTGTCTCCAATCGCCCGGTGCTACGCGTCCTCAACAAGATCGATCAGCTCACGCCGGAAGAACGCAAAGCTCTGAAGCACGAGCATGCCGAACGCCGCGACGAGCGAGAATTGCAAGACGACGAACCCCAGCCAGCCGCCAGCACCTCACTGGCTGACAACTCGCCGGTATTAGTTTCCGGCCTGACCGGCGAAGGCCTCGACGAATTATTGAAACGCATCGACCAGGCCATGCCCGTGGATCCAGCTGTGGCCGTCTCGCTGCGGATGCCGCTGACCGAAGGCCGCAAACTGGCCCTGATCCACGCCATGGGCAAAGTCCTGCGCTCGGAAGTCGATGACACGTATATGTTTATGGATGCCGAAGTCCCTGAATCCATAGTTCGCCGCCTCCGCCTAGCCGACTATAAATTCGCCGGAACATTCCCGGCCGCGGTAGCGTAAATATAGGTAAGTATCGGTAGCGCAGATCGCGTCAGCGCGAGTACGCAGGCGCAAGTATTAGGAAGCGCGAGTCGAGCCAGCGCAAGTATCGGTAGCTCAACTCGATGACCGCAAGTGCGTTTGCGTACGTAGGTAGCGTAAATATCGAAAGGGAGACGCCGCCATGCTCGTCGTAATCCTCTGGTGCTTCTTATTCATGGTCTGCTGGCCGATCGCCATCCTGGCGTTGATCGCCTACCCCTTCATCTGGCTGCTCACGCTGCCGTTCCGCCTGGCCGGAATCGCCGTCCACGGCGTCTTCGCCCTGCTAACCGCCATGTTCATGCTCCCAGTCCGTTTACTCCGCGGCCCTCGCCTAATCTAGAACGCATCTGGACTTATGCTTTTTGTAGCGGCCGCCTGGAGTTTGCCCCGACCGGTCGGGGAGGCGGGCGCATTTCGCAATAGTAGCGCCGCCTTCTAGGCGGCGTTTCTATTCTCGTGCAGGAAGTGGCTTTGTAGGGGCGCAGCATGCTGCGCCCCAGCTTGCCCGGGCGTACGCCGTTGTCGCTTTCTCGCAACATCACAATTGCTGATACCCTAACATTCGAGAATAGACCGGACGCAGCTTGTGGTCGGTCACTACCGCGAGACCTTTAAGATTGTCATTCCGAGCGAAGCGCCTGCCCGCCGCAGGCGGGAGGAATCTGCTTTCTGAAAATATTCACGCACACGTCAGCCGCAATCGCCCTGCTTGCCCTTCTAGCTCCGATTTCCGAGGCGCAAAAACCCGTTCGCCTCACCCCCGCCCAAGTCGTCCAGGAAGTCCGCGACTACCGCACCAACAATGAAGACCGCATCATCCGCGAACTCTCCGACTTCCTGGCCATTCCCAACATTGCCTCGGACACGGTAGACATCCAAAAAAACGCCACCCATCTCGTCGAACTACTGGAAGCCCGCGGCATCGAAACCCACCTCTTCACCATCAAGGATCGCGGGCCGGTGGTTTTCGGAAAGCTAATTTCCCCGGAAGCCACCCATACCATAATTTTCTACGCCCACTACGACGGCCAACCCGTCGACCCCGCCGCCTGGACCGATGGCGGCAAACCCTTCGAGCCCACGCTGCGCTCCAACTCCCTCGAAGCCGGCGGCAAACGCATCCCGCTTCCAGAAAATAATCCGCAGCATCCTGCAATCTACCCAGATGACTGGCGCATCTACGCCCGTTCCGCTTCCGACGACAAATCTCCAATCATCGCGCTGCTGGCCGCGCTGGATGCCCTTCGCGCCAAAAATATTCCGCTCACCGTAAATCTGAAAGTAATTCTGGATGGCGAAGAGGAAGCTGGTTCACCAAGCCTCGAACGCACGTTACTCCTGCACAAGAATCTTCTCGATGCCGATCTGCTGATCACTGGCGACGGCCCTGTCCACCAGAGTGGACGTCCCCTGGTTTTCTTCGGCAATCGCGGCGTTCTCGGATTGGACATCACCACGTACGGCCCAGTCCGTGCGCTGCACAGCGGACACTACGGAAATTGGGCGCCCAATCCCGCGCTGGAGCTCTCACGCCTTCTCGCCAGCATGAAAGACGAGACCGGACACGTGGTGATCCCCGGCTTCTACGATGATGTGGTGCCGCTCGGCCCGGCCGAACAAAAAGCCCTGCAAGAAATGCCAGACAATGACGCGCAGTTAGCGCAAGATTTGCAATTCAAGAAACCAGATGGAGCAGGGAAGAAGCTGATCGAGCTGCTGCAACAGCCGTCATTGAATATTCGTGGGCTCAAAAGCGCCTACGTCGGCGACCAGGCGCAAAACGTGGTCCCAGAAAAAGCCGAAGCCTCGCTCGATGTGCGCCTGGTAAAAGGCGAAGACCCGGACAAAAAGTACGAGCAAATCCTCGAATTCATTCGTGAGCAAGACGTGTTTATCACCAGCACCGAACCGACCAAAGAAGAACGCCTGGCCCACGATCACGTGGCGAAAATAACCAAAGGCGATTTCAACTATCCCGCCTCGCGCACCTCGATGGAACTACCGATCTCGCAACTGTTAATCAGCGTGGTGCAAGCCGCCACCAACAAAGAAGCGGTGATCGCGCCAACGCTGGGCGGCAGCGTGCCAATGTACATTTTCGAAAATTTAAACATGCCGTGGATTGGCGTACCCATCGTCAACTACGACAATCACCAGCACAGCTCCGACGAAAATCTCCGCTTGGGCCACCTCTGGCGCGGCATAGAAATCTACGCCGCCATCCTCGCCGGCCTGTAACCCGAATTATTTCTCGGAGTTTTGTAGGGGCGCAGCATGCTGCGCCCCAGCTTGCTCGAGAGTAAAACAAAGTAAGCGTGTCATTCCGAGCGCAGCGAGGAATCTGCTTTCTGCTGCGTCGCTCGCGTGTTCAACCGAGGTCGGCTGGTGGTGGTGTGACGGAAAGCAGATTCCTCGCTGCGCTCGGAATGACAAGTTTGAGGTGTCGTTCTATTCGAGAGATCGTTTTTAGAGGTTAAGAAAGTTTTGCAGCAGCTGTTTGCCGGAATCGGTGAGCACCGATTCCGGGTGGAACTGCACGCCCTCGATTTTATGCTTCTTGTGGCGGAGGCCCATGATGATGCCGTCGTCGGTCTCGGCGGTGATGGTCAGCTCGCGGGGCAGGGATTTTCGTTCCACGATTAGCGAGTGATAACGCGTTGCGGTGAAAGGGTCTTGCAAGTCTTCGAAAACGCCTTTGCCGTCGTGATGAATCTGGCTGGTTTTGCCATGAAACAGTTTTGGGGCGCGAACCACTTTCCCGCCAAAGGCTGCGCCGATAGCTTGATGGCCCAGGCAAACGCCCAGGATCGGAAATTTCCCGGCGAGTTGCTCGATCACTTCGATGGAGATTCCGGCATCTTGCGGCGTGCACGGCCCTGGCGAAATTACGATGCGTTCCGGTTTTCGGTGCTGGATTTCTTGAACGGAGATCTTGTCGTTGCGATGGACCTGCACATCGCAGCCGAGTTCGCCCAGATATTGCGCCAGGTTGTAGGTGAAGGAATCGTAGTTGTCGAGCAGCAAGATCATGGGCGATTTTCCATTGTACGACGCTGGTTTCCTTTACGCGGGGCCACCACGGGCACGGCATGCACGCTGCCCCTACAACGCCTCCGCTAATTCCAGAGCTTTTCGCAACGCGCCGGCTTTGTTTACGCTTTCCTGATATTCGCCGGCGGGGCTGGAATCGGCCACGATTCCGCCACCGGCTTGAATGTAAGCCACACCATTTTTGATGACCATGGTGCGCAGCGCGATGCAGGAATCCAGATTGCCGGCGAAATCGAGATACAGCACGCCGCCGGCATAAATTCCGCGGCGGGTGCGTTCCAGCTCCTCGATAATTTCCATGGCGCGAACTTTGGGTGCGCCGGATACCGTTCCAGCCGGAAAACAAGCCATCAGCGCATCGAAACAATCCACGTCTTTGCGCAACTGTCCGCGCAAACTCGAAACCAGATGCATCACGTGCGAATATCGTTCGACGGTCATCAATTTTTCCACTTTGATTGTGCCGTACTCGCAGACCCGGCCCAAATCATTGCGCCCCAGGTCCACCAGCATGATGTGTTCGGCGCGCTCTTTCTCGCTGGCGTGCAGCTCTTTCTCGCGGCGCAGATCTTCGGCTTCATCTTTGCCGCGCGGCACCGTTCCGGCAATCGGCCGGTAAAATACTTCGCGTCCCTGCACCTTTCACCAACATCTCCGGAGAGCTGCCGACTACCGCGACATCATTCATCTGCAGGTAGAAAAGATATGGCGAAGGATTCACCGCCCGCAGCTGCCGGTAGATTTCAAAGGGGGTCGCAGAAGTCTTCGCGGAAAATCGCTGGCTGATGACCACCTGAAAAATGTCGCCTGCGCGGATATATTCCTTGGCCTTGCGCACTGCGGCAAAATATTCCGGTTTGCGAAAGTTGGAAGTGACTTTCGATTTTGCGCGGCTGCGGCGTTTGGCTGGTTTGAGCTGTGCGCTCGGCCGCTGATGGCTCATCTAGCAGTTTCCGCGTCCGCGCAATTTCTTTTACCGCTGCGTTGTACTTCGCGCGCAGACTTCCTTTGCCTTCGGTATAAACGTTGCGGACCACCCACAACCGGTGTTGCACGTGATCGAACGCCAAAATCCCGTGATAGAACATCAACTGCGCATCGTACAGCCCAATCTCGTCGCGCAGACGTTTCGGCAAGCGCTCGATCAGCCGCACCATGTCGTAAGAAAAATACCCAATTGCCCCGGCCACGAGCGGCGGCAATCCCGGCAAACGCACCGGGACGAAAGCGCTGCATGCGTTCGCGCAGAAAAGTAACCGGATCGCGCTCTTCCCACACCAGCCGGTCGTGACTTTCCAGAACGCACGCGCCGTTGGCATAACGAAATATTTCTTCGGGATTGGCTCCCGCAAACGTATAACGCGCGATCTTCTCGCCGCCTTCCACGCTCTCCAGCAAAAAGGAGAAACGCGCGCCCTGCGCAATCCGCAAATAAGCGCTGACCGGCGTAAGCAGATCGGCGGAAAAAACGTCGTACACCGGAATTAGATTTCCTTGTTTTGCCAGCTTCTGAAATTCCGCGAAGGTGGGCTGAATCATGCGCGGCCTCGCCGCGATTTCGCAGCATCGCCTGCCGAATGGCCGCGCTGCGAACTACCCCGCAGCACGCCAGCGTGAGACGCGTGCTCTTCCAAGCGCAACGCACCAAGCACCGCCGCCCGCATCTTCGCTTCCGGCGCGGTCTTGCCAGTCCACATTTCCCACTGCGCGACACCCTGGGCCACAAACATTTCCACTCCCGAAATTCCCACGATCCCTTTGCGTGCTGCAATCTTCAAAAGTTCCGTCCTCTGGGGGCGGTAAATCAGATCCATCAGGACTCGACAGTGTAACTCGCTCGCCGCAAGCGGCGAAACGCTGGCATGCGGATGCATTCCGACCGGCGTAGCATTCAACACTGCATCAAATTTCTCGGTAAGCAGCGCACGCCGCGGCACAGTCTCGCCGCCACAAGCCCGCGCCAACTCCCGAGCCGCCGCCTCACGCCGGGCACAAATCACTACGGCCGCTCCCGCCTTCCTCAGCGCAAACGCAGCGGCCCGCGCCGAGCCGCCGGCGCCAAAAATCAACACCCGGCTTTTCGCCAAGTTCATCCGCGATTCCAACGCGCGCAAAACGCCGATGTAATCGGTGTTCGATCCGTGCAACGAGCCGTCGCGTTTCACCGTAACGGTATTCACAGCGCCAATTTCTTCGGCCAAGGCATCGCAACTCGCCAGATATTTCCGAATCGTCTGTTTATGCGGAAGCGTAACGCTGAATCCGGGTACGCCAATCTTAGGCACCAGCTCCAGAAACTCCGAAAGCTTGTGCACCAGGAACGGTAGATACACCGCATTCAGCCCCCGCGCGGCAAACCCGGTATTGTGCAGCAGTGGCGAAAGGGAATGTCCAATCGGCGAACCGATTACGCCATACACTTTCGTCGCGCCATTGAGTTGATCCGCCCGATAAAGCTCCTTCATGGCCGACAACGAGACTTGCCCAGGAGCAGTCACCTCCCCGACCGGCGCATACGCCAACGCACTACCTTCCCGCAGCGCCAAAATCCGCAAGGGCAAACCAACTTCCCCCATCGGCACCGCCACAAACCCTCGCGACTTCTTGGCCAGCGCCAACAGTCGCAAGCCATCGCCGAAGTTTCGGGCATGTGCGGCAATCTTTACCGAGTCCACTTGCCCGTGCACCCGGGCATTCAGAGTGCGCGGCAGAACCGGAGTCCGCTCGAAGTCGTGCACGGACAGCATCACCCGAGGCGGGACGGCATACCCACGCACCGACTCCTGCGGCAGCTCCCGCATCGTCTCCATTTCCACGTCGCACCACTGGCAACCGGCCGCCCGCGCCTCCATCAACCAGAAAAGCTCGTGCGAAATCCCTCCGGTTAGCCGCCCGCCCCCCTCAACCCGCCGGCAAGTCGCGATGAAGGTAGCGCCGCGAAATTTTTGCCGCGAGAGCCAGGCCAAAAACTTACGTCGTTCCGCGTCGCTGGCCAGCCAGTCGAGGCGCAATTCGATCGTGGGGGTTGCCGCCAAGGCCAAACGCACCTGCCGCTGCATCGCAAGCGCATCCGAGGCCGCGACCACCCCGCAGAGCCTCCGCAAGCCTTTGCCAAATGGACCCGTCACGCTCATCAAGCCAATATCCCCATTAAACCATTGAAAATAAACGGCCTAAAGTACAGTATCAAATATGTAAAGCGCTTCCCGCCAATTCGTTGACGTCGTACTAGTCCCCTGTTAATTTCGCATTGCACAGTTCCCGCACGGCCCCTAAGGGCGTGTTTTCGAAGGAGTTTTGCATGCGCGCTAATTTTGCCGTTCTTTCAATTGCTATGTTACTCGGTGCTGCCACAGTTGCGGCACAAACTACACCGACTACCCAAGGTTTACCGGCGCCCGGACCGATGTCCTCGCAACCCGGCTATTCTGCGGCCAATTGCTCGGGTTTTATCACCGACGAGAAGCTGCCGGAAGAGATGCGCCTTATTTCCGGCGAACAGTCGGAATATAAGGTGGTCTTCTCGCGCGGCGAATACGTATTCATCAACCGCGGCCAGGACCAGGGTGTTCGCGTCGGCGACCGTTTTATGGTGGTACGCCACGAAAAAGATCCACTCACGGACAACGTGAACTGGTTCAAGGGACAAACCAAGCTGATCAAACAGCTGGGCAATACCTATGTGGACGCCGGCCAACTGCGTGTCGTCAATGTACAACCCAAAACGTCTACCGCTGAGGTTATTTTTTCGTGCAGCTACATGCAACGCGGCGACATCGTCCGCCCGTACGTGGACCGTCCGGCTCCTCCGTACAAGGATGCCACTTCTTTCGATCACTTTGCGCCGGTCAGTGGCAAGCCGGTGGGCACGCTGGTCGGAGGGTATGACAATGCGGACTCCTACGGGCAGAACAGCACGCTATATATCAACTTGGGGGCTTCGCAGGGATTGAAAGTTGGCGACTACGTGCGAGTGTTCCGCCATCAAGGCGAAATGCGAGAGCTGGCGCCGCAAACCGCCGATTATCAGTACAAGCTGTACGGATTCGGCAGCACTCCGCAGCGTTATTCGTGGAAGGATTTGCCACGCGAGGTTCTGGGCGAAGGGATTGTCCTGAACACCAGCAAGAATTCGGCAACGGTGCTGATCACCTTTAGCTCCGCGGAAATGTATGCGGGGGATTACGCGGAACTCGAATAGATAACTCTGAAACCCTAACTAAAAGGCCCGCTGGTTGTCCTCAGCGGGCTTTTCGTTATGTTAGGGTTGCAAATTTCGAGCTCATAGTGGCACCGGATCCTCTGAATTCTTGCGGGATTCCAGCATGCGCAATTTCCGGCGCTGCTTGATCCGATCATCTACCTTGGCCCAGAAGCGGGAGAAGTATTGCGCCGCGGATACCAGCGCGCTGGCTACCACCAGCCACAATAATATTTTGGCGATCAAGTGCAGGGAAGGATGGCGGGCGCCGGCGATCAACACCGCTACCGCGCAGACCTGCAACACCATCTTGGTTTTACCCAGGACGCTGGCTTCGATCGTAAAACCTTCCGCCGAAGCGATGTTTCGCAAGCCGAGCACGGTGAACTCGCGTCCAATGATGATGACCACCATCCATCCGGGAACCAAATGCATGTCGACGAGGGAAACGAACGCTGCGGAGATCAGTAATTTGTCGGCGATCGGGTCCAGCAAAATTCCCAGCGTGGTTACTTCCGAGCGGCGGCGGGCCAAGTAGCCGTCCAGCCAATCGGTGGCGGCAGCGGTGAGCAGAATCAACACGCCCCAGAATTCAAAGTGCATCGTGAATCCCAGCATCTCAATATTCGGGCTGCGGGTCAGAAGGACGACGATCAATACGGGTACGAAGAATATCCGGAGCAGCGTCAATGCGTTGGGAAGGTTCATGGGCGCCATACGGCGGGCGTAGGCCGCCTGCGGCCGGAAAATTTCGCCGCGAATTCACTATAGACTTCGTAATTGCACCCGTCAACGATTCCGACATCGGACATGCCTCAACTGTAGCGGAGTAGTGCTAGGTACTCACCTCTAAATAAAGGATTTCCGGTAGATGGCTGGCGCAGGGTTGCGGCGCAATCGCTATAGTCCATCCATCTGTGCAAATGTGAAATCCGGGATATTTGAGCGGGAATCGCAATATTTGCTGGTCAAAGCTGGCTGCAGGCCCGCAGCGCAATGATAAATAAGGACTTAGCTTGGATGTGTTCCCTGCTCGATTTGCCGAGCTTAAACGTATTACCTAGGTCAACGTTCAGCGGGGGACGGGCTTTCCACAATGTTTTCCACAGAGTACTCTCAGGCGTTTCGCAGGGTTACCGAAGACCCGTAACTGCCATCCTGTGAGCTTTTTGCGGGAGTATCCAGATGATAACCAAGCAAGTGGACACGGAAAGCGCGGCAAACCGGAGAAACATTTTGGCCGCGGTTTGAGATGTTTGTGCGCATCAGGCGTTCGTGAATTGAACGAGTTCTACGAGTTTTTTGCGGGCTTGGCCGGAGCGGATTGCGTCCAGCGCCATGGTGGTGGCGCTCAGGAAATTTTCTGCGACGCCCGCGGCCACCAACGCGGCGGCGGCATTGATCGCCACGATGTCGCGCGCCGCGTTTCGAGCGTCGGCGGTTAGGGGAGGAGTCTGGTGAGGAGCTGGACCCGTCTCCAGCCCAAGTAGCTGCGCGATTATTTCGGCATTTTGCAGTACCGAGCCACCGGCAATGGATTGTAGCGGCGCGGGCCGCACGCCGAACGTTTCGGGCGACACTACATACCGCGAAATTTTGCCATCGCGAACTTCCGCAACGAGCGTATCGCCGGCCAGCGAAATTTCGTCCAGCCCACCCGCGCCATGCACCACAAAGGCTCGGGTGACTCCCAATTCGCGCAGCGCTTCGGCCATCGGTGTTACCGCCGAATCGGAATTCACGCCCAAGACCTGCGCGGGTGCCCCCGCGGGATTGGTCAGTGGCCCCAGCAAATTGAAAATGGTGCGCACGCCAATTTCTTTGCGCGCAGCGGCAGCGTGCCTGGTGGCGGTGTGCGCCGCCCGTGCAAACAAAAAGCCGATGCCTATTTCGCGAATAGCGCGTCCGGATTGTTCGAGAGGGATATCGATGCGCACGCCCAGTGCTTCCAGAACGTCTGCCGAGCCACTTTGCGAGCTGGCTGCGCGATTCCCGTGCTTGGCCACCCGAGCGCCTGCGGCGGCGGCCACGATCGCGGCGGCGGTGGAAATATTGAAAGTGTTGGCGCCGTCACCGCCGGTTCCGCAGGTGTCCACCAGGTGCTCCGGCAAGGCGCTGCCCGCTGTGAACACAGGAGCCACCCGCCACCGCATGGCGGCAGCGAAGCCCACCAACTCTTCGGCTTGGATCGGGCGGCGGTTCAAGGCCAGCAGCAGGCGTACAATCTCCGGCGTGCCCAGCTGGCCGTCCAGGAGTGTATCCATCAACGCGCTGGCTTCTGCCCGCGTCAGAGACTGGCCACTCGCGATACGTTCCGTCAGGGAAGAATCCAGAGCAACTCCTCGTGAGACTGCCTTTCCGCGGGCGACAACCGGCATTCTTGCGCAATTTTGCGCAAAACCGCGCAACCTTGCTCCGCCTCGCGGTTTCCGAGTAAACTTCAGTGTTCGGAAAGCAGCAAAATTCTAGCACTGATGGACGCGCAATGAAGATTCACGAGTACCAGGCCAAAGCTATCCTCGCACGCTACGGAGTGACCACCCCGCGCGGCGAAGTGGCGTTCACCAAAGAAGAAGCCCGCGAAGCCGCGCAGCGCCTCAAGTCCAATATCGTCGTTGTAAAAGCGCAGATTCATGCCGGTGGCCGCGGCAAAGCCGGTGGAGTTAAGCTGGCGCACTCGCCCGATGAAGCCGCGGAGATTGCCAGCCACATGCTGGGGATGAATCTGGTGACGATTCAGACCGGGCCCTCGGGGCGCATCGTGAAGCGCCTGCTGATTGAAGAAGGCTTGGACATCAAGCGTGAGCTGTATCTCAGCTTGCTGGTCGATCGCGCCACCGGGCGCGTAATTTTTATGGGCAGCGCCGCCGGCGGAATGGAAATTGAAGAAGTCGCCAAAGATCATCCTGAATCGATCTTGCAGGAAACGATTAATCCGGTGGTCGGTTTGCAACCCTACCAGGCGCGCAAAATCGCTTTCGGCTTGGGCTTGCCCGGCGAAATTGCCGCGGTCGCTGTACCGTTTCTGCAATCACTCTATCGCGCGTTCACGGATACGGACGCCGCCATGTTGGAAATCAACCCGGTAATCGTCACTGGCGACGGCCGCCTGGTGGCCCTCGACGCCAAGATGACCTTCGACGACAACGGACTCTTCCGGCACCAGGATTTACGCGGACTACGGGATCTCGACGAAGAAGATCCGCTCGAAGTGGAAGCCTCGAAATATGGCCTCAACTACATCAAGCTGGATGGCTCGGTAGCTTGCATGGTCAACGGCGCAGGCCTGGCGATGGCTACCATGGATATCATCAAGTACGCGGGCGGGTCGCCGGCCAATTTTCTGGATGTTGGCGGCGGGGCATCTGCCGATCAGGTGAAAAACGCTTTTCGCATCTTGATGAGTGACCCCAGCGTCCGCGCAGTCTTCATCAATATTTTCGGCGGCATTTTGCGCTGCGACGTTTTGGCCACCGGAGTAGTCGCGGCGGCGAAGGATCTGCAGCTAAAAGTTCCAGTCGTCGTTCGCATGGAAGGCACCAACGTGGAACTCGGCCAAAAAATTCTCCGCGAGAGCAAATTGAATTTCACGATCGCCGACGGTATGAAGGACGGCGCCACAAAAGTGGTAGCTCTAGCAGGAGGTGCACGATGAGCGTTCTCGTAAACGAACAAACGCGCCTGATCGTGCAAGGTTTCACCGGACGCGAAGGCACGTTTCACGCGCAGCAAATGATCGAGTACGGCACGCAGGTCGTAGGCGGGGTAACGCCTGGCAAAGGCGGCACCAAACATCTCGAACGCCCGGTCTTCAACACGGTAGCTGACGCGGTGAAGGGAACCGGCGCCAACGCCTCGGTAATTTTTGTTCCGCCGCCGTACGCCTCGGACGCCATTTTAGAAGCGGCTGACTCCGAGCTGCCATTGATCATCTGCATCACCGAAGGCATTCCAGTTCTCGATATGGTCCGCGTAGCCGCGGCCATCGACTTCAAAAAATCGCGACTGATCGGCCCCAACTGCCCGGGCGTAATCTCTCCCGGCAAATGCAAAATTGGCATCATGCCCGGCCGCATTCACAAGCAAGGCCACGTCGGCGTAGTAAGCCGCAGCGGCACGCTCACCTACGAAGCCGTCGATCAACTCACGCGTCTGGGCATCGGGCAGTCCACGTGCATCGGCATCGGCGGCGATCCGATCATCGGTACTTCATTTCTCGACGCCATAAAATTATTCAACGATGATCCCGACACTCACGCGATCATCATGATCGGCGAAATCGGCGGCAACGCGGAAGAGCGCGCCGCAGAATACATCAAGACCAATGTGAAAAAACCAGTCGTGGGATTTATCGCCGGGCAAACCGCCCCGCCAGGCCGCCGCATGGGCCACGCCGGAGCCATCATCAGCGGCGGGCAGGGAACGGCTGCCGACAAATACACGTCCATGGCTGCCGCCGGAATCAAGTGTGTCCAGACCCCAGCGGACATGGGCTCCACAATGGCGGCAGCGCTAAAAGGCTGAAGTAAAGAAGTTATGAAGTAATGAAGTAACGAAAAGCTGAACACAGAGTTGGAATTGCGATAAGCTTGGCGCGGCTGTTCCGTCCGTGAGGATGCCGTGCCGATTAAAACCTATAAAGACTTGAATGTATTTCGCGAGGCTTACAAACTAGCTCTCGAAATATCGCGCGAGGCACGGAATTTCCCGGGATACGAGCAGTTCGAGCTAGCGAAGCAGGTGCGTCGAGCAGCCCGGTCGGTCCCGGCGAACGTTGTGGAAGGTTGGGCCAAGCGATCTTCCACGTTAGAGTTCAAACGATTCTTGTCCATCAGCATAGGATCGTGTGAGGAGTGCAAATTCTGGCTGGAAATGAGTCGCGACGAGGGGCTGTTGGAGGCCAAGCGTTGTGAGGACCTCACGAACCGTTTTAATCTGGTCGGAGCGATGCTAAAGAGCCTATGGAAGCACTGGAAAACTTTTGCGATGTGACGGTTTTAGATTTGGTTTGTGATTTTCATTACTTCGTTGCTTCATTACTTCGCCTTTCATCTTTTAATTCTCAAGGAGCTTCTTCGTGGCCATCGAACGAACTTTCGCAATCATCAAACCAGACGCAGTAGCCGCTCATCAGCAGGGTGAGATATTGTCGCGCATCAGCAAACACGGCTTCAAAATTGTGGCGATCAAATCCATGCGCCTGACCAAGGAAGAAGCCGGCGGCTTCTATCACGTCCACAGCGCCCGTCCGTTCTTCGGCGAGTTAACCGACTTCATGTCTTCCGGTAAAATTGTAGCTATGGTCCTCGAAGCGGAAGGCGCGATCACCAAATGGCGCGACGCCATGGGCGCCACCGATCCCAAGAAAGCCGCGCCCGGCACCATCCGCCACGACCTGGGCACCAGCATCGGCACCAATTGTACGCACGGCTCAGACGCCGCCGAAACCGCAGCCTTCGAAATTTCTTATTTCTTCGCCGGCAAAGAACTGATCTAGCTCGAAGTCATAAAATATCTACGCAAATAAATATCTACGCAAATAGAAACTCACCGCCCCACTACCGGCCCAAAAGTGGTCCAGTCCTTGCCACTAAAGCGGATCAAATATAGCCTCTGTATCGGCTGATAATCCGTCGCGGAGGTTTGCACGCGGATTCCCGGCCGCAGCATCCCCAGATCCATATCCAGGCTGGCGGCCTGCTTCATCACGTTGGCGCGCGTCAAATCGTCGCCGCACTTGCGCAACACTTCCACCAGTACTTGCGCCCGTTCGTAACCCGCCAAAGCGTTCTGATCCCGCAAACTCGTGGCAGGATTATATTTGCTCATCCAGTCTATAAACTCGCGCACCGCCGGATCGCGCAGCGTTTCCGGCTTCTGCCAGCCCTTGGACCGCGCGTTGCAGATGATTCCGGCGGCCGCCGGCAAACCCGCCGGTTCCAGAAACGCCGCGACGGAAAGGGAAGCATTCGGAATAAATTCCAGAGGGTGCCACCCGGAAATAAATGCGGCGCGAATCGCCTGGGTAGCGAATTTGCCCACCGACATATTCAGAAATACGTCTGCGCCGGATTGTTTCAATTCCGCGATTTGTCGCATCCACCGAAGCATCGCTATCGCTGTAACTAGCTTCTTTGACGATCATCGTTGCGGCTTGCGCGCCCAGTCCGTCGTGAATTCCGGCCAGATACTCGCGGCCGGCGTCGTCATCCGCTTGCAGCACGGCGATTTTTGCGTCGGGGTGGTAATGCAAAATCCATTTGGCGTAGACTTCCCCTTCCATGCGGAACGTTGCAAAAAATCCCATGCTCCAGGGAAAATGCGCGGCATCATCAAACACCGAGGAACTGGACTGCACAAAAAGCTGCGGCACCTTTTTATCGTTCAGATAACCGCGCACCGCCAGGTTCGGTTCGGTCCCGAAAGAGCTGAACATCAGCAGCACGCCATCCTGCTCCACCAATTTCCGCGTCAAGTCCGCGGACTTCCCGGTGCCGCCATCCTCTGAAAGAAAAACAATTTTTCGCCCATTCACTCCGCCCTGATCATTGATCATCTGAAAGTAGGCGGCTTCGGCTCGTCCCACCGCGCCGTATTCCTGGAATACCCCGCTGTACGGCGACACATTTCCTATTTTTATTTCCGAATCCGAGGCGCCGGTATCATATTTCTTCTGCGCCCACAGCGAACCAGCGAACAAGATCCCAACGAGCGACGCGACACCAAGTTTCCTGAGTGTTTTCAACTTAAAATTCTCCTGCCCTGCGTTCAAACCTAGGGAATCGCAGAGCTGCATCCCGCCAGAATCAAAACACATTCAGCCTCCCGCAGTCGAACATAACTTACAATTACCCAATGCCCTCCGACCGCGAACTGGGCCGCACATTGTTGATAGCCGCCGGCTTGCTCGCGCTCATTGGCGCCGCATTTTATTTCTCCGATCGCCTGCCGTTTCGCCCGGGTCGGCTCCCCGGCGACATTGTGCGCCGCGGCGAGCACACCACCTTCTATTTTCCCATCGTCACCTGCTTAATCGTCAGTGCCGGCATTTCTCTCGTGTTCTGGCTAATTTCCCAATTTCGCCGCTGACCCGTAACAATTCCTCGCTCGCTTCCCGCATTTGCTTTCCATTCCTCCACTTGTTACCTTGCATCGGCATGCGAGTTTTGGTCTTATGCGTTGCAACCCTGGTCCTCGGCGCTTTGACCTCCGCGCAAGAGCCGTCCGACAGCTTAAAAGTCCATCTCTCGAGTGCAGCGCAGCGTTCCAGCCTCACCACTCCCGGTTCGCGGCCCTTCCACTTGAAATTGAAAGTTTCGGACGCTCGCAAAGAGCATCCCGAGTACGACGCGCTCATCGAGCTCTGGTGGGCAGCTCCCGATAAGTGGCGTCGTGAAATAAAATCAACGGTTTTCTCGCAGACTGCCACGCAGAACGGCCAGCAGTACTCCGAAGTGAACTCCGCTGATTACCTTCCCTGGTGGCTTCACAATTCGCTGGCCGAAGCGCTCAATCCCGTTCCGCTCGCGGACCTGCAGCGCCTGGAAATGCAGCTGCAGGGCCCGCCAGACCATAGGTGCGTTGACTGGGCCAGAACCTTCGCCGCGGGTTCGGATAAAATCACGATCCCGAATTCCATCTGCTTCAATTCTGACGATACGCTCAGCCATCTCTTCACCCGCACTGCCGACGCCCAATTCACGGACTATCGCTCTTTCGGACACAAGAAAATCGCGCATTCCATCCAGTCGTGGACCTACTCGCCGGATTACAACAGCATCGAACTGCGAACGGTGGTAACCGCTCTCGAGTCTCTGCACGAAACCCCTGGCCTATTTGCCGTCGCTTCGGACACCGGTTTCGCTGCGCGGTTGCGCTTCGTCACGGTGGCGGAATCCGCACTGCGCGATTTCAAACTGTATGCTCCGCAACCGAAGTGGCCGTTGGTGGACCGCTTGCCGCTCTCTGGGCTAATGGCGGTGAATCTCAAAATTGATCGGGAGGGACTGGTCCGTGAAGTCGCTGCCCCCATTTCGCGCAATGTCGAGCTCTCCGAGTCCGCCCGGGAGCAACTCAAAAACTGGAAATTCAAACCCTTCCTGGTGGACGGCTCGCCCGTCCAGGTAAGCGTCGATATCATTTTGAAATATCAGACAAAAATAAAACCGTAAGCGGCGCAGCCAAACTCGGCTCCTCATCCTTCCGGCCGTAGACTGTCCTACTTGCTTTACATCTCGTCACTTGTTACCTTTCCACCGCCATGCGAGACTTTGTCGTAGCTTTTGCCGCGCTAGCGTTCAGCATCCTCACTCCTGCGCAAGGTCCGTCGGATGCAGTCAAGGCTGTGTTTTCTAAAACAGTCGAACAGTCCAGCCTCACTGCTCCCGGTTCGCCGCCGTTCCACATGAAATTGCAAGTCTCCGATGTTCGAAAAGAGCATCACGAATTCGACACCGCGATAGAGATCTGGTGGGCTGCTCCCGATAAGTGGCGCCGCGAAATAAAATCATCTCTCTTCTCGCAGACCGCCGTCCAGGACGGCCAGCAATACTCCGAATCCAATTCTGCCGACTATCTGCCCTGGTGGCTGCACAACATCATTCGGGAATCTCTCGATCCGCTCCCCCTCGCCGAAGTTCAGCCTTTGAATTTGGATTTGCAAGCGGGCGATCGCTGCCTCAAATGGGATAAGACCTTCGCACAGGGCTCGGACCAGATCGGCATATCCAATTCCATTTGCTTTAATCCCGATGGCACCCTGAAAAACGTATTCTCACGCACTGCTGATGCGCGGTTCGCCGAGTATCGCAATTTCGGCCCCAAAAAGATCGCCCGGGTCATCGACTCCGACGCGCAAACTGCGGATCACAACGTAGAACTGCGGACCGCGATTACGTTTATCGAGCCCCTGCAGGAAACTCCCGGGCTTTTCGCGATTGCCACCGACACTGGTCTGAACGCCCGTCTGCGCTTTATTTCGGTTACCGAATCGGCGCTCCGCGACTTCAAATTGAGTACTCCTCCCCCGCAATGGCCAGTGATTCATAACCTGCCCAACACCGGGATCATGACTGTTAATCTCAAAATCGATCGCCAGGGTATCGTTCGCGAAGTTGGCAGCCCGATCTCGCACAACGTTGCTTTATCGGACGCCGCCAGAGAGCAATTGAAAACGTGGCGCTTCAAGCCTTATCGCGTCGATGGTTCGCCGGTCCAGGTCAGCGTCGATGTTGCGTTCCCGTTCAAAACGAAAGTGGAGCCCTACGGCGCCAATCCCGACATGTTTCCCGTGGAAAAGTTTTGGGTGCGCATCCACAACGCGCTGCAGCTGAGCGATCCGCGCACCGAACGCGGCAAACCTTTCCACCTTGTCGCTTCCTTCCAGTACGGGGAAGACCCGGCCGGCACTTACGACGAGACCTGGATCTCTTCCGTGCAGTGGTACAGAGAAGCGGCCCTGGGTGGCGTCACCGTCACCGAGAGCCGCGACGGTGATCATCTCTATCGCAAATTTACCGGTTCGGATTTTTCGCCCAAAAAGCTCGATGCGGTCCTCGATGAATTTGATGGCCATTTCCCTCGGACGGATGGCTCCTTCATCGAAGGGGACTGGGGCAATTCGGTGGTCCACTGGCGTGGTGCGGATCTGCTCCGCGTCGCACGCGGCGAAGTTGACGAAGAAAATATACCCACTAGCGGGCAAGCTTATTGGTTCGACGGAGCCGGACTGCTGCATGGCGCCTACGTTCAACCTCGCACCACCGTCTACGGCGATTTTGCAGATTGGAATGGCCAGCAGGTGCCGCGCTCCATGGAAGTCTCGCAAGACGGCGATATAATTCTGCGCATCACGATAACCCAACTCGCCTCGCCTGCGCCGAACTCGATTCCTTCCTTCAAAATGGAAGGGGTCAAGGCCACTTCTGCAAAATACGATGATTACGGCGGACCGGCTGCCATTGTCGAATCCCGTCCGATTCACCAGGTAAAGCCTGTGGACCCGCACCAGGGTAGCGGCATTGTTCTCGTCGGCGTGCTTATCGATCCTCACGGGCATGTCCGCTCCGCCACCATTAAGCAGAGTGCCGGCAAACTCCTGGATGATGCCGCGCTGCAAGCCGCGATGCAGTGGGAATTCACCCCCATGATGATCCATGGTCACGCAGTGCCCGGCTCCACTATCTTGAGGTTTAAGTTCTGAACTCCGAGCCCGTTTTGGCACTGCGCCGGGGTGGATAGCCGATGGGATGGCAATTCATCTCTGTACCTTTAGCTCTCCGCTGCATTTCCGTTTTACGTCAGCACAGATGCGCCAGGCATAACTATCTGTAATCAAAGGAACTTATATTATTTACTTGACAAACAGTACCAATGTGCTATAATTCGGCATGAAGTGGTCCCGCCATTGTGGCCGCCGCAAAGCAACCTGGCCCTTCCGCCCCGCGGGAGACGTCCCACTAGCTAGCCCAGTCCCAGTAACTCCTGTAGAATCCGCACTTATGCAACTGTTCATTCTAAAGAACTTTAAGTCGCGCAGAATGAACACTTACGGAAAACCCCTAGGGGGGTACCCTCTGCACACGTCACGAAACGCTTTGCGGCCATTCCCCAGCACAATCGCCCGCCAGCGACCGTTCGCAGACTTGCCGTCGACCGGCCACGGGCCACGGATCACGACGCCGATTCACGGATCACGGAACACGGGTCACGCCCAATGAGCCAGCTCACCTTCAACCTGATGCCGCAGCGCCGCGTTCTTACCGTGAGCGAACTTACCGGCAAAGTGCGCGACCTGCTGGCCAAGAATTTCACGGATATCTGGGTGGAAGGCGAAATCTCCAATTGCCGCGAGGCGCAGTCCGGCCACGTCTACTGCACTCTCAAAGACGATCGCGCGCAAATCAAAATGGTGTGCTTCAAGACTCAGTTGCGCACCATGAAATTCCGGCCCGAAGACGGTTTGCATGTGACGGTGCGCGGCTCGCTCAGCGTTTACGAATCACGCGGTGAGTATCAGATTTATGTGGAGACTATCGAGCCGGTTGGGCTCGGCGCGCTGCAACTGGCTTTCGAGCAACTGAAAAAGCGTCTCGAAGCCGAAGGTCTTTTCTCCCAGGAAAGAAAAAAGCCGCTGCCGATGTTGCCGAATCGCATCGGGCTAATCACTTCCCCGAGCGGCGCTGCCGTCCGCGATGTGTTGCGCATCCTGCGCCGTCGTTTTCCGAATGTGTGCTTGTCGCTATACCCGGTGCGGGTGCAAGGCGATGGCGCCGCCAAAGAAATCGTCGAAGCGTTGCGCTTCTTCAACCGCAAAAATACCGTGGACGTAATTATTGTCGCGCGTGGCGGCGGCTCCATCGAAGATCTGTGGTCTTTCAACGAAGAAATCGTCGCTCGCGCCATCTCCGATTCGCTGATTCCCATTATTTCCGGAGTCGGCCACGAAACCGATTTCACCATCGCGGACTTTGTCGCCGACGTCCGCGCCTCGACTCCTTCCGCTGCGGCAGAGCTAGTTGTACAAACGCGCCGCGAGTTCGATAAACACATTGCCGACCTGCGGGAAACTCTAGCGAGCCTGATTCGCTATCGCCTGCTGGAATCGTCGCGCCGCGTCCACGAACTGGCCGGGCGCCGCGGCTTCCGCCGCCCGCTCGATCTATTGCGTCAACAGCGTCAACGCGCGGACGAAATGACCGCGCGCTTAGCGCAAGGTTTGCGCGCCCGCCTCGACCAATCCCGCAAACGCTTCACCGGCGCGCACGTCCGCATCGTCTCCTTCGACTTTCGCGCCAAAATGAACGCCATGCGCCGCCGCGTGGACGCTCACGAATCGCGTTTGGAAAACGGTTTGCGGGCAAAGATCGCCAACTCCCGCAAGCGCTTCACCGTCTGGCATCTGCGCATCCTCTCCTTCGATTTCAGCAAGAAAATCTCCGCTCTGCGATTGCGTCTGGAAAAGCGCGAAGGCGAATTGTCCGTGAGAGCAGATCGCCAGCTCCGCCTGAAGCGTGAACGCCTGGCCCGCGTCGCTCTCCAACTAGAAGAACGCAACCCGCGCAATCTCCTGGCCCGCGGCTACGCGATCGCTACAGACGCCGCCGGCAACATCCTCAAATCAGTAGAAGGAATCAATCTAGGCGACGCCGTGACCGTGCAACTCCGCCACGGCCAGCTATCGACAGAAGTAAAAGGAAAAAAGGAGTAAAGCGAAACTACTCGTCGTCCATGGAGGAGGCTACCTTCAGAACGGCTAGGAAAGCTTCTTGGGGGATGTCTACCTGGCCGACGCGCTTCATGCGCTTCTTGCCTTCTTTTTGTTTTTCGAGGAGTTTGCGTTTACGGGAAATGTCTCCGCCGTAGCATTTGGCCAGAACATTCTTGCGAATCGCCGAGACGGTTTCGCGGGCAATTACCCGGCTGCCAATCGCGGCTTGAATGGGCACATCAAACATTTGCCGCGGAATTAATTTGCGCAAGCGGGTGACCAGTTCGCGGCCGCGATCATAGGCAAATTCGCGGTGAATAATCAGGGCCAGCGCGTCGACCGGTTCGCCGCCGACCAGCACATCAAGCTTGATCAAGTCGGATTCGCTGTAGCCGGCCAAATGGTAGTCCAGCGAAGCGTAGCCGCGGGAAACGCTTTTTAGGCGATCATAGAAATCGAGCACGATTTCGTTGAGCGGCAACTCATAGGTGAGCATCACGCGCGTGGGCGAGAGATATTCCATGTTTTTCTGAACGCCGCGCTTTTCCTGACACAGCTGCAGAATCCCGCCGACGGAATCAATGCTGGTGATGATCATAGCCTTGATGATCGGTTCTTCGATTTTAGAAATGTCGCTGGGATTGGGGAATTTTCCGGGACTGTCGATTTCGGTGACTTCGCCAGTGACACGAGTGACGCGGTACAGCACGCTGGGCGCAGTGATAATCAGATTCAGTCCGAACTCGCGTTCCAGGCGTTCTTGCACAATTTCCATGTGCAACAGTCCTAGAAAGCCGCAACGGAAACCGAAACCGAGCGCTACGGAATTTTCCGGCTCGTAAAAAAATGCCGCGTCATTGAGCTGCAATTTTCCCAGCGCGTCACGCAGCGGTTCATACTCATCGGCAAGCACGGGAAACAATCCGGCGAAGACCATCGGCTTGATGGCTTCAAATCCGGGCAACGCCGGAACGGGACGAGCGGCTTCGACTACGGTGTCTCCCATTCGGGCATCGGCAACGCGTTTGATATTCGCGACGATGAAGCCGACGTCGCCAGCTTCCAGTTCCTGCAGCGCGACCGGTTTGGGAGTCAGCGTGCCGAGCTGCTCGACTTCGTAGGTATCGTCGCCGGCCACCAATTTTATTTTGGTGTGGTTGGTCAGGCGGCCTTCCATTACGCGAACCAGCACCACCGCGCCGCGATAGATGTCGAACCAGGAATCGAAGATCAGCGCCTGCAACGGATTTGTGGCGCTGCCTTTCGGCGGCGGAATTCTTTTTACTACCGCTTCCAGAACATCTTCGATGCCGAGGCCGCTTTTGGCGCTGATCAGCAGCGCGTCGTCCGCGGGAATGGCCAGGACACTTTCGATCTGTTCTTTGACAAATTCCGGTTGTGCGGCGGGCAAATCAATTTTGTTGATTACCGGCAAGATCGTTAAGTTGTGGCCCGCGGCCAGAAACGTGTTGGCTACCGTTTGCGCTTCCACGCCCTGGCTGGCGTCGACAACCAGCAAAGCGCCTTCGCAGGCGGACAGGGCGCGGCTCACTTCGTAGGAAAAATCAACGTGGCCCGGCGTGTCGATTAAATTCAGGCGGTAGGTGTTGCCGTCTTTGGCTTTATAGTGCAGACGAATGCTTTTGGCTTTGATGGTGATGCCGCGCTCTCGTTCGAGGTCCATGGAGTCGAGGACCTGTTCCTGGCCGCTCATTTCGCGAGACGTGAGGGCCCCGGTAGCCTCGATCAAACGATCGGCGAGCGTGGATTTACCGTGGTCGATGTGCGCAATGATGCAGAAATTGCGGATGAATTGTGGATCCATTTTTTCTTTTTATAACCGGCGCGATGTTACGGTGGACATCCGCACGGGGTTTGCCGGCGGCCTGCTCGCTGCGGTCGATCACTGCAGCGGAAAAAGCTTGCCGTGTAAACAATCAGTTTGCCATAGATTGTGTGGGACGTCAGCTTGCGGGCGGGAATCAAGAGGCCAGGCATCGCGTTTGAGTTCAAAGGCACACAGGCTGGAACCTGTGCTACTAAAGTCGTCGTGGCTGTCGCAGTTTTTGGTGGGAGATAATCGAGATTATGGAGATTTGTTGTGTGCGGTGCGGGGCGGCGATGAGTTGCGATCCTGCGGGGGATTGCTGGTGCAAGGAATTGCCGCATGGGCCGATGCCGACTACGAAGATCGTTGAGCTTGAACCTCGTCAAGTTGGCGCGCAGCATGCTGCGCCACTACAAGAGGAGGCGGTGATGGCTACGGGTTGCTTGTGCCGGGAGTGCTTGGAGGCGGATTTGCGCGCGCAAGGTTTGATTGGGGAGTGAAGTTCTGGCGATGACGTAACGGGTACTGCATCGTAGGAGACGCGTTTTTTGCCGGGTTTCGGCTGGGGGTATATAGTTGAAAAGGGGGAGGCTGCGTGCTGCGTCAGCCACAGCGCGATCGGCCGAGTCCACCTAGCGCAAGCTGCATTCCTAACGGGAACTCCGTAACGCGGGTTCCAGCAAAAGGGCATCGCCACGAATGGCTGCAGACCTGACAAAAAATCTGGATCGCGCGAAGCGCTTCCTCGAAAAGAACCGCGTCGAGGATGCGATCGAAGCGTATCTGCTGGTGCTGGACGAGGCTCCGCAACATCAGGAAGCCACGCAGGCGCTGGGAGATTTGTATGCGCGGATGGAGCAGCCGGACCGCGCGGCGGTGTACTACGGAAGTTTGTTCGATTTACTGGTGGAACCAAAAGACGAGACCAAGGCGCTGGCGATTTATAACCGGTTTCTGCGCAACTCTCCAGCGCAGCTCCAACCGGAGCGCATCGCGCGCTACGCATTTCTACAACAAAAGCAAAATCGCGGCGACGAAGCCGTAGAGCAATATGGCAAGGCCGCGGAGCTTTTTACCACCGCCGGCCGCCACGAGGATGCCCTGTTCTGCTGGGAGCGCATCGCGCTCCTGGAGCCGGAAAATTTGTCGCGCCAACTGCAGCTGGCGGAAGCCGCTGAGCGGCTGAAAAAGAACGCGCTGGCGGCCCGGGCTTTTTTGCGTGCGGCGCAACTGGCGACCGCCAGCGGGGTGGCCGGCGACGCCGTAAAACTGCTGGGACGGGCGTACAAACTGGCGCCGCAGGAGCGCAGCGTGGCGCTGCTCTACGCGGATGCCAAACTGAATTCCGGGGGCGCGGCGGAGGCCGTAGCGTTGCTGGAACCCTTTGTCGCAACGGAAAGCGATACAACGTTTCTGGACCTGTTTGGCGATGCGTTGATGCGCGCCGGGCAGCTGGACCGGGCCCGCGAAGTGTTGGACCGTTTGCTGCGTGAAAAAAATGAAGGCATCACGCGACTTTTCGAGCTGGCGGATTATTACGGAGACGCCAAGCAAGACAACAAGGCCGTCGAAATATATTTGACGCTGAAGCGGCGGATGTTTGCCGACAAGCGGCAGAATGAATTCGCAACGCAGATGGATGCGAGCGCGGCGAAGCATCCGAATTCGCAACCGATACTCGAATTCTGGGCTGCGCTGTACAACGAACTGAACCGCGAATCGAAATATTTCGAAATCCTGATCAAATTGTTCGACGTTTATTTGCGAGGGGGAAATAACACCAAGGCCGCGGAAGTGATGGAGCGGCTGGTGGATATCGACGCGTACGATTATCGGAATCAGGAGCGGCTGGAAGCGCTGCGCGGCAAGGTGGACGAAGGATTTATACAAAGAGTCGGAAGCCGGGTAGCAAAATCGGCGACCTCGGTGACGGCGGCCACCACACAACCGCAAGCAGCGCCGAGCCAGACGACCGATTCGCCGCTGGCGGTGACCGAAGAAGGGCGAAAGCTGCAAGCGCTGGACGATCTGATTGTTCAGACGGAAATTTTTCTGCAGTATTCGCTGCAAAACAAGGCGCTGGACCGCTTGCAGAAAATTGCCGCGATGTTTCCGGGAGAAGAGACGCGCAACGCGCGGCTGGCGAATTTGTATCAACTGGCGAACTGGTCCCCTCCGGCAAGTGCCGCGAAAAAACCAGAAGCGCCGCAACCCGGGCCGCTGGCGCAACAGCCGGCGCCAGTGCCGCAAGCGCAGCGAGCTACGGAAGACAGTTCGTCGCAGATGACGGGCAGAACGGGGGCCTACACCGCCGAAACGCTGCGGGATTTGAGCAAAATTTCGGAGATCAACCAGAAGATCTTCCGGCAGCAAACGCCGCGGGCGATGTTGAATACAGCCGTGAACGAAGTGGGCGCGTATTTGAAAGTGACGCGTTGCCTGGCAGTTGTGGGGCCGTCGGGCCGGCCGCCGGAAATGTCGGCGGAGTATTGCTCGAACGCGGTGAAGGCGGCGCCGGGGGCGCAAGTGGTGTTGTTACTGGCGTATATGGAAAAAGCGCATCCGGACGAACTCGGCGGGCTGGTGATGGAAGCCACCGAGGGTTCGATTTTGAGCGAGCTGGGGATGGAGACGGCGCTGGGAGTAATGATCACGGACAAGGAAACACAAACCCCGGCGGGAATGCTAATTGTAGGACACGCGCACGGGCACAAGTGGCGGCCGAACGAGGCGTATTTTTTGCAGGCCATCGGTGATCAGATGCTGATGAGCGTGAGCCACACGCGGCTGCGCTCGCTGGTGCGGCGCATGGGCGTTTCGGATGAGCGTACGGGATTGTTGAGCCGCAGTTCGTACCAGAGTTGTTTGTTGAATGAGGCGGATCGTTCGCGGACTCAGAGTACGCCGCTGTCGCTGGCGATTTTGCAGATCGATCACGGCGCGGAGCTGGTGCGGAATCAGGGCGAGCCGCAGATGGAAAGATTTCTGGAGCAGCTGGCGCGGTCGCTGCAGCCCATGGTTCGGCAGAACGATGTGGCGATCAAATATACGTCCTGGTCGCTGGCATTTATTTTGCCGGATACCGCTTTGCAGGGAGCGCAGAATCTGGCGGATAAATTATTGCGGGCGGCATCCGGGTTGCGGCCGCCATGGGATGCGACACAGATTACCTTGAGCGCGGGAATTGTGGAGGCGGTGGTAAAGCCGGATTTTGACAGCGAGGATATTGTTACCGATTTGATTAATCGAGCGGAATTTTCGATGGAAGAGGCACGCAAGAAGGGTGGGGATACGGTGATTGTGCAGGAAACGCCGAAGGTTTAGCTGGTTTTTTGGCGCGAGCATACTGGTCATGCTAATATGACCATGGGCAACGTGAGGATACTATGAGAGAAATGCCGGCTGGCCAATTCAAAGCACAATGTTTGGCGGTATTGGACGATGTGCAGACGACCCGGGAACCCGTTATCGTGACGAAGCGTGGGAAGGCTGTCGCAAAGATGGTTCCCATGGAGACCGATAATTCCGATATTTTCGGCTTTATGGCCGGCGAATTCGAGATTCTTGGTGACATTGAGTCTCCTGTTACCCCTTTGAAAGACTGGAAGATTCTCAAAAAGTGATTCTGCTCGATACGCACACCTTAATCTGGCTGGTGCGTGAACCGGAAAAACTTTCTCGCAATGCCCGGGAGATTATCCGCGAAGCCGCCGGCGGACTTGCAATCTCGGCGACTACGCTCTGGGAAGTAGCGTCTCTCGCTGCAGCCGGCCGTCTGAGTATTCACGGGACGGTTGAAGCGTTCGTGGCAAGAATGGCTTCGCGAGTGGCTATTCGTCCGATTACCGTTCGGATCGCAGTTCTGGCAACGCAATTTCCGGATTCGTACCCCAGGGATCCGATTGATAAGTTGATTGGTGCCACCGCGCTGTCCGAGGGGATGACGCTGGTGACAAAGGATCGAGAAATCCGGGCTTGTAAATTAATCAAGACAGTTTGGTAGTGACCGGCGGGAATACGAGTCCCTCCTCCGTTGTCCCCGGCGGTTGATTTACGAATAGCATTACGTTGCAATTATCGGGGGTTTAGTTGGGTGTTGTCGGCATGAGATACTTGCTTAGCGCTTTTTCGTTCATGGCGCTAAGCTTCACGTTATCTGCCGCGCCCGCTGACCTCAAACCGGACTTCAAGAATTTCACTTATCCCTGGGTTGAAGACACCGATAGCGTTCCTGCCAAGTGGGCATGGATCGATGTGTCTTTGTCGTCAGGCTCGGCTCGACTTATTGGTGGACGGCATAGTTTCAAGTCTGACGGTGACGGTTCGAGCTATCTGCAGTTCGATTCGGAGTCTAGGGGAACTCTTCGCAATGTAGCAGGCAGAGTCTCGGCCGTGACGTTGCGGTACGGAACCGGAGGGACTGCCAACTGGAGTTATTTATATGTATACGAGCTTTTGGGGGCGAAAGCCAAATTGCTCGGCGTACTCAAGAGCGGCAGCCGGGCGGACGGTGGATTGCTAAACGTTACAATTAAAGATGGATTGCTGATTTTGAATTTTTCCGATGCGGATCGCAAGAGTGCGGATTGCTGTTCCGATGGGTTTGTCAGAGTTCGATATACGTGTACCGGGAAACAGTTCAGTCAGGTTGGGGCAGTGGGACGAGGAAAGATGGCGGATTTGAGGAAATAGATTCTCCAAGGCGAGATATGAAAACGGAACGAATTAATGGCAGGTCAAAGCGGACGTCGAGGTAGTTTTTACGGCTGGGCAAGCTGGGGCGCAGCATGCTGCGCCCCTACAAAGTCTTAAATGAGGAGAGATATGTTTCCAACGGATGTGGTGATTGTGGCTGGGGCGCGGACGCCGATGGCGCGGTATACCGGGGCGTTTTCGGATGTTAGCGCGATTGAGTTGGCGGCGGTGGCTTCGCGAGAAGCGATTAAGAGATCTGGCGTGGATGCCGGCGATTTTGATCACGCGATTTTTGGAAATGTGATGCAGACGAGTGCCGATGCGCTTTATGGCGCGCGGCACGTGGGATTGAAGGCGGGGCTGAAGATTGAGACGCCGGCGGTGACGGTGAACCGCTTGTGCGGATCGGGGATCGAATCGATTTCGCAGGCGGCGCAACGCTTGCTGCTGGGCGAGGCGACAATGGTGCTGGCGGGCGGGATGGAAAATATGACGCAGGCGCCGTTTGTGATCCGCGGAGCGCGGAACGGTCTGAAATTGGGCGGCGGCGCACTGGAAGACTCTCTGATGGCGGGATTGACGGATACTTTTTGTGGATTGCCGATGGCTTTGACGGCGGAAAAGTTAGCGGAAGAGAAGGGCGTTACGCGGCGCGAAGCGGATGCGTATGCATTGCGAAGTCAGCAGTTAGCGGACGCGGCGTATAAGGGCGGACGGATTCAGGAAGAACTGGTGCCGGTGGAAGTAAAGCAGGGCAAGAAAACCGTGATTGTGGCGGAGGATGATCACCGACGGCCGGAAACTACGCCGGAGACTTTGGAAAAATTGCCATCGTCGTTTAAGAAGGATGGGATTGTTACCGCGGGAAACGCCAGCGGAATTGTGGATGGTGCGGCGGCGGTGGTGGTTACGCGGGAATCGATCGCCAGAGAACGCGGATTGAAACCGATCGGGAGAATTATTTCCTGGGCTACAGCCGGAGTGGACCCTTCGATTATGGGAATTGGGCCGGTGCCCTCTTCGCGCAAGGCTTTACAGCTGGCGGGATTGACGATTGAGCAGATGGATCGCGTGGAAGTGAATGAAGCGTTTGCGGCACAATATCTGGCTGTGGAGAAAGAGCTGGGATTGATTCGGGACAAGACGAATGTGAACGGCGGGGCGATTGCGTTGGGGCATCCGCTGGGAGCGTCGGGGACGCGCTTGATCATTACTCTACTGAACGAGTTGCGGCGCAATGGTTTGCGTTATGGATTGGCTACCGCTTGTATTGGCGGCGGGCAGGGGATTGCGATGATTGTGGAGAGTTTGAACTAGCGTGAAGCCGATGTTTTACGCTGGAGACCGGGTAAAAGTTTCCGACCATTTCTTTTGGGCGAAGGGGGCGACGGGAACAGTAACGCCGCCGCCCGACGAAGTAATCGCGATCAGCCGGCAATGGGACAATGGAATGACGCGCTTGGAAGAGAGTGCGCTAGGAAAAAATGTTGTGTATTGGGTGTGGTTCGATGAGCCGCAGCGCGACGCTGACGGAGACGGCCCGTATCGAGGCGGCCAAATCTGGGCAAGTGCGCTTAATCCACTATTGGTCAAGCCGAATTGATAATCAGCGGGCAATCCGAAAGAAACTATATGGTCGCGGTGGTACACTTTGAGGCCGGGATTTTGGTTTCGGCGTCGTAATTCATGTTGAGGAAGAGAATGGCGATTCAAAAAGTAGGGGTGGTGGGGTGCGGGTTGATGGGGTCGGGGATTGCTCAGGTGTGTGCGGCGGCGGGGTTTACGACGGTGGTGCGGGAAGTTGCGCCCGAGGTGGTGGCCAAGGGATTGGCGGGGATCGAGAAAAATTTGGCGCGGTTGGTTGAGAAAGGGACGATCACCGCGGCGGCTTCCGGGGAGATTCGCCGGCGGCTGACTGGGACTACCGCGGTTGAGGATTTGAAGGATTGCGATTTGGTGATTGAGGCGATTATCGAACAGCTGCCGGCCAAGCGGGAATTGTTTTCGGCGCTCGATAAAATTTGCCCGGAGTCCACTATTTTTGCGAGTAACACTTCTTCGTTGACGATCACGGAGATGGCCGCAGGGACCAAGCGGGCCTCGCGATTTGTGGGGATGCATTTTTTTAATCCGGTGCCGGTGATGAAGCTGGTGGAAGTGGTGCGGACGATTTCCACGGATGCCGCGGTTTATGAGGAGATGGTGGCGTTCGCCGGGAAGCTGGGGAAAACCGCGGTACGGGCGCACGATTCGACGGGATTTATTGTGAACCGCCTGCTGGTCCCTTATTTGCTGGATGCGATTCGCGCGCTGGAAGAAGGCGTGGGATCGATTGAAGATATTGATAATTCGATGAAGCTGGGTTGCGGGCATCCGATGGGGCCGCTGGCGCTTTTGGATTTTGTAGGGCTGGATACCACGTATTATATTTCGCAGATTATGTTTGAGGAGTTTAAGGAGCGGCGGTTTGCGGCGCCGGCGTTGCTGCGGCGGATGGTTTTGGCGGGGTGGAATGGGCGAAAGAGTGGTCGCGGATTTTATGATTACGCGGACGCGAAGAATCCAAAGGCGGTAACGTTTTAGGAACATCTTGATTGCGCGGCAAGAAAACCCAAAGAACGGGTCTGAAGACCCGCCGCTACAACGGCGGGGAGCTGACGAAGATATTTATGAGTGAGAAATTGGTGCCGGGAAAGATTGATGGTTCGCTGAACGCGGAGGGATTGCGTTTTGGAATTGTGGTGAGCCGATTTAATAGTTTTATTACCGAGCGGCTACTGGCCGCCGCGGTGGACGCGCTAGAGCGTTCCGGCGCGGCTGGTGCGGATGTTGACGTGGTGCGTGTGCCGGGGGCGTTTGAGTTGCCGCTGGTGGCTAAGAAAATGGCGGCGACGGGAACGTATGACGCGTTGGTGGCGATCGGTTGTGTATTGCGCGGCGAAACGACACATTATGATTATGTGTGCTCGGAGACCTCGCGGGGATTGCAGTTGGCGCAGATGGATACCGGGGTGCCAGTAATGTTTTGCGTTCTGACCTGCGACACGCTGGAACAGGCGATCGATCGCGCGGGATTGAAGGGCGGAAATAAGGGCTTTGAAGCCGGGATGGGCGCAATTGAAATGGCGCGTCTGTCGCAGAAGCTGCGTGGCGGATCGCCGGCGGCTGCAAAAGCGGCTGCGCGGCGGAAGAAATAATGTCGCTGCGATTTAAGTCCCGCGAGTTTGCGATGCAGATGCTTTTTCAGTGGGACATGAGCCAGCAGGATCCGGTGAAATTGGAAAAAACTTTCTGGAAGAGCGCCAAGGCCGCGGACAGCACGCGCTTGTTTGCGAATCGGCTGTTGGAGGGCGCGACCGCGCAGCTGACGGTGTTGGATGAGTTGATTACGCGATTAGCGGAAAATTGGAAATTTGAGAGATTGAGCGCAATTGACCGGGCGATTTTGCGGCTGGGGATTTATGAGCTGCGGTTTACGGATACACCGCACAAAGTGGTGATGAACGAGTGCGTAGAGCTGGCGAAGAAATTTTCTTCGGAGGATGCGGGATCGTTTGTGAACGGTATTTTGGACGCGGTGCATAAGGAGTCGGCTGGAGCGCTTGCAGCAGAGAAAAACATGAAAGAGGGTGCGTAGGTCAAGACGCCCGGGCAGCTGGGGCGCAGTCCGCCGCCGTGGCGGACGCCCCTACAAAGATCACTCTCGCCGCTCGGTTTTGCCGGGTGGCGTTTTCTTTTGTAGCGGCAAACAATCAAACGCGAATGGTGCCTTCGAAAACTTTTACCGCGGCTCCGCTTACCCGGGGAATCAGTTTTTTGTTTGACTGCGAAACTTCCACTTCAATATGGCTGGGGCGGCCCATCTCTTCGCCCTGCAGGATTTGCAGGGTGTGGCCGGTGGCCAGTTTTCCGTGCTTGACGAGATACGCGCCTAGCGAGCCGGCGGAAGAGCCAGTGGCGGGATCCTCATAGAGCTCCCACGGGAGCATTCCGCGGCACTGGGCGTGAGAATTTTCGCCGAGCGCGAAGCAGTAGGCCATCGTACCGTTCTTGCCGAGGACTTTCCGCAGAGCAGCCATATTCATGGCGATTTTGCCGAGGGCCGCGCGATTCTTCAGAGGAACCATCAAATTAAAAATTCCAGTGGATACGTATTCCGGATGAAGTTGCGCGTGAAAATCCTTGGTTGTGAGGCCGAGCGCGGCGGCCAGGGCTTTTTTGTTTGGTTTCGCGCTGCTGAATTTGGCCTCCAGCTGCGTCATGGTGACGCGCTGCGGCCGGCCATCTTTGAAACGAATTTCCACTGGAAGAATTCCCGCGCCAGTTTGCTGCATCACGTGGACGCCGCCTTCTTGCGCCGGGACCACGCCCAGTTCTGCCAACAGAAACCACGTGCCAACCACTGGGTGGCCGGCCAGTTTTAATTCCTGTTGAGTGGTGAAGATCCTCAGGCGCGCCAGTGCGCGGTCATCGGTCGGTTTTTGCACGAATACCGTTTCCGAGAGATTCATTTCGCGGGCAATAGCCTGCATTTCATCGTTCGAAAGGCCGTCGCCGTCAGTGAACACGGCGAGCGGATTGCCTTCGAAGCGCTTGGTGGTGAAGACGTCGAGTGTGTAAAAGCGATGATTCATGGCTGGGAGTAAGTGGCCGCTCGCGATTTGTTAAATACTTTCGAGGTGGGCGACGGTCCTTTCGTTGGTGATGTTTCCGGTGTTGAGAGTGGATTTCGGTTCGATCAAGACGATGTGAACTTCTTCGTCGGCCGCGGGACAGTGTTCGATGCCACGCGGGACGATCACAAACTCGCCCTCGTTGATTATTTCCGTGCGATCGCGGAACTGCATGCGCAGCGTACCTTTGGTCACCAGAAAAAGTTCGTCCTCGTGGTCATGATGATGCCAGACGAATTCGCCTTTTAGTTTTACCGCTTTCACATGGCAGTCGTTGACTTCGCCGATGATGCGCGGTTTGGCATAGTCAGAGAAGAGTGAGAACTTTTCGCGGAGGTTTACGGTGGTGTTCATCGGGCGGCCTCAAAGCTTTGAACCAATTTGGTGACTGCGGAAAGGGCTTCGCGAGTAGTCTCGCGGCGCGAGGTTTCCGAATAGACGCGCAAGAGATTTTCGGTGCCGGAGGCGCGGACCATAACCCAGCCGATATCGCCGAGATAAACTTTCACGCCATCCATAGTTTCGCGGCGAGTAATGGGCCAATTTTCGAGATGGACTGTTTTATCGCTGGAGAAGTGGGCGACGGCTCTTTCTTTTTCTGCCGGTTGAACGTCAAGATCTACCCGGCCGTAGTGGTATTCACCGAATTCCGCGTGCAGGGCGGCTAGGAGTTCACCCAGAGTCTTGCCGTGCCAGGCCATCAGCTCGGCCAGGAAAAGCGCGGAAACTGTGGCATCGCGTTCAGGAAGGTACAAGCTGGTGCCGATTCCGCCACTTTCTTCTCCGCCGACTAAAATATTTTGTTCCAGCATCAGCTCGCAGATGTATTTAAACCCGATGGGTACTTCGTGGAGTTTGCGGCCGAATTTCGCGGCGAGCTTATCGATCAGTTTGGTTACCGAGAAAGTTTTCGCGATATCGCCGGGAAGATTGCGGGTTCCCGCCAGATGCCAGACCAGTAGGGCAAAAATCTGGTGCGGATTGACGAAGCTGCCGTCGCGGTCGATGGCGCCAATGCGGTCGCCGTCGCCGTCGGAGCAAAAACCAGCGTCATATTTGCCGGCAAGAACGGCCTGGCGGAGCGCGTCGATGTGCGGCTCGATCGGTTCGGGATGCACGCCGCCGAAACGCGGATCCCGCGTGCAGCGGATTTCGTCGCAGGCCACGCCATTGCGGGTGAAGAGTTCACACAACAGTCCGGCGGCGGAGCCGTGCATAACATCCGAAACAAAACGGAACTTGGCTTCGCGGATTCGTTTCCAATCAACGAACTTTTCCAGCGTGTCGAGATAGGGCGCACGAGTTTCCAGCGATTGGATCAGATCCTTGCGTGGGGGCAGCGGACTTACGAGATTCTCTTGTACCCAGGCCAACTCTTTTTCGATTTGCGAAACGATGGAGGGCAGAGCGCTGCTGCCATAACTGGCTTTGTACTTGATTCCGTTCCAAGAATAGGGATTGTGGCTGGCCGTGATCATCAAGCCGCCGGCAGCTTCGCGCTGGCGGACTAGCAAAGAGATGGCAGGAGTGGGACAAGGTTGCGTGGCAAGAAAAACGGGCGTGCCCGTGGAGCTGATGACTTCGGATACGTCGGCGGCGACGCGGTCCGCTGCAAAGCGATGGTCGTAGCCGATCAGCAGCCCTTTGCGTGCGTCTTCATTGCGCACCGCGTAGCGGGCGATAGCTTGCGCCACAATGCGCGCGTTCGCAAATGTAAAATCTTCAGCGATGATGCCGCGCCAGCCGTCAGTCCCAAAGCGGATGGAAGCCATTGCAGATGATTATACGCGACGGGCGATGAGCGCCAACAGCCGCATTGGACTGGACGGCGCTCGATTTTCAGATTTGAAATTGGTCTTTTTCAGCCGGTGGGCCAACGTCACTGCCGTCAGAATGCGGTAAGTGGGTGGTGACTAAGAATGTCGGCAACTTCTTCGTACCCGGTTAGATACGCGAAGTTGTATCTGGGCGGCAACGCGAAAACGTATTTTGCATTGTGGCCAAGTTCATCTGGGCCGATGGGCGCGGCGCTCACACTCAGTTTGCCCTGTTGTATCAAATCCCATTGCGTGAGCGAGATCACCATGATTGGAATATCCTGGCGGGGATTCGCTTCGGTCCACAGCGGGTGCCGGATCAGGATGAGCGGACCTTTGCCGTCGGCCCAGGTTTTCACGACGATCGAATACCCTTTCCAACTGGCAGGAAGCGCGAAGCGAAATCCGTAGGCTTTATTGGTGTAGACCAGGCTGGCTTTGTTTTGCGAGGCGTGTGGCGTGTTGCCGGGGCTAGCTTGCGTGGCGTTTTGCTCCCGCAAAGCGGCGCCTGTCCACGGTGCGAAGATGCTGGCGATTGACGCGGCGAGAATTGCCGGTAAAAGTACTTTCCGATTTACTGGCATCTGGAACTCCTTCACGGAAGCGACCGTCTCTCTTGCTTTGGACCCCGCAAAACTAGAATCGCCAGGTGCCTGCCTCTCCTCTATTGAGAGATAGCGGAAGGCGCCCTACAAAAGATCCTTGCGTTTATTTTCTTCGAGCCACTTTACGATTTTGCCCACGTCTTGCGCGCGGTCGCGCGGGCAAATTAACAGCGCATCCGCGGTTTCGACCACCACCAGATCGCGTACGCCAATCGCGGCGACGAATTTCTTGGGGCTATAGAGGAAATTGCCCTGAGCGTCCAGAGCGTGGCTGGCGCCGGAAGTCGAATCCGCAAATACATTTTCGCCCATTTGTTTCGCCAGCAGTTCGTAAACGGCGGCCCACGAGCCAATATCGCTCCAGCCGATCTCTGCGGGGATTACCAAAACGTTGGCAGATCGGGACTCGCGGGTGGCGGGTTCCAGTAGCGCGTAGTCCACGGAGATGTTTTCTAGTTGCGGATAGATTTTTTGTAATTGCGCGGCGTAGCTGCTTTTGCCGATATGCGTAGATAACTTCTCTAGCGCTTGCACCGTCTTGGGAACATATTTGGCAAGATTTTCCAGAAAAGTGGAAACTCGCCAGAAAAACATTCCGGCGTTCCACTGATATTTACCGGAGTCCAGATACTGCTGGGCCAAGGCCCGGCTGGGTTTTTCCGTGAAGCGTTTTACGGCGAAGACGGGCAGCCCGTTACAAGTAAAACCATCACGACTGCGTTCAATGTAGCCGAAGCCGGTGTCCGGACGAGTTGGCGGAATGCCCAGAACGATCATGCGCCCGGGCTCTTTGGCGATTTGCAGAGCGGTCGCAACTATTTTGCGATACCGAGAAGCGTCTTTGATGTAGTGGTCCGCCGGCAGCACTGCCAGTACCGCGTCGTGATTTTTCTCGGCGTGCCGGACGTGGATCGCCGCGAGCGCGATGGCCGCGGCTGTGTTGCGGCCCAGCGGTTCGGTGATCACGCGCTTCCTGGATGCGGCGGGAACCTGTTTTTGCAGCGCTGCGGATTGCTCAGCGTTAGTGACGCTCCAGATGCGATCTGCGGAGACCAGCGGCAGCAAGCGCTCGACCGTTTGCTCCAGCATGGTAGTGTTGCCAACTATATTGAGAAGTTGCTTTGGAGTGCGCGTGCGGCTGCGCGGCCAAAAACGGGTGCCGCGGCCTCCGGCGAGAATAACGGCGTGAGTTGCGAGTTTTTCCTCGGGCATAAGGTCTATTCAGACTACTTGAATAAAACTTTATTGATTTCTTGAGCCGACATTCCTTTTTTCTGTAGCTCGCCGCGCACTGTTTCCATGTTTGGGACCGTTGAGCGGATGATCGACGTCGCTGATTTTGGCGAAACTGAAAAATTCCCCAGCGAAGCCGGAATAAACCAGCATTCGCCCGCATTATAGGGCGATTGCTGATCTTGCCATGCCAGAGTGCCGCTGCCCGACAGAACCACAATTACCTCGAAGCGGAAGGGATTCGATCGGGTTTCGATGCGCTCTCGAAAATCCTGCCGTTCGGCGGAAAAGAAATGGCACGCCGCCAATACGCGGTTGGATTGGTTCTCAGGATGGCCCCCCGTCGCTGCTGGGGAGACGCGCCCGCCCGCCGCGCTCTTCGCGAAATCCGTAACCTGCAGCGCCTTTTCGATGTGCAATTCGCGAGGATTGCCGTGTGCATCCGTGCGGCCGTAGTCGTACACGCGATATGTGAGGTCGGAATATTCCTGCACTTCGCAAAGGATCATGTTCGGCCCGATGGCGTGGGGCGTTCCGGCGGGTATAAAAAATGTGTCGCCTGCGCTTACTGGATGCGATTCAAAAAGTTCTTCGACGGTGTGATCTTCGACGGCTTTCAGAAATTGTTCGCGGGATACTTTAGGCTTTAGGCCGATCAGAACGTACGCGTCTTTTTGCGCGGCGACGGCGTGCCACATTTCAGTTTTACCGCGGCCGCCGGCGGCTTTCTCGTTAGCGGAGGCGTAGGCATCGTCTGGATGTACCTGAATGGAAAGCTTGTCCGCCGGAAAAATAAATTTTACCAGGATGGGAAATTCGGGAACTTTGGCCAGCGAAGTTCCACGCCAGGCCACCGGCATTTCACGCCACGCGGCCCCGAGAAATTTTCCCTGGTAAGGACCGCTGGCGACCAGACAGTCGACGGAAGTGAGCCACACTTCTCCGAGCGGTTCGAGCAGATCCGTTTTTTCAGGGTACAGCGGTGCGAGGGAACGCGAGCCCCAGATGCGCTTCATGAACACCGGCTCGATGCGCGTAGGCGCCGGAATCATGGGCTACGCCGCCACTTCCGCGCGGGTGAAAAATTTCTCCAGGCGGCGCAGTCCTTCGTCGATGCGCTCGATCGATGTGGCATAAGAAAGGCGCAAATAGCCAGGAGCGCCGAAGGCTTCTCCCGGCACGACAGCGACCTGCGCTTTGTCGAGAAGTTGTCGCGAAAGTTCGGTGCAGCTTTTGGCCAGCGCGGGGCTGCTCGAAGTACTCGTGAGGAATGAAGAAATATTTGGGAACGCATAGAACGCGCCGCCGGGCCATTCACAGGTGACGCCGGGAATTTTGCGCAGTCCTTCGACGATGCGTTTGCGGCGTTTTTCGTATTCCGCGAGCATCGGCGGAACGGCGTCCATCGGCCCGGTCATCGCCGCGAGCGCGGCGTATTGTGCGATCGAAGTTGGATTCGATGTCGATTGGCTCTGCAATTTGTTACTGGCGGCCACCAACTCTTCCGGTGCGAGGGTGTAGCCGATGCGCCAGCCGGTCATCGCAAAAGTTTTGCTGACGGAGCCGACGATAATCACGTTGGCCTTGGAATCGCGCGCGCTGGCGATGGAATACGGCTTGTGTGGCGCGTAAACGAAATGCGAATAGCACTCGTCGCCCATCAACCACACATTATGTTTTTTGCAAATCGCCAGAATGCGCTCGAACTCATCTGGAGGTACAACGCCGCCGGCCGGATTGCTCGGCGAATTCAAAATGAGCAAACGTGTTTTCGGCGTAATAGCTTTTTCGATGGCCGCAGCTTTGACCGCGAAGCCATCTTCCGGAGTGCTGGGAACATAGACCGGTGTTCCTCCCGCATATTTTACGATGTCCGGAAAGCTGACCCAGTACGGCGCCGGAATCAAAACTTCGTCGCCCTGTTGAATCAGTACGCTGACGGCGTTAAAGATGGCGTGTTTGCCGCCCACGTTGACAACGCATTCTTTCGGTTCGTAATTCGAACCAAGTTCACGCTTGTGCCAGGCGCAAATCGCTTCGCGCAGCGGCATAATCCCCGGTGTTGCGGTGTATTTCGTTTTGTTTCCTTCGATCGCCGCAATCGCCGCTTTCTTGATGTGATCGGGCGTCGGGAAGTCCGGCTCGCCGGGGCCAAAGTCCGCGACATCCACTCCGCGAGATTTCAGTTTGTCGGCTTCGGCAATCACTGCCGCCGTCGGCGATACTTGAATGCGGTTGATACGGTCCGTCAGTTGCACGGGTGCTCCTTCAAGATAAGGGTTCACTTTATTTTAGCATTACACACTGCAGCGAATGTGGCTTGAGCTCGGTTGTCAGGCGCTCAAGACATTTTGGCTCGGAGCCGCTCTTCCACGATCGGCGGAACCAGTCCCTTAAGCGGCGCGCCATACTGCGCGATCTCCCGTACCAGTTTCGCGCTGAGATAGCTATAAGGTTCGCCGGGGAGCATGAACACCGTTTCAAGACGCGGCTCCAGCTTGCGGTTCATCAGCGCCATCTGCAATTCGTATTCGTAATCGGAAACGGCCCGGATCCCGCGAAGAATTACGGCGGCGCCGCGTTTCCGGGCGAAGTCCACCAGCAAGCCTTCGAACACTTCCACTTCCACGCTGGCCCACTGTTTGGTAACTTCGCGCAACATTTCGACCCGCTCCGGCACGGTAAAGAGCGGCTGCTTTTCCGCGTTGCGCAAGACGGCGACGATCAACACATCGAACATTTTTTCGCCGCGCTCGATTAAATCGAGATGGCCGTTGGTGACCGGATCGAACGAGCCGGGATAGATGGCGACGGAGTTTTTCATGGCTGGCGCAAACAGGTTTAGTGTAACCCAGCTGGCAAACCGCTTGCCGCGTAAAGTTGCTCCGTCACTTGGCCGCGAAAAGTAATTCTGGACCGCTGGACGCGCTGCGGCTATCCTCAACTTCGGAGCTTATGGTGGCGCTGCGCAACGCAAATTATGAGAGAAGGTCAGCCATTGAAACGATTTAATTGGATCTCGCGGGTTTCCGGCACCGTGCTGCTCATGGCCACGATGGGAATAGCGAACTCTGCGGCGCAGCAGCCGTTGAATGTGATGCCGCTGCCGGCCAGCGCGCAATCCGGCACTGGCGCACTCACCGTGGATGCGAATTTTTCCGTGGTACTCACAGGCTATACCGAAGCTCGACTCGATCGTTCCGTGCAGCGCTTCCGCAAACAACTAGCCGGCCAGACCGGACTGGTGCTCAAGCCGCAGCAGACCGCCGCGGCAAAAGGCACGGAAGCGGCCACCCTGACAATCCGCACCGCCCACGCCAGCCAGGCAATTCAGGAACTGGGTGAGGACGAATCATACTCCCTGGAAATCACTCCCAGCGGCGCGAAGCTGAACGCGGAAACGCCCCTCGGTACCATGCACGGGTTACAAACATTTTTGCAGTTGGTCAGTGTAACTCCGCAGGGGTTCGCCGCGCCCGCCGTCAGTATCCAGGACAAACCAAGATTCCCGTGGCGCGGCACGATGATCGATTCCGGCCGCCATTTCATCCCGCTGGAGGTCTTGCGGCGAAATATCGACGGCATGGAAGCCGTCAAGATGAACGTATTTCACTGGCACCTTTCGGAAAACCAGGGCTTTCGCGTCGAAAGCAAAAAGTTTCCGAAATTGCACGAAGCTGGCTCGGATGGCCTCTACTACACGCAAGAGGAAGTCCGCGAGCTGATCGACTACGCGCACGATCGCGGAATTCGCGTGGTGCCAGAATTTGATGTGCCCGGCCACAGTACCGCCTGGTTCGTGGGTTATCCCGAATTCGCCAGCGGCAAAGGCCCGTATGAGATCGAGCGGAAGTGGGGCATCTTTGATCCCGCGTTCGATCCCACCAGCGAGAAAACGTATAAATTTTTAAACGAATTTTTCGGAGAGATGGCCAAATTATTTCCAGACCATTTCCTGCACGTAGGCGGCGACGAAGTGAACGGCAAGGAATGGGACGCCAATCCCAGGATTCAAGAGTTCATCCGCGCCAATAAGTTGAAAAATAACGAAGGGCTGCAAGCCTACTTCAATAAAAAGTTGCAGGCCATCATCGCCAAACATGGAAAAAGCATGGTTGGCTGGGACGAAGTGCTCGCTCCGGATATTCCCAAAGACATCGTGATTCAGTCCTGGCGCGGCCAGGAATCTCTGGCAGCCGCCGCCAAGCAGGGTTTCCGCGGCATTCTTTCGAATGGCTACTATCTGGACCTCGGTTGGTCCGCCGCCCGCCATTACGCGGTCGATCCGCTCAGCGGCGCGGCCGCGAATCTTTCTCCCGAAGAAAAACTGCGCATCCTCGGCGGCGAATCCTGCATGTGGTCGGAGTATATCAACGCCGAAAACGTGGATTCTCGCATCTGGCCCCGTAACGCCGCGATTGCCGAGCGTTTGTGGTCTCCGCAAAGTGTTACCGATGTGCCTTCGATGTACGCGCGCATGGATGCCGAAAGCGAACGACTCGAGTGGCTGGGTCTGACCCACAAAACCTATTATCGCCAGATGCTCGACCGTATCGCGGGCAGCGCGACACCTCAGGAATTTGTGGCCTTAAAAACCGTCGCGGATCTCGTAGAACCCGTCAAAGACTACATGCGCGAGCAACTCGCCACCACCGAACCAACCAGCGCCACCGCTTTAAATCGCGTCGTCGATGCCGTCTCCCTCGAAAGCGATGAAGCCCGGCGATTCGCGGACTTGGTTAATAAATATTTGGCGGCGTCTTGTCACGACGAAAATGCCGGCAACGAATTGCGTGCCCAGCTGATGCGCTGGCGCGAAAATGATGCAGCGCTGGAGCCCCTGGCGCAGCGCTCTTTCCTGGTCCGCGAGATTGTGCCGGTGTCCCAGGATCTAACCGTGCTCGGAAAAATCGGCGTCTCCGCGATGGATTATTTAATTCTGGGAACACAGTCGGAAGCTTCCTGGAAAACCGATCAGTTAGCATTGCTGGCGGAATTGAACAAGCCCAAGGGCCAGCTGCTGCTGATGCCGGTGTCCAGCGTGCAAAAATTGGTGGAAGCGACGAGTGGTGGCGCTTGCGGCGCTAAGTAGTCCAGAAATTTTCGTCCGCTCCGCCCGGCGATTCGCAATTAACTATTTTGCCGTCGAGGGCGGCGCGTTGTGGCAAGTTCCCGACCCGGAATCGCGAAAAGTTTTGCCCTCTTCCGGAATAAATTCCCACGTGTAGCTCGTCGGCGATAGCTCCAGCTTCAGCACCCCGTAAGTATCCCAGTTGCGCAATTCACTGTTGGGCGCCGCGAAGCCCAGCATGTCGTGGCTGCGCCCTCCCGTGCCCACTACGATCAGCCGAATGCCATTTTTCCAATCCACCTGCCCGTCGGTATTCTGCGGAGCAAATCGTTCGTAGGAATGTTCGTGCCCAGCCAACATCAGGTCGGCATGCGCGGCATACAGGTCATCCCACAGTGGCTTTACTTCGGTATGCACCGCGTGCGACTTGAATATCCCGCTGCTGAAAAGCGCATGGTGCCCATAAGCGAGGATGCAGCCATTCGAATGCTGCGCCAGATCCTCCTTTAGCCACACTTCCTCCGGCGAGCCCACGTCGCAACCGCCCACAATTTTGCAGTTCGTGTTCAGCACCACAATGTGCCACGCCCCGAGTTCGTAACTGTAATAGCCTTTGCCCACCGGCCCGGCCTTATCCCCCCAATAGGCGAAGTACGGCGCCGCGCCGGGAACTCCATACTCGTGATTACCCAGCGCGGGCCGGGTGCGATCTTTAAATCGTCCCCAGGTGGGTTCGTAGCAATCTCTAAATTCTTCCACGCTTCCCCGTTCGTAGACCACGTCTCCGGCGGCGAATACCGCGCCTGGGATCTTGTCGATCAGTTTGGCGGTGGCTTCCGCGCCCTCGATATTCTTGCAGCCGGCAATATCCCCCGCCCCCACGAAGGTGACTGTTCCGGGTGAGGCGCTCGGCGGTTTCGGGCGTACATGATGATTCTTTGCCGCCGGCGCCGCCGCAGGAGTTTTGGGTGGAGCTGTCGCCGGGGCTTGCGTCTGACCTTGAGTCTGGCCCGGCGTTCCGGTGGCGAAGGAAAATAGAAGCGTTGTGGCCAACAGTAGCTCGATCTGGAAGCCGCGCACTAAAGACATAGCGAAATGGGTTTTCATGTCGGCGAAGTGGAAAACAGCGTACCTATTCAAGGTGGCGGTCCATCCAAAGGATGTCAGGTTAACACGTATAGTTTTCTATGGCATGGCCCTGCAATACCCTGGGCATCTTTGAAAGAAACGTAGCCAGAAGCACTCGAGCCCCGGAAACCGGATTCGTAAGTATAAGATGTGCATATTGAACAACTTAGGCGAAGAAAAGTAGATTGACTTTTTCGGTCATCCTAGGTAAACTCAATTTGCGACTGAATCAGTCGCATATGTGTTTTCGAGGCAGGGCAGTCACCGTAGGCAGCGGGAAATTTAGCTAAATGTTTAAACTCTCGAAAAAAGCGGACTACGGACTCATCGCCGTTAAGCATCTGGCGATGCACCGTCAGCAACACGCCTGCAGCGCGAACGAAATCGCCGAGGAATACGGCATTTCGATAACGCTGATGGCCAAGGTCCTGCAAAAGTTGGCCCGCTACGGGTTGGTCGGAGCCAAGCACGGTTCCAGTGGCGGCTATCAGCTAGCAAAAGAGCCTTCGCAGATCAGCGCGCTCGATGTAATTAACGCGATTGATGGCCCGGTGCTGATCACCTCCTGCGTCACCAGTCACGGAGCCTGCGACGCCACCGATCGCTGCACGGTTCGCGAACCGCTGCGCAAGGTGAACGAAAGCATTTTGACGGTTCTGGGAACGGTGACGATTTCCCAGATGAGCGAAGAAGTACACGAGCACGCGCTAGTCGAACTACGCTAGGTCTTTTGGAGTGCGGCGGCTGGACGCCGCTTTAACGGTTTCAGATACGAGCAGACGCAAGCTTTTTAGGCGAATCAGGAGACTGCAACATGGCTGTAAAACTGCCGATTTACATGGACAATCACGCGACTACCCCGGTGGATCCGCGCGTGGTAGAAGCGATGCTGCCCTATTTCAACGAGAAATTTGGTAACGCTGCCAGCCGCAACCACGCGTTTGGCTGGGCCGGCGAAGAGGCCGTGGAAATTGCCCGTCAGCAGATTGCTTCGCTGATCAACGCCACGCCGAAAGAGATTATTTTCACCAGCGGCGCCACCGAATCAGACAATTTGATGATCAAAGGCGTTGCCGAAATGTACCGCGAAAAGGGCAACCACATCATCACCGAAGCAATCGAGCACAAAGCGGTTCTCGATACCTGCAAGCGCCTCGAAAAAGAAGGTTTCGAAGTCACCTATCTGCCGGTGCAGAAAGATGGCCGCGTCAATCTCGAAGAGCTGAAAGCGGCGATTCGCCCGACCACGATTTTGATCACCGTGATGTACGCCAACAACGAAATTGGCGCCATCAATCCGATTGCCGAAATTGGCAAAATCGCCAAAGAACACGGCATTTTCTTCGCCGTGGATGGCGTCCAGGCCGTCGGCAAAATTCCCGTCGACGTCCAGAAAGACAGTATCGATCTTCTGGCCATCAGCGGCCACAAAATTTACGGACCGAAAGGCGTTGGCGCGTTGTACGTTCGTCGCCGCAATCCCCGCGTGCAGCTTTCCGCCATGATCGATGGCGGCGGCCACGAACGCGGTATGCGCTCGGGCACCTTGAACGTTCCTGGCATCGTGGGACTCGGCAAAGCCTGCGAAATCGCCCAGCAGGAAATGCCCGAAGAGTCCAAGCGCATGCTGGAGCTGCGCACCCGGTTGCAAAAAGGCTTGGAAGCCAAGCTGGACGAAGTTTTCATCAACGGCTCGATGGAGTACCGGCTGCCCAATAATTTAAATATGAGTTTCGCCTACGTGGAAGGTGAATCATTACTTATGGGAATCAACGACATAGCGGTTTCGAGCGGGTCCGCCTGTACCTCGGCAACCCTCGAGCCCAGCTATGTACTCAAAGCATTAGGCGTGGGCGAAGACCTCGCTCACACCTCGATTCGTTTTGGCCTCGGGCGCTTCAATACCCCGGAGGAGGTCGACTATGTCATCGACAAGATGACTCAAGTCGTCACCAAACTCCGCGAATTGTCTCCGCTCTACGAAATGGCCAAGGAAGGTATCGACATTTCAAAGGTCAAATGGCAAACAGCTTAAGCACAGCCCGGAAAGGCGAGGTAGTTCAATGGCTAGCGAAGGAACAATACAGATTCACCGTTCAATTGGCGGCACGGGCGCGGCGTTTCGCGTGGCGTTCGTTCCTTATGACGAAAGCGAAGAAGCGATTCCCGCGGGGCAGCGCTCCTTTCAACAATTGCAGGAAGTGCGCGCGTTCTTGAAGTTGCTCGGCGTGGGCGCGGAGTTCATCAAGGATGCTTTGCGGCAGTTGACCGCGGGCCGCTCGGCTTGGGTGCCGAACGTTTCGCTCTCGGACAAAGCGATCCGCAGCGCGGGTTTCGTCAGCGTACAGAATATGGCGAGAAGCTGAGAAATCAGCTTCTCGAACTACCGGCTTTTCTGCGCCGATGGAATTTTTGGGAATCGCAGTAGAGATATTTAAGGGTATGGACCGGCACAGCGGCCAGAAGTTGTTGGCTGCTTCGCGGCCACCGAATTAAGGAGCACAGTTATGGCATATAGCGACAAGGTAGTCGAGCATTACAACAATCCCCGCAACGTGGGCAGCCTCTCGAAGGAAGATCCCAACGTGGGCACGGGACTGGTAGGTGCTCCGGAATGCGGCGACGTTATGAAGCTGCAGATGCGTATCAATCCGGACACCAACATCATCGAAGAAGCCAAATTTAAAACCTTTGGCTGCGGCTCGGCGATCGCCAGCTCTTCGCTTGGCCACCGAATGGGTCAAGGGCAAGACGGTCGAAGAGGCTCTCTCCATCAAGAATACCGATATCGTGCGCGAACTCGCGCTGCCTCCAGTCAAGATTCATTGCTCGGTGCTGGCCGAAGACGCCATCAAAGCCGCCATCGGCGACTGGAAAAAGAAGCACGGCGTCGCCGTGCCCGTGGCAGAAAAAGCCGCCCACTAGTTGTAGGGGCACGGCATGCCGTGCCCGCTCTTTTTGTAGGGGCGTCCGCCCCGGCGGACTGCGCCCGAAAACGCCCAGCCGTAATCCTGGGCAAATCTTTTGGAGCAGCAAAAATGTCGACTCAAACCGTAGATCCGAACAACATGCTGGGCATCAAGCCCAACGTCGACAAAGACGGCGCACCCAGCGCCCCGAAAATCCATTTGACCGAACGCGCCGCTAAGAAAATCCGCGCGTTACTGGAAAAAGATGGCGTCTCCCCCGAAGTAGGTGGCCTGCGCGTAGGCGTGCAAGGTGGCGGTTGCAGCGGCCTCTCGTACGCGATGCGCCTGGACACCCAAGCCCGCGACCGCGACAAAGTTTTCGAAGAATTCGGCGCCAAACTCTTCGTCGACCCAAAGAGCTTTCTGTACCTGAACGGCACCACCCTGGAATACGAAGAGACCCTGATGCGTCAAGGTTTCGTCTTCCAGAATCCCAACGCCGCCAGAAACTGCGGCTGCGGCAGCTCTTTCACTGCGTGAGGTTTTAGTAGCACAGGCATTCCTGCCTGTGCAGCGTCGAAAGTAGCGCAGACCGGATTTGGTAGCACAGACTTCAGTCTGTGTAGCAGCGTAAGCCGAACGCAGAATTCAGTGGCTGGCCGCAAACTGCAGCCAGCCACGTTCCATTTTGGAACGCTGGTGGTGACCCCACCCCCCCGGGTGTTTTAGCAAAACGTGTGGAAGTTATTGAGGATGCTGAGCTTAGACGAATTGTTGAATGGAAAAACGTTCGTAACTGATTGAAAATAAAGGACGCTTAGTTTCGCGAAAAAATGGTTTTGGACCTGAAAATGAGCACACCATCCCCAGCGCCGCAGCCCACCACGGACTACTTCGCGATCTTCTCACTGCCCCGCAAGCTGTGGATCGAGATGAATCTCCTGGAACAGAAATTTCTGCAACTCAGCTGGAAACTGCATCCCGATAATTTCGTGAACGCCACCGAAGCCGAGCGCGAAAGCTCTCTACGGAAAAGCTCCGAACTGAACGACGCCTACCGCACCCTGAAAGAGCCGGTAGCCCGCGTAGAATATCTCCTCGGCGTCGAAGGCGCCCGCAAAGAAGGCGAGCAGAAGCAGCAAGTCCCCCCCGAGTTACTCGAAGAAGTTTTCGAGCTGAACGAATCGCTGGACGAATTGCGCGAAGCCAAAGCCGAAGGCGGCGATCTAGCGGGATTGAAAGTGCGCCTAGAATCCGCGCAGAAGAATTTTCAGCAAAAGCTGGAAGAAGTCGACTCAGAACTTTTCGCCGTCGCCAAACAGTGGGACGCCACAGTCGACGTCGAAGCGAGCGGAACAAATGCTCAAGCCGAACGCGAAGCCGTAAAGGCGCGGCTGAACGAGTTACTGAATCGCCGCGCGTACATCCGCAACCTGGTCCACAACGTCCAAAAGGAGCTTGTGAATTCGTGACCCGTGTTCCGTGCACCGTGAGTGAGGCTAGAGCGGCCGAGGAAAAGTTATGGTAAGAGGATTCCAAGATTTAGAGGTCTGGAAAAAAGCACATCGCGTGGTGCTGGATATCTACCGGATCACGATTCAATTTCCGAGGACCGAGCAGTTCGGAGTGATATCTCAACTGCGCCGGGCGGCGTACTCCATTCCGGCGAACCTCGCCGAGGGTTCTGGCCGGCGCTCGACCAAGGAGTTGTTACATTTTCTCGCACTCTCCAACGGGTCCCTCGAGGAACTCCGTTATTTTCTCCTTTTGAGTCGCGATCTGCGCTACCTGCCCCCTCCAGAACATGACCGACTTCAGAGCGAATTGAAATCGATAGCCGAAATGCTCGAAGCCCTTGCCAAGTCGTTGCGCCGTCGATTATCCGCTTCGCAGCTCGAACCGTCCTCTTCCCCACGGGACACGGATCACGGGACACGTACATCACGTCAGGGAGTAGCTCACTAAATGAGCAGAATCGTCGGAATCGATTTAGGAACCACCAACAGCCTCGTCGCGTATATCGACCCGCAGACGAATGAGCCGAAATGTATCCCCGGTCCATATGGATCTACTCTGTGTCCTTCGGTAGTGAGCCTCGACGCTGACGGCAGCATCATCGTTGGCGAAGCTGCCCGTCGCCGTTTGCTGACCCAGCCCGAGCGCACGATTTATTCCGTGAAACGCCTGATGGGCCGGGGCACTGCGGACGTGCAGAGTGAGCTGAAACTGTTTCCATTTCGCATCGATCCGAACAGCGAGAACGTGATTCGCGTTCAGCTCGGCGATAAATTCTTTACTCCGCCGGAAATTTCCGCGTTCATTCTGCGCGAGCTGAAAAATTGGGCGGAGGCGTTCTTAGGTGAGACGGTCGAGCGCGCGGTAGTCACCGTGCCCGCCTATTTCAACGATGCCCAGCGCCAGGCCACCAAAGACGCCGGAAAAATTGCCGGCCTCGAAATCGTCCGCTTGGTAAACGAACCGACCGCCGCCGCTTTAGCTTACGGCCTGCACGAGAAACAGCGCGGCCACGTCGCGGTCTACGATCTCGGCGGCGGTACGTTTGATATTTCAATCCTCAAGCTTATTTCGACCAGCGACGGCGACATATATCAGGTTCTCGCCACCAACGGCGACACGCATCTAGGCGGCGATGACATCGATAATGAATTGATGATGATCGGCCACCTGCAGAGCGCGTTCAAGGAGGCGTTCGGAGCCGATTCGCTAAGCAATCCGGAATTCCGACAGGCGTTCCGAAAAGCTGTTATAGATGCCAAGCATAAGCTCTCAACGGACAACTTTGCGGTGGTCCAGTTCGAGCGGACTGATGGCAGCGTTCTGACCCAGGTATTGACGAATTCCTCGCCGCTGTCCTCCGCGAAAGTCGATCGCGCCCAATTCGACAAACTTATCGCGCCAATCGTTGCTCGTACTATGGAACCCGTAAAGTTGGCATTGGCGGATGCAAAGCTGAAGCCCGCGGAAATCGAGGAAGTTGTGCTGGTTGGCGGAACGACGCGTACTCCGCTGATTCGCAGTACGGTGAAGGAGTTTTTTGGACGTGAACCGCATACCGAATTGAATCCCGATGAAGTGGTCGCCCTCGGCGCTGCAGTGCAGGCCAACATTCTGGAACGCGGCGTCAGCACCATGCTGCTGTTGGACGTGACTCCGCTTTCCTTGGGAATCGAAACGTACGGTGGCGCAGTCTCCAAAATTATTCCGCGCAACTCCACGATTCCCGCCAGCGCGCAAGAGCAGTACACCACCGGCGTCGACAATCAGACCGGTATCGACATCCACGTGCTGCAAGGCGAGCGCGAACTGGCGAAAGATTGCCGGTCCCTGGCCCGCTTCACGCTGAAAACTCCGCCCGCACCAGCCGGATTGCCGCGTATCGAGGTAAAATTCCTGATCGATGCCAGCGGCATCCTGCAAGTGGCCGCGAAAGATTTGCGCACCGGCGAAGAGCACTCCATCGAAGTGCAGCCCAGCTATGGAATCGGGGACTCCGAAATCGAGCGCATGCTGGAAGAATCCATCGAGTACGCCGAGCAGGATTTCGCCGAGCGCCAACTGATCGAAGCCCGCACCGAAAGCGAATCGATTCTGGCAGCCACGGCAAAAGGCTTAGCGACTCCAGATGCCGCGGGACTATCCGCCGAAGAACGTGGCAAAATTGAAGCAGCCGTCGCCGCCGTCAAAGAAGCGGTAGCCGGCACAGACTACAAGCTGGCCAGAAAGCGCATCGACGAGCTAAATCACACGACCGAGCATCTGGCCGAACTGCTGATGAATTCCGCAGTCTCGACAGCACTACAAGGCCGCAAGCTAGCCGAAGTTTAAAGTTTTTGACGTTGCTTTTGTTTTTGCCGTTGAATTTGCTCTTGTTTTTGACGTTGAATTTGCTCTTGTTTTTGACGTTGAATTTGCTTTTGTAGGGGCACGGCATGCCGTGCCCGTCTTGGGTTTTGAACTGGCACCGCGTGCAGCCCATCTCGCCGTTTGTAGTGGCGCAGCATGCTGCGCGGTTTTTTTCGGGGTCTGTGAACGCTGCATAAGTCTGTCGCGCCAATACCAAAGGCGCGCAGCATGCTGCGCCACTACAAAGGCCAAAAGCTTTTCGCCTCGGGCTAGTGATACGAGCGAAAACGCACTAAAATTATCGGAAGCAAACTTGAGCGAGGCAACCAATGGGCGGCAGTAACCCATACATCGACGAAGTAAAGTACAAGCCGGCCACGAAGAAATATAAAGTAACCTTTCTTCCCAGCGGCAAAACAATCGAGATCGATCCCGAGAAAGTTCCCTACGGCCACAACGGCCTGCCCGGCAGCATTCTCGATGCCTCCGAAGGCATCAAAGCGGGGCTCGACCACGCCTGCGGCGGAGTCTGCGCCTGCTCCACCTGCCACGTTATCGTCCGCGAGGGCCTCGAATCCTGTAACGAAGCCACCGACGCCGAACTCGACGAACTAGACATGGCTCCCGGCATCACGCAAAAATCCCGCCTCGGCTGCCAGACGGTTCCCGACGGCACCACCGACATCGTCGTAGAAATCCCCGAATGGAACAAGAATTACGCCAAGGAATTGGATCATTAAAATGACGTGTCCCGTGTTCCGTGTCCCGTGTCTGGCGAACGATGGATGCGAGTACCGATTTGTTTTTGTGGAACACGGAAAAAGGCAACTGGATGGACGTGTCCCGTGATCTGTGACCCGTGTCGCGTCTAGCGAACAGTGGATGCCAAACGGGGATTGTTTTTGCACGGGACACGGGACACGGATCACGACAACTCATTGACGGAAATGTTCAGGGAGACGCCCAGTGCCACCGACATTTGATTGGGACGACATCGAAGACATCGCGATTAATTTGACGGACGCGCATCCGGAAACCGATCCGCTCACCGTGCGGTTTACCGACATGCACAAATGGATTATGGAGTTGCCGAATTTTTCCGGCGAAGCCACGGCCTCCAACGAAAGCAAGCTGGAAGCCATCCAAATGGCCTGGGACGAGGAATACCGCGACCGCAAAAACTAGCGAAACCGCGCAGTTTTCCGGAGCGCAAAAACCAGCGAAGCGGTGCACATTTCCGGAGCGCCAAAACCACCGATTTTGCGCGGGTTTTCGCTCCGTGTTTGCTTGTACATTCGGGCGAAATTTCTTATTCTAGTAAGGTTCTACTCCACACAAAATGTGGCGCCATGGTGCAACGGTTAGCACATCGCCCTTTCAAGGCGGTAATACGGGTTCGATTCCCGTTGGCGCTACCAATTTTTTCTCGCCACAATTTTTGACAGCGCATCGTCGCCGATTGCAGCCGCAAGTTTCTTCGCTTCGCCCAAGGAAATCTTCGTGAGTTACGCTAAAAGACATCTGATCGACGGGGAAGAAGTGCATTACGAAACCAAGCTGCATTGGATCGTGATGCTGGGCCACGTGGTGATGGCGGCGCTGTTTGCGGCTGCGGGAATCGCGCTGCTGGTGATGCCGTGGCACACGGTGAACGGCGCGGCGCCTTACACCGAGCAGCTGAAATATGCGGGCTTCGGGTGTCTGGGCCTGGCGGTAATCGTGTTCGGAATTGGACTGCTGCGCCGCGACGCTACAGAGATGGCGGTGACGAACAAACGAGTAATCGTAAAGACTGGATTGGCCAGCCGCCGCACCGTGGAACTGCTCCTGACCCGCATCGAAAGCGTGGTCGTGGAAGAGCCGTTCATCGGCCGGATGTTGGGTTTCGGCACAGTCATTCTCCGTGGGACGGGAGGGACTCCCGAAGTGTTTCCGCAGATCGCGCATCCCCTGCGTTTCCGGGAGTACGTGCAGCGGCAGATTTCCGGACAAGCCAAGCCAATTCCGCAAGTCTGAAGCGCGCCTTCCCCGCATGGCAAAGACCGACCCCGCGGAGTAGAATTTGAACAGTGTCGAGCCTCTCAGCTTGCTCGACAGGAGAGTTTGACCATGGCTAATCCCTTCCGCAGCTCCAATCCGGTCCTCAGCGAAAAGGCGTTTCGCGATGTGGTCGCCACCGGCGAAGCGATGACCTTGCAGGGCACCGTCAACAAAACGGGTTTTCTGCTGCTTTGCGCGGTAGCTACCGCGGCGTGGACCTGGGGCATGTCGCACTCAGATCAGCCCGAAGCGGCGATGCCCTGGATGTACGGCGGACTTTTCGGCGGTTTCATCGTTGCATTGATTACCACATTCAAGAAAACGTGGTCGCCCATCACCGCGCCGATTTATGCGTTGCTGGAGGGTTTGGCACTCGGTGGAATTTCTGCCTATTTTGAAAGAAGGTATCCGGGCATCGCGGTCCAAGCCGTCGGCCTCACGTTCGGAACGCTGTTTGTAATGTTGTTGGCCTACAAGACCGGCGTTATTCGCGCAACCCAGGGCCTGAAAATGGGAGTAATTGCCGCGACCGGTGGAATCGCGGTGCTGTACCTGGTCGAGTGGGTACTCGGCGGGTTTTTTCATATTCAGGTACCAGCGATCAACGGCGGCGGCATTATCGGAATCGGATTCAGCATTTTCGTAGTGGTCATCGCGGCACTAAATCTGGTCCTGGATTTCGACATGATCGAATCCTCGGTAGCGGCAGGCGCTCCGAAATATATGGAGTGGTATGGCGCCTTCGGGATGATGGTCACGCTGGTGTGGCTGTATCTGGAAATTTTGCGGCTGCTCAGCAAAATGCGCGGCGGAAGCAATCGCTAAGCTTTTGAGGAAATTGTGAAGCAGAACGGTGCAAACATCCCGTCGCCAGTGCTGACCCACAGATTTGTGGAGGCGTTGCAATATGCCGCGGAGTTGCATCAGTTTCAGCGGCGCAAGGGGAAAGGCCAGCCGTACGTAGGGCATTTGCTGGGCGTTGCCGCGATCGTGATCCAGCATGGCGGCGGCGAGGACCAGGTGATTGCCGCGCTGCTGCATGATGCCGTGGAGGATCAGGGCGGACTGCCGCGGCTCGACGAAATTCGCGAAAAATTTGGTGCGGAAGTAGCGCGGATCGTGGATGGCTGCACAGATTCCTACGAAGCACGCGGAGAGAAACGCGACTGGGCGGAACGCAAGCGGGCCTACATCGAGCGGGTGGCCACCGAACAGCCGGACGTACGCCTCGTTTCGGCGGCAGACAAGCTGGCTAACGCGCGCGAAATTCTTTCCGACTATCGCCTGGAGGGCGATGAAGTTTTTAAACGCTTTCAAGGCCGCAAAGAAGGCACGCTGGGTTATTATCGCCAGCTCGTTGACGTGTTCCGTAAGGCGGGCTCGAGCGCTTTAGTGGACGAACTGGAACGGGTAGTCAGTGAACTGGAATCATTGGCGCGAACTCCGGCGCCCATCAAAAAAGGGAAGTAGCGCTTCCAGCGGCGTGCTGTTTTTTACCCGGCAACTCCCCGCGGCTGACACTCGCCGTTGCATTTTCCCCTCGTGAAGCATTAGCCCCGGCCCGAAGAGTTTGTTGCAAGATTTACAGAAAATTCTGCTGAAATAATGTGTAATACATGTAGCAGAAATTATTCTTCGGCGGCGCTCGAGAATTTTGATGGCTTATCCCGTAACAGAAAATCGACCCACCCCATTAACCTCCGCAGATCCCGTGTATATCGCCGGGTCAGGAGCCGCGCAAGGTTCACGCAAAGTAAGTTCGGAGGAAGTTGACCGGGCGTTCGGCATGCCGGCGGGAAAGCTGCGCAAGCGCGCGGGAATTGAAGCGCTGGCTTATGTGACGGATGGCGAGAACGAACTTTCCCTGGGTGCGGCAGCGGCGCACGGGGCGATGCAAACTTCGGGAATGAACGCTGCGGACGTTGAGTGGATCGTCGCCACCAGCGAAACGCACCACAACTACCCATCGTTAGCGGCGCAACTTCACGCTCGTCTGCAAGTCAGGGAAAACTGCGCCGCGCTGGATGTCGGCGGCGGCTGCCTGGGATTGTTGAACGCCTTCGTTGTAGGGCAATCGCTGGTGGCTTCTCGCCAAGCGCGCGCAGTAGCGGTAGTGAGCGCCGACGTGCACAGTCGCACTCTCACTCCGGGTCGCGTGGCAGGTGAGTTCGGCGGCCTCTTTGGAGATGGCGCAAGCGCTTTCATCCTGCGGGACACGCCTGGCAGCAACGAAGCCGCGAACTACGCGCTCGGCGGTTTCTTCTTCGGTTGCCTCGGTCAATACGCCAACGCGGTTTCCGTCAGCGACGACAAAGACGGCGGCTTGGACCTGCAGTTCGACGGCGAAGCGCTGTCGCGCGCAGCCGTCAGCCGCATGGAAAAAATCATCACCTCGCTGGAAACGCGCAGCGGTATTTCGCGCAAACACGTAGGGGCCTTCGCCACCCACCAGCCCAATCCCCGCCTCGTCGCCCTGGTCGCAAAGCAGTGCGGGGTTTCGCCCGCACTGTTTCCAGAGGTATCGCGTTCCGCGGGCAACCTGGGCTCCTCGACCTGCGGGGTGGCCCTGCATCTCGCACTAAACACCGCTGCCAAACAGCGGGCAGCGGAGCGCCAACCAATTTTCCTGGCCTCGCTAGGTCCCGGCCTACTGTTTGGCGGGGGCTGGGCAGCGCCGCAAATCTAGCCGAAAATTGTCGCGCGACTTGTTACCTTTCGTAACATCAAGCCGCTTTCTGTCCGGGCGTTGGTCCGTACTATCCCTGTAGCTTCAACATAATAAAAGGCTTGCATCCTAGGCGGGGCTGGCTTTCCGCGTGCATCTCTAGGCCGTGCACAGAGCAGCGCGGTTGTGGCTGCAGGAGCAACGAATGAAATTGTCGGCCCGGAAACTGCAACAGGGATTCTCGCTCATTGAACTCGTCATCGTCGTGGCGGTCATGTTGATTGTATCCAGCATGGCCATCATGTCCACGATGCGCCCCAGCACGGCGGCTCGCGCTAATAACGCTGCAGATGCGGTGGTTGACACGTTGCGGCAGGGACGGCTGTTGGCGATTACCAAGCGCCGCAACGTCCTGATCACGATCACGGCCCCGAATCAGATTCTGTTAACGGTGCAGACCCTGCCGGGCGAGGCAGCTCCAGCCCTCCCCATTCCGGCTGTGCTCCTAAACGACGGGGCAGCCAACGGACTACAGTTTTATGTGTTCCCCACCTTGCCGAATACCCCCATGGGTCCGCTGGGTTTCGGAAACGCTTCGGCCATCGATCTTGAGGCGGTAAACGGCGGCACGGTCGGGAACGCGGTGATGTTCTCCTCTTCCGGAAGCCTAGTAGGTGTTGGCGGAGCTGCCGCTGCGAACTACTACGCCGTAGGCAACAACGATCCGGTTAACGCATCGATCTTCATCGGAGTGCAGGGCGACGCATCCACGGCACGCGCTATCACGATAACGGGTGCGACGGGCCGGGTTCGTTCCTTCGCCTGGAATGGAACGACGTGGAAGGAATAGAGACCAAATTTATGAGACAACCACGCAAAGCAGCGCGCAGGCAGTCCGGCTTCACTTTACTCGAAGCGATGATTTCGATTCTGATCCTGTCCTTCGGCGTTTTGTCGCTGGCGGCAGTTTATTGCCAGGGCATTCTCTACGCCTCATTCGCGCAGTACGACTACATTGCGGAAAAAAAGGCCGAGCAGGCCGTGGAAGCAATCTTTACCGCGCGGGACATCAAGTCCCTGAGCTGGACCAATTTGCAAAACGTCAGCCAGGGCGGCGTGTTCGTTGACGGACCCTCGCGCATCCTGCTCCCCGGCGCTGACGGTCTGGTCGGCACAGTGAACGACGTTGGGTCGCCCGATGAAGTGGTCATCACTGGGACAACCACCACGCTCGATTTGAACCCCTGGATGACGCGCACCATCGCCATCTCACCGGTCAACATTGGCGGGAACCCGGCGACACCGGAAGCCAATTTGCGGCAGATTACGGTAACCATGCAATACACGGTGGGCGGTAAGACGCGCACCTATACCCTGATCAGTTATATCTCGTCGTTTGCCTGAGATGGATGCTGCTTGAGATCGTCGAGCGAGCTCGCTACGTGGACGGAAGGAACGGAAGAATGGCTATGAGGCTATCGCGCATGAAGAAACAAACCGGATTCACGCTTATTGAGTTCGCAATCGCCATGGGAATCACTGCGATCTCGCTCGCCGCGACGATGCTGGCGTTCCGAAATGCCACGCTGGTGAACCAGAACGTCACCCTGAGCGAAGACATGTCCGACAACATCCGTGCCGGCCTCAACTTGATGCAGCAGGATCTTATTCAGACCGGTACCGGCATCCCAACCGGCGGTATTTCGGTGCCGACCGCCGCTCCTTCGGGAAGCTGCACGGCAGGGTACACGAATATCAATCGGCCGTTGCTGACCGGCACTACCTTCTTCCCCCACTGTAACGTGGCGATGCCGGCCATCGAGCCGGGCAGCGGAATCGGCGAGGGCGGGAACGATGAAATCACTCTGATGTATCAGGACAACAGCCTGAACGTCAGCAAATATCAGATCAATCAGCCGACAGGTACCGGAGCACCCGGAACCGGCGGCGGTTGCGCAGGCTCGATCGCCCTGAATGGTTCTTCCGCGACGTTCGATCCCGCGTGCGTAGTCTCACCAAGTCCTTCGGGCGCCACTATCAACACCGGCGACTTGCTGATGTTCAGCAACACCTATGGCAATGCTTTGGTAGTGGTTACCAGCGTCTCGTGGCCGACGGTCTTCTTCGCTGCCGGGGACGGATTCGCGCTCAATCAGACCGGGCTTCCTTGCGGAACCTTGCGGCAGCTCGAGAACGGCGGACAGCAGACGAATCCGGTGACGCCGTGCAGCGCTTTGGTGACCGGCACATCGTATCCGCCCACCACGGTAGAACGCATTTCCATGGTTACCTATTACCTGGATAACACCACGGTTCCGAATCACACCCAGCTGATTCGCCGGGTAAATTTCAATACCGGGCAAACCGTGGGAGACACGCTGCAGACCTTGCATTTCACCTACAACTACAACGACGGCATTGCCACGAACGAAGCGTCGGTGCCGACCGGTTATAGCGAGAGCCAGATTCGCTCGGTGAATATTTCTCTGGGATCGCAATCGGATACGGTCTCCACGCGAACTGGACAGTACATGCAATCGCAGATTCAGACGCAGGTGAGCCTGCGCAGCATGGCGTACTTTAACAATTATCACTAACGATCAAGGCATCACTGACGAATAAGGGGAATGAGAACATGAGAGCCGCGAAAAAAATCTTACGCCGCGAATCGGGCATCGCCCTGCTGACTACCATCTTGCTGATGGTGCTGATGTCCAGCATGCTGGTCGGATTCGTCCTGTTGATCAACTCTGGGCAAAAGCTCAGCGGCATGAATAACGACTACGGCAAGGCTTTCTATTCCGCGGAAGCGGGCATGGAAAAGCTCACCGCCGACCTGGGAACCTTGTTCGACGCGAACTATGCGCCGCCCACCGCGCAAGTGAATGCTTTGCAGTCGGCGCCGCCGGCAATCTCTGGCATTACTTTCTTGAATGGCGACGGCACCCCGGGGTACACGATCACCAGCCCCAACCCCGTGGACGCGAATGGCAACTACCTGCCCACCGTTACGCAAATTACTTCTGGGGCCTACCAGGGCATGACCGCACTGGCCACCCCCTATCTTTTGAGCGTTACCGCGCGCACCACCAGCGGCTCTGAAGTGAAACTGCAGCGCACTACGCAGACGGTAGGCATCCCGATGTTTCAGTTCGGCGTGTACTGCGATGCGGACTGCAGTTTCTTCGCCGGTCCTAACTTCAATTTCGGTGGCCGCACGCATACCAATGGCAACCTGTTTCTGGCATCGGGCGCTACGTTGACCATGTCGCAAAACGTTACCGCTTACAAAGACGTCATTACTTATACGCTGGAAAATGGCAATCCGGTCTCCAACGGATATACCGGTACGGTCAACGTCTTTAACGGTTCGGGAACGCGAACACTGGGTCCGAATGAAGGCAGCCTGCAGCAGGGCATCGGCAGCGCCGGAAACGCTAATTGGCCGAATCTCTCTTTGGGTGCCTCAAACTACGCGGGAAATCTTCGCAACGGAGCCGGAAGCTCCGCGCCAACCACGTCTACCGGCGCGCAACTGTTGCAACTGGGAATCGTTACACTGGGAGGAGGCGCGACACAATCGGTCGACGTAATCCGTCGTCCGCCTCCTGGAGAAGCCGCGAACGTCACGCAAGAGCGCTACTTCGCGCAAGCCAGCCTCAGGGTTTTGCTTTCGGATAATCCCAACGATCTGATCGGCGGGGGAGCGAATCTTCCCTGCGCCTCGACTACGCAGCCCTTCGACTTGACCCATTTAATCGCTGGCGCTCCGACGGATCCCATCGCGGTGCAAATCAAGACCTACTTGGGTGCTCACAACGAGACCTACGTTCCGTTAGCCACCTCTGGCGCCGTGAACCTTGGTTATACACCTTCCACACGGCAAACCGGCTCTCTGTCGCTGCCCCCGGTCGGGGACGGCTATTGGATTCCTCAAGGTACGCCGCTGATTCACGGGTACATCAAGATTGAAGTACAAACCGTGCCCTATAATGTGTGCAATTTTACGGACGTGACCAAAGAAGTTCTCGGCTACGGCTATGTAGGCAAGAACATCAACCCCCTCGGTCTTGCGGGGGGGTCGGTGCCAGCCTCCTCAGCGGCAAATCCTGTGCTGCCTTTGCTGCCCACCGCCGCGGTAGGCTCGCAGACCACCGGCGTTGCGGGGGCGATTCCTTGCCCCGATGCGCACCCGCTGGCAATTATTCGGCTGCAGCGGTTACGCGATAACCCGTCCACTCCGGGCGGCGATGGTCCCGGCGGAACTTGCGGCACCACTACGGGGGCAGGCGTAACTACCATCAACGCCCAAGCCGGCGATGATTTCTGGCCCAACGTGCTTTTCGATACGCGTGAAGGATTGATGAATAACAATGATCCTCCGAACTCTAACCTGACTTCCGCCACCGGCGGCACCAACAACAACGTGAACTACCAGAACATGGTCGCGATGGGCGGCGTGATGCAGTACGTCGAGTTGGACATGAAAAACGTGGCCAAATACCTTGCCGGAACTCTCGGCTCACCGGACTCCGGCCCGCTCTCTCACGATCCATCCAACGCTCCTAATAATTACGTGGTGTACATCTCGGACCGCCGCGGCAATACCTACAGCGGTCCCAACTACCTGCAACTGCCGGCTTTCACTGGCAACTGGCCGCCACTCTCCCCGACGCAACGCGAGACGGGCGAATATGGCTTCAGCGATGTGGTGAACACCGACGCCAACGGCTGCCCCAACAAGAACCTGGACACCGGCGAAGATCTAGACGGAACGGGAACCCTCTTTAACTACGGGCAGTTCCCCACACAGACCTTGCTGGCTTACAATCCGGTTTCAGAATGGCTGGGCGGCTACAGTTATCTGACCATCGAGCCTACCCTCGCGGCGCAGGTGAACCAGCCGGACCCGAAAGTCTACGGATGGGCTCCACCGCCCTATGGCGTAAACGGCGCTGCCGGTTATAACTGCGGCATCACCACCGTTCCAACGCCTTATGGTCCCAACCCTCTTCCGGCCAACAGCGGTGTAGTGTGGTCGGGAACCATGGTCATCCACGCCAATGAGGCGCGGCAGAATCCCAACCCACTTTTCCGTCGCGCCGTGAAGCTGGTTAACGGTGCGGACCTTATCGATAACCTGGATCAATGCCCGGGAAACGTTACCTGCGGTCTGACCGTTGCTGCGGAGAATCCCGTGTACATACAAGGAGATTTGAATTGCCCGGGATGCTCGGGTAATACCTTCAATACGCGGGATGTCGGCGTTTCGGTGGTTGGCGACGCGGTCACCGTTCTTTCCAACGCTTGGAACGATGTGAACTCTTTTGCCGGTCCCTACGCCAACCTGAACTTCCGCGTTGCGACCACCAGCTACTACCGCACCGCGATTATCGGCGGCAAGGGCGTGCCCTTCCCCGAACTGGACGGCGTGAAAGACTTTGGTACCGATGGCGGCGTTCACAACTTCATGCGCGAGCTCGAAAACTGGGGCTCGGTGAACATGAACTACACCGGCTCGCTGGTCTGCTTGTTCACCAACCGCCAAGCCGTCGGCCTCTACAAGAGCGGCGGAAACGTATACAGCCCGCCGGTTCGTAACTACACGTTTGATACCAACTTCCTGAATCCTTCACTGCTGCCGCCGCGGACCCCGTTGTTCCGCGACGTGAATACTACGGGCTTTACGCAGCTGCTGAGCCCGGGGTCGTAAGGAAGCGGGTATTCGGCGAGGACTGGTGTCTTCAACAAAAGCGTCCCGGCTCTGGCCGGGACGTTTTTTGCTTTTGCGCGGTGTCGATCGCGTACCGGTATTTTGCCGTGCTTGGAAGAACTCGACTAACTTCTTCTATTGAAATCGCTTCTGTTAAAATCGCGGCGAGATGTTCGCCAGCAAAGAGTTGCGCTTCGTAGCGGCGCCGGGACGGGAAGTTTCGGCGGTATTGTTGCGCCCGGAGAAAGTGCAGCAACTTCTGGTTCTCGCGCACGGCGCCGGTGCGGGCATGCGCCATCCATTTATGGAGAGCCTGGCGCTCGCGCTGGCCGAAAAGGGTATCGCCACATTCCGTTACCAGTTTCCGTACATGGAGGAACGGCGCAAAATCCCGGATGCCCCGGCGGTGCTCACCGCTACCGTCGCCAGCGCAGTGCAAGCCGCCTCGACTGCGGCTCCGGACCTGCCAATCTTTGCGGGAGGCAAATCGATGGGCGGACGGATGAGCTCGCAAGCCGCGGCACTCAATCTGCTGCCCTCCGTGCGAGGTTTGGTTTTTTTCGGATTTCCGCTGCACCCGCCAAATAATCCCGGAATCAAACGCGCCGAGCATCTGGCCAAAGTTCCGATGCCGATGCTCTTTCTGCAGGGCACGCGAGACACCCTCGCGGGCTTAAAACTTCTGCGCCCGATCTGCGCAAAACTAAAACCACGCGCCACACTTTATATCGTCGAGACTGCCGACCATTCCTTCCACGTGCTGAAGAAATCCGGAAAAACCGATGCAGAAGTGCTGCAGGAGCTGGCGGCAGCAACCTCTTCTTGGGCGAAGAAACTGCGATAACGCGAAGCAAGCAGAGTAACGAGCGGCAACGGACTCGCGGCAGCCGCTATTCGCGGCCGAGATTTGCTTTTCTTCGTGTGATGTTTTATTTGGTGGTATCGCGGAGCAGCACCACGTCTGATTCGTTGTGGCCGCGCCAGACCAGCAATTTTTTGCCGTCCGGCGACCAACTGAAGTCGGTAATTTGCTCGGAGGTGAACTGCGTCAGCTGACGACCCGGCTTTCCGTCCAGCGGCTGCAGCCACAGATTGAACTCGTTGTTTTCTCCGCGAATGGGATACACCAGCGCTTGGCCGTCCGGAGTGAACTGCGGAGAGCGAACGCCGGCAATCACCACGCGCTGGTCAGCGGGAAGAATCTGGAGAGGCGCATCCGGCGCGTTGGTCTTGAGGATTGCGAACTTTTTCGCATAGCTGCTGGTACCATTTTCCGGCACCGAGCCGCTGGCCACGAGCATTCTGCCGTCGCGGGAAGCGTCGGAGATCGGAAAAACGGCAGAGTGCGGTATGCCCGGTGACGGCAGAATTTCCTGCTTGCCGCCGGCCAGCGGAACACGCATCCAATGCCCCGGGTCGCCTTTGAAGTAGTACACCCACTCGTCTTGTACACCGCAATTTGGCCAACCGTTTTCGTCGCCCTCGGTAAGCCGCTTCAGATTGGAGCCGTCGGCGTCCATCCGCCAGAGATTCCCTGCGCTGGAACCTTCGTGGCCACGCATGCCAACTACAATCGAGCGCCCCGCTCCGCAAATCTGCGATTGAGTAATGCTCGCAGCGGTATCGCTGAAAAGCTCGGTCTGCTTCGTGCCGTCGAGGCTGCTGCGCACTAGCCGGTCGGCCAGAACCAGGAGCAGTTCCGAATCGTTCAGCCACAGCACAGCACGGGTTTGCCGCAGTTGCTTGGCGAATCCGGCGAGCGGCGCGCCGGCCGGGCCGCCTGACGGCGGCAATAGGTCCAGCTCGCTCTCGCGCTGGCTCTGGATGGTAGCCAAGGTTCGGCCATCGCCGGAAACGCTTAACGTCGCGTAGTTATTGGTGTCGTTGGTCAGGGGCTCGAAGTTTCCCTGGGGATAAGAAACGTAGCCGATCTGGCCCCGGTCGAAACTCGTACTCTTGTCCGTGTAATTGAGCAGCAACCCCCGCCCGCTCGGCATCCACCTGATTTCGAAAAAATGTTTATCGGGAAAGGAAAATGCGGGAGAGCCGTCGTTTTTGGCCACATCGAACATAGAGATGGTCTGCAGTTCCTGGTTGGTGGCGTAGCCTTGGGTGTACGCGATGCGTTTTCCGTCGGGAGCCCAGCTTATATGCTCCGGGATGCCGCCTTCCATGATACGCAGCACCTGTTCTCCGGTGCCGTCCTGGTTCGCAGAGAGCCAGCGGCATTTGTTGGGCTCCGGATTATTGCAACGGATATAAATGATGCGCTGGCCGTCTGGAGAAAAAACCGGCTGGGCGTCGACGTCGCGAACCAGCAGTTTCGGCGTGCCGCCGAGCACCGGCGCGCGATAGAGGACCTCGAAAAGTCCGGTCTTGTCTCCGGCCTGCCGGAAATAAAGATAATTGCCGTCCGGCGAAAAAGAGAGCGACTGAAAAGCCGCAGGCGAGGGCGCAACCACCTGCGTGTCGCTGCCGGTGGGGACGTTGCGAAGCCACAGGCTGTCGAGGCCTTTTTCGTTTTTGGCGATCAGCAAATATTTTCCGTCCGGAGAGATCGCAGTGAGCCTGGCCGTGCCGGAGGTGGTCTCCTGCGTGATGGAATACTGTGTGAAGGGCCGCGGCGCGCTATGCAGGAACAGGCCGCGAACTCCCAGAGCCGCCGCCGCGAGCAACACCAGCGCGATGGCCGCAATCGCCGCAGTTCCTAATTTGTGTTGCTTGGCGACCGTAGCAATCGCGGAGCTTCCCGAGGGGTGCGGCGCGCCGGAATTTTTACCTGCGCGACTTTCACTTTCGCTGCGCGCGCTTGCCGGGCCGTCACTATCCGTTGCGCCCGCCGCGCCGCCTGCTGCGCCGTCGGACGCGCGGGTTACTTCGCTGATCCGGCGTTTGCCGGAGCTGGTGTCCCGCTTCAAACGGTGCAAGTCTGCCCGTAGTTCCGCCGCGCTCTGATAGCGCATGTCGCGGTCTTTCTCCATGGCTTTTTCGATCAAGCGCTCCAGCTCCGGATGCACGGAAGCATTCATGCGCACGGCTGGGACGGGATCTTTGTGCAGAATTTCGTCGAACACCGCGCCGGAACTGTCGCCCTTAAACGGGAGAACTCCGGTGGCCATTTCGTAGAGCACCACGCCGAAAGAAAATAAATCGGTGCGCGGATCGAGCGGCTTTCCCAGCACTTGCTCGGGAGACATGTAGGAAACCGTGCCCAGCGCGCTGCCCGGACTGGTCAGCTGTTCGAGATCCGCGCCAACCGTGGCGCCGCTGGCTTGCGCGCCATCTGCGCCGCTGCTGCGGCCCGCCGCCACTTTCGCCAAACCAAAATCCAGAATCTTGGCGTGGCCCCGCTTGGTGACAAAAATATTTGCCGGTTTGATATCGCGGTGCATGATCCCTTCGATATGCGCGGCGTCCAAGGCATCGGCCACTTCGATGGCCAGATCGGTCAGGCGTTCCAGTTCCACCGGCCGCCCGCCCATCAGATGCTTGAGGGTTTGCCCCTCGAGGCATTCCATGGCGATGAAAGCCTGGCCGTCTTGCTCGCCGATATCGTAAATCGTGCAGATGTTGGGGTGATTCAGTGCGGAGGCGGATTGGGCTTCGCGTTGGAAACGGGCCAGGGTCTGCGGATCGCGGGCCACATCTTGCGGCAAAAACTTCAGCGCTACGAAGCGGCGCAAGCGGGTATCTTCCGCTTTGTAGACAACGCCCATCCCCCCGCCGCCGAGCTTCTCGACGATGCGATAATGCGAAATTGCTTGCCCAATCAGCGAAGAAGAGTCGTCCACTAGCCGCGTATCTTAGTTTCTGCTGCCAACCAAGTCAACGAAGCGGGGAAAGCATTGCGCAGAGCCTTACCTCTAGAAAATGTTCTCAACCTAGAACGACTTCGAAGACAAAAATCCGGTTCTCGCAAAAGACTGGGATGGCAGATAGTCGGTTTGTGATTTAAGGTGCTGGCTGCGTCCTGGTTGTGAAGCTGATATCGACGCTCGGAACTGAGCAGCCGAGTTGTGAAGGCCAGCCGGGATCGCCGGTGGGATTGCGGCACAGCCCGGCGGTTGCGGGAGTGATCTGCGAGGGATCCACTGCGCCATTCAGCGGTTCGGCGTAGACAAGATAAGTTGCGCCGACGGCCAAGCGGTCGATTTCGTAGGTGCCATCGAACTGCGCCGGGCCTGGCGCGGAGCAACTCCATCCGCCGATGGCGCCGGCGATTACCGCGCCGCTGGCGGAATCGACGGCAACTACGTGCGCGCCAAAAATTCCTGTTACGCCGGGAGGATTGGCGGGGAGCGAGAGCGGGTTTGCCGGCAGGATCCGTCCGCGAATCGCGCCGGCGTGCGCGGTGTCGGTAAGATCCGTGTACAACACGCGTAAACCGGTGCGGTCGTCGTCGCCGAGCGGCGCATCGAACTGCTGCGGCGTTGGCCGCGCATTGGTAAACGTTCCGGGCGCGGGCGCGAAGGGAAACATCATCGCGCCCCACACTGCGGAGTGGCTGAAGCCGAGAAAGTGCCCCAACTCATGGGTAAGCAGGGATTCCAGATCGTAGGCTTTCGGAGTTGCGGGGAGCGCCTGCGGCGTGGCGAAGATCATCGTGGAATCGCCGGGATTAAAATAAATATCCGCGTCGAGAATTTGTCCGGCCTGGGTACTGGCCGGGCCATTGCCCAGTTGGATTCCGGCGCGGTCGGCGGTGACGACGCGGGTAAACGCCAGCACGCCCGGAGTGAACGCTAAATCTGCCTGGTCGAAGCAGATCGAATCGGCGCCGTCGGCCGCGCAGGCGTTCTGCGTTGCGGTGCGTGTCAAAGCGCTAAACGCCGCGGGCAGCAAAGTGGTTCCGGAAACGCCGGTCCATACTGCGATGGACTGCTGGATTGTTTCTTCAACTTCGGTCAACCGTCCGTTGGCGCTCTGGTCTTGAGTGATGATGGTGACTGGGTCGGCGTTGAGCGTAGTGCTCCAGCGCACATCGATGCTGCCAGCCGTCGTGAGTTGATGCGCCGGCACGGGACACGCCGAGCCTCCGGAAAGCGAAGCCGGCTGGCGCACATCGGGAACTACTTGATCGAACGTATAGCCATGCGCCTGGGGCGCCAGAAACGCGCAATAGAAAACCGTGAATCCGCGGACAAGAGTCGACACGAATCCACGCACAAAATTTCGCCTAACGTTGCGACCGACGTTGCTGACCTTATGGATCATTAAACTGTACTCTCCGATGTTGATTTCTTTCCCAGTCTTTACACCTCTTGCACAGGAACGAATTTGGTTTTAGTGGCACAGGCAATCTTGCCTGTGTGCCTTGTGCAAACTTTGCAAAACCGCACAGGCAAGATTGCCTGTGCCACTAAATTCACCGGACCTCCGCACGTAAAGCCGAGTGCAACTTTTCTTCAAACGCTGCCAAGGACAAATTGCGAATTCCGCTCGACTGAAACTCTTGCGCTTGGGCATGAAATACCGATCCAGCGGAATCTTGCGTGACGCGCGCCGTTCCCGTGCGCGCATCTCGCGCTACGCGAAAAGTTCCCTGTGTCCAGCCGAGCACGCGGTACGGCTCACCCGCCCGCCGCCACAGAAATAGATAAACCTCTTCGCCGGGATTAAATTGCGGCACATCGTCAACGTGCGAGCGGGCTCCGCCGATGCTGCCGCCCATCTGCCGCAAGGTAAATCTGGAAACGGAAGCCGCGGCACCGGGCCACGTGCCGGTTCCAGGCCGCATGCTGATTCCGGGCGCCGCTGCGGGTGAACTCATCTCGAACTGGTCCGCTCCAAACGCGTCTGGTTTCTCCTGCCGTAAAACTTCAAAGCGCGTGTCGGTCCAGATTTCTCCCTCGGACCATACGCTCTGCGCGCCGACGCAGCGGACTCGCACGATCGCCGTCGCTTGCTGCGCTAGATTCGCAAAACTCATCGGCACCAGGGTCGTTGCGCTGGCGACTAGCGCCGTTAACACCAATGCCACCAGTAATAAAATCCATAGACAGTGTTTACCGTGATCGTTGTTCATTGCCGAATGCTCCTCACTCGATCTGCACGGCGCCGCTAGCCGCCGTCTTATCGAGATTTGTAGTTTGAATAAAAAGGGTGCGGGAGCCGGGAGCCGCGCCGGCCGGCACCAGCAAGGTGATATGCAAGACGCCCAGCCCCGCGGGCTGCCTGGCGATCACGGTCACGTCGCCCGGCCCGGAAATTGTGATAGTCATGCTGGCGTCCAGGCCGCTTTCGGAAAACAGGCACAGGTCGGCCGTGATACTTCCGCTCGCGGGGCGTAGTAGGGTTACCGGGTTTCCCGCCAGCGTGCAGGAATTTGTGGCGGAAGAGAATGCTCCGAGCGCGCCGACGTCAATGTCCACGTCATCGTTGGATGAAGAAATTCCGGCGGTGGTGGGTTCGACCACCACAATGTCTTGTCCGGTCGCGTCGGGCGCCGCGCTGGTTAAACTGATCGTGGCGTCGGAAATATTCGGGGGCGCGACAACCAGATTCAACTCGTTGCTTTGCGTGCCGTCGGGATTGCGCATCTGCACCGTCACCGTTCCAGCTAGCGAAACATCCGCGGGCAAGACGGGCGCGATGCATTCCGTGGCAGATGCGCACGTCGTAGGGCGCGCCGTACCCGCGATCAGCAACGTTGATCCCGCGCTGGCGCCCAGCGGGACAAACCCGCTGCCGTCCACGCGCAGCGTAAATCCCTGCAGCCCTCCCGCGTACACGCTGGCCGGATGGAGCGACAAGAGATTTACTCCCGTAGAAATAATTACCGCAGCGGCTCCGGATTGCGTGGTGTCGTCTTCGCTGACGGCGATAATTTGGATTGCGTCCGGCGAAGGAGCCGCTGCCGGCGAGGTGTAGGTACCATTGGCGTCGATCGCGCCGCAGACGCCGCCGCCCGCGCTGCAGCCCGTTCCGGAAATTTGCCAGACCACGTTTTGGTTGGCGCTGCCTAGCACCGTAGCGGAAAAACTTTGCACGGTTTGCGGAGACAGAGTGACGCTGGCGGGCAGAACGGCGACCAATACATGGTTGATCACCGTAATTTGCGCGGTTGCGTTCCTGGTGGCGTCGGCGGCGCTCACAGCTTGCACTGTTACTGGATCGGGAGCGGGAATCGCGCCGGGCGCCACGTAGTCGACGGGCGACGAGGAAGCATTGAGAACTTGTTGGCAGGGGATTGAGGCTGCGACGCAAATCTGTCCGAGCGTGGCGTTTCCGCCGGGCACACCGTTCACGTTCCACAGCACCGAGCTATTCGCGGAGCCATTCACCTGTGGCGTGAGCGTTACGCGATGGTTGGCGGCCAGCGTCGCGGTGCTTGGCGAAATGCTCACGGCGACGCCGGCAGCAATCGCCAGCGTGGCTAGCGCTTGCTTGGAGGCGTCGGCTTGCGGAGTAACGGTGATGACCACCGCATTCGGTGGAGGCGCGGAACTTGGCGCGGTGTAGGTAGCGGAGTCCGCGGATTTATTTCCGCCTACGGATTGCGTGGTTGTCATTGTTAAAGTGCCACAGGCGGAGCCGCTGCAACCGGCGCCGCTGAGCGACCAAGTTAATACGGTGCTGGGATTCGATCCCGGCACGGGCGTCAGCGTGGCGACGATGGCTGCGGTGGCGCCGGTGCTCACGCTGGCCGGAGCGGAAATGCTCAGCGAGAAGTGGCTCGTGACGGTGATGGATGCCGAGGCTTGCTTCGAGGGGTCGGCAACGCTTTGCGCGGTGAGGGTGACTGCGGCCGGCGCGGGCAAAATTTGCGGCGCGGTAAAATTTCCGCTGGCGTCAACGGCGCCGCACTCGTTGGGGCACGCTGCGCCGGAAACGACTCCACCGTAAAGTCGTGTCGGGGTGTCCGGAACTCACGACGTTTCCGCTGAAGGGCTGCAACGCTCCGAGCTCCACGCCGGCAACGTTGGGAGCGATTTGCACCACGATGTCGCTAACGATTGCCACGCTGGCGCTGCCGGACTTTGTAGGGTCGGCGGCGCTGGTGGCGGTGACACTGACGTTTGCCGCGGGGGGAAGATCTGCCGGGGCGGTGTACACGCCGGCCGAAGTAATCGTGCCGGCCGCGGGATTTCCGCCGGGTAGGCCGTTCACGCTCCAAGCCACCGCGGTGTTGCTGGTATTGCTGACGGTTGCTACAAAAGTTTGCGCGTTCCCTAAGATGATGCTGCTGGATTGTGGCGTGACGCTCACTTGAATTTCCGGTGGAGGAGGTGGCGGCGGCGCGGTGAGGGCGCCGAGGCCTTGCGCGCATCCGCAGAGGAGGACGGCGAAAAATGCGGCTAGAGAAAACGCGTTGAGTCGCTTCGCGGGCGCAGCGCTCCTGGTTGCCGCGTTGGCCGAGTTTCTAAATTTCAATTGCGAGAGAGGTCGCATGTAAATCCTGAATGCAGGCGGAGGGCCAGCGAAACAAAAGCGTAGGCGGTCTGGCGAATTTATCTGAGCTCAGTTCGCGTTAGCTCATTTAAGTCTATTAGTATCTGTGACTTGTGGGAGAAGTTTGGGTTATGAGAGGTCCGCAGCACTCTGTTGTCGGGGTCTGGTCACTGCGCAATCCGTTCCGTTGTGGACCATCGAAGGGTGCGCCATGTTTCAACTTGGGAATGGTGCGCGGCGATCTTAATTTGTGTTTCAGGCATCTGTTCTGCCATCAAGTCTGACAAGTTGTTATCTTCCGAGCATCGGTCATTGCGGATGAACCTTTCTCGCCATCGCGGAGTCTGGCATTTGTACGGGGAGCAATCACGCATGCAGGAGCTGGTTCTGATCCAGCCGGGCAGTACGGCACGCAGCGCAGCGGAAGCGCAACGGAGAGAATCCGAGGCGGCTACGCGCGAGGCGTTTGAAAGCCACCTTGCGGAGTGCGGACCGCTGGCCTTTCGCGTGGCGCGCGGAGTGCTGCGCAACACCGCGGATGCGGAAGATGTGGCGCAGGAAGCTTTGCTGCGCGCGTACCGCAGATTTCACCACCTGCGCGAACGGAATCGCTTTCGCGGGTGGCTGGTGCGGATTACGTTTCGCCTGGCGCTAGACCGCGCCCGCGCCGCGAAACGCCGTGAGGAACGCGAGACCCTGTGGTCGCGTCCGGAACGGCGCGCGCCCGTGGATACGGCGGAAGATTTGGCGGCGCGTTCACAATTTGAACGGCAGCTGGAGCGGGCGATGGACGAGCTGCCGGAAAAGCTTCGGCTGGTGCTGCTGCTCGCGGCGATGCAGGGGCACACGCTGGAGGAAGTGGCGGCGATGCTGGCGGTTCCGGTGGGCACGGTGAAGTCTCGATTATTTTTGGCGCGAAAACAGTTAGCGGAGAAGTTGCGATGTTCTGTGAAAACTACAAAACGGAGTTAAGGGCAGCAGCGGCAGCAGGTCTTGCGGACGCCGCGCTCGCGGAACATCTCGCTGGGCACCTTGACGCCTGCGTAGGTTGCCGCGAGTGGTTCGCCAGCGAGCAGAGTCTGTTCTCGGCGATCGATGCTGGAGTCTCGCGAGCGGTCGGGCAGTCTCCTAGTGCGGAATTTCTGCCGCGCGTGCGCGCGGCAATCGAGCTGGAAAAATCTGGCAGAACACTTCGCGTTCCTAATTCTTGGTTTACGTTGTGGCCAATCAGCGCGGCCGTTGCCGCCGCGTGCCTGGCGTTGGTTTTTGTTGGGCGATTCCATTCGCGTTCGGTGGTGCAACCACAACCGGCTGTGGCGGTTGCGAGTTCGGGCGGACCTGTTGCTCCTTTGCCGGTGTCGCAGCCCGCGGTGGAAGCTGGGGGTCACCGACCTGCTGGTGTTCGCCACACGGTTGTGAAGAGCGAGCGAGCGTCGGCTGGTTGGGCAGATGCCGAGGTTCTGGTTTCATCCGACGAGCGCGAGGCTCTCGTTCATTTTGTCGCGGGATTGCCGGCGCGTCGCGAGATGGCGATTGCGTTGGCTCGACCTGCACCGTTTCAGCCGTCGTTTCAGCCGGCACCTGACGAGACGGCTGCGGGCCCACTGGAAATTGCCGAGCTGGAAGTTAAACCGCTGATCCCCGCGGAAGAGAAGTGAATTTATTTGCGATTCACGATTTTGGCGATTTATCGATACGAGTTCCTGGAGGAAAGATGAAACCACAAGTTCTGATTGCGTTCGCGCTGGCGGTTGGTCTGCTGTTTTCCGATTCCTCGCTGCTGCTGGCGCAGACGGTGAAGGAAGATAAACCCAAAACGGAAGCGGCAACACCGAGTGCGCCAGCGGCGGCGGAGAAAGTCACGCCACTGAAAATACAAGTGCTGTTGACGGAATTTGACGGCGGCAAAAAAGTGCAGAGTCTGCCGTATATCTCGTACGTATACGCGTGGTCCAATCCCAACAGGACAGAGTCTACTAGGATTCGATTGGGTTCTAAGATCCCAGTGTTTGGTGGGAAAGAGGCTGGAACGCAATATATCGACGTGGGAACCAATATCGACTGCAGCGCCAGCCAGTCGGAGCCGGGAAGCTTTCGGCTACGAGTCGTGGTGGAGCGTTCCTGGGTGGATGGAAGCAGCGATTTATCCGGGACTGCGGGACAAGTTCCTGAACCGATCATCCGGCAGTTTAAGAACGAGATGGAAGTAACGTTGCGCGACGGGCAGACTTCCGAGCCGACGGTGGCCACCGATTCGATGACCGGAAAAGTCATGAAGATTGAAGTAAGTCTTTCGGTGTTGAAATCACTGTAAGAAAGCTACTGCTGCAAGATTGCGGTGAGAGCGGAATGCAGGTCGCTGTGGGCGAACTGATAGCCGTGGGCTTGCAGGGATTCGGGGATGGCGCGCTGGCTGGCGAGCAGCATTTCGTCGGCCATTTCGCCTAACGCGGCGCGTAATGCGAAGGTTGGCGCGGTGAAGCAGGCTGGGCGGTGCATGGCGCTGGCCAGGATCTTTGTGAACTCGGCGTTGGTTACCGGTTGCGGCGCGACCACGTTTACTGGGCCTTGCACCGGGTCATTTTCGATGGCGAAGCGGATGATGCGGATTACGTCTTCGAGTGCGATCCAGGACATCCACTGGGTGCCGGGGCCTAACTTTCCTCCTAGTCCGATCTTGAAGGGGACCATCATGGTCGGGAGCGCGCCGCCCTTGTTTGCGAGGATAACCCCGAAGCGGGTGAGTACCACGCGGACGCCCAGCGACATAGCGCGGATCGCTTCGGCTTCCCATTCCTGGGCGAGTTGAGCTAGAAATCCCGTACCCAGCGGGCTTGCCTCGGTTAGCAGTTCGTCTCCTCGATTGCCGTAACAGCCGGTGGCTGAAGCGGAGACCAGTACTCTGGGGCGCGGGCTCATCTTTTCCATTGCGGAAATTACGCCGCGCGTGGTTTCTACCCGGCTGTGGCGTAGAACTTCTTTGCGGTCTTCGGTCCAGCGGCCATCGGCGATGGATGCTCCGGCGAGATTCACTACCACTTCGGCGTCTGCGGCGGCTGGGCCAAAGTCCCCGGACTTGGGATCCCACTCGATGTCGCAGCCTTGCGCGGTTTCCGTTTCGTCGTGGCTCTTCTTGCGGAGCAGGCGGCAGACGTAGTGGCCGTCTTGCTGCAGGGATTGCACCAGCGCGGTTCCTACCAGGCCGGTGGCTCCGGTGATTAAAACCTTCATCTATAGGCCTCGGGAGCTTTGATGCTGGAGGCTGGGGAAAAGCGTGGGATCGCTGGGGGACCCCAGGGTATTCGTAAGTATTCATTCTACGGGAGTTAAAGTCGTTTATTTTGATACAGTTTCGCAACTGTTGATTCTGAGAGGCTTGCACAGCCGAAGTGTCGACTAAAGTCTACCGCTTTGGCGAGGAACGCCCAGCTTGGTTTGAGTAGAAATTGAGATTTCCGGGTTAGCAATAATGCGAGGGACGGGCGTACATGGTTCTGTACCCGTGGAGAATAGCAAATCCTATCTAATGTGTCAAGTGAAATTGTGGGTCTCTTTATGGTTTGAGGAAAATAAGTGAGGACGGCCCCCTCAGGGGCTAAAGCCCAGTTTGGTCCTGGCGTTTACGGCCCGACTAAAGTCGGGCCCTCCCGATTTGGGAAATACGGCGAGTCGAAGTCAGGGGCCCGCGATTTTGGGAAAATACGGCGGTCGAAGGTGAGCCCTCCTGATTTGAGAAATACGGCGGATGGAAGGGGGGGATGCTCCCGGCTTGGAATTAGGTAGGTGGCTAGAGTCGGACCCTTCCGATTTGAGAAATTACGGGGATCGAGTCAGGGCCCTCGCATTTTGGGGAATTACACGGTGGTCGATGTGGTTTACGTCCGGGCAAGCTGGGGCGCAGCATGCTGCGCCCCTACAAAGGTATGCCGCGCCTATACAAAGGCATGCTGCGCCCCTACAAAGGATAAAAGGTTAAGGATAGGGATGGGGTTACAATCAGCGGATGCAGGGGATTACGGTTACGGTGCTGTTTTTTGGGCGGCTACGGGAGATTGTGGGGCGCGGGGAAGATACCTTTGAGGTCCACGATGGGGAGGCGATTTCGTGGATTTACGCGCACTACGGGGAACGGTGGCCGGAGCTGGTGGCGTTTCGCGGGTCGGTGGTGGCTTCGCGCAACCGGGAGTTTGCGGCATGGGATACAGCGGTACATGCCGACGATGAGATTGGTTTCTTGCCGCCGGTTAGCGGCGGATAGTTATTCGCGTTGATTTGAAAATGAGCGAAACAAAGAGACATAACGGCGACTTATATGAATTAACGCGCGAGCGGATTGCGGGCGAAGCGCTGGTGGAACGGGTGCGCGCCGGGGAAGATGGCGCGATTGTTACGTTTGACGGGTGTGTGCGGAATCACAGCCACGGGCGGAGTACCTCGTACCTGGAGTATGAGGGTTACGAGGCGATGGCGCTGGCGAAGCTTCGGGAGATCGGCCAACTGGTCCACGAAAAGTTCGCCATAGATCGCGTGGCGATCGTACATCGGCTGGGACGGCTGGAAATTGGCGAGAGCAGTGTGTTTATCGCGGTGAGTGCGGCGCATCGGGCAGCAGCGTTTGAGGCTTGCCGGTGGGCGATTGACACGCTGAAGCAGACGGTGCCGATCTGGAAGAAGGAGTTTTTTGCGGATGGGGCGGTTTGGGCGGATGGGGAGTTGCCGCCAGCACCGGGGAACGCAACCGGAAAGAACGCGGGGACGAACAATACCGAAGTTTCAGTGGCGACAGGTACGGCGGAACCTGCATCTTAACTTTGCACGTAAATACGCAGGCGAATGCGCAGGTAAGTACGTACGTAAATAAGAAATGCGATTAGCCCATTTTTGCGCCTCAGTTGCGGATCGCACGGCGATCCGTTTTTTTTTATTGCTCGGGATAGTCGTGTTCGGATGCGCGCTGGTGGTGGCACAAACGCAAAACAATCCGGACCGTCCGCCTTGGGCGCAAAAGAGCAAGAGCGGAAGTTCCGGGAGCAGCACCTCTGGGAACGGTGGGAAAGGCGGAAATTCCAGCGGAACGGCAAACACCTCGGGTAACGGAAACAACGCGGGAATGGCTCCGGGCGATCCGGTGCCTATCGTGCAGCCGACGCTCGACGGTTCTTCCACAGCGGCGAGTACGGGAAACGCGCAGGACTCCAGCAAGCAGGGCGGGCGTATTCACGTAGCCGTAAATCTGGTGAACGTGCTGGCCAGCGTGCTGGACGAAAAAAATCGGCCGGCTCCCGATTTGAAAGTGGATGCCTTCCAGATATTTGAGGAGGGCGTAGAGCAGAAAATCGCGGTGTTTGAGTCGGAAACGTCGCTGCCGCTGGATCTGGCGCTGATGATCGATGCGAGTCTGAGCGCGCACAAGGAATTTGCGTTCGAGCAGGAAGCCGCGGCGCATTTTATCCGGCAGGTGCTGCGGCCCGGTGATCAGCTGGGAGTTTTTGCGTTTGATGAAACGGTGACGCAGTACGGAGCGTTTTCCGACAATGTTTCGGCACTGCAGTCCGCGGTACACAAGATTCCTGGCGGGGCTGGGACGTCTATTTATGATGCGCTGGTATTCGGCTCGCGGGCGCTGGAAAAGCGCGGCCCGGAACGGCGGCGGGTGATTATTCTGGTGACGGATGGCGGAGAGACTACCAGCCATTACGATTTTGATGCGGCGCGGAAAGCCGCGGTGCGCAGCGGAGCGCTGCTGTATACGATTTTGATCCGGCCGGTGAAGAGCGAAAGCGGGCGAAACACGGCGGGCGAACACGCGCTGGATACCATTACGGATACTACCGGTGGAGCGATGTTTTTTCCGGATACGCCGGAGGAGCTTGGAGTTATTTTCGATCGCATCGATCACGAACTGCGAACGCAGTACCGGCTGGGCTACTATCCGGAGCCGAAGGGGCCGCCCAATACGTACCGGAGTATTGAAGTGAAAGTGGCGGGGAATTATCACGTGCGAAGCCGCAAGACCTACCTGACTGGGCCGCAATAACATCGCGTCCGTAAATACCGGGGCAATAAGACTGACGTATACTTTCCAGCGCTCTGGTTGATAGGCATTCGGCGAGAATATCCAAGAAGTTTGCTCGGAGCGAAAGAAAGCAGATCCCTCGTTGCACTCGGGATGACAATTATTTGGGGTGTGCGAGGCCCTTAAACGTATATGACGAAGAATTATTTGGAAGCTGCGATTGAGATTGCGCGCGAAGCGGGAGCGGTACTGCGCGAAGAGGCCGGAGCGCCCGGCGCAAATTTCCTACAAGCGGGAAGTGGATTTAGTAACGCAGGCGGATAAACGGTCGGAACAGCTGATCGTGGAGCGGCTGAGCAAATATTTTCCGACGCATGCGGTGGCCGCGGAAGAGGGTTACGGGCACGAGTCGGCGTCGGAATTCAGCTGGCATGTGGATCCGCTGGATGGAACTACGAATTTTGCGCATGGTTATCCATGTTATTGCGTCTCGATCGCATTGGCACAGCGGCTTGCGCAGGCGAGTGCCTCCGTCCCACGCGACACTACGCCACTGAACACTACGCCAAGGGACACTTTGCTCTGCGCGGTGATTTACAATCCGATCCATGAGGAATTGTTTGCCGCGGCGCGCGGCGAAGGCGCTACGTTGAACGGCGCGAAAATTGGCGTTTCTGCGAATGCCACCGTGGCGACGAGTTTGCTTTGCACGGGGTTTCCGGTGCATGAACGGCACGCCAGCCCGAACATCCACTACTATTCGGATTTCACGATGCGATCCCATGGGGTGCGGCGGGATGGCTCGGCTGCGCTGGATCTGGCGAGCGTGGCGTGCGGACGCTTTGAGGGATTTTGGGAATTTGGCTTGAAGAAATGGGATACCGCGGCTGGGGTTTTGTTGGTTCGCGAAGCTGGCGGAACGGTTACGGATTTTGAAGGGCGGGCGTACGAGCTGGGCGGCCCCGTGATTTTGGCGACGAACGGATTGATTCACGAAGAAATGCGTGGGATCGCGAATGAGATAGCGGTGTTGTACCCCGGCCCGACTCTCCCGCGTTAGTACCTACCGGCCCATCAGACTTCAACAGCCCCGCAGGAGCGCGTCCCACGCAGATAAGTTCCATCACTGCAACATTTTGGGATGTCCCCGGCTAATACCGCCCTTACGCCGGTCTTACGACTTCTTAACTGCACCGCCGCTACTCTTGATTGGCGACGAATTCTCTTGGCAGGCCCGGATTTGATGTCGTGGGCCGGTGGAGAGCAGTCGCTTGCGCGATATTCGGGAGAGCTGAGATGCGGAGCGTTACGAGCAAGTTGAAGATTGCGGGAATTGTGTTCGCTGCGCTGGTGTGGCCGGTATGCAGGCCTGCAGCGGCATGGGCAGACGGCCCTGCGGCTACGAATCAGGAATCCTCGCCCAAAGAATCCTCGTCCGCGGCGGCTGTAACGGATGATGCGGCTTCTAAGACTGACGCTGCGGATGCGAGCGGCCCCGGGGATGCTGGGGCGTCGCAAGGGACCTCGCAAGGAACCTCGCAGGAAACCCCGCAGGGAAGTTCGTCGAGCACAGCTGCAACTGCTCCTGCGCCGCCGCCGGTCCAACTGGAAGGCAATTTCTTTCAGCGATTTTTCCAGGCCTACAAATACGATTGGCGGGGAACGCCGCCTTCTTTTGGCGCGGCAAGTCCAGCGAAGCGGGGATTTCCGCAGCCCTTTACAACTCCGCCGTATCCTTTCACCGATTGGCCGTATGGCGGAGCGCCGGATATTTCTGCGCCGTGGACGCAATCCTCTCCGCTGATGCAGGCGATCTGGAGCGGAAAACACGGGGACTGGTGGCTGAAGAGCGGGGTGCAAATCTATGGTTGGTTGAATTTTGGGGCCAACGTGAGCACTTCGAATAACAAAGCGCTGGGCAAATATACAAATTATCCGGAAGCGTACGCCGTGGTTTCCAATTCGGTGCAGCCGGACCAGGAAGTTTTGTATATCGAGCGCCAGCCGGACACGGTGCAGACGGATCATTTTGACTGGGGATTCCGCTTGGCGAGCCTGTACGGCATTGATTATCGCTTTACCACCGCGAAGGGATATTTCAGCAACCAGCTGATCGGAAAAAATCTGGAATATGGTTATGACCCGGTGATGATGTATGCCGATTTGTACTGGGGACAGGTGGCGCAGGGCTTGAACATTCGGGTGGGGCGGTACATTTCCATCGCGGACATTGAAGCGCAGTTAGCGCCGAACAATTACACGTACAGCCATTCGATTTTGTACACGATCGATTGCTACACGCAGACGGGCATTAACGGCACGCTGAAAGTAAATAATAACTGGCTGCTGCAGGCGGGACTTTCGGGAGGCTGCGAGACCGCGCCGTGGAACACGCAAGATGCCAAACCGACGTTGAATCTGGGCGTGCAATATACCTGGAACAATGGAAACGATTCGATCTATCCGGTGCTGAACGCGTTGAACGATCAGAAATACGCTTACAACAATCTCAATTCGTTTTATTTAACGTGGTATCACAAATTCGCGAGTCACCCTTCGCTGCATATTTCCAGCGAGGCCTGGTACATGTGGGAGAAAGACGTTCCGAACGTGAACAATCCCAACGCGACCCCGCTGCTGGAACCCGGAGCCAACGGGGCGCACTGCAAGACGGTGGAGCAACTGACTTGTTATGCGCCGGAGTATGCGTTTTTGAATTATCTGGAGAAGCAGATTAATTCGAAGAATTACATTTCGATTCGCAATGAGTTTGTGGACGATCTGGTGGGGCAGCGGACGGGATACAAAACCCGGTACTCGGAGCATTTGTTAGGGTGGGGGCACTGGATCGGGACGACGATTCTGTTGCGGCCGGAGATGCGCTTCGAGCGGGCTTACGATGCTCCGGCATATGACAATGGGACGAAGAAAAATCAGTTTACCGTTGCCGGCGACATTATTTATTTCTTCTAGGTTGATCGCAAAACCGAGCCGCCCCGTACGACGGCACTGCATAACTCCGCACTGCAGTTTGCGGGCCGGAATAGTCAAAGGGGACAGCTGTCATCGTTGGCCGGCTTGTGTCTACACGGTGCCGTACTCAAAAGGACAAATGCCGTTGTTCCTCCGTTAGGGGCGCTCGTATGATGGTTGCAGGCGCTAACCTCCTGCATTGCTGCTGGTCGCCCCCTTTTCGATAAAAGGTTTAGCTGAGGAGCCGGTAACGGAATGTCCCGAATTGCGGTGTTGCTGACGGTTGTCCTGGCGCTGTCCTGGTGCGTTTATGCGCAGGAGCCTGACGATGCGCCGCCGAATCCCGAGCTGCAGCGGCAGGAACTCGTCAACATTGAAGGCGAAATCGCGCGCGCGATTTTGCTGAACAATGGCAGCTTCTTCAGCCGGGTTTTCAGCGACGATTTCGTGGGTACGCTTTCGCATGGGCAGCCGGTCGATCGTTCCAGACTGATTGGGATTGTGCAGTCCGGCGAAGTGAAATATTCGGTGTTCATCGCCAACGACATTAAGGTGCGCATTTACCGGGATGCCGCGGTGGCGACGTGTTTGTGGACGGCGCGCGGAGTATTTCGTGGGGAGCATTTCAACAGTCAGATGCGGGTAACGCATGTGTTTATCAACACGCCGCGCGGATGGCATGTGATTTCCGCGCAGCATACGGCGCTGCCTCCGGACGCCGACCAGCCGCTATAATTCATAAAATCGCTGCGTTGTAATCGTGTTGTTTCGTTGACGTGCGTTATAGCGCGGTGTTACGCTCCCGCTCTCCACTTCCCAAGAAAAATGCGCGCCGTCGACCTGATCCGCAAAAAACGTGATTCCGGCGAACACAGCCGGGCTGAGATTGAATTTCTGATCGCGGCGTACACGCGCGGGGAAATTCCAGATTATCAGATGTCGGCGTGGCTGATGGCAGCCTGGCTGCGCGGATTGAACGATGCGGAGATTTCTTTTCTAACCGAAGCGATGCTGCACTCCGGCGAAGTGCTGGACCATACGGCGATTCCGGGGAAGAAAGTTGATAAGCATTCTACCGGCGGGGTGGGCGATAACACGTCGCTGATTCTGGCGCCGATTGTGGCGGCTGGCGGTTTGACGGTGCCGATGATCAGCGGACGGGGCTTGGGGCACACCGGCGGGACGCTCGACAAATTGGAAGCAATTCCGGGATTTAATACTGCGCTTACGCTGGAGGAATTTCGGCGCGTTCTGGGCGCGTGCGGCATGGGATTGATTGGGCAGACTGCGGAGATTGCTCCGGCGGACAAGAAAATTTATGCGCTGCGCGACGCTACGTCCACGGTGGAGAATATTGGGCTGATTTGCGCGAGCATTATGAGCAAGAAATTGGCCGAGGGAATTGATGCGCTGGTGCTGGACGTGAAGAGTGGATCGGGCGCATTCATGAAACGCGAAGCAGATGCCGCGGAACTTGCGGCGGTGATGGTGGAAACTGGGCGGCGCATGGGGAAAAAAGTTGTGGCGCTGATTACGGACATGAATCAGCCGCTGGGGCGGATGGCCGGACACAGCAATGAGATTGTGGAGTGCGTTGAGGTGTTGAGCGGGGGCGGGCCTGCGGATTTGCGGGAGTTGAGCATCGAACTGTCCGCATGGATGTTTTTTCTCGGAGAACGGACTGCGGATGTTGCGGCGGGGCGCGAACTTGCCGCGGAGATGATTTCCAGCGGGCGGGCCAAGGCAAAATTTCGGCAATGCGTGGAATTGCAGGGAGGCGATCCGCGAGTGATTGACGAGCCGCAATTGTTGCCGCAGGCGCGTTCGCGAACCGAGGTGGGCAGCCCGTCCGCGGGTTTTGTCACGGCTACAAATTGCGAAAATCTGGGGATTGCGCTGGCCCTCCTTGGCGGAGGCCGCGAAACGAAAGAACATCACATCGACCACGGGGTCGGTCTGGAATTTCACGCGCGCATCGGTGAGCGGGTTGAAAAAGGGCAGCCGCTGGTAACAATCCATTACAATGCGGATGCCAAGCTGGCAGAGGCTGGGGCGCTGATCGCTGCGAGCTACAAGATCGGGGCGGAAGCGCCGAAAAGTCTGCCGCCGCTGATTCACTGTGTGATCGAGAGCGGATCCTAGCAACTGGCGTAACGAGGAGAATTAATGGGACGGTTCGTCGGCGTGCTCGGCATCATCGTGATTATCGGGCTCGCTTATCTTTTTTCCACTGATCGAAAAGCGATTCGCCTGAAGACCGTGGCCTGGGGACTCGGGCTACAGCTGGCGTTCGCGGTGTTTGTGTTGCGGTTTACGATTGGGCGGGAAATTTTTCAGACTGCGGGAGATATCGTCAACCGGTTGCTGAGTTTCTCTTTCGTCGGGTCGGAATTTATGTTTGGCGAACTCGGCAAGAAATATTCGAATGTGGGATTTATTTTCGCATTTCAGGTTTTGCCGACGATTATTTTTATCGCGGCATTTTTTGCGTTTTTGTATCACATCGGGGTGATGCAGCTGCTGATTCGCGCGTTCGCGGTAGTGATGACGCGGGTTATGGGCGCCAGCGGCGCGGAGTCGCTGAACGTGGCGGCCAGCATTTTTATGGGGCAGACGGAAGCTCCGCTGACGATTCGGCCGTTTCTCAACAAACTGACGAAATCCGAACTGATGTGCGTGATGACTTGCGGGATGGCCCATGTTTCCGGCGCGATGCTGGCCGCGTACATGGCGTTTGGCGTGGAGGCCAAGCATCTGCTTACAGCGGTGATCATGACGGCGCCGGGAACTTTGCTGATGGCGAAAATGCTGGTGCCCGAGACCGAGCATCCGCTGACGGCGGGGCGCGTGGAAATGCCGGAGATGGACAAGGAAGCCAATTTTCTGGGGGCGATTTCGCGCGGGACTGTTGACGGTTTGCATTTGGCGTTGAATGTCGGCGCGATGCTCATTACTTTTTTGGCGCTGTTAGCGTTGGCTAACGCTTTGATGGGCGGCATGCATAATTTTTTCGCGCATCATGGCATGGCGCACTTTCCGGAGAGCTTTCAGCAGTTGTTCGGTTGGGTGTTCGCACCGGTGGCGTGGCTCATCGGGGTACCGTGGAGGGATGCGGCGCAGGTCGGCAACTTACTCGGAACACGTATGGTGGTCAACGAACTGGTGGCGTTTCAGCAGCTCTCGACCATTAAGTCGACGCTTGATCCGCGCTCTTTGTTGATTGCTACGTTTGCGTTGTGCGGTTTTGCAAATTTCAGTTCGATTGGCATTCAGATAGGCGGGATTGGTGCGCTGGCGCCGGATCAGCGGCAACAGCTGGCGAAATTTGGGATTCGCGCGATGTTGGCGGGAACCATGGCGAACTTGATGTCGGCGTCTATTGTGGGGATTCTTTCGTGAGCGCGAAGAAATCCGGCAGGTACGGAAGCACAAACAGCGCCGCGACGCGGAAGACTAGAGTTCCGTCCAAAGCTGCGAAGAAAATCGATGCGTCAAGCTCCCAACAGACGACGCCTGGTGAATTCGAGAAAGCCCAAGCGGCGGCGCAGTTTATTTTTTCGAAGACGAAGCTTCGTCCCAAGATCGCGCTGGTGCTTGGCTCCGGGCTGGGAGCTTTTGCTGATGAATTCGCTCGTGCGGTGAAAATTCCGTATGGAGATATTCCATACTTTCCGCGCTCCACGGCGATCGGGCATGCCGGGAAAATGGTGATTGGCGAAGTTGGCGATACGGCGGTGATCGCCATGCAGGGGCGCGTGCATCTTTATGAAGGTTACTCGATCCATGAGGTAGCGTTTCCGGTCCGGGTATTCGCCCGGCTGGGTGTGCAGGCCGCTATCCTTACTAACGCGGCGGGAGGCATCCTGCGCGAACTGACGCAAGGGCGGCTGGTGTTGATCAGTGACCATATCAACCTGCAAGGCGCGAATACGCTGAGCGGGCCTAACGACGAAAGATTTGGCCCGCGTTTCCCGGACATGACCAGCTCCTACGACAAGAAATTCCGTGCTATCGCCGCCGCGGAAGCGGCGCGCGCCGGAACGGTGATGCCCGAAGGCGTGTACGCGGCGCTGGCGGGGCCCAGTTACGAGACGCCGGCGGAGATACGTTATCTGCGAGCGGTCGGCGCGGACCTGGTTGGTATGTCGACGGTTCCGGAAGTGATCGCCGCGCGGCATAGCAATATTCGCGTGCTGGGGATCTCTTGTGTAACGAATGCGGCGGCTGGGGTGATTGACCGGCCGCTGATTCATGCTGAGGTGCTGGAAGTGGCTGAGCGGGTGAAAGGCCAATTCATTGCGCTGTTACGCGCTGTGATTCCCAGGATTGCCGCGGAGTTGAAGTGAGCGCTTTGACTGTGGCCGCGTTATCAAAAGATTGGGAACATTTGGCAATCCTGCCAGGCTGGGGCGCAGCATGCTGCGCCCCTACAAAGTCATTGCTGACATTTCTGTGTTTATCAATATTTCTGGAGGCTGCACTGCGGGACGGACATGAGCGAATACGAATCCTTAATCACCGCCGCAAAACAGACCCGCGAGAACGCGCACGCTCCGTATTCTAATTTCCGCGTTGGTGCGGCGGTGCGCGCCAGTTCCGGGCGAATTTTTGGCGGATGTAATATTGAAAACGCCAGCTACGGGCTGACTCTGTGCGCGGAAAGGGTAGCCATCTTTAAGGCGCTCTCCGAAGGCGAACGCAATTTCGACGCTATCGCGGTGATCACCGACGCCGACAAACTCACCCCACCCTGCGGCGCATGTCGCCAGTTAATTTGGGAATTTTGTGGAGATGTGCCGGTAATTTTGGCCAATCTGCAGGGCAAGACAGAAATTCTCTCGATGCGCGAACTCTTTCCGAAACCCTTCGATTCCTCCAATTTCTGACCGCTCGGTTGTGATTCCCCGACTAGCAGCCGGTGCTGCGGTTACCGGCAAATTTATAAAAATCTCTACACTTCAAGGGGTCCGGGAGTATCATGGCTCGACCGTCGTCACCCGCCCGGCGCTCGTCTGCGAAGCCGCTGTCGCGCAGTCTGGTGCAATGCCCAACGAACCTAACCGCCTCGAGAATCGCACCCCGCTCCGCGTTGCCGTGGACTTAGCCAGCCTAGAAGTCCGTTATCCCGCACAGCAAGGCGTCACGGAAAACGTGAGCTTGCACGGGGCCCGAGTGGTCACCGGCAAGCCGTGGCCGCTGAATGAACGACTCAACATTCGGTCACTGGTAGGCAATCTGCGCTCGCGCGCCCGGGTGGTTTACTGCGAGGCTCGGTCCTCCGGCGATTTTGTACTGGGCTTGCAACTTTCAGCCACCGCGGGCGACTGGACCGTCCCGCAGCGCCGCCGCCGCGGCATTCAATAATATTTTCATTTGCGAATGACGCCCGGAACGTCTCACGGTAGCGCCATGTCCGGGACTCCTGTAGATTTACAAGAGCCACAAAGCTATTTTCACGAATGACCGAGGAGAGAATCATGCCGGAAACCACCATCACGGGCGCGGACTTTAAGAAGCAGCTTCGTGCGGGATCGCCCAAGCTGGGATTGTTTGTAAACTCCCACAGCGCCACGATCGCCGAACAGCTGGCGCACAGCGGGTACGATTGGCTGCTAGTGGACACGCAGCACGGCCCCATGGACCATCAGAATCTTTCCGCCATGCTCTGCGGCATCGCGCACGGCGGGGCTAAATCCATGGTGCGCGTCGGCGGCTACGACGATCGCCCGGGAATTCAGCAAGCCCTGGATCTCGGCGCCGACGGAGTCCTGGTTCCTTATATCAACACCGCGGAAGAAGCCCGCCAGGCGGTAAGTTGTATGCGTTACCCCACGGCTGGAACGCGCTCGGTTTATTTTCCGCAACGTAGCATGAACAAGGACGGACTGCTGGGCTATGCCGGCAATTGGAATGCTAACGCTATCGTTGCATTGCAAGTCGAAACCGCTTCGTGCATCGAGAATATGGCCGAGATTGCTGCCGTTCCCGGCGTCGACATTCTGTTCCTCGGACAAAACGATCTATGCATGTCCATGGGGCTTTACGAAAAATATAAATTTCCAGACATGTACACGTCGCCGGAGTTGAATGCGGCCACGCAGAAATTGGTTGATGCTGCGCGCAAGAACAATGTAATTCTGGGAATCTTCCTGTTTGGCACCTCGCGCGTAGCGGAATTCTTGGAGAAGGGTTTCACCTTTATCAGTCTGGGTAACGATTTGCACCACGTCTTGACGCAAGCGGGTGCGTACGTCAAAGACGTCGAGGCCGCCGCGAAGGAAAAAGGCAAATCCTGGACGCGCCGACCGACGTCGCTGTTCTAAACGTGAAGCGTCACTCCACCGTTGCGATTTTGGGAATTCTCCTCGCCTTTGCATCGCCGTGCGCGCTATTTGCGGCGACGCAGAAGCACGTAGCGCACAAACCCTCTTCAGCGGCGACCGTATCCTGCGGCGCGAATGCGTCCGTGACCCTAAGCGCTGCAGAGCCCAGCCAGGGGAGCCTGATCCTCGCGGAATTGTCGGCAAGGATCCCCGTGAAAACTGTCGGCGCCAAATGGGGCACGGAGGAAATCGCATTCTGGCCTAGTGAGGCCGCAGCTTCCGCCGTCACAAAAACGCAAAAGTGGCTGACCCTGCTGGCCATCGATCTGGAAAAACCGCCGGGCGAATATCCCATCGACGTCGCCGTTCAGCCCAAGCAGGGGCCGCCCGTCACCTGCCAACTCACCATCCACGTTATCGGCGGCAAATTTCCCACGGAAAACCTACACGTAGCGCCGCAATTCGTGGAGCCCAATCCCGAGCAATTAGAGCGCGCAAAAAAAGAACAGCAGCGCCTGCGCGAAATCTACGCCACCGTAACTCCGGAAAAACTGTGGCAAGGGAAATTCCGGGTTCCGCTGGACGGTGTCACGAGCGGTGCCAACTTTGGCCGGCGTCGCGTCCTCAACGGTCAGCCTGGCTCTCCACACAGCGGGGTCGATTTCCCCGCCCCTACGGGTACCCCGGTCCACGCCGCGCAAGCCGGTCGGGTGGTCCTTGCCGAGGCGCTTTTTTTCGCAGGAAACACGGTCATCATCGATCACGGTTTCGGCGTTTACACCCTCTATGGCCACCTCTCGGAAATCTCCGCAAAGGTAGGGGATAACGTCCAAGCTGGCGAAGTGCTGGGCAAGGTGGGCGCTACGGGGCGGGTCACCGGGCCGCACCTGCACTGGGGGCTATCGGTGGACCGTTCCCGCGTCAACGCTCTGCAAATCGTAGATTTGCCGCAAATGTGAGCGTTTGGGCGAGAAACTCGGCGCACACCGCTCCGTACCGATGGTTCTGCTGGCAAGTACTCAAGTCCCAACTGCCTATTGGTACCAACCGCCCATTGTCACCGCGCCGCATTCGGAGCACAATTCCTACATGAGTTGAGCGGCGGAGATTTTTGCCGTTGCATTTTCCGCCGATTTTGGCATTCTACTCAGGCCCCAGGCCTTTGACGGCGCTTTCGGGTTCGTCTCACCGAATCGTGAAGCGTAATCCGTCAGCCTTTATTCAACGTATTAGGTAAGAAAAGGCAGCCGCCGAAGATGTCTCTCATCAATTTTCGCTACAAAGAACGCCGCCGCACGGTCCGGGTATCTCTAACGGTGCCGCTGACGGTGCATGGGAAATCCGGCGAGGGCGAAAAATTTCAGATCGCCACCCACTCACAATCCGTAAATCGCCACGGCGCCCTTTTCCATCTGGAGCACCTGGTCACCATGGGCCAGCAGCTTCTGCTGGTCAACGATCACACTGCGCACACGGTGGAGTGCCGGGTAATCAACATCCGCCGAGCCCGCGACGGCAAAAATTACGTCGGTGTGGAGTTCGTTTCCGAAGACGCAAATTTCTGGCACATGTCTTTCCCGATTCCTGGCGCGCGTCCGCTGCGCCGTTCGAACCAGTCGAAGCAATCCGCGTAGTTTTCCCTGACCCGTCGATGAACGTTTACCCCCAGGCCACCCAGATTGGCCTGATTTCCGATACGCACGGGCTGTTGCGCCCGGAAGCGCTCGCCGCGTTGCGGGGATCGGACCTCATTCTCCACGCCGGTGACGTAGGTGATCCGGAGATTCTCACCGCGTTGGGCAATGTGGCTCCAGTGGTAGCGATCCGCGGCAACGTGGACACCCAGCGCTGGGCGCAAGATCTGCAGCACACTGAAATCGTCACAGCCGCCGGCGTAGTTTTCTACATGCTGCACGATGTGAAGAGTTTGGATCTTTCTGCGGAAGCGGCGGGTATCCAGATTGTGCTCAGCGGACATTCGCACAAACCTGGGCAGGAACTACGTGGCGGCATTTTGTACATCAATCCTGGCAGCGCGGGGCCGCGCCGTTTCACGCTGCCGATCACCGTGGCGCGCTTGAACTTAAAGCTTCAGCCGTACCACGCGGACATCATTTCGCTCGAATAACGCGCCAGATAAATATCGCGCGCGCTTACGCTATTCCACATTTTCCGGCCGCACCCCCAGCCCAATAAAGCGGGCCGTAAACCGCCGAAATAGTTTCATTCGGCTGAGGATGCGCAATATCCTGGGCGCGTGCGCCGGAGCAGGATTTCCCAGATAGCGTTTTAGAAATCCGTGCATCATCACCTGAAATTTCTGAGTTACGCGCGTTGGAAATTCCCTGCGGCGCTGCACTTCCGCGAGGGCGCTCTCGGCAATCGCGCCGGATCTTGCCGCCTCGCGCAGCCGATCTTTCAATATTCGCGCCGCGGCCACAGCGTCTTGAATCGCCAAATTAATTCCGATCCCGCCAACGGGAGACATCGCATGCGCCGCGTCTCCGATGCACAAAAGCCCCGGGCGATGCCAACGGGTGAGCCGGTTTACCTGCACTGGGAGCAACGACACCTGATCCCAGGAAGTGATCTCATCCACTCGAGACTGGCCGTCAGGGCCAGCCACGCCAAGGAACGGCACGATGCGCGCTATGGATTCGCGAAACGCGGCAATCCCGGCCGGCTTGATCTCCGTCTCGAAAGAATCTTTCTTGATAATGTATCCACACTGAAAATAATCGCCGCGGTTGATTAATACCATCATGCGGCCGTAATTCAGGTTGCCGAGAGCGTTTTCGGGATCGTTCTCGCGGCGGGACATTCTGAGCCACAGCACATCGATTGGCGCGCCGAGTTCCACTCGAGATAAGTGCGCGGCCTCTGTAGTTGTCGCGTGCCGGCCGTCACAGCCAACCGTTAGCACGGCGTGCACCTCGACCACGCCAGAGGGTGTTTCCGCTCGTGCACCAATTGTTCGCGTTGGGTCCGTCGGATGCGTAATTAAGCCAGTGACCTTGTGCTCCATCAAGACTCGCGCGTTCGGATGCTTACGCACCTCAGTCGCCAGAAAATTCAGCAAATCCCATTGCGGCATCAGCGCGATGAAATTAGTTGGCGGCGGCAAAGTGGTGAAGTCCGCTACGGGATAGGTGCGATCGCCAATTGTGGCCTCGGCATGATCAAAGCGCCGGTGCGGAATTTTCAGCAACCCTTCCAGCAGCCCCAGCTGGCGCATTACGCGCAGGGTGGCGGCGTGAATCGTATCGCCCCGGAAATCGCGATTGAAGTCTTTGTGTTTCTCTAGAACGGTAACGTCAATGCCTGCGCGGGCCAGCAGAAGTGCGTGTACGATACCGGCGGGACCACCGCCCACAATACACACAGTAGTCTCCAGCCGCGTGGTACTCATACCCGCAATCTATCCAATTCGCTTTGGTTTTGCACTGAGGATTATTGGGGCAACATATTTCAGAAGTTCGGGAAGGATCTAACGGAAATTCACCATAATTACAGCTTCACTCGCTGAATCAACTCTTCTTGAGTACGCCCTCCCGCTCAGCAGGCTCGCCGAGTGGCGCCAAGCGTAGCCTCGCCGCTGTAACCAATCGCAGAAACCGCCGCGCCAATTCTCGAATCTGCTCCGCACGGCGTTTCTCGATCGCCTCTCGCGGAATCAGTTCGTTGCCAATTCCCACCGCCGCTGCTCCCGCCAGAATAAAATTCCCCGCGGTCTGCTGATTCACGCCGCCGGCCGCCACCAGCGGAATTTTTGGAAACGGCCCCTTCAGTGCTCGAATGTAGGAATCGCCGCCGACTAGAGAACACGGAAACACCTTTATAAAGTCCGCGCCAGCCTTCCAAGCTTCGTGAATTTCCGAAGGCGTCAAAGCCCCCGCCAGCATCGTCACGTTTTGCTTCTTGGCCACTTCGATTACGGGCACATCCAGGCATGGTCCAGTCAAGAACGCCGCGCCCGCGTCCACGCACTTTCGCGCAGTCTCTGCGTCCAGCACGGTGCCGGCTCCCACCAGGACTCCCGGAATATGTTTCGAGAGATAGGCAATCACCTCGATGGCTCCGGGGATCGTGAGCGTAATTTCGACGATGGGAATTCCGCCGCTGGCCACCGCGTCCGCCGCGAAATGCGCGTCTTGGGCCGACGCCGTGCGTATTCCCGGAATAATTCCAATCTCATGAATACGCGAGCGAACTTCGTCGATGGTCATAACAGCAGGATTCTCCGCGCCAGGTGCCAGCGCTGCAATCTGGTCAGAGGATAGGATAAAGCCAGCTCCGGGTAAACACCCTCGGCGGAAAGTGCTAGAATTCGCTCATGGCCACCAAAAAGAAAACCAAGAAATCCATTAGCAAAAAGCCCGCGAAGGCCGTAAAGACAGTTAAGAAAAAGGCCGTTAAGAAATCTGCGAAAAAAAAGAGCGTGACGATCAAAAAGAAGCTGGTGGCGAAACCAGCGGTGAAATCCGCGGCGAAACGCCCGGCCAAACCCGCACTGCGCAAGCCCGCGAAGCCTCCCGTCCGCAAACGAGGGAAGCAGGAAGTTATAGATACCGTTTCGTTCGAACCTAAAGGGCTGGGCCCACGTTCTGGCGGACAGTCCGGCGACCTGCAGGGACTTTCCAATCGGGCCGGCGCTGACTCCGAAAGCGTCGATGAACTTTTGGAAGAAGGCAATGCCTTCGAAGCCGAAGTTGTAAAAGGGGTCGAAGACGTTCCCGACGCGGACGAAGGCGAAATCGTTACTCACGAAGTTCCGGAAGACGACGTGCCCCGCGAGTACGACGAGCAATAGGCCAGCGGCTCTTGAAACCGGCGCAGCGCTCCGCAGCGGCCTTTTAGGCGGAAGTAGCGCGCAAACGCAACTTTTGCCCACGGCGTAAAACATAACCATTCGCAATTCGCGGCATCTCACTCTTGAACACTCACGGAGAATATATGATTTCTTCAAAAGGTTTTGCCGCAAAAACGGTCAAGTCCCACATCGAACCGTTCAACTTCGAGCGCCGCGATCCGCTTCCCAACGATATCGTCATCGCCGTCGAATTCTGCGGCATCTGCCATTCCGATCTGCACCAAGTAAATGACGATTGGTTCCCCGGAATTTTCCCCATGGTGCCGGGCCACGAAATCGTCGGCAAGGTCTCGCAAGTAGGCAGCGCCGTAAAGAATTTTAAGGTAGGTGATCTCGCCGGTGTCGGCTGCATGGTCGATTCCTGCCGCACCTGTGCCGCTTGCAAAGCCGGTCTCGAAAATTATTGTGAAGTAGGCACCATCCTCACTTACAACGCGCGCGATAAAAAAGGTGATCCCACCTACGGCGGCTATGCCAATAACATCGTGGTGGATGAAGCCTTCGCCCTGAAGGTCCCAGCGAACCTCGATCTAGCTGCGGTAGCTCCGTTGCTGTGCGCCGGAATCACGACGTACTCGCCGCTCCGCCACTGGAAAGTTGGAAAGGGCAGCAAGGTAGGAGTAGTGGGTCTCGGCGGCCTGGGCCACATGGCGCTCAAATTCGCGCACGCCATGGGCGCCCACGTAGTGCAATTCACCACCTCAGCCAAGAAGAAAGATGACGCCATCCGGTTGGGCGCGAACGAAGTAGTCATGTCCAACGACCCCAAGGCCATGGAAGCTCATACCGCCACTTTTGACATAATCCTGGACACCGTAAGCGCCGAGCACGATCTAAACGCTTACGTAAATCTCTTGAAGCTGGACGCCGTTCACGTTTTGCTCGGCGCGCCAGATCGTCCCACGCTAGTCTCGGCATTCCCGCTACTGATGAAGCGCCGCTCGATCGCCGGTTCCGGCATCGGCGGCATAACAGAAACTCAGGAAATGTTGGATTTCTGCGGCAAGCACAACATCGTCAGCGACATTGAAGTCGTCCCTGCTAGCAAAATCAACGAAGCCTATAAGCGCCTGGCGGCTAACGACGTTAAATACCGTTTTGTAATAGACATCGCCCGCGCCTAATAATTCGCCGTTCAGACTCTCAGCAAAATCTCCAAATCATCCGGATGAATCGCGCACAGCATCGCCGCCTCGCGCTCTATCTTGCCGCTGCGAATCAGCTGCACCAGAGAGTCCTCCAACGTAAACGACCCTTTTTTCTTCGTCAGCGAAATTTCCTGATGCAAATGCTGCAGTTGATTCCGCCGGATGTGCTGCCGGGCCCCGTTGCCTACCATCAACAACTCTGCCGCCGGGACGCGCCCGCCGCCTTTGCTCGGCAATAAAATCTGCGTAAGTATCGCGCTGAGGGACATCGCTAATTCCTGACGAATCGTGTTCTGCCGCTCCAGCGGAAAACTATCCGCAATCCGCGAAATGGTAGTTGTTACATCCACGGTATGCAGTGTCGAGAGCACCAGATGGCCAGTCTCCGCTGCCGCTACCGCAATCATCATCGTTTCCGGATCCCGCATCTCGCCGACCACAATTACGTCCGGCGCCTGCCGTAACGCTGCGCGCAACGCGGTAGGAAAATCCGGCGCATCTTCTCCAATTTCCACCTGTTCGATAATGCTTTTGAAATGGGTGTGCTGGTATTCCACTGGGTCTTCGATGATCAACACATGCCGCGACTCGTTGCGATTAATCTCGTTCACCAGCGCGGCCATCGTCGTGGATTTACCGGATCCCGCCGGCCCGCCGATCAATACCAGACCGCGCGGCAGCTTAGCCAGTGCCTCCACCGAAGGTGGTAAGTGCAAATCGCCGATCATCGGAACCTTGCTAGGTAGCGCCCGCACCGCCGCAGCGGCCGCACCGCGCTCTCGATGCAAGTTGATGCGAAATCGGCCCAGCCCGCGCACGCTGTAAGAGGAATCGGCGATTTTGTGTTCGCGATAGAGTTTCAACGCATGCGATGAAAGCGCCGGCAGTACCGCCGGCTCAATCTCCGAAGCCTCTAACGTCCGCTGCTCAATTTGTTCCACCGCGCCGTCCCGCAAAATACACGCCGGCGCGCTAGGCACTAGCAGCAAGTCGCTGCCGCCCCGCGTTACAAGCACCTTCAGCCATTGGTTGAGTCGATATGTTTCCGGGGACTCCGCTGCGCCGCGATCTTCCTTATCGCTATCGAACGAATCGTCGATGTTGCCGTCCAGAGGCGTCATACCCTCACGTCCCCTTTTCGACGGGAAAGCCTTTCCCGATCCAATCGTCGTTGAAATTGTCCGGCAACGCCAACACGCGCACATGGCTGAAGCCCATTTCATGCAGGGCGTTAAATGCCGGTGCCACGTTCGGGCACTTGCCGAACGGGCAGCATCCGCAATAAATCACCAGGCTCGTCGATTTGGGCAATGTAGCAGCCCATGTTTTCAATTCGGCCATCCCAGCATCGGAAGACGCCGCGCCGTGGAACACCGCGCCGGGAATGTGCGCGCTGGCAAACAGTGGCCGGAATCCTACATACAAGACGGTCGGACCATTCGATTTCTTTTCAGCCAGTTCCTTTGCCAAGTCCGCTGGCTGCACCACGTCACCCGCGGCCCAGGGATCACTGGCGGCAGTACTCGCGGCGAACGCCGCTTGCGGCGATTTACTGTGCGCAAGCATCATCGCCACAACGAATAAAGCGACTCCAATCGCAACTAGTGGCCGAATCGATTTGACTGCCGCCATTCCGAAGCACCTGTCAGACCATTTCGCAAAGCGCATCAAGGATTCTCCCGGGTGATTTCAGCTAACGCCGTGCTTATTTGTGTCGCAGCCCGCCACATCTCAATAATCACCACGCTGTACATACATGACTTACTGGATTGGGTTCCGTCTTGGCAATCCCTACATTCATAGAGTAACTCCGGGCCTATACCTTGGGAGAGCGCAATGCAGCTCGAAAGCAAAGTATCCAAAACGATTTACGTCGGTTGTCTCACCATTTTCCTTACCGCTCTCGGCAGCTGGGCGGTCTTAGCGCATCAGGATTCGACCGCCTCCATGTCCGCACAATCGCAAGCTGACATGACCGACGCTCGCTTCGCCAAGGCCGCCGCCCAAGGCGGACTCGCCGAAATTCAGCTTGGCAGGCTTGCCGGAGACCAAGGCTCCAACGAGATGGTAAAAGCGTTCGGTGAACGCATGGTGGTGCAACACCGGGCCGCCGCAGACCAATTGAAAGCGGCCGCCCAGAAAGAAAATATTACCCTGCCAACGGGCATGAACTCCAAGGACCAGCAAATCTACAACCAACTGGCTAAGCTGAGCGGCAGCGCTTTTGACCGGGCCTACGCGCAAGACATGGTCGAAGATCACGAGAAAGATTTAGCCGATTTTCAGAACGAAGCCACTAATGGCAAGAATGCAAGCATCAAAGCCTTCGCCGCACAGACTGTCCCAATGATTCAGGAGCATCTGAATCAGGCCCGCGAGATCCAAAAAGCAGTCGCTCAGACGGCAACTAGTCACAGAGTTGGTGCACGTCCAGCGGGGAAGTAACTTGGCATAAGGTTTGGCTCGCGACCAATCACAGCTTAAGTTCTCAAGCTTAGAATTCTCTGATCAGTCCCGACTAGGGACTCTCCGCTCGGATGTTTCGGACCTTACGAAAAAATTGTTGAAACTGTTATTGGGGTTTCGTTTGACAGAAGCGCCGCGACTGCCGCACCATCGGACGCGTCAGGCATTGGGAGGAACGTATGCGCGTCGCGATTCGGAAGTCGCTAACGATGTGGAAGTCGGTGTCCGTCGCAATCATTTTGTCCGCAATAGCGTTGGCATCTCTCGCAGCTGTTCAGCGCGGTCAGAATCCTCCGACAACGCCCCCCAGGCCCGCAGCACAGAGTGCGACCAGCGCAGATCGCGGTGATGTCGAACGCGGCAAGTATCTCGTCGAAGATGTCGCCATGTGCGGCGAGTGCCACACCCCGCGCAATTCTCGCGGCGACTTAAAATATGACGCGTGGCTGCAGGGAGCCAGCACCTGGATTCGTCCGGTTGCCCCCATCCAAAATTGGGCCGACGCCGCCCCTCCGCTGGCAGGCATGCCCAGTTTCACCGACCAACAGTTTTTCACCATCATGGAACAAGGCACCGGACCCGAAGGCGAAACTCTGCGCCCGCCGATGCACATCTACCACATGCATCACGAAGACGCCAAAGCGATCATCGCCTATCTGAAAACGGTTCCTGGTGGCACCCGGTAGGTTTAGGGCTACTTCAGATCGCAACGGGATAGCGCAAGGCATCCCACGAACTGTTCACCAATGCAGTTTTGTTATTTCTTCTGGTCAGCGCGGGTGCGCTGCAGCTTGCCGGCAGTGGTCCGCAGTGTTTCCGGCACGTTCTTATTCCCGCACAGCCGTTTCAAATCGATTGCGTTGATGGCTGGCAGCAGATGCAGTGAGACGTCGATCGGCGTTTTGGGATTGTTTATCAAATTACGAACCACCGCATAATTCTTCCGGAATTTGCGATTGGTGGCGATAATCCGCAGGATTTCGTCGGTCAGGATCGACATCGCCGCGAAAGCTTCGACTTCCTGATCCGTAAGTCGCGGCGACTGCAGCACCGCCCGCTGAACCACCTTGTTGGAATCGCGGATCAGCGTGCGCCGCGCATCGGAGCCGCCCATCATGGCAAACTTCACCCGTTGCGCCACGTTCATCTTGGCCAGACGCTGCAACAGCGTTTGCCGCCGTGATTCGTCCGGTTCGGCCAGCGCCGCGGCTTCCGCCAGCGCCGCTTCATCCAGCGGAACCCCGGGGCCGTGCAATTCCCGTAACAGCGCTTTCTGATCCGCAGTGACCGAGCTGGAATGTTCCAGGGCCAGGCTTAGCGCCGGCGAATCGCTGAGGCGATCGTAATCGCTGGCCAGATCGTGCAATTGCGCCACGGAAAGATGCGGAACCACCGGCACCAACAAGCCCGCCGGACAGCTCCTGTTTTTCAGCAGCGCTTCGGCGATGCCTGGTTTACCGGCAAGATTCTTGGAGGCATACACAAAAACCGCGGGGATCGCATTCACGTTCTGGAGAGCCAGCAAAAAATTCTCCACTGGCTGCGAGAGCAAAGCTTCCTGCGCTCGAGTAGCAACCATTTCGTCAGGATCGCCGGCAAGAACACAGAGAATTTCCGCGAGGTCTGCGGCGCCAAGATGCGCGCCATTGGAACAGACGGCCAGCTTCCGCTCGCGCGCCGCGCGTGAGTGCCGCAGTTCTTCAATTACTTCAGGGCTGAGTGTTTCCACTTTCGGGCTGCCTCACATCTTTTAGGCCGAGCACCATTGTACCGGAGGCCCCCGGGGGACCGAGCGGGCGCATCACTTGATGGTTCAATTCCAGCAACACCGCGGAGGAATCGGCCGCGGTAATCTCGAAATGGTCGTTCGCCGGAAAGTGCCGATTCACCCCGGCCGGCAGTTCACCATCGAGAAGCAATTTATCGTCGGCGAGAATGCGGACGCGGGTGGCCGCCGAAGTAGAAACAGAAAGATCGAGTGCTGCCGCCGCATCCGGGATCGCCGCTGGGGAAGCGCTTGCCGCAGAGACCGCCGTTGCAGCTGGAGTTTCGGGCGTCAAAGTTCCAGTTTTCAAGGTTTCCGCCGAAGGGTCCTGCGGCGGCGTGACCAAAGCCGAAGAGGGCTGCGAATTGTGGCGCTCCGCGTAACGGTGCCAGGCATACTTCCCCACGAAAAACAGCCCGGCGAGCGCCGCGCAGATCGCCAGTACTGCAAGTATCGGAACCCATACGGGTGTCGATGGAATCCGTTCTTCCTGCCGTGCCAAAGACTCGCGAGACATGTCCCCGCGGGCCATGTCGTATTCGCTTAGCAGACTCTCTTCGCTGAGACCCAGATATCCGGCGATGGTCCGCACGAATCCGCGCCCAAAGACCCCACCCGGAAGTTTTTTCCAGTCTTCGTTTTCTAACGCTTCCAGAAACCGCTGGCTGATGCGCGTCGCTTTGGTCAATTCGTCCAGCGAGACATCGCGCATCTCGCGTTCGCGCTTGAGGCGATCCCCGAAACTGCCTTTAGCCATGAGTCGAACTTGCTCCCGCACAACTGCTTGACCGTCGTCTGTTCAGTGTAACCGAATCGCGCGAGATTGCTTTGACAACTATGCGGACTGGCGGAGGCTGCCAGCGTTTTGCAGCAAAACTTTAACAGCGGCGGTAAAGACCTCATGCATTTTCTCTTCCGATTGCGGGGGAATGGCTCCAGAGATGATCAACATGGCCGTGCCGTGCACCAGGGCCGAAATCGCCAGCACCAGTTCCCGATGATCTTCGGCCTCTCCGCCCATCCATTCCACACATCTTTTTTTCGCGAACTCAAAGTTGGAACGCGCGCCGGGAGCTCTGGAGATCAGTTCCGAGTAAAAAAGCTGGTACTCGCGCGGACTCCGCAATGCCAGCCCGAGCAGCGCCTGCGCCATTTCCGGGAGCGAGTTGCAGGGTTGCAGAACCTCGAAAGCATTCTGCCGGTATTGTTCGGCCAAAGCCTGCAGGATAGCGTTGCGGTTGCGAAAGCGGCGGTATACCGCGGGCGTGTTGGTGCGCGCGGCTTTGGCCAGCGAGCGCATCGACAAGCTCTTCTCCCCGCCTTTGATGAACAGCTTACGGGCGGCTTGCAAAATACGCGGGTGCAGCTGTGGTTCGGCTTTCCTAGGCATGCCGGGGCCTCGCTGCCAGAGATAGTACCTCAGAATCGTTTCGTTGACGGCGTAGACTTAACGGTGTACACTTTATAGCATTAAAACGGTTCAATTCTGCAATTTATACGATAATAAGGGAGTTCTAAGATGTCTGCAAGGCCCCACCCCGACCACCGTGTAGCTCTCCTCCAACTGAACGGTGATCTCCGCCATGCGCACTCCGAACTGCAATCCGCCCAACGCGCCGCCGAGCGCCTGCGGGTGCGCTTTACCCCCGATGAAATCGGCCGGCATGCCGAAGGGGACATTTTGAGCACCGCACAGGCCACGGCCAGCGGCCTGCACGAATATTTCTCGAGCATACCCCGGCAGCCTTTAGCTTCGGGGGCCAGTGAGGAACTACCAGGACCGCAGTTGGACGAGGCGCAGGTGCTCGAGGCCATCTCTGATATCGCGTCGTACATGCGAACGCAGCGTGAGCGGTTTATGCCGATCAGTACGGCGTTGCAGAACGACCAGGTGGAAACCCTCGGATTGTTTTTCTCTCCCACTCTGTTGCGCAAGGTCCGGGTAGTAGAACTTGCCAGCCAGGGGTTGGGGAGGCTGGAACTTCGCCCCACCGGCAACGGATACCGAAGCTTATTGGATTTTACCCACATGGCCTCGGTCACCTTCGAAGATGTGGTGGTGTTCAACGAAACCTTGACGATGCGCTCGTTGTTCCATGCGCTGGTGCACGTTGTGCAGTTCCAACTGTTGGGCCTGGAGCGCTACACCGAACTTTTCGTCCGGGCATTTCTGGCCACCCGTTGGCGATTCAACGTCCCGTTGGAAGCCCACGCGTTTGAACTCGAAAGCAAATTTGCGGCGGACCGGACCAGTGGCTTCACCGTTGAAGATGAAGTGCGCCTCTGGATAAAGCGCGAGCGCTACCAGTTTTAAGCAATATGGCGATGGGTTACGCGAAACCAGCGTGGGCCGCGAGCCGTCAACGAGGAAAAGCAGTGCGGGAAGAATTTCAAGCCGGGCAAGCAGTTCCGTGTTCTGGGATTTATAAAGCTGCGCATGCCAATCGCCACCAGGCGGCTCACTACGTAGTGGCCCTGGATGGGGATACATTTCCTGCCTGCCGGGATTGCCGCGACGGCGTCCGCTTCGAGTTAGCCCTGTACGTGACGTATATCAAGGCGGATCCCCAGTTCTCATAACATCCGCGACCCCCGTTCTCCTGACTCTTCCCAGGGCCGAGGCCCTCAAACAGGTGTCCCCGCCGGACGATGGCGAGATGGCAACGCCTGTACCACGAGCGGGTTGCGCCGCTTTTTACCGGGCGCCTATACTGACGGGTAATCGCAATCGCCGGTAGGCGTCTGCCTTGGCGTCGCCATTCGGTGCGCGAAGGCGCGTTTGAATAAAATTCACGAAGGTCAGGATTAACCGCAACGTGGAGGAAGTGAAACAATTTCCAGCGGTCGAACGCCGCCGCAATCTGGCGGTGTCCTTCGAACAGCGTGAAGCGGGAGAAGTAGCGGTCTTCCAGGAACTTGGGAAGGCCCTTACCTCGTCGCTGCAGCTTGATCAGGTTCTCCGCACGATTATGGAGAAGATCGATGAATTTCTGCGTCCGGACAACTGGTCGCTGCTGCTCCTCGATCAGGAAAAACAGGAATTATATTTTGAGTTGGCGGTAGGAAAAGCTTCGCAGGCCCTGAAAGATGTGCGAGTCAAAGTCGGCCAGGGCATTGCTGGCTGGGTGGCCCAGCACGGCGAGACCGTCGTTGTGCCGGACACCTCAAAGGACACCCGCTTTTTCTCGAAAGTAGACGAAAAGACCAAAACGGAAACTCAGTCCATCGTAGCCGTGCCGGTAAAGTTTCGCGACACCTGTTTGGGTGTGATCGAACTCATCAACTGTATCGGTCCGGATGGATTTGATCCCCGCGATTTGAAATTACTGGAAGCTCTCTCGGACTTCGCGGCCATCGCGCTGGAAAACGCCCGCCACGTAAAGCGCATTCATGAGCTGACCATCACCGACGATTGCACTTCGCTGTACAACGCGCGGCACATGGGCTTTATTCTGGAAACGGAAATTTACCGTTCCCAGCGTTATAACTACGAATTTTCCTTGGTCTTCATCGACCTGGATCATTTCAAACAAGTGAACGATACCCACGGTCACTTGGTTGGCTCACGCCTGCTCGCCGAAATCGGCAATTCCCTGAAGTCCCGCTGCCGCTTGATCGACTTTGCTTTCCGTTATGGCGGCGACGAATTCGTGATCTTGCTGCCCCAAACTTCTAAGGAAAACGCCCTCAACGTAGCCAGGCGTTTGCACAAGCTAATTCGCGGCACTCCATGGCTGGAAGCTGAGGGCTTAAGTGTTCGGGTAACGCCGAGTCTGGGCGTCGCCTCCTATCCCGTGGATGCGCGGACCAAAGAAGGCCTGCTGCACCTAGCCGACGAAGCCATGTATCTCGTAAAGAACACCAACCGCGACAGCGTAGCCGCCGCAAACATGGGAATCCTCGAAGACACCGTAGCGATCCCCGACAGACCGCTGGAGCCCGAAATCGCCATCGGCGGCGGCGAAGCCGCCGAATTCCCCCCAATTGTCGAACGCCGAAGTACCGAACGCTAAGTATTTCCGATTGACATCTGCGTGGCAGTGTCATCTCGGCCGCTCTTCTATACAGCCGCCCGAAATTTTGTTTAACTGAAAATATGAAACGGAGCGAGGCAGCGCGCTATGCGCGATGGTCGGCGGCGGCCGCATTGTTATTGGCCGCGATTACCGCCGGGGTGTATGTGAAACGCGAAATTAAAGCCCGTATCGAAAGGAAGCTTGCGCCGGTGGCAGCGGCGGCGAATATTTTGCGTCAATCAAACGGGGTTACCTTTTCCAAAGGCGAGGGCAATCGTAAAGAATTCACCGTCGAAGCCTCTAAGTCGACGGATTTCAAGGACCGCGATCTGACCGAGCTGGAATCCGTGGTAATCACCATCTTCGGAAAAAGCGGCGAACGGCATGACGTCATTCACACCAAAAGTTGCCAGTACGCCAAGAACGACGGCAACGTAGTGTGTAGCGGCGAAGTACAGATGGATCTGCAGAGCGCTGTGGAATTCGAGCGTTCCGCGCCCCCGACGGTAGCAAGCGCGCCCCCGCAGGTAATGCACGTGGAAACGAAGGCGGTAACGTTCAACCGCGGCACCGGTTTCGCGGCCACCGCCGAGCCGGTCACCTTCGTCTTTCCCAATGGCAGCGGTCGCGGTGTCGGCATGGAGTATCAGTCCGAGGCGGGAAAACTGAAGTTGCTGCGCGACGTGCAGCTGAAACTGCGGCCGACCGAAACTCTTGGCTCAGCAGGCAAACCCGCAAGCGCCAAAAATAAGACCGCCGCGAAAGCACCGCCGAAAGTTAACAGTGACGGCGCGCCGCGCGACGAAGTTACCGTCACGGGAACCAGCTTGGATTTTGACCGGGCCACACGCGTGATGCATGTGCAAGGACCGGCGTCAGCGCAATCGCGGACCACCCAGCTCACCGCCGGTGAACTAAAAATGGATATGGACGTGCGCTTCCGCGCCCAGAAATTGTTAGCGTCCGGAAGCGTGAATGGCCAACAACCGCAAATTGTCACGCAGGGCACGCACGGTGAGATGACGGTCAGCGGACAGTTGTTGACCGCCGAGTTTGCGCCCGAGGGCTGGGTTTCAACGGTCTTGGCCCAGGGCAACGTCCAGGGTTCCCGTCACGCGGACGCCGAGCGCGACGAAATGAGCGCGGAGAACGCGACCGTGGCCATGTGGCCGCGAGTGAATCAAGTGAAGGAACTAAATCTACGCGGCAATGTGCACGTGAAAACGGTATTGCTAAAAACGGCGACCAACCCGGGTGGCGACTCGCGATCGCTGCAGACCAGTGCGCTACGCATGGAGTTCAGTGGCGGAAAAGAAAATGAAGTTAGCCGGCCGCTCAAAGCCGAAACGCTTGCGGCGGGCCGAATCGAATGGACCGACAGCAGCGGCGGCAATTTCAATTTAAGTCCCGTAAGTAACGGCACTAGTAAGACTCGAGCGACAAATACCGGTATCGCCAAAAGTCCGGCGAACCCCGCGAGCGGTGCCGGTGGCATCGCGCACACCACGCTCTCCGCGGATAAACTACAGATGCTTTTTGGTCCGCTCGGCAAAGCAAGAGAGTTGCTGGCCGACGGGCATGTGCAGACCGAACGCACCATTGCCGGAAAGCCCCCGCAAACTGCCACGGCGCGGAATGGCGTGGCGCAATTGCTTGCCGCTGGCGGCTGGTCCCAAATGGATTTGGATGGCGACGTGAAGTTGCGCGAAGGCGACCGCAACGGTCAAGCGGACCACGCCGTATTTCGCAAGGCCGACGAAACCGCGACGCTCACGGGCCACGCTCTGGTTCGCGATGCCACCACCGAAACGGCGGCGCCCCGAATTACGTTTGTCCAAAATACCGGTGATATTCATGCCGAAGGCGGCGTGCGCTCCACGGATTTGCCGGGCCACACCAGTGCCGTGCAACTTGCGCCGGCGCCCACGCACATTACTGCCGACACCCTGCAAGGAAATTCGCAGTCGGGCCGCGCGCTGTATACCGGCCACGCGCGCATGTGGCAGGGCGAGTCGGTACTGGAAGCGGAATCAATCGAACTGCTGCGCGAAACCCGTGTAATGAACGCACTGGGAAATGTGCGCGCCGTATTTCCGCAATCTGCGGCCTCACCTTCGCTGCCAGCTAGCCCCGCGGCGGGTGGAACACTTTCCACTGGAACAGCCTCCAGCGGAGCGGCGGTCGTGAAAGCAAGCACGAGCAGTGTCACGAAAACGACAACGCCGAAGTCGAATTTGTGGCACGTCACCGCTGGCTCGCTGGTCTACAGCGACACGGAGAGTCACGCCCATCTGGAAAAAAATGTCTTGGCCCAGTCGGTGGATCAAAAAATGCGCGCTCCGATCGTGGATTTATATTTCACCCGAGCGGCAACCGCTCCTGCAACTTCAAGCAATACAGCGGTCGACGCCAAACCGCTCGTGTCCCCCGGATCCCCTGTATCCAATGGCCCGCAACAGATCAGCCGAGCGGTCGGTACCGGTGGAGTAATCGTCGAAGAAGGCTCCCGCAAGGCTGTGGCCGAGCGCGGGGTGTACACCGCGTCGGACGGAAAATTCGTAATGTCCGGAGGAAATCCCACGCTTTATGACGGCGCGGAAGGCAACACCAGCGGCCGTCAATTGACCTTCTTTTTAGCGGATGATACGATCATCGTGGATTCGGAAAAAGGCTCGCGAATTCTAACCAAACATCGCGTGGACTGATAAAAGCATCTAAAGGTAAGTAAAATCGAGACATATCGGGGTTTCTTCCCGGGCAATTCTGGCGAGGTATGCTGAAGCTCCAGGCGGTGGACCTAAGTAAGTCGTATCGCGGCCGCAAGGTTGTCGACGACGTCGAAGTGGAGATTGGCCAAGGTGAAGTTGTCGGCCTGCTAGGGCCGAATGGTGCGGGAAAGACCACCACATTTTATATGCTCGTGGGGCTGGCCAGGCCAGACTCCGGCAAAGTTTTGCTTAACGACAATGAAATCACAGATTTACCAATGTATTTACGTGCCCGCAGCGGCATCAGCTACCTCCCGCAAGAGCCTTCGGTCTTCCGGCAGCTGACCAGCGAGCAGAATTTATTGGCCGTACTCGAAACCCTGCCCTTGACTCCCGAACAGCAGCGCGATCGCCTGGAAGAGCTGCTGGTCCAGATGGGGCTAGAAACCGTAAGAACCAGCAAAGCCTACACCCTCTCCGGCGGGGAGCGCCGGCGTCTGGAAATTGCACGCTCCTTAACCCTTCAGCCCCACTTTATCCTGTTGGACGAACCCTTTTCCGGCATCGATCCGTTGACCGTGAAGGACTTACAGGAAATTATCCGCGAGCTGGCTCGCTCTGGAATTGGCGTACTCATTACCGACCATAACGTCCGCGAAACTCTGAACGTAACCGACCGCGCATACATCCTGAAAAGTGGGAAGATATTCAGGAAGGGCTCACCTGCGGAGTTGAGTAGCGATCCGGAAGTTCGCCGAGTGTACCTCGGTGATCAATTCCGACTCAATTAGCTCTTGCGCCCCGCGCAACCGAGCGCTTTCATTAGAGATGGCAATAGCCGTGCAAGGCGGCCGTTGCACGACTGGCCCTTTCAAGGGATCGCCCCTAACGGGCAAGAAAGTAACGATTGATGGCTTGGCAAGGACTCAAACTTAATCTCCGCGTCTCGCAGAAGCAGATTCTGACGCCGGGGCTGGTGCAGATGGTCAGCGTGCTGGCGCTGAACCGTCTGGAGCTCCGCGAGATGATTAATCAGGAGATGATCGCCAATCCCGTGCTCGAAGAGTTGAGTGAAGAGCCGACGCAAACGGATAACTACAGCGACGAAACATTTTTGAAAGCGGAAACCGAAAAAGTTCCAGAAAAGCCAGAGTCCAACCCTTTCGATGAGTTCGATGTCGGCACGTTTTTTAACCAATATTTGGATACTGGCGGAGACGGCGGCAAGTCCCAGGAGCGCGAAGTTTCCGAGCGGCCTTCGTTTGAGAAATTCCTATCTTCGCCGAGCGGGCTAACGGATCACTTGACGTGGCAGCTGAGCGTGACGATCTGTTCTGACGCGGTGAAACAAGTCGCCGACAATATCATTGGCAACCTCGACGAAAACGGTTATCTCACCGCCTCCATGGACGAGATCACCGAAAACGGAAAATATTCGCAAGACGATCTGGACGACGCCTTGGCTGTCGTGCAGGACTTCGATCCCATCGGCGTAGGCGCGCGGGATTTGCGCGAGTGCCTGCTTTTGCAATTGAAAGCCTTCGATCCAACCAATACGCTGGCGCAACAAATCGTCGCCGATCATTTGAAACAGGTTCAATCGAACCAGCTGAAAGAAGTAGCTCGGGCGCTGAATCGCCCGGTAGAAGTCGTCAAGCGCGCGCTGGATACGATTCGCAAGCTCGATCCGCGTCCTGGACTGCGTTACAACAAGACCGAGCCGCGACTCGTCGAGCCGGATGTGTATTTCCGCAAAGTCGACGATCAGTGGCAAGCCTTCCTCAACGAAGACGACATGCCGCAGCTGCGACTGAGCCCTACCTATCGCCGCCTGCTGGTCAAAGACGCTTCCGATCGCGACGTCCGCAACTACGTGAAAGAACGCTTCACCGCCGCCATTCAGTTGATGAAGAATATCGAGCAGCGCAAGCACACCATATTGCGCGTTTGCCAGTCCATCATTGCGCGGCAAGGTGACTTCCTCATTCATGGGCCGGACGCGTTGAAGCCCATGATGATCAAGGAAGTAGCGGAAGAAGTCGGCGTCCATCCTTCTACAGTCAGCCGCGCCGTAGCCAGCAAGTACGCGCACACTTCGCAAGGCGTTTTGGAATTGCGATCGTTTTTCAGCGAGTCCGTGAACGGTCCGGAAGGCGGCGACATGTCGCTGCTGACGCTGAAACGTTTAGTTAAAAAAATGATTGAAGAGGAAGATGGGACGCATCCACTGACCGACGAGCAGATTGCCAAGAAACTGGATGACGGCGGCATTCACGTAACCCGCCGGACCGTGGCAAAATATCGGGAAGATATGCGCATCCCCAGTACGCACCAACGCCGGGTGAAGAGCTAGGCTTGGGCAGCAGAGTGCAGACGCGCGAAGCAAAAACTTCAGGGCCGCATTCAACTCGTTCTAATTCCACAGCAACCCGCAAGAAGAGCAAGAAGCAGATCAAAAAAAACGAAGCGAGAAATGTTTCGCGGCAACTGGTGATTCTTACCGGTCTTTCTGGCTCGGGGAAAAGCACCGTCCTGCACGCGTTTGAAGACATGGGTTTTTATTGCGTGGACAATCTTCCGGTAGAACTGATTCCCATTTTTGCCGAGCTGCATGCGGCCGGCGAAGGAGATTTTACCCGCGCGGCGCTGCTGGTGGATGCCCGCGAAGGATTGCAGCTGGAAAAATTGCCGCCATTACTGCGGCATCTGAAAAAGGATCATCCGATCACGCTGGTGTTTATCGAAGCCGGGGAAGACGCGTTGTTGCGACGCTACAGCGAAACGCGCCGGCCGCATCCTCTCGGCCGGAATTTTTCCGTGCGGGAAAGCCTGGCGCACGAGCGCGCGCTGATGGAGCCGATCCGCAAGTTGGCGGATTTGAGCATAGACACCACCCGCTTCAACGTTCACGAATTGCGCCATTTCATCACGCAGCGCTTCAAGACCACCGACAATCGGCCACTGATGATCTCGATGGTCAGTTTCGGCTATCGCTACGGCGTACCCACGGATGCGGACCTGGTTTTCGACGTGCGCTTTCTGCCCAATCCGCATTTCGTGCCGCGCTTGCGCCCGTTCACCGGCCAAGATCCGAAGGTGCGGCGCTACATTCGCTCCTTTCCGCAGACCGGGGAATTTCTGCGGCGCATAGAGGGATTGCTGACCTACCTGATTCCGCATTACATCCGCGAAGGGAAGAGCTATCTGACCATTGCTTTCGGCTGCACCGGCGGCAAACACCGTTCGGTGATGATGGCCGAAGCGATCAAGAAATCGCTGGGCGGACGGGGACTATCTACGAAGGTGGTCCACCGGGATATCGAGAAGTAGCAGCGATTCCAGTAGCTATCGCTGGATAGCCTGCGGCAGGGTACGTACCCCCCTTAGGTTTTTTTGTAAGTGTTCATTCTAAAGATGGTTAAAGTCCTTTGGAATGAACACTTGCGCAAGTGTTCATTCTGCGGGATTTAGCGCGGCAGACGGTTTTGCAGTTCGTAACCCGATCCGGAGCGCAGTTCGCTCGCTAAACTGTCCTTTTTAAGGTTGAAAGTATTTGATGGGTTTGCGCAGTGCGGACGCACTTCTTTACCCGATAACTCTACCGGATTATAAATCAATTGTCAAGGGATATTTTAGGTATCTTACAGTACTGTGCGGACTAGTGCTGAGAGACATGTACTGCTTCCTGGAGATGGTTCACGGCCACAACGCCGGCAGGATGCCGGCGCTGCGGGAAGGGGTTCGAGGGCCGAGCAAAGGCCACAGGCAGGATTGCCTGTGCCACAAAACGGTGATTACCACTTACAATTGACGGCGTCTTAGGTAGGGAAGACGATGGGAGAGCGAATGCGAATGTTGCTGCTGGTGTGTGCGTTGGTGCTGGGAACGAGCGTACCGGGTGTGCTGCTGGCCGCTGAGGCGGCGGCTGGCGCAGGTGCGGCGGCGACTACGTCCGAAAAGTGGAACGCGCTAGTAGACGAATATTTTGAGCAGGTTTATTTCAAGTTTGCGCCGACGGCTGGCACCAGCGATGGACTGCACCAATATGATTCATTGTTGGAAGATTATTCGCGAGCGGGTGTGGAACAAGAAGTTGCGGCTTTGCACGCTTTTGAGAAACGCCTGGTGGCTTTCGATCCCAAAGAACTGAACGAAACGGAAGCGGCGGACCGGCAGATGCTGATCTCTTCGACCCGCGGCCAGTTGCTGGAGCTGGAAGTAATCCGGCCGTGGGAAAAGAATCCGGACACCTATTCGAGCGGAATCACCAACAGCGTGTACGTGATCATGAGCCGGAAGTTTGCGCCGGAAGATGAACGGCTGCGCTCGGTGGTAGCGCGAGAGAAGTTGATGCCCGCGGTATTTGTGGAAGCGCGAAAAAACCTGAAGAATCCTCCGCGCATTTTTACCGAAGTGGCGCTGGAGCAAATTCCCGGGGGGATTGAATTTTTTCAGAACGATGTGCCGGCGGCGTTTGCCAATGCCCAAGACCCGGCGGTGAAAGCGGAGTTCGCGAAGTCTAATGCCGCGGTGATCGCGGCGCTGCAGGACTACGAGAAGTGGATGAAGACGGATCTGCTGCCGCGGTCCAACGGCGACTTCCGCATCGGGGCGGAAACATTTTCAAAGAAGCTGCTGTACGACGAGATGGTGGACACCTCGCTGGATCGCTTGCTGGAGATTGGCACGGCAGACTTGCACGCCAACCAGCAGAAATTCAACGCCCTCGCCAAGGAAGTGGACCCCAACAAGACGCCGCACCAGGTGCTGGAAGATCTGGGGGCAACGCATCCGGCGCCGGACAAATTGCTGCAAAGTTTTCGCGACACTTTCAATAGCTTGATTGCGTTCATCAACGGGAAGCAGATCGTTACGATTCCTTCAAAGGTGGAACCGACGCTCCAGGAAACGCCGCCGTTCATGCGGGCGCTGACTACGGCGTCGATGGACACGCCGGGGCCGTTTGAGAAAGTGGCCACCGAGGGATTTTTCAATGTGACCCTGCCGGCAAAAGGGGATACCCCGGAGGAAATCGCCGGGCGGATGGCTGAGTTCAACACCGGCACGATCGTGAGCACCTCGATTCACGAGGCGTACCCGGGGCACTATATTCAATTTCTGTGGGCGCCGATGTTTGTCAGCAAGGTGCGGAAGTTGGTCGGCTCCAGTTCCAATGCGGAAGGCTGGGCGCATTATTGCGAGCAGATGATGCTCGATCAGGGTTACGGACAGCCGGGGACGGGTGCGGCCAACATTCAGGAAACGCGCCTCATTCAGCTGGGGCAACTGCAGGATGCGTTGCTGCGCGATGCGCGGTTCATCGTGGGCATCCAGATGCATCGCGGGAAGATGACGTTTGAGGAAGGCGTGCACTTTTTTGAGACCGAAGGGTATCAGACGCACGAGAGCGGAATCATTGAAACCAAGCGGGGAACCTCGGACCCCACGTATCTGTATTACACGCTGGGGAAGATTGAAATTTTGAAGTTGCGGGCGGATGTGATGAAAAAGCAGGGGGAAAGCTTTTCGTTGAAGAAGTTCCATGATGATTTCTTGCGGCAGGGATACCCGGCGATCAAGATTGTACGGAAGGCTATGCTGGGCGACGATTCGCCCGCGTTGTAGTGGGGAGAATTGCTCAAAAATAACGCGGACTGGCGCGAAATCTTGGGATTTAGACGACCTGCTCGACAGCTCATACCTTCAGAATCGAAGGATGCGGAGGGCGACATGACGATGGTTCGGGCGTGCGGTGTCACTCTATGGAGTCGTTGTGGTCTGGCTACATTGCTATTCGCGGCGTTCATTGGCGTCGCTGCGGCGCAGAAGGTTCCCGAGGCCAAGAAAGTTTGGACGGTGGGACCGCTGGTGAAGCCTCAGACGGTGGGAAGTTTTAGCATCGGGGCTGGCGGAGTGGCCCTAGGCGGCATGCACACAGATACTCAGACGGCGTCGACGTTCGCCGCTACGCGGAGCGTGGTGTTTGCCGGTGACCGGATTGTGGTATCAGCCAGTCTTGGGATGCGGACGCTGGAGGGCTGGCCGACACCGGTTCGCGTGTGTCAGCTGATATCACTCGACACCCAGACCGGAGCTGTCAAGGATCAGCGCGACTTCCCGGACTGTGTGACGCTGCCGATTTTCGCAACGAGTGATGGGCACGTAATCGTGTCGGGTAGAAGCGTATTACGATTGGCGCCGGACTTGAAGGATGCGGGTAGCTTCGATTATCGCGCCACAGGGCACAAGTTCGGACGCGTGCAAAACATATCGCCTGATGGGTCGACGCTGGGGAATCAGACGAGGCCTGGATTCGAGTTGCTTGACACGCGGACTTTGAAGGCAATGCAACTCACGTCTGAACCGGCGGTCGACACTTCTGTCAGCAGCAAAGGCTTCGTGACCGACAATGTGCATTGGATTGGCGAATATCCCAAGGAGATTGGGTTTGTTACCTATGTGGATGCCACGGGCGGGCACCTGCTTTATCACGGCGACTGCGGCGGACGACCACAATTTTTATCCGACGATTTGATACTTGAGCCTGGTTGTAAAGACCCTTTCATTATCAATACGCAAGGAAATAAGGTTAGGACTCTGGCGGTAGGTGGCAGATTCTCGTTCGCTGGTGTCTCGCAAAATGGGAAGCGGTTGGCGTTGCAGATCGGAAAGTTCTCAAGTAGCGGCAGTCTAGAGAAAGAGCGGTTCATCATTTATTCCGTTGAAAGTGGTGAAGCGATTGCCGAAGCCGCCGCCAAGGAGCCAGCTGAGGAACAGTCGTGGACGGCTTTTTCTTCGGATGGGTCGATGTTCGTAGTGGGCTCGCCGTTGAAGTTGACTTTGTATCGCCTGCCGTGAGGAAATAGGCCGTTGTAGAGGGCCAAGAACGCACTGGTGAGCCTCGTCTTGCTGCCCCCACCGTATCTTGCTTTTGCCGTATCCCCGGAATATACTCTATCTTCGCTCTGAAGCGGGTCGCACGGTGAGTGGGCGCAAGCCCACTTTTTTGTTGCCGCCGGTTGCAGTGCACGCCGGTTGGTTGACGGTCGGGGAGTCCCTGCGTGGTTCTCGAGAAAATTCGGGAAGCCGCCGAGCGGGTGGCGCGCTCGGAAGGCTTGGAGATTGTTGACGTCGAATGGAAAGTCGGCCGGGAGCGCTTTTTGCGGGTCTATATCGACCGCGTTCCAGAGCCAACGAGCCATCTAAGCGTTGATAATAAAGAAGTTAGCTCTGACGTCGGAAGGCTCCGAGGGCAGCGTATCGCCCGGCGAAAGTGGGGCCGCGGTAGTGGCCGCCAAGTCGCCGTACGCGAAAATTAGCCACTCGGACTGCGAACGTATCAGCCAGCAGCTTAGCGTGATCCTGGACGTTGAGGAACTAATCCCGGGCGCGGCGGGATATACGCTCGAAGTCAGTTCGCCAGGGATGGACCGGGCCCTGTTCAAGGCCGAGCACTTTAGCCGCTTCGCTGGGCGGCTGGTAAAGATCACCACCAATGAACCGGTGGGCGAATCGGCGGGGGAGCAAAAGTTTTTTGAGGGGCGGCTCGCGGGCTTTGCCGATGGCAACGTCCGGGTGACGCTGAAGGGCAAGGAAGCGCGGACCGTGGAGATTCCCTTGCACATGGTTCGCAAGGCGAATCTAGTCGTAGAGTTTTAATGATTTTGGGGATTTAGGTGGTGGTTGGGTGGGGTGGGGATTTTAACGCAGAGTGCGCAGAGGTCGCAGAGAAGAGACGGCGAGAGTTTTGCGACGAATGACCGTGGCGCAGATTACTTGGGGAAAGCGGCGTCAAGCCGCCGCACTCCAAATGAAAAGTGAAATGATTTTAGTAACGGAGATCTAGGGACCAAATGGCGAATTTGCTCTATCAACAGATTGAAATGCTCAGCCGCGAGAAGCATATCGAGCCGGCCGTAGTGGTGTCGGCCATCGAAGACGCCATGTGCGTCGCCGCGCGCAAGTATTACAAGACCGAAGAAGATCTGCGCGGAAAATTCAATTCGGAAACCGGGCAAGTGGACGTGTTTTCGGTGATGACCGTGGTCGATGATGTTGTCGATCCCACCAAAGAAATCAGCGTGGACGACGCGCGCAAGAAAAATCCGGACGCGGTGGTTGGCACGGAAATCCTTACCAATAAGCCCACCGACGTTCTGGGCCGCATCGCCGCGCAAACCGCCAAGCAAGTGATTCTGCAAAAGGTGCGCGAGGCGGAACGCGACACGATTTTCAACGAGTACAACGGCCGCGTGGGCGAGCTAGTGACCGTAATCGTAAAGCGCGCCGAAGGTCCGGACCTGATCGTCGACATGGGCCGTACCGAAGCCCGTTTGCCCAAGCGCGAGCAGTCAAAACTGGAAACCTACAACATTGGCGAGCGGTTGCGCGTGGTCATCAAGATGGTAGATCGCGCCGCAAAAGGCCCGCAAGTAATCGTCTCGCGCGCGGACGCCAGTTTGGTCCAGCGCCTCTTTGAAATGGAAGTGCCAGAAATTTATGACGGCACCGTGCAGATCCGCTTTGCGGCTCGCGAAGCTGGCGAACGCACCAAAGTAGCCGTCGCCAGCCGCGACAAAGACGTGGACCCCGTCGGCGCGTGCGTCGGCATGAAGGGCATGCGCGTGCAGTCCATCATCCGCGAACTGCGCGGCGAAAAAATCGACATTATTCCCTACAGTGAAGAGACTGTGGCCTTCGCGCAAAAAGCGCTGAGCCCGGCCAAAGTAACGCGCGTTCAGATCGTCGACCCGGAAATGCGCAAACTCGAAGTAATCGTCGAGGATTCGCAGCTCTCCCTCGCTATCGGAAAAAAAGGCCAGAACGTTCGCCTGGCCAGCAAGCTGATTGGCTGGGACATCGACATCAAGTCTGAAGAAGAGAAGCGCCGCGAAATCGAAGAGCAGATGACCGCGCTGACCGCTCCGACCACGCCGCTCACCGCGCTGGCTGGAGTCGGCCCCAAGACCATTGAAAAAGTCGAAGCCGCGGGCATCACCAACGTGGAACAACTTGCGGGAATGACTCCGGAACAGTTGATGGAGATTCCGGGCATCGGCGAAAAGATGGTCGATAAGATCTATCAAGCCGTCAACCAATTCTACGAAGGTGGCGGAGCCGAAGCCGCCGCTGCAGCGGCAGCCGCTGCCACGGCCGAAGTCACGGAAAATACCGACGACTTGGCTGAAGCCACCGAAGAAAACGCCGCGCCTGTTACACCGGTCGAACCCGTCGCTCCGCGAGAACCGGAAACCGCGGACGAGGCTGAAGCCATGGCCGCCGAAGCCCAAGCCGCTGCCGAAGCGAAAGCGCAAGCCGAGCACGCTGCGGATCAATCCAGCGGCGAACCTGCCGCCGAAGAAAATGCCGCGAGCGAATCCGCGGCCAACGAAACCCCAGTCGACCACGCTGCCGGCACGGAACACGCCGGGCAACATTCAGAACAGCCGGCCGATCCCGAACAGCACGAAGACCATCAGCACGGACACAGTCAGCCGGAACACAAGGAATCCACGGAACCGTAGTAGGCATGCGCCTCCGGCGCGGTCGAAAGGTCACCCCAAAGCACCGGGCTTGCCAGAAAGCCGCCAAGACGCAGTACGCAGCGAACGAATCTCGGCAAGTGTAATGGTTGGAAAAGCTGGAAGCACCAAGTTGTAAGCAACGAGTCGCAGCAGTGTAGTACGCGCCTTGGGTACGCTGTGAAACGACCGCAACGCGGTCAATAGGATTAAATGAACGACGCAAATCAAGTACGCATCAACGAACTGGCTCGCGAGCTAGAGGTCAAAGCCAAAGCGATCATTGACCTGCTACCTGGCTACGGCGTCACCGAAAAAAAGACGCACTCGAGCTCCATCCCGGTGGACGTCGCCGAGAAAGTTCGCAAAAAGCTGGCCGGCGGCGATGACGAACCCGCCGCGGAAGCACCCAAGCCAGCAGCAGCAAAACCAGCGGCCCCATCGGCACCGCCTGCGGCAACACCCGCAGCGCCTCCGAGGCCCGCGTCTAGCTCCGCAACTCCGGCCGCCGCTCCCGTCGCGCCGAGGCCGACAACTCCCGCTGTGGCTCCGTCTACCGCGCCGAGCGCTGGAACCACTAGCGGAGCCGCGCCGACTGTTGCGCCTGCAACGAGTCCTCGCCCGCCAGCTCCTGCGCCGGTCGCCGCAATCCCCGGAATTTCTGCTGCATCCCCGGCTTCTGCGCCGGTCGGTGCCGCTCCCGGCACTGCTCCGGCAGCGCCGAGGCCTGTGGCTGCAACTCCCGCGGCCGCGCCTTCCGCGCCAAGTTCAGTTCCGCTCCGTCCAGGTGTGCCTCCTGCGCGACCCGCTGCGCCGGGTTCCGCTTCCGCGCCGCAAGCGCCGACTTCCGCGCGCCCAACTCCGCAAGCTCCCCTGCGTCCCGGTTCGGCTCCGGCAGGAAATATTCCAGCACGTCCGGGCGTGCCGCCCGCAGCTCGCCCCGGCACGCAACCCGTAGGAACTCGCCCCGCCGCTGCCGCCCCTGGCGCCGCAGGAGCGCGTCCCGCTGTGCCCGCAAGGCCGCCGCTTCCTGCAGGCAATCGCGGACCTTTGCCCACGGGCAATCGCGGACCAGTTCCTGGCACGACTCCGGGTAGCCAGCGTCCCAGCGGCCCCCGTCCCGGCCAGCCGATGCGACCGCCTTCCGGCGGAGGCGCCGGCGGCACTGGCCGCAGCTACTCGCCGCGTCCCACCAGTGGACCCGGTGGTGCGCCGAATCGTCCTTTTGAACAACGCCGCGGACCGCTTCCGGTTGGTACCCGACCTGGACCGCGCGCGCCCGGCCGTCCCGGCATGCTTCCGCCGATGCCGGATCAGAAAGCTCCGTCAAAGGCCGAACCAGGCAAACCGCTTTATACCCGTAAACCAACTTCCCGCCAGCGTCCCGGCGGTGCGGATAAGCGCGAACAGGAAGGCGAGCGCAAGCTACATCCCACACGCCAGCGCCCCGGATTTGGCGATCGCCGCGCAGCCGCGGTAATCGCTCCGCCAGAACCGCGTGCTCCGCGCGAAGTTGCCATCACCGAAGGCATCACTATCCGCGAACTCGCGGAAAAACTCGACGTGCGCGCCAAGGAATTGCTGAAGACTCTTCTCGATCGCGGAGTTTTTGCCAGCATCAACCAGGCGCTCGACGTTCCCACCGCCACAACGCTTGCCGAAGCTTTCAACGGCGTGGTCAGCGTGGTCTCCCTCGAAGAAGAAATGGTTCTCGAGGTCGCCAAGGAAGAAACCAAGGAAAGTTTGAAGCCGCGTCCGCCGGTGGTTACCGTCATGGGCCACGTGGACCACGGCAAAACCAGTTTGCTGGACGCGATTCGCTCCGCCGATGTTGTCGATGGCGAAGCGGGCGGAATCACCCAGCACATCGGCGCGTACAAAGTTGCGGTCGGTGATCGCAGCGTGGTGTTCATCGATACGCCCGGTCACGAAGCCTTCACGCGTATGCGTGCGCGCGGCGCGAAAGTTACGGACATCGTCATTCTGGTGGTGGCTGCCGACGACGGCGTGATGCCGCAAACCAAGGAAGCCATCGATCACGCGCGGGCTGCGAAAGTCCCCATCATCGTGGCCATCAACAAGATCGACGCGCCGGGTTCCGAGCCGGAACGCGTCAAGCGCCAGCTTTCCGATTTGAATTTGGTTCCCGCGGAGTGGGGCGGCGATACGGAATTTGTGGAAGTTTCGGCCAAACAGAAAAAGGGCATCGACAAGCTTCTCGAAATGGTTTTGCTGGTCGCGGATCTTCGCGAACTTCGCGCCAATCCAGACGCTCCAGCGACTGGCACCGTTCTCGAATCGCGCGTCGATAAAGGCCGCGGCCCGGTGGCCACCGTACTTATTCAGAACGGCACGCTCAACTCCGGAGACTTCTTTATTTGCGGCGCGGTATTCGGCAAAGTGCGCGCCATGTTTGATGATCGCGGACGCCCGATAGTTGACGCGCCACCGTCCACACCCGTCGAAGTGCTTGGCTTACAAGGTATTCCGGAAGTGGGCGACCATTTCCAGGTTACCGATGAAGCCAAGGCCCGGCATATCGTCGATTATCGCCAGGGCAAACAGCGCGACGCGCAAATGGCCCGCAGCAGCGGTTCACGCATTACGCTGGACCAGTTGCACGAGCAATTGAAAGCCGGCGACGTCAAAGAATTGAACTTGGTCATCAAGGCCGACGTGCAAGGTTCCGTGGAAGTGCTCAGCGAAATGCTGCCGCGCCTTTCCACCGATCAGGTAAAACTGAAAATCATCGGTTCGGGTGTTGGTCCGGTGAAAGAGAGCGACGTGGTGCTCGCTTCCGCTTCCGGCGCAATCGTCATCGCGTTCGGCGTGCGTCCAGACCGCAAAGCTGCGGACTTGGCGCATCAGGAACACGTGGACATCCGCACCTACACCATCATTTACCAGGTCTCCGACGAAATTAAGAAAGCCATGGAAGGCTTGCTCGATCCCATCATCACCGAGACGTATCAGGGCCGCGCTGAAGTTCGCAACACGTTCAAGGTCAAGGGCATCGGCACAATTGCCGGTTGCTACGTTACTGACGGCGTGCTGCGCCGCGACTCGATGATTCGCGTGATGCGCGATGGCGCCATGATTCATTCCTCCAAGCTCAGCTCCCTGAAGCGCTTTAAGGATGACGCCAGCGAAGTGCGCACCGGTTTTGAGTGCGGCGTGGGCATCTCTAACTTCAACGACGTAAAAGTCGGCGACACCCTGGAAGCCTTCCAGATAACCAAGACACAACCTGGCGCTATCGCGTAGGCGTAGGGTTTGTGGAGGCGCCGGACTTTAGCTTGCCCTGAGGCAACGAAGGGTCCGGGCTGCGTATTCGATGTTGCGGAACGCCCACAGAGTCGTCTATGCCCGTAGGTCTACTAACTCTCGAGTTGCACATTCCCGATGCGCAATCCCTGAAGGATAAACGCCAGGTCTTGCGCAGCTTAAAGGATAAGCTGCGGCGGGAATTTAACGTCGCGGTGGCGGAACTGGATCATCACGACGTCTGGCAACGTTCGGTGGTCGGCATCGTGACTCTTTCCAACGAAGAAAAGCACGTTCGGGAAATGCTCGATAAAGTTCTGGATGAAGCCGACCGGATTCTGGGCTCGGCGCTCATTAATCAAAGTTTTGAAATCATCTAGTACCCGCGCCATAAAAAAAGTATCATCGGCAAATTAAATTGTCGGTGGCAGAATACTTTCGGGCGCGTGCACGCATCGAAAGTAATTAGCAGTTGTTGTAGAGAGCGAATGCCATCTGAGCAGTCGGGGAAGTCATGAGTCCAGCCAATCACCGTCACGAACGCGTAGGCGAGGAAATCGCTCACGAAATTAACTCCATGCTTGCGGGCGAGCTGAAAGACCCACGACTCGAAGGCCACGTGGTCGTAAGCGAAGTGCGCGTGCAATCGGACATGAAACATGCCCGCGTGTTCATCAATATGCGCGACGGCGACGCCAAAGAGCAGCGCGACGCCATCAAAGCCCTCGAACACGCCAACGGTTACATTCGCAGCGAGCTGATCGAGCGGCTACAGCTGCGCCGCCTTCCGGAGCTGCATTTCATCCTGGATCATTCCCAGGAATACACCGAACGCATCGAACAACTCCTGCGCGACATGAAGAAAGATAAGCCAGCCGCTCCATGAGTGTTCAACAAAGAATATTTCGATAAAAAGTATTTCAAAAAAGAGTATTTCAACAAAATTCTAACGTTCTTTAGCGCCGAACTAAAAAACTGCCATTCCGAGCGAAGCGAGGAATCTGCTTTCCACAGCATCACCCAAAACTCAACCCATGCCACGCCAGCCGCAGCCATCGCCGTTTGACGGCGCCTTAGTCATCGACAAACCGCAAGGCAAAACTTCCCACGATGTAGTCGACGCCGTGCGCCATCTCGCGGGCATGCGCCAGATCGGACACTTGGGCACGCTGGATCCGCTGGCCACCGGCGTACTGGTTTTGTTACTGGGCCGCGCAACGCGACTCGTGCAGTTTTATAACGGCCGCCGCAAACGCTACACCGCCGCTTTCCGCTTCGGTTTCGCCACGGACTCCTACGATTCCGACGGTGAAGCCCAAGGCCCGGACATCGCGATAACGCTCGACGCCGCTATCCTCGAAAAATTCGCCGCGGAACGCATCGGGCGCTTTGCGCAAATGCCTCCGGCGTTTTCAGCGAAGAAGGTTCACGGCCGTCCCGCGTACGAATTCGCCCGCAAGAAGGAGCCGGTCGAGCTGAAAGCCGTGGAAGTGGAGCTTTACGAATATCGTCTGACGGGAATCGAAGGAAACATCGCGCGTTTCGTCATCGAGTGCTCTTCCGGCACATACATCCGTTCGCTGGCCCACGAGATGGGAGAGAAATTAGGCTGCGGCGCGCACCTGGCCGAAATCAAGCGCACCGCAGTCGGCGAATTTTCCATGGAGCAAGCCATCAAGCTGGAAGAGCTGGCCGAGGCCAAGCAAAACGGAAAATTCGCCAGTTGCCTGATTCCGCTGGAAGCGCTGCTGCCCAACTTCCCGCGCATCGACGTTTTGCCCGTGATTGAAAAGCGAGTACGCCACGGATCGAAATTTAATATCACTGTTTCCCAACTCATGCCGGGACGTGCGGATCTTCCCCCCGGGGCCACCGGCGAACTAGACGGCGGAGAACCAAAGCCTCCGCGCCTCCGCGTTTTCGGCCAGCAGAAATTGATCGCCATCGCCGAAGCGGTGGTTCCGCGCACCTATCAGCCGATCGTGGTGTTCGAGCCGCTGTCGTAACCGCTCCATCGGCCTTGCTCATAGTCATCGCGACCATTATAGTTTTGTAGAAATCGAGTCTTTGAACCGAATCAAAAAATGTCCGCAACCGCGCCCACATCACTTCAGACGCCCGACGCCCTAAAGACGCACATGATCACGGTGCCGTTGCCGCTTGCGACGGAGAACGGCGTGCAACTTTGCCGCGAGTTGGAATCCGGGAATATCGTTTATTTCCCGCAGACGCCCTTTACGATTTCGCCGGGGGATCGCGAAGTATTGCTGGGGCAGAAGCAGACCAGCGCAGCTTTTCACAAAAATGTGGCCTACCGCCCAGCGGAAGACCGGGTCACCGGGCTGGACAAATCGGAATCCGCGGAAGCGGAGCGTCTCCGCGGCATTCTCCAGAACTATTCGCAGGGCGCCGCGAAATTTCTGGCCGAGCTTCTGCCGCCTTATGCCGGAAAATGGAAACTGGATTTCGCAAGCTATCGCCCGATTGAAGAAAAAGGCCGCCCGGCGCGTTTGCACGCCCGCAACGATCTGCCCCACGTCGATGCCTTTCCGACGCGCCCCACAAATGGCGACCGCATTCTGCGGCTCTTTACCAATATCAATCCGGCGCAAAACCGGGTGTGGATTACCGCGCCACCGTTTGTTTCCATTGCGCCGCATTTTGCAAAAGCGGTAGGGCTTCCGCCACGGCTCAGTGGAAATTCTTTCAGTGCCGGACTGCGCCGCCTGGGGCGCGCGCTCAATCTTCCAGGTTCGCGGCGTTCATCTTACGATCACTTCATGCACCAATGCCACAACGCGATGAAGGAAGACAGCGCGTTCCAACAGTCTTCGCCAAAACAGCGCTGGGAATTTCCGCCGAATTCAACGTGGATCGTGTTGACCGACTGTGTCAGCCACGCCGTTCTCGAAGGACAATACGCTCTCGAACAAACGTTCATCATTTCGCGCCAAGCGATGGTCGAGCCGCAACTTGCGCCGGTCGCGATTCTAGAGCGCCTCGCTGGGTATCCGCTGACCGATTCAATTTAGATTTTGCGATTACGGTTCCCGGCGAAAGTGAATTCCGGACCCGCAGCTCCGAAATCCCTAAAATAAAATTATGTTTGCGGTGGAGGCTGATTCTGCTGTGGTGCCGGAGCTTGCCCTTCGGGAGGTTGATTCCCGGGCTGCTGCGTTCCCGCCGGTGGAGTACCTGAAGGTGGCGCCCCCGGCGGTTGCGTCCCGGGTTGCTGTGCCCCAGGTTGCTGCGTGCCAGGTTGCGGTGTTCCCGGTTGCGGTGCCGCGGGCTGTGCCGCGCCAGGCTGTTGCGGCTGCGGTGTTTCCGCCGCTGGCGGTGGCGTGAACTGCCGTCCGCCACCTCCAGAAGGCCCGCCCGGCTCGCCGCGACCAGCGTAAATCAATTTCGTGTCGTGCTTCGGTGTGCGCATCCGGTGCGGGGTGAGCACGATCAACAATTCCGTATCCTGAAACGTGTCGTTGTGATCGCCGAACGCGTAGCCGGGCGGCCCAGGAATTTCGGCGAAGCCCGGAAGTCCGGTGATCGATTTTGTTTCTTCGCGGTCCGTCAATCCGCCGAGAATGGTGGGCTCATCTTCCTTCAGGCGGACGGTCTGGCTGAGGGTTCGATTGGTCAGCACGGGGATGCCGTTCACGCTGGTATTCGCCAGCGCGCGAATTTCAAATTCCAGTTGCAGCGTGACTTCGTTATCGGGATGCAGCGTTGGGGTAGCTTTTACTTTGATGCCCAGATCTTCGTATTCCGCCCCGGGATAGGGTGTTTGTCCGGAGATGGCGTTGGCCGAAGCAAACGCCGAGGAATCCAGAATCACGCCGACGACGCCATTGGTGGCACCGGAGGTTTGCGCCACCAACGCCACGTCTGGCAATTGATTGTTACTGGTACTTAAGCCTGACGCGATGATCGCGGTCGGCCCGGTGGGAACCCCGAGCTGCACACCCTGGTTCAGTAACCCGCCGGCGGTGAAGGTACCGTCGCCACTGGTAATAAAAAAGCTCAAGGTGCTGGATCCCTGGTTGGTCACCGCAAGGTCTGGGGTCGCGGAGCCGCTGAATGCGGCGGCGACAATTCCTGCCGGGGCGGTGGCATTGACCGAGAACGGCGAATTAGGAGCAATGATAAAGGTGCCGTTAGCGTTGGCGCTGCCCAGAAAAACGGAAACGGTGTTGTCCGCTTGATTGACGATGGCCAGGTCTGGTACCCCGTCGCCATTGAAATCGCCGCTGGTCAGAGCGACGGGCGAGTTGCCCACGGCGATGGGCGAACCGGTCGCTTCGGTAAGCGTAATATTCTGTGAGGTGTCGACGGAAGTCAGCAAAATCGTGACGTTGTTCGAACTCTTGTTGACGATCGCCAGATCCATCTCGTTGTCTTGATTCACGGCGTTGCCAAAAAATCCGCTGACCATGGCCACCGGGCCGGTTTCCGCGATGGGCGCGGTGTTGTTCAGCAAGAAGGGCGAGGCTGGGAACTGGGTGAACGTGCCATCGCCGGCGCCGCGAAATATGGAAACGGAATTGTCGACGGAATTGGTGACCGCGATATCCAAAAAGCCGTCGTTATTGAAATCCGCGACGACTACCGCGCTAGGACTGCGCCCAACCGCGATGGGCGAATTCGGAGCTTCCACAAATGTGCCGTCCCCATTTCCGAGTAACACGGAGATGGTGTTGGAGGTGGAGTTTACCAGGACCACGTCATCCGCCTGGGGCGTGGAAAATTTCGTACCGTCACTGCGGAAAACTCCGGTGCCGATGGCCACCTGCCCGGTTTCCATCGGGCCCAGCAGAATCGGGGCGGGAGTGACCTGCGTGAAATTGCCGTTATCCTGATTTTGCAAAATGGTGAAGGTGGTGGCTGCGGGATTGTTATAAACGACGGCGAGATCCGGCAGGGTGCCGCTGGTAAACGTGTTGGCTACCAGCGCGGAAGGGTTTAGGCCCACCGCGAATTGGGTGAGCGGAAAACTGGTGGGACTGAAATTGGCGATGCCGGAAACTCCGATCAGCGGCGTCGTGGACGGTCCGCCTCCCGTCAAGCTGCCGGAAAGCAACGAAAGCGTGATGGGATAGCGATCGCCCACGAAGAAAGTGGCTGGTTTGCCGCTCTGCGCGCGCAGCAATACTTCGCGGCCGCTGCGGAGCAGGGAAAGCGAATCTGAAAAATTGGCGGCCATGGAACCCATGGTCAACAGGAACGTGCTGTTTCCGCCGCCCACCGGAAGAAACGAGAGCGGGTTGGAAATTCCCTGGCCGCTGAGAATGGCGGCTAATTGCGTGAGCGCAGCCGCTACGGTGGTGGCCGCGGCCAGAGTCGTGACCTGTTGCGGCGTCAAGAGCGTCGCCTGAATCGGAAACGGCCAGGTAATGCCGAGATTTCGCGCCGTTCCCTTGTCCACTTCCAATAGCTGAATATCCAGCATGATTTCGCCGTGGACCTTTTCCACTTGCTGAATAATTTCTCCCGCCAGCTTCAGCTTCTGCGGGGTGTCCCGCATGGTGATCGAGCGGCTGTTGCTGTCCAGTTCGATGTGCGTGGAGTCCGTTATATCGCGGAGCACCCGCAACAGCTCGGTCATATCTTCGGGACCGACGGACGCCGGCAACGGAAAGATTTGTTGCCCTTCCATCGCATATTGTTTGCGTTTATCGGGGGTATTCGCGGCCACGAACATCAGCGTGGGCTCCAGCGGACGGTAAAACGTTCCCGTCTGTACTTCTAGCAGGGACATGGCGGTGCGGAAATCCACATCATCGGCGCGAAATTTAACGTTGTGGGTGATCAGATCGCTGTCAAAAGATACGGTGATGCCGAATTGTTGCGCCACTTGGTCGAAGACGGTTTTGGTGTCTCCGCGCAAATTAAAATTTTTCTTTCCGGGTTTTACCGTGAGGGAAGGGAAGCCCTCGCCCGGTTTGGGCTGCGGCGGCAGTTCGTCATCCAGCGATTTCATTTCCTGCAGGCGCTGGGCGACGAAGGTGTCACCGGGATCGATGAGCAGCGCTTTGTTTAGTTCCTTGGCTGCCTCGTCCATCCGGATTTCCAACGCGTAGCGTTCGGCCATTTCCACGTGCTGGCGGACCAGCTTGGAGCGCAACGCGGCGGTGCGCTCGAGAATTTCTTTATCCGTGGGAACCAGTCGAGAAGCCTCTTGATAGTCCTTCCAGGCTTCCTCGGTGTGGCCTGCGGCGTCCGCCTTATCGCCGCGAGTTGCGGCTTTTTGTGCGTCGCGATGCGCGGCGTCTTCCGGATAGCCTTGGCCGGGGGAGTTGTTGGGATCCTGAGCCGGGCGGGCGAAGGGCGAGCAGACGCTCAAAAAGACGCAGAAGAGCAGCCCGCGCAGAGACGCGATGTGTTTCTTCTGGTAGGAGACGGCGATTTGCGGCTCGTTCATGGGAACTTTTGCCAAACGCATCATTCTACCGTAGGCTGGAGAATAGAAAGCGGACCAGAATAGTCCGGTTGACGTAAGTTAATACTACGAGTAGAGTTAAGTGATACTTGCAAACGTATCGCAACTGGAGGCGGCAGCGTGTTATCGGCGTTTTTGATCTCGCTTCGGGAAGGCGTGGAAGCCTCGCTGGTTGTGGGCATCATCCTCGTTTATCTCTCGCGGTCTGGCCGGGCACATCTCGCTAAATTCGTCTGGTATGGCGTTGCGGCTGCCGGAGCGCTCAGTTTGGCTGTGGCCATCGCGCTGGAGCGCTGGCAGATCAGCGAAGACGGCTTTGAGGGGGTGTTGCTCCTCGTGGCGGCGTTCTTCGTAGTTACGATGATCATCTGGATGAACCGCGTTGCGCGGCATTTGAAAAAAGATATTGAGCAGAAAGTGGAAGCCTACGCGGCGCGGGCGGGTAGCGCGGCGGGATGGGGCATTTTTCTCTTCGTTTTCCTGATGGTGGTCCGCGAAGGGGCGGAGCTAGCCTTGATTTTGCGCGCGGTAGAGCTTTCTTCGGCGGGTTTGCAGACCTGGATTGGCACGATTGTGGGTATTGCGGCTTCGGTAGCGGTGGGGCTGTTCTTTTTTAAAGGGACTCTGCGCGTGCCGCTGCACCGCTTTTTCGCGGTGACCAGCGTGATTTTGATGTTGGTAGCGTTTCAGCTGGCTCTGACCGGTTTACATGAGCTGAGCGAGTCGCGCTGGCTGCCTTCCAGTAAAGGCGAGATGGCCTTGATTGGGCCGATTGTGAACAACGAGTTTTTCTTTTTTGTCTTTATTTTTGGGGCGGCTGCGTTGCTGGTCTTGCGGGAGTGGCAGACTTCTTCGCATACGAAAGTCGCCAAAGCCACGCTGGGCGAGGCCGAGAAGCGGCTGGTGGAATCGCAGAATCGCCGGCAGCGGCGCTGGATGATGGCTGCGGCGGTGGCGTCTCTCACGGTGATTCTGGTGCTTACCGCAGATTTTATCTATGCGCGGGCGAATTCGGCGCCGCCTTCAGCGCGGATGCTTGCCGCGGGTTCGGGGAATGAACTGCGTGTGCCGGTTAGCGATGTTTCTGACGGAAATTTGCATCTATACACCGCGAACGTGGGCGGACAATCCTTGCGGTTCATGATCATTAAGAAGCCTTCGGGCTGGGGCACCGCGTTGGATGCTTGCCGGATTTGCGGCGCGGAAGGATACCGGCAGGACGGGCAGAACGTGATTTGCCGGCATTGCGGGTCGGCAATTTATGTGCCGACAGTGGGTGAGGCTGGCGGGTGTAACCCCATCGGCGTGCCGTCGCATGTGGATGGAGCGGATTTGGTTTTGGATACCGCGCAGCTGGCGCTGGCGGCTAAAGAGATTCCGAAGTAAGACCGAAAAAAACAGGCCGAAGCAATCCGAGCCGGATCGATCTTGCCGAGATGGGGCGCAGCATGCTGCGCCCCTACAAAGACTTCATGTTTCTACGACTTGTTGCCGATTCCTTTACGCGCCGTCCACGGCGCAAGCTGCTGACCGGGGCTGCGCTGGCGTTGGGCATGGCGGTGGCTACCGCGGCGCTTAGCGTTTCGCTGGATGTTGGGGACCGTTTGTCGCAGGAGTTTCGCAGTTTGGGCGCGAATTTGGTGGTGACCTCATCCGCGGATTCCTTGCCGCTGGAAATTGGTGGCGTGGATTATCGCCCGGCAAATTCTGGCGCTTACCTACCGGTAGCGGATCTCCCGAAAATAAAATCCATCTACTGGCATAACAACATCGTTGGCTTCGCGCCGCGACTGGATGCGACGGTCGCGATGACCGTGGGCATGCCGATGATCGTGAAGGGATTGCCGCGCGTGCAGGCAGACCACACGTTGATCGGAACTTGGGCCGCCCACGCGGTGACGCTGCCGGACGGAAATACTTTTGTTACCGGAATTGGAAAAACGAATCCGTGGTGGCGCGTGGAAGGCGAGTGGTTTAAGGACGACGCGCAGGAGTGCGTGATTGGACGCAATCTGGCCGCGAAGCTGCGCTTGCCGCAAGGTGGACCCCTGAAAATTGGCGACGAGATTTTTGTCTATGCCGACTCGTCGGTCGATCCGTATTCGGCGACGCATGCGGTCGGTCTCCGCGTCACGGGCATTTTGGACGCCGATGGACCGGAGAACGACGCGATCGTGGCGCCCATACTTCTAGCGCAACAGTTGGCGGGAAAAACTGCGGAGTATCGCAAATTATATGTTTCGGCGTTGACCAAGCCGGAGGATAGTTTTGCGAAGCGCAACCCGAAGACGATGAATGCGGATGAGTTCGAACGGTGGTCGTGCAGCCCGTACGTTTCGTCGATTGCGTATTCGATTCAGCAGGCTTTGCCGGGGACGGATGTGCGGGTGATTCGGCGCGTGGCGGAGGGCGAAGGAAATATTTTGACCCATGTGCGGACGCTGCTGTGGCTGGTGACGTTTGCGGCGCTGCTGGCGGCCGCGTTGGCGGTGGGAGCGTCTTCGGCGGCCAGCGTGATTGAGCGGCGCTCGGAAATTGCATTGATGAAAGCAATTGGCGCGGGCCGCGGGTCGGTAGGATTTTTGCTGGCGGCGGAACAATTGTTGCTTGCGGTAGTGGGCGGCGGAATCGGGTATGCCATTGGGATTGTGCTGGCCCGTGTGGTGGGAGAAAAAATATTTGGCGCTGCCCCGGAGCCTTCGTGGACGGTCTTCGTAATTATTCTGGGATTGGCGGCCGGCGTGACGATGCTCGGTAGCGCGATTCCGCTGCGGCGCGCGGCACATTTTCAGCCGGCGCCAATATTGCGGGGCGAGTGATGACCGGCTCCCGCGCCATGTTCTGGCGAATCCTGCGCCGCCAGATTTTCGCCAACCGCGGACGCCTTTTTGTGGTTTTGTTGGCGCTCGCAGCGGGCGCAGCAATTACGGCGGCACTCTTGAACTTGCAGGTAGACGCCAAGCAGCGATTAACGACGGAGTTTCGCGATTTCGGTCCCAATATCATTATCAGTCCCTCCGACGCGGAAACCGCCAGCGCAACGATGGACGAATTGCTCTTCACTAGACTGCCATTCACGTTCGAGGGTCTTCGGACTTCGCGCCTGGTGTTTCTTTACTCGATTGGCAAGGCGGTTTCCGTGCGATCCGGCGAAATGACTCCCGCTGTCATTGCCGGGAATCGCGGTGAAGGACTGACGGACTTGCTCAAGGGAAACTGGGGACCGATGGGCCCTACTTCTCGCGTGATACCCAATTGTCTGCTTGGAGCCCATGTGGCGCAGCGTTTACATGTGGCAGCGGGAGATCGCGTCCGATTAGCAATTGTGGGAAGCGAGGAGTGCAATGTCTGGATGACGGTCGCAACAGGTGGCCCGGAAGATGATCAAGTTTTCATAAATCTTGACGAAGCGCAGCGGCTCGCGAAACTTCCGGGTCGAATCAGCACTATCGAAATTGGCTACAACGGAAGTGCGCAGGATATGAGCCGATATATTTCTCGGGTCCAGCAGCTTTTTCCCGAACAACAGATTCATGTCGTGCGGCAATTTTCTGAAGCGCAGGGGAGAATTTACGAAAAGATCAGCGGGTTGCTGACAGCGACCGTGGTGCTGGTGCTGATTCTAACGGCGCTATGCGTTTTGGCGGCGATGACCAATGTGGCGATGGAACGGCGCAACGATGTGGGATTGATGAAGGCAATTGGCGGCGCAACACGGCGAGTCCTGCGATTATTTTTGACGGAGGCGGCGCTGCTGGGCTTAGTGGGCGGACTGATTGGCGCCGCGGTGGGAATTTTGCTTTCGATTGGGCTGGGCAAAGCGGTGTTTGGGATTGCGGCGCGGCCCCGGCTCATTGTGTATCCTATATCCGTGGGACTCACGATTATCGTCGCGATTGCCAGTTCGTATCCGCTGCGGCGGTTGGCCAGCATTCGGCCAGCGTCTGTTTTTCGAGGTGAAGCCTAATTGTGGTGGATGGATTGATAAACGCCGCGGTGTTGAGCGTCGCATTGTTGGCGCAAAGCGCCCGCCTAGGAAGGCGGCCGCTACAACTGCGCGCGGCGCGATCCGGGTTTTGTAGCGGCCGCCTTCTGAGGCGGGCGGGTTCTGGGGTTGCCGCGTGAGTGCCGAAACGCAAATCGCGCAAGTGGTGATCGATACGCTGGTAAAGCAGTACGGCAATTTGCGCGCGCTCAGCGGCGTCAGCTTGCGCGTGGGATGCGGCGAATGGGTTGCGTTGATGGGGCCGTCAGGCTCCGGCAAAACTACCTTGATCAATATCCTTGGTGGGCTGGACACGCTGACTAGCGGGCAGGTTTCCGTCGACGGCGTCGATCTCTCTAAACTTACAGAAAATCAGCTGGTGCGTTATCGCGCGGAAAAAGTTGGATTTGTATTTCAGCAATTTCACCTGGTGCCGTATTTGAACGCGCTGGAAAACGTAATGCTGGCGCAGTATTTTCACAGCTCCACGGACGAACAACAGGCGGCCGACGCGTTGCGGCGCGTGGGACTTGGCGACCGGCTCGAACATCTGCCAGCAAAACTTTCGGGCGGCGAACAGCAACGTGTGGCAATTGCGCGCGCCTTGATCAATCAGCCGAAATTAATTTTGGCGGATGAGCCCACGGGAAATCTGGACGAAGCCAACGAAACGAAGGTTCTGGAGATTTTTCGCGAGCTGCACGATGCAGGCCACACGATTGTGATGGTGACCCACGATCCGGATATTGCGCGGCAGGCCGACCGGCGCATCGAACTTGCGCACGGACATTTGCAATTTGATTCCGCGCAACACGGGCCGGGGCATCCGCTGCATTGTCCACTGGCGAATACCGCGGATTGCTGCACGGAACCTTCGGTGGTGACGACGGCAGAGGATCAGATTCGTTTCGATCATTTGCTGGAACAGATCTGGACCTGCGACGAAAAAGCGCAGCCGGCACAAATTTCGCAGCTGCATGCCGAAGGACCGGCGGGGCGGCTTCCGCTGATCACCGATGAGCCGGTGCGGCGCGTACTGGCGCGCATGTCTGAAGTGGCGCTGGTGGAGTTGCGCAGTGACGAAGCGCGACTCACGCCGATGGGCGCCAGGCGCGCGCGCGATGTGGTGCGGCGGCACCGTTTGGCCGAGCGGCTTTTTAAAGATACATTTTCGATTGATGATACCGAAGCGCATACCCAGGCCTGCAAATTCGAGCACATCATCAGCCCGGAACTCGATCAGCGCATCTGCACATTTTTGGGGCACCCGACGACTTGTCCGCACGGGAATCCGATTCCGCCCGGCTCGTGTTGTGTCACAACCAATGGCAATTCGAACGGCGCGAATGGTCACGCCAAAACGTAAACGATGGCCACTCCTCTCGATCCCCGAAAAAAACCAACCGCGGTAAAAATTCATGTTTCCACCGGCGCGGGTGTGGACATCACCTGGGCGGACGGTCACGCCAGCCATTACGACTTTCCTTATCTGCGGGACGCCTGCCCGTGCGCGACTTGTAACGACGAACGCGAGAAAAAAAACGCCGAGGAAACTCCCGAAGCAAAGGCGGCCCGCGCAAACGCGGCGCCCGCTTCGGTGCCGAAGCCGGCCAGCTCTCCGTTACTGCCGATGTTCAAACCAAAAGCCCGCGCAAATTCTGCGACGTCGGTCGGCAGCTACGCGATTCAAATTAATTTTTCCGACGGACACAACACCGGAATTTATAGCTACGACCAGCTGCGCTCGATTTGTCCGTGCGCGGAATGCGCGGCGGCGTTCCGGCAAAATGTTTCCGCCCCCGCCCATTAATGATCGTTTTGCTACCTAATAACTAACTTGCAACCTCGATGATTTTGTGGGCAGTTTTTCGCGATTTTAGACAGGGGTGCCACCTTTTCTCGGAAGTGCGGATTGTAAAGGGTTTAGGGGTCGGATTCCAGGGAAGTGTTCATTCTGCAGGGGTTATAACCCGTTTATTTCTAGCGGTTTAGATGAAATGGTTGCGGAACCGTGCGCTAAGTTCGCAGAACAATGCACTTCGTTGCGGAACAATGCGCTGAGTACAACGCGCTGGGCACGATGCGCTGAGGACGCTAAGGACAGTGCACTAACGACAACGCACCAAGGTCGGTGCGCCAAGGACGATGCGCGCGAAGGACGAGATTCTACTTCGTGGTTGTTCCATCAAGCGGGTGATCTGGCCGCGTCGTTAGATTTCTTGACCAGAAGTCCTAAGCCTTTTGCTTTGGCTTCCGAGGCGGCGCTGGCCAAGGTTTTTTGTCCTTCGGCGCGGCGGCCGGCTTTGATTTGTGCGGCGCCGAGAGCTACGCGGGCTTCCAGGGCGTCGGCTAGCGAACCAGTTTTTCTGGCGTCCTTCTCCAACGCTTGCAAGGCCACAATTGCGGCGTTGGCGTTTCCGGTCTGCACATCAATTTTTGCCTGCACCAACGCCAAGGTAGAGGCGAGGCTGTGATCGCCGGCGGCCGCTACGAGTTTTTGCGCATCGGCGAGCTGGGTGCGCGCGCCGTCCGGGTCTCCGCTTGAAAGCAGAATCTCTGCAAGCACGGAGCGCGCCGCCGCTTCGCTATGCCCATCTTTTTCGGCAGAAAATTCCTGAGCGGCATCCTCGGCAAATTTCTTGCCGTCAGCATACTTTCCGTTTTGCAAAGCCAGCATCGCCAGCCAAACCCGCGAGGTGGCGGCATCGGCTTTCTGCCCAAGTTGTTCCTGGATACGGAGGGCCTCGGAGTAATGCTGCTCTGCGGCGGTCAGGTTGCCTTCGGTGAATTCCACATCACCCATGGTGCCAAGGGAACTGGCGATGCCGGCTTGGTCGTCCATTCCACGCCGCAGCTGCAGAGACTGTTCGCAACTTTGTTGCGCTTCCTTAATCTCTGAGGCGTTAAGCAAGACGCTGCAGCGGTTGTTCAGCGCGCGTGCCTCCGTATTGCGATCTCCAATTTTCCGGGCGATCGCAATCGCTTGCTGGAAAGCCGCTTCACCCTCTTTGCGTTTTCCCTGAAGATAGAAAATCGTCCCAAGCATTTGCTGCGCGAGGGCCTCGTCGCTTTGGCTGCCGCGTTCTTTGGCTACCGCGATGCTTTGTTGATAAAAAAGAATCGCTCCGGCCTCGTCACCCTGAGTATCGCGGATATTCGCCAGGTTGTTGAGAGCGCCAGCTTCGTCGCGTTTGTCACCGATGGTTTGCGCGGTGCCCAAAGCCTCCTCATAGAGGGGCTTGGCCTGGGCAAGATCGCCGGACCGCCAGTAGGCGTTGGCCATTTCGTTGGTAGCCCGCGCGGTGCCCAGCGCGTCGCCGGAGTCTTCATTCATTTTCTTGGCGTCCGCGCAGACCGGTTTGGCATCGTCGCTCTTCCCGGCATTGAGGAGAGCGCCGCATTGCTGGATTTTGGCGCGTGCCAGAAGAGAACGCGCGCCGAGAGTCTCGGCAATTTTTGCAGCGGACGTGGCGGCAGTCAGTTGTTTGTCGAACTCCGAAAGCGCTTCGTGGGCATCGGCTTCGGCCAAGTCCGCGCGAGCCGCAAATTGCGCCGGCAAGTTTAGTTTTCTGACTTGCTTAAGAGTGTTGAGCGCGCGATCCGCCTTTCCGCCGCTGGTCTGACTGGCCGCCAGCAGCAGCCCGTATTCGGGATTGTCGCTGGAGAGCTGCCACATGGAAGAGTACTGCTCCATGGCTTTGGGCCAATCGTGCATCACTTCGTAGTAGCGTCCGGCAACCAAACCTTTGCCTTCGGCAGACAAGTTTGTCGAGAGATCCAAAGCCTTTTTAGCCTCTTCCTGCGCTTTGGACTCGAAGCCCAGGTCTGACCAGGCACCGGCGAGGGCCACCTGGGCCCTCACAAATTTCGGATCAATGGTGGTCGCGCTCTGGAGTGACTGTATGCCGGCCCGGAAATCGAATCTTCGCAATTGCTCTCTGGCTTCGGCGAAATGGGCCAAAGCGGCAGGGTCCGCCGAAAGAGAATTATCCAGGCGGGCCTCTTCCTGGTCGCTGAGCGTGACGCCCAACTTGGAGCGAATCAATTTCCCAGCGTGCATCGCCAATTCATGAATTCCAGATTGCGTTCCGGACAAAGGAAAGGAAGCGACGCTGTCGCCGCTCGAGGCGCGAACCAGGTGGATGTTCCAGTCCACGCGATCGGTGGGTTTTTCTCCTTCGGCGCGGAAGGAGCCGGTGATCACGTCGTCGGTGCCCAAATATTTGGCTACCTGACTCAGTTCCTGCTTGGAAGGATTTTCGGAAATGGTTTTCAGGCCGAGGTCGCGCCGCATTTCGTCTACCCGGCTGGGTGGAATGAAGCGAATCTCGTCCGCGTCCAGTTGCGACCACAAACTGTCTGTAAGTACCTCGCCGAGGAGATTTGTTTCTGGGCGGCCGGAAAGATTTTGAAATCCCAGAATGGCTACGGAGGTTCTGACTTTAGCCTCAGCGGGCGCAATAGTCGCGTTGACTGTGTTTTGCCCCTTCTCGCCACGATGCGTCCGCGCGAAGTACGAAATGATCGCGACAATCAGTAAGGCTGCCGCCACACCGGCGAACAGGACCGGCTTAATTCGCGAAGGTCGCGAGATCGGCGGGGCTGGCTTGACTTGCTCACCCTGCAACGCTTTATCAACATCGGAAGCGCTCGCGAAGCGTTGCTCCGGTGCGCGTTCCAGGCACCTCAAGATGACCGCTTCCCACTGCGGATCGAGATCCTGCACCACGTCGCGCGGTGAGGGGGCGGCCTCGGTCAGCCGCCGCATGGCGGCGGAGATCACCGTGCCGCCGGCAAACGGCACTTTGCCGGTCAGCATCTCGTACATCACGATGCCCAGCGCGTAGATGTCCGTCGCTGGAGTAATTTCTTTTCCTTCGAGCTGTTCGGGAGCCATGTACGCGGGAGTTCCAACCACATCCAGCGAACCGGTTAGCGAGGCTAGGTCTCCGGTGACCGCGTGCGCCAGGCCAAAATCGGTGACCACCGCGCGCACGCCACTCGGCGTTCCTTCGGCAGGAACCAAAATTACGTTGGCGCTTTTGAAGTCGCGGTGGATCACGCCAACATCGTGGGCTGCTTGTAGACCGGCGGCCATCTGCTCAACGATGGGTAGCGCTCGCTCGCCGGTCAGCCGATTTTCCAGACTGATGCGCTGCGCCAAGGTAGTGCCGCGCAGCAATTCCATGCTGACGATTAACGTGATCCGGCTGCCGCCTTGAGCATCTTCCTCGACGTGGCGGAACACGTCGAAGGTTCGACAGACATTGGGATGCGTGACTTTACGGCCCAACTGGATTTCTCGTTTAAATCGTTCGATGGTCCTTTCGTTATCGGCCATCTCGAATCGCACGGTTTTCAGCGCGACTCTTTCATTTAGCTCGAGGTCCTCCGCTTCGTACACTTCACCCATGCCGCCACGCGCGACGAAGCGTAATATGCGGAAGCGCTCCGCGAGAATTTGTCCCTTAGAAAATCCAGAATTTAGAGGCGCGGATTTAGCTTGCGTGGAGTCCCCGCCAACCAGCGTTTCACCTTCGCCTGGAGTGGAGTAGGGCGTTGCGCGTTCTTCAGGGGGCTGGCTCGACTTCGGATCGGCCATAGGGTTCTCGCCGGAAAGTGGGTAAATTATGACATACCCGCGCAGAACGCGGGCGCGTGCGATAGTTAAGACATTATTCGGTGGCACGAAATTGCCTGAGGTAAACTTCGGCAAATATATGTCGCAAGAAGGGAACTAAAGTGCAAACATCCCTGCTGCCCGCGAGACGCAAAACAGCGCATCGTCGGCGTCTTCAGCAACATAAGAATATGCTTTACACCGGACCTCAACGTGCAATAGAGTTCACCAGCGTGGTCCCAGCCCGCCGTTACCCAGTCTTTTCTATTATCTAACCCTAAGGAAGCTCGCGAATACCAATGACCCGAAAACTGTTCGTACTTATTGTTGCAACCCTGTTCTTGTGCGTATCGTCTGCGTTGGCTGGCCCGCTTGTCCGTAAGGATAAAGGTGCCTCCAACAACGGCGTCGCCGATCCTTACGCCACTTGTAGGGACACCGTCGGAGATACTTGCGCTAACTTCGGCGCCACTCAGGTTATCAATGGACTAACTGTTGTTCAGTTCGTTCAAAATAGCAGCCTGGGCGTCGAACTTTCTGATGTATTCCAAGTTCCTGGAACGATCGTCCCAGGGGACGTCTTGACGCTTAATTTCGCCGCCAGCAACGACAACTACGGGATTTTTGCGTGCGGGAACGGCAACAGTCTACCGATGCCCCCGGGCCCGGGCGGCTCGGGAACCGTTACTTTGACCGGACCCTGCACTATCGGAGATCTGGACTTTTCGTCGGTTGGAAATACTCTGCTCGGCGACATGGTTAGTGAATCTGACACCGCCACCAGCGCTACGTTCACATTTCTCACGGGCACGGGGTTTCCGCCGTCTTGGTCGTTTTTTTCGGATCCTGGCGGGCTGTTAAGCTATAAACTCACGACCGGCGGAACGACTCCGACCCCAGAACCCGCCTCCGCGTCGTTGCTGTTAGCGGGCGCACTTGCCATCGGTTTGCTGGCGCTCAAAGCTCGCCGTTAAAACACCCAACTTCGGTGATGAGGCCCGCATTGTTTTGGCGGGCCTCACGGCCGACTTAAAAAAACGTTATTTCCGCACCTTTCACCTCGCCCGCAACTAGACTTCCCGCCGAAAAAATGCGAGCATTTCAATCTGCAGGTCACTAATACCCGTACATGAGCAGCACTCCCAATAGTCCTGCTGCCGCAGGCAGCCGAGGCAGCGGCATCCCGCGCGTCATTGTTGCCACCACCGCGCTTCTGACATTCATTTCTTTCTGGCGCGCCGCGGCAATCGTCCTAAACGACTTGGCCTCTTCCGCCTATTACGCCGGCGGCGAAGCCGAAGGCTACATCGGCAAGACTGCGCCGTGGTTCATCCTGGCCATCATGCTGTTTTCGTATGCGGTGCGCTCCGTGTACGTCGAAAGCTGCAGCATGTTCGTGCGCGGCGGCGTGTACCGCGCCGTCAAGCAATCGCTCGGCGGCGCCCTCGCCAAATTCAGCGTCTCGGCGCTGATGTTCGATTACATTCTCACCGGCCCGATTAGCGGCGTCTCCGCGGGCCAGTATATTGGCGGGCTGCTCAACGAATTATTTCAGCAATTCCATCTGAGCGGCCCCTTTGCGCCCGGCACCATCGACCACATCGCCACCGGTTTCGCGATCGTGGTCACCGTTTATTTCTGGTGGGAGAACACCAAGGGGGTGCACGAATCCAGCGAAAAAGCCCTGCTGATCATGAAGATTGTCACCGTCATGGTCGTGCTGCTCATCGGCTGGTGCATTTACACCGTCATTCTGCGGCACTCGCCGCTCCCCCCGTGGCCCCACCCGCGTAATCTGCGCCTGAGTCCGAGCGCCCTCGGCTGGCTGGCGCACAGCAGCCTTCCGCACATGTTCGGCATCATCGCTATCTTCATCGCGCTCGGACATTCCGTCCTGGCCATGAGCGGCGAAGAGTCGCTGGCCCAGGTCTATCGCGACATTGAACATCCCAAGCTGCCCAACCTGAAAAAAGCCGGCGCGGTCATTTTCATTTACAGCCTGGTGTTCACTTCGTTGGTTTCGTTTTTCGCGGTGATGATTATTCCGGACGATGTTCGCCAGGGATTCCTCGAGAATCTCATTGGCGGACTAGCCATGAGTCTCGAAGGTCCGTTAGTCATAAGACTGATCTTTCACGGCTTCGTGGTCGTCGTCGGCGCGATTATTCTTGCCGGCGCGGTAAATACCGCGATCGTTGGCTCCAACGGCGTGTTGAATCGCGTTTCCGAAGACGGCGTACTCAGCGCCTGGTTTCGCCAGCCGCATCCGCGTTTCGGAACCAGCTATCGCATCATTAATATTGTGGTCGGATTGCAGATCGTCACCATCTTCATCAGTCGCGGCGACGTTACGTTCCTCGCTAACTTGTACGCGTTTGGAGTGATCTGGAGTTTCGCGATGAACGGCTTGGCCGTTCTCGTCCTGCGTTATACGCGTCCCGGCCCGCGCGACTTCCAGGTTCCGCTTAACTTCACGATCGGCAACACCCAGATCCCTCTGGGCCTGGCGTTAATCACGCTCATGCTCTTCCTGATCGCCTTCATCAATTTGTTCACCAAGCCGATCGCCACCATGGCGGGCGGTGCGTTCAGCGTACTGCTTTACATCGTATTCACCGTGTCAGAGCGTCGCGCCCGCAGCGGCGGCAAAGCGCACGTGGAAATGGACCAGTTCAATCTGGAAACGGAAGGCGGACTCACCCCGGAGGGTGTCGGCGCGCGTCCGGGAAATATTCTGGTGCCCATCAGCAATCAGTACCATCTCTATCATCTCGGCAACGTTCTCGATCGAGTGAAACCGGGACGCCGCGACGTGGTCGTGCTGCACATTCGCTTGCTGCGCCGGCTGACTTCCGGGGAATACGAACTCGACGCCGACCAGCTCTTCGGCAGCATCGAGCAACAACTCTTTTCGCAAGCGCTTTCGATGGCGGAAAAGCGCGGTAAATCGATCCGCCTGGCCATTGTCGCCTCCAACGATTTGTGGGACGGTATTTTGCGGGCTGCGACGGCGTTGCAATCGAGCACCATCGTTTTCGGGCAATCGGCTAAGGAAAATACCGAGGAGCAGGCTCGTGAAATAGGTGCGGCGTGGGAAAACCTCGGCGACCAGAAACCGCAGTTCAATCTGGAAATCCATCTTCCCAATGGCGACAAGTCCTACAAAGTTCTCGGTCCCCATGCACCGAATCTTTCCGCCAACGAAGTAAACCTGCTGCATCGTCTGTGGCTGCGTTTCAGTGAATCGCTGGGCGGCGCGCAGGAATTGCATCACCACGACGTGGTGCACTTCGCGTTGGAAGAAGTTAAGAAGGAAATGGAAGAAGGCCGCGAAGAGGAAGTGATCGTGCGGCTACGGGCCCATCTGGAATCCAACCAGAAGAATAAAACGCCAAACTAGTTGTTCGAAAGAAAAACGAGGCGCCAGACGGCGCGGCTCGTTTTCAATAATCCTTCAAATTGTTTCGATCTAGGCCAACTGCGTCGTGCAGTGCGGGCAGCGCTTTGCTCCGATAGGTATTCCCATCGTGCATTGCGGACATTCCTTGGTGCTGGGAGCCGCCGCCGCGGCCGGTTTTTTCGTCCAGCGATTTACCTGCTGCACCACGAGGAAAATGGCAAAGGCCACAATCAGAAAATTGATTACGTTATTCAGGAACAATCCGTAGTTCAGGGTGGGCGCCCCTGCCGCTTTAGCCTGTGCCAGCGTGTCGTAATGCGCATCCGTCAACGCGACGAACAGATTAGAGAAATCTACGTGACCCAACAATCGCCCGATAGGCGGCATAATGATGTCGTCCACCAGCGACGTCACGATTTTTCCGAATGCCGCGCCGATCACCACGCCCACCGCCAGATCGATAACGCTGCCGCGCATCGCAAATTCTTTAAACTCCTTCAACATGGTCGTTCTCCTCGCATCGCTTCTCTAGATTTTCCTGCGAATTCGCACGGCGGCCGGGGCGCGATATCCCGCTGGGAGGGATGTAGACCGCCTGTGCCGGGCATTATATCCAACATGGAAGTACAGATGAGGAAAGAATGCAGGGAAAAAGTTGCTGGGAAAAAGTATCCTTACGCCCGCTGGACGCGCGCGCAGCGGGCTTCCGATAGCGGGAGCCCGCCGATTGACTCAAGCTTGGCTGGGTTTCTCGCTCAGGATCAGCGCCGCGCCAGCCGCTCCACGCAGCGCGAGCAATACGCCGGCGACGATCAGCAACGGACCCACGAACGCGAACGGCACGCGCGACATGGCCAACATCACCAGCCCCAGCAACACCAGAGAAATTCCCCGGGTCAGATTTTCTCCCCGCGAGAGAATTTTCGCCGGTCGAAACAATCCCCGTGCTCCCCAAAATAGAATGATGACGCTTACCGCCAGCCAGCCGAGCGAGCGCCGGTTGAAACCGATGTGCCCGGTGGCGCCCAGCCAAATCACGAAGACACCCAGAGCCACAAAAAGCCCCTCGACGATTACCCGCAATAAGCGGTCTGGCGAAAGCATTCCAGGCACCCCGGCAAAACCGAAAAAAGGCGCAGCCCAAAGCTCAGAAAGAGCACCAAGCCGCGCCCGATAGACTTCTCGTTACCTCTTTACTTCCTTACTTCGTTACTTCGCTTATTTATTTATTCGCCTAACTTCTCAATGCGTACCTTGTTGATCTTCACCGCGGTCTTCGGGCGGTCCCCCGCATCGCGCGGCGATTTCGAAATCTTATCCGCCACGTCCTGGCCTTCGACTACTTCGCCGAAAATCGTGTGTTTGTTGTCGAGCCACGGTGTCGCTGCGACGGTAATAAAAAACTGGCTGCCATTCGTATTCGGTCCGGAATTCGCCATGGATAGCTTGCCGGCTTTCGAATGTTTTAACGAAGGATGAAATTCATCCGCAAACGTGTAACCCGGTCCGCCGCGGCCATCGCCTTGCGGACAGCCGCCTTGGATCATGAAATCGGGAATTACCCGGTGAAAGCCCAGGCCATCGTAGAACGGACCTTTCTTTTGCTTCTGCCCAATCTCGCTAGTGCCGGTGGCCAAGGCGATAAAATTTGCCACCGTTTTCGGCGCTTCTTTTTCCAGCAACCGAATCACAATGTCGCCCTGCGTAGTCTCAAAAATCGCGTACGTTCCTGCTGCTCGGCTCATTCCATCTCCTGATGCGCGTCAATCTATTCACGTCAACGCCCACACAATTTATCGTACACCGCGGCGCATCGCCCGCGCCAGTTGGCCGGCTCGCGCTACCAGCCTCGCGCCTTGCGCAACTCCGTAATGTGCGCGGTGTGATGCCGCCCGTGCCACGCGTACAGAAACACCAGCCAATTTGCGGTGCGCGGGCCGTGTTCCGGATGAGTCAGCGTTCGCGCAAAATCCGCTTCTTTGGTCGCGGCCAAGAGCGTGCCCCAGCGCGCATGCAGGGCCTCCAGTAAATCCAGGGACACGCTTACCGGCATGCTTTTCGCATCCGCCAGCTCCGCCCACATTTTCTCGTCGTACGGCTTAATTGTCGGTGCAATTTCCGTCATCGCTAGCCGGAATCGGATATACGCGTTCAGGTGGCTGTCCGCCACGTGATGCACCAGCTGGCGTACCGTCCATCCTCCTTCGCGATAGGGGGTATCCAGTTGCGCGTTATCCAGATTTGCCACCGCTGCGCGCAGTTGGCCAGGCGCTTCGGCAATCTGTGTGATTGCCTGCTGCCGCTTCGCCGGAGTGACGTCCTTTTCCATCGCAAAATCGCCTATCGGGTATCGCGAATCCATGGTGTTTTTCCCTCATCTAATAGTTAACGATTGATCGTTGGGGGCGAAAGAGCCGTTTTGGCCTTATCGCTGGGCTGTACGGGACTGCGCAACGCTTAGCTGCCCGCAATGCTACAATAACCCGCGCAACGAATGGCGGCACTCCACCATGTATCCGCCAGACGCCACCGGAATCCAATAGCTGGGAGAACGCGAATGTACGATGTGGTCATTATCGGAAGTGGCTGCGCCGGACTCACCGCCGCCATCTATGCCGGACGCGCCAACCTCAAGCTCCTGGTCATCGACGGCCAAGAGCCTGGTGGCCAGCTCAGCCTCACCACCATGGTTGAGAATTTCCCCGGCTTCCCGGACGGTATTCTCGGCCCCGAACTTATCGAAAACATGCGCACGCAAGCCAAAAAATTTGGCGCGGAATTCAAAGCGGGCGTGGTGACGGAAGTGGATCTCACCAAGCGCCCCTTCAAAATTATCGCCGGCAAAGATACCTACGAAGCCAAAACGCTGATCGTAGCCGCCGGTGCATCCGCCCGCACACTCGGCCTCGAGTCCGAACGCAAACTCCTCGGCTACGGTGTTTCGACGTGCGCCACCTGTGATGGTTTCTTTTTCCGCGGCAAGCCCATCGCCGTGATCGGTGGCGGCGATTCGGCCATGGAAGAAGCCAGCTTCTTGTCGCGCTACGCCAGCAAAATATACTTGATTCACCGTCGCAGCGAGTTTCGCGCTTCCAAAATCATGATCGACCGAGTTCGCGCCAACGAAAAAATCGAAATTATCAAGCCCGCCATCGTGGAAGAAATTCTGGGCCATGGCAACGGCGCAGTAGACGGTATCCGTCTGCGCAACGCGGACACCAACGAAATTCGTGAGATTAAACTGGACGGCGTATTCGTCGCCATTGGCCATAATCCCAACACCACCGCCTTCAAAGGCAAATTGGAGACTGACGCCAACGGCTACTTGATCGCCAGCAGCGGCAGCAAGACCACGATCCCCGGTGTTTTCGTCGCCGGCGACGTGCAAGATCACCGCTACCGCCAGGCTGTGACCGCCGCCGGCTCCGGCTGCATGGCCGCGCTGGACGCTGAAAAATTCCTCGAGTCCCAGGAACATGCTGCCACCGAGTCCGGCTTCGAGTCTGCCCCTCAACAGGCCGCAGCGCCGTCATTGCCGGTGACCGCTGCGTAATCACGCCGCGTAAAATTTTATTGTCGCGCCCATTACACGCGGCATAATCATATTCCCATGCTCCGATCGACTCTGCTGAAGCTCTCCGAGAGCAAATCCTTCGCCAACTGGGTCGTTTCCAATTCCACCACCAAGCGCATGTCCCATCGTTTCGTCGCTGGCGAAACTTTAGACGAAGCCGTGGCCGCCGCCCGCGAATGCAACCGCGCCGGTATGCTGACGAGCCTCGATTATCTCGGCGAAAACGTAGCCACCACCGCCGACGCCCAACACTCTCGCGACGCCTACCTCGAAATCTTTGATCGCATCGCCAAGGAAGAACTGCAAGCCAACGTCTCCTGCAAACTCACCCAGATGGGCCTGGACCTCAGCATTGAATTTTGTGAGGGGTTGGTTCTTTCGGTAGTCGAACGCGCCGCCGCCCACGATAATTTTCTCCGCGTGGATATGGAAGGCTCCATCTACACCCAGCGCACCGTGGAACTCGTAAAACGCGTCCGCGCCAGAAATCCTGCCATCGGCACAGTAATGCAATCCAGCCTGTATCGCACCGAGGATGATGTTCGCGATCTTCTTTCCTACGGTTGCCGCATTCGTTTGTGTAAGGGAGCCTACCGGGAACCCGCCGAAGTTGCCTACCCCAAAAAATCCGATGTCGACGCCAGCTATGTTCGCCTAATGCAAACGCTGCTCTCCAGCGGCTTCTACCACGGCATTGCCACGCACGACCCGCGCATGATCAGCGCAACTATTCGCTTTGCGGCTGCCAAACAAATCACCAAAGACGACTTCGAATTCCAGATGCTCTACGGCGTCCGCACCGACCTGCAAAAACAATTGGTCGCCGACGGCTATCGCGTCCGCATCTACATCCCCTTTGGCCGCGACTGGTTCCCCTACTTCATGCGCCGCCTGGCCGAGCGCCCCGCCAACGTAGCCTTCTTCCTCCGCAATCTTTTCCGCTAGCCGTTGTAGCGGCGGGTCTTCAGACCCGTGCTTTTGACTCTCTGCTCTTACCTCCGCGGTCCTCCGCGCCCTCCGTGTCTCTGCGTTAATCTTTTCTCTTCTCCGCAAATCCTCCATCTACATCAATCTCCCCGCCCGCCAGCGCTTTGCGCCCCACCCAAACTTTCCCCACCCTTTAGGGCATGCACGGTGACTCCCGAAATCCCCGCGCACTCTTTCCGCAACTCCTCCGGCGTCCCCGTTAAAACCGGGAACGTAGCATAGTGCATCGGAATCACATCCTTCACCCCGAGCAACCGAACCGCAACCCCCGCCTCGCGCGGCCCCATCGTAAAATGATCCCCGATCGGCAACATCGCCAAATCCGGCTTATACAATTCCCCAATCAATTTCATATCTCCAAAAACGCAAGTATCCCCGGCGTGATAAATCGTAAATCCCCCCGGCATGCGAATGATCAACCCCGCCGGTTCTCCCGCCTGCAATACCTGCCCGCCATCTTCAATCGAGTTCGAATGAAACGCATGCGTCATCGTCACTTCAAACTCCCCAACGCTCTGCGTCCCACCCTTACCCATCGCCTTATTCTGCTTCGCCAGCCCTTTGCTCTCCAGCCACAGCCCCGTCTCGAAAATACAAACCACCGCCGCCCCATGCTTCTTCGCCAGCTCAACGGTGCTACCCAAGTGATCCCCGTGCGCATGCGACAAGAAAATCACATCCAGCTTCTCCAGCGTCCGAAACTCCTTCGGACAATTTGGATTCTGCAAAAACGGATCGATCAGCGCCACGCTTCCCGCCGCCGTCTTCAACAAAAACGCGCTATGCCCCAAATACGTAATCGTATTTCCCTTGGTATCCAGCATCTTCATCTCCCAAATAATAAATTGTCATTCCGAGCGCAGCGAGGAATCTGTTTTCCTGCACCACGCCCAGACCGAAAATCGTGTCGCGGTTTCTTTCACCCTAAAGTTGCGCAACGCTACTCCGCGCTAGTTCCCACCCGAACTCAACACCGTTCGAATCGCCGCCTCATACGTATCCCGATCCGACTCCCCCAGCAACTTCCCAATCTGCCGCCCATCCCGCGCATAAAAAAACGACGCCGGAATCGCCCCTTTCCACCCCGGCAGCACCACACTGACAAACGCGTCCTCGCCCCCCGCCGTCTTGCGATAATTCGGAAACACCGGCTTATACCGCGCAATAAATCTCCGGGTCAAAATAATATCCCCATCGTCATCCAAATTAACGCCCACCACCTTCAACCCTTGCGGCGCATATTCCTTCGCCAACTCATTCAACATCGGAAACTCCGCCCGGCAAGGCTCGCACCACGTAGCCCAAAACGTAACCAGCAGCGGCTGCCCCTTATACTTGGCCAAAATCGCCTGATACCCGGCCGCATCAATCATCTCCGGATCCTTCACCACCGCCTTCGCGCCGGCCGCGGTCTTCGCACCAGCCGCCGTCCCTGCCGTAGTGCTCGGACTCGCCGCAGCCGCCTTACTCTGCGCGGCATTCGCGTTCTGCGGCGCAGCCATAGCGCAAATCCCCGCCGTCACAACAATCCCCGCCAACGCCAAACCAGCCGCCAACACCCGCATCATCTTCATAATTCCCTCGCTCCCCATTCTACCCCGCCGCTTTTGCCTTTGTAGCGGCCGCCTTCTGAGGCGGTCGCCTTTCTCGACCGCGCCCCGCCTTTGCCGTTGAATGCGGCGTCTGTAGTCCGCAGCGAGTGCCCTTGCTCGTGACCTCCGCGTCTACGCGCACCAACTCGGCCTTTGCCGTTGTAGCGGCGGGTCTTCAGACCCGTGCCTTGGTTTCTTCGCATCTAGAAAGGGCACAGCTTCATCTCTGCATTCGAAGGAGCTGCGCCGCGGTTCGCCGAGACCCAGCGCCGGAGGCGCGACACACTTTAGCCCAGCGCGCAGCGCTGGGTCCTCGGACGATGGCTCACGAGCCCCGTAGGGGCGGCACAACCCTCGCGTTCATCTGAAGGCGTAAGGCAAATTTGCAAACGTGACCGCAACCCCGGAACGCCCCCCAGTTGAGAATCCCACTCTCGTCCCGTACAATCGTACCCAAGCTGCACTCTGTCAGACCCGCAGCCCACAAAAAGGTTTCGCCGCCAGGGGCACCAGCGCAAAGAAAAACCTGCGGCAAGCAAAAAAAAGCGCCAAAAAGGGTTTCAACCAAGGAGAGAAGTACATGGCCTACGTAATCGCCGAGCCCTGCATCGGCACCAAAGATTCCGCCTGCGTGGACGTCTGCCCGGTGGACTGCATCCACCCCCGCAAAGACGAAGCCGGCCACGACACCGAAAAGCAGCTGTACATCAATCCCGTCGAGTGCATCGACTGCGGCGCCTGCGTCCCAGTCTGCCCGGTAACCGCCATCTTCGCCCTGGAAGATCTCCCCGAAAAGTGGACCAGCTACACCCCAGTAAACGCCGACTATTTCACCAAAAAATAGTGTTGTGTAGGGGCACGGTATGCCGTGCCCGCTCCATTTCGTATCTGACTTTGTAGCGGCCGGGCTTCAGCCCGGCGTTTTTTCTTCCGCTTTTTCTCCCCGCTCTTTCTTACGTATCTTTTCATTACCTCATTACTTCCTTACTTCGCCTTCATCTCCCCAAATCTCGCCATATCCCGCCGCGCTCCCCCGCGCCCCGCCAACGTCCTCCTCCGCACATCCTCCAGCGACGTCGCAAACAATATCTTCTCCACCGCCCCCTGCACATCCCCCCACATCGCCTTCAACCCGCAACTCTCTCCCTCCACGCACACCGCGCCCAATCGCTCCGCCGAATGCGTGCAGCTGGACTCCGCAAACGCCCCATCCACAATCCGCAAAACTTCCCCCACCGAAATCTTCGCCGGAGGACGCGCCAGCGTATACCCGCCCTTCACTCCCCGCCGGCTCTCCAAAACTCCGCCGCGCTTCAACTCCAGCAAAATCTGCTCCAGATATTTCACCGGAATATGGTGCCGGCTGGCGATCTCCTGAATCGTCACCACTTCCGGATACTGCAACGCCAGATGCAGCGCCGCCTGCGAAGCATATTCACCCTTAGCCGTAACCCGCATATTTCCTCTCTAACCCCCGCCAGCCTTCCACACGCCCCCGCTCAGAAATGAATTCGATGTGGACAGAGAATTCCACACAGCGATGAATGCTCGCACGATGAGCCCCAGATACTTGATAGATTTAATTGTTCTGTTCGTGTCGTTGCCCTTGGTCGCCCGGCAAGCCGATCCCGGGCCGTCGCTTAACCGGGGAGCAAAGAACAAAGAGTCCAGCAACTTGTCAGCCTCGGGATCGAGCGGGAATTGCTGAGCGCGGAATCTCAGCAATTGAGCCTACCGTCGGCTGGTGGCCCATCCGGACAGAATCTCCCCACCGGTCTGCAGTCTTGTTTCTACCGTGCAATTTCGATTCGGCATACTTATACCTCATGGAAAGTGACGGCAAAGATTGGAGCGCCAGGGACAAGATCGAGTTCGATTGTCATTACGACGATTCCGTTTCCGTCGAAGTTCTACCTCTAAGAAAATCCGACACAGACGATTTTGTGATCCACCATGCAAACCAAGCCCACGGCACAGGCTTTTCACAACAGGACTTTATGATTTTATTGTCACCGGCGGAAAACTCAAAGTTGCGCTTCAGGCTGAGGAAGTGATTATTGCGAGTCGAAAGCGTGGTGTCGACGAGCTTGTTCAGCGCAGCACGTTCGTGGCGATTCCCACGGGGGAAGGCCATCCGCGTGCAATCGAGGAAACCAGATCGAGTACCGTCAATGGTAAATTGAAAGTCCTTCGCAGGTATTTCCGATGGTCCCCGCTTGCCAAGCAGTATCTGCCGTCAAAATTCAGTGCTGTCGAAGCGAGTCAGAACTAGCGGCTGTTTGCGCGTTGGCCGGAGCTACGGGCCCGTCCAACTCTTTTCTCTCGGGCGATCATCTACAATAAGGCCAATGGTTCGCACTATCAACCGCAGGGAGCCATTGTTTGACCAATTCCTTCGTCGACCCAGCCAGCGTTTGTAGGGGCGCAGCATGCTGCGCCCCATGTCCGCACGATTTCAACATCTAGATGTTTCGCCTTTGCCGTCTCGCGTCTCTCCATTCCACTGTTCCTGCTGCTCCTCATTTCTTCTCCCATCCCAACTCTCGCGCAAACCCCCACCGCCCCGCGCCCCACCATCGAAGGCCACTGGGCCGGCACCCTCAAAGCCGGCGACGCCGCCATCCACATCGTCCTCCACATCTCCAAATCTCCCGACGGCCAACTCCACGCCAAACTAGACAGCCTCGACCAAGCCGTTTACGGCATCGAAGCCACCAACCTAAAAAGCCTCGATTCCGCCATCAGCTTCGAAATCCCCAACGCCGGCGCCACTTTCGAGGGCAAACTAACCGCCAGCCACCAATCCCTCGAGGGCACCTGGAGCCAGGGCGGACTCGCCATTCCCATCACGTTCCACCGCGAAGCCCCCGGCGCCGCCGGCCGCAAAACCGAAGCCATCTTCAGCGCGGAAGGCACTTGGCAAGGCGCGCTCGAAACCACCGGACTCCGCCTTCGTCTGCAGCTCCACGTCACACACGACGACAAAAAACAACTGGTCGCCGCGCTCGACAGCCTCGATCAGGGCGCCAACGGCCTTCCCGCCAGCGACGTCTCGCAAAAAGAATCCGTGCTGAAATTTGAAATTCCCGGAGTCGGCGGCTCCTTCGAAGGCACCATCAGCTCCGCGAAAGATTCCATCGCCGGCACCTGGACCCAATCCGGCGTCCCGCAAAAATTAAATTTTGTGCGCCAGGACAATCCGCTCGATCTAAACCGCCCGCAAACCCCGGTAAAGCCTTATCCCTACACCGAAGAAGAAGTCACCTTCCCGAACTCCAAAGCAAATATTTCGCTGGCTGGTACACTGACCACTCCGCGCAGCTCCGGATCGCATCCAGTAGTCCTGCTTATCGCTGGCACCGGCCCCCACGATCGCGATGAAACGATCGCCGGGCAGCATCCCTTCCTGATTCTCGCCGATGCCCTCACTCGCAACGGTTTCGCGGTCCTCCGTTACGACAAGCGCGGCATCGCCTCCTCCACCGGCGACTACGCCCTGGCCACCACCGAAGATTTCGCCAACGACGCCGAAGCCGCCATCACTTTTCTAAAAACGCGCCCCGATCTGAACACTAAAAAGTTGGGCATCATTGGCCACAGCGAAGGCGGCCTGATCGCCGCAATGCTGGCCGCCCACCAACCGCAACAACTTTCCTGGATCGTTCTGCTAGCCACCCCGGCTCTGAAAGGCGAAGATACTCTGCTGCTGCAATCCAAACTAATCGCCCAAGCCGGCGGCCTCACTGACGAACAAATCGCCGCCAGCCTGGCCTTCGACCGCAAAGCCTACTCCCTGGTCCGTGAAGAAAAAGATCCCGCCACCCTCGAGAAAAAATTAAACGACTTGGTCCGCTCCACCGGCATGACCAATTCGCTGCCGCAGCCGGTCCTGCAGTCCCAAATCCGCATGATCAGCAGCCCCTGGTGGCGCTATTTCCTGGACTACGATCCCGTCCCCACCCTGAAAAAGATCACCATCCCCGTCCTAGTGTTGGATGGCGACAAAGATCTCCAAGTCCCCAGCGCGGAAAATCTCCCGCTCATCCAATCCGCCTTGACCGCCGCAGAAAACAAAGACTTCGAAGTAGCAGAAATGCCCAACCTAAATCACCTCTTCCAACACAGCGAAACCGGCTCGCCCAGCGAATACGGCGTAATCCAGGAAACCTTCTCCGCCGACGCCCTAACGAAAATCCTGACCTGGATCACCGCCCACTAGCTCGCATTTGAATTCGCCTTCGAATTTGCCTCTGTAGCGGCCGGGCTTTAGTCCCGGCGCCTTTGTTTTTGATCTTCGCCGACTCTGTCCATCCGAAAAACCTGCCGGGACTAAAGCCCGGCCGCTACAAATTCCCCACGAATCCGTGCTAATTTCCCTCCGTGCCATTCTATAAACGCCAATTACGACTCTCGTCAACAAACTATCTCGGCCGCCACATCTATTTCGTCACAATCGTCACTGCGCAACGGCGACCATTCTTCGAGGTCCACAAAACCGGTCGATGGCTGTTAACCCAACTCCTGGAAATCTCCGCGCACTTTGATTTCACGCAACACGCCTACTGCGTCATGCCAGACCATCTCCATTTCCTATCCGAAGGGCGGTCGGACACTTCGAACCTGCTAAAACTCGTCAGCGTATTCAAGCAGCGCACCGCCCACGAATTCACAAATGTCAGTTGCACCCGGCTTTGGCAAAAGCGTTACTACGACCACGTGCTCCGCCCAAATGACCGCATCGAAGGTCCAGCCTGCTACATCTGGAGCAACCCAGTCCGGAAAAATCTAGCCGTCAATCCAGGCGACTATCCGCTTTCCGGCTCCCAAACCATCGACTGGATGAATTACAAACCGCCAGTCGACGCTTGGAGTCCACCATGGAAGCAGCCTTTGTAGCGGCCGGGCTTCAGTCCCGGCGCCTTTGCCTTTGAATCGGTCTTTGATTTTGACTTGCCTCTGACTTGCCTCGACTTGCTTTTGACATGCCCTTCTTGAATTTGTAGCGGCCGGGCTTCAGTCCCGGCGCCTTTGCCTTTGAATCGGTCTTTGATTTTGACTTGCCTCTGACTTGCCTCGACTTGCCTTTGACATGCCCTTCTTGAATTTGTAGCGGCCGGGCTTCAGTCCCGGCGCCTTTGCCTTTGAATCGGTTTTTGCCTTTGCCTGGTCTCTTCGAACTTGTAGCGGCCGGGCTTCAGTCCCGGCGCCTTTGCCTTTGGCTTTGCTTTCTCGCCAACCCGCGCCCAATCCCCACTCTCCCGCATCCAACCAAAGTGCGCCTTTCGCACACGCCCCGCGGTCTCGCGTCATTCCCGGCCGGAAGGGTACTATGCTAAATAGAGAGCGATTTCCTGATGCCGCCCCCCATCCCAGCGAAGCTCCATCTCACTCTGCTGATCCACGCCCACCAGCCCTGCGGCAATTTCGGTAGCGTCTTCGAATCCTGTTACGAAAAATCCTACCTGCCATTCATAGAGCTGCTCGAAAAGCATTCCTCTATTCACATCGCCATCCACTATTCCGGCCCGCTCCTTCAGTGGATTGAAAAAAATCGCCCCGAATATTTCACCAAGCTTCGCGCGATGGTCCAGCGCGGCCAGATAGAAATGGTCGGCGGTGGTTTCTACGAACCGATTCTCGTTAGCATCCCGCCGGACGATCAGCGCGAACAAATCACTCGCCTCTCCAACTACATCGAGCATCACTTCGGCAAACGTCCCGCCGGTGCCTGGCTGGCGGAACGTGTTTGGGAGCCGCAACTCCCCTCAGTGTTAAGCGCCGCTGGTGTTGGCTACACTCTGCTCGACGACATCCACTTTCACTCCGCGGGATTCTCGCCCGAAGAACTCTTCTCCACTTATCTAACCGAAGATCACGGCCAGACCGTCACCCTCTTCGCCGGACAGAAAAAGCTCCGCTATCTCTTGCCCTTTGGTGGCGTTGAAGAATCCATCGACTGGCTGCGCGAAGCCGCCAACACCCATCCCGGCGGAGTCGCCGCCATGGGCGACGACATGGAAAAATTCGGCGTCTGGCCCGAAACCTTCGAGCACTGCTACCGCGACGGCTGGCTGGACAAATTCTTCACCGCGCTGGAACAAAACTCCGACTGGCTGCAGCTTTCCACGCCCTCGGAATATCTAGCGAACCACCACCCGCAAGGCCGCGCCGACCTGCCCACTGCCTCCTATACCGAAATGATGGAATGGGTGCTGCCCACCAACGTTCGCCTTCGTTACCAGGCGCTGCTCAAGGAATTCGGCTCGCGCCCCGAAGTGATTTCCTTTTTGCGCGGCGGACCGTGGCGTGCCTTCTTTCGGAAGTATCCCGAATCTAATCTTCTCAACAAAAAAATGCTCCGCGTCTCGGCTCGCGTGGCCGCCGCTCCCGCGCGCCGCGCTGGCTCTCCCGCCGCCGAGGAACTTCTCGAAGCTCGCGACTGTCTACTGCGCGCGCAGTGCAACGATGCGTACTGGCACGGCGTGTTCGGCGGCCTCTACGCCCCGCATCTGCGAACCGATCTTTGGCGCAATTTAATTCGCGCGGAAGCTATCGCCGACCGCAACACTCCCGGCTCGACCATGGCCCGTGTGGAAGCTTTCGACTATGACGCTGACGGCGCGACCGAATTGCTCTTCACCTCGCCCGAGTCTCAAGCGCTCGTAAAGCCTTCTGACGGTGCCACCATCGCCTTCTTTGATTTCCGCGCGTCCGCCGCCACCCTGATTAATTCCATCGCGCGGCGTCCCGAGGCTTATCACGCCCGCGTACGCGCGGCCGCCACACAACCGGTCGGACACGTCTCCAGCATTCATGAACAAACCCGCGTCAAAGAAGTGGGCCTGGAGAAATATCTCCGCTACGATCACTGGCCGCGCACCTCCTTCCGCGTTTTGTTTTTCGACCCGGCGAAAACCCACGTCGACTACGATGCTCTTGAAATTCAAGAAGACCCGGGATTTGCCGGCGGCGCGTACGAAGTGAAATCCTCTTCACCGCACGATGCCGAACTAGTCCGCGAAGGAATAATCTCGATACTCGCCAGAGATGGCGCTGTGTCGCCGAATTTCCTGTTGACCAAGCGCTTCTCCTTCGGTCCCGCTCCCCACGGCTGCGAAGTTGCCTGCGAAATCAATCTGAAGCTCGCGCCAGCTCGGGGTGGAGACTCTCCGCCGGAAAATGATTTCACCGGTAAATCGCTCGCGATTGGAATCGAATCGGTAATTAATTTTCTCGCGCCTGGAGCCTCCGACCGCTTCTTTGAATCCGGTCCGCGCAGGGAAGAGTTGCGATTCAGCGGCGAACTTCCCGCGAACACTTTGAAGATCGAAGATGGCTGGCAGCGCGTCCGCGTCACGCTCGCTGCGCCCAACTCGCAATCTTTCTGGATCGCGCCCATCGAAACCGTTTCAGAATCCGAAGAAGGTTTCGAGCGCGTCTATCAAGGCTCGCAAATCATGCCCGTCTGGAAACTCGATCTCGCCACGGAAAAATCCTGGACTGTTCGCCTGGTCTGGCGCATCGAGCAAATCTAAACGAAACAACTTCGCAAACTGCGGTAAGCGAATTGAGTTAAAAAGCGACTCTCAGCCGCCAACTCGTTTTTCCATGCGTACAACTTGAATGGATTCTCCGCCGCCCACATCTAGCGAGATACGTTCCTGCTCTACATACCCGCGCGCGGCAAACAACTTAACTCCGGTCAAAGTCGCGCCCATCTCAAATCGGCGAAAGCCCTCGGCGAACGCAGCATCTTCGCAGGCCTGCAGGATCTTGGTTCCCACTCCACGCCGTGCAAATTCCGGCGCAATAAAAAATGCGCGAATCTTGGCGGCGTCTATTTTCGGATCCAGGAACTCGGCGCGCTGTTCCGTCCAGGCATCGCCGCCGTAGAGTTTCTTGCGGCGGCTCCAGCCGCCGCATCCCGCAATCGCCAGTCCGCCGCGCGATTCGCCGGACCTCGCCGAAGCTGTTTCCGCTGAGCGCTTTGCTTCGACTACAAAATATGTTTTGTCCGCGATTAGTTGGCTGTCTACGCCGAAGACCGTTTGCAATGCGTGATCGATTTGTGATGCGGAGTAATCTTCAGTTTGCAAAGCGCGAACCGAAGCGTTGATCAAAACGTGCAGCTTCGAAACGTCCTCTTCGACTGCTGTGCGGATTGTGAACCCACTCTGCATGACAGGTCTCTGCAGAGCACTCTACCGAATTCTTATGATCCGATTAAAACTTTTATCGCGCGGCGAAATTCTGCAGCGCGCCAATTTGTACCACTCGCGAGCCAATTTGTCCTACCCGCGAGCAATTCGTCCTACTCTCCGGCCATTCGCTACTAACGAGCCACCAGAAGATTTTGCGCGAAGGGCCATTCGGCATCGATCCACTGCTCGACGCACTCAAAGCCGGCGCTGTCAGCCATCCCGAGCACTTCCGCCGCGAAATACTTATGCGAGCTTTCGGTCCAGATGGTTTCGTCCGCTTCGAGTCCGATGCGCAGGTTGGCTTTGGCAATGTGAACGGTTTGCCGGCACTCGGAACGAAGGTGCATTTCGATGCGGCGTTCTTCGGCATTCCAGCGGGCTTCGTGCTTGAATTTCGATAAATCAAAATCTCCGCCAAGTTCGCGGTTGATTCGCGCCAGAATGTTCAGATCAAATGCTGAGGTTACGCCGGCAGGATCGTCGTAAGCTAGAATCTGCGTGTTCACGTCTTTCACTAAATCCGTGCCGAGCAGCAGCGCATCGCCGGGCCGCAACTGTTTGCGTACCTCGCGTAGAAAGGCGTTCCCGGCTTGGCGGTCAAAATTGCCGATAGTGCTGCCAAGAAATAAAACCAGCAGATGATCTCCGTTATCACGGCGGCTGGCCACCGCGCGCAGTCCATCCAGATAAGTCTTTTCGTAACCCACTACACTGACCAGATCAATCTGGCCCATTTCTTTTTCGCAGGCCGCCAAAGCCGACGCCGAAATTTCGATGGGGTAGTAGAAGGTGCGCTGCCGCCGGGCCAGTGCTTCTAGAACCCATCGCGTCTTTTTGCCGCTGCCGCTACCGAGTTCGGCGACCTGTAGCGGGGAAGGCAAGCGATTCACAATTTCTCCAGCGTGGCGTTCCAGTAGACGGGCATCCGCGCGTGTCACTCCATACTCCGGCAACACGCAGATCGCTTCAAACAGCGCGGAGCCTAGCTCATCGTATAAATATTTTGAGGGCAGCTCGCGCTGGCCTTCTATGGTGAGACTGGCGCGTACGTCCGCGACAAACTCTGCAATGTGCCGCGAGAGTTGTGCCTCGATCCCCCGAGCGTCGCGACCTCGCGCTTCAGCAGCTGCGTTTGAAACGTCGCCGTTTACGACGCTGCGCACTCCGTTACCCGATTCACTTCGATCGGTTCGCTGACAAGTGGAACAGAGACACTTGGCCTGCCCGGAACGTGTGAGTCGACATAAATCTCCCAAGGCTTCGTTATTTTCAATCCTCCACGCAACGGAAGGTTGCGTAGACGTTCGGATAATGCGGCTGAAACCAATTACGGAAGCTTCGCCGCAACATGCAGGCGGCTGTCCGGGATGAGCCGCCCTTCATTACAAAATGTTTGCCATCAAAAAAATTGGCCGAATAACCGGGATAAAATTCCCGCGGCTTAAATCCTTCAAACGGAGCAAACACCGTGCGAGTCCATTCCCAGCCGTTGCCGACTAGATCGTGGACGCCAAAAGCGCTGGCGCCCGCGGGATGCGCGCCTACTGGAGCGGGATCCCAATGTTTGAAATCAAAATTTCCATGCATTTCGGTGGGTTGCGCATCGCCCCAGGGATAACGGCGCTCTTTGGCGCCCTTCGGCGCACCGTAGGCCGCGCGATGAAATTGTTCTTCGGTGGGCAACCGGCGTCCCAGCCATTTCGCGTACGCCGCAGCTTCCGCCTGGCTCACGTAAACGGGCCAACTCATGGGCAAAGGGATGTCGCCAAACATGGTGGTGTAGTCCCACAAACTGCCGCGGCGCTTCCAGAAGGATGGCTGGCTGATTTCGTTTTTCTGTTTCCAGGCCCAATCGTCGGCGGTCCATAACGCCGGGTTCTGATAACCGCCGGCCTGGATAAACCGCATGAAATCGCGATTGCTGACGTTGTGCGAATCGATGGCAAATTCGGGAATTATGCAGGAACGGGCTTCAAATTCGTTGTCCCAGCCAAATTCATCGCCCAGGATTCGTTGCAATCCAAGGGTAGCGCGTCCTTCCGGAATCTCAACTAGACGCGATTTGACATTCCCGGCCTTCCAATCAAATTCGGGGGGAGCCGGCACTTTGCGATCACTCGGCAGGCGATGCAGCATGTACGCTAGCGTTTCGGCATGCATCAAGCGGTGCTCGATGGCTGTCTCGATCATTTCCATCAAATCAGCCGACGCCGGACCGGTGCCCGATAGGGCCACTTGAATCGCCCCATCCAGCTGCGCACGCAGCCGCGAGTTGTAACCGTCAATCTCCGCGCGGGATGGCCATTCGGAGGGCTGATCGCTGGGCAATCCACCGTCCACCGGGTCTATTCCAAAGGCAAACAAGTGGTCAAACGATTTATTAAAAGACTTAAGTCCGAAGGCCCGCTCTCCCAGCAAATTCCAGTCAAACGCCTCCACATGTCCCAGGTAAAAGATGATGCGATGGCGTTCCGCTATAGGGCGGTCATACATGGCCTCTTCACGCACGATGCGGAAAAGGTCGTCCGTTTGCTTACGGGACCGCTGCAGGCGCACGGCAAGCTGGTGCGGAATTTTGCGGACGGAGGTGGCTAGCGATTCCATGACGTTACTCCCTAGGGTTGGATGCCTCGCCTCTCCCAACGATGCATCAAAAAATTGTGAAGCCAATATTTCTGCACGCTGCTTTTTCCGTGCACTTCGCTATGATGGTTTGCACTCACAGCGGGAACCGCTCCCAGGGCGGGAAACTTGCCGAATGGCAAGCGTTTGCGGCTGGCGGGTAGCAGCGACACCACGAACACTATGTCTACCCAATCCCTCGTGCCCCACAACGCTACCATCCAGTTTGACGAGGTCACATACGGTGTAAATGGTACGCCCGCACAGGCCGCGAATTCCAGTGGACAAATGGCCAATCGCGGGGGTGATCGCCGGCGCGTGCTGGTCTCGAACGTATCGCTGGAGATCGCCGCTGGAGAGACTGTGGTACTGCTGGGACGCAGCGGCAGCGGGAAAACTACTTTGCTGCGGTTGATCAATCGGATGCTGGTGCCGACGGCGGGAAAAGTATTGGTGCAGGGCCGCGCTACTACGGAATGGAATCCGTATAAGCTGCGGCGAAGTATTGGTTATGTGATTCAGGAAGCTGGACTGTTTCCGCATTTTACGGTGGCCGAAAATATCGCGTTGGTTCCCACGCTGGAAAAATGGGATGCGCAGAAAATTTCTGCGCGGGTGACTGAACTGTTGAAGCTCGTGGGACTGGATAGCGGGGATTTTGCATCGCGGTATCCGCGGCAGCTTTCCGGGGGCCAGCGGCAGCGAGTGGGAGTAGCGCGGGCGCTCGCGGCCGATCCGCAGATCTTGCTGATGGATGAGCCGTTCGGAGCGCTGGATCCGGTGACACGCGGGGAATTGCAAAAAGAGTTCGCGGCGCTGGCGAAGCGCCTGGGAAAAACGATCGTCTTCGTGACGCACGATTTGCGCGAGGCGTTGCTGCTGGCGTCGCGCATCGTGATGTTGCAAGACGGGAAGATTGTGGCGGTGGAGTCGCCAGACGATTTTCTAAGCCATGCGCATCCGGAGGTGCAGGCGTTCGCGGAATCGATGGGCGAAAATTTGGGAACCGGTCCGACGTCGCCGGCGGGCGGCGACGAGGGAAAGCGCCAATGAGCCCGTACACATTTTTCATTACCCATTGGCGGGAAATTCTTTCGACCACGCTGGAGCACGTGGAGTTGGTTTTGCTGGCCATGGTGATTGCGGTGGCGATCGCGATTCCGCTGGGAATTTTTATTGTGCAGCGGCCGGCGCTGCGCACTGTGGCGCTCGGGGTAGCCAGTGTATTCCAGACGATTCCCAGCCTGGCGCTGTTTGGATTTTTGATTCCGATTCCGTTTATTGGGGGAATCGGGAAGCGCACAGCGGTGGTGGCGCTGGTGCTGTATGCGTTGCTGCCGATTCTGCGGAACACGTATGTGGGTCTCACGGGGCTCGATCCCGCGATATTGGAAGCGGCTACCGCGATGGGGATGACGCCGTGGCAAGTGATGATGCGGGTGCGTCTGCCGCTGGCGCTGTCATTTATATTGGCGGGCATTCGGACGGCGACGGTGATCACTATTGGAGTGGCGACGATTGCGGCGGCGATTGGCGCGGGCGGGCTGGGCACGTTTATTTTCCGCGGGGTGGCGATGGTCAGCGACGCGGTGATCCTGGCTGGGGCGATTCCCGCGGCGTTGTTGGCATTGCTGGCGGATGGATTGTTGGCGCTGCTGGAAAAGCGGTTGCGAGTTTCGTGATGGCTGAGAAGCACCGGCGGGCCTATTCCTTTCTTGCGCCCGGGCAGGCCGGAGCGCAGCATCCCTTCGTATCTCAGGGTAAAGCTGCGCCACTACAAAGGCTGGAACGCGCGGTGGCGAGGGTTTTCCTTGGACCTCGTGGCCATTTTCTTGGGCCCGGGCAAGCTGCGGCGCAGCATCCCTTCGTACCTCAGGGTAAAGCTGCGCTCCTACAAAGGCTGGGCGGCTCGCTGCTTCGGCGAAGAATATTTTGTCTGCTGCTTGGCGCGTTGACACTCCTACTTACCTCCTGCCAGGGTTCGCGGCAACCGTCGATTACTGTGGGGTCCAAATTTTTTACGGAGCAGGTGGTTTTGGGGGAATTGCTGGCGCAGCATATCGAGGCGCGAATGCCCGGAGTGCGCGTGAAGCGGAAAAGCAATTTGGGCGGAACGCTGCTGTGCCAAAAAGCCATGCTTTCCGGCGATTTAGATTTGTACGTGGAATATACGGGTACGGCGCTGACGGGGGTGCTGGGCGAAGCGCCGGGAGAGGATGATTCAGCGAAGATTTACGAACGAGTGAAAAAGGGGTACGCGGAAAGATTCGGCTTGGTGGTGGCGGAGCCGCTGGGATTCGCGAATTCCTTTGCAATGGTGGTGCGGGGCGCGGATGCGCAGCGATATAACTTGAAGAGAATGTCCGATCTGGAGCCAATCGCGCCGCAGTGGAAAGCGGGCTTTGGGTACGAATTCCTGGAAAGGCCGGACGGGTATGCGGGATGGGCGCAACGGTACGGGCTGCATTTTGCGGAGTCGCCCAAGGTAATGGACTTGGGGTTGATCTACCGGGCGTTGGTGGATCGGCAGGTGGACATTGTGGCGGGGAATTCCACGGACGGTTTGATAGCCGCGCTGCACCTGGTGCCGCTGGAGGACGATCGGCATTATTTTCCGCCATATGATGCGGTGCCGATTGTGGGCGCCAAGACGCTGGAGAAGTTCCCGGAGCTGCGAGCGGTACTGGCGGAATTGGCTGGAAAAATTTCCGCTGAGGAGATGCGGAAAATGAATTCCGAGGTGGATGCGGATCAGCGGGATGTGACTGCGGTGGTGCGGGCGTTTCGGGAGTCGAAGGGGTTGTGACGGAATTCGGGTCTGAAGAAGAGTTGTGGCCGGCAAAGAATTGGGTGCTGCGACCGTATTGGGAATACGGTCGCGTGCGGGAATTTGGGACTGCAGTTGATGGTTCGTCCGGACGGTGCTGGCTGCGGTCGCCGCGGTTGGGACGCGGCATGTCGATGACAATTTTTACGGGTTCGGCGGCTTTAGCGGCTTGCGCGTCGCGGGCTGCGCGCTGCATGACGCATTGGCTGTTGAGCAAGAGTTGCGAAATGTAGGCGAGAGTGGTGGCGTCGCGCCGTCCGATACGGCGATTTACGAACTGTTTCAGCAGGTTTCCGAGAAAAAGATTTACGGTTGCGGGAGCGGCCAGATTTTCTACGCCTTGTAGGAGATCTTCGGCCAGGGCCGCGGTGCGTTCGGGGGAGCGATGGGCGGATTGTCCCTGCCGGACGGCTGCGGCGTGCTGACGATTGTGGTGATAGGTGCAGAGCGATGGAGTGAGACGTGAGGGATTGCAGACAACGACGGCCGGATTTGGTGTGATGTTGGCAGCGAGTGGGCATTTTTTCGTTCCTTTTTGGGAATTGGGATTTTGGGGTACCCCGGGGTTTTTGGGTAATTTATTGATGGGAAGAGGGTTAGGTGCGATTTCTCGGTAACAGATTGAAAGGAGGAGATTTGCGACCAAGATGAGTGAAGTCGTGCTGAAAACAAGGCGGTTACGTTGCGAGTGGGGAATGAGAGAGCTGGCGAGAGATGATTCACGGGACAGGGTAGCATGGAAAAGTTGGTATGTCAAGTACTTATATTTATAGTACCCGACCCGATGCGCGGAAAAATAATGGGACCGAGAAGAAGTGGCGAGTGATGAGTGGCGAGTGGCGAGTCGAGAAGCATGGCTCCCGCGGCCTTTTGGTGGGATAGGTGGTGGTTGCGCTGGTTCCCGCGTCGTATGATTTTGGCTTGGCGAGGGTGGGGATGGTTTATACGAGGATGGAGAGTCCGGTGGGGTGGTTGCTGTTGGTGGGAGATGAGGCGGGGTTGCGGTCGGTTAGCTTTGAGGTCAGCAAGCGGACGGCGGTGGTGATGGACGGGTGGCGGGAGGATGAGGCGGCGTTCGGCGAGGTGGTACGACAGCTGCGAGCGTATTTTTCCGGGGAGTTGCGGGAGTTTGATTTGCAGCTGGCGCCGGAGGGGACGGAGTTTCAGTTGCGGGTGTGGCGCGCGCTGCGAAAGATTCCGTATGGAGAGACGATTTCGTATGGGGAGCTGGCGAAGCGCGTAGGGAATGCGAAGGCGTCGCGGGCGGTGGGGTTGGCAAACGGGTGCAATCCGATTCCGATAATTGTGCCGTGTCACCGGGTGATTGGGAGCGATGGATCGTTGACGGGATTTGGCGGGGGATTGCGGAATAAGGAGAAATTGTTGGAGTTGGAGAGTGGGCAGCTGAGATTGTTGTGAAACGGTCGACGGGATTTTTGTTAGATGTGGAGATGTGGATTCGGGGTCGATGGATGCTCGAAAAGTTTGGGGAAAAGGGCTAAGCTCGGATTTTGCGGGCGTTCGCGCGGCAACGGCGCCTGACGTGGAGGAAAATTTTATGAGCGGCGATGGGATCAAGCGGCGGGAATTTATTGGGGGAATGGCGGCGCTGTCGGTGGTGCCGGCGGTGGGGTCGCCGAGTGATGCGGCGGCCTCGGAGACGATCACAGAGAGTGCGGGGCGCGACATTACAAACCCCGGCGGGATGGCGGGCGCCGCGGGACGCGATGTGAGCAAAAAGGGGGACATGCCTTACCGGATGCTGGGCAAAACTGGCGTGCAGGTTTCTTGTATTGGGCTTGGCGGGTATCACCTGGGGGCTTCCGGTATTTCGGAGTCGGATGCGATCCATTTGTTTCATGCGGCGGTGGACCGCGGGATCAATTTTTCGGACAACTGCTGGGATTACAACGGAGGCGAGAGCGAGCGACGGGTGGGGAAGGCGTTGCAGGGCGGATATCGCGAAAAAGTATTTGTGATGACCAAGTTTGATGGACGGACGAAAGCCTCGGCACTGAAACAGCTCGATGAGTCGTTGCAACGTTTGCAGACGGACGTCATTGATCTATGGCAGTTTCACGAAAATATTCGGCTGGAGGATCCGGACCGCTTCTTTGCGGAAGGCGGCGCGGTGGAAGCGGTGGCGGAAGCGAAGAAGGCGGGGAAAATCAGATTTGTGGGATTTACCGGGCATAAAGATCCCAGCGTGCATGTGCGGATGTTGGAGATGGCCGACGCGCACAATTTTTCGTTTGATGCGGTGCAGATGCCGTTGAACGTGATGGATGCGCACTTCCGGAGCTTTGGCGCAGAGGTGCTGCCGATCCTGGTGAAAAAGCAGATTGCGGTGCTGGGAATGAAGTCGCTGGGGGCGGGAATGATTTTGCAGAGCCAGACGGTGACCGCGCTGGAGTGTTTGCAGTATGCGCTCAGTTTGCCAACTTCGGTGGTGATTACCGGGATCACCAGCGAGAAGATTCTGAATCAGGCGTTCGAGGCGGCGAAGACGTATAGCGCGTTGACGAAGGCGGATATTCAGGGGATTTTGGCGAAGACGGCGGTGGCCGCGGCGAATGGGAAGTATGAATTGTTTAAGACGGCGCAGATGTTTGATGGGACGGCGATACATCCGGAGTGGCTGGGGTATACGGGATAAAGGAAGAAGTAATGAAGTAAGGAAGTAATGAGGTAACGAAGAAAACGCTGTGGTTTGGCGTTTTTTTTCGTTTATGAAAGGCGCTCCGACACGGAGCGGGCTTCCTCGCGTGGACGGAGCTGGGCGCGGAAAAAGCCGCAGGGCTCAGAAGCGGGCGCCCTGCGCTACAGGTTTGCGCGACTTTTTATTTGCGGCTGGATTTGCCGGCCGGGACGGACGCGGCGGCGGCTTTTTGTTGGGCGCTGTGGGCTTCGAACTCTTCGTAGGTGCCTTTGAAATCTTCGATGTGGCCGGGAGTAAAGTGCCAGATTCTGGTGGCGACTTCGTCGATCACGTCTTCGTCGTGGCTGACCAGCAAAACGGTGCCTTCGAATTTTTGCAGGGAAATATTCAGGGCGTTGATCGATTCGAGGTCCAAGTTATTGGTGGGTTCGTCGAAGACCAGGACGTTGGGCTTTTGCAGCATCAGCTTGCAGAAAAGCAGCCGGGCGGTTTCGCCTCCGCTGAGCGCTTTGGTGGCTTTGAGGGCGTCTTCGCCGCTGAAGAGCATTTGACCGAGCAGGCCGCGTAGTTCTTCTTGCGACGATTGCGGATCGAATTGCCAGAGCCACTCGATGGCGGTGACGCCTTTGCTTTTGTCGATGACGTCGGCGAAGTCTTGCGGGAAATAGCCGACGGTGACTTCGTGGCCCCAGACTACGTTGCCGCTGTCGATGGGAAAGGCGCGGTCGGTGCTGGAGACGAAATCGCCCGCGTTGTGGATTATGGATTTGAGCAGGGTGGATTTGCCCATACCGTTGCGGCCGGTGAGGGCGATGCGTTCGCCACGGGTTACGCTGGCCGAAAAATTCTGAATCACTTTCAGGTCGTCGTAGGACTTCACCAGACGCTTGATTTCGAGCGGCAGGCGGCCGGATTGTTTGTTGATCTGGAAACGGATGTACGGGCGCTGAATGTTGGAACGGGCCAGTTCGGAAGTTTGCAGGCGCTCAACTTCTTTTTTACGGGAGGTGGCTTGGGCGCTGCGCGTGCCGGCAGAGAAACGCGCGATAAAATCGTTGAGCTGAGCAATTTTCTTTTCGCGGACGGCGTTATCCGATTCGATGCGGCTGCGGATCTGGGTTTTGGCCAGGACCATATCGTCGTAGCCGCCGTTGTACATAATGATGGTCTGGTAGTCGATGTCGGCGGTATGGGTGCAGATGCTGTTGAGAAAATGGCGATCGTGAGAGATGACGATCAAGACGCCGGTGTATTCGAGAACGTATTCGCGGAGCCAGTGAACGGAATCCAAATCCAAGTTGTTCGTTGGTTCGTCCAAAAGTAGAGCTGGAGGATTTCCGAAAAGAGCTTGTGCCAGAAGGACGCGGACTTTTTGGCCGCCCTGGAGTTCGCGCATTTTTCGTTCGTGGACGCTGGCGTCAATGCCGAGACCATCGAGGAGGATGGCGGCGTCGGTTTCGGCGGTGTAGCCGCCTTCTTCGCCGACGATGCCTTCGAGCTCGCCGAGGCGCATGCCGTCGGCGTCGGTGAGCTCGTCGTGCGGCTTGGAATAGAGTTTGTCACGCTCTTCGAGGGCCTTCCAGAGCGGGGCGTTACCCATGATGACGGTGTCGATGACGCGAAATTCGTCGAAGGCGAACTGATCCTGGCGCAGGACGCCCATTTTCTTGGGCCGGGTGATGGAACCCTTGGTGGGCTCGAGTTCGCCGGTGAGAATCTTCATGAAGGTGGACTTACCGGCACCGTTGGGTCCGGAGATGGCGTAGCGACGACCTTCCATGAAGGTGGTGGTGACGTCTTCGAAGAGGATGCGTCCCCCGAAGCGCATAGTGATGTCGTTAACAGCAAGCATAGCCCTTGATTATACCGTGGAAATTGCGGATGGCGAAATGGGCTGGAAAAAAGGGAAATGGCGCTGGGGCGGCCCCAAACCGCGCCGGTGACTGCGAAGCACAATTGCGCGCGGTGGACTTCACCGCGGGCGGTAGTGTGCGACCATCGAGGCCCGGAACCACCTGCGCGATTTCTGCGGTTCGCGGCTTGACTGCCGGTGGGCGACGGCATAGTTTCCTAGTACGGATCGGATCGAGATCGCAGCTAGTCGGGGAGCAAAATGGCGAAATTGCGTCTGGTCGTTTCTCTGATCACCAAAGACAACGATTATCAGGTTGAACAAGCGGCTTCCGCGAGGTCGGCGGCGGCGGAGCTAGGCGTGGACGTGGAGATTATCTACGCCGAGAATGACGCGATTACGCAAAGCACGCAGCTTTTGAAACTGATCCAAGCGGAGCCGGCGCAACGTCCCAATGGCCTTATCGTAGAGCCGTGCGGAGCTACCAATCTTTCCAAAGTGGCTGCGGCGGCGGCCAGCGCGGGCGTGGGATGGGCGCTCATCAATCGCGAGGCGGAATATACGACGGAATTGCGACGGGCGCACCGCACTCCGGTTTTTTCGGTAAGCACCAATCAGGTGGAAGTGGGACGGATCCAAGGGAAGCAGATTGCCAGCCTGCTGCCGAAGGGCGGAACGGTTTTGTATATTCAAGGACCTTCGGTGAGTTCGGTCGCCGCGGAGCGGTACGAAGGTTTGCGGGCCACGATTCCGTCCACGGTTCACTTGGTCAATTTAAAAGGGAGATGGACGGAAGAGAGCGCGTATCAGAGCGTCGCTTCGTGGATGAAGTTGATGGGAACGCAGAACTGCCGCATCGATTTGATCACCGCGCAAAATGACGTGATGGCCATGGGCGCGAAAAAAGCGCTGAAGGATCTGGCCAACGAATTGGAAAGAGATGCGCTGGCCAAGATTCCGGTGACGGGCTGCGATGGCGTTCCGAGCACCGGGCAGGCCTGGGTGCGCGCCGGGCACATGATGGCTACGGTGATTATTCCGGCCGGCGCGGGCAAAGCTTTGACGCTGATGACGCGAGCGCTGGAATCGCACGTTGCTCCGCCGGAGCACACTATAGCTTCCGCCGAAGCGTTGCCGGCGATCGAGTCGCTGAAGGCGCTGGAGCCGCGGTCTGAGAATTGAACGGGCGGAAGGCGGGAGTTACGGGCGCGCATCTGCAACCGTGCCTCGCAGAGGATTCAGCAAGGGCGGACGATTTGTTATGCTCCTGGCGCGTCGCCGCGAGTGGTAACATCGCAGAAAATTGTTGCGAAGATTAAAAGGGGAGCCGATGAGACGATTCTTGAGTGTTTGCTTGCTGGCAAGTTGTGGGGTCATCTCGATCCTGGCCGCGTCTCGCCCTCCGCAGACCACTTCGATGGCCGGCGACCGAGCTAATTCTTCGAAAGTAACAATCGAGGGTTTGGTTCGGGATGTGGCGTGTCCCATTCAGAACCTCGATTCAAGTGCGACTCACTTAAGCCTCAAATGCGTTAGGGAATGCGTGAATGGTGGCTCGCCGCTCGTCATTCTGACCCCGGACGGTCACCTGTATTTCCCCATCTCCGACAAAATGCCCGACGCGGATCAGCGCGAGGCGCTGATGCCATTCGTCGGCAAATACGTGCGGGCTAGCGGGACCGCTTTTGAGCGGGAAGGGACGCATGCGATTGTGATCACGGAGATTAAGGAAATGAAAGAGGTCCAGTTGACGATAGATGGGCAGTAGCTCTGGGTCGAAAGATCAGCTCGTGACAAAACTGGAACGAGATTTCAAACAGAAGAATTCTAACAACAGACACGTGTCAATCCGTGCCATCAAGTAAGGCAGGCCTTAACTCTGAGCTGTCTAATCTGGCTCACCAGGATCTAAGAGCCGGCCGGCAATACTGCCGACCGATGCACGATCGAATTGCCTCCGCTGAAAAAATCAAATGACGCAGCTGGCGCGAAAATTAAACGTTTGGAATTATTTTGCGCTGGGATTTGGCGCGATGATTGGTACCGGCTGGGTCGTGCTGATGGACGACTGGCTGGCGCGCGGCGGGCCGCTGGGCGCGATGCTGGGATTTGCGATTGGCGGAATTTTGTTGCTGCCGGTCGGATACATCTATGGGCAGTGGGTCTTGCGGTTGCCGGATGCGGCGGGCGAGGCGGCGTATACGGCGACGGTGTTTCCGCCGTTCGTCAGCTACATGACCGGATGGCTGATGCTGCTGGCGTATTTTATTGTTTGCCCGTGGGAAGCGGTGGCGGTGGGGAAACTGGCGGCGCACATTTTCCCGGCGCTGGATACCTGGGAACTGTACCGGGTGGCGGGCGAACCAGTGTTTTTGCCGCGGTTGGTGCTGGGAATTGTGCTGACGATTTTTCTGGCGTATCTGAACTATCGCGGGATCCGCGCCAGCAGCTTGTTCCAGAATTGGGCGACGTCCGCGGTATTGCTGGTGTTCGTGCTGCTGGTGGTGGTGAGCGCGCGGGTGGGCGCGGTTTCCAATATGCGGCCGCTGTTCAGCCACACGCCGCTCGTTTCGATTTTGCTGACGCTGCAAATCGTTCCATATTTCTTGACCGGATTTGAATCAGTGCCTAAAGTGGCGGAGGAGGCCCACCCAGGATTTCGCGGACGCGAGTTTTTTACGGCGATCGCTTCCGCGCTTTTTGTGGGGGCACTATTTTACGTTCTGGCGGTGGGAGCGGTGGCGTACATCACTCCGTGGCCGGAGCTGGTGGGCCAGCGATTTGCAACGGCGATTGCGTTTGGCTGGGGAACCCATTCGGTGTGGATGATCCGGCTGATCCTGGCGATTTCGCTGGTGGGCTTACTGCAAGTGTTCAACGGGAATTTTGTGGCGGCTTCGCGGCTGCTGTTTGCGTTTGGCCGGCGCGGGACGGTGCCCGCGGTTTTTGGCGCGGTGCAGGCAAAGTATTTGACGCCGGCCGTGGCGATTTTCGGCGTAGCGGCGGCCACGATTATTGGATTGTTGATTGGCGACGCGCTGCTGGTGCCGGTGACAGAAGTGGGGTCCATGGCCGCAGCGCTGGGATGGCTGGCGGCGTGTGTGTCATTTTTTGTAATAGAAAAGAGTGGACGGCTGCGAGTGATTGCGGCGTTTGGCACAACCGTTTCGCTGTTATTGGTGCTGATGAAACTGCTGCCGGTAGTTCCCGGGCATTTTTCCGTGGCAGAGTGGATCGCGCTAGGCGGATGGATCGGACTGGGGCTTTTGATTCATCGACGACCGGCAGCTCGGGCTGCGGTATCTGTCAGCGACGGATAAATTTTTTATTTATCAGCAAATCATTAAAAAGCGCCGCCAATTTAATTCGTCTTCCGGATTAGTTGGGCAGCAACCCGTAAACGTCCAGTTCGCCGTTGCTGCTTGTCGAGCCGGAGGCCCCGCCCGCGTTGTTGCCGCGAGTGCCTACGTAGACTTTTCCGTTGGCCACGGTGGGTACGGTGAATTTCACGGCGTTGCCGGCGGCATCGCGTGCTGCGTTTTGTCCGCTGTTGTAAAGATTGGTGGCGACGTTGGTGGCGTCGAAGGCGTAGAGCAACGCCGGCCCGCAGGCGCTGGATTGTTGCGTGCAATAGGAGTGGGTGTTCAGCGCCCAGACGATGCCGTTGCTGCTGCCGGTTGCAGAGACGGAGGGAGTGGCCCCCGGAAATCCGAACGATATGCCGTTCGATTGCGAGGTGGCGGTGGTGTTGAACTGTCCGGGCGTGGGCGTGTTGAAGACAAAACTCTTCAGCGGTCCGCCAACGCCGGCGATGTACAAGTTATTGTTCCAGAATGCGGCGGTGGCGAAAATGCCGTTACCGATCGAGAATTTCTGCACTGAGTTGGTGTCCACCGGATTGGCGTTCCCTCCGTAGCCTCCTAAATTGTCGCGATCGAGGAGGAACAGATTGCCCTCTTTGCCGCCGCCGATCACCAGATGCTGGTGCGGACTGCCCATGGGTTGATCGACGATGATGGCCGCGCCGCCGGAGCCGTGGTCCGTATCTCCGCCCTGCAAATTCGCTTGATCCGCGGGAGTGAAATAACTCGCAACCGAGAGTCCCGAGGCAGTGCTGAGTTTTACGGTGCTGTCTCCATAATCGCTGCCGCCGGTGTTGGCGTCGAACGTTCCATTGCCCGTTAGGAAATACATATTGCCGCCGGCGTCGATGGAAGGTGCGCCGCCGGACATCCAGATGCCGGAGTCGCTACCGTTGGGGTTGGCGTTGAATTTGGAAACCAGCGCCAGGGAAGTTTTGTCGAAGCCCAATACCCAACCGTGATACGGACCGTTATCACCGTGGGAAGCGAACGCGGCATACACCACCCCGTTTGAGAACACCAGGCCCGGGCGGTTGTGTTCGCGCAGGGTGTTGAAGGTCACCACGCCGCCGGAACTGCCGTCGCCGGTTCCCGGAACAGAAATGGCCGAGGTGAGATTCGCGGCGGTCACTGATTCGGAACCGTCGAGCAGGCTCAAGGCGTGCAAACGCTGATAGAAGTTAGGAACGTTGTCCTTACTCTTGGCCAGCACATAAATCAATTTGCTCACGGGATCGATCACCGGAGTGCCGATGATGCCGATGTCCGGCTGAATGTCTCCGGTGCCCACGTCGTTCTGATCGACCCAGGTTTCGCCGGAGCCGAGCAGACTCTTGGTCCACAGCTGCTGGCACGGGTTGGTGTCCGCGTCGAAAGCGTAGACGCTGTCGTGCGTGGTAGCTACGAAGACTACGTTGTGTTGTACGCCGCCGATGGTCAGGTTGGCGACCCATAGAGGCTGCGCGTAAACCGCGCCGTCCACCGGGCACGAAAAAAGTTTGCCGAAGGTGGCGGAGTTTACGTTGCCGGTGGTCAGCGCGTATTCCTGGGTGTTGGCGCCATCGCGGGAAAGATCGTCGTGATAGGTGTAGACGCCGGGCAGGTCGGTAACACCGATGGTAGCGGAAGCGCTCTTGGAGCCGTCGGCGACGCTGGTCGCGGTGATGGTATAAACGCCGGCCGAACCTGGGGCGACATAGGTGGCGGATGTAGGGGTGGGTCCCGTGAACGTGCCGCAGGCGTTGCCGCTGCACGAAGCGCCGCTGGCGGACCAGGTGACTCCCGCTGCGCCGACATCGTTGCTGACCGTGGCGGACACGTTGAGATTTTGCGTGAGCGTCAAGCCGCCGCGTTTGGGCGTGATGGTGACGCCGATGTTGCCGACGGCCACGGTGATCGTGATCGTCGCGGACGCGGATTGCGTGGTGTCGGTGGCTGAAGTTGCGGTCAGCGTGACGGTTGCGGGCGTCGGCACCGCGGCTGGAGCGGTGTAGGAAATGGCGGCTCCGGAGGCGCTGGATGTGGCGGAAAGTGTGCCGCAGGTCGCGCCCGTGCAGCCTGCGCCAGCGAGCGCCCAAGTTACCCCTTTATTTTTGGCGTCATTGGTGACCGTGGCGGTGAAGTTGCTGGCTTGGCCGGTTTGCAATGAAGCTAGCGGCGGCGCAACGGAAACGCCGACGGGCGCGGTTATCGTGATCGTGGCCGTGGCGAGTTTGCTGCCATCGGAAACGGACGTAGCGGTAAGCGTGACCGTGGCGGGAGAAGGAACAGTCGCCGGAGCGGTGTAGGTGATTGGAGTTCCCGAAGCACTGGTCGCCGAAGAAAGAGTGCCGCAAGCGCTGCCGCTGCAGCCGACGCCCGATAATTTCCAGCTGACCCCTTTATTTTGCGAATCGTTTTGCAGCGTGGCAGTGAATGGCTGCGTGCCGATTACCGCTTGTACGTTGCTGGTGAGTGGGGCCAGCGAGACGACGATGGGTTGCGCCGCCGAGAGCGTGATCGCTGCGGCCGCGGATTTGCTGGCGTCCGTAACGGACGTAGCGGTCAGCGTAACCGTTGCCGGCGTTGGGACGCTGCCGGGCGCCGTGTAGGTGATGGCAATGCCGGATGCGCTGGTGGAACTCGAAAGTGTGCCGCAGGCGGCTGCCGTGCAGCCGGTTCCGCTGAGCGTCCAAGTGACGCCCTTATTTTGCGAGTCGTTGGTGACCGTGGCGGTGAAAGGCTGCGTGCCACTCGGCGCTTGCACATTAGCGGAAGTGGGTCCGACGGAGACGGCGATCGCCGGCGGAGCAGTTACGGTGATCGCGGCGGAGGAAGATTTTGTGCCGTCGGTTACGGAGGTGGCGGTCAACGTGACTAGCGCGGGTGAGGGAACCGTCGCGGGCGCGGTGTAGGTAATCGCGATGCCCGAGGCGCTACTGGAACTCGAGAGTGTGCCGCAGGCGACGCCAGTGCAGCCTGCTCCGGTGAGCGTCCAAGTTACGCCTTTATTTTGCGAATCATTAGTGACGGTGGCGGTGAAGAGCTGCGTGCCACTGGGAGACTGCACACTGGAAGCGTTCGGAGAAACGGAGACAGTGATGGCCGGCGGAGCAGTTACGGTGATTGCGGCACCAGAAGATTTCGTGCCGTCGGCTACGGAGGTGGCGGTCAGTGTAACCAGCGCGGGCGAAGGGATGCTGGACGGCGCGGTGTAGGTGATGGCAATGCCGGAGGCACTGGTAGAACTGGAAAGCGTTCCGCAGGAGGCGCCGGAGCAGCCTACTCCGGTGAGAGCCCAGGTTACGCCTTTATTTTGCGGGTCGTTGGTGACCGTGGCGCTGAAGGATTTTGTACCGTTCGGTGCTTGCACGTTGGCGGCAGTTGGCGCGACCACTACGGCGATGGCCGGGGGCGCGGTGACGGTGATTGCGGCGGAAGAGGATTTTGTAGAGTCGGCAACCGACGTGGCCGTAAGCGTCACGCTCGCAGGCGTGGGCACGCTCGCCGGCGCGGTGTAAGAAATGGCGGCGCCCGAAGCGCTGGCGGAAGCGGAGAGCGTGCCGCAGGTAGCGCCGCTGCAGCCTGGGCCAGATAGAGTCCATTTCACGCCGAGATTTTGCGAATCGTTAGTCACCGTGGCGGTGAAGGATTGCTGTTGCGAAGCCTGCACGCTGGCCGGCGTGGGCGCGACGTTTACTGAAATCGGCGCCGGGGCGGTGATGGTGATTTGCGCGGAAGCGGTTTTTGCGGGATTGGCTTCTGCTGCGGCGAGAATCGTTACGATTGCGGGATTGGGAACGGTGAAAGGCGCGGTGTAAGTTCCGTTGCTGATGGTGCCGACGGTGGAATTACCACCGACGATGCCGTTGACCTTCCAGATGACGTTGGTGTCCGAAGCGTTTTGCACCGTGGCGGTAAATTGGACGGTGCCAGAAGTCGTTACTGTGCTGCTGGTGATTTTCAGGTCGATCGTGACTTGCGAGTTGGAGGGTTGGTTCCCGAAGGGCGAAGTGGCGCAGCCAGCTACCAGGAAAGTAAAGATGGCCGCGAGCACGGCGCTGGCGTGGAATGTCTTGCGGTTCGCAAATTTCGACATGAATCGGAGGCCTCGTTTGAATGCTAAGAACGCTTGCAACGGCTGGGGTGCCGCGAGTGGGGCTGGATGTTACATGGGCGCACAGAAAGTATAAAAGTCGAACTATGCAGAAGAGATAGAGGAGATTTTTATGCCGCGAATCAGTTACCGACCGCTCGGACAGTAGCCAGCGAAGTACCTAGGGACAGGAAGAGTCTGCAATGGCGAGGCGTTTACGGCGTGGAAGGCCAGAGCTTTTGGATGAAAGTTTTGACCTTGTCGACCACGGACGGAGCGGCAGGCGGGGCCGATGCTGGCGCTTTGGCCGGCGTGCTGGGTATTGCCGGGTCGCGGGTGGAGGCTGCGACGGTCGCGGGGGCGATCACCGGTTCATCCAGAACGCGGCCCTGGAAAATTACGGTGGGTCGCACGCGCACGCGGCGAACCAGAATGATCATGGAAGGATCGATCTCCGGCTGGACTTTGGCGTTGGCGATGTACACCAGCGGCGGGACGATCACCTGGTAGATGGGTTCCTCTTTGGCGGCTGAGTTTGTTCGCGGTTGGGGCCGGAATGATCGGCTTGGCGTCAAAGGATTTTTTGTAATATCTTCGGTGGTGGCCAGTTGGCTGATTTCTGGAGCGGATTCGGTTTGTGGTTCGGCGGGCGCGGCTTGCGTGACTGGCGTGGCGCTCAGGTCGGCATTCGCAAATGCAGCGTCCGGTGCTGGTGCGCAGCGATTCAAGCGCGCCGTTCAACAAGAGAACGTCTCCAGATTGCGGGATCACCACGCTTTGCCCGGTAAGTTGTTGCTCGATTCGCACTGCGCCGCGGGCGGCGCGAATGCACATGGCGCCGGGATTGTCGAAGCCGACCAGCAAATCCAGTTCGGCGTCGCCGATGGAAATGGGGCTGGCTTTTATTTGCGCGGTGTAAATCGTGAGCAGGGGTTGCTGCAGGACGCGAGCGTGAATGGTGCCGGATGTCGAGAGCGATCGTCAGCGCGCCGGCGGCTTTCAGTACCGAAAGATGCGCGGGTCCGCAGATGGTGATGACTCCGCCTTCTACTAAATCAATGTGCGCGGTGCCGGTTTTTACGCGGACGTCACTGCCGCTGCGCAGCACGGTTTTTACTTGGCCGTGAACCACTTCTACACTCATGGGGCCGGAGACGGCGATGGCGTCGCCTTCGATGGTGCCAATGGCGTCGCCGAGCGGTGCGGGGGCGGATGGATTGTCCCGAAGAGCGGCGCGCGGGCGGGGAAGCTGTTGCGCTGCGGCGTGCGAGGGCAGCAGAACCGCTACGGAGAAAACGGCGAGCAAGACTTGGCACGCGGCGCAGACGATTGCCGGCTTCGCGGGCAACTTCACTGCGATCGTGCGACTCAGAAAATGGAAAGCAATCGTCATCACTTAGAACAGATGCCTTGGGGAGGTTGCGCGCTGTACCGTCGCTTGCGGCCTGTGCTGCTAGAGCGAACTCCCGCGCGCCGAAAAAGTTCCCGCTTATACTATAAGCGATGAGCGAACCTGACGCAGCCGGGACTAGTGGCCCCGAGCCAGTAACGGTTAACACGCACTACGATGTGCGGTTGCCGGCGCTGCCCTGGTCGCGGCGCATTCAGATTCCGCTGATTGCCGCGGTGGTTTACAGCGCGATTCGTTTGCTGGGGCCAACCCTGCGGTACGAAGTGCTGGGCTGGCAGAATGTGGAGGGCGTGTACGCGCGGAAGCAGCGGTGCATTTTTGCGTTCTGGCATCGGGTAATTATTCCGGTGGTGTGGTGGCGGCGAAATTGCGGCGTGGTGGTGATGAATACCACGGCGTTTGACGGGCAGTGGACGCGCAAAGTGATCGAGTGGCTGGGCTTTGGCACCGCGCAGGGAAGTTCGTCGAAAGGAGGGTTGCGCGGGCTGGCAGTGATGGCGCGGCGGCTGGGTGAAGGGTTGGATTGCGGATTTACCATCGATGGTCCGCGCGGGCCGCGTTACGTTGCGAAACCTGGTCCGGTAATTCTGGCGCGGAAAACTGGCTGCCCGATTTTGGTGTTTCATATTGGCGTGGACCGCGGGAAAACGTTTGAGAAAACCTGGGATCATTTTTTGCTGCCTGCGCCCTTTGCGCGGACGATGATGCTGTTTGCGCCGCCGATTTATGTGCCGCAGGATGCGGACGCTGGCGTGATGGAAGCCAAGCACAACGAGATGCAGCGGGAATTGGAACGGGTGCGCGATGTTGCGGAGGGGTGGTTTTCGTTGAGTGATGCGGAACGGGACAAGTACCGGGCGGAATTCGCGAAGTAAAGTCCTCTCGCTTGCAGACGTTTCGGTGGCGCCCCAGAAAGCAGATCCCTCCCTGCGCTCGGGATGACAAGTTTTGGATTGCGGCAGACCGGAGCGAGCCGCGTCGCGCCGCACACGGGCACGGCATGCCGTGCCCCTACTGGTTGCCGGGGCGCTCGGATAGGGTTATCGGGAGTTCGATTTTTTTGCCGCCGCGATACAGGGTGACGGTTACCTGGTCGCCGGGACGTTTGTGATTTAGCAGGATGTTGACGTCAAATTGATTGGCTACTTTTTGGCCGTCGATGCCGACGATGATGTCTCCGCCGATATAGATTTTGCGCATTCCGGCGTTCGCGGTGCGATCGCCGCCGCGGATTCCGCCTTTGGCCGCAGGACCATTCGCCGAAACCGTTTCCACCAGCAAACCTTCTTTTACGGGAAGATCCAACGCACCGGCGAGATAACCGCCGACGGGAAGAGTTTCGACGCCCAGGAATGCGGTGTGCACGCGGCCATCGGTCATTAAATCGTGGGCGATGATTTTTCGCGGTGTTAATGGGAATGGCAAAGCCGATGCCTGCGGTGGTTCCGCTCGGCGTGTAAATCGCGGAGTTGATGCCGATTACTTCGCCGTGCGAATTGATGAGCGGGCCGCCGGAATTGCCGCGATTGATGGCCGCGTCGGTCTGGATGGCTTCGTCGATGAAAGTGGTCTGGCTGGTTTGCACGGTGCGGCCGAGAGCGCTGACCACGCCAGTGGTCAGCGTGGATTGAAAGCCGAAGGGATTGCCTATAGCCAGAACTTTTTGTCCCACTTGCAGGCTGGAGGAATCGCCGAGATTCAGAAAGGCCAGCGATTTACCTTTGGGATCGATCTTGATCAGGGCTACGTCATTGCGTTGATCCGCGCCAACTACTTTTGCGGGATAGCGCGTCTGGTCGCCGAGTACCACTTCGATGCTTTGCGCTTCCTGGATGACGTGAAAATTGGTGAGGATGTAGCCGCGCGGATCGATTACAAAACCGGAGCCCGCGCCTTCGACGGGGACGGCGTCCATGAAGAAATCGTATTGGGTGGCTTTGGTGAGGATGTTGGCTACTGCGGGCGAAGCCTGGCGGTAGACGCGAACGTTGATGGATTCGTCGTCGGTGAGGATGCCGTCGCGTTGGTTGCGTGGCGGAACCGTCGCGGCTGGAATTGCGCCGCTTGGGGTCGGGTCACTGGTCGCATTGCTGCTGGGTTCCGATGGCGGGACCGCCCCGACGTTGATGGGCTGGTGCGGGCCGAAGCGCGCGCCGACCCAGTACGCGCCAAAGAAAATAAGCAGCGCGCCGAGGATCACACGCGCGCGGGTGGAGGCGTTAACTGGTGGCATGGACGGGGTTCTACTCACAGGGTATTGCATGTCTCCAGTATAGAGAAAAGCGTTGAGCAGGTCATGCGTGCGCTGCGGAACTGGCATGCACACACATTAGACGTACAGGCGGGCTAGGAGTGTTTCACTTCGCGGAGCTGGCCGGTAGTGACGTCGTAGACGAATCCGCGGATAGCGACTGATTTGGGAATCCAGGGATGAGTGTGCAGTTTCTGTAACTGGTGGCGGACGTTTTCTTCGATGTTTTGGAAGGCGTAGAAGAAAGAGGGAGTGACGGCGGCGGTGCCGGTACGGTTCTGGATTCTGGTGCGCAGGTCCTGTTCGCTGGTGTGCATCAGGCCGCAGTCGGTGTGGTTGATGACCATGAACTCTTCGGTGCCGAGGAGATGGTGCGAGACGATCAGGGAGCGGAGGCTGTCGTCGGTGACGATGCCGCCGGCGTTGCGGATGATGTGGGCGTCTCCGGTCTTGAGGCCGAGGGTGCGGATGGAGAGGCGAGTGTCCATGCAGGTGAGGACGGCGAGTTTGCGGATCGGGCGCGGGGTTAGGGCGCGGAGTTCGTGGGTGCGCGCGTAAACTTCGTTGGCGGCTAGGACTTCGTCGATTACGGTCATGGTTGGAACAGTCTAGCTTACGGGGACAATTTGCGTGAAATGGGTGCGAGGATTTTTGTGGGTCGCTGAGTGTTTCCCGGATACCCCCCTCCAGGTTTTTCGTAACTGTTCATTACAAAGGAGTTTAAGTCGTTTAGATTCCGCAGTTAGGGAAGTGTTGATTCTGAAGGGTTTAGACAGAGTCCATAGTAACTAGAAACGTAACGAGTCCAAGTGACTCTAAGTTGGCTTTGGAATTTGATCGCGGCTAGACACAGTTCTTAACGAACGTAGAGTACCGCATTATAATTATTCTGTCAAGTAGTTTGTGGGGTACTGGTACGTACAGATTTCTTGGAGAGTATCGGCTTTGGCGAGATTGGCTTCTTTCGCGGGAACTTCGTTTGAAAAGAAGTGGCGAGTGGCGAGTGATTAGTGGCGAGGAAACTCCGGAGGTGGTACCGCAGGGGCTAAAGCCCCCTGTTTGGGCAGGGCGGTGGCGGCCCGACTAAAGTCGGGCCCTCCCGAATAAGAGAACGGCATCGGAGGTAGGCCGGTCGCGGCTGAAGCCGGACCCTACGAAGGCAAAAGCGGGAAGCAAGAAGTGTGGCCTCTAAAGATCCTGCACAATTTTAGGAGGGTTGGCGGAGGGTATCGACCAAGGCGGCGACTTGGCGGCGGGTGTCGTCTAGGGAGAGGGAACAGTCGATTTTGTACTTGGCGTGGAGGAGTTTTTGGGAGGGGGCGAGTTGAGAGGCGATGCGGCGTTTGGCTTCGGCTTCGCTTAGGCCGCGAGCGAGCAGACGCTGGAGCTGCTGTTCAGGGGTACACCAAGTGACTACCAGGCCGTCCAGTTTTTTCTCGAAGCCGGCTTCGACGAGCAAGGCCGCTTCCACGAAAACTACGTCGCGATCGCCGGAGCGCTGCCACTCGGCGAATTTCTGGAGCATGGATTGATGGACGCGGGGGTGGACGATGGCGTTGAGGCGATCGAGTTTGGCGCGGTCGGCGAAAACGATAGCGCCCAGTTTGCTGCGATCGATGCGTTTTCCGTCGGGAGCAATTTCGGCGCCAAATTCGGCGAGGATTTCTTTGTAGGCGGGCTGGCCGGGCTCGATGAGCTGGTGGGCGAGGGCGTCTGCATCGAGGACGGTGAAGCCGAGTTCGCGCAGCATTCTGGCGACGGAGCTTTTGCCGCTGGCGATTCCTCCGGTTAGGCCTAGTTTCAGCACGCTGAGATTATCGCGCGCCTGCTGCAGAGGGAGGATTTTGTTTTTGCGGTACGTTCGGCGCAGCCTGGCCGCGACGGAGCCTGGCGGCTTTGACGGTGTTGCTCATGAGCATGGTGATGGTCATGGGGCCGACGCCGCCAGGGACAGGAGTGATAGCGCCAGCGGTGTTGATGGCGTCGGGATGAACGTCGCCGATGAGAACGGAGCCTTTTTCCTTAAATTTCTCGAGGCGCTGCGGGAAATTTTTCAGCAGGTTGGCGGCTTCGGTGGCGTCCGTTATTTTATTGGTGCCGACATCGATTACAGTGGCGCCGGGCTTGATCCAGTCGGCGGCGACGTAGCCGGCTTTGCCCATGGCGGCGACGAGGATGTCGGCGCGGCGAACTACGTCGGGGAGATCGCGGGTCTTGGAATGGCAGATGGTTACGGTGGCGTTGGCGTGCAAGAGCAGAAGGGCCATGGGCTTGCCGACGATGTCGCTGCGGCCGAGGACTACGGCGTTGGCGCCTTCGATTTTTATATCGTTGCGGCGAAGAATTTCCATGCAGCCGGCGGGAGTGCAGGCGACCAAGCCGGGACGGTTGCTGACCAGTTTGCCCAAGTTGATGGGATGAAAGCCGTCCACATCTTTGGCGGGATCGACGGCTTCGAGGACGCGTTTGGTGTCCACTTGTTTGGGCAGCGGGAGCTGGATGAGGATGCCGTCGACGCGATAGTCGGCGTTGAGTTCGTCGACCAGTTTCAGGAGCTCTTCGGTGGTGACATTGGCGGAAGGGGTGTGCAGCCAGCTGGCGAGGCCGAGGTGATGGCAGGCGGCGATTTTGCTTTTTACGTAGAGCTGGGAGGCGGGATCGTCTCCGACCAGGACGGCGGCGAGTCCGGGTCGGATGTGTTGATGGATGTGGAGGTCGATGGCTTCGGCGCGGATTTCGTTGAAGACTTCGTCGCGGATTTTGAGGCCGTCGAGTAGGCGCGCGGGCATGGAGGAAATTGTAGCATGGGGGAGAAGCGTGTCCCGTGAACCGTGTTCCGTGTTGGGCGGACAATTAGTCCTTGGTGCGACTCGGATGTGGGTGTTAGGATGCGCGCACGCTGGGGAAACTGGTAAGGAGGAAAGATTATGGCGATAGTGCGGCGGATTGGACCGGGGTCAGCTTTCAAGGTGGGGCTGGTGCTGTATGCGGTGATTGGATTGGTGATGGGATTGATTGTCGCGGGACTCTCGGGTATTGCGGGATCGCTGGCTCCGGTGGCTTCGCAGGGTGGGCTGAGTGCGCGGTCGTTTGGAATGGGCATGGGCATGGGGGCGATCATCATCATTCCGATTTTGTATGGGATTATTGGTGGGATTATCGCGGCGCTGATGGCGGTGATTTATAACGTGGTGGCGGGATGGGTTGGGGGCTTGGAAGTGGATATTAGCTAGTTGGGATTGCGGTGGTGGAGCGACGTACACAAGGCATTGAACGGAAGTGAGCCCGCTTTTTTTTGGCGGGCTTTTTGTTTTTGGAGGAACGAGCTCTTCGGTTACTAAAATGCTTTAACGCAGAGGACGCGGAGAGCGCAGAGGGCACCGAGAGTTGGGAGTTTTGTTTTTGCGATTCGGAGTTCGATCATGAGCAAGAAACAATACTTGGTGAGTGGGCGTCTGTCGGTTCGCGCTGCGGACGGCGTGTCGCGCGGGTTTGGGACAGCGGCGGCCGAGATATTTTTGGTTAATGAGCGGATGAATCAGATGGTGATTGAAGCGCTGGAGGCGGGAGCCTGGCGGGCGGAGCCTGCCGATGGAGGTCGCAGTATTGTGGCGATTTTTACGCATGTGCACAATGTGCGGTGCAAGTGGGTGCGGCTTACGGCGCCGCATTTGAAAGTGCCGCGGCAACTGCACCGGGCGCGGTGCACCGTGCGGCAGGCGAGCATCGGGCTGGCGGAGAGTGCGGCGCGGTGCGCGGAGATGCTGACGGAAGCGCTGGGCGCGGATGGCGGACGCATTAAAAATTTTTGCCGCGACGGATGGGCACGGCCTTGGCCGGTTGGTCCGGAGATGCTGTGTTACATGATTACGCATGAGGCGCATCATCGCGGGCAGGTTTTCATGCTAGCGCGGCAGATGGGATATAAATTGCCGGATGCGGTGAATTATGGGATCTGGAATTGGGAGAAGATTCGGAAGGAGCGCGGGGTGGGTGGCGGGTTGACGGGAGGGCGGCGCAGCGGGAAGTGAGAAGCGGCGTGGCGCAGGCCTATGGTGCGGCCCGTGCACCGCTTGGGCGCTTGGAAGCTCGTGAGTTAATTGTTCTAGCTATCAGGCCTTATCCAAAAACAAAAGAGCCCCCACCGAGCAGATCGGATGGAGGCGTCGCTTTTTGAGGAATCTATGCGTGGAGTTCAAGAGGGCGAACCTGACTCTTGACCTTGGCTTCCTTTTCATTCCGCACGGCTCGCAAATCAAACTCCGACTGAAGATTGAGCCAAAAATCAGGGGTCGTCCCGAACGCATATCCGAGCCGGAGAGCCATTTCAGGGGAGATGCCGCGTTGCTCTTTGACGATATCGTAGATGCTTGGAGCAGGAACGTGCAGGGCCAAAGCTAATTTATTAGCGTTGAGGTTTAGCGGCAGCATGAACTCTTCGCGAAGAATCTCGCCTGGATGAATCGGTTTCAGTCGAGGCATGTTTTCTCCCTTAGTGATAGTCCGTAATTTCCACGTCGCAGGCGTTTCCATCGCTCCACACAAAACAGATGCGCCACTGATCGTTGATGCTTATACTGTGCTGCCCTGCGCGATCACGCTCGAGCTGATGAAGTCTATTACCCAGAGGCACTGTCAGGTCCATCAGACGCTTGGCGGCGTGCAGCATCAGGAGCTTTCGCCGCGCTGGTTGCCGGATGTTTACGAACTTGCGGACGTTCTCATCGTGGAAAAGCCTCTCGGTGTGTGGGCACTTGAAGGACCTTATCACTCCCTCAGAATATAATGCTACGCATTAAACGGCAAGGATTAAGTCAACCGGAAGAACTGCCCGGGCCGGCCCAGGTTGTTGAGGTAAAGAGAGATAAAAACAAAAGGCCCGGGAGTTTGATCCGGGCCTTGGTTTTCAATGTGGCTGAAGAGTGCGCGGGTCTGAAGACCCGCCGCTACAACGGCGCATGGTGCCGACGCTGAGCGGCTAGTAGATGTCGTACAAAGGGCGTGGTTGCAAACACGCAACTTGCACAAAAATCAAACTCAGAAATCGAAGAGAACTAGGGAGTGGCGACTCTGTAGGCCATTTTTAGGCCAAAGTTATGAGATCGTTTCGCCGACCACTGACGGCACTGGGCACTGTTTGCGATGTATTGGTACCGAACTTTTTGGCCTAAGAATTGGCCTAAGGCTCTGCAAGTGGACTGGCTTTAGAGCGTCCATCTCAACCTTACGGCACCTGCGAAAAATAGAACGTCCTCAGAACCGAAGCAGCGGCAGTGCCTCCGAAGAGCGGCCCACCCTATGCAAAAAACAGCACAGCGCGGGCCACCCGGAAGGTTATTTGCTTTTCGAAGGGTATGCCACCCGCCAGGGCTATTGTTGAGGCGCCATCCGCTTTCTGCGAAGTGGCCCGATGCAGCTGAACAACCCGGCGCCAAGCAGCATCAAGCTGGAAGGTTCGGGAGTTTGTGCAGGGGTTTCGGTGACTCCAAATTGCACACCAAACCCGTCCACTGTCGAGGTGACCCCCGTGCCGGTGCCGTCAGCGAGTGCAAAGACGGCGGTGTATTGAAAGTATGAGGTGTAGCACGTTTCCACCGGAATTATGCCGAGGCTCGCGCAGTCTGTGACTGTATTGGTCAAGGTCTCGGCGTAGCTCAGAGTACCCTCGATCTGTCCGATTCCCGTCGCAGGATCGACCGTACCAGGCACCAGAACATTGACGGTGCCACTGGTCGCACCGATTAGACCCGAGTCCCAACAACTCAAGCTCGTGCTACCGGGGATAAATCCGAAAAATTCAGTGGACGACTGCGTGCACCCGCCTTTGATGGCGACTTCCGTGGGTGAGATAAACTGCCAGTCGGTCGCCCCAGTGACGCCCGTTATAACCTGATTGGGGCCTGGCGCGGACACGTCGATGGTGATCGAATCGGCAAAGGTTGAGAGTGGAAAAGCTAAACAGACAAAAGCCACAACGATATAGAGAAGCTGGGTAGTATTGCGATGCAAGCGCCCTCCTGCGAGCGTGATCGAAAAGGATCCGTAAGCGGGTGAAAAACGGCGAGAGTATATGGCAACCGGAGTAGTTGGTCAAGGCCCCCGACCCCCGGCGGCCAAGGTTCACTGTGGCCGGCGGGCGGCCAGCAAAAGAACGTAGCCGTCCCGGAGGTTACTTGCTTTTGAAACGTGCGCCACCCACCGCTTAGGACTTGTGATCTTCACGAGCCGTCAAGACCTGATTAAGATCAGTTTCAAGTTCATCTAGCGTTGGAAACTCAGGGACAGACAACCGATTTCCGCACCCCAAATTAAAAAACGCCCGAACCTTTCAGTCCGGGCGTCCCAATCCTCACCAAGAAATTTCCTCAGTGTCTAGTAAATATCGTATTGCTCCCAGTGCAGGGTGGCGTCGGACTGGATGATTATGTGTTTGTGCGAAGTTTGCTCGAGTTCGTCCATTAGCATGGATTCGCGGGTTTTTAGGGCTTTGGCGATTTCGGGATTGACGCGCAAAGTCAGGTTGGGGCTTTCGTGATCGGCGGCAGCCATCTTGCGGGCTTCTGCGGAGATTTCGTAGCAGAGCGTGGGGATGGACTTGACCATACCGCTGCCGGTGCAATACGGGCAGGGCTGGCAGAGCACGCGTTCGAGAGCCTGCTTGGTGCGTTTGCGAGTGATGCAGACCAGGCCGAATTCGTTGAAGCCCAGAGCTTTGGATGGAGCTTTGTCTTCTTCGAGAGCGTTTTGCAACGCGGAGAGAACTTTTTCGCGGTTGCGGCGCTCTTCCATGTCAATGAAATCTACGACGATGATGCCGCCGAGATCGCGGAGGCGAATCTGGCGGACGATTTCCTTTACCGCTTCGAGGTTGGTCTTGACGATGGTGTCTTCGAGGCGGATGGAGCCTTTGCCTACGAATTTACCGGTGTTGACGTCGATGGCGACCAGGGCTTCGGTGTGGTTGATGACGATGTAGCCGCCGGACTTGAGCCAGACCTTCGCGCGCAGAGCTTTATCGAGCTCGTGCTGGATGCCGAACTCTTCGAAAATTGGCGTCTCTTTGGTGTAGAGCTTGACGCGGCTGACGAGTTTGGGCTGGAAGCGGCTGACGAACTCGACGACTTTGCCGTACTCCTCTTCGTTGTCAATCCAGATGGCGGTGAAATCGTCGCTGACGTAATCGCGGAGGATGCGTTCGACGAGATTTAAATCACGGTGAAGGAGAGCGGGAGCTTTGCGGTCTTCGCTCTTGGTTTTGATTTCGTTCCAGGTTTTGCCGAGGAAGTCGATATCGGTTTGAATTTCTTCGTCGGTGGCCCCGCCGGCGGCGGTGCGCACGATAAAGCCGCCGGGATAGGAGCCGCGAGCTCCGCCAACCAAACGGCGGAGGCGCGAACGATTTTCCGCGCTTTCAATTTTGCGGGAAACGCCAATGTGGTCGATGGTGGGCATGTAGACGAGGAAGCGGCCCGGCAAAGCGACGTGGCTGGTGATGCGCGCGCCCTTTTTGCCGAGAGGTTCCTTGGCGATTTGCACGACCACTTCCTGGCCGGCTTTCAACATTTCGGAAATTAATTGCGGACGGCGCGACGGGCCGGAATGGCTGCCGTGTGCACGGTGCTGACCTCCGCCTCCGCCGGGACGGCGATCGAAACGGGGCCGGCCTTCGCCACTGCCGCGATTGAAGCGCGGGCGGCCTTCTCCGGTGCCGCGATTTTCCGATGGGCGGCCCCCCTCGTAAGGACGGCTGCCAGTGTTGGTGCTGCGGCCTTCGCTGCCACGATTATCATGACTTCTACCTTCGTGGCGGGGCCCACGAGAATCGCTGCGGCCTCCGTCACGACGGGGTCCGCGGTCGCGGCCAGCACTGCCGCTGCGGAAGGGGCGTTGGAATCTAGAGCGCGGATTGCCGCCGCCTACGCGGGCGGAATCGCGCGGGAAATCTTCGCGCGGCGCGCCCGGGGCACGCGGGGCGCGAGTTTCGCCGGGTAGCAAAATGGCGTCTTCTTCGACGACAGCGTGCATTTCGGTTACGGGAAGATCGCCAGATTCACTGGAAACGGAGCCGGATTGCTGAGCGGCTTCGTGCTCGGCGTCGGCGTGGGCTTCTTCGTGAGCGGCGTCCGCCTCGGCTTCCGCTTGCTGGGAGGCCGAGTGGGTCTCTACCGCGTCTGGCGCAACCTGGAGTTCTTCTTCCTGATCGCCTTCGTCGTCTTCTTCGTTTTCGTCAGAGCGCTGAGCTTGGTCTTGCTCGTCAGCCTCGTCTTCTTCTTCGTCCTCTTCGAATTCCGCGCCACCGACTACGGCGTCGACATGAGCGTGTTCGGAAGTTTCCTCGTGTTTGGCTTCGACGAGTTCGGAAGAAAGGGAAGCAACTTGGTCGTCGTTGAGATCGACATCGCCACGGACGGCAGGCTCGGACTCGGAAGAATGATGCGAAGTGGGAAGCACCAAAGGAGTGATTTCCTCGTTGGCTTCGTCGCTCTGGTCGGCAACAGCAGCGCCACTCGATTCTTCTTCGGAAGTGGGGCCGCCTGCGGTTACGCCCTCTTCGGCGAGGAGCCAGCGAGGCAATCCGCCAGAGAAGCGGCGCGGGCCGCCGGCTGGTGCGCCGGGGGTGGCTGTGGGAGCGCCGGGCTGTGCAACCGGCGCCACGTTCATGGCGCGACTGGGTAACAGGTCGGCGATTTCCGGCAGCCGATCTTCGGGGGAGAGACGCTCGACCGGTGCAACCGCCGCGGCTGCGGGTTTTTCGCGATACTTGGCGAGAGATTCACCAGGAAGCAGGATCGGCTCTTCGGCGGGATCATGCGGAGCGGAAGGCGAACTATGACGGGTGCTTTCGCCACGGCGCGGTTCACTGCCGCGCGGTCCACGGAATTGTCCGCGAGGCTGGTCGCCACGATTGTCACCGCGATTGTCGCCACGATTGTCCCTGCCACGCGGTTCAAAATTGCCGGGCTCGAAGCCGCGGGATTCGTTGCCGCGATCTCCGCCGCGAGATTCGCCGCCACCTGGTCGGAGAGGCATATTTCGAGGGAGGAAGATTGCGGCCGGGTCCGGCGTTCTGCGGAGGAGTGTTGCGCGGTCCATTGCCTGGACCGCTGCTCTGACTGCCGCCCCCACTGCCGCTGCGACGACGACCACCGCGGCGGCCCCAGCGGCCACCGCGTCCGCGGTCACCACCGGCGCCGCGATCACCGCCTCTATCTGCACCTCTATCGCCACCCCGGTCCGAGCCGCCAGCGTTTTGTCCGCTGCGTCCGCCGCGATCGTTGCCACGTCCGAAATTCTGGCCGCCGCGGTTATCGCGACCGCCGGTAGAGGGATAGTTTTGCGTGGGATTGTAATGCGGCGAAAAATTCTGCGGCGCAGAAGCGTTAGATTCGGGCTGCTTTTCGTCCGCGGGGTCACCGTGTTCGCCGTGAACGTTTTCGACGTGCTCGGCAGCGAGGGAATCGATGGGCGCCTGGTTGCCGGGTTCGTGTTCGTCGTGCACTTCACCGGAGATTTCGCCTTCGCCGCCAGAAAGATGAGTGATGGGGGCGATGTCCTGCAGATGCTCTAGTTCGTGCGGAGCAAGAGGAATGTCTTCGCCGTCGACTTGCACGGCGTGCAATGTTTCGCCGGGCAGCAGTTCGATGGTGGACGTCGCAGCTCCGTTCGCCACGGGTAGCGCGGCGGGAGCGTCGTGCGAATGTCCGTGATCGTAGTCTTCGAGATTTTCGAAAACGTCGCTGACGTACAGGAAGGCGTCGCCATCGAGACCAATTTCGACGAAAGCGGACTGCATTCCAGGGAGGACGCGGGTGACTTTACCTTTGTAGATGCTGCCGACGAGGGCGAATTCTTTTTCGCGCTCGATGTAAATTTCGACTAGCTGACCTTCTTCCATGATCGCGACGCGGCGTTCATGGGAACCTGCAGCAATAACCAATTCTTTTGACATGAAAAAAACTCCTTATATGCGAACCCGGCCAAGCCGGGGTCGTCTTGTAGAGCGGACGCCGTGCGTCCGCCTTGCTGTGCGGCACCGGCAAAGCCGGCTCCTGCACGCATCGCCGCGAGCGCTTGCCCGTCGGGGGTCCGTACCAGATGAGGTTGTTTCGTGAGAAGCGAAACACGCGCAGGGCACACCCCTAGGGAGGTGGCTCGGCGGTCGATGTTGGAGGGAAGCTGAATCCTCACGCTATCGAGGCTGGTCCGTTGCCGGGAAGCTGCCGGGCAAACGGCGGACGATGCTGTCCTGCTTATTGAAATCTTTCTTACCTGCGACTGACGAGCAGTCGACTTAACTTTTTGCCGGTGCGGCCCCGAAAAAGCGGCTGGGGCGCGTCACGCGGACTGGCGGCCGGCTCAGTTGACGAAGCGGCGGAGCCGAACATTCATAACCAGGCCAATCGCCAGGAAAACAAACAGCGTGGCGGAACCCCCGTAACTCATTAAGGGTAAGGGGATACCGGTAACCGGCATAGCGCCGATGACCATTGCCACGTTTACTAAAACATGGAAACCCAGCGCCGCTGCTACGCCCATGACCAGAAACATTCCCGCGCGATCTTTCGCGCGTTGAGCATTCTGCACCAAGCGGAGTAAAAGCGCCATATACAGTCCCAAGGCTAAGAGGACGCCTTTGAATCCCTGTTCTTCCGCCCAAGCCGACATGATGAAATCCGAATATCGGACGGGGATGTAGCCCAGTTGATTCTGACTGCCATTTCCAAAACCTTTGCCCCAGAAGCCGCCGGACCCCACGGCAATTTTCGATTGCAGCAGCTGATAGCCGGAACCCTTGGCATCATCTTCCGGGTGCAGGAAAGAAGTGATCCGCTCGCGCTGGTACGGCTTCAAAATATGCTTACTGACGGGCGGGTAGAATACACTTCCTACCAAGAGTACACCTACCAGCGAAATAATGGCAGCGTGATGCCACTGCAAGCCGGCCAGAAAAGCACCGATCACCAACAAGGGCATTAAGACCAGCGCGGTACCCAGATCGGGCTGCTTGAGGATCAGGGCCAGCGGAAGGCCTACGAGCAAACTCGCTTTGATTAAGTCGCGCAGCGAGAGTTCGTCGGTCTGGACTTCCGCAAAGAACCGGGCCAGCACAATAATTATAATCAATTTAACGAGTTCGGACACCTGTAAGAATTCGCCGAGGACCGGGAGCCAGCGCTTGGCGCCGAAGCGGGTATGGCCGAAAGCCAGGACGGCAATCAGCGCGATGACGCCTATCAGATAGAGGATAAAGGCCTGGTCGAGGATCAGATGGTAGTCGAGGCGGGAGAGCGCAAACATCAGGATCACCCCGACGATCAGCCAGCGGACTTGCTTCATCTGCATCCCGTCCAGGCTGCTGCCGTGGGTCGCGGAATAGATTTCGATCACGCCCAGGGCGCAGATGGCCCCCAGGATGGCTAACAGCCACCAATCGTAGTCGCGAGTTCCTGGTGCGTCTTTCATGCTTGGTTACCGTCCTGCACGGTGCAAATCACGTAATTGCGAAAAAGCTTGGGCGCTAGAGGCGCTCCAAAATCAATGTGGCGCCAGCGCTTTGTCTTCACTTGCATGGGCTTGCGCGGTCCCCGCGGTTGGGGCGGACTTCTTACGCTTCAATGCCACTTGCGGAGCTACCTGCGGAGCGATAGCCGCGGTAACGGAATTGGCAGCGGCGGGCGTCGCGTCGCCATCGAGGTTGTGGTGCTCAAGCTCAACCGTGTATTGACCCTGGTCTTTTTTATTTTTCTTGTCGTAGTAGGTCTTGATGATGTCGCGGACCACCGGGCCGGAAGCAGTTCCTCCGTGCTGACCGCTTTCCTGTACCAGCACGGCGACCACGATTTCCGGATTGCGTTTCGGCGCGTAGCCCACGAACCAGGCATTGTCTTCAAATTTTGCTTGTTTGCCGAGACGGTCTCGCGTGGCGTAGCCAATGACCTGCGCAGTGCCGGATTTGCCGCTCAACTCGACGCCAGTTAGTTTCAGGCTTCCACCGGTGCCGCCCGGCTCGTTAACCACCCCATACATGGCGTCCGTAAGCTTTTCCACGGTGGGTTCGGAAATGGATACTCGCTCTTCCGTCACGTTTTGCGCGTCTTTGAGCAAGTGTGGCTGCTTGAAAACGCCGCCGCTGGCGATGCCGCCAATCATTCGCGCGAGTTGCAGTGGGGTGGCGGTGACTGCGCCCTGACCGATAGCCACGGAAATGGTTTCGCCGGCGTACCACTTGCGATGTTGGACACGCTCAGCCCATTCCGAGGAGGGCATCAGCCCGGGCTCTTCGGAGGGCAGATCGATGCCAGTTCTTTTGCCGAGGCCGAACTTCGTGGCGTAATAAGCCAGGCGGTCGATACCCAGCCGCATGCCCACGTTATAGAAAAAGATGTCGCAGGATTTCAGAATTGCTTCGTGGAGATTCGTTACGCCATGGGAGCGGGGTCCGCTCTTGGCCGAGTAGATATAACACTTGAATTGGCGGCCGTAGAAGGTTGCGAAGCCCGGACAGAAAGTCGTAAAGCTCTCCGGTGGGACTTTGTCCTCGAGCATGGCTGCCGCAGTGACGATCTTGAATACTGAACCGGGGGCTAGTTGCGCCTGAATCGCGCGATTCAGCAGCGGGTGCAGCGGATCTTCGTTTAGTTTGCGCCATTCGTCTTTAGAAATTTGAACGGCGAAGTCGTTGGGATCGGGGGTGGGCCGGCTGACCATGGCTAGAATTTCGCCGGTGCGCGGATCGAGGGCTACTACGGCTCCCGGACGTTGGCCTAAAGACTCTTCAGCAACCTTCTGCAGATCGTAGTCGATGGTCAGCGTGATTTGCTTGCCGGGAATCGCTTCCTGGGTGGAGAGGCGGCCAACTTCTTTGCCAACGCTGTTGACGATCACGCGGCGCATGCCGTCGGTGCCGATTAATTGGTCGTTGTACTGGCGTTCGAGGCCGGTTTTTCCGGCCAGGTCGCCCGGACGGAATTTGCCATCGCTGGCTTCGATCTGCGCTTCACTGACTTCACCGACGTAGCCGCTGGCGTGGCCCATGAAGCCGTCCGGGAGATAACGGCGGCGGTGGACCATCAACATTTCGAGCAGAGGAATATCAGCGCGGTGCGATTCGATGAAGGCGACGTCGGCTTTGGTCGCTTCCGGCTTGATGACGATGGGCTGAAATTTTGGAAGAGCCCGGGTGTTGTTCAACTGCTCGTGCAGATCGTCGACGGAAATGCCCAGACCGTCGGCTATAAGCGGAAGATTTTTTTCGACGAGGGCCGGATCGTCACGCAGCAGCAAAACGCTAAAGCTGGGATAGTTGTCGACCAGGACGCGTCCATCGCGGTCCAGCATGCGGCCGCGCGGGGCGATGATGGGAATGGAACGCACACGGTTGCGCTCGGCCATCACGCCATAGCGGTCCGAATCGATGACCTGCAGCTTCCAGAAGCCCAGCAGCAGCACGCCGATCATGCCCACGATGACGTAGGAGACAATCGCCAGCCGCCCCTGCGGCAATCTTTTATCGTTGCGAAACCAGATGGACACGAAAACTCCGCGCGCAAGTTGCTTCTAAATTGCGCTTTGGCGAGCAGGACTCAGGACCGGGCCGGCCCGCTCCGGATTTCCCGGAGGCTACTCGCTTGAAACAAAAATTCTCGCTAGATGTAATGCTTCCCGCGGATCACACTAGAAATTTTGCTGAGACTCTGCAGATCCCGCGCAAAAATCTCCGCCGAAAGCCCCTAGTCTTACAGCCAAGCCCGTTCTGCAGCGCGCAGAAAGGCCTTTTTAAAACTAACATCTGGGATAGGGGGTCGCAAGTCGGCCGCGAGGACAGGTTCCAAGTCGTCACCATATATGGCCCCCGGCAGGCGGTGACAGGGACCCGGGGTGAGCATCGAACACCGTCGGCGGGCCGGTGTTGCGATTGAAACTCCTGCGGACAGGCAACTTGCTCTGGGCTTCTGGGACACGCTATCGTAGAAAACCATCTTCACGTTATGAAAAACAGCTCACCACAGCTTGCGCACCTGGCGTTCATCGGGATGTCTGGAACCGGCAAGACGTTCTGGTCCCGGCGACTGGCTGAAGCAGGGCACCACGTCGTCTCTTGCGATGACCTGATTGGCCGACGGCTCGCCGAGCATTTGCCCGAAGGCAGCCGCGCGGGAATTAACGATTTGGCTGCATGGATGGGCTGGCCGGATAGCGCGACGTATGCGGAGCGCGAGGCGCAATATTTGTCCGAAGAGATTGGCGCGCTGGATGAAGTGCTGTCCGGCGTGGAAGCGGCGCCGGAGCGATCGCTGATTCTGGATACTACCGGCAGCGTGATTTACACCGGCAACAATTTATTGCTGCGGATGCGGCGCAGCATGACCGTCATTTATTTTGCGGCGTCCGCGGCTGAGCAGCAATTGTTGATCGAGCGCTACCTCAGCGACCCCAAGCCAGTTTTGTGGAAGGGCGCATTTCAGGCGCGGGCCGGGGAAACGCCCCGCGAAACCGTGGCGCGGTGCTATCCCGCGCTGCTGGAAGCGCGGCGGCGCAGCTACGAAGTGCTCGCGCACGTAACATTGCCGGTGGCGGAGTTGCGAAGCGCCGGGTACGACGGCGAGCGATTTCTGGCGGAGATTCGACGGCAGCTACAGCGCACTTCGGTTTCCACCATTTAGAAAATCAGCGATTCCATCGACCACATGAGATACCGCAGCACCTCCGGTAAAGCTCCTCTCACCTCGCTGCGCGGCGCGGTGCTCCGCGGACTTGCGCCCGATGGCGGCTTGTACATGCCGGCGGAAATCGCGCGGCACTCGCCGCAAGAGCTGGAGGATTTTCGCGGACTGCCGTTTACCGAGGTATGTTTTCGCGTGGTGCGTCCGTTTGCCGGCGCGGAATTGCCGGAAGATGTCTTGTGGCAGATCGTCAGCGAATCCATCAATTTTCCGGTGAAACTAGTGTCGCTATCGCCGGCGCTGCATGTGCTGGAGCTTTTTCATGGCCCCACGCTGGCGTTCAAGGATTTTGGCGCGCGGTTCATGGCCCGGCTGCTGGGCTATTTCGTGCGCGGCGAATCAAAACCGTTGACCGTGCTGGTGGCTACTTCCGGCGATACCGGAAGCGCGGTGGCGCATGGATTTCTGGGCGTGCCGGGAATTCGCGTGGTGATTCTCTATCCCTCGAAGCGCATCAGCGAAGCGCAGGAAAAGCAGTTCACCACACTGGGCGAAAATATTACCGCGCTGGAAGTGGCGGGATCGTTTGATGATTGCCAGCGGCTGGTGAAGCAGGCCTTTTCCGACGAAGAATTAAATAAACGGGCTTTTTTAACTTCGGCCAATTCCATCAACATCGGGCGGTTGCTTCCGCAAATGTTCTATCACGTGGCTGCGTACCGGCAACTGCCGGTAGCTTCCGTGCCGCTGATCGTTTCCGTGCCCAGCGGGAATTTTGGAAATTTGACCGCGGGGATTTTTGCCAAGCGCATCGGACTGCCAGTGGCGAGATTTATCGCCTCCACGAACGCTAACGACGTGGTCCCGCAGTATCTGCTCAGCGGAAAATTTAACGCCCGCCCTGGGATCGCGACCATTTCGAACGCCATGGATGTGGGAAATCCGAATAATTTTCCACGGTTACTGGATTTGTGCCGCAATCGTCTGGAGTACGTGCAGAAAGAAATCTGGGGCCATGGCGCAACCGACGAAGAAACCCTAGCGGCCATGAAGATGGTGCATGAGCGCTACAGCTACATCGCCGATCCGCACACTGCTGTCGGCATTCTGGGTTGGGAAGCGTACAAGCGGGAGCATCCCGAAGACTCGCAAGGACTGGTGCTTTCTACCGCGCACCCTGCAAAATTCGCCGATGTGGTGAAGCGCGCGATCGGCTCTGCTCCGCCGTTGCCCGATCGGCTGGCCGCCTGCCTCAAACGCGAAAAATTATCGTTGCCTTTCTCCAGTAACTACGCGGATTTGAAGCAGTATCTCTCGCTGCAATAGTCGCGCGTGTAGGCCGCGGCGCTCACCAGACTTTTTCGAGATTCGCCAAACCGTCCCGATAATCGCTGTCTTCGATACCGCTCTCGATTCCAAACTCGGTCAACACTCTCATCATTTGTCCGACGTGCAGGCCCGCGAGTTCTGCCGCTTTTCCGAGTGAAGCGTCCCCACTCTTGTATTTTTCGACTGCCAGCACGCGCCCACGCGAAACCAAGTCGCGAACCGCCTTCGACAGGTCGCTGTGTTCCGTTTTGCTGAATTCATTAAGGAATTTGTAGTTTTCCGAATCCATTCGTATGGTTATAGTCTTAGCCACGGAATCCACCTCCACAACGGTTCACGAGTTTTAGGAAGGTTTGCGCAGCCGGTCGAGCACCGTGAACAGCAACACGCCGACAACCGCGTTGATCAACGCAGCCACGGCCAGATGCGTGGTGAACCACACTTCCGGTTGCGCCAGCAAGATGCGGCGTTCCAGCACCAGAATGCCCTGCTGCAACCCGAAGAAAAAAATCGTAAGCGCAAAGCGCGCCGCGGGATGTTCGGTGTCCAACCGCGCTCCAATAGACGACGCCAGAAAGCCGATGATGGTTTTCGCGATGCCGTAGAATCCCAGCGGAACTCCGCTCAAACTGTCCTGCAACAACCCGATAGCCATACCCAGCAAAAGGCCACTGGAAGGATTTCTGCGGCTCAACGCAAAATAAATGGTGACCAGCAGCGGAAGATCGAGTATCGCCAGGCTGTGAAAATATTTGGGTACGAAGGCCTGCAGGAAAAAAATAATGATCAGCGTGCCAACGATAGTGCCGCCACGAAACTTATGAACTTCGATGTGTGATTCGGCGCTGCTGCGCAAATCGTAGGTAGTTTCGTTCATTGGTGCGTCGCTGCCGGTTTGGGTTTTTCCAGCGCCGGCGGATCAATGGCCGGCTTATTGGCCAGAGCCTTGGTGGCTGCCGCCTGGGCCGCGGAAGTCTTGCTGTCGGCGTCGGACGTTGCCGCGGAAGATTCTTTCTTCAGCTCCAGCGGCTGCAGCGTAGTCAATATAATCACTTCTTCCAGACGTTCCAGATTGGCAGCCGGCTGCACCCGAATCGCTTTGAACGGGCTCCCGCTGCGCACTTCGGCCACCGTGCCTACTGGTAGATCGCGCGGAAAAATTCGGTCCATGCCGCTGGTCACCACGCGTTCGCCGATTTCCACTTTGTCGTCATTCGCCACATATTTCATATCCAGGCGTGGTTCCCCAGTGCCGCCGACGGGGCTTTGGATACGCGAATCCGCGAGCATCGCGCCGACGCCGCTGTCCTTGTCGGTTAGCAGCAACACTTGGGAGGTTCCGGCAAACGTTTCAAGTACTTTGCCGACGATGCCGTCTGGGGTAATCACAGCCATATTTTTCTGGACGCCGTCGCGTTCGCCGCGGTCGATGTAGATGGTGCGGCTGGCGCTGTCCGCGCTCGCGCCGATCACCCGGGCGCCCAGCATAGGGACCTGCTGGTGCGATTCGCGAAAATTAAGCAGCGATTCCAAGCGTACCGCTTCCGCCACGCGGCTTTGCAGCTGAGTGTTTTCCAGTTTCAGGCGGTCGTTCTCTCGCTTCAGTTCTTCATTATCGCGAGAGGTATTTTGCAGTGCGAAGTAATGCCCCCAGGTGCCGCGCACGCTGCCGATTCCATAGGTACCGGCGCGTTCGAAGGGCGAGATGGCCCCCACGGACCACACGCGGATCAATCGGCCTTGCGTGTCGCGTTTGATCTGATAAGCAAGCAGCAGTATCTGCGCGAAGAGGACGCATGCGAGAAGAGCCAGAGATTTATGTCGAGAGGGGACGCCAACCATAGATAACCCGTTCCGTTATTTCGCGCAGAATGCCCACGCCGTCGCGAAAACTAATCGATGCAAACCTGCCGCAATAGTTTGAAGTCGCTGAGCATTTTTCCTGTGCCGAGCACCACCGAAGCCAGCGGATCGTCGGCGATCGAAACCGGCAGCCCGGTTTCTTCGCGGATGCGCTTGTCCAAATTCTTCAGCAAAGCGCCACCGCCAGTGAGTACGATGCCGCGATCACTGATGTCCGCGGAAAGTTCTGGCGGAGTACGTTCCAGAGCCACGCGTACGGCATTCAAGATTGTGGCCACACATTCGCTCAAGGATTCTCGAATTTCGCTGTCGTCGATGGTTACCGTGCGCGGCACGCCCTCGATCAGGTTGCGGCCTTTCACTTCCATGGTCAGCGGCTTTTCCAGTGGATAGGCGGAGCCGATCTCCATTTTGATTTGTTCTGCGGTGCGTTCGCCGACCAGTAAGTTGTATTTACGCTTCAGATACTGCATCACTGCTTCGTCCATTTCGTTTCCGGCTACCCGCACGGAACGCGAATAGACAATGCCGCTCATGGAAATCACCGCGATGTCAGTGGTGCCGCCGCCGATATCCACTACCATGTTGCCGGAGGGCTCATCGATTGGCAGTCCCGCGCCGATAGCCGCAGCCATCGCTTGTTCGACGAGATACACTTCGCTGGCCCGGGCGCGATACGCGGAGTCTTGCACGGCGCGTTTCTCAACCGGGGTAATTTCGCTGGGCACACCGATCACGATGCGCGGATGCACCAACACGCGGCGGTTGTGCGCCTTCTGAATAAAATGGGTGAGCATTTTTTCGGTAACTTTGAAATCGGCAATCACGCCATCTTTCATCGGCTTGATGGCCACCACGTTACCCGGCGTGCGGCCCAACATATCCTTCGCTTCGCGGCCGACCGCTACCACTTCTCCCGTCGCCTTATTAATAGCCACGATCGATGGTTCGTTCACCACCACGCCTTTGCCGTGCGCAAACACCAGGGTGTTGGCCGTGCCCAGATCGATGGCGAGGTCGGACGAAAACAAACTGAACACCGACCTCATGCTGTAACCGTTCTTGTTCATTCCCCTGTCCTCTTGCGAAGAAACATTTTCCTTCGCAGTTCACTCGCAACTTGCGCAGTTACAAAAAATGTTCGCGCTGCAATTTTGTGCTGCAGCTTGCAACTTCATTATCTGCGCACTTCTTGCGGAGCGCAAAGTTTGCGGCCGCGAACGCGTTTTTGCTGCCCTTTCCCACTATTTGCCAAACGCTCGAACCAGCTCTTTCACGAACTATTTAGGCACCACGATGGAGATTTGCTGCTTGGCTGTCCCTCCGCGGCGATTTTGCCCGATTACCACGATGGTGTGCTGGCCGGGATCGAGCGGCTCCGTGAAATGCCGAAAAGTTCCATCGGGTGAAATATTGGGTACCGGCTGGCCGTTTACGATCAATGCGGCGCCCGGCTCGGTCCGTCCCACAATTTCCGCCACCCGCCCGTGCATTTGCGTGCCGTCGATTTGCAGCATCATCTCCTGAGTCTTGCCCTGGGCCACGATGGTGAACTTAAATGTCTCGCTGGTCTCGCTGGTCGCTTTTTTCGCGTCGCTGGCGGTTACGTTCCAGAAATAATCCCCCGGGTCCAGCCCGATAATTTCCGTGCTGGTTCCCGAGACGTGCGCTTCCTTTACGATTTTTGCAAACATTGTGGTGGTGCTGATGCGCACCGTGTATCCCACCGCGTCTTCAACCGCTTTCCATTCGAAGCGCACCGGATTGGTCTTCGGGTTGTCGCTGATGATCGGCGCCAGATTGAGCGGCTCAACCAGTGAAGGCGGCGCGAGTACATTGGCTTTTTGCAGCGGCCCGCCGGTCGGAAAGCTGACTTTTTCCCACTGCGTCAGTTCCACTTTCTCCTGCCCGCGCTGCACTTCCGCGGCGCCGCTGGCCAGTACAATTTCGTGTTCATTATTTTTCGGATCGTTTCTAACCGACGCTCGGCTGTTTTGGCTCAAGGACGCGGTGGTGTCTTCCATGCTTACCGCGGCCTTGGAATCCGGAGAAGTCCAGTTCGGCGTCGCCAAATCCACCGACCCGGTGCTGATGCGCATGGCCACGCTGGTCGGCTTATTGCTGCCCATCAAGTTTTCTTCCACGGTAACCAGCGTTTCGGATTTCACCGTGTACGTGGTGCCGTCGGCAAAGGTGATACGCGCCGCGCCGTCGCCGGCGGTTTGCACCAGATCGCCTTTGTCCAGCGAGGTTCGATAATCGGCGTCCACCCACTGCACCGAATCCACCTTTTTCACCTGCACTTTGCCGGTGAGGTTGACGAATTTCGCCTGGGTCTGCGTGAACGTCCCGGCGTCGTTATCGGTGTTATTTACCGCGTTAGTCAGTTTTTTTACGGTGTAGGTGTACCACTCAGGCCGCAACAGCACCAGCGTGGAGACGACAATCGCCAGGAACAACAACAGATACACCAGAACCGTTTTGTAGGTCACCGTCTCCCAATACAGTTCCACGCGCGGCGCTTTTTGCGGAGCCGGTGGGCGTTGCGGCGGGTTGGGTGCTTGTACGGGCACGGTGTTCGACGCCCCGAAGGCGTCAAACGTGAAATTTAGCACAGCGATTGGTGGCGCGCGGGTCTGTGCGCGCAGGCGTAGTCAAACTGCAAATAGCGTTTCCGCACAAACCGCCGTGGGGCAACCGTTACTTGCAGGAAGGCAGGCGCGCCTTTGTAGGGGCGCAGCATGCTGCGCCCCAGCTCGGCAGGATTGATTACGTGTAAGGTTTAGTACGGGATCAGGGGTTCTAATGCCGCACAAAAAAACTCCGCTTATCCAGCTTGGCGTCCACCGCCACATCGAAAAAGCCCACCATCATCTCGTCGTACGTCTGCTCTCCCCAGCGCACCGCCGCCTCTGGATCCGGATTGTGCGGATTGTCGCGCGAATTATCGAACCAAGCCACAGCCTGCAATTCCGTCCCGGCAGGCAAACGCCGCGGCGTGGCCAGGCGATAGCTCATCTGCCAGTGGAAGTGATAGCGCACCCGCAACAGCGGTTCAAAAGTGGTTGTTGATTCGTGTTGGTCGGCCGATTCATTATTCAGCGCCGTGTCGTGCCGCACCAAATTGTATTCAAATCGCTTTCCACGCAGATGCATGTGCGGAAAGAAGCTCAGCAGTGTTGCTTCATTCGGCAAGGTGCCACGCGCTTCCACGCGATAATCGGGCGCGCCCGGCGGAATCACAAAGTGATCGTTGGTAAGTTGCAGCGTCAACACCCGCTGCGGCGGCGGCTGCTTGGAAAATCGCAACCCCACGCGGGTTTGATCGGACTTCGCCACGCCGTTCGCCGTGTAGTGCATCTGAAAGACCAGGTCGCTCCCCGCCGGAACATATTTCGCCATCGTTTCCGGCCACATGTCCGGCGAACTTCCCGGCGCATACACCAGCAGAATGTCGCTGTCCGTCCACATCGCTCCGGCGCGGTCTTGCGGGTCCGCAAGCGCTGCTGCCGTAAACGGGGTGCCCACCGGCGCATGGCGCAACCACTGCGATTCCGGCGGCCGCACATAGACCACCGCGTGATGCACGTTACCCCGCTGCGCCGGCAACACTTCAGCCATTTGCACCCAGCGGCCCTCGGTAAAATGTGTCGGTACGATTTCGTACGTATAGTCGATGTCGCCGCTCGCGGGCAGCTCCACGGGTTGCGGCATGGTGATCACCACGTCGGGCTTGGGAATCGTCCAGCTTTCAGCCCAAATACGAGGTGCAGGAGCATCCCGTTTTTCTCCGGCAGCCGCTCCCGAAGTGGACCACTCCGCCAGCATGGCGATCTGCTGTTCCGAAAGCGAGGGATCATTCGTAAATTTGCCGATCTTCTCATCGGCAAACCACGGCGGCATGCTTCTGCTTTGGGTCGCCGTTCGAATCGCCGCCGCAAATGGCCGGGTCTGCTCGTACGTTTCAAATGTCATTGGCGCGATTCCTCCAGCGCGATGGCATTCCTGGCAGTGCCCCTGCAGAATCGGCATCACATCTTTGTAGAACGTCGGTGCGTTCGGCAAAACGCGCGGCTGCGAGCTTTGCCGCCCAAGCCCCGGCAGCCCAGATCCGAGCGAGCAACACGCTATGCCCAGCGCTCCCAGCGACAAAAATCTCTTTCGCAACGCCATCATCACCAAGCTTAGCCTACGCTATCTCGCAAACTCGCCTCTAGCCCACCGCTGCTCCGGCAACCCGCGCCCGCTTCTGGTACGCTGGTTAGCCAACATTCGACGATACACAACGTGCCGCGCCTCCCCGTCGATTCCATTTGAGGCGCATGCCCTCCATCTCTTATAATATGGAGTTTGTCCGTAGACTTGAGGAGACTTCTGTAATGGCTAGCGATTCGAAGACCGGTAAGCGCATCCTCTTGGGAGTAGTCGTCGCCATTCTCGGCGGCGGCATGCTGCTCTATCTAATTCCCCAAGGCCCTGGCACCGGTGCAGACACGTTGGGATCAGACACGGTCGCCAGCGTCGGCGATCAAACCGTGACCACCGCCGAAGTGCGCCAGCAGTTGGCGCAGATCGAACAGCGCAACCCGATCCCGCCAACGCTCGAAGGTCTCTACGCCCAGCAAATCCTCAAGCAACTCATCTTTCAAAAGGAACTTGAATACGAAGGCAAACGTCTTGGTATCACGGTTTCCGATCAAGAGCGCGCCGACCGCATCAAGCAATTCCTTCCCACCGCCTTCAACGGTGACTCTTTCGTCGGCATCGATCGCTACACTCAGGAAGTTCAAACACGCTTTCAACTTACCGTCCCGGTCTTTGAAGAATTAGTGCGCCAGGGCTTACTCGAAGAAAAATTCCGCAAACTGGTCACCGACGGCATCAGCGCCAGCCCCGCCGAAATGCAGCAGGAATTCCGCGACCGCAACGAAAAGATCAAGCTGGACTATGCCTTGATCAAGCCCGAAGAGCTTGAGCTGAAGATCGTTCCCACCGATGCCGAAATCAAAGCCGCCTACGAAAAGAATCGCGCTCTCTATCAACTCCCCGAGCGCCGCGTGGTCCGCTACGCTTTGGTGGACGTCAACCAGCTTCGCCAAGCCGCGCACGTTTCCGACGACCAGCTCAAAGCGCAGTATCAGCAGAACATTGTGCAATATCAGGTTCCCAACCGCGTACACGTCGAACACATTCTGCTGACCACCGTCGGCAAAACTCCGGCGGAGGTCGAAGAAGTCCGCGTGAAGGCCGAAGATATCCTCAAGCAGGTCAAAAAGGGTGGCAATTTCGCCGACCTGGCCAAGAAATACTCCGAAGACCCTGGCAGCAAGGATAAAGGTGGCGACCTAGGCTTCATCGTCCAGGGTCAAACCGTGCCGGAGTTCGAGAAAGCCGCATTCAGCCTGGATAACGGCCAGGTCTCCGATCTCATCAAGACTCAATACGGCTTCCACATCATTAAGGTCCTCGAAAAAGAACCGGCCCATACCAAGTCTTTCGACGAAGTGAAAGACTCCCTCCGCGCTCCCATGGTTCTGGCCGAAGCCGACAAGCAAGCTAGCGACACCTCCGACAAAATCGCGGCCGAAATTCGCCGTTCCAATAAGGTTACGCTGGACGATCTGGCCAACCAGTTCCACTTGCCCGTCTCGGAAACCCGTCCCGTATCGGTCAACGACCAGATCCTCGAATTCGGCAACTCCAACGAAATCAAAAGCAAAATGTTTACCCTGCGTCAGGGCGAACTTAGCCTCCCAATTCATACCGATCGCGGCTATGTTGTTCTATCTTTGAAAGATATTCAGCCCGCGCACCAGGGCACGCTGGAAGAAGTCCGCGACCGTGTTGTCGGCGACATTCAGAAGCAGAAGGCTGGCGAACTGGCGCTGAGTAAGGCTGAAGAACTCAGCCGCCGCGCAAAGGCCGGCGAAAAATTCGATGCGGTTGCCAAGTCTCTCGGTCTCGACGCCAAAATCAGCGATCCCATCGCGCGCAACGGCTCCATCCCCGGCGTTGGCAGCGGCAAACAGCTTAGCGCCGCCTTCGATATGAAGAATGGCGACGTTTCCGCCCCGATGGTCTTGGGAACCAGCCGCGTGGTCTACCAGCTCGTGGACAAAACCACCCCCGACCCAGCCGATTACGCCAAGCAAGAGAAGGAATTGAGCGAAGCGGTGGTTCAAAACAAGCGCAGCGTCGCCTTTGACGCCTTCCGCGTGGCTTTGGACGCCCGATTGAAGAAGGAAGGCAAGCTCAAGATCTACTCCGACAAGATCAAGACCAACGTCGATCTCGGCTAGTCTAACTATAACAAAATAAACAACATAACATAGAAACGCGGGTGCCCTTGCGTTCGCGCTCCCCGGCAAGTACCCTATTTGCATCCCTAAACAGTCCCTAGCATTAGCGGAGCAGTGGCTGAATCGGGATGCGATGCGCTCGGTATTTGAGTCCGCGTCGAGCAACACATCGCAAACGTAAAACTTTTTCTCGAGCAGCAAAACCCTAGGATCGGTGAATCAAATGCGCGCACGCGCGTCAGCAGTTCGTAACGACTATCGCTGCAGTATGGAACGCAACCAGACCGGCAAATACTGCGTCCGCATCCAGGCCACTTACCCCCGCCATGCCTGGACGCTCGGCGTCTTCTTCTTGGCCTCCTCGTTCGATCGCGCCATGAAGAAGCTCGAAGAATGCCTGGATTTCCTGCAGCGCCACGAAGAAAAGCTGTGGTTCTGGGGCGTGGACCGCGCCGAAGACATGGGCTTTTCCGCTGAGTTCCTCAAGGAAGCCGGCCTCAAACTCGATCGCCGCAGCGAATTCCCCCGCAAAGCCGCCAATCTTTCCCTGGTCCCCGAGCGCCAGGTCCCAGCCTTCGTGCTGGGCCCAGTCCGCCGCAACCTAGCCGAATCCGTGGACGCCACACGCGCCGTCGCCGTAGGCGACTAGCCGCAAGCGCCACCCGTTTTATTTTGGAGTGCGGCGGCTCGACGCCGCTTTTGCGGTTGCCCTTACTGTCGGCGTTGCCCTTGTAGGACCCGCCTTCAGCCGCGACCGGCGTAATCCAGACCGCGCTCACCCCGCATCCGTCGCCGCACGCCGAGCTCCCGCTCTACCTTTGTTCTTCTTGACTTCCCCCCATTTCTTCGCCATCATCCCCGCGTTCTATAAAGATCGCCCCGCGAACCCATCGGTACGCCGCCATATTCCCGCCCCAGCGTCAACGATAGGCGTGAGTCCGAGAATTAGCACCGGAACGCGCGCGGGCCACGGAGAAAATATGAAGACCAGGTTGAATTTCTATCTAGCCTTGCTGGTTGCGGTCCTGTTTACGGCAGTCAGCTTCCCGGTTCACGCCCAATCCACATCCAGCACCGATCCAAATCAGACCGATTCCACTGCTACGCCAAAGAAGAAAAAGAAGAAGGCCGCCGCGGATTCCACGGACAGCACCACGACTAGTACGGACGCGTCCGCCACTCCGGCCAAGAAAACCAAGAAGAGCGCCGCGGCTGCGGGCGATCAGGCAGTCCCGGCCGCGGACTCCAAGGCCGACACCACCTCCACCAAGAAATCCAAAAAGGCCGCTGCAGACGCTGATGCGGCCGCCCCTGCTGCCGGCGCAGACACAGCCGCAACGAAGACCAAGAGTAAGTCCAAGAAAGCTGCGGACGCTGCTGCCACGGACGCCGCCGCTCCGGCCGCAACCACGGATGCTGCCGCCACCAAGACTAAGAGCAAGTCTAAGAAAGCCGCTGCGGACGCCACCACCGCCGCTGCGCCCGCAACGGGCGCAGCTGCAGCAGCTGGCTCTGCGGCTGCCGCGGACACCACCACTGCCGCTAAGACCACCACTCGCAAGTCTAAGAAAGCCGCTGCTGATGCCGCCGCCGCGCCTGCCGCAGCCTCCGCAACCACCACCGCTCCAGCGGCAGCGGGGAACTCTGGCAATACCACCAGCGCTCGCACACCGGCCGCTTCTACACCGCCTCCTGCAGCGTCGGCCGCTACCCCAGCCGCTACCCCAGCCGCAACCCCAGCCGCCAAACCAGCTCCGGCAGCCGCTTCCACCACTGCCGCCAGCAAACCCGCGGCTGCGCCTGCAGCCCAGACGCCGCCCGCCAACAGCAATGGCATGGTCTGGGTCAACACCGATTCTGGCGTCTATCACAAGCCCGGCACCCGATATTACGGCAAGACCAAGCAGGGCAAATACATGACCGAAGCCGACGCGCAGAAAGCCGGCTACCGCGCCGCCGAAAAGAATTAGTTTGCAGCGAAAACCAAACGCTTGAAAATTAAAACTCCGAGGAGATACAGATCATGAACAAACAGTTCACCCGCATCCTGATGGTTTTGACGATTCTGGCTTTAAGCGTTTCCGCCGGAATGTCCCGTCCTCCCGCGCCGCAAACCAAAACCGCTGCGCCGGCAGCCGCTCCAGCAGCCGACCTGGTGGACATCAACAGCGCCACCAAGGCCCAGCTGGACGCCCTCCCGGGCATCGGCGCCGCCTATTCCCAGAAAATCATCGACGGCCGCCCCTACGCCAAAAAGACCGATCTCACCCGCAAGAAGATCATCCCTTCGGCCACCTACGCCAAAATCAAAGACCTGATCATCGCCAAGCAACCCACTAAATAATCGCTCTGGCCGGGGAGGGCCCGACTTTAGTCGGGCCGTAGGTCGACCAATTAAAATAAAAAGGCCCGGCAGCTCTTGCTGCCGGGCCTTTTTTCGTCTCCAAAACTTGTCCGTTTACTTGTCCCGCAAAATCACTTCGCCCTGCCCCACAATCTGTTCATTCAGCCACAGCCGGTACTTGAACGATCCCGCCTTAACTCCTACCCGCGGCGGCCCGCTCAACAACCGCATCCCCGCCGGAGCCTGAAAAATGTTAGAAGAAAACGGGCAGCGGTTCACGTCAAACTCCACCCGCAAATTCCCCGCATCCGAAATCCAGGACACTTGGTCACCCGGCTCCAGCACCACCACCGCCGGAACCAATCCCACCAACACCGGCCGCTCAGACATAAGTATTTGCCATAAAGTTAGCCTTCATCATAGACCCAGCAAGATAGCACATCCATCCCCGCTCTGCCTTTGTAGGGGCGCAGCATGCTGCGCCCCAGCTTGCCCGGACGCACCCTTCGAGCACGATCTTTCTTTGCCTTATGCGGACACCGTCCTTCACAATGCACCCCGCCTTTCACTCGCCACTCGCCACTAAATCACTCGCCACTGCCTCTCAACCCGAATCTCTTCGTCCCGCACCTCCCGTCGAATCAACGCCTCCCGTCGAATTAACGCCACTACAACGAATCCCCACCCCCCGCATCTAACTAAATACCCAAACACTTCAGTCCGCTTGACCGTCCCCCGACGCAACCGTAAACTGAATGGGTCTTTGCGATCCGCGAACTTCCATCGCAAAGCACGTCGCAGCATCATCTTCTCGAATTTCGAGACAAAAACTCGTCCACCCGAGGACGCGAAAGGGTTCCTGCATGGCCTCAGTCGCGCGCAAGCTGTCTATCCCGCTGCCCAACGGCTCGCGCATCTCCGTTGTTTCCGGCCTGCCTTTCGTGCTGGTCCACCTGATTTCGCTTCTGGTCTTTGTCGTCCCATTCCACTGGTACCTTCCGGTCGCCTGCTTCGCCATCTACGAGTTCCGTATGTTCTTTGTGACCGCCGGATACCACCGCTATTTCGCCCATCGCTCTTATAAGACCAGCCGCGTGTTCCAGTTCATCATCGCTTTTATGGCCGTCAGCTCGGTGCAAAAAGGCGTCCTCTGGTGGGCCGCCCATCACCGCCACCATCACCGCTTCTCCGACCAGGAAGAAGATCTCCACTCCCCTACGCTGTTCGGCTTTCTCTGGTCCCATGTGGGCTGGATCATCTCCGATCGATACAATGGCACCCGCTTGAACTACATCGGCGACTTCGCCAAATTTCCCGAACTCCGCTGGCTCGATAAGTGGCACATCGTTCCGCCGGTTACGCTGGCCGTAACTCTCTGGCTGATCGGCAGTTGGCCGCTGCTGATCTGGGGCTTCTTCCTGAGCACCGTCCTCGTCTGGCACGGCACCTTCACCATCAATTCGCTCTCCCACTTGCTCGGTTCGCGCCGCTATGAAACTAGCGACACCAGCAAGAACAATCTCTTTCTCGCCCTGGTCACCCTGGGTGAAGGCTGGCACAACAATCACCACCACTTCATGGCCAGCGCCCGCCAAGGCTTCTTCTGGTGGGAAATCGACATCACCTACTACACCCTGAAGCTCCTCTCCTATGTAGGCCTGGTTTGGGACCTCCGCAAAGTTCCTGACCACATGCTCTCCCCCGCCCAAGAAAAACTAGCCGCCTAAGTAGCACAGCGCTTAGGTAGCACAGGCTTCAGCCTGTGTGCGGTTTCAGAAATCGCCCAAACGTAAGCAACGAAGCGTCTTAAGGTGATGACAAGATTTGCCTGCGCAATTTTCCTAGGAAATCCGCGCAAATCTCTTATTTTCCCCTTGACAAAATCAGTTACCATAGCGTATATTACTCATGTAAAGAACTACGCCCCGACCGCTCAGCAACATTTTCCCATTTCGGGAATTTTCGAAACGATCATTCAGAGGCCGGCCCGTTCTGTTTGCAACTTTACAAACAGCGAGCGTCCGCAACCCGCGCAGAATGAACACTTACAAAACCGTATCAAAACAAACGACTTTATCTTTCCTAGAATGAACACTTACAAAAACCACTAGGGGGGTCTCCACTCCCGCGCCATCCAATTTGTCGGTTGCGCACCCCTCATGATTCCGGCAGAATTGTCACCTCGAGCGCGCTCCGCAAAGCTCCTCACAGACGCACCCGCAACGCCTTGCAGCCGTATCCGCAAGATAAAGCCGCAAGATAAAGAAGGGTAAAACGTCATGGCACACAACGTAGGTGAACTGAATCCACCCGTAAGGCTGATGCTTACGCCTGGCCCGTCCTCGATGGACCCCCGCGTCTACCGCGCGCTCTCCACACCTCTCGTCGGTCACGTGGACCCTTGGTTCAAGGGCTGCATGGAAGACACCCAGGTCTTGATGCGGCAAATTTTCCAGACCGACAATCGCATCACCATGCCGCTCTCCGCGTCCGGCTCTGGCGGCATCGAAGCTTCGGTTGTAAACACCTTGGAAGAAGGCGACGAAGCGCTCATCGCCGTCAATGGCTGGTTCTCGGATCGCATGGCGGAAATCGCCGGCCGTACTGCGGCCACGGTCACCCGGGTAGAAGCGCCCTACGGTACGGTCGTTGATCCCGAAGAAGTGCGCAAAGCAGGCAAAGGCCGCAAAATTAAAATTATCGGTCTGGCCCAGGGCGAAACTTCCTCCGGCGTGCTCACGCAACTCGCCGGCTTTCGCGAAGTGGCCGACGAACTCGGCGCGCTACTCATCGTAGATACCGTCGCCTCGCTGGCCGCGGTTCCCCTCAACGTAGACAAGGAACGCGTGGACATCTGCTTCAGCGGCACGCAAAAAGCCATCAGCGCCCCTCCGGGCATGTCGCCGATCACCGTGAGCCCGAAGGCCGAAGAAGTTTTTCGCAATCGCAAAACCAAAGTGCAAAGCTGGTATTTCGATCTCACCACCGCTATGAATTACTGGGGCAAAGATCGTCTCTATCATCACACCCCGCCCATCTCGCTGATCTTTGCGCTGCGCGAAGCAATGCGCATGACCCTGGAAGAGGGCTTGGAGAATCGCTGGGAGCGCCATCGCCAGAATCAGCTCGCGCTAATCGCCGGGCTCGAAGCCATGGGTCTCGAGATGCTGGTGAAGAATCCCGCGGAGCGTTTACCCACCGTCACCGCCGTTAACATTCCCAACGGCATTGACGACGTCAAAGTGCGTAACCAGTTGCTCGACGAATTCAATATTGAAATTGCCGGTGGGTTGGGACCACTCAAAGGCAAAATCTGGCGCGTCGGCCTGATGGGCTACTGCAGCCAGCGCGGCAACGTCTTGCTATTTCTTGGCGCGTTTGAAAAAGTATTACTCGATCAGGGCTATCGCCTGGGATCGGGCGCCGGTGTCGGCGCCGCGGTGCAGAGTTACACGCACGCGGGAGTTGCCGCCGTAGCGGGACATTAATTTCTTAGCATTCGCCGCGAATTATGCGGCGCGCGAAATGTATTATTGTTTGAAGGAGAGAGCTTGACCACGATTCGCCCGGTATTAGCCAACTCTGGCGCCATGAGCCAGTTCATCGGCGCTTTTGAAGTGACTTCCAAACTCAGCGGCCAGGAGTTTAACTGCCGCTTCTCGCACATGTGGAACGGCATCGCCACGCGCCATGCTGACACCATCGACACGAAATTCTTCGTCGACGGCGAAGCGCTGGTCGTGGGACTCGCGCATCCCGCATTCGTGAAATTCCGTGAGCGCACCTCGCGCGACCTCACCGACCGCGAAGCCAGCTACATCTCCGCGGAATACCTTCGCGAGCGCCTGGAAGAAGACGACGAACGCCGCCTCTACGATGTGAACGAAAGAGAAGTTCTTCGCCTGATCGACAAACTAGGCATCAAGTAGGTTCGAGTAGATTCGAGCAGCTTCGAGTAGCACAGACTTCAGTCTGTGTGCCGTTGCGTTAGCTTTAGGCGGACTGTTCAATCCCCGAACAGGTCTATATCCGCCGCTTCATCAGTCCGCGGACTCCGCGTGAAACACATCCAGCGACGAATGCCGCAACCCATCGCGCCGGATAAAATGAATCACCAGCACCATCAATAGCGCGCCAAGGACCATCACCGCAACGCAGATCTGTAATCCCAATTGCAAATCGTGCAGATCGGAAATTTTCCCCACAACTTCGGGACCGAAGCCGCCAACCAGCTGCGTCACCAACATGTACACTCCGACCGAAGTTGCGTGCGCGCGCCGCGGCATCATGTCGTGCAGCACCGCAGTTGCCGGACCGTGATACCAGGACATGAAGAACCCGGAAATCACCAATCCCAGCAACACGATTCCTTTTTCCTCGGTTTGGATCGCCAGCAGCAGGAATGGCGCAGCCAGTAAAAATGCTATGGCGATTGCCGCCACGCGGCCAAAACTAAAGCGCTTTTGCAATAAGTCCGCGACCCAACCGCCGGTGAGCACCCCAGAGATGGAAGAGAATAATGCGATCAGGGAAAGGGCCACAGACGCTTCGCGCAAACTAAAATCTTTATAATTCACCGCGAAGTCCACGCCCCAGGTCAGGAGGGAAACGCTCGCAAAGGTGACACACGCTCCGGCCGCAATCATGGCTATAAATGCGGGAATGCGAATCAGGCGAATAATGGGAACAACTTCCGAGCGCGGTCCGCGGGCCGGCTCTTCAACGGAAAAAAGAGCGAGGCTGGGAATCAGCCCGGCAATGGCCACGATGAAAAATGCCAGCTGCCAGCCGTAGCGCGCGCCAACCATTCCGCCCAGCACTTGCCCGGTGGCTCCGCCGAGCAGCATGCCGGTGGCGAAAATCGATTGCGCCATGGCCCGCCGCTCTTTGGGAAACGCGCCGGAAATCATGGACTGCGCCGCTGGCGCATAAGCCGCTTCGCCAAGCCCCACAAAAGCGCGCGCGATTAGGAAAGACATGAAGGTCGACGCGAAGCCGCCCGCCAGAGTCGCCAGGCTCCAGCACAAAATGCCGATCCAAATAATGGTTTTGCGGCTGAAGCGATCCGCGAGAAACCCAAACGGAACGCTGGAGATTGCCAGCACCAGCAGCAACCACGTCTGCAACGAACCGAGTTGCGCATCGGTAACATTCAAGTGGGTGCGCAGCAGCGGAATCAGCGGCACAAATACTTGCCGCGCCGCAAAATTCACAAAATTGATGATGACGAGGACGACCAGCAGACGAATCTGGTACGCCGTAAGGGAGTAGGGTTTACTCGACATGCTTATCGCTGTTTTTGGCTACGCGTGACCTGTTTGTGCGAGACTGGAGACAGAATTTTCCGCGTGGCTGCCTGGTATTTAGTTTAGCCTGAAGCGCCGCCCGGTCAACCGTCACTTTCCGCTTACAGGATTATATACCGCGCATGCCTAACGCTTCGCTCTCCCGGCAAACCACCAGTGACCGCTTGACCACCGTACTTTCCTACGGCGCACTCTTGCTACTCGGCTACCTGGTGTTTCGGATAGTTGCTCCGTTCTTCGGGCCGTTGGCGTGGTCCGCAGTGCTGGCCATCTTTTTTTATCCGCTGTACGAGCGCCTCACGAAACACATGAATCCTACCCGCGCGGCATTGGTGAGCACGCTGGCGGTTACGTTCCTGCTGATTGTGCCGGCGCTGTTCATTCTTTATTACACCGCGCGGCAAGGTTTGGACGCCTCCACGAGATTGCAGGCAGCGCTGCTGGCACGGGGACAGGGTTCGGAGCAGGGAATCATGACCGGCGCGGAAGGCTGGACGCGCGATCATCTTCCTGCGTCGTTGCAATCCGTCGATCTGGAAACCCGGGTGCGCGAAGGCATTGAACGGTTGGGGACTATGATGGCTTCGAGCGTCGGCTCGCTGGTGAAAAACCTGCTGAGCTTTCTGGTCGCGCTTTTTCTGATGATTTTTTCGCTTTTTTTTGTGTTTCGCGATGGGCACGGCGTGGTGCGGGCACTGCGTCACCTTCTGCCCTTCGATGCGGAAATTCAGCAGGACATGATCAAGGAGTCGCAGGAACTGATTTTCGCAAGCGTGGCAGTAGCGTTGGTGATCGCCTGCATTCAGGGATTTCTCGGCGGCCTGGCGTTCAGCCTTACGGGAATTCCCACCGCCGTGTTTTGGGGCGTGGTCATCGCCTTCTGTTCCCTGATTCCGGTAGTCGGCTCCGCGCTGGTTTGGGCGCCCGGAGTATTGTGGCTGGGGTTCAGCGGGCACTGGGGAAAGGCCATCGTAGTCCTGGTGATCTGCGGAGGAATTTCCAGCGTGGCGGACAATATCGTGCGTCCGCTGATGCTTAGCAATCGCACGCGGCTGAATGATTTGCTCCTGTTCATCGGGGTGATCGGCGGACTGGAAGTCTTTGGATTGCTAGGGCTGGTTGCCGGCCCCACGATTCTGGCGGCGGCTATGGGCGTTTTCCGCGTATACATGGATCGCAACGAAGAACTGGAAGCGGCGCGAACGTAACTGAGAGTTCACGCCCGGTGGCAAAATAAAATCTACTCACGCCTGCTTGTGCTAATGTACCCCGCCGGATGAATATACCGACCGCCAAAGCTGCTGCGCCGCACGCCGAGCTGCCACCCGAGAAATTAAGGTGGCGCTGCGAGCTTGCGCGTATTCCTTTTGAAACCACAGCGCAGGCCGAGCCTCGCGAAGGTTTCATTGGGCAGGAGCGCGCGCTGCGGGCGCTGAAGATGGGCGTGGAGCTTTCGGCTCCCGGCTACAACGTGTTCGTTTGCGGACTGGCGGGAACCAGCCGCGGCGGAACGATTGCGCGGATGATTGAAGAGTTGCATCCCAAGACTAATAGATCGCTCGACCGGTGCTACGTAAACAATTTTAAACTGGCGGATCGCCCGCGATTGCTATCACTGCCACGCGGGCAAGCGAATGCTTTTCGCAAAGATATGACCGCGGGCATCGATTTTCTGCGCCGGCGCATTCCGCAAGTGTTTCGAAGGCGAACCGTTTCAACGGCAAAAAGGGCGCATCGTCGAGCGCTTCACTGTTCGCGAAAAGGAATTGATGGACGATTTCACGCGGCGCATCGCGCGCGAACAGTTTGCGCTGGGGCACATGCAGGTCGGCGCGGTGGCTTTGCCGGAGATTTTTCCGGTGCTCGAAGGGCAGATGGTGCCCATCGAAGATATTTCCAAGATGGTGCACGAAGGGAAATTGGATGCTCCGTTGGCCGAAGACATCGAACGCAAGTACGAACAGTTTCGCCAGGAATTTACGGTGGTGTATCGCAAGACGCTGACGCTTTCCCGGGAGCTGGCCAGTGAACTGAGCTATCTCGAACAGGAAGCGGCCTCCGTGCTAGTTGACGGGGTTATCGAAGAGCTGAAAGAAAAATATCCGGGGACCGGAGTTTCGGAATACCTGGAAGAAGTTCGCCACCATCTTTTGGATAACTTGGATCCTTTCAAGGAGCGCGAAGGCGAAGGGGAGCACGACGGACCCCCGGACATTCCTGATGGGTTGCCCAAGCCGCCCGGGGTCCAGGAACGCGATCCTTTTCGCGTTTATGGGGTGAACGTGATTCTGGCGCACGATGACGAAGCGGCGTCGCCGGTAATTTTCGAGACTACGCCGACCTACGCCAATCTTTTCGGCACCATTCAGCGCGCATACGATGCCCGCGGGGGCTGGACTAGCGACTTCATGGATCTGCGGGCTGGCTCGCTGCTGCGCGCGGATGGCGGCTTCCTGATCATGTATTCGATGGAAGCGATTTCGGAAACCGGAGTGTGGCGGGCGCTGAAGCGCACGCTGAATCACGGGCGACTGGAAATTCAGCCGCTGGAAATGTTTTATCCCTTTGGCGGGAGCGCGCTGAAGCCCGAGCCGATCGTCATCAATGTAAAGGTTCTGCTGATCGGGGACCGCGAGTTGTACGAAATGCTGTACAGCTACGAGGAAGATTTCCGCAAGATTTTTAAAGTGCGCGTGGAATTCGACGAAGAGATGACCATGAGCGACGGGGTCATCGCCGAATACGCGGGCCGATTGCACAATCTTTCGGAAAAAGAAAATTTATCGCCATTCGATCGCGGCGCTTTTGCGGCCATGCTGGAATACGGCGTGCGGCAGGCGGGGCGCCGCAACAAGGTTACGGCGCGATTTGTGGACATTGCCGATCTGGCGCGTGAGGCGCATTACGCCGCCGCGGCCGCGAACGAAACGGTGGTGCGGGCTGCGCATGTTCGCGGCGCGCTGGCCAGCAAGATGGAGCGGCACAATCTAATTGAGACGCGCATCCGCGAAATGATCGAAGAAGGCACGTTGCTGGTGGATGTTTGCGGGACTTGCGTCGGGCAAGTAAACGGCTTGAGCGTGCTGGAAATCGGCGGCTACTCCTTCGGCAAGCCGGTGCGCATTACTGCTACGGCGGCGCTGGGCAAGGGCGGCGTGATCAACATCGAGCGCGAAGCGAACCTGAGTGGGCGCTTTCATGATAAAGGCGTACACATTATTTCTGGATTTTTGCGGAGTAAGTTTGCGCAAAGCCGGCCGCTCTCGTTGGCCGCGAGTATTTGTTTTGAGCAATCGTATTCAGGGGTCGACGGCGACAGCGCAAGCTCCACGGAAGTGTATGCGCTGGTTTCTGCTCTATCCGGATTGCCGTTGCGCCAAGACATTGCGGTGACCGGTTCGATGAATCAGCAGGGCGAAATTCAGGCCATCGGCGGGATCAACGAAAAGATCGAAGGCTTCTTTGACGTTTGTAAAATTAAGGGACTGTCTGGCACGCAGGGCGTGATCATGCCGCACACCAATGTGGAAGACTTAATGCTGCGCGAGGAAATTCTGGACGCGGTGGCCGCGAAGAAATTTCATATCTGGCCTGTCGCCAGAATTGAAGACGGTATTGAGGTCCTGACCGGGGCTACGGCAGGGAAACGCAATGACGATGGCACGTTTGAGAGGGGAACGGTATTCGCGTTAGTTGATGAGCGGCTAAGCAGCATGGCCGCAACCATGAAAGAATTTCAGTAGTTGGTTGGAATGGCGTCAACCGCAAAAGCAGATCCCTTCCGACAGAATCGGAACCTTCGGTCGCGTTGCTCGGGATGACAATTTGGTGGTGTGGCCGAAGCTCTCGCAGCGTACGAATTGATTCTACGGCGCCTCAGTCGCGGGCGCCACGTAAGCCTGCCGGTGGTAGATCCTAAAAACATTCGTGTTGTTGCCTGGCACTGGCGAAACAGCTGCCGAATTCGCGGGATCTAAGGTTACGCGAACCCCCAGCGCATGCACTCGGCCATCGTCATGGGCCGGAACAAATCCCAAATTATATTCGTGACGAATGTCTCGCGCGATTTCCGCGTAGGCCTCAGCAAACTCTTTTGCGTTGGCGGGAAAGTACGAAGTGCCCCCGCTAGCTTCCGCGATGCGCTTCAAAACAGCGTCTGCGGCGGCAAATTGCTGGGTAGCTGCAACTTCGGCGTTGGTGGGCGCGGCTTTCTTTTTCTTGCTGCTCGCAGCCGGCGGAGTACGCATCTGGCCGGCGAGCGAAACGGCAAAAATACGAACATCGCCGACGCGCAGTTTTTGCAGCAGATTCGCGGATGCGCCGGGTGCCGAGGTATCCAGTCCGGTAGAAAGCAGCACAATCGATTTCTTGTTCGGAGTTTTTTCCAGCCAGTCGAACACGGTATCGACGCTGCTGGAAAGATTCAATTCTCCAAATCCCAGATTGAAATGCAATCGTTGAATGGCATCCGCAGTCACACGCTTATCCGCGGTAAAGTCGGCGATCGCCAGAGGCTTTTGGGCGTAACGCACCACGGCCACCCGGTCGCCGGCGGATAGCCCCTGCAGCAAGCCATAGATCGCGGACAGATGACCATCTTCCATGAGATAGACCGCCGGGCCGGCTTCGATCAGCACCAGCACGTTGGCGGGCTCATCGACGGCGGCGAAATCCGTAATGGGTTGCTCGACGCCATCGTCCAGTAAATGAAAATTGTCACGTTGCAAGCTTTCGATGAATTTCCCGCTTGAATCGACGACGATAGCTCCGACGTTAACGCGATTTACCTCCACATGAATGGTCGGCGGTACGGGCGCTGCGTCTGGTTGTTGCGCAAAAAGTGGAAGACAGGGTAGCAACAGAATCGAGGAAAATAATACGTAGCCAGAGTGTCCGCTTTTCAACATTTTGCGAGGCCATTCATCGTTAGCTGCCTCTATTAAGCGCAGTAAGTTGAGAACTGCGGGCAAAAAAAAAGGCACAGCCGAATTCGGCTGTGCCTTTTTCAGGAAAATTACTGTTTGGCCGGAGTGGCTGCAGGGGGGGCAGCAGCGGCGGGTCCGCCGGCTTCCTTGGGCGTTGAGAGATAGCCGGTCAGCTGATCTTTGCCAACTTTAAAGACCACGATTTCGTACGGAGCCGAGCGCCCGCCGCCCACATAGAACTGGATGGGCTCGCCGGCAGTCTTATCCTTCTTCTCGATTTCGCGGTCGTCGGCGTACACCGTCATGGTGTACTTGGATTTTTTCTGGTCGGTTTTGTTGACGTTCATCTGGATGGGGCCGACGCGTTGCGGAGACTTGCTCTTATTCAAGGTGAACTCGTAGTAGTTGCGATCGCCGCGGCGTTTCAGGTCTTCGACGTCGTCATGATTGCGGGCGATCAAGCCGCTCATCACGCCCATGTCGCCTTGCGCGCGTTCCAGCTTGGATTTGGTGGCTTCGAGGTCGGTACGGGTAGCCGCGATATCGCTTTTCGCACCGGTAACATCGGTGGCTACCGCGCCGATTTTTGCATCGGCATCTTTTTGGGCTTGCGCCAATTCGGCGGACAATTTCTTGTCGGAGTTCTGTTGATCCTTGCGGATCGATTCGGCGCGGCTGCTGGCCTGCGCGAGTTCCGCGCGAGTCATACCGATTTTTTGTTCGGTGACGTCCAGATGACCCTTCAAATCGGCGAGCCGGGAATTGGCCTGTTCGAGCTGCGCGGTGACGACCTTGTTGTGATCTTCCTGCTTGGAAAGATCGCTTTCGAGGCGCGCTTCGGCCTGATGCGAAATGTAGCCCACGACCGCGATGGCGGCGAACAGCAGGCCAAAGAGCACCGCAATCCACCGCGGTGTTCCGGCCGACTCGTAGTGATAGGACTCCTGCGGATTCGGTACGTTTGGAGAAATGCCCATTCCCCCTCCTGTGGCAATAGGATCGCGCATAACTCCAGCTGAGCAATGGCTCGGGACAAGAGCGAGCGCAATCCGAAGGAAAATTATGGCTCGCAACCGGGGCGATGTCTATGGCGGGTTTACCGGGTGTGTCCCTTTCGGGAAGGGGCGGTGGGGCGGGAGTGGGAAGTGGCTGTGGACTCGCTCGATGAAATCTCGCGGTCATCGGGGGTGCCGGGTTCGATCTTGGGCCAGCGCGCGTAAATGGAAGTGGAGAGGCCGCCCCGAGGGGTGAATTCGCCTTCGACCACGCACCATTCGGGCTGCACCGCATCCACGATATCGTGGAGCATTTTGTTTACGGCATTCTCGTAGAAAATTCCAAGATTGCGGTAGGCCAGCAGATACATTTTCAGCGCTTTCAGCTCAATGCAATCTTTCTTGGGCATGTAACGGATGGTGATGGTTCCAAAGTCTGGCAGGCCGGTCTTTGGGCAGATCGAATGAATATTCGGGATATTTTGTGGTGATTACGTAACCGGGAAATTGGTTGGGCCACGTTTCGAACCGGGGCAGCTTGGTTTTAATGCCTGCGCGGGCGTGTTCGTCCGTGTACTGGGCCATCGGATTCTCCTAGGGCCATTGTACCGCGAGTGCGGTTTGCATAAAGTAGGTAGCAAATTCGATGCCAGATTGGTGAGTGGCACTGGAGTTGGTGAGCTGACCTGTGGATATTGGTTCGCCGCCCGTGCCCGACACGGCACTTCCTCTTGCTCGCGCGGCAGAGTTCGCCTATGCTGTCGGCAGTGGCGCTGCTTTCGGAAGTCGCGCAACCCAAGCCCTTGCCCATCACTTGCCCGAGCTGTCATTCCGCGAAAATACGTCGCTCCAAACGGCGCACGCTCATGGACTATCTTTTCAGCAGCACAGGAGTGTTGCCGTGGCGCTGCGAACAGTGCGAGTTACGGTTTCAGTCGCGACCGGTGCCGTTTCGTTTTTCCTTGTACGCGCATTGTAGCTTTTGCGGGAATGCGGATCTGCAGCGAATTGCGCCCGAGCATGTGCCGGGGTGGACGGCTTTCGTTGGGAGGCTTACCGGGTTGCCTTCGCTGCGTTGCGATCCTTGCCGCCACAAGTTTTTTTCGGTGCGGCCGCTAATGCCGCAGGAACATCTCGTTGTTCCCAGCGCCGAATAGATTTTCTGCGCTACATTACTTTGGTGCCGCATGTTCAACAGGTTTTGGCGCGCCAACAATCCATTTTGGAGCGTAGACGACCGTGATGAAACCCAAAACCGCAACGACACTGTAGAGAACGAGCAAGAACAGGAAGAAGCCGCTGGCATACGCTCCGTAACCGTAATAGAACGGCGCAACAATATAAGGAAGCGCAGCAAGCAAACCATACAAACGCTTACGCCCAAGCGGTGTGTTCTTCGCCTTTAGGCTCTTACCCCATTTTCCTAACCAGAACAGATAAAACGCGAGGCCCAAGAACAACATCACCATGGCCCCTCCCTTTAATTCTTAATGCGGTTGAAATGAAAGGCTGTGATGACCAAATTGTTGACTTCAATTCTAGTCTCGTACTTGTGACCGCTCAGGCTTTCGTAGTTGATGACAAACGCATAGGTTAGGTTTTGTAAAATCGTTCTGGCGACTGCCATAACAAAAATTTGCTCGGCCGGAATGGTCTGAAGGTACCCATGCGGTCGAGCAACGTTTGCATCTTGCGGGGGGTTAAGGGGACTAAACTCATAGCGAACATTTACAGCTGGGCCATTGCCCATGTTTTGCAGCGCTAAATTCCCGTGATTGGCGGCCACAATCATTCCACCAATAGCACCGAGCATGTCCCCGAGTACGGCTTCGTTATATTCGCGTGACGTAGTGTCCAGAGTTAGGCACGGCCTTTGTTGCGCTTCAGCCTGCTCTTGAGACGCTCTCCGTATTCGCAATGTTTCGATGGCGTACCAAATCAGCGCACCCAGGGTGGCAGACTGAACAAGCAGGCTCGCCAGCGGCAAGTAACACTCCATTATGGGAGGCATGTTACCACGGTCCACACTTAGCTGTGGCCGTTGCGTTCGTCGGCCCATTGCACCAGCACCGACCTCTTTTGAACGGATCGTTACCGTCCCACGGAACAATCATTTTCTGCAAACCCTCGCGCAGCAGGGCACCATAAAGTTCTCGGCTGTCTTTGGCCTCTTGGCTGTACGCTTCGAGATTGCGCTCCATGTGCGCTTTTTCAAGTGTCTGCGACCGTGGAGTTTTTAGGTTCTGTTCCATGACAATAGCGTCATGGCTGGCATACGCAGCCGCGCGGCCCGGTGGATAGACCCACAGCCACAGCCACGACCCTGATTGTTTTACGACCGTCATTGCTTCGTTGTAGGTGATGAGCAGTTTACACGCGCACCGGGCTGGTTGCCGTTTGCCGACACGGTGGCAATGGCGAACGAGCAAGTCCTTGGCCGAATAAACTTTTCCCCGCTACATTCACGCAAAATTTAAAGTTGAGCGAGACGCTGTTTGGCGCCTGCCGGAGCTTGCGCTGACCGTGAATCGCGTGGTTCGCGTGTGATAAACTTCTTAAAGTGGCGATATGGTGCAAGGGTTAGCACACGGCCCTCTCAAGGCCGAAATCCGGGTTCGAATCCCGGTATCGCTACCAAACTTCCCAGAAAAATTTATTCACGGCCTACGCCGAGGGCGTCCGCTACGCGATTGATGTAGTTGAACCAGCTGGCGATGAGCGTGATCTGCAGGATGCCGCGATCGTCGAAGCCGACCGCCCGCAGCGCTTCGTGGTCGGCAGGGCTGCAGCGGGTGGCATCTTTGGTGAGTTTCACCACGTAGTCGAGCATCACGCGGTCCTGCTCGCTGATCGGCGCGGTGCGGTAATCCTGGCGCAGCGCCGTGACCATCGTTTCGTCCAACGTCACCCTACGCAGAAACTCTGCGTGTGATTCGATTCAATAATGGCAACGGTTGGTGACTGAGACCATCGTGGCGATCATCTCGTGCTGATCGCGGCGCAGGGGCAAGTCCGGAGAGAGCAGCGCGCCAAAGGTGCCGAAGGCGTGAAACAGCGCGTCGGGAATCAGGGAGTGGGACGCGGTGATGCTGGCTTCCGGGCCATGGTCCACCAGCGGTACCGGCGTGGCGTATTCGACGGGGTATAGGGCGCGCTGCCCCATCATGGCTTTCTCTACGAGAGGGTCGTCCTGCATACTGACGGTTTTGATCCAGGTCATTCCGTTGCCACCTTATTCGTAAAACGTTCGCAAAGAGTTCGTAAAAATTCGGGCCCGAAAAATCCGGGCCCTTTCAGGGGTGTGGCGTGCACCTACTTTAGAGATTTGTTTGGTGCTTGGACCATAATGCGAATCCACTATACGGCCCGCTGCGCCTCGAAAATCGCCTAAAATTTCTGCAAAGCTTTAGTGCCCACGGTTTCGATGCATTCGTAGGCGTGGCCGGTGGCTAAATCCTTGAATTCCTCGGTACGTCCGCTCGGCCAATCGATTACCACACGCTCGATTTTATCGCGCTGGCCTATGCCGAAAGTGACCGGCAGTTCGGATTGCGACAAGTAGCTGGAGCCGCCACGCACCAAGCGCGATTGAGTTTCGCCGCCGTAAAAAATTCGCACTGAGGAACCAATGCCATCGGCGTTAGATTTTTTCCCCGCGAGCTGAAATCGAATGCTGCGATTGCCGTTCAAGACGTCGTTGCGAAAAAGACTGGCCGGGCCGTTGTTAGTGGTGATCAACAAATCTTGGTCGCCATCGCGATCGAAATCGCCGTAGGCCAGTCCGCGGCCTACTTTGGGCTGATCGAAGCCGCCGCCAACTTCGCCGGCTACATCGCGGAATTTTCCCGAGCCGTCGTTTAGAAAAAGGTGCGGTGGTTGCGCATAGCCGGTGTTGCCGCGAATATTGCGCACGGTGTCGTCGATGTGGCCATTGGCTACCGCCAGGTCCAGCGCGCCGTCGAGATTCACGTCCAGAAAGGCGCAGCCAAATCCCAAACTGTTTTTCGAGGGGAAACCCACGCCGGCGGCCACCGAGACGTCGTCAAAAGTTCCGGCGTGCTCTCGGCGGTACAAGCCGATCATTTCGTTATCAAAATTGGTGATCGCTACTCCGGATTTTCCGGAGCGATCGAAATCGCCAGTATCCACGCCCATTCCCGCGCGGGCTTTGCCGTCGCTGCTGAAGGCCAGTCCAGCTTCCACCGCGGCGTCTTTGAATTTTCCATTCTGCAGATTGCGATAGAGTTTGTTGGGCTGGGTATCGTTGGCCACCAGCAGGTCCGGCCAGCCGTCTTGATCGTAATCAAACATGGCGACACCGAGAGATTTTGAGCTGCTGTCAAAAATACCGCTGGTGGAGGTTACATCCTCGAAGGTCCCGTCGCCGCGATTGTGAAACAGCCAGCAGGTATCGCCGCGGTAGGCTTCCGGGGTGCAATACGATTTGTTCACGCCATCCAGGCTGCAGAACACATCGTGTTCCGGCGACCAGCGCACGTAGTTACAGACAAATAAGTCCAGCAGGCCGTCGCGATCGTAATCAAACCACAGGGCCGAGGTGCTGAATCCGGTGTGGCCCAACAAGCCGCAACTCTTGGTGGCGTCGATGAAGGTGCCCTTGCCGGTGTTGCGGAACATGCGGCTCTGGCCGACGCAGCTTACAAAAATATCCGGAAAGCCGTCGTTATTGTAGTCGCCGACGGCCACGCCCATTCCATACATCTCCATGTCGAGGCCAGCGGCGTGGGTTACGTCGGTAAAGGTGCCGTTGCGATTGTTGTGATAGAGGCGTAGGGGCGAGGGCTGGCGTTTGTGGCCGGGCCAATCCATCCCGTTGATCAGCAGAATGTCTTGCCAACCGTCTCGATCGTAATCCAGGAATGCGCAGCCAGAACCTAAAGTTTCCGGCAATAATTTTCCGCCGTATGCGCCGCTATTATGTTTAAAGCGCAGGCCGGAAGCCGCAGTGACATCGGTGAAGCGAAAGCCCGGCGCTATTTGCGGAGCGGCAAATAACTTGCTGGACGCCACAGCGTCGCCGAGCCCCGCTCCCAGACCAGCCGCGCAAGCGTTGCGCAGAAACTCCCGCCGCTTCAAGGCAAAGTCACCAGTCCGTGACGGATGGCGTAGACCACCAGTTCCGCGGTTTTGTGGATTCCCAGCGCGTCCATAATGTTTGCGCGATGCACGGCCACGGTATTGGAGCTCAGCTTCAAATCCACCGCGATTTCCTTGTTCGATTTGCCGGCCACGATGTGTTGCAGAATTTCCAGTTCACGCGGCGTGAGACCTCCGGAGCGCTCGCCCTTCAGGGAATTCGGTTTGGAAATTTGGGGATCCAGAACCACTTTTCCCTCGGAAACGCTGCGCACCGCGGCGACCAGATCGAGGTCCAGCGCATTTTTTAGAATGTAGCCCCGCGCGCCGGCGTCCATGGCCTGGCGAACCAGCGTTTCTTCCGCGTGCATACTAAGCATGAGAATGCGCGCCTCCGGCAAGGCTCCGCGAATGCGCCGAGTGGCTTCAATCCCGCTGAACTCTGGCAGCGCGCAATCCATTACCGTCACGTTAGGCCGCAAGGTGATCGCCAGGCGCACCGCCTCTTCGCCGTCGCTGGCCTCGCCCACTACTTTTATTTCCGGATCGTCTTCCAACATGCGGCGAAATCCGCGCCGCACCAATGCGTGATCGTCCACCAGCAAAACTGAGATCTTAGCCAACCTGAGCCTCCACTTTTTCCCGAGGAATTTCAATATGGACCAGCGTGCCGCCGTTGGCCACTGGAGTTACCGCGAGCGTGCCTCCGATGATTTCCGCCCGTTCGCGCATGGCCACCAGCCCGATGCCGCGCTGTCCCGCTTCGCGGACAAAACCTTTGCCGTGATCTTCGACGGAAACTTCCAGCTTATGCGGCAGGAAATTCAAGCGGACCCAGGCTTCCTTGGCTTCCGAGTGCCGCACCATATTATTCAGCGCTTCCTGCACGATGCGATAAATGTGCACGCCGGCGCCCGTTTCCACCGCGAAGCTCTCTCCCGACTTTTCATAATGAAGCGTTAAACCAGTTTGCCGTTCAATAGTAGGAATATACCAGTCCAGCGTGCTCTCTAAACCCTGCTCTTCAAGCAGCACAGGATGCAGGGCCTGCGAGAGGCTGCGAATGTTGTTCAAGGTAGATTGCGCCACCTCGCGTACTTCCTGCAAATCTTCACGGAGCGGTGAACCGGCGGGTGCCTGATTTCCGGCGCGCGAAAGCATGGCGCCAATCGCGGTAAGCACCTGGCCGAACTCATCATGCAGCTCACGCGAAATGTGCCGCAGTGTGGATTCTTGCGTAGCGATTAATTTTTGCGCCAGTTCGCTGCGCTGCACGGAAAGTTCTCCGAGCCGTGCGAAGAGCATGCGATTGGTCTGAATCAAATACAGGCTGGTGAGCACGATGGCGATCAGCGTAGCGCCCAGGAAAAAATACAGCTGGCGTTGCACGCCGTCATAAATCGCGCCGATTCTCACGGCGGCGAGCTGTTCACCTTCGTTATTCTGTACCAGCAATCGCGACACCGCGGTGCTCAGCGCCTGCTGCCGGGCTTGCAACGACAAGCGAATTTGTTCGCGGGCCTCGTCATCGCGTCCGTCTGCGGCGAGCAGAAACATGCGATTCACGGCGTCCCAGAATTGCGCCACGGATTGGCTCAAGTATTGGCGTTGTTCGGGAGTGCGAGTGGTTCCCGCAAATTGATCTTCGAGCGCGAGTCCAACGCCCAGATCCTCGTGGATGCGGTCGAACTGCGCGGCCCAGGCGAGGATCGGATAGGGTTCGCCGGCATCCAGCATGTCCCGCATGGCTAATCCAATAGCGTTCAAGTCATTCTGCACCCGCAAAAGTTGCAGCGAATCTTTGCGATTGCGGTCCACCATTTCGCTCTGTAAACGGCGCAATCCGGCGAGTTGCTGGGTGATATAAAAGGCGTAGGCCAATACGGCGGCCAGCGTGATCACCAGTCCGAGCAGAAGAATCTTGGTCGGCGAGCGCTGTATGGAAGAGGCGGAAGGCACGGTCTAGAGAGAGTACATCACGGATGGATTTCCCGGCGAAGCACGGTGACCAGCGCGATCATGGTAACGACGCTGACCAGCGGCACCAGCAAGCCGATCCGCAGGCTTCCCGTCCGCTCGGAAATAAATCCTACGAGCCACGGCGCAAACGCGCCGCCGAGAGCGGCCAGCGCGAACATCACCCCGCCGATTTTGCGGGCGCGCTCGCCGTACCAGTGGGAAAGCCAGGCAATAAAAATCGGATACAGGCTCGCGAGGCCGAGGCCGGCGAGCGTCGCACCTATCTCGATCACCACTATGCTGTTGGCACGGAGGACAATCGCCATTCCGACGGCCGCCAAACTGAGGGCCATCAGGACCAGATTATTTTCGCGCGTACGACGCAGCGCCAACGGCGCCAAGCCACGACCGATCAGCAGGCCCACATAGAAAAACATGGGCACGATGGTGTAACTGGTGCCCGCGCCGCTGCCAACTCGTTTGGCGAGAGCCGCCACCCAGCCTCCGGTGCTCTGCTCAGCCCCGACATAAATGAAAAATAGCGCCGCAAGAATAATCCCCACATGCGGGACATCACGTTCGTCAACAGTTTCTGTGGTGGAGATATTCTCTGCGCCGCTTTGCCTGCTCCACGGCGCCAGAAAAACCGCGAGCGCGATGGCGCAGCCTGCCGCGGTAACCATCCAAAGAAACAAAGAGAGATGGTGCCCGCGCAACGCCAGCAACACCAGCGGCGGACAAGCAACCGCCCCGATGCCCCACGTAAAATTAAGCAAATTCAGAGCGGAAGCGCGTTTGTCGCCGCCGGTCTCCGCGACGTAAAGATTTGTGCCGGGCGTCAGCAATCCGTAACCAAAGCCATAAACCGCGCAGGCGGCCAGCGCGCCATATTCGTTGTGCGAGCTGAGACCCGCGACGCCGAGTCCCAGCATTGCGTAACCAACGCCAATAGCCAGGCGGTATCCGGTACGCGCAATCAGTGCAGAAGAAACCAGCGTACCCAACCAGGAGCCGACAAATTGCGTAGGGAAAAATAGTCCGGCCCGGCTGTCGCTCAATCCCCAGCGGGCGATTAGTATCGGCAGGACCGGACCGAGAATTACGGTGACGACGCCGTTGACAACAAAGGCCGCGAACAGCAGGGAGATAATGTTGCGCGTTTTTTTTGCTTCGGAGGCGGCGGCCTCGGAGCCCGCGGAAAAGCCGACGATGGGCGCCGGATGTTTTAGAGCGGGACCTTCGGGAGAAAGTCCGCTCATGTGCGCGTTAGTTTTGCGGCGCGGGCGGCGGCCAATAATTCTTTGGCGTGACCGGCGATATCGTTGTGACCAAAAACGGCGCTGCCCGCGACGAGAATTTCTCCGCCGGCGCGAACTACGTCAATGACTGTGTCCAGGGCTACGCCGCCATCGACTTCGATTCGGAAAGTGAGCCCGCGCTTTTCGCGGAGGTGCACCAACGTTTCCATTTTTTTCAGGGAATTGCGGATGAATTTCTGGCCGCCGAATCCAGGGTTCACGCTCATCACCAAAACGTGATGAACAATTTCCAGTACTTCGTCGAGGGTGTGGACTGGCGTGGCGGGATTGATGACTACGCCGGGTTTGCAGCCGTGGTGTTCAATCAGATGCAGCGTGCGATCGAGATGCACGCAGGCTTCCTGATGGACGGAAATCCAATTGGCTCCAGCTTCCGCGAAGGCGGGGATTAGATCATCGGGATTTTCGATCATCAAGTGGCAATCGAAAACCACGTCGGGAAGCGCTTTGCGCAGCGAGGCGATCACCGGAGGGCCGAGAGTAATATTGGGGACGAAGTGGCCGTCCATAACGTCAAGGTGCAGCAGAGTTCCGCCACCTTGCAGGGCTTCGCGGGCGTCGGCCGCGAGTTGCGCGAAGTTGGACGCCAGAATGCTCGGCGCGAGTTCGATACCGCTGCTTGCCGTGCCAGTGAGTTTTGTTTCGGCCATTATTTTCGTTCGCGCGCTAGTTCGTTGTCGCGATGGAAGCTGTTAGAACTATAACGCAGCGCCTTTCGATTGCTCGTCCCCATAAAATCGTTACTTACATCAATATATTCGATGCGGCTTTACGCCGACTTCGCGTTCGCACCCGCGGGAGCCTCGGAGTGCGCAGAGACCCGTTGGTAACGGACCGTGCAGCGGCCTTCGCTGCTTTGGCGCGCCAATTCCAGGACTTGCATGACGTTGAGTGCGGCCTGGGGGCTTACTTCCAATTGCGCTTGGCCGAGTAGCGCGTCGCGAACGTTGGCGTAGTAATTTCGGTAGTCCACCGCTTCGCCGGCGATGCGTCGCGCTTTGAAGCCGTCTCCGTCGGGGGTGGTGAGTACGCCCCAATTCTCTTCCGGCTCCGCGCCCCACGGGCCTTCGGCTGGGATGCGATTAAAGCGTAAGCCAATTTCCTGCGGGTCGAAGGATTGTTTGACGTAAGCGCCTTGCGTGCCTTGCAGTACGAAGCGCGGGCGAGTGGCTGCGGCGAGGATGCTGGAACTTAACAGCGCGCGTAGTTTGTTGGGATAGTGCAGGACCACATCGAAGCAATCGTCGGCGACCGCGTGATCGCGCACGATGCGGATATCTGCAGTGATAGCTTCCGGTTCGCCGAAAAGAACCATGGCGTGATCGAGGAGATGCGGACCGATGTCAAACCAGATGCCATTGCCGGCGCCGGTTTGTTCTCGCCAAACGCCGACTTTCAAATGGGGGCGATAACGATCGTAGTGGGTCTCGAAGTTGACGATGCGACCAAGAGTTCCTTCGGCGACGATTTTCCGGATCGCCGCGAAGTCGCCATCGAAGCGGCGATTCTGGTATACGGTCAGCAGGCGACCAGTGGTTTTGGCTAACTGAACTAGCTCTGCAGCTTCGGCGATGCTGGTGGCGAAGGGCTTATCCACCAATGCATCTTTGCCGGCTTGCAAGGCGCGCTTCGCGAAATCGTAGTGGGTGTGATTCGGCGAAGCGATTACGATTAGACGAATTTCGGGGATGGCGAGGAGTTCGTCAAAGCTGCGCACGATTCGGGCACTTGGATAAGTTTTGGCGGCTTCATCGCCGGTGCGTTGCACTATAGCAGCGAGATGCAAACCCGGAACGCGGCTGATTACCGGCGCGTGAAATGCGCGTCCGGCGAGGCCGAACCCGACTAGGCCCACTTCGATCATTTATTTAATGTGTTCCTTTGGCGTTGGGGATGATGAATTTTTCCATGGCGTTCGCGAAACCTTCGTCCTCGCTGGAGGTAGTGGTGTAGGTGGCGGCTTGTTGGACTTCAGGGCTGGCTTGGCCCATGGCGATGCTGGTGCCGCTCTTCTTGAACATGTTTACGTCGTTGGGCATATCGCCGATGGTGGCAATTTCCGACGCGGGGATTTTCAGAATATCCATGAAGGCCAGAACCACTTCGCCTTTGTTGGCTTTGGGCGAGGTGACATCGAGATAGTAGGGTTGCGAACGGGCGGCGGAAGCTTGGTCGCCACAGGCGTCTTGCACATCTTTTTCGCAGCGGGCGACCAGTTCGAGATCGTCGCTGCAGCCCACGATTTTGGCGATGCGTTCGGTAAGGGAGTTGATGTCATTGGTAATTTTGGGCGGGAACTTTACCGTCCACTGTTCGCGGGCGACATGCGGAGCGTTTACGTCGCGCACGAACCAATCTTTGTCGGTGTAAATCCAGGCATCGAGTTTGTGGTCGAGGATCAGTTGCAAAGCTTTCTTAACTATCTCGATCGGCAGGAAGTTTTCGCGGACGACTGTTTTTAGATCTGGTTTGATGAGCACGCCCCCGTTGAACGCGGCAACCGGTTGCGAGATTTTCAGCGGGTCGATGAGCATGGCCATACCCATGGGCGGGCGGCCGCTGGTGATGGCGAAGCGCACGCCGAGGCCCTCCATTTTATGGATGGAGTCGATGGCGCGTTGCGTTAGTAACTTTTCTTTGGTGACCAAGGTGCCGTCGACGTCGGCGATTACCAATGAGAGGGGGCTTTGTTGAGCTGACATTTTTTCTCCGATCGTGTTGCTGGTGGTTCAGTTTTTGCTTGGCCGATTAGAAAAGCAGATTCCTCGCTTTGCTCGGAATGACGATTTTTAGCCCGGGCGGAGCCCGGTGAGCTGGATCATTGCTCGGAATAGTTCCAGAGCAGTCCGCCGTCTACGAAGAGAGTGGTTCCCGTTGCGTAGTTCGAGTCTTCGGAGGCCAGGAACGAAGCGAAACCGGCGACGTCTCCGACGGTGCCGAGGCGATTGAGGGGAATATTCCCGAGCAAGTCATTTAATTTCGCGGGGTCGTTGAGCAGATTTTTGTTGATGGGCGTTACGATGGCGCCAGGGGCGATGGAATTGATGGTGATACCGAGCGGAGCGAGCTCGATGCTGAGATCGCGCGTGAGCATTTTCACCGCGCCTTTGCTGGCGCAGTAGCTGGCGAAGTGCGGGAAGGGCAGTTCTTCGTGGACGCTGCTGATGTTGATAATTTTGCCGCCCGTTTTTGCGGCAATGTGATGGCGGACGAAAGCCTGGGTGATGAAGAAGAGGCCTTTGAGATTTACGTTGATGACGAAATCAAAATCTTTTTCGGTGACGTCCCAGAATTCGGCGCGCTTTTCGACGCCGGCATTGTTGACGAGGACGTCGACGCGGCCGAGTTGGCGTTCGGTTTCGGCGATGAAACGTTCGCCATCGGCAATTTTCGACACGTCGCACTGGATGGCGACGGCGTTGCCGCCGCCGGCCTTGAGGTCGTCGACGACTTTTTGTGTGCCGGCTGCGTCGTTGAGATAACAAATGGAAACGGTGGCGCCGTCAGCGATGAAACGCTGGGCGATGCCGAGGCCAATGCCCTGATTGCCGCCAGTGATTGCCGCTACTTTCCCTGCTAGGCGTCCCGCCATGGTGATCTCCTTTTGGAAGAGAGATAGTACGACACGTTTTGATTCATGGGGCGGGGAAACGGACGAGAATTTGGAGGGACACCCCCTTTTTCGCGGATCGTTCTGATTCTATTGGGGTTGCGCGACTGGTCAGCTGGATCGTCATGATTCTACGGGGGTTAGAGAGGGCAATTTCTTTAAAAAAGCGCGTTTTGGGGGTTTGTGGTGGGCGGTTTGCTGTCGTTTTGCGGAAGGACGGGCGGGAAAGCGAGATCATAGAACATTGTAGGACTTATTTAATTAAAAGTCAAGTATTACTTGAGTATCGTTCGAACGGAGTGGGAAGGCGAATGAGACGGGCCCAGGTTGAAATTAGCTGCGATGGCCGATCTGCAAGGGTTGCAGGACCAGCCGGAGTTCAATTGCACTCTAAACCCACGCTCTTTAATCCCGAACTCTTTGAAAAACTAAGGGTGGGGCACCGGCGCTTCGCTCGGGACGACCCGTAGGGCAGCCGGAGCGGAAGCTGATTCGACCGGGTAGAAGGGTTCTGTGGGGACAGCTACGGAGCCCAGAGCGCGAGAACGGGCGTCGCGAACGATGATGCGGATTTGGGCTGCTTGTGGAGCAACAGTCAGGTGTCGAAGGAGGATTGTTCCGGCGGTGGACATGTGGGCGTACTGCTGGTCGTCGAGATTCAGGTCGAAGTGTTGAGATTCGGCTTTGAGGACCTGGCCAGTAGAGGAGTTCTGAATAAACATCAGATCCAATGCGCCTTTGCGGTGGTTGTTGCCGGCGTCCAGCAGAAATTGTTTGGGATCGAGGGTGACGCGCAATTCGAGGGTGCGCTCGTCGGGTGAAGATATAGCCTTAACGGCCACGACCATGCCTAACGCAGTGGATTCAAGCGGGCTAACTGCAGCTTCTTCCAGGTCGGTTTGAATGAGGGCTTCCGTGTCAGCGCCTTGGGCCACGGCCAGATAGCCTTTGCGGTAGCGGAGTTGGGCAGTGCGCGGATGGACCTGAATTTTGATTTCCCGAAATCGGCCATCCCATTTGTTGTGGTCCGGGTAGAAGCCGATTGTGTAGGTATAGCGGCCGTCGTCAAAGGCACGACGGATTCCCGCGCGGATATCGTTGTTGCCATAGAAGGCTACCCCGCCGGTGCGATCGGCGAGCAGTCTGAAAGAGTCCAGACGATTCTGGCGCGTAAAGAAAGAATCGTTGGTGCCCCTGCCGGTACCTGGCCCGCGCTGGCTGGGATCGAAGCCGGCGTTCAGTTCCACCCCGTGAACATCGACGGGATAGATGGAGATGTTGGAACGGTTGAGCGCTCGGGCGGAGCGGGTGGCGTCCGGATTATTGGACTGCACGTTGCGATCGCCACTGCCGAGGGTACCCAATCCCATTTGCAGGGGGAATCCGCCGGAAACCCAGACCAGACTCTTGCGACCGGGAATCACGCTCACATGATTGGCGATGGCTTCCAAGGCGTTGGCAGTAGTGGCGACGCGATCGGCCATTTTCTGGTCAGCGATCGTATTGTTGGCGTTATTTACGCGGGATTGAGTCATGGCCCAATCGGAGTTTCCGGTGAGAGACACGAGATTGATGAAGGCGGGAGTGGAGGCTTCGAACGCGGCGGTTTCCTCGGGGCTGAAATGGCTGACCGCGCTGACAAGTGCGGCGGAATCGAGGGTGAAATCGTGGAGGATGACTAGTTGGTCGGTAAGAGCATAGATGGCGACATGGTCTTGTGGCTGGAGGGTCTGGAGAAATTTTAGGATTTGTTTACGGGCGACCGATTGGTCTGCGAAAGAGGTATTGAGAGCGTCGAAGAGAATGATGGTGACGGCGCCGGGATTCTGCCCTTTGAGGTCGAAGCGGTTGGTAAAGACATTGAACGGGAGTGGGGGAACCGGGGTGGAGGGCGCGGGAGTTTCGGCGGCGAATACGGAGATATTTTGCGGGTGTCCTTCGTCGGTAAGGGTGAAGTTTTCTTTGGTGAGGCCGGTGATAGGATTGCCGTGGTTGTCGAGGGCGACAACGGAGACTTGGACAAGACGGGTGGTAGAGCGGATGGTGGACTGTTGGGCGAACGCTGGGAATGACAAGAGGAGAAGGGAGCAGGTTGCGGTGGCGGAACGGTTGGTCATAGACGGGCGGGGGATACTTTAGAGGATAGTAACGACGGGATCAAGGGGATGAGCCGTGGGGGGCGGATTGTGGTGCCCTTACCGGGCTCGCGGGTGGTTATCGGACTGGAACCCAGCACGTCGGCATCCGGCTAAATATGGTGCGCCAATAGCGCTGCGTTCGTTCTAAACTCGCATCAACAAAACCAGTGGGTGGTGGGTCGTCGTTGGCATCGGCGCGAGCGTGTCGCGCCCGCAGTCCATGGCGGACCATCAGGACGGCTTAGCGGGAACGGTTGCCGGGGGGTCGTTAGGGTAGAGGGATTTCACGGGAATGGCTACGGAACCCAGGGCGCTGGAGCCGGCGTCGCGGACTATGATGCGAATTTCCGCGGCGTGAGGGGCGACCGTAAGGTGCCGTAAGAGGACGATCCCGCTGGCGGTCAGGTCGGAATACTGTTTTTCCGTGAAATTGATATCGAAATGCTGGGACTCAGCGGCCAGGACTTCGCCCGTGAGCGAGTTCTGGATGAACATCATATCTAGCGCGCCTTTGTGGTAGCCACCGGATACCTGGAGAAGAAATTGTTTGGGATCGAGAGCGATGCGCATTTCGAGTTTGCGGTCTACCGAATTGGCGACGGTGTTGCCGGTTATTACGATGCCGAGATTGGTGGATTCTAGCGGGCTGACAGCCGCTGATTGCAGATCGGTTTTGACGGCGGCGGGCGAATCGACACTTTCCTGCACGGCGAAATAACCCTTGCGATAGCGGAGCTGAGCGCCGGGAGTTTTCACCTGAAGCTTAATGTCGCGGAATTTGCCGTTCCAAGTGTTGTGGTCGGGATAAAAGCCGATGGTGTAGGCGTAGCGGCCGTCCTCGAAGGCGCGATGGATGCCCGCGCCAATGTCGTTGTTGCTGTAGAAGGCGACGCCTCCGGTGCGATCGGCGAGGGCTTTGAAGGAGTCCAGGCGATTCTGGCGATCGAAGAAGCCGGTGGAAGCCATGTTGGTGTTGAGGGTTTTGGTATCGACACTCATTCCGGAGTTTAATTCCACGCCGTGGACGTCTACGGGGTAGATCGACATGTTGGCGCGGTTGAGGGCCCGCGCGGCGCGGTTGATGTCCGGGGTATTCTCGATCGGAGAACGGCTGCCGGTAGGGGTTTGGTTGGTATCTTCCTGCATGTTCACGGCGCCGCCGTTGGGGCCTTTGGAGACGGTGGTGGCGTCGCTCGAAGGAGTTTCAGAATCGAAAGAGATACTTTGGCGAGCGCCCTGGCTCAACGTGCCGAGTCCGACCTGCAGGGGAAATCCGCCGGAGACCCACACCAGGCTTTTGCGGCCGGGGATTACGGCGACATGGTCGGCAATAGCTTCGAGCGCAGAAGCCGTGGAGATGACGCGATTGATCATGTTTTGATCGGAGATGGCGCCATTGGCGTTATTCAGGTTGGCCTGAAAATTATTGGGGCTGGCAGCCCAGTCGGGATCACCGGAAATTCCGACAAGATCAATAAATCCTTGTGTGGAGGCATCGAAGGCCGCAATTTCTTTGGGAGAGAAGCGCCTAACAGCTTCAACGAGAGCGGCGGAATCCTGGGTGAAATCGTGAAGGATCAAGAGTTTGGTGGTGAGCGCGTAGATGGCGACATGATCCTGCGGCTGGAGAGTCTGGAGGAATTTCAGAATTTGTTTGCGGGCATAGGATTGATCTTCGGCGGACGAATTGAGAGCGTCGAAGAGAATCACAGTGACGGCGCCAGGATCCTGGCCTTTCAGCTCGTAGCGATTGGTAAAGATATTAGTGGGAAGGGGATGGGAAGGAGCCGATGAGACCGGTTTTTCCGCGCTGAAGACCGCGATGGTTTGCGGAGCGCCTTGATCGGAGAGGGTGAAGTCTTCTTTGGTCAGGCCGGTAATGGGTTTGCCCTGTTTGTCGAGAGCTATCACCGAAACTTCGACGAGTCTGGTGGTGGAGCGGATGGTAGAAGGCGGGGCAGTGTCGGCTGGGGCGGGCGGTTGCTGGGCGGCAAAAGCAGGCTGAAGGACCAACATGTATGTGATAGCAAGCGAGACGCAGCGCGATAGCATGAATTCTCCGGCGATTTTGACGATCAAGATACTTTAGAAGATGGCGACGATAGTCACAAGTAGGACGGATTGAAATGGTTGCCGGTTGCCTGCCAATAATCGCGCGTTCCTTGTTTGCGGCTAAGGGAGGATCGGGAGAATCAGGTGAGATTGCGGGTAGATACGTTGGGTGGCGGTGTGGAAGTCACCGGAAGTGGCTTGCATGATATTGGGGACGAACTTTTGAGGGTTACGGTCGTAGAGGGGGAACCAGGTGGATTGGATCTGGACTACGATTTTGTGACCCTTTAGAAACGTATGGTCGGCGGCATGAAGGCTGAATTTGTATTCTTCGATTTGGTTGGCGGGAATGGCGGTGGGGTGGTCGAAGCTTTCGCGATAGCGGCCGCGGAAAATTTCGGCGTTGATCATTAATTGGTAGCAAGGAGTGTTGCCAGCAGTGGGGAGACCGGCGAGCGAGGAGTTGGAGGTGACTTCGACTTCGGTTTTTGGCGCGGCGGCGCATTGTTCTGCGGAGCCGGGATATTGGTCGATAAGTTTTACGACCCAGTCGGAGTCGGTGCCAGTGGTGGAGGCGAAGAGGTTGGCGATTACGTTGCCGGCGACGGTGACGTCGTGGTCAAGCGCGGGCGTGGACCAACTGGCGAAATCGTTGCGGCCGGCGAGGAGTGTGCGCTGGTCTTCGACCATCCACGTGTACCACTGAGAGCCTTCAGAATAGGTGGCTTGGATGGGGCGATGGCGATAGGGGATGGGGTTGGCGGGATCGGAGGTGTATTCGGTGAAAATCTTTGAGTCAGCGGCGTGGTCGCGCGGATTCGCGGAGTCAACAGAACGGGTCTGAAGACCCGCCGCTACAACGGCGGTGCCATCGGCGTTCAGGTAGAGATAGTGCGGCTGGCTTTCGGGCGGGGGCCAGTGGGGGTACTCCTTCCATTTGTTGCTGCCCGATTCGAAGGTGGCGGTATTTTTTAAGGCAAAGGAATCTTTATCGTGGAGGTAGTGGGCGAAAAATGGCGCTTCATAACGCGCACGGAATTCGTCGGTGGTCGGTTCGTTGAAATAAATTTCGCCGAGGTGGTTGGTGGTGCTGCCCCACTGGCCGTGGTTCCAGGGGCCAATGACCATAAAATTTTCTTTGGCGTTGTCGTGGGGTTCGAGCTTTTCGTAGGCCTCCTGCGGGCCGTACATGTCTTCCTGATCCCAGAATCCGCCGACCAATAACGTGGGGACGGCGACCTTGTTCAAGTGCCACTCTACGCCTCGAGAGCGCCAGAAATCGTCGTACTGGGGATTCTTGAGGAAGCCGATGCCGGTGGGAAGTTTGTCCACGCCGGTTTGTTTGGCGGCGGCGGCGAAAGAGCCGGCTTTGAGGAAGAAGTCGTAGGCGTCTTCGTCGAGTTTGCCAAAGGCGTTTTCTTTGGAGCTTTCCATCCCTTGCGTGTAATCGTAGCCATACGACTGGCGAAACGCGCCATTGTGAAAGAAGTCGTCACCCATCCAGACGTCGATCATAGGGGCTTGCGGGGAGATGGCCTTCACGGCGGGGTGGGGGTCGATACCCGCAGCTTGGGCCAGAAAGCCGGGATAGGAAATGCCGAAGACGCCCACGCGGCCGTTGTTGTTGGGAATATTTTTAATCAGCCAATCGACGGAGTCGTAGGCGTCGGTGCTTTCGTCGACTAATTTAGGATTCTGATGGTCGACCATGGCGCGAGCCATTACAAAGGTGCCTTCGGATTTGTAGCGGCCGCGAATGTCCTGGAAGACGAAAATATAGCGGTCTTTGACGAGTTCGGAGTAACGGGCGTTAACGGAGTCGGAGTTGGCATTGTCTACACCGTAGGGAGTGCGTTCGAGGAGGATTGGTAGAGCTTCGGAGGCGTCGGTGGGTGTGAGGATTATGGCGTGGAGTTTTATGCCGTCGCGGACGGGAATCATGACTTCCCGCCGGGAAAAGACGGGCTTGTTGAAGGACTGCGGCTGATCGCTGATTTTTTTGGCATGGCGGGAGGATTTATCGGCGGCGATGCGGGTGAGTCCGGTGACCTTTCCGTCAGCGTCCACTGTGAATTTGAAAATTACGGGATTGGGGTTGCTGAGAGGGACAAAGGTGTTGTCCTGGGAGCTGGGGACTAGTTCCTGATGCGGGGCGCGGGCGGACTCCACATAGAGTTTGCCAGCGGTAACGGTGACGGAAAGCGGGAGGTACGGGTTGTCATCATAGAGGTATTGGCCGACGTAGGAGTTTAGTTTTGCGGCGGGAATTTGTATCGGAGCGGAGGGTGATTCCTGGGCGCGCGAGTCGATCAACAGGGAGAAGATTAGGGAGAGAAGCAGGCAGCAGTTTAGCGAGCGGCGGGCGATAGATGGCATGAAGTATGTTTTATCACAGAGATAGAGAGGGCTGCGAATCAGAGCCTTTCGTCAGAACGTGAGTTCGGTGATTTGAGGCGGGGATTGGTTGAAATCTGAATAACGGAGCCAGGTGGGGCGGACTACGAAATGGGTGATCCCGGCCCAGTTCAGGTGCGAGCGGCATTCGGGCCAGGCGGCGAAATAAATTTGTTGGTAATGAATTAATTCTTCTCCGGTTGGTTCTTGCGCACGGCCTTCGTATTGCAGCGTGATTTCGCTTTCCCAGCCGATTACCAGGGAACAATTTGGGTTGGCGATGAGGTTGGGGTATTTTCTGGAGGATTTTATGGTGTCGAAAATGATTTCTAGATCCGGAGTCGTGGTGATGCCTACCAGGGCCGATTGCGGGGTGTTATTTTTGGAGAGGCTGGAGAGGACGGCATAGCGACATCGAAAAAGAAAGGCGCCGATTTGGGATTTATCCATGTTTGTGCTTTCCCCTCTTCCATCGCAGACGCAAAATGAATGCGGGAGAAGGAAGAGCTTAGCTTTGATCTAAATACGTCGAATCACGTATCTCGTACCTGTGAGGCACTCCGTCAACATTCTCAACGTCCATCACCGGAGAGATTTCCGAAAAGTAGGTTTCTTTCCACTGGAATTTGGTGCGTCTCAAGTGGCCGAAATAGAGCGGGTTTGCCGGGGAGGGCCCATAGATTAGGGCTTCAAGGAACTCGTCAGGTGGATTGTAGTGGTGGACGTGAACGTAGTGATAGACGAGATTTGGCGCCGCATAAATTTCACCTTCCGCGGAGAAGACCAGGATTTCAGCTCCTCCCAACCGAATTAAGCCTCGGGAATCCTTGCGCGACGCGTAGACGGTTTTCGGAGGCCGCTGGCAGAATTCGCATAGATGGATTCCTCTCATCTCGTTCACGGAAATTTTGCAGTGTTCCCAAAGGCGATCGAGAACTTCTTCTGTCGGCGGGTGGAGGTCGAAACTCTTATCTGCTTGTAGAAAGCCAATACTCTTCATTTTCGGCTGGTCTGCGTGTAGCGCGGAGAAGGTGTAGTCGGAGAGATCTTTGAGATAGGCCATCGTCGCTGGTAATGCGCATGCTTTTGAAGCCTCGGCTAGTTGGGGCGCAGCATGCTGCGCCCCTACAAGGCCAAACACAGCCAGGATTGGCTGTGCCACGGAAACGTGGGGGTTAGGCGATGGTGACTTCTTTGCTCAGGTAGACGTCTTGGATGGCGTTCAGGAGTTTTACGCCTTCGGCCATGGGGCGTTGGAAGGCTTTGCGGCCGGAAATCAGTCCGGTGCCGCCAGCGCGCTTGTTGATCACGGCCGTGGTAACGGCGTCGCCGAAATCGTTGGCGCCGCTGGCGCCGCCGCTGTTGATGAGGCCAGCGCGGCCGGCGAAACAGTTGATGACCTGGTAGCGGCAGAGGTCGATGGGATGATCGCTGGCGAGGTCGGTGTAAATGCGCTTATCGAATTTACCGTAGCTGCTGTCGCCCATGTTGAGGGCTTCGTAGCCACCGTTATTTTCCGGGAGCTTTTGTTTGATGATGTCGGCGTCGATGGTAACGCCCAGGTGGTTGGCTTGGCCGGTGAGGTCGGCGGAGAGGTGATAGTCCTTGTCCTTCTTGAAGGCGTTGTTGCGGAGGTAGCACCACAGGACGGTAGCCATGCCGTAGTCGTGGGCTTGGGCGAAAGCGCGGCTGATTTCGGTGATTTGGCGATCGCTGTTGTCGCTGCCGAAATAAATCGTGGCGCCCACCGCGGCTGCACCCATTTCCCAAGCCATTTTCACGGTGCCGAAGAGAATCTCGTCGGCTTTGTTGGGATAGGTGAGCAGTTCGTTGTGATTTATTTTTACGAGGAACGGAATTTTGTGCGCATATTTGCGGGAAACGGAGCCGAGAACGCCGAAGGTGGAGGCTACCGCGTTGCACTGACCCTCGATGGCCAGCTTGACGATGTTTTCGCCGTCAAAATAAATGGGATTTTTTGCGAAGCTGGCGCCGGCGGAGTGTTCGATGCCCTGGTCGACGGGAAGGATCGAGAGGTATCCGGTGCCACCAAGGCGACCATGATTGAACATGCGCTGAAGATTGGTGATGACGCGCGAATTGCGATCAGAGTGCAGCCAGATGCGATCAATGAAATCCGGACCAGGGAGATGCAGATGGTCTTTCGAGATCTTGGGCTTGCTGAATCCCAAGAGGGACTCGGCTTTTGCGCCGAGTAAAGTCTGGATGGAGTCCGTTGCGGTAGTGGTGGCCATTTTGTGTTTCTCCTCGTTGAGCTAAGTCTATTTTAGCGAATCATTTCGCAATATCTTTGGAAAGCATCGCGGATGCGGTGGTGTCCAGCAGCCAGACTAGCTTTCCATTCGTGGGATTGGCGAGTTGCGAAGGCAGCTGTTCCGGCTCGTAGGGGCCTTCGAGAACGGCTTTCAGCGCGGGAGCTTTATCGGCGCCGGCAACCATGAAAATAATCAAGGCAGAATTGTTGGCGACGGGAGCGGTGCAGGTAATACGGTCGGTAAAGAGTTTGCCTACCCAGTTGTGCATTACCAGGCGGCCGCCGGGATGCAAAGCTTTGGTGCCAGGAAAAAGAGAAAGCATGTGGCCTTCGTTGCCCATACCGATGAGCGTAAGGTCAAAACGGGGAAGCTGGCCGGAGGCGAGTTTGAATTGTTCACGCAGCAGCGCCTCATATTCTTGCGCGGCTTTTTCGGTGTCTGGGTTTTCCCCTTTGATGCGATGGACTTGTTCCGGCTTCAGCGGGACTTTAGAGAGCATGGATTCGTTAGCCATGCGGTAATTGCTATCGGCGTCGGTGGGACCGGCGTGACGTTCGTCACCGAAGAAGATTTTTATTTTGTCCCAGGGAAGCTGAGAGCGTAATGGCTCCGAGGCGAGCAGCGCGTAAAGAGCTTTGGGTGTTGAGCCACCGGCCAGCGCGACGCTGAAGGAACCGTGCGCGGCGACGGCAGAATTTACCGCATCCAGGAACAACTCCGAGGCGCGTTTGGCAATGGCGGCCGCGTCCGGGAAGATGTGAATTTCGCGGTTGGCTCTTACGGACATTACAGGACACCTGTCTTCTCGATATTGGCGATGCGCGCGCGCTTTTCCATGTCGTCATCGCTGCTGCGGTGCCAGGAGCGGCCGTCGCGTTCCAACAATTCTTCGGCTTCTGGGGGGCCCCACGAACCCGCGGCGTAGTTCGGAAAGCCCCGCGCGGGCAGCGCGTGCCAGACGTCGATGATCGGCTGAATGACATTCCAGCCGGCTTCGACCATGTCCGAACGCTGGAAGAGCGTGGGATCGCCAGCCATGCAATCGCGGAGGAGGCGTTCGTAGCCGGTGTTATGTTCGGCGCCGAAATAGGTTTTGTAGTCGAAGTCCATGTTGACGAGGCCGAGTTTCATGATCGCGCCGGGAACTTTAGCGCCGAGGCTTAGCGAGATGCCTTCGTCAGGTTGGATGTGAATCACCAGTCGGTTGGTTTCCAGATTTTTCACCTGAGTGTTGCGGAAGAGCACGAAGGGCGTGCGGCGGAATTGGATGACGATTTCCGTGGTGCGCTGTGCGAGGGCCTTGCCGGTTCGCAGATAGAAGGGAACGCCGGCCCAGCGCCAGTTATCGATTTGCAGTTTGAGAGCGACGAAAGTTTCGGTGTTGGAAGTCGGGGAGACGTCGGGTTCGGCGCGGTAGCCGGCATCTTGCGCACCGTCTGAAATACCGGGACCGTATTGTCCGCGGACCATATTGGTCAGAACGTCTTCGGCTTCAAGCGGCTGGATGGCGTGCAAGACTTCGGCTTGCTTGTTGCGGACTTCGTCGGCGTCGAAAGAGATGGGCGGCTCCATCGCGGTCATGGTAAGCAGCTGGAAGAGGTGGTTGGGCACCATGTCGCGCAGCGCGCCGGCGGTTTCGTAAAAGCCGCCGCGATGTTCCACGCCAACGGTTTCGGCGGCGGTGATTTGCACATGGTCGACGTAATGGCGGTTCCAGAGCGGCTCGATAATGTTATTGGAAAAGCGGAAGACCATTACGTTCTGAACGGTTTCTTTGCCGAGGTAGTGGTCGATGCGGTAGATCTGCTTTTCCGTGAGAACCTGATTCAGATCTTTGTTGAGTTGCACCGCGGAGGCGAGATCGTGGCCGAAAGGCTTTTCCACGATCACGCGAGCCCAATGGTTGTTGCTTTCCGATACGAGGTCGGCGTCGCCAAGCATTTTGGTGATCGGCGAGAAAAAGCGGGGTGCAACGGCGAGATAAAAGAGTTTATTGCCCTGGCAGCCGTGTTCTTTATCGGCCTCAGCTATTTGTTGCTTGAGGCGTTTGAAGGCGTCGGGATCGCCGAAATCACCCTTCACATAATAGATACGCTCGTTGAACCAAGCCCAGAGATTGGGGTCGACAGGCAACGGAGCGTACTTGGGAATTTCTTCGGAGAGCTTCTGGCGAAACGTTTCGGTGGTGAAGTCGTTGGTGGCCAGACCGATGATCGCAAACTGTTTAGGCAGGACGTTATCTGCCGCCAGATTGCACAGCGCAGGGATGAGCTTGCGCTTGGTGAGGTCGCCGCTGGCTCCGAAGATGACCATGACACACGGCGACGCGGCTGCGTTAGTTTCTGGATGATGCGAGTTCATGGGCCAGGTTCCTGCCTTTAGGCTTGGAAACGCCGCTGAAAGATTGCGGCGTTATTTTTTTTCTACGTGACCGCCAAATTGAAAGCGCATGGCGGACAAAACCTTGGAAGCGAAATCGGCTTCACCTCGCGACGTAAAGCGCTGGTAGAGAGATTCGGTGAGTACGGGAGCCGGCGCGCCGGATTCGATGGCGGCCAGAATGGTCCAACGGCCTTCACCGGAATCGGAAACCTTGCCGGAGAATTTCTCGAGCTTGGGAGAATCGAGAAGTGAAATGGCAGTGAGATCGAGCAGCCAGGAAGCTATGACGCTGCCGCGCCGCCATACTTCGCACACATCGGCGAGATTAAATTCGTATTGATAGTGCTCGGGATATCGAAGCGGCGTGGTTTCAGCGTCGGTCTCCTGCTTCTGTTTGCCGGCGTTGGCGTGCTTGAGGATGTTTAGGCCTTCGGCATAGGCTGCCATCAAGCCATACTCGATGCCGTTGTGCACCATTTTTACGTAGTGCCCGGCCCCGCTGGGCCCACAGTGTAGGTAGCCTTCTTCAGAGGTGCCGGTGGCCTTTTCGCGGCCGGGAGTACGGTCCACATTACCGCGACCGGGGGCGAGGGTCTTCAGAATCGGGTCGAGATGTTTGACGATATCGTTTTCGCCGCCAATCATCTGGCAATAACCGCGCTCCAGTCCCCAGACGCCGCCGCTGGTGCCGACGTCGACGTAGTGAATGCCCTTGCCGCTGAGTTCTTTGGCCCGCCGAATATCATCAATGTAGTAGGAGTTGCCCCCGTCGATCACGATGTCGCCGACTTCAAGCAGACCACTTAGCTCATGCAGCGTCGCATCGACTACAGCTGCGGGCACCATCAACCATACCGCACGCGGCTTACTTAGTTTTTTGACGAGATCCGCGAGCGAATCGGAGGGCGTGGAGCCTTCGCTGGCGAGTTGCTTGATGGTAGCCGGTCCGTGATCGTAAACGACGCAAGTGTGGCCGTTTTTCTGCAGGCGGCGAACCATGTTCGCGCCCATTCTTCCGAGACCGATCATTCCGAGTTGCATGGCTGTGACTCCTCCAAATTAGTTAAGCACTATCTCACATGCTTCCGGGCATGTGTCAAAACGAAGAAAAAACTCCCGGGATCAGGCCGACTGCGCTGAAACTCCATGGTTTCTTGCGGCTCGAACGTGACGCGGTGTTGCGCAGGGTTCGCGACGCGCTCGCCGTGGTCTCAGGCGTGTCCCGCGGACTTGCCGGTGGCGGCGAGAAGTTTCACGAATGACTCGTGAAAGATTTTTACGCCGTCGACGAGCAGTTTGTCCGTAACTTCCTTCATCGAGATGCCGGCTTTGGCGAGGTTGTCCATGGTTTGCTGAGCGTCCGGCACATTTTCCGTAAGGCTCTTACGCAGTTTGCCGTGATCGCGGAAAGCGTCGAAGGTGGCCGGCGGAATGGTGTCGACAGTATCCGCGCCAATTAATTCTTCGACGTAGATCACGTCGCGATACTTGGGATTCTTGGTGCTGGTGCTGGCCCACAACAGCCGCTGGGTTTGCGCGCCTTTGGCAGCGAGCGCTTGCCAGCGCGGTCCAGAGAAGAGCTCTTGGTATTTTTTGTAGGTGAGCTTGGCGTTGGCGATCGCTACTTTGCCGTGAACGCTGGACAGTAGCGTGCGCTTGGCCTCGTCTTTTTCTGCGGCCAGTTTTTCGTCGACGATGCTGTCCACGAGCGAGTCGATGCGGCTGACGAAGAAGCTGGCTACGCTGGCCACATGGCTGACGTCCTGGCCCTTTTTGACGCGTGCTTCCAGCGCGGAAAGAAAAGCTTCGGCCACCTGTTCGTACGCGGACTGTGCGAAGAGCAAAGTGATATTCACGTTGGTGCCGTCTTCCAGTAGCTGGCGAATCACCGGAATACATTCCTTGGTGGCGGGAACTTTGATCATTACGTTGGCGCGACCTACTTCTTTCCACAAGCGGCGCGCTTCTTCAAGGGTGCCGGCAGCATCGAGCGCCAGTTCGGGTGAGACTTCCAGGCTGACGTAGCCGTCGCGAGTCTTGGATTCGTCATACACCGGTTTGAAAATATCGCACGCGGCTTGCACGTCGCGAATGGCGATTCTTTCGTAGATACCCTTAGCGTCCATTTTTTTGGCGTCAGGGGAGGTGAGAATGTCGGCGTAGTCCTGACTGGTCGCGATAGCCTTTTCGAAGATGGCGGGGTTGGAAGTCATACCGCGCAGGCCATCGTCGTGGATCATACGCTGCAATTCGCCGTTGGTGAGTAGATCGCGGCGGATGTAGTCCATCCAGGCGGATTGACCATATGCGAGTAGACCTTTAAGCGGATTGGCGCCCCCGAGTGTTGTAGCGGTGGTGGTTGTGGTCATGATGTGTCTCCTTTATTACCGAGTCTTATTGTACGCCCGGCGGAGAGAGGCGCGGGGCGAGCCGAAAACTGGACTTATAACGTAAAAACAGGGATCACTCGCTGCTCACGTCCTCACTCTGAAATGCAACTTACGTTCTAGCTACTTCTGCAAACATCCGGGACTCAAGCGCCTTCACCTTGTTCAGGCGACGAACGTGCCGCGCTTCGTTCGTAAACTGTGCGCTCAAAAAAGACTTGACGAGTTCCTCGGCCAGTTTTTCGCCGATGATCCGCGAGCCGAGGACCAGAACATTCATATCGTCGTGTTCCACGCCCTGATGAGCGGAGTAGGTGTCGTGACAAACGGCGGCGCGAATCCCCCGGATTTTATTGGCGGCGACGCTGACCCCCACCCCACTGCCGCAGACCAGCACGCCACGCTCGGATTTATGGTCGGTGATGGCGTTGCCGACGAGCTCAGCGAAATCCGGGTAGTCGGATGGGTTTTCGTTGAAGGCGCCGACGTCGAGCACGTCATGGCCGAGCGCACGCACCACGTCGCCCATCTTACCTTTGAGGGCAAAGCCAGCATGGTCGGAACCGATGACAATCTTCATGGAGTGCCTTATTTGCCGCCAGACTTGGCTTTAGCAATTACTTCTTTAGCTGCGGCGACGATCGCTTCAGGCTCGAAGCCGAATTTCTTTTGCAGTTCCTTGAGCGGGGCAGAAGCTCCGAAGGTGTGCATGCCAATGATGCGCCCGCCGGGGCCGACGTATTTATCCCAGCCCATGGTGCCGGCTTGCTCCACGGAAACGCGGGCGGTGATGGACGGAGGAAATACGCTATCGCGATATTCCTGCGATTGGTGCTCGAAAATCTCCCACGAGGGCATGCTGACCAGGCGAGCTTTGACCCCTTCCGCGACCAGTTTTTCGTAAGCTTTAAGGATCATGTCGACTTCGCTGCCGGTGGCCATGAGGATTACGTCGGGTTTGCCGTCTTTGGCGTCAGCGAGGATGTAGGCGCCCTTGGTTACGCCACTGGCGGCCGCGTACTTGGTGCGGTCGATGGTCGGCAGGTTCTGCCGGGTCAGGACCAGCGCTACCGGCTCATGATGCAGTTGCATCACATATTTGTAGGCTTCCACAACCTCGTTGGCGTCTGCAGGACGAAGAACGATGAGTCCCGGAACCGCGCGCAAGGCGATCAGCTGCTCGATGGGCTGGTGGGTAGGCCCGTCTTCGCCGACGCCGATGGAGTCGTGCGTAAAAATGTAGATGACGGGGACTTCCATGATGGCGCTGAGGCGCACGGCCGGCTTGCAGTAATCGCTGAAAATAAAGAAGGTGGACACGAAAGGCCGCAATTTCGAGAGCGCTAAACCGTTGCCGATCGCGCACATCGAGTGTTCGCGGATGCCGAAATGGAAGTTGCGCCCGCCACGGGTCTCTGCCTGGAAATCGCCTACACCATCAAATGTAAGGCGAGTCTTGGTTGAGGGATATAGATCGGCGGAACCACCCAGCAACCAGGGAATATTCTTGGCAAGAGCGTTCAAAACTTTACCGCCGGAATCGCGGCTCGCAACGCCCTTGGCGTCCGTTGGGTAGACCGGAAGATCTTTGTCCCAGCCCGCCGGCAACTCCCGCCTCTGCATGCTGGCCATTTCGGCGTACAGCGCGGGATATTGCGCTTTGTACTCGCCGATTTTCTTCATCCAGGCCGCGCGAGCTTCGCCGCCGTGCTTGCCGATGCCGTTTTTGAATTGATCGTAGACGCCGTCGGGAACGAGGAACTTGGCGTCTTCCGGCCAACCGTAATTCTTTTTCGTGAGCTTGATTTCATCTTCACCCAGCGCTTCGCCGTGGGCGGCAGCGGTGTCTTGCTTGTGCGGGGCGCCGTAGCCGATATGGCTGTCCAGGGTGATGAACGTGGGCCGGTCGTTGGTGGCATTGAATTGATTCAGAACTTTTTCGATAGCGCCCAGGTCGTTGGCGTCGGTGACGTGTGCCGTGTTCCAGCCGTAGCCTTTGAAGCGGGCGGCGACGTCTTCGGTGAAGGCCAGGCTGGTATTTCCTTCGATGGTGATGTGGTTGTTGTCGTAGATCCAGCACAGATTGGAAAGCTTGTGATGGGCCGCAAGGGATGCGGCTTCTCCGGAGATACCTTCCATCATGTCGCCATCGCCGCAGAGAACGTAAACGTTGTAGTCGAAAATTTCGAAGCCGGGTTTGTTGAAGTGCGCCGCAAGCCACCAGCGGGCCATGGCCATCCCCACGCTGGTCGCCACGCCTTGCCCAAGCGGACCCGTGGTGGTTTCCACGCCGGAGGTCCAACGATATTCCGGGTGACCTGGACACTTGCTATCGAGCTGGCGAAATTTCTTGATGTCGTCGAGGGTGACGGATACTTGTCCCAGTGTTTCGTACTGGGGATTTACAGACTTCACTTGCGCGAGATGCAGAAGCGAATACAAAAGCATTGAAGCGTGGCCGTTGGAGAGCACAAAGCGATCGCGATTGGGCCAGATGGGGTCGTTGGGATCGTAGCGAAGAAATTTTTGCCAGATCGTGTAAGCCACCGGCGCAAGGGCCATCGGCGTACCCGGGTGTCCGGAGTTGGCAGCCTGTACTGCGTCCATCGAGAGAGTCCGGATGGTGTTGATGCTTAGCTGATCTAAATTCGGCTGGCTCACATTCACTCCTGTATCGGGCGATAGTACGCCCACATGGAATCGTCTCGTTTTTGATGCACCGCGTTACCGAGCGGATGTTGAATTTACGGCAAGTGGGAGAACCATTGCCGGGCCGGAGCGACTTGCCGGAAGAACCGGCGGGATAATTCTCTGACGGTATAGCACAGCTGCGGTAAAAAGGGTATTACAAGGTTTCTGGCACGGGTTGGCCGCCAAGCTTGGCCGCGTGCGGCGGTTAGCGGTTAATGATCGGTTGTCGCTTAGCGACGTGCCGATTGACGCAATAGCCGCTGCCAACTACAATCCGCCGCGGTTGCGTTCCGCTCGGAAAGGGACTACATGCGACGGATTTTGGGAGTGGCTGCGCTCGTGACGGCTATTGGCGCAGTCGTGCTGCAGGCAGGGGCAGCAAGCCAGCCGACCGCGCCGGAAGTTTTGCAAGAACTGGCGAAGGGCGATGCCTTCCTCGCGGCGCAGGACTATGAGCATGCGCTGGAGGCCTTCAATCGCGCTGACAAGGCTTCCCACCACACCTGCTCGGTTTGTCTGTTGCGCATCGTCAGCATTTATCGCAAGGCCGGGGCCTTAGATCTGGCGCTCGACGTGGCGAAGAAAGCCATAGCCGCGGCGGGCGACAATAAGATGAACGCGGCGCAGGCCCACGAAGTCCGTGGCTCGTTGCTGGTGGCCATGTCCGGCAAGCCCGGAGACAAGAAATTGCGGGAGGCGGAAGAGGAATATCGCTCGGCGCTGGCGTTGCAGCCTGGGGAATCCGTGGCGCACCTGAATCTGGGCATCGTATTGATCAAACAGGGCCGCGACTCGGAGGGCATCGTCCGAATTGAATTTGTATATCGCCGCTCCAAGTAATCCCGCCAAAACCGTTGCCCAGGCGCGGGCGATAATTGCGAAGCCGATTCTTGCGCGCGAGCCATTTGTGCCGAATTTCGCTTTTACGTCCATGGAAGGCACGCAAGTTTCGAATACTGCGCTGCAGGGGAAAGTGGTGCTGCTGGATTTCTGGGCGACCTGGTGTCCGCCGTGTCGCGAATCTGTGCCAGTCATCCAGGGGTTGCACAAGAAATATGCGGATAAGGCCTTCGCAATTGTTGGTATCAGTGCGGATAACGACGAAGAAACGCTGAAAAACTTTGTCGCCAAGAACCGTATGACTTGGACCGAGTATTTTGACGGGTCCGAAGATGTTCGGCAGGCGTTTGATATCGATTCGTTTCCTACCTATATCGTGGTGGATAAGGAAGGGGTGGTGCGCTACCGGCAATCGGGATTCGGGCCGAACGTAGCGGCAGAACTGGAAGATACGATTAATAAGGCGCTGAAAAAACCTTTCGTCGCCAGCAACGCCCCGCCCACTCCGTCCGCGGCTTCCATCACCCCACCTCCTCCAGCGGCGCTGGTCCCGGCTGCAGGTAAGCCGGCGCAACAGAGTGTCAATCCGGTTGCGGGCTCGAATGGGAGCCAACCGGTAGTGAAGCCAGCGGCCACGGCCTCCACCGGCATTTATCACAATGGAGCTCTGGGATTTTCGTATTCGTATCCAAAAGGCTGGACGGTAGCCGGCCCCGAGCTGCTCGCTAGCGCCAACGCAAAAATTAAAGCGGTCGGCCCCGAGCCTTCCGCACAGCAAGGAGAACCTCATCCGGGCGTAGCGACAGAAACCGCGGAGATTCTCTTCTTTGCCAGCGGGCAAGGCAAAGAGGATCCCACGTTTAGTTCGGTGCCGTCGGTGAAGATCTCGTCGCTGGAGTCATTTGGCGCGATGATCACTCCAGACGTGATGAAGCGCGACGTCGCATCGGCAACCAAAGGAATGAATCTCGTGCGCGGACCCGAGAAATTTTCGGTGGGCGATCAGGTTTTGTATCGCATGGACTTTTCGGATTCGCCGCCAGCCTCCCGATGGACTTCAATGATTCAGACGGTGGCTTACGACCACGTGTTGACCATCCAGATTCTAGCGGCCAGCCAAGTGGGGTTGGACTTGCTCGTGTCCACCGTAAATTACAGCGTGTTTGCCGACGCCGAAAAGAAATAGGAATTGTGGAGGAAAATACAGGAATGGTGCGGCTGGCCGGACTCGAACCGGCAACGGGGAAAACCCCAGCGGATTTTAAGCCCGCCGCGTATGCCAATTTCGCCACAGCCGCACCGAACGGCCACGCGGCTTAAAAAGCATATCACGGGCCTGCAAAGTAACTGGAACCAAATCCCTCCAGAAGCAATCCATACTCAAGATGAGATCCGGGCAACTGAGTATTCGCGGTTGGGATGTCTGCGGGTAGCCGGGTCGAAATTCCGCGAGGTGCGGCGATGAAGATGAATAGGCTTGGGAGCTTTTGTTTCCTGGTATTGGGCGCAATGACAACGTGCGCCGCGGGCCAGCTGGGCAACACACTGGCGCAGAGCGCCGCGACTCAGTCGAAGCTCGCCGTTCTTCAAGTCTCGGGTGCATTCATCCCCACACGCGTATTGGTGCAAAGCCCGGTCGAGACGATCACGGAGTTACAAATTATCTGCCTCTTCGAATCCGCGCCCGAAAATACACTTCACGGGTCGCTGTTGGAGGCGAACGAGAAGCTGAAGGGATTGCTTGACCAAATTCGGAAGCCGACTCTGTTCCGCGGAGACCTCGGCGAAACGATGGTGCTCGAGCCACCTGCCGGAACTCTGGGTGCAAGAAGGCTCTTAATCATCGGCCTTGGCGATTCCCAAACATTTACCTCTCAACGTATGGAGTTCATCGGAGCGATCGCCTATCGCGAATCCACCCGGCTAGGAGTTGCGCACCCGTATTTCGCTCCAACGATTCTGGATGGCGGGGTAACGAAGTTCACCACGGGTCAGGTGGGCGAAGACTTCATCGCCGGATTGCTGCGCGCGGCGCGAAGCGAACTCATCCTGAAGAATGCGGGTGCTTCGCCCGGTCCGATTGTTCAGGATCTTACCTTTCTAGCTGGCGCGGCCCACGCCGCGGACACCCAACAGGGAATCGAACGGGGTTTCGCTGCTGCGGCGAAGTAGCTCCACAACATTCAAAACTCATTGCCACTGTCCCTAATTGGTACCTCCGCCCAGTTGTTCGCTGTCCGCCCAGGCGCGCATCATCATAGGCAACTGCGTCTGCAATATCGCGTGGAGAACTGGGGAGAACCGTTTGCGCCGGGCACACCTCTGCTTCCTGTTTTTGCTGATCGTGTCGTGCACTACGGGATGCGTCAACACCGCGTCCACGGGGGCACCCGCGCCTCCGCCCCTGCCTGCAAAGATTTCCATTATTATTGCTCCCGCAACGGCGAACGTCCGGGCCGGATCCACGCAAGCTTTCACCGCTACAGTCACGGGAAACGCAAATCAGGCCGTAAATTGGCTGGTGAACGGGGTCGCCGGCGGCAGCGCCGCAACGGGGACGATCAATGCTTCCGGAATGTATACCGCGCCAACGGGCTTGCCGAATCCTAATAGCATTACGATCAGCGGCGTAGCCGCCACGGATTCCAGCGCCAGTGCTACGAGCAGCGTCACGCTTTGGAACCCCACGCCGACCGTTGCCAAAGTGAACCCGCCAACCTTTACTGCGGGCGCCTACACGCTAACGGTCACCGGCAGCAATTTCGTGCCGACCGCTCAGGTGCTCTTCGGTGGCGCCGCCATCACCACCCACTACGTTTCGTCCACGCAACTTACTGCGACTGGCTCGGAACCGAGCGCCGGAATGTTCAGCGTTAGCGTTACTAATCCGGCCCCGGGTAGCAGCACATCCGCCAGCGTGAGTGTGTCGGTGACTGCGCCACCCGCTCCCCCGCAACCGCCGCCTCCTCCGCCACCGCCACCGCCGCCTACCTCCAGTGCGTGCAGCGCAATGAGTCTTGGTCAAGGCGGAAGCCTTAACGGCTTCCTGCCGTTCCCTTCGGATAATTTATGGAATTTGAATGTGGCGAACGCGGCTGTAGATGCAAATTCTAGCGCCATCATCAACTTTATCGGCGCTAACGACGCGGTCCACCCGGATTTTGGTTCCGGACAATATCAAGGTTCCAGCATCGGAATTCCGTACATCGTGGTGGGCGCGCAACAAGCGCCGGTGGCTATTAATTTTACTGCTTACGGAGATGAGAGCGACCCTGGTCCCATGCCCGTCCCAGCCACCGCGCCCATTGAGGGCTACCCCAATCCCGGCAGCGGTGATCGCCACGTACTGGTGCTCGATAACACTACGTGCTGGCTCTATGAGCTGTACAACGCGAACCCCCAAGCGGACGGCAGTTGGAATGCGGACTCCGCCGCGGTGTGGGATCTTCTGGCAGACGGTCAGCGCCCACTCACCTGGACTTCCGCCGATGCCGCGGGGCTTTCCGTTTTTGCCGGCTTGGCGCGTTACGACGAAGTAGCCGCCGGAGAAATCAAGCATGCTTTGCGTTTCACATTGCAAGATAGCCGCGCTGCCTTCGTGCCGCCGGCATCGCATTGGGCTGCGAACTCTTCGAACGCCAACGCCGCCCCGATGGGCATGCGGATGCGTTTGAAAGCCGGCTTCGATATCTCAAAATATTCCGCTTCGAACCAGGTGATCCTGAAAGCGCTGCAGCAGTACGGGATGCTCATGGCGGACAATGGTTCGAACATGTACATCAGCGGCGCGCCAGACGATCGCTGGGATAACGACGACCTGCACAATCTGGGGCAACTGACCGCCTCCGACTTTGAGGTCGTCGCGATGAATCCGATTTATACGCAAGGGAATCTGCCGAGCGGTTCGGCCCCCACCATTTCCAGCTTCACCGCCAGCGCAGCAACGGTTTCCGCTGGCACTCCCGTTACCTTGCAGTGGAATGTTACGGGGGCTTCCTATTTTGTGGTCACGCCGGAAATCGGCGCCATTCGCGGTTCCAGCGTTACCGTTAGCCCCGCCCAAACTACGACCTACACTCTCGACGCGACGAACGAATTTGGGAGAACTACCTCGACGGTCACCGTTAAGGTCAACTGACTCCACACGCTTTGCCACGCAGCAGTTCGCAAACGAAAAGGCAGGGCCGAAGCCCTGCCTTTTCGAAGCAACGCGCTGGCCGCTGGTCCGAGCCAAACGCTACATCCGCTAGATTAAGCCGTCGCCGACCGGCCTGCCACGAAGTGATACAGAATCGAGATCACCGCCAGCACCAGCAAAATGTGAATGAAACCCACCGTAACGTGAAAGGCAAAAAAGCCCAGCAGCCACATGAGCAGCAACACCGCACCGATAATTCCCCACATAAGAATTCCTCCTTGGACCGGAAATGTTTTTTTCGCCACACCAAGTGGCGGGACGTCCCTATTTAGAACTCGGGTACTCAATTGGTCGATAGGGGCAAAACGTTAAGTCTCCCGGGAGTTCACTGTAGAGTCCCGGCTGGGCGACGCCAGGAGAATCGCGTGTTACCCGCGCATCGGCCAGAAAACATTTTTGAGTGTAGAGTATCCCGTGCACTGGCTTGGGCCCCAAAGAGGAGTGGTTCTTTCCATGAATGTTCCACTACAATCCTCGACAATCAAGAAGCTGGAGCGTCGGGCGTTCGTGACGCTTTTATTGCGGAGGGCAGAATGAGTTCCAACGACGATTTCGATCTGATTGTAATCGGCTGCGGTCCCGCCGGTGAGAAGGCCGGCGCGCAAGCCGCCTATTTTGGCAAACGCGTAGCCATGATCGAACGCGCCGAACACATGGGCGGCAGCTGCATCAATACCGGAACGGTGCCTAGTAAAACGTTGCGCGAGTCCGCGCTCTATTTCTCTGGCCTGAAGCAGCGCGGCCTGTATGGCATTGACTATTCGCTGAAAGAAAATCTCAGCGTGAATGACTTCATGCACCACGAACGCGAAGTGGTGGACATGGAACGCCAGCGCATTCTGAAGAATTTGGAGTTGCACCACATCGAATTGATCCGCGGACAGGCGGCCTTTGAAGATGCCCACACCGTCTCGGTAGTCACCGCTTCCGGCACGCGCAAACTGCGCGGCCAGATTATTTTGATCTCCACCGGCTCCAAGCCCCATCGTCCGCCGGAGATTAGCTTCGATGACGTACACACCTTCGATTCCGATACGTTTTTGCAAATGGGCCGCATCCCGAAAAGTCTCGCGGTCATCGGTGGCGGGGTCATCGGTTGCGAGTACGCGTCCATATTCAAGGCCCTGGGCACGGACGTAACTTTGGTCGATGGACGCGATCGTCTGCTCCCGTTTCTCGATCCGGAAATCTCCGAGCGTCTGCGCGACCGCTTGCTCGAAATCGGGATGAACTTCTGGTTCAACGAACGTCCGGTGAAAGTTGAAAATTTCCCCACCGGCGCGCGCTTGACCATGAAGAGCGGCAAGGTACTCGAAACAGAAGCGGTGCTCTTCGCCGCCGGTCGTCGCGCGGCGGTGGATGGCTTGGCGCTTGAGAAGGCCGGCCTCGCCATTAATGATCGCGGCTACATTGCCGTCGACGAAAATTACCGCACCGCGGTTCCTAATATTTACGCCGCCGGCGACGTGATCGGTTTCCCGGCGCTGGCCTCTACCTCCATGGAACAGGGGCGCGTCGCCATGTGCCACGCCTTCAGTTTCAAGTACAAACAACGCGTGGCCTCACTGCTGCCGATGGGGATCTACACCATTCCGGAAATTTCCGCAGCGGGCGAAACCGAAGAATCTTGCAAGGAAAAGAAACTGGACTATGTCGTGGGACGCGCGCACTACGAAAACAACGCCCGCGGCCATATCACCGGCGATACTTCCGGGTTGCTGAAATTAATTTTCCAGCGGTCCGACAGAAAACTTCTGGGAGTAAGCATCATCGGAGAAAACGCCACCGAGTTGATCCACATCGGCCTCACCGTGCTGGACCACGGCCTGACCATCGATGAATTCATCGAGCAGGTTTTCAATTATCCGACGTTGAGCGAGCTTTACAAATACGCCGCCTACGATGGTTTGGGAAATTTGGCAGGTCACAAGCTGCGCGAAGGCTAAAACGGCCAGCCCGAATCGCCTAGCCAAACCGCGGTTGCCACGCCACACTACTCCTCGACCGCATCTAACTGGCTGCAACCACAAATCGAAATACAAGGAGAGCTGCATGCCGCTGGTGCGAATCTCACTGATACAAGGCACGACGCCGGAATATCGCAAAGCTATCGGCGACGGCGTGCACCGCGCCATGATTGAGGCGCTGCAAATCCCTCCAGACGATAAATTTCAGGTGATTACGGAACACGCTCCGGGCGGCCTGGTCTACGATCGGCAATATCTCGGCGTCCCGCACACCGACCGCGTCGTTTTCGTGCAGATCACCTTGAGTGCCGGACGCAAGCCCACCCAGAAACGCAAACTCTATAAACGCATGGCCGAAATCCTCAAGGAATCTCCCGGCCTCAACCCTTCTGAGCTGATAATTAATCTGGTCGAAGTCGCGTGGGAAAATTGGTCGTTTGGAAATGGCGAAGCGCAGTACATGGATCAGTAACCGCCGGCGAGCTATCGTTAATCCTATGAAACTCTTTCGATCTCTGGTTACCCTGCTTCTGGCGACGAACATCAGCGCTATTCCGTCGCATGCAACTCCCGTCCCGCTCCTCGACGAGCCGTCTTCGCAATCCAACACCAACTATCTAGGATTTGACCGCAACATCTATCCCGGCGATGCCGCCCTTCCCATCCTCCGCAAAACATTTTCTTTCGCCGGATTCTGGATTAGTCCGCCGCCGCAAGAAACCACCAACACCTGGGTGGGTAAGCGTGCCGTGCTTCGTGATCTAGGGTTCGGATTTCTGGTCCTATACCGCGGTCGCGAGGCCAAAGAATTCAAGTCCGTAGCCGACGCCGGCGAAAAAGGGAAGAGCGATGCGCGTGACGGTGCGGCCAGCGCCAAACGCGAAGGCTTTCCCTCTGGCACGATTATATTTCTCGACATCGAAGATGGCGGACGCCTCCCATCGTCCTATCACGCCTATCTGCGTGCCTGGGCGGCGGCCTTAGCGGCCGCGGGCTATCGACCGGGAGTTTATTGCTCCGGAATTCCAGCGCACGAAGGCAAGGGCATCTCCATCACCACCGCGGACGACATCCGCAAGAATGAGGCGCCACGGGAATTTGCTTTTTGGGTTTACAACGATGTCTGCCCGCCAGCGCCGGGATGTTCGACCAAGGTCAGTGCGCCTGCACCCTCCGTGAGCGGGACGCCCTATGCCAGCGTCTGGCAATTTGCGCAGTCGCCGCGCCGCAAGGAATACACCTCGCACTGTGCGGCCACGTATGCGAAAGATGGAAATTGTTACGCCCCGGGAGATGTGGCTCACGCCTGGTTTTTGGATATGAACGCCGCCAACTCGGCGGATCCTTCCGGCGGCGCGAAATAAAGTGTGTTGGTAACTATTGCGTCGGGTTGCGCGGGAATTTCTGATACGGCAGCCGCACGCCTTCATCGAAAATCTGGTCCGCGCGGATGGCCGTCGGCGCTTCGAATCCCAGCGTGCCCCCATTGCTGACGTAGTCGTCCTGATCCACTCCGTCGCCGCTTACGCCTAACCCGCCAATCAGCACGCCGTTCCGCCACAAGCCAGCGCTACCCGGAAAAAAAACGATTCCACTCTTCAGCACGTTTGGCGGTCCTGGCTGCGCCCCTTGCGTGCACGGGTTCGCAGCATCCTGCAGAAATAAATTGAAGAACGGACCAGGATTGTCCGGCGGAGGATTGCCGCCGATGCCAGGCGGGTACAGCGGCATAGCTCCAAAACTAATCGTACGGTTCGTCACTGCGGTGCCCAGCGGTACGCCGGGCAGATCGCCCGTGGTGCGCGCACTGCTGTTGAAATAGATCATATTCCGAGCTTTAGACGCAGCCACGTCCACGCTGAAAATGGTAGCGTCCGGCATCCGCCGTAGTCCGATCAAAGTGCCATCGAGGTCGGCAACGGCAATCACCATCGCGGTTCTCGAACCGAGTGGCAGCCGGATCGCTGCGCGGGTAGTCAAAGCCGTGGCCTGCGCGTTATTCAAGATGGTCGTCACGTCCTCTGCGGAAAGCCCACCCAGCGGACCATTGGTCGGGGTAATCAGATCTCCATCCGGTGGCGGACCGGGACTCGCCTTCGGCGCAAACAAGAAGCCGTTCGGGTCCAGCACCTGGGCTGGCTGTACCGGGCTGAAGGTCGCCGGGATCGTGGTCTGATTTACAAACGGTAACGCAATTCCCCCAATCAGCACTTCGCCGGGTGTGGGGAGGGATTTTATTCCCAGGGTGTCCCCGGAACCGGCGCGTTGCGCCAAGGATCCTTGGAACGCCGCGTACTCGCCCACAGTCAAGTCCGAGGACGTGGTGACCACCCCTATGCCCCCTAGCACGAAGGTATTCGAGGTGGCTGTCGGCTGCGAAAATATGGGCACGCCGCCTGGATTCACAGCTTCAGGGTCTCCGTCGATCAAATTAGCTTTGCCAGTAATGATCCCCAAGCCCGGCCCGCCGCTCAAAGCTGTGGAAGGTGGCAGCGCGGTTTTAAACGCTGGAGTGTCTACCAGCGTGCAGCCGCGGTTGGTGCTTTCAATCCCGTATAGGTCGGCGTTCGATTGGTTGGCAACCCCCGGTGGAAAATGAATGCCGCTGATGTAACGGACCGTGCGGGAAGAAAGCGGTGCGTGATTGTTGCTGAAAAAAGCTCCGGTGCGGGCCAGCGATACCGCTACGTCCTGAGCGTCGTGCAGCTCTCCATAATTTGCGGTAACCATTGGCGGCGCTGCGCTCCGGAATACGCCCTCGCTGTAAACCGCCAGAACGTTTCCAGCGCGATCGACCACTGCCACCACCATATCGGTGTTGACCGAATTGACCGCCGCCTGGATGACGTTCATTACGTCCCCCACTTGCAGCGGCTCGGGATCCACCATGGCTGGAGGAGGCGGCGGTGGCGGCGTACTGCTACTCCCCCCGCCGCAACCGCTTACGATCATTGTCACAGTGCATGCCAACGCCATCGCTGGTCGAAAATGGACACGCAACAGCCCGGCCACGCATACCCAATGTCGAACGCAGATATCGCGGAACATGCGCAGGGCCAGCAAAAGTCGGGACACAGAGGCGAACACGATAGCCAGATTGTTATCACAGAGACAGGCATCTCCTCAATCGATTTCACGTCGATGCGCGAGCGCCATGGCAAAAAGCGTGACGCCGTTAGCGGCTACTTTCCTCCTTCCGCGAAAACTGTTGCTACCGCGCCGCTAATATTGTTATGTAGTAGCGATTCCCGGGCGCTCGGAGAGCATTCGGAAGGCACCTTCGGCCAGTAGTAATTCAGGTCTTGCACATGATGGGTCGGTTTCCGCGGCGAATAGGGCGCTTGCTTGTCGTGCTGTGCTTCTTTACGGCGTGGCATGCGACTGCATGGGCCGCTCAGAATCCGGCAGAGTCTCCCGCGCCCACCGCGCCCGCACCTGATGCAAATCCCAATCCTCAACACCCAGCGCCCACGGCAACCGCGCAGCAATCCCGCGAGCAGGGCGCCCCAGTACGCATTCCCAGGCAACAGGCTCTGACTACCTCCGCGCTGGATGGTGTTGTGCGTGATGCCGGATTTTCCAATATTATCGTCCCCGTCCCGGGAGCGCGCTTGCTCTTGCGGGACCTGCAAACCGGCCAGACTTTTAATCAGACCTCGCCGGGCCAGACCACTTCGGGCGAAGGCGTATTTCGCGTTTTTCCGTTGCCTCCCGGCCGCTACGAATTGCGCGTCGAAGCCCAGGACTACGCCACTTTCGTCCTGCCGGAGATAACCGTCCAAGCCAACGAGGTAGTTACCTTGGAAATTTCCATGGTGACTGTCGCTGCCGCCGAGGCCCGCTCTCGCTTGCCCCGGCAACCTGAATTGGGCCCCGCGCTGGCTGCTGGAAGCCCTGAGATGCTGGGCTCCTATCGCGAACTTCGCCATCGCCTCGATGCCGATCCGAATTACATCCAGAATCTAAGTCCCGATACTTTGCCGCCGGTGGCCGATGTCTACAACACGGTCCCCAATCGCTGGGCGCTGGAACAGCCGGATTACCTTCGCTATTCGCAGCGAGGCGAATACATTTACACCAAGCCGCACTGGTACGATCCCTTCAATCGCAATAAATTCAAGGGTGACGAACCCATTTGGCCGGAGTTGCTCGGCCAGCAGGTGTTTTTGAACGTCACCGGCACCTCCGACACTTTTTTCGACGGCCGCCGCGTTCCCTCGCCCAGCAACGTAAGCGCCGCCCGGCCTGGCAGCGCCGCGTTCTTCGGGCAAGGCGAGCAAGCTTTCACGGACCAAACCATTCGCGTCTCTTTCGATTTGTTCAAAGGCGACGCTTCCTTCAAACCCGTGCAGTGGCGCATCCGCATTACTCCGGAGCTCAGCCTGAACGATCTCGATGTCCGCGAACTCGGCATCGTCGGCCCCAGCCCGCTGGATGGCACCAACCGTTTCGATTACCACGTCGGTTTGCAGGAAGCCTTCGTGGAGGTGAAGCTCCACGATTTAGGCCCGAACTACGATTTCGTTTCCGTTCGCGGAGGCATTCAGCAATTCAACGCCGACTTTCGCGGTTTTGTTTTTGTCGACGAACAGCCGGGGCTGAGAATTTTCGGCGACCTGCACTCTGACAAGATCGAATACAACGCCGCCTATTTTAATTTTCTGGAGAAAAACACCAACAGCGGCCTGAATACGTTTCATCGCCGCGACCAGCAAGTGGTGCTGGGCAACGTTTATCTGCAGGATTTCTTTTTTCCGGGTTACACCGCGGAATTCGTGGGCATCTGGAATAAAGATGACGGCGGTTTGCACTACGATGACAACGGATTCCTGGTGCGCCCCGAACCCGTTGGAAATGTCATCGACCAGTCTCCGGGTATCGGCGTGATTCTGCACAGCCTCAGCGTCGGCTACGCCGGATGGCTTGGCAACGGACACATTGGCCGCCTGAATCTCACCCACGCCTTCTACGAAGCCTTTGGTAAAGATACCTTCAACCCTATCGCCGGCCGCAAAGTCACGATCAACGCCCAAATGGCTGCCGCGGAACTCTCTTACGACCATGATTGGATTCGCTACCGCGTTTCCACTTTCTATACTTCCGGCGATGCCAACCCGCGCGACAGCCGAGCCAGAGGATTTGATTCGATTGTGGACTTGCCGAATTTCGCCGGCGGACTCTTCAGCTTTTGGAACCGCGAAGCCATCCGCCTCACCGGTGCAGCGATCCAGTTGACTTCCGATGGCAGCTTGATTCCCAATATGCGCTCCAGTAAAGAAGAGGGCCAATCCAATTTCGTAAATCCGGGAATCTTTCTCGCCAACGCGGGTTTCGACTTTGACATCACCCCGAAACTCAAGGGTTTTGCCAATTTTAATTATCTGCGCTTCATGCGCACTGAATCCCTGGAGGAAGTTCTGTTTCAAGCTCCTATCCGCCATTCTATCGGCGAGGATCTGGGTGTCGGCGTAGAGTATCGCCCGCCGCTCAGCGAAAACATCGTCTTGATTGGCGGAGCTTCGATGCTGCAACCTGGCCAAGGTTTCCAGGATATTTACACCAATCGCACGCTATTTTCTTTGTTCGGCTCGGTGAAGTTCACTTTTTGAGGACTAACGCAATGTGGCGGTTTGACCAACAATCCGGACGCGCGCGGCTGCTGTTGCTGGCCGCCCTGTGTCTGGTCACCACGTTGCTGTTTTTCGCCCGCCAACTGCGCAGCGAAGCCCGGCAATCGCCGGCCAACGAATCCTTGCCGGCTGTCAGCGCGCAGGAAAACTCCGGTCCTTCCTTGCGCGGACAAACCCAGGAACAAGCCTCCGCAAAATCCGCGGGCTGCATCAGTTGCCACGTCGGAACCGACGAGCCCACCATGCATCCCACTAAGACCGTTTTCCTCGGATGTACCGACTGCCACGGCGGAAATTCCACCGTGCAAATTGCCCAGGGAATCGCCGCGACAAGTCCCGAATACAAATCCGCCAAAGAAAAAGCGCACGTCCAGCCGCGCGAAGCGTTTTTCAAGGGCACTTCTACGGTTCCGGTTCGCGCCTTCACCGAGTGGCTCAAAGAATCCTACGAATACGTAAAATTCGTAAACCCGGGCGACCTTCGCGTCGCTCCCGAAACCTGCGGCTCCTCCGGATGCCACGCCACCGAAACCCGCGCGGTCTCCACCAGCATGATGACTCACTCCGGAATGCTCTGGGGCGCCGCCCTCTACAACAACGGCGGCTACCCCACGAAAAACACCCGTTTCGGCGAAAGCTATAATCGCGACGGCCAGCCGCAAACCATCAAAACCTATCCGCCTCCGCTCCCCGAAGAAACCCGTACCAAGGGAGTAATCCCGGAACTTGATCCCCTATACCGTTGGGAAATTTCCCAGCCCGGCAACGTGCTTCGCGTGTTCGAACGCGGCGGCCGCAAAAAATCTGAACTTGGCAATCCCAATCGCGAAGACGATCCCGGCAAGCCGGACGACCAACTCAGCGATCGCGGCTTCGGCACCGAACTCCGCACCGATCCTGTTTTCCTGGGTCTGCAAAAAACGCGTCTTCTCGACCCGGTAATGTCTCTCCCCGGCACCAACGATCATCCCGGCGACTATCGCGGCAGCGGGTGCACCGCCTGCCACGTCGTCTACGCCAACGACGACGATGCTGCGCACTCCGCGGGCTACGCAAAATTCGGCCACTCCGGTCTAAGCGCCTCCTCCGACCCCACCATCTCAAAAACCGAGTCTGGCCATCCCATCAAGCACACCTTCACTAAATCCATCCCCAGCAGCCAATGCATGATTTGCCACATCCATCCCGGCACCAACATGGTCACAACCTACTTCGGCCTTACCTGGTGGGACAACGAAATCGACGGCGACAAAATGTATCCGCCGACGCAACGCAATCCCACGGAAGAGGATCGTTACGAAGCGTTCGTTCGCAATCCCGAAGGTGCTGCGGCCCGCGGGCTCTGGAGCAACGAAAAATTTCTGGAAGCAGTAGGCAGTCCGGAATTTAACGCCAAGCTGAAAACCACCAAGTTTGCGGACTTCCACGGTCACGGCTGGATCTTTCGCGCCGTTTTCAATCACGATCGCAAAGGCAATTGGCTCGATAAAGACGGCAAGCCCATTCAGTTCGACGATCCCGACCGCTTCGGCAAAGCCGTCCATCTCGCTGACATCCACCTGGAAAAAGGCATGCAGTGCAACGATTGCCATTTCGCCCAGGATAATCACGGCAACGGAAAAATTTATGGTGAACCCCGCGCCGCGGTGGAAATCGATTGCGTCGATTGCCACGGCACCATTCGTAGCAAAGCCACGCTGCTCACCTCCGGTCCCGCCGCTCCCGAATCGCAACGCCCCGGCGAACCTCGCGGCCGCCACCTCGAGACTCTTCGCACTCCCTGGGGCTACCGCCGCTTCGAATGGCGCGGCGATCAATTAATTCAGCGCTCCATGTCCGATGAACACAAGGAATGGGAAGTGGTGCAAACCGCGGACAGCATCACTCCCGGCAACATCCACTTCAGCGCCAAATCCCTCCGCGCAAAAATGATCGCCACCGACGGCACCGTATCGAGCCGCATGCCGCAAGACGACACTCATCTCGCCCATCCCAACTCCAGCATGACCTGCTACTCCTGCCACACTTCCTGGACCCCCACCTGCTTCGGGTGCCATCTCCAGATGACCGCCAACGCCAAGCGCCCCATGCTCCACAACGAAGGCCTGATGACCCGCAACTACACCAGCTACAACTTCCAGGTCCTTCGAGACGATATTTACATGCTCGGAGTCGATGGCACCGTAACCGGCCACCGCATCGCCCCGGCTCGCTCCAGCTGCGCCGTTCTGGTAAGTTCGCAAAATGCGAACCGCGAGTGGCTCTACTACGAACAGCAGACCATCTCCGCGCCCGGCTTCAGCGGCCAGGGTTACAGCACTTTCGTTCCGCACACCGTGCGCGCCAAAGAAACCAAGCAGTGCAGCGATTGCCACGTCTCCGAACAAAATGACAACAACGCCTGGATGGCCCAGCTGACCCTGCAAGGCACCAACTTCATGAATTTCATGGGCCGCTACGTCTATGTCGCCACCGGTAACAAAGGCTTCGAAGCCATCACCGTCGCCGAACACGACGAACCCGAAGCCATCTACGGCAGCGATCTCCAGCGCCTCGCCTATCCTGACGATTTCAAGAAATTCGTAAAAGAGAATCGCGAACTACACTCCGAATCCGCGCACGCCGGCGATGTCTTGGACATTCAAGCTCGTGGCGAATACGCCTACGCCGCTGACGGCAAGGGCGGACTCCGCGTCTACGACATCGCCAACATTGACAACAAAGGCTTCTCGCAAAAAATGACCACCGCCCCGGTCTCCCCCATCGGCCAGCGCTTCTTCGTCCCATCAAAAGATGCCGTGGCCGTTGCTTCGCCCAGCACCCTCGCCGTCGATCCGCTGCGCGTGCAACTCCCGCAGAACGAAGAGCAGCCCATTCACTTGATGTATGGATTTCTTTACGTCGCGGATCGCGAAGAAGGCTTAATCGTAGTCGGCAATCCCGACCTCAAAGCCAAAAGTCCCGGCGTCGGCACACTTCTTGATGGCAATCCCGTCAACAATTTCCTGAAGCGCGCCGTCACCTTCAATCCCGGCGGCGCATTAACCGGCGCACACCGCATCACCATCGCCGGCACCTATGCTTACATCCTCACCGACAAATCCCTGGTAGTAGTAAGCCTCGACAATCCCATCGCGCCGCAAATCACCGCCACCATCGGCGCTCCCATCCTGAATCAACCCCATGGCCTCGCCGTACAATTCCGCTACGCCTTCGTCACCGATGCCGACGGCCTCAAAGTTCTCGACGTAACCGACCTCGCGCAACCGAAGCCAATCCAATCCGCGCTCGTCCCGCTTTCCGATGCCCGCAACGTCTACGTAGCGCGCACCTACGCCTATGTCTCCGCCGGCAAACAGGGCGTCGCCATCATCGATGTAGAAAATCCCGAATCCCCCAAGCTCGACCAAATCTTCGACGCCGACCATCAGCTCAACGACGTCAACGACGTAAAAATCGGCATGGTCGCCGCCACCGCCTTCGCCTTCGTAGCCGACGGCAAGAACGGCCTGCGCATCCTGCAAATCCTCTCCCCTTGGGACGATGCCGCCCACTTTTCCGGCTTCAGTCCCAAGCCCACGCCCAAACTAATCGCCACCGCCCGCACCAAGGGCCCCGCCCTGGCCATCTCCAAAGGCATCGACCGCGACCGCGCCGTGGACGAATCCGGCAACCAGCTAGCCATCTTCGGCCGCCGCGGCGCCCGCCCCCTAAACGCCGCCGAAACCCGCGCCCTCTATATCCACCCGTCCTCCCATCAGCCCTACAAAGTCACGGACGAATGCCCCCGAATCCCCCGCAGCCTTTACCCCCTCGGGGGGCTGGTCTTGGCTAGGCAAGTGGTTCCGGTAGGGTCATCCTTGGAGTGCGGCGGCTTGACGCCGCTTTCGCTCACTTAGCACGAGCACTCCAGAACACGATTGAGAGCCTCGCAGCCTTAGGGTCCAGTCTCATTGCAACCGGAAATGAGTCCCCCCACCCCTCGTTCGCCTGTTCTTCGTCAGGGTGAACTCTAAAACGCCATGCTCCATCTCACACATCTCATTGGTTTTATAGCGCAACCCCTTTCCTTTTAGCCCTTTACCACCCTGCCGCATCTAACAAACACCTAACGAAACCTTTACCGAATATACGCATGAAAACGATTAAAATTATTCACGTTAGCAGCCGCCCCAACCCAGTTATCGTAGAGATAGTAGGCTGCTCGCCACGGAGAGCACAAGGAAGCGAGCGACAGTACCGTAAGGAGTACTAGGACATGGTAAAAGAATACCTATTGGCCAGCGATTTCGACCAAACCCTAAGCTTCAACGATTCTGGCGTCGTCCTAAGCGAACTAATCGGCTTTAGCGGCTTCCACGACAAAGTCAAAGGCCTCTCGGCCATCAATCTGGTCCAACAGGGCGCCGAACTGAGCTACTTGATCCTGCACGACCCCGATTTCCGCCACGTCCGCCGTGAGCACCTCATCGAGACCGGTAAGCGCATCCGTTTGAAGCATGACGTAGCCTTGTTCGCCCGCTCCTTGGAGAATCTGACCGACGGCTACAAGTTCCATTTCAACGTCATCTCCGCGAGCCCACAAGAAATCATCCAGAGCGCTCTGGAAGGCATCGTCCCGCCAGACCGCATCTTCGGAACCCGCCTGCGCTACAAAGAAGGCACCGGAGAAGTGGACTCCATCATCCGCGCCACTGCCGGCTGGGGCAAAATCACCGTTCTCGAAGAAATCCGCGCCGCCCTCGGCATCACCCACGACAACATCATCTACATGGGCGACGGCAGCTCCGATCTCCCCGTAATGATGCACGTCAACCAGCACGACGGTCGCACCATCGCCGTAAGCGAAGCCAAATTCATCACCCGCGTAGCCCAGCGCACCGTCCTGAGCGACAACGCTATGAGCGTCCTGGTTCCGGTACTCGAAGACGTGATCAAGTGGGACAGCGGCAAAATCCGCCGGTTCTTCGCCACCAACGGCCTGATCCTCCGCGAGTGGGACAAAATGCGCACCGACATGCTAACCATCCAGGACTCCACCGAGCCCTTCATAGCCAACGCCAACACCACCGCCGTAGCAAATTAAACGCCCCCAGTTCCGCTAATTTCGGCCCGGCTTGCCTCAATAGTTGTGTAGGTGCCGGGCTTCAGCCCGGCCTTGTTCTGTTCGCCTGGTTCTTTCCGCCTGGTTCTTTCCGCCTTGTTCTTTCCGCCTTGTCCATTTCGCCCTAGCCTTCGTAGTAGCCGGGCGTCAGCCCGGCCCAATGATCGAACAACGGCCTCCTCAACAAGAGCAATCACCTGTAGCGCGGGGCGTCAGCCCCGCGGCCCGCTCCGCACCACCCAATCCAGCGACATTTTCTGGGGTGCGTCACCTGGCCGCCGCTAACAGGTCGCCCGCTTGTCGCCACATCCAATTGTTGCTACAATTGTTATAACAAGGAGCCAATCCATGCTCGAACTAAAACTCCGGAAAATCGGCAACTCCCTGGGCGTGGTTCTACCCAAAGAAGCTGTAACCCGCCTTAAGGCCGACGAAGGCGACCGCCTCTTCCTGATCGAAGCCCCCAACGGCGCCTATCAGCTAACTCCCTACGATCCCGCCTTCGAGAAAAAAATGAAGAAAGCCGAAGACCTCATCGGCCGCTATCGCAACACTCTGCACACTCTCTCGAAGTAGGTAGCACAGAATTCATTCTGTGTGCCTTTACAATTGTAGCCGCACCAAAGCGTGAGCTGAATAAAACGCAATCGGATGAACAAGTATGAAAGAACCACTATGGATCGAAGAGCGCGACACTCTCGCGCTTCACGAACGTCTATTGGCTCTCGACGGCGGAGCCACCGGTGTTCGCGATTTAGGTCTGCTGCAGTCCGCCCTGGCCCGCCCCCGCCAGCTCCACGCCTATGGGCAAAATCCCGACATAATCGACATGGCTGTCGCCTACATCGCAGGCATTGTCCGTAACCACCCCTTCGTCGACGGCAACAAACGCACCGGTTTCCTCGTCGGCATCCTCTTTCTGGAACTAAATGCCGCCCGCTTCACCGCCTCCGAAGAATCCGCCGCCCAAGCCATCTTGAATCTAGCGGCTGGCACGCTGGACGAACCCGCCTTCACCGTGTGGCTCCGTGCCAATGTTAGAATTCCCTAGCCAGTTTTGCACTCGTGGCGACTCAGGGCCAATCCCCGGTTCCGATTGTTCCATTGATTTTCGGGTGCCGCCGCCGGCGGCGACCCAATCCATCGCAGTTCACCTCAGACGTGCGAAGTATTGCCAGAAACCGCCCGGCATGTTCTGATGCTCATGAACAATTCCAGCACGAAAGTTCGAGAGGCTAATAAATGAACCTGACGACAAATGCACGACACGTGGGCGGCGTGACCATTGTGGACATCAAAGGGCGAATCGTGATGGGCGCGGAGAGCGCTGCCGTTCGAGATGTGATTGCAAACCTGATCAGCAAGGGCAACAAGCAGATTGTGCTGAACCTAGCCGGCGTGGATTACGTGGATAGTATGGGCATCGGTTCTCTGGTGAGTTCCTTTACCAGCCTGAGAAAACAGGGCGGGGAACTCAAGCTACTAAACGTAAATGACAAGGTCACCGATGTGATGCAAATCACAAAGTTGTACACCGTCTTTGACATTGCGACGGACGAGGCGGCGGCCGTGAATTCTTTCGGTCCGTCCGCATCGGCAACTACAGCTTGAGTGCGCCACGAGCGGGAACTGTGGACGCAGGCTACCGCATTTCGAATGAGCCGAAGCTCCTGTGGGATGCTTCCAGTCGAGGCTTCCTAGGCGTATAGATTGTTTGAGGTGTTATCGCCTATGAATATTCATCATGGCGTTACCCAACACGCGTCCCACGACCTTCCTCATCCGGCCAAAGTTGTCCCCTTCGGGGCTTACGGAGCCGGAAATTGGACGGGCCATCCGATTGGACTCGTGATTGTTATCGGCCTTCTTTTTATGGGTTTCGTGGGTTTGCCAGAAGCCCGATGGTTTCTCGCGCTCGCGGTTCCCGCCGGAGCTGTGTGTGGATTGTTCCTGTGGCTCCACCACCAGTAAATCCTTTCAGGTGGTATTCTCGCTCCGATTCGAGTAAGCCGGACTTCATGAACTCGCGATACATCGCCGCCAAATTGTTTTTTGCTCTCTCAGCCCTGTGCGCGGTAGCGGGAATAATCCTATTCCGGCGTAGCCCAATTGGCTCTGGCTTGACGGGAGAGGACTATTTGAATCCGCTGTTTTTCGTCCTGATTCCCAAGCTCATTCCTTTTGCCGCTTCGATATTGTCAGCTTGTTCCGGGCTCGTGTACTTTGGTTTGGAGAAAACGTTTCAGCGTCCCGCAAATATCTTCCTGGTCTTGCTGCATTTGTCCTCTTTTGTGCTGGCAATTTTGGGCCACGCGACGCTGGTGGGCTTCTGGTGGAGGGTGCTCGGCGAGGAACATGCAAATATTCCGGTCCCACTGTGGGCTGGCGGGCTCATGATGGTCGCAGCAGCGTTGTGCGTACTGACATTTGGCATGAATATCTTCCGAACCATGTCGAGGTCTCCGTTAGCCACCGGCACTCCGCGATAGTTTATCTCTCCCTCCGGCCAGTCCGCCCGTAACCCACACATAAAGGGCAACCTATCTCTCGCAGTCCCACCCCATCAACCCACTTTGTAAATCCGCCGAGCCAGTGGATAATTGCGGGTTGCAACTATCCCCGGATAATCCCCCGGGCGCGATCGCAGCCGGGGCAAAGAGGACGAATCGCTAATGGCTAACGTAAACACCAAGAAGGGCGTAATCGGAATTCTTACCGGAGGGGGCGACGTCCCGGGACTGAACCCCGCGATTCGTGGCGTCACCCGCCGCGCGCTGCAGCAAGGCTATCAAGTCATCGGTTTGCGTCGCGGCTGGGCCGGCCTCGTCGAAATGGTCCGCGAGAAGGACTACGACAATTCCGACAATTTCCAGGTCCTCACCAAAGAAGTCGTCGAACGCGCCGGCCGTACCGGCGGCACCTTTCTGCATTCTTCGCGCACCAATCCCAGCCGCGTCGCCAAAGCCAACGTGCCGCCGCACCATCAGGCGAATTTCAACGCGGAGAAAAACGATCTCACCCAGGAAGTCCTCAAAAATCTCGCCTGGCTGGGCATCGACTATCTCGTTCCCATCGGCGGCGACGACACCCTCAGTTACGGCGTGCGCCTGCATCAGGAAGGTTTCAAAGTAGTCTGCATTCCCAAAACCATGGACAACGACGTCCCGGGCACCGACTACTGTATCGGCTTCAGCACCTGCGTAAATCGCACCCTGGAATTGGTAAATAATCTGCGCACTTCCGCCGGCTCGCACGAACGTTTCATGGTTCTGGAAGTTTTTGGCCGCTACGCCGGCTTCACCGCCATGGTTCCCACCATGGCCGGCGCTGCCGAGCGCTGCGTAATTCCCGAATACCAATTCAACATCGAGCACCTGACGGAATTACTAGTCGAAGACCGCCGCAATAATCCCAGCCACTACTCCACCGTGCTGGTTTCCGAAGGCGCCATGTTCGAGGGCGGCGACATGGTGTTTGAAGGGGAAGCGGCCGACGCTTTCGGACACAAAAAACTGGGCGGTATTGGCGACCTGGTCTCCGAAAAAGTGAAAGAGCTTTCCGCAAAATTCAACAAAGGCAAAAAGATCGACGTGGTAAACCAGAAGCTCGGCTACTTCGTGCGCTGCGGCAATCCCGACGCCATCGACGCCATCGCTCCCATGATTTACGGAAACATGGCTCTCGATCTGCTCATCAAGAAGGAAACCGGCCGGCTGGTGGTGCTGAAAAACGGCCGCTACGGCAACGCTCCCATAGAAATCATCACCTCCACAAAAAAGGTGGTCAACGTCGCCGAGCATTACAACACCGAGCGCCTGGCTCCCAAATTTGACAACTTTGAAGGCAAGCCGCTGTTCGTCATGACCGGAGATCAGGCCTGAACTTTGCCAGACTCTTCCTGGAGGAGGATTTGAGCTAAGGGTAACTACGCCATCAGCTACACAGTTCCCCCGATAGCGGAATCCTCCCAGAGACCTTACCCTACGCTCCGTTCGCACAGGTCGCAGAATTTCCGACCCCATTTCTGCTCGCGACCTCTTCTTAAAAGGAGCCGTACATGGATTTACTTTGGACGCTGGCAGTAATTCTGCTCATCCTCTGGCTGTTGGGTTTGGTCACCTCGTATACCTTGGGCGGGTTCATCCACATTTTGCTGGTGGTAGCCATCATCGTAATTTTGATCCGCGTAATTCAAGGGCGCCGAGCCATCTAAATCACAGGTATAGGTTGCTAGGTAAACTCGCGGCGCGAAGGAGCCGCTCAAAATGAAATCAGCAACATTGATCGGGATCGTCCTGGTGCTCCTGGGCATCGTCGCTCTGGCCTATCAGGGATTCACGTACACCAAGCGCGAAAAGGTTGTGGACATTGGCCCGATTCACGCGACCAAGGACACTAAAGAAACCTTCCCGTTGCCGCCGATTGTTGGGGGTCTGGCGCTGGTCGGCGGCATCGTGTTGATTGCCGTCGGTTCGCGTAACTAGCTGTCGCGTACCTGGCTTTTAGACACTTGGCTAAGTTAACGGCTGAGTATCTGCTTTAGCAGTTGTAAAATCAGCGAGGTGGAAACATTTCCGCCTCGTGTCCGTGACGGATCGGGCCAACGGCAAGTTGCACTGGGGCAGCCGTGGGAGTACTTTGGGATGCCCCGTTTGCGGGACCTGCTGGGACTTTACAGCGGTACTTTATTGAGTCCGGCAAGAAGCACTGGATTTCCAACGATCTATTCGCACGAGAAAAATAAAATAAGGAGCCCGATAATGACGTCTGCCGACACCACGAACCAAGATGATCTTCTAACCAGCGTTGCCGAATCGATCGGCACCACGCTCGGAAGTCTCGCCGCGAAAGCCAATGCCGCAAAGGAAGCGCTGACACCTAGCCCGGCCACGCAAGCCAAAGTGGTTCGCGAAGCCAAAGCCGTGCGCACCCGCGCCAAGGCGATCGGCCGCAAAGTCGCCCGGAAAGTTTCCGCCGGTACCAAGAAAGCAAAGAAGTCGGTCGCCTCGGTAAAGAAATCCGTAAAGGCCGCCAAAAAATCGGCAAAGAAGGCCGCTAAAAAAACCAAGAAGGTGACGCGTAAAGCTGTGAAAAAGGTTAAGAAAGCGCGCCGCCGCTAAAATCAAACCGCCAGAGAAGTCTTGACTGGCCTGATCGTATTGGGTACAGATCGTTTTTATCGAAACTCGAACAGAAAAGCGTCCGCCAGCGGACGCTTTTCTTCGTTCAGCGCACAATTAAGCGAAGTTTCTTTGTTTGCTCGAGCGGACTTCGTTTGCTTGAGCAAACAATCACACAGTGCTTTTGCTTACAGCGGTGAACGAGTCCGCGCGAACCTGAAACTACGGAAGTGATCAAGTCTTTGGGTAAGCTATGGAGTGATCAGGTCTTTGAATTTTGCTTTTACTTCCACGGCGGAGAGGCTCGCGGCGTCCCAGCCGCCGCCGAGCGCTTTCACCAATAACACGCTGGTGACCAGACGCTGGCCACGGATGGTGGCTAAAGTTTGCTCGTTGCTCAGCAACGTCTGTTGCGCGGTGACTACATCCAAGTAGCTGACCAATCCGCCTTTGTAGCGGTCGGTAGAGATATCCAGAGTGCGGCGCGCGGAATCCACGGCGCTTTGTTGCGCCTGCTGCGCCTGTTGCAGAACCGTGAGTCCGGTGACGCTATCCTGCACTTCGCGAAACGCGTCCAGAACCGTTTCGCGATAGTTGGCGACGTTGGCATCGTATCCCGCGCGAGCGTACTGCACTTGCGCGCGGCGTGCGCCGCCGGTGAAAATTTCTTCCGCTACATTAGCTCCCAAAGCCCAGAAAATGCTGGAGCCGCTGAACAGACTTCCAATAGAAGAAGTCTGCCAGCCGGTAGCGCCGAATAAATTCAGCGAGGGATAGTACGCGGCTTGGGCCACGCCAATCTGGGCGTTCTCGGCGGCCATCTGACGCTCGGCTTCGGCCACGTCTGGCCGCCGCTCCAGCAAATCGGAGGGCAGGCCGAGCGCAATTCCCGGGGGTTCCGCCTGAGCCTCTTTCACCGGCAAATGAAAATCCGGCGCCGGTTTGCCGATCAGCACGGCGATGGCGTCCTCCGATTGTTTGCGTTGTTGCTGCAACAGGACGGCCTGGGCGCGGGCGGAATCCAGAAAAGTTTCTTCCTGCGCGACGTCCAAACCGGACGCGATGCCACCATCGTGGCGAGATTGCACCAATTGCAAACCTTTTTCCAGAGCATCAACGGTGCGATTGAGAATGCCGATTTCAGCGTCTTGTTCACGCAGCGTAAAGAAATCTCCAGCAAGTTCCGCGGTGATCACCAGCCGAACGTTTTCGAGATCGGCAGCGCTAGCCTGGTAACTGGCTTCCGCGGATTCGATGCTGCGGCGTCGTTTGCCAAATAAATCGACTTCGTAATTCACCGCGAACGGAAGGGCGTAGGAGTTGGCCGTAAATGCAGTGCTAGTGGTTGCGCCGGTTAAGGCGCGGCCGCCGCTTTGCCGCGAGCGTTCCGCGCTGGGCTGATTGGTATTGGGTTGCAGCGCGACCGTCGGAAACAACGTGGAAACCTGAATGGCCGCTGTGGCGCGAGCCTGCTGCAGGCGAGCGAAAGAAATCTTCAGTGTCTGGTTGGCATCGAGAGCTTGTTGCTCGAGCGCGTTCAATTCATCGTCGTGAAAAACTCCCCACCAGGCGCCCTTGGGCAAATTATCCATGGGGGTAGCTTCGCGCCACGGCGCAGTAGTGTCCCACTTGGCGGGCACGTCCGCGGCCGGTCGATGATAATTTGGCCCGACGGTGCAACCGCCCAGCGCGACGGTACCGAGCACCGCTACGGCGCAGCGCAACGACTTCCACGATAATCGTTTGGAGAGCGAAAGCTTCATGGCTTATTGGCTGTCGCCCTTCTTCTTGTTGTCGGTTCTTTTCTTGGCGTCGCCGGAATTCGTTGGGCCATTGTTGCCGCCGGCGTTGCCCGTGGGGCCGCCCGGTGCCACGGCGGCTGCGGGCGGGGGAGCCTGGCCGGCAGGAACGACCAGATTCGTTTGCGGCAGAACCTTCACGTTTACGGTCACGCCTTCATCCAGAGAATCGGCGGGGTTGACGACGATCCAATCGTTTGCGTTCAATCCCTGCAGAACCTCCAGGGTAGTGCCGTAATCGCGGCCGATAGAGAGCGGAGCCAAATGGGTTTTATGATTTTCGTCAATCGTGACCGCGCGCAAACCTTCCGCGCGGAAGAGCAGGGCATTCACCGGCACCTGCAGGCGAGTGGCGGCGATTTTTACTTCGAGATGTACTTCGGCGTAGCCGCCGGGCAGTAACTCGCCGCTTTGGTTGGGCACATCGACTTCCGTCAACAGGGTGCGGGTAGCCAGGTCGATTGCGTTGGCGGTGCGGACAACTTTGCCTTCAAAGCGCCGTCCGGGAAATTGCGTGAGCACCAAGTACGCGCCCAGCCCCGGATGAATCGAGGGCGCGTCCGCTTCCGGAACGTTGACGTAAACACGGATAGGATCGACCTGCGCGAGGACGAATAGCTGCTGGCCCACGCCGCCGTTTCCGGCGTTGATCAAATTACCGGTGTCTACGTTACGACGCGTAATTACGCCACTGAAGGGCGCGTAGACACGCTTAAAGGATTCGAGATCTTCCAGGCGGCGAACGTTGGCTTCGGCAGAATTTTGCGTAGCAGTCTTAGCGGCCAGATCGCCGCTGGTGTTGTCGACTTCCTGTTTGGATACGGAGTCGGTTTTGAGCAGATCGCTATAGCGTGCGGAGGTAGTCTGCGAAAGCGCGGTATTGGCTTGGGCGGTATTTAGGTCGGCCTTAGATTGCGAAAGTTGCTGGTCGACTTCCGGGGCATCGATTTCCGCGAGCAGCGCACCTTTCGGAACCTTGCTGCCGATATCGAAATACCATTTTTTTAGATAACCGTTGGTGCGGGCGTAGATGGGAGTTTCCACATAGGCTTGCATGTTGCCGGGAAGCACTAGGTCTTCGCTGGACTGTTCGGTAGTGGGGTGGAGCACGGAAACGGTAGGGACGGCAAGGGTCTCGGTTTCCTTCGCGAGCGCCTGGTATTGCGAGCGGCGGGAAAGCAGCGAGATTGCGCCGCAGACCACCAGCACAACCGCAATTATGACCATGATGAGGAATAGAGGACTTTTTTTCTTTGGCTCGCCGCCGGCGTAGCCGCCTGAATGTGCTGTGTGCTCCGTCATCTCACTGCACTCCGTTTCTAAGTTCCACCAAGAAATCACCTGGCAAAAATCTGATCCTATCGCCGTGTTCTGCGTCCCGAAAAAGCCGCAGGGCTCAGGACCAGTCGCCCTGCGCTACAGGCGCTTTCGCGCCGACCACCCGCGCGCCAGACTTTTACGCCGGGGCCCGTTCTTCGCCGTATCCTACTTCGTCTTGATTACGGATACGGGTGTTTTGACCGCGGCCGTGAATCATAGAGAAGACGCAGGGAACAAAGAATAGTGTTGCAAAGGTTGCGAACAGCAGACCGCCGATTACCGCGCGGCCCAGAGGAGCATTTTGTTCGCCGCCTTCGCCGAGGCCGAGAGACATCGGAATCATGCCGATGATCATGGCCAGCGCGGTCATGATGACCGGGCGGACCCGGACAAAGCCAGCTTCGAGCGCAGCGTCGTGCGCGTTTTTGCCTTCATCAAGTTGCTCACGCGCGAAAGAGACCATCAGGATGCTGTTGGCGGTGGCCACGCCCACGGACATGATCGCGCCCGTCAGGGACGGCACGTTCAGCGTAGTGTGGGTCAGCAAGAGCATCCAGCAAATACCCGCCAGCGCTCCGGGCAGCGCGGTGATGATGATGAAAGGATCCAGCCAGGACTGAAAATTCACGACGATCAGCAAGTAGACCAGCAAGATGGCGCCGATCAAGCCAACTCCCAGACCCGTAAAAGATTCCTTCATGGTGAGGACCTGGCCGCGGATCACGATGTGGCTGCCCTTGGGCAGCTGGCCAACGTTGTTCACAAGTTTGGTGATTTCGTCGGCGACTGCGCCGAGATCCCGGCCGTCCACCGAAGCGTAGATATTGATCATCGGCTGCACGTTGTAATGGGAAACCACCGCCGGGCGCGCCACCGTGCTGGTATCCACCAGATTGCCAAGAATTTGCGGCGGAGTGCCGGGGGCGGTTCCTCCGACGGGAGTATTTTGCAGTTGCTGGTAGGTGTCGACGCGATATTGCGGCGTCTGGACCGCCACGCTGTAACTGACGCCATTTTTCGGATCGAGCCAGAACGCCGGAGCGGTCTGAAAACTGGAACTCAGGGATACGAGGACGTTTTGCGCCACGTCGCGGGCCTGCAGGCCGACGGATTGCGCGCGGGAACGGTCGATGTTCATTCGCAGCGTGGGCGTATCGAAGGCTTGCTGCACATGGACGTCCGCAGCGCCGGGAATGTGGCGCATTTGGCTGGCAAGCTTTTCCGCTATGAGGTAATTAGCGGGCTGATTTGCGCCGGTAATTTCCACATCGATCGGGGCGGGAACGCCGAAATTCAAAATTTGTGTGACGATATCGGCGGGTTGAAAGAAAAACTGGACGCCAGGGAAACGCTGCGGCAACCTTTCGCGCAGGGCGCGGATGTAAGTAGCGGTGGGCTTGCTGCGTTCCTCGGTTAGCTGGACCAGAATTTCAGCGTCGGACGTGCCAAAAGTTCCGGAGTTGCTGTAGCTGAGGTTGAGTCCGCTATAGGGAACGCCAACGTTGTCGAGCACGGTTTGCAGTTCTTCTTTAGGGATAGTTTCGCGGATTACGCCATCGATCTGGTCGGCTAGCCGCGCAGTCTCCTCAATGCGTAAGCCGGTGCGGGCGCGGAAATGGAGCCGAATCTGCCCGGCGTCCACGCTAGGGAAGAAATCGCGCCCCAGAAAAAAGATCAGTCCGGCGGAAAGAACGCAAAAGATCAGGAAGCTGGCGGTGAACGCCAGAGAACTGGCCAGCGCAGCATTCAACGCGTGGCGGTAGCCTTCGCGGAAGCGTTCGAACGCGTGTTCGAAGGTCTGCTGCAGGCGGCGGAAAAAGCCCATCTTCTCGCCCCGGTGCTTTTCCGGGTCGTATTCATCGTTGGCGCTGAGCAGGTACATGGCCATGGTCGGGACGATCGTGCGGGACCACATATACGAAGCCAGCATGGCGAAGATCACCGCTTCGGCGAGAGGCACGAAGAGGAATTTCGCGACGCCGGAAAGAAAGAACATGGGAATAAACACGATGCAGATGCAAATGGTGGAAACGAACGCGGGTGTGGCGATCTGCTGGGCGCCGTCGAGAATCGCCTGCACAGTTTCCTTGCCCATCGCCAGGTTGCGATTGATGTTTTCGATTTCCACGGTAGCGTCGTCGACGAGGATGCCGACGGCCAGAGCCAAGCCGCCGAGGGTCATGATGTTGATGGTTTCGCCGAGCGCGCTGAGACACAGAATGCTGACAAGAATGGAAAGGGGAATCGAGACGGCGATGATGATGGTGCTCTTCCAGTTGCCGAGAAACACCAAAATCATGACAGCGGTGAGAACGCCGGCGATGATGGCTTCGCGGATAACGCCCTTGATGGAAGCTCTAACGAACAGCGATTGATCGAAAAAGTTGGTTACGTGCAGGCCCTCGGGCAGGGAAGAGGAGTAGTCATCGAGAGATTTTTTCACCCGTGCCACGATGTCCAGCGTGGAAGCCGAACCGCTCTTGTACACGCTCATCAGCACGCCGCGCTGGCCGTTGGCGCGCACGATATTGGTCTGCGGAGAGAAGCCGTCGCGGATATGCGCTACCTCGCGCATGTAAATGGTCGCGCCGTTAACGGTTTTTATCGGTAGGTCGTTCAGTTCCTTGATGGTTTGCGGCGCGCCGTTAAGTTCCACGTTGTACTCTATGGTGCCGAGTTTGACGGTCCCAGTGGGCAGCAAAAGATTCTGCGCGTTGACGGCGTTGACGATGTCGTTGGGAGATAATCCTTTGGACTGCAGGGCCTGCGCATCCAGATCCACGGAGATCAAGCGCTGCTTTCCTCCGTACGGAAACGGCAGAGAAGCTCCCTGCACGGTGGCCAACTGAGTGCGAATAAAATTGTTTCCGAAATCGAACAGCTGCTGCTCGCTGAGAGAATCGCTGGTGAGACCAATCTGAATTACCGGAACGGTGGAAGCCGAATAGACCACCACCAGCGGCGGCGTGGTGCCCGGCGGCAATTGCCGCAAGATGGTTTGCACGATGGCCGTGGTCTGTGCGAGCGCGGATTGCAGGTTGGCTTTCGGCTGAAAATAAATTTTTACCACCGCGATGCCATTGATCGATTGCGATTCAATGTGTTCAACGTCGTTCACCAGCGTGGTCACGGCGCGCTCGGAGTTGGAGGTGATGCGTTGCTCCATTTCCGTGGGCTCCAGGCCAGTGAAGTTCCAGACCAAGCTGATGACCGGGATGTTGATGTCCGGAAAGATGTCCGTGGGCGTGCGTAGCAGGACGAGCGGGGTCAACAGCATGATGACCAGCGCCATTACGATGAAGGTGTAGGGCCGGGAAAGCGCTAATCTTACAATCCACATTTAAAGTATTTGTTTCCTTGAGCTTGGCGCTAACGCGCCGGGAATATTTTATAGTTGTGCAATCATCCGCGAAGCGCGACCCGGTGATGGCGGTTTCTGGTCGTTAGATTCGCCGAGGCGACCCTTCGGGTACGCATTTGTTGCACTGCTTTCCGACGATAAATGGGTGGCAGCTCCGCTAATTCTTATCGCAACTGTTGTGCCAATGGACGGGCACGAATCACGACATTAAGTCTACTTCTTTCAGCCTGAAATATATCGTACGCGCACACAAAAACACAGACGCTAACATTGGATGCCGATATATCGGCACTTGTTACAACGCGTTGCGACTGGCCTGTGCTTCGCTTGGTGTTTGAGCTTCGTTTATTAGACGACGCCAATCCTGACGAGGGCGTCTTAGAGAATTAGTCTTGAGGAATTACTTGGCGAACTATTTATGGGTCATGGTGAAGACGCCGTCCCAGCCGGAAGGGGGTTCATCGAAGAGGTATTCCTGGCAACGCTTCCAGTAGGTACGCGAGGGTCCGTCACCGTCCCATTTTGCGAGGATAGTCTCAAAGGCTTTCTGCGCTGCTTCCCACTGGCGTTGGGTGTACAGATCGCGGGCTTGGCGGAAATGGGCAAGTCGCTCTTCGAGCTCCGCGGGTTCTCCATAGACAGAGGGTTCGCCAGCGCGGCAGACGAGTTCGTAGATGGTGACGGGTTCGGTTTTGCCTTTCACCCGGATCAGGTCCAGTTCGCGGAAGATGAAGCCCGCGTGGGCGACAGCGGCGTAAGTGGTTTCGTTAACGATGATGTGCGTGCCGTAATCCTTATTCAGACCTTCCAGGCGGGAAGAGAGGTTGACGGTGTCGCCCAGGGCGGTGTACGCGTTGCGCGAAATGGAGCCCATCTGACCCACGCTCGCGTTGCCCGTGTTGATGCCAATGCCGATGTCCAGGTGCGGACGGCCCTGCGCTTCCCATTTGGTCTGGATCTCGCGAACGCGAGACATCATTTGCAACGCACCCTCGCAGGATTTCACGGCGTGGGCGTCGACTTCCACGGGAGCGTTCCAGAAAGCCATCACCGCGTCACCGATGAACTTGTCGAGCGTGCCGAGATTGTTGAGAACGATGATGCTCATGTCCGAAAGATATTCGTTAAGGAATTGCGCTAGCTGCTGCGCATCCAGCTTTTCCGAAATGGTGGTAAAGCCGCGAATGTCGCTGAACATGACGGAGATTTCAGTCTTGCGCGGCTCGACGAGTTTGGGATCAAGCAGCAGTTGGCGGACAACTTCGGGGCTAACGTACTGGCCGAAATATCCGCGGACTTTGCGCTTTTCTTTTTCTTCGACGAGGGCGCGATACAAAGAAACCAGCAGGACGTTGGACGGCGATGGTGATTGCCGGAACCGTAAAATTCAGCCAGGAGCCGTGGAGAAAGGCTTGATAGTCGAGAGCGACCAATGGGAGCAAAAGCGCTAAGCCGAAGTACATGAAACGCGGAGCCACCAGGGCCATGAAAACGCCAAGCGGGAGGCCCAGAAGCAAAATTAGCCCTACGTCGAGCAATTGCTGGTGCGCGCCGCGTTTCAGGAAATTTCCGTGCAGCAGATTGTCGATGACGTTGGCGTGGATTTCGACCCCCGGATAATCGGTGACCGCCATAGGGAGTGGACTTGATATCGCCGATGCCGGTAGCGGTGGCGCCGATGAGTACAATTTTCCCGCGGAAGGTTCCTGGGGAGAATTTCCCCTGGACCACGTCGGCCATGGAGTAGTGCGGATAGGTGTTACGCGGGTCCGTGATAGTTGATCAGCGCTTCGCCGATATCGTTGGGTACGACGCGACGTTGGATTGCCGAACTGGATGTCCTTGATACCGGTCTGGCCATACGTGAGAAGCAGGTCGTCGCGGACGCCGAGGTAGGCCCGTACTGTCATCACATCGAGCGAACCGTAGAGATCCCACTCATTAAGGTCTTCGGAACGGCCGTAGGGCAAGACCATGGTGGCAGTGCGCACGATGACCGTCGGTGTCCGAAGGGGCGTTGAAGAAACCGGTGCCGGAAGAAGCGCCGGACAATGCGTTGGTGAAAATGTCGAGGTTGGCTTCTGCGCCCTGAGGGAGCAGATGGGCTTAGCTGATATTTTGCGATCGAGGTTGGCGAAGTCCTGCTTGCCGAACTGCGCGCGGCTCTTGACGGACTCGACTTGCGGGAAAGAGAAGAAGCTCAGTTGCTTGGCGTAGGCGTCGAGGACAGAGGAGTCGATGTCGCGCAGGTCGGCTTCGGTGTAGAGGAAATAGTTTCCCAGGACCACGTTGCCGAAATTCTTGATGGCGGTGGCGAATTGTCTGGTCGGCGCTGGACGCGGCCGCGAGAGCCTGAAGTTCGGCGGCGAATGCGGGTCGACCCGCTCGATACGTTCTTTTCTGGCTTGCAAAGCTTTCTCGAAGGCCTGAATCGGCGCGGCGCTGACCTCCGGTTTGCTGAAGGTGATGTCGAAGGCGGCGACTGACGGCGCCGTCCGCGTGCAGGGTGTCGAGCAGCGTGGCGAAATTAGAACGCGAGAACGGCCAGCGGCCAAGAACTTCTTGGGAGTGCTGATCGATGTCCACGATGACGATCGCGGGGTCGGCGGGTGTAGCGCTGGCGGGCGATAACGGAAACGGGTATCCAGCGAATCGTACTCGAAGCGCTGCAGAAAGGCGAAAATGGGAGTGGCGGCGTTCGCCGAAAAAAGTGAAGATAGTACAGCGTGAGCGAAAGCGAGAGTGATGATCAGGCTGATTAAGAAAGAGACGCGGTGTTGCCACCACGATTTCAACAGTTCGTAGACTGAATGTGAAGAAGCGCGCAAGCGCGATTTTTTTCTGCGGGGGCGGGCATCGGGACGATGCGCTACTCACGAAAAATGAAATTCAAACGCACGCCGCAAATCTCGATCAAGTCGCCATCGTTCAGGCGAACCTGGCCGTTGATGGGCGCGCCGTTCACGTTGGGAGTTTTGTCGCCGGCGCCCACATAGTAGCCGTCATCGCGCTGATTGATTTGCGCAGCCATCGCCGGTTTGAACCAGCCTTTAAGGCGAATCGTCGCCAGGCTGGATTTTCCAATCACCGTAAGCTTATTCGTAAGCGCGTATTCTTTCTGGTCGGTCTTGCCGCTCAGGACAATCACCGTGGGCACTTTCAGCCGGCCGGAGGCAAACTGGGTGCGCTCGCCCATCGCCGCAGCTTGCTGCAGCATGTCGCGGCGAATTTTGGTGTCCAGCACCATCGTTTCATTGATGCGCGGCGCATTGGCTTTTCGCCCGGAATCCCAGGGCACTGGAGCATCGCCCATGGAATCCACTTTAATGTGGTGCTTGCCGATCCATATCGAATCGCCGTCGTGCAGCGTCGCCCGCTCGATGCGCATATCGTTCACAAACGTGCCGTTCAAACTGTCCAGATCTTCCACTACCAGGCGGCCGGCTTCAAAGTACACGCGCGCATGATAATTCGATACCGCCAGATTATCTACGGGCAGATCATTGTCCGGCGAACGGCCGATGCTTACGGCGCGGCTGCCAACTGGCACTTCTTTCACCAGTTTTTCTTCAAACATCAGGCTTAGCTTCGCCATCTCAATTTCCTCCCGCGTGTCCGTTGCCGTTAGCTGACTTGCTTTCGCCGCTGCGCAGCCAGGAAAACCAACCCTTGGATTCTGCGGAAGTGCGCACCACAATCACGGTAACGTTGTCTCCGCCGCCGCGTTCATTTGCCAAAGCCACCAATTTTTCAGCCGCGGTAGCAGGATCGGGTTCGGACTGCAGCGTACCCGCGATTTCCGGCTCGGTGACCATCCGCGTCAAACCGTCCGAACACAACAGCAACATGTCGCGCGCAAAAAGAATGTGATCGTCGGCGTCCACTTCCACGTCCGGATTCGCGCCGAGCGCCCGCAGCAGAACGCTCTGCATTTCGCTTTCTTCGGCCTGCGCGCTGGTAAGAATCCCGCGCCGCACTTGCTCCGCCACCAGCGAATGATCGCTGGTCAACTGTTGCAACGCGCCGGTGCGCAGCAAGTACGCCCGGCTGTCGCCCACGTGCGCGATACTCAGAAAACTCTCGGTAATCCATGCCGCGGTAAGCGTAGCTCCCATGCCGGTCTGTTCCGGATGCGCCGCCGCCGAATCAAATATTTTTTTATTAGCCAGATGCACCGCGCTGGAAAGCCGCTTGGTTCGCGCGCTCCAACCCGCCTGGGTTTCGCCGAATACCGGCAGCGCTGGATTGTTTTCGCCTTCGATGCAATGTTTCACGACGGTCTCAACCGCCATCGCGCTGGCCACTTCGCCATGCGCTTCGCCGCCCATCCCGTCAGACAGCACAAAAAGCCCCATCTCTGGGACCATGCGGAAGCAGTCTTCGTTGTTTGCGCGCACGCGACCAACGTCGCTCATGCCGCCACTTTTGATTCGCACACCGGCTCCTGGATTGTGGGAGGACACCCCTGCCCACGTAGTTCTACCTGCTTTCACGCTAGCAGACCCACCGCCAGTGCGGAAGGCTGTGAACCCAAGTGATTAAGGGCTTTTTAGCAACATTCCAGGTGAGTTGCGGTGCGGGCGACGCCGCCTAAATATCGCCAATAATGGCACATGCGCCGTTTTTCGAGCGCGCCCTCGGCTCTCTCCTTTACAATGGCGGCTATGAGTTTGTCCGCTCTCCGGCTGTGGCCAGCGCTGATCATTTGTTCCGGTTTGATTGCCATCGCGCCCCAAGTTTGCCAATCACAGCAAGCCACTCCCGCTCCGCAAAATCCGGCGCAAAATTCCGTACCGCCCGTCACCGCTGCTCCTGTCGCCACCGCGCCAGTCACCAGCGCGCCTGTGGCTCCAGCTCCAGCCGCCGCAGGCGCCAGAATCCTCCTGTTGCCGAGGCAGTTGGTCGCTGGCGAGCGCTCCACACTGGCCGTCTTGGACGTTAACGGACGCCTCACCCCCAACGTAGCAGTAACTTTTTCCAACGGTGATCACCTCAAAACCGACGCAACCGGCCGCGCCCTATTCGTGGCACCCCTGACGCCCGGAGTGCTTTTCGGCTCGATCGATGGCCGCGCCGGGCGAGTCACCTCCACGGTGCTCACCGGCGCGCAAGCCAACGCCGTCAACATAGAAGTGTTGAGCGTCCCCCGCGTAGCCTCGATCACCGACCGCTTTGACGTCACCGGACACGGCTTCTGCGGCGATGCCGACGCCAATCAAGTAACGATCGGAGGTCAGCCCGCGCTGGTATTGGCCGCGTCGCCGATGGCGCTGGTTGTGCTGCCGCCATCGGAGGCGGAGCCCGGCGAAGCCAGCATCGCGATCACCTGCGCCAAACACGCCGCCGCCCCGTTCAGCATGACTTTCGTGGAACTAGCTCTCGAAGCGGACACCGCGCCGCTCGCTCACGCCGAACACCGCACCTTAAAAGTGAAAGTGCAAGGCAGCACCGCCAAGCTAAATCTAGAAGCGCGAAATCTAGCGCCGGATGTCGCAGATCTGGTCGGCGGCAATCCCGCTAAACAGCTGACCAGCGGCGGCACAGACAATCTCGCGAAATTTGAAGTAATCGGTAAACAGAAGGGAAGCTTCCTGATTTCGATCCGTCTGGTGAGCCCTAATTTTCATCCGGCGGCGCAGTAGCGTTTCATTCAGAGGAAAGCGCTTTACGAGGGCTTTTTGGCGGCGGCTTCGGAAGCGAGCGGCAAAAAGGTCTGCGTCGGTTCCGGCAGCGCTTCCAGCAACGATTCCGGATTGCTGACGTTCAATAAATTTTCCAGCGTCAGCTGGGTCTTTTCGAAGCGCTTGTCCGCATCCTGGTAACTTTTCTGCGCGTTGCCAATGTGCGTGCCGATCTTGTCGAACACGCCGTAGAAGGTCTCCATCTGTTTTTTCACGCCGGCCAGGCCCGCCGCCAGATGTTTGGCATTTTCTTCGATCTGCATTCCGCGCAGTCCCATGGCGATCACGCACAGATGCGCGTGCAACGTATTGGGTGAGACGGCGATGATATTTTGTTCGCGGCAATAGGCATCCAGTTGCTGCCCTTTTCCGTCCGCGCTGATCAGTAACTCGTTATAGACAATCTCTGACGGCACGAACATCAGCGCCAGGTCCAGCGTGTGTTCGTGCGGCACGATATATTTTTTCGCGATGGAGTCTGCGTGCCCTTTCACCGCGGTCACGAAAGCCCGGCGGGCATCTTCGCCTTCCGTCGCAATGCGGCGAAACGCATCCAGCGGAAACTTGGAATCGATCGCCATCTTCTTTTTATCCCGCAGATGCACCACCGCGTCCGCGGCTTCGCCGCTCGCGAAGCGGTGTTGCATGGAATATTGCGAAGGGGGCAACGAGTCTTCCAACAACCGTTCCAGCGTCACTTCTCCAAAAGACCCACGGGACTTCGCCCCGCCCAGAATTCCCTCCAGCGTCTGCGCCGTCTGAGACATCTGTTTCCCAGCCAGCTGCACTTCGCCCAGCTGCTTCTGGATTTCCCCAATCTGCTCCCGGGTATTCTTTAACTCCTGCGCCATCACCGACTGCGCCCGCGAAGTCATCTGCCCGGTCACTTCCGCCGCGCCCTTCATGCCTTCCTGCACTGCGGTGCTCACGCCTTCGAGGCGCAGCGAAACGCTGTCCGCAATCGCTTTCACCTGCCCGGAGCTCTGCGCCTGATTCGTAGCCACGGATTGCAGCTCGCGCCGCAGCTCCGCCATCTGCGCCTCAAACGCCACGCTGCGCTTCTGACTCTGCGCCGTCTGCCACGCCTGCCAAATCACGCCGCCAGCCACAAATAGCGCGATCACAATAAACACAGCGATAAATGCCGTACTCATACTTTCTCCAATGCTAGCAACGGGAAACGGGGTCTCTCCACTCTACTCCCCTCCGAGATTTCCAGGAAACTCGCCGTTGTAGCGGCGGGTCTTCAGACCCGTCTTTTGACTTTCCCACTGCAGCACGTCGCAATCGCCGCTGCCCAAACTCACTACTCAACCCCAACCCCACCACCCAACTCACTTGCGATACTGCTCGTCGCTGACATGCTCCATCCACTCCACAACCTTCCCATCCAACTTTTCCTGAATCGCAATATGCGTCATCCCGGTCGTCGGACTAGCCCCATGCCAGTGCTTCTCACCCGGCGGAAACCACACCACATCCCCCGGACGAATCTCTTCGACCGGCCCGCCCAACCGTTGCGCCCATCCGCAACCCGCCGTCACAATCAACGTCTGCCCCAGCGGATGCGTATGCCACGCCGTCCGCGCCCTCGGCTCAAACGTCACGCTAGCCCCCTGCACCAGCGCCGGCTCGGGCGCCTGAAACAACGGATCGATTCGCACCGTCCCCGTGAACCACTCCGCTGGCCCCTTCGCCGAAGCCTGCGATCCAACTCTCTTGATCTCCATACGTGCACCCTCTCTGTCGTGGTCTCATCCTCAAATACGGCGCTATGGGACCCTCCGAATATCGCTATGTTCCTTGATACACCCATTCCAGAAATAACGCTGACGTTTATCGGGGGTTTCGGTCGAGGAAGCTATCTCACTGAGAAATTATTTCGGTGTCGGCTTGGGTTGAGTTGTGCGCGGTTCTGAAGTCGGGAAGACGCAGCAAGCGGAAATTTTTTGAATTCACACGCCGTTCTCAGCCTGACAGCTTCAATTCGCGAACCGCATCTCCAGCCCCGCTGAGCTCCGCCAGCCGCATCTCCGAGTACTTGCGAGACAGCAGCACTCCCGGCGCGCCGGCGCGAAAAGCCGATAGCACCGCAGCCTTGACGCTCTGCGACGTACACTTGCTGTTCCCAGACTCAGTCGGGATATCGATATCGATGCCCGGCCAGATAAGAGTATTCGTGCCGGCAACCGCCTCCAGTGAGCGTCGCGTCTCCCGGAAAACGTAATCGGCCGAAAGGCCCTTGTGTGGAATCTGCGCGTAGCTGCCTTCCTCAAATCCCATCACCGCATAATTAAAATCAATAAGACTCTGCTTCGAAAGATCTCCATAAAGTGTTGAGCCAATATTGTCGGCATATAGAGCCATGCGCTCCCCGCCAACGTTGTTGTACATCACCACCTTTATGAAATCCGAGTATTTCGAAAGTTCCCGAAGGTCCTGCTCCGCCCGATAAATGGGATTGAAAGAATTGTTGTGCCAGATGTGCCACCCAACCGGCACGCTCGGCTTCGCGGTCTTCACCGTTTTGTAGATCGCCGCGTAGGTCTCGCGCAGGCTGTCCGTCCACAGCATTTCCCAGGCGGCCAGTTCGGGATACCGCAACAGCAGCCGCCAGAATTGCACGTAGTAGCCGTCCACCGGGCGGTGGCCACTCCGCGCCGAACGAACGTATTTTTCCAGCTCCAGAAATCCTTGCCGCGCGCGCGCCACATTGATACCGCGTTGTTTTGCCTTGCTCTCGCAAAAATCGCAGAAGCAAGTCACCTGCCCCGGATCGATCGGCGGAACATCATGCGTGGCTCCCAAACTGTCCGCCAGCGCGCCCTGCCGCTCGGAGCCCCACATGATTCCGTCGATCTCATAGGAACGCGTATAGTCCTCAACTAGCCCGCTCAGAAAATTCCGGTAATCCGGATTGTTCACGCACAGCGTCTCGGCATTCCGCCCGTAGAGATCCTTCTCCTGCAATTTCTCAATATTTGGCAAGTCAGCGCGAAACACATCCTCCAGCCAGCACATCACTTTCATTCCCCGCTTCTTGGCAGCAGGGATTACCTCGGCCAGAATGTCCAGGTTGCCGTGGTCGGGAGCGCGCGTGTCCGTAAGAACCGTGTTTTTGTAGAATTCGGGATGCGGCGTGGCGAAGTTTCCGCCGTGAAAATTCAGGTCGTATTCCTGCTTGCCGTGATCCGGCAGCGGCTGCCCCGGAATCTGTCGTCCCGCGATGCCTCGACCGTAAGTGAAGACCGCTAGAAATATCGTATTTACACAAGCGCGTTCCTGAAGCGTATCAAGAACTTTTTCTGTCCCTTCATCCACAAACGAAACGGCTCCCACTTGAATGCCAATCATTTTGGAAGAGGGTATTTTGGAGGAGGCCATTTCCGAGGGGGCAGCAGCATGTCCCGGAATTGGCACTGCGAGAGCGGCTCCGGCACCAGCGGCAATTTTCAGGAATTCGCGGCGATTCACATCCGATTTCAACACGGATTGCTCCTATGGTTCTCGATAGTGCGGCTGCTGCCGCAAGGCGGCACATGCGATGCCTGAGCGATCAGCCCGCTTGCCATGCGTTCGCCTCTACACCAACGGCTGATCAGGTTTGTAGTTACGCCGCAGCGTCAAGGACCCATCGGGATTCACCTTTTGCCGGCAAGCCCAGCGAACTGGATGCCGTACCCCTTTGACCTCCAGCTCAGCCGTCAGCCGGAGTCCTTCCCATTTCGTGCCCGCAGGCAGCATCAGCATTGCCTGACGAATCCCCGTCGGCTTCGGGTACCCCGGATCAACGCACCCGGACGCAATCCTTTTGTTATCGGGCGTGAACAGGCTCAGCCGCAGCACCCCAGGAACCGCCGCGATTCCGTCGTTCGCCAATCCGATCACCACACCGGGAGTTCCGTCTCGCTCGAAGGTCCACAGGAAGGACGGCCGAATCCGGTAGCCGATCCGCCGAGCCATCGCTTCAATCGGCTCTGGATATTTGTCGTAGTAGCTCAAGATGCTGCGAGCGGACTGGTTGTGCCAGCTCCAAACCGACAGATAGTTAGCTCCCACATCCGCTACATGAAACAAGATCTGTTCGTTGTAGGTAATTCCGTCTTCATCGATGCGTAGCTCTTTCGGGTCGCCGGTGCTGAAACCTACTTCGCAAATCGCCGCGGCCCACGGCGGACGATTGCTCAACGCTTCGATTTGCGTGTTCTCGATAAAAATCGTATCGGTGCGCAGCCAGTTACAGCTTCGCATCGTGCGATCCAGCAACTCCGCGTTTCCTACGTTGCTGAAGTCCGGTTGCGTATTTGTCGCTAACGGCACTTTGCTCCACTTTTCCACCTGCAGCTCAAACATCGCCGACCAGGTCTGTTCCGCAATCAATTGACTCGGGAAGGGATTTCCTTCGTACGGCCAAGTGTGCCCTTCGCCCCAAAAGCCATACATCATCGTGTCCATGAACTCCACTTGCGGATTGCCATTGAGTTCCGCGGCCAACAAATCATTCAACTCGCGAAACGCCGCTTGATAAGCCGGGTGATCGTAACGCGGTACGCGGTTGTCTTTGTGATAGCGCGTTTCGGCGGGGTTGCCCTTCCACTCGCCTTTCAGTTGAACGCGGGGAACTTTGTTTAGCAGAAAGTCCGGCATGCCCGGTTCCGCAACGTCGGGATTCTCGAGTTGCACGCGGAAGCCGATCTGTTTGTTGTAGCGCAGCGCCAGCTCGAAGGTAACCTTCCACCATTCCGGAAAATCCAGTTTGCCCGGTTGCTTCTGTATCTCGCGCCAGTTGGGGCGCAGGTACACCTTTTGCGCAAACGGCAGCTTGATCAAGTCTTCCAGCGTCTGTTCCATCGATTGACCGGGTATCTGCAATGGTCCCGTATCGTCGGAAACATAAACAATCAATCCCATCCCATAGTTGCTGACGATCTCTTTCGAAGGCGTCGTGACCATCGCCACATCGCTGTCCGGAACCACCGCGCCAGGGCCGTACTGCGGGAACGGTCCTTGATACAGCCGGTCGGGAACCGCCGGCCCCGGTCCCCAATCGTATTTGTCCCAGTTGTGCTCCGGAATGGTCGCGTTGGCCGTGGCTTTGCCCAAGCCGACTGCCAATCCCGTTGCGGCGATAGACTTCAATAAGTTGCGACGGTTCATAAGCCTCCTGCAGCGCTGCGTTTTGGCAACTTCCGCCGCCCAGATAATACCTCAGACTCGAAACAAAACGACCATATTCGAAGATATTCGAAACATAAAGGGCGAGTCGGTCAATTCGCCGCTGAGGTGGGCGCGTTTATCAGTCAGCTGAGCTCAACTTTTGAAAGGTGACGTCGGACGCTTAGTAGACGCTTGCGAGGCGTATAGATTCTTGCTGTTGGCCTTCCATGTTCATCCAGCCTGTGCCTTCGGAATAAAGCCCGGAACGCCGGTAGTCACCACCGGATTCAACCTCTGTCGGATCTTGATGCCGTTGATTTCGTCGAACGCATCTACAGGCAGAGTGGAAATATCGAAATTCTCGCGAGCCCGGGCGGCGGACTTCGGCGTCGTAAGCACCGCCGTCCCGCGCTGCACCGCCCAAGCCAGCAAAACCTGCGCCGGCGTTTTCCCGATGCGCTTGGCGACCCCTGAAATAACTGGATCCTCCATCAATCCTGGCGACATTCCGTGGCCCAGCGGCGCAAAAGCCAACAACACAATGCCGCGTTCCTTGCAGTAATCCAGCAACTCGGTTTCCGGCAGATACGGGTGCGATTCCACTTGGACGCAGGCTGGCTTGATTCTCGCCGCTTCATAAAGCGGCTTCAGTGTTTCCAACGTGAGGTCGGAGAGTCCGATGGCCCGGCACTTGCCGTGATCCACGAGCGTCTCCATCGCCCGCCAGGTGTCCAGCAAAGTTACCCCGCGGTCGTAGATGACGTTTCCCTCTGCATCCCGCGGATCGTAATTATCTCCTGGCTGAAATGCGAAGGGCGTGTGACTGAGATAGAGATCCAGATACGCCAGCTGCAGCCTTTCCAGACTCGCTTGAAACGCGGGTTCCACGCGCTCTGGCCGGTGATTGGTATTCCACAACTTAGTGGTAACAAAAATCTCTTCGCGCGCAATCCCGCCCGCGGCCAGGCCAGCTTGCAACGCCTGGCCTACCTCGCGCTCGTTCCCGTAGCGTTCCGCGCAATCGAAGTGACGAAACCCAGCTTCCAGTGCATCTTTCGTCGCGCTGATCGTCACCACCGGGTCGGGAATCAAAGTGCCAAAGCCCAGCGCAGGCATTTTGCCAGCACCGCTGTTGAGTGGAATTCTCGCCATCCGCAGATCAGAAGGGGCATTCACGGGTTTCACCTCGGAGGTTGCATCTCGAAGAAAATTTAGCGTCCTGCAGGACCGCTCGACGCCTTAGATGCCAACCGTCGCACACTAGGCGCAACTAATAATTGACCGGGTAATCGCACAGTGTTTTTCAGCCCAATTTTGACTCGTCCGGTGAACGCGTTTAGCAGGAGTTATAACAGCCTGTGCAACAATCGAATCAAGGATTCGAACTATATGAGCACTGAGCAACCGAAATCGGAGTTCAAGCACTGGAAACATTTTGTCCCAGAAACTCCGTCAATGAAGAAATCAAGCAAGCGTTCCGCAGCCAGGCTGTGCATCGGCTGCGGAACGCTTGCGGCTGCAGGCATCCACGGACCCGGCGCGCCAAGTGACACTCAAGTTCACAGGCCATGTACGGCACAAACGGTTCTAATTTCGACACGTCCGGTAACCGCGTTTACCGGGATAGGGCGGTCTGCCGAGTTAGGCGCTGAGCTTCTTACTTCGCTGGCGGTGCCGGCTGGGCTTCACTGGTCGGGGGCACGATCCCCTTCAGTCGCAAATAGGTCACCATGTTTCCATAGTGCTCATCCGTGTGCGCCGTATTGATCGAGAACAGCGTCAGTCTCGCCAGGTTGAAGTTGAAGAGTTTCACCATCTCGCTGCCTTTTGCATCGGTCATGCCGTCGAATGCTTTGTTGCAGTACGCCACTCCGTCTTTTAGCGCAGCCACCAGGTCGGCCTTGGACGTTTTGGTTTTTTCGATGTCTTTTACTGGGGCTGCTTCACCCATAGCTTGCGAGCAGAAACCGTAAGAAGCGTCGGCCACGTGGCCAACGAGTTGGCCAAACGTACGAACCTCCGGCGTAGGTTTGAAGGAATAGTTTTCTTCCGGCATTTTCTGGGCCGCACCGACCACCGCAGCGCTTACAAACGAGTAAAAGCCTCTTTCGCTCAGAGTAATCGGATTGGCGGGCGGAGTGGACTGGGCCGCTGGAGCGGCCGGGGCAGACTGCGTCGCTGCCTTCTCCTGCCCGAACAGCGCAACGGGAACCAACATGAGTGCAGCAAAAACAAAACCAAGTCTCTTGTTCATGGACACACCTTTCGCGAAATCATGCCACCTTGCGGGTCGTCCAGGAACTCCGTCCCAAACACCCGGCATCTACTATACGCACGACATTCCAAATTGTTTCGGCGTATCGCCGCGCTCTACATCCCCTCTTAAAATTGGGCCACGGCTCCAAATCCTCCGACTCTATCTTCTCTGCGCTCTCTGTGTCCTCTGCGTTAAAATCCCCATTCAGCCCCGCTCCCAGTCCGGGAAACCGGGGACAGGGAAAACGAGGACGGACGTGCCGTTCACTGCGTTCAACGCGAATTTTAAAACGGAAATGAAGGTGGAAGGTGAGTATCAGTGAACGTCCGGCTGTCCCCATTTTGCCGTAGTCGTCAAATAAACTCGGCTCGCCGCCCGCAAGAGACAGCAAGCGATTAATAGAGGGATCGGCAGACCCACGAACAGAGTTCCCCAAATGAGCGTACGGCGTCTACAGGGAAAAAAGTCATACGCCCGCGCACACATTCGCTCGCGTTTAGTGTTCAACGCAAAACTTCGTTTTAATTTTTCTGAGAGTGCGCCCTGCTGTTATTTACGCAAAAACAGCGCCAACGCGCCGATTGCCATCCCGAGTACCAACAACATGTTTGGCTCAGGCGCTACCGTCGCAGCGGAGCTAACTTCCATCTGGTAGGGTCCTTGGATATTAGAGAATACCCCCCGGCTATTTGCGAAAAACTGTCCCGCCACGCCTTTCGCTGTCTGGTCAGTTGACCAATCCCACCCAAGCGTATCTCCATTGGAGCCCGTCAGCTGAATCCAATAGGTATCACCCGCCAGCAACGTGTACGGCGTCGCCAAGGCAAACGTGTAGTCGGCCGAACCCGATGCGAATACTTCCGAAATCGAACCGATCGTTTTGAGCACCACTCCTGGGTGCCCGGAGGCATTACTCACGATAGAGGCCGTGACCGTTTCGCGGCTCCCGGCCCCATCCAACAGAACCGTCAAACTGCCGAAAGAAAAGTTCGAGGAACCAACCGCAAAGGAATCCGCCAGCGGTCCAAAGCCGTTAACGTGGTCATCGCCGCCGGTAAGGGAGCCAATGTTGTTGTAGAGGGTGTCGGCGCGCAGGCCAGCTGGGATAGCCAGTACGAAGAGCCCAAGAACCAAAGAAAAATACCAGATCGATTTATTCACGCGCACAATTCCCCCTAAGAGTCGTCAGAAGCCGTTTGCAAAGGAGCAATTCAAGCGCCAGTTCTTAGTAGGTTGCTGCTAGCGGCAAGTCACCTATATTCATAAGCTTGGCGAGTGGCTGCGAGACCTCGCCATGGTCGCTTGCCCACAGATTTGCGCAACTCCGAACCAATCGTTCCTCCAATGTCTATCTCGCGCTTCCTTTCTGTCACAAGCCGACGCTTCCGCTTGCACCCAAGTCACTTTTCTGGGCGGCGGCGCTATTCAACGCTTCTGGTACGGGTGAAAGATGTAGTCCTTGGTTTTCACGACCAGATGGCACGCGTTTCCACAGTCCGAGGGGCTATTAGCATCGGCTGTGAACTTGTCCGATGCGGGTTCGTAGTTGAGCACCGCGTATCCCCATCCGCCGCTTTTCGGAAATCTCTTGCTGTCCTTTTCCATGAAGAAAGCCTGAGTGAAAACGTCCGGCACATCCACCACGAACTGGGCCTCCGTGCTCTTCTTCGGCTTCCACTGCAGCTTCGCAATCATGGAGCCTTCCGGGAAAGGCTGGCCGTTGCCCGGAATGCCGGCCTTGTAGGCCTTGATCATGATCGGATTGGCGACGATTACTTTGAGCACTTCGTCCGTCCGGGCGGAAGAGACCACCGACCAGTCCTCGTACCCCCTGAAGTCCGAGAAAGCGATTCCACTCGGTGATTTCAGCGAGTACTTGTCCGGCGCGTGGTCCTGGGCGTAAATTGCCGTGACCCCCAGGGCGGCGAGCACTCCGATGCCTGTCGCGAACGTGACCTTGCTTTTGCGCTCCATGACTGATCCTTTCTCAACCGGGATTTCCATTTTGTCTCTTCGTTTGGATACAGCGTAATGACCATCAAGCTCTTGTCCAGCAACAAGCTGCGCTTCGTCGCTCGATCAACTCAGTAACTTCCCGGCGAGCCAGTAATCCACACTGAACTTTCCCGGACCAGCGCAGATCAGCCAGATAAAGAAAAGCACGTACAGCACTTCCGGAAGATAGAGCACATCGTCGAGCCAGCTAAGCGGCGAAAGTCCTTTAGGGAGGGTGGAAAGCGCGCTGGTCAGCGTGGCCACAATCATATCGATCAATAACGCCCCGCAAGCCGCGCTCGAAAGAAACCCCACGGCTATCAACGATCCACCAACGAACTCCACACCCGCCACAAAATAAGCCGTCAGCTGGGGAAACGGGACTTTGGCCTGAACCAGCGTGTCGTAAACAGGTTTCGTGCCCCCGGCGGAAAACAATTTGTTTCCTCCGGAGATGGCGAAGAACAGTCCGATCGAAACGCGTACCAGCAGGATGGCATATTGTTCCAAATCACTGTTACCCGACAGCGCAAACTGGACCAACCGTTTCCAATCCATCCCTTGTCCCTCCTCTGAGATTTTCGCGCCGCGAAATTACGTGTCCATCCGCTCAACCCATTGCGCGCGCGATGCCGGAGCCACGAAGGGATCCGCAAAGTACTGTGTTTCCCGCGCAACCTTGTCGCCCGTGAACTCCATGATGCTCACGGTGTAGGACGGCTTGCCGTCATAGCTCAGCACGAATTCGGTGACCCACAGATCACCGCCGCCAAGCATTCGCCGGATAGAAAATCGTTTTTTGCTCGGCTGACTAGCACGCTGGCCCTGTATGTTCCTCCGACCGCGGGTCCGCTCGCCGGACTGCGGGTATTCCAGCACCGCGTCCTCGTGATAGATCAAGTGCTCCGTTTCAAAATCGTTGGCGTCGGACGCCGCCCAATGCTGATTCAGTGCCGCGCGGATCTGTTGATCTCGCGCTCCAGGATCCTGCTCGTTCTTTTGTGGATCGTTCATCTTGAGCTTTCCATTTGCCAAGAAGCCAAATGCTTTACCCGAATCAGAGTGTGCGACTACGCGTTATTGTTTCTTGGATCGTCTTTCGCGCTGAGGTACTCCAGCCCTAGCGGCCCCATCGCGGTTACTTGCGTGACGTACTCGCTAGATTTCGCCCAGTGGAAATGGGGCGTGTTGCCAGGGAGAATGATCACCGCGCCGGGCGGATAGGCTTCCAACTTACTCGCGTCGAATTCTTCACCCAGTCCGATATAAAAGACGCCGGAAATCACGGTATAGACTCGATCTTCCGGGTGTTTGTGGGGCATCAGCTTCTCGCCGTGCGGCGCTTTCACCCTGATGGTGTAAGGGCCGGGCTCCGAGGGCTGACCCACGACGACGGCCAGCCGGACAGCAGGTGGGAACGCCGGAAACGGTTTCCAATCAATATCCTCCGACAAGATGGTTTTGAAAACCTCCTGCCCGAGTTGGTGCGTCCGGGTTTCGCTTTGCTGAGCAGTCTTTACGGCGCTGCCTTTTTGAGACATACAAACCTCCTGCGTACAAAAAATGTAAAACATCACCACAGCTTCCGAAATATGTCTGCCAGGATCGGCTTCGAACGCCTCTCATCCTTTAACATGCGCGGAAACGTTCGCAGCAGCGGTTGATGTGGCTTACGGCTGCGGGAATCCGAACATTAACCACGACTGATTGGCTACCCAATGCGGATACAGCGCCGTCATCTGATCGAACAGCTCCTGATCGGACGTCGCGGTTTTCTGCACCCGATCGAAGTCTTGCAGGTAACGCTTGGTTTCTTGGATCGCCGAAGGAGAGTCCGGCGCGCCAGGCTTCTTGTGACCGGCGACGACAATCGCGGGGTCCAGCGCCGCCAACCGATCTAGCGCCGCGATCCAGTTTTTTCGGCTCTCGGGGGTGGTGTCGCCGACGTACATGCGGCATTGGTTGTACACCACGTCTCCGGCGACGATCAGGCCGATTGATGGAACGTGTAGAGACGTGGTATCCGCGCTATCGGTGTGGCCCTGCTCGATGATCCGCAATTCGTGACCCTCGAGAGTGAACGTGTCGTGCTCATAGGCTTCAGGGGCAACCAGCTTGGTGGGTATTTGCCCAGGAAAGCACCGGCGGGCTAACCGCTCTATTACCGGGGTGAAAGACGACTGCATGGCGCTCAGCGTCTTGGGCGTTGCGATCGCCCGGGCGCTCGGGAAACGGTCCAGCAGAATGCCCAGACCGTAGAAGTGGTCGAAATGAGCGTGTGTTATGTAGATGGTCTCCAGGTTGCGGTTGTGCAGATCAACCCAATCCGCAAGAGCCTCGGCCTCAGCCACCGTCATCATCGCGTCTACCAGCACCGCGTCGTACTCGCCGAAAACTAGAGTCGATGTGATCGGGTCAAAGCCGAGCGCTTCGCCGAAGGGCCTGGGCCGCTCGCCGACCATGGCTTTTCCCGGGGCGGTAAAAACGTTTACATTAAGCGTGTTCGACACCACAGGTGCGGTCACGCGTGAGGTCTCTTTCACTCCATTCGTACTATCCATCGAGTGCTCCTTTCTATGCCTGAGCGGGTGACCGTTCCAGGCAAAAATTGGCAAAAGCGCGGCGAGGAGGCGCAGAGTCGGAATCCTATCCGCGCCGAGCGTTAGCCGTACTTGAGATCCGTACTCTGTCCGATCTCGATGATGTAGCCGTCCGGATCCCGGATGTAGCAGCGAATCTCGCCGTACTTGGGAATCGGCGGCGTCAGAAACTCGGCTCCTCGACTCTTCCACAATTCGTAGCACGCTTGAATATCTGCAACGCGGAAATTCATAAAGCTGTTGATCTTGTTCGGGTCGGGGACGCTGAGCGTCACCGTCGGCTTATCCGGGGTCGGCCCGCCCCCGACGTTGAGAATCATCCAGATATTCGCAAGCTGAAGGTACGGCGGCGCGTTGCCGTCTCCCATCGTCAGAATGCGCGCGCCGAAGACCTTTTCGTAGAAGCGAGCTGATCGCTCGAGGTCGGCGACGGTGAGAAAATATGCGACGGAGATCCCCTCGCGCGGGGGCATCTCATAGCTCTTCTGTTCGACTTGTACGGCGCTCATCGAAGCTCCTTTCGATACGGTACGCAGAATCTGTTAAACATCACTGCGGACGTTCGAAACGCGTCCGCAGAACTCGGCTTCGGACGCGTCCCATCCCTAGCGTCCTGGAATCGAGAATCTCGTCAGGCCTCGCCTAACGCGCGATTTGTCCCAGATAGTATCCGAGGCGATTTTCGACGTCTCCCGGCTTGTGGAAGCCGCGCGCGATCAGCGCCTTGATCCCCTCTTGCGCCGCAGGTCGCCCGAGCGAAGCGATGCACGCATCCCAACCGGCGCCGAGCTCGACATCCGGCGGCAAGCTGGTATTGACCAGGCGCTTGGTCTGGGCGATCGCCCATTTGTCGAACTTGGCGATTCGTGTCGCCAGCGCCTCTACAAACGCATCCAGCTCTGCGTCGGGCAGCGCGCGATTGATGTAACCGTAGGCCTCGGCTTGCTCGGCTCTGATGTCTTCCGAGCTCAAGAGCACTTCGAGCGCGCGGTTTCGCCCGATGAGCTGGGGCAGCCGGGCCATGGGGCCGCCGCCGGCAACCATTCCCACGCCCACCTCCCATTGCGAGATGATCGTTTTCTCACGGCTCGCGAAACTCATGTCGCAGGCCAGCGTGATCTCGCTCCCGTTACCAGTCGCGCGCCCCCGGATGAGCGCGATGGACGCGACCGGCAACCGCGTCAGACGCACCAGAAAGTCCGGCCAGGGCGGCAAGCCCGTGGGACCGTTCGGCAATGAAGTCAAGTCTTCGAGCTTGGCCAGGAAATCGGAGTGATTCAGGAAGTAGTCCTCGACCGCGCTGTCGAAAACCACCACCCTGACATGCTCGTCGGCCTCCAGTGCGTCGATGACTTCCTGAAACTCCCGGACCATCTCCGGGCCCATAACGTTGATCGGCGGGTTGTCGATCGTCACCCGCCAATAGGCGGGCGACCGCCGGGTCACGCGAATCTGTGCGGGCTTCGTAAGTGCGTTTGCAGTTGTTGTCATTACATTTCTCCTGTCTATTCGTTTGTCTCGAAACTGATGGACTACTCCAAACACTTCTCGATATCTGGATTATTTCTTCGCAGCCGGAATTTGATTAATTACCACCGCTCCTGCCTCGCTGACGATCTCGTCCTGCGAATCCGTTCCTCCCGAAACACCGATTGCGCCAACAATCGATCCCTTCTCAATCAGTGGAATGCCGCCGCGAGACGCAATCACTCCATCGAACGCGAGCAGATAGTTGAGATGCATAAGGTTTACACCGTCTTCGAATACCTTGGTTGGGCGTCGGAAAGTCGCTGCTGCGCGTGCCTTATGTTCGGCAATCTTAATCGAGGCCAGCATCGCGCCGTCCATGCGTTGAAAAGCCACCAGGTTGCCGCCGGAATCCACCACCGCTAGGTTCATCTTCCAATTCCGTTTGCTCGCCTCGGCCACCGCCGCGTGAATCACCGCCTGGGCTCGGTCTAGCGATATTGGTGGCCCATACGGAGTGTCAAAAGGAATCTTGTCCGGCACAAAATCGAGAGGATTTGCATCTGTGGGCTGCACCGCTCGACCCGCGCCGGCGGCACTTCCTGTTTTATCGTTTGACATATGTCCTCCTCGAACGGCGACCGCTTGCTCTGTCGTTACTTAGATAAGGTCAAACCGTTAAGGATGTATTTTTTTTTGACTCCAGTGGGCGAACAGCAGATCGTTGGTGGGGCGAGGGTAAGTCGGGGCAGCTAGTTTAGGAGCGATTCCCAGTTGTCCGGCACCCTTCCTGCAGGTCCAGGCGCGGGCTGGCTTTTGGGATGCGAATGCGGCGGAAGCAATTCCGCGCCTTTGATCATCCCCCGCTTGTCGTAATCGAAGAACCAATCCTCACCCGGTTCGAAGCTGGCAATGATCGGATGCCCGGTTGCCGCCGCATGCTTGGACGCATGCTGGCTCGGAGAACTGTCACAGCATCCGATGTGCCCACACTCCGCACACCGCCGCAGGTGAAGCCACCAACCCTTCGGCGATGCCAGGCATTCCACACATCCATCGCCACTCGGCTTAGAAAGCGGGTTGATTCCGTGCACACTCTTTTTCACTTATGATTTCCTTTCGCGTCCGCAGTTCGCAAAATCCTCTGTTCGCAAAATAATATCAAGCCACCAGCAAGACCTTCCCGACACCACCCTTTTCCGCGGTGGCTTGAGCTTCGGCCGCCTGCCTGAGTGGCAGTTGCCGGCCGATGGGGATCATCAGCTTGCCATCTCGCACGGCCTCGGCCATGAACTGGAGAGTTTTCGCATCAGGCGTCGCGTACACCGGCACCACTTTTACGCTCGGGTACTGTTCGGCATTCCGCGGTGCCCCGAGAACCGATGCAAACACACCTCCCGGCTTGACCTTGCCAATCAATTTTTCAGCAGTCTTGCCATTGACCGCATCTGCTACGGCATCGAGCATCGGAAGATTCGTAATCGCACTATCGTCATCCGTCGCAACCAACTGATCTGCGCCAATAGTCTTCGCTTCATTCATTTGGCGCTTTAACACTCCTGCGATAACCACTGCTCCCAGTTGCTTCGCAGTGAACACCGCCGAACGCCCGACATTCCCCGCAGCACCTGCGACGAGAACCGTCTGGCCCGCTTTGATCCCGGTGGCGGAAATGAGTTGGTTGCCCGTAGTTGTCACCAGCGGCAGCGCCGCCGCCTGAATCAAATCGAGTCCCTTGGGAACTTTCGCCAGAATCGCGGCTTTCACAACGCAAAGCTCCGCGTAGGTGTCCGACGCCATCGCCAACACCTGGTCGCCTGGGGAAAAGCCTTCCACTCCGGACCCAACCGTGACGACGGTTCCCGCGATGTCCACGCCGATCAGTCCCGGAAATTTGAGGGGATAAAAGTCTTTCGTCAGCCCTGCGCGCCGTTTGTAATCGATCGGATTCACGCTCGTGGCAGCGACCCGCACCAGTACCTCGCCGGCGCCCGCCACCGGGTCAGGGTATTCCTCGAACTTGAGTACTTCAGGGCCGCCATATTGGTGGACAACAATTGCTTTCATAATTCATCTCCTTCATATGGCGACATGGCGGGCAAACCTTGATTACATTGGCAAAAGTTAGACGAGCAAAGCGAGAATTCATCGCCGAAAATGATGAAGTCCCGAAATTTCTAGCTTCGCGTCCGCCGTTTGGCCTGGCGACCCCCCGGGCTGCTGCGGGCTTTCTTTTTCTGAGGATGAATGCCCAGGTCGTGCCAGGACGTTTCGGTGAGGTTGACGTCGTAGTGCTTTGCAGCCTTCTCGATGTTCGCGAACGCCAAAGCACGGTCGGCCGCGGAGACGTCGATCACTTGATCGAATCGCGCGACCGCGTTGCGCACATGTTTTGCGTCGGTCAGTGGCTCTTTGCGCTGCTTCGGAAACGCGTAGACGCTGTCGGGCAAGTCGCTCTGTTTCGTCAGCCGCCCGTGTTTCTCGTGAGGTTTCCAGGTCGCTTTCGGCATCTCTCTGCCATCCTTTCCTTAAATATTCGGCTGGCGGCGAATGCAGTGTCGGCCCGCGCCCGAAAGTGATTGACCCACAGGCGTCGTGCAGTGATCGTTCCCCAAGTCCTCATTCGAACCGCTGCTCGGATTTTGTGAATGTCGTGAACCCGCTAAGGCGCGAATCCGTCCGTCATCCATTTAGCGAATAGTTCAATGCGAGATTGCGGCCAGGGACCTTCTCCAGTTGGCGGCGGGGGCGGCATCACCGCTCCGCCGATTCCCCGGATGCGGTCGTAGATGGCCGTAGCATTTTTTTTGACGTCATCGTAACTTGCAAGGTTGAACGCCTTACTCATGCCTCGAATGTCTCGTTCCGTAAAGAGCGGGCGGATGTCCGTTTGAAAGCTCGTCGTTTTCGTCATTGCGCCTCACAATCACCGGCTTATACGCATGTCGCAGTCTTCGTGACTCTAAGACTTTCAGCCTTTTGACGTCAAGCTATAGGCTTTTCGTTTCAAGTTTGCTCCGACAAACTCAAAGTAACGCTGCTCTGCCCAAGACTCTTCTCTGCGCCCTCCGCGTCCTCTGCGTTAATATCCCCACTCAACCCTCTGTACCCAACCACCAAGGGCAGCTCCCAAGCCGACAGCCGTTCACTCAATTTTAAGCAACGACTGTCACCGCAAATTTTAGACGAACGTTCCAGAGGCTTTCCTGGGAACGCCAATCTCCCGATTGGCGCCTTTGGAGTGCGGCGGCTTGACGCCGCTTTCGCCACACGAAGAGTTCCAGAACTCGGCAGCGCAGTAGTAGGGGCACGGCATGCCGTGCCCGTCGCGCTTCGCAGCGCCGCGTCCTAACTCCTCCCGCGATTCTCTTCTTCTCTGCGACCTCTGTGTCCTCTGCGTTAAAATCCCCACTCAACCCCCTCTCAACCCAACCTCCAAAAGCAGCTCTCATTTCCCGCAAATCGGATACGATACTGAACGCACCGTGGCTATGAATTTTCGCGATGGCGTTGCAATTTGGAATGTTGGGCGCTAGCTGGCAGTTGACATGTGATTCCGTATGTTCACTCGATCAATTTTCAGGGCTCTTGCCAGGATATTCTTGCTGGCAATTTTCTCGTCCACTCATCAAGCGCATTGCCTGGGACAAAGTCCTGGGAAGATACAGGAGACTAGTAAGGACTCTTCGTCCAATCCCCGCCAGGAACCACCCTTCGACAAACTGGAATTGTTTGGATTCCTGGTCGCAGCGCCGTCTGATTCCTACGCCAGACAGGTCATTCACGCACGGGGGAGCGACTTCGCGCCAGACGAATCATTTATTGCATCCTTCAGGGACGCAGGCTTTCAGGAAATCTTACGGGGGGTTCGACCACGGACTTCAAAGGTATTTTCGGCGGACCGGGCCGCAGCGTACGAATTGCTGCGCCAGGCGTGGACGGCAAAGCAGAATCGACAACTTGTTGTCGCCAGTGAGAATTACCGGCAGGCCCTGCGGTTGGTACCCGACTCAGCGACTCTGCATTTAGCTTTTGCGAGCAACCTGCAATTAGAACGGAATTTCCCAGAGGCCGAGGCTCAGGCGCGGCAATCCCTAAGACTGTGGCCAGAAAACGCCGTGGCCCACGCATCATTGGCTCTGTCTTTGACGGCGCAAAAGCAATTTTTGGAGGCTGAGTCGGAGTCTCGGGAGGCGCTCCGAATCTTTCCTGAGGATCATTCCGCTATGTATGCGCTGAGCCTTTCCCTTGCCCATGAACACAAATACGAGGCGGCGATTCCGGTACTTCAGAATGCGATTGCAGGCCTCCCGAAGATGCCCGAACTTCGAAAATTGCTAGGTATAAGTTTGTTCGAGACTGGAGAAATCGATAAAGGAATCAGCCAATTAAATTGGTATGTGAAGAACATGCCCGACGACGCGGAAGGGCATTACTATCTCGGCGCGGCACTTCGTTCAAGGGATCTGTCGCAGGAAGCGCACTCGCAATTTGCGGAGGCCTTCCGTTTGCAACCGAACATTCCTCAATATGAGGCCGCTGCACATCCGGACATAACTCAAAACGCCACCGGAGCGGGATCACCAGCGATTCCCGAAAGCGGGTCTTCTATTTCTGAAAACGTCTACACAAACAATTTCTTTGGCTTTAGGTACGAATTTCCAAAAGCCTGGGCCACGATGAGCTTAGACGCAGCCCGCGCCGCGCTTGAGTTTGCCGGGGCATCTATTCTCACCGGCGATCCAACGGACGAAGACGTGCGCAAAGCGGCCTCAAGAAGGATTCACCCTCTGCTTTATGTTGTGGAAGGCAGTGTCGGCAATCAACCGTCTTCGACGAAGTCCGTGCTGGTCAGCGCCTTCGATGCGGGGCTTGCGATGGAAATGACACCCGAATCGCTAGTGGAGAAATTCGCTCAGCGATACAAACAGACCGGTATGTCGATTAAATCTATCGGCACGCCCTACAAGCTTATGATCGGGGATAGAATCTTTTGGAAAGGCACTTTCGCAATGCAAAAGGCGGCTGGCACTGTCTACGGTTCTCAATTTGTTACCACGGATAAAGGATATCTCTTGAGATTTTCTGTCTCTGGCCCGGACCTGGCAAGTCTTCACGAAATCGAAAAGTCTCTTGAATCTGTTCGATTCATCGACGGCCCCAAGTAGCCCCTGGGAACGCAATCTCCCGATCAGTGACTTTGGAGTGCGGCGGCTTGACGCCGCTTTTCGCAATGCGAAGAGTTCGACGGCGTAGATATAAAGAAAAATTTACTTCAAACTACCCGGCAGATGGCGCTGCACCAACTTAAATAGCTTGTCGCGGTCTTCGTCCTTCATGTGCACGAATTCCACGCCATTGCCGTCCGGACCGGTGTTGCGCACCACCGCCGTGAAATTAATCTTGCGCAGACCCGCACGAACTTCCAGACGAATCGAATCGCCCACTGCAAATTTCTTCGGTGAAGAAAGATAAGCCCCGCCCAGGCTGATCGTTTTTACGCGCGCTAACCCAGCCTGCCCGCCATCAATGTGCGCGCGCAACGGCGACTCTAGCGGAATGCGTACGTAACGCCGCGGAATCACGAAACTGGCGCTGGCTTGCGCCGCCGCTTCAAACGCCGCCCGCGTGCGCGGCGACGACGGCCGATTTTCCAGGAGCGAGAGCGCTTCCTCCGCCGCGGAACGCAATCCGGAAGGTTCGGCGTACGCCAGCCCTTCGCGTCCTTCGGCCAACTGTCGCAATAATCCAGCCGCTTCCGCGGCCCGCATCCGTCCCAAAGCTTCAATCGCCTTAATCCGCACAAACTGGTCCCGCAGAACGTCGTGTTCGCCCGCCGCGATTTCCATCAGCTGCGGAATCGAAGTGGTTTCCTGCGCCAACCCTATCTGATCGATCATCATCGGCACAACCAAGGGATGCGCCTCAGCGAGGATCGCCGAAAAAACAAACGCCGCACTCTGCGCGCAACCCGAATTCACCGGTCGCGAAAGTTCGCTGATCGCCAAATCCTGCAAATTCCATTCCCAGCTGCCCAGCGCCCGCGCCAATCCGCGCAGCAAACGCTCCGGGTCAGCCGCCGAAAGCATTTTGATCGCGGCACTCACGCGTTGCCGCCGCGCTTCATACAACCGCGCTTCCAGAAGTCCCAGCACCGGAACGCCGATGGTCCGCAGCAAACGTCCCATCGCTGGAATCATTTCCGCGCCGCGTGGTTCGGTGAGCAGCAAAGTCAGCCGGTCCAGCAATCTTTCAGGATCGCGTTGCAAAAGCCGCGGCAACACTGGATCCAGGCTGCGATTCGCCAGCGAAGCATCCACCAGCAGCAGCCAGCGATCTTGCGCCACCAGCCGTTGCGACAAAGCCACCATCAGATGATCGTGCTCGTTACCCTGCGGCGGTCGTTCGAGTCCGATCAAAATAGTTTCAAATCCCGCATAGTCCGCGCGATTTACCGCGATACGCGCCAGATTCTCCAGAAATGCCGCGAGCAGCGCGCCAGTTTCCGGAATCGTTTCGCTTTCCAGAGCCTTCATCGTGCCCACACTGAGATCCTCGGGCAACTGATTGGGCCACAGCGATTCGATAATGCTGATCAACTCATTCAAACCTGCAGCCACAATGCGCCGCGCCGCAGGATCCGTATGCGTCAAGCGCCGCGCATAATTCACTACAATGTTACGAGCTTCGCGCCGTTGCGCATCCGCTCCCGTGTTGGCCAGTTGTGTCAGCGTGTGCTTCAGGGCTACCACCGGAACACACCACACATCCGGCCCGCGCAGCACCGCCGATTTTTCTCGAGCCGGAAGTTCCAGCCAGAATCTTTCCACCAGCTGTTCGCGATGCGTCTCCTGCGACCAAATCGTCGCGAACGCAGACAAATGTTGCGAAGCGTGCGGGCCCGTGTAGCGCCCTGCTTCCTCAATAGCTTCTGCGAGACGATGGAACGAAGGGCGCACCGTCGCGGGAGTCAACGCCCCGTTGGCGAACTCCGCGGACAGAAATTCAAAAATCAAACTCTCGGACAAACGCAAAAGATAAGGTTGCGGCCGTTCACCGCCCTGCGGCCCATATTGCGAAACGGACGTGAGCAGCATGCGAACCGTGTCCCGGCTCGCATCTTCCATGGCTCCGTGAATCGCGCGCGCCGCTTCTTCCGGAGAAAGTCCGCGCGCACTTTCGAGTGGCGGCGTCAGCCGCGCGAGCAGGCGCAGCGCCGCAGCCAGATCATCAAAATCCGGCGCTTGAATCGCGGTTTCACTATTTTCCCGTGGTGAACTTCCGCCATACGCAACGAGCGCGGCGATCAGACTGCCCAGCACCGTATCCACGCGACGATCCGTCTGACTATTTACCGCAATACCTTCCACATGATTTTCCACGAGCTTGGCCGCCCACCAGTTCAGCTTGCCGCCACGCGACGGCTCATTTGATTTTAGCAGTGTCGCTTTCATCAGACGGGACAGCGTGTCCAGTTCGCCCACATGGAATTTACCGGAGAAGGTAAGCGTGCGAATTCCGGCGCGCTGCAAATCCGCGGCTAGCGCGTGCATTTCTCCGCGCAGATCGGGCAGATGCGCATCGCTGATTTTCGGCGCCACAATTCCGCCGCGCTCGATGCGCAATTCCAGACCGTTTAGTTGCGACGCAATCTGCCGTAGCGCTTCGTAGGCGCTATCCAGGCTGTCCAGCCGGTGGGGATGGTTCTGTTCGTACAGTCGTTCGGACCGCAGCAAAAGCTGCAAGGCCCGCAGCGCCTTTGGAACGTCCAGGTGGGCGCCCGAATCTTCACGCGCAATCGAAGTGTTCAGCGGGCGCGGCGAAACGCGGACGTCCGCTGGCGAGCTGCTGCGCTTCTCGGTCGCGGCGTTTTGCTGCCCCGCCGGAACTATAGCTCTCAGAACCAAATTACGATCTCCGCGATCCCTGGCCGTTGCGCTGTACGCGAGTTGCCAGCGCCAACCACTGCACGAGCGTTTTCCGGGGTCCGCCCGAGCATCCGGCAGGGTTCGTCGGTGGGCGGGGTATCCCAGAAAGAGATATGCACGGGGAACACCCGAAGGTGAATACCGCTAAGTGGCTTGTTCTGAATGCTTAATAGGGTTAGTCCTAGGACTCCAGGACTAGAAAGCGTTACAAAAGGTAACAAAGAGGGGAGCTTCGTCTGGTACTTATTTGCTACTGCGCAGCGTGGCTTCCACGCTCACGGTACCGCCTTCGCTGACCTCCAGGGGTCTGCGAGCCGGCAGGAAGCCCTTCTTTTTCAACGTGATGGTGTGGATTCCCGCAGGCACTTGCACCCGCGACGGCGTGAATTGCGAGGTGGTTGACCCGTCGATTACGATTTCCGCTCCGCTCGGCGTCGAGGTGACGTCGGCCCAGGCGACCTTGCTGGTATCCTTCGCGCGCAACGTGGCGTTCAGCTGTGACAATACATTGTCCGTGACGTGAATTTCGCTCACGTACGCGGAAAATCCCGCCATGCGCAGAACCAGATTGTAGCGGCCCGGTGCCAGCGGCAAAACCACCGGAGTCTGCCCGCCTTGCTTGGCACCGTCAATAAAAACATCGGCGCCCGGCGGATCGCTGACGATTTTGATTCCGAGTACCAGCGACTCGAGATTTATTTTTTGCTGGAGCGATTCGCCGGCTTTGACCGCCAGCGCCGTCTGCAAAGTTTGGTAGCCTTCTTTTTTTACTTCCAGGCTATAGCTGGCGCCCGCCAGTCCGGTGAAATCGCACGGCGTTTGGCACTGTTTCAGAAGATGACCTTGCGGACCTAGCAGGCTGGCCGTCGCCGCGGGAACGTTGGCTGCCACATGGATCGCGCCCGAATCTTGCGCGGGCGAAATTGCGGAGTTGCCATCTTCCAGGTGATCGATCAGCCGCACACCCGGCGGCGCGTTGCGCAGAAATTTTAATAGCGCGCCGTGTTCTGCCGGGTGCAGCTTTCCGGACAGCGTCAGCGTATCGCCCACGCCTTGCACGCTGGCGCGACCCGCGAGTCCGCGCGCTGCAAGCGTTGCGTCGATGCGCTCTTTGTATTCCGCCGCTTTGGGACTGAGTCCGGTATCTGCTTTCACGGTTTCCGCAGGCTTGGCGTTAGCCTTCTGCACCAGCACTTCCGGGCTTTTCACTTCAGGCATCGGTGTCGCCGGAGCCGCAGCATCTTTGGCAGCCGGCGCGGCCGGTGACAAAGTTGGTGGCGCAGCAGCCGGCGCAACGGATGGCGTGACGGATGTCGCAACCGGTGTGGTCACTGGTGCCGCAGCATCTTTAGCCGGGTCCGAGCTGTCGGCGGCCGGCGTGCTCGCGCTCGCCGCAACTGACAGGTGCGGGCGACGGCGAGGGCGTGAGCGAAGTCGCGGGCGGTGGCGTGAGCGAAGACGTCGCCGGCGGCGTGGCAGCACCGGTTCAGCCGAACGCGGTTGCGAAGTCTCTACGGGTTTTTGCGCGCTGGACGCTTCGTGAAAATCTTTTGCGGCCCGGAAGATGGGCTGCAGCTTGTTGGCGCCGTAGGCAATCACGCCGAGTAGCAAAACCGCGATCAGCAATGTCACCCAGATGCTGGTCTTTTTCGCAGGCTCCGCGACTGGCGTGATCACACCAGTGCGGCGAACCAGCGGCGTTTGACCGGGACCACTGGCCCGTGCGGAAAGCGCCTGCGCGGTCGCGGATACGTACGCGTCGTTAGGTCCGGGCAACTGCCGGCCATTTATGCCCAGGGCCATGGTGGCGGTCGGCGAGCCGTTGCTACCCAGCGTCACGGTGGATTGCGGATTCGCGGCGGCACTGGTGTTGGCGCGATAGTTGCGCAGATCTTCCAGCATCTCGCGGCAACTTTGGTAACGCTCTTCCGGCTCTTTCAGCAGCGCCTTCATGATCACGGCGCTGATTCCCGGATGGATCGAAGGATCCAGTTGCCGCGGCGCGACCGGATCTTCGTTCACAATTTTGTAAATCACCGTGGTGATGTTCTGCCCGGGAAAGGGTTTTTCTCCGGTCACCATTTCGTAGAGCATTACGCCCAGCGAAAAAATATCGCTGCGCCCATCCACCGCGCGGCCCTTCACTTGTTCCGGGGACATGTAACTCGGCGTGCCCATCACGTGCGTGGTTTGCTGCACGGTGCCGAACTGCAGAATTTTTGCGGTGCCAAAGTCGGTGACCTTCACCGTGTCGTCGGCGGTCAGCATCAAGTTGGCGGGTTTGATGTCCCGGTGAACTACATGCCGCTCGTGCGCAAACTGCAGCGCGCTGCAAGTTTGATCCATGATGCGCAAAACGCGCGACAGCGAAAATTTCTGGCCCTCATCGAGCAGCGCCTGCATGCTCTTGCCTTCCACCATTTCCATGGTGATGTAGTACAGGCCGTCTTCTTCGCCGGCGTCGTACACCACCACAATATTCGGATGGGTGAGCAGCCCGGCGGCGCGCGCTTCGGTTTGAAAACGGGAAAGAAGTTCGGGACGCGAAAGCCCGGTGCCTACTTCGCTGAGGCGAATTGTTTTTACCGCGACGGTGCGGCCGATGACCGGGTCGATCGCCTTATAGACGATGCCCATGGCTCCGCGGCCCACTTCGCCGATAATTTCGTAGCGCCCGGTTTTTACGACTGTGGACATTGATCTGCGAGAATTGTCCGGACTGCGGAATGTTGCACAAGCTCTCCGCCGACACCCGGACCCCCACCATGAACAGTACCCAGCGAAATTTCAGCAGGTCAACGCTACGGGAGTACTAGTGTGGCGGAGTGGATACGCTGGCCTTCGCGTCATGAGACTCCGAAAAAGTGCTCGTTGTGAATGCCAGCCACCTTTTTCCCGGAAGTGCGGATTCTAAAGGGGTTATTTTGGCAAAATACGGAAGTGTTCATTCTAAAGAGGTTACGTTGCGTTAATGCGGAAGTGCTCATTATAAAAGACTTATCCTCGCTGTAGGTGCTGCCTCTGGCTTGAGTATCCATTGAAGAATAAGTGGGATAAATCTGCGTCGGGCGCGCATCCAACTCGCACTTGCATCCGCGTCGATTCCGCATTCGCGTTGCGGAGACGCTGGATATTTATTGCCGGATGCTGGCGAAGCTTTTGAAATGCTGCGAGTAGAAGATACGGGGGAAAGAATTCATGAAGTTTGATGCGATCGTGATCGGGTCGGGGCAGGGCGGGAATCCGCTGGCGCACAATCTGGCGGATAAGGGCTGGAGCGTCGCGCTGATTGAAGAAAAATGGATGGGCGGAACGTGCATCAATACCGGATGCACGCCGACGAAGACCATGGTGCACCGGGCGCAGGTGGCGCATTACGCGCGGGACGGGGCGCGCTGGGGGATTACCACCTCGGGCGTGAAGGTGGATTTGAAAAAGATTGTGGCGCAGAAAGAGAAAGTGGTTTTGAGCTTCCGCCACGGTCAAGAGAAACAAGCCAAGAAGCGGCCGAACATTAAATTGTTTCGCGGGCATGCGCGCTTCACCGGTCCGCATTCTTTGAGCGTGGGCAAAGAGATTCTGGAGAGCGAGAAAATTTTTATCGATACCGGAGCGAAGCCGTCGCTGCCGCCGATTGCGGGGTTGACGGATGGTCCGTATCTGACCAATGAGTCGGCGATGGAGCTGACGGCGATTCCGGAACATTTGATCCTGCTGGGGGCGGGGTACATCGGGCTGGAGTTCGGCCAGATGTTCCGGCGCTTTGGCAGCAAAGTGACGATTGTGCAGACCGGTGGACAGATTGTGCCGCGCGAAGATCCGGAGATTGCCGCGGAGCTGCAGAAGGCTCTGGAAGCGGAGGGAATTAAATTTTCGCTGAACACCAAAGCTACCCAGGTGAAGTACGGGGCTACGAAAGGGAAGTCCGGGCGGGGGAAGAAAACGTCCGTGGTGGTTACCGCGGATATTAACGGCAAGCCGGGGAAGAAAATTACCGGCTCGCATGTGCTGGTGGCCGCGGGACGGAAACCGAACACGGTCGACCTGGGGCTGGATAAAGCGGGAGTGCAGGTCAACGAACGCGGCTTCATCAAGGTGAATGACAAGCTGGAGACCAACGTTCCGGGGATCTGGGCGCTGGGGGACGTCAACGGCGGTCCGGAGTTCACGCATATTTCCTACAACGATTTTCAGATTATCTTCGGCAACCTGGTGGAGGGAAAAAATCTTTCCACCAAAGAGCGGCTGCTGCCGTACAGCATGTTTACCGATCCGCAGCTGGGCGGCGTGGGCATAACGGAAAAAGAAGCGCGCGCGCAGGGATACAAGCTGAAGATCGGGCGCATGCCGATGACCTCGGTGGCGCGGGCGATCAAGCGGGACGAGACGGCAGGACTGATGAAGCTGGTGGTGGATGCCTCCAACGACCGGATTCTGGGCGCGTCCATTCTGGCCACTGAGGGCGGGGAACTGGTGCAGATTTTAAGTACGCTGATGCTGGCCAAGCAGCCGTACACGCTGCTCAAGGGCGCGATTTATATTCACCCACATTGGCGGAGGGATTTTTTGGGTTGATGGAGAGTGTGAAGGGGGAAGAGGCGAAGTAATGAGGTAAGGAAGTAATGAGGTAACGGAAAAACGTTCAGGCAGAACAAAGCATAGACCGATAACGTCCCGTCTACCCCTCAGGTTTCCTCAGTTTTTCGATTGTCCTTCAACTCTAGCGTATTGAAAGTGATGGATGTGCAGTCTCGATTGCACAGTATTTGCACGCGCACTAATTAATCCACTATGATTCGCGTTGTAATTTTCGCGAATGTAGAAGCCATCGACTCGTTGGAACACTTATGGACAAACGGTATCAGGTTTTCGTTAGTTCGACATACGTCGACTTGAAGGAAGAGCGACGGCAGGTTATTCAGCGAATCATAGAAATGGACTGCATTCCGGCGGGAATGGAGCTATTTCCGGCCGCTGATGAAGAGCAGTTTCAGTTCATCAAGCGGGTGATCGACGACTGCGACTATTATCTTCTAATCATCGGGGGCCGGTATGGGTCTGTAGCTTCAGACGGTACCAGCTACACAGAAAAGGAATTTGATTACGCGGTCAGCAGGGGGCTGCGAGTCATTGCACTGGTTCATGAAAATCCGGATGAGATACCGCTGGGCAAGTCGGAGAAAGACCAACTGCTCCGGGAAAAACTGAAGATTTTCACTCAGAAAGCTGCCACTGATCGCTTAGTGAAGTATTGGAAATCTGCAGATGAACTTTCTGCCCTCGTGGTCTTGAGCTTGGCGTCGACAATTAAAATGTTTCCTGCGGTTGGCTGGGTCAGGGCGAACAAAGCTGCCAGTGAAGATTTGCTTTTGGAAATAAATAATTTGCGCAAACAGAACAGTGAACTTCGAGCGGCATCAGCTGAACTCAGGCAGCCCATCGCAAATCTTGCGGGGCTTTCGGAAAAGGTAACACTGCATGGGAATTATAAAGCGAGACCATTATCGTTACCGTACCCTTGGAGGATTGACCTGACTTGGGCTCAAATCTTCGCGCTTATCGCGCCGTATCTGGTGAGCCATCCTACCGACGAGTACGTGAAATCGACTCTGGCAACAAACGCCTTCGTCATGTCCAACAGCACTGGTCAGGGTGAGCCAGTTCTAGACGACCAGTTGTTTCGTACCATAGCCCTCCAAATGCAGGCTTTAGGTTTTGTGAAGGTCGAATACTTGCAGTCGATGTCCGGCGGCATGTTTCTATACTGGTCACTTACGCCCCAGGGTGAGCGTCAGATGATGGAGCTCCGCACAGTGAAGAGCGTCAAAACGTCGGTGGAAGGCGGACAGAATGCGGGTACCCGGTAAAACGTGGTGACTGACGGGAAGTTCACAGCAATTTTGATTCACTCGGGAAAAATTAAAAGGGTGGTAAACGTCGCGTCTGCCCCCAGATTGTTGTCCCTCAGGTTTTGAAAATTACTTTTTTGGGCCGTCCTTTTCCAAGCGGTACGCCTCGGCCCTGTGCCAAGTTCGGAACTCTTTCCCTGAAGTGATATGCCTGAACAAATAAGCTCCTTGGCTGTTCTCAATGCCCCAAATCTCAGCCATCGGGTCACTTTCAAGATGCAGTTCAACCAAATCTCCTACCTTAAACTCTGGCGGAATCTGCTCTCCTTCTTCTAAGGAAAAACCTTTGATGACGCCGTTGCGTTCAACACCCAACGAAATCGGTCCAACCCAAGAAATAAAAACTTTGTCAACCATGGCGTCTTGGCCTCTCATGGGGAATGTGAATCAATTAAGCTAATTTGGCCTTCGTGTCTTTGTGCTTATTCATGCGGTCGTGAACCGTGTAGAACCCCAAGCTGACCAGCACCGAAACCGTTGCCAGAGTCGCTAAGACGCGCGCTAACCAGAGAAACCACCAACTCAGATGGAAGTGGTCAGCCGCCCCAAGCGACAGATAGCCAACCACCAAAACCCACAGATTCTGGTTCAGGTTTATTTTGAAATTCTCTTCAGCGCCCATTGCCGCAGAGGATAGTGCGGCCATTATTCCGTGTCAACATGCAGCATTCGTTGCTTCGCATATGGCGCCTGGGCTCTCTGTCGCGAACAGTGACTCTGAACATTCCAGCCGATTTGATAACATAGGCGCATGGAGTACCCCTACGACGTGGCCATCTCGTTCCTGAGCGGCGACGAACCTCTCGCATCGCAACTGTGCGAATGCCCCTTTCCGGAAACCTCAAAGTGTTTGTCTTTTCTAAAAAACAAGAAAGAAACTAGGGAGACCGAGGGTCTTGAATCTTTCCGACAGGTATTCTTCTCACAATCCCGTTTGCAGATTGTTCTCTATCGGGATGGATGGGGAAAGACGAAATGGACTGGCGTTGAAGAGCTAGCCATAAAAGACAGGGTGTACAACGGAGGCGGCGACTCGCTACTGTTTGTCGAGCTTAATGAGGAGAGCGTTCTACCCAATTGGCTGCCTCAGACAGCGGTTGAGTTTGAACTACTCTCGCTATGGCGAGGCCCTGGCCGGGGCCGTCGGTTTGCAGGCTGCCTGGAGAAAAAGTTTGGGAAGTCGGTTGGTGGAAGAAACAGCACTTGCTAGAGCGAAGCGCGCCGCGTTTGCGGCTGATGAGCGTCAAGAAAAGAGAAGTAAAGTTACGAAACTCTTCCACCGCAGTGGGATCGGAATGGCAGAGCTTGTGCCAAATACTCCACCAGAAGCTCGCTGAGATTCAGCCAGAATATCTCAACGCCGGGCTGCAATACGCGTCCGACAAATACGACTGTTTGTTGCGTACCGCGATTGTTAGCATTCAGCTCGCTCTCAAACTTGCACACCCTTCGTCGGAATATTGTCATTCTCGTGCGCTCCTACTCCGGGCCAATTTTTCTCCTGGCTGAGGGCGCAAATCGATTTTATTTCCGGGTGACGGGCCGGACATTATTTCAACCCAAGAATTTTCTATAGACTACAACGCAGTGCTAGGGTGGTGCTGGAACTCGAAAGTCGCGAAGCGAGCTTTACTGGACAGCGCGGCTCTAGGCGAATTGCTGATAAAACAGATTATCGAACTCCACGAAGGCGTGGAAACGGGCAAAGTGGTCGGACACGAGAAGGAACCGTAAAGTCCTGCCTACCGTCTGGGGATAGCAATGGAAGGACGAGGGGCCGATGCCGGGGCCTTGGTGGCGGCCGCCAGCTTTCGCCGCATGGGGCAGACGCGCAAGGCGCAGCAGACAATTCTCTACACGCTCTTCGCTTGTACCGTTTTTATGAGCCTGTTTCTTCTTGGTCTTCCTGATAAAGCACCAATCAAACCGATAATTCTCCTGGCGGTGGAGGGGGCGGGATTCAGCATTTTTCCGTCAATCATTCGGGGAGAGTATGTGAAGTGGAAGCGGGAAGTTCCGGCGCGAAAGCGCGTAACGATTACGCTTCGATCGGTTGGGGATTTGTTGGGTTTTTTTCTGTACGTTGCGCTCGCCGGGATAGTCGGTGTGGGCGAGACAATCGTCCGGTTGTATCGCTGATAGCAAGCTGCACTGGTGAGTGGGGCGGGGAAGTCAAAAGAACACAGACTGAAGTCTGTGCTACATAAGGCAACTGCTGCGAATCTGAAGATTCGCCACTACGAAGGCGGACGGCAAGACAAAGATGCCGGCTGAAGCATCAGGCACTACCAAGGCAACGGCAAGGCAAAGATGCCGGGCTGAAGCCCGGCGCTACGAAGGCGGATGGGGACAAAGGCGATGATCGTCCAAATTTTTCGATAATAAAGTATGGCTGGGCGAACGCATGCGTTAGATTTGACCTGGATGAACAGAAATGACTGCTAACTCGGACGCGCTGGACAAAGTGCGGGAATATTTTGAGGGAAGAGGGCGCTGTATCTCGAGAAGGGGGCGCGTGTGGTGCAGGTTAGCAACATTCGGATGATGGGGCACAGAGTCGACACCCGGATTCTCCGGACAGTGCTTATCCGGACAGTGCTGGTATCGAGGCCGATGTGGAGGAGATCGCGACGGCAGGGTTGCCGGTTTGGGCGGCCGGGGTAGCGAGGGAACCGTGGACACGGAATCGGCAGTGGGGGGATCACGACGGATCTACCGCGCTATCCGTATTGTTCCTCAGATCGTTGGTTGGGCGGGGTGTACGCGGGTTGGGAAATGCATTTTTCGAGGGATGTGCTTGCGGCGGTTCGCGAGATGGCGACGGGATTTCCGGTGGGAGATGATTCTGGGTTTGGACTGTGGCAGATTCGGCGCTACATCGGCAAGCGGCAACTTGAGGCGATGCGGGCGGTTGTGCTGAAACTTGCTTCGCAAAAGACGGAGCGGGAGGCGGCGGGGTTGCAAAGGCATGGGCAGAGACTGGTGGAGCGTTTGCGCGCGGCGATTGATGCCGGGGATGCTAGCGGGGTGGCGGCGGGGGACGTTTTTGCGCGGGTGCGGAAGAGTTTGAAGCTTGGTGTGGTGAGGCGGTAGTCGGTTCATATTCTTGGAGAGAGCTGTTGTGGCATACCGGATATTTATTTTGGCGGCGGTTCTGTGCGTGACGACGGTGTCCGCGTGGATCGCGGCATTTCGCATGCGGCGCAGAATTAAAGGTGTACGGGTAGAAATGCGAAGGATTCGGAACTCACCTCGATCCGCACGTGGATGGACGTGAATGAAGCGGAGAAGCGGAAGCCCCTGGGTCAATGAGCGGGGAAGTCAAAAGAACACAGACCCCCTGACGGGGGCAAGCTGAAGTCTGTGACCTTATAGCGCGGATATTCCGCTCTTATTTCCACTCTATCGCTATTCCCAACTCTGAGAACCGTAATGGCCGCGCACGCGACGCGCGTTTATTTGCGTTTATTTGGGTCACTACTTTTGCGGCGGCTGGGCTTCCAGCTCGTTAAGTTTTTTCTTCAGCAACATTTCCTTCTCTGCGTTGCTCAGCTTGGGAAACAGAAACGCAATCTGCGCGCGAAAGCTCCAGGAAGAGGTTCCTTCAGGATGAACCGCGTTGCCGTAAAATTGCGCGGTCAGCGAAACCGGCTGGCTCCCCAGCTTCATGATTCTTCCTATTCCGCCGCCGAACGGAACCGTCCAGGTATTGCCATTCGTCGCTTTCCAGTTGGCCGTCAAGGTAGGCTGCCACGTGATGAAATAGCCCTTCTTCAAGTTGTAGTTGATGAAATATTGCAGCAAGAACTGATTCACGTCGGGGCGGCTCCCAGAGCCAGCAACCGACCACACATTGTTCGCAAGCAAACCCAGCGTCCAATGGCCAGGCTGTACCAGCGCTACGATCGAAGGCCCGATGCCGAGCTTTCCTTGTCCCAGAAACGTGTTTGTCGCCGTGGGCAATTGCAAGACTGGCCCAACTCCCCAGATCAACTTCCCGGGCTTCTTCGGCGAGAGAAAAAATGTAGGCACCATATCTCCCAATCCGTATTCGCCAGTTTCGGGAGTTCCCGGAGCGTTCGGAACCGGTTGATAGACGATGGGCGCAATCCAACGGACGATCAGGTTCCAGTCTTTCGAGATGCCGAGGGGGATCACCGGCTGAATATTCATCACATTCTGGGTTCGATAGCCGGGATTCACGCCAAAATTGAAGTTCTCCTGTACCGGAACGCTGATCAGGCTCGCCACAGGATTTTGCGTCGCCTTTTGCAAGGCCTCCGCGCCCTCCGCAGTGTTGGCTTCTGCTTCCTCGCCTTTGGGTGTCGGCTTCGACGACTGCGGCGCGGCTTGCGGTTGTGCGGCGCCGGACGCCGTCTCGGCAGAGGCTACTGTATTCGCTTGGTCCTGAGACCATGCTCTAGATGCAAACGCGCTCAAGGCGCACAGAAAAACCGCAGTTTTCAGTACCGATTGAATTTTCATTTTTCCCCGTTCGGACAACACTCGAAGCTAGTCGAAAAGCTAGCTCGAATGCCGACATGAAGTAAGTGGCAAAAGTGACAGGCCTGTTCCGTTGTTCGTCTGCCGGGCGTCGGTACCTGATGGCGGGCGGATCGAGACAGACAGGGCGGATCGGGGCAGACTGGACGTTTACTGCAACTTCCATCTACCGGGCTATGGCGAGTCAAAAAAGCACAGACTGAAGTCTGTGCTACCTAAGGCAGAGGCTGCGAATCTGAAGATTCGCCACTACGAAGGCGAATGGCAACGGCGAACGACAAAGGTGCCGGGACTGAAGCCCGGCCGCTACATGGGCAAATTCAACGGCAACGGCAGAAGGCTCGGAGATGTCGAGGGTGGGGTAACTAGTTACTAAACATTTTGGTCGTCTAAGAGCATTGGAATGAGTTGCTTGCGAATCGTTATCAAAACAAAGGACTTTAAGTTTTGTGTTTTGATAACGATTCGCCATTCCCCCTCCCCTGAAGCAACCGTAAAGGAACGGGTCCCTTCCTTCGTCAGGGTGAACTGAAGACTCGCCGCTACAACGGCAACGTCAACGGCAAAGTCAAAAGCGCCGGGACTGAAGCCCGGCCGCTACATAGGCAAATTCAACGGCAAATTCAACGGCAAATTCAACGGCAACGGCAAGTCAAAGGCGACCGCCTCAGAAGGCGGTCGCTACGACGGCAACGGCAGAGTCAAAAGCGCCGGGACTGAAGCCCGGCCGCTACATAGGCAAATTCAACGGCAAATTCAACAGCAAATTCAACGGCAACGGCAGAGTCAAAGGCGACCGCCTCAGAAGGCGGCCGCTACAGAGGCAAAGGCAAACGCAACGGCGAACGGCAACGGCAAAGGCAAAAGCGCCGGGACTGAAGCCCGGCCGCTACATAGGCGACTTCAACAGCAAATTCAACGGCAACGGCAGAGTCAAAGGTGCCGGGCTGAAGCCCGGCCGCTACATAGGCGACTTCAACAGCAAATTCAACGGCAAAGGCAACGGCAACGGCAACGGCAACGGCAACGGCAACGGCAGAGTCAAGCCGGGACTGAAGCCCGGCCGCTACATAGGCAAATTCAACGGCAAATTCAACGGCAAATTCAACGGCAACGGCAACGGCAACGGCAAAGTCAACGGGACTGAAGCGCGCTACATAGGCGACTTCAACAGCAAATTCAACGGCAAATTCAACGGCAAATTCAACGGCAACGGCAACGGCAACGGCAACGGCAACGGCAACGGCAACGGCAACGGCAACGGCAGAGTCAAAGGCGACCGCCTCAGAAGGCGGCCTCTACAACTGCAACTACAGTTAGTTGAGATTTTGGATCATCCAGATGTCGCCGCCTTGGGGGCGGAAGCGGTCGAAGAGGAGCCACTTGCCGTCGGGAGACCAGACTGGATAGTCGATGCGGGTTTCGCCGTCGGGGAATTCGTAAACTTTTACGGGCTTGCCGGTCGCGACAGGCGAGACCGAGAGAGTTTTGTGGCCGACCACATCCATTAGAAGCGAATAGTCTGGCGAAAAAGACATGTGCGAGCCGCCGGCGATCTCGCTGTTCAGCGGAACGGGATCGGCTCCATCGCGCGGCGCTTGGTAGGTTTGCGGCTTGCCGCCACAAGGGCAGCGGAAGGTCACGCTCTTGCCATCGTGCGACCAGCGCAGAAAATGTCCGGTAACTCCGAGCTTGGTGAGTTGGCGCTGTTCGCTGCCGTCGGCCTTCATCAACCAGACTTCCATGCGGCCGCTGCGGTCGGATTGAAATGCGATGTAGTCGCCATCGGGAGAAAAGAAAGGATTGATGTCGAGGCTGCGATCGGAAGTGAGTTGCTGCAAGGCTCCGGTGGCAATGTCCAACGACCAGATATCCGTGTTGCCCGCGCGGGAAGAGAAGAACACCAGGCGCTTTCCGTCGGGCGACCATTGCGGTTGAAAATCACCACCTGGACCTTTGGTGAGTTGGCGGTACGACTGGTTTTGCAGGGAATACAAATACAGGTTCATGTCGCCGTTGCGATCGGAATTGAATGCGATCTGGGTGCTATCGGGCGACCACGCGCCACGGCTGTCTTCGCGGGTGCTGGCGACGAGTTCCTCCGGGTTGCCGGTAGCCAAGCCGGTTTGCGGAGAGACCGGAAGCCGCCACAGATCCGCGTTCTGCCGCAAAATCGCGAAGGCCAACTGTTCGCCGGAGGGAGACATCGCGAGCTGCACGTCCTGGCCGGAACCCATGGTCACCTGTTGCGGGCTTCCAACGGGCTCGCCGCTCGGAGAGACTTCCATGCGCCAAATGTTGAGTCCACCGCCGCGCGGAGAAGAGAAGTAGATCTGTTTGCCGGAATGAGACCACACCGGATTGAGATCCTGGAACCGGCCATCGGTGAAAGACGTAATCTTGCGGGTGGCCAGGTTGACGACCTTTATGCTGAATTTGGTGTGTTCGATATTCTGGAAGACGATATTTTTCCCGTCGGGCGACCAGCGGGGTTGCACGTGATCCACGGCTTCGGAGCTTTCTGAGGTAATTTGCTGGGGATTATGCCCCTGCGCGTCGACCATCCAGATACGTCGCGGGCCGGCCCATGAAGCATCCACGGCGATGGATTTTCCGTCCGCGGAGTACGAGGGGTTGAAGCCTTTCTCGAGAAACTTCTCTTCCTTGCCAGAGGCGAGATTTTTTACCCAGACGTCCCCAGCGTCATATTGGCCGAACACATCACCAGGCTGCAATTTTCCGCCCGGCTGCGTGGAGCGAACGAATAAGAGGCTTTGGGAATCGGGAGTCCAGGCGGGCTGGATGTCGTCCTGATCGCCGGTGGTTAATGGTTGCGGATCTCCCTGCAATGGTTTGACAAAGATTTTTTTGAAACCGTTGACCTCGCGGCTGTAGGCGATGCGCTTTCCGTCGGGAGCCCAGGCGGGGAACTCGTGGAGGCCCTCGGTGGTGGTGAGCTGCACAAGTTTTGGCGCGAACGGCAAATTGGCGGGCTTGCCGGAGAAGGAGTTGCGAAAAAAATATCCAGCGACGAGCACGAGGAGAACGGCGGCAACCGCCGCCCAGAGCTTTGTTTGGCTGCCCGGGCTTGGCTGCGCTGCAACTGGCAGTCTGCTGGTCGTGCCGCCTCCTAGTTCCCGGTGCAGCTGTTTGAGATCCGCGTTGATCTCGGCGGCAGTTTGGTAACGCGCTTCGCGGTTCTTTTCCAGGGCTTTGCCGATGATTTCTCCCAACCTGGGCGGGAGAGCGCGGTTCAATTGGGCGGGCGGCACCGGGACTTGGTTGAGGATGGCGTTGAACACGGCAGCCGTGGTTGCGCCTTGAAAGGGCAGCGTCCCGGTGGCCATTTCGTAGAGCACAACGCCAAGGGAGAAGAGATCGGAGCGGCCGTCGAGTTCTTCGCCGAGGGCCTGTTCTGGAGACATGTAGGCGACGGTGCCCAAAGTCGTGCCCGGGATGGTGTGCTGGGCGTCAGCGTCCGTCAAGGTGGAGGCTTTATCGATGTTCTTGGCAGCTTCGGGAGAAGTCAGCTTGGCGATGCCGAAATCAAGAATTTTGGCGTGACCGCGGTCGGTGAGAAAAATATTTGAGGACTTGATGTCCCGGTGAATGATGCCCTTGGCGTGAGCGGCATCGAGGGCATCGGTCATTTCGATAGCGAGTGTGAGCAGGAGATCGGTTTCGAGGGGCCTTCCGTTGATGCGTTGCTTCAACGTCATGCCATCGAGATGTTCCATGGCAATGAACGCCTGGCCATCCTGCTCGCCGATGTCGTAGATGGTGCAAATGTCAGGGTGATTCAGGGCCGAGGCGGCTTGCGCTTCGCGCTGGAAACGGGCCAGGGTCTGGGGATCGCGGGCAACGTCTTGCGGTAAAAACTTGAGCGCGACGAAGCGATGAAGGCGAGTGTCCTCAGCCTTGTAGACGACACCCATGCCACCGCTGCCGAGTTTTTCGAGAATGCGGTAGTGCGAGAATGTCTGGCCGATGCGCGAGTCGCTGCCTGGCATGTGTGGCTCATCTTAGGGTTGGGTTGCGAGGCAAGTCAACGTGAAGGCTGGCCGGTATGGAGGCCAACTAACGGCAATAAGAACACAGACTAAAGTCTGTGCTACTAAAGGCAAGTGCTGCGAATCTGAAGATTCGCCACTACGAAGGCGAACAGCAACGGCAACAGCAACGGCAACGGCAACGGCCACGGCAACGGCAACAGCCACGGCAACGGCAACGGCAAAAGCAAAAGCGCCGGGACTGAAGCCCGGCCGCTACATAGGCCCGCTACATAGGCAAATTCAGCGGCAAAGGCAACTCCTGCGAATCTCAAGGCAAGGTGGCGAGAATGGCTTTGGCGCCCAGTTCGGCGATTTCTAGGTCTTCGACGCCGGTTAGGCCGCTGACGGCTACCGCGCCGACGCATTGTTCGCGATAAAAAACAGGGACTCCGCCGTCCCAGCCTACGTAACGTGGATCGCCGTGATAGTGCACGTCCCAACCCTCGGCGGCCGCGGAGCGTCCTAAATTGCCGCTGGGCTGGCGGACGCGCGAGGAGGTGAATACTTTGTTGGCGGCGATGCCCGCGGACGGCAAAGATGCGCCATCCATGCGCAAGAGCGCTATCAGCTCGCCGTGGCGGTCACCGACGGCGATGGAGGCTACTTTATTTCGCCGCTTAAGCTCGGCAGCGCAGGCGTCAATGGCTAGGCGGGCTTCGGATTCACCAAGTTCCAGATGTGATTGCATGCAGGCTGTGTATCAGGGCGATTGGAAGGCTGTCAAGTCGGCTGATGCGGGGTGGGGAAAGCGTTGAGACCGGGGATTAAATACGAGGTAAAGAAGTAAGGAAGTAATGAAGTAAAGAGGTAAGAAAAACCGGAAGCCGGTGCCTAGCAAATGGCGATCGATGCATCAGCGTTGCTGACTCGAAGAGCGCCCACCCTTTCGAACTGCTGTTCAGCCGCAAGACATCCTTTACAGGTTGTCCCCAGGCATCCTTTACACCCCGGCACCCTAAAGGTGCCAGAGCGGCGCACTCCGGCAAATGATTTTTCGCGTGGCGGCGATCCCATTTTGCGGTATTATTGGGATCCTCCCCAGTAATCCAAACGACCGAAACTCCCAATGGGTGTAGCTATGCGCTCCTGTATCTCGGCTTTGGCTTTACTGGTACTTGCAATATTCCTGGTGTTCGGAATCCCGCATGGCGCGAACGAGTCCCGGTGGTATATGGCGTTGTTGCCAGGCGGATTTTTCGCCACGCCGTTGTCGCCGTATGTTTGGAAAATGGACGCCAATATAGCCTGGCGGATTTTCCTTGGGTTGCTGCTGTGCTTTGACTTTCTGTGGTACTTCGTACTTAGCTACGCGGTGCAAAAAGCGCTGCGATTTGACCGCGCTTGATGGCTAGTGGTGGCCGGCGTGGGCGATGTTCACCATTTTGCTATCACATTGCTCGTCCCTTCGGAACAGTTGGGTGAATGAGGCGGCTGGTGTTTACTGGGCTCCCAGAGCACACAGCCAGGATTGGCTGTGCCACTTTATTTTATTACCGAGGCCGAGCTGTTTAGGTGCGCTACACCGCGATTCAGGCAGGCAGTTATGCCTTCCCCTGGAGTCCGGATGGGTGTATAAATTTTCCTGCAGATTTTGAAACTGTGAGTAGAGAAACTATTATCGGCAGAATTCTGGTTCCCGCGCTGGGGTTGCTGCTGCTGTGTGGAATTGTGGCTGCGGAAGTGCCGGAGTTTCTGTCGCTGACTGATAACGCGGCAAATGACTTCACAGTACGTCGAACGAATACGCGGGACGCGCACGTTTTGGTAGATGCGAGCAGGCATTTACGAGTTTCGGACTTAGAATTCGGCGCGCCTGCGCCGGAGTTACACTTTTCGCGGTTTAGTCCGTCGGTAAGAGTGGCGGCGGTTCCCGCAAAACTTTACATTCTGCACTCGGACCTCCGTACCTAGGCTAAGCATTTACGCGCGTTAATCCTCCACAGTAATTACCTACATGAATTTTTTGCCGGCATGGCGCCGTCCGCTCAGAGCAAGGGCTAGGGCGCGAATGGTTTGCTCCCAGCTAGTAGAGTCTGCTGTGGTCCGTCAGGGCGTTGCGCTGCGACGCGGTTAGTGAAAAAACGATATTAGGGATGGATGACCATGAAACTGCGCTTTGATAAGACCGGGAAACCCGGCGATTTTGAGCTGGGTGAAGTGCGGGAATTCCTTTGTGTGACCTCGCGCGAAGTGACTCGCGGCTCGTCGATTGGCGCGCGGGCGGGTGTATTCCCGTCCTTAGTCAAGAAGCGGGCGAGGGTTCGATGGTTTCGTGCGCTCCGGTTAGCTTTGTGCGAAAGGCGGATACGCGGAGTTGTGCAAAAGATCGAGAAGCCAAAGCAGGCGATGGAGGAGCTGTAACGCGAAGCGGTGGTTGCAGCCGTTGTTACTTCTTGGCGGCAACATATTCACCAATAGCATGGAACCTGGGACCGCGAGTGGAAGGGAGCGGTTAGTCGGCGCCAGTGGAAGGGGCTTCGGCTGGAGGCACCAGCGTGGCGACTGTTTTGGCGGCGACACCGCGCCAGGCGGCGTAGCCTTCGCGCAATAATTTGAAAATTACGCGGCGATTTTGCGCGATGGTGGTGAACCAGGCGAATTTGCCCATCTGCGGAAAATAGATGCCGCGAAAGCAGAGGCGGGCGATCAGGATGTTGATGCGATAGCCGAGCGGTTTGTAGTCGAGGGCGCAGACGGCGTCATAGATGGCTTGAGGACTGTAGCTGCGGGCCCAGCCGTCGTTCACTTCGGCGTGGGCCTCGGGGATGGTCATTTTTAGCGGGGTGTGGGCCATCGCGAAGGGAATGAATTCGCGCCAGTGTTCGGGACGGGTCAGACGACCCGCGGCGGCGAGACGCTTATATAGAGGTGTGGCGGGCAGGGGAGTGAGCAAGCCAAAGATCGGAAGTCCCGGAGGCCAGGTACGGATTTCTTTCAGAGTGCGTTCGGCAACGCCGACGGTGTCGTTGTCCATGCCGAAGATGAATGAGGTGATGGCGAAGACGTTGCGGTCGGCGAGGCGCTGCAGAACGGCGGCGTACTCGCCCGGCTTGTTGAAGCCTTTGTTGACGTCTTTCAGGTTGAGCGGGTCGATGGATTCCATGCCGATGAAGACCCATTTGCCGCCGGCGGCAGCGATTAAATCCACTAATTCTTCATCGCGCAATAAGTTTGCGCTGATTTGCGCGACCCAATTCACCTGGGCGTTCGCAGCGATGATGTCTCGCAGCAGCGATTTGGTGCGTTTGATATTTATGGCGAAATTGTCGTCGATGAAGAATACGGCGATTTGGCCGAGCTCGGCTTTAGCGCGGGCTTTCAACATTAATAGTTCGTTGACGACGCTTTCGTTGGTGCGAAAGCGGATGGAATCGCCGAAGAATCCGGTGACAGTGCAGAACTCACAACCGTAGGGGCAGCCGCGTCCCGATTCTACGGGGACGATGCGGAAGGAACCCCAGCCGGCGCCCAATTTGCTGAGCAGGGGCGTGAATATTTTGGGGACCATATTGAATTGCGAGAGATCGATTTTGTCCCAAGGGATGATCGGATATTCCTTAAGGCTGGGTTTGCGCTCCTGGCCGAACTCGTCGACGGGCGTGTAGATGTCTTTCAGCTTTCCGCAGGCGGCGTCGGCGACGATGCGCGGCCAAGTTTCGTCGGCTTCGCCTAAGGCGACGGCGTCGGCGTGGCGCGTTCCGCCGCTGCGGCCCAGAGCTTCGTCGGCCATTTCGGTTACGTGCGGGCCGCCCATTACCACGGGAATGCCGACGGCGCGGACAGCGTCGGCCATGCGATAGGCTTTGGCGACCATGCGGGTCATCGCGCCGATTCCGACCAATCCAATATTGTTGGCGCGCACGAAGTTGGCGAGGCCCTGTTCGTCCATAGGGTGAGCGTTGCCATCGATCAAAATCACTTGGTGGCCCGGCGGGGTCAGCGCCTGCAGCAGGAACATCCACAAGTGGGGCATGAAATTTTTGGTGACGCCGTTGTCCGGGTTGTAGAGCAGGATCTTCATAGATATTTCTCCCTCCGCGATTGGTCGGAAAGGCGCGACGCAAAATTGCGCGAGCGCTTCGGACTCCACGCGGAAAACGCGCGGATGCACACCAGCAGGGAGCAGCCCCGTGGTGCTTCGGTTGGCAGCTACGCGCCGAATCTAGCTTTTCGTGCTTCGCAACCCGTCCCGGCGGGTACATGTGGGAAATGCAATTGTCAGGACGGCAAACAACTCAGGAAAGGAACTTGGAAGGCCGCGCTAAAAGCGAGCGAGGTAATCCAAGGGGCGAAAGGCAACCTGTGGCATGATACGTGACAATTCGCGGTACGCCTAGGAAAGTGATGGCGCGATGGACGCGTCAGATAAGAGCCAGAAGTTGAGTTGGTTTGTTGCGCTGAATTGAAGTAAGGATGGCGACTGAGTGTACTCGGAAACGCGGCAAGGCAAGAGCGAGTTGCAAGAAATATAATCGCAAACTGCGTATCGGGAAATTTATGGTGGGGCTGGGCGGGTTCGAACCGCCGGCCTAAGGTTTAGGAAACCTCCGCTCTATCCAGCTGAGCTACAGCCCCACGGATTGCCCTGCGGCAAATATTCCGTAGATTAACATATTGAGACCCTGGCCAGCTTTGCGGGGGTGGCCGTTTGCGCGAGTAACATCTAGGGTAGCGGCTCTGCCGGCGGGCGGAATGGCGGGAGCAAGCTGCCACAGTTTAGAGGTTGACTGTGGCGGGAAACCGAGCACACTACACAGCGGCGCGCAGGCCGCCTGGTTGAACGCTAATTTCATAACTTGTGAGTGCTATCACGAATGCCTACTCCTACCAGCACGATTTCGCCGGTCGTGGCCGGACGGTCTGACGGAAAAAATTACAGGGGCGCGCTGGCGATCATCACCACGTTGTTTTTTGTTTGGGGTTCATTGACGTCGCTAAATGACGTATTGATCCCGTACGCTCAGCACGTCTTCAAAATAAAACTTGCGGCCAGCATGTTGATTCAGACGGCCTTCTTCTCGGCGTATTTTGTTTTTTCGATTCCAGCTTCGAAGATCATCAGTTGGATTGGTTACAAGCGGGCGGTTCTGGTGGGACTCGCGACCATGGTCGCGGCATGTCTGTGTTTTTATCCGGCGGCCAGGGTACCTTCCTTTCCGTTTTTTCTTGGAGCGCTGATTATTCTAGCGACGGGAATTACCGTGTTGCAGGTGGCTGCGAACCCATATGTCGCGGTGTTGGGGAACCCGCGAACTGCATCCAGCCGGCTGAATCTGACCCAGGCTTTTAATTCGCTCGGAACGACCATATTTCCATGGGTTGGTGCACATCTGATTCTGAAAACAACCAGCCTGGCAATTTCTCAAGACACGGCGCAGCAAGGCGACGCGGTTATAAAATTGTACGTTTATTTTTTCGCGACGGTACTGACATTGTTAGCAATTGGAATCGGGGTTTCGAGGCTTCCAGAGATGCAATCGGCGGAACACTCGCTGGGAGAAAAGGTCAACGACTCCGTCTGGAATCACCCGAACCTGGTGTATGGGGCGATTGGAATTTTTGTGTACGTGGGGGGAGAAGTGGCAATCGGGAGTGCGATCGCGAATTATCTAGCGCTCGATAATATCGGCGGATTCATTTCTGCGTCATCGATCCCCGACGCGGCTGAAAGATATCGAGCCGCCCTTGGTATCGCTGCCAAGTATATATCGCTTTATTGGGGCGGAGCGATGGTCGGGAGATTCATCGGCTCGGTTATCCTGCAGAAAATGAAACCAGGCAAATTGCTGGCATTTGCCGCGGCGATGGCAGCGTTGCTCGTGACGATTTCCGTGTTGACCAATGGCCCAATCGCGATGTGGTCCGTTCTGGCAATTGGTCTGTTCAACTCCATCATGTTCCCATGTATCTTCACGATGGCGATTGATGAGTTGGGGCCACTTACCGGGGATGGGTCTGGAATTTTGAATATGGCGATCGTCGGTGGGGCAATTATTCCTTATCTGGTTGGGAAAGCCGGAGATTGGATTAATCATGCGTATTATCCAGCGATGAGCCACGGAGAAACAAGTTGGGGGCAGGGAATTCATTACGCATTGATCGCCACTACCTTGTGCTATCTGTACATTCTGTTTTTCGCGGTGAGCGGATCAAAACCGAATAGTGAACGCGCGAAGCGGTCCTAGACAAGAGAATCTGGGACATCATGGGCGAGAAATCCAAACCGGTGATCGGAGTCGATGTTGGGGGTACAAAGGTCGCGGTTGGCTTGGTTGACGCGCAGGGGAAAATCCTGACGAGTCTTCGCAGGCCGATGGTCGCTAGTGGCGATGCAACTGCGGGTCTCGGGTCGGTTACGGGCGCGATCGACGCGTTATTCGAAGCAAATCCTGATGTGCGTGAGACTACACGCGGAATCGGGATCTGCGCGCCGGGGCCGCTCGATCCGAATATGGGCATCGTCATAAATCCTCCCAATTTAAAATGCTGGCGCAATTTTCCGTTAGGGGACGAAATTTCGCGGCGTTATCGCGTGGCGGTCAAAGTCGATAACGATGCCAATGCCGCTGCATTGGCTGAATATCTTTGGGGCGCGGGACGCGGGTACAAGAATGTTTTCTACGCCACCATTGGAACGGGTATCGGAACCGGCATTATTTTAGAGGGGCGCATCCATCACGGGCGCACTGGCGCTGCCGCAGAAGGCGGACACGTCACCATTGATTATCACGGGCCGCTATGCGGCTGTGGCAAACGCGGGTGCATCGAAGTTCTCGCCGCGGGTCCGGCAATTGCGCGGCGCGCGCGAACTAAATTGACTGAACAGCCGACGCGAGAATCCGTGCTGAGAAAATTGTCCGGGGGAAATGTGGAAGCGACCACCAGCGAAATGGTGGGCCAATCCAACGCGGCGGGCGATCCGCTGGCTAATGAAATTCTGCGCGAAACTGTTGACCTGCTGGCGGTATGGCTCGGCAATATCGTGGATATTCTCGAGCCTGATGTAATCATCATCGGCGGCGGCGTGGCCGCGATGTTGAATCCCTTATTCGGCGAGCTTCGCGAAGGGCTCGTGCTGCATTGTCTTAATTCACGGTCACGCGAAATTCCCTTGCTGCATGCCCATTACGGAGCGGAATCGGGCATCGCCGGCGGCGCAGCGCTCTGCGACGGCTTGAGCTGAATTCGCAACTTGTGCGGGCGACCGTCTACCAGTTTATCGCGAGAAGTAATACGTTCCGCTTAGCCGTGCCCAGCTTTCCCTGTGATATCATCTCGGCTCTGCGTCCTGCCCAGTCGCGAGTTCCTGCCTTAAGGAGGTTGCTTTGAGTTCGAAACTTCGCATCATACTGATCGTGGTGGCCGTGCTGGTGGTGCTGCTGATCGTGTTGCCATTTCTGGTGCCGGTGAATCAGTTCCGGCCGATTATTGAAGAAAAAGCTTCGGCGGCGCTCGGGCGAAAAGTGGAAGTCGGCAACCTAAGCTTTTCGCTGCTGGGCGGTTCGCTCTCCGCGGAAAATCTTTCCATTGGAGACGACCCGAAATTCAGCCCGTCGCCTTTTCTTACCGCGAAATCGCTGAAGGTCGGCGTGGAAATCATGCCGTTGATCTTCTCGAAGACGCTGAACGTCACCGGTATCACCATCGTCGAACCGCAAGTGACGCTGCTGCGCAATGCGGCCGGGCAGTGGAATTACTCTTCGATGGGCGGTGCTTCGTCGGCGCCGGCGCAGCCCAAAGGTGCATCCTCAGCGCCCCCGCAGGATTTGTCCGTCAAGCAGTTGGATCTTAAAGATGGGCGCATCGTGATCGGCAGCACCAGTTCACAGAAACGCAGCACGTACGAGCACGTGGATGTTTCGGCGTCGGACGTTTCCAGTACGTCGAAATTTCCTTTCAAGGTGACCACCGATCTTCCCGGTGGCGGAAAATTCAAGCTGGATGGTACCGCCGGCCCCGTGGATACAGCGGACACTTCGCTAACTCCGATGGATGCCAAACTCGAAATCTCTTCGATGAATCTAGCGACCAGCGGAGTGCTGGATCCTTCTGCCGGACTTGGCGGGTTGCTGGATTTGAATGCCACGATTAATTCCCAGGGAGGGCAGGCGCAGGTCAACGGAACGGTAAAGCTGTCGAAAGCGATGCTGGTGGCTGGTGGTTCGCCCGCTAGCGAGCCGGTGAACGTAAATTTCAATACCAAATATAATTTGCAGAAAAATTCCGGGGTGTTGAATCCTTCGACGCTGAAAATAGGCGGCGCGACGACGAACCTCTCGGGCACCTATCAGACTGCCGGCGATAACACGGTTCTTAATATCAAGGTTGACGGCCAGAATATGCCGGCCAAAGATTTGGTCGCGTTTCTCCCCGCTCTCGGAATCAATATGCCGAAGGGAGCTTCGCTGGAAGGGGGAACGCTCAGCACCAGTCTTAATCTTACGGGTCCTACGAATCGGCTGGTCACTACGGGAAACGTTGGCCTGTACAACGCCAAGCTTGCGGGGTTTGATATTGGCTCTAAAATGTCGTCGGTCTCGGCGCTTACTGGAGTTAAGAGCGGCAAAGATCTGGACATCGAAAAATTTACTACGAATCTGCGGGTCGCACCCGAAGGGCTGAAAGCCGACAATCTTAATGCCGTACTGCCCGCGCTGGGAACCATCGTAGGCGGCGGCACCATCGATGCAAAAAATAATCTGGACTTCAAAATGGCGGCGACACTTACCAACGCTATCGGTACCGTTGCCAGCCCGGTCTCGGGCGCGTCGAACGGCATCGGAGGAATTTTGGGCAAAGCTACCGGCGGGGGCGGCGGAGGCGGAGGGGGCTGCAAGGGTGGCACCACTGTCCCGTTCATGATTCAGGGAACCACGGCCGATCCTAAATTTGTGCCGGATGTGGGGGGCGTTGCGGCCGGCATGGTGAAATCCCAATTGGGATGCGCCGGCGGAATGATTCCTGGGGCTACCAAGGGTCAGGCGCAAAGCCCAGCGAACATCACGAACGGACTCGGCGGCTTGCTGGGAAAGAAGCATCCGTAGAGCTTAAGAATTAGTGCAACGGCAGTTTGCAATATTTCCTAATGGTATGTGGCGTTGCGACGCTCGCTTGGAATTTTTTCTTGCTCGCGCGCGGCATCCGGTTGAAACTTGTCGTCCCGAGCGTGCGTCTACATGGGTAACGTTTGGGAATTCGTCTCGTCTATTCGATGAATGATGAAAATTAAGGAGTCCTGCATGCGTTCCGCCGTGAACCGTTGGCACACCCTCGCTTTCGCGATGCTCACACTCGTTATTTTGGTCAGCGCTCCCGCGCGGCTGCGAGCGCAGGGTGGAGAACCGCGAGACTTCGCCATTCGTGGCGTAAAGGTGGTCCCGGTTTCCGGCCCGGCGATCGAAAATGCGACCGTGCTCATCTCGAAGGGGGTTATCAGCTGCCGTTGGCAAAGACCTGACGATTCCCGATGAAGCGTGGATCATCGATGGCAAAGGGCTGACGGTTTATCCCGGTCTTTTCGACGCTTACACCGACGTAGGTATTGCGCCAGCCGAAGCACCGAGCGGCGGAGGTGGCGCAGGTGCCGGAGCGGGCGCGCGCAGACCGCAGGGCGAACGGTCCATGGGACCCGAAGATCGTCCCGGCTCGACCGCATGGCGCAATGCTGCTGATGAAGTGAGCTTGAGCGACAAACGCATCGAATCGTGGCGCTCGGCTGGTTTTACCACGGTGGTTTCCGCACCGAAGGGTGGTCTTGTTCCCGGACAGGGAGCGGTGCTGGACCTTGCGGGAGATCGGGCTGGGGATCTGGTGGTCAAATCACCGGTGGCCATTCCCTTGAATTTGCAGCCGCTCGGAGGTTTCGGCAGCGGCTTTCCGGATTCGCTGATGGGCGTGCTCGGCTACATTCACCAGCTGTGGATTGATACCGACTGGCAAACGAAAGCAGACGCGCTCTACGATAAGAATCCGCGCGGAATTGAGCGCCCGCGCTACGATCGCAACTCGGCGGCGCTCGCCGACGCCCTCGAAGATCACGCAGTCGTCCTGATTCCTGCCAACAACAGTGTGCAACTGCGCCGTTCGCTCGTTTTGGTGGACCGCTGGAGCGTTCCCGCGGTTATTTACGGCGGGCAAATGGCGTATGAAGTGGCGCCGGAAATCGCCGCGAAAAAACTTGCGGTGCTGGTGAATCTGAAATGGCCGGAAGCTGAAAAAGATGCGGACCCCGAAGATAAGCCCAGCCTTGAAACGCTGCGCTTTCGCGATCGCGCGCCCTCGTCTCCGGCCGCGCTGGCCAAGTCCGGAGTAAAGTTCGCGTTTTATTCCGGGGGCATTGCTACTCCCAAAGACATCGTGAAGGCTGCCAAGAAATCCATCGATGCGGGTTTGGCTCCGGACGTGGCGCTGCGCGCCTTGACGCTTTCTCCTGCGGAAATCTTTGGCGTCTCGGATCGCCTCGGCTCGATCGAAAAAGGCAAAATAGCCAACCTGGTGGTAACCGACGGCGATATTTTTGAAGAAAAAACCAAGGTGAAAATAGTTTTCGTGGATGGCCGCAAATTCGAGCCACGCGAGCCAGACCGCCCTAAAGATCCTCCCAAGGGAGACATCAGCGGTAAATGGAAGCTGGCGTACACCACTCCGCAAGGTGCTGAGGGGTCAACTGCGGATCTTTCCATGAACGCTGACGGCACGATTACCGGAACGGTGACCAGTTCGCGCGGCACCGCCACCATCATCAGCGGCTACTTGAGCGCCGAGAAATTCAGCTTCACGATCAACATTCCTATCGAAGGCAATCCTGTAGACGTTACCTTCTCTGGCACCTTCGAGAATTCCGCATTAAAGGGCGTGCTCAGCGTTTCTGGGCTGGGCTTCTCCACCGACTTCACCGGCACCAAGCCCGGCACATCGACTGAGGCCATGCGCCAGAACGCGCAAACCGCATTGCAATCGCTAGGAGACGCCCGATGAACCGGTTTCGAGTAGTTACGGCCACGAGTCTTCTCGTGCTTGGTCTTTCGGTTGCGGCGCGTGCCGCGAATCCGCCGGACGTTCCGGCGGCCCCAAGCGCCATCGTGATTCAGAACGCCACGATACTTACGGTTTCGCACGGCACTATCGAGCACGGGTCGATCTTGATCCAAAACGGCAAGATTACCGAAGTGGGTCAATCCGTCCACGCGCCCAAGGATGCCCAAGTAATTGATGCCGCGGGCCAGTTTGTCATGCCCGGCATTATCGATTGCCATTCGCACATCGCAGTCGATGGCAGCGTGAATGAGGGCAGCGTCTCGGTTTCTTCGATCGCGAATATCGCCGACGTCCTAAATCCGGACGACATCAATATTTATCGCGACCTCGCCGGCGGCGTAACCACCGCCAACATTCTGCATGGCTCCGCGAACTCCATCGGCGGCCAGACCGAAGTCATCAAGCTGCGCTGGGGCCAGCCCGCCGGCAAGCTGCCGTTTGAAGGTGCATTGCCCGGCATCAAATTCGCGCTCGGCGAGAATCCCAAGCGCTCCAACTTTAGTTTCCCCGGGCAGGCCAAACGCTATCCGGCTACCCGCATGGGTGTCGAGGAGACGATTCGCGGAGCTTTCACCGAAGCGCGCGATTATCAGCGCATCTGGACCGATTACGATAAGCGCGTGGCTGCTGGAGAGAAAAACATTATTCCTCCGAAACGTGATTTGCGGCTGGAACCATTAGTAGAGGTTCTGGAAGGGAAGCGCTATGTCCACGCGCACTGCTATCGCGAGGACGAAATCCTGATGCTGCTGCGAGTCGCCAAGGAATTTGGTTTCAAGATTCGCACGCTACAGCACGTGCTCGAAGGCTACAAGGTTGCCGACGAAATCGCAGCTGCTGGCACCGGCGCCTCCACTTTTTCCGATTGGTGGTCTTACAAAGTGGAAGCCTACGAGGCCATTCCTTATAACGCCGCGGTCATGACCCGGCGAGGCGTGTTGGTGTCCATCAATTCCGATGACGCCGAGGAAGCCACCCACCTGAATCAGGAAGCGGCCAAGTCCATAAAGTTCGGCGGACTTTCGCATGACGAAGCGATCAAGCTGGTAACCCTCAATCCCGCCATTCAGCTCGGCATCGACCAGCGCGTGGGCTCCATCGACACCGGCAAGGACGCCGACCTGGTCATCTACAATCACGATCCGCTGAGCGCCTATGCGGTGGTGCAGAAAACGTCTGATTGACGGTCGCGTGTACTTTGACCGCCAACGCGATATCGCCGGACGCGCCGACCTCGAAAAAGAGAAGAAAGCGCTTATGGAGAAGGAAAAGAAAGCCGCGGAGAAAAAGCCAGACGCCGCGGGCGACGCCAGCAAGAAACCGGACGCCAAGCCGGACACCGCCAAGCCGCTCGCACCGAAAACGGATATGCCGCCAACGGACACCACCAAGCCTCCCGCAAGCACGCCGCCGAGCACCAAGCCGCCGCAGGTCAACGCGGTCACTGGAGGTGCTCTGTGAAGCGCACTCTGCTGCTAACTCGCGCTGCGGTCCTTGGCTTGACACTTCTCGCATTGCCGCTTCTTGCGGCCGCGCAAGCGCCGCCACCCGCGAGTGTCTACGCGATCACTCACGCGAAAATATTCACGCTCGCGGGCGCTCCGATCGACGACGGCACGCTTATCATTCGCGATGGCAAAATCGCTGCAGTTGGAGTCGGCATAGATATTCCCGCCGGCGCGCAAGTGATCGATGGCAAAGGCCTGCAGATTTATCCCGGACTGTTCGACTCCGTCACTCAAATGGGCCTGCGCGAAATTGGAGCCGTCAGCGCCACGGTGGATGAAACGGAAACGGGCGACTTCAATCCCGACGTCGTTGCCGCCACCGCTATTCTGCCCAGCAGCGAACACATCACCGTTACCCGTGCGGCGGGAATCACCGAGGTTCTCGCCGTGCCCGCCAGCGGTGGCATGGATTCCTTCGGCTCTTCCGGTTTTATCGGTGGTCAGGCTTCCGCGATCAATATGGCCGGCTGGACCATCAACGATATGTTGATCAAGAAGAGCGCCGCGATGGTCATCAACTGGCCCTCGATCGAAACCCGTTCCTTCGACTTCAGCACCTTCTCCGTAAAAGAAAAACCGTTCAGCGACGCCAAGGCGGAATACGAAAAACAAATTGTTCAACTTACGGATTGGATCGAAAAGGCTCGTCATTACACGCAGGCGATGGGCCACGGTGGTCCGGCTGATTACAATCGCGACGTTCGCCTTGAGGCTCTCGCTCCCGTGGTGCGCGGCCAGTTGCCCGTTCTGATTTTTGCCGATTCGGCCCGGGACATTCGCAATGCCGTGGAATTCTGCGATAAGCAAAAACTCAAGATGATTCTCGCCGGTGGTTTGGAAGCGTACCAAGTGAAAGATCTGCTGCGCTCCAAGAACGTTCCGGTGATCCTGCGCCCCGTACTTTCCGAGCTAAGCGAAAGGGATGATCCGTACGATCGCTATCTCTCGCAACCCGCCGAGCTCGCCGCCGCCGGCGTAAAATTTGCCTTCGCCAGCTTCGATAATTCCTTCTCCCGACGCTTGGGGCAAAACGCCGCCAACGCTGTCGCCTATGGATTGCCATACGACGAGGCTCTGAAAGCTGTCACCATTTATCCAGCGCAGATCTTCGGCATCTCCGACCAATTCGGTACGCTGGAAAATGGTAAAGTCGCGAATCTGATCGTCACCAACGGCGACCCGCTTGAGATCACCACGAACGTCCGCTACCTCTTCATCCGCGGACAGCTTACGTCCACGGACAACAAGCAGCTTCGTCTCTACGAGAAATACAACAATCGCCCCAAGGCGCAGTAGTCGGCTGCAGCCCGCATCTAACTGAAACTTTTTCGGCGAATGTGCGTTAACTACAGTGACGCCAATGCGTACACCTCTATCTATCGGCGGACCCCGACGAACGCTCGTACCTCTATTGGTGATATCGGGACTGGCGTTCTGTTCAGGCGCGTACGCGCAAGACGCGAATAAGATCATTGATCAAGCTTTAAAGGCGCAGGGTGGTCGCAAAGCGCTCAGCAAAATCCAGACCCTGACCCTGCAAGGCACGTTTCCGGACGGCGATGCGGTGCCGGGAACCTTCACTTTCTATCTGAAATTGCCGAATCGCTACTACTCCGAACTCATCGTCAACAATCAGCCGCAAATCGCCGCCTACAATGGAAAGTCCGCGTGGCACCAGGAGCCTGGCGGGCAGCCCGCAACTCTCTTGGCCGACGCTAGCTCAGACTTGGAAGCTGCCGCTCACTATTACAACTCCCGCTTGCTCGATCTGAAAAAAGCAAAGATTGCCGCAGCGTATATCGGGCACGCCAGCGTAAATGGCCACGATACTCTGCAAGTGGAATTGACCGGCGTCAATGGGGGCAAGCGCGAACTATTTTTTGATGCGCAGACTCACCTGTTGGCGAAAGAATCCGCACCGTTGAACGGCGCAACCGAAGAACTACTCTACTCGGACTATCGTTCAGAAAATGGCATTCAACTTCCCCACACCATCGAGTTGCACCGCAGCCCGGCGGTCTACCACATCTCGCTCACGCATGCCGTAACCGACGCCCCCGTCGGCGAACGTATTTTCGATTTCCCCAAAAGCTCGCAGGTGCAGCTCCCCGAGCTGAAAGCGCTCTTCAAGGAAATCGACGACAACCAGAAAGCCATCGACAAGCTCAAAGAAAACTACGCGGGCACGCGCGTGGAAGATCAAACCGAATTCGAAAACGACGGCCGCGTAAAAAAACGCGAAGTCTCCGAATACACCTTCTTTTTCCTGGACGGCGAGGAAATCTCGACTTTGGTCAAGAAGGATAGTAAACCTCTGTCCGAAGAAGAGCAGCGCAAAGAAAATGACAAAACTAAATCGCGGATAGAAGAAGTCCAGAAACGTCAGACCAAGAAAGACGCTAAGGAAGAGAAAGATAAAGAAGAAGGCAAAGAGGCCGAAGACGATCCTGGCATCGAAGTATTCTTGCGGGCATGCCAATTTGTAAATCCGCGCCGCGAACGCTTCCGCGGCCAGGACGTACTGGTCTTCGATTTCGAACCCAATCCGGATTTTAAGGCCCACAAACTGGTGGAGAAGGTGGTTCAAAAGCTAGCTGGGGTAATTTGGATCGACGAGAGAGCCCACGACGTTGTACGTCTCGAGGCTTACTTCGTCGGCGACATGAAATTTGCCGGCGGACTGGTCGCTAATCTTCAGAAAGGCACCAGCTTTGTATTTGAGCAGGAATTCGTAAACAACGAGGTCTGGCTGCCCACGTATGAGGAAGCCCACGTAGGAGTGCGCTTCCTGCTGCTAAAAGGCATTAAAGTAAATGCCGTCACCCATTATTCCGACTATAAGAAATTCAACGTAGACACGCTCTCCACGATCGACAATCCAAAAGCCCCGTCATCACCCGCAACGACCGCGCCGAAGCAGAACCCGTGACGGAGTTCCGGCAGAATGTCGCAATTAATTCGCCAGCATTGGCGTATCCAAAACTTCCCGCACCTTGGCAGCCAAGGCTCGGGGACTAAACGGCTTCTGCAAGAAAGATACGCCCGCCTCCAGCACGCCCCCTTGCGCAATCACGTTATCGGTATACCCGGACATATACAGAACCCGCGTCTGCGGAGCCCGCGCGCTGATGCGCTTCGCCAGTTCCCGTCCGCTCATCGCCGGCATCACCACATCCGTCAGCAACAAATCAATATTTCCATTTCGCTTGCCCGCCAGCTCTTCAGCTTCCTCGGCGCTCACCGCTTCGAGCACCGCGTAGCCGTGCGACTCCAGCACAGTTCGCGCCAATTCCCGCACCGCATCCTCATCCTCGACCAGCAAAATTGTTTCTGTCCCGTGAGACAATTTCGTATCTTTCATCCCGGCTTTCACCGGGGCCACCGCGGCGTTTACGCAGGGCAAATATAGTTTGAACGTGGTGCCCCGGTTCACTTCGCTGTACACCCAGATGTATCCGCCGCTCTGCTTCACAATGCCGTATACCGTCGACAATCCCAGCCCGGTTCCGCGTCCCGCGCCTTTCGTTGTATAGAACGGCTCGAAAATATGCGTCTGCGCTTCCGCATCCATCCCGATACCGGTATCGGAAACCGCCAGCATCACATATTTTCCGGGCTTGACCGTCACCTGTTCGCTCGCATAGCCCTCATCCAAATCCACGTTGGACGTTTCCACCGTCAATTTGCCGCCGTGGGGCATCGCGTCGCGTGCGTTCACCACCAAATTCATCACCACTTGCTCGATCTGCGCAGGATCAGCCTTCACCGTGCCAAGTTTCTCCGCACAAATGGTCCGCATCTCGATGTTTTCGTCAATCAGCCGGCGCAATAATTTATCCAGACCCAAAACAATTCCATTCACATCGATCGCTTTAGGCTGCAATACTTGCCGCCGGCTGAACGCCAAGAGTTGACGCACCAGCGCTGCGGCCCGCTCCGCCGCTCCCGAAATCTGTTGCACGTCCGCCGTCGCGCCTGCCGGCAAGCCCGCGCGGTTCAGCGCCAATTCCGCATATCCATTAATAATTGTCAGCAAATTATTGAAATCGTGCGCAATTCCGCCGGCCAGCCGACCCACCGCCTCCATCCGCCGCGATTGTTGCGATTGATTCTCGTGCTGCTTTCGCTCCGTGATATCGACGATGATTCCTTCCATGATCGGCTGCTGCCCGGCTTCGCCGACCACCACTGCCGTGTCGCTGACCCAAATCGTCTTCCCATCTTTCCGCACCACGCGATATTCCACGTGAAACGGAGCCCCTCGTGTACTGGCCTCTTCCGCCGACCAGATCACCGCATGATCTTCAATCGGTACATGGCGAATCCAGTTTTGCGATTCCGCCAGCCATTCCTCCACCGAATATCCAAAGATGTTCTGCACTTGCGGGCTCACGTACAGCCATTTGCCTTCCATCCCCAGTTCCGCCACGTAGCTGATCGCCGCTACTTGCTCCACAAGTGTTTGATATCGAAACTCCGCGCTGATTCGCGCGTTTTCCAGGTTGCGCTGGTCGGTAATATCGCGGCTGACGCATACTGTTCCGCCGTCCGGCAACAAGGTGATCGCCATTTCAATCGGGAAAGCCGTACCGTCAGAGTGCTGAATGCTCAGTGGCCCGAACCATTTTCCTCGGAGATGCAGACTCTCCCGTATTTGGTCTTCGAGTGGCTCGGAGTCCCGCGGATTGGTAACGGCCCGCCAAGATTTGCCAACCATCGCTTCTGGACCGCTGTGCCCCATCATTCGCGCGTATGCGGAATTCGCATAAATGTACACGCCGGCATTGCTCACAATTCCCATTCCGTCGACCGCCGAATCCATGGCCAGCGCATTTCTCCGCGCGTTCTCTCCGCTTTGTGATTCACGAAACTGGCTGATGCACAGCCGCACCGCGTAACAAATAATGGAGACCGCCAACAATGAAAATCGCAGGACTCGCCAGTTCGCCGGCATTCCGGCCACCTGCACCAGCACGATCAACGGGGCCAGGGCGTACGTCGCGTTGTTCATCATCAACTGCCAGAACGTTTTGTGTTTTGTGATGCCCAGCGCCGCGGTTTCTTCGCTCGGCCGCCACCGGCTGGCCCACACCGCTCCACAGAGCAGCGGAATCGTCCAGCACAGGTCGTATATATTTCCGGTTGTCGAGTCCTGGGTGTTTTCGTGGAACTCTGAGATGGCCGCGAAAACCGTATAAATCGTTAGATAAATCGCCAGCCCACCGAACAAACTCCGCGTTTGTTTCACCGAACTCCGCGCCCGCTGAAACAGCGCCAGCAGAATCAGCGCGCAGTTTTCGCCCAGCTCCATCTGGATTTGCCGTTGCAATGCGGTGTGGGAGTCCAGTTGCAGCGAAGGTATGTAGTACAAGCCCAGGTACACCAGCGCGAAAACGATGATCAGCTGCGTGAAATCCGCGGTTAATTCCAGTAGCGAGTAGGTTGAGTCGTCATGCTCTTCCAGCAATACCGCCATCGCGAAAAACGCGCCTTGGATGTCGAAGAAAAACCGGACGAAAGAAGTAAGTGGCGGCTCGATATGCAGAACCGCTTCGTAATAGCCCCAGAAAAAATTAGATACGCCCCAGGTCACAAACCCCAAACATACCAGCAACCAAAAATTCCGGCTTAAGCCCCGGCTCCTTTGCCGGGCTCCGAAGCAAGCTCCGGCAGCAATAAAACTCGCCAGAATTTGCAGCCCATTTGAAATCAAGGGGGTGTTTGGCGAGGCCTTGAATAGCGTAGCGATCGCCACATGCAGGGCGATCAACACGCCACAGACCACCAATAGCCGACGGGGCATCACAATTCCTCGAAAATACCAACAACTTGCGGTCTGAATAGTTTATCGAACTACAAGGACCGGCAATACAAACTTGCGGTGCCCCTGTGTAGAGGTGGTGACCGACCTATCGGCCATTCAATGTCCGACTATGGTCATTTCGAGGGAAGCGAGGAATCTGTCCTCTAACGCGTCACCCGGTTCGTCGCGAAAACGAAGGATCTTGCTTCCGGGACAAGTGGTGGAACTACCGGCCCTCAAACGGATATCGGTCTTGCGCCTGCACCGCCGCCGCAACATTCCGCCGCAGCGCAATCGTATTCACGGCCGGCCGCTTACCAAACCGCTTTAGCACCGCCATTTGGGCCGTCAACATGTCCCCGTCATTCACCGCCGCCAACGCCCGCTTGGCCTCGTGTTCCACCCGTTCCATCGCATCGCTTATGAACACCCGGGCCGCATCGATCATCACCTGTGTGGGGGCCTCGCCCTTTGCCGCGGCTGCTTTCTGCGCCCGCAATAAGCAAGACTCCATCCCATAAATTTCCATAACAATGTTGGAGAGCGCCCCGATCAACTCCTGCTCCTCCGCCAATTTTTCGCGGAATTTCTGTAGCGCCCCACCGGCGGCCTGCAAAAATATCTTCTTGGCATTGGCTACTACGCGCCCTTCTTCCGCCAACACGCCTTCGGGCGTTTCCTCGAAGGACGGCCCGGCCAAAATCTCTTCCGCCAGCTTCATCGCCGCCGGCATCAGCGCCAACTGCCCGCTCATCGCCCGTTTCATCAGCATCTGAATGATCAGCATGCGGTTGATTTCGTTGGTTCCTTCAAAGATTCGGTTGATGCGCGAATCGCGGTAAGCTCGGCAAACCGGATAATCCTCATGGAATCCATAACCGCCGAAAATCTGCACCGCTTCATCCACCACGTAGTCCAGCATCTCGCTGCCATACACTTTCGAAATCGAACTCTCGATCGCGTATTCGTCCAGCACCTGCATGGTGTTCTTCGCCTTGTCGCCCGAGCCCGCCGCCGCGACCATCGCCGTTTCCATATTTCCCGCCGAGCGGTACACCATGGACTCCACGGCAAAAAGCTGGATCGCCATCTCCGCCATCTTTTCCTTCAGCAGTCCGAACTCTCCGATCGATTTGCCAAACGCCTTTCGCTCTTTCGCATACTTGGAAGAGATGGACAAAATCTGTTTCGCCGCCCCCACTCCCGAAGCTCCGAGCGTGAATCGTCCGGCATTGAGAATGTTGAACGCCACAATGTGCCCGCGTCCAATCTCGTGCAGCACGTTTTCCTTGGGCACTTTGCAATTTTCCAGGAACACCGGGGTGGTCGAGCTTCCGTGAATCCCCATCTTGTGTTCTTCGTTGCCCGGCTTGCAGCCTTCAAAAGCCCGTTCCACGATGAACGCCGTAAACTTTTCCCCGTCCACTTTCGCGAACACAATATAAAGGTCCGCAAACCCGCCATTGGTGATCCACATCTTCTGCCCGTTTAAAATGTAGTGCGTGCCTTCTTTGTTCAATTCCGCGCGCGTCAAAGAATTTTGCGAATCCGAGCCGGCCTGCGGTTCGGACAAGCAATAAGCCCCGATCAACTCTCCGGTTGCTAGCTTTGGCAAATACTTTTTCTTCTGCTCTTCGGTCCCGAAATATACGATCGGCAAAGTCCCAATTCCAGCGTGCGCCCCGTGGGTGACCGCAAATCCGCCATAGAGCGAAAGCTTCTCGGTCAGTACCATCCCGGCGATCTTGTCCAGCCCCGCTCCGCCGTACTCTTCCGGGATTCCTCCGCTCATCAACCCAATCTCGCCGGCCTTCTTCACCAGCGACGCCATCAAGCCCGGTTTCTTGTTCTCCAGGTCCTTTATGTGCGGAAATACTTCCTTGATCACAAACTCTTCCGCGGTCTGCCCGATCAGCCGCTGATCGTCATTCACGTCCGCCGGAGTGAACACATCCTGCGGCAACGCCGCATCCAGCAAAAAGCTTCCACCCTTAGCAGCAGATTTCGTCGCGGCAGCAGTAGCCATCGGAAAGCTCCTTTACCCTCGTCGGAGGGTTTCCCAGCGCAGGGGCATGGTCCCGTAACGGGGTTTTCACAGTCTTTGAAGCGTGTACGGCGTGTACGTTATAACCAGTTCAAGCGCGCACGCCATTCTACGCCCCCGCCCCGCCTAGGGCAATCCCATCAACCGCGCTCAAGTTTTTGGCTTGTATGCCGCCAAACTTTAGCCCGGCTCGATGCTTCGTTTTGCGCCGTAGCTCCGGTTACCAGTCGGGCTCTCACGCCTGCCGCAGGGCGTTCTCGGCTCTCGCCCCTCGCGACTACTCCCGCAGCGCCAGCCTCAATGGGCAGCCGCAACTTGAACCGCCGGCAAAAACTTCTCCAGCGGCACTGTCACACTGCCCAACAAACCCGACGTGGAATCTCGTACAACCACCCGCAAATTCTTCGTAGTCGGCTGAATCGCCAGCGGCGCCTTCAGCTCGTACCCGGTTTTCAGCGCCGAACGATAGCCATCCTCGTTCAAATCCACTTTGTAAGTCAGCGGCTCAATTCCCAGTACCGCATCTTGCGGCCCCAGTTGCATATAAATCGCGTCCACGCTCCCTTTGCGGCGACCGTCTTCCAGCTTCAACCGTAAATCGCCAAGGTCTAATTTGACGCGCATATCCAGTTTCCGGGTCGCCAGATAAATCGTCTCGATCCGAACCTGAATGCCCAAACTCGTCGCGTCCACTGGACTCCACACCGCGGATGCCAGCGCTGTGTGCGTTTCGGCGGCATTACTTGGTGGATCGGCCAGCGCAAAATAGCCCTTCCGGTAGCGCAGCACCGCGCCGGACTTCTTCACCTTTAATTGCAGCGTGTGGTACTTCCCGGTCCATTCGCCGTGATCGGGGTAATATCCAATCGAATAAGTAAACTGACCGTCTGCGATCGTTTGCCGGATCGCTCCCTTAATATCGTTGGTGCTGGTAAACGCGTGTCCGCCGGTGCGGTCCGCCAGAAGATTCATGGTCATATATTCGGATTGTCCCACCCCGGTGCCGATGGCCGGGGCGCGAGGTCCGAAGGGATGACTCAAACTGGCGTCGAATTCCGCGTTGAGCAGCAGTCCCCGCGCGTCCACCGGGTAAATCGCGAGATTAGATTGATTCAAAGCCCGAGCCACGCGCTCCAGCTGTGGCGTAAAATTCTGCGATTGCGCGTCCACTGGCGAGTCTTGATTGCTGTCGAAGGAAATAGACACCGGAAACGCTCCCGAAACCCACACCAGGCTCTTGCGTCCCGGAATTCCTGCTACGTGGTTTGCGATTGCTTCGAGCGCTTGCGCGGTGATTCCCACCCGCGTCGCATCGGACAAGTCGCTCAACTTGGAATTCATGTCGTTCATCATGTTGGCCAGGTGCTGCGCAGCCTTGGCGTCATGAACGCCAGAGTCCGCGGAGACCGCCATCGGTTGCGAAGAATTTTTCAGCAACAGCGAAGGAAGCGCCCGGAAACGCTCGATGGCTTCCAAAAGTGATTTCGAGTCCTGCGTAAACTCGTGGATCACACTCAGGCGGTTTGTTAGCAGGTAGATCGCTACGTGATCCTGCGGGCGCAATTGCTGCAGAAAGGCCAGAACTTGCGCTTGCGCGTAAGCCTGATCGGTAAACGAAGTATTCAGAACATCGAAGAGTATTACGGTAACGCTGCCGGGCGGTTCGTCGGCGTGTCGCAGCCGGTTGCCGAAGACGTTCGGTGCCAGCGTGGTATTGCTTTCCGCTGTGGATGTTGCAGCCTCCGAATTGGGGGCGGTCGCGGACTCCCGCTCGAAAAGCGCGATATCCTGCGGCCGGCCATTGTCCAGCAGCACGAAATCTTCCTTCTTCAGATCCTCAATCGGTCTCCCCTTGCGATTTTCCACCACCACATTCAGCTGCACCAGCCGGGTGTCGGCCCGCAGGACCACCGCCGCACGCGCGGCCGCACCGGGTTTTGCAGCACTTTCTCCATCCGACGGGTGTACTTGTGCCTCCAAGGCAGCCGCAAATAGTAGGGCTAGCAACAAAATCAGCCAGCGGAACGTGTCCATCGGTCCATAACGGGAAATCTTTGTCGTACCGTAACTCCTAGCCTCTTACGAATCAACACTGTCAGAGTTCTACAAGAATCTTTCAGAATTACCTTGACAATACGTCCCTAATGAGGTACCCTGCTTCGGTAAGGAATTGCGTCCAGCCGACCACACCCCTACAAGCTTTTAACTCCTTCGATGCCTATGCAGCATCGTCAAGTTGCTGAGATGAAGCCCAGACGTCGTTATTAGACGCGTGGACTAACGCTCTCTCTTTTGGCCGAATCGATCTCTGTTTCAATAAACCCGTACCGCTAAACCTTGAAGAATCAGCACTTGGATATCTGTATCAAAATAGGGGACTTTATCTCCCACAGAATCAACAGTTGCGAAAACACTGGGCTGGTCCCTACTCCGCTCGGATGATTTCACGCGTGCCCGCTAAACAAGCTCCAGAGTAACAGCGCTAGAACCAGCAGACTCACCGCCACGTAAGTCCAATCCCGCTCATACAGAAATGCAAACACGGAAAACGCCACTCGTGCCACCGGCGTAGCAATCAACACCAGCAGTCCCAGTTGGATCAGCCCCCGTCCGCGCTCTGCGCGGGCTTCGCTGAGGATTCCACGCAGCGTGCTGAATTCGGCCGGTTCGCCTTGAAACACCCGGTAATTCGTTACCGGCAGATGGTGCCGCGTCAAGAACACGATGCCACCCACAACCACGATCGCGGCCGAGGCCAGGACCCCACTGCGCAGCAACAGGCCCAGCAACTGGTCGATGCGTTTGTCTTTCGCCAAATTCAGAGCGGCACCGGTCTGCGCGTTCATCTCAAAATTTCCCTACGATACCGTTGTAAATCATCTCGACCGCCAGGATGCCGATGACCGCGCTGAACACGATTCGCAAAGTTTTCACTTTAGCCCCGGCCAAAACGCGCGCGCCCAGCAGCGAACCTCCCAAAACTCCCAGCATCACCGGCATCGCCAGTCCTGGGTCAATATATCCGCGACTCAGATAAATTCCCGCGCTGGCCGCCGCAGTAACCCCAATCATAAAATTGCTGGTAGTAGTCGAAACTTTGAACGGCAGCTTCATCGCCTGATCCATGGCCAGAACTTTCACCGCGCCGGATCCGATTCCCAGCAGGCCAGAAAGCACTCCAGCCACAAACATAATCACAAAGCCGAGGGGCACGCGCCGGACATGGTAGCTTTGCAAACCGTTCGCCGTGGGAAAAGAACTGTCCATATTCAACCAGGTGGCAATCTTGTCCGGCGGATGGCTCTCCGTCTCATGCGGCTCCTGGCGGTGCGATGCGTAGGCGGAATACAACAGCACTACTCCAAAAATTATTGCGATGACTGATGCCCGCAAATACAGCGCCACACCCGCCCCAGTCACCGCGCCAATCGTCGTGGCAATTTCCAGGAACATGCCCACGCGAATATTGGAATAACCGTCGCGCACGTATGCGGCAGCGGCTCCAGAGGAAGTAGCGATTACGGACACCAGCGCCGCGCCGATCGCATACTTAATGTCGACGCCAAACAGGAGCGTGAGCATTGGCACAATCACGACGCCGCCGCCCAGTCCGGTCAAAGCTCCAAGGAATCCCGCCAGCAAAGATCCAAATCCAACAATTGCGGTGAATTCAAGGGTGGACAAATGGCGCTCCGGAAACGGGTGAATCCACATCGACGCAATAACAGGACGCAGTGTACTTCTAACCGGGAATCGTTCGCGAGTAGATTTCGTTGCGGGCGGAGAAATTGCGCCCTAGGATCGAGGGCCACGACTGCGCCGAGTGCTGCGCGGAACTCTCCGGGAGCGCGGCCGGGGCCCTGGAAGAGTTATTCGTTACCGAGGATGCTACAAAAAATAGTCGTCAGCCGAGCCGTCACTAGTCCTTAAAAGAGATAAGAATCAGCCGCGCTTCGGGTCCCTCTTCGACGGTAAATTTTGGCTGCGCATTCAAGGGCAGCCAGACCATTTCTCCGGAATGCAGCGTCTGGGTCATCACTCCCGGAATTCGCGCAATCTTAATCGGCGCGCCAGAGACCGCGATCAGCAATCCCGCCTGGGTGTGGGGCTTGTCCATAATGTCGCCATCGCGCCGCACCGTCACCTGGTCCACGCGAATTTTGTCCGTTTCCATCACCGGACGGGTGGCAATTTGCGCGCCGGCTTGATCGCCGCTGAGATCGCAGACCCCGAGCTCGCCGGGCACCACTTTTTCACATAGATTTCGCGGCTCGCCCTGCGGATGCAACAGCTCCACCGTAACGTTGTTGAACGGAATCCCCGCGTCCGCTTTCACGATGTGCGCAAATCCTCCGCGCGAATAGCCCAGTTGGCCGTCAGCCAACTTTACGCGCGCCGCGGGCTTGCCAGCTACATCGTTCTCGAAATCCGCCGCTCCCAGGCTCACATAAACGTAAGCCATATCGTGCTGATGCAAAAGGGTGGCGTCGTTCACGGGAATGCTCACCCGCAACGCCCGCATATCGGAATTCTCTATAACCAATTTGTGGTGCGCTTCGCCGGCGGCGGGAACGGCAGCGGGCGCCTGCGCGCGCAAAGAAAATCCCAGCAGCAGCACGACAGAAAATAAAAAAGGCTTCATCCAGAATCCTCCAATGCCGAAAGCGATAGCCCACTGCAAAAGATCACACTCTACAATTCAACTAGATACCATTTCCGGTTAATCACTTCCGGCGCGCCTACGCCAACCGTTCAAAAATTCCCGCCGCGCCCATGCCGCCGCCGATGCACATGGTAACCATTCCATAGCGGCCGTTTTTGCGCTGCAAATCGCGAATGATTGTCGCGGTCAGCTTTGCTCCAGTGCAACCCAGGGGATGTCCGAGTGCGATCGCGCCGCCATTTGGATTTACGCGCGCAGCATCCAAACCGGCCTGCTGAATTACCGCCAGAGATTGCGCCGCGAACGCTTCGTTCAACTCGATCACATCGATATCCGAAAGCGACAATCCCGCCAGCTTCAGCGCTTTCGGAATCGCGAACACTGGACCGATGCCAAATTCCTCGGGCTTGCAACCGGCCGTCGCATAGGTCACAAATCGCGCTAGCGGTTTTAGGCCGAGCGCTTTTGCGCGGGTATCACTCATTAGCACCAACGCCGCGGCGCCATCGCTCATCGGCGAACTGTTTCCGGCCGTCACCGTTCCCGCCAGGTGAAATGCGGGCTTGAGTTTGGAGAGCACTTCAAAGGAAGTTTCCGCGCGCGGCAATTCGTCGGTATCAAAATGAATGGTCTGCGTTGCCGGCTTGGCTGCTTTGCTGCCGCTTGTCCCACCAGGCGCCGCACCGGCGCTCATCGCCAGCGAAGTGATTCTTACTTCCACCGGCACGATCTCATCTTTGAATTTTCCGGCAGCGATTGCCGCCAGCGCTTTGCGATGGGATTCCGCCGCGAATTGATCCGCTTGTTCCCGCCCAATCCCAAATTTCTTGGCGATATTTTCCGTGCCGAGTCCCATGTTGATGTAAGTATCGGGATAATTGTCGATGAGCCAGGGATTCGGCGAAATTTTATTTCCGCCCATGGGCACCAGGGACATGGATTCCGTCCCGCCCGCGACAATAACTTCCGAACCTCCGGAGCGAATCCGTTCGGCGGCCGTGGCAATGGCCTGCAATCCCGAGGAGCAAAACCGGTTGATGGTCATCGCCGAGGTTTCCACCGGCAATCCCGCGCGCAACGCAGCGATCCGCGCCACGTTCATGCCTTGTTCGGCTTCTGGCATGGCGCATCCGAGAATTACGTCGTCGATGTCTTTGGGATCGAGACCGGGAACCCGAGCGATCGCTTCTTTGATCACCGCGGCAGCTAAATCATCCGGGCGCGAGGTTCGCAGCGTTCCTTTGAAGGAACGACCAACTGCGGTGCGGACGGCGGAAACGATTACGGCTTCTGGCATGGGGCCTCTTGGGAATGTTTTGCGATAAATTGCTGGACGGCTGAGTCCACATCTATTGGATGCTGCTCGCCAAGAAAAAGCAAGATGCCTGCATCGGCGATCACGATGACGCCGCAAAACGCGACCGCCTCCCCGATCGATCGGGGAAACGCCAGGCGGCCGCTACAACGGCGTCATCCGCATGGGATTCGGCTCGAAAGACTTAGCGTTTAAGTGCCGCGCCTTTTCGTGGAACGAAAATTTCTCCCGGCGGTGTCACGTTGAATTTTTTGGAGTAGTCCCCTTGATTTACCGCCAAGCCGAGGCGTCCACGGGAATCTATGTAGAGAAGGGATTCGCCCACGGCGACATCCATGAAGGTACGACCGAACGGCAGAGTGACCGGTTTTTTGTTCAGCAGGAAGGTCACTCGGTCGCCGAACTTGTAGCCCAGCGTTTTCATCTGCTCGCCGGTCACGTCGGTGATCAGCGAGCCGAACGGATCGTCGAGACCGATTACGTCGCCGGTGACGCCTTTATCCGTTGCCACGGCCGCCTTCGGAGTCAGGCGGACGAGCTGCGCCACTTCCGATCCAGCTTGGGTGTAATCCCAACCCATCGCGAGGTGCGCGCCGGCGGGCGAAAAAATATCGCGCCCATGAAAGGTGGAAGAGATCGCGCCCGGCACCATCCAAGCCGCATTGGTAATTTCGCGGGCGTGATCGAGTCCGTCGCGATCAATCACCGGCGTAACCAAGCCATTGTCTGGCAGTACAAAATATTGGCCCTTCTTGGATTTCACAATTACGGCCTTACGCGAGGTGCCGACGCCTGGATCGATCACCGAAACGAAAACGGTCCCAGCCGGATAATATTCCGATACGGAGCTCAAGAAACGCGAAGCCTCTTCAATCGAAAAAGGCGTCACCTGGTGCGTGATATCCATGATTCGCGCATCCGGCGCGATTCCCAGCATCACCGCTTTGCACAAGGCGACCGCGTCGTTAGCGGTTCCAAAGTCGGTCATGAACACAATCGTGGGACGCGTTGCCGCCGGTGTGCCCGCTGAGGTCGATGTCGCTCCGGCGGAATTGTTCGGCGCTGAAGAGTGCGCACACCCTCCGACAACTAATATCGCGCAAGCTAAAATACCGGCCATCAAGAGTTGAGCCTTCCGCCAAATACCGTAAGTCATTTTCTCTCCCTAAATCTCGCCGCATTATACACAAAGCGCGGCCGTTAACCGGCGTGCAGTTTCTTTTCACGGTAGCTACTAACCGCTGTAAAATCCGGGCAGCCTTTTTTTGTTGAACTCCGGAGAAAAATAATGCGGGTTTTTATGCAGGGATTTCGCGCGGTGCGCTTGGCGTTCGCCGCGATACTAATATTTCTGACGCCGGCAATCTTTGTGAGCGGCGGCGTTTACGCGCAAGCGCCTGCTAGCGCCGGGTCGCAAAGCGCAGTTCCGGCACTGCCCGCGGATATTCCTGCAGATTCGCAGCGGGTGTCCGTCATAACTATGGGCAATCTCGCCGGTCAGCAGGCGGTGTGGAGCACCCCGGACGGCAAACTTCACGCATTTTTTCAATTTAACGATCGCGGGCGCGGACCCAAGACCACCACGGTCTATACGCTGGACAAACATGGTATTCCAGTGGCGGTCAGCACTTTCGGCAACGATTATTTGAAAACCGAAATCACCGAGGAATATTCGGTCGCGAACGGCACGGCCCGCTGGAAAAATACTTCAGAGAACGGCAACAAGGCGCTTTCGGGAAAAGCCTTTTACGTTGGTATGTACAGTCCACCGGAAGAATCTGCGTTGTTGGTGCGGGCGGCTTTGGCCAATGGCGGCACGCTCGCGGTGTTGCCGTCTGGCGAGGTGCGGGTCCGCAAAGTCTCGGAGCTTGACGTGAAATCCGGGACCAAGACAAAACGCGTTGTGCTTTACGAAATTGCCGGACTCGATCTTTCTCCTGACTATCTGTGGCTCGACGAACGACAGCAATTTTTCGCGGCGGGCGGCGGCTGGTCGATGATTATCAGCGCAGGCTGGGAAGACTCGGCTGACCAGTTAAAGGCGACGCTCGAAGAAGTCAGCGCGAGGCGAGCCGCCGAGCTGGCCAAGCAACTGATTCATCATCCGGCGGGTGAACTCGTATTTACCCATGCCGACGTGTTTGATTCGGCGTCCGCGACGATCGTGCACGATCAGAATGTGGTTATCGGTGGAAACAAAATTCTAAGTGTGGGGCCAGCGGGGAAATCTCAACAAACGGCGGGCGCTCAGGTGATCGACGCTGCGGGCAAAACGCTGCTTCCCGGCTTGTGGGATATGCACGCGCATGTAGGCGGCGATGATGGTTTGTTGAATTTAGCCGCCGGCGTTACTACCGTCCGCGATCTAGCTAATGATACGAATCAACTCCTGGCGCGTATCAAGCGCATCAGCGACGGCACGGAAATCGGGACGCGCATCATTCTGGCGGGAATTATCGATGGCAAAGGACCGTTTCAAGGTCCGACCAATGTGCTGGTTGATACCGAAGCCGAAGCCCGCGCGGCAGTCGACAATTACAAGCGGCTCGGCTACGTGCAAATCAAGGTTTACAGCTCCGTCAAGCCGGAACTGGTCCCGGCTATTATCGACGAGGCGCACAAAAATGGTTTGCGGGTCAGCGGACATATTCCTTCGGGGATGACCGCCTCGGAATGCATCAGGCTGGGATTTGACGAAGTGCAGCACGCCAATTTTCTGATGCTCAATTTCATGCCGGACGTGCAAGAAACGCGCACCCCGGCACGTTTTACCGAACCCGCGAAACGAGCCGCAGGTCTCGATCTGCAATCTCCGGAGGTGCAGGGATTTGTTCAGTTGCTGAAGGATCACCACACCACTCTCGATCCCACGCTCGGCGTATTTGAAGAAATGTTTGATGGGAGGCCCGGACAGATCGATCCTCTTTACGCGCCGGTGTACGAGCGGATGCCCGTGCAATTGCGGCGCGGGATGCTGGGCGGCGGGCTGCCGGTTCCCGACGGGATGGATGACCGCTACCGCAAGTCCTTCGCAAAAATGGAAGCGCTGGTGGGGCTACTTTACAAATCCGGAGTGCCGATCGAGGCGGGGACGGATTCGATGGCTGGGTTCGCGCTGCACCGCGAACTGGAACTGGATGTACAGTCGGGAATTCCTCCCGCCTCAGTTTTACAACTCGCCACGCTGGGCGCTGCACGCATCATGAAGCACGATGCGGAGTTGGGCTCCATAGCCCCTGGAAAAATTGCGGACGTGGTGCTGGTCGACGGCCATCCCACCGAGAACATCAGCGACGTGCGCAAGACGGTGGTGGTCATCAAAGATGGCGCGATTTATCAGCCCGCGGAGCTTTACAAGCAGATGGGCATCCAGCCCTGATTTTTTTCGTTAACGCCACAATCTTCGTTGGATTACCGCTGCGGTTCCGGTAAGCTGGAGCGGCTTTGTAGAGCCGTCGCTCGACCGAGAGTTCTCTTCGCAGGACATCGCCCAGCCCGGACGACCAGGACTAGCTCGACAATCTAAAGGAGAAAGAACGTGCGTCGAAGTTTGATTCTTGCTGTAGCTATTTGTGTCTTTGCGGTCTGTGCTTCGGCCGACCAGATAACCCTGAAAAATGGGGACCGGATTACCGGAACTATCGTCAAATCAGACGACAAAACGCTCTTGATCAAGACGGAATTGGCGGGCGATGTAAACGTGCAGTGGGACGCCATCACTTCGATCGTGTCTTCGCAGAACCTGCACCTTGGGCTGAAAGATGGGCAGACAGTGGTCGGAACCGTCACGACCAACGACGGCAAATTCGATGTAACCACGAAGGATACCGGCAACGTGGAAGCCGCGAAGGCCAATGTGACGGCGGTGCGCAACGATGCCGAGCAGCAGGCGTATGACACCGAAGTGGAGCGGCTGCGCAATCCGCGGCTGACCGATTTTTGGAGCGGACTGCTGGACACCGGCCTAAGCGTCACCAGCGGCGACTCTTCCACGATTAATTACACCCTGGCCGCCAAGGCGGTACGCCTGACGACGCGCGACAAACTTTCCGTTTACGCTACCGCAGTGTATGCCAAGGACGACACGACTCCTCCGGACCGCACGACTGCACACGCGATCAGCGGCGGAATTCGCTACGACATTAATCTCAATCCCAAAGTTTTCGCTTTCGGGTTCACCGACTTCCAATACGACGAGTTCCAGCACCTGGATCTGCGAAACGTGATTGGTGGCGGGCTCGGCTACCACGTCGTAAATACCAAGAACACCCAGTTTGACGTATTTGGCGGCGCCGACTTCAACCAGGAATACTATTCGGCGATCACCGACGTCGATCCCATCGTTCCAGCGTTGACCCGCAAGACCGCGGAAATTAATGCCGGCGAAACGCTGAACACCAAAGTGTGGGGCGGCCGCACGCAGATCATCGAAGCGTTTGGGGTCTTCCCCAACGTTTCGGATGGCGGCGACTTCCGCTTCCAGCTGAACGTTTCCGCCGCCACTAAGCTGAAAAACTGGCTGAGCTGGCAAATATCCTTCAGCGATAGCTTTACCAACTACCCGCAACCGGGGTTGAAGGATAACAACACTATTCTTTCCACAGGTCTTCGTTTGACTTTTGGCAAAGGCACGTTTTAAATCGGGCCCTTAGTTCTGCGGCATGTCTCGTTGAAGTGAAGGAGGAAGCATATGGATCGTGGACTGATTTGGTGGATTGTAATCGGTTTGATCGCCGGTTTTCTGGCCGGCAAAGTCATGAAAGGCGGAGGATACGGCATCATCGTCGATATCATCCTCGGCCTTCTTGGAGCCATCCTGGGCGGATGGCTATTCGGGCTTCTGGGGATGGGTGCCGGGGGTTTTATCTGGTCCATCCTGGTGGCCTTCGTGGGAGCAGTAATCCTGGTGTGGATCACCCGGTTGCTTAAGAAGGCGTGATTCAGTAGTCGGTTAAAGCGGGTGCCGCGGCCCGTTATGGGTCGCGGCGCTTTTTCTTTTGGTTTGCCCCCCAGTGCCCCCGTCATACCCATCATCTGTTCCGTTACGGCAAATTATCATGTCTGGGGGTGGCTAAATCCGGCCCAAATCGGGATTACCCACTGTCTCTGCAACGTTCCGGCCCCTTTCGGCACTACCCAAAGAGCCGCGTTGGACCTGTCCGACCGTACAGGTTTTCCACAGCTAGTACAGGGAAGAACTGACGAAACTGTAACCGAAACCTTGAGCATATATAAGGCTCTATTAATCAATGTTTTAGAGCGAGAACCGTTCCGGGAACCGCGTACTAGGAGAGTGGTTTGGGCCCGAAAATGTGACTTGCGTACCATCGCTTACTAGGCCGCCTTAGTGTCAAATGGGTCAGGTAGAAAGCCCCACCCAAGGGACAGGTCGCTGCATCTAATGTCGCGAGGTTGGGTCAAGCAGTAAGGACGGAAGTAACGGTGGGATGGACGGGTTGCAACCAGCTCTCGGGCACGTTCCGGCAGCGTTAAGGGCCAGCTAAAATTATGGACAACAAAGACAAAAGCCGTAAGTGGATGTGGTGGTTTATGGGGATTGTGGTCGCCTTCCAGCTGTACTTCGTTCGCGAGCTGCTGGCCGCCTTTGCGCTCTTCGCGGTGGTGTTTGCGGCCATCGCCTTCTTGATTGCCAGCTTGTATATGTTGCAGAAGACCTGGGAAGTTGGCGTAGCCCGTCTGGCTGCCAGCGCCCACCCGCTGGTGCTTTCCGCGCGCCGGTCCGTCTCAGCCCTAGAGGACTGGGGACGCCGTCCGCTACGCCGCCCAGGCGCGGTACGCTCGGTCTAGCTTTTTACAAATTTCCTGCCGCTTCAGGCATTTGAGGGAGCGCTGCACCGGGTAATCTTTAACTCCTTGAGGATTCCCCCGGTCTGTCAGGAACATGCACGAAGAAACCGACCGTCCAGAGAACGGTCGGTTTTTTTTGCTACCGCCAAGTTCTTGGTCCCGCCAGGTTTTTGTAGTGGCGCAGCATGCTGCGCGGCAGTTCGGCAGGCACTCGCCCCACCAGCGAACCACTGTGTTAATCTTCCGCCCGCCAGTACCCCAGTAAAGGAATTCCCTGTGAATCTCATTCAACGCGTTTCTTGCAGTCTTTTCCCCTTCTTGAGCTTGGCGCTTTTGTCGGCGCTTCCTGCCTTTGCCCAGGAAAAGTCTGCTCCGCCACCACGCAAAATCGCCATCCGCGCCGGGCACTTGATCGACGGCAAAAGCGACACCGCCATTATCAACGCGCTGATCCTCATCGAAGGCGACAGGATCGTCTCCGTGACTCCCGGCGGAGCGCCGCCCGCAGGCGTCGAGCTGATCGATCTCTCCCAATCCACTGTGCTCCCCGGATTTATGGACGTGCACACCCACGTGCTGCTGCAAGGCGACATCACCGCCGCGGATTACGACGCGCAATTGCTAAAGCAATCTATCCCGTACCGGGCCATCCTCGGCGCGCGCAATGCGCGCATTGCACTGGACCACGGATTTACCGCCATCCGCGACCTGGAAACCGAAGGCGCGATGTACGCCGACGTCGACGTAAAAACCGCGATCAACAACGGCGAAGTTCCTGGCCCGCACATGCAGGTGGCTACGCGCTCCATGACTCCTACGGGAATGTATCCGCTGCTCGGCTATTCCTGGGAAATAAAAGTTCCGACCGGCGTGCAGTACGTCGATGGCGTCGACGATGCGCGCAAAGCCGTTCGCGAACAAGTGATGTACGGCGCGGACTGGATCAAGTATTATTCCGACCGCAAATATCACTTTGAAGCCGACGGCGTGTTGCACAGCATGGTGAATTTCACCGACGAGGAAGCCAAAGCCATAGTCGACGAAGCCCATCGCCTTGGCAAAAAAGTTGCAGCCCACGCCATCGGCAGCGACGGCATTGCCGCAGCGCTAAAAGCCGGCGTGGACACCATCGAACACGGCGACGGCCTGACGGAAGCGCTGATGGATGAAATGGTGAAAAAAGGCGTGTACTGGGTGCCTACCGTTTCAGTGGGAATTTACGTGGCCGGCGGCCGCGCCGGTAACTGGCCGAAAATGGTCCAGCTGGAGCGAGAAAATTTTTCGAAGGCCTTGAAAAAAGGCGTCAAGATCGCCCTGGGTACCGATGCCGGGGGCTTCGATTGGAAAGATCTGAATCAAGCAAAGGAATTTGAGTACTACGTGCAGTACGGCATGACCCCCATGCAGAGCATTCGCAGCGGCACGGTGGCCGCCGCCGAATTGCTCGGCTGGTCCGACCGCGCCGGCACCATCGAACCCGGCAAGTGGGCCGACATCGTGGCCGTACGCGGCGACCCCCTAAAAGACATCGCCGAACTCCAGCACGTAACATTCGTGATGAAGTCCGGCGAAGTTTTCAAGAACAACGCGCACTGATTCCCGCGCGCCCTGATTCTGGCGTGCCCCGATTTTCGTGCGTCCGTATGCGTTTGCTACCGGCGGCGCTTCTTGCGTTTGCTCTTCGCGCCCCCGGATCCGATCGTGATCACGTGCCCCGGCCCAGTCACCACTTTGCCCTTCGCTTTGTACGGACCCGGTTTGGTCATGTCGGTTTCGTACAGCTCAAACGGGCATTCGGTATTCTGGTCATTTGTCGCCGGTCCGCCCATGATCACCAACCGCCCGAGCGGCGGCAGCACGCCGTACATTGCGGGATATACGTCGGCGTTATCGTTCCACAATTGCACCCGATAAAAGTGCAAATCCTGGTTAACCAATACAACCATTCCTTGATTCGGAATTTTTGGATTGCTCGGGGACACTACTCCATCCAGCACGTACACCTGCAAAACTTGCGGCCCTAGTTTAGCCATATCAATCTGCCTTTCTTCTGCTCAGTTTTTTCCCGAACTGCGGAAACTCGCGTCTTGCAGCATCGCCTGCAGCGCCGGGCGGGCCGCTAGATCCTCTATCGTGGTTCCGAGCGCGATGCTGGCCTTGGCGTAAGAGACGGCTTTGCCGCGCTCCCCCAATATTTCACATGTTTCTGCGGCATCGCTGAGCACGTCGCGATCTTTGGGCGCCAGCTGCAGCGCGGTTTCCAGGCGCGCCGAGGCTTTTTCCCGCTCGCCCTTCATGGCATAAGACTTCGCCAGCATGGATTGCGCGGTGGCGTCCTGCGGGTGCGCCGCCGCGTACGGTTCCAGCAGCGCCAAGGTCTTATCGCGGGCGGTCCGCGTTTGCGCATCATCGTGGCTCCAGGCGCTGGCCATTCGCAGATTGTCCCACACCAGGTAATCGCCGCCGTTGATTTCCAGCGCCTTGCGGGTCATGGCCGCTGAATCGGCGTAACGTTTCTCGTCCAGATACAAAGCTCCCAAATTTGCGTACGCCGCGTAAGTCGGCGCAATCGCTACGGATTTCTGCAAGGCCTTTTCCGCTTCCGCGCGCGCGGGTTCATCGCCAATTTGCAGATACGCAGCCGCCAGATTGCTCCAGGCCGAGGCATTGTCCGGCGTTAAACCGATCACCCTGCGATATTGCGCGATGGCTTCCTGGTAGCGGCCCTGGCGCTGGTAAAACCTTCCCAGGCTGTTGTAACCGTCCCAGTAATCCGGGCGCAGCGCGGCGGCGCTTTTAAAGCTGGCTTCTGCGTCGGCGACGCGCCCCATGTGCTCGTAATTTCCCGCTAGGCCGCCCAGCGCGTCGGCGTCCCGCGGATTAATCTGCAACGCCTTCTCAAATTCCTGCTGCGCCAGATCATTCTGATTCAGCGAAGAGTGCAGCATTCCCAGGGACACGTACGTCCTCGCCAGATGATCGTCCAGCTGGCTGGCCCGCTGCAGATTCGCGGACGCTTCCGCAATCCACCTGGGATTGGGGTCCACCTGGTTTTTCAGCCGGTACGCTTCGCCCAGCTCCGCGTAACCCAGCGCGAAACGCGAATCGCTCTGCACCGCCGTTTGCAGCGCGGCAATCGCCAGGTCCAGATTCCCCGGCTTGTCGTAGCGCTGGATGTAACCAAGCGCCTTCAAATACGCTTCGTACGCCGTTGGTGCGGCACCCACTCCGGTGGAGCGCAGCGCATCCGCGGAGACGCTGACGTTCATCATGCGCCCCAGCCGAGACACCGCATCATTCTGCAGCGCCGCCAAATCGCCGGCCGCATCTTCCAGCGTGGCCGAGCCGATTTGCCGCAGATCTTTCGCGTCGATCAGATCCAAAGTGAGTTGCACCGCCTGGCCGGAGCGTTGTAACTTTCCCTTCACCACAATCGTCGCGCCGAGATCGCGGAACGCGGACGCCGGGTCAGTTACCTTGCGACTGCGCACCACCGAGGCCGGCACCACCCACAACGATTTCTGCGTTTCGTCCAAATTGGAAAGTTTCCCCGTAAGCGAATCCATCAAGCCGTCGGCCACCGCCACGCTGGCCGGATCGTTGCCCACCGGATCAATCGGCAGCACCGCAATATGTTTTTCTCCGCCACCGCCGGAAAATATCTGCGAAACTCTCTGCCGCAACCCCGCCGAAGAAAACAAAATCACTCCAAGTATCACAGCCAGAGCCGCGCCAATACCGCCGTACGTCAGGCCTTTGTAGCGGCCGCCGTCCGCGGCGGGCGTCTTCGGTCCCACCCACCGCGGGGTAGTAGCGTTCGCCAAATACTCCTGCAACTCCCGCTGGTCCACCGCGCGCGTCGCTGTCGCCGGATCCACCAGCGCCACGGATCCAGAGAGCTGCGCTCGCGCCGCTTCCAAATCTCCCAGAATTTCCCGTCCACCCGCATAGCGGTTCGCCGGCTGCTTGGAGAGCGCCCGCAAAACAATCGGCTGCAGCAGCGGAATCACCGCATCGATGGCCGAGGGCGGCTGATTCAGAATTGCAAAGGTCATCGCCCCGGTGTTCGGCCGCAGAAAGGGATGGCTGCCGGTCAGCATCTGCACCAGAATTACGCCCAGCGCCCACACGTCCGAGCGCTGATCGATGCCTTCACCCAAAATCTGTTCCGGCGCCATATAGGGCAAAGTTCCCGTGGTGGTGATGCTTTGCGTCGCGCTGATCGAAGACGCCACCCGCGCCAGCCCGAAATCCACAATCTTCACAACCTTGTCATTCGTAAAAATGATGTTCGAGGGTTTGATATCCCGGTGCACGATATTGCGCGCGTGGGCCGCGGCCAGTCCGCTGGCAATCTGCATCGCGATATTCACAGACTCACTCACCGGCAGCAGCCCGCGCGCAATTTTCTGCGCCAGCGTCTCGCCTTCGTAATAGCCCATCACGATAAAAACTTGGCCATCGGTGGTTTCCTCGATTCCGTAGATCACCCCGATGTTCGCCTGGTCCAGGGCGGAGGCCGCGCGGGCCTCGCGCCGCAATCTTTCTTTCTCCTCATCAGTAATTGTGGAATCGTGCGGCAGGAATTTCAGCGCCACCGTGCGCTCTAGTTTCAGATCGGTGGCTTTGTACACCACTCCCATCCCACCGGCTCCCAGCTTCCCGGTGATGCGGTAATGGGCGATGGTCTGTCCAATCATGGATGGCGGCGATTCTTCAGTGGCGGCAAATTATCAAGGGTGGCGCACCCGCGCAGTCGCCGTGATTCTACCAGCTTGCACGAATTACCAGTAGACTAGGCGAACGTGCGCGGATGTTTGGGGGTCTGTGGATGAACGGCGTATCGAGCGATTTTTGGTGGGGAACGATCTCGCTAACACTGGGGGCTTTGGTGCTGCTTAATTCGGAAGCACTGGTCCGACTTGATCAAAACTCCGGAATCAAATTAAAAAGCTGGCGCCTAAAAAAACTGGGCGATTCCTCCTTGGATCGCGAACTTTGGTCTATCGGAACTCCCGCCGCGTTCCGGAATTCAAGAATTGTATTTCGCGCATTGGGTCTGTTACTTGTCGCGTTCGGGACGGTATTTATCGGCCTCTTTTTTCACCGCTACCTTCGTTGGAAAACTCCCCGGTTGGGCCAAAGGCAAACTCCTCTAATCCCAGTCCTTTAGCTGCGGCCACAGCGTCTGCAAATTTCCCTTGAGGCCGCGGCACAGTAAAATGGGCCGGCGCTCCCCGCTGATCGCGTAGGCGTTGTGCAATTCCGCCGCTACCTGCACATCGTTAAAAAATCGCCGGTCATTGTCTGGATTTGAGCTGCCCAGCACGATCACGATTTCTCCCGTGTAATTCCGCGGACCCCAGAGAAAATAATTCTGGTGCGGGCTGATGGCTTTCGGCAAGCCGTGGCTGGGGCCGAAAAAATCAATCGCACCAGCCTCGCCGTAATTGTTCGCAAAGATCGCCACCTTGGTTTGTTCTTCCGGCGTCAGGCTGTGATAGACCTGCGCGGTAGCCGCCACCATCTCAGGCCAGCCAAATTCGTCGGCGTAGTGCTGCGGTAGCGCGGTGTCCATGTGGCCGCGCTCGGAGCGCGGTACCCCAATCGGCAAGTGATCCTGATATTCCAGGTAGGTATTAATGGGCAGAATCGGCAGCACCACCGGCAATAGCGGGAAGATGCCGAGAATCGCCAGGACCACCACGGCAATCTGCAATCCCCTGCGCAATCCGGTCCGCGGCGCAAAGCTCGGACGATTCAGGAAAACTTCCACCGCCAATGCGCCCGCAGCGAACACGATCGTATACATTGGCGCCGAATAATAGTTTTTGCCATGGGCCAACAGGAAAAACAGAAAAGTGATCACAAACGCCCAGCCAAACACCCGATAATTCTTCAGCGTGCGCGAGAAAAAATAGAACAACATGCCGATGAACCAATAGACCGCGCTTGCCGGGTTCAACAGTAAAATCTGTTGGGCCATAAACGCGCCTGGCGACAACACCACGTCTCGCCCGGACGCGCGAATATTCCCCATCAACTCCAGGAACGGCCAGTGATGCTGAATATTCCAGATCAGATTGGGCAGAAAAATCAGAAGCGCTACCGCGCCGCCGGCGAAGAGCCAGGGAGTAAAAAGATATTTCCGCTGCGGGGTGAGCAACAACCCCAGCAGCAGTGCAAACGCAAAAGCCGCTACCGAATATTTATTTTGCAGGCCGAGTCCGGAAATCACCCCAAACCAAATCCATAGCTTCGGATTGTCCGTGCGAATCATGCGCAAAATCACAAACGCGCAACCCGTCCAGAACAATGTTTCAAACGCGTTCATCGCGAACTGGTGATCCAGTACGTACCAGACCCCAGGAGTCGCCGCCAGCAGCGCGGCAAATCCCACCCCAAACTTCTTGGCGCCCAGTTCCCGCGCAAACGCCGCTGTAAGTAAAATCCGCCCCACGCCAGCCATGGCCGGCCACAACATCAGCGCCGGCAGGGAAGTGCCAATGGTGTGCCGCGAGATCCAACAAATGAAAGCGATCAGCGGCGGCTGATCCACATAACCCCACGCCAGATGCTCGGCGCACGCCAGGTAGTACAGCGCGTCGCGAAAATATCCGTATTGCGTGGACGTCAGCATCAACGCCACGAAATAAATCCCCGCAATAATCGCAGGAATGAGCAGCGAAGGACGGTCAGCCAAAGCCACGTCC
>CAWBIB010000002.1:0-47085 GCA_963788785.1 uncultured Acidobacteriota bacterium
AAATAATCCAAAACGTTTTTACCGCTGCCAAGACGTTAGCCTTGCTCGGACTAATTTTTCTTGGTGTCTTTGTCGGGCGCAATCACGCAGCAATCGCCGATAATTTTTCGCACTTGTGGGCGATTCGTAACGCCGTCCCAATCGAGCCCGGCGCTAATTTTCTGCAAGGATTGATACCAACCATCACCGCGGCCAGTGGCGCGTTCGGGTTGTTCGTCGCGTTCGGGGTAGCGCAAGTCGGCTCATTGTTTTCCGCCGATGCCTGGAACAATATCGGCTTCACGGCCGCCGAAGTAAAAAATCCCAAGCGCGATGTGGCTCTGGCGATGGCTTTCGGCACGCTCATCGTGATTACGCTGTATGTTCTGGCGAATGTGGCTTACCTCTCTGTGCTGCCGCTATCGCAAATTCAAAACGCTCCCGATGATCGTGTGGCGACCGCGGCGCTGCAGGCGATCTTCGGCTCCGCTGGCGCTGCGATAATGGCCGTGGCCATCATCATTTCCACGTTTGGCTGCAACAACGGATTGATTCTCGCCGGCGCGCGCGTCTCTTACGCGATGGCCCACGACGGCCTATTTTTTAAATCCACCGGCAAGTTGAACAGCAAAGGCGTCCCGGCAACGGCCCTGGCATTTCAGGGAGTGTGGGTTGCTGTGCTGATCTTGCTGCGAACCCGGCACGTCGCGTCTGGCGCGGTCACTTACGGAAATCTCTACAGCGATCTGCTCGACTACGTGGTCTTCTCCGTTTTGATTTTCTACGTGCTCACCATCGTCGGAATTTTCGTTCTGCGCGCCAAACGTCCCAACGCCGAGCGCCCGTACCGCGCGTTCGCTTACCCTTTTGTCCCACTCTTGTATATCGTCACCGCGGTCGCGATCATGTTCGTATTGTTGTTGTACCGAACGCAGACCACTTGGCCGGGGCTGCTCATCGTTCTTCTGGGCGTTCCGGTCTATCTGGTGTGGTCGAAGCGGAGTGTTACGCCGTCGTGATAAATTGTCACGATTCATTCATTTAGTTCTGGTGGGCAGGCCGCGACAACCTTACAATGAGCCAACTAAATTGGCAGCACGATACCGATGGTTTTTCCCAAAGCCTAAAGGAGGAGTTGCGTGGGCAACCCCTTATTCGCCACCAAGTCGATTGACACTTTGATGCGAGAAGCCAGTGATACTGGCGAACACAGCCTAAAGCGCGCTCTCGGCCCCATCAATCTCATTACCCTGGGCATCGGTGCGGTGATCGGCGCTGGTATTTTCGTCCTAACCGGGTCGGCGGCGGCTCTTTACGCCGGTCCCGCGATTATCCTGTCGTACGTTCTTGCTGGAATCGGTTGCGTCTTCGCGGGGCTGTGCTACGCGGAATTTGCTTCGATGATTCCCATCGCGGGCTCCGCTTACACTTACGGCTACGCCACCCTCGGCGAAATCGTCGCGTGGATTATCGGCTGGGACTTGATCCTGGAATACGCCTTCGGCGCGGCGACCGTTGCCAGCGGCTGGAGCAGCACTCTGATCGCCTTCCTTCAGGACTACGGTCTCAGCCTCCCTCCACAAATCTGCGACGTACCCGGGGCCGTCTGGGTGCAGGTCGACGGCCGCTGGGGGCCCATCGGCACCTTCGACCTTCCCGCCGATCAGCTCGCCACACTGCCGCACCTCACCACTTCTTTTAACCTGATCGCCTTCCTCGCCATCATGGCCGTTACGGCCATCCTGATCATCGGCATCAAGGAATCCGCCAACTTCAACACCGGCATCGTCTTCGTCAAGCTTATCGCCGTGATCACTTTCATCGCCGTGGCGCTTCCTTTCGTTCTCAAGCACCCGGCCATCGCCCACGAAAACTGGAAGGTCTTCATTCCGCCCAATACCGGATCCTTCGGCTCCTACGGCTGGTCCGGCATTCTTCGCGGTGCGGCGGTGGTCTTCTTCGCCTATATTGGATTCGATGCCGTCTCCACTGCGGCGCAGGAAGCTAAAAAGCCGCAAACCGATATGCCCATCGGCATTCTAGGCTCCCTCATCATCTGCACTGTTCTATATATCGCTGTTTCGGGGCTGCTCACTGCCACCGTGCACTACTCGCATTTGAATATCGGCGCTCCGGTCTCCCTGGCGATTCGTCAGACGGGCGTCAAGTGGGGCAGCTATGTCGTCAACGCCGGCGCTCTCGCGGGCTTAAGCACGGTTATGCTGGTCATGTTGCTTGGCCAATCCCGGGTCTTCTACTCCATGGCCCACGACGGACTGCTGTGGAAGTGGGCTGGTGACATCCATCCCAAGTTTCGTACGCCGTGGAAGTCCACCATGGTGACTGGTTTCGGAGCAGCATTGTTTGGCTCGCTCGTTCCCATCGGCAGCCTCGGGCAGATGGTCAGCATCGGCACGCTTCTTGCATTCGTCATCGTCTGCGCCGCCGTCATGATTCTGCGCGTTCGCCGCCCGGACCTGAATCGTCCGTTCCGCACGCCATGGGTTCCGGTCGTTCCGATTCTCGGAATCATCGTCTCGCTCGGCCTCATGGCCAGCCTGAACGGTATCACCTGGGTCCGCCTCGTCGTCTGGCTGGTAATCGGAATGGTCATCTACTTCACCTACAGCGTAAAGCACAGCCGAGTGCGTAATGAAATGAAGTAACGCCGCAAGTATTTGTTTACTATGAGAAGCAGGGCTCGGCTTAAGCGGCCGGGCCCATTTTCTTTGCGGCGCTCGCTCTCGGCGCGCCAATCAACTTCAGGTAAAGTACTACTGTTACCATCGTTCGGATGATCGACGTGCGTGCACACTTCCGGGATTTCTGGCGCCGCCTTTCGCGGCTGGACCTTCTTGCGCTGGCGATCTTTATCGCGGGCGCCATGTTGTACCTGCTGGGTGGCAGCGGGGAACTAAGCTTTATCAAGTTCCTGGGCGCTATAGCTGCCGTCTACCTCGTAATACGCATGATCGGCTGGTGGCGCACCAAGCTGCTGTGGCGGCTGCGCGACCGCCTGATCGTCGCGTACCTGTTCATCGCATTGGTGCCCGTCCTGCTGCTCGTAACTCTGACGGTCTTTTCGGGAATGATTCTGTACACCCAATTGGGCGGATATTTGCTGTACGTCGATCTGCAACATCGGGTACAGACCATTTCTGAAGGCGCGGAGCAGATCGCCACGTCGCTCAGTACCACCACTCCAGGAGTTTCACCGGCGACCGCGGAACAGGTTGTGGCCGAGCAGGAGCACACGGTTTACGACCACGAACTGCCCGGTTTAATCATCGAATTTGCCGACGATCCAAAACTCCTGCACTCCATCGCCGGGCCCGGGGCGCATCGCTTCGCGGGACTCTTGCAACAAGGCGAGCGCTTATCGCTAGTGGGTTTGCGCGCGGTGGAAACGCCACACGGGCTTCGCGTCGTCACCCTGCGTATCCCCATAACCTCCGAATTTCTCGCTACGCTGGCCCCTGACCTGGGTGTTGTCCATCTCGCAATTTTGGAGCGTTACGATAACGGAAAGCCCGGCTCCGTTTTATATCCCTTTGGGGACGTAAAGTATTCGGAAGTGCGCCGAGTGAACGCCCGCGGGCGAGCGCTGCAGCCCCGCGCCAACTGGCTCGACCCCACCGTCGACGGCGTCTCAAAATTTGAGGCCGTGTATCTGGATGAAGAACGGGAAGGTCAGCGCCGGGGAGTTTCGCAGGGCGTGCAACAAAATTGGCCGGTGGTTGCTTCCTTCAACGCGCGACCTTCTCGCTTGAACTCCCGAATATTTGCCTCGATCGGCGAGCTCGGGGTCATCTATCTGCTTCCGTTCATCCTGGTGGTGGTGGCCTTGCTGCTGATCTTCCTGGCGGCGTTGTTTACCGGGGTGGTTATGACCCGGCGCATCACCACGGCGGTCGATGATCTATATAAGGCCACTCGCTATGTGCGTTCCGGGGACTTCACGCATCGCATCCGGGTGGACCGCCCCGATCAGCTCGGTGTGCTGGGCGATTCGTTCAACGAGATGACCGAATCCGTCAGCAACCTGATTGACGAAAAAGGCCGGCGCGAGCGGCTCGAGAACGAGATTTCTATCGCTCGCGAAGTGCAAAACCAGCTGTTCCCCCGCCAATTGCCGTCCGTTCCCGGAGTCGAAATCGAGGCGATCTGCAAGGCCGCGCGCGCGGTTAGCGGCGACTACTACGATTTCATTCAGTTGAGTCCCACGCAAGTGGCTGTGGCCATCGCTGATATTTCCGGCAAGGGAATTTCCGCGGCGTTGTTGATGGCTAGTCTGCAGGCTGCGTTGCGCAGCCAGATGCTGGCTCCCGGCAGCGAGTTGCTGAGCACCGCGGAATTGGTTTCGCGTTTAAATAAACACCTCGTCCGCAACACCGGGGATGATCGGTTCGCCACATTCTTCATCGCGGTTTACGACAGCGCTATGCGGACTCTGCGTTACTGCAATGCCGGCCACCTTCCGGCGTTTTTGCTTTGTCCCAACGAGGCTTTCCACCTCGACGAAGGCGGCATGGTCTTGGGGGTCATGGAAGACTACGTCTTTGAAGAGGGGGTCGTGAACGTGCCCTCCGATGCGCTGCTCATCGGCTATAGCGACGGGTTGATCGAACCGGAGAACGTTTATGGCGAAGAGTTCGGAATTCCGAGGCTGGAACAAGCCGCGGTTCGCGTACAAACCAAGAGTCCGCGTGAAGTTTGCGAATCGCTGATGGCTAGCGTGGAAGAGTGGGCCGGCACCCCGGAGCAATCGGACGACATGACCGTGATTGTTGCGCGCTTGCAATAACTGGCGCATGGCCGTGGTTAGCATTTGCGGCAATGGGCTATAATGTTGGCTTCGCCCACGCATTTTTTTACCACGGGTAACCCGGTCGGCTAGATCTTGCGCTTCAGAAACAGCTCCATCAATACAACTGTGCGAGGGAATGCATGTCGCTGCGAAATCGAGTGGCGCTGGTGACCGGTGGGAGTCGCGGAATTGGCCGCGGAGTCGCTACGCGCCTGGCGAAGGATGGCGCTCGGGTGGCTATTGCCTATCGTTCCAACAAAGCGGCGGCGCAGCAAACCTTGCGGCTGATGCAAAGCGCGGGGGCGGATTGCGTCGCGGTCGAGACCGACATTGCGGATCCCGTGCGCGCGGAACAGTTGGTACAGACCGTGGTCGATCGTTTCGGCCGGCTCGACGTGCTCGTGAACAATGTCGGAGATTTTCGCTGGGGCACGCTTAGCGAAACGCCCTTGGACGATTGGAAGGGCATCTTCGCTTCCAACTTGATGACTGTCGTTTATGTCAGCCGCGCGTCTTTGCCGCACATGCGCAAAAACCGCTGGGGACGGATCGTAAATATGGGCGCAGTTGGTGCGGAGCGAGCGTTCGGCCAGGCGAAAATTTCTGCGTACGCCGCGGCCAAAGCGGCGGTAGTAGCGCTGTCTCGTTCGCTAGCGCTGGAAGAAGCCAAAAACGGCATCACCGTAAACGTAGTAAATCCTTCCAGCATCGATGAGAACGAATTGACCATTGAAGAAGCCCGCAAAATTCGCGACGCGCGGTTTCCGATCGGCCGTCCGCCCACGACCGACGATGTTGCCGCCGCCGTCGCATTTTTCACCTCGGAAGAAGCCGAGTACGTCACCGGCCAGGTGGTGAACGTAAGCGGCGGCTGGATGATGTAGAAGGTTTGCACGATTTTGAATCGAAGGCCTTTGTAGTGGCGCAGCATGCTGCGCGCCCCATCTCGGCGCGACTCATCCGCTAGATCTCCGGGTACACTATTCATTGCCATGAAAGCACTCACCGCAGCAGAAATGCGCGAAGTCGATCGCCTAACCATCGAACGCCAGCAAATCTCTGGAACGCAACTAATGGAGGCAGCCGGAAAGCATGTAGCCGACACGATTCTGCGTGTTTGCTCGCCGCAGGCCAGTCTCCGTATTCTGGTTTTGTGTGGAAAAGGCAATAACGGCGGCGATGGGCTAGTCTGCGCCAGGCACCTCAAAGAAGCGGGCCGCGCGCCTCGTGTCTGGTACTTCGGCCCGCTGCCCAAGCCGGGCGCCGATGCCGCCGACAATTTCTTCCTTTGGCAGCGCCAGGGCGGCGCACTGGCACTGATCGAAGATGAAGCTGCCTGGCAAAAAAAGCTCCAAGACGTGGGAAGGGCGCAAATCGTTATCGATGCCTTGCTGGGCACCGGTTTGCGCGGCGCAGCGGAAGGGTTGATCGCGCGCGCCATTGAGGAAATCAATCGCGCCTCCAGAAACGCCACTGGCGCCAGACCATTCGTCCTTGCGGTAGACACACCCTCCGGATTGCCCTCCGACGGCGAAGCCGCAATTGGCCCGGTCGTGTGTGCCAATCGCACCGTTACGTTCACGGCGCCAAAAATCGGGCAACTCGAGTCCGCCGGCGCCGCACAGGTCGGCGCGCTCGACGTAGTGCAAATAGGTTCGCCTCGCGCGTTGGTCGAAGAAGTGGGCCAGGGGACATTGCGCTGGGCTGAACGCCATGAATTTCTAAGTGTGCCGCTTGTGCGCCTGTGGGATTCCAACAAAGGAGTCTACGGAAACGCTTTGTTGGTTGCGGGTTCCATGGGCAAAAGCGGCGCGGCAATTCTTTCCGGTAGCGCCGCCCTGCGCGGAGGCGCGGGCCTGGTCACCATAGCGACGCCGCAGCCCGTCCTGCCGATCATTGCTGCCGCGCACCCGGAATACATGACCGAGCCGCTGGAAGCCACCAGCAGCGGGACCGTCGCCCTAAGCAATTGGACGAACCAGAATTTCCAGAAACTGTTAGAAAAAAGAACGGTCTTAGGAATTGGCCCCGGGCTCGGCCAGGATTCAGAAACGCAGGAATTCATCCGCGCAGTAGTGCAAAACGCCGAAATTCCCATCGTGCTCGATGCCGACGGTCTAAACGCCTTCGCCGGGCGCTCCGCGGAGCTTCGCGATCGGAAAAGCAAGCACTTGGTCATCACCCCGCACCCCGGCGAAATGGCCCGGCTCTGCGGCAAATCAATCAAAGAAGTTCAAGCCGACCGCATAAAAATCGCCCTGGCCGCAGCGAAAGAATGGAACGCTCGCGTAGTCCTAAAAGGGTTTCACACCATCATCGCTTCGCCAGAGGGAAACCTTTTCGTCAACACCAGCGGCAATCCCGGTTTATCCAAAGGCGGCTCCGGGGACGTCCTCACTGGCTTCCTCACCGCGCTGACCGCGCAATTCGGCACGGAAGACTGGCTGCGTATCCTCACTATGGGCGTTTTCCTCCACGGCAAAGCCGCCGAAATCGCCAGCATCGCGACCGACGTTTCCGGCTTGCTTTCCAGCGACCTGGTCAACGCTCTGCCGCACGCGCGGCGCGCCCTCCTCGAGGAGCTGCAGCAACGTGTTTGAACAACTCGTCACCACGAGCGCTGAAGAAACCACCGCCTGGGGCAGGGAATTCGCGAAAACCCTGACAGCCCCGGTGCTCGTACTGCTCACCGGTGACCTCGGCACCGGGAAAACCACGCTAACGAAAGGCATCGTAGCCGGCCTCGGTGCGGCCACCGAAGAGGACGTCACCAGCCCCACGTTTACTCTGGTCCACGTCTATGGCAAGACCAAGAAAGTCTTCCACGCGGACCTCTACCGCATCGAAAGCTTCCACGACTTCGAGACTCTTGGCATGGAAGACATGTTCGATACCCCCGGCGTCGCCATCCTCGAATGGTCCGAACGCTTTCCCCTCGACTCTCCGTGGCCACAGGTGCGCATCCAGCTCGAGCATCTGGGCCGCGACCAGCGCCGCATCACCGTTTACTGACCACCCTGGCGTGTTCCTGGCCGTGGCGGCGCACAACCTTCCTGGTAGCGAGCTTGCCGCTAACTCAATGGCTACGCCCCCAGGCAGAATTCTTGCCCCCCGCAGCCCTCGCTGATAGCGTGAAATCAGCACTTTTCCGGCTATATCCATGGCTAATCCACAGGTGGCGCCCGGCACAGCCGACGCGGCACTCATCGAATTGAAGAGTTACAACGTCATCCTCCCCATGGGCACTCTGTCCATCGGGGTCGATAACATTCATCATGACGTTTTTCTCAGCCCCCGCTTTCTGCAAGCCGCCCGTGACTATCTTTTTGACCTGATTCGCCAGAGCACCAGTGCCACCTTCTTCTCCGGTATCGAACTTCGCGAAACCCAGGGCCTCGACGCCTCCGCCTTCCGCAAAATACTGACTGACGTGATGCAGAGTTCGCTCACGCAGGCGAAATTCCAAAAAAATATCGAGCTAGACCTGCTCTTCCGCCTTGCGCTCCTGAAATTCCTGAGCCAGGAGTTGGCCAATCAGTTCGGCATTCTGGTGCAGGAAGGGAAGGAGTGGGTCCGCCAGCGCGGTGAACAATTCGAGCGTAGCCAGCAAGCCCACGTAATCAAAGCTCGCCTCGCCGAGCTGCAAACTGCTCGCCGCGTCGTAATTCGGGGCGTAGGCCAGCAAATCGCCCAAGTCCTCGTCGACATTGAGGACAACGTAATTTCTAAAGCCCGCCGCGCACTTTTCGGCGAAGACTTCGCCCCGTACTATGAAATCCTGAAAAACCGACTGGTCTTTCTGGAGGGTGGGAAAGACGACGTTTACTTTCTCGAGCATTATGTCCTGCTCGGAAATTACGTCCGCGACCCGGACCGTTTCGAAGCTGTCGACGAAGTCTTTCAGGAATTTCTGCGCGAGGCGGGCGTAGCCATCGGCCGCGAGCCCGCCTCCATACAAGCCGCGGAAGCCCACAACGCGTTGATGAACACCGCGCAGGGCATTCGCGCCAACATCGCCGCCCTCGAAGAGCAGCGCGAAGCCACCCGCAAAAAGCTCGAACGCGGCGAAAGCTTCTTGACCAAATTTCTCAGCTCCGGCGACCCCGCGGAACAAAAAGCCGCACTCGAAGAGATCGAACTCAAGCTCAAGCAATCGTCCCTGGACCTCGAAGAACTCGGCCCGCAGATCGACGCCGCCAAGCAGCAGCTTGATTTCTATGCCAAGGATTACAGCGGCCGTCTGGGCGACTACCTGAACGAACCAGAAAACGCCAAGCGCCTCTTCGACCCGAGCATGTCTCTCGATGGCGGCGGTCCGTTGCGCGCCCGTTTGCTCTCCGAACTTCTCGAGCGCCTCGAGAAGCGCGAGATTCTCTACCCGATTCTCGCCAGCTACGAGATTCGTTCCATCGCCTCCGCTTACAGCCCTCCGGTCCACTTGCAACAACTGCGCAAAGCGGTCGTCTCCAAAGACGAAATGAAAATCGTCGAGCAGCTGCTGCGCCAGGTTCCGGCCAAGCGGCTCTCGCTCAAACCCATCGAAGAACTCTCCAAAAAAATTCGCAAGTGGTCCCGTGAGGAAATGCAGGCCTTCGTCCTGCGCTTCGCCGGAGATTTCCTCCGCCTGCACCGCGACCTGCGCGATGCCGAACACGTTGCCGCCTGCATGGAGCGCATTAGCCTGGTGACCGCGGAAAAAGCTCGCGAACTTTCGCGCCTGAACAATCGCCTCTACGAATGCGTCCTGCAAGAAGAAGCCAAGCCCCTCCACGACCACGTCGTCTCTCACGTAATCATCAAAGCCGATGTCCGCGGCTCCACCAAAATGACTCATGACCTAATCGCTCGCGGTCTGAGTCCCGCATCGCATTTCAGCCTCAATCTTCACGAGCCGGTGAAAAAACTTCTCGATCGCTTCGACGCCAAAAAAGTGTTCATCGAAGGCGACGCGATCATCCTGGCCATCTTCGAAACCGCCAGCACGTTGTCCTTCGCCCGCTGTGTGGCCAAAGCCTGCATCTTGTCTCGCCAAATTTTGCTGGTCTGCAATTCCTACAACGATCGCGCCGCCGCTAGCCAACTACCCGCATTGGAATTGGGACTGGGCGTAGCCTTTCAGGGTAGCGCACCCACTTATTGGACCGACGGCGAATCCCGCATCATGATCTCCAAAGCGCTGAACGTTTCCGACCGGCTCTCCGGCTGCGCTAAACTCGCCAAGCGCCTCCTCGCCAATCAAAAATCTCCCTTCGCCCTCTTCCAATTCCTGACCGCGCTCGAAGGCGCCTCCGCCGAAGAGCTGGACGAATTCCTGGTCCGCTACAACCACAACGGCATCGAACTGAACGAAGAAGGCTTTCAGAAATTAGGCGAAGAAATTTCTCTGGACACCGTGGACGCCAAACTGGATATGCCTTGGGGCAAGGAAAATGTTACGCTCCACTACGGCGAAGTCCCGATGGGCGACTCCGTGGAACTCCTCGTCCTGCGAAAGGGAATGGCCCGCGAACTCCGGCCCGACGGCAAAATCGGCCCAATCTCCACCCATCCCTACTACGAAGTCTGTACCAGCCCCGCCCTCCACGATCTGGTCGCTGCCCTAATCCGTACCCACCAAGCCGTCCCCGTCCGCGCCTAAGTTCCCGCCTCAGTTTCTGACGTTGTTCGTGACGTTGTTCGTGACGTTGTTCGTGGCGTTGTTCCTGACTTTGTTTCTGACTTTGTCTTTGCCGTTGTAGAGGCCGCCTTCCGAGGCGGTCGCTTTTGATTTTTTCTCGGTTCGCCCGCGCCTTTTCGGCCCGCGTCATATTTCCGGTCGGGAGGGCCCGACTTCAGTCGGGCCGCAACCACCCGCCACAACGGGGGCTTCAGCCCCCGAGGCCAAATCGCCCCACCACCGCGCCCCCACACCTCAGCTATACTTATCCGGGGGCGAAAATAGTCCGGTGACTTTCCCGGCCTTCAAAGTCGGCGATTCGTTCCTTCGCGGATCGAATGGTGAGTTCGACTCCCACACGCCCCCGCCAAGGATTCCCGGTCTGCCCATTCCCAAGTCTGCTCCGTTGCCAACCTCCGTTCCACTTCCGGATAACTTTATCCGTAGATTTACTTGACGCCAGCGCCTCGCCGGTTCTACCTTGCTGCTCACATAGCGCCATGTCTAAAACGGAGGAAGCTCTGTGCCTGCGTCCTACACAATCGATAAGCCCCACAAAGTGGTGCTGAGCACGGCATCAGGTGTCTTCGACCTGGTCGCAGTACTCGCGCATCAAGATCAGCTTCTCGCCGATCCCGATTTCGATCCAACCTATAGCCAGCTGCTGGATTTCACTCATATCACCGCGGTTGAAATTGACACCGACGGCGTTCGTAAAATTGCCGAGCGGAGGGTCTTCTGGCCCTGTCCCCGCCGCGCCATGCTGATAAGCGCTGAGATGGAATATAGTTTCGTCCGAATGTTTCAAATGTTGCGGGAGCATGCCGGGGAACACGGGATCCGCGTTTTTAATACCCTGGACGACGCCCGCGCTTGGCTCTTCCTTGATTCATCCCCCGAGCCCAGCTAGCTTCGCTAGGCAGAGGCCCTTAATCACCGACTTTGGAAGAACAACGCGAATCTCGGTTGCGCTCGGTCCAAATGCTCTCGCCGGCCTGCATCCGGGTGCCGTATGTTGGTGGGAAATAAAAAATATCCCATCTCGCCAGCTGGAGCATCTGAAACACGAGGGTTACAACCGGGCGCAGCCTTTTATGGTGATCCCACACCGGAATCTCAGACCCTGAAGGAGCCAGCCATGAGCACCAACGCAGTCCGTGCTAGCGACGTGGGCGTCGCGGTAGTTGACATGAAGTTCGAGGTAGTCGTCATACCCGTTTCGGATGTCGATCGCGCCAAGGAGTTCTACAGCAAGCTCGGCTGGCGGCTGGACGCCGATTACGCCAGCGGCCAAGATTTCCGCGTGATCCAGTTCACCCCGCCCGGCTCGGGCTGCTCCATCATCTTCGGCAAGAACGTCACCCCGGCGGCTCCCGGCTCTGCCCAAGGCCTGTACCTGATCGTTTCCGATATCCAGGCCGCCCGCAAAGCGTTGCTCGACCGCGGCGTCGCGATCAGCGAAGTGTTCCACGATCAAGCCGGCGTGTACGCGGGTACCGACGAGCCCTACCTGTTTGGGCGCGTGCGGGTCAGTGGTCCGGATGCCGAGCATCGCAGCTACCGCTCGTTCGCCTCGTTCCGCGATCCGGACGGCAACGGCTGGCTATTTCAGGAAATCACGACCCGGCTGCCCGGTCGCATCGATCCGGCGACTACCACCTTCGCGTCGGCGAAAGATCTCGCCGGCGCGATGCGGCGTGCATCGGTCGCGCACGGCGAGCACGAGAAGCGAACAGGGCAGGCCGACCCGAACTGGCCAGACTGGTACGCCGAGTACATGGTGCGCGAGCAGGTCGGCGCAGACCTGCCGCAATGAACGCCTATAACGTGATCGTCCTCGTCGGTGCTTCTGCCCAGCGCCGCGCCCGTCTAAGGTGGACTGGATGTCGCCCCCAGTGTCCCCGGCTCATCCCGGCCTCTCCACTGCTCAAGTCACGGCGCGAGAGGAAAGCTCCAAGGGTAAGTCCTGCTAAGCCAAGGCTCGCCCAGCAATTTGTTAAGCTCAAGCTTCGGCAATACCTGGGATCTAGATTCTCATAGCGCGGATTCTAACGGGTAATCTCACCTGCTGCAGGGCGAGTGGGTTCCATCGGAATGTCTAGCGCGCCCCATTTTGAAACCAGTGGAGGGTCGTGCGCCTCGCCAACTCAGACTCAATCTCCAATGAATTCAGCGTAGCCTTTTCAGATCGAAGGTCGCCGCAATCGTTTTGCCGTCCGGAGTCGTTACCTCGATCACCGTATCCTGCGACCCCACGTCCTTGGCGTCAAACTCGATCAACACCGCAGCTCCGTCCAGAACAGCGGGTGCATCCTTGGTGGCCGTCGAGTAAATCGGTTTGTTGTGCAGCCCCTTGGACGGAATATTTTTTCCGTTCTGTTTAAAATAAAACTGAAAACTCTGCCAGAAATTTTCCGGGCGCAAATTACTGTTAACCGCCGGATCGCCATCCGTTTTCTGCGCGTCGCCCGGCTTGGACGCGCTCTGCGGCTGTCCCGTTCCGTTCCCGGCGCCAGCAGTCGCGCTAGCGCTACCCGCAGTCGTGCTACCGGCTGTGGCGCTGCCTGTATTGGTGGCAGTGGAATTGCCCCCGGAATTCGCGTTGCCGGAATTGCTGCCCGCGGCGCTGCTGCTGCCGGTTACAGCGGTGCCGTTCGGCGCAACTGTTCCGTTGGTTGTGCCGTTGCCGTTCGAGGCCTGCGGATACGCCGCGGGCAGCATCAGCGTTACGCTGACCAGGATCGTGTTGCCCCGCTTCTCGTATCCTTCCACTGCCTGCTGCTCTGTGTATCCCGAAGTATTTTTTCGCGAATCGTCTACCACCTGCGCGAATGGAGTCAGAATTTCAATTTCCGCCACCCGCAAGTCGCTGTGCCCTTCCGTCATTTCCTTGACGTACGGCGCAATAAAATCCCCCGTGCTCTGATCATTCCGCTGACCCAACACATACGCATCGTGCAGCGCTTTGCCATCCAAGGAGGTCTGATACGCGTCCGCCTGCAGCGCAAAACCCAGCAACAACGCGGCGCTACCCGCTGCGAACCGCGCGGTCATCGAACGCCGTTTTTTGATGATTGCTTTCATCAATTTATCGGATATTCCCACCCTAAAATTCGCTCGCAAATTTCGCCAGAATACTTTCCCGATTTTCTACAAAACGATCCGCTGCAAAACCATCGAGTTTCCGCGGACGGGTTCCTGCGGCGCGAAATCTGCACTTGTTAGATGCTGGCGCGCCACTTTCGAGGCGCTTCGCGAATCTAACTGCAGGCTGGACAAATAGCAATACACAGGACCGCGTCCACGGTCTGCCCACCTTGAAAATGGAGACTCGAATTGGAGAATGCTCTTGCAGAATTTCTGGGGTGACACGCGCAATTTGCTGATTTCCGGCGGACTTCTCGCCGGCGCGATAGTTATCGGTCTGCTCGCCCATTACATTTTGTTTCAATTAATCGAACGCTTCGCGCGCATCCGTTCCCGGCAAGGCGGTGAACCCGGCGGCGTGGCATTCGTTAATCGCTCCAGAACTCCGGCCCGTGTTATTTTGCCGCTGCTGGCACTCGTTTTCGCTGCCCCCTTCGCCCCTTTGCCTGCGCACCTTAAGGAAATTCTGGAGCACACTTTGGAAATGGGCGTGATCGCCAGCGTGGGCTGGGGCGTCATCATTCTGGTGCAGTTGCTCGGCGATATGGTGTTCGCGCGTTACACCATCGACGTTTCCGATAATTTGACCGCCCGGCGCATTCGCACGCAGACGCAAGTTTTGCAGCGCACCGCGGTGGTAATCGTCACAGTCATCACCGTAGCCATCATGCTGATGACCTTTCCTGCCGTGCGGCACATTGGCACCAGCTTGCTGGCGTCCGCCGGACTGGCGGGACTAATCGTCGGCATGGCCGCGCGGACCACGCTGACCAACGTAATAGCTGGCATCCAAGTGGCGCTCTCGCAGCCGATTCGTATCGATGACGCCGTGGTAGTCGAAGGCGAGTGGGGCTGGATCGAAGAAATCGATTCCAGCTACGTGGTGGTGCGGATCTGGGATTTGCGGCGACTCATCGTTCCGCTCAGTTATTTTATCGAAAAACCATTTCAGAATTGGACGCGCACGCGCGCAGATCTGCTGGGCACCGTGATGTTGTACACGGATTTCACCGCCCCAGTGGAAGAAATTCGCCAGGAATTACTACGCATCCTGCAATCCACCAAATTGTGGGACGGAAAAGTGTGGGTGCTGCAAGTGACCGACGTCACCGAGAAAAGCATGCAACTGCGCGCGCTGATGAGCGCCCGCAACGGACCGGAAGCTTTCGATCTGCGCTGTTACGTCCGCGAAAACCTGGTGAAATTTCTCACCGAAAAATATCCGCAGTGTCTGCCTCAGGTCCGCAACCAAATTCATAGCGCCGAGGCTAAGCCAGAGTTTCACACTCTGCACGATGCCCCGGCGCTAAAGACAACAAAGGATGCGGCTCTAAAAACGGCAACCTAAACGGATAATGGGGAAGAAACCGCGATTCGACGCTCAAAATAATCAATCAATGCAGACTCGGTTCGCAATCAATGCACAAAAATCGCGGGCTCCGCAGTGAAAGAAGGTTCTACGCCGCCGAAGCGATTGTCGTACAGAAAATATTCGCCCGGATTTATGAATTCAAGACGCTTCAATTGGTTTCGCGCTTCATCAATACCGTCGACCGCTCGCACCCAAATCATATGTCCGTCCGGCATTTTTTTAAAGATGTCCACTTTGGATTTCATGCGAGTCTCCCGGGGGGCCACCACACTTTGCTGCGTTCTACGCGATAGCTAACGCAGTCGGCGTGCCACAGCCGGTGGACATCTCATAACTCCAATGTTCGCAATGGCAAACGGACGATTCCCGGTGTGGATAGCGCATTGCGCAAACACGCCACCACCCGCCGAATTTACGCCCTCACGACGCTTTGTTCTCAGTGCGGTACTAGCCCCTACAGGATTACCCGCACGCCCAAGGAAATACTGCTGCTTGATTGAAGTGTTCTTACTTTATCTGATCGACTAAGGACGGGTGATAAGACTGAATGTGGATTTGATTCCTGATATTTATCTGCACGCGCCTAACGGGTTGATCGGATTTTCTCGCCGCTGAAGGGCACGATGAATGCCTGAAATATTTCCACAATGGTCGTCAACGACTTGTCAACATGGCTGATTTATAAGAGACTGCCACGTTAGTTATTCGTTTCTACTTGACGGAAGGTGAACCCCATGCGTGCGCGGACATTGAGGGTCTGGTGTTTCTTCGTAGCGTTGCTTTTCGGGACGCAGGCGAGAGCTAAAGAGGCGCCACTGCAGGTGATCAGCTGGCCAACTTCCGGAACAGCGATATTGCAGTTCAGCTTCGGCAAGTTCAAGGAGATCAGTACACACGGGATTCAACACGTCTATACGACGGACATAACTGTGGAAAATCTTTGGAACAAAAAGATTACGAGCGCAGAATTCGTAATCTATGTTTATGACAAAGCCAAAGTGCGGATCGGAGAAGGCTGGATTTCGGTCACGGACGTGAGTCCGAAAGGGGTGATCAAGTTTCAGACGACGGTAAACGCTTCCGGAGCAATTGCCTCGATGGAAGTGGTGCCGCAATCGTTGCCTCCAGAGTTACAGCCCGCTTTGCCGCCCAAAACGGTCACGATCACGGTAAATTCGGTGCCGCAAGGTGCGGATTTCAAGCTTGACGGAGCGGCCAGCGGAACAACACCGAAAGTAGTGACGGTGGGTCCGGGTAAACACGCACTGTTGTTTAGTAAAGAAGGATTCAAGCCTGGGACGTTTCCTCTGGAAATCACCCAGAACGACGTTTCCGGCGGGAGCGTAAGTTACGAGCTGGGGACGGCAGCGTATGACACGGTAGAACTGCGCGACGGCTCAGTGCTTAGCGGCGACGTGCAATCGATGACCGCGACGGAAGTGATGATGCGGGTTGGCGGAACCATTCAGAGCATCGACCGAAACAAGGTAAAGCGAATTGTATTGATCGAGCGCGAGCCACCCACGCAGTAGAACCTCAAGATTATTCGGATTCTTGGACCCGCAAGCGGGCCGCGATTTTTAGGGCTAGCCAGGTTAATGCGCCTACGGCGACAACGTTCAGAATCACTTTGGCGTAGAAGTCGGTGCGGGACCAGGAGTCGCTGCCGCCGAATCCGGCAATCATGCTGACGAGCGTGGCGCAGAAGATGGCGGACCAGCGATGCATATCGCACCAGGCTGGTGAAGACGTGAAACGGCGAGCTACGACGTAGGCCAGGCCGGCCCACAGGATTGCGGCTAGCACGGAGATCCCCAGCGGGATGTCGCGCCGGGGGCCGAAGATCAGCGTCATCAACAGGTACCAAGGAAAGCCAAGGACCAGCGTGACAATTCCGACGATCCATGGTGACGGCGCGGTCGAGCGCGACGGCCCGGTTGAACGCGATACCTCTGTTCTGGGTGACTGTTGCGCCGGCGACTGTCGTACGGTCGACTTCGGCGCGGAAGATTTTTGCGCGGAGGATATCTGTCCGACATTGCGTAGTGCGTATGCTGCGATGCCCAAGAGAATGATTATGGCTAGGCCGCACAAGATTGCGGGAACTGGCGTCGGATAGTGTGGGACGTGGAGAACCTTTTCACGGGCGATCTTGATCCAGAGAAATCCGGCGATAAAGGATCCGAGCAGAAAAACTGCGCCGGTGATGAGCAAGCCGGATTTCTTGAGCCACGGCTGAGTACGGCGCGCGCGGAAAATGATTTCCGTGAGTTGCACTGGAACTAGGACGACCATCACGCTTTCGAATCCCAGCATGAAGATGAAGTAGATGAGATTTACACCCCAGATGCGGCCGTAAGCGGGAGAAGCGACCCACGGCAGGGGAGCCAGCGAAGTTTGCTGGATCACGAATTCTTCGGCTACGGAAAGACCGAGGCCGAGGAGGAACATACTGGTCCAGCCGGCGTGCCAGCGCCGGACAAATTCGCGGATGAGCAGGGCGCCACAGCCCCAAACCATCATTTCCGGAATTAGTACGAAGATGAAGCTGAGACGCGTAGCGCCGCTGGAGACCTCGGCAATTACTGGCGCCAAAAAGATCAGAGCGAAGGCGGGGGCCAGACGCTGCCAGCCGGAGTCCGCTCCTGAAGCGTCGGTGGCGGCGTGATCTGTGGCGTTCATGATTTGGCCTGCTTCTTTTTGTACGGCGCTTTCGAACGAAGGGCTGTGGATTTTCTTGCGGCGCGAATTTGTTTGAAGATTTCTTGAAGGTTCCAGCTGAGTTGGCCGGATTGGAGTTCGTCGATTACATTGCGGACCCATTTGAGTTCGGCGTTGCGCATGGCGACCAGGTATTCGCTTTCGACCAGATTGATACGGTCGACGCGCGGGGTAGCGGCTTCCATCGCGGATTGGGTGGTGTGAATTTCTTTTTCGAGGTGTGCGCAGCGCTCGGTGAGTCTTGCAACAGCGGCGCCTGGAGTCAGGTAGACCAGAAAACTCATGCTGGCAAGAAACTCGGAGGGCTCGCGCAGCGGAACGCTGATCATTTCGCGGAGGGAATTCAAGAGTTGCTGCCGTCCGGCTGGGAGAATGCGATAGGTGGTGCGTTCGGGACGGCGGCCGTCCCGCGTGCTGGATATGGCTTCGATCAGACGGGTGCGTAGTAAGCGGTTGATGGCGTGGTAGAGAGAGCCGCGTTTTAGCACGAGGATTTCGTCTTTGTGGCGTTCGCGAAGGAGGCCCTGCATCTGGTAGGGATGCATGGGCTCTTCGCGGAGGAGGGCGAGGATGGCGATTTCCCAAAGGCCGAGACGATTCGTCATAAATAGCTCATATGAGCTATATCAAATGAGCTAGTTGGAGTCAAATTGTAATACGTGACGACTAATTTCACTCGTCGCAAGCGCCTTAAGCTTCCCTTTCATCGTTTCTGCCATACTCGTTGTTCTCGGGAATGATCGATGTTCTGCCTATCAAAACCCACTCGAAACTCGATTCTGGCATTTATCTCCACTCAAGAAATGGAGCCATTCTCCTACCGAGAAGTCGGATACTCGCGACAGGGGGCGCCGGAAGGGTATACCGTGGACCACAATCGAGTGAGTTTGGGACAAGGCGCCGACACTTACGAAAGGGCGAAGAACGCGGTAAGGGCCTGGAAGATGTTCGAAATGCCGTGGATGGATTTATGCTGGCCGGAGGTGCCCATCAAGACTGGCGCAACGGTTGCAGTCCTTGTTTCGCACGTCGGCTTTTGGTCTCTGAATGCCTGCCGAATCGCTTACGTGATTGAAGAGCGCGGAACCGTAGAGAAATACGGTTTCGCTTACGGCACGCTAAAAGAACACGGCGAAATCGGTGAAGAACGCTTTACTGTCGAATTCAACGCGTCCGATGGAACGGTCTGGTATGACCTTTACGCATTTTCCCGAGCCGGCGTAGCCGCTCGTTTAGCACATCCGTTCTCGCGGTCACTGCAAAAACTCTTTGCCAGAGAATCGAAAGAGGCCATGCGGAGGGCAGTTCAATTGAGCTGATTCAGGCTCCTTACTGACCCGTATGCACCTCTCCGGCAGGCGCTGCGAACTCAACCGGGCGCACTGGTGGGAACTGGTATTTATTGTTGCGTATCTGCAGGCGTTGGAGAAAAATTCGCAGAGTGACCGGAGATAGTCTTCTGCGCAGTGATATCCTCTTCTCCTAACTCAACTTGGAACGGAAAAAACTAAACCTTCAGGAGCAACTGTTGGGGCAGACCCATTGCAAGGCGATAGTGCTGCTGGTGATGTTGGCGGTGGGTGCGCGGGCACTTGCCGGGCAAACGGAAACTGCAAAGTTGAGTGTTCGATGGGACACGGTGGTGCGGACGTCGCAGACCACTCCCACGCTGCAGGTGGTGGTGAATCCGCTGTTGCGGCGCGGGTCACGAATCCACGAGCGGGCGTTCCGATGGTTGAAGGATATGCAGGCCGATTATGTCCGGTATGTTCCGTGGCTGCCGTATCCGAGGCTGGGCGTTGCCGAACTGCGGGCGCCGGGAGACGGGAAAACATTTTGGGATTTTTCGTTGATCGATCCGATGACCAGCGATTTCATGCAGGCGACAGAAGGGCATTCCACGGTTTTGAATTTCAGCACGATTCCGGAATGGATGTTCAAGACCACGGGCGACGTTAAAATTCCGGAAGATCCCGATGCGGTGGCATGGGATTACGAACAGGGGGCGGAGTTGCGAGATCCTTCCGGCGCGGAGCTGGGAGATTATTATGCGCGGCTGGCAAGTTGGTACACGCGGGGAGGATTTCGCGATGAGCTGGGGAAAGAGCACCGATCGGGGCACGCGTATGCCATTCCTTACTGGGAAGTTCTGAACGAGCCGGATTACGAGCATGGATTAGCGGCGGCGCAATATACGGCGATTTATGACGCCACGGTTGCGGCAATTCGGGAAGTTTCACCGAAAACGAAATTTGTGGGTATTTCGCTGGCGACACCGCGGAAGAGTCCGGAGTTTTTTGAATATTTCCTGAACCCCGCGAACCATAAGACGGGAATTCCGCTGGACTATATTTCGTATCACTTTTATGCCGTTCCAGAGCCTGACGAAAACCCGGAAGTGCAAGAGCACACGTTTTTCGCGCAGGCGGATGGGTTTCTGGATGTGGTGCGGTACATCGAAACCATCCGCAAACGGCTTTCGCCAAAAACAAAGACGATGATTAATGAGGTTGGAACGATTTCGGCGGAAGGAGCGAATCAGGGCGCGGACGAGACGAAGAGCCAACCGATTCCGGATTCGTACTGGAACCTTTCGGGCGCGACGTTCGCATACTTGTTTGGGGAACTGAGCCGGATGGGAATTGAGGTCGTGGGGGAATCGCAGTTGGTCGGGTATCCGACGCAGTTTCCGAGCGTGAGCATGCTGGATTGGAATACAGGGCAGCCCAACGCGCGCTATTGGGTGCTGAAACTGATACGGGAGAATTTTGGGGCGGGGGACAAGATCGTCGAGAGCAAGATTGCGGAGAGCAAGAACAACACGCAGTTTGTTTATGCGATGGCGGTGGTTACCAAAGATGGGAAGCGGCGCATGCTACTGGTTAACAAGCGCGAGCGCCCCGTTGATGTGGTGGTTCCTGGGGCCAGCGCCGGGACTGAAGAGTATGTGGATGTGACGACTGGATTTCGGCGGCCGGTAGTCTCGAAGTTGCCGGCTGATACGGTGCGGCTGGGCGGATACAGCGTAACGTCCGTGACTCTGCCTTAGAGTGGTTCGTAACAGATCGATTGCAAGCAGAAATGGCGGTGGACAAGTTGGGAGCCGAGGTGGGGATGGGGCTAGGAAAGAAAACGTTTACTCAGATATTTTTCGCGGCGATGGCGATTTTGACCGCGGCGGATCGGGTGGCGAGTGGCGCGAACGAACCAGCGGTTCACCTGATCACTTTTGACGCGACGACCGCCGTGGAAAATACGGGCGCGCTGCCGGTGCTCATGGGAGGGAAATCTCCGGGCGGAAGGGAAATAAATGCTAACCGCCGTTTTCTGACGCTGGACGGGAAGCCGTGGCTTCCGGTGATGGGCGAATTTCAATATTCGCGGTACCCGGAAAAGTATTGGGATGAAGAGCTGCTGAAAATGAAAGCGGCCGGAGTACAGATTGTCGCGACGTACGTTTTCTGGATTCACCACGAAGAAGTGGAGGGGGAGTTCGAATGGTCCGGGCGGCGAGATTTGCGGCGATTCGCGGAGCTTTGCGCGAAGAACGGACTGTTTCTGGTGGTGCGGATAGGCCCGTACGCGCACGGCGAGGTACGAAATGGCGGGCTGCCGGATTGGGTGGTCAAGAAAGGGCCGACGCGGCGCAATAATCCCGACTATCTTGCGGAGGTTACGAAGTTTTATCAGGAGATTGGGCGCGAATTGCGCGGACAACTTTGGAAAGATGGCGGCTGCGTTATCGGCGTACAACTGGAGAACGAGTATTTCGGGAAGGGAGCCGTCGCTGGCGCAGCGCACATTTCGGAATTGAAAAGAATCGCGCTGCAGTCCGGTTTGGAAACGCCGCTTTACACGGTCACCGGATGGGGCGGCGCGGAATTTCCGCCCAGGGAAGTTATTCCGGTGTTCGGCGTGTATCCTGATGCTTTCTGGGAGAGCAGCTTGAAGAAATTGCCGCCCAGCGAAGGGTATCTGTTTTCCTTTCGGCGGGATCTTGGAGGCATTGCTACCGATCCGTTGGCTTCTGGCAGTGATGAGAAAAGTTTGTCATTGTTTCCATATTTTCTGGCGGAGGCGGGGGGCGGAATGCAGGTGGCGTACCACCGGCGGCCAGTTATTTCTGCGGACGATGTTGCAGCGTTATTGGTGACCCATCTCGGTGCCGGAGCCAATCTGTATGGCTACTATGTTTTTCAAGGAGGATCGAATCCGCTGGGAAAATACAGCACCATGCAGGAATCGGCGGCGGTGGATGGAGTCTATGATTTGCCGGTGATTTCTTATGATTTTCAGGCGCCACTCGGCGAGTTTGGGCAAGTTCGTCCGGCGTACCGGACGTTGAAGGCGTTTAATTTGTTCTTGCGGGATTTCGGTGGATTGCTGGCGACGATGCGGCCGGTGAAGCCGGATATTGTGCCGTCCGGGAGTGGCGATTTGGAGACTCCGCGGGTAGCGGCGCGTGTTGGCGACCATGGCGGATTTCTGTTTTTCAACAATCATGTCAGGGACTATCCAATGCACGAGCAAGAGAATCTGCGAGTGCAGGTGAAGCTTCCGGCCGAGACGATTACGCTGCCTCGCCAACCATTCGCAATTCCGCCGGACGCTTATTTCTTATGGCCGTTGAACCTGGACATGCGTGGGGTGCTGCTCAAGTACGCGACGGCGCAGTTGCTGTGCACCGTGGAATCGGGCGGAGAAGCCTACTATTTCTTTTTCGCGCAGCCGGGAATCGCTGCGGAATTCGCGTTCGAGGAAGACTCGGTTGTTTCGGCGGAGTCTCTATTTGGCGCGGTCGTTCGTGCCGATGGCAGAATTTACTTCGAGAACCAGCAGGCCGGAACGTTGGCGGCGGCAACGGTGGTGGGAAATTCCGGGCAGAAAATTCACCTCGTGTTGCTCTCGCGGGAACAGGCGGGGAACATCTGGAAAGTACACGTCGGTGGACGGGACCGGGTATTGCTATCCGGTGCGGATGTGTTTGTCGATGGCGATGTACTGGATGTTCGAGCGCGAGATGCCGGGAAGATGGAGTTCTCTGCCTTCCCGGCTTTGGCGGACGAGCAACTCGCGGGAACGGTTCTTCATGGCGCGCGAGGCACGGGGATCTTCGCAAGCTACTCTCTGGCGGTCGCTCCGATCGACATTCCCATCCGCACCGAAAAAGTGCGGGCAGCCGATCCATCCGAGGCGGTGAAGAGAGGTAAGTACAACGCGCTTGCACCGACGGATCAGGATTTCGCGCGGGCTGCGGAGTGGCGGATTCGGATCCCAGGGGAACTTCCGCAAGACTGCGGCGATCTCTTTCTGGAACTGAACTATCAAGGGGATGTCGCGCGCTTATACCGGGGAGGAGCTTTGCTTGCCGACGACTTCTATCGCGGTGCGACTTGGGAACTGGGGCTGAAGAGATTTATGACGCCGGGGACAAAGACGGATCTGGAACTGAAGGTCCTGCCGCTGCGGAAGGATGCGCCGATCTTCCTGGAGGGACCGGGGTGGCCGAGTTTTCCTAGCGAGAGGGAAGTGGACGAGCTGAAAAACGTCAAGATCGTTCCGGAGTACGAGGTTCGAGTACCAATCGGGAACCCGAAACCTTGAGGCTTGCCTAGGCCGTAAACGAGTCGGACAAATAAAACAAATGCTTGACATTCATTTTTACGGAGAGTAAATTTTCATACCGAATTAGTAAACGTTTACTTGCCCGTTCGGGGATGCGAGTGAGCGTGACGGCCGCCCGGTGCAGGGATGGCTTTCTCATTGATCGACACTATTTGAATCGCAACAATTTTTGGACGAACTCGGGTGTGCCCCGAGGCGAGCGAGTGTGAGTGCCGCGCCCGTTTGAATTTCAGGAGGAACTGTGAATAAGTCGCGCCTTTTCAATGTAATCCGAGTAATTGTGTGCCTATGCATAGCCATGTGCTTTGCGGGCCGATCTGCTTCGCAGGTCACCTCGGGTTCGTTTCGCGGGCGCGTACTTGATCCGAGCGGAGCTTCGGTGGGCGGCGCGATCGTGAGCGCCACGAACCAGGCGACGGGTGTGGTGCAGGAAGATACCTCCCGAGACGATGGCGTGTACTTGCTGGGACACTTGACTCCGGGCACGTATACGATTTCCGTCCGGAAAGATGGCTTCAAGTCAGTGTCGCAGCCAGACCAGCAACTCAACCTGGACCAACAAATCAATTTGGATTTCAGCCTGACGGTTGGCGCGGCGGCGGATTCGGTTACGGTGACTGAGGCTACCCCGACGTTGCAGACCCACAGCGTTGATAGCGGGCAAGTGATCGATACGAAGGAAATTCTCGATTTGCCGCTGGCGAGCCGTAACTTTCTCGATCTGACTTTTCTCACTGTAGGAGTAATTCATGGACCGGGCGGCAACAGCAGCAACGTCTCCGTGAATGGGCAGCGGGAGTTTGCCAATTCGATCGTATTGAACGGTATAGAGGACACCAGCAATCGCAATAACGACACCGGCGTACAGCCCAGTGTGGACGCGATGCAGGAATTCAAGGTGGTTACGTCAGGCTATGCGGCGGAATTCGGCAGGGCGGCCGGCGGCGTGATTATTCTGCAGACCAAACCTGGGTCGAATGACTATCACGGCGATGCATACTTTTTTTATCGCCCCAAACAGACCGCTGCCCAGGACACGTTCTCTCTTACCCCCTCCAACCTGCACCATGACAATTTCGGCGGTACGCTGGGAGGTCCCATCAAGCACGACAAAACCTTCTTTTTCGTGTCTTACGAAGGAAATCGAATCGGCAGCAATGACTCGTTTTTGAGTTCCACGCCGCCTACGAATCAGATCAGCTTTCTTCCGGATGGCTCGGCGGATCTTTCCAAGTTGGTCGATCCAGCAACAGGCAATCAGATCCCGATTTTCGATCCCTATTTCTATGCACAGAATTTCTATTCGCAGCAGTTTCCCGGGAATATAATTCCGGCGAACATGGTTAGTCCTGCGGGCAAAGCAATTCTTGAAGATTTTTTTCCTGTGCCAGCGTTCCCTGGTACCAGCAACGGCTGGTACAACAACAGCATTTACGACAGTTCGTACAGCAATCACGGCACGATCGTGGACGTTCGCGTGGACCAGAATTTTTCGGCCAAGGATCGCCTGTCCGCGGAATATCACTTTAACAAAGGCTATTCGTTGACCAGTGATCCATACGGTGGCCAGATATCAGCGGTAAACGGGGGAGGCACGGACACCGGCGACAATACGCATCAACAAAACCAGGCATTCTCCCTGGCGGAGACGCACTTTTTTTCACCGACGGTCATCAACGATTTGCGTTTTGGTTTCAATAATTTTTCACTGTCGCAACTGAGCTTGTTGAACGGTCAGGACACTGCGAATCAGTATGGAGTTGGCAACGTCAACATACCTGGGTATCCCGCGACAGATGGCTTTCCTTATATTTATCTGGGAACCGGCTACGTCACTGGCGGCTCAAGCTACAAACCGCTGACTTTTTCCGATCGCGACTATCAGGTTCTGGACACTGTGACGATGAGCCGGAACAAGCATCAGTTCAAATTCGGCGGGGAGTATCGATATCTGAGTTCGCGTCCCAATTTCTCGCTATTTCCCACGGGCTATCAATATTATGCGGGCGCCTATTCATACGCGAATTTCACGAGCGACCCCACATACAGTTTTTATGATCCCAATGCGGCATTCCCAACCGGTGGTTCGGATCTGGCTGACATCCTGCTGGGACTCCCGTATACGGTCAACATTGGGTTGCAGCTCACTAACCCGGAAACCAAGAGCTGGGAGCTGCACGGATTTTTCCAGGATGAATGGCAAGTGACTTCGCATTTTTCGCTTTTCTACGGATTGCGTTACGAGTATCAGAATCCTTATACTGAGGCCAATAACAACTCCTCGAATTACGATCCGACGACGGGGATGATTTTGTTGGCGGGCCGGGGTAAAAATTCCAGCGCGCTGGTAAACGCGGACAAGAACAACTGGGGACCGCGGGTTGGGTTCGCGTATCTGTTTGGCAGCAAGACGGTTTTGCGCGGCGGCTATGGAGTGTATTACACGCCGGAAAATGACGCGCGGGAAGACATCCTGACCAAGAACTATCCGTTCAACAATCAACAGCTGTATTTTAACGACATCAATGAATTCTACGGAACTGGGTTCCCAAGCTACCAGCTAGATGCGGGCGTTCCGCGGGATACCACGATCCACATACCCTCCGGCGCGTCGAGTATCGACCCCAGTACCATTGCGAATTCCACCGCACAGTCTCTTTACTATGTCGACCCGACTCTTCGGACGGGTTACTCACAGCTGTACAACATCACGCTGCAACGAGAGATTGCACCGAACATGAGCCTGGAGGTCGCTTACGTTGGCTCGCAAGCCCGCAAACTTCCCTACGCGGTGGGGAATATAAATTATGCGGCATCGAGTTTTGTGAATCCGAATCTAGGTCACATTCAGGCACTTTATTCTGAAGGTAACAGCTCCTACAACTCGCTGCAGGCGAAACTTACCAAACGGTTCTCGGACCACATGAGCATTCTGGTGGCGTACACCTACGGAAACAGCATCGACAACGGTCCGGCACCGTTTGACCTCGGGGTCAATCACCAGCAGCCGCAGAACCCTTTTGATCTAGCGGCCGAACAGGGACTCTCCACTAACGATATCAAACACAATATCGTAGGGAGCGCGATCTACGAATTGCCCTTCGGACAAGGCCGCATGTTTATGGGAAGCGCTTCCGGGTGGGAGCAGATTGTTTTTGGAGGCTGGCAGCTGAATGGCATCACGGAGATTCATACTGGCTTGCCGTACAACATCATCATAAACGGCAACGACCAGAACGCTCCGGGACTGCGGCCGGACCTGGTCGGGAATCCGTACTTGCCCGACCGCACGGTCGGGCCCCTAGGCCAATATTTCAATCCCGCGGCGTTCGCGGCGCCTTCGTGCGTCAAAGGCGTCGACCCGCTCTATCCGAATTGCCCCGGCGATCTGGGGCGTAACGCGTACACCGGTCCCGGATTTTTTAATATCGACGCGTCGCTATTCAAGAATATTCCGATTACCGAGCGATTCCGGCTGCAGTTCCGGTTCGAAGCCTACAACGCCCTAAACCATCCCTCTTACGCCAATCCGAACAGCGATTTCACGGCTAAGGCCACTTTCGGAAAGATCACCGCCACCACCAGCGGCGCGCGTGAGTTGCAGTTTGCCTTGAAGTTAATATTTTAGCCGTCGCGCGCGCATCGCGCTGCCCGCAAATCGCAGAGTTTGCGGGCGAAACATGTCCAACGTCACACGCAGGCGAAGCATAATTAGAACGGCGGTCTTTTTGCGGGGATCGCGGTTAGCTCACCGCCAAGATCGCGTCCCCCGAGGAATGCCATCGATGACCCGCGATAACCGAGCGAACATCGCGCAATCGCAGGCCGCGCGGAAGGACTACAGCAAGCTGCAGAAAATGGCCCGACATATTTTTATGCGGCTGAGCCTAAGCGCGATTTGCATCGCGCTAACGTTAACCGCGTCGCCTGGGATCTGCGCGGACGAAGCTTTCTATCTGCACGATGGCGACCGCGTGGTTTTCTACGGCGACAGCATCACCCAACAGGGTTTTTACACTTCATATTTGGAAGATTATGCAGTAACCCGCTTTCCTCGATGGAACGTCGTCTTCGTCAATTCTGGCTGGAGTGGCGACTGGGCGGTTGGCGGCGGCGGCGGGAAAGCAGAGCTTCGGGTGCGGCGTGATGTTTTAGCCCATGCGCCGACCGTAGTTACCGTCCTGCTGGGCACCAACGACGCGGCTTACCAGAAATTCGATCAATCCTTCCTGGACGTCTACTCGGACGCTTATCACAAACTATTGGCGCAAATTCAAGCTGCGCCAAATCCCCCGCGCCTTACGCTACTGGCGCCGACCGCTTTCGACGACGTAACGCGGGCTGCGCAGTTTGAAGGCGGCTACAACGCAGTGTTGGCGCGCTACGGAGAATTCGTGCTGCAGCTCGCTAAAGAGAAAAATCTGACCGGCATCGATCTCAACGCCCCGATGGCGGATACTCTTCGCCGAGCGGAAGCTATTGATCCGGCCCTTGCGGAAAAACTGTTACCCGATCGGATTCATCCTTCGCCAGCGGCAGGGTTATTTTTAAGTGCAGTGATTCTGCGGGCGTGGCATGCGCCGGCGATTGTCTCCGAAGTGGAGATCGACGCAAGCAGCCGTAAAATACTACGGGCGATGAAGAGCAGCGTCAACGCGGTGAGCTCTGCCGGTAAACTTTCCTGGTCGCAGACGGATGATGCTCTTCCGATGCCCATCGACTTTAGCGATCCGGCTATGTCGCTGTTGCTGCGTTGCTCCGATGAAGTACAGAATATTGACAAGGAAATGCTACAGCTTAAAGCGCTACCGCCGGGCCGTTATGCCTTGACGATTGACGGAGATAAAATCGGCGAATGGACCGACCAGCAATTCGCGGACTGGATCAATCTGGCTTTAGTGGCCACTCCGATGGTGCGACAAGCACAGGAAGTCCACGCGTTGACCCGGCGGCTTCTGGATCTGCGGCTGGCCAGATGGCAAGGTGTGGAAGTGGGTATTCAACAAGAGAAATCGCCGCACGTTACGGAATCCTTGCTGGCGCTGGACGCGTTGCAGAGTGAACTTCTGGCGCAGCGGAAAAGCGTTGCCGCTCCAAAGTTGCACCACTATGAGGTGGAGCGGATTGACGCGGACGGGTCGGGGAAGTGAAGGTTGCCGCAGCGGTGGCGCTCGCGGCGCTGTTCTGCTGCGCAAGTTCGCAGGCCGTTTTTTGTGGCGAACATTCGCAACAGGCTTCATCCGTGGAACAACGGGGGACAGTCTACTATGTTGATTCGGTAGCGGGGAGCGACGGTAACAACGGCGCCGCACCTGAATCGGCATGGAAAACGCTGGGCAAAGTGAATCGAACCACGTTCAAGCCCGGTGATCGTATCCTCCTGAAGTCTCGTTCGGCGTGGGACGGTCAATTGTGGCCGAAAGGCTCCGGTGTTGCGGGCCACCCGATCCTGCTGGGTATGTACGGCGCCGGAGTGAAACCGATTATCAATGGCCACGGCCTGGCCGAAGATGCGGTGCTGCTTAAAAATCAGGAATACTGGGAAATCGAGAATCTGGAAATCACCAATACTGGGGTGGGACCCGCGGTTCGGCGTGGGGTTCATCTGGCGCTCGAAAATTTTGGTGAAGCTCACCACATTTATCTGCGTTCGCTGACGATTCACGATGTGAATGGGCTGGATTCGATGAAGCCCAACGGTGGAATCGATTACACCTGCGCAGGCGAACAGAAGGCCAGCCGATTTGTCGATCTGCGGATCGAAGATAATGAAATCTATCGCGTGGACCGCAACGGGATCTTTGGCTGGTCGGATCGGTGGATTCGTTCGAAATGGTATCCCAGCCTGGGGGTGGTGGTTCGCGGGAATTTGCTGAACGATATCGGAGGAGATGGCATCGTTGTGGTCGCGGCAGATGGTGCGCTGGTGGAACACAACGTTGTGGGGCGCGCCAACCAGCGCTCGGCCGGATATAACGTCGCGATTTGGTCCTGGAGTTCCGACAATACAATTATTCAGTACAACGAAGCCTTTGGAACAAAAGGCGAGCGCGACGGCGAGGGTTTCGATTCCGACTGGAACAGCCAGAACACGCTGATTCAGTACAACTACAGTCACGACAACGACGGCGGTTTTCTTTTGATTTGTAACGAAGGCGGGCACGAGCAAAGCGAGAGTATTGGTAATCGCGGAACGATCGCGCGCTACAACATCAGCCAGAATGATCGCACCCGAGGGATTGCCCTGACGGGCCCGATTACCGACACGCAGATTTACAACAATACTATTTTTATCGGCCCGGACCGTGAGATGGAGGTGGTGTTGTACGCCGACTGGAAGGCTGGGTGGCCGGCGTCCACGTATTTCTACAACAACATCTTCTACGCGCTCGGGAAGGCGCAAATTTCTTACGGGTCCGAGAATACGCGCGCCAAGAGTGGAGCGTATTCCACTTCCGCGGGGTATGGACAAAGCACGAACAACGTTTTTGACTCGAACGTGTATTTCGGCAAGATCGCGCCGCCTGAGGATTTGCGCGGATTGAAAACAGATCCGCGAATGGTGTCACCAGGTAGTGGTGCGTTGGGGCGCGAGACGCTCAACGGCTATGCGCTGCAGGCTGATTCCGCCGCACGGGGCAGCGGACGAGTGATCGCCAACGACGGAAGGCGTGATTTTTTTGGCAATGCGGTGCCGTCCTGCGGCGGGATCGACCGCGGCGCGGTGCAGACGTGCGTAAACCCACGGCGATGAATATGCAAGAAAAGTTCGGTTACAAAGGGAGTTCCCTATGAGGTCGCAAGTTCAAGAAGGTCGATTTCTGGAAATGTTCGCTGTGAAGCGAGATGGGGCACGGACGGCGTATCTGCCGCTCGCGGTCCTGATGTGCGTCGCGCTGTTCAGTTCGACTCTGTGCCAAGCGCAGACTCCTGTGCCATTTCGCCCGAACCAGATGGAAACGGTGTTGTACGGCGCTGCGTATTACCCGGAGTACATGCCTTACGACCGGCTGGAGCAAGATGTGCAGCTGATGCAGCAGGCCGGGATCAGCGTGGTGCGCATCGGCGAATCGAGTTGGGGGCTTTGGGAGCCACAGGACGGACAATTCGAATACGCCTGGATGGACCGGGTGGTGGAGCGGCTCAATAAGGCTGGTATCCACATTATTATGGGAACGCCGACGTATTCAATTCCGGCGTGGATGTACAAAGAGCATCCGGAGATTGTCGTCACCAGGCTTGACGGCAAGACACTTTCTTACGGCATCCGGCAAAACACTGATCTGCTGAATCCGACGTATCGCTTCTATTGCGAGCGGGTGATTCGCAAAATTCTGGAACACTACAAAAATAATCCCGCGATTATCGGCTATCAGGTAGACAACGAAACATCTTCCAATCAGGCCGCCAACCACGATATGCAGGTTGGGTTTCAGCAATATCTAAAAGCTAAATTTAAGACTGTGGACGAACTCAATAGAGTGTGGCTGCTGAATTATTGGGGGCAGCGTTTGAATGACTGGTCGGAGTTGCCGGCGCGCGATGGGATCATCAATCCCGGGTGGAAGCTGGAATGGGAACGGTACACCCAGTCGGTAAATACCGACTTTCTGGCGTGGCAAGCGGCGATTGTTAATGAGTACAAGCGCCCGGACCAGTTCGTTACGCAGGATTTTGCTGGCCCTCCGCGTCCGGAGGTAAATGAAGAAGCGGTATCCAAAGCGCTGGATATCGCGGCCGCTAATCCGTATCACGGCACGCAAGACCGCTTCGATGGGCAGACTTCTTCGTATGCAGGCGACTACACGCGGTCGTTGAAGAACACGAATTATTTGATTACGGAAACCAATGCGGAAGCCATCGGCTGGGATTCGAAAGAACAGTTTCCGCCGTATGATGGCCAGCTGCGTCTGGACGTTTACACCCACATCTCTTCCGGCGCCAACATGGTCGAGTATTGGCACTGGCATTCGATCCAAGCGGGACAGGAAACGTATTGGAAAGGCGTGCTGGGGCACGATCTGATTCCGGGGCGGGCCTACGACGAGGTGAGCCGCACCGCGCACGAGTTGCAAAAACTGGGGCCGCGGCTCGCGGATTACCAGCGGAAAAATCATGTAGCCATTCTGTACAGCAACGATTCGCATTACGGAATCGAGTTTATGAAATTCAGCGATCAGGTGAACTATCGCTCGATCATGCAGCAGATGTATCACGCTTTGTATACCGACAACATAGGCGTGGATTTTGTGTTTCCGGACAGCGGAAATTTTACGGACTACCGTGTTTTAGTTGTTCCTCCCCTGTATGTCGCCAGCGACGAGTTGCTGAAAAAACTTTCAGCGTATGTGCACAACGGCGGGCACCTGGTGATGTCGCTCAAGAGTGGTTTCACGAACGAATACTCTACGGTGCGCTGGGAAATGGCTCCCGGGCCGCTGCGCGAAGCCGCAGGGTTCCACTACCAGGAGTTTTCCAATCTGGTGAAGCCGCTGGCGCTGCGGGATGATCCGTTGCACGCCGGTGCAGACAATAAAGTTTCCGATTGGGCGGAGTTTTTAATTCCCGATACTGCTAAGCCGCTGGCGTTTTACGACCATCCGTTTTTCGGGAAATATCCAGCCGTCACCGAAAATCAATTTGGCAAAGGTACGCTTACCTATCAAGGGACGGTGCTCAGCGACGCGTTGCAGAACGCCATCCTGCTGAATGTGCTGAAGGAGGCGGGCTTGACCGGTCCCGACCAAAGTCTACCGCCCACCGTGCGCGTTAAACACGGCACAAATCGGCAAGGCAAAACGCTGCACTATTATTTAAATTATTCCAGCGATCCACAGACCTTCCAGTATTCCTACGCTGCTGGATCGGACTTGCTGACCGATAGCCAGATAGGCGCAGGACAGGCGATTAGGGTCAAGCCGTGGGACCTCGTCATTGTTGAGGAAAAGTAGACGATGCGCACTCATTCGCCGAGATTCTCAGCTGTCAACAAGTCTCGTGGCCTTCTATTGATTCTCCTGGGGGCCTGCTGCTGCGCGAGTATCGCGGGGCAGGGTGTTACGGCAAGAGACGCGGCCGCTGAGAAACGCGTGGAATCCATTCTCCAGTCAATGACTCTCGACGAAAAAATACTGATCATCGGAGGCATCAACGAATTCTATATTCGCGCCATCCCGCGCCTGGGCCTTTCGGAACTGCGCATGTCCGACGGTCCGCTGGGGGTGCACGATTACGGCCCCACGACTGCCTATCCCGCTGGTATCGCGCTGGCCGCATCGTGGGACACCGATTTAGCGCGGCGCGTTGGCATCTCCATGGGCCAGGACGCCCGGGCCCGGGGGGTAAATTTTATTCTGGCCCCCGGCATGAATATCTATCGCGCTCCGATGAACGGCCGTAATTTCGAATATCTCGGAGAAGACCCGTACCTGGCCTCACGCCTTGCGGTCTCGCTGATCGAGGGTATCCAGTCGCAGGGTGTGATCGCCACAGCCAAACATTTCGTCGCAAACAATCAGGAATTCGATCGCTACAAGATCAGTTCGGATGTAGACGAACGCACCCTCCGAGAAATCTATCTGCCGGCATTCGAGGCCAGCGTTAAAGAAGCAAAAGTTGGCGCGCTCATGGACGGCTACAACCTGGTTAACGGCGTACACATGACGCAAAACTCTTATCTGAACATTGACGTGGTGAAAAAAGAGTGGGGGTTTGATGGGATCATGATGTCCGACTGGGGTTCCACGCACGATGGATTGGCGGCCGCCAAAGGCGGTCTCGATCTGGAAATGCCGAAAGCGGACTTCATGAATAGCCAGGCCTTGCTGCCGGCGATCCAGAACGGCCAGTTGGCCGTCGAAGTCATTGACGATAAAGTCCGCCGCATCCTGCGTAAAGCCATCCAGTTTAATTTCTACGACCGCCCTCAAACGGATCCGCTCATCCCGCAGTACAGCCAGAGCGGAAGAAATATAGCGCTGGAAGAAGCTCGCGATGGAATGGTTCTACTAAAAAATAGCGGCAACATTCTTCCGCTCGATAGAAACAAAATTAAAACGATCGTGGTCATCGGGCCCGACGCCTATCCCGCTGTTATCGGCGGCGGCGGTAGTTCGCTTACCAAGCCCTTCAATAGCGTCAGCTATCTGGAAGGCATCAGCAACGTGGCTGGTCCAACGATCAAAGTTCTCTACCCCAACGATCCCGTTCCTTTGGACGAGATCGTGGCGCACACCGAGTTTCACGTCGCTCCCGGTGGCGCAGTCGGCCTGCAGGGCGAATACTTCGACAACGAGACTCTCACGGGCGCTCCTGCATTGGTGCGCACGGACGCCAAGATCGACTTTCATTGGGGCGACGGAAGCTACTCCGCGACTGGCCCGGTGGATCGCTTCGCGGTGCGCTGGTCCGGCTATTTCACTCCGACGGAAACTGACGACTACACCTTCTACGTTTCGGCGGACGACGGTGTCCGCCTCTTCGTCGATGATCAGCGGGTAATCGACGATTGGCAGCGCCACGGGGAGACGCTGGACGCGCATTCGCTGCATCTCGACGCTGGCAAAGCCTACAAGATCCGTCTTGAATATTTTGAAGACGTAGGAGCAGCCACCGCTCGCTTCGGCATCGCCGCCGGAAACCTGCCGCTGGGCCCGGAAGCGCGCAGCTTATTAGCAAAAGCTGATGCCGTTGTAGTTTGTGTCGGTTTCGATCCGGCTACCGAGACGGAAGGATCAGACCGCACATTCCGTCTGCCTGCCGGTCAGGACAATCTGATCCGCCAAATCACCGACATCAATAAAAAAGCGGTTGTAGTCCTCACTGCTGGCGGCAACGTGGACATGACGCGCTGGCTAGATCAAGTTCCAGGCCTCCTGCACGCTTGGTATGCCGGCCAGGAGGGCGGCACGGCGCTAGGGCAGATCCTTTTCGGCGACGCCAACCCTTCGGGAAAGCTCCCCGCCTCGTTCGAAAAACGCTGGGAAGACAACGCCACGTTCAACAGCTATTACCCGAAACCCGGTGAAAAGAATGTGAAATATTCCGAGGGTATTTTCCTGGGCTACCGACATTTCGACAACTCCGAGGTAAAGCCGCAATTTCCTTTCGGATTCGGGCTTTCGTACACCAGTTTCGCTTACAGTAACCTCACAATTTCCCCGACGTCCGCGAAAGCCGACGCACCTATCACCGTTTCCTTCGATGTAAAAAATATCGGCCAGCGCGAAGGCGCAGAAATCGCCGAAGTGTACGTGGGCGATGCGCATTCTGGGGTTCCCCGGCCGGTCAAGGAACTTAAAGGCTTCGCGAAAAAATATCTGAAGCCAGGCGAGACCGGCCACTACACGATTACTCTGGATCGCCGATCGTTTGCCTACTACGACGTAGCAGGCAAAGACTGGAAGGCCGAACCCGGCGAATTTAAAATATTGGTTGGCAGTTCCTCCGCCAAGATCGAACTCCAGGGGAAATTCGTTCTTCAACCGTAACTCGGGATAGCCGCGTCGCTGCCGGGTTAACTCGAAATTTCCTTCAGCAGCCGATATATCTTGGCGCATTCGGCATATTGCCGGCCGGCCGCTGCGGCATTCTTTGTGGATGCTTTAAAGCCTCGCGCTACTTGTACGCCGCATCCCGGCAACCAGAAAAGTATCGTCAGCGAAGCGAAAGCTCTCGCGGTTGTGCGATTCTTCGGTAAAATCAGGGAAGGGAACCCATATTGAGTCCTAGTCGCATGAGGTTACAGATATGTGCCGAAATATCCGAACGCTTTACAACTTCGATCCCCCGGTGACCGAGGAAGAAATCAAGGCGGCCTCGCTCCAGTTCGTCAGAAAAATCAGCGGCTTCAACAAACCTTCCAAAGGCAACGAGGCTGTGTTCTTAGCCACAGTGGAGAAAGTTGCGCGAGTCTCCAGTGAACTTCTTCATTCACTGGAAACGAACGCACCGCCGAAGAATCGCGAAGAAGAAAAGCTAAAGGCGCACGCACGTGCGGCTCAAAGGTTCGGCGCTTAGAAATCGTCGAGCAATGATTCCGCGCGCTACCAGGAGCTAGCTCTCACCCGCGGAACACAATTTACCGCTGGCTACGTGCGGGAAAACAGTTAGAATCCGCACTTCATTCGCGTTTCAAGCCATTCCTTGCCTAGGTGCGTCTTCTGGAAAATATGACGTCCAAACTCGTGCCCGCGGGGAGCCCAGACGAGAAGCCCGGTAATCTCGTGTCGCTGGCCTTCTTGGCTTCGCTCGTGGGAGTGATTTCGGGATTTCTCGGAGCGATCTTTCGGTTGGCGCTCGATCACGCGGAGCACTTCCGGTCCACCATAATTGTCTGGGCGCATGGTCAGAAGGCGATTGGCTTTTTGCTGGTGGTCCTAGCGTGTGCTGCCGCAACGGCGCTGGCCGCCTGGCTGGTTCGGCGGTTTGCGCCGGCCGCGTCCGGGAGCGGTATTCCGGACGTTGAAGCCGCTCTCGCCGGTAAGTTGGAGCAAGAGCCCTTTCTGCTGATTCCCGTGAAATTCTTGGGAGGCGTGCTGGCCATTGGAGCGGGACTTGCGCTGGGCCGCGAGGGTCCCAGCGTACAGATGGGCGCGAGCACTGCAAATCTTGTCGGACGAGCCTTCCATCGCAATTGGCCAGACATTCGAGTGTTAATGGCCGCCGGCGCGGGCGCTGGACTGGCCACCGCCTTCAACGCGCCAATCGCCGGGGCGCTCTTTGTGCTTGAGGAATTGGTACGGAGATTCGAACCCCGCATCGCGATCGTGGCGCTGGGCGCGTCTTCCAGCGCAATTCTGGTAGCACGGTTTTTTCTGGGGGATCTGCCAGACTTTCACGTGCAGGCACTCGCTTTTCCCCCTAACAAGACGAAACTTCTATTCTTCCTTCTCGGTGCCTTCGCCGGCCTCGCGGCCGTGGCGTACAACCGCACAATCCTTGGCGCCATGGCTGCGGCAGACAAGCTCAGCCGTTGGCCTGGGGAACTGCGCGCGGCATTGGTCGGCGCTGCAGTCGGAATGCTGGCTTGGTTCGCACCGGAAGTTGTGGGCGGAGGAGAATTCCTTACGCAGCGGACGTTGCTAGGCATCGGGACGCTTGCGTTGCTTCCACTTTTGTTTCTGGTTCGCTTCGCGCTTGGCGCGGTGTCTTACTCCGCGGCGACCCCAGGCGGGCTCTTCGCTCCGATGCTCGTACTTGGTTCAGAATTGGGACTTTTCTTCGGAATTATTTGCAGGTCATTGTTTCCGGGACTGCACATTCAACCAGAAGCATTTGCCGTTGTGGCTATGGCCGCCTTTTTCTCAGGTGTGGTGCGCGCTCCCCTGACGGGTATCGTGCTAGTCACGGAGATGACCGGGAGCGTCACTATGCTGCTTCCGATGCTCGGCGCGTGCTTCGCGGCGATGCTGGTGCCAACACTCCTGCGAAATTCGCCGATCTACGATTCGCTGAGCCTCCGACGCCTTCAAACCGAGACCTCAAAGGGTGACTGAGCTACGCGGGAACCGCCTCTACAATTGAATCGGGCACCGTCGTGGAGATAATCCGATTTAACCGCCAGCCCGCTGCCGCAAACAAATCACGAAACTGTTGTTCGGTCCGTTCGCGTCCGCTGGGGAAAATCAACATTTGCAGGTCCAGGAACTTGCCCGGAGAGAAGTCGTTTCCCGGCTGAATTACGTTGTCGACTACCAGGAGTTTGCCACGCGCATTTACACTGGCCCGGCACGCTTTGAGTATTCCCACGCACAGATCATCCGGCCAGTCATGAATAATGTGTTTCATGATGTAAGCATCGGCGCCCACGGGCACCGAGGAAAACATGTCGCCGGAGGCCAGGGTGCAGCGGTCCATCACCGGCCCAAGTGGTCCGCCCTTCGCGCCTTCCAGTACGTGCGGCATCTCATACAGCGTCCCCCGCAAATGCGGATTCTTCTTTAAGATAGTCGCTAACAAGAGTCCGTGCCCGCCCGCTATGTCTACGATCGAATGAATGCCCTCGAAGTTGTAAGCCTCGGCCACCGCCGGACTGTCAATCATCGATAACTCGGTCATGGCGTCGTTGAAAATTTGGCCTTGCGCCGGATTCTGTTTTAGATATTCGAAGACGGGGGCGCCGTAAATCTGCTCAAGCGCTGGCTTTCCGGTTCGCACGCAGTATTCGAGGTGTGACCATCCCCGCCCGTGCCACTCCAAGCCTCCCATGATCGCGAAGGATCGCAGGCTGGGCTGCGCGTCGCGGCGCAAGACGGCCGACATCGGCGTCTGCGAAAACTTTCCGTCAGGCCCCTCTGAGAGCACCCCGACACATGCAGTGGCTCGCATGAGGCGGTAAAGCCCCTGCGGGTTGGCTCCTATCGCACTCGCCAACTCCTCGGCCGATTTGGGAGTAGCTTCCACGAGGTCCGGGATTCCCAGTTGTGCGAGGCAGGAAACCGCCCCCGCGACATGGACTCCGTTCAACAGTTGGAATACACCGACATGCGCGGGAGGGCCTTGGCGCTGTTCCGTCATTCGTGGTCACCTGGATTTAGATTTTTGAGCTACCGAGTGGCGGAATTATACCCTGAACCAGAGGGGGCCGATGGCGACGCCGCGTTAAGGGAGCCAATCGAAATTGAGTAGGCTTCGTTTTATTTCTTTTACTTTCGTTTATCTGCGTTTGGCATTACACTCGGCGTGCCTGATGCCTTTGATACGGCCTAAGGAATTCTTACCAGGACGGAAACGATGACGAACAAGATGCGCTTGCTGTGTCGCCTGCTGCCAATTGTGGCGATGACCGTTGTGGGAGCCATGATTCATCCGGCGGCCTTTGGACAGGATATTCAGTACAAGGAAGATCCCGACGCAGAAAAGCGGATGACCCTGCTATTGAAGGATTGGGATCCCAAGCCAATGCTGCATACGGCTGCCCACGAGGTGCCCCGCGCGAAATTCTACGTTATCGATATACATAATCACGTTAATGACGCGGGCGGAGTGCACGGAGACGACGTGCCGGCTGCGGAGGTAGTGAAAGGGATGGATCGGGCGAATGTGAAAACGGTGGTCATCCTGACGGGGATGTGGGGAGAAAAGCTTCAGGGCGTTCTGGACAAGATGGTGAAGCCGTACCCCGACCGATTCGTGGTTTTCGCACAGATGGACTGGAGCAAGATTGACGATCCCAATTTCAGCACGGAAATGGTGGCGCAGCTGGATGACGCGGTGAAGCGTGGGGCGCGCGGATTGAAAGTGCTGAAGGACTGGGGGCTGGGCGTGAAGGATAAGAGCGGGAAGCTGGTGCCCATCGATGATCCGCGGATGGATCCGGTCTGGGAAGAGTGTGGGAGATTGGGGATACCCGTAGCGATTCACTCTACCGATCCAGAGGCTTTTTTCACGCCGACCGATGCGAAGAACGAGAGGTATGAGGAGCTGATGCACAACCCTTCGTGGAGCTTCTATGGGAGCGCTTTTCCGGACAAGGCAACGCTATTGGAAGAGCGAAATCACATCGTGGCGAAACATCCGAAAACCACGTTTATTGCGTTGCACGTCGCAAACTGGCCGGAAAATCTGGATGCGGTATCCGAGTGGCTGCGCAAATATCCAAATATGTATGTGGAATTAGGAGCGAGGGAAGCAGAATTAGGCCGGCAACCGCGGCGCGCAGGCGCATTTTTCGCGGAGTTCCAAGACCGTATCCTGTTTGGGACGGATTCAGAGCCGGTACCGGAAATGTATGCCAACTATTTCCGCTGGCTGCAGACCGATGACGAGTATTTTCCGTATTGGGGTTATCCGGGGCAGGGAAGGTGGATGATTTACGGAATGGGGCTGCCGGATGGGATCCTGGAGAAGGTCTACCACGGGAACGCCGAGAAGATTTTTGCGATGTACCACGGAGAAAAAAAATGAAGCGGATTCGCCGAAAAGCAAGGGTGATGGCGTTCGCGATGGCCGGACTGGCTCTGCTAATTCTTGGCGGATGCAAAACACAAGAAAAGAAGCCGGAGCAGGTTTCCACCGTGACGGTCGAGACGCAAGCGGACGGAATTCATTTGCGGACGGGACAAGCGGAATTTGTGCTTACGGCGACCGGCAGTCTGCTGGGGCGGTTCAAGAATGGGACGCAATGGCTGACTCTCGATGAGGCAACGCCAAACTCGGGAATCCTGGTAACTAGCGGCAAGCAAGTTGTTGACGATTTTGTGCGCGATCTGGGGCACGCCCAGATTCAGGCGGCCAACGGCAAGCTGGGAGCGCTGGGAAAACGAGTGGTAGTTAAGGGTCACAGCGCGAGCACAGGGCTTGATGAAGAGCTGGATGTGGAGGTGTATGACGATTTCCCTTCGCTGGCACTGCTATCGGCGAGCTACAAGAACTCGGGAGCAAAAGAAGTAGCTCTGGATTCGGTGACGCTGCAACGGCATTTGCTGAACGCCTCTCTGGCAGACCCGCAAGCGCAGGCACATGAGATGTGGGCATTTTTTGGGTCGAGCATCAAGTGGGGCAAAGACGACGTGCTGCCGATGCCGGCAAAGTTCTCCCAGGAAAATTCGTTTGGGGCGCCGGTAGAGACGCATGATGATCTGGGACGCGTCGGCGGAGGCGTGCCGGTGGTGGCGTTTTGGACGAGGAATGTGGGTCTGGCAATCGGACATCTAGAAACACTGCCGTTGGCGCTCGCAATTCCGGTACAAACGACGGCCGATGGCCGGGTGGATGCGGCGGTGGAAATTCCGGCCGGCGCGACGCTAAAGCAAGGAGAGAGTTTTTCCACACCGAGAACGTTTGTGACGATATTCCACGGCGATTATTACGAACCGCTCAGTACCTGGTCGAAGGCGTTGGATCGGGAAGGATTGACTCGACCGAAAAACAACGATGAGAACTATGCAGTGAGCTGGTGTGGCTGGGGTTACGAATCCGACGTAACGCCGAAACAGATGACCGACACCATCCCCAAGCTGCAGGAACTCGGCATTCACTGGGCTACGCTGGACGATCGATGGTTTGACAATTACGGGGATTGGCAACCCCGCAAAGACACTTTTGGCGGAGGCGCAATCCAGAAGATGGTCAGCGACTTTCACAAACAGGGGATCAAGGTGCAGCTGTGGTGGCTGCCATTGGCTGTGGAGGATGGCAAGTTCAAATACGGGGACCACAAATATGTCGTCTCGGATGTCGTAAAGGAACATCCGGACTGGCTCATTCTGGATGAAAAGGGACAACCGGCAAGGATGACCAGAAACTTGGCGACGCTGTGTCCAGCCCTGCCGGAGGTTCAGCAATACTACAAGAAGCTTACGGAGCGCTTCATTCGAGACTGGGATTTCGACGGGCATAAGCTCGACAACATCTATGCCACTCCGCGCTGTTATAACCCAAAACATCACCACAAATCGCCCTTGGACTCGGTCTATGCCATGGGCGAAGTGTACAAAACTATTTTCGAAACGACCCGGGCATTGAAGGCCGACAGCGTAACGCAAAGTTGTCCTTGCGGAACGCCGCCGAGTCTGGCGTGGCTGCGGTACATGGACCAAGCCGTGACCGCGGATCCGGTTGGTTCGGTGCAGGTGCGCCGGCGCATCAAGATGTATAAAGCATTGCTGGGACCCCATGCGGCGATTTACGGAGATCACGTGGAGCTCTCGCGGATCAGCGGAGCAAACACCAATAACGAGCAGGACGTCGGCGACGATTTTGCTTCCACGCTGGGAGCGGGGGGAGTTCTGGGAACGAAGTTCACGTGGCCGGACTATGGTCCGAAGCTCAAAAACGTGTACCTGAATTCAACGAAGGATGCGCATTGGAAAAAGTGGATTGCGCTGTACAACGAGAAAATGCTGTCCAAGGGAGACTTCCTGGATTTGTATGTCTACGGATATGACACGCCGGAGGCGTACGCCATCGAAAAAGACGGCGCGATGTATTACGCCTTCTACGCGCCAACGGCCGCTGCGAAAGGGAAGGAAGATGGAGAGTGGAAGGGCGAAGTCGAACTGCGCGGGCTGGGGAATCGGAGCTATCACGTGGTCGACTACGTAAACGGCAAAGATTACGGGACGGTGAGCGGTCCGAACGGGAAATTGCAGGTGGAATTTACAGGCAGCTTGCTACTAGAAGCGAAATAAGAAAATACTTTCAAACGGCACAACGATTGAGAATTGCTTCGGGTATTAACGGGATAGAAATGCTTCCCGGTGCCCGGACTCCCGGAAGGCTTCTGTGCCACCACTCCGAGTGGTGGAGAGAGCGCCTGCCAAGTTGCCATACCGCAGGCACTCTGCAATCTCCGCGCCACGAATGAATCGATGAAGGAACCCGGCATCGAAGCTATCGCCGGCGCCTATGGTGTCTACCGCGGCAACTTTGGGTGGCAGGGCTTCAAAGATCTGCGATCCATGACGCGCGACTGCTCCTCTTTCACCGCACTTCATAACCACCATGGGAACTCTTGCCGCCAGAAATTTCAGGGCAAGCATGGAGTCGGCGATGCCGGCGAGGCGGCACGCTTCGAACTCGTTGGGCAAGAGCACATCCACCCAGGCGAGCGCATCGAGAACATCCCGTTCCCAACGATCGGCAGGATCGTCGTTGGTATCCAGAGAAGTAGAGAGTCCGGCTTCTTTTGCCAAACGAAACAGGTCCGCAACGCGCGGGCGAAGAGCAGGCTGAAGAAAGTAGGAAGAAAGGTGCAGGTGGCCGGCGTCCAAGATTCGTGGGAGATCAATATCTTCGAAGCGCATCTCTGCCATTACGCCGGGATAGGTAAGAATGAAGCGCTTCTCGGGCTGCGGGAGGATTACGGTGAGTCCCGTTTGCTTGTTCAAGACTCTTCGCACATTCGATACGTCAACGCCGCTTTCTGCGAGACGCTGCAGACACATTTCACCAAGAGCATCTTCGCCGATCGCGGAATGAAAACCGACGCGATTCCCAAGCAGCGCCAGGTTATGGGCGAAAATCGCCGACGAGCTTCCCAGCGTGATGCTTAGATTCGAGGCCAGGTGCTCGCGATCCAACTCCAGACGGCCGGGAAGTCCGTAGAGGACCAAGTCCAGATTCAGCTCGCCGACGACGCTGATGGCGAATCTATCGTTGGTGGTCATGCGTCAATTCCGCCGTGGGTCTCAATCGAGAATCACCACACGGCTGAGGTTCTTAGGGGCATCCGGATTAAAGCCTTTCTTGACCCCCGTATGATAGCCGAGCAGTTGCGCAGGAATGACAAACGGGGCGAGTAGCAACGGTTCAGCAATATCACCGCCCAGTTCGAAGAGAAGGTCGGAGGCCCGCCGGACATCTTCACCGGCGCGGTTGCAGATGGCAACAATCGTGCCGCCCAGTTCCTTCATCTCCAGCAGTACTTCACTCTCCGCGGCCATGCCAGATTCGCTCAGAAAAAACGTGATGCAGGTCTGCGGCGCCACGATCGATTTTGGTCCATGGCGAAATTCGAGAGTGTGATACGCCTGCGCGTAGGAATGAGACATTTCCGTGACCTTTAGTGCCGCTTCTTGCGCGATCGGGAAAAACGGTCCTTGTCCCAAATAGATGTAATCCGCAAAAGCATGCTTGGACACGAAGGCGGCTACGCGAGCGCTCCAGCCTTCCACTCCGGAAGCGAGCTTGGCAGGAACGCTTGCCAGAGATGACGACAGGCTGCGCTCCCCGGCCGATTCCGCCGCGAGTTGGATAAGCGCCAGAAGCATGGAGCTGAAGGATCGGGTCATAACCACGCTTTCTTCATCAGCTTGCGGAAGGGCGATGGTCAGTTCACAAGTTTTCGCCAGTTCGGACTGCGCTGCGCACGTGATCCCCAGCGTTGCAACTTTATGTTTCCGTGCCAGCAACTCGGCCGCCCGCAAGGCTTCTGAGGTGCGGCCAGAGCGCGAGATGACGACCGCCTGCAGGTCCTGCTCCGCGAGCTGCGCCAGCTTCGGAAAGAGCAAGACTTCAGAAGCTGGCAATGCGCGGGCCGGATGCCCGGTGAGAAGGGTCCAACTATATGCGGCGGCTTCGGCCAGGTAAAAACTCGTCCCGCAGCCGATAAAGAGCCAGGGCCGAGGTATTCGCGCCTTATCTCGCATGGTTTGAAAAGCAGCGTCTCTTTCCAAGCCAAGCAGACAAGACCGCCAGACCTCCGGCTGCGACAGAATTTCAGTCAAGGTGTGTGAGTTACGAGATGGCGAACCAGAAGCGGGCATCATGCTGTCCTCGACGAAGCGATTCCCCGATGTACTTGGGTGTTACGCTTTCTGACGAATTCTCCTTGTCTTACTTTTCCGCGGCTGTGCCGCGGAGATCGATCCACTAAAAGCGTCAAGAATCCGACGCGAGCGACTCCACCAAGATCTGTTGCTTAAAATCCTGAATATCCTTCAGCCGGGCGGCGCCAGGGGAATCGGCCAGGCAATTTGCCGCACCGCAGGCCGCCGCAAACCGTAACGTTTCCTCCGGCGAATATCCGGATGCGATGCCGAAGACAAATCCGGCCAGCGCCGAATCTCCGCACCCCACGGTCGAACGCGCTCGGAGCGGGGTTGCCGGAGCGAATAACACGGGAGCGTCGACGCCGGCGCAATACAGAAGCCCCTCAGAACCGAGGCTTAACGCCGCCCTCTCCGCGCCAAGGTTCAACAGCTTTCGAAGAGCAAAGGCCCCTTCGGAAACGGTACTAACCGGCGTCCCCAAAGCCTGAGTAACTTCCGCTCGATTGGGTTTCACAAAATAAGGCCTTGCCGCAAGCGCCAGGCGAAGCGCTTCGCCGCTGGTATCCAGAAATGTTCTGCAGCCAAACTCGTGCGCGCTAGATAGAAGCAGCGCGTACAACGTAGGTGCGGCATGCAGGGGCAGGCTCCCGGAGAAAATGACCGAAGCATTTTTCGACCCCTGTGCAAACAGTTTCTTACACGCATTCTCGAATTCTTCCCATTCGGCTGGGTCTGGGAGTAAACCCGGTTCGAGAATTTCGGTGACCGTACCGTCCTCTTCGATGATTTCCAGATTGGTGCGCGTCGGTTGATGAGTGGCACACGCCGTCGCTTGAATGCCGAGGGCCGAAAGGCCCGCCACAAGTTCGTGGCCGTTCGCACCGCCGCACGGGCCTATCCAGTGGGGTTCCGCGCCCAAGGCGCGAAGCACCATCGCGACGTGGGCGGATTTCCCGCCGGGAAAGCTTTGGACTCCGCGCACACGATTCACGTGGCCGCGCAAAAGCGCCGGCATCGTGAGCCGTTTATCTATCGCCGGGTTGGGGCTGACGCAAAGAAACATAGCTCGATTCCGCCGTCACTCCCGGGTGCTCGAAGCAGCGCCGATCCGTTCAAACCAGGGCCGCGCAGCACCGAGATGCCGATTTACATTTTGAATGTTGCGCACGCCGTGCTCCTGCAGCCAATCGTCGAGAGCCGAAGCGCCGTCACGCACGAATATCGGAACTCCGCCTTGCCAGGTCGCCCGTCCACAGAGCACTCCCGAAAAGTCGGAGCCGGCCTCGGCGGCCAGCGTCAATGCGTCCGCAAAGGTCTGGTTGGGGACGCCTTCCGATAAATAGATGAAGGGAAGAGAAGCCGCTTCAGAAGCGCGTCTAAAGTGGGCGCGCGCTGCGGAACGCGAGTAAATCGTTTGCGAACGCGGCGAGTCGGGGGACTCGACGAAGTTCATGTTCACCGGTACCCCGACCTTCAGCACATCCACTGCGTAACCGGATTTGCAGAACTCTTCGATCGAGCGAGTAACCGCGTCAGGCTTTAAGCGCGCAAACTCTGGACTCTTCTCGTCCAGGTCATCGTGGTAGCTCACGAGCTCAAGAAAAAAAGGAAGATCGGCCTGTTGGCATTCTTCGCCGACACGCGCAACCCAAGCCTGCTTCTGCGCGTTGAGCGGGGCATTGCTGAAGGGAGAGTAGTACAGCAATACTTTAACCGCATCGGCGCCAGAGGTTTTCAAACGGGCGACGGTGAAGCCTTCGAGCAGCCGCGGCAGCCGTCCCGGCACAGATTGGTCATAACCACTCTGCTCATACGCCAAGAGCAGCCCAACATTCTGGGCACGCCGACCCGCGGCAGGCAGTCCATATTCAGGATCGAGCAAAATGGCACTGGCATACGGCGTAAGAAATTGGCTGACCTTCTCCTTGAACTGCGCCAGCCATTCGGCGGGCACTTCGCTTGCGTCGCGACCGCTGGCCTTGGCGAAAAGCTTGCGTAAGGCATTGCGCTGATCAATCGCCAGCGCAGCGATGATGCCGCGTTCGTCCGCCAACGCCCGCAATCCGTTCTGCTTTGCTATCGAAAGTGGCAAAACCATGCTCCCTGAATAAATCGAAGTCTATTGGGCGTTCTCAAGCCAGGCAACTGCGGCGCGATCAAATGCGGGAAGAGAGAAAATTTGCAGGTCGCCGGTCTTCTTGGAAGTGACCAACTTTTCCTCTCCCAAAAATGGCAGGAAGTGCAACACGCACTTGCGGTCCGCGGGCACGGTGAGTTTCACGGAATCGTCCAATGACGGCCGGACATTCTGGTGAGGAACGATTCCCGCAAAGTTCATCAGAAAAACGTGGGTCTGGCCATTCACCGTTGCGGTGTTGGATGCAACGAACGGCGAGGCGCTAACCACCAAATCTTTCGTCGGCGCAAGGGCCGCCAGGAATTTCACCGGCATATTTTGCGAGGCTGCCCCGAAGTCCCGCTCCAACGCGCGTAGATACGCGCTCCCGGGCGAATCCGCGAAAGGAATAATGTTTTGCGCTGCCGGGAAGGCGGCGGCACTTTCCCCGGCGACGACTAGCCGCCCACCGCGAGCTAAATATTCCTGAAGCTGACCGCGCTCGGTGGCGTTTAGGATGGAAACATCGGGAAGCACCAGAGTCGCTCCTCGAAAATCAGACAGCGTTCTAGGTGTGACTACCTGGAATTCCAGATGATTTTGCAATAGCAGTAAAAGAGTTCCCCGGTACGATGGGAGAAATCGAGCCGGATCGAAATCCCGGCTGGACGGAGAAAAATAGACCCCCACCGGATGGATGGGAGTGCGCGGAAGATAAAAGGTCTTTTCGTGTTGCGCAATCCAATCGAAGATTTGCTTACGGGTTGCGGGGTCATTCGACCCGGCCATAGAGTGTCCGGGAGCATCCCAAAAATTCGCTCCAGCGATGATTTGTGAAGCCGCCAAGGTGCGCATCGCTTCACTGGGAGCAACGTTCTTGTCCCCGTCCCACGAATAATTCAGTATCCAGGTGGCTTTGCCTTGCGCGAAAGCCCGAAACGACAGCATTCCCGCCTGGTAAAGAAACCAATCCAGTTGTGAGCGCGACGACGCCATGTGATCGCCATCCCCAAACTCGTACTCGTGGGCGATGGCATCCACGACCCCGTACAGTTCATACACATCCGCGCCCACCCGCACCGCTTCCTGCTCGATGCCGGGATAAATTTCCGGAATCACCAGGATGGCCGGATTCACACTGCGCGCGTTTTCGCGAATCTCCCGCATAAATTCGGTAAAAGTGTCGATGCGGAATGTCACCCAATTCCGGAATCCTGAGTTTGAGAAATCTCCTAGGACCACGTCCTTGCGAGCATCCAGACCGTATCGCGCTTGAAACGCCGCCAGGGTATATGTGTCGAAACTCGCCCAGGAGTCTTCCCAGCCGTCGAAGTGCGTCATCCAATACGGAATATCCACATAGATCCCGTCAATTCCAGTGGCCGCGATCTCCCGCACCCGTTGCATGTAGATTTTTCGCCACTCCGGAGCGTAGGGCGTAATCCACAC
>CAWBIB010000003.1:0-1316652 GCA_963788785.1 uncultured Acidobacteriota bacterium
TGAAGACCCGCCGCTACAACGGCACGACAGACCGCATTGAGGCAGGTTCAACGGGACGGGTCCGCCCTTCGAAGCTCAGGGTAAAAAGACCCGGCGGTACAACGGCTGGGCGGAGAGATCGGCATGGCTATGAAGAGTCCGGCACATCCTGGAGATTTTATTCGGACGGAAATTACTGGGCCTGCGGGGCTTTCGGTGACGGCTGCGGCGGTGGCGCTGCAGGTTTCCCGGCCGGCGCTTTCGAGCTTGCTCGTGGGTCGCAGATGGTTTGCAACCCAAGCAATCGGACGCTGGTAGGTTTACTAGCGGATCAAGCGTTGCACAAGACTCAGTCCAAAGAACATCCAGGACGGGGTGAAAATCCAGAGGGCGAAATACCAAAACCTTAAAGAGCTATTCGGCTGAATTTGCCGGTGCACATGCCACAAGCGAGACATTTCGCCGATTTCGATCCCGTTACGGGACCACAACGTTCGGCGGATTCGTTCTTCGTCAGATAGTTGTTGGTTGGCCTGTGTCAGCATGACCTCCCTAACTATCCAGGTGGCCATTGCTCCACACAAAAAGACCGCCAGGTAGATTAGCGGGCTGATATCCATCGAATTAAACCGCGGGGGGGATTTCTCAGGGAACATAAGCGAGGAATTCTGGCATGTCCGGAAGGTCATCGATGAATGTCCCCTTTTTCTTCCCCTTGGAGGAAAAGCGGCGCACCCGCTGCTTCTTCCGCTCGGCCACGTAGAAGTCTCCGTCGGGACCGATCGCGAAGCCGGAGGGAGCGTCGAGTTTTCCGTCGATCACCACGCGGGCCTTGAGCTTGCCGCGCGGAGGTGTAGACGTCAGGTCCAGTGCGAGGATGCTGCCGGTGCCAGAGGCGCCGATGTAGAGCGTCTCACCGTGCAGGATCAGGTGCACGGGTGCCTTAAGCTCGTGTCCTTTGATACGGGCCATCAGCTCCCCCGACTTCACATCGAATACTTTGACTGTGTCGCCCGCTTCGTCCGCCACGTACAGATGCTTCCGGTGTACGACGATGCCCCGGACGGAGTGGCGTGGCTTGCCGTGCTTGTCGAGCACCACTTTGAGGCCAAGAGGCGATGGCACATCGAGCGGCTTGTGGTCCCCGTACTCGGGAAGATTCCCTTGGCTGGACGCGACGAGAGTGCCGGGAAGAAATTTTCCGTTGGGAAAGTGCTTGCGGAGGTGCCCGGCAATCAGTCCCGGTTTGCGGGTTTCCGGAACAAACGCCACCACGGTATTGGTATCCTGGCAAGACACATAGACGAGACCATCGTCTCCCAGCTCCACGTCGAAAGGGTGAACCATCGCCGCAATCTGCTCGGTCTTCGCAAGCACGTCCTTGAAGCGGAAGGTGTCGCCATGCCGGCTGTAGCGCGCGATGTGGCTATCCTTGCGCCATGCGTTCGCGATGTAGAGATCATCTCCCACGAGTGCGAAGCCGCGTGCGATGTGCAGCGGATGCGCGGCAGGCGATGGGTCGAGGAGTAGCGGATGCTTCTTACGCGGGGAGCCGTCGTCCTCGAAGACGCCGATGTTGTCGACGCCGTGCCCCGATTCACCCCGATAGCTGATCCACCACACGGCGCTGTTCTCCCCGAATACGAATCGCTGCATTCTCAGAATCACGGCGCGACGCTGTCCACGCCGACTACCGGAGTTACATGATTCACTGCCCGGGAAATTTACCGTGTCTTTGGTAGGAGGTCCAGCGCATTCGGTGAGCGAAGCCGCGCCTAAAGGATCTTGGATGAGGGTCAAGGCGCGAGAAAAGCTAAGAGTTGGAGAGTCTGGAACCTGGAACAGGAACAGCAAAGAAAGATGGAAAAACACGGGTCTGGCCTTCGGAGCTCAGGGTAAAAAGACGCGCCAATACAGTGCTAGGGCCAAACCACAGCAAGGCAAGTTCAAAAGAACGGGTCTGAAGTGTACGGTGCCAGGACATCCTTTACAGTGGGTGCCAGGACATCCTTTACAGCTGGGGTTAGAGTTTTCGGCGTGGGAGGCCGAAGACCATGCCTTGGAACAGGGTGGCGGTGGACGGACAACGGATACGGTTTGTGGTGCGGGCGGTGGAGGGTAAAGAGCAGATGACGGCGTTGTGTCAGGAATTTGGCATTTCGCGCCCCACCGGATATTTGTGGCGACGGCGGTATTTGGCGACGGGTCGCTTGAGCGCAGTGGTGGAGCGCAGTCGCCGGCCGCAAAATAGTCCGGCGCGCACCGCGCCGGCGATCGAAGAGCGGGTGATTGCCGCGCGCGAACAAGACGGCTGGGGCGCTAAGAAGTTACGCGTAATTTTGCGCGACGAGCAGCAGCTAACGCTACCGGTGCGCACTATTCATCGCATCCTCGAACGGCACCAGTTGGTGCGTCGCGCGGTGCATGGCGCGGCGCCGCAGCGTTTCGCGCGCGGTACACCGAACGAACTCTGGCAGATGGACACCAAGGGAAAATATCCGTTGCTCGATGGGGAGTGCCACGCGCTGTGCATTGAGGATGATTGCAGCCGCTACGCGGTGGGCGTGTATGCGCTGCCCAAGTTGACGATGGAGCAAGCCTATCCCTGTATCGTAAACAGTTTCCGCACCTACGGAGTACCGCAAGCCATGCTGATGGATCATGGCTCGCTGTGGTGGGCCACGGCCAATGGCTGGGGCCTGACGTGGCTGTCGGTGCGGCTAATCGAGCAAGGCATTCGGCTGTTGTATGGCCGGGTGGCGCATCCGCAGACGCAAGGCAAGGTGGAGCGGCTGAATCGCACGTTGGGCGAAGCGCTGCGGCATCGCGGGGTGCCGCAAACGTTTGCGGAGTGGCCGGCGGCGGTGGCGGAATTTCAGAATATTTACAACACGCGGCGTCCGCACGAAGCGCTGGGCATGCAACGCCCGCAGGAGCGCTACTACGCGAGTCCGCGAAGTTATCAGCAAGAGCCGTGGGCGTGGGAATATCCCGCGGGCAGCGCATTGCGACGGGTGAATGCCAACGGGGCGATCGCCGAAGCGGGACGGGCCTGGTTCGTATGCGAAGCGCTGGCCGGACGGTTGGTACGCGTGGAGCGTTTCGACGGTAAGCTGCTGGTTAGCTATCGGCACATGTACATTCGCGAAATCGATCTTGCGCGGGGCACCACGCATGCGTTGGTGGTGGCACGCGACAGCGCCGATGCCCCTGCTCCGGCCGCCCTACGGGCGTCCTCCGCCGGCGCATCGGAGAATAAAATCGAATAAAAGGCGAATTCCAGAAGTGTAAAGGATGTCCTGGCACTCTGCACTGAAGACCCGCCGCTACAACGGCACGTTAACGGTGGCGGTTTTGTTGCCGAGTTGCGCTTAGTTTGCGAGGGCGTCTGGGGCGGCTACGAAGGTGCGGCCGGCGATTACGCGGTGTAAGGCGGGAACTAATTGGGCCAAGCCGGTTTTTAAGATGTAGCCGCTGGCGCCGGCGAGCAGACAGGCGTCCACGAAATCGTGGCCCTGGTGCATCGTGAGGAAGATAATTTTAGCCGGGACGCCCAACTGGCGCAATTTCTGGGCGGCTTCTATACCGTTTAAATTGGGCATGGAAATGTCGGTGACGATCACGTCCGGAAGCAATTGCATGGCGGCCGCGACGAGGGCTTCGCCATCGGCGACTTTTCCGATCACGTCGAAGTCCTGTTCGAGCAGGTTCTGGACGGCATTGGAAAATTCAGCGTGGTCATCGGCGAGCAAAATTCGCACTCTATTCATGTAGATCTTCTAGACCCAAAGTACACTTCGTCTTGATGGTGGCAGAACGGGTAACCGGGGACTGTGCCAAAGCGTACATGTTGCAAAGACTTGACAACACTGGCAATTCTGACAGGCTGGGCAGCTGGGGTCGTTGTTCCAGCGCAATAAAGGCTGTTGGCCGGGAAAATGAGGTGGTACACTCCCTGCGCCCGAGGGAAAGCCATGAGTTGCAAGAGCTGTAGGTCCAGTAACGAACGCGTTTTCAACGCGGAGCTGACGATGAGCCATCCGGAGCTGAGGAATGTAGCAGAGTCTCCGGTTTACGTCGGCCAACACATCACGGTCTGTCTGGATTGTGGTCACACTGAACTTACGATTCCCCCCAAACAACTCGAGAAGCTGAAACGCGACGCCCCCGAAGAAAAGCGCGGAGAAACCGCCAAGGCATAGATACGGTTGCGTGGATGTTTGGTTGCCTTGGGAAAGAGCGTCTTTCCAGTAGCTCGCGACTTGGCACCTAAGCGTTTATTTCGATGGTGAAGCGGTGCGGCGCCCGCCGGGCACCGAGGCTTCTTTATAATCAGTACAATCCACAGACAAGATTGGTTCTGCCGCTCGCTCGATCTGGCGTTAGGATTTGGCACGGCACTGCGAGTCTCTGCGAGAGGAACTGTGGACACGAAGAAATCTTGGCTGGCGGTGGTGTTGCTTTTTAGTTTGCCGGTGGCGGGACAGGAAGGGGTGCGGCCGCCGGCGGCGGCACAGGCGATGCCGCCGTGGCTGGATGCTTCGGCGGAGCCGCGGACTATGGCGCTGTGGGAAGGAAAAGCTCCAGGGGCGCTGGGTGATGGAGTGGCAGACCGGCCCACGATTACGCGGTATGCGGTGTGGTCTAGCGCGATGCCGACGGCGGCGGTGATTGTGTTTCCGGGCGGCGGCTACAATCACCTGGCTACGAATCACGAAGGGCGGCAAATCGCGAACTGGTTGAACGGGGCGGGGATTACGGCGTTTGTGGTGGTGTACCGGCTGGGGCCGCGCTATCACCATCCCGTAGAGTTGGAGGATGCGCAGCGGGCGATTCGAATGGTGCGGGCGCGGGCTGTGGAGTTTGGAATTTTGCCGGACAAGATTGGCGTGATGGGATTTTCGGCGGGTGGGCATCTGGCGTCGACCACCGAGACGCATTTTGATTTGGGGAATGCGGCCGCGGCGGATCCGATCGAGCGGGTGAGTTCGCGGCCAGACTTTGCGGTGCTGGCGTATCCGGTGATTACGATGAGCGCGGAGTATATGCATCGCGGGTCGCGGAACAATTTGATTGGAGAGAATCCGCCGGCGGAATTGGCGCGGGAGATGTCTGGGGAGTTGAACGTTACGGCGCAAGCACCGCCGACATTCATTTTTAGCAGTTCGACGGATACGGAGGTGCCGCCGGAGAATAGCGTGGCGTTTTATCTGGCGCTGCTGAAGGCGGGAGTGCCGGCGGAGTTGCATATTTTTGAGAAGGCGCCGCACGGGGTGGGACTCGATTTGGCGGATCCGGCGATGGGGGAGTGGTCGACGCTGCTGTTGCATTGGTTGCGAATGCGGGGAATTTTGGCGGGGACGGTGTGAGAGGTTTCTATTCGAAGTTGTGAGTGAGATCTGGAGCGGCGGTCGGGTGATGCTGTATGGGCTTGGTGTCCGGTTGCGGCGATAACTTTTCTCGCTGAGGGTTTTAGCCCCGATTTCCCAAGAATTAGGAGCAGCGGCCTCCGAGAAATCGGGCGGCGGGAGCTATTGCACGACTAACGTTAGCGACGCAGAGTGCGAACCGGAGGTGGCGGAGGCGGTGACGCTGACTTGGGTGGTGCCCGCAGGAGTGCCGGTGACCAGAGGCTTGGAACCCGAGCAGGAACTGAGAAGACCGACAGGCACGATGATCAAAATCAGCATGCAGACGATGCGCACTGCAGAAGTGCGCCAACGCATTTTGTATGCGGCTAGAAGAGCGAGCAGGCCCAGCATAGCCAGAGTCTGCGCGGGTATGCGTGGCGAGGGGACTCGCCGGTCTGGAGGCGAAAAGAATTGCGGGAGCGATCCTTTTGTGGTGCGGGCGGTGGTGGAGACGGTGAGTTGGAGAGTTACGGGATGGGTTCCGTCGAGAGTGATGGGAGGCAGCGGGGAGAACGCGCAGCTGCTTGCGGCGGGAAGCGGAGCGCAGGAGAAATTTAGAGTTTGCGTGGAGCCGTTGAGCGGGGTGACGGTGATGGCGACGGTGCCAGATTGTCCGGCGGGAATCGTCAACATGCTGGGTGAGGCGGAGATGGTGAAGTCTGGAGCGGCATTCACGACCTGGGTGACGGCGGTGGAAGTGCTGGCGGCGTAATTGGCGTCGCCACCGTATTGCGCGGTGATGGAGTGGGAGCCGGCCGCGAGGGTGGTGGTGGCCAAGCTGGCAACGCCGGCGGCGATGGTGCCGGGGCCGAGAGAAGTTACGCCGTCGAAAAACGTGACCGTGCCGCTGATGGTGCCAGCGGTTGCGGACGAGACAGTGGCGGTGAAGGTGACGTTGGCGCCGACGGCGGCCGGATTTGGCGAGGACACAAGCGCCGTGGAGGTGGAGGATTTGACCGCGGCAGGATTTACGGTTTGGGTAAAAACCGGAGAGGTGCTGGCGGCGTAAGTGGCGTCGCCGCCGTATTGTGCGGTTATGGAGTGCGCACCAGTGGCAAGAAAGTTGTAGGGAAAGGTGGCGAGGCCGGCGGCGCCCACGGCGCCGGTGCCAAGCTGATTTGCGCCGTCGAAAAAGGCGACGGTTCCGGTGATGGCGCCGGCGGTCGCGGAGGTGACGGTAGCGCTGAAGGTTACGCTTTGAAGGAGCGTAGAAGGATTAGGAGTAGCGGTCACGACGGTGGCGGTGGTTGCGAGAGCGGGCGGCGTCGCGCCGCTCTTATTCAGCAGCTCTACGCCTCCGACGATCAAGTCGGGTTTGCCATCGCCATTAAAATCGGCGGCCGCCGCGCCGCCCGTGATTGCGAGAAAAATTTCTTCGGGAGCGGAGACTGTGCCGTCGGTGTTAGCGATGGTGGTGAATGTGCCGTCACCTTTGCCGGGGAAGATGCCTTGGCCGGAGCCTTCAATAATCCCCTGAACATCGAGATCGAGTTTGCCGTCGCCGTCAAAGTCGGCGATGGCGGGACTGCCGGCGAAACCGAAGCCTTCCAGTTTGAGAATGGTGGGAGTTTTGAACCTGCCGTCGCCATTGCCGAGAGCGATGGCGACTTCGGGTTCGGTGCCGTCCGTAGAAGAACCGCTGGCGACGATATCGAGGTTGCCATCGCCATTGAGATCGGCTATCGCAAGGGGCGATCCGAGAGAGCCGTCCGGAAAAGGCGGGCGGATATTGTCAGTAAGCGTCAAGATTGCCGGCGCCTTAAAACTGCCGTCACCGTTGGCGAGGAAAAGTTGAACTTGCGCTTGAGCGGTCGCGTCCATGATAGTGCTGGGCGCGACGAGAAAAACGTCGGGGAAATTATCTTTGTTCACGTCGGCGACGGCGCTGAGCGTGTTGCTGAAAGCGAACAGGGGAGGGGTGACGCTGGAGTAGGTGGTGGTGACTACCGGGGCGGCAAAGTTGCCCTTACCGTCGCCCAACTGGACTGCGAAACCCACGAGGTTAAGGTTTTTGGAGAAATCCTCGTCGGAAAAATTGTAGATGATGTCCAGCTTGCCGTCGTGATTGAAGTCGCCGACACGCAGGCCGGTGAGGACCAGGTCGTTATCGAAGCCGGGAGGAGTGGTGAGGCTGGGGGTAGGAATAAGGGTGGGAGTGCCGAAGCTGCCATCGCCGGATCCGAGCGCGAGATAAAGACCCTGTGTTCCGTTCAGAGTGGTAAGGAAAATCACGTCGGGAACTTTGTCGCCGTCGAAATCGCCCAGCGCTACGGAGTCCACGCCTTGATTGGAGGGCACCACGAGCTGCGCGCCGGATTTCAGGACGCCATTGCTTTGGGCAAGAAAAGTGGTGAGGGTGGTCTGCGGGAAGGCAGTTTCGATGCCGACTATGTCCATGCGGCCATCGCCATTCAGGTCGGCAATATTCGTTCCGGTGTAGTTGATGGGCAAAGAGGGAGCGCCCTGGAAGGTGCCGTCGCCGTTGCCGAGGAGGGCGTAGGCCTGACTCGGAAGAAAATTGTCGCCGCCGTAGGCACCGCTGTTGCCGAGGCCGCTAAAGAGGTCGAGATTTCCATCGCCATCAAGATCGGTGGCGACCAGGAGACCGGTGTTTGGAATCGCGGCATAGGCGGCACCTACAGTAAAGGTGCCGTCGCCGTTTCCTAGAAAGATTCGAATGGTTATGCCGTCGTCGGTGGCGAGGTCGAGTTTGCCGTCATGGTTAAAGTCTGCGGCGACCATACCGGGTGCGTAGAAACTGGAGGGGTTCTGCGGTGGCGCAATTACCTGGCCTTTGGCGGTAAACGTTTTGCCATCGCCGGCACCCAAGAATAACTGTCCCCGGGAAGTGAGGATATCCTTATGGCCGTCGCCGTTCAGGTCCGCGGTGATGAAGAGGTCGTTGAAGGAGACAGAGTTGGCGGGCGGAGTAAAGGTGTTCGGAGTGTTGAAGGTTCCGTCACCTTTGCCGGGGAAGATGAAGAATTGGAATGTTCCGGCGGAGCCAACGCCGACCACGAGATCCAACGTGGAATCGCTGTCCATAGTGTCCAGGGCTCCGTAATTGGCGATGGCGTTCGGCAGAGGGTAGGTGGTTTCCGGCTGGAGGCTGCCATCATCCTTACCGAGAAAAACATCGACAGAGGAACTCAACCCGTCGCCGTTGATGGTGACAACGTCTTGGTTTCCGTCGTTGTTTAGATCCCCGCTCATCATGGAATTTGTGCCGTTATCGGTAGCCAGTTCCACCGGGGATGTCAGCGTACCGTCGCTCTTGAGGCCGGAAGTGAGAATGCCGCCGGAACCACCAGCAAATGTGACTCCCAAAATGTTGCCATCCTTGCCCAAACCCAAATTGATGGCATAGCGCGGTCCGGTAGCTTGGCTGCTATCGGTACATCCGCCGACAAATTTACCCGGAGTGGTAGTGAGGAAGGAATTGTCGTGCAGAGTTTTCTCAAAGTTTGGGAGTTGCGAATCGACCGTGACGCTGGCGGTGGTGTTGTTCAAGGTGTAGGTAAACGCCGAGTAGAGAAGCGAACAGTTGGGCTGACGCTGGAGGATCACGCCTTCGACACCTGGAGCGGTGACGACGGTAAGATTTCCGAAAAACGGGGCGGTCTCCGATTGGATGACCGGGGAGGTTGCAGGGCTTAGTTGCCGGGAACGTGGCGCGGGATGGACTAAAGCGCGGACCAACGGAGCAGCGGGATTAACGTGGACTGCATTGCCAGTGCCACCGCGGAAATCGGTTTGGGTATTCGAGCCGCCACAACCAGCTATAACGATTGCCGTGACAAAGAAGAGAGGAGCTAGGAAATTGCGGGCGCACCGACGCGATGAATGCAAGAAGCCTCCGAAAGTCGAATTCCGTCAGGGCTGGGACTCACAGAACCCTTTAGTTGCTAAAGGCTGAAGGATGATACAAGCAAATTTGCAAGCGACGTGGAATTTTCTTGGTAGGCCTGGTTGCGTCCGGCTAAAAATATTCGTCCGCGCAGGGTGCAGCGCGCGCTGGCAATTTCATTCTTCGCAAGAGCGCCGCCGGAACGGGAGGACCGAAAGCGGGCAGCGCCGGGTTGGTTTCGTGCATCCAGCTGAGCAGAAGGTCGGCCTTCACTGGACGTGCTTGAGATTGCCGAGGTGGCCCTATGCGTGTGCTGCGACGGTTGGCGAGTTTGGTGGTTCTGGCTGCGGCGGTGTCTGGCGGCCTGATGGCCCAAACATCGTGGGTAGCGGGCGGTGGCGTGAGTGAAAAGACGACGGGTTGGCCGTCGACGGTTGATGCCAGGATGGTGGCTTGGGAGGCGCATGATGCGGCGACACAGGCGGACGGCAGCAAGATACCGGAGTTGCTGGCATTGGCCAAGCAGTGGGCAGCAGCCACCGAAGCGCAACCTGGCGGAACCGAGGTTGCCGGGTCGACCGACCCAGACGAGACGGGGCGCGCCGCCCAGGTAGCGAACAGACAAGACCGGAAGGATGCGATGGCGGCGGTGCTGGACGCGCTAATTGAGACGCAGGTAGCGGTTCCGGCGGAAACCCTGCGCGGATTGGCCCCCGAGTTTGGCAATTATGTGGCGGTACTGTTGACTCGGATGCCCGAAGGAGAGCGTGAAGCCCTCGGATTCGAGTTTTATCGAGGACAAGCTGAGAAAGGGAGTGGTTTGCAGTACGTGAGCGCGGCGCTGTTGGCACGGCATCCGGTGCAGGGTTTTGTGGTGGATCTAATTTCTAATGTGCAGGTGCGGGCTACGGTGGACGTGGTGCTTCCAGGCGGATTGGCGGGAGGACGTGGACACAGTGGATGCGGAGCTGGTTTCGGCTGGCCTAGCCGCAGTGACTGGCCGATGATCGGCCAGTATCAATTGTCCGACGAACGGGAGGATGGCGACATAGTGCTGGTGGAGGGTAACGCTCCCGTTTATGCGCGCCGCTTCGAGGGACTGCACTACGTATGGTCACCCAGCGGGGTCTATCTTGGTCCCGATGAACGCGTGGGATTTATCGCGGAGATGCTGGGGATTTCGGCGGCGGAAATTCCCTGGAAAACTTTGGTGACGACCACAATTGAATTCGAGTCGAACCAGCAGGTTGAACGTGCGCTGCGGGATCTTGTGGAGCAGCAGCGTGAGTTGCAGCGAGATACGCTGGCGGCGCTGGAGGCGCGTGGGTTGTTGACGACCGCCGAGGCGCAAACGGCGTTGCCGCAACTAGAGTTGACGGTGATCGATATGCGCGGCGAAGAAGCGCAGGCGGCGGAGGATGAGTGGGAGTCGCCACCCGGCGTGAAGTTGACTTCGCAAAAGTTTTGAGTTCTTGCGAAGTGGTTGATGATTGGCAAGGGGCAACAAAAGCAACCCACACGCGCAGGGTAGACAGAAGGAACCCTACTGCTGCTTTACAGCAAGACTATTTGCGAGACTTCCCGGCGGAACGGGGTCGTTTCGTACTGGAACTGGCTTTGTCGGAGCTGTGGCCAGGGGGGAAAGCGGTGGAATTGCGGAGAATCAATTGGGTTTTGAGGTGATACTCGGTTCCGTTGGGATTGGGAGTTTCGCGCTTCACTTCCTCAAAGAGGGCGGTGAAGGCGAGGGTGGCCAATTCTTTCTGGGACATCTGTACGGTGGTCAGCGGCGGAATCATGTAATCGGCCATTCGCGTATCGTCGAATCCGATGACCGACAATTGCTGAGGGACGGAGATGCCTAGTTCAAAAGCTTGGCGCATTACGCCGATGGCGGTCATATCGTTCGAACAGAGCAAGGCTGTGGGCCGGTCATCAAGTTTCCAAAGGTGTTGCAGGGCGAGCTTTCCACCTTCCAAACGGTGATCTCCCTGGATGATAAATTCGGGCCTTACTGGCAAACCGATCTCGCGCATCGATTCTGCAAAGGCTTCTTTTCTGGCGATGGCGGAACGAAGCTGGAGCGGTCCGCTGATGAAGCCGATTCGTTCATGACGCATGGCTGCGAGATGTTGCACCGCCTGGCGGATCCCGTGTGAATAGTCGACCCGAATATTACTGACCCGCGGCGCTTTCGGACCCACGTCGATGAACACCAAAGGGAGGTTTCGGAAACGGAGATGATTCAGCAGTACGTCTTCCATTCCGAAAGTGAGGATGGCGACCCCGTCCACGCGCCCTTCGATCATCCTACGGACTGCAAGTTCCATCCGCTTGGGGTCGTGAATGGTGGAAGTCAAGAGGATGTCGTAGTTCTTGCCGACGGCGAGAGTTTCAAAGGTCTGAACAATTTCTGGGAAAAAGGGGTTAGTAATTTCAGAAACAATCAATCCAAATACGCGGCTTCTTCCGGACACCAGGGCGCGCGCCTGGCGGTTGGGGTAGTACCCGAGTTCTTCGATCGCTTTCCAGACACGCTTGGCGAGCAGGGCGTCGACGGAGCCGACCTGGTTGACGGTGCGGGAAACCGTCGCGGTTGACACCTTGGCCCGCCGGGCGACATCGCGAATGTCCACAAGCCCTCTTTCGCTATAACAATTCGGGTAGTGAGTATACGTTACAAGTGCGTGGTAAGCGTTTACCGAAATTCGCAAGTGGATTGGGAAGCAAAACGACGCACTAGTTCAGCTGGACGTTCAGCGCCACTACACTGGCCGGCGGGAACTCCACTACCAAAGTTCCTGCGCTCAGCGGCAACGCCTTCGTCTGCGGGACCAGCACATCCCGGTGGTCAAACGTGTTGTGTGCGTGGAGGTCGCTGTTGCTCATCCACTGCATCGCGGCTTCCTTCACCGAAGCTCCGCGTAACACAATTTCCGTCAAGCGGCTTTCCGTGATGCTGGGATTAACCGCGGTGATGGTCAAATTCTTGTCCCGCACAGAAGCCGATCCTTTCAATCCCCAGAACATCGCAGCGCTTCCATCGCGGTCGTAATGTTGCGCTGGTGCGGAGAACACGGTGCGCAACGCGTTGCCGCCTTGATGATTGGCATACAGTTCGAACACGTAGCCTACCGGAGTAATGACGAATTTTTCTTCGTGTGCGAGGTACAAGCTGTTCAAACAGTTGATCAGCTGCGCGCAATTCGCCATGCCGACCTTTTCTGGGTTGCGGTTGAAAATATCCAGGGTCATTCCGCTGAACACCGCGTCCCGCAGCGTGGGCATTTGCTCCAGCAGATCGCCCGGAGTCGCCTCACTTCCCGGCCGGTACCACGGCCCCCACTCGTCCACCACCAACTTGATGTGATGCTCGCGATCGAATTCGCCGAGCGCTTGCCAGTGGCCGGTCACCAGCCCTTCCATACGCTCGCCTTCGCGAAGTAGCTCGTACCAATCGACCGCATCGAATTTCAGCGCGTCGCCCTTGCCAGCCACCCACTCCTGCGTTTTTCCGCGGCTCAGGTTCCACGCATAGTGATGCAGCGCCATTCCATAAATTCGGCGCAGCCCGCCCGGGCCTTTACGCAACACTTCTTCCAGAAATTCCCGCGTCCAATTCCAGTCGTCCGTGTTCGGACCCGAGGCAATCAGATTTAAGTTTTCACCATACTTTGGAAGCCATGTGGCATATCGCCGGAACTCCACGGCATATTGCTGGGGCGTGAATTCTCCGCCGCAACCCCAGGATTCATTTCCCACACCCCAATATTTCACGTGAAAAGGATCCGGATAGCCCGCGGCTGCGCGTTGGTCAGCCAGCGTGGTGCTTCCCGTTGGCGAATTGCAATATTCCACCCACTGATAAAAGGTAGAAGCGGGCTGGCTTCGCACATTCGCGGCCAGATACGGTTCGGCTCCAATTAATTTACAAAAGTGGACGAATTCGTTGGTGCCTACCAGGTTTGGATCGTAACTGTGACTCGCCGGCGCAGTCCCAGTCTCATCATTCGCCCAGAAATTTGTTCGCCGGGGCCGCTTGTCCGCGGGGCCAATGCCGTCGCGCCAGTCGTAACTATCTGCAAAGCATCCGCCCGGGTAACGAATCACCGGGGCCTTGATTTTGCGCATGTGCTCGATTAATTCTTTGCGGAGTCCATCGATGTTCGGCACCGCCGATTTGCCGCCCACCCACACGCCGTCGTAGAGCACACCGCCCAAATTCTCGGCGAAGTGCCCGTAGATGTTTGGCGAAATAGTGCCTAGGGGCTCCTCAAACAAGACTTCGATGCGCGAATCCGCTGTGCTGGAGCTGGCGCTTCGGCCCGCTCTCGGTAGCAAAAGAAACGCAGACGCTCCCAGCCCTTGTTGCAAAAAGTCCCGGCGCTTGATCATGCCGTCCTCCCGTTAGCTATTTGTATTAGCATCGCGATTACTTTGTTACGCTAGAAGCGTCACTGTCGAGCGCGGCATGCGGCCATCCATCGCTCCATGTGAGGGTTGAAATCTGCAGCGTAAGCATTCCAGTGAGAGACCCTCTGTCTCAACTAGCGTCCGATTCGCGGGAAGCATAGCATAGTCCCCAGGCTTCGCCGGGTCCCGCTGAGAAAACGCTTGCCAAGGTTTTCGTCTTCTTTGTTGGCCCTCTTCGCACTAGTGGAATGCGTTATGAGTAAGCGTTTGCTAACGCCCTCTACGGTGCGACTCGTCATCCAATGGTTCGCTCTTCCAATCGCAGGACTGCTGATTCCAGGTGACTCGTGATTTCTTCGGGAGAGGTGTTGGCTGGGAAGTTTATTGGGGCGCCGATGTGGATGGTGATTTCGTTTTTGTGGGCCAGGCGGCGGTGGGCTTGCTTCATTTGGGCCACGCCGTCGAGGCGCATGGGGATTACCGGAAGATTTAGATTTTGGGTCAGGAGACCGATGCCTGGTTGGAATTTGGCTATGCGGCCGTCAGGCGTTTCGTTGATTACGCCTTCGGGGAAAACCAGGAGGCTGTAGTTGCGGTCGGCGGATTCGCCGGCGAACTTAAAGCTTTCGCGGAAGCCGGAGAATTGCGGCAGGGGGAATACGTTGAAGAGAGCGGTTACCAACCAGTAGTTTATTTTGTATAGCCAACGTTTGGGGAATGGCCAGTCGCTGGGTGGATTGCGCATTTCGCGGAGGGTTTCGCCGCCCATGGCGGTGGCGAGGTTGTGGCGGAAGCGTGGAGGTAGTGCGCATAGGATCAGGCCGATGTCTGCGCGGCGGGTGATGTGATTGGAGACGATCAGGGCAGGGCCTTTTAGATTTTTTAGATTTTCCTGGCCGACGATTTTGGGGTGGGCGAGGATTTGAGTGGCGGGCCAGACTAGCGCGTAGTAGATAGCCAGGCGGATGGCGCGGATTTCCTTGGTTTGTGCCCAGGCTGGGTAGAAGTATTCGGTGCGCTGGGATTGCGGTTGAGTGAGGAGATTTTGGATGTCGGCTACGGTTTTGGCTTGGGATAGGGCGGATTCATTTAGTTCCACGTGGAACTGTGACTCGAGAGTGGACAGGAGTTCTACGCGGTCCAGGGAGGAGAGGTTTAGGTTTTGTTCTAAGTCGGTGTTTGGGGAGTGGGAGAAGCGGGTTAGGAGTTGGGTGACGGCTGGGTTCGCGGAGAAGGAAGACGAATTCAGAGAGGCCATGGCGAATTCAAAGGCAAAGGCGCCAATCGGGAGATTGGCGTTCCCAGGGTGGCGCGGAGGATTTCGGTGGCGCGTGCGGCGATCTGGGATTGGCGGGGTTTGCCGGTGGCGGTGCGGGGAAAGTCGGGGTCGGGCCAGAGAACATGGATGCGGATTTTTTGATAGTCAGCCAGGGTGGCGTTGGCGGACTCGATGGATTTCGTGGCGGTGATTTCGGGATCAGCGGTTGTGGGATTTAGCAGTAGGACTGCGCAGGGTTCCGCCGCTTCTTGATTTGCTGCGCCGATTGCGTTGCGTTCAAACGGGATCACAACCACGTCACGGATTGCGGATTGTTTGCGGAGGGCGGCTTCGAGGTCGTCGGGATAAATATTCAGGCCAGCGCTGGTGACGATTACGTTTTTCTTGCGGCCGCGGAAGCGGAGGTTACCGGCGGCGTCTAGTTCGCCGAGGTCGCCGGTGCGGAGCCACCCGCCTTCGCGCAACGGCGGCGCTTCGGCGGGCTTGCCCGCCTCATTGCCCATAGCGATCAGCGACGGACCGCCGTCCGCCTCATTGCCCATAGCGACCAGCGACGGATCGCCGTCCGCCTCATTTCCCACAGCTACCAGGGACGGACCGCCTTCCGCCGAAGCGGCGGTTTCGCGCGTCGGCGGAGGCCAGTAGCCGCTGGAGACGTTGTCGCCGCGGACCAGAATTTCGCCATCTTCGGCCAGCTTGAATTGACGACCGGGCAAGATCTTTCCGATGCTGCCTTGAGTGGCGCGGAAGGGGTGGTTGAGGCTGATCAGCGAGGCGGTTTCCGTCATGCCGTAGCCTTGGACTACCGCGTAGCCGAGGCGTTTGAAAAAATCCTCGGTGTCGCTGGGTAGGGATGCGCCTCCGCAGATGAATGCCCAGAACTTCCAGCCGAACTGATTGTGGATGCGGCGAAAGATCCAGGCACGGCGCAAGAATTTTTTTCCTTGGGCGCCAGCGAATGTTTTCGGGAAAGCATCCGGAGCGTTGCGCTGCAGACTGTTGCGCAGGAGGTCCAGGATGCGCGGGACAGCGACCAGAGCGGTGGCGCGTTCCTGCTTGATGGTGTGAAGGATGTCGCGGGGATTGTTGGACGGCTCGAAAATTACGGTGGCGCCCAGCAGCGGCGGAACTAGCAGTGTCATGAATTGGCCGAAGACGTGGCTTAGTGGGACCAGGCTTACGAAACGGAGCGGGTGGAACCAGCGTTCGTATTTGCGATAGGGATCGATGCCCTTCTCGAGCGGTTCGAGATTGGCCAGGAAGTTTCCGTGGGTCAGCAGGACGCCTTTCGGTTCGGCAGTGGTGCCGGAGGTGAAGAGGATTTGCGCAAGGTGGGAGCGGGTGATCGGTTCGTCGGACAGGGATTCGAATGACGGGAGCGCCTTTTGGAGGGTAGGGCTGTCCGATAAATCGGACATATCAATGGTGGGAATGTTGGCATCCAACTGTGGATGGCTGGCAGATTTGATGATCAGTTTGACGGTGGCTTGAGCCGCTACACGGTTGGCAAATTCTGGAGTCGCGGTGGTGTCCATGGGAACGGCCACTGCGCCGCGCAGAATGATGCCCCAGAAAGCCGCTAGCCACTCGGCGGAGTTAGGCGCCCAGATTAGGACGCGGTCGCCCGTGGTGATTTGTTTTTCCTTCAGGAGCTGGGCGAAATTGATTGATTGGCGTTGGAGTTTTGCGTAAGTCCAGGATTCGCGACGGTAGCCGCGGGTTTGAGTTACGGCGATATCGTCGGCGTAACGCGTGAATTCGGCGAAGAGGGATTGGAGGTTTTCGCGAGGCATTTTTTTCGCAAACGGGTTTCACTGGGACGGCAGCCGTTTGATTGTACGCCGGGCCCGGATTGCGAGAAGCAAAAGCGCCGGGACTAAAAAGTCCGGCGCCTACATAAGCAAAGTGACAAGACGCCCGCGGCAGACGGCGGCCGGTACAACGGCACACATCGGCGAAGGGCGGGGACGGTTACTCATAGGAGGTGACGCGGGTTAGTAGGGGGCTGGCGGTGCGGAGGAAGGCTAGTTCGGCTAGCCAGAGGACTTGGTGGGTGGGGCTGCGGTTGAGGTCGGTGATATCGATCAGGCGGTAGCCGGCCTGGTTCATGAAGGCGAGTACGGCGGCGGCGGTGTTGGGGCCGTCGTGGCTGCAGATGCAGGCTTCTACGAGGAAGACGTCGGTCTTGCCGAGAAGATCGGAGGCGCCGGCCAGGACTTTCAGATCCAGGCCTTCGGCATCGATTTTTACCATTTCGGGAATGGGCGTGCCGGAGCTGGCGACAATTTCATTCAGAGTTCGCACGGGAAGCATGATTTGTTGTTTGCCTGCGGCGCGGGCTTGATCGGAGTTTAGGGCGAAGGTGCTGCTATCGTCGCGGTGGGAGAGGGTGAAGGGGAAGGATCCGGGAGTGTCGCCGGCGCCGGCGTTGATCCACTGAATTTTGTGGCCTGCCGTCAGTAGATCCTGAATGTGACTTTTGAGATTATCTTGCGGTTCGACCAGGGTGTATTGGGCGTCTGGGAAGTAACGGATGGCGGTGCGGGTCCAGTGGCCTTTGTTGGCACCGACGTCGACGATGTGGACGCGGGGAGAATCCGTAAGCTTTTGAGCAGGGGGAAGAAGGATTCGAGGCCGAAGTCGGGCTTCCAGATGGAGTCGATTTTGGTGAGGCGGTAGCCGAGTTTGCCGAAGAGGGATTGGATTAGATTTTTCATGCGTTCAGAGGAAGTCCTCAAAACCTGCGGACGCGATTCGTGACAACGAGTGACATTCTGTTTATGGAAATAGAATACTCGATTCGTGAGCGATGGGGATGGCGGAAGAATTAACGCAGAGATGCTGAGGAGCCAGAGTGACACGGAGAGGAGGGAGAGGCGAAAGACGCCGCCTGGAAGGCGGCGCTACACGGAAAAATGGCGCGGAAAAAGAGTGTCGATCTGAAGATCGACCACTACGACGGCAACGGCGAGACAAAGGCAAAAGTGCCGGACTGAAGCCCGGCCGCTACAACGGCAAACACATAACAGCAAACGGCAACGGCAAATACGGAACAGCTAAGGCAAAGTCAAAAGAACGGGTCTGCCCTTCGAAGCTCAGGGTAAAAAGACCCGCCGCTACAACGGCCGTGTACAACGGTTAGGCGGTGGCGGTTAGTAGAAGGTGCCAGCCGGCGCGACGTTCTAGGGCGCGGAACATTGCGGGAGGCATCCAGGCGAAGTAGGGTTCGCGGACGTAGCGGTATTGGACGTAGTCGGGGATGCGGTAGGGGAAGATGTGGTCGACTTCTACTTTGGTGACTTTGAAGCCGTGGCGTTCTAGCAGAGCTTGGCCGGAGGAGCGGGTGTAGGTGTAGGTAATGGGGCAGCCGGTTTGGGCTTCGGAGCTGCGGGCTACGAGGTCGTCGAGCTTCCAGAATTGGCCGTGGCCTTCGGTGACCAGGATCGCGGCAACCTTCCAGGACCATTTGTAATAGACCATTATTTTGACGGTCGTTGCCAGACCAGAATTAGCGGCGGGCTTGGCAGCGTCATGGGTATATTGGCGGAGCTGTTCGAGAACGGCGTCTGGGTGCGGAGTGTGATGGATTACGCCGAAAGAATAGATTAAGTCGTAAGGCTCTACCGGGACGAATTTGGTTAGCTCTTCGGCGTTGCCGGGGCAGAACCGGATACGGTCTGAGAGACCGAAGACTTCGGCGCGCTGACGAGCCAGGGCCATGGATTTATCGGAGAGATCGACCGTGGTAACTTGCGCGCCGTGACGAGCGAAATTGATAGTGTCCGTGCCGATGCCGCAGCCGATTTCGAGAACTTTTTTGCCGCGCCATTTTTCAAAGTCGGCGAAGGCGGGGATGTGGGGTTCGACTAGATATTTGCGAGCTTCTACTTCGTCGAAATATTCTTTGGTGCCAACGGGTTGCGTGGAATGGCGGATGTTGCAGGGACGGTTGTTCCAGTAGTCGCGGACGCTGTCGATTTGGACGTCGGTGAAAGACATGTGTAGTCAGTATAGCGAAGCGACTGCGAGAAATGGTAGAAGCCGGCGGAAGGTACAGACGAAGAATTAACGCAGAGACACAGAGAACACAGAGGAGCGCATAGAAAGAAAGACAGCGTTAAAACTCCAAGAGCTTATCGTGACTGGGAATTGCGCAGGGCCCAGGAGTTGCCGCGATGTTCGATGACTGGGGGCCAATCAGAGCCGGGCCGGCGATACAGGCTGTTCATGACCAATCGTTGCCACAAACCGCGGATTCCCGGAATGCCGTTGGCGGTAGCACTCAACCAGCGGAAAGAGCGCAGCCAGGCTGCGCCGGGAGTGTTTTTTAATTCGTCTTCAATCATTTCCTGTTGAATGCGGTGACAGCGGTCCATATCTTGGAGCCCCAAGGAATCGCCGTGGGAACGGAAACCGCCGATCAACGCATCGACGGGATAGAGCCGGGCGTAGCGAAAGAACCGGACCCAAAGTTCAAAATCCGCGGCGTAACGGCGGGAGTCGTCGACGCGGGAGCCAGCGCGTTCCCAGAGACTGCGCCGCCAGAAAGTAGATTCCTGCTGGATGTAGCGATTGGCGCCGGCGAGGAAGCGAAAGCGGGACCAGTGGGGGATGTCCAAAACGACGGTGGTCATACCCTCTTCGTTGAATCCGGTGGCGCGGCCGGTAATCCATTCGACATCTGGCAAATCGCGAAAGACGCTGCCGACGACGGAAAGACCGCCAACATGGTATTGGTCGGTAGCACTGATCCAACCCATGATTTCGCCAGTGGTGCGGGCGAAGCCTTTGTTGAGAGCGTCGTACATACCTTTGTCCGGCTCGCTGATCCAGCCGGTGATTTGAGATTCATATTGGCGGATGATATCGATGGTGCCGTCTGTGGAACCGCCATCGACGATGAAGTATTCGAGATTGGGATAATTTTGCGAGAGGACGGAGCGGATGGTTTGCTCAATGTATTTGGCGGAGTTGAAAACTGGAGTTACGAGGGAAATGCGGGGCCAGACGCTGGAGGAAGCCAACGTGACGCTATCAGCATGTTGCGGTGATGAATCAGGCGATGTGGTGACCGTGGACATTTGTCGCAAATCTATCTTCAGCGTGGGCTAAGACGGTAGTCAAGGGTTCGCTTGACCGTAGTGCCCGCAGAGTGCTGAGATGGGAACAGATGAATTCATTGACGCCTCGAATCCTATGATCAAGCGTAGCGCGAAAGTTTTCTTCAATAGTCTGGGTCTGGAGTTGCGACGCATACCACCCGCCCCTGACGCCCAGGCTGTAGTAGCCGCGAATCGCACTACGTTTCGCGGAGCGTTGCGGCAAATGCACCGGTTGGGACTTGCGCCGAAGACGTTGATCGACGTGGGAGTGGCGTTTGAAACGCGGGAGCTGTACGAAGAATTTCGCGGGGCCGAGATTCTGCTGGTGGAACCGCTGGCGGAATTTGAGCCATTCTTGAAAAAGATCTGTACGGAATTTAAGGCGCAGTATGTTCTGGCCGCGGCGGGAGAATCGTCCGGATCGATAACGCTAAACGTTCATAAGGATCAGCTGGATTGTTCCAGTATGTTTCGGGAAGCGGAAGGGGCGGAAGTAGACGGGGAGCCGCGTGAAGTACGGATGGTAACGATTGATGAAATCTGCGAAGAGCGCAAACTCGCGGGGCCTTACTTGCTGAAGGTGGATGTGCAAGGCGCGGAGTTGCGGGTGCTGGCTGGGGCGAAAAAAATATTGCAACAGTGCGACGCGGTTATTTTGGAAGTTACGCTGTTTGGAACGATGATCGGCGCTCCCCAGCTGGCGGATGTGGTGGCGTATATGCAGGAACGGGGATTCGCGGTGTATGACCTGTGGGGAATGTTGTACCGCCCGCTGGATGGAGCGCTGGCGCAGATCGATATGGCATTTGTGCCGAGTAACTCGGCGCTGCGGGCGGAGCAGATGTTCGCGACGCCGGAGCAGCGAAAAAAAATTGCTTGGGACTTAAGAAACGGGAAACCGCCTCAGTAGCCCACGATCGTCACGAAGTGTTCTTGCCTGGCGAGCGCAGGAGTCGCGCCGCAAACACACGCAGGTTCATTATTCTTGCAACGCAATATTCACGCACCCTTGCGAGAGGCGTGGTCCAGGGATCCGTGTCTCCGTAGTGCGGGCGAAATGGTTCTTGCGCGAGCACGAGATTCGAAACAGCCAGTGAAATATTTGAGCCCACCAGGAAAGTTCGGGACTGCTTTCGATAACGGGTAGCTTTATATTGTTCACCTGCCGGAAGCTGCGCAAATCGATACACAAACTTGAAGCCTGCGCGATACAGCATCTTGACCAGGCAACGTTCTGAGGGGTAGAAAGCCACGTAATTCATGCCCTGATTTGGCGCGGCCGCCTCGTCGAGTAGATCCATCATGGGTTGGGGGCCAGGTACGTACATGCTCTCGACCAGCAGCACCTTGCCAGTAACAGAAAAGAGATTTCGTATGGCGCGAAACGGATTTTCGAGGTGGTACAAGAGCCCAAGGCACAAAACCAAATCAAAAGCTCCGAGTTCGGTGATGGACTTATCTTCGACGTCTTGCACAAGAAATTTAATGTCGGAGTGACGGTTCCGGGCTTCTGTCACGTTCTCTTCGCGTCCATCCACTGCCAGTACCTGAAAATCCATGCGCGTTAGGAACTCCGAGAAATAGCCCACACCGCAGCCGACGTCCAAAACAGAGGTTAGTCCCGTGCGCTCCCGTATGGCACCGATGAACGTCTCGATGAAGGTCTGCCTGACGTCGTTCAGCTGTCTCGCTATAGAGGCATCAAATACGGATTCTTTTTCCACGTTTTCCTCAAGCTGACGTTTATAGCTCGGCGGTCCAGCGTTCGCCGAATCGACCGCGGTGTTTGATTTCCTAGGCCACGCTCGAGCCCGCGCCACTGTGGATGGCAAATCTCGCGGGCAGATTCATGATGCCATTCCACGCGTCGCTGGCATGCTGGTAGTTCTCCGTAGCGATGATCATTTCAGGCGAGCATTCCCAGGCGTCCACTTCCTGGCCTTCGTCGTAAAGGCTCACATGCCAATGATACGGTCCGGGACGCATCGGGAGCATCGGGAAAGTGTGTGCGAGATGGTGCTGGCCAGCGGGCAATTGTAAATTGTCAACCGAGGAGGCCCACATCAATTGCTGGTCGTGATTGCGCAGCGATACTCCGTGGTGCCCCCTCGCAATGGCGCTATGAAGATCCAGGGTAAATCGCACCGTTGTCGGTCCAAGTTCGGTCAGTAAATGAGCTACCTGTTCCGGCGGACCGACTATTTCCCATGCGACAAACTGCCCTTTAATTCCCGAAACTCTTTCGCGTTCATTCCCCTCTTTATATCCGCGGGCCATGGCAGATTCGTAGGCGCTGACGACTTCGTGGGCGGGGCCGTCCTGGCGGATTTGGCCGTCGTCGACCCAGACTACGCGGTGGCAGAGACGGCGGATCTGGTTGAGTTGATGGGAGACCAGGACTACGGTGCGGCCGGCGCGGGCTACGTCACCCATTTTGCCGAGGCATTTTTTCTGGAAGTTGGTGTCGCCGACGGCGAGGACTTCGTCGACGAGGAGGATTTCGGGTTCGAGGTGGGCGGCGACGGCGAAGGCGAGGCGGACGTACATGCCGCTGGAGTAGTGTTTGACGGGAGTGTCGATAAATTTTTCGAGTTCGGCGAAGGCCACGATTTCGTCGAACTTGCGGGTGATGTCGCGCTTGCTCATGCCGAGGATGGCGCCGTTGAGGAAAGTGTTTTCGCGGCCGGTCAGTTCGGGGTGGAAGCCGGTGCCTACTTCGAGAAGGCTGCCGACGCGGCCGTGGATTTTGGCGAAGCCGGTGGTGGGTTGGGTGATGCGGGAGAGGATTTTGAGCAGGGTGGTTTTGCCGGCGCCGTTGCGGCCGATCAGGCCGAGGACTTCGCCTTCGTGGACGTCCAGGGAGACGTTTTTCAGGGCCCAGAAGGTTTCCTGTTTTTTGCGGCGCAGGGAATTTAGCGGGTTGCGCGCGAAATTTTCCAGGGCGTGGCGGAGGCCGGGATTGGCGGTCAGGCCGCGACGGTAGTTTTTGCCGAGGGATTCGGCGTGGATTACGGAGGGGGCGATCATGGGTGGGTAGTCCCCGGAGAGGCGGGGTGGGGTGGTTGAGTGGGGATTAAACGCAGAGTACGCAGAGGGCACAGAGAGGAGGAGGAGATGGCGGAGATGGGCATGCGGGTGTGTTGACCCGGCGATGTGACGGATACGGCAGCGGCCAGGTCAACGACAACGGCACGGGTCTGCCCTTCGAAGCTCTGGGTAAAAAGACCCGCCGCTACAAGGGCGACGGCGCCCACAGCAGCGGTTGAGGAGATTGCGGCAGAAGGCGACCGCCGCAGACGGCGGCCGCTACAAAGGCCGGCGAAGAGGTTAGACGCGGTCGGCAATGGCGCCCTCCATGCGTTGGAAGAAGAGGAGGCCGCCCAGGAGGATTACCAGGACGGCGGCGGCGCTGGCGGCTAGTTGGGGGCCGGGAGGCTGGCCGTGGCCGGTTAGGGCCCAGCGGAAGCCGTCGATTACGCCGGCCATGGGATTGAGGCCGTAGAGCCAGCGGTAGCGCTGGGGGACCAGCGAGCTGGGGTAGGCGACCGGGCTGGCGAACATCCAGAACTGCATGAGGAACGGGACGATGTAGCGGACGTCGCGGTAGAGAGCGTTCAGGGCGGACATCCAGAGGCCGACGCCGAGCGCGGTGAGCACTGCCAGCAGCAAGAACGCGGGGAGCCAGAGGATCGCCGGGCCGGGGCGGATGCCGTAGAAGGCGATCACCGCGAGCATGACTACGAAGCCGATGGCGAAGTCCACCAGTCCGGCGAGGACCGGGGAGATGGGGAGGACCAGCCTAGGGAAATAGACTTTGGTGATTACGCGCTGATTTTCTACGACTACGTTGGTGCAGCTTTGCAGGGCGCCGGCGAAGTAGGTCCACGGGACGAGGGCGGTGAAATAGAAAACGGGATAGGGGAGACCGTCGGAGGGAAGCTTGGCGAGGCGGCCGAAAAATAAAGTGAAGACTCCCATGGTTAGGATGGGTTGGAGTACGACCCAGGCTACGCCGATTACGGTTTGTTTGTAGCGGACTTTGACGTCTCGCCAGATGAAGAAATAGAGAAGTTCGCGGTAGGCCCAAAGTTCCCCGAGGCGGAGATGGAACCAGCCATGGGGCGGCTCGATGAGGATGGTTACCGGCTTGGTGGATGACGAGGCGGGGGAGTTATTTTGCGAAGCCAGCAAAGTGCCGTCGCCGGGCAGGCGTTCATCGGGCGGACGTGTGGTGACGGAGGCCATTCGAAACGATGCGTTCCCTCGCAGAGCTGGCGCGAAGTGATGGCGCGAAAGCCCAGCCTGTTGCAGCATTCCTAGAGTACCAGAGATGTAAATCGGCGGGAGTGGCGCTGGGGCAGCATTGGCGGAAAAGTTTCCGCGGAGTAAATGCGCGGCGTTCGCGGGGGTGCGCGCTGGTGACGGCGGAGATTTTGCGATGGATTACTGCGGAGGATGCTGCTTCATTTGCTGGATGTCGCCCTCTTCGATCTGCTGCATTAGCTTCTGGCGTTTGAAGAGGTAGGTTTCGAGTTTGCCGGTGAGCTGGCGGGGGACGGCGAAGAATTGGTTGTGGATCATTTCCGGGAAAGAGATGGGGCCGCGGGCGGGAACGAGATGCGAACCCCACTGGAACATCAGTCCGGCGTTCCAGAGCGTGAGGAGAGCTAAGACTGTGGTGGCAGTGAGGATTGCGGCGCGGCTGGTGGGGAAGAGTTTGGCGAGGGCGTCGAGAAAAACGGCGAGGCCGAGCACGAACAGGATGGTGAGCGAGACAAAGAAGCGATTGCCGTAGGAAGAGATGCCGGCCCAGTCAGGATAGCAGGCGATGAAGAGATAGAAAGCGAAGGCGGCGGCGAAGAACGGTCCGCCGACGGCGGGGTTGCGGCGCCAGAAAAACGATGAGGCCGAGGACGGAGAAAAGCAGGATGGGGGTCCAGGCGAGGAGGCCGTGGTTCGCGGAGAAGAGCACGGAGAGAAGCACTGGAGAGCGCCAGAGCCAGTCACGGAGGGGGATGTAGCCGGATTCGAGAGCGTCGCCGTAAATGATGCGATGGGCGATGAAAGTCGGGAGAAAGCAGAGGAGGGCGACGGCGGCGTAGAGGAGGTGGTTGATGACGAGGCGGGAGAGGCGCGGAGTGACGGCGGGCTCTGCACCGGCGTTAGCGCCGGTATAGGCACTGGCACCGGCATTGCCGCGGAAGGCGGCGACGTATTGGCGGACGGCTTCGATGGCCAAAACGATTAGGACCATGGCGTTGGGATAGTAAACGTTGAGCATCAGGCCGGTGACGACGGCGAGGAGAAGCCATTGCCGGCTGCTACGTGCGGCGCGGGTTTCGTGCCAGAGCGAGAGAAACACAGCGACCATGAATGCGGAAAGCGCGTGGGACCAGGACGGATTGAAATACATGTAAACGGGTAAGGAACTGGCCCACCAGATGGCGATGGTGGCGAGCAGCGCGCACCACTCCGCGACGTATTGGCGCGCGAGGCGAAACGAGAGCAGTAGCGCTATGAATCCGTAGAAGGCGGTGGCCAAGGCCATCGCGAGGCGGTAGGGAGAGGAGAAACCGTCGGCGGCGACGTGCGAGCCGAGAGCGCGGGCCAGCAACACTCCCGCGTGGGCAGTGAGGAAGAAAGGACTCCAAAGGATTGCCGGGCCGACTGTGAAGTGATTTTCCAGATGGCCGGTGGGGGTGCGAGAGTCGGCCTTCAGGTTGCCGTTTTCGTCCAGACGCGGTCCGCGGAAGCTGGCGTTGGCGGAACGGTAGTCATTTTCGAAGTTGAGGCTGTGTTCGATGATGGGGGCGCGCAAGTAGGCGTAGTAGCCGACACCGTCGCCACGCACCCAGGGATTCACGAGCACGAGAGAGGCTAGAAAAAAAATGGTGAGCCAGAACTCCGGGCGGCGGTGGAAGGGACGCGGAGCGTAGCGGGGCGAATTATCGGTTGGGTCGATCAACTATCCTGGTTCGCTTTCGTGGGCAATTTAGAGAAGCAACTCTACTTCCATTAACTTTAGACATTAGCAAATACGAGAGAGCAGTAACTAACTATTTGACGAACAGAGCTATTCGGCGAATTGGGAACGCAACGCTGGGCGCTACAAGAGCTATGGGCTACCAGGGAGACCATTAAACGGCGGTGGTGGCCATCTTGGGGGGCGCAGAGCGGGAATCCTTTTCGCGGAAGAAAGCAGTTACGCGATCGATGATTTCGTTGAGTGGCGTTTGCGGGCGGAAACCAGTTAAAGCTTGGAGCTTTTCCACGCTGGGCACGCGCCGCATCATGTCTTCAAAGCCGGGTTCGTAGGCTTTGTCGTAGGGAATATATTCGATCAGCGAAGGACTGGCGGTGCGCTGCTTTACGAGTTTGGCCAGATCTTCGATGGAAACTTCCTGGGTGTTGCCGACGTTGACGACCTCACCGATGGATTTATCGGTGTCCATCAGGCGAATCAAACCTTCGACGGTGTCGCGCACATCGCAGAAACAGCGGGATTGTTTGCCGTTGCCGTAAACCTGGATGGGCGCGTGATCCAGCGCGGATTTGACGAAATTGGGCAGGACCATACCGTAGCGTCCGGTCTGCCGGGGACCCACGGTGTTGAACAGGCGCACGACAATTACGGGGAGCTTCTTTTCTTTCCAGTACGAGAGGGCGAGAAATTCGTCGAGGGCTTTGGAGGCGGCGTAGCTCCAGCGGCCTTTGGTGGTCGCGCCGAGAACTAAATCGGAATCTTCATGGAACGGGACGTTGGTATTTTTTCCGTAAACTTCAGACGTTGAAGCAGTGAGCACCAATTTGCGCTTTTTGCAGGCGGCTTCGAGGATCATCTGCGTGCCGTTCACGTTGGTCTCAATGGTGCGAACCGGGCTCTCGACAATCAACTTGACGCCGACAGCGGCGGCCAGATGCACGACGATATCGGCGTCGTCCACCAGTTCGGCGACCAGCTGACGATTTTCAATGTCGTCAAAATGATGCTGCAGACGGTCATTGGATTTCAGATGGCGAATATTTTCGACGCTGCCGGTGGAAAGATTATCGAGCAATACAACGTGATCGCCGCGGTCGAGCAGGCGCTCCGCCAAATGTGAACCGATAAATCCAGCGCCACCGGTGATTAAATACCGCACGTGGTCTCCTTAAAGAGTTTCCGAGTCTTCTTCGTCTTGGCGCGAACGGCTCGCAGTGACTGCGCGGGATTCTTCTTCGTTGGAAGAACCCATATGCGGCGAATCCATCGATTCCTGCGGGCCATATCCGTAGGAGTAGGGGTAGTAGCGATATGAATAGTAATAATCCGGGGCACTGGAATCCACGGCGTTTAACACCACGCCGAGCAGATGGCACTTAACGCTGGTGAGCAAATCGCGCGTGCGGGTAAAGGCTTCCTTGGGCGTTTCGCCGCTGCGGACCACCAGCAGCACGCCATCGCACTGCACGGAGAGGATGACGGCGTCGGTGGCGGCCATGACCGGTGGGGAGTCGATCACAATAAACTTGAACTTGGTGCGCAGCTCGGCGATGGCGTCCGTCAACTTACTGGAAGACAACAAGTCCGCCGGGTTCGGAGGCAGCGGTCCGGTGGGAATGGCCACCAGATTGGGAATGGAAGGATGCGGAACGCTTACCAAATCCAACGTGCTGACACCGGCGAGATAGGAACTCAGTCCCGCATATTTTCCGCCGGTCATGTTCAGCAGGCGACCCACGCCAGGTTTGCGAAGATCGGCGTCGACCAGCACGGTGCTGTCCCCGAGTTGCGCCAGGGTGACAGCGAGATTGGCCGCCGCGGTGGTCTTGCCTTCGCGGGGAAGCGCGCTGGTGACCAATATTACCTGCGGGGGATGACCGGCCTGAGACAGCAGCAGCGAAGTGCGTAGCGCCCGGAAGGCTTCCGACATCTGCGATTTCGGAAGATGCTGCGCGACCAGTTCGATGCGCTTGTCGTGGCCATTGGAAGACGCAAAGCCCTGCAACAAACCGCCGCGTTTACCGTTCTTATTGGAGCCATCAAACTGGGGCACGACGGCCAAAGACGGCAGCCGGGCCAAAGTCTCGATGTCGTCGGGAGTCTTGACGGTGTTGTCCATGTATTCGCGCATAAGCGCCAGACCGATGCCACCCACGAGGCCGACGAGAAACGCCAGAGCGACGTTACGGGCTTTTGCGGGCCGCGAGGGATACGAGGGAATCATGGCCGGATCGACCACACGAATGTTGGAAGACTTGAGACCGGCGTTGATGCCGGCCTCTTTAAGTTTGGTCTGCAAACCGTCGTACAGCGCTTTGTTGGTCTCCGCTTCGCGTTTGAGAATATTGTATTCCACCAACTTCTCGGACATGGTGTTGACTTCGGCCTTTTGCTGATCGAGTTCTTCGGTGAGCAAGCCTTCGCGCTGCCGAGCTTCGCGGTAATCGCTCTCCAGTCCGTTCACGATGCTCTGTTTTTGCTTATCGAGATTGTCGTCGAGTTCTTTCAGCTGGGCCTGAAGACGGAGCACTTTGGGAAAATTCGGGCCGTAGTGGGTGAGCGCGTCGTTATACTCCACGGCCGCTTGCGAGCGCCTCTCGATCATGGTGGTGAGGATCGGATTACTCTGGACCTGCGGAAGGGCATCGAGATTGCCGGCTTTGGCAAACTCGTAGAGCGACTCCTTTTTCATCCGCTCGGCCTGGGTATTGGTCAATTCGCGGTTGATGTCGGTAAGCCGCTCGGTGGTGATGTTGGACTTGTCGTCCAAGGACCAAATCTGATTTTGCCGCTCGTAAGCGATGCGGGCATCTTCGGACTTCTGCACCCTGACTTTCAGTCCTTCCAGCTCGCCCTGGAGCCATTTGGCGGTTTGGTCCGTGGCTGTCAAGCGGCTGCTAAAATTTTGCTGCACAAACGAATCGATGTGGGCGTTGACAATGCTGGCGGCCAATACCGGATCGGTGGATTCGAAGCTGACATCCAAGAGCCGGCTGGTAGGCACGCGACGAACGCTCAGGCTTCCCAGAAATTCGGCCAGTTCCGGAGGGCGCCGCTGATTGGCCAGATTGCCCGAAGCGATGGCCTCGGACGGTCCACCCCCCGCGGAAAACTCCGGGCGGGCGCTTAAACCGGTGTTGCGAATGGTCTGCAGCGCAAGAGTCTCGCTGGTAAGAACTTTGGATTGGGTCTCGATGTAATTATCGAGATCCATGGCGGCGTCGTAGGAGTCATTGCCGGGAAACGGGAGAGCGTTGGAATTTTCGCGGTCCACTTCGATACGCGCGGTAGCCACGTAAACAGGCTGCATCTTGAAGGTGGCGACGGAAACGATGGTAACCACGGCCAGCACGAAGGAAAGAATCAACCACTGATGCTTGCGCAGAATCAGCAGGTAATCGTAAAGGTGCGGTTCACGGGGCGAGAGTTCCCAGGCCGGAAGGCGGTCGATCTCGACCGGAGCCATGGCCCGGGTGGACCCGTTTTCGCGCGGAATGATTTTATGTTCTTCCATGTTTCCTAGTGATACGCAACGCGATACAGCGCGACGCCGGTGCCGATGGCGATGCCAATCTCCGCGGCTCGCAACAGGGCAGCCTTGGCGCGGCTGTCTGGAACATACAAAATGTCGCTGGGGAAAAGCTGAACGTCTTCCGCTTCTCTTTTCAGAACTTTTTTCAAATCCACCACGATGGAAACCGTCTGACCCTGATCGTTCTTGCGAACGATCACCGCTTGGTCGGACTTGGCCGTCTGCGTCAACCCGCCGGCCAGAGCCAATATCTTTAGAGTGGTGACTTCGGAACGGTCATTGGCCAGCACGTAGCCGCCAGACTTGGTAACCGCACCCATCACGTACACGATACCGGCGTGGGGAACGGTGACGACGTCGCCGGCCTGCAAAATGATGTTGTTGGCCATGTCGCCGGTTTCGACCAGATCATCAAGATTGACCGTAATGGTGTTGCTGGGCCGCGTAGAAGCTGGCGTCGTTTTAGCGCCGACTGCCGCGGGACTCGGGGATACGGGCGGGGACTGAATGGTCTGGACCGGAGGAGTATCCAGGCTGGGCGGTTCGGAGTTGGAGGCCTGGGAATTTCCCGTTGCTATGGGGTTTTGCGGTCCAATCTGCGGCGCGTCGGAAACATCGATAAATTCGGCGGCTGCGGGCCGAGTGACCAGCACGGTATCGCCGGCGTCGTTGGCGATGCCACCGGCCTCCGCCAAGACTTCCAGTAATGTCACTTGGCGATCGGCTTGATAAACCATGGGATGGGCGACCGCGCCGACAATCGTAATCGGCTTGCTCTTATGATCCTTGACGCTGACGGTCACGGCGGGGTTGGAAACCAGACCGTTAGCCTCCAGCACCTCGGCAATTTTCTGCTCGGTTTGCGTCTCGGTTAATCCCGCAACATGAATGCGCACTGGAACCAGCGGGATACCGATGGTGCCGGACTGGCCGACCCGGACTTCGCGGCTGAGTTCCGGCACTTCAAACACTTCAAAATCGATTACGTCGCCGTTACCAATTATGTAATCGTGAGGGGCAAGCTTGGCAGCCTTCGCGGACATTTCTTTGATGCGTTCGTTGGCTTGCTGGGGGGTGTCGCTGACCGTCTGCGCGCAGCTGGACGACGCCAGCGCCAGGACGGAGGCTCCCAGCAGCACGGCTGCGCCGCACAAATACCGCAGTGAATATGCATGGCCCGGCAACATATGAAGCAATGACCCCTCAAGGTGATTATACACAGTGCCAACGCTGGAGTGCTTCACTGATTTCGCCGTCTGGTGCGCAAATGAGCGTCTACCGGAGCCGCGGGACCGGCATCGATTTTGGCGGTGGCCAGGTAGGCCCAGACAAAAAAGAGCATGGCGTTGACCGGAATATGGAGATTGAAATCGACGATGCTGTGCACCAGAAACCCCACACAGCCGAGCAGCGCGGAAAATTGCAACATGGCCGAGAAGGAGCGGTTGGCGGGCGCGATGCGCGGCCAGGATTGCGAGAACAGCGCGACCAGAAACCAGGCGCAACAAAGGCCTCCCAGGGCGCCGGTTTCGGCCAAGGCTTCCAGGTAGTCGTTGTGGCTGTGGTTAACTATCTTGCCATCATAAAGGCTCTCGTAGGGCGGGAAGACGATCTGGATGGTGCCCAGCCCGGTGCCAATGACCGGATGATCCAGGAAAATGCGCCAGGTGTCCGTGCTCATGGACAAGCGCTTGCTCTTGGAAGTCTCCAGCGACTGCAGGGCGGAAAAACGCTGGGAAATCTGGCGTATACCGATCCAGGAGATCAGTAACACCACCACGACCAGCACCGTGCCGCCGGCCAGAAGCTGGCGGCCGTTGGGGCGCCGCAAAGCCAGCCATACGATTAAGACCACCAATTGCACGGCAAAGCTGACGATGCCGCCGCGCGAAGCCGATAGCATCAGCGAACCAATCTGCAGCACCGTAAATAGACCCACAACGAACAGGCGTTCCTGGCGGACCTTGCCGAGCAACAGGGGAACAAGCGAAATGGGGATCAACAGTTCGGCAAAGGCCGCAAAGTGGTTGCGATTCACGTAGGGGCCGAAGGGAATGCCCCCAAAGTGCATTTCGCGGATCCAGTAGATTTTCCCATTGAAGGTGAGGTGTTGCAGAACCCCGAAGGTGCAAACCACGAAGCCAAAAAACATGGCGAACCAGAAAAATTGCTTCCAGTCGGCAACGGTGCGAAAAGCCTGAGCGGTGAGGAAGAGAATTATGGTGTCCGCGAGCAGCAGCAACAGCCCCATGCGGGTGTCGTACGTGGAGGCAGTCAGATGGAAGATCCATTGCGCCAGTACGATGAGGGACAAGACGCCCATAGGCAAAAGCAAGGGAGAGAGAACCACTTGCTCTTCACGGAACAGGTAGATGCGCGCGGCCCAAGCCACCAGCAGCAAGGCGGAGCCGATTTCGAGGATGGTGCGGGCCCAATCCTCAACGCCGCCGTGAGCGGCTACCCCGAAAACCAACAGCGCACAAATACCAACGCGCAGAAACTTCATGGTTTGGCGCTCGACTTAGCGTTGCTCAACTCGGCAGGCTGCGGGATGAGGGTGACGTCGTCTACCCAAGCAGCGCCACGGATACGATTGTCCTGCTGGTCGCTGGGCTGGCGGGCTACACAGATTTGCGCTTCATAGGTGTCGGCGTCGGAGGCCCAGGGCATGGAAATTTCCGTCCAGGCATTGGTTCCGTGGAGTTCCGGAGTAAACGCAGGGATGGAGCTGTTGCCCATGGATTGCAGGCGGAAGCGAAGTCCCTCGTCGGTGGTGAGGTCCCGGGTGCGGACCCAAGCGGAAAATTTGTAGTTGCTGAGTGGCAAAACCGGGACGGTGTGGCAGACGCCATCGAAGGTAATGTCAGACTTGCCGTCAAACGAAAGCCGCAAAGATTGTTGGCCGGAGTGCTTTTCCATCTGATCCAGCTGTATCGCGACGCCGTGCGAGTTGGGAATGTAATACCAGCTGTATCCGGAATTGAGAAAACCGGATTCGAATCCGCCGTCCCATACGACGGAGGCCGGCGGATCGCCCAGCTGGCCGAGTCCCGAGAGTTGCACGGCCTGCCGCCAAACGCGGGCGGCTTCAACATATTCCTTCTTGCCACGGAGCACATTCACGATGGGGTAGACCTCATCGAGAGAAATGCTGGGATTCATGGCCACCAGGCGGTCCCAAACGATTAATACATCGGTGGTGTGGCCTTCGTCGGAAAGATCGCGAATGATGTCTAGATAAACGTTAGGATTTTCCGGGATGGCGCGGTCCAAGACGGTTTTGATATTGGCTTCGACGCGCAAACAGCGGGAAAAAGCCTCGGCACCGCGGCTGGGGTCCGCTTCAACGGCCTGGCGTATTTGCGTAAAGGCCTGATCCAGTTCGCCCTGGCGAAGATAAAAATTGCCGACCCGCCAGGAAACCTCCGCGGAAAGCGGATAGGCTTTTTTTGCTTTCACGAAATTCTCGCGGGCGTCAGCAATATCGTCGATGCCTTCATACGCGGTGGCCAGATCGATGTAGGTGTCCGCGGAACGGGGATCGAACGAGAGGGAATTTTGGTACGCGGCGATGGCTTTGTGGCTGTCTGGAGCTTCCAGATTGAATTGCCAGTAACGGCCGAGCAGATACCAGTATTCGGCGTTGCCGGGTTCGAGGCGGGTAGCGCGCTGCAACCCCTCCACTGTGCCTCGGGCTGCGGCATGCGCGGCCCAGGTGCCGCGAATGCTGAAGAAGCAGATCAGCAAGGTCAGCAGTACGGCGGCGGCTAAAATCACGGCGCGTTCCGCGGAAGTGGAGAGGCGCAGAATCATCTCGAAGGTACTCTCTCCCAGAGAGTGCCGGAGATGCAAGGCGAAAGTGCGGAAAAACGCCGGCGTCTCAATTTGATATCTACAAGTTATTGTTATTTTGTAGTAAAATTACTGAGGCTATCGTCGCTGCGCCCGCGGCGGCGGACGTCGATGCCCAGCCGTTTGATCTTCTGATTCAGGGTGGAGAGCGGGATCAGGAAGCGCTCCGCGGCTTCGGTTTGGTTCCAGCCGGTGCGCTCCAGCATGTCCATGATGATGCGCCGTTCGATTTCGTCCATGATCAGGAAGAGCGAAGGCTGAGACTGATCGGCGCCGGTGCGGGAACCGGGTTCGCCGGGCAGGGGCGGAAGAAATTCCGAAAGCTGCAGCCGCACGCCGCGGACAATTTCCTTGCTGCGCACGCTTTCTGGAAGCAAGTCCACGTCCACGCGTTCGTGGGTGGAAAGCACGACGGCGCGTTCGACTACGTTTTCCAGTTCGCGAACGTTACCGGGCCAGTCGTAGTCCATCAACAGCTTCATGGCGGAGGGCGTAAACTGCAGCAGCTGCTTGGTATTTTCCTGGCAATAACGCTCGAGGAAATGCAGCAGCAGCATGGGGATATCTTCGCGGCGGTCGCGCAGCGGAGGTAGCGTCAGGTGAATTACGTTGAGGCGGTGATAAAGATCCTCGCGGAAGCGGCCTTCGCGCACCAGGGTGAGCAGCTCAATGTTGGAAGCGGCGACGATGCGGACATCGACTTTGAGTTGCTCGGTGCCGCCCAGGCGCATGAATTCGCGCTCTTGAATTACGCGCAGGAGTTTAGCCTGGGTTTCCGGGCCGATGGTGGCGATTTCGTCAAAGAAAATCGTGCCTTGATCCGCGACTTCGAAGAGGCCTTTTTTTGAAGCGATAGCGCTGGTGAATGCGCCTTTTACGTGGCCGAAAAGTTGCGATTCCAAAAGGTCCACAGGGATCGAGCCAGTGTTTACGGGAACAAACGCTTTATCGGCGCGCGGGGAAGCCGAGTGGATCGCTTTAGCGATGAGCTCTTTACCGGTTCCGCTTTCGCCACTGATTAAAACGGTGGAACGCGACGGCGCGACCTGAGTGACCAGATTGAGCAGCGTCTGCATCTTGTCGCTCTTGCCGATGATGTTTGGAAAATTGAAGCGCTGCTTGAGGGCCCGCTTGAGCTGAACGTTTTCGTCGCGCAGCCGCCGCGATTCCACGGCTTGCGCCACTTGCGCCAGCAATTCGTCGTTGGACCACGGCTTGGTGATGAAATCGAGCGCGCCACCTTTGAATGCGGCGCGGGCCATGTCGATGGAGCCGTAGGCGGTGATCAGCACTACGGAAAGATGCGGATCGCGCTTGCGAATTTCGCGCAGCAGGTCCAGCCCGTTGCCATCCGGCAGGCTGACGTCCAGTAGCAGCAAATCAAAAGGATGTTCGCCCAGTTTGACTAAGCCGGATTCCCCGGTTTCCGCGCTGGATACGCCGTACCCCTCGCTGCTGAGCAGGAGTTCGAGCCCTTCGCGAATTTCTGATTCGTCGTCAACTACTAGAATCGAGCCCTTAGACATGAACCGCTTTCCTGACTGCTGGGAACTCTACGTGGAACGACGTGCCTTTGCCCGGCGTGGAACGCACATCAATTTTGCCCGCATGTTCTTTGATGATGCCGTAGGTCACGGAGAGGCCCAGACCGGTGCCGCGGCCGACAGCCTTGGTGGTGAAGAAGGGATCGAAGATACGGTGAATGTGCTCGCGCGGAATACCCGCGCCAGTGTCCACGATTTCCACTTCCACGCTGCCGTTGTGCGAAGCGGTACGAATTTCCAGCATGCCGCCGGTGGGCATGGCGTCGCGCGCGTTCAAGAAAAGATTCAGAAACACCTGCTGAAGCTTATTGGCGGAGCCGCGAACCGCGGGCAAGCTTTCGCCAAATTGCCGGACCACTTGAATCTGCGAAGTTTTCAGCGGATGAGCCACCAGGGAAAGCGTCTCTTCGACTACGCGATTTACGTCAATGTCTACAGCCTGGGCCGCGCCGGTGCGCGAAAAATTCAACAGGTTGTTGACGATTTCGCTGGCGCGAAAAGTTTGCTTCACGATTTTTTCAATCAGCGCCTGCTTGGGATCGTTTTCCGGCAGTTGCTTGGCCAGCATCTGGATATAGTTGGAAATTACCGCGAGCGGCGTATTCACTTCGTGCGCTACACCGGCCGCCAGCAAACCCAGCGACGTAAGCTTCTCCGTCTGGGTCATCTGCTCGGCCATGTGTTCGCGCTGGGTGACGTCATCGAAGAGCAGCAATCGGCCGATGCGTTCGCCGGATTTACTGACCAGCGGGGTAATGGAAACGTTGACGGTAAGCGCGAGCCCTTGATGCTGCAGCCGCTGTTTATAGATGCCGGAGACCTGTTCTTCGTCGCCGCGCGAGGCAATTTCCGTCGCCAACTCTTCAGGAAGCAGGGCGTTCAGCGATTGGCCAACCGCAGCCTCGCGGGCCACGCCAAAGAGCTGCTCCATGCGGCTATTCCAGGATTCCACGACGCCGTTCAAATCCACGGCCAGCACCCCGACGTTCAGGGATTCCACAATGTTTTCGCTGAAATCTTTCAGGCGAACGATCTCGCTGGCCTTCTGCTCCAGCGAGGTGTACAGCTGCGCGTTGTCGAGAGCCACAGCCACGTAGCCCGCGATGGTTTCCACCAGCTCCACGTCTTCGCTGGAAAGAAAATCGCCATCCACCGTTTTGCCCAGGCCGAGAACCGCTACGGTGTGTTCGCGAATGCGGCAGGGGACGAAATAATTCAGATCCAGTTGCTCGAGCGTGCGGCGAACACTCTCGCTGACATCTCTCGCCGCACGGGGCGACTCAAAAAAGAGCGCCCCCCGGGCGAACTCGGGCCGGGCCGGCTCGAGGAAGCTAAGATCCTGCGGCTCGGAAAGGCGCACACCCATGGAGCGGGCCATCCGCATGTGTCCGGGATTCGCCGAGTCGTCCACAAATATCGCCAGGCGATCCACCAGCAACGTTTGCGAGATGCGATCCATCACCGAGCCCAGCATCGGGTCAAAGCGCACTTCGTGCGTGAGCGTGCGGCCAAATTCGATCAGCGTGCGGCGATAGTCCAGGCGGTCGCGATAGAAAAAGCGATCCAGGCGCATCTGAATCCACTCGCGAAATGGCTGAAACAGAAATGCGGCGATGACGATAGCGATCATGCCGGCCGCCGGGCCGGAAGTCTTGGCGTGGAAGATTTCCGCGATGAGTGCTACCAGCCCGAAGTACACGACAGCTACGGCGGCAGTAGCCGCGGTGTAAGCCAAGCCGCGTTTGAAAATAATATCCACGTCCATCAAGCGGTAACGAATGATGGCGTAAGCGAAGCACAGCGGAATGAGCACCAGGCTCAGCGCGGAAAATTGCATCCAGGGCTGCGAGCGGGCATCCAGTACAAACGGCAAAATATAGAAAAGGGTGAAAGGCAGGCTGCCGACCAGCGTTCCACCGGTCAGCCACTTGAGCTGCTGCCGCAAAACACCGGAAGGTGCTTCGCGAAAACTCTTATAGAACACCGCGCCCGCGGCCAGGAAGCAGGCTGCCAGAAAGGCCAGATCCCATTTTTCCAGTTGTACCCGGGAACCCAGCCAGGGCACGAAACCCATCATATTTTCCGCGGCGCTGACGTGCACCGCCAGCAATACCAGGGGCAGTCCATAGACCACCGTGAGTTTCAGAAACGAGCGGGCCGGGCTTTCGCTGCGTTCGGGGAAAACCAGCGCGAAATGCAACAGCAGCGCGGGAGCCAGCAAGTGCGCTGCGATATTGGCCCAGTAGATCTCCCAGTCGAATACATCCAGCTTGCCGCTGTAGTGGAAGGAATACAGCACGAACGACAACAGGCAGAAAACGTAAAAATGCACGGCCCGCGGCGCGTTCCAGCGCTTCACGAAGATGAACATGCCGATGAACAGATACAAAAGGCCGACTACGCGAAGGTAATTTTCCGTGGAAACGGGTTTGGGAGCGGGAGCGGTAACGACGGGCGTTTCAAACTCTTCGCCATTGCGCGAGAGCTTGTAACGCACTTGGGTCCAAATGCCGGCCCGCCACAGGTGCTGAGTTACCTGAACGGCCCGCGACATGGCCACGTCATTGAACGCCAGGAGTTGATCCCCAGCGCGAATGCCAGCGCGGGCGCCCGGAGAGTTTGGGGCCACTTTCCAAGCTTGGATACCGTGGTCGGTGTCCGACCACGCCACGCCATCATCCGGCGAATCGAACAGCCGGCGTTGCTCAAAATTAAGGAGGGCAAAGGTAAATGCGGCCACGGTGGCTATGGCCAGTACGACGGCTCCGAGACTCGCACGCAGGTTCTGCTTCATGACCTAAGGCAGCCACACCCCATTACTAAAGTGAGCAGCAAATCAATGTCCAATGCCTTGTAGGCGGTCAAAACTGTAAGTCCTTAATAATAAGATGTTTGTGCACTCAGTGTTGCGGCGGGTTGGGCAGTATCCGTTTTCTAATAGGATACCTACAGGTTTCAGCAGACCACTTTAGCTCTTAGAATTGCACACTCAAGCCGCCCCGGAATGCCCGAAACGAAGGCAGCAGCGTGACTTGACCATCCCGGCTGCCTACCGGCACATATCCCTGGGCGAAGAGGTTGTCGCATTCCGCCACCGCCTCCCAACGACCTAGCCCAAAACGGGGTAGCGGCTGGCGAACACCGAAATGAAAGAAGGGATCCAACTGATAGAGCGATTCTCCGTAAAGATCTACGTGCGAAACTGTCGGTCCGCTGACCCACTTGTAGCCCGCGTCAACTTGCGTGTTGGTCCGCGGCACCTTGGCGGTGATGGACGCTCCGGCGGAATGCCGTTGCACAGTGCGCAAAACATCACGCAGAAAATCGTCCGTATCCGCGCCGGGGATCAAAGCTCCGCCGTAGGAATACATCGTAGTGAGCTGCACGTTGTCGCTCAGCTTTTCGACAAACGCCACGCGGCCGCCCCAGCTGCTGGAGGAACCGCCATCGTACGCAAAACCGTTGCCGTAATAATCCTGCAGGTAATCGGACGTCGGCAGGTCACTGCCGCGCCCGTACACCGCGACGTGCCCTTGGTCATCGTGAAAAGCCGCAATCTGCAGTTTCCCGTGCGCTCCCACAGTGTGTTCCGCGGCCAGCTCTTCGTGCCACCCGCTCTGCAGCACGGGCTTGCCTTCGCGCCACAACAGCGCAGGAAAAGCGTCGAGCTCGCCGAGGGCAGCTGCGAGGACGGCGCTTTGCCGATTTTCGTCAGTCGGCTCGGAAAAACCGTCTCCCGAAACGGCCTCGTCCAGAGTGTTCGGGCCAACCGGCAACGAAGCAAAGACCACTGCCGCATGCCAACCACCCACCACGCGAACGTTTAACTCCATGCGCGGGCGAAGGGCGGAAGCCGCGCTGCCCAGCCCCACCAGCACATACTCGCCGCCATATTTGAGGACGGCGTTCGGCCCCACAGCCAGGGTTCCGCCCTGGTCGATGCGCACTCCACGGAATGTCGGTCCATCCTGAGAACTCTTAGATTCCCGCAAAACGACCGCGGAGTAGGGGCCAGTGCCCAGCTTTCCCGAAGGCAACCACACCGTGGCCACTCCACCACCGGGCAAATCCGGGTCGTAGCTCACCTGGCTGGCAAAAATCATGTGACCCAAGCCGCCAAGATCCTGGTCGTAAGCAAATGCCGTGGAAGGCGCCGGCGCTAAATTGGACGGCGATGCCAGACGGCGCGCGCCATCGGTAAATTCCAAACGCATGCGCTGCGGGCGAGGAATACTGTTATCCAGCTCTACGTTAGCAACGCTGACCGCGCTAACCGCGTTGGAATCGGTCCACTCCAGCACTGGCCGCAAGGATGGCGCGGAACGCAGAACCCATTTCCAATCGTCCGCTTCGGCATTGCTGTTAGCCGGCTGCCGGCGCAGACGATCCAGCGAGGCAAACATGGACTCCAGTTCGATACGCACCACGGTGGTCAAATTCGAAGTGACTTGCACGTGGTGTTCGACGGTGGGAAGAAATCCTGCAAGGGTTACGCGGACGGTGTACAGCCCGGCAGGAAATTGCTCGCCGCGGAAAATTCCCTGCGTGTTCGTTAGAAAATCCTGCGTCAGCAGTAACCCGGCAGCTTCGGGCAGCACTTCCACGCTGGCGCCCATCTGCGGCGTACCGCTGGCATCGCGCACAACTCCAGAGAGCTTGCCGGCGGCAAGCTTGGTCTGAGCCATCGCGCCATTCGGCAAAGTGGCCGAACTAACCGCGATCAGGAACAGGGCCCCCAGTATCCGGAGGTGTCCTTGTTTCACGAGCTATTTACCTCCCCGGAGTTACGTTCGCCGCCGATTTCGTTTCCAGCGGCGCCTTCACCGAGAATTCCGCAACGCGAGAAATCGTCTGTTTCGAAAGCGAATCGGTGGCGTTGATCTGCAAGGTGTACTTGCCGGGCGTCAAGGTGGCCAAGGGCAGCAGGCGTTCGATGGTTACCTGATCGCCGGTCTGCTTCATTTCGTTGGAAGTTTCCTTGAACGTCATGATCTGCTGATCGCCCTTTTTCACAGTGTATTCGAAGGTCGCGTCGGACTTGTGCGTTTTGTCGTCCGGCTTCAGGTTGTAAACCTGCATATAAATTCCCAGTTTGTCCGCGGTCGTAAAATCCGCTTCCATGCGCGGACGAACTTTTGAAGAACCGATTACGAATTGTCCGGTGTTGATCTGCTTGGACGGCACATGCTCAATCTGGTCGGCCAGAATCAGCGAGCTGGCCTCCAGTTTTTCATCCTCGTATCGCGGAACCGCCAGACGCGTATTGATCACTCCCACGTTGCCGCTCTGTACGTCTTTGATGACCAGGTCCAGGCGATACAATCCGGGACGCAGAGGTACGGATTTCTGATAAATAGAATGCAGCTTGATCGACTGCTGAAAAAGCGAGTCAGGAAAGTCACGACTGACCGCTTCTTCAAAAGTTTGGACAACCCGGCCGGTCAGCGTGGAAACGCGGCCAAAAATGTTAATCGTCGCGGAGTGAATGCCCTCTTTCGATTGGAACGTCAACTGCGTGTTCGGCACCTGGACGGTTATCGGCACCAACACCGTGTCGTTGGTGACTTTCAGGAAGTCGGTGCGCCAGTCAAAATGCAACTGGTCGCGCACGATGCGCGCGGTCACCAAAGCCTGCAAATCTTTAAATTTCACTTCTGGCGGACGCTGCACTTTGGCGAACAGTTCCAGGCGGTTAAATTCATCCATGCTCGCGGGTGTGCCGCCCATGGTGGTAGGCAGGTTGGTGCCGTCAGAACGGGTGAAGCGGTCGGCCTTGGAAGCCGTCCCCATCTCTTCCATCAAACTCAAACCCGCGCCGGGAACGTGGAGCAACGCGTCTTTTTCCGAGGGGTCCATGGTCATGTGGTATTCGCCCGAACCGCTGGGATCCACAAATTCCAGAATGATGTTTTCCCCGATGCCTTCCAGATAGCGCCAGCGCCAGGTTTCCCACGGATACGTGCTCGTCGTGCCGCCACCCTCTTCCATGGGACGGTCATACGTGCCGCCCGTGGGGTGCGAGTCGATTTCATCCGGGGGACCCCAGATGATGTACATCTTGCCGCGGTCCGTTTTCCACCCCGGAATACCCGAAGCGTAGTGTTCGTTCGCGTAGGCAATCCGGCGATAGTGCTCTTCCTTAAAGTCGTTGTCCGGCAGGTCGGGATTGCTGCTCCGCCGCAGCCAAAATTGCTCGATAAATTGCTCGCGCTCTTCGTTGGTTGCCAGCTGCAGGAAGGCGTTCCGCTCATCCGGCGAAATGATGTAAATCACGTCTTCGTTAAGCCATTGCTTATACGGAGTATCGAGCTCCTTCAACGTGCGCTTGATCTTCTTTTTTTGCTCTTTGTCGAGGTTCTGGTGGGCGATCGGCTGCGAAGGATCCACCACTGGCGGCGCTTGCGGCGGAGGCTGCTGCGCAAACAGTTGCGGTACCGCGATGGTGATGGAAAACAGGGATGTGAACAGGGAGCGCGCTACCCGTGACATAAATACACCTCAAATTCCTGGACGCTGCAGTTTAACCTCGGAAATGGTCCTCGTCAATCGAGGAATGTCCTGCGTTATGTGACACTTGCCCCAGAGTTGGTTCGGATTCCCGCGCGAAAAAAAGGGTTGCCTGACTTTTTTTTCGCCTGTACCAAAAGACCGGCTTAACTTCCCGTCCGGATCTCCACAGCCAGGTTTTGTTCCGTCCCGGCTCCTGTCCCAATACTGTACAACATGTTACTTGCCACGGCGATTACCTCCAGCTATTCTTTTCATGTAGGGAACCACGTCCGGCTCCGCGCCAGGGGTGGTTTCCTGCCTTGCCCCATGCCGCAGACCGCTCGATTCTGAATCCTGTGATCTTTGCCGAGGCGCCCTTACGAAGAGTGCGCGACTTTGAGCGTCGCAAAACCGGGTTCTCCGAGGCCGCGTGAAGCGGAGGCCGGCCCGGGGTAACCCGTTTAGAAAGAACACTTAGGCAACTGTATCAAAACAAGGGACTTTAAGGATTGTGGAATGAACAGTTACGAAAACCCTGGGGTGGTCACGGCTGACGCCTGAGGATGTTTAAATGGAGGCGATTACTGGACGCGGTGGCTGTGCTGCTCGGACCCGACCAGCAGGTCAAAAATGGCCAGAACGTGACGGCGATACTCGACCATGCGGGTGAACACGTCGCGCAGCTCTGGTTCCCGTTCCGCTTCGCGATGCCATTTCAGGAGGACCGCAGGCGGCACCTGAATATCCTGCCGCAAACGGTCCGCGGAATGCCCGCGCAGGAACAAACCATAGAAAAAGGCCGCTTCCCGCTGCGGAAACTCGAAGTCGGTGAGGACTTCGGTCGGAACGAATTGGGCGATCGTCGTTGCCATAGCGAATTCGCAGTTTACCGAAAAAACATGCGGCGTCAAGTAGGACCAGCGATTTCGTGCCGCGTTGCAGATAACTCCTGCCGATGCTTCACCGGGCCGTTTGGATGCGAGCCGAGCCACACTATTTCGACGGCACAATTCGACTAGAACCCCGTACAACGCCGCGCTTGCTATGCGGTTCTAATCGCCTTAGGATGCTGAAAGACATGGCTAAGTTACCAAAAGTCGGGTCGGCACACGCGAAGTTGCCCAAAGTTCGCGGCGGTTCCTTGATGGGGCGCAGCGTTGGCGCATTTCTGCGTTTCGGAATTCTACGTGGACTGAGCTCGGTGGAAATCAAGCCGGACGATTTTCGCAAACACCTGGCGGATAAACACGGATTGTGGGTACCAGACTTTACGCGGATGCGCGACGTGCCCATCGAGCGGCTGGACGCTATCGCCAAAACGTTGATTCGCGATGCGGAACGGATGGCGCTGGCGCAAGGCGCGGGTTTTGGCTTGGGCGGAGCGATTACGCTGCTGCCGGACACCAGTTTTCTGACGCTCATCACCTTGCGGCTGATCCAACGGCTGGCGCTGCTTTATGGATTTGATACCACGGCGCGCGGCGAGCGCATTGAAATGTGGAAAGCGGCGGCGGCCGCGGCCGGCATCGATTTTGGCAAAGACCTGGCGGAAAAACAGATTCTAGAGAGATTGATTCCCAAGATCGCGCAGCGTCTCGCGGTAAAAATTGGAGTCGAGTCCGCCGAGAAATGGGCCGCACGTTTGATTCCACTGGCCAGTTCGGCGGTCGGCGGCGCGATGAATTTTACGTTTGTCCGCGGATGGGGACGCCGGGTACAGCGCCATCTGCGCGCCCGCCACGTGGATGCCCGGCCTTTGGGTCCGATCGACGTTGAGGCGGAAGTTAGCTCTGGACCGCGCGTGGTGCGGCGGCATCCCGTACTCGTTTCCTAAATAAATATCTCAGACCGTTCGGGAGAGTTTCATGGCAGTGAAACAGAAGATGGTTGCGGCTTTCTTGCTGGTGGGATTGACGATCGTGATGATCGCCCTGCCGCAACATGCTGCGATGCGAGTCCCGCGGCCGGCTTCGGCGGCCCAGGGGATGGATATGTCGCTGCCGACGAACGCCGAACCAATTCCCGCATTCCATAACGAAGCGCCGCGCGGGGTGTTGCCCGCGACTCTGGACCCCACACAATTCTCGACTACCGTGGTGCAGAACGCATATATCATCGCGGCCAAAATCAAGAAAATGCTGTACCAACAACCGTGCTACTGCCACTGCGACCAGCATGCGGGGCACAAGAGCTTGCTGAGTTGCTTCGAGGACAAGCACGGATCGTACTGCAACGTTTGCATGAGCGAAGATTTTTATACTTACGAACAATCGCATCAGGGCAAAACCGCCGCGCAGATTCGCGCCTCGATCATCAATGGCGATTGGAAATCAGTGAATCTCAAAAAGTACGACCTGCCGTTGGCCGACAATAAGTGAACTTCGTCATTGAGTACTTTTAGGCGCCCGGGGACGCCTCTAGACATGCGCGCGACTGCGTTCGGATTGCTGCTCTCGGCTCTGCTGGGCTGGTCCGCCTTCGCCCAGAACAACTCACCGGCGACAGCTTCGCCCTCCGCTAAACCGGCCGCGCAGCCCGGTGCGCAGAGCGCCGCGCCCGCGGCGGCGCCCGAAGCGCCTAAATGGAAGTATTTCCGCACCGGCAATGCGGAAGACAGCACCGCGAAACCGCGGGCAGGATTTGCTTTGATGGGCGGCGGCGGCAAACAAGAGGCCGCGTTTCATTTTCTCTGCGAACGCACCAATGGCGGGGATCTGCTGATTTTGCGCGCCGATACGGACGATGCCGACGCCAAAGAAGAGAACGAGGAGTTCAAGGCGACGTGTCCGCTCAACTCCGTGGCCACTATCGTATTTGCGGGACGCGATGATTCCGACGATCCAAAAATTGTCGAGTTGATCGAACATGCCGAGACGATTTTTTTTGCGGGCGGCGATCAATCCAACTACATTCGTTTCTGGCAGGATACTCCGGTGGAAGACGCGTTGAACCGGCACATCGCCGCGGGGAAACCGATGGGCGGCTCGAGCGCGGGGTTGGCCATCCTGGGACAATTTTCGTTTGCGTCGATCATCGATACGATTCACTCGCCGGACGCGCTATCCAATCCCTACGGGAACAAAGTGACGCTCAGCCGTGATTTTCTGCGCATTCCACTGCTCGCTGGAATTATCACCGACACGCATTTTGCCAAACGCGATCGCATGGGCCGGCTGGTGGTTTTCATGTCGCGCATTCTGCAAGATGCCTGGGCTCCCAGCGTCCGCGCGGTAGCGGTGGAAGAAAACGCCGCTGTTTTACTGGAGGCGGATGGCACAGGCACGGTGGTCGGCCTCGGTCCGGCATATTTTATAGAGGATCGCACCGCTCCGGAAGTTTGCCGATACCAAAAGCCCCTAGGCGCGAATGGACTCAAAGTGCGTCGGGTCATGCCAGGCGGAACATTCGATTTCAAAAAATGGACGGGGCCTGGGGGGGACGACTATCAACTCTCCGCGGTGAACGGCGAACTTAAAGCCACTGGCTCGACACACGGGATTTACTAGCCGTCGCACGAACCAGCTGAATTGATCGCGATCGGTCTGATACGCGATTTATCCAAATACGATGTGGTTGCGGAACGAAGTTGTGGCGGGCCCGAAAGCAATGCCTAGAAGTGCAGGACTATTCCGCCAACCAGCACGAAATTATTCTGCGATTGACTGAAGAACTGAGTGTGCAGCCAGTCGCCTTCCAGGCGAAAAGCGAGCCGCGGATTGAGCCGGTAATCGGCACCGCCGCCAACTTGTATCGCGAACGTGTTTCGGCCGCCCTCTTGGGTTTGCGGTTGTTCGTGCGAGAGGCCGAACAAAGCGTGGCCCCAAGGTTCCCAACGGCGCTGCCGCCAAGCGATACGGGGACCACCGGTGAAATTCGCGAGTTTGACGTGCTCGCGGTCAAAAATTTCTGGAGCGAATCCAGTCAGAATGTTGCCTTCGACGCCCAGCCAATTGTTCAGGTAGTACGAGACGGAAGTATTTACACCGACAGCGCTGGCATTGAAAACCGAGGAGCGAAAGCGAACCCAGCTTGCGCCAATGCCCAGCTGCCAGCGGTAATCGTCCCGGCCGCCATACAGAAACTTAGGATCGGGCGCGGGAGCTGGATCAGCAGGCAGCGCAGCCGACGGGATGGGAGCCGGATCGGCGAAAAGCGAGTTGTTGGCGATCGAGACGGCGGAAGAGTAGGTCGGGAACGCGGTACCGGCGTTGAGCAAGTCACCTGCATCACGCAGCGGGGCGGCTGCAGTGCCTAATATCGCAGTGCCAGGCATTTCGGATATCGTGGAGTAGTTGTCGCCAAACAGATTGTCGCCAGACAAAGGTTGCGGTCCGGCACCGGTGCCCGCAACTTGCTGGGCCTGCAGCGCAGTCACACTTCCCAAAAGCAAAACGGCCCCTGCCAATAATCGTCTCATCATCAGTCCCCTCGGCGGTCCACCCTCACGCCCGGCATAAGCCACATAGGTACGGTAAGCAAGACGGAGGCCATTTGTCTATGCTCTTTAACGCAAAAAGCGCGAAAAGCAAAGGGGGCAGTGCCTGCGGCGGCGCCCGCTAGGCTTCCACGCACTAAAAGGTACCACGAAGCCGGACGGTTATCTCCCGTGGCGCAAATAATCGTCCGTTTTGTTCAGCCAATCCTGCCGCGGCGGATTGAAGACGTCCAGGTCCACGGTGTCTTCTACGGCCCAAGCCTCGTGCGGCATGTTTGGTGGGATGCACAGCACTTCGCCGGCGTTGACCACGATCTCTTTGCCGTCCACGGCAAATTTCAGGGCGCCCTCAAGAATATAGGTGACCTGCTCGTTGACGTGCTGATGCAATGGCACGTGCCCGCCTTTGCGGATGAACACGCGGGCCAGCATGATCTGCTCGCCGACCACCATTTCGCGGTCGATCTTGGGGTTCAGGGCTTCACGCGGAACTTGGTCCCACGCAATGTATTTCAATTCACCGGGGCTGCTCATTTCTTGTCTCCATAAAGCTTGGCTGCATTATCATGCAGATACATGTGGGCCAGTTCCAAAGCTTTCTCTTCGCTGAAGGCGCCTTCGGAGACCAGTTCGGCGAGGGCGGCCGCAAGCGAAGTACGCGTGGTGTAAGTGGCCAGCCAGAAGCTTTCTTCCGCGCCCAGGGCATCGCTGAAGGGGAAAGCGTCGGAAGCGAACATCATCTTATCCGGGAACAGAGTGATGAGTTCTTTCAATACCGTCTTGAACTGCGAGGGATAAAGTATTTCGGACTGGAACGAAGTATCGAGATACACATTCTTTACCGCGGTGAGCAGCGCGGCTTCTTTGTAATACGGCCAGCCGCCGTGCAGCAAAACGAAATTAATATTTTTGTAGCGCGGATCCCGCAGCACATTTTCCAAATTCAAAACGTTGCCCTGCTTCAGGCTGAAGTAATCGCCGATGCCTACGGCACTGTGAAAGTGCACCGGTAAATTCTGTTTGCCGGCCTGATCGATTAACACGCGGAAAATATAATCCTGGAACACCCGATACTCATCGGCGGTGGGAACGCCGCCGTTGCGATACTTGGTGTAAATCGCCGCGGCTGTCTCGCGCGGAGGATCGCTGAAATACAGGGAACGGAAATAGGCCGCCTCAAATTTGATGGCCACCCCACCACGTATTTTTTGGTTGTCGGTCATGGTGCGGCGGACGAATTCTTCGTAACCCGCCAGATCGGCGGGCAGGCCGTCAACGTTTTCCAGCTTCTTGTAACGGGACAGCATCTTTTCCTGTAGCGGAACGTATACACCCATGTCCGGAGTGCTGGCAGTTTGCGCGGTGTTATCGAAGGGGTAGAAAAACGAATCGACGAAAAATACCCAGTGAAACCGCTTGGTATCGAGATAGGCCGGCATCATCGCGCGATTGGCGAGGCAGGTTTCGATGTTCAATTTATCGAGGATGCCGTCGAAATATTGTTTGTCGCCGGATTTTTCCGCGGCCTTGCTTTTATCCGCGAGCCATTTGGCGTGCTCCGGCTTGAAATCAGAATAGGGATAATTGAAAAGCTGTTTGGCGGCCACCACAAATTCAGGATTGTCGTCGCGGACCCGGTACATGCTGCTTTCGTCCGGTGGCGCCGCCATGGCGTCTACATCGGTGTCATCGCCAAAGCCGGGATGCGCGTGGTTGTCGTACAGCGGAATTTTCTGAATCTCCGGCAGCAGGCGTTCGTAGGTCTTTTCCAGGCCGGAGCCGGGAAACGGCCGGGACTGCGCCGAGGCAACCAGTCCGCCTGTGAGAGACAAGACAGTCGTCAGCCCGGCCGCAAAAGTCATTCGCATCAAGTGTTTCATTTCGCCTCGTTGCTTTGAGATTCACTCGCCAAGAATCGGACGCACCACAAATTACTTGGAAACCGTCGCGGCCCAACCGGCTGAGACTTTGCCGATACGGCTCAAGGCTTCCTCCAACAACTTCGGAGCGCTTACCAAAGAGAATCGGAGGTAGTCCTTGCCTTCGGCGCCAAAGGCTGCACCGGCGATCCCAGCCACCCCGCCTTCTTCGAGCAGCAAACGGGCAACTTCTTCCGCAGGCAAACCAGTGTCCGCGACATTGACCCAGGCATAGAACGCGCCTTCGGGAATCTGGCAGCGAAATCCGGGGATGCGATTCAGGCCCTTCACGAAAAGGTCGCGGCGCTGGCGGTATTCTTCCACCATTTTGTCTACGGCGTGCGTGGAGTCCCGCAGGGCTTCTACCGCGGCAATCTGGGTGTACTCCGCAACGCAGGTGAAGGTGTTGAGCACCAGCAAATCGAGAGCATCGATGACCGGCTTCGCGGCTACTGCGTAACCGAGCCGCCAGCCGGTCATGGCAAAGCTTTTCGAGAAGCCATCGATAATTACGGTGCGCTCGGCCATGCCCGGCAAATTCCAAATGGACTGGTATTCGCCGCCAAACAGAATGCGGGCGTAGATTTCGTCGGAAATTACCCACAGGTCGTGTTCCACGGCCAGCGCGGCGAGCCTTTCTAATGCGTCGCGATGGAAAACCGTGCCCGTGGGATTGTTCGGCGAATTGAAAATGAGTATCCGCGTCTTGCTGGTGATCTTCGCGGAAATTTCCGCCAGGTCCGGCTGAAACTGATTGTTTTCCCGTAAAGCAAAGGGCACCGGCTTGGCGCCCAAGCCGCGGGTGAACGAAGGATAAATCGGGAATCCCGGATCGGGATACAACACTTCGTCGCCCGGCTCGATCAACGCCATCATGGCCAGCGACAGCGCCATCTTGCATCCCGGCGCCACCAGCACCTGCTCGGAGGTAACGTCCAGGCGGCGCGTCCGCTTCAGATATTCCGCGATCGCATCGCGCAGCGCGGGAACCCCGCGCGTGGAGCAATAGCGGTCGCGGCCATCGCTAACTGCCTGGCGAACCGCCTCGACTACTGGCCCCGCTGGATGAAAATCCGGCTCGCCAAGTTCCAGGTGAATTACCGATTTGCCGGTGCGCTCTAATTCCTTGGCACGGACGAAAACCGCCAGCGCGCCTTCGCCGGTCAGTTGGGAAACCCGTGAGGCAATTTTTCGTGATGCTCTAGTAGAAGTCATAAGCGTGGCCCGCTCAGAATATTAGCATTGCAACGGGCTGCGGTGCAGGCCGCTTTCTTGCTGGGTGGATAGCGCAGATTCTTCTTCAAATCTCTAGAAAGTCAAAGGAACGGTTCTAAAGACCCGCCGCTACAACTTTCCCGGGGCGAGCAAAACTGTATATGTCGTCAAATGGATACATTTTAGGATGTCGTGGAATGGCGACTTGTGGCGGCTAATCTCCGGCAGTTTTCACGGCGGGCGTGGTTGTTGGGGGTGCGACGCCGGCTGGCAGCGGAGTTACCGGAATATGCAGTCCGTCGATGAAGCGGGGAAACATTTCGAAGGCGGCGGCGGTCAGAAACAACTCGATTATTTCTTTTTCGCTGAATTCCTTGCGCAATTCGCTGTAGAAGCCGTCGTCAACCTGGCGGCCGCCGCGGTGCAGGCGATCTGCCAGGCGAAATCCTGATTTTTCTTTCTCGCTGTATGGGCCTTGCGCAAAATCTTTCACGCCGGCGATCTGCTCAGCGCTGGCGCCTTTCAATTTCGCGGAGGCCGAGTGCGCCCGAATGGCGTACTCCGATTCGTTGAGGATGGAGATGCGCACGGCTACTAATTCTTTGTACCAACCGGTTAAAGCTCCGTCGCTCAGCAGCGGCTTCAAAAACCCTGCCACACCTTGGGCGATGCCGGGGTGGTGCGCCAATACTTTGAACATGTTGGGCACCACGCCGCGCTGGGCGAGCAAGGCGTCATACATTTGCGCTACCTCCGGCGTTACTGCATCGCGTTCGAGCAACGTTACCCGCGCTTCGTTCTGAGCCATGAAATCCTCCGCTGAGCACTTTATCAAAAAAATGGGGAGCAAAATAAGGACAGAAGAAAACGAGGAGCGCGGCTTCTCCGGTGGGAACCGGAAAGACTACGCTCCTGAATTGAGTGCGCCTCGGGGAATCGTTGGAGCGGAAAAAGCCGCCCCCACGGGGGGCAAGCGGGGCTCAAAAGCAGACGCCCCGCGCTACAGGTGATCGATAGTGCGTCCAGTGTGCCGGAGCGCTTTAGAACGAATACCGCAGCGAGAACTGAATCAAGCGCGGTTGGCCGATGATGGTGTTGATTTTCCCGAACGCGCCGGAACTGATCGCTTCGACGTCGGTAATCTGGGGGTTGCCGAAGTTGGGATGGTTCCAGATGTTGAAGAAGTCGGCCGCAAAGCGCAGGTTCTGCCGCTCGGTCAGATGGAAATTCTTGATGGCGGAGAAATCCCAATTTTGTTGGAAGGGTCCGCGATAGGCGTTCCTTTCAAGATCTCCGAAGCCAGTGGTGCAGAAATTAGGGTCTGACAAGCATTGTGTCGGATACAGCTGTGGCGCGGTGGTGAAGGCGGCGGGGTTCAGGTAGCCGTTGTTGATGCGGCTGGTCAGACTGCCTGTCGCGTAGCCGGAGGAAATCGTCGAACCCTCGGCAATGCTGGCTCCTAGCAACGGAGTGCTGCCCGCGCCGAGGAACGCTGTGCCAGCTCCCGAGTCAAGAATGGAGAAGGGCAATCCCGATTGGAGAGTGGTGATACCGCTGACTTCCCAGCCCCCAAGAATAGCGTGGGTAATGCCGGTGCTGTCCTTGAAGAAGGGCAAGTCGTACACATAGCTGATAACCAGGCGATTGGTGCGGTCGAAGTCGGAGAGGCCCTTGGATGCATCCACGCTGACCTGGCTGTTATAGGCGGTATTAAACGCAGTGTTACCGGTAGAGGTAGCGTCGATGGCTTTCGACCACGTATACGCCGTCTGGAAGTAGCCGCGCGACCAGCGGCGCGACAGGGTGGTTTGCAAGGCGTTGTAACGCGACCAGGCATCGTTGGCGAAGATCTGGTAGCCGGAGTAACCGTTCAAACCCGGCGTGGGAGTGCGGGCCGGGCCGTTATCAAAAGTATTCGCGGTAATCGCTTGCGGGCCGTCATCGGCGGTGTTGACGACGACGGGGTTGGCGGCGCTGGCATCCAGCGATTGAATTCCGTCTCGGGTGTCACGTAGATGCACGCCGTGGGTACCGACGTAGGCGACTTCCAGCACGAACTGTTTGCCCAGTGCCCGCTGTATCGACAAGTTCCATTGCTGGGTGTTGGGAACCTTGAAGTGGCGCGGATTTTCCAGGGTGAACAGGTTGATAGTGCCTACGCCGTTGCAACCGGCCTGATTGGCGTAGTTGCCAGCCTGATTGGTATCGCCAGCGGTGAAATTCTGCAAGACCGAAAGGCAAGGGAGATAGGTCGGATCCAGGACTCCCGCCGCGGGTAGCGCGTTGGGATTGGTTGCGGGGGATCCGGCGAAGAAGGTGCCGAGGCTATTGACGCCACCGCCACCGAAAGCGATCGGCAGGAAAGGCGCGTTGAAGCTCAACTGGTCTACGGCGCCCACGTCTTCGCGCGCGTAATAGATTCCGTAACCCGCGCGGACCGTGGTGGTGTGCTTGCCGAAGAGATCATAGGCCGCGCCGATGCGTGGCCCGAGACCCGTGGAGTATTGGTTAAAGAAAGTCGAACCGTTCGCGTTGCCCGTCAATCCGGGAACACCGAGAGTTTGCACGCATCCGGGGTACACGTAGGGATTTTCGTTTTTTAACGTCAAGCTGGACTCGACGTTGCCGATGTGGCAATCGCCATCGTTCCAGGCCCCGAAAATTTCGGTCCGCAGGCCGAGGTTGACGGTAAGGTTCCTGGTGGCTTTCCAGTCGTCCTGGACGAACACGGCATAGTCATTCTGGGTGTAGTCGTGGGTGTACACGCCGCCGCCGCCGAAGCTGAATTGCGGTGCGCCGACCAGGAAATTCTGGAAGTCGGTGGTGGGCTCGGCGATTGGTCCGTTGCTGGAGGTATTTGCGAAAAACAATTGTCCGTTAAATACCTGCGGGAATTGCTTGTTCAGGTTAACGAAATCGATTTCCCCACCAACCCGGATTACGTGAGAGCCGTGAACCCAGGAGAGAGTATCGAGAAACGTATAGTTATTCTGAGTTTGAAACTGATTGGCCTGGGGCGTGGGACCGAACTGGAAGCCCGAGCTGGTGAACGTAAATTTGTAAATGGCGTCGGTTAAATTGTTCGTGGGGCGATCGATCCCTGCTTCCGCCACATCGATGGGATTGCTGTTGAGCGAGCTGTTATTGATGTGGATAAAGCCGAAGCGGAACTCATTCACCAACGTCGGCGAAAACAAGTGAGTTTCGGACAGGATGAACAGGCGGTCCCGTACGGGAATGGTGTAAGGGAAGTTCAGGTCAGACTCGGCGATGACGCCGCCGAGCGAAGCCTGCAATCCACCCGCGCCGAAAGGCTCGAAGGTCTGCGAGTTAGAGTAAAAGGTGCGGGCGGAAACTTTGTCCACGCCGTTGTTAAATTCGCGGTCCCAGTTGGCGGTGAATTGGTTGTCGTTATAGTTGCCCGCGCGACTGGTTGCAAACGGGACAGTGCTGCAGGGCGCCGTACCCGCGGCAACGTTGGGAGCGGGATATAGGAAGCCGTTTGCAGCGCCGCCGAATTGGGTGCTCTGGGCTTGCAACAAGGCCAGCGCGACGGGGTCGATGCTGGGTACTCCGCAATCCGCGGCGATGGCGGCAGCCGAGCCGCGGTCCGCAGCCGGAATGTAGGGAATGAATGTGGAAATAATCGTGCCGGAAGAGTCGCCGCTCTTCTGGCGCGTGCCCTGATAATTGACGAAGAAGAAGCCCCACTTATCGCTGACTACCGGGCCGCCCAAGCTGCCGCCGAAAATATTCTGTTGCAAGGCCGCTTTGGGCTGACCGGCAGCGTTCAAGAAGAAGTCGTTGGCGTCGAGGACGTCGTTGCGGAAGAACTCGTAAGCGTCGCCGTGAAACGTACGCGAGCCGGACTTCAGGATGGCGTTGATGTTGCCGCCGCCGTTGCGGCCCTGGCTGGCGTCATAAAGGGAAGTCTGCACTTTAAATTCTTGAACGACGTCGGGGTTGGGCAACGGGGTGTTGGCCAGTTCCGCGACGTTGTAGTCGGTGGCGGAGACCCCTTCGATTAGGTAGTTGTTGTTGTCTTCGCGCTGGCCGTTGACGTTGATGCGCACGTCGCCGCGGCCGAGCTGCGTGGAATTGTTCAGAGAGCTCTGCGCGCCCGCGGAAAGCGTCAGCAGCTGCTGAAAGTTTTGCGAAGCCAGCGGCAGGGTGCGCACGGTGTTCGCAGTGATCGACTGCCCAGTGGTCGCGTTGCCCACTTCCACGCTGGTGATCTGCGCAGTGATTTCCATGGTTTCGGTTACCGCGCCGGGCTTGAGCGGTACGGTGATGCGGGTGGTTTCCGTTACGCGTACTTCCACGCCGAGGGATTTGGCTTCCGCGAAACCGGCCTTGTTGACGACGAGTGTGTAGGTGCCAGGAGGCAACAGAGTCACCACGAAGGTGCCGTCCGAGCCGGTGGGGACTTTACGCGCGACTTGATCCGTGCTGGCGTCGATGATCTGGACTTCGGCGTCGGCGATGGTTGCGCCGCTGGTATCCTGCACCACGCCGCTGATAGCGCCGGTGGCGCCACCTTGCGCGAACGCGCGTCCGCCCATCAGCATTAGAAAAAGAAACACCACGCCCACTAGAAATTTAGAAGTTCTTTGCATTTTTCCCCTCAGGTCGAATGACTTGTCCTGCCGCCAAACCGTGCATCCACCCCAATTGCCGTTCCGCGGTCGCCTAATAAAGCGGGCCACAGAACTCCGGACACTTCAACGTCGTGGCAGCGTTTTCTCATTATCGAACCTATCATCCCGTTTTGGACTGTCAAGAAAACTTAGGGATAAAGTTTTCGATGTGTTCTATGGATTAAAACGGTGCAACTCTCTAAAGACACGGTACTTGACGGCACCGTTACACAGGTAGACGATGGGAAGTCTGTTTGGATAGCAAGCGTCTGGTTTTTATCGCTGCGCAAGCGGCCGAGGAATTCTTCATGGCGAACCGCCCACTCTTTTCTTCCGTGATTTTGGCAACCCTGATGGCGCTGGGCTGCCTGGCGCTAGCTCCAGAGCCGGCGGCCGCGGACATCAGCCATGCGCGCATCGTCCGGCTGAGTTACGTGCAGGGCGATGTGCGTTTTACCCGCGACGCGCACGGCGACCCGCTGACCGACGGCAAAAATATCTGGGAGACCGCGGTTCTGAACCTGCCCATCCGCCAGGGATACGTTTTAGCCACCGATCAGGGTCGCGCTACGGTGGAGTTCGAAAATGGCGCTTTGGCATTCTTGGACGCCAACACCGTCATCGAATTTTATGATCTCTCTCTGGATGAAGGCGCGCACAGCACTCGACTAGTGATTCGCCAGGGCTCTGCTTCTTTCTACATCACCCCCAGCAACGGTGACTATTTCAGCGTTACCGGCGGGGATTTCACCGCGGAAGCCACTACCCGCGCCAGCTTCCGGCTCAATAATTTCGACGACGGCAGCAATGTGAATGTATTCGCCGGTCACGTGGATGTGATTCACAAAGACAAGACCACAGCACTGGGCAAGGGCCAGTCACTCTCTATGTCCGCTGCCGACTCGAATGCAGTGAACGTCGCGGGCGTTACCGCCACGGACGAATTCGATCGCTGGGTAAGCGGCAGCGTTGGGAATACGGTGGCCGCCACTAACGCCGGAATGCAGTATTCGAATAGTTCGTCGTATAGCTCCGGGTTCGGCGATCTATACACCTATGGCACCTGGATTCCCGTGAATGGTTATGGCTACGGCTGGCGGCCTTTTGGAGCTGGGCTGGGATGGTCTCCTTTTGACAACGGCGGCTGGTTTCAGGATTCCGCGTTTGGCTGGGGCTTCATCGGCAATCAGCCTTGGGGCTGGCTGCCTTTCCATTACGGCGGCTGGCTGTTTGAACCGGGAATTGGCTGGATCTGGGCGCCAGGCGCCTTCGGCCCGGGCAGGGGTTCCGGATGGCGTTCAGTAACGGGCACCTGGGTCCGTTCCAAAACGGGAACGGTCGGACTGGTTCCCATTCATCCTGCGGACGCTTCCGGCAAGACGCCACATAATTTGCAACAGGCGGTGTTCCCGGTTTCACGTGGAACAATTTCCAACACCGCGCTCGCCAATTCCAGCGAGGAATGGAAAGTTGAGAAGACTCCCGCTCGGGACACCCTTACCAGTTCACTGGTCGCTGCGCCCCGGCCGGAACATGTTTTCAGCACGGCGTTCGCGGGGACTACCGGTAACCGGATCACTTTCGATGCAACGGAACATCGCTTCGTAAATTCGACCTCTAACGCAACAGCGGCGCACCTCATGACTACAATGGGTTCCGGAATGGGAAAGACCGCTACAAGCACTTCCGCGAACTCTGCTGTGCGGACTTCCAGCGCGGCAGCTTCCGCTCGGAATAGCGGCACGCCGCGTCCTCCGCTGGTTCCGGCGCCCTCGGTCTCCGAACGTGCGTCGGGAGGGAGCTCGACCTGGTTTGGCGGAGGACGGACGGTCAGCAGTACGACCCAGACTTCCACCCCCACGACTGCGACTCCTGCGCACCCGTCCACTGGCGGACGGCCGCACTAGCTAGCCCGCAATAGCCCTAACGACCAGCGACTGCTCTCATCGATCAAATGAAGCGCCGAATACGCGCAGAAATTTGCGAGTGCACGCGGGGACGTCTGCAAAAAATACGATTCAGTCGCTATTGGAATTTTCTGTTGCGAAAAGCAGGGGAAGGCGATTTCTCGGTGGCTTACAACGGTCGCGAAGGTTTGCCTTTGATCTTTACCGCTTCCAGATTCGCCGTGTTATACAGCACGGTGACTTTGTCTCCGTACTGATAGCCGCCTTTATCAATGGTTTCCTGCATCTTGGCAGAGGCATTCTGGGACAGTGCAAACGTCTGCAGGGCGAGATCATTGTTCTTGGCGCGCACTGTAATCTGCGCGGTGGTCGCGTGCATCACGGTCCCTTCAAATTTTACAATCCCCGCCGGCAACGGTTTGGGCTTGATAGCATTGATGATGATCGGCGCGGCGGTATCAACTGCGATCGGTATCAGCGTTTGCGGAGTCACCGGCAAGGGCACCGGCAACTGCGCGGCCGCCGGAAGCGCGCCAACCCCGCCGAGCGCCACGAAGGCGCCAGCCAGCAAAATCCCGCGTTGTATTGGCAGTCTCATTTCTTTATTCCATCTCGTCGGTGGCAATGCGCAAAGACTTCAGAAAGCGCACGTCTTGCGGCGTCATCGTCATCCGCTGGGCAATTTTTCTTTCGTCGTGCTGCTCGAACGATTCCTGATCCACCTGAATGCGCAACGATTCGAGAAAGCGGCGGTCTTGCGTCGTCAATTTCGAGTCTTCCAGGGCCGCGGCATCGCGCTTCGCCAAGCCAATCGTGGCGTCCAGCTTGAGAACAATGTCGTAGCCGTGGGCACGCACTCCGGCAATGGCGCCGGTGATGCGGTCAGAATCGGAGACCGTATCGTTGATCGCATGACCAAGCTCACGAAGCAGGTTTTTCAGGTGATCGTCTAGTTGCAAGGGCAGTTCTCCCCAACTTCAAACCACATTCTAGGCCCACGTTATATTGGATACAAGAGTCCTTCGCACCGTTGTCTCCAAAGAATCCACAGTCCTTTGGGCCAGTACCAGCGCGACAAATTGCGCGGTCCTCGGCAGTTCTCGACAACTCACCGCACCCGCAGCTTCGCGATGCCCGCACTTACGCTACACTTCCTGCATGCCCGGGGCGCTGACCAACGCGGCCACCAACGTGACTGAAAGCACTTCATCGCAAGGCGGGTTCCGCCGCCTGTGGCGCACGCTCAAACAACTCTTCTATGAGATGACCGGCGCACTCTTTGCGATTCTGGCGCTGGCCTGGCTCAACAACGCCTTTCGCGCCTGGAACCGCGACGTGGCCCACTGGCTTCTCGCCATTGCTGTTGCCGTCGCTGGTATTTTTGTTTTCTTCGCAGTGTCTTCCTTCCGCCGCGCCAGAAAATTATGAGCAACTCGGACGCCAAACCCAAATCGCCCGCCCCCGGCTCGGGCGAGCGCAAAGTGGAATTCACTACGCTTTCCGGCCATCCGATTCATCGCCTGTACACTCCGGCGGATCTGGCAAATCAAAACCCCGACGAAACTTTAGGTTTCCCCGGCGACGCGCCTTATACCCGCGGCATTTATCCCACCATGTATCGTGGCCGCTTCTGGACCATGCGCCAATACGCCGGATTTGGCAGTGCCGCCGAATCCAATCAGCGCTATCGCTATCTGCTCGGCAAAGGCCAGGCTGGACTATCCGTGGCCTTCGACCTTCCCACGCAAATTGGCATGGATTCCGATAGTCCACTGGCGCTGGGCGAAGTCGGCAAAGTGGGTGTAGCCATCGACTCTCTGCAAGATATGGAAACCCTGTTCGAGAATATTCCTCTCGAAAAAGTTTCCACGTCGATGACTATTAATTCGACTGCGGCAATTCTTTTGTGTCTCTACGTAGCGGTAGCCAAGAAACAAGGCGCGGATCTCGGCAAACTTTCCGGCACGGTGCAGAACGACATCCTCAAGGAATACATCGCCCGCGGCACCTACATTTATCCGCGTGCGCCCGGCGATGCGTATCGTTACGGATATTTTCAGCTGGTGCCACACTCACGTTCCAAAGTGGAACACCATCTCCATTTCCGGATACCACATTCGGGAAGCTGGCTCGACGGCTATTCAGGAAGTGGCCTTCACCCTAGCCGACGGCATCGCCTACGTGCAGGCCGCCCTGGACGCCGGCCTTAGCGTCGATGACTTCGCCCCACAACTTTCTTTCTTCTTCAATGCGCATAGCGATCTGCTCGAAGAGATCGCCAAATTCCGCGCCGCGCGCCGCCTCTGGGCTAAAATCATGCGCGAACGTTTCAGAGCTAAAGATCCGCGTTCCCTGTTGCTCCGCTTTCACGCCCAGACTGCGGGCTCTTCGCTGACCGCGCAGCAACCCGAAAACAATATCGTCCGCGTGGCGATTCAAGCGCTAGCCGCAGTCCTCGGCGGTTGCCAATCCTTGCACACCAATTCTCTGGATGAAGCCCTGGCGTTACCGACTGAAGACGCGGCGCTGATTGCTCTGCGCACCCAACAAATCATCGCTAACGAAACCGGGGTAACCAATACCATCGATCCGGTCGCCGGATCCTACGCGATTGAAACGCTCACCAACGAAATCGAAACAGGCGCCTTGGCTTACATCGCAAAAATCGATGCGCAAGGCGGCGTCCTGCGCAGCATTGAATCCGGTTACATCCAGGGCGAAATCCAAAAAGCCGCCTACGACTACCAGCGCTCCGTGGAAACCAAAGAACAAATCGTGGTCGGCGTAAACGATTTCATCGCTCTTACCTCAGAAAACGCCGAGCGCCAAATCCCTATCCTGCGCATCGACCCGGAAATCGAGCGCGCTCAAGTAGCCCGCGTGCAAGCCCTGCGCGCTAAACGCGACCACGCCAAAACTACCGCTGCGCTCGTCGAGCTCGAACGCCGCGCCGCCACCATAGAAAATCTCCTGCCCGCCATCCTCACCGCCGTCGAAGCTTATGCCACCGTCGGCGAAATCTCCGACAGCCTACGCCGCGTCTTCGGCGAATACCAGGAGTCGGTCGTGATCTGAGTTTACGGCGGGATGTTGGGAATTTTATGAGCTACCGATACCGAATTCTTTGGTCCTTAGAGCTCGTGTTCATTGCACTCTTTCTCCTGGTCCTTGTTCTTCCGATACAGGACTATGCGATGCGCGAGTACAAGGAATACATGCAAAGCCCTTCGGCAGAAACGCGAAAGGCTTTTGAAGATAAGAGGCAGGAGGAATTGCAAGTGCGCCGAGATGGTGCAATCCTCATCGCAATCGCGGTCTCGGTCCTGACGATTCTCCTATATCGGAATCGCCCCAAGTCACCTGTTAGCTGAATCTGAGACCAACTCGCTTGTCTTTCTGACTGGACCGAAGCACAGGCTGTAACAACTCTCTCGGTGTAGTATTCTGACGCCGCGTCCCCATGCTGAAACTGATCCTCGCTTCCGCCTCTCCGCGTCGTGCCGAAATTCTTCGCAACGCCGGATTGCCGTTTACTGTACTGTCTTCCGCGGTGGACGAAACGCCTTTCCCGGAAGAGACCGCACAGGACCATGTCACTCGGCTTTCCGCCGCCAAGGCTGAGCTGGTGGCCGCGCGCGCGGTGGGGCCGGCGATTATTATTGCTGCGGACACCGTGGTGGCGCTCGAAAACCGCATTCTGGGCAAGCCGCGCTCTGAAGACGACGCCAGCCACATGCTGGAAATGCTTTCCGGCCGCACCCATTCGGTGCTCACCGGGGTAACCTTGATCCGTCTGCCGGACGCCGAGCGCATCGCCTTCGTCGAGTCCACGCTGGTACACTTCGCGCAACTTTCGCCCGACGAAATCATGCGCTATCTGGCCACCGAGGAACCCCACCACAAAGCCGGAGCCTACGCCATCCAGGGCCGCGCCGGCCGCTTCATTCCCCGCATCGAAGGCTGTTATTTCAACGTGGTAGGGCTGCCGCTGGCCCGCGTTCAACAGGCGCTTACCGAGCTCGGCTGGTCCGAAGACTAGCTCCGCGCGAAATAAAAAGCGGCTCTCTCGCGGATCGACACACTGGGCAGCAAGAACTTCCGGGCCAGCAAGAAAAAGGGCCGGCGACGTACACCGGCCCTGCATTCCGAAAATTTCGCTTAATGGAAAACGCTATTTCTTCTCGTCCACCGGCGAAGGCGGCGGAGTCACCGGAGGAGCGGCCACCGGCGGCTGGGCGACTGGAGGAGGCGGCGGCGTATGCGACGTTCCCGCCATGCCATCTTTGAAATTACGAATGCCCTCGCCGAGACCTTTTGCCAACTCGGGAATTTTCCGGCCCCCGAACAGCAGCAGGATGACCGCTAAAACGATCAGCCAATGAATTGGACTAAACTCACCCATAATAAACCTCCACGCGAGATACCTTTTAGCGCGCCAAGCCTAACTCTAGCGCAGCAGGCTGCGAGCGGCAAGCGTCCGTGAGGCGCGGGGCGCACGCAAGATACAACAACATCGGGAACCCACCTGGGCGATTTGGCTATCCCAGAATCAGGCGCTCGTCGCCGGCCCGCCGGGTGACCCGCTCCCGGTCCAGGTACTCGAGCAGCGGGATCGCGTATTTTCTAGTAATGCCGGTAAGTTCCTTGAAAGCGGGCACCGAAATTCGCTCACCCTTGTCTTTTTTATACGCCGCGAGTCGCGTCCTCAGCTGCGCCAAAGCCTCGCGATGAAAAATCAGTTCCGGCGACACACGCATCAGATTTTTCTCCGTCAGTAAGATCCTTAGCAGCTTCTCCGCGCGCGTTGCTTCCACCGACAATCCGGCGAGCACTTCTTTCATTGCGGGCACAGCCAGACCTGCGGACTGAAAAGCCTTTTCGATCTGCTCTTTGGCCTTAGTTTCTTCGGGCAGGAGCGTTACCTGCGAACCGGCCGGCTTTATCAAATCGCCTTGCGCCTCTAATTTTTTCTGTGCGATCAAATCCTGCAAAGCCGTGCGAAATACTTCCGGATGCACCCGGCGGCCCAGACCCGACCGCAACACTTCTCTGGCGATTCCACCCTGCAGCGGATTTTCTGTGCAAAACGATTCCACGCGGGCCATGATTTTCTGCAGCAACTCTGCAAAGCGCGCTGCGGGAACCGCTACCAGCGGTTCCTGCGCAGCGATTTTCACGCTACCGCGCGCAGCTGCAGCGCTAGCCGCCTCGCGAACCGCGGCTGCGGACCAGCCAGTCCGCGCCACCACTTCGGATAAGGTCAACGCCGTTACCGCGCGCTCTGCCATTGCGGTGAAAATCTCTTCCGGAATGCGGCGTTCCAGCGTTTCGAGAAATGTTGTGCGCGCAACGCTGTTCCGCAGCAGCGCCCGCGGCGCCAAAGGATCCAGCACCGCACCGCCGCCGATGGTAATCACCGGTGAAAATTGCCGAATAATGAAGCGGTCGCCAGGCAGTAGCAGCGTTTCATCTTGCAAACGCAGTTGCGCCAGCGCCGAACCGTTTGGCGGTAATTGCTGCTGCCCGTACAGATGAATCTGCGCGATAGTCGCTGACGTTCCCGTATGAAAGTGCACTCGCGCTCTTTGTTTCAAAGTGGGCGCGCTAGCCAAGAGTTGTACGCGCACGTCGATTCGGCGCGTTGCACGCAAATGTCCCGGAGTGGCCAGCACCATCCCACGGCGAATTTCTCCATGCTCGATTCCGGCCAGATTTACGGCGGTGCGCTGCCCGGCCCCGGCGCGAGCCACAGACTTTCCGCCGGACTGCACGCCGCGCACGCGTAGCAGTTTGCCGCCCGGAAACAATTCGACTTCCTCTTCCACGCCGATGCTTCCAGCGATCAGAGTTCCGGTCACCACCGTGCCAAATCCCTTCATCGCGAAGGAGCGGTCGATCGGCAAACGCGCGAAGCCGCTGTCGCTGCGATGCTCCACCCCCACAGCTGCAGCGTGCAGCGCTTGCTTCAATTCGTTCAGCCCCGCGCCAGTCTTCGCGCTTACCGGAACGATCGCGGCCTTCTCCAGAAAACTTCCGCGCAAATAATCCTCAATCTCCAGCCGAACCAAGCCGGCCGCGTACTCATCCACCAAATCGCTTTTCGTGAGCGCGACGACTCCATTGCTGACTCCCAGCAACCGGCAAATATCGAAATGTTCGCGCGTCTGCGGCTTGATCGCTTCGTCCGCCGCGATCACCAGCAACACCACGTCAATTCCCGCGGCTCCCGCCAGCATGTTGCTCACAAATTTCTCGTGCCCCGGCACGTCGACAAATCCGAAACGCACGTCCCCGTCTTGCAAGAATGCGAATCCCAAATCAATCGTGATTCCGCGCCGTTTTTCTTCCGCCAGACGGTCCGGGTGCGTCCCGGTCAACGCCTCCACCAGCGCCGACTTCCCGTGGTCAATATGCCCCGCGGTCCCGACAATCACGCTTTTCAAGGATTCAGTCATGGATTCTAGGTAGCACAGGCATTCCTGCCTGTGCACGCCGCCCACAGCAACCACCTTCGAGTAGCCACCGCAGCACTCAGTAGCATGTCAACAATATGTGAGAAAGGAGGAGTTACCAAACGCAAGGATGGCCACTAGCTATTTCGCAGCCACTACTTCGCAGTAGCAATTTCGTCGACGATAGCCTGCGCCGCAGCACGCGGATCCGTTGCAGCCAGAATCGGCCGCCCCACAACCACGAAGTCCGCGCCGGCCTTGATCGCCTCGGTCGGGGTGGCCGTACGAGACTGGTCATTCTTCTTGGTGGAAGCCTTCTTGCCGGCGACGGTATCTTCCGCCGGACGCACGCCCGGCGTAACAATCAGAAAATCCGGCCCGCAAGCCTTCCGGATGGCTCGTGCCTCCTGCGCCGAAGCCACCACCCCATCGACGCCGACCTTTTTCGCCAGCTTCGCCAACTTAAGCACCCGGTCTTTGGGTATCCCGGTAATCCCCACTTCGCGCATAGCCTTCTGGTCCATGCTGGTTAAAATCGTTACCGCAAGCAGCCGCGGCCGGTCTTCACCCATGGCGGTCACCGCATTCACGGCCTGGACCGCAGCCGCCATCATGGCCGACCCGCCCAGCGCGTGGATGTTGACGAGCTGCACTCCGTTGATGGCCGCAGCGGAAAGCACCGCCCCGGCCACCGTATTCGGGATGTCGTGATATTTCAGGTCCAGGAACACTCCCGGCCCCAGCGCCGCCACCTGGCGCACCACTTCCGGGCCCGCAGCGGTGAACAACTGCTTTCCAATCTTAAACATGCCGACCAGGTCGGCTATCTTTTCAGCGAATTTTACTGCCGAGGAGAGAGAATCAAAATCGAGGGCCACGATCAGGCTGCTGCGGGGATGAGCGTCAAAACTCAAGGGTGGCCCCAATCCGGTGATTTAGTGTCAGCGCTTGCCGGGAAGCTCCAGCAACTCCAGGCGAACCTGGTTCACACCTGCGTGAACCAAGCCCAGCTTCCGGGCTACGCGATAGGATACATCAATTTCGCGTCCTTCTTGGTACGGACCGCGGTCATTAATGCGGACTAGCGAATATTTGCCGTTCCGGGGGTTGACCACCCGGACGACCGAGCCAAAAGGGAGGTTAGGGTGAGCGGCAGTTAGCGACTCAGAGTCAAACCGCTCGCCGTCGGCGGTCTTCTTGCCGTCGAACTCCGGTCCATACCAGCTGGCGTTGCCGACCCAAGTCTTCATCGGCTTGACTGGATCGCTCAGGTGCGCCACGAGGGGCGCTTCCATCACCGGAGCGATCAGGAACATCAGAGGAACCCATCGAAGTGCGGCCCAAATCATGAATAATGGTTTTCGCATATGTGTTCTTTGTGCTACAGCAATCCAGAAAATTGTAGCGCCCGGGGGTCATTATGTCAACCACTTTGTGATAAAAAGTTGGCACGTATCTCACTAAAACTAAACAGCTTAGACTCGGAAATGGCCTCTCGGACTTGGTCCATTATTGCCTCACTGGCCCCCGGGTCAGCAAAGCTGGCTGTACCGACCTGAACCGCCGAGGCACCCACCGCGATGTACTCGAGCACGTCGGTGCCAGTTTCGATGCCGCCGAGGCCAATTATGGGGATGCTCACCGCTTGCGCCGCCTCCCAAACCAGCCGAAGGGTGATCGGTTTGATCGCCGGACCGGACAGTCCCCCGGTTTGGTTCCCTAACCGCGACTTGCCCGCTCTGAAATCGACGGACATGGCGGGGTAGGTGTTAGCAACGGTCAGGGCGTCGGCCCCCGCCTCGGCCACTGCCTTGGCGATCACCTTAATATCGGTCACAAGCGGTGACAATTTTACCCAAAGCGGCCGCCGCGAGGCCGCCTTCCGGGCCGCCCCGACTACCTCCGCCGCCGACTGCGGATCGCTCCCGAACTGCAGCCCTCCGCACTTCACGTTGGGGCAGGAAACGTTCAGTTCGTAGCCGGCCAGACCCTCGGCATCCTCGAGGACCCGCAACACCTCGACGTAATCATCGATGGTATAGCCGAAGACGTTGGCGATCACCGCGGTATTGCAGCTTCGCAGCTTGGGCAGTTTCTCGGCGACAAACGCCCGGACGCCGACATTCTGCAGCCCCACCGCGTTCAGCATCCCAGAAGCAGTAACGCTGAGCCGGGGCGCAGGGGCGCCTTCCATGGGGTCGCGAGACAAACCCTTGGTGACGAAGCCGCCAATTTTTCCGAGATTTACAAGGTGGGCAAATTCCAGGCCGTACCCAAACGTGCCGCTGGCAGCAAGAATAGGATTCCGCAGACGCAGTGCGCCAATCTGTACGCTTAGATCGACTGCTTTTGCAGCACTCACTTCGCCGCAAAGAATACCACGAGAAGTGGTTTATACAGTTGCCAGACCTTGGGGCGAGGGTTTCTTCGGTGCTCCGGCGGCTTACCTAGAAACTGTCGCGACATTCATTTAGACAATTCTACGATTCTCCAGTGTCATGTACTCGAACGAGGAGCACAGGACAACTATTTGGCAGGACAAAAACTTAGCGCAGCCGAAATCGCCAAATTGTACGAACGCCACGGCGGCGCGCTGACCGCGTACGCGTGCACGCTCGTAAACGATTTTGCGTCTGCCGAAGATGTAGTCCATCAGCTCTTTTTAAATTTATTGCGAAAAGAAACGATGATGCCGGAGACTCCAATCGCTTACCTCTATCGCGCGACCCGTAACGGCGCACTGAACGCGCGGCGCACCAGAGTCCGCGAAGTAGCCATTGATCGAGATGGCGAGTTCTTTCAACAACGCGACAGCAATCGCGAAGCTGCGTTCGCTCTGCAAAGCACTCTAGCGGAACTCCCGGACGAACAACGCGAAGCCGTAATCATGCGCATCTGGAGCGGATTGACCCTGGAAGAAATCGCGGCGGCGACGGGTGTGCCGCTAAACACCGCTGCCTCCCGTTATCGCTATGCCTTGGAAAAATTACGTGAACGCATGAAACCATACCAAAAGTCTTCGCCGTTCAAGGAAGCGCTATGAACAAAGCTGATCAAGACTTCGAAGACTATCTACGCGAATTTAGACCACGCCAACCACGCGCTCTGCCGGAGGTGCCCGTCGAAAACACGTCGCAGTGGCAACGATTCGCCGCCGCAGCGATCCTAGCCATTGCCTGTGGAAGTTCGGTTTGGTTCGCGGCTTCGCGATATAAACAATCGCCAGCCCAAATATCGTCGCAGCCCACAACGCAGAGTCTCGCCTTTCCCGTCACAGCTTGCAGCTATTCTCGCGCCGAGCTACAACGTTTGGCTCTCGAAGACCCCGCAAAATTCGACGCTGCGCTGTTTGACGCGGCGCAAAACAGTTTGCCCAGTTTCACTCAACCAAGCAGCTTGCTCAGCATTCTTGCCAAGGATTGAATTCAAGGAGCACTTATGCCGAAAATGCAAAAGCTAATCGTACTAGTTACCGTGATCTTCTGGCTGGCACCCGACGCGTTTGCGCAGTTCAAAGTTCCCGCCGAAACGCGCAACGCCGCATTGCGCTACTGGCAAGCGTTCGGGGACATGCAGGACTTGCCCGCCAACTCCGACACCCGCGCGGTACTCGAACAGATGATCGCTGGCGCCACTGTCTGGGACGAAGCAAAACTCGGTCCCGTCATCGACGCCAACGAATCCGCCATTCAGCAAATGCAGCGCGCTACCAAACTCCCCGAATGCGACTGGGGAGCGGAATATAGCGCTGGGGCAAACGCTTCGATCGCGGTCGCTCCGAAAGCGCGAGTTATGGGCGCCCTGAACGCCCTATATGGCGCACGACAAGCGGCCCGGGGCGACGAACACGCTGCGGTGGAATCCTGGCTGGCCGGAGTCCGCTTTTCGCAGGACGTTGCGGCCGGAGGTTCATTAATTTTTGCTATGACCGCAAGAGTCCCTCTCGTAGAAAGCTTACGGGCCCTTACCCAGGCGGTTCAGTCCGGCAAAATTTCACCTGCAGACCGTCAACAAATCGCCAAGACGATTCGCGCGTTGCCGGAGACAGGGTTCGACTGGGGACAAGCCTTCTTTCTTGATGCATACGCCACTGAGATTTTCGCTGAGCAGCTCGCGACCGCTAAGGATCCCGCCGCGGTTTATACAGACGTTATGCGTGTGCCGATGCCAGACGGGTTTGTGGCGCCGTCCCGAGAGCAACGCGCGTCCTTTCATAAGTTCGTGCTGGCTGTCGCAGAGGCCTACCGACTTCCACCCGATCAATCGGAAATAAAACTTCAAGCGTTGCAGGCACAAATTAAAGGCCTGGGTGCCTTTTTCCCGAGCGTGATTCCCACCATCACAATGAATAATCAACGCAAACAAATCGCCGCCGCGCGCGAACAGCTTCTGAGGAGTTTGTAAGGCGCAGGGATACCGCCCGCCCCCTAAACCTCTTCCTCCACCAATTGGTCGCCGTGGGCCAGCTTATGCGCGGCCACGATTTTGTCTTCGACTTCCTTGGGGACGTAATCGTAATGGGAAAATTCCATCGTGTACGTTGCGCGGCCCTGAGTCTTGGAGATCAAATCGTTCGCGTAGGTGAGCATCTCTGCGAACGGAACCTGGGCTTTGATGATCACGTTGTGGGCGCGCGCTTCGCTGCCGGCGATGCGGCCGCGGCGCGCGCTGATGTCGCCCATTAAATCGCCGGAATATTGATCCGGGGCATACACTTCGACGTGCATCACCGGTTCCAGCAGCGCCGGACGCGCCAGCTTCATCGCTTCCTTGAACGCCAGCGAGCCTGCAATCCGGAAGGCCATATCCGAGGAATCCACATCGTGATATTTGCCGTCGTAGAGGCTGACGCGAAAATCGACCACGGGAAATCCGGCTAGGAAGCCGCGGGCCGCTGCATCGCGAATGCCGCGCTCGACGGAGGGAATCCAGTTCTTGGGGATCGCGCCGCCGAAAACGTCATCGATAAATTCGATGCCCGCGCCGCGCTCGGCGGGCTCCATCTTGATACGGCATACTCCATACTGGCCGTGCCCGCCAGACTGCTTCTTGTGTTTGCCTTCCACGTCTGCGCGCCCGCGAACGGTTTCGCGGTAGGCCACCTTCGGTGGTTTCAGGGTGAGATCCACGTGGTAGCGCTTGTGCAGCTTGGCGACTACCACTTCGATGTGCTGCTGCCCGGTTCCCGCCAGCAAGAATTCCTTGGTCTGGGGATCGCGAGAAAAATGGAGCGCGGTATCTTCTTCAAGAATTTTGTGGATGGAGGTGCCAATCTTGTCTTCGTCCGCCCGGGTTTTAGGCTCAATGGCAAAAGTGATCGAGGGTTCCGGCAGGTGCGCGGACTCGTAAAAAATAGGTGAGCTCTTATCGCCCAAGGTCTCGCCAGTCGCACACTCTTTCAATTTGGCGATCGCTCCGATATCCCCAGCGTGCAGTTCGATCACTTCGGTTAAAACTTTTCCCTGGGCGACCTGCAAATGCTGAAAGCGCTCGGCATTGCCGCGGTTGTAATCGAGGAGGGTTGCATCGTTCTTCAGGACGCCGCTTTTCACCTTGAAATAATTAATGCGTCCGGCAAAAGGGTCGGCCAGGGTCTTGAAGACGAATAAGGAAAGCGGCTGGCCGTCGTCGTACTTGCGCTCGACGCGTTCGCCCTTGCCGTGAACCTCGGTGAAGCCCACCTGGGCGTGTTCGTCGGGATGGGGAAAGCAATCCGCGATAAAGGTCAGCAGGCTGGCGGTACCGATGTTGTGCAGCGAAGAGACCATCAGCACGGGAATAATTTTCTCCGCTACGATGGCTTTGCGCACGCCGGGAATCAGGTCCTTGATTGGAATGGTTCCTTCGCGGAAAAACTCCTCCATCATTTCGTCGTCGCCTTCCGCGACCATTTCCACAATTTTTTCGTGTGCCTCCTTGGCTTCATCGATCAGCGCATCGGGAATTTCCTCAATTTTCGGTTTGCCGTCACCATCCGCCGAATAAAAATGAGCTTTCATTGAAACTAAGTCGATCACCCCGCGAAATCCGCGCTCGGACCCTATTGGCAACTGCAGCGCGACTATCGTGCGGCCAAATACGGAGGTGAGCGACTCCATCGCGCGCTCAAAATCGGCCAGCTCGCGGTCCATCCAGGTCAGCACAAAAGCACGCGGAATATCGTACTCGCAGCAATAATCCCAAACTTTTTCGGTGGTTACCTGCGCGCCGACGTGGGCGTCCACCGTAATCAGCGCGGCATCCGCGGCGATCAAGGACGCTTTACTCTCGGTAATAAATGTGGAGTAGCCGGGCAAATCCAGAAAATTGATTTTCACTTTGTTGTTGGGCGCGGGTCCGCACAAAGTACACGGCCACTCCGCATAGGCCAGCCCGGTCTGAATCGAAATCTTCCGCGCAATCTCTTCTTCATCCCAATCGGTGGTGGTATTGCCGTCCGCCACTTTTCCCCATTTCGCGGTCATCCCCGCGGTATACAGCAACGACGACACCAGTTGCGTCTTCCCGGTGCCGCCGTGGCCGACAATGCCAACATTGCGAATGTCCTTGGTGAGATAGCTTTTCATCACGCCTCCTCATTTGTCGCTGCTCATCTAGTGCTGCCCATTTGTCGCTGGCAATTTCGCCGAAGTCTCCGCAACGGATCGCTGGCGGAAAGCTTTGGCGCACTTGTGCGCTCACAGCTGCAGTTTTGTAGGGGGAGAACGCTCTGTTCTACCTGGGTCCGGCGGGTGCCGGGCGAAGGACGAGCAAAACCCAATACGCTCTCCGACATTGTGCGGTCCAAGTAGGGCCGACGCGCGGATGCTAGCACACAGGTTTGCTCGCGGCAATTGGGATGAAGATAACTTAGGAGAGACTTAGGCTGGCGTAGTTTTGGCCTACGTCAATCGGCGTTGGCGGGCTGATACGAAAAGCGCACAGGCTGGAGCCTATGCCACTCAAGGCCGCGCCTTTGCGACCGATTTAGGATAGGTTTTTTGCGGGATAAAAACTGCGGAGGACATTCAACAAATCGGTGGCTGAAAGCGCGAAGCCGATGTTAGTGACGTCTTTCTTCACCAGCCTTTGCGTGCTGATGCCGATTACTTCGCCGCGGGAATTTACCAGCGGCCCACCGCTGTTCCCGGGATTGATCGGGGTGTCCGTCTGGATCCAGGTCCCGGGACCGGCGCGATCGAATTTGCCGACCGCGCTCACGACGCCTTTGGTCACGCTGAAGAGCATGGCATCGCCGGGATTGCCGATGGCGAAAACGCTTTCGCCCTGCTGGACCAGCGATGTATCCGCCAAGGTTAAATACGGAAAATTATTGCCGGCCACCTTCAGCAGGGCAATGTCCAGTTCGCCATCGATGTACACGACTTTAGCTTCCAGTTGCAGTCCGCCCGGCAGAACAGCCAGCAGGCTTTCTTCGTCGCGGGCCACGTGCGCGTTGGTAGCGATGACTCCCGTATCCGTGATGAAAAATCCGGTTCCGGATTTGTTCAAACCTTTCAGGTACAACACCGCGGGCTTGGTGCGGCGCACTACTTCCTCCAGCGAAAGCTGGCCGTGAAAGTCGCGGCCCACGGCATCGGCCGGAATCGCTGAAGCAGCGTCAACCCCGTGTGCAGCCATGATGGGGGCCGGGGGTTCCGACGCCGGGAGTGAGCGCGTCGAGGCTGCTGCCTGCGTGGCGCCACTTGGCGCGGTGTGTTCGGAAATTGTGCCGGTGAAAACGCCGGCGATCGGATCGAGATTCAGATGGAAGCTACTGGTTTTGAACAGGAAATATTCGCCGTGATTGCGGCCGTTCAATCCGATCCAGTTCATCGGACCTTCGGTAATCGTCATTTCCTTGGTGGCGTAACCGGCGAGGCTCACGCGCAGCACCATGGCATGTTGCAGGCGCGAATTCAGCGCAGTGGGCGGACGATGAAAATAGCTGCTGGGAAAATCCTTCTCGAAGGGAGTAATCCCAGCCGCCACCCCGTCAATGCTGACCGCGGCTCCCGGCGGGTTGCTGCTAATGCGCAGCTTTTCGGCGGCGGCGGGAAGCGCCGCAAGCACAACGCAGACAAATACGACAAATCTCAGGCGGGAGGCCACGGCGGTACACACCTCGCGGGAAGGATGAACCCACTTGGAACATTACCATATCTTTAGGTGCCTTCGCTATTACCTTGGATGACGGGCGCAAAGCCCGCGCAGGTGAAGACCGGAAGCCGCGGATATTTGGGGAAGCGCTCGTCACTGAAGCCGAGCTGACACAGAACAAATACGGAATCGCGTGCGGAAGTGATTCTTCGGGAGTGCAGGCAGGTACTGCACAGTCCCGCATTGTCGGCCTGCTCTTGCGTCTGCTGTTGTTTTTGGGTGATAGCCATGGCACGGTTCGCGACCGCCAGAATACGCCAACCCGAGTTTATTTACTCTTGCGGTGGTGCTGGTGCGGGCGGCGCTGCAGACGGCGGACCTGCCGGCGCTTCCGTGGGAGGGGGCGGAGTTGCATCTGGTGGTGTCGATGGTGCCGCGCCAGGATCTTGCGTTGCGGCCGGAGCGTCTGCGGGCGGCGCCGGGATGGATGGCTTGCCAAAGCGGGCTTCGTCAATCGCTGGATCGATTTCTATTTTGTCAAAGGTGAGTTTTTGCTGCTGGGCCATTCCCGGGGAATCGGAATCGATTTCGAAGGGAAACGTCAATCCGTTTATCGTGCGGTAGTCGCGGAAGAAAGTCTCCACCAGCAACACTTGATCTCCGGCTTTACGCTGGCCTTCCCACTTCGTCAGCAGGTACGTGGAAGTGTCGAAGAAATAGGTGCGCACGTCGCCATTTTTGGCGGTTAGCTTCAGGCGATAGACCGGTTTTCCTTCCACTTCGTCTTTTCCGACCAGCTCGATGTGATTGCCTTTGCTCTTATAGTCCAGCAACGGCCCATCGAAATCCGATTCGTCCCCGATACCGCTGAGTTCCTCGGCGCTCATCGGCTGTACATCTGGGTTGGGTGATAGCTGATTCAGTACCCAGCCGGCGGACTTCCCGTCATAAACGCGAATAATCGCTTTACCGCCAACACTAAGCTCCATATGCATTTTGCCGGGCCGCTCAAACTCCACGGTAAATGGACCTTCCGCGCCAGTCCCAAAGGAAATCTTGCCGGTGACTCTCTGAGAATGAATAGCTTTAATCTTTTCTGCGCCACCGCGCGCCGCCAGAACCTTGGCCACCAGTTCGTCAGCAGTCTGCGCGGCGGAACGCGGAGCCAGCGTGGCGAGCACCAAGACACTTACCAATGCAACAAAAGAAGTGCTGGTTGCGCGGTGAGAAGTGTTAAACGTTTTGAACATGGTCATGATTAGCTCATTTCGCAGGCGCTACCGCGCGCGACACGCACTGTAATGTTAGAAGTTGATGGGCTGCCGGTCAATTTCGTTGCCCGTGAATAATTCCCATCTTGTTGGATAGCGGGCCTCGGCGTATGCTCGCAAATGTCGAGTATCGCCAGCATTGTGCGACAGCAAGGCCAACCTAGTATCTCCGCGGAGCGCGCCATGAACCCAAAAAAATTGTTCACAGCAATTGCTTTGACTCTCATTCTAGCGTTTACCGCGTCTCGAGCGGGCGCGCAGACTGCGCCCGCGGCGGCGGCTGAAGTTGTGCCGAATCCCCTGAGTACGTCGGTAAAGAGTCAATTGACGCGCTCCAGCAAAAATATGACCGCGGCTGCGGAGGCCATGCCTGCGGACAAATTCGGATTTAAACCTACGCCGGACATGATGACCTTCGGACACCTGATGGTGCACATCGCGGAAACCAACACGACGCTGTGCTCGAAGCTTTCCGGGACGGCGGCTCCGGAGGGCAAACTGGAAGAGACGGACGGTAAGGACAAGCTGGTGGCCGGGGTAAAAGCTTCGTTCGATTACTGTTCCACGGCGCTTGCGAATCTCGATGACTCCAAGCTGGGCGAACAGATTGCGATTTTCGGCGGGCGCATGGTGCCGCGCGCGGCAGCCTGGCTTATTTTGTCCGGCTCGTGGGCCGATCACTACAGCGAAGAGGCCGTGTACCTGCGGCTCAACGGAATTTTGCCGCCGACCGCACAGCCCAAGAAATAGCGCGCGTTTACGCCTGCGTGTTTATACCTGCAAGACGTCGCCTTCGCGGGCGACGACTTCGTACAGCACCGGATTAACGAAGAAGCCCAGCAGCAGCCGGGAGATCAAGCCAGCGACCACGACGATCGCGAAAGGCTTCTGGGTGTCCGAACCCACGCCGGTGGAGAGCGCTGCGGGCAACAAGCCCAGGCAGGCCACCAAGGCCGTCATCATAATTGGACGCAAACGCAGCAGCGACGCTTCCAAAGTCGCGTCGCGCACCGATTTGCCTTCGAGCCGCAGTTTATTAATGTAGCTGACCAGAATGACCGCGGTCTCTACGGAGACACCGAGCAGCGCGAGCAAACCCAAAATGCTTGAGACGCTGAACGGCGTGTGCGTGAGTTTCAGGGCGATCAACGCACCCACCGGCTCAGTAAGCACCACGCCCAGTGCAATCGTGATCGGAAATTTGAAATTGCCGTACAGCGCGAAGAGAATCAGGAAAATCAACATCAACGCCAGCGGTCCAATCACCACAAATTGTGATTTGGCTTCGAGAAGTTCGCTGTATTCGCCGCCCCAATTTAGCGTGTACCCAGTCGGCAGCACGACTTTTTTCTGGATTGCGGCCTGGCCATCATTGATTACACCTTCCAGGTTGCGCCCCACGATAGAGAACTGAATGCCAATGTACCGGGAATTATCCTCGCGATAAATGAACGAGGCTCCGCTGGCCTGGCGAATGGTGGCCAGTTCAGAAAGTGGTATGGCCTGCCCCGCGGGAGAGGGAACCAGGAGTTCGCCAATGTCGCGGGCGGTGGAGCGGTATTTCGGCTCCATACGCACGACTAAATCGAACAATTTTTCGCCTTGAATCACCTGGGTAGCTGCCTGCCCCCCGATGGCAGCTTGAATCACGGCTTCTACGTCGGCGACGTTGATGCCATAACGCGCGATTTTCGCCCGGTCAGCTTCAATAATCAGATTGGGCTGGCCCAATTCGCGGACGACCGTGAGTTCCGTAAAGCCGGGGGTCTTGTCGAGTACCTGTTTGATTTCGACGGCCTTCTTTTCCAGCACGTCGAGGTCGGGGCCAAAAATTTTTACGGCCAGGGAGCTCTTGAGTCCAGTGAGCGCCTCGTCTACGGCATCCTCCGCGGGCTGCGTGAAGTTAAAAATCACGCCGGGGTAGGTATCGAATTTCTTTTCCAGATCCTTTGCGAGCTGCTCTTTAGTGTGGATGGAACTCTTTTTCCAGGCGGGATCGCCGTAGGGCAGAAGACCCACGTAAAACTCGCAGTTGAAAAACCCGGTGGGGTCGGTGCCATCGTCGGTGCGGCCCAGTTCCGAGGCCACGGTGGTTACTTGCGGATATTGCATCAGCAGCTCGCGGATTTTCGGAGCGAACTTGGCCGATTCTTCGAAGGAAATGGTGTACGGCATAGTGGCGCGAACCCACAACGCCCCCTCGTCGAGATGTGGCAGAAATTCACCACCAATCAGCGGAATCAGGAATAAGGTGGCGACAAAAATGGCGGTACTTACAAGCATCGTGGTGCGCGGACGATTCAAGCACCATTCCAGGCGTTTGGCGTAGGAGTCGCGGACCCAATCAAAAATCTTGTTGGGCTTTTCCGTGACGCCGTTCTTGAACCAGTAAGAGGCCAACACCGGAACAATGGTGAGCGTCAGAATCAGTGCGCCGACTAAGGCGAAGGCCATGGTGTCGGCCATGGGATGGAACAATTTTCCGGCGGCGCCAGTGAGCGCGTAGATCGGCAAGTATCCCGCGATGATCACCGCCACCGAATAGAAAATGGGGCGGTCCACGTCGCGCGCGGCTTGCAGGATTACTTCGTTGAGGTCGTATTCCTGGCCCTGGCGAAGGCCGAGCTCGCGATAGATATTCTCGACCATCACGATGGTGCCATCGATCAAAATGCCAAAATCGATGGCCCCGATGGAGAGCAGGTTGGCAGCTTCACCGGTGGCATGGAGAAAAATGAAAGCGAAGAGCAGGGCCAGTGGAATGGTGAGGGCGGTAATGAGCGCCGCGCGCAAGCTGACCAGGAAGAAAATCAAAACAACCAGAACCAAAACCATGCCGCGGATCAGGTTCCACTCCACGGTATCGGTGGTGACCCGCACTAGATCGCTGCGGTCGTAGTACGGATGGATTTTCACATCTGGCGGAAGGATGCCGCTGTTGAGCTCCGCGGTTTTCTTTTGTACACCGCGCAACACGGTTTGCGCCTGCTCGCCGGTGCGCATCAGGATTACGCCTTCGACGGCATCGTCGACTTTTTCGTATCCAAAAATTCCGAGGCGCGGCGCATGGCCAATTTCCACGCTGCCCACATCCTTCACTCGTACGGGCACACCATTGGCGCTACCGACTACTACCTCTTCGATATCCGGAGTGCCGGTGAGCAAACCAATGCCGCGCACATAATAAAATTGTCCGCCTTGGGTGTAGAAACCGCCCCCAGTATTGGAGTTGTTGGCGGTCAGCGCGCCAATCACCGTCACTACCGACAGATGAAAATTGTTGAGCTTCACGGGATCGAGCAGGACGTGATATTCCATGGTCGGTCCGCCGAAACCTGAATCATCCGCGACGCCCGGAACGCTGCGATAGGCGCGTTCAATCACCCACGCTTCGATGGTGTGCAATTCCTGCGCGCTGCGGTCGGGGCTTTCTAAAACGTAGCGATACACCAGTCCGCTGGGACTGAAGAGCGGCGCCATGCTGGGAGTCACGCCAGTGGGGAGCGACGCATCGGAGATACGCTGAAAAATCTGTTGGCGGGCGAAATAAGGATCGGTGTTGTCTTCAAACGTGAGGATTACGTCGGAGAGACCGTAGAGAGAAATGGAACGCATCACGCGCAACTTGGGCGTGCCGTTCATGGCCAGTTCCAGCGGCAAAGTAGTTAGACGCTCGACTTCTTCGGCAGCATGCCCCGGCCATTGGGTAATGAGTTCGACGATGGGTGGAGAGAGATCCGGATAGGCGTCCACGGGCATGCGCTGGAAAGACATGGCGCCGGCGATAACCACCAGCACGGTAAACAGCAGCACCACGAAGCGCTGCTTGAGCGCGAATTGGACGATGCGATGAATCACGAATATTGGCCTTTAAACATTTTCAAGCTTTCTGACTTGCTGCAAATTTGGCCTCAGGGGCTAAAGGCCCGTACTTGTTGCCGCGTTTGCGGCCCGACTAAAGTCGGGCCCTCCCGCAAAACCGTTCCGCAAGATCGGCTTGCGGATCGTCTGGCTAGTGCTCGAGAGAATTCTTGAACTGCAGAAACAGGCTGCCGTCGCCGACCACTTTGTCGCCTTCTTTCAGGCCGCTTTCGATGCGCGTGCGGCCGTCGCTGCTGTCGGCAATTTTCACGATACGGCGCGCAAATTTATTGGTATCCGTCTCCAGATACACGAAGGGCACATTCTCCGAATCGTGCAATACCGAAGCATCCGGAACCGTCAGAGCGTCATTCACCGCGCCTGCTTGCACCACGGCAGTGACGTACATATCTTTTTTCAATTTTCCGCCGGGATTTTCGGCCACGATGCGGGCTTGCAGCGTGCGCGTGGTGGGGTCCAGGGCCGGGGCCAGATAAGAAATTTTCCCGTGAAATTTATCGGGATAGCTATCGGTGTCGATCTCCACCGCATCACCTACATGCACATACGCCAAATCGCTCTGATACACATTCACCAGCACCCAGACGGTGCTCATGTCCGAAATGGTGAAGCACTGCGTGCTGCCGGCCTGCAGCAATTGCCCGGGCCCGACCAGGCGTTCCACAATTTCGCCGCGGACCGGAGCTAAAACGGGAACCTGCGAGGTCAGTTTGCTTTCAGCAAATGTTTCGGGATCTTTTATTCCCAAAACGCGCAGGGCGTCCTCGCTGGATTGCAAATCGGCGAGAGCCGCGGCGCGATCGGATTCTGCCTGCTGTAAGTCGCGCTCGGCGATGGCGTGATGCTCGTACAAATCTTTGGAACGCTGATAATTTTTGTCCGCCAGCAGGTAAACGCTTTTCGATTTGAGATAGGTAGAGCGGGCCGCGGAATAATCCGGGCTATTCACCATCAAGAGGGGTTGATTCTGATGAACGATCTGACCGGGATCCACGAGAATTTTTTCTACTGGTCCGCCAATCGCGGAAAATACCGGCGTGGTGGCAAACGCGTTGTAGGCGACCGCGCCGGTGAGACGCAAAACGCGCGGCAGCCGGGATTTTTGTACGGTGACCACTTGCAAATGAGCCATCTGGTCTTGCGGGACGGTGAAGAGCGAGGCGGTGTCGGCTTTGTTCTCGTTCGTGGAAAACGACGTCATCTTGGATTCGGACTCGCTCGGACCGCTGCTCGAGCCGCATCCCGTTAAGGATGCCGAGGCGGCCAGAGCGAACGCGAGTGCTACGCAACAAGATCCGGGAGCAGCGAGTGCACTGTCGATCCAGCGTATGGCTCGGTTTTTTCTGATTCCAAATCTCATGGTAGCGTCCTCGTCCCCACGGCTTGGCGCATCTGTTCGACCGCGGTCATGTAGCTCGCCAAGGCCTGGCGATACGCAAGTTGGTTGGCGCGATAGGTGCGTTCGGAATCCAGGTAGTCGAGCAGGCTGGCCGCGCCGCGTTTGTAGGCATATTCGCTGATGTCACGCGATTCTTTGGCTTGCGCCACGAAGCCGCCCTCATACAAACGGATGATTTCGTCGTTGGATTTAAGATTGGCGTAGGCGCTGGCCACATCGGTCATCACTTGCTGCGCAGATTCGAGTTCCAGTTCCTGGGCTTGCGTGATGGCGTATCTCGTTCTGGCGATTTCGCCCTGGTTGCGGTCGAAAATGGGCAGGTCGATATTGAAGAAGAAGGCCCCGCTGCTGACCCCGGCCGTGTGGGTGTACGCAAACTCGACGTTCAAATCTCGCTTCGCGTTGGCTTCGGCCAAGGATTCCTGACTGCGGGCCGCGACTACGCCTTGTTGCGCGGCCTGCAAGTCCGGCCGGGAACGCAGCGCCAGCGCTTTCAAGTCGTCGGAGTTTCCGTGCACCGGGGAATAGGCAAGTTCGCCATCGACGTCGTAGTTGTCAGGAACGGACTCGTAGCCCAAAAACTGGCGGAGCGCGGCGAGAGCCTGAACCTTAGCCAGCTTGGCCGCCGAGAGATCAGTTTGAAATTGCAGGAGCTGCAGGCGAATCTTAAGTAAGTCGCCTTCGCTCATGTCGCCGAGCTTGTAACGCTCACTACTGATGTCCACGGTCTGCTGAAAACTCTCCAGATCCTTATTGGCCAGATCCATCGCGGATTGCGCCAGAACCGCGGCCACAAATTGCTGCGACAAATTGAAAATTAATTGCCGCTGCGCGTCGTCCACCTGATCACGAGTTACCGCGGTCTGGTCTCGCGCGGCCTCCAGGCGGTGTTGGCGTTTCTTGCCACGCTCGAACAGGTAGCCGATGCCCAGATCGAATTGCGCCTGGTTGTTCAGGTAATTGTTATTGAATTCGGTGGGGTGAAAGAGCGGAAAAAATTGCGAGTCCCAGGAAATAACGGGATTGGGCCGCAGGTTGGCGGTAACTTCCTGGGCCTGATTCTGCAAAATGGTGGTGCGGGCCGCGGCCAGGGCGTGATCGTGCTGCAGCGCCAGGCGAATCGCGTCATCAAGCGTCAGGCGGACCGCCGGCGGACCGCTGGTATCCGCGCGCGGAGGCGCAACGGGTTGCGGCGGAGTACTTAACTGCTGGGCCGCAGCCAAAACCGGCATCAGTGCCACAGAAAGCGTGGCCAGCGCCAATCCCTTCTTCATGGAAAATAGTCCTTAAGAGCCCCGCAAAGGGACCGGTAGCGAATCAGCGATACGAATTGAGATACAGGTGGAGATCGACCGCGGAAGATTTAGAGGACAGCTGGGGGACCGCGGGGCGATGTGTCCCGCGTAATTTCTAAGGTACTCGCAACGACATAAGAGCTTAGTTCGAGCGGCTTTACGACCGAGACGACCAGGATACTGACCGTCGGCGTTACCACTGCGGCGCCAACCGCGGAACAAACTGGGCAAATGTGCGTCCCGGTGGGGGCGCTGGTTACGTCCGCGCAAAAATGCAGCTGCGCGCCCAGGAAGATGATCCCGAGCAGCAGAGCCACGTACGGTAGATAGCGGACACCCCTAGTCATAACAATAGTAGGAGTCAGCTTAGGCCGGAACGGTTGTGTGGTCAATAGCGGCGGATTCGGCTGCGCCGGGTCGGACACTGTTTGATGCCGGCACCGCCCGCCGCGTTACTGAGGCGGTTGTTAGGGTGGGCCTGGTTGTGGAATGCTCTCGGCATCAGAAATTTCCACTCCGAGGTTGGCCTGATGCCCTGCGACGCAGAAATCCTGAAGCACGTTCCGCTATTCGCATTGCTGGACGAAGAAGAGCTGGCTGTTCTGGCCGGACAAGTAGAGCTGCGAAAATTCGCGCCCCGGCAACGCATTTACAAGATGGGAGAGGCCGGCGGAAGAGCGTATGTGCTGGTTTCCGGGGCGGTGGAGGTGACCACCGTGGATGAGGACAATCAAAGTGTGATTGTGGACCAGCCAGGGCACGGGGAATTTTTTGGGTTTGCTTCGATGCTGGATGGCACGCCGCATCAAACCACGGCGATCGCCATGGAAGAGTCAACGGCGGTGGAGGTAGATCGCCACGACATTACCGTGTTGCTGCAGCGGAAGCCGCTGGCGGGCATCGATATGTTGACGGTGCTGGGGCGGCAATTTCATGCATCGCAGCAATTGGTGCGTCTGCGGGCCAGCCGCAATCCCAATGAATTGATCGAAGAGCAGGCTACTTTTGGCGAGCGCGTAGCAGACGCGGTGGCGCGCTTTGGCGGTTCGTGGAGTTTCATTATTTCGTTCGGCGTGGTGCTCTCGGTTTACGTGGCGGTGAATGCGATTTTGCGCGGAAGAGCCTGGGATCCTTATCCCTATATTTTGCTGAATCTGTTCCTTTCCATGCTGGCTTCGATTCAGGCTCCGGTGATTATGATGAGCCAGAATCGTCAGGACACGAAGGACCGCTTGCGCGGCGAACTGGATTACGAAGTGAACCGGCGGGCAGAGTCGGAAATTCAGGGGCTTTCGCGGAAATTAAACATGGTGGACGAGAAAATGGACGACATAGCGGACATCTTGCGCGAAAAGAGGTAGGTAACCAATTAGTGAGTTCACGCGTCTGAGCTAATACGGCGGGGTATAGTCGTTACAGGTGTACCTGTTTACCTCGCGCTTGTTGTACCGCTTGTCGCACGATGAAAACGTTCTCACGCCAACTCGCTAAGCAGCACCTGCAGCGCGCTTTAGCGCTGTTCGCCTGCGCGGCCATACTTTATTTCGCCTGCGGTGGCGCGCTTCTTCACCAGCATACCGGCGGGTCGGAAACGCCTTGCCACGTTTGCCAGGCGCTGCACATGCCGGCGCTGGCTTCCGCGCGTTTGGCAGTCGCGATTGCCCCGGAACCGGTATCGCGGCTTTTTTCACTGCCGCTGCACGCCGCGCCGGTTGATTCGTTTTCGCTGCACCGGCCCTCCCGCGCTCCTCCAGTCTCCTAACACTTCGCTTCTTGAAATTCACTCCTGCGCGTAGACGTGTATCTGCGTCTGCGTCACCGCCATTTTTTCTGGCGGTCTCTGTCCACAGCTGCACTTAAAAACCCTCAATGGGGATGGAGGAAAAATGTCTAAGCGATTGCGTTGGTATGCACTGGTGTATTTGGCATTTGGATTTTTGTTCACGGCTTCTGGAGCTAAAGCTCAAGGCAATGCAGGATCGATTGAAGGAACGGTGAAAGACCAGACTGGCGCGGTGATTGCCGGGGCTACGGTGGAGGTTGGCAATTCCGTCAGCGGATTTAGCAGGACGGCAACGACCTCCGTCGATGGGACGTTCCGATTCACCAACGTGCCGTTCAATCCGTATCACGTGGTGGTGAGCGCGCCGGGCTTTGCTTCTTTCGCGCAGGATGTGGACGTGCGCTCCTCGGTGCCCAGCGTGGCGCAGATTACTTTGAAGGTTGGCGCGGTGGGAAACAGCGTGACGGTGGAAGCGACCGGCGGCGATCTGGTGGAGACGGATTCCACGTTTCACACCGATGTGGATCGCGGGCTCTTCGATAAATTGCCGCTAGAAAGTTCTTCATCCTCGGTGAGTTCGCTGGTGACTCTATCCACGCCGGGAGTTGCGGCCGATTCCAACGGACTCTTTCACGGATTGGGCGACCACGCGTCCAACTCGTTTTCGGTGGACGGCCAGCCCATCACCGATCAGCAGAGCAAAATTTTCTCGAATCAGATTCCCGTCGATTCGATTCAGTCGCTGGAAGTGATTTCCGGAGCGCCACCGGCAGAATTTGGAGACAAGACCAGTCTGGTGATTAAGGTCACCACGCGCTCGGGCTTGGGAATCACCACCCCGACGGGCAGCATTGTTACTAACTACGGCAGTTTCGGAACCGCGGGAGCCAGTTTCAATCTGGCGTACGGGGGACAAAAGTGGGGAAATTTCATTTCTATCGGGGGCTTGAACTCCGGGCGCTTTCTCGATCCGCCGGAATTTACCGCCATTCATGACAAGGGCAACGAAGAGAACTTCTTTGACCGTTTTGATTACAACTTGAACGCCGCGGATTCACTGCATTTCAATTTCGGATATACGCGTTCGTGGTTTCAAACTCCCAACGCCTACGACAATCTGAATATTGGGGTTACCGACCCGAGCGGCAATCTGGTGGGACCGACGGATCAGCGGTCAAAGATCCGTACTTTGAATATTGCGCCGTCGTGGACTCATCTGATCAACAACACGACCCTATTTACGCTGGGCGGATTCGTACGGCGCGATCAATTTAATTATTATCCCAGCGGCAATCCCTTTGCAGACTTCGGACCGATTCAATCGGAATCGATCGCGCAGAAACGCCAACTTACCAACGCCGGCGGACACTCGGAAATTTCCTACGTGAAGGGCATCCATAACATCAAGGCTGGCGTAGTGTACGAGCAGACTTTTCTGGATGAGGACTTCAGCCTGGGGATTGTAAATCCTACGTTAAATTCTCCGTGCCTGGATCCGAGTGGCGCGCCGCTTTCCGGCTTTACCGATCCTTCGCAATGCGTCGCGGCTGGTCAGCTGCCAAACGTGGCGGCCAATCCGCTGGCGACTACGCCGTTCAATCCACTACTCAGTTGCCTCGATCTGACGCGGCCGAATCCCGCGCCCAACAACTGCAGCAGTTCTACGAGCGCGCCATTTCTTTTCAACGGGCACACTGATGTGAAAGAGCTGGCGCTGTATGTGCAGGACACCATCACCAAGGGCAGCTGGTCTTTCAATCTGGGAATTCGCGGCGACTTATACAATGGACTGGCCACCGCGAGCCAGGCGGAACCGCGCCTCGGCGCGGCGTACAACATCAAACGCACTAACACGGTGTTGCGAGTTTCTTATGCGCGAACACTGGAAACGCCTTTCAACGAAAACCTGATCATCGCCAACAGTGGCTGCTCGGTCCCGGTAATCGCGGCGCTGGTGCCGTGCGTGCCTGCAACACTAACACCCGGCACGCGCAACGAATTCCACGCCGGCTTACAACAAGCGTTCGGAAAATATTTCGTTATCGATGGCGAATACATCTGGAAGTACACCAATAACGCATACGATTTCAGCGTGCTAGGGAATACCCCGATTACCTTTCCGATTCAGTGGGACAAGTCGAAAATTCCTGGAGTAGCGGCGCGCGCCAGCCTCGTGAATTTCCACGGTTTCACCGCACTGGTGGTGATGTCCAGCGTGGCCGCGCGGTTCTTTCCGCCGCAAGTGGGAGGACTCGGCGTAACCGTAGGACAAAGCGGATCGGTGTTCCGCATCGACCACGACGAACGCTTCAACCAAACCACGCACTTGCAATACCAACCGTGGCGACAAGGTCCGTGGATCGGATTTAACTGGCGCTATGACAGCGGCCTCGTGGCGGGAGCGGTGCCTTTCGCTATAAACAACACCACGCCCGTGGATCTCACGGGACTCACCGCGGATCAACAGATGCAGGCTGGGCTCTTTTGCGGAAGCCAGAAACCCACGCTTAACACTCCGCTGACCACTTGTGCGCCACCGCTGTATGGGTCGACGCTGGTGAGCATTCCGGCACCTGGAACCGAGAATGACGATCACAATCCGCCGCGCATCGCGCCACGCAATCTGTTCGACGCGTCCATCGGCGACGACAATTTATTTCACGGCGACCGTTTCAAGTGGAGTTTGCGGTTTACGGCGATTAACCTGACCGACAAAGTGGCGCTCTATAATTTTCTGTCAACGTTCAGCGGAACGCATTTTGTTACGCCGCGGAGTGAGAGCGTGGAGCTGGGTTTTCATTTCTAGGCGGTCTACGCCCGGGCAAGCTGGGGCGCAGCGTGCTGCGCCCCTACAAAGACATCACGTCGCTGCTGTGGTGTGGAATTATTTCTGGGCGAGATAGGTTTTGGCTTCGGCAAGTTCGGGGCGGTCAGCGGCTGGACCGGCGGTTGCTTCCAACTTGGCAAAATAACTTTGCGCTCCGGCGGTATCGCCGTTGGCGCGTGCGACCAATCCTGCGCCATACAGCGAATCGAAACGATTGGGCGAATCCTTCAGCGACAGTTCGTAAGCTGCCAGCGCTTCGGCCGGTTTCTTCATCTCGGCGTACATGTCTCCGAGCATTTCGCGTGCGGGTACGCGAGTGTGTTCCGCGCCATCTTTAGCTTCGCGTTCTGCCGCGGCTGTCAGTTCGGCGATAGCTTCGTCACGCTTGCCCTGCGCGAAGAGCAGCCAGGCCTCAGCTTCGCGCAAATCGGTCGCTTTCTCTTTCGACACTTTGTAGCCTTCGCTGCGGCTGTGCTCATCTCGCAACGCCACAATTTCCGTGAGCTTCTCCACGTCTTTCTGCGCACCGGCAACGTCTCCACTGCGAGCCGCACCAATTGCGCGCACCCAGTACGTAGTGTCGAGCGACAGGAGCTTTATGTCTGGAACTTTCAACTCCGCCGCTTCTTTCCAGCGATGCAGCTCTAACGCATTGCGCGCTTCCAGTTGCGCCCGGTGATCGAGACGATCTTCTTCGCTGGCCCCATGAACGCCGATGGCCGAAGCGGCCAGCGCGCGGGCTTTGGCTTCCTGGCCGCTCTGCAAATATGCGTAGTCCAGATAGTCCATCGCGTGGGTTTGATAATGCGATTCCGCCATGTGCATATCCGTGGCCTGCTGCGCGGATTGCGACGCAGCGATATTGGACGCGATCGATTCCTGCCACAATCCTAGCCGCGCGAAAATGTGCGAGGGCATGTGAATCGCATGCGAAGAGTCTGGCGCGATTTTGGCGTAAGCGCGTGCGGCAACCAAGCCGCGCGGCGCAAACTCCGGAGTGTCTGCCGCGTGAATTAAATAGTGGGCCGCGCCGGGGCTATTGGGTTGCGCGGCTAAAATCGGATCGAGGATTTCCATGGCGCGCAAACGATTCTCGCGGGCGTCCACATCCTGCCCAGCCAGCGACACCAGAGACAAGGCGTACAGTTCGGCGGCCTCGAGATCTTCCGGCGACAACACGTGCAGCTTGGCCATGGCCATGGCATAAAGCGTGGTGCGTTCTTCCTGCGTCAGTTTTGGATTGTCGCGATAGAAAGCAGCCGCCGCCGCAATGTAGTTGCGTTCGCGTTCCGTAGGCGCATTTAGTTTTTGCGCCTGCTGCACATCTTCCCGGCCCTCTTTCAACGTACCGGGTTGCGGGAAATCCCACAGTTGGTGATAGCGCGCCATAGCTTTGCCCCAGTAGGCCATCGCGCAATTCGGATCGTCTTTCGCCGCAGCCGAAAAGGTCATTTCGGATTGTGAATATTGGAATGAGTGCAGCAGCGCCAGACCCTTTTCCAGCGAGGGCTGTGCGGCCGCCGAGCAACTAGTCGGAAAGTTGACCTGCCCGAGTTGCCCGGCGCTTGGCGCGCTCTGCGCCAGCAAATTCGCGGGCCCAAGACCGAGCAATCCTGCCGAGAGGCTCAGCAGGCTAAAACAATTCCTTAAAACACTCTTCATGGCACGCGTTGTGGGCAAACGAAACTCCTCGGGGGGACGTGGGCATTGTACGCGGGAAAATCGCCGATTACATCTCCAGCCCCACCAGCCGCATTAATTCGAGAGCATTGCTCTTGGTGACCATTCCTTCTTGCAGCCGGTAATCGAAAACCATTTTCCCGTCGACCACCTGATCCTCGAAATGCATATTTCGCAACGGAGTTCCCAGCGCCGCACCAATTTCCGTCAATGCTAAATCGTGGGTCGTCACAATTCCGATAGCGCGATTTTTAAGTAACGCGTCCAGTAAGCTTTGCGCGCCGATGCGCCGGTCTTTGGAATTGGTGCCTTCCAGTAGTTCATCAAAAAGAAACAGCAGTGGATATTTGCCCTCCTTCAGCAATTCAAAAACGCGCCGTATGTGCAGAATCTCCGTGTAAAAATTAGAGCGGCCCTCTTGTAAGGAATCGCCGCTGCGAATGCGCGTGCCCAGCGCGAGAGGCGTGAGCCGCAGCGATTTTCCACGGATCGGGGCTCCGGCCATCGCCAGGACGGTATTGATGCCCACGGTCCGCAGAAATGTGCTCTTGCCGGACATGTTCGAGCCGCTGACCAAAATCACCCGGGTGTTCTGGTCCAGAGAAACCGAGTTGCGCACGCACTTGGCGGCGGCAATCAAGGGATGACCGAGCTCTGTGCCGTGAAATTCGGCACCACCATTCGTGGCATCGATGAATTCTGGAAAAGGATCCGCGGGGTGTTCGTAGGCATAGCCGGCCAGCGAGAGTAGCGCTTCCATTTCGCCGGTGGCCGCCGCCCAAGTTCGCAACTCGCGGCCCCAGCGGCGGCGCCAGGCCTCCGCGGCGTAACCGACTTGCACGCTATAGAGGAAAGGCAATTCCGTGAGGTGTCCCAGCAAACTGTGCTCGCCATCAATCCAATAGACGATGCGCGCCAGCTTTTTGATCAAGCTTGAAGCGGGTGGGTGCGACGATGGCTCTCCGCGCAAGCTAACAGCCATCGTACGCAACCTTTCAGAGGTGAACTTTTCGCCCTCGAACCGTCCCAGAACCTGCGCGAACAGCAGCAACCCCTCGGCATTGCAGGAGACGCCGTGCATCACTTCTTCCGCGCGCGGGCGCAGCCAGCGGCGCATCGCGATCTCCAGAGCCAGCACGACCAGCAGCGGAGTGTAGTTCCTGGTCGTATACCAAAGTACGATCGTGGCGATAAATGAGAAGGACAGAACTATCGTGGCGGCACGCCACGGTCCGTCCGGTAAACGCGGCGGAGCTTCCGCCCAGCCGGTCAGAGATTCGGGATCGAATCGCGAGCGCAACGCTTCACCCGTCACTGCCAGGTATTCCCGCAGATCCAAATTTTCGCGGAGCTCGGCGACCAAGGTTTGCCGTTCCTGAACGGCTGCCGAGTCGGATGGGGCACACAGCCATTCCGCCAGGCGATTTTCTCCCATGGGCAGGCGGGCCTGAGACAGCAGCTGAAACAGACTGCCACGGCCGAAAATATCCAGATCGCCGGCGTAAAGATAGTCGCGAGAAAGAAAGTTGTCCCCCGTGGGCCCGACGCCCGACCAGCGATCTTCGATACGAGCGATTCCGCGGCGATAATATTCGCTGGCGACTTCCGCTCGGCGCTTGGCGCGCAACACATATTCGTGAGCGATGGCCAATGCCAAATAGATCGCTACCGGGGCGAGCAACCAGTAGGGCGCAAACAACGCTTTCGCCAGCACCAGCCAAATACCGGCAATTTCCGCAACGATAGCAGCGAGTTTGGCGTTGCCCAGCGCAATATGGCGGCGATTTTCCGCCGCCATTTGCTTGGCAAAAACGTCCAATCGCCTGGCGTACTCAGCGCGCGGTTCGGGCAAGAGTTTCTCTCGTTGGCATCATGGCAATGTCCATATCATAGCTGTTTCGTTTGAACCGCGGCGGTGGCTTAAGTGCACAGAATGAATTCTGTGCTGTTCGCCAATTGGACGCGCCTTCCGCCAGAACGCTACAATACTGATGGAGCGTTCTTCGAAGCAGGTGTGGGTGCGAAAGCTGTTTGAACCAATGACGAATCTCTGAGGTGCTGCGGATAGCCATCCTGTGTGCACGGCCTGTCCCGTTGGAGTGTTGGAGAAGCGCGACACTCCAACGGGGCAGGAAAGCCTAACGGTTGGCTCGTGGCGCCCACCTAATATCAGAGGTTCACGGCCTAGCTCCCCACGGCTAAGCAGTTCGCTCTATTTGTTTATCTGTACGGTCCAGCGACGCAGCCTCTATGCGCATACTTTTCATCGGAGATATTGTCGGCTCGCCCGGGCGGCAGATTATTCACGACCGGCTGGCGGACTTGGTGTCTCAGCGGAAGATCGATCTGGTGATCGCCAACGGCGAAAACTCGGCTTCCGGCTTCGGCATCACCCCGCGTCTGGCCGAAGAGCTGCTGCAAACGGATATTTCCGTGCTTACCGGCGGAAATCACAGTTGGGATAAAAAAGAGATTCTGGAGTATCTGCCACACGAGCCGCGTCTGCTGCGCCCCGCCAATTTTCCGGACGGCGCGCCGGGGAGTGGGCTGTATGTCGGCACTGCCAAAAACGGCTTGAAATATGCCGTGATCAATCTGCAGGGCCGTATTTTCCTGCCGGCGATCGAAGATCCCTTCCGTAAGGCTGATGAACTGATAGCTTCGCTGCCGCCAGACGTGGCCGTTGTCTTCGTCGACATGCACGCCGAAACCACCAGCGAGAAAATCGCGCTGGGCTGGTACCTGGATGACCGCGCCACCGTAGTAGTGGGCACCCACACGCACGTAGCCACTGCTGACGAGCGCGTGCTGCCCCATGGCACCGCCTATATCACCGACGTGGGCATGACCGGTCCGCACTCCGGCGTAATCGGCATGGACCGCGAAGGCATCATCCGCAAATTTCTCAATGGCTTGCCATCACGCTTCGAAGTCGCCAGCGGCGATGTGCAGATGAACGCGGTGCTCGTCGAAACCGACGACGACGGCCCGCGCAACAATGCCGGTCGTCTGCGCGCCCGCTCCATCGAGCGACTGCGCCTGCGTATCGATTGAGCACCTACGCCGCAATCTATCTCGCCAACGGTGTATCGCCGGGCAACCCGGCTACGTCCTACACAATCTGAACGAGCAATTGTTTGAACGTGCGTTTGAACGTGCAAGTGGTGGCCGTTCAACATCATAAAGGGTGGGAGTCCTTGAAAACCGGTTTGAAAATTTCAGCGTTGCTGTGTCTCTTGATGGGCACTCTGCACAGTGCCGTCGCGCAGGACTTTGCGCCGCCACAAAGCCTGGAAACCAAAGAGCTGACCGCCAATCGCCGGCTGTTTACCGAAGTCAGCTACGGCCTGCAGGCCATGCGCGAAGGTCCCGATGGCCGTATCTATCTCCTGGTCTCCCCACAGCCTGGCGTTCTGGTGTTTGAAGCCAACGGCAAGCCCGTGATGCAAATCGGCGCCGCACTCTCCTCCATCGCCGGAGTAAAAACCCGTCCGGCCGCAATCACCTTCGGGGAAGACTGCGATGTGGACTCCGAGGGCCGCATTTACGTTGCCGACCGCGGCGCAAACGCGGTGCTGATTTTCTCAAACGAGGGCTCGCTGCTGCGCTCCATTCCGGTAACCGCGCCGGTTTCCCTGGCAGCTCTTCCGGACGGCGAGGTAGCCGTCACCACGTGGCGCGATTCCCACCTCATTTTGGTCTTTGACAAGAACGGCCGCGACGTTCGCGAGTTTGGCGAACCCGAGCCCATGTCGGACCGTGAAGATCTAAACCGCTACCTCAGCACCGGACTCCTGGCTACCGACGCGCAAAGCCATCTCTTTTACGCGTTTCCATACATGCCCGAGCCTACCATCCGCCAGTACGACCGCTTCGGTTTCGCCGGCCAGGAGATTGCCTACTCGCCCATCGACGCGCTGCAGGTAGCGCAGGCCACGCGCAAAGAAATTCAGCGCCAGGAAAATCGTCACGATCCACCGCTTTTAAAACGCAATTTGACCGCCGTAACCGTCGACCGCACCAGCGGTGAAGTCTGGGTGGGCTTGCATCATGCGCTCCTGCACTTTGACAAGGAGGGCAACGGCGTCGCTTCCTATCTTTTGTACACCCCGGACGGCAGTCCGCTGGAGGTAACCTCTATTCTTGTCAACAAACAACGCATTCTGATCGGCAGCCCATCGGTGGGCGTCTACGAATTTCTGCGGCCCGAAAAACGAGACGACCTGAAAACGGAAAAAGACAACGACAATCGCAGCGTCGGAAAAAAAACTTCGCCATGAACAACTTTTCCTCAGGTACCTTTTGTTTGTTTTTGCCGTAACAAACTTTTCGCACTGAGAAATTCTCGCGATATTTCCGCGAAAAGTTGCGCGCCGGCGAGCTGTTCCTCTAAAATTGTCCTTGTGGAAAAACTGTGCACGCTATGTGAATCGTTATCCCACTGCTCAAACACTTTTCCCTTGCTCCCTCCGCTTCAATCAGCGACAATCCCGCGCTGACTAAAAGAGGTTGCTACCTAACGGCGAAAACGGTCCAGCCGCGCACGGCCAAAAAGAGTTTCGGTTTAGTTTCGAACAGTTTTTGAACAGGGTTCGGTTACAAAGTTCGGTAACACAGTTCTGTAACAGGGGCATTAGACGTTCAGCACGGGCAACGATCCCCGCAGCCTGAAGAAAGATGATCCGGGCCCGCTTTCCACAGCTTTTTAACATCTGTGGAAATAGCGCAGGGCCTTCTATTCTCTATCGATGACCACAGCCATTCATCCCGCACGTGAAGCTGAACCGGTAAACTCCTGGGATAAGTTTCTCGAACGCGTGAAGTCCCGCGTCAGCATTAACACCTTCACCACCTGGTTTCAGCCCACCCGCCTCAACCGCGCCGAGGGCGAAAACCTTTTCGTGCAGATTCCCAGCACGGTTTTCCGCCAGGTGCTCACCCGCACGTACGGGGACATCGTCAAAGCCGTCTTCCACGAAATTGGCACGCCCAACGTAAAAGTCTCCTACGTCTGCTCTGAGGAAGAGCCCGCCCCGGTCGTTCAACAAGTTACCGATGGCAAACAAGCCAAGCTGAATTTTGAAAGTAGCGATCACCAGCTCAACACCCGCTACACCTTTGACTCCTTCGTGGTCGGCAAATCCAACGAATTTGCGCACGCCGCAGCCCGCGCGGTCGCCGAGCAGCCTTCAAAGTCCTACAACCCGTTGTTTCTTTACGGCGGGGTGGGCATGGGCAAAACCCACTTGATGCATGCCATCGGGCACACCATCAAGAAGCGCAATCCGGCGATGCGCCTTAGTTACGTCAGCGCGGAAAAATTCACCATCGAAGTGATCAACTCCATCCGCTTTGATCGCATGATCAGCTTCCGCGACCGTTTCCACACCGTAGACGTTCTGCTCGTTGACGATATTCAGTTCATTGCCGGCAAAGAACGCACCCAGGAAGAATTTTTTCACACCTTCAACGCGCTCTATGAACAGCAAAAGCAAATCGTGATTTCCAGCGATTGCCTGCCGAAAGACATCAACTCCATCGAAGAACGCCTGCGTTCGCGTTTCGAGTGGGGCTTGATCGCGGACATTCAGCCGCCCGATCTCGAAACCAAAATCGCCATCCTGCAGAAAAAAGCGGAAAACGATCGCTTCCCGCTACCCGATGACGTCGCCGAATACATCGCCCGGGCCATCAAGTCCAACGTTCGCGAGCTGGAAGGCGCCCTTACCCGCCTCATGGCTTACGCTTCGCTCACCGGCGCGTCCGTTTCCCTCGCCACCGCCCAGCAAGTCTTGCGCAACATCATCGCCTCGCAGGAAAAGCGCGTCACCATCGACCTGATTCAAAAGCGCGTCAGCGAACATTTCAATCTCCGCGAGCAGGACCTCAAAGTCCGCAGCAACACCCGCGCCATCGCTTTCCCGCGCCAGGTGGCTATGTACATTGTCAAACAGCTGACCACCGCATCGCTGCCGGAAATTGGCCGGCAATTCGGCGGCAAGCATCACACCACCGTCCTGCACTCCATCAACAAAATCGAAGAGTTGCGCCGGTCCGATAAAGATCTGAACCGCACGATCACGCGGTTGATGGACGCGCTGCAATAGCGCATGTAGTTTCCCCGCAAAGCGAATCGCCCGGCGTATGTCCCGCACCGGGCGATTTTTTTGTCTCCGCGGCAATCGCTGGGCGCTACCAGGGCCACACACTGCCGTCATAGCTCCAGAATTTGCCGGAAATATCCATCGAGTTGGACGCCAGAATTTTCCTGATGCCGGCCACGCTCACCTCTGGAGTGATCGCCGCTTCTGCGCCGCCCATATCCGTCTTCACCCATCCCGGGCTAATTAGCACCACGGAAATTCCCCGCGGCGCCAACTCCTTGGACAGCACCAACATCGCCATGTTCAACGCCGCCTTGCTGGTGCGGTATTGATAGGACGTGCCGGACTGCGCCACCGCGCCACCGGCTATGGAAGTTAGCGAGCCCATGCCGCTGCTTATCGCCGCGATTTGTTTTCGCTCGCTCGCCGCCACATTTTCCAGCAGCGCCTCGGTAACCCGCATCACGCCGAACAAATTTGTTTCAAACGTATCACCCCAGGCGTCGTAGTCCAGTTCGCCCACATGCGTTCCTTTGCGCGGGTAGGTTGCGGCATTGTTGACAAGAAGGTCGATCGGACGGCCGTCCAATTCGTCCGTCAGGTCCTCGATAGAAATGTCGTTGGTAACATCCAATGTTCGCAGCGTGATTTTGCCGCCATATTTTTTGGCCAACTCCGCTAAGCCGAGTGACTTCTCCGGACTGCGCGCTGAAGCAATCACGTCCCAACCGTCCGACGCATATTGCCGCGCCAACTCCAACCCGATCCCGCGGCTTGCGCCAGTTATCAATACCGTTGCCATATCCGCTCCGATCAAACCAATATATATTTCCTACCGATCGCTAAGGTTCTTACTTTCGGTTAGATGTTTATTGCAACTTGTTTGGTGTGAACTCCGAACGACCGTTTGCATTCTATTTCACCGTGGAGAAAATGCTCATAAGCTGCGGATAAGCTGTTTAAGCCTGTGTGCGAAAATGAGGCCCGACATCGAGCGGCAGCTTTTGCATAGAGTTTTCCGCAATACTCACAATCCGCCACTTGTAACAACGGCCGTCACCACACAGCTGCCATTGCACTTGCGAAGCTTTCCACAAGTTCACAACTGTCATCACAACAACAACTCTCTATATTTTTCTAGTCTCATAAAAATCAAGAACTCTCATTAGTTGTTATAGGGTGTGGGAAAGATGAATCTCAAAGCCAAACAAGAACAGTAAATATGTGGTCGGAATTTTTGATTCTTAAAAGGAGGAACCCGGCCATCGCTTTTCCCACTCATTTCCACAGCGTTAACTCTTTGCTAAGCCTTTCGTCTTTCGCAAAAAGCGAGTAAAGTACGTCAGCGGTAGAGGTCACGAGGTAAACGAATGACCGCACCTGGAACGGCACGCGAGGATCACCAATCAATGGAATTCAGCGTCTCAAAGTCCGCGCTTCTCAATGAACTGACCACCACGCAGGGCGTTGTTGAACGAAAAACCACTATCCCCATCCTTTCTAATCTTTTAGTGGAAGCCAAAGGCACGCAACTCACGATCACCGCCACGGATCTGGAGCTCAGTATCCGCACGTCTTGCGACGCCAAAATTAAGAAGGAAGGCGCCGGTACCATCCCAGCCAAAAAGCTATTGGAATTGGTCCGCTTGCTCCCCGAAGGCGAGATCAAGATCAAACTTCTCGATAATCACTGGGTAGAAATCGTCAGTGATAAGAAGAAATACAAACTGGTGGGCATGGCCAAGGAAAATTTCCCCGCGCTTCCGGTAATGCCGCACGTTCTGGTCAAGATTCCAGCTGCCACACTGGAAAGTCTGATCTCCAAGACAAAATTTGCCATTTCCATGGAAGAGTCGCGGTACACCCTCAATGGCGGCTTGCTGATTCTCAAACCCGATACCATCGCCATGGTTGCCACCGACGGCCACAGGCTAGCCCTGGCTGAAACTGATCAGAAACTTGCCGGGTTAAATGGCGAAGTAAAAGTGTTAATTCCTAAGAAAGCTATGGACGAAGTTGAAAAACTTTCCAACGGCGCGGGCGATGAAGCGCAGATCGACTTTGCCAAAGACGAAAGCCACCTGTTTTTTCAGGTCGGCCATCGCCTCCTGATTTCGCGTATCCTCACCGGCCAATTTCCGAATTATGAAGCCGTGCTACCGCGGGACAATAACAAGAGTGTGGTCATTGAGCGCACTGAACTCAGCGATGCCGTTCGCCGTGTATCGCAACTGGCGGATCAGCGGTCGCATGCCGTGAAGCTGGCCGTCTCGCCGGACGGTATCGAAATCTCCGCTTCCAGCCCCGAATACGGCGAAGCCAAAGAAAATATCGAGAAAGAATACAAAGGCGATCCGATCTCGATCGGCTTCAATTCCACCTACATGCTGGATTTCCTGGCCGCTGCGGCCGATGGCCCCATCAGCATCGAACTGAAAGACGAACAGTCTGCCGGCCAGATGCGCCCGCTGGCCGATGAATCCTACCGCTATCGCTACATCATCATGCCCATGCGCATCTGAACCAATCTGGAGGTAGACATTTTGATATTCCAATCTGGAATATCAAACTCCCCAGGTCACCCGCCGCCACTTTCCCCTCCCACAGTTACCATTGGGAGACACTCCATGCCTCGACCGCCATATTTGCTGTCGCAGATTGTGATTTCGCGTTCCAGTGGTATGATGCTGGAATGAAGAGATTAAAGAGTAACGCCATAGTCCCCACTCGCCAGATTTCCAAGAACATCTACTTTCTCAGAGACGCTCAAGTAATGCTGGATGTGGATCTCGCGCGACTCTACGGTGTCACGACCGCCAATCTCAATAAAGCAGTACGCCGGAACTTAGATAGATTTCCGGAAGATTTCATCTTTCAGATCAACAAATCTGAGCTCGCGAGTTTGATATTCCAATCTGGAATATCAAAACCAACGGGCCGCGGCGGCAGTCGCCATCTTCCATTCGCTTTTACGGAGCAGGGTGTTGCCATGCTCTCCAGCGTGTTGCGCAGCGAACGGGCGGTGAAAGTGAACATCGCCATCATGCGGGCCTTCGTCCAGTTGCGAGAAATGCTGGTAAGCAACCAGCAACTCCGCAGAAAAATTGAAGAAATGGAAAAGGGTTACGACGCAAAATTCCAAATTGTTTTTGCGGCGATCAAACGCATGTTGGAAGCGCCCAAACCGGCCGACAACGCCATAGGATTTCATGCCGGCAAAGACCGCAAAAACAAAGCCGATCCTCAGTCCTCGACGCGTTTCGGCCGAAAAAATGTCTTACGTACCTCTGGCCGCCAGGCGCCACTGGCTCGCTCGTAACTAATTGTATCCAATCGATTTAGAGTGCCTAAGTTATCCATAAAAATTTGGGAATTTGTGGCTGATCGGTTATAATTTGTGGGTCGTCGATTCGCTGTTCGGTTCCTCTTGATCGACACGTCGGCCAGGTAAACGCAGCACGGAATTTCGGCTCCGCGCCAGGAGCTGTGGTGCTGTTCGCTTGGAGATTTAACAGTCTTCGCCACGTCTCGCTGCGCGAGATGGGATGGAGCAGGAGCCCTACGAGTTTCGAGTGCACGCACTCGGAGCCAAAAGGGTAAGGCGACGTACAAGCCGCAAACCCGCCATTCCTTGCTTCAAGAAAATTTGAATTGGTTTTTTGAGCGCTACGCTCGCTTTCGTTACTTGCGGTACGTCTGCGTGGATACATGATTCCGGCGCAGTTACAAGGGTTCGGGAGAACAAATGGCTGAAAAAGAAATGGATCCAACCAAGCCGGGCGGCAAACACTACGACGCCGGTTCCATCAAAGTCCTGGAAGGTCTGGAAGCGGTAAGGCTACGCCCGGCCATGTACATTGGCTCGACAGGCGAAATGGGTTTGCACCACTTGGTCTGGGAACTGGTCGACAACTCCGTCGACGAAGCCATGGCCGGGCACGCGGACGACATCACCGTGATCGTTCACACCGACAATTCCGTGACCGTGGAAGACAACGGGCGCGGCATTCCGGTGGATATGCATAAGACGGAAAAAAAGCCGGCCGCGGAAGTCGTTATGACCGTGCTGCATGCCGGCGGAAAATTTGACAGCGACACTTATAAGGTTTCCGGCGGTTTACACGGCGTCGGCGCTTCCGTAGTGAACGCACTTTCCGATTGGCTCGAGCTGGAAATTTCGCGGGACGGCTCTGTATGGGAACAGACCTACGAAAAAGGCAAACCCACCTCCAAGCTGAAGCAGACCGGAAAAACCCGCAAAACCGGTACCAAAACCACCTTTCATCCCGATCCCAGTATTTTTGAAAAGGCGGTGTTCAGCTACGACACGCTGGCCAACCGGCTGCGCGAAATGGCTTTTTTGAATAAGGGCCTGAAGATTACCCTCACCGATGAGCGCACGGAAAAAACAGCGGAATTCAAATTCAACGGCGGCATTGCGGAATTCGTGAAGCACCTGAACCGCGGAAAAGAAACGCTGCACGATTCTCCGATTTATATGGAAGGCAAGCGCGGCAACGTGGAAATTGAGATCGCGTTGCAATATAACGACACGTATGGTGAAAACGTTTTTGCGTACGCCAACGCGATTAACACCGTCGACGGCGGCACGCACCTTTCCGGGTTCCGTTCCTCGCTGACGCGGACCATCAACAATTTTGCTTCTAACGCCGGAATGCTCAAGGATCAGAAAGACGAAGTCACCATCACCGGTGACGACGTCCGCGAAGGTCTCGTCGCGGTGGTCAGCGTGCGTTTGCCGCAACCACAGTTTGAAGGGCAAACCAAAGGCAAGCTAAACAGCGATATCAAGGGAGACGTCGAACAGATCGTCAACGAGCGCCTGGGCGAATGGTTTGATAAGCATTCCACCGTGGCGCGCCGCATCATCGGCAAATGCATCGACGCAGCGCGTGCGCGCGAAGCCGCGCGGAAAGCCCGCGAACTAACACGCCGTAAGTCCGCGATGGACTCGAGCGGCCTGCCCGGAAAACTGGCGGATTGCCAGGAACGCGATCCGGCGCGCTGCGAACTGTTCGTGGTTGAGGGCGAGTCCGCAGGCGGCTCCGCAAAAATGGGCCGCGACCGCAAGTTTCAGGCCATCCTGCCGCTCAAAGGTAAAATTCTCAACGTCGAAAAGGCCCGTTACGACAAGATGCTGGGCCACGAAGAAATCCGCTGCATTATCACCGCGCTGGGGACTGGCATCGGTAAGGATGACTTCGACGCGGCCAAGCTGCGCTACCACAAGATTATTTTGATGACCGACGCGGACGTCGACGGCAGTCACATCCGCACCTTGCTGCTCACCTTTTTCTTCCGGCACATGAAGGAACTGATCGAGCGCGGGAATATCTATATCGCGCAACCGCCGCTGTATCGCGTGAAGCGCGGCAAAACCGAAAAATATATCCGCGATGAACGCGATTTCGCGCACGAGCTGATGAAGCGAGCCACGGAAGATCACATTGTCAAAGCCAAAGAAGGTGTGAACCTCGAAGGCGCGAAGCTCACCAGCTTCCTGCTGAACGTGCAGGAATACGAAGCTGCGGCGTTGAAGCTGGGTCGGCGGCTGCGCGAACCGGCGTTGGTGGAATTGATGTCCGACAGCGGCCTCGAAAAGAAGACCGATTTTGAGGAGAAGAAGAATCTCGACAAGCTGCTGAAGGAAATCGACAAAGCCAAACTCAAAGTCGAAGGCAAAGTAGTGTTCGACGAAGCCCACAGCCTGTACGAAATTCAGTTTGGGCCGCCGCACAGCCAGAAAATCAATTGGGCCGTCGCCAGCACCGCGGAATACAAGCGGCTGCGCGCGCTCGCGAAACAGATCGAAGAGTTCAATCACCCGCCGTTTACCGTGGTGCGCAACGGCGACAAACTCTCCATGGAAAAAGCCACCGACGTTTTGAATTACGTGGTGGAAGACGCCAAAAAAGATTTCACCATCACCCGGTTTAAAGGGCTGGGCGAAATGAACGCCGAGCAGTTGTGGGATACCACGATGAACGCGGACACTCGCACGCTGCTGCAGGTGAAACTTGAGGACGCCGTAGCCGCCGAAGAAATTTTCACCACGCTGATGGGCGAAAACGTGGAAGCGCGCCGCAAATTCATCGAAGAAAATGCGCTGGAAGTCGTCAACCTGGATATTTAGTGAACTTTGAGGAAGCGAGTGCGTTGCAGTTTATTGGAGCGCGCAGAAATTTGCATGCTGTATCAATTTGGCTGGACCACTTTACCGGGACTGCGCGGACTCAGTTGCAGCGAGTTTCGCGCCGAACCGACAAGCGCGCCGGACAACGAGAGCGGTGTAACGATCGAGTTTGCTGATGATGCCGCGCGCGCCGCGTTCGTAAAGCGGGCCGAAGAGTATTTCGCCGCTCGGCGCTTCACCAACGCGGCCGATGCGTTCGATACGGTTAAAGCGTACGTATTGGAACATGCAGCAAAACGCTATTAGGGATCAGAATTAGGGATCAGAGTTTTTCGAGAAATTCTTCGAGGGTGAGGCCAGCTTGTTTCAAGATGTCCGACAAAGTGCCTTTGGCGACTTCGCTATGAATTGGGACTACGGTGCGAAAGATCTGATCACCGAGTCTTCGTTCAAGCGAGACGTGACTTCCTTTTGTCGAAGTTCCGTGAATCCCGCGCGTTTCAATGCCCTGATGACGCGTTCGCCGGAAACACTCGGAAGTTTTGGCATTTCACTGCGATATTTCGACCGTGGTCCAGAATGAGTCAGCCTCGGATGGTATTTGCTCCGGCAGTCCCCAGGTTTCTAGATAAAGCTCCATTGCTTCGGTCAGATTGGCGCGGGCGTCCTCAACATTTTTTCCTTGGGACGTGACGTTTAGTTCGGGGCAGCGGGCCACGTACCAGCCGTTTTCTTTGGTGATGAGCGCAGAGAAGCGGTACTTCATGAAGCGATAGTAGCGAATGCCCGCAGTCCGGGCAAGAACAGGTTTTGCAGAGTTCCGCCCGGAAACGGGCGATACATAAGACGAGGACACATGGCGGACGAGAAGAACACATCGATATTGCTGCCGATTGATATTGAAGCGGAGATGAAGAAGTCGTATCTCGACTACGCGATGAGCGTGATCATTGCGCGCGCGTTGCCGGATGTGCGCGACGGATTGAAGCCGGTGCAGCGGCGCATCCTGGTGGCCATGAACGATCTCGGCCTCGCGTCCAATCGCGGCTACCGCAAGTGCGCGAAGATCTGCGGCGATACCTCCGGCAACTACCATCCGCACGGTGAAGCGGTGATTTATCCGGCGCTGGTCCGCCTGGCGCAGGATTTCAACATGCGTCAGCCGTTGATTGACGGGCAAGGAAATTTTGGTTCGGTGGACGGCGATCCACCAGCGGCCATGCGGTACACCGAAGCGCGGCTGGCGAAAATCACCGAAGACATTCTGGCCGACCTCGAAAAAGAAACCGTCGATTTCATTCCCAACTTCGATCAGACCCGGGAAGAGCCGGTCGTTCTGCCGTCGCGAATTCCCAACCTATTGGTGAATGGCGCAAGCGGTATCGCCGTGGGCATGGCTACCAACATTCCGCCGCACAATTTGCGGGAAATCGTGGAAGCCGCGATTGTGCTGATCGACAAGCCGGACACGCCACTAAAAGAGATCATGAAGATCGTGCCCGGGCCGGACTTTCCGACCGGGCGCGTATATCGCCGGGCGCGAAGGCATCGAAGCGGCGTATCGCACTGGGCGCGGCAGCTTTATCATGCGCGCGAAGGCGGCGATTGAAGAGTCCGCGAAAGACCGCGAGAGTATCGTCATCACCGAAATTCCGTATCAGGTGAACAAGTCGCGCTTGATCGAGCGCATCGCGGACCTGGTACAGAACAAGAAGATTGAAGGTATTTCCGATGTGCGCGATGAATCTTCCCGTGAAGGCATGCGCATCGTTATCGAATTGAAGCGCGGCGAAGAATCACAACTGATTCTGAACAATTTGTTCAAGCAGACGCAGATGCAGGAATCGTTCGGCATGATCCTGCTCTCCATCGTGGCCGGGCAGCCGCGCGAACTGGGCTTGATCCCGATGATCAAGCTGTTCATTGAGCACCGCGTGGAAGTGGTGCGGCGGCGCACGATTTTCGAGTTGCGCAAAGCGGAGCAGCGCGAACACATTTTAGTCGGTTACCAGATTGCGCTGGACCATCTGGACAACGTGATTCGGATCATTCGCGGATCTTCGAGCCGCGCGGAGGCCAAGGAAAACCTGTTCAAGTATTTCACCGAACAGGATGTAACCATTACGGAGAATGGGAAGTCCCGAAAGATCGAAGGCATAAAGCTGGACGGCCGGAAGTACCGCTTCCAGGGCGCGCCGGAACTCGCGGCCATCAGCAAAGACAATACGCTGGGACTGAGCTACGCGCAGATTGATGCCATTCTCGAATTGCAACTGCATCGCCTGACGCAACTATCCATCGACGACATTCTGGCGGAGCTGAAGTCTATCCGCGATTTGATCGCCGAATTGCAGGAAATCCTCAACAGCGAGCGAAAGCTGAAGTCGGTAATCACCGCGGAGTTAAAGGAAGTTCACAAAGCGTACGGCAACGATCGCCGCACGCAGATTGTGGATAAGGTCGACGAGATCAAACTCGAAGACTTGATTGCGGACACCGAGATGTTGATTACCGTCAGCCACGCTGGGTACATCAAGCGGACCGCGGCCGACACCTATCGGCACCAGTCGCGCGGAGGCAAGGGACGCATCGGCGCGAAGACCAAGGAAGAAGACTTCGTCGAGTATTTGTTTATCGCTTCGGCGCACAGCTACATTTTGCTGTTCACCTCCAAGGGCCGGGTGTACTGGCAGAAAGTGTATGAGTTGCCGGAGGCGGCGGCGGCCACGCGCGGCAAAGCAATTACCAGCCTGGTGAAATTCCAGGAAGACGAAAAGCTTACGGCGCTGGTGGCGGTGCGCGATCTGGAAGTGGCGGATACGTTCGTATTCCTGGCCACCAAGAGCGGGACCGTCAAGAAGTGCGCGATCGCGGAATTCTCTAATCCGCGGTCGAGTGGAATCATCGCGATCAACCTGGACGGCTCCGACGAACTGGTCGGCGCGACATTGACGGACGGAAAGAAAATGATTTTCCTGGCTTCGCACGAGGGCCAGGCAATTCTGTTCCGGGAGACGGAAGTCCGCGCGATGGGCCGCAATGCCGGCGGCGTGAACGGCATGGATCTGGATAAGGATGACTACGTCGTGAGCATGGACGCGGTGACTCCGGACTTCGAGATCATCAAGAAGGAACACAAACTGGATACGCAGAATCTGGAAGAGCTGGAAAACGAGCACATCAAGGAATCGTTGACCACCTTGATGCTTACCGTGGCGCAGAAGGGCTACGGCAAGCGGACGCCGCTGGCTGAGTACCGGATTACTTCACGCGGCGGCAAAGGCGTGGTCAACATGAAGACTACGGATCGCAACGGCTCGGTGATCGCCACGTTACAAGTGACCGAAGAGTCTGACGTGATGATTATTACGCATCACGGAAAAGTGATTCGCGTTCACGCTAACGAAATCCGCGAAGCTGGACGCTCTACCCAGGGCGTGCGGCTGTTGCGGTTGGATGAGGGCGATAGCGTGGCGGCGGCGGCGGTGCTGCAGGAAGAATCGGAAGACGACAAGAAGTAATGAGGTAACGAGGTGAGGAAATGAGGACGGAGCTGGCGCAGCGCCAGCTTCGTCCCTTTTTGTTTGGTTGCCAGTCGGTGGGGATACCCCCCTAGGGTTTTTCGTAAGTGTTCATTCTGGGGGAGTTAAAGTCCTTTGTTTTTATACAGTTTTGCAAGTGTTCATTCCACGCAGGTTAGAGCTCCGGAATGTTTGCATAGTAGTTATCTGGGTCATTGAGTTTGCTGATTGCGGCGGGGCGTGGTTCTGTACGAACACAGATTACCAAAAAGATACGTAAGTTGTCAAGTACAAAATGGTACAGTCAGGGTCTGCGGGGCGGAAGTCGATCGATTGCTGGGACTTAGCGGTGTCGGTGGGCCCTGGTGCAACCGCGGGTTGTCTTGACGCAAGACGAAAGTTCCGTTTTGAAACGAGCGGGGACGCGGGTGCGTCATGGATAGAGCGGGGTTGGGTGCGAACTCGCCACGACAGGAGTAGGCCGGACTAGAAGTCCGGCGCCTACATAAGCAAAGTCAACGGCCGCGCGCTTCTTCCTCGGGCGGCGTTTAGAATGCCGCCGAGACAGCAGTCGTATCAGAAGCAAATTTTACGGCAACGACTACAACTGCAGGGTCAAAGTCGCCGAGGCTTGCGTTAGAATTGGGGATCTATGAAGACTATTGGAAATGGTTTGCGCCGGTCGATTGCAGGGTTGTTGATTGCGGGAATCGCGGTTAGCGGGCAGTTTGTCTTGGCTAGCGGTATCGCTGGTGGCGGCGCAGCGGCTGGTAAAGGTAAGGAACTGGTGTTTGTCGGGACGTACACCAGCAAGACGGCCAGTAAAGGGATTTATGCTTTGCGGTTTGACGATCGCAGCGGGAAGATTTCCGGGTTGACGGTGGCGGCGGAATCGAAGGATCCTTCGTTTCTCACGGTTAGCGCGGATGGAAAGTATTTGTATGCGGTGAATGAGGTGGAAGATTTTGGCGGGGCCAAGAGCGGAGCGGTCAGTGCTTTTTCGATCGATCGCGGAACGGGCAAATTGACGCCTTTGAATCAGGTGGCCTCAGGCGGAACGGATCCTTGCTTCATTTCAATTGATAAGACCGGGAAATTTGTTTTGGTGGCGAATTATACGAGCGGGAGCGTTTCCGTATTTCCAATTGTGGCGGACGGAAAGCTGGGCGCGGCTGTGGCGTTTGAGCAGCATGAAGGGCATGGGCCGGTGAAGGACCGGCAGGAAGGTCCGCACGCGCACTGGATCGCTACTTCGCCGGACAACAAATACGCGGTGGAAGTGGATTTGGGACTGGATCAGGTGCTGGTGGATAAATTCGATGAGTCCAGCGGGAAGATTGCGCCGAATGATCCGCCGTACGCCAACGTGGAGGCGGGAGCGGGGCCGCGGCACCTGGTTTTCAGCCCGAACGTGAAATTTGCATATGTTACGAACGAGCTTGGCTCTACCGTGACGATGTTTACTTATGATGCGGCGAAAGGGACGCTGGAAGCCAAGCAGGTGATTGGAACTTTGCCCGGAGATTATCACGGGACGAACGATACGGCGGAGATTGCGATGCATCCTTCGGGGAAATTTTTGTATGTGTCAAACCGCGGGCGAGACAGCATTGCGATTTATGGAGTAGCGGTTAAAACGGGAGTGTTGACGTTTGTGGGAGATTTTTCCACGCGGGGCAAAACGCCACGGAATTTTGCGATTGATCCGAGCGGGCATTATTTGCTGGTGGCCAATCAGGGAACGGATGACATTGAGGTGTTCCGGATCGACCAGAATAGCGGGGAGTTGGGATTTACCGGGGAGCGGGTGGAAGTGCCGGCTCCGGTGGATATTTTGTTTGCTGGTAGCAATTAAGGGATTGGGCGCTAAAGCCTGGCCTCCTGAAACTGAACTGCCGGGGGCTAAAGTCCCGGCCTTGGATGCGGTTTCCTTCTGATAATTTCCCCGAGCTAAGATAGCGGTCGTCACTTTGGAGGAAAAATGCGCGTGATTCGATGGATGGTGATTTTACTGCTTTGCGGTTCGCCGGTGGTGGGGCAAACGACGGCACAACATGGGATTCACACGGAGGATCTGGATAAGAAGTGCGATCCCTGCACGGACTTTGCGCAGTATGCGAACGGCAATTGGCACGCGCAGAATCCGGTTCCGGCATATATGGATCGTTGGAGCAGAAGGTGGCAATCCGGGGAGGAAGCGAAAGACCGTTTGAAGGTGATTCTGGACGACATTTCGAGCCACACAGATTGGTCCAAGGGAAGCGCTGAACAACTGATCGGCGACTATTACGGCTCGTGCATGGACGAAACGCGCATCGACAAGCTGGGACTGGCGCCCGCGGAACCAATGCTGAAAGAGATCCAAGAGATAAAGAGCGCAGCGGACCTGCGGCGGACAATCCTGCAGCTGAACGAGCAGGGAATCTTCGTGCCCTTCGTGATACTTGCGCAGCCGGACAATCACAATCCAACGGAGACCATCGCGACAGTGTTTGCCGGCGGACTGGGTCTGCCGGACCGCGACTATTACCTAAAGCCAGAAGCGCGCTTTGTGGAAGCGCGTGACAAATACCACGAGCACGTGGCCAAGATGTTTGTGCTAGCGGGTTATGACGAGAAGAGCGCGAAGGCCGCGGCGGAAACAGTGTTTCAGATGGAAAAGAAGTTAGCGGAAAACTCGCTGGACAATGTGGCGTTGCGGGATCCCGCGAATACCGATCACAAGATGACGTACGCGGAGTTCACCAAATTGACTCCGACGATGGATTGGGACGCGTATTTTGCTTCTGCAAAGATCTCGCGCGCGGACTTGAATGTGGCTGAGCCGAACTTCATGAAGGAAGTGGACAGACAGCTGCGCGAGACGTCGTTGGCTGACTGGAAAACGTATCTGACCTGGCAGCTTCTGAATGGCGAGGCCGACGCGTTGGCAAAACCGTTCGTGGAGGAAAACTTCGCGTTCCAGGGAAAGTATTTGAGCGGAGCGTCCGAAATTAAACCGCGGTGGAAACGGTGTGCGGAGTCTACGGACTCGCTCTTGGGAGATGCGCTGGGGAAGAAATATGTGGAGAAATATTTCCCCGCGGAGGCCAAGGCGCGGGCTCAGGAGATGGTGACGAATATCATCGCCGCGATGCACGACACAATTGAAGGATTGACCTGGATGGGACCGGAGACCAAGAAGAAGGCTCTGGAGAAGCTGGCTACGCTGAACCCCAAAATCGGGTACCCGGACAAGTGGAAGGACTACAGCAGCATTGCGATCAGCCGCGATTCTTACTGGAACAATCAGGCAGCGGCGTCCCGCTGGAATGTAATGGAAGACAATTGGAATTTGATCGGCAAGCCGACGGACCGGGGGCGTTGGGGCATGACCCCGCCCACTTCCAACGCATATTACAACCCGCTGTTGAACGAAATTGTGTTTCCGGCGGGAATATTGCAGCCGCCGTCCTTTGACGTAAACGCGGTGGACGCGGTGAACTACGGATCCATCGGAGTGGTCATCGGGCACGAGATCAGCCACGGATTCGACGACCAGGGATCGAAGTATGATGCGCAGGGGCGCCTGCAGAACTGGTGGACGGCCGAGGACCAGAAACGGTTCGACGAGAAAACGGCATGCGTGGTGCGACAATTCGACGGATATTTTATCGAGCCGAAAATTCACCACAACGGGAAGTTGGTATTGGGCGAGAGCATCGGCGATTTGGCGGGGTCCAAGATCGCCTATCTGGCGTTTCAGAAAGCGCAGCAGAAGCATCCGGCTCCGACGCTGGACGGATTGACGCCGGATCAGCAATTTTTTATCGCGTGGGGTCAGTGGCGGGCCGACGAAATTCGTCCGGAAACGCAGAGAAAAATGGTGCAAGGGGATCCGCACCCGATTGCGAAGTACCGGGTAAATGGGCCGCTATCGAATTCGGCAGCGTTTGCGGAGGCGTTTGGCTGCAAGAAGGATTCGGCGATGGTGCGCGGAGCTGGGGAGCGATGCGAGGTTTGGTAGAGCTCGGAAGCTTAACGTCTGAAGTGTCTTCACGCGTGCGAATCTAAAGAGCCGCCCTTACAAGAGTGAAGGCATGACGCCCGCCTCAGAAGGCGGCCGCTACAACGGTAAGAAACGGCAAAGTCAAACACCAACGGCGAGGTGTGGTTGAAATCGTGGCGAGATGGGGCGCAGCATGCTGCGCCCCTACAAAGGCGTCTCGTAGGGTACAATCCGTCCTTCATATTTCTTATATTTTGGGAGAGATCATTTATGCGGAGTCTTGCGGTTTGGGCTTTGGGGATTTTGCTGGCGGCGGTGGGCGCGATTGGGGTGCGGGCGAACGATGAGACTGCGCCGGCGCGAGATCCCAAGCAGGCGGTGGATGAGGCGTACTCGGCGAAGATCAAGAAATATACGTCGGAGCCGGCGTTTACTTCGCCGCTGGTGGAGTATTTGCCCGCTTCGAAGAATGTACCTACGCCGGAAGTGGTGCTGGGGGATGTGGCGGGAGCGCCGGGGATTTTGCCGTACGCGGAAGATGTCTACAAATATATGCGGCTGCTGGAGAAGGCCAGTCCGCGGGTGAAAGTTTTCAATATCGGGAAGACGGAAGAGGGCCGGGAGATGATCGCGGTGGCGATTTCTTCTCCGGAGAATTTGAAGAATCTGGATGCGAACCGGGCGCTGCTGGCGAAGCTGGCCGATCCGCGGACGATCAAGATGGATGATGCGGAGGCGGACCGCATCGTGGCCAAGGCGGTGCCGGTTTACTACATCACCGGAACGATTCACTCGCCGGAGACCGGCGCGCCTACGGCGCTGATGGAACTGGCGTACCGGCTGGCGGTGGATGAAAGCCCGTACATTCGCGAAGTGCGCGAGGGAATGATCACGCTGATCACGCCGGTGGTGGAAGTGGATGGGCGGGATCGCATGGTGGATATTTACAAATGGCATCTGGCGCATCCCAAGGATTTTTATCCGCCACTGATGTATTGGGGCAAGTACGTGGCGCACGACAATAACCGGGACGCGATGGGCGTGACGCTCGATCTGACAAAAAATGTTTTGAACACCTACGTGGGGTGGAAGGCGCAGGTGTTGCACGATCTGCACGAATCGGTGCCGTATCTTTACGACAATACGGTGGGCGACGGGCCGTACAACGCGTGGATCGATCCGATTCTGGCGGACGAATGGCAGATGATTGGCGCGCGCAACGTGGCGGACATGACCAAAATCGGGATGCCGGGAGTTTTTACGCACGGAGATTTCGATACCTGGTCGCCGGGATATTTGATGTTTATCGCGGCGATGCACAACGGGATCAGCCGGCTGTACGAAACGTTTGGCAATGGCGGAGCGGATACGCAGACGCGGACGCTGGAGCCGGAGGAGTACGCGCGGACGTGGTACCGGCAGAATCCGCCGTATCCGAAGGCGGTGTGGTCGCAGCGCGACAACAATAATTACGAAGAGACAGGGTTGCTGACGTCGCTGCATTTTTTCAATGAGAACAAGCGGCTATTTCTGAAGAATTTTTATTTGAAGGCCAAGCGGTCGATTGGCAAACCAGGGACGGAAGGTCCGGCGGCGTATGTTTTGCCGGGGGATGATCCGCGTCCGGAATTGCAGGCGGAGCTGTTGCGGGTGTTGCAGAAGCAGGATGTGGAGATTTCGCGAGCGGACGCGGCATTTACCGTGGCGCTGCCGGTGCCGGTAAAGAAAGCGAAGAAGAAGGATGGCGACGCGAAAGATGCGGACGCCAAGGATGCGGCCAAGGAACCGGCCGCGCCTACTTCGCGGACGTTTCCGGCGGGGAGTTACATCATTCGCATGGACCAGCCGTATTCGCGGATCGCGGACGCGCTACTGGATCACCAGTATTGGAGTCCGGACGATCCGCAGAAGACGCCGTACGACGATACGGCGTGGACATTTGGAGAACTGTTTGGCGTGCAGGTGGCGCGGGTTACGGACGTGAAGGTTTTGGACGCCGCGATGAAGAGTGTTACGGCCGTGCATGCGGCGGGGGGAGTGAAAGGCGACGGAACGATTTTTGCGATCAACAACAATGCCGAGCCGGCGATGGCTACGCTGCGGTACCGATTTAAAGACGCGAGCATGGACGCTGCGGAAGAAGCGTTTGAAAGCGGCGGGAAGAAGTTTAATCGCGGAACATTTCTGATTCGCGGCGTAGCGCGTGGGGATTTGGATACGGCTACTACCGAGCTGGGACTGCAAGCGGTGGCGCTGGCCGCAGCGCCGAGCGTGAAGACCCATCCGGTGCGAGCGGCGCGAGTGGCCTTTGTGCATACCTGGCTGAGCACGCAGATGGAAGGCTGGTGGCGGCTGGCGCTGGACGATATGAAGATTCCGTACGAGTACATCAGCACGCAGAATCTGGGGAAGATTGAAGATTTGAAGGCCAAGTACGACGTGATTCTTTTTCCGCCGATCGGATATTCGCCGGGTACGGCTACGATCGTGAATGGCATGCCGCTCACTTGGGGAAATGCGCTGCCGTGGAAAAATACTCCGGAGACGCCGAATCTGGTGGGCGGGACGGACTCGACGGATGACATGCGGCCGGGACTCGGCTGGGCGGGCGTGGCGAGCCTGGAAAAATTCGTGGCAGGCGGCGGAGTGCTGTTGACGGCTACCGATACTTCCGATTTTGCGCTGGCGATTGGATTGGCGGATGGCATCAGTTCGAACTATGCGGAGAAAATGAAAATTGTGGGAGCGGTGGTGGGGACGCGGTTAGTGGATGGTGCGAGTCCGATCGCTTATGGATACAGCGAGAAGGTACCGGCGTACTGCGATAACGGGCCAGTGTTTTCGCTGAGCAGCGTGGCGGGGCAGCGGCACCGTCGGCGGCTTGGCGAAGAATTGACTTCGCGGCCGACGGGTCGCGGCGGTCCGGATGATCCGGATTTTGCGGTGGGGCGCGCGGCGACTGCGGCGATTGAAGAGAAGCCCAAGGCGGAGTTGTGGGAGTCGCCGAACGTGAGCGACGAGCAGAAACTTAATGGGTGGCGAATTATTCCGGTGGCGGAGCGGCCGCGGGTGATTTTGCGGTACGCGGATACCAAGGATCTGCTGATTTCCGGGCTGGTGGATAACGGCGGGGAGATTGCGCAGCGGCCGGCGGTGGTGGATGCGCCGTCCGGAAAAGGACATGTGATTTTGTTTTCGATTAATCCGGTTTACCGCGGGGAGACGCGGGGGACGTATTCGCTGGTGCTGAATACTATTTTGAATTTTGACAGTCTGGATGCTGGGCGGGTGGTGGCTACGCCGGATTCCGGGGCGAAATAGACGGGGCGATTAGTCCGATCGAAAAGTGGGGCGGAAAAAGCCGCAGGGCTCAGAGGAAAAGCGCCCTGCGCTACAGGATTGTGGCGGATTGAACGCTCGGGGTGGAGTTGGGTTACAATGCCCGCGCTATGGCTAAACGAAAAGCGGTTAAACGAAAAGTGAAGAAGAGCAAGGCGAAGAAGGCGTTACGCACGAAACGCAAGGGCGGGAAGGCTGCCGTCGGCGGGAAACTGCCTAAGGATGCGGTAACGCTCGTGGTGCATATGAAATCGCGGGACGGGCAGGAGTTGCTGCTAGAGGCGGAGTTGCGAGCGTTGGTGGCGCCCACACGGAAAGAGGAAGGGTGTTTGCTGTACGAGTTGCACCGCTCCGCGGATGCGCCCGGTGGATTTTTGTTTTATGAGATTTGGGCGTCGCGGGAAGCGCATGCGGCGCATTTGCGGACGGATCATTTTCTGCGGTGGAGCGCGCGGAAGGATGCGTTGACGGCTAGCCGGGAGTCTACGTTTTGGAAGAAGGTTTTGTAGGGCGATTTTCTAGCCAGTAAAAAGGACACTAATAATTCCTCAGGGGCTAAAGCCCCATCCTAATCAGTGCTGTACGGCCCGACTAAAGTCGGGCCCTCCCGTTGAGCCCCCCTCCGCACAAGTCCGCCCTCCCGTTGAGCCCGGGCTCTCCCATCAAGTCCTGTACCTCCCTGCAAGTGCGGCCCTGCGCTCCAAACCCAAGACTTTCAAACTAATTCCGACTCCTAGATTCGAACTTCCAAGTGTCGATTTCTGGCCGTCCGGTGACACTTATGGCAGATAGTAGCCGGGGCGGGCGCGGACTTTCAGGTCCTTTAGTTGCTTTCCGTCCAGGGTGACTTTGATTTGGTGGTAGCCGGAGACGGTGCCATCCGTCGGCGAATAGCTGATGTTGTACTGGGAGTGAAGTTCGCCGCCGATTTGATCGATGGCTTTTTCAATCGAGCGATCTTTGAAGGTGTCCACATGGACTCCGCCGGTCGCAGCTGCGGCGGCTTGCAAAGGATGAGCGCGCAACTCGTTTTCGGTTTGCTGCATGACGATTTTCGCGAGACCCGTAAGGTCAATCCCGCTGGGACCAAGACCGTTCATGGCGTCGCGGGTGTCCGGTGTGTCGATCGCACCGGGGGGAACGGGACGACCTATGGTGCCTGGCGGATTGGTCCGCATCCCATTGCCGCTCTGAGCTTCGGCTTGGGCCATGCTGCGAACCGTCGAAAGGCCGACGCTGTAGATGGTGATGTTGGCGAGCTGGCCTGGCTGCAAGACTTCGCGAGATTGGCAGCTGCTGCCAACGTCGACGGCCTCGGCGACGATCATCAGGATACGGCGAGTGGTGGGAATTCGGCGGGTTTCAGCGGACGGCCGGAGAGCATTTCCACGCCGATGGCCATGGCGTCAAAGAGTTTTGTGCCGGCGGTACCATGGGGAATTTGCGCGATGGTGCTTTCGATCGATGTGTGATCGGTGGTGAAGTCCTGCAGCTTGTCGATGCCGTCGTTGAAGGAGAGTACGGCGGCTTCCCCGCGTGGGCCGATAACGGTTTGGGTGAAGAGGATGCCAGTTTTGCGCAACGCGGGCAGGAGCGGAGCGATACGCGAACTATTTTCCAGCAGGATGACCATGGAGATGGGGTCGCTACCCAAATCGAAGTGGGTGATTTTCTGAGGGATGCCATTATCAGTGACCTGGAAATCTTTAGAGTCCAGGGTGTGGATCATCTCGCCTTTGTTGGAGTAAACCGCGACGGGGGTGTTGATGAGGTTGACTTGAACTTTCAGTGGTGGGGCTTGCGGGGGAGGCTGCTGGATAACGACAGCTGGGCTCGAGGCCATTGGGCCATCGGGAGATTGCGCGGCGGAGCCGCCGGGGTGACGGAGGCCAAGGCAAACGCCGCGGCAAATAGTAGGGCCAGGCGCGACGTAGGGTTGGTTGCGCGGGCGATCGTTACTGGCTGTGCGGTCATGTTGTACCCACCAAGTTGCGGCTACTTTGGTCCCTGATGTCCCGTTGCGGAGTGTACTTGATTCGACGCAGTTGCGGCTGTGGGCGTTGCCGCGGGGGGTTACGCTCTTTAGAATGAAGGTTCGCTTATTAAGAGAGAGAGTTGCCCATGCCGCCGCGCGAAACAAAGCAGAAGCTATCCAGTGAACCGAAACCACCCCGTCAGGCAAAGCTAAAGCCGCAACACGCCCCGAAGCCGCCACACGAAGACCAGAATTTTCTGCAGAGTACGCCGGCGCGTCCGCTGCGGATTATGGCGGAATATCTGCAGCCGTTAATGCAACTAAAGAAAGAAAACATCGGGGACACGATTGTGATTTTCGGGTCGGCGCGAATTGAATCGCGGGAGACGGCACTGGCGCGGTTGACGCGGCTGAAGAAGAAAAAGACTGCAAAGATGGGCGCGGGGTCCAGCGGTAAGTACAAATTGGAGCTGCGGAGCGCGAAGAGCGCGCTGGAGATGTCCCGCTATTACGAAGAAGCGCGGGAACTGTCTCACAAGATCACTTCGTGGGCCAGTTCGCTGGGGCCGAAGCCGCGAAGATTTGTGATTTGTTCGGGCGGCGGGCCGGGAATCATGGAAGCGGCGAATCGCGGAGCGTATGAGGCGGGAGGGAAGTCGATCGGGCTGTCGATCGAATTGCCGCACGAGCAATTCTCGAATGCGTATATCAGTCCGGAGCTATCGCTGAATTTTCATTATTTTTTTATGCGCAAATTGTGGTTTGCGCAGATTGCCAAGGCGTTGATTGTGTTCCCGGGCGGATTTGGAACGATGGATGAGCTTTGGGAAATGATGACGCTGCTGCAAACGGGAAAATTGTCGAAGAACAATATGATTTTGATTTATGGGCGACGGTATTGGGAACAAGTGCTGAATTTCCGCGCGATGGTGCGCTGGGGAATGATTAATCCGGAAGAATATAAGTTGATTCAGTTTGCGGATACGGTGGACGAGGCTTTTGACAAGATTCGAACTGGCATGGAGAAGTACCACATGGAAGTGGATCCCTTCCTGCAAGCGTATTGATATCTGTTAGTTGCCCGTACTCAGGCGTTTCGCCAGAGCGATTTACGCGGATTCCTGTATGGCTCGCGGACACTCGGGAAAATAAAATGGCCCTCGCGCTAAATCATGGAGGGCGCTATTCCCTATGAACGCTCAAGCGAATTTCACCAAAATTGCAAAAGCCACGGTGGTGACTGCGGCTCTCAGTGGATTTTTGTTGTTTGCGGGTACGCCGACAGTGCAGGCGAGTGAAGAATCCGACTGCCGCGAGCGAATCGTTAAGGCGGATCACCGGTTACACGAGGAAGCCACGAAACATGGCTGGGACAGTCCGCAGGCGGCCGAGAAGCGGCGAGATTTAACCGCGGCTCGCGAACGCTGCTGGGAACACGGTCATCGCTGGTGGGATGAAGACGGCCAACGGTGGCATACGGAACGGGATTGGGACGTCGACCACGAACACCACTATTGATTCCTCACAGTTAAAAAATAGCTACGGACAATCGGTCAACGAATACCATGCAATAGGTTTGGGGCGCGGCCGGAAACTCGGCGGCGCCCTTTGCTATTTGCACAGCGGCATTTGCACGGGGACGCTCCAGTTAGCAAGGGATTGCCTGCACGGCTGGGGCCGCGACATTTTGCCGGGATGGGGGTTTAGTTGAGCAGGACGCCAACCCTTGACAGGCTCCAGGGCGCGGTCCACGGGAGGATGTTATGCGATTGCATAGGCATTCACTTAAATCATTACTTGCGAAAGTTGCATTAGCGGCTGTGGCGTGCGGCGGGTTCCTGGTGTTTGCTGGAACTCCGGCGGCGCAAGCCCAGGACTTCGGAAGGCCGGCGGTGCGTTACAACAATTTCCGCGAACGTGAGGCGATCGAGCATCACGGCTTTTATAGTCCGCAGGCCGCGCATTGGCGCTACGAACGGCGTGCCGCATTTGCCCATGGATGGCGAGACCGCTACGGCTGCTGGCACCGCTACTAAATCGCTTCGAACTTGAGCTGGTGAAGGAGCGAAATTAGCGATGGTAAATAAAAATAAAAAAGGGGCGCAAACCTTCGCGCCCCTTTCGCATTACTGGATTAAAAAAATTAGTGTGTCGCTGCGAGAGACTCTGTGGCATGCAGAGACGCCGGGTTCCCGGAATCCGCGTCCCCCTGTGCGAGCGGCACAGGCTGCTGATCCGCGAAAATCGCCTCGAAGCGGCGGATCTCGCCCTGGTCATGCAAAAGGACCACGGGCACCACGCGCACCGAACGCTTGCACGAGTGGCACTGCGCCACCTCGCCCTGCAGGTCCTGCAAAAAACCGTCCGTGAAATGATAAAGCGAACGCTCGCGCCGGGCATTTTTCTGGTCGCGCGCACCGCAGTGGGGACAGACAAATTCAACTTTGTCCTGCTGCGGATCGCGGTCCAGAGCGGCCCAACCGGTGCGGCGTACACCAACTACCTCAATAAATTGCCGTAGCATCGGATTTACCCCCTTGTGATCCACGTCCACGAGCATCTGATGCGGTAAAGGCGGTCTACGATACATTTGGCGTAAAGGCAGTGGATACATATCGGTAACCGCTAATGATTTTGTACTAGCCGGCGAATTTTCTGGGTTTACACAGTAAGCCTGGTGCGGCCAAAAAAGGCGCCCGCCTCCCCGGCCCGGTCGGGGTAAACGCCAGGCGGCCGCCACAAGGGCGTCCGACGGGAACTTGTGTGCCGCGCCGGTGTCCAAAGTATTGAGGACGCGCGCACCCTCACATCCCTGCGAGCGTGGCGTTAGTCGGCTGGAAGTTGCGAAAGAAACGTTAGTGATGAAAATTGCGAACGTGACTAACACAACTCTCGGCGACTAACGCTACGGAATTCACGCTGCGGAATTCGGCTCCGAAAAACCAAACGGAAATCTAAGTTGGAGGTGTGTGTTATGTCCAGCGAGAGTCGTGGTGTGCCTAAGCGCAATGCGGAAGGCGCGGCGGAAAATAATGCTGCCGAAAACAATGCTGCGCAAAACCGAACGAAACAGATCGGCGCGTTGGGTGGATGTTTATTGGAAGGCGATGCGGAGCAAGCGCAGCGCGAGAAGAAAGTGCGCCGGCGGGCGTTGGTGACTTCCACGCTGCTGCAGGCGACGATCCTAGTGGCAGTGATTGCCATTCCGATTTTTGCGAAAGTGGAGCGAATCACAGTGAAGGACTGGACTCCTGTGCCGCCGTACCATCCGTATGGCGGAGCAGCGCCGCAGCATCCGCAGCCGCCCATGCCGCAGTTTGGGCATAAGCCGGCGTTTTGTTTGATCTGTCCGCCGCCGGGGCCGATGACTCCCGTGACGGACGGTAAGCCGGGCGAGCACGTGGGCGATCCAACGGCGATCGGAGGTCCTGATCTGCCCCCTGGAGTTCCGTGCGAGGGCTGCATTCCTATTGGCAAAAATGAAGTGCCAATCGTTCCGCAAGTGGTGAACGATAAGCCTGCGATGGTGCATATGACGCACATTGATCCGGCGATGTTGATTGAGCGAATCGAGCCGGTATATCCGGAGCTAGCCAAGCAGACTCGGCGAAACGGGCGAGTGGAATTGCACGCGACTATTTCCGCAGATGGAAGAATCGAATCGCTGGAGGTTGTCAGTGGCGATGTAATGTTTGTCCAATCGGCCCTGGATGCGGTGCGCCGGTGGCGATATCGCCCGACGATGCTGAATGGTGCGGCGGTGAAGGTGGATACCTATATCACCGTGAATTACACGATGGCGGATTGAGTGACTTAAGGGCGCTTCTACAGAAGTGGTTCGCCGGAATCTCTGGCGATGGCCGCGCGAGTGGCATCCCGCAATTGAATCAGTTGGTGCCAATCGCCGGCCTGTTTCGTGCCTGGTGATGAAACGGAGACAGCCTGCGGATAGATCGGTTGAGACAGCGTGATCGTGACGCGGCCGGGCCGCGGGAGCCAGGTTTTTTCGCGAAGAATTTCCCGCGCTCCCGCTACGGCCACGGGAATAATCGGCGCGCCCGTATCGACGGCGGCTTTGAACGCGCCGAGTTGAAAGGGGCGCACGCCGGTCTCAGAAGCAAATGTGCCTTCTGGGAAAACGAAAACCGATTCTCCGCGAGACAGAATTTCTTCCAGTTCTTTGGATTGCCCGAGGCGGGCATCGCGGTCCGCGCGATCAAACGTCAGGTGGCCCATGCGCCGGAGAAAGGTACCGACGACTGGCAGGCTGCCCACTTCGATTTTTGCGACGAAGCGGTACGAAACGCCCAGGCCCATGATGATCGGCAGCACGTCGAAATAGCTGGTATGGTTCGCGGCGTAAATTTTTGCGCCCGGGGTATCCATGAATTCTTTGCCGACCACCCGCACGCGGGGTCCGGTGAGCGCGAATAAGATTTTCAAAGCGGCGGACGTGAAACGGCCGGCGGCGCGTTCGCTGCGGAGAAATCGAACGGCGATCCAGGCAGGCACGATCCACACCGCAAATATGGCGTAGAAATACGTGCCGTAGGCGACGTGTCCAATGCGCCTTACAGCAGCCGCTAAACTGCTGCTGGCGCGGTTCCAGGCGCCCGCAGCACCCAGACGCGCAATTTGCAACCAGGCGGGCGCTTTGGATCTGCTTAGAGTGCCCAGTAAATAAAGTTGTTTGGTTTCTTCGCGGCGCAATTTTCCGCTGGAAGTTTTGGGAATGCTGCCGGGCGGCAAAAGTTCCACGCGATCCGGAGGCAGACCTAATCCCTTGGAAATTTGCTCGGTGATGGCTGAGATGATGGTGGCGCGGCGCGCGGCGTTGCCTTCGCGAGCTTCCGCGACGACCATCAGCCGTTCCGTGCCGCTAGCTTCATCTTTCAATCCAAACGCCACGATGCAGCCTTTGCGAATGCCTTCGACGCGCGCGGCCAACTCTTCCACTTCATGCGGATAAAGATTGCGGCCACCTTTGATGATGATGTCTTTCACGCGCCCGGTTACGTAAAACTCGCCGTCGGCGCGATAGGCGCGATCTCCGGAATTAATCCAGGGATATTCGCCGTCGCGCGTGGCGGGCCCTTGCGGCAATAATTTTTCGGTGGCGACGGGATTGCGGAAAAATCCGCCGGTGGCCGATGGTCCGCGGAACCACAAAAATCCTTCTGTGCGGTCTGCGACTTCTTTTCCGGCGCCGTCAACAATGCAGACTTCGACGCGGTTTACCGCTGAGCCGCTGGAGACGAAAGAGATGGCGTGAATATCTTCCGGCAGGGCGGGGACGGCCTGGCCGTGCGTGGCAAATGTTTCGCGCTCAATGCGATCTACCAGCGGCCCGCGATTCAGCGGCGGGAAGGTGACGGCCAGCGAAGCTTCGGCAAGTCCGTAGACCGGGAGCAATGAGGTGCCGCGAAATCCGTAAGGCGCGAAACGCTTCTCAAAACGTTCGAGCGTATCCGGATTTACAGGCTCCGCGCCATTTAGCGCGATGCGCCAGGAGCTTAGATCAATTCCGCTGATATCTTTATCGGCGATTTTCCGCACGCACAATTCGTAAGCAAAATTGGGCGCGGCGGCGATGGTTCCGCGATGTTTGTGAAAGGCCTGCAGCCAGCGTTCCGGCCTGGTGAGAAAAGCCAGCGGAGACATCACCACCAGCGGCGTTCCAAAATGCAGCAGCGCGAGCCACGCTCCGATCAATCCCATATCGTGATACAGCGGAAGCCAACTGATGCCCACGTCGTCGGGACCGAGCTGCATGGCCTCGCCGATCGAGCGCATGTTGGCGAGTAGATTGGCGTGAGTGAGCATCACGCCTTTGGGATCGCCAGTGGAACCGGAAGTGTATTGCAGCAACGCCAGATCGCTGCTTTTGCGGGCGCGGCGGCCGGTGAGATGCAGTGGCAACGCGCCGGGAATTGTTTCGGCAGGATTGTCCGCGTCGGCAAGTAGTTTTTCGGCGTCGATAACGGCAGTGAGTGAGGGCACGCGGGGCTTCAATAATTTGGCGACGGCTTCGGCGCGGTGAAAGGTGAGCAGTACGCAAACTTCCGCGTTGCTCAAAATCGCGGACTGCCGCGCGGCGTATTCTTCAATGCGATCGGCGCGAAACGGCGGATAAATGGGAACGGGAACGGCGCCGGCCAGTAGAATACCGGCGTAGGAAACGAAAAATGCGCGTCCGCTAGGCAGCATTAACGCGACGCGGGCACCCGCGTCGACGCCGCAGCGCGCTAATTCCGCGGCGCAACGCTGGCCGGCGTCATACAGCTCGCCGAAGGTCAGAGTTACTTCGCGCTCGCCTTCATCGCTATCCTCGGTGATCAGCAAGTGCGCGCGGTCGGCGTCATGGGTGGCGCGGTAGCGCAATAGTTCCAGCAACGTTTGCGTTTGGTACGCGCCAGCAACCACCGCTTCGCGATGTAATTTATTGGCGTTTACGGAGGCGCGAAGTGCGGAGGAACCGGATTCGTCCGGCACGTCGATTTCCCCCGCTCCGACGATCGCGGCGGCCAAGTCTTCCGGAGTGTTAGCTTCGGCGACGACGCGGTCCGCGAGGCGCACGCCGAACGCGGTTTCCAGGCGCGCCAATAATTCGACGCGCTCCAGGCTGCCCATGCCCAGGTCGGAATCGAGCTGCGAATTTTCGCGGAGGATGGGAAGCGCGCCGGCGCTGCCCAATTCGCCAAGCAGCTCGCGCAAAACGTCCAGCACGCGCTGACGCACGGCGCTGCGGTCGAGTTGGACGGTTGGCGTGGCCACAAAATTCAGGCAGGAGACGAAAAACTTTCTAGCGTTGAGGCTAGCACGCGCCGTCGCTGGTTGTCATGACGCGTGACTCGACGACCATTTAACCGCCGGATTTTGCAGGCAGCGCGTAGCCTTTGGGCATTAGCGCGGTGCTTAAATCCACCCCGGAGAGGTCCGCGCCAGTCAGATCGGTTTCGCGCAGAATGGCAATCCCCATATCCGCGCCGGAAAAGCGCGCGCCATTTACGTTGGCCAATCGTAGATTGATGTTCCGCAAGTGCGCGCGTTCGAAATTCACGTTGCTCAGATCGCAGCGAAAAAATTCGATGCCGCTGGCCTGAGCTTCCGAAAGATTGGCACCGGGGAGAATCGCTTCGGTCAGATCGCTGTTGCGCAATTCCGCCTTGTGCAGATTTGCGCCGGAAAGATCGGCGGAAGCCAATTTTGCTTTGCGCAAATTCGCGCCTTCCAGATTGGCGTTACGAAGAATCGCGCCGCTTAGATTCACGCCTTCGAGGTCCGCTTGCGAAAGATCCGCGCCGGTGAGGTCGGCACGCTCGCCGCCATCTTTGCCGCGAAAAAACAATTCGTGAGACGCGAGAATGTCGCTTAACGACTTGCCATTGTGTTTGATGCTTTTTGGTTTTTTCATGTTCCTGATCTTTTAAGAGTTGAGCGTTTGCTATCGTTCTGGCCGCGGACAGTCTACGGCGAGGTCTTTGGCTGCACGTATTTGCTGCTACCAGTTTACTCAAAGTAGCCGCGTGCGCCTACAATAAGGCGATGCGGACCGGGGCCTTGCGCGGGTGAACAGAATACGACGGAATTCGTTGCTGATACTGACTGCCGCGGTGCTGCTGTGGCCGTGGCCCTGCCGCGCGCAACGCGACCATGAAAACGAAGTGGTGGCCAATCTCGCGGGGGGCCGCGTAATCGTGCAGGTTTCGCGGGAACTTATTTCTTTCGCGGTGATCGATCATCCGGTGGAAATAAATTCCCGTCCGCCGCGGGTGATGAGCCTGGATGGCACGCATGTCGGCGTGTTGTTCGGAGCCGATGAGTGGGAAGTGGCTTCTGATCCCAAGCCGGTGCGGCTGGACCACAATTTCGCGCGCGTAAGCAAAGGGGATCCGCGCTACGCCGGTTCGGAAGACGCCGAACCCGATCTGGAGAGTATAGGAGTCGGATTTTTGGAACGGCTGCGCCCGCTGGTTTCGCAACTGCATAACAAGCTGAATTTCGGCGCTGAGGAATCGATTTTTGAAGTGATCATTATCGGATACGCGCAGGATTATGGTCCGGAAGTCTGGCAAGTGGACTATCGCATCGAGCAACAGGATGTGGCGACGCGCGGAGCGAGCTATTTTCAAACGCGGATTATGCGGCCGCGCTTTACGCAGCTTTACCCACCGGAAGGGAAAAAATCTCCGCGGCGATTGATCGAAACGCGCTATCCTCCGGAACTGGAAGGGCCGGATTTGAACGCGCTGATTGTGCGAGACGACGCGCGTATCGCCAAGCTGCGCGCGGCGGATCCGCGATTTGCCAAGGTACTGGCGAATATCGAAAAGGGAGAGGCCCAGAAGTCGGTGGATGCGGATGCAACCGATCTACTGCGTGCGATGGTTCCGTTAATCGCCGGCGAGACGAAATTTGTGTTGGGAAGAATTGGCGAGCAGCTGGGCTTCGAATGGGTGGTGGCGCCCGAAGAGCCGATTGAAAAGGCGGTTCCGGATAAGGACCAGCCTCCGGAGGCGCCGACGCTGCGGCGGAAACCTAAGCCGACGCCGTAGCGGGCGCGGTTTCGGTCGGTGTTTTTTGTTTCTGTTCGTCCAAGCGCCTCTTACGCGCTGGCTGCGCGAACGCCGATGTCTTTGCGATAGTGCATGCCGTCGAAATTAATTTCTGCCGCGCCTTGGTAAGCGGATTCGAGTGCGGTACGCAGCGTGGGTCCGGTGGCCGTCACGCCAAGTACGCGGCCGCCATTGGTGACAATTTCTACGCGGCCCTCTGGTGATGACCTTCGCGCGGTCCCGGCGTGCAGGACTTTAACTTGGGGGATGCGGTCGGCGGCAGCGAGCCCGTTGATGTGCTTGCCGATGACAAATTTGCCGGGGTACCCACCGGACGCCAGCACGATGCAAGCGCTAGCGCCTGGCCGCCATTTCAGCTTTGCCGGATCAAGCCGCCCGGCCGCCACGTCTGCCAAAACTTCGGCCAAGTCGAAATCCATGCGCGCTACGATAGCTTGCGCTTCGGGATCTCCCAGGCGGCAGTTGAACTCCAGAATTTTAGGGCCCGACTTGGTGAGCATCAGTCCGACATACAGAAAGCCCTGGTAGCGAATTCCATCCGCAGCCAGGCCGTGCATAGTCGGCTCGACGATTGTATTGATGATGGTTTCACGCAGCTCGGCGGGCAGCAACTCGTCGCTAGAGTACGCGCCCATGCCGCCGGTGTTTGGTCCCTGGTTCCCATCGAAGGCTCGCTTGTGATCTCGGGTCGGAACCATCGTGGCGTAGCGGCGGCCATCGGTGAGAATGATGAAAGATAGCTCGTCGCCTTCCAGGGTCTCTTCGAGAAGCAGGCGCTTGCCGCCTTCGCCCAGTTCGTTTTTTTCGAGGGCGCATTCGATGAAATCACGGGCTTGGGCTTTATTCGCGGCTACTAGTACGCCTTTGCCGGCGCACAAGCCATCAGCCTTTATAACCAACGGCCAGGAAACGTTTTCGAGTGCGGCGTAGGCTTCGCTAGCTATAGTGTAGGTGCCGACGCGTTTTGCGGTCGGAAGATTATGACGTTCGAGAAATTCCTTCGAGAAGATTTTGCTGCCTTCCAGCTGCGAGGCTTGTTGACCGGGAGCAACGATCGGCCATTTCCGCGCCCGAAACGCGTCGCCGATACCGTGCACCAAGGGAAGCTCTGGGCCAACAACTGTCAGGTCTGGCTGTAATTTTTCGGCCAATGCGGTGAGTGCCGCCACGTCGCCGGGGTCCAGCGCGACACATTCCGCTTCCGCGGCGATTCCCCCATTGCCCGGGGTGCACCAGATTTTCTCCACGAGCGGGCTTTGCTTCAGCTTCCACACCAGCGCGTGCTCGCGACCCCCGGCCCCGACTACCAGAATCTTCATCCGTAATCCCTCGCTAGCGACTCCTTCGAACGATAGATGCCACTTTCCATTGTGTCAACTTCAGCCGTGCGCGCCTCTAGAGAGAGCGGACGGAAGACCTCCGCGTAATCCACGCAGCATATCGCTGAGTTGGTTATCGGCTGTCCCTCTGACCAGTTATATCGCAATGTTTCTTGCCGGTACCCTAGATGAGCAATCTCTCTCAGTTCGGACGAGGCCGGCGATGCTGATTCCGTTGCGCCATGAAAACATGGAAGGCCGTCGCTGGCCGGTCATCACGTTTGGGCTAATCGCGCTGAACGTGCTGATCTTCCTGGGAACCCACTGGAAAATCGAAGCGCAAGACCCGGAACGGATTGAGGTGCGGACGCATGCCCTGCTGCTCGCGGCCATGCACCCTGAATTGAAGACTTCACCGGAGGTTGCGAAGTTCGTTGACGAGGTGAAGAGCCAAGTCTCGCCGGAATCGTGGGACCAGATCGCTTCCAAGACCCGAACCCCTCGGGACATGTGGGATGCGCACATTCGGCAGGTTGAGGATCCCGCAGAACTCCAGACAGAAATGGACTCGCTGGTACAGCGCTTCGCTGAGGTTCAGAAGCACTCCATTGTCGAGAACTACGGCTTCGTGCCGGCTCACCCAACTGCAATTTCCTACCTAACCTGTATGTTCCTACATACCGGTTGGCTGCACTTAATCGGTAACATGTGGTTCTTATGGTTAGCCGGATTCATTCTCGAGGACACCTGGGGACGGGTTATTTACCCTATTTTCTATCTGATAGCTGGAGTTGCCGCAACGCTGTTCCACGCCATGTTCTATCCTTCGAGCCTTGTGCCTCTGCTAGGAGCCTCTGGGGCCATCGCCGCGTTGATGGGCGCCTTCCTCGTGCGTTTCCCTAAACTGAAAATCGAGATGCTTTGGTTCATGCTGATTTTCCGGCTGCGATTCAAGGTCGAGGCCTGTTGGCTGCTTCCGATGTGGCTGCTGCTGGAAATCTCTGATGGCACGCTTTCCGGGCAAGCCTCGGGAGTCGCGCACTGGGCGCACGTCGGGGGGTTTATCTGTGGCGCTGTCGGCGCGCTGGTGATTGCACGTACCGGTTGGGAGCACCAAGCCAACGTCGTCATCGAAGAGAAAATTGGGTGGAGCGCTGATCCGGCGGTAGTTCGCGGAACTGAACTCTTGGGCACTGGGAAATTCGATGAAGGAATCGCCGTGCTGCAAAAATATGTGGCCGCCAAGCCGGATGCCATCGATGGGTACGCGGTGCTTCGTCAGTTGTATTGGCGCAAGAACGATATTCCAGCGCACCTTGAAGCCACCGCCAAGCTCTGCCAACTGCACCTGAAAGCGCAAGACTCCGAGGCCGCTTGGCAGGACTTCGAGGAATATCGGAACGTCGGCGGGGATCGCCTGCCTGCTGAGACTTGGCTGGAACTATGCCGCATGGCTGAAGGACGCCAGGATTACGAGCGTGCGGTCGCCGAGTATGGAGAGCTGGCTACGGCTCATCCCATGGAGCGGCAGTCGATCCTGGCTCTTCTCGCGGCTGGACGCTTGGCCTTGAAACAGCTGAATCGTCCGATGGAAGCTTTGCGCTATTATCAAGCCGCAAGTACTTCCAAAGCGCCGCACCTGGACTGGGAACCGAACATACAGGCAGGAATTAAGGCCGCGGAACAGGCTGTTGGTGTAACTGTCGCGTAGTGGCGTCCGGGAACGCTCATTCCTCTAAGCTACGATATCTGAACGACGTTCGAACCTCAGCCCATGCTGGCTGCGCGGATCGGAATTGTGACGGGTGCAGACGCTGAGTCTGATGAGCCCAGCATGTGGCAGCGGCCGTCGAAGATCCCGCCTGGGTCGATGACCATGCAGGGGGAATGAACCTCGCCCGTGACGACGCCTTTGGCTTGAATCTCAACCCGACCTTTGGCGAAAATCACGCCATCAAATCGGCCGGCAATCACCACTTGGTTTCCTTCAATCTGCCCTTCGACTTTGGCGCCTTCGCCGAGGATTACCGTTTGTTCCGAAATGATGTTTCCCTTCACGTTACCGTCAATGCGGAACGTGCCTTTGACCTGCAGCGTTCCTTCCAGGGTGACGCCCTGGTCGATGAAGCCTGTCCACTCTTCACTCGAACCGTTCTTAGAAGTGCCCGGCCATCGCCACGCCATGAAATTCCCCCACGGAAGTACACTCTCACTGTAGCGGCGTGCAGCGCGAAGTCAACGCGACAGAACTCAATTGTTGTCGAATGGTTACAGTTCTTGCGAGCAGGTGCGGAGATTTGCGTCTTGAAACCGATGTACGAGTGGAGAGTGAGGCGCGCAGCTACATTTAGCCCGCTCAGCCTGCTGAATTTCAGTTTCGTTTCAACGGGGGGCGGCGACGACGGTTATTTCATCAGACGGTCGTAAATTCCCATCAGTTGCGCGTCGTCGTAGTATTCCAGCACCAATTGGCCTGGGCGCAGCTTGGTTTTTTGCCGCAGTAGAACCTTGGTGCCGAGTTGCCGTTGGAGATCATCCAGCGCGGCGCGGATGTTGGCGTCAGCGTGAACTTCCGCGCTCGCAGAGCTGGCAGCGTTCCGTGAGCGGCGGGAAGCTAGCCGCTCGATTTGGCGAACGGTCAGGCCGCCACGAGCCGCGCGTTGCGCATAGCGCATGCGCAGCTGTGAATCAGGGACGGCGAGAAGCGCACGGCCATGCCCAGCGCTGAGTTTTCCCTCTTCAATCCAATCCTGAATGGTGGGCTCGAGTTTAAGCAGGCGAATCGAATTCGCCACCGTCGCGCGATCTTTGCCGGTACGTTCCGCAACGGTTTCCTGCGTTAGCTGAAATTCGTCCATCAAACGCTCAAACGCCCGCGCGGCCTCGATCGCATTTAAATCTTCCCGCTGAATGTTTTCAACGAGGGTCATTTCCAGCGCCAGCGCATCCGGCACGTGGCGGACAATCGAGGAAACTTTGGTTAGGCCAGCGCGCTGCGCAGCGCGCCAGCGGCGCTCCCCAGCGATGAGTTGAAAGCGGTTGCCGACAGGCCGCAGCACGAGCGGCTGAATGATCCCGCTGGATTGGATGGAACGAGCCAGTTCATCCAGAGCTTCTTCGCGGAAGCGCGTGCGCGGTTGGTAAGGGCTTGGATCGATGAGATCGATATCGATCTGGTGCGGCCCAGCAAGCTGCGGCTCCTTTGCGGGCGCGACTGCCGCACCGCCTGCGGTTACAGCCTGGGGCTGCGATGGAGCTGGCTCTGCGGGCGTCTGTCCTTCAGGCTCCCGAATGAGCGCTCCGAGCCCCCGTCCCAGCGCGTTTCTCAGCATTAGCGATTACCTCCTGGGCCAGCTGGGTGTAACCCTCAGCTCCCCTACTGTGAATGTCATAGAAAATAATAGGCTTACCGAAACTCGGTGCTTCCGCCAGGCGCACATTGCGCGGGATCACGCTCTGGAATACCTGCGTGCCAAAGAAGCTGCGCAGGTCCGTGGCTACCTGCCGGGAGAGCGAGGTTCGCTCATCGTACATCGTTAGCAGGATGCCTTCGATCTCCAGCGTTGGATTTAGCGTGCGGCGGATGCGCATGAGGGTATCCAAGCAGCTCGGATACACCCTCAAGCGCCAGATACTCGCACTGGATGGGGACCAGCACGGCGCTTGCAGAAACCAGCGCATTTAGGGTCAGCAAATCGAGAGCAGGCGGGCAGTCCAGCACGATGAAGCGATATTTATCGTGATACGCCTTTAGTGCAGATTGCAGCTTGTATTCGCGGTTTTCCGCGGTAACTAGCTCAACTGCTGCGCCGGCAAGGTTTTTGTCGGCGGGGACGACATCCAAGCCCTCCACTTGCGACTTTTGGATGATTTTGTCGAAAGGTTCGCCCATAATCAGGGCGTGGTAGAGCGTGCGGCGGGAGGGATCCTTGGCGAAACCGATTGCTGAAGTCGCATTGGCCTGCGAATCGCAATCAACGAGTAGTGTTGGTTGTTCAGCAGCTGCCAAGCAGGCCGCCAAGTTGACTGCCGTCGTGGTCTTTCCAACGCCACCTTTTTGATTTGCAACCGCGATGATACGAGCCAAGCCACACTCCAGACGCACGCAAGTTAACAAACGCTGCTAACAGATGCAAGATGTTTCACGTGGAACACTCGAAAGCTGTGGATTTCGCTGAGAAGTGTTCCACGTGGAACATTTCCGCAGGTCTAATCGCGGTTGCTTTGCTTCTCTCCTTCAGAGGTTCACGGTGAGTTGCCTTCCGCGGCCCCTGCTGCACCTTCAGTCGACGCACTCCATCACGATGTTCCACGTGGAACAATCCGCCAGAAACGAGAACCACTTGCGGACGCCACTGCAAATCCCGCATCATCGAGTCGAATAGTTCCCGTGGAACAACTCGCGGCACCAAACGGGCAATGGTCTCCCTTAGGGCTTGTTCAGAAACGAGGAAACTCAAAGAAAAAACGATGTAAGTCTTTATCTATTATGTCGTTAGGTCGACTTTGGCGGGGTTTTTGCTCCGACGAGCAGAATTCGCCGCAGCGACTGTGGAACCGGGATCGGTTCGCGCCAACTCCAGCCCGGGAGCTTCTGAATCTCCTCAAGGTCGCGGGTCCCAATCCATAGAATAACTTCCTTGGCGTCAACGGCTTCAGAGCCTGCCCAGGCCAGGAACGGGGCAAATTCACCCAATGCCCTCGAGCACGCGTAATCGAGTGGAGCTACATCCTCGGCGAGCTCTTCGAACCGATTGACTAGCACGCGAGTATGTGTAAGTTCAAGATCACGCACCACTTCCGCGAGAAATGTGGCCTTTTTAACGTTGGATTCCACCAAGAAAACGTGCAAATCGGGGCGCATAATCTTCAGGGGAATGCCCGGAAAGCCGCCTCCGGAGCCAACGTCGGCGAGCCGACCGTTTTCCACAGGCACCGACACGGCGGCGTACATCGATTCGCAAAAATGACGATAAAGTATCTCTCGCGGATCGCGAATCGCAGTGAGATTTATCTTATCATTCCACTTCAGCAAAACAGCTATATACTGTTGAATCTGTTGTACTTGTTTGTAAGACGCAGTGATCTGAAATTCGCCCAGGGCCGAAAGAATTGCTTCGTCGCTAAGGGGGCTGGGAAGTGGTGTTGACATAAAGGTAAATAGTACTAGTCCTAGGACTGAAATTTGACGTAACGCTAAACAGTGGCAGTTTAACAGATAGCGCCCGGAATCGAAGCGCCGGCTTTCGGGCCCGTGCTTAAAAGCTTTGGCCCAAGATGGGCCGGCGGCAGGACGAATGTCACATCACGAGCCGTCGCTGGGCGACATCTCTATATAATGTCCCGGGGGAGTACCAGGTTCTGCAGAAGACTCAGCCGCCAAAACAGCAGAAAGAACGAATCGAGGAGACATTTTTGCGCGAGCGCATTAGATTGACATCGATGGCCAAAGCCGCGGGCTGTGCTGCCAAGTTGAATCCGGCAACGTTGGACGCCGTCCTCCGAAAGCTGCCGCGGCAGACCAATCCCGACGTACTGGTCGGTTTTGACACGAATGACGACGCCGGAATCTATCGCCTGAGCCCGGACTTGGCCCTGGTGCAAACAGTCGATTTTTTTACCCCGATCGTTGACGAACCGCAGCTGTTCGGCGCGATCGCCGCAGCCAACGCGCTCAGTGATGTCTATGCCATGGGTGGCCGGCCGATCTCGGCACTGTCGGTGGTGGGTTTTCCGGAGCAGGGCGATCCGGAAATACTGGAAGAAATTATCCGCGGCGGTCTGGCGAAAATGATGGAAGCGGATTGCAGCGTGATCGGCGGACACTCCATCCGCAATGAAGATATGCTTTTTGGCTATGCCGTCACTGGAGTGATCGATCCGCAGCGAGTTTGGCGGAATGTCGGCGCGCGCACGAATGACATTTTGCTTTTCACGAAACCACTCGGCACTGGCGTGATCACCACCGCATTGAAGAAGAATTCCGCGACGGACGGAATCGCTGCATGCCGCGGTAGCGGCAATGACGACTCTGAACCGCGATGCGGCGGCGGCGTTGCGTGAAGTGGAAAGCCTCGCCAAAGCCAGCAGTCCAATTCACGCGGTCACCGATGTCACTGGATTCAGTTTCCTGGGCCATGCGCGGGAAATGGCGCTGGGATCCGCGGAAGCACTAGCCAGTGGCGCGACGCAGAACGATATGGCCCCGCGTAAAGCAGGTTTCCTTCGAAATCAGACCACGCCGCGTTCGCCTATTTACCGGGCGCGGCACAAGCTGCCCGCGATGGGCACCTCTCTGCCGGACTCAAAAATAACCGCGCATTCATTGGCGATTGTGCAGAGTTTGCGGGAACCGTGCCGGCCGAATATCGTGATCTACTTTTCGATCCGCAAACCTCCGGAGGTTTGTTGATCGCCATCGCGCCCGATTTTGCAGACGCCGCACTGGCGCAATTGCAGCGGCAGGGAGTTTCCGCACGAAAAGTGGGCCGTGTACTGGAAAAACGCTCGCCGCTCTTATTCGTTCGTTAAAAAATCTGTTGGGCAGGCGGGGCGATGTCGGCTTGTGCGATGTACAATTGCCGGGCGCCGATCTAAATAATGGACACTATCACCCACGGAATCGCCGGCGCGCTGCTCGGCAAGGCGCTTTTTGGCGGCGACGATATGCTCGCCCTGCGCCCGATGAACGCGCGGCGCGTCATCACCTGGTCGCTGATGACCGGCGCGATTTTCCCGGACATCGACGTCCTCCGCGATATTTTTTCTCACAACGAACTGCTGATGATCACCTGGCATCGCAGCATCACCCATTCGCTGTTGTGCCTGCCGGTTTTCGCGCTGCTGCTAGCCGCTGTAACTCAAGCTCTTTGCCGCCGGTTTCGCTGGGAAGCGCCCTCGTTCGCGTTACTCACGGCAATTTACGCGGTGGGAATCCTCAGCCACATCTTTCTCGATCTGGTCACCACGTTCGGCACCATGATTTGGTCGCCGCTGGAACACTCGCGCCCCGCGTGGGATTTGATTTTCATAGTGGATTTCACCCTGGCCGCACTTTTGCTTTTGCCACAGTTAATGGCCTGGGCTTACGCGCGCCGCGAAAAATGGAAATTGCGCGCGCTGAGTCTGTGGTCCATCTCTGTATTGGCGCTCCTGGGCATCGCGGCAATAGGGCAATTTGTCGGCGCGCCGATTTCTGCGCAAAATATTGCGCTCGTAAGTCTACTGGTGACCGTCGTGATATTTTTCCCAGCCTGGCGCGGATGGGGCGCCCAGCTATCGCAAGGAACCTGGAATCGCGCAGGACTTTTAGCGACTTGCGGGTACATAGCGCTGACGGTTTACACGCATCACGTTGCGCTCGAACGCGTTAAGTCTTTCGCGGCATTTGAAAAACTGAATGTCTTGAACATCGGCGCGTTGCCGCTGCCGCCGTCGGCTTGGCATTGGGATGGCCTGGTTAGCACCCCGCGCGGCGTTTACGACTGGCGCATCGACCTGAGCGAGAAATCTCCGATACCTGCAAATCCTTCCGCGACTGATGTTTCGGCCACGGGTATCACTGGAGAATCGTCGGCAGCCTCCCTCGACTACCGCTTCTACCTGAACGCTTTCCCCAACCTATATATAGATAAGGCGCGGCAATTGCCCGAAGTACAGAAGGTGCTGTGGTTCTCGCGCTTTCCGGTTATCCAATTTCACAAAGAAGGCGCGCAGGCAATCGTGGAAATTTCCGACAAGCGCTTTCCCCAGGCACGCGCGGATCGCGCACCAGCGTTTACCTATCGCGTGCGCTTTGACGCGGAAGGCAACGTAGTCTCGCAAGGTTGGGAGAAATAGCAGCGAAGTATTTCTTAAATTAGAGAGTGGTTAGTGGGGAGGCTTTGCCGCGTCGACCGGGTGAATTACCACTTGGCGCTCCTCACCCATCCCTACGCTTTCGGTGCGTACCGCGGGAAACTCTTTCAGTGCTAGATGCACGATGCGGCGTTCCCGCGAAGACATAGGATTTAAGCGGAACGGCTGGCGCGAACTTTGGACCCGCTCTGCAGCCACCCGCGCGGTCATGCGCAGCTCTTCGAAACGTAGCGCCCGATACCCGCCGCAATCAATGTGAATGCGCTCGTGAAATGCCGGCTCCAGCCGCAGGGCTTTGAACGCCAGGTGCTCGATCGCTTTCAACACTTCCGCATTACGCTCGAGCAGAATACCCTTGTCCGGTCCATCCAAATCAGCCAGCACTTCCGCATCGCCTTCCAGTCCGGAGCCGGTCCCAGCCACGGCGTGCACCTTAACATGCAGATCAAGCTGCGAGGCGCGAATCACGTCCTCTAAAAACACCCGCAGCGCTTCCACGGCCGCGGCGCGGTCTAATTTTCCATCGCGAAGAATTTCGTGAGTCATACTGTTTCAAGAAAATGCGCTGAACGGTTCCGCCGATTCAACCGCTGTTTGCGTCCTTACGACTTTTTCGACTTAATAATTTTCGCCGGCACCGGCACCGGATGCGCGCGATTCAAATACCATTGCTGCCCGATACCCACCACGCTGCTGGTTAGAATGTACACCGCCAAGCCGCTGGAAATAGGGGAGATCATAAAAATTCCCGCCATGGTAATCGGCATGATCTTCATCATCATCTGTTGCTGTGGATCGGTGCTGGTCATCGGCGTCATTTTCGAAACCAAATACATGGAAAGGCCCATCATCACCGGCAACACATAATAAGGATCGCGTGCAGACAAATCGGTGATCCAGCCAAACCAGCGGGCATGGCGCATTTCAATCGCGTAGCGCAGCGTAGTGTTCAGGCCAAACCAGATCGGCATCTGCAAAAACATCTGGAAGCAGCCACCGACGGGATTAATCCCTTCGCGCTGGTAAACGGCCATCACTTCTTTGTTCATTTCCGCTTTGCGCGGATCCCGCATGCCATATTTCTTGAATTTATCTTGAATCGCTTTGATTTCCGGGCCTACCCGTTGCATTTTCAGTGTGGTGCGATAACTGGAAATGCGCAGCGGGAACAGCAGCATGTTAATGACTAGAGTCAGAACGACAATCGCCCATCCCCAGTTGGGAATGTAGTTGTGTATCCACTTCAGGGCGTGGAATAGCGGATCGGCGATAAACTCCAGCCAGCCGAAGTTCACGAGCCCGTGCAGCGGCGGGTTCATTTTTTTCAGGTCGTCGTAATCTTTCGGCCCGACGAAAACGCGCAGCGCGGTTGTGGGTCCGGACGTCGCCGTCGCCACTTCGGAAACCGGCACCTGGGTATCCTGGCCGGCTACCTGCACCGTGTCAGAAGCTTTCCAGTAGCGCGTTTCCAGCGTGCCGGGCGCCGGACCATTGGCTGGGAGAAAAGCCGCGGTGAAATAGCGGTCTTCGATGCCCGCAAAGTCCTTCCCGCCTTGCCAGATGCCGTTCCATTTATCTGGCCCGTCCAATTTCTTGTGCAGGAAGGTGGAAATCTTGCCGCCTTCGCTGTAATAGGTCTGGACGGTTTCCCAAGGCGCCGGATTCGTCACCGTCAAATCGCCAAATCCGCCGAGCCATCCGAGCCCAGCAGTGATCGGTGCGCCGTCGAATTTTGCCGCGACCTCCGCGTGCACCACGTAGCTGTTGTCAAAATGAAAATGTTTGGTGACTTCCAGGTGCCCGTCGCTCCAGGAAAAATCCACATCTGTCGGCGAGGCGACGTTTGCTGGCGTGGTCATTTGGTATAGCGCGGTGTTCGCGGCGGTTTGTTGTTGCTCGTCGTTCAGCACTACGGCAAAGGGCCAGCCATCGTTCTCGGCGGCGTGTGGATGTACCACGTCCAGAATGCGCGGCGGCTTGGAGTCATCCGTATATTTTTTCAGCTGCCAGCTTTTGACTACTCCGCCGCGATTCGAAAATTCCACGCGGTAGAGATTGTTCTCGATGACGAACGTACGCTCTTGCGTGTCCGTCTTGGCGGCGAGCGATGCGGCAGCAGCGGCAGTTGTTCCTGGAACTGCGGCGGCAATGTGCGAATCCGGCTTGCCACCATCGGCGGCGCTGGGAGCAGGAGCCGACACCCCAGCTTTGTTGCTTTGCGGAGTGGGCACGGGAGGCTTGGGACCGAAATACTTCAGCCAGAGAATAATCACGGCCATCGATAACAATGACGCCGCCAGGATCCGAAGTTCCGGCGTGAACTTATCTTTTTGCTGCGTGGTCACGAATGCGCCTCTTTATGATTGCTTAAATTATTGGAAGAATTGTCAGTCGAAGAAATACAATCCGCGGAATTCCCATGATCCAGTGCATGGCGATGATTTTTTCCGGGCCATTCCTCCGGCACCGGATCAAACCCAAAGCGCCGCGAAAACGGCTGGCAGCGCAACAATCTCTTGAGTCCCAGCCAGCTTCCGCGAACAACGCCGAATCGTTCTATGGCTCCGTAAGCGAATTGCGAACAGGTAGGCTCGTAGCGGCAACTGCCGGCCAACAATAAAGATAGATACGCTTTGTAAAAGCGCAGTGCGTAAAGCGCCGTGCGAACGGGCCAGGATTTCTCCGCAAGCTTCGGCTGCGTGCCTGCCTGGTCATCGATCATGCCAGTGACTGCGTAATTCCCTTGAGCAGGCGCAACAAATCCATCGTCAGCGTCGCGAATTCCACGCGTTCCACCGAACCCTTCGGATGTATCACCATGTCCCATCCCGCTGGAATCTCCTGCCGGTGCCCACGCACCACTTCCCGGATGCGCCGCCGAACGCGATTGCGCACCACGGCATTGCCGAGCGCTTTCTTGATGCTGACCCCGAAGCGCGTCTCCGGCAATTCGTTGGCGCGAAAGAAAACCGTGAAGTGGGAACTTGAGCGGCGTTTTCCAGTTCGATAAACGGTGTCGAAGTCCGCGCTGCGCAAAAGCCGTGCGGCGCGGGGAAATTTCAACCCTCGCGGCCGGTTGCCGGCAGCGCCTACCGGACTTGCCGGATCATACGGGCGTAAGTTTATGGCGCCCCTTCTTGCGGCGCGCCGCAAGTACCTTGCGGCCGCCCTTGGTCTTCATGCGCACGCGAAAGCCGTGCGTCTTGGCGCGGCGACGCTTGCGCGGTTGATATGTACGCTTTGGCAAAGCAATCCCCCTTCAATTCCTCAAACTCTAGTGTAACGATTCGTTAGAAACATTTCCCAAACTGCGCCCTTACGTCGGCCGAACCAGACTACCCCCGCTGTTCGTAAGCAACTTCGTCAGGAACTTCGCCAGCTGCAGTTATCGCGTGCCTGAACGCAAAACCATCCACAGACCACGTCCGCAGCTGTTCAGGAATCTTCTAGTGTATTCGACCCTCACGCACACGGTCAAGAAAGCCGTGGGGTAGCTTACAGGGCGGGGAAAAGTGATACACCCGTTTTAAGTCGAGTGATCACCGTGACTGTTTTGTTCAAACGGGTGAATATCCATTTGAATGGCTCGCGGAATAATTATTTTCGTTGAAATAAACGTGGCAATCCTACACTTTATGTCAGTAATAGCGCCTGGTAAGCTATTGATATTGCGTGCCTTACAGGTAATATCAACGATTTAATTTATGATGCTGCAGGATTAACCCACTTTTTATCGATGAAAACGCTGAAAAAAAAAGTTCGCCGGTTGAAACTCGCTCACCTCGTCAATCCCAATTACAAAAATCAAGCAAGAAACTCAATTCGGTGAGTCGCACGCTCTGGAGGCATCCGTTATTCTTCATTTCTGAGCCGGGATAGAAATCACCGTGAGAGACATTTCGAGCGACTGGGCCATATACTGATCGCCTGGTAATAACAATATTCGGATGCCACTCTGGCGCACATTGAATCTACTGTCCGTAACGGTTCGAGTAAAATCTAACGGCAAGTAGCATGATTGTAATACTTGTGGTATTAGGTAGTGCCTGTGCCTGTGTTAGCTCGAATTGCCTCCACTAGGCCAGACCCTCTCAGAACGGAACTGCGGACATGACCAACACGATATCCCTGGAATCGATTGACGGATTTGATCCCCTGGCAGCGGACGACACCACGACCGCTACCTCCATGACTTCCGTTTTGGAAGAAGCAAGCAAGCGAATAGTCTTCAACATTCTGAAGAGCTATACCGGTTACTACGATGTTTTCTCGGAATTACTGCAGAACTCCCTAGATGCAGTTCAACAACGTCAAGCAAAGAGAAGGCCTAAATACCAGCCTCGGATATGGGTCACACTCGACGTTCCTTCCGGACTCGTTCGAGTGGTCGATAACGGCGTGGGGATGAACGAACGCGAATTTAAATATTGTCTGAGGCCGAGTGTCAGTTTCAAGAAACAGGCTGATCTTAGGGGCCATAAGGGTGTAAGTGCCACCTTTTTAGCATATGGTTTTTCTTTTCTTAAGCTTCAGACGAAACAAGCGGGAGTTCAAATCGCCGCCATTCTTCGACAGGGACGCCAATGGGCGGAAGATAACAGTGGAACCGTGCCTAGACCCAAATTCGAGGGCTCGGAGTTCGGTGTCGCCGAACTGAGAGAGCGAACCGAGCGGAACTTCAGCGGAGATTTTCATCGGTCAATCACCGAGTGAACGCCCGAGAAACCTAGGTTGGATTGGAGCACAGACCGCAGAGCAGTGGTATACAGTCCTGCGCATAAAGACGCCACTAGGTGGAGTCTACTTGTCTACTCCTCCATTTCAACCAAAGATTCTTATAAAAGTTAAGTCCAGCGAGAAAATAGAGACTGCATTTGAAACTCACCGAGCTGAATATTTCTATCCTCACGAGATTGCAAATCTTAAGGTGCAGTCTCTTCACGACATAGTTACGGCCCTGGACAGCATACAGGGAGACTCGGCCACAAAATTCACCAAGCTACCGGCTGAACATAAGCGACTTGATTGTGTTTACGAGGTATGGAATAAGGAACAGCTTCTCGGAGAAGGATCGTATTTTGCTTCCACGCTGGACGATGAAAAGCGACTGCTAATTGAGAAACACAATGTAATTGTATACGGCTGTTTCTTGCGCTCGGCAAAGATTTGGAGTGAGCTTAATGACGAAGGCTTCGCCCTTCGAAAGGGGCAGCGGATAATTCACGGAGGGCTCCAGCTGGCGACAGATTTTATGGTCCAAGGCGATCTCTCGATAATTCCCCTTACGAGCACTATTGGTTACCAAGCAAATTCGCATGTAGTCGTTCATTTCACGGGACGGAAGCCCCGATATGGGTCGGAAAGTATTTCAGCCCGAACTGAAGGATTTAGCTGAAGATCTAGCGGTCAGAGCTGTAAACACATTCAAGAGATTTCTCCAACATCTAAAGCCCGATACCGGTCCAAACGTGATTACCCCCGAGAAGGAACTCCACGAGTGGAAACGTTCGCAGGAGGCTCACCGAGATAGAAAACCACTTACATTCGCTCATGATGGTATTCGTATTTCGCTGGTGTCAACACCTCAGCAAGAACAGGATGTCATCGCTCTCTTTCACGAGCTGCTTGAAATGGGAATCTTACGGGGCTACCGCTTTTTCGGAACTTCGCAGAACGATCGCTATGACTCACTTTTATTCATGGAATATCTGAACGATGAGAACGTTCTATTCAATGCGGTTGGTCAGCGCCTCGGTGTTAATCGAAGTTACAAATTGCCTTATACGACTGAACCGAAAGTCCTAGAGTATAAATACACTTTTGACAGCCTCGTCGATGATTTTGAGAAGGAGGAAAAATTTGCAAAACAAATCGATTTGGTTGTGTGTTGGAACGCTGGAACCACCTTCAAATCTAAATTCTATTTGCAATCGCTCCTAGTGGCTGACGAGGGCTCTGGCAGGCAAATCTTCGGAACCACCCACCAGGCTTTTGCAACAGGCTCGCAGGAACCGACGTTTGAGCTTCTTGTTCTGGAGGACTTCTTAAACTGGCAGTAGGATCCTTCAAGCGAGGAGGCACGCCAAAAGCTCGCCTATCGCGACAACTGAAGTTTTACGAGTGTTGTGCCGCCCCAAACTTCCCCCAACGATCTAGATATCGAGTGACCGTCGGAACATCGCAAGCGTTGTTGAACGAACGGGATCTCCCTTAATGATCGCGTACACGGCTTTCTGACTTAACCCAGACCTGCGAATAATCTGACGAATGCCCATTTGTTTCCACCGCTCCCGGTCCACTGGTTCTGCTACGCCCATGTTTGATCGCCTATACTCTTTGATTTTGAAATCAGCCATGCTGGGATCTTCGCCTTGTTCCCAATGTCGATCAGTTTCCTTGCCGACGTAGACAATTTCGCCAGCGACAATCGATGTTCGTCCTAGCAACCCTGCTGTGCTCCCGACACACGCGCTGCCGCCAGGTGCCAAAGATTTAACTTCAGGATGTTGCAAATACTGTCTGAGGATGATTCGAAATGATTCGGGAACAACAGTGGTCGGCCTTCCGTCCGGAAACATAGCGACTCGATAAATATTTTCGTCCCACAGATTGATACCTTCGCAGGCCTTTCCATTTCCGGCGATCGGCTTCAAATGGAACAATGAAATTGAAATTAGCTCTGACCATTCCTTAAGAGGATATCCGCCGAGATCAGACACTATCAAAGGGAACAAGAAAGAAATTGTATGGAGCTAGCCAATCCTGGACGGTTATTACGCATGACGTTCGGCGACGTCATGGTCATACGCATCATCGCGGGAAGATCGACCCACGTCGGTGCTTTAGGCTTGGCTCGCAATTCCTGACGAATCAACCAATCCCACGCTTCGAAAACCCAGACTGGGGCATTTTGTCATCAGCTTCGCTCTCATCGGTTCCCGCATCGCTTTGTTTTTCTTCGGTGCGAACAAATAACCGAGTCCATGACCGCTAGGCTTTAGACGATTGAAATGCCATTGTCGGTCTCTTCGTAAAGTGCATATCGCTTAGCGGCAATTCCGTACCCCTAACAGTTGACGCTGCGGTTTGGTTGGGTTCGAGTCGATGAAAGTTAACGTCTTCAATCTTGAGGAGATGTCTCGGACGAGACATTCGAATCGTAAGGATTAAGCTGATTAAATCTGGCGAACAATTGTCCTCTTACTTGTCGGAACGACAATGCCTTTATGGCTTCTTTCCATGCACTCTGCAATTCTCAGTGACGCATGGAACCACTCCCCGCCGTGCCTGAACCAACGATGCACATGGAATCTGTGTCACAAAACAAATAGCTTCCTCCAGCGTCTGTGATGCATTCGTTCAAGCATTGCCAAGAGAAGGCGGCCGCCCGAAGTGATGAGTGACGCAAACGGTGGGAAATACCAAGGCCCAGTTTTCTCAACGTAGCTTGAAGATTGCGAGAATTCCTTTGATCCCGAATAGACCGGCACGTCTTTGGATTTTTGAAGCGTGTCCGGATCGACCTGGACGAACAGCCCATAGCTGCCTGAATTTCCAACCACTTTCAGAAAATTAGAGACGGGCCGATCAACGCGCTTCATACGATTCCTTTGCTCGATTACACGGACAAAGAAATCGTCCTTTCTCGGATCAATCGGGACTGTGCCTGCCAAGTTCGTGTGCACGATAGGTTTTTTTGTTGCCCCGAAGGCTGCACATTCGAAATGCTTTCATGATTCTTGGGACCTTACCCTGAAGTAAGCAGCTGAAGCTACGATATCGGGCCCCGCGTACCAGATGGGTTTCTGGACGTTAGGTAATTGAGTCCTATATTTCGTGTTCGACCGTTGTAAATAGTTCTTACAGGCAAGATATCGTTATCGGGCTTTACCAACGCAAAGAACGACAAGCTTTTTCCAGAATTTCGGTTTGAATGTGTTTTCTGGCTTTACCTCGGAGAAGCAACTTCCTTACGGCCGCAGTACAAGGCTGAAATCGAACAGTCCCTTGCAGTTAGTACGTCTCCAGTTCCCCAGAAGCGCATTCACCGTCGGGTATTGGCTCGTGAAATCAGTCAGGATTACGGGAACAGGAGTTCTTCTTATTCGACATTCCGCCCTCCCACCGTAATATGGCTTGCATCGCAATTCCGTGGATCTTGTTGGCGACCTTAAAGTGGTCTTTAGGATGAGCAATATTCATCGCATCCAAATAGGCCTTAGCGATTGATGCAGGTGAGTACGCTTTATCTGGTCTCAGTTCGATCGGATGTTGGTCAAATTCCTTTCTTAGCCGCGTTCAATAGTCTTCCAGTTGCTCCTACATCCTCTCGACAGTAGGCTAATTTCTTCCGGTGTGACTTTCCCAGTCGGTGTGTGGCTTATTTTTCCCTTAACTCCAAAAGCGCTTGCAGGCTGATCGCGAGCCTATACGGCACGTTGCGAAGAGCAAACGTCAATGTTCGTGAGATCAAGAAACCTCGGTTCGTTCGGCCATTCTTCGCGGGCGCCATTTACTGCGACAGTTTGATGAACGCCGTCTTGCTGTTGATGGAAGTGATTACAATTCGTGGTCTTTCGATATCGATTTCTGTTATTTCCTGTCTTTCGACTCTTACGTTCGCGAGAGCGCCAAAGACCAACCGCCTCTTCTGAGCATTCGCATACTTGACCGCGAGCCGCGACAGATCGAACGGAAGGTTGAAACCAACGATCAAGTCTCCTCGACGGACCGCTCCCCAGAAGAACTGTCTGAGGAAACGTCTCTCCGACTAAACAACTTGAGCTTCAATTGAGGTGGAAAGATTTCGGTGCTTGGAACATTCAGAGGATTAGCGACATAACGCTCAAGACATTTTGCGATCTGGCGTCATGAGAATATCACCGAGAAAAATAGACCTTCCTCGACACAATAGATATTTAGATCGTTTGAATTCATAAAGACGGAAGCACCCAAAGGTGAGTGTCTTGCGTCGGGTCTAGCGTGGTTTCTGTGTCAAAGAATAAGAGCGGAACTCGGGCCAAGTTCGCGAACGTGCGGCCGCATGCCAAGGCTTTTTTGATGGGAGAGGGGCGTGAGCCCGCACGAAAATGTCGTGACGTTCCTGCACGCCCTTCGCCTCCGCTTCAGTTGTTGGTTTAACAGCAATCTAGCTTCGTGCAGCGCGTCCTGGACCATGCACATGAAAATACTGATGGCTTTTGTGGCGCGAATCAATCGCTCAACGGGATCGCAAGTGTATTCAAGGTCAACACCAGCTATCTTAAGGAGTCGATGCACTGTTCGTGGTGATCGCGACACAGTGGAGCGGTAAGCCAAGCCAGGTGATTCCGCCCTCCGACATGATGACGTTCCGTCTTAGAGCGCTTACCGCAGAGCACACAAGCGGTCCTCTTAATCGTGCGGGCGGCCTTCATGAACCACCGCCGACAGAATAATAAAGAGTTATCAAAGTCCAATTGACCCGCTTCCTCCAATTGAATGAGCAGGTCTGGATCGGTGATGAACACGTGACCAGCGACCGTTTGACCTTTGAATGCCGCCAATAGCTCTTTTTCAGCGCCGTCCTCGCCTGCCCGCCATTTTCTGAAGCGCTATGTCATACCGAGCGAGGCGCATCCTCTCGACAGAACCCCGAACGACGACGAAAATAGGACCCCGGTCCGTGGTAATCAACATCTTCGCGGATAGACGATCTGTCCTCGTCAGCTTCCAGGGTTTGCCATGGAACCACTACGATATACGGCCTTACCGACATACCGATGAACAGTCTTTGACTTGATTCGCTCTAGCCGGGAAGCTTTGGATAAAGAAAGACTTTCGCGACGGACCCGTGCGAGAACGGCGAGCGCTTTCCGGTAATTGACCTTCGCTTGCTTTGGGGTCTTCGCAACCGAAAGACGACGGTGCTTGGACTGACGCGTGAATGCTGCTTGTTTATCCGCTTTCGGGGCGAACGGGTTCGCGACTTCAGCGTCTTTCCCGGGTTACGCTCTTTCTTGGCTGTCCGAGTTTTGCGCTTCATCGGCCCACCTTCTTTCGGGGGGCCGATTGCGTTGAGTGGCTACGCTTGATAAAGCAATGCAAGGCAAATTTTGGAATGAGCCTGCGGCGACCGACGCGAATAGACACAACTTCACGCGATGCAACAAGCTTTGCAAGAGTTCTGAGGGATAGTCCAGTTAGTTCGGAAAAATCTCGGCGGCTGAATAAAATCTTGCTACCGAGCAAACGCAGATTCTGCATTGACACACTCCTAGAGTGATGTCATCTGCAGGAGTTCGTTTGCTCTAGCCTGAGCCCAGGTCCCGTTTTCTCCCTTGCCCCACTAACTTTTTGCGTCCCCTACTCGATGCAGGGTAGGGTCAGACTCGTCAGTTTTCGATGGTCGGTGCTACTTCCTACCGACATCGGGAAGGCGTGGGTACGAGTAAAGGACTGTACCCATCGGGCGGCTCGTCACCGCCGTAGGCTTTTCTACTAGTTCCCCGTGCTGCGTTTAGTATCTCTGCGCACCTCGGTGCCGTCAACTGACATCTTGAGACTTTACTCCCCGTTTTTAGCGGTATTCATAGATGACAAAATACGATAAAATCAGTATTAGACTGCGAATTTACAACACGTTAAGAAGCTACTCTGCATTCAAGATACTTGGACTAATTTCCAATGAATCTTCCTCCATCAGTTGAGCGCATTATCCCGAAACATGGAGTCATCACGCTTTTCGGATATGGTGCGTCCATCTGCGTTGATCGTGGCCACCTTGTGTTAGAGGACGGCATTGGGCCGAATCGTCGGAGAGGCCGATTCACAAGAGTCGGTCATGGAATCAAGAGATGTTGTTGTTATTGGCTCTGAGGGGCTAGTCTCATTCGCCGCGCTCCGTTGGCTTTCCACCCAGGACACGGCTTTTTTGCTTTTGGAGCGAAATGGGAAAGTTCTTTCGGCGATTGGTCCGGTTCATCGATCCGACGCACGACTGCGACGAGCGCAATCCCTGGCGCATCATTCCGGCGCAGCCGTGGAGATCAGTCGAGAACTCATTAGCCAAAAGCTCCAGGGCCAAGAACGGATCGCTCGCGAGGCCTTAGGAAATTCAGCCATCGCTAGCAGAAGATAGCTTTTTTTCCGTTCTTCACTGGCCAATGCGAAGACGGTTGAAGCGATTCGACAGCTCGAAGCGCAAGGAGCACAAGCGTATTGGTCCGCGTGGCGCGACTTACCAGTCAATTTTCCGACAGCCGACTATCGTCGCGTACCTGAACACTGGCGTACTTTCGGCACTCGGAAATCTGTTCTAACAGGTTCACCTCGGCTCGCTGTCAACCCGCCGAACGCCATGTTGAACTACATGTACGCCTTGCTTGAGGCGGAATCGCGTTTGGCAGCTGCATCGATAGGCCTCGATCCGGGTATTGGCGTTCTGCATGTTGATACAGATGCACGCGACAGTTTGGCCTGTGATCTCATGGAACCGGCTCGTCCTTACTGCGATGCTCATCTGCTGAAATGGATTACGGAAGTACCGCTGCGACGGGAATGGTTTTTTGAGGAACGCGATGGGAACTGCAGACTAATGGGTTCATTCGCGATGCGTCTTTCGGAATGTATCTCCACGCTGAGTCGCGTTGTCGCGCCGATTGCTGAAAGGATTTCCCGTATGGTGTGGTCGACCGCAAAGAAACCCGCGAAGTTCATGCTTCCGCCTACTCATCTGACTCAAAGCCATCGTCGTCCAGCAAGAGGAAAGCTAAACCCACCTGTATGCCGACCCGCCAAGGCCTCCGCGACTGTGCCGAACCTGCGGAGCAAATGTCACGGCCGGACATAGCTACTGTCCGTCCTGCGCGGTCGCGCTTAGCACTGAAGAGCTTGTAAAGGGTGCTCACAAAGGGGCCGATCTTGCTCGCACAGTTCGGAAGCACAAGCCAACCGTGCTGCGAAGGGACGACTAAACACTGCCGCTCGGTGGGCTTGGAAACGGTCGAATCAGCGAGCTTGGCTGAACGAACAGACCTATCGCGAAAAAATTCATCCTGGTCTAGCGGGAGTGACGGTCCGTGTCATAGCCTCAGCGCTTGGAATCTCGCTACCGTATGCGTCAAATATTCGCTCCGGTAAACTACAACCTCATCCGCGACACTGGCAGACGCTCGCTCGGCTTCTTGAAGTCACGCGAAACTCCAAACGGTAGCAGGTGCTAACGGTGACTGGTCTTCACATAACGGGATACAGGCCAATAGCGCCTTGATGTTGAGACTTTCTGAGACCAGTAGCTTAATTCGAGGATGATAGTGGAAGACACATGGATATGGGGTTTCTAACGTTTTTTGATCTGGCGCGTGCAAAATTACGGGTTTCTCGAGAGCGAGGGCAGCTCCGATTTCGACATGTGTTCCGTACCCGCCTTTTTATTTTTTTTTTTTTTTTTTTTTTTTTTTTTTTTTTTTTTTTTTTTTTTTTTTTTTTTTTTTTTTTTTTTTTTTTTTTTTTTTTTTTTTTTTTTTTTTTTTTTTTTTTTTTTTTTTTTTTTTTTTTTTTTTTTTTTTTTTTTTTTTTTTTTTTTTTTTTTTTTTTTTTTTTTTTTTTTTTTTTTTTTTTTTTTTTTTTTTTTTTTTTTTTTTTTTTTTTTTTTTTTTTTTTTTTTTTTTTTTTTTTTTTTTTTTTTTTTTTTTTTTTTTTTTTTTTTTTTTTTTTTTTTTTTTTTTTTTTTTTTTTTTTTTTTTTTTTTTTTTTTTTTTTTTTTTTTTTTTTTTTTTTTTTTTTTTTTTTTTTTTTTTTTTTTTTTTTTTTTTTTTTTTTTTTTTTTTTTTTTTTTTTTTTTTTTTTTTTTTTTTTTTTTTTTTTTTTTTTTTTTTTTTTTTTTTTTTTTTTTTTTTTTTTTTTTTTTTTTTTTTTTTTTTTTTTTTTTTTTTTTTTTTTTTTTTTTTTTTTTTTTTTTTTTTTTTTTTTTTTTTTTTTTTTTTTTTTTTTTTTTTTTTTTTTTTTTTTTTTTTTTTTTTTTTTTTTTTTTTTTTTTTTTTTTTTTTTTTTTTTTTTTTTTTTTTTTTTTTTTTTTTTTTTTTTTTTTTTTTTTTTTTTTTTTTTTTTTTTTTTTTTTTTTTTTTTTTTTTTTTTTTTTTTTTTTTTTTTTTTTTTTTTTTTTTTTTTTTTTTTTTTTTTTTTTTTTTTTTTTTTTTTTTTTTTTTTTTTTTTTTTTTTTTTTTTTTTTTTTTTTTTTTTTTTTTTTTTTTTTTTTTTTTTTTTTTTTTTTTTTTTTTTTTTTTTTTTTTTTTTTTTTTTTTTTTTTTTTTTTTTTTTTTTTTTTTTTTTTTTTTTTTTTTTTTTTTTTTTTTTTTTTTTTTTTTTTTTTTTTTTTTTTTTTTTTTTTTTTTTTTTTTTTTTTTTTTTTTTTTTTTTTTTTTTTTTTTTTTTTTTTTTTTTTTTTTTTTTTTTTTTTTTTTTTTTTTTTTTTTTTTTTTTTTTTTTTTTTTTTTTTTTTTTTTTTTTTTTTTTTTTTTTTTTTTTTTTTTTTTTTTTTTTTTTTTTTTTTTTTTTTTTTTTTTTTTTTTTTTTTTTTTTTTTTTTTTTTTTTTTTTTTTTTTTTTTTTTTTTTTTTTTTTTTTTTTTTTTTTTTTTTTTATTTTTTAACTTTGGCAGCATTGCTGTAGTTAAAAAACGGGAAAAGGCTTCGGCGTGTGATGATTCGCGTTCCCGAACGAGCTCATCGAACTCGTCGAAAAGGACCACAACTCGTTCAGTCCATTCGAGCATCCTGAAGATCGCGTTTGCTTCGGCCTGAATCCCGTCCAGCCCACTCCGAAGAAGACGTGATGGGTCGATCGACAGAAAAGGCCACCCAAGGAATTCAGCGATCTTTTTCGAAAGTTCCGTCTTCGAAGTACCTGGTGGACCGAATAAGATTGCCGCTCTCGGAGTGGTTGCACCGAACGACCGACCGATCTCGATTTTGTCGACTTCTCGGGCCAAAGGCTCGATAAATTTAAGCCACAGAAAGTTTTTAAGTCGTTGTTTCTGATTGCCAACAACTAATTTACTGTCAAGCACGTCCGCAGCAAATTCACTTTCATTCCTCTTCGGACGACCAAATAATCGCGGGGGTTGAGATTCCAAATAGCGAAAAAGGTCACGCCTAACGACTTCTGCTAGAAACCGGTCCAATGCGTGGAAAAAATGGTAGACCGAAGCCGTAGCCCACGATTCCGGATCTGCCTGATTTGGATGATGTCCTGAGTTCCAAACCATGACACGGTCACTTATTCGGTACACATTGCTTGAGACTGCGTGGGCAACAGCCTTGAGGTTCGGAATGTAGTCGAACAACAGTTCGCAAAGATCCGGTTCACCAAGGAATTGCGTCAGCATTTCGTATTCGTAGCAATGGGCGTTTCCGAAATCAGGATAATGAAACAGAGGGCGGCTAAGAGGCCAAGTTCCATCCGTTAGTTGGCAATCGAAAAATGTCTTGAGGGCGGCTCGCCGAATACTGGCTTGCTGTGGATTAATCAATGAGTTGGGCGTCAGCGAAGTCACAAGTATAAGCAAATAGGCTAGGGAAAACGGGTCTTGCGTTTTGCTCTTCGCATGAATTAAAGATAGTTGATAAGCGAGCTCAGACCAGGCCCAGCTCTTAACGCTTTCGCTCAAGTTGTTCAGCTGGCTTCTACGGATGAGCGTGCGGACTACGAGCTGTGTCAGGTAACCAGATGGCGGATAGGGTTTCATGCTGACACCCCCGCCCCCTACGCTTGGAATCTGTGTCTGAAGCAATCTTTCTTTCTTAGCGACTAGTTCTCGTTCAAGATCCTTCAGAGAATTCGGAGTATCGATTCTCCAAAGCAGTCACCGCTTCCAAGATCCAGGCGTTTGTAAAAGGATTGTTTGCTCTAAGCCCAGCACTCTTTTTCCGGGTTAGAAGATATCCCAGCAACGCCTTACTTTGTTTTTTGTCTGCCACTTCCTGCCAAGACCCTGTAGCTACCAGTGAAAGGATGCACGTGGCCGAGCTTGAGACTGAGGTTTTGATGCTGTCCTGATGTGCGACGTGTTTGAATCCCAAATTAGATCGGAAATATTTCAAGGAGTCTATTTGGTGTTCGGAGAATTTGTTTGCAAAAGAACCGGAAGGATCTCCAGTTCGTCGAAATCCAATGATCGTTTCAGATTCAGAGCGGAGTTGGTTGTCCGAGGAGACATTGCTCTCGTTCTGATCTACTGTAAACGTGTAGGAAGCATTAAGCGGTGATGAACATCGTCTATTTCGCGAAACGCGTTGAGGCTAACGTCTTCGAGTGATTGAACCTTAGTTAGTTTAAGAAGAATGTCATCAAGAATTTGATGTACTCTTTCGACTGTTGCTCGCGGGTCAATAAGAATTCCAGGCATATTTTTGCGATCTGGATTATTTGCCACAACTTCTACAGCTTTCGTAAGAGATGGCACGATCTTTACATATTGGCGTAGCGTGAGATCCGTTGGTGCCGTGTTCGCGAAGACGGGCACACCTTCGCTGACGGCGTAGCCGATTTCCATCGAGGCTGATTGGCCAACGTAGCCGTCGGGACATACTAGCCACAGAAAATTGGAAGCACGAATTGATTCCAGATGCCGGTCTTGAACCAGCCGCACCGATCTAACAGGATCACTCGCGACGAACAAAAACTCACCTTGGAATGCAACAATCCGCGGATCAGCTGGGGAGAGTACGCGAACGGACAGTGCAGCCAACTCATGGACGGCTGAAGTGATTACTGCCATGTGACGATGAAAACTGCCTGACACAGTCGCGTTTAGCATAGGCACCTCGAAAGTCGCGGCCTAGAGAGGTTTGAATTCCGGCGAGCGCGGCGAAGGGTGAAAAGTATACGCTTGTGCGCTGCCGGACGCACCCCTCCTAAACTACAGCTGCTAATGTGATTCTCATCATCGAGCACTTGACTGACCTCAATCCTGTTAAATCCTTTGTTTACAGCAGCGCTACGACATTATTTGTCAATTAAACTTGACATTAAAGTTTAATTGACATCCAACGATTGTCAACCATAATTTCCACTATGTCCAAACACCGTGCCGACACCGAACTTCGTCGCTCGATTGTCGAAGGCCTAACGGAGGCCATCCGTGCGAATAAGCTGACAAAGTCAAAGGCGGCCGAGTTGTTGGGGATCACACGTCAGACGCTGTGGCTATACCTTCGGGGCAAAGCGACGCCGGGCGGGGAGGTCTTAAGAAGAGCATTCGACACTTGGGGACTCAGGATCGATTTAGGAGACTACGTGATCACGAGGGAGTCTTTTGGCCCCACGCCGAAACCTGATAAAAGGGCCGCCGAACAACTCAATTTATTGGATCAACTGGAAAAACTCAGCAACGATCAATTGGAAGTTGCGTCGATGGGGCGTCGGGGCGAGTATTTTGAATTTAAGATCCGCATAAGAACAGGAGCGAGAGTAAGTTAGGTAGTAACGCCCTAGCCAGAACAGTTTGGTTTTCAACCTCGCTCTCGAAATGAACGAGATTCCGATTTTTCGTTTCCTTCACACCTGATCGGCGTTCCAATCTAATTTTCATTTCTTCCTGCACATGGAGACAACTGTGCCAACGAAGTTCCCCAATCGTTGAGAGCTGAATTCAAGGCTTGCGTCACTTCATTCCACGAAAGCACACTTCCATCGTTGGCACGTAGTCTATCCAAATGAAGTCCTTTCGCAGCGCCACAAATCGTTATCCGCTCGATCTGTTCCTGTGGAAGAAGTTGACTCATCAGGTCCCAGTCGCCATACCGAGGCACTCCGTTGATAATTATGAGCCGCACGTCGGCGGCGCCGCTATGCGTCACGGTAAAAAACGGGTCACTTCCGCTTTTGCGTAGCACGAGAACGTCGGCATACAAACCTGGCCTCAGTGAACCTATTTTATCTTCAAGTCCAGCTAGCTTCGCTGGCACCGTTGTCGCCATCCTCACTAATTCAGCATCACTGAATATGGGGGAAGTTTTGTGCGGAATTCCACGTCGCAGCATATGTCAATTCTTCCAACATGCCATCACTGCCCGTGGGACTCCAATCCGGTGCTATCGCAATGCGCAGGCCTTCTTGTTTGGCGGTCCCAATGTCCGACGTAACGCCATATAGTTCGATGTTGCTCCGAGGAGACCACACAATTCCCATATTTTTTGATGCCATCATGCGGAATTGATTTTTGTCCAAAGCCAATCCGTGATCAATGATGACGCCTGCGGTTACAAATCCTCGACTCGTGAGCATTTTAAATTCTCGGGCGGAACCTGCATCTGTTGGCTTCCCTTCGGCGAGATGTACCACAAACGTCGTAAGCTTACCGGAGATAAGTTCGGATCTGATTTTTTCCGATTCCGCGAGTGGCATCTCGAGTGGGAAAACATCGTTCTGAAGTTTTTCGCGCTCGAGCCCCACTCCGTAAAAACCAGAATAGTAATCGAGATTCCTAGCATTGCCCACGATACACGCGTTGTCACCTGGGTGGGTCGACCCGAGACTACCCACAACCGACGTGGCTCCATTTATTATCGCTTTCACCTCACCGAAAAAATTGGCTTTGCAGCCAAATCCTTCTTCCATCAATTTTCGGTGGGGTGTGTCAAGCGCAATCTTATATGCCGTATCCAGCTGCCATTCGTAGCGATTTGCGAACTGGCGATTCGCCCTCCAGCGAGGGAGCATGTTCCATGTTATGTGATCATGAAGATCGACCATGCCAGGGAGAATCAAACCGTGTGTGTCGAGAATACCTCTACTATCGGAGGCGGTTGGCAAACCGGGACTGTAGGCCTCGACCGCTGCAATCCGCTCACCATCAACGGTTATTATTCCATCTTCCAGCACCTGATCTGGCGTGAGGATGGTGCCTCGCAAAATAACACGCTGCGCCGATGTCTGGAGAGCAGCCACGCACAAGATGAGCAGAACGAATATACATGGGCGAGCAAGGCCATTTGTCATATCGTACGTTATTTTGTCAGCGTCAATAGATTAGCAATATTCGCTAGTGCCTGCTCGATTTTTGGATCATTGCGAAGTGATAGCAGGTCGTCAGAACGGGGCAGAATTTTATACACAGATATCGACATCACCGCCATCGGCTGGTGTCGATTATTGTCGATCGGGAAAGCGGCGACGTACCTAGCAGTAACCGAACTCATCGCGTCGTTCGGCAACAAGATCATTCTCGCTTTAGTCTGAGACGCTCTCGCCTCGGACGAGTCTCCTACTTTGAGTAGAGTATCGGTAACATCCACAAACTCGATCTCATTGGTCGCAAATGCTAGACCTGACGCACCATACCCTAAAGGTATAGAGAATCTGGGTGCGGTCTGAGGGGCCGAGCTTGGTCTCACAAATAGTCCGTCGGGAAAGTACATCTGACCGTTGCCACCAGGCATTACGATGAACGCTGCGAGGTCTTTTTCTTCGAGGTGGAAGAAGTTATTTGCCAGGAGGACAGCCATCACGCTCTTTAACTCGTCGCGGATTTTGGCCTTGTTAGCGTCAGGAATCAACTTCCACAGCTCGTCTTGGGGAAGGTCGACCTTGACTAGCCTCGCGAGTTCGTCTGCGAGCTCTCCTTGAAACTCACTTGCGATTTTGTCCAAATCGATTGATTGCAATGCAGTCTGAGGTGACGGTGTCGCGGAGTTCGCGGGTGGGGCTTTCTTATTAGGCTTTGTCGGAGAACTTGGAGATGTACTCGGCGGGGGATTTTTGCCTGCAGTTAACGAAATTGTCGAACCCTGCACCTTAATCGCTGTGCTTAGGGACGCTGTTGCCGTTTGCGCAACTTTGTCTTCCTGACTTTGACTTTGATCTTTACTGTATGCGTCAAGTTGAATTGCTAGTCCGAGGAGTTTGGAATTGGAGTCAAGCATTGCCTTCGTCGCTTGTAAATAATCACTGGAATTGGGCTGTGCAGCAAGGCGGTCAAGCATCTGGCAATTCGAGAACTGCACCAGATCGAACAGCTGGGTTAGATCCGCAGCGGCTTGGATTTTGTCGGACTTGAAACTTTCCGACCCTAAGGTCACAGAATGGAAATTGGGGAGAGTTATCGTGAGATTTTTCTTATCGTAATGAACAAACTGTGTGCACGTGGGTGTTTTTGGCTTTTGAGCGCTGCAAGGCGACGAAATTAAAGTTAGACTGCCGATAAGAACCGCCCACATGGCTCTGACGAAGCGAGTGTACATTTGTGAACTCCTGAAATTGGTGTTGCTGGTTATGTTGGTGCCGAAGGTATAGATCAGAAGTATCTAGATTGTCAATTAGCAATTTCAGCGTAATCCTTTGAGACGCCCACCAATCAGTTTAATTACCTTGACGGCGCTGAAATTATTCACCTTCGCATTCGAGGTGTATCACTTTTCCCCGCCCTGTAAGCTACCCCGTCAAGAAAGCCGTACGCTCGCCCATTGTTGGCAATTCGCGCTCGTTCATCGCCACTTGTGTGACGCTCGACACGCTGAAACGAAACCCGCATACTACCCGTCTAAAATCCCAATATCGGGTGTTGGCCTAAATGTTTATTCAGCGTGTCTTTCAACGACTGCGTGCTGGTTTCGCTGCACTTGTCTTCGTAGTGTTGGTTTGCGGCTCGCAGTCATTTGCGCAAACCTACCGTGGAGCACTGCAAGGAACAGTGCTCGATTCCAGCGGGGCTGGAGTTCCCGCGGCGAAGGTTACGTTGCGTGGAGTGGAAGTCGCGTTCGAACGCAACGCCACCAGCGACGCGCGCGGTGACTTCCGCCTCGACGATATCCCTCCCGGCAACTATCAACTAGTGGTGCAAGCCCCGGGATTCGCCCAAGCCCTTGCTGACGTGCGTATCGCCGTAAGCGTAGTGGCCGACGTCACCGTTACGCTCAAGCCGCAACCCGTCCAGCAGAGTGTCACCGTCGTCGGGGAAGCCTCCTCCATCACCACGCAACCCATGGACCTCGCCAGCGCGGTGCATCAAGGCGTCGTGACTCACTATGACCTGCAGAATATTCCTTTGGCCGCGCGCAGCTTCGCAAACATCGCTTACCTCGTGCCCGGCACCGAGCCAGTCGAGCCTTCCGATCCCACCAAAGCGCGCATCACCGCCGTATCCACCGGAGGTAGTTCGGGCCTGAACAATGATCTATCCGTCGACGGCGTAGATAACTCGGATGACTACATCGGGGGCTTCCTGCAAAATTTTTCTCCCGATGCGATTCAGGAGTTCGCTTTTCGCACTGCGCAAGAAGACGCGGACACCGGCCGCACCACCGCCGGCTCGGTGGTAATCACCACGCGCCGCGGCACCAACGATTGGCACGGAGATTTTGCTTTTTACGAACGCGCCGCGGATTTGAATGCCCGCTTCCCAATTGAAAATCCCGCGCCGAATCCCAAACAGCCTTTTTCTCGTCAGAATTACATTGGCGCAATCGGCGGACCCATCAAGGCCGACAAACTGTGGTTCTTCACCACCTACGAATATGTTAACGAGCACGCCAGTATCGCGTATAGCCCGTCCAGTCAGGCGGAATTCAGTTCCTTAAACAGTCTCGCCGAAATGGGCTTGATCCCCGGCGTTTCCTCGATCGCTGTTCCAGCTTTCGCCCGCGTTCCGTTTCAAGACACTCTGGGAACCGTCCGCCTGGACTGGCAGCAATCCGCGCGCTCCCAGTGGTTTCTCCGCGGCTCAGTCGATAGCTATATCACCCACAACGATCTCATCCAGCAAGCCACTCTGCCATCTACCGGCGCCACTTCGCATTCGAACTATTTCAATCTCGCGTTGAACAATCAGTTCATATTCACGCCCACTTGGATCGGCAGTTTCAGTTTCGGAGCCAGCGGCCTGCACCATACCGAAACCCGCAATGAGTACCAGGGTTTTTCTCTGCAATTTCCCTTCACCGTAACATTTCAAACCATTTCCGGCCTCGACACCTACGGCGACAACTCTTTCGCTACCGCGATCACCGCTTTCCCCGTGCTGCGCAACCAGGAGAAATATCAATTCCGCTATGACGTCAGTCACTCCTCCGGCCGCCATTCCCCGCGTTTTGGTGTGACTCTGATTCACGAACCGGTTCTGAGCGGCGCGCTTACCGGCACCGCCGAAAACATCACCACGTTCGCGTTGGACCCGAACTTTTACGCCGCCAACCCCAATCAGTTTGCTGTCGATATTAATTGCAACGGGCAGGGTGGACTACCCGTTACCCCCGGCACCGTGTGTAACGATTTCCCAGCCAGCGATGGCAGCTTCTCGCAAAACGTTCAACGCCTCGGTTTCTACGCGCAAGATTCCTGGCGCCTCACCCCGCGTCTAACAATTAATTATGGCCTGCGCTACGACACTACTTTTGGTCTCTTCATCGCTTCCGATCGCAGCCAGTTATTTAATCCCGCGTTGGAAAACTTGGTATCGCCAGTGGACCCCGTCATCAACGGCATCCCGCACGATTACCGCAAAGCCTTCGCCCCCCGCGTCGGCTTCGCGTACGCACTCGGAAATTCCGGTACCACCGTGGTGCGCGGGGGCTTCGGAATGTATTACAACGACCTCGCGCAAAACGGCTGGGTCCTCGCGTTGCAAGCGGTCAACGACACGAATTTTTCGGGAAGCAGCAGTCCTCTCGCCGCCCCGCCCCCCGCTCTGATTGACCCTCACTACCACACTCCTTACGCCATCCACGCCACCGCCGGCATTCAACATGCTTTCAACGCCGCGTGGACCCTCAGCGCGGATTACACCCTCGAACAAGGCCGCCACGGTTACGCCGCCTACACCTACCCCGATGGCTTGGAAGTGTTTCATTCAGACAATCGCTCCAGCTATAGCGGACTCATGCTGCATCTGCAGGGCAACGTCTCGCGCCGCGTCAGTCTCGTGGCGAATTACACTCTCTCCAGCGCCAAGACGTGGGGCTGTTTACTCGGCGAACTTTTCGATTACGTAGACGGCGTCTGCGATCCCTATCACCCGTTTGGTTCGGGAGACTATGGTCCCTCTGGCGAGGACGTCACCAACCGCGCGGTGATCGCCGGCACCTTTGTAGCCCCAGGAAAATTTCAACTCTCCACTCTCTTCCAGGCTGAGAGTGGCCGTCCCATTACCCTGACGACACCTGTTGGCACTCGCGCCGTAGTCAACGGCGTTGAAACCACCCTCGATCAATTTCGCGGCACCCCCTACATCCAGATGGACCTCCGCGTGGCCCGCCCGTTTACCATTCACGATCGCTACAACCTCATGCCCTTCATAGAATTCTTCAACCTCTTCAATCGCAACAACCCTGGCGCCAACTATGTCACTGACGTTTCCGCTCTGCCCATTCCCGTCAACAACCTCGCCAACATCACCGCACTTTGCCCCACCCCCGCGTGCAACGTCCCGGTCACCAATCCCAAGCAGCTTCTCGTTCCCGCCGGAGCCCTCGGTGATTTTTTTGGTCCCGGCACCACCGTGGGAATCCCCTTCGCCGCGCAGATAGGCGTTCGCCTTACTTTCTGAACACCGCTGACTCGTCCTGCAATTTCGTCCTACAATGGCGAGCGGCCCAGTATCGAGCGGCCCACTATGCTGACCAACCCTCGTCTGTTGCTCCGTGCTGAAGCTGCCTTTGTCTTCGCGCTGACTCTCTGGCTCTATCACGCGGGCCACTATCCATGGTGGCTCTTCGCGGTCCTCTTTTTGACGCCGGACATTTCCATGCTTGGCTATCTCAAAGACGTCCAACTCGGCGCAGCCGCTTACAATCTCGTCCACACGCTGGTATCCCCGATGCTGCTGCTACTCGTGGCGTTACTCTTGCCATCTCCAGCCTGTGTCCCCTATGCGCTGATCTGGTTCTCCCACATCGGATTCGATCGCATGTTGGGCTACGGTCTGAAATACCCAACGGCCTTCAAAGACACGCACCTGCAGCACGTTTGAGCACCCTGTATTCAGCTTCTTGGAAATCTCCATGGAAGCTGGTTTGACCCGTCATCGGCGCGCGGCCTAAAATGAAGGTTCATGTGGCACAGCCAATCCTGGCTGTGTCCTTTTGCAGTCGGAGCCAACACGCAGTGTGGCCGCAGGATGAGAGAGTCTAGCTAAAGTAGTAACGCCAAAATTTCGCCAAAATCAAAATGTTCGAAAACCTAACAGAAAAGCTCCAACGCACCTTCAAAAATCTCCGCGGCCAGGGCAAGCTCACCGACGAGCACCTGGACGCCGCGCTCGCCGAAATTCGCGACGCCCTCCTCGAAGGCGACGTCAACGTAACCGTAGCGGACGAATTGTTAGCCAACATCCGCGCCAAATCCATCGGTACCGAAGTAATGATGCAGCTCTCTCCGGACCAGCAAGTCGTAAAGGTAGTCCGCGACGAGCTGAGCGCAATGCTCGGGAAACACGCCAAGCCGCTCTTCGCCTCCAAACCGCCCTCAGTCTGGATGATCGTCGGCCTGCAAGGCTCCGGCAAAACCACCACCACCGGCAAACTGGCAAAGTGGCTCACCACGCATGGCCATCGCCCGCTGGTGGTTTCCACCGACGTTTACCGTCCCGCGGCCCGCGAACAGCTGGCGCAAGTCGCTAAAGCTGTTGGCACCCACATCTGGCCTGGCACTGGCACCAACAAGCCGCTCGAAATTGTTCGCGGCGCCATTAAGGAAGCCAAGCTCAGCGCCAGCGACGTGATTCTCGTGGACACCGCGGGCCGTCTGCACATCGACGATGAGCTGATGAACGAACTCAGCTATCTCAAGAAAGAGTTGCAACCCAGCGAACTGCTCTTCATCGCCGATTCCATGATTGGTCAGGACGCCGTACGCAGCGCCGGCGAATTTCATAAACGTCTCGGCCTAACCGGCGTAATCCTCACCAAGCTCGATGGTGATGCCCGCGGCGGCGCCGCTCTCTCCATCGGCAAAGTCACCGGCGCGCCGGTAAAATTTGTCGGCCTCGGCGAAAAATACGACGCTCTTGAAGCCTTTTATCCCGAGCGCATCGTCTCCCGCATTCTCGGCATGGGCGATCTTATGTCGCTTATCGAACGCGCCGAACTCGCCGTCGACAAAAAAGCCGCCATTGAACTCGAACGCAAGCTCCGCAAGGAAGATTTCACGCTGGAAGATTTTCGCGATCAGCTGAAACAAATCAGAAAGATGGGCCCGCTGGAACAATTGGTAGACATGCTTCCCAAGGTTGGCCCGCTACAAAACTTGCCAAAAAACGCCCAGGTCGACGAAGGCAAACTGAAACAGGTCGAAGCCATCATCAACTCCATGACCAATCAGGAGCGCCGCGATCACAACGTGATCGATGGCAAACGCCGTAAGCGTATTGCCGCCGGCAGCGGCACTTCCGTCCAGGACGTCAACTCCGTAGTAAAGCAATACATGCAAATGCGTCAAATGATGAAGCAATACGGCGCCATGACCGCCCGCGCCAAAATGAAAGGCCTCGGCAAACTCGCCGGCATGTAATGAAGCTGAAGCTCAGAGCCGTCCGCAGTTCCACCGGCATAATCTGTCGGGAGACGCCCTCCACCGAATGAAGGTGAAACGCGGGATGTGCTTTCGGCGTCGACACGTCGGAAGGAACCTCCGTCTACTTTACTAGGAGCTCGGAGCAACTCAAATTAGGCATCGAGATCAGCCAGGAACATAGGGATACGCTTGGCTGGCAAAATGCACCATCTCCCTTGTTAATCTCCCCGTAATACCGATAGGCTATCTCTCTTTGTCCCGAGACCACCCATGAAACGCACCGCCTTGGACGACCCGCGCTACTACCTCAACCGCCATCTCGAGTGGCTGGAGTTCAATCGCCGCGTCCTCGAAGAAGCCCGCGACCTTGGCAACCCGCTCCTCGAACGCGTAAAATTTCTTGCCATCACCGCCAACAATCTCGACGAGTTCGTCGAAGTCCGCGTCTCCAGTTTCCTCCAGCGCATCGAGCATGGTTCTACGGAGGTCGGTCCCGACGGCCACACCGCCGAGCAAGAGCTGCAAAGCGTTTCCGCCGCCATGCAAATCTTCGTTCGCGACCAATATAAGTGCTGGAACGAAGAAATTCTCCCCGCCCTGGCCAAACAATCCATTCGCCTGCTATCCATGAAGGATCTGGACGCCCCGGCCGCCCGCGCCGCCAAAACCTTTTATGATCGCCGCGTCTCTCCCATGCTCACCCCGGTGACGGTCGATCCCTCGCATCCCTTTCCCCACGTACTCAATAAAGCGCTGTGCATCGCCTTCATTCTGCGCCGCCGCCGCGGCGGAAATGGCAAACCGTATTTCGGCGTACTCACCGTTCCGCGCACCTTGCCCCGCCTTCTGCGCGTACCTTCTTCCCGCGGCACCGTCGACTACGTTTTCTTGCAGGACATCATCTCTACCTTTGCCGCCAAGCTCTATCGCGGGTACGAAATTCTCGGCTCCGCGCCATTCCGCATCACCCGCAACAGCAATCTCTACCTCGAAGAAGAAGAAGCCCGCAGCCTGCTCGAAGCCGTCGATCTGCAAGTCACCCAGCGCCGCAAAGGCGAAGCTGTTCGCCTGGAAATTGATGCCGCCGCGCCGCGCGAAATTGTCGAACGCCTGGTCACTACGTTTGAACTTGATGAATCTCTAGTCTTCCGTTGCAAAGGCCCGGTAAACCTTCAGCGGCTGTTCCATCTTTATGAAGAAACTCCGCGCCCCGACTTAAAATATCCGCCGTTCTCTCCGCGCCAGGTGCGCATCGGCCACGATGCCGACTCCATGTTCGACGCCATTCGCAGGCAGGACTTCCTGGTTCACCATCCCTACGAGTCTTACGATACCGTTGTGAATTTCCTGCAGACTGCGGCCCACGATCCCCGCGTCCTTTCCATCAAGCAGACCTTGTATCGCACCAATTCCGATTCTCCGGTCGCTGGCGCGCTGCTTGAAGCTGCCGACAAGAAAGAAGTCACCGTCGTCGTGGAGCTGAAAGCCAGTTTCGACGAGGCCACCAACATCCGCTGGGCGCGTAGTTTTGAAGACGCCGGCGTGCAGGTTTCCTATGGATTGGTCGATCTGAAAACCCACGCCAAGCTGCTGCTGATCGTCCGCAACGATCCCGACGGCAAAATTCGCCGCTACGTGCATCTCGGCACCGGCAATTACAATGCTTCCACTGCGCGGTTCTACTCCGACCTGAGTCTCTTTACAGCCGATAACGAAATTTCCGCCGCTGTCCAGGACGTCTTCAATCTCCTCACCGCCAACTCCGAACAAAACCACTACAAACCGCTGTTGGTCGCCCCGCGCGACATGGCCAAAAAATCCATTGCGCTGATCGATCGCGAAACTCGCCACGCCCGCCGTGGACGTCCCGCCCGCATTATCGTCAAAATGAATGCCCTCACCGATAAAGCGGTTATCCAGGCCCTCTATCGCGCTTCCCAAGCCGGCGTCGAAATTGATCTGATCATTCGTGGGCAATGCACACTGGTTCCCGGACTGCGGGGCGTCAGCAGCCGCATCCGCGTGCGCAGCGTGGTCGGCCGCTTCCTCGAACACAGTCGCATCTATTATTTTGAAAATGGCGGCAAGCCGGAAATGTTTCTGGGCAGCGCCGATTGGATGCCCCGCAATCTCTACGAGCGCGTCGAAGTTATTTTTCCCCTTAAAGATCCCGCCCTTTGCCAACGCATCTGTGGTGAAATTCTCTCTTCGTACCTGGCGGATACTCGCAAAGCCCGGCTGCTCTCCTCCGACGGCACCTACTCTCGCCCGCGCGCCCAGCGCAAACGCTATCGCTTTTCCGTTCAGGAATATTTGATGGGTGTGGCCAATGGTACGGGTGACGACGGGGGCACCCGCGCCCCCAGAAAGACGGCCCTCGTCTATACTCAAAGCCCAGTGGCCTCGTCTTCTGGGGTAATTTCTCCGGAAGAACCGGCCACGGAGGAATCCGAGAATGCAGCCGTTTGATTTAATTGTGATTGGTTCAGGCCCTGGCGGACAACGCGCCGCGATTCAAGGCACCAAGGCCGGCAAGCGCGTCGCCATTATTGAAAAAGGCGCGGTCATCGGCGGCGTCTGCACCAACAGCGGCACTATTCCCAGCAAGACCATGCGCGAAGCGGTCCTGCACCTCTCCGGTTTTTACGACAAAAGTTTTTACGGCACCAATTACAATTCCAAAGACGCCTGCACCATGGCCGACCTGAATTTTCGCGTGCAGCACGTCGTCGAGAACGAAGTCGGCGTTATCCAAAGCCAGCTAAAACGCAACAACGTAACCATAATTCATGGCACTGGCTGCTTCACCAGTCCCCATCACGTCCGCGTCGCCAACTCCAGCGGCTTCGGCGAATACGAAGGCGAGTACATCATCATCGCCACCGGCACCAAGCCTGCCGTAAATTCTAAAGTTCCGATCAACGGACGCAATATCATCAACAGCGACCAGATTCTCAGCATGCCGCAAATTCCCCGCACCTTTATCGTGGTCGGCGGCGGCGTTATCGGCGTCGAATACGCCTGCATGTTCGCCACCCTGGGCGTCCGCGTGATCATTATCGAAAAGCGTCCGCGCCTTCTCGAATTTGCCGATACTGAAATGGTCGAAGCCCTCACCTACCACATGCGCGACCAGCGCGTCACCATGCGACTCAATGAAGAAGTAGAAAGCGTGGAAGAACTCCCGGACGGAAAAGTTGCCGCCAATCTCGTCAGCAAAAAGCGCATCGTCGCAGACGGTCTTCTCTACGCCGTCGGTCGCCAGGGCAATGTGGATGGCCTCGACCTCCCCGCCGCGGGTATCGAAGTCGATGAGCGCGGCCGCATCAAAGTGGACGAGGATTACCGTACGTCGCAGCCCCACATTTTCGCGGTCGGTGACGTAATCGGTTTTCCCAGCCTGGCCAGCGTTTCCATGGAGCAAGGCCGCATCGCTTCCGCCCGCGCCTTCAATCTGCCGGTAAAGACCGATCCCGCCGGCTACCCCTACGGCATCTACACCATTCCGCAAATTTCATTTATTGGCAAAACCGAAGAACAGCTCACCGACGCCGACGTCCCCTACGAAGTCGGCGTGGCCTACTACCGCGAAATGGCTCGCGGACAAATCAGCGGCCACACCAATGGCCGCCTGAAGCTCTTATTCCACCGCGAAACTCTCGAGCTTCTCGGCGTCCATATCTTCGGCGAAGACGCCGCCGAACTTCTCCACATCGGCCAAGCCGTCTTCACCCTGAAAGGCAAAGTCACCTATTTCATCAACACCGTCTTCAACTATCCCACTCTAGCCGAGTGCTACAAAACCGCCGCCTTCAACGGCCTCAATCGTCTCAGCTGACTAGGCCTTTTTGTCTCCGCCCAAGAGTCAATTCAGCCTCCAGCTATTTACAATCTATACACTAAAAGAGCGTCATAACCCTATTAGAATGAGCACCATCTGAATCGTTATCAAAACAAACGACTTCAAGTTCTTTAGAATGATAACGATTTGCGATTCCCCTCGGGGTTGAACCAGCTCCCGCCGCGATCACGAATCTACTTCCGACCCTCCGCACCAAACGTCGTGATTCGACGGCCTGCCGCACTAAGCAATTGCCACCACCAGTCATCCACGCTACAATTGAGGGTTCCGGAGGAGTGATTTAGTGTTAACGATTCGTCTAGCTCGTATTGGCAAGAAAAAGAAGCCCTTTTACCGCGTGGTAGTCATTGAGCGCACCCGTCCCCGTGACGGCCGCACCCGCGAACTCGTCGGTACCTACGACCCGCTGAAAAAGCCCGCGGAAATCAAGCTTGATGCCGAACGCATCAAGTATTGGCTTGGCCAGGGCGCGCAACCCAGCGACACGGTCCGCAGCTTCCTGAAGCGCGAAAAGATCGCCTGATCGCAACACACGTGAATTTCAGCGGCCCAAGGTGACGGGCCGCTTTTTCATGCCTCGGCTCAGGGCCGCGTACCGCCATTTGGAGTGCGGCGGCTTGACGCCGCTTTCGCGCGGTAAGCTCCAGCTTTATAGTCCGCGAAGAAAGTCCGCGTCATGACGATTTGCAGACGGGGGGCGTTCTCACTTAGAGGCGGGAGGGCCCGACTTTAGTCGGGCCGTAAGCGGCACCAAAAATCAGGGGCTTTAGCCCCTGAGGCACTGCTTCACGGACTCGTCCTGTAGATTTAAGGCAGACCCGCACGATGAAAGAACTCGTCAACGTCATCGCCAAAGCCCTCGTCGATCGCCCGGACGAAGTCCGCGTGGACACCCACGGCGCGCCGGTCACGGTAATCGAGCTGCGCGTAAATCCCGAAGACCTCGGCAAAATCATTGGCCGCCAGGGACGCACCGCCAAATCCATCCGCACCTTGCTCGCCGCCGCCGGCTCCAAGCAGCACAAACGCTTCACTCTAGAAATCGTAGAAGATTAACCGTGGCTGAGAATCCCCGTTTCTTTGCTGTAGCGCACTTGCTCCGCCCGCGCGGCAACAAAGGCGAACTAGCCGCCCAACTGCTAACTGATTTCCCCGAGCGCCTGACCAAACTAAAAGAGGTTTTCCTCTCCGACGCAAAAAGCAAAGCTGAACCTCGCCAAGTCGCCGTAAAGAATTGCTGGCTAAGCCAAAATCACCAAGGCCAAGCCGTCTTCCACTTCGAAAACATAAACAGCATCAACGACGCGGAAAAACTTCGCGGCCTCGACGTCCTGCTCCCCATCGATCACCGCGTAACTCTTCCCGCAGGCCATTATTTTGTAGCCGATTTAGTCGGCTGTTCCGTTTTCGAGTTGCCCGCTTCACCGCCCTCGTCGGCCTGCGCCAGCAACGAAGTCCCGACCTTGCTCGGTACCGTTACCGAGGTAGAAATTCCCGGCGAAGGTTTCCCCGGTACTCCATTGCTGGTAGTTGAACTGGCGGCAGCTCCGCAATCCGCCGAAACCGAAATGCTAATACCACTAGCCGAAGACATCTGCACCCGCATCGATACTGTCGCCCGCCGAATCGAAGTAATTCTTCCCGATGGCCTTCGCGACCTAAACATTCCGGAGTAATGGTCTATCTTTTGTAGGGGCGCAGCATGCTGCGCCCCAGCTTGCCCGGGCGTAAGCATCAGGGGATTTGTGGGAACCTACTTCGATCCACAATGAGGAATAAATCGCGCTTAATTCACGTCAATCGTCGTAACACTCAGCGCCGGCAACGTAATCGTAAAGGAATTCCCGCTCACCGCCATGGTCCCCGCTGCAACCGGCGCTACCTGCATCCCGCCCGAAACCTGGGTAGCCGCAGAAGTCGCAGTGATCTGATAGAGATGCGCCGTTCCAGAAACGGCCTGCCCGCTGATCGCCGTAAGTTTCGCGGAGGTTGAACGATTGATCGCCACAAATACCACGCGTCCCGGCGTTGTGCTGTCCGAGCTTGCATACACCATCACATCCGCAACATTGCTGGAAGTTGCCGCCAACGAAGTATCGCCGAAGCAAGCCGCCGCGCCATCGAATCCGCGAAACGCGCGAAAGCCAGCCAGCGCATACGAATACGTTCCGTTCGGCGGCCAGAAGTTCGCTGCAAAAATTCCCTGCGCGCCAAAAATTCCCAGATTATCCGCCTGTGCGATCGTTCCCGCGATGTGATTCCAGCCGCCGCTTTCGTACTCGGTCAGCGCCAATTTCATGCCTGGATTTTCCGCGTTAATCTTCGCCTGCAGCCGGCCCAGAAGATTGATGGGTGTGTTGCCCAGTGTTTCGTAAATCCAGGGATTGCTGTTCCCCGCGTCGTTGTACGTCGGATCCCAGAGATTGCGCGAGCTCTGCACGATCAACTGCACCTGCGCATCGGTCAAAGTGCTCGACGTTAAATCCAATGTTCGGGTGCCATTCGAATCGTACTCTTCCGCGTACCAGTGAAAATCGTAAACGTCGACCACTGGTTTTCCGTACGCCGTGGAAGCCGTCTTGATCGCCGGGAGATATAAATCCGGAAACCAGTTCGCCCCGTTTGGCGTCGGATCCAGCGCGCCTTGCCAGCTGTAAATTCCTTCAAATCCATAGTGCACCGGCCCAAAGATCACCGCATCGGGAAATTGATCTTTGATCGCTTCCGCCAGCGCAATTGTCTTGCTGATGTAGGTGGCCGGCGTCACCCCCGTGGACCCTTGCACTTCCAGATGCGTGGTGTTCCACAGCTCCGGCTCGTTATCCAAATCTATAAAGGTCGGATGCGCGGGAGTTTTTCCAAAAATTCCCTGGCCGGAAAACTTTTGATCCAGCGCCCAGATGAACTCGTCCATATACACGTTGGCATCGCTGGTCGGCGGAGTAAGGGTGAACGGAGTCGCGGAGACCGTGCTCTTTTTATCTACGACAACTTTAAATCGCGACAAATCCGGCGGATTACTGACGCTCACCGGCCCGCTTTCGTCCGCCGAAACGAGACCCTGCATCTGCACGGTCATCAGCGTGGCCAATCCGTTGACCTGGTCGCCGGCAATGAAGCTGCGCACCGCTTCCGCGGGAACGTTGCTGCTGCTCAGATAATTATCATTTTCGTACAGGTAATCGCTGCCGGCATTCGATGCGTTGGTCTCCCAGTTGTACGCCGTCCAGCGATTACCGCCGTCGCGGTCGAAGGTGAGCAATTGCGGCGGATCGGTGTTGCCGGAATAAAAATTCGTCCCGTAAATATACGGAGAAATTGCTTTGCTCTGGGTGGGATCGATAGTGACCGTCACATCCGGAGCCGCGCCTTCAGGCGTCGCACTGGCCTGGCCAGAGTTCGCGCCTTCCCCCGCGCTGTTTACCGCGGACACCACGTAGTAATAAGTAGTTCCGTTGGTCAGCCCGGCGTCCGTGTAATTCGCCGCAGAGGGCGAGGCAATTGTTGTGTACGGGCCGCCGTTAACCGTCCCGCGTTTCACGTTGTAACTTGTCGCGCCTGCGCTGGCCGTCCACGAAAGCACTATTTGCGTATTTCCCGCGGTCGCCAGCAATCCCGTCGGAGCCGAAGGAGCGGTTACTGGCGCGCTCGGTGTCGCATTCACTTCCGCGGAATTGGCGCTTTCGCCGGCTGAATTTACCGCCGAGACCACATAAAAATATTTCGTGCCGTTAGTCAATCCGGTGTCGGTAAAACTCGCAGTCGTTGGCGCGGAAATTTGCGTATACGGTCCACCGCTCACAGTCGCCCGTTTCACGTGATAGCTGGTCGCTCCGCTTGTTGCGCTCCAGGCCAAACTCACCTGCGCGTTTCCCGAGGCGGCCACTAATCCGCTTGGAACCGCAGGAATCGTTACGGGTGCAACGGGCGTCGCATTGGCCTCGGCGGAATTGGCGCTTTCGCCTGCGGAGTTCAGTGCCGAGACCACGTAATAATATTTCGTGCCGTTCGTCAGTGCGGTGTCCGTAAAACTTGCAGTCGCCGGCGCAGCAATTTGCGTGTACGGTCCGCCGCTAACAGTCGCCCGTTTCACGTGATAGCTAGTCGCTCCGGTAGCTGCGTTCCACGCCAAACTCACCTGGGCGTTGCCTGCAGTAGCGGTCAAGCCGCTGGGCGCGACAGGAACTGCAACCGGCGCGGTTGGTGTGACGTTCGCTTCCGCGGAATTCGCGCTTTCGCCTACGGAATTTACCGCCGAGACCACGTAATAATATTTGGTTCCGTTGGTCAATCCAGTGTCGGTGAAGCTGGCCGAGGTGGGAGCCGAAATTTGCGTATACGGACCGCCACTGACCGTCGCGCGTTTCACATGATAGCTGGTCGCGCCGGTACTCGCGGTCCATGTCAGCAGTGCCTGCGCGTTTCCGCTTGTGGCGGAGAATCCCGTCGGCGCCGGCGGAATAGTCACCGGCGCGGCCGGCGTAGCGCTGGTCTCTGCTGAATTCGCGCTCTCCCCCGCGGAATTTACCGCCGAGGCCACATAAAAATATTTCGTTCCGTTCGTCAATCCAGTATCGACAAAGCTGGTGCCGCCAGGCGCGGCAATCTGCGTGTAAGGCCCGCCGCTCACGGTGGCGCGCTTCAGGTGATAGCTGGTGGCGCCAGTGCTGGCGGCCCAAGAGAGGCTCACTTGAGCGTTTCCCGCCGTCGCAGTCACCGCCGCCGGAGTTGCCGGAACGCTGTCGCCATGGTCACCGCCGGAGAATCCGCTGCCGCCCGTCGTGGCGCAGCCCGTCAATGCGACCGCCAGCAACGCGCACAGTGCCAGCGCGAGAAAGCTTGTCGCTTTCGCCCCGCGAAGCACACCAATGCTTTTTTGAGTGAACGGCGGCACAGAGTTCCACCTATACAGACAAGGATGATGCCGCTATCCGGCCCAAACAAGCTGTCCGCTGGGACAGATTAAGGCGGGGTACGAACGTACCTGGAGCTTCAATTCTGAATTGGATCCAACTCAACAGTGATCGTTTGCGTTTCTCCGGACTGAACTTGAAATACCCTTCCAAGTTTCCCGTTATCCTTCCAGACATGGAAGCCTTTGGATTTGATTCGGACCCTGACGGCTGTATCTGGAGGCAACTCGAACGTTGAGCCAGCGCAAGTAAAAGTTGCGGACGCCTCGCAAGCGCCACCGATCCACCGTTTACGATTGACCTTGAATTCCAGTTCACCCCGTTGAACCGGAGCGTGCGTCGCTCGATTCAAGATAGCCACGGACAGCCTCCCGGGCTTTGGAAGCGAGTGAACGTCTTGTTGAATATCTAGGCTCTCGTCCGTGATTTTCAGGTCGGGAGGGATGCTGCCATACAGAAATTTATACGTGTACCTGTCGCAATACGGGCAGAATGCTTTTTCATCTTGTATGAAGAGGCCCCAGCTTCCGTTGCAAATCTCTTGAAAGCGGAATTCGCCACGGTCATTCGACTTGGCGCTTGGCAAGACGTAAGCCAGATCTCCTGGCGGGTCAAGAATCAAATTGATTCCGCTCCCAGGCTTCCCGGCGATATCGAACAAGACGCCGTGAACGACTCCCTTGCACTCATTCGGCGGCTTGTTTGAGGTTGTCTGGCAAAAAGCTGCAGGAGCAAAAAGCAAAGCGAGGATGGCGAGGGAGAATTTCACGTAAGGGTCTGCTCCAACGTAGCAGGCGGTGGCTAACTTTGGCTACACTGACAACGCATGCGCTTCGACCTCATCACCATTTTCCCGGAGTTTTTCACCGGCCCGCTCGATCACGGCATCGTGCGGCGCGCGCGCGAAACGGGCCTGGTCCACGTAAATATCCAGGATTTGCGCGAGTTTACAAAAGACAAGCACCGCACCGTGGACGATCGGCCCTTCGGTGGCGGTGAAGGCATGGTTCTCAAGCCTGCGCCACTTTTTGAAGCTGTCGAGTCCCTGCTCGGTCACAGCATGGGCGACGCCTCTCAGCTGGCAGCGCCAAATCCCAAGACTGCGATCGTTTTACTTTCGGCAGCCGGAACAATTTTCAATCAGGAAACCGCGCGGCGCTTCGCGCAGCTCGACCGCATTCTATTTATCTGCGGCCGCTACGAAGGCGTGGACGAACGGGTCGCCGCGCATCTGGCCACCGACGAAATTTCTATCGGCGACTTCGTCCTCAGTGGTGGAGAACTCGCCGCCATGCTCATTCTTGATTCCGTCACGCGGTTGCTGCCCGGTGCACTGGGTAACGAAGCTTCTTCGCAGAATGAATCTTTTGCGGCGCCGGCTCCTGCGACCTCCGAGACGTCTTCCGAAATACCGCCCGCTCTTCCTCGCGCTGACTCGAATCACCTGTTGCTGGATTTCCCGCACTATACCCGCCCGGCGGAATATCGCGGATGGACCGTCCCGGAAGTTCTAATCGGCGGCAATCACGCGGAAGTCGCCAAATGGCGCAGCGAAGCCGCCCTTGAAAAAACGCGCCGTAATCGTCCAGACCTGCTCGCACGCGAGTAAGTCTTAACTTCTTTGTGAGATGATTCTCGCCCTGCCCGCTGGTTCGGGGTGTAGAATCCTCCTTCCTGGCTCGACCGGAGATGCTTTGTGCCACGTTTTCGCCCGGTGTCGTACCGCCTGCCGCTGATTCTCCTAACCTTCGCGTTGTATCTCGCGCTGCCGGCGAAAAGCGCTGCCGCCGCCCTCTCCGGCGGTGTTTACTCCGAATCCACCAACCAACGTATTCGCCATGCCACCGTGCGCCTTTGCGATGCGGGTGGAACGCGCTTGCTGGAATCGATAACCGACGACTCCGGGCAATTCGCTTTCGCGGGCATTCCAACCGGCAGCTACATTCTGAAAGTTGAGGCTGCCGGCTACAATCCGGAGAGTGTCGAGGTTCGCGTGGACTTCGCCACGCAGCACGGCGTTTCTGTCTTTCTAAGGCCGGCGGGCCAGCAGGCCAAGAGCGTCGCAGGTGCTGCCGCCATTTCTGAACACGAACTGTCCATGCCGGATTCCGCCAGAAAAAACATGGACGCTGGCAAGAAAAAACTTTATGCGAATGGAAATCCGGCGGAAGCATTGCTCGATTTTCAGGCGGCCGTGGCTAAAGCTCCAGACTATTACGAGGCCTACTATCAGCTTGGCATGACCTATCTCGCTCTGCAGAAGCCCGAAGATGCCGAAAAGAATTTGCAGCTGGCGGTTACGCTGAGCCAGCAAAAATTTGCCGATGCTGATCTAGCGCTGGCTTCCCTGTGGCTAAACCGGCACGACAGCGTTCGCGGAGAGCCGCTGCTCCACAAAGGTCTGGAGCTGAAACCCGATTCCTGGACGGGATACTTCACATTTGGCAAACTCGAACTCTATCGGAATAATTTGGATGCAGCCTTACGCGCGGCCGAAAAAGCCAAATCGCTGGCCCCCGAGCAGGCCATGATTTACCGGCTGCTGTCTCTGATCCACTTGCGCCAGAAGAATGACCCGGCCACCCTGGCGGATCTGGATGCCTATCTCAACCTTGATCCCGATAGTCCCGAAGCGGAGACCGCGACAAAAATCCGCTCGGACGTGCAGCTGCGCATTGCCCGAACGGAAGTTTCGCCTACGGCCTCGGCCAACCCAAAATGATCGCTGACTTGCTTCCTTATGACGGTTGCCGGCACAACGGTTTCTCTTCTCCGCCGGTAACCCTTGCTGTGTAAACGCATCTCACGAGATGATTAACTTTGCGACATTGAAGCAGGATCAACCTTTATGACCACCGCGGCGAACGGCAGTAAGCACCTGCTCGAGAAACCGATTGCCATCTATTACGAGCATCCGGACTGGTTCCGGCCGCTGTTCCAGCAGCTCGATGAACGCGGCTTGCCCTGGGTGAAGATTCACGCGGGCGATCATCAGTACGATGTGTCCTCGCCGGAGAATGAGTACTCGCTGCTATTCAATCGCATGAGTCCTTCGGCCTGGCAGCGCAATCTGGGCCACTGCATTTTCTACACGCTGAATTATCTGGCGCATCTGGAAGGCAAAGGCCTCCGCGTTGTAAATGGCTATCGCTGCTTCACTCACGAAATTTCCAAGGCGCTACAGCTCACCAATCTTGAAAAGCTCGGGCTGCCGTATCCCAAAGCCATCGTGATCAATCATCCGTCGCAGGCGCTTTCGGCGGCTGCGATGATCGGTTATCCCGTGGTGATCAAGCCAAACATTGGCGGAAGCGGTGCGGGCATCGAGCGATTTAGTACACCCGGAGCTCTCGGCGCGGCGGTGAAAGAAAATCGTCTGTACTTCGGCATCGATTCTACCGCGCTGGTGCAGGAGGCTTTTGCCGCGCGCGATGGCATCATCACCCGAGTGGAAGTACTAGGCGGAAAATTTCTCTATGCCATTAAAATCCACATTACTGGAGACAGTTTCAATCTGTGCCCGGCGGATATTTGCCAGAACACCAAAGGCGAAGAGTTGACCCGCATCGCCTGCCCCGTCGATGCTCCGAAAACCGGCATGACCGTGGAGGGTTACGATCCTCCGCAGAAAATTATCGACGAAGTGGAACGCATCATGGCCCTCGGCAATGTGGAAGTCGGCGGCCTCGAATACGTGATTGACGACCGCACCGGGCGCCAGCTTTATTACGACGTGAACGCGCTATCCAATTTTGTTGCCGACCCCGTGCGCATAGTCGGATTTAATCCATACTCGCGACTCGCGGATTTTCTGATCGCCGAAGCGCTCCAGCATGAATCGCGCGCTCGCGAGAGATCGCTTTCCTCCGCGGCGGCTAGTGCGCCGCTCTCCAATCCCAAGGTCTCCGCATGAGGTACGGCTACTGGCTCCCCGTGTTCGGCGGATGGCTGCGCAATATTCCCGATGAAAACATGCCGGCGACGTGGCCGTACGTGAAACAGCTGGCGCTGCGCAGTGAGCAGCTCGGTTTTGATTGCACGCTGGTCGCGGAATTAAATCTGAACGACATCAAGGGACCGGAAGCTCCGTCGCTGGATGCGTTCTCCACCGCCGCGGCGCTCGCAGCCGTAACCGAAAAAATCGAAATTATGGTCGCGGTGCGTCCCACGTTTCATTTGCCCGCGCTGCTCGCCAAGCAAGCCGCCAACATCGACCATATCAGTAACGGCCGCCTCACCCTCAACGTGGTTTCGTCCTGGTGGGCCGACGAGGCCCGCAAATACGGAGTGGCCTTCGAGCAGCACGATGATCGCTACGCGCGCACTAGTGAATGGCTGGATGTCCTCGACGGCGTCTGGAAGCAAAATAATTTTTCGTTTGAAGGAAAGTATTACCGCGTGGACGACAACATCCTCGCTCCCAAGCCAGTCTCCAAGCCGCGTCCCAGGCTTTACGCCGGAGGCGAATCCCCCGCCGCCAAAGAATTGATCGCCGAAAAGTGCGACGCCTATCTGATGCACGGCGATCCGCCAGAACGCGTAGCCGAAAAAATCGCGGATCTTGCCGCGCGCCGCAGTCGTCACAAGTCATTGCCGCCGCTAAAATTTGGAGTGGCCGGTTACACCATCGTTCGCGAGACCGAACGCGAGGCCCAGGACGAATTGCGCCGCATCACCGACGTCCACCAATCCGCCGCCGGCTACGCCAACTACCAGCAGTGGCTGGCCGGCACGCAGCTCGAACAAAAAGTTTCGCTCGAAGATTATTCGGTCAGCAATCGCGGCCTCCGCAGCGGCTTGGTCGGCACCGCCGAGCAAGTCGCCGAGCGCCTAGCCGCCTTCGAAGCCGCCGGCGTCGACTTGGTCCTCCTCCAATTCAGCCCGCAACAAGAAGAAATGGAGCGCTTCGCTAAATCCGTAATTCGGTCTAAGCCGTTCCTGCATGCCTGAGTTGCCATGCTGAGTGAAGCCACCAATGACGCAACCAGACGAGATTGGCGAGAACTCGGATTCTTCTACGAGTCCGACGACGAGGCAAAGGCTTGGACGATGACCGGTTCTCGGGACGGACTGCGCCGCTTTCGAGACATTCTCCACTCGTATGCGGCCGATCCGCGGAACGTAAAAGTGCCGGAGCATAGTCATTATGGCCCCTACATGTCCCTGGTAATCAAGACTTCTTTTAACGCAGGAATTGACGGTCAATCGATACGGGGTTCAATTACCGATTTAGCGCGCCTGGCGAATCTGGTTGAAGCAAGACTGGTGAATGCCCATCCTGGTTCTGTATTTCGCATCGAAGATGAGTTCGCTGTCGGCACCCCGTACGCTCTCGTTCTCGAAGTGCGGGAGGACAGTTTTGACCCGGCTACGGCCGACCCGTTTCTGCCGCCCGAGGATGGCACCCCTCGGGAACTTAGTTAATCCGCTAGGAAAATCACCACAATTCCCCTATAATTAAAGGCTGTCTAATGAGCGCATGCCCCGCCTGAGTGGGTCTGCAAGGAATCAAGCACATGAACCCGGTAATTCAGAAACTGCACGACGCGCAACTGCGCACCGATCTTCCTGACTTTCGCGTTGGCGACACCATCAAGGTGAACGTCCGCCTGAAAGAAGGCGAAGGCGAAAAGGAAAAAGAACGCATTCAGACCTTCGAAGGCGTGGTGATTTCCAAGAAGGGCCGCGCTTCCGGCGCGACTTTTACGGTTCGCCGCGTAAGCTTCAGCGTCGGCATCGAACGTATCTTCCCGCTGCACTCGCCCTCGATCAGCTCCGTGGAAATCGTAGGCAAGGGTAAAGTTCGCCGCGCCCGCCTCTATTATCTGCGCGACCTCAAGGGCAAAGCCGCCCGCATCAAGCGCGCCGACCGCGTGGTTGCTGTCCCCACGACCGTCGCGCCCGCCGAAGCCAAAGCCTAATTTCGCTTCCGCCGACTCTGTCGGCGCATAAAATTCATCAGAAAAAAGACGGGCCAAAGCGCCCGTCTTTTTTATTGCAATCACCAATCGAGTAGGGACACGGCATGCCGTGCCCGCTTGCCGGCGCGAAACCCGACAAAGCTGCTGTGCCCGCTCGCTGCGAAGCGCCGCAAAGCCGCCGCGCCGTCATGCTAATATCACCCCGATGGCTCGCCAGTGTTGTTCCCGTTTCGAACGCGCCGCCCGCCAACTCGGCTGGATGCGCATCGCCGGCATCGACGAAGCCGGCCGCGGCGCGCTCTTCGGACCGGTCGTAGCCGCCGCCGTAATCCTAAATCCCAAACGTCGCATCGTCGGCCTGGACGATTCCAAGAAACTCTCCGCCGATCGTCGCGCCGAGCTTGCCCCGCGCATCCGCGAACACGCCATCGCCTGGGCCGTAGCCGAAGTCGACGCCCAACGCATCGACGCCTGGAACATCTACCAAGCCAGCCGCCAGGCCATGACCGCCGCCCTCAATCAACTGAGCATCGTCCCGGACTATCTCCTGCTCGACGCCATGCAGCTCGACGTCCTGATCGAGCAAAAATCCCTGATCCACGGCGACGCCCGTAGCGTTTCCATCGCCGCCGCCAGCATCCTGGCCAAAACCCATCGCGACGCTCGCATGGAAGAATGGCACGCCGTCTACCCGCAATACGGCTTGGCTCAACACAAGGGCTACGCCACCGCCGAGCACCTCGCCGCCCTCCGTGCCCATGGCCCGTCCCCCCTCCACCGCAACTCCTTCGCGCCAGTCCGCGAATCCCGCTGCTGGGCCGCCGGCGCCGAACAGACTCCGCTACCGCTGTAACACCACTCCCGATCGCCTGATTCCCCCGAAAAACAGACGGAAAATCTCTTTCCCAGCTATTTCGCCTTGTATTCGCCGCCAAGTTTCCTAGTCCGCACGGGGATAACTGCCTGCTCACAACCGCCTCATGGTTCATTGACTTGCCTTTTTCCCAGCTGCTAGCGTACGAACATGGCGTTGCGGCGCCTCCAGCTTCCGCAGCGATACTCAGGAGAACGTCTCGGACGTTTGACCACGGAGAGGTCGGCCGTATTGCAGCCGCATCTCTTCACGTCCCGGTTTTCGAATGGCCTACAATAAAAGCAAATTCGTTGAAGCCGCCCAGAAGCTGTTGAATCAAGGCAAAGTGCCGCAGGCGATCAGCGAATACCAGCAGATTTTGAAGTACGAGCCGCGCGACCAGGTCACCCTCATGACCGTCGGCGAGCTATATATTCGCCAGGGCGAGACCTTTCAGGCCATCGACTATTTCGAACGCCTCGCGCAAATCTTCGTCGGCGACGGTTTCCTCACCAAAGCGATCGCCGTTTACAAACGCATCGCCAAATTAGCTCCCGAAGAGATTCGCCCGCTGGAAAAACTCGCCGACCTGTACGTCCAGCAAGGGGTCATGAGCGAAGCCCGGCCGCTCTTCCTGCAGCTCGCGGAAATCCATCTCAAGAATAATCGCCAGCCGGAAGCTGTTGGACTGCTCAGAAAATTGCTGCTGGCCGAGCCGGACAATCTCCGCATTCAGATCCGCCTGGCCGATTTGTATCAGGCCATGGGCCAGACTCGCGAAGCCATCGACACCTACGTGTCCGCGGCGCAGCGCGCCATCGCTCGTGGCGATCACGCCGAATGCGAAAAGCTCTCTGACAAAGCCCTGAAACTGGAGCCCCACAATCTCGCTGCGCTGATCGTCAAAGCGCGCTCCGCTTCCGCGCAGGGCAACGTTACCGCCGCGGCTGCGCTGCTCGAGCAGGTTCCCGACCTCGAAAAGGGCGGCGAACAGACCGAGCTGCTCCTCGATCTCTATCTGAAGAACGCCAAGTGGGAACCCGCCACCGCTCTGGCCATGCGCGTCTTCGAAGCTGACGAAAAGAATTTCGGCCCGACGCAAAAATTAATCGAAGCGCTGCTCGAATCCGGCCAGGGCGACAAAGCCATGGCCATTCTCGAAAAATCGCGCATGCCCATGGTGGACGCCGGCGAGCACGAAATCGTCACCCGCCTGCTCAACGAACTCGCCGCGCGCCTTCCCGGCCGCATCGAGCCGCTCGAATGGCTCGTCGAAACCTACGGCCGCACCAGCGATTCGTTCCGCCTGCCCGACGCTCTCGCGCAACTCGGCGACGCGCTCTCCGCCGCCAAGCAATACGACCGCGCCAAACAGGTTCTCGAACAGCTCGTGGATCGCGAACCCGAAAGCGATTCCGCCAAGCGCAAACTGAACGACGTTCTGCGCAAAATGGGTTTGCTCGCTCCCGAAGAGCCATCTACCGCTCCTCCCGAAACGCACGAACTCGAACTTCCCAAAGCGCCCGCTCCTAAAATCCGTCCAGACTTACCGGAAGCCGAACTGGCGGAGCCGCTCAAGTCCCAGCCCGCGGCCGAGGTGCCGCTGGACGAAGACACCCAAAAATTTATCGCCCAGTCCCTCACCGACGTTGACCTGTTTGCTAGCTACGGGCTGACACAGAAAGCCATTGGGCTGCTCGAAGCCATCCTGCGCCGCGCGCCGCGCCACACGCCCACGCTCGAAAAGCTTCTCGACTTCGTTCTTGGCGCCGGTGACGACCGTCGCACCGCCGAACTGGCCTCCCATTTGGAACAGATTCATCGCGACCGCGGCGATTTGCGCAGCGCGGAGCGTTTCGGCGAACTGCGCCGCCGCTTCCAGCGCGCCGCGGGTCTCACCGATGCGGAGTTGACTGCCGCACCCGTAGCGATTACCTCGGTTTCCGAGATTGCCGGTTCACCGGCTGAGGCCGCGGAATTCGCCGTCGACGGTGACACCCAGTTCGGCCTTGCGGAACTGTCCGTTGCCTCGGAAGCTTCGGCAGCGCAGACCTCGAACGAAATCAGCGCGTCACAAGCTCCCGCGGGCGAAGAGTTGCATGAAGTCGATCTGTCGGATGAATGGGCTTCGATGCTTGGCGATTCCGCGGAAGCCGCCAAACCGGAAGAAACCGCGGCCCAACCTGCGCCAGAACCAGTGTCCGAACCGGTGTTGGAATCTGCAGCCGCAGAGCATGTTGCCGCATCAGAAGTTCCCGTGCCGCCTTCCCTGGACGAACCCGCCGAGTTTGAAATAGCTCTGGACGAAACCGAAACGCTCTCGGCCCCGGTTGCTCCCGTAGCTCACAACGCAGCGTCCGCGCCGGCCGCAGGTGAAACGGAAGAATTCTCTATCAGCGAAGACTTTTCCTCGGCGCCTGCGGCAGAAGAACCCCAAGCGCCCGCCATCCCAGGGGAAGTTCCCGAAGTATCCGAATTCGCGTCGGCTGATTCCGAATCCTCGTCGGGGCATAATGCCTTCGCGGAAATTTCTGCGCAGATTCCTGGTGACACCGAAACAGGATTGGATCTGCCCGATCTGTCCGCGGAAACCCCGCAAGACGTCCACGAACCTCAAGAAGTACCCACTGTTCCGGAGATTTTGTTGAACGAAGTTTCCGTCGAAGAGTCCGCTGTGGAAGAAACCCCGGCGGCCGCGTCGCAGAGTTCACACGCCAACGAACATTTGGGCGAACCTGCCGACGAAGATCTTTCCGAAGACGTAACGATTTCTGATGAGTCCTTCATCACCCCGGCGCAAAAAGAAGAGCAGCCTCTGGTGCTCGAACTCGATCAGGATTACGAGCTGGTTCTCGATCCAGAACCGCTGGTCCCGGCCCACGAACAGCGGCCGCCGGAATCCCTCTCGCTGGTAGAAGAAGCTCCTGCGGCACCCGAAGAAACGATTCACGCGCCCGCGGCCAGCGCCAGCAATAACGGAAACGGCTTTGCCGCAGATCAATTCCTCTCCGAGCTAGCCTCGGAAATGGGAGATTTGGGCCTCGGTGATCTCAACCCCGAATTCTCTCAGCCCGGCGACACAGTTCATGCCAAGGCCTCGGAGCCTGCACTCCGCATCCCCGGCGGGCCGGACGCGCCGCTCCAGGAAGTCTTCGATAATTTCCGCGCGGAACTTGGCGAAATGGGCTCCGAAGATGAAGACCTCGAAACCCACTACAATCTCGGCGTGGCTTTCCGCGAGATGGGTTTGCTGGAAGAAGCCATTAGCGAATTCCAGAAAGTCGCCCAGGCCTGCGACCGCGGCCGGCCCTTCCGCTACGCCATGCAAAACTGCACGCTGCTTGGTTTGGCTTTCATAGACAAGGGTCAGCCCGGCATGGCGGCCATCTGGTACGAGCGCGCGCTTAAGACTCCCGGCCTCGGACCGGACAACGCCCTCGCCTTGCGGTATGATTTGGGTCTGGCTCAGGAATCGGCTGGCGATTATGATGCCGCACTCAAGAGTTTCACTCACGTCTACGCGATGAACATCGATTATCGTGACGTGGCCGAGCGCATTGCCGCTTTGCAGAAGCCCAGCCGTTAACTCTGACCTCTGAGATTTCTAGATATTCAAATATTTGGTGGGCTCGGGCTGTCTTTCTTGGCCCGTTCGTTCGGGTTTCACTTAACTATGAATCGTGTCTTCCACGCACTGCTGGTCGTACTCTGTTTCGAGATGGGCGCTCTACTGCTATACCTGCCCTGGTCCGGCTTCTGGGATCAGAACTATTTCCTCAGCCATTTCCCCACACTGATTCCCATCCTCCTGCATCCCTCATTTCGCGGCATGGTCAGCGGCGTAGGTGTCCTGGACATTCTCCTGGCCTTCAATCTAATCTCAACTCGCCGTCCCGCAGTATCCAGCACCCCGTAGCGGCCGCCTTCTTAGGCGGGCGCTTTTCGCTACCATGCCGCTCCCATCTAACGCGCAGCCAATCCTCTGTTACGTAACGGACCGTGCCAGCCTGTCTCGCGATGAATTACGCCATCAATCGCCGCAACCCGCGCAGGTAAACGCCGCTCGTCCGGAACCATTCGCTCCGTTGTTGGCACGCATCGCTGCCGTGGCTTCCGTGGGAGTAGACTGGATTCAGTTGCGCGAGAAAGATCTCTCGGCTCTCGATTACGCCAGGCTGACGCGCGCCGCCATCGCCGCTATAAATCCGGGTACAACGTCGTCCGCATCGAACGCCAGAATTCTCGTCAACGATCGCCTCGACGTGGCCCTGGCCGAAAATGCCGATGGCGTGCACCTCGGCGAAAATTCTATCCCTATCGCGGAAGCCAAGCGTCTGTTGCAACGCGTCCCAATGGAAAGTCTTCCAGCCCAATTTCTCGCCGGCGTCTCCTGCCATTCCTTGGCTGCCGCCCAAGCCGCCGCAGCAGCTGGCGCTGACTATCTTTTCTTCGGCCCCGTTTTCCCGACTCCCTCCAAAATAGAGTTTGGTGAACCGCAAGGATTGGCGCGGCTCGCTGAAATTTGCCGCTCGGTCGAGGTTCCGGTGCTGGCCATCGGCGGTGTCACTGCGGAAAACATCTCGCAATGCCTGGATTCCGGAGCCGTTGGTATCGCGGCTATTCGTTTGTTTCAAGAGTCAGCGGATCTGCGCCAACTCGTGAATTCGCTGCGCACTCGCCGGCGTTAGCCGACGGAATCATCGGCGATGGGCTAGCGTCGGCTCCGCAGCACACCCATATTCGTATTCGCCGCGGCTCCGCTCTTGCGTTCTTTTTTGCGTTGATACATCTGGCGGTCCGCCACCTCCAGTAATTCCTGCGCGTTCCGGCCATCTTCGGGAAACAAACCCACTCCGATGCTCACACCCAACACCGGTTCCTCGGGCTCGTTTTGCAAGCGCGCCTGAATCCGCCGTACAACGTGTTGCGCCATCCCCAGATCCGAATCGATCAGCACCACTCCAAACTCATCGCCGCCATACCTCGCTACCAGATCCGTTCCGCGAGATTGCTCCTTCAATACGACCGCCAGCCGCTTCAACGCCCGGTTTCCTGCCAGGTGTCCCAGCCGGTCGTTGATTCCTTTCAGGTCATCCAGATCCACCAGCAACACCGTGAACTGCCGCAGATTTCGTTCCGTGCGCCGTATTTCCTGTTCCAGGGTCTCCATAAACTGCCGGTAATTTGCCAGCCCGGTCAGCTCGTCGTGGGTGGCCTGATGCCGAACCTCGTCTTCACTCCTCTTGCGGTCGGTAACGTCCAGCCGCATTCCGATGCATCCGATAATCTCTGCGTTTGCCGCGCGCAGCGGCGCTACGCGCACTTCATACCAGCGGTCTTTCTTCGAATATTCAAAGTGCGAAGGCTTCCCTTGCAACGCTTCCTGATGTTGCGTGATCGGCGGCGCATGGCGGTCCGGACAATCCAGAAACTCGCATACCCCGTGTCCCACCAGGGCTCCGGGCCGAATGCGGGACCATGGCTGACCCGCTCCCCAATTTGATGTAATTCGCAGATCGCGATCCGCGGTCCATAGCAGTGCAGGCATCTGTTCGGATACCAGCCGTAGTTGTGTGTCCGCCGGTACGTCGCTGCCCGCCCATTCCAGCGCTTCCGCTTTCTCGAGTATCCCGGTTAACTTTCCGCTTTCGTCCCGAATCGCACTGCGCTTGGCCATGATCCGCACGCGCATTCCGCTTTTCGTCAGCCGCTCGGTACTGTCCCAGTGCAGCAATTCGCCCTGTTTCGCTTTATTGAGTAACGCTTCCAGTCCCGGCGTCTCGTACAGCGGCACCAGCCGCCGCAGCGGTTCCCCCACCATCTCCGCGGCGCTATATCCGTACAGCGCTTCCGCTCCGGGACTCCAACGCTCAACCGTTCCGTCCACCGTGATGCTGACGAACGCATCTTCATTCAATTCCAGTATGGCGGTGAGCAATTGCTCGGAGCGCAGTAGTTCGTGCGTTGGTTCGGGCATGGGTCCCTGACATGTTGTCGGAACGGAGGAGGGCGTTCTCGGAATTATTTTTGTTCTACCGCGGCCGAGAGGAGGGAGCCGTGGCTAAAAATTAGTTGCCGTCAAATCCGTGGCAGCGTACTTGAAGCAGTCTAGCAGTACGCAGCGGACCCGCAAATTTCTGCGCCAAGTTTTGTAGGCAAGCAGTACATGTTCCGAGGGACAGCTGTTACCTCACCGTGGAGAACGAATTTGGTACTCATCCAGAATGCTTCGCGAGCAGCACGCTCTCAACCTGCCAGCCAGCGACCCATCGGTTTCAGCGATTCGGTGTGGTCGCAGACCACTCGCAACACCGCCGTCAGCGGAATCGCCAGCAGCAATCCCATTCCACCCCACAGCCAGCCCCAGAAAAGCAGCGCGATCGTAATCGCCACCGCGTTCAACTGCACGCGCTTTCCTACAATATGCGGAGCAATCAGGTTCAACGCAAAAATGTGGATGCTCAAAAGCGCCGCTGCTATCAACAAGAACCAGCCCACCGTCGAATACTTGGCCAGCGCCAGCACAAACGCCGGCATCCACGAAAGCACCACCCCGATGTACGGAACCATGTTCAGCAATCCAGAAACAATTCCCAGCAGCACTGGATATTCCAGTCCAATCGCCCAGAAAAATACGCTGCTCGCCGCGATCACGATCAGCGTCAGAATGCACATCCCCGCCAGATAGTCCCGCAACACGATCCGCAGATCGTCTAGCGTCTCCTTCACTTGCGTTCGCCGCGACACCGGAAATAATCGCAGCGTCGAGTGCCAGGTGTCCCGCTTCCCCGCCAGCATGAAAAACACCAGGAACGGTACAAACGTAACTTCCAGGATCAATTCGTACAGAGATCCGATCGACCGCATGATCAATCCGTGAATTACTCCAGGTTCGCCGGAGGCTTGCGTCGCAGCTTTGGCCCCAGCCTCTTGTGGCGTGATCTGCCCTTCCAGACCGTTTATTTTTCCTTCCATGTTCGTCGCGACTTGCCGCAACACGGCGCTGTACTTCGGCCAGTTATCCGCAAAATTCGCCGTGCGCGCCCACACCGTGTAACCCACCGCCAGCAGCGCCACAATCAGCAGCAGTACGATCACTACCGCGGCGATCGTGCGCGGCAGCCCGGCCCGTTCCAGCAACTCCACCGCCGGATCCAGAAAATACGCCAGCAAAATCGAAAGCAGCAGCGTGATTACCACGCCCGCCGCGTAATACAAAAACAGCATGATCACGCCCGCCGCCAAAATCCGCAGGCTGGTCGTTCCCATGCTGGGCCGCACCACTGCTATCGCATCGCCTTCCATACGTTCCACAAGCACTCCAATTCGCTAGACCAAGGACGGCATCGCGCCGCTTGCGCAGCATCGCCACTGCGTTCCAAGGTAACACACCGTGCAAGCGCTTCCCCGCGCCGCGCTCGTGTCCGTTTCGACTCCAGCTACACGCCCGGGCCAAACGTAAATCTGAGCCGTGCTACACTTTTTCTGCACAAAATATTTATTCTGCTCGACGCGCACAGCAGTTCTCCCGCCAACTCTTGTGCGCAAGCGTTATAAATTTTCGCACGGAATTTGCGCCAGAATCACAATCGCCGTAATCGAACTCCGGCTCTCTGACCATGCCTAAACAATTCTTCGGCACCGACGGCATCCGCGGCATCCCCGGCACCTCGCCCCTGGACGACCGCACTCTCTTCGCCACCGGCCGCGCCCTCGGCGACTATCTCCAAACCGCTGCCGCTTCCAGTGACGTCCCAAGTGACATCGCTGGTGGGGTTGCTGGCGCCGGTGTGAGCGAAGTTCCCGCCGACGTCACGGGCCATCTCCCTTCGAACGGTCGCGCCAACGTCCTAATCGGCATGGACACGCGCGAATCCGGCCCGCACATCGCCGCGCTCCTAGCCGCCGGCCTCGCTAAAAGCGGCGCCACAGTCGCCTTTGCCGGAGTAATCACCACTCCCGGCATAGCCTGCCTCGTCCGCCAAAACGATTTTCAAGCCGGAGTCGTAATCTCCGCCTCCCACAATCCTTATCACGACAATGGCGTAAAACTTTTCTCCCACGCCGGAATGAAATTTCCCGACGCCGTAGAAGAAACCCTGGAAGCCAGCATCCTCGGCCATCTCGCCGCTTCAGACGGCGCATCTTTCACCGCCGCAGACGTCCCCAATCTCATCGCCGACGAATCCCTGGACGCCGAATATCTGGAATTCCTGCGCGCCCGCATAATTTCCGGAGCCAACCTCCAAGGCCTGAAAATCGTGCTCGATTGCGCCAACGGCGCCGCCTACAAACTCGGCCCCGAACTCTTCCGCTCCCTCGGCGCCAACGTAATCCCCATCGGCGACGCTCCCGACGGCCGTAACATCAACGCCAACTGTGGCTCCCTCCACCTCGAAAATCTTCAGCAGCGCGTCCAAGCCGAACGTGCCCAGCTCGGCGTAGCCTTCGATGGCGACGCCGACCGCGCCCTCTTCGTCGCCGACTCCGGCCGCATCGTCAACGGTGACGGCATCCTCCTCGCCGCCGCCCGCTACCTCAAAATGTTCAACCAGCTCCCCGGCGATCGCGTCGTAGCCACCAGCATGTCCAACCTCGGCCTCGAACGCGTCCTCGCCAAGGAAGGCATCACCCTGGCCCGCACCAATGTCGGCGACCGCTACGTCCTCGAAGAGATGCTCAAGTCCGGCAGCACCCTCGGTGGAGAGCAGTCCGGCCACATCATCTTCCTCAACGATAGTCCCGCCGGCGACGGCCTCCTCACCGCCCTCAAAGTCGCCTCCCTGGTCAGCTTCTGCGGCCGCCTCGAGCATCTCCTAGTCGGCTTCAAGGACTACCCCCAAGTAATCGTCAACGTAAAGGTCCGCACCAAGCCCCCGCTGGACTCTATCCCCGAGGTCGCCAAAGCCCTGCAGGAGGCCGAAGCCGCCCTCGGCGAAAATGGCCGCATCGTCCTCCGCTACTCCGGCACCGAACCCCTCGCCCGCGTCATGGTCGAAGCCGAGCACGAATCCGACGTCCAGCGCTTCAGCCAATCCATCGCCGACGCCCTGCGCTCCACCATCGGCGCGTAGTCGCGCTTAGTCGCGCACGAGCGCGTTTGATCGCCCTTAATCGTCTGGCCCAGCATCTCGTCGGCGTTCTGCCACCGTGTACGGACACGGCACTCCGCGCCCACTCCTCGCCAAAAAATTCTTCTCCGCCTCTCAGCTTAATCGATTAACTAAACGTCTTTCGCCCGTCCCTAACTCACTGTCAGGAATATCGTTATTGTCGCCACCGACCCTCCGCCCCGTTCCCGTTTTCCCGCCTTTCAGTTCCAAAAGACTGTAGGAATCCCTACTAAACTATGTGAGATTCTGTAGACTTTCCACCCCTCCCCGCGCCATTCAGCGGTTCCTTCGATGCTAACTATCCTGATTTCAACTCCCTCGCCCTCTGCTCCTCCATATCTCCACACTGGCACACGACTTGCACTCTCTCTCCGCAACGAAGTACAAGATTGGCTTCCCGGGGTGGCCTGGATCGGTCCTCGACCCGATCTAAGGCTTGGGGCGTCAATTCAGAAAAGGGGGCTTTGCACCAGCCCCCTTTTCACTTAACCCAAAATTTTCTTGGGTGAGTCCTCGAAGTGGTTTTTAAGAAGTTGGTTCTAGGGTGTGACCTCAAAGTGGTTTGAGGCCAGTAGCAAAGGAACCGGGTGAGTCCCCGCAGTGGTTTTCAGCAGTATTTTAAGAAGTGGTCTTACCAGTAGTTTTTAGCCGTCAGCACTAATCAAAATTTATCTCAGCAACCGAAAGGGCGGCCAGAGCCGCCCTTTTCCTTTTGCTCCCGCTGTTCGCCGTCGCCTTGCCGTTGTAGCGGCCGCCGTCTGCGGCGGGCGGCTTTTGTTCTTGTAGTGACCGCCTTCTGAGGCGGTCGCCTTTTGCCTTCTGTCGCAATCGCGTCGCCCCTGGTTTCGGCCTCCGCCCTGCCGTCGCAGGGTCCCGCTTCAACCGCGACCGGCGCCAGCCCCATCGCCAACTCCCACGAGTCCAACAACCGCACCACAAATCCGCATTTTCTGGATGTCTCCACGCAAAAAAAATGAGCGGCCGGTGGGGGTTCCGGCCGCTCGGCGTGGGGGATTGGAGGGTAGCAACCCGAAACTTAATCCAGCTGGTCCGTCCGGATCGCTGCGCTCGCGAGCAGCAACCCAACGCACAGGAGCAAACACGTGATGATCATGTCTACCTCCACCAGCCAACCAAGCTTCCGATTACATTTTCAATTCTGCTCCCCACCCCGGTAAGCGTCGATAGCCCACCAGCATCATTCCCACCAGTACCAACGTACCTGCACCCTGAACGCGGCGACAGGCCCGCCTGCCGCCCCTGTCTGCTCTGCGTAACTCTGCGCCCCTCAGCGCCCTCTGCGTTAATTCTTTCTTTTGATTCTTCGTTACTTCCTTACTTCCTTACTTCCTTGCTTCTTCGCTTCTCTGCCGAATCCGCCATAGCTACGTAGCGGACCTCGTCCGCCGTAGCTGTCCCTGCGAAGGCGGAGCCTTGACATGCATTACCACCTGATCAACGATCCCATCTGATCATCGTGCCCACCGTCCACGCCGAATCCGCCGAAGCAATACTCGCGAGGACCCAGTCCGCCGCCGCCGTCATCCCGAAGGCGGACACGTCCGCCATAGCCATACTTGCGAAGGCGGAAGCCTTTCACGACCCCCAACACCACCTGACCCTCTACCACGCCGACTGCCTAGAAATCCTCGCCGCCCTCCCCGAATCCTCCGTCGACCTCATCTTCGCGGACCCGCCCTACTTCCTCTCCAACGGCGGCATCACCTGCCACGCCGGAAAAATGGTCGCCGTCCACAAAGGCGATTGGGACAAATCCCAAGGCCCTGAACTCAATCATGAATTCAACCGCACCTGGCTGGCCGCCGCGCAGCGCGTCCTAAAACCCAACGCCAGCATCTGGGTCAGCGGCACCGCCCACGTCATCCATTCCGTCGGCTTCGCCATGCAGCAGCTCGGCTTCAAACTCCTCAACGACATTTCCTGGGTTAAGCCCAACCCTCCGCCCAACCTCTCTTGCCGCTATTTCACCCACGCCACCGAAACCATCATCTGGGCCGCCAAAAACCAGAAATCCCGCCACACCTTCAACTACAAAGAAATGAAGCTCGCCAACCACAACAAACAAATGAAAAGCGTATGGGAAATCAAGCCACCAGAAACCTGGGAGAAAAAATTTGGCAAACACCCCACGCAAAAACCGGTAGCGTTACTGGAGCGCATTCTCAGAGCGAGCACAAACGAAGGCGATGTGGTTCTAGATCCGTTCGCAGGCGGCGGGACCACGCTAGTAAGCGCGCTAAGCCTGCGTCGTCAAGCCATCGGCTGTGAACTCTCTATCGATTTCGTCAGCCTAACTCTCCGCCGCCTCTGTTCCAATCTGGTACACGCCCAAATAACCGTCGCCGCACTCCACATTTCCCTTGATCCCCAACCCCATTCCGAGGATCGATCATGTAGTGACCGCCTTCTGAGGCGGTCGCCTTTCGCCCAACGCGCACCCACCAACCAGCCAAACTTGCCCAGCCAACTCCAACTAATCCAGCAAGACCGCACATTTCATTTCGTAAGCCGCGCCACGCAAAAAATAATCTTCTCCACCCAAGCCACCAACCTCGACGACGCCCGCCAAAAATTCCAATCCTCCGGCCACGCCACCTCCGACGCCCTCTTCATAATCAAAACCGAAACCGAAATCTACCTCGCCTGAATTGTCTTTCGTAGTGGCGAATCTTTAGATTCGCATTCCTTTGATTTTTTGTGTTCGCCTCCCGCCCGTGATCTAATCCCCGGCGTGGACCTGCAACTCCCAACCGCTGGCCTCGACCGCTACACCAGCGCCTCCCAACGCGCCCGCGTCTGCACGGAATCTTGGGGAGCCGCCAGTCTTTACTGCCCGGCCTGCGATTCCCGCCGCATTGATCCTTTAGCGATCGGAACACACGCCGCTGACTTCGCGTGTCCTTCTTGTAAATCCCGGTTTCAACTGAAAAGCAAATCAAGCGCCTTCGGCAACCGCGTCATCGATGGCGCTTACGCCGCGATGCATCGCGCCATCATCAGCGACGAAACTCCGAACCTATTTCTCCTGCACTATCAACTGCCAAAGCTCACGGTCGAGAATGTCCTGCTGATTCCGTATTTCGCATTCACACTGTCCCTCCTGGAGAAACGCAAGCCGCTATCTGCCAACGCAAGACGCGCAGGATGGGTCGGCTGCAACTTCCTATTGGACCGAATCCCAGCAGACGCACGAATTCCCATAATTCAAGATGGCCGGCAAGTCAGTTCGTCCAAAGTTCGCAAGGCCTACGAAAAACTACGCCCGTTGGAAAAACTCAACGCTCAGAAACGAGGCTGGACTCTAGACGTTCTGAGGATTGTCAAAGCACTCGAAAAACGAGAATTCAAGCTGGAAGAAATCTATGACCAGGAAGAGACACTCGCTAAACTTCACCCCAATAACGCCCACGTCCGCGACAAAATCCGCCAACAACTCCAAGTCCTCCGCGACATGAATCTTATCCGGTTCCTAGGTGACGGCAATTACCGGCTAAAGTAGTACTACTATTGTGTAACTACATTTCTGGAGTTATACTGAATCCTCATGATTTGGTTCGAGTGGGACGAAGCCAAGGCCAAATCCAACGAACGAAAACACGGCGTGCGCTTTGAAGATGCCCTGCTGATTTTTGCCGACCCATTTGCCCTGGTCGATCAGGATCGTGTAGAGGGTGGGGAGCTCCGCTGGCAAATTCTCGGCTCAGCCGCCGGTGTCGGACTGCTTCTCGTTGTTCACACCACGCGCGAAGAGCCAGATGACGAAATTATCCGCATAATCTCAGCTCGCCGTGCGGTTCGCAAGGAGCGCAAACGTTATGAAGAAAATGATTAGAAAGAGCCTCTCGGATAGCCGCCTCACTTCGGCCCGCAAAAGCCGTCTGCAAAAGCTCTTCGCCCGGCCCGATAGCGATATCGACACTTCCGAAATCCCGGAACTAACAGAAAAGTTCTGGAAAAGCGCCGTCCGCAATCCCTACTACCGCCCGCTAAAAAAGCAGCTGACCCTGCGCCTGGACGCCGATGTAATCGCCTGGCTGCGCAGCCAAGGCAAGGGCTACCAAACCCGTGCCAACGCCCTGTTACGCGAAGCCATGCTAGCCGAACTCACCCCGCAAAAAACCCGCCAGCGCACTTGGCCAAAGTCCGGCAATCCACGCCGCACCACCACCGCCCAAACCCGCCGCGCCAGTTAACACCCCATCCTCCGTGTTGTTCTTCGCAGGTCAGTTTTCGTGGCACAGCCAATCCTGTTTACCCTGAGGCATGAAGGGGCTGTGTGTTTTCTGCCCTCAAAAACTTCTCGGTAAGTCCACTCATCACGCCCCCACTGGATGCACCTGCCGCTCAATCTCAGAAACCTTTCCCGATCTTCGCGTAACTTCCAAATCGTAGAAATTCTGCAGATTCAACCAGAACTCCGCATTGGTCTTGAAATAACGCGCCAGCCGTAACGCGGTCTCCGCGGTGATCCGCCGCCGCTCGTGCACGATCTCCCCAATCCGCGTAGCTGGCACGTGCAACTCCAGCGCCAGCTTGTTCACCGACAATTCCAGCGGCTTCATAAAATCCTCGCGCAAAACTTCTCCCGGATGCACCGGCGCCATCAACTCTGTCTTAGCCATAGCTCGCATTTCCCTCTGACCCTGAACTAAGAATGATAGTCAACGATTTCCACGTCATAGCAATGCCCGGCTCGCCATACGAAACAGATTCTCCACTGATCATTAATTCGGGTCGAATGCTGCCCGTTCCGGTCAGCGCGCAAAGCCTCCAGTTGGTTCCCCGGAGGCGACGCCAGCACGCGTAGCTCGGTAGCGGCATGCATCTGCAACAGTTTTCGCAGCGCCACCCGCTCGAAGGCCCGGAAGCGCCGCGAATGCTGATAATGAAACAGCTCTTCGGTCTCCCTCGACGCAAAACTCTGAATCACTCGTCGAGCATACAACGCGGAACGTTATACGTCAATGGTTGCAAATAGGAGGGAGGCGGACGCGACGTCCCTGCGGTCCGAACTAAAACTCATCCGGCCACTTCCGGGCAGCATGCAGCACCGCCAGAATCCGCACCTCATTCTTTTCCAGGTGATAGACCACGATAAACGGCGTCCCGCGAATGGAGAGCTCGCGGCTTCCCGCCACTCGCCCCGTTCTACCCGCCATCGGATGCCTGCCAAGAAGCTGAGTAGCGCGCCAGATTTTATTTACTGCGCGAGCCGCAGCCGCGCGATTCTCATCCGCGATGTACTCGTGTGCTTGAACCAGTTGTTCCCTGGCCGGTGTGGTCCAGCGGACGCGCATCCCCGCCCGCTACTTTACGCGACTCAATTTCGCCGCCAACTTCTTCATTTCCGCCGCTGGCACAAAATCCCCAGCCTCGGCGGCGCGCATACCCTTCTTGATCAGCTTGATGTGATACGCGTTGAGGCTCAGATAATGGTCCACCGCCTCATTCAACAGGTGGGTCCGGTCGCGATCCATAGTCGCGGCCAGCGCGTCCAGACTCTCCACCGCCTCGCCCCGCATCCGAAAACTAATCGTCTTCATCTCGCTCATAATACAAAATAATACACCGTAATATGATGCCCTTTCAACATGGAGTGCGGTTTACTCCCGACCTTCGAATGGCGTCCAAGCAACAATTTGGAGTGCGGCGGCTCGACGCCGCTTTTCGTGGCACAGCCAATCCTCTTTACCCTGACGTAGGAAGGGGCTGCATGTAACTACTCATCCGCTCCACCATCTCTGCTGTTTAATGCTATTCGCTGGTTATTCCGGTATTCTTAGGAATATGCAGCAGGTGACGATATCCCTCCCGGAAGAGCTCCTAGTCGCCCTCTCGGCCAGCGGCCAGGATATTTCTCGCGCTGCGTTGGAAGCCATTGCTCTCGAAGCTTACCGAACCCGTAAAATCACCTCCGCACAGCTACGCGGCCTCCTAGGTTTTCAGACTCGTCTCGATCTAGATGGCTTCCTCAAGAGCCGCGGCGTAGAGCTGGAATACGGCGCGGAAGACCTCGAACGCGACCGCGAAACGCTCCGTAAGCTTGGCAACTAAATGTTTCAGGTGGTCGCTGACACCACTCCCCTCAACTATCTTGTTCTCATAGACGCCGTGGACATTCTTCCCAGACTATACGGGGAAATAACAGTTCCCTCTGTCGTATACTTCGGACTCGTAGACCTGCACGCACCCGCGAAAGTGCGGGATTGGGCTACGCCAAGGCCCCCTTGGCTGCACGTTGCGAGTCCGCCAGGCCCGGGACCTGCTGCTCGAAGACACCTTGACGAAGGGGAGCGGGACGCGATTACCCTCGCACTCCAACAAAGGGCAAATCTCTTGCTCATGGACGAACGGGATGGCGTAACGGCTGCGCGCGCCCTGAATTTGAATGTCGTAGACACGTTGGCCATCCTGGACAGTGCTGCGGAGCGCGGCTGGATCGATCTGCCAAAAGCCTTTGAGCGATTGGATCAGACCACATTTCGTTCGCCAAGACGCTTAATGGCTGAAATGCTAAGGCACGACGCGCTCCGGCGAACCGAACGAAAGAAACCCTGACGTAACTCTGGTCTCGAAGCGACCCGCGAGCGAATTACGTTAAAATATCCCGATGGTCATCCACACCTTCGCCTTCCGCTGGAAACCCAACGTCACCGCCGAGCAAAAACTCCGCGTCCAAACCGAAATCCGCGCCCTGCAGGGACAAATCCCCGGCCTGCTCGAGACGAATGTCGGCGCCAACTTCTCCCCGCGCTCCCAAGGCTACGAATTCGGCGGCGTAATGAAGTTCGCCAACCAGCAAGCCCTCGCCGCCTACAACTCCCACCCCATCCACCAAAAACTCCTCACCTGGCTGCTCCCCCTAATCGACCCCATCGAAGTAGACTTCGAGTCCTGAACCCCGTCACCCAATTCCCAAAACGGAACTGTCTCAAACTGATGCAAATCTATAGTTTACCGTTCGAACAATATATTCTTCTTGACATCTCCTAGGATTCGTCGTAAAGTCGCACATGAAGTCCGCTCTTCATCCCCCGCGCCTGCCAGTCCTGTCCACTCTTGACACTCCTGCAATTCGCCCCTCCCTTTGTTTTCAATGGGTTAGGCACTCTTCTCAATTCACAAAACGCTCTATCCCTATTGCTTTCTATTGCTTGCGCACTCTTTGCCAAAAACACCGCGGGGTGGGGGGCAGCGGTCTCCCTAAAAGCTGTGTTTACTCGATCATCCACCTAAACCCTTTAGAAGCATACTCTTGCGCAAATTTCCCCTCCAACTCCTTTAGAATCTTACTCTTTCGCAGTCACCCCAGGGCACCCCTCCCCTGTTCGTTGTCATCATTCCCTCGCCGAACGGCGATGGCTCGCCGCCAATCTGCTATTCTTCCAAAGCCATGCATGACCTCAGCTACTTCCGCGATCATCTCGACGTCTACGCCGCGATGGCCAAGAATCGCAACATCACGCTCGACCTGGACACCTTTACCGTCTTTGACCGCGAACGCCGCGAACTCATTACCCAGACCGAGCAGCTCAAGGCCAAGCGCAACAAAGCCAGCGACGAGATCGCTCGTCTCAAAAAGGAAAAGCAAAACGCCGACGCCATTCTCGCGGAGATGCAAACCGTCTCCAAAACGATCAAGGAAGCCGACGAGCGCATCACCAATCTCGACAACATTCAGCGCGAAATGCTCCTCGGCATTCCCAACATTCCCCACTCCAGCGTCCCAGTGGGCAAAGGCGCCGAAGACAACGTCGAAGTTCGCCGCTGGGGCGCCGCGCCAACCTTTGATTTCGCGCCCAAGCCGCACTGGGAAGTGGGCGAACGCGCCGGAATTCTCGATCTTCCCGTCGCCACCAAAATCACCGGCGCGCGTTTCGCCGTCTACAAAAATTGGGGTGCCCGTCTCGAACGCGCACTCGCCAATTTTTTCCTGGACGTCCACACCCGCGAACACGGCTACGAAGAAATTCTTCCGCCATTTCTGGTCAACACCGCCAGCCTCATGGGCTCCGGCCAATTACCAAAATTCGCCGCGGATTTATTCAAGATTGCCGACACCGACTTTTGGCTCACGCCCACCAGCGAAGTGGAACTCCACAATATGTATCGCGACGAAACCGTCAGCGAAGACGTGCTGCCGATCAATCTCACCGCCTGGACTGCCTGTTTCCGCTCGGAAGCCGGCGCCGCCGGAAAAGATACCCGCGGCATCCTGCGCCAGCACCAATTTCAAAAAGTAGAACTATTTAAATTTACGCGCCCGGAAAAAAGTTACGAAGAACACGAAAAGTTGGTCGCCAACGCAGAGAGTCATTCTGCAGAAACTAGGATTGCACTATCGCACCATGCTGCTGTGTACCGGAGACATGGGCTTCGCCTCCGCAAAAACCTACGACATTGAAGTGTGGCTGCCCAGCGCCAAAGAGTTTCGCGAAATTTCCAGCTGCTCGAACTGCGAATCTTTCCAGTCTCGTCGTGCCGGGATCCGCTACAAACCGAAAGCCGGCGGCAAATCGGACTTCGTGCACACCTTAAATGGCAGTGGCCTGGCCGTCGGCCGCACCTGGATCGCGATCGTCGAAAACTACCAGCAAGCCGACGGATCCATCGTCATCCCGGATGCCCTCCGCCCCTATATGGGCATCGACCGCATCCCAGCGGTTGGATAGAGCCTAAATATATGTATCCAACCTCCTTTCGCATATCACTGATTATAAATGGCTTACATTGTAGCTCTCGTCGAGCCACGCGGTGTGGCAAAACCGCCATGGCCGGATACGTCGCGCAAGCTGTTGAAAGTACACCTTTTCGTTTGACTGGCCCTTTTACCCTTGCATACACTCGCCTCACCGCGCAAATGCGTGCAAGGGCACCGATTTACGCTGCTGGCAGTCCAATAGGTTGGTGCGAATCATGACCTTTCTTGCTCGGTTTTTGCGATTTGTGGTTTGGGTACTGATCATTTCCTGGGGATTCAAGGCGATAGGCCGGATCGCTGCGTGGGCTCTGAAACGCGCGGTAAATCCAGACGAGGCGCAAAACGTTTCGCCGGGGGCTGGTTCGCAGTCCACGGATTCGGAGCCGCGAATCGCTTCCCGGCAATTGGTGCGAGACCCGGTTTGCGGAATGCATTTGGCGGAAACGCTGGCGATTCCGTTTCGCGATCGCGGCGAGCTGGTACATTTTTGTTCCGCGGAATGCCGAGACAAATACGCGAATAGAAGTTTGCAGCGCGCCGCCAACGCCTGAAGGAATTTCGGAAGCGGCGCAATAATTTTTTAGCCGGCAACAAAAAGTTTTCGGCCAGATGAAACGTACGACTCGAGAAACCGAGAAAAATAAAACTCGAGATTCGCAGCGGTAAGAAAAGGAAATCTAGACAATGGCCACGGTTGCAAAGCCCACAACGCCGATTCGTCCTCTTGGAGCGCCACCCATGGTGCCGCGCATCGCGCCACGCGAAGATTTGAATCCTTTTCGCATCGCACAAATTCAATTTGATATGGCCGCGGAGTTCCTGAAACTGGATCAGGGATTGCGGCAAATTTTGCGCACTCCCAAACGCATTCTTGAAGTCGCCATTCCCACCAAGATGGACAACGGGCAGGTGAAACTACTCACCGGCTATCGCGTGCAGCACAACACCGCGCGCGGCCCAGCCAAGGGCGGCGTGCGTTTTCACGCCAACGTAACGCTGGATGAAATTAAGGCGTTAGCTTCGGCGATGACCTGGAAAACCGCGGCAGTGAATATTCCTTTCGGCGGCGCGAAGGGCGGAGTGATTTGCGACCCGAAGCGCATGTCCAAGAGCGAATTGGAGCGGATGACCCGGCGATACGCCAGCGAAATTTTGCCGTTCATCGGCCCGGACGTGGATATTCCGGCGCCGGACGTGTACACCGACGCCCAAACCATGGCGTGGATGATGGACACCTACGCGATGACCACCGGCCGCGCATCGCATGCGGCGTTCACCGGAAAACCGATGAGCATCGGAGGTTCGCTGGGCAGCTCGGAAGCCGCGGCGCAAGGGCTCGTGCACGTGGTGGAAGAAGCCTGCAAGCTGAAGAAAATCTCTTTGCGCGGCGCAACGATTGCGATTCAGGGATTTGGCAACGCCGGAGCCACCGCGGCGCGGCTCTTCGCCGATAAGAAAGCCAAGATCGTGGCGCTGAGCGATACGCGCGGCGGGGTTACGAATTCCCGCGGCATCGATCCGCTCAAAGCGTTTCGTTACAAAGAGCGTTCCGGAACCGTTGTCGGCATGCCGGGAGCTTCGCGCATTTCCAATGACGATCTGTTGACCATGAAAGTAGACATTTTGGTCCCGGCGGCACTGGAAAATGTGATCACTCTACAGAACGCGGACGCCATCAAGGCGCGCATCGTGGCGGAAGCTGCCAACGGTCCGGTGACTCCGCACGCGGACGAAATACTGACGCGCCGCGGAATCATCGTGTTGCCGGATATTTTGACCAACGCCGGCGGCGTGACGGTCAGCTATTTTGAGTGGGTACAGAATCAGCAGGGTCTGGTGTGGGACGCGGAAGAAGTCAGCGCGCGCCTGCAGAAAATTATTGTGCGCTCGTTCCACGAGATGGTGGAAACCATGCGCAAGCATCACGTTTCTCCGCGCGCCGGAGCGATGATCCTGGCGGTAAACCGCGTAGCAGAAGCAACGCTGGTCCGCGGCCTGTTTCCCTGATTGCTAAAGTGGAACAGCCCAAACTTCACGAGCAAGCGATGAGTAGCCTGCGCCAAGTAGTCCGTTGGCTCAGTCTTGCTTCGCTACTTTGCTTTTCTCCATACCTAGTCTCCGCGCAGAATCCGCCGCAATACGTGGCGATTACCGTGGACGACCTGCCGCAGCATGGCGATTTGCCTCCGGGGATGACGCGCAGCGACATTGCGGCGAGCATGATCGCTACTTTCAAAGCGAAGGGCGTGCCGGAGGTTTATGGATTCATGAACGCGAAACGGATCGGCGACGATCCGGATCGCAGCGCGTCCTTGAAGTTGTGGGTGGACGCGGGCTTGCCGTTAGGCAGCCATACTTTTTCGCATCTCGATTTGACTACTCACAGCGCGGAAGAATTTGAAGCGGAAATTGTGGCGAACGAACCTTTTCTGCAATCGCTGATGGGAACCCGCGACTGGCGCTGGTTTCGCTATCCGTATCTGCACGAAGGCGACACCCTGGAAAAGCGGCGTGCCGTGCGGAAGTATCTGCAGGAGCACAATTACAAAATTGCGGAAGTGACGCTGGATTTTGAAGACTACGCGTGGAATAACCCGTACGCGCGATGCATGGCGAAGCAGGATAACGAGGCGATCGCGTGGCTGAAGTCCAGCTATTTGAGCACCGCGGCGGAATATATTTCGCTGGGGCAGAAAATGGCGACGCAACTTTATGGACGGGATATCAAACATGTTTTGCTGCTGCATACCGGCGCGTTTGACAGTGTGATGCTTCCGGAGCTTTTGGATTTATTGACCAAGCAGGGATTTCATTTTGTGACGCTGGCGGAAGCCCAGAAAGATCCGGCGTATTTGCGCGATCCGGATGCACCTTTCAAGGATGGCGGAACGCTGCTGGACGAATTAATGGAATCGCAGCATTTCACGTTTCCGCCGCATGCGGAAAAGCCGATGGAGAAGTTGAATTCGATTTGCAGGTAGGGCGAGAATCAGCTGTTGGAAAAGGCTCCAGGCAGTTCCTCAGGGGCTAAAGCCCACTGGTAGACGGCGGTAAATGTCGGAGCTAAAGCTCCGACCCCCAAAACCGAGCTGTTCGCTGTAGAGACCTGACCCATGCAGCGCATTTGATGACTGCCCAAGACTTGTTTTAGGCGACGGACGCTAGCGCGCGTTGGGTGCGGCGCCAGAGCCACCACGCCGGCACGCCGAGGAGCACCAGCCAGAAGATAATTGGCGGGAAATACTCCACGAACCAGAGGATCAGGCCAAGCGCGGAGCTTGCAACATTTTCGTAGCCGGCGATTGCGGCATTTCTGAATCGCGTGGATATGCTGGGCGAGCTGTCGCTGACTTTGGCTTTGTATTCTTCGGTCAGAGTTAACGCGACAGTGGCAAAAGCGACGCGGTGATCCATCGATTTCAGTTCAGATTCCGTTTGTTCGATTTCGCCGCGCACTCGGGCAATTTCCTGCTCCACTTCAAGCACATCGCTGACCTTTCCGGTGCGGTTGCGAAGAATGTCCTGCAAACGCGTTTCGGTTTCGTGGGAATTTTTCAGCTGAGCGACCAGGTCGGCGTGCTCCGCGGTTACTTCTTCGCCTGCTTGCGATTCGTTCGTGACGCGGCCGAGCGCCTTTAATTCGTTTAGGGCTGCTAATAATTCTTGCGATGGAATGCGCAATGAGGCATTTAGGGTGCGCGCGGCGTTTTCCGGATCGCCCACGTGGAGGCTCGCCGCGTAGCCGCGGTGATGCGCCAAGACAGATTGCACAGCGGTCCGCGCATCATCGAGTTTCTTCACCACGATTTGCAACTCGGCACTACGCGCGATCATGGGAGCGTTGGCGACGACCGGTTTGTCGTCTTGTTGTTGAACGTCAGAAGCCGGGAAAGCCATGCCCGCTTCCGGGACGTGCACCAAGGCATTGTCAACACTGGTCCCACCCCTTGCGGACAAACCGAAATGCGGCGCTTTGCCCTTGGAGGGCGGACTACTTTCACCACCCCCACCCCCGCCAGCTCTGTCCTGACTAGCTGGCAGTTTTGACACATAGTCGCCGATGTCGAGGGGCACGACCAGTGCCTGAGAATGGCTGCGGAAGTCTCGTGGGCTTTCGATTTCGATGAAGAGGAATGCGATTGCAGCAATAGACAGTCCCAATGCCACGGCCATGCGGCGATTATGCAGCCGTCGCCAAAAGGTACCGGAATCGAGCGAATCGCGATTGGCCAATGTCCAGGACTTCAGCGGAGCGAGGGACGCTGGTGGGGCGTCGGGTTTCCAACTCGCCAGCCATTGAGAGGTCGCGCGAAGGGACTCGGCCAGATCGCGGCATTCGATGCAGTTTTCGAGATGCGCGGAAATTGCTTCGGCGCGGTCGGCGGGGAGTTCGCCGTCGTGGTGGGCCATGATTTCTTCGGGGGCGATTTCGTGGGTGGCGGTGTTCATGGGCGGTCGCCTTTCTTGGCGGGAGAGGTTTCGTCGCCAGTTTGTGGTGCGGAAAAAGCCGCCCCCTGACGGGGGCGAGCAGGGCTTAGAGGCGAGCGTCCTGCGCTACAGGTTTGTGGTGTCGGCGGCGTGTTTGGCGGAACTAAGAGGTTGCGGAGGGCTTCGCGGGCGCGGAATAGGCGGGAACGGACGGTGTTCAGCGGAATTTCTAATAGAGTGGCGATTTCTGCGTAGCTGAGTTGCTGGTATTCGCGGAGCATTACGATTTCGCGGTCGGTGGGATCGAGTTTGTGGAGGGCGCGGCGGATCCAGAGATGGTCTTCGGTCTGGTTTTTTGCGGCCGCGGCTTCGGCGGCATTCGGCGCGCCGAGAAATACGGCGCGGAATTGAGATTTGCGGCGGTCGGTGCGCAAGATGCGGAAAGCGATGGCGTAGAGGTAGGTGCGGAACAGGGCGCGCGGTTCGTAGCGCTTGGCGGCGCGGAAGAGGGCGACGAAAGTTTCCTGCGTCAGTTCCTCGGCTCTGGAAGAGTCACTCAGGCGGCGAGTGAAGAATCCGAAGAGCGGTTGTTTGTAGCGGGCGAAGAGCAAGGTGAAAGCCGGCTTCGGAACCATCGCGGAGGGCGAGCATCAATTGTTCGTCGGTGGATTCGGACGATATTTCCCGGAACGCATCGCTCGAAGGAGAGGTGCGTGGCGGGTAGGAGGGGCGGCGGGCGTCGGGGATGGCGATTTGCGTCGGACATGGCGTGGTGGTGAGGTGCCTCCGAGCTTAGAACGAATAGGTCGAGGGATTCTTGCATTTCATGGCGCTCATAGAGGTAATGGCGCGAGAAGGCGAAAAGTTCCCGGGGACTCGAAGAAGTAGGATGCGGAAATGGGGAAGAAGGAAAAGAATGAATCGTCCCTCAGCGGCTAAAGCCGGTTGTTTGGTGTGCCGGTTACGGCCCGACTAAAGTCGGGCCCTCCCGGGGATCACTGAGGCCCGTGCGCTCGCGCCGCGAATTGATACGGAACGTGCGCTCGCTAGTTTTTTTGTATGTGCGCGTTTTGTCAACGCTTGCGGATGAAGTTTTTTGTTGCGTGCGTGGTGGAGCGCGCGTACATTCGCAAGTGCCGGGCGCTTTTTTGCGGCGTGGAGTTTTTTCTGCTCACGCGGCTAGCGTGACCGGCTATTTTCATCGCAGGGCAAGCTGCCGGAGCGAAATGCAATTTGCGAAATGCGAACGCAGATGAAAATCAGGAAACGGGAATCAATAAACGGAAAGAAAATTGTCGCGGGGTGAATCGCTAAAGCGATGGGCAATCAAAATAATCAGACAGCGCCGCCAATCCTGTTGACGATCGCGGGATTTGATCCTTCTTGCGGCGCGGGCATTGCCGCGGATCTAAAAACGTTTGCGGCGCACGGATGTTATGGGGTGGCGGCGATTACGTCGATCACGGTGCAGAACACGCAGGGAGTTACGGCGGTACACAATACACCGAGTTCGGAATTGCGCGAACAGCTGGAAACTTTGGCCAGCGATTGCGAAATTGCGGCGGTAAAGATTGGAATGCTGGGAAATCGTGGGAACGCGGTGGCGATTACCGATTTTCTGGACGCCCACAAATTTGCGCACGTGGTGCATGACCCGGTGATGAAGTCGTCCAGCGGGACGGAGCTGCTGGACTCCGGCGGAATTAAATATTTGATGGCGGAATTGCTAAAACGCTCCAGCGTGATTACTCCGAATGTGCCAGAGGCGGAAGTTTTGACCGGAATTTTGATTAAAGATGTGGCGAATATGGAAGACGCGGCGCGGAAACTGGTGGAGATGGGCGCACGCGCGGTGATTGTGAAGGGCGGGCACATGGAGCGGGCCGTCGATGTGGTGTTTGACGGAACGGATATGGTGCCGCTGGCCGGAGAAAAATTGGCGGACGGGCAGTTGCACGGCACGGGATGCACGTTTGCGGCGGCGTTGGCAGCGCATTTGGCGGCGGGACGGAGTCTAGTGGAGGCCGCAACGCTTTCGAAGGCTTACGTTACCAAAGCGATTGAAAAGGCTTACGCGATCGGCAAGGGAAGATTGCCGCTGGATCATTTTTACCGGCAGAAGATTGAGCCCCTGGTCCGCGGGACGCACGAGTTGCCGACCCATGGGATGCATCCGGCAGAATCGGGGCATTAAAGAATTTCGTTCCGCAGGCGCAACCTAAATCGCACAGTAAATGAAAGGGCTTCGGCCAATGAAATGGTGAAGCCCTTTTATTGAATGGTCGAACGAAAATCGGGTATTTGCTACCCACTCGACAGTAGAATTTAGCGGCTTCACCACCCGCCGCCTCCTCCGCCACCCCCACCGCCGCCAGAGCCGCCTCCCCCACCTCCGCTAGAACCTGGCGCTGAAGAGGAAGAAGAAATCGCACCGGTGAGCGAACTGCTCATCGAACTGGCAAATCCGGCCACGCCCCACCCTGCGCCGGAATACCACGCTGGGGAAAAATTCGACTGGCCATTGGGACCATTGCTGGCGATACCGAGGACGCCGGAAAACTTTTCCGCCCAGTGCTGCTCGACATCGAGAGCCAGCGCATAGGGCAGAAATTTTTCAAACGTTTGCGGAGTTTGATCCGGCGGCATGACGCGGTTCATCCGGTCTGTATCGACTGCACCGAGAAACAGTTTGAAGCCGGCGATTTGGTCGAGAAGCTGGCCGCCGGCGCTGGTCGGAGCTTTCAGCAAGTTGTGAAAAAGATAGTGTACGAAAACGCTGCCAATCAGAAACGCCGCCGCTAGCGGCGACGTCGATTTGGCCAGAACGAAGATGCCGAAAGCTTCGCCTGCCAGGAAGGGAACGGCGAAAAGGGTAGTGAATAAGGCTTTGCCAGCGAGCAGAAAACTAAAGTGTTCGCCCGCGAAGGCAGCTTTCCAATTTTGCGTCACGCTCATGAGCAACGCGGTGATGGCCAGACTCCAGATGGTCAGCCAGAAGCAGATAAATAGTGCTGCTGGCGTCATCGGTCCGGGATGCGCGTACAGAATGCCGATCAAAGAGGCGACGGTGATCATTACCGCGGGAATCATGTAACAGCTATTGGTGAAGAAATAGATGGTTTCTTCGGCGTTTTTGAGTAGAGCTTTCTGCGAAGAAATGGCCGCGCGGATCATGACGTGATTTTCGTTGTGCAACCACAATTCGTCGCGTCCGGTAAATAATTTCTCGGCGATATCACGTTCGTCCTGAGAAAAAGCGGGCTTGGCGTTTTTCGTAAGATAAAGAGTGTAGGAGCCAGCCTGCTGCCTGATCGTGAGATAGCCTTTGACGGCCATGCTGAGAATCGAGGCGGCGAAAACTTTGTTGTCGTAGCCCATGCGGACCAGATAGCGCATCGCAGCGGGCGAAAGATTTGCGGGCGGTTCGTAAAGCGGCATGATCACGCCGTGCTCTGGGTCGCGGCCGACGGCCAACCACACGATGAAGTAATAAAGCGGCAGCAGCGCGGCGCCACCCAACACAAAAATCAGGTCGGGATTGTTGTCGAGCAAGATCTTGCGTTTTTCCGCGGGTGTGGGTTCGCTGATAAATCCCTTTGGCCAAGAGAGCAGAATGCTGAGGCCGGAGTGCGGAGGCAGCAGAAGATTGCTGGCAAAGCTGAAGGTGCCGTCGTCGTTCGTGGTCACGTCCAAATTGCGGGCGGTTGCGCCTTGCGATCCAGTAAAGCCGGAGAGCTGCACTTTGTCCGGCGGAATATTTTCGGGGAGGTGCACGGTGGCGGACGCGTGCAGAATATTGAAAGCCCAGCCGTTGCCAGTGACGTTCCAGAACAGCTCGTCGTGATCCTTAAAAAAGCCCAGCTGGCGATCGGTGAGGTAGTCGATGGTGTAGGTGTGCTCGCCGGTGGTCAGGAAATAACCTGGCTGGCCAAGATAAACGCGCGTTCCGTTGCCGAGAGTTTCCAGGCGATACACTTCGGGCGCGCCGTCGCGCGTGGCGCCGAGCACGTTGAAGCTAACGACGTAGCGATTGCCCAGCTGATCCTTATATTCCGTGGGAAAGTCGCGATAGATGCCGTGGCGGATTTGTATGCCGCGGGAATTTACTTTTATTGTTTCCGTGACGCGCATGGAGCCATCCGGTTGCAAGGTTACGTCGCTGTGATAATCGAGGATGGCTTCGCTTTGCGCGTGCCTCGGCGCGTGAGCCGGCGGGTGGGTTTGCGCTGCGGCGACGCGCAGCACTGCGAACAACAGTGCGAAAAGTAGGGCGAAACGGGACATGTGGGCCTTGCAACCAGTTTAGGTTGTGGGGGCGGGGAATCTTGTGCGTGCGGCGGGTCGGTTAATTGCTCTTAGCGCACCGATGAAGAGGTGGGGCGCGTGGGCGATTCCTGGCGGAAAACGACCGGTCAGGGCAAAAAAGGAAACGGGCCGATGGTTACAGCTTGTGCGTGAACTTGCCCGCTACGATTGTCGCGATCGCTGCGCCTTTGAAGGTGCGGCCATCGAAAGGGGAGTTGCGGGATTTGCTGGGAGAATTCTTCACGTTGTAGGTCCACTGCATGGGTGGTGGAGAAAATTGTTAGGTCGGCGGGTTGCGCCGCGGCTAGTTTTCGTTCAACGCCGAGGATCGCTCGCTGGACCGGTGGTGAAAAGCTCCACCATGCGCATCAGGGTGATGCGTCCGGTATTCACCAATTGTTCCAGCGTCAGGGCCAGCGCCGTCTCGAAGCCCAGGATGCCGAATGGTGCTTTGTCGAACTCCACATCTTTCAGTGCGGGCTCGTGCGGGGCGTGATCGGTGGCGATGGCGTCGACGCTGCCATCGGCCAGTCCGGCGATCAGCGCTTCGCGATCTTCGCGGCTGGCCAGCGGCGGATTCATTTTGTAGCGCGAATCGTATTGCACGTCTTCGTCGATTAGCGTGAAGTGGTGCGGCGTCACTTCGCAGGTGACTTTTAGTTTTTGTGATTTGGCGTAACGAACCTGGTCCAGCGAGCCTTTCGCGCTTAGGTGCGCGATATGCAGACGGGCGCCGGTAAGTTCGGCGAGTTGCACGTCGCGGGCGACGCAGACGGATTCCGCGGCGGCGGGCATGCCCCGCAAACCCAAGCGCGAAGAAGTTACGCCTTCGCGCATCACCGCGCCGGCGGCCAACGAAACATCTTCGGCGTGCTCGATCACCGGGATGTCCAGCGATTTACAATATTCCATGATTTGCCGAGCGAGCTTGGCGGTGGCGATGGGTTTGCCGTCGTCGGAAACCGCGACGATGCCGGCTTCGCGCATGGCCGCAATTTCCGCCAGCGCTTCGCCTTTACTGCCGACGCTTGCCGCGCCGATGGGCCACACGCGCGTCGACGCCGTGCGCGCTTTATCGATGATGAAGCGAGTGATGCTGGCGTTATCGTTCACCGGCTTGGTGTTCGGCATGCAGCAGACCGCGGTGAATCCGCCGCGCGCCGCGGAGCGCGTGCCGGTGTCGATGGTCTCGCTGGATTCCTGGCCGGGTTCGCGCAGGTGCGCGTGCATGTCGATGAAGCCGGGAGCGACAATCAAATTCGGACGCGTCGAAAATTTCTGCGTTTTTTGTGTCGCGCTTGAATTTTCCAGGAGCGGCAATTTCTGCGATGTGTTCGCCGTCGATGAGAATGTCGAGGGACGGCGTCGGTTTTTGCGGCGGGGTCGAGGACGCGGCCATTCTTAATTAGCAGCATGCGAGAAATCCTTCAATTTTCGAGAAAATTGGCGCGCCCGCAGTTCGCATTGAAATTGTGGCGCTCATGCTTACGAATCTTTCCTATCCGTCGAGCGGCGATTATGTTGTGGGCGGTTCGGCGGCGGGATGCGCGGAGTCTTCGGCGTCTCCGGAAATCGCCAGATACAGCAACGCCATGCGCACGGCGATGCCGTTGGTTACTTGCTCGAGGACCACCGATTGCGCTCCGTCGGCCACTTCCGGCGTGATTTCGATTCCGCGATTCATGGGGCCAGGGTGTAGAACCACCGCGTCGGCGTTGGCCCGCTTCAGCCGCTCGGCGCTGAGTTGGTAGCCAAGAATGTAATCTTCGGCGGAGATGCTGGGTTCGTGCTGGCGTTCGGTTTGCACTCGGAGCACGTTGATTACGTCAGCGCCTTCGAGCGCCTCTTCCACTTTGAAGACGCGGCGAATTTTTGTTTTGGGTCCGGCGATCCGTTCGAGTTCTTCCGGCACCCACATCGCGGGGCCACATAGAGTGAAGCTGCAGCCAAATTTCCCCAGCAGATGAATGTTGGAGCGGGCCACGCGGCTGTGTTGAATGTCGCCCAGGATGGTTACGTTCAGATTTTCGATGGTGCCTTTGCGATCGCGGATCGTTAGCGCATCCAGCAACCTTGCGAAGGATGTTCGTGCGTGCCGTCGCCGGCGTTGATCACCGGGATGTCCAAATGGTGGGCGACGAAATGCGGCGCGCCGGAAGAAGCGTGGCGCATCACCAGGCAATCCGGCTTCATGGCATTGAGGTTTTGCACCGTGTCCAGCAGCGATTCGCCTTTTTTCAGGCTGCTGGCTTCGGCTTGCAGGTTCATGGTGTCCGCGCCGAGGCGCGAAGCGGCGGTGCCGAAGCTGATACGCGTGCGCGTGGAATTTTCGAAGAAAGCCAAGGCCACGGTTTTTCCGCGCAGGGTGGCTAATTTTTTTAGCGGATGGCGCTGGATTTCCTGGAATGGTTTGCTTTGATCGAGAAGAAAAGTTAATTCGTCCGCGGTGAGCGGTTCCAGAGCGAGTAGGTCGCGGGTGCGCAGGCTCAAATTTTCACTCGGTAAGACCGTTCCTTATTTTCTCATGAATTGCGGTTGCGGTGGGGAGTGGCTCGCCACCGAGTTGGGCCAAGATTACCTCAGCGGCTGAAGCCCTGTTTGTCACAGTCCATTTACGGCCCGACTGAAGTCGGGCCCTCCCAAGTTCTTGACGCGGTCGACCAGAACTCCTTACTTACGGCCGGACCCTTCGTTCCTCAGGGCGGGCTGAAGTCGGGCCCTCCCAAGGTCTCGACGCGGTCGACGAGAACTCCTCATTTACGGCCGGACCCTTCGTTCCTCAGGGCGGACTAAAGTCCGACGCCTACAGAAAGACCACGTTACTCGACGCGGTCAACCAGGACTACGCGCTCTTCCTTGTCGATTTCGTTCAGGCGGACTTCGATGATTTCGGTGTCGCTGGTTTGCACGGTGCGGCCAATATATTGCGCTTCGATGGGCATTTCGCGGTGGCCACGGTCGATCAGCACGCAGAGCGAAACGCGCTTCGGGCGGCCGAGGTCGAAGAGGCCATTCATGGCGGCGCGGATGGTTCGGCCGGTGTACAGCACGTCGTCGATGAGCACGAGGTCCATGTCGTCGACGCCAAAGGGAATGTCCGACGAGCGCAGCACGGCTTGTGGCGCCACTTTCGATAAATCGTCGCGATACAAAGTAATGTCCAGCACGCCGACAGGAACGTCCACGCCATCGATTCCGCGCATGGCCTGCGCAATGCGCTGGGCCAGCGGGACGCCGCGGCGGACAATGCCGATCAGTGCGAGATGTTTGGTGCCCCCGCTGCGCTCCACGATTTCGTGGGCGACCCGCTGCAGGGTCCGGTCAATTTCCGAGGCCGACATCAATTGAGCTTTTTCTACGACGCGCATGGTCGGTAATCCTAGCATAGCGAGCGGCGATTGGTGAGCGTAAGCAATAATGAATCGCAGGCGATTTTTGGATAGACCGCCGGCCACCGGGCGAGCGCCATTCCGCGTGATATTCTGCGAAGGTTGAATGCCGGAGCCAATAATGGACAACGCGAAACGCAGGACCCTGTTTTTCAGAGCAGCTACCGCGCTACTTGCGGCCGTTCTGCTGGCAGCGGGTTGCGGCGTGGCCTCGGCGCAAGAAACATCCGCAAAAGGGGCCGCGAAACCCGCTCCGAAAGCGCTTGGCACCAGTGTGGCACGCCCGAAATTGGTGGTGATGCTGGTAGTCGACCAGATGCGTGCCGATTACATCGACAAATTTCTCGGCCAATGGAATGGCGGGCTGAAGCGCCTGGCCACCGAGGGCGCCTGGTTTCATGAAGCGGCCTATCCCTATGCCGCCACGGAGACCTGCGTGGGGCACAGCACTATTTCCACGGGAGCGTTTCCCGCAACCCACGGAATGGTCTCGAACGCCTGGTGGGATCGCGAGTCGCAAAAAATGGTGGCGTGTACCGACGACGCGAAAGTGAAAAATGTTGGCTACGCCGGACTGGCCGCCAGCGGCGGCGATTCTCCGGCACGCATGCTCATTCCCGCTTTCGCCGAAGAGCTGAAATTTCAGAGCGCCGGTCCCACGCGAATCGTTACGTTTTCTTTGAAGGCCCGCTCCGCGATTACCATGGCCGGTACCAACCCGGACGCCGCAACCTGGTTCGACGGCAAGACCGGCGCGTGGACAACTTCGAGCGCTTACGCGCTGGCGCCCTTCGTCGAGGCTTATGCTCAGGCCCATCCCGTTAAAGAGGACCTGGGAAAAAGCTGGACGCTGTCTCTGCCGAGCGATAAATATTTTTACAACTCCCCGGCGATTGGCGCGGTTGCTCCGGATGGCTGGCAGCTGGCGTTCCCCCATGTTTTGCGCGGCGAAGGCGGCAGTGCGGAAGCTGACGAGGAATTTTATCAGCAATGGTCCAGCAGTCCGTTCGCGGATACTTATTTGACGAAGATGGCGGAAAACGCCATTGATGCGCTGAAACTCGGGCGCGGCGCGGGCACGGATTATCTAGGTATCAGCTATTCCTCGGCGGATTACGTTGGGCATGAATTTGGTCCGCGCAGCTGGGAGATCCAGGATATTTTGCTGCGGCTGGATCGCGATCTAGGCGAGTTATTCGCGTATCTCGATAAGAACGTGGGCCGCGGAAATTATGTGGTGGCCCTCAGCGCGGACCACGGCGCGGTGCCGGTTCCGGAAGACTTGCAGGAAAGCGGCGTGGATGCGGGCGTTTTACACCTGCCCGAGTTGCAGGTGGGCCTGGAAAAAGCGTTGAGCGATCTGAAGTATCCCCAGCCGGCGATTGCGCGCGTTACCTATGGAGACATCTACTTCGCGCCGGGAGTCTACGACCGGCTGAAGAGCGATCCGGCCGCGCTGCGCGCGGTGATCGCCGCGGGGAAAGCGCAGCCAGGCGTCGCGGAAATTCTTACGACGGAAGACGTTGCCGGACGCCCCGCCACGCAGGATCCGATCAAGTCCGCGGAAGCTGCCAACTATTTCCCCGGCCGTAGCGGCGACCTATTTATTGTGCCCAAGCCTTACTGGCTGATGGACGGAACCGCCGCCGGCAAGGTGAGGCATTATGGAACGGGCCATGGCACGCCTTATTATTACGATCAGCGCGTGCCGGTCCTACTGATGGGTTGGGGGGTTCGCGGTGGAAATTACTATCGCGCGGTAACGCCGGCGGACATTGCGCCGACGTTTGCGCAGCTGTGCGGGATTACCTTGGCGACGCGCGATGGAAAAGTCTTGGCCGAAGCGTTGAAGAACGCGGATTCCGGAAAGCTTCCGTGATGATTCCTAGGAAACCAGCAGCGTAATTAACCGCGATTTCATTTTCCAATTTTCCCACAAAGCAGCCGCAGCGGCGCGATTTTGCCCGGAATGAGCGCGTGCCGAGGGGTGCGAGGGGGATTTTAACGCAGAGGGCGCAGAGAAGAGAAAGGGTGAACCGAAGGCCCGCCTCTCTAAGCGCATGTTGGGCGGGAAGAAAAGAATGCGAATCTGAAGATTCGCCACCACGAAAGGCTTCGGCAAACGGTGAACAAAATAAAAATGGGCTGGATAGGCTGCGGGCAAAAAGCGGCGTCGAGCCGCCGCACTCCAAAGGAATACAATAAAAAACGGGCGGGGCGCTTGTGGCGCACCGCCCGAAATTTTTCCAGTCGAAGTGGTTACAGCGGCTGGACGTTCGACGCCTGCAAGCCTTTGGGGCCGCGGACGACTTCGAATTCAACCGCTTGGCCATCGTTCAACGACTTATAGCCATCAGCCACAATCGCGGAGAAATGGACGAATACGTCCTCACCGCTCTGGCGCTGGATGAATCCAAAGCCCTTGCTGGCGTTAAACCACTTCACTGTTCCTTGTTCTTTGCTCACTGCTGTGTCTCTTTTCAAGATTTAAGCTATTTGGTGCTGCGGTACGTCTTGGCCGCGGTTTTAAGGCGGTACAAAACAAAAAAGCCGCAAGAGTTACCTTGCGGACCTTTTACGAATTCCAAAGGCGATACAAGAGCAACAAACGCAACAGAAAAGTACCACGGTTTGGGAAATATGGCAAGGGAAATCGTAACGTGTTGCAAATAGGATGGTTATTGGAGGTGAGAGAGCGGCTGGAAAGCATAACGCAGAGACACAGAGGTCGCAGAGCTACGCGGAGAGTTCCGGAGGCTGCTGCGGAAGGCAAAGGCGCCGATCGGGAGATCGGCGTTCCCGGGAACAGCTCAATGCGGTGGGTCTGGGAGGTCGAGGGCTATGCGGAGGATTTGGTCGGACAGGCTGGATACGTCGGCGCCCTCGAGATTGGCCAGGACTACGATTCCGGCCCGGCGTTCGGGGGCGAGGAGGATCGAGGTGCTGGTGCCTTGTTGGCCGCCGGAGTGGGAGTAAAGGGCCAGGCCGTATTTGTTTTGGGTGTGCCAGCCGAGGGAGTAGTCGACGGCGGTACCGCTCAAGGTTTTTTCGGGGGTCCACATTAGTTCGCGGGTGGCGGGTTTTATTAGGGTGTTGGCCAGGATGGCGATTTCGAAGCGGGCCATGTCGTCGGCGGAGGAGAGCCAGCCGCCGCCGGGAACCTTGTAGCTGGAGTCCAGGACGCCGGCGTTCAGCACGGCGCCGTTCTTGGTTTTCTGATACCAGCGGGAGCGACGCGGGATGATGGCGAAAAAATCGTCGGCGCGGGTGACGTTCATGCCCGCGGGGCGAAAAATATTTTCGGTTACGAAGTCGGCGTACTTTTGCGAACTGGCGCCTTCGAGAACGCAGCCGAGAACCGTGTAGCCGTAGGTGCTGTACTGAAATTTAGTGCCGGGCGGGGCGACCAGCGGATCGTTCTCGAAAATGGTGAGGGACTCTTCCATGGATGTGAAGTGGCGGGCGCTGTCGTAGGGGATGTCGCCGACGCTGTCTTTGTTGTAGTGGCGGATGCCGCCGAGATGGCCGAGAAGCTGGCGGGTGGTGATGGGAGCTTCTTTTTTCGGGAAGGCCGGACAGTATTTTTGGATGGGGGCGTCGAGATCGAGTTTGCCGCGTTCCCAGAGTTGCAGGATGGCGGTGGCGGTGATCGGTTTGGAGACGGATGCCAGGCGAAAAAGAGTGGAGGGCGAGGCGGGGACTGAATTTTCGAGGTCGGCCATGCCGAATCCGGCGGACCATGCGAGGTGGCCGTCAAGAACTACGGCTACGGATAGGCCGGGGACGCTGGTGGCGGCCAGGAAGTCGGCGACGGCTTGGTGGATGCGGGCGCGTTTTTCGGGAGGAAGGGTGGAGTCTTGCGCGGAGGCGAAGCTCGATGAAGTGGTGGCGACTAGCAGCAGTACCGAGACGACGCGGAAGTGGCGAGAAAATAGGGTGCGCATGGCGACTAAAGTGTATCCAAATATTCTCCGGCGTGATTCGCAAATCGCACGGCACAGCGTTCAGGGCACGTGTGGTGTTTAGGTCAACCCTGGTGGGGCGGAAAACATTGACCCGGTAGTGGCGGGTACTTACCATGGAGAGATGAAGTCCCTGTTGTCGTCCCCTCTCGCGAAATCCCGTATTCAGGCGTTGCTAATGCTTGTGGTGCTCGCGTTTTTCGGGAGCTTGCTCACGGGTTGCGATGAGGGCGCCAAGCGGCCGGTACAGGCGCGGGTGCCGGCACAAGGGTCGGCGCTTACGGATGCGCACCTGACGGCATCGCCCGGCGAAGGAACTGCCCAGCCCGCGCAAGTACTGCCTGGCGGCCCACTGCCGCTGACGAATCCCGCGGCCCGGCCGTACGTTTCGCTGCTAAAGCCCCCAATCAGCGCCAAAGATTATCTGATACAGCAGGTGGAGGCGAAATTCGCTTCCGGGGAACAGAATTATAAAGCGGGGCATCTGGAGGCGGCGCGCAAGGATTTCGATGAGGCGGTCGACTGGATACTGGAGAGCGGGTATGACCCGGCGACAGACCCGCGGCTGAATGAATTGTTCCACCGGGTGATCGATACGGTTTATTCGTATGAATTACAGGCGTTTCGCGCGGGGGATGGGTTTAGCGAGCCGCCGGCGGTGCCTGCGCCGATTGACGAAGTGGCGGAGATGACCTTTCCGGTGGACCCGCGGTTGAAGGAGCGGGCGGAAGAGTCGGCCAAGAACCTGTCGCACGATTTGCCGCTTACGGTGAATGACGAAGTGTTGTCGTTCCTGAATTTTTTCCAGACGCCACGCGGGAAGGCGATTGTCGAAACCGGATTGCGGCGGGCCGGGCGGTACCGCGAAATGATTCAGAAGACTTTGGCGGAAGAAGGGGTACCGCAGGATTTGATTTATCTGGCGCAGGCGGAGAGCGCGTTTCAGCCGCTGGCGCTGTCGCGCGCGGGGGCCCGGGGGATCTGGCAATTTGTGGCCTGGCGCGGAAATGAATATGGTTTGAAGCACACCTGGTGGGTGGACGACCGGCAGGATCCGGAAAAAGCTACGAGGGCGGCGGCGCATCACTTGCGGGATTTGTACGGCATGTTCGGGGACTGGTATCTGGCGATGGCGGCGTATAACTGCGGGCCGGGGAATGTGTCCAAGGCCGTGGAGCGCACCGGGTACGCGGATTTTTGGGAATTGTACCGGCGCAATGTGCTGCCGAAAGAAACGAAGAATTATGTGCCGATTATTCTGGCGCTGACGCTGATCGCCAAGGATGCCGCGCATTATGGGATTCACGTCGATCCGGATAATCCGATACCGTACGACTTGGTGAAGCCGGGGCGGGCGATTGATTTGCGGCTGGTGGCCGAGACGATTGATGTGGACGTGGAGACGCTGCACGGGCTGAATCCGTCGCTGCTGCGGCTGGCGACGCCGGATGATCCGAGCTTTGAGCTGCATTTGCCGCCGGGGACGGCCAGCCGGTTCTCCGCGGAGATTGCTGACATTCCTCCGGAGAAGTGGGTGAGCTGGCGGAGGCATCGCGTGGAGCCGGGGGAGACGCTGGTCTCGATTGCCAAGAAATATAAGGTGACCCCGGCGGCGATCGCCGAAGCGAATAGTCTGGAGCGGGGGGCTACGCTGGACTCGGGAGAGAAATTGATCATTCCCGCGGCGCAGGCGCAAGCCGAGGCTACGCGACGGCTGGTGAGTTACCGGGTACGCAAGGGCGATACTTTCTTGGGGATTGCGGATCGCTTCAGCGTGGATTCCGAGGACTTGAAAAAGTGGAACCGCCTGAAGGCCAATAAGGTTAGCCGCGGGATGGTGTTGCGAATCTATACTTTGGGTGGGGCGCCCGAAGCGGCTCCGGCGCGCAGCCATTCGAGTGCCAAGAAGAAGTCCCACCATTCGGGGACGGCCGCCGCTCAGGCTGACAACGCAGCGCCCACGCACAATTAGGTTGTTTCAAAGGCTGGCCTGCCCGGTTCGTGCGGCCTGAATCGAAATCCGAGCCGCTGCAAGCCGCTTTCTAACGATTGCTGCAGCGGAATGCTTGACAAAGGCGTCACGGATGCGATAACAACGCGAAAGGCTTTTGGTTCGTTGGCGAAAGGTGCTGCCGCTCCGAGCGACCGGCCCACGAGCTTTGCGGAACATAAATTCCCCCGGGGGAGGATGGCATGGATTTCGAGAAAGACAACTTTGAGGACGACAACGAGCTGCCGCTGCTCGACGAAGAGGAAGAGCTGGGGGTCGAAACAGACGAACTGGGTGACGCGGAAGAAGAGGAATTGAGCGTCACGGAAGAAGAGACCGAGGAACCGCCGGTCCGCGTAAAGACCACCGTCAAGGATGCGGCTAAGGCTGCGCCCCGGGCGTCGGCCGCTCCTGCGGCGCGCAGCGTAGCGATCCCGGCCGGCAAAGCGCCGGCAAAAAAGGCTGCAGCCAAGAAAAAGGCCAAGAAAGCTGCTCCGAAGAAAAAAGCGGCCAAGAAAAAACCGGCCAAGAAGGCTGCCAAGAAAGCGGCGAAGAAGCCCGGCAAGAAAAAGCGGCGTTAACCTGGTCGAGCTGGCGAATACGCCAGCCGGATCGGACAAGCGTTTCAAAGAACTAAGTTTCGCACGGCCCCGCGCTATTCCGGGGCCGGTTCTTTTTTGCGGCGGGTTAATTCGAATCGGCACGCCGGATCCGCGGGGAGAATTCCCGATCGCGGACTGGGGAATTTCGGACCGGGAATTTTTGCGCCGGAGCTCTGAGAGGCCTTGCTATAATTGGTAAGTACCATTAGCATAACCATCGTATGTTGCGGGCACTGGAGCAGATACGGCGGATGCGGGGCGGAGCGCAGTCCCACCTGATGCGCTGTTCGGACGGGAACTATTACGTGGTGAAGTTCCAAAATAATCCGCAGCACACCCGGGTGCTGGTGAACGAATTGCTTGGTACCAAGCTGGCGGCCAGGCTGGGTTTACCGACGACACCGGTGGCGGTGATAGAAGTTTCCGACGAGCTAATTCGTCTTACGCCGGAATTGTGCGTGGAGCTGCCGCGGTCGCGGGTGGCTTGTTCGGCCGGGCTGCAGTTTGCTTCCCGCTTTCCGGGCGACCCCCGGAGGCTCGCGCTGCACGATTTCCTGCCGGATGAGCAGTTGCGCGAAGTGGTTAATCTGCACGAGTTCGCGGGAATGCTGGTATTCGATAAGTGGACCTGCAACACCAATGGGCGACAGACGCTTTTCTATCTGCAGGAGAGCGTGCGGCCACAAAATTTTGAGCGGCCGCACCGGCCAGCCGAGGCTTGGACGCAATCGGGGGAAAAGGCCCCGCCGCCGTCGGCGCTGCGCGCGGACTTTGGGGAAGTGGGCGGAGGCGAGGCCAAACCAGCGGCGCCGATTTATGAAACCAGGATGATCGATCAGGGATTTTGTTTTAATGCCGGGGAGTGGACGTTTCCGGATGCGCCGCTGCGCGGGTTATATACCCGCAACCGGGTGTATCAGGGCGTAACGGGAATGGAATCGTTCCGGCCGTGGCTGGCGCGCCTCGAAAAGAACTACTGGGACAGAGTGCTGGACGAACTCAGCCGCGAGATTCCGCCGGAGTGGTATGCCGACGACTATGACGCGTTACTACGGTTGCTGGAGCAGCTCGAACGGAGGCGCTCCCGGGTGCCAGAATTGATTTTGGATTCCAAGAAGTCCAGCCGGCAGCCCTTTCCGAACTGGCTGTAAGCCGACACGTGGAATGGAAATGATGGCAGCTGAAAAAACGGAAGAGAAAAATTTCGCCTACCATATCGTGCGCTACAGCCCCAGCCTGGTGCGGGATGAGTGGGTGAATATCGGGGTGCTGCTGTTCGACCCGCGGAGCGGAGGGAACAGATTTCGCCTGATCGAGCAGCCGGAGGAATTTGCCAGGGTGCGGCGATTGCATCCGCAAGCGGATGAAGCGATTCTGCGAGCCCTCCGGGAGGAACTCGAAAGCCGGTTTGCGCATTTCTTTCAGTCCCCGCCGCTGACACCCGAGGGCGCCGTCAATGAAAGCCCACAATGGCAGCAAATTTTGGGAAAGTGGGACGACACGCTGTCCAACGTGATTCAGCTGGCGCCGCAAAAAGGCGTATTAGGAGAAGATCTAGACCTAGAGATCGAGCGGCTGTACGCAGACCATGTGGCACTGGCACGCGCGGGGCCGCGCCACGGTATCCCGGGCAGCCGAGCCATGATGCGCGAATACTGCGACCAAGTGTTTCGCCAGGCCCAAGTATGGGAGTACCTCGAGAAATCAGTACGCGCGTCGCGGTACACGTTTTCCGGCGATCCCATGCGCATCGACTACAGCTATCGGCAAAACGATACGCGTGGTTTTATACAAACCATTTCCGTAACCCGGGCCCCCACGGACGCCAAGTTATTCGCGTATACCGTCGAACGGATTTACGCGAAGTCCAACACCGGCACGGAGTTTGCGGCAGTACTCGATATTCCGCTATTGGCCGGAAATGAACGCCATGATTTTGTCGCCAAGACCTTATCTGAGCAAAACATTCAGCCGATCACGCTCGACCATTTCGCAGTTTGGGTTGGGCACTTAAAACCCAAGCTGCGGCAGGTAAACTCGTGACCGTAAAATGCTCCGGCGCCTAGCCGCCGGCGAGGTACCGGTCCAAATTTAGAGGACCGGCTCGCTCCAGTTCTCCAGGGTCTCTTTCACCTTGTGCAGGAACTGGTGGGCGATTGCGCCGTCCACCACGCGGTGGTCGTAGCTGAGGGTCACGTAGCACATGCTGCGGATGGCGATGGAATCATTGATGACCACTGGGCGTTTTTCGATCATCCCCAGGCCGAGGATGCCGACGTTGGGCTGGCTGATCACCGGCAACCCAAAGAGTCCGCCGAAGACTCCGGGATTGGTGATGGAGAAGGTTCCTTCCTGAACTTCTTCCGGCTTGAGTTTCTTGGTGCGGGCCCGTTCCGCCAGATCGTTCATGGTGCGCTGGATACCCAGAATATTCTTTTCGTCGGCGTGTTTGACCACCGGAACCAGCAAGCCCCAGTCGAGGGCCACGGCGATACCGATGTTCACTTCCTTATGGATGATTACGTTGGTGCCGTCCAGCGAAGCATTTAATGTGGGAAACGCCCGCAAGCCGGCGACCGCGGCTTTGACGAAGAAGGGCATAAAGGTCAGCTTGGTGCCGTTCCTTTTCTCGAATTCGTCTTTTGATTTCGCACGCAACGAAGCGATCTTGGTCATGTCAATTTCGTCGACCGAGTACACGTGGGGAGACACGCGCTTGGAGGCCACCATGTGTTCGCCGATGCGCTGGCGCATCACGCTCATGGGCGAAATTTCGTAATCCCCGAAATACATTTTTTCGCGGGGCACGGCTGACTCGAACGAAACGTGGGCCTGTCCACCCGAGGACGGCGGCGGAGGAGCGGAAGGCCGCGGCGCTTGGCTGGGCGCGGCAGGAGTCGGTGCCTGGTAGGCGGCTTCGAGTTGCTGTTCGGTTTCTTCTTCATACTGCGCTGCCGGTGCCGCCGGGCTTGCGCCGCCGCCGGCGATGGCGGCTTCGATGTCCTGCTTGCTGATGCGGCCGCCCGCGCCGGTTCCGGCCAGAGTGCTCAGGTCGATTCCGTTTTCTTTGGCCATGCGGCGAACTAGGGGCGAACTGTGAATACGCGCGCCTTCTTTGGCGGGCGGCGCGGCTGGCGATTGCGAAGCGGTTTGCGCCACGGGTGGAGTAGCCGCCGGGCGCGCGGCCGGTGGAACGGGAAGAGGAGCAGCAGACTTGGGCGTTGCCGCCGACACAGGAGCCGCCGCTTTCGGAGCTTCCGCCTTGGGGGCTGCGGCCGGAGCTGCAGCCGTCGCGGAGCCAGCGCCATCGATCACCCCGACGACCGTCTGAATAGGCACCGTCTGCCCTTCGTTTACTTTAATTTCTTTGAGCACGCCGGCCGAGGGCGAAGGAATTTCCGCGTCCACTTTGTCCGTGGAAATTTCAAAGAGTGGTTCGTCACGCTCCACCTTATCACCGGGCTTTTTAAGCCACTTGGTGATGGTGCCTTCGAAAATACTTTCCCCCATCTGCGGCATTACGATGTCAACGGCCATGGCGTTTCTCCTAGAGAAATCTCTGAACTTTTTGACTGGACTAATAACGCGCCAATTCCTTGGCGGCGGCAAAAATCTTTTTAGCGTTCGGCAAAAAATACTCTTCGAGCGGCGGTGCGTACGGCACCGGAGTATCCAGCGAAGTTACGCGCATGAGCGGACCGTCGAGATAGCCGAAGGCTTTTTCACAAAGAATCGCGGCGATTTCGCCGGCGATGCCGCCAGTCTTGGTGTCTTCATGGACCACCAGGCAGCGATTGGTTTTTTTCACCGACTGCAGAATAGTTTCTTCATCGAGCGGCTGCAGAGTGCGCAAATCAATTACTTCGGCTTCAATGCCCTCTTGGGCCAAAGCTTCCGCGGCTTCCAGAGAGGTGTGCATCATCGCGGCGTAGGAAACGATGGTCAGATGTTTTCCTTCGCGGCGAACGATGGCCTTTCCGAGCGGCACGGTGTAATCGCCTTCCGGCAACACTTCTTTGATGCGGCGATAGAGATATTTGTGCTCGAAGAACAAAACCGGGTTGTTATCGCGAATGGCTGATTTCAGCAAGCCCTTGGCATCGTACGGGGTCGAGGGATAAACCACCTTGAGACCAGGAGTATGCACGAAATACATTTCCGGATTCGCGGAATGGAATGGTCCGCCATGTACGCCGCCGCCGGATGGGCCGCGCACCACGATCGGAGCGGGAGCGTTCCAGAGGTAGTGACCCTTGGCCACAAAATTGGTGAGCTGATTGAAGCAGCAAGCGATGAAATCGATGAACTGCATTTCCGCGATGGGCCGCAATCCCAAATAACTCATTCCGCACGCAGCGCCGATAATGGCGCTCTCGCTGATCGGAGTGTCGATCACCCGCTCCCATCCGAAGCGCTCCAGCAATCCTTCGCTGGTCTTGAACGCGCCGCCGTAAACGCCCACATCTTCGCCGAGCAGTACTACCGCGGGATCCCGTTCCATCTCCTCGTAGATGGCCTGCTTGATGGCTTCGAGAAAAGTTACCGGTTCGCCGGGGATCGCGGACCCGTTCGGTGACAATTTTTTATTTTCTGCCATGGCTATCTCCGCGCCTTTCCGGCTGCAGCCTTAACGGATTTCTTGGTGCTCGACTTGGCGCTGGATTTTATTGGCGCTTTGCTGCCGTTCTTCGCGGCGGTCTTGCCCGAAGATTTTGCGGTTCCGTTGGCCACTACTTTGGCTGGAGTTTTCGGCGCGAGCTTGGCCTCATTGTCGGCCAATTCCTCGGTGGCGGGCGTATCCCCAAAATGGATCGGTGCATTTTTTCCGCCGGAGCCTTTTCCTGCACCAAAGCCAGCCACTTTCCAAACCGCGGCCACACTCGAGCGCGGCGGGGTGACTTCCGCTTTGTTGCGTTCCCATTTCGCCGCCACTTTGTGACAGTCGTCCCCCGTGCAGTACACGCCTTTTTCCGCCAGCTCGGGCGGGGGCATCGGGGAGGCTTCGGCAAAATCGCGATCCTTGGTGAGCAAGGCGTCCATCTTGCTTTCCATTTCCTGTTTGCTCTTGGCGTCCAGAATCTTTTCGGCCATCAAGAATTTTTCATATTGTTCGATAGGATCGCGCTGCTTCCAGTGCTCGAACATGTCTTTCGGGACGTATTCCGCGGGATCGTGCTGGGCATGGCCGCGCATGCGCATGGACTTGGCTTCAATCAGGATGGGGCCTTCGCCAGCGCGCGCGCGGTCTACCGCTTCTTTCGTGGTCTGGTACACGGCCACCACATCGTTGCCGTCTACCACGTAGCTGGCGATACCGTAGGCTTTGGCGCGATCCGCCAGATTGTCGATGGGCACCTGGCGCTTCACCGGCGTCGAGTAGGCCCACTGATTGTTTTCGAGGATCAGGACGAAAGGCGCTTTTTGCACCGCGGCGAAATTCAGTCCTTCGTGGAAGACTCCGGTGGAGCTGCCGCCGTCGCCGATCCAGGTCATGGCCACAATTTTCTGGCCCAGGTAGCGTCCGGCCATGGCCACGCCGGTCATCACCGGGAATGAGATCGCCGAGCATGGAGATGGGCGAAACGATGTGCAGATTTTCGAGGTCGCCGAAATGGCTGGTTCCGTCTTTGCCTAGCGTTGGCGAAGTGTACTTGGCCATGTGCTGGGTGAAAATGTCGCGCGGGGGCACGCCCTTGACGAGCAGCGCACCGATGTTGCGGATCATGGGCGCCAACCAGTCCTTCTTCTCGAGAGCATAGGCCGTGCCCACGGAAATGGCTTCCTGGCCCAGGCTGGAGTACAAGCCGCCAACGATTTTGTTCTGGCGGAAAAGCTTGACCATCGTATCTTCGACCGCGCGATTGAGGCGCATGTAGTAGTACAGGTCGAGATACTGCTGCCGGGTTAAATCCTTCTTCATGCTTGGCTCCGTACTGTTTCCCGAATTGCGTGCGTCGTCGCCGGTTCCGCAACAGCTTCCGGTGCACGGGACGGGGTAATGCGTTCCGCTGCGGCGAGCTCTTCTAGAAATTGTACTCTGGAGACGCTACGCATATCGAGTTGCAGCACATCACCCAGATGTTGGGAAATCGACGATGCGACATCGTTGAGCGCAACGGCGCGGCCCAGCAATTTTTCGAGTGACGTCGCGTTCCGCTCGGCAATGCCGCAAGGAACAATCAATTGGAAATAGCGCAGGTCGGTGGCGACGTTATAGGCGAAGCCGTGCGAGGTGACCCAGCGGCTCAAGTGCACCCCGATGGCCGCGAGTTTTTCTGGTGCGGCACCGTTTTGCCCGGCTACCCAAATGCCAGTCTTGCCCGCTTCGCGCTCCGCGGTAACGCCAAAGTCGGCGGAGGCGCGGATCATCGCTTCTTCCAGCATGCGCATATACCAGCCGACGTCGCGCTTGATTGCGGCCAAATTTAAGATGGGATAACCGACCAATTGTCCGGGACCGTGGTAGGTGATGTCGCCACCGCGGTTCGTGTGATGCAGCTCCACATTTTTCTGCCGTAGCACGCTGTCGCTGGCCAGCAGATTTTGCAGTTTGCCGTTGCGTCCGAGCGTGATGGTGTGGGGGTGTTCGCAGAGCAACAGTACGTCGTCGAGAGTTCCGGCTTTGCGCGCGGCGACCACCCGCTGCTGCAGGGCGTTGGCTCCCGCCCACCCGATTAAACCCAAATTTACAACTGAGCAGGAATTCACTTTGCCGCCCTCGCGCCAGCGCAGATGAGACGTTCAACCGGAATTTTTCTCGGGGTCATCGTTGGCCGAGTCGATTCGGGTACTGCGTTACACGTTGATCTGCAAGCCGCGTACGGATGCAAAAGCGTCGCCCATGGCTTCCCATACTGTGGGGTGAGCATGAATCATATTCATCATGTCGTCGATGGTGCCTTCGAGATTCAGCACTGTGGCGGCTTCGGCCAAAAGTTCAGTGGCCAGCGGGCCGATGATGTGAATGCCCAACACTTCGCCATATTTCTCGTCGGAGACCACTTTAACGAAACCACCGTGGTTGCCGAGGATAGTGGCCTTGCTGTTACCTACAAAGGGGAACTTTCCGATTTTTACCTTATAGCCGGCGGCAATTGCTTCTTTTTCCGTGAGCCCGATCGAGCCGATTTGCGGTTCGCAATAGGTGGCGTTCGGAATGCGGGTGCGAACCATTTGTTGCGCGGGTTTGCCGGCAATCGTCGTTACGGCGATGATGCCTTCCATCATGGCGGCGTGGGCCAGTTGCGGCATGCCCATCACGATGTCGCCGATGGCGTACAGACCTTTTTCGGCGGTTTCCATTGTGGGTCCGACGTTTACGAAGCCGCGGTCGATCACCGCCTTGGATTTTTCCAGGCCGCAATTGTCCGTCATCGGTTTTCGCCCGACCGCCAGCAATAGTTTTTCTGCCTGCAAGGTCTGCGCTTTACCATCTTTATCTTTGAACGTTACGGTGACGCCTTTGGCGTCTTTCTTTACGCTGTCGACCTTGCTGCCGGTGAAGATCTGAATATTTTTCTTACGGAACGTTTTTTCGAGCTCGGCGGAAATCTCGGCGTCTTCCACGGGTACCACGCGGTCCAGCGCTTCCAGAATCGTGACCTGCGTACCGAAAGAGTTGTAGATCGAGGCGAACTCGACCCCTACCGCGCCGGCTCCTACGATTATTAGGGTCTTCGGAATGGCCGGGAGTTCCAGAATCGAGCGATTGGTTAGAATCGTTTTGTGGTCCGGTTCGATCCCGGGAAGAGCGCGAGCCTCCGAACCGCTGACCAGTAGAATATTGGAGGCCTCGATCGTGGTGGTCTTGCCGTCCTTCTCCACGCTTACTTTTCCGGGTCCGGCGTACTTTCCCCAGCCTTGAACGAATTCCACTTTATTTTTCTTAAATAAGAATTCGATGCCTTTGGCGTGCTTCTTGACGATCTTGTCTTTGCGAGCTAGCACGTTGGCCCAGTTCACTTTGAGGCCGCTGACCTCGAATCCAAGTTCGGCGCCATTTTTGAAGTGGTCGTAAACTTCGGCGTGATGCAGCAATACTTTGGTGGGAATGCAGCCTACGTGGAGGCAGGTGCCACCGAGGTACGGGTCTTTTTCGACCACCACTGTCTTCAGGCCGAGTTCCCCGGCACGGATCGCGGCGACGTAACCCCCCGGGCCGCTACCGATAATCGCTACGTCGTACTTTGCCACGCGCAGTCTCCTCTCCGGAGCAGTCCCCGCCAGCATATACGTGGCGACAAGTCCGGTCAGCAAAACGCTTCATTTTTTCGCAAGGTCCGCCCAAGGCCTAGACTCAGGGCGTGGGCCTCTAGGAGCGAAATCCGTGTCCACGCCCCCCCAGCGCGGACAGCGACCTCGCTGCAAATAGTGAATTTTAGCAGCCTGGAGCCGCCCTAGCAACCCGGCCCTCAGCCACCGGTTTTCTTCCCCCAATGCCCGGAAAACCTCGGATGGTTTCCTCTCCGTCTCGGCGGGCGCTCGGAACTCCCAAACCAGCCGGGCAATTCCCGAAATGGAACTCCGGGGGCGGCTTCCTCTCACCCCGATCTCTCTGGGAATCTTAATATTTATTAGTATGGTACTTGCGCTTAATAAAATATGAGTATAGATTCCCACTCCCCTTCCCGATTCAGGATGTCTGTAAGCGTCCGTACCAGGATGGTAAACAACAGCGGAGGCTACCCCAGCCATGTTAATGAAATCAGGCGAACGATGGCATTGCGTCAATAATTCCTGTCATTGCGAAATTCTTGTGGAATCGAATAGCACTGTAGCTGGCGCCAGCCCACGCTGCGTCTGTGGCGCCCCAATGAAGCGGAACTATGTGCCGCCGGTCTTCCAATACCTGGATTTTCTGAGAGTGGAAGACGCGGAAGTCATTCAACAGACCGTCGGAGAAGAGTGATGTACCTGCATCGCGCGCATCGGGTGGGCCGAACGCCAGAACGTTCACTGACGCCCCTGCTAGTGCAAGCTGGAATAACCCGCACGCTCGGCAGCGTGATGGCGTTTCTGTCCCTAGCCTTGTTGATTCTGGGAGCCTATGTGTTGACCGAAGTCCTCAAACATCCCTTGCAGGCCGAATCTACCGAGACCATCGGTGCGGCGGTAATGATCACCCTTGCGGTCACCATTCTTTTTAATCTCCTGCAGCCGCGCGCCAATCCGCATTCGCCACACCGGCGACGCAAAGCGGAGGCCTACCCACTGCCGCTCAACTCTAGCCATCTGCCGGCCATTGACGTGCCAGCCGTAAGTCTGCAGACGGACCTGCCATTTGGCGGCCACTTCACTGAACAACCGAGGAGCGGCGATTAAACTCAAATTGCGGGGACGCGTACCGTCGTCAAGCCCGGGGAATTGCGGCGAAGTAGCGATCCTCGAGAATCTTGCGATGGTGCAGTTCGTGTCCAGCGCTGATGAACGCCAGGGCTCGAACGGTCACCTCGTTTTTATTGGCCGAACCACGGCGCTTCCACGTCTCTTCATTCAATGATCGATACAACGTAATGCTCGAGCCGCGAACTGCCGCAAATTCTTCCGCCAAATCCCGCAGTTCGCGCCGTCCCGCCCCCGATTCACGCACATAATCGTCCTGTTCGAATCCTGAAAGTGGCGTGGCGTCTCCTCGCGCAATGCGCAGTGCGCGGTAGGTAAAAATTCTCTCGGTGTCGGAAAGATGTCCGATCACTTCCTTTACGCTCCACTTTTCCGGCGCATAGCGAAAATTTCCATCGCGTTCACTGCATCCCGCCAGAAGCTGAGCCGTTTGTAGACGCTGGGCTTCTAACACTTGCACCACATCCATATCTGGTATCAACGCCACGTACTTCTCATAAAATGAGGCATATTCAGTGGGATCAGGTTTGTAATTCATGCAGTGGCGACTCCTTAGTCTCGCGATTATATCGCAGGGATTCTCAGTCTAGTGGGTCAGCTTCCTTGCGCGCTGGAACGATGCCAGCAAAAAGTTGCGCACGAACGGCAAACCGTTATACGAAAGAAGAGTCCTATCGGGATCATGGAGAGCAACGCATGCGTGTGGCATTTCAAGGAGAACCCGGCGCGTTCAGCGAAGCCGCAGCCATACAACTTTTGGGCCCTGCCATTACAACGATCCCCCGCGCGACGTTTGACTCCGCGTTTTCGGCCATCGACGAGGGCGCGGCAGACGCGTTGATGGCACCCATCGAGAATACGCTGGCTGGTTCAGTTGTACGCGTCTACGATCTTCTGCTCGAAAGCCCGCTAGTAATCACTGCGGAAACGATTCTCCGCATCGAACACCATCTGATTGGATTCCCAGGTGTATCGCTCGCGGAGCTGCAGTCCGTTTCCTCGCATCCCATGGCGTTAGCCCAGTGCGAAAAGTTTTTCCTGGAGCACTCGGATTTGCGCCGCACACCCGCGGAAGACACCGCCGGCAGCGTGCGCATCGTATTGCAGGGCAACGACCGTACTGCCGCGGGAATAGCGGGTAAGCGCGCAGCCGAATATTATGGGGGCGCAATTCTTGCCGAAAACATTCAAGATAACGCGGAAAATTTCACGCGCTTCGTGCTCCTGCGTCCCGCAGCCGAACCATCCCCCGACGCGCGAAAAATGTCCCTGGCGATGCGTTTATCGCATAGCCCCGGCTCACTACTCTCTTCTCTCGAGCCTTTCGCGCGACATGGCGTGAACCTGCTCAAGATCGAGAGCCGCCCGATTCACGGGCGCCCGTGGGAATATCAGTTTTTTTTGGATGTGGAGTCCGCGTCGTTGCAAGAACTCGAAACTGCCCTGGCCGAGGCTCGCAAATCCACCAGCGAACTTCGGGTGCTTGGACTGTACGTTGCGGCCGATCGGCCACTAATAAAATAATTGCGCTCGCGGCATCAAACTATAGCAGCTAGACAAAAGCGGGGTGAGCAAGTTCGCCCACCCCGCTTTATCGATTTGCCATGGAACGCGAACTCAGCAGTAGCTGCACGCCTCGTCGCCCATGCCATTGGCTCCGTGCATCCCATCCTGGATGCGCCGCAAGCGACGCCCCAGCCGCTCGGCCAGCTGATGCCGCGCGCGCCACAAACGCGCCTTCAAGGTGTTCTCGGTAACTCCAAGTTTTTTCGCCGCTTCGCCCGTCGAGTAGCCCTGCACTTCACGCAATACAAATGCCGTCCGCAATAGCGGAGATAGCTCCTCAAGATTTTCGCTGATAATTTCCCGCAACTCCGTGCTGGCAAATACCTGCTCGGGATTCGGCCCGTCATCGGCAAAACGTTCGGATGCCGGCAATTCATCCTCGCGCGGCGTCTCGTCCAGCGAAACCGCCGGGCGCGCCTTGGCGCTCCGCCGCCGCATCAACGCCGCGTTAATCACGATGCGCGTCAGCCAGGTCGAGAATTGCGAGCGCCCTTCAAAACGCTTCAGGTTGCGATAGGCAGAGAGCAATCCGTCTTGCAACGCGTCCTCCGCATCTTCGGCATTTCCTAAAACGCGCAACGCCGTTTGAAATAACGGCCGGTGATAACGGCGGAATAGCGTTTCCACTGCTTCATGGTCGCCACTTTGCCCGGCGCGGATCAGGGTGTCTTCATTCATTGGTACCGCTGCTACAGTTGCTGCCACTGCCGCTTGCGTTGCCATTTTTTGTTGCCCCCATTTCCATCGAATCTGTACTCATCAGGTAGATCTTCGCGGAAAACTCGTTATGCTCTATTCGCTGTGGCGCTAATGCACCGGCACTAATGCACTGGCACGTCGCCCACCGGTCCTTTCGGTTTTTTCATCAGCAAGAGCACCGGGATGACGCACAAAAACACGACTCCCAGCAATTTAAAATTGTCCAAAAACGCCAGCATCGCGGCCTGCCGCTGCACGGTGTTGTAAATCATGCCGTGCGCTTGCGCGGCCGCATGATTAATACTGGATCCGGCCGCAATAAGTTTCGTTTGCGTGCCGTTCAGCATGTTGTGATACGCCGCGTTGTAGTCGTTCACATTTTCCATCAAGCGCGCTTGGTGGGATTGGGTGCGGCGATCCAACAAGGTGGTCACCGTGGCAATGCCCACGCTGGCGCCGACATTGCGCGCCAGATTAATGATTCCCGTACCCATATTCGTTTTTTCGCGCGGCACGAACGCAAACGCTGACACGTTGATCGGAATAAATAAAAACGCCAGCCCGAAGCTCTGCAACATGCGAGCGCGGACGGCGTGTCCATAATCCAGTTGCAAGTTCCAACCGGCCATCACAAAAAGCGCTGAAGCTGAAACCAGGCAGCCGAACGTAATTAAAATTCGCGTGTCGACTTTGGACACCAGAATCCCTACGACCGGCATCATGCACATGATCACCGCGCCGCCAGGAGAAAGCGCCGCGCCCGCGAGCGATGCGGTATATCCGAGCAACTGTTGCAGAAATTGCGGAATCAGCACGGTGCTGGAATACAGCACGAATCCCAAAAAGAACATCGCGATCGTGGCCACTGCAAAATTTCTGTTCTTCAGCATGCGCAAGTCGACCACTGGGTTCTTCTCGCGCAGCTCCCAAAGAATGCCTCCAATCACGCCGACCAGCATGAATACCGCGAACGTCCGGATGAAATTCGACGAAAACCAATCGTCGCGCTGCCCTTTGTCCAGAATAATCTGCATGCTACCCAGGCCCAGGCTGATCAGCCCGATTCCGATGTAGTCAATACGAAATCCTCGCTTCAGCGATTCGCGCTTCATGTACGGCGGATCGCTAACCAGAAAAGAAGTCAAAATCAGCGAAATAATTCCTACCGGCACATTGATATAAAAAATCCAACGCCACGAAAAACTGTCGGTGATCCACCCGCCGAGCCACGGGCCAATCGTTGGAGCCACGACCACTGCCAGCCCGTAAACCGCAAACGCCATGCCCCGTTTCGAGAGCGGAAACGTGTCATTCAAAATCGCCTGCTCACTGGGCTGCAATCCGCCGCCGCCTGCTCCCTGCATGATGCGGAACAGCACCAGCACCCCAAGGCTCGGCGCCAGTCCGCACAAAAACGAACTCACCGTGAACAGCGCAACGCAGGACATATAAAAACGCTTGCGCCCCATAATTCCCGAAAGCCAACCGGAAAGCGGCAGCACAATCGCGTTCGAAACCAGGTAAGAAGTCAGCACCCACGTCGATTCGTCCGCGCCCGCCGAAAGATTTCCGGAAATGTGCGGCAGCGCCACGTTGGCGATGGAGGTGTCCAGCACTTCCATAAACGTAGCCAACGTTACCGTCACGGCGATCACCCAGGGGTTGATCGAACCGTCCGGCATGCGCAGTTTCGAGATGAGTCTGTTCTTCACGCTTACGTTATTCCCCGCGCTTCATCGAACTGTTGCATCCTTCAAATGCCTCGTTCGAATGCGTCATTCGGCTGCGTTCTCTGCAAAAAGCTATTCGGTCACCACCGTGGCGTCCACATTCATACCCGGACGAAGCACGGCCTTTTCCTGCGGGATCGGGTCCAGTACAATTTTTACGGGCACGCGCTGCACTACTTTCACGTAGTTGCCCGTGGCATTTTCCGGAGGCAGCAAACTCAGCACCGAGCCGGTAGCTCCGGCGATCGAATCCACGTGGCCGCTGAATGTCTTTCCGTAGGTATCCACTTTCACTTCCGCTTTTTGTCCAGGCTTCATGTTGCGCAACTGCGTCTCTTTGAAATTTGCGGTGACCCAGACGTCCTGCAGGGGCACGACCACCAGCAGTCCCTGTCCAATCTGCACAATTTGCCCGGTTTCCACTTGCTTGTGCGTTGCTACTCCGTCGATCGGCGCTACTACTTCCGTGTAGCTGAGGTTCAGCTTGGCGGCGTCCAGCGCCGCGCGTGCCTGCTCGACTTTGGCCAACTTCGAACGCGCATCCGCGCTGCGCATCGTCACCTGATTGCTATCGGCATGCGCGGTCAACACTCCGGCGCGCGCTTGTTCCACACGGGCCTTGGCCGCCGCCACTTGCGACTTGGTTACTTCCACGTTGCGATTGGCTTGCGCCAATTTTTCCTGGTCGGCCCGCAATGCACTGTTGGTGGCATCGGCGCTGGCTTGCGCGGAGTCGTATTGCTGTTTCGAAATTTCGCCCTTATCGAGCAGCGGCTTATAGCGAGCCAGATCGGCCTTGGCAAATTCCGCGTTGGCGTGGCTTTTATCAATGTTGGCCTGTGCGTACGCCAGATCCGCGGTTTGCGCCTGGTCGTACATGGTCTGCGCCTGCTCCAGATTCGCTTCCGCTGCCAGCAATTGCGCATCCGCCGAGGAATTTCCGCTCGCTACATCAGCCTTCGTCCTCGGCACATCCGCGCCCGCGGACGTCGCATCGCTTTCCGCGACATCCAATGCCGCCTGGGCCTGGTCTACCGCGGCCTGATAGTCGCGCGGGTCAATCTTCAATAAAATCTGCCCAGCCTTGACGGCCTGATTGTCGGTAACGAGGACCTCCTGCACCCGCCCAGAAATTTTCGCTGCGATTGGCGTGATGTGGCCGTCCACCTGCGCATCATCGGTACTTTCGCGATCGTGGTAATAAAAAAGCAGTGCAGCCACTACCAGTAACGCCACGATCCCGCCAGCCACCAGCAACTTCTGAACGCGCGGGTTGGCAAAACCTTTTGCCGCCACCGGCTTCGGAGGTTCTGGAGAAATCGGAATCCGTGTCGCATTCTCCAGCCCTACTTCAATCTCGATGCTCATCGTTTCCTCACTTCGCGTACAACTTTTCCATCTGCCCGATGGACCGCGCATAGTCCGCACGGGCCTGATTGAATCGGTACAGCGCCGAAATTTGATTGTCGGCGGCGCGGGCCAGGGAATCCTGCGCTTGAATCACTTCAATGTTGTTGGCTACCCCCGCGCGGAAACGGTCGCGCGCCTGGTCCACTTCTTCGTTGGAAAGTTGAATGCCCAGATTCGCGACGGCCACTTCGTTGCGGGCTGACGTCAAATTGATCAGCGCGGTTTTCACATCCAGCGCAATTGAGTTGCGCAGGTCATCCTGCTGCTGTTGCAGCAGTTTGATTTCCAGGTCGGCGCGCACCACTTCGGCGTGAATGCGCCCGCCGGTAAAAATAGGCATATTCGCGGAAGCCGTGTATGTATAAGTGTCCGTTCCATTGTTCGGATGGGTTCCGAGGTAAGCCCAATTTCCGTCCACCCGGAAGGAAGGCAGCCGCGAATCCCACGCTTCTTTTTTCTGCAGCTCCGCGGATTTGATCTGCGCGTTCAGCGCTTTCCATTCCTGGCGATCGGCCAGTGCCGCTTCAATGCTCGGTTCCGCTTCTGGTTGCGGCGTATCGAAAAAGCCCAGCGAGTCCGCCAATTCGATCACCTGCCGGGGATCCAGATTCAAGAGCCGGCTCAAACCGAATAGCGAACGTTCGCGATCCGCCTGCGCTTCGATGAGCCGCTGTTTCTCGTTTTGCAGCTCCACGTTCGCACGCAGCGTATCGATGCCCGTGCCTACCCCTTCTTTCTGTAAGTCTGCCGCTTGGTCATACAGCGCTTGCGCCAGTTCCACGCGAGACTGCGAAGCCTGGACATCCGCGACCGCGCGCAGCGTTCCGATGTATTGCGAAACCACCAGAAGAATTACCTGCTCGCGCGTCGATAGCGTGTTTGCGTTTGCGGCAGTAACCCCTTCGCGAGCCGCTTGATAGCGGCGCCACAGCGTCAAATCAAAAAGTGGAGCGGCGAAAGATGGTCCAACGGAAAATACCGGGAACGGTCCGAAGGCCTTAGGAATTCCGGGGAAAATATTCTCGCCGCCAAACTGCGCCTTGATATTGACGCGCTCCGCTTGCTCTTTAATGCTCGCATCCACTTCGGGCATCAGAGCGGCCCGCGCCACATTCTTGTCTTGCACCGATTGCGCCGCTTGAATAATGGCAATTTGCGCCGTGGGATTTTGCTTGATCGCCAGGTTTACAGCTTGGTCCAGCGTCAGCCGCAGCACTCCGGAAGGCGCAACAGAATTTAACGGGCTGTGAGCGGAGTGCGGATTCGTGGATAAGGTCTGCGCCTGAACGCTCCAGGCGCTTGGCACCAGACTGAAAAGAATGAGATAAAAAATGATGTGGGACTTTTTTGGCTTCACGGGCTGCTGTTCTTCCTCGCTGCTTGTCTTCTCGCGTGTCTCGCTGCCGATGATGTCTTTCACGATCGCCTGATTCAGGCATCCCTCCGCCACGAGTTGGCCGCCCTGATGAAAAATCTCCTTCAGCAACACTTTTCCCGAGGCGTCGATATAACTCACGCCACAAAGATTGACGCTGAATTTTCCGCCAGGGGCAGACGTGCGAAGTTCGCGCCAGCACTGTTCTAGCGCACTCACCCACTGACCTGCGAGACGGCCCTCGACACTTAGGATGAGTTTGCCGCGCTTTTGTTCAGTGGTGATTCTGAGCATAGGAATATCTCCAGCATGCCCAGTTGAAGCACTCCGACTGCCAACCAAAATTAGTTTGTATTTTTATTAAGTATAAGAAAATAAATTAGTTAACGTGCTGTAGGGACTTAGGCAGGGGCTTTGTAGTGACCATATAATGGCGTATAGCTCTTATCTGGCACTTCCACGGTGCCCATATTAGGGCAATGCTCGCAGCCCAAATCGGTTTGCGCCCTTGCTGCGCGAGCTACTGCGGTCGCCGTACTGCAATCGACTGCAGCTCGAAATGACCACCGCGGAGCAGTGTCGCTACCCCCACAAACTGCCGTGCCGGCAAGTCCTTGGATGTGAAATAGGTTCGATACGTCGCGTTAAACTTGTCGAAGAGCGTCAAATCGGTGCAGGAAATCTGCACATAAACCAGATCGTCCATGGTTAGCCCGGCGGCGGCCAATGTAGACTTCACGCTGTCGAGCAGCAGGCGGATTTCATCATCGATCGCTGCGGGCGCTTGACCCGTCTTGGCGTCCAACCCGATCCGCCCTGAAAGGTACAACGTGTTGCCAACCAGAATTCCGTCGCTGAACGGCGATTGGGGATTGCTGCCGGGCAAGTGAATCGCCTTGCGTTCGGAATTCTGCGGCGCTTGTGAAAACGCTCCGGAAACCACTACGAACCCGGCCACTGCCAAAGAGAGAAACGCCACCAGCAATCTGCGATTCATCAGTATTCTCCTGAAATATTTTCGTAGTCCGACTGCGTGCGGAAGTTTCGTAAGGTTACTCTTGGCGAGAATGGAGTTCAAGCCGTCATCCATGCGTATTTTCAAGGCGTTGCCCAGGTTAAAAAGAAATTATACCTGCGCGGATGAGATACAAGGACCCGCATCCAACGACAATCCACAAAAGTACCGCCTGGAGCAGCGGCCGCCAGCCAACTTCCCGCAGCGTAGCTAGGGACAGGCCTGTGCCGATCAGGAACAAGGTAGCCGTCAGTCCCAGACGTCCCAGCACGGACAACGCATGAGTCAGTCGAAACAGATTTGGAAAATAGGTATTAGCCACCGCCGCTAGACAAAAAAACAAGATGAACCACGGCAACTGGATGCGCGATTTGCTGTGTTTGACTGCGGCCGTTAGCAGCGCTAAAGGCACGATCCACAGCGCGCGCGCTAGTTTCACGGTGGTTCCGATCACTAGCGCTTGCGCGCCGTACTGCTTGGCCGCACCCACCACCGAGCTGGTGTCGTGAATCGCCAACGCGGCCCACAACCCAAACTGCGTTTGCGAAAGGTGTAGCGCGTTACCGATAGCCGGAAAAATCAGCAGAGCAATCGAATTGAGAATAAACACCGCGCCAAGTGAAACGGCCATTTCCTGCTCGCTGGCCTGCAGAATCGGACCAATCGCAGCAATCGCGCTGCCGCCGCAGATTGCGGTGCCCGTAGTGATCAAGAACGAAGAGTTGCCGCGCACCTCCAGCAATTTACCCAGCGCCACGCCCAGAACGATCGCGAAGGAAATACTGATCGCCGTGTAGAGAAATCCACTGCGCCCCGCCTTAAGAACCTCGTGCAGATTCATGCCAAAACCCAAACCCACCACCGAGGCCTGCAACAAAAAGCGCGCCGCAGTGCGGCTTTGCGCGGCGTAAGGATGCGCGAAGCTGAAACCAAATAGAATTCCGGCAGTGAGTGCTAGCGGCGGGGAGAGCCAGCCGCTGAAAGCCAAGGCAAGAAGCAGAAAGAAGATTATTTTTGCAGTTAGCGTCATGCAACTAACAGAGAGTATCAAGCCCTCCGATCATTCGCTATCGCTCGCACGAAAATCACTCGCAAGCGTTTGCTTGCTCGCGACAGCCTCCAAAACCACGCAAATCTATCTATGTAGCGGAGCTTTTTCGGGAGGCGTGTTCGAGGAATTGTTTGGCGATGTACCGGGGGAATCGCCGGGCGAAGTACTTGGCGCGCCGCCAGCACCAGGCTCGGCGGACGGATCCGGCTGCACATAATTCGTCGGTTTCTTAGCGGATACTTCAGCGACAATCTGCGCCGCCCGCGCCTTGCTGGTAGCGCACGCCGCATCGTAAATCCTGCACTGCGCCAGAGTTAGCTTGCATCCACACGTACAACCGTGCGCGTTCAATTGATGCAGCGCTGCCATCTTCTGCTCGGCGTTCAACTCCGAAAGATCGACGCCAGGCAACTCTGTCGCATTCTTGGCATTCTTTAGAAAAATTTCACCGGTATCTTCAAACGTATCCACCTTCACCGGTACCGGCAGATGCAAAAGCGCTCGCGTTTCCAGTTCGTATAGTCGGGGATCAAAAAGTCCCACATGCTTCTGAACGATTCGCCCCTGAGTATCAATCACAAACACGGTCGGCAGCGCGGACACTCCGCCATACTTCAGCCGCACCTCGGTTGTGGCCACTGCCACGGGATAGTTCAGCTCCGCGTCCGCCACGAATTTCTTGGCGTCATCGATGTCCTCAACGTCCACCAGCAAGCCGACAATCTGCAAACGATCCTTGTATTGCTTTTGCAATTCGATCAGCCCGGGGATCTCCATTCGGCACGGGCCGCACCACGTTGCCCAAAAATTTAGCAGCACCACTTTCCCGCTGGCGCTGGCCAACGTCAGTGGTTTGCCGTCCAAAGTTTGTAGATGGATTTCCGGCGCCATCTCAGCGTTGCTGGCGAAGCGAAGGACCGCCTGAGAATCCTGTGCCACGGCAATCGAAGCAACGAACGCCATACCCAGAAGCGCGGCTATGCGCAGGGTCACAACAACTTGTCTCAGTATGGAAGTTCGAACTAACACTCTATTAGGAGAGCACATCGCGAAGGAGGTGCCAAGTCACCACTACGCAGTCGTAACCCAGGGCGTGCGACCAACGCATCGGCCATGTCAACGCCGGAGATCAGCGCGACGAATCTTGGCCCAGGATCTTCTTAACTCGCTCCGCAAGCGCCATCGCATTCGGCGGCGCCAGCACTTTCACGTCGTTATCGAAGTAAACGAACACATCCCGCCCCGTTTGCTTCGAACCCGGCTTATCATGCACCCGCTCAGCGTCCTTCGGCTCCTCGCCGCGCGCCCAGTCCGTAGCCCGCCGCGCCCAATCGTCCAGCGCCTTATCGTCGTATCCGCTGGCATACAGCACCTCGGATCCATGCAACCGGCAGTAAACAAAATCCGAAGTTATGTCCATCAGTCGCGGCCACTCCACCGTATCCGCGCAAACCAGCGCCACTCGATATTTCCGCAAAAGCTCAACAAACTCCGCATTGCGAAAACTCTCATGCCGAATCTCAATAGCATGCCGCACCGGAAACTGGCCGACGCCGTCCATCCCCTCTTCAGTCTTAATCCGCAAATCATGCTGAGACGCCACCCGCAAGGCCGCCACGCTATCCATCGGCAGCAGCTTGAAAAAGCCCTCCAGCAGCTCCGGCCGATACTTAAAATTAGGCGGAAACTGCCACAAAAAGGGCCCTAGCTTCTTCCCCAGCAGCAACACTCCAGAAGCCAGAAAATTGGCCAGCGGACCCTCCACCTCCCGCAGCCGCCGTATATGCGTAATAAATCGCGGACCCTTCACCGAGAAAACAAAATCCTCCGGCGTATCCGCATACCAGTTCGCAAAACTCGAAGCCCGCTGCAACGAATAAAAAGTCCCGTTAATCTCAATCGTTCGCAACTTGCTCGAAGCAAATTTCAGTTCATTTTTTTGCGTCAAATCTTCGGGATAAAACTTCCCCCGCCACGGCGTGTACCGCCATCCAGAAATTCCCACGCGAACTTCGCCCTGACTGGCACCTTTGACCGCCTTTTTGCTCGCCATCTTCTTCGTCATTTGTCGATGCCTCAAACTTTGGACTAACCAATGCAGCCAGAGGTTCCGCGTCGGCGTCCGCCTATTTTCACATGCTCTCCACAGTACGGCACCCGCCAAGTCCCCATACAGTATTGGTTGTATGGACGCGCCTCTGCGAGTTTGCGAACATGACGTTGCGGTGCTTACCCTCCGCACAATTGAGGAGCGAAGAGGAAAAGCGTGACACCCCGAGAAATCGGGGTCCTAGGGCTGGGGCGCTTTTCTTCTTCCTCTTCGATCTAACCCGGGCTTCAAACTACTTCGCATTTTAAAAGTTTTGCCAGCGCAGGCGACCAGCTCACAAGTCTGCTCTCACGATAACGCCTCACCCGAATTGCCGAGAGGGAAAATGCCCAGCACGCCCGAAACCGCCGCGAGCAGCACAAAATTCTTGGGAGTTTGCTGGATCATCTACGGCCTCGCGCGCATCCTGCTGGCCTTCTGGCTCCTGGCTTTCGAGGTCACCGCAAAGCTGATGTTTGGCGCCTTACTTTCGCGCGTCCCCAATCCTTACGCCATGATGGACCACTTCCATATCGTCTACTACGCGATCGTTGTAATTTCGATTGTCATCGGAGCGTTGGGAATTGTGGCTGGCCTAGCGCTGCTGGCCGGTTGGTCCACAGGGCGCGGACTGGCACTCTGCGCCGCCTTTCTGTCGCTACCTGAAATGCCCCTCGGCATAATGCTGAGCGTCTACACCATCGTCCGGCTACTGCCGCGCTACGCCACAAACGCGGTAACCCTCGAACACTAGAACGCCTTACCGCCGGCCGCTGCGATTTTTTTCTCTGGAAGTTGTAGCGGCCGCCTTCTGAGGCGGGCGGCCTTTCGCTTGGGGTAAACCTATCTGCTGCAGCCGTACCTCGTACGCAGGCATTGCAAACTAAAACCTACGAACGAAGCTGCGCGCCCATCTTTTCCGCCAGCACAGCTACAATCCGCGCCGAATAATCCCCAACCTGCGCATCTGTCATAGTCCCAACATGACTCTGGAGTTTCACCCGCACTAGCAACGAATATTTCCCCGCCGGCACATTCTTCCCACGAAATAGATCCGCAGCCTCAATCGCCGAAACTTCCGAAATCCTCAGCGACTGAATCGCCGCCACCACATCCGAAAAATGTGTCCCTTCCGATAGCAATAGCGAAAAATCCCGGTCTACCGCGGGAAAGCGCGGCAGCGCTTCATACCTCCGCGCATTTTTCACTCCGTAATACGTGCAGTAAAATGGCCCCAGCTTCAATTCCGCCAAAAATACATCCTGCCGAATTTTCAGCCGCTCGGCCACCCGTCGCGAAAGTTGCCCGGCCCAACCCAACTCCTCTTTGCCAAGAAAAATACTTCCCCGCTTTGCGGGATTGAGCCATTCCGGACGGTCTCCCGTCGTTCCGGCGGATTCCGCCGCCCAACGCAGCCCTCCAGCCAGCTGCCCGAGTGCGTCCAGGTCGCCCTTCAAATCCGCAAAAGAAAACTCCCGCTGCGCCTCGTACAAACCCTGTTCCCGCGCCTCGCCAGTAGCTCCGAGAGTCAGCACCCGAGTCTCGACCGCCTTGTCGCCGTCCAGCCGGTAGTGCCGCCCGATCTCAAACAGCCGCGCCGTGCGCTGGCCGTGATTCAAATTCCATTCCAGCGCACCGACCATGCTCACGATCCCCGTCGAGCGCAACACTCCGGCTTCCTCGGACAGCGGGTTCGCCATCCGCGCCACCGCCACTCCCGTGGGCCGAAATAATTCGTCGCGTTCCTCCGCCACGTGCGGAATCGTAAGAATCTCGCGATACCCCAGCCCGATTAGCCGTTCACGTAATCGCGTCTCTGCTTCGAAATGCGCCAGTCGCGCCGCACCCATACGCGCCGCCGGCAAACGCGGGGGAAATTTATCCAAGCCGTGAATCCGCGCGACCTCTTCGATCAAATCAATCTCGCGTTCCACGTCCGCGCGCCACGATGGCTGCGTACACTCCCAAGCCGCCAGCAATGAACCGACAGTTCCGCGATGATCATCCACTCGCGTCGGCGCAAATCCCAACGCCCCCAGAATCGCTTCCAATTCCTTGTCCGAAACGTCCGCTCCCATCACCCGCAGAAATTCCGTCCGCGTGATGCGAATTTTCTTGGGCGCTTGCTTGCCCGGATATTCGTCGACGGCTTGGCCGTCAAGTTCGCCGCCCGCCAGCTGCAAAGTCAATTCCGCGCAACGCCGCGAAGCAAAATCCGCCATCTCCGGATCGGCCCCGCGCCCAAATCGCGTAGAGGCTTCCGTATGTAGCCGCAAAGTCCGCGCCGACCGTCGCACCGCCACCGGATTAAACCAGGCACACTCGATCAATACATTGCGCGTGGAAAACGAAATTTCCGTCTCCGCCCCGCCCATGATTCCCGCGATGCCCACCACGCGCGACCCATCGCCGTCGCAGACGACCGCCGTGTTGGCATCCAGCACGCGCTCCACGCCGTCCAACGTCTTGGTTTTTTCCGCCGCGCGAGCCCGCCGCACCACAATCCGCTGCTCGCGAATTTTGTCGTAATCAAACGCATGCAGCGGATGTCCCAGCTCCAGCATCACGTAATTCGAAACGTCCACTACATTGTTGATGCTCGCCACGCCGCAGGCTTCCAGCCGATCCTTCAGCCATTGCGGCGAAGGCGCAATCTTAACTCCCCGAATCAAGCGCGCTGTAAATCGCCCGCAAAGATCGGGAGCTTGAATATTCACCTGAACGGGTGCTTTCCCTGCGCCTTTGGTCGCCCCAATTTTTGGACTCGCGGGTTTCAGCGGCAATTTATAAATCGCCGAAACTTCCCGCGCAATTCCCAAGTGTCCTAGACAGTCTGGCCGATTGGACGTCACTTCCGCATCGATCACCGCGCCGTGGGCTCCGTTTTCCACGCCGCCTATATTCGTGCCGCTAAGCGCCAGGCGCGAGGCCAGCTCGTCCGCCGAAACCGGCACCTCCACGAACTCTTTCAACCACTCGAAAACTACTTTCATGCGCTTGTCCCGCCGTTTAATTGCCCGAAATAAACTTTCGTCTCGTACTCCATACGCAATCGCCCGTTCTCCGCGTGCGCATCGAAAATTCGTCGCAGTTCGCTCATCATCGGCGCATAATTTTCATGTTCTTTCGTCGGCGCATATGAGCTGCTGTGCAATCGTCCGGAAAGTCCGTCCCAGTCAAATGTTTGGTCGTACTTCAAGTCGCGCCCCATGCATGCCGCATCGCCAAAAAAATCTCGCACCGTATGCGCCTCCGGATAAGACGCCCGCACCCGCTCGTAATCCGTTCCGTAATGTTTCAGCAGCGCCTCATAGTCCCGCGCGAACGGCGTATCCATTCGCCGGTGATTCTACGCCAGGACGACCCATCCCCCGGGCGTAAGCACTCGGGAAAGTTCCCGCCGCGTAGCTGCCGGTTCGAACCAATGAAACGCCTGCCCCGCCGTGACAAAATTCACACTGCCATCCGCCAGCGTCGTCGCTTCCGCGGACCCCGCCACACTCACAAAATTCCGGAAGCCCTGCAAATATTCTTCGCCGGCCTTCCGCATATCCGCGTTGGGTTCCACTCCAAACACCCGATTGCCTTGCTTCAGAAACATTTCCGCCAAAAACCCCGTGCCCGATCCCACATCCGCGATCACGCAAGATTCGTCCGCCCGCAATCCGCATTCATCGCGCAACAAATCCAGCAACGCCGCCGGATATCCCGGTCGGTACTTCACGTAATTTTCGACGCGATTGGAAAATCGCTCTTTGGAGTCTGAAAAAGTCATGGAAGCCGCTGTGTTGCTCACGGAAACTGCCGCAGAAATCGCACATCGTTCTGAAACAGCACCTGAATGTCGTCGATCCCGTACTTCAGCATCGCCAACCTGTCGATTCCGATGCCAAACGCAAATCCGCTCACCTTTTTAGCATCGTAATTCACAAATCCGTACACCGCCGGATCCACCATGCCCGCGCCAAACAGTTCGATCCACCCGGCGCCTTTACATTTCCCGCAGGTTCCGCCGCTCGCCGCCGTCCCGCTGCCATTACAGAACGGGCAAGACGCATCAAACTCCACCGAAGGCTCCGTAAACGGAAAATAACTCGGACGAAACCGCGTCTTAACTCCCGCGCCGAAAAATTGTTTTACGAAATAATCGATTGTTCCGGTGAAATCACAAAACGTAATATCTGCATCCACCGCCAATCCCTCAATCTGGTGAAACGCAAAAGAATGCGTGGCGTCCGGATTGTCCCGCCGATACACCTTGCCCGGCACAATCACCCGCACCGGAGGCTGCGTCTTCTCCATCGTGCGAATCTGCACCGGCGAAGTATGCGTGCGCAGCAGCAACGGCGACGCCGCGCCCTTCGGCAAATCCAGATAAAACGTATCCATGTCGTCGCGTACCGGATGGTTCTCCGGAATATTCAGAGCCTCGAAATTATAGTAAGGCGTTTCAATCTCCGGCCCTTCCACGACAGAAAATCCGATCGACACGAAAATATCTTCGATTTCTTGAAACACCTGACGGATCAAATGGCGCGAGCCAATCGGCCGCACAACTCCCGGCAGCGAAAGATCCACCGCATCCCGCGTAGCCGCCGCGCTTTCCGCGCCAGCCTCAATCGCCACCCGCCGCTCTTCAATGCGCGCTTCCACATGCCCGCGTAATTCGTTCAGCGCCGCTCCAACTCCGCGCTTCAACTCGGGAGAAGCCGGCTTCAACCAATTGTCCGTAATGGCCGCCAGCACTCCAGACTTCCGACCCAACCAGGCATCCCGCAACAATCTCCACGAATTTTCGTCCGCAGCCGCAAGTAGATCCGCATCAAACCGCGCCCGCACCTCGGCAAACAGGGGCGCCAACCCGGCAGCGTCCGCAACGCCCAGCTCCGCAAGCTTCTTAGAAATAATCTTCTCGATAGGATTCATAAAACTCAGGCAAACCGCTGTTGAGGAGGGTCTTCAGACCCGTTCCTTTGATGTCTTTCGTAGTGGCGAATCTTTAGATTCGCACGCTTTTTGCCAAATTAGCGCAAATCGCAGCCAGGGAGAATCGTCGAGAAAAAAAGCGGGCGCAAAATTCGCGCCCGCCCCAATCCACTAAGCCGCTTCCTTCTTATGCTTCTTAGCCTTAACCGGTGGCGGCGCAGCAGCTCGCGCCGTATCCGCCAAAAGCGCGAATCCCGCCGCATCCTTGACCGCGATGTCCGCCAGGACTTTGCGGTCCAGCGTAACTCCCGCAGCCTTGAGCCCGTGAATCAGCTGACCGTAAGTCAACCCATTCAATCGCGCCGCGGCTCCCACACGCTGAATCCACAGCCGCCGATACTGCCGCTTCTTCACGCGGCGGTCGCGAAACGCATAACGATCCGCGCGATTCGCCGCTTCCTGAGCGGACTGGTACAGCTTGCTCTTGGTTAGAAAAAAGCCTTTTGTACGTTTTAAATACTTTTTGCGCTTCGCACGGCGCTTTGTGCCGCGTTTTACGCGAGCCATAGGGGTTTCTCCTTTTAGATTGAGACAAACAGGATGCGCGCGCACACCAAATCAGCGTGCACTGCAACGGGTTTGTCTCAGGTGTACTGCACCGCGAAGAGCGCCACTGCATTTCTGCGGGCATTCTTATGTGCGGCGAATCGGCCGGCAGGCACCCGTGAAGCGCTGCCTGGCTCGATCATCGTTCCGCCGTGGCTGAATCGAAATTCATCCTGGCCGGAACAATGTTGCGGAGCTTACGCCCCGCCTTTCCTTCGAAACCGCGCAATATTTAGGACGTAAGAGCCTTTGTAGCGGCCGCCTTCTGCTTGCCCCGTAAAGGGGAGCGGGCGCCTTTTACGGCTGTTGGGGGTCGGAGCTTTAGCTCCGACATTAAGTCGATCCCTCTAGCTGGGCTTTAGCCCCTGAGGAATTGCCTTTGCTTCTTCCCCCAACGAACGTCCTGCATTACTGCGCGTTTACGACGAAACTCTTTACCAAAAATTTCTCATCCGTACGGCAGCATCTGCCGCAAAGTCCGCACGTCGGCCTTGCTGACCAGCGTTAGCTTCTTCAGCTTGCGCATGCGGCCCGGCTTCTTGGTGCCCAGCAAATGGCGCTTGCCGGAGTGCATCCGCTTGATTTTCCCGGTGCCGGTAATCTTGAAACGCTTCCGCGCTCCGCGATGCGTCTTCAGTTTTCTTTTAGGATTCGTAGAATTCCGTGGCATTCCTTTACTTCCTCTCGTCTGTTCTTTTGTAGCCTCGTCCAGTGTAGACGCCGGACTTAGTCCGGCCCCTGTAAACCGCCAGGCACGCTTACAATTTCTCGCGCGCGGTCCAAATCCAAAAACTACGAAGCGTGACTCGCGCTCCCCGCCGCTTGCTGTCCCACCGGCTTCACCGCGCCCGCGCCCTTTTTCGGCGCCAGCAGCGCAACCAACACGTTGCCTTCCATGCGCGCCGGAGTCTCGATCAGGCAACTCTCACCGATTTCACCCAGCAACCGCGACATTTTCGCGCGGCCCACTTCCTGGTGCGCCATTTCGCGGCCGCGATGGAAAATCATCGCCCGCACTTTGTGGCCTTCTCCCAGGAAACGCATGATCTGATTCTTGCGAACCTGATAATCGTGTTCCGCGGTGTTCGGCCGGAACTTCACTTCCTTTAACTGCGAGCCGCGGCTGCTCTTGCGCTGTTCGTGCGCCTTCTTATTCGCTTGATAAAGGTATTTGCCGTAATCCGTTATTTTGCAAACCGGAGGATCGGCCGTCGGCGAAATTTCCACCAGGTCCAACCCTTTTTCCTTCGCCATGCGAATGGCTTCGAACGGCTGCATTACCCCCAGCTGGCCGCCCTCTTCGTCGATAACTCTGACCTCGCGCGCCCGAATCCGTTCATTGATCCGAATCCGGTCGGCCTGTCGAAAATTCCGTTCAGCGATAACTCCCCCTCATGAAAAAACTGCAAATTAGATTTGCCTTGGAAACGCGCCGTTCGCCCAACCGCGGGAACCGCGCGACCCACCACACCCATGTCCACAGCGGAGAATTCCACAGGGGACGGGCTTCAAAGTATAGCACGCAGCCGCCTTCCCTCAGCAAGCGCCAAAACCGCGATCAAGTGGCACAGGCAATCCTGCCTGTGGCCGTTTTGACCCTAAACAAGTAGAGACTTTGTAGCGGCCGCCGTCTGCGGCGGGCGGCCTTTCAGCCCCGTCAGCAGCCCTCAATCAAAGCGAGTTCACCCTCCCGACGCGATAAGCGGTTCGCTCGGCCTCCAGTAGCAAAAACTTTCAGCCTGTCTGCCTTCTTAGACCCAGCCGGCACTCCTCCCCAACGCATTCACCAAACCAGACGTGTCACGCCTTTCCCACACAGCCCTCGCAGCCCCCGTTTTCCACACCGAGCTTAACCAGCAGCTTCGATTGCCTCCAGCCCTCAAATCCCATTTTGGTCCTTCCCAAATTGGGAAGAAACTTATCAATAAAATGCCTTGACATCATATCAACAGTTAGGTATTATTCTTGAGTAGAGAACTGCGGGCGAACGCAGTCACGCCCTGTTTCAACTCCTCCTTAGCCTCTTCCCGTACAAAACGCCAGAGAGCTAAACCATCCAGAATGAACACTTACACAACCGTATCAAAACAAACGACTTTAAGTCCCGCAGAATGAACACTTACAAAATAACCAGAGGGGGGTCCCCCATGGACTACTGCGCGGAAAACAACCGTCCAGGCACTAAATGCAGCACTAACGCCAGCGCCGCCAATACTCCAATAAAGTAAGCCGTAACCCGCGGACTTCCCTGCGGTGGCAAATCGTCCGTTAATAACCGGTACACCACACCGGCCGCCACGATAGCGATGCTCCAATCTCTCACCAAGGCGCCTAGCACCGCGCAAGCCGCCAGCAACATGAACCGTTCGGACTTGCTAAGCGCATTCGCCGCCTGGCCGCCATCGAGGACCCAGATCGGAGCCAGATTCACAATATTCAGCCAGGCTCCGGACCGCGCCAGGGCCGCCCAAATGCTGTTCCCGCTATAAAACCACATCGCGGTGCACACGATGGCCGCGAGCAATCCGGCGAATGGCCCGGCCAGGCTTACTTCCGCCCGCGTTTGCCGCGTAACCCCGAGCGCTTGCCAGCGCACATACGCGCCAAAGCCCGGCAGGAAAACCGGCATCTCTGCAGGCAAGCCGCGCCGGCGAATATCAATGTAGTGCCCCATCTCGTGCACCAGGATCAGCAGCGCAAATCCAATGCCAAATTTAGCGCCAAACAACTGCCAATAAATAAACATGTACGCCAACAAACTGAACAAAAATTTAAATTTGAACAGCGCCAGTAGAAAGGCCTGACTCTTCGCCAGAAGAATGGCAATCGGCGCCAAGGGTCCCAGCCGTTTGGCCCACTGATACTTGGGGGCACCCGGAGCGGTGCCGATATTATTCTTGGCGGAAATTTCCAGCTTGTAGGCCTGCCCGCGGATCCACTGCGCCTGGTCGGCATCATGCGGCAAAAGCGGCAGCGCCGAAAGCCAGGCGTCCCGCGCCTGCAGTAATTCGCCTTTTTCTTCCAGCGCTTTGGCCGCTGCGGAAATGCGCACCAGCTGTTCGCTGTGCAGCAGCGTATGGCACTGCGGACAAACGATCGCGCCCAGCGACAATGCCGCGCCGCAATTATGGCAATTCCGCAACGGTTCAACAGGGAAAGTGGAGGAACTCACAGCAGCCAGAATGCCCTACGTCGCCGATGTTGGCAAAGTGCCCACCGACGACGCTTGAAACGGTCCCAAAATCTCCAGCTTCGGCCCAGCCGTCAACTTCCATGCGATTTGCATTCCCACAAACAAGACGACCAATCCTATTATTCCATTGAACGGATTGCTCAAATCGGAGAACGGTGATGCGATTCCGCGAACCAGAAATTCACCGATAAGACTGGGATTTGCAAGTTCAGAAAGGCCCTCGCCTCTAAAGTGCAGGTGGATGGGAACCTCAGCCATAGACACAGCAAGATAAGTGAGCACCACGGCGACGATCTGGTAGCGCCTTCCACCGATGCCGCTGGAACCAATCTTCATTCCTTTTCCGATCAACCAGCCGACCGCCAGCGAGACAAATCCGATCGAAATGCCGCTAGCAATCACGAAGGCTGCATAGAGTGCGCAGCCCAAGATAGCCGCGCCAATCCCGACTGCAATTGCGCGAAGAAATGCGATGTTCGTGTCCACAGGAATTTGCCCGCGGAGTTGATTCGTGCAATTGACGCAGGCCACCATGCCGTTGATGCGAAAGTAGTCTCCGGCGATCGGCTTCTTGCAGGATTTGCAGACTTCTCCCGCGGACGAGTATTCAGCGGTGTTGAACTGCGGTGTTGGGCCAGTGGAGGACATGCGCGGAAAGTATCACGCGGAGTACTTGGCGAAAAGTAAAATCGCATCCGTCGGAGCTGTGGCGTCGATCTGTCTCCGCCGCCGTATCCATGAACGGCCACATCGCGGCGATTTGTGAGCCAACATCTACAGGCTGATGCCCGCGGTCGATTGCCCACGTTTGCTCAAGTAAGCGTGCCAGAAGATCCGCGCAGCGACGGCTCTCCATGGCCGCCACGGTTTGGACATCGCTTCCAATTTTTCTGGAGAAGGTCGTTTGCGCAGTCTCTTCACTTCCTGGACCGCGATGGCCAGCGCCAGATCGCCAACCGGCCAAATGTCTGGACGGCGCAGCGCGCTCATTAAATAAATATCCGCAGTCCAGACGCCGATGCCCTTCAGTTCGATCAGTTGCGCGCGGGCGTGATGATCTTCGAGTTCGTGCAGTTTGTGCAGCGCCAGCTTGCGTCCTTGAATTGCTTCCGCGAGCAATCGTGCGTAGAGACTTTTCTGCCGGCTGAAACCAAGCTCTCGTAACTTAGTCTCACTCAATTTTAGAAATCGTCCCGGCGTCAGCGGCTGCACGGTTTCCAGCACACGTTTGTATAACGCTCGCGCGGAGGCCAGGGAAACCTGTTGTTCCAGAATGATGTAAAGCAAAGTGGGAAATCCCGGCTCGCGCACCCATAGCGGCGGCGGACCATACATTTTGATGACGCCTGCCAAATCCGCATCAGCTGCGGACAGCTCGGCGAGCGCTTGCGCCAGAGTGACTTCGTCCAGAATTACGCGTGCTGCAACTGCGGTAGCCAGGGAACACCTTCGTGATTTGAGAGTCTGACTTGCGAGCCGGTTCAAGGCCAGCGACCGCGCGCGGCCGCACTCTTATCTAGCGCTTGCTACGCGAATACCGGAACCATTACGCGTGCGTGCGATTGCGCACTTCTTCGTGCAGTGACGCGATCACTTCGGCCACTGGTTTGGGGCCGAGGTCGCCTTTGGTGCGATGGCGCACAGAGACGGTTCCGGCCTCCGCTTCCTTCTGGCCGACGACCAGCATGTAGGGGATCTTCTGCATTTGCGCGTCGCGAATTTTCGCCGGCAATTTTTCATTGCGGTCGTCGAGATGCACGCGAAAGCCTTCGGCCTTCAACTGCTCGGTGATCTTCTGCGAATACTCAGCAACCTTTTCGCTGACGGGGCAAATTTCCACCTGCACCGGAGCGAGCCACAGGGGAAACGCCCCCGCGTAATGCTCGATCAAAATTCCAAAGAACCGCTCCACCGAACCTAGCAAGGCGCGATGGACCATCAGCGGCTGGTGTTTAGCTCCATCGTCGGCCACGTATTCCAGCTTGAAGCGCGCGGGTAAATTGAAATCGAACTGCACGGTGCCCAGCTGCCAGGGGCGGCCGATGGCGTCAATCAATTTAATATCGATTTTCGGCCCGTAAAACGCGGCTTCGCCTTCGATTTTCTTGTACGGAATATTCATGCGGTCCATGGTATTGGCCAACGCCGCGGTGGCCCGCTGCCAGTCTTCCGGTTTGCCCGCATAACTCTCGGGGTGGGTCGCGTCCCAATCGGAAAGCTCCACCTCAAATTTCTCGAAGCCGAAATTCTTCATCACCGCAAACGCAAAATCCACGCAGCCTTCCACTTCGGATTCGATCTGCGACTGGCGTACAGAAAATATGGGCGTCGTCCTGGGTAAACCCACGGACGCGCAGCAAGCCATGCAGCACGCCACTCCGCTCATAGCGATACACCGTGCCCAACTCCGCCAGGCGCACCGGAAGATCGCGGTAGCTCCGCAGCTTGGACTTGTAAATTAGGATGTGGCCCGGGCAATTCATGGGCTTCAGCTGGTAATCGGCCTTTTCCACTTCAATCGCGCCGAACATATTGTCTTTGTAGAAGCCGGTGTGGCCGCTGGTCTTCCACAAATCTTTCAGCATGATGTGCGGAGTAAAAACCATGTCGTAGCCGCGGTTTTGCAACTCCTCGCGGAGCCAATTCTCCACCAGGGTGCGAATCAGTCCGCCTTTGGGATGCCAGAAGATAAGTCCCGGCCCGGCCATTTCCTGAACGCTGAAGAGATCCAGTTCCGCGCCCAGTTTGCGGTGATCGCGGCGCTTGGCTTCTTCCAGGCGGTGCAAATACTCATCCAGATCTTTCTGGTTGTAAAAAGCCGCGGCGTAAATCCGCTGCAGCTGCGGATTGCCTTCCTGCCCTTTCCAGTAGGCGCCGGCCACGCTCATGATCTTGAAGGCGTTGATTTTTTTGGTGGAAGGAATGTGCGGGCCGCGGCAGAAATCGATGAATTTGCCGGTGGTATAAAAAGAAACCAGCAGCTCGTTGGCTTTTTCTTCCACTAACTCGAATTTAAACGGCTGGTTGGAATTCTTGTACATCTCCAGCGCTTCGGGCTTGGGAATGTATTTCCGCTCGTTCTGCAGGTTCGCGGAAGAAAGGTCGTGCATTTTCTTTTCGATTTTCTCGAGATCCTCGGGAGTGAAAGGCTGCTCCCGCAGGAATTCGTAGAAGAAACCATTCTCTACCGGAGGACCGATACCCAATTTCACGTTGGGATACAGTTCCATCACCGCGGCGGCCATCAAATGCGCCGCGGAATGGCGAAAGACGTAGAGCGATTCAGGATCTTTTTCGGTCAGAATCTGCAGCTTAACGTCGCGGTCGAGTGGATGACGCAGGTCGATGAGTTCGCCTTCTTCTTTGACGCCGCTCTCAACGATAAAATCTGGCTCGCCGACGAAAGGACCATCCTTGGTAAATACTTTCGCGACTAGCGCAGCGCTGCCCAGGCGCGGCGAAATTCCGTTGGCGATATCCAGCGGCGTGGTCCCTTTGGGGACATCTTTAACGCTGCCATCCGGCAATGTGACATGTATCGTTTCCATCGTTGTATTCACCTAAGAGGAGAGAAATCTAGAATATCGGCCACGTGAGGCGCGGTCAAGCAAGTGGGCGGCAAACAGAATCAGCTAGAGAACTGTAACGCCATGAAGATTATTAAAATGGGCGTCCGATGTAATCAACTCCGCGCGCATTATCGTGGCAGTGGCATAAATCAATGCGTCGGCAAAATGCAGTTTGTGCTTCACGCTCAGGGACGCGGCCTCCATCGCAATCCGCGAGTCTATAGGTATCAAGTGATGGCGATCGACTTCTGAGGCAAAATCGTCGGCGACCCTCGGGGATTGCCGCAGTAAAAGAATCTTCCGGACTTCATATATCACAACCGGGGAAACTATCAGGCTGTGCTTACCCGCAACGAAATACGGAATAAACAGGGCGGCCTTGGTGTCATCGGTCAGATATTCAAGCCAGCCAGAAGAATCAATTAGAACGAGTTCAGTATCGGTCGTTTCGATCACGATACGCGTCTTTCCACTTCATGCCCTTTGCGATCCCATGGAGATCCTTGATGGACTTTGGACGGCATATGCGAATGGAACCATCAAGGATAAAAATCTGTAGACTCTCGCCCGATCGGATTTCCATCATTTCGCGAATTTTCTTCGGTATCACGACTTGGAACTTTGGAGAAACTTTGGTCATTTCCATACGGAAGCCCTTATCGATGCAGCCAAGCGTATTACGTGCTGACATCGTAGCACGACACATCGGGTCGATGCAACATTGCTATTACGTGCTATCTGCCAGAGCTTAAAAACTTCGAGTGTCTGGTAGAGTGCTTCAACCAATGAAAAATAGGATCAGCCTGTTTCTCGGATTATTTTTTGCGTTAGCGAGCTCGGCGCAGCAGGCGCGGCAGTTGCCGCAGGCGGACGACCGGTATAAAGCCGACATTCTGGTAGTGGTCGCGCATCCGGACGATGAGGGTGCGGCGACGCCCTACTTAGCGCGGGCGATTGATGAAGGCAAGCGCGTGGCAGTGGTGTACGGAACGAGCGGCGGAAATGGCGGGAATGAAGCTGGCTCGGAGCAGGCCGCGGCCCTGGGAGAAATCAGGCAAATCGAGGCGCGGCGGGCCAACGCCTATTTGGGGATTACCAACGTCTGGTTTCTGGGCGGGAAAGATACGGCTTCGCAGAATGTCTTGCAGTCTCTGGCGAACTGGGGACACGGAGAATCGCTCGAAGAATTGGTGCGGCTGGTTCGCCTTACGCGCCCAGAGGTGATTCTCACTTTTCTCCCCGGCACATTTATTGGCGAAGACCATGGCGACCATCAAGCAGCGGGAGTTCTGGCAACCGAGGCGTTTGATCTGGCCGGCGATCCTACGGTGTTTCCCGAGCAGGTCGCTGGGCCGACGCGGCGTTTGGAGACATTTCTAGAAAACTTGCGACCCTGGCAAGTCAAGAAAATTTACTATTTTCCGGATGCGGATCGCGAAGATATTTTTCGCGGTTTGGGACCGGAATACTCCGTAAAAGATATTTCCAAGTCCACGAAATTGGCCTACTGGCGGATGGCGCTGAATTCGTTCCTGCTGCACCAAACCCAGGCGAAAAGTTACAGCGATTCGATGAGCAAAATGAGCGATGCGGAGATTGAGAAACAGGTCGGATCGGAATGGGGTGACGCGCAACACTTTGTGCGCGGGAAGTCGCTGGTCGGCGGTACGGCGACGGGGGATATTTTTGAAGGTATAACTCCGGACGCCGTCGCATTTGTGCCATCACCGCGTGCGGCGGAAACACCGGTTACTTCGCTTTCCGTCGGGCTTGCAGGACCGTGGAGTTTTTACGACGGGTTCCGGCGGGCGCATGGATTGCAGCTGCCACATCCGGAGCCGCCGGAGATTGCGCTGCAGTATGGAACTGCTCTAATTGTTCCCCTATGGATTCATAACCCCTTGGCGAGTTCGCAAAAGATTTCGTTGACCGTGGTGTTGCCGGCGGGATGGATCGTCTCGGCTGGAGCTGGGGATGTAATTGTGGGGGCGAAGCAGACGGCGGCGACGCGGATCGAGATCGCCTTGCCCGCGGCGCCGATCTTAGCGGCTGGCGCTAAAGATCCCGCAAAGAAAGAGTTGCAGGAAGTGGTGGTGAACGCCGAGGCCGACGGAAAACCAATCGGCGTAATCAAGTTGCGTGTGGAATTGCGGAAGAAGGCGCTGGCGGAGTGAGGCTAAGGCCATTTCTCAGGGGCCGAAGCGCGCCACTACAGTTCAAACCTGAAATACAAAAGAGACTAGGCCGGACTAAAGTCCGGCACCTACATAACCTTCCTGCGATCAAGACTTTTTTTTACGTGCGGCGGCCATGGCTTCCCAGGCGGAATCTGGCAGCATTAGCAAATCGTTGAATTCGCCGGCGCCGCGCAGCCATTGGGCGCCGTCGATTACCACGCATTCGCCATTGATGTAGGGAGACATGTCGCTCAGCAGAAAGGCGGCCAGATTGGTTAGTTCTTCGTGGCGGCCGAAGCGCTTCATGGGATTCTTTTCTTTGGCGTGTTCTTCAAATTGTTTAGAGGCCATCAGGCGAGACCATGCGCCTTCAGTGGGGAACGGGCCCGGGGCGATGGCGTTGAGGCGAATGTTGTATTTCGCCCACTCGACAGCCAGCGAGGTGGTGAGAGCGAGGACCCCGGCCTTTGCGCACGCCGACGGAACTACAAATGCCGAGCCGGCGTTCGACGAAGCGTAAGTGGTAACGATATTCAAAATATTGCCGCTATTTTTTGCGGCGATCCAGCGCTTGCCGAAAACCTGGGTGCAGTGAAACGAGCCGTTGAGAACGATAGCGATCACGGTGTTGAAGGCGTTGGCGGAGAGCGTTTCGGTTTTCGCGATGAAATTGCCGGCGGCATTGTTGATCAGCGTATCGATGTGGCCGAATTGTTCGTAGGCCTTATCGGCAGCGGCTTCGACCGCGGTGTAGTCGCGGACATCGCAGATGGCGTATCCCGCTTCGCCGCCCGCTTCCTGAATTTCAGCGCAAACTTGTTTCAGCGGGTCTTCGCGACGGCCAGAAATAAATAGCTTCGCGCCGAGCGAGGCGAGATGCAGGGCCATAGAGCGGCCCAGGCCAGTGCCCCCTCCGGTAAGAAAAATGGCGCGGCCCTTCAACATATTTTGTTCAAACACAGACCACCTCCGTGTTCAGATACGCGTAAGCATATAGCAGGCGGGCAAGATTTTGACGAAAGAGGAAATGTTTCGGTCCAGAAGTGTGTAGCGCCTCGTGTTGAGATCTTTCAGATTTCGCGGTCGAAAAAATCGCGGGAGTTCCTCAGGGGCTAAAGCCCGTCGATGGCCGAATGCTAATGTCGGAGCTAAAGCTCCGACCCCCTGAAAAGCAATTCGCAAAGTGAAATAACGAACAAGTTACAGTTCGCGTGGATGTGCGCGAAACTTTGCGCCGACTTTACGGTTTGAGCTGGGCAGGAACGGGCAGTCCGCGCACTTTGGCGTATTCCGCGGCGAAGAGCGGGCTCTTGGGATATTCCTCGGTTAGGGCTTTGAGTAAGACCGCGGCCTTGGCATCCTGTTTTTCACGGCGCAGCGAGAGCGCCAGGAGAATTTGCGCAAAACCTTTGAGGTAGCGTCCCCCGTCCGCCGTCTTGCCGATCTCCTCCATACCTAAATTCTTGTCCCCCTTGATGCCGCCAAACCACAGGAAGAATCGCGTGGTGTCGGAGAGGCAGCCGATGATGTAGTTTGCTGATCCGGGCGCGACGTAAACGTCAATCACTTCAGGATGGACGCTGATCACTTGCCCGGCATAGTCGTTGGCTTCTTTCATGCGCTTCAGGCCGTCCATATGCTTTTTTTCGACGATAGTGAAATCGTTGGATTCCATGCCGGCGGCCATAGTCAGCGCAAATAACGCGTTGGGATCGCCGGGAGAAGTTTTGAGCTTCGCAGTGGCCATGGCGCGGGCTTGATCGATGGCGGCGTGAAAGCTTTTCATGCGCTCGGGGTCGGCCTCGCCTTCGATACCGTGGAGGAATTTTTCGTCATTCGTGAAAAAGTCGCTGGTCAGCACGCCGTGGCGATTAAACTCATCGAACAAATATCCGGCGGCAAGAGAGACCTGACCGAAGGCCTCATCGGGATTCGCGGCGCACCACGCGATGAATTTAGCGCGAGCTGCGGGGAAATCCTGTTCGTAGAGGGCGCGAAAGCCGGCCATCAATTCAGGATCGGTTTCGAAAGCTGGACCTAGTTTGGGAACCAAAGCAGATTTTTTGGCGTCGGCCTGACTTAGTTTGGGGTCTTCTTTTGGTTCGGCTGTGGCGGAAGCAGGGGGAGTAAGGCAGGGCGCGGCGAGAAGTAAAACCATTAGGACCGTGCCGCCGATGGCTCTACGCATAACGCCCACTTTTCTTGGTTGCCAACAAAGCCTTACAAAAATTCTCAGACAAACTGCTTCAGAACAGGCCGGGCAAAAAACGCGGCTTGCCTGACATAGCCGCACGATAATCGGGGTTGGCAAAAAGCATGCGTTCTTCAGTGGACAAGCGCATTTTTAGCACGATCACATGGCCGATAGTTCCCACGATTGCGGTAATCCACGCCGTATGGATGAGCGGCAGGGCGATCATTTCGGCGAACACCGCCGCGTAATTGGGATGCCGAACAAAGCGGAAAGGGCCGGAGGTGACGACGCCGAGGCGGGTCGAATCCACCACCTGCACATTCCAGTGTTGACCCAGCGTGCGTATCACCCACCAGCGGACGGCGTTGGCGGCCAGAAAGATCGCAAACATGATCGCGGCCAGAATCGGAAGGAAGGGACGCTTCAGGAAAACAACTTCGACCGCCGATCCGACGATGACTGCGGTGTGCAGCAAGACCATCCAGCGGAAGCGCGGTTCTTCTACGCGGGCAGCGCCGCGACCCAGCATTTCTTTTTGGTGCTGTTTGGAGATGCGCAGCTCAAGCAACCGCAGCGCGGCTACGGCTACCAGCAAAGCCAGATACGCGATAACGCTTATGTCCATTGCAGAAGAATAAATTCGGCGCTGAAGCCCGGACCGAAGGCGGCCATCATGGCGTAGTCGCCCGGTTTCAGAGGACGCTTATCGAGCCACTCCTGAAGAATAAAGAGGATGGTGGCGCTGCTCAAATTACCGACGCTGGCGAGGACATCCCAGGAAGGTTGGGTGTCGCATTTATTGAGGCCGAGCGCTTCTTCCACGTTACCGAGGAGACGCGCGCCGCCGGGATGCAGGATCCAGCCCTTAATGTCTGACTGTTTCAAGCCCTGGCGCTCCAGGAAACCGTCTACCAGACCTTTGATTTTCTTGCCGATCATTTCCGGAACGCTTTTGTCCAGCAGGATGTGAAATCCCGAATCCTTCAGATCGAATCCCATGGCGCCGAGCGAATCCGGGAAGGTATACGTTTCGGAAACAAGAATTTTCGGCCCGGGCATTTTCTTGCCGCTGAGAATTACCGCGGAAGCGCCGTCGCCGAACAAAATGGAAGAAATCAGGTTGGCCTGGGAAATATCCTTGCGCTGAAAAGTGAGCGAGGGCAACTCCACGGCGATGATCAGTACGTTGCCGCCGGGATAGGCTTTTAGAAAATCCGCGCCGCGGGCGATGGCCATGGCTCCGGCCGCGCAGCCCAGTTCGGTGAACGGCATGCGGCGGACGTTAGAACGGAAGCCCATCAACTCGATGAGGTGGGCGTCCAGCGAGGGAATCATGAAGCCAGTGCAGGAGACGGTGACGATCAGGTCGATGTCCTGCGGAGTAAGTTTGGCGCGAGAGAGCGCGTCTTCGGCAGCTTTACGACCCAGCCTGATAGCGTGTTGGATGTACTCTTCGTTGGTTTTGGAAAGCGGACGGGCTTCGATGGTGTAGTCGATGGGGAAAATAGCGTGGCGCTCGTTCACCTGGGCGTTGTCGACGATGGCCATCATGGCTTCGAGACGCCGTTCGGGAATATCGAAGACCCGGCCGAGGTAGTAGCGCATGTCCTCACGGGTCATTTTGTGTTCCGGCAGCGCGGTAGCCGTAGCGGCAATCGTCGGATGCGTGGATGTAGCGGCAATCGTCGGATATGACGTGGTGACGCTGCTCTGTTCTAGAGTCTTCACTAAACGCTCCCTGTTGGCCCGAGGCGAATCCCGGAGAGTACCGGATATAGCCGGGCAAGTCCATTGGTTCCAGCGTTAGGCGCTTGTCGTGACACCGTATATATCACGGCGTATCGACTGCGGGAAGCGCCAACGCCCCCTGTAACCCTGACTAGCCAACACAGGTTGCGCGTCGCGAGGGCAATGTTGTAGCACTTCTGTTAGTCCGCGACGGCGCAAAAGGGCTGGCCGTAAAGCTATTTACTGCGCCTGGCTGGCGCGAATTTCCTGCCAGCGGCGCGGGCGGCGGTTAGCCTGCAAAACCTTTTTGCGCAGGCGAATGGATTTCGGCGTGATTTCCACGAACTCGTCGTCGGCGATGAACTCGATGGCTTGCTCGAGGCTCAGTTCGCGGTGGGGGATCAGGCGAATCGCTTCGTCGGCGCTGGAAGAGCGCATGTTGGTCTGCTTCTTTTCTTTGCAGACGTTTACGTCCATGTCTTGTTCGCGGGAGTTTTCGCCGACGATCATGCCTTCGTAGACGTCGATCGCCGGGCCGATGAAAAGTTCGCCACGTTCCTGAATGTTCCAGAGGGCAAAGGCGGTGGACGGTCCGCTGCGGTCGGCGACCAACGCGCCGGTGGGGCGGAGAGCCATTTCGCCGGAGTAGTCCATCCAGCCTTCGAAGATGGAGTGGATCAGCGCGGTGCCGCGGGTGTCGGTTAAGAGCTGGCTGCGCAGGCCGATTAATCCGCGCGAGGGAATTTTGAAATCCATCCGCACGCGGCCGGAACCGTGGTTGCTCATCTTGGCCATTTCGCCGCGGCGGCTGCCGACGGTTTCCATAATGATGCCGATGAAATTTTCCGGGACGTCGATGACCAGACGCTCGAGCGGTTCGAGCTTCTTGCCATTTTCCGTGCGGGTTACGATTTCCGGTTTGCCGACCATTAATTCAAAACCTTCGCGGCGCATGGTTTCGATCAAGATAGCCAGTTGCAATTCGCCGCGGCCGAGAACGCGGAAGGATTCCGGGGTGTCGGTGTCTTCCACGCGAATGGAAACGTTGGTGAGAAGTTCGCGGGCCAGACGGTCGCGCAAATCGCGAGAGGTCAGGAAGCTGCCTTCTTTACCGGAGAGCGGACTGCTGTTGACCGTGAAGATCATGGCCAGCGTGGGCTCATCGATAATCAGCGGCTCGAGCGGCATGGGATTGGTTAGATCGATCAGGCTTTCGCCAATTTGAATGCCTTCGACTCCGGCAATAGCGACCAGGTCGCCTGCGGGAACGCTTTCGGCTTCGTCGCGGTCGAGTCCGCGAAAGGTGTAGAGCTTGGTGATTTTGGTGGTGGTAATTTTGCCGTCGAGGCGGCTGATGCCCACTTCTTGTCCGCGCTTCAGGGTACCGTTGAAAACGCGGCCGATGGCGATGCGACCGAGGAATTCGCTGTAGTCCAGGTTCATTACCTGAATTTGCAGAACGCCTTCGGGATCGCCAGCCGGTTTCGGAATGGATTTCACGATGGCTTCAAACAGTGGCAGCAAGTCTTTCGAGTCGTCGCCAATGTTTTTGTAGGCTACGCCATCGCGCGCGTTGGTGTAGATAACCGGGAAGTCGAGCTGGTCTTCGGTGGCGTCCAGGTCGATGAAGAGGTCGTAGATTTCGTCCAGAACCTCTTTGGCGCGGGCGTCGACGCGATCGATTTTGTTCAGCACAATCACCGGAGGAAGCTTGGCGGCCAGGGCCTTTTGCAGCACATAACGCGTCTGGGGCAGGGGGCCTTCGCTGGCGTCCACCAGCACTACTACGCCATCCACCATGCGGAGGGCGCGTTCGACTTCTCCGCCGAAGTCGCTGTGGCCCGGGGTGTCCACAATGTTGATCTTGGTATCGTGGAAAAAGAGCGCGGTATTTTTGGCCAGAGATGGTAATGCCGCGTTCCCGCTCCAAATCGTTGGAGTCCATTACGCGTTCTACCAGCGCTTCATTGGCACGAAAGATGCCGCTTTGCCGCAGCATGGCGTCGACCAGGGTGGTTTTCCCATGGTCAACGTGCGCGATAATTGCAATGTTGCGAATGTCTTGAGTCATATATGCGTAACGTCTAGATACAAAAATAGCTGCCGTAACAACCAGCAGCCCGGACGGTTCTCCTTATTGTCAGGCGCCCTCCGTAGAGACCCCTATGCAAGTGGCCCTGTATAGACGGTTGTCAGGTGCGGTCGAGCAAATGTTAGTTTATCAGACCTGAGGCTCTAAGCCTAGCGCGACGCATCGTCTGTGGTACCTGGACCTACAATTAAGTGTAGGAACAGGGTGTGGGGCAATCCGATATGTCCGCCTGGTGCACCGGCCGTTCCTCGGGGATGCAAGATTTTTACTCGGCGGGCTTATCTGCCATGCGAACCAGCTTCCTAAATTCCGGGTCGTCGTGCAGGCAATCGAGATCGGTATCCTTGGCCGCCCAGTCGTGGTTGCTATAGCCGGCCGCAAACGACTTCTTGAGGGTCTCGAGCGCCTCTGATTTCTTCCCCAGGATTCCGTAGGTGCAGGACGCGTTGTAGAGGGTGCTGGGATCGCCGGGGCGAAGCGCCACGGCGGTATGCAAGTGCCGCATAGCCTCGTCCGCGTCTTCCGGAAAGTTAGCGAGCTGAGTGGCTAGCAGGATACGAGCGCGCACGTCTTCGGGGACCAGTTCGAGTTGTTGGCGGAGCGATTTGATAAACCGCTTCTGAACATGGTCCTCTTCCTCGATTCTTCCAAGCCGTTTCAGAGCGCGGCTAAAGGGAACGTAGGTGTTGTAGTCGTCCCCATTGGCTTCGATAGCCTGCTCGGTCAGCGCCGCGGCTTCGGCAAAACGCCCGGAAGCGAAATAGGCCCGGCCCAGGATATTCCACGAGCCATCACAGTCTGGTTTGCGTTCAATGGCGCGCTGGGCCAGCAGCGCGGCTCCGTCGTATTTCTTTTGGGCGTAGTAGATGCGCGCATGGGCCACCAGCACTTCGGGCAGGTCGGGCGCGAGCATGGTGGCCCGGTCGCAGGCGGCTAAACCCCGTTCGATCCATTTTGGATTCTGCTCGCGAATTTCAAAGATGAGTCCACACATGTTCGCAATTCCCGCATGGGCCATCGCGAAATTCGGGTCCAGCTGGATCGCTTGCTCAAACATTTGCAGCGCATAGTCCAGGTTTTCGCGGCGCGTGTAACTCCTTCCGCGCAGATAGAAATCGTAGGCGAGCGGATTTTCGGTCTGCTTGCGCGCCATGGTTTTTTCTTCTTGCGGGGTCAGAGTGATGCGCAGCGCCTGAGCGATGCTGCGCGCTATTTCTTCCTGGATGGCGAACACGTCTTCCAGTTGGCGGTCGAATCGCTCGGCCCAAACGGAATGTCTGGTGGAAGCTTCGACGAGTTGCGCCGTAATGCGCACGCGGCTGCCGGCGCGGCGGATGGAACCTTCCAGCACGTACGCCGCGCCCAGTTGTTGGCCAACCTGTTGCGCGGTTACGGGCTTGTCGCGAAATGCCAGCATTTCCGATCGCGGGAAGATTTGCAGCTGCGCAATTTTTGAAATTTCGGTGACCACGTCTTCGGTAATACCGTCGCGAAAATATTCGTCTTCTTTCGCGCCACTCTGATTTTCAAAGTACAGCACCGCGACGGACTTGCGCTTCTCTTCAACAACGTGCCGTTCCGAGCCCGATGGGCTTTTTCCCGAGGCCGGACGGTGGCCGGATTCCATATCCCGGCTGAGGCGCTTCAGATCGGCACGCAATTCAGCCGCCGTTTGGCACCGCAGGCCAGGATCTTTCTCGAGGGTCTTGCCCAAAATATTTTCCAGCGCCAGAGGCAGACGGGAATTCAGCTCCTTCGCCGGCACCGGCGTGGAATGCAGTATTCCGTCGAAAATAGTTGCGGCGGTTGTGCCGTGGAACGGCACCGATCCGGTCGCCATTTCGTAGAGCACCACGCCGAGCGAAAACAAGTCTGACCGGGCGTCCAACTGTTCGCCGCGCGCCTGTTCGGGAGACATGTAAGCGATCGTGCCCATCGAGCTGCCCGGGCTGGTCAACTGTTCCTGGCCCAGCATATGCGTCTGCGTGTGATTGGAGGCCGCGCTCACGGATTCGCCGGCATGCAAGCCCGTGGTTGTTAACTTCGCCAAACCAAAATCCAGAATTTTCGCCTGCCCACGCTCCACGAGGAAGATATTTGCAGGCTTAATATCGCGGTGGACGATTCCCTTGGAGTGCGCCGCATCCAGTCCATTCGCGATCTGAATGCCGATCTCCAGCAGTTCCGGGATTTCGATGGGCTTCCCGGTTATGCGATGTTTTAGAGTCTGGCCCTCGAGCAACTCCATAGCTATAAACGGGCGGTCCTGGAACTCTCCAACATCGTGGATCGTGCAGATATTGGAATGATTGAGAGAGGATGCGGCGCGCGCTTCACGGCGAAAACGCTCGATAGCCTGCGGATCGTGAGAAATGTCGTCGGGCAGGAACTTTAGAGCAACATTGCGGCCCAGGCGCGTGTCTTTGGCCTTGTAGACCACGCCCATCCCACCGCCACCGAGTTTCTCGAGGACGCTATAGTGGGAGATGGTCGTGCCAACGATCGAAGAAGTTTCCGTCATCGGCCTCGGAGTTTACCCCAGCACCGCAACGCAGGCAAACGAGCGCGATGAGGCTCGCCCACAAGGCTGGCAATCGATGCGAACTCTTGCTTCGGTGGTAATTTTCCGGCCACGAAATTATTGTAGTGTACTGATTAATAATCAATATAAATGCAATAACATAGTGAACCAATCGCAGAGTTTAGATTTATAAAATTTCGCTCGCCGTGCAGGCTTGCCGGTGATACCTTAGCCGCACAAAAGGGTGGCCTGTACCCGTTCCCCTCCCAAACGAACTGGACATCCCTCTGACAACCCCGCTCAAAGGAGAAAACATGGTCCGGAGAATTGGTTTGTTTTTGCTTACCATCGCGGCGCTGCTGTCGGCGATGGCCGTAAATTCCCACGCGCAGTCGGTGTCTACCCGTCATGTGCGAGAAGCGATTCGTAGCGGCGAGGCCAAGCCCATCGGGCAACTGCCGCCCGACCAGATCATGACGTTGAACGTGGTTCTGAAGTTGCGGGATCAGGCCGGACTCGATTCTTTTTTAAAGGAACTCTACGATCCCTCCAGCCCTTCCTACCGGCACTTCCTCACCGTGCCGGAATTCACCGAACGCTTTGGGCCGACACAAGCAGACTACGACGCAGTGGTACGCCTGACGAAATCGTACGGCTTCGAAGTAATTGGCGGGTCGCGAGATGGGATGGACGTTCAAATCAAGGGGCCAGTCCGGGCAGTTGAAGCCGCCTTCCACGTGACCATGCGCAACTACCAGCATCCGACCGAGAGTCGTTCTTTTTATGCGCCGGACCGCGAACCGACCATGAGCCTTTCGTTTCCGTTGTGGCACATCTCCGGGTTGGATAATTACTCCATCCCCCATCCCTTGTTCGTGAAGAAAAGCGACTATGCAGCGGCCCACGGGATCGAAGCGGATGCGGTCGTTTCGCATGCCACCACGGGCTCCGGACCATCGGCTTCTTTTTTGGGCAGCGACATGCGCGCCGCGTACTACGGCGGAACGGCGCTTACCGGCGCTGGGCAAAACCTCGGACTGTTTGAGTATTTGGGTACCGACCTGGCGGACCTGACTACCTATTTCAAGAACGTTGGGCAGACCAACAATGTGCCGATAACCTTGCTCTCCACGGACGGGACCAGCACCGCATGCGTGGATACCCGAGCTGGCGGCGACTGCGACGACACCGAACAGACTCTGGACATGACTCAGGCCATCGGCATGGCTCCAGGACTCGCGAGTCTGGTGGTGTACGTCGGGTCCACCGACACCGCGATCATTAGCGCCATGACTACCCACAACCCGCTGCCCACCACTATCGGCTGCTCGTGGGGCTGGACGCCCGCGGATCCGAGCACTCTGAATCCTTACTTCCAGAAGATGGCCGCGCAGGGACAAAACTTCTTTGCGGCTTCGGGGGACTCTTCCACTTGGTCCTCGCGCAATGAAGCGTGGCCCGCGGACAACGCGTACGTCGTTTCTGTAGGCGGTACGGATCTGGTGACCGCCAGTGCCGGTGGCGCCTGGAAATCAGAAACGGCCTGGGTGGACAGCGGCGGCGGAATTTCCCCGGACTCGATTGCCATCCCCTCGTGGCAGCAGCTTTCTGGTGTGATCAATTCCAGCAACAAGGGTTCCACGACCCTGCGCAATGGCCCGGACGTTTCGGCGAACGCGAACTTTACCTTCTATGTTTGCGCCGACCAAACCACTTGCACCGCCAACGACTACGGCGGCACCAGCTTCGCCGCGCCCATGTGGGCGGGTTACATTGCGTTGGTCAACCAGCAGTTGGTCGCTAACGGCGAGCCGACCATCGGCTTCATCAACCCAACGATCTACTCGCAGAACGTGACGTCCAGTTATGCGACAGACTTCCATGACATCGCCAGCGGCACCTCCGGAAGCTATTCGGCGGTTACTGGCTATGACCTGGTGACCGGCTGGGGCAGCCCGAACGGCACTGGGCTGATCAACGCGCTGGCTCCGACGAGTACCTCTCCGGCGTTCGCTATTTCCGCCTCGCCTGCTTCCGTCTCCGTGGTACAGGGGAGCAGCGGGACTTCGACGATCACAACCAGCGTCTCTGGCGGATTTGATTCCGCGGTAGCGTTGACCGCCAGCGGCCAGCCCACCGGCGTCACCGTCAGCTTGAGTCCGACGTCTATAGCGGCGCCGGGTTCCGGCACTTCCACATTGACAATGGTAGTGGCCTCTACAACCGCGGCGGGCACTTACACGATCACCGTCACCGGAACTGGAGGAGGCAGTGTGCACACCACAACTGTCGCCCTGATAGTGACTGCGGTAGCGGCTGGCGACTTCACTTTGTCTGCATCGCCGACCAGCTTGACCATCACTCGGTCATCCAGCGGAAAGACCACGATCACCGTCACTCCGTCCAACGGCTTCACCGGTAGCGTCACCTTGACCGCCACGGGCATGGGCAGCGGCGTAACCGCAGCCTTCAGTCCGAACCCGGCGACGGGTACCAGCACGCTAACGTTAACCGCCAGCAGCACAGCCACAACGGGAACTAGAACCGTGACCATCACGGGCGTTTCCGGATCGCTAAGCCACACCACCACGATCAGTCTCAGAGTTCGCCGCTGATCGCATAAGCGAAACAGTCGCATAAAGCGCTATCCAACGCGTCGCCGGAGTACCGCGCCGGCGACGCGGTCCGTTTTTGGATGGCGAGGGGCGCTTACTATATTTGCTGGCGCGCTCGCTAGGGCTGCTGCGACGCCATTGCCACGAGCTTTGACGATTCGCGAAGAGCTTCGCCCGCCCGAGGTAAACTTGGATCATATGCTCACTGCGATTACTCGCGCTGTTAGTCCGGCGTTTGCGAACTGTGAACTATCTTTTATTGAGCGGACCCCAATTGCTTTGAAAGTCGCCCAACAGCAACATCACCGCTACGAAAAAATTCTGGAGCAGCTGGGGGTCAGAGTGATTTCGCTGCCTGCCGAAGCGGACTTGCCGGATTCTATGTTCGTGGAGGATCCGGCGCTGGTCCTTGATGAACTTGCGGTAATCATGCCGCTGGGCACCGAGTCGCGAAGGCCCGAGGCGGAATCACTGGCCCGCGCGCTCGGGCCGTATCGCAAACTTGCGTACGTCACTCTGCCCGGAACTATGGAAGGCGGCGATGTTCTGCGCATCGGGAAGAAAATTTATGCAGGGCTTTCGCGGCGAACGAATGTAGAAGGTATTCGGCAGCTTGCGGCGTTGCTAAAGCCTCACAACTACGACGTGATTGCTGTTCCGGTTACCGGCTGTTTGCATTTGAAGTCGGCAGTTACGTTCTTGGGGCGAAATACCCTGCTGGCGAATCGCGCGTGGTTCGATTGCGCTCCGTTCGTCGGTTACCAATGGATTGATGTAGTCAGTGACGAGGCCCACGCTGCGAATGCGTTGGCAATCGGTGAGCGCGTGATCTTCCCTGCATCTTTCGCAAGGACTCAAGCTCGGATGGAAGCTGCGAACTTCGAAATAGTTCCGATTGATATTTCCGAGCTGCAGAAAGCCGAGTCTGGCCTTACGTGTTCGAGTTTGCTTTTCGATGCTGCGGGCTGAGGGGCTTTCGTGATTTTGTTTCGGTCTGGGCAAGCTGGGGCGCAGCATGCTGCGCCCCTACAAGGCACTTGCTCTCGATTATTTTGGTTAGTCGGTTAGTTGTTCCACGCTGCGCGCTACGAAGACGGGCTGGCTGCTGATCGGATCTTTCAGCACCAGGCCCACGACCCGCAACGGGATCGCGGCATTTCCGGTCAGACCGCCGAGTCCGCTTAAGCCGCCCTTAAAGTTGGTGAACGGCGTGACGTAGACCGTTACCGGGCCGTTGAAGAGCGCTCCGGCCAAGCCATTCGAGTTGAACTGGAATGTGCTGGCGCCGGGGTTCGTGCCGCCCACTACCCAGTTCCCGCTGTGCCCTTCATGGCGAAGCACCACTCGCTTCACCGTAACAGCCCCGTTGTTGAAGGGACCGCCGATGGTTACGCGCTGGCCGGCCACCAGCAGGCTGGAGTTGAACAGGAAGCTGGGAAACTTCAAGTGCCACCAATAAATGAAGAAGTTCTCGTTGCCGGTCAAATCGATTGTGGAGATCTGCCCGGGCTGGAATCCCGTGCCGGAGGGCAGCGTGCTGCGCACATACAAATCAAAATCGTTCGCCTGGCCCACAGGGGGATCCACGAACGTCACCAGTCCGCCGGCGTAGAATTTATCCTGCGAGAGGATGGCGACGGTATCGGCCAGAATCGCACCGGAGGTGCGGTCCAGCGTGCCGGAAATTTCTACGACGGAAGTGCTGGTGAGATTAGCGATGGATTCGCCATTTTCAAATTCCGTCTGATCGGTGACGTTTACGGTGAACTGGTGACCATGCGGTCCCTGAATCAGGAAAGAATTTCCGCCGGCGTTGGTGCTGATGACTCCAGCGTCAAATTCATCGATGTAGGCATCGGCGTCGCTAGGTGTGATGGCTCTCAGGTCCAAGTGGGGGTTCACCACGCCGGTGAGTTGTCCGTTGGCGTCCAGCTGAATCGATTGCCGCAAATCGAAATCAAACTTGAGTCCGTCGATGTCACCCGCGTTTACAATCAGCGGGCTCGCCAGGGTTATTGTCACGCTGGAGGTGGTTAAGCTGACCGCCGGTGCGGTAGTCGCGTTGAGAGTGCTGATGGTCGGACGGGTCGGCGGGTTGGTCTGCGGATTAGCGACATTCAGATACCCGATCTGCGGGTTGGCGAGCGTCACATTTACGGTGGTGTACGTTCCGGCGGGGATGGTATTAATGTCCAAGAGGGTCTTCAAGCCATTCAAGCGGGCAAAATCCACAGTCTGGGTATTGGATAGAATCGATACCGGCGCACTCGAGCCATCCGAAACCGTAATTCCCGTGATATCCACCTGGAAGGACACCACACTGGGCAGCGGGGCGTCCGTGCCGATCACGAAAGCGCTGCCGGTTTGCGCCGCGGGCTGCGCCGGAGGATCGGGGGTTCCGCCTCCACAGCCGGTGCCAAACGTCGCGAGAGTAAACACACCAATAACGAGTAACCACTTTTTGAGGTTCATGAGTTCTTATTCCTTTCGAGCTGATCGAATCGAGAGGTGCCTGCGCACCTGGGACACTTGGAGCTTCAAACACGCGGTTTTCCCAAAAGTTGCAGCGCCTAACTACCTATTTTTGAGCATTTTAGGCTATTAGTACTAAAACCATCCTCTTCCAGCTTCCGGTACGCCCGTTGTTACCCTTCCGACACCCGCAATTTGAGTTCGCGAAATCTTCGCTATCGCGCGGGAATTTCTTGTGGTACCTTTTTCATCGGAATGATGTCTCTCACCACCTCGCGAATGCTCTCCACGTCGACCACGATCTCGTCGATTACGACGACTACGGGTACGACTACGTCGACTACCACTATTAAGTCGACTACCTTCGCTTCGGGTGCGTGGAGAAACTAGCAAGATAAAAAAGTTTCCAACCCACCGCCAGAAGCGACCCAGGCGGTGGGTTTTTTCGTTTCTGCCCACCTCCGAAGGCGCTCCCCGCGGCTTACACAGGAGCAGTCATGAGTTCCGAAAACGTGCAAGAAGGCGAGTTAAACGAACCCGCTAAAGCCGGAGGGTTCCCCGCGGATGATTCCGCAGCGGGACTCTCGAGGAACGGCCGAGGCTTGCTCTCTTACGAAATCTCCAGTGAAGTGCCCGGCGAGCTAGCCAGCGAACTACCTGGCGAAGTGCTGGCCTTTAAATTTGGCGGAACGTCCCTGCTGGGCGCTGAACGCATGTTGCACGCCGCTACGATCGTGCGCTCCTCGGCGCAAGATTGCCCGGTGGTGGTTATCGTTTCAGCCATGAAGGGCGTCACCGATCAATTGTTGGCTATTGGTACGGCGCTGGAAAACGGCAAGATCGTTGCAGCCCGGAAGGAAGCGGAAGCTCTGGTGGAACAGCATCTCGGTGTCCTGAGCGAGCTCCAGTTGGATGAAGTTGACGATTTGCGGGTCCGCCGCGAGATGCAGTCTCTTTGCCGCGATTTGCTGCACGACGTCAGCAGCGAGTTCATTCCGCTGGCTGGGCACGACGAGTTGCTGGACCGCCTGGCTTCCTATGGCGAACGGCTCAGCGCGCGGCTCTTCTCCGCGGCGCTGGAAAAATCCGAGGTAGTCAGCGTACCGGTAACGTCCTCGGATTTTGTTCGCACCTGCGGAACCTTCCGCGACGCGCGTCCAGACCTGCTGGAAACTCGGGAACGCGGCCGCGCCGTTCTGCTTCCGCTGCTGGCGGACGGAGTGGTTCCGGTGGTCACCGGTTTTATTGGCGCCACGCTGGATGGCCGGATTACCACGCTGGGCCGCAACAGCTCCGATTTTTCCGGGGCCATCATCGCGCATGTGGTGGACGCCGACGAACTGATTATCTGGACGGATGTGGACGGCATCTACACCGCAAATCCCCGAGAGAATCAGGAAGCACAGCTGCTGCATGAAATGAGCTACGACGACGCGCACGCGCTGGCCAAGAGCGGAGCAAAAGTTTTACATGCCTCGGTGCTGCCGCTTGCCGCCGAAACCGAAATGGTGGTTTGGGTCCGCAACACCTTTAACCCGGAAGGCCGCGGCACCCGGATTGGGCCGCGTGCGGATCTTTCGACTGCTTCACTAGCACCTTCTTCGTGCGAAGGGGGCAAGTGATGAGCGCCAACGCAAATTCCGGAGAAGGCGGCCAGCAGTTTCGCCCGTTTCCAGTAAACGGGAAAAAATTCAAAGCTGGAGTTCTCGGTGCGACTGGTTTGGTTGGTCAGCGTCTCGTGAGTCTCCTGGCGAACCACCCGTGGTTTGAGCTCACAGAGGTTGCAGCTTCGGAACGCTCTGCGACGAAGCGATACGCGGACGCGGTGCGTTGGCATCTGGATGCGCCAATCCCCAAAGCGGCGGCCGAACTCACCGTCAAGACCCTCGATCCAACACTGGATTGCGATTTTGTTTTCTCCGCGCTGGATTCTTCCGTGGCTGGCGCTGCCGAAGAAGAATTCGCGCGGGCCGGTTACCCGGTGGTCAGCAATTCCAAAAATCACCGCATGGCTGCCGACGTGCCGTTACTGATCCCAGAAGTAAACGCTGGGCATCTCGACGCCATTCCCGTGCAACAGAAGAATCGTGGCTATAGCAGCGGGTTCATCGTCACCAATCCGAATTGTTCCACGGCTGGTCTGGTGCTGGTGCTGAAGCCGCTGGCCGATGCGTTCGGGCTGGAGAAAATTTTTGTGGTCACCATGCAAGCGATCTCCGGCGCGGGTTATCCCGGTGTGGCTTCCATGGACATCCAGGGCAACGTCGTTCCCTTTATCAGCGGCGAAGAAGAAAAAATGGAGACCGAGCCGCAGAAACTCCTCGGGAAATGGGACGGCCAGCGCTTTATCGAGGCTGGCTTGGGATTAAGCGCGCATTGTAATCGCGTCCCAGTGATCGAAGGTCACCTCGAGTGTGTGAGTCTGTCGCTAAAAAAAGTGGCCTCGCTCAGCGAAGTGCGCGAAGCCTTGCGCAGCTTCGAAGTGGATCCCGCCTTGGCGGCGCTGCCGAGCGCGATTCGTCATCCCGTAATTGTTCTTGAGGACGAAGCGCGCCCCCAACCACGCCGCGATGTCGATGCTGGCAATGGCATGGCTGCGGTCGTGGGAAGGGTCCGCGAATGTCCCATCCTGGACGTAAAGCTGACGCTGCTTTCCCACAATCTGGTGCGTGGCGCAGCTGGAGCTGCGCTGCTGAACGCGGAATTGCTCGCTGCCCGCGGATTTTTCCAGCGCCGCGTGAATGCTGGAAGCGAAGTGCAGATCGCGGAACCGGTAGCGCGCTAGATTTTCTGCGAGTTTTTTTCTAGATGTGGTTTCTAGACGACGCTCGTCGTGAACTCGCGTCCGTCGGCATACTTTTGCAGTAACTCAGTCAGCCGCTGCATCCATGCGGCCAGATTTTCTGAGCCGCCAAACGAAACCAGAATTGCCAGCACGTTGCAGGTTTCCGCAGTCACCATGGTGCGCTCCGAATCGCTGGTGGCGCTGCCGTGCGGACCTTCCGCATCCGCGAACAGCGGAAGACTCTCCAGATTCAAATCGTACTTCCCGATGCCCTTGTAAGTTTCGCCGGGACGGCCCGCACGAAATTCGATGTCGCCTTTCACGTGTGCCAAATCGTAAAGGCCAATCGGCAGGCGACTCTCCAGGGACACCAAATTAATGACATCTACTACGGAATTGATCTTCGGTAATCCTTTTGCCGAAAGTACTCGCCGCAACAACGCTTCCGCAGAGCCACGATAGCGCGCCGGATCCTTACCGAGCGCCTTGTAGCCGCGCCGTGTGGCCATAACCGCCGGACCTTCCAGGACAGCCTTCGGCTCGGGCAGGCCGGCAATTTTTTGCGCGGCGGCTAGCATTTCCGCGTTCAGGGCTTCCGACGCCGTCTCCGCTTTAACCGCGGCGGTCACGCAGCCCAGCGCGATCCGTGGGCACTTTTCTTTCAGAGCAGCATCGATGGTTACGATCAAGCTAAACCTCGCTGGGTGCATTGTCTCAGACAAAACGCCACGCGCGGTACCCGCACAACGTGCTAAAATTTATGCTGTTTGTAGGCCCGTAGCTCAGTTGGTTAGAGCGCTACCTTGACACGGCGGTTGGAGCCCTTTTCCATAAATCCTTTTCCTTCAATCAACTACCCGTGTTATGAGTCCTTTACACTAGATTTTCATTTCGCTGGTCTTTGTTCATATTTACCGGTTCTTCGTCCTTACCGGCCCCTAAACGGCCCCCATAATTTCGCGGCCATTCCTTAAGACATGAGGCAGGACTCTCAAAGGTTCGATTCCATTAATGCTTCCTTTCTGACGTCGATCACGCCGCGGGTGCAAAAAAGGCTTTACAGGTCTCTATATGTAATATTATGATATGACAATTATAAATGAATGCTCGCGTGACAACTTCCGAATCGAATGGGTTGAAGGTATTCGAACTAGCGAATGACGAGGTTCGAATACGGGTTATACCGGAGCTTGGATCTAAAATTTCGGGTTTGCAGGACCTCAAAACGGGCAGACAGTGGCTGTGGACTCCTCCCGATGCAGCGGGTTTCAGACCACACGTTCCCGGACTCCGATTTGACGAGGCTAATCTTGGCGGAGCCGATGAGTGCATTCCCACGATAGCTCAGTGTAGGTGGCGAGATAAAGAACTGCCTGACCATGGGGAAGTATGGGCTGAAAAATGGTCGCTCGACGAAGCCGCCTTAGCCAAGAATCAAATAGTCACTGAAGTTTATTTGCCTATTTCTCCTCTTCGCCTACGTCGAACCATATCTCTAAATTTTCGGGACGTCTTATTGAACTACCAACTCGAAAATCTTTCAGACGATAGTTACGAATATATTTGGGCGTTTCACCCGGATTTTGCAATCGAGGAAGGGGACAATCTTTCACTGCCAGCGGGCTGCACGCAATTTCAAACGGAAGTGGCATTGGGATGTCCGCTTGGTCCAAGAGGATCGGCGTGGCGTTGGCCTGATCCGATCGACGGAATCTCTCTCGATCAACTGGATTTTGGAGCTTATAGTCCCGCTGCGATTAAGTTCTATACTTCACCTCTTTCCGATGGATACGCCGCGATCCGTAACCAGCTTACCGGAGCTGAGATGCTTTTTCTCTTTGATCCGTCGTCTCACAACACCCTCGGCATCTGGATGAATCGAGGGGGTTGGGAAGGGCATCACCACTTGGCGGTCGAACCGACGAATGGAGCACCAGACTCCCTTGAGGCGGCGGTTACAAAATGGGGGCGCTTCGCTTCCATAAGTGCACGTGCGACCTGCGAGTGGAGTCTCAGAATTGTTCTTTCAGCGGCTCAAACCACCCGCGGAACTGCCGATATGGAGGCACCAATCTTATGAGGATTACTAAAGTTGAAGTCTTGATGACAGCCGCCGCTTGGCGCAATTTCCTCTTCGTCAAAATGACTACTGACGATGGGCTCGTTGGATGGGGGGATGGAACCCTGGAGTGGAAAGAGTCTTCGGTCCGTGAGCTAGTTCTCGATTTTGGACGGCGCTATTTAGTGGGACGCGATCCGTTTGATATTGAAGATGTTTGGTTCAAACTTTACCAAATTGAACATAACACTGGTCCAATCATGTACGCGGCAATGGCGGGCATCGAGACGGCCATGTGGGATCTAGTCGGTAAAACGGTGGGCCAACCAGTTTACAAACTGATCGGAGGGAAAGTTCGCGACAAAATCAGAGTTTACGCGAATGGTTGGTACAGCTCGGGCGGAGATCTGACGCTGATCGCTGACCAAGCTCAAGAGGTTGCCGCGCGCGGTTATGAGGCTATGAAATTTGACCCGTTTGGGCCTGGCGGACGCGAACTAACTAGCCGAGAACTTAAGCAAGCCTGCAAACGTGTTGAAGCGGTCAGGCGTGCAGTCGGAGATGACATAGATCTATTACTCGAGTTCCATGGCCGTTTCAGTCCGATCATGGCACTTGAAGCCATGCGTGCGATGGTCCCCTACCGGCCCGGATGGTGCGAGGAGCCAATCCCGGCCCATAACCATGAATCTATGGCACAGGTTGTGGCGACGGCCCCACTTCGGGTTGCCACTGGCGAGCATACATATAGCCGTTTTGGCTTTCTTGACCTGCTTCTGCGCAAAGGGGCTCACGTCATTCAACCCGACCTTGTGTACAGCGGCGGTCTGATGGAGACGAAGAAGATCGCTGCGTTAGCGGAAACGTTTTATGTAAGTGTCGCGCCCCATAACTGCCGCGGGCCTTTAGGAACAGTCATAGCGATGCATCTGTGTGCGAATATACCGAACTTCAATATCCTTGAGACCTTCGAAGATTATGATGTGCCCTGGCGATGCGAGCTGACTCCTGGGACCCCTCGCGTTAAGAATGGATACTATAATCTTCCAACGCAACCCGGCTGGGGCGTCGAAGTTGACGAGTCTCTGATTACCGCGCATCCCGAGGACCCGAACGCAAAACTAAATATGTTTGCAAGTGGTTGGGAAAAACAAATGTGCAAGTAAGGCTCTATCTACGAGAATGAACCGGCCCATGTACGTCTCAATGGCTGGGTTCATCAATTGACACAATTCTATCGGCTAATACCCCTGTTAGGGTTTGCGTGATTCCACTTGGCCAGCGAATTTCAATAGTTTTGGCGACTGTGTCATGGGCGAGTCCGAAGTGTAATCGCTTGTCGCTGGCAGAGAGATAGCTACTCGACGTTGACACGGTAGCAACCTGAGATCGCGTCGCTGTTATCACCTTAACTTCTGCGCCAATTCCGTCCCGGTTGCTCTTGTGACCTATGAGGTTCAGTAGTAGCCAATGATTTTGCGTCGACGTTTCGTTGTGTAGCAGATGTATCGGCCCGCCATTGTCGGTCACTATGAAATCGATTTTTCCATCGTTATCAATATCTCCCGTGGCCAATCCTCTGCCAACCCAGGTCTGTTGAAACACGCTTCCGGCGCTCGCAGAAACATCAACAAAATTGTTTCCTGTGTTCCGCAGCAGCAAAAGAGGTTCACGGTAACGCAAGTTCGGAGACGTCATTTCTATTGTCTCAAGGTCGTGACCTTGCGCGATGATGAGATCCTTCCACCCATCGTTGTCGAAGTCAAAAAAGCGGAGACCCCAGCCGGAATGCAGCAAAGTGATGCGGCCCAGTCCCGACGATTGCGTTGAATATGTAAAATTGCCGTTACCGTTATTTTGATAGAGCGCATACGTCTGATTCGCGAGGTCGGAAACAATCAAGTCAGGCAGCCCATCATTGTTGTAATCTGCAAAATCGGTGCCCATTCCTGCGTATGTATGTCCTTCTCCGTCGACGGCCACCTCGGATATCAGACCCACTTCATCGAATGTTCCATTACCTCTGTTGTGGTACAAAAACTCTGCCATTGAGTCGTTCGCAATAAATAAATCTATTTTCCCATCTCGATCGTAATCGGCAATCGCCAGACCCAACCCCTTGCCGGGCGTTGATAGTCCGATATTCGCTGCGACTTCCGTAAAGTGCCCCTTCCCATCGTTGTGATAAATAAGCGGGGCAATTGATTTGAAGATATCAGGATGACAATACGCGCGATGATCTTTCTTGTGTTCGCCGCACCAGATATCGTCAAAGTCCCATTGCAAATAGCGGAGCACTACTAAGTCGAGCAGTCCGTCCTGATCTAGATCTACCCACGCGGCGCTGGTTGACCAGCCACCTCCAATTACGCCTGCCGTTTGCGAAACGTCAGTGAATGTGCCGTTACCGTTGTTATGGTACAGCTTGTTTCCCCCGTACGCAGTAACATACAGATCTTCAAACCCGTCATTATCGTAGTCTCCGACCGCGACGCCCATGCCGTAACCTTCTCCTTGCAGGCCGGCTACTTCGGTTACGTCTTCGAACGTGCCGTCGCTTTTTTGATGATAAAGGCGGTTCCAATATTTTGAATTCGTTTTGTGCGGCATTGTCCCTTTGGACATGGAATCGTCCAGGGGGGCACCATTAACAATAAATATGTCCAGTCGACCGTCATTGTCGTAATCGAAGAGCGCGACTCCGGAACCCATGGTTTCGAGTAAGAAGTGCTTAGATGTATGGGACGATTGATACTCGAAATTTATGCCACTCTTTATTGTTACATCCGAAAACTTGGTTTCCGGGGTCTGATTTGCAGAAGGCGCATCGACAGCAGTCGGTGGTGACTGGAGGGCCACCGCCGACAGCATGACAAGTAGTTGCCAAAGAAGCATCGTGTCGAATCTCATTTCGACTCCAATCGGGGCGACCTCGCTGAAGTAGTGAAAGCAACGGTCCTCCATTCATTGATGTTCGTTCCATGCTTCAGGACATTGGTCTCCACAATGCTCGTAGCTTCTCTTGCTTGGACGATTCGATCAACAATAGGGATGGACAACACTTTTGCATTCCGCTGTGCCAAAGGATTTGGACTCTGACGAGCTTGCGGTTTGTTTCGAATTCCAAATATGGTTGTCGATGGGAACTGGATCCTTTACTGCCGCCAAATACACTTGGGTCTCTAATATCGCCCCAGCCGTATAACAATCCTAGCCCCAATCGCATTTCGCGGCCACTTTGGTCTTCCGATGGGCTGAAACGATATCCAATAACCTTAATTGCCTAAAGCAGTTCGAAATATTCTGGGCTCTGTATTCGACACTTTCGATCTTGACACTCCGAAATCCGCATGCTAGAAGATAGTATTATAGTACCTTTTATTTGCTAGCGCCATGACATGCCCTTTTCCCTCTCCATCCTTGACTGGATTATCTGTTGTGCGGCTGTTACTAGCAGCTTGGCCATTGGGTTAACCCTCGCCATCCGGAAAGGGGCTAGCGAAACGAGTGCCCAATTTTTTCTGGCTGGTCGGCGCCTGGGGTGGCCCCTGGTAGGCGCATCTTTATTTGCAACAAATATCGGAGCCGAGCATCTTGTTGGCCTGTCGGGAGACGCCAATCGTTACGGACTTTCCGCAGGCGCAGTCGAACTAACGACCGTCATTTGCCTTGGAATAGCTTCAGCTGTTCTTTTCCCGCACTATATTCAAAACAAAATCTTCACGATCCCCGAATTTCTGGAAATGCGCTACAACCGCGCAGCCAGAACATTCTTTTCTGGTCTGATGCTTATCATTTGCATTATGACCAAAATGGCATTTCATCTCTACGCCGGCGCTCTCGTTCTTCATGGAATGCTTGGATGGGGAGTAATGCCAATGGTTGCTGCGATCGGCATTTTTGTTGCCGCGGTAACAATGATAGGCGGTTTTACCGCTATCGCTTACACGGACACAATTCAGACCGCGATCATGATCCTTGGCTGCGGGGTTGTATTGTTTGTCGGGTTGGACAAGGTTGGAGGGTGGAATACCTTGGTCAATCGAGCTCCGGACGCGATGCACATTGCTAAGCCTTACTACGATCCTAACTATCCTTTCTGGGGAATCATCCTAGGCGCAATTTATGGCGGGGTCTTCTACTGGGGCATGGATCAGGTAAACGTGCAACGTGTACTGGGGGCCAAAGATCTTGATGCGGCTCGTTACGGTTCGATGTTTGCGACTCTGCTAAAGCTTTCGTCCGTTTTCATCTTCGCCCTGCCAGGAGTTATCGCCGGGGTTCTTTTCCGGGCCGGGATTCGAAGATGACATTCGTTACGCTACTGAACGATTTGCTTCCGTCAGGTCTTCGAGGTCTTGTACTGGCTGCGCTCCTATCGGCACTCATTGGTTCGTCACTCGCCGTCATGAATTCGGTATCCACACTGGTTGTCCGGGATTTCTTCTTGAACTCGGCACATCCCACTTCCGAGCGCCGACAGGTATTTCTGGGGCGTCTTGCAATTGTGGTGAGCACCCCATTAGCCGTCGCGGCTGCCTACCTGATTTATACAACTCCCGAAGGTTTGTATAAATACCTGCAGGCAATATCGATATACCTGGTCATGCCGATCACACCGGCAATCTTTTTTGGAATTATGAGTAAACGCGTGACATTCCAGGGCGCTATAGCTTCTGTGTTCGCCGGTGGGGTCTTGGCATCACTGTTCGTGACCGATCAGCTCATGGGTGCTGCAGCTGGCTCCCGGCTTTTCCCCTGGCTTCACAAGAGTTTCAGTTTGAACTACACGTATCGAGGGCTGTGGGGAACTCTCTTCGCGATTCTCACGCTCTTCGCGGTTTCCTACTGTACAGAGGCACCGGCGACTTCTCAAGTTGAGGGGTTAACTGTCAACTGGAACTCTCGGATCGAGAAATTCCGCGGCATCTACGATTGGCGCTTGCATTTGGCGATTTTGGCAGTTCTGACAATCGGAATCTACAAATGGCTGTGGTAATTCGGGAGGTTTCGCAATGGTTGTGAAAATTGAATTTTCTCGTCGTTCCGCGCTCAAATGTTTAAGTCTGGGAGCAGTAGGGCTTACCGGTGCTTTGGGTTCCGTTGTCGAGGCCGAAACGCTTTCTGATGCCACTCGAGCAGCCCAGGATCCGTCCGCCTTGTCTGATTTTTTAACGGCGACCCTGACCTGGGCCTATCCCAACAGAGTGGTAGAGGAGAGCGTGCTGCCGTATCGGGGCGTCTTGCTGGAGATCGGGCTTCAGAAAGATCTTAGGGCGCCAATCATCAGTACGGAATTGCCCGACAACGTTAACTATTATCGGCTGGCAGTCGCTCCAGACACGGATTATTACTGGCGATTGGTACCATTTGAAAAAACTGGCAAAGTTGAAGGCCAGAAAACGAGTGGCAGTTTCCGCAGCGGAACACCCGTCATCATCGACACCGATGACGATGCAATCCGTTATAGAAATCCACGCATCGGCGCACATTGGGAAATAGAGGTTTCGAAACAAAATGCATTCGTGCCCTTTGCGATCGGTGAACCGCTCTCCCCCTGGTACAGCCAAAAGAGTTATTTAGGTCCACAACCACCACAATTCGAAGATATTAAGTCGCGCCTTCCGGTTCCAATTTTGGAAAACGGGGAAGAATTGCTTGATTTGTATTGGTACAGTTGGAAAACGTTCTTCAATACCTGGCTTTTTTCTCCCACGGCACCGAACCATCAGGCCGTGGCGAATCTCCTCGGCTTGAAAAGCTGGGCCATCTGGGGTAGTACGATGGTTTGGGATTCGGCTTTCATGTTGCACTTTGCCCGTTATGCGAATCAAGCCTATCCTTTTATTACAGCTCTGGATAATTGCTACGCTCGTCAACACGATAACGGCTTTATCTGCCGCGAAAGCGACAGTCAAAATCTGGAAGTATATTCTTACTTTCCTTTGAATCCTCCTCTTTTCTCTTGGGCCGAATGGGAGCATTTCCAAATATCCAACGATGCCGAACGTCTTCAGAGGGTGATGCCCCCGATTGTCAAGCATTACGAATGGTATATGAAGCACCAACGCCATAATGACGGCGCTTACTGGACTGTCGGTTTCAACGAAGCGGATGATTCGCCGCGAAACGAGTTAATGTACTATGCGGTTTCGGCAACCTCCTACCAGGCACTGGCCGCCCGTTGTCTGGCAAAAATGGCTAAACAATTGGGGAGATCTGATCTTTGCGATTTCTTCACCCGCGAGCACGCCGCTCTGGGAAATCTAGTGCGAACACGTTTTTGGGATTCAAAGCACTCTCTGTACAACGATCTCACGAAAGATGGAAAGTTCATTACTGAGCTTGAGCCCGGGGTTTTTTGCAAACACGCCCATATGTTCTGGCCTCTGATCGCTGAAGTCGCTGATCAACAGGGCGTCAATGGCATGACGGCCGAATTGTTGAATCCAAAAACTTTTTACCGCTCGAGCGGGATACCGAGTCTGTCCGCGGATAGTAAGGGATATCGTGAGGATGGGCAGTATTGGAAGGGATCGGTGTGGCCCCCTGTTCAATGCATGGTTCAGGAAGGATTACGGCTAAACGGGAAGTGGAGCATAGCCAGGGAGCTTTCCCAGAAATATTTGAAGGCCCTGCTTGAAGCTTACGAGAAAGAAAAAACGGTCACGGAAAACCTCGCTCCGGACTCGCCAAAAGGCTATGGCGTTAAGGATTTCGTCGGCTGGGGTGGCATTGGATCCATTTCGAATTTGTTCGAATACGAATTGGGTTTGCAAGTCAACGCGCCGGCGAAATCGGTCGAGTGGCGAATTGAACGCACCGATCGGCACGGAATTTCAAACCTGGGGATCGCCAAGTACACGGCAGCTTTGATTTGCAACCGCCGAACGAGTCCCTCCGCTCAATGCCACATCGAAGTAGACAGCGGCGGCGAGTTTAGCTTGAAAGTAATTTTGAACAACAAGGCGAGTATTCACCCGATAAAGATTGGCCATAACGAGATCATGGTTGGCTAGGGTGACGCTCTAGGACAAAAATTGCTTGTGTTCCGAGATTTCTCCCAGTACTAAAATCGCGAGCGTTGATCGGATCTCGATTTCCGTTCACCTTTGGAGCAAAGGATGACTACGCGAAGGATCCTGGTCACGGGGGCGGCCCAGGGATTGGGGCTAGCGATAGCAAAAAGACTTGCCGCCGCAGGCGCGAGACTCGCTCTGGTCGATGTTCTCCCAGGCATTCTTGATCTTCCCGAATCACCTGTTTTCGACGGCAAGGCAGTTGCCATAAAGAAGGATCTCGCGGAGCTAAATGCCTCGGACTACGTGATGGATGAAGCAGTCGCCCGACTTGGCTCGCTAAATGGATTAGTTAACTGTGCGGCTTGGAGTTTACACGGCCCAGCGTCCGCAATGACCGTCGAAAAGTTTGATCGTTTAGTCGCCATCAACCAACGCGCTCCTTTTTTCTTGAGTCAGCGATTTGTCGAGCAGCTAACGGATGCGGACACCGATCCCTGTATTGTCAACATTGCTTCTGTGAACGCCATTGCGGGAAATCCGAATTTAATTGCGTACTCTGGGACCAAAGGGGCTCTTATCTCCATGACACGATCTATGGCCGTGGAATTCGCGCCCCGAGTCCGCGTGGTTGCGGTGTCCCCCGGTTCCATCTTCACTCCTGCTGCGAAGGAATTAATAGAGCAGGGAACTATTCAGCCTGAAACTCATTTCTCGCGCTACCTGATAAAGCGATTTATTACCTGCGAAGAAATCGCGGACCTAGTCGCCTTCTTGCTAGGCCCATCATCCGGTTCGGTGACGGGGTCCAATTGGACAGTCGACGGAGGCTACACGGCTCAATAATGGAACAACCCGGAATGGAACGGAAACTCTGTTTTCTTTCTATAAAACATATTGTATTATCTTTGCATTATGACCACCCCAAAGCTCCAAGGCATCCTCCCCGCGGTAATTACTCCTCTTGACAGCACCGGTCGATTCGAACTTCACGCTTTCGAGGTCCTCATCGAACGATTGTATTCGTGTGGCACCAACGGTTTGTATCTTTGCGGACAAGCCGGCGAAGGCCTTTCCCAGCCCCTTTCTCAACGTAAAAAAGTGGTCGAGGCCGCTGCCCGCCTTTCTCCGCCAGATAAGCTGCTGATAGTCCAGGTCGGAGCAGCCTTAACGTCGGAAGCTATCGAATTGGCCGAACACGCAGCAAACACCGGCGTCCAAGCTATCGCCAGCCTGCCGCCAATTGGGGAGTTTGCCTTTTCAGAGATTGTTTTGTACTACCAGGCATTGGCCGCAGCTTCTTCTCTCCCGCTTTTCGTGTACCACCACCCCGGTCTTTGCCCGATGATGACGCCGGACATGGCATTGGAACTTTGCTCTATTCCGAATGTCGTAGGATTGAAGTTTACGGATTTCGATCTATTTGGACTTTCCGACATCCGCCACCGAGGTCACATCGTTTTCAACGGTCGCGACGAGGTATTGGTTGCGGGACTTCTCCTGGGTGCAAATGGTGGTATAGGGGCGTTTTACAACGTTGTCCCCCGAGCCATCGTAAGCATTTATGAGTTCGCGCGAAACGGACAATGGGCCGAGGCGGCAAAAGTCCAACTCTTCTTGAATCAACTCTTCAAGGAATTGTCGCGGTTCCCACTGGTGCCAGCCATTCGCGCGATACTTTCTCTCAGCGGCATCGATTGTGGTGAATCACTTTCCCCGAGACGAAAGCTCACGGCAGCTGAGCTGAATGAGGTCCGCGAAATCTATAATCGATCGCAATTGTTGAACTCCCAAGCTTCACCTTCGGGTTCAATCTCTGGGGCAAAAACGGAGGCGGAAGGTGTGTCCACGCCGGAGAGTGGGCTGTGAGGTATCGCAAACTCCACAAGCTAGGGTCGGCGATCTACGTGATTGCGCTTTTTTCTTCATCTCTTGTTTTTGGAAACTCAGCATTGGCGAATACTGATCTTCCTTCAATTGTCCACGGGCACGCTCGTATTCAGGTCTTGTCTCCGGACGTTATTCGGCTGGAGTACTCCCCGAGGGGCCGATTTACAGATAACCCTAGCATATCGATCGAAAACCGGACGCTGACGGCTGCCCGATATCACGTGTCGGAGTCGAACGGGTATCTGGATGTATCTACAGACAAGCTGTCCGTCAAATACAAAATGGGCTCGGGACCCTTCAGCGCCACGAATCTGACGATAGAGTGGCGCGACGAAAACGGAGAGCACGACTGGAAGCCGGGAGATAAGGACGAACAAAACTTGGGGGGTATTCCAGGGGACATTGCACTGCGTGCGACCCCTGGCCAAGAAACGGGACCTCTTAGTCGAAATGGATATTATTTACTGGACGATAGCCACTCCGCCGTGTGGGACAGCTCTGCGAAATGGGTCCGTCCCAGAGAAAATGCGGACGGACAGGATTGGTATTTTTTCGTGTACGGACGCGACTTTAAAAGCCTTTTTGCTAACTTGAGTCAACTAAGCGGTGCGGTTCCGATGATTCCCAGATACATGTTGGGAACCTGGTTCGGGTCAAGGGCGGGTTATTCAGCGGATGAGTGGAAACGAATCATCAATCGCTTTCACGAGGAGCGTATTCCACTCGATGTTTTGGTTCTGGATTCCGATTCAACAGCCAAGTACATCTGGGGCGGCTACGATTGGGATCTTGAACAAATGCCGGACCCTCCCGGTTTTTTCAAGTATGCAAAAGATCAGGGAGTTAAAGTCACGGTCAATGAGCACTTTCAGCCACTGACTTCATCGGACAGCAGCTATTTCGATCACATCCGAAGTGCAATGAATCTACCGCCGGGCACGAAAGAGATTGCACACGATCTTGCAAATGAGAAATATGCCGATTTGTATATGAATGTTCTGCACAAGCCGGCCCTCGATGATGGGATGGCATTTTGGTGGGAAGACGGCAACGCTTCCTCGAGCATGCCAGGCTTGGACGCAACGCTGTGGACCAGGTATATAGAATTCACCGGGATGGAGCGCATAACCGGAAAGCGCGGCTTTGTGTTCTGCCGCTTGGGAACTCCCCCTTGGGACGAATACCCGAAAATACCTACCGCCCCTGTTTGGGGTAGTCATCGTTACGGCGCCTTTTTCTCAGGCGATCTATTTCCGCACTGGTCGACGTTGGAACTGCTGGTCCCTTTCAACGTGCAGGCGGGCAATATGTTAGTTCCTTACGTCAACAACCTCACAGCAGGCGTCTATGAGCTCACCGTCGACTCTGAACTCTATCAAAGGTGGGTACAGTTCAGCGCTTTTAGCCCGCTGTTCTGGTGGCATGGCATCTGGGGGCTTCGCCTGCCCTGGGAGTACGGACAACCGGGACTGGAAACAGCGAGACGCTTTCTCCAGCTCCGCTACAGTTTAGTTCCCTACCTTTATACGTACTCGCGGATCGCGCATGAAACAGGCGAGCCGATCGTGCGCGGTACTTACATTGAGTATCCGAATCAAGACCTAGCTTACCGCTTCAAGCAGCAGTACCTTCTCGGCAAGGAATTGCTTGTAGCCCCTATTACCTCTCCCGGCTTCGGAAAACCGGTAAATCGGGAGATTTTTCTGCCCAAAGGCGACGACTGGTTTGATTTTTTTACAGGCAAAGTTTATCAAGGCGGCCAAGTAATCTCTTATAACTGTCCTTTGGACCGCATGCCTCTGTTCGTTAAAGCGGGTTCCATCTTGCCTCGTGCTCCGGCAATGGAATTCACCGACCAAAGGCCAGTTGATCCCCTGACAATTGAAGTTTTCGCAGGAAAAGCAGCGTCCTTCCGTCTGTATGAAGACGACGGAAATTCACTTGGTTACAAGAAACAGGCATTCGCCTGGACTACTTTAAGTTATGCGCCCGCGGAGAAATCAGGGCAGCACACAATCACCGTCAGTCCCGTGGAAGGTCATTATCAGGGCCAGCCGGTGACCCGGAGAATCAGAATATTGGTGCACGGCTTGCTCAAACCGTCTGCAGTGAAAGTCGATGGGACGGTGCTCAACGAGAAGGATCCTCAAACGGCGACTGGCGGTTGGGTTTGGAATGTTTCTGAGGACATCCTAAATATTGAATTGCCTGCTAGTTTGCCTGTCGACAAAAAAATTGCCATCGAGCTTGAGGATGCTGGCTCGTTTGCGGACCACGTGACCGCCCAGGAAATCGCGGACATTCGCGAACGGGTTCGCCGTGTAGAGATAGATCAGAAAATGAAATGGGGGCTTCTGCTTCGGCACCAGGATATCAAAAAACAACCCCGCGTCCTTCGCCAAATCGAGCTTGTGGAAGATCAGCTTGACGACTTGCTGGCCAATCCCCAGGGGCTATCCACCCGTGCGCTCGACGTCCAGGCTCTCTTTAAGAAGATCACTACTTCATTTACGGACCAACCGTTCGAATCTGATAGGGCGATACCCGAAGTGGATCCCGATGCACGAAAAGCAACGCTCAGCATCGAGCGTGCAAGTTTTACCACGGACGAAATTCACAAAATGAACGCGGAATTGCTTGGCTGCGCCCTCGCCAGTCACGCCACCGGTGATCGCTCACCTCTTGTCCGCGCACGACTCGACTGTGATTGGAAAAATATTTCATCTCCAAAAATTACATATAGTATTGCCTTGCCTGATGAGGGCCTGCCAGGCTGGGGCGAAGTGAACCGGTCGGAAGATTCGGAGGGATATATGGAATTTGAGTTGAGAGCTCCGTATCCGTGCCCGCCTGGTCCTCACGAAATCCGATTAAGAGCCATCCTTAAATGGGATGGTGGAGAAACTGAGGTAACTCAGGATGTGCAGTGGTACAGTTCCGGCCGAGCGAAATGATGCGGATCAGTATGCAAGAATCTGCCTGACCTCGATTTGTCGGTCTCGTGTTGGCCCTATCTTCAGTGCCATTATCTTCTTTTCCATTTTTCTAAACGCATTTCCTACAAGCCGGACGGTAGCTCAAGAAGTAGAATCATCACCAGAGCAGGCGTTCAATGAAGGTCTAACGTTTGCTGCGTCCGGAGATCAGGATTTTGCCTCAAACGCGTTCCATAAGGCTTGGGAAGCTGATCCGACGAATGCGAAATATGTGGAGAATTTAACCGTCCTTTATATCCACAGCCATCAGTTTTCAAAAGCTCTGGAGATACTTCGGGATTACGTGAAGAGGGTTGGCCCGACATCCCTTGGTTGGACGCTGCAGGGCGAACTACTTTTCGAAGAGCAGCGATACGATCTCGCCTATCAGTCTCTAGATGCCGCGCTAAATTTGTCAAGCAATAATTTTAGGGCTCACGAACTTATGGGATTGGTATTTTCCGTGTTCGGTCGCCTTGATTTAGGTGTTGAGCAAATGCAACTCGCCGCCGCCCAGAACCCGAGCAGCCCGCAGGTTCGATTTTATCTGGGGCGGCTTCACTACCAAACAAATAATTATTTGGCTGCTCGAAATGATTTTGCGGAATGCCTTAAGTTGAGGCCTGCGTATCCTCGAGCGCAGGAGAATCTCGGCCTCGCCTACGAGGCCCTGGGGCAAGTCTCCGAGGCCATGAAGCAGTACCAAGATGCTTTGAGTCTTGAAAGGGCCGGAAAAACGCCTCGCTCGGAATATCCGTACGTCTGCCTCGCATTGCTTTTGGCTAAGCAGGGCCAAACTGAAGAAGCGATCGTCCTCTTGAAAGAGGGCCAAGAAAGAAATCCTTCATCGCCGTGGGCGAATTTCGAACTAGGGACTCTTTTATTCAAGACTAGAGACTTTGGTTCCGCGGAATTTTATCTAAAGCAGGCTGCGAGCTTGGATTCAAAATTTTCGCGCGTTCATTATTTTCTCGGCATGCTCTATCAGAAAACAAATCGGCCAAACGACGCCAAAGCTGAACTCGCTCTTTTTCGAGAGTTGGACAAAACACCTGAAAATTGGCAGCCAGATGGCGGCTCTCGATCGAGTATAGTATCCGCCCGAACGAGGCCGGAAGGTATCGCCGAAGATTGAACTTGGGGAGAATGAATTGCAGATCAAGTTCGGAGTTCACGTAATAAGTGGCAAGGTGGGGAATCGCCCGCTCTATCTCTATCTGCTTTGCGGCAAGGATCGTGTTGTGTTACTGGATAGCGGCCATGCCCCACATCCTGAACGACTCATTTTGCCTTTTCTTGCCGGGATTGGACTAAGTTTCGCGGACATCGATTTCGTCATCAATACCCATTCAGATTCCGATCATTGTGGTGGAAACCACACTCTCAAGGCTGCGAATCCAAACGTCCTCCTGACATGCGGCACGGCAGACAAAGAATTGATTGAGAATCCGCAGACCATGTGGGATCGACGTTACAACGCATACTCTGAAGTACACGGTATCAGTTATGACGCTGGGACGCGTTCGGAGATGATGGGAATGCTCGGCAAGGCCCAGACGATTGATTTCACGTGGTCAGGAGGCGAAATTCTGCGGCTTGGGCCGGATTGGTGTGTGGAAATCCACCACACACCCGGACACACACCCGGACACCTGTCAATATTTGATCCACAATCTCATACCATGTATTGCGGCGACGCCGTGCACGGCGCGGTATACCCCGATTTCAAGGGGGCCCCGGCGTTGTGCCCCACCTATGTACATGTGGAAAGTTACCTGCGTACTATCACTTACTTCGAATCCCTTCCCATCAAGCGCCTAGCTTCGTGTCATTGGCCGCTGAAAACTGGACCAGAGGTCAAAGAGTTTCTTCTGGAATCTCGTCGATTTGTTGCCTTGGCTGAGGAAACCGTTCTCACGGAAATCGGAAAAAAAGGTGCTGGGCTGACGCTTCGCGATCTCATTTTCTCGGTGGGACCAGTGCTAGGGGCGTGGCCCCGCGATTTGGACCGGGAATTGGTTTTTCTTTTGGCCGGTCATCTGGATCAGCTCGTGGCGTCAGGGCGATTGATTGTTACCCGCGGCAGCGAACCACCAAGATACTTCGTAGCCCAGGCCCGATAGTAATAACACTAACGTTAAGTCCAAGGCCTCTAAGCGACACTCTGGGATTTGGAGTATAATAAGCAGACGTGAAAGCTGCTGACCTGGAGCAAACGTGCTGAGGCGTCAAACTCTTACATCACAAGTGATCGAGCATATCCTTAGTCTCATAAAGACAGGCAATATGAAGGCGGGTGATAAACTGCCGACCGCCAAAGAACTCACCGAGAATTTGGGGGTCAGTCGAACTTGCGTTCGTGAAGCAGTAAAATCCCTTGAAGCTTTGCAAATTATCAGTGTAAGACCCAGGGTGGGAGCCGTCCTTCTTGAGCAATCGAAAGGCGCGTTGTTTAGTGCGGAAAATCTGATCGGGATAATCCGACAAGAGCAATCTGACGCGTTGATTGATTTTCGCAATATTCTTGAGACAGGCCTGGCTTCTCTGGCGGCGGAGCGAGCGCAGATCGCGGACCTCGTGGCGATGAGAAAAGCTTTAGATGAGCACACTCACGCCTTGGAAACCGATCAAGCAGCGTATAACGCGGATTTGGCATTTCACGTGGCATTGGCAAAAGCTTCCAAGAATTCCATCGCGATTAAGATACTGAATATGATCTTGGAACCGCTCGCTGAACAGAGGATGAGAACAAACGATATACCCGGAGCTTCAGAAGATGGCTTGCGCGACCACCGCAAGATTCTCAAAGCCATCGAAGACCGTCAGGCGGACAAAGCCCGGCGGGCCATGCTTGCCCACATGAAGACTGCGGAGCGGTATCTTCGGATCGCCGCCGCCAATCAATCGCAGCCCGCTGAGTCGAAATCTCGGGGTGCTGCCGAAGAACTCCTGAAAACAAGCTCCTTCACCTAGTCTACTCTTAGGTCTTTTTCTCTTTCTCCCGATTCGACTACCTGATTACCCCAAACCACCACTTGTAGAATTGCATTGACATAGGTTAAGCATATTGTATTATAAATGGCATATGGTTTGGGCCTGCTAGCGCGTTAAGGGGAGAATTTCATGCATGTAAATCGGTTCGCTTTGCTAGTCCTCGCGATTCTGGGGTTTAACTCCACGTGTTCCGCACAGTTCAATAGAGCGGGCCTCAGCGGCACTGTCACCGATGTCAGCGGCGCTGTGGTGGCCGGGGCTACAGTTGTTGCCATAGAGGATTCCACAAATACGGAGTTTTCCACGGTCACTAACGCTTCCGGAATCTATAATTTCGTTGGATTACCCGTTGGAATGTTTAGGATCACTTGCGAGCATGAAGGTTTTCAAAAGTTAGTTCGCACGAACGTAGTCCTGCAATCCACTTCCGAGGTGCGAGTAGATTTACAGATGACAGTTGGCTCGCTTCAAAACCAGATCGTGGTTACGGCTGGAACGCCACTGATCGAAGAGCGTACTACTACCTATGGTTTTGCGCTGGACGAAAAATCAATTCAGGATATTCCGCTCGAGGTAGCAGGTTCAAAGCGGACGATCTATTCCCTGCTGGCGGCTGTGCCCGGTGTTACAAACGCCGGTTTCCAAAATAACGTTCTCGGTGGTGTTGGGTTCAGTAGTCAGATCATAATAGATGGCGTAGGCGCTGAATACAATCCGGGTGTCCCAAGTGTTGCCCAGCGTCCTCCCTCGCCAGAAGCTGTCTCCGAATTCAAGGTGATTAATAGTACTTCAGCCGAGTATGGGTTGACTGCCGGCGGGTTCATTTCTGTCGTCACCAAGTCAGGTACGGATGCATTCCACGGCGATGCCTATGAATACTTGAGGAATGAGGCCTTTGACGCAAAGAGTTTTTTCGCAACTACCCGGTCGACTGACAGGGAAAACGAATATGGATTTACGCTGGGTGGGCCTATCATTCACAAGAAAACATACTTTTTCGGCCAATACGATGGATACCGTACCAGCTCAGCAACCGCTGGTTCGATCCTAACTCTTCCGACGGATGCTTTCAAAAGCGGAGATTTTTCAGCGTTGCTGGGGCCCGTGATTGGAACTGACTCGTTGGGAAGACCCGTTCTTGCGGGTCAAATTTATGATCCTGCTACGACACGCCCCGACGGCAAGGGGGGCTTAATTCGCGATCCGTTCCCCGGAAACATCATACCGCAATCGCGCTTTAGCTCCGTTTCGCAGAATTTGCAGTCTTATTTTCCCGAACTTACTTCACCCAACCAGATTGTCAATAACTACAACGGTTCGAGCACGGTGTTGACGACCACTGAACCCAATTACTTCATTAAAATCAGCCAGGTACTGGGCAAAGGCTACCTGGCAGGGAGCTATCGTTTCGTCAATTTCTTCAGCGGCGGTGGGGGAATACTGCCGAGTATTCTTGCTAATGACGTTTATAATTTTGGACAAACTGTACACAACGTTCGACTCTCGTATGATGTACCTATCACTTCTCGATTGTCCTCTAGTTTTACAGGTGGAATGGACCGTCAAGGTGGCGCTGGCAATACCGCTTATGGAGCCGCTGCGACAGGCGGAACAACTGTGGGCCTTACTGGGGTTCTAGCGCCTTGCACACCGGATACTAATATTCAGGGGGGCTATCCAGCACTTGGAGATACTCTTTGTTCACAACTCGAAGGCGACACCAACTGGAAGCTCAATAATACCTTCACTCTGCTGGCCGGCAAGCACACTATTAAATTTGGTGGCAGTTTCTATCGATGGAATGCAAATATCCGAACACAGAATAATGCTAATGGCAGCTTTAATTTCAATTCGAGCGAGACCGGTCTTCCGGGATCTCTCCTCGGACAGACTGGTTTTGGCTATGCGAGCTTTCTGCTCGGAGAAGTCGATAATGGATTGATCGCCGCCCCATACACCAAGTCTTTGCGTTCCTATTACGTTGGCGGGTTCGTACAGGACGAATTTCGAGTGACTCGCAACCTTACCTTGAATCTCGGATTGCGTTACGACTGGCAACCGCAGTATACCAGTCCGTCCTACGATGCTTCTCAATTCAATCCGACAATTGCTAATCCTGGTGCTGATAACGTTCCCGGAGCGCTCGAGTTCCTCGGATTTGGCACCGGCCGCGATGGGAAGAAGCGATTTGGAGACACCTATGCGAAAGGCTTTGGGCCTCGCGTAGGGTTAGCGTACAAACTCGGCGACAACACTTCTGTACGAGCAAGTTACGGGCTGTACTGGTCCCCGGTAAGCCAATTTAGCGGCGAGTTCGCAAATAGGCAGGGATTTCAAGCATCCAGCACACTGTTGTCTCCTAATGGCGGCGTCACGAGCGCATTTAACTGGACCTCCGGCTATCCACCGTTCAATACGAACCCGACCATAGACCCAACAATCGCGAACGGAACCTCGACCGCATTTTTAGGGACAGGAAGCGCTTACCCTTCTGATATTCAGATTATTACCGTCAGTGTCCAGCACCAATTGCCGAAGCAAATCGTTTTAGAGGTGGGCTACATCGGAAACCTGGCCCACCATCTGGCGACCTCGCACGATCAGATTAATCAACTCGACTATTCGAAGTACGGATATCTCGGCGATTTGTTGAATCAGCCATATGACTCTCCAGCGGCAATCGCGGCAGGTATAACGGCACCCTTTCCAAATTTTGCTGAAGTGGTGGGCAGTGCGAATGCCACCGTCGCCCAGGCGCTTCGGCCCTATCCGCAGTACCAAGATGTGAGAGGTTGGAACTCCAAGTTTGGCAATGCCGCCTACAACGCCCTTCAGGTCAGGCTCGAGAAACATTTTTCGGCCGGTCTCAGTTTCCTTGTCGGATACACGTTATCGAAAAATCTTTCGGATGTGGGTGACTCACAGGGAGTTTTCGCATCGGGAATTCAGGACGCTTACAACTGGCGTGCGAACCGTTCTGTCACGGACGTTGACCAGCGGCACGCTGTGGTGGCGAGTTACGCTTATGACCTGCCGTTGGGTCCGGGCAAGCGTTTTCTTTCCGGAGACGGGATTGTTGATAAGTACATCGCTGGCGGATGGACGATCAGTGGCGTCAACAACTACAGCACCGGCTTGCCTCTCGCGATCGGGACCAGTCTTTCACTACCTACCGGGACCGAAAATCTTAGGCCAAATGGGGTTCCAGGCGTCCCTGCCCGTATTGGCGGTGGATGTAGTGGGTTTAACCCGGCCACGGGTGTCTATATTAATCGGGCGGCGTTCGCGGACCCCGCTCCTTTTACTTTCGGGAATGCTGCTCCCTGGCTTGATAATGTGCGTGGCTGTGCCAATCTGAACGAGAGCATCTCTCTTCTAAAGAGCTTTCCGCTCTACAAAGAGAGAGTTAGCTTCCAGCTTGGAATGGACTTTTTTAACGTCTTCAATCGCCACATATTCGGAGCTCCCGATACAAATATCGACGACGTTGGCTTTGGCCAAATTAGTTCAGCGGGTGCTGGTAGACAGGGCCAACTGCATGTGAAATTCATTTGGTAGTCTGTCCAGAACACACTCTTTGTTGTACCTTGGAGGGGGCCCCTCACCATGGGGATCCTTTTCGGCTTAAGTGTACCGGGCATAAAGGGCTGAACTGCTTGGTAGAAGAACTGGCCGAGAGTTTTTTTAGAGGAATAGCACCATCTTCGAAATCCCGACAAATGTACTGAAATTGCATGACTCTGTTTTGAGTTGAGGCTGTTGGGCATGCTCTGGTATTTGCATGTTGTCTGCTTGGTATTCGGGTTAAGTTTCCCTCAGGCCCAGTTCGATCAGTGGACAATTGAGCATTTTCAGCGAGCTCAAGCTGCGCAAGCCTCGAACCGGCTCGATGATGCTGCCTCAGAATATAAGTTAGTCATATCGAGAAACCCCACATTTGCAGAAGGATTCCTGAACCTTGGCATTGTTTATCACCTCCAAGGGCGCTACGTCAGCGCCATAAGGGAGCTAAAGCTTGCGCTGAAGCTCAAGCCTCAACTCATTCAGGCCCAGATCCTGTTGGGAATTACTTACTACATGGTTCAGAATTATGATTCGGCGCTACATGCTTTGGACGCAGTCTTAAAAATAAATCCCGCAGAGAAACAAGCCAGGTTCTATTCAGCCCTGACATTACTAGCCAAGGATGACCCAGAAGACGCTGCGGATAGACTCCAATCCTTGGGGCGAGATTATCCTAATGATCTAAATATTACTTTCCAATTAGGAGAAGCCTACCGGCAGGCCGCAGCGAAGAGTGCTTTGATTCTATCTACTGAGAGCCGAACCTCCGCCCTCTACGAATGGGGACTCGCGATCTCCGCGGAGGAGAAGAACGATCGTCCTACCGCAATACTGCATTATGCGACTGCCCTTGCTGCAGATGGCAACATCCCACAGATTTATGAGCGCTTAGCCGTCTTGTTTGAAACTTCTGAAGCGCCAGAGCTTGCGGCGGAAGTCAGGGCTCGTTTTTTTGCTCGGACTCCAACCCCCTCCGAATTCACTGCAGAGGAACGCAAGGAGTGGTTCGGTGCTCGGACAAAGTTGGTGACGCGAGAGGACTATCTCTCGCTTTGGGACAAATTGCAGCGTGTCCATCCCACATCCGACTCGCCGCGAGTTGCTGACAGTGCGATTAATCTGCTTATCAAAGAAAGACTCGAGTCTGGGGATCCCCCGATTCTTCGTAAAGCGGTGGACTTATACGAGCAGGGCGATTGCAGCGATGCAGTCGCGTTTCTCAAGTCCGGAGTTGCCTCCGCTCACTGGGTTGTTGTGTATCTACTAGCGCGCAGTTATTTCTGCGAGAAAGATCCGGACGCAGCAGAGAATATTATCCAGCGATACCTCAAAGCGCAAAGGAAGTTGCCGTCGATTGCTTTGCTTGAACTGGAAATCTTTTCCGTTTTGGCTGCCCGTTCCTACGACGAAGTGCTAACAACAGCTCCGGATTCAAACCAGGCAAGAATTCTTCGCGCAAAATCCCTCGCTGCCGAAAATCGAATTAATGAATCTATTGCGCAATACCGCGAGGTTTTGAATAAGGATCCAAACTTCGAGCAATTACATCTTGCCATTGGACAGCTGTTTTTGGATCAGGGCAATTGGGCTGCGGCGGTTGAAGAATTTTTGCTCGAGCTCCAGATTAATCCGGAAAATCGACTAGTTCAGGGCATGCTAGGGCACGCCTATACCGAAGCGGAGCAGCCTGATCTTGCGATCCCAATATTGAAGAGGGTTCTTATTAGATCTCCGGACGATGCTCGCGCTCTAAGCGATTACGGGAGGGCTCTTACGCGTAAAGGCGAAACTACCCAGGCCATTCAAACCTTCGAAAAAGCTTTGAAACAAGATCCGTCCGCATACCATATTCACTACCTCCTTTTCCAGCTGTATCGCTCAAGAGGACAGGAACAGCTTGCCCGTGAGCATCTTTCCATTTTCCAAATGGAGGAGGCCAAGAATAAATAAGCTTAGCGATTGCATTTAAGCGATCTCAATTTAGATATTTACGCTTTTGACTTTTAAGGATGGGTAGTAAAACACCCCCTTGAATCGGATTCCGTTTTTCTCGTAAGGCGCGGAAGAGCCGCCATGGTCGTCGAGAATGATTAGTGACACTCGGTAGGTGTAAGGATGACAACACCGAGATAGCTTTGGCCGCCGTATTACAACGCATTGGATCAGCACAACTAGCGAATCTTGTTGCTGACTGACGAAGGTAGGTTCCATCGACGGGAACCTCGAGAACTAAAATTGACACTTGTCCGGAGGATACGAATAGTCAGAAACTCAAGAACGCCTGCTGTTGTTGCTATTCGGGCTAGTGTTTTTCTCAAGCATTTTAGCGACGTCGCTGTATCCCACCATGTGAGATACCCGGCACCCCCGGCGCTACAGACCAAATCAAGCGCGCCGTGTCAGAGAATGCGAAAGGCCTTGGATTCAAAACCTCGGTGTGGGAGTGATTCTCATCTCCGGCTGACGTCGTGTTTCTTACTTCTTTCTTCCGGTCACCGTCAATTTGGATTGAGGCCGACGAATCGAACGGGGAAGACTCGTGCATTCTGACGCCCGATCAGTTCCGATCAATCGCATGACCCACTCGACGTGATGCTGGAATACGCCCATGCGCCCGTGATACAGAGCATTGAACACCGCCTCTGCCAGCACTTTCTTCCCAAGAGATTTTTGCACCTTTGGATGCGCCAAGATGTCCACAGTGCATCCGACGTGTAATTTGGCGAACTTCTCAGTAGCAATGCGAGTGGCCTTGCGCTCGTCGATGATTGCAATCCCTTTATGGCTGACAGCATAGGCAATCGTCGCGGCTTCACCGTCATCCAGCGTCATGGCAGCGGGTCCCACCACCAGTTTTTCAAAATGAACTACGGAGACTTCGTCAAGTTTCACGACCTCCACAAGGCCGGCGGCCACGAGTTGATCAAGTAAGTCTGCATCCTGCCTGCCCCGGAGCCGCCCTTCAGCAAGCTCGCCTGGCACGACATCCACCACCACCAATTTATTCGGGATTGCGCGGACGATTTCCCGTGCGCACCCAGTCGCGTTCAAATTAATGACGGTGCTCGTGTCAGCTACGATGAGGGCGGCCGGGTCAATCAAGCAGGTTGGCAACCCCATCGGCCTCGCTCCCTTCTGCCTCCATTCCGCTCAGAATCTGCCGTAGCTCTACGCGATCAAGATTCAAAAGACGGGCGAGTTGTCCCTCGGTCAGTAGCCCTTTCCGATACACTTCCGCTGCCAACAAATTTAGCCGCAGAGTCGTCGGGCGGTCGGCATCGGCCTTGTACGAGTCCGGCGCCGATAGATCGCCCAGGACCTGTCGCGACTGCTCCTCCGTAATGCCACCGTTAGATTGGAACCAATCCCAAGTCCCCGCCTTCACCAAGCCCAATTCCTCAAGCCGCCGAACTATGGCTTCGCGGGAAACACCGAAGAAATGTGCGAGCACAATCACGTGCCGGCGACTTAACCGGTCCGAACCAGCCGTCACTTCCTGGAATTTCTGGGTGACGCCCCGAACCGGCGTGAGGAAAGCACGTCCGAAACCATTTGCGTAACGCTCCTCACGCGAGTTTTCAGGTTCGTGGCTGTGTAAAATCTCGGGCTCCCGCCGCGTCGAGACGAAGTGTGCACACTCATGGGCCGCAGACTGGGTACGGCGTTCTCTCGGATGATTGGCGTTAAGCAGAATGCAGGCTCCGAGCGCCTCGTCGTAGGCAAAGAGGCCTGAAATCCTCGCGTCGATCCTTCTAACGTACACGCGAACACCCAGCTCCATTTCGAGCAGCGTCACGATGTCTGGGACAGGGCTGATACCCAGGCCGAGACGCTGCCGAAGTTCCGTAGCGTCCTGTTCAGCCTGAGCTTTAATATCGCCCCGCAGGATGGGCCGCTCGGGCGGATAATTTCGAAGATGCTTGACACCCAGTAGATTCTCCAGTTCGACCTCAGCCTTCGCGAGATCCGCCATCAATTTGGTGGCTGCATCACCGGCAGCATCACTGGTACCGAACACTCGCCGAAATCGCGGGGCCAAATCGACTTGTATGGCTTCGTCGCGCAGAAGGGCGTTTACCGACGTTCCATAGACCTTCGCGAGCTTCTGCAGTTCGCCCAGACGTATCCGGCGCTGGCCCTGTTCAATAGCGACGAGAGTGGTTCGAGCGACATCAATCGAAGCCGCAGCATCGGTTTGGTTGATACCCGCACCGTCGCGCGCGATCCTCAGGCGTTCTCCGACATCAGCAGGCGCTAGTTCTTCAAGGGGCGTCATAGATTTGCTTGAATGGCCCAATCGGCCACAAACGAGTTCTGGCCGAGAGAATGCACGAAGCTCCTCCATTCATTTCCGTGTTGGGTCAACAGGCGGTCAAGTTTTGCGCCAACCTCCGCCTGCGGCAAACCCAGGGATTGGCTTAACTGGAAAGCGTTAAGGCTCAATGCCTTCTGGTTTGCGGGCGACGCCTGCAAACCGGCCAGATGATCCAGGTGCAACGATCCGGCAATCGCGTACTGTCGAAGTTTTCCAGTGACCTTATTCTTGGCAAAGGACGCAACAGCACCGTGTTCGAAAGTCTCAGCGCCAAGTTCTTCCCAGACATAGGCGTGTTTTGGTTCGAGCAATCCGGCAGCGTGGACGCTCATACGTCGAAGCATGCACGCAGCGCATATTCCGCACTGCCGTTTTTTCTTTTCTACACTGACTTGCCGGGTTTGTTGCCAGCATGACCAAGTCTTTGGCCAACTCGACGCCTCATCGCACTCGCTGACGAACTTGATTAGCGTCTCCCCTTTCGTAAACCAAAGGCGGGGAAACTGGAAACGCACCTGATGGCCGAGCAACGCGTCCAGAAATTTCTCCATTCGGTCGGTGAACAGCGGATGACTTCGGTAGTCTTCGTAGGCTTGTCCAACTGTAACGAGCGATGGCCCGAGAGCGCCTTGACCGCTTTCGGGAACAATAATCTGCTGGGCTTTGGCCAAATATGCAGCCAGTCCACTGATGAGTGCAAATTTGAAGCCGCGCGACCGCGCACTGGATTCTGAGAATTTTCGCTCCCCTTCCCTAACGCGATACGGTATCGACGTAAAGGGATGCTTCTGACGCGGCAGCGACTGGGCATCGCACGTCTTCGATCCCAGACGCACGCGAATCACTTTGTTGCCAAGTTCGCTCGCCATCAGTCCCGCTACGATCCGGGAATCTAACCCGTCGCTGAAAGGAATAACTGCACTCAAGCCCTGCGGGAGACTGAAGCGGCCCTGACGGGGCGGATTTACCGGCTGGCGCCGCTTAGAGAAGCCGATTGTCCATCGATCCCCAGTTAGAAAATCGAGGACATTATGCAAAGTGCCTAGCACTCGGTTGTCGTTCCAGCGATCCGGGTCATGGACGGGAATTCTTAGTTCGATATCCCTTGCCCAGGTCGATGCGGGACGACGCTGAGTCCTGTCGGCAAACTCGATAGCGGCGGCCACCAGCAAAGCGTCGTAAACGACGGGGTCCCAATCTGCGAAACAGTACGTTTCAAGGCGCACCGTCGAGAATTCGATGTTCTTTTCGATCTGGCATTGTAGCCATCCCTTGTGCCCACGCTCTCCTGCCTCAACGACGTCAACCCTGACTGATCCCAACGGAACGCTGCTTTCTTTAGTGACCGCCACTAGAGCCTTACTCCGTCGTCCAGTCCCTGTCGCCTTATGGTCTGGGGCGAAGACGGGCGCGGATCAACTTTCAGTATCTGTCGCGCAAGGCCTTGGATAGAAGCACCGGCAATCGCCTCTTCGATCCTCGTCCGCACTCTTTGCCCACGCGGAGAACTGGACTTCCGGCAATAATGTTCCTCTACCTGTCGTGCGCCACGTGCGGCGCGGTCCGTCAGCGCGTTCGTAGTCGCCTCGACCAATCCATCCATTCCGCTGCCGCCGCATTCCGCTACCTGAATTGAGTGATCCAGAATCACGCGTCCAATTCCACATCCAGCATCCCCTCGCAGTGCATCCAGTTGCGGGCGCACTTGATCTTTGAACAGGGAAGATCCTTGTTCTCGGAACACATGGCAAAGAGCGTCAAGGAATGCCGGAGCGATCTCAGCCCGGCAATCCTGGTCCAGGGCCGGAATGAGCGCGTGGCTAATCTCCTCCGCTGCGAAAGCGTGTTTATCCCCGCGCTCCGCAACGCGTCTCCAGGCTAGCCGCATGGGCAGACTCCTATGAGGTCCATCGCTCATTACAGCTCCAATGTCAGGAGCGTATTATTAAGTGTATGACAATGTCAACTCAGTTTCGGCCCGCCCTCCAAAAACGAAACCCGAGAGATTCGGTCGTATGGAAGAAACCTGCGATACCCAATGTTGAAACTGGTTGGCTCAAGTCGCTATGTCTCGCAATGGAAAGTAGTCCAGTTAGTTAGAACGAAGCCCTCAACCTGTAATGCACGACATCTACCAGACCCGTTAAACTCTTCAGGGGTTCAAGTGACTGCTATCCGTCAGAATTCTCAACCAAAAAAGACGTCAGAATCACGCTTTAACATTCCATCTCAATGGGAATTGACACAGGGTCTAGTCTCCTGGAATCCCAAATTCCTTCACAGGTGCAAAGGCAGTCTAAGGCGGGGGCGGGGGGCTCATCTGTCCGGAGAAAACCGGCTACTGCTTAAGACCTGTTGGCCCGAATCTCTAACTGGCCAGGTAGTCTTCACCGGACTCGCAATATGATCGAACAATCCTGGCACGAGGGCGAGCACGACGAATCCTCGATTCAGCCTGCTTCGGTCCGAACCCAGAAGTGCGAAGAAGGAAATAGGCCAGTGACGCACTGCGGCAGATTCCGTGATGACACATCACGAATACTTTTTGGTCTCGTTTCCGAGTTGCTCGCTTGTGAAATTTAAGAGCGTTTCGGTAAAACCAACGAGGCCGAGGCTTCTTGTCGTCCTTGAACGGAAGCCAGAGCCACTCGAAGTGTCGGATTTTCTTACTGTTCTTATGTCGCAGTAGATTAATGACATGAGTGATGCCCAAGCTCTGAAGCCGCTCAACGTCGGACCACGTATTTATCATGCTGCCAAAGGATAGGCGTCGAGTCAGGAAGAAAACCTTCACCGGCCACTGCCCCTTTGGCGTTTGTAAATCATATGATTTCTAACCACACAAACCACCCCCTCTTGCCACCTAGAATGAGTCACTTACGCCCACGCAATTAGAGGGGTTTTTTTAACATGCTTGGCCAGCCTTTGCGCCTGTGCTCCATGCCGTAGCAGCGCTTACACCTAGGGCGTTGCCTATCGCCCGCCAGCTGGCCCCTTGCGACCGCATACGGCCAATTACCGCAGGGTTGGGTGACTTGCGGGGCCTGCCCAATCGCTTGCCTTTTGCTCGGGCATTTCGCAGGCCCGCTCGCACGCGTTCTACGATCAGACTGCGCTCAAGCTCGGCCACCGCGCCAAGAACTGTGAAGATCATCTTGCCTGTGGGCGTAGTCGTATCCACTTGTTCCGAAAGGGACACAAATTCGATCCCAAGGGCACGAAAATTTTCTAACGCCCTCAATAGGTGCGAAACTGACCGTGCAAAGCGGTCGAAACGCCAAACAACAACAATGTCGAAATGCCGGCGATGTGCGTCGTTTAATAGCCTGTCAAGTTGCGGGCGTTTTTCCTTCGAACCGGAAATCCCGATGTCTACATATTCTTGAGCTATTTCCCAGCCGCGCCTTTGGCTGAATTCTCGTAACTCACGCAGTTGCATTTCAGGATCTTGGCCATTCGTAGTGCTTACACGCGCATAAATCGCTATTTTCACAAAAACGCTCCAGTTTTGCTGTATTTGGGCGGACCAGGCGCCCACCAATAGCCCCCAGGATTGACTCTGTTGGCCCTACGGAGCCCGTGGCGGGCACTTTGCCTTGCCCTAGCTGCACCCCTACCATGTTTTATGGTGCGTTGTATTCATTAACAGTAATATTATACTATATTCTACATTTGTGTACAATTGATCAGGGGCGGGGTCCTGCCGGTCCGAAAGCGCAATCTGCCAAAAATAGGCATAAGCGGGCGGCTTGCAGCGATCGAAATAGGCCGGGCGCATACTGGTCACCAGACGGCCAGATGCCGTATTCCCAGAAAGCTAGAGTTTCCTCTCTTTTTCTGTATTTCTTGATTTAGAGCTAGATTTAACTTCGCGGATTAAATCGCAGCGGGCGCGGCTTGGCACCAAGTTTAGCTTGAAAGGTTTGAAATCCAACTTAGGGCCAAAAGAGATACGGCAACTAATTCCTACCTACCAACTACCTATGAGGGACCAAAATATCGCTCCCATGCCTACAGAAACGAGTCGACACCATACAATTCGACCTGAGTTAAATCGAGCTTGAATTACATTCGTAATATCGGTTTCAGATGTCCTTTCCTGCGGAATAACGAACATAATTCGCATACTAGAATTGTATGCACTCGCTACGCGAGGGAAGCGAGCTACGCTCGCTTCCGAGTTCTGTTTATCACTATTATATTCACCCACTATATTTGCCCACTACACACATTGTTATGGGCAAGTAGGCGCCCTTGAGTCCGATTTACGCTTTGACGGAATTCGACATGAACGACGCGTTTTAATGCAATACCACGCTAGTGACGTTGCGAGATGCAGACTTATTTAGTCGTGACTGCTCCCTCTAGCGGTCCATTACACGGCTCTCAATAGTTTTTTGGCCCGTTTTACGTACGCGGGAACAGATATTCGGAGCGGATTATTCTTATCAAGCTGTAGGTCTAAGCTCACGTAAGCGCGTGCAAGTTCTGTCGCGCCAATTTTTGTGTTGAAAAAAGGTAGCACGCTTTTGGATTCGGCAACAGCATGAGCTCCATCATTTACACTAGATTCCGCAGTCGCACCATTTTCGACGCTCCCACAATGTTTTTGTAAAATTCTTCGAACATAATCTACTCGCAATTTTTCCCTTGTGATCAACTTAATCAAGGCCTCTTCGCGTCTCGGGAGTGTTAGTTTCATCAGGATTGCGCACTTGCGGAGCCGTTTGATAGAGTCCCGAACCGAATCAAATCGCTCTTTCACGACGAACGCACGCTGAACGTCGGGACCGGTTCGCTTCCTCAAACCCGCATCAAATTCCCGAAGTTCTTGGCTTAAGTTTGCAGAGTAACCGGGCGTACTTTTGCACATTTGCTCAAACCAGTTTCTAAAACCGCGTTCGATAACGTGATGGTGCAATTTTGTCATTCCTGCTACAGGGGATCTGGACAGCTTCGATCGTGCCTCCTCATAAAGTACATTCCGTAATTTTGTTTTAATGTCTTTACGATAGAAGCCAAAGAGAGCTGGGAGCCGCTTACGTCCTTCGATCCGCAGTTTTCTTGGCAGGCGAAACCGATATGAAAATTGTAAAGTGTGCGATCTCCTGCCGAACGTTATTTTGCATTCCGGTCTAGACTGCCAGCCATTAACTAAAGCCGAGACTTGTGCGCCTCCGTGGTACCGCGGAAATAGTCTCTTTCCTTCCCGGTTCGTTGGAGCACTTTTCTCAGAAAATGCCACTTTTCCTCTTTTTGTGGCCACGTTCGTCACCCAACCCCCCCATAGAAGTTTTCCGGAATTTGACGAAAACTCGTCCTCAGCATTGCAAGAACGAAGTCAACACCCTGTTCTCGATTGGAGCATTATGCCAGTAGATAAACTCTTTCTGCTTTGTCCAACAATTAAAACGCCGTTCAAACACTTGGTCATGGAAAAGGGGGAGCCAAGGGGCAATTTCAAGTCGTCATTCGATCTGCGAAAAATGGACCCGAAATTGTCGGTCCGTATATCTTGTGACGGACGTTTCAATAACACTCATAAAATGGAGTTTATCGACGTTGCCAGACTAGGACTTAGAAATGTCGAGTGGATAGTGGCAGAAATCTGCGAAGCCTCGATCCGTCCTAGGATCTGCCGATTTGACTGCTGTGTGGATCTCTGGGGAGTTAGCTGTGTCGAGATGGCAAGTAGGTGCTCAGTATCTGGCGTACAAAAGTTTGCAATGGAAGGAGGGCGCTGGGGAAATACTTTTTACCCTCACAGATCGCGGACTAGAACCGTCCTGATTTACGACAAGATCAAACATTGGCGGTCGAAAAACGATCCAAATGCCCGACTCTTCAAGAGCGACGATCTTTTGTGCAGGATCGAACTTCAGCTCAAAGGCAGAGGCGTCCCCTACAAGAACTTCGCCGACATACGAAAATATGGAGACTTCGAACTCCTCCGAGGAGTTAATTTTTCGGACCACCTTGAAATTCGATCTGGCCTAAGACCTAGAGACGAGCTGGCGGGGCTCGGGTTTCGGGGCCTCGCTGAGCAATGCGGATTGCAAGCCGCGTTGAAGCGATATCCGTCATTTCCTTGGAAAAACTATTTCGTTTCCGGCACCGAGACGCTAGCGCCGAGGGTTCAATCGCTGATTAGGCTGGGTGTTCGCGACTGGCTAGATAATCGAATTAGATCTCCCCGGTTGATTCGCGAGACGGGTTTCCAATCAGGAGATCCGTCGACACCACCAAAGTTATACAAAGCCGCCTCCTAGAAAAGAGGAGTCGTTCTAAGCGTACTGCTCTTATATGACTAAAAACTAATGTATACACTAGGTACATATACGTGTATTATGTTCTTGCGCGCTGTCGACCCACTTAGAGGGCTGGCAAGTTCGATCCGACAGCAAATAGGCGGGCAATCTCATGCCCGCTAGAGTCGGACGCAACAACCAGAAAGAAGTCAGACTGCTGGGCGTGCGCGAGGCTGCCGAATACCTTGGGACAACCCCGTCCACACTGTATTCCAAAGTTTGGCGCAGGGAGATTCCTTTTATCAAGTGGGGGCGGTCAGTCCGTTTTGACAAAGCGGATTTGGACGAGTTAATCGAACAGTTGAGGGTCAGGCCGCGTGACTTTTCGACTGTTGTATTGAGGAGGTAGAAGAAAGTGGGAGTTTTCAAGCGAGACGAGAATTGGTACTTGGACTATTACGTCGGTTCTCGGCGAGTGCGCGAAAAGGTCGGTCCCTCAAAGGGCGAAGCATTTCGCGCATTATCGGTTCGCCAAGCCGAAGTCGTTCTGGGAAAATTCAATCTAGTTCCACGAGCTAGCATACTTACGTTCGAAGCGTTTGCTGGCCGGTACGAAAAGTTAGTTTCGGTTCACAAGAGGGGCCGAGCAGTCGAACACTACCTGATCAGGACGTTGGGAGTAGTGTTCGGAAATAAGAAAATTACCGAACTCACCGCAGAGGAAGCCGAAAGATACAAAACTGACCGTGTGCGAAGAGTTAAACCGGCCACCGTTAACCGGGAAATGACATTGCTTAAGCACATGCTATCCAAAGCCGTCGAATGGAAATTACTTTCGACGAATCCCTTCCGGGGTATCCGTTCACTGAATGTACCGACGCGTATGGAGCGCATTCTGGAACTTCACGAAGAGACGCGGTTGCTCGCCGCGTGCGGCGGTATCCGTTCGTGGCACCTTCGCCCCGTTATCGTCCTTGCATTGAATACGGGTATGCGACGCGGTGAATTGCTTTCGCTCGAATGGGAACAAATAGATCTCATGCGCCGCAGAATCCGCATTCTCAATGCGAAGACGACCTCCAGCGAACGATCCGTACCGATGAACTCTACCGTGTACGGCCTATTATGCGACCTAGCACAAAAGAGGACTTCGAAATTGGTTTTTCCCAGCAAACGTAGAGACGGGAACAGATTTTTAGACCTCAAGAAGGGTTTTATGAAGGCGGTAACGCTTGCGGGACTTCCTAAGATTCGTTTTCACGACCTACGCCATACCTTCGCTACACGGCTGGTTCAAGCGGGCGTCGATATCATCACCGTGCAGCATTTGTTAGGTCATGCTAGAATTTCCATGACTGCTCGCTATGCGCATTCGCCAGACCAAGCTAGGGTGGCGGCAGTTGAGCGACTTGATGGGCTTTTTGAATCGCAACCGGCCCCTAAACGGCCCCAAGACTTCAATATGCCGAACCCGGTTATCGAATATAAGCCCAAGCAAGTGAATACGATAGGCCCGTAGCTCAGTTGGTTAGAGCGCTACCTTGACACGGTAGAGGTCTGGAGTTCGAGTCTCCACGGGCCTACCATCTTCAAAAAAATGTGCGTCCTGTACATTTTGCAAAGCGAAACCTCAGGCGAATGCGGCGTATTGAAAAGCCAAATGCAGCTGGGCCTTCACTTCGTCGCGCTTTGCCCCGCCGCCACCTGCTGCCGCACTTCCCCCAGCCAGTTCAACACCACCGTCGGTTCCACCTTGCCGCTGGCCCGCGCCCCGTTCGGCTGCAGCATCACAAAATGTTGCCCATCCGGCGTCACGTCATACGAAGCGTACGGCGCGCGCAGTTCGAATATGCGTCCGAAAAGCAACTCCGGCTTGCCTGGCTGGAACACGTTTTTATCCACCGAATAGGGAATCGCGAACAAACCGTCCCCGCCATGGAGGTAAAACAGTTCCCGCCCGTTTTTCGACCAGCGCGGCTCGATTCCGCCATCCGTCGAGACTTGCACTCTCCCGCCCGGCCCAGGATAGGGGGCAACGAAAACTTGTGGCAGCCCCGAAACAAAGGAGCTGTACGCCAGCCAATTCCCATCCGGCGAAAAAGCTGCACCGTTCTCAATATCACTCCTGCTGCTCGTCGCGTCCGTGAACGGCTGCGCTTCCTGCGCCTTGCCGTCGTCGCCAATCCGCATCGTCCAGATGTTGCAACACGCGCCAGTGGCCTCCGACGTTCGCAGAAACGCTAGAACTTTCCCGTCGGCCGACCACGAAGTCGCGTACGAACTTAATCCGTTCAGCGGCGAAAGCGCTTCTTCTTGGCCCGCTCCGTCCGCCCGCGTCCAGAAAATTTGTTCTGCCAGTCCTTTGGGAGACTTGGTCATGTAGGAATACGCCAGGCGCTGCCCGTCCGGCGTCCACAACGGAAAATTCACCGTCCCGCTCTTGATGCTGAACGGTGTCGTCGTTTCCCGCGTCAGGTCGTGAATAAACAGGCCGCCCTTTTCAAATACCAGTTTTTTTCCGTCCGGAGAAATTCGCGGAGTCGCCGCACCCGGCTGATCTTTCACCAGCACGGTAGCGTTCCCTTTGCGGTCGACCGATACGATGTTCATCGACTGCAGCGCTCCGCCGGTCAGATAAATCACCGTTCCGTTGTCCGCCACGCTGAATTGCGCGCCTCCATTGGTGATATCCGATTCTACGTCCCGCAGTACCGGGATTGCGGTCCCGGTAAGTTTCAACGACTGCGCATCAAACGGCGCCACGAACAGCGTGCCCTGCGAAAAATACGCCAGATACCCGCCGGGCAAATACCGTCCGAAATATGCGCTGGGCACCAGAATTTTGGTTTCTCCCGTGGCCAGAACGGTCGCCTGCACCGCCGCCGTCCCAAAAAAATTATTATTTGTCGCCGAGGTATACAGCACCGCTTTCGCCCCGGGCAGAAATTGCGGCCAGCGATGCGTGACTTCGGCGCGGGATGCATCCAGATGCGTAGCCGCTTGCGTCGCACCGCCCGAAGCCGGCACCCGAAACAATCCACTCGTATACTGCGTTGGGAAAATTATCGTGTCGTCTTCGCCCCACGTTCCTCCGCGATAGCCCACCGCATCCGCCAGTGCAATCGGCGCGCCCCCACGCACCGACACTTTCTTCAATTTCCCGTCGCCGAAGAAACCGATCCACTGGCTATCCGGAGAAAAAAAGGGCAAAGCCGCCAGTCCCGCGCCTTCCAGCAACACAGCCTCTCGTTTTCCCATTTCCCGCACGAACAGCCGGCCTTGTGCCGATCCCGTCTCTTGCGTCACGAAGGCCACTCGCGAACCGTCGGGCGAAATCGCTATCGCCGGTCCATCGACTTTCTCCAGGGTCTGGTCCGTGGGAATCACCAGGTTCAGGTCTATCGGCGCATCCGGCGTGGCGGGCTTTCGCATAGCAAAAAAAGAAGCCAGCAGCGCGGCACCCAGCACCGCGGTCACTCCCCATGGCAGAAGTTTCTTCCAAGCCGGAACTTGCGCTTCAGCCACTTGCGCTTTCGGTTCGTAGGTCGGTTCCGGCGCCCCCGAAAGCACTTCGTCAATTGCGATCCGCGCGTCGCCAATCGCCTGTAGGCGTTGCCGCGGATCTTTCGTCAGGCACCGCTGAATCAGCACCCGAATTCTCGCTGACGTTCCTGCCGGAATCCGCGACCAGTCCGGCTGCTCCTTAATAATGTCCGCCAGCGTGTCGGAAACCGTCTCCCCGCTGAACACCATCTTCCCCGTCAGCATTTCGTACAGCACGCAGCCGAACGCCCAGATGTCTGAGCGCCGGTCGGCTCGTTTGCCGCGCGCCTGTTCCGGGGACATATACGCCGCAGTCCCTAGAATCATTCCCGCCTGCGTAGCCGCGTGGCTCATGGTCGGCGAGCTGGCGATGTCCACCGGCCCAGTTTCAATTTCCAGCGCCTTCGCCAGACCAAAATCCAGCACCTTCGCGTTGTCTTCTTCCGTGACTTTAATGTTTGCGGGTTTCAGATCCCGATGCACGATCCCGCGCTCGTGCGCATATTCCAGCGCTTCGCAAATTTGCTTCGCGATCGGCAGGGCTTCTTCCGAGGGCATCGGCCCCGCGCGAATCCGGTCCGCCAGGGTCGGGCCTTCCACCAGTTCCATCACGATGGCGTGCGTGGCCCCAAAATCTTCCAAGCCGTAAATCGCGGCGATATTGGGATGGTTCAGCGCCGCCAGCAGTTTAGCTTCACGGCTGAAGCGCCCCAGCCGCTCGGGATCGATCGCGACGGACGTTGGTAATACTTTCAGCGCCACTTCGCGCCCCAGCTTGCTGTCCCGCGAGCGATACACTTCGCCCATTCCGCCGACGCCAAGCAGCGACGCTATTTCGTAGGGGCCAATTTTTGTTCCGGAGGCTAAAGGCATGAGTGAGCGAATTATAGGCCGGAGTTAGCCACAAGCAAAATGAATCCAGCGCTCGATAAAAATCTGACGAGGCGCTTTGCTGAACTTCGGATGCCGAAGCAATTCTAACAAATCGCGTTGAGCGCAATTCGATCTTGCCGCATCTAATGCTTTGTCCGTACCGTATTAATAAATAAGCGCTTACCCTTAAGCAGCCGCTGTAACTCTTTGCGGCCGCGCGGGTCTAATAGAGGACAGGCGGGAACGTGCTTCTCTACCTTTTGGCTTTTATTGGCGGTGTCCTGACGATTGTAAGCCCGTGCATTTTACCGGTCTTGCCCTTCGTGTTTTCGCGCGCCGATCAACCCTTTCGCCGCAGTGGTCTTCCTCTTCTTATCGGAATGGCCGCCACATTCGCAGCGGTGGCTGGAGTGGCCACCTTCGCGGGAGCCTGGGTCGTTCGCGCCAATCAAATCGGCCGAATCGTAGCGATTGTGATTTTTGCCGTGATGGGACTCGCGTTACTGTTTCCCAGCTTGGCGGAATTTCTCTCGCGTCCGTTTGTTCGCCTGGGAGCCCGCGTCCAGGGAAACACCGCTGCCGAAACTCCCGGCGTTGGACGCTCCCTCGTGTTGGGAATGTCCACCGGCTTGCTTTGGGCTCCATGCGCTGGCCCGATTTTGGGTTTGATCTTAACGGGGGCGGCGCTGCAAGGTCCGAGCGCGCACACCACGTTTCTTCTTTTGTTTTTTTCCGCTGGAGCCGCAACTTCGCTCGCCGTCGCGCTTCTTGCTGGCAACAAAGTTTTCTCCGCGATGAAAAAATCCCTGGGCGCGGAAGAATGGATTCGCCGCGGACTGGGTGTCGCGGTTCTGGTGGGAGTCGTCGCCATCGCTCTCGGCTGGGACACTGGAATTCTTCGCCGGCTCTCGCTGTCGAGCACCTCCGGCCTGGAACAAAGCTTGCTCGATCGGTTCAGGCCGGTGGCCTACGCCAGAACCAATGCTGGCACCGCGGCCCAGCCCGCCACCGTTAAATTAGAAAACGAAGGACCTTTTCCGAGTTTGGATGGCGCGGTGAAATGGCTCAACTCGCCGCCCCTCACGCCCGAACAGCTCAAAGGCAAAGTGGTGGTCATCGATTTCTGGACCTATTCCTGTATCAACTGTCTGCGCTCCATACCGTATGTCGAAGCTTGGTCGGAAAAATACAAGAATGACGGCTTGGTCGTAATTGGCGTACACACTCCAGAATTCGCGTTTGAAAAGGACGTGTCGAATGTCGCGAAATCACTTACCGATCTGAAAATCACTTACCCAGTCGCCGTCGACAGCAACTACGCGATCTGGAAAGCCTTCAACAACAACTATTGGCCCGCCCACTATTTCATCGACGCTAACGGAATCATCCGTTACCACCATTTCGGAGAGGGCAAATACGACGAGTCCGAAGAAGTCATCCAGCAACTGTTGCGCGAGAAGAATGCCAATCTGAAAACGGATGGCTTTGTGCAAGTCGCTGCAGCCGGCTCGCAGGCCGCGCCAGATTTCAAGAATGATGCTTCGCCGGAAACCTACGTCGGCTATTCGCGGCAGCAGAATTACGTTTCCCCGGAAACGATTCGGCACGACTCGGCACAAGTTTATTCCGCGCCCGCCCGCCTCCGGGTAAATCAGTGGGGCCTCGCCGGGAATTGGATTGTCAGTGACGAGCACGCCATGTTGGTCGCGGCGCCGGGAAAAGTAATCTTCCGCTTCCACGCCCGCGATCTACATCTGGTCCTGGGTCCCGGCAAAAATGGCCAGCCGATACGCTTTCGCGTGCGCATCGATGACGCGATCCCCGGCGAAGATCACGGCCTTGATACCGATGCCCAAGGCGCAGGCGTTGTGAAGGAATACCGGCTGTACCAGTTGATTCGCCAAAAGGGTCCGGTGGAAGACCGCACCTTTGAAATTGAATTTCTCGATCCCGGCGTGCAGGCCTTTGCCTTCACGTTTGGATAATCACGAATGGAAGAATCTATGGACTACTCAAACAAACAAACGACTGAAGTTCCCAGCACGATGGCGCGGCGCTCGTTTCTGATTGGCGCCGGCAGCCTTGCCGTCGGATTAGCTTGGTGGTTTCGCCAGACTCCCAAACCGGTCCAGGCTGACGCCAATCTTCCGAAGACCGTCACAATCGTGGAGTTCTCCGATTCCGGCAAACGTCTCGGCAAAAAGACTGTCGACCGTGTGGTAAAGACCGAAGCCGAATGGAAGCAGCAACTATCCCCGCAGGCGTTTGACATCACCCGTCTCGCCGGCACCGAGCGGGCCTTCACCGACGAAAATCCCAATAATCACCAGAAAGGGATTTTCCGCTGCGTCTGCTGCGACACCGCGCTGTTCAACGCCGACACCAAATTCGATTCCGGTACGGGCTGGCCCAGTTTTTGGGAACCCATCGCCAAAGAAAATGTTCTAGAAACGCAGGATGGTAGTTTGGGGATTGTCCGCACCGCGGTCTCATGTCGCCTGTGCGACGCCCATCTAGGCCACGTCTTCGACGATGGCCCGCGTCCCACCGGTCTGCGCTACTGCATGAACGCAGTAGCAATGAAATTTGTGAAGGCCTGAGCCTTCAGAACTAGTTCCGCACACAAGCTTTGTAGGGGCACGGCATGCCGTGCCCGCAACTGCCGCAACGCAGTGAGAACCAAAGGAGCACAAATGAATCGCTCGACCAAAACCACTTCCGCAGCTTTCCTATTCGCATTGCTGACGCTCGCAGGAGTACCCGCCGCCCACAGCGCCCCCGCCGGCGCGCTTCCCAATCCCGCAGTCGACGAAATACTTTCCGCTAAGAAGACCCGCGAAACCATCGTCCTCGCCGGGGGCTGCTTCTGGGGAATCCAGGCCGTCTTCCAACATGTAAAAGGCGTCACCCGTGCCACCTCGGGCTACGCCGGCGGCACGGTTAAAGATCCCAGCTACGACCAAGTCAGCAGCGGCACAACCGGCCACGCCGAATCCGTCGAAATTGTCTACGATCCCTCCAAAATCACCCTCGGCCAATTGCTGAAAGTCTTTTTCACCGTGGCCCTCGATCCCACCGAGCTAAATCGCCAGGGTCCCGACACCGGCACGCAATATCGTTCGGCGATATTCTTTTCCAGCCCGGAACAGCAAAAAATCGCCCAGGCCTACGTCGATCAGCTGAACCAGGCCAAGCTGTTCTCCGGTCCCATCGTCACGCAAATCGTCCCCGCCAAAGCCTTCTATCGCGCCGAAGACTACCACCAGGACTACGCCACCCTCCACCCCGACAATCCCTACATCGCCCGCTTCGACCTACCCAAAGTCCAACAACTAAAAGTAGATTTCCCAACCCTTTACCACTAACTGGGGCATTCACACGGTCCCAAAACACCGCATCCAACTCTGGAATCACCGGTCACTCCAGGTACCGCAGAAAACACTTGACAGTCCCGTAAAACTATGAGACACTCCTCCCGTAGAGAACCACGCCCGGAACTCTCTCTTCTCCACCAGTCCGGCAACGATCGCCAAAACTCTTTTGGAGTGCGGCGGCTTGACGCCGCTTTCGACCAACTGCGCAGACTCAACACGTATCCCGATCGAATCCCAATGGAAACCCGCAACCCTAACCCAAGCAGAATGAACACTTATGAATCTGCATCAAAACAAAGCACTTCAACTCCCGCAGAATCAACACTTACACCAACTGGGGGGTTCCCCTTATTGAGTAGGACCAGCGGCGAGTCAACAGATGAGCGCATACCAAGCGGCGCCGTTCACGCAACTGTTCCGCTGCCCCGTTCCTCTGCTAGTCTCAACAAATGGAAAAAGTAGCAAATGACCGCGCCGCCGCCCTGCTCGCTGCGCAAGAAAAAGCCAACCAACTTTTCCTCGCTGTCGAAAGCCAGGGGCTGATTCACGCCGGTATTCTCGAGAGCCAGCTCAACCAGGACATCTACAATCTCGCCGAGAAAATGTTTGGCATTTCCACTTACTGGCACAAACGCATCGTCCGCGCCGGCCGCAACACCTTAGCGCCCTATGACGAGAATCCGCCCGATCTGAAAGTTACCGACGACGATATTTTGTTCCTGGATCTGGGACCCGTCTTTGAAGAATGGGAAGCGGACTTCGGGCGCACCTTCGTGATTGGCTCCGACCCGCTCAAACTACAGCTGCGCGACGACATCGCCAAAGCCTTCGCTGCGGGCAAGAAATATTTCGACGAGCACACGGAAATTACCTCCGTCGAACTGTATCGCTACGCGCAGAAACTAGCGGCAGATTCTGGCTGGGAATTTGGCGGACAAATCGCCGGCCATCTGATTGGTCAATTCCCGCACGAGCGGATCCCCGGAGATAAGGTCACTCTGTACGTCCATCCGGACAATCCCAACAAAATGCGCGGCCCGGACGCCGCCGGCCAGGAGCGCCACTGGATCTTCGAAGTTCACTTTGTGGATCGCGCCCGCCAAATCGGCGGCTTCTACGAAGAACTGCTCACCGTCGGCTGAACTCGCATCTTTTTCTGCCCGGCCTTCACTCCTCGGCGTGGAGCGCCAGGCCATTTCGCTCCAGTAAAATCTGCACGCCGATATAGGTCAGAAAATTGGGCTGCCCGCTGGCATTCCCGCTGAAGCTGCGTCCAGCCATGAACAGAAATATCAAGCCTTTGTGGAAGCCGTAGCGCCCTCCAAGATCCCAGGTCGTATCGTGCGGCAAGGCGCCCATCGCGCGATCGTTATAAACCTCGCCGATAACTTCCAGTTTCTTCGTAAAAGTGTGGCCCGCGGAAAATCCCAGAATGCGTTCCTGGTGTCCGTGAAACGGAAAATAATAGCCAGCCTCGAGATCAAGCTCCAGAGGACCAAAATTGCGCTGCACCTCCAGCGGCAGCAAAAATCGCGTTCCGCTCGTCGCAATGCCTTGCCGAACTGCCCCGGCCGGACCGTTCAGTTCCAACTGCGGGAAAATCGAAACGTTCCACCCGTTTTTATTATCGATAAACCGCCACTTCACGCCCGGAAACGCGTTGCTGAATCCACTGCTGGAGTTTTGTCCAGGAACTGTTTGCAGCACATACGGCACTTCAAACGTCAGCTGGATCGTGGAACCAACGCCGTAATTGAAATCCAGTTGCGGAAGCTGAAACTGGTTCTGCTGTTGCCGCAACACCGGCATCACTGCCAGATTAATTTCCCAATTCTTTGCGCCCGGCGTGCCGGGATCGTTGGTCAGCAGCGGTGGGCCGCCTTGCGCACGCGCCAGCGACGGCGCCAGCAAAAATAGAACGAGCCAGAACGCCCGCCGCAGATATCTATTTCGCGGTGTGCTTGGCAAGCAGCTCTCCGACTCGGATCAAATCGGTTTGCGATGTCACCTGCCACGCGGCCCCCAGTTTTCGCAGCGCCGCCTGCCATTCCGCTAGCGGTTGACCTTTCAAATGAGCCAGCAGGCGCTGCCATTCGGCGTTCGTCTGCGCCACTTCTTCGGGCGCAGCATCTTCGCAAAACTGTTTGGTCGCCGCGTCGGCTGATCCATACTCATCCACAAAATCCTCGTGAAAATAGGCCCCCAGAAAATCCTGCAGCGCGGGAAATTCTTCCGCAGAAAATGCCTTATGTCTTTTCGTGGAATCCGTGTTCATCGCCCCGCCTCGGGATAGGTAGTCAAAACGTAAAATCCACCACTGTCATTCGCTTTCAGTACGATCACCGCGCCGGTACACGGCACACTCTGCGCCGCTCCGCGCGGCAAGCTCCGTCCGATTTCCCGGCCTGCGTCGTAATGCAACGCCAGATTCGGCCGGCGTTCGCCGCGCCCTTCCCATTGCGAAATTCGCGCCGCCTGATCCCGTAGCGCCGCGCTAACAGTTTCTTCCGCCAGTTCGCTATTCGTCCAGGTCGATGCCGCTGAAATATGCGGTTCCTGTTCCAAGCGTTCACGCAATTGCTCATCGGTACGGCCCACATGTTTACGCAACGTGTGTCCGCCAAGCTGCTCATCGCGTTCCAGGTCGTACGCGCCGCCCGCCACAGAACTGGACGCTCCCGCGGACCCGGCATGGATCGCGGATGATCGCGACAGCCCGCAGCTGTCGCCACTCGGTCCGGAGGATCCGCGCTGCGCCTCCCGCCGCTCTTCCCGCCGCTCCTTCTTGCGTTCGTTGCGGCTCTCGTGCCGTTCTTCCTTTTGCGGCTCCGCCGCAGGATGTTCCTCGTGGAACACTTCGTTAGGCTTCTGCGGCGGCTGTCCGCATCCCGCTAACAGCAATACCATGAACAACAACCAGCCTGTTCTCGCCGCCGCTCCGTAATTGCTCGAAAATTTACCCACGTCACTCCTCGCCCGCCAACATCCCCGGACAGATTCGCAACCAGTATACGAATTTATCGCCAACGATAAGTCCTTCGGAACTTCCGGCACGAATCCTGCCAGCAATCGAGCATTCCTAATTTTCAGGCACAACCTGATTGTAAGCCGTACTTCACAATGCTAGGATTTTCCAAAATTTATTGCGAGCCGCGAAACGAACCAAGAAATCTACGGCGCTGGGGGCATGAGACAAACCGATGTGGACTCTCCAAAAAAAGCTGATCGCCACGGCCTTCATTCTTTCTGTGACCGTTTGGCCCCTGCCCACTTACGCGCAGAGCGGAACCCTCAACTGCGCCAGCAACGACAAGCGCTATCACTATTGCCGCGCAGACACCCAAAACCGTGTCCGCCTGGTGCGCCAATACTCCGGCTCGCCGTGCGACCGCGGCTACAGCTGGGGTTACGACTATCGGGGAATCTGGGTGGATCGCGGATGCCGCGCCGAATTTGAATTTGGCTACGACAACAATCGCGGCAACAACGGTAAAGATGCCGCGGTTGCCGCCGGCATTCTCGGCGCGATCATCCTCGGCGCGGCCGCCGCCGGCTCGAAATCCGATCATGATGATGACTTGGCTGCGCAAAGGCGCCAGTACTATATGGATGGTTATCGCGTAGGACAGCGTGACTGGGATCAGAACCTCTCGCCCTCCTACCAAAACTATCGCAACCGCTTCCCCAAGCAATTTGAAGCAGACTTCGCTGCCGGCTACGACGACGGCTACAACAATCGCCGGAAGGCTTACCGATGAAAAACAAGCTGAGCATGATCTCGACTATGAGAATAGCGTTCGTGTTGATCGCGTTGCTGTCGCTCGCGAATCTACTTCGCGCGCAATCCCCGGCACCTGCGCCACAATCCAAAAAGACCACCGTGCCCTCAACAGCGACCACTCACGCGCCAGCCTCGCACGCCGAGGATGCCGACACCCCCAACGACAGCGACCCTGCAAAAACAGTCGCCGTTTCCCCGCGGGTCAATGTAGACATGCTCGCCGCCATCAAGAAAAGCGGAAAACTGCGCGTTGGCGTCGCGGAAATCATTCCCTGGGCCATGCACGACAAGAACGGCAATTTCGTGGGTTTTGAAATTGACGTCGCCAAGAAATTGGCGCGCGATATGGGCGTGGAAGTGGAATTCTATCCCGTCGAATTCCGCTATCTGATTCCCGATCTGCTCGCCGGCCGCACCGACATCATCATCTCCGGGCTTTCCATCCGGGCCAGCCGCGCGCTGGAGCTGAATTTCAGCGAGCCCTACAACCAAACCGATGTACTCCTGGCAGTTACCGCTAAAAACGCCAGCCCGTCCATGAAGGTCGACAGCTTCAACAAAGAAAATTTCACGATCGGCGTTCTTGAGGGCACGACTGCGGAACAAACCGCCGCCGTCGTGCTTCCGAACGCGCTGATCCACGCCTACTCCGCCGACAGCTCCATGATCAACGATTTGGTCGAAGGCAAGATTGACGGCGCCGTCGCGGACAGTCCCAGACCGGAGCTGCTCGGCAAGATTTTTCCCGGCAAAGTTGTGGCGCTCTCCGGCGAACCGTTAGCCACTTTTCCCGCAGGCTTCGGCGTGCGCCGCGGCGACATGGACTTCGTAAATTTTCTCAATTCCTGGATCGAATCGCGCAAAGCCAATAAATGGCTGCAAAGCCGGCAAAAGTATTGGTTCAAAAACAGCGATTGGCTGGACACCCTGTAGCCTATTTCTCCAGCAAAATCGGTAGTAAGGTCAGTCCGAAATCCACCCAGCGTTTACAAGCGCTTCGTGTGCAATATCGCTCGGCGAGCGATTCTCGCTGTTGATAGCGAAATCCTCCAATTCAGCACGGTCCAGGATAATGTTTAGTTTAGCGACGCGAGCAACATATTCTCTTTGCGATATGCCTAGCTCGCGCATCTTGACGCGCTGCTGCATTGTTTCGACGCTGGCCGTAAGACGGCAGACGACTGTGTGCGCGGCTGCAATAATGCCACGGCACAGCTCTAGTTCGGCTCGGTCCTCCATCGCACGCGCGATCAATATCCGATTCACGCCGTAGGAGGCATAGTTTTTGCAGATTGACTGAAGATTGCGGTACATCACTCTGGTGTTGTTGCCTGAAGACGGAAGATGGGCCAGCCCGAGTGCGTCCAAGTCGACCGCCGCATGCGTAATCTGCCGTAACGCAAGAATGTCTGACGCTTCGGCCAGAACCGTCGTCTTGCCTGCCCCCATCGTACCCGTAATGATGAGCAACGATTCCGTAACCGCTCCCGTTCGGTCCATCATGCCATGGGTTCGGATTTGCTGAGCTGGGGTAAAACTCAAGCTGCCCACAGCCTCCAAATCGTCGCTGTTGAGCCTCCCGCAACCGCGATGCTATCCTGAGCTATGGCGGAACCCGTCATTTTCCCGCCGGAACTGGCGCCCACCGCGCCTGTCGATCATTCCCGGCGACAACTGGAAGCCCTGCTGGAAGTCAGCGAAGCCATCGCGCAACAGCGCGATTTGCCCGCGCTTTTCCACGACCTCTCGGAACGTCTGCACAGCGTCGTCGATTTCGATTTTCTGGCGCTCACCCTTTACGACGCCACGCGCAACGTAATGCGCCTGCACGTCCTTGAAACACGGCTCCCAACTGACAAACGGGCCGGTTCGGAAAGCGCGATCGATGACCACCCCTCCGGCTGGGTCTGGAAAACGCAAAATTGTTTCATCGTCTCGGATACCGATACAGATCCCCGCTATCCTGATTTTCTGCTGCACCTTCGTGAAGGCGGCGTTCGTTCCGTAGCTTTTGTCCCGCTCACCACCGCGCAGCGTCGGATTGGCACCATGGCCTTCGGCCGCCTGATCCCGCAAGTAATCACCGAAGCGGAAGCCCACTTCATGCAGCGCGTTGCCAGCCAGGTGGCGGTCGCCGTCGACAACGCGCTTAACCTGGAAACCTCGCAAGCCTATCAGCAGCAACTCGCGCGCGAACGCGACCGTCTGCAAGTGCTATTGGAAATTAACAACGTGCTGGTCACCACTCGGGAGTTGCCCGAGCTTTTTCGCGGCATCGTCTCCACCATCGAGCGCGTGATCCAGCTGGACTACACCAGCCTCGCCTTGCTAGACCCCTCCACCGGACTATTGAAAATTTTCGCGCTCGATTTTCCCGGCCGCCAGCAATTGATCAAGCAGGAAGTTACCATTCCGCGGGACGCTTCACCCGCCGGGCACGCCATCGCGACCGGCAAACCGTTGCTCGCTCGCGGCGACGAACTGGATCGCTATCCCAGCGAGATCGTTCGCACCCTCCGCGCCGAAGGGCTGCAAACGATCTGCTGCATTCCGCTCATTAATCATGGCCACACTTTTGGGACGCTGAATCTTTCCAGTCGCCGCATCGACGCCTTCACGCCATCGGACGTCGAACTGTTGCAGCAAGTGGGCAGCCAGATCGCCATCGCGGTCGAAAATGCGCTGGCCTTCAAGGAAATCGATGCGCTGAAAGATAAGTTGGCGGAAGAAAAGCTCTACCTAGAAGAAGAAATTCGCACCGAATTCAATTTCGAAGAAATTATTGGCGACAGTCCGCTGCTGAAAGCGGCTTTGGCGCAGGTGGAACTCGTCGCGCCGGCCACCACCACTGCGCTGATCCTCGGCGAGACCGGGACTGGCAAAGAGCTGATCGCTCGCGCCATTCACAACCTCAGTCCACGCCGCGAACGCACTTTTGTAAAAGTAAATTGCGCGGCTATTCCTTCCGGTTTGCTGGAATCCGAACTTTTCGGACACGAACGCGGAGCTTTTACCGGCGCCATCAGCCAAAAAATTGGACGCTTCGAACTCGCTGATCGCGGAACACTGTTTTTAGACGAAGTTGGCGATCTTCCGCTGGAGCTGCAGCCGAAATTATTGCGGGTGCTGCAAGAGCAGGAATTTGAACGCCTCGGTAGCAATCGCACCCAGCGCGTGGACGTGCGCGTGGTCGCCGCCACCAATCAGGATCTCGCCAAGCTGGTTGCCGACCGGGCCTTCCGCAGCGATTTGTATTACCGTCTCAACGTTTTTCCCATCACCATTCCCGCACTACGCGAGCGCCCGGAAGATGTGGCCCTGCTGGTTCGCTACTTCGTCCAGAAATTCAGCCGCCGCCTCAACAAAACCGTCGAGTACGTTCCCGCGCAAGCCATGGACGCATTGGTTCACTACGCCTGGCCCGGAAACGTTCGCGAACTGGAAAATTTGATCGAGCGCGCCGTGATTCTTTCGCCGGGCAAAGAACTCCGCGTTCCAGTTTCCGAACTGAAGTCTGCAATCGCCACCGCATCTGAGTCTGGCAGCGAACCGAATATGATCGACGCAAACTCACCTTCGATTTTCGGTTCGAGCGCCGTAGGCACCCTCGAAGAAGCCGAGCGCCAGCACATCCTGCGCGCCCTTCGTCAGACCGAGTGGCGCATCGCCGGTCCACACGGCGCCGCCACACTCCTCGGGATGAAGCGCACCACCCTTCAAGCCCGCATGCGCAAACTAGGCATCCGCCGTCCCATCTAACCTCATTCCCCTCATTCCCCTCATTCTGCTCCAGCTATAACACTGTCATCCCGAGCGTAGCGAGGGATCTGCTTTCCATAGCCGCGGCTGACACTGTTACCGTTCATCACGGTCTCTGTGTTATTTTGAGCATTCGCACCAAGAGGCCACCAATGTCCACGCCCGTAAAAGTCCAAATCTTCGGCCAGCCATATTCCATCCGCGGCGAACTGGACCAAGCCTACGTCGAAAATTTAGCCGCCTACGTGGACCGGAAAATGCGCGATATCGCTGACGCTGGAGCCACCGTGGACACGCAAAAAGTCGCAGTCCTCGCCGCCCTGGCCATCGCTGACGAACTCCACAACGCTCAATTGGAAAAAGGGGAAAGCGAAGAACTGCTGCGCGAACAAGCGGACCGCTGCCTGACTCTCGTCGAGCGCGCCCTGAAACAAACTGCCTGATCGTTATTCTAAAAAACTTCCCGCAGTGAATAACGCTACTGCGACCACTTCGTCGGCACGCGATCCCACCGGTGCGTGCGCATCTCCGCCTGCAACGCAGCAGGCAATACCCCATGATCGCTGGCCGCCATATTCGCTTCCACGTTGCGAATCTTGCGCATGCCCGGAATAATCGTGCTCACGTCCCGATTATGCAGAATAAACCGCAAAGCCATATCCGGCATCGTCATCTGCGGCGTCAGAAATGGTTTTAGCGCTTCGGCTCGCGCCACGCTGGCCCGCAAATTCTCTTCCACGAAATAAGTTCCCCGCCAGTCTCCCGCAGGCCATTTGCTGTCCAGCGTCAACGTGCCCGTCAAAGTTCCTTCATCAAACGGCACCCGCGCAATCACTGCTACGTCATGCTCGTGGCACGCCGGGAATAATTCATCCTCCGGATTCTGATCGAAGATGTTGTAAATCACCTGCACCGCATCGATGTGGCCGGAGCGCACCGCGCGGATCCCATTCTCCGGCTCCCAGCGATTGATGCTGATGCCCACTGCCTGCACTTTTCCGCTGGCCCGCATCGTTTCAATCGCGGCGGCCAACCGGTCGTCTTTGAGCCAGGAGTCTTCCCAGGTGTGAAACTGCATCAAGTCCAGTGTGTCGCTACCGATATTCTTCAGGCTCTTGTGGACGTACTCTTCGATATATTTCGGAGGATAGCAATCGTCCAGCGAGAATTCCCGGCGGCTGGGCCATGCCCGGTTTTTCGGAGGAATCTTCGTCGCCGTAAACAGGCGCTTGCTGCTGTTCGCGCGCAAAACCTTGCCCAGCAATTCTTCGCTGTGTCCGTCGCCATAAGCCCACGCCGTATCAAAAAAATTGCCCCCCAGATCCACATAGCGCTGCAGCGACTCCAGCGACTCCGCATCGTCAGAGCCGCTCCACCCAGCCATGCCCCACATGCCGTAGCCAATCTCACTGACTTCCCAACCTGTCCTGCCAAATCGCCGGTACTTCATCGCGCTCAACCCCCCAAAAAATTGTCATCCCGAGCGGAGCGGAAGGGATCTGTTTTTCCTTCACTCCACCGAGGTGAAAAATTCGCCGTCCTCTTCCACAAATCCGTACGCCATCCGCGGCGTATTAAACGCAAATCCCGGCAACCCATCGCGATCCAACAAAATCAACCCACCGGTAGCTTTAGTCCGCGCAGCCAGCAAATCCACCGCCTTCTTCGCTGCAAGCATCGCCCTGGGAACTTCCGAGCCGCTCGTAGCCCCAACCGCCGAGTCCTTCGCCCGCAAAAAATCCGTAGCGCTCTTGGCCATCACCACTTTCATGATCGCTTCGCCGTATCCTGTGCAAGAGACTCCGCCCGCCTCCGCATCCGCATAACATCCACAGCCAATCAGCGGCGAATCTCCCACGCGACCCGGCAATTTGCAACAAGTTCCGCCGGTCGAAGTCGCCGCAAAAAGCCGCCCATCACGATCGATTGCCACTGCACCAACTGTGCCCTGTTCATGCCCGCGATGATGCGCGGCGGCGTGCTCATCCTTCTTGCACTTCATCCAGGCATCCAACTCCGCCTCGCTGACCAATTCCTCGGCCTTGCAAAGTTCCACGCCATTCGCTTTTGCAAAGCGTTCCGCGCCCTCTGCCACCAGCATCATGTGCGGACACTTTTCCAAAATCGCTCGCGCTGCGCGAATCGGGTTTTTCACATGGTGCAGGGTAGCCGCCGCACCGGCTCGTAGCGTTGCGCCGTCCATCACAATCGCGTCGCACTCCACGTGCCCATCCAGATTCAGGTGCGAACCATATCCTGCGTCGAACACAGGGTCATCTTCCAGCACCACGATCGCCGCTTCAATTGCATCCAAAGCCGCGCCGCCGCCTGCCAGCACCGACCACCCTGCCGCCAGCGCACGCCTACAGCCAGCATTACAAGCCTCCACGGCCTCGTCTGGGATGTCCCAGGCGCCACCGTGAACGATAAGAGCAGGTTTCATTTTAGAATTTGCGGAGCGAGTCTAGTTCAGCGAAGTTCAAACAGCGTATTCCAAAATAAAGTCTTTCGCATTCAGGCAGGTTGTTAGACGCGCCGCACGCAACGCGCCGTTACACGTCGTCGTGAATCGTCACCAGCTTCAACACTTCAAACTCTTTCTTCCCCGCGGGAGTGGTCACTTCGATCTCGTCCCCCACCTTGCGGTTTAGCAGCGCTTTTCCGATTGGCGAAGTCGTCGAAATCAAGCCTTTTTCCACGTCGCCTTCTTCGCTGCTCACCAGCTTGTACTCGATCTTGATGTCTTTTTGGGTATCCAGCACCACGATCCGCGAGCCATAGCCAGAGCGATCTTTGGGAATATTTGTCAGGTTCAGCATCCCCAGATCGCCCAGCCGCTTTTTCAGCTGACCCATTCGCGCGTTGACGTAACCCTGCCGTTCCTTCGCGTACTTATATTCCGCATTTTCCGAGAGGTCCCCGTGCGCGCGCGCCACCGCAATCTCTTTCGGCAGCTCCACATTCAACTCATGCGAGAGCGTCTCGATTTCGTCCTGCAGCTTCTGCTTGATCTTCGCCAGCGGGTCTTGTATCGCTTCAGACATTTTCGTGAGCACCAAATTCTCGGCGTATGCCGATAACAAGCTATGTTCCGGCCGTCGCCAAGGGAGCGATCATTATAGATGTCTACCTTTTGCACCTACAAGGGTGGATTGCATGTACGCGAATTTGTTTCGCCCCGCACAATCCGACGCTGATGCCGGGAAACGGGGTTATGTAGGCGCCGGGCTTTAGCTTGCCCAGAGGCACGAAGGGCCCGGCCTGTTCATTTGACCTTGATCTCCACGGTAGACGTAACGCTCTTCCCCGCAGCATCCGTCGCCGTCAAAGTAAAAGTAGTCGTCTTCACCATCTTCACGTCCACACACCGGCTATACGACGGCCACACCGGATTATCCTGCGGCACCAAAGTCACCGTCTTCGCATTTGCCACGCCATAGCAAAGCTGCACGCTCTCGCCCTTCTTCACCACGCCCGGGCTCCCATAAAAATTCTGTATCGCCAGTTCCTTTCCGCCCATTTCCTCAACGGTGGTGCGGTCCTGCTGCTGCTGAATCGCGGCCTGCTTCTCCGCCGCGGCCCGCTCAATTCCACGATTTTCGTGCCACCGCGAAAAGAAAACCCAACCCACATAAAGCAATACAAATAAAAAAGCAATCGACGAATAAACGTAAGGATTCTTAAGCGGCGATGGTTTCTCTGGTTCCGGTTCAGCCAGCATCCCAGTTTTCCTCCAACCTCTGAGCAGCCATCCACGCCTCGACCAGCTCGCGTTCTGCCCTGAATGTACGATGAACGATACCTCAAAAGTGTTGCGATAATTTCCCAAAGTCGCCAAGATTTTGGCGCCGCAGAGTCCCTTCGCAAGTAAACCTGTCTAATCGCCAGCCACGCCGGCCTTACTCCGCGGCGTTTGACGCACTAGCAGTTCCTCCGTTCGTCCAACTCTATATCCGCGCGGCGAGCCTTGCTGCGCATAGCGATAAGCCGCATACGTCATCTCAAATGCCGCATCCCAGGAAACGCCGCCCATATTTTCCCGCGCCGCCACGCCCATCGCTCGCAGCGCATCGCGATCCCGCACCAGCTGCAAAATCCGCCCAATAAACTCCTCATCACTCTCCGCCACAAACCCCGTCTTTCCCTCCACCACTAAATTCTTCGGCCCGCCCTCCCCCGTAACAATCGCCGGTACTCCCGAAGCCGCCGCCTCCTGAATCACATTCCCGTAGGTATCCGTCCGTGAAGGAAACACAAAAAGATCCATATTCGCGTAAGCCTCTGCCAGCTTGTGCTCGCGCAAAACACCGGTAAAAATCCCATGCGTTAAGTTTCGTTCCAGCCATTCCCGTTCGCTGCCTTCACCCACCACTAAAAACGCAAAATCGTTCCAACCCGCGGCGACCAACGCCCGTTCAATTTCAACTAAAAATCTCACGCGCTTTTCCGGCGTCACCCGGCCCACATAGCCAAGTCGCAGTGTTCCATCATTAACGGTCCGATGCGCCGGACTGAACTTCTCCGGGTCTACTCCCCGCGCCATCAAAAACGATTTCTTCCCGGCAGCCGCCGCAAGCCACGCCACCTGTTCCGCCGTAGGCGCCAGCGTCACCGCCGCCATTTTATAAAACTGCAAAATCGCCAGCAACGCCAGGCGTTCCGCTGCTCTGCAGCACAGCCGCGAACACGCCGCTGGCAAGATTCGCAAAAATTGTTCCAGCCGCCGCCCCGCAAACTGATGCAAATTCGTATGCCACGACGCCACCAGCGGGATCTTCAGCCTTTTCGCAAAATAAGCTCCCAGCTGCCCAAACTCTCCCGGACTGGTCACGTGAATCACGTCCGGACGAAATTCCTCCAGCGCCCGCCGCACCACCGCCGCATGCCGCCACAGCCACAAGTCGTAGCGCAGATCGCTCTCAATCGCAAAACTCAGCGGCCCGCGCGGCAATTCGAGTCGCGCCACGCAACCTTCCACGAACCTCGCCACCCCGGCCCCGCCATGAATCGCCAAAAAAGGCCGTCCGCTGCTCCGCGCGAAAGCCACCAACTGCCGCGCCGTCAGCGCAACGCCATTAATTTCCTGAAACGTTTCGCAAAATAGCGCCACCCGCGGTCCAGCGATCACAAATTCTCCCGAACTTTAACAGCCGCACTTCGCGCCAATAATCGCCGCGGCCCCCACAACAAAAAATCCGCCAGCAGCGCGGGAGTCCGCCGCAAATCCTGCAGTAAAGATCCGCGCCCGGCGCCCACAATCAACGCCCCACGGCGCATCGCGTACAAATTAAATAGTGTAGAAAGCGCCGTAAACACCACCGACGCCGCGATGCTCGGCATCAACCTCCGCGTTCCGCGCAGCCAGTGCACCGCAAATTCCAGCGAGTGATTCACCACCGGCACCGCCACCATCATGCAAACCGCCGCCGCCCACTCGGGCTCCGCGTCCGCAAATCCCTCGGAAATCGCCCCGTAAAACCCCGAGGTAATTCCCCGAAAAACCAGTTCCGTACTCATCGCCGCCGTTGCCGCCGGCCATCCCGCCGCCAAATTCACGAAAAAGAATATCGCCGCCCGAAACCATGAACTTAGCAGCGCCGACTTCCAGTTCCATTTCGCCAGCAAGTATTTCCGTGGCTCCCCCACCAACCGCCGCAAGACTTCCCCGACACTCACGCCAGCCAAAGCCGACATGTCCTCCGCAACTTGCTTGGCTTCTGCCGTTCTTGCCCGCAATATCGCCATACCTCTGCGATAAATGCAGGATCAGGGCCATTCGCCAACGTACCCCAACCCGCGACGCGAACATCTAAATCCCATGACCATGAGAAAAGTAAACCTTGGCTCCCAAGGCGCCCAAGTCTCCCGCATGGGCTTAGGCTGCATGGGTATGAGTGAATTCTACGGCGAACGCAATGACGCCGAATCCGCCGCCACCGTACTCCGCGCGCTGGATCTTGGCGTAAATTTCCTGGACACCGCCGACACCTACGGCATCGGCGACAACGAAGAGCTGATCGGCAAGACCATAAAATCCCGCCGCGATGAAGTTTTTCTGGCCACCAAATTCGCCAACATCCGCAAAAAAGACGATCCCACCTACTGGGTCATCAGCGGCAAACCCGAGTACGTCCGCGCCGCCTGCGACGCTTCCCTAAAACGCCTCAGCGTGGATCACATCGACCTTTACTACCAGCATCGCGTCGATCCCGAAGTTCCCATCGAAGAGACCGTCGGCGCCATGGCCGAACTCGTGAAAGCCGGCAAAGTAAAATATCTCGGACTCTCCGAAGCCGCGCCCGCCACCATTCGCCGCGCCCACAAAATTCATCCCATCACCGCGCTGCAAACCGAATACTCCCTCTGGGAACGCCACGCCGAAGCAGAAATTATTCCCACCACTCGCGAACTCGGCATCGGCTTCGTCCCCTACAGCCCGCTGGGCCGCGGATTCCTGACCGGCGCCATCAGCAAACCCGCTGATCTCGACAGCGCCGATGCCCGCACCAAGCGCTACCCGCGTTTCTCCGCGGAAAATTTCGACAAGAATCAAATTCTGGTAGATCGCGTAAGAGCCATCGCCGAACGCAAAGGTGTAAAAGCCGGCCAACTAGCCCTCGCCTGGGTCTTAGCCAAAGGCGAAGACCTCGTCCCCATCCCCGGCACCAAACGCAGAAAATATCTGGAAGAAAACGCCGCCGCCGCGGAAATAAACTTGTCCCCGGCCGAAGTAGCCGAACTCGACGCCGCCATCCCGCAACACGAAATAGCCGGCGACCGCTACGCCCCCGCCAACATGAAAAACATCGACCGCTAACAGCCCGGCTTGTGTAGGTGCCGGACTATTCAGTCCGGCCTTTTCGATTGGCCTTTGTACGGGCGCAGCATGCTGCGCCCCATTTCAGCAAGAACTATGCCACGCTATCAGACTCGCCTTAGAATTTCCCCTCGTTCATAAGAACCCCACCACCTTCCCATGGTCTGCTTCTTCCTCTCTGACCGGCATCAATGAATATCTAATGGCTAATATTAAATCTTATGTATAAAATTGCTCTCAGGCATGCCTCGCCCGCCAATCTCCGCAACTTCTCTCCAAAAAGCCTCCGGCCAAGCCGGCATTCCCTATACCAAACAAATCATCTGCCTGGCCAACTCTTTCAAGACCACCGGCCGCTGCATCGCCGGCCGCGAACTTCTCCCCAACGGCCTTCCCGGCCCATGGATCCGCCCGGTAAGTCATCGACCCACAGCCGAACTGCAACTCTGGGAAGTAATCTATCCCAACAACGAAATTCCCATGCTCCTGGACGTCATCGACGTCCCCCTCCTCCAGCCGCTCCCACACAACCATCAAACCGAAAATCACCTGATCGACCCTTCCCGCGAATGGGTCAAGTCCGGTGAATACCCCTGGGCAAATCTTTGGCAAATCGAAGATCGTCCCGAAACGCTATGGATCAACAGCGATCATACCGCTGCCGGTGCTTTCAATTGCGTCAGCCGAGAAGAGGCTGGCGGGGCCACCGATTCCTTGTTGCTGATCAAATGCCGATCCATCCTGATTCAAATTGCCGCAAAACTGCCTGACGCCCGTAACCGCGTCCATCACGCCAAATTCGCTTATCGCGGCGTCCCCTACAGCCTGAAGCTAACCGATCCCGCCGCCATCGAAGCTTTCGCATCCAGAAAATCCGGCGTCCATCCCCTGCGCAACGTCTACCTGTGCGTCAGCTTGACCGAGCCCTTTGAGAAAGACAACAATCGATGTCACAAGATAGTGGCTGCCATCTTCACCAATCCGCCACTCTAACCCGTCAAATGCTAGCTCCCGTATTCACCATCGGGCACTCGATACACTCGCAGGAGCAGTTCATCGCCCTGCTGACGCAGCATGCCATCACCGCCCTCTGCGACGTCCGTTCCCACCCCTACAGCCGCATGAATCCGCAATTTAACCGTGAAGACTTGAAGGCTGCCACCGAAAAGCAGCAAATAAAATACGTGTTCTTGGGCCGCGAGCTGGGTGCCCGCAGTGAAGACCCCGCTTGCTATTTAAATGGGAAAATCAGCTATGAACTTCTGGCGCAATCCGATTTATTTCGCCAGGGCTTGCAGAGGGTACAAAAAGGCTTGCAGGATCACCGCATAGCTCTAATGTGCGCGGAAAAAGAACCCGCCGACTGTCACCGCACTATCCTGGTCAGCCGGGCTCTAGCCGCCCAAGGGCTCGAAGTGCTCCACATTCTCGCCGACGGCGCCATCGAAGCCCATACCGATCTTCTGCGCCGCCTGGCCAAATCGCTGCATCTCCGGGAAAACGAACACCACCTCTTCTGCTCGCATGAAGAACAACTGGCCGAAGCCTATCGTCTGCAGGCTGCCCGTATCGCCTACGAACCGGACGAAGCCGAATCCGCGGAACCCGCCCCCCAAAAAAGCGCCGGCCGATGAAAATCTTCACCATCGGCTTCACTAAAAAGTCTGCCGAAGTTTTCTTCACCAGTCTCACCAGCGCCGGCGTAGAACGCCTGCTCGACGTCCGCCTCAACAATGTTTCCCAGCTAGCCGGCTTCACCAAGAAGAACGATCTGTGCTATTTCACCAAAGCAATTTGCCAGATCGACTACCAGCATCTTCCCGACCTGGCCCCCACCCAAGAAATGCTGGACACCTACAAGAAGAAAAAGGGTGATTGGCAAGCCTACGAAGTGGAATTCCTGAACCTGCTGAAAGCCCGAAAAATAGAGGAAAAGCTAGAGAAGTCCGATCTGGATGCCGCCTGCCTGCTCTGCAGCGAAGAAACCCCCGAACACTGCCACCGCCGCCTAATCGCCGAATACCTCCAAAAAAAATGGCCCAACGTCGAAATCCACCACCTGCCGTAATTTCGCCTCCGACGTTGTAGCGGCGGGTCTTCAGACCCGTGCCTTGCGCGCCCACCTCGTCGCTACCTTCTCCACCGCTGCGTCATTAACAAATTCCCCGCGATCGGCGTCTCCTAAAGCTTTTCGGATCTCCAACATCGGCCCATCATTTAATTTCATATAGTTCCGAATAGCTTCCTCGGCCAGGAACGAACATGACTTCCGCGTAATCGTCGCCAATGCCTCCAGCCTCGCCAGCAGCTTTCCGTCCAGTCGTACCCGAACGATCTTTCTTGCAGCCATGAAGCCCTCCAGTACTTCTATGCAGGTCTGCTGTGCACGTCAGTATCCGTCAGCACTACCCGATCCCGCAGCCGCTCCGCCCCCTCCGGATCATGCGATGGCAAATAAACCAGCGGCCGTTCCTTAGCCAGCGCCACAATCTTGCCCATCGTCTGCCGCGAAACCTCCATGTCAGGACTCACCCCATCCACCTTCCCCGCCAGCAGCAGCTCCTGGTTGTAACTCGTATCCCCCGCCAGAAAATAGGACGGCGATCCGCATACCACCACCGACACATGGTTCGGCGTATGCCCCGGAGTCGGCACCACCAAAACATCCCCGCGCGTCGTCAAAGCCATACTCTGCGCAAAAGGCCCAAACGCCCGATCCTCGAACCGTAAAAATTCCGGCGACCACCACTTCGGCCAGCGGTGCGGCAGATATCCCTGCAATTGTCCGCCAAAACCGCTAGCCCTTTTAAACTCATCCCGTGCCACCCAAGTCTTGCAGCCGGTAAAGTGTGCCAACCCTCCGGCATGATCCGTATGCAGATGCGTAAGCACCAGTTGCCGTACGTCCCGCGCTCCAATCCCCAGCCCACGCAGCTGCGGACCGATCTCTTCCTCCGGATGCACCGAAAAGTGCACCGCCCGCCGGTAAAAAGGATGCCACCGCGGATGGTAGCCCCGCTCATGAACCCGCGAAGTCTCCCCGGTATCCACCACAATCACGCCCTCTTCATGCTCGATGACCCACGCATAAATCGGCAGCCACTCAGACCAATCCTCGCCAATCAGCATATTCGCGGTCCGCGCCAGCCCCGTCCCGCGCGATTCCATTTGCGCCCGCCGCACCTGCACCAACCCCGTCCGAATCGCATGAACTACACTCATCCGTCCTCCAGCCCATCTCCGCACTTGTAGCGGCGGGTCTTTTTACCCTGAGTTTCGAAGGGCAGACCCGTTCCTTTGCCTTTGTTAGAGTTCCCACGGGCAAAATGGTGAGATTCCCATTTTGGGCCTCGATCAATTTCCACCTGGTCCCATTAGTACTATTAAGTAATTATATTGACAAACTAACATAATCCAGCTAAAATGCCGCGTGATAAGCCATTCTCAGTCCCGAAACGGTACAAACTCCCCGCATCAACGCTCCACCGAAATCTCTGTTCCCTCAAACCCCAAAAATTCGATCCTTTGTTTTCAATCGCTTGCGCACTCTTCTCAATTCACAATTCCGTATATCCCCACTAGTTTCTACGCGTTGCGCACTCTTTGCCAAAAACACCCCGGGGGGGTCCGCCCCTGTGCATTCTCGACCACCTCTCTAACTCCAATAGAATCTCACTCTTTCGCAAAGCACTTGCCTAACTCCTTTAGAAGCACACTCTTTCACAATTACCCCCAGAGGAGTACCCGGCAGGCTATCCCAGGGGTTGGGATTAAGCGCACCGCCGGGGCATCTGCCGTTCGCCATTATGCGCGCCGTGGGGCTACACTGGTTCTCCCTGCTAAATCATTCTCGGGAGGCGCACGGTGAAGTCGGTTTCTGTCATTGGTTTGGGTAAATTGGGATCGCCCATGGCTGCGTGCTTCGCGGCTCAGGGATTCAAGGTTCACGCCGTCGATCTGGACGTCGCGAAAGTCGACGCCATCAACAAAGGTCTCGCGCCGGTCCACGAACCCGGTCTCGGCGAGCTAATCCACGAAGGCGCCGCCAATCTAAAAGCCTCGCAGGATTGCGAAGCCGCGGTCCGCGAATCGGACGCCACTTTTATCATCGTGGCCACCCCCAGCGAAGCCAACGGCGGTTTCTCCCTGAAATACGCGATTCCGACCTGCGAATCCATCGGCAAAGCGCTGCGTACAAAATCCACCTATCACCTGGTGGTCATGACCAGCACGGTCATGCCCGGATCCACCGCGGGCGAAATCAAGACGGCTCTCGAACGCGCTAGCGGCAAACGCTGCGGAGTGGATTTCGGCCTCTGTTACAGCCCGGAATTTATCGCCTTGGGCACCGTCATCCGCGATTTCTACTATCCGGATTTTCTGCTCATCGGCGAAGTCGATTCGCGCGCCGGCGAAACGCTCGCCCAAATTTACAAACATGTCTGCAAGAATTCGCCCGGCGTGGCGCGCATGAATTTCATCAACGCGGAAATTACCAAGCTCGCGGTGAACACTTACATCACCACCAAAATCAGTTACGCCAACATGCTCGCGCGACTCTGCGAAAAATTGCCGGATGCCGACGTCAATGTTGTTACCGACGCGCTCGGCCTGGACACCCGCATCGGCGCCAAATATCTCAAAGGCGCTGTCAGCTACGGTGGCCCCTGTTTTCCCAGAGACAATCGCGCCCTGGCCGCGCTGGCTGCCAGCGTGGGCGCTTCTTCCGGTCTTGCCGAAGCTACCGATAAATTCAATCGCGCACAAATTAAATCCGTAGCAGAAATTATCAAGAGCCATCACTCGTCCAAAGAACCCATCGCCATTCTTGGACTCACCTACAAACCCAACACCGACGTAGTGGAAGAAGCTTTCGGTCTGCTGCTGGCGCAGGAATTGGGAAATTCAGGAGTAGCGGTCACCGTTTTTGATCCCTCTGCAAATCCCGAAAAGGCAGTCGCTTCGGGGAAAAATATTATCTTCGCGAAATCCGCAGAGGAATGCATCGCGGGCTCCAGCGTTGCGGTGCTGGCGACGCCGTGGCAGGAATTTCGCGATCTGGCCAAAGAAAAATGGCTGCGTCCGAACGCAACCCGCACAGTAATCGATTGCTGGCGGGCTCTCGGCACATTTACAGAATGTCGACGGAATAAAATACGTTCGTCTGGGTTTCGGCGCGCAGACTCCCAAAGCCGCCTCGTCGAACGCCGACTGACAATGCTGACCATTTTCACCACGGCGAAACCGTTTCGTGACCATATCGCCGTAATCCAGCGCAACGCACTCACTAGCTGGACGCTGCTGCATCCCGATATTCAAATTATCCTTTTTGGCGACGACGCTGGCGGCGCCGAAGTAGCCGCCGAACTGGGCATCCACCACGAACCGCACGTAGAAAAAACCGAGTTCGGCGCGATGCGGCTGGATTACATGTTTCACAAAGCGCAGCACCTTGCGCGCTACGACCTGTGCTGCTACGTAAATTGCGACATCATCCTGCTTCACGATTTTCTCGAAGCTCTGCAACGTACCTCTGCGGCCTACGGCAAATTTCTGATGGTCGGCCGCCGCTGGGATATCGACATTACCGCTCCCATCGCGTTCACCGCTCCGAACTGGCAATCGCAACTGTTGGAAAACGTGAGTAGCCGCGGCAAACAGCGCACGCCAGACTGGATTGATTACTTCGCTTTTTCGCGCGGCGTCTATGATGGAGAACTTCCGCCGCTGGCCATCGGCCGAGTCTTCTGGGACAACTGGCTGGTTTGGAGAGTAATCGCCGACAAGACCCCGGTCGTCGACGCCTCCAAAGTGGTGCGCGCAGTGCACCAGAATCACAATTACGGCCACCACCCGCAAGCCGCCAAAGGCGTGTGGTTTGGCGACGAACAGCGGCAGAATTTTCAGTTAATCGGCAGCCACAGCCATCTGCGGACCATCGCCAGCGCGCCCATTTTGCTTACCGCATCCGGATTCGCGCCCAATCGCCTGCACCACGTGAATTACCTGGCCCGGCGTGCCAAGCGCTCCGTGATCGGGGCTTGGACCCGGGTACAATCCTACGTATTGCATCCAGTGTTGAACGTTACTCGGCCCATCCGCAAATCGCTGGGTTTGCGCAAGCGTAGTCTTTAATGTTCGAACATCGGCGTAGTTACCTTGTTGCCACCTACTTGAATAATTAAAACTTCTCCTATACCATCCCGCAACTCTCGGACGGCTGCCCGGTCCCCGACCAGCTTCCGTAACATTTGTGTTAACTATTTTCACGCACCCGGAAGCATTTCGCGGGCGCACCGCGATCATTCAGCGCAACGCGCTGTGCAGCTGGCTGCTGCTCCATCCGGATGTGCAAATCATTCTGTTCGGTGATGCCGTGGGCGCGCAGGAAGTAGCGTGGGAATTGGGCTTGCATTACGAACAGTTTCCGGAGCTGACCGCTTGCGGCGCGATTCGCCTGGACTATATGTTGGCTACCGTGCTGCGCCACGCTCGCCATGATGTGTTGTGTTATTTGCCTTGCGACACACTGTTGTTGCCGGAGTTTTGTAGTGCGTTCAATCGCGTGGAAGCGCTTTATCGCGAGTTCGTGATGGTTGGCCGCAGCCACACTTTGGATTTCGATGCTTGGGATGGCCTGGATTCGCAGACTGGGCTAAAACCGCGCTGCGAGCGGCTTGCGGCGTCCACGTCGCGCGCCGAGCTGGGGTATCTGGTTTTTTCGCGAGGATGTTTTCAGAGTGGCATCGCAGCACTATCCAGCGACACGCCCGCAGCAATGAATTGGCTGCTGAGAAAAGCGATCGCGGAGAAACTGGCGGTGGTGGACGCTTCGCAGATGGCTGTTGCGGTGCAGCAGCGCGAAGGCGCCCAGGGCGAGGAGAGGATTCCGCGGACCACGCCAAGCATTGAGCGGTTCGGCGAAGAGGAACTGCTCCCGGTGGGAGGCTACAAACAGCTGCGTCAGGCCGTTCGCGCGCCTTTGCTATTGACTGCAGAAGACGTGATTCCCAACCGGTGGGTGCGCCTGCGGCGCTGGCACGCGAGCCTGACCCGAGGCCGCACGCGAATTTTCCGAGATTGGGGCGAACTGAGTTTGGGAATACAAAAAACTCCGGCGCTTCCTGCAGTTGAGGTGCAGCGGCACGAGGACAGGCGTCCCAGCGCCTGAGCCAGCCCAGTAACAGTACTAACCATGTAGATACTTGTATTCGCATATCTGTTTCAGTAGCATCCCATCTCCATTAAGTAGTTGGTACAGTCCTCAGGGAATTACTAAAGCAAGCGGGCGCGTTGGAATTGTATTGTGCCCGTAAGTCTAGAGTGCTCGAAAACGAGCACAGCGCGATTGGTGTCCCGAATCTTGGGAATCGCACAGAAAGATAGTCATGCCACAACTGCAAAAGCCATCGCTCTCGCAATGGGCCGAACCGCGGCTTACCAACGAATTTGTAATTCAGCTCACGCCCTTCGATCAACGGGATGCGATCCGGCTGGTGAAGGCCCGGGCGGAAACGCTGCGCCGGCTGCTGGCTAGGTTAACCCCGATGCTAAATCTCTCTACGGCTCTGGACGCGGGGTGTGGCGTGGGATTGTTTTCTCAGGTTTTGCAGGAATGTGGTTTGCAGCCGGGCGGCTTTGATGGGCGCAGCCAGAATATTGCGGAAGCTCGCGCACGCTTTCCGGAAATCCCGTTTGAGCAAGGCGACGTGGAAAATCAAGCGATTCGCGATTTTGGAGTGTTTGATTTTGTGCTTTGTTTTGGATTGATGTATCACCTGGAAAATCCGCTGGTGGCGATGCGTAATCTGCATGCGCTAACGGGGAAATGTCTACTGGTGGAAAGCATGTGCCTGCCGGGTAATGCCGCGGGGGCGTTACTGCGGGAAGAGCCGCGGCTGGACAATCAAAGCCTGAGCAATGTAGCACTGTATTCGACGGAAGCGGCGCTGATCAAGATGCTCTATCGCGCGGGCTTTCATGTGGTGTATCGCATCGTGACGCTGCCCGACCATGACGATTTTCGGGAGACGGCCAGGCATGCGCGGAGGCGGACGATGCTGCTGGCATCGCATTTTCCGATCGATCTCGCGGGTTTGCGTCTGTGCACGGAGCCGCAGGATACGGAAGATCCGTGGTCGAAGGAATTGCCGCCGCCGCAGGGAATGGCGGGGAGAGTCCGGCGCTTTTTGACTCTAAGTTCCCGCGAAAAATATTTCGCGCTGGCGCAACATGCGCGGCGGGTTCTTCCTTTTCTGAAAATACCTTTTCGCCTGCCGTTTGGCGCCTGGTGGCTGGCGGAGAACAGCATGCTGGACCGTGAACTTACGCGCAGCGGCTACGAAACGGCGGAATTAAATTTTGTGCAGCATCTGTTGCGGCCGGGAATGACGGTACTGGATCTGGGGGCGCATCACGGGCTGTACTCTTTGCTGGCCGCAAAATGCGTGGGGCGCACGGGAAAGGTGATTGCCTTTGAGCCATCACCGCGGGAACGGCGCCGCCTGAAGCGCCATCTGAGGATGAACCGAGGCGCGAACGTGGAAGTGCAAAGTTGCGCGTTGGGTCCGGATTCCTGCGGAACTGCGGAGTTCTATCTGGTTCATGAAGGGCAGGATGGATGCAATAGTTTGCGGCCGCCGGCGGTTCGCGAGGCCACCAGCGCTATTCGGGTAGAGTTGCGGCGGGTTGATGAGGAGATGCAGCGGCTCGGCGTTTCGCGGATAGATTTTATCAAGATGGATGTGGAAGGAGCCGAGTTGGGGGTGTTGCAAGGAGCGGCGGGCATTTTGAGCGGCCCATCGCGTCCGGCGATTCTTGCGGAAGTGCAGGATCTTCGCACGGAGCCGTGGGGATATGCCGCGCGCGAAATAATCCGGTTTCTTTCCCGCAAGGAATATCGCTGGTTCGCCCTGGATGCCGAAGGCAATCTGTTCCCCGCTTCGACCGAAGGGGAAAAGTATGATGGCAACCTGGTGGCGTTGCCGGCCGAGCGAGTCCGGGAATTTATTGTGATACTCAACGAAGGGGCCTACCGCGACCGGGAAATGCATGAGGCCGCAAGCCTGCGATGGACCGTGATTCCGGGCGGGCGGAGGGTTCCGGCGTGGCTGGCCGCGTGGATGCCCAAGTCCTGGGGTGTGGGACGACAATTTCGTTCGGTGAAGTGAAACACACCAGCGAAAAGGGGAACCCTGGCGCATGAAGGCGGTGTTTCTGTATTAACATCAGTCGAAGAGCTGGCGCGCTGGCCGGAGTGCGCCGCCTACCAAGACGGATGACCTCTCCTCTCTTTAGCGTTCTGATCGACACCTATAATTACGGGCAATATATCGAAGAAGCGGTACGCAGCGTGCTGCAGCAGGATTTCCCCGCGGAGCAGCGGGAAATTCTGGTGGTCGACGACGGGTCGACAGACGATACCGAAAAACGGTTGGAAAAATTTGGAGATGCGATTCGCTATCTGAAGAAAGCGAATGGGGGCCAAGCTTCGGCCTTTAATCTGGGAGTGCAGCACGCACGCGGAGAATTTATTGCACTGCTGGATGCGGATGACGTATGGCTGCCCAACAAATTAAGCCGAATGCATCAAGCGTTTCTCGAGCAGCCGGACGCGGGGATGGCCTATCACCGGTTATATCAATGGACGGAAAAGGGGAGCGAGAGCGGCGAGCTTTCCACCGGCGGGCACTTTATTGCGGTAAGCGGGCGAGTGCCGGAGTCGCGATTTTGGCTGCTGTGTTACCCGATGATGCAAACTTCCAGCCTGGTGTTCCGACGGCAGGCGATGCAGGATCTGCTGCCGGTGCCGGAAGTGTTGCGTACGCAGGCGGACGCATATCTGACGGCGCTGATTATTTTTATTTGTCCGGTGGTGGGAGTGGATGAATATCTTGCGAAATATCGGATTCACGGAGCGAATCTGTTTCACGGGGATGCGGTCCGTCCCACGAAGAGCCAGCTGGAAGATCGCATCGCCATGCGGGAGGCACTGACGGCGGCGCTGCGCGAGTGGATGCGCAAACATGGGATTGACAGTGAGTCCGCGAATATCCGCGATTATTTGAAGCAGTGGAGGAAAACGCGAGAGATTGATTGCTATGCGCTACAGGCCCCGGGCCGTCTGGAATATTTCCGGCATCTGGTGGAATTTCCGATGCTGTATCACGAGTTAATGACCGGTCGGGAGATCGCTTACAACTATTTACGGTCTTTCGCAGGGCTGCTACTGGGCTACCGGTATCTGCACTATTTTGACGCATTCTACGCGCGCTGGAGAAAGCCACCGGGGCGAGAAGTGCGGACGAGCGTTGAATAGAAACAAAGCACAAATATGAACGCGGCGCCGCTGGTCTCGGTAGTGATCGTCAACTGGAATGGGGCGCAGCATTTGCGAATCTGTTTGCCCAGCCTTTTGGCGCAGTCTTACCCGGCGCTGGAAATCATTGTGGCGGACAATTCGTCCAAGGATGATTCCGCGAAGGTGGCGGAGGAATATAAGGTGCGGTGGTTGCCGCTGGAGGGGAATCGCGGGTTGGCGCCGGCGATGAATTGCGGAGCGAAGATTGCGACCGGAGAATTTTTGTTGTTCGTTAATAATGATATGCGATTCGACCCAGAGTTTGTGACGGAACTGGTTGCGCCGCTGGTGCGGGATGCGAAGCAGCAGATTTTTGCAACGGACGCGATGCAATTTAACTGGGACGGAACAGAACGCGGGCATCTGGCGGCGCGACTGAACAAAAAGGCAGAGGCGGGAAAATCGTCTGCGGAATTGGTGCCTGGGTTACACTTTTATCAGCAAGAAAAAACTCGCGAGACTGCAGTGTTTATGGCGTCAGCGGCATGCATGATGGCGCGACGAACGGTTTTCGAACAGTTAGGCGGATTGGACGACCGCTTGCCGCTGGGCTATGAAGATGTGGAGATTTGCTGGCGAGCGTGGACGCTGGGCTGGAAAACGCTGTATGTGCCCAGCTCGGTTTGCTGGCATCGAGTGGGAAGTTCGATCCAGTCGGTGCCCGCGGCGCGATTCGGTTTTCGCGGAGTGTTGAAAGGCCGACTGTTGCTGGCGACGAAACTGCTTCCGGCGCGCTATGCGGTACGCACCTGGATGATTTCAACTGTGGCACTGGGTAAGGATTTGCTGCGCTTCAAATGGAATTTCGCCGCGGATCGTATCAAGGTGTTGTGGGAAATGGCGGGTTTTGTGCCGCAACTGTTGCGCGAGAAAAAATTGCTGTTCAAGAATGCGGAGCGCAGCGCCGAGAAACAACTTGAGTTCCTGTTGCGGCTAACGGACGATGATGCGCGGGACGAGTGAGCAGTGCTGCGAGAAGAAATTTGTGAGACGCGACGCATATGTCTAACCTTTTGCTGAAGGTCGCGCGGTACGCCAAGACCTACAGCGATCTGGCGATTCACGGGCGGCCGGGTACGATTGAAGAGGCTATCGATTATTGCGTTGACCGGCCGATATTGATATCGCAGGCACGCTCCGAGATTGTAGAACTCGGGAAATTGCTGCAAGAATTCGCGCCGAAGCGCAGCGTGGAAATAGGGACGAACTATGGGGGAACGCTTTTTCTGCTGTGCACGCTTTCGCCGCCGGATGCGGAAATTATCAGCCTGGATCTGCCGTTCGGAGCGTTCGGGGGCGGGTATCCGAGCCGAAAGATTCCACTGTACCGGCAGTTTCCGAAAGGCGGGCAGAAACTGCATTTGATTCGCGCCGATTCGCACGCGCAAGAAACCAAGGAGCGGGTGGTGAAAATTCTGGGCGGCGAAAAACTGGATTATTTATTTCTGGATGGGGACCATACGTATGACGGAGTGCATCGGGATTTCGAGATGTACGCGCCGCTGGTGCGCGGAGGGGGAATGGTGGCGTTTCACGACATCGTTACCTACAACCCGGAATCGCGCTGTGAGGTTGCCAGGTTCTGGAACGAAGTGAAATTGCGCTACGCGCACCGGGAAATTATCGAAGAGCCGCGCGCGGGCGCGCAACCGATTGCGGTCACGGGTTCGCCGATGGAAACAGCGGGGCTGGGCGTATTGTTCATGCCGTAGAATCGGTCGAGAAATTGTCCAACTATGACCAAGCCGTTCGTCACAATCCTGATCGACACTTACAATCACGAGTCTTTCATTGAAGATGCGATTAACAGTGTGCTGCAACAGGATTTCCCGTTAGCGGAAGCGGAGATTCTGGTGGTGGATGACGGATCGACGGATGGAACGGCGGATCTGGTGCGCAAATTTGCGCCGAGGGTGCGTTTAATTTCCAAAGTTAATGGGGGGCAGGCTTCTGCTTTCAACGCCGGAATTTCGGAAGTGCGCGGGGAGATCGTAGCTTTTTTGGATGGGGATGACTGGTGGGCGCCGCACAAATTGACGGCGGTGGTCGAAGCGTTTGGCGCGGATGCGACGATCGGATTGGTGGGGCACGGGATCACGGAAGTGCATATGGATGGAGGGCGACGCACGGAAGTGCCGCGCGAGAAATGGCGCTTTCGGGTTAGTTCGGCGGAAGAGGCGAAACAATTTCGGATGCGGCGGGGATTCCTGGGCACCAGCCGAATGGCTTACCGAAGGGAGCTTCTCGAGCGGATTGGGAAAGTTCCGGAAGCGCTGCGGTTCGAGGCGGATGAGTATTTGTTTACGCTGGGCGCGCTGTTTGCCGACGTGGTGATCTTGCCGGAGTCGCTGACTTTTTATCGCCTGCACGACAAGAATTTATTTCAATTTACCAATGGGAATACGCAAGCGGTGCGGGCGAAACAGAAAGTTCTCGCGGCCTTGGCAAAATCGCTGCGCGAGACGATGGAGCAACGCGGAGTACCTGAGGAAATTGCCCGAGTGATTCTGGAATGCGTTGAACTGGAGGCGGATCACTTGCGGCTGATTGCGAACAGCGGGTGGCCGTGGGAGACGGTGTCGACGGAATTGAAGATTTTGCGGGTGTTTCACAGCGACGCCTCGGCCTGGCAACATTTGTTTTCGTATTTGCGCCTGATCCCGGCGGCGATTCTGCCAGCGAGAACATATTATCGCTGGAGGCGGGGGCTTTCGCAGTTGGCGTTCTATCAGGATTTACGGCGAAAAGTTTTGCCCTTCCCGGTGCCGAAGCATGTGGAGCGGCAGGATAAAGCGGCGCCATGAATTGGGTGTTGGGTAGCGCAGAAAGTCTTGGGAAAACTCGGACATTATGCTGACGCTCGGAATTAATTACACGCGGATGCACGACTCATCGGCCTGCCTGGTGCGGGACGGGGAGCTGCTGTTCGCGATTGCGGAAGAGCGCTTGAGCCGCTTGAAGCACGATGCGGAATTTCCGAAGCTGGCGATTCAGGCGTGCCTGGATTTCGCACGGGATTACGGCGCAACAGTTGGATGAAGTTTGCTTTGGGTGGCCGACACCGGGACCGGGTTACCGGCATGATTTGAAATGTTACGCGACAGGGAAATTGCCGGCTACGTCTGCGAACGTGTTGACGTCTACGCTGCATTTCTTGAGCATGACGCATCAACGGGGCGGAGCGAAACGGTTCACGCAGAATTTTGGCGCGACGAAAGCGCGGATGCGCTTCGTGGATCACCACTTGGCGCACGCGTTGAGCGCGTTTGCCTATTCAGGATTTGCGGACGCGGCAGTAGTGGTGATGGACGGACGCGGGGCGTGGGAAGCGACTTCGATCTGGCACGGACGCAACGGACGGCTCGAACACGTGCTGACCATTCCGTTTCCCGATTCGGTGGGATTTTTTTACAGCGAGTTTACGGAATTTTTGGGATTTCACCGGAATAGCGATGAGTGGAAGGTGATGGGGCTGGCGCCTTACGGCGAGGCCGGTGTGGATTTGCGCGCGTTCATGGACGCGGAGACTGGCTCGGACACCGCGCCGTATCGCGTGCATAGCAGGCTTCTGATGCCGCGGGGCGGGGTGCTTTTCCCGGAGATGATCAGGCGGCTGGGCGCGCCGCGCGTGGCAGAAAGCGAGATCGATCAGCGACACAAAAATATAGCGTACGCGGTGCAGGAAGCTTGCGAAGTGGCGATGATGAGCGTGGTGCGGGTGGCGATGAGCAAAACAGGGTCGCGCAATTTGTGTTTGGCGGGCGGCGTGGCGCTGAATTCGAAAGCAAATGGGAAAATTGTGGCGTCCGGATTGATCGACAAGATTTTTGTGCAGCCGGCGGCGTCGGATGATGGAGTGGCACTAGGCGCGGCGATGGCGCCGTATCTCGATGGCGGCGGGAAATTGCCGAATCGCGAAATGCGGCACGCTTATTTTGGCACTTCGTTTGACGATGAGACGATCGAGACGGCGCTGCGCACGTACAAATTGCGTTATACGAAAGTTGCGGATGCGGCGGAGCCGGCGGCGGAACTCTTGTCGCAAGGAAAGATTCTAGGATGGTTTCAGGGGCGGATGGAATTTGGTCCGCGAGCGCTGGGGGCGCGATCGATTCTCGCGGATCCGCGCGATCCGGAAATGAATGCGAAAGTTAACAATGCGGTGAAATTTCGCGAGTGGTGGCGGCCGTTCGCGCCTTCCTTCAAGAAGGAAATTGCCGGCGAATATTTGGAAAGCGCCACGGATTCCCCGTTCATGATTCTTACCGCGCAAGTGCGTCCAGAAAAACGCGCGGTGATTCCCTCGGTGACCCATGTGGATGGCAGCGCGCGTCCGCAAACGGTGGAGAAAGAGATTAATCCGATGTACTGGCGGTTGATTGATGGATTCGGGCGGCGCACGGGCGTGCCGGTGGTGATGAATACATCGTTCAATTTGCGCGGGGAAGCGATTGTCAATACGCCTACGGATGCGATTCGCACGTTTTTTAGTTCGGGGATGGATTATCTGGTGATCGGGAATTTTGTGGTGGAGAAGTAGATTGGCTAGCGTCGAAATATTTTCGGCGCTTGGCAAGATTTCCGGTTACAAATCCGCAAAACACAATTGTATGTTGGCGATTCCGAGATGACGCAGAAGTGTGTCGCGCTGTTTGGGCGGGGCGATCAGCCAACTGATGCGCTGCGTGAATATTGCACGTTCCTGGGCGAGGCGCTGCAGCAACACGGATTCGCGATGGAAATGGCCACCGTTACGTGGCCGAAGCGAGGGTGGCGAGCGGCGCTGGCGGAGTTGCGACGTGATGCGCGAGAGTGGCGGGGCGTGCCGGTGTTTGTGCAATATACGGCGCTGGCGTGGTCGGCGCGGGGATTTCCGGCGCGGGTGCTGCGAGTGATTCGGATTTTGCGAGCCGCGGGAGCGCGAGTCGGCGTGGTGTTTCACGATGTGGAGCCGTACGCGGGGACACGGTTGATTGATCGGCTTCGCCGAAGCGCGCAGGTGCGAGTGATGCGCGCGCTGGTGCGACAGGTGGACATAGCGATTTTTACGGTGGCGCTGGATCATGTGTCGTGGCGGCCTAAGGTTCGTAGCGGGGTCGCGTTTATTCCGGACGGTGCGAATTTCAGCGATTCGGCAGGATCGTCCGGTGGCGGTGATGTTTCGCTGGGTGCGAAATCAGGAACTACGATCGTAGTTTATGGAGTTACTGGGGGCGAGAACGGTCGCGGCGAGATAATAAAGATTGCCGCAGCAGTACGGGATGCCGCGAAAGCAATCTCGGGACTGCGGCTGGTGGTGTTGGGCCGGAACTCGGATTTGACGGAGAAGGATTTTCGCGAGGGGTTGCGGGATACGGGTGTCACGTTGCGCGTTTTGGGGGTGTTGCCGCCCGCGCGAGTGGCGGAGGAATTGAAGCGCGCGGATGCGCTGCTGTTTGTTCGCGGAGAAATTTCCACGCGGCGAGGCAGTGCGATTGCGGGAATTTCGTGCGGATTGCCCGTGATTTGTTTTAGCGGGGCGGAGACTGCAGCGCCGATTACCGAGGCAGGGCTGGCACTCTACTCGCCGGCGAAGCAGGGGGATCTATCGCGGGTGTTGTTGGAGGTACTCAGCGATTCGCGACTTCGCGAGCGATTAGCGGAGCGGAGCCGCGCGGCGTTTGCGGAGTTTTTTTCCTGGAAGGCGATTGCGGCGCGTTATGCGGAAGTGCTCGGACGTGCGCCGAAGCAATAACTGCGTGGCACAAGCGACGCAGATTCAAAGCCCTCTGCTGAACACTTGAACGACGGTTGTACTCGTCCGTAGTGCCTCACAGAAGTGGTGTTGAACCGTGTGATTCAGATTTCGGCTACCAGCTTTTTGCGAGCACGGCCACGATCTTAGCGAGAGAGTCCACGTCGCGGGTGTCGATCACTTCGGCGGCGGAGTGCGCGTAACGCAACGGCCAGCTCAGCGGGATATCCACGGCGCCATAGCGGACGAAGACTGCGCCATCGTTGCCCCCGCCCGTTACGCCGTATTGCACGGGAATATTGTTTTCGTGAGCGAGCTGCACTACGCGGTCGACGTATTCGCGCGGGGCAATGTTGGAATTGTCGATGGCGCGAACTACAAAGCCTTTGCCGATTTCGGCGTCGGCGAAACGTTTGGATTCGAGCGGGGAGTCGGAACTGACAAAAGTATCGATGGCGAAAACGAAATCCGCCGGATGACCTTCTTTGGCCATGCGTTCGGCGACTGCGGCGGCGCCCTTCAAGCCAACTTCCTCTTCGGTGGACCAGACAAACGTTACATCCCGTCCGGGCAGATTGAGGCCGAGAGTTTTGACCGCTTCCAGGAGAGCGGTGCATCCGACGCGGTCATCAAAGCTGCGAGCGTTGGCGCGGGTGCCGTAGAGCGGATGATATTTTTTCGGGATGGTGACCCAATCGCCGACTTTGATTCCCAGCTTCTGAGTTTCTTCGGCGGAATGCGTTCCGAGATAAACGTGAACGGCGTCATCCATCGAGCGCGGTCCGTGCGGCCATTCGAAGCTGGGCTTGTCCCATCCGTCGGGGAGTTCAAGTACACCGGCGTTTTTGGAACCGTCGGACTTGTGTACCAGCACAGCATGGCCCAGAAAATATTCGGTGTAGCCGCCACCCAGGACGTCGACGAGAAGTCTTCCGTCAGCTTCAATGGAGCGGACTTGATAGCCGATTTCGTCCATGTGCGCGATGAAGACGATTTCCTTGGTCGCCGTACCGCTATCTGGAGTCCCGAGATGCAGGATCAAATCGCCATTGCCATCGGTTTCTGTTTTGGAGTCGTTTGGCAAGAATTTGGTGACGGCTTCACGAACAGCGGTTTCGTGTCCGCTAGCCCCGTACGTTTCAGTCAAATCGCGGAGCGGATATGGTCCGTGATCACCTCCGCCGACGCTGTATCCGCTTCCGATCCATTTCCGTGGCCACGCGCCGACCGCATAGTAATAGAGAAGGTATGTGATATTGAGCGTGTCGGACATACTCAGAGTTTCGGCAGGAGTGCCAGGGTAGAGGGTGGACACACCGATGTGTGCGAATCGCTTGGGAAACGACGTCGGAGATGTGTAACCTGCGGTGCGTGGGGGGGCGGCAAGCTCGGCGTGAAGCGCAATCTGATGCCTGTCGGCGTTGTTCTTTAGTTCCGCTAGAAGGCCACTCAAGGGTGCAGATTCGTCAGGTACTTCCATCAGTATTCCGTCGCCTGGTTTGAACACTGTGGGTGTCGCTTCGACTCCCGAAGACTGCGGAGTTCCGGGCGTCTTGCGATGCGGGGTTAGACGACCAACGTAGATCATTTCGTCAGGAGAGAGTTCATTGAGAATGCGGTCGAGACCACGGCCTCCGGCCCACTGCTGGGTAATGAAGGCGACAGTCACCGTTCCGGAAAATTTAGCTTTGTTGGCTTGCAAATCATTTAGAAAATCGATCAGCGCAACACATCCAAAACGGTCGCCAACGGCCGGCACGGTAAATTCCGAATTTGCCAACTCACGGACTTCACGGTTCAGCGAGATGGGATCGAGCAGATCGACTCCGGCGGCATACACTTCTTCCGCGCTGCTAGCTCCGATATCGACGTACATTTCGTCGGGATGGGCCATTTGGGGAGCGTTCAAGCGGGCGGGCTGCAGATGGACAGACAGGCCCGCGATCACACCCGAAACTTTCTGACCTTTGCGAGTCGTTATGATGATGGGTTGCGCGGCATGCAGCAAATCGAAAACGGCATTGGGCGCGGCTTGCGGCAGGCGTTGTACACGCAAGTATCCGTCCGGAGTGATGGCGCTAACGACGTAGCCTGGCTCGTCGATCGGCGTGACGATCAAACGATTTGGGGCGCCGCTTCCGATCGTGACGATAACGTTGCCCAAGTTGTCCGTCTTGCTAGGCAGATCTTTCAGCTGGCTGCGGATTTCGGCGGCCAACTGCTGCTCGTAACCGCTGACGGCGGGAGTGGTCACCAGGCGAAACCAGCCCTGACCGACATCTTGGGCTTGCGAGGGCCGACTGACGACAGTCGCGAGAATAGCCGCGCCAAGTAGGCATCTTGACAGGGATAGACAGGAGATGGGATTGCGAAGATTCACCAAGACCTCCGATTGGCGGATAGCTGATGCTGCAACTAGGACGTACGAGATCCGTTTAACGGCACAGCGCTTCCATTAACGATTCCTTTTTCGTTTCGGCTAGCGCGGTGAGGGCGTCCAGCGAAGAAATATACCCGCCCAGCGCCGCGGAGGCCAGAAACAAGAAGGCTTCCGTTGGCAGCCAGGCATTTCCAGTCCAACGTCCGGCAAAAAAAAGCAGTGCGCTGATGCCGCCAAAAACAATTTGCGCGCCGAACGCAATCAATACTGCCATGCCGGATTGGCGCTGGCCCCGCATCTGTCCAAAATTGAGTTTTCGCGGAAATGTCAGCGAGGACCAGTTGGCTATAGCCAGTTGACCCACGACCGTGAAAACGACCGCCGCCAGTGTGGCTATGAAAACGGGTTTCTCCGGGAGTCCTACGCGGACGGCGAAAACAATGATGGAGAGAATAATTTCCACACCAACGATCCCGACCATCATCAGATTCTTCCCGATAAAAATTTCGCGAAAACGCAACGGAGACATGAAGTAAGTCTGAATGCCGCGTCCTTCGTATGCAAATGCGTTATAGGCGGGAGCCATCAATGCGAGAACGAGATACCCCATGACCGCGGGAAAGAATGCACTGCGCGAAAGACCAAATGTCGAGACGCCATGAATGCCGTGAACACGATTGCCCCCTTGCAGAGTGAAAATAAGGATCATCATCGGGGGCATGATCAACAAAACGAAAGAAAATCCGTTGCGCAGCAGGTAGCGGAACTCCTTACGCAAAACTTCGGCCACTTGCGGCGAGAGAAAGGACAAGCGGTCGGAAGTTGCGGGGCTTGAGGCAGCCTGCACCGTTGTCCGGCGTGCCGGAGCACTCGTTTCGCTCAGCTCCTCGCCGCGATACTGTGCAGCGGAGCGCAGCCACAACATAGAACTAAAAATCACGAAATACACGATCAGGCCCGCGACGGAAGTCGACATGGCGCTTACGGAACCGCGGGAGGCAGCGGCGATAGCGTTGCCGGCCAATGATCCGGGGAATGGCGCAAGAAACGGCAGTAGCTGGCTGAACATTGGCTTGGCGGTGTTTCCGTAACGCCCCAACAACGGTGCAATGAATTGCAAAGAAATCATGGCGAGAATAAACAGCGCGAAAAATAGTTCGCGTGTGCGCCGCCGAGCCAGTAGCCGCTCGAGCCAAGAACCAACGAGGCGCTCCATCGTGAGGTTCAGAGCAAGAAAAATTCCACAGATCAGGAGCATGGCGGGAAACAAATTCGGTTGGGCGCTTACGACACCCGCAGTAATGGCGATGAGCCAGCAGACGGCAGCGAGGGAAGAAAAGTCCGCCAGGCCATAAGCCAATCCGATCAAATAGAACGCACGTTTATTCAGTGGAAAGCGCAAAAGCGCGCGGAATTCAAAACTCGCGCCGAAGCCCGTGACAAACAATGGGAAAATCTGCCACCATACAAAAATTCCCCAGAACAACAAGGCCATCCAACTGCCGCGACCGCGCGAGATAAATTCGTGCGCGCCCGAATAGAATGCAAAGCTCAGACTGAGCACCAGAAACCCGCCGAAGATACTGGCGATGATCATGCCGAGCAGGTCCAGACGATTATTTTTCTGGCGAAGTTTGTTGCGCAGTAATTTCCAGCGCAGTCCGGCAATGAGCCGAATTTGCTGAAGCAGGCTCACGGAATGCGCGGTGTCGTCGAGGATTACGTCAGCCACGAAAGCTCCTCAAGGTGGGACTGCTCGCCGCCCGCGTGGCCGACCACGGAAAGGAAAATTTGCTCAAGAGTTTTGGGCGCGCCTTCTTCGGAGGGAATCCCGGCGCGCAATTCTTCCAGCGAGCCCTGTGCGACAAGTTTTCCCTTGTTAATGATCGCAACGTGACTGCAGAGCCGTTCGACAATTTCCAATACGTGGCTGGTAAGAAAGATTGTCACGCCGCGTTCGGTCATGCGCCCCAGCAGCGACTTAAGCGCGCCCGCGGCCAGAGCGTCTACGCCTTCAAATGGTTCATCCAGAAACAAAATGCGCGGACCGTGAATCACCGCGGCAGCCAGTGCCAGTTTTTTCTGCATGCCGTGAGAATAGTCAGCGACCATGGTTTTAGGCCGGTCGGCCAGCTGCATAAATTCGAGCAACTCTAGCGAACGTTTCTTAGTGGTGGCCATGTCCAGGCCGTACATGCGGCCGACAAATTGGAGATATTCCGCGCCGGTCAAACGCTCAAACAATCCCATACCTTCCGGCACGACACCGATCTGACGTTTTACTTCCACGGGATGTGCTGCGAAGTCCGTGCCTAGAAGCGTCACGCGCCCAGAAGATGGCGCCAGCAAACCCGTAAGCATCTTGATCGTAGTGGATTTTCCCGCGCCGTTCGGACCCAGGAAGCCGAAGAATTGGCCGGCGGTGACGCGCAAGTCGACACCGTCAACGGCTGTGAGCCCCCCGAAACGGCGCGTCAATCCTTCGGTGGAGATAGCGATGTCGGTCATGAGCTCTCCGCGCAAATGCAGAAACCTGACTCTAGCATGGAGCACGAAGGCATTTCGTAGAGAAGAATTAACGCAAATCGGTGTGCGCGAGAATCAGACTACGATGGTTTTGTTGCAGAGCCAGCCACAACGGCAACCGGAGTTTCCTTGCTCGGCAAAGCCGCAAGGACTGCGGGCAATTCCACCCGGAACACCGCGCCGCCTTCCTGACGGTTATAGCAAAATATCTTTCCGGCATGCTCTTGCACAATGCCGAAGCAGATGCTCAAGCCCAGACCAGTGCCTTTGCCAACGGGCTTGGTGGTGTAAAAGGGATCGAACACGCGACTCGGTTCTTTCAAACCCGGCCCGGTGTCGGAGAAAAGAATCACGACGTTGCCGCGATCCCGAATGGTTTTCACGGTCAGTACTCCGCCAGCGCCGGCTTCCATGGCGTCGATGGCGTTACTGATAATGTTGAAAAATACCTGCATCAATTGATTGCCGTCGCCACGCACACCGGGCAGCACCGATTCCAGTTGCAGCTCGATGCGGGCTTTGCTGGAACGCAGGTCCAGCCCGCGCAGTTGCACGGCGTTGGTAACCACAGTGTTGATATCCAATAGCGTGCGCTCGGAAGGCACTTGCCGGGCGAAACTCAATAAATTTCCCACCAGTGTTTTGGTACGACGGGCTTGCTCACGAATCTTGCCCGCGGTGTTGCGAGCTTTTTCCGGCAAAGTTTCATCATCGGCTAGTAAATCGGAGAATCCTAAAATCGCGGTCAGCGGATTGTTGATCTCGTGCGCGGCACCCGCGGCCAACTGCCCGAGCGAAACCAATTTCTCCGACTGTACAATCTGGGCCTGCAGGCGCTGCAAATTCTCAATGGAATGTTCGGACTGCTGCAACAGACGAACCCGGTCCGCATCAGCAAGGTGGGTGCGGAAAAATACCAGCAACGCCAGGGGCACGGCCGCTACCAGGGTAGTCATCAAGCGAAAATCTCGAACCTGGGCGCCGTCGTGCCCAAAGCGCAGCGTGTAAATCGCAAACAGCGGCAAGGAAATGACCGCGGCCATGGCCATGCGGGTGGCCCAGACGCTTTCGCCTGCCCCGTTGTCGGCATCGGAGTCGAAGGAGCCTTCAGTGGGCGCGTCGAGACCGGCCCGCTGCTGATACGCCACCCATCCGGTCAGCGCAAACCAGAAGAACGAAGTGATCAGCGGAATATCGAACCAACTGCCGGTGTAGTACTCGCCCGTATCGCTGGACACGTCGATGGTGACGGAGGCCAGCAGGTACATAGTGGTAGCAACAAATAAATTGGCATAAACGGTGCGCCACGCGCCGCTAGCGCGCAGCCATAAGATGGCCAGGCTCAGGACAATCACAGAATTCTGGATGTAAGTGATCACGTTGAACGTGAAGTTGTATTGCTCCGCGGATGGCGAGGCGTAAATCCACGGCATCACGATGAACACGTAGAGATACGTCCACCAGGTGAGCAGCAACGCGAAATCCAGATAGCCCAGGCGCATGCGCAGCTCGCCGCGTTTGAGGTGCGGCCGTAATGCGAGCGCGGCCATTACCGGAATGCCGCGCAGGAAAAATACGATATCGCCCGGGTAGGGGTTTGGCAGCGATTTGTGCAGATAAACTTCGTAGTAGGTCCACGCGAATTGGCCGGTCATCCACAGCGTGCAGCTCATGGCCAGCAGCATCCAGAAGACGTTGCGGCGCCAGTGCGGGGTTCCGGCGTTTAGCAAGAGTCCGGCGTTGGCCAGCAGCGGTACCAGACATTGCACGATATTGCCGAACGTGGAGAGCATCTCCCGGTCGTGCCGGTGCGTAAGCGAAATCGCCATGTAGACCGCAAGGAAAGCTCCCCAAGCGGACAACAGCCAAATTGTTTTGCGGGTGGTAGACGTCATAGCCCTGAGTCTTTTTAGTGTAATCGGCCCAGTCGACGCCTCGCAGCTGCTCTGCGGCAGCGATGGCCTAATGATTAACCGTGGCGTGGAAGCGGTCCGCCAAATTTGTCTGGGACGTCGTTACGGGGCTGGCAATGGCTGAATAGGAAGTTTTAGAGGGGATTCTTGCGGATTCCCTAACGACTACTCCGCGCACTATCCTGGGAACCCAGATCCAAAGACCTGCGGACACTTAGTTTTTGGTTTTTTGAAGATATGGCGGAGAGGGAGGGATTCGAACCCCCGAGACCCTTTCGAGCCTAACGGTTTTCAAGACCGCCGGTTTCAACCGCTCACCCACCTCTCCGTTTTTAATTCTAGCGTAGTCCGGGAGTTAGGAGCCACTTTGTGACAATGGCGGTGCTATCGGCAGGGCCTTGCCGCCGATTGCAGCTGGATTGTCACAGTTGCCTGCGAGATTTCCGACTGCCTGCACTCTGCGCTGCAAAATTCGGATGCAGATAGCGCATGGTCACGATCACGGTGGAATGCGCCAGCAGCTCGTTCACCGTCACAATGTCCGTACCCTGGCCCAGGACGATACTGCCAAGGCGCGGATTTTAGTAAACCCGAAAAAGTGAGGCGAACATGAGACTCAGGATTACAGTGGTTCTCGTAGCTCTAATCATGAGTCTACTGTCTCGGATCCCTGAACGAAATTGGGTCGATGAACCAATCCCATCGAACGAGTCCATAGGCGATACAATTACCGAATTCGACCCCCAAGTGCTGACGTTGATATTCGCTGGCTGTTCGACTCGCGTAAGAAAAAATCGAGAACAGAAAAGTGTCACGAACTAGCCTCAGTGAGGTATCTTGTGCGAGCAGATTCGCGCGGCGAACGGGGATGAGGAGTCCTGGTTAAGGAGAAAAAATATGAAGAACAAGCTGAAGGGAATGGCTGGATTGGCTGGCGCGTTTGTTGCTGGCGTGGTGGTGGCGACGGCCTTGGGTGGATGGGCTGCGGCCGGTTCGAAAATGCCGGGGGAGAGGGACCCGGGGCAGGAAGTTCTGGTGCAGAGAGTCATCAGCCCGACGATTACGGACGCCGACATCACTTTGCTGCGACAAGATTTGCGGGCAAAGAAAATGCAGGTAGTTGGGCAGAATATGTCTCTTTCAGATACGGAGGCTCAAAAGTTCTGGCCTGTTTACAACCATTATGTGAAGGACTTGCAGGGAGTGAACAACCAGAAGTATGCCCTGTTGAAGCAGTACGCACAGATGTGGTCAACGATGACGGACCAGGACGCGATGATTTATGTGCGGAACTGGCTGGAGGCGGACGGGGAGGCGCAGGCGCTGCGGTTGAAGTATGTCCCGATCGTGAACCAGGTGTTGCCGGGAAAGAAGGCGGCAACGTTTTTTCAATTGGATCGGCGACTGAACATGATGATCGATCTGCAACTATTTTCGCAGATTCCGTTGGCCGGTGTGAAGGAGTCCAGTTCCCGGTAAGATCCCGCTCTGGAATAGTCCGAAGCGACGAAGCGAATCGTGATCTGGCAAACACTGGAACGTGGTTGCTCGTAGGTTTGAGAGTTTCAGAGGGCAAGATTTCAGAAATTCATAGTCTTGCAGCACTGGCTCTGACTATAATTCACTGCCTCGTTACCTGACAGAAGTCCGACTGACTGGATTGGGTTGTTTCCCGCTCTAAGGCCAAAGAATGTCTTCACAAGGACTTCGAAACGCTCGTTCGTTTCCCATCCGCCAGCTGCTTTCGGCGTTCCTTCCGCCGAGTGAGGATAATGGTGCCGCCGGCGTGGTTCGCAAAAGACCCTCCAGTCTCCTTTACGACGTGGATGAAACCCCTCCGTTATTGGTGAGACTGGGTGTTTCGCTCCAACACGTATTTCTCCTGTCCGTAGGATGGCTTTACGTTGTGGTGATCGTAAATTCGATCGGGGGAACAGAGGCGCAGGCGCAGTCTATCATTCGAATCTCCATGATTGCGGGGGGGCTGGCTACCATTTTGCAGTCCACTCGTGGCGCCCTTGGCAGCGGCTATTTTTGCCCGCTTACCAGCAGTTTGATCTTCTTGCCGGCTTCCATCCTTGCTGTGCAAACAGGGGGATATACGCTGCTGTTTGGCATGGTCGCTACAGCAGGAATTCTCCTGAGCCTAATGTCCGGGATATTGCACAGGGTTAGGGTTTTGTTTCCCCCCGAAGTAACCGGGCTAATGGTCGCTATGGCGGGACTCCAATTAATCCGCTTGGGATGTCCGAGGTTCGTCGGCTACAACGGAGCCGGGAGCGTTCCGGAGTTGCGCGCGTTCGTGGTCGGGGTGGTCACACTAATTGTGATGGTAGGCGCTACGGTTTGGAATAAAGGAAAGCTGCATGCTTTACCCATGTTGATGGGGCTGTCTGCTGGATACATTCTGGCACTTGGTTCGGGTGTCCTGCCGTGGCCGCAATTTGTGCATGAGCTGAACGAGCCATGGATTAATCTCCCGCATCGAGTAGTTTCCGGATTAGATTTCAGATTTTCGCTTCTTGCCCCATTCCTGATTGCTTCCCTCACTGCCGGGTTGAAGATGGTCGGGGATTTTACGCTTTGTCAAAAAATTAACGATTCGGACTGGAAGCGAACGGACTTGAAGTCGGCGAGTGGCGGGCTTCTCGCGAGCGGTCTAGGGACGCTTTGTTCAGGCCTCTTCGGTGGAGTAGCTCAAACCACAGTCTCCAGCAGCATCGGTCTTTCTCTGGCGACGGGAACAACAAGCCGCAGCCTCGCGATCACGACAGGAATCATGGTTGCTGCTCTGGCGTTTTTCCCAAAACTCGCGGCCGTCTTGGCGGCGATGCCAGCGCCTGTGGTTGGGGCCATTCTGATCTATTCGGCATGTTTCATCGTGCTTGGAGGCATGCAACTTTTGACCTCGCGCATGTTGGACTCTCGCCGCATCTTTGCGGTGGGCATTTCGCTAATCTTTGGTTTAAGCGTGGATATGGTGCCGGAACTTTACCGCCATGCACCGGAAGTGTTTCGCCCGATCATTAGCTCGTCTACCGCGCTTGCGACGATCTTGGTGGTCTCTCTCAGCCTGTTATTCCGCTTGGGAATAGCAAGACGAGTCAGCTTTGAGGTGGTACCTGGCGACGCCGTAGAGAAAATCAATTCCATGTTGGAAGAACAGGGCGCCGCTTGGGGAATGCGCCGCGAAGTTGTCATGCGCGCGCTACAGGCCGTCAATGAGACAGTAAACAGCGCGTTGGCATTCAATCCCGGGCTCGAACGAGTGGAAGTCAACGTAGAGTTCGACGAATTCAAGCTGCGTGCGGATATAGAATACGAAGGGGTACCAATTCGGCTTGCGGAATCGGCTCCTTCACCGGAAAGCCTGCTCACCGATGAGGGTATCGCACTTCTATCGACCTTCATGATTCGGCAGTTTGCCGACCGTGTACGCATAAAAGCTCACAAGGGTGCCTGCTATATAGAGCTGACCTTGGACCACTAACACATTGGTAACTTCTCCCTCCGGTCTTCCCTTGCCGCATGCTGGGCTGCACGCTGGGATTGCGATCGACTGGCGTCAACCGGAGCAGACCCAGTGGAATTCTGAACGTACCCGTTTCCCCTACTTTGCAGTCCAAGTATCTGACCCAGGTGGAAATCAAGGCACTGCGTACATTCCGATTCAGAAAGGTGGTTGCCATGCCCAACGAGATAGAGAAAGACCTGTTCACCCGCAGGAGCTTTTTGGGGGCCAGCTCGGCGGCCATTGCTGCCGCAAGTCTGCCCTACGGCAAAGACTTGGCGGCGCAGGACGGAGATCCGAAGGCCCAGACCGACAGAAGCAAAAGCGACCCAGGCCCCACAAATGCGGCGATCGACGCCGCCAACCCCGATTCAAACAATCCGGTACCCACGGATGCCGGCGGCGTGCAAACGTTCAAATATCCGTTTTCCATCGCGCACAAGCGTCTGCATGAGGGCGGCTGGTCTCGTGAAGTAACGCAGCGCGAACTCGCCGTCTCGAAGTCTCTCGCCGGGGTGGACATGCGTCTCACCGCCGGCGGTGTCCGTGAGCTCCATTGGCACACCGCGGCCGAATGGGCCTTCATGCTGTACGGCAATGCCCGCATCACCTGCATCGACGCAGACGGCCGAAGTTTCGTAACCGATGTTAAAGAAAACGAACTCTGGTTTTTCCCGCCGGGAATTCCCCATTCGATTCAAGGCCTGGGCCCCGATGGCTGCGAGTTTCTGCTCGTTTTTGACGATGGCAATTTTTCTGAATATGAAACCGTGTTGCTTTCCGACTGGATGGCCCACACGCCGCCAGACGTCGTCGCCAAAAATTTCGGTGTCCCGCAATCGGCCTTGGCTAAATTTCCCAAGAAAGAACTGTTCATCTTTCAGACTGCCGTGCCCGGTTCTCTCGAGGAAGATCGCCGCGTGGCGGGCGGGAAGCTTGGTCCTTCGCCGATCGATTTCGCGTTTCGGACTATGAATTATCCCGCCACCATGAGCAGCAAGAATGGAGAAGTCCGTATCGTCGACTCCAAGAATTTTAAAGTCACCACCACCGCGGCCGCTATCGTCACCGTAAAGCCGAGCTGCGTGCGCGAGCTTCACTGGCACCCGAACGCCGACGAGTGGCAATACTTCTACGCCGGCAAAGGCCGCATGACGGTCTTCGCCACCGGAGGCCGCGCCCGGACCATGGACTTCGAAACCGGCGATGTCGGCTACGTGCTCAAAACGCTGCCGCATTACGTGGAAAATACTGGTACCACCGATCTGAAATTCCTTGAAATGTTCAAGACTGGGACTTACCAGGACCTCGCGCTCTCCGAATGGCTCGCGCATACTCCGCCCGAACTTGTCGCGGCGCACTTAAATCTCGACAAAGCCACGCTCGACGCTATACCACGAGACAAACCGCTGATCATGCCGGGCTGATCTTCGTCAGATGCGGGCAAAGTGGGCGGCGGTGATTTCCCCGCCGCGCGTTTCCCGAAAAGACCGTTCGGTCGCAACGCGCCATGCTATAATTCTCTTGAGACCACTCGGTCGCAGAGTGTGCCAGGAGGCCCGGAATGCCCAAAAGCTCCGGAATCAGCAAAGGCGCGGCAACCCGCCAGGAAATTATTCGGCAGGCCGCCCCGATCTTCAATCGCCGAGGTTTTGCAGGGGCGGCGCTCTCCGATTTGATGTCCGCCACCGGTCTGGAAAAAGGTGGCATCTACCGGCATTTTAAGAGCAAACAGCAGCTGGCCGCCGAAGCTTTCGATTACGCATGGGACGTTGCCTTCCGGCTCCGCACCGAGAACACCGACCAAATCCCTAACTCCGTGGATCGCTTGCAGCAACTTGTTCGCAATTTCCGCGAACGCCGCGAAGGCCTGGTTCCCGGAGGCTGCCCGTTGCTGAACACGGCCATCGACGCCGACAATGGAAATTTCCTTCTGCGCCGCAGGGCGAAACGCGCGCTGGATGGCTGGCTCGGGCGTCTTCGTAAAACTGTCGAGCAGGGGAAACGCGCTGGCGAAATTCTCGCGTACGTCGATCCCGGCGAGGTCGCCGCCACGATCGTCAGTACTCTCGAAGGCAGCCTGATGGTCAGCCGCCTGCAACGCACGGAACAAGCTATCGATCAGGGCTGCCGCCATCTCGCGAAATATCTCGAAACGGAAATTCGTGTGCCCAAAACAAAAACGAAAGTGGCCAGCTGAATGAGCGCCCCTGAAGCACTTCCTAAAAAGGATTTCCGCGAACGCGCCAAGACCAACGATGTAGCCGCAGCCAAGCTGATCGGCTGGCAAGCTGAGCGCATCGCCGAAGGCCACGCCATCGTTACCCTGCAAGCCGGTCCCCAGCACGCCAATCCCATGGGCACTCTGCACGGCGGCATTCTTTGCGACATCGCCGACGCCGCCATGGGCATAGCTTTCGCCAGCACTCTGGCGGCAAACGAATCCTTCACCACCGTCGAGCTAAAAATTAATTTTTTCCGCCCCGTCTGGGATTCTCTTCTGAAAGCCGAAGGCAAAATAGTTCGCCGCGGCAGCAAAATCGGCTACGTGGAATGTGAAATAACGGACGAGCAAAGCCGCCTGGTCGCCAAATCATCCTGCACCTGCATGGTCCTGGCTGGCGAAAGCGCCAAAGATCGATAGTCCGGTGTGATGTCTTTAGGCTGATTGGATTTCAGATATTTTCGGGAGAAAGTAAAAGAAAACAGGTTCGAACATCAAACAGAAGTCTAGCTTAATGAATCGCCGCGGATTCATCCGCGCCCGCGACCGGATTCTCGCCCAAATCCAATCCCCAGAAGTGTGGCGCCGGGGTTAAAAACTCAATGCCCACCCGTTGCCCTTTGTCGTTGGGTTCGCCCAGATAAACGATCCGGCATTCCTGCTCTTCCAGCGATTCGGGATGGATCAGCACCAGCATGTCGCCCAGATTCACTTCCTGCTTCAGCAGGATCAGTCCGCCGTGCGCGTTCACCACCTGCGTCTCACACGTCTCGGTGAACTTTTTGTTGCGATACCCGCGGCCTTTCGCATGCACGCGCATTTTATGAAATACGCGGGTACTGCGACGGGGCGAGGCTTGCACGGTTGTGCTCATATAGCCATGTTCAAATGTCCTTCCTATCGCCGTCAATTGCCCCGCGGGGCAGGTGTTCCACAACTATAACGTTAACTTTCCCCCGCTTTGCTTGTGCAACGCCCCTCGCAATCATAGAATCCTAAGGGCGGTCCGGGCCTATAATCACTTCTCTTATCTCTCCGTGGCCGCAACATTCGCACCTGCTTTTACGTATCTATGGCGCACTTATACGAAAGGACTCACGTCCCCCGACGGCTCTCCTATGAATCTTGCTGAATTTATCGATGCTCGGCGCGACCAGCATCTCCTCGAACTCCACGAGTTCCTGCGAATTCCCAGTGTTAGCGCCAAAAGCGAGCATAAACCGGATATTGAGCGCGCCGCCCAATGGGTCGCCCAAAATCTCAAAAAAGCCGGTTTTAAATCGGTTGAAGTCATTCCCACCAATTTACATCCGCTGGTCTACGCCGAATCCCTCGAAGCTCCCGGCAAACCCACCGTTCTTTTTTACGGACATTACGATGTGCAACCGGCCGAACCCCTGGATCTTTGGACCTCACCCGCCTTCGAACCCACGGTCCGCGATGGAAATTTGTTTGCGCGTGGCACGGCGGATGACAAGGGCCAGGTGCACATCCACCTCAAGGCCCTCGAATCCATCAAAGCCTTGTACGGTAAATTAGGAGTTAACGTAAAAGTTTTAATCGAAGGCGAAGAAGAAGTTGGCAGCGTCAGTCTTTGGGACTATGTTCAGAAAAATCGCGAAAAATTGAAGGCCGATGCTTTGGTAGTTTCCGACACCTCGATGTTGGCCAAAGGCGTTCCTTCCATAACCTACGGACTGCGTGGGCTGAATTACTATCAGATCGAATTAACAGGTCCGGCCCGCGATCTGCATTCCGGAGTTTACGGTGGCGCTGTTCCAAATCCGCTCACCATCCTGGCCGAGCTATTCTCCAAACTCCACGACAAGAATTTCAAGGTAGCCATTCCCGGTTTCTACGACGGCATAGTAAAAGTCGGCGCAGCAGAGCGCAAAGCCCTGAATTCCCTTCCATGGAAAAAGAAAGATTTTGAGCGCGCTGTAGGTGCCGCCAGTTATGACGGCGAAAAAGGTTACTCGATCGTCGAGCGTCTGTGGATCAGGCCAACCCTGGAACTAAACGGGATGTGGGGCGGCTATCAAGGCGAAGGCGCGAAAACGGTAATTCCTTCCAAGGCCTACGCCAAGTTTTCTACGCGGCTGGTTCCCGGGCAGGATCCCCCCAGAATCGCCAAGCTCGTGGAAAAACACATCCGCAAATTATTGCCGAAAAGCGTTCATTGCGAATTCGATGTATTAAGCACCGGCAAGCCGTGGTTCGCTAGTTTCCAGGATCCCATTTTCAAAATCGCGCAAGGCGCTTTAGAAAAAGGCTTTGGCAAACGCGCCGTATTTATCCGTGAAGGTGGTTCGATCCCCTTCGTGACCCAAATGCACGACACTTTCAAAGTCCCCTGCGTCCTGGTCGGTTTCGGCCTTCCAGACGAAAACGCCCACGCTCCCGACGAACACATCGCCCTCGAAAATTATTTCGGCGGCATAAAATCTATAGCTCACTTCTACGCCGACCTAGCCAAACTCTAGCCGCTCGCCTTTGTAGGGGCGCAGCATGCTGCGCCCCATGTCCGCAAGATTGCAGTAGCCCCTGGAAATCCGGTTTTGATTTATGTAGGTGCCGGACTTCAGTCCGGCCTTTTCTTTCGCACTTGCATTCGTACTTCGCATCCGTACTCTGCAACGACCTCATCCCGCCGGATCCTAAGCGCTAGCCAGCTTCTCCCGCTGCCCCTGCGCATACTGCTGCAACGCGCTATTCGCCGATGTAATCGTAGCGAGCGCCTCCGCCAATTCCGGCACGTCCTTACCGCGTACCACAAAATACATCTCATCTTCGCCCAGCCCGGTATAGATGCGATTTCCAATGCATCCCAAACTCAGAATCGCGCCCATCTGCGCCGCCGCCGGCAAAGCCATGCATGTCGGACGCCCCAATGCCGGCGCTCCGCTAGAAACTCCCGCGCGATTCGCAGCTTCGCTCAACAACATCACCCCGGAAGGTTTGCCCGCAAATAGAACCACATCCGGCGTCGTTGGCGTTTCGCCCAGCGGCGCGTACACCAGCGCAACCGGAGCTTTCCCAAGTCGCGGAATCTGCGGAACCTCTTCCGGCGTCACGTAGCCCAGATCGAACATAAACTTCAAAGTCTGTTCGGTCTCTTTTTCGCGCTCCGGGGAAAGCGCAATATTGTGTGTGTAGGCCCCTACAGCGCAATTAAAATGGTCCGCAGGTAACGTGTAAAATGCCCGTCCCGCCGCCGCGAGCCGCCAGAAGCTGCAGCTCGAAGGTTCGCTGCCATCGAATTTTTCCACTCCGGCGGGTATGGCATCCAGATACGAAACCGCCACCGGACGCCGCGAGAGCTTCACCGCAGTTCCAATGCGCTCTTCCAGTTCCTTCCAATTCGCAATAGCGCTCATATCTTCTCCATTTGTCCAGGCAACCGCTCGTTCAGTATCCGCGCGCGTTTTTCAGGCGATTGTTCCGATTGCCGCGATGATTCTTGCACCTGGGTGCCACGCTGCAGCCCGAAAGAATAGCATGGCCCGCGCAGCACACGGTTGCATGCGCCAAAAAGCTTGATTTAACCGCGTTTTTCACAGCCTGCAGCTAAAAAATGCTTATTTTTAAGGGTTTTTTTGCGTTTGCCACTTGCGTTCGCCATTCGCGTTCGCTATAGTTTCCAGCGGCCCGAGTGTTTTTGCAGTAAAAATGGGGTAGTACGCTCGCGGCTTGCCCCGGCGCAGCTGGGGTGGAAAGTAAATCAGGAGGATAAACACTAGATGGCAGCCAAGCCTTTGAGCAAGACGAAAGTCGTTTCACACATGGCCGAGAAAATCGGCTCACCGAAGAAAACCGCAGCGTTGTTTTTTGAAGAGCTGTTCAAGCTGGCGGTGAAAGAATCCAAGGGCGGCGCAGGCAAGTTCGTCATCCCCGGCATCGGCCGTGTGGTGAAGGCGCACCGCAAAGCGCGCATGGGCCGCAACCCGCAAACGGGCGAGGCTATCAAGATCAAGGCGAAGACCGTTGTTCGGCTGCGCCCCTCGAAGGCGTTCAAGGACGCCATCCTCAAGTAACAATTTTTATTCGTGGTTTTCGCAGCCCCCGACGACCTGCATTCAGGTTTTCGGGGGTTGCTCTTTTTTAGGAACTCTTTCCGGCAAGCGGTTCAGTAGTTTGGATACCTGCAGCGGAACGTCGAACGGAAAGCTTAGCCGAAAAATTAAAGCGTGCGAACGTACGCGACGACATCTTTAATTTGTTGCGGCTCCAGAACTTCCTTGAACGGCGGCATCTGCGTGTCGCCATTCTCGATCCAGGTTTTCAGCGAATCGTCGGTAACTTTATTGTTGTTGACGGTGAAGGTCCCGCGTTTGCCGATGCCTTTCAGCCCCGGGCCGATTTTCTTGGCGTCGCTGTCCGCGTAATGGCAGACTCCGCATTTGTTATCAAAAATTTCCTTGCCGCGAGTGGCCGAGCCTTTAGAACTGGCGGTCGCTGGCGCTTTCTTTGCCGGCGCGTCCTGCGCCAACACCGCCCCTGCGGCGGCCAAAGCAACGATTACAACTGCCGCAAAGTTCACCACCACGAATTTCGACGCAGCAAACGTCCGGATTGAATAATGGCGTTTCACGCTGTTCCCCTGAACCACGAATTCATTTGCTCCTTCATTTTGTACGTTTATCCGGCAAATATCCACTGGTGAACAGCTTTTTCCCGCGGCCTTGCGCCGGCCACGATGGCAAATGCAGCTGTTTGGCATCTCGTTAGCCCCGGCACTTGGTACAGGTTTCCTCCACGCACCGCTTGTACCTTCGTACTTTTGACGCCCACCAGCCTGCGTGATAACTATGACGCATGAGCCAGGAAACTCTGACCCGTGCTTGGGAAGTGTTGCAGGACGCGTATCAGGCCCAGATGGAGGGCGACTACGAACGCGCCGTCGAGCTATATCAATCCTCCCTCGATCTGCACCCCACCGCGGAAGCCCATACCTTTCTGGGCTGGACCTACCATTTTCAGGGCAAGATCGACGAAGCCATTGCGGAGTGCCGCCGGGCCATCGATCTCGACCCGGAATTCGGCAATCCCTACAACGATATTGGCGCCTATCTGATTGAGCTGAAGCGTTTTGACGAAGCTATTCCCTGGCTGGAACGCGCCGTGGAAGCCCAACGTTACGAACCGCGCCATTTCCCCCATTACAACTTGGGCCGCGCCTACCTCGGCAAAGAAATGTACGGCCGCGCCCAGCGCTGTTTTCAGGAAGCCCTGGAAATCGAACCGCGTTACTCCCTGGCCAAAACCGCCCTGGACTCCCTCCAACGCCTAGTCAACTAAGCCGTTGTGACTGAGCCGTTGTAGCGGCGGGTCTTCAGACCCGCGTTTTTGCCTTTCCCCCCAGCCGTTTCAGCCGGTTCACCCTGACGAAGCAAGGGCCCCGTTCTTTTGACTTCTTGTGTCGGCAAAGACCAAAACCATTTCTCTCCGCCGCAAATTTCTCCCAGGGGCCACGGCCCACGGAACACGGATCACGTCTCTACCGTCTCCGACGGCTTCACCACCCGATCATAAATCCAAAGCAAAAGCGTCGTCCCCACCCCAATCGCCGTAATCGACCACCAGAAAAGCTGCGGCCGATGCTGCACTTCGCCGAAATGGTGCAGCAGCGCCCCGCCAATCCTACCGGCCACAAACGCCCCGATGCCCAGCGGCAAAAAGGCAAACCCCATATACGTCCCCTGTTGACCCGCGGGAGCCAGCCGTGAAATGTAATCGTAATACCGCGGCTGCTGCGTAAGTTCGCCGAGAGCAATGACTATCAGAGTCGCGTAGACCGCGTACACCGTGGGATGAATCGCCAGAATCGCGAACGCCACCATCGAGATCAACGTGCCTAGGATCACCGCGCGAAACGCCGCGATTTTCTGCGTGAGCACACTGATGGCGACCGTCAGGGCGATCACAATAAGCGGTCCGATGGCCAACATGCGCTCCGTGTCTGTGGCAGGGTTGATGTAGTCGTGGACGTAGATGGGCAGCGTGATAAATTCCTGCCAGTAGACAATCCAATAGCCGGAAAAAATCAGCAGAAAAATCATGAACTTCGGATTACTGAGCACTTTCACAAAATTGCGCAGAGTTTCCGCGATGCTGGCGGTCTTGGTTCTCCCCGGACCGTTGCGGCTCTTTGAAAAATAACAGCACTCCGAAAAACATGACGAATACGCAGGCGGCGGAGACGCGAAAAACGTCTTGCACGTCCATGTGCCGGTGAACGTAGGAAGCCACAAACGGTCCCAGCGCCCCGCCGATATTCACCAGCGTGTAGTAGATGGAGTAGCCGATGCTGCGCACATTGGGTTTAGAAGCGCGCGCCGTGGTGCCGACCACGCACGGTTTCACCAGCGCAATGCCCACGGCGGGCAGCATCAGCACCACGGTAACCAGCACTACCAGCGGAACCGCGTTGCGAACCGGCGCGAGCCACGGTGCGCCGATTGAGCCAAGAAGAAAGTAAGATCCTGCCAGCAGCAAATACGCAAAAGAAAGTGCCCGGCGAAAACCGAGACGGTCAGCAACCGCGCCGCCAAAAATCGCCAGAAACCACACCAGCCCGCCAAACAGTCCCGCCAGATCCGCGGCCCGTTCGGTAGGAAAACTCAGTGCTTCATGCAAATACCGCGCCAGCGAAGCAAACGCCGCATAGTAAGAAAGCCGCTCAAAAAGTTCGCTGATGTTGGCAACCCAAAACGGCCGCTCAAAGCCTTCGCGAACTTCCTGCAGCCTGGTGCTAAAACTCATTCACCCTCCCGCTTCGTCCGCACCGTCATAAGCCCCATGGCCCACCCAACGTATTCCCCGCGCCATATCCCATGGCGGACTCCCGGCTAACCCACGCATTCCCAAAGCCGCCCTATACCATTCCCCACCGCATGCCCCAGGAACGACGCGAGGCGGGATGATAGCAGATTAGGGGATTTTCGAGCTGCACACTTGCCGTCCTCCCGAATGCCGCGCGCTCTAGCTTTTTATTTTCAACCGTAACAACATGTTTTGCTTGGCCTTACTCCAGACCCTCACATGATTCCCAAAATAGTACTTGACAAATATGCTAACTAATGCTATCGTTCGCTGTGTTAGCCGCTCTCCAACCCGCAAACTCTTCTAACTCTTTTGTAATCCGCACTTCCGTAACTGTTCATTCTAAAGCACTTCAAATCCCGCAGAATCAACACTTGCAAAATACCCGGGGCCCCCCTCCCAACGCACCGCAACACCGTGCGAAACCGCCCCATCCGCGCCAGAACAGACGGAATAAAGGTAGAATGCGCCGGCGTCCAAAATGTGAGGTGTGCAGTGCGAGTTGCGGCGAGTCTGCTGGTGGCAGTGTGGATGATCTGCGGTGCGGCTGGCGCATTGGCCCAGAAACCGCCGCTTCTGTCCGAACATGACGTCGCGGTACTCGCCAATGAGCTAAGCGGCGAGACCGCCAAGAGAAACCTGGAAGTAATTGCCACCTTTCATCGCCAGCGCGGCTCAGCAGGATTTCATTCGGCTGCGGAGTTGGTCACAGACCGCCTCCGCGCCTACGGCTTAAGTGATGTGGCAATCCTGCAATTTCCCGCCGATGGAAAGATTTTCTACGGCACGCAGAGATCCCGCCCGGCTTGGGACGCGGAGGTTGGCGACTTGACTGAAATCGCCCCTGGGGACCCGCCAGTTTGCGACAAGGAAAGAGTCGAAAACGGAAAAGTGATTTTCAATACGGACTGCGCGATGAACGAGCGCAAGATCGCAAGTTATGAGGCAGAGCCGGTGGTATTAGCGGAGGATAGTGAGTCAGCGGAAGTCACCGCGCCGCTGGTGGACGTTGGCGCTGGAACGAAGGACAGCGACTACGCCGGCAAAGACGTAAAAGGAAAAATTGTTTTGGTTGCCGCGCAGCCGGGAGCCGCTCAGGATTTGGCCGTCGGAAAATATGGCGCTGTCGGAATCGTCAGCTACGCTCAAAACCAAAAGACGGCGTGGTCTGGAGAAGATGAAAATCTAATTCGTTGGGGACATCTCGAAACATTTTCGGCGAACAAGACTTTCGCCTTCATGGTGTCGCTGAAAACAGCACGCGCGATGCAGGCGCGCTTGGCGGCCGGACAAGAGATCGAGTTGCACGCTAGGGTGAAAGCCGGCCAGCATCCGGGAAATTATGAAGTGGTGACCGCCACCATCCCCGGCGCCGATCCGAAGTTAAAAGAGCAAGAGATTGCATTTTCCTGCCACCTGGATCACCAGCGACCAGGTGCGAATGATAACGCCAGCGGCTGCGTAACGATTCTGGAAGTGGCGCGGACTCTACAGAAACTGATCGACGAGAAAAAGTTGGCGCGACCGGCGCGAACCATTCGATTTATTTTTCCGCCGGAAGTGGAAGGCACCGATGGCACTGCTGAATGCCCGCCCGGAGTTTGCCGCGCGAGATCAAAGCTGTCGTTCACATGGATATGGTGGGCGGCGGACCGGAGACCAAGGCGGTGTTCCACGTCACGCGCGGACCGATGAGTTTGCCGAGCTTTGTGCACGACGTAGCCTGGGCCTTCGCGGACTGGGTGAATGAAGAGAGCTACAAATTTGCCGCGACCGGCAGCGCGGACTTTCCGATGGTCGCACCAGAAGGTGGCAAGGAACCACTCCGCGCGGAGTACTCACCCTTTTCCATGGGCAGCGATCACGAGGTCTATCAGGATTCCTCCTTCGGGATCCCCGCAATCTATTTGAACGACTGGCCGGACCGCTACATCCACACCAATTTCGACACCGCCGCCAACATCGACCCCACCAAACTAAAACGCGCCGCCTTCATCGGCGCCGCCAGCGCCTATTACTTGGCTACTGCAGCCGGCAGAAATGTGACTCCACTGGCTGATCAACTCTTCGTGGGCGCAATTGATAGGAACCGAGAAAGCTGGCGTCGCGGGAACGACCTCTCTGATGAAGAACTCCGAAATACGACTCGCCAGGGCCTTGAATACACTAGTTGGGTCGCGAATTCGACGAAGACCCTGCTAGGAATTTCCGATGAGAAGGCCCGCTTTCTTTCTGAGTACTTAACAACCTATCCGTGGCGCAAAGAAGAGCAGGCGATGACAGAGCCGCGGCCAAAAGCGGCCGCGCAAGGACTGCTCAAGTTTTCACGAAAGGCGGAACCCAAGGGTCCATTGGCAGTCTTTGGATACGACTATTTTGCCGACAAGACGAAAGCAGTTGGAGTGGAGGCGCCGAAGCTCTTGAGTTACGAGGGACTCTGGGGCGGGAGCGAAGAGTATGCGTATGAGGTTCTAAATTTTGCGGATGGGAAACGGAATGCGCAGGAAATACGCGATGCGGTTTCAGCGGAGTATGGACCAGTGCCGCTGGAGATGGTATTGGAATATTTGAAGGCCTTGGAGAAAATTGGAGTGGTGGAGGAGGTGAAGTAACGCCACGGATGTGGCTAAGAAGCTTGTGATGGTCTTGCAAGAGCACGACATATCACGCCCTTTGCGAGTGACGGCGTGACTTGAGGGTTGTCGCGGATTACTCCGCGCGCAGCGCTTCCACCGGATCTACCGACGCGGCGCGATGCGCTGGAATGAAGCTGGCGGCTAGCGCCGCGACGGCCAGCACGACGGCCACTGCAGCGAGCGTCGCGGGATCCCAGGCGCGCACCCCGAAGAGTACGGCTTTCATTGCGCTGGAGGCGCCCACCACCAAAACTAGTCCAGCGCCTATGCCGATAAAAATCAACCAGCCGGCCTCCCGGAGAACCAGGCGATAGACGGAGCTACGCTGCGCGCCGATGGCAATGCGTACGCCGATCTCTCGCGTACGCTGGCTCACGGAATAAGCCACCACTCCGTAGAGCCCGACAACTCCCAATAGCAGTGCGATAACCGCGAAGCCGCCGATTAGCCACGCCGACGAACGGTGAATGTATGCCGAAGGCGAGTTATGAATGATCTGCGTCATGGTAGCCGGGCTGATCATTAAGATACTGCGATCGATTTGATGAATGGCCGAATTGAGCGCGGGGAAAATGGCTCCCTCATCCTGTGAAGTGCGCACCACCAGATTAAAATAGCGCCCCGGTCCCTGATTGAACGGGATGTACATCGCGGAATGATTCCCGGAGTCCGGCTGTCCTTCCTTGATGTCTTCCACGATGCCCACGATTTCGATCGGCACCACGTCATGCGTGATGTACGTGAGTTGTTTGCCGATGGGATCCTCGCCGGGAAAATATTCTCTGACCATGGCCTGGTTGATGATGGCCACATGAGGCTTGCTGCCGTCTTCGTCTTCACGGAAGGGTCGCCCGCGAATCAATTTGGATCCCAGCGCGGTGAAATAATCCGGGCTGACGTCCCGCTCGGCTACTTCGTAATGTTCGCCGTGCCACGGCCGCCCGATCACCCGGAACCACGAAGTATTGCCCCAGCCATCCACGGGCAGATTGGTCGAGACGCCTACGGATTTCACCCCGGGAAGTTGCGAGACGTCACTCATCACTTTGCGAGTGAGCGCCATGACTTGCGGATCCTTGGGATAGGCCGATTTTGGCGCGACTACTACCAAAGTGGCCAGGTTTTCTGGTTGCAAGCCGAGATTGACGTGTAACAACAGATAGAAACTTTTCCCCAGTAGCCCGGCGCTGACCAACAGCACGACCGCCGTGGCCAATTCGAGCACCACTAATTTCGATCCCAGCCGCCGCCAGGTATTTCCCGCCGAGCCGCGACTGCCTTGCGCCAATCCGGTGCGCACATCCGGAGCCGAGAGTCGCAGCGTCGGAGTGACGGAAAAGAGCACAACAGCTAGCGCGGCGATCGCAGCAGAAAATGCCAGCACGCGAAGGTTGAGGCCGATCCCCTGCAGAAACGGCATCTGGGCCAGGATGTCAGCCGGAATCAAGCGGAGCAGAATGTTCATCATCCAGTAGGAACCCAAAAGTCCGATGGAAGTACCGGCGATCACCAAAACCAAACCCTCCGTGACGAATTGTCGGATGAGGCGAATGCGCGCGGCGCCGAGCGCGTTGCGAATCGCGATCTCTCGTTTGCGGCTTTCGGAACGCACCAGGAGCAAGCTGGCGATGTTTACGCCGGCAATCAGCAGCAGCAGAGCCGCACCAGCCAACAGCATCAGCAGGATCGGGCTAACGTTGCCGACGATAACGCTGGCGAGGTCGGCGACTGTAGCGCTCTGTCCGGTGTTGGACGGCGGATAGAGCTGGGCTAATTGTTGCGCGATGGATTTCACGTCCTCGTTGGCGGCTTGCAGGGTGACGCCGTCTTTCAACCGTGCCAAGCCGTACAGTCCGTGGCAACTGCGACGCAGCTCGCACTCGCTTTCGGCATGTAGCGCGACCCAAAAATCGGCCGGCTCGGATGGCGCGAAATGAAATTCCTGAGGCAACACGGCGATGATCGTCGTCGGATGCTCATCCAGAATCACCGTCTGCCCGATCACGTCCGGATTCCCGCCGTAACGTTTTTGCCACGCGGCATAGCTGAGCATCGCCGTGCGCGGCGCGGAAAGCAGATCTTCGCCGGAATAAAAATCTCGCCCCAGAATGGGGGCCACCCCTAGCGTGCGGAAGAATCCATCGGAGATCCGGCCCACGTTGGCGGACTCCACACCGTCTTTGCCCGCCAGGGTCATCGAATTCTTCTGATAAACTTCGAGCGAAGTGAAAGATTTATTGAGCTTTTTGTAATCGAGAAAATCGGGATAAGAAAGATTGCATAGCGGGCATTGCGGCGTAGCTTCGTAAACTCCCACCAGGCGCTTGGGGTTTTGGTATGGCAGCGGTTTGATCAGCGTGGCGTCAACGAAAGCAAAGATGGAAACACTGGCGCATAGCCCCAGAGCCAGCATGAAGACCGCGGTGAACGCAAAACCGGGATTTTTTCGCAACTGGCGCAGCGCAAAGCGGAAATCCTGCAGCGACGTTTCAAACCACAATCCCACCACATCGCGGCTGCGCTCCGAAAGATTAGTCCCGTTACCAAATTCGCGCCGGGCCGCGTGCCGTGCTTCGTCTTCGCTCAGTCCCGCGGACTGCAAAGCTTGCGCTTTCTGCTCCAGGTGAAAGGCCATCTCTTCCTGCAGCTCGCCATCAAATTTCCGGCGGCCGAAAAAGAGTTGCAGTTTCTTGAACAAAAGCGAAATGGAGTTCATAGCGGCATCCTCTTATACGTCTTGCATCACCCGCCCGATAGCGGCGATCATTTCCTGAAATTTCGAGCGCTCAATACCCAGTTGTTTGCGGCCGGCTTGCGTCAAAGTGTAGTAACGGGCCCGGCGGTTGGTGTCCGTTTTCTTCCATTCGGCGCGCACCCAGCCCTGCAACAGCAGGCGTTGCAGCGCGGGATAGAGCGAGCCTTCTTCCACAGTCAAGGCGTCGTCGGACATATTCTTTATGGACAATGCAATACCGTAGCCATGCAACGGCGCACGGGTGAGGGTCTTGAGGATCAGCATGTCTAGAGTGCCGGGCATCAGATCGGTTTTCTTGGTCATGAGGTCCATATATAGGCTATCTATGGATAGAACGTCAATGACTTAACAAAAGTTCCGTGAAAGTCGCGGATGGCGGCGATTTATAAATGCGGGGTTACCGTTCGAGAGGGTGGCGAAGCTCAGGGCCGGGTGTTCACGGGTTTTGTATGCGGTCGGCCAAATGGGGAGCGATCGCCCGAAAGTGCTTCAGATCCCAGGTGTAAATGACTTGTGCTTCGGATTTCACGGCGCAGGCGAGCAGCAAGGCATCGTAGATTTTGCCGCTGGTTAATCCCCGCTCCGCTGTTTGCTTAATAGTGTTCAAATAATCCTCGACGGAGAGCTCCACGGGAGTGAGCCGGTCCCGGACCTCCTGAATGAAAAGTACCGCCTGATCAGGAGAAATTCGCGGTCGCAGCGGCAGAGCAGTGAGGGAGCTGTAAAGCTCCGCGAGTGTATGCAGAGCGCAAGCCGACTTCTCCAGGCTGGACTCCGCGAACCGCTTGATGCTTTCGAGATGGTGGGGATGGCTGCGCTCAAAGGCGGCAACCAGCACGGAAGTATCGAAAAACTCCCTCACCCGAGAAACTCAAGCGCGCGCTTTTCGCGTTCCTGATTGATGAACTCAACAATGTCGAAGTCGCGAGGCAGTTCGCCGTTGTGTACCCAGATGCCGGACACTTTGATCATCGCTGATTGCGGACGGACGGGCCGCAGGGTGATTTCATCGCCTTCGGATTCGATCGCCAGACTGTCCCCGGCCTCCAAGCCGAGTTTGTCGCGGATCGGTTTTGGGAGGACCAACCGCCCAGCCTTGTCGATGGATACAGTCGATGACATAAATACCATTTTATAATGGCAAATGGTATCTGTAAATGGTATTTCCAAAATATGGCACCGCCGGCCCACGTCTCCCCGTTTCGGCCCTTGTGCTAGCATTGTCGGGTTGTGCGGTGAACGGGAGTCTGCCTGAATGGCGACAACGATGAAGGCACTGCGGAAAACCCAAGCAACCAAAGGTCTGGAAATCGCCGAAGTCCCCGTGCCGGCAATTGGTCCGACGGATGTGCTGGTCCGCGTCTCGGCCGCCTCCATTTGCGGGACCGACCTGCACATTTACGGATGGGACCGCTGGTCTCAGGGACGGATCAAGCCCCCAGTAACTCTGGGACACGAGTTTTGCGGCGTAGTCGAAAAAGTCGGCGACGAAGTGACCGCCGTAAAGCCCGGCGATTTCGTCAGCGCCGAAATGCATGTGAACTGCGGATATTGCCATCAGTGCCGGCTGGGCGAAGCGCACATCTGCCAGAACCTGAAAATTATCGGAATTGATCAAGATGGCGCGTTCGCCGAATTCGTAAAAATCCCGGCGTCGAATATCTGGAAGCTGGACGCCGCGATTCCGGAGCGCTACGGCGCGATTCTCGATCCGCTCGGCAACGCCGTACACACCGTTTTGGCGGGCCCGATCGCCGGGCAAACGGTGTTAGTCACCGGCTGCGGCCCGATCGGCTTGATGGCTATCGCAGTCGCAAAAGCTTGTGGCAGCTCTACTGTTTTTGCTACGGAAACGAATGCGCAGCGACGCGCGATGGCGCTGCAGATGGGTGCAGACGTGGCCCTTAATCCCGCTTCGGAAGACGCAGTCGCTAAAATTCTGAGCGCGACCGGCGGGACGGGCGTGGATGCGTTACTGGAAATGTCCGGCAATCCCACTGCGATCCAGCAAGGCTTCTCGGCTCTCCGAGCTGGCGGCCGCGCTTCCCTCCTCGGAATTCCCACCGAGAATGTGCCGCTCGATCTGGTTAAGGACGTGATCTTCAAGGGCGCAACCGTCCAGGGCATCTATGGCCGACGCATGTACGAGACTTGGGTCCAGATGACCGCCCTACTCAAAGCCGGCCGTTTGAATCTCGAGCCACTGTTCGGCGAAACAGCCGCGCTGGAAAATTTTGAAGACGCTTTTGCGAAACTGCAGAAGGGATTGGCCGGGAAGATTTTGTTGTACCCCAGCGGGATGAAATAGCGAACCAACGAACACAGAAAACTAGAACTCGATCATGTAAGGAGTTTTTATGAGTGAAACAGGAACGGCCGCAACAGCTACCACTGGGGCAAAAAATGGTCCTCTGCAGTATGTCAGCGACGCTCTAAACGAACTCCGCGCCAAAGGCGTAGCCCCGAAATTGCGCGTGCTGGAGGGCGAGCAGAAAGCAGTCTGCACCTTTGACGGCCGCGAAGTGATCAATCTGGCCTCTAACAATTATCTTGGCCTGGCCACAGATAAGCGCTTACGCAAGGCTTCCATCGAAGCCGTAAGAAAGCTCGGCGTCGGCGCCGGCGCGGTACGCACCATCGCCGGCACCATGCAGATTCACATGGCCCTCGAAGAGCAAATCGCCAAATTCAAAAACGTCGAAGCCTGCGTAGTCTTTCAGTCCGGCTTCACCGCCAATGCCGGCACCGTTTCCGCGGTTCTCGGCAAAGAAGATCTAATTATTTCCGACGAACTGAATCACGCCTCGATCATCGATGGCGCGCGCCTTTCCAAAGCCACCATCAAAGTATTCAAACATAAAGATGTAGCGGACTGCGATCGCATCCTGCAGGAGCACGCCAATTTTCCCGGCAAAAAGCTGATCATCACCGACGGCGTCTTTTCCATGGACGGCGACATCGCGCCCCTTCCCGCGCTCTGCAGCCTGGCCGAAAAATACAACTGCATCATGATGGTGGACGACGCACACTCTTCGGGCGTACTCGGGCGCGGCGGCCGCGGCACCATTGATCATCTAAATTGCCACGGCCGCGTGCACATCCAGGTCGGTACCCTCAGCAAAGCCATCGGCTCGATGGGCGGCTACGTTTGCGGCTCCCGCGATCTGATCGACTACCTTTATCTCCGCGCCCGTCCCTTCCTCTTTTCTACTTCGCATCCGCCCGCCACGGCGGCAGCCTGCGCCGCCGCATTTACTCTGCTGGATTCCCCGGGCGGCGAAAAGCTGGTCAAGAAGCTGTGGGCCAACACCAAATTCTTCAAGCGCGAACTGAAGAAGCGCGGCTTTCAATTCAAGGTCAGCGAGACCCCCATCATTCCCATTCACGTGGGCGACGCGGCCAAAGCCTTCGAGTTCTCCAAGAAGGTTTTTGAGGCCGGCGTGTTCGCCCCGGCGGTCGGGTACCCCACCGTGGCCGAGGGCAAGGCCCGCCTCCGCGCCATCGTTAGTGCCGCTCATAAGCGCGAGCACCTCCTAAAGGCCGCGGACATCCTGCAGGAAGTCGCCAAGCCCCTCGGGATCATCTAAAACATTCGAAGGTCATCCCTCGGAAGGCGAATAACCCTCGCTCTCTCGCGCCTTTCGGACGCAACAATTCTTGGATTCTGCGTAAATTAGCGGTACTAGAACGCTGGAATTTCCGCCGCGGCCATACAGTCTTGCCCGTATAGTATTGAAAAATAAGGGGCGTACTCTAGCGCTCTATGGCGGTGGAGATGCAATTACGGCTCCGCCAGTAGTGCGTGCATAGGTGAGGTAAGATAGAGCTGTTTTCGGGCCAGGCGGCAGGGTGGTAGCGATGAAAATCTCTAAAAACTTCTTAATGACAACTTTGGCGGCCGCGCTGATGGCCATTGGCCCCTTGGCCGCCGCCGCGCAAGCTCCGAACGGCAACACTCCAGCGGATACAGCCGCCCAAACGAGCGCCAAACAGGATGCCGCTAAGTCCGGAGTAGTCTGCCCGCTAAGCGTCGGCACCGCCTTCAACGCCAAATTGCTGCAGAGCCTGGACGCACGCCGCAGCAAGTCCGGCGACAAATTTACCGCCGAGACCACCGAGACGGTACGCTACGGGCGCAGCGTGATTTTCCCGCGCGGCACGATTATTGAAGGGCACGTCGTTCGCAAATCGATTTCCACCCATGGGCCGGATCGTTCCGCGCTCTTCTTGCAGTTCGATAAAGCAATTTTGAAAAATGGCCAGGAAGCGGTGATGAACGCCGGGATCCAAGCGCTGGCGGTAGGGCCGAATTCGGCCGCCCCGCTTGAGACGGCTTCTGCCGGAGATGACGCGGATTCCGATGCGCCGTCGCGTTCAGATGTACCGGTGAGAAGTGCCACGCCGCTCGACACCAACTTGAACGCGGACGGTTCGAGCAAGAGCGTGATGGCCGTTTCCCACGCCCCGGAAGATACTCATTCGACGATGATCCGTCCGCCAGCGGTAGAGTTGCCGCTCACCCAGGGCGCATTCACCAAGCGCGGGCTATTGACTACCGATAGCAAGGGTGCGCTCGGCGCCCCGGACATTCGGTTGTACACCCCGCTGTCGGCCGGCTCTGACGGCACAGTGATGATGTCCACCAAGAAAAACGTCTCTCTCCCTCGCGGAACGCGTATCTTGATTGTGATTCAGCCGCCGCGCGTTACCGACAACGCCACGAACTAACCCGTTTCTCAATGTAGGGTTTCAAGGTGCGCCTTTGTAGCGGGCGCCGTCTGCGGCGGGCGCTTTTGTTTTTGCACAGCACCCACACATTCCAAACCAACAGTCGAATCGCCGGTAGTGGGTCAATTGCCGATTACCCCACTTATCCGGACAACCTTCAGGCCAAAAAATCTTGCCTTACCGTGCTTAAACTCTCGTTCTAAGGCAAAGTTGTATGTCTTGCCTGTGGCAACATCCGATCCAAATAGCAGTGCCGGACTGTGGATGGCGAGTGAAATCGTTGCCCCCGCGGCAAAACCGCCGACCACTCGGTCGACCGACTCAATGCGAACGGTGAGAGCAAACCTTGGGTCAAAACCGACTAGCGTTACTTTCCCCGAAAAGTCTGCAAGCGGAACAACGTCTTGCACAGTCGCCCTCAGATGAATCTCATTTGGGACGTTTTGCGTCGCCGCGCGGTCTATTCCATCTAGAAAACGAGGAAAATCAGACAGCTTGTCGTACGAGCCAAGTGAAAACGGGCGAAGAACATCGAGATAGAAAAAGGCAGGTTGTCTACCCACGCCGTGCTTAAGCGTGCCCACTCTTAGCACACCAAATCCGCTCGTGTTTCCACGTCGGAAACCGATTTTTACACACAGGGGCAGGTCTCCGTCCGCATCTGGTTCCGCCCCTTTCAAATCGCAGTCAGGGCTAATATTCCAGGACAACTCGTCAATTCTAGCCGGACCATGGAGGAGCCAATCCTCAAGCCGCTGCGAAGAAAGTGTCGAGTCAATCTTGGCAACGTCAACCGATTTCGCATGTCTCACAACCGCTTCGTCGCTATCTGACTGCGTTTGTGCCGTAGAGAGCGTGGCTGGAATTAGAACCATGAACAAGATGAAACACGGGACATGCGGGCGCATAACCATCCTCGCTTCTATTAGAAACCAACACGACGCACTTTGTGCCTGATAAGCGCTGCGAGCTTGACCGGAAACTGACCCGCCACCGAATCGGGCCACCTCAGAGTGCCCGCCTAGCCCTGCGGTATACTCAACGATATGCCAGCTGCACCTAAAAAAATCTTCCTAGTCGACGCCATGGCGCACATTTACCGTGCGTTTTTCGCGCCGATGGTCCGCATGAACGCCCCCTCCGGCCTCCCCACCAAGGTTCCATTTCTCTTTTCAAATATTTTGCGCCGCCTGATCAAGGACTATTCCCCCGACTATATCGCCATCGTGTTTGACACCAAAGCTCCCACTTTTCGCGACAAGCTTTTCGAAAAATACAAAGAGCATCGCGCCCCGATGCCCGACGAACTCTCGCAACAGATTCCTTACGTCCGCAGATTGTGCGAGGCCATGCACCTGCCAATCCTGGAAATGGACGGTTTCGAGGCTGACGATTTGATTGGCGGGCTTGCGCAGCAAGCTTCGAAGCAAAAACTGGATGTACTGGTTGTAACCAACGACAAAGACATGATGCAGCTGGTCTGCGGCAACGTGCGCGTGTTGCGCACCGGCAGCGGTGGCGCCAAGAGCGACGTCATCGTCGACGAAGCCAAGGTGAAAGAAATTCTTGGCGTTACCGCGGAACAAGTTGTGGACTACATGGCCCTGCTCGGAGACAACATCGACAATATTCCTGGCGCAAAAGGCATCGGAGAAAAGGGCGCAGCGGAGTTGATTCAGAAATATGGCAACGTGGAAAACGCCCTGGACCATGCCGACGAAGTTCCCAATAAGCGCTATCGCGAGGCCCTGCAGCAGCAGCGCGAACAAGTGTTGATGTCCAAGCAGCTCGCCAGGATCGCCACCGAGGTTCCGGTAAGGCTGGAGCTCGAAAAATTAGCTCGCCGAACGCCGGACGTGGGAGCGCTCAGCAATCTTTATCGCGAACTGGGCTTCAATTCACTACTGCGCGAATTGGGTTCAGAAGCGGTCGCGGCTTCGGCGCCGGAGAGCGATGGCCTGGCCGTCAAAACAGATTACGCACAATTCGCTACCGTGGCGGAATTTCGCGAGTGTCTGGCTAAGCTTCCCGCCAAGCAGCCGCTGGCGATTTGGCTCAATTTGGAAACCGGTGAACGGGAGTCCGAAGGGTTCGGCACCCGGATCGCGGGCATTGAAGTTTCATCGAAGCCGGGCGAAGGCCGCGCCGTCTGGATGGATGCCAATGGCGAAGCGCTGAAAGCGTTGCTCCCGGTGCTCGCGGATGCCAAACGCCCGAAAATTGTCCACGACGCAAAATTGTTCCAGTTGCTGGCCGGCCACACCGAAAATTTGCAGGATGCCACGCAAGTCTATTCGTACCTGTTGCGGCCCACGACCGGAAATCACAATTTTGCCGATGTAGTCATGCGCCAGTGGAACGTGATGCTCGGCGGCGGCGCCGGGGAACGCGCGGATTATTTGCAGCGCTTGGCTCCCGTGCTGCGCGACGCGATAAAGCAGCAGGAATTAACCGGCGTTTATAAGGATATCGATCTGCCGCTGACCTACGTCTTGGCGGAGATCGAGCGCGTGGGAATCGGTGTCGACCCCAAAGCTCTCGGAGTGATGTCCGAGTCGATGGAAAAGGAAATTCGTCGCCTGGAAAAAGAGATTTGGGAACTTGCTGGCGTGGAATTCAACGTGAATTCTCCGACGCAACTCGGCGAGGTGTTGTTCGATAAATTAGGATTGCAGCCGGCCGTGAAACGCGGGCGGGCCAAAGGTCGCTCTACGGCGGTGGAGATTCTCGCGGAGCTTTCCGCAAAGCACCCTGTACCCGCGAAGGTGATCGAGTACCGCGAACTGGCAAAATTAAAATCCACCTACGTGGATTCCCTGCCGAAACTGATTCATCCCGAGACCAAACGGCTGCACACCAGTTTTTCGCAGACTAATGCTTCGACCGGCCGGCTGAGTTCGTCGGATCCCAATCTGCAAAATATCCCGATTCGTACGGAGCTGGGGCGACAGATTCGCGCCGCGTTTGTGGCGGATAAAGGCAAGATTTTTATTTCCGCGGACTATTCGCAAGTCGAGCTGCGCATCATGGCCCATTTTTCTCAGGACCCCGTGCTGCTCGATGCTTTTCGCAATGGCGAAGACATTCATGCCCGGACGGCGCAGGAAGTCTTCGGCGTGGGCCCGATGTTGCAGAGTGCCGAGCATCGCCGGGCCGCGAAGGCCATCAACTTCGGAATTATTTACGGGTTATCCGCGTTTGGATTAGCGCAGCAGATCAACGTGCCGCAAAAAGAAGCCGCGCAATTTATCGCCGCATATTTTGCCCGCTATAAGGGCGTGAAGGCCTATCTCGACAACGTACTGGTGGAAACGCGCAAGACCGGCGTGGCGAAAACACTGTTTGGCAGGATTCGCCCGATTCCGGAAATTAATTCGCCGCAGATGCAGTTGCGCAACTTTGCGGAACGCACCGCGCTCAATTCTCCGCTGCAAGGCACCGCTGCGGATTTGATCAAGCTGGCCATGATCAAAATCGACGCGCGGCTGCGTGAAGAAAAGTTCGACGCCAAAATGATTCTGCAAGTACACGACGAATTACTGTTTGAGTCGCCGCCCGACGAGCAGAAAGAACTCGAAACCCTGGTCCGAAAGGAAATGGAAGAAGTCCATGAGCTGGCCGTGCCGTTGGCCGTGGAGATTTGCGCGGGGCCGAACTGGCGCGATCTGGATTAGCTGATTGTTCAGTCACTTCGCAGCGTTCTGCGCGATGTCCAAGCCGCGCGTGATATTCTGAACTTCCTCAGCGAAATATTGGAGGAGTTATGAAACATTCCGAGGGTTTTTTGAAAATTGTCAACGACGCGAAATCGCGGGTGAAAGAAATCACTGTGGCGAACGTAAAGCGGCGTCAGGATGCCGGCGAGAAATTTTATTTTGTGGATGTCCGCGAAGAAAGCGAATTCGCCGCGGGGCACGCTGCGGGCGCGATACATTTGGGCAAAGGTGTCATCGAGCGCGATGTCGAAACAGTGATTCCCGATCACGGCGCAAAAGTTATTCTGTATTGTGGCGGTGGCTATCGCTCGGCGCTGGCCGCGGACAATATTCAGAAGATGGGCTACACCAACGTTGAATCGATGGACGGCGGAATCAGAGCCTGGCTAGACGCGAACCTCCCGACTTCCAAAACGTGAACTCCGCCCCGCGAGGTTTCTCAGCAAGCGCTCCGTCAAGTTTGTAATCTGAATCGGCTCCTGCCCGGCGGTCAAGCTGGCCACCGGCGCGTCCGGCGAAACGGTGTGAAGCGAGGACTTCGATTCCACGTGGCATTGAGCTAATTTCCTACGGCGTGTTTGGCGCGGCCGAAGAGCGCGCGCGCTTCCGGCAGCTTCAGCAGCAGAGTGAGCGCGAAGTAGAGCGTGCCGTAAATTCCTAAAATTAAGATGGCTGCGGGGATCGGTGAACGTTGGCCGAGAGCGTAGTGGACTGCCCAGGAGACGTGCTCCGGCAGATGAGAGCTGCGGCCCAAAGCTTGGCGAGAAAATTTACAGGGAGTCCGCTGGGTCCGATGCGTTGTATTAGCGCGCGACGGAGCAGCACAAATTCGATCCAGCTCGCGATTCCGGCGGAGATGGTGAGTCCGGCGACGCCCCAGCGCGGTTGGATGCCTAACAAGTGCGGGAGCGGCAAGGCGAAAAGATAGCCGAGGATTGTAGTGAGAATTACGCGGATTACGGCGAAGCGCAGCGGCGTGCGGGTGTCGCGCAGCGCGTAAAAAGTGGAGGCGTATAGCCGGCCAAGCGTGGAAGCGAGAAGTCCTACGGTCGATCCCGCGAGAATGCCCCAGACGTAGATCACGTCGGTTTGGGTGAAGCGGCCGGAGCGGTAGATCGCGGCGACGATTACGTCCCCGAGAATCAGGAACGCCACCACCGAAGGAAGAACGAAGAAGGCGATCTGGCGCAGACCGGAATTTAGGCGGGCGCGCAGAACTGCGGCGACTTCGGCGTCTGCGCCGAGAGCTCCGGACATAGCGGGAAGTTCGGCGGCGGAAACGGACATGCCGAAAAGGCTGACCGGCAGAGTGTAAAGAGTTTGCGCGTAAGCGAGAGCAGCGACTGCACCGCCGGGAAGCAGGCTGGCGAGTAGAGCGTCAATGAACGCGCTGATTTGCACCACGCCGCGGCTGATGAAAACCGGCGCGAAATTTCTAACCACCGTGCGGATATTCTCCGCGCCGAAATTCAGTGTGAAATGAAAACCGCGCAGCAAAGTCAAAACTACGGGGAGTTGCACAGCGACCTGTAGTGCGCTGCCCACGACGGAACCCCACGCCAAAATCGCCGCGAGAGGATATTGGGCGTAGCGCGCGCCGAAGATCCAGAGGGTGGCGATCATGGCGGCGTTCCACAGGACGGGCGCGGTGTAGGAAAGAAAAAAACGGCGATGACTGTTGAGGACGCCGAGACACCAGGCGGAAAAAACCAGCAGGCCGGCGCCGGGAAAAAGAATGCGGACCAGCTGAATGGTGAGCTGGCGTTTTTCGCCGTGAAAGCCAGGCGCGATGGCGTCGATCAGGAATGGCGTGGCCAGCACGCCGACGAGAACGAGTAAGGACGTAGTCAGCGCGAGTAAGGAAGCGACTGCGCCGGCTACTTTGCGGGCTTCGTCTTCGTCCTTGCGGGCGAGCAGTCCCGCGTAGACCGGAATGAAGCTGGCGGAGAGCACGCCTTCGCCGAACAGATTTTGCAGAAAGTTGGGGATGCGGAAGGCGGCTTTGAAGGCGTCGGCAGCGTCCGAGTTGCCGAAATAGTGAGCGAAGATGCGATCGCGGATCAGTCCGGCGATGCGGCTGAGAAAAATTCCCGAGGCGACGAGGTAGGCGTGGCGTTTTGCGCCGACGGGAGCTGGTTGAGTGGTTTCGGCGGTGGTCACTTGCGAAATGTGGCGCGAATTGCCATTCGCAGTATGACTTGCGAGGAGATTGTGGGGGACAAAAATATTTTCTGGTGTGTCTTTGATTGGCCGAGCGAGGGGCTCGTGGTTCGACGATTCCGTTTTGGGAATGTAGGAATTGCGGAGGGGGAGACCCCCGGGGTATCCGTGTAACATATTCAATCTAAACTGATTAGGGTTGGTTGCCGTGTAACTTATAGATTCTGTTTCGGTTAGAGAAGAAGTGGCGAGTGAGTAGTGGCCTCTCGCGGTTCGGGGTGAACGAGTGGCGAGAGGGATCCCCACCCCCGGGTGTTTTTTGGAAAGAGTGCGCAAGCTATTCAAGACAAGAGGGATGGACGAAATTGTGAATTGAGAAGAGTGTGTAAGTGATTGAAAAGATTGGGCGGTGGTTTGGGAGATTTTGCTGGATCGACAGGAGTGGCGATTTAACACAGGGGATGGTAGCACGATTCTGTTGTTTTGTCAATAAGATAATTGTGTAGTACTGGTTCGAACGAGGGAGGCGATATCCCGAATTGGGAAAGTGATCAGTAGCAAGAGCGAAGAGTGGCCAGTTCTTTGCCAACGGCGCAAAGAACTGGCCATGCCGGGTCTGAATCCCGGCCGCTACAGAGTCAAAGGCTGAAGCGCGGCCGTTACGACGGCAGTACTACAACGACCATAAAAGGCGGCTAGTGCAGGGTGTCGCTGCGGTAGAGGGTGCCGGAGAGCGAGCGGAAAGCGAAAACCATCTGGTGGCCGTCCGGGGTGATGGCAATTTGGGTAGCCGGAAACATAACGCCGGCGGGATTCTTGGGTTTCCAGATTTGCCAGGACTCACGCTTGCCGGAGTCGATATCGAGGCGGGACACTTCGATTTCGCCGGACTTGATGGTCCGCGTGAAGACGTGATTCGAGTCCGCGCTCCAAGCGACAAGATCTTCGCCCGGCTGGAGGCCCTGTATCGGTCGAGCAGTGTTGTGCTGAATGGAGAAAGAGTGCCAAGCGCCATTTCGCAAAATTAAAAGGGAGTCGCCATCCGGCGCGAGGACGATCTGCTGGAATTCCACGTGATCGGTGGGCGAGAGCAGTTTGGGAGTCGAGCCGTTCACGTCGGTAAGGTATAGGCCCGCAGGATGCCCCGGCTGGTCGTCGCCGATCAGAATGTGAACGCCGTCCGGAAACCAATTGGCGAGAGAGGGCTGAAAGCCGTTCCAATGAAGTTTTTTTATTTGCCCCGCGGCCAGAGGAGCGATCTGGAGACTCGCGTCCGGATCATCGACCAGGACCATCAACGCGGATTTGGCGTTCAGATCCAGGCCGCCACCACCGTCACCGAGGTGTACCGCGGGCGAACCATCGGTCTTGCGGACGTAGGTGGCGTAGCTGCTGCCGGCAGCGGCGGATACGTCGGAAAACAAAAGCTGGCTGCCATCGGCTGACAATACGGGGATGATAGAGCCGTCGAGCCAACTCAAATCGCGGGAATCCGTGGAGCCGTGTTGCACTCCGGCCATAGAACGGCGATCGGAGTCCGAAGAAACCAGGGCGCGTCCGGATGGCGCGAGATCCTGGATGCGAACGTCGGAAGTGCCACAAAAAACAGTGCGCTGCTTCCCAGCCAGGGTTACGGCGCGAATGCAATATTGGTCGCCGGCAAGGGCCCCGGAGAACCAGATCTCTTTGCCGGACGGGGACCAGGCGATACCCTCCAAGGCCTCCCATCCGGTGGAAAGAGTGCGGAGGTGGCCGGCCCGGTCGAGGACCGCGACATCGCCGCGGTTATCACTAATGGCATAGGAGTGATGGAAAAAGGCCACCAGTTCGCCATTCGGGGAAACTCTGGGATCAGTGAGCCACTTGTGGTCTTGCAGCAAGATTTTGCCGATCGGATATTGCAAGCGCCAGTTGTCGCCCTCTTTATCGATTACGGCAAGATCGTGGCCGTCGGGAGACCAGTCGGCGTCGTAGACATTTTCCAGGATTTCACGGGGTTGCGTGCCGCCTGCAGGGGTGGTGGCCAAGGTACCGAACCATTGGTAGTGACTGTAGAGATGGGGACGGACGATGACGGCAAGTTGGTCTTGACGGGAAACGGCGAGCAGCAATGCGCCGTGAAGACCGGCGGGCACGGAGGCGGGGTAATCGCCGCGAATGGCGTAGGTGTCCGGCAGGCCATCCGAGAGAATGGCGCTGTAGAGAACGGTTTTGCCGTCGCCGCTCAAGCGGCCGCGAATGGTGGTGCCCTGATCGTACGAGACCCGGGTGAAGGTCGGCGGGGTTGGCGGGGCAGGGCGGAGAAACCAGGAGACAGCAGTGCCCAGAATCGCGGCTACTCCGACCGCAGCGGCGATTGCATAGGGCGTGCGCGATTTGTTTTGGGATCGGATGGCTTGATTGGCGGCGGATTTTGAAGTGGAGCTACCGCTGAGAGCATCGAGGGCGAAGGCTAAATCTTTTGCGGATTGGAAGCGCTGCTCGGGGTTTTTTTCGAGGCAACGGCGGATGATGCGTTCGAGGCCGGGGGAGACAGGTTGCTTTAGTTCGCTGAGTTCCGGGGGATCTTCCTTGAGGATGGCGGTCATAGTTTCCGCGGCGGTGTCCCGTTTGAAAGCGCGATGGCCGGAAACCATTTCGTAGAGGACGGCGCCGAAAGCGAAGATGTCGGTACGGGAATCGATGGCGGCGCCGCGAACTTGTTCGGGGGCCATGTAGCCGGCAGTGCCCATGACCACGCCGGCTTGGGTGGGAGCGCTGGTGAGGGTTTGGTAGGCGGCATCGGGAGTTGAGCCGTCGTTCTTTGTGGCTAGTTTGGCTAGACCAAAATCGAGAATTTTTACGCGACCTTCTTTGGTGAGGAAGATATTTTCTGGTTTTAGGTCGCGATGGACGATGCCTTTTTCGTGGGCGGCGGCGAGGCCTTGAGCGATTTGCACGGCGAAGTCAGAAGTTTTGCGTGTCGGGAGTGGGCCGGATTCTAATTCGGCGCGGAGGGTGGTGCCTTCGAGAAGTTCGGAGACTAGGAAGGGTGCGGAGTTTTGCTGGCCGATGTCGTGGATGGCGAGGATATTGGGGTGATTTAGGGCGGCGACGGCGCGGGCTTCTTGTTCGAAACGGCGGAGGCGGTCGGGGTCGGTGGCGAAGGATTCGGGCAAGATCTTTAGGGCAACGTCACGGCCTAGGCGCGGATCGCGGGCGCGGTAGACTTCTCCCATGCCGCCAGCGCCGATTAGGGATTGGATTTCGTAGGGGCCGAATTTTGTGCCGGGAGTTAAGGGCATGGTGCTGCGGATTATATTCGTTGCGGAGGAGATTTGGAATTTTGTTGATGGGGCGGGATATTTCGTCGGAGTGGGAAGAAGTTTGTGTGATCGCGAGAAGCATGGCCAGTTCTTTGCCAAAAGCGCAAAGAACTGGCCATGCCGGGACTTAAAGCCCGGCCGCTACAAAAGGCCCGCCGGCGCCGATGGGAGATTGGATTTCGTAGGGGCCGAATTTTGTGCCGGGGGCTAAGGGCATGGTGTTGCGGATTATATTCGTTGCGGAGGAGATTTGGAATTTTGTTGATGGGAGCCGGGATATTTCGTCGGAGTGGGAAGAAGTTTGCGTGATCGCGAAAAGCGTGGCCAGTTCTTTGCCAAAAGAGCAAAGAACTGGCCATGCCGGGACTAAAGCCCGGCCGCTACAAGAACAAGGTCAAAGGAACGGCGCCTACGAAGACAAAGTCAAAAGAAGACAAAGTTCCAAAGAACGGGTCTGAAGCCCCGCCGCTACAAAGGCCGGTGCCGACCAAGGTCGGAGCGACAAATTTTATTGGGAGGTGGTGGATGAGCTTGCGACAAGTTGTGGTGGAGCGATTTAGCGTGGTTTCGAGGAGGGCGTTTGCAGAGGTGGTGAAGGCAGTGGATGCGGCGATTGGGCATCCGAATATGGCGGAGTTTGGGAAGGAATTGTTTACGGCGGGGAATGACGCGGAATTGCGGGCGGTGGTGGATAAGGCTACTGGAATGTCGGGATTGATGGAGTTTACGCGGTACGACTTGGGTGCGGTGTTGCGGAAGGAACTGGGGGCTGCGGCGCCGAAGAGTTTGCGATTGGTGTTGGGGAATCCGGTGACGATGAAGAGCATGGTTAAGCTGGTGCCGGATGCGGGATCTTATGCGCCGGTGACGATTTTGATTGATGAGCGGGCGGATGGGGTGCACGTGTCGTATGACCGGATGCAGAGTTTTCTGGCTGGTTATGGGAATGAGGAAGCGTTGGTGGTGGCTAGGGATTTGGATGCGAAGGTGGAGAGGATCATTGTGGCAGCGGGGGAATGATGGCGGGTTCGTGACATTGGAGGCCATGCCGGGCTGAAGGCCGGCGCCTACAAAGACAAGATCAAAAGTCCCGCCGCTACGACGGCGACTAGACGCCTTGGTAGACGAGAGTGGTGAACATGGCGGGGTTCATGAAGAGGTTGCCCCAGGTGGCGTCGTATTTGGCACCGGGTTTGGCGGCGATTATTTCGGGCAGGGTCCGACCTTGTTTTTTCAGGGCGGAAACTTTTTCGCGGAGCTCTACCAGGACGTCGCGGAAAAGGATGAGATGAGATTTGTCTCCGATGGGGCCGTGGCCGGAGACCACGATGGTTTTGTCGGTGACTCTGGTGATATTTAATTCCGCGGCGCGGATGGCGCCATCGATGCTGCCGCCGGTGCAATAGTCGATGAAGGGATAGGCGCCGTTCCAGAAAGTGTCGGCGGCGAGCAGGACGTCGTAATCGGTGAAATGGATGGAGATGTCGGAATCGGTGTGGGCCGGGGCGTAGTGTTTCAGTTCGAGAGTGGCGCCGTTGAGATGGACGGTGTGGGCGTCATCGAAAGTCTCGGTGGGAAGTCCGCCTGCGGGAACCGCCGGAAAAGTGAAATTCCAACCGTCCACGCGAGTGTCCACGGACAGATGTTTGAGAGTGTTGCGATGCGCGAGAATCTTGGCACCGGCCGCGTGAACCCATTCGTTGCCGTGAGTGTGATCGAAGTGCCAGTGGCTGTTGATCAAATGTTTGATGGGGTCGGGACTGATGCTGGCCAGCGCTTGGCGGATCTGGGGTTGCGCGCCGACGAATCCGGAATCGATCAGGAGTAGGCCGTCGGGTCCGGGGAGAACGGTGATGTTGCCGCCCGCGCCGGAAATTACGCTGACATTTCCGCGAAGCGAGCGCACTTCCAGCTTGGCGGTGAGGGCGTATTTTTCGGCATTGGCGACCAGCTGCTCGGTTCCCGCGAGGAAATATTTTGGATGGGATTGGGGAGTTGCGTCCATTGGTGCGCTCCTGGGTGCGACGTGTAACGGAATCTTACATTTTGGGGGCTGGGGAAAAAAGGTGGCGAGTGTTTTGCCAAAGGCGCAAAACACTCGGCCTGGTGGGCCCTTCCTTCGTCAGGGTGAACTGAAGCCCGGCCGCTAAAAGAAAAAACAAAGACAAAGACAAAGACAAAGACAAAGACAAAGACAAAGTCAAAAGAACGGGTCTAAAGACCCGCCGCTACAAGGTCAACGTCAAGAGAACGGCAGGAACAGGCCCGCACATCGCTTTTGCGCGCCCGCAGTTTGCGGTTAAGAAGCGTTGGCAAAATTGGGGCGAGAGCCAGAACGCAAAAACGGGTGGCGGATGGAGCGGTCTCCGATAGCTTTCAGGCGGCGGGACTTTCTGAGGGCGGCTTTGGCGTGGAACATGCGGCCTTTGGCGGCGGAGATGGAGATGCCGATGTGCGCGGCGGCTTCCTTCATGGAAAATTCCTGGAAGTGTTGGACCTCGACCATCTCGCGGATGCCGGGGCGCAAGCGGCCTACGGCTTCGCGGAGAAATGTTTCGCGCTCCTGCTGAATGTAACGTTTTTCGGGGTTGGGCGCGGTGGTGGCGATCTGCCAGTAATTTTGAGTGGTGTCGCCGGTGGAATTGGTGTCCATGGAAAGTTCGCGGGCGGCGCGGCGTTTGCGGAGCATCATGAGCGCGGAGTTGATGGCGATGCGGGTGAGCCAGGTGGAGAAGCTGGAGCGGCCGTCGAAACGTTTGATGTGGGTGAAAGCGCGCAAGAAAGAATCCTGCAGGGCGTCTTCGGCGTCTTCATGATTTTTGGTGATGCGTTTGGTGGCTTGCAGAACTTTGTGCGCACAGCGATCGCAAAGCATTTCGAACGCTTCCGTTTTTCCACGCTTGGCGGCGGCGACCAGAGCGCTTTCGCTGAGTGTGGCGGATTGCGGAACGAATTTGCTGCTGGTCGATGCGATTGGGGAAGTATTGGTGAGGGACATTGGATGCTCCTAGGAAAAATTGATTTCTGAACTGGCGTTCCAAAATGCTGCGGAGGGCAACGTTCGGGACGGCGGTCAGTGTACGGGGCCAGTGTGAAGGTGTGTCGCCAATGATAAAACCCTAGATAGTGGGGGCCGCAGCCCCCTCAAAAGGGTGAGCCAAAATTTACGAAATTTAGTGAACCACAATTATGAGGAGCAAAGCGATGCGAAAGTTGAATGAGATATGAATGAAAAATGAATGGAGCGAGGACGAGGAATACGATGGCGATATATAGCACAAATAAAATAGCGGGCGCGGGATCGCTCCAAAAGCGTTATGCAAATGATGCGCGCGGGAACAGAGGAGATTAGCGGTTCTCTGGGGGAGCAACCAGCACGCGGCGGCCAAAGAGCCAAGCGTCCAGCGAGTATGCGCCTGGACCGAGCAGTGCGAGTGCGACGACATTTAAAAGGGATAGGTACACCGGCGGCGAGATGATGGAGCCAGAGATAAACAGGTCGGCGATCTCAAGGAGACAAATAAGAGTCGAGAGAATTGGGGTAAACAGTCCCAGAATGAGGAGCACGGTTAGGAGCCCGGTGAAGAGCTGGAGCCAATGCGTATCGGAGACTATTTGCCCATTCTCGAGGCTGAGGAAAAATGTGGCGGCTACGGAGATCCGCAAGAGTAATAGCGCGACGCCGGGGCCGCGCTCGGGAAACATGGCGAACAGTCTTTGCACAGAAACAACACTAAGGCTCCTGAGATGTTGGGGATACCCGAAAGAAGGGTAGGCGCGGGTAACCCGTTTGGGGTAGGTTGCGGGGCGATTGAAGAAGTACCCTGAACGCTGAGGAAACGCTCTATAGCGCCGAGTTGGACAGCGGGCGAAATTACGCGCGATGAAATTGCATAGATTAGCGGGAATTTTTTTAATGCTGTTGCCTGCGGGATTGGTGTGCGTTGCGGCGGACGCGCTGGATACGGATCGAAAAATTTCGCAGTTCGGGCACACGGCGTGGCGGATTCAAGATGGGACGTTCGAAGGAGTGCCGACGGCGATTGCGCAAACTACGGATGGATATCTCTGGTTTGGAACGCCGGATGGTTTGCTGCGATTTGATGGGGCGCAATTCATTTCCTGGAGCGCGCCGGATGGCCAGCGATTGCCGCGATCGGATATCCACGCGCTTTTGGGAACGAGTGACGGAAGTTTGTGGATCGGTACCGGCCGGGGATTGGCGCGATGGAAGAATGGCGAACTGATTACATATCCGGGCACGGGAGACTGGGTGAATGCGATTGTGGAAGAGCGCGCCGGGGTGGTGTGGATTGGGCGCTCGCAGATCGAAGATGGGAAAGGTCCGCTATGCCGCATAACGGATAAGACGGTGGAATGTTTTGGCGAAGCGGAAGGCGTGGGCATCGATGCCGCGACGCGACTGGTGGAAGACAATTCGGGAAATTTTTGGATTGGCGGGACGGCGGGTTTGTGCCGATGGAAGCCCGGATCGTCGCAAACTTATTTTGCCAAGCAACTGAAAGAATCGCACGTGCTGATAGGGGTCGAGGCGCTGGCGGCGGAGAAGAACGGAGAACTGTGGGCGGGGATTGAACGATCGGGAACGAGTCTGGAACTGCAGCACTACTTGCAAGGGGAGTGGAGCGGTACGAAATTGCCGGGATTAAGCGGTACGGAATCCGATATTTCCACGATGTATGTGGATCGTGACGGCACGCTGTGGATTGGAACGGGAGACAAGGGGATTTATCGGGTGCGCGGCAAAAGTGTCGATCACTTCGGTAGTACGGATGGACTATCCAGCGACGCAGTGGCGCGATTTTTTGAGGATAGCGAAGGGACGCTGTGGGTGGCGACTTCCAAAGGGGTGGATAGTTTCCGAGATCTGCGGGTGGCTAGCTTTTCGATTCGCGAAGGATTGACCGCGGATTCGGTAAGCACGGTGCTGGCGGGGCGGGACGGGGAGTTGTGGATCGGAAATTCCGGAGCGCTGGATGTTTTGCGCGGAGATACATTTTCGGCCATACGGGAACGGCACGGTTTGCCCGGGCGAAATGTTACGACCATGTTGGAGGATCGCGCGGGCCGGCTATGGGTGGGAGTAGATGGCGGACTGGCGATTTACGAAGGCGGGAACTTTCGGTCGGTGCATTTGCAGGATGGAAGCGCAACGGGAACGGTGTTCGCGTTGACGGAAGACAGCGCTGGGAGAGTTTGGGCGCTGGCAGGAAGAAAATTGTTGCGCATCGAGAATTCGGGAGGGGAGATTCACGTTCGCGAGGAGACAACTTCGCCGGAGATTGCCGCGGCGTTTGCGATGGCTGCCGATACCAGCGGAAGGATCTGGCTGGGACTGAGCTATGGCGATATGGTGCGCATGCAGAACGGCAAGATGGAGATTTTTCCCGGCGATAAAGGCGGCAAGCCGTCGCAGATTCGGTCCCTGTTTGTTGATAGCGACGGTTCGGTGCTGGCGGCAACACTGCAAGGACTGGTGCGCTGGAAAGACGACCAACGAAAATTGCTGGGCACACGCAACGGCCTGCCTTGCGACGAAATCTACGCGATGGTGAAGGACCAGGGCGACGGGATCTGGTTGTATACGAAGTGCGGAGTTGTGGAGGTCGGAGAGGCAGAGATTAAGAAATGGTGGGAGCAGCCGTATTACCGGGTGACCGCGCGCACGTTCGATATTTTCGACGGGGCGCGGCCCGGTTTGACGCCACTGCAGCCGCAGTCCGCAAGGTCCACGGACGGCCGACTGTGGTTTGCAAACGACACGATCCTGCAGATGATTGATCCGCGGCGGATGGCCGGGAATGTGGTGGTCCCTCCGGTACATATCGAAGGGGTGGTGGCCGATGGGAAAAATTATCTTCCGCAAGATGGGCTGCAACTGCCGGCGCTTACGCGGGATCTGCGAATTGATTACGCGGCGCTCAGCTACGCGGTGCCGAAGAAGGTTCGCTACCGGTACATGCTGGAGGGTCACGACCATACGTGGCAGGAGCCGGAAAACCGGCGGCAAGCTTTCTACAGCGACTTGCGCCCGGGCAAATACCGATTTCGGGTGATTGCCAGTAACAATGACGGTGTCTGGAATGAAGCCGGAGCCGCGCTGAATTTTGAACAGCTGCCGGCGTTTTATCAGAGCGGCTGGTTTCGCGGATTGTGCGCCCTGGCAGTTCTAGGCGTCGCGTGGATCTTTTATCTTTTGCGCGTGCGGCAGATGAGGTTGCAGATTCAGAGCGAACTGGAAGCCCGGCTGGGAGAGCGGGAAAGAATTGCCCGGGAGTTGCATGACACGCTGCTGCAAAGCATTCAAGGTTTGATCTTGCGGTTTCAGGCGGCGGCGGAAAAAATACCGGCGTCCGAGCCTTCGCGGGTGATGATGGAGAAGGCCCTGGATCGCGCCGACCAGGTGATGGTGGAAGGCCGCGAGCGGGTGCGGGATTTACGAACGACCGGAGAGCGCGGCGACGACTTGACGCAGGCGTTTTATGAAATGGGCCAGGAGCTGGCGCAGGATGGAGTGGAGTTCCGAGTGATCGTGGAAGGCGCGGCGCGGGATATCCATCCGGTGGTGCGCGACGAAATTTACTGGATCGGGCACGAAGCGCTGGCAAACTCTTTTCAACATGCCCACGCCAAACATATCGAGATAGAAATGACGTTCGATCCGAGAGAGTTGCGGGTACGATTTCGCGATGATGGCCGCGGGGTGGCGTCGGATATTTTGCAGGCCGGCGGGCGGCAAGGACATTGGGGAATGCCCGGGATGCGCGAACGCGCGCACAAAATAGGCGCGAAGATTGCGATGTGGAGCCGGCCGGAGGCGGGAACGGAAGTGGAGTTGCGGATCCCGAGTGCGGTGGCGTACCGCAGCAACAAGCGGAATTCGCTGTGGCGATTATTGCGGGCGGGAATGCGGGACGGTGTTCAGTGAGTGAGTCTACTGCGCAGATTCGAGTTTTGATGGTGGACGACCATCCTTTGCTGCGCGAAGGGATTGCCGCGGTGATTGAAGGGCAAGCAGATCTGGTGGTGGTGGGAGAAGCGACCAACGGGCGCGAAGCGCTGGAAGCCTTTCGCAGCTGCAAGCCGGATGTGGTGCTGATGGATTTGCAGATGCCGGTGATGGGCGGCATCGACGCCATTACGGCAATTCGGCGGGAGTTTCCCGAAGCGCGCATCGTGGTGCTTACCACGTACAAAGGGGATACCCAGGCGCTGCGGGCGTTCAAGGCTGGGGCGTCCGGTTACCTGTTGAAAAGCATGCTGCGGAAAGAACTGCTCGATACGATTCGCATGGTGCACGCGGGAAAGAAACGCATTCCGCCGGAAATCGCCAGCGAAATCGCGGAGCACCATACCGATGACGCTCTTTCGCAGCGGGAAATCGAAGTGCTACAACGAGTGGCGGCCGGCGGAGCAAATAAAATAGTTGCGGGAGAATTGAATATTTCGGAAGAGACGGTTAAAGCGCATATGCGGAGTATTCTGGCGAAACTATCGGCCAACGACCGGACCCATGCGGTGACGATTGCGTTGAAGCGCGGAATTATCGAACTGTAGTTGCTACGGCTGCGGAAAGCGGGTTTGTACGGCCCCTCCGTCGAATGAAAAGTAGCGGCGTGCCGCGCGATCAGGTCGCGGGATTAGGTCCAGCGAGAAGTCCGCCGTCGAGGACGAGGTAATGTCCGGTCATGAACGAGGATTTGCTGGAACACATCCAGAGGACGGCTTCGGCTACTTCGAGCGAGGTGCCGAAACGGCCGATGGGATGGAGTGCGAGCACTGCTTTATTGACCGTGGGTGCCCCGAAGATGCGGTCAGCCATAGGAGTTTCGATAACGGCAGGGCAGACGGCGTTGACCCGAATTCCCTTGAGGGCGTTTTCGAGCGCCGCGGTTTTAGTCAGTCCAATGACCGCATGCTTGCTGGCAACATAGGCCGCGGCGCCTGCCGATCCCATCAGGCCGGCCACGGAAGACATGTTTACGATAGCGCCGCCCGTTCCTTGTTTGAGCATCTGCTGAATCTGATATTTGAGACAGAGCCAAACGCCTTTGACATTGATGTCGATGACGCGGTCAAAGTCCTCTTCGAGTTGTTCGGCGATAGGCACCCAGGCGCCTTCAATGCCCGCGTTATTAAATGCGACATCCAGGCGGCCAAATTTTTCAACGGTTTTCCGGACCAGGGTTTGCACATCCTGGGTTTTCGCGACATCGGTCTTTACGAATAGGCCGTCACCGCCAGCGGCGCGAATGAGTTCGACCGTTTCATTCCCTTCGGCTTCGCGGCGACCGGCGACTACCACCTTGGCGGCCGCTTTGGCGAAGAGTATGGCGGTTTCCCGGCCAATGCCGGAGGTACCGCCGGTAACTACGGCAACTTTGCCGCGCAATTCGTCAGTCATAGCTTCACCTGGTGAGTTGAGAGTGGAGAAATTTGTGCGTCAGTGTAGGTCGCGCATCGCGCAGAGTCAAATTCGCGAAAAACAATAGCGTTAGGAAATTCGCAAGGAATATTCGCCGATGCAAGAAAGAGCGAGCGGTCTCGAGATGGTAGTTATTTCTTACGAGAGAAGTTGGCTGGGGCGGAAGGATTCGAACCTTCACCGGCCTCATTAACAGTGAGGTGCCCTACCAGTTGGACCACGCCCCAGCAGCGTCGGCGGCCGATTTGGCAGCACGTCACAAGGTAGGCTCCGCCACAAAAGGAGCAGCGGAGGGTTTGAATAAGATAACACGGCGATGGGAGGGAAAAGAGAAGAAATGAACGACATGCTCGTGGATCGCGACGGGCGCGTTTGGGTCGGCAATTTCCGGCGAATGGCCCGAAAAGCCTTGTAACGGGATTCACTGATAAATGTTTCTGATGACGCGAATGCCACGGAGAGTGCGCCCAATCCCGGTGTTGGGAAACTGGGTCCTGGGCTCGCACCTCAGCAGTTACAGAGACTTCTTCGCAGCGAATCCGGCCAGAGCGATAATGCCGACGCTAAGCATCGCCAGGCTCGAAGGCTCCGGCACAGTGCTTGTCGGGCCCGTCGTGAAGTTGTAAGTAACCTCGGCAAACCCATACAGTTCAACGTCTCCGAAAAACGTCGGGGCGAACCCCATACTCTCCATACCGGACTCACTGCTTGTCGTAACCACCTCCGTAATACCCAGTGCAAAATTCCCGGTCCCGACGAACGGTGTGCTCGCTCCGCTCATCAGCGTGGTGCTGACACTTGGGTCTATAAAGGCCTGATCAGGCTGGGATCCAGAAGGAACAGATTCGCTATGGAATACAAACTGACCAGTGTTGATCTGGGTGCCTGAAAAAGACGCGTTCGTAATGTCCACCACAACAGAGGCCTCATCGCCGGCAGAACCGATTCCGCCTGAGTGGTTAGCAACGCCAAGGGTCGCACTAAGAGTGCTCTCCACCACGACGCTCGTGGATTGCAGCGTACCAAGTGCCGGATTGAACTGACCGCAGGCCAGGGCTTGCACGTTTGGCACCGTCGAAGTGAATAACATAAACTCCACGGCAATCGGACTGCAGCTCTCTGTCACGTTGTCCGCAAAGGTTTCGTGTGGTGTCAGCAGAACGACGGCGAAAAGAAGCGCACATCCAAATACGCGAAACAGCGCGAATTCCAAACGACCGGTGGTTTTCATAGCGAATCTCCTTTTCCATCCAGCGCCTGCACAACAACCTGCATTTCGGTGAAAGCGCTGCAATCCTTTTGCCTTTGCGCAGCTCGTTTTTCGCGTTCATCCATTTCGTTCTTATACTCAGTGATGGAATAGCTTTTTGTGGCCGAAACCGACCAGGCCAAGCAGACCGAACGCCAGCAAGACCGTGGCCGAGGGCTCGGGGACCGTATTCCCGCTGCCGTTGCCGCCGACATTCTGCATAACTACGACTTTTTCGTAGCTGAAGGTGACGTCGCTCAAGAGCTTGTCCGAGCCGGACGTGTAATTGTAGTTTTGGACGACGTTGTCGGCGAATTCGAGCACATTCTCGGTGGTTGTCCCTTCGGCGGTGATGAACTCGTCCAAGGTGAGGAGATCAATCTTGGTTCCCAGCATTACGTCGGTAAGGTACGGTGCTGCGTCCGTCGTGGCCATCTCAACGGTAAACGTCTTGGTCGTGCCAAACGAAAAAGAATCAACCGCGGCGCCATCCAGCGTGAACGAATCGGCGTGGGCAGCCACCGGCAAACACGCCAGCGCCAGTAGAACCAGCGCTGGAAGATAAATTCTGCTTGTCAGTATCTTCACGTTGCCTCCTTGTTTACCGCCCGGTCCTCAGGCGTTTCGCCCTCGCTGGCATTGCAACGAGTAAGAGCACAGCCCGAGCCCAAACAGCTCGATCGAACTCATTTTTCCAGCCCTCCTGGATGATCCGCAGACCGCCGTCGCTTCCCGAAGTGCGTGTAATATGAGACCGACTAGTGGCAGATACAAGTGACCTAAAAGGACCGTAGGTTTTTTTTCCGGGTCGCTGGGGAGAAATACATGTCCATCCGCTGGCGCACGATGCAACCCCGGGACGTTCGCGCATGTGCCGGAGCTGGGAGCCTCCAACGGCATCCCATCGGCGGGAGGGGTGTTTCAAAAACCTTCGGAATCGCTCTCGACCTGGCCGACTTCGTTTGATAAAGCGACCCCGTGGTTCCTCCGTTTACGGTCCTTTTAGGCTACTTGTATGGAATACGGCACTTCACTATCATCCCGGCGCAATCAAACTGTAGCCCAGAGGGGTCAAACGTATCCAAAAGACACTGGGTAAACATCGCTGCCGCTAGCGCCACCAACTCCAGTTGGAAGGAAGAGAGCTAACCATGAAACCTAGTTCCATTCGATCCTCTGCATTCAGGGTCATTGTGCTGGCGATCTTCGCCCTTTGCACCAGTAGATATGCCGCCGCGGACGGCGTGCTTTACAGCCAGCCCGCACAGTCTCCGGTCACGACCGTCGGTGGTCTTGACCAATATATGGGCTCATTTGCAGTCGCGGACACCTTCAGCCTGTCACAAGGCGGCACCCTGGATGCGATTCAGTGGCAAGGTTCCTACACAGATTCGACGACTGCCTTTCCGGTGGCGGATGCGACAAGTTTCCTTCTATATCTTGCGGCGTGCAGCACGGCGGACTGTTCGTCGGGCAGCAGTTTCGTTGACGGATTCCCATACCCCACGATGGTAACCCCCTCCATGGCCAACGAGACATTCATCGGCAACTCAACCCCGCTGATCGACGGCATCATTTCTGTACCCGGATCCAATTACACCTATCAGTACAATTTGCCCTCGCCCGCACACCTGTCCAGCGGTTTTTACCAACTAAGTATTTTTGCGAACCTCCCCGAGAGCAACAATAACACCGCATGGTCATGGGACGCCGGTACCGGCGGGGACGGGAAGTCTGTGAAATTTTACGGTGATGGAACCAACGATTTTGATCTGGCCTTCACCCTTAGCGGAACGCAGGATACGGCTACCGCGCCCGAGCCATCAAGCGTTCTGCTTTTCGGCCTCGGGCTGGGTGCATTGATCGCGTTCGCCCGCAAAGTCCCACTACAGGCCTCGCAAACCAAACTATCTTAAAGGCCAGACAAGCCCTTTGCTCAAGCGGAACTGAGGTCGCCCCGTTGCCATCAGCTTTGCCATTGGGCGTAGGGCCGCCATGAGCCTACTTTTCAGGAAACCGTTCGGAGTTTGCGGGATACGGGACGTACCTCTTCGTAAGCCTGTTCCAGGCAGGAGAGTCTACTCCTATGCTGGTATTCGACACCAAGTTCAACCAAATAGGTTTTTGGGAACTTGATTTGGCGACAGGCGGGTGACGGAGAGAACTCGCTGCGTATAGTCCTCTAGAGTGATCAGGGCACTAACCTTCACCAGTAAGCGAGATTGCGTGTTCCACCCGCCCGATAAGTTCGAGCCCGTGCTGCGGTGGTAATATTCGGAAGGGGGCGACCGGTGGTCTATTTCGCTAGCAATGCCTCTTCAGGCAAAGGCCGGCTAAACCCAGCAGACCGATCCCTAACGACAGCAAGCTTGATGGTTCTGGTGTCGGCATCGTGGTATTGGTAGTCATCGTCCAGCTACCCGGATTGTCTTCGCTGTAGCCGTACGCCACCGGCGTGGCCATGTCATTGCCGACGAGTTCGACCGAGCTATAGTCAAATTCAACGCTACCGACGTTATACATTGGGGGCTCGTTCGCAGTCTGCAATCCTACGAATCGACCCACCTTTCCCGGAGGCGGGTCCGCGCTATAGGCGACGATACTCCAAAACGTTATTTCACCGGCCGCATTTGTGGAAATCGCTAACGTCAGAGCACTCAAATCCCCGAGGTTTGCGAAGTTACCGAGTCCGTCCGTCATCGAGAATGAATCGAGGTTAGTGCTATCAAAACCATAATTGGTCAGGTTATCAAGCTGCGTTCCCGCTGCTACGCTGAAGGTCACCGATACAGCGGGTGGAGCGAGAAATTGCGATCCCGATTCACAGAGATAGGCTCCCGTGCAATTGGTGAGTGCGTTTCCTGTATAGGTATAAGTGGTGTCCGCGCGCGCCGAAGCTGCCGTGCAAATCGCGAACGCGATAACCATGACGGCCAACGCTGATTTTCTCAACAGTCTCATAAATCCCCTCCTTCTTACGTTTGAGAATCTGTGAGCATTTACTGAAATTTTATCCGGCGGTAATCCTTGCTCACAGGCCGGCGAATCTTAGCCCCATATTGGGAATGCGCAAGTAGCCTAAAAGGAGCGAAGAACCATATGTCACTGTCTCTGCAACATCCCGAAGTGCGTGTAATATGCGACCTATCTGTGATAGATACAAGTGACCTAAAAGGACCGTAGGCCAGGCCCTTTCCGGCTCAGGTGGGAGGTCGACCCTGTGTCTCTCCGCTGGCGTACCATGCAACCCCAGGACGTTCCCGCATGTGCCGAGATCGTGGCGTCCCATTCGGTTATCGGTCGCCGCTATGGCGCGGCCATCAAAAACCTTTGCCGCGCATGGCTTTCACTGCTGGGCTCGGAAGCCATGACCACGGCGGTCTTCGAGGAGATCGTGCGAGACCGCGTCCACATCGTTGGCATCGGTGTGGGGCTATTTGTACACGACGAGTTCATTCGAGAGCTCAAAACGCCGCCGCAATTCTGGGTCGGCCCGGAACTAATCAAGCGAGTGCTTAAAGGCGATTCGCCCGCGCTTTCGAATAGCGAAGTCCGCGAAGCCAATTCGGACGGCGGGTTGAACGAGCTCGTCTGGGAAACCATCGCCCTGGAGCGCTTAGCGAAAAGAACCGACCTGTATCACCTGATGGGACGCGCATACATCGAGATTCATCGCGGGTATCTCCTCAAGGAGATGATCACTTCACAGGCCGAAAGTGCCGAGCGGCTGCAGTGGGCTGTGGACGCGGGCGGATTATTCTGGGATCCGGAATCTGCGAAGTACGTAAAATCGCTGAAGAGAAGCGGCGAAGACTTTGCCCGCAAGCCTCATGTCGTCGGCATCACACGCGAATTGGAGTTCGAACGGCCGGGATCCTGGATCGGCGTGCTCTTCGACTACCAGGCTCCGCGGATTTGGTTCAGCCCCGCCGAGCAGCGCATGCTGAGGGCCGCCATCTCGAGCCGAACGGAAACGAATCCGGTTCTTGCGAAAAAGTTGGGCGTCTCGCTCCCCACCGTTAAAAAGCTCTGGCTCTCCGTTTACGCCCGCGTTGCAGATCACGCGCCGGAAGTGATGGCCGGTCCGGACAAATCGGGCGACGAGACAAAACGGGGCGTAGAAAAAAAACGACGCCTCCTCGGCTATCTGGAGGAGCACCCTGAAGAGCTCCGGCCCGTATCGCATCGGCAGTAAAATGTCGTCACGACCTCGCGCCGGGGCGTCTACGGGGAATTGTTGGCCGGAAAAATGACCAGAAAAAGTTGCGCAAATCAGGAAATGTCTGGCAACTAACGCAAATTTCGGGAAATTTTTGGGGAGCGCGTGCCTCGTTTTGAAACGTTTGAAATAATCGCAGCCGTAGTTGGCTGCATAGCCTACGAATGGAAAATTTGTTTTTGCTGCGAGGTTGCAATCCCGAAAGTTTTGATAGACACTAGCGCGTCACAGACGATCTGTTACTGAAGGATCGACTGTAACGGAGGCCGCAGCCGCCGGAATTACGGCGCGCGTAGCGGCGAAAAAAGCAAAACGGATATGCCCCAGCTTTTTCACCGCAGTGCGAACTCTGCCGCTCGAATGAGCCTTATCGCGGTTGCGGTCCTGGCCACTTTGGGATTGACGGCGGTGCTGGGGGGCGTGCGCTCTCCAAATTTTACCAATCAGTATCTAACGCGGGACCAACCCATACAATTCAGCCACAAGCATCACGTGGGCGATGACGGAATCGATTGCAGGTATTGCCACACCGGGGTGGAAACTTCCGCGGTGGCAGGAATTCCGCCGACCAAGACTTGCATGAACTGCCACTCGGTGCTGTTCAATAATGTGGGATATCTTGCGCCGGTGCGCGAAAGCTACAGCACGGACACTTCGATTCAGTGGGTAAAAGTGCACCGGCTGGCCGACTACGTTTATTTCAATCACAGCATTCACGTGAACAAGGGCGTGGGCTGCTCGACGTGCCACGGCGCCGTGAACCAGATGCCGCTGATGTTCCAAGCGAGCACGCTGCAGATGCAATGGTGCCTGGATTGCCACCGCGAGCCGGAGAAGAATCTGCGGGAAAAGAAAGACGTTTTCAATATGGACTGGAAACCCGGTCCGGACCAGGCAGAAAAAGGCAAGCTGCTGGCGGCGCAATACAATATTCGCTCGGTGCGCGACCTGACGAGCTGTTCGACGTGTCACAGATAAGGGTATGAGCAAGCGCGAATTTATGGACGAGCACACGCACGAACATCATCACGACGGGCCGCATGGGCATGCGCACGATGAGCATGGCCATTCGACGAACACGTCGAGGAACACGGATGGATTGCGCATTTTGAGCGCTTCAGCCGCGGCGGCCTCCGCGAGCGAGGCTCCGATGACGGAACGCACACTGGATCTGGCGGCGGTGCGCGCCAAGCTGCAGGCAAAAACCGGCAAACAGTACTGGCGATCGCTGGAAGAATTGGCGGAAGACCCGCATTTTGAAGAGTTGCTACAGCGCGAATTTCCGCGGCAAGCGCCTTCGGAGTGGGATGAAGGGGTGGACCGGCGCGATTTTCTGAAGTTGATGGCAGCGTCGCTGGCGTTTGCGGGACTGTCTGGCTGTGGATTGCCGCCGCGCGAACACATCGTCCCGTACGTGAAGCAGCCCGAGGGTATGGTGCTGGGCAAGCCGATGTTTTTTGCCACGGTGATGCCGTTTGGCGCCGATGCGATCGGTTTGCTGGTGGAAAGCCACGAAGGCCGCCCCACAAAAATTGAAGGAAATCCGGATCACCCGTCGAGCCTGGGCGGAACGAACGCGTTTGCACAGGCGTCAGTACTGAATTTGTACGATCCGGACCGCGCGCAAGTCACTACCAACATCGGCGACATGCGCAGCTGGTCGCAGTTTGTGGACAGCGCGCAGGCGGAAGTTGCCGCGATAAAGATGGAAAATGGCGCAGGCTTCCATATTCTGACGGGCACGATTGTTTCGCCGCTGGTGGCCGACGAAATTCAGGCGCTGTTAAAGGCCTATCCGCTAGCCAAGTGGCATCAATGGGAGCCGGCGGTAAGCGACGGTGCGCGGGAAGGCGCGAAGCTGGCGTTCGGGCGCTACCTGAATACCGTTTACCGCGTGGACAAGGCGGATGTGATTCTGTCGCTGGACTCGGATTTTCTGGCCAGTGGTCCCGGGAATGTCCGGTACATGAAGGATTTTTATCGCCGAAGGAAGTTGACTGGTCCTGAGAGCGAGATGAACCGGTTGTACGTTGTGGAGCCGACGCCGACGGTGACCGGTTCGACGGCCGATCACCGCCTGCCGATGCGCGCTTCGAGTGTGGAGACTTTCGCGAGAGCGCTGGCCGCCAAGCTGGGATTGGGTGGAGCGGCTTCCCTGCCGGGCACAGAGAAATGGTTGAACGCCGTTGCCGCGGATTTGCAGAAGCATCGCGGCTCTTCGCTGGTGGTCGCGGGCGAACAGCAGAGCGCGGAAGTGCACGCGCTGGCACATGCGATCAACGCGGCGCTGGGCAATTCGGGCGTAACGGTTTATCAGACGGAACCCGTGGAAGCGCAGCCGGTAAATCATCTGCAGTCCATGACGGAACTTTGCGCGGCCATGGATGCCGGCAAAGTGGATACGCTGCTGATGATTGGCGTGAATCCGATTTACACCGCGCCGCACGATTTCGATTTCACTTCGAAAATCAAGAAAGTGCGTAATGCCATTCAGGTCAGCTCGCACTTTGACGAGACTGCTGCCTACAGCCAGTGGCACATCGCGGAGTCACATTTTCTGGAAACCTGGGGCGATGCGCGGGCGTTCGACGGAACTTTGAGCGTGATTCAGCCGCTAATTGCGCCGCTGTATTCCACGCATTCTGCGCGGGAAGTGCTGGCGGCGTTCAGCGACAAGCCGGGCGTTTCGGACTATGACGCGCTGCGGGAGAAACTCAAGACCAGCAACGCCGGCGGAGACTTCGAGAAATTCTGGCGCAAGACTTTGAATGACGGCGTGGTGGCGAATTCCGCGTTCGCGCCGATCGCGGGGAACGCGGCGAAATTCAGCGTGGCGAGTTTGCCGGCGACCAAGGCTCCGTCCACCGATCTGGAATTTATTTTCCGTCCTGATCCCTCGATTTACGACGGGCGCTTCGCCAATAACGGCTGGCTGCAGGAATTGCCCAAACCGCTGACGAAACTGGTGTGGGACAACGCTGCGCTGCTCAGCGCCAAGACCGTGGAAGATTTGCAATTGAGCCCCAAGATAGCGGCACGGGGCGGCGAGCACGGACAGATTGTTTCGAACGTCGTCGATATCTCGCTTTCGAACAGCAAGGTGACGGCGGCGGTGTGGACGCTGCCGGGGCAGGCTGACGGTGTAGTGGTTCTCCCGCTGGGTTATGGGCGTACTCGCGCGGGATACACGGGCACGAACAAAGGGTTCAACGCGTATGTGGTGCGCAGTTCGCAGGCGCTTTTTACGGCTTCCGGCGGATCGCTGAAGAAGACTGGCGACAATTATCCGCTGGCGTGTACGCAATATCATTTCAATATGGAAGGGCGGCAGATTCTCGCCACCGGCACGCTGGCGAAGTACAAGCAGAATCCCAATTTTGCGCACGAGCACGACGAGCAACCCGCTTACGACGATTCTTTGTACAAGCCGCAAGATTTCCCGTACGCGGGAAAGCCGGCGTGGGCGATGGCCATCGATTTGAACAGTTGCAATGGTTGCAATGCTTGCGTGGTGGCCTGCCAGTCGGAAAATAATATTCCGGTAGTCGGCAAAGATCAGGTGATGCGCGGGCGCGAAATGCACTGGATTCGCGTAGATCGTTATTACACGGATTCGCTCTCGGCGACGGAGACCGGCAATAAGGAGACGGGTGATCCGTCGCAATACAATTCCACGCTAGATAATCCCGAAACTTATTTTCAGCCAGTGCCCTGCCAGCAATGCGAAAACGCGCCTTGCGAGCAGGTTTGTCCCGGTGGGCGCCACGGTGCACAGCTCCGAAGGCCTGAATGACATGGTGTACAACCGCTGCATCGGCACGCGGTATTGTTCGAACAACTGTCCTTATAAGGTGCGGCGATTTAATTTCCTGCGCTTCCAGGACTGGGAGACGCCACAACTGAAACTTTTGCGCAATCCGGAAGTTACCGTGCGCAGCCGCGGAGTCATGGAAAAGTGCACGTACTGCGTGCAGCGCATCAGCATTGCGCGCATTGAGGCGGACAAGCAGAACCGTGAAGTGCGCGACGGCGAAATTGTTACCGCGTGCGAATCGGCTTGCCCGGCGGAAGCGATCGTGTTCGGGAATGCGAATGACCCGAACAGCCGCGTCTCCAAATTGAAGGCCCAGCAGCGCAACTACACAATTTTGGGCGAACTGAATGCGCGGCCGCGCACCACGTACCTGGCCGCGGTGCGCAATCCTAATCCGGAGCTGGAAAAGGCATGAGCGTCACGCAACCGCCCGCCAACCATCCAGAGATCCGGCGACTGACGCCGGTGCTTGCGCCGGGGCATACCTACGAGTCGGTCTCGGAAAAAATCGGCGACATCGTACTGAAGCAGCCGTTCGGGCTGGGGTGGTACGCGGGATTCACGCTGGCCTTCACGTTGTTGATGGTCCTGACCGTGGCGGTCGCCTACCTGATCGCTAAGGGCGTCGGTATCTGGGGCATCAACGTTCCGGTAGGCTGGGGCTTCGCCATTGTTAACTTCGTCTGGTGGATCGGTATCGGCCACGCCGGAACTTTGATCTCCGCCATCTTGTTTTTGCTGAATCAAAAATGGCGGACTTCCATCAACCGTTTTGCGGAAGCCATGACCCTCTTCGCCGTGGCATGCGCAGGTATTTTCCCGTTGATTCATACCGGGCGGCCGTGGATGGCGTATTACATGTTCCCGTATCCCAGTACGATGGGGATTTGGCCGCAATTCCGCAGTCCGCTAATTTGGGACGTTTTTGCGGTGTCAACGTACGGCACAGTTTCCCTATTGTTCTGGTTCGTGGGCTTGATCCCGGATTTGGCGACGCTGCGTGATCGCGCTACCAGTCCCGTACAACAATATATTTTCGGTGCGCTGGCGATGGGCTGGCGCGGGTCAGCGCGCCACTGGCATCGGTACCAGTCGGCATACATGCTGCTGGCCGGCTTGGCGACGCCGCTAGTGCTTTCGGTACACACCGTAGTGAGCTTCGACTTCTCGGTGGCCATCGTTCCCGGCTGGCACACTACGATTTTCCCGCCATATTTCGTCGCCGGCGCCATTTATTCTGGCTTTGCCATGGTGCTCACCATTGCGATTCCTTTGCGTGCGGCTTACGGACTGCAGGATTTCATCACCATGCGGCACCTCGAAAACATGGCCAAGGTGATGCTGGCTACGGGTTTGATCGTGGCGTACGGATACTTCTTCGAGTTTTTCATGGCCCGGTATAGCGGCAATAAGTTCGATATGTTCCTCGTGGAACAACGGCTGCACGGCCCTTACGCGCCTTACTACTATGCGTTGATTCTCTGCAACATCCTTACGCCGCAACTTCTTTGGTTTCAAAAAGTTCGCCGTAATATTCCGCTGCTTTTCATTATGTCTTTGATTATCAATCTGGGAATGTGGCTGGAGCGTTTCGTGATTGTCGTCATCAGTCTAACCCGCGATTTTATGCCGTCGGCTTGGGGCCGCTTTTCCGCCACCGTTTGGGACTATGCGACGTTCGCGGGAACCATCGGATTGTTCGTAACCCTATTGTTTTTATTTGTCCGTGCGTTGCCGGCGATTGCCATGGCTGAAATGCGCGAACTGGTTGCACACTCCGAGGAGCACGAGTGATGGAACATCAACACTCACAACTTTTCGGCGTGATGGGGGAGTTCGATACCGCCAAGGAATTGCTGCGCGCCTCGGAAAAAGTTCGCGACGCGGGCTACAAGCACATGGACGCTTATGCCCCGTTCCCGGTGGAAGGCCTTTCAGAAGCGCTGGGCTTGGGACGCAATAAAGTCGGGCTGATCACGCTCTGCGGAGGACTCGCGGGCGGCTTGGGTGGATTTGGATTTGAATACTGGGTCAACTTGGTCAGCTATCCGATGAACGTAGCGGGACGTCCGCTAAATAGCTGGCCGGCATTTATTCCGGTGACGTTCGAATTGACCGTGCTGGGCGCAGCGCTTTCCGCGGTATTCGGCATGATCGCGCTCAACGGTTTGCCGCGGCCGCATCATCCGGTGTTTAACGTGCACCGTTTCGCGCGCGCATCCTCGGACAAGTTTTTCATTTGCATTGAGGCCACCGATCCAAAATTTAATCTGGCGGAGACGGCGCGGTTTCTGCAAGGGCTGAACGCCACACATGTCACCGAGGTGCAGGATGAGTAGCGCCCGGCGCGATTCCGTGGCGGTTCGTTCCCTGCTACTTGCAGCGGCCGTCTGCTGCGTTTTGGCAGTTAGTGGTTGCGATCGCTTGCGCCAGGATATGGCTACGCAGCCAAAATACAAGCCACTCTCGCCCACTGATTTTTTTCAGGACGGCCGCTCCGAGCGTCCCCTGCTGGAAAACACCGTGGCGCGCGGTTCGCTGGCCAATGACGAATATATGGTAGCCAAGGATTCCAATGCGTTTCCCCTTACCGTGGATCAGGCGCTGCTGGATCGCGGCCAGGAGCGCTATGGGGCGTTCTGCACGCCGTGTCACGGACTGCAAGGTGACGGCAACGGCATGGTAGCGCTGCGCGGCATGAAGCATCCGCCGAGCTATCACATCGATCGCTTGCGCGAAGCGCCCAACGGCTATTTTTATGACGTGATCAGCAACGGCTTCGGACAAATGTACGGGTACGCGGCGCAGATTCCACCGCGCGACCGCTGGGCCATCGTGGCGTATGTCCGCGCGCTGCAGCTCAGCCGGAATGCCCATGCCTCGGAACTGCCCGCGGACTTGCGACAGAAGCTTTCAGGAGAATCGGCGAAATGAGCGGGCAGGAATACCAAGCCTCAGCCAGCGTCAGTCGTTTGCAGAACGGCGGCTTTGTCGTCGGCGGAATCGCGCTGGTGGTGTCCGTGCTGCTCGCCGGGAAAGCTCCCGACGTGTTTTTCCGTATTTATCTGATGAGCTTCCTGCTGATTCTGGGAATTACGCTTGGGTTCGCTGGTCTGTCTGATGCTGCAGCATCTGACCAGCGGCCAATGGGGAATCATCATCCGCCGTCCGCTGGAGTCGGCCACCCGTACTCTGCCGCTGCTGTTTGTTCTGTTTCTCCCGATTTTGACTGTTCGGCATGAAATATCTGTATGGCGCGTGGCTCGAGCCGGAAAGGGTGAAAGAAGAGCCGCTTTCCGCAATGCAAACCAGCTGGCTGACGCAAGGCGGCTACCGCGTTCGAGCAATCGCTTATTTCGTCGTGTGGGCAATCCTGGTGATTGCGTTCAACTACATGTCGCGCCAGCAAGACGTGAATCGCGATGACCGCGCGCTGCGGCGTCGCTTCAAGATGTGGGCCGGTCCCGGCATCATCCTGTATGTCTTCGTCATGAGCTTTGCGGCCATTGACTGGGTGATGTCTATCACTCCGCACTGGGCTTCCACGATTTACGGTTTCCTGTTCGTTGCGGGGCAATTGATTTCCTCCATGGCCTTGATGGTGGTAGTGGTCGTAATGCTCGCCAAGAACGGCCCCCTCACCGGCATCCTGCACAAGCGCCACTTGTGGCAATTTGGCGGCCTGCTGTTCGCGTTCAACATGCTGTGGGCGTATTTTTCCTTCTCGCAACTGCTGATTATCTGGTCCGGAAATTTGCCCGAAGAAATCAGCTTCTACCGCTCGCGGCTGTACGGCAGCTGGGGTGCCGTGGCCATAGTGGTGCTGATTTTTCATTTCTTCGTGCCCTTCTTCCTCTTGTTGTCCAAGGATTTGAAGCGCAGCCAGCAGCTTCTTCCGAAGGTCGCGATGTGGATGATTTTCATGCGCCTGGTGGATCTGTACTGGCTGACGCAGCCGGAATTTATGCGCGGCGCATTGGCGTTCCCCAATCGCATCGACATCCTCCTTCCCATCGCGCTGCCGATTGCATTACTGGGAATTTGGCTGGGTTTTTTTGCCTGGAATCTGAAACGCGAGCCGCTCTTGCCTTTGGGCGACCCGCATCTTGCTGAGGCGATTGCAAGTCATGAGCACTGAGCAGCATAAACACGGCGCAGGCGAGCCCTTGGACCGCGAACCACGCCACGACACTGTGGCCTACGAGCCGCGCGACGTTCAGGTCAAAACGATCTATTGGTATCTGTTTTTTTTGACGGTCGCCACCATTTTGGCGTTTGGCGCCTCGGTGATTATTTTGCGCGTCACCACGCGGCTGGTGGTTGAGAGCGACGCTCCGATGCTCCCGATGCGCAAGGAAATGACCGAACAGCAGCGAATGGCTCGCGCCTATCCGCCGGAGCCGCGTTTGCAAGGCGTGCCAGGGCACCCGAACGACGGACAGCAGGATATGCGCGATAAGTTGCGCGAAGACACCGCGGCGAACGAACAATTGCGCTGGATCGACCAGACTTCCGGAATCGCGCAGATACCGGTGAGCGACGCGATGAAGTTAATCGTAGAACATGGCGTTCATGGTTCCGCGGCGAGCACCAAAGCAGCGGAATCCGCGAAGCCAACGGCTGCTGCGAGCTGCGGCCACAGCGGGGAACACGAATTAGGGCTATGTCCAGAGTGCGCACAATTACGGTGTTCGCGAGTTCTGGCGCTCCTGCTGTTTGGGGCGGCGAGGACCCGTGCGCAGGCGGTGCCTTCCAATACCGGCGCCACTTCCGCGACGCTGCCGCCCGCTTTGCAAAACGTGGGATTCGAGCCGACACTCAATGCGCAGATGCCGCTGGATACTGCGTTCACTGATGAAAATGGCCAGAGCGTAAAGCTTGGCGAATATTTCGGGCAGAGCAAACCAGTGGTTCTGGCGCTTCGTGTATTACGGTTGCCCGATGCTTTGCAATCAGGTGGAGCAAGGCGTGGTTGGCTCGCTCAAAATGCTCTCGTTTAATCCGGGCCGCGAGTATGACGTCGTATTTGTCAGTTTCGATCCGCGGGAAAACCCGCGAATGGCCGCGGAAAAGAAAAAGATCGCACTTGGACATTTTCAACGTCCGCTGACTGCCGATGGCTGGCATTTTCTGACTGGAACGAAGGAATCGATTGACGCCGTCACCCACGCAGCCAACTTCCGTTACAACTACGATGCCAAGACGAATCTTTTTCCCACGCCAGCGGCATCATGCTGCTCACCCCGGATGGCAGAATTTCGCGCTATTTCTACGGGATCGAATACCCTTCCCGCGACATGCGGCTCGGACTAGTCGACGCCTCCGCGGGCAAAATCGGCTCGCCAATCGATCACGTTTTGCTGTTCTGTTACCAATACGATCCCAGCTCTGCAACTTACAGCGCATCGATTTTGAGGATTGTGCGCCTGGCGGGAATTCTTACAGTCCTGGGCATCGTAATGGGCATTCTGCTTTTCCGGCGCCGCGATCTGGCGACGCCCCAAGGAGCGCACTAAACCGTGCAGTCGCAATTGCCACTTTATCCGGAGCAGGCCTCCAACTTCGCGCCGAACGTTGACGCGCTGATGATCTTTATTATCGCCATATGCCTGTTCTTCGCGGTGGCCGTCACGGTGGCCATCCTGATTTTCCTGTACAAATTTCGCCGCAAATCCGCGGGCGAAATCGGTGTGGCGATTCACGGCGACATGCGCCTGGAATCTGCATGGATTATCGTGCCGCTATTTCTTTCGCTGGCGATGTTTGGTTGGGGCGCCATCGTTTACGTCGATTTCCGCCGCCCGCCGACGGACGCGCTCGATATTTACGTAGTTGGCAAACAGTGGATGTGGAAACTGCAACAGCCCAACGGCCGGAAAGAAATCAACGAGTTGCACGTGCCCGCCGGGCATAACGTACGCTTGATCATGGCCAGCGAAGACGTGATCCACGATTTTTCCGTGCCGGCATTCCGCGTGAAAATGGACGTCGTCCCTGGGCATTACAATACCCTGTGGTTCCGGCCCACTGTCCCCGGCAAATATCGCTTCTACTGCTCACAGTATTGCGGCACGAACCACGCGATTATGGGCGGTTGGGTTACGGTCATGAAGCCGGATGAATATACCGCCTGGCTCTCCGGCTCTTCCGGATCGAATGCTAATCCGGTGCTCGCCGGCGAGAAATTGTTTGCGGAACGCGCCTGCCTTACCTGCCATTCCAGCGACGGCAAAGGCCGCGCGCCTTCGCTGAACGGCTTGTTTGGCGGTAAAGTGGCTTTAGCAGACGGCTCGACGGTGACCGCCGACGAGGGCTACATCCGCGAGTCGATTTTGAATCCCAATGCGAAAATTGTCGCGGGTTATCAGCCGCTGATGCCCTCATTTCAAGGGCAGCTGACTGAGGAACAAACGTTGAATCTGATTTCGTACGTGAAGTCTCTGCAAGCGGATCCGGTGCCCAGCACGGGCGCGGGTGTTATCCAAAGCGGGGCTACGCAGACCACGGGAAAGAAATAAGCTATGAGTGCAACGGCTACAGCACAAGCACACACGATGCCGGAAGTGCACTACTTGAACGCCTCCTATGGCCTCAAGTCGTGGCTTTTGACCACCGACCATAAACGTATCGCGCTGTTGTACCTCTTCTCGGTGACGTTTTTCTTCTTTGTAGGCGGAATTTTTGCCAGCATGATCCGCATCCACTTGCTGACTCCCGGTGGCTACCTGGTCTCGCCCGAAACGTACAACAAGCTCTTCACCATGCACGGCGTGGCCATGATTTTCTTTTTCCTGATTCCGTCGATTCCCGCGGTGCTCGGGAATTTCCTGGTTCCCCTGATGATTGGCGCGAAGGATTTGGCTTTTCCCAAGCTGAATCTTCTGAGCTGGTACATCTACATAATCGGCGGCTGCTTTGTGCTGTATTCCTTCAGTACCGGCGGCTTGGACACCGGCTGGACGTTCTACACTCCGCTCAGCAGCGTGTACTCCAACTCTGCCGTGACCCCCGCAGTGATCGGTATTTTCATTAATGGCTTCTCTTCGATCCTGACCGGGTTGAATTTCGTCGTAACTATCCACACGATGCGGTCTCCCGGCTTGACCTGGTTCCGGCTTCCGCTCTTTGTCTGGGCCCAATACGCCACCAGCATCATCTTCATTCTCGGCACTCCGGTCATCGCCATTACCCTGCTGCTTGCAGGACTCGAGCGCATGTTTCACCTGGGCTTTTTCAATCCAGCTCTGGGTGGCGATCCAATTTTATTCCAGCATCTGTTCTGGTTTTACTCCCACCCGGCCGTGTACATCATGATTCTTCCGGCCATGGGGGTGATCAGTGAGATTATTCCCACCTTCGCGCGGCGTCCTATTTTTGGGTACTCCTTTATCGCCGGCTCGAGTATCGCCATCGCGGTGATCGGCTTCCTGGTCTGGGCCCACCACATGTTCCTTACCGGTGAATCGGTCTACGCCGCTTTGGCCTTCTCGCTGATGAGCTATCTCGTCGCCATCCCGTCCGCGGTAAAAGTTTTCAACTGGACGTCCACGTTATACAAAGGCTCCATCTCGTTCGAAACGCCCATGCTCTATGCCATGGGCTTCATCGGATTGTTTTTGATTGGCGGACTTACCGGACTATTTCTCGCATGCCTCGGCCTGGACATCCATCTCCACGACACCTATTTCGTGGTCGCCCACTTTCACTACATCATGGTCGGTGGCGCGGTGATGGGCTACGTCGGCGGATTGCATTTCTGGTGGCCCAAGATTACCGGCAAGATGTATCCCGAATTTCTGGCGCGCATCGCCGCGGTAGTTTTGTTCGTGGGCTTCAACCTAACGTTCTTCCCGCAATTTATTCTGGGCTACCTCGGAATGCCCCGCCGCTATCACAGTTATCCCCCGGAGTTTCAAGCGCTGAATGTAATGTCCACCGCGGGCGCATCGATCCTGGCCCTGGGCTATCTGCTGCCGATGGTGTACTTAATCTGGTCCGTTAAATATGGGCGCGTAGCTGGGCCGAATCCCTGGCCGTCCACCGGCTTGGAGTGGAAAGCGCCATCGCCGCCGCCCACTGAGAATTTTGACGTGACCCCAGTCGTCGATTGGGAGCCGTACGACTTCGAGCATCGTCCGGACTTGGGCCTAAACCCCCACCCTGGCGTAGGCGGCCTGTTGCCCGCCCACGGCGACGACTAGTTTTTGTTTTTGCGTTTGTGTTTTTGCCTTTGTAGCGGCCGGGCTTTAGTCCCGGTGCCTTTAGGTCTTTAGCTTCAAAACGGCGCCAACCACGCCGCGACACGAAAAAAGAGGGAGCACCGCGTGCATCGCACCGGAGAGCTGTACGGACAATTCGAAACGCTAGAGCAGCAGAAAGAGACTTCCACCCTGGGCATGTGGATCTTTCTGATGACCGAAGTCTTATTCTTCGGCGGATTGTTCATGACCTATACCATCAACCGTCACGCCTACAGCGCCGCTTTCGGTTTTGGCGGCAACACCCTCGACCTTAAGCTCGGTGGCATGAACACCGTGATCCTCATCTTGAGCAGCCTCACGATGGCCATGTCGGTCTGGGCCGCTCAAGTGGGCAAGAAAAAACAAATCACTGGATTCCTCATCGCCACCCTGATTTTGGGAAGCGCGTTTCTTGGCGTGAAAGCCATTGAGTACAAACAAAAATACGACCACCATCTGATTCCCGGCCACAGTTTCGACATCGGTTTTTGCGCCAGAAGCGCAGAAGCCTGCGGCCTGTCAGAAAAAGATCTAGCCACCGAGCGCGAAGAACTCGAGCGCGCTGTCGCGGTCGAAGACAAAAGCGATCCTGGCAACGGCCTCGCCAATCTCAATTCCCACGCCCAGCTTTACTTTTCTCTCTATTTCGGCATGACCGGATTGCACGCACTGCACATGATCATCGGCGCTGGTCTCTTGGTTTGGCTCATCATCGAATCCTTCCGCGAGCGCTATGGCCCCGGCTACAACACGCCCGTGGAAGTCACCGGTTTGTACTGGCACTTCGTCGACATCGTATGGATTTATCTGTTTCCGCTTCTGTATTTGATTGACCGGCATAACTAGCAGCCAGGAGAGAGCAGCGTGTCTGACCATATCGCTTCGCCGAAAATGTACGTGGGAATTTTTCTGGTGCTGATGCTGGCCACTGCTCTCACGGTTTTTGCGGCGTATAAAGATCTTGGCGAATGGAATATCGTGATTGCGCTGGCGATTGCCACCTTCAAGGCCACCCTGGTAGTCCTATTCTTCATGCACGCAAAATATAGTCCTCAGCGTACCCACCTGATCATTATTTGCGCGGTTTTCTGGCTGGGAATCATGCTGGCGTTAACCCTGACCGACTACCAGACCCGTCGGCCAACTTCAGGCAGCTTGAGCAATCCCGCCCCGGCCCTAATTCAGCCCGCTTGACCTCTGCGGGCACACCGGATTTCGCACTCGAGGAGACAGAGTGCTGCTGATGCCATTCTCGATCGCGTTTGGTTTCTTGGTATTTGTTTTCTAGCTTGCCGTGGGGGATAAATCGGTGCGTGGTAATAGGGGGGAGAAACGAACCGGCCCAGCCCTCAATCCCCTAAAGGGATCCTCGGTCCGCCTCCCCCACTGTGCTCTAAGTTGCACCCCACCCTCCATTCCTAAGTCTTTTGTTTGCACCGCAGTGCCAACTTTTGTCCGCGAAAAAAATGCCTCCCCGCTGAATATTTACTCGTAGGGTGAATCCTGTATACGATTTTCCTTCGCCTTCGGTCTCTTCCAGAATTGACCGCTCCGAATACATCCTGCTAATGTTGAAAGTTATTCTGGTCGCAGTGTCTCTACTGTGTGCCAGAGCTCCTGTGGAGGGAGCGCTGCGGATACATGGGCCTGACTAAACTGGTGGTGCGGGGTGCGCGGCAGCACAATCTGAAGAACATCAGCGTGGAAATTCCACGTAATAGCCTCACGGTTATCACCGGACTATCCGGCTCGGGCAAGTCCTCGCTGGCTTTTGACACGATTTATGCCGAGGGTCAGCGTCGTTACGTGGAGTCTCTCTCCGCGTATGCCCGCCAATTTCTCGATCAGATGGAACGGCCGGAAGTGGATGTGATCGAAGGCCTTTCTCCCGCCATCGCCATCGAGCAGAAAACCACCACGCGCTCGCCGCGTTCCACCGTCGGTACCATCACCGAAATTTACGATTATTTGCGCGTCGTTTATGCGTCGGTCGGAGTGCCGCATTGTCCGAACTGCGGCAAGCCCATCACCCGGCAATCCAGCGAACAGATCGTGCAGTCGATTTTGCACGGCGAACTCTGCCAGTCCGAAGATCGCATTATGATTCTGGCGCCCATCGTTCGTGGACGAAAAGGCGCTTACCGTAAAGAACTGGAAAAACTCGCGCAGGATGGCTACGTTCGCGTTCGAATCAACGGCGAACTGTATCCGCTGGACGTGCCGCCCGCGCTCGATAAACGCAAGAATCACACCATCGAAGTTGTCGTCGATCGCCTGCTGGTGAAACAAGGAATCGCCTCCCGCCTCGAACAGTCCATCGCCACCGCGCTGAAATTGGCGAACGGACTGGTCACCGTCGCGATAGTCGGCGGCAAGGAACATGTTTTTTCCGAAAAACTGGCGTGCCCGGACTGCGGCATTTCCGTCCCGCAACTCGAACCGCGCTCCTTCAGCTTCAATTCGCCGTACGGTGCCTGCCCCGCGTGCAACGGCTTGGGCTCAAAATTTGATTTCACCCCGGAAAAAGTAATCGCCGATTGGACCCGTCCGCTTTTTGACGGGGGCCTCGGCCCCGGTTCCGGCAGCGGAATTCTAAAACGCACGCTCGAGCTGGCCGCGTACGCGCATCAATTCGATCTCGATACGCCGTTCGATAAGTTACCGGCGAAAATTCAGAATATCGTGCTCTACGGCTATCCTCCGGCGAATAGTAAAGACGAAATCAAGAAGAAACCGAAAGCGGAAAAGGGTTTCAATTTCAAAGGCATCCTGCAATATCTGGAAACCAATTTCGCGGAGTCCAGCTCCGACTCCTACCGCGAGTGGATGACCCAGTACATGTCCGCGACGCAGTGCGTAGCCTGCCATGGCAAACGCCTCCGTCCCGAATCCCTCGCCGTAAAACTTGGCAACTTGTCGATCGCGGACTTCACCGCGCTGTCTTTGCAATCGGCCAGAACCGCGGTAGACAAAATCATCGCGCAGCTAAGCCCTCGCCATAAGGAAATTGCCGCCCGCCCGCTCGAAGAAGTTGCCGAGCGCCTGGATTTTCTCCTGGCCGTGGGTCTCAACTATCTCAGTCTGGATCGTTCCGCGGCCACGCTTTCCGGCGGCGAAGCCCAGCGCATTCGTCTGGCCACGCAAATCGGCTCGCGTCTGCGCGGCGTTCTCTACGTCCTGGACGAGCCTTCCATCGGACTACACTCCCGAGATAACGAGCGGCTGCTCGGCTCGCTCGAACAACTCCGTAATCTCGGCAACACAGTCTTGGTCGTCGAGCACGACGAAGACACCATCCGCCGTGCCGATTTCGTAGTTGATCTCGGCCCGGGAGCAGGCAACGCCGGCGGCTACCTCGTCGCCCAAGGCAAGCCCGAGCAAATTTCCGCCACGCCCGGATCGCTCACCGGCCAATATCTCAGCGGTGCCGCAAAAATCGCCGTTCCAGAAAAACGCCGCAATCCCAACGGAAAATCCATCCAGATTCTCGGCGCCTCCGCCAATAATCTAAGAGACGTCGATATCACATTGCCGCTTGGATTGTTAACGGTAGTCACCGGCGTTTCCGGCTCCGGCAAATCTACCCTGGTAAACGATATTTTGTATCGCGCGCTGGCTCAGAAACTCTATCGCGCCTCGGAAGCCCCCGCCACGCATCGCGAAATTCTCGGCGTAGAAAGTATCGATAAGGTCATTGAGATCGACCAGGCCCCCATCGGCCGCACCCCGCGTTCGAATCCCGCTACGTACACCGGCGTTTTCGCCCCCATCCGCGAACTTTTCTCCATGCTCCCCGAATCCCGCGAACGCGGCTACAAGCCCGGCCGCTTCAGCTTCAACGTCAAAGGCGGCCGCTGCGAAGCCTGCCAAGGCGACGGCTTGCGCCGCATCGAGATGAATTTTCTCCCGGACGTGTACGTAATGTGCGAAGTCTGCCGCGGCAAGCGCTACAACTCCGAAACTCTGGCCGTTCGTTACAAGGGCCACTCCATCAGCGACATCTTGAATATGCAGGCGGTGGATGCGTTGCCGCTGCTCGAAAATATCCCGCAGATCCAGCAAAAACTAGCCACGCTAGTCGAAGTCGGCCTCGGTTACGTGACGCTGGGCCAGTCCGCAACCACCCTTTCCGGCGGCGAAGCCCAGCGCATCAAGCTCGCCCGCGAACTTTCCAAGCGTCAAACCGGCCGTACCCTCTACATTCTCGATGAACCCACCACCGGCCTCCATTTCGACGACGTCCGCAAACTCCTCGAAGTCTTGCAGCGCCTCGTCTCTCTGGGCAACACCGTCCTGATCATCGAACATCATCTCGACGTCATCAAACAAGCCGACTGGATCATCGATCTCGGCCCCGAAGGCGGCGAAGGCGGTGGCCGCATCGTCGCGCAAGGCTCCCCGGAATTGGTGGCGCGAACCAAAAAATCCTACACCGGCCAAGCCCTGCTGCGCGTCCTGAACCTGAATGGCCACAATAATGGCCACACTCACGCAAACGGAAACGCCCCCAAGTGACCGCCATCGCCGATTGCGTAGCGGCCGCCTTCTTAGGCGGTCGCCTCTCTGTGTGTCTCTGTGAACTCTGCGCCTCAGCGTACTCTGCGTTAATCTTGTGCCGTTCTCCGCAAGTCCCTTCCGCAACCAGTTCTATCCACCAAGAACTTGCACCCGCCCGCCATCTTTCATAAAGTGAATTGCACACGATGACCGTCTACCTCATCCAGCCCATCACCCTCGGCGACGTACGTACCTACCCACTGGCCTCGCGCAAAAATAAAGTCACCGTAAAGGAATTCGCGAAGCCCCCGCTCGCCAACCTGTCGCTAACAAAATTTCTAGATTCACTTCCCGCCATTCTGGCCGTAAACGATTTGCGAGACATAGCCGCCGGGATCCATCGCGCCAAACAGCTCCGCAAAGCCGTCCTCTGGGGCATGGGTGGACACGTCGTTAAAGTGGGCCTCGGTCCGGTCATCAACGACTTGATGCGCCGCGGCTTTGTCTCCGGCATTGCCATGAACGGCGCCGCGCTCGTCCATGATTTCGAGATTGCTCTCTCCGGAGGCACTTCCGAAGACGTAGACGCCAGCCTGCCTACCGGCGAATTCGGCATGGCCACCGAGACCGGTCTATTCCTGAATCAAATCGCGGTGACCGCTTCCTTCAACGGTATCGGCTACGGTGAAGCCGCCGGAAAATTTCTCGCCGCCCGCAAATTGCAGCCGCAAAACGCCGCCGCCTCAATCCTGTTGAACGCCTACAAAAATAAAATTCCCGTCACTATCCACCTCGCTATCGGCACAGACATTCCGCACATGCACCCTATGGCTGACGGTGCAGCGCTCGGCGCGGCATCGCTTCACGATTTTCGCCTGTTTTGTGCCATGGTCGCCAGAATGGATGGCGGCGGAGCTTATCTAAACTGGGGCTCCGCCGTAGTTTTGCCCGAAATTTTCCTGAAAGCCGTGGCCATCGCCCGTAATCAAGGCATCGCGCTAAAAAATATAACCACTGCCAATTTTGATTTCATCCAGCACTATCGTCCTCTGCAAAACGTAGTCAAGCGCCCCACCGTCAGTAAAACTGGAAAAACCACATCCCGGGGCCTGGCCATTACCGGCCACCATGAATTGATGATGCCCTTGCTCGCCAATGCCCTAGTCGCCGGTTGGCCCAAAAAATCGAGCCGCGCCAAATGATCGATCCCACGGACAACTACCCGGCGCCCGAACCGCAAGAGGATCTCTCCGCGAATTCTCCGGAGCTGCCAGTGCCCGGCGAAATCCCGTCCAGCCCGGAAATCGAATCGCCAGTCGCCCCGCCGGAAGCAAGCCTGCCGGCCATTTCTCAGGATTTGTTGGGCGATCCCATCTCCTATGCCGCCGTAACCATTCACGATGGCCCGCGATCGTCTTTTTCTCCCGTTCGACTACCACAAGATTTACGAATTTCCTGGTCCTGGCTGCATCTCACACTCTTCGTTTTTGCCGGCCTCGCCAGCCTCATCGTTGTGCCCGCGGTTCTTGCGGTATTGATCGCCGCCTACACTCACAAGTCCCAGCCGCAATTGGGCGAATTGGTCAAAAATCCCGGATTCCTGATCGTCACCCAGGTGTTGTGGTTCGGCGTCGTATTTTTATTTTTGTATGTCACGCTGGGAGTACTCCGCGATGCTCCCTTCTGGCCCACCTTGGGATGGCGCAAACTTTCCGCCGGAATCGGTTCGCAAGTCTACAAGCCGTGGATGTTTTTCGTCGGCGGGAACGGCCTGGCGATTTTTGTTGCGCTCGCCAGTTCTCGCATAAAAAATTCCGATAAGGCGCCCATCGAAGAACTATTCAAAGATCCCCACGCGGCGCTGCTGCTGATGGCCATGGCTGTTTTCATCGCGCCTTTGGTCGAAGAAACCGTTTTCCGCGGGTATCTCTATCCACTCTTCGCCGCCAAGCTCGCAAAGCTCGCTGCGCGATTTGGCGTGGACTCCGCCCGCGCGGTGCGCTTCGGCACCGCCAGCGGAATCCTGCTCACCGGATTTCTCTTTGGCATGATGCACGGCTCGCAACTCGGCTGGAATGTGGGACTGGTAGGTTTACTCACCCTCGTGGGCGTAATTTTCACGTTTGCCAGAGCCGCCACCGGAACCGTCCTGGCCAGCTTCCTGATGCATCTCGGTTACAACTCGTTGATCGCCGTGTCTTCCATTATTGCCACCCACGGTTTTCAACACGCTCCGCCCGGCCACTGAACCATTTTTTGTTTCGAACAAGCACGATAAAATGAAACATCATCAGTCGCAAATCGTGAGGAAAAAAATCGCATGTACGTAGCACAACCGATAGAGTGGACCGCCGCCGGGGTAGTGATGCTCGATCAGCGCCGCCTTCCCGCGGAAGAAATCAGCTACACCTACACCGACTACCGTGAAGTCGCTAAAGCTATACGCGAGATGGTCATTCGTGGCGCTCCGGCGATCGGTGTCGCCGCCGCCATGGGCTATGCGCTGGGAGTGCAGCACTCCGCGGCCAAATCCGTCGAGGAACTTCGCACGGAAATCGCGGCTATTCGCGATGTGCTGGCGAAAACTCGCCCCACGGCAGTCGACCTCTTCTGGGCGCTCGAACGCATGGACCGCAAATTCGCCGCCCTGCAAGCCGCGAATGCGAGCATCGCCGGCATTAAAACAGAAATGGTGGCCGAAGCTCAGCTGGTTCACTTGGAAAAAAAGGACACCGACGAAGCCATTGGCCGTTTCGGGGCGGAATTCATGCCCCGCGATGGTCAAGTAATGACCCAATGCAACGCCGGCGCGCTGGCTACCGCCGGAATCGGCACCGCCCTCGGCGTAATTCGGGTCGCCTTCCAACAAGGCAAAAAACTCCACGTACTGGTCCCGGAAACCCGTCCCTATCTGCAAGGTGCTCGTCTTACTGCCTGGGAATTGATGAAGGGCGGCATCCCACTGACCCTGATCACCGACAACATGGTCGGCCATTTTCTAAAAACCGGCAAAGTGAAAGCCATCGTCACCGGCGCGGATCGCATCGCCGCCAACGGCGACACTGCCAATAAAATTGGCACCTACCAGATTGCCGTACTTGCCAAGGAAAACAACGTCCCCTTTTATATCGCTGCGCCAATTTCCACGTTCGATCTCACGCTTTCCAGCGGCGAACACATTCCCATCGAAGAGCGCTCTGCCGAAGAAGTCACTCACATCCAGGGCGTTCGTATCGCCCCCGATGTTCCCGCAGCCCATCCCGCGTTTGACGTGACTCCTTCCAAGTACATCGCAGGAATTATTACCGAACGCGGCGTGGCCCGAGCCCCATACACAGAAGGTTTGCGCAAACTGGCCGGCGCACCACAAGCCGCCATCTCCTCCGCCCACTGAAGTAACGGCAAAGTGCTCCCGCGCGCCCACGGACCTGTCATCTCGAGCGCAACGCGCCCCCGGCCCTGTCATCCCGAGCACTACAGACCTGTCATCCCGAGCGCAGCGAGGGATCTGCTTTCCTAAAACACGGCAAGGCGTGTCCAGTTGGCTGCCGCACGACGAGTGTTATGAGTGCGGTGTTTGATTTTTCGTTCGACGTCTCCTGAGGTCGACAAGCGCCACCCAAAATCAGGCTAACTCGCCGTCACCCCGCCGACCCTCTGCGTAAAATAACCCAACACCGCGCCTACAATAGTCCCCGGAGCCAAAATCTCCACGTAGTGTGCATGCTGCATGTGCGCCACCAGAAACGCGAACGCGCATCCCACAGCCGCGCCGAAGATCACCCCAGCCCCGATTGATCGAATCTTCAAAGCGAAAATCCCGGAGATCGCCCCCACCAGCGCATCCTTCATCACCGAGCCCATAATAATTTGCATCAGCATCGCCCGCACTTCGGGTGTGAACCACGAAGTGGCTCCGTCAATCGCTCCCAGCACCGCACCCAGTAAAAGTCCCAATCCAATTTTCTTCATTACCGCTCCTGCCACCGGAATTTGCCGCCGTCATGCTGGCAACTCTTGCCGCAAACGCAATCGACCTCCCGAAGTGGAGTCTACGAAAGAAGTCTGGAAGCAGGCAAGTTATTCGTACCGCAGCGCGTCCACCGGATCCAGCCGCGCCGCTTTCCACGCCGGATATACACCGAAGACCACGCCAATCAGCGCGCACATGATCAGCGCCGTCATCACCCAGAACAGCGAAAGCACAGCCGGCATGTGCAACGCGTAATGCATCAGCAGCGATAGCCCCGAACCCAGTAGCACGCCCACCACCCCGCCGATCGCCGTTAACGTTACTGCCTCAATAAGGAATTGCGCCAGAATATTGCTCCTTTTCGCCCCGATCGCTTTGCGCACTCCGATCTCCCGCGTTCGTTCCGTCACGCTCACCAGCATGATGTTCATCACTCCGATGCCACCTACCAGTAGACCCACGGACGCTACCGCAAACATCAATATGAAAATCATTCCGCTGATTTTGTTCCAGAGATCCAGAAAATAATCGGAAGTGAACAGCGCGAAATCATCCGGCTTGTCGTTGGCCAGGCGCCTTTTACGGCGCAGCAGTTCCCGGGTCTCTTCTACTGCTTCGCTCACGTACTGCGGTCCGATGGCCTTCAGAAAAATCACGTAGTCTTTTTTATTCGGATACAGCTTCCGTAGGGTAGTTACCGGCATGTACGCGGAGTTGTCCTCTGGGTTCGTTCCACCGGATATTCCTTGCCGCTGTTTCTGAATAGTCCCAATCACCGTAAAGACCTGGCCGTCGATGGTCACTTCTTTGCCAACCGCTTCAGGCGCAGACTCCGGAAATAACGTCCGCACTGTGTCGTAGCCCAGCATTACCACCGGGGCCCGCCGCTCCATGTCCGTATCGTTGAAGGCCCGCCCATATTCCAGTTTCAAATCGAATATCTGCGCAATCGAAGGAGAATTACCCTGCAAGATCACGTTCTTCGCGCGATAAGCCCCGCGGCGCACATCTTCCGTACCTGAGCCAAATTGCGGCTGGAAAATCCGCATCGATGGGGACGCCACCAATACGTGTGGCAGCTTGGAGATATCATCCGCCCATTCGGGTTGCAATTCCTTGCGCAGAAACCATTCGCTCGGCGGCCGCGACAGCGAAGCCCACGGAAAGCGGTATGCGATAATCGTGTCCGATCCTAGATCCCGAATGCCCCCCAGCACGTTTTCGTTCAATCCGTTGATCACGGAACTTACGGTGATCACCGTCGTAATCCCGATCACAATTCCTAAAATCGTAAGCGCCGAACGCAGCGGATTCTTGCGCAACGTATCCAACGCTAGCAATATTTCCTCGCCCAGTTTCAGCGAAGTCTCTTTACGCATCAGCGCCCGCAGGGGCAGCGTTGCCGGACGTGGCAAGACTTTTTCGAAGCTTCCCATAATGTCGCTCTTATTCCGACCGCAACGCTTCCACCGGATCCAGCTTGGCCGCCTTGGACGCCGGATACGTCCCGAAAAATAATCCTACGCTCAGTGCCACCAGCAAGCCGCCCAGCACCGACCACCACTGCACCGCGCTGGGCAGCGGCGAAATCCACGAAACCACTTTCGCCACCATCACTCCGCAAACCACTCCGATCAATCCTCCGAACGCCGAAAGCGTCGAAGACTCAATCAGAAATTGCAGCAAAATATCCGACCGCCGCGCACCCAGCGCCTTGCGTACCCCAATCTCCCGCGTTCGCTCCGTCACCGAAACCAGCATAATATTCATAATCACGATCCCGCCCACCACCAGCGAAATCGAAGCGATCGCAATCGTTACCAGAAAAAAACTTCCGCTGATGTCTTTCCACAAAGACAAAAACGAATCGCTGGTCTCCAGCGCGAAGTCATCCTTGGTTCCGTAAGATAAATGGTGCCGCCCGCGCATAATCTGCCGCACTTCATCGACGGTATCCTGAATCTTCGCCGCCGATCCTGCCCGCACCGTCACCCGTAAAGAGTCTTGCTGCGTCCCCGCATCTTTCTGATACGTGGTCAGCGGAAGGATGATCCAGTTATCCAGCGAAGTGCCCAGCGAAGATCCTTCCTTCTTGCCTACCCCGATCACTTCGCAGGGCGTGCTGTTCCAGCGCAACTCTCGTCCTACCGGATCCACACCCGGCAGCAAATTCTGCACGAGATCTTGCCCAATAACGCACACCGGCGCAGCCCCGCGCAAATCCGCATCGGTCATATGCCGCCCGGCCACCAGGTCCACGTCGTACAGATCTGCCATCTGCGGTGTCCAGGCCCGCAGGTTGGTATCCTTCAGCGAATTCAGCCCGCTCTTCGTTTCTACTTGCCCGCCAAACGCTGCTCCCACTTCCTTGCAGCGAGTGCAAAAATCTCGCACCGCCTCGAAATCGTCGATCGTGATTCGCTTACGTTTCTGAAATTCCAGAAAATCGTCCACGTTGGTCACAATGGAGGGCTGCTTCGACAAGCCAAACACATCGGCTCCCAGCCGGAACACCTTGGTGGCTACATACTGGTTCGCCCCGTTGACCAGGCTCACTACCGCAATCACCGCGGCCACCCCGATCACCACGCCGATCAGCGTCAACACGCTACGCAGCTTGTGCGCCCACAGGCTGGAGGTAGCGATAGAAACCGCCTCGCCCAACGCCATTTTGGAACCGATTTTGGAAGCCATCCCGGAAGTCTGTGCCAATCGCTGGCCTCACCTTAACTACGCAATTCCGCGGCTCGAAATTACCCAGGCTCTCCTGATTTCCCCAGCCGGGCCTTGCTCCGTGGGGAGGCCAGAATCACGCTACATTGCCGATTCAGCTCCAGTTATAAAATAGTGCTTGACGTGCTACGTATCTCCGTGCTACTGTACCGCTCGTACAGAATTGCGCCCGCCACTCGTAGTTACCATTCCCTAACTAAAATCCACTGCTAAGCCAATTAGAATGAACACTTGCGAATCGTTATCAAAATAAAGGACTTGAACTCCTTTGGAATCACAACGATTCACCAAATACTAGGGGGGCCCCGAGAGCGTCGCGCGTGGCGCGCCCTACTTGCCGCTCATTCTACTCCCATTTTCTAGCTAGCTCGCAAACGCCCAGGGAACGCTTCCAAGGAGGCTGGCTGGGTAACGCAGCGGCGGAGGCTGCCTGGGACGCACGGAACAGGGCGGAGGTGTTGGGAGTGAGAGCGGGTATGGCGGCCCCGCAGGCCATACCTATTTGTGTCGACCTCGCGTCGAGGCTCTATGGGGGATGCCTTTTTGCGGTGGTTTTGAGGATGCCTACTTTGGGTGTCGGATGCGTTCCGCCAGCACCCGAGCCCGCTGGCGGGCAATGTCCACGATATGGGGATCCGCCGCAATCTGATCGAGGATCGGTAGAAGCTCTTGCGGCTCCGGCAGCAAACCTCTGGTGAAGTCCGCGTCGCAATCCATCAGCGCGTCGTTGATTCCCAGCCGATCGTATTTCATCCGCCGTGTAAGCAGTTCAAGATGCTCCTGTTGCCGCGCCAGGCCTTCGAAAATCTGCAGTAATTGCGTGGCCGCCGCGTTCAACGTGTAATTGAATTTCGTTTCGTAAACCGTCGCGCCTTGTTGCCAGCGAAATGTTTTTTCGCCCAGATTCGCAATCTTGCGATGTACATCCAGATCTTGCGATTGAAAATGATTCAGCTGCGCCGCCAGTGAGAAAATTTTGGTGCGCAGTCCGTCGGTGATGCTGAACGTATTCGATCCCGGATCGTCATCCAGTTGCCGAATTTCGTATGTCGCCGCATCCGAGTTCTCGGGAATCACAATTTCGATCAGTTCCGGTGTGCTGGACTTGAATGTTCGCCGAAACGTGATCTGCGGAACGTTGCTGGCGGTGGCCGGTTTCACCGTGGGTTCGGCCGTTGCTGGCTTGCTCGCTTGTGTCGTAGCTCTCCCGGCAGCGGCTGGCTTCTGCGCGTAGCCATCCACTGCGGCAATAAATAACAACGCGACAACCACGGCTTTCGGTGCGCAGCGGAAAATTCGGCGGATCATCGTTGCGTTACGATGCGAATTTGCTCGGAATGAATGTGTCCGGAACGAACCGGCTCGGGGCGAATCTGCGCGGAACGAACTTGCTCGGCAGAGGTTGTGCGGCTTGTGACCGGAAGATCCGCATGAGCACGCGCCGCAGGGGCGTTGGCGCGACGGCGTGTCGTTGCGGTCGTGGGCGAAACTTTAGGCAGCGCAAATCGCGCCCGCGTTTGCTCCGCCTGCAGATGACACAGCGCCACCGCCAGCGCATCCGCGGCATCCGCCGGCTCCGGAGTTTCCGTCATCTTCAGCAGCGCTCGCACCATTACTTGCATCTGTCGTTTGTCCGCGTTGCCATATCCCGCCACGGACGCTTTCACTTCCCGCGGCGAATAACTGTGCACCAGCACATTGTGCTGCGCGGCAGCCAGCAACACCACTCCGCGCACTTCCGCCAACCGCAGCGCCGTGCGCACATTCAAAGCGCTGAAAATTCCCTCGACAGCCATGGCCTGCGGCAAAAACTCCTCAATCAGCTTGCACAACGCTTCGTGAATGTCCTGCAACGCGGCACCGAGCGATTCCTTCTGCCGCTTACTCGCCACCCGCAGCGCCCCATAATGCAACAACCGGCAAGTACGCCCATCGCTTTCAATCACCCCAAAACCCGTCGGCCCCACAGCCGCAGGATCGACTCCCAGCACGCGAAAACACGCGCCTCGCGGAGCAGTTGCCAGAGCTGTTAGCGCCGGTGGATTTTCGCGAATCGGGCCGCTGGAATTCACTGCCCAAGTCTAAGGCCAACCTGCCCGCCAAGCCACAGCTTTGTAGCCTTGACGCTCCAATCGAAACACACAATGAAAAACGACCACTCTCCTTGAAGGAAAGTGGCCGTTCTAGATTTCCCAAAAGACTTCGCAGTGATCGCTTCGCCGGCGACCGAAATTTATCCGGCGACGGCGGCCTGAATTTCCGCTTCATCAATATCAAAGTTGGCGTAAACATGCTGCACGTCATCGTGCTCTTCAAACGCTTCCATCAAGCGCACCATCTGCGTAGCCTGCGCTCCCGTGAGCTTGACGTAATTCTGCGGCACCATCGCTACCTCCGCGGACTCCGGAGTGATCCCCGCCTTGGTCAACGCCTCTTTTACTTTTTCCAGCGCTTCCGGCGGCGTCACGATGTACCAGCTTGAGCCATCATCTTTCATGTCTTCCGCGCCGGCTTCCAGCACCAGATCCAGCATCTTGTCTTCGCTCGCGCCTTCTTTGGGCACGCTGATCTCGCCCTTGCGGCTGAACATCCAGCCGACCGCGCCAGCCTCCGCCAGGTTCCCGCCATTCTTGCTCATCATGTGGCGGAATTCGCCGACCACGCGGTTGCGGTTGGTGGTCACCACCTGAATTAGCATTCCCGCGCCGCCCGGCCCGTAGCCTTCAAACGTCGCTTCTTCGTACTGCTCGCCTTCGAGTTGCCCGGTGCCGCGGAGGATCGCGCGTTCCACGTTATCGTTGGGCATGTTGGCGCCCTTAGCCGCCAGAATCGCGGTGCGCAGACGCGGGTTAGACGTCGGATCGCCGCCGCCAATTCGCGAGGCGATGCTGATTTCTCGAATGATTCGCGTGAACACCCGGCCGCGCTTGGCGTCAGTGGCGCCCTTCTTATGCTTAATCGTGGCCCATTTTGAATGCCCGGACATAACACATCCTCTTTGTCATGCACCCGCCAGCAAGGCGGTCTACATTGGAAATTTCACGCAAGCCCGAGCTATAGTTAAGAAGCCCACGGAATTAGCGTGCTGTGCGGAGACTTACAGGCGTACCGCAGAAAGCCCCTACGGAACGGGTAAAGTTTAGCACAGCGCCCGAAGCCGTGAAACCGGGTATACTGCGCCCGGAATCCCTTGGAGTACATGAAACGCATACGAGAGACGTGTTGCGCCCAACTCTCCCTTTAGCCGCCGACTGCCGAGTACCCCGATGCTAGGCCGTCGTCTGCGCGTCCTGGCTGTCGCATCGCATCCGGTGCAGTACATGGCGCCGATTTTCCGCCGGCTGGCCGCGGTCGATTCCATCGAACTGCACGTCGTGTACATCAGCTTGCGCGGCGCGGAAGCGGCTCCCGACAAAGATTTCGCCACGACCGTGCAATGGGACGTCCCGTTGCTCGACGGTTACGCCTGGTCGCATCTTCCTAGCGGCACCTCCTCCGAGCACTTATCCCGCGTAGGTCATCCCACGCTGTACCGCTTCATCCGGGAAGGCGAGTTTGACGCCGTGCTGTGCTTCACCGGCTATATCTGCGCGGCTTTCTGGATTGCGCTGATGGCTGCAAAAATGTCTGGCGCCGCTTTTCTCTTCGGCACCGACAGCGCTTCACTGACCCCGCGCGATGGCCGTCCATGGAAAGCCGCCATAAAGAAACTACTGTGGCCGTATCTTTTCGGACTCGCGGACCAGGTGATCGTTCCCTCCACCAATACCAAAGAACTGATGATTTCTCTCGGCATTCCCGAGGCGCGGGTGACACTCACTCCCTACTCCGTAGACAACGACTGGTGGATGCAACAATCTTCGCAAGTGGATCGCCCGGCTGTGCGGCAATCCTGGGGCGCCACCGCCGAAGATCTGGTGATTCTTTTCTGCGCCAAGCTGCAGCCCTGGAAGCGCCCGCGAGATCTGTTGCGTTCCTTCGCCAAAGCCAAGCTCTCCAACGCTCTTTTGATCATTGCGGGAGACGGGCCGCTGCGCTCGCGATTGGTTTCCGAAGCCGCCAAGCTGGGCATTTCCTCGCGGGTGCGCTTTCTCGGATTTCTGAATCAATCGCAACTTCCCGCCGTGTATACCGGCTCGGACGTCATGGTTCTGCCATCGCGTTACGAACCTTTTGCCGTAGTGGTGAACGAAGCGATGTGTTGCGGCTGCCCGGTGATTGCCAGCGACCGTGTGGGTGCGGCGCGGGATCTGGTCGCTCCGGTCAAGCCCGGGTTTATTTATCGCTGCGGCAATCTCGAGGCCCTCGCCGCCATCCTCAGGGAATGCAACGTGGGCCGCGCGGAGTTGAAGCGCCTCCGTCAAGCGGTGGTCGAACGCATGAAGACATGGTCGCCGGTGCAGAATATCGCCGCCACCGTGGAAGCGATTCAAATCGCCGTCGCGCGCATCGCGGGAGATACTGAAGAAGATGGCGCGCAACTTGGCGGCACGGAGAGTGGCGGGGTGGCTTCTGCGTCGGCTCCCGCACATCCATCCAAGCTGCACGAATGAAGCTCCTGCTCTATTCCCATTTTTTTGCACCAAGCATTGGCGGGGTCGAAACGCTGGTCCTCTCGCTGGCCCGCGGCCTGGCCCAGTTACGCACCGCAGACGGCGCGCCGAAATTCGCGATCACGCTGATCACCCAAACGCCCGCGGGAAATTTTGACGGTCGTACGCTTCCCTTCGCGGTCATCCGGCAACCAACTCGCGGGCAGCTCAGGAGATTAATCCGCGGTACCGACGTGTTGCATGTGGCCGGCACTGCGTTGTTGCCGATGCTGTTTGGTGTTTTGTCCGGCAAGCCAGTGGTTGTCGAGCACCATGGCTTCCAGTCCATTTGCCCCAACGGCCAGCTATTGATTGAACCTGCGGGAATTCCATGCCCGGGCCATTTTATGGCCGGGCACCACAACGTCTGCTTGCGTTGTAACTCCAGAAACGGCTGGTTAGCCTCGATAAAACTCTGGAGCCTTACTTTTGTGCGGCGATTCTTGTGCAAGCGGGTCGCTGCGAATGTCACTCCCACGCAATGGTTAGGCGATCTGGTGCGCCTGCCGCAGGTAACAGCGATTCCGCATGGATTAGAGAATTCACTAGCGACGCCGAGTCCGCGTCAACCGGTGATGCCGCCGATCATCGCTTTCCTGGGCCGCTTGGTGAGCACTAAAGGTGTAAGCACGCTGGTGGAAGCCGCGCAAATTCTGCGCGATCAGAACAAATCTTTCCATTTTTTGATTGTGGGGGACGGGCCGGAGCGGGCAACTCTGGAGCAGGCGGTAAACGCCGCGAAACTTGGCGAGATTACGCGATTTGCTGGCCGGCTCGCCGGCGATGAGCTGAATGCGATTCTCTCGACAGTTTCGGTTGTGGTGGTCCCGTCGATCGGCGGAGAAGTATTTGGACTGGTGGTCGCGGAAAACATGTTGCGGGGCTTGCCGGTGGTGGCGTCGAATCTCGGGGCGTTCGTGGAAGTGCTCGGCTCGGCGGGCCTGAGTTTTCCGATCGGAAACGCGGCCGCTCTGGCCGCGCAGTTAGCGCGACTTCTGGATGATCCCGAGCTTCGACAAACGCTGGGTTTGCAAGCCCACCAGCGCGCGGCGGAATTTTGCGATTTCTCGCGCATGCTTGCAGCCCACGAAAAAGTTTACGACCAGGTGTGGAGCGCGGTTACAAAGCGCCACTAGCCGCGGGGACTTCGGAAGTCTCTCGTGCATCGATTTCTGAGCGCCCCGGAGTTGCGGGCGGCGCCAGTTTGTGTCCCCAACGCATCATGGGCTTTTCTACGAGGTAATAACTGGCCGTAGCGCAAGCGAAGAGCATCAACCAGCGCCAGGGAAAAGCCTGCATCCATCCCAGCGGCCGGTAATTTGGAAAAAATCGTTCCAGAAAAAACATGGATTGCCACAGATACAAACTGTAGGAAATCTTGCCCACCCAGCGGATGGGGGCCCATTCCAGCACTCGTCCGAAAATTCCTTGCGGATAGAGCACGGTTCCCAAGAGCATCAGCGGAATCAGCAGCGATTGAAAAAATAACGTCCAAGCAGGCAGACCGCTCCAGGTTAACAAATAAAATAAAAGAGCCGCGGGAAGAAACCAGTAGCGGCAGATTTTGAGCAGCCACGCACGGCCCGCCGACTGCGCCAGCACGATGGCCAGCATCGCCGGAATCAACAAGGCATCGAGGCGGGTATCGGTGTGCTGCATCAGGAAAGCCAGGGGGCGGGTCTGCAGCCGGAAAACACGCCACAGCGTAACGGCGGCGACGATCGCGCCCAAAACCGGCAAACGCCACCGTTTGGGCACAAATACGAGCACCGAAGGCAGAATCAGATAGAAGTGTTCTTCGACGGACAGCGACCAGAAATGCGCGGTAAACCAGTCCATGTGGCCCGGCGTGCTGCTCCAGCGGGTGTAATTTCGATAAAAGAAAGCTGCCGCGGTCCATTCTTTCGGCAGCACCGGCAAAATATTCAACAGCCCAAGGATGGCGAGGATTATCAGATACAGCAGCGCCGGAGGCAGAATCCGAAATGCGCGCCGCACGTAGAACTTGCCAAGGCTGATTCCACCCTGGATCGCTTCTTCATCCAGCAAACGCGAACAGATCAGCAGCCCGCTGATCCCAAAGAAAATATCGACGCCCAATACTCCGTGTTCTTGGAACCACCGGGTGCTGAGAGATCCCCAGCCGTGCAGGGCGTCGTGATACAGAACCACTGTCATCACGGCAATCGCGCGCCAGCCGTCCAGGGTCGGCAGATAACCTGTTCGCTCCCGCATCGGCGCTATCTTAACCTTTCCGGCAGCGGTTCTATCTGCAGCTTTACGTGGCGTGACTGCTGGTTATGTGAACGCCACTTCCGTAATGGCACTTCCGTAATCACTCGGCCTCGGCCATAATCCAGTATCCGTGCCGCCGATACTCTCCAGTCTGCGCACCTCCGCCACCACCGGCAATCTCCGGCGTAATCCCCTGTATTTGCTGGCATTTCTGGTTTTCTTCATTTACGCCGCGGACAAACTAGCCGACTACGTAATTAATAACGATATGAACGGCTTGGCCTACGTGGCGCTGGTGTTGATCGTGGGCGTCAGCACTATCGCCATGCTTAACAGCTGGCGCAACGGCCTCTATTTTTTTATTACCTGGCTGCTGTTCGAGGATCTTGCCAGAAAATATCTTGGCAACAACATGGCCATTTATTTCGGCAAAGATTTTCTGGTGGGAATCGTGTTCATGGCGTTCTTCATCGCCTACCGCGAAAAGAAAGTGCAAACCTTCCGGCCCCCGTTTCGTGTTCCGCTACTGCTTTTTTTGTGGTTTGGAATCATGCAGATTTTCAATCCGGCATCGACCAGTATTTTTTTCGGTTTGATGGGATTCAAACTGGATTTTTATTACATTCCGCTGATGTTTATCGGCTACGCGCTGATCGATTCCGAAAAGGATCTGCGAAAGCTTTTCAGCCTGAGCCTGGTGATCGCGGCGCTCATTGCCGGGCTGGGAATCGCGCAAGCCATCCTGGGTCATACTTTTCTCAATCCTGAACACCCGGCTGAAGATATCAAGGACCTGAGTCAGCTTTACCGCGTGGCGCCCATATCCGGAGTGATTGTTTATCGTCCCACTTCAGTTTTTGTGAGTGATGGCCGTTTCAGCGCGTACCTGATTTTGGCTTTTCTGCTGAGTTTCGGCTACGCGGGCTACCTGGTACTGCGCAGCCGGCGGGGCCGCGCGCAGACCTTCTGTGTTTTGGTGCTGGTCATCGGCGCTACGGCGCTCAGCGCTTCGCGCGGCGCGCTGATTTGGGGCATGTTCAACGCCGCGGTTGTTTCCCTGGCTTTTTTCTGGGGAGCGCCCTGGCGACAGGGTGAAGCTATGCGTATCGTGCGTACCATCCAGCGCGTTCTGCTGGGGGTGGTAGCCGCAGTGGTAATTTTATTATTTACGTTCCCTGACGCCTTGCTGGATCGCTTTGCTTTCTACAATGAAACCTTGTCGCTGGATAGTCCGACCAGTGAACTTATGTACCGCGCGCGCGATTACCCGATCAAAAATTTTATTGCAGCCTTTGACTCGCCGCGCTGGGCCTATGGCTACGGGTTGGGCACCGCATCGCTCGGCGCACAATACGTTGGCCGGATCATGCACGCCCCGCCGATGGGCATCGGGGTTGAAAGCGGCTACGGCGAAATCGTATTGGAACTCGGGATCGTGGGCCTGATCCTGTGGATTATCATGAGCTTCTCGATTACTTTTTCGGCCTGGCGCATAGTTATAAAAATGCGTGGGTCGGTTCTCTTTCCCATCGCGTTTGTAATTTTCTGGTACACCTTCCTGGTGCTCGTGCCTTTCACGTTCAACGGTCTCAACACCTACCAGAACTTCGTGATGAATGCCTACCTATGGCTGATGATCGGGGTTTTGTATAGGCTCCCCACCTTGAAACTTTTGGCGCAGCCGGACGTTGCTGCCACCGGTTCCCGCCGCCGCTTTGGAGCTCCCTGAGTTGCGCCTCGCGGTGGTCTCTCCGTTTCTGGACCGCAGTCACGGTACCGAACGGGTCCTTTCTGAAGTTCTGGAACGATTAGCGCGCGATTATCCTTGTGAAGTGCATCTTTTCGCGCAACGCGTGGACGGTGTATCGGTAATCGCAGCGTCAGACGCTCGGGCCACCGGCGAAAACCGCATCGTCTGGCATCGGGTAGCAGAGTTTCGTGGGCCTCATCTGCTGCAATTTATCGCCTGGTACTTTCGGAATCGCGCCGTTCGCCGCAATTTTGCGAAAACCTCGGGCAAGAGTTTCGATCTGGTGTTCTCTCCAGGCATCAATTGTTCGGACGCGGAGGTAATCATCGTCCACGCGCTGTTCCGGCGCTTGCGGGAGCTCTCGCAAAAGGACGCGGGTTCCGGCGGCGCGCTGCGCAATGTTCACCGCAAAATTTACTACCGACTGCTTACCTACCTGGAACATCGGATTTACAGCGACCCGACGGTGACGTTAGCCGCCGTTTCGCCACGGACCAAGGCCGACTTGGCGAATTTGTTTAACCGCCAGGACGTCACCGTGATTCCCAACGCGGTCGCCGGCGAAACCTTTTCTCCCGAGGCGCGCCTGCGCAATCCGCGAAGAAATGCGCAGGCGGTTCGGATTTGGCGCAGACGATTTTGTCCTGCTGCTGATCGGCAATGATTGGAGTAATAAGGGACTTCCGGTAGTGCTCAAAGCGATGTCGTTGCTGCCGAAACTTCCATTGCGTCTATTGGTAGTTGGCAGCGACGTCGTAGAGCCTTTTCGCCAAATGGCAACGGCGCTTAGGGTCCTGCAACAATGCCGCTGGGAGACGCCCGCAACGGAGGTGATGAATTTCTATGCGGCTGCCGACGTCTATGTAAGCCCCAGCCTGGAAGACTCTTTCGGCATGCCGGTTTCCGAAGCGATGGCCTGCGGGCTTCCTGCGATCACTTCGATTTCCGCGGGCATCGCGGCATTTGTGGACGACGGCGTGAACGCAATCGTTCTTAAAGATCCTCGCGATTCCGAGACCCTCGCCGCGCGCCTGCAAGAAATTTATGCGAACATAGAACAGCGCCAAAAAATCGCGAGCGCCGCTACGGTAAGAGCTCGCGAATGGACCTGGGACCGCAACACAGCGCAAATTTGGCAGCTGCTGAACGCCGCTGTAGCCAAGAAATCTCACGCGTAAGGATCGCAAGACCGCACGGGGGCCGCATGGCTGACGACGCAAGACCGGGTAATCCTGTAAGCCGCACGCTACGCGGCATTGCCGCGCTCAATTTGGACGCGGTGCGCGTATTTTTCACCAGTGGCCCGAGCAGCGCCGCCAAATACGTGACCTACACGCATCGCATGTACACGGGATACGGTCTGCCGTGGATGTGGAGCGGGCTTCCGTGGCGCAGCGACCTCACCGTGCCGCAAATCCCAGTACAAAAACTTTTTCCAGAAATTGATTTTACACACTCGCCGGAACTGATCCACCCGTTCCCCCGGGGACTTAGTACCCAGCCACACGAACTGATGATGCTCGCGCACGTGGTAAATCTGATGAAGCCCAAGCGGGTGATCGAATTCGGCACGGCTGAAGGGCGTACCACGCTCAATCTGGCGCTGCATCTGCCGCCAGACGGCGAGGTAGTGACGCTGGACTTTCCGCCCATCCCGGGACAGAACGACGTGGGATTTTTTTATTGGGATCAACCTCTGAAAAGCAAAATCAAACAAATTTTCGAGGGCGTGGACACCTGGAATTCCGAACCGTATCGCGCCTCGGCGGAGATCGTCTTTTGCGACGCTTGCGATCAACCCGACGGCCTCTCCGCCGAAACTGCGCAAGCCTTCAAAGTGGTAAAGCCCGGCGGCGTAATTTTTCGCCACGATTACAGCAGCGCTGAAGGCCCCACAAAATACTGGAACGCCATCGCCAAAGAATTGCCGGTGAAACACCTGGAAGGTACCACGCTGCTGTGCCTCCGGGTGGACGATCCCGCGGTCTACGAAAAAATGCAGAAGATGGCGGCTTCGGGCCGCGTAATTCTTAGCTAATCCGACGCGTTGGCTTTTTCGGGGCGCAACGTGCTGCGATCCGTCCTACTCAGTACCGCCTTGCGCGTGGCCTCCAAGGTAAACGTCAGCGACTCTTTCGGGATTGCGGTAACAAACGGGCCAACCATCCATCCCAGCCCGGCGGGGATATCCCTCGTTAGAGAAGCCACCTCACTTTGGACGTAGACTCCGCCATCCTTGGCCACTAGCCGCCACCAGGTCTCCATCTTCCACATAAATCCGTCGTCATCACCGGGCGGCATTTCCTTTTCGGTGCGCTCTCCAGGATTGTCCACTTCTGCGATCCTGACCGCCGAACTTCGGCTATGCGCAATTCCCGGGGCATCACGGTAATACGTCACTTGATGCTCGGTATCCAAAACTACGGTAAGCATCTTGCGCCTCCGAAATCGCAAGAAGACGCGAAAATGGTCGCCGTCTCGCGACTCCAATTTCGATCGTTCCACATCCGGCGCGTAATAAACAGATTGCCGATCGTAATCCTGCAACACCGCCAGAACTTCATCTAGCGAAGCTCCGGGAATAAAAACCACTCCGACCCAGTGATGAATCATGCCATCAGGACATTTGATCGCCACGCCGTCATCGAGAGTTGTGAGTTTCTGTAGCTTCACCTCGCCGCCGCGCAAGGCAGTGTAGTCTGCGGCGCGCTCCTTCTCTGGGAGCGAATCCATCCACAGCAAGCCGCTGCCACGCTTCAGCTCTGCGTCATTTCGCGCGTCAGTTAGCTGCACATAGCGCCGAAAGGCGGCAGCGGTCTGCGCCGTGAGCTGAACATTGACATTCCCCGCGCGTACCCAAGGCATTTCGCCGAAGCAACTCATCGTCAGAATCAGCAGGGTTGCGACGATGATCTGTAATGGCCGGGTTTGGGATCTAGTGACTTGGCCGCGTCGCAGCGCGCGCTTTATGCGGTCCGCCAGCGCCAGGGTTCCGTGCCTGTCAGATTTTTCCGTCATTATTCGCAAACTCCCAAGCCCGGTGAAATGGTTCATGCATTCTATGCATAAGAAAATAAGTACTTTACTGCTCGCACGACTCTTGCCTGCCCAGCGCCCTGCCATCTGAGATGCACGCCGACAGCCCAAAACCACAAGAGCTATTCTTCGGGGCGAACCATGCCCGAAAACAAAAAAGCCTCGGCAAAAAAGCCGAGGCTGCGGAGCACCTGTCACCTGTCAGTGGAGGGAAGAAATTGACGCCAAGAAAGTGGCGGGTTGGGTAGCTCGCACACGACCCCTTGCGGAGCCGCTGTCCCCGCGCGGCCCCCAACCCGTTCCTCAGACATTACGGGGCCGCGCCTGTCAGCTCAATGGGCCGCCAGACCCACCTGGAGGGGTACCCGGGTTGTAGTACAGGAGCACTAGGGGTTCCCGCGGATTTGGGCTGTGGCGGGAAGCACCTTTTTTCTTTTTCGAGAGACTTGCGATTTTGATTGCGGTTGAAACATTACGGTTTGGCGGGAGCCTCGGCCTTGGGTAGCTCTTTGGCGTAGATCAGGCGCAGCGTTACCGATTTGGTCTGGCCTGGGCGCACACTTACGTTCTTCTGCCACTCGGAGAATATTCCCTGCGACGACGCTCGCACATCGTAGATATCAGCGCGCAACTTGGGCACGGAGAATCGCCCGCTGGCGTCGGTACGGACTACGTGCGGGGCGTTTCCACCCCCGGATTGATACGTGACGCTGGCGTTGGCGACCGGCTTATTGTCGAGACCAAGCACCAATCCGGCGAGCGTTGAAGTATGCGCCTGCGGAACCCCCACGGCTCCGTACACGGCAAACAGCGTCACCGCGATTAAAGCGACGAACAACAGCGCGCGAGCGAACGAAATATTTTTGACTCTCAAGCTGCACCCCTGCGACTAGCTCTACGAAACAGTGTAGACGCACGGAGCTAGCGATATTTATCGACGGCGGCACATGTGTCGTTCCAGAACCTGCCTCCTGGTACAGGCGGGGCGATGCTCGAAGATTTCAAGATTCAGCGCTGGCTTGCTAGACTGCGAGTTTCTATGAGGAGCTGCGATGCCACGTTACTTGACGCAACATACTTTGGCTTGCCTGACCAGGCAAGGCGCGGAAAATCTCGCGCAACGTATGCAGGAAGGCGGCCCTGCGCGGGCGGAACGGGTGCTGGTAAATATGCTGGAAGGGAAAATGTTCGCGGAATTTCGCGCTGAATCGCGGGAAGTGCTGGAGACCTGGCTGCAGAGCCAGGGCATGCACTTTGACTGGCTGGTGCGCATCGAATGGGAGAGCAAGGACGGTAAATTGGAGATCGCCACGTAGTCGAGGATCGCCCGTCGCTGCGCTAGTGCCCGTAAGTTGTTGATTATCAAGTGATTAGGTTGTAGTTGGGGTTGCATAATCGAGCCGTTGAATCTCGACAAAAAAGAGGGTGATTTAGCTCTCCCGGTGCGCTACTCTTTTTCACCACTAAAGAAAGAAGGAGAACATTATGTCTGACTACGCTCATCCGGAAGTACTCGTGACCACGGAATGGATTTCCGCGCACGCCAAGGATTCCGGACTTGCGGCTCGTTGAAGTTGATGTGGACACCACTTCCTACGATCAGGGCCACATTGACGGCGCGATCTCGTGGAATTGGCAGACGGAATTGCAAGATGCGATTCGCCGCGACCTGGCCGATCCGAAAGCATTTGAAGATTTGCTTGGCAAAGCGGGTATTTCGCCGGAAACCACGATTGTGCTGTACGGCGACAACAACAATTGGTTCGCGGCGTGGGCTTTCTGGCAGCTGAAATATTACGGCCACGAAAAAGTTTTGATTGTGAACGGCGGGCGCAAAAAGTGGCTGGAAGAAAAACGGCCGGTGACGACGAACAAACCCACGATCGCGGCGACCAGTTACAAAGTGAAAGCGGCGAACACCGCGATTCGCGCCAAGCGCGACGATATTTTCGCGGCGGTGGAAAAGAAGTCCGGTGCGCAACTGGTGGACGTGCGGTCCGCGGACGAATTCAGCGGGAAAATTATCGCGCCTCCGGGCATGACGGAAACGGCGCAGCGCGGCGGACACATACCCGGCGCGGCGAGCATTCCCTGGGCGCAAGCGGTGAATGAAGACGGGACGTTCAAAACGGTTGATGCTTTGAAAGCGCTGTACAGCGGCAAGGGAATTACGGGAGAGCAGGCGGTCATCGCCTATTGCCGTATCGGAGAACGCAGCTCGCATACCTGGTTCGTACTGAAATATCTGCTGGGCATTAAAGATGTGCGCAATTACGACGGCTCATGGACCGAGTGGGGCAACCTGATCGGGGCGCCCATCGAAAAGGAAATTTCCCTAGCCGCCGCCAAGTAATTTCAGGCATAGTGGCTGGGTGTATAAAATATATTTTTCTGAAAGCAAGATTTCGTCTGGTAGCAAGCGCGACCAAGCACACGACGGCCAAAACGAACTAGGCTACAGCCGCCGGCGATTTTTGGCGGAATCAGCAGCGGCGTTAGCAGGTGCGGCGCTTTTCCCGTCGCTGGGGCTGGCACAGGGCTCTCGCGGGCCGGTGGTCCCGGCGCAGAGTGTCGTGGGCGCGGGGAGCAGCCCGCATATCGCATTTCCGACGGCGGCGCGCGAGAGAATCTCGATCGCGTCGTATCCCTTTCGTGATTTCATCACGCCGCAAGATGCCGGGTCGACTGCTCCAAACTTCCGCGCAGCCGACCATGACGCTGAAGGAATTTGCCGCACACGTGGTAGAAAAATTCAAAATCAATAAGATTGAGCCGTGGAGTCCGCATTTTGTTTCGCAGAGATCCGAAATATCTAGGCGAACTGCGGGCTGCCTTTGCGGCCGCACAGGTGACGGTCGTAAATATTGCGGTGGACGGGAAGCATAGTATTTACGGCGCGGATGCCGCAGAGCGCGACCGAGCCATCGCAGAAAGCAAAAGCTGGATCGATGTGGCGGTGGCCATTGGGTCTTCGAGCGTGCGCACACACGTCGGTAGGAAGCCAAAGATTCCGGTCCGAACATGGAGCGCGCGGCGGAAAGCCTGCGGCATGTTGCGGAATACGGCGCGGCAGAACAACGTGGTGGTGAATCTGGAGAACGACGATCCGGTTTCGGAGGATGGATTTTTTATCGGGAAATTGGTGGCGACAGTGAAAGTCACCGTGGCTGCACGCGCTGCCAGATTTTGCCAACAGTCTGGTGGCAATGGCCGCGCGAGCAGGCTTACGACGCTGCTGGATGGAATGTTTTCGGAGGCTTACAACATCTGCCACGTGAAAGCGCTGGAAGTGAATGAGATTGGAGAGAAATTCCAAGTCAACATGGGGAGATCATTTCAAAATCTCTGAAGCACTCACAATTTCAAAGGATTATTGTTCGATGGAGTTCGATAGTCCGGGTGATCCGTATAGCGGGACGAATGATTTGATCAAGCAGACGGTGCAGTATCTCTCGTAGAAGTTCTCGCAAGGCTGCGGAAAAGCGGATCGCTCACTGCATTCGGCGTGACAGGTTCTTCTGCGGCTTGAACCGAGAACAACGGAATCGATCAGGAACGAGTTATCAGGAAGTCGCCGAGAACCAGCGCATCCATTTGCGTGCGCAAAAAACAATCCATGCGCTTCTTCGGGACGGCAGACGATGGGCTCGTTGTCGTTAAACGAAGTATTCAAAACCACGGGCACGCCGGTAAGATCTTCAAAAGCTTTAATCAATTTCCAGTAGCGCGGATTGGCTTCTTGCGTAACGGTTTGCAAGCGGCCGGTGCCGTCGACGTGCGTGGGCGCGGGAATTTTGTCGCGTTTTTCCGGAAGCACGGAATACGCAAGGGTCATGAAGGGGCACGGATACGATTTTTCAAACCATTCTCCGGTTTTTTCGGCGAGGATCGAGGGAGCGAAGGGGCGGAAAATTTCGCGGTGCTTGATGCGGCGATTGAGAGATGTCTTTCATTTCGGGGCGGCGCGGATCGGCGACGATGCTGCGATTTCCTAGCGCCCGCGGGTCCCCATTCTGCGCGGCCTTGAAACCAGCCGAGAATTTTCCCGTCGGCGATAATCCGCAGCGGTTTGTTTCATTAAGTCGGTTTCCGGTAATTCAGTTACGGAGTAGCCGGACGCCGCGAAGTTGTTTTGCGGCGATGGCTTGATGGACCTCGTCGCGGGAATAGCCCGGGCCCCCAGTAGGCGTCATGCATGACAAATGGCGGGGCTGCCCGAGAACCTGGTGCCAGATGTAATAGGCAGCGCCAACGGCCAGTCCGGCGTCGCCCGCCGCGGGGTGAACGTAGACTTGTTCGAAGGGAGTGGAGTCGAAGATTTTTCCGTTGGCAACACAATTGAAGGCGACTCCACCCGCGAGGCAGACGGCTTTGCTGTGGGTTTGCGCGGCAAGTTTTCGCAGCATTCCCAAATAAACTTCTTCAAGACGGGCTTGCAACGCGGAAGCAAGGTCGCGATGACGCTGCTCGAGGGGGGCTTCCGGCGAGCGCGCCGGGGCGCCGAGTTTCTTGCCCATTTCTTGGGAGAACATTTTGCCGAGAGTGGGAGTTTTATCGGCTTCGGCCCAGGACATTTCTGGTCCGGCGCGATGGTGGGTGAAATATTCGAGCGCGAGGCGGAAGCCGTTGGCGCTGGAACGCTCGTCGAAGGTGACAATTTCGCGCATAGCGTCTAGCTGCGTAGGTTCACCGTAGGCGGCGAGACCCATGATTTTGTATTCGTCACCGAATTTCAGGAAGCCCAAATATTGAGTGACCGCGCTATAGAAAAGCCCCAAGGAATGGGGAAATGCCACTGCTCCCGCAATCTTCATTTTGTTGCCTGAACCCGTGCCCCACATGGTGCTGGCGAAATCGCCGAGGCCGTCGGCGGAAAGCAGCGCGGCATTTTCGAAAGGGGAAACGAAATAGCTGCTGGCCAGATGGGCCTGGTGATGCTCGATGCGATGAAATTTTGCGGAGAGTTTTGTGGGATCAAGGTCGAATGCGGCGGCCAGCGCTTCCGGGATGCCGGTGAATTTTACCAGGACCTTGGCGCGTTCGCGGGCAAAGCTGGGCATGCGCAGGGCGTACCAGAGTTTGGTGGCCAGGCGCGCGTAGGGATTCCGCGGGATGGCGACGTGATGAATTTCAGCAGGGGTCAGTCCCGCTTCTTTGAGGCAATAACGAATAGCGGCGGAGGGGAATCCGGCGGCGTATTTTACGCGATTGAAGCGTTCTTCTTCGACGGCGGCAACGAGGCGGCCGTCGCAAACGATGGCGGCGGAGGCGTTACCGTGATAGGCGTTGATGCCAAGAATGTTCATCGGACGAGGAATCAGTTTACATGAAGACGGAGTGAGGGCTTCGGGAAGCAACGTTCCGAAAAAATAGGGGCTGACGCAGCCTTGCGTTCAATCCTTGCTGAACCATTCCGTTTGCAATTTCGGAGGATGCAGCAAGGTCTGCATTACAACGCAGTATTGCTCGGTCTTTTCGCGCAGCGCGGCAAGTTGTTCAGGAGTTGCCTGGGGTGCGAGGACATCGAAATGCAAACGGATATCCGTAAAGCCCACTGGCACGTCTTTGGCAATGCCCAGGGTACCGCGCAGATCTAAATCCCCCTCTACCGTGACTTCGATGCGCTCGGCGGGAATAGCTATGGCCGCAGCTACCATCTGGCAAGTGATCTGTGCGCAAGCGGCCAGCGCGCCGAGTAACAGGTCACCGGAACAAGCGCCGGCTCCGGCGCCGCCCACGCCCTGGTGCGCTTCGGCTTGGTAGATGGCTCGGCCGAGATCAACAGAACAGGAAACTGGCGCGTCCGTCTGCGTGCCTTTTGCGCGGAGAGTAATTTTCGACGTACGCGGGTCAGCGCGATATTGCTCTTTGAGCGGCTTTTGTAGAGATCGAAGGTCCATGGAAACCTCAGTTCCTATCCAGTTTATTCCGGGGCGGCAGGTTCGACCAGTCCGTCTTGAAGCGGTCCATCGTGCGTGCTAGCATCCCAGTAAACAGAGGGATGAGGTTATGCCGAAATTCGTTATCGAACGTGAAGTGCCGGGAGCTGGAAACTTAACGGATGTCCAGTTGCGGGAACTCTCGCAAAAGTCTGTGGGTGTTCTAAAAGGGATGGGCCCGGAAATTCAGTGGCTGCACAGCTACGTGACCGGCGACAAGGTGTACTGCGTATACCTCGCTCCAGACGAGGCCACGGTGCAGGAGCATGCCAAGCTGGTTGGCCTTCCCGCGAATCGAGTCTCCGCAGTGCGGCGGCTGATCGACGCCTCAACTGCAGAGTAAGCGGCTAAGGCTTTCACGGCAGCAAGTGTCTTCGTTTCTATCGAAGAGCTTGTCAGTACACACGAATTAGCACGAAGAGGACGCCGCCTCCGGCGACAACACTTCCTGAATTGCCTTATCGACCGGCAAAGCCCAACCTTCCAACCAAGCCGTGGCTCCCGCGGTATTGGTCATGGCACTGCGCGCCGCGTTTAAACTCCCTTCCAATTTGCCTTGTTCCGCAGGCGTGAGAGGCGCACCAATATTCTGCCGCAGCGCGGCAGCCGCGCCGGCTAGCCGGAGGGAACGTTCGGCGAGAGATTGGGTGGCCGCAGAGCACGCGAAGCATTCGAGCACGCGAGCAATTCCGCGTTTATGTCCGAGATCCTGAAAAATTCTGATGCTCTCCTGGTAGAGGGCGTGGGCGCCGGGATAATCCGCTTGTTCCCTGGCGAGATTCCCAAGATCAGCGAGTGTGGCGGCAATGCCCCAGCGGTCGCCGAGTTCGCGAAAAATTGCCAAGCCTTGTTCGTAGAAGGAGCGAGCGGTGGCAGAGTCACCCTGATCGCGCGTGACATCGCCTTGATAATTCAGGGACCAGGCGACGCCGGTGCGATCCCCGAGGGCGCGAAAAATCGAGAGACATTCAACATACAGAGCGCCGGAGCGTTCGTAGTTTCCTTGCAGCTTAAGAACATTCGCGAGGTTACTGAGCGCGCGAGCGACGGCTTTCTGATCGCCCAATTCCCGCCACAGAGCCAGGCTCTCTTCAAACAGGGAATGGGCGATGGCGACATTCCCGCGATCGCGAGAGAAGACTGCCAGGGCATTAAGAGAGACTGCGGTGCCGGTCTTGTCGCCCAATTTTCGGGCGATCTCTTCGCTTTCCCGGATAAGCGATTCCGCGGAGTTGTAGTCTCCCTGTTCGCCGGCGAGGACGCCCGCTGCGAAAAGTGCGCGGGTGCGGGCCTTGGTGGGACCCGCCGCACCGGGGAGCTGCAGCAGCTTACCCAACCGGTCGCGACCTTCGGCGAAATACTCGCGAATCTCCCAGAAGCGAAATAGGGCGGTCCCCAGACGCAGACCCCAGTCCGCGTCACCGGTTTCGGTGAGCCACTCCAGAGCGGCGCGAAAATTGTCGTACTCGAAAGTGAAGCGTTCGAGCCATTGTGCCGCATGCGCTGCGGTGGGCTCGGTGGGGGCCTCTTCTGCCAGGATCAGGCAATAGGCGGCGTGAGCACGTTTGGTGGAGGCTTTTTCTTCGCTGGCCTGTAGCTTGTCCAACGCATACTCGCGAATCGTTTCGAGCATCACGAATCGCGACTCGCCCTGGTCATGTTCGACTTGCTGGACGAGGCTTTTGTCTACCATGGAAGCCATTCCGTCGAGGAGATCCAAATCGAGATCGCCTTTGGTGTCGCAAACCGCTTCCACACCTTCGAGATTGCAGCCGCCGACGAAAACCGACAATCGGCGAAAAAGCTTCTGTTCTGCAGGGTTGAGCAGGTCGTAGCTCCAATCCATGGCCGCTCGAAGAGTCTGCTGGCGCTGGGGCAGGTCGCGCGCGCCACCGGTCAGGAGCTGTAATCGGCTGGCCAGGCGCGTCCGCATGGAAGAAGGCGAGAGAACTTTTACGCGAGCGGCGGCGAGCTCGATGGCGAGTGGCAAGCCGTCCAAGCGTGCGCATATTTCGGTAATCGCAGTAGCGTTTTCAATGTTCAGTTCAAAGTCTGGCTTGGCTGCAATCGCGCGCTGCACAAACAAGGCAACCGACGGGTTGTTAGCCAGGATGTCGACGGAAGAAGTGGACCGCGAATCCGGCAAGGCGAGGGGCGGCACAGGAAACTCATGTTCGCCGTACACATGGAGGGCCGCACGGCTGGTTACCAGCATTTTAATGTGTGGGCTCATGGTCAGCAGTTCCGCAACGAAAGGAGCTGCCGGCATCAGGTGCTCGAAATTATCCAGCAGAAAGAGAATTGGGGCGCGCAGGGAGTCTTGAAAATGCTTCCCAAGGAGTTCGAGAGGCTGCTGACGGCCCGCTTCCCGGATACCCAACGTCTTGACGATCAACGAAGCGATGAGGCTGGGATCGCGCAGCGGAGAAAGTGGAACGAAGTGCACGCCGCCCGGAAACTGTTCGATTAATCCACCAGCTACCTCTACGGCGAGACGTGTTTTGCCGATCCCGCCCGGACCCGTGACGGTCAGCAGTCGCGCATCTTGCCGGAGCAGGAGTTCTTTGGCGGTCGCCACTTCTGTTTCTCGGCCCACAAACCCGGTCCGCGATGCGGGAAGATTGTTCGGGCGGATCTCGGCCTGCTGAACGGCATTTTCTGAGAAGCAGTCTCGTATCGCCGCAAACTCTCGGGCGAGTTCCCGGGTGGATACGTAGCGTTTGTCTGGCTCTTTGGCCAGACACCTCTCGATTGCCCAACAAAAAGGAGCGGGGGCGCTGCGGTTCTGCGCGGCGATGGGTTCGGGCTGTTCCCGCAGAATAGCCAGCAAGGTTTCAACCGGAGTGCTTCTCTGGAAGGGACGCCGTCCGGTGACCATCTCGTACAGCACCAGGCCGAAGGAAAACTGGTCGGAGCGAAAATCCAGGCGCCGCCCTTCGGCTTGCTCCGGTGACATGTATCCCGCTGTTCCAAGAACTTGCCCGGTTGCGGTCAGGGACGCGGAAGTATTGCCGACTTCCGAAACTTCGGCGCTGGTTGAAACATGCTTCGCTAAGCCAAAGTCGAGGATTTTGATCAATCCATCCGGAGTGATCATCAGGTTCTCGGGCTTTAAATCCCGGTGGGTGATTCCGGCTTCATGAGCGGTGGTCAAGCCGTCGGCAATCTGCGCGGCGATTTCGATCACCTTGCGCATGGGCAATGAGCCGGAATCGAAGAGTTGACGCAGAGTCTTTCCGTCCACCAACTCCATCGCGATGTAGTGATTGGGGCCATCCTGTCCCAGCTCGTAAATCGTAACGATATTGGGATGGTTGAGGGCGGATGCGGAGCGCGCTTCCTGCTCGAAGCGGACCAGCCGGTCAGGGTTTGTGGAGAATGCGGCAGGCAAAAACTTAATCGCGACAGCGCGCTCCAAGCGCGTGTCTCGAGCGCGGTAAACCTCGCCCATGCCGCCGGCGCCCAGCTGAGAAACGATTTCGAATGAACCCAGTTTGCTGCCCGGAGCGAGGGTCATGATTGGCCGCGATTATACTCTGGGCATTCCTTTTTTCGGTAACTCAGCCTGCGCCGTTTGGGATGCCCATCAGCGCGCGGAAGCTACGTTTCTGCGGCGCGCTGGAGCTCTGCGATATCGAGTTTTTTCATTTTCATCATGGCCTGCAGAGCTTTGGGATTTTTGATGAGCTCGGGCAATTGCGCGGGCACGACTTGCCACGATAAGCCGAATTTGTCTTTGAGCCAGCCGCATTGGACTTCGCTGCCGCCGGCGGAGAGTTTCGACCAGTATTCGTCTACCTCTTGCTGATTATCACAGCGCACCACGAGCGAGATGGCTTCTGTAAATTTGAATGTTGGACCACCGTTTATGGCGGTGAACTTCTGGCCGTCGAGTTCAAAGGCGATGGTCAAGATGCTGCCTTTGGGCGACCGGCCGCCCTCCAAGTTGACCACTTGATCCAAGCGGCGGGAGTTTTTGAAAATCGAAATATAGAAATCTACGGCTTCTTCGGCGTTGGCATCGAACCAGAGGAAGGGTGTGATTCGGGGAAAATTCTCGAAAGAACTCACGGAAAAGGCTTCCTTTCTAGCAGCGAAGTTTTTGTCTGGCGGGCTGAGGAGCGCGTGGTTTGGGTGAAACGTAACCCGCGGATCTTATTGTAGTCTCAGAAAACCGCAATTACACGCCGGGTGGCAGATGGGATTTGCACCATTCGTTGAGTACGTACAGGCTCCACGGCCGCGACCACGAAGTTTTTTCCGCGAGAAAATCATTCCACACCGTGACCAGGGCATTGGGCTTCAGGAATAAAGCCAGCGCGGGAGCGGGATCAGCCAGGCTGGTGGCCAAGCGCGCTTTGAGCGGGCCGCGGAGCCATTGTTCCCATGGCAGGGTAAAAGTACGTTTGCGTTGGTTTACGATTTCTGCCGGAAGGAGATCGCCCAGAGATTCGGTGAGCAAAGCTTTTTGTTGATCGGGTTGTCGGCGGGCCTCATCTGGGAGGGCAGTTACAAATTCCACCAGCGGCGTGTCCAGTAACGGGACGCGAACTTCCAATGAACGTGCCATGCTTACGGAGTCGGTATCGCGGAGCAAAGTGCTGGCCATGTAGTTACGCATTTCCAGCCAGGAGGTGCCGGCGACAGGTTCCATTTTGCGCGCTTCGTCGGAGGAGCGTTCTTGCCAGCCGAGCCAGGTGGGGTCCAGGGTAACGCCGTCGGCGTTGATTGTGCTGGGGCGGAAGCGCGGGTCGATTAGCGTTTCCAGTTGTCCCAATGGGAAGAGTGCGCGGGCGTAAAAATAGGGATGTGGGAGGCGATCTGGTTGGTCCCAGGCTGCCGCGGCTTTTCTTGCGGCGTCGGGAGAATTGTTTTGGCCGGCTAAACTCTTAATTAGTGGAGAAACCGCGCCGCGCAGAATGGCGGGAACGAAATACGCCATGCGGATTAGATTGGCCATGCGTGGAGTGTCGGCAAACGTGCGGTAGCCGGCGAAGAGTTCGTCGCCGCCGAGTCCGGAGAGGGCAACTTTGAGACCGACTTCGCGGGCGGCCCAGGATACGAAGTAGGTGTTGATGCCGTCCATGGTGGGCTGATCGAGTGCGGCTAGAGCTTCGTCGAGGCGGGCTAGCATGGCGTCGCCATCCAGGGGGACTTCTTGATGTTGGGTGTTGCATCGCGCGGCCACCGTGCGCGCCAATTCCGACTCGTCGTAGGGCGTGTTGGGAAAGGTAAGGGTGAAGCTGCGAATGCCGGGATGTACTTTGCCGGCTAGCGCGGCGATAGCGCCGGAGTCGAGTCCGCTGGAAAGAAAAAGACCTACCGGAACGTCGGCGACCAGATGCGAGCGAACGGCGTCTTCGAGTAGCGGACGCAGACGCTGTGCGGCTTGGCTAAGATTGTGAATTGTTTTCGGATCGCGCGCGGCCGAAGATTGCGTCGGATCCCACCACGGGCGGGCGCGGGGAGTGCGGCGACGATCCGGAACGTACAGCAGCATACGATGGCCGGGCGGGAGCGAGAAAACGCCCTCAAGCATAGTGACGGGCTCGGAAACGCTGCCGAACAGGAGATACGAAGTGAGCGCGTCTTGCGAAAGTTTCGCGAGAGATTTGTCCGCGGCGAGCAACGCGCGGACTTCGGAAGCGAACGCGAAACCATCGGATGTCTGCGTGTAGTACAGCGGCTTGATGCCGAGTGGATCGCGCGCCAGAAAAAGAATCGGAGCGATGGCATAGCGTTCGCGAAGATCGAGAAGGGCGAAGGCGAACATGCCGCGCAACTCGGTGAGGCAGTCTTCGCCCCATTCTTCCCAGGCATGCACGAGGATTTCCGTGTCGGAATGCGTGCTGAATCGGTGGCCGCAATTCGTAAGGCGGTCGCGCAGTTCGCGATAGTTGTAGATTTCTCCGTTGAAGACTACTGCGACATCGTGATTTTCATTCCAGATGGGCTGATGGCCAGAGGGTAGATCGATAATGCTCAGGCGGCGCATGCCGAGCGCCAAACCAGGAGCGCGGGACTCACCGATTAAAAAGCCTTCTTCATCGGGGCCGCGGTGTTGCAGCGCGGCGGTCATGATTCTTACTCGCGATTCGGCTTCCGCCGAACGTGCAGCGAAAGCGACACCACAAATCCCGCACACGCTAGCGTTCGATCTCCGGAGTCGAGAAGAAAGTGGCAGCGGCGCGGATCAGATGTTCACGGAAGTGAAACCGCGGAATTTTTAAACGCCGGTCGGCGTACCATCCCAGAAACGCCCGGAGTAGCAGGAAAAACAAAGTGGCAATACCGGAACTGACCAGAACGAAGAAGGATTCGCGCTCCAGCAGCAAACTCCAATCGAAGGCCTCGTCCCAGCCGGGATAAGCCCACTCGAGCGCCTTGCGGAGACCGAGACCTTGCATCGGCAGACGCGCGATGCGCACATGCGCGTAGCTGGAATAGTCATATTCCGGCGGATAGCCGGGAACCAGTGTGATGGCCTGAGCAAAAATTGCGGGCTGCTTCAGTTCCTGACGGGTAAGCAATTGGCCATGCGAATCCCGCATGATGACCCGATAGGTGGGATCGACGATGACCCAGCGGTTATCGAGCAAGACTTCCGCGACGACGTGCTTGGTGGTGCGATCCGGCTCGAGGAGGAGCAAGCGGCGCGCGGTGAGTCCCGCGCTGCGCGACAGGTTCAGGAAAGCGTTCGTAGCACTGCCGCAGACCGCCAGCAATTGCCGATAGTTAAGGGTGTCTTCCGGGTCGCGATTCGAGAGATCCGCGAGGTTGGCGGCTACTGGGCGGGGCGCGCCACTGCGCATCCAGGTGAGGATAAACTCTACTTTTTGTTCGGGGCTGGCCGCTTCGGGAACGACCGCGTCAGAGAACCCGCGCAGGTATTGGCGCACGGAGTATTCCCAACCCGCGGAATAAACGAGGGTTACAAAAACCGCCGCTAACAAGATGTTGCTGGTCCACCAGGCGGCGCGGAAAATGCGATGACCCCTAGTTGGCAACTGCTTACTCCAGTCCCGCGGACTTTGTAGCGGGCGACCTCGCGGCCACGAGTCGGGCGAACAACTCTTGCATCTGGGTGACCGGCTGTTCCCAGCCGAGCTCCGCGGCTACTACCTGCGTGCCGACAGCTAGCCGTTCGTGTGATTGGCGGTCGGTCAAGATTCGTGACAAAGCGCCCGCCAAGCTGGCAACATCGTGTTGTACCACAATTCCGGCCCGGTCTTTCAACAAAGGTGCGATGCCGCAATGCTCCGTCACGATGACCGGGGTGCCCGCGGCGATAGACTCCGCGGCGGTATTGCCAAAGTTTTCATTCTGCGAAGGTAAAACGAAGACGTCCGCATCGCGATAGGCGGACCATTTCGCGTCGCCAAAGATCGGTCCGATAAAGTGAACCCTCGAAGTAACGCCAAGTTGCGCGGCCATCTGCGCAAGGCGGGGCTGGACGGTGCCTTCATCCGGTCCAGCGAATAGCAGATGCACTTCGTTTCCTCCAAGGGTTGTGGGCAATTTGGCGAACGCGTTCAGCAATAAGTCGGGACTTTTCTTCAGCGATAGCCGTCCCAGGAACAGGACGAGCTTCGCATCAGATCTAATTCCGTGGAGCGCTCGAAAAGTTCCCCGAGGGGGCCAGGTGGGGGGAGCGGTGACGCCATTCGGGCGCAATACAATTTTTTCGCGCGCTAACCCGCCGGCAGCCAATTCTTCGACTTCCTGCTCCGAGGTAGCGATGAGGGCGTCTGCACCACGAAGCAATGGCCCGCCCAGAAGTCGATGATACATCCGTTTCATCCATAAATTGCGGACAATTGGCAGAAACATGCCGATGGGCTCGACGACGTAAGGCAAGCCCTTTTCACGGCAGGCGGTGGCGACGGCGGGGCCAAGCAGATCGTATAAGCCGAAGATGTGCACCACGTCGAAATTTACAAGGCGCGCGCGGCAGTAACGCTTTACTGCGGGATTCCAGCTGAGGGCGTGATAGCGCAGCCAAGTGGGGAGATAAATGGACTGTACAGTGCGTTCGGTGAGGCGCCAGCCAAACGGGGAGCGATCGGCGCGAACGTTGGGATCCAGAGAAGGCAAACGCGATTCGATTCCCCAATCGGCCGTCAGTACGGAAACCTGATTGCCGTGTTGCGCAAGGCGCTCGGCCAACGCATGCACTTTGACGGGCGGGCCGCCGAATTCTAGAAAAGGTGCGTAAGTTTGCGTGACGTTCAGGATTCGCATTGTTCGCGAAGGATTTTTTTCAGGGACTTGGCGAAGACGCTGAAGCGGAATTCGCTGGCGACCCGCTCGCGGCCGCGTTCTCCCATTTTACGCGCGAGGGTCGGATCAGCGAGGAAAGTTTCGATGCAGGTTGCGAGCTGGATGGCGTCGCCGTGTTGCACAAGATAGCCGGTTACGCCGTCTTGCACCACCTCCGGTGCGCCGCCGTGCGCGCCGGCGATGACTGGTTTGCCGAAGGCCATGGCTTCGAGATACACCAAGCCGAAGCCTTCGCCGCGGCTGGGCAAAGCAAACATGTCGCAGGCCGCGTAGCAGGAAGCCAATTCGGCGTAAGAAAGCTTCGGCAAAAAATGAACGTGAAGCGTGACGCCGTTTTTCTGCGCCAGCTCCTCCAACCATCCGCGATCGTCTCCTTCGCCTGCCAGAACTAGTTGCAGCTGTGGCCAGCGCGTGAGCAGCCGAGGCAATGCGGTGATGAGCGTGTCCATGCCTTTATAACGCTCGCTCGCGAGCCATCGCCCCACGGTGAAAATGATCTGGCCGCGCGGGAAATTCGCCGGAAGCGGAGCCCGTGACTGAGCGACGATAGCTTCAAATTGCGGGTCCAGTGCCCAGGGGAGTACGCGGATATGCGCGGCAGGAATATTTTGCACTGCGGCAACGTGGTCTGCGGTGCTTTGGCTCGGCGAAAGAATTAAATTGGCTTTGCGCAGGGCGCTCCGCCGCAATCTCGAGAGTGGCTCCCAAACTTCTACGCCGTGCGTGCAGATGATCGTCTTCATGCGCGGCGCAACAACATTCATCGCGCGCACCACCGGCGCGAGGTTGGGATGCGCGGCGAGTACCAATTTGGCGCGGCGGCGGGCGGCGCGCACGGCAGTAGCTGCGAAACGGGCTTTGGCTCGATCCGCGCCGGTGAAGACGAATTCGCGTTCCCCGACGGACATGCGATGCAGCTCGCGCGAATCGTTCAACGAAAGAAATCGGCACTCCATGCCGCGGCTGTCCGCGAATTCCTTCATCACGGCGGCGATGTGGCGACCCGCGCGTTGCACGCCGCCGGCAGCATCGAGTTCTGGGAAGAGGCCAATTAGCACGCGCTGAGTCTGCCAAGCGTTGTGACGGAACGCAAGAACAAGTGGTAAGGCGCGCGCTACAGCTTGCGCAGCAGTGTGGTGAGTTCGGCGATGCTGTCGATGTAAATGTCGGCGGGATACGCGGCGCGATCGTGTGTGCCGAAACCGTAGTTGACGGTGACTGCAACGGTGCCAGAGTTTCGAGCGGTCTGTACATCCACTTCGGAATCGCCGATGAACAAAACATCGTTAGGCGCCACCGCAAATTGCGCCAGGATTTTATTTGTGCCCAGAGGATCGGGTTTTTTGGTTGAGAAGCTGTCACCGCCATATATGACGACGAAATATCGAGAGAGATCTAGCGCATCGAGAATCAGCGTGCTCATGCGGAGCGGCTTGTTGGTGAGCACCGCCATAGGCATGGGAAACAAATGTTGCAGCGTCTCTGGCACCCCCGGATAGGCACGGGTGTAGTCCAGTTTGTGGTCCTGGTAATAATGCAGAAAAATCTCCAGCCCTTCCGCTTGTTGCGCCGTGGTTGTGGAAGTGCCAATCGCGCTGGCGACCAGTTTGGCCGCGCCATGGCCGATATACCCTGAAATGGTGGAGTCTGGCAGCTCCGGGCGGTCCAGCTCGCGGAGCATAGCGTTGGTGGAATCAATGAGATCGCGCTCGGAGTCGATTAATGTGCCATCCAGGTCGAAGATCAGGGCTTTGATATGGGAAAGATCCATGAATCTATGATGCCTGTGCCGCCTGCGATCCGGAAGCTAGACTCTGCAATAGCTACACCGTGCAAATCGCGTATTTGTAAGGGCTCGAAACCGGGCCTCTTCTTTGCGAAGTATGTATGCCCTCTAAAGGCCGCTTTGTGATGCTCTGTGAGTCTGCTACAATGAAGAGCTTCTAAACACTCTATTTTTGCAGTACAGGAACAACTTATGGCAATGAAGTGTGAACTCTGCGGCAAAGGCCCCCAGTACGGAAACGTGGTGAGCCACGCGAACAATACGCGGCGCAGGCGCTGGAACCCCAATTTGAAGCGTGTGCGTGCAGCTTCCGGCAGCAACACAAAATCGGTGCGGGTTTGCACCGCCTGCATTCGCGCCGGCAAAATCAAGAAAGCCGCCTGAGCCTCTGATCTTGCGCCCCCTCGCCCTGAAACTTCGCCCAGTACGAATTTTGCATGGGTGGAAATGCGTCGCGGCGATTCTGCCATTGGCAGCTCTGCTGCTGGTGTGCGTGGTTGGCTGTAACAAGCCGACGGAGCATGCCGCGGACGTTTGGGCTACGGTAAACGGTAAAGAAATCAAGAAAGACGACGTTGAGAAGTATTACCGCACGCGCGTAAACCCCGAGGGTCCGGCTCCTTCGCAGGAAGAAGCACTGTCCCTCAAGCTCAACGTGCTGGACGAGTTGATCAACAACGAAATCTTGCTCGAGCGGGCCAAGAAGCTCAATCTGGAAGCCAGCGATGGCGAAGTGGAAGACAAGTTCACCGAACTAAAGAGCCCGTACACCGAAGACGAATTTCAGCGCCAGTTGCGGGAACGCGGCGTGAGTGTGGACGATTTGAAGCGCGACTTGCGGCGGCAACTTTCCATTCAGAAGCTGTTGAATCGCGAAGTGGTGGCTAAAATATCCATTACCGATCAGGACGTCGCCGATTTCTATAACGCCAACAAGGCGCAGTTCAATGTCGCCGAACCGCAATACCGGCTGGCGCAGATTGTGGTGACGCCTCGCAAGGAACCACAAATTCGCAACCGCAAAAACGACGACGCCACCAACGACGCGGAGGCGCAGCGCAAGGTAAAAATGCTGATGGATCGCCTGAACAGTGGTGCGGATTTTGCGCAACTGGCGATGGATTATTCCGAGGATATGAATTCGGCCGCCACCGGCGGTGATCTTGGTTATGTACCGGAATCGGCGCTGAACCAATCCGATCCGCAACTGAAGAAAATCGTCCTGGAGATGAAGCCCGGACAAGTCAGCCAGCCGATTCAGTTGAAAGATGGCGTTAGAATTTTGAAGTTGATTACTCGAGAGACCCCGGGGCTGCGCGGACTTTCTGATCCCCAGGTGCAGCAGACCATTCGCGACACCCTGCGCAACCGCAAGGAACAGCTGCTACGTTCGGCGTATCTGGCCATCGCGCGGGATGATGCGCGCGTTTCGAACTACCTCGCCGAACAGGTTATGGAAACCGCTGGGAAATTGCAGGATGCCTCGAAGGCTGCGGCACCAGCTCCGCCGCCGGTTAAGCCATAAGCGTCTTCTAGTCCACCCAAATCAATACATCGCCGGCGTTAACGGCGTCGCCCTCTTTGGCTACAATTTTTTCTACTGTGCCGCTCTTGGGCGAACGAATTTCATTCTGCATTTTCATGGCTTCCACCACCACCAAGCCTTGACCTGATTCGACCGTGTCTCCAGCTTTGACAAGGATCCGCACAATTTTTCCCGGCATTGGTGCGACGATTTGTTGCCGGCCTTCGACTTCCGCGGCCCCGTGTCTGCCGCGCCATTCGCGGGGATCCACGATCTGCGCGATGAACTCGTTCTGCGCCGACTGAATCTTCAAGGTGCCATTCGGCAACTCGCTGACACGCAATTCGTAGGACTTGCCATTTAGCAGTATCGAAAACGTGTGCGGGGCGATTTCCACGGCGTCCGCTTCGTGCGGTTGGCCGTCCACCACAACGCGCCGGCGCTGACCTTCGCGGGCGAGTTCGACGAATCGTGTTTCTTTGCCGGTAGAACCAGTGAGTGCGATTTCGCGTTTCATGGCTGGCGATCCACCTGTTCACGACGTGCCGCGGATTTCCATCGTGAAGTTTCGCCGGTTGTATCTGCGGCGGTTTCTGAATTCTGAGTGGCGTCCCACAGTGCCGCAGCGATTGCCGCCGCATCAAAGTCCGTCGACCAATCCTTGGCGGGCGCGTGTGGGCGGCGCAGTAATTCGTCGAGCCAAGTGGTGTGAATCTCCGAGCGCAGAAAATCCGGTTCATTCAAGATGCGGCGGAAGAGTGCTACGTTCGTCTTGATTCCCGTGATGGTGTATTCCTCGAGCGCCCGCCGCAATCGCGCGATAGCTTCTTCGCGACTATTGCCCCAGGCAATTAGTTTTCCGAGTAGCGGATCGTAATCGTTGGGCACCGTCCAGCCTTCGTAGATGCCTTCGTCGAGGCGTATACCTGGCCCGCTGGGGACGGTGCGTGCCAAAATCTTCCCGGGAGACGGGAAGAAATTGTTGTCGGGATCTTCAGCATACAGCCGCACTTCCATGGCATGCCCGCGCGGCGTAAGCGTTTCCCAGGCAAAAGGCAAACGGTGCCCCGCGGCGATGGCGATTTGTAATTTCACCAAGTCCAGGCCAGTTACCTGTTCCGTGACGGGATGTTCCACCTGCAATCGCGTATTCACTTCCAAGAAATAAAAGTTGGATTGCGCATCCACCAGAAATTCTACCGTGCCGGCATTTACGTAGCGCCCCGCCCGCGCCAGGCGCACCGCTGCTTCGCCCATTTTCTTTCGCAACTCCGGGGTAACGATCGGTGAAGGCGCTTCCTCAATCACTTTTTGATGGCGCCGCTGCACCGAGCACTCGCGTTCGCCGAGGGAAACCACCCGGCCATGTGCGTCGGCTAGGATTTGCACTTCCACATGGCGGGGTTTTTCCAAATACTTTTCCAGATACATCCGGCCATCACCGAAGGCGTTGGCAGCTTCGGAACCTGCATCGCGAAATGCGGCGGCAAAGTCCGCGTCTCTCGTGACCACCCTCATGCCTTTTCCACCGCCGCCGGCGACGGCTTTGAGCAGCACGGGATAGCCCATGCTTTGCGCCACAGCTTGTGCTTCCTCGATTTTCTCGATTGGATCGTTCGTGCCGGGCACCGTTGGCACATCCGAGCGGCGCGCCAATTGGCGTCCCGCCGTCTTTGAGCCCAACGCCTCCATCGCTTCCGCGGAGGGGCCTATAAAAGTAAGCCCAGCGTCGGTACAAGCCCGCGGCAAATCAGCATTTTCGGCCAGGAACCCATAGCCCGGATGCACCGCGTCACAACCCGCGCGCCGCGCGACGTCCATCATCTTGTCGATGCGCAGGTAACTTTCGCGCGAAGGCGCGGGGCCGATGGGATAGGCTTCGTCGGCGAGCCGCACATGCAGCGACTTACGGTCCACTTCGCTGAACACCACTGCGGATCGAATGCCCAGCTCCCGGCAGGCCCGCAGAATGCGGACGGCAATTTCACCACGATTGGCAATCAGGACTTTTTTGAACATGGACGGTTGGAGACGCAGCGAAATGTTAGCATGCGCTCGGCAAACGCCAAGCGAGGCCTTCCGATGGCGTGTCCAATCGTGATGCCGGAGTGAAAGCTGCTTTTCGGTTTAGTCGCCGCTTATAACGGAATGTTGCCATGTTTTTTGCGCGGATTGGTATCGCGCTTGTTTTCCAGCGCACGCAACGCGGTGATAATTTCGCTGCGCGTCGTCGCGGGTTCGATGACCGCATCGATATAACCGCGTTCCGCGGCTACGAACGGGTTGGCGAAACGTTCGCGAAATTCTGCGATTTTTTCTTCCCGCAGCGCGCCGCGCTGTTCTTCCGGAGTCTTATCCAGTTCCCGCTTGTAAACAATATTGACCGCGCCTTCCGGCCCCATCACGGCGATCTCCGCTCCCGGCCACGCAAAATTCGCATCGGTGCGAATGTGCTTGGAAGCCATTACGCAGTAGGCTCCGCCGTAAGCCTTGCGCGTAATCACCGTAATTTTCGGAACAGTAGCCTCCGCAAAAGCGAAAAGCAGTTTGGCGCCGTGTTTGATGATGCCACCAAACTCCTGCTGAGTTCCGGGAAGAAAGCCGGGAACATCTTCAAAAGTTAGTAGCGGGATATTAAAGCAATCGCAGAAGCGCACGAACCGCGCCCCTTTCACCGACGCATTGATATCCAGCACGCCCGCGAGAAAGGCCGGCTGATTCGCAACGATTCCGACGGGTCGCCCATCGATCCGGCAAAAACCCACTACTAGATTTTTCGCGAAGTGTTCGTGAACTTCAAAGAAATAGCCATCGTCCACCACACCGTGAATCACATCCTTAATGTCATACGGCTTTTGCGGATCGTCTGGAACGATAGTGTTGAGCGTTTCGTTGCGCTGGCCAGGATCCTGAGCTGCAACCCGGCGCGGCGGATCTTCCAGATTGTTGGCAGGCAGAAAACTCATCAGTTCGCGGATCATTGCCAGGCAATCCGCATCGTCCCGTGAAACAAAATGCGCCACGCCACTTTTTTCGTTGTGGGTCATGGCCCCGCCAAGCTCCTGCTTGGTAACTTCCTCGTGCGTCACGGTCTTTATCACTTCCGGGCCGGTGACGAACATATAGGACGTTTCGCGGGTCATAAAAATAAAATCGGTGATCGCCGGTGAATACACCGCGCCACCTGCGCACGGTCCCATAATGGCGCTGATTTGCGGAATCACTCCGCTGGCCAGCGTGTTGCGCAGGAAAATATCCGCATATCCGGCCAATGACGCCACGCCTTCCTGAATACGCGCGCCGCCGGAATCGTTCAGCCCGATGACCGGTGTTCCGCTCCGCATCGCCAGATCCATAATCTTGCAGATTTTCAGTGCATTGGTCTCCGACAGCGATCCGCCAAAAACGGTGAAGTCCTGCGCGAATACATAAACCAAGCGGCCGGCAATGCGTCCGAATCCGGTCACGAAGCCGTCGCCGGCCGGGCGTTGCTCTTCCATTCCGAAGTCTGTGCAGCGATGACGCACGAATTTGTCCAGCTCCTCAAAAGAATTTTCGTCAAGTAGCAAGTCGATGCGTTCACGCGCTGTGAGTTTGCCCGCTTTGTGCTCGCGTTCGCGGCGCTCCGTCCCGCCGCCAGCTTCCGCCTCTGCGGAGACGCGGCGCAGTTCCTCCATGAGATCGTGATGTTTGGTCCGAGTTGTCGCGTACGGCTTGTTTTCTGGCAAGTGCTTCTCCCTTACTACTGCCCGTCTTTCGCTGCCGCTCCGTTAGGAGCTTTCAATCCATTGCTCGTCGAATCGTCAACGCCGGTTACCGAAGATGAAAAAATCCGCACGGCAAGATGTGTGGCCATCCATACCGTTCCGAGCAGCAATATGACCCCCAACAGCAGTTCCACGACGATCGCCCCGGCGCGCTCCAGCGGCGAATCGATCGCCGTCACGTAAATCGTCGCCCGCAGCAGAACAAACATCGCGCCCAGAGTCATCGCCACGATCAAAATAGTGGTCAGGATGCTGGCAAATATCATTTTCATGGAATCAATTCGCAGCGTGACGCGACGGCTGCGCGCGAAGCAAAGCATAGCGCAAGTGCGCGAAAATCAGAACGCAGGGAATGGTCCTGAAGGTTCTTAACGACGTGGCCGAAATCACAGCACGCGGCGCCTCAGCGCAGGCCGGACCAATCATCCGCCACGAGAATGGAATCCGTCGGATTCGAAGGATCATACTTCACGCTGGCCGGCTGCCCGGCGACCAATCGCTCGAAGCGAATCTGCCCTTCCAGGCCGGTAATGTCTTGCGCCGTGTGATAGGTCACACCGGAAATCGCGTAGCTGTACGAGACCAGCTGGCGTTGCCGCGTGTCCGCCAAGGGGCGTGCGCCAGAACCGAAAGCCCCTTTGCGCGGCGCTTCCGGTGCCGGAGCATGCTCGACCAGTTCCACGATCTGACCCTCCGCGATTCGTCCAATTTGATTGAGGTGCAAGCGGCGCTTGCGTTCGGCCTCCACCATATCCACGGCCGGCCGAAAAAATGCGTATCCAACGACTGCTACCGCCGCGATTGCGGCCGCCACCATCGCCAGAGTTAATTTCCAATCAGCAAGCAATGCATTCAACGCAATACTCCATTCAGTGCCAAAAAGTTTGTGGGCTACTCGTAGCCCTTAAGAACGGATCGTCACAAGACGTATCTCCGACCCGTCTGTACACGCCACGGCAAACGAACCAAAGATTCGCCGCGGTCCCAAGCTGCTGCGTATTTTACCGAAACCAACGGGATGAAATGAAACTACACGTTGCGGCCGTGCACCGGGTTGCGCAACACGCCAATACCGGGGATGCGCACTTCCACGGAGTCTCCGGAAACCAATGGCCCGACTCCCGCAGGCGTGCCCGTGGCGATCAAGTCTCCGGACTCCAGCGTCATCATCCGTGAGATCCAACGCACCAAAAATGCGCACTGGTATGCCATCAACGAAGTGTTGCCAGACTGACGCCGTTCGCCGTTTACGAAGGTTTCTACCAATACGTTGGCGGGCTCTAGCTCTGTCTCAATATGCGGTCCTACCGGGCAGAACGTATCAAAGCCCTTCGCACGCGTGAACTGTACATCGCTTTTTTGCAGATCGCGGGCCGTCACGTCGTTTACGCAGGTGTACCCCAGCACGAAAGACAATGCGTCGTCCTCATCCGCAAGGTGAGCGCACGTGTGGCCAATCACCATGGCCAGCTCGCCCTCATGCTCCACGCGCTGCGAATAGCTGGGTAAAAGGATCGGTTCGTCCGGACCAATAATCGCCGACGACGGCTTCAGAAAAATCAGCGGCTCTTTCGGAACCTCGTTGCCCAACTCCGCAGCGTGCGCCGCGTAATTTCGCCCCACGCAAACAATTTTGCGCGGCGCTACGGGTGCGAGCAACTGCACCGAACCCAATTTCCAAATCCGTGCCCCGCGGTTCCAGGTCTCCCATGGCGCAGCAGAAATTTCATACACGTCGTCACCTTCGATGACGCCGTAAATCGGGGCTGCCGCGGCAGCCGGTGCAAAGCGGCAAAATTTCATGGCGATATTAGCTTACAGGATGGCGGCCGCGTGGGGAATGCGCAGCCCAGGTGCGCCCGATAATATTTCCCAGCCAGGCGATTGTACCCACGATCATATAGGCCACTGCGCCGAGCAGAAAAACTTGAAACGCGCTGAAATGTTCGCGGAGACCGCTGAAAATCACGGAAAGCACGCCATACGCAACGCTGAAAACGGACCACGCAATCAAGCTGGAAACCCAAAGTTTCGCCGGCCACAGCAGGAAGCGTAGCACTGGAATCACCGCCGCCAGCCCCAGCAGCGCCGCAGTTGCTAGGTTGCGTTCGCGCACATACTCCGCGGGGATCGCCACATGGTTCGCAAATAAAATCCAGCCAAGCAAAATGAACGAGAGGCTCAGTCCTACGTACGCGCCAGTGCGCACCGCAACGTTTTGCGCAACCAAGGCCGATTTTGGCGGTGAAGTAAGACCTGCATCCATCAGCGCCGGGCTCCCGAAGCTCCCAGGGCTTCCTCAACCCGGGGCTACGGAGAAGGTTGCGCGGTTTCTACCAGGGTAGGGGCGCTGGCCGCGCTTTCATTCCCGGCGCGGTCCACAGCGGTCACGCTGTACCAATAGCGATGCCCTGGTTGCACCGCGGAGTCGCGCAACGCCGGTGTGGGCACTAATTCCGTCGTGATCGCTTCACCGCGGACGCCTTCCTGCTCGCTGCGATACACGCGGTATCCCGCCACGTCGTTCTCCGGGCTGATGGACCAGGAGAGATCCACCACCACCGAACCCGTGGTAGTTCCCGCCAGCGTCGCCGCCGCCACACCCTGTGGAGCGGCTGGCGCGAATGTATCCTTCGGCGTAACTATCACCGGCGTGGAGTCCCCGGATTCCGGCGTCGCTCCGGCGCCGGTTGTTACGCTACGCACTACGTACACGTACGTTTGATTGAATTCGAAGTCCGTATCGCGATAGCTGTTGCTTTCCGGAGATGCCAGCAACGCCAGCTTCGATTTTAACTTTGCGTGTGCCAAATCTTTCGCCGCCGCATCCCGCGCTGCTTGATCTGCCGCGGCGTCCAGCTGTCCTCGATATACCCGGTAGCTCACGGCTGGCAACGGCGTGCCGCCCGAAGTCTGCGTAATCGCCGGCCATTGCAATTCCACCGCGCTTTCCGAAACTGTCGCGTCAACCTTGCCGATCGTCTCTGGAACGGGAAACACTGCCAGCTCAATGACGTTGGAATCCGCAGACGCTTTCTTGGCGGAAACTCGCGTGCGTACCAGATAAGCCAGTTTTTGCCCCGGATGCGCCTTCGTTTCCTCCGGAGAGATAGGCACGAGAATTTGCGCTAGCCTGTCAACCAAGTCTCCGGCTACCAGCGATCCTGGAACGGTGTACACCATGCGGAAGGATTGCCCGTCGGGTGTGCCGTCCGCTTTGAGCTCACCGCGATAGATTTCGCAGGTCGGCAGTTCCGTGAGCCGAACACCCTTTACAGTCCTGGAAGGAAGGCTGAACGTAAGCTGTGCGGCGTCACCGTATTGCTTCGCGCTTAAATCGGTCACCGCTGTGGGGATCGGCGGCGAGGGCGGGGTGGGTTCGCCGGGCGAGCCGCATCCCGAAACCCAATTCACTACGCAATAGAGAGAAGCGCCGCAAATAGCGGCTCGAACGAACAAATCACGGAGGCGACCCGGTCGGGCTGGCGGCATGCGGTTCGCGATTCCTTATAAAATGTAGCGGCTCAGATCCTGATTCTTCACGATGTCGGCCAGTTGCTTGGTCACGTACGCGCCGTCGATCTTCACGGTTTTCTTTTTCAGATCCGGGGCTTCAAACGACAGCTCGTCCAGCACTTTTTCCAGAATCGTATGCAGCCGGCGCGCTCCGATGTTTTCCGTCTGTTCGTTCACGCTGGTTGCGAATTTCGCGATAGTTTCCACCGCATCGTCGGTAAAGGTCAGCTTCACGCCTTCGGTTTCCAGCAACGCCACATACTGCTTCACCAGCGCATTTTTCGGCTCCGTAAGAATGCGCACAAAATCTTCTTCCTTCAGCGACTGCAATTCCACCCGGATCGGCAGCCGCCCCTGCAGTTCGGGGATCAAATCCGAAGGCTTGCTGACGTGGAACGCGCCCGCCGCAATAAACAAAATATGATCCGTGCGAATCATTCCATATCGCGTGTTTACGGTCGTCCCCTCGATAATCGGCAAAATATCGCGCTGTACTCCTTCGCGGGAAACGTCCGGACCGTGCCCGGATTCCCGCCCGGCCACCTTATCGATCTCGTCGATAAAAATAATGCCCATCTGTTCCGCGCGTTCCACGGCGGAGCGTGTCACCTGGTCCATGTCCAGTAGTTTGTTTTCTTCTTCCTGGATCAAATATTCGAACGCGTCAGCCACGGACATTTTGCGCTTTTTCTTTTGCTGCCCGAACATACCGGAAAGCATGTCCTTGATATTGACGTCCATCTCTTCGACGCCTTGATTGGAGATGATTTCGAAAGACGGCGTAGACCGTTCGCGCACTTCAATGTCCACCATGCGCTGGTCCAGCTTGCCTTCGCGCAATTGCACCCGCAGTTTTTCCCGCGTGCGCTGTGTTTGTTCCCGTTGTGCCGCGGCGGCGTTGGCATCCGGCGCCACACCCGGAACATTAGCCGGTGGCGGCTCAGGCGGCAGTAATAAATCTAAAACTCTTTCTTCGGCGGCTTGCTCGGCGCGCTCCGCAACGTCATCCAGCTTTTCCTCGCGCACCATGTCGATCGACGTCTCGACCAAATCCCGCACCATGGACTCTACGTCGCGTCCCACATAGCCAACTTCCGTATACTTTGAAGCTTCCACTTTCACGAAGGGGCAACCCGCCAGGCGCGCCAGCCGTCGCGCAATCTCCGTCTTTCCCACGCCCGTGGGACCGATCATCAAAATATTCTTGGGCAACACATCTTCCGCGATCTCCGGTGGAAGCTTCTGCCGCCGCACGCGATTGCGCAGCGCTACCGCTACGGCCCGTTTCGCCGCCGTCTGCCCCACGATGTATTTATCCAGCTCTGCGACAATTTCGCGCGGAGTCATGTCGTCCAGCGCCGGCAGCAATTGCTGCTCCTCGCCCGGCGCTGTGCCATTTCCGCTGTTAGGCATATAGATCAATTCTTTATCGGACTTGCTGGCCATGAATGACTCGATTCCTTATACCACCGCATTCCCACAATTGCTCAGATGCCAAAGCCGCTCGACTCGCTCAACAAAAACCGGTCATCCCGAGCGTGAGCGAGGGATCTGCTTTTTTGCGCCGCTCGCACCCGCGCTCTAAATCTCTTCCACCGTAAAATTAGCGTTCGTGTAAATGCAGATCTCGCTGGCAATCCGCATCGCTTCCATCGCCACATCTTTCAGCGGCAATTTCGAATGCTTCGCCAGCGCCCGCGCCGCCGAAAGCGCATACGCCCCGCCAGAACCAATCGCCACAATTCCATCGTCCGGCTCGATCACATCGCCATTGCCGGAAAGAATAAACGTGCCCTTGGTGTCCGCCACAATCAACAACGCTTCCAAATGCCGCAGCGCGCGATCCTTGCGCCATTCTTTGGCGAGCTCCACGGCCGACTTTTGCAAATTCCCGGAAAATTCCTGCAGTTTGCCTTCAAACCGCTCAAACAAGGAAATGGCATCCGCCGTCGAACCCGCAAAGCCCGCCACCACTTTGTCGTTATACAAACGTCGCGTCTTGCGCGCGGTATGCTTCATCACGTGATCGCCCATGGTCACTTGACCATCGGCAATCAACACCACTTTATTGTCCTTCCGCACGCACAAGACGGTTGTACCGTGCATCGGTGCGGTTCCATGACTGTTCTGCATCCCTCCATTATACCGCGACACGTCCCGCAGCGCATTTTACCCGCGGGCTTGCGAGGTCATCGAACCACCAAAGGAGAAATCATGCCGCCAGACCGCTTCGATCATCTGGTTCTCACCGTCCACGGCATCAAGGCCTCTTACGATTTCTGTGAGAATGTTCTGGGAATGAAACCTGTAGAGCGCAACGGACCCTATGAGCGTTTGCCTATTAGGGAGTAACTTGAGGAATTTCGCGGAACGAAAGAATTTTGTACGTGATCGGCGGCTGCACCGCGTTCACCCAGCAACTGCTGTACTTAATCGTCAACCCACCGGTAGTCTGCCAAGAGGCTGGCCCGAACGCCGACAACAAAGGTCCGCCGCCCGGACGCGTCTGCGCCACCAGCGCTGCGCCGAGAATCTGGCCCCCGCCGCTGCCTGTCGAAACCACTAGGCCTTGACCGATCACCAGAATAATCCCCGACCACGAAAAAGAGGGATCGTAAGTCAATTTACCGGTCACCAGCAGTATTCCGAAGCCTTGCCCCGTCCAGGTACTCAGATCTAAATCGCCATTCACCGCAATTGTCACCGGGTTGCTCGCTGACATCGTAACCGGGAAAATGCTCTGATTCTGTGTGCCGCTCATGGGTGGCACATCTGTATTGGCCATTATGGTTTGCGCAAGTGTGTCCAGGCTGCCGGGCGTCTGTAGGTTCGTCGCCGCCGTAACCGGTTGCGCTCCGGGCGCCGGAATTACACTCGCGCCGGTTACTCCACCCGTACTCACACCGCCAGTCACTCCGATCCCAGCCACAGGCGTTCCGGGTGCACACGTTCCAGGCAGCAGCGCGTCTGTACCATCCACCACCAAGCTGGGTGGCCCGGCGAACGTCACCGGTCCACTCGCGCTTCCTTCCATCGTTATCGCCGCTGGAAAACTCAAATTATAGGTAATCGGCGCCACCACATATTGCAGCATTCGTTGGCTACCATTCGGCGATACCGCCAGCGAAGTAATTTCCAGCGCCTGCACCCCGGGATTTACGACGCTTAAAGTGTTATTCGAATAGAAAACCGGGGTGTTTGGCGTGCTCGATACACTCGAATTTACATTTACGCCCAGCGACTGTTGCGAACCCACCGTCACCGCATTAATCCGCACCCATTTATAAAAGGGATTCGCCAAGCCGGCCGGAGGCGCACTCGCGTTGATCCACTGCAACGACGGCGCCGACGTCGGCATCAGGTTCGGTGCGAACTCTTGCTGATATTCCGTATCAGGATAGCTGGTCGGTGTTCCCACGTTCCAGGGCGCAACCGTCTCGCCCGGCAAGGGATTGATGATGTACCGCACATCGCCGGGATTCAATAGAACGCCGGGAGGCGCCCCAAACACCCCTAAATAGTTCGGCGACTTCGGCAGCAATCGCCCGCGGCCTTCTTCCAAGCCCGCCAGCGCCGCATAGTAAACGCTGGTCGCCGAACGATAGTTTCCCGTCAGCGCCGAGTGCGTTCCGGACGCCATGATCAGCGCCACGCCGATCACACAAATCAGCAATAGCGCAAACAGCGAAATCAGCAGCGCTACGCCAGACTCCGCTTTCGCCTTCCGTGTTGTTTTTTTCCAGCTCACGAGGCCACTCTATCGCCAATAAGCAATGCCGGAATCGTTAGGCTCGCATCACTTCACTGGTTCGTCCCTTATTGAAAAAAACGCATGGAAAGCACCCTATTCAAACGACCCTACTGAAAAGAATTAATGCGGCTCGCGCGTCCCGTCAGTTCCACAACCTGCAATTTCCCGGTCTGCGCATCCGGTGCTCCCGTCTGCACGATCAAGGTAATCGTTATGCTTCGAATATTCATCGGTGTGTTGTAACCGACGCAGCGCGGATCGGTGGCCGGCAGCGGGCCGTACGGCGTATCGAACGCATAGCTAAACACCGGAACCCACGCCCCTCCGGGAAACATGTTTGGATACTGCGCGTTAATCGCCGCGATCTGCGCCGCGGAAGCCTGATTCATTACGTTCTGCACGAAAGGCACCAGTATGTTGTCCGGATACGTTTCATACGGAGCTTGCCCGGTCACCTTCGGAAAAACGCCGCGCATCAGCGTATTCGAACCGGGAGCCATTTTGTAACGAATGTACTGCACTTGAAGGGGGTTGGGGGGACTTGGCGACGCAGGATTCTCCAGGAATAATCCGTCGGCCCCCGGAGTATTACAACTTGGACTCGAACCTATGTAACATGGCGGCGGCGTAGTGATCGGATAGTTGGGGCTCCACGCCACGGCTGAGACGGCATACTGCGATTGGTCCGGCAACACTTCAAATTGATTCGGCGGCGGATACCCCGCATCGTTCACATCCCGCACCATCTGATCCAGCCCCAACTGCGCTTCTTCGAACGAGTTCAAAACTTGCGATTCCGTCTGGTACCGCTGTTGCGTAACTCCCAAAAGCGTAAACGCCGACGCACAAATCAACAAAAATATCCCCATCGATACCAGCATCTCCAGCAGTGTGAATCCCCGCTTGGAAACTGGAAAACGCTTGGGCATCGGGCGAATTCTCACTTGGCCACCATCGTGTCCAGCGTCACCGGCAGCACAAATCCGCTTCCCCCGATTTGCCGCACGCCCACAATGAATCGCTTACTGGTGATGTTCGAACCGCTCGGACTCACTCCGGTAATCACCGCCCAGCGCACATCCCACTGCGCGCCCGATGGATCGTTCGGATCGGTATACGGTGTGGCATAGCTATACCCGGGAACTTCCGTTTGCGAAAAATCGATCAGCGGCCGGTTCCCCGCCATGATGATCGGGCTCCCCACGATCGCGTTCGGTTGCGTTGGATCACCCAGCAAACAAGTGCATAGCGGGTTGCCATACAAATCAGGAAAACTGGTTGCGCTTAGCGGCTGCGTCACCAGCGTATCCAGTTGCCGCTGCGCGATCACCAGCGACGAGGAACTCGTGCGATTCCCGCTGTTCAGCGTCAACGATGCTGGCACCAGTTGTGCCACACCCACCAGCCCCATGATCAAAATCGCCGTGGCCATCATCATCTCCAGCAGGGTGAATCCTGCTTGGCCGCGTCGCTTTGTATTCAAAATTTGTCGCATTCGTCTTTTCAGCTTCAACTAACTTGGCTCCAGGTGCCGCCCGACGATGCCGTCCACACATGCACCATTCCCGATGGCAACAGCACCACCGCGCGATATCCCAGATCCGGATTGCTCGTATTTCCCAGGTACAAAACGTAAACCACACCCACCGTGCTTCCGGTTGCCGTGATCACCGCTCCCCGCTGGTCAAACGTAACAAAAGTGTTCGTTCCGGAAATTGCGGTGAGTGGGATGCCGGAACCGCCCAGAGCTGCCGCGATCGGGCTGGGGTCGGGAACTCCGCCTCCCGCGCCAATCAAGCTCGCCTGGCCTACGATGGCATCCTGAGTTTCGCCGGGATCCGGTGTCTGATTCCGGTTGGTATCTGCCCACACCAGCCAGCCGTTGCCGGACTGTTGAATCTGGCAGTCCACCGGTTTGTTCAGCCGAATCGCTTCGAACCGTGCGAACTTCAGCGTTCCCGCCAGTTGCGCTGCTGTATTGTTGAGCTGGTAGACCGCGAAGGCCCGGGTAAGCGCGGGCACCGAAATTGCCGCAAGCACCAGCATTACCGCAACCGTAACCACCATCTCGACCATGCTGAAGCCGGAGCTACTCCCACGGCTACTCCCGTGGCTCGCCCCACGCCGCAATGTAGAGAATTTATCGTGCTGTCCCAAGACTTGATACCTCGTTTGCTGCGCCGGGATACCGATAATCTCGCCGGGGACGGCGACCTGAGATTACAAACTGCGCCTGACTGCGGGTCTGGGCAATTGGGCTCGGCGCTGTTTTAGCCGAGGAAAGGCATACCTTGCTGAGGCCATTAATCTTAATATAACCCCACCCCCAGCGGGAAAGAATGTCGCAATTTCGCAGTGTTTAGTCACCTTTGATGACTAAACAGGGTCGAGCTTCAGTCGCCGTAACTATTTGTTTATAAACGGCTTGCCAGACTCCCGGCATTGCGATGCGCTATAGCCTCGATCGAAACCATCGGATTTACCCCGGAAGCCGAAGGGAACGACGCCCCATCCATGACCACCAGATTTCGCACTTCCCAGCTCTCGCCCTCGGGATCAGTAGCCGAACTCCCTGCTGATCCCCCCATCCGTGCCGTGCCCATAATGTGAAACGAAAATAGTGCCAGGCTTCCCGATCCCCATCCGGCACGATCCATGTCGCGTACGAAAGTGGCGAACGATCCGCGTTGTCCCGGCTCATAAGAACAGAATCTCGCGTGCGGCGAATAAATTCTCCGCGCTCCCGCCGCCTCCAGGATTCGCGCCGCGCCCGCAAAGCCCTCTCGCAAATGTCCGCGATCAAATTTCGATAGTGCATAACGCGTCACCGGGAAACCCGTGTGATCCACGGTCACGCTTCCCCCATCGCGATCCCGCAGCAACACTCCAATCCCCACCGTGCGTGGCAATTCCGCCAACAGTGCCCGATACTGTCGCGGCTCGCGCCACGGCAAGACCGCTGCCGCAATCACCGGTTGCAGCGCCGTAGTTTCGTACTTCACTCCAAAATTTCCCGTCATCCGCCGATGCTCGTCCGAATAAATTGCCTGCATCGTCCCTTCCCACGGACGAATCTCCTCCTTGAAAATTCCGCACACGTTCGAAACCGGGTGCAGGTGCAGATGTTTCCCGATATGTTCATTGCGCAGCCCTGATCGCAGCAATAGCGCCGGAGTCTGGATCGCCCCGCAAGCCACCACTACCGCTTTGCAGCGCACCTTGACGCTCTTTCCATTTCTTGCCCGTGCCGCGATTCCCACCGCCTGTCCGTTTTCAAGAATCACGCGGTCAACAAACGTCTCCGCATAAATTCGCGCCCCCAATTTCTGCGCATCTACCAGCCACGTTTTCGCCGTGGATTGTTTCGCCCCAATCGCGCATCCATACCCGCAATAACCGCAAACTTTTCCCTGGTCGCACCCGAGCACATTGCGCGGCATGGCATCTACATGCCAGCCCAGCGATTTCAGTCCGCGTTCAAACACCGCCTCCCGCGCAGAAACTTGATTGTGTTCGGTGTTCACCCCTAACCGTGCGCAAACCGCATCCAGGCTCCGCGTATACTCCTCTCCCGTAAACCACGGCACGCCCGCCGCGGCCCATTCCGTACGCACTTCATCCGGCGTGCGAAACGACGTGCAGTAATTCACCACCGTCCCGCCGCCAACGCATGCCCCAGCTAGCAACCCAACGCTGTGATCCGCAGTAGCCGCAAATCCGTGCTCCATGTACAGCCGGTCAAATCCCGCCAGTTCCGCTCCATCAAAATCCGCATCGTCAAAATATCCGCCCGCTTCCAGAACAATCACGTCTTTCCCCGCCCCAGCCAGCACTGCCGTCGCCGTTCCTCCCCCAGCTCCCGAACCCACCACGCAAACATCCGCCGTAAGTTCCATGTCACTTTCCGGCACTACCACGCGCAGTGCTTTCGCCGCCGCCGGCTTCTGCACTCCAAGCGGCCCTGGAAATTTAAATTTTGGCCACACCGGGCTAGCCGCCCCGCCCGCGTCCGGCAGCATCACGTATAAATATCCAACCGCCTTCCGCAACGCCTGAAACGCTCCGCGCCGTTGTGGCAGCGCGCTATCCGCCCAGCTAAGCAAAACTCGCCAGCGGGCCTCTACACTCAAAGTGGAAAATTTCCCCGTCTTTCCCGCCGCCAAAAAACTATGCAACCGCGAATCCCAAATATCTAACAGCTGCAGCAACGGCTCCGGCCGCCCGGTAACCGCTGGATCCGCGATCGCCTCCGCAATCGCCGCCGGCACCCCCATCGCCCCAGCCGAAGGCCACCCATCCTGCGCCGGCGCAAACGTCTCGCAAATCGCCTCCAGCGCCCGCATCTGTTTGTCCGTAAGTTTCATCTCAAGTTTTTACCGCGCCACGAAAATTTTCCTTTGTAGGGGCGCAGCATGCTGCGCCCCAGCTTGCCACGATGCATCAATAACGGGAATTTGTCATTCCGAGCAACGCGAGGAATCTGCTTTCTTCAGCTACAGCGCACAACAAGAGTTGGAGGCCACCCCTCGGGGACCGGATGAAAAACAGAATTAGTGGGAACTAAATAACCCAAAAAAATCGGGAGAGGCGGGCCAGGTCGTCCCGCGCTCTCCCATTTTCCCCTTTTAGGGGTAACCGGCAAGTCTGACGGAGGGTGACCGCCGGTCGTGTGTTGGCCTGCCTATTAAACCCGCCAAACCACAAAAAAGTTACAACCTACCTTCAAAAATTGCATAGAATCGCTGTGAAAAGTTAGCGTCGCCGAAAGCCTGACCCTGCCCATGCCGAGACCCTCTCACCTCAATCCCGACGATATCCTGCGTTTTCTGCAAGTTACGTCCGCTCCTTCGGCCGCCAACGACATCTCCCGTGCCCTCCACCTCAAAAAATCCGACGCCCGCTCCCTCTTCAAAATGCTTGGTAATCTCAAAAAACGCGGTGCCATTGACGAACTCCCCGGCGGTCGCTACCGCCTCACGGGTCGCAAAAACGCCCAAGCGAGCGATCGCCCCCAGCATCGCCATACCGAAAATCCCCAGCAGCATCAGCAACCCCGGCGCGAGGAACCTCACAAGCGCGGCGAAAACCAAACCTTCGCTCCCAACGAAGTTCGCGGTCGTCTGGTCCTCCATCACGATGGCTACGGCTTCGTAGTCCCCGATAAACCCATTCCCGAACTCGATGGCGACATTTTCATCCCCCGCCTCGCCATTGACGACGCGATGCACGGTGATCGCGTCGTCGCCAAATTCCAGCAGCGCCCCGGACACTCCGACCGTCAGCGCGCAGAAGGCCGCATCGTAAAAATTCTCGACCGCGCGCATCCCAGCGTTGTCGGCCTCTTCCGCTACGGCCCGCGCTATAATGTGGTCCTCCCCTATGACGCGCGCCTCCAGCACGAAATCGAAATTCCCCCGGGCGAAGAACTGACGCCCGCGTTACGCGAAAAATTAATCGCCCACGATCCCGCTTTCGATCCCAAAAATCCCAGCGCTCGCACCAAACGCATTCCCCGCATGGAAGAACTGGACGGCGCCGTAGTCAACATCGAAATCACTCGCTACCCCCGCGCTGGCATGACTCCCATCGGACGCGTTCTCGAAGTTCTCGGCCGTCCCGGCGATCTCGGTGTCGACATAGAAATCATCATCCGCAAACATCATTTGCCCTACGAATTCCCATCCGCAGTTTTGGCCGAAGCGGAAAAGCGCGCCCAACTCCCCAGCGCGACGGAATTAAGCGCGCGAGAAGATTTCCGCCATCTCCCTATCGTCACCATCGACGGCGAAACCGCCCGCGATTTCGACGACGCCGTCTACGTCAGAAAAAATCCCGATAACACCTGGCATCTCCAGGTTCACATCGCCGATGTAGCCCACTACGTTAGAAACGCGACGCCGCTCGATCAGGAAGCTCGCCTCCGCGGCACCAGCGTCTATTTCCCGGACCGCGCCGTCCCTATGCTCCCGGAGTCTCTGAGCAACGGAATCTGCTCTCTAAAGCCGGACGAAGATCGCCTGGTAATGAGCGCCCTCATCGAACTCGATCCGTACGGAAACATCGCCAGCTCCCGCCTCACCAGTGGCGTAATCAAATCCGCCGCCCGCATGACCTACACCAACGTAAACAAAATCCTCGAAGACGATCCCGCAGTAATCGCCGAATATTCCGCGCACATAGAACATTTCCGCAAAATGAAAGAGCTCGCCTTATTGCTCAACGCCCGCCGCACCGAACACGGCAGCATCGACTTCGATCTCCCCGAACGCGTTATCGAATTCGACGACCAGCAGCGCATGACCAGCATCAACCGCAGCGAACGCAACATCGCCAACCGCCTAATCGAAGAATTCATGCTCACTGCCAACCGCGTCGTGGACGCCTACCTCACCAATCGCGCTCTTCCCGCCTTGCACCGCGTCCACGAAAAGCCCGACGCGCGAAAAGTTTTGGAATTTGAAGAGCTAGCCAGAGCCTTCGGCTACTCGCTAAACGTAGAGGATCTTCACCGCAAAGAAATTACCGTCCGCCACGGCGCAAATCCCGCGGCAAAATCCGCCGGCAGAAATAAAGGCGGCCGTGATTCGCGTGGCCAACGCGGAAGAGATGGAAAAAGCAGCGGCGGCCGCGGTGCCGGCGAAATGAAAGTAAGCCTGGCCGGAGCCGAAGTAGCCATCACTCCGCAACACTACCAGCGCCTGGTAAAAAAAATAACGGGCACGCCAGAAGAACGCATCCTAAGCTACTTAATGCTGCGTTCCCTAAAACAAGCCCGCTACGCCGCCGACCCCCTGGGCCACTTCGCCCTGGGCTTCGACGAATACACCCACTTCACCTCCCCAATCCGCCGCTACCCCGACCTAATAATCCACCGCATCCTGAAATGGGCCCTAGAAAATCCCGACGCGAAATCGTCCGTAGGGGCACGGCATGCCGTGCCCGCCGCCGATCGCCGCCACGATGTATCGGGTGGCCCCAATCGCGAATTCCGCGGTGACCCGGTGCGCGAATCCCGCCACGACTCCGCCCGCCACGACGCTGGTTCTGTCCGCCAGCGATTCGCCCGCCAGCCCGGTCCGCGGATCCGGGGGCGACGACTCCGCTCGCCACGACTCGCCTCCCGGTTCCGTCCGTCAGGAATTGCACCGCGAACCCAGCCATGCCTCGACCGATCCCCAACACACCCCAATCCAATATTTCGCCAGCCAATCCATCCCCGAAAAAATCCCCTCCGCCACGGAACAAACCACGCAACACGGTTCACCGGTCACGGGACACGGACCACGCCCCACGGATCACGCCGCGTTCCGCTACACCGAAATCCAACTCCGCGAAATCGCCACCGAAACCTCCGAAGCCGAACGCCGCGCCGCCGGAGCCGAACGCGAACTAATGGACTGGAAAACCGCTCAATTCATGGAGCAGCATCTAGGCGAGGAATACCAAGGTTTGATTATCAGCGTGCAGAAATTCGGCGTCTTCGTAGAACTAGCCGAAGTCTTCGTGGAAGGCTTACTGCCTCTAGCCGCCCTCGAAGAAGCCGCCGGCTCCCGCTGCATCTACCGCGAATTCGATCACTCCATAGTCGCCTTACCCGGCGGCAGCACCATGACCTACGCCGACCGCCCCGCCTACCGCGACAAATTCCGCCCCAACGATAAATCCAGCAAAGGCCACAAAGGCGAACGCGGCGATGTCGCCAACCAAGCAGACTCGCCCACATCGCGCAAAGGCCGCGGCGCCAAGCCCCAAGCCCAACGCGCCTGGCACCTAGGCGACCCAGTCCAAGTCCGCGCCGAACGCATCGACCCCATCCGCAAACGCGTAGAATTCGCCCTTGTCGAACCGGAGTAATCGAGCCTATGTTGCGGCCGCCTTCCGAGGCGGGCGCTTTTTGCCCCCTACAATTCGTGCGAGCAAATCAGCGGCTCATTCTCTTCCTTGTTTCCCGCCCGGTAGAGCAAAACCAGCGTTCCGCGATCCACAAGCGCCGGCCAAACCGCTGGATCAAAAACCCAGAAAAAAGTTAGTTCCTGATAAATATATTCGGCACCAGCCGTCATTCTCTTGAACGTAACGCGATATACCTCCGACACCTCGGCTTTGGCTATCCGCACCTGTTTCTCAGGTGATTTTGGGCCTTCCGTCAATGTCAGGTTCGAGTCTTGCGTCTCCAATAAGCGGCCCTTATGTTTCGCTCCGTCGCGCATCACCACCAGAATAAGATGGCCGTAATGTTCGCCACCATGCCAGACCTGCGTCACATCGAGCCACGAACTTCTCTGGCTATACAGAATCGAGCCAGGACTCGAATTAAGGTAACGAAGCTGAAGCACTTCTGGCTTTGGAATCGTGACCCTGGCTCCGTCCTTGAGTTTCACAATCAAGCTTTGGTCCGACACTGACAGCACGGTCCCCTCAGCACACCCTAAATCGCGAGTCTGCACCGCGTACAGAAATTCTGGCCCCTTCTGAGCCTGCATCACATTTTTCCACTGGTCGTCGTTCAGAGTTTGCCCGGTAGCGAAGGCCGGCATCAGCAAGCAGCCAACAACCAACATCGCTCGATTTCTCAGGAAAAAGAACACGCGTTGCCTCCTGGACAAAACGGCTTTGCTATGGAGCAATAGCAATATCCGGGCCAACCGCTCGCATTCTCCCTAACCATGAATCGAACGATTTGCAGCAACCAGCGCAACAATCTCGTCGACTCCCCGCAATAAAACGCTTTCAGTGGCGGAATAACCAGGCGTCCCGAGACTTCAACCCAGCGCCAGAGGCGCGGGACAATTTAGCCCAGCCCGCAAGGGCTGGGTGGGTGTGAGATTATGGCGCGAGCCCGTGGGGGCGGCATAAACACGAGTCAGAGTAAGCCACCCACGCAAGCCTCGGCCATTCCGGGGTGCTAGATTTGAAGGTTTATGTAGGTGCCGGTTTTCAGACCGGCCCAATGCTTACATCGATTCGGAACGCTGAGGTTATCGCAATGTGTCTCGAAAGCCATGCCATGTGCAATGCTCGCAGGGTTTAGAACTACTCCCAGCCGCGTTGTAGCGGCGGTTCTTCAGACCCGTGCTGTTGAACTTGCTTCCCGGTGTGGAAATCAGCCCGCAGCTAGTAATCAAATCCTAAACAAAACCCATCAATAAACCACGCAGTATCAAATACCTATGAATCGTTATCAAAACAAAGGACTTTAAGTCCCACCGAATGATAACGATTCACCATTCCCCTCCCCTTACTCCTAGGGCAGCGCAGGAGGTTCCGCAACCGGCACACCGCCAACAAGCAACATCGGCTGCACCAACTCGATCGCGACGTTCACAAATTCCTCCGCCGGGACCCGCTCCGGCGTATCCACCCACTGCTTTACCGCGCCATAGATCGCCCAACTTGCAGCCGCAGCAATCGTGTCTGTCGAGATCTTCCGCTCCACGGGATGCCGCTGAAACCCCGCCAGCAACACCACGCGAATTTGATCGATCACCGTGGCCTCCACAAACGGCCGAAACTGATGCTGTTTGTAGGACGCCGACTTTTGCACCTCCTGCATAAAGTCGCAGACCGCCAGGATGATGGCCTTAAACGCGGACGGGCAGCCCCCGTCAAAGATCACATTTCGCTGCCCCAATAAGCGCAGGAAATCGACCCGGACCATCTCTCCCAGCAGTGCAAACTTGTCCGGATAGTGCGCGTAGAAAGTGGCGCGGTTCAGCGTGGCCGCCTCGGTGATGTCTTGCACCGAAAGCTTGTCGAAGTCCTTCTCTTCCAATAGTTTGCGCAAGGCATCCTGCAGGAGTTGCCGGGTTCTTCGAATCCGTGGGTCCAGCTTTTCGCACTCGGTATGAAGCATGGTTCCTCGACTCAACTCCTTTGATTGTAACACATTCCAGTCGCTGTTGACTAACCGACATTCGTCGTGTTACTTTATGCAACGAACGTTGTTTACAATACATCTGATGCATAGAGGTGCAAGACATGACTACTCTTCTGAAATTCGATTCTAGCCCCATGGGACCGCATTCCGTCTCGCGAAAACTCGCATCCAAGTTTGCCGATTCTTGGCAGAAACTTCATCCCGCCGGCAAAGTAATCGCCCGCGACCTGACGCTGCTGGAATTGCCGGCCGTGAATGGCTTTTGGGTGGGCGCCGCATACACGCCGACTGAAGCGCGCACGCCCGAACAGAATCAGGCCTTGGCCACCTCCGATGCTCTGATTGCCGACCTGCAACAGGCCGACGAATACGTCTTTGGCGTACCGATGCATAACTTCGGCATCCCTTCGACGTTGAAGCTGTGGATTGACCAGATTGTCCGCGTGGGCAAGACGTTCTCCTACACTGCCAATGGTCCGGTGGGATTGCTAACCGGAAAGAAGGCTACTTTGTTGATCGCTAGTGGCGGCGTGTACTCGCCCGGCAGCGCGATGGCCTCCTTCGATTTCGTGGCCCCCTATCTGAAAACGGTTTTCCGCTGCATCGGAATCTCCGACGTCAACATCATCGCCGCGGAAGGCACCGCGCAATTGATGAGCGGCCAGGTAGATCCTGAAATGTTTCTCGCGCCGCATTTCGAAAAGGTTCACGCCCAGGCCGGTCTGTAAACGACATGATTCCAACGAAAGGGAAAATTTGATGAAAATTGCATCCGTAGTTGCGCGCTTGCTGTTGGGTCTGATCTTCCTGGTGTTCGGACTAAACGGATTCCTGCACTTTATTCCCATGCCCCCGCCGACGGGTCTGGCCGGCCAATTTTTCGGCGCCCTGTTTATGTCGCACTATTGGGTGCTGGTCTTCGGCGTGCAGATTATCGGCGGAGCGTTACTGCTCATCAATAAATATGTTCCCCTGGCGCTGGTACTCCTCGGTGCGGTGATTGTGAATATCCTGGCGTTCCACGCTTTCATGGCCCCGGCCGGACTTCCTCTGGCCATCATCGTGGCGATTCTGTGGGCCATCGTAGCCGTGCGCAACAAGCAGAATCTCGCCGGGATCTTCACCCAATCTACGCCAGCGTAATTCCTGGGCCGATCTCACTCCAACGGCAATCCGGATTCTCTTGAAGCCCGGAAAATCCTACCCGTTGACTTGCCCTCGTCCCTGACCTAGTATCCGGCTCAATGCAGTACGCGCACTGCGCGCAATCTCCGCACCGTGAGGATGCATGAGCGATTGGATTCATGTTCAGGCCAATTCAGCCGAACGATTGATGCAACTGCACCATTTTTCCATTGTGAAGCCGCAGGCCAGCGGCAACGTCACTTTTGCCATCGTCGTAAGGGAGTTCGCCACGCCGCCTCCCGGCCAGCGCATGCGTTTTTTCGCTGAAGCCGACAAACCCGTGAACCAGGGCGCGGCCCCTTTCGTTCCCTGCGGCTGGGGCAGCTCTATCTTTTCCGCGCTCGGCGATTGCGTCCGCCTGATCCGCGAGTTCCCGTACGAAGGTGAAACTGGGGCCGCCTCGTGATTCTTAATTTCACCAAGAGAACTCTTCATCCCGGTGTGGTTGCGCTCCATATTCAAGGCAGCATGCACACCGGACCGGATTGCGCGCGGCTAGTGCGCGAAATTGAGGGGCTTATCGCGGCCAAGGAAACCCGGGTAATTTTCGACCTGGGAGCCTTGACGCATGCCGATAGCGCCGCCATCGGAGCGATCGTCCGCTGCTTAACGAGTCTGAAGAAGGCCGGCGGCGCGTTGCGCATCGCCGCGGCGCACCCGATGATTGTCCACAGCATGCAGTTGACCAGGGTGGACAAACTGATCGAAATGTTTCCCACCGTAGATCAAGCCGCCAAGGAATTTTTGGGGCCGTAGAAAATCGTCGCCGCATGTTCCACTGGCCGCCTTCATCGCTGGGAAATCGCGTTCGCTCATGCGATCCGTCTGGTGCGTCCCGCCGCTGGTTATGCGTCCAGCCGTGGATATGCTAATTTTCTTTGTTCATGACTAAACGCATCGGCGTTCTGCTTAGCGGACGCGGCTCCAACTTCGAGGCTCTGGCGGATAGCGTTGCAGCTGGCCGCATTCCCGGCGCGGAAATTTCCATTGTGGTGAGCAATCGCGAAGGCGTCCCCGGAATTGAACGTGCGCAATCGCGGGGCATCAACAGCAAAGTGATTTCTTCCAAAGGTTTAGAGCGCGAAACGTACGATCGCCAGGTTGTAGAAGTTCTCAGAGAACACCAGATAGATCTGGTCTGCCTGGCCGGCTACATGCGACTGCTATCCCCATATTTTGTCGCGGCGTTCCCCAATCGCATTCTCAATATTCATCCCTCGCTGCTGCCATCTTTTCCGGGGCTTGAATCGCAAAAGCAGGCGCTGGATTACGGCGCGAAATTCGCGGGATGCACCGTCCACTTTGTGGACGAAAATCTCGATGCCGGACCGATCATCCTGCAGGCTGCCGTTGCCATTGAGGATCACGACACAGAAGCTTCGCTATCCGAGAAAATTTTGCGCGAAGAGCACCGCATCTACACGGAAGCCGTTAAACTGATTCTCGCAGGGGACTACAAAATTACCGGGCGCCGCGTAACGCGCAACGAAAAATAAGATCCCATGACTGAATCCGCACCGCAGACATTCAAGCCCGTCGAAGAGCAGCTCGCCTATTTGAAAAAAGGCGTCGCAGAAATTATTCCGGAAGCCGATCTCAAAGCGAAACTCGAGAATTCGCTCAAGACCGGTAAGCCACTGCGGGTGTACCTCGGCGTGGACCCGACCGCCCCGGATATTCACCTGGGCCACACGGTGGTAATCCGCAAACTGAAACAATTTCAAGATCTCGGCCATACCGCGATTTTCTTGATTGGCGATTTTTCCGCGATGATTGGCGATCCCACTGGGCGCTCCGAAACCCGTCCACCGTTGACTCGCGAAGAAGTGGACGTCAACGCCAAAACGTACCTCGCGCAAGTTTTCAAACTGCTCGATCCGCAAAAAACCGAAGTTCGCTACAACAGCGAGTGGCTCGATAAACTTTCCGCGTACGATGTGGTGCGCCTCTGCGGCCACTATCGCCTGGCCCGCATGCTGGAACGTGAAGATTTCCGTTCGCGCCTGGCCAACAGCCAGCCCATTTCCGTGCACGAACTTTTGTATCCGCTGCTCACCGCGTACGACGCGGTGGCCCTCAAGTCCGACGTGGAAATTGGCGCCACCGAACAGAAATTTAATTTGCTGGTGCACCGCGACATTCAGAAGGAATACAGCCTCCCGTCAGAAGTCGCGGTGACTATGCCGATTCTCGTGGGCCTCGATGGCCAGCGCAAAATGTCCAAGAGCCTCGGTAACTACGTGGGCATCACCGAAGCGCCGGGAGAAATGTTTGGCAAGCTGATGTCCATTCCGGACGAGCTGATGTGGTCTTACTACGAATTGGTCACCGATCGGACGCCAGCGGAAATTTCTTCGCTCAAGCAACAAGTCTCTTCCGCCTCCGTCCATCCCATGGATTTGAAGATGAAGCTGGCCACCGAAGTCATAGGCGACTTCCATGGTCCGGACGCCGCGCAAAAAGCCGCTGAAAATTTCCAGCGCGTTTTCCGCGATCGGCAAGCTCCGGCGGAGGCGCCGACCCACAAATTGCCGCGCGGCCCCGCGAAAAAACTTGCCGCACTGCTCACGGAATTGCAGCTTGCACCCTCCAAAAGCGAAGCGGATCGCCTAATAAAACAAAAGGGCGTGGAAATTGACGGCGTACTTGCCGAAGATCCGCGCCAGGACATCGATCTCAGCCAGCCGCGCGAATTCTTGCTGCGCGCCGGCAAGAAAAAGTTTCTGCGCATTGTCGTCGAATAAGCGGCCAAATAGCTGGATCGAATAATCGGTTGAACAAACGGCCTGGCAGACACGTTTAATTAGTAGCGGCGGGCCGGTAGCACTCCCGGGAGGGGCACACGGATGGGACTCTGGACGCGCAGAAAGTTTTTTCTAACATCGCTGGCAGGCAGCGCCGCAGCGAGTGCGACGTCGCTCTTCGGCAAAGCACCGCTGGCCAATGGCAGCGAACTAGCCGCCGCAAAAATTCCCTCGCCCCTGCCCACCACCGGTAAACGCCCCGTCATCATCTCCAGTGCCAATGGGTTGCACGCGCTCGGCCACGGCATGGTCGTCCTGCAAAAAGGTGGCGACACTCTCGATGCTGCAATCGCGGCGGTAACCGTGGTCGAAGACGATCCCAACGATACCTCCGTGGGCTACGGCGGACTGCCGAACGAAGACGGCGAGACGGAACTCGACGCCAGCGTGATGCACGGTCCTACCCGCCGCGCGGGTGCGGTGGCCAGCGTGCGGCGGATAAAAAACGTAGCACTGCTCGCGAAAACCGTGATGGAAAAAACCAATCACGTCATGATCGTTGGAGAAGGAGCGCGCCGCTTTGCGGTGGACGAAGGCTTTATCGACGCCAGCCTGAGCACGGAAAAATCGCGCCTCGCTTGGCTCGCGTACAAGGCCAGCTCGTCGCGAAACTGGCGCCCCGGTACCGATAGTCCCGAATGGAACGAAAAAATGGCGGGACTCTTCGACACGCCGGAAAAGCAGACCTGGCGCGGCGAAATCGAACAATTGGTGATGCATCCGCCAACCGGCACAATCAATTGCCTGGCAGTAAATGAAAAAGGCGAAATCTCCGGTACCACCACGACTTCGGGGTTGGCCTGGAAAATTGCCGGGCGGGTGGGCGATTCCCCGATCATCGGTGCGGGGCTTTTCGTGGATGGCGATGTTGGCGCCGCGGGTTCCACCGGCAAAGGTGAAGAAAATATCAAAATTGCCGGCGGCCACACCGTTGTGGAAATGATGCGGCAGGGAAAATCTCCCACCGAAGCGTGTCTCGAGGCGCTGCACCGCATCGCGCGCAATTACAACAACGACAAGAAAAGACTTTCCACGTTCCACATTTTTTTCTACGCCCTGAATAAAGACGGCGTGCACGGTTCGGCTTCCCTCTGGCGCAATACTTACGACCGCACGAAACATTCTTCTTACGCAGTGCACGATGGTGGCGAAGCCCGGCTGATGGAGTGCACCCCGTATTTTGACGAGATTGGCGGAGACGAATAAATGATCGAGCTGCGAAACGTCACCAAGGAATACGATTTGCCGCCGGGCCAGCAAGGGCAGCTGGTGGCTGCCGACCGGCTGACGCTGGACGTTCCCGATGGCGAAGTCTTCGGCCTGGTTGGACCTAACGGCGCGGGAAAATCCACTACGCTAAAAATGATTTGCGGCCTGATGCTTCCCACCGCGGGGCACATCACGGTAAACGGCGTGGACGTAGAGAAAAATGCCGAGGCCGCGCAACAACACATCGGTTATCTGGCAGATTTTTTCAGTGTTTACGATGATTTGAAAGTGTGGGAGTACGTCGACTACTTCGCCCGGGCCTACAAACTGCCGGCGGAAAAAATTCCGGCCCGCGTACGCGAAGTGATCGGACAAATGGGCCTCGAAACGAAATACGATTCCAACGTTGGAACGCTTTCCCGCGGCATGAAACAGCGTCTGGGCATCGCCCGGGCCATCATTCACGATCCACCTTTGCTGGTGCTGGACGAGCCGGCCTCCGGCTTGGATCCCAAAGCGCGCCTGGAGCTGAAGGATTTGCTGCGCGCCATGCATCGCGCTGGCAAAACTATTTTCATCACCTCTCATGTGCTTCCGGACCTAGAAGAAATTTGTACATCGCTGGCCATTCTGGAAAAGGGAAAATTGCTGCGACACGGAAAAATTGCCGACGTCATGCGCAGTGCGGGACAGACGCGCCGCGTACGCATTCGACTGGCCTCACCGGAATTCGCGCTAGAATCCTGGCTTACCACCCATCCTGGAGTCAGCGAGGTTCTTCAAGGAGCTGGCGCGACAGAATTTATTTTTCCAGGCAACGATGCCGATCTAGCCGCACTGATCCGCGAAGCCATTCTAGCCGGCGCCGCAATCTACAGCGTGGAAGAAAAGACCGATTCGCTGGAAGAACTCTTCGCGCGCCTTTCCTCCGGGGAGGTGATGTGATGTTCAACAACCCTGAATTCGTCCGCAACGTCCGCTCCAGTTTGCGTCCCGGGAAAATGCTGACCACCGTGGCCATCTCCGCTGCGTTGTCGCTGGTGATTGGTTTTTCGCTAACTCATCTGCAAGGCGTTCCGGCCTACGGACCGCGCGGTTGGGGCTTTTATCTTCTGCGCGGCCTGTTCTGGTTGCAGGCTTTGATTCTCGCGGCGGGCGGCGGTATCGCCTGCGTCAACGCCATCTACAAAGAAAAAGATCAGAACACTTTCGATTTTCAGCGCGTGACCCGGCTCTCTCCGCTGGAACTGGCCCTTGGCAAACTCTTCGGCGCGCCCGTCTTCATGTATTTTCTCTGCCTTTGTTTTGTGCCGCTGGTGATTTTCGCGGCGGCAAAAGGCCAGCGCGGCGTTGTTTTTGTGCTGTTGGCGTATGCCGTGCTGCTCGTCGGCTCGCTGGTGGTGCACGCCTTCGCGCTGCTGATCTCGCTGTTAACGGTCCGCGGCTCGCACACCACGGCCATCATGCTGGTGCTAGTCGCGCTGTGGGTTTTTTCCAATGTCTTCACTTTGACTTCCACCTATCTGCAAGTTGCGTCGCTCTCGCCCTTTTATTCGGCGGAGATCGTCGTTCAGCGAAATATCACGCCAACCCCTTCACCAGACAGTTTCAACGACTCGGATTCCGCGGTTCCTGCCGGAGTCGACGTTTTCTTCGGTCACCACGTCAACCATTTTTCAATTTTTCTGGTTCTAAATTTGTGCCTGATCGCCTGGTTTCTCCTGGCTCTCTCGCGAAATATCAAACGCGATCCCAATCAGTACGAGCTCTATTCGCCATTGCAATCTTTCGGCTTGATTGCGTTCGTGAATTTGGTGTTGCTCGCTTTCGTAAATTGGCGCAGCGCTAATTTGATGGACGTGCAAGCCGCTCTGCTGGCGATCAACGGAATCGTGGTCGGCGCCATTGGCCTTGCGCAGCTGCGCAACCGTGACCGCACCCGGCGGATCCTGCGGGCGCAACCCAACGCCGAAGCATCCTGGATAAATCTGAGCTGGCCCGCGCCCTTTCTGATCATCGCCGCTGTCGGCGCCAGCGTAGTGGTGTCCGTGTCCGCCGGTTTCGCGCGCGACCCGCTCACTGAATGGAGCACCGCGTTCAACATTTTCCGCTCGGTATTTTTCGCCGCCTGGATCGTTCGCGACACGCAATTCCTGCAATGGATGATGCTGCACCGCGGCAAACGTCCGCTGTTCAGAGGGATGCTGTATCTGACTGCTTTTTACGCATGCGTGTGGGTGGTGCTTTCGGCTTTCGGAACTTTTCGGGACGCCGACCACATGCCATTCACGGCATTTTTCCTGCCGACGCCGATTTATTATCTGGATCATGGCGCGTGGTCGCTGCGCCCGGCCATCTGGGGCGCGGCGTTTGTGGCGCAGTGGCTGCTGGTGGGGCTATTTATCGCGCTGCAGCGGAAAACAATTTTGGAATTGGCGCAGCCGGCAAGCGGGGACGCAACTTCGGTTCCAGCCGCAGCCCTCAGCTAAGCTCAAGCTGCAAAGGCGCGTTTTGAATTATTCGGATTTGCCAAGCGGCAGATAATACTGCGTGCCTTTGACGGGGTCTTGCAGGCGGCGGAGCAGCTGTTGCAAATCTTCGGAGCGTTCCACGAAATCGATGTCCGAAGTATTAATCACCAGCAGGTCGGAAGCGGCGTAGCGGTAGAAGAAATGCTCGTAAGCGCGCGCAACCTCTTCAATGTACTCCAGAGAAATCTGCGTTTCATCCTTTGAGGCTTTCTTGGCGATGCGCGCGCGTAACACTTCCGGCTTGGCTTGCAAATAAATCACCAGGTCCGGTTCAGGAATTCCCGCGCTCATGGCTTCGTAGTAGCGCTCATACAATTTCAATTCTTCGTCGTCCAGATTGAGGTTCGCGAAAATGCGATCCTTCTCCATCAGGAAATCGGAAATCACCGGGCCGGGCGATTCCACGGCCAGCGCGTCGCGCAAACGTTTTTGCCGTTCGATCAGAAAATACATTTGCGCCCGCAGCGCAGAACCGGGCTTTTCTTTATAAAATTCCGCCAGAAAGGGATTGTCTTCGCAGTCGTAAACCCGGCGGGCGTGCAGCTTTTCCGCCAGAATTTTCGCCAGCGTGGTTTTGCCGACACGCAGCGGCCCTTCAATTACAATGAAGCGCGGCGCTTCCGGAGCCCGCTGCGGATCCCGCGCTCGCTTTGCCGAAGATGATTCGTTGGCGGCCATCAGTGGTTATCGGGCGAGATTATAGCAGACTCATTTGTCTTGCGAATGTCTCCATGATGGAGTCTTCGTTTCGGTAATAAAAGTGTAGGGGTTCGGAGAACGCTGGCGTGCTCCGTAACCATCGGTAATAATACTTTGTTCATGCCTCCTGTTGACTCCACTCCGCTAGCTTTGAAGATTCGCCAACTTTGCAAAGCGTATGGCGCACTCGTCGCGGTGAATTCCATCGACCTGGACGTTTATCAGGGAGAATGTTTCGGTCTGCTGGGGCCGAACGGCGCAGGCAAAACCACCACCATCGAAATTTGCGAGGGTTTGCTGGAACCGGACAGCGGCACCGTGGAGCTGCTCGGCCGCGAGTGGCGTACCCAGTCGAAGGAACTCCGCGAGATTCTCGGCATTCAGCTGCAGGAAACAAGTTTTTCCGAGAAGCTAACAGTATTCGAAACCCTGTCGCTGTTCCGCAGTTTTTATCAGCGCAGCATGGAAGTGCAGGAACTGCTGGCGCTGGTGCAGCTCGAAGAAAAGCGCGACGCGCGCGTGGGAAAACTTTCCGGCGGGCAGAAGCAGCGCCTCGCCCTGGCCAGCGCGCTCGTCGGCGATCCGCAATTTCTTTTTCTCGATGAGCCTACCACCGGTCTCGACCCGCAAGCTCGCCGCCAGCTTTGGGATTTGATCAATCAGCTCAAAAGCAGCGGCCGCACCATTCTGCTCACCACCCATTACATGGACGAAGCGGAAAGACTCTGCGACCGCGTGGCCATCATGGATCACGGCCGGGTGATTGCCCTGGATACCCCGCGGCAATTGATCGCATCGCTGGGCGTGGAACATTTGCTGGAATTTGCCACCGAAGGCGTGTCAGCGCTAGATCCCGCAGCGCTGCAAAAATTGCAGGGTGTGCGTGCCGTCAGCTCCGTGGGAAATCTAACGCAGTTGCAAGTTGCCGAACTCCATCGCACGCTTCCTGCGCTCCTGGAAATGCTCGCCGAACGCGGCGTGCCGCTCAGTGAATTGCGCACCCACTCCGCGACGCTCGAAGACGTTTTCGTTTCCCTAACCGGAAGGCATCTGCGCGATGAGTAACCGCACGCTTTTCGGACATCCGCTGTATCTTCTTACGAAAATTCGCTTCCTGGAATTTTGGCGTGAGCCGGAAGCCGTTTTCTGGACCCTCTTTTTTCCCATACTGCTCGCCACCGGACTCGGAATTGCCTTTCGCAATCACGCGCCGGACGTAATTAAAGTAGCCATTGTGGATCGCGGCGCGATATCGCAAAAGATCGCCCAGGATCTTTCCACAAATCCGAATGTATCCGCCGCAATCTACGATGAGGCCGGCGCCGCTGCGGCATTGCGCACCGGAAAAGTGGCGCTGTCCGTGGTTCCAGAGTCCGCGCAGCAAATTACCTACCGTTTCGACGACACCAATCCTGATGGCCGTGCCGCCCGCGCAAGTGTGGACGACGCGTTGCAGCGCGCCGCCGGCCGCGTGGAACCGCTGCAAGCCGCCGACCAGCACGTCACCGAACCCGGCTCCCGTTACATCGATTTTCTGTTGCCTGCCCTGCTGGCCATGAACGTGATGGGCAACGGCATCTGGGGCGTGTGTTTTCCGATCATCGATGCGCGCCGCAAAAAACTACTGAAGCGCATGGTGGCCTCGCCCATGTCGCGCACCCAATATCTAATGTCGTTCCTGCTCTCGCGACTAATGTTTCTCGTCCTGGATATTTCCATTCTGGTCGGCTTCGGCCATTTGGCATTCGGCGTTCCGGTCCGTGGAAGTCTCGTCGCAATCGTGTTCATCTGCGTGCTGGCCGCCCTGTGTTTCAGTTCGATCGGACTTCTAATTTCGGCGCGCTTCAGTACCACGGAAGCGGCCAGCGGGTTCGCCAACGCTGTAATGCTGCCGATGTGGATCATGAGCGGAGTGTTTTTCTCGGCGCGCCGCTTTCCAGATCTGATCCAGCCGATTATCCGGGCGTTGCCGTTGACCGCTGCCGTGGACGCGTTGCGCAGCGTGATGCTGGAAGGCGCGACGCTATTCTCGCTGCGCGGGCAACTTGAAGTCTTGAGCGCATGGTTGGTGGTCTGTTTCGTGATCACGCTAAAAATATTTCGTTGGCGCTGATCCGGTCTGGCGCGGGGCAGCCGTTCACGCGCCCGCAGACGTAAGGTTCGCGCAAGATTGTCGGATACTATGGGTCACCCATGAACATTTTGGATTTCGTCGTCGGCAAGCCGCTGAAGACCAGCGAGGAACGCGCTGAACAGATCGGACCCAACGCCGGCATTCCGATCTTCGGACTGGACGCCTTGAGTTCTGCCGCGTACGGCCCGGAAGCCGCTCTCAGCCTGCTGATTCCGCTCGGCCTGCTCGGCGTTCACTACATCATTCCCATCAGCGCGGCCATTATCATCCTGCTGGTGATTGTTTATTTTTCCTACATGCAGACGATCGCCGCGTACCCTTCCGGCGGTGGCTCCTACACCGTGGCGCGTTTCAACCTTGGCGCGTTTCCCGGTCTGCTGGCGGCAGCGGCCTTACTCGCCGACTACATTCTTACCGTCGCAGTCGGAATTTCCGCTGGTGTCGGCGCACTGGTTTCCGCCGTCCCCTCGCTGCTGCCGCATACCGTCGCGATGTGTCTGGGAATTCTGGTGCTCATCACCATTCTGAATTTGCGCGGAGTGAAAGATGCCGGCGCAGTGTTCATGATTCCCACATATCTTTTTGTCGGCACGCTTCTGATTACCATAGTCGTCGGGTTGCTTCGAGTGATCGCCAGCAGCGGACATCCCGTGCCGGTCGCCCCACTTCCCCCGGCTCCGCCGCACTCCGCTACACCCATCGTGGGCTATGCCATGATCTGGCTGCTGGTTAAAGTATTTTCCAGCGGATGCACCGCCCTCACCGGAGTCGAAGCCGTAAGCAATGGCGTAAAAGCTTTTCGCGAACCCGCAGTCAAAAATGCCCAGCGTACCCTCACGGTAATCATTTTCCTTTTGGCGGTTTTGCTCGCCGGAATTTCCTATCTCGTAAACGCCTACGGAATTGTCGCCACCGATCCGGGCGCTCCCGGATATCAAAGCCTGCTCTCCATATTGATCGCCGCGGTTTTTGGTCGCGGCATTTTTTATTATGTGACCATCGGTTCCATTCTGGTGGTGCTTTCCTTTTCCGCCAACACCGCATTCGCCGATTTTCCCCGGCTGTGCCGGGCTATCGCACAGAATAATTATCTTCCGCATTCCTTCGGCTATCGCGGCCGGCGCCTCGTCTATTCCCAGGGGATCATGGTGTTGGCAGTGCTCGCGGGAATTTTGCTTCTCTTGTTTCAAGGAGTCACCGACAATCTGATTCCCCTGTACGCCGTCGGCGCATTCCTGGCGTTTACCCTTTCCCAAGCCGGCATGGTGCAGCACTGGCGCAAAAAACGTGGCCCGCATTGGCTAAAGAGCGCTTTGGTGAATGGTTTGGGCGCTTTTGTTACCGGAGTCACCGTGCTGGTGGTCCTGGTCGCGAAATTTGCGCAGGGCGCGTGGATCACTATTTTATTTATCCCGGTGGTGCTGTTTCTGTTCCGCAAAGTGCGGCGGCACTATCACGAGGTCAGCGTGGACACCAGCTGCCGCGTTCCCATGGTTCCCAAGTTCAGCGCGTTGCCGCCCATTGCCGTAGTTCCCTTTGACCGCTGGAGCAGTATTACCAAACAAGCGTTGGAGTTTGCCTCGCGGATTTCTCCCGAAATGATCGCGCTGCACGTGGAACCCGGCGAGCACTCGGAATTACTCCACGACGACTGGGAACGCTACGTAATCGCGGCCTTTAACGAGGCTGGAGGCGAGCCGCCGCAACTGGAAATTCTGCCTTCTCCTTACCGCTTCATCATTCTTCCCGTGGTGCAGTATATTTTGACGCTCTCGGAAAAACATCCCGATCGCAAAATCATCGTGATCATTCCCGAGATGGTGGAATATCACTGGTACGAATATTTCCTGCACAATCAGCGCGGTCGATTGCTTGAATGGCTGCTGCTGGTGCGCGGCAACAAGAATATTTTTACGGTCTCATCGCCTTACTACCTCACGCCGCGTTCGCTTCCGACTCCGTCGGAAGACCACCCCCGTCCGCACGAGCACCTCGGTGAGTAATAACCCGGGACTCGCCTAGGGTTTTTTCGTAGAGCATCTCGATGGAAAACGGGATTCTGCCCCTTGCGGTATCGCGGGATCTTTTAATCCTGAGATTCCACAGCTTTATGCGAACCGAGCGGAATCCGGGAGGACGCGATGATTAAGAAAGTTTCCGGTGGCTACAAGGTTTTGTCCGAGAAGGGCAAAAATCTCGGCGGTCCCTATAAAACGAAAAAAGAAGCAGAGACCCGTCTCCGGCAGGTTGAATATTTCAAGCACAGCAAATAGTTGCCATTCAGTGTGTGCCCCGGCCACTGCAGCGACCGGCAAAAACAATCGTCTAGAGCGGCTTGGGATGCGCGGCCAGTGCTTCCTTGTATTGCGCCAGATTGCTCTTGTCCACTACCGCCGTGCCAGTGTCCACGAATGTGGGAATTGGCGCCGCCGGAGCAGTCTTCCAGTCTTTGTATTCATGCACCGCGTTATGGTGCAAGTCGTCCAGCAATTTCAGCCCGTAGTACGCCATCACGTACGGTTTCTGGGCGATCGTTTCGTTGATCGCTCCGCTCTGGATGAAGTCCAGCGTCTCGGGATCTTTATCGAACGCCACGATCGCCACCTTGCCGGTCAAATCCATTCGATGCAGCGCCTCCGCCGCGCCGGAGCCACCGGACGCTTCTAAGCAGATGATTCCATCCACTTTGTCTTTTCCGCCTTGCAGTTTGGAGATCTGATCATTGGCGCTGCGCGCGTCACCCTTGTCGTCGATGGTCTGCGCTATTTTTATCCCAGGAAATTTCTGTAAAGCATCGTTCACGCCTTTTACGCGTTCATCAAGATTTAGCTGCCCCGGAATGCTGACGACGGCTATGCGGCCCTGGCCCTTAAGCAATTGCGCCATGCGCCGCCCGCTTTCCTGCCCGGCGCGGAAATTATCGGTGCCGATGAACAGCACTCGCTTGGAATCAGGCGCGTCGGCATCGATGCAGATCACTGGTATGCCCTGCGCTATGGCCGCGTCTATAGCGGAATTGAAGGCCGCATCCGGGTGGGCCACCGAAACCAAAATTCCCGCCGGCTTTTCACCCACCGCTTTCTGAAACGCCTCCAGTTCCTTATCCGGGGCAAAAGTGTCTGGACCGATGAGTTCAGCTTTCACTCCCAGTTCCTTCGACGCATCCAGTAGCCCGGCCTGCCCTTCCTGCCAATACGGCAAAGCAATATTTGTGGCGATTAAGACGTAGCGTTCTTCTTTCTGGTGATAAGGATCGGGTCCGCAAGAGGTCAGCGAGAAGGACAGCAGAATCGCGGCGAACCCGCAAAGCCCGGACGCTGAGAAACGTTTCGCGCGAGAACCAGCCCGCCGGCGCTCCGCCAAGCGCGTTCCAGGGGAAGACCACTCACTAGGATTGCGGGACATATAGCTCCTCCTTATTGATTTCGTACTGGAGTTGGGAGTTCTTACGGGGCGCGATGTACATAATGTCGCTCGTAACCAAGCTTGTGGGTCCGCTTGCTCGGCAGAGCCTACCACAAACGTTAGCGCCGGTCAGCGGCATCCGCTGGGTGCTGGGGCCCGCCAAAAAGATCGCCTGGTCCTGCCGGAAAATCTTCTGCCGCCGTGAAACGATTTCCCGAGTTTCCTCACTACCTGACGTATTGACTGGGTCCGACCACGGATCGCGCCGAGTCAAACGTCTTCGGCAGTATGTGGTCTAGCTGCCGGAAGGATGGTGGGGAGCACTCTTGGGAGAGTGTGCTCCCCACAATTCCCTGCCTGCGTGTTTCCTGAAATATTTATTTGTGGCGAAGACTATCGTTTCGCGGCTTTGCGTACGGCGCGCGCCGCGAAAAACGCCGCCAGCGCGAACAGAATGAAGTAGTACAGCGCGTTAGTGGCGATAGCTATCCGCAGAAACCACCCAAACGTCCAGCCCAGCGATTCGTGGCTTCCCGGAACCAGCAGCTCGGCCACCCGCAAACCCGGTGAAAAAATCAGGATGAGTGCGGCAGGCAGAGCGGGCTCGTTAGCGGAGGCGTATGCCAAAGCGATCACTCCCACCACCACGCCGGCCGCCAGCCCTAGACCCACGAAAGCTGCACGGCGTGCCCACATGCCCGGAATTGTAGCGCACTGTCCCAGAGGATGCTGCTGAACGCGTTCTGCGCGTCTTGGCGGGGGCCTCATCCCAGCTCCCCGACAGCCGCCTTAAGAAAGGGAACCGCAAAATGGCTTTTCTCTAAAGGGTTTTGATAGCAAACTGCCAGCAGTTTGCAGCGAGGTTCGTTCATGAAGCCTAAACGCAAGACCCCCAGAAAATTGGCGAGGAAAGCCTCCAGAACATTGGCGAACGCACCGAAGGTTCGCCCAGCCAGTGCCTCTACCGCGCGCCAGATCGCTGCCTACGTGCAGCGGAAGAATCCCGCGATGCGCGAAATCACGGACAATCTTCGCCAGTTGATGAAGAAAACCGTTCCCAAATCGCGCGAGCTGCTGAATCCCTGGGGAATACCTACCTTTGAGTGGCGCGGCGCCATCGGCTACGTCATGGTGGGCAAGAAACATGTAACCTTCGGCTTCGCCCGCGGCTCCGAACTCCCCGATCCCGCCAAACTCCTCGAAGGCACCGGTAAAAACCTGCGCCACGTGAAACTCCGCGACAAAGCCCAGCTCATCGACGCCAACCTGCGCGACCTGATCCTCAGCGCCGTCAGCCTAAATCGCCGCGACCCACAAAAGTCCAAGATTCTGCCCTCTGGACCAAGCCCGACGCGTTCCTAGACCCAGGAATCAGAAACAGGATGGCGACAGTGTTGAAAAGAATAATTGACACACGGACATGAAGGAAATTGGGTTAACCGAGGCCAAGCGAAGATTTTTCGAATTGGTAGAGCGCGCAAGCAAAGGCGAACGAATAGGGATTACCAAATACGGGGTGGTGGTGGCGGTACTTCAGCCCGTTGAAAACGTAGATCTGCAAGCCGTGTTTGCGGGGTCGCAGCGAGCCGCCGAACATCGAAAAAGCCTCCGAATGTAACTATCAAGAGCTTCACGGAAGAGAACAGAATGTGACTGTGAACTCTGTCAGAGCGGGAACCGTTAAGAAATTGACATAATAGTAGCACGATGCTACTATTAGCGCCGTGCTGCCTCGCCCGAATACAGCAGCCCTCAACGGCGAGTGCCTGAGGCTCCGAATTCCAGTTCAAGAAAAGTGAGGATCAATCCGATGACGATTCATCCGACCATAAGTACAAAACGAAAGCAATGTTCGCGGAGGCGTAATGCAGCCCAGTTATCCGCTCCCTCGCTTCAAGGAACTCGTCCAACAAGGTAAGTACCGCATCACCGTTTCGGCGTTTCAAACCGCCGCCCTGATCGACTTTCTGGACGAGGATATTGTGGAGTGTATCGTCGAGTTCCTTGCACCGAGTCATTTTTATAAAACCATGGCTGCCGAACAACGCCCAGGCTTGATGCAGGATGTTTACAAAATTACTTACGAGGGCAAACGCGTGTACTTGAAGGTGCAAATCAACGACAGCGGAAGTGCGGTGATCGTGTCTTTCAAGGACGACGATAGTTTTGCTGGATAGATTGTGCGTGCCGCCGATTGCGAATCCAGTTCGCATCGGGCCATTTGGAGCTTACCGGGGAGAGTATGAAAGTTACCTGTGCAGTTTGTGATTCCGAGCGCGCCAAGAAAATTCGCAAGAAGTTCGAGGCCCGCTACAACCAGGTGCCGGTAGTGATCGAGAACGCCGAAATGTATCAGTGTGAGGCGTGCGGCGAGGAATTCTTCACGGCGGAACAGTCGCGCGAGTTGTCACGCCAGATCAAGAATCAAGTGCGCGAAGGTCTGGGCTTGCTGTCCCCTGAGAGCATCCTGGCCATCCGCAAGAGCCTTGGACTATCGCAATCGGAGCTAGAAGAGCTATTCGGACTTGGTGAGAAAGTCGTAACCAGATGGGAGAATGGGCGGGTAATCCAGGCGCGAACTGCCGATATCGCGCTGCGTTTGCTGGCGATGGAGCCTGGTCTGCTCCCCAAACTTCGCAAGAGTGTAGGGCAGTCGAGGCAGCCCAAGGTTTACGCTTACCGCTAAGCCCCGTTCGCTGGCGGCACAGAATCGGTTCGAGTTGAAGTGGCTCGTTAAATCTGGAACCCTCAGAAACGCGCTCCCAGGGCGGCTTTCAGCGATTTGCACAGCTGTACACAGGGCCTCGAAAATATTTTTTAGGAAGCACTTGACGTATACCGGATTTCGCGTATACTCACAAATGGTTCGAGGCTTTCCCATAAAGCCGAGGCCAATCAGGGGATTCACAGTCGGGTCAGTGGCGGTTCTTCCGCGTAGCCGGTAACGGTTAATCGATCCTATAGTGAGGTACCTTACGAGTTCCACGGGCTAGAATTTGTCGAGCTTCGCGCAAAGCCGCTGCTATAAGCGGTTGTGCCCGGCGCTCGACGCCGGGTTTTTTATTTGTACGGGCCTTTTCTGCCGTACAAAGTTCTCAGCGGAATGCTGAGAGGCTCTGACTGGATCAGAGTTACTGCTCTTTGACAACAGAAAGCGCTGGCAAGTTCATGCCGATAATCCTCACCCGTTCAAGGACGGGAAGGACTCCATGGCATGGACAATTACAAGTTTTGCTCGAGTTGAGCATTACTGTGGAAAACAAAGGCGAACTTATCGATTGCCTGACGAAACATGATTGTCGAAAGCCCGGAGCAAATTCCCTGTCATCGGTTACCCACTGAAGGCACAGTTTGCAGCATGGGAAGTATGGCGGTGATGGCAGTCAGGACGTTGGATGTGAACAAGGGTGCAAACCCAAGAACGCAGAAGACGGATTGAGTAAGTTTTATGATTAAGCTACTAAGGGCGTACGGTGAATGCCTTGGCGCTAGAAGGCGATGAAGGACGTGGCAAGCTGCGATAAGCCTCGGGGAGCCGCAAGCAGGCTTTGATCCGGGGATTTCCGAATGGGGAAACCCGTCGAGATGAACTCTCGATACAGCCCGCTGAATACATAGGCGGGTATGAGCTAACTCAGGGAAGTGAACCATCTCAGTACCTGAAGGAAGATAAATCACAGAGATTCCGAAAGTAGCGGCGAGCGAAATCGGAACAGCCCAAACCTAACTGCTTGCAGATTAGGGGTTGTAGGACCGCATAAGTAGAGTTACCAAACCGGACATTACGTGAACCTGCTGGAAAGCGGGGCCATAGAGTGTGAGAGCCACGTAACGGAAAATGGACCGGACTCGAAGCGGCATCCTGAGTACCACGAGACACGTGTAATCTCGTGGGAATCTGGGGAGACCACTCTCCAAGGCTAAATACTCTCTAGCGACCGATAGTGAACCAGTACCGTGAGGGAAAGGCGAAAAGAACCCCTGCGAGGGGAGTGAAATAGAACCTGAAACCGTATGCCTACAAGCAGTCAAAGGGCCATGTATGGATTCGGTCCCATAAAAGCCTGATGGCGTGCCTCTTGCTTAATGAGCCGGCTAGTTATTCTGACGTGCAAGGTTAAGCGCAAGCGAGCCGTAGCGAAAGCGAGTCCGAATAGGGCGACAAGTACGTCGGAATAGACGCGAAGCGGGATGATCTACCCTTGGCCAGGTTGAAGGTCGCTTAACCGCGACTGGAGGACCGAACAGGTGTGAGTTGAAAATCGCTCTGATGAGCTGAGGGTAGGGGTGAAAGGCTAATCAAATTCCGTGATAGCTCGTTCTCCCCGAAATGTCTTTAGGGACAGCCTTATACGAATTGCCACGGCGGTAGAGCTCTGAATGGACTAGAGGCCAACTCAGGCTATCAAATCCAATCAAACTACGAATGCCGTGGACAACTATATAGGAGTGAGACTACGAGGGATAAGCTTCGTGGTCAAAAGGGAAACAGCCCAGATCGCCAGCTAAGGTCCCTAACTGTATGCTAAGTGGGAAAGGAAGTGTATTCGCTCGGACAGCCAGGAGGTTGGCTTAGAAGCAGCCATCCTTTAAAGAAAGCGTAACAGCTCACTGGTCAAGCGGATATGCACCAACAATCCAACGGGGCTCAAGCATACGACCGAAGCTGCGAAATAACATTTCTTCGGAAATGTTTTTGGTAGGGGAGCATTGCGTGGAGTCAAAAGGTAGACCGCGAGGACTACTGAACACTACACAAGAGACCCTGCCGGCATAAGTAGCGATAAACACGATGAGAACTCGTGTCGCCGAAAGTCTAAGGTTTCCTGAGGAAGGTTAATCCGCTCAGGGTTAGGCGGGTCCTAAGGTGAGGCCGAAAGGCGTAACTGATGGACATCCGGTTAATATTCCGGTCCCGCCTGGTGACGTTATACGATGGGGTGACGCAGAAGGATACGAGAGTCGGGTGATGGACGTCCCGATTGGCCACTATAAGCTGGTTCTCATAGGCAAATCCGTGAGGGCTTAACAGTCAAAGTGGTGACGAGGTCATACGACCGCAAAGTCTCCGATTTCACGCTGCCAGGAAAATCCTCTAAGGAGTCAACCAGGTGCCCGTACCTCAAACCGACACAGGTAGACAAGGTGAATATCCACAGGCGCTCGAGAGAACGCTCGCTCAGGAACTAGGCACATTAGCCCCGTAACTTCGGGAGAAGGGGCGCCGCACTAGGGTTTATAGCCCGAAGCGGTCGCAGCGAATCGCGATCTGCAACTGTTTAACAAAAACACAGCTCTCTGCAAAGTCGAATACGACGTATAGGGGGTGACACCTGCCCGGTGCCGGAAGGTTAAAGCAAGGGCTCAGCCCGCAAGGGCGAAGGCTTGAACTGAAGCCCCGGTGAACGGCGGCCGTAACTATAACGGTCCTAAGGTAGCGAAATTCCTTGTCGGGTAAGTTCCGACCTGCACGAATGGTGGAATGATAGATCGACTGTCTTGGCGAGCGGCTCGGCGAATTTGTGGTTCCGGTGAAGACGCCGGATGCCCGCATCTAGACGGAAAGACCCCGTGCACCTTAACTGCACTCTGGTCATGAATAACGGATAAGTCTGCGTAGAATAGGTGGGAGCCTACGAAACCCGGGTTTTGGCTTGGGCGGAGGCAAAAGTGAAATACCACCCTGACTTCTCTGTCGTTCTAACTCACCACCCGTGACGGGTGGGAAGACACGGCCAGACGGGTAGTTTGACTGGGGCGGTCGCCTCCTAAATTGTAACGGAGGCGCTCAAAGATCGGCTCAAGCGGATTGGAAACCCGCTGTGGAGTGCAAGAGCATAAGCCGGTTTGACTGTGAGACTTACAAGTCGAGCAGGAACGAAAGTTGGATCTAGTGATCCGGTGGTCCCGCGTGGAAGGGCCATCGCTCAACGGATAAAAGGTACGCCGGGGATAACAGGCTGATCTAAGCCAAGAGTTCACATCGACGCTTAGGTTTGGCACCTCGATGTCGGCTCATCGCATCCTGGGGCTGTAGAAGGTCCCAAGGGTTAGGCTGTTCGCCTATTAAAGCGGTACGTGAGCTGGGTTCAGAACGTCGCGAGACAGTTCGGTCCCTATCTGGTGTGGGCGCAGGAGAATTGAAGGGAGTTGTCCCTAGTACGAGAGGACCGGGATGAACAGACCTCTTGTGTACCAGCTGTCCCGCCAGGGGCACTGCTGGGTAGCGAAGTCTGGTAGAGATAATTGCTGAATGCATCTAAGCAAGAAGCTCGCCCTAAGATAAGTTCTCCCAAGACAATAAAGTCTATGAAGGGCAGTCGAAGACTACGACTTTGATAGGCTGGGGGTGGAAGCGCAGCAATGCGTGAAGCTGACCAGTACTAATCGCCCGTTCGGCTTAATCATAAAACTTTCTCAAACCGTCTTTGAGAAAGCTTGTAACAAAGTATTGCAACCACCAAAATTGGATTGCACGCCTTTGTTTTCCGTAACGAAAGTTACTCCAGTATGTTCGACCTCGAGTCGAACTTGTAATGCCAGCGCTTAAAATTCAGAAGTTCTATGCCGTCCATTTCAAAATGGGCTCCGAACTCTCTGTATCTGTTGTCGCTCTCGCGATCGCAGACCCCTAAACCCGGTCTGCGTCGTCCGCGAGAGTCCAATCTTCCTGGTGGTCATATCGCGAGGGTCACACCCGTTCCCATCCCGAACACGGAAGTTAAGCCTCGCTGAGCCGATGATACTGCACGGGCAACTGTGTGGGAACGTAGGTCGCCGCCGGGATTAAATTACAAAAGCAAAGGCCGTTCGCACATAAATCGCGAGCGGCCTTTTGCTTTCATGCCGTTGTACATGCCATTGTAGCGGCGGGTCTTGAGTGTACGGTGCCAGGACATCCTTTACAGTGGGTGCCAGGACATCCTTTACAGCTGGGGTTAGAGTTTTCGGCGTGGGAGGCCGAAGACCATGCCTTGGAACAGGGTGGCGGTGGACGGACAACGGATACGGTTTGTGGTGCGGGCGGTGGAGGGTAAAGAGCAGATGACGGCGTTGTGTCAGGAATTTGGCATTTCGCGCCCCACCGGATATTTGTGGCGACGGCGGTATTTGGCGACGGGTCGCTTGAGCGCAGTGGTGGAGCGCAGTCGCCGGCCGCAAAATAGTCCGGCGCGCACCGCGCCGGCGATCGAAGAGCGGGTGATTGCCGCGCGCGAACAAGACGGCTGGGGCGCTAAGAAGTTACGCGTAATTTTGCGCGACGAGCAGCAGCTAACGCTACCGGTGCGCACTATTCATCGCATCCTCGAACGGCACCAGTTGGTGCGTCGCGCGGTGCATGGCGCGGCGCCGCAGCGTTTCGCGCGCGGTACACCGAACGAACTCTGGCAGATGGACACCAAGGGAAAATATCCGTTGCTCGATGGGGAGTGCCACGCGCTGTGCATTGAGGATGATTGCAGCCGCTACGCGGTGGGCGTGTATGCGCTGCCCAAGTTGACGATGGAGCAAGCCTATCCCTGTATCGTAAACAGTTTCCGCACCTACGGAGTACCGCAAGCCATGCTGATGGATCATGGCTCGCTGTGGTGGGCCACGGCCAATGGCTGGGGCCTGACGTGGCTGTCGGTGCGGCTAATCGAGCAAGGCATTCGGCTGTTGTATGGCCGGGTGGCGCATCCGCAGACGCAAGGCAAGGTGGAGCGGCTGAATCGCACGTTGGGCGAAGCGCTGCGGCATCGCGGGGTGCCGCAAACGTTTGCGGAGTGGCCGGCGGCGGTGGCGGAATTTCAGAATATTTACAACACGCGGCGTCCGCACGAAGCGCTGGGCATGCAACGCCCGCAGGAGCGCTACTACGCGAGTCCGCGAAGTTATCAGCAAGAGCCGTGGGCGTGGGAATATCCCGCGGGCAGCGCATTGCGACGGGTGAATGCCAACGGGGCGATCGCCGAAGCGGGACGGGCCTGGTTCGTATGCGAAGCGCTGGCCGGACGGTTGGTACGCGTGGAGCGTTTCGACGGTAAGCTGCTGGTTAGCTATCGGCACATGTACATTCGCGAAATCGATCTTGCGCGGGGCACCACGCATGCGTTGGTGGTGGCACGCGACAGCGCCGATGCCCCTGCTCCGGCCGCCCTACGGGCGTCCTCCGCCGGCGCATCGGAGAATAAAATCGAATAAAAGGCGAATTCCAGAAGTGTAAAGGATGTCCTGGCAACCCGTGTAAAGGATGTCCTGGCACTCTGCACTTGAGACCCGTTCCGTTGACTTCGTAGCGGCCGCCTTCCGAGGCGGGCGCCTTTGGTAGTGACCGCAGGATGCTGCCATTGTAGGCAATCGCTACCGCGTCGAGAACGGATTCCGTACCGCACATCCTGAAAGTCTTCCGAATATAAACCTTCGCATCCGCTTTCCAGCGCACCATGCAAGATCTAGTTATAACAGTGTTATTACTTTCGTCAGCCTACGAGATGCATGCTAATATCTCGCGCTGAGGCGACAGCATTGACCAAGATATTGGCATCTTTTTTCGCTTATCCCTCACAGCCCCCTGTCATCGGGGAAACGATTGAGCAGGCAATAAGTAATCTCCGAGAAAAATCGGGGGTCATCACAGTAACGTCATGGCGAGAAACGGAGATAGCGGGGCGATTCATTGCCGATCAAGTTCTACAGAAAATATCCGACCACGCTGCACTAATCGCTGATGTCACACAATTAAATTTCAATGTCGCCTACGAAATTGGCTTCGCGCTGGCCCGAGAAAAGAGGGTCGTGCTAACCCGACACAAGGGAATTATTCCGCACCAACCAATGTTAGCTGATCTCGGTGTGTTTGATGCTCTCGGATACTTAGAGTACGAGAATGCGGACCAGTTGGAGGCCCATATCCGTGGAATCACCGACTCAACTCCATCTGCCCGGAACGTACATCCGTTGAATCAGAATGTTCCCGTCTACCTAATCGAGGCAAGGTTCAGAACAGACTCAGTTACCAGGATAATTTCGAGAGTTAAGAAGGCGCGACTGTTTTATCGAAGCTTCGACCCACGAGAATCTCCCCGGCTTTCAGCTAGCAATGCATTCGAGCAGGTTGCCCAATCCTTTGGAATACTGGTGCATTTGTTACCCCACCAAATCGCTGACTCGGTGCAACACAATATTCGGGTCGCATTTTTGGCAGGCTTGGCTGAAGGCTTTGGAAAAGTCACGCTTCTTCTACAAGACGGCGAAGAACCTGTCCCACTGGACTACCGAGATATCGTCACTGTCTTTATGCAACCGTCTGACGTAGACGAACCGATTTCGGACTTCGCGACGAGAGTTTTTGAAGCTGTGCAGCAGAACAGGTACCAGCCGGTCGACAAGGAATTGACCTTGCTCGAAGGGGTGAGTTTCGGCGCATCAGCGGCTGAAAATGAATTCAGCGAACTGGCCGGTTACTATCTCGAAACGGATCAATTTCAGCGAGCGCTACGGGGCGAGGTCCGACTTGTAGTAGGCCGCAAGGGATCCGGAAAAACAGCCATCTTCGCTCAGGTGAGAGATCGTATTCGCGAAACACGTCAAAACATTGTTGTCGATCTAAGGCCTGATGGATACCAACTGCTAAAATTTAAGGAAATGGTCTTGAAATACCTGGGCCAAGGGTCCCTAGAGCACACCATTACGGCATTTTGGGAATACCTTCTTCTGCTAGAGATTTGCTACAAATTGTTAGAGAAAGATCGGGTACCGCATACCCGCGATTACCGTCTACTGAGGCCATATCAAAAGCTAGCAGCCATTTATGACTCCGATCGATACGTTACCGAAGGCGACTTCTCCGAGCGCCTCTCACGCTTGCTATCGCACCTCACGGAAGACTATCGAGCTAAGTACGGCGACGACGCAGGCAGAACCCTAAGCCAGCAAGAAATTACGGAACTTCTATACCGACATGACGTGAACAAACTCCGGGAGCAAGTCGTCGAATACCTAAAGGTCAAAAAAGGACTTTTCCTTTTGTTCGATAACTTAGACAAGGGCTGGCCCACCCACGGTCTGACCGCCACAGACATTGTCATTTTGCGCGCGTTGCTGGAGGCAACTCGAAAGATCGAACATCAGCTTCAAAAACGGGAGATCAACTGCAAGACCTTAGCGTTCCTGCGTAACGATGTCTATGAACTCCTCGTAAGCGAAACTCCCGACCGAGGGAAAGAAGGACGAGTAGCGCTCGATTGGTCTGATCCAGACCTATTACGCGAATTACTTCGCAAGAGGATGGTTTACAGCGGCTTGCCCGATAGCTCATTCGAGTACCTTTGGGGCAGCATCTGTGCGAGCCACATAAGAGGAGAAGAGTCATCTCAGTTCCTTATCGATCGAAGTCTGATGAGACCTCGAGGTCTCATTGACCTCGTTAACCACTGCCGAGGATTCGCCGTCAATCTTTCACACGCTCGCATAGAAGTAGAAGACGTCACGAAGGGCCTGCAGGCGTTCTCCAGCGATCTCGTTGTCGATATCGGTTACGAAATACGAGACGTCATGCCCGAAGCCGAAGATGTTCTCTACGCGTTTATCGGTGAACCTCAGACCGTCCCTGCCGCTTTGTTGGAATCATTGCTAACTACGGGTGGCATTAGAGCCGAAAAAATTCCAAGCATTATCGCGATTTTGCTATGGTATGCCGTCCTCGGGGTTAAACGCATAGATGGGACTGTAACTTATATCTATAACGTGAACTACGAGATGCCCATCCTTAGAGGACTCATAAGAAAGCTAGAAGAAGACGGCTTGGTATACGTCATTAACCCAGCCTTCGTGCCTGGACTACAGGTCCGTGAAGCTTGAAAAAGCCGGGTTCCCACGTAAACGCAGGAACTGTGTTTTTCCGGCCTTCTGAGTGTTCCGGTTAAGTATTGCTGTGACACGCGTCCATTCATTTTTCGCTAGAACTAGGCGGCCTACCCAATATCCAACTCCGGCCGCACTTCGATACTTCCGTATCTCGCCATGGGAATCCCCGCCGCAATCCGCAGCGCCTCTTCCATGTCCCGCGCCTCAATAAAAATAAATCCGCCCAGCACTTCTTTCGTCTCCGCGAACGGACCATCGGTCATCGCAACTCTCCCGCCCCGGCTGCGGACCGTCTTCGCCGTCTTAACCGGCTGCAGCGCCGCCGCCGCAACAAAGTGCCCCTTCTTCACCAACTCCTGATCGTAAGCCAGCGAATCCCGATCCAATTCCGCCCGCTCCCCGGCAGACAGTTTCTGCAACGCACCCGGCTCCAAATACACCGCACAAAGATATTTCATAGGGTCTCCTAGACTCAAAAGTAGCAGCCAAATCAAGCTGACTACTCCCTAGTCGAACGCCAGCTGTTCAGTTCGACATTCTGCTACATCAGCCGACCGCATCCAAAAGGCGGCCATTCTTCGGCTCTTACCCCTTATGGATTCCTCGGCGAAGAGTGTGGCGGCGTAAAAGTTGTTGCTCCAAAGATTCGGCAATGAAGAAGCCGCTCGACCTCAGCCGCTTGAGAACACCCGGAAAATCCGTCACGAACCCCACCATATCCGCCCGCTCTAGAACGCCAAGGGTTCCGGAAAGCGGCAGATTTCTGCCCGGCGCGATCGTTCTTCCAATCTGCTCATCAATGAGAAGAACATCGGCCGCCAGGATTTCCGCAAGCAGAATGGCTTCGCGCTCGCCTCGATGCAATTTGACCGGGAACTCCGCTGCCGGCGTTTCTCCAATGGAATGAACTTCAAGCCACGCGGGGGATGACGACACGAAGCTGCGCACATTGCCCGGAGTCCAGCCTCGGTTAGCTCTTGATAAACCGCCGCAGGAACAAAGACCTTTTCAAATAATTGTGCCAGTAGGTGTTCTTGCTGGATGGCGATCAGATAACGCAGAGGCGTGGTGTTGGAGACTGCGATCATACTGCGAGTTCGCTAGCGCGGTTGCCGGCGCGCTGCTGCTTCAAAAACTGCCGCTTCGCGGTCCAGATCCGCTTCGTCAATCACCGATAAAGGTACTTGGTGCCGTCCCAGAAAATCTTCGGTCTGAACTCGTGTCAAACTTAGCATTTCCGAAACCTGCAGCAGTGTCAAAGTTTGTTCGCGGTAACCCTGCAGAGCCAGGGCTTCCAACGCTCGACGCGAAACATCTGCACCCGTTTCGGAAAGCTGCTTGGCGACCTCATCTGGGATTCGGAAAGTAACTTCCATATCCAGACTTTAACATGACATTGCTGGCCGTCCCATGGGCGCACCCACCAAATACAAGCCGTCCATCCGAACAGTAGCCCAGTACTGTCCCAGATTTGTCCTTGCCCGTCCTCGACAGCAACCGCGCAAAAAAGCTACCCTCGGCCGTGCCCGCCCTCCCACTCTCGTCTCTCCACCAGTTTCAGCTTTGCCACTCGAACTCTTTCGCGTCAAAATCGGCTTCCGCGATCACCGCAACCCTCATCGCTCCACAAAACCCCAATCGTTTATTTTCAATAGCTTACACACTCTTCTTAATTCACAATTTCGTCTATCCCCTTTATTTTCTTACGGCTGCGCACTCTTTGCCAAAAACACCCGGGGGTGGGGGTCTCCACCTTCTCAAAAAATTCTCGCAAGTCGCACGTATCTTCCAGCATCCGCAGATCTTACGAGACATTTCATCATGCCATTCCCGCCGTCTCGACGCGCCGCCTTCACTACCGCGACCCATCCCAAATTCGCGCCAGAACCCTGCCCGCGCTACTATGATGCTCAACTGTCTAGCGCTTCTGGAGGAACCAGCCCATGGACGTTTTTAGAAAAGGTAGGAATGATGACGGCGAACCGGCGTTTACGATGCGCCCGGCGATTCCCGGATTGAAAGCTATCGTGATTGCGGTAGCGGCGCTGATTGCCGCGCTGATTTTGTTTGCGGTGTTGCTGCGCGTTACGAGGATTGAGGCTGGACACGTGGGCGTAGAAATTAATCTGGCGGGGCAGCAGCGCGGAGCCTCGCAAATTCCCATCCGCACCGGTTGGGTAGTCTATTCGCCGCTCACCACCCAGATCATCGAATTTCCCACCTACGTGCAAACCGTGAAATGGACCAAGGACACCAACGAAGGCCATCCCATCAACGAAGAAATGGGATTCAACTCCAAAGAGGGTATGGAGATTTTCGTCGACGTCTCGCTGTCCTACGCGATCGAGCCATCCAAGGTCCCCGATTTCTACGTGAAATACCGCGTCGACGATCTGGATCGCTTTACTCACGGCATCTTGCGAGACATCGTTCGCAATTCCTTGAACGAAGTAGCGTCCACCTACGTGGTCGAAGATATTTACGGCGAGAAAAAAGCCCAATTCCTCAACGAGGTGGAAGCAAAGATTCAGGCCAAGCTGACTCCGGTCGGCGTCGGCGTCCAGCAGTTTGGATTTATCGGTGCGCCGCGCGTACCGCAAGTAATCGCCATTGCTATCACCGCAAAGGCCCAGGCGATTCAGCAGGCCGAGCGCGCCCGCAACGAACTCGCGACCACCCAGGCCGAAGCCGCCAAGAAAATTGCTGAAGCCGAAGGCGACGCCAAATCGCAAGTCACCCGCGCGCAAGGCGAAGCTGATTCCAACCGTATCCGCCAAGCGTCGCTGACGCCGCAACTGCTCGAACTGCGCCGCCTCGAAAACGCCAAAGCGCTGATCGACAAATGGAACGGGCAATTGCCTACGGTCGAATCCGGCCAGGGCAGCGGCATGATCCTGCAATTGCCGAAACCAAATAACTAGGACTGCGATGGCCAGCGAACAGGGCGGCAAGCCAGTAGTACTGATAACCGGCGCGACCGATGGACTTGGCCGCGCCGCAGCGTTGCTGTTGGCGCAACGCGGCTATCGCGTTTTCGCCGCCGGTCGCTCTGCGGAAAAGCGCGCGCAACTCGACGCCGTCGCTCGCGAGAAAAAATTATCTCTGGAAACGTTGCAGATGGATGTTTGCGATGATGGTTCAGTAAAACTCGCAGTAGCCGAAGTGCTGGTCAAAGCCGGCGCGATCGACGTACTGATCAACAATGCCGGCGTGGTGATTGTTGCCACAGTGGAAGATATGGGCATGGCGGATTGGCGCAGTCAATTCGAGACCAATTTCTTTGGAGTAATTCGCGTAACCCATGCAGTTTTGCCGCACATGCGCGAACGGCGCAAGGGCCGCATCATCATGATGAGTTCTGTTGCCGGCCTGGTGACGCCGCCAACCTACGGCGCTTACAGCGCCAGCAAACATGCCATCGAAGCGATCAGCAACGCGCTGCGCCACGAACTGTATCCCTTCGGAATCGCAACGGTTTTGATCGAGCCGGGATATATCGTTACCGGGATTCAGCAGGCCGCGGCGGAACTCTCCAAGTCTTATCAGGAAAAAATGACCTCGGGCCCCTACGCGAAAATCTACGGGCAAGCGCAAACCGCGAGAAACAGCAGCCGGAAAGCTTCCGGAACCACGCCTGAAGATTGCGCGCGAATCATTCTTCGCGCAGTGGAAGCCAATCATCCAAAGGCGCGTTACGGAGTTACACCGTTGGCGACACTTGTGAAATGGACCAAACGGTTATTGCCAGACAGCTTGCAAGACGCCCTGATCCGGCGGCAGACCGGAGTTTCTCGGGATTAGCAGGTTTGTGATCGGGAACGCGCGGCTCCGCGTTGGCTCTGGTGGCCTTGTGGAGTGGGGTTTTTAACACAGAGGACGCAGAGGTCACAGAGTTTACTGAGTGGCTGACTGGAGAAGAAGGGCGTCGAGCCACACTCCGAAGAGCGACGCGGCAGACGGCTCAAAGCGGTTTTACGGATTGGAGATCTGGAACGAGAGACTGTTTTCGCGTTCCGCTTGCCACTGTTTGGACCACTCTTCGTGGACCGGGCTCTCGGCGTAGTCGGCGGCGGCTTCGGCGCTGGCGAACTCGATGGCATAGACTCCGCTGAATTCCTTGATCTGGTTGCGTTCGGTCTTCAACCAGATATTTTTGATGCCGGGAATTTTTCCGGCCATGCCCTTGATTCCGTTTATGGCGATTTCGCGGTCATTGTTAGAGACGTTGTCGCGAAATTTGTAAATGACCACGTGCAGCACGGTTTTCGGCTGGCCAAAATGATTTACTACCGGGGCGGAGCTGGCGTGCAGTCTACCAGCCGTTACGCCGGCGATAAAAAGTGCGGCGCCAACCGCGAATTGTAGGGCACGTTTTTTTGCTGAAGTCATGCGGAGTCTCCGTAAAGAACAGTGATGAACTCTGGTTGCCACGAACGGTTGCCACGAACGATTGCCAACGAACGATCGCCACGAACGATTTGCCGCGGAACGATCACCGTTGGACGATGTGTACTCTGTAAGTCTAGCGCCTTCGTTCCAGATTTTCCCGGCAAAGTCTGGCACTATATCGGACGCGCGAGAATTGGATTCGACCTGGAGAAAGTAATGAAATTGTTGGCGAGAATTATTTTGCTATTGCTGTTGGCGGCCGCTGGACTGGTTCCAGCAAGCCGCGCTCAGACGCCCGCCGTACCGCCCGCGCCGAGTGTGATTCCGCCGAACCCGCTGGCGCGCGAGATTTTTCAGCAGCTGATCGAAATTAATACTACGGATTCCGTCGGCAATGTAACCACCGCGGCGGAGGCGATGGCCAAACGTTTGCGCGACGCCGGCTATCCCGCGAAGGACGTGATCGTTGCCGGGCCGAATGAGCGGAAGAAAAATCTGGTAGCACGCATCCGCGGAACCGGGAAACGCCAGCCGGTACTTTTTATCGGGCATCTGGATGTGGTGGAAGCGCGGCGGGAAGACTGGACTACCGATCCGTTCAAGTTGGTGGAGCATGACGGATTTTTCTACGGGCGGGGCACGGAAGACATGAAAGAGGGTGACGCGATGCTAGTCACCAACCTGATCCGGCTGAAGAAAGAAAACTATGTTCCGGATCGCGACGTAATCGTGGCTTTGACCGCCGACGAAGAGGGCGGAAATTTCAACGGAATCGACTGGCTGGTGAAAGAGCACCGCGACTGGATCGATGCGGAGTTTTGCATCAATCTGGATGGCGGGGAATTCGACAAGAAAGACGGCAAACGGCTGCAGGCCGGCATTCAAACCAGTGAAAAAGTGTACGCCGATTTTTTGCTGGAATCGAAGAACAACGGCGGACACAGCTCGCTGCCAAGTCCAGACAACGCGATTTATCACCTATCTGCGGCGTTGACTCGGCTGCAAAATTTTGATTTTCCGGTGCGGATCGACGAGACCACGCGCAAATATTTTCTGGCGACATCCAAGCAAGTGACCGGGCAGGAAGCCGCCGATTTGCTGGCAGTCGCGAAGGAACCGCCGGACGCTGCGGCGGTTGGGCGATTGTCGCAGGATCCTTATTACAATTCGCTGTTACACACCACGTGCGTGGCGACCATGTTGAATGGCGGGCACGCCGCGAATGCTCTGCCTCAGACGGCCCGGGCGAACGTGAATTGCCGCATTTTTCCGGGCGAGGATCCGGAGCAGGTACACCAGACTTTGATCAAAGTGGTGGCCGATCCGAAGGTTACCGTGAATTTTGTGGAACAGAAGGCCGCGGATGGAACGGTGATCCCGGTGGTGAATGTGCCTGCGTCGCCGCTGTTGCCCGAAGTTACGTCCGCGCTGGAAAAGACTTTGGCGGCGAATTGGCCGGGCGTGCCGTGGGTCCCGACGATGTCCACGGGAGCCAGCGACGGGAAGATTTTGCGTATTGCGGGGATACCGACGTATGGCATTTCCTGCATGTTTTATGAAGTGGGCGATGACCGCTCGCACGGCAAGGATGAACGGGTTGGCGTGCAGGATTTTTATGATGCGGTGGAGTTTAATTACAAATTCATTTTGGCGTTGTCGTCGGGGAAGTAGGTCGGGCGAGTTGGGTGATGGTTTGGAGTTCAGGACCGAGATTGTGTCGCGCCTCCGGCGCTCGTGGCCGGCGCTGGGCGGTCGGCGTTGTACGATTAGGCCGGACTTCACGTCCGGCACCTACACAAGACAACCGGATCGTGCCGGTAGTGTACGTCCGGGCTAGCTGGGGCGTAGCATGCTACGCCCCTACAAAGGCGCGCTACAAAGGCGTTATTCGCCGGGTTGGCGGAGGTATTCGAGCTGGGCTAATTGTTTCCAGGTGTCGCCCTGTTTTTCTGCTACCGACCACTGGTAGTCGTCGTTGGTTTTGCGCAAAACTTTTACGCGTAGATCGGCCATGTTGCCTTCGAAGTCTGGCTCGTGAAAGGTGATGGTCCAGCCATCGGGGTCGACCTGTAGCGGGCCTTCGGTGATGGAGTTTTCGTGATCCATGTACCAGATGGCCAAGCTTTTTTTATCGGGATTCCAGAACAAATTTCCGTCGTAGGCCTTGGCGGTGCCTTTTTCAAAAACAAAATGGGTGTTGAAGCGGATGTAGGCGTGATTGTCTGACCACTGGTAACGGGTCTCGATTTTCTGCATGCCGGGAGCCATTTTGGTGGCGTCGGCGGTCCAAACGCCGCCGACTACCCAACTGATGGCATCGACTGGCTTGGCTGCCGGCGCTTTCGCAACCCCTTGCGGCGGCGCGGAATCTGTTGCGGGTGGCGCGGGCTTTGCTGTTTCCTGCGGCCGCGCTCCACTGACAACGCAGAGATTCGCCGCCAACGCGGATACTAGAAAAAAGATTCGGAAGCGATTCATTATCATTCTCCCTGGGCGATTTTTTTGATTTATTACGATGTTGCGTGGCCCGAGTTTTCCAATGCACGTTGCTGTTGCAGAAGTTGAAAATATCCGCGCAAGTGTTCGACGCTGGCATCAAACGGCGCGACTTTGCGTTGGGTGCGCGCCTGCATCACCCCGCCTTCCATTACGGTGAGCACAAATTTCGACAGGGTTTGCAAATTGGTGCTTGCGGGCAGACGATCTTTGGCTTCCTGCAGAAAATTCTCGATTGCGGCGGTCCAGCCGTCAAAGTTGTCCGCGAGTCGTTTGTGGACGCGGAATTGTTCTTCGGGAATTTCGAGGGCCAGGCGGCCGATGGGGCAGCCGTAGCTGCAGTCCGTCGACAGGAGATTGCCGCGGTAAAACTCGAGGATGCCGAAGACGCGTTCGATGGGGTCTTGGAGTTTGTTGGCGACGGGATCGACGACGATGGGGTGCAGGGATTCGAGGTAGAGCTGAAGAACGGCCAGGAGAAGCTCTTCCTTGGTTTTGAAGAAATGATAGAAACTGCCGGAGTTGGCTTCGGAGCGGGCCAGGATTTCGGCAATGCCGGTGGCGGCATATCCGCGGAGCCAAAAGAGATAGAGGGCGGAGTCGATGATGCGCTGGCGGGTTGGGGAAGCTTGAGACATCTCTTAGTTGAATGGTCAACTAAGTATTTGTCGGTGTCAACTTGTTTCTTCTGTTGGGTCATTCCAGCAGCTCTCGAGATTGGATCGGACTTGGTGCGGGAACGGCTACCGTCCCATCGGTTTTGGTAGCTAGCGCGACAGAAATTCAGATCCCTCCCTCCTGCGGCGGGCAGGCGCTGCGCTCGGGATGACGATTTTGGTTTTCTTTATTTCTTCTCTTGCTTACCTAGGGGAGTTTTGTATACTCACCTAGGAAACCGATATGAGCAAACCTAATGATTTGGTGCAAGGCACTCTTGATTTGCTGTTGCTGAAGATTTTGGCGTTGGAACCTTTGCATGGTTGGGCGATCAGTTTGCGGCTGCGAGCGATGTCTGGGGATGTGTTGCAGGTCAGCGAGGGATCACTGTATCCGGCTTTGCACAAGCTGGAGCAGGAAGGGTGGATTACGGCGGAGTGGAAGCAGACGGAAAATAACCGCCGTGCGAAATTTTATTCGTTGACGAAATTGGGGCGCGGGCAATTGGAGACGGAGGCGGCGAATTGGGAGAGATTGTCGTCGGCGATTTCGGCGGTGATTCGGGTGGCGGAGGGGTGAGGGATTGCGTGGCGATGGTGTGCGAGATTCGGATGAGGGGTGAAGATTCCCGGTATGTGAGCGGATTTGGGGATTGCAAATAGTGGACGGGAAGCAAAAGCGCGCAGCATGCTGCGCCACTACAAATTCAAAAGCGCCCGGCCCCCCGACCCGGTCGGGGCAAACGCCAGGCGGCCGCTACAACGGCAAAGCGGCGTCAAGCCGCCGCACTCCAAAGGGTGCCAGGTGGAGGTTGATATGAAGATGGAACGGTGGTGGGTGGTCGCGGGGATGCGGGTGCGATCGATGCTGCGGTGGGGGCGCGTCGAGGCGGAAATGGATGAGGAGTTGCGATTTCATGTGGAGAACAAGATTGCCGAGGGGGTGGCGAATGGGTTGACGGAAAAAGAGGCGCGGGAGGCTGCGATGCGCGCTTTGGATGGGATGGAGGTGCGGAAAGAGGAGATGCGGGATGCGCGCGGGCTGCACTGGCTAACCGATTTTTTTGACGATGTGAAGTATGCGTTGCGAAGTTTGGGGCGAACGCCGGGGCTTACGTTGTTTGTGATTTTGACGCTGGGCTTGGGAATCGGGATCGTGTCGGCAATTTTTCCGCTGTTCGACGGGCTGGTGCTGCGGCCGCCGTGACCATGGATGCGGTGAGTGAAGGCTATTTCGCGACGATGGAGCTGCCGATCCAGTGCGGGCGGGAATTTTCTTCATCGGATGTTGCGGAGGGACCCAAGGTGGCGGTGGTGAATGAGCAGTTTGCCAAGCACTATTGGCCGAATGCGGACGCGGTGGGGAAACATATCCGGCTGGACAACAGCAATGGGACGCCGGTGGAGATTGTGGGTGTGGCGCGGACGATCAAGTATGCGGATCCGAACGAGAAGCCGATGGATTTTATTTATGTGCCGCTAACGCAGCATCCGCAGGCGCGGATGGCGTTGCTGCTGCGGTCGAACGGCGATTCGCTGCAAGTGATGGAACCCATGAAAGACGTAGTGAGAAGTCTCGATCCGAATATGCCGCTGTTTGAAGCTGGCTCGTTCGAACAATATTATCGCGGGCAGGCGGTGGGAGGCGGAACGGTGGCGGTGGAGCTGGTTACCATCATGGGCGCGGTGGGATTGTTGCTGGCGATCGCCGGGCTGTATGGGTTGGTGGCGTACAACGTGAGCCGGCGGACGCGGGAAATTGGAATCCGGATGGCAATTGGCGCGGGACGCTTGGATGTGGTGAAACTGGTGATGAACAAGGGACTGATGCTGGTGGCGATCGGGACGGTGATCGGCGTGGCGATGGGATTTGGCGTGGAATGGATGCTGAACTACATGCTGTTTAATTCGGGAGGAGTTGACGTGCTGGCGTATGTGATTGTGGTGCCGGTGCTGTTTGCGGTGACGGCGCTGGCGGCGTATCTGCCGGCGCGGCGGGCTTGCAAGATTGCGCCGACGCAGGCGCTGCGATATGAGTGAGTCGCCAAAGAGATAGTCCGACAATCTCGAAACCAAAAAAAGACCCGGCGAATTGCCGGGTCTTTTTTATTTCGCGCACCCGGAGTAAGCGCCAGGCGCGAATTTCACGAGTTAAATTATTGTGGGTTCGCGGGAGCTGGATCACCGGGTTTGCCTGCGGCGTCGGCCGGAGACGCTGCGCTGGCCGCGATGGGCTTGGCGGCGTCTGCGCCGTAGCGGGTCAGGTAGGGCATAAACGGAGTTACTTCGAACGGCATTTTCTCGCGTTCGGCTACCGTGCCCACGGGCTTGCTCTTGATGAGCTCGAGCTTGTCGTCCCAAGGATCCACTTTGACGCGTCCGCCGATGGGCAGAGCCGCGATCATCTGCGGATTCGCCTTTTGGTCCACCGGAGTCGTCGATTTGAGGTCGGCGATTACCGGAACGCGATTGCCCAAGTGCGGGCTGATGAGATTGGGAACTTCTTTCTGGCGCGTTTCGAGAGCGGACAGGAACAATCCGGCGTTGCCCAATTGATTTTTGTAGGGCGAATTGTTCAAGAGCTTGATGGCTTCTTCGCTGGCGGCATGCTCTTCGTCCGGAGTGCGCTGAAAGCTGAAATGGCGGAAGGTATCTTTCTGGTCGACGATGATCTGGTCGAAGAAAGCGTAGGTGGAATCGAGACGATGCCCGAGAACGATGTGGCTGAGCTCGTGAGCGAGCATGGCAGCCAAGCTGGCTTCATCCGGCAGAACGTCGATCAGACCGCGGCTGAGGACGATGGTGTGGCCGACGGTGAAGGATTCCAGGGTGGAGGTCATCATCACGCGGCAGCGAACGTCTGGTTCGATGTCGAGATTGTTGGTAACTTCCAGGTTGTTGATGACAGTGTCCATCACTTTATCGACTTCACCCTTGGGGGCGATCAAGCCGATGCGTTGCAGGCGATCGATTACGTTGTCTTCGGCCTGACGGTCCCAGGTGCGTTGGGCTTGCACGGGAGAAAGGTCGTTGGCGGTCTTGGTATCGTCCTGGACCGGAGTCTCGACGAGGATTTTGCTGAGCTCTTGTTCTTCCGCGGCATGGCCGAGGTTATAGCCCCAGAAGCGGGTTTGGGCTTTGAAGTCCAGCTGCTTGGTCAGAGCATAGTGCTGTTCTTTTTCTTCGCTGTAGACGAAGGACGGCAGCCAGACACCGGGCTGCACATTGGCGCGCCAGCTATCGAAGTGGAAATAAAAGTTGGTGCCGCCGTGGCCGCTGCCGCCATAGGCGCCGTTAAAGCGAACCATATTGAAATCCTGATCCTCGACCCAGATGCGTCCGAGGAAGCGACCTTTGGATTTGTCCTTGGGAGTGATGTCGAACACCAGGCAGCGCACTTCACCCAGAAACTCACGGCGAACGTAGTCAAACTTGTAGGCGTTCTTGTCTATGCCGCGAGGATCGAGAAAAATCATCTCGAGAAAGCCATCCGGGTGGAATTGCATGGTGAAAGGCATGAAGTTGCTAAGACTGGTGAAAATTTTCTTGCCCTTGGAGTTGGAGTCGTTCAAGGAAACGAGAGCCACACCCTTGGAGAAGTCCGCGCGCCCGAGAAAATATTTGTCGCCTGCGGGCACCGAGCCGAGGTCTTTGTCGGCTTTGAGATTCTGGATATAGGTTTCCACCAGGGGCGAGAAGGTTTTGATTTGCGTATCGAGCTTATTCTCGTTGGCGATAACCCGATCGATGACCTCGTCCATGGTCTTGGGCTGCGGCCCGATCTGTTGAAAAACAGCCGCCTGTTGACCGGCACATGTTGCGAGTCCGCTCACGGCTAGCAGGATGAATGCTGCGAATACCTTACCCATTTTCTTTCTCCCCCTCAGTAGGCCATGTGGAACTGAATCCGCACGCGCGCTGGGAAATCCACCGGTTGGCCATCACGGCGCGCCGGTTTAAATTTAATTTGCTGTGCTGCCCGAGTTGCTGCTTCATCTAGCCCGTGACCCAAACCCGATACCACGCTGGTAACCCGCACGGTGCCGTTGGCCAAGAAGACCAAATCGAGGACGACGTCGCCTTCCAGCTTCAGAGCGCGAGCTTCCGCGGTGTATTCCGGTTTCGGTTTCTCAAGGATATCGACCTGGGTGGTGGCGCCTTCGGTGGGGACGGCCTTGGCTTTAGGAGCTTCGGCTACGGTCTGATCATTAAAGCCGCCGGACTGAACCACGCCGCGCTTGCCACCGCCGGGCGGAGGATTGGCAGTACCGTTGCCAAAGCCGGTGCTACCGACGGTGCCTTTGATTCCGTTGGCTCCGGCGGTGCCGTTTCCAACGCCCGGGCCGGTCGGCAAAGTTGTGGCGCCGAAAGCGTTGACGATATTTCCTTTTTTCGGATCGCCCTTGCCTGGCAGTCCGTTGGGATCGCCGAAGCCGCCGGTTTGGACCTTATTGACGGGTGCGTTGACGGTCGCTGGTGCGGCGCTGCCGGTGTTCAAATTGTTGAGCTTGACGTCTTCTTTGGGACGCTTGGGCGCGTTCGAAGCGGTGTCAATTTTGGCAGCTTCGAGGACCGGGGCCATCTCAGGCGCTTTTACGTCGACCTTCTGGATTTTGGGCTGCACCACTACCTTCGGGGCTTCGAAGATGTGCTGCTGTTTCGGGTTTAGTTTGGGCGGCTCGACCACCGGTGGAGGCGTGGGAGCGGGCTTGACCACTTCGCGCATCTTGGGAGGCGGAGGCGGGGGAGGAGCCTTGGGAATCATGGTCAGCGGCTGAGCGATTTCGACGATGTCAAAGTTCAAAGCGGTCTTCATGCGTTCCGGATAGAGCAGCGGAATGATCACAACGAAGGTGACGATCAGGATTTGCGCGATGGCGCTGATACCCAGGCGACCCCAGCGCGGTTTGCCTTCGGGAAGGAGCGCAAGACGAGCGGCAACGGGTTTGGTTCCGATGGCCCGCTTCCACGCCTCTGGATCCGCGGGTCGACGGCCCTTGGCGTCGAAGCCGACTCCCATGGTTGTTCTAGTTTCTGGATCTGCAAGCATGCTGGTCATCCACTTACCGCCTTCGAAATTTCCGTCCTCATATGCAGCTTGAGTCGGGAGTGCCGTCGCTCCACGGTTCGCTGGATAGATTAAGGACGTGCGCTCTTGCAGTACTAGAGTACTGAGGAGGCCAAGGGAGGGCTAATAGGACTTTCGTACTAACGACGCGAAGTCGCTAATGCTCCCGTGAGCGCACATTGCGCACCCGTCATAACCCGGCGAGGCGGATTCGGTTGCACGGGCTGGGGCGCAACTCGTTAATAGGATACTCTAAACCGGAACTTGGTTGCGCTCCGATTTGCCGCGCGGGACCCTCTCGACGCGGCATTCACAGAGATGTAATGTGGCGGTTACTTCCTGGCAGGTAGGCAGACTGCGGGTCTTGCCCGTGGGAAGGATGGGACGGTCAGCAAGTCCCGTGCTATCAGCAAGTATGGCGGATCCCGCAAAAAATCCAACTGACCCGTTGGTGGCGCTGGCGGCCCGGATCGCGCAGCTGCGCGCGCATCCAGAGATCGTTGCGAGCCTGGGCGAGCAGGGGGGGATTGGCAGGTTTGGGCTCGAGCCGGCCGGGTTTGTGGCGCACCTGGCGCGCAGCGTGGGTTCGCGCTTTAAGGGGCAGACTCCCAGTTCGCGGGAGCTGGAGAGCTATCTCGGAACATTACATCTTGAAGATTTTGTGCTGGCGTGCGCTTGTTCGGAGGGTAACGAAGCGGCGTGGAACATTTTTGTGCAGCGGTATCGCGGATACCTGCGAACTTGTGCCGCGGTGATGCTGAAAAGGGGCAGCGATGCTCCGGACGCGGTGGAGCTGGCGGATTCGCTGTTCGCGGAATTGTACGGGCTGGCGGATGGTCGGCGGGGAGCGGGTTCGCTGTTTCGGTATTTTCACGGACGGAGCTCGCTGAAGACCTGGTTGCGGGCGGTGCTGGCGCAGAGGCATGTGGACAGTATTCGGGCGGCGCGGCGGTTTGATTCGCTGGATGAGCAGGATGGAGCCGGCAAGGTTGCGGATGGCGAGACGGGGAATGGCGTCGCGCCGCGGCAGAAGGATCTGTCTGGCCCGCCGAGCATGCCGGGCGATCCTTATCGCGAGAAATATGTTGGATTGTTTTGCGCGGCATTGCGGAGCGCTCTGGAGAAGCTGGGTTCCGCGGATCGGCAACGCGCCTCCTTGTATTACGCAGAGAGCAAAACTTTGGCGGAGGTCGGGCGCTTGTGCGGCGAACATGAATCGAGCGTTTCGCGGAATCTGGAACGGATTCGGCGGGAATTGCGGGCGCGGGTGGAGGATTATCTGCGACGGGGAGCGACGGAAGAAATACCTGCGAATGGAAGTGGTGGTTCGAGGGAGGGACTCAGCGACGCGCAGATTGCGTTGTGTTTTCAGTATGCGACGGAAGATGCGCCGATCGATTTGGATGTGTTGCTTCCGGGCAGTGCTGCCAAGGCGGAAAGTGGTTCAGAGCGGGAGAAAATTGCGGGGCGCGAGCCTGGGAGGCAGGATTCGTGATGCGCAAGGCTGCCTGGTGCGCTTCCTGGCAATTGCTGTGCAAGGTTGGTTCATCCGGACGTTCTAAGGGAGGTGACTGCGATGCCGGCTGAAGACTCCCCCTTCGACAAAGCATTGGCGCGGCAAATGGGTGGGAACCCCGCCGGCGATGGGTCCAATGCGGAAAAACACGGGGTTTGCCCGGACGCGGAGCTATTGGCTGCGTATCACGAGCGCTCGTTGGGCGACGATGAAATGGCGTTGTGGAAACAGCATGTCGCGTCGTGCGGGCGTTGCCAGCAGGTGCTGGCGGCGCTGGAAGCCACGGACGATGTTTTGGTGAATGCGGAGGTGGATGCGGAGTTTTCCGCGGTTCTGGATGAAGGGGGCGCGCCGTTGCCGGTTGCGAGGGCAAGATTAGCGCACCTGAAAGCGCAAACAGTGGGGTTCGGCTCCGCAGCCCGGATGCCGATGAGCATTCCGGCAGCGCCGGCACCGGTGGCCGCCGGTGTGAAGCGCAGATCACGAAAGTATTGGATTTTGTCTGTGGGAGCGGTGGCGGCGGTCTTTCTGGTGGTTCTGGGCGTCACGATGCGAACGAAATTTCTGGGCGCTCCCAAACCGGCAAATATTGGGGTTGTCGAGGGTCCACAACTCTCGGCACGCAACGAATCTCCGGTGGACGCGATTGCCGGTGATGCGCGGTCGTCGCCGGCGGCTCCGCAAGTTCGCCAGGATAAGCTTCGCGCGAGGCGCGAGAACGGCAAAGTTTCTGCTTTGGCTATTCCGCGAGAGAACTTGGCGCAAAAGAACGAGCCTACAGATAATTCTTCGGCAGATGCGTGGCGCGTGACGGCGACGACGGACGAGCAGGTGGCGGTTGGCGGAGCAACGGCGGCTGCACCGCCAGCGGCACCCATGGTTGCCGGGGGTAGAAGTGACTCGGCGAATGCGCCGACCGTGCGCAAGAGCGTCGAGGCTTCGGGCGCGGCCGTGCAAACTGAGACGGCCGGGGCAAGCGCGGTTTCGGTCGGCGCGGCGCCCGCGCCGAACATGCCGAGCCGGGGCTTGGAAGACAAGGAAACCCAAGCCGCGGCGGCGTTGCTGCAGAAGCAAGCGGTGCAGGGTTCGCGAACAAGTTACGGGATGGTGGCTGCTAAGTCCAGCTTGACGAATTCGCATTTGATTGCGGCTCCGGGCGGCAATGTGATTTGGCGGATCGGCGCGGGCGGGAAAGTGGAACAGTCGACGGACGCCGGCGCGACTTGGAAATTGCAGAACAGCGGAGTTACAAGCGCATTGAATACGGGATCGGCGCCTAGTGATGCGGTGTGTTGGGTGGTGGGCGCCGCAGGTACGATTTTGCTGACGGCGGATGGGGGCGGGCATTGGACGAAACTGGTGTCTCCGCTGGCGAGCGATGCGGGCGGGATCCTGGCGGTGGACGCTTTGCACGCCACGATTTGGGATGCTACGCATGGAAATACCTTCGTTACAGCGGATGGCGGGGTGACGTGGACGCGCCCGGAGAGCAAACCCTTATAACGAGTTAAAAATTGTGGTGCAAGAAATTCGCCTGGGCCCGTTCTAATGCAGGAAGCAAATTTCCGAGAGGTGAAATGATGAAGCCCGAATTGAAGATTAAGACGAAGATCGCGATGGCTCTAGGCGCGGGAATGTTGTGCGCGGGGAGCGCAGCGCTGGTGGCGGCGAAGGCCCAGGAGCCGGCGGCACAGCGGGATCCGGCACAAAATTCCGCAGCGGATTCGTCGACGAGCCTTGCGGATCAGACGGACTTGGCGGTGACGGTTTACAACTCCAATATTGCGCTGGTGCGCGACGTGCGGAATATCACCATGCCGTCTGGAGCGTTTCGCTTGAAGTTTATGGATATCGCGGCGACCGTGAATCCGGCCACGGTGCATTTTCGTTCCTTGACCGATCCTACGAAGCTAGAGGTCACCGAGCAGAATTACGAATACGATTTGCTGGATCCCGCGAAATTGCTGCACAAATATGTCGGCAAAGAGATCACGCTGGAACGGGCGTACATGGATAACAACTCCACAAAACGAGAGGAGATCAAAGCTACGCTGTTGGCGGACAACAACGGCACGGTCTGGAAGATTGGCAACGACATCGTGACGAATCCGGCGGTGCAGAGTTATCACTTTCCGGAGGTGCCGGCGAATCTTTACGATCATCCGACACTGCTGATGTCCCTCGAAAATTCCGGCGCGCGGAAGCAGCAGATTGAAACTTCCTATCTGGCGAACGGGTTATCGTGGAATGCCGATTATGTGCTTACCGTGGGGCGCGACGATAAGGCTGCGGATTTGGACGGCTGGGTGACCATTGGAAATAACAGCGGAACCGCGTTTCATAATGCGAAACTGCAATTGGTGGCTGGTGATCTGAATCGGGTGCCGGAGGTTACGAGCCGGGTGCGAGCGATGGATATGGCCGTCGCGGCTCCGATGGCTAAAGCGACCCAGTTTCAGCAGGAAAGTTTCAGCGAATATCATCTGTACTCGCTGGGGCGTAAGACCTCAGTCGAAGACAAAGAAACCAAACAGATTAGTTTGTTGCAGGGCACCAATGTGCCGGTGGACAAACTGTTTGTCGTAGACGGGCAGAATTATTACTACCGCGCGCAACAGACTCCCGGCGCCCCGATTAAAGATCCGGTGATGGTCTATTACAAATTTAAGAACGCGGAGAAATCGGGATTGGGGATGCCTCTGCCAGCGGGGAATTTGCGCGTCTACCAGAAAGATTCGCGCGGCGGAGTGCTGTTTATCGGTGAAGATCACATCGATCACACGCCGAAGGATGAAGATATCACCGTGCACATTGGCAATGCATTCGACGTGATCTCCGAACGCAAGCAAACCGATTACAAGCGCATTGATAATCATGTCTGGGAAATGGAATACGAAATTACCATCCGGAATCACAAGGAAACGCCGATTGTGGTGCAGGTGAATGAGCCGATCGGCGGGGACTGGGAAATGCTTACTTCGTCTTTCAAGTACACCAAGACCGGGGCATTCGCGGCGCAGTTCGATGTGCCGGTGGCCAAAGATGGGACCGCGGTGTTGAAGTATCGAATCCGCGCACGATGGTAAATCGATAAGCCGGGGCTTTAGAGCAGAACGGGCGCGAGAAGACCGCGCCCGTTTTATTTTTTAGAGATCGTCCCCAGGAGCTATCCAGCTTCCGCGACGAAGATCATTTCCGGCGAGTCGTCTTTTAGCGGAGAGCTATCAAAATCGCCGAACACTTCCATTACTCTCAGGCCGCTTCGGGCCAGCAGGTGTTCCACTTCGTAGCGAAAGAAATAGCGGAAGGTGAAGGCGAAGACGTGTCGTTCGATCTGGCGGTTGGGTGAAGTGACTTCAAAGACCATTTCCACGTCATTGCGTTGCTCGGCACGGTGAAAGGCTGCGATGCGTTCTGTGAGGCGCACCTTGCGGCCGCCAGGCATTTCATACTCCGCGACAAAGTGCGGTTCGAGGAAGGAAGGATCGTGCATCCGTGCCGCATCCGTTTGGAAGAAATCCATAATTAAGCGCCCGCCGACTGCCAAGTGACGACGCACGCAGGCGAGGCATTGGAGTTGTTCCTGCACAGTCATCAAATGCTGAAAGGGGCGGAAGGGAATGATGATTAGCGGAAAGTGTTCGTGAAGGTCGAAGTTGGTCATGTCGCCGCGCACCAGGCGTAACGAGTCGCGCCGCTCAGACGGCAAGGTCAAACGCTTTTGTTCGGCGCGCTCGAGCATCCTGGGAGAAATATCCAGGCCAGTGATCTGCAGACCGGATTCAGCGAGCGGAACGGCGATACGACCGGTGCCGCATCCGAGTTCCAGCACCGGACCGCCGAATTTTAGAGCGTGCGCGCTGTAAAAAGCTACGTCCTGCGTGCGGCGCGCGACCAGCGGCGATGCGTCATAGAAATCGGCGATTACAGAATCGTAGAGAGCATCCGTCATCGGCAGGCGGTTAGCTCTCGATGACCGCGTCGGCTTCGATCTCCACCAACATTTCCGGAGAGATGAGACTGCTGATTTGAATCATGGCGGTCGCGGGACGAATGGCGCCGAAAAATTCGCCATGCGCCCGGCCAATCTTTTCCCATTCGGCGATGTTGGTCACGAAGACGCGGGTACGGATCACGTTGCTGAGGGTTGCGCCGGCTTTGGCGAGGGCCGCTTCAATATTTTTGATGGTTTGCACGGTTTGGGCGTAGGCATCGCCAATGCCAACGATAGCTCCGTCCGGACCGGTGGCGGTGGTGCCCGAAACGGCCACGAAGTCTCCGACTCTCACGGCTCGCGAATAGCCGACGATGGGTTCCCACTTCGTTCCGCTGGAAATGTTTTGTCGCACGAAAACTCCTTTTGCGCTTGGCTGCGCGTCCTGCGTTCACATGATAAACTTGAGTGATTATGCCACAGCGGAATACGCGCCGATGGTGGTTCGGGCAGCTTCGCCGCGCCAAATTTGAGACGACCTGATGAAATGTAACAACATTTTGGAAGCGATCGGCGGAACTCCGCTCGTTCGCCTGAACCGCATCAACCACGGGTTGAAGCCGCAGATGTACGTGAAGGCGGACTACACCAACCCTGGCGGGTCGGTGAAAGACCGCATTGGCATCACGATGATTGACGAAGCCGAACGCCAGGGGCTGTTGAAGCCTGGCGGAACGATCATCGAAGGAACTTCCGGAAATACCGGGATGGGCTTGGCGCTGGTAGCTGCGGTGCGCGGCTACAAGATGGTTTTTACGATTACCGATAAACAGTCGAAGGAAAAAGTAGATTTGCTGAAAGCGCTAGGCGCGGAAGTGATCGTATGCCCCACGGCCGTCGAGCCGGAAGATCCGCGCAGCTACTATTCCGTGGCGCAGAAATTAGCACGCGAAATTCCCAATTCTTATTATCCGAATCAGTATGCCAATCCGATGAACCCGGAAGCGCACTACCTTACTACCGGGCCGGAGATTTGGAATGACACGGAAGGGAAGATCACCCATTTCGTCTGCGGCATGGGCACCGGCGGAACGATCAGCGGGGTGGGCAAATATCTAAAAGAAAAGAATCCCGGCGTTAAAATTATTGGCGTCGATCCGATTGGTTCGCTTTATTACGACTCCTTCAAGACCGGCACGACGATTAAAGGCAAGACTTACGTAGTGGAAGGCATCGGCGAAGATTTTTTCCCCACCACCATGAACATGAAGATTCTGGACGACGTGATCCAGGTGAACGACGAAGAATGCTTTGTGGTGGCCCGGCGTCTGGTGAAAATGGAAGGGCTGTTTACCGGGGGTTCAGGCGGAGGATGCATCTCCGCGGCATTGCGCATGGCGAAAGACCTAGGGCCGGAAGCGTTTATCGTGGCGTTTCTGCCGGACACTGGCATGCGCTACCTTAGCAAGGTGTACAACGACGAGTGGATGCGCGAACGCGGATACGTGGAGTCGGTAGTACGGATCACCGCCGCGGACATCATCGCCGCGAAACACAAAGCGGGGAAAGTGCGCGAGTTAGTGGTGGCCCGGCCGTATCAGACCGTTTTCCATGCGCTAAAAACCATGCAGGAACAGGATATTTCGCAGATTCCGATTTTCGAAGAGGCCGTTCCGATTGGTACGGTGTACGAAGATCAGATTTTGACCATGGCGCTGCAGGGCAAAGATTTGCGCAAGCTGGTGGTGCGCGAAGTGATGAGCAAGCCCATGCCGCAGATTGCGCGCAATTCGCCCGTAGAGAAAATTACCTACATTTTGAGCCATGAGAACCCCTCGGTGTTTGTGGACATGGGTGATGGGCATTTTGAAATCCTCACCAAGTACGATTTGATGAGCTCGGTCGCCACACTGATGGAACAGAAGCGCTAGCGCCTGCTCCTGCAACACACTCTTTAACGAAATTGGTTAGACAGGGACCCGCATCGTGAAAATTCTGGATTTTAATGAACTGCTTAAAGATTCGATTCTGATCGCTGACGGCGCGATGGGTTCGCTGTTGCACGAATCGGTGGGCGCGCAGCGTTGCTTCGACGAATTGAACACCACCGAACCGGAAGCAGTGTTTCGCGTGCACCAGGCGTACATCGAAGCCGGCGCGCAAATTATCGAGACCAATACGTTTGGCGCCAATCGTTTCAAACTTGCGCCGCTGGGCCTCGGAGACGAAGTACAAAAGCTGAATGGCCGCGGCGTTAAAATCGCGCGCGAAGCGCGAGAATCCGCGTCTCGAGAAGTTTTGATTGCTGGTTCAATCGGGCCGCTGGGACTTGGCGTGCAATCCCGCCATCCGGAACCCAGCGAAATTCAGGATATTTTTCACGAACAGGCCCTGGCGCTGGAAGAGCGCGGCGTGGATCTTTTTTGCCTCGAAACATTCTCATATATCGAAGAGTTACAACTCGCCATCGATGCGATTCGTTCTTTCTCCGGCTTGCCGATTATTGCCGAGCTTACGTACTCGGAAGAAGGCACCACGTATGGGGACATGAGTCCAGCGGCGGCTGCGGCTCTATTGAAAAGCAAGAATGTGCAAGTGATTGGCGCGAACTGCACGCTGGGTCCGCAGTCCTTATTGCCAATTCTTGGTGAACTGGCCAGCGTTGCGGATATTCGCATCAGTGGCATGCCTAACGCCGGTTTTCCCAAACGCGAGGGCGACCGAATTGTTTACCCGAAATCGTCGCCGGAATATTTTGCGTTGTTCGCGCGAGAAGCCGCTGCGCTAGGCGTTAGCATTCTCGGCGGGTGCTGCGGTACCACTCCGGCGCATATTCGCGCGATGGCGGAAGCGGTGAAGTCGCTGCGCCCCGCGAAACACGGCGTTTCCGGCAAGACGGTAGAAGTCGTCAACAAGCCCGCGCCGATTTTAGACCGCAGCCCGGAAAGTAAATTCTGGAAGAAATTGCAGGCTAAAGAATTTACGGTCTGCGTGGAAATTGATCCGCCGAAAGGCGTGTCTCTCGATCGCATCTACGAACAAGTGGACAAGATTATGGCGTCGGGCAAAGCCGATGCCATCGATATCAATAGCGGTGCGATGGCTCGAGTTGGAATGGATGCGCTGGTTGTGGCTGGCGCGCTGGAGGCGCGCGGCGTGGAAACCGTACCGCATTTGACTACCCGCGATTTCAACATTATCGGCTTGCAGGCCATGCTGCTCGGCGCTTGGACTGTGGGCGGCGTGCGCAACGTTTTGGGCATCACCGGCGATCCCCCATCGGTTGGCGACTATCCGGAAACCAGTGGCGTCTACGAAGTAGACTCCGTGGGACTGGTGAAGATTCTGCATCGCCTGAATCAGGGGACCGACTGGGCGGGGAAAACGTTGGGGGGCGCCACGAATTTTACGATTGGCGTCGCACTCAATCCCGTTGCGGACGACCTCGATAATGAAATCGCGCGATTTCACGCCAAAGTAGAAGCTGGCGCGCACTTTGCGATGACGCAACCGCTCTTCGATCCCGAGCACTGGTATGCGTTCGTGAAAAGGCTTGGCGGGCCGCCCGCAATTCCGGTGATGATCGGCATCTGGCCACTGAATAGTTATAAGCAGGCATTGCGCCTGAATAACGAAGTGCCGGGCATCATGATTCCGGAACCCGTTCTGAAATCGATGGAAGAGGCCGGCGCAGGTGCGAGGGATCGCGGCTTTGATGTAGCGCGGCAGATGTTGAAATGGGCGCGCACGGAGTTGGCGGGCGCGTACTTGATTCCGCCTTTCAAGCGCTACGAGGAAATTCTGGAAATTTTGTAGGACGAACCGCTGGTGCCCACACTTATTTAGCGTCCACACGCTTCGCTACCTGCTCCAACAAGTAGTGCGACACGATCCACTCGTTGCCGCCGCGATATCCCCACAGTTCCGCGCAGGCCATGAAAAATATGCGCCAGCGGACCCACCATTTCCTGGCGTGTTCGGCGCCGTAGGTTTCTGCAAACACCCGCATCATCTGGGATTTATTCGCGTCCATGTTGACCAGCCAGGCTTCCGCTGTTTTCTGATAGTGGGTGCCGGATATCTGCCAGTGTTTCGTTACGCGCAAGTCGTCATCAAAGTGCATCAGTAAATCGTCGCTGGGCATCATTCCACCGGTGAAAAAATGCTGCGCCATCCAATCGCTGGAACCGCGCACTTCGAACGGATACGCGAAGCGCATGTGCGCGAAAATGTGAATGAACATTTCGCCCCCGGGTTTTAACCAGCTGCTCGCGCGTTCCAGCAACGCTCGCCAATTTCGCATGTGTTCGAACATCTCCACAGATACCACGCGATCATATTTCCCGGGGGCAACAAAATCGTTCATGTCCGCGGTGATAATTTCCACATTACTGAAACCACTTCTCGCGGCTCGTTCGAGAATACTCACGCGCTGCGACGCCGAATTAGAAATGCCGGTGATGCGGCTATTGGGATAGCATTCGGCCATCCACAACGTCAGAGAACCCCAGCCGCAGCCCAGCTCGAGAACATCCTGTCCATTACGTAACTGCGCGCGTTCGCACGTCAGGCGCAGCATCGCTTCTTCCGCTTCGCCCAGCGTACGCGTTCCTGCTTCGAACAACGCCGAACTATATTTTCGCCGCGGACCCAGCACTGCTGCAAAAAACGCCGCAGGGACTTCATAATGTTGTGCGTTCGCGGAATCGCTTCGCAACGCGATGTCGCTACTGTTCATTTCCGCTACGAACGCCAGCAACTTGGCGCGATTGCCGGCCTCGCTGCCCGCATCTTCTTCGGCCAACCGCTCGCGCAGCATTCTTCGAATGGCCGCGCGAATCACGGCGTCGGGAATCAACCCACTTTCGATTATCGATTCATACCAAAAGCGCTGTTCAGGTTTTTCTCGCACTGCGGAAAGCCACTTGCGATGTGCCGCTGGCTGGTCGAGATGCATCAACCACCCGCTTTCGTCGGCGAAACATTCTTGGGAAACCACGGCACAAACGCGCTGGTCCGCCGCTGGTAATCGCGATATTCGTCTCCTCGGCTACGCAACGCCTGCGCTTCGGTCGCCGGAATCCCCGTCAATCCCAGTAAGAAATAAAGAATTAACGCCGGCGAAATAATTCCGAGGAATCCCCAAGGAGAACTAATCGCAAATACCGCGAATCCCACCCAGATCAGCCATTCGAAGAAATAATTCGGGTGTCGCGAATATCTCCACAACCCGGCTTGGCAAGTCTTACCTTTGTTTGCCGGATTGTCCTTGAAGCCGCTCAACTGTTGGTCAGCCGTAGCTTCGCCCACCATCCCGATTAGCCAGATTGCGCCACCCAGAATCTCAGCCAATCCGAGCGGCGACTGCGCATTCAAGCACACAATCAAAAATGGCAGAGACAGCGCAACGTCCAGCAGTGCCTGAAACTCAAAGAAAAATAAAAAGCGCAGCGGGAGATTGTTCTTCCAGTCCTGTCGCAGCTGAACGTAACGGCCTTCTTCCGGCTTGCCAAGCACGCGCGTAAATAAAAGATAAGCTGCGAGGCGCAGGCTCCACACACCGGCCATCGTTGCGAGTATCCATTTACGCGTGACCCAGCCCGGTCCCGCGGCGGCGTAGTAAATTGCCAGCAGCCCTAAGCCTGCGGCCCAACCCACATCTACGATCGCGGCATTTTTGATCACCAGGTGGATGGCCCACAAAATCAGCATCATCACCGCAACAATTCCGAATCCGATCACCGCCAGAAAAACTGCCTCTGCAAGCATTACGTGGCCTCCGCCGCGGACTTCAGCTGCCCGGCGCGTATTTGCCGTAAAACGCGACGGAACAGCGGCGCCAAAATTGCATAAATAATTCCCGCAATTACGGGAGCGACCAGGCACCATGCAACGATCGCGTGCCAAGTGGTGGTCCATAAAATTCGTATCGCGCCCCACACGTTCGCGCGAATCATTGCATAAATCTGTGCCGCGGAAGTTGCCAGATGCGGCGCGCGAAACAGCCATTCGCCCAAACGAAAGAAGGGAATCAGCAGGGCAATTTGCACGGGATACACGAAATAGTTGATGAGCTGAATTGCCGGAAGATTTAGACGCAACACCAGTGCCGCGATTGCGCAGAGCGCGGTTGTCCAACCCAGTGCGGGAAATATCCCGAGCGCGACGCCCAGCGCCAGGCCGAGCGCTAATTTGTCCGGCGTGACCCCCTGCCTTAGCAATTCGATAATCGGGCGCACCAGCCTGCGTTTTAGGAAACCTTCGCTCATCAGCGCTCACGTAGTCTTTTGTTGGAACAGCCCGGAAACGCCTTGCTCGGGCTTCAGCCGAAAAAGTTGAATGAGCACATAGAGCGACATGGCGATATTTCCTAATCCCATTATCAGAATGAACCACCCAACCTTGATCGCCGTGGAGCGCTCCCGCCACGCCAGCCAGCAGAAAAATGTTAGAAAGCCAAAATAGGCGTCGTACAGCGTGGCCATCGACCACGGGCTCGCCAGGAACGCGGGCCGCGCCTCCCACAAACTCTGCTGCAGGCTCGTACGGATGGTCATCGCCACCATAAACACGAAAATAAATACGAATAGCACTTTCAGAAATAACCTCACGTGCGCACCTCCCAGAACCCAGCTCTGCCGGAAACCATAAGCATTGTGCGCCACAGCATACTTCGTGGGAAGCCGTTGCAATCAAGTACGGCAGCGTTCGCCATTCCGATGCCCGCTCCATGCGCAGCCTGGTGCAGAACACTAATATGTTGGAGAACTCTGATCGGCCCAGGCCTACATCCGCCACATTGTGCTTTTCCAGGGGGTGAATGCTTCCGGAAAAACTTTCTCAGCGGGAAAGCAGCCTGTCTGCTCTTCGGCTCAAACGGGTACCATACATCTGTCCGCTGTATCTATACGTATTAGAATGCGGACAACTCTGTGAGTCGCATAGCCGTAATAGGTTCGGGGATTTCTGGACTTGCTTCGGCTTACTACCTAAGTCGCAAACACGAAGTCTGCGTATTCGAATGCGAATCGCGCCTCGGCGGTCACACCCATACGGTCACTGTCGATTCCTCGCAAGGTCCGCTGGCGGTGGACACCGGTTTCATCGTTCACAACGATCGAACCTACCCGAATTTGATCAAGCTTTTAACCGAGCTCGGCGTTCCGCGCGTCGATTCTGATATGTCTTTCGCGGTCAGTTGCCGCAAGTCTGGCTACGAGTATTCCAGTCGCGGGCTGCGCGGTTATTTTGCGCAGCGGCAGAATTTGTGGCGGCCTCGTCCCTATCGTTTGTATGCAGAAATGCGCCGCTTCAATCGCGCCGCGATCAGTCTTTTGCAGCGTCCGGAAGCGGAGTGCCTCAAGCTCGGCGACTACCTCGACGAACAACGCTACTCCGAAGAATTCCGCGAGTTCTATCTTTTTCCGATGGCCGCTGCGGTGTGGTCCTGTGCTCCCAGCGCCATTCGCGAATTTCCCGCCGCCATGCTGGTGCGTTTTTTTGAAAATCACGGCATGTTGACGATCAACGGTCATCCGCAATGGAAAACGATTCCCGGCGGTTGCAGCCGATACATCGCGCCGCTGACCGCGCCTTTCCAGCAGCGCATCTTCACAGATGAGCGCATTCGAGCGGTGGCCCGCGACGGTCAAGGTGTTACGTTGCGTTTTCGTGATTCCCGCCCGGATATGCGCTTTGACCAAGTGGTATTTGCCACGAACGGCGACCGGGTCTTGCCGCTAATCGAAAATCCCAGCGAAGCCGAGCGCGACGTGCTGCAGAATTTTCACACCTCGGCCAACGACGTGGTCTTACACACGGACGACGCTTTGCTCCCGCGTAGCGTGGAAGCCCGCGCATCCTGGAATTATCTTCTGCATCTCGATTCCCGCAACGGTCACAGCCCTGTGACCATGACCTACCACATGAATCGTCTGCAGTCGCTGCCTGTGGAAGAAAATTATTGCGTCACATTGAACGCCAACAGCCAAATCCGTTCCGACAAAATTCTTCGCCGTTTCGTTTACCGCCACCCCATATACACCCTCGATTCGCTTCGCGCGCAGCGGCGCTGGTCCGAGATTAGCGGAGTCAATCGCCTGCATTTCGCGGGTGCCTACTGGTATTACGGCTTTCACGAGGATGGAGTAAACTCCGCGCTGCGTGTGGCCCGCTCGCTCGGAGTGCAATCCTAAATATGGAATCCGCTCTCTACGTTGGGAAGCTTCGCCACCGCCGTTTTACGCCGCGGACGCACGCGTTTTCCTATCCGGTGTACATGGCGTTTCTAGACGTCGATCGCCTTCCGGAGTTGATGCGGATTTCTGCTTTTTCCTCTTACAACAAATGGAACGTCACCGCGTATTGTGAGCGTGATCATTTCGGAAATTCGGCAGCGTCTCTGCGCGCGAGACTTGCTGAAGATGCCGCAGCGCAAGGCCTGCAGCTTCCCGATGGGCAGATTTTCCTGCTGACCCATCTTCGCTATCTCGGTTATGTCTTTAACCCGGTTTCTTTTTATTATTTTTATGATCGTGCCGGCAATCTGCCGATGATGATGGCCGAAGTCAACAGCACTTTCGGCGAGCGCCACAATTATTGGCTCCACTCGGGCTGCCAGCGTTCCTCCGCCGCCAATCGCTACAGCACTTCAAAGAAGATGCACGTCTCCCCATTCATGGGGATGGATCTCCAGTACGACTGGATTTTCACCCCGCCCGGCGATCACCTCGTTGCGCACATGAACACTCTGCAGTCTGGCAAAGCATTCTTCGATGCCACCCTGGAACTTGAGCGTCGCCCGTGGGAAGCCCGCGCCTTGCGACGGGTGCTCGCGACCTATCCCCTGATGACCCTCCGCGTAATTGCCGCGATCCACTGGCAAGCGCTTCGGCTATGGCTCAAGCACGTTCCGGTATTCACCCATCCGGGTAAAATTCGTCGCGCTGATCCCGAACCTGCCACCGCCAGCGTCGCCCCGGTTGTTCCTTCGAAAGGAAACCTGCTCGGATGAATCCGTGGTTTGCATCGCAGGCCCAAAAACTGTTTTTCCGTTCGCTGAGAAATTTGCGCTGCGGCTTTCTAGAAATTGTCTGTCCGGAAGAGACCTACTCATTCGGCGATCCCGCAGCCCCGTTACGCGCGATGGCCGTAGTCCACGATCCACAATTCTTTGTTCGCGCCCTTTCTGGAGCCGATATTGGTATCGGCGAATCCTACATGGCCGGCGATTGGACCAGCCCGGACCTAGTCGCATTAGTCCGCCTGTGCGTTAGAAATGTTCGATTACTCGACGCCAACAACAAGTTTTTCTCCGGCATTCGAGCCTTAGCCGCGCGCTTGCGCCATCGTCTCCGCTCCAACACTCTCAAAGGCAGCCGCAAAAACATCAGCGCCCATTACGATCTCGGGAATGATTTCTACGAGCTGATGCTGGATGAAAGCATGCTCTATTCCTGCGCGCATTTCGAAAATTCCGAGGATGCTTTGCATCTGGCGCAAAAGCGCAAACTGGAGCTGATTTGCGGCAAGCTGAAAATCGTCCCGGGCGATAGCATTCTGGAGATCGGCTGCGGTTGGGGAGCTTTCGCGATGCACGCCGCACAGCGATACGGGGCCCACGTCACCGCCGTAACCATTAGCCAGGCGCAATTCGAATACGCCGCGGCCTTGTTAGCGCGTACGGATGTCCGGCCCGGTAGTGTCAAATTGCTTTTGCAAGATTACCGTCATCTCCAAGGCCAATTCGACAAAATTGTCAGCATCGAAATGTTTGAAGCCGTGGGTTTTGCGAACTACGATAAATATTTTTCCGCCTGCGATCGCCTGCTCAAACCGGACGGCGCAATGTTATTGCAAACCATCACCCTGCCCGAACAAGAGGTCCGCGCCTACCGCCAGCGCACCGACTGGATTCAGACCTACATTTTCCCCGGCAGCGAACTGGCGTCGGTTTCGCGAAATAACCCGCTCGCTGGCCCGCACCACCCAGTTGGCTCTGACGCATATCGAAACCCTGGGCCTCCATTACGCACAGACCTTGGCCGCCTGGCGCCAGCGCTTCTTTCAAAATTTAGACGCAGTACAACAGCAGGGCTTCGACGAACGCTTCATCCGTATGTGGGATTTCTATCTCGCCTGGTGCGAAGGAGCCTTCCGCGAGCGTTACATCAATCTGGCGCAAATTGTGCTGGCGAAACACGGCACGCAACGCCAACTGCTCGGCGATCCCGCCGCCGTCCCGGCACTCGCGCCCGGCACGCTGCGACACTAAGCCGAAAATCTACTACCTCATCCTGCTCTTGCGAAACTCAGGGAGCCGCACTGGTATGGTCGTGAATGATGCGCCAGCCTTCCGGGAACCGCTGCCAGACTAAACTAAACACTCCGCCGACATCGCCCTTGTCTCGCTTCAAGTGCCAGTGCCCCAACACCAGCGCCGCATCCGGGCCCAGAAACCGAAATTCCAGCCCAGAAAAATCCAGCTGTCCCATCGCCGCCCGATCCGTATACCTCTCCTTATAATGTGCAAGTACGGCGCTCCAGCCCTTGGTGATGCCGTTGGCCCCCGAGAACGATAACTCCGGGGATTTCCAGTAGCCCTCCATGAACGCGTCGACGTCCCCGCGATTCCAAGCCGCCTGTTGCGCGTCTAGGACTGCGGTTATCGCCACTTTAGCGCTTTCGTGCGTTCCGCCAGCCCAGCCAGGAATCTGCCATATCGCGAAGCAGGCCAGCACCACCATAACTCCCAACGCCACCAAACGCCTCGTGGCTCCGAATCTGGAGTTCATGAGATTCCTTTCCTGTCTCTTTGTTAACCTATTTAGTTTGAGGCTTTTACAGGATAACTGCCGCTCTTAATCTAGGCCGCCCGGCATCAATCCGAACGCCGGGGTGGGAACCTCCGCCGAGTCCTACCTGGCTGGTACCCCCGGCCTATTGGCCAGCGCACTGCCCGGGCGCACTATATGCGGGAGGGGTAAAAGGATGTTCGCCGCCATGCTCGTCGTCATCTCGGCCGTCGCGTTCACCCAGTTCGCCATTTACTACTGGCGCGCCGTTCTTACTGGGGTTGCCGCGCAACCCGTTTCCCAACGCGTACTGGACTCCGTAAACGTTGAAGGCGACCGGCTCACCGGCAAGCATTTCCCAGTCCTGGTCGAACTTCACGACCTTACTCCTGAGCTGAACGCCACCCCCGGAGGGCTCGGGATGGTCCGCGCCTACTTCGCGATCGTTCACGCCGCAGGCGCATTGCTAGACAAACACTTCCCAGGATTTGCCGCCTGGAGCGAGCGCGAACGCGTCATCTGCGCCCGTTACGCCGCCGTTCAGATCGACCGCCGCCTGCAAGCCAACATGGAACTCTGCGCGTCCCTGCGCTCCTGCTAAACCGCTTCTTCTGCAGGTAGGGGCACGGCATGCCGTGCCCGCTCCCCCAGGCCGTCTCCCAGTTAATTCCTAATAAGCCCAGCGCATCAGCACGCCACCAGTCGTATAACCTGCACCTACCGCCATCAGCAGCACCAAGTCGCCCTTACGCAGCCGCCCCTGTTCGACAGCATCGCGCAAACCCAACGGGATCGTCCCCGCCGTCGTATTCCCATAGCGATCGATATTCACCATCACCTTTTCATCCGGCACGCCCAGCCGCTCTTGCATCGCCCGAATGATCCGCAAATTCGCCTGATGTGGCACCACCAGCTTCAGATCCTCGCTGGTAAAGCCGTTACGCTCCAATAGATGCGCCGCCACCTCAGCCATCCGCCGCACCGCATATTTGAATACCTGTGAACCTTCCTGATGCACTACGTGCATGTTCTTATCGACCGTCTCATGCGTCGGAGGATTCAGCGAGCCGCCGCCAGGCATGTACAGAAATTGCCCGCCGGAGCCATCCACGTCGTGCGCAAAATCCAGGATTCCGGGTTCCTCGCCGGTGGGTTCGAGCAACACTGCGCCTGCGCCATCGCCAAACAGCACGCAGGTTGCGCGATCTTTGTAATCCAGGATCGTGCTCATCGCATCGCTGCCAATCACCATAACTTTTTTGTGCGTACCCGCGCCCACAAACTGCGCGCCCACCGTCAACGCATACGCAAATCCCGAACACGCCGCGGACAAATCAAATCCCCAGGCTTTTTTTGCTCCAATGCGGTCCTGCACCAGGCAAGCCATCGCCGGGAACATCATGTCCGGCGTCACGCTGGCCACCACGATCAGATCGATATCCGCGGGATTCGTTCCGGTTTGCGTTAGCAGCGCTTTGGCCGCCTCGGTAGCCAGGTGCGAGCTGGCCACCCCCTTCTCCACCACGTGCCGCTCACGAATCCCGGTTCGCTCGCGGATCCACTCGTCGTTCGTCGCAACCAATTTTTCCAGGTCGGCGTTGGTCAGCACTTTCGGCGGAACGTATCCAGCCACACCGGTAATCTTGGCCGCAATCCTATGGGACATGTTTCTCCTTGCAAATTGATGCGAAATGCGCCGAACCGCTCAACCCGGTGCCCGTGCACCGTTGCCATAAAGCCTTGGCGGGAATACTACGCTGGAGATTTTATGCGATACCGCGACGCAGTGACAAGGCGCATCGTCTGGAAGCGCTAAAGCGCCTTGAAAGCACAAGAGATTGATGATTTCTGGAAAAGTTCGTTGCCTGTTATTCCGCAGCCCGCTATTCCAGAATCTCGTATCGCCAGGTAATCGCAGCCGTCTTGCGCAACATCGCCGCCACCGAGCAGTACTTCCCCTCGCTCAACTCAATCGCTTTCTTAACCGCCGCCTCCGTAAGCTTCCCGCGAAAACGGTATAGCAGCTCCATCTTGGTCCACACCGTTGGCGGCTCCTTGGCCCGCTCACCGGAACAAATTACTTCCAGCGACTCCAGCTTTTCCCGCTTCTTTTCCAAAATAATCACGATGTCCGTGGCCGTACATGCCCCCAACGCCAGCAGCAGCAGCTCCATCGGCCCGCACCCCACGTTGGACTCGCGATCCGCATCCAGCACCAGCGCATGCCCCGAGGGACCTGTCGCGACGAACTGTTGCTTGCCAATCCACCGAATCTCCGCCTTCTGCATTTCATCCCCCCTAATTGAGCATACCGCCTTGGTGTAGCGCCCCGCTGTCGTCAGCCCATTCCACAACCTCCCAATCCCGCCCATTTCCCAATTTGGTAACAACTCGCCTAAAGCTTGCGCTCATGCAAACGGACTGTGGAAATTGCGGCTCCCCTAGTAACTATTTGTGTAACAAAATCGTTTAATAAACCAAGCCGAATCAACATTTTATGAATCGTTATCAAAACAAAGCACTTCAACTCCCCTAGAATCACAACGATTCGCCATTCCCTCTCCCCTTTAGCTCACCAGTAGGCGCTTGGGACCTGCGTCTTTTGCACACCCTCAGAAAAGCAATTCAGCAAATCGACGTTTTCGATTGGACTACCCCGCTACCGCGTCCTACAGTCAATGACTCAGCTCCGTTTTTCAGGGTCCGGTTTTCTCCTGCCGGAGGTATTCAATGAGAATCTCAAAGGAAGCGCTGCACCAGCATTTTAACGGCTTCCTCGCGGGGACGCCTCCCGCCCGGTTGCAGAAACCTATCATGACAACCTCGGCCGTGCCCGCACGCGATTTAGTCTATTCTTCTTTTGTGAACTATCAGGTCGACAAAGCGTACGACGAGATGTTTGAGTCCGCCGGAGTGCCGCGCGCCCACTATCGCGCGTTGCACCAGACGCTGCTTGGTTTGCCTCCGGAAGAATTACGCAAAAGCCAGCAAGCGGCCGATCTTTCTTTCCTGCACGAAGGAATTACCTTCACCGTCTATGGAAACAAGGAAGGCACCGAGCGCATTTTCCCCAACGATCTGGTGCCCCGCATTATTCTCGCCGGCGAATGGGCGCAGATTGAACAAGGCCTCACGCAACGAATCACCGCGCTAAATTTATTTCTGAAAGATATTTATTCTGAAGGAAAAATTCTCAATGATGGGATCGTTCCCCGCGAACTGATCTATAGTTGCCGCCATTTCCGCCGCGAAATGCGCGGACTCAGCGTCCCCCGCGATATTTACGTAAATATTTGCGGCACCGACCTGGTGCGTTTGCCGGATGGCAGTTTCGCCGTCCTGGAAGACAATTTGCGGGTGCCCAGCGGCGTTTCCTACATGCTGGCCAATCGCAAAGTTTTGAAGCGCGTTTTTCCCACCATGTTTCAGGATTACGGCGTCTGGCCCATCGATCATTATCCGCAAGCGCTGCTCGCTACTTTGCGCAGTATGGCTCCGGCCAATTGTCCGCTGCGCAGCGATCCCACAGTTATCTTGCTGACGCCTGGCGTCGGCAACTCCGCGTACTTCGAGCACACTTTTCTCGCGCAGCAGATGGGCATCGAACTCGTCGAAGGCCGCGACCTGCTGGTTCACAACAACGTCGCGTACATGCGCACCACCTCCGGTCTGCGCCGCGTGGACGTGATCTACCGCCGCGTGGATGACGATTTCGTCGATCCGCTGTGTTTCCGCCGCGATTCCATCCTCGGCGTCCCGGGCTTGTTCAACGCCTACCGCGCCGGCAACGTTACCCTGGCCAACGCTATAGGCACGGGAGTTGCCGACGACAAAGCGGTCTACGCCTACGTCCCCGAAATCATTCGCTACTATCTCGACGAAGATCCCATCCTGAACAACGTGCAAACTTTCCTGATGACCAACGACAAGCACCGCAAGCATGTGCTGGATCGGCTGGACACCATGGTGGTCAAAGCTGTTGGCGAGTCCGGCGGTTACGGCATGCTCATCGGCCCGCACAGCAGCGCTTTGCAGCGGGAAGCGTTTCGCGAACGTATTCTGGCCGATCCGCGAAACTACATCGCGCAGCCCACCCTTGCGCTCTCCAGCGCACCCTGCCTGATCGACGGCGAAGTCGAATCGCGCCACATCGATTTGCGTCCCTATATCTTATTCGGTGAAAAGGTCACGCTAGTTCCCGGCGGCCTCACCCGCGTTGCTCTTCCCAAAGGCTCGCTGGTGGTGAACTCTTCGCAAGGCGGCGGCAGCAAAGACACTTGGGTCCTCCGCGAAACTAAAAAGGGCGAACTGCGGGGCGCCAACGGCGCTGGCTTTGAAACGTTTGTCGCACCCGCGGATACTCCCGCCGACGCGCCGGTCTGATCTATGCGCCCTCCGAGAAATTTCTTCGTTCGCTCCTTCCAGCGCGGCGCCGGGATGCTTTCCCGCGTCGCGGACAATCTTTACTGGATGAGCCGTTATCTCGAGCGCGCCGAACACACTGCACGCCTGGTCGATGTCGAACTCCAGCTATGGCTCGATCAATCTCCCGAAGCTGGCGCCGGACGCTGGCGCTTCCTGCTGGAAGCTCTGCGCACGCCCGCGCCCAGCGAACCGGTAAATCCCGCGAGCCTCGTCAACACTCTGGTGTTCAGCCGGGCGAATCATTCGTCGATCGTTTCCTGCATTTCCATCGCGCGAGAAAATCTTCGTCACGTGCGCGAACAGTGCAGCTCGGAAATGTGGGAACAGCTCAATCGTCTGTATCTGGACGTAATCGACAGTCAGCCTGAAGAATCCTGGATTTTGAAATCCCACAGTTTTTTCCGTGCGGTGCAGGAAGGCGCGCACCTTTTTCAGGGCATCACCGACTCCACAATGAGTCACGGCGAAGGCTGGCAATACATTCAGCTGGGCCGCTACGTGGAACGTGCGGAAACTATGGCTTCGCTCACCGGCACGCACTTCAAGCGCATGGCTTTGGCGCCGGATCAGGCGGTCGAGAGCGCCGAATATCTGGAATGGGTGGGATTGTTGCGCGGCTGCGGCGCTTTTGAGGCCTATTGCAAAGCTTACACCGCGGAAATTGTGCCTTTGCGGGCGGCTGAATTTTTATTGCTCAATCCGGATTTTCCGCACTCCGTACGCTTCGCGGTCGACCGCGTGAATGCCGCCTTACACGTCCTCGGCGATCTCACCGAACGCAAAGCCAAGCTCCCGGTGCGCATCGCGGGCCGCCTCCGTGCCCAGCTCAGTTTCAGCCAGATCGAAGAAATTCTGGCCAGCGGCGCGCATGCCTACCTGGAAAACGTCCGCGCCGAATGCATCGAAATTCACGCCGCCATCCATCAAATTTATTTCGATTACCCAGTAGAGACCGAGATGGCTTCGTGATCCTTTTAATCCGCTCAACTCGCCCAAGCCATCCTCCGCTCCGCGCAAATTGTCATCCGCTCCGCCAAAATTGTCATCCCGAGCGAAGCGATCGAAGATTCCGACCTTCTCGGAAGGGATCTGCTTTCTTAAGCCTTCACCCAGACCTCCTGTTCCCCGCGCCTACTTATCCAACAAGGATGCTATGGCCTACTCTGTAAGGCACATCACCAAGTTCCGCTACGAGCCCGCAGTTCGCGAGAGCGTCATGGAAGTTCGCATGCAGCCACGCACCGACGCCCGCCAGCGCTGCATGACTTTCTCCCTCGGTCTTCTCCCGCAAGCCACCATCATGGTCTACCGCGATTTCTTCGGAAACGCCGTCCACCATTTCGACATACCGGGCCGCACCAATCTCATCGAAGTCGATGCCCAAGCCATCGTCGACGTTCTTCCCTCACCCGAAATTTCGCAGGTGGGTTCTTGGAATACTCTCGACGAGCTGGTTTCCAAAGGGGACTTCTGGGAAATGCTGTTGCCCAGTCATTTCGCCAAGCCCACCGACCTCCTGGAAAAACTGGCCGCCGAGCTTCGCGTCGAGCGCCGCGGCACGCCGTACACCTTACTCGTGGAGCTGAACGCCGCGCTTTACGAAGCTTTCGAGTACGTCCCCAACAGCACCGAAGTGGATTCGCCCATCGATCATTCGCTGGAAACCCGTCAAGGCGTCTGCCAGGATCTCGCACACATCATGATCACCCTGCTGCGCAGGCTGCGCATCCCGGCGCGCTACGTCAGCGGCTATCTATATCATCAGGATTCCAACAAGGATCGCTCGCCCGCCGGGGCCACGCATGCGTGGGTGGAAGCCTATCTCGGCGATCTGGGCTGGCTAGCCTTCGATCCCACCAATAATCTTTTAGGCGGCGAACGCCATATCCGTGTGGCTCTGGGCCGCGATTATTCCGATGTGCCGCCCACCCGCGGAGTCTTCAAAGGCGAACCCGAAAACGAATTAAGCGTGCTGGTAACCGTTTCGTCGGTGGACACTCCGGAACCAGAAGAACTACCGCCAGCCACGGTAATCCGTACCAAACAATTCGGCCCGGCCGAACACGCCGAATACGACCAGCAACAACAACAGCAGCAATAAAAATTGCGAAGCCAAATGGTTATGTAGGTGCCGGACTTCAGTCCGGCATTTTTTTTGTATTTAAGCAGCGGACGATGATTGTGTCGGGCCGAAATGATTTCTTAGGTCGGAGGTGTTTGCCGGCAGGTCGCTGCCACTAATTTCGCGGACCGACCGTCGTGGCTACTTCGATAATCGGATTCGGCAACTGCCGCATCGTCCGCACAAATAACTCTACAATCGCTCCATCAAACTGTGCGTTCGCGCATCGTTCCAGTTCATTCAACGCGTCCGTCGCGGATCGGCCCTTCTTGTAGGTTCGGTCGCTGGTAATCGTGTCGTACGCATCCGCCACGGCGATAATCCGCGCTCCCAGCGGAATATTATTACCAGCGAGCGCTTCCGGGTAGCCCGAGCCATCAAAAAATTCGTGATGATGCAAAACCATCTGGCGAACCGAAGCCAGTGGCGTGAGCGGATCTAGAATTTTCGCTCCGAAAATTACGTGGCCCTTCATAATTTCCCACTCTTCCGGATTGAGCGGCCCGCTCTTGTTCAGAATCGTTTCCGGAATTCCTACTTTGCCGATATCGTGCAAGATCGCGCCCAGCCGAATCTCTTCCACTTCGGCGTCGGTCATATCCAAGCCTTCGGCGATCAGCGCCGCGTAAGCTGAAACTTTTTGCGAGTGTCCTTGCGTGTAGTGATCCTTGGCATCGATCGCAAACGCCAGCGAGGTCACCGTATCAAGAACAGCCTGCGGCAGCCCCTGGTTGCCAAATGGTGTTGGCGAAGGCGTTCCGTTAACACTTTCCGTAGCCGCCAGAGATTCCGTGAATTGTTTCAGTCGCTGATAGATTTCCTCGAACGCATCCGGCCCGGTAGAAAACAGCCGCTTCAAAGTCACACCCAGATACGCTTCCAGCACATCGCGTTTCCACTTCTTAGCTTCGTTGGGATCGAAATGATCGGCTGTTGAAACCGCATTGCCGCCCTGATGTTTCGAGAGATACATCGACGCGTCCGCAACTTGAATCAATTCCTGTGGCGAAGATCCGTGCAACGGGTAGCACGCGATACCAAAACTGGCGCTGATATTTTTCTCGCGCAGCAAAGGATCAGACGAAACCCAGCCCTTCAATTTCGTCGCAAGCTGCCGGGCGTGTTCCATGTTCGTTTCTGGCATCAGAATTACAAATTCATCTCCGCCGTAGCGCGCCACTACATCTGAACGCCGGCAATTCGTTTCCAGAATTTGCCCAACGCGCTGCAAAACCAGATCGCCTTCCAAGTGCCCGTAAAAATCGTTCACAAATTTGAAGCGATCCAAATCCATCAGCACCAATGCAAACGCCCGTGCGGCGCGCGTGGACCGTTTCCACTCCGCGGATAGCGCCTCCATAAAGAAGCGATGCGTCTTTACTCCGGTCAAACCATCGGTAATCGCCTGTTCCTGAGCCTTCTGGAACGAAAGCGCATTGTGCAGCGCGCCGGCAATCAAATCCGCCAGAGTGCGCAACAGCAAAATCTCTTCATCGGAAAACTCAATCGCTTCCGCCGACTCGATGTACAAAATTCCGTGCAGCTGCTCCGCGTAAAACACCGGCAAGGCGATCGCCGCACGCGAATCTTCCAACAGCGGTTGTAGCGCCGCATCCGCCGGCAAAGCCGCATGGTAGGTAGCCATGCGCCCATTTCGCGCCACGTGCCCGATCAATCCGGAATCCAGTGGAATGCGCATCCCCAGCGTGCCGCGGCGCTTTCCTGCCTCGGACTGAATCACAATTTCCCTGGTCGCATATTCCAACACGCCAATTCCCAAGTGATCGTAGGTGAGCCCTTCTTCCAGCTGCTCGGTAATTTTAGCGAGCATTTCATCCGGATTGAGCGTGGCAATCGCATTCCGCGAAATGGTGTTGAGCAGCGAGAGATGCCGCGCCTTGGTTCGTTCTTCCTGGAACAAGCGCGCATTCTCGATCGCAATGCTCGCCTCGCTGGCCAGCACGCGCATCAACTCCAGATGCCCCTCGTCGAAAGTTCGCTCGTGATCGGAGAATACCGCCAGCGCCCCAATCACATGGTCGTAAGCCACCAGCGGCACTCCGCAAAAGCAGCCCCTATCGCGGATCGGCTCGATACCCAATTTCCGCGCTTCGACCACATAATTTTCCCGGATCAATACCGGCTGTCGCGTGCGAATAATGTATTCCGTGATGTGATTTCCGGCCGGTCGCGTCCGCTGCGGCACGCGCTCTCCGCCAATCATTTCCAGGTCAAAGACAATTTCGTCTTGCTCCGGCTGGAATTGCGCGATATAGAAATTCTCCACATCGAAAAGCCGACGCAGCTCTTCCCAGATTTTCCGCAGCAAATCCTCTTTATTCAAAGTGGAACTAAGCGCCCGCCCAATCTCGTTCAGCACATGCAATTCTTCCGAGCGCCGCGAAGTCTGCTGAATCAAATAGCTGTTTTCCACTGCCATGCCGATCTGGTGGCCCAGCGCCAGCAGCAGGCGCAACTCCGCGGGAGTAAACCGCCGCGAATCCGGCGTGCCCAGCAGCAGCACGCCAAACGCCTGTTCTTTTGCTTGTAAACTGATGGCCACCACGCTGCGCAAACCTTGCGCCAGCATCAACTCGCGAAATCTGCGGATCGATTCTTCTTTTTCCAACGCATTCAGCCCGGCGTCGCGCAAGTCGCGGAAGCCCAGCAGTCCGCCGAGCCGCGCTACGAGTCCGACCAAATAGTCGTCCAGCCCCTCGTTTTGCGCGGCGCGGCAAAAATCATCGCTCAGTCCCACCGCCACTACGGAGGTCGGCCCTTGCGGATCGCCATGATGCAAAAAGAGCGCGCCAGCCGGCAAGCGCACCACGCCCAGTACGCGGTCCAACGCTTGCGAAAGCATCCGCTGAATTTCGCCGCCCACAAAACTCGAAGTGGCCAGGTTTAGATTGGAAAGCGCCAGCATGTTGCGCTCGATGCGGCGCTTTTCTTCCTCGTACAGCGCCATTACCATCAGCATGGCCACGAATGCCGATGGCACCATCGCTGCCGCGCGCACTCCAGACGCGGCCTCTGAGGAATCGCTGAAGAAATAAACCAGCGAAATTCGCAACGCGGCCCATATCAGAAACGAAATGGATAACAAACGATCCGCCAGCGTTTCCTGCCGGCGGTTCTCACGCCAGAAAAGAATCGCCACGCCGACGAAAATCGCCGCCGAGGGAATCACCACCGGCACGAGCGTGAACCAATGTGCCGCATTGGCCAGCGCCCATAGCGCCAGGATCGTTCCCGCAACCGCCGCCGGAATAATCCACAAAGGGCGCCGCGCATAGCGTTGCGCGCCGAGAAAGAAAAATATCCCAGCCATGCCGTTCAGCCAGCGATCCGTCGCCGACTCCAGCGGCCCCATCGGGATCCAGGTTTGCAGCGCCGGTCCCACGTAATGCAGCGCCACCAGTAGCCACGCCACGGTCCACAGCAGCAGATAATCCTGCCGTTTCAGATTGTGTATGTACGCAAAAAATCCGGCCACCAGAAGGGTCGCCAGCAGGAAGGCCATCGCGATGATGCTGTCAGGTAACAAGACTACTTTCGGCTCCACGCTAAAACGCGCACGTCATCGCCGCAACGAAGTCACGGTGCGTGCCAGTTCGTTAAATTGCGGCGAAATATGCAAAAATCAGCCGTTCCACTGCACATGGGACAGCCCTCTCCGCCGACACATAACAAAGTACTTGTGATTATGGAGGATGGAATTTTGCAGAAGCAACCGTACCGGGGTACTGGTAGCCAAAGAGACAGCACCAGCTGAGTTAACGCTTTCCGCACATCGCGATTGGCTGAATTTCTGCGAAGATGGACGCTAGGCCGCGTGCAAAACACCTTCGAAGAATGGGCCGCAGTCCCTGGCCTAAGGTTTCAACCTCGGGCAAATTCCGAAATCTGCGAGTTCTCCACCACTCGCTTCTGATCCGCTCGCTTGGCCGCCACCAGCATGGCCCGGCCCAGTTCTTCCGTCGTGGTCACGTATTTCCCAAACAGCATGCGCAGCAGCGGATAAATCGGCGCCACCACCGCATATATCGCGGCATACAGACGCGTCTTCGATTTAATTCCATGCAGCGGCTGAATGTACCCCGGGCGAAACATGTACGCCGCTTTAAACGGCATTGCCAGCAACGCGTTTTCCGTCTGCCCCTTCACCCGTGCCCACATGCTGCGGCCTTTCTCCGAACTGTCCGTCCCCACTCCCGACACGTAGAGAAACGTCATGCCCGGACTCTCCGCCACCAAAGCCCGCGCCGCCGCCAACGTAAGGTCATAGGTGATGCGCCGGTAGTCCGCTTCCTTCATCCCCGCCGAGCTCACTCCCAAACAAAAAAAGCAGGCGTCATATCCGGCCAGCTGCCCAACGACGCCAGAATAATCCGTCATGTCCTTCAAAACTAACTCGGACACTTTCACATCGCGCACGCCGCTCGCGCTTCTCCCAATCAACAAAATCTTCTCGATAGCCGCGTCCCGCAAACACTCTCGCAGCACGCCCTGCCCCACCATCCCCGAAGCGCCAATAATAATCACCTTCACAAATTTCTCCCAGTAACGCTTAGTCTTTGCTGATCGGCCTTTGTAAGGGCGCAGCATGCTGCGCCCCATCTCGGCACGATTCTGGAAATCAGAATCTCAGCGTCATTAAGAAAGTTTCTATCGCGCGAGCAAGGATACCGCACGCACCAGCCAGGTGTAGCATCTAACCGGAGATTACCTATGCTGCCACTCACCATCCTGGCTCTCGTGCTCGCGCAGATTCCCGATGCTCCCACGCCCAAACAATCCCCACCCCCCAATTCAGCAGCCTTTGAACTGCAAGGTGACCAGCTCGGCGAAAGCCTCGATACCTTCGTCTCCCAGCATCCCAAAGCGGAATGTGACACCTCGCAGGCGTCACGCGCGGTTTGTTATCAGTGGGCGGATGTCGCCATTTTTGGATTGACTGCGCACGCCGCCGCGAATTGCAGTCTCAAGAAGCGCTACGCTGCCGATTGCCTGCAAGGCCTTACCGCAAAGTTTGCGGACCGCCGCTTGGTGTCGCTCGCGTATACGCTCGCTGGAACCGATAAAGCCGCGGCGATCGCCGCGCTCAAGAATAAATTTGGGAGTCCGACGAAGAATTCGAGCGAAGGCACAATCTGGAACAAGGGCGATGCTACGGCCAGCGTGATCGTCGGAGAACCAGCCGAAACCGGCGGCTCTGAGGCGTCCGTCACCATCGCGATATTCACCACGAACTGATTCGCTTAGATTCGGGATCTTCTAGTGGCGCCCTGGAGATCTTGAGGTGCCGGATAGCGAGCGGATCGATCTGCCGTCTGTCCGGCCTCTCTCATCTAGCATGGCCTAGCGTGGCATGCTAATCGTTATGCCAAACGGCTAATTCATTTCCATTGGGATCGATGAAGTGGAACCGCGACCCACCTGGAAACGAAAACGTCTCCTTGGAGATTTTTCCTCCCGCTGCTTTTACGCGCCGTTCGGCGGCAGCCAGATCGTCCACATAAATCACCACCAGCGTGCCTGCCGGCGCCGGGGTTCCTTTCATAAATCCTCCGGCCAGCCGGCCGTCTTTAAAACTGGTGTAGTCCGGTCCGTAGTCCTCAAACTCCCAACCGAAGACTTGGCTGTAGAATTTTTTGGTGGATTCGACATCGGTTGCGGCGAATTCGATGTAATCGATTTGTCGATCGTGGTTCATAACGTCTCTCCTCATGCGGTTGAATGCACCTGGTGCGGATGCCAGAGTAGAAGCACACTACGCCAGTGTGCTCGCGACTCCTCCATCCACACCCTCTGCGAGGCGAGAGCGTAGGTAGGGCCTTTTATTCCAGCGTCAAAGGCCGCCGAGGTACCCCGGCAGAATAGGCACGAACAAAGAACGATTCAAGAGGATTTTTTGGTTGGGGCGACGGCAAATTCTGACGAAATTTTAATTGTGCAATGCCTCGTTGGACGCCCCTCGCCTTCATCCGCTAAACTGGTTGTTTACCGCAATCGCGAAATACAACACTGACATGACCGACACAACTACTCACCCTGAAGTTCGCGTCCGTTTCGCGCCATCTCCCACCGGCTACTTGCACGTTGGCGGAGCTCGTACCGCGCTTTTCAATTGGCTTTACGCACGCGGCGCTGACCTCAAACGGCGCAGGGCAAAATGATCCTGCGCATCGAGGACACCGATGCCGAGCGCAACAAACCCGAACTGGTCGAAGGCATCATCACCGCCCTCACCTGGCTGGGCATCGATTGGGACGAAGGCCCGTTTTACCAATCCCAGCGCACCGCGCTCTATCGCGAGGCCGGACTAAAACTTCTCGCCAGCGGCCACGCTTTTCTATGTTATTGCCCGGCGGAAAAATATGCCGGCGGCGATCACGCGCCCGATCCCGCAGCTGGAGGCGACGCGAAAGCCAGCCAAGGCTCGCAGGCTCGCCGCATCACGCGCTGCAGTTGCCGCGACGGCAAGCCGTCAACGCCCGGCACGCAAGCCCGCGGTGCGTTTCAAAGTGCCACTCGGCGGCACCACCAAAATTCACGACGCCGTTTTCGGCGATCGCGAATTCCAGAATGACGAAATCGAAGACTTTGTGCTGCTCCGTTCCGGCAAAGGCGACGAAGATCATGGCCAGTCCATGTACCAGCTTGGCGTGGTTGTCGACGACATCGACATGCGCATCACCCACGTAATCCGCGGCGCCGATCACATTTCCAATACGCCGAAACAGGTTTTGCTGTACAACGCGCTGGGCGCGCCCGCTCCAATTTTCGCGCACGTTCCGTTAATTCTCGGCGCGGATAAATCGCGTCTCTCCAAACGCCACGGCGCCACCGACGTCAACATGTATCGCAACGAAGGTTTTCTGCCGGAGGCTTTCAGAAATTTCCTGGCGCTGCTGGGTTGGTCTCCCGGAGCGGACGAAGAATTCTTGCGCACTCCGGACCTGTTGCAGAAATTTTCCCTCGCAGGCGTGAGCCGTACCAACGGCGTTTTTGACCGCAACAAACTGGAATGGTTCAACACGCAATACTTGCAAAAACTGCCGATCGAAGAGGTCTTGCCGCAGGTGCAAGCCGAATTGCAGCGGAAGAATCTCTGGAAAGAAGAATGGGCCACCGGCGAAGGCCACGAGTGGTTCAAGAAAACGGTCGACCTGCTGCGCAGCCGCGTCCGCCTCTTGCCGGATTTCGCCACCTGGTCTCGCGCTTTCTTCACCGACGATTTCCCGCGCGACCCAGCCGCGATTGCCAAATTCTGGAAAGACGAGAAGACCCGCCCGCTGCTGGAAAAATTGGCTGACGCGCTCGCCGCGCTGACCGGAGTGGAATCACGACGCCTGCGACCACGCCACCAGAAAAGTAGCCGAAGAAGGCGGCGTAAAAGCCGGCATGCTGATCAACGCCACCCGCGTAGCCATCGTGGGCCAGGCGGTAGCGCCACCGCTTTTCGACACCATGGTAATTATCGGCCAGCAAAAAGTAGTAACTCGCCTCCGCGATTCATTGGGTCTATTGTAGGGGCGCAGCATGCTGCGCCCCAGCTTGCCCGGGCGTACAAAATCTACGCTCCATAGTCTTCTCCACTTTTACTCCCCTGTCTGCGTATGAACCGCTGCAGCTTTTGTTTACATTCCTCCGCGGCGCCGATTTTTGTTTCTTGCAATCCCGTTCATCCAGATTCACTCTATCCCCGCGATGAAATTTCACCATCCCACGCAACACCATCTCCCTCAACATTCCCGCCGAACTTTCTTGAAAAATATTTCCACCACCGCAGCCGCAATATCAATCGCCCCAACCCTCCGACCGTTCGCAACCACTCCGCCAAATCTCGCCAACGATCCGTTGCGCCCGCAATACCACCTGCTCCCCGCCGCCAACTGGATGAACGATCCCAACGGCCCAATTTTCTGGCAAGGCAACTACCACATGTTTTTCCAGTACAACCCCAACGCCGCCGTCTGGGGCGACATGCACTGGGCCCACGCCATCAGCCCAGACATGATCCACTGGAAACACTTACCGGTAGCTCTCGCGCCCACCAAAGGAGGCCCCGACCAAGACGGCTGCTTCTCCGGTAGCGCGGTCGACGACCGCGGCACTGCCACCTTCATCTACACCGGAGTCTCCAGCACCACGCCAGAGCAAGCCACGCTGCGCGACGGCACCCATAATTTTCGCGAAACGCAGCTTCTCGCCACGTCCACGGACGCAAATCTCCTCACGTGGAAAAAATTCCCGCAACCGGTACTGCAACCGCCGAACGATCCAGGACTCACTGGTTTCCGCGATCCATGTCTTTGGAAAGACAAAAGTGTCTGGTATATGGGTGTCGGCTCGGGACAACGAAAAATCGGCGGGCGCGTCTTGCTCTATCGTTCCACCGATCTTCACCACTGGGAGCCTGTCAGCGTTCTCGCTAGTGGTAAATGGAACGGCAAAGACACGCCCGACACGGTGGACTCCGGTGAAATGTGGGAGTGCCCGGATTTTTTCAAACTCTGCGACAAATACGTTTTGATTTATTCCACCGAACGAAAAGTATTTTGGCAGAGCGGGGAGCTCGATCCCAAGGAAATGGTTTTTCATTCGCAAAAACAGGGGCTGCTCGATTCTGGCGCATTCTACGCGCCAAAAACGCAAACCGCTGCGAACGGCGACCGCATCCTCTGGGGCTGGATTCCAGAAACCCGTTCCGAATCCGAGTTCAGCCAAGCCGGCTGGGCCGGATGCATGTCTCTGCCGCGGGTCTTGACACTCGATACCGCCGGCCATCTGAAAATGCGCGTCGCATCGCAAGCCGCGGAATTGCGCTCCAAGCAATTCTCGCTGCCAGCCGCGCAAGTTGCATCCGCTGAACGCCTCGAGCGCTCTTCGCCAATTGCGGATCGCGAATCTCGCAGCAGAAATGTCGCTGCGTGTTCGTAATGCCGCCTTCACTATGAAACTTGTGTCCGGCCCGACTGAATTTCTGGCACTCAACTACGATCCCGCCAGAACCGGCAAAGAACTGCTCGTGGGAAACTCCGCTGCCGCTTTCTCTGCGGCTAGCGGCGAGGAAGTGGCGCTTGAACTTTTTCTGGATGGCTCGGTAGTGGAGATCTTCGTGAACGAAGTTTGTTGCCTCACGACGCGCGTGTATCAGATTCCCGCGGAACATTTGTCGATCGAAATTTCCGCAGCCGACTTGGCTAACGTGCGCTCTCTGCAGGTGTGGGAGATGACTCCGATATCGCGCGACCGGCTGACGACCTGACGCCTGCGTTCGCGCAAATCATTTAGGCTGGTTCTTGCCGGCTTCGGGCGAATCGCTTTTTCCGCCAATCGTTTTGTTGAATGTCTTGTGAAACACCGAAACTCCGAACGTCGGAGCGTCCCGCGTGCCGGTGATTGTAATGGGGAGTTCTGTCCCGGCGCCGTTTTTGCTGAAAAAAGAATCGAATGGCTTCAGAAATGCGCCCTTCGTTCCGCCCACCACTTCCGACGATTTTCGCCTGCAACCGGATGTGCCCCTTGAAATCCAGTTGGCCGCTGTGCATCGCATAATTTCCCAACGAGGTCGACGGTCGCTCCCGGCACGCTGAAGGTGATGCTGGAAAAATGAAGCGCGCCATTTTCCAGATGGAATTTGGTCTTCAGGTCGGTCACGGAACTGCCGGCCGCGTCATCCTCCACTTTGCCTTCGGCCCGGCGGCTGAACGATTGCAGCTCTTCGCGAATCTTCGGGCTGCTCCAGTGCGCGTTGTCGACCGCCACATCAGCATCCAGGATCATCTTGTCGATGACTTTCACTTTCCCCGGCGGCAGGAACAGTTTCGCTTTGATTTTCGCCGGACCACTCAGCAGCGGCGTATCGTCTTTCATCGCCAGCGCCAGAATGTCTTCGATGCGGGCCTGCTCGGAGTGCACGTCGAGATTGATGTTGTGCCCGCGGTCCGGAACTTTCACCACGCTGCCTTCGGAAAGAATCACGGACTTGATGATCGTGGCGCGCACCGGATGCAGATAGGTATCTCCGCTCAAGCCATCCACCGTCGCGGAATATTCGGTATGCAACGGAACGGGTTTGCCGACGCGGTCCAGCGAAAAATCCGGAGTATCCGTTTCGCCGGCCACCTCCAGAGTGTCCAGCTGTCCGGAATATTTTCCTTTCGACGATAAAATCCCGGCGATTCCGGGAAACGGACCCAGATCCGCGTTCGTAAAATCGTAGACGCCGTCAACCGGAGTTGCGCCTTTATCGTCCAGATTCCACGGGCCAAAATTTCCTTTGGTGTCTATTTCGCCTTTCGGTTTTCCGTTGGTCAGAGTTCCGTGAAAGGCCATGGAGCGGTCCGCGCCCGCGTGCAATAGGCCGCAGAGCGTGGATGTCCCACTCCAGCGGCACTTTGCCGGCTTGTTTCGGCAAAATCACTAGAACGGTGTTCTCGCAAATTACTTCGCCCACCAAAATTGCGGGAAGCTGTTTTTTCTTTTCGGCGGCAGACGCCTTCTGTTCCTTGCTGCGGTCCGGCGCGCGCTTTTCGCCGCGCGGGGGAATCGTGATGGTCATATTTTTCACGGAGACCGCGTTGATTTCGTGCGGCACGCGAAAAATTGCCAGCACTCCCAGGTGAAAAGTGAATTGATCGATCTGAATGAAACTGAGATCGCGATCGCGATGGTAGATGTTCAGGTTGCGGCCTTCGACGGACATTTCCGGAAAAGCTCTGACGTGCAAACTCGCCAGGGTCACTTTAGTGTCGAAGCGTTCGGAGAGTTCGCGGACCACCCAATCGTGGGTGAACTGATCAATGTGCGACGAGCGCCAGAATAAAATTCCGGAAACGATGGCGACGAACGCCAGCAAAATAATGATGAACCATTTTCCAGCCGAGGAAGATTTCGCGGGCATCGAAAGAGTTTAACGCGTGGCGAATATTTCTGGATGGGCAGGTTTCATGCCGGATGCCGCTACGTTTACGGTGGCGTCGATTGGCACGGTAACCGGTTGCAGGCACACTTCGTTGCTGCAGGCCTGGTAGCGTACTTTGAGGACGATGTGTTGTTCGCCGAGCGGCGCGTTACTACTGGCCGTTACGGGAAGGAATAGTGTCGCGGTGCCTTCGTAAACGTTCAACGGTTTATCTTTGGAAAAAGCAAAATTACGCAGCGTCCCTTTGGGATAAATCGCTTCGCCGGAGGTGAACCCGGCAGGCAATTCGTATTTCAGATCCGTGGCAATCAGGTACGCTTCGGATTTTTCACGCGCGTTGATGTGAAAGCCGGGGCGAATTTTGAGTACCACCGCAACTTGAAATGGCACGTTGCGCGCGGCGGGGTCCGCGGAGGCAAACGCCACGGGAGTCACCACTTCTTTTCCAGTCGGCACATCCTGTGCGGCAGTGGGTCGTGGTAGCACGATGCCAGCAAGGGTGATCGCAGCTACGAGTGTTGAATTCAACAATCTTAGCGGCGATTTCATCGGTTCGCTCGGGATGCAATGGAAGCAATCAAATTCACAGAGTTACCTGCGTACCGATTTGTTCGGAGATCACCCGGCTCATAACTTGCAGCAACGTTTCGCCGGTTTTGTCCAGGACGAAAGCGTTCTTGGCGTCCGACCAGCCCAGTTTAAAGCTGGTGGAAAGCGCGGAAATCCAGATTTCGCGGACCGGAGTGTTGGGAGAAATCACAAACTTGGTCTCTTCGGGCTCCTCGAACAGCACTTCGAGTTTGCCGCTTTCGCCCTCAGCATCGAAATCATACGCGTCGCCCGCGGTGAGCAGGCGTTTTTTCAAGTCAGTGAAAGCCGCGTCGGCTTTTCGTTGGAAGTCTTGTTCCTCAAGCATGATTCACGCCGATCAGAGCTGGGATTCGATCACTTTGGAAATTTCTTCTTCGCTGATGATCCCGGTGATGCGTTTGATCTGTTTGCCGTCTCGGGAAATCAGCACGCTGGTGGGATAGCCGAACAGGCCGCCGAATTTTTCCGCAGCGGCATCGTTGCCGAGAAGAATCGGATAGGTCATCGGAGTGGGTTTCCCATTAACGTCGAATTTTTCTTTCGCGACGTACGGCGCAACCACGCTTTTTCCTTCTTCATCCATGGCCACGCCGAGAACGGTGAAACCCTTGGCGCCGTATTTGGCTTGCATGTTAATCAGCCAGGGAATTTCTTCGCGGCAGGGATCGCACCAGGTGGCCCAGAAATTCACCAGCACCACTTGGCCTTTATATTGCGCCAGCGAAACATCCTTGCCGTCGATGTCTTTGAGTGTCAGGTCTGGAGCGGGTTTATTGTCGGCTGCGGGAACGGGTACGCCAGTGGGGCGATTTTTCGCCGAGATGCGCGTCGCCTTGTCCGCAAAATAAGTTCCGATGACGATGGCGATAACGATGCCGAGGATAACCAATACTTTTTTCATTTCACTTTTCCTAACGGTGATAACTCTTCACAGCGAAGTCTCCGCCTGAAGAGTATTCTCTACAGCGAAAAACGATTCAAGAACGTCAGCTTGCCGGAGAGCCAGGTTAATTTATTGACGAACACCAGCCCGCCGACGAACAGCAACAGCGCGCCGCTGAAAATTTCCACGGCGTGCAGATACTTCCGAAAATTCTGGTAAAAGCGCATGAACTGGCTGAGCAGCAAGGTTGTCAGCAAGAATGGGATCGCCAGGCCCGCGGAATAAATCGCAAGGAGCAGCACGCCGCGGGCAATGGTGTCACTGGCCGCGGCGAGAGCCAATACCGTAGCTAGAATCGGCCCGATGCACGGGGTCCAGCCGAAGGCAAAAGCGAAACCCATCAGGAAGCCGCTCCAGATTCCCGGTTGCGAAGCTTTGTTACGCATGTGCACATCGCGGTTGAGCCAGCGCGCGAACCAGGGGCCCAGAAAGCCGATTACCGAGAGTGAGAAAAAATGCACCGGTCCGAGATTCCAAACGAGAGGCTGGTGACGGAACGCACTGGCAACGCCGAGAGCTACAAAAATAATTCCGATGATGATTCCGATACGCGGCGTAATTTTGATCAGCACACCAATCAGGTGAAGTCCGAAAAGCAGAATCAGCGCGCCGGCAATCGGCGCGAGCAGGGAACGATTCTGCCGCAGAAATCCGCCCACGGCGCTGGCGCTGGCGCCGAAGGAAATGAAAACCACGGAAAACCCGGCAACGAAAGCCAGCGAAGAAGAAAAGAGATTGGAACTTGGTACGTCACCCTTACGAAGCTGCTCCATGCCGATGCCGGAGAGCATGGAAATGTAGCCGGGGACGAGCGGCAGCACGCACGGAGAAAGAAAAGAGACGAGACCGGCGAGGAAGGCCCCGGCCAGGGAAACGTCAGTCACGAGCGGGACCCCTTTCGGCGATGGCGAAGCAGGAGCTGGAAGCGCACCCGGTAAAAGACGGATGGGACGCGAGAATCGCTGCTGGGAAAGCGGCCGATGAGAAAGTTTTGCTCATGCGATTGGTAGAGACCATTGTCCCACAAAAGGTTACGGGAGTGAGGGATCCACGGATGCGGGACCGGGAGCGCATTTCGCTGGACGCGCAGCCCGCAGGACAATAATTTTTTGGTGATGTACCCCCCACCCCCGGGGTGTTTTTGGCAAAGAGTGCGCAGCGATAAGAAAATAAAAGGGATAGACGGAATTGCGAATGGAAAAGAGTGTGTAAGTTATAGAAAACAAAGGATCGCGTTTTGCGCGATTTAGCATTCCTGCCGGGTGCGGTTTTTGAATCCAGTACACATGCATTCGCGCGAGGAAGAGGTCGGCTACGTGACGGTTGCGAGCTGGCGGGCACGGCTGAGGGTAGCTTTCTGGGTTGGTCGCTGTCGAGAAGGAATAGGGACAAATTGGGCCAGTACTAGGCTACTGCTCGGAGGAACGGTTGGAATTTATTTATGCGGCCGAGAGCAGCGGCTCGCGAGAAGTTGCGGCGGGGCATTCAGAAGATTGTTTCGGGGCTTGGCTGGGTTTTAGATCAAGAGACAAAGATTGAAAATGGAGACAGAAATTCAAAATAGAGACAAAGATTCAAATAGTAGACCGCGCTGAACAGGCTGCGGAAAAAATCGATTTAGCGAAACGCGTATCAAGGCAATTCCTCAGCGGCTTAAGCCGGTTGACTGCCGGCTCCCGGAATGTCGGAGCTAAAGCTCCGACCCCTGAACGGAAAGGCGAATTCTCCGGGCAGCTCCGCATTCACGCAGTAAGTTGTCGGACTAAAAGTAGGGACCTCCCGAAGGGAGAGCACGAGGCTAGCGGTGGGAGGGGACGGGCACGGCATGCCGTGCCCCTACGAAGTGCGATCGGGTTTTCTTGAGTCGTTTATGGCCGGACCCTTCGTTCCTCAGGGCAAGCTGAAAGTCCGGGACCTAAACAAGCGCCGCACAGGCACATCACTACTTGGCGAAGACTACGGCTGGGTATCCCAGTGGATGTGATTTTTTTCCAGGAGGGATTCGGCGTAAGGGATGGGAATGGCGGCGCCCTGGGTGGGGGAGTTGGCGGCGGGATGCAGCCAACGGCCCTCGATGATGCCGACGATTTGATGGGTGGTGGCAGAGAGCACCGGGGCGCCGCTTTGTCCGCGAACAACTTCGTGGCTGAAAAGAAAGAGATCGGTGAGCTTGTCGTCGGACTGGTCCGGCGCCGATGGAGGCGCGGCCAACAGCGGGGCTGCGGGTTGCGCGCGCGAGTCAAGGGCCATGGCGTGATAGTCGAGGACGGTAGCGCTGTAGCTTTCGGCGATAGGGAGCTCAAAAGTCTCGGGATCTTTCAGGTGGCTGGGGTGCAGGGCCTGGGCGACTACCGGTTCGCCAATGGCGGGCTTTTGCGCGGCCATGGGCAGCGCGGCCACGGAGTACGGGCCGGCGAAGGGATTGGGAGTGGCTTGCAGAATGGCCACGTCGTGCACGGAATCCGTGGCGATCACCGCGACTTTTACCATGCGGGGCGGGGCGGAAGCCAAACGCAGCAGGATGCTGGGCTGGCCGCCGTCGTGAAATTCAGAGAGGACGTGGGCGGCGGTCAGGAGATAGCCATCACGATTAATGAAGAAGGCGTTGCCGTAGAAAATGTAATGGTAGCCGCGTCTTCCGGGATTCGCGTCGAGTTGGTAGACCACGGGGCAGACCGCGTCGGCGAGAAGCTGGGCGTTGGAGGCGGGAGATGGCAGGTCCGCCAGCGCTTCTCGGCTAGGCGCGACGAAGAGGAGCATCAGGGCAAGGGCTGCGGTGGCGAGTTTTCGGTGGTGTGGCATGGTTGTTCGCTATCTGGGCCGACTCCGCGTCGGCTGATCTGGGCGCCGGACGCCCGTTCGCGCGGGAGCGGAATGACCATCCTTAGCATAGTGCAGGGAGCAGTCAGCGCAATGGCCTGCGGGGACAGGTAGCAGCGCAGTGAAAACTGTCGCGTTTCAGGGGTTAAAATTTAACCTTTAGTGGGTTAAGTTTTCACTTGTTCCCCCGTACAGAATCTAGAGCGTGGGTTCGCCTGCGGCTGCATCGGCAGTTTGCGCGGGAATTCAAAGGCGCACAGGCAGGAACGCCTGTACTACTGGTATGCTTGGGGAGTTAGCCGCCCGTGTCCTGCCTGAGTTGTGTCTGATGCATGCTGAACATTTCTAAAGCATAGGGAGAATTTTGTGAACGTGGTTCCGGCTGTGCGGATTCGCCATGCGAATGGCGCCGGCATGCGCGGTGACGGCGATTATGTTTTGTACTGGATGATTGCGAGCCGGCGGTTGGCTTACAATTTTGCGCTGGATCGCGCGCTGGAATATTGCCGGGAGTTGCGGAAGCCGCTGGTTATTTTTGAGGCGCTGCGCTGCGGGTACCGGTGGGCCAGCGAGCGGCTGCATCGCTTCGTGATTGACGGAATGGCGGACAATGCGGCGACTTGCGCGCGGCTGAATGTGGCTTACTGCGCTTATGTGGAGCCTGCGGCTGGCGCGGGAAGAGGTTTGTTGGAGGAATTTGCGGCGCGGGCTTGCGTGGTGGTTACGGATGAGTTTCCGTGTTTTTTCTTACCGCGCATGGTAGCGGCGGCTGGAAAAAAGCTGAATGTGAAACTGGAAGCGGTGGATTCGAACGGATTGCTGCCGCTGCGGGCTACCGAACAGGCGTTTTCACGGGCGTTTGATTTTCGGCGGCACCTGCAGAAATCCCTGACGCCGCATTTCGCCCATTTTCCAGCGGCGAATCCGCTGGAGAAGGCCGGGTTTTCGACGACGCTTACTATTCCCTTGAAAATTTCTACGAAGTGGCCCGCGGCTGCGCTTGGGCTGCTAGCGGCGGAACCTGGATCTTTGGATAATTTCCCCATCGATCACCAAGTGACGGCGGTAGCGTTGCGCGGCGGGCACACCGAAGCCAAGCTGCGCATGAAGAATTTCTTCTCCAGCAAGCTGGCGGATTACGGGGAGAAACGGAATCAGCCGGAGCTGGGCGTTTCCAGCGGTTTTTCGCCGTATCTGCATTTTGGGTTTTTGTCGGTACATGAAGTGCTGCACCAGATGGCGCGGCATGAAAAATGGAAGCCGGAGAAATTATCGCTGCGCGCGAACGGCAGCCGCGAGGGCTGGTGGAATATGAGCGCTTCCGCCGAAGGATTTATGGACGAGCTGGTTACCTGGCGGGAGGTGGGCTACAACTTCAGTTCGCACCGCGCGGATTACGATCAATATGAGGCGCTACCGGATTGGGCGAAGAAAACTTTGCAGGAGCATACGCGGGACGAGCGGGAGCATGTATATACGTTGGAGGAATTTGCGGCCGGCCGTACTCACGATCCCTTGTGGAATGCGGCGCAGGGGCAAATCGTGCGGGAGGGATGGATGCACAATTATTTGCGGATGCTGTGGGGCAAGAAAATTCTGGAATGGACGCGAACGCCGCAGGAAGCGGCGGAGATTATGATCGAGTTGAATAATAAATATGGGCTCGATGGGCGAAATCCTAATTCTTACAGCGGAATTTTCTGGGTGTTGGGAAGATATGACCGGCCGTGGGGGCCAGAGCGGCCGATTTACGGACAGATTCGGTATATGACGTCGGAGAATACGGCTCGGAAATTTTCCGTGAAAAACTATATTGCGAAATATGGGACGAAAGGATCATGAGCGAATTCTTTGTGATGCGCAGCCGGATGCCGGCTTCCGCGGAGAAGGTGTATCGTTGGCATGCGCAGCCAGAAGCACTCGCGCGGCTGACCCCGCCGTGGGAAAATGCCACTGTTTACGAGCAGGCCGGCGGGATTGAAGAGATCGGATCGCGGGTTACCATTCGCCTAAAGATTGGGCCGGTGTCGCAAACCTGGATTGCCGAGCATGCGGCTTGCGAGCCGGGTAGAATGTTTCGCGATGTAATGGTGTCCGGGCCGTTTCACAAGTGGGAGCACACGCACCTGTTCGTGCCGGATGGAGTAAATTCCAGCTGGCTTGAGGATCGGGTGGAGTATGATTTGCCGCTTGGGTGGCTGGGAAAAACTTTTGGCGGATGGTATGCGCGGAAGCGGCTGGGGCGTATGTTTGCATGGCGGCATGCGGTGACCGCCACGGCGGTCGGGGCCACTGCTTCGGAAGTCCTAAAGAACGGCGGGTAAAAAACTCGTGAGCATCTTCGGATCCGAGAAAATTGATGAGCAGCTGCTGACGGCGTATCGCGCACAGACCGGCGAAACGCTGGGGGAATTGACGACTGGGCGCGCGGTCCTGCTGGTATTTTTGCGGCACTTTGGCTGCACGTTTTGCCGCGAAGCGGTGGACGAGGTCTCGAAGAAGCGCGCGACGCTGGAAGCCGGAGGCACGCGGCTGGCGTTCGTGCATTTGGGGACGGAAGAGAAAGCCAACGCGTTTTTTACCCCGTACGGGCTGGAAGATGCGCCGCGTTTTGCGGATCCCGAGGGAAAACTGTATGAGGCGTTTGGGTTGGCGCGCGCGGAGTGGCGGCAGTATCTGAATCAAGAGAGCATTCTGCGGATGCTGGTTGCCTGGTTGAACGGGAATTTCGTGGGATTGCCGGCCGGGGACGTGCAACGCATGCCCGGGGCGTTTCTGGTGAAGGACGGCGAAATCCGCAAGTCTTTCCGGCACCAGCTGGTGTCCGACCGGCCGGATTATCTGGCGCTGGCGACGGTCAGTTAAACCTGCGAGAAATTTCCAACATTAAGTTCACACGAGATATTCAGAGGGACGAGATGGGATTATTTATTCGCAGGCTGATGTTGCTTGTCACGGCATGCACTTGTGCGTTGCCACTCGCGGCGCCCTGTTTCGCCCAGGAATCTGGGCTGCAGGTAAAAATTGAAACGGGAAAGATCGAAGGGAAGCTGCAGGGAACGGTGCGAACGTTTCTGGGAATTCCGTACGCGGCGACAACAGCTGGTGAGCAGCGCTGGAAACCGCCCGCGCCGGCGGCCAAGTGGAGCGGTACGCGCAAGACCACGGAATTTGGTCCGCATTGCATCCAGGGAGCTATTTACGATGACATGGTGTTTCACGATCCGGGGCCCAGCGAAGATTGTTTGAGCTTGAATGTTTGGAGCCCGGCAAAAGATGCAACGGCCAAGTTGCCGGTAATGGTATGGATTCACGGCGGCGGATATATGGCCGGGACCACTTCGGAGCGCCGGCAGGACGGGCAATTTCTGGCCCAGCGCGGAGTGGTAGTGGTTTCGATGAACTACCGGCTGGGGGTATTTGGTTTTCTGGTGCTGCCAGAGTTGGCGGCGGAATCGGGGCGGAATTCCTCCGGCAATTATGGATTATTGGACCAGCTGGCAGCGCTGCAATGGGTGAAGCGAAATATCGCGGCGTTTGGCGGGGATCCGGAGAATGTAACGATATTCGGCGAGAGTGCTGGGTCCTTTTCGGTGAGCGCGCTGATGGCGTCACCCGTTGCGCGTGGTTTGTTTGTCAAAGCGATTGGAGAAAGCGGTGCGGCGTTTTCCGCGCATGGCCTGAAGTTTAAGCCGCTGGCGGAACGCGAACAGAGCGACGCTGAGTTTGCCAAGACGTCGCTAGGGAGCACCGTCCTCAAAGATTTGCGCGCGATTCCCGCGCTTAAAATTCTCGATGAATCGTTGAAAGCCGGCGGCGCGAACCAGCGATTTGCCCCGAATGTCGACGGTTATTTCCTGCCGGAAAGCGTTCCGGCCATCTTCGCCGCGGGGAAAGAAAACCAAGTGAGTTTATTGGCTGGCTGGAATCGCGATGAAGGCGGTTTATTTGAGGGCGCTCTGGGTGATCCGCCGGCGGCGGCGAAGTTAGCAGCGGTCGCCAAGAAAGATTTTCCGGAGCATGAGCAGGAATTCTTGCGGCTGTATTCCTCGAGCAGCGAGGCTGAGGCGGTGCGTTCGCTGATGGATTACGAGGGAGACAGTTCCATCGCGTGGCCGACATGGAGATGGCTGGAGGCGGCCACGAGCACCGGGAGACCGGTGTATCGCTATCGCTTCGACCTGGCGCTCCCTAGTGATGTAGCCGGCAAGCCGGACATGGGCGCGTACCACTCGGCGGAAATCGAATATGTGTTTGGCACGCTGGACTCGAAGACCGGGAAGCCCTGGCGGGCCGAAGATCGCGCGCTCAGCGACTTGATGCAAAAATACTGGACGAATTTTGCGCGCAACGAGGATCCCAACGCGATGGGCCTGCCGGTTTGGCCGGTGTACAGGGCGGAGGCGGAGTGGCCGGTGATGCACCTGGATGCGGTATCGAAAGCGGAGAAGGATCGGCAGCGGGAGCGGTACATATTCTTGACGTCGGTTTGGGCGAAATAAGGGAGTTTCATGCGCTACGGCACGCTTTCGGGCAGCCGCGAAAATTGACGTTATCCCCGTCAAAATGATACAGATATAGGGTTGTACGGATGGCAATTTTCGGGCCGCATGGTGACCGAGGGATGGTGCCCGGGGTCTGGGACCCGCGGCAAACGCGGCAACCGCTTTTTGCATCTTAAACTAGCATCAGGGAAGTCTGGGATTGGCGACAGACTTGCGCCGAACGACTTCGCGAAGGCATCGAAGAAATCAGCAGCAGAGAAATCAGAATTATAAAAACCGGGGAGTTTCGATGAAGACGTTTTTGACAGCACTGGCTGTCGCGCTGGTGGCGATATTTGTAGTAGCGGGCTGCAACGATCAGGGAAATACGTTTCAGAACAACACCGGGGCGCAGATCACCACGCTTTCCCCGTCCAACATCACGGCCGGAAGCCCGTCGTTCACACTGACGATCAGTGGCGCGGGCTTTGTCACGCAAACGTACATCACCTGGAACGGGCAGAAGCTGACCACCACGGACGTAACCGATGCGAACGGTGACGTGCTGCAGGTGCAAGCCGTGGTTCCGGCATCGCTGGTGGCTCAGCCGGGCAAGGGCGCGATTCTCACGCACAATCCTTTTTCTGGTACGGGTAACAACGGGCTGTCAAACCCACTGAACTTTATTATTAATCCAGTGGTGCAGCCCAACCCGACGCCGTTGCTGCAGTCCATCAGCCCGACGAATGTCAACGCGGGTTCGGCTTCGTTCACCATGGTGCTTACCGGCGCCAACTTTGTCACCAACAGCGATCCCACGCAGGCGTCCATGGTGTTCTGGAATACGTCGGCGACGCAGCTCACCGTCGCTCCCAACACGGTGCCTACAGCCACGCAGATTTCCGTTACGGTTCCGGCGAGCCTGGTCGCCACCGCGGGTATCGCCAATATTTATATAAACAATCCACCGAATCAGGCGGGAACACCACCGGCGGGGGGCGGAGGCATCAGCGGACAGCTGGCTTTCACGATTAATGGCGCGCCGGCAGCCGGCATTGCCAAGGGCGGCCAAGCCGCTGCGGAGGAAACTCCGGCAGTCAGCGCGGACGGACGATACGTGGCTTACACGGCGACGGCGTCTCAACACTCAGAAGTGTTTTTCCGCGATACCTGTGAAGGCGCAACTGCGAGTTGCCAGGCGAAGACTTCGCTGGTTTCCGCCGGGTCCGATGGCAGCGCCGCGAATGATGACAGCCATACGCCTTCCATGAGCGCGGACGGCCGCTACGTGGCGTTTTCTTCGGTGGCTACAAATCTAATCACCACTACGAGCGCCTCGGCTGCTTCAGCGGCGACGTCAGGCCGGCAAATTTACTTGCGCGATACCTGCACCGGCGCTGCGGCTGGTTGCCAGCCGTCCACGGAATTGATTTCGCTGGACAGTGCTGGACAGCTGGCCGGAACAGAAAGCATTCTGCCTTCGGTGAGCGCCTCGGGGCGTTACGTGGCGTTCGTCGCGGTGGCGCGCAGCCAAGCGTCCGCCGGAAGCGCGGCGCAAACAAATGCGACGGCTGGCAACAGCGGATTTCGCCAGATTTTTGTGCGTGATACCTGCTTGGGCGTGGCCAATTGCACGGCGAAAACCTCGCGAGTTTCGCTGCAGCCTGGCGACGGTTCGGAAACGGCTCCGGCGGCGGACGCGGCGCCTGCAGGCCCGGCGCTGAGCGGAGACGCCAAGAAAGTGGCGCTTTCCGGCTCCGGCACGGCCGTGCTGTTTACGCGCTCGGTGGCGGTCGATGATCGCGTGTTTGTCGCGGCGCTGGGCGAACCGAAGTAAATACGCGATTTTTTGCGTGGGAATTAGTTTCTACGGGTGAAAGCCGCGCCCGCGGCTTGGTGAAGCGATCCTGACGTGAAGATAAATTCCTCTCTGTCGCCGGCGGCGTTTGCGGGAAAGTGCATCCTGATCACGGGTGCCGGCGGATATATTGGCGCGGCGCTGGCCAATGCGCTGGCTGCAGGGTCACCGCGATACCTGGTCCTGCTGGATAATTCCGAACATAATCTGCACGAACTCACCCAGAATCTGCGCGAACAAGGGATCCTAAATTTTTCTGCGGTGCTGGGAGACGTTGGCGACGAAGCATTACTCGCGGAGACCTTCGAGCGGCACCGCCCGGAAATAATTTTTCATGCTGCGGCGTGCAAACACGTGCCGTTGATGGAAGAAAACCCGCTGGCTGCGATACGCACCAACGCGATTGGCACCTGGCGGCTGGTGCAGGCGGCCATGCGCGGCGGCGCCAAGCGTTTGTTGCTGGTTTCCACCGATAAGGCAGTAAATCCCGCCAGCGTGATGGGCGCAACAAAGCGCGTGGCGGAGCTGGTGCTGCAGCGCAGGAGCGGTGAAAACATTATTTTGCAGACGGTGCGCCTGGGCAATGTACTTGGCTCGCATGGCAGCGTCGCACCGCGTTTCGCGCGACAGATCGCGCGCGGCGGGCCAGTGACGGTAACGCATCCGGAAGCGGAGCGATATTTTTTGACGCTGAACACCACGGTAGAAATAATTTTGCGGGTGGCTTCGCTCGGGACCGGAACTTTTATTCCCAAGCTGGCTCCGCCCGTAAGAATCGCGGCGTTGGCCGAGCGCATGATTCAAGAGGCGCGAAAAACAGGGTCTAAAGCCATCGCTGTTAAATTTACCGAAATGCGCCCCGGCGACAAGCTGCGGGAAGAGTTTTTGTATCAGGGAGAAAGTTCCGAGCCTACCGCTGATGAACGTCTGTTGCACATCGCTAGTCTGAAAATGAATGAGCAGGTATTCGATGCTGCGATGCGGGAGCTGGACGATTCCGTGGCGCGGCGCGATCTACCTAAAGCTATGGAGATTTTGCGAGCGCTGGTGCCCCAGTACCGTCCGAGCGAGCTGGTTCTGGAAATCCTGCACGAGGCCAGCGTGGCCAAGACGTGAAGCGAAAAATTGCCGTGGTAACCACTTCGCGGGCGGATTACGGGCATTTGTATTGGCCGCTGCGCGAATTGCAAAAGCATCCGGACGTTCAACTGGAACTGATCGTGCTCGGCGCGCATTTGTCTCCGGAATTTGGCGCCACGATTCGCGAAATTGAAAAAGACGGCTTCGCGATTGCCGCCAAAATCGAATGCCTGCTCAGCTCGGACAGCGACGTAGGCATGGCTAAAACGATCGGGGTGGCCACCCTGAGCCTTGCGGATACCCTGGGCGCGATGCGTCCAGATATTTTGCTGCTCATCGCGGACCGCTATGAGATGTTGGCTCCGGCATCCGTGGCCCTGGCCTTGCGCATTCCCGTGGCGCACATTGAAGGCGGAGAAATCAGCGAAGGCGCAATCGACGACGCGGTCCGAAACGCTCTGACCAAGATGAGCCACATTCACTTCACTTCCACCGAAACCGCAAAGCGCAGAATTATCGCCATGGATGAGGAAGCGTGGCGCGTGCATCGCGCGGGCGCTCCCTCGCTCGATCATCTCCGGCGCAGCACACTGCTCGGTCGCGCGGAACTCGAAGCCCGATTGGGAATCGCACTGCATAAGCCAGTGACGGTGGTGGCGTACCATCCCGTGACCATCGCGCGAGACACCGTGCAGGAAGCGGATGCGCTATTTGCAGCGCTGGAACGCGTGAGCGGGCAGATTTTATTCTGCTATCCCAACGCCGATGCGGGGAGCCGTGAATTGATTGCGCGCACGCGAACGTTTGCAACCGCGCACCACAATGCGCATATAGATGCGCTCGTAGACGCGCACGTATTTGTAAATCTGGATACGGTGACGTACTGGAGCCTGTTGCGCCAGGCGGATTTGTTCTTGGGCAATTCCAGCAGCGGCATCATGGAAACGCCTTCGCTGGCATTACCGGCGGTGAACATCGGCTTGCGGCAACAGGGGCGCGAACGCGCCAGGAACATCGTCGATGCCGCGGCAGATGTCGCGGCGATTGTAGCGGCGGTGAAGCACGCGCGAAGTGAAGAATTCCGCGCGACGCTCGCAGGCATGAGCAACCCTTACGGCGATGGACGCGCAGCCGAAAAAATTGCCGAGGTTCTGACTACCGTAGCGCTCACCCAAGACTTGCTGATGAAGCGCCATCGCAGTAACCAACCCGCTTGAATGCCGATGAAAATTCCCCTCGCTGGCCCGGATATTACCGAAGCAGAAATCGCGGCCGTGACTGCTGTGCTGCGTACGCCGCGACTCAGCCTGGGCGCCAAGCTCACAGAATTCGAGGAACAATTCGCCCGTTATGCCGGTTGCCAACACGCCGTCGCGGTCAGCTCCGGAACCGCGGCGTTGCACCTCGCGCTTCTCGGAATTGGGATCCAACCTGGCGACGAAGTGATCATCCCTTCCTTCGCGTTCATCGCGGTAGCCAACGCGGTGCGTTACATGAACGCCATTCCCGTTTTTGCGGATATCGACGCGCAAACTCTGAACCTCGCACCCGAGGCCGTGGAAGCGGCGATTACCTCCCGGACCCGCGCGATCATCGTGGTGCATACCTTCGGCGTGCCGGCGGCCATGCCGAAACTTCTGGAAATTGCCCAGCGTCACAATTTACAAATAATTGAAGACGCCTGCGAGGCCTTAGGCGGCGAGTACGCTGGCCGCAAATTAGGCTCGCTGGGCCGCGCCGGCGTTTTTGGTTTTTATCCCAACAAGCAAATTACCACCGGCGAAGGCGGCATGCTGGTTACCGACGATCTGGAAATCGCGCGTCGCGCGAAAATGTTGCGCAATCAGGGCCGCGGCGAATCCGGCGATTGGTCGGAACACGAAGTAATTGGCTATAACTATCGCATCTCCGAAATGAATTGCGCGCTCGGAATCGTCCAACTGCGGCGCCTTCCAGAGATTCTGGAAAAACGCGCCGCGGCCGCCCGGATGTATCACCAGAAGTTGCAGGACCTAGTGGATGTGGAGTTGCCGCCAATGGAAATTGCGAGCGGCAGAATCAGTTGGTTTGTCTATGTGGTGCGCCTGGCAAAAAGGTTCCAAGGCGCGGGGCGCGACCAAATTGCAGCAGAGCTAACCGCCGGCGGCATTGGCTGCGGAAGATATTTCGCGCCGATCCATTGCCAGCGCGCCTATGAAAATGTCCCGCATCGCTGTATGGATTTGCCAGTCACGGAAGCGCTGGCGGGAAGAACTCTAGCGCTGCCGTTTTTCAATCAGCTTACCGCCGAACAGATCGACGAAGTTGCCCGCGCGTTGCGCGCTGCGATCGCTAAATTGTGAAATTTCCGGGCGCTGAACGCCGAAAAAGCCTTCCGCAATTTCGCGAAAGGCTTTTTGGCAAAGACCGTGCTCGGCGGCCTACCCGGACAACTACCCCAGGAAACCCAAATTGCTGGATTGAAAATTCGCCAGGTTCGGGAAAATTGTTGGCAGATCGCCGGCGGCAACTCCAAACCAGGAAGCCAGCGTAGCGGCGTACTGATCCACCGAGGTCGTGGGGATCCAGCGGCCGTTGCTGCCAGTGTCGTCCGGACCGCCCGGCGTGAGCGTGGGCCAGGTGCCGTACATTTTGTTTCCCTGCACCGCGCCGCCGACGATGATCTGGTGGCCGCCCCAGGCGTGGTCTGTGCCGCCGTTCGAGCCCGGCTGGAAGGTACGCGCGAATTCCGAAAGCGTGAAGGTAGTTACATTGTTGGCCACTCCCAGTTCCTGGGTGGCTTGATAGAAAGCCGCGATCGCCGGGCTCACCTGTCCGTACAGACCGACCTGGGTATTGAGCTGATCACTGTGCGTATCGAAGCCGCCTTGCGAGCAGAAGAAAATCTGCCGATTCACGCCGAGTGCGCCGCGCGCGGAGATAACCTGGGCCACTTGCTTCAGTTGCGCCGCCAGGGAATTGTTCGTGGGGAACACCGTCTGAATCGCGGGAATATTCTTCAACGCCGCGGCGAGGACCACGCCCTCCTGAATGGATTGGCTGGTCACCGTGCTGGCGGACTGCACCAGAGACAATCCGGTATCGAAGGTCAGCAATTGCTGCAGCGCCTGAAAACGCGCCTGCCCGGCGGCAGAGCTGTCGATGCCCTGCACGCCCGGAGTGCTGCCCGGATTCATGGAGAAGGGCCGGGTCACATCACCCGTGCAGAATATCGGACTGCCGGCCACGGAGAGAATCGGCGGAAACGATGCGCCGCTGTTGAAAGAGGGATTCAATTTGTCCGCAACTTTGCCGGCCCAGCCGGCGTTGGGCAATCCGGAAAGCTGAGTGGTTTGCCATTGATCCTGCTGATCGGCGTGCGAGAAAAGATTCTCGGGCAAATTCTGATACTGCTGATATTGCGCCCGGGTGGTCGGCTGCACCAGCGTGCCAACGTTGGCCAGCACTGCGAGAGACTTCTGGTTGTTGAAGAGCTGCTGCAATTCGGGAAGGTTGGGATGCAATCCGAAGTTCGCGGTGGAGCCCTGCTGGAGCGGAAGTATCGAGCCTTGCGCGAGCGCCAGGTTGGCACGCACGGTTTGATAGTTGGCGTAACCCGCGGTGTCGATGGGCATGATGAAATTATTGGAATCGTTGCCGCCGAAGTAGAAGATGCACACCAGCGCCTTGTAGTCCGTGCCGCCGGCCATGGCGCTGACCAATCCGAATTTACTCAGCCCGCCGACGATCGAAGCGGTTGCTGCCGAGCAGCATGCCAATCGCAGGAAGTCTCTCCGTGAATGAGGCGTCATTGTTCTTTCCCCCTGGCGCGTGAGCGCCGCCCTGAAATCGTTGCGTGGGCGCCAAACCCGAATCTCCCGCTTTAGCGCTGCACCTGATATTGCGACGACGAAGTGGCGAGATAGATCGCCGTCTTCGCCTGATTCTTGGTGTCCGTGGTATTCACGGCACTGACCGCGGTCAAGATGCTCTGCTTGTCGCTGTCCGACATCGCTCCGTGAAAGAACAGCGTGTTCAGCCAGGCCACCATCTGGTCCGGAGTCCCAGCGGTGATCACTGGAGTGAAATTCAGCGTAGTCGCGCCGCTGATTTGCCCGTACACGATGGAGTTGATGAAATTGACGCGGGCCAGGCTGGTGTTGGTGTTAAAGATCGCGAATTCCGGTCCGTTCAGAGTAGTTTGCGGAATTAAGGATTGCGGCGGATAGAAATTGAAAACGCTGGCGGAGTTGAACAGATTCTGCGACATGTTGCTGGCGTTGTAGCTGAAGCCGGTGCCGTCGGTAGCCGCATGGAAGGCCCGAGCGATGCTTACCACCATCACCACGGGTTCGCGCAGTTTGCCATCGTTCGCGACGGCGGTAGACGGGGAGTCGCCGCGGCGAGCTTCCTGATCCAAAAGAATCGCGGCTAGCGTGGCCTGCATGTCTCCGCGTTTCCCACCGCCATACGAATTATATTTGCCGCTGATGAAGGCTTGCGCCACGCGCTGCACGTAAGCAGGGCTGGGGTTGCTGGTGACCAGCTTCTCGATCAGTTGGGTGGCCACGAACGGCGGAAGATTTGCATGGTTGAAGATAATGGTGAGAACGGTGTCCAGTTCCTGCTCGGCGGATTGGCCCAGAGGAATGCTAGTGCCGAGGAAAACTTTTTGTGGCGCGCCGTTGTCGTGGTTGGCTTCGGAGCCCACGACCATATTGCCGCCGTAGTATTCGGGGTTGTGCTTGGCTAACGAGGCGCCCGCCATGGTGGGATAGGTCCACCCGGTGAAGGAGCGGCCCAGAGCCATCACGTCAGCTTGCGTATAAGTCGGAACCGGATTGCCGGTGCCGTCGAGCACCGACGTGCCGTCGGGATTCAGCTGGCTTAGGCCCAGAGTGAACAGCTGCATGGACTCGCGCGCGAAGTTTTCGTTGGCATGCTGGCCTGTCGCCGGTTTGTCGTTGTTAACCATGTCCAGGTAATGACCCATGGCTGGAGTCAAAGTGATGTCTTTCATGACGTCGTAGTAGTTGCCGAGCGCATCTTTGCTCAGCGCCGTCATGTAATTCGTGTACCCGGTGGGATCGTTCACTTTGTTGGCAGAGACGACCCAAATTTCGTTCAACGCGAAAGCCACGCGTTGCCGCAATTGGTCGGGGCCATTTACCGCGTTCAAAAAGAAAGCGGTTTGTACGTTTCCGACGCCAGAATCGGTAGCCGCGGGCGTTGGATAGCGGGAAGCCTGCGCCGCGAACTGGCTCTGCAAGAAGGTGTCGAAGCCGGTTTGCTGAACCTGGTTGACCATTTCCGGAGTCGGTCCGAACGTGGATTGTTCGATAAAGCGCACGGCAGCCGCAGCGGAGACTGGATTGCTCGCAGTGACCACTTGAGCGTTGAGCGCAGTGGAAGTGGAACCGCCGGGGTCAGGATTCTGCACGGTGACCGGAACGCTGCCGACTTGTGCGGCGGTGGCGGATCCTGAAGCGGTGAGTTCGGTGCCGTTCACAAAGGTGGTCGCGAGCGCCTGTCCGCCAAAGTTGATGACCGAACCGCTAACGAAACCCGTGCCATTGACCGTGATGCTGAAGGCCCCGACTCCAATGCTCGCCGGGTTTACGGCGGTGACGGTGGGAGATGGATTTACCAGAGTTACGGTTGCCGAGGAAGATTTTGTGGGATCAGCCACGCTCGTCGCGGTGACGGTTACGGTGTTTGGATTTGGCACGCTCGCAGGCCCCGAATACGTTCCCTGCGAAGTTACGTAGCCAATCGTGGTGTTGCCGCCGCCGAGGCTATTCACGTTCCAGGTGACCGCTGTATTGAGCGTTCCCGTGACGGTGGCGCCGAAAGTTTGGATTGCTCCCGCATGTACGGAAGCAGTCAGCGGACTTATTTGAATGGATATCGGCGGAGTGTTGGTGACCTCGGCGGTCATGGAACCGGAACCGACGCCGCCCGGATCGGGATTCTTAACCGTAAAGGTTATGTTGCCGATTTGCCCGCTGGCAACCGTTCCGGTAGCGGTGAGCTGCGTGGAAGATATGCGCGTGGTGGTCAGCGCGGCGCCGTTCAATTGCACGGCCGCGCCGCTGGCAAAATGCGCGCCATTAATAGTGACCGTGAAGGCTCCAACGGCAATCGCGGCTGGGGAAACCGAAGTGATTTGCGGAACCGGATTCTGCAGAGTCAATGTCGCCGTGGCGGTTTTTGCGCTATCGCTAGTTTCGGTAGCGGTGATGCTTACAGAATTTGCGGATGGCGGAAATTCTGGCGCGGTGTACTGTCCGGTGGAAGAAATTGTGCCGACCGCGGCGTTACCGCCCAAAATGCTGTTGACGGACCATGTCAGAGGTTGGCTGGTTTTGGTGGTGAAGGCTTGGGTTGCGCCGCCGCGCAGAGTGGCGGTGGCGGGGGTGATCGCGATGCCTTGATTTTGCGGGGCCCATTCGGAGCTCGTGAGTCCCGAGCAGCCGGCGAGCAGCAGCGCCAGAATTCCAGTCAGAGATATAGCGATGCGTTTCACGGCGTCTCCCTTCACTTCCTTGGCGAACTGAGCGCTGGAGAGGTCAGAACGACGAGGTTTCTGCTAAAACCTGTGTGAATCCGTTCGGCAACAACGGCGAACTAAGTAGGGAGAGAGATAGGGGAGCGCGAAGACAGACTCTACTGGTCGGAGGTACAGAATGCGGTCACTGGTCGAAAACGATAGTACTTTTTGGAACGGCCGGACTAAGGCGCGTAATACTTGGTTGCTCGCGGCGATTATAAAAATATAACGAGGGAGAACGCGGCCTTTCCGTTGTGCTCCGCTTCAGGGATTTGTTGCGGGCGTTGTACTCGGCGTCATACTCGGCGTTGTACCCGGCGTCGAATCGGGCGCCGTGACCGGGGACGCAGCGACTGGCGCGGCGGCGGCTGTCGAGTGTGTTTGGATCAGCGAGATTTTTGTTCCGGTGGATTCCGGCGACAGGGTTACCACGCGGATGTTGCCGTTGCGCTCTGCGAGGAATGCGATGGAGTCCGCAGGGATTGGCAAATCGCCAAACGCTTCCGGCAGCGGCTTCTCGGAACCTTCATGACGAGTGAATTCCGCGCTCAGATGTTTCAGATACCACTCTTCCACAAATTCGCGGGTGTCATCGGTGTGATACGCCGCTACCCTGACGCCATTTTTGGCGTTGGCCAGGGCGTTGCCGGTCGTGTCGTCGCCGGGTAATTCGAGAGACGAACGCGGGTACACGGGAAGTCCAGGACCAACCTGATCCTGGGTTTCCATGCGAAACGCGCCGATCGGTGTGCGCACGGTGTTTTTGGTGCCGCTTGCGGCGGCGAGACCCATGGTGCGCGCGAGATGATTGGCCAGAAAAAGACCGCCGGCCAGCATCACGCCGAAACCGGCAAAAAGCGCAACCATCATCCACATCAGCGACTTCGAGGACGAGGAATTTCCCGCGCTGGACGATTCGGACATGAACGCAATGCTCCCAAGGGCAAAGACCCGCTTTGGCAAGTTAGGTTACCTAAGGTTACTTAACGCCAGGTTCGCCAAGCCAAGCTTCGCCAAGCTTAGTGTCGCAGAATGCCGCGATAGCGAAACCGGAAAGCTAAGAGGCGGTGTTGTATGGGTTCCTGTTCTTTGGTGCAGGCGGCAACTTCCTGCGATTTTTGGGCGCGAACCATCTCGTTGGGGAACCTAAATGCTGGAATCCAACGAGGTCAGAGTTCAGGGCTTGGCGCGCGGGTAATTCAGCGGCTGGAGTTTTACGTTGACCAATCTGAGGTCGTCGAAGTCGGTGCGATCTCCCGCGAGTTTGCCGGCGACGGGAACCAGGCGCAGTTCCATCGCTCTGCGCAAATGGTAGGCCTGGCTGGCGGCGTTGACGATAATTAATTCGAGCTGGCTGGCGGTGACGTCGCCGGGGAGCGGCACAGCGTCGAGGCCCGTGGATCCCGCCGTGAAGTAATCAAGCAGAGTATCGATCTCGACGTGGCCTTCACTCCAGCGTTGCGCCAGGCGGCGGTCTTCCAGAATGGGTAATGAAACCGCGCCGAAGCCGGTCTGTTTAATGCTGACGCCCTGGATCGCTCCGCTGATGGCTTTTGCCGCGGCGATCGCTTCCTGCGAGCCCACTTGATGCTCGGACATGAACTCCAGCGATTCGCCGATGGAAGCGTCTTTGGAAGGCTGCGGGGAAAGATCGACTCCGACGTAAGCCCAGCCGGTTTCGCCGTCGATGCGTCCGGCGAGAGCATCGACATCATAGGCTTCGGAAACAAAGGCATCGATGAGATTTTGTTTGGCGGTCTCCAGATTGGTGGCGCTGTTTACGGCGCCGTTCACCAGATTGGCAGACTGCAGCGCGATGGCAAACTGGTGGCCGAATCCGTCCATGTACGCCGCGGGAAGGGAAGGCGTCAGCGGGGGAACCATTGCCAGCGCCGCGAAGCGCAGAGTCCCTTGGCTATTCGGAGTGCCTTCGGAAAGTTTTTTGATCACGCGGGCAGCGGCGCGGGAAGCGTTGGCGTGCAGGCCGTCTTTATCGGCAACGACCAGACTGCCGCTGAGAAATTTGGTGTTGAGCAGGATGGTGGTCAACAATTCGGCTTGCGCGTCGCTGTCGCGCGAGTGGTACATGGCCGGGCCGATTGAAATTTCTACGTCGGCTTTGGCGGCCAGAGCATCGAGCTGCTGGAAAAATGCCAGAGCTTGCGCGGGGCTGAGATCGTGAATGTATTCCGAGAAAGGCTGGGTGGCGAGGCACAAGCTTTGCACTTCGTAGCCTTGAGAGGTGAAAACCGTTCGCGCGTGAACCAGGGATTTGAAAGCGTCGGCGAGCTGGGTCTCATATTCGGCGCGGTTCAGATCCACGAAAAAGGTGATGGCGCGGATTTTTGGTTTTTCGACTGGAGCGGCAGCGGGCACCGCGGCCGGGGTTTGGGCCTGCGCCGGCGGGGAGAAACTCGTGGTGCAAATCGCGAACAGGAACGCCAACACTAACGCGAACAAGACGCTGCGTATGTTGCGCAGCGCAAGCACAGGTTGTTGCATCAACGGTCTCCAGTCAGCAATAGAAATGGTTCGCGACTTCTTGCGCAGCAGGTTGCGCTGTTCTCAAGATACAAGATTCGGCGGCGCGACGTTGGGTTGGCTGCGCACCGCCACGAATCGTTGTGGGGATTTGCTTCGTTGGCGCTGCGAATTAGGAAGCCAGCCAGCCGTGCGGAAAGGCACACAGAATGAATTCTGTGCTACCCAGGGTTAGACGAAGGCGGCGATGCCGGTGATGCGTTCGCCGATTACCAGTTTGTGGATGTCGTCGGTGCCTTCGTAGGTGTAGACGCTTTCGAGATTGTTCATGTGGCGCATGATGCAGTAATCGTCGACGATGCCGTTGGCGCCCAGGATGTTGCGGGCTTTGCGGGCGGTTTCGAGGGCGATGCCCACGTTGTTCATTTTCAGCATGGAGATGTGCGCGGGATCAACTTTGCCGTTGTCTTTGAGGCGGCCGACATGCAGCGCGAGCAATTGCCCTTTGACGATTTCGGTAATCATCCACGCCAATTTTTCCTGCACTAATTGGTGCGCAGCGATGGGCTTGTTGGCGAACTGTTTACGCGTTTTGGCGTATTGCAGCGCCGTGTCATAGCAGGCCATGGCTGCGCCGAGTGCGCCCCAGCCGATGCCGTAGCGGGCTTGATTCAGGCAGCCCAGCGGGCCTTTCAGTCCGGTGATGGTCGGGAACATATTTTCTTCCGGGATTTCGCAGTCGATGAAAGACAATCCGGACGTGACGGAAGCGCGCAGCGACCATTTTCCGTGGACGTCCCAGGTCTTGAACCCGGGCGTGCCTTTTTCCACCAGAAAGCCGTGAATTTTGTCGTCTTGATCGGAGCGGGCCCAGACTACGGCGACGTCGGCGATGGAGCCGCTGGTGATCCACATTTTTTCGCCGTTCAAAATAATTTGTTGCCCTTCTTTACCGCGCGGGTGAGCATGCCGCTGGGATTGGAGCCGAACTGCGGTTCGGTGAGGCCGAAGCAGCCGATGGCTTTGCCTTGCTGCAGTAGCGGCAGCCATTTATCTTTCTGCGCGTCGCTGCCATATGCGTGGATGGGATACATGACCAGCGCGCCTTGTACGCTGACGAAACTGCGCAGGCCGGAGTCGCCGCGTTCGAGTTCCTGGGTCATCAGGCCGTAGGCGACGTTGGACATTCCGGCGCAGCCGTAGCCATGGAGGTTGGCGCCGAAGAAGCCGAGTTCGCCGAGCTGCGGGACCAAATGTTTCGGGAAGGTGCCTTCGCGGCTGTGCTTTTCGATGATGGGAATGATTTCATTTTCGACGAACTGGCGCGCGGTCTGGCGCACCAATTTTTCTTCGTCGTTGAGTTGCGAATCGAAATCGATGAAATCCACGCCGCCGTATCCAGCCATACTTCGCTCCTTGCGCGCGAGACGAATTGCTGCGCGCGCGATGCCCTGTAGCCAGTCCCTGTAACTGAAGTTCTCGGGGAAGTGACCGCGCTTGCGGCCACCTGAAACGTTACTGCGGGCGCCGTCCCGGAATTACTCCGATTGGCCACAACTTTTAGCTGGTTGATTGTAGCAAGGCGGTTGGATTAGCGGCAACCGGACGGAGGCGTTGCTACCGCGATGGCATTTTTCCTGGGCGGTTGATCGGCGGTACCCCCTCCTATGTTTTTTGTAAGTGTTCATTGCAAAGGAGTTGAAGTCGTTTGTTTTGATAGAGTTTTGCAAGTGTTCATTCTGAGTGAGATAGGCGGAGTGATTGTTTAATAGTGTATTAACAGTCGCCTGCTTGCTGGTCGCCCCCAGTAGGCAATGGAAAGCAGATCCCTCGCTGCGCTCGGGATGACAGTTTTTCGTATGGGATGGAAGACGGGAGCAGGCGTGGTTCTTTACGTTTACGATCGTACGACAAGATAATTCATTTGTCAAGTGAATTCGGTCGAGAAATTGGTGATTCCGCAAAATAATTTGGGGGATGTTACGTTTTTACCCGGCGGCTTGGAGAAGGTCGGCGATCAGGTCGTCGGGGTGTTCGAGGCCGACGGAAAGGCGCAACAGATTTGGCGGGGAGGTCGAGCCAGGGCCTTCGGCGGAGGCGCGGTGTTCGATCAGGCTTTCTACGCCGCCGAGGCTGGTGGCGTTTTGGAAGAGTTTGACGCGGGAGGCGAAGCGAACGGCGTCATCCCAGCCGCCTTTTACCAAGATGGAGAGCATGCCGCCGTAGGCGCTCATCTGTTTTGCGGCAACCTCGTGGCCGGAATGCGACGGGAGGCCAGGGTAGAAAACTTTTTCGACGCGGGGGGATTGTTCGAGGGCCTGGGCTACGGCTAAACCATTGGCGCTGTGGCGCTCCATGCGACAGGAGAGGGAGCGAAGTCCGCGGAGGACCAGCCAGGAATTGAAGGGGGAGCAGACCGCGCCGAGGACATTTCGCACGTGGGATAATTTCTCGTAGAGCGAGGCGCGATTTTTCAGAATTATGCAGCCGCCTTGCGTGTCGCTGTGGCCGCCGCAGTATTTGGTGGTGCTATGCAGTACGAAGTCGGCTCCGTGTTCGATGGGGCGCTGGAGAATCGGTGAGGCGAAGGTATTGTCGACCAGCACTAGCGCGCCGGACTGGTGGGCGGCGGCGGAGACGGCGGAAATGTCGGTGACGTCCAGGCGGGGATTGGAGGGCGTTTCGATCCAGATTAATTTTGTATTGGGCCCCAGGGCGTTTTGCAGGGCATGGGGATCGCGAGTGTCTACTACGCTAACTTGCAGTCCCCATTTGGGAAGAAATTCCTGGTGCGCTACGCGAGCGTGGACGTAGAGGTCTTCTGGAAAAATTACGTGGGCGCCGGGTTCGAGGGATTGGAGTATGGCAACGGTGGCGGCCATGCCGCTGGCGAAGACTAGAGCCTCTTCGCCGCCTTCGAGGGCGGCCATGGCGGTTTCGAGGCGGTCCTGGGTGGGATTCTTGTCGCGAACGTAGATGTAGCCGTGGAGGTCTTCGGTGGCGGGGCCGTGTTCGAAAGTGGTGGAGAGGTTGATGGGCGGGGAGATTGCGCCGGTGGTGGGATCGGGAGCGGCGCCGGCGTGGATGGCTTTGGTTTCTATGCGCATTGTTTGACTCCTCGCTGCGACGGATCGAACGAGATGCGGAAAAAACCGCAGGGCTCAGAAGCGATCGCCCTGCGCTACAGGACCGCCGGGGCGAAAGTCTGCGAAGATAATAGTCTGGTGGCGGGGCGATGTCGCCAGCCAAAACGGTTGGCGTAAAAGGGACGATGGCAAATTCGCGGACAGTGAAAAAAACTTTGCACGGTAAATTGCTTCGGCAGCCGGAGATTTTGATTTTTGATGTGGATGGCGTGCTGGTGGATGTGCGGGGGACGTATTGGCGGTCGGCGCTGGAGACGGTGCGGCAGCTCACCGGGAAGCGGGTTACCTATGCCGAGCTGCACCGGTGGAAGAGCAAGCCGGGTTACAACGACGACTGGAAGATGACCGCGGATTGGGCGACTTCCGTGGGGCGGCCGACGACTTACGAGCAGGCGCAGGAAGCGTTCAGCAGAATCTACTGGGGACCGCCGGGTGGACCGCTGGGGAATGTGCGGAACGAGAAGTTGCTGGTTACGCCGCAGCAGATTGCGAATTGGGCTGGGCGGTATGAGTTGAATTTATTTACCGGGCGCAACCGGAAGGAATTTACGTTCACGTTTGAGAAGTGGCCGGGGACGAAACACTTTCGGCGAGTGATTACGATGGATGATGTTCGGCGGATTAAACCGCATCCAGAGGGGCTATATAAAATATTGGGGAAGCGCGATCCGGCGTCGGCGCTTTATCTTGGGGACAATATCGATGATGCCTTGGCGGCGCAGGATGCGGGGGTGCCGTTCATGGCGATTGTTGCGCCGGGGGAGCATGGGTATCGGGCACGGGCGAAGCGATTTCGAGAGTTGGGGGCGTTGGCGCTATTGCCGAGGGCTACGGACTTGAATCGGTGGCTGAAGGATACAAGAGCGAAGTAATGAGTTACGGAACCAGCCTCGGATAGTTTGCCGAGATCCACTTTTCTACCCGTTCGAAGAACGACTGGGCCTCGGCCATAATTTCTTGCGCTTCCGTGTGCGTTGCGACATAGGCGTGATCGTAATCGATGACATTGCGTTTTCTTCGGCAGGCCTCGAAAACATCCAGCTGATCACGGAAACCGGGACCAAGCGCCAAAAGTGCTGCTTCAAAAGTTAGGCGATGATGGCCAGGAACGCTGGCCAGTCGAAAACCGGAACAAGCAATCGACATTTTTGCGGTTTGCAATGCGGCGTTGTAGGCGGTGGCGAAGCGACGATCATCGGATAACTCTAAGATTGCGGCGTCTTCGAGGTCGCGAAGGACAATCGCGCGCAAATCATCCAATTCCTTTTTGCCGGCTTTGTGCGGGTGGACCTTATTTTCGGCCAGCAGTTTTTTCCAGCTCATGCAGCGAACCCACCAGCGTGAGGAGCTTACCTTTGATCAGGGAATTAAGAAAGTGATCAGTCCGCCCGAGCTTGGCGTTAAATTCAGTTTCAGAATAGCGTGTAACGTTCACTTCACGACATAAATGGCGCTCGACGCGACGTAAGGCGGGCAGTAGATTGGATAAACTGATTGGTCCAACAATTACAAGGTCTATGTCGCTTTGGGCTCGTTCCTGTCCGCGAGCGACGGATCCATAGATCGCCGCCCATCTGATCTGCGCACCGAATTGCCGCAACTCGGTCTCGAGTGTTGGCACAATTCCTGCTGTTTTCGAAAACAAAAGGCGAAGTTCGCGGAACACCGGCGAGGTGGTCTCGGCCTGGTAATACGTTCGTCGCCCATCGCCGGTGCGCCGCAAAATACCGCTCTTGGTGAGAGAGGCCACTTCCCGCTGGAGACTCGAGGGCGCAGTTCGAAGATGGGCGGCCAGTTCAGACAGATACCAAGACTTCTCCGGGGACAAGAGTGTTGCCGCCAGGATCTTCTGACGCATGGCCGGGAAGAGCGAGTCCAGCACTGCAGAATTACGCATTATGCGTATATAGTTACGCAATTCGCGTAGACTGTCAATGGACTGGGCGCCTGAAGTTCCGTGAAACCAGCTTGACCGGCTATTGGCGGAGTTGGCCGGGTTCTACGCCTTTTTTGCGGGCTTCGTCGAGCAGGGCGTCGATTTTGGCTTGCAGGTCTCTCTTTTTTGCTTCGAGATTCAGGCGCTGTTCTTCGATGGGTTCGTTGTTGTAGCCTTTGTGGAATTCCTGGGTGCCGTTGCCTACCGGTTCGCCTTCACTGAAACTTTTTAGAGTTGCCAGTTGTTTGTTGGCGTCATCGATCTGTTCCTGCAGCTTTTGCAGATCCTTTTTTGTTTTGGCGATGTATTGGGGATCGGCAGGGGTTTGCGCGGAGTTCTTTCCTTTGCCCGCGCGGCCGTCGCCGACTACCGAGATGGTGCCGGTGGCATCGGCCATGTTCTCGTTGGTCCAAACTCTCTTAGGTTTCTTGGCGATGGTGGTGCTGGATGGGTCGGTCGGCACAGCGGGAGCAACGAGGGGCTGAGCCGAGTTCTGCGCGGTGGTGGTTGCTGCTGTGGAAGCGCTAGTGGCCGGAGGTTGAGTTTGGCCCGAAGCCGGCACCGCGGCACAGAGCACGGTTCCAGAAATGATCAGAGCACTGAGCAACGCGAAGTCAGAAGAAATGGTTCGTGGCATTGAGCCTCCAGTCGCACAAAAACAGGGCTTTCTGCTGGGCTTTACTGGGGTGAGCAAAGTATAGCGTTTTCGTTCGTGGAGGCGTCTGGGGGTGCAGCGGGAATTGCTCTACTGGTCATGAGCCGCGTCTTGCGCGGCTAGTTCCTGGCGGATGGCTTCGAGGGCTTCTTTGGGGGTTCCGATGCGGCGATATTTGGAGTAAAACATGCGTTCGTGAAAGGAAAAGTTGGCCAGAAATTTTCTGCCGTCAAAATCATATTGCGTGAAGGAGGGAAACCACAAGCCAGGTGCAAACTCATAGCGCTCCTGCATGAAGTGGCTGCCTTTGTTTACTTTGGCCAGAAACAGGCCCACGTTGATGTCACCGGTGACTTCGCCATCGATGCGCGCCAGTTGATTGGCTTGGTCATCGATCCAAACGAAGCCGCGAACCTTGGCGAAAATTGCACTGGTGCGCGAGGTAGGTTTGAATGCGGGATTGGGCTCCATGCTGTATTTGGAAAGCATGCGATCGCCGCGCGCTTCGCTCCCCAGGTATTTGAAAATGAAGGCGGTGCGGGTGGCGTCGATCAGGTCGTCGCGGTCTTTGTGTTTTTTGGTGATTTTCTCGTAGGCCTCGCGTTGGGCCTGGCCGTCGCCCACGGCAAAGGTCAGAGCGGTGACCAGCTTCTGGAGGGCGGCACGATAGGCGGCCGGGTCGGTGGGGGAGCCGTCGGGTCCCACTTGGATGTGGTCAACCCCGGTTCCGGCCGGGATGACGCGGGAGGTTTTTATGTCCGGCTGGGGGTCGGAGTAGGTCTTTTTCAATTCGACACGCTCGATGCGCTCGAAGAGGTCCATGGCCGTGTCGTTTTTTTTCTGATTCTCGACGACGATGGCGAATTTGGACTTGGTGGCGGCGGAATCGAGGGCGGAGGCGGAGCTCGGATCGGCAGCGGGGCTGGCCGTCGCGGGCTGCTGCGGGACGACCGGCGGAGCTATTAAGAACGCAGTAATCCCTGCTAATAGAATGAGATACAGTCGCATTAGGGGCAGGAATCTCCGTCTGGGCAATGGTATTTCGATTCTCGGAGCTGGCAAAGTGTTGCAGCAACGTTGCAAATCCGAGCCGACAACGGGCCGTGTGGGTCAATCTTAGCCAATTTTAGGTGAGTGGACGGTTTAATTTTGGGGCATCAAACGTCTTGGAGGACGCGTGCCGAGGGGTCTTCCGATGGTAGAATTGAGGTAGTAGTCTTGGGGCGGATCGCTCTCACCGAGTAACTCCTTAAATCACAGGGACTTATGAGTGGGTTGGGACTGTTGTGAGGCAGGTGGAGTTGCGTGAAGGCTGTGGTACGCATCGAATCAGACTGCATATAGATATGAGTGGCGGTTTTCGGGAGCGATCTGAAAGTAAATTCCTGTCCCGCGCGTCTAACTATTTCGAGGCTATTTCGGGACTATTTTGAGGAAGCAAGGAACGAAGCGGGGTCGAGACTCGTAGATAGAGCAGGCGAAAGAAGCTTGCCGGTATCATCGAGCGGTAATCTCCAAGCGGTAATCTCTTAGATTGCAAAATGGGTCGGAGGCAGGGTTGGGAATAGTTCCGATGGACGGATTGAGTGCGGCTCCGCAAGTGGCCCCAAAGGCTGATGTTGCGCGGACGGATATTGCGCGGGCAGACGTTACGCGGGCGCGCCTCGGGCGAATCCGGACCGCTGCTTCAACATTTATAGAGACTTTCCGCTTGGCTATGGAATCGCTGCGCGCCCATAAGTTGCGCAGCTTCTTGACACTCTTGGGTGTGATTCTGGCGGTGGCCACGCTGGTGACGGTAATGAGCGTGGTTACGGGAATGAATACGTACGTGGCAGATCGCATTGCCAATTTGGGCGCGAATGTTTTTCTCGTTGACCGATTCGGAATCATCACCAGCAACGACGAATGGGTGAAGGCGCAGAAACGGCCCCTGATCCAGATGGAAGATTACGAGCGTTTGCGTGATTCGATGAAGACCGCCAAGGCGGTGGCCGCGTCAGACGACCGCAACGTGCAGGTCCGTTCGGGCAACGTGAAGATGGACAATACCGACGTGGAGGGGGTGACCGCTAATTTTGCCGACGTGCGCAACATCAACGTTGCGCAAGGGCGATTTATCAATGAGGCCGACGACCAGCACCATTCGGAGGTGGTGTTTATCGGCGCGGATGTGGCCAAGAAATTTTTCTCTAACGTCGATCCGATCGGCAAGACCATCAATGCGGAAACGCACAGCTATCAAGTGATCGGAGTTGCCGAAGCGATCGGCAGCGCGTTTGGGCAGTCGCAAGATAATTTCATGATCATGCCGCTGGGCACGTACTACAAAGAATGGCACCGGCAGAGCGACTGGCTGACCATTTTCGTGCAGGCCCCTTCGGCGGAAATGATGTCGGCAACCGAAGACGAAGCGCGAATGCTGATGCGCGCCTGGCGCCACCTGCCGTACGACGCGAAAGACAATTTCGCGATCCTGGGCTCGGATTCGATTATGAGGTTATGGCACGATTTGACGGGAAACCTGGCGTTCGTGGCGGTTTTGCTGGTCAGCGTGTTTCTGGTGGTCGGCGGAATCGTGATTATGAATATCATGCTGGCGAGCGTGACGGAGAGGACACGAGAGATTGGGATCAGGCGATCGCTCGGAGCGCGCAAGGCGCACATTTTGTTTCAGTTCGTGACCGAGTCGGCGGTACTGGCGACCTTGGGTGGTTTATCGGGAGTGATTCTAGCGTATGCGGTGGTGGCTCTGGCCCGCGCGGCGACCTCAATTCCCATGGAAACGCCGATTGCCGCGGTGCTGGTGTCTCTGGGAGTCTCGACAGGGGTCGGACTTTTCTTTGGAATTTATCCGGCGATGAAGGCGGCCAAGCTGGATCCGATCGAAGCGTTGCGGGCAGACGGCTGAGGAGCGAACGATGGCACAGGCCTACGGCGAAAATCTAAAGCAGGCGCTGGATACGTTGCGCGCTCACAAACTGCGCAGCGGTCTGACGGTGTTTGGGGTGGTGCTGGGCGTCAGCGTGATTATGCTGGTGGCCGGGCTGATCAATGGCTTCGACCAGACCATTCAAGAGCAGATCAAACAATTTGGTTCGGACACCGCGTTCATTTCCAAATGGGATCAAGGGCGCCACGGGGATGCACCGCTGGAAGAGCGCCAGCGCAAGGCCCTGACGATTGAAGACCAGCGGGCCATCCTGGAAGGCTCGACGGAAGTGAAGAATGTCACGGCCTTCATTCAGACAGACTGGCGGCATCCGCACAATATCCGTACGAAGCAGGGCGAAGTAACGGCAATCGATTATCGAGGCGTGCAACCGAATTTCGGTGAGGTGTACGCGAATGCCGCGACGCTCTCAGGGCGCTTCATCGGCGAGGGCGACGACCTGCACAAGGAAAAAGTGGTGATGCTCGGCGAGAACGTGGCGCCAGTGCTGTTCCCGCAGGGTCACCCGGTTGGCAATGATGTGACGATTGACGGGCAAGATTTTCTGGTGATTGGAGTGGTTGAGAAGCCCAAGGGCGGGTTAGGCATGGGTGACGAAGACCGCAGGGTTTTAATTCCCTACAGCACGTTCAGAAAAATCTATCCGGATGCCGACGAAGTTAGCATGCGCGCGCAAGCTTACCCGGGCAGGCTGACCGAGGCGGTCGACCAGATCAGGGAAATTCTGGAGCGGCGGCGCGGGGTTCCTTACGGCGGAAAAGACAATTTTTCAATTGGCACCGCGGAAGAAGAGGTTGCTGAATTTCACAATATTATGGTGATGGTCTACGTTGCGACCATCGTGTTGAGTTCTATCGGGCTGCTGATCGGCGGCGTCGGCGTCATGAATATCATGCTGGTGAGCGTTACCGAGCGGACGCGGGAGATTGGTCTGCGCAAGGCCATCGGAGCCCGCAGCGGCGATATCACCTGGCAATTTCTGTTGGAAGCTATGACCCTTACGTTTTCCGGGGGAGTGATCGCGCTGGTTCTGGTAAACGGGCTGGTGTTCTTAATACGCGCTACGCTCGATTGGCGCGGCGTCGTTCCGCTGTGGGCGGTGGTTACGGGCTTGGCTGTGAGCGTCAGTATCGGATTGATCTTCGGCGTGTGGCCGGCCATGAAAGCCGCCAAACTGGATCCGGTAGATGCGCTGCGCTATGAATAGATTTTAGCGCTGAAGAAAAGCTCTCCGTCCTCAAGGGACGGCCCGCACATAAACTTGCTTCGCGTTGTTGACCTGAAACTGTTGTGAATCCTGCCTAGCGCAATCCCGTTCCACCGTCGGTATTCGCAGTAATCGCGGCTGCGATCGGAGCCGCCGTGCTGGGCCAGACTACTTCCAGCGAACTCTCATGTTTCACCAGCATCTTGGCGCGGCGCGTTACGTGGACGCCTAGGAAGTTTGCGCCGTCGGCGCGGATTTGCGAGGTGCTGCTTTTTTCCACGAGAACTGTGTCGTCGATGCGCGAGAGCACTACACGAAACGCGTGATCCCCCGGAGTGATGGGACATTCGAAGCGCAGCGTGTCTCCCAGGTGGGCCGCCTCCAGCTGAGTGGTTAGCAGCAAGTCCTTCCCGCTATAAATCGAGAGAATTTCGTCGGTAGCTCCGGAGACGATGTCTATGTGTAAGGAAGTTTGCGCCGCAGCAGAATTTTTTGCGGCTTGGGGTGTTCCCACGGATTTTGCGGTGGTCGCGGACGCTGCGGCCGAGAGACTCAGGCCTTCCGTGGGCGGCGTGGCGTGAGAATTTTTCGGATTCGCGGCGACGGCATGACGTTCGAATGCGTGCGATGCCGAGGGTACCGCCGAAGAACGACCTGACACGGAAGAGGAATCGTCCGCTAGAGTGCTGCCGCGGGTTACCAGACGGTCCGGTGCTAAACGTGGCATCGCCAGTCACGGAGTCCGTCTCCGGACTCCCGGAAGAACCTGATGTGCCGCCAACATCCGAAGCGCCCACATTGATGAGCGAACCCGAAGGCGACGTAGTCAAATCGGAATTGTGTTCGGCAACGCCGCGATCAGCCGGGCTCGGCCGCAAAAGTTCCGCCTGCTTAACAGATTGCGCTTGCACAGTGGCGGCCTGAGTGAAGTGCCGCACCGTCTTGAAGGCTACGCCGGCCGTCGCGAGCGCCGCGAACAAAATAGCTGCGGCGCGCAGATCGCCCATCTGCATCGGGCGCTTCCACCAGAAGCGGTTTGGCAAGGGCATCACCACCGGCTTGCTGCGGGCGAAGGGATATAGAGATGCGCCTAGAGATTCGGCATCCGCGTAGCGCTGTGCGGGCTCCTTTGCCAGGCAGCGCATCACGATATGGTCGAATGCCGGAGGCAACGCGGGATTATGGTGTGACGGCGGCGGCGGAGTGGCGGAAACAATCTGCGCGCAGACGGCGCCGACGGAGGTACCGTCAAACGGGCGGACACCAGTCGTCATCTGGTACAAAATAATTCCGAGGGAAAATAGATCGGAGCGAGTGTCCTGTTTGCCGCCCAAGATTTGTTCCGGCGAAAGATAGGCGGGTGTTCCCAGAACGCTTCCAGAGCCGGAAACCTGCGTTGCAAAACGCGCAATTCCGAAGTCGCCCAGTTTTACCTGGCCTTCTTTGGTGATCAAAATGTTGGCGGGCTTTACGTCGCCGTGAATAACCTTGCACTGGTGGGCGCGGGCGAGCGCGGAGGCCAGATCCGCGGCCCAGACTGCGGCACGTTCGAGCGGCAGCGGTCCGTCGTCCAAAGTTTTTTCGAGCGTTTTTCCGTCGACGTATTCCATCACTAGAAACGGCACGCCAGCTTCGTTGGTGCCGACGTCGTACAAGCCCACGATGTAGGGGTGAGTGAGCCGTCCGATAATTTGCGCTTCGCGGAGAAACTGTTTCTGGAGGTCGCCCGAGCCAAAGCCGTGGAGGAACGTCTTGATGGCGACGGTGCGGCCGATCATGGCATCGCGAGCTTTATCCACCCGGCTAGTGGCACCAGTGCCGAGCGTTCCGATAATTTCGTAACGATTCTGCGGATCCAGCATTTTCTGGGGCCCCATGCAACGCACACTCAGCGAACTCAGTAATCTTGCGAAAATACGTTGTAAAAGGGAATCACCCGAAGGTGCTAAGGAGGGAAACTCTGGTACCCCGCCTTAAGGTCTAAGGTGAACACCCTAGGGTAATTAGCTTCGAGTCACGGTGCGTGACTTGTCAGGCCGAACGCAGCAGGCGGGTGGCCCGGCTGCGCAGCGTTGGGGGCGGCGTGGAAGCCGCTGGAACGGCGGCGGTAGGCTTGCGGCGCGCCAGCGGATACAGCAAATTCGCCAATTCTTCGCCGGACGCGATTCGCGCCGCCGGGTCCTTGGCCAGGCACAAGGCCATCAACTCATCAAAGCTACCGGGAAGGGAAGGATTGGCATGCGAGGGCGGCAAAGGCGGTGGAGGAAAGCACGCGCTCGCAGATAGCGGGTAGCGTTGGCCCATCAAACGGGCGCCTCCCGGTGACCATTTCGTACAGAACAACGCCCAGTGAGAACAAATCCGAACGCTCGTCTTGCGGCTTGCCGATGATTTGTTCCGGGCACCAATACGCCGGGGTACCCATCAACGGGCTGTCCATGGTGTCTTTACGAGCCAGGCGGGCGATACCGAAGTCGGTCAGCTTCACGCGGCCTTCGATGGTGGTCAGGATATTCGCGGGCTTTACGTCCCCGTGAATAATGCCCTTGCGATGCGCTACAGCCAGGGCAGTGGCTACTTCCGCGACCCACGCGCAGGCTTTCGGATAGGGCAGAGCGCCCTTCAATAAAACCTGATCGAGGGCCTGCCCCTCGAGATACTCCATGATCAAATAAGGAGTCTGCGAAGCTTCGTCGATACCCATGTCGTGCAGGGTGATGATTGCGGGATGCGAGAGTTGACCAACCACGCGGGCTTCCTGCAGGAAGCGTTGGCGAGCCTCCCCACGAGATAGATCCGTGGGGAGCAGCTTGATCGCTACACTGCGTCCGATCAATGGATCGAATCCGCGCGCGACTTTGCTGTGTGCGCCAGAGCCTATGACTTCGACGACCTGATATCGACCGACTTGCACGTAGACCTTTCCACAAACCTACATTTCTGAGGTCAGCAGAGAGGGTAACGCTCAGTGTTGGTATTTAAAATGAAGCAAGCGTTTGGCGGTGAGAGTACGTTCGTACTAGAGCAGACGATTAGTGCGCCAAGGGTAAAGGCGCCGGCGAAGTTAGAGTTTTCTGAAAATCAGCGAGGTCCGGCGCGGAACTTAGACGCGCGGGATAATCGCGAACGAATTCCTTCATCTCCCGTTGCCAGTGCCGGTGAAAACCGAAAAAATTCATTTCGTTCTCCGCTTGTTCGCGCCGGCCAGTGTTCCATGGTCATGCGGTAGGAAGCGACGAACACGCCAGTGCGGTCTTCTCCGTAGTGGCAGTGCACAAAAACGGTTTCTTCCGGGTGGTCGCGAAAAATTGCCAAGAATTGGATTACTTGTTGATTGGTAGGGGCGGAAAATCCTCCGATGGGGATATTCACGAATCGCAAACCCTGCGCTTGTACTTGGGCGCGCTCGCTGAGCGACAGCTTGCGGATCTTCGCTGCGCAGATCTACCACGGTTGTTACACCGATTTTTTTGAGCTCGCTGACCGCTAATAGTTTGGGTTGAGCGCCACGATAGAGGTGCTCGCCGATTTTTCCGGCATTGGGAACGCCCTCGATATGAATTTTCTCACCGTAGGAGGACTGCATCACCGCAGGGGTACCAGGTACTTGCGAAGAGTGCATCGCGAGCGCCCAGCACCACAAAATCCCCAGCGAAAATATCCGGAAGCGTTTCATGATCAAGGAGATGCAAACAGTTTAGCGCGAGAAAAGCGTCCGCGAAATGCAACTGTGCTCTGGCGCGCAACTGCAAACCCACCACTACAAATAGACAGAATGGAAATTTTGCAACCACATTTTGCGTTTTTCCCTTGACAGGAAATTTACATACCTTGATACTTCGATTCCAGATTCGGGGAACGTGGTAGCGCCAGAGCGGACCGAATCGGGGATGAGCTGTTCGCGGTCCGCGCACTGAGACCCACGAGGCCTTCCGGGTTAAAGCAAAAAATCGAGCGCGAGCCAACCATTGCTGATCCGCCGTCAGGATACGTAACCTGGTTGGACACGAGGATTGCTGCTGGCTGTGAAATTGTTTTTTTATCAGCCGAGAGCAGAGCATTGGCGTCTTATTTTGCTAGCGTCAAACTCGTGTCGTTGTGCGGGCTATACGAAATTCGAAGTGCCGTGGTTGGTCATCTAATAGAAGGTGAACGGTTTTCGCCGGGAGTGGGGTTTGGTCGGCGCAAGTTATTGTCGATATTCGAGCATAGGGCTCATCGGGACCCAGAGCAGTAACCCCTGATTTCGAGCAGGGACGTACGAGCAGCAGGGCTTTCTTCGAGGAGAAAGCCATCAAGCGGTAGGAGGAAGAAATGGCAACGGTGAAGCAGGCGTTGAACGGCAAATCGCTGGAGACGGGCACGATCCCGGAAACCACAGGTGGCAGCACGCAAAAGGGATTAACTTTCCAGCGTTACTTCACCGATGGCAAGAAATCCCCTTTTGATCTGGTGGAATGGGAAAAGCGCACCGCGCTGATCGGTAATGAAAAGGGCGTGACGATTTTCCGCCAGGACGATATTGAGGTGCCCAAGAATTGGTCGCAAACCGCCACCAACATTGTGGTGAGCAAATATTTTCACGGCAAGCCGGGAAGCCCGGAGCGTGAAGGATCGGTACGCCAGTTGATCGCCCGGGTGGTCAACACCATTGTGCGCTGGGGAGAAGAAGGCGGCTACTTTACGGATACTACGTCGCGTGATGCGTTCCGTGACGAGCTGACCCATTTGCTGGTCGAGCAGAAGATGGCTTTCAATTCGCCGGTGTGGTTCAACGTGGGCGTGCAAGCCAAGCCGCAATGCTCGGCGTGCTTCATCAATTCCGTCAGCGACACGATGGAATCGATCATGGGACTGACCCGCACGGAAGGCATGCTATTCAAGTGGGGCTCGGGAACCGGTACAAATTTCTCTACCTTGCGTGGCAGCAAGGAAACTCTGTCCGGCGGGGGCATCGCATCCGGTCCAGTGAGCTTTATGAAAGGCTTTGACGCCTTCGCCGGGGTGATCAAGAGCGGCGGCAAGACGCGGCGCGCGGCCAAGATGGTGATTCTGGATATCACCCACCCGGATATCGTGGAATTTATCGAGTGCAAAGTGAAGGAAGAGAAGAAAGCGCACGTGCTGATCGCCAATGGTTACGATTCCTCGATTGACGGCGACGCCTATAGCTCGATCTTCTTTCAGAATGCCAATCACTCGGTGCGTGTGAATGATGACTTCATGCGCGCCTTCGAAGATGACAAGGATTTCTGGACCAAGACGGTTCTCGACGGCCAGCCCAACGAAAAGCTGAACGCGCGCGAAGTAATGTACAAGATCGCGGATTCCACCTGGCATTGCGGCGACCCCGGGATGCAGTACGACACCACGATTAATAACTGGCACACCTGCAAGAACACCGCGCGCATCAATGCCAGCAATCCCTGCTCGGAATATATGTTTCTGGACGATACGGCTTGCAACCTGGCGTCCTTGAACTTGATGAAGTTCGTGAACGGCAGCGGGGACTTCGATGTTCCAGCGTTCAAGAGCGCGGTGGACGTAACGATTACCGCGCAGGAAATTCTGGTGGATTTCGCCAGCTACCCGACGCCGAAGATCGCGGAGAATTCATACAGCTTTCGCCCGCTGGGACTTGGTTATGCCAATCTTGGCGCCCTGCTGATGTCTATGGCGCTGCCGTATGACTCCGATGAAGGCCGCGATGTGGCTGGCGCGATCACCGCGCTGATGTGCGGTGAGGCCTATGCGCAGTCCGCGCGCGTTGCGGAAAAGATGGGACCCTTCGCGGGCTACGCTGTGAATCGCGAACCCATGCTGGACGTGATTCGCATGCATCGCGATTCCGTGCGCGGCATCAAGCCCGAACACGTGCAGCCGGAACTTTTCATGGCGGCAGCCGGCTCTTGGGATGACGCGCTGGCGCTCGGCGAAAAACACGGCTTCAAGAATTCGCAAGTTACCGTACTGGCGCCTACCGGCACCATCGGCTTCATGATGGATTGCGACACCACTGGCATCGAGCCGGATCTGGCTTGTGTGAAATACAAGAAGCTGGTCGGCGGCGGCGTCATCAAGATCGTCAACAACACCGTGCCGCAAGCGTTGCTGAAGCTGGGCTATTCCCCGGAACAGGCCAGCGACATCGTTTCGTACATCGACAAGAACGGAAAGGTGGAAGGCGCGCCCCACTTCAATCCGGAACATCTCCCGGTGTTCGATTGCTCGCTGGCTCCTGCGGGCGGCGGACGTTCCATCGCCTGGACTGGCCACGTGAAGATGATGGCGGCTGCGCAGCCGTTCCTTTCCGGCGCGATCAGCAAGACGATCAATATGCCGGAAGACTCCACGGTGGAAGATATTTCCAACGCCTACGTTGAATCGTGGAAGCTCGGACTGAAAGCCGTAGCGATCTACCGCGATAATTCGAAGCGCTCGCAGCCGCTCAATGCCGGCGGCAAAAAAGAGGAAAAGAAAGAAGAGAAGCTGGCGGAAGTTGTTGCCGCCCCGCAGGGCATGCTCGAACCGATGCAACGAGAGCTTTTTGCGCGCGCACAGCGGGAAAAAATGCCGGTGGAACGCGCTTCGCTGACCCACAAATTCAGTGTGGGCGGACACGAAGGCTACGTCACCGTCGGCATGTACGAAGATGGCCGGCCCGGCGAAGTATTCGTAAAGATGTCCAAAGAAGGCTCCACGCTCTCCGGCGTGATGGACGGCTTGGCGCTGACGCTCTCCATGGGTTTGCAATATGGCGTTCCGCTCAAGGTGCTGGTAGACAAGCTGGTGAATACGCGATTCGAACCCAGCGGCATCACCGCCAATTCCAACATTCGCTTTGTTTCTTCCGTGCTGGATTACCTGGCGCGTTGGCTGGGCAGCAAGTTTATCTCGGCGGATTATTTGAAGCAGAACGGCACTCCAGCGGAGGTCGCGGCCGCGATCCTGCCGGCACAGCCATTGCCTCCGATGCCGAAGCTGCAGACCATGTTCCCTGCAATCGCCCCCACACCGGAAACCTCGCATTATGAGCCGCCTGCGTCGAAGTCGCCGAGCAACGCGCACGAAGGTGCGCCCACGTGCAGCGAGTGCGGCATGTTGATGGTGCCGAACGGCGCCTGCTACAAATGCGAAAACTGCGGCAGCACCAGCGGCTGCAGTTGAACTGAAGAATTAGCGCATGCGGAGCAGCCCCACCCTGCTCCGCGGGCGAATCGGCAACGAAAGGGAGCAATGAGCGCACTTTCTTCGGGCTTGGGAGTCGCACCGCAGCTGGCGTCGGCACCGCAGAAAGCGCGGGGCTTTTTGCACATCGAACGGCACGGCGCCGGGCCCAGCGCGATTTACGTGGTCACGTACCACCGCCTCGAATCGCAAAACACGCTTCCCAAACCCGCGCTCGCGGAAAGCGCGCACTCCTTGATTGAATTGCTGGAGCGTATAGGAGTCGACTTCCGCGTCAGTGAAGTACGCGGAGCACTGGAAGACATTCTCCGGCTAGGTTCCGCAAATATTCCGGATTTGTGGCTGAGCGACGACGAGATGGTTGAAAAAGGCCTGGTCGAAAACAGCTGATCCGCGCCGCATTGATGCCGGCGGAATTTGTCCGAACCGCTATTTTCCCCACTCCGGATACGCTTTCAGCGCGTCGACGAAGTTATGCACTACGTCCGTGTGCGCATCTTCCTGCCAGCCGCCTAAGGCGTCGCTTTTAAATAAGTCGCGCGGACGTCCTTGTTCATCGATGGAGTATTCCGCAAACGTGAGCGTTTGCTGTGCTTCGGCTGCCAGGGCAGCAGATCCCGTGGCCTTCGCATACAACGCCAGCACCGCCCCATATGTGGAATTCACGCCGCCCCAGGCTTCGTGATCCTCGTCCTGTTCGTGGCACACCGTCACGTTGAATTCCTTGTGCGTAAAGTTCTTCTGCACAAATTCCACCAGCGTTTTGGCATCTTCCTGCCAATCCGGATCGAGTGCCTGTTTTCGCTCCAGTAGATAGCGCGCCAGATTCAGGGGCGCCCACGCGTTGCGATTGGCCGGATTGTCATGGTCTTCAAAAAACTGCGCGAAGAGCGCCCCATCTGTCTTTGCGCTGGGGATCTGCCATTCTTTGATCCACTTCCACAACGCGGCGCGCGGCTCCGCGAATTCCTCGTTGCCGTGCGCGAGCAAAACGTCATACAGACGCAGGATGTACACCATATCGCTGGAAACATCCCCGCGGCCGGCGCCATTGCGGTAATCCACGCGAAAGGGCCAAGGCGAATGAGTGCCATCCCCGGGCTTCTGATTCGCCGCCAGCACGCGCGCATCATGCAGCGCCTGCTCCAGATATTTTTTATCTTTCGTTGCGTCGAAAAGCAGCACCAGCGCATAACCCGCGATGCCGCCTTTGTCCGGCTCAATTTCGTAAGGACCATCGGCTTGCGATCCGCTATCCAGCGTTTGCGGAAAGCTGCCGCGCCGTCCGGTAGATCGAACAAACCGCGGATACGCGCCGCCCTCCGGCGTCAAATCTTCTTTGATCAGGTACTCACCCATCGCCCGCGCAATTGCCAGGGTTTTGGGATTTCGCTTCCCGCGAAACTCATAAAATTTCAGGTACGAAATTATTCCCAGGCCATTTTGCGTGGCCGGAATCGTATCTTTACGGGCCGTCAGCGGCCTCCAGTCACCGTCCAGAAATGTGGTGGTCACAAAAACGGGATAGCCATGATCGCTGGGAGCCGATTCGTAAAATCGCATTTCGCGATCCAGCGCCGTATCCCAGGCGATCCACGGCAGCAGTTGTCCCTGGGCATCGAAGTGCGCCTCGTGTCCCGCGATCATCACGGATTTAAGGGCTTGCCCGCTGCAAAAAGGAAGGAACAGCCACCCGCCAAGGGAAACCGCGAACAGGAACACGACGCTGCGCAAGAATTTCATCGCAGTTGCAATGATAGAAGGAAATAAACGGCGGGAGCGTTAAAGTTTACCGCGGCCTTGGCCGCAACGGTGGTCGCGCCGCTAACGCTCGCGGCCGCATACGAAAGCGCGGACCCAAGGGAGGTGGCACATTCTGCAGAAAATCTCCGCAGCATGGGCAGCGCCCCTCGTTATTCGTCGGCGCCATAACGTCCGCCCGCATCCAGTGACCCCGCGCTTCACAAAGTGCATTGATACACTGCACGGTATACCCCGGCAAATATTGCATTGGTGATCCCCTCAGAATCACAACCGCCTCGCGTCTTCCGCCGAGCGGCGCAACACGCCAAGCCCCCATGGCCGAATGCAAATGCTGCGGCGAATTTTGTCGCGTACCACCGGTAGTGTCAAGAGAAAACGCCCCAAGATGTAGTGGGCCGCTTGCAAATCTGTGGATTTCTTCTAATGAAGGGTCGCGGGTTGTGGAAATTTTAATTATTACGCAGTTGTCGCGACCGGGCGAAGAATGTGAAAGCCAATAACGCCGCGCTCAGCGCAAAATAAATCGCAACGTAGTGCATCGTTAGGTTGCCGTTGGCCGCCCCGGTGTAGTCAATACCCAGCGTGTGGTTCATCGGACCCACGTACCAAACCGCCGTGAGCAAGGCCTCAAAGGCCTTTCCCGATCCTGAAATAACGCCAAGAGCCATGGCCAGCGCAGGGAGAAGGATCGCACCCGCCAGCCAGGCCAAGAACTCAGAATGTTGCCCCGCTTGCAACAGGCGAATCCCGACTCCTGCACCGGTCAGCATCGCTACCGCCACTCCTGCCAAATAACAAGCCGGTATCTGTCGTCCCAAAATACGCGATGAAGAAAATATCAATCCGCGCGTAGCGAAGCGCGTCTCGCGCGAACCCATCGCCGACCAGATCAACACCGGCCACAGCCACGCAGTTCCCAGCAGCGGACCCCGCGCGATTTCCAAAGGCGAAGTAAACTCCGCAATCAAAAAACCTGCGGCGACCGCGTACCACCACCAGCGCAAACCCTGCAGTGCCAACCGCAACTCCGCGATAAACAATCGCCCAAACGCGTTGGATCGCGCCGCACCGAGCAGTGCCGTTAATCGCAAAGGCGTATCGGGAGAGGCGCCGACGAAGACGCCCCCTCCATTCACGGCCGCGCCGTTAGCTGTAGCCAGCTCTAACCCGCTAGCCAACATCCCATTTGCTGCCGTGGCGCCGATGCTCTTGGCCTTCCTCCTGCGGAAAGAAAACTGCCACGCCCGCGCCGCATCGAAGCGGTCAAAAAAGACCGACGCCAGCAAAACAAAAATTATCGCCACCAGCGCCCACATAACCCGCAAACTGACGACCTCGGCAGTCCAGTGCATTCCTTCCCAGCGCAATGTCGAGAGAATCTGCGTTTGGTTCGTGTCGACGGTAAACGCAAAACCATTCTTGTAGCCAGGAATTACTGCGCGCGCCGCGTCTTGCATGCTGTGTGCCACCGTCACGACTCCCAGCGGATCCAGCTGCTTGTTTCCGGAGGTGTCCGGCAGCGCCAGGCCGCCCATCGACCAGACAAAAAACCACAGCACATTGCCCACGCCGCCGCGCAAGACCGGCAGCATCTCGAACAGCACCGCAATCGCCGCGGTCAACATCATCGCCGGCAGGGCCACCATCACGAACGGCGACAGCAGTCGGAAAGTATGGGTCTGGGTATCTTCCAGAACAAAAATCTGCATTAGCAGCGCGCACACCGCCAGCATCGCCACCATCGCCGCCAGCACCGCGAAATTACTCAGGAATTTTCCCATCGCGTACGCCGGCTTCGAAAGCGGCGTCGCCGCCAAAATCTGTCCCACACCGGTAACCCGGTCCCGATCCACCGATCCTTTGACGATGTAAAAGCCCACCAGCGAAACAAAGCACGTAGTCGCCAATGCCACCAGCGCGCCTATCCATGCCGAGGTGTACACTCCGCGATAGCCGTCCAATCCGATGGTAATTCGTCGGGTGGCCGCGGCGTATCCCAGGAACAGAGCGAATAGCATAGTCAGCAGAAAACTATAGCGCCGCACGCGTTCCAGAAAATCCGCGCGCGCCAGCGCAAAGATCACTCGCCCGGTATTCATGCCGCCGCGCTCGCTGAGGGGGACGCATCGCGAGTGCGTTGTTGCGTCAATGCATCGAGATACGCGTCTTCTAGAGAAGGCTCTAGTTGCCGCGACCCCGGCGTTGGTGCGGAATTTGCCACCACGCGCGCGTGTACACCATCCGCGCGATGCGCCGTGCTGCTGACCAGATGATTCCGCCGCAACGCAGGCAATTCCGCGCTGCTCACCACCACTTCCCAGACGCGCCCGTTTAATCGAGTCAACAAACTCTCCGGGGCGCCATGCGCCAGCAACTCGCCTTGCGCCATGATCGCGATCCCGCTGGCTACGGCTTCAATGTCCGAAACAATATGCGTTGAGAGGATTACGATCCGCTCGCCGGATAATTCCGAAAGCAAGTTGCGGAAGCGCAGCCGTTCTTCGGGATCCAGTCCGGCCGTCGGCTCGTCCACAATCAAAAGTTGCGGGTCGTTCAAGAGCGCTTGCGCGATGCCTACGCGTTGCCGCATCCCACCGGAATATCCGCCGAGCGGCCGCTTGGCAGCTGATGTCAAATTCACCAGGTCCAACAGTTCCGCGATCCGCTTGCGTGCCGCGGCTGCCGGCAAACCCTTCACCGCTGCCAGATATTCCAGAAACTCAATCGCATTCAAGTTGGGGTACACGCCGAAATCCTGAGGTAAATAGCCCAGCACCTGCCGCAGCCCATCCGGCCGCGACGCAATGTCGACGTCATTCCACAAAACGCGCCCCGATGTCGGCCGCGTGATCGTAGCCAGAATGCGCATCAGCGTGGATTTGCCTGCGCCATTCGGTCCCAGCAGGCCCAGCACGCCAGGCTCCAGCGAAAGCTGCACGCCACGTAGCGCATGCACACCCCCACGATAATTTTTGGACACACCTTCAACATTCAGTCTCATGGATTCCGTTCCAGAAAAGCGTACCGCTGCTGCTATGGATAAGTACGGAGGAGGGTGGCAAAAAGTTTACTAAAATTTATCTCAATCGGTGGGTGTGCCTAGCTTTGTGGCGGCGCGGCCGGCTTTTCAGCCGCGGGAGCTGCGCCGGACTTCTTACTTTGCAGTTCTTCCATCGCCGCAATTTGCGTCTTTAGTTGTTCCACGCGCTGTTGCCGATCGCCGATTTGCTGCTGTAATTCATCCAGTTTGGCTTTGCCCGCCGTGTCATGCTGATAGTCCGGCTTGGAATAGACCGTATCCTGCTGTAGCGCCGACTCGCGTTGGCTCAATTTCAAATCTTCCTCGGCGCGTGCCAGCTCTTCCTTCGCTTTTACGATCTTTGCGGAGTCCGTGCTCTTGATTGCATCATCCGCGGGAGACTCTTCTTTTCTAACGTCCGCGGCTTCCTGCGCCGCTACGGCCTGTGCGCTCGGCCCCTCGGTGTCCAGATGCGGCGCGCTCACCGTCAATCCCTCATCGCCAGGCCTTACTTTTTTTGCGTCCACATCGTCGTCGGTGATGACTTTCGCTTTGGAAGCAGCATTCTGCTTTTGCTCGCGTGCCCGCTTAGCAGCATCGGCCACCGATGCCGAAGAATCTTGCGACTGCGCTTGCGCGCGCAACAAACTACCCCCGTGCGCCAGCAATAGCGCCGCCAGAACCAGCCGTGATGGAATTCCGAACCGCATAGTCATTCCCTCGTACGTCGTTATATCTGCAAACGCTTTCAGGTTGAGGTACCGTTAAGCGTAACTCTCGGAAGCGGCGGCAGCAATCACTCTCGCTCCCGCCGCTGCGAATCTGTTACCTCAGGCCTGCGCTCGCGTAGCAACTCATTGCGCATCAGTAACTTATGGAGAGACGAGCTGCGGAAGCCCAACCCGTAGTTTTACCGAACCAAGTTCCCGACTATACTTTTACTGTGGCAAATAACTATGGCTGGAACGTCGATCAAGAACAGATTGTGAAGCGCGGGTTCCTTGCAAAGAATCTAGGCAAGCTAGCTATCGCAACTATCCTCGGCTGGACGGGCTCATGCGCCGTTTTTGCTCAACAGTCCGCCAGTCCGCAAGCACCCGTCGAGGCGCCCAAGCCCGAAACGGTAAAAACCCCGCTTCCCGTTCACCACTTCTGGGACAAAGAAAACGATTGGCTGTTCGTAGGCGTGGGCGCAGCGCGCACCTTGGACTATTTCTCTACTCTCAATTTCCGCCGTCGCGGCCGCCAGGAGATCCTCTTGACCAACGATCTCGTCGATAATCATGCCGCCTTTGCGGCAGTGGAGGCCGGTGCCGTTGGCCTGAATATCGGCGTCGCCTACATTTTTCATCACTACGATCACCACAAACTCGAACGCTGGACGTCTATCGTGGATATAGGCCTAACCACCGGTGGCGCAATCCGCAACTGGAGCCTGAAGACCGCCCATCCCGAGGATACCCCCGCGCAATCGTTCACGTTTTTACGGCGCTGAAATACCATGAGCCTGGGAAACAGAATTTCTCGAATCGCCGTTGCACTCGCGCTGCTCCTCAGTTTTTTGCCGGAGTCTGTCTCCGCTGCCCGCTGTCCAGGCCAATCTGCCGCCACTCTCACGGCTCAAGTCGCGCCTCCCGTAGCCGTGCCAACTGCGCCACCCAGTCAGCCATCCGCCGGCCCCGACCAGCGTCCGGTTGCCAAAACGGAAAGCTATACTCTTTCCTACGAAACCCGCCAGAAAGCCGTAGCCTATTCCCGGGCCGGCTACATTCTCTATTTCGTCTGGTACCTCGTAGTTGTCGTTGGAGTGTTGCTGCTTCTGCGTTTCGGCGTCGTTGCCCGGCTTCGTGATTTCGCCCAGCGCTCCACTGAAAAACGCTGGCTACAGGGGCTGCTGTTCCTCCCTCCGTTCCTCTTCCTGGTCGATCTGTTCGAGCTGCCCGTCAGTATTTACTGGCATGCGCTTTCTCTGCGTTACCAACAGTCCGTGGAAGGTTGGGGAGCCTGGGCCTGGGATTGGACCAAAGAAGAACTCGTCCAATTGTTGATTTTTACGATTCTTGGAATAATCTTGTTTGCCGTTTTGCACCGCAGTCCGCGCCGCTGGTGGTTTTATTTTTGGCTGGCTCTCTTGCCGATCTCGTTATGCCTCGTTATTGCCAGCCCCTATGTTATCGACCCGCTCTTTCATCACTATCGCCCGCTGCTCGCCGAAGAGCCAGCGCTCGTCGAGTCCATTGCGCGGCTAACCCAGCACGCCGGTGTTCCCATTGCTCCAGACCGCATGTTCCTAATGGATGCCAGCAAGAAAACCAACACCTTGAACGCCTACGTGGCGGGGCTGGGCCCTTCCAAGCGACTGGTCCTCTATGACAACACCATCCGCAAAACCACGCCGGAAGAAACTCTCTTTATTGTGGGGCACGAACTCGGTCACTACGTCTTGGGGCACATCTGGCAGGGCTTTCTTTTCTTTGCCGCGGGGGCCTTGTTGGGCCTATATCTGATGTATCGCGGCTTGCACTATGCGCTCAATCGCTGGGGTGCCCGCTGGAAGATTTATGGTCCTCAGGATTGGGCCGCGCTGGCCGTTTTATTTCTGCTGATGCAGCTGCTGGATTTTTTCTCTGCGCCGGTGATGAACGCTCTTAGCCGCATGGAAGAGCACGCGGCGGATGTCTACGGATTGGAAGTAATTCACGGCGTGGTGCCGCATTCCGAAGAAGTGGCCGCGCACGCCTTCCAGGTCCTCGGCGAACTCGATCTGTCGGATCCCAATCCCCCGGAATTTATCCGTTTCTGGCTCTACAGCCACCCGCCGTTAGCCGAGCGGCTAGTCTTTGCGCATAGCTACGATCCGTGGTCTCGCGGTCAGCGACCGAAGTACGTCAAGTAGGCCTTCGCCGCGCTACTGATTGTCATGCGGAGTGCAGCCGGGTGCCCGCCGTGGCACGGGAAGGATTTGCTTTCGTGATATCTCACGGAGGGCTCTCCCCTCCGGCGCCGCGCGAGTAAACGATCCGTTTACCGCCCGCTCGCTCGCGAGCCGTGCTTCTTCGCGAACGATGCCACCTTATGTCTATTGCCGCAAACCGCCATAGCGCACCATCGCCGCTTCTTGGTTCGCGACGCATCATAGAAAAACAAGCCGCACTCGGAATTGGCGCACACCCGAATCCTCGCATTCCCGCCTTCCGCCACGATCTCCGCAGCTGACCGTGCGATGGCTGCCAGCAACCACTCCAACCCGCTTTCCCTGGCCACAAATTCAATTCGCCATCGCCCCGCGTCGGACCGCAGCTCGTCATGCCCCTCGGTAACCCGGAGCAGTTCGTTGATGGCCTCCACGGCCTCGGGTTTGGGTATTTCCTTGTGCAGCATCCCGCGAAATGTCTGCCGCAAGACGTCTCGGAAAGAAGAACCGTGTTCCAGCAGGGCATGCGCGGCCATCGGCTCAGATTCCGGAAGCTCCAGCAGCACCGCAGTGCGCTCTGCCGAAATTACTTTAGTGGCTTCCAGAAACGAAATGAGTTCTTCCCAGGAAAGTCGCCGCTTCGGAGAGCCAGCGTTTGCAAAGTCGAGCGCGAGGCGCCCGCCAATCAAGGAAACAAGTTCGTTGCCGCCAGCTACAGCCATAAAGCTTGCCTCGTATCTTAACCGGTTAAAACTAGCATGCCGGTTAACCTCTTGGTAGCCTTTTATACGTCTCTGCAAAGCTTCTACAGTAGCTAGGGTCTTTGCGATCAGCCTCGATTCCCGGCCCATACCTGCCGCTCGCGTGTGCTACCGTATTCCTCTAGGAAATCCTTTGGATAGCGAGCTTCCCATTCCCACCGCGCCGGAGCCGCAAGTCGCTCCTGATCCTCCTTTGTTCAAGCTTCAGGTAAGAAACAAGGTGCAGATGGCCTTCGCTGCACTCTTGCGTCTGGTTCTCTACATTGCTCTCGTGTGGGTTTTGTGGACGATAAAGAATGTCTTCCTCGAATTGTTGTTCCGCGCTCCTTACCTTTTAGGTTCTCCGCTACTCATTCTCCTTGAGGAGCTTTTGGGCTTCGCGGTGGTTTATGGCGCCGCGGTCATTCTCTCTCGGATCGAACACCGGCCCGTCGGAGCTTACGGCCTTCCTCTGTCCGGGAATTGGGCGATCCGTTTTGCCCAAGGCTGTGTCTTTGGCTTATGCGAAATTTCTGCGTTGATCGCGCTGATAGCCATATTTGGAGGCTATTCGTTTGGTTCGATGGCGATTCACGATCTTGCAATTCTGCGTTGGGCAAGTGAGTGGGCCGTCATTTTTCTGATTGTGGGTCTGTTTGAAGAGTTTGCCTTCCGCGGCTACACCCTGTACACCCTGGCGCAGGGTGTAGGCTATTGGCCCGCGGCGATCCTGCTGGCTCTATATTTCGGTTTTGAACATTCTCACAATCCCGGCGAAAGTCTGGCCGGGGAGGCGGGCGTCGCATTAATCGCCTTGCTATTTGCTTTCACTTTGCACCGTACCGGCACTCTGTGGCTAGCCGTCGGCTGGCACGCCGCGTTCGACTTCGGCGAGACCTTTTTGTACTCGGTGCCGGATAGCGGTTCGGTCTTCCCCGGCCATCTTTCAAATGCCTCCCTGCATGGCCCGGACTGGCTCACTGGCGGCGCCACAGGCCCCGAGGGCAGCGTCTTTAGCTTCGCGGTAATGGCCGTTCTAGCTGTAGTCTTTCACTTCCTGTACCCACGCCAGCCGTTGCTTCCAGCACTACCGTCGGCAGCGCCGCAGTCTTCCCTTGACCCCAAGTAACCACCCTGCTACAGTACTCACTGGGATATTCGCGCCCCAACTCCACCAGACCTAAATCCTGACTTATCGACGAACCTCCTCGAGGCAAAGCGATGCCCCGACCTCCAGAAGGCAGATCTCGTGCGAGTAATCGGCTAAACACCCTGGAATGCGTAAGTTACACGGAAATCAGGGATAACCTCCTTAGAATGAGACTGTTGCGCGAAGAGGGGTGGGGTGGTGCCAATCTGTCTAACTTCAACAAAACAAAGGGCGAAAAATCAGTGTACCAGCTCCGAGATAAAAACCAGCTTAACGCTTTGGGCCTTGGCCTTAGGCAGCATCGCCCGTAACGCTTGCAACGTGGCCGGATGCGGGTGGCCGATGGCTATCGCTTCGCCCTTTTCTCGCGCTCCCCGAATGGCCAAGGCTAGTTGCTTTTCGATCGCGGCCACGTTCTCGACATCGTCGAGGAATGGCACATTGCGAAACGCTGCCGGCACACCTTCTTTTCGCGCGGCATCGTACGCCACGGTAGCCGCGGTGGTGCGACTATCGACGTAAAACAAATTGTGTCGGCGCAATACGGGCATCAACTCGGACATCAGATCCGTGTCGGCGGTCGCTTGCGAGCCCTGGTGGTTGTTGACGCCCTTAACGCCCGGAACTTCGCCGAGAAATTGTTCGACGAGCGCTGTGACCTCCGCAGCGGACATGCCCGGGCGCAGTTCCTGACGCTCCGGTTGCTCCTTTCCGACGGATTGCATGGGTAGATGCAGCATCACTTCGTAGCCCCGCCTCCGCGCTTGCTCGGCAATTCCCACCGAGTGCGCATGCTCAGGCAAAACGGAGATTGTAATCGGATAGTGCAGCGCGAAGATCTGTTCCGCCGCGGCATTATCGCTGCCAAGATCGTCCAGTAAAATAGCCAGTTTCGCTTCGCCTGCTTTTCCGCGGGGCGGCGTTGTGGCCGGGGGAGTTGCGTTGATTCGTGATTTTACAGGCGCAGCTGGTTTGTCGGGAGACTTGCACCCGGCGAAACAGACTAGCAGCGTCACAAAGAGAAAACCTGCGGAAATATTGCGGCAGTGGTGATTATTAGGAGAGGAACCGATTAAGAGCGCGCGCAGCTTTCGCACACTGCTCCAGATAGCCCGAACGCGCTGACGCACCGCGGACTACGCGGCCTTTTTGGCGGCGGGTGACTTTAGCAACTCAAGAGCTTTGCGGTAGATCGGATCTTCCGGAGACAAAGGCCGTGGGCCGAGACCTGGTTCTTTGTGATCGTCTGGCGCCACGTTGTCGCCGCCGTCGTCGCCGTCGGCATTATCTTCCGCGATGGCATGCACTACTTCCGTGGGGGTCACGCCTTCTTCCAGAATCGATTTGCCGCTGGGATTGTAATAATTGGCGATGGTGAGCACCATTGCGGCGCCGCTATCCATCGTGATCAGCTTCTGTTCGGAGGCGAGACCAAAAGTGCGCTCGCCGACAACGTCACCGCGTTTATTCGCCACAATCGCTGAGGCCAGCACTTCCGAGGCGCCGGAGGTGGTTACATCCGTCAGAACCGTGAGCGGGCCCTTCCAGACAACTTTGCTAGGTTCCGCTGCGAAGACCTGGTTCGATACGGTCTGTCCGCGCAGCGTCGCAAGTGTTCCACTGGGTACCAGAAGCCGCGCCACTGCGATTCCTTCACTAATAGGGCCACGGCCACATTCCCGCAAATCCAAAATCACTTTCTTGACGCCCTGTTTTTCTGCGTCGACCAGCCGCGTGCGGATTTCCTCGGCGCGCCCTGCATCCAGAGACGGCAGACGCAGCACCAAAATATCAGGATCTGCTTTTTGCGAAATGATCTTCGAGGGGGTCAGCTTTTCGCGCGTGAGTTCGACGGCGTCGGGGTCGGCTTTGCCGCGGCGAATCACAGCCACTTTCACGGAGCTGCCTGCCGGGCCCGTCAACAAATTTTGCGCTTGGCCCACGGACATTTCCCGCGTGGTGAATCCGCTGATCGATTCAAAAATATCGCCGCTCTTGATTCCGGCTTTGTTTGCCGGGCTATCGGGCAAAACTGAAATTACGATCACATACCCAAACCGCTTGCTGAGGTTTAATCCGGTTTCTCCGGTCGCGGGGCTTTGCAATTTTTTCTTGTATTCGTCGTATTCCGGCGGGGTGAGATAGCTGGATTCAGCATCAAGAGATTCGAGCAGACCGTGCAACGCTCCAGCCGTCACCAAACGCATGTTGGGATCGTCCACGTAATCCGACTGGATCTTTTGCAGCACTTCGCCGTATACCGTGAGCGACTTGTACGCGCGGTCGTCCGGGGTGCGCCCCATGACGTACCCAATTCCCGCGTAACACATAATTACCACGGAAGCTGCTACCACACCCACGCGCGCCAATCGGTTCATGCCGCACCCATTTCAAGACAGTGATTTTCGGAGGACCGCACCGATAGATTGTAGCACCGCACCGTCCCTAGGTGGGACGCCTGGGGTAAGCAAAAGGAAGCCTGCCAAAGTTCACTGGCACTGAGAACGGTCAAGACGGGGGCAGGCCTGAAAGACACGGAGAACCCGGCAATTCGATGTCTAATTACCACACCTTGAGCGTGTTTTTTCCTCAATACCCTGTTAACTCATTGAATCTACGCAACAAACAAGAATAATTCGGGTTTACATCGTGGTAGCATTCTATAGTCCTTCTCGAGGGATTCTAATTGTTCCAATCCACCATTGCCAGGGAAGCAGCGGCTGAAGGCGTAGGTCTGCACACTGGCGTCTACGGACATGTGCGGCTGGTTCCCGCTCCCGCCGATACCGGCATCGTTTTCCGCCGCGTGGATCTCGACAATTTCGCGATTGAAGCGCATGGACAAAACGTAGCTCGCGTCAGTTACGCCACCAGTTTGATGAAACAGGGCGTGCTGCTCTCCACCACTGAGCATTTGCTTGCGGCCATCTACTCCTGCGGTATCGACAACATTTATGTCGACATTGATTCGATTGAGATTCCGATTCTGGATGGCTCGGCCGAGCCCTTCATGGCCATGCTGGAGCACGCGGGGATGCGCCGATTGCGTCGCAAGCGCCGATATCTAAAGGTTTTGCAACCGCTGGAAGTTGTCGAGGGCGACCGCCGCATCCGCATTTCTCCCGCCGAAAATTTCAGCGTCAGCTGCTACGTAGACTTTCCACACCCCGAAGTTGGCCAGCAGCAAGTAGAGCTAACCGTGAATCCTGAGTCTTTCCGCAATTTTCTAGCGCGAGCCCGTACTTTCTGCTTTGAACGGGATATCGAACCGCTACGAGCCATGGGGCTGATTCGCGGCGGCTCCCTCGATAACGCGATCGTCCTCACCGATGACGGCGTAAGGAATGGTCCGCTGCGCTTTAAGGATGAATTTGGGCGCCACAAGGCGCTCGATCTAATCGGCGACCTGGCTTTGGTGGGTTTGCCGCTTCTGGCCCGCGTTGAAGCGCATAAAGCGGGGCACTCCCTGCACACCCAGCTGGTGAGCCGGCTGCTCGCGGATCCATCTTTGTGGACGATTACTACCCAGGAAATTGAGGCAATGCGCCTGATTTCCACGCGAAAAGTTCCATCCACGAACGGTGCGAACGGGTCTAATCCATTGGCCCACGACGCGTCTTCCGGAGCAGGCGTCACTCTAGACGCCAGCATTTCGTCCGCCGCGGACTAACTTGCCGCGATTAGGGATTCGCACCCCGCCTTGCACCACTCCGTTGCGTAAATTCCAAGCCTCCCGCAGAATGGCCCATCTGCAATGGAACGACAACCATGCCTAACAACGACCTAGCTATCGTGATTCTCGCCGCCGGAAAAGGCACCCGCCTGAAATCCAGCCTGGCGAAAGTGCTGCATCGTGCCGGAGGCCGCGCACTGTTGGAGCACGTGATCCGTGCCTGCGCGCCACTCAAGGCCAAGAAAACGATTGCGGTTGTCGGTCACCAAGCTGAGCAAGTTACCGCAGTAGCGGAACCATTGGGCGCTGTTTGCGTTTTGCAACAACCGCAAAATGGGACCGGGCATGCGATGCAGGTAGCGCGCCGCGCTTTGGGAAACGCGAAGTTTGCCATCGTGCTGCCAGGTGACGCTCCCCTGATTCGCACCGAAACGCTGAAGGCGATGCTCGATGCGCATCGCGCGGTTGGGGCTTCGGCCACGATTTTGACCGCGGTGCTGGCCGACCCCAGTGGTTACGGCCGCATTCTGCGCAAGTCTGGGGCGAATGTTGCGGCAATTGTTGAGGAATCACAACTCGCGGATAGCCAGCGTGAGATCAACGAGATTAATTCCAGCATTTATTGCTTCACGCTGAAGAATCTTTGGCCGGCGCTGGCGAAAGTAAAACCCAACAACAAACATCACGAGATTTATCTTACGGATGCGGTGGCAGTGATGGCAGCGAACGGAGAAATTGTGCTGGCGCAAGTCGCCGAAGATGCTCGCGAAGTCCTGGGCTGCAACACGCGCATTGATCTGGCGATTGTCGATCGTATTTTCCGCGAGTGGAAGCGTGATGCGCTGATGAATTCGGGAGTCACGATTCAGCTGCCGGAAACAGTGCTGATCGATCCGGATGTTATGGCCGGGGAAGATACGGTGATCGAACCCGGCGTGCAACTTCTAGGCGCTACCAAAATTGGGGTACGCTGCATTATTCGCAGCGGAAGCGTGCTGGCCGATGCGATTCTGGGCGATGACGTGGTGGTAGAAGCGCATTCCGCAATCGCGCAAAGCAGATTGGATTCGGATGTGGTGATCGGGCCGTTCGCGCGCTTGCGTGGGGGAACCCATTTGAAAACTGGGGCGCGCATTGGAAATTTCGTCGAGGTGAAGAACAGTACGGTCGGCGAAGGCACCAAGGCGATGCACCTTACGTATTTGGGCGACGCGAAAATCGGGACGAGGACCAACATCGGCGCCGGGACTATTACCTGCAATTACGATGGTTTTCATAAACATCCGACCACGATCGGCAGCCGGGTATTTATTGGGAGCGATTCGGCGCTCGTGGCCCCGGTGCGCGTGGGAGACAACGCGTACATTGCCGCCGGATCGACGATCACGGAAAATGTACCTTCCGATGCGCTGGGCATTGCGCGGGGTCGGCAGGTGAATAAGGTGAAGTGGGCTTCCAAGAAACGCCGCGAGCTTGCTGCCGCGGAGAGCGGCGGGAAATCTAGGAAGTCCAAAAAACTTAAAGTTAAGGCTAAGAGAGCGCGTCGATAGTTGGTAGTGGCACAGCCAATCTTGGCTGTGGGTGTTCTTCACGACTGCAAAAAGCGCACAGGCAGGATTGCCTCCGCTACCAAAGCACACAGACTGAAGTCTGGGCTACCAAAGCATCAGACTGAAGTCTGGGCCACTAAAGCACAAGCCAATCTTGCTGTGTTAAACTAGCGTTTCCGAACGCCATCGCAGGAGTTATCCCGCATGAAATTTGGAGTGATTGTCTTTCCGGGGTCGAATTGTGACCACGACGCATTTCATGCTGTCGCTGACGTCCTGCACAAACCCGTCGAATTCCTGTGGCATCAGAGTGAAGATCTGGCTGGCTGCGATGCGCTGATTTTGCCCGGGGGTTTTGCGCACGGCGATTATTTGCGTACTGGCGCGATTGCGCGTTTTTCCCCGGTGATGAAGTCGGTGGCGAAGTTCGCGAAGTCCGGCGGATTAGTGTTGGGAATCTGCAATGGCTTTCAGATTTTGCTGGAAGCCGGGTTACTGCCTGGGGCGGTAATGCGCAATTCCGGGCTGCGCTATATTTGCCGCCACGTGTACATTCGCGTGGAGGAAACTGATACGCCGTTCACTCACGCTGCGCGCCCAGGACAGATTCTAAAAATTCCGATTGCGCACAACGATGGCAATTACACGCTCGACGAAGCTGCACTAAGTGAGCTCGAGCGTAACCGGCAGATCCTGTTTCGTTACACCAGCGCCGACGGAAAAGATGACGCTGCGGGAAATCCCAACGGGTCGTTGCATAACATTGCGGGAGTTTGTAATCGGGAACGGAACGTGGCTGGATTGATGCCACACCCGGAACGCGCCGTGGAATCCGCGCTGGATTCGGCGGATGGCTTGGTGATTTTTAATTCGATGATTGAAGCGATGGTTGGGGCGGCAAAGGCGTGAAGGGTGAAGACGGCGTGACGTATTGCGAATTTCGCGGGCCGAGTTTGTGCCGCGCCTACGGCGCTCGCGTCGTATCGGCTACGGTACCCAGCGCTTACGCGCTGGGCTAAATTTGTGCCGCGCCTTCGGCGCTGGTTTGTTGGCGAAGTGCGAATTGCGACGTTGCGAGCTGGTGTTGATCTGGGAATTTGATTATTAATCGTTAACGGTGTTTTCGAGTTGGGTGAATCTTTCTGCTGAGAAAAAATGATGGCGACTGCTAGCACTGAAATCAAAGTAACTCCCGAGATTGCCGCGGAGCACGGGCTTTCGGCGGACGAGTATGGGCGCGTGCTGAAGATTTTGGGACGCGAGCCGAACATTACGGAGTTGGGAATTTTCAGCGTGATGTGGAGCGAGCACTGCTCGTACAAATCCAGCAAAGTGCATTTGAAGCGTTTGCCGACGCGCGGGAAATTGGTGGTACAGGGCCCCGGAGAGAATGCCGGAGTTGTGGATATTGGCGATGGCCTAGTCGCCGCGTTCAAGATTGAGTCGCACAATCATCCGAGTTATGTCGAGCCGTTCCAGGGAGCGACTACCGGTGTGGGCGGGATCTTGCGGGATATCTTTACGATGGGCGCGCGGCCGATTGCGATTCTGGATTCGCTGCGGTTTGGGCCGATTACGACGGAAGGGGATGTGGATGCGCGATCGGGTAAATCTCGCCAAGCTGGGGCGCAGCATGCTGCGCCCCTACAAACGACGGATGACGCCACAATCTCGGCGAACCGGCGGATTTTGGATGGGGTGATTCGCGGCGTGGCGCACTACGGGAATTGTTTTGGGGTGCCGACGGTGGGCGGCGAAGTTTGTTTTGAGCCGTGCTATTCGCAGAATCCGCTGGTGAATGCGTTGGCGCTGGGAATTGCGAAAAAGGAAGAGATTTTTCTCGCCAAGGCTAAGGGCACCGGAAATCCGGTGATCTATGTTGGCGCAAAAACGGGGCGGGACGGAATTCATGGGGCATCGCTCTTAGCGTCTGCGGAATTTACCGAGGAATCGCAGCAGAAGCGGCCGAACGTGCAAGTGGGCGATCCGTTCGTTGAAAAATTATTGCTGGAAGCGTGCCTGGAAGCGATGCAGACCGGCGCGATTGTGGCGATTCAGGATATGGGCGCGGCCGGATTGACGTGTTCTACGACCGAAATGGCTTCGCGCGGCGGCACGGGTATCGAAATCGATCTGGCAAAGGTTCCGCAACGCGAAACCGGCATGACGCCGTACGAAATCATGCTGAGCGAATCGCAGGAGCGGATGCTGCTGGTCGCGGAGCGCGGTCGCGAACGAGAAGTGCTCGATGTATTCAAGAAGTGGGGACTCGACGCGGTGGTGGTCGGCGCGGTGACCGATGGCGGATTGATGCGCGTGAAGGATCACGGGAAAACGGTGGCGGAAATTCCAGCGCATCCGTTGGCAGAAGAAGGTCCGGTATATCAACGGCCGCTGGCCGCGCCCACGAAACGCGCCGAAACCGCGGCGGATTGGTTTGTATTTGCACCCGCAGGGACGAATCTCAATGCAAATTTTGTGAAGCTGCTGGCGTCTCCGGCGATTGCATCGAAGCGCTGGATTACGGAACAGTACGACACCATGGTGCGCACGAACACCCTGGCGGTTCCTGGGGCGGCTGATGCGGCGGTAGTGCGGATTAAAGAATCCGAAAAAAATGGCGTGATGCGTGGCTTGGCGCTGGCGACTGACGGCAACGGACGTTGGTGCTATCTGAATCCGCGCGTAGGGGCGATGCACGCCGTGGCGGAAGCCGCGCGCAATGTGGCAACTACCGGGGCGCGCCCCATCGCTGCCACAAATTGCTTGAATTTTGGAAGTCCGGAGAAGCCGGAAGTGATGTGGCAGTTCAGCGAAGCGATTGACGGCTTGACTGAGGCTTGCAACGCGCTCGGAACGCCGATTACCGGTGGGAACGTCAGTTTTTACAACGAGACTTTGGGAAATTCGATTTATCCGACGCCGGTGATCGGGGTGCTGGGCGTTTTGGGTGATGCGTCGAAGACGGTGAAGCTCGCATTTCGTGACGCTGGCGATGTGATTCTGTTGTTGGATGGTGCGGGCGGCGAAGAGCGGGCACGGCATGCCGTGCCCCTACCTGAGTTTTCTTCGAGTGAATATTCGAAGAGGATTGGTGGCGTTGTAGCTGGTGAGCCTCCGGCCATCGATCTTGCTGCTGAAAAACGATTGATCGATTGCCTGGTGGCCCTCGCTGATGCGGGGAGTGTGCAGTCGGCGCATGACGTCAGCGATGGTGGAGTTGCGGTAGCGCTGGCGGAATCTTGCTTTGCTTCCCAGGGATTAGGCGCTGATGTGCAAATGCCTGGCGAAGACCCGGCGGAATACGCACTATTCGGTGAACGCGGAGCGCGCGTGGTCGTCTCGGTGAAATCAACATTTCTCGCCCGAGTGCTTGATACTGCGAGACAATACGGAGTGACGGCCAGCGAGATTGGCCGCGTGACGCCAAACGGCGTTTTGCGCATCCAATATAACGGCAGCGTAGTGATCGACAGTCCCGTCGAGAGCCTGCGCGATGCCTGGGCCCATTCGATCGAACGCATACTCAAAGTCCAATGACAGAAAAAATCGCGTACGCCGACGATCATTTTCACGACGAATGCGGTGTGTTTGGCGTGTTCGGACATCCCGAAGCGGCCAATCTCACGTATCTCGGTTTGTACGCGCTGCAGCATCGCGGGCAGGAGTCGGCAGGAATTGTTTCCAGCGCCGGCGGCGAATTGCACGCGCATCGGGCGATGGGCGAAGTGGAAGAAATTTTTGTGCCGTCCGTACTTGCGGAACTTCCCGGTGAGCTGGCGATCGGGCACACACGGTATTCGACGGCGGGCGACAAAGCGTTGTTGAACGCGCAGCCGATCATGGTGGATTGCAACAAAGGAAAAATCGCGTTGGGTCACAACGGGAACTTGACCAATGCCGCGGAGTGGCGCCGCAAACTGGAACATCGCGGCTCGATTTTTCAAACGAACAGCGATACCGAAGTGATTGTGCATTTAATCGCGCGGTCGCAGGCGCGGAATTTGTCCGGAGCGCTCGGCGATGCGCTGAATCAAGTGGAAGGCGCGTACTCGCTGCTGGTGCTGACGCCGGATGAACTTTATGCGGTGCGCGATCCGCGCGGGATTTCGTCCACTGGTGCTGGGACGATTGGCGGCTACTGATGTTGCGCCGGAAACCTGGCTGGTGGCGTCAGAGACTTGCGCGTTTGATTTGCTGAATGCGCAGTATGTGCGCGAGATCGAACCCGGCGAGATGGTGCGGATTTCGAAGTCCGGGAATCGAGTCGATTCACTTCGCGCCACAAAAGCCGCATCAGCACTGTATTTTCGAGCATGTCTATTTTGCGCGGCCGGACAGCACGATTTTTGGGCGGTCGGTAAACGCCAGCCGCGAAGCGTTGGGACGGTTGCTCGCTCGCGAGCATCCAGTCGATGCGGACATCATTGTGCCGGTGCCCGATTCCGGTGTGCCTGCCGCGGTGGGCTATTCGCACGAATCGAAAATTCCATTTCACCTGGGGCTGATTCGCAATCACTATATCGGTCGAACGTTTATCGAGCCGTCGCAAGCGATTCGCAATTTCGGCGTGAAGCTGAAACTCAATCCCGTGCGCGGATTGATCGAGGGCAAGCGCGTGGTGCTGGTGGACGATTCCATCGTGCGCGGGACGACCAGCCGAAAAATCGTGCGCATGGTGCGCGAAGCCGGCGCGAAAGAAGTACATGTGCGCATCAGCTGTCCGCCGACGGTTTCGCCGTGTTACTACGGCGTGGATACGCCGACCAAGGAAGAATTGATCGCATCGTCGAACACTCCGGAAGAAATTTGCCGCTATCTGGGAGCAGATTCACTCGGCTACGTTTCGCTGGCGGGTCTGCGGCAAGCAGTGGGCGACCCCAACGGAACGTTTTGCACTTCCTGCTACACTGGCGTCTATCCCACGGATTTGGTGCAACTGGAAGTGCGCGAAGGAAGTGGCAACGGCACGCTGGGAATTGGCATGCGCGACACTTCAGAAGACGGGCCGCGGATTGAAAGGCCAGTGACGGTGGAACGTGAAGTCTGAGAAGCGGAAGAAGCAGGAAGAAGCGGAAGCGCACGTTCCGGTTGGAACAAAGATTCAGCGCGAAATCATCGCGTGGTTCTGGGTAGCGCTGGCGTTTCTGTTGATCAATGGCACGATTGGTCAAGCGCGGGTAATTCCTTCCGGCTCGATGGAAAATACGCTGCTGATTGGCGACCATCTGATTATGAGCCGCGTTGGTTACGACGCGGGCGTCCCGTTCACGGACTTGCACATGCCGCTGTGGCGCAATCCCAAGCGGCAACAAATCGTAATTTTCAAACCGCCGTTTGCGCCGGATCAGCCCGACTACGTCAAGCGGGTGATTGGGCTTCCCGGCGATAAGCTGGATATTCGGGAAGGCGCGGTATGGATCAACGGGCAAAAGCTGGTGGAGAATTACACTACCGGCCCCAGCGAGCCCGCTCCTCCCGGGTCGAATCCGGTTGGCGCGCCAGACGTGAAATTTCCCTATATCGTTCCGGATAATTGTTATTTTGTGATGGGCGATAACCGCGGCAACTCGATGGACAGCCGTTTCTGGGGCTGCATGCCGCGGAAAAATCTGATCGGCACGCCGGTGATGATTTACATGTCGCTTAAAGCCTCGCCCGAGGCGTGGGACACCGGACAGATTCGCGAACGATTTTTCGCCTATGCCAACGCCATACTACATCCCAGCACAGTGCGCTGGAAGCGGCTCTTTCGCACATTTTAATTTTGTGTTTTACTTCACCGTTCCTCGGTAAATCGACTACGCGTATTTTGCGGTGATGTTTTTCAGCCCACTGCAATTTCAAGCAAGGCCGTTCCGCACGGCGAACGGCGCGCGCATTTTGATTCCGCAATGGAGACGGTAACTACAGGGACTTCATGAAATACGCCGACGCAGGTGTAAATATCGCCGTTGCAGATGACGCGAAGCAGCGCATCCGGCATCACGCCAGCCGCACGTTCACGCCTGCGGTGCTGGGCGGCATTGGTGGATTCGGCGCGTTGTTTGCGCTGGATCTGAAGAGATGGAAAGAGCCGGTGCTGGTGTCCAGCGCGGACGGTGTAGGCACCAAGCTGAAGATCGCCATGGCGCTCGGAGTGCATTCGACCGTTGGTGGCGACCTGGTGAATCACTGTATCAACGATATTCTGGTGCAAGGTGCGGAGCCGCTGTTTTTCCTCGACTATTTGGCGATGGGAAAGCTGGTGCCGCAGGTGGTCGATCAACTGGTTGACGGCATGAGTCGCGCTTGCCGCAAAGCGGGATGCGCGCTGATCGGTGGCGAAACCGCCGAGATGCCTGGGTTTTATCCGCCGGGCGAGTACGACCTTGCGGGTTTCATCGTCGGCGCGGTCGACCGCAAGAAAATTTTAACTGGCAAGGCTGTAAAACCGGGCGATGCGTTGATCGCGTTGCCCTCTGCCGGATTGCACACCAACGGCTACTCGCTGGCGCGCAAACTGATTTTCGACGTGGCCAAACTTAAACCGGATGCCTACGTGCCGGAAGTTGGCAACAAAATCGGCGCGGAGTTGCTGATGCCGCATTTGTGCTATGCGCCGGCGCTCAAAAATATTATCGCGAAGGGTTGGGTATCCGCACTGGCGCACATCACGGGTGGCGGAATCACCGGCAATTTACCGCGCGTGCTGCCTACCGGCGTCAAGGCGCAAATCGATCTGGATTCCTGGCCGGTGCCGCCCATTTTCAAATATCTGGCGAAAATTGGCGAGATCGAGACGGATGAATTGCTGCTGTCCTTCAATATGGGAGTCGGCATGATTCTGGTAGTTCCACCCGTCAGCGTAAAGTCCGTTGAAGCAGATCTGAAAAAACGCCGCGAGAAGTTTTACCGTATCGGCCGAATCGAGCGTTCCGATTCCGGCAAGGCCCGCGTGGCATATTCCGGCGCGCTTAATCTAAACGCTTGATCCGGGTGGTCAATCTAGGATAGTGCTGTGAGTCTTCCTGCGCGATTCTGCATCGAATACAGACGCCGTCATCAGCGGCGTCTCGTTTTACGGCCGCATTTGGCTTCGCTAATTCCTCGGCAACTTGACAGCGATGGATAGTCGGCCTACACTACGGAGTTTTTAGATGGCCCCGAAAGCGACACTGTGGGGCGGGACACTCATGGACAAGAAAAGGTTAGAGTATTACAAGAAGAAGCTGGCGATTCGTCGCGAAGAGTTGATGAAGACGATCGCGCGCACGCAGGAAGAAGGCCGCACCGCGGACGAAGATCCCACCGTGGATCTGGCGGACAAGGCGGCGAACTCCTATACCAAGGAGTTTTTGTTTGGCATGACCAATACGGATCGCAAGATCCTGAACTTGATCGATGCCGCGCTGAAGCGCGTGGATGGCGATGACTTCGGCGTATGCGCTAATTGTCAGGAAGAACTGCAGCAGAAGCGCCTCGAGGCCGTTCCCTGGGCCAAGCACTGTATTACCTGCCAGGAAAAAATGGAGCAAGGACTGCTGTAATTTCCGCCCGGCAGGGAACTGACTAGGTTGGTTCCTTGTTCGATTACCTAGAAATACTATTACATATGAATAATTTAGTGCTTCTCGCTTGGGCCTTCGCAGAGTACCCTCGGCGTAGCCATGCGGCTGTCTTCACATGCATTGCGGCAAGTCAGCGTCACTTGGCTGCGCGGGGCGGCCGATGCACTCACCTCGGTTTTCTTTCCGGCGCCCTGCCGGATTTGTGAGCAGCTACTGCTGCGGGCGAACCGCGTTCCGATTTGCGATGCATGTCTGAGTTCCTTCACACCGATCCCCAAGCGTGCGTGCGATATCTGCGGCCAGCCCATCGAATCGTTCTACACCGAGCCCGAGCAAGGATTGCTGTGCCCGAACTGTTCGCCCGCCCGATACGCGTTTGCGCGAGCCAGAAGCCTGGCCCTCTATCAAGATGCACTGGTGAGCGCGGTGTTGATGATGAAATACCAGCGCGTAGATCCGCTGGCGAAATGGTTTGCCGTCAGGATGGCTGATCTGGCGCGAATTCAAGGCGAGCCCTTTGCGGCGGACATTGTCGTACCGGTGCCGCTGCATCGCAATCGCCAGCGCGAGCGAGGCTACAACCAAGCCGCGCTGCTAGCCAAGCCCCTGGCAAGCGCTCTAAAGCTTCCGTATAAACCTGTGTTGCTGGTGCGTACCCGCGAGCGGCCGGCACGGAAAGTACTCTCGATCGAGGAGCGCTGGGAGGCCGTCCGTGGCGCATTTGCCACACACCCAGGCAGCCAAGTTGACAATTTACGCGTCCTACTGGTAGATGATGTATTGACGACTGGAGCGACGCTTGATGCCTGTGCGCGAGCGCTGCTCGATTCCGGAGCTAAATCAGTGGTAGCATTAACTGTCGCGCGAGCTGCGCGAAGTCCGGTAACCGGCCCGTAACGGCTGCATAGGCCCTGTCTGAGCTAGCCCGAGGTACGCGCATGAGCCCTTCGAGGTCCAGTGCGAGCGAATCCCGGGGGCGCTATACCCCCGAAGCTGCCGGAGCGGCTGTGCCCGGCAGCGAAAGTCCCGCCGGCAGTAGACCCTACAACCCGATAACGCCGCGACGTGCGTCGCTGATGCAGGAGCCTGTACTGGTCCTGAACGCCACGTACGAGCCCATCAACGTGACCGCAGTGCGTCGCGCTATGGTGCTGATGCTCAAGGGCGTCGCGCAAGCGGAAGAAATGCACAACTCCGAAGTGCATTCGGCGGCCCATGCTCACAAGGTTCCTTCGGTGATTCGGCTGCTGGCTTATCGCCACATTCCGCAGCAGAGCCGCGCGCTTTCGCGCAAGAATATTCTCTTGCGGGACCGCAACACTTGCCAGTTCTGCGGGCGGATCTTTCCCAGCTCGGAGTTAACCCTCGACCACGTGGTGCCGCGGTCGCGTGGCGGACGCTCGTCCTGGGAGAATCTAGTGGCTTGCTGCTACCGCTGTAATAACGGGAAGGGCGATCGCACCCCGGAAGAGGCTGGCCTCAAACTGGCGCGGCGGCCCCGGCCCTTTACTCTGCACACCTCTCGTCAGCTTATGCGCTTGATCGGCCACCGGGACGAACGGTGGCGTAAGTATTTATTTTACTAGGGTTTGGGCGCCTCAAAGAAATCATAAGAAAACCCGAGATTTAGGAAACCAATTTCGACGGGATGCATCTAATCATTTCAAAACCACTTCGAGGACACACCCCGGGAAGCAGTTAAGGCAACCCCTTAACTGCTTCTCTCCTTTTACGGCCTTTTTTTTAGGCTTATCGTGCTGCGTAGATAGCTGGGACCTTTTTGCGGTTTTCTGGAAAACTTTCGAGAGCTTCCGCTTCGTCCTGAAATTCCTGAAATATCTGATGTAGTTGGGTCACCTTAAAAATTTCTTCCACCTTCGGCTTCAGACCCACCACTTTCATTTCGCCGCCGCTTTTGATCACCGTCATGTAGTTGCGAACCAGCTCACCGATGCCGGAACTGTCGAGATAACGCAGACCGTCCAGATTCAACACAATCTTTTTTCTCCCTTGCTTGAGCAGGCTGGAGATTGTGGTGCGCAAGCCTTCCACTTCAAACGAAGTCAAGCTGCCTGTGACGTAGACGATCGAGATCGGTCCAGTCTCGCGAATGGTTACGGAAAAATTCACGGAAAACCCCTTGCCCAATTGCGAGTAGCGGCGCGTGCTAAATCGCTTTATCACTCGCGTACCGCAATGCGTGCCATGTCGCGTGCTGGAGCGCGCCTGAAGAGTTTACCCGTTGCGGTAAGCGAATGAATAGCGGAAATCGGTTAAGCATTCTAATAACGCTGCACCACGCGCAGACCACGGCGCCAGCTCTCGGCCAGCCCAATGCGCACTACCTCCATTTCGCGGGCCAGAGAGCGCAGTAATACGTCGGTGGTCGAATGGAAGCGCAACGCTGGTGCGACCAGATAAACGAGGGGAGCAGATTTTTGCAGCTCCACACCTGGGAAATATCCATAACGCTGAAAGTCCCCTCGTTGCAGATGTCGCTGAACGCGCAGCCAATATTCCGCAGCCTGCAGCGGGAGATGAATATGCTCGCTGGCTTTCAGCTCCAGAATGGCCAATCGGCCGGAACGGGTTGCGCACAAGATATCCAAGATGCCGTGGGTGCCGCCGGCATTGGCGAAAACTTGGGCGTAAACAAATTTCGTGTCGAGGCATGCGTCTACCCGAGTGACGTCTTCGCGCACCAAGGCCTCCAGCCAGCGCTCTGGCTGGGCGCGATACAAGGCGTGTCGCGTATCCGTCGCCAACGGGTTGCGATGGGCTTCGAGCTCCCGTACCTTCGCCGCCAGCGCCGTGCGCGCATCTCCGCGAATGATTTGACCTGTCATTTTCCGGGCATCGCCGCGGATCATAAACAGCTGACTATTTTCCCAGTAGGCAAACTGTAATCCCCGAAAGCGCAGAACTACGGTGTTCGATTGTCCGGGATGCAGCGTGATGTTGCGCGGGGCCAGGGCTACGATCGGCCCGAGAGTGGCATGTGCGCGGTCGAGCAGGTCCTGGAACTCGCGATGGGGAACCAGCCAGGAATCCATGTTCCCCGCTTGCGCGACGTTTATCTCTTCAAGAACATCCAAGCGCGGATCAAGCGCAAACAATTGTACTTCCGCATTTTTGCCCAACGCTCCGCAAAGGTGCGCCAGTAATTTCACGCTGTTCGCTGGCAAAATCACGCGTAGTCCAGAAACGGCGCCCCGCACACGGCTCGAGCTGCGCAGCCGATCCAGCCAAAGCAACCCGAACGTCAACGCTTTTCCGATGGTGTCCGGCGTTTCATTTTCGCTCACAGCAAGCACCGCGGAATGCTGCGGAGCCGCGCTGCAGCACCCCGCGGGCATACGTTCCGGGAAGCGAGTATTCGAGATCTTCGCTGATCACCAGGGATTCCAGCACTTCGTCCGGGAATTGCTGCGCCAGAATGGACTTCATGCGGCCGCAGAATTCCTGGCGAGAGAACATCGCGGGTCTGCCGGTGAAAATCCGCGTGAATGAACTCCAGGCGATCGGGCTTCAGCCGGCCGAATCGTTCAACAGCCAAAGCCAGGCGGTGATCAGAATGATCCGTGATGGCCAGCACCCGCCGCGTCACGTTGTAAGATTCGGACCAGATATGCAACAGGGGCTTTTCTCCACTGCCCCGGACTTCCCAGGAAAGGCCGTCGAGAGGTGCCGGACGCGGCCGCCATTTTCCCGTATTTCTACAATGCCCGAGGCGGAGAACTCCTTCAGGCTGGCTTCGAGCTCGGCGGCGAATTCCACGCGCCAGAAGTATAATGTAGGATAGTTACTATGAAATATTATTTATTTTGTGTCGGTAAAGCGCAACGCAGTCACGGCAATGACGGGTTGTTCCATGTTCCACGCGGAAGGCACATGTTCAAAAGAGATTTCGAAGTCACGGCGGGCGCCGGCAGCCAGCGCGGGCGGGTCGAGCACCGACCGTGATTCGCGCAAGACCACCTGCCGCAGGGAATCCGAGAATTCCACGCTGAGCTCTAACCCTTGCAAGGATTTGTCTCCGGTGTTGACGACTTGACCGGCCAGCGTGGTGACTTCCTGATTCAGGAAATTCTCTGCGCGGCTCATCGCTACGTTTTCTATTTGAATCCGTGCTGCGTAAGCTTGTTCCGCGGGTCCAAAGAGCAGCTGCGCCCCGGCGGAATTGACTTGGCGTTTTGCGCCTGTGGATTGATCCCCGTGAAACCAAGGATTAAGAAGAATTCCGCTAGGCAACAGCAGCACAGCCACGAGCACAAATACAACTATAGCCGTTACGATCAGCACGAATCGGAACGGAGTCGCGATTCGGCCCCGGGTCCGGCGGCGCCCGAATGGAATTCTCGCGCATGTGTTTTCAAATCGATGGCTCGCTCATACAACGCGTAAAAAACGCGTCGGAGTAATTTACGAGCTGTTCGAATAGGTAGCTGGGCTAAGCTGACCTGATTATCGGCCCAGCATCAATCGCTGCGCCAGCGGTTCCGGCAGGCGTGCATCGCGCATGCGTTCTTGCACCGCGGAAATGTCGTACGGCACCCGCCAGAATTCTACAACCTGATGCTCGAGGTCCGCGATAGCAAATGCAGCGCGGGGATCTCCATCGCGCGGCTGGCCCACGGACCCGGGATTCAACAAATAGCGTTTGCCGGGTTCCAGGCGCAATGCCGTGAAAGATTCGCTGGGGCGCGGACGAATTTGCAGCAGCTCCACGCTGGTCTCTAGAAAAGAAAATCCACCCTGATGGTGGGTGTGGCCGAAAAAAGTCACGGCGGAGGAGGAGTCCAAAAGCCCATCCATAGCTTGCGCGGGAGTGAAGACGTATTCATCTTCGTCTTGGTAAGCGCCATGGACCAGCACTAATCCGTCCGTTGGCCACGGGCCTGGTTGCAGCGCCGCAAGCCACGAAAGATGTTCTGGGTCGAGTTGCGCGCGAGTCCATTCCACGGCCGCGCGGGCCACCGGATTGAAATCCGCGGTGTCCATGACGCCGGAAATGGCTTTATCGTGATTGCCGCGGATGGTGGTAGCGCCCAGCGAACGAACCCGGGCGGTTACCTGATTCGGGTCGGGGCCGTAACCTACGACGTCGCCGAGGCATACACAAATATCCCAGCGTCCTTCGGCCGCTTCGAGCACGGCTTCGAAAGCGGTGGCATTGGCATGGAGATCACTGACGACGAGAATGCGGGAGCCGGGCATCGATTGAGTACGGAAGAGTATAAAGGAAGCCGCGCGATGATGCGAGCGGATGAATCAATAACGAACAGTGCGTCCCAGAAACGGACATTTTCTGTAGAAAAAATTTAGCACATTCGTCTCAATAACGAAATATTCATTAAGTTTGCCCCGGCCATGGAGTGCGAATTGCATTGGCTGCGCTGCGCAATTCGTCACATACTTCGCGAACAAACTTGGAACAAATTTTCCAATACTTCGAAACATTCTCACCGGTACCTTCGTCTATACCTGTGCAGCCAAGTTACGGTCTTTCGGTATCTGACCAAGAAAAACCCCGCGGTGGCAGCCGCGGGGCGTGCGACACGCAATCTTTCCGGCCGTTAGTCCAGGAAGTATAGGTGTCTTCCGGGCGAGACTACTCGCCCGCCGCCCGCGTGTCAACTAGGTCTACTCCGTTGGTCCTGCACGGCTGACTCGCTCGTTTCGAAAGGCAGGATATTTATGAACTCAAATCTAAAATTACGAAGTTTGGTACTGCTTGCAGTGGTAGCTTTGGCCGTACCTGCGTTTGCCAAGCCCACCACCACCACGATCACCATCGCCAAGGGAGCCAAGATCGGCAAAGCTGATTTGCAGGCCGGCGAATACAAATTGATGATCGATGGCAACAAGGCCACAGTGGAGAAGGGCAAGAACGTCGTGGCGGAATCAGAAGGTCGCTGGGAAGACCGCGACAGCAAAGCCAGCTACGATTGCGTGTTGCTGGGGGACGACGGCCGCGTGCGAGAAGTGCGCTTTAGCGGCAAGAGCAAAGTATTTGTGTTCAACGAATAGTGCCGGAATGACGGCAACTACCTTTACCGACTCGAGCGGGAGGTGGCCAGCGATGGCCGCCTCCATACTCGTAATTTTCTAGCGCAGAAACATGCAGTCGCCGTAGCTGTAAAAGCGATAACCGTTTTTTACGGCATGGCCGTACGCCGCCAGTATCCGTTCTCTCCCCGCGAAAGCGCTGACCAATGCCAACAGGGTCGAGCGCGGCAAATGAAAATTTGTTAGAAGCGCGTCCACCATGCGAAAAGAAAAGCCGGGATACATAAAAAGAGTAGCTTCGCCGCGCCCGCTGCTCAGCGCGTTTTCTGGCAGTAGTCCTTGCGGCCCAGATTGCGCCGCACGTAGCGCAGCCGCCTCCAGCGCGCGCACCACAGTGGTTCCCACCGCCAGAATCGGGCGTCCCGCAGAACGTGCGGCGCGAATGCGCTCCGCCGTATCTTCCGGAATTTCGTAAGACTCTGTGTGCATGGTATGGGCTTCCAAGGTTTCACTGCGAATTGGCAGAAATGTTCCGAGCCCCACATCCAGCGTCAGCTCACAAGTTTCCGCGCCACGCCCGCGTATTGCCGCCAGAATTTCTGGGGTGAAATGTAGTCCCGCGGTCGGCGCAGCCACGGCGCCCGGCTGTTTTGCGAACACCGTCTGATAGCGCTCTCGATCATCGCTCTCGTCCACACGATCAATGTACGGTGGCAACGGTACATGCCCCAAGGCCTCGAAATGCTCTCGTACCGTGCACGCGTCGTGCGAGGTGAATCTCAGCGTGCGCAGCCCGAATTCGCCATGGGCGAGGATCTCTCCGGTCAACTCGCCGGCTCCAAAAGTGACCTGCTCCCCTACGGGCAACTTCTTTCCCGGTTTTACCAGCGCTTCCCAGACATCCGGCTGCAGCTCGCGCGAGAGAAACACCTCAATGCTTCCGCTTGGCTGCGGCTGCCGGCTCGTCGCAAGGCTCCCGGGTACGCCGCCGATGCGGCGACCAAAAAGACGGGCGGGAATGACGCGCGCATTGTTGAAGACCAAGAGTTCGTCGCCTCGCAGGAGAGCGGGGAACTGCGAGAACAGCGAGTCCACACAGTTGCCGTCGTTCCGACTGACGATCAGCATCCGAGCGCCGTCGCGCCGCTCCGCAGGGTGCTGCGCGATCAGCGAAGTGGGCAGGCGGTAATCGAAATCCTCGAGACGCATTGGAATGCAGTGTAGCAGCAATCTAAATGTTTAAGAGGCTTGTTGGCGCTACTTAGCCTTGTACGGCCCACGAGAGGATGCGATTGCGGTGACCGCATACTAAGGATTAACCTACCTATAATGAGAAACTTAAGTTGATCAGACGGAGAATTCATTTTGTACTTGACAGTAGCACGCGCATATTTTATTATGTGCATGCAGTCACATAAATTTCTAGGAGCCTAAAATCATGAGCACCCTGAATCGCTGGGAAGGCCAACGCGGCGCTTCCACTTCACAAGATCATTTTGGACGCATTTTCAACGAGTTGTTCGAGCGCGCGGGCCAAGAATCAAACCTAACCACTTGGGCCCCTGCGGTAGATATCTTCGAGAACGAGCATGAACTCGTGGTCAAGGCCGACTTGCCCGACGTGGATCCCAAGAATCTCGACATTCGCGTCGAGAACAACATCCTGAGCATCCGCGGCGACCGCAAATTTGAGAAGAAGTCGAGCGAAGGCAATTACCTGCGTGTGGAGCGTTCCTACGGTTCGTTTGCCCGCAGCTTCTCGCTGGCCAACACCGTGAACTCCGAAGCCATCAAGGCCGATTATCAAAACGGCGTCTTGACTCTGAGTATTCCCAAGCGCGAGGAAGCCAAGCCCAAACAGATCAAGGTGACGGTCGGCGCCTCGAGCAACACCGCTGCTGCACCTGTAATGGCGGCTGCCGCCGGAGCGAAATAAGCACCAGACCAACCACGCTAGAGGAGTACGCGGGAAGGGGCTAGCGAAACTCGCCAGCCCCTTTTTCACGCATCCTATGGACCAGGGAGTTAGTCAAAGTAAGTCAGTTGTGCAGAAGTGACACGAGGAATGAAATGCAATTTGAAAAAATGACCGTCAAGGCCCAGGAAGCTTTGCGGCAAGCTCAGGAAATCGCCGCACGTTACGAAAATCAGCAGATCGAGCCGCTGCATTTGCTCGAGGCGCTAGTTGTCCAAAAGGATGGCGTAGTGTCTCCGTTGCTGGCGCGTCTGGGCATCCGTCCCGAAGCCCTAAACCAGGAAATAGCGCGCGAAGTGGCGCGACTGCCAAAAGTCTCCGGCTTCGACCAGCAGCACATGGGCAAAGCGCTGAACGCCATGCTCGAGCGGGCATTCGATGAGGCGAAAAATTTTAAAGATGAGTACGTCTCCACCGAGCATATGTTCCTGGCGATTGCTGGGGCAGATCGCGACGCTGCCGGTCAGTTGCTGAAGCGCCAGGGCGCTTCGCATGAAGCCATCCTGCAGGCGCTGACGAGTGTGCGCGGCACTCAACGCGTTACTTCGCAGAATCCGGAAGCCACCTACGAGTCCCTCGAAAAATATGCGCGGGACTTAACGGAAATGGCGCGCCGTGGCAAGCTCGACCCGGTGATCGGCCGCGACGAGGAAATTCGCCGGGTGATGCAAATTCTGGCCCGTCGCACGAAAAATAATCCGGTGCTGATTGGTGAACCGGGCGTCGGCAAAACCGCCATTGTGGAAGGGCTCGCCCAACGAATTATCGCCGGCGACGTTCCGGACGTTTTGAAGAGCAAGAAACTGGTAGCGCTGGATCTCGCGGCGCTGGTGGCCGGGGCCAAGTATCGCGGCGAATTTGAAGACCGTCTCAAAGCGGTCCTCAAAGAAATTACCGATGCCGACGGCCAAATCATCCTGTTCATCGATGAGTTGCATACTCTGGTTGGCGCTGGAGCCGCCGAAGGGGCCATGGACGCCTCCAATATGCTGAAACCGGCTCTGGCGCGCGGCGAATTGCGGGCCATCGGCGCCACCACACTTAACGAATACAAGAAAAATATTGAGAAAGATCCTGCTCTGGAGCGCAGATTCCAACCGGTACTTGTCAGCGAACCGACGGTGGAAGACACTATCGCTATTTTGCGCGGGCTAAAAGAACGCTACGAAGTACATCATGGTGTCCGCATCAAAGACGCTGCGATTCTCGCCGCGGCAACGCTTTCTAATCGGTATATCGCGGATCGCTTCCTGCCAGACAAGGCCATCGACTTGATCGACGAAGCCGCCGCCAGCCTGCGCATGCAGATTGACTCGATGCCCGTGGAGATTGACGAAATTGAGCGGCGCATTCTGCAACTTGAAATCGAGCGTCAAGCGCTACTCAAGGAGAAGGACGCGCACTCCAAAGAGCGCCGCGAACAGATCGAAAAAGAACTCGCGAAGCTGAAGGAAGATTCCAGCGGCCGCAAAGCCACATGGCAGGCGGAAAAAAACGCCATCGCCACAATTCGTAAGCGTAAAGAGCAGATCGAACAACTGCGCGCGGAAGAACAAAAATACGAACGTGCCGGGGAACTCGCCAAAGTGGCGGAAATTCGTTACGGGCAGATCGCCGCGGCTGAACGCGAGCTCAAGAAAGCGGAAGAGCAATTCGCTTCCGTGCAGCAAGGCGCGCCGATGCTCAAGGAAGAGGTCGACGAGGAAGACATCGCCAAACTGGTCAGCAAGTGGACCGGGATTCCCACTGGCCGGCTGCTGGAAGGTGAAGCGCAAAAGCTCGTAAAAATGGAGGATCGTCTGCGGCAGCGGGTGGTCGGCCAGGAAGAAGCTCTGGCGCGCGTATCCAACGCGGTACGCCGCAGCCGCGCAGGCCTTTCCGAACCCAAGCGACCCATCGGCTCGTTCATTTTTCTAGGCCCGACGGGCGTCGGGAAAACCGAACTCGCGCGCGCCCTCGCGGAATTTCTCTTCGACGACGAAAAGTTGATGATTCGCATCGACATGTCTGAATACATGGAGAAGCACAGCGTCTCGCGTTTGATGGGCGCACCTCCGGGCTACGTTGGTTACGAAGAGGGCGGACAGCTTACTGAGCAGGTGCGCAGGCATCCGTATTCGGTCGTACTCTTCGACGAAATCGAAAAAGCCCATCCGGATGTTTTCAACGTGCTGCTGCAAATTCTGGAAGATGGCCGGCTCACCGACGGCAAAGGCCGCACCGTGGATTTTCGCAACACTGTGCTGGTGATGACCAGCAACGTCGGTTCGGCCGCTATTTTCGAATTGGCGAACAAAAATCCCGAGCGTGCCCGCAAAGAAGCGATGGAAGCCTTACGCGCGGCATTTCGTCCGGAATTTATTAATCGCATCGACGAAATTGTCATCTTCAATCCGCTCGGTAAAGAACAGCTCGGACGCATCGTTACCCTGCTGCTCAAAAACGTCGAGCAATTGCTGGCAGAACGGAAAATTACTCTGCGGCTCACCCCTGCGGCGATGGAGTTGCTCCTCAGCGAGGGTTACGATCCGGCATACGGTGCACGGCCTTTGCGGCGGACCATCCAGCGTCTGATCCAGGATCCGTTGGCGATGCGTATTCTCGAAGGCACCGTGTTGCCGGGCGACCATATCACGGTGGATCGTGATGGACAGAAAGACACCATGACGTTCAAGCGCTCCGCAGCGAAGCAGCCAGCAGCTGTGGCCGCGGTATAAGCTGCGCTAGACTGAATTTCTTCGGGAAAGTGCTGCGGCGCTTCCCGTTGCAGGCCAAGGAGTAACGCCATGAAACTACTACGAACCGGCGCGTTGTTGATTTTACTCAGCGTCTTACTCGTTACCGTCGGCGGATACATCGGCGGTGCGAATGGACTAAAAATCGCGCTTGTCGTTGCCATCGTGATGAACGGCGTTTCCTATTTTTTTTCCGACAAGATCGCGCTTAAATCCAGCGGCGCGCAGCCGGTCTCGCGCGAACAGTTGCCTCGCTTGTACGAAGTGATGGAGCGGCTCTCCGGCAAAGCGAACATACCGGTTCCGAAGCTGTACTTAGTCCCGCAAGCCGCACCCAACGCTTTCGCTACCGGTCGCAATCCGCAGCACGCCTCGGTCGCGGTAACCCAAGGCCTGCTGGAACTGATGACCGACGACGAACTCGAAGGGGTGATAGCCCATGAGCTATCCCACGTACGGAACTACGACATCCTGACGAGCTCGATTGCGGCCACCATCGCAGCGGCAGTAACCTATCTGGCTCATTTCGGGATGTTCTTCGGCGGTGGACGTAATGACCGCGATCGCGGTGGGTTCGGCGCCATCTTTATGATTATTCTCGCGCCCCTGGCCGCCATGCTCCTGCAACTAGGACTCTCGCGCGGACGCGAATATGCGGCCGACGAGACCGGCGCGCGCATGGTCGGCCAACCCTATGGCTTGATCAGTGCGCTGCAAAAACTGGGCGCATACAACAAGCAGATTCCCACCACGGCCGTATCGCCGTCCACGGCAGCTCTATGCATCGTGCAGCCACTCTTCGGCCGCGAAGCCATGTCCGCGCTGTTCAGCACGCATCCGCCGCTCGCAGACCGTATCGCTGCACTGCGAGCGATGACCATAACGCCGTCACGATGACCGCGGCTTGATGCTCGGGGATGTGTTCCACGAGGACTCGCCCCAAAAACCTGCACAGATAAGGCGCTTCGTCGTGTAATTGTTCCTCAAAGCGGAACTCGAATATTGCAGCGATGAAAGTGGCATCCGTAATTTATTAAAAATAAAAGCTTTGCGCCGGTTCATGGAACAGATCGTTTGGCGTCCTAAATGCCATATGAATAAGCCGATAGGCTTGTAGGTCGGGTATTCCCAGGGGACCGTAATTATGAGCTGCAGAGATACTATCCATCTGATTTGCTGGTACTTAGAGGGCAGGTTGTCCCCTGCTGTCGAAGCCGAAATCGAAAACCATCTATTGGGCTGCGACGACTGTCGCATGGTTCAAGAGGCCGCCACCACCACATTGGACCGCGATTTTGGGTCGGCCAGGATCTCCGAGCGCCGCCCGCAGCTGCGAACCGAGCCTCAAGCCGCGTAAATCCTCGCGATAATTATCTGATTACAAGGCATTTACATATTTCGATTAACGTCACTCGCAGATCTGCCTACTGAATCCATCTCCTCGCCGCAGCTGCACTCTCAGGGTCTTCATGAATTCAGCAATTATTACCGTCACGTCGACAAACACGTAATCTTTACTAGTCCTAGTACTATTAATACTGCGTGTATCTTTGACCCCTGCCCCTCCTATATCATTGATTATAAGCAGTTTAGTTCATTTTTGGCTGGGAATGGTGGCTTGGAACGAGGTATGCACCTACCAGTCTGACGGCAATCGCACTAATTTGGGCGACGGGACTGATTTCCCAAGAGAGGCATAAAAATGAGCGAGTTTCAGGAACCGGTGTATCAATCCAATGCCACGGGCACCCCTCGTTGGGTAGGCCTAGCCGTAATCGTTCTGGCGGTGATTTCCCTGGCGGGTGTCGGGGTAGGCTGGAGCGCGTTGAACCAAGCCAAGCAGGTTGGGCAGACAGCGCAGAATTCCTTAAAGCAGACCAATGACGCGTTAAGTGATCGCCTGGCAAAATCGGAAGAGACCAACCAGCAACTGCAAAGCGATCTGAAAGTTGTTACCGACAAACTCGACGTCACGCAGTCGGATTTAATGGCGGCTCGCAAGCAAACCAAAGCGGTAGCAGTCGCCTACGACAAGAAACTTACCGGCCTCAAGACTGACGTGAGTTCGCAGTTGGCAACCAAGGCCAGCAACGACGATGTTTCCAAATTGAACGGAGACGTCACCGGCGTGAAGACCGGGCTCGATGCCACCAACAACAATCTGCAGATGGCTCGCAGCGAGATGGGAACGCTGATCGCCCGGAACCACGATGAAATCGACCAGCTTCGCCGCATGGGGCAACGCGATTATTACGAGTTCACCGTGACGCGCAAAGGCGGTACACAAAAAGTCGGCAGCATCCAGGTAGAGCTGCGTGACACCAACACCAAGAAAAACCAGTACAGCATCAACGTGCTGGCCGACGACAAGAACTTTGAAAAGAAGAACCGCTCCGTTAATGAGCCCATCTTCTTCTACACGGGCGGCAGCCGCGCCGCGCTTGAGCTGGTGGTCAATAAAGTCAGCAAGACCACCGCTTCCGGCTACTTGAGCGTTCCGAAGTCTGCGTCTACGGCCTCTGCGAGCGCCGCAACGCCGGCGCAGTAATCGATTGTAGTGAGCTCGATTTTTCCTTGAGAAGGAAAAACGCCGGAAGGATTCCAGAGAATCCTCCCGGCGTTTTTTTTGGCCCGGTCTCTGAAAATGACGTTTGTATCTCGCTCCCCTTCCGTGATTTTGCTCAGCGCAATATTTCCATTACGATGAGATAGTTGCCTTCGGCCATCGCGCGTCACATTGCGTCCCGGCTACGAGCACCCGCACGAACTCTATGCCCATACAATTGCTGCATTGCAAACGCGCCATCACTCCCACCGCGGAAATTGCCGACGCCGGTATTCTGATCCGCGACGGCGAAGTAGAGGCCATAGGTTCCCGTGAATCTCTAACTCTACCCGCGGGCGCGCAGGAAATCTCTGCAACAGACAGTACCGCCATACCCGGATTCATCGACATTCACATTCACGGTGCAGGCGGCCACGACGTGATGGAAGCCACGCCGGAGGCCCTGCGCGCCGTTACCCGCACGGTAGCCTCGCGCGGCACCACCTCGATTGTCGCCACTACGGTTACCGCCAGTCCCGACGCCACCCTGCAAAGCATCGCAGGCATCGCCAAATATATCGGCGAACAGCACGAAACCGCGGAGGCGCGCGCTGAAGTTCTGGGGCTGCACTTCGAAGGACCATTTATCAGTCCGCTAAGACGTGGCGTGCACCCCGCGGAGTTCATACGCCTGCCGTCCGCCGATTACCTGGATCAATTGCTGCACGCCGCGGCCGGCAACGCCTTGATTCTCACCATCGCTCCGGAATTGCTCGGCGCCATTCCGTGCATTGACGCCGCCAGAAAGGCCGGCATGGTCGTGGGCATGGGCCACACGGACGCCACTTATGAGCAAACCCGCGCCGCGATCGCCCACGGTGCGCATCACGCCGTGCATATGTACAACGCCATGCGTCCGTTTTCTCATCGCGACAGTGGAATCATCGGCGCGGTGCTGACCTCTCCGGAGGTCACCGCGGAATTAATCGCGGACGGTGTTCACGTAGAACAAGCCGCCATGCGCCTGCTGCTGAAAGCCAAAGGCGCCAGCCACGTAATTTTGATCAGTGACGGAATTTCAGCCACGGGCATGCCGGACGGAAATTATAAGCTGGGGGGACTCGACGTAACGGTGAGTGGCGGCGTCTGCCGCAACGCGGAAGGGAAGTTGGCCGGCAGCACTTTGACGCTGGATCGTTCCTTGCGCAACATCGTGGCGCTCGGCGCCTCGTTATGCGACGCCGTCCGCATGCTGACAATAAACCCCGCAACCTTACTCGGAGTGGAATTCAAAAAGGGCGCGCTGCGCACCGGCGCGGATGCAGATATCGTCCTGCTGGACGAAGATCTGCACGTATCCCGCGTGTGGACCCGCGGAGCCGTAGTGAATTGATCAAGAGCCCCAGTCAGTCTAGTTGCGCCGGCACAAACGCGACCGACTCCAAAATAAATCGCCGAAAGCTGCTCAAGTCGGCCGCCGTAGCAAGCGTCGGAACCCTCGCTGTAGCTGCCGGCGTTAATGCTGTTTCTCCACTGCTGTTACCCGAACAAATCTCGCTTGAAGAAAATCGTAGCTATTGGGCTAGAGCCCTGCCGCCAGCGAACCCACCTTTGGACGAAGACGCGGATGTAGACGTCGTGGTGATCGGCGGTGGACTCACAGGACTTTCCGCCGCGTATTATCTCCGAAGCAAGTATCCGCTGCGCCGCGTTCTGCTATTGGAAGCCCGCCGTTGCGGTAATGGGGCGTCCGCGCGAAACGGCGCGATGCTGCTTACTCTGACGGAAGACCGTTACATGCAGGCGGGTTCCGATTTTGCGCTGGACAAAAAGATCTACGATTTGACTCTTGGAAACATCAGCGCCTTACGAGGGATCGCCCATGCCGCAGGAATCGATTGTGATTTAGAAACGAACGGCGCGCTGCAAGTTTGCAACACCCGAGAAGACGCTGAACAGGGCCAAGCCTATGTTGATAAAGCCAGGAAATTCGGAATTCCGTCGGAAATCTGGGACCAGCCCAAAACCGCGGCCGCACTGGGTACCACCGCTTATGCCGGCGCGCTCTTTGATCCCAACAGCGGCCAGCTACATCCAGGGAAATTAGTAGCAGCGCTAAAATCTGCAGCGCAATCGGCAGATGTAAAGATATTTGAAAATTCGCCGGTGATCCATATCGAAGAAGGTCCGCAGCACCGCATCACCACGGCGAATGGGCGCACAGTGAAAGCCAAGGCCTTGGTTCTGGCCACCAATGCCTACTCCTCGCAACTCGGCTATTTGCGGCGCGCCATTTGTCCGGTTTTCGATTATGTGGGGATCACCGCTCCACTGAGGGCAGAAATGCTTTCCGCAATCGGCTGGAAGAGTCGCGTGCCCTTCAACGATAGTCGCGTAGAAACCTATTATCTCGGCCTCACGCCAGACAATCGCATCCACATTGGCGGCGGCCCGGTGGACTATTGTTTCAACGATGGCACCGCGGAGCCACCTACGGCTCAACAAGGGTACCAACGCATCCGCAACGAACTGCAGCGCATTTTCCCGCGGCTAGCCGGGATCAATTTCGAAACTACCTGGGGTGGTGTCGTGGATATGTCGCTGGACCAAAGCCCTGCGGTCGGCGTGATGGGCAAATACCAGAATGTTTTTTACGGAATCGGATTTTCCGGCCACGGCGTGAATCTAACTTCTTTGTTCGGCCGAATCATCGCGGATATGGTCACCAGCGGGGGCAAGGAGTGGACTTGGCTGCCCTTCGTGAATCGCTTGCCTCCGTATATCCCCAACGAACCGTTCCGCTGGTTAGGTATCGAGGCTGCGCTGCGCTATTACCGCATTACCGATTCCAAAACACCTTAAAGTCAGGTGTGCCGTTCGGCTCGCTGCTATTTGGTGACCGGATTCAGCGGCACGTTCAACTCAGTAGCCAGCTGCTGCGCGTCAAAAGGACTGCAAGCGAAGTACCGCCCATCTATTTCCATTGTGGGAATTCGGCGTCTTCCGTTATTAACGCGTATCACCAACGCAGCCGCTTCCGGATCGTTCTCAATGTCTACTTCACGAAACACCACGCCCCGGTCTTTCATGAACGATTTTGCGCGGCGGCAATCGGGACACCATTGCGCTGTGTACATCGTCACCGGGCCCATGGCTCAACGCCTCCAGAGATTTAGCTTATCTCAGTGAACTGCGGGTTAAGAGTATTGGATGCCGGATGTTTCCCGGCGATGCAGGGGAGGCGCGGCCCGGGTCAAGGGGAACTCGCGGGGTCGCTACACGGTTGTAACGGGAACGTTGTGCCGGCGTCTGGCTACCTGGATTCGGATCTGCGCCCTCTGTAACGCAATCGCAACGCGGGCCCAATCGAGATCGGGCGCATTTGACGCCATACGATCTTGTGCCCGTTTCAGGGCCGCTTCCGCGCGCGCCACATCAATCTCGGAAGCCAACTCCGCAGTTTCCGCCAGCACCGTCACGCGATCTGGCAAAACTTCTGCAAACCCACGAATAATGGCGATCGGCTCAGACGCCGCGCCGCCACCTTTGGCGTGATACGTTAACTCGCCCACGCCCAGCTCCGTGATCAACGGCGCAGCCCCCGGCAAAACACCGAGGTAACCGTCCGCGCCCGGCAGTTGCACCTCAACCACCGTCTCGCGCAGCAATTCGCGCACCGGCGTAACGATGATCAGCTGTATGGCGTCCGGCAGCATCTTGGTTTACGAGCCCGCCTTCATTTTTTCGGCCTTAGCCAGCGCTTCGTCGATTGTTCCCACCATGTAAAACGCCTGCTCCGGAATATCGTCGTATTTGCCTTCGACGATTTCCTTGAAGCTGCGCACGGTGTCGGCGATCTTTACGTACTTGCCCTCGAGACCGGTGAACTGGGCGGCCACGAACATGGGCTGCGACAGGAATTTCTCAATCTTGCGCGCGCGGGCCACTGTGCGCTTGTCGTCATCGGAAAGCTCTTCGATACCCAAAATCGCGATGATGTCTTGCAAGTCCTTATAGCGCTGCAGAATCGATTTTACTCCGCGGGCCACCGCATAGTGTTCCGCGCCCACAATGCGTGGATCGAGAATGCGCGAGTAACTGGCCAAAGGATCGACCGCGGGATAGATACCGCGTTCCACGATTTGCCGGCTCAAGTTAGTTGTCGCGTCCAAGTGCGCGAAGGTCGCGGCCGGAGCGGGGTCGGTGTAGTCGTCGGCGGGCACATAAATGGCTTGCACCGAAGTGATCGACCCATTCTTGGTGGAGGTGATGCGTTCCTGCAATTCGCCAATTTCCGTGTTCAACGTCGGCTGATAACCTACGGCCGAAGGCATGCGGCCCAGGAGCGCCGAAACTTCGGAACCCGCCTGCACAAAGCGGAAAATATTGTCGATGAACAAAAGTACGTCGAGATGCTCCTGGTCGCGGAAATATTCCGCCACCGTCAATCCCGTTAAGCCCACGCGCAAACGGGCTCCGGGTGGCTCGGTCATCTGTCCGTAAATTAAAGCCGCGCGAGATTTTTCCGAGTTGCCCGGAACGACCACGCCGGCTTCCTGAAATTCTAGCCACAGATCGTTACCTTCGCGGGTCCGTTCGCCGACGCCCGCGAAAACTGAAACGCCGCCGTGTTGCATGGCCACGTTGTTGATCAATTCCTGAATCAAAACGGTTTTGCCGACGCCCGCGCCGCCGAACAATCCAATCTTGCCGCCCTTCAAAAACGGCTGGATCAAGTCGATAACCTTGATGCCGGTCTCAAACATTTCCAGCGTCGTCGATTGATCCTCAAGCGGAGGAGCCGGCCGGTGAATCGAAAAATTCGTGGGGCTGGTCAGCGGTCCAAGCTGGTCAACGGGTTTGCCCAAAACGTTCATCACCCGCCCAAGCGTCGCGCGCCCTACGGGAATCGTGATCGGCCCGCCAGTGTCGGTGGCCTTCATGCCGCGCACCAAACCCTCCGTCGGCTCCATCGCCACGGTGCGCACACGCCCTTCGCCCAGGTGCTGCTCGACTTCCACGGTCACATCGATCGGATCGGGAACGTTAAAACCTTCGCTGGTAATGCGCAGCGCGTTGTAAATCGCGGGCAAATGTCCCGAGTCAAACTGAATGTCGAGCACTGGTCCAATGATCTGGACCACATGTCCGACGGCTGTCTTCTGTTCCGCCATGCTATCTCCTAGGCGCCGTAATTCGCGCCGCTGACAATTTCGATAATTTCTTTGGTGATCGCCGCTTGCCGGACTTTGTTCATGTGCAGCGTCAGCGCTTCGATCACGTCGCCGGCATTCTTGGTCGCCGAATCCATGGCCACCATGCGCGCCGCATATTCCGCCGCCGAAGATTCGAGCATGCTGCGCAATACCTGCGTCTCGATGTACCGCGGCAACAGCTTGCCAAGCAACTGTTCTTCCGGCTGCTCGTAGATGTAATCGATCGGCGTTTCGTCTTTTTTCTTTTCGCCGTCGCGCCCTTCGAAGCCGTGCGGGGCGTCTTCTTCGCGAATCTCTTCCACCGGCAGCAACTTGTCCACCACCAGATTCGCCGTCATCACCGACTTGAATTCGCTAAATACGATGTACACCGCATCGATTTCCTTCTTGGTGTACAGCTCGGTCACTAGTGCCGCGATATCCCGCGCCACGCTGAATTCCACTTTTGCCAGCACGTTCACGTACTCCGCGGCAAACTGAAAGCCCGCCTTCTTCAGCGAGTCGCGGCCCTTTTTGCCGACGGGAATCGCCACAATCTTCTTGCCGGTCTGTTTTTTAATGAAATCGCCAGCCTTGCGCAGAATATTGCTATTGAACGCTCCTGCCAGTCCTCGTTCGCCGCTCAACACAATCACCAGAATGTTCTGCTCCGGCCGCTTTGCCAGCAGCGGATGTTCCGGCTCTTCGATCCGCGACATAATCGACCGCAGCATGCGCGCCAGCTCCAACGCATAAGGGCGCGCCGCCAGCGCCGATTCCTGCGCCCGCCGCAACCGCGCCGCCGCGACGAACTTCATCGCACGCGTGATCTGCTGCGTGTTCTTTACCGACCGAATGCGTCGCCGAAAATCGAGAAGTGTAGCCATCGCGAATTACTGAAAGTCCGCCTTCCGTAGGGCACGGCATGCCGTGCGCGCTCTACCGTGCCCGCTGTGCCGAGTTAGTGCGCCTTAGCCGGAGCTACAGGAGCTTTTTCCGCAGGCGCTTTCGCCGCAGGAGCTTTTGCTTCCGCCACCGGCGCCGCATCTTTAATCGACGTCATGAACCGCTCTTTAAAGCTATCCGCCAGTTTCTTAATTTCCGCTTTCAGGCCGTCGTCCAAAGCTTGCTTCTCGGCAATGGTCTTCAAAATTCCGGCGTTGTTGCTCTCCACGAATTGGATAAATTCGCCTTCGAAGCGCCGTACCTGATCCACCGGCACGTTATCAATCGCTCCGCTGGTGGCCACAAACAGGCTCAATACCTGCTTCTGAACGCTAAACGGCGCGAACTGATCTTGCTTCAAAATTTCCGTCAGCCGTTGTCCGCGGGATAGTTGTGCTTGTGTGGCTTTGTCCAATTGGTCCGCGCCGAACTGTGCAAACGCCGCCAATTCGCGATACTGCGCCATGTCCAATCGCAAGGACCCGGCCACCTGCCGCATCGCCTTGATCTGCGCGTTACCGCCTACGCGGCTCACCGAAATACCCACGTTGATCGCGGGACGAATGCCGGCGTTAAACAAATCAGCTTCCAAATAAATCTGTCCGTCCGTGATTGAAATCACGTTCGTCGGAATGTACGCGGAAACGTCGCCAGCCTGCGTTTCAATCACGGGTAAAGCGGTAAGCGAACCCGCACCTAGCTTGTCGTTCAATTTCGCAGCCCGTTCCAATAGCCGGGAGTGTAGGTAAAACACGTCGCCCGGAAACGCTTCGCGACCCGGCGGCCGCCGCAGCAGCAAAGAAATCTCACGGTACGCTTGGGCGTGTTTCGAAAGGTCGTCGTAGAAAACCACTGCGTGCCGCTTGGTGTCGCGGAAGAATTCGCCCATTGCGCAAGCTGCATACGGCGCAATGTATTGCAGGGAAGCGGGTTCCGATGCCGAAGAAGCCACGATAATCGTGTACTCCATCGCGCCCGCATCCGTCAGCGTTTTCACAATCTGCGCGATCGTCGAGCGCTTCTGCCCAATCGCGCAGTAAATGCAGATTACGTCGCCGCCCTTCTGGTTGATGATCGTGTCCAGAATCACCGCGGTTTTGCCGGTCTGCCGGTCGCCAATGATCAATTCGCGCTGTCCGCGCCCAATCGGAATCATCGCGTCGATAGCTTTAATACCGGTCTGCAGCGGCTGCCGCACCGGTTGCCGGTCCAAAACGCCCGGCGCCAATTTCTCCAGCGGATTGCGCTGTTTCGAAACGATTGGCCCCTTGCCGTCCACGGGCTCGCCAATCGGATTCACCACCCGCCCGACCAATCCCTCGCCCACCGGCACGGACATAATCGTATTCGTGCGCTTGACGGTGTCGCCTTCTTTCAACTCCGAAGACTCGCCCAACAGCACCACGCCGACCTGCTCTTCTTCCAGGTTGAGCGCGATACCAAACATCTCGTGCGGGAACGCCAGCATCTCGCCAGCCATCACCTTGGACAGCCCGTGTACGCGCGCAATGCCGTCGCCCACGCTGATGATCGTTCCAACTTCGTCGACCGCCACCGTTTGCTCGTAATTCGCAATCTGCTCTCGCAGAATCTTGCTGATTTCATCCGCCTTGATGTTCGCCATTCCTGCTCCGTCGTAATTCCTGAATCTCAGCCAAGCTAGCTTCTCTTCAAACTCTGTGTACTCTGCGTACTCTGCGTTAAAATCCCCACACCACCAAGTCGCAAGCCTCAGCCGTTGCTAAATCAGTCCGCCGCCAGCGTAACCCGCATCTGCTCCAAACGATTCCGCAGCGACCCGTCATAAATCGTATCGCCCACGCGCACCAGAACTCCGCCCAGCAGCTCCGGCTCGATAAAATAGCTGGGCTCCACGGTCTTCCCGGTAATCCCGATCAGCGTCTTCGTCAACTCAGCCTTCTGCCCAGCGTTAAGCGGAACCGACGAAAACACCTTCGCATCCGCAATTCCTTGCCGTTCCCGCACCACGCCTTGAAACGCTTCGGCAATCTGCGGCAAATCCCGCGAACGCCGGTGGTCGGCCACCACAAAAAGAAAATTCCGGATCACTTTGCTGGCGCCAATTCGCGCTGCAATCTTTTCCAGGACCGCTCGCTTGTCTTCAGGAGAAACCGCCGGACTATCCAGATAATTCTGTAATTCCGGCGACTCCGCATAAGCCGCCGCAAATTCGTCCAATTGCCGCGCCGCCGGCTCCACCGCCCCTTGCTCCATCGCGATGTCCGCCAAAGCGTTGGCGTACTGCAAGCTAACCGACTTCAATTCGGCCTCGCTTCCAGGCTCTTCACGAATTCGCTCACCAGCGATTCCTGCACCTGCGGGGTAAGTTGCGCAGCCAACTGCGTTTGCGCGCCATCCACGGCCAGTTTTGCCGCCAGGGCTTTTAATTCCTGTCGGGCCGCGCGTTCCGCCGCGGCAATTTCCGTTTTCGCGGCCACCGCAATTTTTTCTTCGTCGCTATGCGTCGCAGCCATCAACCGTTCAATCTCCGCGGCGCTCTCCCGCTCCGCTGTCGCCCGCAACTCCGCCACTTCTTTCTCCATGCTGGCTAGTTTGCGTTCGGCATCGCGCAGCAGCGCGTCCGCTTCATTTTTCGCTGCCGTCGCTTTGGCTATCGCGGAACTAATCGCTTCCGACCGCCCGCGAAATACCGGCGGCAGCACCTTGGCGAACAGCCAAATCACTCCGCCGGCGACAATCGCAAAATTGATCCACTTGAAAAGTTCCTGCGCAGCCACCGTCTTCTGATCGGTCGTAGTCTGTTCTTCCGCGCGTACCGCGCCAGCCAGGCACAGCGCCACGAACAGCATCCCCGCCGCCAACATCATTCGACGCTTCATCTGGCCTCACTCGGCGGTCGCAAAGGCGACTTCAGCAAGCGGTTCACAATTTCTGCGGACAGTTGCGGCACAGTCTGCTCTACGTCTTTCAGCGCGGCTACCAGCTCACCAGAAATCTGCTCCTTCGCTCCGCCAACCAGCGTCGCAGCTTTCGCCCGCGCCTCTTTTAATTTGGCCGCCCGCTCATCCAAAACTTTCTTCCGCGCCGCTTCTTGCTCGCCATACACTTTCCCGCGCGCCGCTCGCAATGCGTCCTGATATTGCTTAACCTTCTCGGCCGCCAACGCTTGCGCCAGTTCCGCGGCTTTGCGGGCTCCCGCCGTTCGCGCCTCGCGCTCGGCCATTACCGCCAGCAGTGGCTTGAAAAACAGCGCGCGTAATACCAAATAAAATACGAAAATGATCAGGACTGTGGGAACCGCCTGAAGGAACAACTCTCCCAGTTGGCGCAGTATTTCCATCTAAAAAATTGAGACCTGGACCTCGTTTTATGAGTGACCGCGGCGCGGTTTTGCTTTGACCAGCAGCACACCGTGTTCCGACCCGGAGCGGCGCACAGCAGCGTAAAAGCTGCCAAATCAAACATCAGTTTATAACATCCCGTAAGGGCTCGCGTCAAACCACGCAAATCGCCGTGCGGGTCACAAATAGTGCCTATCTTCAACAATATTCGACGGTTAGGACCACTCCAGAGCGTCTACGTGCCTGTGGGAAACGCGGGCAACTCTACTTTGCGGCAGCGGCGTCCGCAAAACCAGTAGCGCAGGGCGCTTGGTGTTGAGCCCTGCGGCCTGTGCCACGCAGCTGCAGAATCGGTCCGCCGCGATCTTGGCCATGCCGCTCAGCCCGATCTCACAAAATCATGTAAGATAATTTCATCAACACCATCAAACAGCGGTATCAAATCGCCATCTCAGAGGCTGCCTAAATTCGGGCACCGCAAATTTGACTATTTTCGCCATCGTCGCGCTCAGCGTAGCTGCCATCCCCTTCATCTATTACTTCCTTTCTCTTTACAGTACCCTCCACTACTTTCGCGTCGCCGCCAAAGAAAACGCTCCCAACACCGATTTCTTCCCGCCCATCAGCTGCCTCAAACCCATCAAGGGCCTCGATGAAGACGATTACGAAAATTTCGCCAGTTTCTGCCGCCAGGACTATCCCGAATACGAAATCATCTTCTGCGTGGACGAGGGCGACCCAGCCGTTCCCGTCATTGAAAAGTTAATCCGCGATTTTTCTGACAAAAAAATCCGCATAGTCTTCGGCTCCGGCCGCCAAGCCATCAACGATAAAGTTGGCCGCCTGGTCCGCCTGGTTGACGAAGCCGAACACAATCTGCTGGTAATCACCGACGGCGATGTCCGCGTAAGACCGGATTACCTTCGCGCCATAGCCTCCCCATTCCGCGATCCGAAAGTCGGCGGCGCCACTTGTCTCTATGCTTCTACCAAAGAAACCAAATTTATCCAGGAACTGCAGTCTATCGGAATGCTTTCGGATTTTTTTGCCGGTATCTTCGTGGCCTGGCAGCTCGACGGCGTGAAATTCATGTTCGGCCAAACCGTAGCCATGACCCGCCAAGCCAACACCGCCTTCGGCACTTACCGCGTAAACGAAAGCCGTCCTGCTGACGACTTACTCTCGGGACGCATGGTCGCCGAGCAAGGCTACGAGGTAAAGCTCGTGCCCTACGTGGTGCAAACCGTAGCCGACTTCAATTCTCTGAAGGATTTGCTGGTAAAACGCGTTCGCTGGATGACGGTAATGCGCCGCATGCGGCCCTGGGGCCATCTGGGACTTATTTTTACCTGGGGCTTGCCCTGGTCGTTGATAGCGGTGGCGATCCATCCCACATCAACGATAGCCGCAGCATACCTGGGCGGCTATCTGCTGTGTCGAATCGCGATGGCCTGGTTGATCGCCATCCGCGGCATGCACCAAGAAAACATCTGGCAGAAAATGCCGCTAATTCCCGTGTGGGACGCAGTCGCCTTCTGTATTTGGCTGGTCAGCTTCACGCGCACAAAAATCCGCTGGCGCGGCATCGACTACATCATCAAAGACGGCACCCTGGTCCTGCCATTCCAGGAAAAATAAGAATTCGAACCGCGTTAATTCATCCGCCCAAATAAGAAATTGTCATCCCGAGCACAGCGAGGGATCTGCTTCCCATAGCGTCAGCAAAATCTAATCCGTCGAGGCTCCACGCTCTTCAACGCGTCAAGACCTTCTCAAAAAACTCCAGCGCCCGCGGATCGTTCGACTGCCCCAGCCAAAACATCGCCTGCTTCCGCACTTCCGGATTCCGATTCGACTCCGCCACCTCAATCAACTTAGGCACACCCTCGTCTTTCGGCAGCTGACTCAGCGCAAACACCGCCTTCTTCTTCACATCCGTTTCCGGATCGTTCTCAATTGCCCCGCTAATCGCCCCCACCGCCTTTTTCCCAGCCTTTTGCGCCAGCCAGAAGAGCGCCTGCCCCCGTACATGACCGCTTTGATCCTCGCGCGCCATCAAAATCATTTCGTCCAGCGCCCCCGGTTCGCGGCTCACCGACAACGCGAACGCAATCTGCGACCGCACCTCCACGCTAGGATCGCTCTTTTCCATAGCGCGCAACCGTTCCAGTCCCGCCGCTCCGCGCGCTTCGCCCAGCCAGAAAACCGCCTTCTTCCGCAGTTCCTCGGGCTGACTCGTTTCGGTAAACTTAGCCAACGCCCGGTCGGCCGCCGCATCCCCGTGCAGCGCAATCGCGGTTAACGCTTCTTCCCCCGGAGTTTGCCCATGCCGCTCGAATTGTCCGCCCAACACAAATTCGCTCAGCATCTGCACGCTATCGTCTGTCTTCACGCCCGTCAGCCACACCACCCGCAAGCCACCGGCGTCCAGCGTGCAATCCTCCGAAGCGATTCGAATGCGCATCACCTCGTGATTTTCCACTCGCAACAGCACCACCAGCCGCTGACTGCTCTCTAGTTTCACCGGATCATTGCGATTGACATTCACACCGTGGTTCTCGCCTTCCAGCCGGCAAGTCTCACACACCTCGCCATCGTTATAGTTCCCGCAGCAGATGGACCGTTCGCCTGCAACTCGGGCCACGCTGTAACCGATCCACGCAGGTTTATCCTCCCGCTTTGCGATCGCCTGCACCGCATCTCCGAGTCGCCCGTTCACTGCCTGCGTATCGCGCTGTGCATCCTCAATCCGTGGCCCGTCGCTCGCCGTCGGCGTGGGCGTTTGCCCCGCGAGCGCGCCAACCGGAGTCAGCAACAAAGCCGCACAACCAACCACAAAAAAGTTTCGCATCATCGTTCCCTCCGTCGCATCCTCACTTCTGCAACAGCTCCATCATGTATTCCGTCGATTCCTTCGAATTCATCAGCGCTAGTTTCTCGACGGCCTTCTTCTTCAACTCCGGATCTTTCTCATTTCGCGCTATGGCCACCAACGCCTTCGCATTCCCCTGAATAAACAGCGCGTTCAGCACCTCCACCCGCACCGCCCGGTCGGTTTCCTTGTTATAGATCGCCGCCAGCGCGTTCCCCGCGGCCTCACCGCCAACCAAACCCAGATTGCGCACCGCCGCCCGTCGCACCTCTGGATCTTTCTCGTTTTGCGCCACACTCACCAGCTTTTCCGTGTCTCCCGCCAGGAAAAAGGCCTGCAGAATCTCTTTCCGCAATTCCGGCGAGGACTCACTCCGATAAAGCTGTTCTAATTCGCTGGTCCCATGCACCAACCCCAGTTGCCGAATCGCCTCGCGCCGCAGCTCCGGGTCCTTCTCGCTTTTCGCCGCCGTAAACAAATCTTCTCTGTCCCCAGAGATCATGAAGCTCTTCAGCACCGCCCGTTTCACCGCAACGTCGCTGGACGTCGCATAAACATTCGACAGCGTTTTCCGCGCCTCCGCCCCGCCAAACAGCCCCAGGTATTCGACTGCCTTCCGTTGCAATTCCGGATTGCTCTGTCCGCTGGCAATCCGCCCCAATATTTCCCGGGACTGCGGCGACCCGTTCTGCGCCATGACAAACATCGCCCGCGATTTTTCTTTCGGTGTCCCATTCCCGTTCAAAATTTTCTCCAGCAGCGGCATCGCTCGCTCCGGATCGCTATTCATCAATCCCTGTATAGCCAGCATCTTCAATTCATCGTCGCTCTGCGCTTCCGGTTTCGTCGGCTGCCCGGAAGATTGCTGCACCTCGATCTGCAATGCCCCCGCATCCTTCAGCCATCGGCTCTGCGGATATTTCTGCTTCAGTTCGCTGATCGTCGCCAGCGCCGCGCTGCGTTTCCCCAATTTGTTTTCCGCGTACGCTTTCCAATACAGCGCCGCGTCAGACTGCGCCGTGTTCGCCTTCGCCACTTCTCCAAATTTCTCTTCCGCGCGGTCAAACTTGTCTTCATCTAGCGCGTCCCGCCCGCTGTCGTAAGCTTCCTCCACGCGTTCTGCATGTTCTTGCGCGCGTTCCTTAGCTTCCTGGGCCCGGTCCGCGGCCTCGTCTGCGCGCTCCTGCGCCTCTTGCTCCGCGTCGCCATCCGCTTCCGGTGCGCTGCTGCTTGCGAACGCATTCCGCGCGTCCTGCGCCGCTGCCGCCTGATTCGTGGGCGTCGCCACCGACGTTTGTCCCCGCAACGGTAGTCCCGTTGTCAGCAAGAAAATTCCCGCAATCATCCAGCCGCCGTTCTTCATCCCAGAAATGCGCACCATGCTCATACCTTCTTTCTGTTTTCTTGCAGTCCGTTATTGCCTGCCGGAGTCGCCCGCTGCCGTTGCTCCAGCTGTTGCCCCACCACCCGCACCTTGAACAAAATTCCGTCCGAAGCAATCCGCTGCTGAATCGACACTAGCTGCGCCGCAGAAACCTGCTCCGGCGTATGCGCCACATCCAGCAGCACCCGCTCCAGTTCATCCAGAACGCTGGCCACTCCGGTGTCGCCCTGCTCCAGCGCCGTCTGCCGGTACAACCGGTTTTCCCCCAGCAAATCTTCCGCGCGTTTCTGTGTTGCCGAAATATCGATCAGTCTTCCCGTGCCGCGCTCCGCCTCCGTATTCGCCAGCTCCGTCAACATCATTTCTGAGCGTCCCAGATGTTCCCCCACGGCCAGCCACAGAACTTTTTCCCGCATGTTTGCCGCGCCCGCGCCGACGCTGGCCACCTCGGGCGTTACCGGAGTGCTTCTGCGCCCCGCAAAAAACGCCACTACCACGAGCGCCGCAATTGCCGTCCCAGCTAGCAAATGCCGTGGCGCAAACCAGTCCCGCCACCAGCCGCCACGCTCCGCGTCAATCACTCCCAATCGATACGGCGTCAACTTCGGCGCGATCGCGTTCCACACCTGCTGCCCATACCCTTCGCCCGCCTCCGGCACTTCCACCGAATCCAATGCCGCAAACACCGCCGTCAACTCCAATTCCAACTTGGCAAGCTCCGCGCGGCACTCCGCACATTCGCCGAGATGCGCCGCCGTTACCTCGCGTCCCACGTCGTCGCCCTCCCGATAACCGATCAACTCTTCTTCACTCAGATGTTTCATGATTTCGTTCCCATCGCGCGCGCTCCCGCCGGCTGCATCACCACTCGCGCCAGCGCATTCCGCAATTTCTGTACTGCGCGAAAAACCGTATTCTTCGCAGCACTAGCGCTGGAGTTCAGCGCTTCCGCGATCTCTTCCATCCCGCAGCCGTCCCAATGCCGCATCACAAACGCCGTTCGTTCCGCCGCGGTCAAATTGTCCAGCGCCCGCTCAATCTGTTCGCGCAATTCCAGGTTCTGCGTCAAACGCTCCGGCGAAGGCGCGCCATCCGCCATCGTCTGCAACACGCTGACCTCCGCGCCATCCACCACCCGAGGCTCCTCGCGGCGCGATTCTTCCGTCTTCTTGTGTCGCGAGCGGTCGATCGCATAATTTGCCGCAATCCGGTAAACCCAGGTTCCAAAATTCGCGCGCGCTTCAAACTGCGCTAATTTTTGATACGCCCGCAAAAACGCCTCCTGCACCACTTCGTCCGCATCCGCGCGATTTCCCGTCATTCGATACGCCATTCGAAACACCGCGGCGCTGTGGCGCTCTACAAGCACACGATAAGCATCCCCGTCCCCACCGAGCGTCAACTCGATAGCCCGGGCGTCACCCTCTGCCAGGTGTTCGCCGCCAACCTTCATTCGCCTATTTAGACAGGAATCCGCCTCAGCGGTTAGGAACTATTTCGCAGCACAGCACTTGTAGGGGAGCAGCATGCTGCGCCCCAGCTTGCCCAGCCGTCCAATGTCGCAGCTCGACTCGTATCTCGCCGTTGTAGCGGCGGGTCTTCAGACCTGTTCTTTTGCCTTTGTCCACAACCGCAACCAATCACCTGTAGAGCAGGGCGATTGCCTCGGAGCCCTGCGGCTTTTTTGCCATGCCACGAGATTGCCGCCGAACATCAGCGAGCGTCTCCTCGGAGATCTTTTCCGTCGGCGCGAAACAGACCACGTTTCCTCCCGCCGCAAGTAGCGCCGCACCTATCACTCGTACCGCAGCGCCACCATCGGATCCACCTTCATCGCCCGCCGCGCCGGCAAATAACACGCCGCCCCGGCCACCCCCAACAACCCCACCGCCACCCCCGCGAACGTCACCGGATCGGTAGCACTAACTCCATAAAGCATCCCCGCCATCAACCGCGTAACGGCAAACGCCGCCACCAACCCAATCCCCACTCCCACCACCGCCATCCGCATCCCCGCGCCCAAAATCAACCGCAGCACGTCGATTCTTCGCGCCCCCAGCGCCATCCGCACCCCAATCTCCTGCGTCCGCTGCCCCACCAAATAAGAAATAACCCCATAAATCCCAATGCTCGCCAGCAACACCGCCAGCGCCGCGAACGTCCCCAGCAAAATCATCGAAATCCGCTTGGTGCCCAGCGACTCCGCGATCACCTCGTCCATGGTCTCGTCGCCGAACATCACGTGTTCTCCGCTCAACCGTTTCAGCGCCGCGCGAATCGCCTCGGAGCTGACCGGAACTTTTTCATCAAACCGCACCAGCGCTCCCGTCCCGCTCCAGGACGCTGGATTCATGGCCTCATCCGGCAGCTGCATGTACGGCACATAAAGCTGTGCCCGCAGCGATTCCGTATCGTCCGTGTCCAGTCCCCACTGCTTCACGTGGCTCACGATGCCCACGATTTCCGAGCGCCCGCCGCCGTTCTGCAGCATGATGTGTTGTCCGATGGGATCTTTGCCCGGAAAATATTGCCGCGCCAGAACGTCGTCGATCACCACCACGTGCGGCGCCGTCTCGCTGTCCTGCCGCGAAATAAATCTTCCGCGCTGCAGCGGTATGCGCATTACCTCAAGATAGTTTTCCTGGACCACGTAGCTCAGCGCCCAGTTCATCTCATTTTCCGTGGCCGGCTTGGGCTGCCCCTCGATCCAGAAAAGATTCTCGTCATCGCTCTGCAGCGGCATCGCGCCCCACGATAGGGAAGAGGCCGTCACCCCTGGCACCGTCGACAATTCGTCATTCAACCGCCGCAACGCTGCGCGGATTCCCGCCGGGCCGCTCGTATTCAGAGATGGCGGCATGGCCACCCCAAACGTCAGCACGTTGTGCGGATCGAATCCCGGATTTACGCGCCACAGCACCGCCAGGCTGCGAATCATCAAGCCTGCGGCCACCAGCAGCACCAGCGCCATGGCCACTTCCGCCACCACGAACACGCTTTGCGCGCGGCTGCGCGAGCTGCTTCCGCGACCTCCCTCTTTCAAAACATTTTGCAGATTGTTTCGCGTCGATTTCAGCGCCGGCGCCAGCCCAAACAGAATTCCGCATCCCAGCGAAATCGCCAGCGTAAAAACCAATACGTGCCAGTCCATTCCCACTTCACCGGACCGCGGAATCGGCATCGGCAAAAACTTCAGCGCCGCCTTTACGCCAAAAGCCGCCAGCAACAATCCCAGTCCGCCGCCGGCTAGCGCCACCAACACGCTTTCCGTAAGCAGTTGCCGCAGAATTCGCTTGCGGCTGGCTCCCAGCGCCGCGCGAATGGCGAACTCCCGCGCTCGCGTTGCAGAACGCGCCAGCGTCAAATTGGCCACATTCACGCAAGCAATCAGCAACACGAATCCCACCGCCGCCAGCAGCACCAGCAGAAAGGTCCGCAAATCTCCCACGATCGCTTTTTTCAGCGGAACGACGGCCGCGCCAATTCCCTTATCCGTGTCAGGATACGCCACAGCCAGATTCTGCGTCACATTCAGCATGTCCGCGCGCGCCTGCTCGATCGTCACGCCCGTCTTCAACCGCCCGATACCGTGTATGCCCAGACCCGCCTCGCGTCGTGGCAGCAGTGGATTGCTCCATTGCCCCAGCGGCACGAAAACTTCCACACCGTGAAACCCGCCCAATGCCAAATTAAAATTTGCCGGCACCACACCCACGATGGTGTATTCCTTCCCATCCAGCGCCAGGCTTTTTCCCACCGCCTCCGGCGCGCCGCCAAATTTCCGCTTCCACAGTCCGTCGCTGATTATCGCGATCGGCGCCGCCCCAATCTGATCTTCACCGGCGCGGAACATTCGTCCCAGCGCAGGTTGTACCCCCAGCACGGTGAAAAAATCAGAGCTCAGGAACACCCCGCGCACCTGTTCCGCATCTCCCATCCCGGTTAGGCTGAAAGGAAATCCCCGCGAAATGCCCATCGCCGCAAACGAATGATTGTTCTTCTGCCAGTCCAGAAAATTAGGAAAAGAAATCGACCCTGTCGCAAAATTCGGTTTGCTCTCCGCTAGCCACACCAGCTCGTCCGGATGTGGATATGGCAAAGGATTCAAAAGCACCCCATTCACCACGGAAAACAGCGCCGTATTCGCTCCAATCCCCAGCGTCAACGTCAGCACCGCCACCGCCGTAAACCCCGCATTCTTCCCCAGCATTCGCAACCCATACCGCACATCCACAAAAAACTCTTCCAGCCACTGCCAGCCCCAAGTCTCACGCGTAGTCTCTTTCACGAGCTCCACCCCGCCAAACTCCCGCAACACGGCCCCACGCGCATCTTCCTCGGACTCTCCTCGCTCTACTCGTTCCCGCACCGCCATCTCCAAATGCGCGCGCACTTCCTCATCCAACTCCGCATCCCGTTTCCGCCAAAAAGAAAAACCCACAACTCACCTCCCGATTCCCATTCTGAGCGCGCTCTTTTTCATTACCTCATTACTTCATTACTTCGCTTCCTATCCTTCTTCACGCTCAAGAATCCCCCCCATCGCAGTCTTGAGTTGCTCCCAACGGGATCGTTCACGCACCAACTGTTTTTTCCCCGCCGCCGTCAACCGGTAATACTTCGCCCGCTGCTTGTTCTCCGAAACCTTCCACTCCGCTGCAATCCACTTCTGCTTTTCCAATCGATGCAGCGCGGGATACAGCGACCCCGTTTCCACCTCCAGCACCTCGCCCGAACGGCTTCGAATAGCCACGCTGATCCCATAACCATGCTGCGGACCCCACTGCAGCGTCTGCAGCACCAGCAGATCCAGCGTCCCCTGCAACAATTCAATCCGATTCTGATAGCGCCGCTTCATCCGCCCTCATCTCCCAATCCCAAATTCATCCCTGTAGGGGCCCGGCATGCCGTGCCCGCTCTTAGCCCGGGCCCACAATGGCGGTAGACCATCTACCCCCATAGATGTAGAGCATCTACCTCCAAACGGATTTTGTCAACAATGCGCTACAATAGAAAAAAGGGAGACCGCATTGATTCCACGCTACACCCGCGACGAAATGGGCCAGGTCTGGAGCGACCAGAATAAATTCGCCAAATGGCTGGACGTCGAACTCGCCGCCACCGAAACTCTTGCCGAAGCCGGCCAGGTCCCCAAAGAAGCCGCCGCCGCAATTCGCGCCAACGCTAAAATCAACGTCCCGCGCATCCATGAACTTGAAGCCCGCGTAAAACACGACGTAATCGCCTTCACCATGTCCGTAGGCGAAACCATCGGTGATCCCAACGTTGCCCGCTGGCTGCACTATGGAATGACTTCCAATGATGTCGTGGACACCGCCCAAGCTCTTCAAGTCCGCGACGCCTCCCTGATTATCGAACGCGATCTGGTCATGCTCGGCGAAGTTCTCGATGTTCGCGCCCACGAGTTCCAGCACACCCCACAAATCGGCCGCACCCACGGCGTCCACGCCGAACCCATCACCTTCGGCTTGAAAATCGCCAATTGGTTCGCGGAAAATCAGCGCAACATCGCCCGTTTCCGTGAAGCCGCCGCGCAAATGGCGGTAGGAAAAATTTCCGGCGCGGTTGGCAACGCCTCACACCTCGGCCCAGACATCGAGGAAAAAATCTGTAAGCGTCTCGGCCTCAGCGCTGCTCCGGTCGCCTCGCAAGTGATCCAACGCGATCGCCACGCGCAATATCTAAATTCGCTTGGCACTTAATCGCCGCGATTACTGGAAAAAATTGCTCTCGAGATTCGCCATCTTCAACGCACCGAAGTCCGCGAAGCCGAAGAACATTTCGGCGGCGAGCAGCGTGGCAGCAGCGCCATGCCCCACAAACGCAATCCGGTAACCTGCGAACAAATCTGCGGCCTGGCCCGCGTGGTCCGCAGCAATATGCTGGCCGCCCACGAAGACATCGCCCTCTGGCACGAGCGCGACATTTCTCACAGCTCCGTGGAGCGCATCATTCTTCCCGATTCCACAATTTTGGTGGACTACATGCTCGGCAAAATGACCGCGCTGGCGGGGCAGATGCGCGTCTTCCCCGCGCGCATGCTGCGCAATCTGGAATCCACGCAAGGTCTGGTCTATTCCGGACAGTTGCTGCAGGATTTAGTGGAAAGCGGAATGCCCCGCGACGACGCCTACAAAGCCGTCCAGGAAAACGCCATGGCGGCCTGGGAATCCGAAAGCAATTTCCGCGAACGCGTAAGCAGCGATCCGCGCATCACCAAATTTCTCGACGCCAAAGCCTTGGCGCACACCTTCGACCTGCAACGGCAGCTTCGCTACGTGGACGCCATCTTCGCCCGCGTCTTCCCCGCCGCAAAAAAATCCAACGCCGCCGACCGTTTTTAAGCAGCCCAGATTTTAGTAGCACAGGCTTTCAGCCTGTGCACGGTCTCAGCAAGACCGAGAATTCCCCGAAGCATTCGCAACTAAAAACTAAAACCCTGCTGGTCTGCTCCTGGAAAATTAAAGTGCAGCGGGATGCTGTAAGTGTTGGAAAGAAAAAACGAGGGTGTCGGTCAGGTTTTTGTGGCACAGCCAATCCTGGCTGTGTTTTTTTTGCTCGTAAGAAATTCGCAGCAAAAAGTTTTGCGCGGTTACAAAACAAAAAGGCCGGTCAGCAAAAGCTGACTGGCCTTTTCTTTCTTGCCTCTTCTAATTTTTGCTTGCGCAAAAATTAGCTGCGGAGGCGGAAACTCGAAATCCCATCATCCGTCAATCACCCAGCAAAGCAAAGGACTAATTTCGTCCCGCTGCCAGAAGTGCAATTTCGCGTCTGATCCAGAACCGTAATTTCGCCCGTGTTCCAGAACCGCGATTCCTCTCGGTCCTGGTCAAAGCTTGCAACCGCTCGCGGGTCCTGCCTTGTGGCGTACCGAGTCAGCGTTCAGAGTTCGCGCCGACTGCCGCGATTGCGGTCCGTAGTGCGCCCGTGACGCGGCTTGAAAAAATGCTCGCCGAATTATTCGACGCGCTGTACGTAGCGAGCCTCGGTGGTGTCCACCTTGATGCGATCGCCTTCGTTGACGAAAGGGGGAACGTTGACTACCAGGCCGGTTTCCAACGTGGCCGGTTTCATCACTGCGCTGGCGGTAGCTTTCTGAAGCGTCGGTTCGGTTTCGACTACGCGGAGCTCCATAGTGTCCGGCAGGTCCACGCCGATGGGTTTTTCTTCAAAAAATTCGATTTTTACTTTGGTGTTCGGAATCAGGTAGAAGACGGTCTCGCCCAGTTCGTCGCGAGACATCTGCATCTGCTCGTACGTTTCCGTGTTCATGAAATGGAAATCGTCGCCTTCGTTGTACAGATACTCGAATTCCACTTCGTCCAGGATGGCGCGGTCCACAAATTCTTCGGCGCGAAACCGGTAATCGATCATGATCCCGGTGCGCAGATTTTTCATTTTGGTCTGCATGGACCCGCGTTTATTTCCGGGGGTACGGTGGTCGACGCTGAACACGGTAAACAGTTGTCCCTCATGCTGCACGACCATGCCAGGACGGAGTTGCGTGGCTTTAACGGTACTCATAGTGTGGTGCGGCCGCATCGCGGCCGTGGGCTCCCTGACGCAATTAAGTTGATTTCGGAAATTCCGGTGCGGTGCGTTTTTGCAACCCCACGGTGAAGCGATCGGAATGACTCGAGGCACGCTGACGGAAATTGCGCCGGCAACGCGGATAAACAGTATAGATGCGCGGATTCGCGACGGTCAATCATCGTTGTCCGGCGATCTGGCCGGCAGGGGCCGGTGGCGCAGCCGCGAGAACGGCGGGCGCCAAGGGAACCCCGGGCGAAAATTCAGCTATGGATGCCGCAGGCGCCGAGCTGACCCCCGGTGCGTCGGGAGCGATTGGGGAAACCGATGCAGATTTCGGTTCGCCGTGATTGGCCATGATCTGTTCGATTTCATCCGGGGAACGCGGAAGCCGCGCACTGAGGAGTTTATTGCCGGTTTCGGTGATCAGCACGTCGTCTTCGATGCGCACGCCCAGATTTTCTTCTGGGATGTAAATGCCTGGTTCATCGGTGATGACCATGCCGGGTTGCAGCGGTTGGCAGGAATCGCCGGGATCGTGGACGTTCAGGCCGATATGGTGGCCCAAGCCGTGGATGAAATACTGGCCTAGCGGTTTGCCATGCAAATCTTTGCCGTGAGAGTTGATGTACTGGTAGGCGATCACGTAGGCGCTCTTATCGCCTTTGCGGCACAACGTGGCACCAGGCTTCAACGCCGCAAGAGCGGCGTTTTGCGCGCCCAAAACAATTTCGTATATCTCGCGCTGGCGTGGCGTGAATTTTCCGTTGGCCGGAAGAGTTCGGGTGATGTCCGCGGAATAGCCGGCGAATTGCGCGCCAACGTCGATCACCACGATGTCGCCATCCTGAATCTTGCGGGAAAGTTTATCGTAGTGCAGCGCCGTGGAATTGGGCCCGGCGCCGACGATTGGCGAGTAGCCCTCCGCTTCGGAGCCGCCCATGAGATGGACTTCCACCATTTTCGCGGCGATCTGATATTCGTACAAGCCGGGGCGCATCATTTTCATGGCGGCGAAATGTGCGTCCACAGAAAGATCCACGGCCTGCTGCAAGAATTCCAGTTCGCCGCGAGATTTAATCTGCCGCAACAATTCGATGTTGGCGCGGACGTCTTTTAATTTGGCTTGCGGCGCAACCAGTTGCAGCCAGTCCTGCACCTGCTTTTCGTGCGGATAACCGCCATTCTCTTTGACGTACGGCAAAATCGTGTAGACATTTCCGTATGCGGAGGCCAGATGTTCCACCACCGGGCGCATGGCGGCGAAGTCTTGCACGGACGCAAAGCCAGTGCGGGCCTCAATGCCCGGATCAGTGGGCGACAAGCGGACCCCGTTCCATTTTTCCTTCGCCGAATCCTTGGCGGGCAAGAATAAAATTTCCGAAACTGGAGAAGCGGGCTGGCCGTTGGCCTCCAGCCTGGCTGCGGCAGCGCCTGCGGCGGTCGGCTTCGACGGCAGAATGATCAGCCCAGCGCCTTCTTCGTTGTGGCCAGTGAGGTAATAAAAATTTTCTTCCTGCGCAAAAATGTAGGCTTCGGAAGATTCTTCCCGTCCGGTGTAGCCCCACAGCACGATAGGGGCGTCAATCTGCGCTGCCAGTTTGGCCCGGCGTTCGGCGTAAACGCTGTTCGCTTCGCGGTCGCGGCGTTCCTGCGCGTGGACGGGATGCGCGCCGACCGCGCCAAGCAGCAGAAGCGCGACGAGTAATCTGCCGGGGAAATTGGTGGGCAATTTAACGCGTGATTTCATGCGCAGATTACCGCGGCGGTTTGGGAGGCCAGAATTCAAGCGATCACCTCGTGGCGAAGCGCTGGAATTGTATAGGAAGCGCAGGACAAGGAGAAATACCGGGTGCTCTGCAGATGGAGCCGCAGACCGCAGGAGTGTCCGGAAAAGGCGACAGAAATTTGTGGGGTACCCCCACCCCCCGGGTGTTTTTGCCAAAGAGTGCGTGAGACCTTCAAAACACAGGGGTTACAGGGAATTTGATTTTTAAAAGAGTGCGTAAGTAATTGAAAACAAACAGTTCGGGTTTTGTAATGTGATTCAGAACGCGCCGGTGGGATCCCAGCGATACTGGGAGGAAGCAGCGGGACCGACTGTATTGCGGGAGGGCGTTCTGTAATTCGAATGAAAGAGCTATTCACGGACCATTTTAGTACGTAACTATAATATTGTCAATAGATTATTTTGGGAAACAATCCGCCTGGACCGGCCGCCGGAGGACCGCGGGACACTCTTTGTTCCGAGCTGAAGCATAATTTCACGGATTGTTTACGACGGCGGCGGATGTACCATGGTCCGGGCTTTTAGAGACGAACGAGGAAAATATGATCCGATTGTTGTTGGCATGCGGCAGAGCGGAATTGGAAAGTACGGGCAGCTTACAGTTTTCGGCAAGATGGATGGTTCCGGCAGTCCTGGCGTTTCTATTTTTGGGAGGGATCGGTTCGGCGCAAACTGTTTCGACCGTGGATACGCGGCGCAAGGCGCTCGACGATCTACTGGCGGAGCAGTGGGAATACAAGTTGCGCTCCAGCCCAATAGGGGCATCGTTCCTGGGAGACAAGCGGTGGAACGACAAGCTCGACGACTTCTCGCAAGAAGCGATCGACGCGGATCTGAAGGAAACTCAGAAGTACCTGGCGCGCTTCGAAGCTATCGACACGACCGGTTTTCCCGAGCAGGAAGCGCTCAACAAGACGCTGATGGTGCGCGACTTGAAAATGCAACTCGAGGGCGCGCAATTCAAGCCCTGGGAAATGCCGGTGGACCAGCAAAACGGCATCCAGATTTGGCTGCCGGATCTGGTGAACGTTTTGTCCTTCCAGTCCGTGAAAGACTACGAGGATTATATTTCCCGGCTGCGGCAAATCTCACGGGCTCTCGATCAAACCACCGCGATGATGCGCAAAGGCATGGCGGACAAATTGATGCCGCCGCGTTTTCTGCTCAATAACGTAGTGGGGCAATGCTCGGGGCTGGCGACGGCAACGCCGGAGAAATCGGCATTTGCGCAGCCTTTTGCCAATTTTCCCAAAGAAATCTCGGCTGCCGATCAGCAGCGACTGCGGGAAGCCGGACTGGCGGCGATCAAGGAATCCGTTTTACCTGGGTATGTGCGCTTCACCGCGTTTGTCCGGGACGAGTATGTTCCGAAGGGCCGCACCGAACCGGGCATCTGGTCGCTGCCAGACGGCGCAGCCCGCTATGCCTTCGAAGTCCGCCGAATGACCACCAGCGACATGACCCCGGAGCAAATTCACGCGCTAGGTCTTAAACAGGTGGATGAAATCGAAGCGGAAATGCTGGCCCTGGCGCATCAGCTGGGTTTCCAGGATCTGGCTAGCCTGAACGAGCACATCAAGAATGACCGTCGTTTTTACGGCACCACCGGCCCGCAGATGCTGGATTTGTATACGAAGTACGTGCGGGAAATGGAGCCGAAGCTTCCTCAGCTTTTTGGGCGGCTTCCCAAAAACAAGCTGACGCTCATTCCGATGGAAGCCGCGCGTTCGAAAGAGGGCGTGCCCGCGGACTACACGGATGGGACCGCCGACGGCTCGCGACCTGGGCACATCAACGTGAATGAATGGGATCCGGAGCATCGGCTGCTGTTGAACGTGGAAGCGATCGCTTACCACGAAGGAATTCCGGGGCACCATTTGCAGATTTCCATCGCGCAGGAACTCAGCGGTCTGCCGCAATTCCGGAAGTATGAGGGGTACACCGCGTTCGTGGAGGGCTGGGCGCTGTACTCCGAGCGGCTAGGCAAAGAAATGGGCGGGTATCAGGATCCGTACAGCAATTATGGACGGCTGGAAAATGAGATGTGGCGGGCGATTCGCTTGGTTATTGATACTGGGGTACACGACAAGCGCTGGTCTCGCGATCAGATGGTGGCGTACTTCCATCGCTACACGGCGATGGATGAGCCTAACGTGCAGAGTGAAGTGGACCGCTACATCGCGTGGCCGGGGCAGGCGCTCGCTTACAAACTTGGGCAGTTGGAAATTCTTAAACTTCGGCAATACGCCAAAGATCAACTTGGTGCGAAATTCGATATTCGGGCTTTCCACGATCAACTGCTGGGCGGCGGAGCGCTGCCGCTGGACGTGCTGGATCAGCGCACCCGCGCTTGGGTAGGCAAACAGTAGCCCACGGCCCTCAGCGAAATAGCTGGGGGAAAACAATCACCAAGAATCTGCGGCCGAAAACGAAGGAGTGCCCGCCGGTCACTTCTTTGTATTCGTATTTGATGCCGAACTGGTCGAATAATTTTCTGGTCGCCAGATTGTTGGCAGCGCTCAGGGTGTCGGTTTTCCCCTGGCCAAATTCCAGTTGTTTGAAGGGATTTTTGGCGATGTTTTGCAGGATGGCGGCGTCTTTTTCGGTGAGTTCTTTAATTCCGTCGGGGAAGTAACCTGTGCCCATGGGATAGACGTAGCCGAACTTTTCCGGATGCCAGAGAGCCAGATTCAGGGTTTGCACGCCGCCCATGGAGAAGCCGGCGATGGCGGTGTCTTCTCGTTGGGTGGAAACCGGATACGTTTTTTCCACGAAGGGCATGATGTCGTTCAGGAAGTCTTTAGTGAATGGATCGTGATCGGGGCCGACGCCCATGGAGAGCAGGACGCGCGTCTGGGTTGGCACATGACCCGCGGGCATCACCACGATCATGCTTTTAAGTTTTCCCTCGGCGTAGAGATTGTCGAGGACTAGATTGATCTGGGCGGCACTGGTCCAGGAGAGATCGTTGTCTCCGCCGCCGTGCAGCAGATACAGCACCGGCAATTTGCCTTTTAGTTCCGCAAAGTGCGGTGGCAGATAGACGTGCATCCGGCGTTCCATGTTCAGCGAGCTGGAATGGTAGATCACGCTCTCCACTCTTCCGTGCGGAACGTCTTTCAACGCCATGAATTCTGTTTCGGGGCCGGGCATGTTGAAAAAGTTAAAAAGGGAATTCGGATTTTCTTTGAAGGTGGGACTCCTGGTATCGAGGACCATCAATCCATCGACGGTGAAGTTGTAGGTGTAGGAATCGGGTGGAATAGGATCGGTGGTGAAAGACCAGACGCCGTCCGCGTCTTTGGTCAGTTCTGCTGGAGGAGCGCCCATCCGAAAATCGCCGCTAACCGTTACCGCGCTGGCTTTGGGAGCGTAGATGCTGAAAGTTACTTTGTTGTCGGCGCTGATCTTGACGGATTGCACGGAGTCGCCAGGGGTGGGAGGGCGATTGGGAATCTGGGCGGTAGTCGCAGACCATGCCAGGGAAAGCAGCAGCACCAGAACCATACAACCCCGAGTTTTTTTCACGAGCAGCTCTCCTCTTTTTGGCGCGCTGATTCTTAAACAAAACTGTGCAAATTAAACGGCAGGAAGACGACGCTGCCTAGGGCACTCTACCTCCATTCCCGCGTGATAACAATCGTTACCTGTAACGATTAATCGTGGGTATTTGGTCACTAATCACGTTGTCTGGGGATGGGCCGGCAGGATTCGCTTTGCCAGGAGCGCGCTGAGGCAAAGCTTGGAGTCTGGTTCCGGCGGGTGCGAAGTGCCAGCAAATTCAGTAGGATGGAACGTGCGCTTTTTCAGGAAAAACAGCCTCCGTGAAAGGTGCTGTTTTTCCGGTAACTCATAGGCACGAGTGCCCCTTTCGGGAAACTAAAATGACTGCGGGGCGCATCATAATTGTTCCGGCCGCGGGGATCATGAGTAGATACCATATTAAGCTCGTTGTGTTCAGCCTGGCTGTCTTGCTGGGCGGCTGGTCGGTTCTCGCGCAGTCTCAGCCAGGGGCAGACAGTGGCTCCCCCAGCTCCGCGGAACCGGGCACAGCGGATGGGGCGGCGCAACCGGACGGGCACTCCGCGGGAAGTCTGAGCGGAACGGTCGTGGACCAAACCGGAGCTGCAGTGGCCGGAGCCGGACTGAAGCTGACCTTTGACAATTCGAGCTCCAATCAAGTGGCGGTGTCTGGCGACGACGGGAGATTCTTTTTCGCGAACGTTGCGCCCGGAGCTTTCCATCTGACGATCATCTCCGCGGGTTTTGCGACGCAATCGTTCTCTGGCGTGGTGCATTCCGGCGAGGCATTTTCGGTTCCCCGGATTCAGCTGGCGATTGCCGCATCGTTCGGGGAAGTGAAAGTGGTGCCGTCGCATGTGGAAGTGGCGCAAGATGAGATCAAGGCGCAGGAACAGCAGCGCGCACTGGGATTTATTCCAAATTTTTACGTAAGCTACATTCCGGATGCAGTTTCGCTTACTGCCAAGCAAAAGTTTGGACTGGCCTTTAAGACGGTGATCGATCCGGTGAGTTTCGGGTTAAACGCGGTTACCGCGGGAATCCAACAAGCGAACAATGATTTCAGCGGGTATGGGCAGGGCGCGGAGGGCTATGCCAAACGGTATGGCGCATCTTACGCGGACTTCGTGACCTCGACGTACATCGGAAGCGCGATATTGCCCTCGATATTGAAGCAGGATCCGCGTTATTTCTACAAGGGAACGGGCAGTATCCGATCCCGCGCTTTATATGCGATGGCCAACGCCGTTATCTGTAAAGGGGATAATGGAAAATGGCAGGCGAATTACTCCAGCATGCTGGGGAATCTGGCTTCGGCGGGCATCTCGAATCTTTACTATCCTTCGAAGAACGATGGCGCGCGATTAACGTTTGAAAATGCGCTGATCGATCTGGGCACGGTGGCGGCCGCGAATTTGCTGCAGGAATTTCTGATTAAAAAATTGACCCCAAATCTTCCGCATCACTCTGCAACGGACAAACCACAAAGTACCATCAGCAAATTATTTAGTTCGATTGACCGCGAAGGCGATTAGTATCCGCTTGTCGTCAGGGTGCGCTGCAGTCAGCGGCCAACGCTGTCTTGGATGACGGCGTTTACCGGCGGATCTGCTGGCGGAAGAATGCCCAAATCGCGATAGATCGGGCGAATCCATCCGCGGATGGCCGGCAACTGCGTCGCGAACCAGGCAGCGCCGGCGACGCAGAATGCTCCGCTGAGCATGACCGTGTAGGGAGCGCCGATCGCATGCGCTAACCCGCCGGCCAGCAGACTACCGAACGGCGCCATACCGACAAAAGCCACGGTGTAAAAACTCATTACGCGGCCGCGTTTACCATCTTCCACGATGGTTTGGATGATGGTGTTGCTGGCGGCCATCTGCTGCATCATGCCGAAGCCGCAGACCAGCATGAGCACGAGCGAGAGCCAGAAAAATCGCGAGAGTCCGAAGCCGATCAGTCCGAAGCCGAACGCGGCGGTGGAAACGGGAATCATTTTGCCGAGTCCGAGGACGGTTTTTCTGATGGCCAACGATATTGCGGAGATTAACGCGCCGACTCCGACGGCGCCCATCAGAAAACCCTGGGTGTGCGCCCCGCCATGCAGAACTTTTAGGGCAAAGATCGGCATCAGCACGGTGAACGGCCAGCCCATCAGACTGACCAGCGCGAACAAAAGTAAAATTGTGCGGATGGCGCCGGAGCCGGAAACGTAGGTCCAACCTTCGCGCAGCTGAACGAGCATGGAGTCTGCGGTGCGCTTTATTTGCGCGGGCTTTATGTGCATCAACAGCAGGGAAAGAATTACCGCGAGATAGCTGATGCCGTCGATCAGGAAGCAGTAACCTTCGCTGTAAATGGCGATGACTGCGCCCGCGAGTGAAGGGCCGACGAGCCGAGCGATATTTACCATCGAGGAATTCAAGGCGATGGCGTTGCCGAGGTCTTCTTTGTCTTCCACCATTTCGACGAGAAAAGTTTGCCGGCAGGGCATGTCGAAGGCGTTGATCAAACCCTGAAAGGCGCTGAGCACGATAATTTCGTGAATATTGATGCGATGCGTGAGGGTCAGCGCGGCGAGGGCCAGGGATTGCAACATGGCCAGGAATTGCGTTACGAGCAAGACATTGCGGCGATTGAGGCGGTCGACCCATACGCCGGCGAACGGCGCCAGCAGAAACGTGGGAATCTGGCCCGCGAAGCCGACCACGCCGAGTAAAAAAGCCGAACCGGTTAAGCGATAGACCAGCCAACTGGTGGCCAGACGGGTCATCCACGTACCCATGAGAGAAATGGTTTGACCGCCGAAGAAGAGCCGGAAGTTACGGTGTTTTAGGGCGCGCCACGCGTAGGAAAAGCTGGAAGACTTGGCGGCAGGGATAGGGGCGGGAGTGCTCACGAGATTCTATTGTTACATTGCCGGGCAAATTTTTTGCGCGGCAATTTGTTTAAAGCGAAGCCTGCGGATGCATCAAAAGTTGCCGAGCCTTAGGTGGCAGGCGGTAGAAGGTTTGGTGCGCAGCGCGACGATTTCGCCGCGCCAGTGGCCTGCTTGCGAGCATGTTAGTCTGAAAGCGTTGAAATATTACGTTTTGCAGTGCGGGGGCCAGCGGGGTGTTGAGGCGATTTGCGGGATTTCTTTCGGTATTTCAATCCGTTTTATTTTTAGGGCATTTTTTTCTGTATGAAACGTTGCTATATGCCTGGGGCCCGTCGCACAGTGAAACTCGGGCGCTGGGCTGGACTCTGGCGATTCTCTCGATCAGTTTTTTGGGCGCGTCACTGTTGGGATTTAAGTATTACAACATTGCGGTGGGCACGCTGTATAAAATCGGCGCCGTTTGGCTCGGCACGTTTAATTATTTATTCCTGGCGGCCCTCGGCTGGTGGGTAATTTATGGCGCGCTCGCGATAAGCAAAGTTAATTTTTCCTCGCGAGAGCTGGCAGCGGCGCTATTTGGTCTGGCGCTGCTTATCAGCATCTACGGCGTGGTGAACGCCGCGTGGACGCGGGTGAAACGTATCACGGTGCGCTTGGCGGGGCTTCCTGAGTGGTGGCGCGGCCGTTCGTTCGCGCTGATTAGTGATCTGCACCTTGGGAATGTTCGCAACGCGGCATTTACGCGGCGCATTGTGCGGAAGATCGCCTGTGAAAAACCGGAGATGGTGATCATTGCCGGGGACCTCTTCGACGGGACTCCCGTGGATGCCGACAAGGCCGCAGCTCCGCTGGCCGAGTTGAAAGCCCCGCTGGGAGCATTTTTCTGCGAAGGGAATCACGAGGAAATCACCAACCCTGCGCCGTTTTTGTCGGCTATTGAACGGGCCGGAGTCCGCGTGCTTGATAACGAAAACGTGGACGTGCGTGGGCTGCAGTTGATCGGCGTGCCTTACCGTCACGCTACTCACACTGAGCATATGCAATCCGTGCTGGCGAAGCTGCGGATTGATCCCGCGCGGGCGAGCGTTTTAGTGACTCATGCGCCCGATCGGCCGCAAGTCGCCGAGGCGGCCGGTATTTCGCTGCAGGTTTCCGGACATACGCACCGCGGTCAGTTTTTTCCGTTCACCTGGCTCACTCGGCGGATGTACCGGCAGTTTGTATATGGCTTGAGCCGCATCGGCGGTTTGCAGGTGTACACCTCTTGCGGCGCGGGAACCTGGGGACCGCCGCTACGCGTCGGTTCAACGCCGGAAATTGTAATGATTCAGTTGGAAGCGGCGACCTAGCGAGCGCTTGCCGAAACGGGCCCACTAGCTAGCTAAAAACCGGGCGCGCCGGTTGCAGCGGGACGCATTTCCGCCGGGGGGACGGCAGTTCGGCCGAAGCGCAGATTGGTGAAGTACGTTTGGCTCAGCGACATGAATCCGGTGTACAGATAGCCCCAGACGAACAAAAGCAAGAACGGCACGGTGGCGTAATTTTCTCGCAGAATCGAATAGACCACCGTGGTAGCGAAATATAGCCCCAGAAAAACTTCCGCATAGGCAATCCAGCCGGCTTTATTGCGGTAAGACTTCTTCGCGAAGCTTCCTGCTTTCCCTGCGATATTAAATTTCGGAGTGCGTGCGAAGTCGGATTTTTTCCCGACGATGGCTTCGATCACCGCCTGCGCGTTGCGGACGGAAATTCCGATACCGGTGGCCATCACGAAGGGCAAGTATAGAAATGTACGCCACCATGTTTTAGGCCGCAGTTCGCGCTGCGAGACGAGATAAAAGCTGGAGATCGAACATGTAGAGGCGAGGAACAGCGGCAAGTCGATCAGCAACATCTGAAACCAGCCCTGATAGAAACGCACGATCATCGCGGGGAGCAGCATGGTGGAAAGAATGACCATCAGCGGATAAGAAATGTTGGCGGTGAGGTGAAAAAAGGCTTCGGCTTTGACGTGCCAGGGCACCTTCGAGCGAAAAACTTTGGGCAGGATTTTTTTTGCGGTCTGCATCAGGCCCTTGGCCCAGCGTGCTTGTTGCGCTTTGAAGCCGTTCATGTCCACGGGAAGTTCGGAGGCGCAGGCGATGTGCGGCAGGTACAGAAATTTCCAGCCGGCCAGTTGTGCGCGATAGGAAAGATCGGTGTCTTCGGTGAGGGTGTCGTGTTGCCAGCCGCCGGCTTGATCGATGGCGATGCGCCGCCAGACCCCGGCGGTGCCGTTGAAATTAAAAAACGTACCGCGCCGCGAACGCGCGCCATGTTCGACCACGAAGTGGCCGTCGAGGAGGATGGTTTCCACATTGGTCAGCAATGAATAATCGCTGTTCAGATAGGTCCAGCGCGTTTGCACCATGCCAATGCCCGGACCGCCTCGGGGATTCATAAAATAGGGAATCGTCTGACGCAAGAATTCCGGCTCGGGCACAAAGTCGGCGTCGAAAATGGCTACGAATTCGCCCTTGCTGGTGCGGAGGCCGTTTTCCAGAGCGCCGGCTTTGAATCCTTCGCGATTGGTGCGATGGATATAAGAGATGGGCAGGCCCTGCGCGGCGTAACGGTCCACGCAATCGCTGGCCACCTGGCGCGTTTCGTCGGTGGAATCGTCGAGAACCTGGACATCAAGGAGTTCTCGCGGGTAATCGAATCGCGAAATGGCGTCAACCAGCCGCTCGATCACGTAACGTTCATTGAAAATCGGCAGCTGGATAGTGACCCGCGGCCATTTTTCCACCGGCGGCGGCACCGCCGGAACATTTTTGGCGTAAGCAAAATAATCGTAGACCAGCCAATAGCGATGCAGGCCATAAACGGCCAGAACAAAAAGCACGATGAAGTACGGAATCATCATCGCCAAATCGAAGGCGTTGGCGTGGTATAGCCCGGAAAAGGTGCGGTCCGTGAATTTGCGCCAGTAATGGCCAAAGCCGTTTTGTACGGCGAAAAATGTGGCGATGGGGATAAGGATCTGCACGATTCGGGTTTTCGCGGACGGTTAGCTGGTATAAAGCAGCAGCCGTGGCGCGTTGGAATTATAAGGCATAAACGCGCTGGAGCCATGCGGCGAGAGGATTCGTCCGAATCGCTCCTACGCCACGCAAAATGCTAAGGAATCAGCACGATTTTGCCAGCTGCGCCCGATTCCATGATCTCTTTGTGTGCCCGCGCCGCTTCCGCCAGGGGAATCTCTTTGCCAACGATCGGGCGCAACGTTCCGTTCTCCATTGCCGCGAACATTCCCGCGTGCATGTCGGCTTCTTCCGCCTCGGTAATCGCCCAAAGCGTAAACGCGCGGATGGACGCGCGGCGAGTCATCAAATCGCGGGGATTGATCGTGATCTCTCCGCGATTGCCGACGACGATGACTCGGCCATTGGTCGCCAGAAGCTTCAGATCGGCCGCAAGATTCACGTTGGCCAGCATTTCGATAACGATGTCGACGCCGCGACCTCCGGTGGCCTGCAGAATTTGTTCCTGGTAACCGGGCTTCGAATGGTCGAACGCCTGCTGCGCACCTTCGCGCTTGATGAGTTCCAGACCTTTGGCGCTGCTGGCCGTGCCGTATACCGTGAGCCCCATGGCATGCGCCAGTTGCACCGCAGCCGATCCGACGCCGCCGCTGGCTCCATGCACTAAGACGCTTTCCGATGCATGCGCCTTCGCCGAATGATAGAGCGCGTGATACGCGGTGCCGGACGGAACCCAAACGGCCGCGCCTTGCGAGTAACTGATTTTTTCCGGCAGCCGATGCACCTGGCTTTCCAGCGCCAGCGTATATTCCGCGTACGAACCGCTGACCGTTTTCGCGGTGTACACCCGATCGCCGACCTCCACTTTGTTGACCGATGATCCGACCGCATCCACCACGCCCGCGGCATCCGATCCTGGAGTGTAGGGAAGCGCGGGCTTGATCGCGTAAGTCCCCGCGCGCTGTGCAGCTTCATAGGGATTAACGCCGGCGGCATGCACGCGCACCAGCACCTGCCCCGCCGTCGGAACCGGCTTGGCGATTTCTTCCAACTTCAAAACTTCCGGCCCACCGAAGTCCTGTACTCGAATGGCTTTCATGATTTTCTCCCGTTGGTCAGCGGCACGTTAGATGCCGGCGTGTGATGCATTAATTCTCGTAAGCGAGAAACGCGCTGCGAAGAATGTGTGCGACCGCCAGCTACAAAATCAAAAATGGTCGTCGGCGGTGCCCGCATCGTGGGTGTGCTGCCCGGAAATTTGCGCCCACGCGGTAGTCTGCCAATTGTCTTTGCCTTTTTTCAGCGGAATCCACGGCGGAAGCGGCTGGCTTAGATACGTTCCAAGAGCATAAATGTAAGGCTCGTACATATTGCGCAGCTTGAGCAATTTCTGGTCCGCGGCTTCGTCATCGCGCAACTTCAAACCATTTTCCGCAAGAACGCTTCGGATATGGCGCAGATTTTCCGGGGTGAGCCGGTCTTGCGGGAGCGGCACGGGCGATTCGCCGAACACTTGCGCCAAATCTACGCACGCGTGCCGGGCGATCGCAAACGTGAGCTCTGCCTGTTTCTCGCACGCTCCCTCGATCCCCACAATTACCAGCGCGCAAGTATCCAGAATTGAGGTGAGCGACGCCACCCACGACTGGTTGTCGTGCTGCGAGCGAAAAAACGCCAGCACCGGATAAGAGAGATGGCTTTCCATCAGCTCCGCGCACCAACGTTCCCAGTCTCTTAGCAGCACGCTGAGTGCCTCTTGTCCCTGTGGGTAGCTGTGCCGCCGCAGCAATTCGCCGGCGGTTGGCGGAGTCCCCGCGCGAGAATCCAGAAGGGAGATATCCACTTCGCGGGTGGCGAAAGAGCCATAAATAAATGGCAGATAGCCGATCACTGCGGCGAGAAATCCGAAACCGAAACCGGCCTCGGTAACCACCAGGAAGCGGGCCAGTCCGGAGCGGGGAACCACATCTCCCAGCCCCAGGGTGAAGAACGTGGTGCCGCTCAGATACATGTCGGTGTTGAAGCTGCTTGGTCCGTTGTTCATCAGCACAGCGGAGCCAGCGCCGTACTGCATCAGCCCAAAACTAAAAACCAGCCCGGTAGCCCAGATGCCCACCAGCACCAGCAACGAGATCGGCCCGTAAAAACCGAGCAGCGTTTCGCGGCGCTTCGGGGCTTCCACGAGAGAAATCATAAGCTTCCACAACTTCCAGGTGTCCCGGTAAAACATTCGGGTGAGGCGAAATTTACGGGTCACCCGCCGCGGCAAAATGATCGCTTCAAACGCGTCCCAAATCACGACAAGAAAAAGAACGACCCCTGCGGCGAAGACGCCGGGGACGGGAATCAGATGTGGCACGTTATTCATGCAGGTGTTTTCATGAAGCTCTGTTCACGCGCTCGCGTTCATGAGTTTGGGCTGATGTGTCGTGGCAATTCGCCATCGTTACGCCTGCAGATGCGCGGTGACGGTAATTTCCGCCTTGAACAATTTGGAAACCGGGCAGCCGGTTTCGGCATTTTTTACGGCGGTCTCAAATTTGGCCTTGTCCGCTCCGGGAATTCTTGCGTTTAAATCGAGATGGCTCTTGGTGATGGTGAAACCGTCGCCATCTTTGGCCAGCGTGATGGTAGCGGTGGTCTCCAGCTTTTCTGCGGTCATTCCCGCGGCGCCCAGTTGTGCAGAGAGCGCCATCGTAAAACAACCGGCGTGCGCAGCGGCGAGCAGCTCTTCTGGATTGGTGCCTACGCCATTTTCAAATCGGGCGCTGAACGAATATTGCGTTTGCTTCAGGGTGCCGCTGTCGGTGGTGATGTTGCCTTTGCCGTCTTTGAGGCCGCCGATCCAAACTGCTGTTGCTTTGCGATCCATAAATGCTCTCCTTGGTTGTACTCAGAAATTTAAACCAGCGATGGCTGGAAACTCAAATAGCGTACGTTCCGGGTAAATCGTCGCTTTTGTTAGATTCGGAATCTAAGAATTCGATTCTACGGCGCCCTGCAAAGGTATATTTAAGTTGCCGGCCTGTCGAGAAGTGGCCTTCCCAACAGCACCCGCCCACATGAGCAAAATCACATCGCAAACAGCGCACCGCCTCTGGCCGCTAGAGCGTGGCCCCTGGGTGATGGCCCAAAGCTGGCACGATTTGCTGTTCGCCCATTGGCCTGTGCCGGTCACAGCGTTACGCCCGCTGATTCCCGCCGCCCTGGAGATCGACACCTATGCGGGCCAGGCCTGGCTTGCCGTCGTCCCCTTTCGCATGTCTGGAGTGCGGTTGCGTGGTACGCCGGCGGTTCCTTGGCTATCAAATTTCCTGGAACTGAATGTGCGCACCTACGTTGTCCATGACTGCAAACCGGGCGTCTGGTTCTTCAGTCTCGATGCGGAAAACCCGGTTGCGGTCGAAATCGCCCGGCGCTGGTTTCACTTGCCGTATTTCCGCGCCAATATGCGTTTGCAAGAAGCAGGGGATTGGTTTCATTACGAAAGCGCCCGCACTCACCGCGGCGCTCCAACAGCTGCGCTTCGCGCTAAATATCGCCCAATCTCTCCGCCTGGGCCGGCCGTGCGAGGCACTCTCGAACATTTCTTGACCGAGCGCTACTGTCTGTACACCACGAATCGTTCTGGCGACTTGATTCACGGCGAAATACACCACGGCCCATGGCCTTTACAAACTGCTGAAGCTGAATTCGCAGAAAATACGATGGCCAGTGCGGCTGGAATCGCTCTTCCCACGAGCCCGCCGTTACTTCACTTTGCCCACCGCCAGGACGTCGTCGTCTGGCCACCAGAACGGAGGAGTTAAAACAGCCCTACCATTTGTGAAAGATAAAAAACGAACCGGCGGCGATGAAGGCAAAACCCGCGCCATAGTTCCATTTGAATTTCTCACCGAGGTACAAGATCGAAAACACGGAGAAGACCGTCAGCGTAATCACTTCCTGAATGGTCTTCAGCTGTGCCGCATTAAATTCGTACGACCCGATGCGATTGGCCGGCACTTGAAAGCAATACTCAAAAAAAGCAATGCCCCAGCTGACCATAATGACTTTCCACAGCGCCTCGCTGCGATATTTAAGGTGCCCGTACCAGGCAAAGGTCATAAAAATATTGGAAATCGTAAGCAACAGAATTGTTCGCATGGACGCTCGCTAAATGCAGTATTGGCTAGCTGACTCTGAGATGTCTGAAACAGGGAAGTTGGTTCCGAGGAAGCAGCTTAAACGTTAAGGGAAAGGGACACTAGGTCGGTCCGTTGATGCGGCTGAATCGGCGGCATCTTGGAACGGTCTACGCGATTGTACGCGGTATCGCGTTCCACCGGAACGCGCCCGGCGGCGCGAATCAATCGTTCGAGTTCGTTGCGGGGCGTGAATTCGGAGGTGCGCGCTCCGGCGTCGTGGTAAATCTTCTCTTCTGCCACGGTGCCGTCCAGATCGCTGGCTCCGAAACGCTGCGCAATTTGCGCGATCGCCGGCGACAGCATGATCCAGTACGCCTTGATGTGATCAAAATTATCCAGCATCAGGCGCGACACCGCGATATTGCGCAAATCCGTGTATCCGCTGGGATGCGGAATGTGTGACAGCGCAGTGTTGTCCGGGTGAAACGCCAACGGAATGAACGTCACGAAGCCGCCCGTCTCGTCCTGCAACTCGCGCAATTTCATCAAGTGGTCGACGCGCTCTTCCTCGGTCTCTACGTGGCCGTAAAGCATGGTGGCGTTGGTGCGCAGCCCCGCCTGATGCGCCTTCCTTGCAATGCTCAGCCACATCTGCCCGCTGACTTTGTGGTCGCAAATAATCTTGCGCACCCGCGGATGAAAAATTTCTGCTCCGCCGCCGGGCAGGGAATCCACGCCCGCCTCTTTCATCTGCCGCAGAGTCTCTTCGATGGAAAGCTTCGCGATGCGCGCGAAGTAGCCCACTTCCACCATCGTAAAAGCCTTCAAATGCACGCCGGGGCAGCGCTGCTTTAGGCCGCGAATCATTTCCAGAAAATATTCAAACGGCAAATCCGGGTGCAGTCCGCCAACGATGTGAAATTCGGTAGCGCCTTCGCGAACGCCCTGCGCCGCGCGCGCATAAATCTCTTCCAGCGCAAACGTGTACGCGCCCGGGGCATTCGGTTCGCGCCCGAATGCGCACAGCTTGCAATGGGCCACGCAAACGTTGGTGGGATTGATATGCCGATTTACGTTGTAATAAGTGATGTTTCCGTGGCGTTTCTCGCGCACGTGATTCGCCAGCCAGCCCACCGCCAGCAAATCCGGCGTGCGGTACAGCAAAATCCCGTCGTCCATGGACAAACGTTCGCCGGCCAAAACTTTCTTGGCAATCGGCGTGAGCCGCTGGTCGGTAATGGTCAGTTCAGCCACGGGAATATTGTATCAGGAAGATGTCCGCAAAAAATCATCGCTTGCAGCCGCAAGCCCCAGCGGAACCTTCAAATAGTTCAAACCTTCCAAAGCGCCGCCGCCGCTCCCCAAAAGACCAGAAACGAGATGCTGATGTACCCATTCATGGCGAAAAAAGCCGCATCCAGCTTGCTCAGATCGTTGGGCTTCACCAGCGAGTGCTCGTAAGTCAGTAGAGCAGCAGCCACCGCGATTCCGACCCACGCCGGCCAGGGCAGGCCGAAACTGGCGGCCAACCAGCACAGCAGCGCTACAGCCCCAATATGCAGTCCGCGCGCGATCAACAATGCGTTAGCAACGCCAAACCTCTTGGGAATAGAAAAGAGCCCGGCGCGCAGATCGAATTCCACGTCCTGGCAGGCATAGAGCACGTCAAACCCGCCAACCCACAGCGTCACCGCGCCGCACAAGAGCAGCATCCGCCAATCGAGCCCGCCGGTGATGGCGATCCACGCCGCCGCAGGAGCCACGCCTAACGCAAATCCCAAAAACAGATGCGACCAGTTCGTAAAACGCTTGGTAAACGAATAAAAAAACAAAATCGCGATCGCCAACGGCGAAAGTTTGAGCGCCAGGGGATTTAGCTGCCATGCCGCAAAAACAAAAATCACTACTGCCGCCAGCGTAAACAGCCACGCAAAATTGATCGAAAGCGCTCCGGTAGCCAGCGCCCGTTGCTTGGTACGGGGATTTTCCCGGTCATACCGCAAATCCACGATGCGGTTCACCGTCATCGCTGCCGAACGCGCGGCCACCATAGCGACCACAATCCAGAAAACTTGTTGCACCGAAGGCCAGCCATGCGGTGGCTGATGCGTAGCCCGCGCCGCCAGCAGCGCTCCGGTCAGCGCAAACGGCAGCGCGAAAACCGAGTGCTCAAACTTGATCATTTCGAGCACAGTCCGCACGCGCCCGGGCGATTTCGCAGACGTTGAAGAAGCCTGCGGCGTCGCTGCGTTTTGCGGCGCGTCTGAATTGTGTGGAGTTTGCGGGATCGTCACATCAGGCATCCGCTTTTTTCGCGGCCAAACTGCCCGCCCACCGGTACATCTCATCCTGCGGCAGACCAATCTGCGCCAGCACCCGGCAAACATATTGCGTAACCAAATCGTCGATGGACTTCGGATGATGATAGAACGCCGGCACCGCCGGCATAATCACCGCGCCAGCCTGTTGTACTCGTAACATGTTTTCTAAATGGATCCGGTTAAAGGGCGTATCGCGCACGCACAATACCAGTTTGCGTCCCTCTTTCAGCATTACATCCGCCGACCGCGAAACCAGATCATCGCTAACTCCCGAAGCAATCGCACCCAGCGTTCCCATCGAGCAGGGAATCACCACCATCGAGTCCACATCATGGCTTCCCGATGCGATCGACGCTCCCACGTCTTTATTCGAAATCACTTCGATTTTGCGCGAAGCCGCGCCAAGGATCCGCGCTGCTAGAGTTTTCGTAACCCCGCCGGAAATCCCGAGCTCTTCCGCAAAGAGCCGCGAGCCAGTTTCCGTAATCACCAGATGAACGCGGGCCACCCGGGCGTCCGCTGCGAGAAGCGCCAGCATTTTCTGCGCGTACAGCGCGCCGCTGGCTCCAGTTACACCTACGGTGATCGTTTGTCGTTCGGAGTTAGGCATTTCAATAGCGCGGATATCAGCAGTCTCGCAGCGCCATCCGCGCAAGTCAAGATAACCCGAAGCGCAGTAAGGTCTTCACCCCACGCGCATCTGGGAGCAAGTTATACTGAAACCCCAACCGCAGGAGGCGCAATGGGACTGGCGGAACCAAAAAAAGGCGACCCCATCGAAATCGCCACATCCTTCATAAAACGCATCAACGCCGCGGACGTAGCCGGCCTCTACGAACTGATGACCGAAGACCACGTCTTCCAGGATGCGTTGGGCGAACGCTTTATCGGTCGCGAAAAAATGCGCCACGGCTGGACGCAATACTTTGCGACGGTCAAGAATTACAAAATATTTGTCCAAAATTATTTTATGGGAGAAGAAAGCGTGGCGCTGTTTGGCACTGCTAGCGGCACGTATCCTGTGCAGAACGGCACCGACGGCTTCTGGGAAGTACCAGCGGCGTGGCACGTCGTAGTGCGCGGCGGATTAGTTGCTGAGTGGCGCGTGTACGCAAACAATCTGCCGCTGCGAAAATTAATGGGCCAGCAGCTGCCGTAGAATGGATTCGTCCAAGTATTTGCGTGATCAGAGTATATGCGTGCTTAGAGAAAAAATCGCCCGGTCTTAGAGAATGAACGAACCAGAACTCGCCCAACTGATGAAAGCAGTCCGCTCGGGAAAAATTTCCAGCGAACACGCTGTTGCACGCCTCAAAAATCTGCCATTCGAAGATTTAGGCTTTGCAAAAATCGATCACCATCGCGCTCTCCGCCAGGGATTCGCCGAAGTAATTTTCGGCAAAGGCAAGACTCCTAAACAGGTAGCGGAAATCGCCGAAGCCATGTTGCGCCGGAGTCCCCGGCAAAATATTTTGATCACCCGCGCCGATAAAAAAATCTTCGCTGCAGTAAAACGCCTTAGCCGCGCTGGCAAATTCCACGAACTTTCCGGAGTGATCGCGATTCAGCGCAACAAAGAAATCACCGGCAAGGGAACCATCTGCGTGGTCTCAGCGGGCACCAGCGACATTCCGGTTGCCGAGGAATCCGTCCTAACCGCTCAATTGATGGGCAACCGAGTCGAGCGCCTCTACGACGTAGGAGTCGCCGGCATCCATCGCTTGTTGCGGCATCGCGCCGAACTCGCCAAAGCCCGCGTAATTATTTGTGTGGCCGGCATGGAAGGCGCGCTCCCCAGCGTAGTCGGCGGCCTGGTTGCCGTCCCGGTAATTGCCGTCCCCACCAGCGTAGGCTACGGTGCCAGCTTTGGCGGAGTGGCCGCGCTCTTAGGCATGCTCAACAGCTGCGCTTCCAACGTAACCGTCGTCAACATCGACAACGGTTTCGGTGCCGCCCGCGTAGCCACCTGCATCAACCACCTCTGATTTTGTAGCGGCGGGTCTTCAGACCCGTTCCTTTGACTTGCTTCTGTAGTGGCGAATCTTCAGATTCGCACTCTTTTGAACTTACTGTAATTCATGCCACGTCACTCGGAGCCAGCAAAACCTTCATCACCCCACCGCGCTGCGCAAACAAAATCGCCTCCCCCGCCTCGCGCAAGAGAAACGTCCGCGTAATAAGGTCCGTGGGATCCACCTTCCCACTCCGCAACAAAGAAATCGCCTTAGCAAACGGCCCACACCGCGACCCCACCACGGTAATTTCCTTCACCACGATCGGCCAGGTCTCCACAGGCGCCGCCCCATGAAACGTCGACTTCAAAATCAAAGTTCCCCGCGGCTCAGTCATCAACTGCGCAAGCATCAATCCACTAGGTGAACCGGTAGCTTCGACCACCAATCGATATTTCTCGCTAATCTTTTTTAAATCAGCAGGCTTCCCGCGCACCTTCCGAGTTTCAATCCCCGCGGCCAGTGCCAGCGCCAGCTTGTCCGCATGCTTCCCGTACATAACCACCCGCGGCACCGCCGTCCGCAAGACGCGCGCAATCAATTGTGCCAACTTCCCATCGCCCAGCACGGCGGCTTCGCGAAATCTCTTAGCCGAGACTTGCTCCAGAATCTGGCAAGCCGCCGCCAAAGGCTCCACAAAAACTGCTCCCTCGTCGCTTACGCCTTTCGGCACCAAATGCAAATTCTCCAGTGGCAGCGCTAAGTATTCCGCGAATGCCCCATCCTGCCCGATAATCCCTAAAACTTTCCGCCGCGCGCAGTGCGTCACCAAACCACTTTTGCAAAACTCACAAACCGGCTCATAGCCAAATGCCGAGCAGTGAATGTTGATTTCCCCGGCAATTCGTTTACCCAGCCACTTCTTCCGCAAAGCCGCGGAAACCTCGCGTATCTCCACAACTTCCCCAACAAACTCATGCCCCGGCGTCCCACGAAAATCATGATAGCCGCGCAGAATTTCCACATCGGTATTGCAAATCCCTGCCAGCCGCACGCGCACCAACGCCCACCCCGGCAACAACTTCGGCGAGGGTTTCTGAGCAGCTTCCAGTTTTTTGTTGGAAACCGTAAAGGCCAGCAAGGATCCCTGATTTCAAGTAGCGCAGGCATTCCTGTTTACACCCGCCAGGATGCCTGTGCCGCAGCGTAATCCGTACCAAAAAAAACCGAACCAGCGAATCAACCAACTTAAAACTAACTACTTCTCCACTTTTTCAGCCAGCACCCGCCGCCCACCGCTAGCCATTCTCTCCATTAACTCGAATTTCGCTTCCAGCCGCGCCAGCCGCAAATCCATTTCCTGGCATTTCGTCGAAAGCGCATCCGTCTGATCTGCCAGCCGCTCCACGCGGTCTTCGATCAACACCATCTTGCGGATGGCTCCCACCGCCTCGCTCGCCCAGCTCACCGCCGGCTCTTCATCTCGCGCAGCACGCCGTCCACGTGCGCGATCGTGCTGTCCAGCCGCTTGATCATGCGATCCGCCGCGCGATTCGCTTCCACTGCCAGCGTTTGCAGCTCTTCCTGCGTTTCCACTGGAATTTCCAGATACAAATCCACCGCGTCGCGGACCTCTTGCGAAAAAGATTTCCCGCGTAATTTTGCCCGCCGGGTAAGCCGCTGTTTCTGCCGGGCATTGAAATGGATCAACGCTGTGGCCATAAATCGCTCCTATATAACTCTTATATCATAACACTTCCGCGCGCCAATTCCAGCGTCACTCGTCGCGCAGCGCCACGTTGGGATCCACCCGCATCGCCCGCCGCGCCGGAATCCACGATGCCGCCAGCGCCACGAACACCAGCAACAGCGCCACCCCGCAAAACGTCCCCGCGTCGTACGTGCCAATTCCAAACACCAGGCTCGCCAGAAATCGCGCCACCACCAGCGCCCCAGCCAACCCAATCCCCACACCCATCAGCGTCAATTTCAGCGTGTGCCGCAGAATCATCCCCCGCACATCCGCCACTTGCGCGCCCAGCGCCATGCGCACCCCAATTTCCTGCGTGCGCTGGCTCACCGTATAGCTCATCACTCCATAAATTCCGATGGCCGCCAGCAGCAACGCCAGTCCCGCGAAGATTGCCACCAATACCGACGAAAAACGCCGCGGCGAAACCGAATCCGATAGCAAATTGTCCATGGTCATCACATCGGTCACCGGCAAATTCGGATCGAAGTGATGTACCACCTCCGTCGCTGCCGTCGCGATGCTGGTCGGGTCCGAAGCCGTGCGCACAATAAAATACGGCGTCCAGCCCCCCACAAAATAAGCGTCGTACGTGGGCGCATGGTCCAGTCCATACTGGTGCACATTCCCGACGATTCCCACGATGGTGTTCCAGCAGGGCTTGGGATCCAGCGAACACAGATTGATACGTTTGCCCACCGCATCCCCGCCGGGCCAGAAGCGCCGCGCCATCGTTTCGTTGATCACCACATTCGGCTGTTTGAAATCGTCTTCCACGAAACCGCGACCCGCGCGTAGTGGAATCTTCAGCGAAGAAAAATATTCCAGGCTCGCGGTACGGAATTCCGCGATGGGCCGCCCTCCGCTGTCCGCGATCGGCTGCCCTTCAATCACGAATCGCGTAGCTTTGCGCAACTCGGTCCCCAGCGGCAATTGGTCGATTCCCCCCACCTCTTCGACTCCCGGCAGTGTTCGGATCTGTGCGGCGATTTGCTCGAAGCGCATCGCTTCTTTCAATCCGTATGTCGCTTGCTCTTCCGCGGGAAGCTGATTGTATTGCGCGATGGACAGCGTCGGCTGCTGGACCTCCATCGCCAGCACATGGTCCGGCCGGAATCCCGGATCGATTTCCAACAGTTGTTGAAAGCTGCGCAGCAATAATCCCGCGCCGATCAGCGGCACCAGCGCCATGGCGATTTCCGAAACCACCAGCAGGTCGTGCATCCGCCGCCGCCCGGAACCGCTAGTAGCCTTTGCTCCCTTGTTTCAAAACCCCGGCCAGATTGGATCGCAACAGCCGCAACGCCGGAAAAAATCCACATGCCAGTCCCGCGATGCAGCAGACCGCCGCCGTAAAACCCAGTACCCGCCCATTCAATCCGGCTTCCCGCAGCACCGAAAGCTCCGCGGGAACGAAGGTAAGCAGCACCTTCAATCCCACGTACGCGAACAGCAAACCTAGCGCCGCGCCAAACACGGAAAGCAGCATGCTCTCCGTGAGCATTTGCCGGATCAACCGCCACGGGCTGGCCCCCAACGCCGAGCGCAATGCCACCTCGCGCTCCCGCGCGGCGTTGCGCACCAGCAATAAATTTACAATGTTCGAGCACGCGATCAGCAGCACCAGGCCCACAGCCCCAAATAGCACCAGCAACGTGGGCCGCAAGCGGGCCGCCGAGGAATCCTGCAGTGGATCCACCACTACGCCGAAATTCTTGTGCGCGTCCGGATATGCGGTTGCTTCCTGCTCGTGTAGTCTGCCCACTTCGTCGCGCGCCTGCGCCAGGTTGGTCCCCGGCTTTAGCCGCGCGATGGCCACAAACTCGTGATGCACGTGTTCTGTCAAGTCGTCATCGAATTGTCCGAAGGGCATCCACAAATCTGCGGAACGCAACAGCTGCATTCCGGCCGGCAAAATTCCCACCACCGTGTACCGTCGATTATCGAGGGTGACGCTGCGCCCAATCACGCTCGCATCTCCGCCGAAACGGCTTTGCCACAAACGATGCCCCAGCATCACCACCGGCGCGCTTCCGGCCCGGTCTTCTTCCGGAACGAAGCCACGGCCCGCCACCGCGCGAATTCCTAGCATCGGGAAAAGCCCCGCGTCCGCGTAACCCGCCTGAATTCGTTGTGGCGCGCCCTCGCCGGAAAGATTCATCCCCACGGAATTGATTGCGTAAGCGCCCATCTCCGAAAAGCTGGCGTTTTGCTTTCGCCAATCCGCGTAATCGCCGGGAGATAAACCGCCTCTGGGAACCTGGGGCGGGTAGGTATTCGAAATTTCGACCAGTTGTTCGGAATGTGAATACGGCAGCGAACGCAGCAACAAACTTTCCACCACGCTGAAGATGGCGGTATTCGCGCCAATGCCCAGCGCCAGCGTCAGTATTGCGATCGCTGTGAATCCCGGATTTTTTGCCAGTGAGCGCAGGCCGTAACGCAGATCCTGTAACAGGTTTCCCATGGGGTGTGTTATCCGCAATTTCAGACGAATCCTGGGCCGGATTCGTGCAACCGCCTCATTCTCCTCTTGGACTTTCCGCGTAGCTTACTATTTATTGAAGCACGTACCTTATAATAAATAGCTTCAATTTTGCAACGTAAGTTATCGCAGCGCCGCAGTGAGCGCCGCCAGCAACAATGGCGTTTGCTCCGGAAACACCGTGCGCAGATCGATGATCAAACGGTCCTCTTCCACCCGCGCGATTACCGGCACTGCCGTCGGTCCGCGCCGTAAGCGCTGTTCCAGTTGCGCTGCGGAGTGCCGGACGCTCGCGAAGCGCAAAAGTTTTGTCGGCAGTGATTGCGAAGGCGTGGATCCGCCGCCCGCCAGGGAATGCCCGTCCACAATTTCCGCTTCCACTTCATCCGCCGGCAATCTGCGGACGCAGCGCCGCGAGCAATTCCTCGCTCCGCTTCAATAATTCGTCGCTGCTCGTGCGCATCATCCGCAACGCAGGCAATTCGTCCCACGCCGCTCGCAGGTAGGCGCTCAGCGTGGACTGCAGCGCCGCGATGGTCAGCTTGTCGACGCGCAACGCGCGAAATAGCGGATGCCGGCGAATCCGCGCGATCAACTCTTTTTTTCCGGCGATGATTCCCGCTTGCGGCCCACCTAGTAGCTTGTCGCCGCTGAACACCACGATATCCACGCCCGCATCGACAGATTCGCGCACCGTAGGCTCCGTGATCCCGTACGCCGAAAGATCGATCAGGCAGCCCGAACCCAGGTCTTCCACCAACGGAATTCCCGTGCGCTTGCTCAGCGCCACTAATTCCGCCAGCCTCGGTTTTTCCGTGAAGCCCACCATCTTGAAATTCGAGGGATGTACCCGCAGCAGCAATTTCGTCTGCTCTCCAACGGAGTTTTCGTAGTCGGCCAAGTGCGTGCGATTGGTCGCCCCGATTTCCCGCAAGATCGCGCCGCTCTCCGCCATGATTTCCGGAATGCGAAAGCCATCCCCGATTTCGATCAGTTCGCCGCGCGAAACCAGCACTTCGCCGTTTTTCGCCAGCGCGGCCAAGACCAGCAGCACCGCGGCGGCGCAATTGTTCACCACGATGGCTGCCTCCGCTCCGGTCAGCCGTTCCAGCAAGTGCGCGGTGTGCACATCGCGTTTGCCGCGTTTGCCAGCTTCCAGATCGTATTCAAGATTGTTGTATTGTGTGGCCGTCCGGCGAAACTCTTCCACCACGGAAGCGGGCAGCGGTGCCCGCCCTAAGTTGGTGTGCAAAATCACGCCGGTGGCATTGATCACTGGTTGCAGCGAGCGCGCCAACACTCGCGACACTTCCTGCTCGATCCGTTCCTCCAGCGATTCCGCATGCAGAGCCACAATCTGGCTCGCGGATTCAAGAATGCTGGCCCGCAAGTCGCCGAGGACGGTGCGCGCAACTTCCAACACTAGTCCGCGATCCGTGCGCGCCGCCAGTTCGACCAGCCGCGGATGCCCCAGCAATTCGTCGACGCCCGGCAAGCGCCGTAGCAACTCGGTTTGTGCCGGCGATAACGTGGCTTTCACGCGGCTCTCCCAGCGGCCATTTCAGCACAGCGAGATAGCCATAGCAATGGGCTAAGCGACGGGTTGCCTGCGCCGCAAAACCCCAGCGATTTGCGCAAATCTTTGCCCGTATCGGCTGTTCGTCAGTACAGGTCACCCCGCACGATGGTGCGGTACATCATCCGCAGCACCGCGCACCCCCCGGGTTGACGCCCGCGCGGCGTACTTCTAGCATGAATGTTCGAGGCAACGTCCCGGTATGGCCACTATCGACGAAGATCTGGCACAGCTCGAACGCGATATTCGCCAGTTGAAAATCGAGTACGACCAGTTTTTCGGCGGCGGCAGAAAACGCCCGCCGAACGAAATTGAGTGGCGCATCGAACTCCTGGTCAAGCGCTACGGCGAACGCGGCGGCGAAATGAAATCCGGCCAGCGCTTTAAATTCAGCGGCCTCACGCAGTCCTACGCCAAGTATCGCGATATGTTTCGCAAGCGCACCAAACAAAAAGAAGAAGGCAGCGTGACCCGCCATTTTGGCGCCGCCGCCCGCGCCATCGAAGCCGAGCGCGCCCAAAAGCACGCCGCTGCGCAACACGCCGCGGATTCGGCTGCTGCGGCTGTCTCGGCAGCTTCGCGCCCCTCCGCTGCTCCCGCGTTTCGTATGACCTGCTCCCAACCCGAAAGCGAAACCGAAAAGGTAGAGAAACTCTACGAAGCGTTGCTGACCGCCAAACAAAACGCCGGCGAAGACGTGGGCAAACTTTCCCGCGCCAGCTTCAATGAATTCGTCCGCAAAAAAACCAAAGATTTGCAAAAGCAACAAAATTGTCACGACGTCGAGTACGTAGTCGAAACCGTCGACGGCCAGGTAAAACTAAAAGCACTCGTCAAAGCCTAATTCCGTTCTTCCCGCTTACAGATCAAAATATCCCAACCGCAATTACTCGCATGAAATTGTCATCCCGAGCGCAGCGAGGGATCTGCTTTCTTTTACAGTCGCAACCAACATCCGCGAAGCTCATCTCTCGACCCGACCCTCAGACTTTCCCCTAACCTTCGGTGCAGCATAGAATAGAGTCCTCGTTTCTCCCTGGAGGATTCCATGGCGGTAGAACGCGCGCTCATCAGCGTCTTTGACAAAACCGGTGTACTCGAATTTGCCAAGCGCCTCGCCGCGCTGAAGATCGAAATTCTCTCCACCGGCGGCACCGCAAAATTGCTTCGCGAAGCCGGCGTCCCGGTCCGCGACGTTTCCGATTTCACTGGTTGGCCCGAAATGCTCGGCGGCCGCGTCAAAACGCTGCATCCTAAAGTCCACGGCGGCTTGCTGTTCCGCCGCAAACACGCTGAGGATCAGAAGCAAGCTGCCGAACACGGAATCGCTCCTATCGATATGGTGGTCGTGAACCTGTATCCCTTCGAGGCCACTGCCGCGAAAGAAAATCTCACCGCGGAAGAGTTGATCGAAAACATCGACATCGGCGGGCCCACAATGTTGCGTTCCGCTGCCAAAAATTTCGAGAGCGTGACGGTAGTTAGCGATCCGCAGGATTACGCTCGCGTAGCAGAAGAATTGGAAGCGCATCACGAAACTTCGCTCGCCACCAAATTGGAACTAGCCCGAAAAGTTTTCGCCGCCACCTCCAGCTACGACGGAAGAATCACCATGGAACTTGAACGCCTCTCCGCCGCGCAAGGCGTCGGCGGAACGGTCGGACACATTTCCCTGTCCGCGAAGAATGCCTTGCCGGAACGGGTCCACATTTCGCTGCGCCGCCAGCAAGAATTGCGGTATGGAGAAAATCCGCACCAGGCCGCGGCTTTGTACGTTCCCGCGGGGCGCGCGCCGTTCGGTCTAGCCGCGGCAAAACAACTGCAAGGCAAAGAACTTTCGTACAACAATTTTGTCGATCTGGAAGCGGCGCGCAGCCTGGCCGCGGAATTTACCAAGCCCGCGGCGGTGATCGTGAAGCACAACAATCCGTGCGGGACGGCCGAGCAGGAAACTGTGCTGGATGCGTATCGCAAAGCGCTGGCCAGCGATCCGATTTCCGCGTTTGGCGGAGTGCTGGCGTTCAACCGCGTGGTGGACGCCGCGACGGCCGAAGAAGTGGCCAAACTTTTTGCGGAGTGCATCGCCGCCCCCGGCTTCGACGCGCAAGCTAAAGCGATTTTTTCCGCGAAGAAAAATTTGCGCTTACTGGAATTGCCGGCTGGCGGTCTGGAACCGGAACGCGAGCTGCAACTGAAACGGATTCTCGGCGGCATGCTGGTGCAAGAGCCGGACCTCGGCGAAATCAAACAGAACGAATTGCGCACGGTGACGAAGCGCGCGCCCACCGCGGACGAAATGAGCACCATGCGTTTCGCTTGGAAAGTCTGCAAGCACGTAAAATCCAACGCCATCGTTTTTGCCAAGCTGGGCGCAACGCTGGGCGTTGGGGCCGGCCAAATGAGCCGCGTGGACTCCGTAAAAATCGCGGTAATGAAATCGCAGCAATCGCTGCAAGGCAGCGTAGTGGCCTCCGACGCTTTCTTCCCATTTCCCGACGGCGTGGAAGAAGCCGCCAAAGCGGGAGCCACCGCAGTCATCCAGCCCGGCGGCTCGGTGAAAGATCCCGACGTAATCGCGGCTGCCGACCGCCTGGGCATGGCCATGGTGTTCACCGGAATGCGACACTTTCTGCACTGAAACTCGCTCCATCGAAACTCGCTCAAACATTTAACCGAAGGCTTTCGGAAGAGGGGGCGGCGCGGGGGGGGTGGTTGGGCAGGGATTGCGTTGCTACAGAATTGGGTCTATATCCTATGTTCGTAGCGATGGGCTCCGAGACGATCGGAGGGTGCTTATGACGGACGAAATTCATCCCGTGGCGGCCGCGGCGCCGAAAAAGTCGCGGCATCAGATTTTTCTAGCGGCTGCGGCCTTAAGTGCGGCGGTTTTCGTCGCGTTGTGCCTGATATTTCCCACAGTGCTGAGTGCCACCATTCGGGGGGCCGATTTTGTTCTGGAACGATCGCACGACGTCCTGCCCTTCACACCCTTGCTGTTGTACCTGTTCGTCGCAATCGTAATTCGAAAATATTTATGGCAGGTTCCCCACATCGACGTGGCGAAGGCGTTGGACACTAATCAAGCCAGTTGTCTAACGCTCTCGGGATTTTCTTTTACCGCGCTGAGCGTGCTGCTGTCTTTTTTCAAGGATGAGATCAAAGGTGGAACTTTTCACTCAGAAGGGATCTTTATCTATTTTACGGTGGCGCTAGGTTGCTTCGTTGGCGGGTTTATGACGCTGCGTTATCGGGAAAGAAATCTTTCTGAATATTTGAGCGAAGCATTTTTTGACAATGGGTTGTGGTGCATCTTTGTGGGTTTCTGGTCTTTTTTCCACGAACAATTGGCGCTCACGCAGTTATCCGCGGTGATGACCGGGGTAATCGTCATCTATTTTGTGTATGTAGCGCTGCAGCTTATCTTCTTTGTAATCGGTTATCGGCGAGCATAGCCGTCGTCGCCTTGGGGCACTCGGGACATGGCCCCGGCGCCCTGTAGCGGTGGTTGTTTGCACATCTGGCCCAATAACTCAGCGTGTGGATAGGTACGAGGTTATCGCGAAAGATTTTGAAAACCTCGAAAACCAGCGCCGTTTCCGTAGTGCGATCCAAAAGCGAGCCGATGCCAGCCAACTTCAGCGAGTCACCCTTCCGGGTCGCGGACTGAAGAGCGGCGAAAAGCTCATCGGCTCCCCCACTGTCGAGGTCCGTCACTTCCGCCAACACCAGGACAACATTATTCCTGCCCAAGGCAGACAACGACTGCACTTCCTCCCGAAAGGCCAGGGATTCTTCTCCAGATACGAGCTTTCCAGCCAGGCTAAGGACATGCATACCGTCCGCGTCGAGCCGCTCAAATTTCAATGCCATATCGCCCTCCGTGTGGCTTGGTTGCGTGTGGCCTGGTTAAAGGTTCTGACACGGACGGCATTATAAACACACTCAAATGTGCGCGGCAAAGTTTGCGCATGGGTGTGACCGCATTTCGGTGGTTGAAAGGGAATGGAAGGGATGATTTTGTTGTCGCGGAGAGTTGGCGGCGGGAAGGCAATTCCTCAGAGGCTGAGGCCTCATTTTTGTTGGGCGTATACGGCCCGACTGAAGTCGGGCCCTCCAGTTGCGAGGTTGAAGTCGGGGCCCAAAAAACGGCGTCGGCAAGATGTTGAGGAACACTGGAACCGTGGAATTCGTACGGCTGATAAGGGACCAATGACGGGCTGGCGTCGTCTAACCTGCTGGATGCGAGCACGGTGAACGTGGCTTGCGGGACCGCGCGGCGATTTGCCTGAGCAGTCCGAGGATCGCTGCGGATTACCGCTTGAGGAGCCTATGGAAGCGCTGATTGCGGACTTGCGATATGCGTGGCGGGAACTGCGGAAGCGGCCCGGATTCGCGCTGACGGCTATTTTTTCGCTGGCGCTGGGTATTGGGGCCACCAGCGCGGTCTTCAGCGTGGTCTACGCGGTGCTGATCGATCCGTTTCCGTACCCCGGCTCGGAGCGGATGGTGGAAGCGCGGCTGAAGGACAAGGCCGGGCACGACCGGGGCGTGGGTGTGAACGGCCCAGAGCTGCAACGGCTGCGGCAGTGCAAGTCCTTCGAGAGCGTGGCGGCGATGGACAACTGGAACCTGACCACGACTGATCGGGATGTTCCAGAAGACGCTTCGGGTTTCTATATTTCCCCGGATTCGCCCAGCCACTGGGGGATCCCAGCGATGATGGGACGCTGGCTGGAGCCGGCAGACGTACCGTTTGGCCAGGAGCCTCAACGCGTAGTGGTGATCCCTTACCAGTTCTGGCAAAGATATTTTCTTGGCGATCCAAATGTGGTGGGGCGCAAGATTCAGCTGGTCCACAAGACTTACGAGATTGTGGGGGTGATGCCACCGCGCTTCAAATGGGGCGAGGCGGACTTGTATCTGCCACTGAAGGTTACGGCGGACCCCAACAATTATTTCGGAGTATCACTGAAACTGCGTCCGGGCGTTACTGTGAAGCAGGCGAACGCGGAACTGCAGCCGATCTTTGAAGAGTTCGCGAAGGCAGCGCCAACGCATTTTCCGGAGGGGTTTCGCGTAAATCTGCAGAACATCATTCAGATTTATGCCAAGCCGCTGGGCCCGACGCTGTATCTGTTACTCGGTGCAGTGGCATCGCTGCTGCTGATTGGCTGTGCCAATGTATCCATATTGCTGCTGGCTCGGGGTACAGAACGGCAGCATGAAATAGCGGTGCGCGCGGCCGTGGGTGCCGAGCGGCTGCGCATAATCCGGCAGTTGCTGACCGAGTCGCTGGTGATCGCGGTGGCCGGAGCGGCGCTGGGGATACTACTCGCGTGGCGGAGCCTGTCCTCCATCGTGGCTTGGTTGCCCGACCATTCCTTTCCCGCGGAATCGGTGATCAGGATGAATCTGCCAGTGTTGTTTTTCAGCGTGGCCTTGGCCTTTGCTACCGCGATTATTTTCGGGCTGACGCCCGCATTGCAATTATCGCGCCCGGACATTGTGCGGCTGATGCAGGGAGGCGGAAGGCGAGTGGCGGGAAGCGCCAAGGCGCGGCGGGTACACGGCGGCCTGGTGGCGGCGCAGGTGGCGTTGACGCTGCTGATGCTGAGCGGGGCGAGCGCCGCGGGTAAGGGATTTATGCGGATGCTGAACGCGGACCTGGGCTACGACCCGCACAATCGCGTGTCTCTGCCAATTCCAGTGCACGACAACACGCACATATCCTGGGAGGATCGTTCGCAATACTTCGAACAGATTCGCGCGCGGATCGCGGAGATGCCGCAGGTGCTGGAAGCAGGCATTTCCACGAACGCGACACCACCATCCAACGGCAACGATACGAGGATCGAAATATTTGGCAGTGGGGCAGCGGAAAAACCGGAAGCGCGCCTAAACTTCGTTAGCCCGGAGTATTTTTCGTTGTTGGGGATTCGGGTGGAACAAGGCCGGCTGTGGGATCACGCGGAAACAATGCGAGGAGCGCTGTTGGCGGTGGTGAATCAGACCATGGCACGGCAATACTGGCCGAATGGTAACGCGATTGGGCAACAGGTGCGGATGGACGCACTGAAAGCGGAGCCGCCGTATAGTCCCTCGGCCCCGGGCAGCGATGGGTGGCTGCGAATCGTCGGCGTGGTGGCGGACGCGCGAGATGATGGACTGCGTGAAAAGATCAAACCCGGGATTTACGTGCCGTACACGCTGCACATGTGGATGTTCACGCAGATTCTGGTACACACACGCGGCAACCCGCTGGCGATTTTGCATGAGATGCGCGCGCAACTGATCAAGGTGGATCCCGATCAGCAGGTGATGCGGGTACGCGATTTGCAGTCGTGGATTACCAGCCAATCGGAATATGGAGAGCAGCGGCTGGTGGCGACGTTGTTCGGGATATTTTCGCTTCTGGGGCTGGCGTTGGCGGCGCTGGGGCTTTACAGCGTGGTGTCGTATGGGGTGGCCACGCGTACCAATGAATTCGGAATTCGCATGGCGTTGGGTGCGCGAGCGAAGGACGTGTTTCGCATTGTGTTTGCAGCGACGGCGGTGAACGTGGGCGCCGGGCTGGCGATAGGAATTTTGCTGTGCGTGGCATTTGGCAAACTGGCGAGCAAGTGGGTGATGGAAAGTTCGCGGGATCCGTTGATTCTGGGCGGGGTGACGGCGTTGCTGGTAATTGCGGCGGCGCTTGCGTGTGTGGCACCGGCGCGGCGCGCGGCGAACGTGGATCCGATGGAAGCGCTGCGCTACGAATAGCCAGTGCTAAAGTCTGACGATGCCGGTCTGAAGACCGGCGCCTACATAGTCAAAGACGGGAGCAAAACCAAAAACCAAAAAACTACGGTGCGCGGCAACGGCGTGCGAATGCACAGATTCGCCATCACGAGGTCAAAAGCTAGAGAGTGGAGGCGATTATGGAGGTGGTGCGGGTGGGGTTGGTCTATAATCTGCCGCGGTCGGAAGAATTGTGGTACGAGAAATGAAGTGAAGAGATTTGCTAGGTAACAGAATAGCGGCCTTTCCAGGTGGGCTTAATGAAGAAAATTAAACTGTTTCTGGTGGCTATCTTGGCGGTGAGTCTGGTGAGCGGCACGGCTCCGATTTTTACGCTGCAGGCTACTGCTGCCGCAGGCGCTGCGTCGGCCAGCGCGTCCGGTGCTACGCCCAACACTTCGGCTGGTACTATTCCAGCTACTGCGCCGGCTGCTGCCGCGGTGCCCAGTCCGCCTTCGTGGCCGCGGGTGTTTGATCGTGACGGGGCGCACATCGTGGTGTACCAGCCGCAGATGCGGATCTGGCAGGGTTATCGCGTGCTGGTGGCGGACACGGCGATTTCGATTACGCAGGACGGGGCGGACAAGCCGGTGCTGGGAGTGATTTCGTGGAAGGCCGACACGATTACGGATGTGAATGCGCGGACGGTGGTGGTGCGAAATATAGAGGTGCTGAGTTCGCGGTTTCCGTCGCTGGACGCAGCGCACGAAGCGGCGATGCAGGAAAAAGTGAAGACGATTTATCCGACGATGACATTTACGATCGGGCTGGAGCGGATGATCGCGGGCATGGAGAAATTGAAGCAGCCGGTGCATTCGATTGCGGCGGAGACGCAGGCTCCGGTGATTTTTGTCAGCACTACGCCGGCGATCGTGTTGCTGGTAGATGGCAAGGCGGTGCTGGCGCCGATCAAGGGTTTGACGCTGCAATACGTGGTGAATACCAATTGGGATGTTTTTTACGATAAGTCCGACTACTACTTGTTGAATGGCAAGACCTGGCTGAAGGCGAAGGCGTTGAATGGACCGTGGAGCGTGACGACGAAACTGCCGCCAGAGATGGCCAAGTTGCCGACGGATCAGAATTGGGGCGACGTGCTCAAGGCGATTCCGCCAGTGGCGGGAGCGGCGAGCGCGCCGAAAGTATGGTTCACGGAAAAGCCGGCGGAATTGATTGTGTTTAAGGGCAAGCCGGCGTACGCGTCGATTCCGGGGACCGCGCTGGAATACGCAACGAATACCGAAGCGAATGTGTTTTTGAATTCCGCGGACAAGCAGATTTACGTTTTGCTGTCGGGGCGGTGGTTCCGCGCGGGGAGTGTGGATGGTCCATGGAGTTACGCGGGGAATGATTTGCCGATCGATTTCCGGAGGATTCCGAAGGGGCAGCCGTACTCGGCGGTACTGGTTTCCGTGCCGGGTACGCAGGCGGCGGATGATGCGGTGCTGCTATCGCAGGTACCCACTACGGCGATCGTGAATCGGACCCAGGCGGAAGCGCAAGTGAAGGTGGCGTACGCGGGCGAGCCGAAATTTGTCCCGATTGAAACTACGACGATGTTTTATGCGGTAAACACACCGGACAAAGTGATTCAGGTAGGAGGTACCTATTATTTGTGCTTCCAGGGAATTTGGTTTACGTCGGGCAGCGCGACGGGGCCGTGGAAGACGGCGGATTCAGTGCCGCAAGTGATTTACACCATTCCGGCAAGTTCGCCGGTTTACAACGTGACGTATGTAGTGGTTGCGAATCCGACGCCGACTACCGTGGAGATGAGTTACTCGAGCGGATATCTGGGAATGTTTGTGCTGGGCGCGGCGGTAGGAGCGACGGTGGTTTATGGAACAGGATACTACTATCCACCGTACGTTTATTGGGGGCCAATGTATCCGATTTACTATCCGTATCCGTACACGTATGGCGTTGCGGCGGTGTACCACCCGTACACCGGAGGGTATGCAGTTGGCGGCGTGGTGTACGGACCGTATGGCGCGGCTGGCGGGGCCGCCTGGTACAACCCGAACACCGGAACATATGGTCGGGCGGTGACCACGCAGAACGCTTACGGCGGGCACACGTATGCGCAGGCGTACAACCCGTATACGGGAACGTATGCGGCCACTTCGCAGGGGCACAACCAATACAGTCAGTGGGGAAGTTCGGTAGTGACCAACGGAGACAACTGGGCGCAGGCGCAGCATGTGACGAACAGCAATGGGACGGCGGCATCATTCCAAACTTCCAAGGGCAGCGCGGGGGCCGGAGTTTCGGGGAAGAACGGGAACAGCGGATTCGTGGCGAAGGATGCCAACAACAACAACGTGTACGCCGGAGTAGACGGCAACGTTTACAAGAAAGACTCGAACGGAAACTGGAGCAAGTACGACAACGGAAGCTGGACGCCAGTGGATCCAAAAACAGGTGCGGCGCAGACACGGAATTCGACGGGGAATTCGTCAGGGAATATCGGTGGCAAGGGCGGCGAACAACAGCCGCAGCAGAGGACTGGGGGAAACACTTCAGCGACCAATGCAGCGTCTTCTGGGAATACGGGAAATATTGGTGGGAGGGGCGGAGAAGAGTCGACGCCGAGAACACAACAAGCCGCTGGCGGACGAACGGCTCCTACAGAGACAACCCCAACCGCCAATCGACCCAACGCCGGCGGTGGGGAACCCTCCGCAACGATGGGGCAACTGCAAAATGATGCGGGATCGCGCGCGCGTGGAGACCAACTGGAGCAATCTCGAGGTGCGGGAAAGAATAGCGCGGCCACGCGTACTTCTCGAGGTACCGGCACAACCCGCCGGCGGCCTTGAAGGAGAGTTGTTCTTGCGGGTTAGTTTAGTGTCTGGTTTTTTAGGCGACTTCGAGGCCGACGTCACCGGCTTCCTTGGATCCGGCTTTGCCGACCCAGACGACCCGGCAGCGTTGCGAGACGTGCAGATTTTCTTCAAGGATCAGTTCGACCAGTTGGCCCCTACGAAGCAGCGGAATTCCGCGCAGACGAAAACCGTGTTTAGACGAATCGACAACTAGGCAGGGAACTCGTTTTTGGTTGCGTTCCAGATTGATGACCAGACTGGCGCGATGCTTCGCGTTGACGCGCGGGGATGTTCGCGGAGGTGAAGCCATGTTTCCTCTTGGCTCTTTCTGAGACGAGATCTGGGCCTTGAGGGTTGGGGGAACCAGTGTAGGGCAGTTGCAGGCCGACTGGGTAGAAATACTGGCCGATAAAGCGTGTTCTTGCGGAGGCGGTTAGCGCTCGCTCGGACGGAGCGGACTCCACACCATCACGGGAACGCCGACCCCACCAGAATTTTGTTGCGTGAACTTTGTGAACCAAGCTCTGCTTCGTGTGGTGTTAGCGGTGTCAGTGTGCACGACGAACGGCGAGCAGGGTCAGATCGTCCGTTTGCTTTGAGTCTCCGCGAAAGGCTAGCAGATCGCTGAGACACTCGGAAATCAGCCCTGCGGGATGGGTCCGCGCGTGGCACGCAGCGAGTGAACGGATGCGAGGCAATCCGTACTCGGCATCGGCATGATTGCGGGCGTCGGTCAAACCATCGGTATATAAGAATAGAGAATCGCCGTGAGCGAGAGTCAGGCGATGGACGGGGAAGCGGGTGTTAGAGAACATTCCCAGAGGCACGCCGGTGGAATCCTTAGGTGTTGCGCCGTCACCGTGGAGGTGAAGCACGGGCAGGTGGCCGGCGCTGACAAACTCCACGGAGCCATCGTGGGCGGCGCGGCCGATGACGAGAGTTGCGAATTGTCCGGCAAGTGTGCTCTCGCAGAAAATGCGGTTTGCGTCTTCCACCATGCGATCGAGAGGGAGGCCGCCCTCGGCGAGGATGCGGAAGGTGGCATGGAGGTGGCTCATCAGCATGGACGCCGCGACGCCTTTGCCGGAAACATCGCCCAGCATGAAGAGCAGGCCGCCGTGGGATTCGAAGAGATCGCAGTAGTCGCCACTGACCATTCCCGCGGGTTGATAATGATAGCGGACGTCCCAGCCGACCGGCGCCCAATCTGGCTTCGGCAACAGGGCGCGTTGAATGCGCGCGGCGAGGGAGAGGTCACTTTCCAAGGCGCGCTGTTCGGCGGTGGAAAGATGGTCCAGACAGAAGCGGACTAAGGGATCGGAGAGCAGACGGTCTACTTCGATGGTCTCGTGACAGGATTCGCAGAGCCCGAACGTTCCCTGATCGATGCGGTTCAGGGCGACGTCCACGTCCTGCAACAACTTGGAAAGCGAGGCATCGGCGGCCGGGGAATGCAGGGCTTGGTGAAGGCGTTCGCGGCGCTGTTTCAGTTCGGTGCGTAAATACGTTTGCTCGGCAGTGACCATACTTCCTCCTGCCACAGGTTGCGGTTTTGCGGCTGAGCTTTCCATCCGATTTCCTCCTTCGAATTGAGGAGTGCGGGAATTGGCCAAACGAAGTGCCTTCTTATGTGATGCGGCAGCTAGCCAGCCGTCGCAGGAGTTTTTGCCCCCGGTCGAGGATAGGGCCAGCCTTCACTTCAGGTTCGTACGGGCGCAGCAAATGGAACCGAACATCGGCAACAGGGCCGAACATGGCGATAAATGGGTTTTGACCGCGTTTATGGCGCATGGGATACTTTTCGTTTCGGGGAAACCATGACTTTACGACCAATCGCACGATATCTGACGCTGGCGAGTTTGCTGGCGGGACTGAGCGCGTCCGCATTCGCGCAGGCTCTGGCTGTGCCAGTGCATGAGGGACAGGCTGCGACTGGCTCCAAGGGAGAGACCGGGGAACAGGTTAAGGCGAATCAAGAGAAGGCCGCGGATAGCGGAAAAACTGGGGACGGCGCGAAGCCTGCTGGGGCTACGGCGAACAAGACGGATGTAGCGGGGCGGGCGGACGCGTACTACTACTTTACGATGGGGCACATTTACGAGCAGCAGTACGAGGCGACTTCGCGGGCCGAGTATGCGACGCAGTCGATCGAAGCTTACAAGAAGGCTTATGCGCTGGATCCGAAGTCGCCGGTAATTGGGGAGCGACTGGCGGAGATGTATTGGAAGGCGCAGCGGATTCACGACGCGGTGGAAGAGGCGAGTGCGGTTTTGAAGCGGGATCCGAATGATCTGGCGCCGCGGCGATTGCTAGGACGGATTTATTTGCGGAGCCTGGGAGATTTCAGCGCGGGAAATGGGAATTCGGACGCGGTGGTGAAGGCGATCGAGCAGTATCGCGAGATTTATCGCGTGGAGCCGGACGATACGGAGTCGGCGTTGTGGCTGGCGCGGCTGTATCGCTTGCGAAATGAGCCGGACAAGGCGGAAGAAGTACTGCGCGGGATATTGAAAGCGGATGGGGAGAACGAAGCCGCGGTGGAGCAGTTGACGCAGTTGTTGCTAGATGAGGGCAAAAACAGCGAAGCGATTACGTTGCTGGAGAATATTACGGCGCGGCAAAGTTCGCCGTCGTTGCTGGATTTGCTGGGCGATGCGTACACGCAGGGACACGATTTGGCGAAGGCCGAGATCGCGTACCGCAAAGCGATGGATCTGGATCCCGCCGAATTGAGTCATCAGCGCGGATTGGGACAAACGCTACTGGCAGAGGATAAATACGAAGAGGCGTTGACGGTATATGAAAAGCTGGCGGATGCTGCGCCGGATGATGCGGATGTCTATTTGCGGATTGCGCAAATTTATCGCGAGCTGCACCAGATGGATAAGGCGGAAGACAATCTGGTGAAAGCGCGGCAGTACGCGCCGGGCAGCCTGGAAGTGATGTACAACGAAGCGATGTTGTACCAGGCGCAAGGGCGGTTTGACGACGCGATACGGGTTTTGTCGGACGCGGTGACGGGAATCAAGGGGCAGTCGACGATGCTGCCGACGCGGCGGCGGTCTTTGGCAATTTTGTATCAGCAGCTGGGACAACTTTATCGGGATACGCAAAATTATCAGGCCGCGGTTTTTACCTACGATGAGTTGGGACATTTGGGCGAGGAAGAGGACCGGCGGGCGCGGTTGTTGATCATGGATACGTACCGGCAGGCGAAAGAATTAGCGCGGGCGCTAACGGTGGGCAAGGACGCGGTGGCGGAGTATCCGAAGGATGCAATCGATACGGGCCAGTTATGCGGCGTTGCAAGGAGAGAACGGGCAAACCGACGAAGCGATCAAGACTCTGCGCGCGCAGTTAACGGGAACGGCGGCGGCGGACCGCGAGACCTATTTGAATATCGCGCAAGTATACGAGCGGGCGCGGCGCTATAAGGAAGCGGAAGAGGCGGCGAAAGCAGCGGAAGCGTTGCCGGGCAAAAAGACCGATAACGAGATGGCGTGGTTTTTTCTGGGGGCGATTTACGAGAAGCCAAAAATTTTTTGATCGGGCCGAGGAACAATTCAAGAAAGTACTGGAGCTGAATCCAAATAACGCGGAAGCGCTGAATTATTACGGGTACATGCTGGGGGATCAAGGAATCCGGCTGGAGGAAGCGCAGGACCTGGTGAAGCGGGCTTTGAAGATCGATCCTTATAACGGGGCGTATCTGGATAGCCTGGGCTGGATTTACTTCAAGCAAAATAAGCTGGCGGATGCCGAGGCGACATTGAAGCTGGCGGAAGCGCGAGAAAGCCACGACGCGACGATTCACTCGCACCTCGGCGATATTTACGCGAAGAGCGGTAAGGGCGATAAATCGGCGGCGGAGTACGAGAAGTCGCTGGCGGAATGGCACCGAGCGTTGCCGGCGGATGTGGAAAACGACAAGATTGCGGAGATTGAGAAGAAGCTGTCGCAATCCAAACATCGGCTGGCGCAACAGACGGGTGCGCCCAACAGCACGCCGGACGAAAAGCCTTAACAACCTTTATGATTGAAGTGAGCATTCCGGCGTTTGCGAAGATTAACGTGCGTCTGGACGTTGTGGGTAAACGGCCGGACGGGTTCCACGAACTGCGAACAATTTTCCAGACAATTTCGTTGCACGACGATTTAGTGCTGCGGCGGGTGCGCGGTGCGGGGATTGCTTTGTGTGTTCTGGGGAATGCCGCGCTCTCTACGGAGCCAATGGCGCGGAATCTGGTTTACCGCGCTGTGGATCTATTACAGCGAGAATTGGGTGTGCGGTGGGGCGTGGAGATTGAGTTGAAGAAGAAGATTCCGGCGGGGCGGGGGTTGGGCGGGGGGTCGAGCGATGCGGCCGCGGCGCTACTGGGATTTTTGCGGTTGAGCAGAAAGAAATTGGCGCCAGAGAGATTATTTGAACTGGCGGCTTCGTTGGGCGCGGATGTGCCGTTTTTTCTCCAGGGGGGGACGGCGCTGGGGGTTAGTAAGGGGGATGAGATCTATCCGTTGCCGGATGGGGCTAAGAAATATTTGCTGGTGGTGTCACCGCGGTCGATTCATGTCCCAACGCCCGACGCGTATCGGTGGCTGGCGGCGGGTCCGATCTATGGGGACGGACAAAAGCGAAAACCCAAGGCTAACGCAGAGACGCAGAGGACTCAGAGAGCCGCAGAGAAAAGCAAAGCCGCGGGTGCGTTGACAAAAGCGGGTAATACCTCTAATATTTGGGGGTTCTGTGCTCTCTGTTGGAGCGCGCGGGGAGATGGGCTCTCCAATGATTTTGAGGGGCCAGTCTTCCGGCGTTACCCGCGGTTAAAGCAGATTAAGCGGGTGTTGCTACAAAACGGAGCTGCAGAAGCCTCACTGGCGGGTAGCGGTTCGGCGGTGTTTGGAGTTTTCCCGAGCCCAGTGTTGGCGCGCCGAGCCGCTGTTAGGTTTCCGCACGATCAGACCTTCGTTTGCGAGACGATTTCGCGAGACAGGTATGTACGCGCTGTTTCTGGCGCGGGTGTTGGGTAAGCCGCAGCGTCTTCGATTAAAAAACTGGAGTGGGAGTCGGCCCTGTTTCGCGGGCGTGTGTGCAGGGGTGCAAGAAAGCAGATCCCTTCCGACAAGGTCGGAATCTTCGATCGCTGCGCTCGGGATGACAATTCTGTAGCAGAGACGACATTAATACTGGAGCGAGCGCTTCTTGAACGACGACCGGTTCAAAATTTTTACGGGTACGGCCAATCCCATATTGGCGCACAACATTTGTAAGCATTTGGATGTGCCGATCGGGCAGGCCAAGCTGGGGCGCTTTAGCGACGGCGAAATACATTTTCAGATTTTGGAAAATGTGCGCGGTGCGGACGTTTTTGTGGTGCAGCCCTGCCATTATCCGGTGGACAACCACCTGCTGGAGTTGTTGCTGATGATCGACGCGTTCAAGCGCGCATCGGCGTGGAGAATCACCGCGGTGCTGCCGTATTACTGCTACGCGCGGCAGGATCGCAAGGATAAGCCGCGAGTTCCGATATCCGCGAAGTTGGTGGCGGATTTACTGGAAACGGCGGGAGCGAGCCGGGCGCTGACTTTGGATTTGCACGCGCCGCAGATTCAGGGATATTTCGACGTACCGGTGGATCACTTGTTCGCGTCTCCGGTGCTGGTGGAATATTTCAAGCATAAGGATTTGCCGAACCTTACGGTAGTTTCGCCAGATGCCGGCGGTGTGGAGCGGGCGAGGTTTTTTGCCAAGAAGCTGGGCGTACCTTTGGCGATCGTGGATAAGCGGCGGGTGGATATTGACGTCAGCGAAGTGATGAATTTGATCGGAGATATTCGCGGACGGTCGGCGCTGATTGTGGACGACATTATTGATACCGCGGGGACTTTGGTTAAGACCGCGGAGGCGCTGCTGAACGAAGGGGCTACGCAGGTGTTTGCGGCTTGTACTCATGCGGTGCTTTCGGGGCCGGCGGTAGAGCGGATAGCGAAGTCGAAGATTATGGAAGTGGTGGCTACGGATTCGGTGCCGCTTTCCGAGGCCGGGAAGGCGATGGGAAAGATTACCGTGCTCAGCGTGGCGGAATTGCTGGCGCGGGGGATTCGGAGCATTCACGAGGAGACTTCGATTAGTGAGTTGTTTATTTGAAGTAAAGGCAAAAGATTAACGCAGAGACGCAGTGGGCACAGAGGGACGCAGAGAGATAGCGGGTCGAAGTAGAAATCAGTGTTGGTCAATCAGATTTTGAGTTGAGAGGACAAGGTTATGGCTCAGGCAGAAAAAGTTGTTGTGGAAGGCGCGCCGCGGGAATTACGCGGCAAGAATGAAGCGCGGCGGTTGCGGCTGACCGGGAAATTGCCGGCGACATTGTATGGCGGCAAGGGCGAAGCGATCTCGCTTTCAGTGAATGCCAAACAGGTCGGCGCGATTTTGCGTTCGGAAAGCGGACACAACACGTTGTTCCAGGTGGATCTGGGCGGGAAGCATGAGCCGGCGATTTTGAAGGATTGGCAAGTGGACCCGGTGAGCGGGAAGCTTTTGCATGTGGACCTATTGCGCATCGCGATGGACGTGCGGATGCGCGTGAAAGTTCCCGTGCACACCTTTGGCGAGCCGAAGGGCGTCAAGGTCGAGGGTGGCGTGTTTGAAGTAGTAACGCGCGAAGTTGAAATCGAGTGCTTGCCGGGAGAAATTCCGACGGAATTCCGGCTGGACGTCAGCGACCTGGCTTTGAATGCCGCGGTGCGAGCGAGCGACTTGCCGATCGATACTACCAAGGTGAAGTTGATTACGGAACCCGAGCGCGTTTTGGCGCACGTTGTGGCGCTCCGCGTTGAGGAAGAGAAGCCAGCGGATGTGGCGGCGGTAGGTACTCCGGCCGAGCCCGAAGTCATCAAGAAGGGCAAGAAAGACGAAGAAGGCGAAGAGGGCGAAGAAGGAGCCAAGGCCGGCGGGAAGACCGAAAAGGCCGCGGAGAAGGACGACAAGAAAAAGAAGTAAGGCGGCGATCGCGGTTGGTCGGCGTTTGCGGAAAAGCCTATGCGCCTTATCGTCGGACTTGGGAATCCGGACCTGGAGTATCAGTGGACGCCGCACAATCTGGGTTTTATGGCGGTGGACGAACTGGCGAGCCGCAGCGGGATTCGCGTCTCGCGGCCTGAAGGCAAGGCTTTAGTAGGGCACGGAAAACTTGGCGGAGAAGAAATTATTCTGGCCAAGCCACAAACGTACATGAACCTTAGCGGGATTTCTGTACGGGAGTTGCTGGGGAAGTACGGGTTGCAGCCCGCGGACTTGCTGGTGATGTTTGACGAGCGGGATTTGCCCTGGAGCATGATCCGGATCGGGGAACGCGGCAGTCCGGGGACGCACAACGGGGCGAAGTCGGTGACCAGCAGTGTTGGGACGCAGGATTTTCCGCGATTGCGCCTGGGTTGCGGGCCGGACCATCCGGTGCGGGATTTGGCGGAGTATGTTTTGAAGCCGCTGAAGAAGGCGGAGTTGGAAGTTGCTTCGGAGATGGTTGCCGAGGCTGGAAATGCGGTGGAGTTGCTGCTGCGAGAAGGAATCGCGGCGGCGATGAACAAGTACAACCGGCGAAATTCGGGGCCGGAAGCGTCCGCGAAGGACGCTGGCGAGTAGCAGCAAAAAGTTTCCCGGGCTTTGGGCCTGGGCAGAGACAGAGAAGAGGGCACATGAGCAACATGGAGCAAGAGCGGCTGTACGATTTGATTTTCATCGCGCGTCCGGCGACGCCGGAAGAAGATATCAAAAAAGTGATTTCCGGCATCGAGGCGACCTGCGCGGAAAAGGGCGGGAAGATCGAAAAGACCGAGCATTGGGGAACCCGGAAGCTGGCTTACAAAGTGGCCAAGCATCGCGAAGGCATTTATGTGTATCACCAGATTCGCACGGCGCACGGGGAATTGATGGCGGAGCTGGAGCGCCGGCTGCGCGTGCAGGACGTGGTGATCAAGTATCTGACGATCCGGCTCGACGAAGATTTGAAATTGCAGAAGAAGCTGGGCGACCGGCGCGAGAAGCGTGCGGCGCGTCGTCCGCGGCGTGCGACTTCGGCGGCTCCTGCTGGTGGCGGTGGCGGAGATCACGCGCCGCGGCATCAGGAGCGGCCGCAACAGGAGCGGTCACAGCCGGCGCCTGAGCGGCATGTGGAGAACGCGGGCTGAGGTTTGCTCGCCGATTTTTGTAGGATTTGAGATTGATGCAGGTTTGACCGTGGCTTAGCCGCGGTCTCGAAGAAGCTGAAAGGGTGGAAGTGCATGGCAGACGAAATCAAGCAAGCAGCAGCGCCGGCCGCGCCATCAACTGGTGGCGGTGGACATTCGGGCGGCGGGCATTCCGGTGGAGGACACAGCGGGCCGCGTCGTGAAGGCGGACCTGGCGGTGGACACGGCGGACCGCGCCGTGATGCGGGTCCGGGCGGGCCGGGCGGCGGTCCAGGTGGACCACGCCGCGGGAAGCGGCAATATTTCCGAAAGAAGAAGGTTTGCAAGTTCTGCGTCGAGAAGATGGACATGATCGACTACAAGCGTGCGGACATCTTGTCGCAGTTCGTGCAGGAGCGCGGGAAGATTCTGCCCCGGCGTATGACCGGGGTTTGCTCGCGACACCAGCGTTGGCTGGGAGTGGCCATCAAGCGGGCGCGCAATATTGCGTTGCTGCCGTTTGCCGGCAGCGCCAGCGGTACGCAACAGCCGCGCGCGGTCGTAGCCGGAGCGGATGCGCACAAGGCTGCCGAAGCTGTAAAGCCGGTGGAGGCTGCGAAAGCGGTCGAAACCCCGAAACCAGTGGAAACCCCGGCGGTTGTTGAAGCGCCGCGAGCTGAAGGATAAGGAGCCCAGAGAATACACATGGAAATCATTCTTCAGGAAGACATCGAAAAGCTGGGGCACCGCGGGGACATTGTTACCGTGAAACCTGGCTATGCACGGAATTTTTTACTGCCGCGCAAAATGGCGATCGAAGCGACCAGTGGGAATATGAAGGCGCTGGAGCGCATTCGCACCTCGCTGGCGAAGAAGACGGCTACCGAGCTGGAGAGCGCGCAGAAGCAGGTGGAGTTGCTCAACGGCGTGGGGCTGACGTTTAAGCGGAAGACCGGGGAGAACGATCAGATGTTTGGGTCGGTAACGTCCGGAGACATCGCTGAAGCGCTGGCCGCGCAGGGCTTTAAGGTGGATAAGCGGCAGATTCATATTGCGGAACCCATCAAGGCGTTGGGCGAATACACCGTGACGATCAAAGTGTTTCGGGATATCAACGCTACCGTTAAGGTGAAGGTCGAAAAAGAAAATCAGGAATAGTTTCGGCGACGGATTATTTTGAGGGAAGGGACGCGGGTGGCCGCGTCCCTTTTTCTTTGCGCTGAGGGTCGCGGACCTGATGACTAAGAAAAATGACGCGAAGCGATTGCGCCCGGGCAAGCTGGGGCGCAGCATGCTGCGCCCCTACAAAGTTTTGATTGTGCCGGAGCAATCGACGGCACGAACAATTTTTAGGGAAAAAGTTTTCCGAGATTTCCTCGCGATGCACAGCCAAGTCTGATTGACGCGCGCGGAACAATTCCGCAGAATGCGCAGACCGTTCGAACAGGGAAATGTGGGTCCGAAATCAAAAAACTCCGGGCTTGTCCTCTCCACGGAGTTCGTGATACATATAGCGAAGAAAAGGCGAATGTTTGAGAAGCCCTATGGCTGCTGATACCACACTTGAAAAACCGTTGCCGAGCAATCTGGACGCCGAGCGGTCCGTGCTAGGCGCGATTTTGCTCGATAACAACGCACTGAATGCGGCGATTGAGAATTTGCGTCCAGAAGACTTTTTTCTGGACCAGCACCGGCGGGTATTCACCCAGATGGTGGCGCTGGGAGAGACGCAGCAAGCGATTGATCTGGTTACCCTTACGGAGGAGTTGCACCGGCGCGGTGATCTGGAAGCTTCCGGCGGGGCGCCGTATCTGGCGTCGCTGGCCGACGGCATGCCGAAAGTTTCGAACGTGGAGCATTACGCGCGGATTGTGAAAGAGAAGGCGCTGCTGCGCAATTTGATTCACGCGACCGACAAGATTCAGCAGAACGCGTTTGACGGTGAGGATGGGGCGGACGCGATTCTGGATAATGCGGAGTCGTCGATTTTCGCGCTGGCGGAAGATCGGGTTAAAGCTGGACTGATTCCGATCAAGGATATTGTCCGGGATAATTTTGAGCGCCTCGAAAAGATTTTTCGCGAAGGGAAGAGCATCACCGGGATTCCCACCGGTTATGTGGAGCTGGATAAGTTGCTTTCGGGTCTGCAGGCTTCGGAACTTTTGATTCTGGCGGCGCGGCCTTCGCAAGGGAAAACAGCGCTGGCCTTGAATCTAGCGGAGAATATTGCGATTCGAGCTGGGCAGCCGGTGGCAATTTTTAGTCTGGAAATGTCCAAGGAGTCGCTGCTGCAGCGGCTGGTGGCTTCGGTGGCGCAGATAGATGCGCACAAATTTCGTACCGGGCACTTGAGCCGCGAAGACTGGCGGCGGATGACCGATGCTTTGGGGCAGATTTCCGCGGCGCCTTTGTGGATCGATGATGCGGGTTCGAACAGCGTGCTGGAAATCGGAGCCAAGGCGCGGCGGTTGAAGAAAGAGAAAAATCTGGCATTGGTGGTGGTCGATTATTTGCAGCTGATTACGAATCGCGGGCGCTTTTCCAACCGCCAGGAAGAAGTTTCCAGCATTTCGCGGGGACTAAAAGGATTGGCCAAGGAGTTGCAGATTCCTGTGCTGGTGCTTAGCCAGTTGACGCGCGCGCCGGAGCGGGAAGAGCGTGGTCCGCAACTTAGTGACCTGCGTGAATCGGGAGCAATCGAACAGGATGCGGACGTGGTGATGTTCATTTACCGGCCGAATTTTTTCAAGCTGGATGCGGCGCCGGAAGAGCGGGATCAAGCGGAGATTTTGATTGCCAAGCAGCGGAATGGTCCTACGGATAAGGTGCGATTTGTATTTCGCAGCCGGTTGACGAGATTTGAAGAGGCGGCTCCGGACGCGTTTGCGCAGTTTGCGCCGGATAATTAGAGGGAGTGGTTGGGGCTGAAGAAGTCAGAGGAACACAGACTGAAGTCTGTGCTACTGGTGGTGGCGGCCGTTTCGTGTCGACGGTTCCACAGAGTGTGTGTTGCGCCGTAGTTCCTGCCTGAATTGGTCCTAGTTAATAATGGAGTTAGGGTTGGTTGGGCGCGTGCACTTGTGTGTGGTGTTGCCTTTTGCGCGGCGTCCAATGTGGCTGTCGTGAGGGGCCGTGAGGATGTCGTACACTAAAATTTCTGATTGTCCGGGCTATGACGCGTAAAAAAACTATTCGTAAGCAGTCGCAAGGAAACGGGGGCGGAGCTGCGCCGTTGCACAGCCGTCCGGTGTGGGCGGAGGTTTCCCTTGAGGCGCTGGCGCATAATTTTGCCGCGATTAAGAACTATGTAAACCCGCTTGGCGAGAAACGCAAAGCGCCGCGGAAAGTATTGTCGATCGTAAAGGGTAATGGATACGGGCATGGCGGGCCGCAGGTGGCCAAGGCACTGGAGAAGGCGGGGTCGGACTGGTTTGGGGTGACCTGCACGGAAGAGGGGATTGCGGTTCGGAAAGCCGGCGTCCGCAAGCCGATTCTGATTTTAACCAGTTTTGTGTCTGGCGAAGAGCAGCGACTGGTGGCCCATGATTTGACGCCGGTAATACACCGTTGCGAACAGCTTGGGCCGCTCAACGACGTGGCCGCACGGCGGGGATCTCGCACTCCGGCCAACTTCCACTTGAAGATTGACACGGGAATGAACCGGATCGGCATTGCAACCGGGGATGTGGAGTGTTTTGCCCGCGAGCTGGCGAAATGCAAACACCTGAAGCTTGGTGGAGTGATGACGCACTTCGCGTCGTCGGAGGTGTTCGCTGATTCTGTCGCGGGCCGGCAGACGCGCGAACAGGAAGAGCGATTCTTTGCGGCGCTAGAGCGACTGCGGGCGCTGGGAATTGATACTGGCATCGTCCATCTGGCGAATAGCGCGGCAATCGCCTCGCGACCGGAAACCTGGGCGGACATGGTCCGGCCGGGCGCGATTCTCTATGGCTACCATCCCGGCTACGATCCGATAGAACGACGCGCAGAAATGGAAAAGCGTCTGCCGTTGCGGCCGGTAATGAGTTTACGTTCGCGGATCATCAGCCTGCGCGAAGTGCCCGAAGGCGCGGGGGTAGGTTACGACGCGGCATTTATCCCCAAGCGGGCATCGCGTATCGCGGTGCTGGCGGCGGGGTACGGAGATGGAATTCATCGCTCGCTGGGCAATCATGGAAACGTGCTGGTGCGCGGGGTGCTCGCACCAATCGCGGGAATTGTTTCGATGGATGTGACGATGATTGACGTCACAGATGTGCCGAATGTGACGGTCGGGGATACCGCTACGATTTACGGGGTAGCAGGCGACCAGGTGCTGCCCGCCAGCGCCGTGGCGCGGAGTATCGGTACGGTAACGTCAGACCTGCTCTGCGCGGTGACGCAACGGGTTCCCCGAATCTACCTTTCCTAGCCCTTCTCTGGTCCTCAGCCCAATAATATAAAAGAACGATTTACTTCCGCAGGACTCGTTGTTGAACTCTGCCGCACGCATATCTATCGCTGCTAGATAACTTGTGCGATATATAGCCCGTTCCCGCCCAGTTATGAGACCATATGTGTCGCGGGAAGTATAACTTCCGATACGCCCATACACACCAGCCCGGTGTTTTGCGGTCGCGGGCTGGCTGTCGCGATTTTGCAGTGATCGTTATTCTACTGTGAGGTCGTATGCGTACTGCCGGTCCCGAATCGCTGCAACCATCGCAGTTACCCACGCCTGTTGATCATTCCGCGAGAACTTCGTCTCCGTCCATCTTCTGGGTGGTTCGCGTGTTGCTGCTGGTCGGCACCATGGCGATTTGCTACGTGTTTCAACCGTTTGGATTGCATCCGGTGCCTGCGGGGATTCTGGGTCTGGTTTTTGCCGCGCTGATATTAGTAGTGGAGATGCGGGTCCGGCATGGAGCGGCCGGTAGCGTGTTGGGTGGCGCTATTGGGACAATCTCGGGAATTGGCGCGGCGCTGCTTACTTCGTTGCTGATCTCGCGAACGACGGAAGGCGGAGGCGACCAAGTCTTGTCTTGAGTTTCTGTCGCTCTTTGCATTTGCTTACTTGGGGCTGATGCTGGGTTCCAGCCTGGGCGCGGATTTTGTGTGGCGTAGCGAGGTCGACGAGAAAAAGCCGGAAGCGCGGGGCGGCGAAACGCTCAAGCTGCTGGACACCAGCGTATTGATTGATGGGCGCATTGCGGATATTTGCGACGCGCATTTTATGGATGGGGTGCTGGGCGTGCCGCAGTTCATTTTGCACGAACTGCAGATGGTCGCGGATTCCAGCGATCCCTTGAAACGGCAGCGCGGCCGGCGCGGGCTGGAAATCCTGCAGCGTATGCAGAAGATGGCGCAGATCGAAGTGCGCATTCTGGATGACGCTGGAGCGCAGGGCAGCACGGTGGACGACAAACTGGTGGAAGTGGCGCGGCGCACCGGGGCTAAAATTGTTACGAACGACTTTAATCTCAATAAAGTGGCTACGGTGCACGGTATCGCGGTGCTGAATGTGAACTTGCTGGCGAACGCGATGAAACCGGCGGTGCTGCCCGGCGAGCCGATGCGGGTGTTGATCGTACGCGAAGGGAAAGAGCCGAATCAGGGCGTGGCCTATCTGGACGATGGAACGATGGTGGTGGTCGACGGCGCGCGAAAGTTGATCGGTAAGAGTGTGGATGTGGTGGTTACCTCGGTGCACCAGACAACGGCTGGGAAGATGATTTTTGGGCGTATCGATGAACGCGGGGGGCTGAGTGCCTCGGACGTGAAACAGGCGGCTGCCGGTGCGGGTGTGGCGCGCAGCGATGCGCCGCTGCGGGGTGCGGAGGGATCTTCTGCCGGGCGCCCCTCGCCCAGCATTCCCGACCGAGGAAACGACTGAGGCTGCTCGGCTGGACCGACTCTTCGAGCGCAGTTTGTTCTGGTACTAGGGCTTCGGGTACACTCGGAAGTTCGCATACCGCCATTGTGGGCTTTGGGTAGCTAGGGTCCGCATGGGCTGGTCGGCGCCCGACTATGAACCGCATCGTAGCAATTCTTCCCGCCGCAGGCTTGGGAACGCGCATGGGCGCGGATACGCCCAAGCAATTCCTGGAACTGGACCACACTCCGATCGTGATTCATACCGTGCGGCGCATAGCGGCTTGTGCGCTGGTGACGGACATCATTGTGGCTACCCGCACGGATGTGGTGACGTCTCTGGAAGCGAGCCTCCGGGCGGAAAAATTCAAGCAGAGCGTGAAGGTAATTCGCGGAGGCGATTCGCGGCAAGAGTCGGTGGCCCAGGCGCTGCAACAGGTTCCTGATGATGCCGAGCTGGTGCTGGTGCACGACGCGGTAAGGCCCTTCGTCACCGTGGAGCAGATTGCCCGGGTGATCGAAGAGGCCCGGCGGTGTAAGGCGGCGATCTTGGGCATTCCGGCGATGGACACCGTAAAAGAGGTGAAGCGCGCGAGTCTGCCGGAAGATGTAGCGTTAATCATAAGCACGATTCCGCGCGAGCGGGTGGTGCTGGCGCAGACTCCGCAGGTGTTTGCGGCCAAATTATTGAAAGAAGCGTTTGCGCGGGCGATTGCCGATGGCGTAAATGCCTCGGACGAAGCGGGTCTGGTCGAGCGGCTGGGGCACGATGTGCATGTGGTGCTGGGTTCCGAGCGCAACATCAAGATTACCAAGCCGGCGGATATGGAGCTGGCGCGCTTTTATTTGGAACGCGAGCGCGCCAAGAAATGAGTACGCGCTGCGGCATTGGTTACGATTTGCACCGGCTGGAAGTGGGGCGCAAGTTGATCATTGGGGGGATTGAGCTCCCGTTTGATAAGGGTCCGGCGGGGCATTCCGATGGGGACGTCCTGGCGCATGCGTTGTGCGACGCGCTTTTTGGGGCGGCCGGGCTGGGTGACATTGGCAGGCATTTTCCGGACAACGATCCACGGTGGAAAAACGCGAATAGTCTGATTTTTCTGGAGCACGCGAGAAAGTTGCTGGAAGAAAATAAGTTTGTGATTGAGCATGTAGATGCGGTGGTGATTTTGGAAAAGCCGAAACTGGGGCCGCATTTTCCCAAGATGAGCGCGACCGTGGCGAAGGCGCTGGGTGTGCCCGCGGAGAAAATTCACCTCAAAGCCAAAACGAATGAAGGCGTGGACGCGATTGGGCGCGGCGAAGCGATTGCTGCGTGGGTCGTGGCCACTTTGCATCATTCTTCCTGAGGCCTGTTCCTTCCGAAAATGCCCGATGAATTGATCGAAGCCGGCGCGCCGCGGAGTAATCCTTACAGCGGCAGCGACGTGCTGGAGATTTTGCGCGAACGACGGTGGCTGGCCGGCGAAGCTTCGCCGGAACAACTGGCATGGTGCGAGAGGGCGGCGCTTTTGCTGGGCGCCCAGGTGGATGATCGCGCGGGGCTGTCGGAGTTGCTTAGTTTTGTTTTCTATTACGATGCAGCGGAAACCCTGGGGCGGATGGAGAGCCATTTGGTGATGTCGCGGTATGCCGCCCGCGATGTCTTGCGGCAGTTTTCTTTGGCGCTGCTGGACGGCCAGCCGCTGACTCCGGAGCGGTTCAGCGAAATTATTACGGCAATGAAAGACAGCATGGAGCCCCGCGGGCGAGAACTGTTTCACCCAATACGGCTGGCGCTAACGGGACATTCCGGGGATGGAGCGCTCGACCGCGTGATTCTGCTGCTCGATTCGGCGGCGACGCTTCCGTTTGCGATTCCAGTCAAAAGCGCGAGGGCGCGGGTCGTGGAATTTTGCAGTAGGCTTGATTAATGGCATAAGCTTATGGCGCGCGATTTGTGTGAGCGTGTCAATTCCCAATTAACCTGCAATCTAGTCAATGCGAAACGGTTTATGAGTAGAACCGCGAAAAGCTTCTTACAATATCTTTTGATCCCCTTGTCGATCGTCTTCGGATCGCTCTTCCTGGGTATCTACAAGCTATTTTTCGGCTGGTGGGCCGACACCGAAAAGGATTACATAAAGCGCCGGAATCGATTTGCAGGAGAAATTCAAGAACAAATACCAATTTTGTTTTTGGATCATGCGGCTCGAATCGTGCCCGATACCGAGGTTTACCCTAGGGCTTTTGACTATGTAGCCGTCACGGTAGCTGTCGATGACATGCTTTTGAGATTTATCAGGGGGCGGGGCGATTTTCGCGTCGATGTTGCGCCGGCGCGCCTGCCTGCCGCTTGGCGAGAAATTGCAACCGTAGTTACGAACTCGGCTCTCACCACCGCAGAATCCAAGACGAACTATTACTCGCTTCGTGATTTTGGACGATTCTTTCATTCCGTGTTTCCCATTCTCAAGCACGAGTTGGGACTGCAACACTGGAGAGCACCTGGAACCTGGCTGGTACCAATAGGCTAAAGTTCGCACAGCGCCCGTTACTCTAATCCGGTGCGCTTCAGGTTGTCGAATTACCAAATACTTTCCGCGTCTGCGATTTGTACCTGTTAATGAGAATGGACAACGGTAGACTGGTGCACCTATGGACCATCTGACAGGAATTCACGCGGTTCGCGAGGCGCTGGAGGCGGCGCGGCTGCTGGACCGTATCGTTATCGCCAAGGGGCGGCAGGACACGCGCACGGAAGAGATTGTGCAGTTGGCGCGGAAGGCCGGCGTTCCGGTGCGCTTTGAGGACCGCGGACAGCTCGATCGACTGGTTAACTCCAAGGATCATCAGGGCGTGGTGGCGCTGGCGGCAGCGCGCCCGGTGTCTTCGCTGGAAGATATTATTGCGGCGTCTAACAGTCCAGATTCGGAGAAGGGATTGATCGTGTTGCTCGATGGAGTGGAGGATCCGCATAACTTGGGGGCAATTGTGCGGACGTCGCTGGCGGCGGGGGCCCATGGAGTGGTGATTCCCGAGCGGCGGGCGGCAGGATTGACGGATACGGTTTCGCGCGCGTCCGCAGGAGCGCTGTCGCATCTGCCCGTGGCGAAGATTACGAATCTGGCGCGAAGCATGGAAGAGTTGAAAGAGGCGGGGTATTGGTTGATTGGGCTGGATGAGAAAGCGGAGAAGGCTTACACCGAGGTGGATTACACCGGGGCGGTAGGGATTGTTTTGGGTGGCGAAGGCGATGGGTTGCATGAGCTGACGCGGAAGCGGTGTGATTTTTTGGTTTCGTTGCCGACGGTGGGGCCGGTGAAATCGCTGAATGTGTCGGTGGCGGCTGGAGTTGTGTTGTTTGAGGCGCGGCGGCAGCGCGGGGCAAAGGTCAAGGCTGGGGCGTAACGCGAGGTTGGGTCGGCGCTGAAGAAAGAGCAGGCACGGCATGCCGTGCCCCTACAGGGTTATTTGTCATACTGGATTAGGGAGAAAATATCCAGGCCGGGCAATTTGGCGCGGCCCTTTAGGAATGTGAGTTCTACCGCGAAGGCTGCGCCTTCGACTGTTCCGCCTAATTGCTGAATTAACTTGGCGGTGGCTGCGGCAGTGCCGCCGGTGGCTAGTAAATCGTCGCAAATGATTACGCGTTGTCCTGGTTGGATCGCATCCTCGTGAAGCTCCAGCGTGTCCGTTCCATATTCGAGAGCATAGGAAACGCTCGCGGTTTTGGCGGGCAACTTTTTTGGTTTACGGACAGGTACGAAACCTGCGCCCAGGCGATAGGCCAGCGCCGGAGCAAAAATAAATCCGCGCGCTTCGATGCCGGCAACGATATCGATGGTGTGACCCGCGTAATGCTCGCACAGGCGGTCGATCATTTGATGGAAGCCGACCTTGTCCTTCAACAAAGTGGTCAGGTCGTAAAACAAGATGCCCGGCTTGGGATAATCGGGGACTTCGCGGATCAGTTGTTTGAGGTCATCCATAGCCAGGCTCCTGGTGGTTCGATTACACGGCTTCGATCACATAACTTCGGTCACACAACTTCGGCCACACAAACTCCAGCGAACGCTAAATTCACTCGGTGCCAATGTAATTTCAGTCTTCGTGAGTGATGATAAATTTTCCCGTGAAGCGTTGGTCGGCTTCGGCATCTTCTTCCCGCACTTCCTGCACCTGCGCAAAGCGCGGACCCTGGCGCAGCATGCTGCGGAAGTGCGCAAGCTGTTGCGGCGTTCCCCAGGCAAAAGCTTCCACGCGACCATCCGGCAAGTTGCGAACAAAGCCGCTCAAACGCAATTGTTCCGCGGCATTTTGCGTGAAATAGCGAAACCCCACCCCTTGCACGCCGCCGGAGACAAAGTACCGCTTGGCTTGTTTTGCATCGCTCACAGGACAAGAAATTGTAGCAGAGAGGTGAACGTTGTTGGCGTTAGCTGAGATGCGGCCGTGCGCCACCAGCAACGTAGTAAGCTAGAACTGCGGAAGCTGCCCGCGGGCGACGTCCCGGAGCTTTTCCTGCATCGAAACTTCTATGAGCGTGCGTAGAGCTGCTTGCAACAATAATGGCGTTGGGGCGATTTGCCCCGGGGCGATCTCGCTGGGCATTTTGCTGCTTGCGGGGATTTCGGCGTGCGCGCAACAGCCGGCGGCGGGGCCGATGGATCCTCCTCCCGAGCATCACGCTACGCTCATCGGTACCACTCCCGATCCTGGTGAACCGCCGAACCTGCCGATCGACGAAGTCATCAAAAAGTTGTCGCAGAAGGAAGATGCTTATTTTCTGGCGCGCGCTGGGTATACATATCGCAAAACGGTTCGGATTCAGGAACTGGGACCGGACGGCCATCCCACGGGCGAATATACGCTGGTGACCCAGGCCGGGCATGATCCGGACGGAACAGCCGTCGATAAGGTGGTCGAGCGCCCGAAGTCGACGCTCGAGCATATCCAACTGGAATCCGAGGACCTGGAGAATTTGAATCGCATTCCGGCGTTTCCGCTGACCACCGGCCAGCTCGGCAAATATAATTTGAAATACATAGGTAAGGATCAGATCGACGAAATCAGCTGTTACATTTTTGAAGTGAAGCCCAGAGTAGTAGAGCGCGCGCACGCGTATTTCAAAGGCGTGGTGTGGATCGACGACAAGTATCTGGAAGTTGTTAAGTCCTATGGCAGCTGGGTGAACGACCTGGGCGACGTGAAATCTTCGCCGCAAGTGCCGTTCACAATGTTCGAAACGTACCGCGAATTTGTGGATGATAAATACTGGTTTCCGACCTATTCACGTTCCGACGAAACGTTGCACCTAAAGGGTGGCCAGGATGTGTCGCTGCGATTGGTGATCAAGTGGACTGATTTTAAGCCCATGGCGGCTGGCGCGCAGACAACCCCTCCAGTTAATGCTGGAATGACGCCGGCTCCCCCGCCTGCTGAACCGATCACCACTGTAACGCCGCATTAATTCGCATTAATTCCGATTAATTCAGGACGATGCCTCGCCGGCGTTTAGCGCTGTAGCTTTCTGAGCGCACCAGGCAATTCGCTCAGAGATGCCAGCAGCACATCTGGCCGTGACAACTTCAACTTTCGCGCGGTGGGAAATGGTCCCATGATTCCGATGGTTCGCACTCCGGCGCGACGCGCCATGTGTACGTCCTCGCGCGTGTCTCCCACGTAAACGCAATCTTGCGGCTCCAGTTGCAGGGTTCGCAAGGCCAGGCGCAACGGTTCGGGATCGGGTTTTTTTTCGAGCGTATCTCCGCTGCAGACGCGCACGGGAAAGGTGCGCAGCAGCCGGAATATGCGCAATTGCCGCAGCACGCGATCGCGGTCGCCGCTGGTCACCAGCCCAAGCGTGTATTTCTTCCGCAAATTCGCCAGCAGGCTCCGCGCTCCAGATAGCAATTGCGGACTTTGCGTCGCATAGTGCGCACGCCAGGATAAATCCGCCGCCGCCCAGCGGCTCTCGTGCAAACCTGCGGCGCGATAGACGTTGTACCAGTTGGGAGAATAGTGCTTCGCCATATCTTCAGGGCCCCAGGCAATACCCATGGCCTGAAACATTGCGAGATACGCGGCGGCGTCAGCCTGGTAGGAATCCAGCAGCGTGCCATCCCAATCGAAAAGGACACCCAGAATGTTTCTTTTTTTCACGCGCGGCATGGCACTTCAGAGTAGCAGAGTCGTCGACACCTGAAAGAAGAGGGAAGGTTAAAAGCTGGTAGGAAAATCGAAACGCGCGGGTAAACCATCGTCGCGGCCGAATTGCAGATCGTCGAAGGACGCCGCAATCCCAAACCATGTCGGCATGGCGGCGGGTTCCACGCGCCGCACTTGTGCGGTGGTGGCAATGACCACGTTACCCTGTCCCATCGGGCGGCTTACCAGTACGATTTCTAGTTCCACAATCGCGCCCATGGGCAGCAATTTCGGCGAGAGAAAGAAAACGCCGGTGGAGCTTAGGTCGCGGGTGACCAGGGTAATCGGAAATTCTTCGGCAACGCCACTCACGCTGCGCAAGCGCAACGGCAGGCGCAAGGTGGCGCGCGGATATTCACGGTGCTCGGGAACAACGCCGACAGCGTACGTGGGCACGCGCACAAAACGCCGGGGCAGTGTCGGCTGCAGCAGCGGCGCCACTCGAAGCGCCGGAATGCGTTGCGGACCCGGTAGAGAAGCGGCTGCAGGAGCGGCAGATTGCGTGCGCCCGGAGCCCTTCATCTCAAATGGAATTGCGCGGTTTGTCGCGCTCATTGCTTACCCTCAGAAACGAGCCATGCACTCGGTTCCAACATCCCTGGAACCTGTTAAGGCTTTTCAAACTAAAAACGAAATCGGGCCCGAACCACGAAAAACCCACCCGGAGTAGGTGGGCCGCTAAGATGGCATCCCTGAGGACGACCGTCACCTGTGGAAATGGTGAGAAGTGTCTTAACTTCAAACACTTAGTAATGGTACCAGCTAGTTGCCCCGCTGGCTGTGAACATCTGGGCCGCAGCGAAAAAAGCCTTGTCGGTTACCTTACGGGCTTGTTCGAGTCGAATATAGACCTGCACCAATTTAAGGCCATCTGAGGGATTTGGGCCACGGGCTTTGACGACCGTTTGCGGATAGATTCCCTCGCGGCGCTGCGCTATTTTGGAACCTGAGAAACATGACTACAGAAAAGCAAGCGATCGTCGAACCGCTCACGCGCCGAACGGAAGAGCGCTACTGGCAAGCCGCCATAGCTCGCGATCACCGTGCGGACGGAACCTTTGTCCTGGCAGTGCGCTCCACGCACATCTACTGCCGCCCGTCGTGCCCCGCGCGTCGACCGCTGCGCCGCAACGTGGTTTTCTTTCGAACGGAAAAGGAAGCGCTCGTTCACGGTTTCCGCGCCTGCCTCCGCTGCCGCCCAAATGAAATAGCCGCTTCGATTGCTTTGGTGCAACGAGCAGCCAAGATCCTGGCCCAAAATGGCGACGAAGGAATACGTCTTAACAACATCGCCGCGAAATTGAACATCTCAGCGACCACCTTGCGACGGGCTTTCGCGCAAGTCACGGGATTGCGGCCGCGGGATCTTGCAGAAGCACTTCGTTTGCAGCGCTTCAAGAAAATGCTGCGCGCGGGACGTTCGATTACCGACGCGCTGTACGAAACCGGCTATGGCTCGGCGAGCCGGGTTTATGAGCGCAGTAACGCGCAGCTGGGCATGACCCCAGCCGCGTATCGCAAGGGAGGATTGGGCATGAAAATCACCTACAGCATCGCAAAATCACCGCTGGGCAAAGTACTGGTGGGCGCTACTGAAAAAGGCGTGTCTGCCGTGTATCTGGGCGACAGCAACGAGAAAATGGTCGCGGAGCTGCGTCAAGAATATCCGCGCGCGGAAATCGCGGCAGCGACGCAATCACACGCCCGCTGGATCCAGGAGATTGTCGAGCGTATTGGAGGTGGGCAGGCAAACCTTGAAGTGCCGCTCGACCTGCAGGCTACGGCTTTTCAGCGCCGCGTGTGGCAAGAATTGCAGAAAATTCCGCGAGGCAGCACCCGTACGTACTCGCAAGTGGCTCGGTCCATGGGTAATCCCAAGGCGGTCCGCGCCGTAGCGCGAGCCTGCGCCATGAATCCCGTGTCCATTGTGGTTCCCTGCCATCGCGTGATTCGCGAGGACGGCAAGTTGGCGGGTTATCGCTGGGGCCTCGGACGGAAAGAGGAGCTATTGGCGCAGGAACAAGAGGCTCCAGGAAAATAACGTAGGAAGAAAACGCGAAGATTAACCCCGCAGGCCAGGGCGAGGATGAGGCTCAGTGCTTCACGCGAGTAACGCCCTTAGGCCAATCCTGCTTGAATTTATTTTCAGAAAATTTGAGATTTTTTTTCAGATCCGTATAGTGCGCCAGAAAATAATCGCCGGCCGTATTTTCAAAGAATTTCTGCTGCAGGGGCAGCCAGGAAGCTTCATCGACCCACATCTGGATTTTGGTGATTTGCTTGCGCACGTCCTCGGACTTCGGCGTTAACTGCAGCACCACAACTTTTTTGCCGTCCAGCTCTTCCTCGCCGGTGACTACCACGTCGTAGCTCTTCTCCAGCTCCGCGCTACGGGTGCCGAAACCGAGCAGAATATACTGGTCCACCATGGTGCGATTCTTGCCCAGATTTATCTCTTCCACTCGGTTAATTTTCGGGGTGTACAGAAAAAGTTCATCGCCATTGCGTAGCACGGTACGTTTGTCGGGGGTCAGAAAATCGATCCGCATCTTGTCGTCCCGCCGGGCATATAGCTCGCCGGTTTCCGTGGACGTGTCATTTACCACCGCCGTGTATTTAACGTGCTGGATGTTGGCTGTCAGCGAGTGAAAATCTTGCGCCGACCTGTCGACCATGGCGAGGACGCTTTCGGTTGTCCAGTGCTGCGGAGTTTGCGCCGAGAGCCGGGCCGGCAATGCCAAGGTACACAGCAGAACCGACACCGCCAAACCAGATCGTAAACGTTTCAAGCAGCTTCCTCGGTGGGACCAGAATAATGGAACATATAAATTGCACTGCAATCCTAACATAGGGAAAGAGATGCGCGGACCAGGAGAATGGATACTGCGGGCGGTTCTTCAGAAGCAACGGGTGATTTACCAGGTCCTAATGATGGACTTCCACATCGTAGGCGATCACCGTGCCACTGGCGTCGCGCACGGCTTCAATCTTGGTGATTTCGAAGCGCGTCTTGCTTAAATCCGGCAGCGTTTTCTTCAGCGCGTTATGCAGGCCGTTCTCCAGCGCCGGGGTCTGTACAGGCGGTGCGAGCAACCGGGCGTCCACGCGATAGGTGTCAATTCCTACGCTGCTGCTGAGATGCTGCACCTCGCCTGGGTACGCCGTACCGTTCACTTGCGGCTGCTCGTGAAACCACCTGGAGGGCGTCAATAACACGAAGATAAGAATCAGCACCACGGCCACGTCGTATTGCCAGGTGCCGCGTTCATACGTCCATAAAAATGTGCGGGAAAGAATTTGTCCGATGCCGGCCATATTAGTCCGCGGGAATTCCGTCGACGATTACCCCGTCGCGCATGTGCACCACCCGATCGAAATAAACCACGGCTTCCGGATTGTGGGTGATCATCACGATGGTCTGCCCCAAATCTTTATTCAACTGGCGGAGCATTTGCAACACCACATCGGAATTTTTGGAATCCAGGTTGCCGGTCGGCTCATCCGCCAGTAGGATTTTCGGCTCGTTGATGATCGCTCGCGCAATGGCGACCCGCTGTTGCTCGCCGCCAGATAGTTCGGAGGGGCGGTGATGCAGGCGGCCCTCCAGTCCGAGCATCTTGGTGGTTACATCGAAGCGATGTGGATCGAAACCGTCGCCGTGGATGTATTGGGCAATGGCGATGTTCCCTTTGGCCGTTAGCGTGGGCAGCAGGTTAAATCGCTGAAATACGAAACCAATTTTGTGGCGGCGCAGCTTGGTGCGTTCGGCATCGCTCATGGCCGAAAGATCGTTGCCGTCGACCAGGACGGTCCCGCGAGAAGCCTTGGCCAGCCCGCCGATCACGTATAACAGCGAAGACTTGCCGCATCCCGAAGGTCCCATCACCGCTACGGATTCACCCGGCTGCACTTCGAAATCCACACCCCGCAACGCGGGCACTTCCACCTTGCCGGCGTGATACAACTTCCATAGACCCTGGGTTTTGAGTATGGGCTCCACGCCTTTTTTTTCCGGCCCCTTGTCCTCGAACGTCAGACGGATCGTAGTCTTGCGTAGTGTATCTGCCATTTTCCCCGCTGCCTAGCCGCGCAGCCCCTTCCTGACGTTTATCCGCGCTGCCATTAACAGTGCCCAATTTCCAAACTGCTGCGAAACTGTTTTGAAACCGTTTTGAAACTCTCCCCTGAATCAATCGTACGACAGCGCTTCGACGGCGTCTTTGCGGCTGGCCATCCATGCCGGATAGCTGGCGCCAAAAATGGCTCCGGTCAGTGCGATGGCTCCGGCCCGCAAAATCCATCCCGTAGTGATCAGGATCGAGAGGGTTGGAAATCCCGCGAGAAACGCCGCGCGCACCCCGTAACTAATGCCCACGCCGGCGGCGATGCCGAATAGCGCCAGAGCCGCGGATTCCAGCAGCACGGTTCGCACAATAAACTTTTTATCGGCGCCCAGCGATTTCAATACTCCGATGTCGCGGGTGCGTTCGATTACCGTGGTGTACATGGTCAGGAAAATGACCATCAGCCCAATCGCCACCGCCAGCGCGATCATCGCGTCGATAAAGGTTCGCAGGCCGGGAATGTTGGTGGAGGTCATCAGCGACAGAAAATCTTTCAGCGGACGGATCGTATAGTTGGGCAGCAGTTGGCGTATTTCTTCAGAAACATCATCGGTGTGCTCCGGGCGGGTGCATTTCAGGAGGAATATTGACGCCTTGTCGTGCGCCGCAACCAGGTCCTGCAACGTCGGAAGAGATACGAACAACCGCGCGCCTTTTCCGTGTTCAATGATTCCGACTACATGCCAATCGTGGTTCAGTAAATTGTAAGTATCTCCGACCTTTACTTTCTTGGATTTGGCGAACCAATCGTCCACGAGCAGGTCATCGGGATCATCCATGTCGCGGCCCTCGATAAAGACGAACCCTCCAGATACTGCGCGGAAAGATACCGGATCAATCCCGTATACCGTGTCGACTCCCCCCGAGGAGCTGAATTGCAGCAGGGCCGGAGCCACGGCCTTCACATATTTCAATTCCGCAAGTTTCTCCCCGATTTTGATGGGCATCGGGGAGTTACTGAACTGCAGGATCATGGATGCTGCTGGTGGCTGCACCATGATGTCCGCGCCGATTCCCTCGATACGCTTCGCGGTTTCCTGCAGCAGGCCGGTGGTCAAGCCCACAATCAATACCACCAGCGCGACCTCCACGCCCACGGCCATGACGCTGATGAATGTGCGCAGCGGGCGATGCAACAGATTGCGCAGGATCAATTCCCACATCATGGCTTTTGATCCTTCGCCGGAGCCGTGCCCGGCGCCGCTTCTCCCACGTGGACCAACTCCGAACCTTGGGGTTGCTCCAGCTGAAAGCGCGCCGCGGGAATCGGCTCATTCAAGATAATTTTGCTGATCAGCAGATCTAGCCGGTAATCGTCGTGCGGCCGGTCGATTTCTATGGTGTGGGCGAAATCTGAAATAGAATTGCTGTTCGCCGGGGAACCAGATGCAGCCGTCGCGGACGCGTCAACAGCCCGCCAGTCAGACAAATGAATGTCCGCCAGCAGCACGCCCTTGGGCCCGAAGTTTTCCAGCCGTGCCACTCGCAAGTCCGCGCGATCAAACCAGATTTTGCGCAGGATCTCCGTGCGGTATCCTCCGCGCAAAACAGTCAGCACGTAATAGCGTCCGGTTTCACTATCGAACTCCTCCAGCAGCACTTCTTCTCCAGTAAGAATTTCCGGCCATAAGAAAGCTTCGAGCAAATGTTCCGGCCGAAGATTTTCGATGGGCTTGTCGCTCGACCGTGCCCCAGTTACCGGCCCCACCAGGAATTTGTTCTTCGACGGAATCGAAACGCGAAACGTCTCGCCGTCGCTGGCCATATCGAAAACCGTTTTGCCGATCAACGGCACTTGCCCAATTACGCGAACATTCGCGGGCCGGGCGACCAGCAAAAACGCTTTTACTTCGTGATATTCCTGGATCACTCCGCTATACGCCGAGCCGGCGATCGGCTTCAGTTCCACCGTCGCATTCAACGTTTGGACGCCGCGAGCGACTGCATTATAGCGCTCGATCAACTCTTCCCGGGTCGCTTCCTTGGCGACGGGCTTGGCCGTCCCCTGGGTGACGGTGGTTTTGGTCACCACATGGCCGCCACAACCGCAGGAAATCGCCGCCACTGTCGCCACCGCCATACATCCCAGCGTCCGCAATTTCAATCGTTTCCGTCTCCCAACTGGGAAGCAATGCAATCGCGCCGCCAGTTCCCCATAACCAGCTACTGCGGTCGCGCGATGTACACATCAAACGCCTGCAGCGCCGGCCGAACCCGGCGGATCACTTCGCTGCTCCACAACGTCTCGCTCAGCATCGTGAACCAGCCATCTTCAATCTCGCACACTGCGCAAAAGGTGTAACGCGTGTAGGCGTCCTGATAGGCGTCCAGTCCGCGTTTCGATAATTCACCTTCGAGTGCCGGATCGGGTGTCTTCGCTGCCCGCCCAGCACGCAACCCAAAGGTTTCTTTCTCGAATCTCTCGAAAAGCTCCTTCAACTGCTCCTGGGTTGGTTCTGGCAATACCAGGCAGCGCCCTGCGCCTTCGCGAAATTTAATTTCGTGTGTGGTGCAGAATTCCGCCACGCGGTCCACGTGGCTGAAGAAATCCACCACGAACGTCTCGTCCGCCGTGAGCGCAGGCACCACCGCCGACCAGATCTCCGCAGCTTGCGGACCCCTCACCGGCTCGCGATTTTCCGTCTCCACCAGCTCCAGTCCGACCGCCTTCACACCCGGACCCAGATCCATCGCCTGCACATCCAGCGAAAAGGGCGGCAATTCCAGCGGGCTGCTGCTTCCACCTACCGTCGCGCCATTGGTGCTCATTCTTCCGACTCCGCTTGGGGAAATTTACTCTTAAATTCCGCCGACTCTTTACGCACATCCAGCCAGTTAAAAAACGCGTCCGGAGTTTCCAGCCAGATGCGGAACCAGCTGGCCATCTCTTCTTTCTCCGCCCGCTTCTGCGCCTGCACCTTATGATTACGCGCGATCATTTCGGCCCGCCGCTTTCCCAGCCGCGCCACGTTCAGCACGCGCTCCACCGCTGCCGGCTCGCCATGGTGCTGAAAGCGCCGCATCAGTTCGTCAAGACGCATCAGGCTGACTTCCGCATCCTGCAGCGTCGTAAAATGCAGAATATCTTCGAACTCTTCTTCGTACTGATCTTCGGCATCTTCCTGCAGCGTCAGCAGCAGTTTGAATCCGGCGGCCTTCAGCACGTCGGTGATGTATTCCGAGCTGGTTTTTCCCGCGTCGCCATGGGTGGCAATCAGCCGCCGGCGCAATTGATCGATTTCCGCGGGTGTCCAGGCCTGCGTTTTGATTTCGCGCGCCGCCGCCAGGATTAATTCCTTCTTCGAGTGTTCTTTCTTCGGCGATTCCCCGTTTGGATGTAATGTGTCGCTCATCGCGTCGCGCCTTTGTGGTGTGCGCCGGTGTTAGGGTTTGCCGCGGGAGCGGTACTCGCCGCCGGAGCCTGCTCCGAGCTTCCGCCTTCCAGCAATCGCCGGTACTTCAGCACGTTTCGGTTGTGCTCCGCCAAAGTCTCCGCAAAAAAATGTCCGCCGTGGGTGTTGGCCACAAAATAAATGAAATCCGTCTTGGCCGGTTGCAATGCTGCCCGCAAAGAAGCCTCTCCAGGATTCGCAATAGGGCCTGGCGGCAACCCGGTGTGTTCGTAGGTGTTGTATGGCGAATCGAACTTCAAATCTTTCCCCAGTAGCGTTCCGCGATATTTGTGTACTCGTTCCATCCCGTACACCACCGTAGGATCGCATTGCAGCGCCATGCCTTTTTCCAGGCGATTCGTAAATGCTCCTGCCACCAGCGGCCGCTCTTCCGGACGCGGCGTTTCGCGCTCTACCAATGACGCCAGCGTCACCACGGCCAACACCGGCTGCTGCTTCCCGCCGGCCGCAGGAATCGCCTCACGCGGCGTCGTATCCGCAACCGGAGGCTCAGGCACCGGGCTAGTGGTGTTCGGAGCCGAATTCGCCGTCGCAGTCGCCGAGGCCGCATCCGAGTTGATCGCCCCCCACTCTTCCTTAAATTTCTTGACCATATCCCCCGTCAACTCCGCCGCCACCGGATGCCGGGACAAGTGATACGTCGCCGGAAACAAAAATCCTTCCAGCGTCGGCGCTCCCGGCGCGATGTCCTGAACCAGCGCCGGATTATTGGCAGCCTTCAAAAACTCTTCCTCCGTCAGCAATTTGGCTTTCGCCAACCCTTTAGCGATATCAAACATTGTATCGCCTTCGCGGACCGTAAAAGGCTGCTCGTAGACGTCGCCTTTCACCATCTTCCAGAACACATCGCGCCCGCTCGTCGCGTGATCGAAAAAATATTCGCCGGCCTGCACAGTACGCGGACTCTTGTGCCGCGCATACAGTTCGAACGCCTTCGCGCTGCGAATCACCCCGTCGCTCTCCAGCAGACGCCCAATCGTCCGGCTGGAAGCTCCATGCGGGACGTCCACAAACACACCTTCCGCGCCAAATCCCCGATACGGCTGCGTAATTCCATACCACAGCCACGCCGCTCCGCCGGCGGCCGCCAACACAGCGAGCAAAATCAATGTGAGCAAAAATTTCAAACTCGCCCCGTCAAGCAGTCCCCAAGTAACCGACCACTACCTACGACTTAAATCTCGCTGTCGCTGGTCAGTTGCCGTCGTTCCAGATATTCCTTCAAAATCACCGCCGCAGCGACGGCATCCACGCTGACCCGCCCCAAATTTTTCTTCGCGGGCTTGCCGTGCGCTCCGGGAACTTTCATCACCCGCCCCTGCACCTCTTCCAGCAATCTTTCCGCTTCCCAGCTGGTCAGCCGCTCGTCCACCATCTCCACCGGCACGCCAAGCTGTTTGCGTACCCGCTGTGCGAACCCTTCGGCCTCTTCCGCCATCTCCCCGCGCGTGCCATCCAGCCGCAGCGGTAATCCCACCACAATCTGCTTTACCCCGTTATCGCGCGCTAGTTCCCGCAGCCGCCGCATATCCTCATTACGATTAATACGTTCCAGCGTGCAGAGCGGTTGCGCCAAGCCCACCGCCGAGTCCGCCAGCGCCACGCCAATGCGCGAGCGCCCGTAATCCAGCGCCAGAATACGCGTAGACGCAGCTTGTACCTGTGGGGAGGATGAATCGGTCACATCACTATTATAGCGGGTATTCGCAGCCTCATGCGCCGCCCCGGGGCCGGATTTGCCGCCGAAGGCTTACTCTACGGTTTTCTGCCTCGCGTTCCGTTTTGCCAGCCATCCCAGTAACCCAGCACCTTCAATTGCTGGTCGAGGCCCGTGTCCTTAAACCCGCTTTCGATTTCCGCCCGGCTCTGCCGCTTCCCAAACGCACCGTTGTGGTCTGCCAGTCCCCACGCCGTTAGCGCCGCGATCACCGTATTCAATTTCAGCTCGCGCATATCCACTTTATCCAGCGTGTCGGAAGCCGCGTGATAATTCTGCAAATAGTTCGCTACTTCTTGGTTGGCCACCAGCGTTGGCACCCCTTGCAGCAGAAAATCGAAATTGTCCGTTCCAATATCCGCGTCTTGGGTGTGCCTGTTCACGTCCCAGGCCTCCAGCGGCTTCAGCGCCTCGCGGGTAACGTCTTCCATATCGCGCCGCCCACCCAGCGAATATCCGGTAACCCGGCCCACCCCCGAATCAAAAACAATCGCCGCGCGAAACTTGTCGAGTTCCGCGCTATGCGCCTGCACATATGCCCACGACCCCATCATCCCCTGCTCTTCGCCGCTGAAGAGCACAAAGCGAATCGTCCGCCGCGGCACCAGTCCAGTCGCCTTGATCGCCCGCGCCGCCTCGATCACCATCGCCGCATTGCACCCGTTATCCAGCGCTCCGGTGCCCAGCTCCCAGGAATCCAGGTGCGCGCCCAGCAAAATCACTTCGTCGGGCTTTTCGTAACCGCGAATCTCCCCCACCACATTTTCCTGCTCTACCGGACCGCCAATCTTATTGTTCATCGTAAAGCGCGCCCGAATTTTTCCCGGATGCGCGCCCACCAGCCGCGCAAGCCGCAACGCATCCTCGCGCGCCACCACTGCCTGCGGAATCTCCTCCAGCGAACCGTCCCCAGTGTTCGTGTGGCGATACAGCAGCAGCCTTTCCCGCTGGCTGGTCCACAGAATCGCCGCGGCCCCCGCCTTCACCGCCCGGGCGATAATGTCCGGCGCCCGCAGATACTCCGCGAAAAGATCCGTCCACGTAACGCTCACATCGCCATTCACCAGGAGCAGCGCGCCCTTCAGTCGGCATTTTTGCGTCCGCAAAATCCGCTTCCGTGCCATAACCCACATCGACCAAGTTGGCTTCAACGCCGCCCGCCGGCGTTGCCGGAGACCATCCCTCCGCCGCCAGCCGCAACGGAAATTTCTCGATCCCCAGCGCGTCCAGCCCCAGCAACTCCAGCTTCGTCTCTCCAGCCGCCCAGCTAATCGGCAGCGAATATTTTTCGGTGTGCACAGGGATTCCCGCCGCGCGAAACGCCCCCACGCCCCACTCCACCGCTTTCGCCATCTCCGGCGAACCCGAAACGCGCCCGCCAACCTCGTCCGTCAAGCGCCGCAAATTATCTTCCATCGGCGAAGAACCCATCACCAGCGGCAAAATCTTTCCTGCCGCCTCCGCGCAGGAAGAAACCTCCGTAGCCGAACAAGCGCCACTTCCCGGAACCGTCTGCGCAGGATGCAAAGGATCAGCCTTAACCTGCGGCAACTGCGCGGCCAGCGGAACGCTAAACAATAAAATCGCCAGAGCAATCACGGCGCCAGAAACCGTAAAATGCATCGTCATCAAAAAACCCTTTCGGAGAAAAAAAGTTCGCGCCCGCATTATAGGCCACTCTCGTCTTTGTAGGGGCGCAGCATGCTGCGCCCCAGCTTGCCCGGGCTCATGCCTAACTCAGACTGTTTTTCTGAATTGGCTGCGCGACGCACGCGCTCAATTCCCCGGCGCCAACTCCGGCCGCAACACACAATCCGTAACCCGCGCCACTTGCACCATCTCCGCCACATCGTGCACCCGCACAATATGCGCCCCATGCAAAATGCTCGCGGCAACACTCGCCGCCGTACCCCAAATACGTTCGTCGCTAGGCGCGGCTTTTCCGCCCCGCGCCAAAGTAGCCCCCAGAAATCCCTTTCGCGAAGTCCCAATCACCACCGGAAATCCCAGCGCGCTGATCTCCTCCAGTCGCGTCAATAATTCATAATTCTGCCGCCAGCTTTTTCCAAATCCAATTCCCGGATCTAGCAAGATCTGTTCCTTGCCCACACCAGACTTCCGGGCCGCCGCCACGCTAGCTCGTAGCCCCCGCAAAACATCCTTCACAACATCGCGCGCAAACCCCGCCTTCTGCATCGTCCGCGGCTCGCCCCGCATATGCATCAAAATCAGTGGCACTTTATAGTTCTCCGCCACTTCAGCCAGCCCGTCGTCGTGCCGCAATCCGGAAACGTCGTTAATCATTTCCGCGCCCGCCCGGATCGCCGCCTCCGCCACAACCGCTTTCCGCGTATCGATCGATACAGGGATCTTCAACTTGCCGTGCAGCGCCTCCAGCACCGGCAACAGCCTTCCTAACTCTTCCTCCACAGCAATCTCTCGCGAGCCCGGACGCGTCGACTCCGCCCCAATATCAATCAAGTCTGCGCCAGCAGCTTCCATCGCCAGCGCCTGCTTAACCGCCGCCCGCACACTAAAAAACTTCCCGCCATCCGAAAAACTGTCCGGCGTCACATTGAGCACGCCCATGATCAACGTACGTTCGCCGAGTAGCAACGTCCGCGATGGCAGTTTTAGTTTGTATCTTTTGCGTTTGAACATGAGGTGTGAAGGAGAACCAGTGGCCCGAACAATTCAAGATCGCACTGTCGCCAAGAAGAAATCTCTAGAACTAGGCCGGAATCATTAGTCCAAATCAAAATCGCGAATCGGTTTCCCCGCGGGCGCATCCTTGGCTTTCTTCATCGCTTCTTCAAATTTTTTCGCCAGGATATCTTCCTTGTTGCTTTCCTTGAACCAGGAGTCCGCAAATTTATCTTCACGGTTCCGGAGCTGGTCCTCGAGAATCTTTGACGCATCCGTCAAATCCAGATTCGGCCCGGCCTTAATCGGCGCTTCATGGGACAGCACCGCGCCAAACATCGGATCCACCACCAGTTTGGCCTGGCAGCACGGACAAACCACATTCAGATTTTCGCCGTCTTTGAGTCCCATAGCCGCATTCTACGCCAACACAAATAAAAAAGGGACGCGAGCCTCGCGTCCCTTTTAGCCATCTATTGAGGTTCTTACGCCTTCGCCGGGCTATCCCCCCGCGTGAATCCCGGCGCGGGCCGTAGTTCCGGCCGCACCACCTTGGGATCCGCGCTAGGCGCAGCCTGTGGTGGCTGTGGAGGCGGTGTCCGCGGCTTCTCGGGTAGCGGTTTGTTCTCCATCAACAAGCGCACTTCCGAGCCGTCGATCACTTCGCGTTCCAGCAAAGCCAACGCGATACGCTCCAGCATTTCCTTATTGTTATTGAGCAGCGCGCGAGCTTTGTCGTAACCCTCGCTCACGATGCGTTTCACTTCTTTGTCGATCTGGATCGCCGTATCTTCCGAATAGTCGCGATGTTGCGTGATCTCGCGACCCAGGAAAATCGCTTCATCTTTCTTCCCAAATGCCAGTGGCCCCAATTCGCTCATGCCCCATTCGCAGACCATGTTGCGCGCAATTTCGGTGGCGCGTTCGATGTCGTTGCCCGCCCCGGTGGTGATATGCCCCAGGAAAATCTCTTCCGCCGAGCGCCCGCCCATCAGCACGGCCAGCATCGTCTCCAGATAGTCGCGCGTGTACGTATGTTTGTCGTCCATTGGCAGCTGCATCGTCAATCCCAACGCCATTCCGCGCGGGATAATCGTCACCTTGTGCACCGGATCGGCGCCCGGCGTCATTGCCGCCACCAGCGCGTGTCCTGCCTCGTGATAGGCCGTGTTCTTCTTCTCTTCGTCGGACAAAATCATGGAGCGCCGTTCCACGCCCATCATCACTTTGTCCTTGGACATTTCAAAATCCACCATCATCACGAACTTGCGGTTTTGCCGTGCAGCCCACAGCGCCGCTTCGTTCACCAGGTTGGCCAAATCCGCGCCAGAAAATCCCGGCGTACCCCGTGCGATGATCGAAAGGTCTACATCATCCGAAATAGGCACCTTGCGAGTGTGTACGCGAAGAATTTCTTCGCGGCCTTTGACGTCCGGCCGAGCCACAACTACCCGCCGGTCGAAACGACCCGGACGCAACAGCGCCGGATCAAGCACATCCGGTCGGTTGGTCGCCGCAATCAAAATCACGCCTTCGTTGGATTCAAATCCATCCATCTCCACGAGTAGCGCATTCAACGTTTGCTCGCGCTCGTCGTGCCCGCCGCCGAGTCCAGCCCCGCGATGGCGGCCCACCGCATCGATTTCATCGATGAAGATAATGCAAGGCGCGTTCTTCTTGCCCTGTTCAAATAAATCGCGCACGCGGCTGGCGCCCACGCCCACGAACATCTCCACGAAGTCCGAACCGGAAATCGAGAAGAACGGCACATTGGCCTCGCCGGCAATCGCTCGCGCCAGCAAAGTCTTGCCCGTGCCCGGAGGCCCGACCAGCAGCACCCCCTTCGGAATCCGTCCGCCCAGTTTCTGAAACTTTTGCGGATCCTTCAAAAACTCAATAATTTCCTGCAGCTCTTCCTTGGCTTCATCCGTTCCCGCTACATCCTTGAACGTAGCCTTTTTCTGCTGGGCCGAAAGCAGGCGCGCCCGCGACTTCCCAAAACTCAGCGCCTTGTTTCCTCCGGCTTGCATTTGCCGCATCAGGAAAAATACGAACCCCGCCAGCAGCAGCAATGGCAGCGCATTCAGCAAAATCAAAACCCAATCCCCGCTGTGCACTTCCTTCACTTTGATCTGCACGGACTTGTCGCGCAGCGTCTTCATCAAATCCGGCGCCGCCTCTTTGAAAATGGTGGTGTGGAATTTCTTGTGTTCCTTGGTGTACTCGCCTTGCAACTCATAGCTGTTCGGCGAGAGGTACAGCGTCACCTCTTTTACTTCGCCTGCGTCCACCTTGGCCACGAACTCGCTATAGCTAGGCTCGTCTTCCCGCGTCTGCGCCCCATTGGCCGACACCAGCTTCCATAGCATCACGCCCAGGAAGACGATTGAGATCCAAAACAAAACCGTTTTAATCGTGGAACTGGAATTCACGTTGACCTCACTCCATCCCAAAAAGTCCGTCTATAAAACTTAAAAAAAGTACTGCGTTATAAAAACTGAAAAATCCGCGCCGCTGAAACTTGTTCGCCGCTAATTACTTTTTCTTTCGCTTGCCGCTCTTTTTTGCCGCGCCGCTCTTCTTGCTTCGCGCGTCCCTCTGCGAACCCGCTGCCGAAAGCTGTCGGCCATTTCGCCCCATGCCGTTAATTGCCGCCAGCCCGTATCCCACCCACAGACTATTAGATGCAGTCCGGAACCCAAAGTAATCGGGCTCCAGGTCCACTCGCCGCCGGTCCGGCTTGTCCAGCAAAACAGCCAGTCGCAGCGACCGTGGCTTACTCTCACCCAGCCGGCGCAGCAAAAACTCCTGCGTCACCCCGCTGTCCAGCACCGCGTCCACCAGCAATACATCCCGGCCCTTCAAATCCGGCCGCACTCCGAAAAAAACTTCCCGCCGCGCCTTACCGCTGTCTTCCACATCGCGTACATCTTCCCGCACGAAGTGGCAAACCGTGGGCCCGCTAAGCTGCCGCACCAGATCGGCCGCAAAAATAAATCCGCGATCCAGCGTAATCACTACGTCGAGCCGCCGTCCCCCGTGCGCGCGTGAAATCTCGCGTCCCAGCACCGCAACTCGCCTAGCGATTCGCGCGGGCGAAAAGGCTGCGCTCAAAGTGGCTCCTCTTCGATCTCCAAAGCGACTCGCGTTTCGTCCCCCGCTGCGAACTCGGCCCCTACCGGAAATCCGCGAGCCCAAACCATCGCGCCGTCGCTCGTCAGTACCGGCCAGCCATTGCGCTCCCAGCGCGACACGCCCGCGGCGTTCAGCAACTTCTTCAATTTATGGCTCGTGCTGCGCCCCGCCGGCTGTAAGCGATCCCCAGCCCGCCAATTGCGCAATACCAATGCACCTGAGATCCGTGCGTAATCCACAATTGCGCGCTTCCCACTAGTTTCCCCTCTCTCGCCAACCCAGTCAATCTGTCTGAAGCGAAATGCGCGCATGAGTGAAGGCACGGCAACCACCGCTGTGCCGCGCGCTAGCGAGACGGGGTATTCGTATTCGATGGCTGTTTCCGATTTTTTTCTTGCGGACGTTACACCCTGAAAACGCAGCGTGTCTCTTTCCTTGCGAACCTCCACCCCGCCCGGCAGCTGCAGTCGCTTGCCATTCTCTCCGTGCTCCGCCAATTGCAGCACCCCAGCGACGTGCTGCGCACTCAGTTCGCCTGGCCGCGTCTTGCAGCCGCTCACGATTTGCCGCACCAGCCTGCCGCGTAACGCCGGCGCCACATCCGGCCCCACCAGGTCCGCGGCCAGAAAACGAAATCCTCCGCCCTTTTTCAAATACTCGCCAAACTTCTCCTTCGCGGCTCCATCCAGAAATTCCTCATCGTTCCGCGCATGTTCCGCGAGCTGCGCCAGGTGCGCCACCACTTCGGCTTGAAATTGTTTCTGCAGCAGCGGGATTAGCTTTTCGCGAATGTGCGCCCGCGTTCGCGTAGTGTCCCGATTGCTGGCGTCCTCGCGCCAGCGTTGTTTCCGCGATTTCAGATAGTTTCGCAAATCGCCGCGCCGCACCCCCAGCAGTGGACGCACCACATCCCCCGCTCGCGCGTGGATCCCTGCCAATCCCGCCAGCCCCGTCCCGCGCAGGATGTGTCCCAGCACCGTTTCGGCCTGATCGTCCATCGTGTGCGCGGTCGCCACGCAACTCACCAGTCCGTAATTCACCAGTCGCGCAAAAAAGGCGTAACGTTCCCGCCGCCCTGCATCTTCCACGTTTCGTTTCGCTCGCCGCGCCGCTGCCGCCACGTTCGCGCTGGCGGTATAAATCTGTACGCCATGCTTGTGCGCTAGCTGCCGCACGAATTTCTCATCGCCATCCGCGGCTTTTCCGCGCAGCTGATGATTGAAATGCAAAACCGCAATTTCAAAGGGAAATTTTGCGTTTACAGATCCGCGCAGCTCTAGGAGCAGCCGCAATAAAGCCATCGAATCTGCGCCTCCGGAAACCGCCACGCCAATTTTCGTGCGACTTTCCTCGCCCTTTCGCACAACGCCAAGGCCCTGCAACGCCGAAAAAACGCTTCGCCGCAATTCCGCATATCTTCTGGAATTTGTTTTTTTCGCGCTGCTAAGTTTTCGCGTCATCGAAATTTCTCGCCAGTGTTCCTTTACGTTAGCCCGTATCCTACCACCCCATATAGACTTACGGCCGCTCTGTGAATTCATGTGGAAATCACAAATGAGTTGTTGACAGAAAGACCTTCCATTGAGATACTCGTTGAGTTGTTCGTAGCCTTTCTGCATGACAGGGAGGTCTTGCTCTTTGACAATCGATACGATGTGCCAGAATCCGTTCGAAACCAATCGCGCTTTTCGAGCCCGATTGGTCTGAGTAAATCGAGCGACATTAATTCGCCTGAGAGGCTGCCTGGGATTCATATCCCGGGATTTTTTTTCCTCAGGCAACCAGCTTCAAACGAGAGTTTGATCCTGGCTCAGAACGAACGCTGGCGGCGTGCTTAACACATGCAAGTCGAGTGCGCGTCTGTAGCAATACAGATGGCGCACGGCGCACGGGTGCGTAACACGTGGGTAATCTGCCCTTCGATGGGGAATAACCTCGCGAAAGCGAGGCTAATTCCGCATAACATTCCTAAGACTTCGGTCCCTGGACTCAAAGCCGTAAGGCGTCGATGGAGGAACCCGCGCACGATTAGCTAGTTGGTGAGGTAACGGCTCACCAAGGCTATGATCGTTAGCTGGTCTGAGAGGATGGCCAGCCACACTGGAACTGAGACACGGTCCAGACTCCTACGGGAGGCAGCAGTGGGGAATCTTGCACAATGGGCGAAAGCCTGATGCAGCGACGCCGCGTGGGGGATGAAGCATTTCGGTGTGTAAACCCCTTTCGACCGGGAAGAATGCCTCGCAAGAGGAGTGACGGTACCGGTATAAGAAGCCCCGGCTAACTACGTGCCAGCAGCCGCGGTAAGACGTAGGGGGCCAGCGTTGTTCGGAATTACTGGGTGTAAAGGGTTCGTAGGCGGTGTGGCAAGTTGGGAGTGAAATCTCTGGGCTTAACCCAGAGGCTGCTTCCAAAACTGCTGTGCTTGAGTGTGGGAGAGGTGCGTGGAATTGCAGGTGTAGCGGTGAAATGCGTAGATATCTGCAGGAACACCCGTGGCGAAAGCGGCGCACTGGACCACAACTGACGCTGAGGAACGAAAGCTAGGGGAGCAAACAGGATTAGATACCCTGGTAGTCCTAGCCCTAAACGATCAGGACTTGGGGTGGCTCACGTTCGTGAGTCGTCCCGGAGCTAACGCGTTAAGTCCTGCACCTGGGGAGTACGGTCGCAAGACTGAAACTCAAAGGAATTGACGGGGGCCCGCACAAGCGGTGGAACATGTGGTTCAATTCGACGCTACGCGAGGAACCTTACCTGGGCTCGAAATGCTAGTGACCAGCTTTAGAAATATCGCCTTCCCGCAAGGGACACTAGTATAGGCGCTGCATGGCTGTCGTCAGCTCGTGCCGTGAGGTGTTGGGTTAAGTCCCGCAACGAGCGCAACCCCTGCACGTAGTTGCCACTCCGCAAGGAGGGAACTCTACGTGGACTGCTCCGGATAACGGAGAGGAAGGTGGGGATGACGTCAAGTCCGCATGGCCTTTATGTCCAGGGCTACACACGTGTTACAATGCAGGGCACAAACCGTTGCCAACCCGCGAGGGGGAGCTAATCGGAAAAAACTCTGCTCAGTTCGGATTGCAGTCTGCAACTCGACTGCATGAAGCCGGAATCGCTAGTAATGGCGTATCAGATCGACGCCGTGAATACGTTCCCGGGCCTTGTACACACCGCCCGTCACATCACGAAAGTGAGTTGTACTAGAAGTCGCCAAGCTGACCGCAAGGAGGCAGGCGCCCAAGGTATGACCCACGATTGGGGTGAAGTCGTAACAAGGTAGCCGTAGGAGAACCTGCGGCTGGATCACCTCCTTTCTAAAGTAGTCGTGGCTCAATCCGCTATGGTGTGCGGACTATGCCACGCAATAGGTCTCCTGCTAGTCCTCACGGACGAAACAGTTGACCCGTTCGGTTTACGACCTGGTTTAATCCAGGATTCGGGCGGATTCTCTCTCATCGTATCGCTTGTCAAAGCGCAAGATTTAAAAAGGGTGAGCCACAGGCTCACCCTTTTTTATTTCGTCTTGTATGTGAACTTGCCTATGTAGCGGCCGGGCTTCAGCCCGGCTTTTTCTTCTTTGGGCGGCTTTTTAAGTTGGTACTTGCAATCCTCGAGAACACACAAAAGGGTGAGCCATTGGCTCACCCTTTGTTATTTCCCCGCGTGTTTTTGACGTTACTTCTTTAGCAGCCAGGCCTTCAGTCTCGGTTTTTCGTTCTAGCAGTTGAGTCTCGTCGGAGTTGTAGCCTCGTTGAGCGATCCGCAACACGCGGGTCTCGTTTGCAGTTCCTCTGATGTGGGCAATTTTCGGTCCTCTGAAGTTCTATATCACTCAAGCGGCAATCTCAGTGACAACCTGAGCGCGATCACTCCAACGAATGGGCTGTATCACATAATTCCGAAACGCATCCATCACACCGCCCGAGATCGGCTGCTCCATATCATTTAAGATAGCGTATGCTTTCGATTCAGGAGGTCTAACTTCTCGAGTATCGCTCCATGCATATATGAAGGCTTCGGCGCTGTCCCGGCTCGGACGGTTGATAGCCTGGATTATTCGTTCCGGTTGCTGGCGAGACTTAGGAATAACGAAGTCGAATAAATGATCGTAGCCGCTGGTACCAGTAAACTTGGCCTTCGGTGTGTATCGAATTTCATTGGCTTCCAGCCACGCGACTACGTCTTCATAAAACAAGCTCTCGACCATCGGCTTGGCCAAGTAAAAAAGGTCGCTCACTGCAAGCATCGCCTGAATGAGGTTATGCTTGCGCAAGGGGAAAGTCTCAGTAGAAGCATTGATCTCAAGCGCTTCTTGGTTGAGCTTTACGCCGAATCCGTTCAATGTCATCTTCAAAAGATCTTGCCGCTTGCCAGTCTTCAGCGTACATCCAGAAGATTCGAGGTCGTGGATGGTATAACTGTCGTCAGTTAAGAGATATCCGCCGTTTTGTTGATGTGCGTAAATCTGCAACGCGTCGTTGTGGCGGTCCAGATAAGGGGTCGTTATCTCAACCCATCCACCAGTAATCTCTCTCAGCGTCGTCTTGTCTTTAAGCCATACACGGTAGTCATTTAATAACTTCTCAATCTCTGCAGTAATCGTCATGAAAACAATCCTTTCTGAATATCGGGCGGAAGGATCACGTTGCATCGTTTCATGAATGCCTCAAAGGTCGAAAAAAGGTTTGTTGTATCTGGGTATTCGGAAAGTGGTGCTGGTATCGCCCATTTATCACCGAATCCCTCCCGATAGACGTGCAGATGAGGGCAAGGAATCTCTTGGCCGTCCGGATTGCGATGAGGCGGGCCGTCTAAATCCAAACGCACGAGTATTATTGCTTGTCTCGCCCTGTTTTGATAAGTGGCTTTCGTAAGTTTGAGCTGGGCGCGAGTTACATCGAGCAAGAAGTTTTCCCGCTTGTCAGTTGATGTGAGCGGTATTGCAATCCTACCTCCCGGGGCAGGGAAATCCCATTGCTTGTCGTCCACGCGCAGCTTTTCCATTGTAATCAGGGCGTCTGCCTCGGATTGTGTGAGATTGATATCGGCCATATCGGACGCGCCTCGGAGAACGGAGTATATAATGCGATATCCATTGCGAGAAGCCGCTTGGCGGGTGGCGCGAACATAAAACGTTAGCAGGAATTCAGGATGACCAATCCGCGGGATTTGTCAGGGCGGGGTCTGGGTTCTAAGAGACTTTCACCGCCGTCGGCTGGCCTTATGCTCCGCGAGCATACTGTCCGTTTGCTGACTCACCGCGTCCCAGAATTCGGGTTCTTCCAGGCGATCCGAGGCCAAGCCTTCCGCTAGCAGAGCGTCCAGTTCTTCCTGGGGCCCGGCAAAACCCCTAACCATTCGCTGCTCCACGGCCGTCAACGCAGCCTCGACAACCTCTTCGAGCGAACCGTACCCCGCACGACGAATCACATCTTGAATCCGCCGCTCTTGCTCCGGTGTGAGATGAATTGTCATAGGGTTGTCACCTTTCCACTGTCGCTTCCGAGTATGCAAATTGCCGTTCGCATACAAGGAAATCGGAGAAGTCCGCCGCTCACCCCTGCGGCATCATCTTCTGCAACTTATCCTTCAGCTTCCCCGAGATACTCTGCTGCGGATTCTCTCCCACGATTCGTTCCCGGATCACCCCTTCCGGATCGATCACCACATACGTTGGAAACGCATGCACACCGAGAGCCCTCAATACGTGGCCATCCTCATCCCGATACTGCATCCAGTCCATGTTCTTTTTCGCGACGAACTCCCGCCACTGTGCATCGTCTTTGTCTGCGCTCACGCTCAGCACCACCAGCTTATCGCTCGGATATTTCCTCGTTAGCTCTTTGATCTCCGGCACCGACGCTCTGCAGCCCGGACACCATGTCGCCCAGAAATCCATCACCACCACTTTTCCGCGCAGGTCCGCGGTCGAAATCGTCTGCCCCTTGATCGTGGTCACTTGAAAGTCCGGCGCAAACTCTTCCCGCACTCGTCGTGGATTCGCTTGCAGCTTCCGCGCATAATCCGCGGCTTGTCCGCTCGACTGCATCTTCAGAAAGGTCGTCAATTGTTCCTGGCCCTCTGCGTCGCGTGATTGCTTCATCAGCGCCACGGCCAGTCCTAGATAATTTCCCGCATCCTTCGGCGCTAGTTGAATCGCCGCTCGGTATTCACTTTCGGCGTCTTTCAAAAACTTCGCATCGCCCGTGTGCATCAGCGTGAGCGCTTTTGCCGCGTGCGCGTCGGCCCGCTCGGCATCCGAAGCTGCCATCGCGATCGCCTTGTCGCCGCTGCTCAGCGCGCCTTTTTCATCGTGCAAATCCATCTGCGCTTCGGCCAGCCGAACATAGCAGCGCGAGCATCGGTCGTTCTCGATCTTGATGCCGCGCTTGAACTCCTTGGCCGCCTCGTCATAGTGCTTCTCATTCAAGGCGTTTTCGCCCAGCAGTAAGGACTCTTCCGTTTCCGGTTTTAGTCGAGCGGCCGGCGCTGCAGGTGTAGCCGCCGTTTCCTGTTTCGGCGCTGTGGCTTGCCCTGCGGCTTGTCCCGTCCCGCTGCTCGCTGGTGCTTGTCCCAACAGGGCCAGCCTGCCCGCCAGTAAACCAACAACACACAACATCCAGCCGCGACGCAGTCGCATCATTCGCCTCCTCGTCTCGATCTTGGCCCACTCGCTTCCTGTAGAAAAATTACCAGTACCGTCGCCACCACCCGACCTTCGCCGCATAGGGTAAGCAAAAAGTCGTCGTTACACAATAGTCACCTTGTCCCCGCCTGCGATACCGCTTCCCTGGAACCCCCGTTCCGCGAACAATAGAGGCGTCCAGATCCGCTCAGCAACATCCTCGGAGGTTTACCGTGCAGATTGATCCGTTTCTAGCAGCCGGCGTGCTCCTATCCACCGCCGCAACTGACGCCGTCTACGTCCTCTTCAACGCCGCGGTCTCCGCCCGTCGTCGCCTTCCCGCCGCCAGCTGGAGCAGCGTCTGGTATCTCCTCTCCGCCTTCGCCGTGATCAGTTACACCAAAAACTGGCAGTACGTGGCCTTCGCCGCCGCCGGTTCCTTCATTGGAGCCTACCTCTCCATGACCCTGCTAAATCGCCAGCCCCACCCGCTTCCCAAAGCTCCAGCCTAAACGCGCTGCAGCGCCCGAATAATATTTTTCCTCAGCCATAAATATGGCAGAATGAATGCGTGCGCACCACTGTAGACATTCCAGACCTGCTCTATCGCGAGCTCAAGTCCCGGGCCGCCCGAGAGAAGCGCTCCGTCAAAGAACTGATTCTGCGGGGCGTGGAAATGGAACTGCGGCCGCGTTCCAAAAAGCGCCATCGCCGTGTCTCGCTTCCCCTGATACCTTCCAAAAAACCCGGAACCCTGGAGATCGACAATGCCAAGATCTTCGAGCTCATTCCTTTTCCCTGACATCAACGTTTGGCTGGCTCTTTCTTACGAGCGCCACGTTCACCACTCCGCTGCCCGGCTTTGGTTTGAGGAGCAGCGCGACAACTCCCGTCTGTGTTTTTGCCGCTTCACCCAACTCGGTCTTCTTCGCTTGCTCACCACCGACGCGGTTATGGCGGAAGAGGTTCTAACCCAACTCCAGGCGTGGCATGTTTACGACTCCTGGATGGACGACGACCGCATGGTCTTCCTCGAAGAGCCTTCCACAATCGAGCCGCGCTTTCGTGTGCTGACCCAACACAAACAACCGGCCGCTAAGGATTGGTCCGACTCGTACCTGTCCGCATTTGCCGCCACAGCCGGCCTCCGCCTCGTGACCTTCGACCGTTCTCTCCATAAAAAATTGAGCAATGCAGAATTGTTGAGCTAACCAAGCCTGGGTTCATCCGGGTGCTGGATCTAAGCCGATCCGGCAAGCAAGCGGCTAATTCCCGTTTTGGTACCCTAAAAGATATCTATTGACAAGGTAACCAAACCTCTGTTATTCTTTCCGAGTAAAGAACCGCGTTCGCTTCCCAATCAAATCCCATGTTCGTTAGTCATTGGCATCTCGCGCCCGCGTGCCTGTGTGCGTTTTCGCCATCCTTCAGTTTCAATAACTTACCAGCGTATTGCCATTTGCGTTTTGCGCTAACCCTAGCCTCATCACAGATTTGCCCACGTTTCAGGAAAATCACCCGGGGTACACCCAGCAAATATCTAAAAAGCTCTTGAAGAAAAGAGGAGATGATGTTTCCACGCGCTCTCAACCCACAGTCTCACAACAACCTAGCTCGCTGTCAGCACTCCACGGGTTCTGGCCGCTGCCGCAGGTTCCTGGCCCCCATGCATGCCACCCTCTGCGCTCGTCACGCCGCCGCCCAACGCGACGACTCCTCAGACCTCACCGCCATACTCGGCCAAAATCTCGTCGACTGCCGTACCGCCACCGACATCCACGCCCACCTCTGGAATCTCTCTCTCGCCCTCCAGCAAGGCCGCATCTCACCAAGACGCGCCGCAGTCCTCGCCTACATCCACAGTCTTCTCCTCCGCACCCTACCCGCCATCGAACAGCGCACCAAACCCGGAAGCCCGCAAAATCATCATCGACATGCCGCGCCCTCTCCGGGGTCCCGTGGTCCCGCAACACCCCGTCAGCAGCCATGCCTCTCGACCTCAGCCGTAACCGACGCCGTCTACGTCCTCTTCAATGCCGCCGTATCTTCTCGCAAAAACAAACAGCCCACCCCGTATCACCTGAGTGGGCTGTTCAATTTTATCTCGCGACTTCCGCGGCTATTTCGAGTGTTTCAACGACGCCTCGAACGCGCCCTGCGATGCTTCATGAGCTTTATTGGAATGCTCCATCGCCTGCCGGGAATGTTCGTGCGCGGTCTGATGATCTTCTTTTCCGTGGCTTACCGCCGCGGAACGGTGCGCGTGCGCCGCCGCTTCGTGCAATTCCGCAGCTCGTTGATGGGTATTGTATTCCATGGTCGACTCTCCCTAGCGTCACCTCGGTGCTACCCCAATGACGCTGCGCCAATGACGCTAACCCAATCATGCTACGCCAATGTCACCGAAACGACCAACCAACACGAATATCTTGGAGGATCGAAACTTACTGAAATAGCTGCGCGGTGCGCCCTTCCAGGACGCCGAGTTGCCGCGCCAGTCCTACTTGGTCCCACACATTCCAACCTTCCGCCACTTGGCCGTTCTGCAGCCGCAGCGCGGACATGCCCTGCAGCGTTACCTTGTTACCTGTAGGAGGCATCCCCAGACCTTCTCCGGTGTGGGTCATCGTTGCAGTCCAGCGCGCGAACGCGGTGTCACCTTCCTGCACCACTTTTTCGATAGCGATGTGAATATCGGGGCAGGCGCTGCGCAACGCTTTATAAAATTGTTTGAACTCCGCCGAACCCGTCGAGGGAATTCCCGGGCGAGCCACGCCCCACATAATGGCGTGTTCCGGGAAAAGTTCGTCGATACTTTCCGCGCGGCCTTGATTCCATACTTCGTCAAACCATTTCCGCATCAACGTGGCGGGATCCATTTGCGGCGCGCTGCCTACAGCTGTTCCGGTGGCATCCATAAAACCTCCTCTACTGGCGCGACACTCTACCATATCGTTACGTACGGCGGTACGCAGGTTTTCTCGGAAAACTGGGGCGGGGTGATCGAATTTTGCAACCGCACCCGGTTGCTGGAACGGGGACGAAAGTCTAGACTTCGCTCATGAATCCCGAATGGGTGCGCAACATATGCTTATCGTTTCGCGGCGCCACGGAGCACGTAATCTGGGGCAATGATCTGACGTTTAAGGTGGCTGGCAAGATGTTTGCCCACACCGTTCTGGAGCCGGCGGCGGTATGGCTTTCGTTCAAAGCTTCTTCGGAGAATTTTTATCAGTTGACGGAACGGCCCGACATCATTCCCGCGCCGTATTTGGCCCGCGCGCAATGGGTCGCGCTGCAAACCCGCGATGCACTCACTGCCGAAGAACTAGCAGCATTATTACGGGAATCCTACGATCTCGTAGTCGCCAAGCTGCCAAAGAACACCCGTGAATCCCTCGTACCTGGCACGTCCACTGCTGCGAAAACGGCTCGAAAAAGGCCGTCCGCAAAACACGCGAGCCATCATATCGGGGCAACCGGAATCCTTCCAAGGAAGAAACTGTCGGGCAAAAGCTCTACGCCTAAAAAAACTAAGGCGACGAAACGCGCCGTGAAAAAAGGGAGAAGACCATCCTGACCACGGCCTTCGTGAATCGAACACCTCTGGGTAATGAAGTCCGTTTCTGAGCAAAACAATTCGTCGAACCTAGTACATTTCCGGAACCCAATTCGCACTCCGCGGGCTCTAATAGGTAGGAGTGTGACAAGCTGTAACTGCGCTCCCACCCGCGTAATTCTCTGCTGCTGAGGCCCGTATGAAGGTCCCTTCGGTACCACGCATCGGCTTTCTGGCGCTGTCATTGGTGGCCACGTTGGGCATCGGAATTTCTGTGCCGCGGGGAGCCGCCGCGGAGCCGCCGGCCCCGCAAACTCCTTCCAGCGATTCCTTCCCGAATAAATCGATCACCATTTATGTCGCCGATTTCGATCTGGACGCCGTGCACTCTTCGCATGCTTCCGGCGGCCCGACAAGCCGAGCTACTACGCCTGCAACAGCACCGCAATCGGGAGAAACATCCGGCGGATCTGCTTCAGGATCGACGGCGAATTCTAACTCCGCCTCCAACATCAGCTCTAACGCGACTTCCGGCGCCGGTTCCAGCGCAAATTCGGCGGCGAGCTCGGCGAACGGTGGAGATCCACAAAAAACGGACGGGCAGAAATCGGAAACCGTACGAGGCGATACGCAATCTGCCGACACTCAGAAAGCGGATGCACTAAGGACGGATCCTGCCGCCCCGGATTCGCCGCGCGTGCAAGCCGCCAAGCTGGTCGACCTGACCTCCACTACGCTGGTAAAGGTGCTGGAACAACAAGGGTACATAGTAAAACGGCTGCGCGGAGCGGGCGCCCGCCCGGACTCTGGGGTAATCATTCGCGGCGTGTTCGCGCAGCTCGATGAAAATTCCGCGCTGCGCCGGGTGGTAATTGGGGGGGCGGTCACCGATCCGCGCGTTTTTTTGTTTGTTGGCATTGGAAACCTGGCGAAACCCGATCAGACTTTGTACATGGTGGTCGCGCCGGCCCCGGCCGACAATGTTGGCCCGGCAATTTCCCTGAGCGTGTACGCTCCCATTGGCCGGTACGAGCTGGAACGGGATCCCTCCGAGGAATTACTGAAAAAAACCGCTACGAACATCGCCGCCGACCTGACCCGGCTGCTGAACGCGAACCCACTGGCTGTCGAAAACTAACGCAGCCCCGCTAAATTCAAAGGAAACTTTTTCCGGCTCACCACGTATAGTCTACTGACGAATGATTTCGTTCAGGAGACGCTATGCCCAGATGTGCCCGGATGGTATTGCCGTTGTTGATGTTTACGGGCCTTGTAGTGTTGTTCAGTTGCAGCGCGCGCGCCGCGCAGAGTGAATCGTCCAGCAGTACGGCGCTGGACGCCGATTTGCCGAAAGCGAATTTGCCCAGCCATCCGCCGGCCATCGAAAGTATCCACGGGGAGACCTATCAAACGTTCGATGTAAACGCCGCTACGGAGGCGTACCTGGCGAAAATTCCGGCAAACAAACGAGCCGCTTCGGACGCTTATTTCGAGGGTGGGTACTGGCTGCAGCTTTGGGATTTTCTGATCGGGGTAGTGCTTTATATTTTTCTGCTGAGTTCGGGGATTTCCTGGCGCATGCGGGATCTGGCCGAACGGATCACCCGTTTCAAGCCGCTGCAATCGATGATCTACGCGGTGCAATTCGTTTTGGTTACCACAGTCCTAGTGCTGCCCATGACTATTTACGAAGGATATTTTCGCGAACACAAATACGGATTGCTGAATCAATCCTTCGGGCCGTGGTTCAAGGAACAAAATATCGGATTGGCTGTGGGCTTGGTGATTAACGCGATATTCGTGTGTCTGTTGATGGGTACGGTTCGAAAATTGGGGCGCAACTGGTGGGTGTGGGCGGCCGGCGGCAGCGTGATCATAATTCTGGTGGTGCAATTACTGGCGCCGGTGTTCATCCTGCCGCTCTTCAACACGTACAAAAAGCTGGAAGTGGCGGAAGTACGCGATCCCATTTTGAGCATGGCGCGCGCGAACGGAATTCCGGCTACCGATGTTTACGAAGTGGATGCTTCGCGGCAGTCCAACCGCGTGAGCGCCAACGTCAGCGGTTTTATGGGCACGCAGCGGATCACGCTGAACGACAATTTGCTGAAACGCTGTTCGATGGCAGAAATCGAAGCAGTGATGGGCCACGAAATGGGGCACTACGTTTTGAATCACAGCTACAAGTTCGCCATGTTTCTGATCATCATGGCGCTAGTGGCGTTTGCGTTTTTGAACTGGGGACTTACGTGGGGACTGGCACGTTGGGGCGAGAAGTGGAAAATTCGCGGCATCACCGATGTGGCGGTGCTTCCGCTCGCGGCGCTGCTTCTTACAGCGCTGGGATTCGTGGCGACGCCGATTTTTAATTCCGCGGTGCGCACCCAGGAGATGGAAGCGGACATGTATGGGTTGAACGCCGGGCAACAGCCGGACGGGGAAGCGGAAGTGGATTTGAAGCTGGGGGAATACCGCAAGATGAGTCCGGGAAAATGGGAAGAAATTATTTTCTTCGATCACCCCAGCGGGCGGACGCGGATATTTACGGCGATGCAGTGGAAAAAGGAGCATCTGGTCGGCGCTCCACTGGTTTCCGCGGCCCCCGCGAAATAAATCAGCGTCGCCATTTTGCAAGAGACTAGCGCGTCGGCCATCTTTCGGGGATGGCCATCTCGGGCCGCGGTTTGTCCTTGACCGATCAATGTGGTCCAGGGAACTGCAGCACATCGGAAAACCCGCGAGACAGCCGAAGATTTCTCTATAATGGTTGGCAATCTCGTTTGCCAATGATCGCGGGCGAACACGTACCAGGATTCCCAGGCGATGAGTACTGCCCACGCACCTAAAAAATCAAACCGGCTTAGTGCGGGACTGCTGATGTTCCGAACCCGGGAAGAAAATCTGGAAGTGCTGCTGGTGCATCTGGGAGGACCGTACTGGAGCCGCAAAGATGAAGGCGCCTGGTTCGTCCCGAAGGGCGCCGTGGAACCCGGCGAAGAGGAATTTGCAGCAGCGCGGCGGGAATTCGAGGAAGAAACGGGAATGACGCCGCACGAACCGTTTTTTGAACTGGGCCGCGTGCAGCACAAGAGCGGGAAACGGGTGGTGGCTTGGGCATTTTCGGGGGATGGCGATCCGGCCGAACTGCACAGCAACACCTTTCGCATGGAGTGGCCGCCGAAATCTGGAAAGTTTCGGGAATTCCCGGAGATTGACCGGGCGGATTTTTTTACGGTGCAAGCGGCGGAAAAGAAAATGCACTCGGCGGAGTTTGAATTTGTGCGCCGACTGGAGAAGATAATTCGGGAAACCAAGAATCGAAGCTAGGGAATTCGAGAAGGCCGGGCAAGCTGGGGCGCAGCATGCTGCGCCCCTACAAACTTCTCGACCCAACGTTGACTAGCTTTGGCCTGCGGCTTGGCCCATTTGCTTCATGGCGGCTTCTACGCGGCGATGCATTTCGTCCGGAGCTACGTCCTCGATGTGGGTGGCGATGCCCCAATTGTGACCGAAGGGATCGGTGAATTTGCCGTAGCGATCGCCCCAGAACATGTCTTGCGGAGGCATATCCAGGCGGGCGCCGGCGTCGGTGGCCCGCTTGACTACCGCGTCGGTGTCTTCGGTGTACACAAAAATTGTAGACCCGTTGGTACCGGCCTTGGCTTGCGGATCTGGCGCGGTGGCCATGCCTGGCCATTCATCGCCTAGGAAGATTCGCGAGTCTCCAATTTGCAGTTCGGCGTGCATAATTTTTCCGTCGGGACTGAGCATTCGGGAGTGTTCCGTGGCGCCGAATACTTTCTTGTAAAACTCGATAGCGGCGGCGGCGTTTTTGCAGGTGATAGCCGGGGCAATCGTGCGATAGCCTTCGGGGACAGCTTGGACTTTGGTGGACATTGGACGCTCCTGGGAGTTGAGAGTGCGCGCTTGAGGCTAACGGTAGAGGGAGGGAGAGGTTAGCGCGCTGGGAGTTTTGTAGCGCAAAGTTTGGGGGGAGTCAATCGGGGGTTGGTAGATGGGGTGGCGTGGGTCGGTGGGGTAGCGGGCACGGCATGCCGTGCCCCTACAAATCGGCCGAAGGCGACCGTTACGGAGTCAAAAAGCACGGGTAAAAAGACCCGCCGCTACAAGTGCGGGGTCAGGGTTAGCTGGGTTTGGTGATTACGCCGCAGGCGATGCGGGCGGGGCCGCCGGGTGCGCCACCTTCGGCGGCGTGAATTACCAGGGCGGTGCCGCCATTGCTGAATACCGAGTGTTCGTCGCTGCCCATGGTTACGTTGGGGGCGACTACCGTTACATGGGCGGTGTGGTCGGCGGCGACGATCAGAAAGAAATTAGGGATGTCGCCGGACATCATGCCTTCGTGAGTGTGGCCGGCGGCGTTGAAGTGCGGACCGGCGGTCTTAAAGTCCGGGGCGTCGCACTTGGCGATTTGATGGATGTGCATGGAGTGCTGGCCCGGGGGCAGATTTTTGATGTCCAGCTTGATGCGCACACCCTCGGGGACGGGGCTTAGGGCGGCGGTGCCGACGACTTCATCCTGGGCGTTGCGGATATCGACGATTACGGGCTTGGTGGTGGCGTGGCTGTGGGCGTCCTGCGCGATGGCGGGAACGGCGAGGCACGCAAATAGAACGGGGATGCTGATTAACAATTTCACGAGATGCTCCTCTGGCTGAGTAGAAGTGAGAGTTGGATGGCCCGGAGATAACTATAACGTGAGAAGTGGGGAGGGATTTTTTGATGTGGCTAAAGCGGTAGTAGCGCGGTCGAGGGGGGCGGGATGGTCCCGGCGGTATGAGGTTTAGGTCTGGCGGGGGAAAGAAAGCGCGCAGCATGCTGCGCCACTACAAAGGCTGGGGTTGGCGAAGGCTAGGGTTGGGGAAATGCAACGTTGGGTTTGGGGAAAAAGAAAGCTAGGCGGGGGGTGAGGTTTAGGTCCGGGCAAGGGCAGAAATCGCGCGCAGCATGCTGCGCCACTACAAAGGCTGGGGTCGGGGAAGGCTGGGTTTGGGGAAATGCAACGCTGGGTTTGGGGAAAAAGAAAGCTAGGCGGGGGGTGAGGTTAGGTCCGGCCAAGGGGAGAAATCGCGCGCAGCATGCTGCGCCACTACAAAGGCTGGGGTTGGGGAAGGCTGGGTTTGGGGAAAGGCAACGCTGGGTTTGGGGAAAAAGAAAGCTAGGCAGGGGTGAGGTTTAGGTCCGGGCGAGCTGGGGCGCAGCATGCTGCGCCCCTACAAAGGCGGAATTCGGTGACTGCTAATAGGGGCGGTAGAGATCGGGGAAGGTGCGCTTCAGGTCGTCGAGTTTGGGCAAGTCGTTCATCTGGATGTAGGGGTTGTCGGGATTGTGCTTGAGGAAATCCTGATGATAGTCCTCGGCGGGGTAGAAGGCCGCGAAGGGGACGATTTTGGTGACGATTGGGCGCGAGTAGATTTTGTCGTTGGTTAGCTGGGCGACGTAGGCGTCGGCGATGCGCTTTTGTTCGTCGGAGGTGTAGAAGATCGAAGAGCGGTATTGCGAGCCGGAGTCAGGGCCCTGGCGATTGAGCTGGGTGGGGTCGTGGGCCACGGAAAAATAGACCATCAGAAGCTGGCCATAGGAGATCTGCGAAGGATCGAAAACCACGCTGACGGTTTCGGCGTGGCCACTGAGGCCGCTGCTGACGGTTTCGTAGCTGGGAGATTTGACGTAGCCGCCGGAATAGCCGGAAGTGGCGGAGGTAACGCCTTTTACGTGTTCAAAAACGGCTTGCACCCCCCAGAAGCAGCCTCCGGCGAAAACGGCGGTTTCCTGGCCTTTTGCGGAGGCGAGCGGGGCGTCCACGGCAGGCTTGGGCATGGCGGAGTTCGGAGCAGCCGGGGGGCGAGCGCCCAAGGAGCGGAAAGCAGTCCAGCCGATCAGAACGACGATCAGCGCGATTGCGATGGAACGACCTACGTGGGGGGTGGGCATGAGGGGCCTCTTTCCTATATACGGCTTGTAGTGGCATGGATCCATTGGATGCGGTAGAGCGTGGTGCGGATGGAACGGTTTGCCGTTCTCAGACATCCTATCTGCACGCGAACTGTAGCGGGTGCGCGCGGTAAATCGCATCTTTCGTTGAGGATAGGTTATGAAACCTTTCAGCGTTTTGGCGGCATTCCTGGTGGCCGGCTTCTTGGCGGCATCCCCGGCAGTTGCGCAAGTGACAAACGGCAAATCGCCGGAGCTGCCTGATCCATTTGCGACGAAATCTGCGGGGAATGCTCCGGACCACACCAAGGCGCCGAAAGGATTCTTGCCCACGGTGCCGCAGGGATTCCAGGTGAATGTGTTTGCCACGGGGTTTAAGTAGCCGCGATTTTTGGCGACGGCTCCCAATGGCGATATTTTTGTGGCGGACTCTGGCGCGGGGAAAATTTATATTTTGCGCGATCCGCAACACACGGGCGGGGCCCAGCAGCGTGAAGAGTTTGTTGGGGGGGTGAATCAGCCGTTTGGAATTGCGTTTCACGAAGGATTTGTTTACGTGGGAGCGACGGATTCGGTGGTGCGTTTTCACGTATGATGCAAAAACCTCGAAACGCACAGGGAACGCGGAGAAACTGCTGGATTTGCCAAAGGGGCGGGCCATTGGACGCGGGCGTGGCATTTACGGCGGACGGGAAGCACCTGTTGGTGGGCGTGGGGTCAGACTCGAACGCCAGCGCGGGCGAAGATCCGCGGCGGGCGGCGATTACGATTTGCGATCTAGATGGAAAAAACGCGCGGCTGTACGCTACCGGATTGCGAAATCCTTCGGGTATCGGTGTTGGAGCCGCAGAGCGGGAAACTTTGGGCTTCGGTGAATGAGCGAGATGGCTTGGGCAACGATTTGCCGCCGGATTATTTTACTTCGGTGCAGGACGGGGGATTTTACGGCTGGCCCTACAGCTACATCGGCAGATCATGTGGACCCGCGGGTGAAACCGCAGAGTGCCGGAATTGGTGAGCAAGGCGATCGTGCCGGACGTGCTGCTGGGCGCGCATCAGGCGCCGCTGCAATTTACGTTTTATACCGCGACGCAGTTTCCGGAGAAATATCGCGGGGGAGCGTTTATCGCGGAGCATGGATCATGGAATCGCTCGCCGCGGGCGGGTTATCAAGTGGTGTTCGTCCCGTTTAAGGACGGTAAACCGCTGGCCGGGCCGGAAGATTTTCTGACGGGTTTTGTTACGGACCCGAATGGCAAAATCGTTTATGGGCGACCGGTGGGTGTGACCGTGGCGGGGGATGGGTCTTTGCTGGTTTCTGATGATGATGGCGACGTGATATATCGGGTTTCGGCGGTGGGTGCAGGATCGGGACACGGCGGTGGTGAAAACAAGTAGAAGAGCTTTGGCCGCCAGGGGCAAGCCGGAGAGTCCGAACCGTGGGTAGACCGCCTGCGCGCGGTGACACTCTAGCAAACTGGCGTTCACATGATTTTAACACTTGACGGAGGGTTGTTGCGCTAATCTAACCCGCTTATGCCCCTTGCCAAGCTGGAATTTGAAAAACAACCCACTTCGAACGAAAACCAACTGGTGCTGCGGCTGAACGGAAAGCTCGGCCTCGAGACGGTCCACAGTTTTGTAACGCGATTGCGCCCGGAACCCATCGCGTTGCTGGTGCTGGATATGAGTGGACTTTCGTTTATGGATTCGGCTGGGGTTGGTGCGCTGGTACAGCTTTTCGTGCACCGGAAGAGCGCGGGGAAGAAATTCGCGCTGGCAGCGCTGACGGCGCAGGGGATTGCGGTGATGCAAGTCTCCGGACTGGCGAAATTGTTGCCGATTTATCCGACTGCGGCGGAAGCGCTTTCGGCTGCGGCGTAACTCCGCGCTTCAAGCTGTCCTCAAGTTGCTTTCAAAATACGGAACAGCTCGGCGGCGGCGTGAGGCAGACGTGCGCCACGGCGCGAAACCAAGTAAACGTGGCGCGGCATGTTGAGCTGACGAATTTTTACTTCCTTCATCCAGCCGTGTTCAATTTCCCAACGCACACACATGCGCGGCACGATGGCGACGCCCATGCCCATTTGCACGAAACGCTTGATGCTTTCGATGGTGGGCATTTCGATGGGCATATTCAGATCGGTGCGGTGACGGGCGAAAAGTTCGATGACCCTGCGGCGGTAGGGGCGATTCCACGCTGTGAGCGATGAAATTTTCCTTGCCGAGTTCGGGGATGTCGACTTCTTTCTTTTTGGCGAGGAAATGTTTTGGGCGGGACGACCAGGGTTAATTCATCTTTCAGGATTTCGGTGGCTTGCAGTTGGGCATCGCGAGGAACGAAAGAGATGGCGCCGAGATCAAGGCGGTAATTTAAGACTTCGTGGGGAATATCGCGGGAGGACATGCGGTTCACACGAACCAGCACGCCGGGATGTTTTTCGCGAAATTCGGCGAGCGCGGGGAGCAGGGCGTGGATGGAGCTTTCGTTTACGCCGAGGGATAGTTCGCCGCGATTGAGGCCTTCGAGTTCGTCGAGGCCTTTTTTTACTTCGTCGCGGAGATTGATGAGGCGTTCGGCATATTCGCGGAGGAGCGTGCCGGCGTCGGTCATGCGCACTGGCCGCGAGCCGCGAACGAAGAGCGGCTGGCCGAGGTCCTCTTCGAGTTTGCGGATGGTAAGGCTGATGGCCGGTTGAGTGCGGAACAAACGTTCGGCGGCGCGGGAGAAGCTGCCTTCCTTGGCCACCATCAAAAAGACCTGTAATTCGCCGAGATCCATGAAGTTTTCACCTTCGTGCGTGGCCGAAAGCCGACCTTAATAACGCCAAACCAGCATCAGGGCAGTATAAGACAGAGTTATCAAAAGTAGAATAAAGATAAATTTGACTGGAAGTGGGCTATCTGCGTAACTAGAACTGGGAGTCTCCATGGCCGCAGAGCCGGACGTAGTCCACATTTTCGATACCACGCTTCGCGATGGCGAGCAGTCGCCGGGTTTCTCCATGAATACCGCGGAGAAGATCCGGGTGGCGCATCAACTGGCGGCACTGAATGTGGATGTGATCGAGGCGGGATTTCCGATTTCTTCGCGGGGCGACCTGGAAGCGGTGCGGCAGGTGGCCAAAGAAGTACGCACGGTGCCGATCGCGGCGCTGGCGCGGGCGCGAAAAGATGATGTGATGGCCGCGGTGGAAGCGCTGGAGCCGGCGTTAAATTCGCGGCTGCACATTTTTCTGGCTACTTCCGATCTACACCTCAAAGTAAAACTGAATATGACGCGCGAGCAGGCGCTAGAAAATATCGCCAGCATGATCGCGTTGGGACGGAAGCATGTGCCGGAGGTGGAATTTTCCGCGGAGGATGCCGGACGAACGGATATTGATTTCCTGTGTAAGGTTTGCCGGGTGGCGGTGGACGCCGGGGCGACAATTTTGAATTTGCCGGATACCGTTGGCTATGCGGTGCCGGAAGAGTATGGCGAGATGTTCCGCCGGGTGCGGGAATCGCTGGGGGATACGCCAGGGATCCGGCTGAGCGCGCATTGTCACGATGATTTGGGATTGGCGGTGGCCAATTCGCTGGCGGCGATTCGCGCTGGAGTGCGGCAGATCGAGTGCACGATTAACGGAATTGGTGAGCGGGCGGGAAATGCGTCGCTGGAAGAAGTGGTGGTGGCGCTGGCGGTGCGCAAGGAAAGCTTTGGAGTGACCACCAACATTACGCTGGACCAACTTTTTGCGGCTAGCCGCCTGCTTTCTGAAGTTACCGGGGCGCAGGTGGCTCCGAATAAAGCGGTGGTGGGTGCTAATGCGTTTGCGCATGAGGCGGGGATTCACCAGGACGGGATTATCAAGAATCCGCTGACGTACGAGATTATGTCGCCGCAGATGGTCGGCGTTCCAAAGCGTTCGATGGTGCTGGGCAAGCATTCCGGACGCAATGCGTTGCGGGAGTCGCTGCGGGATTTGGGGCATGACCCTTCGGATGTGGAACTGGCGGAGATTTACAAGCGGGTGACGGCGCTGGCGGATCAAGCGAAAGAGATTCGTCCGCGGGATCTGGTGGCTATCGCGCATGAAGTGTTGCGCCGGCGGCCTTCGATAGCCGCAGAAGCAACTTCCGCGGCCTGAGAAACTTACGTAAGAATTGACAATCAGCTAAGCGGGGCGATTGTTAACATCTATCTGATATCTGAGCTTTTTCTCTGCGGAGTTTTTTATGAAGAAGACCATTGTGCTTTTGCCGGGAGACGGCATCGGCCCGGAAGTGACGCGGGCGGCCGCTACGGTGTTGCGCGATTGCGGGCAGGAATTCAATCATCAATTTGATTTTGTGGAGATGCCGGTGGGTGGCGCGGCCATCGATGCGGCGGGGACGCCGCTACCGCGCGAGACGCTGGAGGCTTGCCACAAATCGGACGCGGTATTTCTTGGCGCGGTGGGCGGGCCGAAGTGGGATGCGTTGCCGGTGGGGAAGCGGCCGGAGAGCGGTCTGCTGGATTTACGCAAGGGCATGGGGCTGTATGTGAATGTGCGCCCGGTGAAAGTGTTGGAGCCGTTGCGGGGAATTTCGCCGCTCAAGAGCGAACGGCTGGGCGATCTGGATCTGGAAATTGTGCGCGAGCTGGCCGGCGGAATGTATTTTGGCGAACGCGGCAATGTGACGGAACGCGGAGCGGAGCGGGCCTGGGACACGGAATCGTATTCGACGCCGGAGATTGAGCGGGTGGCGATGTTTGCGTACACGCGGGCGGAAAACCGTTCGCGGCGGCTGTGTTCGGTGGACAAAGCTAATGTGCTGACCAGTTCGCAATTGTGGCGGCGTACGGTGATTGCGATGAATGGGGCTTATCCCACGGTGAAACTCGAGCATATGTATGTAGATAATGCGGCGATGCAATTGACGCTGCGGCCGGCGCAGTTTGACGTGATGCTCAGCACTAATATGTTTGGCGATATTTTGAGCGATGCGGCGGCGGCTTTGGTGGGCTCGATTGGGCTAATTCCTTCCGCGAGTTTTGGCACGGCTGCGCCGCTTTTTGAGCCGATTCACGGATCGGCACCCTCGCTGGTGGGCACGGATTCGGCGAATCCGGTGGCTTCGATTTTGAGCGCCACGATGATGTTGCGCGATGCTTTTGGTTTGTCGCTGGAAGCGGATTGGATCGAGCATTCGCTGCTGAGGGTTCTGGGCGGGGGCTACCGCACGCCGGACATTATCGAGCCTGGCGCACGGGCGGTGGGCGGCGCGGCGTTCATGGAGATTTTGCGCGAAGAGATGCAACGCACCTTGGAACACGCCGAACGCTACGGCTGGGGCGTGTGATCCGTAAGTTTTCCTCTGGTCCTCCGGGTTAGCCCGTATTGCGGGAACTACGCAGGGATGTTAATTTTGTTGCTCCCGGACGCTTACGCCCGAGTAAGCACAGGGATTGCAGGCCGCAGTACCCCGGGCGCTAGCTGTCACCCCGTCCAGGCTAATCCATCTTGAGGATGGTTGATAAATTCCTAGTAAGAGTAGAGTTTTGATGCGAGAAGTCGTGCGTTACAGGTGTACGTTTAGGGTCGCGCAACGGTCGACATTTAGCGGGGACATTGAAAGCCAACTCCAATTCGGAAAAATTCGCCGAGAAGTTCGGCGGCGACGCCGTGACCTATTGGCGGGTAGAAGGCTCGCTGCTGGAGCTGGGTGCGATGCGTCCGGTGGGATTTTTTACGTGGAATGGCCGCAGCTTTTCGGAACGGTGGGCGAGGCGCGCGGGAATGGCGGGCATGGCGCTGGTTCGTCCCTTCGCGTATGCGGCCAACCGGACATTCGCAACGCGCTTCCTACACACCTTATTGCGAGGCGTGACGCGTGACAGGCTGGATCTTCTTGGCGAAGAATATTTTAATTATGTGCTGAAGCCGCAGCTTCGGCCTGAAGCAGCCGAACAGCTGCGCGCGGCGGTGCGTAGCGGCGAACGCGTGGTGCTGGTCGGACAGCTACTCGAGAGTGTGTTGCGGCCGCTGGCGGCGTATTTTGGCGTCGATTATTTTATTGCGAACCGGCTGGAATTTCGCGACGGCCAGGCCACCGGACGGCTGGTGGATCCCATCGTGCGGCCGCGCGGACCTTTTGCCTGGCTGGCGGCGGGGGCCACGGACGGCCGCATCGCGCGCGAGCAATTATTGCGGCGGCTGGGTTGGACCGACCATCCCGAAAAACTGAATAGTGCTTTGTGTACCACCGCGCGGCCGGCTATGCCCGCTGGAAAAGCCGTTGCGATGTTTGGGGACGAGCCGCGGGTGGAGCATCTTTCGGTTCGCGAATCGCTGGCGGGCCGGAACCTGTTGCTGATTGGGGTGACGGGATTTATCGGCAAGGTGTGGCTGGTGGATCTGCTGGAAAATATTCCGGACATCGGCAAAGTAACTTTGCTGATTCGCCGGAACCGGACGACCTCTGCGCAACGGCGTTTCGAAAAAATTGTCGAAGAGTCTCCCACGTTCGACACGCTGCAGCAGCGTTACGGGCGAAACCTGGGCGCGTTCCTTAAAGCGAAAGTGGAAGTGGTGGAAGGCGACGTGAGCCTGCCGGGTCTGGGACTGGATGCGGCGGTGCAGGAACGATTAGCGCGTTCCCTGGATTTAATTGTGAACAGCGCGGGGCTTACGGATTTTAATCCGGACTTGCGCGACGCGCTTTCTTCCAACGTGGATTCCGCGCGGCATTTGCTGGAGTTTTTGCGGCGGTCGGCACACGCCGGACTGATGCATCTTTCCACGTGTTACGTGGTGGGCATGCGCGATGGGCGGGTCACCGAAGAGTTGCAGGACAACTACAATCCCGCCGGGGATCCCGCGTTCGATGCGGAACGGGAGATCGCTTCTCTGCGCGAAACGATAGAGCGCATCGAAGCGCGCTCGGAAAGCCCGGAGCTGAGTAAGGCGCTACGGCGACAAGCGCTGGGCCGCGGGGTGGATGCCGCGGAAGCTCCCGTGGACGAATTGCAAGGGGTGCTGAAGAGGAATCGCGCGCGGTGGGCGCGCAACCGGCTGGTGCGGGTTGGATTGCGGCGGGCGCAGCATCTGGGCTGGCCCAATATCTATACGTTTACAAAGAGTTTGGGCGAATCGATATTGGCGCGGCAAGGGCGAGAATTGCCGATCGCTATCGTGCGACCCTCGATCGTGGAAAGTTCGGAGCGTTCGCCGTTTACGGGGTGGAATGAAGGCATCAACACTTCGGGGCCACTCTCTTATTTGCTGGGCACGAATTTTCGGCAATTGCCGACCAACGAAAGAAAATGCCTGGATGTGATTCCGGTGGACATGGTGTGCCGGGGCATGTCCTTGATTGCCGCCGCCGTAATTGCGCGGTGCAATGCGCGGATGTATCAGCTGGCGACTTCGGCGATCAACCCGGTAAACATGGGCCGCAGCATCGAGTTGACCGGATTGGCGCACCGTAAGCATTACCGGCAGCAAGCCAGCGTGGACAATTGGCTGAAAGTAAAATTTGAAACGATTCCGGTCTCCAAGCAGCGCTACGAGCGGCTTTCCATACCGATGCAGAAAGCGGTGGTGTCTGGTATCAATCGTGCCGCGATTTCGTTGCACATGAAAAAAGCGCCGCTGGCGAAAGCCGAGCGCGAACTTTCGCGCGCGGAAAAACTAATTGAATTGTACGAGCCGTTCATTCTGCACAACGAACACGTTTTTGAATCGGAAAACGCCCGGCTGCTTTCCGCCGCGTTGCCGCCGGACGAACAGGCGGTCTTCGGCTTCGCTCCGGAATCGATTGACTGGTGGGACTATTGGATTAATATCCATATTCCAGCGTTGCGCCGCTGGTGCTACCCGTTGATGGAAGGGCGTCCGCTGGAAGCGCGGGCCCCGCGCGAGCTCGATTGGTCCGCCGAGCCAACCAATGCGGCGTAGTTTGGGGCGGTTGCGCAATTAGTCCTCTATGGCCATCTTTCTAACCGGGTCCACCGGATATCTCGGCAGCTATCTTGCGGCTGGATTGTTTACCGGACATCGCGAGCCGCTGAATTTGCTGGTGCGCGCGAAGTCGCAGCAGGAAGCGCGCGAGCGGCTGTGGAATTCGCTGCAACTTCATTTTGAGTTTCCGGAATTTTACGAATTCCTGAACACGCGCGCGCGGATTTTTCTTGGCGATTTGACGGAGCCGCGCTTCGGTTTAGTGGATGATGAGTATCACGCGCTGGTAGATACCACCGATTCGGTGATTCACTGCGCCGCCTCGCTAAATCGCAAGTCGGAAAAGCAGTGCCTCAACGTGAATTTGCGCGGCACGCTGGAAGTGATTCAACTGGCGCGGCGGGCGCAGAATCATCATGGCTTGCGGCGCTATTCGCACGTTTCGACCGTGGCGGTTGCGGGGCACCGTCAGGACGAAGTGGTTACCGAAGATGCGGCGATCGATTGGGCGCGTTCAGATTACGATCCCTACGCACGCACCAAAAAATTCTGCGAGCACATGGCGGCGCAGTTGTTGCCGGATGTTCCGCGGACAATTTTTCGACCAGCGATTGTCCTGGGTGATAGCCGCCGACCGGAGACTACGCAGTTCGATATGGTGCAGGCGTTCGATATTCTGTCGCGGTTTCCGGTGCTTCCGCTGCGTGGCGACGATAGAATTGATATTGTGCCAGCGAACTATGTGGGTGCGGCGATCGTGGCGATCCATCAAAAGCCGGAACCGGCGCACGGCATTTATCATCTTTCCTCCGGAACCGGTTCGCAGACCTTTCGGGAACTTACCGATGCGCTGTCGAAAGAGGGAAGCAGCCGCCGTCCGGCGTATGTGCCCGGACTGTCTCCCATTTTTGCGAGTACCATAAACTGGTTGGCCAAACGGCGCGGTACTACGGGCTACGCTGCGTCACTTCTGAAGGTTTTCTGGCCGTATTTGAATTGGAATACGGTGTTTGACAATTCCCGCGTGGTTGCCGAGATGAACGAGGCTCCCGCGAAATTCACGACGTATGGACATGCGCTCTTGAAATTCAGCCGCGACAATCATTTCAAATATCCTGCAAAGCCTTGGCCTGCCGATGCGGGTGAGCAACGCCTGGCTGCAGCGGGAGTGGCACGCGCATGACCGATTTTTTATTGGTGACGTGGGTCGCGGCGCTGATCGAAATAACGCGGCTGGGCTGGACGTTTGGCATCGGGGAACGCTGGAGCCGCGGCGAAAAATTGCGGCTGCTTTTTGCCGGTTACAACGGCACACGAAATACCGGCAGCGACGTTCGGGTGCAGGAGATGATCCGGCAGGTGCGGCACGTGCTCGGCGCGCAGAACGTTGATTTCAGCGTGATGTCCCAGGATTTCGATCGCACGCGCGGGTATTTTGAGGGGACGAAACAAGTCCACCTGCCGGATATGTTCCCGCCGTTTCTATATCGCGAGGTGCGCGCGAATGACGGCGTGATTGCGTGCGAAGGCTCGATGTTCAAGAGCAAGTTTGCAAACGCGCTGACCACGATGATGATTGGTTCGCTGGGCTTGGCCTCCGCGGAAAATAAATTGTCGCTGGGGTACGGCGGCGAAGCTGGACAGATGGACCGCATGATCAAGGATATGTGCGGGCGCTACGTGCGCGATTCGCTGGTGATCACGCGAAATGTGGAATCGCAGCAATTGCTGAGCCAGTTGGGAATTCCGACCGAACTCGGCACCGACACGGCCTGGACGTTCGAACCGAATCCTCCGGAATACGCACACGCGGCTTTGCGCAAGGTTGGCTGGGACGGCGAGACGCCGATACTGGTGTTGTGCCCGATCCATCCGTTTGTCTGGCCGGTGAAGGCGTCCATCGCCAAGTTCATCGCCCGGGTTACAACTGGGGCCTACAAAGAGAGCCAGTATCGGACAGTTTATTTTCACGAATCCGGCGCCGAAGTCGACCGGAAGTTTGCGCGCTACATCGCGGCTTATACCAACGCCACTAAAACTTTCTCTCAGCGCCACCGTGTTTTTCCGATTTTGGTGGCCATGGAGACGGCTGGATGCGGTGGCCTGCCGCGCGATCGAGAAGAATATTCCCGGTACGCCGATATTTACTTCCGATGACTACAACATGTTTGAGATCGTTTCGATTCTGCGCGCCTGCACGTATATGGTTTCCTCGCGCTACCACGGAATCGTGACGTCGATGCCCAGCTTGGTGGCTTCCGCGGGCGTTACGATGGACGAGCGGATTCGCAACTTGATGCGGGAACGCGGCCACTCACATTTATTCCTTACCGTTGACGATCCGGATCTGGAACCCAAGTTACTGCAAATAATGGAGACCTTGGTGGCGGAGGCGGATTTGGTGCGCGACGGCATCGCTCAGACGGTGGTCCGCAACCTGAAAGTGATGGCGCGGATGGGAACGTATCTGGAGGATGCGGTCCGCAACACGTATCCGGAATTTCCGTTGCGGCAGGGAGTACTTTCCTGGCAAGACTATTTGCCGCCGCTGAGCGAAGATCTTTTGCGGCTGGTGGAGCGGTACGATTCCGGCGCGCCGGATTCGCAGAATTCCGTTTCGCGCGATGTTGCCAATGCAGTCCCAAGTAATGCCGCAAGCACTGCCGCGCGATGAGCGCTGCGCGCGAGTGACGCATCGTTTTATTCAGGTCCATGGCTAATTTCCTCGAAAAATTTTCGCTCAGTTGCAGCGTGCCGAAAGCCGCGTGGTGTTGCGCGAAGTGCATGACGACACGATTTGTCAGCGTGACCGGCAGCGAGTTGTTGCGGCAAGTGCAGCAGGTGCGCGCGTATGGCTGCGAAATACGGGAATTCAGCCTGGAGACCGGTGCGCACTGCTCGCGCCCAATTCCATTCGCTGGGCGGCATTTGATTTGGCGTTGATGGCAGAGGGCATCATCGTGGTGCCGCTGTACGTGCGGCAGGCTCCTGCCGAGTTGGTCGCGATGATGCGCGATTGCCAGCCAAGGATGCTGCTCACCAGCGACGCGGCGCTCGGCGAAGCGATGACGCAGGAATGGCGGAATTTTCCGGGAGCGGGCGATGCGCCCGAGCGGGTATTTGCTCGGGGATGTTCTGCGAAATGGGGGAGAAACTGCGGCAGGGACTGAAAGCGCACGCGAATCCGCGCGCAGACTCGGACGTCGTGACGATTATTTATACTTCGGGAACTTCCGGTGAGCCAAAGGGAGTATGCCTGAACGTCGGTAACGTCACTTTCATGCTTTCCTGCACGAACGACCGCTTGAATCAGTTGATGAGTACTGGCTCTGTACGCGCTGCGGGTGACCAGCCTGACCGCGTCTTCCACTATCTCCCCTTTAATTTTTGCGCGTCGTGGATTGCTTTGCTGTCGTTTTTATCCAGGGATAGCACAGTGACGCTCTCGACGGATCTCACCCGATTGGTCGACGAGATTGCGCTGGCTTCGCCACATTATTTTCTAAACGTGCCTACTCTGCTCGAGCGGGTGAAACGTGGCGTTGACGCGGCGTTTGCGCAACGGGCCTCGGCCATCCAGTGGCTGTTCGCGCGCGCGCGGCTGGCGTGGCAAAGGAAAAAGACGCGCAGCGCCACGGCGATGGACAGCGTGTGGCTTTCTCTCGGGCGACGCCTGATCTTTAGCAAAATCAAGTCGCGATTTGGCGCGTATCTGCGCGCTTTGATCTGCGGTTCCGCGCCGCTCACGCCCGAGACCCAGGAATTTTTTGACATGCTGCAAATTCCGGTTTTGCAGGTTTACGGTCTGACGGAAACCACCGGCATCTGCACTATGGATGACCCGCGCGTTCCGGTGGAATCCGGCCGCGTCGGTCCGGCTGTGGCGGGAATGGAAATGAAAGTTGCCGAGAACGATGAAATTATCGTGCGCGGACCCAATGTGTTTCCTGGATATTGGAATCGCCCGGAAGAGGCTGACCGGGCGCTGCGCGACGGCTGGTTTCATACCGGCGACCAGGGCGAAGCCGACGCTCGGGGAAACTGGCGCATCATCGGACGGCTGAAAAATCTGATTATTTTGAATTCCGGTCACAACGTTGCGCCGGAACCTATCGAAGAAAAAATCGCGGCGCAGCTGCCCAACGCGCAACATGTGGCAGTCGTAGGCAATGGCCGCGGATATCTTTGCGCGCTAATTACTGGTCCGGTCGAGCGGGCTGCAGCGCAGACTGCTCTCGATGCGGTGAATTCCGATCTCCCGCACTACCGGCAGATCCGAAACTTTGCGGTGTTGCCTCAGGCGTTTACACCGGAAAACGGATTGCTGACCGCCATGGGAAAAGTGCGGCGTGATGCGATCAATACTTATTTCCAGAAGGAAATTGCCACTATGTATGACGGTCCGAAAATTACGGCGGTCTCTGCAGCGGGCCAGCGATGAAACAATTTCGCGGGCAAGCGCTTAGTTGGGAATGGCGAGAGGGGATCGTTGAAATCGCGCTGGACCACGCGCCGCTGAACGAGATCGGCACTGCGATGCTGCAGGAGCTGGAAAAATTCGCTGCGGCGATTCCGGAATTAAGCACGGAGACCTCCGCCTGCATCCTGTACAGCGCCAGAAAGGACGGATTCTGCGCTGGGGCCGATTTGCGCGAGCTGTATCGCGGCGCGGTTGGGTTGGGCGAAAAAGAGCGGGCGGCCGGGGTGCGAAATTTTCTGGAGCGGATTCACGCCGTCGCAAATATTATTGACGCTGCGCCGTTCGTCACTATCGGGGCGGTGCATGGCGTCTGTTTCGGCGGCGGTCTGGAATTGGCGCTGCTTTGCGACATTATTGTGGCGGACAAAATGGCGCGGTTTGCGTTTCCCGAATTGCGCCTGGGCTTGATCCCGGGCTTCGGCGGCATCCCGCGTCTCAAGCGCGATGTGGGCAACGGCTTCATCCGCGAACTGCTGCTTACCGGCCGCACAGTCAACGCCACGCGTGCGCAGGCGGTTGGTCTCGTGGCGCAGCTCGCCGCCGAAGGCGAGGCGCTGAAAGTAGCCCGGCTGATGGCCGTTCAAATCGCGAAGTTTGACCCCGGAACTCGCGCCGCAGCTAAAAAATTTATTAAGCCGATCCCTCATGACGAACTGCGACTGGAGATCGATCTATTCTGCGAGCTCTTCGCCCGCCCCGCCGTGATGGCCGCCCTTAAGAAATTCGTCGAAGCCAGCGACGCCATGCCTTATTTGCCCTAACTCCGCATTACGTCGGTCCCCGATAGGCGACTGACCTGACAAGTGAAATCGATGAATTGCCGACTGCATTCTGTCAATCACTTCTGGGCAAGTCACAGTAAGCACAACTTCGGCGATACCAGCTTTGTGCAGGGCCGCGGCCAAATGATGCTCCGAAGAAATTGTTGTGACATCTTGGACAAGAAAATCTAGGTAGTAGAAGAATTGCCGATACCAAGACGATAGCCCATGAAATAGCCCCCATCATCACCAGTATCGATATGGGCTTGGAACCCAAGAGTTCTTCGGCGAATCCGATGCAGAAGGGGAGTGTAATAGCTGCTAAAAATTCAACCGCAATAACGACGAAGAGTTTGTTTCTTCGTGCCCGGTAACGGTCCCACTCTTCTTTGTAAGCGTTCTCTGGAACGCTTCGCGGGACCGTGTAGGCCTCGACGTAATCGCGGAGCGGAGCAAGTGCGATGGCCGCATACGCTTCATTTATTAGACTCGCCATGTGCGTCGCCTCGATATGTTCGGGCGTCCCGCTCGCGTAACGGTCTGGATGCCATCTCGTTATGAGCTGCCGGTAGGCGCGCCTGATCAAAGGCTCTGCGGCGTCGGTCGGGACACCGAGGACCTGATACGCGTGCTCTAGTTCCGTCAGCTGATATCCATTTTCGGGCATGCGTACGTTGTCCAGCACTATCATAGGGGGGAGGTCAAAGGTCGCGAATCTCAAATCTAACCATGGGCGCTCTATGAGTTGTGTTAAACCACAAAGGGCGACAGCAAGACCTCCTGCCGCTGGACATTCGCCCAGGCGTCACGCGTTTGGAGCACGACGCGGACATCGCCTTCACCCAAGCTTGCGTGTTTCGACGAATTGCCATCCTCTTGCTAGAATGAACCTTTAGCAATCCGTTACATCGCAATCGGACAGGACTCGCGATTCACACGCGATCTGGATAAACCGCATGCCGCGAACACTCGACCAAACCACGCAGGAAGTTCTCGACCTCGCCGCCCGCCATTTTCAGGTGGCGCCCGGTTCGCTCGCCCCTTCAGATGATTTTTTCCGCAAGCTGGGCATCAACAGCCTGCAAGCTCTGGAACTCCTCTCGCGCATCGAGAATCACTTCGCCATCGAGCTTCCCGACTACGAAATGCAGGGCGTTAGCGATTTCCAGACGCTCGCTGAGCGGATCCAATCCCGTCTGTAATGCTGGATCTTTCCAAATATCCATCGATTGGCGCCGCGCTTCGCGACGCGCTGCAGCAATTCGCCGGCGAAGACTTGCCTGATCGAAGCCGATCGCGACCGCGAAAATCTCCGCCTCACATATCGCGAATTTCAAGAGCGCGCCCAGCCGCTGGCCAAAGCGCTGCAAAACGCGGGGTTTGCCGCAGCAGACCGCGCTTCGATCATCATGACCAATCAGTCCAAGTGGCTGATCTCCGCGACCGCAATTTTTTTCTGCGGCGGAATTCTGGTGCCCCTCGACTACAAATTAACCGCCGACCAGCAATGGCAACTTCTGGCCCATTCCGGCGCAACGGTGCTCATCACCGAATATCCCATCTGGCGGCAACTCAGCACCTCAGACGAACGCGGTGCCGCTTCGAACGTGCGCCTCGTCCTAGTCACCGAAGCTCCCGCCAATGCCGACCTCTCCGGCGCGCAACGCTGGGAAGAATTTCGCGCTGACGGCCCGCCAACCTTCGTCGACCGCCAGCGCCAGGACATCGCCTGCATCGTCTATTCCTCCGGCACCGGCGGCCAACCCAAAGGCTGCCTGATGCGCCACGAAAATTATCTGGAACAATGCGTCGCGCTTACCTCGCTGTATCCGTTTTGGCCGGGCGTCCGGTACCTGAGCATTTTGCCCACGAACCATGCCATCGATTTCATGGTCGGCTTCTTCGGACCATTCACCTGCGGCGCCACTGTCGTGCATCTCCGCACGCTCCGCCCGGAATATGTCCGCGAAGCCTTCGCCAAATATAAGATCACCTACGTCAGTCTGGTTCCTCTGGTTCTCAAAAATCTGCGCGCCGGATTGCAGAATCGATTCGCCGAACTGCCACCCAGCAAACGCAAAATCTTCAACGCGCTGGTCTCCGTAAATAAAGCTTTGACCAAAAGCCATCCACGCTTGGCGCTGAGTCGCAGCCTCATGCCCCAAGTCCATGCCGCGTTCGGAGGCGGGCTGCGCTGCATCATCGTCGGCGGCGCCTTCACCGAGCCGGAGACTCTACAATTTTTCTACGACCTCGGCATCCCCGTGGCCAACGGCTACGGCCTCACCGAAGCTGGCACCGCCATCACAGTCAACGATTTAAAGCCTTTCCGCGCGGACACGGTCGGCAAACCGCTTCCGGGCATGGAAGTCCGCATCGTGAATCCAGATGCCGAAGGCATCGGCGACGTCCACGTCCGCAGTAAAACGGTCATGGCCGGCTACCTCAACGAACCGGAACTTACCGCGCGGGCCATTGTCGACGGTTGGCTGATTACCGGCGACCTCGGTCACTTCGATCAACAAGGCCACCTTCATTTGGTCGGCCGCAAGAAAAACATGATCGTTACCGAGGAAGGGAAGAACATTTTCCCGGAAGACATCGAGGGCGCGTTTGAAAGCCTTCCGGTAAAAGAGCTGTGCGTTTTCGCAGCCGATTACATTTGGCCGCGGCGGTCCATGGTGGGCGAACAGTTGGTGCTGGTGATTCATCTGGAACCCGGGCAGAATCTCACCGACGAATTGCGCGGCAAAATTGTGGAGCGCAACAATAAGCTGCTGAACTACAAGCGGGTGCACGGTTTGGTGCTGTACTCCGAAGATTTTCCGCGCAATGCATCACAGAAAATTTTACGGGAATCGCTGAAAGAACGTTTGGCGTTGCTCGAGCGCGCCAGCGCCATGCAACCGTTGTAAGCTGCTCGCTACTTTTGCGCACCGGAAAGCATCCGTAACCCATGGAACGCTTCATCGCCATCGTTAACCCCGCCGCTGGCGGCGGCCGCGCGGGCAAGCTGGCGGGACCAAAGCTCGCGGAGCTGCGCGAGCAGGGTCTCTCCATTGACGTGATCGCTTCGGGTTCGCCTGGGCACGCCGCGCAATTGGCTCGGGAAGCGTACGCGCAGGGATACCGGCGCGTTCTGGCGGTCGGCGGGGACGGCACCGCGCACGAAGTCATCAACGGTATCTTCTCCGATGGTCCGCCGTCGCGGCGGGTGGCGCTGGGTTTTCTTCCGTTTGGCAGCGGAAATTCCTTTTTACGCGATTTTACAAATGAGGGGGCCGCGGCTTCGGTGGCCGCATTACGGGCAGGCCGCACGCGTCCGGTTGATTTATTGCGGCTGACGCACGCGGACGGCGTAATTTACTCTTTCAATCTAATAAGCGTGGGATTTACAGCGGACGTGGGCGCTACCGCCAATCGCAGGTTCAAACCGTTCGGGCAACTCGGGTATTTGCTCGGCGTATTTGTACGCGTAGCCCAGTTGCAACACCAGCCTTTCGCGTTGCGCTCCGATGGCGAAACGGACTGGGACGAACGCCGCTGCCTGTTTCTCGCTTTCAATAACAGCCAATTTACCGGCGGCACGATGCACATCGCTCCGAACGCCGATCCTTCCGATGGCTTGATCGAATTTGTACGGTGGGGCGCGATTCCCCGGCTCGGGCTTCTGCGGACACTTCCGCGCCTATACGATGGCTCGCATATCAAGCATCCCTTGGCTTCCCGTAAGGCCGTCCGCCATGTAGATTTCAATGTCGCCGCACCCGTAGACGTAATGATCGACGGCGAAATTCGCACCCTGAAAATTCAGACGCTGGACATTCTTCCCGCCGCGCTGGACGTCTACATATGACCCGAGTGTGGGACACCATCCGCAGTGCCTTTCTCTGGGCCGTAACGTTGCTTCATTTCGGGTTCGCCGTCCCGGTGCTTATTTTTCTGGCGATTTTTCTGGACCCCCGCAAACACGATTGGCTGCAACGTGGACTGTGCCGCAGAATCGCGTTTTTTTCGGGCGCACACCTGGAGCTACAGCGTTCCCCGGGTTTTGACCCGCAACGCACTTGTTTCTTCATGGTCAACCACGTAAATCTTTTCGATCCGTTTCTTTTGTACTGCGCTATCCCACAATACGTTCGGGGATGGGAGCTGGAATCGCATTTCAAGATTCCCATCTATGGCTGGCTGATGAAGCGTTTTGGCAACGTCCCGGTTCCGGACGTCCGCCGTCCCTCGGATTTGAAGCGCATGTGGCGGATGACCCGCGAGGCCCTCGACGGCGGAACAAGCTTGATTATTTTTCCGGAGGCCAAGCGTACCCGCGACGGGCGCATGGGCGAATTCGAGGATGGCGGTTTCCGCCTGGCGCAACAGTTGGGAGTTCCGATTGTGCCGATCAGCCTGGTGGGTTCCTTCCAGCATTTTCGCACCGGGAACTGGATGCTGCGGCCTGGCACGGTGAAAATTGTGATTCACGACACGATCAATACTGAGGGCATGCGCAAGGAAGATGTTCCCGCGTTGCGCGATCGGGTCCGCAAAGCGATTGCCGGCCCACTGGGCGATTCCTGAAATAGATAACGGAGTTTACTGCGCGAGTTTAATGCCTGGCAGCGTGCGACCGGCTCGCGTCTCCTGCCAGGTGTAAACGATTCGGTGGATAACGGTGATCGTGGAGATGACGGCAATGACCCACAACACCGGTCCCATACGTAGAAACAGGCCGCCGATAATCAGCAGCACCAATCTTTCCGGGCGCTCCATAAAACCAACTTTACACAACGGAATCAGCGACTCCGCGCGGGCGCGCGCGTAGCTGACCATCACCGAACCGGCGGTGGCCACTGCGGCGAGTACCACATAAGGCGTACGGCCGCTCACCGAGTAATACACCAGCAAACCCATGTACAGAGCCATGTCCGCGTAGCGATCCAGCGTGGAATCGTAGAACGCGCCAAAGGCGGTGACGCGCTTTTGCTTCCGCGCCACCTGGCCGTCGAGCATGTCCAGGAAGCCGGCAAAGAAAATAATCAGCGCACCGGTTCGAAAATTTCCTTTGGCAAAACTAACCGCTGCCGCCAAGTTAACCAGTAATCCGAGAAAAGTGAGAAAATTCGGATTGATGCCGGTTGCAGCGATCACGCCGACGATTTTGTCCAGCAGCCATTTGCCGCCGCTTCCGATTCCTCCGGTAAAAGTAGCCATAGGTGTTAATTCAGTGTCTCAAACGAAGCGGCTTTTTGCGAAATTGTTCCAGGCCAGGCAAGGATGAGGACATGGTTTCTCGCGCATCCTATAACAATCGGGAATATCCGGGCAATCGAGGCTAGTATTTGTGAGGTCGGTAGGATGCCGGACGGGGGATGGTTTGTTCTTGACCGTCGATACGTATCAGCCTAGAGTCTGGCGACTGCAGATTTTGTGATTTGGAATGTACCAGGGCTTGGAATGTGCCAGGAAAATAATGCGATTTGACCGGCGAAGTTTTCTTATCAACTCTGGCCAAGGCTTGGGAGCGGCATGGCTGACTTCCCACTGGTCGGCGACATTAGCCGCCAGCGCCTACGCCCGTTCCGCAGCAGTCGCTGACCCTGCACCGAAATTCAAGTTTTTTACTGACGAGCAAGCGGTAGAAGTCATTGCGATAACTTCGCGAATCATTCCCTCTGACGACTCCCCTGGCGCGCGCGAGGCCGGCGCGGTTTACTTTATTGATTCAGGTCTCATAACTATTTTCCCCGAACTGCAACCGATTTACCGGGATGGGTTGTTGCAGTTTCAGGACGGCATCAGCACGATGTTTCCGGGCACCGAAAAGTTTTCCGTGGCTTCTGCGGAACAACAGGATCAATTTCTGCATGAATTTGACGTGAACGCGCCGCATGTGGGACGGCGCGCCCGGTATGTGGCTGGTGGCAAGACGTTTTTCGAGACGATTCGCGAGCACACCGTCGCCGCTTTCTTGATCGATCCCGAATCCGAATATGCCGCAAATCGCAGCGGCGTTGGCTGGAAATGGATCGGCCGCGATCCAGCTCATTCTTTTCAATCGCCTTTTGGGTTCTACGACAAGGATTATCCCGGCTGGAAGGCGTCTGCGGCCGAGAAAACCAAATGACCACAGACACGCCAAAATATCGAACTTCTGAACAAGTGGATTTCGTCATAATCGGTTCGGGAGCTGCCGGAGGAATTCTGGCCAAAGAGTTGGCCGGTCACGGATTCAGCGTGGTGGTCCTCGAACAGGGGCCGTACCTCACGGAGAAGGATTTTGTCCACGACGAGATAAAGGTTCTGCAGCAAGATCTACTCACCAATCACCCGAAGCTGCAGCCCAACACCTTCCGCAAGACTCCGGACGAAAAGGCTAAACCTCAGCGGGCGCTGGTATACGGAAGGCTGGTTGGCGGCACTAGCGTACATTTTACCGCGAATTTTTGGCGGCTACATGAAATAGATTTTATCGAGCGCAGCAAGGTGGGCGCGATTCCCGGCGCAACTTTTTCCGACTGGCCGATTACCTACGACGATCTGGAACCGTATTACACGAAAGTGGAATGGGAGATTGGAGTTTCGGGTCTGGCGGGCGCCAGTCCCTTCGATCCTCCGCGTTCCAAACCCTACCCTATGCCGCCGCTGCCCGTGAAATCGAGTGGCGTAATTTTCGAGCGAGCCGCCCGCCAGCTCGGATGGAATCCCTTTCCCGCACCGATGGCCATTCTCTCGCAGCCTTATGCGGGGCGCAGCGCCTGCGTCAACTGCGGTTTCTGTCTGGCGTTTGGCTGCGAAGTTGGCGCGAAGTCCAGTTCGCTGGCTTCCGCCATTCACATGGCGGAGAAAACCGGCCACTGCGAGATTCGTCCTAACTCTTATGTTCATCGGATCGAGATGGACGATCGCGGCCGAGCCATCGGCGCGACTTATTTCGACGCCCAACGCAACACCCAGCTGCAAAAAGCCAAAGCGGTGATTATTTCCGCTAACGGCGCGGAAACGCCGCGACTGTTGTTGCTTTCGGCCAGCAAACAATTTCCCGACGGCCTAGCCAACTCCAGCGGTATTGTCGGCAAAAACTTAATGCTGAACAGCGCGGCGGTTTCCTTCGGGGTATTCGACGAGCCGCTGAATGATTACAAAGGTTTCGCCGTGAGCCGCGTTTTACACGATTTTTACGAATTGGATAAGGAGAAGTTGGGTTTCTACGGCGGAGGCGGACTGGACGCCCGATTCGATCTCACGCCTATTGGTTTCGCGCTCGGCGCCCAGCCTCCCGGCACCGCGCTGTGGGGCAAAGATTTTAAAGCTGCGCTCAAGAATAATTTCACGCGGACCATGGAAGTGTTTGGGCACGGCACCTCGCTGCCAGTTGAAAACAATAGCTTCTCCCTCGATCCCGATTTGAAAGATGCCTGGGGACTGCCTGCGCTGCGGATGACCTACAAGGATCATCCCGACGATCTTAAGCTGGCGAACTGGCTTAGCCAGCGTTCCCTGGAATTGCTGGATGCGGCTGGGGCCAAGAAAAAATGGACGGCGCCGATTGCCGAACAAGAATTCGCGGTACACCTTCTCGGTACCTGCCGCATGGGCAACGATCCGAAAACCTCGGTTATTAATACCGATCACCGTACCCACGACGTAAAAAATCTATTTCTCTGTGATGGCAGCAGCCTGGTTACCTCCGGCCGCGGCCAACCCACCATGACCATCGAGGCTCTGGCGTTTCGAGCCGCTGACCGGATTACCGCGCTGGCGAAAAAAGGCGAACTTTCCGCGTAAGCCTACGTTTCTTCTTCACTGTTCTCTGCGAGGGAATCTCTTTTGCTACACTTTCATTCGCCAACTTGGGAGACTTTCTCGATGAACATGCGCCGCGCAACAAATAAATTCTTACCGAAGGGAAAATTCTTACTGGTTGGAAGTCTCGCGGTAGCTGGACTGCTGATCGCTGCCAGCGTTATTTTGGCGGCTCCGCAGAACCCGCCCGCCGCGGCTGCTCCGGGGAGCGGCGCACCGGCGCCTAAAACCGCCGCCGAGCAATTCAAGAATATTCAAGTCCTCAAAGATATCCCCGCGGACCAGCTCATCCCTGCCATGCAATTCATCACCGCTTCGCTGGGAGTGGAGTGCGAATTTTGCCATGTTCAGGGCGCGTTCGATAAGGACGACAAGAAGCCCAAGGTGACTGCCCGCAAAATGATCACCATGATGGTGGCCATCAATAAAGATAATTTCGAAGGCCACCGCGCGGTTACCTGCTACTCCTGCCACAACGGCGGGATGCACCCAGTGTCCACTCCGGTGATCGCCGCGGACGAAACACCAAGGACCGAATCGCACGAGGACGCGGAAAAGACCGCATTGCCCGCCGCGGATCAACTGCTTGATAAATATCTCGCTGCCGTCGGCGGCGCCGAAGCACTCAAGAAGATCACCAGCCGCGTGGAAAAGGGTAACGCCACCTTCGCCGGGCAAAGTGTTCCGGTGGAAATCTACGCCAAGGCTCCGGACAAGCGACTTTCCGTAATGCACGCGAAAGATGAGAGTCTGACAGGATTCGATGGCCAGCAGGGTTGGCTCAGCGTTCCTTCGCGCGTGCACATGATGTCCGCGGCGGAAAACGCTGCCGCCGGCATCGACGCCGATTTCTATTTTCCGATTAACGTCAAGACTCGCTATGACAAATTTGGCGTTGAACCCGGAGAGAAGATCGATGGCCACGACACATATTTGGTGACCGGCCGCAAGGAAGGCCAGCCTCCGCTGCGGCTGTACTTCGATACGCAGTCGGGGCTGCTGCTGAGGCTAGTGCGCTACGCGGAAACTCCCCTGGGACGCAATCCCACGCAGATCGACTACGCCGAGTACCGCGACGCCGATGGCGTAAAGATTCCGTTTCGCTGGACGCTCGCGCGCCCCGGGAATCGCTTCACCATCCAAGTCACGGATCTGAAACAAAACGTGGCCATCGACGACAGCAAATTCGCCGCGCCGCCGCCGAAGTCTCCAGCTCACTAGCCCCAAATAAAAAAGAGTCGCGAAGAAAATCGCGACTCTTTTTATTTTAAATTTGTGTGACCGGGCAACTGATGACCGTCGCTGAGGCTAGAAGCGGAAAATAACTCCACCGACGAAATTGCCGCGGCTCTGATAGTTGGGCGTCCTCGCGGAGTAGCAGCCAAAAAACGGGTCACAGTAGACCTGGTTCGAAGAGTTGGCATAGGTCGGCATGTACCGGGCGTCGGCTCGCAATCCGATGTGCGAGGTCACGAAATACTTCACACCGCCGCCGACACTGAATGCGAAGTCGGTGCGGTCCGGCACTCCCTGGCCGTTGTCCTCTTGCGTGAATCCAATGCTGCCAGCCAAATACGGTCGAAGCCGGTGAGAAGGACCCAAGAGCATGTAGTCGCCGCCGAATTGAAACTGATTTACGTGCGTGGAGAATGCGTGAGTGTAGTTGGGATTTGGAAACACGCGGTCGCTGTAAGAAGTGTCATTCCGGTCGTACATGAATTCTGCCTGGAAGTTTCGCGTAAGCGAATAATCGACAAAGCCGCCGTAGCTGAGCGCACTGTTGATGCGCAAACTGGTTGCGCCAAATCCGCTGACATCCGGCGTTACAGAATACGAGCCGCTGGTTTCATATCCCGCGAACGGCGTAACTTCCCATTTATGGTTCCACCACTGCGCATTTGCCGGAGCTGTGGCTATCAAGCACAGCAGCACCGCAGCCGCCCACATTGTTGCAACTCGCATGTTTCCTCCAAGATGGTATAAACACCGGGACTGCGACAAAGTTGCGCCGGAGCGGATTGAAAAGGATTCGCTCGGCGAACCCATATTTAGATGCCAGGAAAATCGTCTGCGTCTGTTTTCCGAATGTTCTAAAGGAATATTCTGAGATCTGTGATGGGAGTTACGATGGCGTTTACGACGAAATTAGTAGGAGAATAACTGCGAGCATGACTTACGACTCACGCGACGGAGAGCTCTTATTCGGTAACACTGTCACTTTTAACAGTATTCGCTTCCGCCGCAGTCTCTTACCATGCTCCTGATCTACTAACATCTAACGCAGAAAGTGGCGTCTGCCGTGATTCGACCTTTCGCGGACTACCTTTGGCAAAGCGCTGTATCCTTTGAGCAAGAACATTTGGCCATTAAAATTTATTAGTTCTGGAGAGACTGTTACATGCAGAATTATCCCAAGCTTTGCCGCTTCGCTGGACGCTCATGGGGAATGATCGTCGCTGTTGCGTTGCTTATGGCGCCAATCGCCAGCGCCCAGGGCGATCCGCAATTTCAGGAACGTATAACCCAGATCAAACAAGCTTTAGCGCTGAACAAAGAGCTGATCGGGGGTTACACCTGGGAGGAGCAACAAACTATCAGCATCAAAGGCCAAGTGAAGAAGAATGCGCTCTATCAAGTGCAGATGGGCGCGGATGGTCAGTTGCAAAAGACGGAATTGGATCCGACGACTCCGCCCTCGGACGGTCGCAGCCACGGCATCAAACACCGAATCGTCGCGGAGAAAACGGAAGAGTTCGACACCTACGCAAAACAGGTCGGTGAACTCGCGCAGCTGTATCTGGGAGGCCAGCCCGGCAGGTTGCAGGAACTCTATCAAACGGGTGGCGTGACTTTCGGACCTTCGAGCACGACGCAGGAAGTGCGCATTATTCTTAACAGCTACGCGAAACCGGGCGACTCAGCAACAATCGTGTTTAATACCGTGCAGAACGCGGTGCAAAGCATCAAGATTTCTTCTTATCTGAACGATCGCAAGGATGTGGTGAACATCGACGCGCAGTACCGGCAGGAACCCAACGGCATGAGCCACGTTGCGATCCTGGTGCTAGACGGCGTCAGCAAACATCTGACGATCGAAACACAAAATTCCAACTACCGTCTGATCTAATTCGCGGTTTTTGGCGCGTGGGCAGATCAATCTCTACGCAACCACTTGCCTAGCACACTGGCTAATCGCCATCACTTCTTGAGATCTATCGTCAGCACGGTGATGTCATCCTGCTGACCCTGGCCGCGGGGCTGTCCGGACCAGCGCGACAACTCATCCAGCAGTCCGTCAGCGAATTGATCTACGCCGAGGTGGTTGTTGGTCCCCATAAACTGCACGAAACGTGGCGTCCCAAATTCCTCATCCGAGGAACTTTTTGTTTCCGGAACTCCGTCAGTATAGAGAACGACCCGGTCACCGGCCCCGATCGGTAATTGCAAGGAAGCGTAGGTTGCTTCATCAAACATGCCCAGGATTAAACCGTTTTCCAAGGCTTCGCTGACCTTGCCGGCGGACTTACTCCAAAACAGTAGCGGCGGATGCCCCGCACCGCCATACGTCATCACTTTCTTTTCCAGGTCGACGTATACATAGGCCGCGGTTACGAAATTGTGTTCGAACTTTCCGCATAGGGCCCGATTCAAACCGGAGAGAACTTTCGCGGGGTCCGAAGCATGCGCGACTTGTGCAGTCAGCGCGACCTGAATCATGGAGGCGATCAACGCGGAAGGTAAGCCATGGCCGGAGACGTCGGCGACGAGAATTCCCACATGCTGCTCATCGATGAGGATGAAGTCGTAAAAATCGCCAGCTACCGAGGTCATCGGAAGGTAGCGCGCCACGATATCGAGGCCCGCGAGCTTGGGGGTATCGCGCGGCAGGATGGACAGCTGAATTTGCCGGGCCATTTCCAATTCAATATTAATTTCGATCAGTTGGCGGGCAATTTGTTCGTGCGCTTCGCGGAGCATCAGATGGGTACGCACGCGTGCTTTCACCACCGCCTCTGAGAACGGCTTGTGGATGTAGTCCACGGCTCCGACTTCGAATCCCTTGGTTTCGTCCTCCGTTCCGGTTTGCCCGGTCAGAAAAATCACGGGGATATTTTGGGTGGTGGGGTCGGCCTTCAATCGGCGGCAAACTTCGTATCCGTCCATTCCCGGCATCATCACATCCAGCAAAATCAAGTCGGGCTTCTCGTCGCCGGAGGCAATCGCCAACGCTTTCTCGCCGTTGGTGGCTACTTTTGTTTTGTAAATATCCTTCAATGCTCCGGAAATTACGCCAACGTTGATCGGTGTGTCGTCGACAATCAATATCGTTTTTTTGGTCGGTGCTTGGGCCATAGGGTTCACTCCAGTTTTAGAGACAGCCGCGCGGCAATCCCCGAAAGGGAACTGAGCGCGGCCTGAAAGTCGAAATTTCCAACCAAGTCGCTAAGCGAAGTCAGTTCCGTGTCCGTCAGCACTTTGGACAAGGCCTCGCGCGCTTCTAATATGAAATCAGCGGCGTCGCCGTCGTCGCTCTGGAGCAATACTCTCAGCCGCTTTAGGGGGACTAGCACCGTGCCCGGATCCGCGGAAGGTAATAAATCTGCTGCGCCGGCTTGCTCGTTGGGCAATGCCAGGCGGATGGCTCCAAGTGTCGTATCGAGTGAACGTGCCAGCGAATCAAGTGCCTGCTCGACATTCGTTCCCGCGGTCACCGCAGTCTCCGCTTTCGCCGCGACTTCCGCCAGGGCTGTTGCCCCGAGGTTCGCGGCGGCGCCTTTTAGCGAATGCGCGGCTCGCGCCGCCGTTGCGGTATCACCCGCGGCCAGAGCGGCCCGAATTTCTTCCACTCCTCCCGCTGAGGGTTGCGCGAATTTCCGCAACAGCGCCTCGTAGCGTTTACGATTTCCGCCTGTTCGTCTAAGGGCTGCCTGCGTATCAATCCCAGCAATCACTAGCTTGTCAGAGTCGGGGATCGTAACTGCGGCGGTCGAAGCCGCGATCGGAGGCGCGATACTTGGCGCAGCGCTGCGTTCCTCCCGCGGCTTGATCCAACGCAGCAAAGTGGCAAAAAGTTCATCGGGATCGATAGGCTTGGACACATGATCGTTCATCCCGGCCTCGATGCACTTTTCGCGGTCAGTGGCCATCACGTTAGCCGTCATGGCGATAATCGGTAACGTGCGGAATTCCGGATTGGCTCGAATCGCTTTAGTAGCGGTGATCCCATCCATCACGGGCATCTGCATGTCCATCAACACCACGTCGTATTTGTTCAAGCCCACCATTCGCACCGCAACTTCTCCGTTAGCCGCCAGATCGATAGCTAGGTGAGCGTCCTCGAGCAGACCCAGCGCCACCTCACGATTCAGTTCGTTGTCTTCCACCAACAAGACGCGAGCGTCGCGCAGGCGGCCGAGTTCATGAGTCGGACCTGCCGGAGCGTCATAGGCTTGTTCCTGGCCCGCGCCGAGGGCTTCGACCGCAGAATCAAAGAGCATCGATGCAGTGACGGGCTTGATCAACACGTTGGAGAAGGCATTCTCGTCCGCCTGTTTCAGAACTTCCTCGCGCCCATACGCGGTAACCATCACCAGCTTCGGCCGAACGCTCAGATTGGGCAGCGCGCGAATGCGTTTCCCGGTTTCGATGCCATCGATACCGGGCATCTGCCAATCGAGAAACGCAATTTCATAGGGCTTGCCGATTTCGGCGGCGCGCCGCACCATCTCGATTCCTTCCAGGCCGGAGGGAGCTTCGTGCACCACGAACGTCATGCCCTCCAGCATGCTGGACAGCACGGCGCGCGCCGCCGCATTGTCGTCAATGATAAGGACCCGTCGTCCGCGCAGGTCGGGGCTGGCCTTGCGTCGCGCTACGGCCGCGCCATTTCCCAACCGAGCAGTGAACCAAAACGTGCTGCCTTTCCCCATTTCGCTACTGACTCCAACGTCGCCGCCCATCAACTGCGCCAGCCGCTTGGAGATGGCCAACCCCAGGCCGGTGCCGCCGTGCTGGCGCGTTGTAGAAGCATCGGCTTGTTCAAACGCCTGAAATAAACGCCCCATCTGCTCTTGCGTAAGGCCTATCCCCGTATCGCTAACCGAGAAACGAACCAGCTGGCCATCCTCGTCTTTTTCCTGGACCCGGGCCTTCACCACAATTTCGCCGCTCTCCGTAAACTTAACGGCGTTGTTGCAGAAGTTGATGAGGATTTGTCCCAGCCGCAGAGGATCGCCTTTGAGCTGCATCGAGATGGCCGGCTCGATGTCGAAAATAACTTCCAATCCTTTGGCGGTGGCCTTCTCAGACACCAGATTGCTGACGTTTTCCAAAACCTTTTCGAGATCGAAGTCGATGCTTTCCACCGACAGTTTGCCGGCCTCGATCTTGGAGAAATCCAGAATGTCGTTGATGATTCCGAGCAAATGCTGCCCAGACATTTGAATTTTGCGGACGTAGTCCCGCTGCCGGGAATTCAGTTCAGTCCGCAGCGTCAAATGCGACATGCCGATGATGGCGTTCATCGGCGTCCGAATCTCGTGGCTCATATTGGCCAGAAAGTCCGCTTTAATCCGGCTGGCCTCCTCCGCCACGTCCTTGGCACTCCGCAGTTCCACTTCCGAAGCTTCCAGCGCCTGGTTAATGGACTCCAGTTCCTCTTTGCGCGCAGTGATCAGCTGCTCCGAAGCGGCGAGCGCTTCGGCTTGCGCCTGGGTTTTTTCGAGTAGTTTTCTAGTTGCAATATTTCCGGACAATATCTCGGCGCTCAGCGCGATGGAGGGCAAGAGAGCATCAAGTAATGCTTGCTGGCGCTCGGCTAGCAGGGAAACCGGCGCCAGCTCTAACACCGCGGTGACGTTTTCTTGATTGATCACCGGCAAAAATAACAGATTGCCCGGACGCACCGTGGCCATCCCCGCGGTAATTCGCACTTGCTCGCCGGCGATGACGGTTAACGTGCGCCGCTCAGCTGCAGCTTGGCCCACCAATCCTTCGCCGAGCGCGAATTCGCCAGCGCCGGAGGGATTTTCGATTGCAAAAGCCCCGACCCGCCTGAAGTGTTGGTGATCATCGTCGGCCAGATACAGGCTTCCGTAGAGCAGGGGAATACATTCCGAGATACGCGTCAGCAAAGCTTTCGCAAACGGGGCAAAATCTTCGGCTGCCTGAATCCGCGTCAAGGTGGTAGCCACTTCACTCTTTACCCAGCCCTGAACCTCTCGCTCGCGCGCCGCCCCTTGTAGCGTGCGGAGCGCCCGGCTGATCCCCCCGATTTCGTTTCGGCGCTCGAGATACAAAATTGGTTGATTCAGTTTCCCGTCGGCCAGGTCCTGGATGCTGCCCTGCAGAGACAGCAGTTCCCGCACTACCTCGGTCTGCACGATGTAGAAAGCCATGCCCCACGAAAGTAACAGGCCGAAACCAATCACTAACCAGGTGATCAGGATCGCGTGATGGGTGTTTCCCGTCAGTTCGTCCGATCGTCGATCAATCGACTTTTGCAATTCGTCGATGATGGCGATGGCCGCGTTACGTGCCTGCTCCAATTCCTGGCTGACGCCACCATGCATCAGGTTGAGGGCTTTCTCATTATTGCCAGCCAGGGCCGCCGCACGCACCGGGCGTGAGTCGGCCACCGCTCGTTCGAAGAGCTCTGCCGCGGCTCTGATCTGATCCGCGCGCTCGGGGCTTTCCTGAATCGCTGCTGCAGTCACGGTTTGGTAATCGGAGTGGGTCTTTTCCAGGTTCCCGTCGATTACTTGTCTTCGATCGGGTTCGGTCTCCGCGATCAGGTCGTACAAGAACAAACCGTATCGATTGGTATGGCTTCGCGCCTCGGTAATCCGCCGTAAGGCTTTCACTTCCGTATCAATCAACGCGCTGTACTTGCTGTCGATCGTCTTGCTCTCGATCGTCGAATACACCCCGGCAATAATCACCATGAAAACCAGAGGTATCATGGCGGCGAGCAGTTTTCGCCGGAGCTTCAGATTTGCCAAATATCCCATCGTTGAGATCCACCACGGAACGCCAGAAGTTAACGCCAGCCTGGAAACCCGGCAATCTGCTTCTGCGGCGAAGGATTCCAGTCGGCTTTCGCGGAGAAACGCATTCTTATCCCGGTTAACCCTAGCACAGGACTATCTTTCTCGGCTGGCACTTTATCGATCCTGCAAAACTGCAAAAAACAGCGGATCGCTAACAATCTGCGGCTCCGAAGAGACGTCAGCATAAGGTCTCGGACGCCCACGATCTCCCACGGCCCGTCTTTCCCCGCTAAGCCCTTTTTCTGGCCATTATTGCTCCAGATTGCGTTAGAATGCGCTGGGCAGACGCGCCTTGGGAACTGTCAAAAGAGACGGTCTCGTACCTCGGGATTTTCTCGCTTAAGTATTCTCCTGGAGCCGCTTGCTGGAAGCCTGTCGTGCTTAACGCCCAAAGCGTCGAGCACGCCATGGGCTGTTCGTGAGTTTGCAGCGGCCGATAAGGGAACGTCCTTCGCCATCCGCAAGAGCTCTGCTTTGACTCCGCTGCCGCCGATTCCTGATACGCACTCGTAAAACCGGTCTGATCGCTCGAGGCGACAAGCACGTGTCGAAGAAAGTCATTCATCCCTCCCGTTCGTTTTTCTGCGCCGCCGCTGTGGCGCGGGCCCTGTTCCTTTTCTTGGCGCTGGCCAGCCTTGCGGCCGCACAAAGCAACGAACCCAAGCGAATCCTGATTCTCATGCAGGAAGACATCAGCTGGCCCGTATTTCGTCTCATTGACGAGAATGTCCGTTCCACTCTGCGCAGTGGTTTGCCGCAAGGCGTCGTAATCTTCAGTGAACACCTGGATCGCAGTCATTTTCCAGATCCCGCCACACAAGCCCAGCAAGTGGCCTGGATCAGGAACAAGTACGCAAATTCCAAATTAGACCTGATCTTGAATGTCGGTGACGTTCCGGCGGACCTGTTCCCGGACGTGCCCCGGGTATTCGTAAGCGCCAATCCTGGGCGGAAGCCGCCTGATGCAGGTACTTTAACGGCCAGTTATGGAAGCGTTTGGGTTGATTTGGAAGCCCAAAAAACTTTGGAGCTGGCGCGGCGCCTTCAGCCTACGGCTCGCCGGATCGTCGTAATTGGGGAGGGCGCCCCTTCGGAAGATACGATCCTCACCCGCCTTCGCCGGACATATCCCGCGAGCGTCGGCCGCACGCCGGTTACTTACGTAACGAAACCGGCGATATCCGAGATTTGTCAGATGGTTTCCGAGCTGGGAAGCGACAGTATCGTGCTGTTTATTTATTTGGCCCGCGACGAACATGGCCATCCGCTCATCCCGGTAGATGTGATTCCCAAAGTTGCGGCTGCTTCTGGCGCGCCAGTTTACGTTCTTTTCGATACCTTCGTGGGAACGGGAGCCTTGGGCGGGAATGTCGCCAGCTTTGCAGAGGTGGGCAAGGCCTCCGGTCAGATGGGCCTGCGCCTTCTCGCCGGCGAGCGTCCGCAGGATGTTGTGGCGCAGAACGTATATCTCTTTGATTGGCGTCAGCTTCGCCGTTGGAAGATTCCGGAGTCTGCGCTGCCCGCGGGGAGCGTCCTGTTATACCGCACGCCCGGCCTTTGGGAATCTTATAGGTACTACATCCTTGCCGGAATATTTTTGTGCTTTGCGGAAGCGTTGCTCATTTTCGGCTTACTGTGGCAGCGTCGGGAACGCAGGAAATTTGAACAGTCACTTGTCCAGCGCGTCGCCTTCGAAAAAATGCTTTCCGAGCTCTCGGCTGTCTTTGGCATGCTCCCCGAGGGGGAAGTTGGCGCGGCTATCGAGAAGAGTCTCGGTAGCATTGCGGAATTTCTCAAACTGGACCGGATTACTCTCTATCGTTACTCCCCGGAGAGCAGGGATTTGCGTGTGAATGTTTCCTGGCATGCCAAGGGAGTTGAGAGTCCGCAAGCGGTTTTCGGCCCGAATGACTTTCCCTGGTGGTGCGATCTTCTGGAGCGTCGCGAAACCATACTGTTGTCAGACCTGAACGCGTTGCCGAGCGAAGCTTTCCAGGAGAGGGAGCATCTGCGACGGATGGGCGCGCTTTCCGTAGCGATCGTCCCTCTACAGGCTGGGGACGAATCGCGTGACGCCATTTCGTTTGTCAGTACCAAGCGTCGCGTATTGTGGACCGCCGAACTGGTAGAACGGCTCAAGTTGTTAGCGGCAATTTTCTCGAACGCTTTAGCCCGTGAGCGCGCCTTGGATGCCCGATTCCAGCATGCTGCTATCGTGGAATCCTCTGATGACGCGATTGTCTCCAAAAACCTTGATGGCGTTATCGTGAGCTGGAACGCCTCTGCGCAAAAGCTATTTGGATATTCCGAATCCGAAGCCATTGGAAGACCAATTACCTTGCTGATCCCCGGCGAGCTGCGAGACGAAGAGGACGAATTCCTGCGACGCTTGCGAGCTGGGGAGCGCGTCCAGCATTGCGAAACAGTTCGTATCACTAAGGAAGGAAAAAGGGTCGCCGTCTCGCTGACCATATCTCCGGTGCGAGACTCGGCAGGCAAGATTACTGGTTTTTCCAAAATCGTCCGAGACATCACCGATCGTAAGCGGGCCGAGCAGCTTCTGCGGGAGAGCGAAGAGCGCTTCCGACTGGTTGCCGACAAGGCTCCGGTGTTGATCTGGATGTCCGGCACCGACAAGCTCTGCAATTTCTTCAATCAGGGCTGGCTGAATTTTACGGGCCGTTCCATCGGCGAGGAAATGGGCAATGGCTGGGTTTCCGGAGTACACTCCGACGACGTGCAGCGGTGTCTGGAAATATACTCCTCCTCGTTTGATGCCCGCCTCGACTTTGAGATGGAATACCGTTTGCGGCGCTTCGATGGAGAATATCGCTGGGTCGTTGACTACGGTGTGCCCCGGTTTGAATCCGATGGCGTCTTTTGTGGCTATATTGGCTCCTGCCTGGACATTACCGAACGGAAATCCTCCGCGGAGTCACTTCAGGCCCTGAGCGGCCGCTTGATCAACGCGCATGAAGAGGAACGCGCGCGGATCGCCAGAGACCTCCACGACGATTTCAATCAACGCCTGGCATTGCAGTGTATCGATCTCGAACAACTCCGGAAGAATCTTCCGGACGGCAACGTAGAGGAACATGCCAGGCTCGCTAAAATGCTGAAACAGACCAAGGCCATGGCCACGGATATTCGTTCCCTATCTCACGAACTCCATTCCAGCAGGCTGGAGTTCATTGGACTGGTACCGGCGCTCAGTGGCCTTTGTCAGGAAATTTCAGAAAAATACAGAATTGCCGTGCATTTTATTCCATCCGAAATTCTCTTCAAGATTCCCAAAGACGTGGCCCTCTGCTTGTTTCGAGTCACGCAAGAAGCGCTAGCCAACGTTGTGAAACACAGCCAGAGCGCCACCGCCTCCGTAGAATTAAGCACCGCGACGAATCGCATTATTTTGCGCATTAAAGACGAGGGCCGGGGCTTCGATTCGCTGCGCGCCAGTTCCGGTATGGGACTTGGGTTGGTGGGAATGACTGAAAGACTCCGTCATCTTGGAGGGCGCCTCTCTGTCCTGTCGGAATTGAACAGCGGAACAGTGATTCTTGCCGAAGTTTCTGTTGAGGCACCAGTCTCCGTGCCTGTCGAGGTACCAATCAACGCAGTCGGCGAGGTTTCGGCAGTCGACCAACCCCCGGTTATTGTGGCTGGTAATACCGCGAGGAAAGCAGCCGCGGCAGGGAAGATGTCATGAGGCGTCCTCGCGTATTGCTCGCGGATGACCACCAGATGTTGGCCGATGCTCTCGAGTCCGTTCTCAAGGTTCGTTTTGAGGTCGTCGGCAAAGTCAGCGATGGCCGGGCGTTGTTAGAAGCCGCCGCCAAATTGCAACCCGACGTAGTCGTACTAGACATCGCCATGCCCCGCCTGAATGGCCTCGATGCCGGGCAGCAAATTCACAAGGCCTGGCCTCACATAAAGCTCATCTTCATGACCATGCATAGTGACCCGTACCTGGTCGGCGAAGCTTTCCGCGCTGGCGCTTCGGCCTTTCTTCTAAAGGAAGGGGCCGCCTCAGAGTTAACGCAGGCGATTGATCAGGCCCTGAAGGGCAGCACGTATGTTAGCCCCAGCGCGGCAGAGGGTTTGGCCACCATTTCCTTGCGTAATCCTAAAAATCGCGAAAACGCCCCCGAACCGACACCCCGCCAGCGGGAGGTCATTCAATTGCTAGCAGAAGGCCGCTCCATGAAAGAAGTCGCCACTGCGCTGAAAATCACCACGCGAACGGTTGCCGAGCACAAATATGCCGTGATGGAGCTGCTGCAGTTGAAAACCAATGCCGATTTGGTCCACTACGCGATCGAGCGCGGCATCATTTCCCTCCATCGAAATTCCTCGCCATACCGTTAGTTCTACGGATAGACGCCCTCCGCTATCGAGTCCAGCTTGTAAAAGCGAAGCATAGCTACGAGGGAATTTGCGCTCCCCTCGCCCAGTAACGAATCTGGCTGAACTCGCTCGGTGCAGTTCCCCGCCGCATCTACAAAGGAATATGGAAATGAGTGTTGCATGACCCGCGTGCGAGTGTTGGTGGCGGATGACCTGGCGCCGATGCAGAACGCGGTCGCCGACTTGCTGCGTAGTTCTTTCGATGTGGTCGCCATCGTTTCTGATGGCAAAGCGGCTCTCGATGGCGTCCTGTCGCTCCAGCCAGATTTAGTCGTCCTAGACATTTCTATGCCCGGAATGAACGGATTGGAAGTCGCCAAGGAGCTCAAGAATCGCTCCAGCACGGCCAGGATCGTGTTTCTAACCGTTCAAGAGGACTCCGGAATCATTGCTGCCTGTCTTTCCGCGGGCGCCCTCGGCTATGTACTGAAAGCACTTATGAACAGTGACCTGGTCCTGGCGATCAACGAGGCGCTGGCAGGTCGAGTATTCGTTTCCCGGCTCTCCTCCTAGCAACTTTCCCCCAAACGGCAGCAATCCACGAACAAGGAACCCCGAGGAAGGAAAGTCGCTACCAAAACGCCCCTTCGGGCTTCCTTGCCTGTACCGGTACTTTTGACAGTTACAATGACAGGCGTCTGTGTCAGTATTCCCAAGCCTTTGCGGTCGATAGAGCGGAAAAATTCCAGAGTTGCCCTCCATCGTCGTTCCGACAGGTACAGAAGAGGGAGAATCGATGAAGTGGATTGAAAAAAGCACGTTTGTCGCTGTAGCACTTCTTGCAGTATTGGGGCTGACAGCAGCGCCTCACGCCACTGCTCAGCAAAAGAAGCCCAACATTCTTGTCATCATGGGCGATGACATCGGGATAACGAACATCGGCGTCTATAGCCACGGCATGATGGCCGGCAAGACGCCGAACCTCGACAAACTCGCCAAGGAAGGCATGCTCTTTACCGACTATTACGCCGAGGCGAGCTGTACGGCGGGCCGCGCGAACTTCATCATGGGTGAACTGCCAATCCGCACCGGCATGACCACGGTCGGCCAAGCCGGCGCGCCGATTGGTATCCCGGCGGAAGCCATCACCATCGCCACCGTGCTGAAAGCGCAGGGCTATGCGACCGGCCAGTTCGGCAAGAATCATCTTGGGGACAAGAATGAATTCCTGCCCACCGTCCACGGCTTCGATGAATTCTTCGGCTATCTGTATCACCTGGACGCCATGGAAGACCCGTTCCACCCCAACTATCCGCAGAACCTCTTGAATGTCGTTGGGCCGCGCAACCTGGTTCATTCCTGGGCCACGGCTGTAGATGATCCCACCGAGATGCCGCGCTGGGGCAAGATCGGCAAGCAGAAGATCCAGGATGAAGGGCCGCTGCCGCCGCACCCCACGAACGGGATCAAATACAACATGGAGACGGTGGACGACACCATCCGCGACCTCTCCCTCGCGTTTATTGATAAGGCCAAGGCCGATGGCAAGCCGTTCTTCGTCTGGATGAACCCGACGCGCATGCATGTGGTCACCCACCTCTCGCCCAAATACACGGCGATGATGAACTCCGAGAATGGCTGGAGCATAGAAGAAGCCGGCATGGCGCAGTTGGACGACGACATCGGCCTCGTGATGCAACATCTCAAGGACGCGGGGCTGGACGATAATACCATCGTCGTTTTCACCACCGACAACGGCACCGAAACATTCACCTGGCCCGATGGCGGCACCACTCCGTTCGCGCAGGCGAAAGGAACGGTCATGGAGGGCGGTTTCCGCGTGCCCTGCATCGTGCGCTGGCCAGGCCATGTCGCGCCGGATTCCATACAGAACGGCATCATGTCCGGCTTGGACTGGCTCCCCACCTTCGCCTCTCTCGCCGGAAACTCCACCATCACAGCTGATTTGCTCAAAGGGGTGAAATTCGGCGACCGCACTTACAAGAACCATCTCGACGGTTATGACCAGACGGCCATGCTCACCGGCAAAGGACCGTCCAATCGCCACGAAATCTTCTACCTTGGCGAAAGTACGATTGGCGCGGTGCGCATTGACGACTACAAGTACCGCTTTATCGACCAACCCCAAGGCTGGCTGGGGGTCAAAAACCATCCTGACGTACCGTCGATTATCAATCTACGGCTCGATCCGTACGAGAGAATGAGCTTCCCGGAAGACCTGACCAGGAATGGGTCGCTGATGTCGTTCGGTGATTGGTACATGTATCAATTCTGGCGTTTTATTTTCGTCCAGCAAAAGATGGGCCAGGAAATCCAGACCTTCCTGGAATTCCCGCCGATGCAGCGAGGCGCCAGCTTCAACCTCGATGCCCTGAAAGCCGAAATGGCCGCCAAGATGGCCCAGGCGGAAGCGGCGGCCAAAGGCCCCAGCAACTAACCAAAAACTAACCTCGCGGCGGGCGGCTCGCGAAGAGCCGCCTGTCGAGTCCTGTCAATAGTCGATTCCCACTGTGGCGGGTTGGGCTGTAGTAGTACTGGCGTATTCGACCGTGGCACTGTCAGTTCTGACGGTGCTATTCTTTGCGCGCGAAGTGCAGAATCACTTAGACCGTCCAAGTTGTTAGGCATTAAAAAATAAGGAGCTTTTCTTGATCTCATCTCAGAAATTCACGATATTGGCGATGTCCCTGGGTCTGCTGCTATTGGCAAGTGCCGCTACAAGTCGCGCACAAGTTGCGGAGCCTCCCAGCAGCAGCGACGCGACACTGACCAAGCCGGCGGATGTAACCTACACGCCAGTCCCGTCGCTTGTAGAACAACCAGCAGCCTCCGATGCCGAGCTTCCTGCGCCCTCCTCCTCCGTTCCGGCTCCCGCTCCTGCGGCCGCGCCCACCAGCGATCTGCACTTCTCGGTATCCCCCTATCTCTGGTTCCCCGGCGTACACGGAAGTGTCGGCGCAAATGACACGGCGATCTCCATTCACGCCAGTGCCGGCGATCTCCTCTCCCATTTTCGCTTCGGCTTGATGGGCCTGGCGGACCTCAGCTACAAGCGCATCGTCGTTCCCGTGGACTTCGTGTGGGTCAGGCTGGGCGACGACAAAGCGATTCCGGATATCAATGACGTGGCCAACCTGAAAGGCCAGGAATTCATCCTCACTCCCAAAATTGGCTACCGGGTCATCGACAGCAAAATGATCAAAGTCGATGGTTTGGCTGGCTTCCGTTACTGGCACTACGGTCAGAGTGTTTCGTTCACCAGCGGCACCGCCAGTTTCTCCAGCTCCCAGAATTGGGTCGACCCCCTGGTTGGAGCGCGCTTCATTGTGAACCTTTCGCCCAAAGTCGTCGTCAGCATCGCGGGGGACGTTGGCGGCTGGGGCGCGGGCTCCCAGCTTGACTACCAGGTCGGCGGTCTTCTCGGCTATCGCCTCAAGCCCGGGCTTATTTTGCAAGCCGGCTACCGCTACTTGTATGTAGACTATCGGGATAACGCCCGATTCATTCAGCTCACGAATTCTGGCGCTGTGATCGGTGCGACCATTTTTCTGAAATGAACCCGACAAAAACTTCTCATACTTGAAAAAGGAGAAAGTCACAATGAAGCGTTCCATCACTTGCATCGCGTTGCTAGGCTTTATTTCTCTGGCCTGCGTCGCAGTCTTTCTGGTGCGCCCAGCCCCCGCCAAAGCGCAGCCCCCCCAGCAGTACCCGGTTATGGATGCGGTCGCCAACAAAATCATCGCCAAGTATCAGGCCTCCACTTGCGAACAACTGTGGATCAAAAAAAGCGAAAAGGCTCCACCGAGTCCCGAGGAAATAAAGGCTGTCACCTTCCTCAAGAGCGATCCTCAGATGCGCGCCGCCTTTATTGCCAAAATCGCCCCGCCCATCGCCAACAAAATGTTCGACTGCGGAATGATTCCCTGATCGTTGCGGCACGCTGTAGCAGGTTGAGCCATCCGAGGAACCTATGAACATTCGAGCCAAATTGTTTGTACCGGTAATCGTTCTATCGATGAGTGCGCTTGCTCTCGTTGCTCCGGCTGCTCGCTCGCAGGCTGCGACGCCGGCTGCGGCAAAACCCGCTGCGCCCGCGGTCGACACTAAGCACGTACTGGAACCCAAAGCGATCGAGCTGCTGAAAGCCTCGAGTGCGCGTCTTGCCGCCGCGCACTCGATGTCCTTCACCGCCGAGGTCACGGACGAGAGTCCCAGCCGTGTGGGGTTCCCACTGGCGTACTCCACAAAGTCTGAAGTCGTGATGCAACGCCCAGACAAGCTCCGGGTGATCACCCTGGGCGATGGCCCGGCCTCCGAGTTTTACTACGACGGCAAAATCATGATGGCGTACGCACCTGCGGAAAACCTGGTTGCCGTAGCCGATGCTCCTCCCACTCTCGATGAAACTATGGAGGTGGCCTATCACAACGCGGCCATCTATTTCCCTTTCGATGACGTCATTGTCTCGGATCCTTACAAAGATCTCTCTGATGACCTGCGCATGGCCTTTTACGTTGGCCGTTCTACCGTTGTCGGTGGTACCACCACCGACATAATCGCGTATGACACCGCCGGCGTCTTTATTCAAATCTGGATCGGCGTGGACGACAAACTGCCGCGCATGCTGCGCGCCATCTATCGAGATGACCCTATGCAATTCCGGCACCGGTTGGTACTCTCCAACTGGCATATCGATCCGGACGTTACTGCGGATTTCTTCACTTCCGAGAAGGCCAAGAAGGCCACGCGCATTAAGTTTGCGCGCCCTGACGCGCCTCTGCCTCCCAGGGCAGGCACCAACCAGCCGCCAGCGAAGAACTCTCAGCCCGCGCCCGCCGCGAAGCCGAATGGTCTGCAGTAAATAGGAGCAATAATGATCAAACAAATTTTTGTCACTTCGCTAGCTGTTGTTTTCACCATCGTTCCTTGTCTGCGCGCCTCTGCCTACGGGCATGCCAACGCTTACGGAGGCGGTTCCACCACCCACTCCGGCGACTCTACGACTCGCACGAACGCGTATGGCGGCAGCGCTACTCACACCGAGGGCGAAGGAACAACTGCGTCCAACAAGTATGGCGCTTCCGCATCCCACGCCGAAGGTTCCGGCACCACCACCGCTAACGGCGCTTATGGTGGAAGCGCTACGCATTATGCCGGAGAGGGAACAACTGCGACCAACGGTTACGGCGGCTCCGCCTATCACGCGGAAGGCTCCGGCACTACCGAAATGAGCAATGGTTATGGTGGCACCGCCACGCATTACCAGGGGGTCGGAACAGTCGGCACAACCTCCTACGGCACTACCGCCTACGCCAGTGACCACTACTATGGTGGCACCTACGGCGCGGCCTATCACCCGACCACCGTTGTGGCCGTCGCTCCCGTGCCTTACTACGGCGCCTATCATCCCCCAGTCGTCGTCAATTCCTACAGCACCGGTTGCTACAACTGTGGCGGCTGGGCCGTCGCCGGAGCCGTGGCAGCTGGCGCGGTCGTCGGCGCCACCGTGGCCACCGCTAACGCCAATGCCGCCGCTTCCAATGCCTACACCCAAGGCTATGTTGCCGGCACCACCACTAGCGCGGTAAACAGTAGCGTAGCCGTGGCCAACGCGAATGCCGCGGCAGCTAACGCCAACGCTGCAGCCGCCAACGCCAATGCCGCCGCGGCCAACGCTTCCTATTACATGGGCGAAATCGTTGCCTCGGTCCCGTCCAGCTGCGCAGTTCCCGTCGTCAACGGCACCACCTACTATCTCTGCGGCAACACCTGGTTCACCGCCAACTACGGCGCAAACGGCATCTTTTATCGGGTAGTCCCGACTCCGTAATGAAATAAATCGGGTGGCATCGCACCACGCATTTGCAAACGCTCTTGATTCGCATAAAGGAGATTTCTGATGAATTGGAAACCCGCAGCAACGCACGCAAAGAAGAGCATGATGCGCACGATGGCTCACGCTGGAAAGCGCTCCGTGGTCCTCGGCATTGCCGCTCTTCTACTCACGGTCCCGGCGCTTCCCCAGAATCCCCAGTTACAGGAAAAACTCGCCGGTGTGCAGCAAGTGTTGGCGGCCAACAAACAGAAATTACATCAATACCAGTGGATCGAAACGACTCAGCTCAATTTGAACGGTGAGGACAAACCTCCCAAACAAAATAGCTGCATGTATGGTCCGGACGGCCAGGTCCAGAAGACTCCTATTGGCGCGCCAGCTCCTCCGCCCAGTGGCGGCCGTTTAAAGCAAAGAGTCATCGAGAAGAAAACTGCGGAAATGCAGGATTATATGGGCGACGTAAAGGGCGTCCTCGCCATGTACGTTCCGCCAGATCCTCAGAAAATGCAGGCCGCCTATCAAGCTGGCAAAATGTCCATCAATCCTGCTGGCGCCATGATCAACTTGGTCTTCACCGACTACGCCCAGCCTGGCGACAGCATGACCCTTACCTTCGATAGCGCCAACCACAAAGTCGTATCCCTCAGCGTCAATACCTATATGGGACAAGCGAAAGACGCGGTCACCCTGCAGGTACAGATGGCCAGTCTTCCGGACGGTACCAACTACGTGCAACAGAGTATTCTGAATGCCAGCGCGAAGAAACTGATCGTAACCACCACGAATGGTAACTACCAGCATCTGTGATTTCGATTCGTCCGTGATTTGAGCATGCTGCAAAATCGACGCATACCCGGTCTGCAAACTCGCTAGCCTTGCCGGGTTCGCCCTGCCTAGGTAAATGGCCCGGGTACGTGGCCCAGGTAAATGGATCTCGATGCTAGCAAAGTTTGCAGTGGCGACCGCGCTTGGACTTTGTTCGTTCGGAATTGCGGCGGGCCAGGATCTTTCGCCTCGCGCCTACGTGATCACTCCGCTGCATTCGAACGCCATCACCATCACCTATACATATAACGGCGGCAGTCTGCTGTTCGATGGAGCCGTGCCCATCACCGGTGCAACAGCGTCCATTAGTGTTCCGATTTTCACCTACTATCATTCCCTCAATTTTTTCGGACGTTCGGCCAACTTCGCTGCCTCACTGCCCTACGGCGTGGGAAATTTTCAAGGCACCGCGTTTGGCGCCGCGCAGCATGCCTCATCGCTCCGGCTTGCTGGATTCCGCGTACCGCTTCTCCGTGAATCTCAAAGGAGCTCCGGCGATGCAGCCCAAGGAATTCCGCACGTGGCGGCAGAAAATGTTGATCGGCGCCAGCTTGAAGATCATCGCCCCAACCGGGCAATACGATCCCACCAAATTGATTAACTGGGGCAACAACCGCTGGGCTTTCAAACCCGAACTGGGTTACTCCGAACGCTGGGGCCACTGGGTCGTGGATGCTTATGCTGCCGCCTGGTTCTTCACCACCAATCAGGAATTCTTCTCCTACAACCAGTACGTTCCCGGATTACAAATGCAATCCGAAAACCCGGTTGTGGCCTTTGAAGGCCACGTTAGCTACGACTTCAAGCCCCGCCTGTGGCTTTCCTTCGACGCCAATTTCTGGCATGGCGGCGAGACCAGTATAAACGGCGTCTCCAACCCGATTACCGACCAAAGAAGTTCGCGCATCGGCGTCACCGCCGCGATTCCCATCACCAAGCATCAGTCTCTAAAGTTTAGTTACAACAATGGCGCTTACATCAACTATGGAGGCAACTATCAGAACGCTTCCGTCGCTTGGCAGTATTCCTGGAATGGCTGGCCGAAATAAGAACCGGAAAAAGCGCCAGTGCCATTCGAACTAGCCAATATGCTCGCGCGAAAGATCTTTTTGGGATGTCTGTTTCTGCTTTGTTTTTCCGCTCTTCCGGCTTGCGCTCAAGACCTGCAGTTCCTGCCGGAAGTCGATGCCCATCTGACACTGAACTCTATGTTTCGCACGTATCTTCAGGCCAAGGATGATCGCGACGGCGGCGATCCCGCGCAATTTCAGTTTGGCCCTAGCGCTCAGTTTTATCTCAAACCCCTGCTCAAGCTCAAAAGTGTCCACACCTTCGATCTGGATGATTCCAAATCCCGCGCCCTCGTTCTGGAAGCCGGATACCGCTTTCTCATCGCCCCAAACGCGCCGCTGGAAAATCGCATGCTGGTGGCTGCCACTTCTAACTTTCCCCTGCTGTATGACTTCCGCCTCTCCGATCGCAATCGCGCCGATCTGGACTGGAAAGCCGGCGCGTTCACCTGGCGCTACCGCAATAAATTGACTCTGGAACGCACTCTTGCCATTCACTCCTACCACTTCATCCCGTATCTCGCCGCGGAGTCTTTTTACGAAAGCCAGTACGGCAAATGGAGCACCACCGATCTCTACGCCGGCTGTCTGTTCCCGGTCGGCAAGCATTTCGAATTCAACACCTACTATGAACACGAGAACGATACCGGCGGGCACGCGAACAAACAGGAAAATTATGCCGGCCTCGCCCTCTATCTTTATTTTTCCGTGGCCAAGCCTTGAACCCGCGGATATTAAAAGTTGTCGGCTCCGGGGAGTTCTCGACGCGTCCCGCCATCAGCGCTTTTCGCGCATTTTCCCAACATAGTATGAGAATCTCAGGACCATCACTCGGCCTGGTCCTGTTTGTAGAGATTGCCGAAAGCCAGGAGTAAATACCAATGTCCCGCAGATATCGCGCCGCATTCGTTCTTATCTTCTTCGGGTTTCTGTACCTCCTTGCCCCGCGTCCCTGCAACGCCACGGTCAAACGCCACGACACCATCATCATGAAGAATGGCGACCATCTCACCGGCGAAGTAAAGAGGCTGCAAGAGGGCGTCCTCTACGTCCAAACCGATTATTTCTCCGGCTCCGTGGGACTCGATTGGCTGCAAGTTGAAAAGGTAGAAAGCACCGCCACTTTTCAGATTGTTTTAAGCGATGGCAAGAGGTTGACCGGGCTTATTTCCAAATCCGATGCCACTCCAAACAAAGAAGTTATGGTGAGTGCCGAGGGGGTCGAAATCCCATTGGCCAGCACCGATGTAGTAGAGATTCAGTCGCAAAAAGCGAATTTCTGGCGTCAGCTCAAGGGCAGCATCAATCTTGGCTATAACTACACCAGCGGTAACAACCAGTCTTCTCTCAGCAGCTCCGCCGACGCCGAGTACGTCGCGGCTCGCTGGGCGGCCGGCGCGAACTACACCACCTCCTTAAGCGGTCAAACCGGCGGTGCCAGCACCAATCTGTTTCAACAGCAATCCTTCGGAGAGCGTTTCCTCAACCGCAATTCTTACGTGATCGCCCTCGCGGATTTCCTCCACAGCTCCCAGCAGGATCTCTCTTTGCGAACTACTCTTGGCGGAGCTTATGGCCGCTATTTAGTTCGCAACAATCAAAACTCTCTTCGCTGGCTGGTTGGTGCGGACTACACCTTGGCCAAGTACGATGCCGACCTCGGCCTAGCCACTCAGAAGGACACCGAACTGCTCCTCGGCGTCGAGTACCAGCTCTTCCATTTCGATCGATATACGCTGCAATCCCAATTCCTGGTCTTCCCCGGACTTTCGGATTTCGGCCGCGTCCGCTTCACCACCACCGACACCTTCGGCATCAAGCTCTCCAACAACTTCACTCTGAATTTCTCTTTCTGGGACAATTTCGACAGCCACCCACCCCTCAACGCCAAACAAAATGCCCAAGGCATAAGCACCAGCCTCGGCTGGACCTTCTAAAATATCTCTCGGAATTGACATAGCCATACCAGATAGCTATCATCGGCGTATGAAAGTCAGTGTGGCGGATGCCAAGAACAGACTTCCTGAGTTGATCAAGGCTGTCGAGAACGGCGAAACGGTCACCATCTACCGCCGCGGTGTTCCGGCCGTGGACATCATCCGGACAAAAAAGCCCAGTCGAAAAAAACGGAAGCTCGGAACACTGAAAGGAAAAATTCACATTCGCGATGCCGACTGGTGGAAACCTATGTCGGACGCCGAAGCCGACGCTTTCGTCGAAGGCCGCGGCTAAATGCGATTGCTCCTGGACACGGTCGCTCTGATTTTCGCTGTCGAATCGCCGGAACAGCTTACCAAGCGCGCGGCTGGCATTTTGCAGAACACGGAAAACATCCTGGAACTGAGCTCGATTTCTCTTTCCGAAATCGCCATCAAAGCAGTTCGCGGCAAGTTGAGATGTTCCGCCGCCGAGACCCGTCGCGCTCTGGAAGACTTGGACATTCGCGTATTGCCCTACACCGCGAACCATGCATTTTTTCTTTTCGATCTGCCGCCTCTGCACGCAGACCCCTTCGACCGTCAGATCATCGCCCAAGCCCTCTCCGAAGAGATCCCGGTGATGACTTGCGACGAAAAATTCAGCCTCTACAAAGGTCTCAAGGTTCTTTGGTAATTCTTAGGATGGTAATTCTCAGGAGGCTCGCCTCAGGCAATAACCAAAATCGCGTGAGTTCGGCGAGATCCTTCGGAGGGATTGTAGGTGAGTGCCCCCGAGTTGGACACTGATTTAATGGTGGGCCTGGGTGGACTTGAACCACCGACCTCGCCCTTATCAGGGGCGCGCTCTAGCCACCTGAGCTACAGGCCCGACTAGAAGTACAACTTTTAAATTCTAACAGGGCAAGTACGCACCGCACAACTTTATCGTTCATCCTGTTCCGTTTCGGTCATTCTGCCCAAATTCTCGTCTCGTCACCGTCAGTCCGCGTGCATCGGCAAGCAAGAGGGGACGTGCGTTCTATCCCCGTTCGGCTAGGCGAATTAGACTTCAAGCGGGAGGCGACGGAGCGGTGCCCTGGCGCAGTGGCGGATGTGGAGTACGTCTACGATGCGATCTCGTTTTCCCCCTTTGTAGATAATTCTGTAGACGTGCGGCTTCTTTCCGAAAAGTAGATGCCGGACCTGTCTGTTTTTATCGGTGACTGCGCCACGGTCCGGAAGTCGCTCGAGACTGTAAATTGCTTCGGCGAACCTGTTGAACCAGGCGAAGGCGTGGCTGGATTCATCGGTTGCTACCGATTGGTAGATATTTTCCAGATCTCGCAGAGCCCGGTCGGCAAGCCTAACGAGATATGGCATGGTGCTGGCGGAACTTTTCAAGAGCTTCGCGAGCTGGCCGCACGCGGTTCTTCTTTACATCTTCCAGCCCTTGGCGTATTCCTTCCAAAGCATCGGCATGCGCGGCGATGTCCAGTAGCCGCTGGTAGGCTTCGGCGTCCTGCACAACTGCCTCGGCTTTGCCGTTGACCGTGAGAATCAACGGCCGCTTGGTCTTTTTAAGGTGCTTGATGAATTGGGTGGGATTGCGGCGAAAGGTGGTCATGGGCTGGATATCTTTTTTAATGTCAAGCATGCGTGCCTCGGAAAGGTTATATTAGCACCTTTAAAGGTGCTAGCGAAAGAGGACCAGCGCTACACGTTCATTTCGAAGGTCGCCAGCACTGCCTCACCTGCCCGAAGGAATGGCAACGTTTCGCGCCCTGAACGGTGAGGAAATTAACGTAACAGCTCGGCATCGGCGAACCTGTCGCTCAGTGTTTTATCCATCGTTACCAGGCGCAGGCCAGCGACACGGGCGAACGCCATTAGACAAAGATGATCCCAGGAAGTGGTATTAGGATGACGCAGGCTGGACAACGCCCGGAGTTCCTCGTCGAATCCCGGAGGTTCTGCCAAGAACATGATGCGAGGGTCCCGAATCCACTCGTCGAGCTTATTCCAAGCTTGGTCGAAATACAGAACGTTCTCGTCTTCCCTTGCCGGCCCGGCCGTCAAGCGTTTCAGCAAACCTACTTGCGTAAATCGGCAAAAGAATAGTCGCGCGTCCGAGCCCAGATTGTTAAGCCACTTCTGACAGAGTGCGTGATCTTTATGGCCATGCTGGGATAGCGCGAGCCAGACTTCAACGTCCGGCAAGACATAGACTGTTGGTAGGCTTGACGGCGCATACTTGCGAGAGGTTCTTCCTCGGGCAGAATAGTTAGCGCGAGTTGTATGGACTGCTTGCGATTTAGCGCCGTAGTATTGTTCGCATACGATGCAGTCTGCAGAATTAGCTTTCAGTTGTGCTCGAAGAATCTCTGCTGAAATATTCATGAGCTTTCTCCTGCGGGTCGAAGTGACCGGACGAGAAGAAAGCAAGAAGGGCCCCAAAGCAACAGATTTGGCGATTTATCCTACGAAAAGTTAACTACTATATTAATCAAGGAGTTGCAAGCAAGAACGTGCCTCCTTGAGACAGCGCGAACCCTGCTTTGACCCGTTTCGAAACACCATCTGGGGAAACTGTGCCATCTTGACCTGTTCGTCGCGATCCGCAGGAACGTCATGATTCGGCGTAGGGGAGGAGCAGGTCTCGTTTTTTTGGTCCGTGGTCGCGTGGCCAGCTGACATGTGTCTTGATGAGATAATTCCTGCGGAACCTCATTCACGTACAGAAGTGCTTTCCGCATCGGTCTTTAACTCTCGCAGAATGAAGACTTGTGAATCGTTACCGAAACAAAGAACTTTAAATCCGATGGAATGATAACGATTTGCGGATCAGGGGGATCCCAAATCTACTGCACGAACCCAACATTCGGCGTCGGTCCGCCTTCAGGCGCTTCCTTGATGGCCCCAAATTGGGCCTCGTATCGCGCCAAATTCTCTCCCAGCGCCCGCCAGATCCGCTTGGCGTGTCCTGGACTCACAATGGTGCTGCTCATCAATTTGCCCTGCGTCCCGTTCGGGAAAATATAGATGAAATTGAGCGTGAACTCTTCCAGGTTGTGATGAATCATCACCAGGTTGCTGTACTGCCCCTGTAATTCCTTTTCGTCCGCTTTAATCTGTACTTGCCCTTGCTGCTGCGGTGGCCGTTGCTCGTCCATGACGTTGCGCTCCCTGAGTTCTTGAGTTACCCAAATAAGCTGTGCCGAAAAATCGAACGCCGAATGTCCCGTTCTACCTGCTTGCAAAACTTGCTCGACAAACTTCCGTCACGAAGTTATCACAAGCTGCGACAGCGTGCTCCCAGAACCTTTGGCTCTTTCGCATCGTAGTACTAAAAAGATGCGCTGATGGATGCACACGAGGCCGCAGTCCCATTGACAATCCTAGGTGTTAAGCGTAGTTTAATAGGAGAGTTTAACGTAGTTAACACCGTATCGATAATCCGGTTATGCCCAGCACGCTCCAGCCGCAACTCGAGAGCAACGAAGCCAGCACCGCCCCGCGCCCGTCTGAGAAACCAAAAGCTCCAGCCAGTAATTCCTCACCATCACTCCCCGAAGCGCATCGCAGCATCCCGATTCTTTCCAGCGCCAGCTGGCTGCGTAAACTATTCGCCTTCGCCGGGCCTGGCTATCTCGTAGCCGTCGGCTACATGGATCCCGGCAACTGGGCCACCGATCTCGGCGGCGGTGCCAAGTTTGGCTACCAGCTTCTCAGCGTCGTGCTCATCAGCAATCTGATGGCGATGTTTCTCCAGGCGCTTTCCGCCAAACTCGGCATCGTCACGGGACGCGACCTGGCGCAAGCTTGCCGCCAGCATTATTCGCGCCGCGTTTCCTTCTTACTCTGGCTCGCTTGTGAAATCGCCATCGCCGCGTGCGATCTCGCGGAAGTCTTGGGCTCCGCCGTAGCGCTGCAACTGCTCTTCGGCCTACCGCTACTTGCCGGCGTTGTCATCACCGCGCTCGACGTGTTGATCGTCCTCGCTCTACAAGGCCGCGGCTTCCGCCTCATCGAAGCCTTCGTCGTCACCCTGATTCTCACCATCGCCGCCTGCTTCGCCTACGAACTGTTCATCGCCCGCCCCATCTGGATGCACGCCGCGCTTGGTTTTATTCCGCGTGCCGAAATCTTGCGCAATCGCGAAATGTTGTATATCGCCATCGGAATTCTCGGGGCCACGGTGATGCCCCACAATCTGTATCTCCATTCCAGCATTGTGCAAACCCGCGCTTTTGGCAGCGGCGTGCGCGATAAACGCGAGGCCCTGCGCTTCGCCTACATCGATTCCCATGTGGCGCTGGGCATCGCGCTGTTCATCAATGCCGCCATCCTGGTCCTCGCCGCCGCAGCCTTCCACACTCGCGGCATGCACGACGTCGCCGAAATTGCCAGCGCCTACAAATTGCTAAGCCCGGTCTTGGGTGCGAGCTTGGCCAGCACGATTTTCGCTTGCGCGCTGCTGGCCTCGGGGCAAAACTCCACACTGACCGGAACGCTAGCCGGACAAATTGTGATGGAAGGTTTTCTGGATATTCGCCTGAAGCCCTGGCTGCGCAGACTCATCACTCGGGCCATCGCCATCATTCCGGCAATTCTAGTAATCGCCATCGCCGGCGAAAGCAAAGTCACCTGGCTGATCATCTTGAGCCAGGTAATTCTCAGCTTTCAGCTGCCGTTCGCCGTAATTCCGTTGGTGCAATTCACCAGCAGTCGCACAAAAATGGGAACCTTTGTTAACTCGCGCCTCACCACGGCGATAGCCTGGGCCATCGCCGTAGCCATCTTGTTCCTCAACGCCGAACTCATCTACCTGACGCTGCGCGCCGCCTAGCTGTCGTGTACCAGTTGCTTTCCAATGGCCAAGGCACTACCGCCTGTGCGCCCACGTTGGATAGCTCGTCGACCCTACACCGGCAAGAGCGTCTGTGCGACATGCTCTTCGCGCGGACTCAAAGAATTATGCGAAAATTGCGGACGCGCACATGACCGCCACCGATCAAAGGAACTTGAGAATGCGCAAAATCCTTTTTGCCACAGTGTTGGCCCTGGTCGCAATTTCGCTGGTGTTTGCCGCGCGCGAAAAGCGCCCGTGGGATATTCCCGACGAGGCCAAAGAACGGAAAAATCCGCTGCAGCCTTCTGCTGCCGGATTACAAGCCGCCCGCGAACTCTATCTGGAAAACTGCGCGCAATGCCACGGCGAAACCGGCAAAGGCGACGGCCCGGAAGCCACCATGTACGATCCCCTGCCCGCGGACCTGAGCAACTACAAATTTAATTCCGGACTCACGGACGGCGAAATCTTCTACCAGATCAGCGAAGGCAAGAAGCCCATGCCCGCATTCAAGCGCCGCCTCACCGAAGAGCAGCGCTGGCAATTGGTTCTGCTGGTGCGCTCCTTCGCGCAAAAGCCCAAGTAGCTCGGAAAACTAATCCCATCGCGCGGGGCTAAATCGCGCACAGGCAGGAGTGCCTGTGCCACCAAGCCTGCGTCACCAGAGCTGCGCCCAACAAAGCAAAAGGGCCGAGGTCTTCGGCCCTTTTGCGTCTAAAGTGTCTGTAGCTCATTACTTCGTTACTTCATTGCTTCGTTTTTATGCCGCCGCGCCTTTAACCTTTTCCAACGCTGATGCAACTTCCTTCAGGTCCGGCACCACGGGAATATCGTAGTTCTTGACCCAGGCGACTTTGCCGTCTTTTCCGACGATGATGATGGAGCGGCCGGTGATGCCTTTTTCTGCGAGATACACACCGTACTTTTCCGCCATCGCGCCGCGCGGCTGGAAATCGGCGAGCAGGGAATAGTGGATGCCCATTTTCTCCGCATAGGCTTTGTGAGACCACACGCTGTCCACGCTGACGCCTAGAATTTCCGCATCCAAAGATTCAAAAGCTTTCAGTTCGTTCACGACGCAGGCATGTTCGTTGGTGCAGACCGGACTCCAGTCCAGCGGATAGAACACCAGAACTACATTTTTCTTACTCGCGAAATCGGAAAGCTTCACTTCCTTTTGGTTTTGATCTTTCAACGTGAAATCAGGTGCTGCGCTTCCTACGGCGACGCTCATGATAATTCCTCCTGTTGATTAAGCCTGTTAAGCTGGCGAATATAGTCGGCAGTTTTACCGGACACAAGAATAGCACCCCAATTGGGGACTTCTCCAGCGAGCGCAGAGTGCCACAAGCGGGCGGGCAGAGACGCTTGCCCTAGCAGACCAAAGCGCTTCCCAACGGACACCCGCCGAAGTACACTGCGCTTGGGAATGCTCATCGTGAGCGTCGAAGCCGCACGCCGCGCATCGATTATGCCGCTCCGGCAACTCATCGAACATTATTTGAAGATTGGCGGATCTTTCGGGACGCCCGTGGCGCTGTCCGCCTTTGGCCGGAGTTCATCGGAAATTGAAAAGTTGTTCTCGATTTACAACGAGGACTATCACATCAGCCGCTTTTTTCGTTTCTCGAATCAGAGCGGCGCTGCTTTTTCCATCGACAACGAACCTGCCACGCATATCTCCATCGATTCCGAAATCAATTCCATCCTGTAACGACTATGCGGCGATTTACCTTACAGTCGCGCGTTTCCGCGCTTCTTCGTTGAGCCTGGCAAAAATCTGCTCGCGCAGCGTATTCAGGCTGTTGGTCATGCGATCCGCTTCGATATTCACTAGTGCGTAGCGCTCGACCTCCGGGTCGCCGTACTCGACCAGGCGGTTGTGGTCCTCGCGCAAGTTGGGAAAGTCCTTTTCGGCCACGCGAGTTCCGCGCAGAGCGGACTCCAACAGCGACAACGTTTGCTCCACATCTATGGCGAATGTTTTAAATGGCGGGCGCGCGGGGACTTTAGCAGTTTGCAGCCAACCAGCGTCCAGGGCCATGAGGGCGTGCACGAAGCGATGAGTGCTGGCGAGCACGGCGTTCAGGCGATTCATCTGTTTGGAAGTCGTGCCCGGCTCGGACGCCAGCCGTTCGATGGAGCCTTCCAGATTCGAGCGCGCCAAGCGTGAAGCCAGCCGCGCACGTTCAATCTCATTCGCATCGCCGGTTCCTCCGCCGATATATGCGCTGGCCAGCGCATGAAAATATTCGCGATAGGCCGCCAGCATTTTCGCGGCACGTTCGGAAACGAGAGTGCGCTCCCAGGTGGGCCAAATCCAATAGGCCAGCAGGGCCAGCGCGCCGCCGCCTGCGGTGTTAATGCCGCGGGCCCAGATCACATCCTTGGGCGCGATTCCGGCGATAGCGATCAGCAGCACCACCAGGGCGCTAACGGCAATTCCGAAAATGCCGTAATTGGCCGGGCCGAGCCAGCGCAGAAAAAATGTAAACGCGAAGATCAACAAAATTTGCGACGTTACGTTGATCGGCAAAAAATGGAAGAGTACCGTAGCTAAAACTAGTCCGACAATGGTTCCCGCGACCCGCAAAAGCCCGCGGCTAAACGTGGAGGTAAACTCCGGCTTGAGCACCAGCACAATGGTCATTGGCAACCAATACGAGCGGCGCCAGTAGAAGCCCCGCCCTAATGCTTCTCCGACAGCAGTCATTACCGCCAAACGCAACGCATGGCGAAACGCGGACGAATCGAAACTGATGTTGGCGAGTAGCGTGGCGTACCACCCGCGAAAACGAAGTGACCACGGCTGTCTGGATTCTCGCGCAGCGAATTCCGCCTGTCCCTCGGCGGTGGTGTGAGAAGCGAGGTCCAGCAGCGCTCGCAGTTGTCCGGCGAGCGCATCGAGCTGAAACGCCGCGTTCTTGGCTACGGCAACGTAAAACGTGGAGCAGCTACTGGGCATTTCCGTGGTCAGCTGCTGTACCAGGCGGCGCAACAGTCCGAATTGAAGATTGCTGTTGGAGAAATGATTGGAGGTCAACGCAGCCGCGGTTGCCCGCAGCCGTACGGCGGCGTTTTGCAACCCCTGATCTATGAGTGCGGTGGCGGCCTCTCCAGGGCTTTCCCGTTCCATTCGCAAACGCAGCCGGCCCAGCATCAATAAGCCCAGGCGCACACGTTCGGCCTGATTAAGCAGCGAGCGATAGCGCAGGGCTTCGAGACTATCGTCGTAGTCGAGTCCAGAGATGGTGGCTTGGGCCTGATCGCTCTGAAGGCTCGCCGCGGGACTAGCGGTGGGCAGCACGGGAGTTTCCGCCAGGTGCGCCAACTCTAGAAAGAAGTTGGCGAGCGCGCGGCGTTCCGGTTCGTAGCGCTGTACGGGCCACAGCGCGACGCTCAGCGCTGTTTGCAACAGCCCACCGCCAAGCGCCAGCAATCCGGAAATGATGGCTTGATGGGTGCTCAATGGCTGCGCAGCGTAAATCAGCAACGAGACCAGGCTAATTACGCCGATGTCGCTGGCGGTAGTGCCCAACGCTACCAGCATTCCCGCAGCGAAGGCCCATACGGTGGCCATGATGATGGCGAGTGCGGCGTGCGGACCGGAAATGGCGCCGGCAAAGACGGCGACGGCGCAGAGCAACGCCGCGCTGGCCATGCGCTTGGCGCGCTTTGGGTAGGGATCGCTGCCATCGGAATACGCAACGTTGAGCGCACCGCTGGCGACCACCAATCCGCCGCGCGGCATGCCCATGGCGTAACCAGCGATCAGCGGAAGGGCCACGCCAGCAGCATTGCGCAGCGCGCGATAGGGGGAGACTTTCGTCTGATCAAATTTAGTGAGAACGCGCCAGAAGGAAGTTTGCGCGCCGCTGGGATTGTTGAGAGGCGCTCCCGGCAAAGCAGAAGGAGGGTTCGCAGGCGGCGTGCCGAGTGGGGAGACGAGTGGAGTGGTGCTCATTGCAGAATCTAGAATAAGCGACTGATGTAGAGCGGTGGTAATGTTTCGCCAGGCAGACCTGGTACTGGAAAATCGCCCGAATCATCCAGACAGACGAGTACGCCGACTTTGGGAGGAACAATATGAGTAGCGCCGCCAAATTTCCGCAACGCGCGCTGGGCAAAAACGGGCCGCTGGTTTCCGCGCAGGGTCTGGGCTGCATGGGCATGTCTGAATTTTACGGGCCGGGCGATGAGGGCGAATCGCTGGCCACCATCGCCCGCGCTTTGGAACTGGGAATTAGCTTTCTGGATACGGCCGATATTTATGGCATGGGTAAAAATGAAGAGTTGGTAGGCAAAGCGATTCGCGGAAAGCGCGAGCGGGTATTTCTGGCCACGAAATTTGGCATTGTGCGCGACCCGAACAATCCGCTGGCCCGCGGGGTGAACGGCAAGCCGGAATATATCCGGGCCTCTCTGGACGCCAGCCTGATGCGATTAGGCGTCGATTACGTAGACCTTTATTACCAGCATCGGGTGGATCGAAACACGCCAATTGAAGAAACGATTGGGACGATGGCCGAACTGGTGCAGGCTGGAAAAATTCTGCACGTCGGGCTTTCCGAAGCTTCCGTCGCCACCATTCGCCGGGCACATAAGGTGCATCCGATTGCCGCTCTGCAGACGGAATATTCGCTGTGGACGCGCGATCCGGAGGAAGAGCTTCTCGCTACCACGCGGGAGTTGGGAATTGCGTTTGTGGCGTACAGTCCGCTGGGGCGGGGATTTTTGACCGGGCAGATTAAGAGTCCGGAAGATTTTGCGGCGGATGATTTTCGGAGGAACTCCCCACGCTTTCAGTGCGAGAATTTTACGAAGAATCTGGATTTAGCGAAACGGGTGGAAGAGATCGCGCAGGAGAAAAAATGCACTCCGGGGCAACTTGCGCTGGCGTGGCTTGCGGCGCAGGGCGAGGACATTATTCCGATTCCGGGGACCAAGCGACGGAAATATCTAGACGAGAATGCGGCCGCCGTGAAGATCGTGCTCTCGCCGGAGGATTTGCGGAGGATCGATGAGGCTGCACCGCATGGGGCGGTGGCGGGTACGAGGTATTCGGAGCAGGCGATGAAAACGGTGAATGGCTGAAGGGATTTTTATTTCCGGTCTGTGCGGTCGCCATTCTGATGAGGGTTCCGGAAAAACAGGCCGGGATTTGTTCTCATATACATCCGACACGGTGCGCGTACAAGAAGTAGGCCGGACTTTAAAGTCCGGCACCTACAGAACCATTCTAGTGGCCGCCGAGTTTTAGTGCGGGCAGGGTGAACTTTGGCGAGATTTCCTTGCGCTTGGCCCAGTCGTGGTAGGCGTGGCACTCGAAGCAGCGAGATTCGGCGTGGTCCTGACCTGGTGCGTGGCAGGTTTGGCAGGTGGCGATTCCGGGCATCAGGACGTCGGTGGAGAGCGCGCTGCTGAGCGCTTTTTCGTGGCAGCTGGTGCAGGTGAAACCTTCGTGAGCCTGGTGATCGAATTTCGCGTGGGGCATCCACTTGGTGGTGGTGTTTGCGGGAGCTACCACCGGCAGAACCGCAGCCGGCGTCGCCACCGCGGCCAGCACCGGGGCTCCGCTGACGGAAAGCGCGTGGCACTGGATGCAAGTTTTGCGCCAGAGCAGTTGCTCGGCGTCGGCGGTGCGTTCGGCGACCCACTGGGAGGGAGTGAGGATGCGCACCTCGGGTTGTAGAGGCTTTTCCGCGAGGTCGCGATTGGGATCCCGCACTACGCGGACGTCGCCAGGATGCGCGGCGATGTATTGCGTAAATTTGTTTACGAGAAATTGGTGAACGACTTCGGGCTTATCGTGGGGAACGCCTTCGTCGAAATGTTTGTCGAAGGTGAGCAGGTGGCAGGAAGCGCAGGCGGTGGCGAATTTCGGCGGAGCCATCAGATCGCGACCGTTGCTGGGCGCGCGGGAGGGCAGAGTCTCCGCTTTGATGGGCAGGAGTTCATCGCCCTCTTTGTAGGTGGTGGGGGCGGCGTGATATTTGGTATCGCCGTAGGTTAAATCGGCTGGCGCCGCTGCGGGGCGATGGCAATTGCCACATTCGAGCTGGACCATCGGTCCCGTGGGGCCGCGGCGAATCAATTTCATGTGCAGCGCGTGATTTAGTTTGATGGTGCCGTGATCGATTGGGGTGTTGCCGGCGGACGTGCGCACCACCGCAAATTCCGGATGACCATCGCTGAAACTGGAAATTGCGTTGGCGTAATTGCTGGTGCCGCCGTGGGCTTTTAGATCGTCGTGGCATTGCGCGCAGTTCTGGTTGCTGGTGCCGACGATATTGATGCGGCCTTTGTGCTCGGTGTGGCATTCGGCGCAGGCGATATTTTTTGTTGCGACGTGATGATGGATGGGGCCATCGTGGCAACTCAGGCAAGCGCTGTCTTGAGCTTTTTCGGCGAATACGCCGGCTTTTTGCACGTGGCAGGCGGCGCAATCGTTGGCCAGAACGGCGTGAGCTTCGGACATTTTGCCGCTGCTGTAGACGCGGGAATCCTTGGCTGCCACCAGCCAGGCGATCCAGGCCAGGGCCAATGCCGGGACCAAAATGCTGAGCCACAATTTGGCGCGCTTTAGCGGAGTCGGCCTTTTGAAATAGTTCAGGTCGATACGCTGGGCGAGTTTTTTAGTTGTGCGTGTGCGCGCCAAGTTTTGTTTCCCAACAAACTTCAAATACGAGTCCGAATGCTATTTAACGCCCGGGCTAGCTGGGGCGCAGTCCGCCGCGGCGGACGCCCCTACAAAGTCAAGGTCGCGCTGCTAGTAACGCAGCGCCATTACCGCGTGTACTCCACCTAATAAAATCAGCGCTAGCGACAGCGGTATGTGGACCAGCAGCCAGTAGTGCAGCCAGTGGTGTAGCTGCTCCTGTTTGCGCAGTTGGCGCGCTTCGTCGCAAATATCTTCGAGGTCGTCCAGGGTGTTGTGCGCTACCGCCGGCAGCAGGGTACGCACCCCGGCGAAAGCCATTTTCGCTTTTTCCGGACGGCCGAGAATCGCGCGGCGCTCGCGCGGGTTGACCAGAAACGGACGCATCTCGTTAGTGTAGAAGCGGCGCAGCGGGGCGCTCTCTTCCTCTGATAACAAAATAATTTCTGGAGCGGCGGCCACCGCGGTTCCGCCTGCGCTGCTGGAAGTAGCCGATACTCCACGCACTCCTGCAGCCGCAGCCAAGGGACGCATGGCGGTGAACCCGCCGGCGCGCTGCTCTTCTTCGGTGCCCTCGCGCGATAAGCCGAGTGGGCCGCATACGGATTCGACATCGCGGTCGGCTTCCTGGCGCAGAAGTTTTCGCACGTTGCCGATTTCGTCGTAGATCGTTTCGAGCGGAACATCGGTGGTCATGATTCGCGGAAGGTAATTTTGCAGGACGGCGCCGAACAGGCCGCTGAACACCGTGACGATGAGCATCCACATTAATACCTGGGTCATGGTCCCGCCGAAATGGAAACCGCCGTGGAACAAAATCATCGGCAAGCTGAGCAGGCCGAGCCAAAGATGGCCGCGCATCCAGGCTTGCGCGCGACCGAGACGCCAGACCGGAACGCGTTTGCGCGCGCCAAGCAGCGCAGCAAAAATCATGAAGCCGAAACCGACGATGCCGAAAAATAATCCAACCACGCTGCCGCCGCTCGGGCGGGTGTTTAAGGCGTAGAACGTGTAGCCGATCGCCGAAGCCACAAAAATAATCAGCGAGGCGAGACCCCAGGCGCGTTGTGTCCGGTTCATGTGCATATTATTTTGTGGACGCCTGGCCGATCATGTCGGCGAAGAATTTCTTGGGGTCGACGCGATGCGCCGCATCGTGCGGGCAGGCGTAGACGCAGCTGGGTTCCTTCAAGTGCGTGCACAAATCGCAGGAGGTAGCTTTTTGTTTGATGGCGGCTTTCTTGCGGCCGGCGTGCTCGGGATCGTCGACGATCACTTCAAAAGGATGGAGATTAATATTTCCGTAAGGGCAATTTCGCGCGCAGAGTCCGCAGCCGATGCACCAATCTTCGATGATTACTTCGAGAGAATTGCGGCGGCGGATGGATCCAACGGGGCAGCCGACCATGCACAGCGGATCGCGGCACTGGCGGCAACTGGTGGCGACCAAAAATTGATCGAAGCGCAAACCGTCGCGGACCAGGCGGGTGACGCCGTCGTGCGCGTCGGCGCAGGCATTTACACAGGCGTCGCAACGGGTGCAATTTTCGAGATCGAGAACCAGCAAGCTTTGCGCTTCCATCAGCCCCTGTGAAAGGAATTGATCGATGGGCACGCTCTGCAGCATCTGCATGCGCTGCTGATTGGCCTGTTGACGTTCTTCGGCTACCGCCGCGAGCCCGGCGCGCACGGTGGGAAAGCGCTCGATCATCTGGCGGAAATCGTCGCCGGAGATGCGGACGACTTCGACGTGATCCAGAGCGGTGCAAGTGGCGGTGCGTACGCCGCCGCCGAGCAAGCCAATTTCTCCGAAGTAATCTCCGCGCGAAAGATAGGCGAGAACCATTTCGCCGCCAGGATAATTCTCGGAAATTTTCACGAAACCAATGCGCACGAGATAGAAGCAGTCGGCGGCGTCGCCTTGCCGCGCAATGATTTGTCCGGGTGCGTAGCGCTGCAATTCGACGCTTTCTTTCAGGTGTTCGATAAAATCCGGAGAGAGATCCGCAAACATCGGAACGCCGCGCAGATGGTTTTCCAGGGCGCGACGCCGGTAATTGGCGTCGATCTGCGCACGGAACGTTTTGTTCTTCATCATGATGTCCAAAACGTTGCGAAGCATTTCGTAGGCCACAACGTCGGACTCCGCGCGGACGGTTGCGGAGCGCGGATAAAAATTCATGCAAGTCATTTCGCCGAAAAGGTCGCCGGCGCCAAGTTCGGCAACCGGACTGCCGTAGTTCAGATCGACGCTGGCGTCGATGGGAATGGTGCGATCGCGTTTTTCTTCGTCGCGCTTGTCTTCGGTGCGGGAAACCAGCGAGCTGGTGAGCTTTTTGAAGAAGCCTTTTGCGCCGCCATCGGTTTTTACGTGGGCGATGGGAGTAGAAATGGAAACTTGGGCGCGGCCCTCCAGAATGTAAAACGCCGTGGAACCGAAATCGCCCTCTTTGCAAATTAATTCTCCGGCACGGAAGCGGCGCTTGACGATCGCGCCCGTGTTCAGCTCCAAAAATGTGCCGGAAACGCCTTTAAAAACGGGAATTTGCAGTAATTCTTCGGCGTCGAAGACTTGGGCATCGGCGGATTTGGCGATGGCGGTACCAACCACTCCGCGATTGGTGAGCGCACCGGTGGGGCAGGAGACCATGCACTCGCCGCAAGAAATACAGGTGGAATCGCCCATCGGGGAATTGAGGTCGAAGGCAATTCCTGCGGCGTAGCCTTTGCCCATGCGGCCGAGCACGAAATTGTTTTTGATTTCGTCGCAGCCGCGGATGCAGCGGTCGCACAGGATGCAGGCGTCGTGGTCCACGGCAATGGCGAGCGAAGATTCGTCGCGGCCACGGGCCACACTGCGTTTCGCAAATCGCGGCTGCGTAATTCCTGCGGCGTGGGCCTGGGTTTCCAGTTCGCAATCGCCGGAGTGCTGTTGCCGCGCGCAGGGCGACGGATGATCGGACATCAACAGTTCCAGCACGGTCTTACGCGCGCCTAAAACTTTCTCGGAATTGGTGACCACCTTCATCCCGGGGTCCACCGGCCGCACACACGCTGCGGAAAGTACGCGGCCGCCCGCTTCCACCAGGCACAGACGGCACACGCCCACAGGTGTTTCGTTTTGCAGATGGCACAACGTGGGAATGGGGACGCCGTTCATGCGCGCGGCGTCGAATACGCTGGTGCCCTCCGGAACGCGCACGGGCTTTCCGTCGATGAGCAGGTCGACTGAGCCGGCGGGAGTAGTTGGAGTGGTGGCCATAAATTAGTTAGCAAACCGCTTCGTGCGCGACGAACTTCGTCGATGAGCAACCCAAAAAGTTCGTCATGGCCGGATGCCCACACGATTGGCTTCGCCGGCGCGAACTGCCGCGGAGAAGCAAATCCCGCTAGGACATTTCCCCTGCAAGACATGGGCATCTACTTCCGCGCGAAAATGTTTCAGCACGGATTGAATTGGGGCGGGAACAATTTGCCCCAGTCCGCAAATGCTGGCCAGGCCCATGGCGGCGGAGAGTTCGTCGAGCAATGCCAAGTCCGCGCGGTATTGTGGTTCGGGGAGCGCGCCTTGCGTCCAGCGGACCAGCATATCGGTCATTTTTTGCGAGCCGACGCGGCAGGGCACGCACTTGCCGCAGGATTCGTTGCGATAAAAACGCACGGCGTTCAAAGCCATGTCCAGCATGCAAGTGGTGTCGTCGCAAACTACAATCGCACCCGAACCCAGCATCGAACCGGCGTCCGCCAGCGCTTTGAAATCCAGGCGCACATCGACCATGGAGGCTGGCAAGTATCCGGACGACGGTCCCGAAGGCGCGAACGCTTTCAACGTGCGGCCGCCACGAATGCCGCCTGCGTGGGTGTACAGTACTTCGCGCATGGTGATGCCTAGCGGCACTTCAAAAATTCCCGGATTGGCAATGTGTCCGCTGACACCCACAAATTTCAATCCGCGAGACCCGGCCACGCCCTGCGCCTTGAACCACTCCACCCCGCGCGCCAAAATCTGCGGCACGTTTACAAACGTTTCAACGTTATTTAAGGCCGTAGGTTTCCCAAACAATCCAGCCGCCACCGGGAATGGCGGTTTGTTGCGCGGCTCGGCACGATGTCCTTCAATCGCTTCGATGAGCGCGGTCTCTTCTCCGCAAATGTATCCGCCAGGGCTCACGAAAATCTGTAGATCGAAATCCAGCCCGCTCTGCAAAATATTTTTGCCGAGTAAGCCCATCTGGTAGCAGCGGCGCAATTCCTCGCCAAGAATTTCTTCCTGCAAATGGTATTCGTGGCGAATGTACAAAATTCCGGTTTTCGCGCCGGTCACCAACCCTGCTATCGCCATGCCTTCGATCAGCAGGTGCGGCAGGTGAGTCATGATGAAGCGGTCCTTGATCGTCCCCGGTTCGCTTTCGTCGGCGTTGCAAACCACATATTTCGGCGTCGCCGCCTGCTTGCGGACCAAATCCCACTTCATGCTGGTCGGGAATCCTGCGCCGCCCATGCCCTTGAGCTCCGAGGCCTTCAGTTGCGCCAGCACGTCATCGAACGCTTTGGAATGGGCCAGACCGGTCAGCACCCCGTATTTCGCGCCGACGCCGCCCTCGCCGTAAGGATCGGAGCCGCAAGCCACGCGGGCCTGCACGGGATGATCTTCGTGAACCGTATCGCCGCGCATGGCCGAGCGCGTGATTTGCTCCGCGCGGTCTCCCGTAACGTCCGTAAAGATCTGATCGTTGATCGCCACTGCCGGCGCCATATCGCAGCGACCCAGGCAGGAGACGTCGCGGATTTGCACGTCGTCGGCACGCGCACCGGTGAAGCGGCGCTCCAGGTCCGCGCGCAAGTCCGCAGCGCCATTCAGGTGGCAGCTCATGTCCGCGCAGACGCGCACTTCGGCTTTAGGAGGCATCGCCAGATGAAAATGCGGATAGAAGCTGGCCACGCTGTGGATCTGATACAGCGGCATTTGCGTGCGTTGCGACAAGCCTTCCAGTTCCGCCTTAGGCAGAAAGCCGTGCCGCAGTTGTATCGCTCGCAGGTCGTCGAAGATCACGGCGTTAGGTTCCGGATAGCTGTATCAATTGAAAGTACGCGCGAATTTCAGGCCCGCGCGGCGCCCAAGGGAGAGTTAATCCCTGCATACTACTGTCGGTCCGCAAAACTGTAAAGAGTCCGTTTGCAGCGGGTCGAAGTCCCGGGCTGGAGGCCCCGCCAGGCCACCTCGGAGCTACCGCCGGTCGGTTTCGGTCATCGCTAGTGCCACAAATTTTTGTGCCAGTGCGCTATGATGCCGCTGCGCCAGCGACCAAACATGCCTGAAGCACTTCTGGAGAAAGCCCGAGTCCCCCGCAAACGCTGGCTAATCGCCTTGCTGCTCGGCATTGGCGTGCTGGTGAACTATTTTGACCGCGTCAATATTTCCGTCTCGAAAGACGCGCTCAACGCGGCCTTCGGTATCTCCGCTATTACCTTCGGGTACTTGTCGAGTGCCTACAGCTGGACTTACGCGCTCATGCAATTGCCCTCCGGGCTGTTGTTGGACCGGTTTGGAGTTCGTCTCGTGGGGCGCATTAGCACGATTTTGTGGAGCGTTGCTTCCTTTGCTGCCGCGTTGGCCATGGGCATCCCCAGCTTTTTTGTCGCGCGGCTGCTGTTGGGGGTGGGTGAGGCTCCCACGTTTCCGGGAAACTCCAAGGCGGTGGGCTATTGGTTTCCGCAATCAGAGCGCAGCCTGGCCACCGCTATTTTTGACAGTGCTGCCAAATTAGCCCCCGCTCTCGGTGTGCCGATAATCGGCTTACTGTTGCTGCATTTCGGTTGGCGCTGGAGTTTTGCGGCCACCGGTTTGATCAGCCTCGCTTATTTCGTGCTGTTCTATGCTGTTTACCGGAATCCCAGCGAGGACAAGGCGCTTTCCGCAGCAGAGCGAGAATTCATTACGCGCGGCGGGGCGCAGCCGGAGGATCAAACTAAAGCGGCCAAGGGCGCTCCGCTGGGGTACTTGCTGCGGCGCCGCAAAGTTTGGGGCCTGTCCCTGGGTTTCGCTTCTTACAATTACAGTTTTTATCTGCTCCTGACCTGGCTTCCCAGCTATTTGGGCACTGCCCATCATTTGGACTTGCTGCATTCCGTCTTGTATACCAGCGTCCCGTGGCTATTCGCCACCATCACGGATCTGGCGGTTGGTGGATGGCTCGTAGATTTCCTGATACAGCGAGGATGGAATTCCACCCGTGTGCGCCAGGTCGTTCTGATCGTGGGCACGGCCTTCGGGCTGGGCATATTGGGCGCCGCGCGCGCGGATAGTATTTATTCCGCGCTCTTCTGGATCAGTATGGCGATTGGCGGACTGTCCGCCGCTGCTCCGGTGGGCTGGTCGATTCCGTCTTTAATTGCGCCGCGCGAAAGTGTGGGGACGCTGGGGGGGATCATGAACGTCTGCAGCCAGGTTTCAGCCATCGGCGCGCCAATCCTCACCGGCTACATCGTGAATCACATGCGCACATCTGCGTACCCTTATGCGGGCGCGTTCATCGCGGCCACTGTGTTTCTGCTGATCGGCATTTGCGGTTATGTTTTTCTGCTGGGGCGCATTGAGCCGATTCCCGAGCCATCCTGATCTTCAGCGTTTACTGCGAGGCGGGGTAGTGTTTGGTGGTTCCGGTACGCGAATTGAGGACGTCAAAACTTCCTGCCGGCGAGACTGTGACTTTCAGATAATTCCCGGTGTCCGGGCCGGCTAGGTTCGCGATGAACGGTACGGAGACGTTGTGCGCCGCCGCTCCTTCATTGGAATAGTGCAGTTGCCACAAGTCCTTCAGCCGTGGCGATTTTTCAATATTGTCCCAAGCCGAAGGTGAGCCACCTTTCGCAGCGCCGTTGTCCATAATGGCCACGCGCGGGGCGATGGCGGTTAGAAACACCGAACTGTTGCTCTGTAGCCAGCCGTGATGCGAAACAATATAGATATCAATCGAGCCCAGTTTGTTCACCGGGCAAACCAATTCCACCTCCTTGTCTCGGGTTAAGTCGCCCAGGTCCAGAATCCGCAGAGTGCCGAAGGTGATGATGGTTCCGACCGAACGCGGATTTTCTGTCTGGTCGGCAGGAGGCTTTTCGGCATCCTTGCAGGCCGCGTTCGCAGCGCCTGTGCCGGGTAAGGGTTTCTCGAGCATGGCGCCGTCCGAGCTGACAATTTCTGCGTGCATTCCTTGCAACGGTAAAACATCTCCCGACTTCACCGTCCAGCGCTTGACCTTGCTGGTGGCCAGAAACTTTTCATAATCCTTCCAGATTTGTACAGTGGCCGCGTCGCCGGGCTCGCGATTTTCTCCGTGATCGATCACTGTTCCGATGGGAATCTTTGCGGCCAGTTGGGTGATGCCGCCCGCATGATCTTCGTGAAAGTGGGTAAGCAGCACAAAATCAATCTTGGCGACTCCCGCGGACTTGGCCGCGGCCACGATGCGGTCCGCATCGCGCCCGTTGTTGCCGGGCCACCCCGTATCGATTAGCAGCGACTCGCCGCGAGGTGTAACGAAGAGTGTCGCCTGCCCGCCTTCGACATCTACAAAATAAATTTGCAACGCGTCGGTTTCGGCGTGTCCCGCGGCTGCCCACAGGCTCGCCAGTAACACCAGCGCCAGCGCCCCTCTGCACATCAGCGCGAACAATCGGTAACGCTGGCTCAGCTGCAAGGCGTATCCAGCTTTAACGTCGGGTGTCATCGCTAAACCTCTCAAAATTGTTTTTACGGGTTTTTCGCGGGCGGCGTCGGAAGCGCCCGGACCGCGCCGGTAGAAATTCCGCCATCCACCAACAAAGTCTGTCCGGTAACATAGCGGCTGGACTCCGCCGCGAGGAATACCACCGCGGCATCGAGATCGTGCGGCGCTCCCGGACGTTTCACCGGAATGCGGTCGCAAAGATACTCCACCCATTCCGGATCCTCATACATCACTTTGTTCTGCTCGGTGCGGAACCATCCCGGCGCCAGGCAATTTACGGTAATGCCATGCGGGCCCCAATCGTCGGCCAGGCTCATGGTCAACTGCCGAATCCCGCCACGGCTCGCGCCATAAGGTCCCAGCCCCGCATACCCGGCGACGCTAGTTACCGAACCAATGTTGATGATCCGCCCATAGCCGCGTGCCACCATGGAACGCGCCACGGCTTGCGCCACAAAAAAACTTCCACGCAGATTCGTGTCGAGCACCACGTTCCAATCTTCCCAGGTAACATCTAGCGCGGGTTTGCGACGGTTACAGCCGGCATTGTTCACCAGAATATCGATGTGTCCGTAAGCCGCTTCGGCTTCCGCCACCATTTGCGTGATGCTTGCGAGCTCACGCACATCCAGCTCCAACGAGACGGTTCGACGCCCTAGAGCTTCGATCTCCGCCGCGAACGCCGTCAAGCGCTCGCGCTTCCGGCTGGTTAAAACTAAGTCCGCGCCCGCTTTAGCGAGCGCGCGCGCAAAGTGCTGCCCCAATCCCTGGCTCGTGCCGGTAACGATCGCGGTGCGCCCGGTGAGATCGAAAAGGCCTTCGCTCATACGCGCCTCGACAACGATGGCTGCGCGAATGGTTTCCTCATGCCGCGCTCTCCGGAGTAAGCACCACTTTCATCAAATTTGCTTCGCGCGCATGCAGCCGCGCAAACCATTGCGGACCCTCTTCGAGCGGCGCGATCGCGGTAATCAACGGCTTCACGCGAATTTTGCCGCTGCTCATCCACGCAATCGCTTGCGGATACTCTCCCGCCGAGGCGCACGACCCTTGCAGACGAATCTGCCGCGTAACCGCCCGCTGCAGCGGCAAGGTGACCGTCGGCGAAATATTTCCCACCAGCGTAACAGTGCCGCCCTTGCGTACCGCTTCCACCGCGGCCCGCACGGTAGCGTCAATTCCCACCGCTTCGATCGCTACATCTACGCCAGCGCCATTCGTTCTCTGCATAATCTCCGCGATCAACTCTTCGCCGGAAGCGCATACTGTGGCCGTCGCGCCCACTTCTTCAGCGAGCTTGAGCCGCGAAGCATCCACATCCGCCACAATCACCGACGCACATCCCGCCGCGCGCAACGCCTGCAAAGTGAGCAATCCAATCATCCCTGCGCCCAGCACCAGGGCCTGATCCCCGGCGGAAATTTTCGAAAGCGCCACGGCGTGCACCGCCACCGCCGTAGCCTCCAGCATCGCCGCCTCAGCGAACGATAATTTCTCCGGCAAGCGATGCACAATCCGCTCCGGCACAATCACATATTCCGCGAACGCCCCGGCGCGACGATAATCGGTGCAGGAAACTCCGAGCACCTGCCGCCGGTCACAAAGATTTACTTCTCCGCGCAAACAATACGGGCACTCCCCGCAAAAAACCGTGGAATCAAATGTAACTCGATCGCCCTCGATCCAGCCCCGCACACCCGAGCCAACCCCAGCCACGGTACCCGCCGCCTCGTGGCCCATCACGATGGGAGGTATTCGCCGGCCGGAAGATCCGTCATACCCGTGCACATCGCTTCCGCAAATCCCACAGGCCGCGACGCGTACCAGAATCTCCCCTACCGCGGGAACTGGCTTCGGCATTTCGACAATTTCCAGTTGATTGTATTTCGCTAACAGCAGCGCCTTCATGTGCACAATCTCCAGAGTATAAGCGATTGCTCATAAAACCCATGCGCCCGAGTACCGCATCGCTGTTCGCTCCCTACAGGAACCACCCTATCGTTACCGCCAGCCCTCCTGTCATTATCGGTGACCACAGCAGTTCACCCCTTGTATTGAGTAAGCGCCTCCTCACTCTAGCCGTCCGCGAGCCATCTACATCACCGGGCTACGAAAACTGATCGGGCAGAAAGAAGCACAATGCGCAATTTGTTTGCTATCCGTTCTGTGTTGTTTTCCCTGTTGTTACTGGCGATGTCGGCCGCTTCGTTTGGTCAATTTGGCATTTCCATTGTCATCGCGCCACCCGCGATCCCCGTCTACGAGCAGCCCATCTGCCCGGCCGATGGCTATCTCTGGACCCCAGGTTACTGGGCATATGGCGATGACGGCTATTACTGGGTGGGTGGCGACTGGATCCAACCTCCGCAGGTCGGCTTCCTCTGGACCCCCGGCTATTGGGGTTGGGGCGGCAATGCCTATGCCTTCCATGAAGGCTACTGGGGCCAGAACGTCGGCTTCTATGGCGGCATCAATTACGGCTTCGGGTACGGCGGTCGCGGGTACGAAGGCGGGCGTTGGGACAATGGCCGCTTCGCGTACAACACTTCCGTGAATCGCGTGAACACCACCGTCATCCACAATACCTACAACACCAGAGTCGTCGAGAACAACACCCGCGTCAGCTACAACGGCGGCCAGGGCGGCGTGGAAGCTCGCGCTACCGCACAGGAAGAAACTGCCAGCCGCGAACGCCATATCGCTCCCGTCGCAGCACAAACTACGCACGCGCAAGAAGCTCGTTCCAACCCGGAACTGCGCGCTTCCGCGAATCATGGCAACCCACCGGCCGCAGCGGTCGCCAAGTCCGAAACAGTGAACGAACACGCTGCCGAGCCCGCCAAAGAGGCCGCAAAAGAGCCTGCACGTGAGCCCGCAAAAGAAACCGTAGCTCCGAAGGCCGAGGAAAAACCCGCAGCCGTCGCCGCGCACCCTGCTCCGGCTACCCACGCAGCGGACCTCGAAGCCCACAAGACCACAGCCCCCAACACTGGTAACGCCAAAACCGACCAGAAATATCAGAAGCAGCAAAACACTCTGGCCGCCAAACAATCCCAGGATCACCAGAAACTGCAGCAGCAGCAGGAAAAACAACATCAGCAATTAACCAAGTCCAACGCGGGCGAAGCGCAAAAGGCGCAAGTCGAACAAAAGCACCAGCAACAGACCCAACAGCTCGAACAAAAACACGCTACGCAAACCCAAAAGGTACAAACCCAACAGCAAGCGCACACCGCGCAATCCAAACCCGCAGCCGAGTCTCATCCGTCGTCAGAAAAGCCTCATTGATCGCGGAGTCAACTCGTTGTTGTTTGCCGACAAGGCCGGACTTTCCCAGTCCGGCCTTTATTTTGCTTGTTTAGGCTCCCCGTGCCGCCTCGTCAGGTTTGCTTTCCATCCCGTATTTTCCCAAAGTGCCTACAGACAACACCCTATTAGAGATTTCGCCGCTGGCCGCTAGCATTCTTGTGCAAAGAAATTCGGCCACGTTGCATCACACAACCCGCCTCTCGATCCACGCCCGCAAATGCATTGTGATCTACCGGGCAATAAAAAGGATGAGCAGGCAGAAGGAAGCACAATGCGTATAGCGGTTGCGATTCGTTCGTTGCTGTTTTCGTTCGTCTTGCTGGCGATGTCCCACGCTGCATTCGGTCAAGTCGGTATAGGTATTTCCGTTGGCTTCGGCCCGCCGGCACTCCCGATTTACGAGCAGCCGATTTGCCCCGCGGAGGGTTATCTTTGGACCCCCGGCTACTGGGCTTACGATGATGGGGATGGCTACTACTGGGTTCCTGGCACCTGGGTTCAGCCGCCGCAAGTGGGCTTCCTCTGGACTCCCGGCTATTGGGGCTGGGGCGGCAGCGCATTTTTTTTTCATGAAGGCTACTGGGGACCGCACATCGGTTTTTACGGCGGCATCAATTACGGATTCGGTTACGGCGGAGTGGGCTATGAGGGCGGCCGCTGGGACGGTGGCCACTTTTCCTACAACACTTAAGTCAATCACGTAAACACCACGATCATCCACAACACTTATAACACCACCGTCGTAAACAACAACACCCATGTCAGCTACAACGGTGGCACAGGTGGCGTGGAAGCCCGCGAGACTGAGCAGGAACGTTCCTACGCCAGCGAACGCCATGTCGGCCCGGTAGCCGCGCAGACGCAGCATGTGCAGGCCGCTCGGGGTAATCCCGAGTTGCGCGCTTCAGCAAACCAGGGCAAACCGCCCATCGCCGCCACGGCGCGCCCAGGCGACTTCAAAACTGCCGCGGTTCCCGCTCGCGCAGCGGGCGCACCGTACAAGGCCCCGGAACGCACCGCGAATGAGACGCATCCCGAAAACAACGCGGCAGCTCATCCCAACCCGGCCCATGCCAACGAAGTGGACGCGCACAAAACTACTCCGCCGAACACCGGCAATCCCAAGACCGACAAGAAATACCAGCAGCAACAGGACAAATTGGTGGCCAAGCAAAATCAGGAGCATCAGAAGCTCCAACAGCAGCAGGAAAAGGAACACCAGCAAGCCACCAAGAAAAACTATAACGACGCACAAAAACAACAGATGGAACAGCACCACACCCAGCAGACCCAGCAACTCGAACAAAAACACACTACCCAGACGCAGCAGATGCAGCAGCACCAGGCGCCTGCTTCGCATCCGGCGGAAAGCCACCCATCCTCGGGCGGCAAGCCGCACTGACGCAGCGAAATGACGCGACTCTAGCGTTGAACAAAAAAGCCACGCGACTATCGGGGAATCGATGGTCGCCTGGCTTTTTCTTTCTTATTTCCGTCTACGCTCCGAATTGCCGCAGGTGATGGTCCATGTGCAGATAGGCGTGGCGCATGCGTTCGCCGTCCGACAGCATTCCAAACATCGGGTGCGCCGCAAAATCTCCCCTATCGCAGAAACGTTCAAAGAGCATCCGCAGTTGCGCCACATCAGCTGCAAACTCGGTGGGGCTGGTTCCCCCTTGCTGCTGATCCACTTCCGGCCGCGTCGGGAATCCGTGCGGCCACCGCAGCGGCAGCCACAGTGCCGCCCACTTCAGCAGCGAACGGCTCACGAAGGTATCCGCCGGCTGCGCGAACTTCTCGCCCAGGCTGATGCGAAACGAATCGCTCAGATGGCAGACCATCTGTTGCGCCGACATCTTTCCCCAGCGTCGCGGAGAATCAACCCGCAGCTTGCCGAGCCGTTCCAGCACTTCGCTCCGGTCTCTCGTATTCAGAAGTGTTTTCATCTTCCCGGCGGTTTCGCTGTTTGTGGTTGCGCGGGCTGCTTCGCACCCGTCTCCTGGCTGAACAGCGACACCCATTTTCCATCACGTTTGGCATACAAGGTGGCAACGTAGACTGTCGCGGAAAACTCACGCCCGTGCGATGCGCCGTGTTCCGTTAATTTATAGGCCAGCAAACCCGCCGTTTCCGAAACGCGCACCAGCCGCAGATCATCCATCGTGTAGTCCAGAATCCGGAAATCAGCGACGTTTGTTAGCACTTCTGCCTTGCTGGCCAAGCCGTGCGAGTCGATGAACAGGGCATCGTCTGCCAGCAAAATCCCAAACGCTTTCAGGTCGCCCGCTTTCAACGCGTCCATCCCTGCGCCTTCCTGGGCGGCAATCTCCCGTAGCAACGCGTCTTCCGCAACCGGCTCAGGGCTAGCCTGCACCAGTTCAACAGCCCGGAAACCCTCCGCTCGTTTGCCATTCGCGAAGTGTGCCAGCAAGGGATGGCCACAAAGGCTGACCACCAAAACCAAAATTAAGATCGCTGTCTTTTTCATTTTGATCTTCTCCAACAGCAATTGCCTTGGTTCGCCAATATTCTTACCCAGCGCTCGGGGCCGCGGTTGACCTTCCACTATCGCAGTTATAGCATCGCGCCATGAGCGCCATCGATTGGGCCATGCTGCTGTCCGGCGCGCTTATTTTGACTATCCTGCTCATTCTGCGCTCGGGACGCCGCGATCCAAAGCGTGGGCGGGAATAAATTCTCGCGCGCTCTGTTTTATATCAACAAGAGTTAGCGTTTGTTGCCAGGCTCGGTGGGCGAATAACTTGTCAAAAAGCGTGACAGTTCCTGGCAAATAGACTTTCGTTGACTTCCCGCGCGCGGAGGCGATATAAGCTATCCAGCCGGAACGAGCCCCGAATGAGACTTGGCCTTCATCCCCGCATCGCGCTGCTTCTGTTGTGCCTTGCGTCGACCGCGCCGTTAGGCGTGCGCTCCCAGAATAATAATTCTGCTGCGGACAATGGAGTGGGTAAGTACGTCGGCCCGGGATCCTGCGCCGCCACCAGTTGCCATGGCAGTGTCAAACCGGTGGCCAACAGCCGCATCCTGCAAAATGAATATTCCACCTGGATTATCAAAGACAAGCACAGCCGTGCCTATCAGGCGCTGACCGGCGACGTCGGCGAACGCATGGCCAAAATTTTGAATCTGGGCAAAGCCGAAGAGGCTCCCAAATGTCTGGCGTGCCACGCGCTGGCCACGACTCCCGAGCAGCGCGGGCGCAGTTTTGCGATCACGGAAGGGGTCACCTGCGAAAATTGTCACGGGCCCGCGCAAGGCTGGCTCGGCCAGCACACTGCTGTAGACGCGCCAGGCAAGCACGCTGAGTCGGTAAAGCTCGGCATGGTGGATACCCGGAACATAATCGTGCGCACGCATCAGTGCCTGGAATGTCATCTAGGAACCAAAAATAAATTTGTCGATCATGAAATGATCGCCGCCGGCCATCCGGATTTGTATTTCGAACTGGATTCTTTCTCCGCGGTGATGCCGCGCCACTGGAATATCCCGCGCTTGGCAGTCAACGCCTCGCCCGCGGAAGACGCTTCCTGGGAAGGTGTGCGCGATTGGAGTACCGGCCAAGCAGTGCAGTTGAATGCGGCCATGGACCGCGTCGCCTGGCGCGCCCGCGGCGAACGCTTTGACAAGAAAACCGTCTGGCCCGAGTATTCCGAGCTCTCTTGTTTCGCCTGCCACCACTCGCTGACTGACCCGAAAAAGAGCTGGCGTCAGGAACATGGCTACACCGGCCGCCGTCCCGGTGATCCCGCGTGGAACGAGTCGCGCTACGTGGTCTTCCGCCTGATGGCCAAGGAAGTTGACCCCGCCGGCGCGCAAGATCTCGACCAGAAGCTCGGCGCTGTTTCCGCGGAAATGAGCAAGCTCAATCCCGATCCGGCCAAAGCCGCGGCCGCCGCCAGCGCCGCCGCCCCCGTGGCCCAGCAATTCGCCGAACGCTTCTCGACCATGACTTACGAGCGCGGCCTGGTGCTGCGCATGATGCAAAGCATCTGCGACAATGCCGAACCGATTTCTCTTGCCGACGAGCGCGCCGCCGAACAAGCCACCATGGCCCTCGATTCGCTGTACATCGCCTACAGCAAAGAAGCCAAGCCGGCCAACGCCGCCGAAGTCCGTGCGTCCATCAACGGACTGTTCTCGCAACTGGAAAATGCTTCCGCCTACAACGCCGACACTTTCGCCGACTCCCTCCGCCGCCTCCGCCCGCAACTGCAGTAGCGTTCAGGCACCGCGAATTCCGCAAAAGAGTCTCGCGACGGCGATGTCAGGCGAGACCGCAAAGCCCGGATGAAATTGTCATCCCGAGCGCCGCGAGGGATCTGCTTTCTTTCACAACAAGGTGGCCCAATCCGTCATGCTGGTGACATAGCGGTTCGCGCGATTCCGATGTGGCGGCATTGCTTGCCGCCAACGTGGGCAACGAGCGCTGCGGTAGAATCGGTCAACTCATGAATCGCTTTGAAAACTGGTTCTGCTCCACAAACTTCTGGAGCAAAGCCACGCAAAATCGCCTTCTTCCCGCCATGCTGCAAGGTTTCGACCTGGGCTCCAGCGTCTTGGAACTCGGCGCGGGAACCGGCGCGGCTACGGCCAGCCTTGCTCAAAAATTCCCTAGCGTCACCAGTCTGGAATACAGTGCGGCCTCCGCAGCCAGGATTGCCCAAGGCTTCTCTCAGCCCCAGCTCTCTGCGCAGCAGAAAGTTGCAAACTCAGCCAGGGGAGCCAAAGGCGTAGCGTCCGGGATCGTGCCCGGCGTCGTTCGCGTGGTACAGGGGGATGCCGCCCACTTACCTTTCGCCGCGGGCAGTTTTTCATGTGCCATCGCGATCCTGGTGTTGCACCATCTCCGCTCCGCGGAATCGCAGGATCGCGCCCTCGCGGAAATATGTCGCGTACTGCAACCGGGCGGCATGTTTGTCGCCTTTGAAATAAACGATGGCTGGCTCCAGCGCACCATGCACATCGGCAGCACCTTCGTCCCGATAGCCGCCGGCGCCGCAAATGCTCGTGTAACCGCCGCCGGCTTTTCCCGCGTTGCAGTCGATTTCCGGCGCGGGGGCTTCTTGCTGCGCGCACAACGCGCCGAGTCCCAGAACGGGAATTTCCAATGAACTCAACAGCTTAGGTTCGTCAAAAAATTGTAGATTGTTCTTGACAAGAGACGTGACATCGCGGTACACTCACCAGGTAAAGAAGTACGCCCGTTCGCTTCCTGCAACACCCTTAACCTTAAATTCTATGGATTCCACTGCATACGCATCGTTACGCACGATCGCTAACCCGCGCAGAATGAGCACTTGCAGAACCGTATCAAAACAAACGACTTTAACTACCTTTGAAATGAACAGTTATCTCTAGTAGGAGGGCCCGGCTGCCCCAGCGCCTACCCCGTGGGACACCGAACAGGAGCCACATCTCCTGACACAACGCGCATTGACCCCGCCGCACGCGCCCTTTAGCATCGAAGCATGAGTGCTACCAGCGCGACCAGCCCGCCGCAACAAGGCAAATTTCCTCCCGGACCGGATGCCGCTGGCCGCAAGAAATTCAGCGGACAGCTAGGCCTTGTCCGCCGCGATCCTCTGGGATTTTTCACTCATTGCGCGCGCACCTACGGCGACATCACCGGAATGCGTTATTTCAATTTCCGCGTATTTTTCATCAACAATCCGGATTACATCGAAGACGTGCTGGTCAACAACGCGCGGAAATTTCACAAAGGTCGCGTGCTGCAGGCCAACAAGGGGCTTTTTGGCGAAGGTCTGCTCACCAGCGAGGGCAGCTTCTGGCTCCGCCAACGGCGGCTGGCGCAGCCGGCATTTCACCGCGCGCGCATCGCCACTTACGCGGAAACTATGGTGCGCTATACCGAGCGCCTGTTGGAGACTTGGCGCGATGGCGAAGAGCGCGACATCCACGAAGAGATGATGCGCGTCACCCTGCGGATCGTGGGCAAAACTCTCTTCGACGCCGACGTCGCCAAAGATGCTCAGGAAGTTGGCCAGTCTCTGGAACTGCTGCTCGAATTAAGCGCAGACTTTGGCAAAGCCATTCTGATTCCGGCGTGGCTGCCCACGCCGCACAATATCCGCAAAGCCCGCGCGATTAAGAAACTGGACAAAATTATCTACCGCATCATCGAGGAGCGCCGCAAATCCGAACGCGACACGGGCGACTTACTCTCGATGCTGCTGGCCGCCCGCGATGAAGATGGTTCGCGCATGACAGATAAGCAATTGCGTGATGAATCCATCACGCTGTTTCTTGCGGGCCACGAAACTACCGCCAACGCGCTCTCCTGGACCTGGTGGTTGCTGGCGCAAAATCCCGAAGTCGAAAAGAAATTGCACGCCGAACTCGACAGCATACTCGCAGGACAAGCGCCGACGCTAGACGACGTCGCGAAACTAAAATACACGGAACAAGTCCTGACCGAATCGCTGCGCCTGTATCCCCCAGCTTGGGGAACTGCGCGAGTAGCCATCGAAGACCATGAAATCGGCGGCTACAAAGTGCCGAAGGGAACGGGCATATCGTTCACGCAGTGGACCATGCATCGCGATCCACGCTGGTTTGCGGATCCCGAAAAATTTCAACCAGAGCGCTGGGAGGACGGCTTGGCGAAACGACTGCCGCGCTTCGCGTATTTCCCGTTTGGCGGTGGACCGCGCCAGTGCATCGGCAATACTTTCGCGCTGATGGAAGCCACGCTGGTACTCGCTACGATTGCGCAGAAGTTTCGCTTCCGTTTGGTCGAAGGCCATCCGGTAGTGCCCCTGCCGTCCATCACCCTCCGCCCGCGCCACGGCATCCGCGCGATTTTGGAAACGCGTTAAGGCGTCAACTTGCTTTGGCCCGAAGCCAAAGGCATACTATAAATCATACGGGTGTTCCTATGAGAGTAGCTAAGAGCTATACTATTGACCCAGACGTGAGCGAATACGTCGACGAGACCAAGGGCCAGCGCTCCGCTAGCGAGCGGGTGAACGAGTTGCTGCGTCTCGCCATGCTCCAGGAGCAATACGCTCAATTGGAGACTGAAGCTGCGGACTTTTTTAGCAGCGCTAAGGTGGATCGTACGGATGTGCAGGCCTTTCAGAAAGCGTCTTTACGCACGTTCGGCAGGGATTGATGGCGGCGATTCCAGTTGGCTGGTATCCAAAACGAGGCGAAGTTTATGTCGTGCAGTTGGATAAGCCGCGACCGGCGCTAGTGCTGTCCGTAGATGCCCTAAATAGGTTTGCGCTAGATGTTTGTGTGGTGGCTCTGACTACCGTGGCGCACAAGAAATTCAGCGTGCGGGTTCCGATTGTGAAGGGTGATGGCAATTTGAATTTCAACTGTTGGGCGAAATGCGATCAAGTGACGACACTCGAGAAAACTTTGTTGCGCTATCCCGCGATCGGCGCCCTTTCCAGGCAGACACTCAATAACATCGAAGAACAGGTGAAAGTCTGTTTAGGTTTGATTTAGCGCCTGCCGACCTATAACCCTAAGTACCAGGGTTACCGACTGGGGGTGGCGGGGCGGAATTCGCTGCGGGCTTGAATTACTTGCAGGATGGCTTCGCGGCTGACCATGCCAACCACGTGGGCGCCATCGTCCGGCGTGCCGCTGACCACCGGCATTTGATTAATGTCCGCGGCGAAGAGGCGCTCGAGCAGGCGCTGCAGCGGTTCATCCTGCGAGGCCCACAAGATACGATCGCGCGGAATCATCACGCTCTGCACCGAATTGTGTTCCCACTCATCGCGCGTGACAGAGTGCAAGGCATGCACGTTCATCAGTCCCACCAGGCGATCATCGGTGATCACCAGATGGTAGCGCCGGCCGGTTCGCAAGACTTCCGCGCCGTAATCTTCCAGCGAAATTCCGCCGCTGACCACCGGAACTTCCTGGCTCATCACATCGCCGGCGCTGAGTCCGCGCAGCGTTTCGCGAATTTGCAGTTGGGCCACACTGTCGTTGGCCGCGCCCAGCAGATAAAATCCGATCAAGCCGTACCAGATTCCTGCGGACAAATTATCGTGCAGTCCGCACCATCCTCCGTAGGCAATCAATCCGTAAGCAATTAGTTTTCCGCTGGTGCCCGCGGCCCGCGTGGCTTTGTTGAAGTCCTTGGTGGCCCCCCACACCATGGCGCGAAAAATACGCCCGCCATCCAGCGGGAATCCCGGCGCGAGATTGAACAGACCGAGAATCATATTCAAGGCCGCGAGATAGATTGCCAGCGTCGTAAGCTTCTCGTCCGATGGCGCAAGCAAGCTGATTCCATAAAACGCGGCTGCCAAAACGAAACTGGCGATCGGTCCGGCGATGGCGATGTTAAATTCATGGATAGCTTTCGCAGGATCGCGGCCAATGCGCGCTACTCCGCCAAAAATAAACAGTGTTACGGATACCACCCGAATTTTATAATGGCGCGCAATTATAATTTCCCATAGCTCGTGAAAAAGTACGGAACCGAAGAACAGCAAACTTGTGAGTAATCCGACGACCCAATGCTGGGTAGAAGACCACAGCGGGAATTTTTCGCCAAATTGAGTCGAGAGCCCGTACGTCAACAACCCAAAAATAAACAGCCAACTGGGATCCAGGAGAATCGGGATCCCAAGAATTTTTCCGATTTGCAGGCCGCGTCTCATGAAAATTGCTCAGTTCGTACAGCGCTTTCTCTATAAAGTGTTACGTTTGTTCTGTAGCCCCTGGATGAACGGCCCGTCCTGCCGTCGCACCCTTTTTGTACCCTGATCTACACTACGCTGGAATTCGGACCGCGCCAAATGGTTGCCGCCGTCATGCGTCGCAGGAAACACGCCGTGGCTGCACGGCCACAGGCGAGCGCCTCGCAAACCTCTTAACCTTCCTATTTTCAGCGCGCGGAGTTTGGAGCGCAAGCTGCAATTCCTCTTGTTGCCGGCGGGCCTCATTTTAACTTCGCATCAACAGCCGCCGCGCAACAGGAGATTTCCATGGATGCCATGCTTCAATTCGCAACCCTGTCGGTCGCCACGGTGTTAGCAGTAGGGACGGCCGTTTTGCTGGACTGGCTGCTGCTGCGCGTGGCGTTTCAATTGATGCAGCCGGCGAGTTCGCAGGAGTGCGCGCCGCGCAGCGCTGTGAATCTGGTCCCCGGCACGGTGCAACTGGTGCGCGCGTATGGAGCACATCGCTGATCTGCTCCGGCGCGACACGCGAACGCGTGTGAATCCGCCTGGTTAGAACGCCCGTATAGCAGTGGAAGGCAGCCAGAAAGCAACGCATAGCAACACTCGAGGCGCGAAGATGGCGACACTCAAGTATTTGGTACTGCTCGCGGGATTTGCGCTGTTTGGCAGCGCGTCGGCGCTGGTGGGATACGACATTTTCCTCTCGGCGCAGTTGCGGAAATTGTTGCAACGAAATCGCCGCTTGCAGCGAATGGGTTGAGGAGCGCACGAGACGGCGGATCGCAACGGCGTGTTATCATGAGCCGCTGCCGTGTTCCACTCTCGAATTGTTTTCTCGCCGCGCGCGGTTAGGTTTAGCTCCCGCTTACTCTTTTTCGTTTCCGCAGTTTTTTTGCTAGCAGCGCTCAACGCTCCAGTGACGTTTGCCCAGGGGCCGGAAGATGCCGCCCGGTCGTTGGCGCGGCGCATCGCCGAGACGCGCGAGGTGCCAGAGCGCATCGCGGTCGAGTGGAGCAACGTTTCGTCATTGCCCGAGCCCGAATCGATCGTACTGCGTGAGGCGTTCCTGAAAGAGCTTGGCGGGCATCACGCGATCGTCGTGGCGCAGCCCAATATTGCAATGTTGCGCGTTTCCCTGCGCGAGACGCCCACGAATTTTCTGCTGGTAGCGCGCGTGCCCAGCGTTGCTGGCGAGCAAGTCCGCATGGCGGAAGTGCCGCGAACCGCGTTCCTGCCAGTGATGACCCGCGGCAACGGTCTGCGCCTGGGAAAGCAGCTTTTGTGGCAGCAACCGGAAATAATTTTGGATGCCGCGGAGTTTACGGGCGCCCCGGGCTCGCCCGCGAACATTCTCATCCTGAAGCCCGACGCCGTGGCTATTTATCGCGAATCGGACGAGCGCTTAAGCGAAGAGCAGGAACTGGGATTCGGCGGGTACAAATATGTTTCCCGCGGACTGCGCGGCGAAGTGCGAAAAAATAAGGAAGGAGAAATTGTTGCGACTTTGCCGGCCTGGAATTGCGCCATTCACCGGCCCACTGCAGCAGAAGAGCGTTGGGCCACACAGTGCGCGACGAGCACACCCACGATGCTCGCACCGGGCGCCGATACCGAGCCAGTAACAATTTCTTCCAGCTGTGACGCGACCTCCTGGCGGCTGACTACCGAGGGCACCGACTGGACTCAGCCGGATCGTTTATTGCTTGGAGCCGCCACGACGAAAAGGGAGGACGCAGTGGCGTCCGCGGATTTTCCGGGTCCGGTGCGCCGGGTGGTCAGTGCCGAAGATGGCAAGTCGGCGTTGGCGGTGGTATTTAATTTGTCGTCGGGGAGCTATGAAGTATATCGCATCACGATACTGTGCGGCCGTTAGGCTAATTGTTGCAGCCGCGCTGGCGATATTCGCCGGATGTGCGTGCGAATACGCGGACGCGGCGACGCAGCCGCAATACGGCGGCACGCTGGTGGTGGAACTGCATGCGACAACGCTGGTCCTAGATCCCGCGAAATGGAAGGCGGGTGCGCCGGAGTACGCGGCCAGCGGGCAGATCGCAGCTGCAATATTTGACCGCCTGGTGACGCTCGATCGTTTCGGAAGGTTTCAGCCGGTGCTGGCCACGGAATGGTCCCACGATGCGAGCGCGCGGCGCTGGCAATTTTCTTTGCGACCCGGAGTGCAATTTTCGGATGGCACCGCACTGACTTCCCCGGACGTCGCCGCGGCGCTGCAGGAATTGCTGCCGGGTAAGCCCGTGGTCACCGGTACCGGGACGCATGTGGTGGTGCAATTTCAGACTGCGATGCCGGATCTCTTGGAACAGCTGGCCTCCGGGCGTTATTTTATTTACCGGCGAGCCGCCGACGGAACACTGCTGGGCACCGGGCCCTTTCTTGTGGCGGAATCGATCACCGCGGCGACTGGCCTGCGTTACAAACTAGTGGCCAATGAGCGCTGCTGGGCCGGGCGGCCCTTTGTCGATGCTATTGATGTTCTACTGGGCGTTCCGGCGCTCAGGCAGCTTTTTGATTTACAACTCGGGAAGGCGGACGTCGCGGAAATTAGTCCGGACCTGGTGCGACGGGCGACGCAAGAGAGTGTGCGCGTCTGGGCCTCCTCACCGGTTCTGCTGTTCGCTTTGCAGATAAATGGAGAGGGTGGCGCGATGGAAAGGCCCGCCAAGCCAAATTCCGCGCGCCCGGTTAACGCCAAAGCTCAGCTAGGCGAGGCGCTATCGCTGGCGTTGGACCGCGCCACCATGGCCAACGTGTTGCTACAGAAGCAAGCCGAGCCCGCAGCGTCGTTCCTGCCGCAGTGGTTATCGGGCTATGCTTTCGTATTCGGCATGGAGAACAACGTGGAGCACGCTAAAGAAATCAGCTCACAGCTATTCGGCGCTCCGAGCGCACCGAATGCTTCCATTACCCAGCCGTTGCGCTTGCGCGTGGATGGTGGAGGAGATTTGACGAAATTAATTGCAGAGCGTGTTGCCATCAACGCCAGACAGTCGGGAATCCCGGTGCAAATACAAGCACACAATGCCACGGGAACAACGGACGGGGTGAGTTTGCGATTGGTATCGTGGAGATATTCGTCGCTCTCCGCCCGCGCGGAACTGGACGCGATGGTGAACGCGTTGCAGCTCGAGGCCGCCACGCCCGAGGTACCCCTTCAAGTACCGCCCGAGGGTACGGAACAATTGTACGCGCTCGAACGCCGCCTGATTTCTGAACGCAGCCTGCTTCCGCTGGTAGTAATGCCGGAGTACATAGGGCTCAGCTCCGCCGTGCGAGACTGGATGCCGGAACGCTGGGGCGCGTGGCATCTTGCGGATGTGTGGCTAGATGCCCAGAGAAATGTTGGAGTGCCCGCAGAAGCCGCGGTGGGAGCGCAGCCATGACTTTTCGAACAAAAGTATTTCTCGTATTCCTAATCACCGTGCTGGCCTCCGTTTCCCTGGTGGCTTATGGCGTGACCCACTATACGCAAGCGGCGTTTGAGGAGATGGACGCGCAACGCACCGAAGCGCTGGTCGCCCAATTTCAAAAAGAATTCGCCCAGCGCGGGGAAGAAGTGGCGCATCAGGTGGAAAACGTCGCCAACGCGGAAATCACCCTACGCATGGCGCTGGATCTGGCGCGCACAAATGCCGACCCGTCCTTATATGTGCATGATGCGACCGGCGCCGCGCAGGATCACGGCCTGGATTTTGTGGAATTTGTGAATGGCGACGGCACGCTGATTTCTTCGGCGCAATATCCGGCACGAGTCGGCTACAAAAGCGACTGGGTGACTGCCACCAAGGACTGGAAAGATTCTAAAGCGTTTTTGAAAAAGGAAGAATTGCCGGATGGCGTGGCACTTTCGCTCACGGTGGTACGCACGCTGCCGGTGGGCGAGCGGAACTTCTACATTATTGGCGGGCGAAAGCTGGATCAGAATTTTCTGGCGTCATTGGTGCTGCCAACCGGTATGCGCACATTGCTGTACCGCAACGTCGAACAGGGATTCTTGGCCACCGCGTTAACGGATGCGAATGGCCAGGCTGCTCAGGCGGATCGATTCGCTCCCATCATCGAACAGATTCAACGCACTTCACTGCCCGTAGTGCAGACGGTGAACTGGTCGACGAATCCAGCGGACGCGGAAACTTTTCATGCCATCCCGTTGCTCGGACGAAATAATGAATTGCTCGGCGTGTTGCTGGCAGGCAGCTCTCGTCGCGAGCTGGTGGCGCTGACGCTGCACATTTTTCAGATCGCCGCGGCGGTTGCGGGTGCGGCGCTGTTAGTAGGGCTGCTGATCAGCCTGTGGGTCTCGGCTCGCATCACGCGGCCCGTCGAAGAGCTGGCCGAAGGCGCGCGGGAAGTTGCCGCCGGACGCTGGGACACTCACATCCGCGTACGGGGTCGCGACGAGATTGGCCAATTGGCGGGTGCGTTCAATGAAATGACCCACACGCTCACCGAACAAAAAGAGCGCCTGGTCCAGACCGAGCGCGTGGCCGCGTGGCGTGAATTGGCCCGGCGACTGGCTCACGAGCTGCGCAATCCGCTGTTCCCCATGCAGATCACGGTAGAAAATCTGCAGCGCGCCAAGCAGCTCGAAAATAAACAGTTCATGGAAGTTTTTAACGAATCGACCACCACCTTGCGCGCGGAGCTCGCCAATCTGAATGCCATCGTCGGGCGCTTCAGCGATTTTGCAAAAATGCCTACGCCGCATTTCACTCGCGTGAACGTAAACGAATCGTTACGGGATGCGGTGCGTTTGTTTGAAGCGCAGTTTCACGAAGTGGGAAAGCCGATCATCACCCCGGAATTCTTCCTGACCGAGCCACTTCCGGAAATTGATGCCGACGCCGAAATGCTGCACCGCGCATTCCAGAATCTGGTTTTGAATGCGCTGGATGCCATGTCCGCCGGCGGAACGATTTCGTTGCGGACTTCGCAGCACGACGGCAACGTGCGCATTGAAGTTTCAGACACCGGCAAAGGGCTGACGCCGGAAGAGTGCTCGCGCCTGTTCACGCCGTATTACACGACGAAATCGCAAGGAACTGGCCTGGGACTAGCGATTGTGCAGTCGGTGGTCAGCGACCATCACGGAACGATTTCTGTGGTCAGCGAGGAAGGCCACGGCGCGACGTTCCGCATTGAGTTGCCGGAGCGGCAAAGCGACGCGGCGCGAGTCGTGGCCGAAGACGCTGCGGCCCCGCATCCGCCGGCGGCAAGCGCTGCCAAGCCTCCGATTGAGGTTGCGGACTAAACGCGAACGCTGTTGGAGATGCTTCGTCGCGAAAATAGAGAGAATATCTTTCGAGGAAAATAATTTGTCCCGCAAGGCCCATCTTCTACTGGTTGACGACGATCCCAATACTTTGGCGTCGCTCTCACGCGCCTTTCGCCTGGCGGGTCACGAGGCCACTGTCTGCGACAACGCGGCGCGCGCTCTGGAATTGCTGCGCACCGAAACGTTCGACCTGATTTTTTCCGATGTAGTCATGCCCGGCAAGAGCGGGATTGAGTTCCTGGAGGATTTGAAAAAAGCGGGAGTCGCCACCCCCATCATTTTGATTTCCGGCCAGGCCAACGTGGAAATGGCTGTGCGGGCCACAAAGTTAGGCGCTCTGGATTTTCTGGAAAAGCCCCTGTCGACGGACAAATTGTTAGTCACCGTCGACAATGCGCTGCGCTTAACGCGGCTCGAAGTAGAGAATCGCGAACTTCGCCACAAGCTTGGCAAACACGAACTGGTGGGCTCCGGGCCGGCGATGACGAAATTGCTCGCGCAGATTGCCCGCGTCGGCGCCAGCGAAACGCGCGTCTGCATCTTAGGCGAAACCGGAACAGGAAAAGAATTAGTGGCGAGAGCCATTCATGAAAAATCGCCGCGCAAAGAAAATGCCTTCGTAACCTTGAATTGCGCAGCGGTGCCTGCGGAGCTGATTGAGTCCGAACTGTTCGGCCACGAAAAGGGCGCCTTTACCGGCGCCGCCGCCAAACACTTGGGAAAATTTGAGCAAGCCGAAGGCGGTACCCTGTTCCTCGACGAAATTGGCGATATGCCCGTGGCCATGCAGGCGAAATTGCTGCGTGTGCTCGAAGAAGGCGAAGTGGAACGCGTGGGCGGCGACAAAACCATCCGCGTGAACGTCCGCGTGGTGGTCGCCACGCATCGCAACCTAGAAGAATTAGTGAAGCAGAACGCTTTCCGGCGGGACCTATTCCACCGCATTTACGTATTTCCTCTGGTGCTGCCGCCGTTGCGCGAGCGCGCGGAAGATTTTCCGGAACTGGTCGCGCATTTTTCTCGGCAAGTGGCGGCGCAAAATGGCTGGAAGGAAAAAATCTTTGATGATGGATCGATCGCGGCACTCCGCAAATATTCCTGGGCGGGCAATGTCCGCGAACTGCGCAATGTGGTCGAGCGCCTGGTCTTGCTCGCCTCCGAAGACACCGTAACCGCCGAAGACGTGCACCTGGTTTTGCCCGCGCTTGATGAACGAATCGCCGGGTCTGGCGCACGCGTGTCCGGAACCTTCGGCGCGAATGGAACCGGCACGCTGGCGGAGCGTGCCGAAGCCTTCGAAAGGGAAGTGCTCACCGCGGAAATTCGCAAACACAATTTTCATATGACCAATGTGGCCAAAGCACTCGGCCTCGAACGCAGCCACCTCTACAAAAAGTGCCAGCAACTAGGCATTGACGTGCAATCGTTGAAAAAGCCCGAATAAGTCCAATCGTTCCGTCCACTTACTGAAAATCTCAGAGAGTTTCGTAAGTTGCTGAAAACACGCCCTATATTCTTCTTGACAGAAATAGCAATATGCAATAGTATTATCGCAATATGTAATTGAAGGACTCGAAGCCATGCGACAGCAGCGCAACTCCTAAATGAAGCTCGGCGATAAATTGCGGTCTCTACGCGCGGTGGAAGGTTCACTGCGGGGCCTCGGGCGGCCTATGACTCAGCTCGAAATGGTGAAGGCCATGAAGCGCGAAGTCGGAAAAAGTTTGAGCCAGGCGTACCTCTCGCAGATCGAAAGTGGCGCGCGTCCGCATTTGACGCACACCACGCAACAACTGCTGGCGAAATTTTTCCGGGTCTATCCGGGATTTCTGGTTGACGATCCGCCGGGTTACGCGCGCGAGCTGCAGTCCGAGTTGCGGATTGTAGACGCCAAGGTAGATTCCTGGCTCTACGGCGGCGTGGGGCATTTCACCAGCGACCCGGAGTTGCAGCGCGCGCTGATGATGATTGCCGATCATCCCGATTCCCGGCAGGCGCTGTTGCTGCTGGCCGAGATTTTGCGGGCACCGGGACTGGAAGAGCGGCTTAGCGAAGTCTTGCGCCCGGAATCACGCGGAGCGACGGCTGGACGCAGTTCGTCGCGAGCTGGCGACATACGGCCAGATCGCTCGGAGCCTCGCGGATATCTGGAAAATTGAGCTTCAGGGCCAAGTGAACTTGCGGTTCGGAGTTTTTTATGACCTGGGCTGACTTTTATCTTCTCTGTTTTTTGGTGGGCTTCTCGCTGAGTGTTCTTTCTTTTCTAGCGGGCGCGGTTCACATACATCTCCCCTTCAAGATGCACTTTCCGTTTCACGGAAGCCATCTTGGCGGACATGGCGCCGGACATATCGGCGGTGGTCACGCGGGCGCCGCACCTACTACCGGCCCCGCTGGAAAGACCTCAACGCAAAATAACAGCGGACATCTGTCGTGGTTTAACGCCATAACCGCGATGGCCTTTCTCGCCTGGTTTGGCGGAGTCGGCTACATCCTGACCACTCAATCGCATCTGGTAGCACTGGCCTCTCTAACCATCGCGATTTTGTCGGGACTCTTTGCCGGATATGTCGTCTTCCGTTTTATGGCTCGCCTCATGCGTACCAGTAACGGCGAGATGAACGACTGGGACTATCGCCTCGAAGGCGCCATCGGAACCATCAGCATGGCCATTCGCGCCAACGGCACCGGCGAAATTATTTTCGAGCAAGACGGAGTGCGCCGCAGCATCGGAGCCCGCTGCGAACAAGGCTCGCCCATTGCAGCAGGCACCGAAGTGGTGATCGAGCGCTACGAACACGGGATCGCTTACGTGCGTCCGTGGGACGAGTTCACCAAATAGCACGCGCGCCGCGGAAGGGTTTCTCAAAAGCGGCACACAAGAAAGTTTCGCGGACTGGCAATCGATCGCAACAGTCCGGACGGCGAAAAGAGGAGGCGGTTATATGTTCGGGCTACCAATTACATGGGTTATTGCTGGTTTGTTGGTGGTGGGGCTTTTCATGCTCATGGCCATCATCGCCAAAATGTTTCGCAAAGCGGGTCCGCATGAGGCGCTGATCATTTACGGTATGCGTGGTACGCGCATCGTAAAAGGCGGTGGCACCATAATTTTCCCGATGATCGAGATGTGCAAAGAGCTTTCGCTCGAATTAATGTCCTTTGACGTGGCTCCGCAACAAAGCTTGTACACCAACCAAGGCGTCGCGGTAACCGTCGAAGCCGTTGCCCAACTAAAAGTGAAATCCGATCCGGTCTCCATCAAAACTGCCGCCGAACAATTCCTCACCAAGCGTCCTGAGCAGCGCGAAGGCTTAATCCGCCTGGTGATGGAAGGTCACCTGCGCGGCATCATCGGCCAGCTCACGGTAGAACAACTCGTCAAAGAACCAGAAATGGTTGGCGAACGCATGCGTTCCACGTGCGCTTCGGACATGAATAAAATGGGACTCGACGTAGTCAGCTTCACCATCAAAGAAGTCCGCGACAAGAACGAATACATCACCAACATGGGTCGGCCAGATATCGCCCGCATCAAGTTGGTAGCGGAAGTTGCCGCTGCCGAAGCCGAACGCGACATCGCCATCAAGCGCGCCGAATCGCAACGCGCCGCAGCCGTAGCCAAGGCGCAAGCCGATCAGGAACGCGTTTTCGCGGAAACCGCGTCGCTCGCAAAACAAGCCGAGGCCGAGCGCGACCTGGATCTAAAAAAAGCCAGCTATCTGGAAATGACCAAGAAAGCCCAAGCCACCGCCGACAAAGCCTACGAAATCGAAACCAACGTTATGCAACAGCAAGTTGTTGCTGAAGCCGTGAAGGTCCAGCAGATTGAGCGCGAAGCACAGGTGAAAGTGCAGGACGCGGAAATCCAACGTCGCGAACGGGAGCTAGTTGCCACCGTGCTCAAGCCTGCGGAAGTCGAACGCAAGCGCATCGAAACCATCGCCAACGCCGAACGTCAACGCATGATCAGCGAAGCCGAGGGACGTTCTTCTGCCATTCGCACGCAAGGCGAAGCCGAAGCGGAAATCATCTTCAAGAAGGGAGAAGCCGAGGCCAAAGCCATGAACATCAAGGCCGAAGCTTTCCAGGAATACAACCAGGCCGCTATCATCGACAAACTCTTCACCGGTATGCCGGAAATTGTCCGCGCCCTTGCCGAGCCGCTCAGCAAAATAGACAAAGTAACCATCGTCTCCACCGGCAACGGCCATTCCGCCGGAGCACACAAGCTAACGGGCGACATCACGGAGATCGCCGCACAGGTGCCGGCCCTGTTTGAAGCCCTTTCGGGCATGAAGATGTCCGAGCTGCTGGGCAAAGTCCGCGCCATTGGCGACAAAGCGCCAAAACTGCCGCCCGCCGCGCCAGCCGCCAAATCGTAACCGTAAAGCTGCCCGCCGCGCGCACAGCACGCGGCGGGCAGCTTTACAAAAAGGAAAGTATGCGCAGCCACCACAAAACATCTTGACCCTGACGTGACGTCAGCCGCGACTCTGCCCGAAGAAGCAATCACCCGCTTCCGTCAGGTAGGCCACTAAAACTGCCGAAATGTATTCTTCAAGGAGAAAGGCAATGAGTAGCAAAGCAAAATGGATCCTCGTGGGAGTTTTATTCGCCGTAGCCCTGGGCTTTCTCCAGCATCATTACAAGCCCTGCGCTCTGGAAATGCTGCAACGCTTCATAGCCGTAACGTTCATTTCCTTCCACAGTCTCGTGAACGGAGGCTTGTGAATTTGTAGCGGCCGGGCTTTAGTTCCGGCGCTTTTATTCTTGAATTGCCGTAATTGAAAGGAGCATCACATGGGCCTATTAGAAAGAGTAAGCACCTTAATCCGCGCGAATCTGAACGACATGATCGACCGCGCGGAAGATCCCGAAAAAATGATCAAGCAAGTGATCGTCGACATGGAGAACCAATACCTCCAGGTGAAAACCCAGGTAGCCGTCTCTATCGCCGATCAACACATGCTGGAGAAAAAATTCCGTGAGCATCAAGACACCGGCAAAGACTGGATGAGAAAGGCGGAACTAGCCGTGGACAAAGCAGAAGACGATCTGGCCCGCGCCGCGATCGAACGCATGCAAACCTCACAGCGTATGGCGCAAAGTTTTCAGGAACAAGTAAATGATCAATCCGCACAAGTAGAAACGCTGAAAGGCGCACTCGTTAAGCTCGAGCAAAAACTCGACGAAGCCAAATCCAAGCGCGAACTGTTATTGGCCCGCCACCGCCGCAGCGTTTCCATGGGCAAAGCCGCCAAAGCGCAATCTGAACTGGGCACCCAATCCAAGAGCGCCACGTTCGACCGCCTGAAGGATCGCGTCAATCACAACGAAGCCGTAGCCAGCGCCGAGGTGGAAATGGTCACCGACGAAATGGGCGAGCGCCTGGTCCGCCTCGAACGCGACACCGAAGTCGAGCGCCTCTTGCTCGAGCTAAAAAATCGCCGCCAGCTGACGGCCGGCTCGTAAGCGTTCAACAGCTTATGATGCTAATCGCGGCGAGTCTTTGTGCGCGGCGAAGAAGACCGTCTGGTCCGCAACGCCGCGCTTGACGAATCGATCTTGAATCGAACGCCTTCGGATTGCTGCAGGTACGCCACGATTTCCAGCAAATGTTTGGCCGTTGGGTTTCCCTTCGGCCCGAACATCTGGTGGACAGTCTTCACGTGAAGTTTGGTGTGAGCCGCGAGTTTTGGAAATCCTAGTGTCGCGTTGATGTAATCGCGTAAGAGTTCTTTGCCGAGTTCAAGCTCTCCACCCAGCATGCTCTCCACCGCTTCGCTCAGCAACCCTCGACGAAACGCGGGATCCCTCTGCACCCGAGCCTGTACGGTTTCTCTAAAGTTTCGAGTCAACGCCATAGTCAGCCTTTTTTCCCCTGTTCCTTCTTGCGCGCTCGATACTCCGCCCATCGCAACTGCGCCAGCACGATATCTTTCTGTTGGCGTTGCTTTGTTCCATCGCCGACCAGAATCGCGACTTGCGGCCCGTCTTTTCCGAAATACACTCGATATCCCGGGCCAAAATCAATTTTGTACTCCAGAACGCCGCCACCAACGCTCTTAACATTCGAAAAGTTCCCGAGTCCCATACGATATAGCGCCGTCACCTTGCGTGCGGCCTCGGAATTTAGCCCGCGAAACCATTCGCCAAATGGGCTGCGATGGTTCTGATCGCTGTATTTGCGAATCTCAACCATGGCCAATGGTAACATAAAGATTACCATTCTGATCGTTTGGGGTGTTTGGGCTTTTCAATCTGACCACCTGCCGTGCGAGAATGCGTGGATGGATTCTCTGCTAATAGCCGCGCCGACCGCCCTAGCCGCCGCTGGCGGCCTAATCGGCTATGCCTCTGCGCATCCGGCTTCAGAAATATTCGGGCGCTCCGTCCGCCGAACCACCACCGCAAGAAAACTAGCCATCACTCTTGACGATGGCCCCAATCCCGACATCACGCCAAAGCTCCTGGATCTCTTCGCCCGCCACAATGCGCGCGCTACCTTTTTTCTGATTGGCGATTTCGTAAAGCAATGCCCGGAACTGGTCCGCGACACTGTCGCCGCCGGGCACAGCCTAGGCAATCACACCGACACTCACCCCAATCTCTTCAAGTGCACCCCATCACAAATCAAACACCACCTGCAGCGCGCCAACGACGCCATCAACGAAGCCGCCGACATCTCCCCCAAGTGGTTCCGTCCGCCCTACGGCCTCCGCAATCCCTGGGTCATTCCCGCCGCCAACCGCCTGACCATGCAAGCCGTAATGTGGACGCTGATTCCCGGCGACTGGCGCGCCTCATCCAAGGAATGGCTGATCCCCCGCATGGCCCCTATCGCCAAACACGGCGAAAAAAATATCGGAAAACGTGCTAACGCCCCCGGCGACATCCTCTGCCTGCACGATGGCAACCACGCGCAACAGAACGGCGACCGCCATTGCACCGTCGAAGCCCTCGAATATTGGCTCCCCCGCTGGCGTGACCTGGGCCTCGAATTTGTTACAATCGATGAAGCGGTGCGCACTCCCGCCATATAATTACGGCGAGATAACCCGAGACCCTTATGGACGAGCGATCTTTTTACACGGAAAAAGAAGAATCACGAAAGATTAAGTTGGTTTGTCCCAGCTGCAAGGGCGAATTCGAGGCCCCCGTCCGCTGGAAAGTTTGCCGCAAGAAGCACGAACTTCCGCGCGGCGCCGGCGAAGAAGATCGCCGCAAGTTCGCCAAAGCCAGCTCCTACATGGTCCGCCTGGAAGATTTGGTCGCCTGCTATAAATGCCGCAAGCGCTTCGAGCTGACCGGCCAATCCACAGTGCTGATCAACGACAATCTCGGCGATCCTAACGCGGACCCCGAAAATTTCGGGAACCGCTAAGCGCCATTCTTCACTGTGCTCTTCATGCGTGCACGACTCGTGTTCCGTGACCCGTGACCCGTGCTCCGTGCGCTACGATGACCTTGCTTGTGAGCTAACCGCGATCTGCAACGCGCTGCGACCAAGAAATTCCACTCTCTATTTCTCGTCGTTCTTGGAATCAGCCCCGACACAATTCACGGGCCAGAGGCCACCAAACGCCGTTCTTCGCCGTGCCGCCCATCAACCTCGTACTCGTGTCGCGGATCAGTGTGCAATCTACGGTATGTGTACGCCTTCATGCGTGCACGACGTGTTCCGCGACCCGTGTTCCGTGCGCTCCGATGATCTTGCCTGTGACCTAACCGCGATCTGCAGCGCGCCGCGACCAAGGAATTCCGTTCTCTATTTCTCGTGGTTCTCGGAATCAGCGCCCGCACGATTCACGGAACACGGGCCACGGTTCACGGAACACGTCATCCACCACTCGCCCTAAATCTCCGGATACATCTCAAAAAACGCCTCAATCGACTGATGAAACGTCTTCTCAATCTCTTCCTTGCTTCCCTCAATCAAATGCATCGTAACCTTCGCCGTCTTCCCATTTTTCAAAATCACCGTAGCATCTCCTACCTGCCCCAAATCCTCTTCCGGCAACAGTCGCATTCCATAAATCAAAGCCAATTTAGCCATCGGCAAGTCTCCCAACGTTCTGCGTAGCAGCGATTCCTTCCCAATCATTCTGCGCCAGCGAGCTAAAGCTGTCACGTCACGTCAAATACTGCGCTGCCGTTTCCCGCTCACTCTCACCGCAGTTGTCCCGCCAAGTAACCATCCGTGCTATCTTCGGGCATCCCTGCGGCAAACTACCTCGCATCGGCACACGGAGAAGCGATGAACTATCGATCTCACTTACTAGCGATGACCGGAATGTGCGCCCTGCTGGTTCCGTGTGCGCGCGCCCAGCAGCCAGTAGGTCCGCAAACCACCGCACCCGCCCTCGCTCAACAACCGCAAGCCGCCGTTGTTCCGACTGCCGCCCCCGCAGGCAGACCGATCATCGTCCCCTCCGGAACCCGCGTAGCAGTCGTCCTCGAAAACGGCATCTCCACCCGCAGCGCGCAACCCGGCGATTCTGTTTATCTCCGCACGTCGTTTCCCATCACCATGAACAATCAAATTATTATTCCGGTAGGTTCTTACCTGCGCGGCGAACTCACCGAGACCAAACGCCCTGGGCGCGTCAAAGGCCGCGGCGAATTTCGCATGCGACTGAACACGTTGATTCTTCCCAACGGCTACACCGTAAATCTGAACGCCGCACCGCGCAGCGCCGATAGCGGCGGCAAAGACACCATGGACTCCGAAGGCAAAGTAACCAGCGACAGCAGCAAAGCTAAAGACATCGGAACCGTAGCGGCCACCACCGCCACAGGCGCAGGCATCGGCGCCATCGCCGGCGGCGGCAAAGGCGCAGGAATCGGCGCAGGAGCCGGCGGCCTCGTAGGACTAGCCGCCGTCCTCCTCTCCCGCGGCCCCGAAGCCGAACTCCCCCGGGGCTCCACAATGGACGTAGTGTTAGAGCACGATCTCCAACTCGACGCCAACCAAATCAATTACCACGACCTGGGCCAAGCCCTGCCTCCCACCCCGCCCCCAGCCCAACAATAATGATCACCATCTCTCGTTTGTAGGGGCGCAGCACGCTGCGCCCCAGCTGGCCGGGGCGCGAGCTTCAATCGCGATCCGCCGTTCCCTGTGTTGACGCCGGGCCGCCCGCTTGCCCTGAGAGACGAACGGTTCTCCCCAACCGCATCTTCTCCGCGCTCTCCGCGTCCTCTGTGCCCTCTGCGTTAAAATCCCCAGTAAGCCAAACCCTACCCGCGCCCCGCCCCACCAAACCGCCGCGCACCAAACCTCTCCCAATCCACGCTAACGCTTCGCAAAGTAATCCACTCCCGCACCAACCGCGCCGTAATCGGCGCCAGCAAAATCCCACTACGAAAATGCCCGGTAGCCATCACCAGTCCCTCAACATCGGTAGGCCCCAGAATCGGCAAATGGTCCGGCGTATCCGGCCGCAACCCAGCCCAGTGCTCCTCAATCTTTGCGTTAGCCAGCCCCGGCACCGTCTCAATAGCCGCCGCCAACAATTTACTCAAGCCACCCGCGGTAGGCGTTTTCTCAAACCCCACATATTCCACGGTAGCCCCAGCCAGAATCCGCCCATCATTTCGCGGCACCAAATAAACATGTTCGGACCAAATCACACGCTCAATCGAAATGTCAGGGGCCCGCAGAGCCACCATCTGCCCCTTGGCGGGCCGCATCGGCGCATAACTTTCCACCCCGCCAATCGCGCCAGAAAAAGCACCCGCTGCGATCACTGTGGATTCTGCCGCGATTTCCTCGTCGGCCAGCGCAATGCCAACGCAGCGCGACCCATCGCGCAGAATCGCCTTTACTTCGCCGCCCGCGAAAATTTCTGCACCACTACGCCGCGCCGCCTCCAGCACCGCCGGCGTAAGCGCCCGGTTGTCCACCGACGCTTCGTCGCCACGCAAAACCGCAGCCTCGATTTCTTCGCTAAGCGTTGGTTCCAATTTTCGCGCGTCATCGCCTGAAAGCGGCTCAGCCTTCAAACCCAACCCGTGATGTAGCGCTACAACGGTACTGAGTTCCTCGATCGCATGGCTGCTGGAAAATGTCTCCAGCGTCCCCCGCGGACGAAACCCAACTTGTTGCCCGGAAAGCTGTTCCACCTCGCGAACAAAGTCCGGATATATCGCCAAGCTGGCCTGCCCCAGCTCGACCATCGGCAGCATTGCCGTATTCTCCGGCGCTGGAGACAAGATTCCCGCCCCCGCCCACGAAGCCTCCCGCCCCGGTTCCTGCGCGTCGAAAAGCCCCACGTGCAACCCCGCGCGCGCCAGCTCTAGAGCAATAGTCGCCCCGATCAACCCGGCGCCAGCTATCGCAACATCGAAGCTCTTCATGTCAGCAGTCTAACGCAGCCGCGCATCTGTTGCGCGAGTCGACGCCCGGACGAACCATTCGGATCGGATTGCCGTATAGAGTTTCGGAAAGGAATATGTTGCAAACACTGGGTTTACAAAATATCTTGACAACTACGTATCTTTATAGTACCGTTGGTCGGTTCAGAATTGCGCCTCGATCCAACCGACGCTCGGCCTACTCGTAGTAACTATTCTATAAACAAATTGACGCTCTAACTCTATCTAAAATAAGCACTTGCGAATCGTTATCAAAACAAAGGACTTTAACTCCCGTGTTTTGATAACGATTCGCCAAACACCGGGGGCCAGACGTCGTGCCTGTGCCCTTTCAAACGACCGCCTTACTGATCGTTCCGTTTCGGGAATCTACTGCAGCGACTTCGCCAGCTCTTCCGACAGTAGCTGCGCCTTCCGCGCCAGTGTCCGTGCACTGGTCCAATCACCGGTCGCTGCCGCCGCCCGCGCGTCAGCCATAAATCCGCTGATCTTTGACACCATATCCGTTTGCGCCGCGTTCAGCGTTTTTCCTTGAGTCGCTTCCAGGCCTTTGTCAGCAGCCGCCAAACTAGCGGTAGTCTCTTGCTGGGCCGTCGACGATTCCGCCACGCTCAGTTGCGGCGCCACGAAGGGTGACTGCGGCTTACTGGGCTCAGCGGGAACCGGCGGCGGAGCAGCCACACGCGGCCGTCGCGGCACCGGCGTAGGAAATGTCGTCGCCGGAGCGTCCAGTTCGAGTTGTAACTCGGGTGGATCTTCCTGCGCCAGCAAATCCGAATTGGTTTGCGCGGGCGGAATATGCGGATGCACTACCGAAGCGGTAGCCCACGGCAATGTCGGCCGTTTACGCTCGGCACACCCACTGACCAACAGCGCGACGGAAACAAATCCCATCGCCGCCTTCGATAACGAAAGCTGCGAGAGGACTGCGTGCATTCTGAGGGATTCGGACCGGACTGGGTTGTCGGTCATGAATTAAGCCGCGAGCGGCAATTCGATGCGGAATGTCGTGCCGCGGCCCACCTCCGAAGTGAAGTCTATCGAACCGTTATGCAGCTGCACAATGCGGAAGGTACTGGCCAGCCCGATCCCGCTGCCGCCCGGCCGAGTGGTGAAAAATAGTTGAAACACTTTCTGCCGGTTCTCCGGAGAAATGCCGCGGCCGGTGTCGCCCACCGCAATTTCCGCCATGTCTCCGCGACGGCTGAGGACCACCCGCAACTGTCCGCCGTCCGGCATCGCGTCTACCGCATTCAAGACCAGATTGAGCACCGCTTGCTGCAGCAGCGCGCGGTCCACATAAACTTCGGGAACGTCGATCGGTAGAAGTTGCGCCACCTGTACGTTGGCTTTCTGAAACTGCGGCGCGGCGATTTCCAGCACTTCTTTCAGTAAATCGGGAAGGTGAGTCGCTTCGAGACGAATCTCCATCGGTCGCGTGAAATCCAGAAATCGTTTTACCACCGCGTCGAGACGATCGATTTCTTTATCCAGAACTTGCACCGCCTGCAGCGCGTTACTGTCCGGCTCCAGCGGAATCGATTCTTTCAAATTCTCCAGCCACAGCCGCATGGAGTTCAAAGGATTTTTTACTTCGTGCGCCACGCCGGCCGTGATGCGCCCTAGCGCGGCTAGGCGTTCGCTCACTTGCAACTGGGTGTTGATACTTTCCAGAGAATCCAAATCGCGCAGCGTCACCAGCGCGCCCATGCGCTCGCCGTCTTCCTGAATGGCTTGTACGCTGACGCCGACGCGCTTCGGTCCATCCGCGGTCTGCAATTCCGTTTCGGCGGCTACTTCACTCAGCTCGTCGCCTTCCTCCAGGTGCAACGCGTCGCGTAGCGGATGTCCCGGTGGAAAAATTTCCGTAACCCGCCGCCCCAGCAATTGCCCTGACTGCGCGCCCAGGAATTTTTCCGCCGCGGGACTAATCATCACCGCGCGCGCGTCACGCGTGAACAAGAGCAGTCCGTCTTCCAGCCCGGACATTACCGAGTTCATGTTTTCCCGCAACGTGCTGAAAATCTCGTGGACCCCGCGCAATTGCTGTCCCACCTGCGAGATCTTGCGGCTCACCTGACCGAGTTCGTCGCCGCTGCCTCCGAACCGCGCATCGTCCGGACCCGGCGCGTCATACTGTCCGGCGGAAATTCGATCGAGCTGTTCGGAGATTCCGGTGATGGGAGCCAGCGCCGCGCGGGAAACCACCGCAGCCAGCAGCGTGGAAATTACCAGCGCAACGATCACGATCGTAGCCGCGCGAAAAAGCCCAGGTTTGATAGCGTCCAGCAAAAAACCGGAAGCCAGCACGATGCGCACTTCGCCAAACGGTTTATCGCTTAAATTGAAACGATATTCGTGTTCGTACAATCGCGATGCACCGCGCAGCACTTTGATTTGATGAATCAAGCCGCGCTGCACCAGCTGCGCTAATGGCGTACGGTGCGCCTCGTATTGTCCCGGCAGATTCTTATCGCTGGAAATCAGCACCAGGCCGTCTTCATCGACAATCGAAACTTCGTAAATCAGCGGTGAGGTGGTGGCGGCGGCTAGTTGCGCCTGCAAACCGGGATTAATCTCGAGCGCGCGGCGGACGTAGTCGTGAATATCTTCCGCGGAAGTGGAAGAAGGGCGGATGCCTTCGTTGGCGGCGTCGGTCAACGCGTTTTGCACCTGCAGAAAAACGTTGTGGGCCAGATCTTTTACGTTTTTGTCAGTCTCCTGCAAAACCTGTTGCAGTAGTTGCCCCAGAAAAACCACCGACAACACCGCGACGACCAGGAACACTAGCGAGGTCATGATCAGCGTCAACTTCGTGCGCAGCCGCAGCTGCATGCTCGCTACTCCGCCTCGGCGCGATCGGTGCCGTATTCTTTTAGTTTGTTGTGCAGGGTTTTCAGGCTAATACCCAGCAGGTCGGCTGCGCGGGTTTTATTATTTCCCGTGGCATTCAGTGTCTGCAAAATCAACTCGCGTTCCATCGCGTCGACGGTGGTACCCACGGGGAATTTGATCGCTGCGAGATCGGTCGGACCTTTTGCGGCATTCTTGCCAAACTCTTCCGGCAGCGTGGAACGGGAAATCAAATCTTTCTCGCACATGATCGCCGCGCGCTCCAGAACGTTGCGCAACTCGCGGATATTTCCCGGCCAGGTATGGCTCATGAAAATATCCATCACTTCACTGCCCACCCCGCGTACGTGCTTGCCGTGTTTGGCATTTACATCCCGCAGGATATGTTCGACCAGCAAAGGAATATCGTCTTTATGCTCGCGCAACGGCGGCAAATTAATGTGGAACACGTTCAAGCGGAAATATAAATCCTGGCGCAAAATGCCGCTGGCCACAGCTTTCTCGGGATCTTTATTGGTTGCCGCGAGCACCCGAACGTCCACCGGTGTTTCACTCTTGCTGCCCAGCCTTCGCACTTTGCGGTCTTCCAGCACCCGCAACAGCTTGGCCTGCGTAGGCGCGGGCATTTCACCGATCTCGTCGAGCAGCAAGGTTCCGCCGTCGGCCAGCTCAAAACACCCGATACGCCGCTCCGCCGCGCCGGTAAACGCGCCGCGCTCGTGACCAAAAATTTCGCTCTCCATCAGCGATTCCGGAATCGCTGAGCAGTTAATCGCAACGAACGGTCCGTTAGCGCGTGGAGAAAGCTTATGAACCGTCCGCGCCACAATTTCTTTTCCCGATCCAGTCTCGCCCGTAATCAAAACCGACGCGGAACTCGGTGCCGCCATTTCCACCACGCGCATCACGTCCTGCATAGGCTTGGATGCGCCCACCATCTCGCCGATGCGCCCCGCTTCGCGTAACTGCCGCTGCAGCACGACGAGCCGCCGCGAATCTCGGGCCTTGCTCAATGCGCGATCGAGCAGCGCGCGCAACACCGGACCCTTCAGCGGCTTCTCGATATACCAGAACGCTCCCGCTTCAATCGCCGCAACCGCCCGCTCTTCACTGCCTTTTCCGGTAATAATAATTGCCGGCACATCGAGCAATTCGTCGCCCAGCTGCTTCAGCAAATCGAGGCCGTTCATTCCCGGCAATTCCACGTCGGCAATAATGCTGTCCGGCTGGTAACTGGCGAATTTCGCCAGCGCATCTTCTGCGGTAGCCACGCCCAGCGTGTCGCAACCCCAGCGCTGCAGCAGTTGTTCATAACCGCGCCGCGCGTTGTCTTCATCTTCGACAATCAACACGCGGTCCCGCCGCTCCTGCGATTCCACCGCGCGTGCCGCCGACCGCGTCTCTTCCGCCATCAATCTCAGCCTCTCTGTTGAAAAAAAATTGCTTGACGCCTGCAACGCGAAAATCTCGCGGCTCCGCACAGCCTCGCGAAGGATCGCCCACAGCAAGCATCACAAGGAACACCTGACTCTAACAAGCCCGAAACCGCTTGCCAAGTTTTTGGAAAGGATGGAATCCGCGGCTGCGGCCACCGGAAAGAAACGCCGGAACCCGCTGCGCGGGCAAGCTGACGCCAGGCCGCTTGGCACGGCGATGCAGGCTTGCGAGCACTTCGTCCGAAAAAGGAAGGCGTTGCTTCAACGGAGGAGCGGTGTATAGTGTGGGCCGGTTGCAAGCTGTAATGGGATTTCCGGAGATGTTCCGGCGCACAATCGGTCGAGCCTGAGTTGCGCTTTCGCGATCCCGCCGCGCGCGCCACGTAAGGATGCAACGTTGTGTTGTTCCCTGATTCTCAAGACAGACAATAAAATCACGGAGGTCCAATGAATCGTAAGGGGTGGTTTACGTCCTTAGCGGCGGTTTTGTTTTTCCTCGGCTTGGCGCAAAGTGTTTCCGCGCAAACGCCCAGTCCCAAGCGGCACATTATGGTGCCGCGTTCCAGCGTCGCTCCAGCGGGAGCACTGCCGGGCAGCAAAGCAGTCACCAATCTGTTGATTTCCATGCCGGAGAGCGGTCCCGTGGCCTTCAAGGCGAACGCAAAATCCAACGAGTTGCCGCCGGTCCTGGGCCTCTTCTTTGAAACTCCCGCATCTCTCGCCTGCGTCTATCACCTCGTGAAAAATCCCTTGCCCGGTTGCAATCCGGACGAAACTGTCGTGAATCCTTCAGGCGGATCTGGAGTGATTGCCATTGTGGATGCTTTCGACGATCCCAACGCGGCCAGCGATCTGGCGAATTTTTCCGGTTTTTTTGGTCTTCCGCCGGCGGACTTTTCCGTGGTGTATGCGGCTGGGACGCAACCGGCGCTCGATCCTACGGGCGGCTGGGAGCTGGAAGAATCTCTGGACATTGAATACGCGCACGCAATGGCCCCGGGAGCCAAAATTATTCTGGTGGAAGCGGCGACCAACGGCGGCGACGACATCATCAACGCCATGATTTTGGCGGGCAATCTGGTGTCCGCGGCCGGCGGCGGCGAAGTGAGCATCAGCATCAGCTTCGGCGAGTTCTCCGAGGAATCACAGCTGGACTCGGTGTTGACGGCGCCCGGCGTGGTTTATGTTGCCGCCGCAGGGGATGGTCCCGGAGCGGTGTGGCCCTCGACTTCTCCCAACGCGGTATCGGCGGGCGGCACTTCGATCTCGCGCAATTCCTCGAACGGACGGTTTATTCAGGAATCCACCTGGCAGGACAGCGGCGGCGGCCCCAGCCTGTATGAACCCCGTCCCCATTTTCAGGACATTCTGTTCCCGATCGTCGGCAAGACTCGCGGCACTCCAGACCTTTCCTTCGACGCTAACCCCAGCACCGGGGTATGGGTGCTGGATACCAACTTGTATGAGGGCGAGCCCGGGGGATTTTTCGTGGTTGGCGGCACTAGCGTCGCGGCACCTTCGCTTAGTGGGATCATCAACAACGCCGGGGCCTTCCGGAAATCGAGCCACGCGGAAAATGTGGAAATCTACTCACACATTTTCTCGTTCCGCGATAATTTCACGGACATCAATTACGGAACCTGCGGCGTCAACAACAGCGACTTCGCGGGCTTCGGATGGGATTTCTGCACCGGAGTGGGTAGCCCGGAGGGCTATAACGGAAAATAAGCGCGCCGCGCTTGTTTTTTAATTTGGATCATTCGACGAACCCCGCCGGAGTTTCGGCGGGGTTTTTTATTCGCGAAATCCTGGGAGTGGAGAGAGCCCTCGTCGGGGAATATGGTGAACGCTGGCGATCCTTATGTGTTGCAGAGGTTTGTCGATGCGCAGAATCCGCTCTACGAGCGGGTGTGCGCGGAATTGCGCGAGGGCCGCAAGCGAACGCATTGGATGTGGTTTATTTTTCCGCAGCTGGCAGGGTTGGGACACAGCGGTATGGCCGTTGCGTTTGCGATTTCTTGCAGAGAGGAAGCGGAAGCGTATCTTGCCCACGAAATTCTTGGTCCGCGCCTGCGAGAATGTACGCGGCTGGTGAACAATGTCCAAGGCCACTCAATTAGCGAAATTTTTGGTTATCCCGATGATCTGAAGTTTCATTCGTCCATGACGCTCTTCTCCAGCGTCACTTCCGAGAATCAGATATTCCTAGACGCGTTGGGAAAATACTTCTCTGGCGAGTTCGATCCGCACACGGTTGTGAAGCTTTGAAGATTTTGGCTAGCTACGGTAATTCGTAGACGAAGGATGCTTTCCCATAGGAGATTGCGTATTTGCCTTTTGCACTGAGGCGGATCTCCGAGTCCTTGAGGCCCGGGATGTTCTGAGAAGTGGCGATCTCTTCGTAAGTACCTAGATTCCAAACGGTGAATTTCTCATCGACGATCTGGCCATATGGAACTCCATCGGACCAATCGAACGTTACCTTCATCTTTCCCGTGAACGCCAGGAATCGCGTTCCATCGGCGGATGTGGAAACCCTGTAACGCACTCCCGCGGGTCCAGAAACATCTCGTAGATGCTTTCCGGTCTGCAGGTCAAAGACTTTCAGTGTCGGATCGTGATTCTTGAAGACCCCCAGGCAGTTCAGGTCAGCTGCCAGTACGCGCTGATCCGAGCTGACTGCAACGCTACCTGTCAACAATCCGCTCGTAAGCGTTTTTATAACCTCGCCAGTCTTGGCGTCGAAGGCAAAGACATCGGGTCGATAACCTGGTGACGAACAGGGATCTTCATTGGGAATAGCGATCAGGATGGATTCGCCATCGGGATTCCAAACAAATCCTTTTGTAAAATTGATGTGTCTCTCCGGAGTGTCCCAGTCAACCTGCTGTTCGCCCGAAGCTAGATCGTAGATTTGGATTTTGCCGTCCATTCGGGACTGTGACATCCAAAAAATGGCGACTCTGGCGCCATTCGGAGATAGCTCCATCTCCTTTACAAAAGGTTTCTCCGTTGGGCCGAGACGAGATTTACGCTCCATATCGATCGGGTAAGTGATTGGGAAAGACGAGATTTGGGTTAAATCGGGGACGCCCAGAACCAGTATCGTCTGGTCAAGCGCGACCGCAATGTTGTTTCCGTCGGGAGCGAATCTGACGATTGGAATTCGGTAGCCGACCTCGGGAAACTCGGCGATTAACTTCTGCGCTTTGAATTTCCATAGTTGAATGACGTTGGCCGTCAGCTTATACGGGGACACTGCCAAGTCACTTCGTGCTGCCCCCGAGGTAACAACTAATTCTTCATTGGGCGAGATATCAGCCGAATTGGTATTTTCCGGCAGCGCATAAGTTTTCAGTCCTTTCTGCGGAGCGGGAGTTTGAGAGTGGAGGCTCGCACGATCGGAAAACCCAGTGACGAATACCGCCGCGGTCAGAAAGGCTGCGAGAAATCTCATTGAGATTTAGTCCGAGCCGCTATTCCTTGAGCAGGTAGAGGGCGCGTTCTAGTTCCAGCTCGAACTTTACGCCTTTGGGGAAGGTTAGGTCGTGGCCACGGCCAGACTCGGCCAGGTAGGCGGTGAAGGCAGCCATGGCTGCGCCTTCGGCGGCTTCCTTTTTGTCTTTGTCTTTTACGCCTTTTACGGCACCCATGGCTGCTGCGGCGGCTGCGGCTTCTTCGGCGTCGCGCTGCGTGCTGCTGCGGCCTTCGATTAGACCTTCTTTGGTGACGCTGGATTTGGCGCTGTGGTCTCCGGGAATGCTGGAGACTTCGGCGACGAGCGGGAGCTTGCCAAAGCGAGCGCGGAGATAGTCAAAGGTGAGCCAAAGTTTGGCGCGGCCGGCGACTCCGGCAGCTTCCACACGGGTGACGCGGCCTTCGATTTCCGCTCCGGCCGGGAGATAGATGCCGTTTCCGGCGTCGAGCGGTTCCAGAGTGGTCATGCGGAAGCGGGAATTTTCTTTGGAGGTGGCGGAAGAAAGATCGTCTTCCAGGCGGACCAGGAATTTTGTGCCAGGAGCTACGGCGTACGTTTCGGAGGGAGTACCGGGTTGACGGCGACCGTCGGCGGGGTAGAGTTCGCGGCCGGGATCCGGCGAGGCGTCTGGCGTTTGAGATTGCGGTGCGTTCGCTGGATCGTTGGTCGGCGTGTCGCTAGCGTAGACCGGAGCGGAAGCGGGGCGGTGGCCGGGGGTTGACTGCGGACCGGCGGACGCAATTCCGGTAAACAATAAAATAGCGGTTAGTGCGGGAACGATTGGAAGTGAAGTACAGCGCTTGCTTGCCATCGCAGCCTCCGGGACTTTGGTCACGGTAGAGGATTGCATGGCGACAGCCAAATCCCTCCTTTGCGAAGCCATCGTAAATCTAATATTTACATAGGCTTAAATGATCACAACGTAGGATGTCGGCGGCATGGATGGTTTAACCGTCAGCGGAAAATAGCGACTGTAAGGATGTGCTGGCAGCTCGGACCGCGCGCTGAAAGTGGGCGATTCCCACATTGGAACTGAGCTTAGCCTAGTCCCTCAGGCTTGATCCAGAGATTTACGAAGACGGCCGAGGACTTGAGCATACATCGCTGGAGTGACTTTGCCGGTTTGCGTGTTTTGCTGGCTGGGATGATAGACGCCGAAGAGACGAGGCCAAGGAGCTGGCAGCTCGGCTTCGGCACCGTGGCCGAAGAGGTATTTGCCGCGCGAGACGATCTCGCCCCGCTGTTTGAGGATTTCGAGGTAGGCGTCCCAGGCGATTTTCCCTAAGGCTAACAGAGCGCGGGGCTGCAGGATTTGCAGTTCGCGTTCGAGGTACGGGCGGCAGTTCAGGATTTCCTGGGGAAGCGGCTTGTTGGCTGGCGGGGCGCAGCGGGCCGTGGCGGCAATGTAGGCGTTGAACAGCTGCAAGTAGTCGTTGCGATGGATGGAGGTGGGCTGGTTGGCAAAGCCTGCTTCGTAGAGCGCGGCGAAAAGGAAATCGGCGCTGCGATCGCCGGTAAAGACGCGGCCGGTGCGATTGCCGCCATGGGCCGCGGGTGCCAAGCCGAGGATTAAGAGTTTCGCTTTCGGATCGCCGAAACCGGGGACTGGTTTGCCCCAGTATTCCTGGTCGCGATAGGCGCGGCGCTTTTCTTTGGCGACGCTGTTCGCGATATTCGACGAGGCGCGGGCATTTGCGACAGGCGATTACTTCGTCTGCCAGAATTCTTAGCGCAGATTCCTGCGAATTTTCGAGCGAGTTTGCGCTGCGTTTCATTAGTACGCTACTGAGGAATTTTTCAACGCAAAATAGCCAGCACCGCTTCATGCAGCAAGCCGTTAGTGCTGACGAATTCACCAGTGTAAATGGTGCGCTCGCCTGCCACGTTGGTGGAGCGGCCGCCGGCTTCTTCGACGATCAATCCGAGCGGAGCCAAGTCCCAGGGCATGGAGGTGAGATCGACGGCGACTTCGATGGAGCCTTGGGCGACCAGCATGTGTTGCCAGAAGCCGCCCAGCGAGCGGCCATTGCGCGCGGTATCCAGCAGGGCGCGAAGCTTGGCGCGCATCACGGGAGTTTTTTTCGGGCCGGTGCCGGTGCAGAAGACCATGGCGGTATCGAGAGAAGATTTGGCGGAGACGTGAATCTGTTTTCCGTTGCGATACGCGCCTTGCCCGCGATAGCCGGACCAGCGAGTGCCGAGTCCGGGAGCGCTGGCGATGCCCGCGACGATTTCGCCTTTTAGCTCGATGCCGAGAAGCGTGCCGAATGTGGGGATGCCGCGGGAGAATTCTTCGGTGCCATCGATGGGGTCGATAATCAGGCGGGCGCGGCCGGAATTGCTGGCGGCTTTGGAATCGGCGCCGCCCATTTCTTCGCCTAATACATCCAGCGGCAAACCCGAGGCCGTCACTTTGGCGCGGGCCATTTCTTCCACGGCGCGGTCGGCTTGAGTTACGGGCGAGCCGTCGCCTTTGCGGTCGATGCGGACGTCGGTGGTGCGGAAATAGCGCATGGCGATGGCATCGGCTTCCTGGGCGATGCTTTCCAGTAACGGTTCGAACTCTTCGCGGAACCCCATTTAGTCTCCTGAATCTGTTTTCTGCGTGGTCTACAGCTGTAGCGTACGTTTGATGCACTACGTCCGACTTTGATTGGGACAATATCTAGGTCCGAGCGTTAAGCGCGCAGCATGCTGCGCCACTACAAACAAGGGACGCCGCATTGTTTGTGCGGCATTTGACAGGGTTGCTGCACACTCCTAGCATACAAACTATCGTTCGTGAGTACACCTATTCCAACTGGGACTGTGCTGGACCGCATCCTGGAAGCGCGGCGCGCGGAAGTGCAGCACCGCAAAATGGTACTGCCGGAGGCGGCGCTGAAGTATGGCGCGAAGGCGGCGACTCCGTTGCGCGATTTTTCGGCGGCACTGGGGCGCGACGGATTGAATGTTATCGCCGAACTGAAGCCGGCGTCGCCATCACGGGGAGTTTTGCGGGAGCCGTTTGCCCCGGTGGAATTGGCTACCGGACTTTGCAGCAGTGGCGCGGCCGCGCTTTCGGTGTTAACCGAGGGCGAATTTTTCGGCGGATCGCTGAAAAATTTGCGGGATGCGCGCAAAGCGGTGAGCGTACCGGTGTTGCGCAAAGATTTTATTTTCGATCCTTGGCAGATCTGGGAAACGCGGGCGAACGATGCGGATAGTTTTTTGTTGATTGTCGCGGCTCTTTCCGATGGACGGTCCGGTGGGCTATCTGATGGATTGTTGCGGGATTTACTGGCGCTAGGCCGGGAAATTGGCATGGAAGCGGTGGTGGAAGTGCACACCGCGGCGGAGTTGGATCGCGCACTGGCCGTGAACGCGCGCATCATCGGCGTGAATAATCGCGATTTGCGCACGCTTACCGTGAACGTGCAGACGTCTTTCGATTTGATCGCGCGCATCCCTGAGGAATGCCTTGCAGTGAGTGAATCGGGCTTGCGTTCGCATGAGGACCTGGTGAAATTGCGCGCGGCGGGATTTGATGCGTTTTTGATCGGCGAACAGTTGATGGTGGCGCCCGATCCGGGTTACGCGCTGGACTCGCTGCTTGGCAAGCTGCCGACAGTGAATTGATTTATGGTTCTGGTGAAAATTTGCGGGATCACCAATGCCGCGGACGCTCGAGCCGCGGTGGAAGCCGGCGCGAATTCGCTGGGTTTCAATTTTTATCCGAAAAGCCCGCGCTTTATCGCCAAAGCGGATGCCGCGAAGATTCGCACGCAGTTGCCGCCCAGCGTGGAATCGGTGGGCGTTTTTGTAAACGAGAGCGCGGCGGACGTGGCGGCACTGTGCGGCGAGATAAAACTCGGCGCGGCGCAGCTGCATGGAGATGAATCGGCGGAAGTGGTCCGAGAATTGTCGCGGGTGCTGAAAGTTATCAAGGCGTTTCGTGCCGATGCGGATTTTTCTTTGCCCAAGCTGGACGAATATTTTGGAGCTTCGGCATTTTTGCTAGATGCGGCGCAGGCAGGCCAATATGGCGGCACGGGTGAGCGCACGGACTGGGCACTGGCGCGAAAGGCGGCGTTCGCGCACCGTATCATTTTGGCAGGCGGACTGACGGTCGCGAACGTTGGCGAGGCGATTCGCTTGGTGCGCCCGTACGGTGTGGATGTGGCCAGCGGAGTGGAAAACAAGCCGGGACGCAAAGATCACGGCAAGCTGCGCGAATTCGTGGAAGAGGTCCGGCGCGCGGAAATTGCAATGGAACGGCCAGTGGCCGACGAAGCTTCGGCGTGAAACGGCGTCAGAAGAAAACGAGATGAGCGACCTCCGATGAGTAACCTCCGATGAGTGACCTGTGATGAGTTCGATCCTGCAAATTCCGGCGACCGCGCCGGGGCGTTTTGGTCCGTACGGCGGACGGTACGTGCCGGAGACGCTGATGGTTCCGCTGCTGGAGCTGGAGCGGGCGTACGAGATTGCCAAAAGCGACCCAGTTTTTCAAAAACAATTTGCGGACTTGCTGAAGAATTTCGCGGGGCGCCCGACGCCGCTGCAATTTGCGGCGCGACTCACAGAAAGATTAGGCGGTCCGCGGATTTATCTGAAGCGCGAAGATTTGCTGCATACCGGCGCGCATAAAATTAATAACGCGATTGGGCAGGGTTTGCTGGCCGTAAAAATGGGCAAGCCGCGGATCATCGCGGAGACTGGCGCGGGGCAGCATGGCGTTGCGTCCGCCACGGTGGCGGCGCATTTGGGGCTTGAGTGCGTCGTGTACATGGGCACGGAAGATATGGCGCGGCAGGCGCTGAATGTGGCGCGCATGCGGATGCTGGGAACCAAAGTGGTGGGCGTGGAGTCTGGCAGCCGTACATTGAAAGACGCGATTAACGAAGCGATGCGCGACTGGGTTACGAATATTCGCAATACGCATTACATGCTGGGTTCAGTATTGGGCGCGCATCCGTACCCGACGATGGTTCGCGATTTTCAGTCGGTGATCGGCCGGGAAGCGCGCGAACAGATTTTGCTGGCGGAGAAACGATTGCCGACGCATCTTTTTGCGTGCGTAGGTGGCGGCTCGAACGCGATCGGGCTGTTCTACAATTTTCTGCGCGATGCGGATGTGAAGCTGGTGGGCGTCGAAGCCGGCGGGCGCGGCAACGTACTCGGCGAACATGCGGCGCGGCTGGGCGCGGAGCAGGGCTTTACCGGGGCGCGGCCCGGCGTGTTGCAAGGAACGTACACGTACGTTTTGCAGAATGAAGACGGGCAGATCGCCTCGACACATTCGATCAGCGCGGGGCTGGATTATCCGGCCATTGGTCCGGAACATGCGTGGCTCGCGGATGAAAAACGCGCTTCGTACTTCGCTGTTTCGGATGATGCGGCGGTGGCAGCGGCGAGTTTGATGGCGCGCACCGAAGGAATTATTCCGGCGCTGGAGTCTGCGCACGCGCTGGCGGGTCTGATCGAACGCGCGCCCGCAATGAGCAAAGACGATCTGGTGATCCTGAATGTCTCCGGCCGCGGCGACAAGGACATGGACACCTATAAGCGGCTGCTCTAATCTTTGACACACGCTAATGAACGCAACGCCTCCTAATTCGACGCGTATTTCTCGCCGTTTCGCTGAACTGCGTGCCAGCGGTGAGCTGGGAATCGTCGCGTACATTACTGCGGGCGATCCTTCGCTGGACGCTACACTGCAATTTGTTCTTGCGCTGGCGGAGGCTGGCGCGGATGTGATCGAGCTGGGCGTGCCGTTCAGCGATCCGTTGGCGGATGGGCCGACGATTCAGCGGGCGAGCGAGCGGGCTTTGCACGGCGGGGCTACGCTGCGCGGGGTGATTGAGCTGGTGGCGCGGATCAGAAAATCTTCGCAAGTGCCGTTGGTGATCTTCAGCTACTACAATCCAGTGCTGCAGATGGGTCTCGAAAAATTTGCTGCGGCAGCCACGACGGCAGGCGCGGATGGCGTTTTAATTACTGACCTCACTCCGGAAGAATCTGGGGAGTATCGCGAAATCCTAAGTCGTCATCATCTGGACACGGTTTTTCTTGCCGCGCCAACTTCGGATGCCGAACGTTTGGTGAAAATTGCTGCCGTGTCGTCCGGGTTTCTGTACATTATTTCGCGCACCGGGGTGACCGGGGCCAAAGACGCGATGCCCGATGATTTGCCGGCGTTGTTGCGCCGGGTGCGGGGCGCTACTACTCTGCCGCTGGCGGTGGGGTTTGGGATTTCGCTGCCGGGACACGTTTCGATGCTCGGCGGCCTTGCGGATGCCGCGGTGGTGGGGTCTGCGCTGGTTTCGGAAATTGAGAATGCAAAAGATGCGAAAGCTGCGGCTTCGGCGCTAGGTGTTCGCATTCGTGCCCTCAAGGAAGCAGCCCGCCATGGACTTTCCAAGCGCGAAGCGCCAACCGGAGTCGGCAAATGATTCGAGACGTGGCTCACTTTCTGCCGAGCAGGGGCGCAGCATGCTGCGCCCCTACAAGAGCCTCGAACGGCGCGAGAGGCTGGGTTGCGCTATGAACTTGAGTGATTGGCGCCGCCGCATCGATGAGATCGACAGCAAGCTGGTGGAATTGCTCAACGCCCGATCGCACTGCGCGCTGGAAATTGGCAAGTTGAAACAGGCGGCCAAGTTGCCTCTGTATCAGCCGGACCGCGAGAAAGAAGTTTTGCAGAATGCGGAGCGCGCGAATCCCGGGCCGCTGTCGAATGCGGCGATTCGCAGATTGTTCGAGCGGATTATTGACGAGGCGCGGGCAGCGGAGCGCGATGCTATGCATAAAGATGCGCCGGCTGTCGATGATGGGAAGAAAGCTTAACCGGGCGGCGGCTTTGACCTTCGCGTGACGCGACAGAAAGCAGATTCCTCCCTCCTGCGGCGGGCAGGCGCTGCGCTCGGAATGACAAGTTATAGGTAACGAAAGGGAGTTTGAAAGGGAAGCGGCTAAACAATGGTCATCGTAATGCAAGAAGGCGCGTCGGACGCGCAAATTCAACAGGTGATCGATCGCCTGATTGGCAGCGGATTTAATGTGCATCGCTCCACGGGAGAGTCGCACACCGTGCTCGGCGCGGTGGGCGTGCATCGGGATTTCGATCATCGGGATTTCGAACTCTTGGACGGGGTGCGCGAAGTTATGCGCATCACGCAGCCATTCAAATTGGCGAGCCGGCAGTTTCGTCCGGAAGGCACGATCATCGATTTGGGGCGCGGGGTGAAAATTGGCGGCGCGGATGTGGTGATTGCCGCGGGCCCTTGTTCGATCGAATCGCCGGAACAGATTGATTCCATCGCGGAGAGTATCGCCAAGGCCGGCGCGAAAATTTTGCGGGGCGGGGCTTTCAAGCCGCGCACTTCGCCGTACGCGTTTCAGGGCCTGGGTGAAAAGGGTCTGGAGATGATGAAGCGGTCCGCGGAAAAACACGGACTGTTTACAGTGAGCGAGGTTATGGACCTCTCACAAATTCCGATGATGTCTGACTACGTGGATATGTTTCAGGTCGGGGCGCGCAATATGCAGAATTATTTTCTGCTGCGGGCGCTTGGCGAAACGCGAAAGCCCGTGCTGCTGAAGCGCGGGATGTCCGCCACCATGGAAGAACTTTTGTTGAGCGCGGAATATATGCTGGCCGGCGGGAATTTTAATGTGGCGCTCTGCGAACGGGGCATTCGCACCTTCGAGACGTACACGCGGAACACCTTTGATATCGCCGCGATTCCAGTGATCAAGAAACTTTCCCATTTGCCGATGATGGCGGACCCCTCTCACGGCACCGGGCGCCGCGACAAGGTTGCGGCGATGGCTCGCGCCGCGGTGGCCGCCGGCGCGGATGGGTTGCTGATCGAAGTGCACAACGATCCGGATCACGCGCTTTCCGATGGCGCACAATCGCTGGATCCTCCACAGTTCGATCAACTCATGCGCGAATTGCGCATCATCGCGCCGGCGATTGGGCGCACCATGGCAGCCTGAGTCCAACCTGAATAATGCCCTCCACTCACCTCATCCAGCGTGTAACGATTCTTGGCACCGGGCTGATCGGCGGGTCATTTGCGCTGGCGCTGAAAAAATACGCCACGGATCTGCAAATTGCCGGGTGGGATCGCGCCGAAGCCGTGCAAGCGGCCAAAGGGCGCGCTGCAATCGACGATGTCCATCACGGAGAACTGGCCGCTGCAATTCGTGATGCCGACCTTATCTATATCGCGCTGCCGATTGGCGTGACGCTGGATCTGCTACCGGAAATTGCCAAGCATGCGGCGCCGCATGCGCTGATCACCGATGCGTGCAGCACCAAACTGCGCATCGTGCATTCCGCTACTGAACTCTTTCATTCGACGGCGGGGCCAATTTTTCTGGGGGGCCATCCCATGGCCGGCCGCGAAGTTTCCGGCATCGCAAACGCCGACGCGGATTTATTTCAGCGGCAAACGTATGCGCTGGTGGGCGAAGTGGACGCGCCGGGAGAAAAGTCTCCGCGCGATTCACGCGTTAGCGCGTTCGTCAAGATTCTGGAGAAAATTGGCGCGCGGCCGTTGTGGCTGGGCGCGCAGCAACATGATTATGCGGTTGGTTTGTCTTCGCACCTTCCACAACTAGCGGCTGTGGCCCTGGCCAGCTTTCTTTACGATCGCCTGGACGAAAACGGTTTGCCGATTACGCTCGCTGGACCTGGGTTGCGCGATTCGCTGCGACTCGCCGGCAGCCCGTACGCCGTTTGGCGCGACATTATTCTCACTAATCGCGAAATTCTTTCCGCGGAACTGGATCTATTTGCCCGCCGCCTGGATGATTTACGCGAGCGTTTGAACTCCCGCGAACTCGAAGCCGACTTCGACGCCGCCAACGAGATCTACAAACTGCTGCGATCGTTCTAAGTACCTGTTTAGGTCTAAAGCCTTCAGCCCGGTCTCGTAGGCTCTTCCCTGTATATTCCCGGAACACGTCTGATGTCACGATTCGTGCTGGAGGAATGTTCAATGCAACGCGCACATAAATATATTGCTTCGCTTTTTCTCAGTGCATCGCTCGTGGCGCCAGTCGCAATTTTTGCTGCTCCGGCCCCGCAGGAGGATCGCGGTGTGTACGACCGCGACCACAAGGATTATCACAAGTGGAATGACCACGAAAACGAAACCTGGCATCGCTACCTGAACGAGCAGCATAGAAAAGACCACGAATTCGCGAAAGCCAACAAGAAGGAACAGGAAGAATATTGGAACTGGAGACACAGCCATCCTGATTGATTAGGTTGCCGAGAAGCAGAGCGAAACAGCTACGGTCCAACGTTGGCGCTGGCGATCTGGGTCAGCGCTAATTGTCCACACGCGGCCATGACGTCCCGTCCGCGCGAATAGCGGACGAACGCGGGTATACCACGCTCGACGAGGATTCTGCGAAACTGCTCAATCGTTTCTGGAGCGGATTCGTGATACGGGAGCTCGCCGGGATTCCAGGGGATCAGATTTACTTTCACGCTTTTGAGCGGCGCCAGCAAGCGCACGACTCGACGGGCGTCTTCGGTGGTGTCGTTCACGCCGCCGAGCATCACGTATTCAAACGTGATGTGTTCCCAGGTTCGTAACGGATAGTTCTCACATGCAGTGATCAGCGCGGCGAGCGGATACTTGCGATTGATTGGCATGATCGCATCGCGTTGTTCATCGTGCGAGGCATTGAGCGAGATCGCCAGTTTCGGACGCACCGGTTCCGCGCCCAGTCGTTCAATCCCCGGAATGATTCCGCTGGTGGAAAGTGTCACGTGCTTGGGAGAAATCCCCAGACCCTCCGGATCCAGCATGATGCGAAGCGCGGCCATTACCGCTTCAAAGTTAAGCAGTGGCTCGCCTTGGCCCATGAGCACCACGTTGGTTTGCCCGGCCAGTGCGGAATTATTTTCCGCCGTCATTTCCGCCAATGGCAGCAATACTTGGGCCAGAATTTCTCCCGGCGAGAGATTGCGAATCAATCCGAGCTGCGCCGTAAGACAAAATTGGCAATCTACCGCGCAGCCGGCTTGCGTAGAAATACAGATCGTCTGCCTGCCGGTGCTGGGCATGAACACCGCTTCGACGGACGCCGGGCGCGTCCGGGGATTATCTTCATCTTGCGGCAGCGCCAATAAATAGCGCACCGAGCCATCACTCGAAACGAATCGCTTTTGAATTGCGGGCAGCGTAAGGCGAGTTTCCGCCGCCAAACGTTCGCGCAGCGCCTTCGGCAAATTGGTCATCGCGGCGACCGAGCTTTTTCGCTCCGCGTACAACGCGTGATAAATCTGTTCGGCACGATACGCGGGTTCGCCCAACGCGTCGCATAGGGCTTGCAATTCGTGTTTGCTTTTGCCCAGCAGTTCCAAGTTTCCTCAGCTTTCTTTCCGGACCTTCGTTAGTTAAAGAGCATACTCCGGAAAATGAGCCGAGACGAAAGACCTTCAAAACAGTAGGGATTTAGCGCTTTTTTGGCGATTCGACAAAGCGCTAGAGCCGCATCAGCAGTATAATTAGGTGTCCTCGCCCGGAGCCTAGATATGAGCAATCAACTCGCCGTCGAACAGTTGGCCATTTCGGATTGGGTAAAGAATCTTGCCACAATTCCCGAACGCGAATTTTCCATAGAGACAGTTCACGGCTATTTGCTGACCCATCAGATCCGCCCCGAGAGTCTTGTGAACTATTGCTATTTTTCCAAAGGCAACTACACGCGCAACCTGATTTTCAAGAATGAATTGTTCGAGTGCATGACGGTGTGCTGGGAAGTCGGCCAGGCCAGCCGCATCCACAATCATCGTGGACAGAACTGCTGGATGGCGGTGCCGGTCGGCAAACTGCGGGTGCAAAATTATCGCGTAGACGACCGCGACATCAGCCAAAGCACGTGCCACTTGAAGCCCACGGAGATTTTAACGATGGACGCCAACCACCCGGCGTACGTCAATCCCGCGGAACCCGTGCATGAAGTTTTGAATCTGGTAGAGTTCGGCGAACGCGCCGTCAGCGTGCACGTTTATTCCAAGCCCTTCGATACTTGCGAAATTTATTCGCGGGATAAAGGCACCTACGCGGACGTTCCGCTCTTTTACACCAGCGAGTACGGCAAGCTGCATCCTGACGCCAAGCTGCTCTAGCATTCTTTGTGGACCCGCTGCAGATCCTAAGACGTTCCTTATCTCGTTGAAAAATAGACGCTTTCGCGTTCGTTCCCACGTTGATAGCAATCTCATGTTCGCTATGTCACAATCGTTTTATGACGACAGAACCTCGCGATATTCAAAAGCATGTTCTGCCCAACGGACTGGTGGTTATTACCGAAACCATGTCGCACGTCCGTTCCGTCTCCGTTGGGGTGTGGATCCGCAACGGTTCCCGCCGCGAAATTCCTGAAGAAAACGGCCTCGCGCATTTCATGGAGCACATGGTTTTCAAAGGCACGGAGCGCCGCTCCGCCGAAGCCATTGCCCGCGAAATGGATTCCGTCGGCGGCATGCTGGATGCCTTCACGTCTAAAGAACAGATCTGTTTCAACGCCAAAGTGCTGGACGATCATCTTCCGATCGCCTTCGATGTGATTTCGGATCTAGTGCTACGGCCGAAATTCGATTCAGAAGATGTTAAAAAGGAGCGGCAGGTGGTGCTCGAGGAAATCAAAATGGATCTTGATAATCCCGAGTACATGCTGCACGAGATTTTTACCCGTAATTTCTGGCCGGGACACGCGCTGGGGCGGCCCATTCTGGGTACCCCGGACACGGTGAAAAAATTTAGCCGTGAAGGTTTGAAGACGCGCTTTCAGCATTGGTTCGCGCCGGATCATTTAGTAATCACCGCGGCCGGCAATGTCACGCACGATAAAGTTTTGGCTCTGGTGCAGCGCGAATTTGGACAGCTCCCCGCGGCGGGCTCGCTGGAAAGCCACATCGCGCCCGCGACGGAAGCTCCGATTCATCTGGAAACCAAAAAAGAGCTGGAGCAAGTGCATCTGTGTATCGGGGTGCCGTCGTTGCCGCTGGGTCACGAACGGCGCTTTGCCGCCGCGGTTTTGAACAATGTGCTGGGCGGCGGAATGTCTTCGCGGCTATTCCAGAATATTCGCGAAAAACAAGGCCTTGCCTACGCGGTGTTCAGCGAGCTGACGCCCTACTCCGACGCGGGAATGCTCACGGTCTACGCCGGCACTGGAAAAGAAACCGTTGGCCAGGTGATCGACCTGACCATCAAGGAATTTCATTCGCTGAAGGAAGCGCTGGTCACCGAAGAAGAATTGCTGCGATCCAAAAACCATCTCAAAGGCTCGCTGATGCTCTCGCTGGAGTCCACCAGCTCCCGCATGTCCAATCTTGCGCGCCAGGAATTGTACTTCGGGCGTTTTTATTCGCTGGACGAAATTCTTGCCGGCATCGAGGCGGTAACCCGCCAAGATCTGCAAGCCATCGCCAAGGAATTTTTCAAGCCCGAGCAGATTGCTGTAACCGTTCTGGGTCCGCTCAATGGCTTCACGCTGGACCGCTCCCGCCTGGTCTGCTAGCCGCCAGGACAACGGCTGCTCGCTATAAAATCGCTTGCGCTGCTCCCACATGGTGTGATTCCCTGCCTAGCAACGCCGTTCATTGGATTCCTTTGGCGATCGAAGGTGAAAAATGTTCAAACCGATTTTCTTGGCTGCATTCATCGTGCTCATGGGTACTATCACGCCGGCATCAGCCCAAATGGAAAGAATCGTCAGCGACAAGAGAACCATCGAAATTAGTGCTTCCGAGAAGGTTGCTGTTCCGGCGGAGGTCGCGATCGTTAAGGTTGGCTATCAAAACCAGGCTGGAACAAAAGACGACGCGTTTGCCGAAAGCAAAAAGACTTCCGCCAAAATAATTCAGGCGCTGCTCGATGCAAAAATCGCTAGGGAGTCGATCGAAACACAAACGCTCTCACTGGAACGCAACGAGGAAATGAACGGGGTGGCGCGTTCCAAGTCGCCGGTGTTCACCGCGGACCAGGAGTGGCGAGTTCAGGTAAGGGCTTCCGACGCGCAAAAAGTGGTAGATATCATGGTCGGGGCGGGTGCCAACGTTGTCAACAACGTTGAATGGATGGTCGCAGATCCGCACGCGCTGGAGGCCAAGGCCTACGGAGCCGCCTTGGCGAGGGCGAAGTCCATCGCAGAGAGTACCGCTTCGCAAGCGACGGTGAAGCTGGGCCAAATATTATCGATCAGCAATTCTTCCGGAAACTTATCATTGTTTGCTAAGTTGGGTGCTGCCACACAAACAATCGAAGTATCCGCATACCGCACGCCAAGTATCCCACTAACCTTATTTGCTCCGCTGATAGAACGAGAGGCAACAGTCGACGTGGTTTACGCCATCGACAATCGATAATCACCGTTGCCAGCTTCGCGCGCGCGCCGTGTTAATATTCGCGGGCGGAAATTCGCGAATACCCTATGAAGTGCCGAAACTGCTCAAAAGATATTCCCGACGGATTCACGGATTGTCCGTGGTGCGGCGAATCGCGCCCCGCAGCTGCCAGCGGAGCTTCGACTCTGGTTTCCGATTTGGCCGCCAGGTCTGTCGCCAAGCCGAGCGCCCCGCCGGCTGACGGAGTCGCTGCGGCCCTCCGGCAACGTGGTCCTCGCGTGGGTGTCTTGCGTTATTTCTCTGGTGCTGGCGATTTTCGCGGCCTATGCCGCCACCTTGCATCGCTACGGTTTTCTGGCGCTGTCGGATTCCGGCTATTTCATCGGAGCTTGCGTCGGGCCTTTTCTGATTTCCGCGATACTCGTTTTCGCTTTCTATTATCTTCGCCGCGAAACTGTCCATTATTCCTCCAAATTATTGCCGATCTCTTTGGGAGCTTCTTTCTTCGCGCTGCTGACGTTGCTGAACGCGGGCGGCCCAGCGCGTTCGGTGCCGGATCCCGCGCTAGCCGCGGCGCCCGGCGGCCTGGCCCGCAAGGTGATTCCCCGGCCGGCCCATACCGCCACCGTCTGGGATCCCGCAATCATTGCGTTGTACACCGATCTAAAAAACTCCAATGACGCGTATGTCGCCGAAGTGTCTCAGAACGATCAGGCCGCGCAGACTCTGTACCGCCCGGAATCCTTCCGCGATGCGGCCGCCATTCAACAGGCCCTGGCGCATCTCCACGCCCGCTTGGTCATCGCCGAAAAATATTCTTCCGTCGAACCGCAGGTGGCGAAAATGGATGGCTATGTCGCCGCGGTGAATGCCGGCGATGACGAGAAACGCGAATTTCTGGCTGGATTTATGCCCGGGTTGCGGAAATCCGTCGCCTATCGCACCGCGGCCAGCGGATACGAACGCGACTGGCTGAACGCTTCGATCGCCCTGTACGAGTTCATGCTGGCGAATCGCGGAGCGTACACAATCGCGGCGGACGGCCAATCGGCGACCTTCCGCAACGCAGCGCCCCTCAAAACATTTCAGCAACGCCTGCAGAAAACCTACGAACTGAAACAAAGATTTCTGCAAGCGAATGGCGCGTATCTCGCGAGTCAAAACGCGGCGCGCGAGAAAGTTGGGATGGAACCATGACTGAGTTTCACTCCAGCTCTAGAATCATCGAGTGGCGAAAACACAATCTTGCGGCCGACGAAGTGAAACTACTTGATAACATTGAAAGATTCGGTTGCCACATTTTAAGCGTGACAGAAGATGCGCTGGGCCCTGGATGGTCGTATTCGATAGGTTTTTACGATCTCTACTGCCAACCAGAAATACTCATCTCTGGCTTGAAGCCTGAGCTGGCACAGAGCGTACTGAACTCGATACAAGACAGGATTGCAGATGGACTAATCATTCGCGAAGGTCTTCGACAGGGCGAGCTTCTGGGAGGAGTGGATTGCGAGTTCCGAGAGGTGGAGTGGCGTCCGGAACTCCGAGGAGTCGTCGGGCACGCCTCATGGTTCTACGGCGAATCCCGATTTCCGGTCTTTCAGTGTATATATCCCGACTTACAAAATATTTTTCCGTGGGAAAAGGATTTTGACGTCAGTTGGCGTAGGCGCCAGGTACAGCTATTCAAGGGGGCCGATCAGTCAGGTCGTCTCGAAGGAGATTTTTGGGCTTCCCACGACCCGAACTCCAGCCTTTACAGCTGGAAGTTTTCTGACCCACCGCATACTGGGGCGTTCACGACGAAACGCATAGCTGCGGGAAAGGAGCCTGTGACGTATGTGAGCCACGACCTCGACGATGGCAGTTGGCAATTTCACGGACCGAGCGAGTCTCTCGCAGAAGATGCCTGCATACTTTGCCTCCATCATTTCGTTGATCAGGATCCCACCATCGCGGAACTGAAGGATTTGCCTGGAGGTTGGATAGCCAGAAGAGATTCCACCTCCGAACCGTGGATTCGCGAGGTTCATCCGAATGAGGATGCTTAATCGCAGCTTGCTGGAACGCGTCTTTCCTTCAATCGCCGTTGACGGAAAGATGGCGCTCTGCCATTATCCAGAAATCAATTTAGTTTCACTATTTGTTTGCCTAGGATAAAAAGCGATCAGCCTGCGTATCTCCATTCTGGCCTCTGGCAGCTCGGGAAACATCACCCTTCTCGAGACGGCGAGCACTCGACTTCTAGTGGACGCGGGTCTTGGCAAACGCGAAACGCTGGCTCGTCTCGCCGCGCTGAATATCACCGTTGAGTCTCTCGACGGCATCCTGATTACCCACGAACATTCCGATCATTGTCATGGCCTGCCGCAAATGCTCGGGCTGTGGAAGGCTCCGCTCTTTGTTACCGAGCCGACGATGGACGCGCTGCAACGTTGCCTGCCGGAAACCTTTGGCAAGCGGCTGCGCGGGGTGGAGACCATTCACGCCGGGCAAAGATTTTCGATTGGCGATATCGATGTGCATGCGTTTGCGATTCCGCATGACGCTGCCGACCCTCTCGGCTTCACGTTCAAATCGGACGGCAAGAAAATGGCGCTGGTCACCGACCTCGGCTATCTGCCGGAACTGGTCAAAGTGCATTTGCGCGATGCGGATTGCCTGCTGCTCGAATCCAATCACGATCTGGACATGCTAAAAGTCGGGCCATATCCCTGGGTAGTGAAGCAGCGGGTGCTCAGCCGCACCGGGCATCTATCGAATCATGCGGTTAGCGAATATCTTTCGGATCCGGATGGCTTTGACGCCATGGCGCGGTTTTTAGTGCTGGCTCACGTCTCGCTGGAAAATAACAATCCTGATGTGGTGCGCATTTCCGCCGAAGAAGCGCTGCGCCGCCGTCCCGCTGGAAGTCAGTTCAACGGCGAAGTGATTGTCGCCAATCAAAACACGCCGATCGCTACTCTGAACCTTTAACCGGATTACGCAATTCCGCTAATCGCCGTTCAATAAAACGGCGTTCCGGAGTTTGTTGTGTGAGCGCTAACGCGCGCTCGTACGCAGCGATCGCTTCCGCCACGCGACCGAGGCGCCGGCAAAGATCCGCGCGCGCGGAATGGGCAAGATAATATTCACCGAGTTCGCCGCGCGCGAGGATTGCGTCGATCAGCGCCAGCCCGGCGGCCGGGCCATCGCGCATCGCAATTGCGGCAGCGCGATTGAGTTCGATCACCGGCGAAGGGTCCACCCGTAGCAGCACATCGTAGAGCCCCACAATTTGCGGCCAATCCGTAGCGCCCGCGTTTGGCGCTTCGGCGTGTGCCGCCGCGATCGCGGCTTGCAGCGAATACGGACCGATTCGGCGTGAAGCCAAAGCGCGTTCCACCAATGCAGCGCCCTCGCGAATCTGTTCGTGATTCCACAACGAGCGATCTTGATCATCAAGGAGCACAAGCTCCCCATCTGCGGAAGTTCGCGCGGCCCGGCGTGCATCATGCAACAGCATTAAGGCCAGCAGTCCCATCGCCTCCGGCTCGGGTAACAACTGGTTCAGCAATCTTCCCAAACGGATCGCTTCGCTCGATAGATCATGGCGCGTCAGCGATTCACCCGTGGAGGCCGAGTAGCCTTCGTTGAAAACCAGATAGATTACGTGCAGAACCGCATCCAGTCGTTCCGGAAGTTCTTCGCGCGAAGGCACCTGATAGGGAATTTGTGCGTCGCGAATTTTGTTTTTTGCGCGCACGATACGTTGCGCCAGCGTTGGCGGAGGAATCAGGAACGCGCGTGCAATTTCTTCCGTAGCTAATCCGCACACTTCCCGCAAGGTGAGCGCAATGCGTGCGTCCGGCGTGAGTGCCGGGTGGCAGCAGGTGAAAATCAGCCGCAGGCGATCGTCTTCCAAGTCGCGTAAATGTTCATCGTCGAAAGCTGGCGTAGAGGAAGCGTTAGCTTCCAGGTGATCCGCAATGGCCGCGAGGGCCGCGTTGAATCTTGCGCCGCGCCGCAGCCGGTCGATAGCTTTGAAACGCCCGGTAGAGATTAGCCACGCCCGCGGGTTGTCCGGGAAGCCATCGCGCGGCCAGGAGTCGAGCGCCGCGGTGAAGGCGTCGTGCGTAGCTTCTTCCGCTAGATCGAAGCTGCCCAATAAGCGAATCAACGTAGCCAGCACGCGCCGCGAATCCGAACGGTAGAGCGCACCGATTTTGTCAGTGCGCTCTACCGCCAGTGCCGCTTGGTTGATTGCCAGCGAATCGTCTTCCGGCATTATTCCCCCGCATCCGGCTTATCGCCCGACGGTTAAGCAGTTAGTCGCCCATCGCCAAGACTGGGCGAACTTCGATCGAGCCACTCTGCGCCGAGGGAATGCGCGCCGCGATCTGTATCGCTTCATTCAGGTCCTTGGCGTCGATCAGGTAGTAGCCGCCCAGCTGTTCCTTGGTTTCGGCGAAAGGGCCGTCAGTGGTGGAGATTTTGCCTTGGCGAACGCGGACGGTGGTGGCGCTGTGTGTTGGTTGTAATGCATCGCCGGCGATGTGGTGGCCGCTCTTCTTGATGTCCGTGGTAAAAGCGAAATACTGCGCGTGAACGGAATCGGTCTGGTCTTTTGGCATTTTGGCCCAATCGATTTCCGAAGCGTAAATCAGGCAAAGGTATTTCATGATTTTCTCCCGTTAGAGTTGATTGTAATGCGCTTGCAATGGATAGTCGTACGGGAAACGGGAAATCGACAGCGCCTGTAGGAGTCTCTCCTGCATTTTCGCGGATATGCCTCTCCGTGTGCCGGGCCGAGCGTTGGGCGGCAAAGCGGCGTCACGCCGCTGCACTCCCACGGAGTTGAAGCGGTCAGGCCTGCGCGAGGTTTTTTTGCAGAGCTTTCGCTTTGCGGAACCAAGGGCGTTCGACGCGCTGCATGTAACGCGGGAGGGTGCGCTGTTTGATCAGCAGCTTTTGCGTCCATTCGCGGGCTTCGGCGTTGCGGTTTTCCAGCTTGAGGAAATTGGCGTAGTTGTAGAGGGTTTCGGGGGTGGTGGAAAACTGCGTGACATCGGCGAAGAGCGGCGCGGCCAGATCCAGACGGCCTGAACGAGCATAGGCGTCCGCGAGCAGGCCAGCGGCCCGGTAGTAAGCGAATTTCGGCTCCTTGGCGACCACCCTCGCGAGATCGGGGATGGCGGCGGAGAGATCGCCGAGGCCGAGGGAGCAAAGAGCGCGGTGATAATAAGCATGTGGCGAATCGTTGCGCGCAGTGATGGCTCGATGGAAGGCTTCGCGGCCCTTGGCAAATTGTTTTTGCTCGAGGAGAAGCTCGCCGAGTTCTTCGAAGTTGCCCGGGGAAGAATTATCGAGAATTTGAATCTCAAGCGCTTTGATTCGCGAGCGGCGACCAAAGCCTTGAAATGTTCCGCGGAGCAGTCCGAGGTCTGGAACGGCTTCGACGAGGAGATAGATCGCGGCGCCGATGGCGCTGCCAAAAATGATGACGTAAAACCAATAGTTCTCAGGGCGGCGCCGGAAAAAATGGATCATCGCGACGACTTGCACCAGGATTCCCCAGGGATAGAAGAGATGGCTGAGAGCGAACATGATGACCGTCCGTTACTAAGATGTTCTGCTTATCATGATTCGGCAACAGCGGCGAACGAAAAGATAGAACGAGAGTTACAGTACGAGAGGACAGGCGGCCGCGGCAGTTGATGAGAAGACGCTGCAGGTGTAGTCTCACGCGGCGGAAGACGTGGACTGATGAAACCAGGGAGGAAGCATGGCTGACGAAACAAACGCAAAGCGGGCCCTCGAAGGGCACAAAGTAGACGCCGAACGGCGCACATTCTTGCAGGGCGCGGCGGCTGCGGCGTTGACTTCTGCGGTAGCGGGAAGCGTCCCGGCGTTAGCGTGGTCGAAGAGCACGAACTCTGCCGGCGCACTGCCCACCGCTGATATGGACGCGATCACCGCGGAAATCACTAAACGCCACGATGAATCGCTGAAGCGCATGCAAGATTGGATCAAGCAGCCCTCTATCGCTGCGGAAAATCGCGGCATGAACGAAGGCTGCGAATTGATGATGAGCATGTTGAAAGACGCCGGGTTCAGTGGCGTCACCAAGATTCCCACCGACGGCCAACCCGGAGTTTTCGCTACGCTGGATGTTGGCGCGCCGCGCACCCTCGGCGTTTATTACATGTACGACGTGAAGCAAGTCGATCCCTCGGAGTGGGTTTCGCCCCCGTTCGAAGCTGCGCTGGTCGATGGCGCGCTCGTCGGCAAACCGGGAATTGGCAAGGTGGTGGTCGGCCGCGGCGCAGTAAATCAAAAAGGTCCGGAGTCTACGTTCCTGGCCGCGCTGCATGCCATTCGCGGCGCCGGAAAAAAATTGCCGGTGAATCTGGTTTTCGTAGCCGAAGGCGAAGAGGAAATCGGGTCGCCCCACTTTCCCCAGGTCGTCCACAAGCCAGAAGTGCTGGCGGCGCTAAAGAAGTGCGATTCAGTGTTCATGCCCTATGCGTCGCAAGGGCTCACCGGCGATGTGACCCTGTATCTCGGCGCAAAGGGCGTAGTCGAGCTGGAGCTGATTTCCAGCGGCGAAAAATGGGGCCGCGGACCGAAGCACGATGTGCACTCCAGCACCAAAGCGGAACTGGACAGCCCGGCGTGGCATTTGGTGGAAGCCCTTGCCTCGCTGGTATCCCCGGACGGAAACGACCCGGCCATCCCGGGATACACCGACAAAGTGCGCCCGCTTTCCGACGCCGACAAAAAAATGATCGCGGTCGCCGCACAGCGCCTGAAAGAAAGCGACGCCAAGAAAGCACTCGGCGTCGAACGCTGGGTCCACGATGTCAGCTGGGCGCAAGCGATCGAGCTGCTCGTTTCGCGTCCCACGATTAACATCGAAGGCTTGGTTGGCGGCTACACCGGCGTCGGAGGAAAAACAATTCTGCCGGGCAAGGCCGTCGCGAAAATGGATTTACGCCTGGTCCCGGACATGACCGCGGAGGGCGCTCTCGCCGCGCTGAAAGCCCACCTCGCCACAAAAGGCTTCGGCGACATCGAAGTGCACATGAGCGGCGGCTACGACCCGACCACCACTGCCCCCGACGCCAGAATTATTCAGGTGAGTGCGGACGTCTACCGCAAAAATGGCATCGATCCGGTAATGATGCCGCGGCTAGCGGGCTCCTGGCCTGGATACGTCTTCACTGGTGCTCCGCTGAATCTTCCCGCGGGACACTTCGGCCTGGGCCACGGCAACGGCGCGCACGCTCCGAACGAATATTATTTGATCGAATCCGCGAATCCCAAAGTGAAGGGCATGGATGGAGCAATCGCCTCGCACGTGGAATTTTTGTATGCAATGGCCTGAGCAAAAGTAGAAATAGAGCGTAAAGTTTTTTCGGAGAGTTCACACATGGGCAAAGATAACTTTTCGCGGCGAAAATTCCTGGCGATGTCCGCAGGCGTTTCCGCGCTGGCATACGCAGCAAATGTTGCGGAAATGTACGGCGCTTCCGCAAAAATTCCCGTCGGGCTCGAACTGTATTCCGTTCGCGATGAACTAAAGAAAGATCCCGAAGCCACCCTGCGCGCTGTAGCCAAAATGGGCTACCAGTGCGTGGAATTTTACGCTCCCTATTTTGATTGGACGGAAGCGCAAACCAAGCAAACCCGCAAGCTGCTCGACGACCTGGGAATGAAATGCTATTCCACGCACAATGATTACAAGTATTTCAGCAAAGAGAATCTGTCCCGCGCCCAAGATAAAAATCTGCTTCTCGGAAGCGAATACATTGTGATGGCCAGCTCCGAACCAAAAACAACATTGCGACAATGGAGCCAGCTCGCCGAGCAGCTAAATTCCGCCGCGGCGCAGCTCGAACCCAGTGGACTTAAAGTGGGCTACCACAATCATCAACCGGAATTCACGCCCCTCGACGGCACCCGCCCCATGGAAATTCTCGCGGCGAAAACCAAGCCATCCATCATGTTGCAGCTGGACGTCGGCACCTGCATCGCCGCCGGCTCCGATCCAGTGGCCTGGATTCGCGCCAATCCCGGACGCATTCGCTCCATCCACTGCAAAGATTGGGCGCCCGGACCGGGCAAGGGCTACGAAGTGCTCTTCGGCGAAGGCGTGGCGGACTGGAAAGCTATCTTTAACGCCGCGGAAAATGGCGGCGGGGTCGAATTTTATCTAGTCGAACAGGAAGGCAGCCGCTTCTCGGAGCTCGAGACCGCGCAAAAGTGTCTCGAAACGTTTCGCACTCTTCACGCGGCCTGATTCACTCGCAGCCTCCGCGCGTCCGGCACGCAATCTACCAGCCGTGGAAATAACCATCCTTCTCGGCGACTCGTACCGCCACGCCAAACAACTCCGTTAACCACTCCGCCGTAAGCACCTCATGCTTCGGCCCGTCCGCCACAATCCGTCCGCTCTTCAGCAGCAGGACGCGTTCGATCTCCGGAATAATTTCCGATACGTGGTGGGTCACCAGCAAAATCCCTACGCCAGACCGCGCCAGGCCCCGCATTGTATCGCGCAGCTGCCGCTGTGCCGCGATGTCCAACGCGTTGCTCGGTTCGTCAAACAGTAGCGTCTGCGGGTCGTGCGCCAGCGCTCGCGCAAGTAACGTACGTTTCGCCTCCCCGGAAGACATTTGCGTAAGCGGCCGATCCGCCAGATGGCCGATTCCCACCCGCATTAGCGCATTCTGCGCCCTCGCGACCAGCTCCTCCGACGGCTCATGATGCGGAAAAATCCTCGTGCTGCTAAAGAAACCCGACAGCACCGCATCCCGCCCGGTAGCCTCGCTGCTGCAGGAAGCCAACAAGTCTGGCGAGACCACTCCCAGAAAATTCCGCAACTCGAATATGTTCCAGCGTTCCCGCCCCAGAATTCTCGCAAAGGAATCCGTAGCCGCCGCGGGATAGCATTCCCGCGTTATCGTCTTGATTAACGTGGACTTACCGCACCCATTAGGACCCAGGATGCAGACGTGTTCCCCGGTTTCAACGCGCAGGCTAACGCGATCAAGCGCCGGCGGCGCTGAAGCGTCCCCCGTCCCACGCACCACCGTCACATTGCGAAAGTCCAGCAACGCAGGCATAAGTTAGCTTACCGCGAGACGAGGCCACGCCAGCGCCGGGCAAGTGACTTTAAGAATTAGCTTTATGCGGGGACGTAGAGAAATTAAGGAGGCGAAAATCGGTAGACCTTCGCCTCCCGGGGTGGTGGGTGTTACAGAAGACACCTTCAGGAACTCAGCGGTACCGGTGTAACCGGGCCTGCGGCCTCACTTTCGCAATAACAAAGAAATGCGCCAGGGAGACGAACCTGCAAGGAGCCTTCAATTAATCGAGTTTGTAGCATCGCGCACCGCGAGGTGTCAACGGTAAAAGCGTCCAGGGGATCTTTTTCGTGACCCTGAACAACTCGCCGCGCTAGCCGGAACTCGACGCCTGTCAGGGTTGTCGGTAACCTTTGCAGCCACCCAGAGTCGAATATCCTGCGGGGAACGTCTCATTTCCTATAGCTCACGTCGCGCCACCGATCGCTTCCCGCTATCCGCCAGAATCTAAAGGCTTAAGGCTAGATGTTTTACCCGCCCACCTGGAACCCGGCATGACCGCACCCGCTGCGGAACGCGAACTCATCGCGCGGATCCTTGCGGGCGAAACCGATCTTTTCCACGATCTGATCCGCCCCTGTGAACGTATGGTGTACCTCACGGTCCTCTCCATGATGAAAGACGAGACCGAGGCCGAAGACGTCACCCAGGAAGCCATGCTGAAGGCCTTCCGCGCCCTAGCCTCCTTTCACGCGGAATCGAAATTCAGTACCTGGCTGGTGGCTATTGCCCTGAATGAGGGCCGGCGCCGCCTGCGCACTGCGGGCCGCGCCACAGTCGAGGCGCTGGAAGACCAAGCTCCCGACCAATCCGGCGACTTTACCCCTGCCGTCCTCACCGATTGGCGCGAAGTCCCGCTCGAGGCCTTGGAGCGCAAAGAGATTCGTCAGGCCCTTGTTGATGCCGTAGGCGCGCTCCCCGCCATCTACCGCCAGGTTTTTACCTTGCGCGATATCGAAGAGTTGGACGTCCGGGAGACGGCGGACGTTCTGAACATCAGTGCCAACGTCGTCAAGGTCCGGTTGCATCGGGCCCGCATGCTGTTGCAGAAGCGCTTGGCGCCGTTGCTGAAAGCCGCTCTCCCGGTCCGCAAGCGCTTTTTCTGGAGCACCAGATGAAACTAAATTGCCAGCACGTCTGGAGTTACATTTCCGAATATATCGACGGCACCGTCGACGCGCAGCTCCGCGAAGAAATCGAAAAGCATCTCGAACACTGCGAAATCTGTTCGGCGATCCTCGATTCGACGCGCAACATCCTGTATCTGACTGCCGACGAGCGCACCTTCGCGCTACCCGTGGGATTCAGCGAGCGTCTGCATGCCCGCTTGAGCAAAGAGCTGTTGGCCGCAAAAAACGAAACGCCAGGTCTTGATGGTATGGGCCCGCTTGAATAAACCACGTGGATAAACCGCCCGAATAAAGTGGGAACTGGACTCAAACGGGGAAGTAACAAACGTCAAGATCAATGCACTCGATGAATCATCGGATGGGTGATCCACTCTGCAGCCAGCAACAGCAAAGTCAACACCGAAAGAACGATCTGCAATCTTTCGGAAGCCAGCTTCCGGGCCGTTAGTGGCACCCGCCGCCACTGTGCTGCCGGACGATTGCGGAGCCGTCGAATGTGCCACACCAGGTACAGATTCAAAAGCGAGCCGCCCAGCGCCACGATCATCATCGGTATGCGAATGGCATCCGCATGAAAACCCTTGGCCGGCGTATCGAAGCCGGCCGCCGCGGCTAGCGCGGTAAGTCCGATGGCCACGCGAATCCCGCTGATCGCAATCACCGCGGTGCAGGCGCTCTGCAAAAGAGCAATCACCAGGCTGGACCAGCTTAACAAGCGTACCTGAACAGAGTTCTCGATCGTCGGCAGCGCTGCGGATTCCGTCTCCAGCTCGCGCAGGCCGCCTTCGCCTGCCCCCTCATTTGGCCGCAAAACGGGCCTCGCGCTCGTGTCGCTCATCTCCCCCAAGCTAGCAGATTTTTGCGCTTTGCGCAGGCCGCCAACTCACGCCGCTGTCGACGACACCCGCGTTCGATCCAATACTTCTCGCACCAGCCGCGCCAGCGCCGTCGGGCTATAAGGTTTTTGCAAATAGTGCTCGCTAGAACTCACGCCCGCCACTTCATTGTTCTCCTGTGAATATCCGCTGGTGAATACGATCGGCAGGTGATCAATGAGCCGGAGCAGTCTGGCCGCCGTCGCGGGCCCCCCTACCTTGGGCATGATCACGTCGAGCACCGCCAGGTCCGGAGTCTCCTGTTCGCACAGCCGGATGGCTTCTTCGCCGTCGCACGCCGCCAGTACCCGGTAGCCCAGCGCCAGCAGCGCGTGCCGCGCCATCTCCCGGATGGATTCATGATCCTCGGCCAGCAGAATTGTCTCCGTACCCCGGCTGTTACTCGCCGTTCGCAGCGCCGTGGATACCGGTCGAACGTGCCTGGCAACGCCGTCCGTCAACGGAAAGTACGCCCGGAAAAGGCAACCTTGTCCCGGTTCACTGTAAACATGAATAAATCCGCCATGCTGTTTGACGATCCCGTACACCGTCGCCAACGCCATCCCTCGCGTTCGCCCTTCCTCGCCCTGCGCAAAAAATGGCTCGAAGATGTGCTCCCGCGTTTCGGAGTCCATCCCGATGCCGGTGTCCGCGACAGAAAGCACCGCGTACCACCCCGGCGTCACGTAGGGATAAAAGCGGCAGAAGGAATCGTCCAGTTCCGCCATTTCCGTTTCAATGCGCAGGAAGCCGCCGTTGGGCATCGAATCGCGCGCGTGCAGGCATAAATTCATCAGCACATGCTCGATCTGCGTGGGGTCGGCTTTAATCGGCTCCAGCTCGGCGGTAGCAAGCCGGAGCTCGATATTTTTTCCCAGCACTTTCTCTAGAAACCCCGTGATTCCAGTGGCAATCGTACTGAGGTCCACTGCTCGCGGCTGCAAAACCTGCCGCCGCGCGAAGGCCAGCAACTCGCGGGTCAGTGTCGCCGCGCGTTCGGCTTGCTCCTTGATGCGGTTGAATCGTTCGGCCACTTGCGGATCGCCGCTTTGGTTTTCCAGCCCGAGTTCCGCCCAACCTAGAATGGCCCCGATTACATTGTTGAAATCGTGCGCGATGCCCCCAGCCAGTTGCCCGATGGCCTCAAATTTCTGCGACTGCCGCAACTGCCGTTCCATCGCCCGCAGCTCCGTGACATCTTCGACGATCACTTCCACCGAGCCTTCCCCATCCGGCGGCGGCAGCGAACGCAACTGTAGCCGTACCGTCAGCACCCCGCCATCGGGACGCCGCCACTCCGCTTCCGCGCCGTGTACCTGCCCAAATGCGCGGCAGGAAGACATCAGCTGTGCGTACTGTTCCGGAAATCGAAAAATATCCTGCACGCTGGGCGGCCTGGCGCTCGAAGCATCCAGATTCAGGATCCGCAGCAGCGCCGGATTCGCGTCCATGCACGCCCCATCGGAATTGGTGCGAAGAATTCCGTAGACCGAATGCTGCACCAGGTCACGATTGCGAATTTCCGAGGCCCGCAGCGCTTCCTGCGCTGCCGAATGATCTTGGTGCAGAGACCTTTCTTTCAGTGCCCGTTCCAGGGCCACCGGCAAGCGCGACAGATGGTCCTTCAAGACGTAATCGCTGGCCCCGCGCTTGATGCAGTCCACCGCCGCTTCGTCGCCCAGATTGCCGGTAACCAGCAGAAACGGCACCTCGGCATCTCTCGCCCGCGCGCATACCAAAGCGTCCATGCCCGTCCAGCCCGGAAAGCGATAGTCCGAAATGATTGCGTCGAACGCTTCTCCGGCCATCGCGTGCTCGAACTCCGCTTTATTTTCCGCGTGCGTGTGGGTATACCGTACTCCGGCGCGGGAAAGTTCCAGCAACAGCAGCTCCAGGTCGCTCGCGCTGTCTTCCGCGATCAACAGCCGAAGTGGCTCTCGCGTTTCTGCTAACCACGTTCTGTCTGCCGGTTTCGCGCTCACGCCGGCACCAGCTCATCGGCTAACTTCGTTCGCAAGCCGGACTCGATCGAATCGAGAAATTCGCCGAACGAAGCGGACGCCGAGCAGTCCCACATTCCCCCGCTAACCGAAAAATGCAAAGTCCCGGAAAATTTGGGTACCTGCAACAAGAGCGCCAGCCGGCGTTCCAGACGCTGCCGCAAAATTCCAGCCCCGGATTCCGTGGCCTCCACCGCCACCACTGCGAATTGCGCGTCTCCGATCCGCCCCAGGATGTCGCTCCGCCGGAAACAATCGCCCAGTGTCGCGGCCAGGGCCTGCAAAACCGAATCCGCCGCCCCGTTGCCAAGTTCTCGCCGTAATTCAGCCAGGTCCTGCAACCAGATGCAGAACAATGCCGTGCTCCCGCCGTTGCGCCGCGTTCGCTCCAGGACGCTCGAGCCAATGGTCATTAGCCCATCGCGGGTGTACAGCCCGGTCACCGGATCCCGCAGCATGTCCGCTAAGCCTTCCAGAGTGTTGCGTTCGAGCGCCCCGCGAAAAATCCGCGAGAGCGTCGCGCCATCCATAAATTCCCGCAGAATGTAGTCGATCGCGCCATCGCTCAGGGTTTGCTTGGCGTCTTCTTTTCGCGCCTCATCCGCCAGCACGATGAGCGGTGCGCCCGGCGCCGCGCGATGTACCCGCCGCACCGTTTCCCGCGCCGCGCCCTCCGCGATGGCCAAGTCGAGCACAATGATCTCCGGCGACACCACTCCGAGTGTCGGTAGCAGTGTCGCCACGGTCGACACCACGGTCAATTCCAGTTCGTGTTCCGGAGCGCAAAACAGCGCGCGCAAGGCTTGCGCTGCGTTCCCGCTATTATCGCCGGCCAGCAGAATGCGGATATTCCTGGGTTTCGCCGCACCGTCCGGCGCTGTTGCCGCATCTTTTTCGGACTGCGGAATTCGAGAAATCGAACGAGGCATGGGCTATGAACCTTGCGCACGAGACTGGAGAGGCAGTCCTCTGGAAACAAAAATGAGGGGGAAAATCGGGGCGTAAGCTAAGTGTGACGCCGCAAAGCGCAGAGTCAATAGAACCGCAACGCAAGTAGTGACCAGTACCTTCTTGGGACTCCGGGAAGCTCCCTACTCCATCTCGCCCCCGGCACGCCAATCCGCAGGTAGGGGCACGGCATGCCGTGCCCGTCCCCCGGTCCCCGCCGCGAGCCCGTACCTCGCCCCGCCGCCATCCGTGCCCCGCCCGCGGGCCTCTCGCTCTTCCTCCGGGAGGGCCCGACTTCAGTCGGGCCGTAAACGGCTGAAGAAAACCGGCTCGCAGTTCGTAGGGGCACGGCATGCCGTGCCCGTCCCCCCGCCGCTAGCCGCGTACCTCGCCCCACCGCCCCGCCGCCAGCCTCTTGCTCTTACTTCGGGAGGGCCCGACTTCAGTCGGGCCGTAAACGGTCAATGAAAATCGTCTTTAACCGCTGAGGAATTGCTTTTGATGCGCTTTTCGCCAAACGATTTTTCCGCAACTTTGGTTAGTTGGGCCCTATGAACGCCTCAAGAAAACCGAGCGCAATTCGTAGGGGCACGGCATGCCGTGCCCGTCCCCAGCTAGCCTCTCGCACTTACTTCGGGAGGGCCCGACTTTAGTCGGGCCGTAAACGGTCAATGAAAACCGGGCTTCAGCCCCTGCGGGATAACCGCTCACGCGCCAAATATCTCATTAATGCGCACCGCCAATTCAAAATCCAGATTGCTCAATCCCGCCACGCTATGCGTATTCAAATCGATCACCACTTTGTTCCACACATTGCTCCACTCCGGATGGTGATTCATGGACTCCGCCACCAGCGCCACCCGCGTCATATTCCCAAACGCCGCCACAAAATCCTTGCACTCAAACGCCCGATGCAGCTTGCCGTTGACCAGGCTCCAGCCCTTGGCCACGTTCATGCTCTCTTTAATCTCCGCCTCACTCAGTTTCTTAGCTAGCATGTCGCTCGTTCTCCCGAAAGTCCGCCCCCATTATGCGTGCAGTACCCACGTTCGGCAACGTTCCGGGTCGTCGCCTTAGCTCTGGGGGATACGCGCCCCGCCGGTCGATCAGCTTCAACCTCCTGCGCCCGCCTGCAAAAAGAAATAAAACTGTCATCCCGAGCGAAGCGCCTGCCCGCCGCAGGAGGGAGGGATCTGCTTTCCTCAACGTCATGCTTGATTCCAACCTTCGACTGCTTTTTTCTGGAGGTCGGAATGTAAGCGCACTGCAGACGCGGTTCGTAGCGTGCTCCATTCGAATGGTTACCCATAAATAAACTATTGACAAAGTACCGTAAACCATGCTACCGTGCGTTGTGACAGCTCAGCGTCTCCGTCCGAGTGCAGTCTCCGCCTCCGCCACTCCCGATCTGGCACCACGTTCCACATCCGTCCGCCGAAACGTCGTCCTGCATTTTCAACAATTTACAAACGTTCTGCCACTCACAAATCATCGCAACTCCAATCCTTTGATAAACTTCCCCACGTTTGCCAAGAAACACCCGGGGGCGGGGTTTCGACCCAACATACGTAATCTCGCCCCACGGCTAACCCACCTGGAATCCATAAGTTACATGGAAATCGCACTTAACTCCATTCCCGTGTGTATGTTACAGCTCCACTCCAGGGGTACCCCACCCCTTCTCCAAAAAATATCCCGTTTAAAATCACCACGGTTGCCAGAGGTTGTCACTTCCTTTATCGTAGAGGGCTCGCCGGGCCGATTTTGCCCCGACAATCGAGACGGAGAACCACGTGAAGAAGAAGATTCGCGCCATACAGTATGGTGTCGGTCCCATCGGCGCATCCATCGCTCGGCTGATGCGGCAAAAGCAAGCTATCGAAATTGTGGGCGCGATTGACACGGATCCGGACAAGGTCGGAAAGGACCTTGGCGAAGTGGTCGGCGCCGCGGACGCGCCCTGGGGCATCACGATTTCCGCGGATGCTGCGGATGTTCTAGGGCTTTCCGCAGACGTGGTGATTCATTCCACTTCGTCGGCCTTGCCGGACGTGATGGAACAGTTGCTGGCCTGCCTCGAAGCCGAAGCCTGCATCGTTTCCACCTGCGAGGAATTGTCTTACCCGTATCGCACCCATCCGGAACTGGCCGCACAACTCGATAAGGCTGCAAAAGATTGGGGCGTCGCGCTGGTCGGCACCGGAGTCAATCCCGGATTTGCCATGGACAAACTTCTGGTGACCCTCGCCGCCGTATCGCAAAAAATCGAACACGCCAAAGCCGTGCGCATCGTGGACGCCGGCACCCGGCGTTTGCCGCTGCAGAAAAAAATTGGCGCAGGACTCAGCGTGGAAGAATTTCGCGCCCGCGTACAAGCCGGAACAATCAAACACGTGGGCCTGCCGGAATCCGTGGCCATGGTGGCGGATAGCTTGAATCTCGCGGTCGATGAAATCACCGAAAGCATTGAACCAGTTGTCGCCAGCGCTCAGGTGAAAACGGAATTTCTCACCGTCGAACCCGGTCAGGCCGCCGGCGTTCACCAGATCGCGCGCGGTCTGAAAGCCGGGCAGGAACTGATTTATCTGGAACTGCAAATGTACGTCGGGGCAAAAGAACCTTCGGACAGCGTGGAACTGCAGGGACAACCAAATATCTCGCTGACGATTCCCGGCGGCTCGCCCGGCGATATCGCCACGGCTTCCGTGGTGGTGAACACTATTCCGGTAATCCTCGATGCTCCGGCGGGGCTGCGCACTGCGCGCGATTTGCCGATCGGATTTTTCTCGCCAGACGCCCGACCGTAATTTTGGGTCGAGAAAAATAACGCCGCCGCCGTCAGCGGGCACGCATCGAAGTTTTGGAGTCGAACAAATGAAACCATCGATTGGATTTATTGGGCTGGGCTTGATGGGCAAGCCCATGAGCCTGAATCTGCTGAAGGCCGGATACGCGGTCACCGTCTGGAACCGCACCGCGTCGCGCGCGGATGAAGTGGTCGCAGCGGGTGGCACCTTGGCGAAATCTCCGCGGGAAGCAGCTGCCAGTTGCGATTTTCTGATCACCATCGTCAGCGACCCACCCGCTCTGGAAGAAGTGTTATGGGGCAAAAACGGGGATGACGGAGCGTTATCGGCGCTGAAGGCTGGCGCCACGTACATGGATTCGAGCACCGTGTCTCCCGCACTAGCTCGCAAGATTTCTACGGCCTGCGCTAAACAAAACGTGCGCTTTCTGGACGCCCCGGTGACCGGTGGAGACTGGGGCGCGAAAAAAGGCGAGCTGCTGTTCATGATTGGTGGCGACGCGGAAACAATTAAAGACGCCGAACCTATCCTCGGCGTAATGGGTAAGAAATGGTTTCACCTGGGACCCAACGGCGCCGGGCAAACGATCAAGCTGGCGATGAACGCAATTTTGGCGTTGCAGGTGGAAGCGCTGGCAGAAGCCATCGCGCTGGTGAAGGCCGCCGGCCTACAACCCGAAAAATTAGTGGAAGTGATGCAATCCAGCATGGCGCGTTCCGGAGTGCTGGACGTCAAATCACAAAATTTGCTGAAGGGCGATTACACGCCAAGCTTTCCGCTGCGCCTGATGCTGAAAGATATTGATCTGGCTCTGGATTTAGCGAAGCAAGTAGGCGTCACGCTGCCCGCAACCGCCGCGGCGCAGCAAACCTATGGGCAAGTGAAACGCGACGCCAAAGAAGATCTGGATTATTCCGGCGTAATGAGATTTTGGGGAAAATGATCGTCGGCCCAAAATAGCCGGGCGAAGAAATTTTGCCCCGGGAAAGCTTGCGGAAGAAAAAACTTGGCCACGTGCACGTTACTTGCGGTGGCTAGCTTAAACGGTTTTTGGTCGGCGGCCGCCAGGCAGTACGGACGACACGAGGCCCAATCCGGCAGCAGCGCTGGAGGCCAAGCGATTCTCCAGCACGGGCTCGGCTTTGGATTCTGCAAACGAGGACTTGTTCGCTGGCGACGTGTTCAACTCCGCGGCTTCCATGGCTTCCATAGGCGCAGGTTCATCTTCTTTGCACAGCGCGATCTTGATCAGGAATTGATAGGGAATTTCCCAGCGGAAAACCCGGTGCTGGCCGCGCTGCTCAAAAATCTGTTCGAGGAAAATCGAGCGGCCGGAATCAGCCACAAAAATACCCGAGGCGGGAAGCAGCGTATCGCTAGCGCGGTATTGCACTTCCACCTTGCGGCCGAGAAACGAGGAGTAGCGAGCCATGCACAATGAGTGTCTAGGCCGCTGGTAACAGCGTCAATAGTACGGAAGATAGTCCGGCAAAAAACTGTGTGGAAAATGTAGGAAAATTCTACGCCCGAAGAATTTCTCTCAGGGATTCACCTTAGTACGCCATTGGAATCTTATACTTGGAGTGCTTCCAGTATTTGCGGGGAAAAAACCTAGCGGGCGAGATCGGCGAGGACGGCTTCGGCGGCGCGGCGTCCGCTGACCATGGCGCCGTTGATGGAGGCGTTATCGCGATGGTCGCCGGTCACGTAAATGCCGGGACGCACGCGAACTGGCCGCTGCGGAGGCTCCAATGAGCCCGGATATTGCTGCGGCTGAGCGTGGGGGATGCGATAGCTCTTCAGGAAACGCCAGGAGCGGGCCACGTTGCCGAACCAGCTTTTCATCTGGGCGATGATGAAGCCGCCGAGTTGCACGTCGGTCAATTCTTGAATGCCAAGGACTGAGATAGAAATCAGGTGCTGGCCGGCTGGCGCGTAAGACGGCGCGACTTGGGTCATCACCGCAAAATTGTTGGCTGGGCCGGCACCATCGCCGTTGAGCACCAGCATGGGATGCGGAACGGGCGACTCGTCGGCGGCGTAATAAAAACAAGTCACGCTGCGTGACGCAGGCTCGGCCTCGCCGACAAGGTGCGCGGCTGCGGGACCTTCCGCCGCGATGACGATGGCGCGGGCCTGCAAGCTTTCGCCGCCCTGCAGAGTGATCTCGTTTTCGTGCAAGGATTCCACTTTGGCGTTAAGGCGCACGGCGTTGCCGGGAAGTTTGGCGGCGAGTTGCGCGGGAATGGCGCCCATGCCTCCCGCCGGGACTGCGGTATCGCCTTCCGAAAGCATTTTAAAAACAAATTCAAACATGCGGCTGGAGGATTTCAGGTCGCCATCCAGAATGATGCCGCCGATGAAAGGACGAAAAAAGCGGTGAATCATTTCCTGGGAAAATCCTTCGGCGAGCAAATCGTCCTTAATGGAGCGGTCGCTGCGTTTGAAAAGTTGTTCGATCGAAGTGCGTTTCAAACGAGAACGCAAGCGCGCGACGCGCAGCTTGTCGCCCAAGGTGCCAAAGTCTGAGCGCAGAGCTTCGCGCCACATGCCTGGTTTGCGCCAAGGGTCGACGAGTGTGTTCATGCGGCCGGCAAACCAGGAAAAAGCTCCGGGAGAGAAAGGTTTTAAATCCAGCCGACTGTAGTCCAAAACTTTTTGAGCTTCGGGGTAAGCCGAGAGCAGAACCTGGAAGCCACGGTCGAGGAGAAATCCATCCACTTGGTCGGTGCGCACGCGGCCGCCGATACCATCCGACGCTTCGATTATCTGGCAACTCACGCCCGCTTCGGCGAGATGACGCGCACAGCACAAACCGGCTAAGCCGGCGCCGACGATTAACACGTCTGGACTGGACGACATGCGCTGCAAATCCCCTGAATGTTCAAAGCGATGGCCGGTGTGGCCGCAAGCGAATCACCTATCCTGAGGCATGCAGGCAAGCTGGCGCAAGTCCCTGGAAGGTTTCACTTCGTGTGGGCCGGATTTTTTTCTGGCGGGGGCGGAGTGATCTTGATCTCGAAGACCGTTGGCCACTGTTTGCCGGTTACGAAGAGGCGGTCGTGTTTGGCATCGTAGGCGATCCCGTTTAGAACAGATTCGGCATCGATCATCTGGTCAGCGGGCAGCAAACCGGCTAGATCGATCCAGGCGATAACGTGGCCATCCCGCGGGGAGATGCGGACAATTTTGTCAGTGTGCCAGACGTTGGCGTAAATCTCGCCTTTGATGAATTCCAACTCGTTGAGTTGATCGATGAGTTTGTTGCCGTCTTTTACCTGGATGTGGCGCGTTTCACGGAAAGTGTTGGGATTGCGGAAGCGCAGCGTGGAGCTGCCATCGCTGGTGACCAGTTCTGCCGCAGTGTGGGTCATGCCCCAGCCTTCTCCGGTGTAGGCGAATTGTTTCACGGGTTGCAGGCTGAAGCGGTCGTAGACGAAGCAGACGTGCGACTTCCAGGTCCACTGATAGATGTTGGGTCCCCATTCGACTATGCCTTCGCCAAAATATTCCGGCGGAAGGTCGCGATGCTGGATTATTTTTCCCGTCTGTGGATCGATTACGAGCACAGCGGACCGTCCGGCGATGCCGGTGCCTTCGTAAAACAAACCGCTCAGGTAGAAAAAGCCTTCGGTGTAGTTGCTGGTGTCGTGGGGATACTTGGCTACAACGTGGTAGCCGTAAATTGGGGCGGGGCGCGAATCGCGTGGCGTGAACAAAGAGAGGAGGAGCGCCAGAGCGATCGGAAGCTTGCGGGAGTACAGGTAGAGTAGCGTCATGGTGTTGGAGAATTCGTTGATGGAACTAAAAGGGCACCATGGTGCTTTACTCGTTCTTGAGTTGCAAGGGGCGGGTGACCAGCAGAACACGCCGCGTGGTGGATGGGAAAAGCAGATCCCTCGCGACGCTCGGGATGACAAGTTTTTGAATCGCAGTGGAGAGTAGGAGGTCCGCTGCGCATTTGCTATTCTCGGCGGACCGATGAATTTGCGCGAAGACGCGAACAAACAAGTGTCCGGCGGGCCGCAGAGTGCCGATCGCCTTGGCGGTGGGTCGCAGGGTTCCGATCTCGTTAGCGGCGGGCCGCACGGGTCCGAGCCCAGTGACGGCGGGATGAAGCGGGCGGAACAAGACGGGCTGGAGCGCGGGCTGGGGCTGAAAGAAGCCGTGGCGCTCAATATGATCGAGATCGTGGGCATTGGGCCGTTTGTGGTCAGTGCGCTGGTGATCCGGCAGATGGGCGGTCCGCAGTGTTTGCTGGCGTGGCTGGGCGGAGCGCTGCTGGCAACGCTGGACGGATTTGTGTGGTCCGAGCTGGGCGCGGCGATGCCCAAAGCCGGCGGGACTTACGTTTTTCTGCGGGAGGCGTACGGGCCACTGCGTTGGGGACGGCTGATGTCGTTCCTGTTTGTGTGGCAGACGTTTATTCAAGCGCCGCTTTCGGTGTCTTCGGCGGCGATCGGATTTTCGCGGTATGCGGGATATTTATATCCGCTGAATAAGTGGGAAGCTAAGGCGGTTTCCGGCGGGTTGGTGATTCTTCTGGTGATTTTGCTGTACCGGCGCATCACTACGATCGGAAAAATATCGGTGTTGCTGTGGGCGGGAGTGATCGCCACGATGGTGTGGCTGATCTGGGGCGGAGTAACACATTTTGATGCGCGGCTGGCATTTGATTTTCCACCGGGAGCGTTTCATTTATCGTGGGCATTTTTTGCGGCGCTGGGCGCGGCGATGGTGAACACGGTTTACAGCTATTGGGGTTACTACAATATTTGCCATCTGGGCGGAGAGATTCGCGATCCGGAGCGCAATATTCCGCGGGGAATTTTTCTTTCGATCGCGGGGATCACGGTTTTGTATCTGGCGATGCAGACCAGCATTCTGGGAGTGTTGCCGTGGCGCGAGGCGCAGTATTCGCCCTTCATCGTCAGTACGTTTGTGGAGAAACTTTACGGGGCTTCGGCGGCGCGGTTTGTTACCTGGATGGTTTTGTGGATCGCGCTGGCATCGATATTTTCTCTGCTGCTGGGATACTCGCGAGTGCCGTATTCAGCGGCGCTGGATGGAAATTTCTTTGCGGTTTTCGGCAAGCTGCACCCGACGAAAAAATTCCCCCACGTTTCGCTACTGGTGCTGGGCGGACTGGCGTTCGTGTTCAGCATTTTGTTTAAGCTGGAGACGGTGATCGCGGCGATTCTGGCGATGCGGCTGCTGGTGCAGTTCATTGGGCAAGCGGTGGGAGTGATTCTGCTGCATCGGCGCTGGTCGGCGGACCGCTTTCCTTTCAAAATGTGGTTGTACCCGTTACCTGCGGTGCTGACGATGCTCGGCTGGGCTTCGCTGTTCTGGTATACCGGGCCGGCGCGGAAATGGGGACTGCTGGAAATTGTGCTGGGGGCGCTGGCGTTTCTGGTGCGGGCGCGGGAATTGCGGCAATGGCCATTTGCGCCGGCGAATGAAATTGTGAATCCGGAGGTCGCGTGAGGATCGGTCTGGGGAAGTATTTTGTGAGGTTGGCGGTGCTGCTGGCGGCCCTAGTGAGCGGGCCATTTTTTATCGGCGCTGGGGCGGAGGCGCAGTTTCCGTCGGCTCCCGGAACTGGTCCGGGCCTGGCGGAGACGGTGGAAGCGATCGACGCCGCTGCGGTAACTACGCGCATCTTGTACGTCACCGCCCATCCGGACGATGAGTCCGCGGCAATTCTTACGTATCTGGCGCGCGGACTCCACGCGGACGTTGCGTTGCTGGCGTTGACGCGGGGAGAAGGCGGGCAAAACGCTTTGGGGCCAGAGCAGGCTCCGCAACTTGGCTTGATTCGCACGCAGGAATTATTGGCGGCAACGCGCGGCTACGGCGTGAAATTGTATTTTACCCGGGCACGCGATTTCGGATTTTCGAAAACTCCGGAAGAGACGGAAAAAATCTGGGGCGACCAGGTTATGGAAGATATGGTGCGGGTGATTCGCACCTTTCGTCCGAACATCGTGATTAACAACTTGATTGGCGGGCATGGGCATCATGTGGCGGCGGGACTGCTGACTCCCAAAGCGCGTGCAACTGGCAGCGGATCTCGAAAGCCTATTCGCAGATGGGCGCACGATATGGACGGGTTGAGTCTGACGGCATGGGGTGGCGCTGGGAACCCGGTGAAGATCTTGAACGTGGATCGCGGCGGGCGAAAACCGAATGCCTATGTGGTGCCGGTGGATGAAGTTTCGCCGCTGTATGGTAAAAGCTATCGGGAAATTGGATTGGATGCGTTTACGAATCACCGGACGCAGGGGATAACTGGTTTTATCAACTCGCCATTTCTCTCGCTGCCGTACGGTCTCGTGGCGGAATCCGGCGAGGCTTTCGATCCGAAAATCCTTTCCACCAGTTTGCAGCAGTGGTCGAGCGACAAAGGTCCTGCGTGGCCGGAGACCGCACAGAAACTTGCGCAGCAGATTCACGCTGCACATGGGGCCGCTCTGGCCCTTGATTGGCCATCCGCAGCGAAAGAGCTGTCCGCGGCTAATCAACTCCTCGCACCTTTGCTCCGCATCAGATTGTGGGCCTACAAAAGATTGTCCGACACATCGAATCGTATGGACGCCCAAACCTTCGATTTGTGGAAACTGCAGGCACGTCTTGATCGCGCACTCGCACTGGCGGCTGGGTTGAAAGTAAGTGCTGACTCCAACCGCAGCGATCTGGTGGTTGGCGAAGACGTGGAAATTGTAGCCAGGCAGAAATGCCGACCGGAGATCACCTGCGACTTCAAACTAAATAGATTGCAGGGACCCTCCGGTACGCCGGGTATTCTCGAGGAAACGAAGCGTGCCGGAGAAATCGCAAGCCAAATCACGCTCACCGCAGTAGTCCATCAGCCACCTACGAAACCAGATCCTGCTTACGTAATTTTGCCGGAGCCACCTTCGCTGGCGGTTATCGCACAGTCGGTCACTATTTCCGGTTACCAATTCCAATTTGATCAGCCGGTGACGCACATTACGGCCACTACCATGCGCGCCGAGCGTATCCCACTGCGGATTGTTCCTGCGTACACGCTGGCGGTGGAACCGGCGCAGGTGGTGGAAGTGCTGGCTAAAGAAAAAATGCCGCTGGAGATTTTATTGCGTGTGCACTCCAACGCCACGCAGCCGGGAAAAATCAGCCTGGGCTTGCAGGTTCCGAATGGATGGAGCAGCAGCCCGGCGGTGCCGCTGGAATTTTCCGGCGCAGGCGACCAGTACGCGCGACTGAAAGTTTCGGCAGCCGGGAAATTGGCGGCGGGGAATTACACGATCCGCGCGTATGCGATGCGCGGAGAGGAAAAATTCGACAGCACAGTGGAGCCGTTGGTTTCCATGCCGCAGCTGTTGTGGACCTCTCCGGCGGAGTGCGTGGTGCATGCGTTCGACGTGAACGTGCCGGAGAATTTACACGTGGGCTACATCTCGGCCGAGAGTGAGCCGATCCCGGAGGCGCTGGCGCGGCTGGGAATTCGCGTGGATGCGCTGGATGCGGATGCGCTTAATTTTGGAGATTTGGCGAAATTCGACGCCATCGTGGTGGGCGTGCGCGCTTACGAACTGCGTCCGGAACTGGCTGGGGCCAATCAGCGCTTGCTCGAATATGTTTCCGGCGGGGGAACGCTGGTGGTGCAGTACCAGCGCGATTTTGCGTGGGATAAGTTTCAATTTGCGCCGTACCCGGCGAAGATCGATGGATCCGGCGGCCCGCTGCCGCGTATTACCGATGAAAACGCGGAAGTGAAATTTCTAAAGCCGGATGATCCGTTGCTAAATACTCCGAATAAAATTAGCGCCCAGGATTTTCAGGGCTGGGTGCAGGAGCGCGGACTGTATTTCTGGAGCCAGTTTGATCCGCACTATACGGCGCTGCTGGCAATGCACGATCCTGGAGAAGCGGATTTGAATGGCGGGTTGGTTTACGCGCGCTACGGCAAGGGCATGTACATCTACACCGCGCTGGCATTTTTCCGGCAACTGCCGGAGGGAGTGCCGGGAGCCTATCGGCTGTTTGTAAATCTGCTGAGCGCCGGTCAAAAGCAAAATCCGGCCCGCCAATCAGTCCAAGCGCCGCAAAAATAAACTAGCGCAAGGAAGGAAACAGCATGGCTAGATTTCGGGCGCGTTGTTGCGAAGATGTTATTCTCCGTGCGAGGAGTTGAATCGCATGAAGCGAGTTTTTGGAAATAAATTTTTGATTCCGGGTACGCGCTGGTGTGCATTGTTGCTGACTGCCACGGCACTGTTGTTCTTCGCGGTTTCGCCCGCAGCGGCGCAGAAGAAGAAAAAAGACGCGCCTCCGCCTCCCACGGACAGCGCGCCGGTGGTCCCTCTGCCGGATCAGCAGCAGGTGGACATCGTAATTTCTCAAATGCTCGGCGCCTGGCAATTGGGCGATACTGATCGGCTGCGTAAAGCTTACGCCGACGATGTGATCGTGGTGCAAGGCGTTTACGCGCCGCCGGTGATGGGCTGGACGAACTATCTGGCGTCTTATCAGCAGTCGCGACAACGGATGAACCGGGTGCGGCTGGACCGCGCCAACACCTTCATCAAGGTGGATGGCAACGACGCGTGGGCCTGCTATCAGTGGGATTTCGCCGCGGTGGTGGACGAACGCACGTCTACGGCGCAGGGACAGACAACGTTAGTGTTTCAGAAGCGGGATGGGAAGTGGCTGATTGTGTTGAACCATACGTCGCTGGTCCAGCCGACACCGGCGGCGGAGCCGGCCGCTGCTCCCGCAGGCACACCACCAGTAGCACCGCCAGTGGCTTCCAAGCCTTCGTAAAGCTGGAGGGCGAGTGCGTGCTCGCCAGCTCTAGAAGTGCTTCAGACCCTGATAAACGTACATCCCCACAATCAGCAACAGCAAACCGCCAGAGGCGATTCCCGTGGTCATGATGGGGGGCGCCAGCTTGGTGATTTTCGCGATCAGCTCTTGCTGTTCGCGGGCCATGTAGTCTTCGCCCTTGCTCAGAAAGATTTGATCGTCTTCGTGGCTGGTGAGCAGAGTGCGCCAGATCATCAAGGCCATGAAGATGACGGTGATGGCCGCCCAGGCTATAGCCAAATACAGAATTGGTCCCGTGAAATTGGATTCCAAACTTTCCATGGAGACCTCCTTGCGAGCAGTTCGCGAACCCCGTACCGTCAGCCGGAATTGCCGAAAAATGTGGCCAGCCGGTATTCAGGAGAGGGGGATCCGAACCGATGGGCCGGAGTATAGCACCACAAATCGGGGATTTCACTGGTTAGCATCAAAAAAATGAATGGACGAGAGGACAGGTTGGGCGTGCTTGCCGGGGCCTACGAACGGCGCAGGGTCTGGAGTTTAGGGAGCATAGAGGCAGCGCGTTGACAAAGCTGCGGGTGCTGGTCAGAATGGTTGCAGTGTTTTTTCTCTGATTGCTGCGCATTCAGAGGCATTGCACCGGTGCCCAGGTGGCGGAACTGGCAGACGCGCTAGATTCAGGTTCTAGTGGCCGCAAGGTCGTGGAGGTTCGAGTCCTCTCCCGGGCACCAATTACTTCTTTAGTCTGTAGAAATCTTCAGAGAAAAACCTCCCCACGTAGTTCTAATCCAAGGTCAAAAAAATCCGTCGCGGTTAGTCGCGGCTGTTCTTGTAGATATCCTTTTCTTTCTTGTTGCCGACTTCGGCGTAACGCTGCTCCAGGGCCGCTTTGGTAAAGAAGTCGGCGGGGATTCCCGAATTGTATTGGCAGCCACTGTAGAACACCTGGTAGGTGCGGCGGCCATCGCGTTCGCGGGAGACTTGCAGCGGGGTCATGACGCCGGCGAGCCGCTGGTAATTGGTGTAGATCGTGGTCTCTTTGGTGCGTTGATTGAAGGTGGGATCGATAGAGATGATCACGCTGCGCACCAGCAAATGCGAAGAGCGGTCGACGGCGAGACGCTGACTGCGCTCGTCAGCGGGGTCGCCGAAATCCACCCAATCGACTTCCTTCATGTCGACCAGATCCATTCCGCCCCAGCGCAGCAGCAGATTTTTGTCGTTCATGTGCAGGCGCAAGAGATTGTCGATGTTGCGCTGAACGGAGTTTTGAAAATCGGCCACGGCGGTGGCGGGCTCTTCGTTGACACCGCTGCGGTCGAGAGTCCAGCCTTCGTCGCCGTTAAACATGTCGATGATGTTGCCTTTTTTGGAGTAATCGACACGGTGCTTATCGGGATAGCGCCAGTAATCCTTGAATTCGACGTAACCGGCAAGTTCGCCGCTATGCCCAATGTTGGCGCGGCGACCGGTGCACTCGCGCTCCTGCACTTCCATGTACGCAGATCCGCCGAGCGCGGTAATCAACTGCCCCAGAATTTCGCGAGCCTTGGCCTCACTCTGTTCCGGCATCATGGTGTCCGGACTTTGCGCGGCAGCGCGCTGCGTGGAAGTAGCGCACGACAATGCCAACAATGCCGCCAGCAAGACGAGCTTTACCCGCACAAGACTGAGCCTCCATTTACATTGATGATTTCGCCGGTGAGGAAGTTGGCCAGGTCGGACGCCAGGAACAGGATGGGGCCGGCAATTTCTTCGGCGGTGGCGGGTCGGCCGAGAGGGATGGCCGCAGCAGCCATTTTCTGACCGTTTTTCGTTTCGAGTACCGGGTTCGACATATCGGTTGCCACCCAACCGGGGGCAACAGAGTTGACGAGAATGCCGTGGCGGGCGAGCTCGGTAGCCAACCCCTTGGTCAGGCTGATAATTGCGCCCTTAGAGGCTCCGTAATGGGTATGGAAGGACTCGCCGCGTTGGCCCGCCGTGGAGCTGATTGGAATAATGCGCCCGGACTTTTGCTTGATCATATGCGGCACCGCGAAATGAATGATGGAGTAGACGCTCTTTAAGTTCACGCGAATCATTTCGTCCCACTGGGTTTCGGACATTTTTTCGATGGGTAGATCTTCCAGGTTCCAGACACCGGCGTTGGCGACCAGAATGTCCAGGCGGCCCAGCCGCGCGATCGTCTGCTCGATCAGTTTTTTGTTGTCGGCGTGCTTGCCGACGTCGGCTTTGAAGGCTTCGACGCGGGTACCATGTTTGCCGGCTTCTTTTTCGAGTTCGTGCGCGGCATCTTTGGCCTTGTTGTAATTAAAGATTACGTCTGCGCCGGCCTGCGCGAAGAGTTTTACAGCTGCCGCTCCAATGCCGCGCGAACCACCGGTGATCAAAGCTGCCTTACCCGCCAATGAAATCATGCCATCCCCCAGAAAATTAGAAACCAAGCTGTGTTGCGAACTTCTATTGCCGCGTCTCCACTGCCAGCGTCGTTATTGCAAAATTGCGGGCGAACCGAACCATACCTCTTCCAGTCTGGCCCGAGCTAAGTAACCAGTCCTGTGCCAGCGTCTGGCGCGTCCAAAATGACCGCGTATCTGTGGGTTACCGCGATTGCGCGAGGGCGCCACGAGCGGCGCGCACTGTGCGCACAGAACTAACGAACGCTTCAAACAAGCGAGTGGCGAACGGGTCACCAACCATCCGTTCCGGGTGCCACTGTACACCGACTACCCAGTTCCCGTCGCCTGCCCATTCCACGCCTTCGATCACGCCGTCGGGGGCCTGCGCCGTCGCGCGTAAGTCTTTGCCAAGGGTAGCAATCGCCTGATGGTGGCTGGTGTTGATCTTGGCCTGTGGAGAGCCGTTGATCATGGCCAAGCGACTATCCGCAACCAGGGTGGCGTCATGCTCTAAATCGGCGGGATTCGCTGCGGCGGCCTGGTCGGTCTTACCGTGTGGGAGCCCATCCGGTATCTCCGACGGAATATCCTGAATCAGGGTGCCCCCGAGAAATACATTGAGGGACTGACAGCCGTAACAGATAGCCAGCACAGGCTTTCGGTTGGCAAAGGCATGGTCCAGGATGGCCGAATCAATACGATCGCGATTCTCGTCGTGGTCGGCGGTCTCGGGGTGCTTGGACGCGCCATACAACCGGGGATCGACATCCGTGGGGCTGCCTGGGAGTACGAAGCCGTCGAGCAGGTCAACCTGATCGTCCAACGTGGTCCGCGACTGCTGGAGGGAGATAGCTACCGGCTCGGCTCCAGCTTGCTGCACGGCGGCGAAGTAGTAGTCCAGCTTCTGGCGCTTTTGGTCGCGCTCTTCCTGGCTGGTGCGCCAGGGAATGCCGATGCGCAGACGTACCGGGGTGCCAGGAGTGATTGGGGAGACCATGGACAGGTGGAATCGTAGCATTGCGGGGGTAAGGCGGCAAGATTGCTAAATTCGAGGCCAAAACTGCGGGTTTGCAATGACGATTAGTGATTGCCAGAAAGCTGCTTTGAGGCCGGAACCCTCAGGTACCCGCAGCTCCACTTGCGGCCCGTTTTGCCGCCTCCAAACAGAAGATGGGGCGCTGAAAGAAGTCCGGAAGGGCGGCCAAGCGCTCTGCCAGCTCCTTCTTCGAGCCGGCGTGCACCGTTACGTGCCCCAATTTGCGGCCGGGACGCGGCGACTTGCCATAGAGATGAAGATGGGTGTCCGCAATCGACAAAACGTCGGCGGAGTCTGGAACTTCCCCGATTAAATTCAACATTGCGGAATGTCCCAGCGTGGCGGTCGAACCCAGCGGCAAACCGCAAACCGCTCGCAAGTGGTTTTCAAATTGGCTGGTGACCGCGCCCTCGATCGACCAGTGGCCGGAATTGTGTACGCGGGGCGCCATCTCGTTGGCGAGCAATTTTCCGTCTAACTCGAACAGCTCGATGGCCAGCACGCCGACATACTCCAGGGCCTCCAGAACCCTTCTGGCGGCATCCTCGGCGGCAAGCTGGGTCTGGGGGTCGAGCAGAGGTGCTGGGGCCAGCGAGAGCCGCAAAATTCCTTCGCGATGATGATTTTCGACCAAGGGGTAGAAAATGATCTCGCCACGCTCGGAGCGCACGGCCAGGATCGACAGCTCTCGCGAAAAGGGAACGAAACGTTCCAGAACGTAAGCGGCCTCGCCGTCATCCCGCGCGATGTCTTCGGCGGTTCGCTCCGGAATTTCCGCTTTGGCCCGCGCCACGTCTTCCGCGGTCCGCAACATCCACTGGCCTTTGCCGTCGTAGCCCATCCGGCACGTTTTTAAGATGGCGGGCATCCCCAGTTTTTTTAACGCTGCGGCCAGTTCGTCGCCATCCCGTACCGGCAAAAAATCCGCGGTGGCAATGCCCAGCCTGCGGAATAGAGTTTTTTCACGCAATCGGTCTTGAGCGACTTCGAGGGCCATGGGCGGCGGAAACACCGGCACACGTTTTGCCAGCGCTTTGATGCTTTCCGCTGGGACATTTTCGAATTCGTAGGTGACACGGTCGAGACCGTTTACAAATCTCTCTAAGGCATCGGCATTGGTGAAATCCGCATTCACGCGGAGAGCGATGCGGCCTACCGGAGCTTCGGGCGACGGATCCAGAAAGCGAAATTGCAGCCCGAGCGGGTAACCCGCGAGCGCGAGCATGTAACCAAGTTGTCCGCCACCCAGGATCCCGACGTTCACGCGCGTTTCCCACTCTTTTTTGACGAAGATTTGTTCCTGGTTTTACGGACTGCGTGCAAAGCAGGATCAGGAATCGCCAAAACGCCTTTGGTTTGTGCAGCGCGAAACTTTCGTAGGGCCGCGCGCACCGCGGGATACTTGACGCCCAGAATCGCGGCGGCCAGCAACGCGGCGTTGATCGCGCCGGCTTTGCCGATGGCCAGAGTTCCCACCGGAATTCCACCGGGCATCTGGGCAATCGAAAGGAGGGAATCCAGACCCTTGAGAGCTTTGGATTCCACCGGGACGCCGAGTACGGGCAAGACCGTCTTGGACGCCGTCATTCCCGGCAAATGGGCTGCCCCGCCGGCCCCAGCGATCAATACCTCGATTCCGCGAGACTCCACGTTCGTTGCATAACTAAAAAGCAAATCTGGCGTACGGTGCGCGGAAACCACGCGCGTTTCATGCGGAACCCCTAACGCTGTCAGAGTTGTGGAGGCATGCTCCATCGTCTCCCAGTCGGAAGTAGAGCCCATGATGATGCCCACCAGCGGTTTCTTCGCAAGTGACGCGGGCAATTTGCGGTCTGGTTTAGCCGGCAATGTTAATCCTCATTAGCGACGCTCAATTCTAATCTTACCCAGGCGTTTTCACGCGATTTTTCCAGTAGTGCCGCAGCTGCCCCACCAGGTAGAGCGACCCCGTGATAAAAATCGCATCGCCTGGAGCAGATTCCGCCAGCGCCGAATCCAAAGCTAACTCGGCATCGGGCACCAATCGGAAGTGCGCCGCGTAGTGGCCGGCAATTTCCACTAGTTGGGGAGCAGAAATTGACCGGAGATTTCGGGGCTCAGTAAAGATCACCTCGGTGGCCAGAGGGAAAAGAATTCCGGCGATTTCGTCGACGGCCTTGTCGCGCATGGCACCGAACAACAAGCGAATCGTGCGTCCGGAAAAATTCTCTCGCAGGAATTCCGCCAGTTCGCGGGCGGCGGAAGGGTTGTGGGCCCCATCCAGATAAATATCCGGATGGCTATCCAGCTTTTCGATTCGCCCGGGCCACTCGGCGTCGGCAATTCCGGAAGCGATCGCAATATCAGGAATGGTTAGACCCTGGCTGGCCAGAATTCGTGCGGCCGCGACAGCGTTGATTGCGTTTTGCAGCTGAAAGCGGCCAGGTAATTTTGGAGCAATCTCCGCGGACCACCCGGTCGAAACTTCAGTAATTGTTGCGCGGACGCATCCAGCATCGATCCTGACGTTCTCAGAGCGATAAGCGCTCGCGGTGTCCACCACGGGACAATCGATTTGCGCAGCGCGATGCAGAATCATCCGGTGGGCATCTTCCGGTTGTTCACCGGCCAACACCACGGGTATACCGGGTTTGAGTATCCCAGCTTTTTCGGCGGCGATTTCCGTCAGTGAATGCCCCAGAAAATTCTCGTGATCGAATGCAATACGCGAAATGACGGTTACCACGGGCGACAAAATATTCGTGGCGTCCAGCCTTCCTCCAAGGCCCACCTCGAAAATCCCGAACTCCACACGCTCGGCCTTAAAGAACGCGAAGGCCATCGCGGTGACACATTCAAAATAGGTCGGGTGAGCCTGCAAGCGCCCTTCCGCCAGGAGTTGTTCGATGAGTTCGTGGATATGCGTCAACACCGCAGCGAATTGGTCGTCACTGATGTCTTCGCCGGTTACGCGAATCCGTTCGTTAATTCTTTCCAAATGTGGAGAAGTGTTTAGTCCGGTGCGGAATCCCGCGTTGCGCAGGATCCGTTCCAAAAACGCGGCGGTAGAGCCCTTCCCATTGGTACCTGCAATGTGCGCGCTGGGATAGGCGCGTTCGGGATTATCCAGCCGCTCGGCCAGCACACGAATGTTTTCAAGATGGAATTTCGCAGCGGCGGCCTGCGTGGGCGCAGCCAATTCTCGACCGAGGGAGAGTAAATAATGGACCGCTGCGTCGTAGTTCAAGGGTTTGCCGTGAAGAAAACGTGCCGATCAAAAATTAACAACTCAGGTAAGCAATAAATCGAGAGAACTGGCGATGAACGCCTTAAGATCTTTCCGCGGCACGATGGCATCGAGAAATCCGTGCTCGAGCAGAAATTCGCTGCGCTGGAAGCCCTCGGGCAACTTCTGGCGGATGGTTTGTTCAATCACGCGCGGTCCGGCGAATCCAATCAACGCGCCCGGTTCTGCAATATTTAGATCGCCGAGCATCGCGAAACTGGCGGTGACGCCACCGGTCGTCGGATCGGTGAGCAAAGAGATGAACGGGAGCTTGGCCTCGTCAAAACGCGCCAACGCTGCAGAGACCTTCGCGAGCTGCATCAAGCTGATGGTGCCTTCCATCATGCGAGCTCCGCCGGAGCAAGAGACTGCAATAAATGGCTGATGAGTTTCCATCGCCAATTCAATCCCGCGGGTAACCTTTTCGCCGACCACTGCGCCCATCGAGCCGCCGATAAAGCCAAATTCCATGGCGCACATCACCACCGGACGCCCGCTCAACTGACCTTCGGCGGTGATCACCGCATCGTTCATGCCCAACTTTTTCTGTGCGTCTTTAATTCGTTTCGCGTAAGGCTTCAAATCCACGAAGTTCAGCGGGTCCGTCGAGGTCATGCCCGCGTCATGCTCGGTCCACCGCCCATCCAAAAGCATTTCCAGCCGTTGAGTCGCAGACATCTTGAAGTGATATCCGCACTTGGGACAGACAAACAGGTTAGCTTCCAGGTCCTGGCGGAAAACAACCGTGCCGCAGGCCTCGCACTTGGTCCACAGACCTTCGGTGCGCACCCGCCGGTCTTCCGGGGCGATCGCCTGCTCGATGGATTTTTTTTCGCGCTTAAACCAAGCCATAGATAAAATGAATCCCCTGCGTCAAATCGCCCCGCTAATAATCGATCCCCCGCTGCGCCAGTATACCCTTGGTGTACGGGTGTTTCACCTCGCGCATCTCGGTTACCAGATCCGCGATCTCGGTGATCTTGGCGTGCGCATTCCGCCCGGTGCAAATCACATGCACGCGTTCGGGACGATTCTTGAGCGACTCGGCAACTTCTTCGGCGTCCAGCATCCGGTAGCTGATGGTGTAGTTGATCTCATCCAGCACCACCAGATCATACGTTCCGCTATAGATGGCGTCGCGTCCCGCGTGCCAGCATTCTTCGGCGAGTTTAATGTCCTGCGGATCGGTTTCCGCGCCGCCGATTTTTACGAAGCCGCGACCCATCGGCCGAATCTCAAATTTATCGTCGCCCAGCATTTTGGCGGCATCCAGCTCGCCGTAATGCCAGGAGCCTTTGATAAATTGGACCATTAAAACGCGCAGCCCTTGGCCTACCGCGCGAAACGCCGTTCCCAGGGCACAGGTAGTTTTGCCTTTGCCCGGCCCGGTATAAACAATCAGCAATCCTTTTTCTTCCGGCATGTTCAGTTGCCCCCAAGTGGTGTGCGGGGCGCGGACAAAACAATTTAGTGTGGGGAGTTAAAAGCCAAACGTCAAGTTTGCGCCACAATTGCGCAAATCACGCTAAATCCAGGCGCTTCACAAATTCCTTAGCGATCGCCGCGATCCTTAATTGCGTCGTATGACAGAGCGGTGTTTTAGGCTGCGCATGTGGATCGCGAACCACGATCCATAGTCCGGGACGATAAACATTGTCGTCACCCGGACAAATGGCCCCAGTAAGTTGGGTCAATTCCAGGTGCGGCGCGGCTTGCGATGTGAAATCGAGATCGCCGCCATCCTGCGATTCGGAAATGTGCGGAGGATTCGCCAGAAAGTTCCATCAACACGCCGCGGGCATCGTCCACCAAATCGCGAAAACCCTGCGACACCAGCACGCCATCGACGTCACGCGGGGTGGGCTGCTCAAGCTGCTCGAGATCGTAATCAGGAAGCGGTTTCGCCAGCGGAATTTCAATCGACGCGGAAGGCTGTTTTTCATCTGCCGAAATGCGGATAGACATATAGATAAGTTTTACACCAACTTCGCTATTTGGGATACGGGCTGCCGGAAAGGATGGCAAAGGCCCGATACAGTTGTTCCGCCAGCATGGCCCGCGCCAGTTCGTGAGAAAAGGTCATGGGACTGAGCGAAAGCTTCTGATGCGCGCGTTTCCGTAGTTCCTCGGGAAAGCCGTCCGCGTCGCCACACAAAAAAATCAATTCTCGCAGTCCGCGATCGCGATGTTCGGCGAGCCATTTGGCAAATTTATCCGAATCCAGATTTTTTCCGGCGGCGTCCAGTAACACCACGGTAGCGGCCCGGTCCGCGTCGATCTTTTTCAAGGCCGCATCCGGATTACGCACTTCCAGGACTTCGATTCCGGAATGATGGCTGATCCTTTTCACGTAATCGTCAATTACTACGCGCATTTCCGGCCGCCGCGTTTTGCCCAGCATCAGCAAGCAGATCCGCATGGTTACTTCAGCCCGTACTTTTTGCGCTTCTCGAGCAACGTCTTGCGGCTGATCCCTAAGATCTCCGAGGACCGGGTGATCTGATAGTGCGTCGCCTCCAGCGTGGCGGCGATCGCTTGGCGCTCTATTTCCTCAAGGGATAGCAGTCCTGCTCCAGAAATTCCCGGCGGGCCGACAGCGCGAATATGCTCGGGAAAATCTGCAGGCTCAAGAACCGCAACGCTGGATTCCGCGATTTCTCCCGCCACGGTGGAACGCCGGGAAAAAACGATCGCTCGCTCCAGAGCGTTGCGCAACTCGCGAATATTTCCAGGCCAGGGATAAGCTAGCAACATCTTTCGCGCGGCATCGCTGAATTTTGTTGGCCCACGGCCATGCACCAGGCGAACTATGTCCAGCAAGTATTCCGCTAGTGGCAAAATATCCGCGCACCGTTCGCGTAGGGGCGGAACTGCCAGGGTAAGTACATTCAAGCGAAAGTAGAGATCCTCGCGAAACGTTCCGTTTTTTACCGCGGCGGGAAGATCCACGTTGGTCAGGGCAATGATTCGCGCCGCGATATGTAACGTTTCAGTTCCACCGAGCCGCTCAAACGAGCGCTCTTGCAACACACGCAGCATTTTCCCCTGGGCTTCAGGAGACAGCGCCGCTACTTCATCCAGCACAATCGTTCCGGCGCCGCCCATTTCCAAGCGACCTAGTTTGCGTTCAACTGCTCCGGTAAACGAGCCGCGTTCGTGCCCGAACAATTCGCTTTCCACCAAATGCGGCGGCAAGCTGGCGCAATCAATTTTTAAATAGGGAGCGTCGCGGCGAGGGCCAACTTCATGAATCAAGCGCGCCAGATGGTCTTTGCCGGTTCCGCTTTCGCCGATAATCAGCAGCGTGGTGGCGGTGGGCGCTACTTTCTGCGCCAATTCGAGGAGACGGAGCGATGCCGGATCTTGCGAGACCCACGGCAATCGCTCTGCCTTCATTGGACGATGGCGTGGTCCGCGGATTGATCGCGGTACGAGTTGTGGCCTTGCGGTCCGTTCGGAGCATCCGGCAGCACCAGTTTTGGCGCGGAGCGCCACAGCCGCTCCAGGTCATAAAACTTGCGCGCTTCCTCGCCAAACACGTGCACGATGAACGCGCCGTAATCGAGCAGCGCCCACTCCGCGCTGCCACGGCCTTCGCGATGTAGCTGGCGAGCGCTGCAGCTCTTTGTCGAGCTGATCTTCGACTTCACCGAGAATCGCTTGTAATTGCGGCGTGCTAAAGCCGGTGCAAATCACGAAATATTGCGTGAAGGCTCCGACCTCTTTCAGGTCGAGAACGGTGATGCCCGCAGCTTGTTTGCTTTGCGCCGCCTCAACTGCGAGGCGCACGCCTGGTGGTAAGGATTCAAGTTTCAAGAGTAGAGCCTTTGTTTGAGGATATATTCCTCCACGCGCGCAGAGACCAGTCCATGAATGGATTGGCCGCGGTTGGCGCGGCGGCGAATGTCGGTGGCGGAAATGTCGCTGGCCACGTTTTCCAGCAAATACACAGTGGTGCGCCGCAAATGCGCGACCACTTGCGAGGGATGATCGGTCTCCGCGTCGCGTTTATCGTTGGGTCCGGCCAGCAAATCCGGCGGGATCACCAGGCGGAGCGCTTCCGGGCGAATTCCCGGGCGATTGGCCACTATAAAATCACAAAGTCCCAGCAGCGCTTCGTACTCTTTCCACATCGGAATGTCGAGAAAGGCGTCCGCGCCAATAATAAAAAACACGCGGTCACCGTGATGATTATTCACATGGCGAAAATAACGCACGGTGTCCACGGAGTAGTGCAGCTGGGTGCCGCTGAAATCTTCGCCGGCTTCTGCAAGCGACGGCACAAAATGCGGATGCTCGGTACTGGCTAGCGAAACCATGGCAAAGCGGTGCGGGAAAGGGGCCAGATGCTGCTTCAATTTGTGCGGCGGGCGGCTGGCGGCAATAAAATTCATCTCGTCAAAATTAAATCGCCGGTCTGCTGCCCGCGCGACTGCCAGATGGCCGTTATGGATGGGGTCGAACGATCCGCCAAATAGGGCGATGCGGCGAGGTTGGTGTTTTGCGGCGGTGCGGTGCGCCTGCGCGGTCGTCAATGCGCCTCCCGAGAGGGTGGTGAAGCGTCAACTATATCTTCCGAGGAGTCGTCATCTAAGTCCAGCGCGGATTCGATGGGGCGTGGAATTTTGTCCAAGCCGTCAGCAATGGAACGGACCAGTTCGCGAACTCCTTCGCCGGTCGCCGCGGAAATCGCGTGAAATTCGAGATGATGCGCGGTACAGAAATCGCGCAACGCATCCAGCTTGGTCCGGTCGGTGGTGGCGTCAAGTTTCGTGGCCACGACGATCACGGGTTTTTCGGCCAGCAGGGAATTGAAAGAGGAAAGTTCGCCGGCAACTACGCCGTACGAATGGATAGGATCGTCATCGGTGCTATCACTGGTATCGATCAAATGCACCAGCAAGCGGGTGCGCTCCACATGCCGCAAAAAACGAATGCCCAGGCCGTGGCCTAAATGCGCGCCCTCGATTAATCCGGGCAGATCGGCAACCACAAAGCTGCGGCCCACTTGGGAGCCTTCTTTGCCGTCCGCGTTTACTACGCCGAGATTCGGTTCGAGCGTCGTAAAAGGGTAATTTGCGATTTTTGGTCGCGCCGCGGAAATCACGGAGATCAGAGTGGATTTACCCGCGTTGGGAAAACCAACCAAGCCGACATCCGCGAGCAATTTCAATTCAAATTTCAGATGGCGTTCTTCGCCGGGAAATCCTTCTTCGTGTTCGCGCGGGGCTTGGTGCCAGGGCTTGGCAAAATTTTGATTGCCGCGACCGCCACGTCCGCCATGCGCCACCAACACCCGTTGTCCGGCTACTGCCAGGTCTGCCATGGTTCGGCCATGCTCATCGATGACCAGCGTACCTATGGGGACTTGCAGAACCATATCTACGCCGGAATGGCCGGTGCAGTTAGAGCCTTCGCCGTGCCGCCCGCGCTCGGCTTTGAATTCGCGATTGTAGCGGTAACGCAGCAGCGTATTGTCGTTGGGATTGGCTTCGACAAAAATGCTTCCGCCGTTGCCACCGTCACCGCCGGAAGGTCCGCCGCGGGGAACAAATTTCTCGCGGCGAAACGCTACGCAGCCGTTGCCGCCATCGCCCGCTTTCACCAATATTTTTGCTTCGTCGACAAACACAGCAGTAAAACCTCTTGGAATCCAAAGAATACGACAGTGACGATGCCTGCGCTACCTGGGAGTGGTGGGCGGCATAAAGAAACAAAAAGCGGTCCCGGCTAGCCAGGACCGCTTAGAAAAGTCGGACGAAGCGTACCTTAACGAAACAGGCCGCCTAGTTAATTTACAGCTGCAGCCGCTTCAACGTGCTCGTGGGGGGCCACGCTGATGTAGCGCCCATGCCGCCCGCGATCGGTGAACTTCACATAGCCGGTGACCAACGCGTACAGCGTATCGTCTTTGCCCTGGCCGACGTTTTCGCCCGCGCGGTGTCTGGTGCCCCGTTGCCGAATCAAAATCGTGCCGGCATTGACCAGTTGGCCGCCAAAGCGCTTGACGCCCAGTCGCTGCCCGTGCGAATCGCGGCCGTTTGTAGAGGAGCCGCCGCCCTTTTTATGTGCCATTGCGCAATCCTTTGTATTGGGACCACTGAGCTAAGTCTCAGCAGTACAGAGAGTTACAGCTTAATTTCGCCAACCTTGACCGACGTGTAATTCTGGCGATGGCCGCGGCGGATCTTGTACTGGTTGGTCTTCTTGAACTTCAGTACGATCACCTTCTTGGCGCGGTCCTGAGCCACAATCGTTCCGGTAACGGTAGCCTTGCTGGCATCTGCGCCATGCAAAAACTTTTTGTCGCCGTTCTGCACGGACAAAACCGAGCCGAATGTGACGCCTTCACCGATTTTTCCGTCTACCCGTTCAATGCGAATGGTGTCGCCCGGCGCGACGCGGTACTGCTTTCCTCCGGTCTTAATGACTGCGTACATCATTCCTCCAAAGCTAAAGACAAACCACAATTATAGGATGCCAGGGCCGTATCGTCAATCACGGAATGCGCGAAATCTGTTACTCGCCCCGAATGCAACGAAGCAAACCATCACCCTCGTGTTCGAACGACGAGCTAGATCACAACGACGAAATGCTGTTGTTCAGATTTGTCGCGCAAGAGGCTTGCAACCGTTTGGTCTAAAGTGACCAATCTGCCCTTTCGCAGGATTGCAAGCCCCAACAAATAAGCGTCGGTCAATTGTTTATGGCCGGTTAACGTCGCGGCCAGGGGTTCCAACGCCGTCGCCAGCGGAATCTCGTCGGACCAGAAGTGGTGCGCGGGGTGTGCGAGATTAGCCCGCAGCAAGTCGAGAGCATCATTCGGCCTAAGCGCGTTGAGCGAAAATGCCGGATTCGAGAGAATACGAACGAATGCAAGCTGAGTGAGAGGACAGGTGGCCCAGCCTTCTTGTGCGTGAGTTGCCAGCCAGTGCTGGGCTTTACCATGTGCGGGATGAGTGGGCCACGCTGCGGCGATCAGAACGTTTACGTCCAGGAGCGAGATTGCTTTCACTCGAGTTCCGTCTCGAGGGTTTTAATCAGTTCGCTGCTCACGGCTGGGGAGCCGGGTGGTAGCTCGACGACATGGAAGCCGTTGACGAGCCGTGTTTGCAGGGGTGCGTGGAGTCCCCGACGCACGAGTTCGGAAACGGCTTTGCCGAGGGCAACATCGCGGGTCTCAGCATATGCCTTTATTTCCTGGAAGACATCATCATCTAGGGATAGTGTGGTACGCATACAAAATGATGCGATATCTAGGAGTTAGATGTCAATACTTTTTTAATTGCATCAAAATGTGATCGGGTGCTCTGCTGTTGGTGCTCCGAGCTAACCGGCTCGGCTCGCTGGGTGTAGACTGTGGCGCTATGAAGACATTTTATCGCGTGATGTTGCTGGCGTTTGTGATTGGAATGGCCTTGCTGTGCTGTTTTGTTCCCTGGACCACGACTCCCGCGGGAAGCAGCTTGGCTCACAACGCGATTGGCTATGAGCCGATCTGGTCGCAGAAGTTTGCGGCGGTGCCCGGGTCGCGCGTGGATTACGGCGCGTTCGCAATGCTGACCGGCGCAGTCGCATTTTTCGCCATAGTCATTGGAGCGGCGACGTTCTTTTTCCGCGATGACCGCGGCTCCGAGCGATCGGATACTTAGCCTTGCGGGAGTCAGGCCGAAATCTCGATCGGTCTGATTACTATGTCTTCCGTGGGAATGGGCAGGCCGTCCTCGACCAAGGTCGCAATATAGAGTTCGATGGCCTCGCGAATGTTTACTACGCCCTCGTGGATCGTTTCACTTTGGGTGCGGCAGCCCGGCAGGGTGGGACAAAAAACGTGGTAGCCGCCTTCTGATTCCTTTTTGAAGATTACAGTAAACCGTTGTGCCATTGCGGCCTCGCAGCCGGCATTTTAGCTGATTTGAAGGTCTGTTCGGCCTCGATTTTCGGGTGAATGCCGGGCGTCGAGTCGCCACATTGCGGACGGACTCGCGTGATCGCCACAGAATATCTAGCTCCGCACCAGATCGGCCTCAGAACCGAATGCTGAAGCCGTCTCGCCTGTCCTTAAGGCCGGTAATCACGCGGGTAACCTAAGGTTAAACTAACTTCATCTGTTCTGGTTCTCTCGTTAGTATTGAACCAGGAGGCAGGTCAATGAGGCGAGAATTACTAAGTATTGCGATAATCGTGATGTCGCCAGTGTTCGCGGCGGCTCAAGGTCAGCAGGTGACTAATTGCCGGACGTTGGAATCGACAGGCAACTTCATCGGTTCTGACGAGGCCATCGTTAACGGGCTCGCGTGCAAACTTGTCACGCCAGTGAAGTCCGAAACCTTGACCGCGCTGAAAACCTCGACGGCCGCACCACTACATTCTCAGCCTGCCGCATCCGATTCTTCAGATATTACTAATGATCGGGTTATAGAAATGACGAAACTCGGTCTCGACGATGACATCATAATTGCGAAAATAAAGAATGGAAAATGCAAATTTCAATTGAGCGACGCAGATTTGGTTAGTCTAAAAAAATCTGGCGTAGCACCGAAGGTGATCGCATCGATGCTGGATGCTGGAGCTCTCACGGTTCCGCAGGTGATGATAAACAACGAAGAGGTCGCCCTGCACACATTGGGACAAGCGAAAGTCGGCGGGCGCCTTGGCCACGAGCTCACGGTAGGAATGAAATCGGTCAAGGAGAAGGCATACTTGGACGGTCCTCACTCCTCCGTCACGGTAAACGAGACGCCGACAATTCAAATTGGATTGCCAAAAGGCTACACAATTGACAACTATATTCTCGTTCAGTTGGATGGAAAAGGTGATCGTCGGGAGTTGGAAGTTGAAGCGCGGGGAGGTATCGTAGGCGGCAAGAACGGAATTCGAGCAGAGGCGATTCGCAAGACTTCGGTGACTGATCTTGGAGGCAATAAATTTCAGTTGACGAGTGACGGCCTAAAGAAGGGCGAGTACATGATCTACATCGTCGGTTCTGCGGATTTGGAAAAAGAAATCTACGGAAGAGGATACGACTTTACCGTCCGATGAAGTTTTTGGAGTAATTTGGTGTCTGACTGATTAACAAGCGCCAGGTTCTCCGGGACTCGGCGCTCTTTTTTGTCTTACGGAAGTCTGGTGGAAGGGTCATATCCTGTTAGTTCGAGGTAGCCCACGCCGGTAATAGGCAAGGAGTTGCGGGTACCCGCGAGGGTGATTGCTCCTTCCCAGTAGCTGGGCGCCAGATTGGATTCGGTCGTGAGTTCTTGGGAGGGCAGAGACGTTTTGGCTTCCAGCGAAAATGCCAATTGCGGAATTTCGATCTTCCAGCTAATCGGATAGGTGGCCTTTGTTGCGGGGCTTTTCCAAGTTGCGCCAGTTGGTTCGAGGCCGAAATCTTTGGCGGTCAGGTGCGTTGTTTTGCCTTGAGCGTCGATGTAGGTGCCGGAGGAGAATGGGTCCACCGAGCCGTCTTTGCGGCGGAAGTGGTAGAGCATCAATTCGGTGTGGTCAGTTAGTTGGATGGCGAGCCAGTCCCAGCCCGTTTGCGCGGAATCTAGTCGGGTGGTGAAGAATTCGTGGTCCATCCAGGTTAGACCGGTGACCTGGTACGGTCTTCCATTCAGAGTGATTACGCCGCCGGTGCTCAGACGCGTTAAAGAGATGTAATGCGAGGCGTGGCCTTCGCCTGCGGATTTCTGGCTGACGCCGTTTTCGCCGTGGATTACTGGTGGTTTTTCGGGTCGCAGGTTTAGTTTTAAGGCGAAGTCTTTATCGATCGCCTGCAGTTGTTGATTTTCTTTGTTCCATTTCACCTGCCAATTACCATTCCAGACTTTTTGCTGCGCTTCGCTGGCCCCGGCGATTTCCGGGCCTCGGCGATTCAAGCGTTCGGTGTGGTAGAACTTGCCGCCGTCCAGATCGCTTAGGGCTAAGTGCGCCAGGTACAAATCCTGAACGTCCCAGGTTTTATCTTTTTCTTTGTCGCGATTGGTGGCTTGGCGGAAGAACGTCAGCTCAAAGCCGAATCGGTGGCCTTCGGCGTCGACCACATTGCCGGTGTAATACCACCATTCGGTTTGGTAGGCAGGATGGTTGAAGTGGTCGCGGGGAAATTGGTATTGGTAGCCTGGTCGAGCGGTTTCGTAGGGGCTTTGCGCGCGGAGAATTCCAGTGCACAGGAAAAATAGATAGCACACAGTTCCCACTCTTGCGACGAGACGTGCGGTTAGTGGGCGTCGAAAAAAGGCACACAGACTGAGGTCTGTGCTACTGGAGCTACTCATCGTGGACTACCTCTAGCGGGTTCAGGCTTACTGCCACTTCGGCGGGGTAGAGGCCGGCCAACACGGTCGCGACGTAGACTCCCGTCAGGGCCGCGATCGTGAGAGCGACTGGCCAGTGGAAGCGGATGGTCCACCCGAATGACTGTTTGTTGATTACGAAGATTAGGACCAGGGACATCGCAAAACCCAGGATTACTCCGGCGACGTTCGCCAACAAACCCAGGAGCGCCGCTTCTACCACGATCAGTTTGCGGATTTGATTTTTGCTGGCGCCCAGAAAACGCAGCAGGCCTAGTTCGCGGCGGCGATCGATCACTAAAGCCAGCAAGGCTCCCGCTACTCCCATCACCGCGACGATGATTGCAACCGCTTCCAGCGCATAGGTGATGGCAAAGGTCCGGTCGAAAATTCGGATAGCTTCGCCCCGAAGATTCGCGTTCGAAAAAATGAGAATGCGATGGCCGGCTGCCGCGTCAACAATTTCTTCGCGAACTTGCGTTATTGGCGTGCCGTGCGTCACGTACACCGCCAAGTTCGAAGGCGTCTCGTCCGGCAAATATTTCAGCATGGTATTGCGGTCCATGATGATGTTGCCGCGCTCGCTGGAGTAGTCGTAGTAGACGTCCACGATTTTGAAGGATCGCTGCGAGTCGCCCAGCGAAAGAGTAAGCGCATCCCCAGTTTTGACGTGGTGCTTGTAGGTAAACGGTTCGCTCACGACTACGGTGTCGGCGTTTCTTAGATCCGCCAAAACTTGCTCCGTGGGTCGATTCGAAAAGAACGCGGAATTTTTATATTTGCGCAAGATTTGCAAGTCGGCGGACGCTAGCGTTGCGGGCAGCCCGTCATAGGTAATTTCGTAAGCGCGCAGGCGGTCAACGGCGGCCACGCCGGGAAGCTTGGCTATGGCGTTGGCAATGTCGAGTGAGATGGTCGGATGGCGATCAGCCGCAGGATCGCTGGCGGGGCGGAGGTAAAGGTCCGCCGGAAGCTGATCGCCCATCCATTGCAGGACGGTCTGCCGAAAGCTGCCAACCATGATGCCGACGGAGGTCATCATCGCGATCGCGGTTGAGAGTGCGCCGACCAGAACGGAAGTGCGCCGCAATGACGCCCGCAGGCTACGCGAGGCCAGTAAAGCTTCGACTCCGAGCGTGCGTTTCAGAATGCCGGCGCTGACGCGGCTCACGGCGTCTACGAAAGCCGGAATGGCCAGGGCGGAGGCAGCGATCAGTAGCAGCGCCGCAAGATAACCGAAAAGTGGTTTGCCGGCGATGGCCGGAGCACGGGAAGCCGCCGCGGCGCCGGCAGCCAAGATCGCAGCGATAGCCAAGTCCCGCGACTTATGCACGCTGACGTGATACTCCCGCCGTCCGCGCGCCATGGCTTCCACCGGAGAGACTTGCGCGGCTTCGCGCGCTGGGGCGTACGCTGCTGCTACCGAAACGCCAATTCCGATTGCGAAGGCCGCTGCGATCGACGAAAGGCTTAAGGCGATCGGCCCGGGACGACTGCTCACGTATAACGCGTCCACCGTGATGGCCATTAACTTCACCGCACCCGTAGCCATCACGCGGCCCAGCGGCAGGCCAAGCGCCGCTCCGACCAAACCGAACGTGGCCGCCTCACCAATAAACGCAGTTAATACGGTAGCGCGGCTCGCTCCCAGTGCGCGAACTATCCCAATTTCCGCGCGGCGACGAACAACCGAAACCGAGATGGTGTTGTAGATGAGGAAAGCGCCGACTACCAGCGAAATGTAACTGAGCAAGCGGAGGTTCCAGCGAAATGCCTGCAGCATACGGCGATTCTCATTGGTGGCGGTGCCTTGGGCACGCACCTCCAACCCGGGTGGCAGCGCGGATTTCAGGCGTTGCTGCCAATTTTCCAGCGAAGAATTCTCCGGCACTTTGACTAGGATTCTGTCCACGCGGCCGAAGCGAGTTAGTGAGCGTTGCGCGGCGGAAATGTCCATCACGATGGCGGACTCGTTTCCGTTCGAATCTGGGTAGACGCCGCGAATCGTATAAGTCTTGATCTGGTCGTTGATCAGCAGCGGCAGTTGATCGCCGACTCGGTGGCCCAAGCTCGAGCTCACATAAATTGTGTCGGGATTTGCCAAATCGGTGAGGGCGGTTTGCGGGTCTTGGTCGGCACGTGGGCGAAGTTTAGCCACGGAATCTGCGCCGGCGTAGTTGCCGCTTTCGGCGATCAGGTCCAGGCCGATCAAAGGAAGAGTTTGCTTGGTGTCTGGAAGTACGCCGTAGTCTTCTATGCGTGGTGAAATGCGCAGCGCGAAGGGGAGTTGAGCGAGCGTGCCAACAGCCGATTCTGGCACGCCGCCGGCGGAAATTATTTCCAGGTCGTTATCGCCCGCTAAAGTTTCCATGGAGGAGCGAAACGAACCAGTGGCGGCGTGGCCGGCCAGATCTATCGCCAGGACTACCGCTACGCCCAAGGCAATCGCGAAAATGGTTAGAGCAGTGCGGACCGGTTCACTAAAGAGTGGCCGAACCAGCAGCCGGTAAAAAAGTAGCAAGCGGGGCATTTCAGCGACAAATAATTTCTTCGATTTTTCCGTCGCGCATGCGGACAACTGTGTCGGCCAGCGCGGCGGCTTCGAGGCTGTGGGTGGCCATGATTGTCGCAGTATTCTGTTCGCGGGTCAGGCGTTGCAGTAGCGTGAGGATCAGGTTGCCGGTGATGCTGTCGAGATTGCCGGTGGGTTCGTCAGCGAGCAGAATGTTCGGCGAGGCAATCAGCGCCCGGGCGATGGCTACGCGTTGCATCTGCCCGCCGGAGAGTTGGTGCGGAAAGCGCTCACCGAGACTATCCAGTTCAACGGTGGCGAGGCGAGCTTGCGCAGCCTGCCGAGCATCGGATTTCCCGGCGAGCAACAGCGGCAGCTCCACGTTTTCGAAGACCGTGAGCGTATGCAGCAATTGGAACGATTGAAAGATAAAGCCGACTTTTTCGCGGCGCAAGGTGGTGAGCTGTGCGTCATTCAATGTGGAGGTTGCTACGCCGTCCAGCAAGACTTGACCAGAAGTAGGGAAGTCCATCGCCCCGGCAAGATTCAGCAGCGTGGATTTGCCGCAGCCGCTGCGTCCGACGAGTGCGACAAATTCGCCCGCGGAGACCTCCAGCGTGACGCCATCCAGTGCGCGCACGGGCTGTCCTTCACTCGCGTATTCCTTGATAACAGCTTGCAGTGAGAGCAATGGCATTCAGAAGTACGGGCTGGCGGAAATTAATTTTACAACTGCGTGCTAGCCAGTTTTAGTGGCCGTTTGCCGCCAGGGCTTTTTCAATGGCCGCGGTTACTTGCGGCGAATCGGGCGTAACGTCCGGTTCGAAGCGGGCCAGAATATTGCCATCGGGACCGACCAGGAACTTCGTGAAGTTCCACTTGATGTCGCCGCCGGTTTCCGGATGCGCGGTCTTGTCGGTCAGGAATTGATAGAGCGGAGCCTGATCGCTGCCTTTGACGCTGATTTTAGACATCATCGGGAAAGTGACGTTGTATTTGCTGGAGCAAAACGTCTTGATTTCCTGATTCGTCCCTGGCTCCTGCGAACCGAAATTGTTCGCGGGAATGCCCAGAATCACAAATCCGCGATCCTTATATTTTTCGTAGATCGCCTCCAGCGCGGTGTATTGCGGAGTGAACCCGCACCGGCTGGCGACGTTGACGAGCAGCACGACTTTGCCTTTGTAAGTCGAAAGGGGCGCCGGTTGCCCGTCGATGGTGTTCAGCGTGAAACTGTAAATGTTCTTGTCGGCAGCCATTGTCGTGGCGGCGACGAATAGAAATAGGAAGCAAAACAGTTTGATCATAAATGCCTCGCTGCGAGCTGAGTATTGGGATGCGAGCCGCGCTCGTGTATGACACCCATTGTAGCTAGATTTGGCCGGTTGGGCGAAACCACGAACCAGCAACTCTTAGTGCGTTTATCCCTGTTCAAACGTAGACCCGCAGTTTCACTGCAGAGAACTTGCGGCTAAGGAACCTGGGAACTGGGTTGCTATTCGGATATTGAGAGTCGCACTGCGCTGGTATAGACTTCGCCGGGCCGCTTTAGCGGCGGCCAAGCTCAGCAAAATATCGTTTTTGTAGCGAAATGCTGCGAACCGCAGTGCACCTCTTGCCTGAGCTGCTGCAAACCCGAATAGTTCGTTCCGGCCTTCGCCGGAAGATGCTAAGGAGACACGGATGCTGATTGCATCGACGGTGGTAGCGGTCACCCACCGGACTCTAGCGCCGGTGGACATCGCGATCATTGCGATCTATTTCGTAATTATTTTTGGCATCGGATTTTATTTCGCGAAAAAGGGCCGCAGCTCCGAAGAATATTTCCTGGCCGGCCGTAACATCGGATGGTTCGCCATCGGCGCATCGCTCTTCGTCTCCAACATTTCCACCGAACATTTCATCGGGCTGGCGGGTTCCGGCGCGTCTTCGGGATTGGCAGCAGGAAATTTCGAATGGGAAGCCTGCCTGATGCTGTTGCTACTCGGCTGGGTATTCGTGCCGTTCTACCTGCGCTCGAATGTTTTCACCATGCCGGAATTTCTGGAACGGCGCTTCAATCGCAATTGCGCAAATTATTTGGCGACGATTTCGGTGATCGCTTACATCTTCACGAAAATCTCGGTTCACTTGTACGCGGCGGCGATCGTGCTGCAGCGCGTGGTGACCTGGAATCAATGGACCGTCGCTATCGTTTTGCTGGTCGCCACCGGCATTTACACCGTCGCTGGGGGCTTAGCCGCAGTAATTTATACCGACCTGGTTCAGACCATCATTTTGTTGCTCGGCGCTGCGGCGCTGACCTGGATCGGTCTCGATAAAGTCGGCGGATTTGCCGGACTGCGAGCCGCGGTACCAGATAGCTATTTCCACATGGTCCGTCCCGCGACCGACAGTGAATTCCCATGGACCGGAATATTTTTCGGCGCGCCGATTCTGGGAATCTGGTATTGGTGCACCGATCAGGTGATCGTGCAGCGCGTGCTCTCCGCGCGCGATGAAGGCCATGCCAAAGCGGGAACCATCTTCGCTGGCTTTCTGAAAATTCTGCCGGTATTCCTTTTGGTGATTCCGGGCCTCATCGCTTTCGCGTTGTACCCGCAGATATTTGAAAAAGTGGGTGGTCAGGTTACCAACGGCAATATCGCTTTCCCGTCCTTGATCGTAAATCTTTTGCCCACCGGAATCGTGGGCCTAATGATTGCCGCGCTTCTTGCGGCTCTAATGGGCGCCATGAGCTCCGTATTCAATTCAGCGTCGACGATGGTCACCCTGGATTTCTACAAAAAAATCCGTCCTGCAGCCAGCGAAGCACAATTGGTATTCTTCGGGCGGGTCGCCACCGGCGGAATGGTCATCCTTGGTTTGTTGTGGGTACCCTTCATCGACCGGCTCAGCACTCAACTCTGGATCTATTTGCAGAGCGTGCAGGCCTATATCAGCCCGCCAATCGCGGTCTGCTTCATTTTTGGAATTGCCTGGACGCGCATGAACGGCGAAGGTGCGATTAGCTCGTTGCTGGTCGGCTTCGTCCTTGGTGCCGTGCGTTTCATCATGGAAGTTCTGGATAAGACCGCGCACTACACCTCAGGATTTATCCGCACGCTCGTGGATGTAAACTTCCTGCATTACTCGATCTTCATGTTCGTGGTCTGCACGATAGTACTGATCGCCGTCAGCTACATGTTCCCGGCACCGGATCGCAAAAAAATTGCAGGCCTAACCTTCGCCACCGTGGACGATAAAATCGAAACTTACGGAGTCGACGCTCCGCACCTGGCGCGCGAAACGCCTCGCGAACGCGCCATGAACATCGGGTTCTCGCTGGTGCTCATCGTTACCGTCCTGCTGTTGTGGGTTCACTTCCGGTAATCCCGGAATCACTCATGAGCGCTCTATCGCTCCTCACGTTGAAGCCCAATGTCACGCGGCAGGACGCGTTGCGCACTTTCTCCGCAGGCCCGTCCGCGCGGTACTGGCGAATGCGCTCCGGGCCGTTGCAGCGGATCGCGGAAGCGTACGTGCCGTATCTTGGCTATCGCGTGCAGTACGATATGGCCGGAGCGCCGCAGCAACGTTTCTTCGCCCTCGATGCGGTTACCGGATCACTCGATCTGTTTGAGTTTCCGCGCTTACCCTCCATCAGCGAACTAATTTCAGTAGACACGCGAAATTATCTGCCGATGTCCCTCTCGCCCGAGCAGGCTGAGGAACGGCTTCGCGAAAAGGCTCTGCGCGCAATTTTCTTGCAGGGTTTTTTCAAGTTGCGCGGCGGCAAGATTCACGTGGCCCGCGAAGCTGCGGAATTTTATATTCCTTACTGGCTCGCTTTCCATGGGAATACGCAAGCGGTTCGCTGCCGGGTCTTAAACGCGGTTCGCCGCAGGATGGAAGGCGCCAAGGCTGCGGCGTTTTTCGAGCAATGGCTGGCAGCCTAGTTGCGTTTTCTCGGCGTTCACAAGTGTTCTCTCGGAACCACGCTTCTGGAATTCCCCAGCAGCAGCCCCCTGCCGGAGAATAAATATCTGCGGAGGATCGACCATGAACATATTGCGTGGCAGGTACGCGCGTCGCGCCGTTACGATTTTCTGCGGATCGTTGCTGACAGTGGTCGGAACCGCTGCCCAGGGATGGCAACACCTCGGACAGGTGCAAAAAGTTGAGAAACTTCCAGACGGTGTGGAATTAACGGCTGGAACCGCCAAAGTACGAGTCACCGCGGTAAACGATGGAACCTTCCGCGTGCGCGTGGCCGCTGACGGGAATTTTCCAAAAGATTTTTCCTGGGCGGTAATCGCCGTGCCCCAAACTCCCGCAGTTTCCGTCGACGATGGCAAAGCGGAAGTGAAAGTCACCGGCGGCAACGTGATGGCAATTATCGCCAAGTCCCCGTTGCTGATCCGCTTCTGCGATCTGCAGGGCAACGTGTTACTGGCAGACGAGCCTTCGCTGCCCATGGCCTTCAACGGCGAACGCCTCCACGTGTGGAAGGCTATGCCCGAAGACGAAAATTACTACGGCCTGGGCGACAAGAGCGGCCCAATGAATCGTCGCAACCGCGCCTTTACCATGTGGAATACCGACGAGTACGGGTGGCAGGAGTCTTCCGATCCGCTGTACAAAACCATTCCATTTTTTATTGGCCTGCGTGCCGGAAAGGCCTATGGCGTATTTTTCGACAACACCTGGCGCAGCGTTTTTGATTTTGGCAAAGAGTCGCCGGACTATTTTTCTTTTGGCGCGGAGGGCGGCCAACTGGATTATTATTTTTTTGCCGGGCCGGAACCGAAAAAAGTCGTCGCAGCTTACACCACACTGGTGGGTCGCGCCCCCCTGCCGCCGCTTTGGACCCTGGGCTACCAGCAGAGCCGCTACAGTTATTATCCGGAAACGCAGGCGCGAGACATCGTGCGCACCATGCGCAGCAAGAAGATCCCGCTCGACGCGATTTATTTTGACATCGACTATCAGCAGGACTACGCGCCTTTCACCGTAAATCGCGAGTATTTTCCCACCTTTGAAAAAATGATTGCCGATTTTCGCTCCGTAGGCGTACGCACTATTCTGATCACCGACCTGCACATCAAGAAGAATCCCGATCACGGTTACTTTCCTTACGATAGCGGCATCCAGAACGACAATTTTGTAAAAAACGCCGACGGCACCGTATTCGTCGGCCCGGTGTGGCCGGGAGACAGCGTGTTCCCCGACTTCACTCTGACCCGCGCGCGCGAATGGTGGGGAACGCTCTACAAGGATTTTGTCGGCATGGGCGTCGCGGGCTTCTGGAACGATATGAACGAGCCGTCGGTCTTCAAGCGTGCCGATAAAACCATGCCGCTTACCACTCGTCACCGTCTGGACGATGGCACCAGCCTCGATCATCGCGCCATCCACAACGTCTTCGGCATGCAAAACGTGCGCGGCACCTACGACGGTTTGCGCAAACTGCAAGCGGACGAGCGTCCCTTTGTGCTCACTCGCGCCGCGTATGCTGGCACCCAGCGGTACTCTGCCACCTGGACCGGCGACAACAGCAGCATGTGGAACCATCTGGGCATGAGCACCCCGATGCTGCTGAGCATGGGGCTCTGTGGCTTCCCGATGGTTGGCGACGATATCGGCGGCTTTGCCGGCTCACCGCCCGCGGATTTGCTGACGCGTTGGTTTGAAGTGGGCGCGTTCAATCCGATCTATCGCGATCATTCCGCCAAAGGCACCGCCGATCAGGAGCCGTGGGTCAGCGGACCCGAACAGGAAGCGGTGCGTCGCCGCTATATCGAGCTGCGTTACAAGCTGATGCCGTATCTGTACTCTGGCATGGAAGAAGCCGCTCGCACGGGAATCCCCTTTATGCGCCCGCTCTTCCTGCAGTATCCCCAACTAACCAATTTCTACGGCGACAATCGCGATTTTTTATTTGGCAACGATTTTTTCGTAGCCCCGGTCGTGACTGAGATGGTGGACGCGGAAGTTGTGCAGCTGCCGCCCGGCGACTGGTATGACTTCTGGAGCAGCGAAAAACATCCCAGCGCCACACCGCTGCGTCTAAATCCGAAACTAGACGAGATGCCGCTGTACGTTCGCGCCGGTGCGATCATTCCCATGCAGCCCCTGGTCCAAAGCACCGCGGATGTTCCCAATGGTCCGCTGCAGTTGCATGTATATCCCGGAGAAGATTGCCGCGGAACCCTGTATCAGGATGACGGTCACACCTTCGGTTATCAGCGCGGAGAATTCTTGCGCGTGAACTACACCTGTCAAGCCTCTACCGCAGGAATCAGCGTCACCAGCGCGGTGGAGAAAAATGCATTCCAGCCGTGGTGGACTTCCGTTGACGTTACGGTCTACGGCGTATCTGCGGCACCGAAAACAATTGTTGCTGAAGGACGCGCGATCACTGATTCTCGGTACGACGCGGCGGCCCACAGCGTGACGTTCGCCGTACCCGGCGGCGCGCACGCATGGACGACCCAAGTCACCTACTAAGTGGTATTCGTGTTCGCGGATTCATATCACTAATATAAATTCAGAACAGAGATGGACTGCGCCGGCAGCGTCAAACGCAATTCGCCTCCGCCGAATTCTGCGGTAGCCCCTCCGAAAAGAGATGCAGCGGCTGGGAGCTTTTGAATCGGCGTATCGCTGACTCGAATCTTAACGGTGCGCGGCGCCGAATCGTTATTGAACGCCACCACCAGGTGCTCTTCCTCGGTGTCGCGCAAGAAAACATAAGCGGACTGGTCGGAAAATAAAGACCACAAGCGCCCGGTCTGCAGCGCAATATGTTCGTGCCGTAAACGCAGCAGCGATTGCGTGTATGCAAACATCTCTTGCTGTCGCGGGGTGCGTCTGGCCTCCAGAAAAGCACTCTGCGGATCGCCAATCCATCCCCCGGGGAAATCTTTGCGATTGTCCGGGTCCGCGCCACCGCTCATCGCGATTTCATCACCGTAATACAGTTGCGGAATACCTCGCAGGGTCAGTGCCAAACCAAAAGCTAGCTTCAATTTTTCGAGAGATGCATCCGGCGGTGCGGCCAAACGCGGCAAATCGTGATTCGCAAAAAAAGTTACGAGATTCTCCGCGTGCGGATAAAGCGAGTCCTGGCGAAGAATGTTGGCCACTTCCGACGCCGGCGCGCCCCGCAGAAGAATATCCCGCAGCGCCAGGCACAGCGGAAAGTCGAAGACTGTGGTCACTCCGGAATCAACGCCATCCCAGCGCCGCTGCCCACCAACAAAAAATGATGTCACTTCGGGATCCGGATGAAAAACTTCCCCAATGGTTGTGAGGTACGGATAAATGCCGTGCAGCCCGCTGTTCCAGGAACTCCAGAAACGGCGTGGCACGTACGGAAACGTATCGACGCGCAAGCCATCGAGACCAGAAAATTCCGTCCACCAGATCGCATTCTGTAAGAGATACTGCGCGACCACGGGATTCTCCGTGTTCAAATCGGGCAGCACCCCAAAGAACCAGCCATCGGTAAGATTTCGACTGAGCGCCGCAGGCGCGTGCGGATCCATCAGCGCCTCGAAGAGTTCGTTTGTCTTCGGCGATTTCGTAGCGCGATCATAAAACGATGGTTCGGTGTCGACCGAGGCGTTCAAGTGATGTTCAACCGTACCGTGAAACCAATCCGGAAGCGGAGGATTCGTAACCCACGGATGCAGCGGCCCCACGTGATTGGGAACGATATCGAAGAAAATCTTAAGCTTCTGTTGATGCACCGCGCCGACGAGATCACGATAATCAGCCAGCGTCCCCAGATGCGGATCCACGTCGTACAGGTCCGTGGCGGCGTACCCGTGATAGTACTGCGCCGCGCCATTTTTCACCACCGGAGTAAGCCACAGCGCCGTGACGCCCAGATCCTTCAAGTACGGAAGATGCTCGCGAACGCCGCGTAGATCGCCGCCGTGATATGCACGCGGATTAGAGCGATCGAGAGTGGCAGCGTGTGCCAACTTATTTGTCGAAGTGTCAGGAGGATGCGCGCTTTCTGGCTCGTCGTTAGTCGGATCTCCGTTGGCGAAACGATCCGGCATGATCAGGTATAAAACGTCCTGCGGAGCGAGCCCTTGAAATTTACCCAGCGTAAGTTGCCGATTCGCGAGCGGAAGCTCGAAAGAGGTCGCCCCAGTTTGCGTGGTGATGCGGCACACCGCCGTGCCCGATCTGGTGTCCGGCGCAATTTTCAGCCACACAAAAAGATAATCTCCGTTAGCGGTCGATTGCGTGCGCGAAACATGCACTGCCGAAATATTGCACGCCACATGGGTTGCTTCGAGTTTGTGTCCTGAAATCAGCAGCATCAGTTCCGGAGTAAGTCCAATCCACCAGCTGGGAGGCTCGACTTTAGTGACGATGGGAGCATCGGGCACAATGTTTTGCGGTATTGGCCGGGCAGGACACGCGAGCGCGCAGAACGTCAATACCAAAGCGGACAGTGTCGCGGTCAATATTCTAGGGATGGAAAGCGGGCTACGCTCAATCGGACGGTTCGTGAATTCTTGCACTCGCGAAGCATATGGAAATAGCCGCGTCGGCGCCAGCGGCATTTATTTCTCAGCAAATGTCAGATAACCGAAAGCCTGCGGCACATGGAAGTTAGGCTCCGGTGTGCTGGTAGGGCTCCACGCGGAATAAAACCGCGGCTCCGCAGCGCCTTCCACCCGGAAAAAATTAACCCGCCACATTGCCGCCGGATCGAAAGTGGCTACCAGGCTTTTCGTAGGGATAGCCAACTCCGCGTTCCACACCCGTTTTGTGGAATCGATTTCCACGCGCCGTTGCAGGCCACTTTTCAGATCCTCCAGGGCACCATGCGTAATGTCCAGATCGATCCACATTCCGTTGGGGCTGACTTCAAATTCCTTGTATCGCCACATATCAGAGCCCGGCGGCTGCAGAAAAAGTTCCGCCACATCGCGGTCCCACAGTTTGTCCCGGCGGCCGTTCGGGTCGGAATCCTCGAATACCGTGATCGCCCGATAGGCGGCGCGAAACTTAACGAATAACGTCTCCGAAGTCCACAACAGCCGCACTTCCGTTGCGCGCTGCGCGTCGGCGTTGTTCCCTTGCCAATCGGCGCTGAAGCGCAGTGGCGCAGCCCGTTCCCATTCGGCTGCGGTAGGAAAACCCCCGGAGTCCAGGCCCCCCGTTACGCGAGCTGCCACCGCCGTGAACTCGGCGCGGCGCGCATCCGTATTTTCCGTAGCCCCAGGAATATTGTGCGTGTTCGCTGATTCGGTCATGGATTCGTTTTTCTGCCAGATGCTGAAATTTAACGCCGCAGCGATCGTCACCCACAAAAGGTACGGAACAAAAAGATACGCCGACACCCGGCTTAAATTCCAAGTCCGGATTACAAAGCCCAAGATTAACATCCACAAAACCGCGATCACCAACACGCCGGTTCCAATACGATGCCAGCTGAAAAATACCGGAGACCACAAAAAATTTAGCGCGAGTTGCACTGCAAAAATAACCAGAGCCACGGTGCGTTCCCGCGACGCCGGAAAATTCCACACCAGCCATCCCGCTATAGCCATCCAAGCGTACAAAATTGTCCACACCACCGGAAACGCCCAATTCGGCGGCGCCCAGGCAGGCTTTGCAAGGGTAACGTACCACGTAGCGATCGCCGGCCGCGTCATCACCGAGGCCGTAGCCGCCACGCCGTAGCACAAACACAGAAACACGATCAGCGACACATATTTCCCGCCAATCACGAAGTTCTCCTCGTAAACGCACGCTGCGCAATCAGAATAACCGCAGTGCCGCAGCCCGCCAAAGAAAACGGGGAAGCACTCGCGCGCCTCCCCGCTTACATTCAACCACCCAGAAAGTTACTGCGGCATCAAAACCGTGTCGATGACATGAATTACGCCATTCGAGCACTGAATATCCGCCTTGACCACCGTAGCGTCATTCACCATCAGCGTATCGCCGTGTACCATCAGCGTCAGCGACTGCCCATTCACAGTCTTCGCGGACGTCAGTTTCATAGCATCTGCCGCGGTCACGTCTCCGGCCACCACGTGATACAGCAGTAGCGCTTTCAACTTCTCTTTATTCTCCGGCTTGAGTAGCGTGTCCACGGTCCCCGCGGGCAACTTTGCAAACGCTTCGTCAGTCGGCGCGAACACGGTGAACGGCCCTTTGCTCTTCAGCGTATCCACTAGACCAGCGGCTTTCACCGCCGTCACCAGCGTCTTAAACGATCCCGCGGCCACCGCGGTGTCCACGATGTCTTTGGTCGGTTTGGGGCTGGCCATTGCGAAATTTCCTGCGGTTAAAATCAATGCGATTACGGCTGCAAACGCGGTAAATCTGCGAAACGTATTCTTCATTTTCAGTGAGACCTTTCGTAGTGCGATTTCTCTCCGAGATTGGAACCTCAGCGAGTAGGGTGAACGCTTGGCAACTCTTCACTGGCCTGTCCGCAAAATCGTCCCGCAATAACGCAGATCGTTTAGCGGCACAGTCCTGCAGAAAAGGTGCCGAAGCGCTCTCTATTGCTACGTCTCAGATGGGTTCCTGGACCGCACATCTACGTCTCCCCAGCTCCAAAACGCCGAAAGCTTTATCGCTGCGAAAAGAACGCCCCACCGATTTACTCCGCGGAAAGCCAACCTGCTACAAACCTTTTGCGCACCAGGCCACAGCTCCGCCCCAGCGTCCCAGAAGTCGCGTGCTAGCATTTATTGCGAACCTAAACAGTACGGGCAGAAGGCCACCGGTTCGCGCAATTTGTCGGGAGGGGTCGGAATGATTAGGCCAGTCGCTACCACGGAATTCGTGTCGCAAACCGCCCGGCGCAAGCCGGAAGAGTTTGAGTTCGTAAAGTTTTCCATCAAAGACGGCGTCGCCCGTATCACCCTGAATCGCCCCGAGCACAACCTGCTCAACGAAGTGATGCTCCGCGAAATTTCCGACGCCATCACCTCCGCCGGCGAGCGCGACGATGTAAAGCTCCTGGTCCTAGACTCCGCCTGCAAAGTTTTCTGCGGCGGCATCGACATCGGCGAATACACTTCGCAACGCGTCTTCCAAATGCTCGACGCTTTTCACGCCGCCTTTGCCTGCATGCTGGACGTCGGCAAGCCGGTTCTCTGCGTAATCAACGGCCCAGCCATCGGCGGCGGAGCAGAGCTCGCAGCCTTCGGCGACCTGGTCATCGCCAGCCCCAAAGCGCGTTTCGCGCAACCGGAAATCACCATTGGCGTTTTTCCGCCGCTGGCCTCCACCATTCTGCCTTTTCTCGTGGGACCAAAAACCGCCCTCGAACTGGTCTTGACCGGCGAAGCGGTAACCGCCGAACGCGCTCTCGATCTCGGCCTCATCAACCGCCTCGTGCCCGAAGAGAAGCTCGAACAAACCGTCAACGAACTCGTCGCCCGCATCACCGCGCACTCTGGCCCGGTTCTGACTATGGCCAAAAAAGCCATTCTCGGCGGAATGGGTCTGTCCCTCCGCGACGGCATGAAAAACTCCATGAACATTTTCTTAAACGAACTGTATCGTCTGGAAGATTCTCAGGAAGGCCTCCGCGCCCTGGTGGAAAAGCGCAAGCCCAACTGGAAAAACAAGTAGCGCGAACTACCGCGCGAATTGCCGCGCGAATTACCGCGCGAATGTTGAACGAATTTCGGCATGAATTGACTTGCTCTGGCGCGCGACATAAACTCGTTTTTCATTCTGCAGGCAAGGGTAGTGGGAAAGGCCGTGCAAATCGGCCGCGGTCCCGCCACTGTAAGCGGCCACCAAGCGCCGCAAGCCAGGCACCCTCCCATGCCGCCGAGGCGCGCGTTCTTCGCGAGAAAGAGCGCGGTCGGTAAGCCCCTCGTTCTCTCGTGGGGCTTTTTTTATGAACAAGCTGCCTCTCGTCAGGAGAGAGTTTTTGAAACGGAAAATTTGCCTGCCCGAGATACTGATAGTGAGCGCGGCGATAGCCTGCGCGTTTTTCTGCACCGAGCCGTTGTACGCGCAAGCGCCGGCCGCGCAGCCTCCCAGCCAGCAGTCCCCGGCATTGCCGTCTTCGCCCGCGGACCCGGCAGTTGCGAACCCTCCAGCCTTCCGCGAAGTAAAAGACGAAATGGGCCGCAGCGTCCGCATTCCCCAAACGGTCGGCCGCATTGTCTCGCTCGCCCCCAGTTTGACCGAAACGATTTACGCCTTGGGACTGCAGGATCACCTGGTGGGCGACACCGCGCAGTGCGACTATCCGCCAGAGGCCAAAAAAATATCCAAAGTCGGCGGTGTCACCAACCCCAGCATCGAAGAAGTTGCCGCATTGCACCCGGATTTGGTTCTCGTCGCCGCCGTAAATCGTTTTGAAACCGTTCGCGCCCTCGACGACCTGAATATTCCCGTCTACGAAACCGATCCGCACAACGTCGAAGAAATCATCGCTTCCACTACGAAATTAGCCGATGTCCTCGGCGCTCCACAAACCGGACTAACCGTCGCCGCCGATCTGCAGCAACGCCTGGCGGACTTGCGCGCGCATCTCGCGGATCAAACTGCCCGCCGCGTTTTGTTCGTGGTGTGGACCGATCCGCTCATTTCCATCGGCAAAAATACCTTTATCGCCGACGCTCTCAACAAAGCCGGGGCCGTCTCCATCGTCGAAGCCACCCAGGATTGGCCGCACCTGAGCCTCGAAGAAGCGGTCCGCCTGCAGCCCGAATTTTTGGTTTTCACCGCGGAAAACGACGAAAAAGCTCCCGACCCGGCCATACTGTCCACCTTGCCCGGCTGGCGCAGCCTCGAAGCGGTAAAGAACCATCGCTTCGTACTAGTTAGCGATGCAGTCGATCGCCCCGCCCCGCGCATCATCTCAGCCATCGAAGAAATGGCGCACCAACTCCATGCCGATGCTTTCGCCCCACCGGCTCCGAATCCGCCACCCGCGAATCAGGACACTATTAAAAAAGACACGCCCGCTCCAGAAAAGAATTCTCCGCCAGGATCGAAAGTACCCATCAGCCTGCAAAGCGTCGCCTCGCCGCAAAATCAAAACAGGAATGCCGCATGCAACCGCTGACACTGCAGCGCCTGCTCGTTCGCTGCGCGGGTTTAGCAGGCGTCCTATTTGTTGTGGTGGTCCTCGCGCTAAAACTCGGCGCCGTTCCCGTTTCGCTCTACGGTTTAGCAAACGACCTGATTCGTTTCGCTTTTCATCAAACCAAAGAACTTTCCAGCAACTACAGCCTGATCGTTTTCGATATCCGCTTACCGCGCATCTTGCTGGGAATCTTTGTGGGTGCCTCGCTAGCCGTAGCGGGGACCAGCTTTCAAGCCCTATTGCGCAATCCTCTTGCCGACCCGTACGTCCTCGGCGTCTCCAGCGGCGCCGCAGTCGGAGCGATTATCGCGGTGATCATCGAACCACATTTGGCGCTCTCGCCCGAATTGGCTGCCTTGCTCACCCCGCTGGGCGCATTTCTCGGAGCGTTACTAACCATCGTCGCCGTCTATTTCCTGGGTCGCCGCGATGGCCAGATCGACAGCACCACGTTGTTGCTCGCCGGAATTATCTCTGCATCTTTTCTCTCCGCCATAATTATGTTTCTCATGAATACCCTCATCGGTCGCGACATGCGCGGCATGGCCTTCTGGATGATGGGCGACTTGTCCACGCCCTTGCAGTCCAGCCTCAGCTGGGTAATCCGCATCGGCTTTCTCGTAGCCGCCGGCGCCATCTACACCACCGCATCCGATCTAAATTTATTGCTCGCCGGCGAAAAAGAAGCGATGCATCTCGGCGTCGACGTTCCCCGCGTACGCATCGTGGTCTACGTAGCCGCTTCAATTCTCACTGGACTCGCAGTCTCCGTAAGTGGCGCGATCGGCTACGTAGGATTGCTGGTCCCACACGTAATGCGCATGATTTTCGGCTCCGACCATCGCATCCTGATTCCCGCCGCAGCCTTTGGCGGCGCGATCGCCGTAGTCCTCGCGGACATGCTCGCCCGCACCGTAGTCGCCCCCGGCGAACTTCCCGTCGGCGCCATGACCGCCCTTGCCGGTGCACCACTCTTTATCTACTTGTTGCGCCGGAGGATGGCATGAGCACTCCCGCGCGTAACATGCCCCCCAAGTCCGCCACTGCGCTGACCCACACCAACGTCAGCCTGAACGTCGAGCAGGTAAGCTACGCATACTCCGCCAATCCTTCACAAGCCCCGCTTTTCACTTTGGAAGCGCTGAGCCTCCAGGCCAAGTCCGGAGACATCCTCGCGATATTAGGACCCAACGCCTGCGGCAAATCCACGCTCCTGAAATTAATTGCCGGCGTACTCGCCCCGCTTTCCGGTCGCGTCTTGCTGGACGGTGTTCCCACGCACACCATGGTCCCGCGCCTTCGCGCCCAGCGCATCGCCATGGTGCAGCAGGAAAGCAAATTATTATTTCCCTCGCGCGCCTGGGAATTCGTTTTGCAAGGCCGCCATCCGTATGGCCGCACCTTGCGCTTCGACTCCGAAGAAGATGTTGGTATCGCGCGCAACGCGCTGGCCCAAGTCGGCGCCGAACACTTAACCGATCGCTGGATGGACAAGATCTCCGGCGGCGAAAAGCAGCGCGTGATTTTAGCCCGCGCGTTAGCGCAACAACCTGCCATGTTGCTTCTAGACGAACCGACTCTACACCTGGACATCGCCGCGCAAGTAGATCTGCTGGACGCTTTGCGCCGCCTGGCCTCCGTCAACCGCTACATCGTAGTGGTAGTAACCCACGAACTAAATCTAGCCGCCGAATACGCCGACCAAGTCGCCCTGCTCCAACGCGGCCGCTGCCTCCGCGTAGGCCCGCCCTCCGCCGTCTACCAACGCGAACTCCTAGAACAGGTGTTCCAAACCCCGCTAACAGTCGAAACCGGCCCCTCCGGCCGCCCCCACGTAAACGTCTGGTCCGGCGCCTCCCCCGACCGCCCCTAACGCAACTCTTACTCCACCTCCATGCGCCTTTGCCGTATGTAGGTGCCGGACGTTTAGTCCGGCCTATTCCTCTTTTGTGAGCGAGGTCGCTAACATTCCTCTCCATTCATCGACCAAACTCCGGCCTCCTCCGCCTCCTCTGCGACCTCTGCGCACTCTGCGTTAAAATCCCCACTCAACCGTTCGCAACCCTGATCCCCTCGCCGACCCCCAAACCCGCATCACAACCAATGCTATAATCTCCGTTCTTCCATGACCCGCTCCTCCACCGACGCAATTCCCCTCACCCCCGAACTCGTCGCCAAATACGAGCCAGTAATCGGCCTCGAAGTTCACGTCCAACTAAACACCAATACAAAAATCTTCTGCGGCTGCTCCACCCAATTCGGCGACGCACCCAACTCCAATACCTGCCCGGTCTGCCTGGGCCTACCCGGCGCCCTTCCAGTCCTCAACAAGCGAGTGGTAGAAATGGCCATGCGCGCATCCTTAGCACTCAACTGCACGGTCCATGAACACTCCCGCTTCGCCCGCAAAAATTATTTCTATCCGGATTTGCCGAAAGGCTACCAAATCTCCCAATACGAACTTCCGCTGGCCACCGCCGGCTGGATCGAAATCGATCACCACGGCGCGCGCAAGCGCATCGGCATCACCCGCCTGCACCTCGAAGAAGACGCCGCAAAAAATCTGCACGAGGGCTTTGTGGACTCGGATACCAAAGCCTACGTCGACTACAACCGCGGCGGCACCCCGCTCAGCGAAATCGTTTCCGAACCAGACATGCGCGCCGCAGACGAAGCCCACGCCTATCTCACCGCCTTGAAGCAGATCCTGCTGTACACCGGCGTCAGCGACTGCAACATGGAAGAAGGTTCGCTGCGTTGCGACGCGAACGTAAGCGTCCGTCTGCGCGGGGCAAAAGAATTCGGCACCAAGGTGGAAATAAAAAATCTAAATTCGTTTCGCTTCGTGCAAAAAGCGATCGAATTCGAGATCGAACGGCAAATCGCGGTCTTGGAACAAGGCAAGCGCGTCCCGCAAGAAACCCGGCTGTGGAATCAAGCCGAAAGCCACACCGTGGCTATGCGCTCGAAAGAAAAAGCCCACGACTACCGCTATTTCCCGGAGCCAGATCTTTTGCCGGTGCATGTCAGCGCCGCCTGGCGAGACAGTGCGCGAAAAGCCCTGCCGGAACTGCCGGAAGCCAAGCGCCTGCGCTTCGTAAACGCTTTTGCCATCACCCCGTACGACGCCGAAGTGCTGACCGGCTCGCAAGCCCTGGCGGATTATTTCGAAGCGGTAGTGAAAGCCGGTGCCGCGGGCAAAAGCGCCGCCAACTGGATGCAAACGGAATTGCTGCGCCGCCTGAAGGACGCTGGCAAAGAAATTGAAGCCAGCCCGGTTTCCCCTGCGGCCCTGGCGGAGTTGGTGATCCTAGTCGATTCCGGCAAGATCAACGGCGCCATCGGGAAAAAAGTGTTTCCCGTGATGTTTGATACCGGCCGCGCCGCCGGCGAGATCGTAGCCACCGAAGGCCTGGCGCAGAGCAGTGACACTTCCGCCATCGAAGCGATTGCCCGCGAAGTGATCGAGAAGAACGCCGACAACGTCGCCAAATTCAAGGCTGGCAATGAAGGCGTCTTCAAGTTTTTTGTGGGTCAAGTAATCAAGGCCACGCGCGGACAAGCCAACCCACAGATAGTCAACGACGTTCTGCGCAAACTGCTCTCCTGATTTCCGCGTCCTGAAAGGCTCTTCCTCCATGGCTAAAGCTGCATTAAAAGTCGGCGTAAAAGCTCCAGACTTCACTTTGCTCGATGCGAATGGCAAGGAAGTTTCGCTCAAAGATTTCAAAGGGCAGAGCGTGCTGCTCTATTTTTATCCGAAAGCGAATACTCCCGGCTGCACAATTGAGGCTTGTGAGTTTCGCGACCTGCGTCCGAAATTCGTAAAACAGGATGTTGCGATTCTAGGCGTGAGCGCGGACCCGCCGAAGATGCTCGCCGGATTTATTGCCAAACAGAAACTGAATTTCACCTTGCTCAGCGATCCCACTCACAAAATGATCGAAGCCTACGGCGCGTGGCGCTTGAAGAAATTTATGGGCCGCGAATTCATGGGCATTGTGCGCAGCTCTTATTTGATTGGTCCTGACGGCAAAATCGCCCAAGTCTGGGACAGCGTCAAAGCCAAAGGCCACGCTGCGGAAGTGTTGGCGGCAGCGAGCTAAATTCCCTAGCGACCACTTCGCGCGACCAACCTCAGATCCTTCCCAACTTACAAATGAAATTGAAAACTATCCGAGAATCCCGCCTGCGGAGTAACAAACAGGTTGTCGATGAGACGCGTTTTGCCGAGATAAGCGGCGAGCAAAACGTAGCAGGGCCGCGCCACGCGTGGAACGGGCTCGAAAGACTCCGCGTCCACAATCTCTAGATAGTCCATTCTCGCCAGCGGTTCCGTGTCAAAAACCTGCCGCAGCGTGTTCTGAATGTGTTGCGCGTTGCGTTCCCCGGAGGCGATCTGTCCGTGGGCCACCACCAGCGCGCGATGCAGCACCCGGGCAGCGATTCGCTCTTCGGGAGTGAGGTAAGCATTCCGCGAGGACATGGCCAGTCCGTCGCTCTCCCGGATGATCGGACCCAAAATAATTTCCGTGTCGAGATTCAAATCGCGGGCCATTACAGAAATCAGCCGCGCTTGCTGCGCATCTTTGCGGCCAAAATACGCGAAGTTGGGTTGCACAATCTCCAGCAGCTTCAACACTACGGTAGTCACGCCGCGAAAATGCCCAGGCCGCGTCCGCCCCTCGAGCCGCTCGCTCAAGCCTTCCACGTTTACATAGGTCGAAAATCCTGCAGGATACATTTCGGCCGGTTCCGGCAGGAACAGCGCTTTCACCTGCGCGGCTTCCAGCTTTTCTGAATCTTTCGCCATCATCCGCGGATATTTCGCGAAATCCTCTTTGGGACCAAACTGTTTCGGATTTACGAAAATCGAAGCGTAGACCGGATCGCAATCCTTCTTGGCGCGTTCGATCAGCGATAAATGTCCCGCGTGCAGCGCACCCATGGTGGGAACGAAGCCAATCACGCGGCTTTCCGCACGCGCCAGCCGCGCGGTCTCCTTCATCCAGGCAATAGTGCGAATGGTTTCCAATCTAGGATTTGCCTGCGCTCGCTGTCCCTGCGCCGATTGTAGCTGCGTCCACGTTGGTGTTAGCTGCGCGTTCGCGATGGAAGTAAATCAAGTCCGTGCCAAGTGGCGCAGCCCCGAGTTGGCGCAGCAGGGTGGTGACCTGGCCGCGGTGATAGGTTCCGTGATTTACCACGTGCTGCAGCGCCTGCGAGAGCGCGTTGCGGAATACGCCAGAGGTAATGGTCTTGTACTCCACCACGCGATCCAGATCTTCCTGCGTCAATCCATTAACGTACGAGAGAAGTTCCTGCTCTTGTGCCGACCAGTGCTTCTGCAATTCCGCAAAGGTCGCAAATCGCTTTATGTCTGGAAATCCGGACGGCGAGCGGCCATGGAAGCGCTCCAGCCACATCCACTCCGCGCCGCACATATGCGCGAGCGTGTCGCGTACCGAGGAGAAACTGTTACCCAGCGAGCGCGTGAATTGTTCGTCGGTCAATGCCGAGGCGGCTTCGAGGGAGCGATGATTGGCCCATGCGTTGTATTCGAATAGCAAGCGCATTTCTTGCGGTGACATAGCAACCTCAGTCGAAATTCAGTTCGCTCCAAAGAAGTTTTGGAATTGGAACGTCGACAAAATATTTTACTAGTCGGCGACGCGAATCGGCTTTTGTTGGACGTTTACACCGACGCCTGCATGATAAGACTCGGCGTCCGAAGGAAAATTCCCCTGTTTCACATCGGCGCAATATTCTCTTACCGCGCTCGTGATGATTTCTCCGACGTTGGCATACTGCCGCGTGAACTTGGCGGTAGGGCTGAAGCTCAAACCCAGCATGTCGTGGATTACCAAAATTTGTCCGTCGCAATCCGGGCCGGCGCCGATGCCGATCGTGGGGATGCGCAACTCGCGAGTAATTTGCGTAGCGAGCTCCCGCGGCACTGCTTCGAGCACTACGGCGAAAGCTCCCGCAGCTTCCACGGCGCGGGCGTCTCGCAATAATTGTTCCGCAGCGTCCGCGGTCTTGCCTTGCACGCGGTAGCCGCCCAGCGCGTTCACGGATTGCGGAGTCAGGCCGATGTGGGCCATCACCGGAATTTCGGCTTCGGTAAGGCGCACGATTATTTCCAGGCGGCGTTCGCCGCCTTCGATCTTTACCGCTTCGGCGCCAGCTTCTTTCACGAAGCGGACGGCGTTGCGCAAAGCTTCCGCGGTATCTGTGTGGTAGCTGCCGAAAGGCATATCCGCGACGACCAAGGCCCGCTTGGTGCCGCGGCGGACGGCCGCCGTGTGGTGCAGCATGTCATCGAGGGTCACGGGCAGGGTGCTGTCGTGCCCGAGCACCACCATACCCAGCGAATCGCCGACCAGCAGGACGTCTACGCCGGCTTCATCCAGCAGACGCGCGGTGGGGTAATCGTACGCAGTCAGACAAGTAATTTTTTGTGATGTGGATTTTCCGGCGTGCGATTTTCTTTGCAGCAGTTCCGGGACAGTAATTTTGCCGCTGCCCGCTTGGGGTAATGCGCTCATATGGCCTCCGGTGCCGTTCCCTAGTTACAAGAAACTGATTGCGGGATACAGCCCTGTACCTGAGCGAAGGATAACAAAATTCGATTTGCACCGCCAGAGATTCCGATGTTCCCCTCCAATTCAGCGGTGACCCGTGTGAGCTTAACTCTCTAAGAATGAACACTTCACGATCCAGAGGTTAGTAAGTCCTTTAGAATCCGCACTTCCGAATTTAGCGATTTTAACCCCTTTATAATGAGCACTTCCGAGAAAAGGCGTATCGGGCGTTGACTTCCTAGTTATATCCGTCACCACTCGATCGCGCCATTGACTCGATCGCGCCATTGACTCGATCGCGCCATTGACTCGATTGCGCCATTGAGTGGATGCGCAGGCGCAGACATAGACACGACCGTGTGTCGCTTACAGGCTTCTAGGCGCTTGGGCTCGGCCTTTCCATTGCCCGCCACGACCGGTCCAGTAACGGACTGCGCTCAGAAGGGTAGCGTAGGCGTAGACGAGCGCAGCCGCGGGGAGGGTGAAAGCCCAGAGCGGAGACTGACGGTAGTAGCGGGCGGCAGGCAGAAAGGTGACCAGCATTAGAAATGTGGTGATTGCGGCCAGTACGCGTGAAATGGGGCTGGGCGAGAAGAGCAAAGCCACAGGAGCAATGTAACTTATGAGCAGGGCTACCAGCGTCGCTAACAGGATCGGCGCGGAGTAGCGAAGCTGGGTAAAGGCAGTGCGGGCGATCATGTCGCGGATCTCGGCCAAGGATTTGTAGCTGCGGAGACTCTGGCTGGAGCGAGTGACGCCCATCCAGAGTCGGCCGCCCGATTTCTTTACCGCGGCAGCCAGTGCGCAATCGTCGATTACGGCGTGGCGGATGGATGCAAGGCCGCCGATTTTTTCTAATGTGCTGGCGCGGATCAGAATGCATCCGCCCGCTGCGCCAGCAGTGCGCGAGTTTTTACTGGCGATCCAGCGCGGCGGGTAAAGCTGGAGGAAAAAATAGAGAAATGGCGGAATCAAGAATTTTTCGGCGAGGGTTTCGGATTTGAGAAGGACCATCAGCGAAGTCAGATCGAGGTGTTCAGTTTCTGCTCTAGCTACTAGGCGCGTAAGAGTATCTGGAGCATGTGTGATGTCGGCGTCAGTGAACCAAAAATAGTCTGGTAGCGAATTGGGGTTTTCGGGATTTTCGTGTTCTAGAGATTTGGCCATCCCTTCGTTCAGAGCCCAGAGTTTTCCGGTCCAGCCGGGCTGAAGAGGTTCAGCCGAGATGGTGGAGAAATTGTGCCGAAGCCCACGGCCCCGTCGTTCCCCAAGGTAATCAGCATTGGTTGTGCCACTCGATTTGGCGGCCTGCTCAGCGAGCTGGGCGGTTTGGTCTTCGCTGTGATCGTCAACTACGGTTACTGAGAATTCTCCCGAGTAATTTTGCTTCAGCAGTGCTGCTATAGTCGCGGCGATGGTTTCGGCTTCGTTCCTTGCGGGGACGACGGCGTGTACTCGCGGAAAAATTTGTGGATCGGGGAATTTTGCATGGTCGGCGTCAAAATTGCTTAGACGCCAGAATTGCCCGCGGAAGAGAAAAAGATAGAGCCAGATTGCGGTGGTGATGGCGGCCAGGATTGTGCCAGCCAGGACTGTACCGGACACGACTGTACCAGCCAAGATTGTGCCGGCCAACATTGTGCCAGCCGAGGCTGTGCTGGCCACCAAGATTGTGGCGGGAGTTAACACATCATGCGGGGACAGGGGCGCGCGGAGCGTCTGTAACAGGCGCGCGCGGCGGCTCGGGTCCTACGCCGTGCCAGCCGACTGGCCGTCCGCTGACGGCTTCTTTTACCGAGCGGAATAAAACTACGTACATGAGCTGGCGGTAGTAGAAACGCTGGAGCAGGACTGGGAAAAGCAGAGTCCAGTCTTCGTCGCGTTCCAATGCGAAGGCCAGCGCGCAGGTCAGAATGTCAATCAGCAGAAAGCCCATAAAAAACAGGACGCTGCGCAGCAAATCTTCGTTGGAAGAATGGATTTGCGGAATCCACGGGAAATGCAATTTTTCCAGGGCCCACAGAAAAATTGCGCCGAGAAAAAGAAGATCGATTACCGGCGAAATCAGCGGCAGCAGAACCTGGAAAAAGAAAATATTTGGCAGTGCGATCCAGCCGAGGGTGCCGTACTTCGGACGGAAGAGCGTGTCTTTGTGTTTCCAAAACGATTGCAGGGTGCCGAAGGTCCAGCGGAATCGCTGGCGGATCAGTACGCCGGCGGTTTCCGGCGCTTCAGTCCAGGCGATAGCTTCTTCGTCGTAACTGATGCGCCAGCCCAGGCGGCGGATGGCGATGGTGAGGTCGGCGTCTTCGGCTACGGTGTCCGCAGTGATTCCTCCAGCGGCTTCCACGGCCGTTCTGCGCCACGCGCCTAACGCACCGGGAACCACCGTGATGCAATTCAGCAAATCGAAAGCGCGCTTTTCCATGTTCTGGCTGGTGATGTATTCGAGGGCCTGCCAGCGAGTGAGCCAGCGCGAGCGATTGCCAACTTTCACGTTGCCGGCCACGGCGCCGACTTGCGGATCGGAAAAGTGGCGCAGCAATTTGCTGATGGCGTCCGGCTCGATTTCGGTGTCGGCGTCGATGGTGACCAGAATTTCTGTATCAGCGTGCGCGATTCCCGCGCTTAAGGCAGCGGGCTTGCCGCGATTTATCTGATGGATGATGTGGACGCGCGGATCTTTGCCGAAATGTTCATCGAGCAAAGCGCCAGTTTTATCGGTGGAGCCGTCGTCGATCACGATCACTTGCAAATTTTTCAAGTCGGAAGCCAATACGGACGTGACGGTTTGCACGATTACGGATTCTTCGTTGTGCGCCGGGATCAGCACGCTGGCGGTGGGTGGAGGATCGGACATCTGGTGGTGATCGGGACGGAGTTTTTCGATCAGCGCCAGGATGCCGATAATCAGCGCGCGTCCGCTGACCAGGACGATGCCAACGATAAAGACGGTGGCGATGCCCAGGCGGAACCAGTGATAAAGGCCGAAGATGAAGCCGTCGGCGCGGGCTTCCAGTTTTTCCTGAGTGGAAAGCGGGAGCATTACCTGGGCCCGGGTTTTGTCCAGCAAACTTGAAACCGAAACGAAGGAATATCCCTTGGCGCGCAAGGCGTCGATGATTTGCGGCAAAGCTATGAGGGTCTGGGAGCGGTCGCCGCCGCCGTCGTGGAACAAAATGATATTCCCATCGTTGGCTTGCTGCAGCACCTCATCGATTATTTCCTGAGAGGGCGTTTGTTTTCCGTTAATGGATTGCCAATCGTGCGGATCGATTTTCTGTCCGATGATCAAGTAGCCCATGTCTTGCGCAAAAGGCAACTGGGCAACTTCTTCGGCATATTCCGGTTGGTGGTCGATGCCGTACGGGGGACGGAACAGAATTGTTTTTACGCCCAACGTGCTTTCAATGAGGCGCTGCGTAAGGTTTAGCTCCCAGCGGGCTTGCGTCTTGGAGATTTCATCCCAGGCCGGGTGGGTATAGGTGTGATTGCCGATTTCGTGGCCTTCGGCATATTCGCGGCGTAACAACTGCGGATCCTGGCTGGCGTTGACTCCGATGACAAAAAAGGTTGCGGGAACTCCTTTGCGTTTCAGGATATCGAGAATTTTTGGGGTCCACTGGGGATCGGGGCCATCGTCGAAAGTGATCGCCAGTTTTTTGTCCGCCGCGCCGATTTGATCGATGTTGTAGGAAAGCGGATAGGCCTCGTATTTTTCGCTGGTGAAGAGATCGGTGTTGGGGTCGTAGTTGAAACTGCGCTTACCGTTTTTCGGAGTGTCGACGAAGTGCCAGATGTCGCCATTCCCTTCGAGAATTAAGTCCGGACCGGGCGGCAGGTCGGTGAGCTTATTGCGCGCGGCGTCGTCCGGGCGGGTGGCATCCCAGATGGGCCACAACGAAGTGTCTACCGAGCCGAGCCGCCACAGAGCGGTGCCTTGGACGCCGAGGCGCTCGGCTGCGCGCAGCTGGTTGTACGCGGTGATGGCATCGAGCATCCACACTTGGTGGACGTGATTTTGTTCGTCGGAATAGGAATAGTGCGGATTCAACGAAGCGGAATCGAATTCCACTTGGGCTTCAGATTCGTAGGCGTGGAGGAGAGCTTCCTGAATCGTCAGGGTTTCGGCGGTGATTGGCTTTTTCTTGCCGTTTTCCGTCCAGTCGTAAGCGTAGCTGCCGATGCAGACCACGATTTTTTGTGCGGGAACTTCTTCGAGGACCTGACGGAGATTTTCCACGAACCAATCCTGCGAGGCGATGGGACCGGGAGGCGAGGTGAGCCAGTGCTCGTCGAAGTTGAAAAGGACGATGGCGTCGGCTTGCTTGCCGAAAAATTCGTAGTCGTAGGCATCGTCGCGCGCGGGAAGGACAATCATGAGTTTCAAGTTGGCGGCGTGCATCCCAGCGGCCAATTCCGCGGCGAAGTCGCGATAGTCTTTCTGACTTTTGTCTGGAACCTCTTCCAGATCCACTACCAGGCCGGCTTCATGGGCTTGCACGGCAAAGGCCACCAGGTCTCGCGAAAGATTATGGCGGGCCGAGGGACTGGCGAGCATTTGCGCCATTTCTTTTACGTGCCAGCTGACGCCATCGTAGTTATTTACCATGCCCATCATGGGCAACTCGACGTTGGCGGATTTCATCCATTGATGGAGCTTGTCTTCCTTGAGAATGCTGACGGCTTCAGCGGGAGTGGCTTTGGAAGTTTTCTGGCCGTGTTCGTAGTCGACGATGGTGATTGCGCCATCTGCGGAAACGGTGTGGAGCTGCTCGGGGAGCAGCAAATCCAAATCTTTGTAATGTTTTCTGAGAGAGGCGAGGCTGTTGGGATCCCAGCTGACGAAAAATGCGGCGCGCAGCGGATCGTAGGCCGGCGGAACGGTGCCCAGATGGGAGACGCGCCGTTGGCGGCCTTCGCGCGCGACCACTGGTTTGGTTTTGAGTTTCAGGGCGTGCAGGCCGGGGTTGGTGCTGGGGAGCAGGCCCGCGGGCAATTCGACGCTGACGGCGATGGTTACAAAGAAATAGGCGAGAAGCAGGGTGAGGATCGCGCCAGAAATCTCTATGACGCGCCGGGTGCGGCGCCAACGTACTTTTTCTTCGTCATAAAAAATTGGCCGGCGTTCTTTCATTAATTCTGGTGGCGTCCGCTAGGCGGGCCGAATCTCCGTCAGGTGATGCAGTTGTGCGTACTGCTGGGCAGTTCCTTATTGTAAGATGCGATTCGTCCATGAAGCGAATTTTCTCTAGCCCAATTACGGCGTTGGTGGTGGGCCTGTGTTTGCGGCTGCTGTTCGTACTGAAATTCCCCGCCAATTCCGGGGATACCGTACTTTACGAGCAGATGGCCACGAACTGGCTGCAACATCACGTTTACGCAATGAACGTGGATGGGGCGGTCATGCCGGTGGATTTGCGGATGCCGGGGTATCCGGCGTTTTTGGCGCTGATTTATCTAGTGACCGGAAAGACTGGGGCGGCGGCGCATCTGGTGGTGATGGTGGCCCAGGCGTTGATCGATCTGGCGGATTGTCTGGTGATCGCGGCTCTGGGCGTGGCGTTGGTGGCCATTGTGGATTTTCGCGCGAACACTCGGCGCGTGTTTTTGGCGGGGGTTTGGCTGGCGGCGCTTTGTCCTTTTGTGGGGAACTACTCCGCTACTTTGTTGACGGAAGTGATTGCGGTGTTTTGGACGGCCGTAGCGTTGTTTTTTTTGGTGATGACGGCGTCCTGGGATTTCGCGGGATATACGATTGCTAGGGAAAAATGGGACTGGAGGCTTAGTTACCGGGCGTCGGCGATGCTCGCGGGGTTGGCGGTGGGTGCGGGGACGCTGTTTCGGCCGGAGACGCCCTTGCTGCTGATTGCGGCGTGGCTTGCGTATGCGATCGTATTTGTTCCAGCCGGACAGCGGCGCGAATGGCTGCGCATTGTGATCTTGAGCGGGATAGCTTGCGCGCTGCCTTTGGTTCCGTGGGCTTTGCGCAACGCGATTACGCTGCACGAAGTGCAGTTTCTGGCTCCCAAGAATTCCAATCTGCCAGGAGAGCTGGTGCCGTTCGGATTTATGGCTTGGGAGAAGACATGGTTATTTCGCGTGAAAGACTGCTATCAGGTCTCGTGGAAATTGAATGACGATGTGATCGATATCGACACGATTCCGGCGCGAGCGTTTGATTCTCCGGAAGAGAAAGCCCGGGTAGCGGACATTTTGGAGCGGTACAACAACGATTTGACGCTTACCGCGGAGGAAGACGCGGCGTTTGGGCAGTTGGCGCGGGAGCGGACCGCGCGACATCCCTTGCGGAGGTATTTGCTGATTCCGGCAGCGCGGATGTTTACGCTGTGGTTTACGCCGCGGATTGAATTGATCCCGGTTTCGGGGACGGTGTTTCCTTTGCGGCAGTCGTGGTCTGACGACAAGGTGGATCAATCGGTGACGGTGGGATTTTTCCTGCTGAATATTTTTTATGTGGGATTGGGTGTTTTTGGGGCTTGGCGATTGTGGCGGGGGAGTCGGGCGGTTCGTCCGGCGTTGACGGTGTTGGTTGTGTTTGTTCTGTTGCGGACGGCGTTTCTTACTACGGTGGAGACTCCGGAGCCGCGGTATGTTTTGGAATGTTTCCCGGTGCTGATTGCGCTGGGGGCGACGCTATTTGGCGGGCCACATTGGGATTTGTTGCGGGTGGCTGAGAAGTCCGAACGGGCCACGTTGTCTTAACGGTGAAAGAAAGCAGATCCCTCGCTGCGCTCGGGATGACAATTCTTTGTAATGTCGAGATGCGCCAACGTGGCTAGTTGGCGGCTTCTACTGGTTCGGGGTGGATGGTTACGCGGTAGATTTGCGGGAATTTTTCTTTTACGCGATCTTCGAGGGCCGCGGTTACGTCGTGGACCAGGGTGATCGGGAGGGCGCTCTTCATTACGCAGTGGCAGGTGACCACGATGCGGTGTTCCACCTGACGGACGCGGACATCGTGACAATTCACCAGTTCGTGGTATTCGCCGGAAAGTTCGTTGGTGAATTTTTCGATGGCGCGCGAGAGCTGCTTCATTTCTCCGGCGCCGGAATCCGGCGTGGCGATTCGGCGGCCGAGAGGCTCGATGTGAATGGTGACTTCCATGGGCCCGTTGCGGAGTTCGCGGATATCGTCTTCGAGGGCGGTGGCCTGACGATGAGCGTCGCGAAGGCTTAGCTGCTCGTCCACTTCGAGATGTAATTCCACGAAAATTTTTCCATCTTGCTGCAACGCGGTAATGTCGTGAATGGCCAAACCGCGTTTCTGGGCCATGGCGCGAATGGCCTCGAACAGATGCTCGCCTTGCGGGGCGCGGGGTTCGGCGTGGACCATCACGTCGGCGGGGACGATTTCTCCAATGCGTTTTTCGATGGCGTCGCTGAGGGCGTGAACTTGTTCGAGGCTGGCGGTGCGGGCGACGCTTACGGTGGCGTCAACAAAATGGCGGTTGCCGGCGCGGCGGACGCGGATGCGATCCACGTCGAGAACGCCCTCCATGCTGGCGACGGCGCGGGCGATATTTTCCTGCAGGCCTTCGGGGGCCACGTCGAGAAGAGCGTCGAGCGTGCGTTTTCCGAGGTGGGCGCCAACCCACAGAATTACGGCGGCGACCGCCAGACCGGAAATTGCGTCGGCGTAGATCAGCCAGGGAAGATTATAAATTTCGCCGGCCCACACCAGGCCGATGCCGGCGATTACGACCATGGTGCTCCAGACGTCGGTGGAGAAATGGAGAGCGTCCGCTTCCAGGGCTTCGCTGGCGTATTTTTTTGCAATGGCGGTTAGTTTGCGGGAGCGGGTTATGTCAATCGCCAACGCGACGAGCAATACGAGGATGGCGGTGATGCTGGGCTGAATGTGAACGTGATGGAAGAAGAGGCGGTCGAAGGCTTCGTAGATGATGTACAGCGCGGTCATCAACAGCAGCGCGGTTTCGACGAAAGCGGAAAAATTTTCGAATTTGCCATGGCCGTAGGGATGACGCTCGTCGGCGGGCTGATCGGAAACGCGGACAGAGAGAAAGGTAATGATCGCGGCGACCAAATCGAGTGAGGAGTGCAGGGCTTCGGAGAGCACGCCCAAGCTGCCGGTGCGCAGCACCAGGAAGGTTTTCAGGGACACCAATAGGACAGCGGAGCCCACGCTCAGCAGCGCGGCGCGCTTTTTCTCCGTGGCCATCTCGTTGTAGGGGGTCACGAGCATCGGGTAAGACTATCCTAGTTTGCAGAATTAGCGCGACGGCTCTTGGTAATGCGGCTCCTACACGGCAATTTTGGGGCTAAGAAAATTCTAGGTACGCGGCGCGAATCGCAAGGCCGCGGAGTTCATGCAATAGCGCAGCCCGGTGGGATGGGGACCGTCCGAGAAAACGTGGCCGAGATGGGCGTCGCAGAGCGAACATTTTACTTCGCGCAGTAGGGTGCCGAAATACACCGAGGTTTTCTCGCGAACGTTTCCCGCCGCGATAGGCGCCCAGAAACTGGGCCATCCGGTGCCGGAATCGAATTTCGTCTTGGAATCGAAGAGCGCGTTGTCGCAATCGATGCAGCGGTAGAGGCCAGTTGCGTACTCCTTGTTCAGCGGGCCAGTAAACGCGCGCTCGGTGCCGGCTAGCCTGGTGACTTCGAATTGAAGAGGCGTTAACTGTTTTTTCCACTGGTCTTCCGTTTTGTGAACTTTTGGAAGAGAGACGATACCCGCAGGAGTTCCATCAGCGCCGAATTGCTCGACGGTTACCGGGCCGGACACGGAATCGTCTGCTGCAGAGTCTGCGAAGGCGGAAGAAAGGATGCGTTGTACGCCGAGAAGCAAACCTCCGGCGGCGACTGTGGCTGCGCCGAAAATGAAGACTCTGCGTGTGGGTTCGTTCATGGGCTTGGTTCGTCTAGAACTCGCGACGCCGTCCATAAATCGCGAATTGCCGTGGCCTAGAATTACGCGCGCTTACTTGGCCGCCATTTGCGGCGCGGAGAGCAGCGGCAAACGTTTCGGTTCGCCGCGGGCGCCGCGGATTTCCAACTCTTCAAAGAGCAGGGAAGGCGCGATCATGCTGGCCGGCAAACCATTCTGCGCGGAGCCGAAAGCTCCGAAAGCGGTGCCGGCAAATCCGGCAATCTGGCTCTGCATATAGTTGTAAACAAAATTATCGTTGCCGATGGCGGAAATGTTGCGCAGGGCGCGAGTGTTCAGGCCGACAATGCGCGAGCCGCGGATTAATTCTTCGCGGCCGTCGTCTGGATAGACTTTATAGACTATTAGCGGCAGACGATCACCGGTGCCGGCTCCGCCACCGAAGCTGGCGAGCAATTCCTGGAAATCCTCCTGATGCAGAAGGCTGACGGAGGGATTGTCCATCTGGCGTACGACCAGGCAGAATGGCAGCTTTTCGGCGCGGCACTCATCGAGGAATTTTTTCTTCATATCCGCCGGCGAGATAGCGTCGTTGGAGGAAAAAATCAGATTGCTCATCGTGGGCGTAGCGTCACCTAGGAACGCGGCTCGGCCGTGGCCGTTGGATTCGCCAAAATCCGGACCCGGGCGGCGCGACATGAGTTCGCCCTTGAGATTACCGTTCTGGACGAGGGTGACTTTCTCGGCGCGTATTCCTTCTTGATCCACGTCGTAGCCGCCCAAAAGCGGTTTACCTTGAAAATCCTTCAGCGTTGGATCGTCTATCAACGTAACGCTGGTGGGTAGTACGCGCGCGCCAACGCGAGTGACCCAATCACTTTTTCCGCCCAGGCCAGTGAGCAATTGCTCCATGACCGGGCTAAACGAAATTGGCGGACGCGCGCCGTTCAACGCGGGACCTAATACCTGTGCGAGAAGAGGCGCTGCGGCGCGAGCCTCGAAAAGCACCGGGCCCGTGTAATCCTGCGCCGTGGGAGCCGCGCGGAGAGCCATTAGTTCCGCACCCGTTACGTTCAGATCGTTGCGTACCGTTTGTACATTGGGCAAATCGGCGGGTTTCGGGACGTACGTTGAGTAGAAATTATTCACGGGCACGCCATCTTCCGCGAGGGTGTTGAGTGCGGATTCAATCGAGGCGAACGAGCGGTTGGTACGAATTTCCGTGCCTTCGCTAGTGACCAGATACTCCGTGGCATAAACCAGGTAGTAGGTTACGCGCGCTTCGTAAAGTTGCGGAAATCCGCGCAGGGCCGCAGAGGAATCGCGCGCTTCCTGCTCCCAGTTACGATTGCTCCAATCTGGGGTAACCAACGGTTCGACGATGTGCAGCGGCTGGGCTTTCGAAAAATCGTCGATGTCCGTTTGCCGCGCCAAAGTTCCCAGGTAAGCCTGCTTGCGGGAATAGGTTTCCGCGGCTTCTTTGAATGCTTGATCCGTGGCAATCCACAAGTCCTGGCGGAGGGAATTGTAGTCGCGATCAATCCCGACCGAGCCCGTGGGCCCAATAAAGCCGCGAAATCCGTCATCGCTGACGAAATTGGAACTATCGCGTTTGTAGTCGCCCACGCGAGCGGAGACATCCATGAAGCGGGTGCGGGTGTGGGTGGTGGAGAGCAGCGCACCAAAATCGGCGCTGATTTCACGTACGTCCAGATCGAGCAAGCGATATTCGATGTAATAGGGTTTCACCGGCTGAGGCACGCCGGGAATCGTGAGACTCAGGCGGGTTTGCGAGCGCTCCATTTCATCGCGCATTGCATGGAGCGTCTGGTCGTTGTCTTTTGGTTCTTCAGGCGCGGCCGCGCTGGCAACCGCAACGTCCAGAATCGCGCACGCCAGAAGCGATGCGATCAGCCATTTGGCGCGCTTCATTGCGCACCTCCGGTCTTGGCAGTCATGGTGTCATGTGCGGGCGCGGGCAATATTGGCGGGCGATCCGTGGAGCTTTCTTTTTTCTGCACTTCTAGCTCACTGGTCAAGATGGCCGGAGAGGCCGCGGATACAGGCACGGAGCCGGACTCCGCTCCGCAATATCCGTTGAAGACTTCCGGCGTGTCGCCGGTGGCTACGATCTTGGTTAAGGCGGCCAAAGGCGTTCCGACGATGTCCACGCCGCGGACCAATTCGTCCGGACGTCCATCGGGAAATACCTTATAAACGACGAGCGGCAAGACTTGAAAGGCTTGCGGCTGTCCGCGGCCGGTGAAGGTAAAGCCTCCGGCGATGTCGTCGATCAGCAATCCGTAGGGCTTGCCTTGTTGCTTGATCAAGTCGATCAACATTTCGCGAAGCTTGGCGTTGGTGACGGTCTTGCTGCTCTCGACGATCAGATTGCCTTGGCGGGAAACCGGTTCTGCGCCAAGCTGCCGGCGGCCGTGGCCGTTGGAGTTTGGAAATCCAAGTAGTGGCGAGCGGGACATCTCAAATGCTTTCAAGACGCCGTGATCCACGAGGGTTACGCTTTGCGCGGGAACGCCTTCATCGTCGAACTGGTAGTAGCCGAGCAGCTCCTGCGAACCCAGCTTGGTCATAGTGGTGTCATCTACTACGCTAAGAAAGCTCGGAAGAATCTGTTCGCCGACTTTTTTGGCGAAGGTTTGGCCTTCGGAGGCGTCTTTCTGGCGATGACCTTCTGCGCGGTGGCCGAATACTTCGTGGAAAAATACCGCGGCGGCTCGTCCGGTGAGCAATGCGGGGCCGACGCTGGGTTCGTTCAGCGGAGCCACCACCAAGCCTTCCATTTCTTTGCGCATGGTGGCTCCGGCGGCGTAGACGGCCTTGTCGTCCGGAGCTTCTTCGGGTTTCACCCAATCAAAGTTGTAATAGCGCTCGATGTCCATGCCGTCGGTGGCTTTGCCTTGAATGAAAAGCTCCAGCCGATAGCGAATCTGCCCGAACTGCAGCTGGGTGCCTTCGCTGGTCACCTGAAAATCGTTCTCGGCTTGCGCGGTGAAGGTGACGATGGAATTGATGATCGCCGGGGAATCACGAAAAGACTTCGTGTAGGCACGGACTTTTTCTTCCCAAGGCTTGCGATCCAGGGAGATGGAAACCTGGGGACCGATGAAGACGTGAGCCTTTTCCTGAGAAAAATCCGGGGCTTGCCCCTCGGCGCTTTCCACTTTCACTTCTTTGCCGGTTTTGATCTTGATGTAGGCCTGTTCCGCGGCGCGGTACTGTTTGTCGGTTTCCAACCAAATGGCGCGGCGCAACACTTCGGCGTCGTCGTCCACCGGCACGGGCGCTCCAGGGCCACCGTTGGGCATTTGCTTGTCGCCTACCTTGTGGGAGTCATCCAGCTGGTAGCTGCCGGTGCGCACCGAGACTTCCAGCCAGCGATTGCGATCTTCACTGCTGGTCAGCAACGCCCCGTTAGAACCGGAGACGTTGGCGCGTTGCGAATCGGTGACGGTGTAACCGATAAAATACGCAGGCGGCGTTTGGGTTCCAAAGGTCTTGATGGAGCGATCCAGTTCCGCCTGCATGGCGGCCAATAGTGGCGAGCGTTTCGCCGGAGCGTCCGGCGGAGGCGCGGCGCTGGCTAGTTGGGCAGCCGCCAACAGCATACAGGCGGCGAAAAGCAGGGTAGAAGAAAGAGAAATCGTTCCGTTGCCGGTAACTCTGCTCAAAGGGATCCTCACATGGATTCAAGCGCGTCTGCGGAATGTTCAGTGTACGACAGCGTTCACAGGGGCACAAACGATCGCAGTCAGCTGGTCACAATAGTTGGACGCTTACCGTCGGCATACCGTTGCACAGACAAAAAACCCTGAAATGGGAGCGAAGTTTTAGGCAAACAGGCGTGGAAACCGCGATTTAGGCCAGCGGTCTTGTGGTCTGAACGTGAAAACTGTTTTTGCAATCGAAGTTTAGCCGCAGTTACCGGTGTCTTCTCCTGGAATACACGTCGGTGGCTTGGCTTGGGTGCCGTGGCCGTGGGAAACCACGACGGGAACAATAATTGCCGGAATCGCCGCGAGCACACCGATCATTACCGCTGTTCCGACGCTGATGTGATGCGCATTGGTGGCGACCAAGCTGAGATTTCCGCCCACGTTGGTGTCCGAGTTGGCAGTGGTGAGTATCGACAATGTGGCCTGTACGGGGGCCGGCGGCGGCGAACTATCGTTGGTGCGCAGGTTGGTCATTTGGCCGGCTTTCACGACCACGCAAGCGCCTGCCAGATTGCACACTTTCACAAAGCCCTCAAATACAATTACGTTCATCAGGTTGTTGGTGTAATCGACGTAGAAATCGGTGCCCACGACACCCGCGACTCCCGCCGGAGTGCGTACTTCAAATTTTCCATCGGGCCTGGCGATTTTTTGGGCTTGGGTCCGCAGCTTGCCGTAGGTCAGCTCCAGCTCGGTCTGTTGAGCGCCGGCGTCGTGCTTGATCACCTTCATCGAAGAATCCGAACCCACGTTCAAAACCGAGCCATCATCAAGGCCGATTCGCGCGCGGGCGCTGGCTTGAGTGCTGACCTGGTCTTGCCAGTCGACCACGGATTTTGCTGAAGCGGTGATGGTCTTCGAACCGCGGGCGATGCTTACCGCCGGTATTACGCGCGAAACTTCTCCCGCGCGTTGACCGGTAGACTGGCCAGCCGCCGGCATTTCGGTGGTCATCGCCAGCGTGAATGAAAGGATGAGCGCAGCGCCCAGACTACATGCGGAGCGAGGTTTTGCGGGCGTTATCATCGGGGACTCTCCTGTAACCGAACAATGTTTGTATATCGTTGTTACTGGAGCCTAGCCTGGGTGTCAATTCAAAACCTTTAGCCTATTGTGCAGACGTTACACAGTGCGGCCCCCCGGCGAGCGCGCTCAAAGCGCTCCGCGCAACGGGTGTTTCACGTTTCTACACTGCTACGCATAGCAGTCTTGCAACCGGTTAGTGAGCGGCTCAGACTTCCCTTATGCGCGCTCTGGCAGGATTGCTCGTAGCGGTGGCTTTAGCGTTCGGGGTTTACCAGCTGTATCTGAAACGGATGCCAGTTTCGGACGAAGGAACTGCGCCCACCCAGGCGATCAGCCTCACCGGCGTTCGCGGGGATTTGTTGCAAATCGCCCAAGCCGAACGCACTTACGTGGCGACCAACGGGAACTGCGCTTCGCTGGAGGAACTGGTCTCGTCGAACACTCTGGCGATGACGCGCTCAGAACGTGACGGGTACTCTTACGCGGTTACCTGTTCCGGCGGGAATTTTTCAGTTACGGCGCGGCATGCTGCCGCGGCCGCCGGATCGCCGATTCGGTATCCGAATCTGGCCATCGACCAGAATATGCAAATCGCAGAAGTGCCATGAGCGGCGAAGAAAGTGAGCCGGCCGCAGAAGGCAGCTGCTAAGGTTGCCGAATTCCAGCTCACGCGTTCGGTATGCTAATATCGCTGTCCGATGCATTCCGTCATACCCCGTCTAGTTGACCTTCAGCAGGTGGACCACAAAGTGCTGGCGTTGCGAGCCGAGCTGGACACTTTTCCCAAGCGTGTGCAGGCGGCGGACGCCAAGCTTGCGGGCGCGAAAGCCGCGCTAGCCTCTGCCAAAGAAGCGCAAGCCCACGACATTTCCGAACGGAAAAAAATTGAGTTTGACGTCCAGCAGTGGAAAGACCGCGCCAAGAAATATCGCGACCAGAGCGGCGCGGTGAAGACCAACGAAGCTTATAAGGCTTTGCAGCACGAAATCGCCAACGCCGAAACGGAAATGGCCTCGGCGGAAGATCGCCAGCTTGCTTCCATGGTGGCTGGCGAAGAAGCCGAGAAGCGCGTGCGGAGGGCGGAAGCTGATTTGCGCGAGTCTGAACTAGCGGTGAACGCCGAGCGCAAGAGCATTCAAACGTTGCATATTGAAAAGAAAAAGCTGCTGGATGTCGCGCTCGCTGAGCGCGCCAAGGCTCTTGAGCCAGTCCCTGAGGAGTTTCGTATTCTGTATGAGCGCATCGCCAAGCGCCACAATGGCACGGCGGTCGCCGAAGCTCGCGAAGGGCAGTGCCGGGGTTGCGGCATGCGGGTCTTGCCGCATATCGCGGAAGAACTGCGCCGCGAAGACAACGAAGAAGTTTTTCGTTGTGAGAGTTGTGGGCTAATTTTGTACACGCTGGAGCCGGTGCTTCCGGCGGAGAAGTCTGTTACGGACGCTGCGAATCCAGCGCACTCTAATTCCTGATGCCTCGAGCGACTAAACCACCGAGCGGCGCCGGTCTTTTTCCTGCGGAGCCTGTCGCGGCTGCCAAGGCTGCGTCCCACCGGGCCAATATTGACGGCGGCTCGCGCGGCAATCCCGGGCCGGCTTCCTACGGTGTGGTAGTGCGCGATGCCAAAGGCGAAATCGTCGCCAAGCTTAAAAAATACATTGGCCGCGCTACGAATAATGTTGCGGAATATTATGGCTTGATCGCGGCGCTGGATTACGCGCAGGCTCACACTATTCGCACGCTGCACATTGAAAGCGATTCGGAGCTGTTGGTGAAGCAGATGCGCGGGCAGTACAAAGTGAAGAGTGAAGAGCTTCGGCCGCTTTTTGAACGGGCCAAGAAAATGTCCGCCACGTTCGAATCGTTCGGGATAAATCACGTGTATCGCGAACAGAATAAAGAAGCGGACGCGCTGGCCAATGAAGCTTTAGATGAAACCAGTGGGTCAACTCCGGCAGGCGGTGCTCAAATGACTGCGAAATCAACGGGCAGTAAGACGGCGGCAGATACTTCGGCGAGCGATGCAAAAGAGAATAAATCTGGGGCGCCTGCAAAACCGGCTGCCAAGCATGATCCCAGCATCCCCCGAAAGGTTCGCGCGCGGTTCCGTAGCGGAATTTTGTATCCGCTTGAAGACCTGGATCTCGAGGATGGCTGCGAAGTAGAGATTTATCTCCGCGCTACGCCGAAAAAAGAACGGCTCTAACGGGCGCCAATCGGGCGCTGTTAAAGGCGAATCGCAGCCGCTCCCCTAATTTTTCTTTCCGGTTTTATTTCAAAACGTAAGAGCGATAGAGCGTATCGCGCTGTGCGGGCATGAAGCCGGCGTCGGAAATAATCCGGCGCAACTCGCCTTCGTTGGTGCGGTTCTTCACTCCCGCAGCGAAGACCACGTTTTCTTCGATCAAAATACTGCCGACATCATCCGCACCAAACTGCAAACCAATCTGGCAGACTTTGATTCCCGGCGTGAGCCAGCTGGATTGAATGTGATCGATATTGTCGAGATACAGGCGGCTGACCGCCAGAGTTTTTAGATAATCGACGGCGGTGGCTTCCTGCACCTTCTTGCCGAGCGGCGTATTTTCTGGCGCAAACATCCAGGGAATAAACGCCGTAAAGCCGCCAGTGTCTTCCTGGATGCGGCGAATGCGTTCGAAATGATTGGCGCGATGCGCGAGTTCTTCGCCGCAGCCAAACATCATCGTTGCGGTGGTGCGCAGCCCAAGTTTGTGGGCGGTGCGGTGGACCATTTCCCAGTCATCGCTGGTGCATTTGAGGCGCGCGATCTTTCCGCGGATCTCGTCATCCAGAATCTCCGCGCCACCACCCGGGATCGACTGTAACCCGGCATCCATCAGTCGCCGGATCGTGTCTTCAACGCTCAGTTCGCTTACTTCCGCGATACACAAAATCTCTGGCGCTGAAAAACAGTGCAAATGCACGGTAGGGAAGCGCTCTTTCAACGAGCGGAGCAAATTTTCGTAATATTCAATCTGCAAGTCCGGATGCAATCCGCCCTGCAGCAACACGCCAGTGCCGCCAAGCTCCAGCATCTCTTCGATTTTTTTGTAAATTTCTTCGAACGAAAGGATGTAACCATCTTTCGCGCCCAGCGGCCGGTAAAACGCGCAGAACGAACAATACTCGGTGCAGAAATTTGTGTAATTGATGTTGCGGTCGATCTGGTAGGTTACTACCCGAGGATCGTTCTTTTCCATCCGCTTGGCGTGCGCCGCCATGCCGATGCCTACTAAGTCATCAGACTCGAGCATTTCAATCGCGGCTTGTTTGGTCAGTCCCACGTAGTTCTGCCTCGAGATTCCATTCTAACCGATACGCGCCCACTTCACGACTTCGCGACGGTCTGTCGCAGCGAACCGGCGCCGGTCGCCCAAAGGATCTCGCGATTCTCGGCGATCAAGCCCAAAGCCGCGGCGCGCGCGAAAAATTTCTCCAGGCCTCGCCGATTTTCGGCATCCAGCGAATAGTCAATATTCTGGCGCAAATATGCCCCCATCGCCGCGGCAGGCAACTTGAGTTCGAATGCCGCGACTTCACCGATTTCTGGAATGTGCGCCAATCCGAAATCCCGCGAGGCCGCGAAATCGCGCAACACTTCCTCACTGACCACGCCTTCGCGGGCCGCCCAGATGGCTAACACGGCCGGCAATCCGGTGCTGCGTTGCCATTCCGCCACCATGTCATAAACGTGCAGTTCGCCGGCGTTATTCACGCCAGCCGTGGCGGCATCGGACAACAGCGCACCGCCTTCGCCGTGCCGTGCTGTGCCTCCGAGAAGAATCGCCAGGCGTAACGCCGGATCGCCGATCAGCAATGCCGCATCCGCATCTTTGAGCATGGCATCCAGGTCCGGCGCCGCCTCAAAAAACTTTGGCGCAATCCGCCAGCTATCGGCGCATAAAATTCTTGTCAGCGCTTGCGTGCTGCGCGAACTGCTGTCCAGCGCGATGCTTTGCACATCTTGAATTGGCTTCTTCGCGACCAGCAGCAAACTGCGCACCAGTTCCTTCGAAGCAATTGCCATATCCGGCAGCATCACCAGCCCGTCGATGCGCTGATATTCAATCGCCGGAATGATCGCGATGTCCGCTTCGCCCTCACGCAACGCCTCCGCGCATTGCGACGGCACCGTGAAGGAAAGCTCGTACTTTCCCGCTAGCGGACCGTGCGTGAATCCCCACACCAGTGGCGCGGTGTTCAGATATTGCACGATGGAGATGCGGAGTTTGGTCAATTGAGTATGCTCACGGGAATGCCGTTAGAGGCTGTCATTACGATTCGCGATCACAAAATTAATTTTCCAGCGCGGGGACACTAAAAGTATAGCAGACGTGAATTCTCTTCGCGCCGCTGCTCTGTGTTATAAAGCATTCTCTTGTTTCGGAGGCTTCGTAAATGTCGAAAGTCGTTCGTCGCATCGTCCTGGTTGCTGCGTTATTCCTCGTCGGAACTTCTCCGCTGGTTGCAGCCGGGGCTGACGATGCACCGCTCGCCACCATCACCTCCAAAACCGCTGGCGCGCAAAAGCTTCCCGGCTACTTCAATCTTTATTGGGACGCCAAACTAGGCAAGCTCTGGCTGGCCATCGACAAATGGGACACCGACTTTCTCTACCAATCTTCTCTACCGGCCGGCATGGGTTCGAACGACATTGGCCTCGATCGCGGCCAACTCGGCGCCACGCGCATTGTGCGCTTCGAACGCAGCGGCAATAAAGTGCTGCTGATCCAGAAAAACATGGATTATCGCGCCATCAGCAATGATCCGGACGAACAGCGTGCAGTGAAAGATTCTTTTGCCGAATCCGTTCTCGCCGGCTTTACCGTAGCAGCCGAGGAAAATGGCGCCGTGCTTGTCGATGCCACGGATTTTTTCCTGCGCGATGCTCACGGCGTTCCCGAAACTCTCCATCGCACCCATCAGGGCAGCTATCACTTGGACCCGCAACGCAGTGCCATTTATTTACCGCGAACGAAGAATTTTCCTCTCAATACGGAGGTCGAAGCCACATTAACTTTTGCTGGGGACGATCCTGGCCAGTGGGTGCGCCAGGTTACGCCTTCACCCGAATCGATCACCGTCCGCGAACATCATTCCTTCGTGCAGTTGCCGCCGCCTGGTTACAAGCCGCGGGCTTATGATCCGCGCTCCAGTTTTTTCGGAGTTTCCTACTTTGATTACGCCACGCCGATTAGTGAACCCATCGAGAAGCGCCTGACCGCCCGCCACCGCCTGGAGAAAAAAGATCCGACCGCCGCCGTCAGCGAACCGGTGAAGCCGATTGTTTATTATTTGGATCGCGGTGCTCCCGAACCGATTCGTTCCGCGTTGCTAGAAGGGGCCAATTGGTGGAGTCAGGCTTTTGAAGCGGCCGGGTACAAAAACGCGTTTCACGTGGAACTTCTTCCTGAAGGCGTTGATCCCATGGATCTTCGCTACAACGTGATCCAATGGGTTCATCGCGCCACGCGCGGCTGGTCGTATGGTGAGTCCATCATCGATCCGCGCACGGGAGAAATTATCAAAGGGCAAGTCAGCCTCGGCTCGCTCCGGGTCCGCCAGGATTTTCTGATTGCCGAAGGTTTGTTGGCGCCCTACGAAAAAGGCGGGCCGGTTTCGCCAAAAATGCAGGCGATGGCTCTGGCACGCATCCGGCAGCTTGCCGCGCACGAAGTGGGCCACACGCTGGGACTGATGCACAATTATTCCGCCAGTACGGTGAATCGTTCTTCGGTAATGGACTATCCGCCGCCCTACGTAAAACTTGGCGCAGACGGCGTGCCCGATCTTTCCGACGCATACGTTACCGGCATCGGCGTTTGGGACAAAGTCTCCATCGCTTGGGGTTACCAGGATTTTCCCGCTAACGTCGACCAACAAGCCGCGCTGAATAAAATTCTTACGGACGCATTTTCGAGCGGTCTTCGCTATCTGACCGATCAAGACGCGCGTCCGCCCGGCTCGTCGAGCAGCCAAGCGCATCTGTGGGACTCCGGTTCGAACGCGGTCGACGAACTAAACCGCATTATGCAGGTTCGCGCTGCGGCGCTCGCCCGTTTTGGCGAAAATAATATTCGCGAAGGCGCGCCGCTGGCGACGATCGAAGACCCGCTGGTGCCGATTTATCTTTTGCACCGCTATCAGGTGGAAGCCGCCAGCAAAGTGGTTGGTGGAATGGATTACACCTTCGCGTTGCGTGGCGACGGGGAAATCCCGACTCAGATCGTCGCGCCAGCGGAACAACGCCGCGCGCTAGCCGCAATCCTTGCCACCGTGAAGCCGGAAGTCCTGGCGTTGCCCGAATCACTCTTGAAAATAATTCCGCCTCGCCCGCCGGACTATGAGCGCGGCCGCGAACATTTCAAAATTCACACTAGTCCGGCGTTCGACGCCCTGGCGCCAGCTGAGGCCGCTGCTACGCAGTCCCTGCAATTTCTATTCGATCCGCAGCGTGCGAGCCGCCTGGTGGAATTCCATGCGCGCAATTCGGACTGCCCAACGTTGAAGGAAGTATTGGACACCATTCTCGCGGCCACTTGGAAAGCTCCGCACGGTGACGGCCACCTGCAGCAAATCTCTATCGTCGTCGACAACGTAGCGCTTTACAATTTGATGGCGCTGGCTGCCAACGACCAGGCCAGCGACGAAGTCCGTGCCATCGCCAGCCTGGAACTCCATCAACTCAAGGATTGGCTGGCGTCGCAGCAGACTCCCGCATCGCTTCCGGCGCTGAACTTCCCGCAGCAGGCTCACTATTTCTTTGCCGCGCAACAAATCGAGCAGTTCGAAAAAGATCCCAAACACATCACGGTCCCGCCGCCACCTCCACCACCGGACGGCTCACCTATCGGCGCACCATTCGGCGCGGACGAATACTGATTTGTAGCGGCCGCCTTCTGAGGCGGGCGTTTTTGTGCGCAAGCCCTCGCGTTATCGACAATCTCGATCGTTCTATTCCACGGAAGTTCTGCTCGGCGCATGGACGCGCCTGCCTGTAAGCGGATAATATTCCTCGATGCTTCTCGAGTCTCGCGTAGCCCATCCCACCACGGAATCGGAAGCCGCACGCCTGGCGAGCGAACTCTACGCGCTTGAATGCACCGCGGAGGCTCTACCCGGCGAATACGACGACAATTTTCACCTGGTGACCGCCGACGATCGCCATTTCGTTCTGAAAGTGATGCACCCCGCCCACGAAAGCTCTTTTGTGGACATGCAAGCGCGCGCCTTGCAGCATCTCGCCAAAAAATTGCCAGATCGCGAACTTCCGCGCGTAATTGCAACGAACGACGGAAAACTATTCACGAGGGTCACGGCGGCGGATGGCTCCCCTAGATTTGTCTGGCTCCTGGTCTACGTCCAGGGCCAAGTCTTGGCGAAGGCGAATCCCCATACATCCGAACTGCTCGCAAGTGTTGGCCAGCTCCTTGGAGAGATCGATACTGTGTTAGCTGGCTTTGACCACCCTGCCGCGCACCGCGAGCTGCAATGGGATTCTGCTCGAGCTGCATGGATTGCCGACTCGCTGAATGTCATCGAGAACGAATCGCGGCGCACTCTGCTGAAAAAATTTCTGGCTCTCTACCAAGCTGAAGTGGTTCCTGCTCTGCCGCATCTGCGCCGCACTGTAATCTACGGAGACGCCAACGATCACAACGTCTTGGTTAGCGATCCCTGGCCACAAGCGCGCCGGGCCAAAGCCGTCATCGATTTTGGCGACATGCATCACACCATCACCGTCTCCGAGCCGGCCATCGCCGCGGCGTACGCCATTCTCGGCAAGAGCGATCCGCTACCTGCCGCACAAGCTGTAATTTCCGGTTACCATCGCGCCTACCCGTTGCAGGAATCCGAGATCAAGATTATCTTCCCGGTGATCGCCATGCGCTTGGCCGTAAGTGTGGTTCTTAGCGCGCAAAGAAAGAAAATCCGCCCGGACGATCCCTACGTTTCCGTCAGTGAAGCGTCCGCATGGCAAGCCCTCGAGCGTCTCGACAAAATAAATCCGCGGCACGCGCATTACGCTTTTCGCGATGTTTGCAATTTGCCGCCGGATCCGAAATCGCAGGTTGTCGCGGCCTTCCTGCAAAATGTATCTTCCACCGCCTCTGCAATTCTGGATATCGCTCCGCGAAAATCGCGCGCGCACGTCTTCGACCTGAGTGTCTCCAGCCTTTTTCTCGGGGCTGACCCGCGGAGCGCCGAGTGTGCCGCGCTCACTGCAGCAATCGACGCGGAACTGCAACGCGCGAACAAAGCGCTCGGGATCGGCCGCTACAACGAAGCGCGGCTCCTGTACACCACGCCGCTATTTACGGCGAGCGACAGTCCCACCGATGAACATCGCACCATCCATCTGGGAATCGACATCTTTGTTCCTCCGGGTGCAGCCGTGCACGCACCGCTCGCGGCTACGGTGGAAGCTTTCGCCAACAACATTCAGCCGCTCGATTACGGTCCGGTAGTTATCCTGAAACACGCGACCAATACCGGTGAGGCGTTCTATACCCTGTACGGCCACCTGAGCGTCGAATCACTGAAAACCTCACGCTCGGCCAGCAAATAAGAGCCGGTGAGAAATATTTGCTTCCGTCGGCGAAGCTCGCGAAAACGGTGGCTGGCCTCCGCATCTGCATTTTCAAATCATCACCGACCTTCTCGATCGCGGCACGGATTTTCCTGGCGTGGCCGCCGCTTCCCAACGAAACCTTTGGACCAGTCTCTCTCCTGATCCCAATTTGCTTTTAGCTATCCCAGGAAAAGTATTTCCCCGCGCCAGAACCGAGCCCCGAGCAAACGCAAGCCGCTAGAAACACTTCGCTCGGGAAAAATCTCAGCCTCTCCTATCAGCGTCCGCTGAAAATCGTTCGCGGTTGGCGGCAATATCTCTACGATGAAACGGGCCGCGCCTATCTGGATGTGTACAACAATGTTCCCCTCGTCGGCCATAGCCACCCGCACGTTGTGAGCGCAGCGCAAAGGCAACTAGCGCTTCTTAACACCAACACGCGCTACCTCCACGACAACGTTACGCGTTATGCCGAACGCTTGACGCAACTACTTCCGGCGCCGCTGCGCGTCTGTTTCTTCGTAAACTCTGGCAGCGAAGCCAACGAACTGGCGTTGCGACTCGCTCGCGCCCATACCAAGCGCGAAGACATCCTGGTGCTCGATCACGCCTATCACGGGCACACCAACACGCTAATAGACATCAGTCCCTACAAATTCAACGGGCCCGGAGGCGCGGGCCGCAAGCCATGGGTCCACGTCGCTCCACTTCCAGATGACTACCGCGGCGCCTACCAACGAAACGACCCCAACGCTGGAAAAAAATACGCGCAAGACTTAGCCGAGGTTCTGCAGATAGCAAAATCCGAAAGTCGCCAGATCGCCGCATTGATCGCGGAAAGTCTCCCCAGCGTCGGTGGGCAAATTGTTTTTCCCTCGAATTATTTGAGCGAAGCCTATCGCCACGTACGCGTCAGCGGCGCCCTGTGCATAGCCGACGAGGTGCAGACTGGCTTCGGGCGGCTGGGCACCCGTTTCTGGGGATTCGAGACGCAGAACGTCGTCCCGGACATCGTGGTCCTCGGGAAGCCGATCGGCAATGCCTTTCCGTTAGCCGCGGTTATAACCACGGAAGAAATCGCCGCGTCTTTCGCCAATGGCATGGAATTCTTCAGCACGTTCGGCGGCAACCCAGTGGCTTGTGCCGCCGGCTTGGCCGTCTTGGATGTTCTGCAAAATGAAAACCTTCAGCAAAACGCGCTGGAGGCCGGAAATTATCTAAAGAATTCGCTGCAAGCTCTGCAAGGGAAGTATCCAATCATCGGCGACGTTCGCGGCTCTGGTCTCTTCTTGGGTATTGATCTGGTATTAAACCGCGAAACCCGCGCCCCGGCGCCGGACCAAGCCGCGTATATCACCAACCGCCTTCGCGACCGCGGCATTCTCACCGGCACCGACGGCCCCCACCACAATGTTCTAAAACTCCGCCCGCCGTTGATCTTTACCAAGCGAGACGCAGACTTGTTCGTCGCAACAGCGGCCGAAATTCTCGCCGAGGATCCCGCGCAACCCGGCGTGTATTTGTAGGGGCGCAGCATGCTGCGCCCCATCTCGGCACGATTTGCGGTGTTAGCTCGGTTCCTGAACGCCTCCTCTATCAACTCAAACTCTACTTGACAGTTGAATAACTATTAAAATACGCTCCAGTTGCCATGCAACTAGACCTTTCCCTCCCGTGGCTAGCCATGTCGCTAACCCCCGGCCTGGCCTCCCGCCTGAGCGCCCGCCTGCTGCGCCATTTCGAATCCCCGGAAGGAATCTTCCGTGCTTCATTGAACCAGCTGGAATCCTGCAACCTCCCGGCGCCAGTCGCTCAATCGATCATTAAAAAAGAATCCTTCCCGCGTGCGGAAAAAGAATTACGAGCCGTCCGCGACATTGCCAATTGCACCTTGATCAACTGGAGCGACCCCGAGTACCCGCAAACCCTGCTGCAGATCTACGATCCTCCTGTGCTGCTTTACGTCCGCGGCAATCCACAAATCCTGAATCATCCCAGCGTCAGCATTGTCGGCACGCGCGTTCCCACCTACTACGGCAGACAAATGGCGGAGCGGATCGGCCGCGATCTCGCCAGTCGTGGCCTGGTAATTGTGAGCGGTCTGGCCCGCGGGATCGACGCGCTCGGTCACGAAGGCGCCCTGGCCGCGAACGGCCTGGCCATCGGTGTTTTGGGCACCGGCATCGATGTGTGTTATCCCAAAGAAAATAAAAAGCTCTTTGAAAGAGTTCTGGAACACGGCGCAATTCTCAGCGAATTTCCCACCCACACGCATCCATCACCGGAGAATTTTCCTATTCGCAATCGCATCGTGGCTGGAATGCCGCTCGGCGTGGTAATCGTCGAGGGCGCCGAGTATAGCGGTTCACTGATCACTGCACGCCTGGCCATGGAGTTCGGCAGGGAAGTCTTCGGCGTCCCTGGCAATGTTACGCAGGCCGTCAGCTTCGCGCCCAATCTATTGATCAAGCAGGGCGCGAAGCTGGTCACCAACGCCGAAGACGTGATTGAAGAACTCTCCACGCCCGTTCGCGCCGCGCTGGTAAAAGCCGAGCAGCCGTTAGCCGAGCAACGAAATCTTCTGGCCGTCGAGAATTTGAACGCCTCGGAAAAAGCTATTTTTGTGATGCTGCAAGTTGACGCTCCCATCCCCATCGACGACATCGTGGAACGCTCTGGCTTGCACTCTTCCGAAGTTCTGGCTACCCTCTTCAACTTGGAGATGAAATCTATCGTTCGCCAGTGGCCCGGCAAACAATTCAGTAAAGTCATGCTATAAAACAACATAGCGGAAAAAGTTCGGCGCCAGTGCCGTCTCGCCCGGCGGCGCAACCAGCACAAAAAGAATCTTCCGGCTAGCCACCTGCATCATTATTAGTTAGCGTTCAGGACACAGACGGCAAGTTCCGCCTGCTGCTGACTCGCCTTAAGAGGTTACAACTGCAAGATGGGCCGTTCTCTCGTCATCGTCGAATCGCCAGCCAAGGCGAAGACTATCAACAAATATCTAGGCCGTGACTTCACCGTCAAAGCCTCGATCGGCCACGTTATGGATCTGCCGAAAAAAGACATCGGCCTCCGTATGCCCGGCGAAGATCCAAGCGGCCGCAAAAAACGCAAGCCGAAAAAAGGCAGCCGTAAAGCGGTAATCGTCTACACCAAGAAACCTATCGAACTGGACGACGCCAAGATTTTCGAGCCTACCCTGCAAATTATTTCGGGCAAGGGCAAAGTCATCAACGATCTTCGTAAAGCCGCCGCCACGGCCGACGCCGTTTATCTCGCGGGCGACCCGGATCGCGAAGGCGAAGCCATCTCCGCGCATTTGGCCATGGTTCTTTCCAAGCCCGAGCGTTACGTCGAGGCTGACGCTCCCGGCCGCGCCAAAGATAAAGCCAAGGATGGTGGAAAAGAAGCAGAACCCGCGCTCGACAAGAATGGCAAGCCGAAAAAGAAATACAAATCGAAGTGGGCCATCGAGCCGTTGCAGATGGATATTCCGGCCACCGATCCCAAGAAAATCTTCCGTGTCACGTTCAATGAGATCACCCCGAAAGCCATTCGTGCTGCTTTCGAAAAGCCCCGCCAGGTGGACGAAAATCTGGTCGACGCGCAACAAGCCCGTCGTGTGCTCGATCGCATCGTCGGCTACAAAGTGTCTCCACTGCTCTGGGATAAAGTTCGCCGCGGCCTCTCCGCTGGACGCGTGCAAACCGTAGCGCTCCGCCTGATCGTCGAGCGCGAACTGGAAATTCGCGCATTTCTCCCGGTCGAATACTGGTCCATTCACGCCATGCTCGATAGCGGCCAGCCGCCGCTCTTCGAAGCCAAGCTTTTCAAACACAAGGGCGAAGATATCGCGGTAAAAGATCAAGCCGCTGCCGACGCTATCGTTAATGCGGTCAGCAAAGCCGAGTGGCAAGTCACCAACGTCACGCAGCGCGAGAAAAAACGTAACGCTCCGCCGCCATTCACCACCTCCAAGCTTCAGCAGGCCGCTTACAATCGCCTGCGTTACACCGCCAAGCGCACCATGGGCCTCGCGCAGCGCTTATATGAAGGCGTCGAACTCGGTGAAGAAGGCTCCGTCGCACTGATTACTTACATGCGCACGGACTCCGTCCACGTTTCACAGGACGCGCTGCAGCAGGTCCGGGAGCTAATTCCAGAACGCTTCGGTTCCAACTATCTGCCGGAAAAACCGAATTTCTACAAATCGAAAAAAGACGCCCAAGAAGCCCACGAAGCCGTCCGCCCTACCGATGCCATGCGCACGCCCGAAGACGTCCGCAAATATCTCGAAGACGATCTCTTCAAGCTCTATCAACTGATCTGGCAGCGTTTCGTGGCCTCGCAAATGCTCCCGGCGATCTTCGACCAGACCACTATCGACATCAGCGCCGCCGATTACACGTTCCGCAGCAGCGGCTCGGTGCAAAAATTTGACGGCTACCTCCGCGTTTACCAATTGCCGGTAGCCGCCGCTGATCGCGAAGACGACGAAAAAGATGATGAAGGCGAGGGCAATGCCTTACCGCGCGTAACCGAAGGCCAGATTCTGCGCCTCGATTCCATTCGTCCTGACCAACACTTTACCGAGCCGCCTCCACGTTACACGGAAGCCACGCTGGTCAAGGATTTAGAAGAAAAGGGCATCGGCCGCCCCTCCACCTACGCCTCGATCATTTCTACGATTGTCGAGCGCGAATACGTCAGAAAAGATCAAGGCCGATTTACGCCCACCATGCTCGGCGAACGAGTCAGCACTCTGCTGGTAAAGAGTTTCGATGATATCTTCGACGTAACATTCACCGCCCGCCTCGAAGAAGAGTTGGATGAAATCGAAGAAGGGAAACTCCCCTGGCGCGACGCCGTCCGCGAATTCTGGGAAAAATTCGTAGTCGACCTGGATAAGGCTGGCGACGAGATGATTTCCTACAAAGCCGGCATTCCCACCGGCAAAAAGTGCGAAAAATGCGGCGAAGGTGAACTCCTCGAACGTATCAGCAGCTTCGGCTTTTTCCTGGGCTGCTCGCGCTACCCGGATTGCGATTTCATTCAGGACATGGCGCCCGAACTGGCCGTCGAGCCTGGCGACGAAAATAAAGTTGAATACTGCGAAAATTGTGGCAAAGAGATGGCCCTCAAGCGCGGGCGCTTCGGTGTTTTCCTGGCTTGCACCGGTTTTCCCGATTGCAAGACCACGCGTCGCCTCGTCGAAGGCACCCGCATCGCGAGACAACCCGACGAAATTCTCGAAGAAAAGTGCACGCTTTGCGAACTTCAGCTGGTAAAAAAACACGGCCGCTTCGGAGAGTTCATCGGCTGCACCGGCTATCCAAAATGTAAATACACGCGCCCTATCACCATGGGCATCAAGTGCCCCAAGTGCAGTGAAGGCGAATTCGTTAAGCGTGGCAGCGCCGGAAAAGGTGGCCGCGGCCGCCCGAGGATTTTCTACGGCTGTTCCCGTTACCCGGATTGCGATTTCACCACGCCGTACATGCCCATTCCCGAACCCTGCCCCAAATGCGGCAGCCCGTTTATCGTCGAGAAAAAATCCAAAATCGGCACGGTCTACACCTGCTTAAAAGAAGGCTGCGACTGGGAAAAATTAGCTCCCGAGCCAACTCCAGCAGCGTCGCCACAGCAGGAAGAACCAGTACCGGCCGGCGCAAAATCCTAGCTAGTCCCGCGCTGAAAAATCGCCGCCACGCCTTTGTAGGGGCGCAGCATGCTGCGCCCCAGCTTGCCCAGGCTTCCTGTTTCATCCACCCAATCTCCGCAACAACCCAACCCAAACCTCCTCTCAACCCAATTTCTGCATCTATACTGAGAGCAGGCCACCACCAACGTCACAATGCTACAAGCCATCGAAAAATATCTCACTTACCTCCGCTCCGTAAAAAACTCGTCCCCACATACCATTTCGAATTACGGCAAAGATCTAAACCAATTTATCGTCTATCTCTCGCCGCCAGGCCTTAAGCCACCCACGCTCCTCAACGTAACTCATCACGTGATCCGCGAATTCATCGGCCATCTTCACGACCAAGGCCTGCAAAAATCTTCCATCGCCAGAAAACTGGCCACGCTCCGCTCTTTTTTCAAATATTGCGTCCGTGAAGGCATGCTAAAGGAAAGTCCCGCCCGCCTGGTCCCCACGCCGAAATTGCCGAAGCGCATTCCCAGCGTTCTCTCCGCCGAAGAAATGAACGCTTTCCTGAATCAACTGGCCCCGTCGCAAATTTCCCAACCGATCCCAGAGGGCATCGAGACCTCCGTAATCGTTCGTCCAGCATCAAAAACAAAACAACAAAAATCTCCGGAGAAAGTAGCCGACGCTCTCCTCCTCCCCCGCGACCGCGCCCTGCTCGAACTTCTCTACGCCGCCGGCCTGCGCGTCAGCGAACTCACCGGCCTCAATCTGATAGACATCGATCAGCGCGAACAAATCCTGCGCGTCCGCGGCAAAGGCAACAAAGAACGCGTGGTTCCGTACGGCGGCAAAGCTCAGGAAGCCCTCAATAAATATTGGCCGCTGCGCGAAGAACTGCTTGCTGCAATCCGCCGGCTCCCGCGCCAACCGCCGCGCCGCTCCCCACACTGAAGCCGTCTTCCTGAATTACGCCGGCCGCCGCCTGACCCAGCGCTCCGTCGGTCGCATGGTAAAAAAATACGTGCGCCTGGTAAACGTAAATTTGGATCTACACCCGCACTCTCTCCGCCACGCCTTCGCCACCCATCTGCTCGCCGACGGCGCCGATCTACGCGCCATCCAGGAACTCTTAGGCCATCAATCCCTAAGCACCACACAGAAATACACCCACGCCTCCATCCGCCAGCTGATGGACATCTACGACAAATCCCATCCCCACGCGTAAATCGTAACCCATTCTTAAGTCGCCCGCCTCGAGTCGCACAGACTTCAGTCTGTGCGCCCAACCCCACAATCCTATAAACCGCCCGCGCGACGACAGTTGAACCCTCTCCACCCGAGGTGTATCCTCAACTTCAATGCGTCACAGAATTATCGTTTCGTTCTTATTACTGGCCGCGCTCGCGAGCAATTCGTTGCTCCCCTCAATGTGTGCCGCCCACTGCACCCCCGCGAGAGCATCCTCGTCCGCGCATCACCATTCGAGGCCGGCCAATAATCCCAGCGCCGACATGTCCTGCCACGACTGCACTACGGACGTAAATGAGATCCACGCTCTCACCTGCCCTAGTTCGCTTCAAATGGACGCACGCGCCGAAAAATCGTTCACGCTAGCCAAGCAAAACGAAGTGAGCCTGCTCATTACCACTGCAAATTTGCCCAACGCCCCCGGGTCACCGGCCGTGATCCGGCGCTTCGTCCTCCAAAACCCACATCCCACTCAAACAAGTTCAGTCGTCGCTCCGATTTCTCTCCGCATCTAAAAAAACTCTCTCGCATTTCGCTCCCGTAAACTCGTCGCAACCAGTTCCATCGCCACGAGTCCGTCCCGTAACAATTCGCAACCACCGGTATCTCAGTAGCACTGCACGTCGAAAGGAAAATGTATATGAGCACCAGACGCGGCTTCTTACGCAACATCCTCGCCGGAGCGGGCGCCTTCGCCTCCGCTAAAGTCCTTGCAGCCAACGAAATCCCCGCGCCAGAAAATCACCACGGCACAAATCCGCCAAAAAAGATCCACGAGCACCACGATGAAACCGATGCGCCACTCCTAGTCGAAACTCCCGACGTCCCCAATCTCCCATTCCGTCTCGACGGCGCCATCAAAGAATTCCATCTGATCGCCGAACCCGTAAAACGCCAGATTGTCCCCTTCAAATCCATGGACGTCTGGGGCTACAACGGTTCTTGTCCCGGCCCCACCATCCAAGCCAACCAAGGCGACCGCGTAAGAATAATTTTCGACAATCACCTACCAGAATCCACCACCCTCCACTGGCACGGCCTCGAAGTTCCCATTGCGATGGACGGTCTCCCGTACATCACGCAAAAGCCCGTCCCGCCCGGCGGGCGTTTCGTTTACGAATTCACTCTCCATCAAGAAGGCACGTACTTCTATCACTCGCACGGCGCCATGCAGGAAATGATGGGCATGATCGGCATGTTCATTCTTCATCCAGAAAAACCCTACAAGCCGCGCGTCGACCACGACTACGGAATAATTTTGCAGGAATGGGCCATCCTCCCAAACAGCACCGTCCCCAACACCGCCAACATGGAATTTAATTGGCTCACCTTCAACGGCGTTTCCGCACCAGCCAGCACGCCGTTAATCGCCCGCCTCGGCAGCCGCGTAAGAATCCGCATCGTAAATCTGGGAATGGATCATCACCCCATACACCTCCACGGCAATCAGTTCGTGGTCACCGGCACGGAAGCCGGCCGCTCTCCCGAATCCACCTGGCGCAACGAAAACACGACTCTGGTCGGCGTAGCGCAGGCCCGCGATATCGAGTTCGACGCCAAATATCCCGGCGACTGGATGCTTCACTGCCACCTCCCACACCACATGATGAACAGCATGTCCGACCTGCTCGCCGACCGGCAGATCACCACCGCCGCCACTAACGACGCGCAAGCCCTGAGCCAGATGCAGACGCTCGCCAACAGCGTGCCCTTCCAGCACATCCACCACGCCCCTATCGCCGACAACGCCAGCGAAGTCCCCGGCTTTCCCCAGGACGCCTTCATGGACATGGGCATGGACGAAGCCGTAGCCAAGCCCGAAACCCACGGCCTGCCCCAGAAACTGGAGCGCCAACATGATGGGCATGATGACGCTAGTCCGCGTCCTGCCCCCGGAAAAATTCGACGAAATCATGGCGTTAAAACGTCGCGGAGTAGTCGATAAACCCGCGCCGCCATCCGAACACCACCACGACGACCCTAACCACAACGGCTCCTGATTTTGAATTTGTAGCGGCCGGGCTTTTAGTCCCGGCGCTTTTGACTCTTCGAAGTTGCAGTTCTGCCGCTTTTGACTTTCGAAGTTACAGTCCCGGCGCTTTTATTTTTATTACACGCACCACACGAAACAAGGAGCAGCCCATGAACCGCACCACCAAATTCCTCTCCCTGACAGCAACCACCATCCTGCTGCTGCACGCACCCCTCATCCACGCCCAGGCCCCCGCCAACACGCCGCCCCCACCCCAACAATCCCCGACATATCCCCCCGAACAAATGGTCGACATGGAAGAAATGCACCACCACCACGGCAACATCCCCCTCGTAAAGCCCGTACTCCCCTCCATGGGCCGCTCGCAAGAAAATCCGTCCGGCAAATTGATCACCCTCGAAGAACTGGAAAAGATGGCCCTCGATAAAAATCCCACCCTCCAACAAGCGAAATCCTCCATCGCCAGCGCCAAAGCCCGCCAACTCCAATCCGCCCTCCCGCCCAATCCCACCGTAGGCTATGCCGGAGACGAAATCCGCGGCGGCTCCTTCGGCGGCGGAGAACAAGGCGCTTTCATCTCCCAATCGATCGTTACCGGCAGCAAGCTGGCCCTCAACAAAAAAATCTTTGGCCAGGACGTTCGCATTGCCGAGATGGAATCCCACGAACAGGAACTTCGCGTAACCAATGCCGTGCGCATCGCCTACTATCGCGTGCTCTCCGCCCAGGAGATGCTGGACTCCAAAAAAGATCTGGTAAAAATTTCTGGCGAGACGGTCAAAACCGCCAACCAGTTAAAAAATATCGGCCAAGCCGACGAAAGCGAAGTGTTGCAGGCTGAAGTCGAACAGCAAAAACTCCAGATGGACGTTATGCTCCAGGAAAATATGCTCCGCCAGGAATGGCGCGCCCTGGCCGCGGTCGTAGGGAATCCCAATCTCGAAACCGGCACAGTGGCGGGCTACTTGGATCGCGATCTGCCCAATCTCGACGAAGAAAAGACGATCGAACTCTTGCTGCGCGATAGCCCCTCGGTCGCCATCGCCCAAGCCAGCGTGGACCGCGCCAACGCCACTCTAACGCGCGCCCGCCGCGAACCCATCCCAGACCTGGAACTACGAGCCGGCCTGGCCCAAGACAACGAGTTCCTCGATCCCGTAACGCACAAACCCGCCGGACTGATCGGCTTCGCCGAGGTTGGCGTCCAACTCCATATCTTCAACCGCAACCAAGGCAATATCGCCGCCGCCCGCAGTGATATCCAACGCGCCCAAGCGGAAACCAGACGCGTCGAACTCACTCTCCGTGAACGCTCCGCCGAAGTCCTGCTCCTCTACCGCAATTCCAAAATTATGGTGGACCAATACACCAATCAGTTGCTGCCCCGCGCCCAAAAATCCTACGAACTAATCTCGGGCAAATACGGCCTGATGCTGGCCAGCTACCCCCAGGTCCTGAAAACTCAGCAAACCCTTTTCGAACTCCACGACGGCTACATCGCCGCTCTCGAAGAGCTCTGGGTAAACTCCATAACTCTTCAAGGACTGCTCCTGACCGACGGCCTCGAACCCCCAGCGCGCCCCGGCGAAATCGATCTCCCAGTCCGCGAAATCAACATCCCCACCCCCAGCAACGAAATGCCTGGCGCCCGCCAACCGTAGCTTGCATTTGTAGGGGCGCAGCATGCTGCGCCCCAGCTTGCCCGGCCGTCCAACTTCACCTCGCCATTGCCTTCGCTGTTGTCTTTGTAGCGGCGGGTCTTCAGACCCGTTCTTTTGACCCTGTTTTTGCCTTTTGCCTTTGCATTTGCTTTTGCATTTGCTTTTGCATTTGCCTTTGCATTTGCCTTTGCATTTGCCTTTGCTTTTGTATTTGCCTTTGCATTTGCCTTTGCATTTGCCTTTGCATTTGCCTTTGCTTTTGTATTTGCCTTTGCATTTGCCTTTGCTTTTGTATTTGCCTTTGCATTTGCCTTTGCTTTTGTATTTGCCTTTGCATTTGCCTTTGCTTTTGTATTTGCCTTTGCATTTGCCTTTGCATTTGCCTTTGCATTTGCCTTTGCATTTGCCTTTGCCTTTGCTTTTGTATTTGCCTTTGCTTTTGCCTTTGTAGGGGCGCAGCATGCTGCGCCCCAGCTTGCCCGGGCTTACAAAACCAACGCGATTCGCGTCTGCCCCTCGTTTCTACATCGCCGCGGCAAGTCTTCAGACCCGTTCCTTTGCCTTAGCTTTTGCATTTGCTTTTGCATTTGTAGTGGCGCAGCATGCTGCGCGCAGTTTGCCTCTGCGTTTCGCATTTGCTGTTGTAGCGGCGGGTCTTCAGACCCGTTCTTTTGACTCTGCCTTTGACTTATCTCGGCGATGCAGGTTCAGAGCCTGCGGATAACAGACACAATAAAATTAACGGGGGCCGATGGTAAGGGCCGCTCCTGTTCACCGCCAGCCACGCGGCCTACCAGCGCAGTAACCAAAGATGAAGCGAACAGTTACGGCTCTAAGATCCTCGTCGAGAATCGCCACCGCTCGATCAGCTATGTCCGCCGGAATGCCATAGTGCGCCTGAGCAATTCCCCCTGTAATGCAAGCCAGCGTGTCGCTGTCTCCTCCGAGCGATATCGCATTTCGTATCGCATCTTCGAAATCCGTCGATTCGAGGAAGCACACGATCGCCTCAGGAACCGTCCCTTGGCATGACTCGTCAAACTTATATGTCGGTCTAATCTCTTCAACACTTCGGGATAAATCGTAGTGAAAGTTTGCCGCCACATATTCCCTGATTTCGTTTTTCGTACCGCCGCTCCTCGCCAGAAATATCGCTGCCGCGGTTGCCTGCGCCCCTTTGATACCCTCCGGATGATTGTGTGTCACAGCCGTGTACTCAGTAGCCCGAACCAGCACTTCTTCTAACGTGTTGAAGGCAAACCCAACCGGACTGATTCGCATGGCGGCCCCGTTGCCCCAGCTGTTGTACGGCTGGCTTTCGTCAGCCTGCGCCCAGCGGTGAAAATATCCTCCATACCCTGCGTCCGGATACCGTCTGTAATACGCCCTCATCAGCAGAACTATAGTCAGCGCCCGTCAAAATCGCTTCGGCCAGCGCAACGGTCAGAACCGTATCGTCGGTGAAGCCGCAGTCCGGACGGAACAGTTCAAATTCCTTGGTCTTGATGTTCTCCCACTCGTACACCGATCCAATAATGTCACCCGCAATCGCACCGATCATTTTGTTCCTCGCCTACAGCAACACAACTGCCTTGTACTTTTTGACGGCTTGGCTTAGGACGGAACGGTCGAAGGCCGCGGCAGATGCTCCCCTCGACAAGAACATCGCAATCGCGTAGAAACTCGGATTAGAACTGCCCCCGCCGTCCCAAGCGCTTCCCACGTCAGCGATGGTACTCTTGCAACTCAAGGCAGCGCTGCTGATTGTCGAAGCTAATTTCGATGTTGGATAGTGAGATAGACCTCGACCAGGCATCACTTCCCGATGCGCCGACCGTGACATAGAACTCCGTGCAGTCGAGCAACTGAGCGTAGGAACTTCCCATGACCGGGCCGACCATATAAACAGCCTTCCCTGTAGTCATCTGCGACAGTTTTACTGTCTTACCGATCCAAGGAAAGACCGCACGAAGTTTTCGCTGCGATTCCGATTCCGCCGCTGGGTTGCTTTCCCTGCTCGCTGTTTTCCCTATCAGGCTGAGCGCGTGGTCCTCCGCGATCTCACGCCAAGCCCTAACTAATTTCTCTGTGTATCGCAATGTGTCGTTGTCAATGAGCTTGGCGCAGTTTTGGCATAGCCAAATTCCATTGTCTGGGTGCCGGCGTTCCTCAGGAGAGAGAAGCGGGTTGCGTCGCGGGCCTCCTTCCGCGGCGCTTGTAATGTGCGCCGCGACGCCAACGTTAAGGGACTTAGTGGCGTCGATCTGGGGCCCGCTAGTGGGTGCCCGACAGCCTGGGTTTGAGCAGAGGTAACCCACCCTGGCTGCCAAGCTGCGTTTCACTTCTTCGGTGAAATCGTCTCGCATAAAAATGTTGCTTGAGGCTTAAATCGTGGCGTCTTTGCCCATTCTCCATCGATTTTGCAACGTGGTGATCGAACTTGGGCCCTCATTACTGAACGTCATCTGAGGAGGCCACGCCACAGGCCGAGTCCTGATAGGCCAGACAGGAACCAAGAGCTTATTCCATTCACCGTGTCGAATCCCGATACTTCCTATGCGGGTCTTCTCATGCCCGGGCTCTCGGTGAGCAGTAACAACTTCGGATTACAAGGTGACCGATGACCAGCGTCGTAACGCTGACCTTAGCAGCCTTTGGCGCGTTCGGAAGATCCAGCAATACTAGCGTCCCGTCCGCCGAATAGCCTTTCCGCATGTACGCTCCAATCTCGACACCTGTCTGGTCTGGGATCCTCCGGTGCAAACGCAACCCTTCACATTCGTTGCGCGTGAAAAAGTGTCCGCGCTTCTTGGCATTGACCGCATCCAGCACCATTGCTTTCATCACGGCCCATAACGCGAGGGACGTCTGTTGTGCTTCGTTCAGATGCGTAGCAATGTTCTCGATCAGTTGACCGATCACCGGGATGTTCTCGGACTCTAGGGCGCTCATCCATCCCCCGTTACATGGGAGGCTGCAAACACAGCGAACCTCTACGACGGAATGGTCCATCGTTGTGGCTGGCGCTTTGCCCATTTTGATTCGCGTAGGCTGAGTGCCAAGCCGTTGAAGAATCCAGTCGGACCACAGGTGCTCCTTGCTATTTGCTTCGTTAGAGCAGAACAAACATTGCTTCGCCACTCGCTCAATCTAACATGCTGGCTGGGGTGGGATTCAACTTCGCGTCACACCTTGCTATCCCTCTTGATCTTCGCGCCCTCATTTTTGAGCATGGGTCTTAGTCTAACTTTGGCGTTTTTCTCCGAAGTTCGGCCCAAGACACACTTTATGCTGCCGCCCTCACGATACCCCTGGAAACGTTGCGCCAAGACAATGTGTGGCGTGATTAAAACGCATTCAAGCTGCGACACTTGGCGGTCTCTTACCAACGCAGCCCTCAGCTCGGCGCTCCCTCCACTCTACCCGCCTGCTTCTCAAACAATTCCGCCGCTCGCTCGAGCGTATCAATCTCCGCTACCGGCTTATCCGTCCGAATCCTGACAATCCGCGGAAACCGCAATGCATACCCGCTGGCATGCCGCCCTGACTTCTGCATATTGTTGAACGCCACTTCCAGCACCACCGTCGGTTCCACCGTCCGCCGGTACCCCTGATCCTCAATCGTGTGCTTCAGAAAATAATCCGTATATTTCAATATCTCCGCGTCCGTCAATCCCGAATATGCCTTGCCAATATTCAAAAGCTTCTCGCCGTCGCGCACCGCAAACGTGTAATCGGACAAAACTTTATGCCGCCGCCCGTGCCCATATTCCACCGCGGTAACCACCACATCCAAAGTCGCGAACGGCTCTTTCAACTTGAACCAGAACCCGCCGCGCCGTCCTGGTGTGTACGGGGAGTCCGCAACCTTCGCCACAATTCCTTCGTGCCCCGCAGCCAGCGCTGCGCGAAACGCCGGCGAAACATCTTTGGCACTCTTGCATTCAGTTCGGCCAGCAACACGCAAGGCTGCTGGCGCGCCAGCGAAAATCTTGTCCAGCAAAAGCTTTCGTTTCGCCAGCGGCTCGTCCAGCAGCAATTCGCCATCGCGATACAACAAATCAAACGCCACAAATTTGACCGGAATATCGTGCTGCATCCACATGTCCACACGTTTTCGTCCCAGCCGTTTCTGCAATTCCGTGAATGGCAGCGGCCGCACATCGCGCCACGCCAGGATTTCGCCATCCAGGATCAATTCCCCGGGCAACGTCACGATCGGCTGTACCAGCTCCGGAAACTCTGTAACTTCGTCCAGGGTCCGGGAAAAAATCCGCACCTTCCCCTTCCGATCCTTGTGGACCTGCGCGCGGATCCCATCATATTTTTCTTCCACCAACAGCGCGGGCACTTCCGCCTCGGCCAACCCTTTGTCGACCCTTTCCGAAGCAAAAAGTTCCTCCGCAGTCTCCACCGGCGCAGCCAGCATAAATCCCAAAGGATGGAACAGTCGCACCACCGCTGACGCCAATTTATTGTCCGCCGCCAGCGTCAGCGTCTCGCCAATATCTCCAGTCATCATGTTCGCGCGCCGCACTTCCGCCAGCGGCCGTTCAAACGCCTTGGCAATCGCTTCTTCGACGAGACTCTCTTTCGACCCGATCCGCAAATCGCCGGTAATAATTTTCACAATATATTTCGCGTCGCCCGCGCTGGCCCGCGCAAACGCCTTCGCCAACAATTCGCTCTTGTGCGTTTGCACCCGCGCCCCGGCCAGCTCATCGAACAACTTTGCAACGTCCGCGAGCGGCAAATCGCCTTCACGATGCGACGTTCGCAGCAACTCCTCGGTCATGTCGCCGAGGTCTCCGTGCTTGCGGTAAGCGGTACCCAAACTTTCACCGACTTTTCCCGCCGCCGCAGCAATCACCCGCGACAGCGCACTCCCTCCCACTCCCAAAGTCCGCTCATCATGCCCCGCAAACGCCCGCCCCGAAAGAAACCGCGCCGCCAAAGCCGCATCCGCAACGCTCAACGACCCAAAAAACTCGCTCACCAAACGCAACTTCTCCCGCTTCTTAGTAGTAGCCCCAACCGCATCCGCCACCCTCACAAATTCCCTCACACCAACCCCTCACCTTGATTTTTCAGTTTTGGTAGCACAGGCATTCCTGCCTGTGCCCGATGCCGCCCACACCAAAATCTCATCCGACAAATGTCTCCCAAACATCAAGTTTCCCGGGCGCCCCCGCACGCGTAAATCCTTTATAATCTGCACATAACCAAAACTGTCGCCCTAACTCCTTTAGAATCCACACTTCCGAAAAACATCAAAATAACCCCTTTAGAATGTGCACTTCCAAGAAAAGCATGGGTACCCAACACATCTACGAACCAGCTACCGCTTTTGACAGCCCGGACACCAAAACGTAGTCCGTGCCTCTTCCCCTTGTTTATACGATTCAATCGCCGTCCCGCACTCCCGGCAAGGTTCGCGCCGCCGTCCGTAGACCCACAGTCGCTCCGAAGGATCGACATTTCCCGTGGTGCGGCGCATTCCGGGAACCGTCACCATCTGGTCGCCGGAACTCTCCCGCACGTTCATCAGCAGAAATTTCCGCGCCGTGGTCATCAGGCAGTTCAATTCGTCCGCGCTCAACGTGCTGACCCGGCGAAACGGATTTACCCGGCAGGCAAAACAAACTTCGGATTTGAAGACATTGCCGATACCCGCCACAATCGATTGCGTCAATAACGCCACGCCAACTTCCAAATCGCCGTTCGCCTGCAAACTCCCCGCCGATTTCGCGGGATCAAACTCCGTACCGAGCACGTCCTGCCCCAATTTTCTAAACCCTTCACGCCGCCGCAGAGTATCCGCGGTGTGGAACTCCGCAATCGGCACATTGAACGCCACCGCCCAAATCTTTTCGGTTTTGATCACCACCCGCATATCGACCGGCTGCCGCTGCCACTTTTCTCCCGGCCGGTATATATGCCACGAACCGCTCATCAGCATGTGCGAGAGCAAAATCAAATCGCCGGAAAAAAGCATCAGTATCCATTTTCCCCGCGACTCCACTTTTTCGACGGTTCGCCCCACTACGCCAGAATCGAAATCCACACGCGTCAGCTTCGGCAGCACACTTTCAAATCCGGTCACCACCTGGCCGCCGATCGCCCGCTGCAGCGTTCGTGCCGAACGAAAAATTGTGTCGCCCTCAGGCATCAGCCCGTCTCCATCAACCCGTCTCCGTCAACTATCTCGACTCAAGCCGCTCCCGTATTTTCTGCGTCAATTTCATCGGCGTCGTTCTCGCTGTTCGCGCCGTCTGCAACTTCCTTCGCCGCATCGCTGGCTATCGCGATCGGCGCAACGCGGCGCATCTGGAATCCCCAGGTGGTATTCACAAATCCGGCCTCTTCCAGAAATCGCGCCAGAAAATGTTCCCGCGCCACCACATCGTTGATGCTGCCGATCAAAAGCCCGGTTTTTCTTCCTTGGCGGCGAATCGCCACTTCCGCAAATTTCTTGCTCAGCTCGCGCGCAAAATGGGTCAGCTCCGGTTCCGACTCCGGCAAAAACACCCGAATCGCCGGATTCATCCGTCGGAAAAACGCCGCCAACTCTCCGTTGATCAAAATGACCCCAGCACCGCGGGTGCGAGACATTGACGGCAACGCGAGGGAATTACTGCTCGCTGGAGTAGCGAGTCCGCGGACTTCGGTGGCACTCTTCCTCGACGAGGAGAGAGTGTTCGCTGCGGAACTTTCGTTAATCGCGGACTTCCTCGCCGCCCCAGACGATTGTTCGGAGTCCGCCGCGACCACTCCAGCATCGCCCAGCTCCTCCGAATCTTTGCGCGGCCAGGGCAGCAACGTGCCGTACGGATTCGCCGGATCGGTCGCCGCGAGAAAAATCGCTTCGGGAGTTTGTGGCTCGGTCCGCAAACTACGCAGCATATCGACGGCGCTGGGCATCGCGAACTGCGCCGCGCCAAGCCCGGCCACAAACATTCCCCGCCGCACCCATCCGCTGTCTTCCATCGTTTTCAACGCCGGATATATCGTCGGATATCCGCGCGGAATATTTTCCGCGATAGCCGTCTCGCGCAGCACAATTCCGTGGCGCACCAGCAGTTGCTGCGCGATGTTCGCGCTCCACTGCGTCACTGTAATTGGCGCTGCTCCAGCGACCACCTCGCTGGCCGCAGGCGATGTGGCAGCACTTTGCAGCTGCGGATTCTGCCGGATCAGCGACCAGCGGCCTTGCGCCGGACCGCCGCCCGCCGTGCGCGAACGCAGCCGCCGCAAAAATTCCGGTGAGCCGGGCGCGCCGCCTCCAAATGTCGCACCGCGTTCATGCTTGGTTTCGCGCGGCCGCAGTAAATCGCGCAGGGGATGGAACGTATCGTTGGTGATTTGTCCGGACCACACCAGTTCCCACAACGCATCGCGCGTCTCCGTGGGAAATCCTCCGCCCAGCGCCGCGTGGATCCCTGCAAAAAACGACGCACCATTTTTCGCGAGAAAATCCAAAATTCGCTCAGCTTTTTCCGATGGCTTTACCACAGCCCCATCCGCCAAAACTTCAGTCCGCAATTCCCGTGGAGGCAATAGCAGCGGCAAAGATTCCGTCAGGTACAACGCGACGCGTCCATCACGATCGCCAACTTGCCCGACGCCGACCCACACTACTTGTCCGCTAGCCATCACCGTGTCGAGGTCTTCATGGCGATAGTCGGCGATGCGCGCCGGAAGAATTTCGCGTTCCAGTTCGGAAGCAAGAAGGGCAGCGCCCTGAAGACTTTCCACGGTGTCGAGCAGGGCATCGAGTCCACGCCTGCGCACCGCGACGCCTTGCCAGCGCGCCGCCAGCCGCGCAAACGTGCGTTGCTCCACTGGTTCAATTTCGCGACGCAGACGCGCCAAACTCTTGCGACGAATTTGTTGCAGAACTTCGGGGTCGCACCATTCGCGATGCGTGCCGCCGGGGCGGAATTCGCCCTCAAGCAATTTTCCGAGCCCGTGCAGAGTATGCAGAACAGCATCTACAGTTGCAGGAGGCAAGCCGTACCGCAGGGCAACATCGGCCGTGGTAAAAGGTCCGTGCGTCCGCGCGTACCGCCGCAGAATTTCCCGCAGCGGGTCGTCACTTTTGGCGAGAAACACTTCGGCAAGTCCGGGCGGCAGCGGTGTACCCAAGGCATCGCGGTAACGAGATGCATACTCCACCGCAATGAATCGCGAATCGCCGCCGATGCGCACACGAACGGCACGCCGCGAATTTGCCAGTTCAGAAATGGTGGCAGCAATTTCCGGTGTCTCGCTGCGCGCCACGATTTCAGATTCGGAAAGGTCGCCCAGTTTTAGCAACAAATCGTGAACGCCATCGGCGTGGCGTGCGCGATACTCCGGTTCGAGCGATTGTAGCCGCGCTTCCACTTCGTCGATCGCTGCGGCGTCCAGCAGTTCACGCAAGTCGCTGTCGCCCAGCAACTCTTCCAGTTGCGATTGATCGATCGAGAGAGCCTGCGCGCGCCGTTCCGCCAGCGGCGCATCGCCTTCGTAAATATAATTGGCGACATACGAAAACAGCAGCGACGCCGCAAACGGCGAAGGTTTATCAGATTCGACATGAGTGACGCGAATTGCGCCACGTTGAATCGCCGCCAGAATATTTGCGGCTGCCGGCAAATCGAAAACGTCGCGAATACACTCGCGATAGGCTTCCAGCAGCATCGGAAACGTTGAAAACTGCGAAGCGACGGCCAGCAAATCCGCGGCACGTTTCCGCTGTTGCCACAGCGGCGCACGCAGTCCGGGACGACGCTTAGGCAGCAGCAGAGCACGTCCCGCAGCCTCGCGAAATTTCGCGGCGAAGAGGGAAGTGCTCCCCAGTTGCCGCAACACTAATTCCTTGAACTCTGTTGGGTTCGGCAACAAGTCTTCGGAACGGATAGTTTCGTCGCTGTCTGGCACGCGCAACACAAACCCATCGTCCGACCACATCGATTCGACTTCCAGTCCGCGTTCGGCGCGCAGCTTGGCGGTAACTGCCATGCACCACGGCGCGTGGATGGGAGTGCCAAAAGGAGTAAGCACGCAGACCCGGCGGTCGCCCATTTCGTCGCGACATATTTCGATGACGATATCTTCGTCGCTGGGAATTCGTCCGGTGGCCGCGGCTTGATCTTCGAGGTACTTCAGGAGATTTTCCGCGGCGTTCGCGTCGAGCGAATGTTCTTCGACGAGTTTTGTGAACGCCACCGGCCGCGGCAGGCGCAAAAGCTCACGCGTCATCTCGCCGATTTTTCTGCCAAATTCCGCGGGACGGCCGGCAGCTTCCCCTTTCCAGAAAGGCATGCGGCCCGGTTCGCCAGGCGCGGGCGAAACGATTACTTGGTTGTGAGAAATTTCTTCGATGCGCCAGGTGGACGCGCCAAGAATAATGGTGTCGCCCTGGCGACTTTCGAAAACCATCTCTTCGTCGAGTTCGCCAACGCGCGCGCCGCGGGTGGCACCGGCCAGAAAAACCCCGTACAAGCCGCGATCCGGAATCGTGCCGCCGTTGATGATGGCGACGCGCTGCGAGCCTTGGCGGCTGGTTAATTTATTCTTAATGCGGTCCCAGGTCAGACGAGGACGGAGATCCGCGAATTCGTCTGATGGGTAGCGGCCGGAAAGCATATCGAGAACGCCGTCGAAGATGGAACGAGTGAGGGCCGCGTACGGGGCTGCGCCACGGATTAAATTGAAAAGATTTTCTACCGTCCAATCTTCCAGCGAAATGATGGCGACGATTTGTTGCGCCAGTACGTCCAGCGGATTGCGCGGATAGTGAACCGATTCGACCTGCCCCTGATACATGGCTCGCGTAATCGCGGCGCAGGCCACCAGATCGGCGCGAAATTTCGGAAAAATGATGGCGTTGCTGGTGGCGCCCACGTTGTGACTGGCGCGGCCCACGCGTTGCATTCCGCTCGCCACGGACGGCGGCGACTCGATCTGGATCACCAGGTCGATGGCGCCCATATCGATCCCGAGCTCGAGAGATGAAGTGGCCACGATGCCGCGCAGCGTTCCGAGTTTCAAGCGGTCTTCAATTTCTTTGCGCTGCGCTACGGCCACGCTGCCGTGATGCGCGCGCACCAAGGTTTCGCCCGCCAATTCGTTGATCGCGCCGGAAATGCGTTCGGCCAGGCGGCGGCTGTTTACGAAAATCAATGTGGAGCGATGCGCACGAATTTGTTCGAGAAGTTTTGGGTGGATCGCGCTCCAGATCGAGCGGCGCACTGGACCTTGCGACGCCGGGCCGCTGGGCAGATCGTCAAGTTCTGCCAGCTTGGCCATGTCTTCCACCGGAACTTCCACGCGGAGGTCGAGCCGCTTCGGTTCGCTGGCGTCGATGATGGTGACGGGGCGATAGACCGGAGCAAACGCCGCGGACTCAAATTCGGCCAAAGCTTCTTCGGGTACTTCGGACTGTGAGGGTTCAGTGTCAACTCGTTTCCGAAACAGGTGGAGCAGCTGGCGCGATGGTTTTGCTGGCATTTTGTTTGGCAGCGATACTCGCGGGAGCATTTTTCTGCGCGGAAAGATCTGCGCCGCCCAGAAACCGCGCGACTTCTTCCAGCGGACGCTGCGTAGCGGAAAGGCCGATGCGTTGCAGCGGCCGGCCCACCAAGTGTTCGAGGCGCTCGATCGAAAGCGCCAGATGCGAACCACGTTTGGTAGGAACAATGGCGTGAATTTCGTCGATGACCACCACTTCCACCGAACGCAAAGCTTCGCGCGCGTTCGAAGTAAGCAAAAGATAGAGCGATTCCGGAGTGGTGATCAAAATATCGGCGGGATGGCGTTGAAAACGGGCGCGCTCGACGGGTGGCGTGTCTCCCGTGCGGATAGAAACTGTCGGCGGATGAAATTCCGCGCCGAGGCGCTGCGCAGCTTGCGCGATGCCGACCAGTGGAGCGCGTAGATTGCGTTCGACGTCGACGGCTAGTGCCTTGATGGGAGAAATATAGAGAACCCGGCAGCGTTGCGCCTCGGCGGGCGGGGGAGTGAACATAATGCGATTGATGCACCACAAAAATGCGGCGAGAGTTTTGCCGGTGCCAGTGGGAGCCAGGATCAGTGTGGATTCGTTTCGCGCGATCGCGGGCCAGCCCGCAATTTGCGGACGAGTGGGCGCGGCGAAAACGGCGGTGAACCAATCGCGGACAGCTGGGTGGAAGAGTTCCAGCGAGTTGGACGCGGGAGACTCTTCCGCAGGCGCAGTTTTGGGGCGCTTGGGCACGTAGGGAAGTCCGAAATCCTTTCTCGCGGTACAAAATTAGATGCCATTCGCGCGGTTTGGTATTCAGAGGCTGGTACGCCGTCGAATCTTACAGGCAGTCCCCGTTTTTATTTGCGAATTGCATTGAATCGAAGCCCGCACGGGAAAAGGAAGGCGGGCCGAAAGCCATTCTCGCATATTCGCTTTATGTTCGCCTACGGCGATTCAATCTGGAATTGGCAGATGGAAATGCTGAACGTGTTGCGGATTTTCTCGCGACTTAAGGACCGGAAGAGGGGAAGGCCGGTATCTTTTGGGTGCTCAGGATTCTCGAGTATCAATTCCCGGACAAAACTTCGTCGGCGATCCAGTAATTCGTCATCGCGAAAGCCAGCAACATTCCAGCGAGCCACAGGATCCAACGGCGGCGTTTCCAGATCGCGCTGAAGGGCGTGAGTTGCATGGGGATGTCAATGAAATATGCGGCGCAATATAGCAGATTGGCGATCAGTGCGAGAACGGACAGCGGAATAATGCCTTGCGTGGTGAACTCGGCACGAAAATTTGGCCAGGCGTGCGCAAACCAGGCGATGGTGACCGCGGCCAGGACGAGGTTGTAAAGGATGCGACGTGGTTCCCAGAAGCGGGCGGCGTCGACGAGGGTTTCGCGGATGGGTGGGGTGGTCGGAGGCGGGACGAGATCTGCGGGATTGAGTTGTTCGGAGTGCATGGAGCGCCTCCCAGAGATAGATGGAAATCCGATGGCAGCAGGATAGCTCAGAACTTCTTATTGTCAAGTACTTTATAACACAGAGTCTGATGGGTTGCGCGATTGCAGGGTCACTGGACTCCGGCGCCATGGCCTTCATTGAATCGAGTCAAGGCACACCCCGATTTTTGTTGAAACTTTTGTTCGCGCCAGACATCTGAACCCGCACATAGACCTAGCGGTCTAAGACCTGACAGGCGAAAAACTCCAGGAGGACGAAGATGGTCGGTAAATTGTGGAAGATCACCGCGCTTTTTGCGGCGTTGGTGGCTGCTGCGGGCGCTGCGAACGCGCAGGTGATCGATGAAGCAGCGATCAACGTGTCGCGCGTGACGTATCATACCGCGCAGGTGGATGGACTCAAAATATTTTATCGCGAGGCTGGACCGAAGGATGCGCCGACGGTGTTGCTGCTGCACGGCTTCCCGAGTTCGTCGCACATGTTTCGCGAATTGATCCCGCGGCTGAGCGATAAATATCACGTGCTGGCGCCCGATTATCCGGGATATGGCTACAGCGATCAGCCCACGCCGGCGCAGTACGCGTACACCTTTGACCATCTGACGGATACTGTCGACCATTTGCTGGACCAGCTCGGCGTTCAGAAATATTCCATCTACATCATGGATTATGGCGCGCCGGTGGGATTCCGGCTGGCCACGCGGCATCCGGAAAAAATTCAGGCGATCATCACGCAGAGCGGCAACGCCTATGACGAGGGCCTGGGGCCCTTCTGGGCGGAATATTTTTATCCGCTGTGGAAGGAACGCAATGCGGCGACGGAAGCGCAGACGGCGAAGTTGCTGACCTACCAGACCACGAAATATCAGTACACGCAGGGATTTCGCAATCCCGAACATGTGAGTCCCGATGCGTATCACTCGGATCAGGATATTTTGGACCGCCCGGGAAATAATCAGGTGCAACTGTCGCTGGCCTATGATTACCGGACCAATCCTCCGCTGTATCCTTCGTGGCAAAAATATATGCGCGACAAAAAACCGCCGGTGCTGATCGTGTGGGGCAAGAACGATCCAATCTTTATCGCGCCGGGAGCCCAGGCTTTCCTGCGGGACGTGCCGAACGCGGAAATGCACATGCTGGATACCGGGCACTTTGCTTTGGAAGAAGATGGCGCGGAGATCGCGCTGTACATGCGGGCGTTTCTGGCGAAGAACGTTCACTGAGAAGTTGCACTCTCCTAAAAGTTGGTCGAGGTAGCGTTTTGGTTGGCGCGGTTCCGCGGTTGCGGGCCGCGCCTTCCCGTGTCAACGTGGCTTGCGGGTGTGGGCCGATTGGAAGGTGGGATGAGCGACACAACTCCATTTCACGAAGGGGAATTGCGGGCGCAGAAGCTCGCCGGCGAAACCGCCGAAGGCGAATCGAACGGCGCGATGATCGGCGACCAGCTGATGCCTGGCGCGCTGAATTTTATTCGTGCGCAGAAGATGGCGATTTTGAGCAGTCGCGATGCGCAGGGGCGGCGGTGGGCATCGATTCTGCTGGGTGACGCAGGATTTATGGAGGCGAGTGATCGCAAGACGCTGGGGATTTCGGTGGATGCCGCGGATAACGATTTGGGCGATGTGCTGTGGGAGAATTTGCGCGGCGACGATCATATCGGCGTTCTGATTATTCAGCTGCACAACCGGCAGAGATTGCGCGTAAACGGGCGGGCACAGTTTGCGGAAGGCAAATTGACGCTGCATGTCGAAGAAGCGTACGTGAATTGTCCGAAGTACATTACGCGCAGGGAATTTGAAGTGGTCTCGGTGCCGCCGGTGAGCGCGGCTGGGAAACGTGGCGCGTTGCAGGGCCGCAAGCTGGGGAAGGCGCAAATTGCGTTGCTTAAGGCGACCGACATTTTGTTTTTGGCGACGGGTCACTCGGAGCGTGGCGCGGACGCTTCGCATCGCGGGGGCAATCCGGGCTTTGTGGAAGTGGTGGATGCGAACACGCTGCGCATTCCGGATTATTCCGGGAACAGCTTGTTCAACACGTTGGGAAATTTGCTGGTGGATCCGCACTACGGGATGCTCGTGCCGGATTTTCGCGGCGGCCGGATGCTGCAGCTGACAGGTACGGCCAAAGTGAATTGGTCGGCAGAAGATCCGGAGCATTGCTCGGGCGGCACTGGGCGCTTCGTGGAGCTGCACATCGACGAGTGGCGGGAAAGGCCTATGGCGGCGAAAGCCACTGACGCCGCGTTGCAATATTCACCGTATAACCCGACGTGCGTTCCGCGGAATGGTTAATCGGGAGTTTTTGTCAGCCGCATGGTCGGGTCAATGACCCGGACTTCCGGAGGCGCGTATGATGCCACGTCAATGATGTGGTTCATGCAGGTAATTTTGTAGTGCTGAATCGGCTGAGTATGCGCTCCGGTATCTCTCGCAAGATGATCAAGGAAATGTGATTTTGTATAGGTACGAAATAGCTTCCCTGCAAAAATTTCATCTTTATAGTTGCCGCAGGAGCCAACCATTTCCTCGGTCACCAAATAGGCTACGTAATTGTTCCAATGCAATTCGAAAGTTTTGCAATCCTTTGCGACTTCAATAGTTCGTGCAGTCCGCAAAATATCGGCAATTTCAGGAAGATCGCTTTGCAGTGAGCTCGACGTTGTTCCGGTGTCCGTCGCTTCTTCGACAACCAGACGGATGGAATTGTCTCTCGGCTCAGAGAGCTGATGGAGATACAAATATTTGACTAAATTCAAGGAATCGAGTGCTGGCGTATCGGACATAGAACCTCGTAATTCTATTTTATAGTGAAGAAGCATAATGGATTGAGTTCAGATTTTTGCAAGTCATTGGTAACAAAGCAAAAAGTTGGGCGCTTGACAAGAGCGGCGCAAGAGTAGATTATTTTTCTCGTAGGCGAACAAAAAGCGAATACGTAACTCCTCCTCTACCTCGCCTTTTCCGCCGGATTGACCCAAAACTGCCCAGGATTGCGTGCCGGAATGCCCATTGGTAATCGTGCGGCGGCTTTGCGTTTGCAGGTGGAGACCGCGCTGGCCGGACGCGTGCTTGCGCCCCTCGACTATCGCAACCGCCAAGTGGTGGAGACGGTCTCCGCCGGAATTGCCGCGATCGATGAGTTGACCGGCGGTTTGCCGCGCGGCTGCTTGACGGAAATTTTTGGCGAGCCGTGCAGCGGACGAACCAGTTTGCTGTTGGCGGCGCTGGCGGCGCGAACTAAGGAGAGCGAGGTGTGCGCGCTGGTGGATGGGCGCGACTCGTTTGATCCCGCGGCGGCGCTGGCGGCCGGCGTAAATCTGCGGCGACTCTTGTGGGTGCGCTGCAAAAATATCGAGCAGGCCTTGCGAGCCACCGATTTGCTGATTCAGGGCGGCGGCTTCGGATTGCTGGCGCTGGATCTGAGCGATATCGCGCCGCGGCTGGTGCGGCAGGTGCCGCTGAATGTGTGGTTTCGCTTTCGCCGCGCGGTGGAAAATACGCCGACGATACTTTTTTTGATGGCGCAGGAATCGAACGCGAAAACGTGCGCGTCGCTGGTGTTGCGCATGGAGGGTGAAGCTGGCGTTTGGCGAGAGACCGCGCGAGAAGCTGAGTTTTCGCCGGCGAACGACGCGGAAAAAAATCGGGAGCACGCCCCGGGGAATTTGTTGGAAGGCGCGAAGAGTTGGGCGGAAGTAGTGCGGTCGCGCATGCAGTCAGAAGATGGGCAGCCCAAGGCCAATCGAGCGATGGAAAACCGCGTGTTATCGATCGATGCGCGGCGCATGGATAGTCAGCATATCGATGCGGCGAAATTTGAAATTAAAACGGAGTGGAATTATCTGGACGGGGAAAACGATTAATTTGGCGATGGAGAAATAAAAAACGGAGATATTTTTTCGCAATACGTCTGGATGCGGGCGGGCACGGCATCCCTTCGTTCCTCAGGGTAAAGTCGTGCCCCTACATTGTGGTCGATGGGATTAGCCATGGGATTTGCAGCGGTATACGTTCCGGAATTTATGGCGCAGGCGGTGGTGCGCGCCGAGGTTGGGACGTCTGCGGGCTCAACGACGCAGGTGAAAAGCGGGGCGGGGACGCAATCATCGTCGCGCGGGCGAGCTATCGCGTTGATCGATGGCAATCCACCGCTATGGAACGTGGTGGCCGCAAACGCGCAAGCGCTCGCTGCGGGAATTGTTTTAGGGATGACCAAGGCCAACGCCACGCAATTCGCCGGCGTGGAAATTCGCGCGCGGTCGGTGGCCGCGGAGAAAGCCGCGCATGCGGCATTGCGCGATGTGGGCTGGTCCGTCTCTCCGCGCCTGGAAGAAACCGCGCCAGACTTGATGATTGTGGATATTGCGGGATTGTATTCATTGCTGGGCTCCGACGACAAAATTGCGGAATTGCTGGTCGCTCGCGCGAGCGAGTGCGGCCTGCAAGTGAATGTAGCCGTTGCCGAAAATGTACTGGCAGCGGAAGTGGCGGCGCGCGGATTTGCCGGAATCACACTGCTTGCCGCGGGCGAAGAAGCCAAGCGCATTGGTGAGCTGCCGATCAGCGTGCTTTCGCCCTCCGAAGAAATCTCCGAAACGCTGCAACTCTGGGGAATCAAAACATGCGCCCCGCTGGCGCGTCTGCCAGTGCTGCAACTCTCTGAACGCCTCGGGCAAGCAGGCGTGCGTTTACGCGAACTGGCAAACGGTACCGCTTCGCGCGCGCTGGTGATCGCCGAAGCCGATCTAGTCTTCGAAGAAGAAATGGAACTGGACGACGCGGTGGAAGAGCTGGAGCCGCTGTCCTTCGTGCTCGGCAGATTGCTCAATCAACTTTGCGCGCGGCTAACCGCTCGCGCGTTGGCCGCCAGCTTACTGCGCGTGCGTTTCGATTTGCAGCCTGCCTTTGAAAATGCTCTGGATGTGCGCACGGAAGTAATACGCGCAAAAAATCTGCCAGGAACTTACGAGCGCACCATGCAGCTGCCCGTTCCCATGCGCGATGCCTCGCTGCTGCTGAAATTGCTGCGGCTGCGTTTGCAGGGAAGTCCGCCGGGCGCGCCAATCGTAAAAGTGCTGGTGGCGGCGGAGGCCGCAAATCCCCGCGTCACGCAGCGCGGACTTTTTTTGCCGATATTCTCGGATGTCGAAAAATTAGAGCTGACTCTGACTCGCCTCGCCAACGTGGTCGGCGAAGGCAATGTAGGCTCCGCGGAAATTGTAGACACCCACCGCCCGGGCGAGTTTCGCATTGAGCATTTTTCGCCTGATCGCGAAGAAGCGAACAGCTCAGCCAAAAAACGAGCCGTTAAAAAGCGTAGCTCTAAAAATGCAGAAGACCATAACGCAATAAATGCCGCAGCCATGAGCTTCCGCGTATTTCGTCCTCCTCTGCCCATCAACGTGAATTCGCGCGATGGCCGGCCCGCCGAAGTGTTTTTGCAGGGCCGGCGCGGAGAAGTACGCAAAGCTTCCGGACCGTGGCGCACTTCCGGTGAATGGTGGCGCGAAGAACAATGGATTGAGGATGAGTGGGATTTGGAAGTTCGCTTTGCCGGCAAAACCAGCACGCCAGCAGAAAAATATAAAACACAAAAATTTGCGCCGCAAAAAAGTACATCGCTAGAGTGCGCACAAAAGGAAAAGTCCGTCGCGGAAATCGGCCGCTATCGCATTTATTTCGACACCGTGCGGCAAGGCTGGTTCGCACGGGGAATGTACGATTGATGTATTGCGAACTCCACGCGCGTTCGGCATTTAGCTTTCTGGAAGGCGCCGCAACTCCCGAAGAGCTGATCGCGGTGTGCGCCGAAAAAGAAATGTCCGCGATGGCGCTGCTCGATCGCGATGGAGTTTACGGCGCAGCGCGCTTCCATTTGGCCGCGGTAAAGGCCGCTCCCCCCATCAAGGCCCACATCGGCGCGGAAGTTACGGCCACGGATGGCTGGCGCTACGTTTTGTTGGTGAAATCGCGCGAGGGTTACCAAAACCTCTGCCGCCTGATCACCAAAATGAAATTGCGTGCCGCCAAAGGGGAAGGCAGCGTCAGCGCCGAAGACGTGGCGGAATTCAGTCCGGGGCTGATTTGTCTGACGGGCGGCCAGGAAGGCGCGCTGGCGCACGCGCTGGAGCAGGGTGGAATGCGCGCCGCCCGCAAAAGCATCGCAAAACTCTGCGAATTGTTCGGCCCCAGAAATGTGTACATGGAGCTGCAGCGGCATTTCTCTCGCGAAGAAGAAGCCCGCAACGCCGCCGCCGTGGAAATCGCCCGCCAATTAAAATTGCCGCTGCTGGCTACCAATGGAGTGCGCCACGCGCGTCCGGAGCAGCGCCAGATCCTCGATATGTTTACCTGCTTGCGCCATCACCGCGTCCTGGCCAACGCAGGCCGTTTGCTCAGCCGCAATAACGAAAGCCACATAAAATCTCCCAAAGAAATGTTGCAGCTGTTTCGCGATTTGCCCGAAGCCATTGTCAATACTCAGGAACTGTCCGCGCGTCTGCAATTCACGCTGAACGATCTCGGCTACAAATTTCCTGATTATCCCGTGGACAAAGGCCAAACGCAGATGAGCTTTCTGCGTGCACGGGCCCAGGATGGAATGCTGTGGCGCTATGGCTCGGACAACGAAAAAGCCAAAGAGCAACTCACCCGCGAACTGGCATTGATCGAAAAGCTCAAACTCCCCGGATATTTTTTGATCGTGTGGGACATCGTCAAATTCTGCGGCGAAAATAAAATTCTAGTGCAAGGACGCGGCTCGGCGGCCAACAGCACGCTCTGCTACGTGCTGGGAATCACCGCGGTGGACCCGGTGAAAATGGGACTGCTCTTCGAGCGTTTTCTTTCCGACGATCGCGACGACTGGCCGGATATCGACCTCGATCTCCCCAGCGGCGACCAGCGCGAACGCGCCATCCAGTACGTGTATCAGCGTTACGGAAAATTGGGCGCGGCGATGACCGCCAACGTAATTACCTATCGCGGAAAATCTGCTGCGCGGGAAATCGGCAAAGTGCTGAGCTTCGATGCGGAGACTGTGGCGCGGCTTTCCAGCTTGGTCAGCGCCTGGGAATACCAGGACAACAACGACACGCTGGAGCGCCATTTCCGCGATGCCGGCTTTGATCTGAAGCAGTCGCGCATTAAAAAATTCTTCGAGCTGATTATGAGCATCCAGGATTTGCCGCGCCACCTCGGCCAGCATTCCGGCGGCATGGTGATTTGCCAGGGCCAGCTCGATTCGATTGTGCCGGTCGAACCGGCCACTATGCCCGGCCGCGCGGTGGTGCAGTGGGACAAAGAAGATTGCGCGGACATGAAAATCGTAAAAGTGGATCTGCTGGGCCTGGGCATGATGGCCGTGCTGGAAGATTCCATCGCCATTATCCGCCGCGATTATGGCCAGGAAGTGGACCTCGGGCAATTGCCCGCGGACGATCCAAAAGTTTACGAAACGCTGCAAAAAGCCGACACCGTGGGAATGTTTCAAATCGAAAGCCGCGCGCAGATGTCCTGCTTGCCGCGCCTGCATCCCAAGTGTTTTTACGACATTGTGGTACAGGTCGCCATCATTCGACCCGGACCGATCGTTGGAAAAATGGTTCATCCTTATTTGCGGCGGCGCCAGGGAAAAGAAAAAGCGGAATGTCTGCATCCTTTACTCGAAAAAGTATTGGCGCGCACGCTGGGTGTGCCACTGTTTCAGGAGCAATTACTGCGCATCGCCATGATTGCCGCGGGGTTTTCCGGAAGCGAAGCGGAAGAATTGCGTCGCGCCTTCGGATTCAAACGTTCCGAAAAACGCATGAAAGAAGTGGAAGCCAAGCTGCGCGCGGGCATGGCCAGGAACGATATTCAAGGAGAAACCCAGGACCGCATCGTGCAGTCCATCACTTCCTTCGCGCTGTATGGATTTCCGGAGTCGCATGCCGCCAGTTTCGCGTTGATCGCTTACGCCAGCGCGTATTTGAAATGTCATTATCTCGCGGCGTTTACCGCGGCCATGCTGAACAACCAGCCCATGGGTTTTTATTCGCCGGCAACCTTGGTGAAAGATGCCCAACGCCATGGCTTACGATTCAAGCCCATCGATGTGGCCTGTTCCAACTGGGAATGTTTTTTGGAAAAGTTATCCAATCCGCAGGAGCATGCCGTGCGGATCGGCATGCGTTACGTGAAAGGTCTGCGCCAAGCTACCGCTGAGGAAATTGCGCGGCAGCGCAGCATCCGCAAATTCAGCTCGATCGAGGATCTGAAACAGCGCATTCCCGCGATGCAGAAAGCGGAGTTGACCGCCCTGGCCGCCGTGGGAGCGCTAAATTATATTTCCGGCGAGCGCGGATTTCACCGCCGGGATGCGTTATGGCAAGTGGAACGCGCCGCGCGCAAGGCTGGACCGCTGCTCGAAGGGATCGCTGAAGCGCCTGTAGAAACGTCTGCAGAGCCAGAAATCGTTGCAGAAATAAAAGTAGAAGACAGGGAAGTTGCTACAGCGTCTCAGAAAGACAGCAAAAGTTCAGGGCCGACCAATCATTCGCCTCTGCTGCAGATGACCGTGGAAGAACGCGTAGTCGCGGATTTTCTGGGCACTGGAATGACCGTAGGTCCGCATCCTCTGGCCTATCATCGCGCAGCATTACGCGCGGCTGGAGTGCGTGCTGCATCCGAATTGCCGAAATTGCCGGATGGTATGCGTGTGCGCGTGGCTGGCGCGGTCATCGCGCGGCAACGGCCTGGAACCGCCAAAGGATTTGTGTTTCTAAGTCTGGAAGATGAAACGGGAATTTCCAACGCCATCATCACTCCGCAACTCTTTGAGAAAGATCACACCGTGGTGGTGCATCACCCCTATTTGTTGATCGAAGGAAGAGTACAGAATCTGGAGAATACGACTTCGGTAAAAGTAGAAAAGGTGCAGCCGCTGACAGTTACACAAGCGGAAGGCGGATCGCACGATTTTCACTGATGCGATGTTGCGCACTTTTTTTCGGAAATAAAAAAGGGGCGCAACACCTCGCGCCCCAGTAGGCATTTCCGAAAGGAAACTAAGAAACCAGTTCCATATCGGTTTGCGGAGCAGGCGCGGGCGGAGTCAGGATATCTTCCGTCATCCGCTCATTCCATTTAGCGCGCTGGATTTGCTTGGCCAGATTGAGCTTCTTCAAAATCCAGATGCCGTACCAGTTGAGGTCCACTTCATACCAGCGCAGCCCGTGCCGCGCCGAGGTTGGATGCGCGTGGTGATTGTTGTGCCAGCCTTCGCCGAAAGTCAGCAGCGCCACCCACCAATTGTTGGTGGAAGTATCCCGGGTGATAAAGCGGCGCGAACCCCACAAGTGCGTCGCAGAATTCACCAGCCAGGTAGCATGCAGGCCCAGCGTGGTGCGCAGGAAAATTCCCCACAGTATGCAAGACGCCGCGCCATACGCTCCGCCCCCGAATGCGTAGCCGAAAACTCCCAGCAGCCCGGCCACGATAATCATGGGCATGTAATGGTATTTGGTGATCCAAACGTGGAATTTATCCTTGGCTAGATCCGGGACGTAGCGCGAAAGCGTGGAGGTGTCGTGGTGCATCGACTTGCCGACCAGCAGCCAGCCCACGTGGGCCCACCACTTGCCGTCTTTCGGAGAATGCGGATCGCCTTCGCGGTCGGAAAATTGGTGATGGATGCGGTGCGTGGCTACCCAGAAAATCGGGCCGCCTTCCAGCGCCAGCGTGGCGCAAACCGTCAGAAAATACTCCACCCATTTCGGCGTTTTATAGCCGCGATGGGTCAGCAGGCGATGGTAGCCCATGCCGATGCCCCAGCTGCCGGACATCCACCACAGCAGCAACGAAATAAAGAGCGCTTTCCAGCTGAAGAAAAACAGCGCCACCACGGCGCCAATGTGAAAAATGGCCATCACCGAGGTGGTAACCCAGTTGATTGTTTTGGTTTCGGGACGCGTTTTTCGCAAGTCCTCGAGTTGTATGCTCATACGAATCCTTTTTTCTACTTCGGCGTCCGAACCTGTGCGAAGCGGAATGGCAGCGAGAAAAGCAGTTGAAGCGAGGGCTGATCGCCGACTTAGAAATCATCGCGCAGTTGCGCGCCGGTGACAAGATAAATCGCCCAAACGCGGTAGCTAATTGGTAGCGGAACGTAAAGATGTTTTAACACGATTGAAAGATAAAAGATGTGACGGCGAGCACAGCCGCGGGTACAATCCTAAAAATCGTCGTCGCGTTTTGGGGTGTACAGATTGCGGGTCGGCTTCGGGGAATGCGTCTCGCGAAAATCGTCGAGCTCCGCGCCGGTAATATGAAAATGCAGCGGGGCCACGGGCGCTACTTCGCCGGCCAGTTCCGTACGCAAACGCAGCGAACAAATGTTGGGGCCATCCTGGAAGCGCGCGCGCTTGGAAGTAAATGCGGCGTTCTCAATAGACAGCGTGAATTCGCGCTGCTCGCCACCTTCGCGAACATTAAAAGTATATTCACGGGAAAGCGGTTTGGCCTGGAAGCCAACATATTGCACGACGGCAGCTGCGATCATCGAGCAGCCTGGCGTTTTGATTCGGCCGGAACGGTGACCTTGACGGGCTCCGGCGAACGTTTACCGGCCAACCAAGCGGCTACCAGCCCTACAAGAATCCACGGAAGTATGGACATACTGACCTCGCTGAACGCTGCAATAAAACGGAGCGATTCGCCCAAGACTGCGAATCTTGCTCGTAAGACTTGGCGCAGCCAGGAGAGGTGTTGCGAAAACGCGCCCTACAGTACTGCAATTTCTGGTCTGCTGCAACACTGCGCTTGTGCAGTGTCGGTGTCAAGGCGCTTGGGCAATCGTGCATCCAAAAGATCGTTGTTCGATGCGGTGATATGGACAGGGCTGGAAGGCTTTCGTAGACTCGCTGTGGCGGTCAGTAAAACGGATTATGCGTAGCCACCATATCATCTCATTGCGCACATTTTTGTTATGCGGAGCGTTGCTGTGGGGCGCGATCTTCGCGAGCGAGCCGCGGGCTGTCGGTGCGCCACAGAGTAGTAAAGAGGGCGGCGCTGCCGCGGAAGATCCGTGGACAAAATCGGCTGGAAAAGTAGTGGTGCTGATTTTTGTGCGTACCGATTGCCCCATCGCCAACCGCTATGCTCCCGAGATTCAGCGATTGAGCGTTGCGTATGCGGGAGTCGCGGCCTTCTGGATGGTTTATCCAGATAAGCGGGAATCTTCCGAAGAGGTGCGTAAACATCAGACTGAATTTCATCTCACGCTGCCGGTTTTGCGCGATCCGGACTATCAATTGATAAAACGCGCACAAGTCTCGGTGACTCCGGAAGCGGCAGTGTTCGATGCCCAGGGCCGGCTGGTGTATCACGGGCGCATCGACAACTGGTTCGAGGACTTTGGCCGCGCGCGTCCCGCGGCCACCACGCATGAACTTTCCGACGCGATTGCCGCGGCCCGCAGCGGTCATCCGGAAACTCTGCCTAGCATGCCCGCGGTGGGATGCTATCTCTCCGACGTACAATAGCCCGAATTGCGATGACCCGATCTGAAACGCTCCTATTGAGAATGGCTCGATTGGTAATCGCTCGCATTATGCAGATGCGGCTGACGTGGGGACGCCGCGTAAAAACGTTGGGCGCACGTAGTTTTTCAATGCGAGGTCTTGTTGCGACTCAATATTTTCTGTGCGTGTTGTCGATTTTTGGCGTCGCGGCGGCGATGCGGGCCAGCACGTCGCCAGCGGAAAGTGCTCCCGGTGTCACTACGCTTGCGGCATCCGCGAATTCGCAAACTACTTCGCCCGCAACGCCCACGTTCAATCGCGACATCGCCCCGATCATTTTTCATTCTTGTGCGCCGTGCCACCGGCCGGGAGAAGCCGGCCCTTTTTCGCTGCTTACCTATGACGATGCGAAATCGCACGCGCGGCAGATTGTTTCTGTTACTGCGCGGCGCTATATGCCGCCGTGGTTGCCGGGGCCAAGCGATTTTGCGTTTGCGGACGAGATGCGGCTTACGCCCGAACAGATTGCGCTGTTTCGCGCCTGGTTTCAGGCGGGTGCGCCGGAAGGCGACGCGAAGGATTTGCCGCCGCTGCCGAAATTTATCGAAGGGTGGCAACTCGGCAAGCCCGACGTAGTTTTGCAGGCGGCAAAACCATTTGCGCTTCCGGCGGGCGGCACTGACCTGTATTGGAATTTTGTATTTCGCGCGCCGGTGGGCGAAACGCATTGGGTTAAGGCGGTAGAGATTCGCCCGGGGAATAAGAAACAAGTCCATCACGCAAATTTATTGGTGGATCGCGCGGATTCGGCGCGGCGCGAAGAAGCTTCTGCAGGCGACGGTTTTGCGGGGATGGAATTGCAGATTGAATCGGAACAGTTCGATCCCGACGGACATTTTCTTTTCTGGAAGCCGGGAACGCTGACGAAGCCGGAGCCCAGCACCATGGCGTTGCGGCTGGATGCCGGCAACGATCTGGTTTTGAACACACATTTGCAGCCATCCGGCAAAGCGGAATGGATTCAGCCGAGCGTGGGACTCTATTTTACCAAACAGGCGGCCACGCAATTTCCGGTGCTGTTGCAGCTGGAGGGTGACAAACAGCTGGATATTCCGGCCGGCGAAGGGCACTTCGTGGTCACTGATCAATTCACCCTGCCAGTAGATGTACAACTGTTGGCGATTTATCCGCATGCGCACTATCTGGGAAAAGATTTGTTGGCGACCGCGCGGCTGCCGAGCGGTGAAGAAAAAACGCTGATTCACATTCCGCAATGGGATTTGAATTGGCAGGCGGTGTATCGCTATGCCGCGCCCGTGCAGCTCCCCAGCGGGACGACGATTGTGATGCGCTATGTTTACGACAATTCGGTGGACAATCTGGCGAATCCCAACGATCCGCCAAAGCGCGTGGTCGCCGGGAATCGCGCTAGTGACGAAATGGCGCATTTGTGGCTGCAAGTTTTGCCCACGGATGCATACGCGGGTGCGAAGCCAGCCGGCGAAGATCCGCGGATAAAACTAGAAGAAGCTCTGGCCCGGCACCACATCGAAAATAATGCGGATGATTTTGCGGCGCACTACAATCTGGGCGCGATCTTGCAGATGCGCGGCGAAACTCATGAAGCCGCGGTAGAGTTCGCCGACGCGCAACGATTGCATCCGGGGGACGCTACGGTAGAGAATGCGCTGGGCGGTTCGCTGCTGGCGGCCGGTCAGCCGCGTGAAGCGATCGAGCATCTTTCCGTGGCGGTGCAGGCGCGTCCGGAGTATTTTGACGCGCGCTACAATTTGGGTCTGGCGCTGGCGCGCAGCCAGAATTTCGCGGGAGCGGTGGAGCAACTCCGCGCGGCGGTAAAAATAAATCCGAGCGACGCTAACGCGGAAGCGAATCTGGGCGGCGCGCTGGCGGCGGAGGGCGAACTGGTCGAAGCGAAAACGCATCTGGAGCGGGCTTTGGCGATTGATCCGCAGAATGCCATGGCCAAAGAAAATCTGGACCAAGTGTTGCAGGATATGCCGCATTGAGATTTCTCACTGAAGATTCGCGCTGAGGCTTGGCGTTGGAGCTCGGGGCAGTAGCGAGAGCCTTCGCCACAGAATTTGCTTGGCAGCAGCGCGGAAAAGAAATAGCTTCAGGCGTTGAAATAGGGAGGGTAAGCATGAAAGCTGGGAAATCGGGAAAGACCGCACCATCGGTAAAGACTGCAGCGCCAGCGAAGTCTGTCGCGCCGGCAAAGACGGCGGCGCCAGTAAAGACCGCGGCGCCGGAAAAAAGCGCGCCAGCGGGAAAGAGTCCGAGGGTCCTAGTAATCGACGTTGGCGGCACCAACGTAAAAATGTTGCTCAGCGGACAAAAAGAGCCGCGGCGCTATCCTTCTGGTCCGACGATGACCGCACAAAAAATGGTGCAGATCGTGAAGAAGGAGGCCGGCGACTGGAAGTGGGACTGCATTTCGCTGGGGTACCCAGGGCCGATTATTAACGGTCACCCCTTGCGCGAGCCACACAACCTGGGCGGCGGATGGATGGGATTTAATTTCAAGAAAGCGTTCGGCTGTCCGGTGCGGCTGCTGAACGATGCGTCGATGCAAGCACTGGGAAGTTACAAGGGCGGACGCATGCTGTTCCTAGGACTGGGCACTGGATTGGGCTCGGCGATGATCTCGAACGGAGTTCTGGAGCCGATGGAACTGGCGCATTTGCTGTACAAGAAAAATAAGACGTACGAGGATTATCTCGGCCTGCGCGGTCTGGAAAAGCTGGGAAAGAAAAAGTGGCGGCAGCAAGTGGGAAAAATTGCGGAGAAATTGATGGGAGCCCTGGGAGCGGAGTATGTGGTTTTGGGCGGAGGAAATGCGAAGAAGTTGAAGAAGATGCCCGCAAATTGCCGACCGGGGGCGAACGAAAACGCGTTTGTCGGCGGGTTTCGGATGTGGGAAAACAAGCCGAGGGTGGACATTGGGAAGTGCTAAAAAATCGGTGATGCGCTTTTAACCTCAGCGACGACGTTTTCTCCGTCAGACGTGATCTGTTCATTTTCTAAGTCGATTGTTTCTATTAAGTTATAGATATTGGAGACTACACCCCGCCCCCGGGGTATCCGTGTAACATATTCATTATAATCATGTTAAGGCTGATTTCCGTGTAACATATTCATTCTAAGCGGGTAAGCTTGGCTGGTGGTGTCCGGACAATTTGCATAGTTCGGGGGCTGTGGGGACACGTTCCCTGTACAATTCCGCGATGCGCATTTTGCTGATGAACCTGTATTTTCCGCCGGATACGTCCGCGACGGCGCGGATGGCCTTGTCCGTGGCGGAGCCATTGGCGGTGCGCAATGAAGTGACCGTGCTGTGCGGGCGGCCTTCGTACGATCCGACGGCGCGGCGATCGTGGAGGGTTTCGCGAACGGAACAAATGGGGCGATTGCGGGTGATCCGCGTGGGCTCGACGGACTACCCACGGTTCAACATGAAGCGCCGGGTGGTGAATTATCTGAGCTACCTAGCGCTGGCGGTGCCGAGAGCGTTGTTCGTCCGGTGCGATGTGGTCCTGGCGATGACCGATCCGCCGTTCCAGGGGATTGTGGGAGCGTTTGTGGCGCTGCTGAAAGGCAAGCCATACGTTTACAACATTCGGGATCTGTATCCGGATATGGCCTTGGGCGGGTCGCTGGTGCCGCCAGGATTTTTGGCGCGGATTTGGGAGGCGATGCACCGCTGGGCGCTGAAGCGCGCGATGCGCGTGATTGTACTGGGCGAGGATATGCGCGCGCGGATTATCAGCAAGGGCGTCGACCCGGCGCGCGTGGTGGTGGTTCGGGACGGGGCGGAAATCCCGTCGCACGATGGGCCTGAACCGGAGATTGACCCCGAAGTGGTGCGAGCTATTCGCGGAGACGCGAATTTCGTCTTGGTGCATGCGGGAAATCTGGGATTTTACGGGGCCTGGGACACTTTGCTGGAGGCAGCTCGGGAATTGGCGAAGGATGGAGTGCGGCTGGTGTTTGTGGGAGACGGAGCGCAGAAGGAGCAGATTGCGGCCCGGGCCGCGGAGCTGACCAACGTGGCTTTTCTGCCATTTTTTCCGGGAAGCAAAATTCCCTCGGTGTTGGCGGCTGCGGACGCGCACGTGATTACGATCAAGCGCGGACTGGAAGGCGTGGTGGTGCCCAGCAAACTCTACGGAATTCTGGTGGCGGGGAAACCCATTGTGGCGGTTGCGCCGCCCGAAACGGACGTGGCGTCGCTGGGTGTCGCGCAAGGTTTCGCGGTGTGTTGCGATCCGGATCAGCCTCAGGACTTGGTCAATGCGGTGCGCGGACTGTTGGCGGAGCGGTTGCGGGTAGCTGCGATGGGGGCTGCGGCGAAGAAGGCGGCTCCGCGCTATGCGCGCGCTGGAGAAGCTGAAAAATTCGCGAAGGTTATGAACGATGCAATCACCGTAAGTATCAGATAATGAGTCCTTTAGTGTGGCTTCGGTGGATGGAAATCGTGAATCGCCCAGACTCCTTCCGGACCAATAGGCGATCGCTTGCGTCAAAGAGCAGGTCTGCAGGCTCATAACCACTTAAGAACTACAGGAAATTGCTAATTGTCTCGCAACCCCAACCGCAGTATCGTGTTAAGGCATTTGGGGTCGTGGTTTTACGGTTTTTGAACGACGCGCTGGAGGTTCCCCCTCTGGCAACGCGGCGGAACTCCTCAGCCAACCGCCTATGGCTGATCTGCCAGCACCCACATTACTCAGTATGTCGGCATTACCTGGTGAAAAATGGACGCGGGACTGTTGGCTTTTTTTATCGCACTAGTGGCTTCTCTAACGTTGACGGTGCCGGTGCGGGCTTTGGCGTTGCGCGTGGGCATGGTGGATTTGCCGGGTCCGCGCAAAGTGCATTTGCAGCCGATTCCGATGCTGGGCGGCCTGGCGATGTACGGAGCGGTGGTGCTGGCGATATTGTTCGCGTTTCAGGGGCCGGCACGCGCTCAGGTGGTGGGTATTCTGGCGGGGGCTACGCTGGTGGCCGCAGTGGGGATTTTAGACGACCGCGGATTACTGCATCACCAAATAAAATTATTTTTGGGTATGCCGCTGGCGGCGGCGATTTTGCTGCTGTGCGGAATTCACGCGCAAGTTTTCAGCATTTTAGTGGGCGGACGGACCGGTGACATTCTGGATGCGGCATTAACGATCGTTTGGGTAGTGGGGATTACGGCATCGTTCAGCATTCTGGACCATATGGATGGGCTGTGCGCGGGCGTGGCGGCGATGGCCTCGATTTTCTTCGCGATGATCGCGTACCTGAACGGGCAGACGCTGGTGACGGTTTTGGCGGCGGCAGTGCTGGGCGCGGCGACCGGCTTTCTGCGCTGGAATTTTAAACCGGCAAAAATTTTTATGGGTGATGGCGGAGCAATGTTCCTGGGTTTCCTGATGGCGACGCTAGGGCTGAAGCTGCGAGTCGACAACGCGAGCCATCTTTCTGGCTGGCTGGCGCCGCTGTTGATTCTGGGAGTTACGATTTTTGATACCACGCTGGTGACGATTTCGCGATCGCGGCGCGGGTTTCTGCCGTTTGCCACGCCGGGCAAAGATCACGCGGCGCACCGGCTGGCGAATTTGGGATTGGGGCAACGCGGCGCGGTGCTGATGCTGTATGTGTTGGGAGCGTTTGGTGGGGCAGCGGCGGTGGTCATTGGATATTTGCCGACGCGTGGGGCATTGTTTGTCGGGCTCGCGGCGCTGGCGTTGGTGCTGGCGGGGGTGGCGTTTCTGGAACGCGCGCCGTATGAGAAGCAAGTGCGGAAGACGGCTTCGGCGGTTTAGTTTCATACGCTAATCAAGAATTTCTTCTTTGCCGTTCCAAAAAGTTCATCAATTCCAATAAAGTGTTTTCCATTTCCGCATCCAGTGCGGACAGCCGGTCGCGTCGCCAATTGAAGATCCACACGCTGGGAACAGCGACTAGAATTCCAGCAGCGGTGCAGACCAACGCTTGCGCGAGACTAGACGCGGTCCTCGCGAGCCACATTGCTGGGGTGCCGCTGCCGCCGCCAAACGAATCGCAGATTCCGATGAGGGTTCCGAAAAAACCTATTAGCGGAGCGGTTGTCGCGATCGTTCCAAGCAAGTTCAATCCCTGCCGTAAGCTTTCATGGAAGGCGGTTGCTTCGATGCGAGCCGCCCGCTTTGCGATATCGATGGACTGGTCGATTGAGACGCAAAGGCGAGCGGCGCGAAATTCCCTCAGCCCACTGGCGAACACGGTTGCGACGTGACTTCGCTCTCGGTTCGCAGCCGCCGCGAGGGCACCTTCCCAATTGCCGTCTTCGAGAAGACCAGGCGCAACCTTCAAGAAGCTGCGCGATTGCCGTACCGCTGCAAGATATAGCACGATGCGCTCAAAGCTCTCCATGAGCGTCCACAAAAACATGGAGAGCAGTAGAAGCAGGCTGCCCTCGGCGAGCGGACTGACGTTGCGCCACACATCCGAGAGAAATGACCAACCGTCATACATGCGAGTCACAATGGTGGCTGTGTTGGAACGATCCGCGAATTCGCATCCCATTTGCTTTGTGGTCTATGGACACCGAATCCCGCTGTTTAGTTCCTGGAAGCATTCACATCCGGATGCTAAAATTGCTACGAATTCGACCTTAGGCGTGGATAGCGAGTATGCGGGTCCCTTCCCTCATCACGAAAGTCGCTGGCGTTTGCCCCAGTTGCGGAGACGATGGAATCGAGCGTTGTCATCGTAAGGGCATTTTGGAATTTGCGTTTTGCCCGCTCTTGAACTATTGGCCGTACCGGTGCCGCATTTGCGACTTGAGATTTTATAGTCCTGCCAGAATTCATACCAAGAAGCATTTGCCTTCCTCAAATTCAGGCAATGCAGCCGCGTAGGTGCGATTCTCTTAGCGCGCGCTGTGTCAGATGGCGGACCGGCGTCCCTGCCCGTATGTTCGCTTGTTTCGGAATGTTTCAACTGCGCACAGGCAAGAATGCCTGTGCTACTGGTCTCCTTCCTTCGTGTTTCGGCGGGCTTCACGTAAAATAGAGAGCTCAAAACTGTGCGAGAGCACTCGGAGAACTCATGGCCCAGGTTTACCCATTTCGCGCGTTCCGCTACAACACGGGGAATGCGCACGCGCCGTATGACAAGTTGCTGACGCAGCCGTACGACAAAATTTCGCCGGCGATGCAGGATAAATATTACGCGGCCGATCCGCACAATTTGATCACCGTGGAAAAGGGGCGCGCGTATCCGACGGATACGCCGCAGAACAATGTTTATACGCGGGCGGCCGCGGCGCTGCAGGACTGGATCGGCAAGCGGGTGGTGACGCAGGATCCCGAGCCGGCGTTTTACGGCTACACGCAGGAATTTACCGTGCCGGGAACGCAAGAGCGGCGCACGCGGCGGGGATTTATTGGCGCCGGGAAACTGGAAGAGTATTCGGCTGGCGTGGTCTTTCGGCATGAGCATACGTTAGTCTGGTCCGAAGGCGGATCGGCTGGAGATGTTGCGGAATACGCGGACGCATACTGGGTCAGCTGTTCATGCTGTATTCGGACGCCGCGCGGACCGTGGACAAAATTTTGGAGCGCGGGGAAGCTACGGCGACTCCGGTAACGGAAATGCGCGACGAGTACGACGTGGTGCATCGCTCGTGGATGTTTGCGGAGCCTGAAGCAGTGGCGGCGATTCAGTCTGCCATGGCGGAGCAGAAGCTGGTGATCGCCGACGGGCACCATCGCTATGAAACGGCGCTGAATTATCGCAACGAATGCCGGACCCGCGCGGGAAAGATCGTGGCGGATGCGCCTTACGAGCGGGCGATGATGACGTTTGTAAATACCCATAGCGAAGGCCTGACGATTTTGCCAACGCACCGCGTAGCCGCGCATTTGCACGATTTCAATTGGGCGGAAGTGCGCAGATATCTGGAGCCGTGGTTCTCCGCAGAAGCATTTCCGTTTCACGATGAACAGGGCAAAACTGAGGCGCGGAAGAAGTTTCTGGCGCAGCTGGTGCAGGCGCGGGAGCGGCGGGCAATTGGGGCGTATCCGGTGGCCGAAGACGGGAAGCGGGCGTTTTACGTTCTGACGCTGCGTGAAGGCGCGGACTTAACGCGGCTGCTGCCGGGGGTTTCTCCGCTGCAGCGGGAGTTGGATGTGGTGTTGCTGCACGAGGGGATTCTGGAGCCGGCGTTGGGGATTACGCCGCAATCGGTGACCGCGGAGGCGAATCTGACGTACGAACGGGAGGCTGGCGCGGCGATCGAGGCGGTGGATTCTGGGGCGGCGCAGGTGGCGTTTTTCCTGAACGCTTGCGATGTGCAGCAGGTGATGAAGATTGCGACGTCGGGAGAAGTGATGCCGCAGAAGTCGACGGATTTTTTTCCGAAGTTGATGAGCGGAATTACGATGTATCGGGTGGATTGAGGTTGGCGGGATTTTTGAAGGACGTGGAGCGGGCGCGATTAACGGTGCCGCCCCTACGGGGCTCGTCGTGGTTGGGCATAACTACCCAGCCCTTACGGGCTGGGCTAAACTGTGCTGCGCCTACGGCGCGGGTTTGGTGGCGGGTCGAGTTTTGTGGGGCTTTATAGGTGGGCTGTATGACCCACAGTGCCACTGGAAAAGCAGATTCCTCCCTCCTTCGGCGGGCAAGCGCTTCGCTCGGAATGACAATTGTTCTAGTCGTCGCAACCGTCGAGTGCGGAAGAATAAAAAAGGAGGGCACGCATGCGCGTGCCCTCCTTTTTTTGTAATCTGTGCGCGGGGAAAAGCGCGTCAGCCTTTGGCGAAGCTGGCGACTGCTTCGGCTTCAGTGTTGAACACTTCGAAGACGGTGAGCAGTTTGGTGATTTGCAGGACTTCCTGAAACTTGCTGCCGAGATGGCAAAGGCGCAATCCCGCGCCTTGGGTCTTGGCGCTGTGATGCGCGGCCACCAGGGTGCCCAAGCCGGCGCTGTCGATGAAGGTGATGTTGTCCATGTTGAGGACAATCTTTTTCTTGCCTTCGGCGATCAGGGATTTAATTTTTTCGCGCAGCGCGTTGCTTTCTTCGCCGAGCACGATACGGCCGTCCATAGCCACCACTGCGACGCCGTCCACTTCGCGATTCGTCATCTTCAATGCCACGTTGTTTCCTCCTCGTCGGCCGCCAGATCCGGGGATACCGGTCTGGAGCCCCAAAGCTTATCAGATTTCATTCCTTCTACGTAACTTCGCCACACGGCGGATACTGAAGTTCGCCGCGAAACGTTGAAAACCAGCGGTGACAGGCGCCAGTCAGTAATAGTCCGCGCAAGACATGTAATAGCCGCAGACCACACAAAGCAACTTGCATTTGCGCGCTATGAGCCGTTGCGAACAGACGGGACAGTAACGCGATATATCGTCGCCCGGTGCCAAGGGCTGCACGGGGAGTGCCGCGGTAATACCCTGGGCCGATGACGGAACGGGGTGATCCGGAACAGCTGGGGATCGCGCGTCCGTTTCCAGAGGGTACTTCGCAGAGCGTTCCACGGCCCGATGTTTATAGCACATCACTAACCTCAGGTAAAAGCGTGGGCCTCAGGTAAAAGAGCATGGGCCTCGGGCAAAAGCATGGGCGTACGGGTACGAGGTTGACGCGTCTTAACGATGGGGTTGTGCGCCGCCTTGGCAACGCCTGAGCTGGTCGCGATGAAACCCGCTGGGAAGGTGGGGCATCCTATAGGTGTAAGTGGTATAAGTATTTGGTGGTTCGGTGCTCAGGGGTTTCATATGCGCCGTTTTACGTTGGTTGTAGCTCTCCTTTTTGTTCCGGTATTTGCTCAAGCACAAGTGCGTGGCGGCGGTGGTGGTGCGCATGGCGGCGTTGCCGCGCATCCGATGATTAGTGCGCCTCGGCCGATGACTGCGGCTGCACCCAGTTTTCGTAGCGCGCCTCCAGCCGGGGGAATGACTGTGTTTCGCGGCGCGCCAGGAAGAATTGTTGCGGGTGGGACGGCTCTGCGCGGCACCGCAGTTGCCAGGCCGGCGAGCCGGATGAATAACTCCGCGGCATTTGAGCAGGCCAATTCTTTGCCGGATTTTACGGGAGTCCCGGGGCTGGGATTTGATTACGTGCACCTTGCGGCGGTACATCCTGTTCCATCTAATCAGCGCGGACGGCATAACTTTTTCCCAAACGGCAGTGTGGGATTTTTCCCGTTTTTTGATTCGGGATTTTTGCTGCCGTACACGCCGTCTTATGTGGCCGGGCAGTCGGACGACGGCTATGTGGCGCAGGATCAGCCGCCTGCGTATACCCAGAACGATGTGGCCAGCCAGGGCAGCGACCGGCCCGATCCGCGGTATGGGCTACAGAATGCAACCGCGCCTTACGATGTGGTGGTGACGCCACCAAAGCAGAGCGAGCCGTACGTATTTGTGCGTCGCGATGGAACCGTGTTTTTTGCGGTGGCGTATTCGTGGCAGTCGGGGAGTTTGTCGTACGTGACGCAGGATGGTTTCCGGCGCACGGTGACGCGGGATGCGCTGGATTTGGATGCCACGCAACAATTTAATGAGCAGCGCGGGCTGAGTTTTCAGTCGCCAGCGTGAGTTGAGTAAAGAGGTTGCGGAAGAAGGCAACCAAGAAAAAGCGCCGGGACTGAAGCGCGGCCGCTACAAAAGCGAATACAAAAACCGCACAGAAAGCCTTCTAAGCTGTTACTGGTTAGGTGGTTTTGCTATGGGTTCGGGCATCACGTAGCCGGACTGCGCGGGCAGGCCAGCCCTTTCAAACTGCACGGTGGTGTGATCAATCCCAAAATCCGAGGAAGCTTTTTGCTGGATGGCTACCAGGATGCGTTCGCAGCCGTCCATGTGCATGTCCGGCAGGCGGGCGTGCAGGCTGAGGGCGTTGTGGCCGCCGCCGAGCGACCAGATGTGCAGATCGTGAACTTCGTAGACGCCTTCGATGGTGAGGATGGCGCGGGCTACCTCTTCGACGCGCATCTCGCGCGGTCGGCCTTCGAGAAGAATGTGCGAGGATTCTCTGCAGAATTCCGATACTGGACCATAAAACTAGCAAGCCGATGGCCAGGCCGAGTAGCGGATCGATCCAGCGCAGGCCAGTCATGTGAATTACGATGGCGCCGACGAGGATGGCGATGTTGGAGAGCGCGTCGCCAAAATTGTGGATTAAGACGCTGCGGAGGTTTAAGTCGCCGCGGCCTTTCACCAGAGCTAGCGTGATTCCGCCATTTACCGCTAAGGCCGCCAGCGACGTCCAGATCATCCAGCTTTCGACCACGTCGACGGGAGCGCTGAAACGCGCGACGGCTTCGTAGGCCAGCCAGATCGAGAGGAATACCAGGACCATGGAATTGGTGAACGCTGCCAATGTGCCGGCGCGGTGGTAGCCGTAGGTCTTTTCGGCGTCGGCGGGGCGCTCAGCCCAGCGCATGGCCAGGTAGGAGATACCGAGGGCGGGAACATCGGATAGATTGTGGACAGCGTCGTTGAGAAGGGCTACGCTGCGTCCGAGCAAACCGCCAAATACCTCGGCGACGACGAGTCCCAGGGTAGCGGCGATCGCCCAGCCGAGAATTGCGGGGCGAAGTTGCGGATGCGAATGGCCGGCGTGACCGTGGGCATGGGAATGCGAGTGGCCCGCGTGGCTATGCTGGTCCGCGGCATGTTCGTCGCAGCCTTCCGCGACATGGTTATGTGCGCCCATCACTTCTATGGTACCTGTATGTGTTTCGCGATGCAGCCTGTTAACCGAGTTGTTAGGCAGTTTGACACTTAGGTATAGGGAAGAGATTGACGGTCTTGGCCGTGACTGCCAACATTCATTAAGCTCGCACGGCGCGAAATCACTAGGGGCTGCAGACGCGCCGGGTATATAAAACAACGTAAATGACGGTTCCTATAGCCAAGCTGAGTTTTTGGGGCGTGCGCGGCTCTACGCCGACGGTGGACCCCGCAACGTGGCGGTATGGCGGAAACACGCCTTGCCTCGAGCTGACCGCGCCGGACGGCACACAATTTATTCTGGATTGCGGGACTGGCTTGCGGATGCTGGGGCGGCGCTGGTCGAAGCCCGAAGGAAAATCGGGCGGCGAAACGCACATCCTGGTTACGCACTATCACTGGGATCATATTCAGGGCGTGCCTTTTTTCGCGCCGCTGTACGCGCCGGAAAATGCGTTTCATTTTTACAGCTTCCGCTCGAAATATCTGGGGCAGGATAGTTTGAAGCAAGTGTTCGAAGCCCAGATGGCCATGCCGTATTTTCCCGTGGATCTTTCGGCGATGGCGTCAAAACGCAAGTTTAATGAAGTGGAAGGCGGCCAGTCCTTTCAAATTGGGGAAAATAAAATTACGGCGAAGTGGCTGAATCATCCGCAGGGATGCCTGGGATACCGGATTGAAACTCCCGCGGGGACGGTGGTGTACGCGACCGACAATGAACCCGGTGACACGAAACTGGAAGAGAGTTTGCGGGAGCTGGCGGCTGGCGCGGACATCTTTATTAACGATGCGCAGTTTACGCCGGAGCAGTTGGCGACCACGCGGCACGGTTGGGGGCACTCCTCATGGAAAGAAGGAGTCCGCGCGGCGCGCGACGCCGGCGCGAAGACGCTAGTCTTGTTTCACCACGATCCGGATTCTACGGATCGCGCGGTAGATACAATTTTGCGCAATGCGCGGGACGAGTTTGATTCGGTTTTTGCCGCGGGCGAAGGCATGGTGATTACCTTGGGTTCGCCCGGCGATCATGTGCAGGCGCATCTGCCCGGTACCCGCACGGCGCTGCGGCGGGAAGCGCAGTTTCGCGCCAAGGTCACCGGAGTGACCGAAGGCGGTAAGCCGTTCGAAGAAGAAACGATGGTGCGCGATCTGGCGTTGCAAGGCGCGCTGATTTCGTTGGAACATGCGCCGCGGCTGCAGTCTGAACTGCTGGTGACCATGGAGGCGCCGGGATCGGATGGCGCGCAGATGATGGTGTTGCGCGGGTACGTGGTGCGCACCGAGGAAGGTGCGGAAAAAGGGCACAGCTCGGTGGGTGTGGTGTTTACGGATTAAGGCGCGATTTTTTCAAACTTTCTGTTCCCTTCGCGTTTTTCTAATTTTCCTAATCGAAGCGAATTATCACTGAGGTGGCGATCTTAAGCGCTCCAGACTTCTGACGCCCGGACAAGCTGGGGCGCAGCAGCCCTTCATCCTTCAGGGTAAAGCTGCGCCCCTACAATTCCTCTCCTGAGCGCGGAATTTGGCTTTGTGCGAAGGATGCGGCGCTTTAGTCCATAATTGTTGGATGTCGATGAGCCAGGGAAGTAAGACCGCCAATTTTGTTCCGGCCAGTGCGTTGACCAAGCAGCCGCCTACCCGGCGCGAAATACTACGCGGGATGGTGAAGCAGGCGCCGTTCGTGGGGAAAAATTTCCGGCTGTATTTTCAGAACGCCTGGCGGCGGCATATTTTGCGGACAAATGTTGTTGCGCCGTATGCGGTGACGTTTTACGTGACGCACAAGTGCAATCTGGATTGTAGCTACTGCACGCAGAAAGAGCCGGATGTTTTTAGCGCCGAGTTAGCCACTGCGGAGACCAAGCGCCTGCTGCGCAAGATTCGCAAAGAAACAGACTCGATCGTAATTACCGGCGGCGAACCCACCCTGCGCCCGGACATCGAAGAGCTGGTGGAATGGGCGCGCTACGAATGCAAGTTTCGCTCGCTGCTGCTCATCACCAACGGAACGCTATTGGATCGCAAGCCGCGAATTCTGGACGCTGTGACCGGGTTGATCGTGAGCCTGGACGCGCTGGCCGCAGATCCCACGAACGCGCTCTCCAAACCCGCCGCGCTCCCCAAGGTGATGGAAAATCTGGCGATGGCCCGGGCGCGCATGGGAAATCCGCAGCGGATCACCATCAGCACCGTGATCGAAGAATGGAATATAGGAGAAGTGGAAAAACTTCTGGATTGGTGCGGTGAGCAGGGATTTGTATTCGCGGCGCAGTCCGCCCAGCTTGAAAAGATGCCGAATCTGGCGCTGCTTAAGAATCCGAGCTATCACGCGCTGGTGGATAAAATTATCGCCCGGCGGCGCGAAGGCGCACAGCCTATCAACGGAACGCCACGCACGATCGAAACGCTTTTGCGCTTCGGGGATTTTCAGTGCTACCCCACGATGTTTCCGCGGGTGTATCCCAATGGCGATGTTTTCTATCCCTGCGAGCCGTTGCGCAAAGTGGCGGGCAATTTAATGACGGACGGCTCGCTGCGCAAGATTTTCTCGCGGGGGAAGAAAATCTACGGAGATATTCCTCCGTGCCAAGGCGTCTGCTATTTGTTTGGGAACGTACTATCGCATTACTACGTGAACGATTTCTGGGGGCTTGCTGCAGATTTTATTCAGTGACGGCCAGTATGCGCAGCCCGAGGAATTTAGCAGCCAGTGTTCGGCAACACTTGGCGAGCGCGCACTATTTTAGATCGGTGAGTTTGCGGTCCAAGTGGGCCAAAGCGGCTTCCAGCGACTTGCGGTGTTGCGGGTGGGTGGCGGCCTGCAGTTCGTTTACGATCCGGGTGCGGGACAGCTCCAAATCCTTTATTTCCTGCTCGTGACGCACTTGGGCGTCGGACTTATTCCCGGCATTGGGGTTAGACTTCGGAGTTTCCGCTGCTTCAACTTGATCTGCCACGTCTTTGCTTTCCCATCCTCGCGCCATGCCTCTATTTTGACACAGATTATGACTGAGCAGGGGATTAAGACCGGTGGTTTGCCGCGGTGGCGAAGCAGGATTCAGGAATGCCGTAAACCTGAGATCTAGGCGCTGGCCGCGCGGCTGCGCTGCGGAAGAATAGGCAGCGCGGGGCGCATTACGCTGTGCAGGGTAGTCTCCGCCACGCGCGCCAGGTGTTCCGCGAAAATGCCGCGGTAAGAAAACTCCGCCGAATGGTCCGCCCAGCGCAGCCGCAGGTACCAGGCACCCGCGGTATTCTCCGCGCGCGCCAAGGTCAACTCGCGCACCGGGATAACCAGCAGAGGCTGGAAGTGCTGGTCCAGCGCCCAAATATTCTCGACGCCGGTAAAGAGGCGCACCGCCGCGGCGGCTGCGTTCCCGGGCTGATACTCCCCACCATTCACCACGACTAATGCGCCAAGTTCGCGTGCCTTCTCGTCCGCGGTGGTATCCGGCCGCGCGGAGGGCAGAAGAATCGCGGCGATGAACATGCCCAGCCCCACGACGGCGAGCAAATAACTCCGCCACAGCGCCAGCGGCAGCAGCACGAAGGAAGCTCCCGCGATCGCCAAAACGATGCGGAACGCAAACCAGGAGCGTTCGTTGCGCCGCAAATGAATAATTTTGGGCACCAGCAGCGCCACGGCAAATAAGGCAACAATGCCAGTGTTTCGCAAACGGTGGAGCGTTTGCTTTTGCGACGGTATTTTCCCTGGTACACCGTTGGCCGTGATTCTGCGGGTGCTCGCGGAAGTCCGCTGTACTCGGGAAGCGGGGTTGGGGTTGGCGCTCATACCTGGTCGGCCGGCCAGGGCCGGAGGGCACATTATTACCTATTTTCGTGAAAATAGAGAACTTCTTGGGGGGGCCGTTTACCTGCCCTTAGAGACCCGCGGCCAGGAGCGCCTTTTTGGCCAGATCCTTGGCGCCCGGCTTTCCGGCGAGCACCAAATCGCTCCACTCTGCCGCGACTCTTGAAAGGCGCACGGACTCGCTGGTCAGCGATTCAGGGCCGCTGGAATCAGCGTTGCCGAAATAGATGCGATCCATCGGTTGCGCGGCCGCCAGGCGGTTTTTCGTGAATTGCCCGGGCGTGGCCATAAACATCGGATGGCCGCGGCGATAGATGCGGACCTCGACGGGATCCACGTTAAACTCCGGCATGACTTTCTGAAAGTCCGCCAGAACGTTGGCCGCCAGCAATTTGCAGCCTTCTTCCTGCAGCAGCGTGGCGCGCTGGTATTCGCGCAGAGGCGTGTAGAAGGTAAGAATATTGTTTTTTTGTTTGTAACCGGGCTGATTGCGCACCGTCCAATCTGCCACGATGAAATCGGTGAAGCTGTTGCCGGGGCACCAATTGTCATAGCCGCGGTTGTAGACCGGCTTGTCGAAAATCACGTTCACCACCGGATAGGGTGCGTAGCGGGTGTGGCGCATAGCCGATTTTTGTTCGGCGGGAATCTCGGTGATCAGCCGCGACGAAATATATTTCGGCACGCCCATGATCACGGCTTTGGCGGTGACAGTGGTTAGCTGGCCGGCGTGAAAATATGTGACGTTGACGCTGTCCGCTCCCGGCACGATGGCCACCACGGTGGCTTCGCCCAGCATGCGATCTTTAAATTTCGGCAACAGAATTTCTACCAGACGATGCGTAATGCAGCCCAGTCCGCCCGGCAGAATCACCCGCTGATCGTCGTCACCATTGATGAGCCCCTGCAGACTTTCCATGGCCACCAGTGCCGAGGAGTCTTTCGTTGTCGCGCCCCAGTTGGAAGGGCCGTAACCATCCCACCAGTGCGCAATTTCCGGTGCGTAACCCGTGGTGAAATTGCTGAAAGGCTGCGCATCGAGTTCCATGGCGCGAGCTTTCAGATCGATTTTCATGATGTCGTCGCGAAATTTCTTGAAACTGGTGATGACTTCTTTCGGATAGGGAAGTTGGTCGAGTCCGGTCTTCCAGGTATCTGGAACAAAAGTTTTGTTAACGAGGGTAGGATCCGGATTGTTGACGGGCAGCAGCGTCAAGCCGATTTCGGAAGCGAGATGATCGCCGTCATCGCCTTTAAAGGCGAAAGCGGAGCCCGTGCAGAAAGGCTGTCCTTCGTAGTCTTCCTGGTAGGCATTGCCGCCGTAATGATCTTCTTTTTCGAGCAGCAGCCAGTCTTTGTTTGATCCGAGAAAATACGCCGCGGAGAGTCCGGCGACGCCGCCGCCGATGATCACAATACCTACTTGTTTTGACGGCGCCGGACGGTCAAACACGTGGCCGTCGCGAACCTGGTGGCAGACCTCGAAATGTTCGCCATCCATGCGCGGTGTGGGATTTGCGGAATCGGAGGAGCCGGGGTCGGGCTCCGCCACCAGTGTGGAATTGATCGGGCATCCGGCGGCTACCGAACCGGCGACGACGTATTTAATGAAATCTCGGCGTGATTGCGGCATATGGTTTCTCCCAAAAAATCCGTGCAACGAAAAATCTCGATGAGCACCGCTGCTCGCTGAGTGAAATTCAGCTTGCGTCGCGCAGCGCGCGCATCCGTAAGCGATACCAAATGCTGATGAGCGCCACGGAGACTACAAAAATCAGGGTGGAGATGGCGTTGATTTCTGGAGTCATGCCTTGCCGCAAGCGGCCCCAGATTTCCATGGGCAAGGTGTTGTCGCGCCCGGTCAGAAAAAAAGTTACCGCGATTTCATCCATGGACAGGGTGAAAATCAGCAAGCCTGCAGCGATCAGCGAGAGTTTTAGACTCGGCAAAGTTACGCGCCAGAAGGTTTGCCAGGGAGTGGCTCCGAGGTCCAGCGAGGCTTCTTCCTGGGCACGGTCCATTTTTTGCAGGCCGGCGAAAAGTTCTGTGGTAGCCACGGAAATCAGCGCGGTGCCGTGGCCCAAGAAAACGGTGAGCAGGCTCAGCGGAGCCTCGACTAGTACCGCGAACATTAGCAAAGAAAGTCCCGTGATGATGCCGGGAAGAATCAATGGGAGAAGAACCAATCGGCGGAAGAGAACCTTGCCGGGGAAGTTGGCGCGGTCCAAAGCCAGAGCAGCCAACAATCCGAGGGCCAGCGCGAGAGCCACGCTGGCGGACGCCACAATCAGACTGTTCAAGACCGCTTGCCAGATCGCGCCATCGGCAAAAAGCTGTTGATACCACTGAAACGTGAGATGCCGTGGAGGAAATCCGCCGACTCCATCGCGATTAAACGAGTAAGTAATCAGTACCACGATTGGAAGATAGATAAACGCGAAGACAACAATGGCGTAGGCCTTCAGCAGCGGTGCACGGCGACTGGCAGCGACGGTGCTCATGATTTAAATGACCAGCGTCTTTCCAGTGCTTCAGTGGAGAAAAGTATAAAAAACGTGAAAAGCAAAATGCAGACGGAGACCGCGGCGCCGAGCGGCAAATCGTCCGCGGCACCAAAAAGAGTCTGCACTACGTTGGCGATCATGGTTCCCGATGCGCCGCCAACCAGCAGTGGCGCGAGAAAATCGCCGAGAGATAGCACAAACGCAAAAGTAGCTCCAGCGACCAGCCCTGGCACGGAAAGCGGCAGGATTATTCGCAAGAAAGTTTTGGCCGGAGTCGCGCCGAGGTCTTGAGAAGCTTCAATTAGCGGGCGGGGAATCGTTTCGAGCGCCGCGTAAATAGGCAGAAATACAAATGGGGTATAGATGTGGGTGAGCATCAGGATCACGGCGAACGGGCTGTACAGTAAAAACCCAACCGGGGCGTGTGTGATATGCGCGTATTGCAGGAAGCCGTTGAGCACCCCATTGCTGCCGAGAATTGTTTTCCAGGAATAGCCGCGCACCAGGTAACTGACCCACAGGGGCACGATCACCAGTTGATAGAGAAGTTCTTTGCGCGCGCCGGAATGGAAAGACAAGTAGTACGCCAGTGGGTATCCAAGCAGCAACGAGCACAGCGTTACGGATCCGGCGATGCGCATGGTGCGCAGCAGCACCTGAAAATATACCGGCTTGGTGAACAGCGCCGCGTAATTGCCAAGATTCCACTGATGCACGATAAAGCCATCACGCACCAGCCAAAAGCTGTGCACGAACATCAGCGCGTAGGGCAGCAGCAGAAAGATCCCCACCCACAGCAGCGGCGGGAGCGAAACCAGCGATTTGTACGCGCGCGAATACATTGCAAGAGTTGACCGCTAACTGCGCTTCAAGAGTTCACTCGCCAACGCGAATCGCGTCAGCGGGAGAAAAATAAAATTCCTGCTCGCCGCTCAAAGGTCCGGCGGCGGGAATGCGGATGCGAATTGTTTGCTCCGGGCCGCAGGCCACTTCCAGGGTTTCGTTGGCGCCGCCGTAGAACTGCTGGCGAATCGCGCCGCGGAAAGAAATAGCGTCAGCGGCTCGCGGCTCATTGGCTCGCGCGTGCCCAATGGCTTCCGGACGCAAGGAGTAAAGGGCCGCACCATTCGCGTCGCGCGTTGGCCAGCGCAGCGCGCCGCAAGACGCCCATCCGTCGCGAACTTCCGCTTGCAATAAATTGGTCTGTCCAATGAATTGCGCGGCGTAGGCTGTCGCCGGGTGGCCGTAAATTTCGCGCGGCGAGGCGATTTGCTCGAGTGCGCCGCCGCGTAAGAGGGCGATGCGGTCGGAAAGAGCCATGGCTTCTTCCTGATCGTGGGTGACGAAGAGGAAAGTGATGCCGATTTCGCGTTGCAACGATTTCAGTTCGCTCTGCATTTGTTTGCGCAGATTAGCGTCTAGCGCGGAAAGCGGTTCATCGAGCAGCAGCAATTGGGGGCGATTCACCAGCGCGCGAGCCAGGGCGACGCGTTGTTGCTGGCCGCCGCTGAGTTTCGCAGGCTTGGCCGCTGCGAAATCGTGCATTTTCACCATGCGTAGGGCTTCGTCAACGCGACCCGTGATTTCGCTCTTGGGCGTGCCCTTTACGCTGAGTCCGTACGCCACATTTTCCCGGACGTTCAAGTGCGGAAAGAGCGCGTAGTGCTGGAAGACCGTGTTTACCGGGCGTTGATACGGCGGAAGTGTGTCCAGCCGCTGGCCACCCATCCAGATTTCGCCGGAGGTTGGGGCCTCGAACCCCGCAATCAGCCGCAACAGGGTGGTCTTTCCGGAGCCGCTTTCGCCCAGCAGCGTCAAAAATTCTCCGGCAGCGATCTGCAGCGAAATATTTTTCAGAACCGTTGCCGCGCCGAAACGTTTGGCCACCGAACGCACTTCCAGTAACACGCTGCCCGGTTCCGGCGCGTTGCGCACCGATTTGGCGCTGGTGTCGCTCACTGCGCGGCTTTCACCTCATTCCAGATTTCGTTGTACTTGGCGCGGCGCGGCACATCCTGCCAAAAATAAATGCGTTGCATGTAGGCATCGGGATTGTCGAGATGCAGGCCGCGTTTTTCTTCCTCGGTCATAAACTGCGCGGCGGTAGGATTTGCGGGAGTGTAGTGCGTCACGTCGGTGACTTGCTTCTGCGTTTCGGCTTCGATCATGTACGCCAGAAAAGCTTGGGCCAGTTCTTTATTCTTGCTGGCCGAGGTGATCATTAAATGATCGATCCATCCGGTGGTGTTTTCTTTGGGAATGGTTTCGCCGATCGGAAAATGTAATTTTCGCAACTGGTTGGTCATCAGCGGCCAGCCCATGGCGATGACCACTTCGTGATTCTGAAAAAGGTTGGTGAGTTCGCCGCCGGTGCTCCATAGCTTGCGGATATTCGGCTTCAGCTCCAGCAATTTCTTTTTTACGGCTTCCAGTTGCGCGTCCGAAAGGTTATAGAGCTGCGAGGGATCGGGCTGATCGTACCCCAGTACTTGCGCGGCCATCCACACCGTAGAAAGATCGTCCCACGCGGAAACTTTCCCCTTGAGCGACGGATCCCACAGGACTGCCCAGGAATTCGGCGGCTGCGCAAAAGCTCCGGTGTCATACAGCAGAGGGTTCGGCCCCCACACGAAGGGCACGCCATAAATTTTGCCGTCGAGTTTTACCAGGGGCATGTCGCGCAGCTTGGCGGAAAGCTGCGGGTATGCGGGCATTTGCGAAATATCCAGCGGCGCGACGAGTCCGGCGTGGACGATAGACGCCGCAACATCACTGGACGGTGAGATCACATCGTAATTGGCGGCGCTTCCGCCGCGCAGCTTGGCGACGAGTTCATCGCTCGAGCCCATGTAGGACGCCACCACTTTGCAGTGGTGAGCCTGCTCAAAAGCGTGGACGAACGAAGGATCGGCGTAGCCTTCCCACACGAGCAAACTCAGGGTGTCTTGTTTTTTCTGACAAGCGCCGCAGAAGAATAGCAGCGCCAACATTCCGCAAGCCGCGATCAGCCGCTTCATGGTTTTCCCTCGGGAGGCTTTTCACCTGACTGAAAGACGACTTGGCCCCCGACGATGGTGGTCAGTACTTTCGTTTCGGAAATTTTGTGGGGATCGATGTCAAAAATATTCTGCGATACGATAATTAAATCCGCCAGCTTGCCGGCTTCGAGCGAGCCTTCCGTTTTTTCGCGACGCCCCGCGAAGGCAGCGCCCAGGGTGTAACCGTGCACCGCTTCGGCTACGGTTAGTTTCTGCGCAGGAATGAAGCCGCCGGCCGGCGTGCCTTCCGTGGTTTGCCGGGTCACGGCGGTTTGCACGCCTTCCCACGGATTCAGTGTGACCACTGGCCAATCGCTGCCGAACGCCAGCTTGCCGCCATCGTTGGCGATGCTCTTCCACAGCCACGCCCGCGACGCGCGATCCGGGCCGATATTGCCGGCCCACACCTTCAGAGTGTCCTCATCAGGGTAAGCGTGCAGGGGTTGCATGCTCGCGATCACGCCGAGCTTTCCGAAACGGGGAATGTCCGCCGTGGTGATGGTTTCGATGTGCTCGACACGTGGGCGGTGATCGTTGGCGTGATTTACTTTTTCCGCGTTCTCGTAGGCATCCAGCGCGGTTCGTACCCCAAGATCGCCGATGGCGTGCGTGAAAAGTTGCAAGCCGCGCTTGTCTAATTCCACCACTGCTTCGCGGTATTTCGCGGGGTCCCAGAAAAGTTTGCCTTGGAGAGCAACGTCATCGCTATACGGTGCCAGCATTGCCGCGGTGTGTGATTCGATCACCCCGTCCACCATAAATTTCACGGCGTCGGTATCGATCCAATCGTCGTGATATTTCTTGCGCGCGAATTCAATGGCCTCCAGATCCTGCGAACGCAGGGCCGGGGGGTCCATGAAATAAGCGATGTAGAAACGCACCGTCATTTCCCCGTGGCGATACAGTTCGTCGTACAAGTCCAGTTCCGGAAAATCACCGCCGGCGCTGTGCACCCGCGTAAGCCCGTTCTCGTTGGCCCATTTCATACCGGTGCGCAGCGCTGCCAATTTTTCTGCGCGGGTTGGTTTCGGAACGACCTGGCTCAGCAGTTCTTGCGCAAATTCTTTCAGCGCTCCTGTAGCTTCGTGTGTGACGGGGTCGCGGACGATAATTCCGTTGGGTGGGTCAGGTGTGGAATTGGTGATTCCCGCCAACTGCAACGCTTTCGAGTTGACCCAGCTGGTGTGGCCATCGAAGCCATCGAGTACTACCGGCCGGTCGGGGAAAAGTTTATCCAGATATTTTTTGTTGGGCAGAGTTTCCGCGCCAAACATCGCGTAATTCCAGCCCAATCCCAGAATCCAATCCTTGCCCGGATGTTTCGCCGCGTAATCTCGCAGCCGTTGCTGAATTTCTGCAATGTCCTTGGAGCCTTCGAGATTGACGTAGCCGAGGCTCAGCGAGCCTTCCACGAAGTGAATGTGGCAATCGACGAAGCCGGGCAATACTAGATGGCCCCCCGCGTCGATCACTCTAGTGCCAGCGCCCCCCAGGTTCGTGATCGCTGCGTCAGACCCGACTGCCAAAATCTTGCCGCCGTGGATGGCCACCGCCTCGGCCCATGGTTGTGCGGCGTTCTCGGTGTACACCTTGCCGTGCAAAATTATCGTATCGGCAGAGGGGCTCTTCGCGCTCTGCGGCTTGGCGCCAGCCGGAATTGCAAGCAATGCTCCTAATGCCGCGATCGCCACAGACAAAACCGCGCGCCTTGCGAATCGAATACGCATCTCGCTCCTTAAAAACCAAACTTAGTAGAACCCCAATAAATTTCCCCCAACGCCGCTCAAAACGTCGGGGGGGTGTTAATCCACAAAAGCGAAGTTTCTGTACGCCCCGGATTTTTCCAGCGATGTGGCGTGGAGCTTTCAAAATAAAGGCTGTCCCCAGTCTTCAAGAGATGGTGCTCCTTCGCTCCCAGCCAGATCTCAAACTGTCCGCGCAGCACATGAAGGAATTCCTCACCTTCGTGTGCGTAAGATTCTCCGCTGCCGCCGCCCGCCTTGATGCGAAATAAATGCGGCTCCATCGCGGTTCGTCCCCAGGCCAGCAATTCCATGCGGACTCCCGGCGTGGTCTCCAGAATTTTTCGCTGGGTACGGCGCACCACGCGCGGATTTTCTTCCGCAGCTTCAAAAAACGAAAGAATATTGGTCCGATAGAAACGCGCCACCCGCCGCAGTGTGGCAATCGAAGAGCGCATCTGCCCGCGTTCCAGAGCGCTCAAAAATCCGATCGAAACTCCTGTGGCCTTCGCCACTTGTGCCAGTGACAGCCCGCGTTTCGCGCGCAATCGCCGGAAGCGCTGGCCCGGATGAGCCACCGCGTCCGCCGGATGCGAAACCACGCCTTGCCGTTTCAGCTCATGCACAATCGCCGCGGGGTTCAGTCCCCGGGCCCGCCGCAAAAACACCGCGCGCTGCAAAAGCCGTACGTCCCCTTCGCTATAAACGCGATAACGGCTGGCCGTCCGCTGCGGCGAAACCAGTCCGAGGATCTCCCAGGCGCGGAGCGCCGATGACGAAATCCCCACGCGGGCGGCCACCTCGCTGATCCGCAGCGCCCGCGCCGCCTTGCGAATTGCCGATTTGTCGTATGAATTATTTCTACTTGACACCGTTGTCGGCTTTCTCTAACTTTGCGGGATTATAGTAAGGTTCGGGAAACGCAGCAACCTCGAAGAATCGATTTAGCAAAGAAATATTCCGCAGGGGGGTGGGTTCATGAAGGCAGCGTTCTTACGAATTCCCGCGCATTGTTTGGCCTCGGTAAAAATCTCCTGTCTGGCGGTGCTCGCCAGTGCACTGCTCTTCGCGGCGCCTTTCGCCGGCGCCCAGAGTACCGGCGGCCGCATCCGCGGCACAGTCTCCGACTCTAGTGGCGGGGTCGTGGCCGCCGCCAAGGTCACCTTGATTAACGAGGGAACCAATGCTACCCGCGAAGCCCAGACCAGCGCTTCGGGTGAATATCTTTTTCTGGAGGTTCCCGTCGGGAGCTATGAAGTTGACGTGGTCGCCGACGGATTTAAGAAATTTGTGCGCAAGGGCATTACGCTGAATCTAGACGCCATCGCGGGCGTCGACATCGCTTTGCAATTGGGCGGAGGCACGGAAACCGTGGAAGTTTCCGGCGCTCCCCCCATTATTGACACCACAACCACACAACTGGGAGCGGTGATGACTGAAATGTCGGTGCGCGAACTTCCCCTCAGTTCCCGCAACACCTACCAACTCCTGCAATTGCAGCCCGGCGTGCAGTCCCAATTAGGCGCCGACCTTTTTTACGGCAGCAGCAATCCTGGAGTCGTTTCCGTAAATGGCGGCCGTGGGCGTTCCAACAACTACATGGTCAACGGCGGCGACGGCAACGATATCTTCGTAAACGGTCCGGCGATTCAGCCTTCGCCCGACGCCATTTCTGAATTTAAAGTGTTGACCAATACTTTTGACGCGGAGTATGGACGAAATTCCGGTTCCGTAGTCAACGTGGTCACCAAGTCCGGCACGAACGACGTTCACGGCGATTTTTACGAATTTATTCGCAACGACGCGCTAAACACCAAGGGTTTTTTCGACACTTCTGTACCCAACTATAAGCAGAATCAGTTTGGCGCCACTTTGGGCGGTCCCATCAAGAAGAACAAGATGTTTGTATTCGGATCTTACGAAGGGAATCGCCTGGTGCAGGGCATTTCTTCCGGACAAGTCTTTCTGCCGACCGCCGACGAAGCCGCTGGCAACTTTGGAGTAGCGAGCGGATTGGGAGCTGCAGCTCTGCCAGGTACTTTAACGGACGCCACTTTGGCGAGCACCATCGCCAATCGCACGACGGGAGGCACGCAGACCTGTCAGCAGGCCGTTACCGCCATAGGCGGAGCGCCCATTGTGGCCGGAACTCCCTACTCCAGTATTTTTCCCACCGGGGCTGTGCCGACCGCTTGCTTTGATCCGACAGCGCTGGCCCTCTATAACAACTACGTGGCCCCCTTCGGCACCGGGCTGTTCACCGGCTCACCGGATAAAACGGATCGCGGCGATCAATTTACGGTGCGCTTTGATTATGCGCTCACCTCCCGCCAGCAACTCAGCGTCTACTATTATTTTGACGATGACGACACCACTAATCCGTTCTCTAACTTCCAGGGTGCCGGTGCGAATTTGCCGGGTTTCGGCGCGCTCTTTAAGACGCGCGTGCAGCAATGGAACATCGGCCACACTTGGACGCTTGGCTCAACTGCGGTAAATGAGTTCCGCTTCAACTACTTTCGCGAAGGGCAACTCAACCTAAACCATCCTGTGAACATCCTGCCCAGCGTGCATGACGCCTGCGGAACCGCGGTGCCGAGCGCGACTTGCTTCGCCGATCCCAACAATCCGACTGCGGGCATTACTACAGATATCCCTGGCCGCGAGGGTGTTCCCTTCGTGAACGTCAACGGGGGATTCGTGATCGGCAACAACAACGAAGGCGAGTTGCCGCAGGTGGGCAATACTTTTCAGTGGTCCGATAATTTCAGCAAGATCATCGGAAAACACAGCACAAAATTCGGCGTCGACATCCGGCGGCAACAGTTCAACCAATTTTTGTATTACAACATCAACGGCGATTTTGCTTTTCAGACCGCTGGCACACAGAACGATCTTGGCTACGGAAATGGCTACGCTGATTACTTTCTCGGTGTGCCTACCTCGTACACACAGGGCGCTGCCCAGGGTGAAAACGATCGTAACACCGGCGTATATTTATTCGCTCAAGACAGCTGGAAAATTAAACCAAACCTGACGCTGAATTACGGTTTGCGCTGGGAACTGAACACTCCGTACGTTGATACCGGAAATCGCCTGCAGACTTTCCGTCCCGGGCAAGCTACCACCCAGTATCCCTGCTGGCTCTCGGCCTCCAGCGCAGCCACCCTGGGGACGACTCCGGGAGATTGCGGAGAAAATTCCGCCAACAACGCATATTTCCCGCTCGGTCTAGTGTTCCCCGGCGACAAGGGAGTTCCCAACGGGCTAACCAGTACCTATTACAAATCTTTCGCGCCCCGCATCGGTTTGGCGTGGAGTCCAAATTGGAGTGAAGGCTGGCTGGCAAAACTAACCGGCGGACCCGGCCATTCGACCATCCGCGGGGGTTACGGCATTTTCTACAATCCTATCGAACAGCTCGTCTTGGAACAGTTCAGCGCGGAGCCACCCTTTGGAACCAGCGTATCGTTGTCGGCGCCGCTATTTAACACTCCCTTTGTCCTCCAAAATGGCACACAAAATCCCAACAACGCCACCGGCATCATCAACCAAACGCCCAACACACCTTGTTTCGATCCTACCGGACCTGCGGGGTGCGTGGACTGGTCACAGTTTCGCCCGGCCTTACTCTTCGGAGAATTTCAACCGCATCTCCGCTCCCAGTATGCTGAACAATATAATTTTACGATCGAGCGGCAGCTGACGAAAGACATGTTGCTGCGAGTGGCCTATGTCGGAACGCAGGCGCATCACTTGCTCGCATCTCAAGATCTGGATTACGGCAATCCACAAACTTGCCTGGACATCAACACCATAGCTGGCGCCGGGACATGCGGACCGTTTGGGTCGGATTCCTCTTACACCTTGACCGTGCCGGCGGGAACCACCTTCCACATGCCCTACATCGCCGGCCCCACTGCCGGCGGGCCAAACGTTCCATGTCCGTATGCTAACCCCACCGCTCCCGCTGGTTGCACGATTACCGGCGCCGCTGGAGGCACACCGGTCACCCTCGTAGGACTGCGCCCGTATTCTTCTCCCAACTGTAATCCGAATACCGGCGGCGGATGTCCTGCGGATGGCGTGCCGGTGTTTAGCAATATTTTTGCGGAAAATACCATCGCTAACTCCAATTACAACGGGCTGCAGGTCTCCGTGGAAAAAAACTATTCGCACGGACTTATGTTCCAGGCTTCCTACACCTTCAGCAAGGCCATCGACCAGGGAGCTTCGTTCGAAAACGAGCTCAATCCCACCAATCCCGATGCCACTCGCGGATTGTCGCTACTGTCGGCAAAAAATCGCTTCGTATTTAGTCCCGTGTGGGAGCTGCCCATTCCCCAGTACTCCGGCTGGAAGGGGAAGGTCGCCGATGGCTGGCAAGTTTCCGCGATTATCACCTATCAAAGTGGCTTTCCGATTCGTGTTCAGGACCAGGACGATACGGAGCTTGAGAGCAGCATCTTTTTTGAAAGCGCCAACACGCCGCAGGTCACCGGGCAGGTGCAATTTGTAAATCCTAAGACCACAGCCGGCAACTACTACTTCAACATCGCCAACATCAACGATTCGGCATTGGGTACGTATGGCAACCTTCCGCACGCTTTATGCTGCGGACCGGCCATAAGTAATACGGATCTGGTAATTGCCAAAAAGACGAGAATCAGCGAGCGCTGGGACACTGAATTTCGCAGCGAATTCTACAACTTGTACAACCACACTCAACTGGAAAACCCCGATGGCAACTTCTCGGACTCCACTTTCGGACAAATCCTGAAGGCCCGGGATCCACGCGTGTTGCAATTTGGCTTGAAATTTTTCTTCTGAGAAGTTTAGTCCAGACCCTAGATGTGAACAGCGCGACTTGCAGACGGGTCGCGCTTTCGCCTGCAGGAATGAACTAAGATGAAGGCGTCTCCTATACTGACCGCAGGGAATAGACCTGCAGGCCAACTTTTGGGTGGGCCATTTATGGAGAAGTTTTATGCACGACGAACTGCAAAAAGAAATTGCCACCTATGAAAAGCGCACGCCTAAATCGGCGGCGGCCCATAAAAGGGCGCTCGAGCGTATTCCCCTCGGAGTGGCCAGTAACTACCGTCATTACGAGCCGTATCCGATTTTTGTGAAGGATGGCCGAGGCAGCAGGATTCACGATATCGACGGCAACGAATACATCGATCACAACTTGTGTTTCGGCGCGCTGATGGCCGGGCACGGTCATCCGGCGGTGGTAAAAGCTGTCGAACAGAAACTGCATGAAGGCACTACCTTCGGCATGCCCCACGAACAGGAGTGGGAGCTGGCGGAAGAAATCTGCAAGCGCTATCCGGTGGAAATGGTGCGGTTCGGTTCCAGCGGCACGGAAGTTACCATGCATGCTTGCCGTATCGCGCGGGCTGCTACCGGCCGCGACAAAATTTTGAAGTTTGAGGGTTCGTATCATGGACTGCACGACACTGCGCTCGTCAGCGTCAAACCCAAGGAAGAAGATTGGGGCGATGCGAACGCGCCGAACTCCGTGCCCGGTGGCGGGGGAATTCCGAAATCCACGATTGCCAACGTTACCGTGGCCAGCTTCAACAATTTGCCGAGCGTGGAACACCGATTCAAGGAATTTCCTGGACAGATCGCCGCAATTATTCTCGAGCCGATTTTGATGAACGTGGGTTTGTGCATGCCGCAGCAGGGTTTTCTCCAAGGTCTGCGAGACATCTGCACGAAAAATGGCGCGCTGCTGATTTTTGATGAGGTCAAAACCGGCGCTAAGCTGGCGTGGGGTGGGGCCAGCGAGTATTTCGGCGTCAAGCCCGACATGATCTGCCTGGCGAAGTCCATCGGTGGCGGCTTGCCGCTGGGCGCGTTCGGCGCGAGCAAAGAAGTGATGCACCTGATCAGCGATCACAAGGTGTTTCACGGCGGCACCTACAACACCAATCGTGTCGCAATGTCCGCGGGACTTGCTACCTTCCGCGAAGTGCTCACCCGCGACAATTACGCGCATACAGACAAGCTTGGAAAAAAACTAACCGAAGGCTACCGCGCTGTCGTGGCGAAAGCTGGGCTGCAAGCCTACGTGGTCAGCGCCGGAGTGAACGGTGCGCTGATGCTGTATCCCAAGGAAATTCAAAACTATCGCGACTGGACCAAAATTGACGTCGACCTCTGGCGGCAATATTGGTTCGCCATGGTAAACCGCGGAGTGCTCGCTCAACCGTATTGGTGGGACGAGCAGTGGACCATTTCCGTGCAACACACCGAAGCGGACATCGACAAGCATTTGGCCGTCTTCGAAGAGATCGCTCCGGCACTGGCCAAAGCCCAAGCCTCGCGCGGTTTGGCATTCGTCGGCGCTGCCGGGCATTAGCCGCGTGTCGACACGACGCTGCGTCAGATCTGCGCCTTATGTAGGTGCCGGACTTTAGTCCGGCCAACTTACTGAGCGGATGCCAGGCAAAAGGGCCGTGGAGCTCGCCGGTGCGTTTTGGGGGTCGGAGCTTTAGCTCCGACATTCCGGGCTCAGCAATCAACCGGCTTTAGCCGCTGAGGATTTGCCTTTGAATCGTCTTTAGGAGGCCGGGGCTTCAGCTCCGACTTCCCGGGCCCGCAATCAACCGGCTTTTGCCGCTGAAGAAAGCTTGCAGAAATTTGACGGGCCCCACCGCACGCGGTTGCGCCCAAACATTCGGGAGTCCTGATCGCTTGTCCACGGAGATCACCAGCGCCGCTGCCATCGGCGAAGTGCCACACGCGCCGGACCTGAAGCGCGTTCTGGGGCGTTGGGATCTCGTTTTGCTATTCGTTGTCGCGGTTTTCAATCTGAACGTAGTTCCCTCGATCGCCGCCAACGGCGGCGTCACCGTTTGGCTGTGGCTCATCTCATTAGTTTTATTCTTCTGGCCGCAAGGGATCGCGGTGATCGAACTGGCGCACCGCTATCCCGGCGAAGGCGGCGTTTATTTGTGGGCCAAAGAAATTTTCGGCGACTTCCACGGATTTCTTTCCGGCTGGTGCTACTGGACCAACAACATGATGTACGTTCCCACCATCATGCTGTATTTCGTCGGCGTGTCCGTATTCGTCGCCGGCCCAAACCATGCGGCGCTGGCCGATAACAAATCCTTCGCGCTGTGGGTCTCGCTCGGGCTACTTGCGATCCTCACCCTTCTAAATATTGTTGGATCCAGCGTGGGCAAGTGGATCAACAATCTGGGCGCGATCGGCACGGGCATCGCCGCCATCACCCTGATCGGTCTCGGAGCCATCGTCGTCTCGCGAACAGGAATCACCGTGACCGCGGCCGATTTCCAGATTCCGCACGATCCCCGCTTCGTTTTAAATTCCTTTGGCGTGATTTGTTTCGCTCTGGTGGGACTCGAACTCGCGTCCATCATGGGCGACGAAATTCAGGAGCCGCGAAAAACTCTACCGGGGGCGGTAGCGTGGGGAGGAATTATTTCCGGCGTGCTGTATATCGGCACCACGCTGACGTTGCTGGTAGCGCTGGGCAAAAATAAGATGAGCGTGCTGCAGGGAATCGTGCAGGCCGTCGGCGGAATGGCTGGCGGAATCGGTATTTCGTGGATCGTACCGCTGTTTGCGCTGGTCCTGAGCCTCTCGATTATCGGTATTGCATCAGCGTGGCTCGGCGGCTCGGCGCGCATTCCATTTGTTGCGGGTCTCGATTCCTACATGCCCTCGTGGCTCGGCAAAGTGCATAGCAAGTACAAGACGCCGTATGCCGCGTTGCTGGTTCACGCCGCAATATCGATGCTGCTGTGCGTGGTGTTTTTTCGTTTTTCCAGTGTGCAGGAAGCGTTTCAGACCATGCTTTCTTTGGCGGTGGTATTGCAACTTGTTCCTTACATCTACGTTTTTGGCGCGCTGTTGAAGCTGGCGTTTCGTAAACCGGCAACCGGAGGCGTGTACAGCAAGCCGGTGTTGGTCCTGGCGGGCATCAGCGGCTTGGTCACTACCATTCTCGGAATACTGCTGCAGTATTTTCCGCCGCAACTGATCACCTCGTTGCGTACTTACGAATTTGAAATGATTTCGGGAACGGTGTTTTTCGTGGGCTTGGCTGCGTACTTTTTCTTTGTGTATGGCAAACGCAAAACGGCGCGCAGGCTCGCAGCAGCGCGTGCCGCAGTTTAGTTCTAGAGGATGTTAGCAGTGGGCCGAAACGCCGCGCGGCGGAATCGAAAAGTGTGGAAATACGGAGGTCGCAATGCCTGTGGGGAGTAAGTCCGACGTGAAGAAATATCAGAATTATGTGGATGGCAAATGGGTTGACGGATTATCCGGCGAAACGTTTCCTGTGTATGACCCTTCGACGGAAGAAGTGATTGCGCACGTTGCGTCGGCGACTGCGGCGGACGTCGATCGCGCGGTGAAAGCCGCGCGAACTGCTTTCGATTCCGGGCCGTGGGCGACGACCACTGCGCAGGAGCGCGGCCGCATTCTGTATAAGTTTGCCGAAAAGGTCCGCCAGAACGCCGCGCATCTGGCGGAAATCGAATGTCGTAACTCCGGCAAGCCAATCGTAGAAGCGGAGTACGACATTGCGGATGCCGCGACCTGTTTCGAGTATTACGCCGGAATGGCGAACAAAGTTCTGGGTCACGTAAACCCCGTGCCGGCCAACGCGCTGAGTTTTACGATGCGCGAACCGGTCGGCGTCGCCGGACAGATCGTGCCGTGGAACTATCCGCTGGTGATGGCCTCCTGGAAGCTGGCGCCCGCGCTGGCTGCGGGTTGTAGCTGCGTTCTGAAGCCAGCCGAGCAGACTCCGCTGACCGCGATGGAAGTGGCGCCCTGGTTTGAAGAGTGCGGCGTGCCGCCCGGGGTAGTGAATGTGGTGAACGGACCGGGCGAAACGACGGGAGCGGCGCTGGTCGCGCATTCCGGCGTCGACAAAGTGGCGTTCACCGGAAGCGCAGCGGTGGGAAAAATTATTGTGAAGAGCGCCGCGGATACTTTGAAGCGGGTGACGCTGGAGCTGGGCGGCAAATCGCCGAACATATTTTTCGCGGATGCGGATTGGGAAGCGTCGGTGGACGGCGCGCTGTTCGGAGTATTTATCAATCAGGGCGAAGTGTGTTCGGCGGGCAGCCGAATTCTGGTGGAGCGCAAGATTTATTCCAAGTTTGTGGAAGCCATGACGGAAAAAGCCAAGCGCATCAAGCTGGGTCCGCCGCTGGAACGCGAAACCAAGATGGGTCCGTTGGTCAGCAAAGAACAATACGATCGCGTGAGTTCGTATCTGGCGCTGGGGAAAAAGGAAGCGAAGGTGGCGATCGGTGGCGGCCGGCCTGCGGCTTTCGGCAAGGGCTACTACCTGGAGCCCACAATTTTTTATGACGTGGACAATTCCGCGCGTATTTCGCGGGAAGAAATCTTCGGGCCGGTGGCCAGTGTGATTCCGTTCGATGGGGAACCGGATGCAATTCGCATCGCCAACGATACGCCGTACGGCCTCGCGGCGGCGGTGTGGACCCGCGATATTTACAAAGCCTTCCGCGTGGTGAAGTCATTGCGCGCCGGAATCATCTGGGTGAACCACATGCAGCCGACCTACGTGGAAGCGCCGTGGGGCGGCTACAAGCAGTCTGGTTTCGGGCGCGAGCTCGGGCCGTGGGGCATTGAAGAATATTTGGAAACCAAGCAGGTGTTCGTCAACTTGGACGAGGCACCGATCGGGTGGTACTAAAATGTCGACGATTGTATTACGCACCAAGGTCCCCGGACCAAAATCGCTTGCCTTGATGAAGCGCCGCGACGCCGCAGTGCCGCGCGGTCCGTACCATTCGACGCCCATCTTCGCGGCCAGTGCCGAAGGCGCGATGATCGAGGACGTGGACGGAAATCGCTATATCGATTTTGCCGGTGGAATCGGCTGCTTGAATATGGGGCATCTCGCTGCGGCGGTTACCGAAGCGGTCAGCAAACAACTCGAGAAATACATGCATCTGTGTTTCAGCGTGACGCCGTACGAGCCGTACGTGGCGGTGGCGGAAAAACTGAATGCATTGGCGCCGGGAAAATCACCGAAGAAAACATTTATCGTTAATACCGGCGCGGAAGCCGTAGAAAACGCGGTGAAGATCGCGCGCGCGTATACCAAACGGCCGGCGGTAATTTGTTTTGAAGATGCTTTTCACGGGCGGACTTTGCTGGCGATGTCGCTGACCAGCAAGACCAACCCTTACAAAGCGGGATTTGCGCCGTTTGCCACGGATGTGTACCGCGTGCCGTATGCGTATTGTTATCGCTGCTCGTACGGGCTGACCTATCCCAGCTGCGGAGTGAGTTGCGCGCAGCATTTGGAGGATACCTTCCGGCGGGTGGTTCCGGCGGATGCGGTTGCCGCGGTGATCGTTGAATCGGTGCTAGGGGAAGGCGGGTTTATTGCGCCGCCTAAGGAATTCTTTCCGATCATTCAGGATATTTGCCGTAAGCACGGGATTGTGTTGATTGTGGACGAAGTGCAGGCGGGCCTGGGCCGCACCGGGAAATTTTTCGCCATCGAACATTACGGAATCGAACCGGATTTGCTGCTGACCGCGAAGTCACTAGGCGGGGGAATGCCAATTGCCGCGGTTACCGGCCGCGCGGAAATCATGGATGCGCCAGCGGTCGGCGGACTGGGCAGTACGTTCGCGGGGAATCCGCTTTCGTGTGCCGCGGCGCTAGCCGCAATAGAAATGATCGAGAATGGCGGATTGCTCGACCGCGCGGCGGCGATGGGCAAGCATTTCGAGGTGAAGGCCCGCGGCTGGCAGAAGAAGTGGCCGCTGATTGGCGATGTTCGTACCCTGGGTGGGATGTGCGCCATCGAGTTGGTGCGAAATACCGAGACCCGGGAACCGGCCGATACCGAAACGAAGGATATTGCGCATTACTGCTACGAACACGGGCTGATCACTATTACGGCCGGGACGTATAACAACGTGATGCGGATTCTGGTGCCGCTGACGATTACGGATGCCCAGTTTGACGAAGGGTTGGCGGTGCTGGAGGCGGCGATTGCGTCGGTGGCGGAGCGAAAGGCTGCGGAGTTGTCGCATGCGTAGGCTTTGGGTGGGTTTTGCGTTCGTGCAGGATTCTCGGGGAGCCGGGAATCGCAAAAGGTGATGAAAACAAAAGAACTTAAAGTTCCTTTGTTTTCATCACCTTTCGCAAGTGTTCATTCTGCGGAGGTTAGGAGCGGGAAAGGTTTGGTAAAGAGTTACCCCTGGGGGTTGCTGCAATTGGGTCTTGGGGGATGAATCAGGCGCGCTTCTTTACCAACAGAGTGTGGCGGATTCTAATTCATATGTCAAGACCAATCTGGGGTACCTCCGCGGTCGGCGAGGCTTCGTAAGAAGGCGCACAGGCAGGAATGCCTGTGCTACTAGAAACGTTCCCAGGGAAACGCGGCTCGTTGAGGTTCTTTGAGGACTATGGGTACTGAGAACACGTTTGGGGTTTATGTGGATGGGAAGTGGGTCGCCGAGGGCGAGAGGGTGGAGATTCGCTCGCCGGGGACTGGGGAGCTGGTTGGAGTTACGTATCGTGCTGATGGCGCGCAGCTGGAGAGTGCTATTGCGGCGGCGGTGCGGACGTTTGAGATTACGCGGAAGATGGGCGGCTACGAGCGGCAGCGGGTATTGCGCGGGATAGCTCAGGGGATCGAGACGCAGCGGGAGGATTTGGCCAAGACGCTGGCCTTGGAGGCTGGTAAGCCGATCAAGGCAGCGCGGGTAGAAGTGGATCGGGCGGCGTTTACGTTTGCGGTAGCGGCGGAAGAGGCTACGCGAGTTGGCGGCGAGTATTTGCCGCTGGACTGGCAGGCCTCCACCGCGGGGCGATGGGGAATTGTGCGGCGATTTGCGATTGGTCCGATCGCGGCGATTACGCCTTTTAATTTTCCGATCAATCTGGTGGCGCATAAATTGGCGCCGGCGATCGCCGCAGGTTGCACGATTGTTCTAAAGCCGGCACCGCAAACGCCGCTTACTTCTTTAAAGCTGGCAAAGATTATTGAGGCCGCGGGATGGCCCGCGGGCGCGTTGAACGTGTTGCCGCTTTCCAATGAAGACGCCGGAAAATTGGTAACGGACAACCGGATCAAGCTGCTCAGCTTTACCGGGAGTACCGCGGTGGGCTGGCAGTTGAAGGCGCAGGCGGGGAAGAAGCGGGTGCTCCTGGAGCTGGGCGGGAATGCCGGGGTGCTCGTTTGCGCCGACGCGAATATTGATTACGCGGTGGAGCGCTGTGCGATTGGCGGATTCACTTACGCGGGGCAGACCTGCATTTCGGTGCAGAGGATCTTGGTGGAAGAGGGGCAGTACGAAAAATTTGTGAGCATGCTGGTGGCGCGGGTCGGGAGGTTGCAGGTCGGGAAAGTTCTGGATGAGGGAACCGATGTTGGTCCGTTGATCAATGAGGATGCGGCCAAGCGGAATGTGGCGTGGATTGAGGAGGCGGTGCGGGGCGGAGCAAAATTATGGTGCGGCGGGGTGCGTGATGGGGCTACGGTTACGCCCGCGGTGCTCACCGGTACCAAGCCCAACATGATGGTGAACTGCAAAGAGATTTTTGGTCCGGTGGTTACCGTGGAGAAGTTTTCGAGTTTTGAAGCGGCGCTGGCGGAGATCAATCATTCGGACTTTGGTCTGCAGGCAGGGATTTTTACGCGGGATTTTTTACGGATTACGCAGGCGTTTGAGACGTTGGAGGTCGGCGGAGTTATGGTGGGAGAGGTGCCTTCGTTTCGGATCGATCATATGCCGTATGGCGGGGTTAAAGATTCGGGGTTGGGGCGCGAAGGATTGCGGTACGCGATTGAGGAGATGACGGAGTTGAGGTTGTTAGCGGTGAATCCGGCGGGGTTGTAAGAAATCGAGCAAAAAATCAGATCGACAGCAGAAAAAGTTAAAAGAAAGACCCGCCCTCAAAAACCCGAGGACGGGCCACCCAAAATCCTTCTCGCATATTTTCATGTACGCGGTTAACTATTTGATTTGTCGAATCTCTGGAGTCGCAAAGGCATTCGCAAAAGCGATGGAAATTAGCGAACCCTTCCGAACATGATTCACGAGCGCCGGCCGGAAACAAACGATGCACGTTCCGGCTTTGGGCCGCACACTCGGATAAACAATCCCGGCTGACCCGCCTTCGAGAAGTTCCCTAGCCAAATGTTGTGATGCGCCGTAGCTGTTGGGGTCCAAACAATTTCCAAAGCGGGTGTCCTTACGGAGGTCGTGAAATGTGCCGCGAAAATCGGCGAGGAAATCAACGTAGGTAAACGTCTCCGTTTCTGGCCAGCGGATTTCCTGCAGTTCCTGGCGCCTGTGGAATGCCACTTCCAGCTCGGAGGTGTCGCGAGTGAATGCCGCGTACCACGCGCCGCGTTCCGCCCCGTTGAAGCGGCTTCCGAGGGGGCGGGCATGCGTGAATGCCGCGTTGACGATATGCGAGTAAGAAAGGCCAAAGACTAGTTCGCGAACGGTAATGCCTGGGAGCAGGCCAGCTTCTCCGAGGAGACGCTCGTTGGTGGCCCCTTCGAGTTCGAATAGCGCGTTCAGATCCTCAGTGTTATCGGTAAGCCGCGCAAGAACGCTCTCGTCCGGGTCGCTATAGCGTGCGGGAATCAAACGATGGGTCTCGTTCCGAAGAACGTGGGAAACGCGAGGTAAGAATTTATCGCCCGCCACGGCGAGAATCCAGAAGCTGCCGCGCGCGCAACATCGCGGGCAGTCCGCCTTTGATCATGTAGGCGAGGGGAGTGTCTCCTGCAAACATGGAATTTTCATTCGGTAACTGAATCCAACGGTCGGCGAGCTTCTTGCTGTAGAGGATGTTCAGGGCTTTGAAGATCCCGGTCAGGATGGAAATCCTGGTCAGCCGGTCCTGGTCAAGCGTTCCGCGCGCCTTGCGCTTCAGCTCGTAAAATGCGCCGTTGGACATACCGCCCAGCAATTGCCGGGCGTCGGCATCGCGCAGTTCCCAAAGCTCGCAAAGTTTCAAGAAGGCCTTTACTGCCGCAGGTCCCAAGCGCTTCTGGGCGTCCTTGGTGGAAAGATCGGCTGGTTTTTCCCAGGCAATACCTGCGCCGGGTTGATGGATTGTGGCCAAAGTGGCCTCCTAATCATGCTCCATATATGGAGTATTATAAGCCTATTATTGGATATTCGCAATTGCTGGTTCGTGTCAAGTTTGCTTGGTGAGGATGATGTGGGTGGCGGTTTCGGAGGATTGGCGGTGGGTGATTTGGAAGCCGAGGCTTACCAGGTTGATTCCTTGAAGGGGTTGTTCGCCTTGGCCGAGGAGGACTGGGGACTGAACCAGGTGGAGTTCGTCAAGGAGATTGGCCTGGAGGTATTGGCGGATAGTGGAGGCGCCACCGCCGATGCGGACGTCTTTTCCGTTGGCGGAGGATTGGGCGAGTTTTAGGGCGTGATGGATGCCTTCGGTGACGAAATGGAAGGTGGTGCCACCGGCCATGGGGATTGGGGCGCGCGGGTGGTGAGTTAGGACGAAGACGTCGGTGTGATAGGGAGGATTTTCGCCCCACCAACCTTTCCATTGCTCGTCGGGCCAAGGGCCGCGGATCGGGCCGAACATGTTGCGGCCGAGGATGTAGGCTCCGACATTTTCGAAGCTGCGGGCCGCGAAGTCGTCGTCGACTCCAGTGGTGCCGCCTTCGCCGCCGTGCATTTGTTGGAAGGTGCGAGTGGGGAAGAACCACTGGAAGACTTTTTCTCCGCCGAGGCCTAAGGGCGCTTCAAGAGATTGGTGGGGGCCGGCGCTGAAACCGTCGAAGGAGAGGGAGAAGGCGGCGACTTTAGTTTTCGGCATTTGGGTGTTGGACGAGTTGAGGTGGATTAGGTCGTTTTTATTGTACGGTGGATGTGTGTTGGGGCGCGAGGGTTTGCGTTTTGCGATTGAGGAGTGGTGGAGTTGAGGTTGTTAGCGGTGAATTCGGCGGGGTTGTAATCGAGCGTTCGAGAATCCAAGAAAAAAGTTGAGACAGGTTTTGACGCCTGGGCAAGCTGGGGCGCAGCATGCTGCGCCCCTACAAAGGCTAAACCTTTTCGGGGGAGCGGGTGTGGCTGGCGGTACGAGCTTCGGGATGCTTGGGGGTCCAATCTTCTGGGGGAAGGCTACGCGCCAGAAGGTAGGACGCGAGTCGGAGAATTCCAGGCCTACTTCGGCTTTGCCGTTGCGTACTGGGCCCAGGAACACTACGTGGCATTCCTGTTGTTCTTTGGTGCGTTCGTGAATTAGGAGCAATTTGCCGCCGCTGGTGACGCGGGTGCTTAGCAGGATCAGCGCGCCGTGGGCATTGATGGCTAGAGTTTCGGTTTCTTCCGTGAAAGTTTGATTTTGCGCGTCGTTGCCGCTGATGCGAACGGCAACTTGCATCAGCACGCGCTGGCTGCGTCGGCGTGCTCCGCTGGTTGTGGAGGTGTTTGATGCCTGGGCCATGCTGCCTCTCTCGATTAACTATACACGGCGTTAGAAGTGTGTCGAGATTCTCGCGTTGCTTAGGATTCTAGAAAGATACTGGCCTTTGACGGGCGGCGAGGCCATGGTACGGAAGAGTGGTACGGGAGATTTGTTGTTTGGGCTGAAAGCTTCTGCCGCGCCTACGGCGCTCACGCGGTGTGCGGATCGTCGAGACCCAGCCCTACGGGCTGGGCTAAATTGTGCCGCGCCTCCGGCGCTGGTTGGGTGGATTAGATGGGCGTGGCTTTCGAGTATGAATCCGAGAACTGCTGCGGAACGCCAGAGCCTGGAGTGGTGAAAGAAAGCAGATTCCTCGCTTCGCTCGGAATGACAATGCCAACGCGCAGCATGCTGCGCCACTACAAAGGCGGGGGGATTCAGCGGAGTGGGCGCGGCGAGGTTTAGGTGAGGATGTGAGGCCTGGCAGAGCGGGCACGGCGAGGTTGAGGTGAAGGCGTGAGGGCGGGGAGGTTGAGGTGAGGTTTCGGCGAGGATGTGAGGCTCGGACGAGCGGGCACGGCATGCCGTGCCCCTACAAAGCCAAGGCACCCCCCGGTTGGCAGGCAGGCAGAAGGCGGGCGCTACGGGTTAGGATTTGCGCTGGTCGATGGTTACGTAGGGGCGGGTGTCGTGGCCCAGGTAGATTTGGCGGGGGCGGGCGATTTTTTGTTCGGGGTCGAGGAGCATTTCCTGCCACTGGGCTAGCCAGCCGCTGGTGCGGGGGATGGCGAAGAGGACCGGGAACATGGCCATTGGGAAGCCCATGGACTGGTAGATTAGTCCAGTGTAGAAGTCCACATTGGGGTAGAGCTTGCGCTTTACGAAGTAGTCGTCTTCCAGGGCGATGCGTTCGCACTCTAGGGCGATTTCCAGCAGGGGATTTTTTCCCATTACATCGAATACTTCGTAGGCTACGCGCTTGATGATGCGGGCGCGAGGGTCGTAATTCTTGTAAATGCGGTGACCGAAGCCCATGAGCTTGGTTTCGCCGGCCTTTACGCGCTTGATGAATTCAGGAACTTTTTGGACCGAGCCGATTTGCAGAAGCATGTGCAGCGCTTCTTCGTTAGCACCGCCGTGGAGCGGACCGTAGAGCGCGGCGATGGCTGCGGCAGTGGCGGAGTAGGGGTCGACGTGGGAGCTGCCTACGCCGCGGATGGTGTTCGCGGAGCAATTTTGTTCGTGGTCGGCGTGGAGGATGAAGAGAATGTCCAGGGCGCGTTCCAGCGTGGGATTGGGGCGATAGCGGGTGCCGGTGGTACGGAACAACATGTTCAGGAGATTGCCGGGGTAGCTCAGTTCGCCGTCGGGATAAACGAAGGGCATGCCCAGCGAATGACGGTAGGAAAAAGCCGCCATAGTGGGCATCTTGCCGATGAGGCGATAGATCTGGAGCTTGCGGGATTCGGCGTTGAAGACGTCTTTGGCGTCGGGATAAAAGGTAGAAAGCGCGGCAATGGCGGAAATCAACATGCCCATGGGATGGGCGTCGTAGTGGAAGCCATCGAGAAATTTCTTGATGCTCTCGTGGATGAAGGTGTGATGGGAGATGTGATTGGTCCAAGCCTTTAGCTGGGCCTCGGTGGGAAGTTCGCCGTGCAGCAAGAGCGAGGCGGTCTCGAGATAGGTGCTTTTTTCGGCGAGTTCTTCGATGGGATAGCCGCGGTAGCGGAGGATGCCGGCGTCGCCGTCGATGTAGGTGACGCGGCTGATGCAGGAGGCGGTGTTGTTGAAGGCCGGGTCGTAACTCATCATGCCGAAATCGGTGGGATCGACTTTGATCTGGCGAAGGTCGGCGGCGCGGATAGTGTCGTGGGTGATGGGGACTTCGTAGTTTTTGCCGGTGCGGTTGTCGGTGATGGTGAGGCTTTGGCGGGCGGTTTTCGGGTCGTCGGATTTTTTAAGTTGCGTGGCGGTCGGCGAAGCAGAATCCATTGGCGATCCTTTGTGGGCGCGAACAGTTCGCGGGTGCGATTTAGTTTTCAAGATTACTGTACACCAAAGAGAGGGTGGCGGGGAATTGGATGGAGGGACAGGGATTGCGGCGGCGGTGAGACCGGCGGAAGAGATAACGCAGAGACGCAGAGGGCACGGAGGAACGCGGAGAAAATTCAAGGCGCCAGGACTGAAGCCCGGCCGCTACCAAGGGGTACGTCAAAGACCGAGTTAGGGGTGTCAGGGAGAGGCTAAATAGACCTCTTGACAATAGTCGTTATAACGTGTATTATGTGGGTGCGAGTTGAGGAGGCTAGAACATGATTAGCATTCGTAAGAGTGAAGAGCGCGGGCATTTCAATCACGGGTGGCTGGACACGCATTTTACATTTTCTTTTGCGGATTACTTTGATCCGAAGCATGTGCAATTCCGGACGCTGCGGGTGCTGAACGATGACCGGGTGGCGCCGGGGGCGGGATTTCCGGAGCATCCGCACCGGGACATGGAGATTGTCACGTACGTGCTGCAGGGCGGGCTCGAGCATCGCGACAGTATGGGGAATGGGTCGGTGATACGTCCGGGCGACGTGCAGTATATGAGCGCGGGGTCGGGCGTTACGCACAGTGAATTCAATCCTTCGAAGACGGAGCCATTGCATCTGTTGCAGATCTGGATGTTTCCGAAAGAGAAGGGACTGAAGCCGGCGTACGATCAGAAAACATTTCCCGCGGAGGAGAAGCGCGGGAAATTGCGGCTGGTGGCTTCGCCGGATGGGCGGGAGGGGTCGGTGAAGATTCGGCAGGACAACGAGCTGTACGCCACCGTGCTGGGCGAGGGAGATGTGGTGCGGCATGAACTGGCTCCGGAGCGGCACGCGTATGTGCAGGTGGCGAGGGGGAGCGTGAAGTTGAATGGAAAAGTGTTGAAGGAAGGCGATGGGGCGGCGGTGTCCGCGGAGAAGTCGCTAGAGTTGGCGGGAGTGGATGATGCGGAGGTGCTGTTGTTTGATTTGCCGTGAGGATGGTAGTGAATGGGAGAAAATTAAAACCGCCGCGCGATTTTTGCGTGGCGGCTTTTTTGTAACGATGCGGTGGCAGAAAACGCCATTCGGGAGAATGGCGTTCCCGGGACTAACCGCGGGTGCGTTGGAATTCGTGCATGAACCCGGTTAGGGCTTGCACGGCTTCTAGGGTTACGGCGTTATAGAGCGAGACGCGCATACCGCCCACGGAGCGATGACCGGGCGTGCCGACGAGCTTTGCGGCTTCGGCTTGCTTGGCGAATTCTTTTTCGACGGCTTCGTCACCGCCCGCTACGCGGAAGACTACGTTCATTTTGGAGCGAGAGGATTTCTCGACGGGGCCGGAATAGAAAGTGCCGCCGTCGATTACGTCGTAGAGCAATTTGGCTTTGGCGTTGTTTATTTTTTCCATCGCGGCTACTCCGCCGCTGGTTTCGATCCATTCAAGGACCAGTCCGACGATGTAAATCGCGAAGGTCGGAGGGGTGTGGTAGAGGGATTTTTCTTTGATGTGGGTGCGGTATTGGAGAAGCGTGGGGAGATTCTTGTCGGCGCGTTCGGCGAGATCTTTGCGGATGATCGCGATGGTGGTGCCGCTGGGACCGAGATTTTTTTGCGCGCCGGCATAGATGACGCCGAATTTATTTACGTCGATGGCGCGGGAGGCGATGTCCGAAGACATATCCGCGACTAGTGGGGCGCTGGTTTCGGGGAAGGCCGACCACTGCGTGCCCTCGATCGTGTTATTGCTGCAGATATGAACGTAGGAAGCATCGGGAGAGAATTTAATTTCTTCGGGGCGCGGGACGCGAGTGAATTTCTCTGCTTCAGTGCTGGCGGCGATGTTGTGCAGGATGCCTTTTTTCAGTTCGCCGATGGCTTTGGCGGTCCACATACCGGTGTGCAGGACGTCGACTGGTTTGCCGGGAAGGCAGAGATTCATCGGAGCCATGGTGAACTGCATGCTGCCGCCGCCTTGCAGGAAGACCACAGCGTAGTCGTCGGAGATGGCGAGGAGGCGGCGGAGGCGCTGTTCGGCTTCGGCGATGATGCTTTCGAATTCCTTGGAGCGATGGCTCATCTCCATCACGGACATGCCGCTTCCGCGCCAATCGAGGAGCTCTTCGCGGATGCGTTCGAGGACCGGCAGAGGGAGGGCGCCGGGTCCGGCATTGAAATTGAAGGCGCGCTTTGCGGCGGCTTTCTGTTTTGCTTCTACAGAAGATGAAATCACGATTGCGATTCCTTTCGGAGTTGGCTTGCTACTGCGGCAGAGCGGGCTTTTGGTGTTTCCGCAGCAATCCAGAATAACAGAAATAGAGTTGGGGCCGTTGCCGCGGCGAAGGGCAGATTCCGCGACGAAGAAAAATAATCGTGGAAATTGCGGCGTGCGGCGGGGGTTGCGTTGACCTGCTTCGCGGCCTTCGCTAGACTATTTAAACCACATCAGAGGATTTAGCTCTGTCCGCGATTCCCCGGTAGCTCAATGGTAGAGCGTTCGGCTGTTAACCGAAATGTTGGAAGTTCGAATCTTCCCCGGGGAGCCATTCTTTACGATTTTGCGAACTTGGCGTGCCCCTCGCAACAGGCGAATGGGTTGGCTTCGCGAGTCCTCCGGTTGCATCCTCCGTTCAGCAATACTGCCACCGTTACGGCTTGTGATAACAAACGGCATTCGCGGGCCATCTCGAAAGTCGTTGCGATCATCGAACATCATACGTCCGGAGACAACAATAGCCGTGGCGCGGTTCTGTTACTATTATTAGATGTGTTTTGAGATCCGCGTGACGAAGTTTGGTGGCGGGGAATTTAGCTACCTCGTTTTGCCGTCATTCTGATTTAGCGCGTCCAATACTAAAGTCGAGGATTTTTGCTGCCGTAGCTTGAGAACTTCTGGCCCCCGGTGCGGGGGGCAGAAGAGCCAGAAAGCGAAGATCGTAGCGCAGGGAGTGGTGCGGGGAAGGGTGACTGGCAACGGAACCGGTGCACCCGAATTGTCCGGAAGAAAAGCTGTTCTAAGTCTTCGCCTGAACCGAAACATGAATCTATTGCAAACTTTATTTTGTCCGCGAGGGGCTAACCCGTTTTCGGGAAATTTTAATCGGCGCACGGCGTGGGGCTGGTATCCGCAATTGGGAGCCGCCATCCTCTTATTATTGTGCGTGGCTAGTAGTGCGCTTGCCCAGCAGAACCCACCCGCAAATGCCGGCGAGAAGACGGCCACGCTTCACGGGACAGTCTCGACCAAGGATGGGGACACGGTCACTGGAGTTGCCGCGGTGACCGTAAAGCTTTCGCACGATCCCGCCGTTGGCGCGCCACTCAGCGTAGATACTGACGAGAATGGGCAATATGAATTCCGCGGTTTGCAGCCTGGCGCTTACTCCATTTCCGTTGCGCAAGCAGGGTTCAAAGCGGATACGCGGCCAGTGGTGGTAAATGCGGGGCAGCAGATTGTGCAGGATTTTATTCTGCAAATCGAAACGGTTTCTCAGAAGGTGGAAGTAAACGAAAGTACTTCATCGACTCCGGATACGGCCACGCCGAAGCCGACCACCGTTACGCACACCGAGTTGACGACGATTCCAACGCCTCAGGAAAAAGTGAAAGATGTCCTACCGATTATCCCGGGAGTTATTCGAACGATCGATGGCAAGCTCAACTTTAAGGGCGCCGACGAAGGTCAGAGTCTCTTGGTGGTCAATTCAGCGCGCACGACCGATCCGGTTACTGGAAGTTTCGGGGTTCCGATTCCCACGGATGCGGTGGAATCTTTTGCGGTCTACAAGACGCCTTACGACGCCAGCCTGGGAAGCTTCTCAGGCGGATTGACTTCTATTGAGACCAAACCTCCCGATGATAAATGGGATTTCAAAGTGCGGGGGATCGTGCCGTCCGTACTGGGAAAGAACGGGCACATGGTGGGTATCGCCGAGGCGATCCCCGGCGTGGCATTTGACGTTCCCATAATTCACCACAAGCTGCTGCTATCCGAAGTATTTCAGTACGAAATGAAGAAGACCACGGTGGAAGGCTTGCCGTGGCCGCACGACATCAGCAAACGCCAGGGCTTCAACACGTTCACGACCCTGGAGGCAATTCTCTCGCCGACCCATGTGCTCACGCTTACGGTGAATGCTTTTCCGCTGCGCCAACAGGACGTTGACATCAGTGCGCTGGTCCCCCAGACGGCTTCCAACGATTTGAACCAAAGCGGGTGGGCGATTGGCCTGAACGACAAATACCAATTGGCGTCGGGAGGAATTCTCAGCGTGGTGGCGCAGTACATGCGATTTGACAGCAACGCCCATGGCCAAGGCCTTGCCGACATGCTAATCACGCCCGAAGGATGGGGCGGAAACTACTTCAATCAGTGGTCGCGGAGAGGGAAGGAGCTTCAAGCGGTTCCGACATATCAATTCCCCACGAAGCACTGGCACGGCGAACATGCGATTCGCGTTGGCTTGGACATTGACTACCGTTCTTTTTTCGGGGATAACGTATCTCGCCCCATCCAATTGATGCGGCAAGACAATTCTCTGGCTGAAGAAATCACTTTTTCGCAGGCGCCTTCGCAAGTGCCTTCGGATAGTTCGGTGGCCGAGTTCATCCAAGATCACTGGGTGATAACGCCACAGTGGAGCGTTGACCTCGGAGCGCGGTTGTCCACGGAAACCTCCGGATGGGACGCCGCTTTCGCACCGCGGGCAGCGGTGGCGTATTCCCCTGGAAAATCGGGGAAGACAGTAATCCGCGCAGGAACCGGGATATTTTATGGTGTGTTGCCGTTACTTGCGGCTAATTTCGCGGCAAATCCGAACCGTACCGTTACGGACTTTGATGCGTTGGGCGTGCCCATCGGTCCGTCGGTGACCTACACGAACGTTTATGCCGGCAGTGCCAACCCGCTCACCGCTGCGAACTTGCCGAGCCAACCGAACACCACGCCGCGAAACGTTACATGGAGCGGCGAGGTAGACCAGGAGCTGCTAAGAAATCTGAAGCTGAAGGTGGCATACCTGGACAGCCATTCGAGTTACCTGTTCGACATACAACCATTTACGGCCGCAGGCGCCGGCGATTCTTTCATGGCACTGACGAACACGGGGTCGTCGCACTATCGCGAACTGGAAACCACGCTGCATTACACCATGCGGGAGCGCGACCAGGTGAATGCTTCGTACATCTGGAGCAGTGCGCGCGGAGATTTGAACAGCCTCTCCCAGATCGCCATTCCGTTTGCCGCGCCAGTTATTCGCCCGGACGTCTACGGCATTCTTCCTTCCGATATCCCAAACCGGGTGATCGCCTGGGGAATTTTTGCAATGCCTTGGAAGCTAACGTTCAGTCCACTGGTTGACGTGCACTCAGGCTTTCCCTACTCGAATATCGATGTTCTGCAACAATATGTCGGCACTCCCAACGGGCAGCGCTTTAACGAGTTTTTCTCCCTGGATCTCAAACTGTATCGCGAGTTCCGTGTGCCATTTCTGGGCAACCGAAGCGGCAAGACGCATCATATCCGCTTGGGTGTCTACACCCTGAACGTAACCAATCACGGGAATTTCAATGCGGTCTACAACAATGTCACATCCCCTAACTTCGGGACGTTTGCGGGTTTCCTGTATCGCCACGAGGGCGCCATCATCGATTTCGTAGACTGAGATTCCATAAGTCGAAACATCGCGAAAAACTGATCGGTGGCGCGGGTGCATGCATCATCGAATGTCTGATAATCGAACCTCTTCGACAAATACCCACCAGCCTTAACCGCATTGTCTAAGCCGAATGTAACTGTGCTCCTGCGAGAGCTTTGGGTGCGACGAACGCGCGGCAGTCCAGGGAGAAATCGTTGGCTGCTGCTGTCTGGATAGCTGCGTCGACTTCCGTCTTCGCCCGGACCGAATTCGGCGCCGCTTGAGTCGTACTAAAACTCGGTCCAAGATTTCTTCTTTTTTGTGGTCCTACCCTCTTGCTTGGCGCATCTGAAAGCCGATCGGAGCCGTTTGAGGACTCGCTCTGCGTGGCTGGTGCATCTGGCACTTTTCGGCCGCACTGGGCAGGGAATAGTAGACAGGGGATTGCGAGATGGGATAAGTATCTGCGTGGCGAATGGGAGTAACCCCGGGTGGTGACGCGGGTGGAAACGGTTCGAGGATCAGGAACATGCGCAGAACTTCGAAATGGAAACGATGGGCGTGCATCAACGCATTTCTCGCGGCTAGCGCGCTGCCGGTGGCGGCTCAGCAAGCGGATGATTTGCAGAAGCAACTCGATCAACTGAAACAACAGTACGAACAAAACATGAAAGAGATGCAACAGCGCATGGACGCGCTCGAAGCACAAATCGTCAAACAAAAAGCGGCGCAAGCCACAGAGAACGCGACGATCAAGCAGGACGAAACCAAGAAAGAGTCCACCGTCGCGGCCATCGAAACGGCGGCGCAAGACGCAGCGAAGGCGGCCCTGCGCGGCGGGTCCGATGAAGTCAGCGCGGAGCATCAAGGGCAGCTGCCATCAGAGCCAACGTACGACCTGCTCAATGAAGCGGACCAAAAGATCGAAAAACTGCAGGAGCAGATGAGATCTTTTGAATTCCACGGGTACCTCCGCTCGGGGTACGGGCTTAATAGTGACGGCGGGCAGCAGGTCGCGTTCCAGGCTCCGGGAGCCGATGCGAAATACCGGCTGGGGAATGAAGCGGAAACGTATGGCGAATTTATTTTCGTCAACAATTGGCTGAATCCAGAGCGCGCGTCAGATAAAGCGTGGCTGAAGACGGAGGTGATGATCGAAGCCAACACCACGAACTCCGCCAGCTACGCGAATTTCCCGAACGGGACCGGGAACGATCAGTTCCGGCTGCGCGAGGCTTTCGTGCAAGCCGGGCACGTTTGGGATTTTCAGCCAGACGCAAAATTCTGGGCCGGAGAACGCTACTACCGCCGGCAGCATATTGAGATCGACGATTTCTACACCTTGGATATGAGCGGTTATGGAGCGGGCGTTGAGGATTGGAATGTGCGCATCGGCAAGATGGCCGTGGCGTATCTGGCGGGTGCGCGGCCGGATATCGTCACGCAGAATGGCATCTACTCGAAAAATAATATCGACGTGCGCCTCTATGACCTGAAAGGCCCATTCGGATTGTTTGGCGTTTGGTTTGATTACGCGGTTGCCAAAGGCGGGACGGTGCAGAGCGCCGACGTGGTGACCGGCGGTGCGCCAGCGGGAACGTTTATTCCTACAACGGACGGCTATGCTATCGGAATTCGCCACCAGCGCCTGGAATGGCACGGCGGCTACCACGCGTTCTCGTTCGAATACGGCAAGGGCGCTGCGAGCAATTTCAGTACTTCGATCGACGCGCCAAATCCGTTTATCGGAAGCTCGGAAAGACTACTACTCGCCGAACACTTGCTGGTGCAACCGAACGATCGCTTTGCGATTATGCCGATTTTTGTTTTCCAGCGGTTCCGCGACGGGCAACCGGGACATGGTTTCAACGACTGGGCTTCTTTCGGGGCGCGGCCGGAAATATTCTTCACGAAATATCTCTCGCTGGCGTTCGAAGGTGGCTTTGACCATACCGATGGTTTTGCCACCACGGCCAGCGGAGCCAATACGCAATTCGACGGCTGGCTGCGCAAATTCACCATCGCTCCGCAAATTGGGGCCGGACGGCAATTCTTCAGCCGTCCGGTGTTGCGCGTTTTTCTGACGTACGCGAATTGGTCCAACGGTTTCCGCGGTTTGGTTGGCGGGGTTCCTTTCGAGGATCGAACCAGCGGGCTGACCTACGGGGTGCAAGCGGAAACATGGTGGTAGACAGAAAGTTTTCAGGAGAATGGCCATGCGATCAGAACTTGAAAAGGGCCCGCAACAGATTGCAGGAAGCACGCAAGCAACGAGCACTGGATTCGTTTTTCTGGCTGCGATTTTTGCGGCGGTCGGCGGCCTGCTCTTTGGTTACGACACCGCCGCGATTTCTGGCGCAGTGATCTTCATCAAGAAGCAATTTTCTCTTTCCACGTTTCCGGAAGAATTGGTAGTGGGCATGGTGCTGGTGGGCGCGGCAACGGCGGCGTTGGGTGGCGGCAGGCTCTCGGATCGACTGGGGCGGCGGGTCACGTTGATGCTCACGTCGGTCATTTTTATTCTCGGAGCGCTTATCTGCGCGTTGGCCGACTCCTTCGCCATACTGTTGGTGGGCCGCACGATTGTGGGGATTGGGATTGGGCTGGCGTCGACCACCGTGCCGGTGTACATCTCGGAAGTCGCACCCCCGCAGGCGCGGGGCTGGCAAGTTTCGCTGTTCCAGCTGGCCATCACGATTGGCATCCTCGTTGCGTATGTCGTCGACTACGCTTTCGCGGAGAGCGGTGGTTGGCGATGGATGCTGGGTCTCGCGGCGGTTCCAGGAGCGCTCCTGGGCATTGGCATGCTGTTCCTGCCGGAGAGTCCGCGATGGCTGGCGAAGCACGGGCAGACGGAAAAAGCGCTGGGTATCCTCACGCGCATCCGCGGCGGCTCGAACGTCACTGCCGAATTCGAGGAAATTCAGAACGCTCTTGCGCAGAGTGGCGACCGCGGTCACTGGTCCGATCTTCTCGGCCCCGCAGTGCGTCCGGCGCTGGTGATCGGCATAGGGCTCGCGGTGTTCCAGCAAATCACCGGAATCAACACGGTCATTTACTACGCGCCGACCATTCTGCAGTCCGCGGGAATTTCTTCGGCTTCGGGTGCAATTCTGGCCACCGCCGGGATCGGGGTGGTGAACGTGGTAATGACACTGGTCTCGATGTGGCTGATCGACCGGATGGGCCGGCGGCCCCTGCTATTGATCGGCACTGCAGGGATTGCGATTACCCTGGGGGTCCTGGGGTTTGCATTCCTGAAGCCTGGGGGCGGACTGGCCAAGATAGCGGTGGTGACGTTGATGGCGTATGTCGCGTCTTTTGCGATCAGCCTCGGACCAATTTTCTGGCTGCTGATTTCTGAAATTTATCCGCTCAAAATTCGCGGCTTGGCCGGAGGCACGGCGGCCGCATCCAACTGGGCGGCGAATCTGGTTGTCTCTCTGACGTTCCTGACCTTGGTGGAGGCGTTGGGGCCTAGCCGGACATTTTGGCTCTACGCGCTGTTCGCCGTCGGCGGCTGGTTTTTCTGCTACTTCCTGGTTCCCGAGACCAAAGGGCGCACGCTGGAAGAAATTGAGCGCTCACTAAACCCTAGAGCTGCAGCGAGCGGCCAGAAGATAATCCAAAGTGCCTAAGTTGCGGGAATCGTAACGATTCCCAAATCCGAGGGAACGTTTCGCCACCCGAATTTTCGAAACGACTCTTGCTCGCCAGGCACTTGAGGTTGCAAGGCAGTTCGCATCAAAAAGGCGGTTCCCGATGAGGAGCCGCCTTGTCTGATTTGGTTTGCCCCAAAGGAGTACCTGCGCCCTTGGCGCCTTCGACGGCAAAGCGATTACCTGCTCAGGACCAGAATAGCGAAGGAGCCCGGCTTCATTTTTCCACGGCGTTCGCCCGGGCCTGGTGGGTCAAAATCCGCGGATGGCAGGAAGATGTTGTGGGTTTTGAGATCCAATCCCATAGTGCGGGCACTTTTTTTGGTGGGGACATTTTCTACGACGGAAAAGTTGTCCTGGGAATCCTGATGAATTACTGTCAGGGTGCCCTCGCCATTCGAGGCAAAAACAAAATTGGTGGCGGGATCGAACGCGTTGGCGTCGACGCCATCGCCGATGGCCGGTGTGGCTACCACCTTGCCGCTGTCGGCGTCGACCACTGCGACCATTTTATTGTCGCAGCCGGCAAATAGGCGGCGAGAATTCAGGTCCATAGCCAAGCCGGAAGGCTCCGTGCAGGGAGCGAGCGGCCAGCGGTGAAGGACCGTAAGTTTTTGCGGGTCGAACTGCACCAGCTCTGATTTGTCTTCGATATTTACGAAGATGCTGCCTTTGCCGTCAGCAACGGCGAATTCCGGCTTGCCACCCAGGGCCAGGGTCCCGGCGACGGTGCCGTCCGCGGCGTTGATTGCGGTGGTGTCCTGGCTGCGGCCATTCATGGAGAATACCCGCTTGCTCACGGAATCGTAGACGATAGCGTCGGGGTTGGTGCCAGTTTTTACGGTGCCAAGAGTTTTGAGCGATTTCAAATCGAAGATGGTGACGGTGTTGACGCGGCCATTACTGATGAAGCCTCGGCCAAGCTCAGTGGCCAAGGCAATTCCGTGGACACCTTGGGTGTCGGGAATGTCTCCGACGATTGCACCAGAGTCCGCGTCCAAGACGACGACATGGATTCCGCGCGAAACGTAGACGCGGCGCGCATCACTGTCGACCGTGAGATAGTCCCAGCCCTCGTCCCCGGGGACGGGAATCGTTTTGGAGAGGTGATAGCCGGAAGGGCCGGGTTTGGGTGATGCCGCGTGAGAACGCAAAACTGCGGCGGCAAATAGCGCAAGAGTTATAAAACTTAGCGAGAGCAGAATTCGAGAGCGCTTGCACATGATATTGGTTGAACTCCTTCTGACGGTGACCTGCGTAAGACTTTCCCGCGACCACAGATGCGAGCTCTATTATCAACCGTGGGCTGGGAATTCGAAAAATGCCTCAGGCGATTCCCTCCTGGAGCATTTTCATCGCTATGTCTGTTGACAGCCGCGGATGGCGTCCGCGGTGCTGTCGAATATTTGAAACACGGTCACCAGCTTGGTGATCTGCAGCACTTCTTTGGTGTGAATGCCCAGGTTACAAAGTTTAATGTCGCTGCCGGCGTTGCGAGCCGAGGCTTGGGCGCTTACTAGAGCGCCGACCCCGCCGCTATCGATGTGCGTAAGGTTTCCGAGATCGAACACGATTTTGTCGGATTTCTTCAATAAGTCTTTCACCAAAATACACAGAGACGCTGACTCTGCACCGAAGAACATGTCGCCGCTGAGATGCACGACGGCTACACTATCTTTCCAGCTGGTAGTGGCGGTGAGGAGCACGAGAACCTCCTGACGCAGCCGCGCGAAGAACGCATTTCCAGGCGGCTAACACGTGAAGGAAAGGGCCGACAGCCACAAGCTATTCCCTCCACGAGCGAATGGCAAGATAATCCGCCGGGCGGTTGCTTTCGCCGAAGCAGTTAGGCGATGTCCGTCCGCCGCCGCCGTCCCGCGGTGTTGCGACCCCGCAAGTTGCGATAGACTCTGACTTCGAACGAATGGGAACTTGCGAGTTGCAGCAACTGGCATGTGTTCGGAGCTGAGAGGTTTATTCCTTGCCTGACGAACCCAAATCTATGGACGCGGCCCGCGATGTGGTTGCTCCAGAAATCGCCGAATTGCATGAGGCGCTGGCGCGCAAAGTTCACGAAACATGGGTTCGGCTGCGGGCCGCCGAAGGATGGCGGTTTGGACCGGTGAGGGACGATGGTCGCAAGGAGCATCCGGACCTTGTTCCGTTTGAGGAACTGCCGGAATCGGAACGGGAGTACGACCGGCAAACCGCGCGTACCACGCTAAGAACTTTGTTGGCGCTAGGCTACACCATCCATCCGCCGAACGGCGGAACTTCCATTTCATGGGAAGACTCACTCGCGGATTCGAATGCGGCTGGCGATGGTTTGGCGCGAATCATCGGCGATCCTTCGCTGCAAGACCGCGCAACTCTGCAGCGGCTCTGGCTAGAACACGATCGCAACGCGTGGTCCGGTAGCGTGGAAACCTACCGCCTGGTGGCTTCTCGTATCTTGAAGCTTGGTGAACCGCTGTTTGCCTATGACGTGGTTGCGGAAGGCATTAAGAATTTCCCCAATGATGTGCGGCTGCGGCAGCTCTTGGCTTTGGCCCTGGCGCGGAGTGGCGCGGTGGAGTCCGCGAATGCGGTACTCACCGGCTTGTTCGAAGAAGGCCATCGCGATGAGGAAACGATTGGGCTTCTGGCGCGGACGCATAAGGATCTGGCTCGCGAGACTGGCGACGCATCAGGAAAAGCCAAGCACTTACGGCGGGCATACGAGTTTTATGGACAGGCGTATCGCGCTACGGGAGGTTACTGGAGCGGAATTAACGCTGCGACCGTAGCTTTACTGCTAGGGCAGCGAGAGGAAGCGGTGGCGCTGGCTCGCCAGGTAGATGCGCAATGCCGCGCAGAGTTGGCAAACGTTGCGCGAGACGGCGGTGATCGTTACTGGCTGGTTTCTACGTTGGGGGAAGCCGCGCTCTTGTCAGGAAATTGGGCGGCGGCTGAAGATTGGTACGAAAAGGCCTTGGAACTGGGACGCGGAAATTGGGGAAGTCTGCAATCTACACGGCATAACGCGCGTTTGTTGTTGCAGCAGTTGGATGGCGATCAGGGCCGGGTAGACCGGATTTTTCGCGTGCCCAGCGTAGCGGTTTTCAGCGGACACATGATTGACCGGCCGGACCGGGAAGTTCCGCGCTTTCCGGCTTCTGCGGAGCAGGAGATCAAGGAAGCTATTCGCGCTCGGTTGGAAAAAGTAAATGCCGGATTTGGCTATGCCTCGGCTGCGTGTGGCTCAGACATTCTGTTTCATGAAGCGATTCTGGAGAGGAACGGCGAGAGTCATGTGGTGCTGCCGTACGAGAAAGAGTTTTTCGTCGAGGACAGCGTTGATATTGCGGGGAACCCGGTTTGGGGTGCGCGATGCGACAGCGTTATTGCGCGAGCCGCGCAAGTTTTGGAGGCGTCCAAGCGGAGCCAGATCTGTGGCCGGGTGTCGTACATGTTCGCGAACCTGATGCTGCATGGTTTGGCCAGCGTGCATGCTGAGCAACTGGAAACTAGGCTGGTGCCCATGGCAGTGTGGGATGGGTTGCCGGGCGACGGACCTGACGGGACCGCGGGTACTGTGGCACGCTGGAAGTCGCTGGGACTTGAAGTAGAGATTATCGATCTTCGCGAAGTGCTCTCGGTGCGCAGTCCCGCTGTGGTAGGGCGCGTTCCGGTAGCATCGCCGGCGATTTCGTCTGCTCCGCTAGCGCCGCGCGCGCCGACGCAGGCATTCGCTTCAGAAATTCGCGCTTTGCTTTTCGCGGATGCTCATGGCTTCAGTGAACTCTCAGACGAACAAGTGCCTTTATTCGTAGAACATTTCCTGGGTATGGCAGGCGGGATGGCGGCCAATTCGGCGCACAAGCCGTTGATGAAAAACACCTGGGGAGACGGGCTCTATTTTGTATTTTCGAATGTTCACGATGCCGGGCAGTTTGCACTGAATTTGCGGGACGGGGTTTGCTGCACAGACTGGGCTGCGAAAGGCTTGCCGAGTCTGAATCTGCGCATCGGGCTGCACGCCGGCCCGGTCTATTCGTGCACGGATCCGGTGACGCTGCAAGCCAGTTACATTGGCGCGCATGTGAGCCGCGCGGCGCGCATCGAGCCTATTACTCCCACCGGCCAGGTCTACGCGAGCCAATCTTTCGCCGCGCTCGCTGCCGCTGAGTGCGTTAAGGATTTTCGCTGTGACTACGTGGGGCAAACCCCCATGGCCAAGAAATACGGAGTGTTTCCTACCTATGTGGTGCGCCGTTCCGGAGGGCGAAGCTGATTGGGCCATCACGTTGAAGCTAAAAGCCTTGCTAACGGTTTTTGCTTGAGTTATAAGTTCCGGAAGACCCCGTCTCCCGGTAACATGCGGAATTCTGCGATTCGATGAGTTCCGGTGTAATCGCTGGTCTTGCAAATCGTTCTTCGCGAAGACTTTAGAGAAAAGCTATGAATTTTGAGAGCGACGCCTTCATCAGCTATGCGCACCTCGATAATGTGGAGCTGATCGAAGGGCACAAGGGTTGGGTCTCCAACCTGCACCGTGCGCTGGAAGTCCGCGTTGCGCAACTCCTTGGGAAGCAGCCCCAAATCTGGCGGGATCCGAAACTTCAAGGTAACGACCATTTTGCGGACACGCTGGTAGACCGTCTGCGCCGGGTGGCCATTCTAGTTCCGGTGATCTCGCCGCGCTATGTCAAATCCGAATGGACGCGAAAAGAGTTGACGGCTTTCTGGGAAGCCGCGGAAAAACAGGGTGGCATCCGCTTCCACGATAAACTTCGAATTTTCAAAGTCTTGAAGACGCCTATTCCTGTTGAAACTGGTCCGCCGGAACTGCAATCCGTCCTGGGCTATGAATTCTTCAAAATCGATCCGGAGACTGGAAGAATTCGCGAGCTGGACGAGGTTTTTGGCCCGGAGGCGCAGCGCGATTTCTGGCTGAAGCTGGATGATTTAGCGCACGATATTTGCTACTTACTCGAACTGTTCGATCAACCGGAAGGTGCGGTTTCCGCTGGGCCGCAGGGCCAGGGCGTTTTTCTGGCGGAGACTACCAGCGATCTACGCGAACAACGCGAGACGCTGCGCCGCGACTTGCAACAGCACGGCTACGTGGTATTTCCGATGCGGCCGCTTTCCTCCGTGGCTTCGGAAGTAAAAGCGGCGGTTAGCGAGGATCTGGCGAAATGCCAGCTATCGATCGCGCTGGTGGGCAAGAACCACAGCTTTGTCCCCGAAGGTGGCACGGATTCGCTGCTGGAGATTCAAAATGAACTCACGATCGAGCGGGGGAAAAAAGGCAACTTTTCGCGCCTGCTGTGGATTCCTCCGGGCTTGCAAGTTGAGGATGAGCGGCAAGTAAAACTGATTGAGCGATTGCGCATGGATCCGCGGATGACCGAGGGTGCGGATTTGCTTGAGACTTTCCTGGAAGATTTGCGGACAGTGATTCATAGCAAGCTCAAGCGTGCTACGGCTCCGACTCCGCCGGCAGCACCTGTGTTGAAACAGAGCGATACGGTACCCAGCGAGAGCGTCGGACACCGCCGGCTTTATGTGATGCACGATCAGCGGGATAGCGAGGCCGCAGCCGGTCTGGTCGATCATTTATTTAACGAATTCGAGGTACTGCAGCCCATTTTCGAGGGCGACGAAGCCGAAATTCGCGAGTACCACGATGAAAATCTGCGGACTTGCGATGGCGTGCTCATATTTTACGGCTCCACGAATGAATGTTGGGTCCGCCGTAAAATTCGCGAAGTGCACAAGGCTCCGGGTTACGGGCGCACCAAAGCGGCTCCGGTGGTGGGCGTCGTGGTTGCAGCACCGCAGACTCCCGAGAAAGATCGTTTTCGCACCCATGACGCCATGGTCCTCCCGCAGCTGGCGGGACTCTCTCCAGACTCACTCCAACAATTTGTGGCCAGTCTAAAACGTTGAAAGAAGGGAACAGCGGGTCGATGGAATCCAGAATCCTATCGAACCCTTTTCCGGGCCTGCGTCCCTTTGAACCGGACGAAGACCATCTGTTTTTTGGCCGTGAGGAAGAGATTGACGAACTCCTGCGGCGGTTGCGCAACGCGCGCTTCCTGCTGGTCGTTGGAAGTTCCGGCACCGGAAAATCTTCGCTGGTCCGTTCGGGATTGATCCCAGCGCTACAAAGCGGTTTCATGGTGCAGGCCGGATCAAGCTGGCGCATGATGATTTTCCGCCCGGGAGACGATCCTCTGGGAAACCTGGCAGCGGCACTCGACCGCCCTGACGCACTGGGGACCGATGGCGAACTCGCCAGCACTAACAAGGTGATCATCGAAGCGACGTTGCGCCGCAGCAGCCTGGGCATTGTGCAGGCGGTTAAGCAAGCGCGCATCCCACCCCAAGACAATATTCTTATCCTGGTCGATCAATTCGAGGAACTTTTCCGTTTCCGCCGCAGCGGTCGCGGTGGAGATTCACGTAACGAAGCCGTAGCGTTCTTCAAGCTGTTGGTCGAAGCGGCGAAGCAAGACGATCTGCCCATCTACGTGGTGTTGACCATGCGCTCGGATTTTCTGGGCGATTGCATGGAGTTTCAAGGGCTGCCCGAAGCGGTTAATGCCGGACTGTACCTGATACCGCGCATGACTCGCGATGAGTTGCGTTCTGCCATTACCGGTCCAGTGGCGGTGGCTGGCGGAGAAATCGCGCAGCGCCTGGTACTTCGCCTGCTGAACGATCTGGGCGACGACCACGATCAGCTTCCGGTGTTGCAGCACGCTTTAATGCGGGCGTGGGATCGTTGGGCGGCGCAGCCTGAGCGAGAAGCGAGCATCGACCTGGCGGATTACGAGGCCATCGGTGGTTTGCATCAGGCCATGTCGTTGCACGCGGAAGAGGCCTATCAGGAAGCCGATTTCCCGCGCGGGCACGAAATTACGGAAAAGCTTTTCAAGGCTCTGACGGACACTTTTTCTGATCCACGCGGCGTGCGGCGGCCCACCTCGATTCAAGAACTCTCATCCATTTGCGAGGCTCCCGAAAGCGACGTTATTAAAGTCGCGGAAATCTTTCGCCGGTCGGGCCGTTCCTTCCTAACGCCGCATGTCGGCGTCCCGCTTGAGCCGAACTCCATCGTCGATCTCTCCCACGAAAGCCTGATGCGCGGCTGGACGCGCCTAATCGCCTGGGCGGACGAAGAGCGCGAGTCGGCCACCATTTATATGCGTATTGCGCAAGCGGCTTCCTGGTGCCGGGAGTGCGACGGCGGCGGGCTGTGGATCGATCCGCAACTCGAGACCGCGCTGCAATGGCGGCGAAAGAATCAGCCGACCGCCGCGTGGGCCCGCCGTTACGATGCGAGCTTTGCGGAATCGATGGAATTCCTCGACCGCAGCGAACAGCAGCGCCATGAGGAACGTGCGAAAGAAATCGCCAGAAAACGCCTTCGCCAGATCGCCCTGTACGTCCTTACGGGTCTATTGCTGGCTATCGGAACTCTCACGTACGTGGTTTACCGTCAGAGATCTCGCGCGGAAATGAATTTGATGCTCGCGAAAAAAGCGGTGGATGAGAGCCTTTCTTCTGCGGGCGCGCAGCAATCGCGCGAAGATCCCGATTCGCCCGAACTCGAACAGTTCCGCCGTCAACTACTGGACAAGGCCAGAACGTTCTATCTCAATTTCGCACGGCAGGCGCCTCGCAACGAATCCGTCGTGGCGGAAATGGCCGCGGCGCATTCCCGGCTGGGGGACATCTATCGCCTGCTGGAGATGCGGGAAGACGCGGTACAAGAATACGATCAGGCGATCGCGCAGTTTGTAAAGCTCTCGTATGATCACCCGGATAAGCCGGAATACCGGCAGGCCTTGGCCTATTGCCATAACTGGCTCGGCGAGACATTGCGCCGATGGCTTGAAAGCGGCAATAAACCCACGCAATACACCGCGGCAGACGCGCAACGGGAATACGACAGCGCGGTGGCCCTGCAGGAGGAATTGCACCGAAGTGTTCCCGGCAACCCGATCTATCGGCAAGAACTGGCACGCAGCTATTACAATCGTGGAATCCTCCGCTATGACGGCCATGCGTTCGGCGATTCCAAGGCAGATTTCCTGTTAGCGGCAGGTTTATTAGTGCCTTTGACGTCTGAACCACAGTATGCGCCGGCGAATTCGCTAAACCTCCCGAATCCTGCCCAGGATTTGGCCCGTGTTTACAACGACTTCGGGCAACTGTACTTGAAACAGGAGGAGTTTGAAGGGGCGGCGCAGCTGTTTGAACAGGCGATCACCACCCTAAACGCCCTGCGAGAGAAATTTCCGGAGAATCGAGAATATAAAGCCGAAGCTGCAACGTATTACAACAATCTCGCACTAGCCCTTGGGAACCAGCGCCTCTTCGACGTAGCGGCGAAGCCTAATCACACCGCTCTTGGCATCGTGGAAGAACTGGCGGAGCCGAGCCCGGCGATCAGCGACAAGCGCGACAGAATTCTGCTGCTGCAGGCTTGGATTCTTAAACACGAAACTCAGGCTGGAGACACCGAGACCGACGAACCCGGTCAACATCTTGAAATTCGTGGAATGTACCTGGGATTGGCAAGAAGTTACGCGCAGTTGGCTCGTGAGTATCTGAATGCTGGCGATATGCCGGAGGCAGCTCAGGCGATTGAAAGTATGCGTCTAATCTTACCCAAACTGACTGCTTCGGAGCGCCCCGAGCTGGCCGCCTCCTGCGCTAAGTTGCGAAAAGAGTTGAATGACAAGTCGAAGAAAGACAGATAGAGTATTGCCACTTTGGGGAGGTTTAACAATGCGATCACCCAGCATCGTATTCATGGCGGCGTTTCTGGCGATGGCTTTTCAGACGCAAACCCGTGCCTCCGCGGCAATCCAAGGTGTCGCCGCGACGCACGAAGCGGCCGATGCCGTGACAGCGGCACCTTCAGATAATTCGATAAACGCCCCGGTGGCGGTAACTACAACTGTAGACGAAGACGCTTCCAGCGTTCCGGCCCAACAATCGAAGGCGCAGACGCAGACCCCCAAACCCAGCAAGCCCAAGCCCAGCAGCGATTCTGACCGGCCCCCCATCGAGGGGAGCATGGTCGGATATATTGACGACGCTATCGTTGGAAGCGAAGTGCGTTTCCGCTTCGACGCCGGTTTCAGCAACAACTCTCCTGACCGCGCAGAATTCTTTTACGCCCAATGCGGCTGCGACGGCCCGGGCGCGCACGGCCCTGGGCCGGGTCTGGCTCTCAATCTTAATTTTCAGCAGTTGTATATGCGCGGGGAATACGCCCCAATTAAGCGCCTATCGTTCTTAGTGGAAGTTCCCATCCGCTGGATAGAACCGTTGACCTTCGACCCCAATACGGTCCCCCCCGGCCAAAAGCCGTTCGGAAACCAGTCCGGCCTATCCGATCTTCAAGCGGGATTTAAGTTCGCCTTGCTGGCTAAGCCCCAACAGTATCTTACGTTCCAATTTATCGCTTCGTTCCCGTCTGGCGATTCGAGTAAGGGTTTGGGCACGGCGCACTACAGCGTGGCGCCTTCGATTCTCTACTTTCAGAAAATGACGAACCGGCTTTCGCTGGAGGCTCAAGTAGGGGACACCCATCCGATCAGCAGCAGCGGCCAGATGGATTTCGCGGGAGACGTCTTCACTTATGGATTTGGTCCCAGCTACGTGTTGTATCAAGGCGAGAGCGTGCGCTTCGCGCCGGTAGTGGAACTGGTAGGGTGGCACGTCTTAGGCGGCCTGGCGAACAACGACGACGCCCTCATTAACAGCGGCTATACCGATCCGTTCGTGAATGTTAGCGGCACAAACATCGTAAATTTGAAGGTCGGTGGGCGGCTTTCGATTGGAAATCACAATTCGTTCTACGCTGGTTTTGGTCAGGCGTTGACCCACGAGGTCTGGTACCGGCACATTCTTAGGGTCGAATACCGATACACCTTTTAGGAAGTAGCTTCGCTTGAAGGTGCCATCTGCAGCCCCGCAGCGGCACGGCGTAAAGCTATAGCTCGCCAAAGAAACAGATACTACAAACATACTAATGACCCAGTTCGCCGCGCGGACTATATATACTTCGCGTTTGTCGCGGCATCCAATCGCAACGGGAGCCTTCGTCACCCGATGAGGTTCTGTAGCGAGCCCCACGGCACCGACGCAGAAGTCGGCGCGTGCATCTACCACGCTAAAAGGACTGGATTATGAAACGTCGAGAATTCTTACGAGTCGCTAGCGTCGCCTCCGGCGGCTTGCTGGTCCCGGGAACCCGGCGGATATTTGCCGCGAACGCGGGCGTCCCAGCCTGGCGAACGTTTGATGTGATCACGCGCGTCGAAATTCTAAAGCCAGCAGGTACGACGCGGATATGGATTCCGGCCGCGCTGATCCAGCGGACCCCGTTTCAGAACACCTTGTCGAATACTTTTACAGCCGAGGGCGGCTCCGCGAAATTATTTGAAAGTAAATCCGACGCCCTGGGAATTATCGCTGCGGAATTTCCCGCAGGCGTGAAGCCGGTGCTAACCGTCACGAGTCGTATAGCGACGAGCAACATCGCGGTAGATACTCTTGCGGTAGGAAAACCGCAAAAAGAAAGACCGGCAGATCTAAATCAATTTCTGCAGCCCACCAAGCTCGTGCCCACTGATGGCATCGTGAAGGCCAAAGCCACGGAAATCACCAAAGGCGCGAATACTGACGTTCAGAAGGCGCAAGCCATTTATCAATGGGTTGTGGACAATACCTTTCGTAATCCAAAGACTCGGGGCTGCGGAGTAGGCGATATTCGCTTCATGCTGGAATCCGGGGATCTGGGTGGCAAGTGCGCGGATCTTAACGCCTTATACGTTGGTCTCGCACGCGCGGCGGGGCTTCCCGCGCGCGATGTTTACGGAATTCGCGTCGCCAAATCTGAGCTAGGGTACAAAAGTTTGGGCGCTTCGTCGGAAAAGGTGACCAAGGCTCAACATTGCCGAGCCGAGGTATACCTGTCGCATTATGGTTGGGTGCCGGTAGATCCTGCGGACGTGCGCAAAGTGGTGCTGGAAGAGCCGCCGGGAAATCTGGCTCTCAGCGATGACCTGGTAACTAAAGCCCGCACCCGCTTGTTCGGTTCATGGGAAATGAACTGGATGGCCTACAACTTTGCGAACGATGTCACGCTTCCCGGCTCAACTGGAGCGCCGGTGACCTTTTTCATGTATCCACAGGCGGAAACCAGCGAGGGCCGGCTCGATTGCCTGGACCCCGACGGATTCAAGTACGAAATCACGTCTGCAGAAATCAAGCCAGCCTAGAATTGCTCGCCAACTCGGTCGGTGTGTCGGCTAAATCCTCCACCATACCTTTCGATCCATCCCGCTGCTGCCAAACCGCAAAGTTCTGCTGTTCGCTGAAAGTGAGTTGAATTCGGACTAAACTTGTCGCATATTAGTTGCAATGCATTTGCAAGTAGTCTTTTGCGGGCTTCGGCCGCGCGAAGGTTTGACTCCTTCGTGACCGCTGCAGCCGATCACGGGACAGATTTCACAGGAGAAATTTTTGGCATGGGCAGCGTAGGTATCCGACGATTTAAGAGATCCGCTCTCGAACTTTACCAAGGCTTGAACGCTTTGCGCTTTGCGCTGCGGCTTGCCCTCCCGCTTTTGCTGGTTTTCGTCACGAGCCTGTTTGCCGGCGTGGGCGGAAGCATTTCCGGTACGATTACGGATCCCAGTGGCGCGGTAGTTTCTGGCGCCAACGTAACGGCTATCAACACCAGCACCGGGATCAGGCAGTCGGTAACCACGGACAGCCGAGGCTCTTATTCGCTCCTTAGCCTCCCTATTGGCCACTACAATCTCGAAGTTACCAGCACATCGTTCAGGCCCTACCGGCGCACCGGCGTTGTAATCAATGCGAACAGTGCATTGACGGTCGACGCCATGTTAGAGCTCGGCGAACGGTCCGATTCGGTCACGGTGGTTGAGGACCAACTGCAAGTCGACACCAGCAGCACGCAAAACGGTGAAGTCATCACCGCCGCGCAGATGACTTCCGTGCCGCTCAACGGCCGCAGTTTCACGGATTTGCTGGCGCTTCAGCCGGGAGTTGCTCCGGTCACTTCGGTCACCTCGGACACCGTACAGGACGTCGGCGCTAGTGTACTTTCGCCGTCCGGAGATTTGAATCCGGGGACGATCTCTATCAATGGCCAGCGCGAGTTTGCCAACAGCTTCATCGTGAACGGCAGCGACGTGGAAGAGGATGTGAACAATGGCGCATCGGTGATTCCCAATCTCGACGCGATTGCGGAGTTTCGCATTCTTACGAATAATTTCGATGCGGAATACGGTGAATTTAGCGGCGGCCAGATAAACGTGATTACCAAGTCCGGAGCTAACGAGCTGCATGGCGATGCTTTCGAGTTCGTGCGCAACACCGATCTGGATGCGAGGAATTTTTTCTCTCCCACGCGCGGTACTTTCGACCAAAATCAGTTTGGCGGCACCATTGGCGGACCTATCCGCAAAGACAAAATCTTCTTCTTTGCGGATTACCAGGGAACCCGCTCGACGCAGGGCGTGGACTCCGGACAGATACCCGTTCCCTCGGCGCAGGACCGCACCGGCAACCTGTCGGATATGGCGAGTTCCTTTGTAACCACCGATGCGGCCGGAAACACTGTGCCCACCACGGTAACTGGCACGGGTTTTGCCAATACCCTCTCGCAAAAGCTAGGTTACCCCGTTTCTGCCGGAGAAAATTACTTCACGCCCGGATGTACGATCGCTAACTGCGTTTTTCCGAATGCAGTGATCCCACAATCCGTGTGGTCCGTTCCGGCTAAGAATTTGCTGCAATATATTCCGACGCCAACCAACGCCAACGGCACATTTTCCACTTCGGCCTTCGACGAAACCCTGCGCGACGACAAAGGCGCATACCGGATGGACGCTAACACCCGGTTCGGCCTACTCTCCGCCTACTATTTTCTGGACGACTGGTCGCAGAACAATCCCTATCCCATCGCGCAGGGCGGCGCCAACGTTCCCGGTTTCAACGCTCTCTATTTGGGGCGCGCGCAACTGCTGAGCCTGGGTGCTACGAAAACCGTCAACTCGACTGCGGTCAACGAATTTCACTTCAGCTACCTGCGTAATTCAGTGGACTTGGGTAAACCCATTGGCGGTGTGGGCGTCAGCCTCGCTTCGCAGGGATTTACCGGAATTTTGCCGCTCGCCCCAAAGACCGAAGGAGTCGAGAGCGTCGCTTTCAACAGCTTTACAATTGGCACCAATACCAACGAATTGAAACAGGTTGGCAACACCTATCAGTGGCTTGATAATTTTTCGAAGGTTATCGGCAAGCACACCTTGAAATTCGGCGGCGAATATCACTACGACCAGGTAAACGTCAACGCCATCGCGCAATTTAATGGCAGTTTTCTTTTTTTCGGTACAGAAACGGGTTCGGACTTCGCGGACTTTTTGCTGGGCGCGCCTAGCCAGTACAACCAGAGCCAGTTGCAGGCTTTCTATGGCCGCAATAAATATGTCGGTCTCTACGGACAGGATAGTTGGCGGGTGACGCGCGACTTCACTCTGAATTACGGCTTACGTTGGGACCGCATTGAACCCTGGTATGAAAAGTACAATCAAATCGCCGCGTTTGTGCCGGGCGAACAGTCCCTGGTGTTTCCAAATGCTCCCGCCGGCATTGTTTATCCCACCGATCCGGGAGTGCCTCGCACCCTAGCGCCTCCGGGGAATCGCGATTTCGCTCCACGAGTCGGCCTGGCATATTCGCCCACAGTTTCGGGGGACGGCCTTCTTTCGAAAATTCTTGGCGGTTCGGGCAAGACCAGCGTCCGCGCCAGCTACGGAATGTTCTACACCGCGATCGAAGCGCTTTCGATCGGCGTCATGAGTGCGAATGCTCCATATGGTTCGACCTATACGAGTCCTGCCCCACCACAGTTCGCCAATCCCTTCGTGACTGCCGCGACCGGCCAGGATCTCGGCCAGGCGTTCCCACTGCAGCTTGCGTCTTTAGGCGCTACCGCCAAACACCCCGACAGCACGGTGGATTTTTCGCAATTTGAGCCGATCTCCGGCTTGCCGAATTACCTCACGACCAACCGCATCCCATACACCGAGGAATATATGTTGTCGATCGAGCGTGGTTTCGGCGCCAATACGGTCCTCAGCGTGAATTATGTCGGAAATCAGGGGCATCGCCTGCTGGTACTTGAGGAAGCCAACCCCGGCAATCCCGCGCTCTGCTTAACGTTAAGCAATCCGGCCAATCTGGCGCCCGGTCAAGTGCCTTGCGGCCCTTTTGGCGAAGACACTACCTACGTCGCCGCTAATGGGACGACGTACCTTGGCACTCGGGGTCCTCTCGGGTCGAATTTCGGAAGCAACGCCAACCAAGCCACCATCGGAAATTCCAACTACAATTCTTTGCAAGTCACCCTGCGGCACACCAGTCGGGCGTTGACGGTTCTTGCCGGATATACCTTTAGCAAGTCTCAGGATCAATCTTCGAACCTGGGGGAAGCCGTCAACCCGCTCGATCCCTCGCTGAGCAAGGCGCTTTCCTCTTTCGATGTGAAGCACAACTTTGTTGTGAGTTACAACTACCAGCTTCCTTTTGAGAAATTATTCCGAGCCACGAATCGTTGGACGCAAGGTTGGGAACTTTCCGGTATTACCCGCTTCAGCTCGGGACTTCCGGTTACGCTGATCAATTTCGGAGACAATTCTCTACTGGGTTCCGAGCCGAACGGTATCAACAACTTTGGTGTCGACGAACCCGATTACCTGGGCGGCTCCCTTAAACTCAATTCCAATCCGCGCAATGGCCTGGAATATTTCGACACCACGCAATTCCCGGAGAACGCACTGGGTACTCCGGGAAACGCTCGCCGTCGCTTCTTCTATGGTCCGGGCATGAACAACTTCGACATGGCTTTGCTCAAGAGCGTGCGCCTGACCGAAGCAAAATCACTACAGTTCCGCATCGAAGCTTTCAACGCTTTCAACCACGCGCAGTTCTTTGGTCCGCAAGCCGTTGACGGAAATATTGATAGTGCAACGTTCGGACAAGTCGTCAGCGCCGCCCCACCCCGTCTCGTTCAGGTCGGCGCCAAGTTCTTTTTCTAGGCGCTAGCGGCGGCGGACCATCTAAATAATTCTCACTGGTTCACGGCGGAGACCTGCCCGTTTCCGGCTCTCCCCAACTATTTATTCCTGGCGGTCAATTTCTCAAAGCTTGCAACTTTTCATTAGTCACTATAATGTTGGGGCGACTCTCACTTTAATTTCCTGGCTTACCTTAACCCGTGCATATCGCGGGAGAAGAGCGACCATGAGCCGCAAGAAGAATTCTTCCGGGCCCCCGAGCGCGGGCACCGATGTCAATGAGCCCGCAAAGGCCCGTCGCGCTTCCGCTCCGTCCGGCAAGGTTCAGAAAGACGGACTTCGCGAACGCAAGAAGGCCCGACTTCGCCAGCAAATTGTTGAGACGGCCCTGCATCTGTTTCGCCGGCAGGGATACGAAAACACCCGAATCGACGATATTGTGCAGACCCTGGAAATCAGCCAGCCGACTTTTTTTCGTTATTTCCCCAGCAAAGAAGCGGTATTGCGCGAGGTGGGGCGCCGCGCGTTCGGTCGCCAGGCGGAAAGTCTTAGAGCCGAGTTAGCCGTTCAAGCCACTACCGAACAACGCTTGCGGCGCTTCTACGAGACCCTCGGAAACGTTACCGAAGTCGGCCGCCCGCTCTGGCAAGCCGTGATCCTCGCCGGCGCCATGGATCCAGTCCGCACTCCGGAACTGCGTGGCGCCGAGGCCGCCACGGTCAGCCTGCTTCGCGAAATTATCGCCGAGGGCCAAAAAAATGGCGAGATCACCAAAGATTTCCCCCCGGTGCACCTCGCCGAGTTTATGGAAGGGCTCTTCAACATCGTAGTACGCCAGTGGGCCGTCGATTTGACCGGCCCGCACAAGCTCACCGAGCGCGTTCGCAACGCGGTTGAATTTTTCTTACGCGGAGCAAAGCCATAGGCGTCCCGTTGTTGTTCCAATAATTCTCAGTCGTCCTTGTCATCCGCGAATAATGTTCGGCCGGCATTCGAATTCCTCGAGGAACACTCATGAAAGCAGCTATTCTTCGCGATTTCAAAAGCCCACTCTCCTTGGAAGAAGTCGCCAAGCCGATGCTGGCGGCAGACGACGTGTTGATAGAAGTTCGCGCTTGCGGCGTCTGCCATTCCGATTTGCATGTCGCCGATGGCGATTGGCCGCAGATTGTGCCCATCACCAAAAAACCGTTGATCCTCGGCCACGAGATCGCGGGCGTAATTGTAGAAATCGGCAACGGCGTTCGTGACCTGAAAATCGGCGACCGGGTAGGTGTCCCATGGGTGCATTGGACCTGCGGCGAGTGCGATTTCTGTCGTGAGGGTAATGAAAATCTGTGCAGCAAACAGAAAATCACGGGTGTTACGGTCGACGGCGGATACGCCGAGTTCGTGAAAGCCCCGGCCAGCCATGCCACGAAAATTCCGGACCAGCTTTCCTTCATCGACGCGGCGCCGCTCTTTTGCGCCGGAGTTACCGTATATCGCGCCTTAAAGCACGCCAAAATCCAACCAGGCCAGCGTTTGGCGGTATTCGGCGTCGGCGGTCTTGGCCACTTGGCGGTGCAGATCGGCAAGGGCCTCGGGGCGATCGTCACCGCAGTAGATATTTCCGACGAAAAACTAACTCACGCTCGTAGTCTGGGCGCTTCGACAACTCTAAATGCCGCGACCGTGAATGTCGTAAAAGAGTTGCGTCGCGCTGGAGGTATGCATGTAGCGCTGGTAACCTCCGCCGCAAAAGCAGCATACGATTCCGCCTTTCCGTGCGTCAGGCCCACCGGCACACTTCTGGTGGTCGGCTTGCCCTCAGAATCGATTTGCTTTCCACCGATCCTGATGGCGGCCACCGAAGTACACATTCAGGCATCATCCGTTGGCACGCGCCAGGACATCCGCGAACTTCTGGCCATGGCGGCTGCGGGACAGGTCCACTGCCAGGTAACCACCCGCCCGCTGGCAGAAGCCAATCAGGTTCTACAGGAGTTACGCCAAGGGTCGGTCACCGGTCGTATTGTGCTGACCCCTTCCTAGCCCGTTATCGCGTTTTGAACACCTCACGCCAAATAGGGTTTCCCTCCCGAGTCCATTTCGATAGACTTGCGGCCTCTCAGGTATCAAGAATCCTGATGCTCAGCATCAGGGTTTGTGTTGACATTAGTTTCTAATATGTGATATTCCCTATCATAATTTCGTTGAATGTTTAGTTGAGGGGTACGGTGACTCGGAATAACTGCTGCAATCGCGCTGACCTGCTCCGGCTATGCTTGCCATCCCGGCATCGGCCCGTTCTTCGCTCAGCCTCGAATCGCACGCAATCCCAGAGACGAATTTCACCGCGCTAGGTAGGTATTTGCCACAGTACGCCAAACCGCCGTCCAGTCGCACGCGGCGCACCGGGAGGATTTAATGAAGTCCATCTTACTTTCGTGCCTGGCATTACTCCTCTTAGTCAGCCCGGCGGCCAAGGCCCAGGGTGTAGGCGCTTCCAGCCAAATCAAAGGAACGATTTTCGATCCCTCCGGCAGCGTAATACCCAGCGTTACCGTCGAAGCTGTAGACACCGCCAAAGGCACTCGTTACACCGCCGTTTCCGATGTCACCGGCCAGTTCCAATTTGCCAGTCTTCCGCCTGCTATCTACGACGTGACCTCGCGCTTTTCTGGCCTGCAAACTCAGGTCCAGAAGGGCTTGCAACTCGAAGTTGGCCAGACCGCCATCGTTGACTTCCACATGGTCCTCGCTGGCGCCAAGACCGAAATGGAAGTTTCTGCTGAATTACCTGCGATCGAGACCACTCGCGGCGCCCAGGCCGACACAATTTCGCAACGATACGTCGACGATTTGCCGATCAATCGCCGCGATTACCTCACCTTTACTCTCCTATTGCCAGGCGTCAGCAATTCCAACACCATCGCCGACAATGCCGACTTCCGCGTCAAGCAGACTCCCCAGAGCGGTCTATCCTTTTATGGCAGCAACGGCCGTGGCAACAGCGTCACCGTTGATGGCGGCGAATTTAACGATGACGCCGGCGGCGTGCGCCTGACTCTCAATCAAGATGCAGTCCAGGAATTTCAAGTCAATCGCAGCAATTACCAGGCGGAACTCGGCGGCGCCAGCGGCGCGACCATCAATATCGTTTCCAAGTCCGGTGGCAACGAACTGCACGGCAGTTTCTACGGCATGTTCCGTAGCGACGGCCTGGACGCCCGCGATCATTTTGCGCTGGAGCCGGCGTTATCGCCGGGCGATCCCTTTTCGCCCGATGCGGTCGCCACGCCCATCAAAAATACTCTGAGCCGCCAGCAGTTCGGCGGCAATCTCGGCATGCCGATTAAGAAAGACAAAGTATTTTTGTATATCGGTTACGAAGGGCTGCGCTCCGATGCCCAAGATTCGGTGCCCCTGCTGACCAATACGAGTGTCTTTAATCCTTCTACCAGCCAGGATGCCATCTTTGCCGGGTTAGCCGCGTTGCCTGGCAACCCCAACGTGCCCTGCCTGTCGGACCCTGCCGATCCTGTCAACGGGCCTCCAACGCTTTTGCCAGCGCAAACCTGTGCGTTCGTCCTCTCCCATTGTTTGACGATCACTCCGGCGGCCTCGCCGTGCCAGACCAACGGCGCCACCCAAGCGCTGAATCCCTTTATCATCAATCAAGCCGAGACCAACGGCGGGCTATTCCCGTTCCCTATTCGCTCAAATCAAGCTTCCGGTCGCCTGGATTATCACTTCAGCGATAAGAACCAGGCTTTCCTGCGGTACAGTTTCTCTCATCTGGAAGAAACCGATCCCGATGTGCAAGCGCTCACCGGCATTTCGCGCGGGACCTCCGAGTTGGCGTGGGACAGTACTCTGCAGGGCTCTTGGTTCCACACCTTCACTCCCTCCACTCAGAACGAACTCCTCCTGCAATGGAACATCTCTCAATTCAACGTGAATACCAACGATCCAGGTGGCCCGGGCATCGACGTCCAAGGCTTCGGCTTCTTCGACCGCGGGATATTCCTGCCCAGCCACACTCGCGCCGGGCGTTATGAAGTTGCTGACAACGTCAGCATGGTCCGCGGCCGCCATACTCTGAAGTTCGGCTTCGGAGAACTCGTGCGCGGCAACAACACCACATCGCAGACTTTTTTCGCCGGTCGCTTTGAATTTTTGCAATTGCCCGGCATCGTTCTGAGTCCTTGTCTTGCAAGTCCCCATTGCGTGCGGTTTGCCCGCCGGCACTTCCACCGCCGCCGGCCCGGTCCCCACAACCGTGGCCCTTTCCGCGTTGCAGTCTTATAGTCTCGGCGCCCCCGGATTCTACGAGCAGGGCTTCGGCAACCCCCAGTATCAGCAAACCAGACCATTTACCGCGCTGTTTGCCCAGGACAGTTGGCAAATTCTCTCAAATCTCACTCTGAATTATGGCCTGCGCTACGAACTGGATTCGCAACCGTCCGTCTTGCACACTCCCAAGAAAAACTTTGCCCCGCGCTTTTCGTTGGCCTGGGATCCCACCGGGGACCACAAGACCGTGGTTCGCGCCGGCTACGGCATTTTCTACTCGCCGATTTACGCCCAGATTCCCAGCGTTGTCAGCGTTCTCGGCAACAACAATGATCACCCGGACGATTGCCAATACTCTCGTCAAGCTGACCGGCATTCCGGGAGAACCGACTGGCCCTAATTCTGCCGTTATCTTTCAGACCCTGTTCGGTGAGGGCCTCATAAATTGCGGCACTCCTCCAGTCGGCCAGTATGCCTGTGTCTCCCGAGACGATTTGGCGCAATTTGGCTTGACGGTTCCCAACACCGGTCCGTTGCCCCCGGGCACGGTTCTTTTCGCCGGCCAGCCGAACTACAAGAGTCCTATGGCCCAGCAAGCTTCACTCGGCGTCGAGCACGAATTTGCCGGCGGATTCTCATTCTCCGCTAACTACATCTGGGTCCACACCACGCATCTGCCGGTGGCCATCGACACCAATTTGCTGCCCGGCGCTCCCGTTCGACACCGGGGCCAGCGGACTGCCCTCCAACGGTATCCCTTTCCAGGATTGGGGTAATCCCCGGTGCGTCGCCACACCGGCTCTCTGTTTTGCGGATCCCACCGAGACTATTCTGCAAAACAACGTTTATAGTTCGATCGCCAGTGCAGTGTACAACGGCGGAATATTTGAGCTGAAAAAGCGATATTCCAATCATTTCACCTTGCTCGCCAACTACACGTTCAGCAAAGCCATCGATGATTCCACCGATTTCAACAGCGACTATTCCCCGGACAACGCCACCTGTCTGAAGTGCGAACGCTCTCTCTCCGATTTTGATCAGCGCCACAAGATCGTCGTCGCCGGAGTTTTCGACAGCCCGTTCACCAGCTCCAAGATTTTTGGCGGCTTCCAGCTCGCTCCCATCTTCAGTTATAACAGCGGTCATCCCTTTAACCTTCTCGCCGGAGCCGATACCAATAGCGACGGGCATTTCACCAACGACCGTCCCGCTGGCGCTGGACGCAACACCGGAATCGGTCCCAGCTACACCGATTTTGATCTACGCTTGAGCCGCTCTTTCAAATTGACCGAGCGTGCTTCGCTGCTGATCACTGCGGAAGGTTTCAACCTGGCTAACCACACCAACTATGCCAGCGTGAACAACATCGTAGGTTCCGGATTTGCCCCGCCCTTTAACGTGCACGGTAGTGCCGCGCTTTTCCCGAATGAACCCCTGGCCTTCACGTCCGCTTTTCCTGCTCGTGAATTCCAGCTCGGAGCGCGCTTCAGTTTCTAGTCCGCATGCGGCCGCAAGGATCATGGCCGCGTGAAGGACGCTCCGCGACGTAGCCCCGCCTCGTCGCTCAGCAACAACTCGATATCCCGTATTTCGATCATTAGCGGTAGCTATGTCTGAAATTTTCATGTGAGAGGAATCGAAAAATGCGAATTGTGGCGAAGCAGTTGGTTATCTCCTCGCTGTGGGCGGCTGTTCTGCTGGTCTCGCTCGCCGGAAGCGTCCGTGCGCAAACCGGTGTAGCTACCCATTCGGGCGCACTGCCGGATGGCGCCACCTATCTGATCGAGGTCCCTGCCAATTGGAACGGCACGCTGTTTCTCTACAGCCACGGCTATGTAGCGCCCGGCGCCGCGAATCCCGCTGCGGATGTCGGCGATCCAATCACCCGGTTCTTCATGCTTTCCAGCGGTTACGCTCTGGCCGGGTCTTCCTACGCCACCACCGGCTGGGCTATCCACGAAGCCATCCCAGACCAAATCGCCGTCCTCGATCTCTTCAAGCAATTTGTGGCGCAGCCCAAGCGCACCATAGCTTGGGGCCACTCGCTCGGCGGTATCATCACCGCCGGGCTTATCCAGAAGCATCCGGAACGTTTCGACGCGGCGCTGCCCATGTGCGGCGTTTTGAGTGGCGGCGTAGCGACCTGGAATACCGCGCTGGATTCTCAATTCGCTTTCAAGACTCTGCGTAGCTCCCGGCACCGGCCTGCAAGTGGTAGATATCGCCAATCCCACCGCAAATCTCGATCTGGCCGAAGAACTATTGGCTGAAGCGCAAGCCACTCCGCAAGGGCGCGCGCGCATTGCGCTGGCCGCCGCCTTGGCCAACTTGCCCGGATGGTTTACTCCACTATCGCCAGAACCGGCAGCCGATGATTATGCCGGCCAGGAGGCCAACCAATTTCTCTGGGAACAACAGGTAGACTTCCCGTTCGTCTTCGCCTTCCGCGCCGAACTCGAAGCCCGCGCCCAAGGCAACGTATCCTGGAACACTTTTGTTGACTACCGCCACCAATTGGATCGCTCCATCGGACGCGATCAGGTGATCGCTCTCTACCAGCAAGCCGGTCTGGACCTGGACGCCGATCTCCGTACCCTGAATCAGGCCGCCCGCATTAAAGCCGATCCCGAGGCCGTCCGCTATCTTGAGAACAATATTATTTTTGACGGACAGATTCATTTCCCGGTTCTCTCCCTGCACACCAAGGGCGATGGCCTCGTTGTAGTGCAAAACGAAAGCGCTTACAAACAAGTTGTCGACGAAGTGGGTAACGATCGCTTTCTCCGCCAAACCTATATTTCCCGGGCAGGTCACTGCGCCTTTACTCCGGCGGAAACTATCGCCGCCGTGGAAACCTTGATCACCCGTCTGGACACCGGACGCTGGCCGAAAATCGATGCGCAAGATTTGAACAATGCCGCCGCGGCACTGGGCCCCAATTTCAATGTCTTCGCCGTCTCGAACGTTGTGATTCCCGTCGCGCCGGCCTTCATCGACTTTACTCCCAGCCCTTATTTGCGAACTTTCGACGCCGTCACGGGTGAATGCACTTTCGGGTTCCTGTGCGGAGATTCCTTCTTTGGCTTTGATCTGCACTAGCCGCGCAACGGATTGAACTTCACACAATTGCGCGTGCCGTAAAAGTCTGTCCGCCAAGCCTGCTTGGAGAGGGAACCGCATGCAATCGCCGGTGGTCGGTGAGTTCATGGGCACCATGGTTTTAGTCCTGCTCGGCAATGGCGTCATCGCCGATGTCGTACTCTCACGCTCCAAGGCCCAGGGCGGCGGGTGGATCGTAATCTCCACCGGGTGGTCCTTCGCCGCCATGGCCGGAATCTTCACCGCGATAGCGTGCGGTAGCCACGAAGCCAACATCAATCCCGCCGTAACCTTAGCCTCGGCCCTGGTCACTCACAATTATTCCAAGTTGCTTCCTTATATCACCGCCCAAATGTTGGGTGCCTTCGTAGGCTCGGTGCTCGTCTGGATTCACTTTCTGCCGCATTGGGCCGTTACCGAGGATCCAGTCCACAAACTAAGTTGCTTCTGCAGCCACCCGGCCATCCCCCACAAGGCCGCCAACCTCTTCTGTGAAACATTGGCCACCACGGTGTTGGTATTTGGCGGCGCATGCATCGTAACTCGTCCAAATTTACCGCCAGGTCTGGCCCCCTTCCTGATCGCCGGGCTGGTCTGGGGCTTGATCCTTTCGCTCGCGGGTACCACCGGCAGCAGCATGAATCCGGCGCGCGACTTGGGTTCACGGATCGCCCACGCCATTTTACCGATCGCCGGAAAGGGCGGCTCTGATTGGGGCTACGCCCCGATTTCCGCCTTGGGCAGCGTGCTTGGCGGCGCGCTAGGTGCATTAGCCATTCGATTTTTGCTCGTATGAAAAGTACGCGTTCTCAAATGTAAATAACCTGTCATTCCGAGCGAAGCGAGGAATCTGTTTTCTGTCACGCCGCCAAGAATGTGAAGGGAATAGCCTCGGCTTCGTTGCAATTTGGTGTTAGTTGCAAAAATATGATATAAACATTCAGATTTTTGGGTTTCGCCGAATAGTGCGGCGCAATGTTTCGCGTTTATTTTTCGGATTTCCGCGATAACTACCGGATTTAGTCGAGGATTATGACCAGCTGCCAGATGTTTGATCTCACCGGACGCGTTGCCATCATCACTGGCGGCTCCGTGGGCCTCGGCCGCCAGATGGCCGAAGGCCTCGCGGAAATGGGCGCCAACCTCGTCCTCTGCGCCCGCAAGAAAGAACGTTGTCAGCAAACGGCGGACGAACTGCAGAAACTGGGCGTCCAGACTCTAGCCTTGAGCTGCGACGTAAAGGACCCTGCCAGTATTGCCGCGGTCGCCGCTGCCACCGTAAAACAATTCGGCCGCATAGACATCCTCATCAACAACGCCGGTACGTCCTGGGGTGCTCCCGCCGAGGACATGACTCTCGAACAATGGAACAAAGTCCTCGAGACCAATCTCACTGGCACATTCCTTTTCTCGCAAGCCGTCGGCAAAGTCATGATCTCCCAGCGCCGCGGGAAAATAATCAACATCGCCAGCGTTGCCGGAATGCGCGGTTCTCCCCCAAGATTTTCCGCCATCGGCTACAGCTCCAGCAAAGCTGGCGTGATCATGTTCACCAAGGATCTGGCGTGCAAATGGGGCCTGCATAACATCCAGGTCAACGCCATAGCTCCCGGCTGGTTTCCTACGGACATGTCGGCCAAAGTGATCGAGCGAAATAAAGAAGACTTACTGGCGGGGATTCCCCTGGGCCGCTTCGGTGGGCCGCAGGATTTAAAGGGCGCGGCAATTTTCTTGGCTTCCGATGCATCCGACTTTGTGACCGGACACACACTCGTCGTCGACGGAGGGCAATCCGCCTAGACTTAGGCGAGGCTCACAATGAATATTCCACTCACCCCTCTGCGTTTCTTGCGCTATGCCGAGCGGCAATATCCCGCCCGCACTGCCGTGGTCTGCGGCGAGAAGCGTTACACCTACACGCAATTCGCCGACCGCACCCGCCAACTGGCCGGCGCGTTGCTTCAAGCGGGCGTGCAGCGCGGCGATCGTGTCGCCCTGCTGAGCGCCAATTGCCATCGCCTTCTGGAAGCTTATTACGGCGTCCTCGAAGCTCACGCCGTACTTCTTCCGTTGAATATTCGTCTGTCGGCTGGCGAGCTTGGATATATCCTCAACGATTCCGGGGCCACCGTTCTTTTCATAGAAAAACAATTTCTTCCTCTAGTCGACGCTTTTCGTAAAAACCTGACCTCCGTAAAGACTTTTGTTCTCCTCGAGGGTGTACCCGAAGAGCCTTGGCTTTCTAAACAAAACTACGAGGGAATACTGGCCGCTGCCCAGCCTCACGCCGCGGATATCACCACCGTCGACGAGTACGCTGTCGCGGAACTTTTCTACACCAGCGGCACGAGCGCTAATCCCAAAGGGGTAATGCTCACGCATCGCAATTGTTATCTGCTCGCGTTGCAGGTCAGCCTGGGCCTGCAAATCCCCAATGGCAACGTGGAGCTCCACACTATTCCGCTTTTTCACGCCAACGGCTGGGGCGTCGCGCACCTGCTCACCTTGCTCGGCGGCAAACACGTGATGATCCAGCGCTTCGATCCCAAAGAAGTTTTTCGCCTGATCGAAACGGAAGGCGCGCGCACCTGCAGTCTGGTCCCCATCATGGCCACCGCACTGGTGAATTGTCCGGAGCGCAAGAACTACAATTTAAGCAGCCTGACGCGGGTCATTATCGGCGGAGCCGCAGCCTCCCCGACCCTAATCCGTGAAGTCGAACAAACTTTCAATGTCGAATGCGTTTCCGGATACGGCCTCACCGAAACCTGCCCCACGCTTTCCATTTCCATTATGAAACCCGAACTTAGCTGGGAGGGCGAGAAGCGCTACGCCGGCCAGGCTATGACGGGCTATCCGATTCCCGGCGTGGAAATGCGTGTAGTTGATGCCAACGACCAGGATGTCCCGCCTGACGGCCAATCCATCGGCGAAATCATCGCCCGTGGCGACGGCGTGATGGAAGGCTATTGGGGGCAGCCCGAAGCCACCGCCGAAGTGATGCGCGGCGGCTGGTTCCACACCGGTGACATGGCCACTCTCGACAAGAACGGCTATTTCTTAATTGTCGACCGCAAAAAAGACATCATCGTCAGCGGCGGCGAAAATATCTCCTCGCTGGAAATAGAAAAAGCCATGATTGCCCATCCGGCGGTGCTAGAAGCCGGCGTAATCCCCGTTCCCGACGCCAAATGGGGAGAAGTCCCGAAAGCCTTAATTGTTCTGAAGCCCAACGCGCAAGCCACCGAGGCCGAACTAATCGATTTTTGTCGCGCCCGCATCTCGCATTATAAGTGCCCGCGCTCGGTGGAATTTGTAAGCGACTTGCCAAAAACCGCCACCGGCAAAATCCTGAAAAAAGATCTGCGCAAAAGATATTGGCACGGTCAGGACACCATCCGTCCAGAAGCCGTGGAATCGAAAAAAACAGTCACGTAACGCAAGTACAGGTAGGGGCACGGCATGCCGTGCCCGTCTTATTTAGCCGCAGGCAAACGTGCCCGCGGCCAGAATCAGAAAGCGGAGATCGAAAGGAAGCAGTCCATGGATCTGAACCTAACCGCCGAGGAAACCGCATTCCGCGATGAACTCCGCTCCTGGCTGGCCACCAACGCCCCCAAAGATTGGCCCGAGTGGCGCGAAAAACCGCTCGAAGAATCCTACCCGTATCTCCGCGCCTGGCAGCGCAAACTCCACGACGGCCGTTGGGCCGCGGTCTCCTGGCCCAAAGAATATGGCGGCCGTAGCGCCACGCTGATGCAGCAATCCATTTTCTGGGAAGAAATGGCCCGCGTCGAAGCTCCGCCCATGGCCAACTCTCTTGGCCTCGGCTTGATCGGCCCCACCATCATCGCCTGCGGCACTGAAGCGCAAAAAGAGCGTTTCATTCCCAAAATTCTGAGCGCTGAAGAAATATGGTGCCAGGGTTTTTCTGAACCGAACGCCGGCTCCGATCTCGCCAATCTGCAGACCGAAGCCAAACTCGACGGCGACCACTACATCGTCAACGGCCAAAAAGTTTGGACCAGTTACGGTTGGGTCGGCGACTGGTGCGAGCTGATCGTCCGCACCGATTCCACCGCCGCAAAACACAAAGGCCTTACCGCCATTCTCGTCGATATGAAATCTCCCGGCGTCGAAGTTCGCCCGCTCCGCCAAATGACAGGCGAATCCGAATTTAACGAGCTCTTCTTCCGCGACGTAAAAGTCCCGGTAGAAAATGTCCTCGGCAAAGTAAACGATGGCTGGAATGTCGCCATGAGCACCCTGATGTACGAGCGCGGATCCTATGGCGCAAGATTGCAGCTCACCTTCGATCGCTACATCAGCCGCCTGATCGAACTGGCCCGCACTACCATGCGCAATGGCCGCCCCGCCAGCGAAGATCCGCTCGTCCGCCAAAAACTTGCGCAGTGCAGCGCGGAAATCGAAATCATGCGCTTCAATCAGATGCGCGCCTTCAGCCGCATTACCGCCACGGGTGTTCCCGGCCCCGAAGGGAGCATCCAGAAAATTTTCTGGAGCGAACTAAATCAGCGCTTCCAGCAAATCGCTCAGGAAATTCTCGGCTCTTTCGGTCAACTCATGGCCGGCGACTCGCACGCCATCGACAAAGGCGTCTGGTCTTACTACTACCTCCGCACTCGCGGCAACACCATCGAAGCCGGCACTTCCGAAGTGCAGCGCAACATCATCGGCCACTTCGTTCTGGGCCTCCCAAGGAGTTACTGACCGGTTGACTGAATATCAAGAGGGCCCGACTTTAGTCGGGCCGTTAGCACTACCACCCGAATGGGCCTTTAGCCCCTGAGGGAAACAAAACACAAAGGAAAGCCGCACATGCAATTCGGACTCAGCGAAAGCCAGGAATTTCTAAAAGACAGCGCCCGCAAATTCTTCGCCGGCGAATGTCCCAGCGCGGAAATGCGCCGCCTGATGGAAACCGAAACCGCCTACGACGCCACTCTCTGGTCCAAGTTAACCGACCAGGGCTACACCGGCATAATCCTCTCCGAAGAATTCGGCGGCGTAGGCCTCGGTAAAGTAGAACTAATGCTACTCATGGAAGAAGCCGGCCGCGCCCTGTTACCCGGACCGTTTTTCTCCACCGTGGTTCTAGCCGGTTCCGTAATTGACGCCGTAGCGACTTCCGCCCTCAAGAAAAAGTATCTGACGCCAATTTGCGAGGGCCAAGCGAGAGCCACCGTAGCCATCCTCGAAGCCACCGCCAGTTGGAATCCCCGCGACATCCAACTAACCGCCGCCAACAATAAACTAACCGGCGAAAAGCTCTTCGTCACCGACGCAGCAGTCGCCGACTTCATCCTGGTAGTAGCAAAGAACGGCGTCTTCGTCGTGGACGCCAAAGCCCCCGGCCTGCAGATCACGCCGATGCACGCGATGGACCTCACTCGCAAAAACTACGCGGTCCAATTCAAGGACACTCCTGCCGAGCTAATCGGCCCCACAACAAATTTGGCCAGAGCTTTCGACATCGCCGCCGCCGCCCTTTCCGCCGAATTAGTAGGCGGCATGCAACGCACCTTGGACATCACCGTTGAATACGCAAAAACTCGCAAACAATTCGGCAAGCCCATCGGCATGTTCCAGGCCGTCCAGCACCACTGCGCTGACATGTATCTCGAAACCGAAAGCTCCCGCAGCGCCGTCTACTACGCCGGCTACGCCCTCGAAGAAAATACTCTCGACGCTGCCAAAGCCGTCTCCATCGCAAAAATGTACGCGAGCGATGCCGGACGCACCGTCAGCAACCGCGGCATCCAGGTTCACGGCGGAATGGGCTTCACCTGGGAAAACGATCTCCACCTTTATTATCGCCGCGCCAAAGCCTCTGAAAACGCCTTCGGCGATGCCACCTTCCATCGTGAACGCATCGCCCAATTCGTAATCGACTCCCCAGCCGCCGCGCGATCTGTCTCCTCGTAGGGGCACGGCATGCCGTGCCCGCGCCAAGCCCAGGTGTAAGATATTTCATCTCGTGAAAGAAAGAGAAAAAATGTCCGACCTAGTGCAACTAACAAAACAAAACGACATCGCCGTAATCACCATCAATAATCCTCCGGTCAACGCTCTAAGCCCCGGTGTCCCCGAAGGAATCGCCGAAGCCATCGATCAAATCGCCGCAGACCCCTCGGTGAAAGCCGCCGTTCTGATCGGCGGTGGCCGCACCTTCATCGCCGGCGCCGATATTAAAGAATTCGGCAAGATGACCTCCTCCGGCAAACCGCGCGGCGCGGGCTTGCTGCCACTGCTGCTAAAAATTGAGGACAGCCCCAAGCCCGTCGTCGTCGCGATTCACGGCACCGCTTTCGGTGGCGGCCTCGAAGTCGCCATGTCCGGCCACTATCGCGTTGCCGTGGCCAGCGCCCAAGTCGGCCAGCCCGAAGTAAAACTCGGCATCATCCCCGGCGCCGCGGGCACCCAAAGGCTGCCAAGACTAGCCGGCGTTCAAACCGCCGTCGAAATGTGTACCACCGGCAACCCGGTAAAAGCCGCAGACGCCCTGAAAGTCCGGCATCATCGACAAAATTATCGACGGCGATCTTCTAACCGGCGCAATCGCCTTCGCGCAAGAAGTAGCAAACAAGCCCGCGCCAAAAACCCGCGAGCGCAACGAGAAATTAGGCAACGCCGCCGAAAACGCCGCCATCCTCGCTGCCGCCCGCGATATAGCCGCCAAAAAGGCGCGTGGACTCAAAGCTCCCCAAGCCGCCATCGACGCCATCGAAGGCGCAACAAAACTTCCATTCGCGGAAGGCTGCGAACTCGAGAACAAACTTTTCATCGACTGCCTCTTCTCCGATCAATCCAAATCCCTAATTCACGTTTTCTTCAGCGAACGCGAAGTCAGCAAAATTCCAGACATCCCCAAAGACACCAAGCTGATCCCCATAAATTCCGCCGCAGTCGTCGGCGCCGGCACCATGGGCGGCGGCATCGCCATGACCCTGGCCAACGCCGGCATCCCCGTCCTCCTGAAAGAAACCGATCAAGCCGCACTCGATCGCGGACTCGCCACCATAAAATCCAATTACGAAAATTCCGTGAAGCGCGGCCGCTTCACTCCCGAAGCCGCCACCGAACGCTTCAATCGCATCAAGCCCACGCTCACATACGACGATTTCTCCAATGTAGATCTCGTAATCGAGGCCGTCTTCGAAGGTATGACCCTCAAAAAAGAGATCTTCAAAGAACTCGATCGCGTCTGCAAACCCGGCGCAATCTTCGCTAGTAATACTTCCACCCTGGACATCGACGAAATCGCCGGCGCCACCAAACGCCCCGAATCCGTCATCGGTACGCACTTCTTCAGCCCTGCCAACGTAATGCGCCTCCTCGAAATCGTTCGCGGCAAAGCCACCAGCAAAGAAGTGATCGCCACCTGCATGAATCTCTCAAAAACTCTTGGCAAAGTTGGCGTGCTCGTCGGCAACTGCATGGGTTTCGTCGGCAACAGAATGTTCGGCCCGTATCGCCGCGAAGCGCAATTCCTCGTGGAAGAAGGCGCGAGCATCGAAGCCGTCGATAAAGCCCTGACCGATTTCGGCATGGCCATGGGCCCGCTCGCCGTCGGTGATCTCGCCGGACTCGACGTCGGCTGGCGCATCCGCAAAGAATATCGCCACCTGCAAAAGCCCGGCGTCCGCCAACCCTATACCGAAGATAATCTCTGCGAACTCGGTCGTTTCGGCCAAAAAACCGGCGCGGGCTGGTACAAATATGACGCCAAGCGTACCGCCTCCAGCGATCCCGAAGTAACCGCCTTGATCAAAAAATGGGTGAACGAGGCCGGCACTACCCAACGCCAAATCTCCGACCAGGAAATCGTCGACCGCTGCCTCTACGCTCTGGTGAACGAAGGCGCCCGCATCCTCGAAGAAGGCTTCGCGTTGCGCGCCTCCGACATCGACATCATCTATCTCAACGGCTACGGCTTCCCCGCCCACCGCGGCGGCCCCATGTGGTATGCCGACACCGTAGGCCTGAAAAATGTCCTGGCCCGCATCGAGGAATTTCACCAAGCCCACGGCGAACTCTGGCAACCAGCCCCATTACTAAAGCGCCTGGCCGCCGAAGGAAAAACCTTCGCCGACTTCGGCAAACAAGAAGCCGCCGCCCGCTAACTTTGGAGTGCGGCGGCTCGACGCCGCTTTTCCGTCGCACTTTGCCGTTGCCGTAGCACTTTGCCGTTGCCGTCGCATTTCGCCGTTGTTGTTGCACTTCGCCGTTGCTGTTGACTTCGCCATTGTTGTTGCGCTTCGCCGCGTAGGGGCACGGCATGCCGTGCCCTCCGGTTTTGACTCTGTAGCGGCCGCCTTCCGAGGCGGTCGCCTTTGACTTTTGCGCCAGATCGCTTTTGATTTTGTAGGGGCGCAGCATGCTGCGCCCCATCTCGGCAAGATGCGGGTTATGTAGGCGCCGGGCTTAAGCCAGCCCGGCCTAAATCTTTAACGAACAAAAATTTTCAAAACCCCACACGGAGCCCCAATGAGAGAAGCCGTAATAGTAGCCAGCACCCGCACCCCCCTAGCCAAATCCTTCCGTGGCTCCTTCAACCTGACCCGCCCGGAAGATCTAGTAGCCCACTGCATCCAGGACGTCCTCAAAAAAACTCCGAATCTCGATCCCAACGAAATCGAAGACGTGGTCCTAGGTTGCGGCCAACCTCACGGCGTCCAAGGCCAAAACATCGGTCGCACCGCAGCCATGCTTTCCGGCCTCCCCACCTCCGTAGCCGGCACCACAATAAATCGCTTCTGCTCCAGCGGCCTTCAATCCATCACGGTCGCCGCCCACCAGATCATCAACGAAGGCGTGGACGCCGCAATCGGCGGCGGCGTGGAAAGCATCACCATGCTCTCCCGCGACAATGATCCTCACCCGGTACTCCTCGAAAAAATGCCCGGCATCTACATGGTCATGGGCAACACCGCCGAAGTCGTCGCCAAGCGCTACAAAATAAATCGCCAGTCTCAAGATGAGTACTCCCTCCTCAGCCAGCAGCGCACTGCTCGCGCCCAAAAAGAAAATTTCTTCGACGCCGAAATCGCCCCAATTAAAGTCACCCGCGGCGTGCTCGACAAAAAAACCGGCCAAATCGTGAGCAAAGAAGAAGCCACCGTAAATCGCGACGAGTGCAATCGCCCGGACACCACCTTAGAAGGCCTGTTAGCTCTCAAGCCCCATTTCGATCCAGATAGCGGCCAAGGCACCGTCACCGCTGGTAACTCCAGCCAGCTTTCCGACGGTGCCAGCACCACCTTATTAATGTCCCGCGAACGCGCCGACCGGCTAAAAATCCCCTACAAATTAATCTTCCGTGGCTTCCAGATCGCTGGCTGCGAACCAGACGAAATGGGCATCGGCCCCGTCTTCGCCATTCCCAAACTCTTAAAGCGCACCGGCCTAAAAATGTCCGACATCGATCTCTGGGAACTAAACGAAGCTTTCGCCGTCCAGGTAATCTACTGCCGCGACAAACTCGGCATCGATCCAGAAAAGCTAAACGTCAACGGCGGCAGCATAGCCATCGGCCATCCCTTTGGCATGACGGGCTCCCGCATGGTCGGCACCCTGGCCAACGAAATGGCCCGCCGCAAAGCCCGCTACGGCGTAGTCACCATGTGCGTAGGCGGCGGCCAAGGCGCAGCCGGCCTCTTCGAGCGCGCCTGACTTAGGTATAACCACGCCGTTGTAGCGGCGGGTCGCAGCAATTTGGAGTGCGGCGGCTCGACGCCGCTTTCTCCGGCAGTTCGCAGCAGCCGCAGTTCTGACGGACGCCGTTGTAGCGGCGGGTCTTCAGACCCGTTCTTTTGACTTTGCCTCTTTGTCTTTGCTTTTGGGGGTCGGAGCTTCAGCTCCGACATTCAGCGTAGGCAACCAACCGGCTTCAGCCGCTGAGGAATTGCTCTTGACTCTTTTCGCTGCCGACAATCACATCCAACGGACCATATAATCCTCCATGTCTCTCCTCTACCTAATCCGCCACGCCCAAGCCTCTTTCCTCCAGGAAAACTACGACAAACTCTCCCCCTTAGGCGAACAACAATCCCGCACCCTGGGCCAATACTGGGCCGCCAGAAAACTAAAATTCGACCGCATCGCCACCGGCCCTTGCCAACGCCAAAAACACACCGCAGAACTAATCAGCCAGGCCTACAAAGAAGCGAATCTAAATTTCCCCACACCGCAAACACTCCCCGAATTCGATGAATACCAAGCCGAAGCCGTCCTGAAACGCACCCTCCCACACCTACTGCAAACTGACGACGCCATAGCCAAACTCCAAGCCGCATTCAAATCCTCCACCACCAACGCCGACCAACGAAAACACTTCCAAAAACTCTTCGAATCCGTAATCTACAAATGGGTGCGCGGAGAAATCACTGCCCATGACGTAGAAAGCTGGAAAGAGTTCAAGCTCCGTGTAAACAACGGCCTGAAAAAATTCCTAAGCCAAGGCCAGCGCGGCGAAACTACCGCCATCTTCACTTCCGGCGGACCAATCGCCGTAGCCATGCAAAGAGCTCACAATCTCACTGACGAATCCACTCTCGGCGTGAGCTGGATGTCGCAAAATTCCAGCTGGAGCGAATTTCTCTACGGCGCAGACCGTTTCACCCTAAGCACTTTCAATTCCCATCCCCACATAGAAGATCCCGCGATGCTCACGTATCGTTGAGCAATTGAAAATGTCCGACCTCCTAGACCAGCCCGCAAACATCCGCACCGGCGAAGAACTAGACGCCGCAGAACTCGAACCCTACCTTCGCCAAAAATTCCCTAACGAATCCGGCGACCTCCAAATCCGCCAATACCCCAGCGGCCATTCCAATCTCACCTACGCCATCCGTCTCGGCGCAAGGGAGCTGGTCCTCCGCCGCCCACCCTTCGGCAGCAAAGTGAAATCCGCTCACGACATGAGCCGTGAATTCCGCGTCCTCGCAAAACTCCACGCCGTCTACGCTCCGGCCCCCGAAGTCCTCGCTTTCTGCGATGACGAGAGCATTCTCGGCGCCCCGTTCTACGTGATGCAGCCGATCCACGGAGTAATCCTCCGCAAAAATCTCCCGCCAGAAATAAAATTGAGCCCGGGCAAAGCCCGCCAGCTAAACGAGTCTCTGATCGACAATCTCATCGCACTCCATCATGTCGACTACACTGCGGCAGGTTTAAGTGCTTTAGGGAAGCCGGAAGGTTATCTCGCCAGGCAAGTCCGCGGCTGGATCGAGCGCTACCACAACTCCAAAACTCACGAGTACCCGGAAGTAGAAAAAATCTCGCAGTGGATGCAGGCGAACATGCCCGCGACCCAATCCATAACCCTGATCCACAACGACTACAAATTCGACAACGTAGTCCTCGACGCCAGCGACCTCACCAAGATAAAAGGCGTCCTAGACTGGGAAATGTGCACTATCGGCGATCCCCTAACCGATCTCGGCACCACTCTGGCCTATTGGGTAAATCGCACCGACCCCGAAGAACTAAAGCAAAATCTCTCCGACGTAACCACCCAGGAGGGAAGTCTCACCAGAGCGGAAGTCGCCCAGCACTACGCCCAAAAAACCGACTCCGACATCACCCACATTGCCTTCTATCTGACCTTCGCCCGCTTTAAACTGGCCGTGATCGTCCAACAAATTTTCTACCGCTACCACCAGGGCCTCACCCAGGATCCCCGCTTCGCCCCGCTCCCCGCCAGAGTCATCGCCCTGCTCCGCGCCGCCCTCCACGCCGCCCAAACCAACCAAATCTAGCCGCCCTCCTCATCAGTGGCACAGGCGCTCCTGCCTGTGTGCCTTCTTCAGCTTCACTCAGCTCCCTGCCTAGTACGTCCCAGTCGTCACGCTCCAACCACCTCGCACCCACCCAACTCTCACATTCAAAACGTCTTTCAGCGGCCTAAAAATAAATTGCGTATTGCCGTAGATTTGTCTTGACATTAGAGGTACTTAGACGTACACTTTCTGTGTAAAGAACTACGCTCCGATCAACTTCCGAGCGCCCCAACCTTCCAGCCCGCAACAAGAGCAACTCTCATCCTTATATAGGTCTGTTCATCGGAGGTTTAAATCGCTGCGGAGTTACCGATTTACTAATAAATGCCCATTCTAAACCATGCAGAATGAACACTTACGAAACCGTATCAAAACAAAGGACTTCAACCTGTTTAGAATGAACACTTACGAAAAACACTAGGGGGGGTACCCACACCAACTACACGTAATACCGAACAATCCACTCCGCCACACAGCAGGGCTTGGAAGATCCTTCACTCTCGATCGTCACGGCAAAAGTAGTGTCCACCGAACCATCAGATTCCGTCAGAGTCGCCAGCGACACCCGAGCTCGAATCCGCGAACCAACTTTCACCGGCGCCGGAAATCGCACCCGATTCAATCCGTAATTGACCGCAAAACGCACGCCACCTTCGACTGCAATCACTTCCGCAATAAAGTGGCTGACCAATGACAGCGTCAAAAACCCATGCGCAATAGTCGCTCCATAAGGAGACTCCGCGGCCGCGCGTTCCGCATCAAGGTGAATCCACTGCCGATCCTCAGTCGCCGCAGCAAACTGCGCCACGCGCTCCTGCGAAATCAGCAGCCACTCGGACACCCCAATCTCGCGCCCAAGAAAAGCCTTCAAATCTTTCGGATTGCTTACAACCAGCGCAGGCATGAATGTCCACCACCAGTGGCACAGACTTCAGTCTGTGCTCTTTTCCGTGACGCAAAGAGAATGTATCAAGCGGAAAAAGAACACGAATTGGTCGTTGACCCGACCAACCTAAACTCAACTTAACTCAACCACAATCAACTCGACGCTACCACCGCTTTCTTACTCTTACCCAATTCCCATTTCGCAATGGACTCCACATGCACTTCATCCGGACCATCCGCCAGCCGCAACGTCCGCACCGCCGCCCACGCGCTGGCCAGAAACGTGTCCTGCGACACTCCCATCCCGCCGTGCGCCTGAATCGCCCGGTCAATCACCCGCAGCGCCACATTGGGCGCCACAACTTTAATCATCGCGATTTCCGACCGCGCCTCTTTGTTGCCCACGGTGTCCATCATGTACGCAGCCTTCAGCGTCAGCAGCCGTGCCTGCTCAATCTCCATGCGCGAAGCCGCAATGTCCGCGCGAATCGTCCCTTGTTCCGCCAGAGTTTTCCCGAAAGCCACTCGCGTCTGCACCCGCTGGCACATCGTCTCCAGCGCTCGCTCCGCAACGCCGACGCACCGCATGCAATGGTGAATCCGCCCGGGACCCAGCCGCCCCTGCGCGATCTCAAATCCGCGCCCTTCGCCCAGCAAAATATTCGACGCCGGAACTCGCACATTTTCAAAATGTATCTCCGCGTGTCCGTGCGGCGCGTGGTCGTAGCCAAACACCGTAAGCATCCGCACAATCTTCACGCCCGGCGTAGCCAGCGGCACCAGAATCATCGATTGCTGCTTGTGAATAGCCGCGGAAGGATCGGTTTTGCCCATCAGAATCGCAATTTTGCACCGCGGATCACCCGCTCCCGAAGACCACCATTTTTCCCGTTGATTACGTAATGAATCACCGTCGCGCACGATGCTGGTTCCAATGTTGGTGGCGTCCGAGGAGGCTACGTCGGGCTCGGTCATCGCGAAGCACGAACGAATCTCGCCGGCCAGCAGCGGCTTCAGCCATTCTTCCTTTTGCTTCGCTGTGCCGTAGCGCGCCAGCACTTCCATGTTTCCCGTATCTGGCGCCGAACAATTAAACACTTCGGGCGCCATGTGGCTGCGCCCCATGATTTCGCACAGCGGCGCATACTCCAGATTCGTCAGCCCTGCGCCATTTTCGTCCGCCGGCAAGAACAAATTCCACAAGTCCTTCCGCACGTGCCTTAACTTTCAGTTCTTCCACGATGCGCGTAGGCTTCCAGCGGTCTTTCTCGGTTTCGTCATGGAAGCGCTCCTCGTTCGGATACACGTGCGCATCCATGAAGCGCTGCAGCCGCTCTTGAAATTCTTTGGTTTTTGCGCTGAGTTCAAAATTCATGTCGGATTGTTTTCCAGTGAATATCTTTGAAGAACGATGCCGCAGACTCATGTCCCAGTAACTATTTGCCGGTAAAGACTGGCGGACGCTTCTCCACAAAATGCGCGACGCCTTCTTTAAAGTCTTCGCACTGCAGACTTAGCACCATTTCGCGTTCGGCAATCTCAAACGATTCCGCCAGTGTTTGGAACATGGCGTCGTAGACCTGCCGTTTCATCACCCGCAAGGATCGCGGACTTACGTTCGTCGCAATGTCCGCCGCGTATTTCTGTACGGATTCGGCGAAGGTCGCCTGCGGCAGGATCTGATTCGCCAGTCCCATGCGAAAGGCCTCGGCGGCGTCAATCATTCGGGCGCTGAACAAAAGATCCAAAGCATTCGCGTGCCCGACCAGTCGCGGCAGCATCCACGCCATTCCGTACTCCGCGATCAACCCGCGGCGCGAGAAGGCCGTCCCGAACCGCGCCGCTTCGGAAGCCAGGCGCAAATCACAATATAGAGAAATCACCAATCCCAGGCCTACCGCCGGACCGTTGACCGCGGCAATTACCGGTTTCTTCAGCGCAGGGAAATAGGAATATTTCTTCTGGAAATCTCGCCGCGCGTCTGAGGCTACATGGCTCGCAGGTTCGAGCGCCTGCGCACGCACCGCATCATCGATTCCTTTTACCGCCAGGTTGCTCAGCAGGGAAATGTCCGCGCCAGAGCAGAATCCCCGCCCTGCGCCGGTCAACACAATCACCCGGACGTTGGCGTCCTTCTCCGCCTCGTGCATTGCTGCGCGTACTTCGCGCTCCATCACCGCAGTCCAGGCATTCAGTTTGTCAGGGCGGTTTAGCGTAAGGGTAGCGACTCGCTCCGCTACGCTGTACAACGTTTCTTGGTTTTGCATGGCGAGCCAGATTATATACAATTGCCCAGCGATAGTAACATTCATTTCTAAGCGACTATCGGTTTATGCGGATCGCCCATGCTCGCGCCAGTGAGTGCGGTGGCATCTGGGTTCTGGAGGGTTCGTGCCCTTCGTCGAAAATCACGGCGCCAAGATCTATTGGGATGAGCAAGGCGCGGGCGAGCCGCTCCTGCTCATCGAGGGACTTACTTATCCCTCCTACATGTGGCATCGTACTCGCCCGATTCTCGCCGAGCGCTATCGCACTGTCGCGCTGGATAACCGCGGCGTCGGCCAGAGCGATGTCCCGGAGGGTGTCTACCCGCTTGCCACCATGGCCGCGGATGCCGCCGCGGTGCTCGATGCCGCCGGGGTAGAACGCGCCCACGTTTTCGGTGTTTCCATGGGCGGTATGATCGCCCAGGAATTCGCGCTCAACTATCCGCACCGCGTGCGTTCTCTGATTCTGGGCTGCACCTCCCCCGGCGGTTTGGAGGCTATAAATCCCGAAGCGGAAGTGGTGCAAATCCTCCTCCGCCAGGGCCAGACTCCCGAGCAAGCCCGGGAAGCCATCATCCCCTTCATCTACGACGCCAAGACTCCGCGTACCCTGATTGACGAAGACATGGCCATTCGCATGAAGTGGTACCCCAGCGCGCAAGGCTACGCTGGTCAGCTGCAAGGCGTTTTTGCCTGGGGGAGCTATGATCGCCTTCCGCAAATAACCGTTCCGACGCTGCTTATCCATGGGGAAACGGATCGCCTGATTCCGCCAGCGAACTCCGAGTTGATCGCCGACCGCATCCCTGGCGCAAAACTGGTGCTAGTCCAGAACGCCAGCCACATCTTCGACACCGACCAGACCGCAGCCGCACATCACGCCATTCTGGAGTTTCTCGCTGCGCAAGGCAGCTAGTCCCGCGCGGACAGCACTCCCGAACTGCACCCCGCAATCGCAACAGCTGTTGTATCCCGCGACCCACAACGTAGCTCAAGCGACACGTTTGCCCTGGACTTGATTTTCAAAATCCCTCTATTTTCCTGCAATTTTGCATTGGCACGTCTTCTGCAAGGTTTCTCCCCGGGTTCGCTTGCACCTGTTCTTAATTTTTCTGAGGTACCATGCGCCGAGTTCGGGCAGTGAGTTTCTGGACCATACTTGCAGGGACGGTCGTCGCTCTGGCCTGCGCGGGAATCTTCGTAGGCTGGCGCGCCTCGCGGGCTCTGCGGCAATCACGTCCAGGAAGTGCACGCCGAGCGGGAAATCCGGTTCGAGCTGCGTCCGTTCGTGTCCCCCGCGCAAAGCGGCTTTGAAGTCGTCAGCTCACCGCAGGTATTTCTTCAAGCGGCTCACTTTCAAGGCCACCTCTATATAGCCGGCCCGGCAGCCCTCTCCGAATATGACTTGAAAGGCGTGCTGGTTCGGCAATTCGCCGCGGGCCGGGAGCTGCCGTCTTCGCCCCTGGTGGCACTGGGGGTGGGCACGGCCAGCGCCTCAGCCGAGCCAGAACTGTTACTGGCTACAGCGGATGAAGGAATTTTAATTTTCAACGGGAAGAGCTTCCACCAAATCTACCCAGCGGACCCGGGCGTCCGAGCCATCACCACTATCCTGCCATTGCCGGGCGGGCATCTACTCTTCGGAACAAAAAAACGCGGGGTGCTGCTCTACGACGGCAAAGAAATTCGCCCTCTACATTCCACCTTGAGCAATCAGTACGTTCAAGCACTTGCGGGAAATGAAGTGGACTTATGGGTCGGCACACTAAATAGCGGCGTGCTGCACTGGCATTCCGGAACTACGGAGGCTTTTAGCGAAGAGCAAGGACTGCCCGACCGACAAGTGCAAGCCATTGCGCTGGCCGGCGACAAAACCTACGTCGGCACTCCACTAGGAGTCGCGGAATTCGACCGCGGAGGATTTTCGCGCGTCTTGGGTGACGGTCTGCTGGTGACCGCGTTATTTGTGCGCGGCGATGAATTGCTGGTGGGCACAGAAGATCAGGGGATGGTCTCCATTCCGCGAACCAACGGCCACGCGAAATTTGGCAATTCCGGCGCGACCAACTTAAGCGAAGTTCAGCAGTTTCTCGGATCCGAGAATGAGATTTATGTTCTGGCCCGCAACGGGCTGTTCGATGTAACTGCACAGGGCTTCAGCTCGAAAGAAATATTGCAGTCGCAATCCACAGTGTTGAGTGACCGCAACGTTTCCGCATTAGCTGCCGACAAAAACGGACAAATTTGGGTCGGCTACTTCGACCGCGGACTGGATCTCCTCCCAGATAACTCGGGACGAGTGGTCCACGTAGAAAACGAGCACGTCTTTTGCGTGAATCGTATCTGGCCAGACGCCAAGACCGGAACAATTTTGGTGGCCACTGCAAACGGCTTAGTGCGCATGACCGCCGCCGGCAGTCAAGAACAAGTCCTGACGCGCGCGGACGGATTGATCGCGGACCACGTCACGGACGTTGTTCCGTATCGCGACGGCCTGGCGATCGCTACGCCAGCGGGGCTGACCTTTCTCGATGCCAATGGCGCGCGAAGCCTGTATGCCTTTCACGGCCTGGTGAACAACCACATTTACGCCCTCGGAGTTTCCGGCGACGACTTGATGGTTGGCACCCTGGGCGGACTGTCGGCGATTGCTAAGGGCGAGATCCGCAGCAATTTCACCGCAGGCGCTTCCGGACTAAAACAAAACTGGATTACCGCGGTGGTACCCCTCGGCGATGGGTGGATGGTGGGCACCTACGGCAGCGGGGTAATGAGCATGGACCGCGGTGGGAAATTTCATTCTTACGAGCAAGCCACGGCGGCAATGGAAATTAATCCCAACGCCATGTTGGCTACTACCCGCCATGTCTTTGCCGGAACGCTGGGGAATGGTTTGTACGTATTCGACCGCGACAATGCGCGCTGGAGCACAATTCGTGCCGGTCTCCCATCGCAAAACGTCACCGCGCTGGCCCAGAGCAACGGCTACATCTACGTCGGCACCGACAATGGGCTGGTGCGAATTCCGGAAGAGAAGCTGCAGCCATGAGCAAGATCTTGTTCGCGATATTGTTTTTGTTACTGGCACCCGCCGGAGTCATTGCGGACGGCGGAGTTTTGATTCCCCGCGACAAACAACAGCCCGATCCCGCAATTCTTTCGCTGGAAGAAATGGAAATCACCGTGCAGATCGATAACGGCGATGCCTGCGTGTTCGTGCGGCAGATATTTGCCAATCACACCGGCAAGATCGAGGAAGGGAACTATGTGTTTGCATTGCCTACGCGGGCTACGGTTTCCGATTTCGCGGTATGGGACGGACCAACCCGGATCCCGGCGGTGATCCTGGAACGAAAACGCGCGGAGGAAATCTACAACCAATTGAAGCAGCAATCGATCGATCCGGGATTATTGCAAATGGGCGAGCAAGGTTCCGACGAGGCCAAGCGCACCGCCATTTTCAGCGCGCGCATCGTGCCCATTCCTGCTTATGGCACCAAACGGTTGGAGTTTGAGTACCACGAGTCGATTCCCGTTGAGAATTTCAAATCGTACTTCGCGATTCCTTTGCGGCCGGACGCTTACCAGGCCCAATCCGCGCGTTATTTTCGGATCAATTTCGAATTGCACTCGGCTCATGCCATTCACGAGTTTCAAGCCAATGCAAAAAGTTATGGGTTGCAGATTGACGAGCAGACGCCACACACGGTCAAAGCCCATTTTGTTGCAAGCAACGTGAACCTGACCGAAGATTTTGTGACCACGTTCGATCTGGATCACAGCGGCAGCGACACGCTGCAAGTGATTACTCATCGCCAGCCGAACAACGGGCAGCCTGCACCCACAGAGACCGCGCCCATTCGCAGCAGCGACGATCCGGGATTCTTCGCCGCGGAAACCCTCCTCGGAACTGGCCATGTCGCCGGCGCTGCTTTGGCTTCAGCGGCTGGAACTACTACGGCAACAATTCCCGCAACAACTCCGGCAACTTCGAAGACATTGATCATCCTGCTGGACACCTCGCTATCCATGCAGTGGGAAAAACTGGAACGCAGCTATCAGGCTCTGGAAACGCTCTTGCGAACTCTGCAGCCAAACGATCAATTCAATCTGATTTTGTTCAACAGCCAGACGCAGAGTTATATGCCGGCTCCGGTCGCGGCAGATAGCGGAGCAGTACAACACGGACTCGACTTTGTGCGCGGCAGCAGATTACGCGGTGGCACAGATTTGCAGCGCGCGCTGGCGGAAGGTTTGGAAGAGGCCGCCGCGAGCTCAGGAGGCAAGCCGTATCTGATTTTGCTCAGCGACGGTGGCGCCACGCAGGGAACGATACAAAACGGCAAACTGGCCGCCTGGTACGAAACGGCGTGGAAAGAGATTCCGGAGGCGCATCGCCCCAAGACCTACATTTTTGGCGTCGGCGACGATGCGAATGTACCGCTGCTGAAAATGTTGGCACGGGAAGATGGGGTGCTCGAAACTGTGCTCTCCACCGAACCGCTAGATTACAAATTGCCGGCGTTTCTTTCCAAGATTGGCCGGAGCCCGATTGGTGGGTTGCAACTGAGTGTGTCGCCGGAAACCGCGGTGGACTCCGTATACGCCCTGCAGGATTCCGCATTTTCCGGGGGCATGGCCACGTGGGTCGGGCGATTTCAGAATCCGCAGAAGAACGCGCAATTCAGCGTGCAAGGAATGCGCGACGGAAATGCTCTAACGATTTCAGCAAAGGCCGATCTCCCTCGCGAAGCGCCGGAGCATCCCCAGTTGCCACGACTCTGGGCGCGGGCACGGGTGGACGCCTTGCTCGAAAAAATCGAGCGCGACGGTGAAGACCAGGCGACCATCGACGAAATCATCCGATTGGCGCGGCGGTACAAATTTGTTACGCCATACACCTCTTTCCTGGCGGCGCCGCGCGCGTTGCTGCGGCCGAGGGTGATTCGTCCCGGCGATCCGATCTTGCGGGTGGCCACGCGCGAGCCGATGGTTTCGGTGGTCGCATTGTTTCCCTTCGGGCTGGTGCAGAAATTACGGTATCTATCTGACGAAGATATTTGGCAAACGCGCTTCTTCGCACCCACCGATATGCAGGATGGAATTTACGGCGTTCGCCTGTTGCTGCGCGATCGCGCCGGTCACACCTATCGTGAAACAAAAACATTCGTAATCTCCAGCAAGACTCCGGTGGTGCAGATCAAGCTGGATCGCAAACGCTACCGCAGCGGCCAGACCATAGATCTGAAAGTTGCGGCGTCGCAGAGCACTCGCACGCTGGTTGCGCATCTCGAAGGCGCCGCGCCCGTCGGCCTCAAATGGAATGCGAAAGCCGGCGTGAACACCGGGCAACTGTTTCTGCCGGAGCAGATGATCCCCGGAACTTACCGGCTCACGGTGACCGCGGAAGATATCGCGCACAACATGGGATCGCAGGGGGTGGACATTGAAATCGTTCCGTGATTCCACGTTTCCCCGGCGCGCGGGATTTATGGCGGTGGCGCTGATCGTGATGGTGGTGGGCTGGGCGATTCGCGGCCGGGCCGAGTTGCCGTTCTGGATTTGCAATACGGAAACTGGCTCGGCGCTCGAACAGGCATTCTTCCGCACGATGGCGATGCCATACGGCAGTGTATTTGTTTCGCAGGCCACCCTCGGAGACGCGCCCCGCGCTTGGGGAATTAATTCGCAGGCAACCGAACAGCAGCGAATTGTATTCGTTGCGCGCGTTGGAGGATGAGCAGCAGCTTGATTTCGTCAGCGCCGAAGCGGATTGGAAGAGTTATGTGGAGAAATCCTCCGACAAGGCGACGGCTGAGCTGGCGCTGGCGGACTTTTATCACCGCAGATTACGGCCGCAGGACGAGATCGGGCAGTTGGCACTGATCGCCAAAGCGCCAGCGCAACCGTCGGAGAGATTTGTTCCCGCCGCCGACCAACAGCCCTGGCTGGCGTTTGAGCGAATATTTACGGTGATTCACGCGCAGGCGTTGCCGCGCGATGTATCTATGGCCACATATCGAGCCTGGCTGGCGCGCTATCCGCAAGAGAGTCAGCTGTACTCGCGATTTCTGAACTATCTGATTGGCGAAAAGGAATATTCCGCGGCGAATCAATTAATTGCCGACTATCAGAAGGAATTTCCGGACGACGATATTTTCGAGATCAAAGCGCGGGCGCTGGTGGAATACCGGGGAGGATCGATTCAACGGGGCCTCGCCGTATATGAAAAAGGCTTTCAGCCACTTTGGAATCCCGAACTGGTGAAAAGCTATTTCGATCTTTTGCGAGAGACGCAAAACTTGCGGAAGTTTCTGGACCAGGCGCAGGCCGCACTCGCTACAAATCCCGAGGATCTTAACGCCACCGCGCGGATTTTCTACTACTACCAGCAGCAGGGAAAGCTGGACGTCGCCGAGCAGGCAATCACTACGTTGCGTTTGCACAAAGAAGCTGGGAAATCGGAATGGACGCCCCAGGAACTGTATACCTGCGGACAGTTGCTGGAGGGCATCCACGCGTATCCGGAAGCCGCGCGTTATTATTTCGCGCTGTACAACAGTAAAGGCGCGAGCGATTCGCAGGAACGCGCGCTCAGCCGTTTGACGGATTTGTTGCTGACCGCTCCGGAGAGCCCGATGCGGCTGGGCAGTGGGAATTTGGCGATGTACAGAGACATCGCCACGCTGGACCAGGGCCCGGGATATTTCAACGGGATACTATCGTTAATTCTAAATTCGACTGGCCCGCAGACCGCGTATGAGGAAGAAGATCAACGCGCCGTTGCCTATTTTCACCGCGGGCGGGCCGCGGAATTGCTGGCTTTGTTGGATGAGAAGTGTCCGCAAGCGGCAAGCCGAGCGGAACTGCACGCCAAATTACTGGCCTTCTACACGGAGAATCAGAAAAATGATGCGGTGCTGGCGGGCGGAAGAGAATTTCTGGCGACCTTTCCGAGCGCGGCGCAGCGCACTGCTGTTTCGTTGCTGATGGCCGAGGCCGATGCGCGACTGGATCACCGGAAGGAAGAGTTCGCGATTTACGATGCAGTATTGCGGGAATTAGCAGATGCCTCGGAAAAAATGCCTTTAGGTGCGCGCAGCGCGGGCGGGGACGAAGTACCTCGGCAGGCAGTTCGTTTTGCAAACGGGCAAACGGCATCCACGGCTCCTGGCGGCGAAGAGGACGCCGGCGGTGAGAATGTCGGCGAGGCGCAAGCGCCCGGAACACCGGCTCCTGCCGCGTTTCAGGTAAATACCGATCACGCTGCGCCGGAAGCTGGTCCGCGCTCGGCGGAATATTCGCGGGTCCTGGAATTATATCTGGCGCGCTTAGTGCAACTCGGCCTGGTGCCGCAAGCCTTGGGAGTTTTGCGCCGAGAAATTGATCACAACCCTGACGATCCCGGCTTGTACGAGCGGCTGGCCGTGTTTCTGGAACAAAACAAAATCGGGACGGAACAAGAGGAAGTGTATCGCCGGGCGATAGCCCGCTTTCCGGAACGCTCCTGGTATCAGAAGCTCGCCCGATACTATTTGCGGTATCAGAAAAACGCTGACTTCAAAAAACTGACGGAAGACGTTGTAAGGCAGTTCGACGGCAGCGATCTGGAGACCTATTTTCAGTCGGTCGGCACCAGCACCCCGCGATTGTACCTGCAGCTGAATGAATATGCGCACGCGCGGTTTCCGCACAATCCGTATTTCATCCGAAATTTGCTGCAGGCCTATCACTATCGGGAAACGTGGAATCAGCCGGCGTGGGAAGCGTTGCTGCGCGAGCACTGGTTTGAAACACCGGATCTGCGCAGCGAGTACTTTGAGTACCTCAGCGCAACTGGAAAATTGGAGGCGGAGCTCAGCACGCTGCAAGCATCAGAATCGGCATCAGCCACACTGCCGTGGCCAGAAATCGCTAAAGCGAATCCCGCCTCCACGCAATTCGTAGCGCAGGCGAATCTCTGGCGTTCGCACTTTGAAGACGCGGCGCCGGTTCTCGAGGCGTTGGCGGCGGAATATCCCGCGGATGCGGAACTGGGTCGCACGGCGTCGTCAGTGTTTCGCTCGCTCGCGTATCTCGATCCCGGAAAAACTGCTACCGCCGTGAGCATCGAGAGGAACTTATTGTCTGTGGATCCAGGAAACACGGAAACTCTAGCGCGTATCGGCGATATGTACGCCGACCTTGAGCAATTCGCGCAAGCTGGGCCTTACTGGGAACGGATCCCTAAGGTCACACCCGGAGAAGCGGGCGGCTATCTCGAGGCTGCGAGCATTTATTGGGACTATTACGATTTAAGAAATGCTCTGCGAGTGCTCGAAGAGGGCCGCAGCAATCTGGGCGACGAGCATTTATACGGCTACGAAATTGGAGCGATCTACGAGGGCCAACGCGACTATGTTCGTGCCGTTCACGAGTACGTTGCGGCGGCCTTGGCGGCTTCGAGCAATTCACCGGCGCTGAAAAGGTTGATGGCGTTGGCGCGCCGTCCGCAATTTCGGAAAATGGTGGATCAGGAAACGGAAAGAGCAGTAGCAGCGACGCGTTACACCATGCCGGCGATCAATTTGCGCGCAGCTATTCTAGAAGCGCAAAACCGCAACGCGGCTGTTGCGGTTTTGCTTGAGGAGGCAGTCGAGAACGCCACCTCGCTCGAACGAGTCGCGGCCATCGAAACTCTGGCCCAACAGAAATCCCTGGATGGCGTGCGGCAGAGAGCGCTGGAAAAACAAGCAGCGCTGGCGACCGATCCCGTAACGCGATTGCAACTGCGTTACGAAGTGGTTCGCGTGCAGGAGAGCCGCAAGGATCTTGCTGGCGCGCAGAGAAACGTGGAGGCTTTGTATCGCGAGAATCCATTGATCCTCGGCGTAGTGCGCGCCACTGTTGATTTTTACTGGCGCGCCAAGCTCTATCCGCAGGCGATCGGTGTGTTGCAGCAAGCCGCGAAGAGCGCTTACCCGGAGCTGGCCAAGCAATATGCTTTTGAAGCCGCGCGCAAAGCCACCGAAGCGCGGGAATTTGCATTGGCGCAGGATTTGCTCCAGCCGCTCCTTAAAGAAAATCCATCCAACGGCGAATACCTGGCGGCCCTGGCCGATACCTACGCGCAAGCCGGCGACCAGCAGGGACTGAAAACACTGTACCTCAGCGAGATCACCTGTTTTCGCGACGCGCCACTTTCCGCAGACGAGCGCAAGGACCGCGTCGCCTCGCTGCGTCGCGGATTGATTCCTGCGCTAACCAGGTTGCAAGACTATTCCGGGGCCGTGGATCAATACATTGAGATTATTAACGCGTTTCCGGATGACGACGGACTAGTGTCGGAAGCCACGTTGTATACCGCTCGCTACCAACGTCAGCAGCAACTGCTGAATTTCTACCTTAAGACAGTGAAGGATTCTCCGCGGGATTCTCGCTGGTCCGTGGTTCTGGCGCGCATCGAAACCAGTTTGGAATATCTGCCCGCGGCTGTCGATGCCTACGGAAAAGCGATCGCGATTCGCCCGGATCGCAGCGACTTGCGAATTGCTCGCGCCGCGCTCTCGGAACGGCTGATGCGCTTTGACGATGCTGCCAACGATTGCGAACGAATCTACCAGTTGACCTACAAAGATCCGCAATGGATGGAAAAGATTGCCGAACTGCGCGCCCGTCAGGGAAGGAACGACGAGGCTGCCGCGGCGCTCAAGACCGCGCTGATTGACCCCGCGCCCGAGAAGGCCGCGAAATATTTTGCGGCGGCGGAGCGTTTGGAAGCTTGGGGGATCCTGGAGCAGGCGCGCGCTTTTGCGGAGCATGGAGTCAGTTTGGCCGGCGGCGAATTGCTGGCCTCCGCACAGAATCGCCAAGGTGCAATTGTGTATTCGCGAATCATGACCCGCTTACGTCGGCAGGACCAAGCCTTCGCTACCCTGCAGGCGGTATGGTCCAGCGCGTCCGGCACGCTGCCAATTGCAAAAGAACAGATTGCCAGAGAAGGGATCGCCGCAATTTCTGACCGGGAATGGCGGGAACATTTGCGGCAAATCCGAAACGAATCCGCCCGAAGCGGAATGCAGGCGGCCGCGGCGGAAATAGGCGCGACCGTCGCCCGTTATTTTACTCCCGAGGAGAAAGTGTCGGTGGTCGCATTCATCCACGGCCGGCGCGCCGGAATGAGTACTGATCAAGCGACGACAGCTATTGTGCCGCTACTACACAGCGCCGGACTTGGCGCGGAAGAAGCAGATACGCGCTATGACGCCTTGCTGAACATTTCCGCAAATTCACCCGCGCTTTATCCTCAATTGCAGAGTTTTATCGAGCTTCAGCGGCAGCGAGTGAAGTTTGCGGAGCTCGCCTCGCAGCTGGAACGTCTCGCTCCGCGTATGAATCCCGAGTTCCAAGTGAGTGCCCGGCGCGCCGCGGCCAAGGCCTATCGGGACGCCGGCGATGAGGCCAACGAGCTGCGTGTCCTCAACGAACTGTACGTTAACAATCTCGGCGATGAGGAACGACAGCGCTACTTCGCGTTGCTACTCGACAAAAATCCCCAAACTCTCGTGCGCCTCGCGGCGTCGCAGACAGTTTGGGGGGAACAGGCTGCGGAGTACGTGCTGGTGAACGGAAGCGCCGCGCTCGCGCAGGAGGTGGTGGCATCGCGTGGCCGCGCGCGCGCGCCAGTGTGGAATAAAACTTATAGCGCACTGGTTGGAATGTATTTCTCGGAGTCCACCCCAGCGATAAATCAGGCGTTTCTGGATGTTCTTGGCGACAAAACAATCGGCGAACGCGTCGGCAAACCGGTGGACCGCGACGCGCAACTCGCCGGCAATCTCTGGTTTTATTACGGCTCGCGTTACGGCGAGTACCTCAATAATAGGAAGCGCGAAAATGCCGCCGATTTTCTGCCCGCGGCATTGGAACAGAGCCCTGCATCCACAGCCGCCTACAAAACATTAGCCGATTATTATTTTGACAATGGAGATATCCGCGCCGCCATCGAGAATTATCAATACGCTCTGCAGTTATCGCCTGCGCAAAGTGATCTTTATGATCGCCTGGCTCTCGCCTACTACCAGGACGGCCGAATCGCCGACGCCACCGCGCAATGGAAACTGTTCTTCGCCGTCTTGTTGAGGCTAGTGGACACCGTACGCGTTCCCGAGAGTTTTTGGACCGACTTCGCGCGCGCTTGCGAGCAGCTCCGCACGCGTCATCTTTTTCTCGAGATGCAGCCGGGCATCGACGCCGTCCTCCGCGCCTACGTGCATCGCAACGGAACCTACCGCTCGGCGGAATTGCTGCGCAGCGCGTATCGGGCATCGGGCCGCGATGCCTACGCCACGCGATGGCTGCTGGAGATATCCAGTGCCGCTCCAGATGGTGCGGCGATCTTGGAAGAAATCGTAGAAGCGGAATGGATTCCTCTCGCGCAGCGCGGGCCGCTTTACGAGCGGATCCTGCAAGCCAAGCAGAACGATGTAGATCAGGCGGAAGGCTCCGCAAAAGAGAGTCCGCGGATTATCCTGCGCTCCTGGCAAATTCGCCGGGTAAAAAGCCTGATCGATCTGAAACAATTTCAGCAAGCCGCGGAACTTCTCGCGTCCGTGCAACGGGAACCAGTATCGGTGATACCGGAGGAATCAGACACTTCGCGCGAACTCGCGCTGTTACCGCTAGAACTGCGCATAGCGGCGCGACTCGGAACGCTGGACAGCAAAATTGCCGGCTACCGGTCGAATCCGACTGCCGCCCCGAGCGGAAGAGATTTGCGTACCGCGACAAGGGCCCTGGTCGCCGCGGGCGACCAACAGTCCGCCCGCAAAATTCTGGAATTTGCCTTCTCGCGAGAATTAAACGAACACCGGCTCGCCCCTGAAAATTTCCTGGGCCTGGCGGAAATTCGCATTGCAGCCGGCGACGCACCAGGTGCGGTTGAGTTGCTGCATCGGATGCTGAATGTTGCGGGCGACCTGTACGAAGACCTGGATTTGGCTGCTGCGCTCCTCGAAAAAACGCAGCACTATTCCGAAGCGGTGGCGTTTCTCCAGCCGCTGGCGAAGGCTACTCCATGGCGGCCGGAATTTCGCTTGCGGCTCGCGGCTGCGGAAATGGCAGCACGGCAGAATCCCGCCGCGGCCCAGAGCAGCGACGCGCGGGTTGCTGCAGATCCACAGAATGTTTACGAAGTTAGAGTCGCCGCTGCGTTGGCCCTTTCCAGCACGCTACAAAGCACGCCACAATGCCGGCAATTCGGTCTGCAATCCAGCACGCAATCCAACGCGCAGCTGGGCAGCGCAGAATTGAACCTTCTCGCCGGGGACAAAAAGTGCGTTTCGCTGGCCGCCGCAGACCAGCCATTTTTCTACGATGCCCGAGTACAAGCGGCGCAGAACTCCACGGAACCTCAACAAAAGCTCCGGATTCTTGCGAACGCTTTATCCGACACCACCAATCGAGACGCCGCGCTCCCGCTATTTTATTCAGCGACGGAGTTGCATTCGTACGCCTTCGCCTTCGCTTCCATTGAACAGTTCCTGCGGCGTACGCGGCTCGACCGAAGAGCGCCCGATAATTCCGTGGAAGACGCCGATGCGCTCGATCCTCAACAGCACGGAGCATACCAGGACGTCGCGAATGCAGAAGACCTCGAGGCCGACGCGCAGCCGCCAGAAGTGTCAGGTCCGGGAAAACTTTCGCCGGCCGAACAGGCGCGACTTGGGGAATCGATAGGCCAAGTATTGCTGCGGCTCGATCGCTTCCCCGAAGCGCTCGCTTATTTTCAGGTCGCCGCAAGCCGCGAAACAGATTCCCAGCGCCGCCGTGCGCTGGCGCGAGAGATTGGAGATGTGCAAGCCTGCCTGCGTCGCCAGCAGCTCAATGCTGCAAGGCAGCCAATTCTGCATGCCGATTTAGAACAGGATCGCCTGGTGCGGCCCCGCATTCTCCCTAATACCAAGCTCCCAGCGAGCGCCAACGAAACCCCGACGGTGACGCCATGAAACGATTATTGATTTTGCTGCTCGGTACCGTAGCGTGCTTCGGTACCGTTTGGAAAGCACATCAATCCGCCGCCGTGCGAGCCTCGCAGTCACCGGCCGCGCTTTCCCGTTACGTGCCCAGCGGGGCGCTGCTTTATCTGCAGGCCCAGGATTTCTCCGCGCTGCTTTCCGCTTGGGATAATTCCCGCGAGAAAAAAAACTGGCTGCAGAGCGGCAATTACACGGAATTCTCAAATTCGCGACTTTTTCTCCGTCTCGCGGACGCCGCGAAAGAATTCTCAAGTACCGCGGGAGTGCCGACGGACAGCAAACTACTCCGCCAAATGGCCGGAACGCAAAGCGCGTTGGTCGTCTACGATATCGGCAAGCTGGAATTTCTATACCTGACGCGCCTGCCTTCTGCCAGCGCAGCGCAATCGGCGCTATGGCAGACGCGCTCCAAATTCGAAACGCGCAGCGTCGGGAACGTAACGTTCTTCGTACGCAAGGATTCGGAGTCTGGAAGGGAAGTGGCCTTCGCCGTGACCGGCGACTATCTGCTGTTGGCCACTCGTGAGGAGTTGCTCGTCGGAACGCTTCGGCTCCTGGCCAACGAGAATGTTCCTGCCATCACCGGCGAACCCTGGTGGTCGCAATCCGTGGCGGAGGCAGGTCCGGACGGCGACCTGCGAATGGTCTTGAACCTGGAAAAGATTGTGCCCAGCCCGTATTTCCGTTCCTACTGGATTCAAAGAAATATTACGGACATGAAGCAATATTCCGCCGCGGTTTCCGATCTCTTCCGTTCGGGAAACGAGTTCCGCGAAGAACGAGTCTTACTGCGAAGAGTGTTCCCAGCGGCTGATTCAGATACCTCGGCCAGCCACGCGGACGTCACGGAACTGTTGCGCTATGTTCCGGCGGATGCCGGCGTCTATCAGGCCAAAGCCAATCCCGCGCAAGCTGAGTGCGTCGCGGCACTCGAGACCAAGATCTTTTCCGCCCGCGTGGACCCAACTCGCGAGCAAAAGTTCGCTCCACAGGTGCAGCTCAGCAACGGGCAGTCCGGCGACAGTGCAGATTTGGAGACCCGCATTGACCAATCTCCATTGCAAGCCGCTGCAGCGGACACCGGTAAATCGTCTCTCGAGGAATTACTCGCGGAAAATCCTGCGAACGCGATGCTGCAGGTGCAATCGACCGAACTGAATAAGGATGGCGTCTTCGTTCGGGTGCATTCTGCCGTGATCCTGCGTGGCACTGCGGACTGGAACGAGTCGGGAGTGAAGTCCTTACTGACGGATTTTGCACAAGCAAACGTCGCGACGCAAAAAATGGGTTTCGCCTGGCAGCAGGATGGTGGCCAGCTGCGTCTGAACGGTCTCTGGACCTTGGCGCTGGCCATCCGGGGAAAATATTTATTCATTTCGGACAGCCCGGAGTTGCTAGGCAAACTATTGGCGAATAGCGAACGCCCGGTCACGGAACAGTCCGCGACTTTCGTAGCGGGTTTCGACCATCAACGGGAACAGGAAAAGTTCACAGCACTTACGGAAGTTCTGGATAGTTCGCAGCATGTAGCTGGTGGCCACGCGCAGCCAAGCTTTTTCACGGATACCATTGGTAGTCTCAGCTCCACGCTCCATGAACTGACCTCACAAAAAATTGTGGTTCGCGACCAGGGCGGCGCGCTGCGCCAAACCGTTACCTACGTATGGGCACACTAGGCCGGCACGTACTCTGCATTCTATCGTTGCTGCTTTTCGCGCTGATCTGGCCCGCGAATAGCGGCAACCTGCATGCCGATGAGCAGGCTCCTGCCAATCTGTATTCGCAATCGCTTATCCAGAGTTTGGATCGCGAGCTAGCCGGCACTGGCAATTCCTACCTTTTGCTTGATGCTCGCTCCGGAGCGCTGCTCGCCGTCCGCTGGGAAGATTACGACATCCCGATACCGCTGGGATCGCTGGTGAAACCTTTCACTGCGCTCGCCTACGCAGAAACTCACGGTTTTCTGTTTCCCAATTACGAATGCAAAGGACAAGAGAGCGGCTGCTGGCAAATACACCCGCACGGCTCTCTAAACATTGTTTCCGCCATTTCCGTTTCCTGTAATTCGTATTTTCGAAGTCTCGCCGAAAACGTCAGCGCAGCGCAGATGTTCGCTGTCACGCGTGAGTTCGGACTGGAAGCTCCCAGCACAAATGTTACCGTGCCCGCTCTGGTCGGTCTTGGCGAAGACTGGAAAATTTCGCCCATACGCATGGCGCGCGCCTACGCGGAGTTGTATCAGCGGCGCAGCCAGCCAGGAATTCAAGAGATTATCGAAGGAATGTCGCGCTCCGCGCAAAGCGGAACGGGATCCGCGCTGGGCCGCGACATTAAGTCCTCTGGCGCGCTGGCGAAAACCGGAACGGCTCCCTCCGCGCGTGCCGTGCGGGCTACTACGGAGGGATTTGCCCTCGTGCTTCTGCCGTCACAAACTTCTGCGCTGGTGCTGCTGATCCGCGTGCACGGAGTTGCCGGGGCGAAAGCGGCGCAAGTGGCGGCGCAGGCGCTGGGCCACGCTCAGGATTGATGCGATGCGTGCCACGGGCGTAGCGCTCCTCTTGTTGACCTGGTTCGGCGCCGCCGCCGCACCGGTTGGCGCGCAAACTGTGCGCATCGGAGTTTTCGGCATCGCGCATCCGACGCAACTCACGCTTCATGTTGCCGGCGAAGAAGCGCTGGTCGTCACCGCCGATGAAAAAACGTTTTATCTACAGCCGAGATCTGCAACGGAAAAAATGGAGATTCGAGTTGCCGGCGACGGCTTGATGCTGCGGGTCGCCGGCCAAGAGTTGCCGTCGAAGCTCTTCCGCGTTTCGGGTCGCAATCAAGATGCTGCGGCATTCGTGCTCAGCGTGCCCGGAAAAATGTCGCGAAGATACTATGGCACGCTGGAAATAAAAATCGTCGGTGGCGAACTCGTTCCGATTGTCGCAATGGATCTGGAGACAGCGGTCGCGTCCGTGGTGCAGGCCGAGTCCCTGCACGATAGCCCGCTGGAAGCGCTGAAAGCGCAGGCGGTAGTGACGCGCTCATATCTTTCCGCGGGCAGAGGCCGCCACCATGATTTTGATTTCTGCGATCTAACCCATTGCGAGGTATTGCGGGAAGCGCCGCCGGCGGGAAGCCCGGTCGCGCTCGCCGTTGCGGCCACGCGCGGACTCGTGATTACGTTCCGCGGAAAAATCGTGTCGGCCATGTTCACGCGAAGTTGCGGCGGCCACACTCTCACCCCGCGCGATATCGGAATCTCTGCGAGCGCGTATCCGTATTTTTCCGTGCTCTGCAACTTCTGTCATCTGCATCCGGTGCTCTGGAGCCAGACAGTCTCTCTGGAAGACGCTGCAATACTTGCGACCCACCACGAAGCGGCGCGCTTAGCGGTCGCCAGGCGACTCGGATGGAACACCGTGCTCAGCAATAATTTTATGGAACACAATCACGGCCCCAATGTCGTCTTGGAAGGCGCCGGCCAAGGCCACGGAGTGGGTTTCTGCCAGCGGGGCGCAAGCGGAATGGCGCAACAAGGCGCTACCTTCCACGAAATCATCGACCACTATTTTCCAAATACGGTTCTCGGCCATGCAGGCGCCACTAAGATGTACGCCGATTGAGCCGCGATACTCCTCGTCGATTGTACGCGCGAGTGTGCCGAGCCAAGCCAGCAGTTTGCAGCTACGAAGATTTCTTCTTGGGAACCTTCGCTCCCCGTTTGCGCGCTTCAGACAGTCCGATGGCGATGGCTTGTTTGCGGGAAGTGACCGTGCCGCCTTTTCCGCCTTTGCCGGATTTCAGGGTGCCGCGCTTTTCGCGGTGCATCGCGCTCTTCACGCTCTTGGCTGCAGCTTTGCCGTATTTTGTACGTCCAGATTTCTTGGTGGCCATTTGTCGTATGCTCCTGTTCCTTAGAGCGCGAACAAATGCAAATTGGGTGCAGAAAAGTTCAAAGAATTAGACTTGGCGGAGTTAGTTCGAAAAACGCTAAAGCGAAGAGACCATGCGCGCGATGGCGTCGTCGAAGGACGCATGGCCGTCGAGGTACGGCTGCCAATAGCGCGTAAGCAGACTCAGGTATTCATCCCAGCCGCGCGCATACAAATGCTCGCGCACCGCGTAGGGAGTCGAACCGCCACCGGGCACCGAGCGATCATCAAAAGAGGGAAGCGGCGTAGTTCCGTCAGCGGAAACCGGCGTCAGATTATTGGCGGCTTCGGTCGCGGCATCTCCCGGGGCCATCGCCGAGCGGATCAGTTCTCCGGTGGTGTACGAAACCAGGGCATGCCAAAGATCGCGGGGAATGGCTTTGTCGCGCTGCCGGCATTCGCGGGCAATGGCTTGTTCCACCGGTTCGGCAATGCCGTGCGAGGCTTCGTGAAACAGCACTTCCAGCGCGGCGGTATCCTGATTGCGCGGATCGAGGCTGGAGATGGTCACCCGCAGGGGATCCAGCGTGGTATACGCGCCGGCCCAGTTGGCGTAAGCGCAGACGTCCACTCGAATTTTAGGCTTCGGCCATTTGGTTTGATACGCGGAGGCCAGCCGCTCGGAAATACCCACGCCCTGTTCGCGAATCAGCGGAGAGATTGCCGCGATCCAGCGCCGGTTGGCGCGGTCGTGCGCGCCCCAATAGTGCGCGCGATAAACCACCGCGGCAGCTTCGAGAATTTGCGTGATATTTGCCGGCAGTCCGGCGTCACAGCTTTTTTTCTTCCGCCCAGAGAGCTCATCGCAATCTTCAAAATCTCCCAGCTGATTTTTGAGGACTACCATATCGTTGCTGAACAGCAGATCGTGGTTGGCATAGTTCGTCGCGTAAAAATTCACCGCGTCATTCCAGGCCCGCTGTTCCAAAGGGTTCAGCACCGGCCGGGCTGTGGAGGATAAATCAATGACCGAGTGCGCGTATTTGCCGGGTTGCGGGTGTTCCGAAGGCGAAAGCCGCTGTTTGGCTTCTTGATACAGCATGTGATGCAGATTCATCCAGAAGCCGCTGTGAAATTCAAAGACCGGCAGCGGCCCGAACATGGAATCGCTTTGCGGCTGAGGGGCCGCGCCTGCAGAGAGAGCTGGGGCGACCAGCAGCAGCAGCAAAACCGCGCGCAGCAATCGCGGCAATCGCAACGATTGCAACAGTCGCGACAGTCGCAAAGATGAGGGGAGCGAGCGCATTGGGAATCGCCTGATAGTAGCGTCTAGAACCATCTGTTACAAACGCCTTTCTCCATTGTAGCGGAGAACCGGTGAACAGCGCAGCCGCCGGCCGCGTTTTGCGAAAACGCCGCGGAAGCGGGTGCTTACCACGAGGCGCTGAAGCCGAACAGCGACGGTAACGGATTTGCAATCGATGCCGCTTCGGAAACCCACGCGTTCAGAATTCCCAGCTGTTCCTCAGGAATGGGATCAGCAAACGCGAGGCCCATCCCCAGGCGGGGAATCATGTTGGTCACTTTGGTCTGACATTCGAATACGCGCCGGCCGTGTTCCAGACGCAGCCACAGCGGTGTGCCGATTTCGATGGGATTGAGCGTGTCGAGGTAGCAGCCGCCAAGGCTAATGTCCGAGCAGCGCAGCTTTAGCGTGCTGTGTGCGCGCAAATCCGTAACTTGCGGCATCCATAACCACCGCGTAGCGTGGCGCGCCGCGGCGCTCGATTCTCTCCTCGGACATCGCAGAATCTCCTGATGCCTCGAGATCTGCAGCGCGCGAGCTTCGGCAAACGAAGCGCGGCGGGAAAAGAGAGATGACCCAGTTAAAGTGTGGGACGCGAGCGGATGGAACACAAGGATACTACTGGGATAGCCTCGCATGAGTAACGGGCGCCCCTGCGGAAGCTGTTGCGGTCACTCAGCCTTAGGATCGTTTACGCTGCCCACCGCGCCCCGGTGATCTGCGGCGTGAATGTTGCCATTCGCATCGCGGAAGAAGGAACGCTTACCGGCCGCTCCGTAAGGAACGGGTGACGCCGCCAGTTCGAATCGCGCCACAGCTCCGAGATCGCTGGCGCCCTGAATCGCATAGCGAAAGGCGTAACCGCCTTTGGACCCGCCGGCGAGTTCGGCGTCCAGCAAATCGGCGGTGTCGGCGCTGGGTTTCACCTGGCCTTTGCCGTTGGGATTGTCGGGCGGCGGCCCCAGCTTGGCGAGCGATTCTGGCAGGTGCAGGTATGTTTTTCGGTAAGTTTCAATCGCTTGCGCAACCATCTTCAGATAGTCGAGAGCGGCCATTTCGTTGGCGCTAATCTGTTCGGCATTCCATTCCACTTCGAGCGCCGGCAAATCGAGCAGCACAACGCCGAGAGAGAGCAACCGCCATTGCGAATTTTCGCGCACCAGTCCCATGTTCACGCGGACCACGTCGGTTCCCGAAGTATCGGTGGCGTCGCGCAGTTCCACGGGGAGAAACGCCAGGTTGTCTTGTTGGTCCGCGCCGCCGATTTGAATTTCTGCGGCTCCGTCAGGTGTTTCGCAGCGCACAGTCGGGCGGCCGGAAGCGTTCAGCGTGGTGCTGGGCTTGCCCGGCTGGCTCAAGAGCACGAAGCGCTTCATTAACGCGATGCGCGCCGCGGGAGTCATCCGCGTGAAGGCTTGTTTATTGCGTTCCGTTAAGTATTTGGCGAATTCTGTTTGCGATTGCGTGCAGGCCGCGGAGAGCGCCTGGCTCAAAGCGCCGGCCGGCCTGGCGGGAACCAGCGATCCTGTGGGCCCAGGCTGCGAACTGGATTCCTGCGCCCAGCTCGTTCCTGGAAGAAAAGCCATCATGAACAGCGACAAAAAAATTAGCGAGACAAATTTCTCGCGCACTCTACCGCCTGATTCTTGCGGATCTGTGGCTCGCGAGAATTGCGCAACACATGAAGAATTTTTGACTGAAAAATTCATTAGTCTTTCGCGCCCTCAAGAATCGCGGCAAGATTCTGCGTGAATGCGGAGCGGGGCATAACTTCCGTGGCGCCTGCCGCTTGCGCTTGTGCGGCCAAGTCTCGCTGCACGTGCGAGAGAAACGCCACCACGCGCAGATCCGGATGTGATTGCTTCAGTTTCTGAATAGCTCCGATCGGGTTGCTGCGGGCGTTCAAATCGATCACCACCAGTTTCGGCAGCGGCTCCAAGAGCGTTTGTAGCGCCTCGCCGGTGGTGGCGACCTTTACTTCGATTCCCAGGTGCTTGGCGGTTTCCGCGAGTTTCATTTGAAAAAAGAGATCGTCCATCAAGGCGATAACTCTACCCATGAGAAGGTCCTTTCGCAGCCGGAGTTGTATCGCTATGCGGATCTGGCGGAGAAAAAAGCGCCCGCCTCAGAAGGCGGCCGCTACAGAAACTTGCGCGGTCGCCGCATTTTTTTGTACGCGCGCCATTCTTAGAGAAACCGCGATTCTTTAGAGATCGTTAGTGGCTGCCGCCGGGGCTGTGAGCGCCAACCGTTTTGTCCGGGACATCGCCAGCGCGGCCTTTTACGCGGTCGTAGACGCTAACTTGGCTCACGGAGCCAAGCCCTTCATTGTAAAAAGTTGGAACGCCGAGAGCAGTGCGCAGTTCTTCATTGAATCGGCGCAGACCTTCGAGGTGCGTAGCCAACGCCGGCAGCTTTACGCCTTCGTCGGTAAGCAGGAATTTCTGATAACCGGCATCCCACAGCCGCGTGAATTGCCCCTTCAACATGATCGTCGGAAGGATAGTCATCTGGTAATCGCCGCCGGGGCCCTGGCGAAATTCCGCGCCGCAGCCGTACTTCTCCACGCGGACCACACCGCGGGTGCTGCCTACGGCGAAACCTAACGCCGCCAAACCTTCAATGGCCTTGGGTACAAAACGATCATCAACATTCCACATAGGGCGTTTAGAGTAATGAATCTGGCCGCTGCTGTAAAGGCGCCGGCGAGACTGTTTCCAGGCATCGGCGAGGCTGAGAGCGAGGGGGAAGGAGGAATCGTTATCATTCTTAAGAGCATGAAGTCCTTTGTTTTGATAACGATTCGCAAGGTATTCATTCCAGGGGAGGAATTCTGCGAGCGTGCGCATGGCTGTTTGGATAAAAATGTCAAATATTGTCAGCGGCCACCAGTAGCTGTAATTTCCGCGATACCCCAAGACAGGGAATTGTCTGGTCGTTTTAGGGTGATTTCCGTAAGTTGCGATAAACTCGGGGCATATCTTCGAATCGAAAGTGCGCATCGAATGGATGCCGGTGAAACTATCGAGCCGTTGCGGGCGTTTGTTGCTCTGGTGAGGGCTGACTCGTGAGTGGGACGGTAATGCATCGAGGAGCAGGAGAGCGCGTGGGGGTTGGGGAGTCTGTGCTCGGACGGATTGGGAATACCCCGCTGGTGCGGCTCGCGCGCATCGGCAGCGAGTTTCCGGGTGTACAGATTTGCGCCAAGGCCGAGTGGTTCAATCCGGGTGGGTCGGTAAAGGATCGCGCGGCGCTCAGCATGATTGAGGCGGGAATCGCTTCCGGGGCGTTGCGCGCTGGGAAAACCATTATCGACGCGACCAGCGGAAATACGGGAATTGCATACGCGATGATTGGCGCGGCGCTGGGGTATCCGGTGAAGTTGTGTCTGCCGAATAGCGCTTCGCCAGAACGGAAGCTGATGCTGCGGGCTTATGGCGCGGAGCTGGTGTTTACGCCGGGGGATGAAAGCACTGACGGGGCGATCCGCCGGGTGCATGAAATTGTGGCGACCGATCCGGAAAAATATTTCTATCCGGATCAATATAGCAATGATGCGAACTGGCAGGCACACTATCGCGGCACCGCCAACGAAATTTGGGAGCAGACCGGCGGCGCAATTACGCATTTTGTGGCGGGGCTGGGGACCAGTGGAACGTTCATGGGGACTACGCGGCGTCTGAAGGAGTTGAATCCCGCGATTCGGTGTATCTCGCTGCAGCCGGACGGTCCGTTTCATGGGCTGGAGGGTTGGAAGGATATGGCCACCGCGATACGCCCGGCAATTTACGATGAGGCGCTGGCGGATGAGAATTTGCTAGTGAGCACGGAGCGAGCTTACAAGATCGTCAAGCGGGCGGCGCGAGAGGAGGGGTTGCTGTTGAGTCCTAGCGCTGGAGCGGCACTGTTTGGGTCGTTGCAGGTTGCCGGACGCTTGCCGAAAAACGAACCGGCTGTAATTGTTACGGTTTTTGCGGATTCGGCGGCGAAGTATTTGAATGAGCGGTTTTGGGAAGAGAATTAGAAATACAGAATGTTGGCAGTGGGACGAATCATGGTGCGGGACAACGCCAATCGGGAGATTGGCGGTCCCAGGAGAATCGCCGCGATCGCGGTCGGGTGGTGAAATATGGAAATTACGGCGTCATTGACGGTTACTTCGAAGTTGGCAGAAGAGATTCGCGCGCATGGGGCGGAGACTTATCCCCATGAGTGTTGCGGGGCGCTGCTCGGCAAGGAAGAGTTGATCGAGGGCCGAAGGGTTGTGCGCGAGATTTTGGGATTATTTCCCTTGGTGAATCGGCGGGATGATTCGCCGAGGAATCGTTTTTCGGTTACGGCGGATGATGTTCGTGCAGCGGAAAAAGCAGCCGGCGGCAAGGAAATGGAAGTGGTGGGCTGGTATCATTCGCATCCGGATCATCCGGCGCGTCCGAGCCAGTACGATTGCGATCATGCGTGGCCGTGGTACAGCTACGTGATTGTGAGCGTGGCGAATGGCAAGCCGGAGGATATGACGTCATGGCGCTTGAATGACGACCGGGCGGGATTTTCCTGTGAGAATATTGAGCTGCATGATGGGCTTGCGGCGGGGAAGAGTTAAGTTTCGAAGAGAGGTAGACGGACTAGTTGGTTGCGGTGGTTGTGGAAAGCAGATCCCTCGCTAAGCTCGGGATGACAATTTTGTGATGGTTTTTGGGTTGTGGTTCCGTTGAGTCTTCGGTTGCACTTTGCATCGGTGCTGATCGGCGGGCATCTGATAGTTCAGAGATTCTTTTGGGGAGTGTGATTATGGCGGTTAAAGTGATTATTCCGACTCCGTTGCGGGTTTATGCCGGGAAGAAACAGTCGACGGAAGTTAAGGCTGGGTCGGTGGGCGATGCGCTGGCGCAACTGACTACCGAGTTTGCGGAGCTTAAGAAGCATTTGTTTACGGAGGATGGGCAATTGCGCAGTTTTGTTAATGTTTATTTGAACGATGAGGATATTCGTTATTTAGCTAAGGACAAGACCGTTACGAAGGACGGGGATACGGTGAGCATAGTGCCGTCTATCGCCGGCGGCTGCTAGTTATAGAGTTTCCCGCGGGGAATATCGAAAGCAAGTTTTAGATGGTGGCGTGGTTTCAGCGGGCACGGCATGCCGTGCCCCTACGAGGAAATATGGCTACGGAGACGGCGGTGAAGACGGGCGGAGTGGCTACTACGCTTAGTAACGATGAAATTCTGCGTTACAGCCGGCACTTGATCATGCCGGAAGTGGGCATGGACGGTCAGCTGAAGTTGAAGAATGCCAAGGTGCTGCTGATTGGCACCGGTGGACTGGGCGCGCCGCTGGGATTGTATTTGGCGGCGGCGGGCGTGGGGAAACTTGGGTTGGTGGATTTTGATGTGGTGGATTTCACAAACTTGCAGCGGCAGGTGGCCTTTGGAACTTCGGATGTGGGCAAGTTCAAGTCCGAAGCGGCGCGGGAACGACTTTCAAATTTAAATCCCGCAATTGAAATTATTGCTTACGAGACGAAACTAACCAGCGAGAACGCGCTGGAACTTTTCAAAGATTATGACGTGATCGTGGATGGCACGGATAATTTCCCCACGCGCTATCTGGTGAATGACGCATGCATCCTGCTGGGCAAGCCGAATGTGTACGGCTCGATTTTCAGGTTTGAAGGGCAGGCTACCGTTTTTGGCATGCCGGATGGCCCCTGCTACCGCTGCTTGTATCCGGAGCCGCCTCCGCCGGGACTGGTGCCTTCCTGCGCGGAAGGTGGAGTCCTGGGCGTCCTGCCGGGAATTGTGGGTTCGATCCAGGCGATGGAAACGATCAAGCTATTGCTGAAGGCGGGCGACAGTTTGTCTGGCCGCTTGCTGCTGTTCGATGCGCTGGCGATGAAATTCCGCGAATTGAAATTGCGCAAGAATCCGAATTGCCCGATGTGCGGCGAGCACCGGACGATCACAAAATTAATTGATTACTACGAGTTCTGCGGAGTTCGTGGAGAGGAAGCCCCGGAGGTGGATTACAAGGTGCCTGAGATTACCCCGAAGGAATTGAAAGCGCGGCTCGATAAGGGAGACGATTTATTTATCCTGGATGTCCGCGAGCCGCACGAGTATCAGATTTGCAATTTGAAAGGGCATTTGATTCCGCTGGGCGAGTTGCCGCGGCGAGTGCATGAGCTGGATTCTTCTCGCGAGATTGTGGCGCACTGCCGTAGCGGAAAGCGTTCGGCGGAAGCGATTGATTTTCTGTCGAAGGCGGGGTTCAAAAAGATTTTGAATTTGAAGGGCGGGATTCTGGCCTGGTCGGACGAAGTGGATCCGTCGGTGCCGAAGTACTGAGCCACTGAACTACTGAAGAACAACGATAAGCTGCCCGAGTCCCTTCCTGGGACCGCGCGGTCAGGCCAGGGCAAGCTCCGGCTCCCGGAAGAGAAAAAACAGAACAGGGCAATTGCTGATTCGCGGCATTTTTCGTGTCTACTCGTGTAGACTCGAATTCGAAATTAAGGATAACTATGGCTGCGACGAAAATTATTATTGGCAATAACGGAGCGATCCGGGTGGAAGGCGACTTTGAGATTGTGGACCCGCAAGGCAATGTGTTCGGCTTGGCGGGGCGGACAGCGATTGGACTTTGCCGCTGTGGGCAGTCTGCGAATAAGCCGTTTTGCGACGGTTCGCACAATGCTTGCGGGTTTAAAGATACTCCGGTAGCCCGCGAACTGCCCCCACCTAAGCCCAAGCTGTAGCGCCGGAGGGCTGCTAGGCCGTCCCGGAGGCGTTTTCTAAGCATTCCCTAATCGAATCTCACCCCCTACTGAACGGGAATCGGGTGTTCCACGGCGTGAGACTGTCTCAGGCTGAGACACTCGGCGGACAGGCCCGTGATACTGCCCCTAGGGGCGGGTAACTACAACGAAACAAAAATGATAAAGCGCTAAGAGCCAGTTTTCAGGCCGATTTTGCGCGTCTCGCATGTGTATCGCCAAGTCCCTCGGTTTTTTGGCACGTCTTTAACCATAACTATTTCAATCACTTACAAGCTAGCAAATGAGAGCAGAAAAGGGCACCAACTTGCAATCCTTGGGAGTTGTCCGCTTTTCTTCGGCATTTGGGGGCTTTCGTGGGTGGTTGGGGCAAGATGACCGGGTTTCACGGTGACGGGGCGTTCGCCAGCCGTGCGCACGAGCCTGTCGCGAGCACAGTAGCGGAAGTGGTCGCGGAAATTTCCGCGGACCGCTCGTCCTCCTCGGTAGGGTCTGACCCAGCGGAAAGCGGTACTGATAACACACAAAATTCTGGAATCTCATCTCAGTCCAAGGCGCAATTCGCGCAACGCTTTTCCGAACTGCGGCCGCGAATTTTCATCGCGGGGGCGGCTGCGATTGTTTTGATGTTCTTTGGAGCTGATTTTCTTCGCACGGCAATCGGGCGTCAGTGGCTCGCCGGAGATTTATCTTTATTTGGAAGTTGGCGGGACGCTCCTGAGCTTCTGCTATGCCGCGAACGCGCTGGTGCGCTTCCGTGGGACACACGATCGCACGGCGCTGATTTTGGCTTTTGGTTTTGTGCTTTCGGGAATTATCGAAGCGGTTGCGTATTTTGGATTGGACAATCTGTTGTCGTCCGGTCCGGCGGCGTTGTCGCACATTCCGCTGGGCTGGATGGTCAGCCGCACGTTGCTCGCGGTGCTGTTGCTGGCGGCGATCGGTGTGGAACGTTACATGCCCACCGCGCGGCAGCCGAGTAAAGAGACGGCGGGCGCATTGCTGGTTGTGGCGGTGGCGGCGTACCTGACCAGCGCAGCGTTTTTGGCGGCTCCTTCCGCACCTATTGCGCATGCGCAAAATATTCTCTCGCGCCCCTGGGATCTGCTTCCGGGCGCGTTGTTCTTCCTCGCGGCCTTGAGCTTTTACCACCGCATCGCCAACGACAAGAACGCTTCCACACTTTACGACTACACCTTACTGACTGTTGCGGTGCTCAACGTGATTTGCCACCTCTCCGCGGCGTTTTCTGTGCGGATGTTTGACGGCCCATTTTTTCTGGCCGAGCTGGCAAAGACGGCGGGTTACGTGGTGATGCTCTCTGGCGCCCTGCTGGATCAGGCGCGGCTGTTCGATCAAGTTCGCAACATGGCGGTAAGCGATTCGTTGACTGGCCTGGCAAATTACCGCCGGCTGATCAGCGTTCTAGAGGCGGAGTTGGATCGTTCGCGCCGCACCAATCGGCCGTTCAGCGTGGTGTTGCTGGATATGGACGGATTGAAAGCGATTAACGACCGATACGGACATTTGGTTGGCAGTCGTTCGCTGGTTCGGCTGGGGAAAATTTTGCGCAGCCATTCGCGCGCGATTGACACGGCGGCGCGTTATGGAGGAGACGAATTTGCCCTGGTGCTTCCGGAAGCTGGGCCAGACATCGCCAATCGAGTTGTAAGCCGGATTCGCGAACGCATGGCGGCGGAGACGGAATCGCCCTCACTTTCGGCGAGTGCGGGTGTTGCGGCGTTTCCCGAAGACGGCGACACGCCGGAGAAATTGCTGGGCGCCGCGGACCGGGCTTTATATGGAATGAAGAATCGTGGCAAGCGGAAACAAAATCTGTCGCGCATTGCGGCGTGTTTGTGAGAGTGACCGCGCCCATGCCACGCACAGCCGACTTCGACTTTCACCGCGCCGATGCGCGAATCCCGATGGAGATACCCGTGATGCTGGACGGCCATCGGCGGCAACCTGGCACGGAATCGACTTTTACGGAAAACGTGAGTGCGCGTGGCGCGCGAGTGGTGAGTGTGCGCCGCTGGGAACTGGACGAACGATTGACGTTCGCATCGCGCACCGGAGAATTTCGCTCCTCGGCTCGAGTAGCTTACTGCCAACCATTGCACGGCGACGGCTTTGCAATTGGCGTGGAGTTTATCGAGCCAAAAGGGCGATGGGTAGTTCAATCCCCAAGATAGCTTGAACTGTAAGAAGGACGAGCGGAAACGGAGGGAACGTCTGGAACAGAAGTCAGAAAACTAGCGCGAAATAAGAAGTAAAAAAATTAGAAGCGCCGCAACGGGAACAACCGTTCGGCGCTTTTCGTTTTTTGGTTGGGGCTGATTGGGTTGCTGGGGTGACTAGGTCTTTTGCAAGACGTCCCGGTAAACCTCTAAAGTGTTTTCCACCATGCGCTGGGCGGAGAAACGGTGTTGCACTTCTTCGCGGGCGGCGGCGCCAAGGCGTTTTCTTAGAGAGGGATCCTCAATCACGCGAATCATCGCTGGGGAAAATTCTTCGGCGTTGGGTTCGGCGACCAGCGCGGTGCGATTGTTTTCGACCACCTCGCCGAGTGCGCCGCGCGTGGTGGAGATGCACGGCAGCGCCAGCGCCATGGCGGTTTGCAGCGCGGTGCCGAGCCCTTCGAATTCGGAGGGGAAGGCAAAAGCGTCGAGCGCGGCGTAGACGGCCTCGACGTTTTGCACGAAGCCGGGGAAAAGAATGGCGTCGGCTTGCTGCAGTTGTTTGGCGAGCGATTCGAGCTCGGCGCGACAGGCGCCGTCGCCCGCGAGCAGTAAGCGCGCCTCGGGATGCTTCTCTCGGACCTTCGGCATGGCTTCGATCAGATGACGCTGGCCTTTTTCTTTAACGAAGACGCTGACGCAGCCGAAGAGAAATCCGCTGTCGCGGATGCCGTATCGCTTGCGCGCCGCCGCTCGATCCTCGGGCGAGGTAAGTGGCGGTACCTCCACGCCTTCGTTCACCACGGAAATGCGTTGCGGTTCGATGCCGCAATCCACCAAGCTCTGTGCCACGGCCTTGCTGTTGGGCAGAAAGCGCGTGACGGCGCGATATCGTGCCTGCGAAACCCGATTTCTCTGCAGCGGGAAACCGATGCGGCGCGAAAGCAATAGTGGTATCCGCTTGTGAGCGCCCAATAGCCAGGCGGAGGTCAGCGCGTGGGGTTCGTTCAAGTGGATCAGATCGAATTGATGGCTAGCGAGCAGACGCTTGAAAGCTTTTGCAGCGCTCATACGAAGCGTGGTGCGGGAAACTTCTGTGACAGAGATTTTCGCAGCCTTCGCGCGGGTGGCCAACGGCGAGGCTTTTGCCGCGAGCAGAGTTACTTCGTGACCTGAGTCGCGCAGCCCGCGCAAAGTGAGCAGTGCCTGGCTTTGGCCGCCGCGCCATTCGCGATCCAGATCCGCGAAGAGAATTCTCATTTTGCGTGAGTCTCCGCGCGGTTTCTTTCGTTTAGTAATTCGCCGAGTTTGCCATATTTAAGTCGCACGGATCGCGCAGCCATCTGCGCGATCAACGCCCCGCGGTATCCATCCAGGATCCCGCCGCGCAGGAAATAATTTTGTAGCCAGCTCCACGGCGTGCCGAACCATTGCGCGCCGCGCCAGCTGGTTCTGCCAGCCGCATACATTTGTTGCGCTGCCAGCGTGGTGTAACGCGCCACCTTATCTTCGTGTTCGGCGAACGTGTCGATCGTGTAGTGCAGAATGTCGCCGTTGAGTCGCCCCGAAGCGCCGCTGAAGCGCAGCGCTTCGTGAACGATTCCGCTGAATTTGGCGGCATCGCGGCGGTACAAACGGCGCTGAAAATCCGGATACCAGCCGGAGTGGTGAATCCAGGCGCCGAGATACCAGGCCCGGCGGGAGAATTCGTAGATTTGGAATTTCGGCGCGCGTTGCTTCCAGTCGAGCAGAGAAGTTTGCAGCGGAGCGCTGAGCTCTTCATCGGCGTCGAGAGAGAAGACCCACTCGTTGGCGGCTTGCTCAGCGGCAAAGTTTTTCTGTTCGGCGTAGTTGGTCCACGCGCGCGTGAAAAAGTGCGCGCCCGCGTTGCGTGCGATGGCCTCGGTGTTGTCGGTGCTGCCCGAATCCACCACGATAATTTGGTCAGCGACGGGAGCGAGCGACGCCAGCGCGCGCGCCAGTCGGCGCTCTTCGTTCAGGGTGATCACGCAGGCGGAAAGTCGGTTCATGGACGGTTCAGTGTTGCGTCAAGCGCGCGAAATCCGCGTCAGTATCTCACAGTTGCAACGGTGGCCACCGCTGCCGGGATGACTCTATAGATGGTGGTGCGGGGCGAACTCCGGCGGCATTTTTGCTATGCTGGTGAGACCTACTTTATAAGCTTCAGGGAGAGAGTTGTGACCGAACATATCTCGCGCAAAGAATTGAAGCAGGACAAAATCAAGGAAACATTTGAGCACGGCGCGGAAGCCGTCTATTCGCACAGTAAGTTGGCGACCGCTGTTATCGCAGTGGTGCTTGTTGCCGCGTGCATTTATGGCGGCTGGAAACTGTACAGCGATCGTCAGACGGCCAAAGCCGAGGTGGAACTCGACGCCGCCATGAAAGTGTACAGCGCGCGAATTGCCGGCACGCCGGAGCAGGGCGCCGATCCCAACGAAGTGATCTACCCGAATGAAGCGGCGCGAGCGGAAGCGGCCATTCCCAAGTTCACTGCGGTCGCGGACAAATATCCCAACACCAACCCCGGAAAATACGCGCGCTACTATCTCGCGCTGTGCTACGAAAATCAGCAGCACACCAATCAGGCCATGGAAGAGCTGCAAAAACTGAGTGCCGGCAGCGACAAGGAAATGGCCGCAATGGCGCAGTATCAGATTTCGGTGATTGATGCGCGTACCGGCAAGACGGACGACGCCATCAAGATTCTCCGCGCGCTCGCCGACAAGCCGACTGTCCTGGTCCCGCACCCGGTGGTGCTGTTGGATCTGGCGGGTCTATTGCGGCAATCCAATCCGCAGGAAGCGACTACTCTGTACCAGCAGGTTAAGAAAGATTATCCTGAGCCCACAATTTCTGAAGAAGCCGACCGCGGTCTGAACAGCATTGCGCCGAAGTCGTAAGTTTTCGTAGGCTCGGGACGCATTCGTTCCGCTGAAATCGCGCGACGCGAATGACTTTCTGTGCGTATAAACTACCGAACGCTTGACCCTCATGCGGAGAACAGTGATGTCCGTTCCACCCGCTAGAAATTCCACCATATATCTAACGCCACCCGCGTGGTGGTCGATGCAGCCTGAAAATTCTCGCGGGCGGCGCTTCCCCGAAACTCCTCATCCGTATCGCAGCGAATACGCGCGAGACCGCGACCGTGTCATCCATTCGCGGGCCTTCCGGCGGCTGGAAGCCAAGACCCAGGTTTTCACCACCCGATACTCGGATCATTTTCGGAATCGCCTCACGCACACGATTGAGGTTGCCCAAATTGCCCGGACTGTCGCCACCGCTCTGGGCGCGAACGCCGAGTTGGCCGAGGCCCTGGCTCTGGTACACGACATCGGGCATCCGCCATTCGGTCACGCGGGTGAACGCCAGCTGGACGAACTGATGCGCCCGCACGGCGCGCGCTTCAATCACAATCTGCATGCGTTGCGCATCGTCGAGCATTTCGAACAGCGCTATCTCGATTTTCCCGGACTGAATCTCACCTTCGAAGTTCGCGAAGGCATCATCAAACACTCGCGCGACTATGCCCCTGCGCAGTTTCCCGAACTCGCGGAATATTTGCTCGACGAGCGCCCCCCGCTCGAAGCTCAGCTCATCGATTGTGTCGACGAAATCGCCTACAACACCGCGGACCTCGACGACGCGCGGGAAGCCGAACTCCTGAACACCAATGCGCTGCGCCAGGAGGTTCCGCTTTTTGCGGCAGCGTATGCCGAAGTGGAAGGGCTATATCCCTCGCACGAGGGCTCCGGGAGCAACACGGCATGGGGCGGCCTGGACAGCATCAAATTTGAGAAGCTCAAATTCAACGAGGCGCTCAAACGCGTCCTCAACACACTGGCCACCGACTTGATCGAAACGACGCGCGAAAGAGTAGCGCGTTCCGGCGCCACAACTACCGACGACATTCGACGTGCTCCCAAACGCCTTGCCGGCTTCAGCGATTCCGCGGGCCGCGGCAACGCGCAACTAAAACGTTTTCTCTTCGCCAACATCTACGATCACCCGGCGATCACTCAGGAGCGCGACCGCTCCGTGCAAGCTCTCGCGGAGCTGTTCGATTTCTATTTGCAAACGCGTAGCAGCATGCCCTCGGCGTACGAGGAACTGGCCAACAGCACAGCGCGCCACATGGTAGTGTGCGACTACATCGCGGGCATGACCGATCACTTTCTCCTGCGGCAACACCGCGAACAATTCGGCGGACCATAATGCCGTTCCCAGTTCGCTCCCAGCCCTCACAAATCTCGCGGTATTCTCAGGTGAGACTGGCGAGTACAATCAATTTGCCGCACGTCCAACGTACATCTCATAAGTTGGGTCGCGTCGAAAGGTATCGGATGGGCAGCAGGATGCGCAGTTTTCTCGCCGGATTTTCGCTGCTGCTCGCGTCGCTAGTCGCCGCGGTCCTCAGTCTCGCGCAAACCAATCCGCTCGCCCCAGCCGCCACCACGGCGACGGCTCCAGCCCAGCCGTCCGCCCCGGCGGACCGCCTCAACCGGGAAACTCCGCGCGGCACGGTTTTCGGATTCATCCGCGCGGCGCAAGATGAAAATTATAAGCTTGCGGTGCAATACTTCGAACCGCCGAGCGGACGCCATCGCCCCACCGTTGAAGAAGATCAAGATCTAGCCGCGCAATTGCTTTCCATCCTTAATGAGAAGTTCACCGCGGGCTCCCTCGACGCCTTGAGCCGTAATCCCGAGGGAACGCTGGACGACGGGCTTCCGGCCGATGAGGAAATGCTTCGCGGGGCGCTGGATCCCAACACCTCGTTTATGCTCGGCTTGATTCGTGTGGAAGACGAACGCGGCGTGAAGCTGTGGTTTATTTCCCGCAAAACGTTGGACCGCGTTCCGGAAGTCTACGATTCCCTCCATTACGCCAGAATCGAAAAGTCTCTCCCCGCAACGCTGGTAACCCGCCGGCCCTTGTCGATGCCTTTGTGGCAATGGCTGGCGATCATTTTGTTTCTTCCGGTAGCTGTCGGCATCGGTTGGGTAGTTATTCAGTTATTTGCGTTCGCGTGGCGAGTGGTCCAGCGGCTTCGCGGCCAACCGCCTCCTTCGACCCCGTTCAATCGCAGCCCCGGCCCAGGCGCATTTTTTATCGCCGCGCTCATTCACTATCGCTTCGTCGCGTGGGTCGGCGCATCGCTGCTGTATCGGCAATACTATCGCCGCTTCATCTGGACTCTGATCGCCATTGCGATTTATTGGGCGATCACCCGCATCAATCGCTTGATCACCCGGCGCATCGCCAAAGGCCTCACCGCCCGCGGAAAAATGGCGGAACGTTCGCTGATTTCGCTGGCCCGCCGGGTTCTGGATGTGACCCTGTTTTTCGTCATCGGATTGGCGTTGCTGAGTTCCATGGGCGTCAACGTCACCGCCGCGCTGGCCGGCTTGGGCATTGGTGGATTGGCTATCGGCCTTGGCGCGCAAAAAACGTTCGAGAACCTGTTGGGTGGCATCAGCATTCTCACCGACAAGGCTTTGCAAACCGGCGACAACTGCAAAATCGGCGACCAAACCGGGATCGTGGAAGATATCGGCTTGCGCTCCACCAAAATCCGCACGGCCGACCGCACTTTGGTATCCATCCCCAACGGCACCGTGGCGACCGCGGTTCTGGAAAATTATCGGCTGCGCGACAAAATGTTGTGCCGCCAGACCGTGCGTTTGCGCTACGACATGTCCGCCGAACATATCTCCTACGTTCTGGAAGAAATTCGCAAAGTGCTGGCTGAACATCCCAAGGTGGAAAGCAAAACCTATCGTGCGCGATTGCTGCGCTTCGCCGACTACGCCTTTGAGGTGGAAATCTTTGCGTACATCCTGGAGCGCGAGACGGAGGATTTCCTCGCCAGCCAGGAGAATTTGCTTTTGCAAATACTGAACACCCTCGACAAAACGGGAGCGGGAATTGCTCTCCCGGCCATCGCCAGCATAGTCACGCAAGACCCGTGGGTTGATCCGGAAAAGGCCGAGGTCGAAGGAAAACAACGAGGTGGCCGCGGCCCGCGCACCACGCGCGAAGAAAAACCGTCAGAGCTTGACGGTTAAGCTGTCCGGAAATTTACCTGCAATTGTTCACAAAAAAATTGCCACGCCAGCTACTTCGCGAAAGTATTGCAGGCAGCTACCGATCCGCTGTCAAAGCCTTTGCGAAACCACATCATCCGTTGATCGGAAGAGCCGTGCGTGAAAGATTCCGGGCTGACATGGCCGGTGGACATTTTCTGCAGCCGATCGTCGCCCACCGCCGCCGCCGCTCCCAAGGCCGACTGGATATCCGCCTCGTCCAGCAAGCCGCGTTGTTGCGTCGAGTGCGCCCAGATCCCCGCAAAACAGTCCGCCTGCAGTTCCAGCCGCACGGAAAGCGGATTCCGCTGCCGCGGATCGCTGTCTTGCAGTTGCGAAACTTTCTGTTCGATTCCCAGGATTTTTTGCACGTGATGGCCCAGCTCATGCGCCAGCACATAGGCCTGCGCAAATTCTCCGGGAGCACCGAATCGTCGTTTCAATTCATCGAAAAACGCCAGATCGATATAAACCTTCTCGTCCTGCGGGCAATAAAACGGCCCGGTGGCGCTCTGCGCGCCGCCGCATCCAGACTGGGTGTAATCGCGGAACAGCACTAACTTGGCGTGGCGATAGGGGCGGTTCGCTTGTTGGGGAAGGATTTCCGTCCAGGTTCTTTGCGTGTCGTCCAGCACGAAGGAAACAAATTGCACCGTCGGTTTTTCCGCGGCGTCGCGCGCGGAGTTCGGCTGTCGCGGCTGGCTGACCGCGGCTGGGCCCGGCCCCGCAGAACCGCCGCCGAGCAGCGCAAAGAAATTTTGTTTGAAAACAAAGCTGAGGATCAACAGGATGATGGCGCCGCCAATGCCAATGTGCATCCCGCCAAACTGCATTCCACCGCCGCCGCCCCCACCGCCAGATTCATCGCGGCGGTCCTCGATATCCTGGCTCTCGTCTCCCGGTGTCCATCTCATGGCAATTCTCCTCAGGCCTGCGTGCAGTCTGCGATAGTAACATTTATCAGCGCGTCAGAAAGAGGGTCCGAGTTGGCAAGCGGGCGTCTCCCAGCCGACGACATTTCACGGAACAAAGCACCTGCGTCTTGCGTTGTAGAGTTGTCGAGAGTTGTAGAGAGCGGAGACGACACGAATGCGCGCGGCGCTACTGGTATTGATCGGGTTGCTGGCCAGCCCGGTTGTGGCTCAGGAAGCGAAACCCTTACAGGTCCAGGTGAATCTAGTCAGCGTCGCGTTCTCGGTGCGCAACTCCCAGGGCACGCTCATCGAGAATCTGACCAAAGACGATTTCGAGCTGTTCGAAGATGCCGTTCCGCAAAAAATCGCCTTCTTCGCTCGTAGCGCCGACTTGCCGCTGACTCTCGGATTGGTCGTGGACGCGAGCGGCAGCCAGGACCACTTTTCCAAACAGCACCAGCATGACCTGGAAGTTTTTCTAAAAGAAGTTCTGGGGCCCGAGGATCGCGCATTCCTGATTTGCTTTGGCAACCACATCCGGCTGGTAAGCGATTTTTCCAACGATCCCGCGCAACTCATCGCCGGCCTGGAAAAATTTGAGCACAAAGACCGCGGCTTTCCGGAGCTTGGCCCGCACGAGGATCGTGAGATGGGCACCGCGTTCTACGATTCGATCTATTACTCAGTAACCGAAAAGCTGGCCAGCGCCGAAAACGGGCGGCGCGCCCTGCTGATCTTCAGTGACGGAGAAGACAATTCAAGTTCCCACGACATGCTGACCACTATTGAAACCGCGCAAAGCGCCAATGTGCCGCTCTTCGCCATTCGCTACACGGAAAAGGAACACGGCAAACTGACTGCGCGAAACAAATATGGCATCAGCGTGATGGGGCGCATCGCCAGGGAAACCGGCGGAGAAGAGTTCGACGCCGAGACCATGGACCCGCACCAATACTTCAAATTGATTGGCGAGGAATTGCGCAGCAGTTACGATCTGGCCTACTACCCGAGCGAAACGCCAGATGAGGAAGGTTTCAGGAAAATTAGGCTGAGGGCCAAAACCCCGGGCTTAACCGTGCGCTCCAAGACCGGCTACTTCCCCCGCTAACGGAACTTCTACCCGCTCGGGCGCGCGTTCGGGCACACGGTCTGGGATGTCGATGCGAATTTCGGTCAAGTCCGAAAGCAGATTTGCCGCCCAGCGATAAATATTATGCTCCCGAACATTGTGGCGCATGCGCAGCATCCGCTCGGCTTCCTGATCTTCCGGCATGTTGAGAGCCTTCAGAATGGCGTCCGCCACTTGCTGCACATCGTAGGGATTGATCAGTAGCGCGTCGGTGAGTTCCAACGATGCGCCTGCGAAAGTGCTTAGGATTAGCACGCCGCGGTTATCGTCGCGGGAGGCCACAAACTCTTTCGCCACTAGATTCATGCCATCGTGCAAGGAAGTAACCATGCACAGCGAAGCCGCCCGGTAATAACGCGAAATTTCGTCGTGGCTGTGATGTTTCTTGAGCAGCACGATCGGTTTCCAGCGCCCTGCTTGAAAGCGGGCATTGATGCGATCGGCTTCGACGGTGACCTCATCCAGGAATTGTCGATAGCGTTCGATGTCCGTGCGGCTGGGCGCGCCAATTTGCACAAATGAAAAACGCCGCTGGTACGCGGGATTGATCTCCAGAAATCGTTCGATGCCCCGGAAACGCTCCAGAATTCCTTTGGTGTAATCCACGCGATCCACGCCAACGCCGAGCAGTGAAGCCTCGATGCCCAGCTCCGCGCACAGGGCCGCGCGCTCTTCGCCCGCGTTGCGAGATTCGTTGACGGCCAGCGTGGGCTCTTGAAACGCCACACTGATCGGATACGGCCGCACCAGCGTCACATGCCCCTGGCGATTTACCGCGAAGCGATCCCATTCGGTCAGCGCTTCCACCGCGCGGTCCACGGTCTCCAGAAAATTATTACAATTAAATTGGGTGTGAAAGCCTACCAAGTCCGCGCCGAGCAGCCCGTCAACCAGTTCGCGTTGGTACGGGCAAATCCCAAATACCTCCGGGTTCGGCCAGGGAATGTGCCAGAAAATCGCCACCCGCGCGTCGGGTCGCGCTTCTTTAATCATCCGCGGCAGCAGCGCAAAGTGGTAATCCTGCACCAGAACAATTGGCGACTCGGTGCCTACCATTTCTTCCAGCACCGCGTCGGCGAAACGCCGGTTGGCCTGCTGGTAATGCATCCAATCCTGCGGCCGAAAAATTGGGCGGGTGTGGGCAATGTGGCAGAGTGGCCAGAGCCCTTCGTTGGCAAAGCCTTCGTAATAGCCTTTTTCTTCCTCTTCGCTGAGCCACACCCGGCGCAGCGTATACATCGGATGATCCGGCGGCACGCGCAGATGATCTTGCGCGTCCACGGTCTCGCGGTCCGCGCTGCCGGAGCCGTGCGCTACCCAGGTTCCGTTGCACGCCAGCAACACGGGCTCGAGCGCGGTTACCAGGCCGCTCGCCGGAACCAGCACATTTATGGTGCGATCCTTTTCGTTATACACGTGCATGTACGGCTCGCGGTTGGCCACCACAAAAAGCGGCTTGTTCTGCAATTTGCTGCTAAGGCTTACGCGTAGCCGCTCCGCCGTCCAGATCGACACATTCGATTCGCGCAGACGCGCTTCTTCTTCGGCAGTCGCCCGCGCATCTTTCAAATCCCGCGCCAGGTGCGTCACTTCCTTGTGAATCTGTTCGAACAGCGGACCCTGCGGCAAATTTCCCTGAGGTTGCGTCTCACCGGTGCGCAAGTTACGCAGCCAGTTCGCAGTCCGCGTCAGCGGCCCCGTCAGCGTCATGCGCACCAATAGCAGCGCCAAGCCGGCGATCAGCACGGTCTGCACGCCCGCATTGAGCAAGGAATCGCGCATCGTGTGCGAAACCTGCTCATCTATGTAGGTTGTATCGTGGAACACCACCAGCGTACCCGCTGGCTGATCGTTCCGATGAACGGCTAACGCATAAATGTGAATGGGTTGGTCGCGCACGAACTCGCCAACTCCAGCATCCTGCTGAGTCGCCTTGGCCGCTATCCCCGGCCGCGCGTGAAATTGCGGGTCCAGCGCCGGGGTGATGGCGATGACCGCGCCGCTAAGATCGTAAAGCGCCACGCCCTTCAAGTGTTCGCGCTGCCCGAAGCGGTCCACCAGGCGCTGCAAACCTTTATCGCTGCCTTTGTCTAGAAGTTGTTCAACGCTTTCCTGCAGACTGTCGCCCAGGATTTCCGCGCGGCGCGATAGGTCGCTGCGCAACATGCGCCGCTGCGTTCGCACCTGATATCCGGCGAAGAGTAGAGACACCACTGCCACGCTGACGATCAGGGGCAGAACGAGTCTCAGGGTAGTACGCATCCGTGGGCCTCGGGTTCGTAAGAGTGCGGACGTATCACAGACCAGCGCGACCACTACGGCGACGACACTCGCACACTTTTCGGCCGTCGCAGTATGAGAACTTCGCCCTGGAACTATTCGAATTGCCGATGGTCGGTTTCTTCCGGCACCGCGGGCTGCCGCGGTTCAGCACCCATCGGCGCGGACCACACCGCCACCGTAAAGCAGGCAAGAGCCATCGTCATAAACGATAGAATTATGCGAAAGCGCATGACTAAATTGTTCTCCAGTAACTTAGAGCTTCGCTGGGGGAGATTGGATTCGCACGCCAACATCCAGAACCACCGCGAAATCCCAATCTTGTGTAAGCTCTATGTTTTGAAGGCGTTAGGCTGCGGAAATCGCATCCCTGGTCCAACGCCCCGGCAAATAGAACACGAAGAAATTTCACCTCCCAGTTTATACTTCGCAGCACCAGATTTCAAACGCCCGGCCAGACTTTAAACAAAAGCTAGACAAAATTTGTCGCAACCGGCGGTAATATAGGCTTATCGTAAGCCCGCACATCTTCATGCCCACTCCACCAAGCACCGAACGACGCCAGAGCGTGCGACGCAAGCCGTCGCAACTCGTCTACGTCGAGTTCGGTCGCGAAAATGGCGGCATGGTCAAAAACGTCTCCGAAGGCGGCTTGCGCTTTTCGTTGATGCATCGCGTCACTGCGGGCCAGGATCTTCATTTTGGCATCACCATCGATCCCGCCCGGCGCATTGAGGGTCAGGCCCGCATCGTTTGGACCGATACCTCCGGAAAATCCGGCGGCATGGCTTTCGCCGAGATGCCGGCCGAGTCTCGGGCCACTTTACATGCCTGGCTCGCGGACATCGATGCGCCGCCTCAAGCGGTGCCCGTTCCGCCCATCCAGCCCCCGGCCCCGGTCAGCGTTTCCCCAAGCGTGCCGGTCAACCAGCCGGTCGATTTCCCGGTCGATATGCCGATCGATCTACCGGCCAACGTTCCGGATGACACCGCTGACACCGCATCGTCCATGCGGGTCGAGATGAACCCGCCGCAGTTCGCGGAAGTCGCACAGCAGATGATCGCGCAAGCCACGTTATCGCCAGTCGTGGACCCACTTCCCAAGGACCTGCTTCCGGCGCAAGCACCTCCCGCCGACCCACTCCCCGCGCAACCAGTCCTCGCTCAACCTGTCCCCGCTCAACTTCCTCCAACTGCACCGCATATTCCCTCACCGGCCGCTCCCGCACCGCACGCGAGGTCCATCGCCTCCATGCTGCTACCGTCAGCGCCGCAAACGCCGGCAACCCTAACGCCGTCACTGGCCCATGTGCCGCACGCCGCCCAAGCGCCACCAGTCGCTCCAATACTGCCAACCCCGCGGGCGCGGATTCCGCAGCCCGAGCCGGAAACCGCCAGCGTCGTATCCCATAACGATTGGAAGCGCGCATCCCGCGAGAGTTTCGTCGAACAAAGAACCGCGCGGCGCTCCGCGGCGGTCATCGCCGAAGAAAAACGCGAGCGCGCCGCCGCCGCTTCCCGCAAGGACAAACGCAAGCTCGCCGAAATCGCCGAGCACGTCGATCCCATGCGCGAATTTCTCAAGCATCCCATCGGCGCAGCAGGCGAGATCGAACCCGGCGATTTGTCGAACGAGCTTCCCTTACCCGTGCAGCAAATTACGCCGGCAACGTCTGGCTCGCGAGTCGCTATGGTTCTTGGGCTGGTGGCCATCTGCGGCGTTGCCGCAATTTTTGCAGCCGTCGCCTACCGTCAATCCGTCGGCGAATCCATCATCAAACTCGGCGAAAAAATCAGCGGAGAGCCACGCGTCACCGCAAGTCCGGAAAATCTCCCGATCAGCCCAGCCCAGAACTCCAGCGCGCTGGAGGTTCCACCAGCTTCCAAATCCAAGCCCGCCCCGCAAAACGATAAGCCCAACGCGGGCGCCACCCACGCGGGAGACACTCATCCCCTGGAAAATTCCCCGCCACCAGCTGCTGCTCATCCTGCCTCGCAAACGCAACCGCAAACCCAACCGCAAACCCAACCCATCACCCAATCGCGCCCGCCCGTGACGCAAAAGTCTTTGACTCCCCAGCCTGAGCTGGCCTCCGGCAAAGAAATCATCCCCGGCAAGCCCAAATATCAACCCGGAGACGTTTCCGCGCTCTGGCTCGCCGTGGAAAATGGCGACTCCGCCGCCGAAGTTCTCCTCGCCAACCATTACGTCACCGGCGAAGGTGTCGCGAAAAACTGCGACCAAGCTCGCATCCTGCTGCAGGCGGCCGCCAAACGCGGCAATGAAACCGCCGCCAAACGCCTCACCCAATTGCCCGCCGACGGCTGCCAATAAAAACGCCGAGCTCGCCACCCCGTAAAAATTCGCAGCTCCAACCCTGCCCGTTTCTTGACTTGCAGCCCGCACGCCTGAATAATGTTAAAGCATGAGCGTACGCGCCGGAGGCGCTGAAGACATGTTCCTTGACGTTAAGGATCTGGCCGTCCGCAAGCTGCCTATTCGTAAGAGCTATGCGCCGGGCAGCATCGACTATCACACGTCAGAAATCAAGCAGGTCGCTCCGTTGGAAGTAAACGCCACGGCCGAACTGTTTGACGGTGATATCCGCATCGAAGGCCACCTGGAAACCAAGGTGGAGCTGAGCTGCGCGCGTTGCCTGGAACCGGTCGTCGAAGACGTGCATCGCGATTTCGACCTCTCGTATACGCCCTTGCCCAAGCAGACCAAGCCGGAAGAAGAGCGCTTGAAGGATGATGAATCCGAAATCGCATTTTTCACTGGCGAAGGCTTGTTCCTCGCGGACGTTTTGCGCGAACAGGTCCTTCTCGCTCTGCCCATGAAAGTGATCTGCCAGAGCGATTGCCGGGGACTTTGCGCCAATTGTGGTGCAAACTTGAATCACGAAGAGTGCCGCTGTGAAACCCACGCAACAGATTCGCGATTGGCTCCCCTCGCGCGACTGAAGCAGGACTGGCTGAAGAAACAATAAATTTCGGGCCGTGAAACGCCCAGGAAAAGCCGCTCATTACGAGCGGGTAGAAGGAGTACTGCCATGCCTAACCCTAAACGAAGGCACTCAAAACGTAGAACCAGCACGCGCCGCGCCCACGATTTTCTAACCAAGCCCGCGCTCGGTAAATGCCCCAATTGCCACGAGACGAAGCAGCCTCATCAGGCTTGCCCGCACTGCGGCTATTACAAGGGCAAAGCTGTTAAAGAGTCGGCGTAAGGTTGTTGCGCTAACCTGCTGGAAAAACACTCCATGATCACCATCGCTGTTGACGCCATGGGCGGTGACAACGCGCCCCGCCCGGAGGTCGAAGGCAGTGTGCTGGCTGCCCGCGAACTGGGTGTTCGCGTGTTGCTCGTCGGCCAGCCCGCGCTGGTTCGCGCGGAGCTTGCCAAGCACGCTACCGCTAATCTGCCCATTGAGGTTATCGCCGCCAGCGAAGTGATCTCCATGCAGGATCATCCGGTGCAGGCTTTTCGCAAAAAGAAAGATAGCTCGGTGCACGTGGCCGCGCGTCTGGTCCGCGAAGCCAAAGCCGATGGCCTGGTCAGCGCCGGCAACACTGGTGCGGTGATGACCGTGGCCAAATTCTTGCTAGGTACTCTCGAGTCCGTGGATCGTGTCGCCCTAGCCGCGCCTTTTCCCAACGCCAAGGGCGGCGTCTCTGTTTTGCTCGATGTGGGTGCGAACGTCGATTCCCGGCCCGACCACCTGGTGCAATTCGCGGTCATGGGCGAAGTCTATTACCGCGCTACTTTCGGAGTTGCCCATCGCCGCCCGCGCGTGGGTTTATTGTCGGTCGGTGCGGAAGAAATGAAGGGCAACGAATTAACGCGGGAAGTCTATACCCGCTTGAAAAAGAGCCCCGTGCATTTCGTCGGCAACGTGGAAGGTGGCGACCTTTTTTCCGGCGATGTGGACGTAATCGTTTGCGACGGCTTCGTCGGCAACATCGCGCTGAAAATTTGCGAAGGCCTGGCTCTCAATATTTTCGGCTTGCTCAAGAAATCTCTAAAGAGCTCGCTGGTATCGCAGATAGGTGCCGTGCTTTCCCAGGGAGCTTTCAAGGGTTTGAAGAAAACCATCGATTACACCGAGTACGGTGGCGCGCCACTTCTTGGCGTCCGCGGGGTTTGTGTCATTGGGCATGGCCGTTCCAATGCCAATGCCGTGAAAAACGCCATTCGCGTGGCTGCGGGACTGGCTCGCGCACGCTCTAACGAAAAAATTGAACAGGAGCTCTCCGTCGCCGGCGACCTGTCCTGACCGCGCACGAGAGATAAATTATGGGCAAAGTAGCATTCGTTTTTCCGGGACAAGCTTCGCAATACCCGGGCATGGGCAAAGAGCTCGCGGATAAATATCCCTCCGCCCGCGCCGTCTTCGAAGAAGCCGATAAAGCCCTGGGATTTTCCATCTCCAAAATGTGCTTTCGAAGGCACCGAAGAAGATCTGAAGCAGACCGCCAACACCCAGCCGGCGATTCTCACCACTTCCGTTGCGATTTATCGCGTGCTGGCCGAGCGCAGCCTCACTCCGGATTTTGTGGCCGGCCACAGCCTGGGTGAATATTCGGCCTTAGTCGCCGCCGGTTCCCTCAAATTTTCCGATGCCGTGCAACTCGTCCGCAAACGCGGACAGTTCATGCAAGACGCCGTGCCCGCTGGCGTTGGCGCGATGGCCGCCATCATGGGCCTCTCTCCCGCCGTAGTCACCGACGCCTGCAAACGCGCCGCCGAAAATGAAATCTGCGCTCCGGCCAATCTAAATTCTCCGGAACAAACGGTCATCTCCGGCCACGCCGCCGCCGTAAAGCGCGCGGTAGAAATCGCCTCCCAGCTCGGCGCCAAGCGTGCCGTAATGCTGGCGGTAAGCGCTCCCTTCCACAGCGCGTTGATGATGCCTGCTCAAGAAAAATTAGCGGTAGAACTGAAAAAAATCACCTTTGCCAATTTACGCGTCCCCCTGGTAACCAACGTGGACGCCGACACAGAAACTCTCGGCGACGAAGCTCGCGACGCGCTGATCCGCCAGGTCTCCATGCCCGTCCGCTGGGAAGAATCCATTCGCGCCCTGCTGGATGAAGGCGTAAACACTTTCGTAGAGGTTGGTCCCAGCCGCGTCCTAACGGGTCTTCTGCGTCAGATCGATCGCTCCGCAGCCACCCTGAACGTAGAAGACGAAAAAAGTTTGTCCGCCACGGTAGACAAAATAGCCGGCGCCAGAAGCGACGCCGCCTAGCTTGTAGTAGCACAGGCTTCAGCCTGTGCGCGACGCAAGCAACGCAGCGAGACGTAGCCAGTTCAGCAAGACTTTGTAGTGGCGCAGCATGCTGCGCGCGATTTCAGCAACGTTTTTGTAGGGGCGCAGCATGCTGCGCCCCAGTTCAGCAAGCTGTAAGCGGCCTCACAGTTCTTCTTGAAACCGGGAGGGCCCGACTTTAGTCGGGCCGCACCAAGCAGCAAATGAAAGGGCTTCAGCCCTGAACCAAATTAGCGAACCAAAAAAATGTTCAGCCTAAAAGACAAAGTAGCCCTAATAACCGGCGCCTCCCAAGGCATAGGCCGAGACACCGCCCTGGCTCTCGCCGCAGCCGGCGCAAAGGTAGCCGTAGCCGCCCGCAACGAGGAAAAATTACTCGCCCTGGTGGAAGAAATTAAATCCGCCGGCGGCGAAGCCCTCGCCATAAAAATGGACGTAGCCGATCCAGACCAGGTAAAAGCCGGCTTCAAAGCAGTAATCGAAAAATTCGCTCGCCTGGACATCCTGGTCAACAACGCCGCCATCACCAAAGATGGCCTGGCCCTGCGCATGAAGCCCGAAGATTGGAACGCCGTAATCAGCACCAATCTCACCGGCGCCCACTTCTGCACCCAGCAAGCTCTGGCCATCATGATGCGCGCCCGCGCCGGACGCATCATCAACATCTCCAGCATCGTCGCGGAAATGGGTAATGCTGGCCAATCCAATTACGTAGCCAGCAAAGCCGGCCTAATCGGTTTAACCAAAGCTATCGCCATCGAAATCGCCTCCAGAAATATCACAGTCAACGCCGTAGCCCCCGGCTTCATCGAAACTCCCATGACCGATGTCCTAAGCGCCGAAGTAAAAGAAGACCTAAAAAAGCGCATCCCGCTAGGCCGCATGGGCACGCCGCGCGACGTAACCGCCGCCATAATTTTCCTGGCCAGCGACGAAGCCGCCTACATCACCGGCCACGTCCTGGACGTAAACGGAGGCATGTATCTAGCCTAAGTAGCACAGACTTCAGTCTGTGTGCCTTTTCCGAAATGGTGGCACAGGCACTCTTGCCTGTGCGCTTTTTGCTGCGGCTTACCACCGCCGTGAACGTAAGTAAGTTATGTGGATGATGGAAAATGCCACCGGCACTAAGTTTCGGTGACGAATACAAACGGCTGCCACTCGCAGCGGCGTTGAGGATTTACCGAGGTTGGACCGAAACGGATGTCGCAGTTCGCCTCAGCGACGCCGACCAACTGGATCGCGTTGAACTGGCGATGGCGATAGAAGAAGAGTTTGGCGTAGTTGTCGATGTTGGCAGCGAGCTGAAGCAGGATGCAGACGACGAGAAACAGTAACTGATGCAAAGTTGACCTTGCTCCTGACCCTGTCTAGAATGCAAAGGGCCTGGTAACACACAAGTTCTTGCGACTCGGGGATGGCATTGGCCGAGTGACGACGCGGTACACCGAACGTCTGACCGCGATTTGTTGATGTGGTAGCACTGGTACGACTTTCTAAAATTTAGCGATCGCAAAATCGCGGAGGAAATAGAATGGCGAGCACGGAAGAGCGCGTTAAGCAGATTATTGTCGAGCAACTCGGCGTAGATGAAGCCGAAGTCACCCCCACGGCGTCTTTTGTCGACGATCTGGGAGCCGATTCGCTCGATCAGGTGGAATTGGTGATGGCCTTTGAAGAAGCCTTTGGCATTGAAGTCCCGGACGAAGACGCCGAAAAAATGACCACCGTCAAAGACGCCGTCGAATACATCGACAAGCACTCCAAAGGCAAATAAAGCATCTAACGTACAGCACCTGATTTTTCACCAACATTTTCAGCTGGAACAGGGGAGCACGTAAAGTTGACTCGCCGGGTAGTAGTCACGGGCGTTGGACTGGTCTGCGCGCTAGGCATCGGCACGGAGGACGTTTGGAAAAACCTCCTGGCCGGGCAAAGCGGCGTGGGCCCCATCACGCTTTTTGACACCAATGGTTTCGATTGCAAAATCGCCGGCGAAGTTAAGAATTTTGATCCCTTCCAGTGGATTGAAAAAAAAGAACTCAAGAAAATGGGCCGCTTCATCCAGATCGCTTTGGCCGGCGCCGATTTTGCCGTCAAGTCCGCGGGCTGGAAGCCGGAGCAATCCGATCTCGATGAAGTCGGCGTTTACGTTTCCAGCGGCATCGGTGGATTCGACATCATCGAACGCGAACACTGGAAACTCGTCAACGGTGGTCCTAGCCGCATCTCTCCGTTCTTTATTCCTTCCGCGATTGTGAATTTGGCTTCTGGCCACATTTCCATTCGCTACGGCGCCAAGGGACCAAACTCCGCCACAGCCACTGCGTGCTCCGCGTCCGCGCACGCTATCGGCGATTCCTTCAAAATTATCGAACGTGGCGCGGCCGAAATGATGATTTGCGGCGGCACCGAGGCCACCATCACTCCCATGGGCGTCGGCGGTTTCGCCAGCATGAAAGCTCTCTCCCTGCGCAACGACGATCCCGCGCACGCCAGCCGTCCTTTCGACGCCCAGCGAGATGGTTTTGTGGTCGGTGAAGGCGCCGGAATCCTGGTCCTCGAATCTTTGGAGCACGCGCAAAAGCGCAACGCCAATATCCTCGCCGAAATCGTCGGCTACGGAATGTCGGGAGACGCTTTCCACATTACCCAGCCCGCGGAAAATGGCGACGGCGCGTATCGCGTAATGAAAGCTGCCATGAAGGACGCCAAGCTCACTCCTGAAGACATTGGCTACGTCAACGCCCACGGCACTTCCACGCCGCTCGGCGACACCATCGAAACCCGCGCCCTCAAGCGGGTCTTCGGCGATCGCGCCAAACAAGTTCCCATCAGCTCCACAAAATCCATGACCGGCCACCTGCTCGGCGGAGCCGGAGGCTTGGAAGCCGGCATTCTGGTCCTGGCCCTGCGCGACCAAATTCTGCCGCCCACCATCAACCAGGAAACTCCCGATCCCGAGTGCGATCTGGACTACATTCCCAACGTAGCCCGCAAAGTCAGCATGGAATACGCACTGTCGAATTCCTTCGGCTTCGGCGGCACCAACGCCGCCTTAATTTTCAAGCGCTGGTCCGGCAACTAACTTTGGAGTGCGGCGGCTCGGCGCCGCTTTGCTTCTCTTTGCTGCCGATTAGCCACTGTACGCATCGACTCGACGTCGCTTTTGTTCGTCTCCGCCGCCGATTGACGCCAGCTTTGCTCGTGCGCGACGTCTCTACGGTTGTGTAGGTGCCGGACTTTAGTCCGGCCTGATTCCAATGTTTCGGTTTTGTTTGTCGTCCCGGTCTTTCGCCATCGCCATCGCCATCGTCATCGACCGGAATGTTGCCGTGGAATTCGATTTTGTAGCGGCCGGGCTTTAGCCCGGCGTTTTTCCGTCCCGGGCAACCACATTCCATTAGTAACTAACAATTGTTAGCGTATATAATCAACCTCAGAGCTAAAATCACCAAGGAACGCCATCCATGAAAATCATAGTCTGCATCAAACAGGTTCCGGCCAAAGACGCCCCCCTGGCCATCGCCGGAAACTGGATCAAAGAATCCGACATCGGCTTCGAAATGAACGAGCCAGACAGCTTCGCGCTCGAAGAGGCCTTGCGCCTGAAAGAAAAACACGGCGGCGAAGTAATCGTCCTCAGCATGGGTCCTGAGCGCGTAAAACAAACCATAAAAGAAGCCCTAGCCAAAGGCGCGGACCGCGCAATCCACATCGCCGACGATCAATTCGCGCAACTCGATCCGCTAGCCACCGCCACAGCGTTAGCCGCGGCAATCAAAAACGAAAACGCAGATTTAATCCTCACCGGCCTGCAAAGCGATGATCACGGCTTCGGACAAACCGGCGTCCTGCTGGCCGGCGTCCTCGATCTTCCGCACGCGACGATCATCATGCAGATCGAGGTAGCCGACGGCCGCATGAAACTAAAACGCGAACTAGAAGCCGGCTGGTTCCAGCACATCGAGTGCCCGCTGCCCGCCGTCCTCAGCATTCAGTCCGGCATCAACAAAGTTCGCTACGCCACGCTCAAAGGGATCATGGCCGCCAAGAAAAAAGAAATTACGGTCATCACCAGAGAATCCCTGGGCGCCGCCTCCAGCCCCACTCAAAAAATCGAAAAAATCTACATCCCCACCAAAACCAAAAAAACCGAATTCCTAACCGGCAGCCCCAAAGACGTAGCCACCAAGTTGGTGGAGAAACTAAAATTCGACGCGCGAGTAATTTGATTTTCAGTAGCACAGGCATTCTTGCCTGTGCACGGTTGCAACACATTGCAACGTCAACAAGCCAAGCAACAAACGATCAACAACGGACTGATTTGATTTCAGAGAACACGGAAAACGAAAAAATGAAAATCCTGGTAATCACCGAGCTCCGCCAAGGCAAGTGGAACAACACCAGCTTCGAAACTCTGGCCGCCGCGCAACAAATAGCCGCAGAAACGCAAAGCACCGTAAGCGCTCTGGTAATCGGCAAAGATGTCGCCACCCAAGCCGACGAGCTAGCCACCAAAGACGTAGCCGAAGTCCTCTCGATAGAAAACGATCTGCTAGATTCCTACACTCCAGATGGCTATTGCGTCGCGCTGAAACAAGTAATCGAACAAAGCAAACCCGATTTAGTTTTGCTCCCGCACACCTACCAAGTCCGCGACTTCGCGCCCAAACTAGCCGCCATGCTGGGCAAAGGAATGATCGGCGACTGCGTCGGCCACCGCATCGAGTTCGGCAAATTAATTTTTGTCCGCCAAATGTTCCAGGGGAAAACCGCTGCCGACGTTTCGTTCCAGGGCGCCGGCCCGTGGTTCGCGTCTTTCCAGTCCGGAGCCTTCCGCGCAGACTTGCTGAAGCCACACGCCGGCGGTAAAGTCCCAGTAAATAAAATCGCGGTAGAAATAAAGCCGGAGCAAATCCGCACCAAGCCCCTCGATCTTTTCAAGGAAGCAAAATCCGCCGTGGACTTGACGCAAGCACCGATCATCGTCAGTGTCGGCCGCGGCATCAAAGCTCCGGAAAATATTCCGCAAGCCGAAGCGCTGGCCAAGGCCATCGGCGGAGAAATCGCCGCCTCCCGTCCCATCTGCGACGAAGGCTGGCTCCCGATGGAGCGACAAATCGGCAGCTCCGGGCAAACCGTCGCCCCGAAATTATATTTGGCGCTGGGCATCAGCGGCGCCATCCAGCACGTAGTCGGCATGAAAGGCGCGCGCACCATCGTAGCCATCAACAAAGACCAAAACGCCCCCATCTTCGAAATCGCCGACTACGGCATAGTAGGCGACATCTTCGAAATCATGCCCGCCCTAACCGAAGCCCTCGAAAAAGCAAAAACCTGAGCCGAAGGTCCTATGATGAGTACAATCGAGCCACGCCCATGACCATCGATAACTACAAAAAGATTCTCTACCGCCAGGAAGACGGCTCATGGGTTGCAGAGATTCCATCCCTTCCTGCCTGCTACGCGCTGATGGAAACGCGCGAAGCCGCCTTGGCAGAGCTGAATGGCGTTTTTCAAATGATTGCCGATGGATATCGCGAACGCGGCCAGAACCTTCCGCCCGACACTACAGAAATTGTAAACGTCTAAGTCGCCATGACCGTACAGAGAGAACAACTGGAAGCGGATGTATTGATTGTGGGGGCGGGGCCGGCGGGGCTGGCTTGCGCGCTGCATCTGGCGAATTTGATTAAGGCGCACAACGCGTCTGGCGCGAAGCCGGAGCTTTCTGCGGAAAATATTTATGTGCTGGAGAAGGGGCGCGAAGTTGGCGCGCACCAGCTTTCTGGCGCGATCATGAATCCCAGGGCGCTGGCGGAACTGGTTCCGGATTACGCCAAGACAGCTCCACTGGATACTCCGGTTACCGATTCTGCTGCGTTGCTCTTTACAAAAAATTCTGCGTTTCGCGCACCGATCACTCCGCCGCCGTTTGTGAACACCGGGAATTATGTCGTTTCGCTGAATAAAATTACCAAGTGGCTGGGCGGGCTCGTCGAAGCTGCGGGCGTAAATCTCTTTACGCAATTTGGCGGCCGGGAACTGATTTTTGAGGGCGACGGAATTGGCGGAGTCATTACCGAAGATAAGGGAATCGACAAGCACGGGAAGCCCAAAGATAATTTCACGCCCGGTTACGAATTGCGGGCCAAAGTTACGGTGTTGGCGGAAGGCACGCGCGGCTCGCTGACCAAGACGCTGGTCGAAAAAAAGAAACTCGATAATTTGAATCCGCAGAGTTATGGGATTGGCATTAAAGAGTTGTGGGACATCCAGCCGGGAAAAGTGGCGCCGGGATACGTGGCGCACACGCTGGGTTGGCCGGTGTCGACAGACATGTATGGCGGCGGCTGGATTTATGGGCTCTCCAACAATCGCCTGTCGATCGGACTGGTGATTGCTCTGGAGTACGCCGACTCGGAATTTGATCCGCATGCGGCGTTTCAGAAATGGAAGACCCATCCGCATGTGGCGAAAATTCTGGAAGGCGGCAAGATGGTGCGTTACGGGGCGAAATCGCTGCCGTATGGCGGGTGGTACGCCATGCCCAAGAATTATCTGGACGGCGGATTGATCATCGGAGATTCGGGAAGTTTTCTGGACTCGCAGCGGCTCAAAGGCATTCACCTGGCGATGAAGAGCGGGATGCTGGCGGCAGAAACTATTTTCGAGGCGCTGAAAGCAGGCGACACGTCCGCGAAAACTCTTTCCGCATTCCCAAAAAAGGTGGAAGCGAGTTATATCAAGAAAGAGTTGTGGCAGGTCCGCAATTTTCATCAATCGTTTCAGCACGGAATGCTGGCCGGGTTTTTTCACACTGGCTTGCAACAAATTACCGGCGGGCGCGGGCTGATCGATCCGATGCGTTCGCAGGCGGGCTACACGCACTACAAAAAACTGAGCCCGGCGCAAGTTCGAGAAGAAGCGGCGGGGAATAAGCCGGAACGATTCAAGGGCGACGGAGTGCTGACGTTTGATCGGCTGACCGACGTCTACCATTCGGGAACGCGGCACGACGACGACCAGCCTGCGCATTTGCTGGTCCGCGATCTGAATGTGTGCGCCACCAAGTGTGTGGTGGAGTACGGAAATCCCTGCCAATATTTTTGTCCCGCTGCGGTTTACGAAATGGCGCGCGATGGCGAAGGGCAGAAGCTGAAAATTAATTTCGCGAATTGCGTCCACTGCAAGACGTGCGACATCGCCGATCCCTATCAAATTATCGATTGGGTGGTTCCCGAGGGCGGCGGCGGCCCCAACTACGAAGGCATGTAACTCTCCGACGAAATCGCTCGCAGAAGCGAAATGATGCGCTAAGTTGCGCGCGGATATTTTCTTGTAAACTACTGAATGTAAATTGCTTACTGAGAAATCGTGCTTGTGGGGATGTAGCCTTTTCCCGGAAGTGTTGATTCTGCTGGGGTTACGAAGTGACGCGTGGGTAAGTGTTGTAGGTGCAGGGTTTACGTGAACACATTGGTTGGAAATTAGCGGAATATTGAAAATTGCTGCTGATTCTATTGGGGTTACAAAATTGATTTGTGTGGATCTCGGAAGTGCGGATTCTACAGGGGTTAGGGTGAAGTTGCGCGAGGGGATCGCTGCGAGGGAAGGGAATTGGCGGTCAGGGATGGAGTGTGGCGGGGGAGGAATGGTCCCGGCGGGGCGTTGGAGGTTCACGCGGAAGTGTAGCTGGGCAGCGTGTCCTTGTCAATATGGGTTAGTACCTCATAGGTACTTCGTTCGAACGGCGCGGCGAGGAGGCACCCACCCTTTGCACGAAACAGAACCGCAAAGGGTGGGCCACCCCGAAAGTTTCTCGCTACCTTGAGGATGCGCCACCCGCCCACCCGCCGCTCTTGACACGGCCGACTTCGTTAGACATGTCCTCCGGCTTTTCTAAGGCTGCGCCACCCGCCACCCCGAAAGTCTGTCGCTACCTTAAGGATGGGCCACCCGCCACCCCGAAAGTTTCTCGCTACCTTGAGGATGCGCCACCCGCCCACCCGCCGCTCTTGACACGGCCGACTTCGTTAGACATGTCCTCCGGCTTTTCTAAGGCTGCGCCACCCGCCCGCCCGAGGTAGTGATTCACAAGAGGGATACTGTAAACAGAGCCCAACAGAAGGCAGTCAGAAGCCCGGCTAGGGACACGGTCCACTTTGAAATTCCATATCCGGTCAACCCGAACAGTGCCCCAACAAGTGCACAGGACGCCGGGTAATACCGGGTATAGCTCCGCACCAACTCAAGCAGGGAGCGGGTATCGACGGCTAGTTGAGGACTGGATAAAAGACGGGAAATCATGATCACGTAAAATATGAATGACCCACTGACCAACAGCAACCCCAACCCCGATAGGATCCGGCGCAAATGATCCTTTGCGAAATCTTTATTTTCTCTGAAATAGCACCACCATGATATGGCAATCAAAGACAGGACAGCGAGATTGAAAGCAATGCCAAACGGTCTCATTGACAAGAACCGCCGCTATTTGCGCACGAATTGTGAGCCAGCCCAGTCTGGTTGTCAACGTGGAACTCCCCGCCCGTTTTCCCACCCCTAGTAGCGGTCAAGCTGGGGTCGAGCGAAATCGTTAGGTGAAGGGAACGTCCCTCGTTGAAACCGAGTTGAGCCCCGGATGGGTCAGGGCTGAACCGGAAGTTGAGCATGCCAGGATGGTGCGGATTGCCAAATTCGTTCTCCAGGCCGGCGTAGTAACTGAAGGCGTCGCTTCCGTTCAAGAGTTGGCGCATGGCAAGCCCAGTTCCGGTAAAGGCAAATGATCCCCCCGCTAGGTTCCCAGAGCCAGGGTCGCTGCGCGGTCTACGTGGAACGTGAATTGTCCTAGGACGTCGCCCTCACCTTTCAAATCGACTGCATTGTGGTTAACATCATTGCCGTTAGAATCTGTGGTGTGACTAGCCGGATTGTCAAAATATATTCCCGCGTTGTTGCCATTGATGTTGACGCCGTTCGTTCCAACGCTGCCCGTGTTTTCGCCTGACCTTAGGGAGTCGCTGGTGATGATCGTCGCAGCTCCGTCCTGACCAGCTTGCACCCACACCTGCGCTTTGCCGATGGAAACCTGCGTGCAGCCGCTGTGCTGTTTGTCAGCGCATTGGAGATAAAAATCCAGACCTGTCGGGTCCGTGAGGTTCAGAGGGCTGTTGCGCACGTAGGCGTATTTATTGAGACTTTGCGGCTCTCCTGCGTGGCCTCCGAGCAAGTCGGCTGACATGAAACGTCCGATAGTCGAGCTATTGTAGCGGGCGGCGAAGTTGTCTAGGCCGGATTCGGAGTCGCGTTCTTTGCTGGTGAATTTGTAGTGGTTGCCGGCGCCGGTGGTCATTACACGTTCGCCGCCGAAGGGATAGAAGTCGGACTGGTCGTCGCCATTCAGGCTGAAAACCAAGCGGGCGGTGCCGAGATGGTCGGCGAAGTACCAGTTGACGGAATTGGAAGAATTTTCCGATGCGACGCGCTGGCCGTTGAAGAAAATGTAGTGGGCTTTGAGATTGTTGCTGAGGTCGGTTTCGATGAGCGGGTCGCTGTTTAAACCGTACCAATACATCATGCCGCTGGATTTGGTGAGGCGTTTGCCGTCGCCATCGTAGGCGTAGGTGACGCCGTGGGTGGTGATGAGGTGATTCTCGGCATCGTAAGTATACGTTGCGCCGGGAGAGGCGGTCATGTTGCCGGCGGCGTCGTAGGAGAAGCCGGAGACGGCGAGGCGATTGTTGGTGGCGATGGAATAGGTGAAGCCGCTTTCCTGAGTGCAGCCTACATAGTTGGGTTGGGTGGTGGTGTTGGGACCGAGGGTGAGGAGGTTGCCCCAAGCGTCGTAGGTGTAGGATTCGCTAGTACACATTGTAAAATATTCCGGGTGAGGCCGAAAAATATAGCAGAAACAAAAGGGAAGAAAGGTCAAAAGAAAGACCCGCGCTCAAAAATCCGAGCACGGGGCACCCACTAGCGTTCTCGCGGTTTAAGTCTGGGTCACCCGCGAAAGGGTAGGTCACCCCGAAAGTCTGTCGCTACCTTAGAGCTGGGCCACCCGCCCATGGTGTCGGCGACGGTGGACATGGTGAGAAATCGAGGGCAGTGTCAAAAGAAAGCGGCGAAGAAGCACCCACCCTTTGCACGAAACAGAACCGCAAAGGGTAGGGCACCCCGAAAGTCTGTCGCTACCTTAAGGATGGGCCACCCGCCCACCCAGAATCGCTCTTGAGGGATTACGTCTGGGCCACCCGCCAGGTTTTAGAAAGAGGACAAAGAGGGCCTGGTGAATTGGGATAGATCGGATGACCGCCCAACGTAAAAAACTGTAATATTCGGGTTGTAGTAATATTCGAAGAATGAGGCGCAAACCTGTTGCTGGCATCCCTCTGCTTCTCGTGGGATTCTGGACTTGTTCCCAAGAGAGGACAGAAAATAAAAATTGTCCCTGCCATATCCTGATGCACGTTCTGATGATGTCAAAAGCGTTCCGCTAGCCGAAATAACCAGGACGTACCTTCCGTTCCTCATGGGGAGGCTGGGCTGGCCGTTAATCCGGTAATGTATGGCGACCCATCCTCGGTAATTCTCTGGGATTAACACGTCATCGCCGCGGCGGAAGCCATGCCAAACGAAGGCAATAGCAATGACTGCCAGAATTACAACTATCTTAAGAATCAGTTTCGGTTTTACGGAGCCGCTCATCTTGGCCCCTGAGGGCAAGGACGGCCACCGCAGTCTTGTCCTTGCGTTGGTGTTTGCATGGTGGTCTTGCCGCTAACGTCCATAGTAGCGCCTGTTAGCAGCGCGCCCGGACTGTTGGCGGAGGTCCCCACAGGCGAGTACTCAAGGAGTGTTCCTTGGGCGCCATCAGACGGTCGATCGGCGTATGCCTCCCACGCTGGATAAGCAGAGATTGCGCCGTTCATGCCTACTACATTTCCGTCGGACGAAACAGTAAAAGTTAGTGTCGCGGACGTTGGCGGAGCTCCAGGAACCAACGGGTCGCTCGCACTTATGCTTACCGTAACAACTGATGTCCCATCTGAGGTTCGTCCGTTGGTTGACACATCGGTAGTTACTTTGGACTGACCTGTGAATTTTTTCCCTAAAATATCGACTTCAGATCCCGATGTTGACGTTTCTGGTTTACCTACAAGAGGTTTGGCGCTTTTTTTCGGATCCGTTTCTATGGTCATCGAGACTTGAGCTCGATGTTTAGCATTTGGATCGTTTGAGAAACTGCGGTCGTCCCCCTTCCACTTTGGTCCGACGGCGGGCGGATACTGAATTTGCTTCTCAGGGATAAACGCTCGTACCGTCACATGAATCTCCTCCTCGCCATTGGGATCAAAAAAATTTAGCGGATTGTTGATCGTGTAGCTGTACTTATTCCATTTTTGAGGGCCGAGAATATGCCTGGTGCTAAATATCTTCGGGTCGGGGGACATAAAGCGGCCCATGGTGGAGGAGTTGTAGCGCGCGCCGAAGTTGTCGAGGTTGGATTCGGCATCGCGTTCTTTGCCGGTGAATTTGTAGTGGTTGCCGGCGCCGGTGGTCATGGTGCGTTCGCCGCCGAAGGGGTAGAAGTCGGATTGGTCGTCGCCATTGAGGCTGAAGACTAGGCGGGCGGTGCCTAGATGGTCGGCGAAATACCAGTCGACGGAATTGGAAGAATTTTCCGATGCGACGCGCTGGCCGTTGAAGAAGATGTAGTGGGCTTTGAGATTGTTGCTGAGGTCGGTTTCGATGAGCGGGTCGCTATTTAAACCGTACCAATACATCATGCCGCTGGATTTGGTGAGGCGTTTGCCGTCGCCATCGTAGGCGTAGGTGACGCCGTGGGTGGTGATGAGGTGATTCTCGGCATCGTAAGTATAAGTTGCGCCGGGAGAGGCGGTCATGTTGCCGGCGGAATCGTAGGAGAAGCCGCTGACGGCAAGGCGATTGTTGGTGGCGATGGAGCCGGTGTAGTTGAAGCCGCTTTCTTGGGTGCAGCCGGTGTAGTTGGATTGAGTGGTGGTGTTGGGGCCGAGTGTGAGGAGATTGCCCCAAGGGTCGTAGGTGAACGTTTCCGCCCAGCACATTTGCAGGCTGTTGTCGCCCTGGAAGGCGGGTTGATTGTCGGCATTGGTTTGCGCGGTGGAGATGCGGTTGAGGGAGTCGTAGGTGAAAGATTGGGTGCGGTGCCAGTCGATATTGTTGGTGATTTTCTGCACGTTGCCGTTGTTGCTGCCGCTGGGGAAAGTATAAGTGAAATCCATGGTGTCGGCGACGGTGGACATGGTGGGAAATTAGGGGCAGAGTCAAAAGAAAGACCCGCGCTCAAAAATCCGAGCGCGGGGCACCCCGAAACGCTCTCGTGGATCGGTCCGGGCCACCCGCCACCCCAAAACGCTCTCGTGGATCCGGTCGGGGCCCGGGCCAGGTAGGAGAAAAGCGCACAGACTGAAGTCTATGCTACCTGGGCTTGTGGCGGCGCTCGAGGGGTGAGTCTTCGGCGGAACCACTGGAGATGGCCGTGACCTTTTCGGGACGGCGTCCGGGCCAGCAAATTCTTCGTGAGGTGCGCCGCTGGAGGGGAAACGGGACAGACTGAAAGGATGGGTCATACGCGTAGAGGCAGAGAGCAGCGGTGGCCAGAGCTTTGCAAAGTGCGCAAAGGTTTGGCCATGCCGGTCTGAAAGACCGGCGCCTACATAGGGCTGCGAGGAGCCCGCAGCATGCTGCGCCACTACAAAGTCAGAAGGCGGGACAAGGTCAAAAGCCACGGCAAGGTCAAAAGCCACGGCGAAGTCAAAAGCCACGGCGAAGTCAAAAGCGGCGCGACGCCGGAGCCACGGCGAAATCAGGAGTCACGGCAAAGTGAGAAGTTAGGGCAAAGTCAGAAGTTAGGGCAATGCCAGAAGTTAGGGCAAAGTCAGAAGCCAGGCCAGGGCAAAGTTAGAAGCCAGGGCAAAGTCAAAAGCCGACGGCAAAAGTCAAAAGCCGGGGCGAAGTCAAAGCAGAGCAAAGTCAAAAACCGCGGCGAGGTCAAAAGCCGGGGCACACGGCAGGGGCGTAGTTCAGTTCGGCTTGCCTCAGGGAAAAAGCTAAACTGACTAGGCGACTAGAACTATTTTAGAGAGTAGTGCGCTGAGCAGGCCGCTGTTCCAGGCCATCCAGGAGATCAGCAAACCGATCTGTAGCCAGCAGCTCATGGTGTCCTCCGTGCGAACGTCAGGGTTATGGAGGGCAATACTGGGGCCTTTTGTGTTTTTCGATGGGTTGAGGAAAGTTATTCAAAGAATTGGTGTTAGCGCGGCGGTCGGTCGGAAGAGTGGGTTGGGCGGGTGGGATGAGTGGCCGGTTGCGAAAATTGGCGTCCCATAGGCGGACAGGCGGAGGGGCATTTGGGGGGCCGAGACTAAGGCGGAAACTGGGGCTGAGGCTGGCTGCTCCGGGAGTTCGCGGAGGCGGATTCAGTCCAAATGTGGTGGCGGGTTAAATGAGCGAGGCGACGGCGAGAATTTGCGATGGCGAGCCATGGGCGGCGGCAGTCGCGGAACACTACGCGGTGAATACCAGGCGCGAAACATCATGCGGTCTGCTACGGCACGGCGAACAATATATAGGAAGAGGGATGCGGGGGGAAAGGAAGAGTGCTGAGGGGGAGTTGTGGGAGGGCATTCGACTGGGGCGCGATTAATTTGTTACAGTCGCAGAGTCTAAAACGATTGATGCGGGGGCGAGTTGGGAATGGCGATTGATCAGGGATTGCTGGATATTTTGGTTTGTCCGGTGTGCATTGTGAAGGTGGTGTATGCGGAGGAGCGGGCGGAATTGCGCTGCGCGACGTGTGGACGGATTTATCCGGTGCGGGATGGGATTCCGGTGATGTTGGCGGAAGAGGCGAAGATTTTGGGGGATGTGGCGGAGGTGAGGAGTGGGGATCCGGGAGCGGAGAGGTAAAAGAACGGGTCTGAAGACCCGCCGCTACAACGGCTGTTACAACAGTGCGTAAGTTATAAGTCCGGGCAAGCTGGGGCGCAGCAGCCCTTCATTCCTCACGGTAAAGCAGCGCCCCTACAAAGTGCTGGCGCGGCAAATTGGAGCTTATGGCGGCGAAAAATATAGAGGCTCATTTGCGGTTGCAGCGGGTGATTCCGCGGATGCGCGGGAAACGTGTGGGCGTGCTGGGCGATTTGATGTTGGACCGGTATTTGTGGGGGACGGCGGCGCGGCTGTCGCCGGAGGCGGCGGTGCCGGTGGTGGATTTTGTGGAGCAGAGCGAGTGTCTGGGCGGCGCGGGAAATGTGGCGGCGAATATTGCGGCGCTCGGCGGACGAGTTGAGGCGTTTGGCGTGGTCGGCAGCGATGAGGCGGGGCGAGCTTTGCTGGGATGTCTGCGCGCGGCGGGGATTGCGCCGGGCGGAGCGGTGTCCGATACGAAGCGGGTTACTACCGTGAAGACGCGAATTATCGCGCGGCATCAGCAGGTGGTGCGGGTGGATCGCGAGCGGCGCGAGGCTTTGTCTGCGAGTACGGAGGAGAAGTTGTTGCGCGCGCTGTTTGCGGGCTTGCGGAGGCTGGATGCGCTGGTGCTTTCGGATTACGACAAGGGCTTGATTACGGATGCGCTGGCGGATCGGGTGTTGAGCGCGTGTCACCGACTGAAGATTCCGGTATTTGTGAAGCCGAAGACTTCGCGGCTGTATGCGTATCGCGGAGCGCGGGTGATTGTCTGCAATGCGAAGGAGGCGGGATTTTTTGTGACACGATCGCTGGTGGATGAAAAATCGGTGGAGGAAGCGGGGCGAGCGCTGCTGGCGCATTTTGGTTGCAGCGCGGTGGTGATCACGCGGGGCGAGAAAGGCTTGAATGTGATCGAGGAGTCTACCGCGGGGCAGCTGCATATTCCGGCGACATCGTCGGAAGTGACGTATGCGCGGGTGGGGCAGGCGGGCGTGGAGCGGGGCGGGGCGGGGCGACAAGTGTTTGACGTTACGGGAGCGGGGGACACGGTGTTGAGCGTGCTGGCGCTGGCGGTGGCGGCTGGCGCGGAGCTGCGCGATGCGGCGTTGCTGGCGAACGCGGCGGCTGGCGTGGTGGTGGGAAAGTTGGGGACGGCCAGCGTAACGGCGCAGGAATTACACGGCGCGCTGGACGAAGTGCGGCGCGCGTAGATTTATTTTTGATCGGGTGCTGTGTCGCCGCAGATTTTTGCGGCGATTTTTTTTGCGATGCGCGCGCGAGCTATGGCGGGAAGCTGAAGGATTTATCCTTGGATTCGACCCAGATGTTTACGACGCGGGTTTTCTGGCTTTGCGCTGGGTCGGAATTTTCGTTGGGCAGCGGGGAGAATGGACTTACCGCAACGGTGATGATCACGCCGCTGGCTCCTACGGGAGATTTAGCGTGGAGCAGCGCAAAACTTTTTACTGGGCCGTAGTAGCCGGTGGGTCCCCAGTCGGCGAGAAAATCTTTCATCTTGTAGCTGGAGCCGGGCTTCCAGATTTGGTAGGCCTTGTCGGTGTCACCGGCGACCAGGGCGTTAAAAAAAGTTTCCGTGGCATGTTTTTCCGGGTAGTAGCGGACCGTAAAGTACAGACCGATACAGGCCAGAGAAAGTATTGCCACGATGGTGAAAATCATCGCGCGGGATTTGTCTGGTTTTTCGGCAGGTACGTCCATTAGCGTCGTCATGCGAAGCTCTCCTGCCTGCGAGGGGTTGAAAGCATGAATCAAAATTAGCAGAAGAAGAGTGTGGGAGTAAATGTTTTGGGGCCGGCCGAAACTGGCTGGCCAGCTAAAGAGGTTGCGGAAAAGATAAAAGAAAATACAAGAAAGAGTGCCGGGACTAAAAGCCCGGCCGCTACAAAGGCGAAAAGCGACAGACGGCGCGGATCAGACTTCCAGCGCGCCGCCGGCGCCTTCGGGGAGCTCGATCTGATATTTGGTGCGAGCTTTTTCGGCGTGCTGCTCGAGAGCCAGGTTGATCAGGCGATCGATCAGGTCGCGGAAGGGGAGACCGGAGGCTTCCCAGAGTTTGGGATACATGCTGATGGAGGTGAAGCCGGGAATGGTGTTTACTTCGTTGAGATAAATTTTTGTGCCGGTTTTTTCCAGGAAAAAATCGACGCGGGCCATGCCGCTGAGTTCGAGGGCGCGGAAGGCGTCAATCGCCAGGGACTGGAACTTTTTTATTTGCGCGGGCTTTAGATCGGCGGGGATTAAGAGCTGCGTGCCTTCTTCCAGATATTTGGCGGCGTAATCGTAGAACTCGCGGTGCGGGACGATCTCTCCGGGAATGGAGGCTTGGGGATCGTGATTGCCGAGGACGGAAACTTCGATCTCGCGGGCGCTCACGGATTTCTCGACCAGGATTTTCATCGCGAATTCGGCGGCTAGATTGATTGCGGGAGCCAGTTCTTCGCGCGAGTGGACTTTGGTCATTCCGACGGAAGAGCCTAGCGTGGCGGGCTTTACGAAAACGGGATAAGAGAATTCTTTTTCGATGGCGGTCTCAATGCCGCTGGGATTGGCTTCCCATTCGTGACGATGAACGGTGATCCAGGGAACGACGGGAATTTCTGCGAATTGCAGAAGCTTCTTGGCGACGTCTTTGTCCATGCCGATGGCGGAGCCTAGAACTCCGGCGCCGACGAAGGGGAGGCCAGCAAGATCGAGCAATCCCTGCAGGGTGCCATCTTCGCCGAAGGTGCCGTGGATTACGGGGAAGACTACGTCGATGCGTTGGCCGCCGCCGCTGCCGTCAAGGCGGATTAGGGCAGCGTCGGTGGGGTCGGCGTTCATCATTACGCGCTGGCCCTGGCGGAGCACGTCGGGAAGCATTTTCTGCGCGCCTGCGCCGGTGAGCCAGTGGCCTTCTTTGGAGATGCCGATGGGCACGGCTTCGTATTTGTCTGGATCGAGGCCGCGAATCACCGAGGCGGCAGAGGCTAGGGAGACTTCGTGTTCGCCGGAGCGTCCACCGAAGAGGATGCCGACGCGGAGGCGTTTTTTGTCTGGGGTCACGAGGAATATTTTTTCAGAAAATGGCGTGGGGCTAAAGCTAAGAGGCGCGGACGGTTTCCAGAAGAGCGGTAGACACTTCGCTAACAGGACAATTTCGGAAAGCGACAGCGTCGGATGAAACTGCCGCCTTCTGTTTGCAAAACTACAGAATTTTTTTGCCGAGGGCGGAGAGGATCAGTTCAACGCCCAGCAGAGCGGTCCGGTTGTGTTCGTCGATTACCGGATTGATTTCTACTACTTCTAGGGAGGCCATGGCGTTGCTGTCGGCGATCATTTCCATGGCTAAGTGGGCTTCGCGGTAGGTTACGCCGCCACGGACCGGGGTGCCTACTCCGGGGGCGTCTGAGGGGTCCACGAAATCCATATCCAGGCTTACGGCTATGCCGCCGGTGTCGTCCATGGCGTATTTGAGGGCGTCGCTCATGACTTCGCGCATGCCGCGCTCGTCGATGTCGCGCATGGTGAAGACGTGGAGGCCGGATTTTTTTACGATTTTGCGTTCCTGGGCATCGAGGTCGCGGGCGCCGACGATTACGATGTTGCCGGGCTCGGCTTTGGGCTTGAAGCCCATCAGGTCGACTAGCTCCGGCGGGCCGTAGCCCATGATGGTGGCCAGGGGCATGCCGTGGACGTTGCCGGACGGAGAGGATTCGGGAGTGTTCATGTCTCCGTGGGCGTCCAGCCAGATGTAGCCGATGTCTTTCTTATCTTTGCGGAAAAATGAGGCCACACCAGCGGCTGCGCCGGCGGCGATGGAGTGGTCACCACCAAGGACTAACGGGAAGTAGCCTTCTTCGAGAGATTTCTGGATGGCTTCGGCTAGGTCTTTGCAGGTCTCGGCGATCTCGTCGAGATATTTAGCGCGTTTTTCTCCGTAAGACATTTCTTCCGGTTGCTTCACGGAAATGTTGCCGATGTCTTCTACTTGATGGCCGAGTTGCTTGAGGCGGGTTTGCAATCCCGCTACGCGCAACGCTGAGGGTCCCATATCTACGCCGCGGCGGCTGGCGCCGAGGTCCATGGGTACGCCGATAATACGAACTTTTTGATGAGCCATTTTCGAGATTCCAAGATCGGCGAGCGTGCGTTCCTGCGAGCGTGCACCATCCGCGCGGGGACGCAGACGGGTGCCGAACGCTCGACACGAAGCTACTCTCACTCTGGTGTTAACTACCGGAGCTAACTTCCGTAATTGCGAGCCAGCGTTGACTGCCGGAGAGGCTGCCAAACTGGTTGAAGCTACCGGACCGGGCTTTGAACCTGGCCCTTACTACCCCGGTCAAGGATATACGCGATAGAGCATGCGGGGGAAGGGGATGACCTCGCGGATGTGTTCGGTGCCGCAGATCCAGGCGACGGTGCGTTCGAGGCCTAGGCCGAAACCAGCGTGGGGGACGCTGCCGTAGCGTCGCAGGTCCAGATACCACTGGAAGGATTCTTCCGGTAAGTTGTGCTCTCTCAGGCGTTTAACCAGCAGGTCATAGTCGTGGATGCGCTGGCTGCCGCCGATAATCTCGCCATAGCCTTCAGGAGCCAACATGTCGAAAGCGAGTGCCAAATCGGGACGGGCGGCGTCCGGCTGCATGTAGAAGGCTTTGATTGCCGCCGGGTAGCGGTGGACCATGACCGGACGGTCAAACTCGTTGGAGACGATGGTTTCTTCGTCGCCGCCGATATCGTCGCCGAATTTGGCGGGGTTGCCGTGTTTGTTGAGGATGGCGATAGCTTCTTCGTAGCTGATGCGCGGGAAGGGGGTCTTTACGTTTTCCAGTTTTTTGATGTCACGTTTCAGGACTTCGAGTTCGCGCGATTTATTTTTGACGACGGATTGCACAACGGCACTTACCAGACCCTCGCCGAGATCCATCATGTCGGCTAGTTCGGCGTAGGCGGCTTCCGGCTCAAGCATCCAGAATTCGGTGAGGTGGCGGCGGGTTTTGGATTTTTCGGCGCGGAACGTCGGGCCCGAACGTGTAGACCTTGCCAAGCGCCATTGCGGTGGCCTCGATGTACAGTTGACCGCTTTGCGTTAGGTAGGCTTTTTGGTCGTCGATGTAGTTGACTTCGAAGAGCGTGGAAGTGCCTTCGCAGGCGGCCGGCGTGAAAATGGGCGCGTCGGTGAGCGTGTAGCCCTGATCGTCCATGTAATTACGGGCGGCGCGAACGGCCTCGGCGCGAATGCGCAGGATGGCTGCGGAGCGCGGAGTGCGAATCCACAGATGGCGGTTATCGAGGAGAAAATCTACGCCGTGTTCTTTTAACTGAATTGGGAAGGGTGTGGCGTCGGAAACTTTTTGGAGGATTTGGACGGTGCTGACGCCCATTTCGAATCCGCCAGGAGCGCGCTGTTCGGCGCGGATCTTCCCCGTGACGATTACGCTGGATTCCTGGGTGAGACCCTTTAGCGCGGCGAAGGCTTCGGGATTTTCTTTCAACGCGCAGACGCCCTGGATGATTCCCGTGCCATCGCGGAAGATGGGGAATACCAGCTTGCCGGATTCGCGGATATTGTAGAGCCAGCCCTTGATGGTGACTTCCTGGCCGTCGTACTTGCCTGCTTGTTCGATGGTGATGGTGGTCATAGTCGGTTTCGTTGTCGGGAATGCGAACAATTATTTTAGCAGAGAAGGGGAAACGCAGTTGTAGCCGCGTCGTTATGCGGGTAAGCCGTGCGATGACGCGGGAAACGGTGTTCGTCTCAGAAGGCGGCAGCTACCAGGCTTCTTCGAATTTATCCAGGGCTTGTCGGGCGGCTTCTAGTTGTTCGGTGGCGCTGGGAGCATCGGGGGCGGTTTTTTCTTTTAGTTCCAGTGTTAGGGGGAGCTTGTCGGAGGGCGCAGTCTTCAAGATGGCGATCGTCGCGGGCCAGTCAATTGAGCCGTCGTACGGAGCCAGATGCTCATCCTTCTCGCCGTGATTATCGTGGAGGTGGAAGCCGGCTACGAGATCGCGCATGGGGGCGAAACTTCTTTCGACGCGTTCGTCTTGCGGGCCGTCGGCGAGATTGGCGTGGCCGATATCAAAGTTGAAGCGCAGTCCGGTCAGGCGAGTTTCGTCCACGAAGCTACGCAGATATTGCGGATCACCCATCTCGGTGTTGGTGTTTTCGAGAGAGATGACCACTCCGGCGTGATGGGCGTGCAGGATCAAATGCTCCAGCGTGCTGAAGGCGGCATCGCGTTTTCGAGGGTCGGCGGTTTCGCGGGGGCCGCCCATGTGCAGGACCATTCGCGGGTACGGCAAATCTTCGGAGATGTCGATCGCGCGCTTCAGTTCGTCCATGGCTTCGATGCGACGGACGCGCTCTACCTCGCAGATGGAAACTGGTGTTGCGCCTTCACGGGTGGCGCTCAAGTCGCGGCTAGTCGGCCCGTGCAACGAAGAGAGGAACAGGTGGTTGGCGGCCAAGGCTCCGGCCATGGCGCGGACTTCCGTTTTGGAGTTGTAATCGAAATGGCCGCGGCTGGCGAAAATTTCTACGCCCTGGAAACCGGCGGCGGAAATTTGCCCCAATAGTTCTGGAGTGAGGCGGCGCGAAACGAATTGATAGGTGGAGAGAATTCTCTGCATAGGGTCGCCGCTAAGAGTTTAAGGCCAAAGGCCAGAAGCGAGATATACCGGCGAAGCTCGACGCGGTCGATTTAGTAACCGACCGCCGAACCGTCATCGCGGGGGTCGGCGGCCCCAAGGCGCTCTCCAGTTTTCGGATCGATGCCGATGGCGTTTACCAGGCCGATGTGCCCTTTGCGTTTTGTCTCGTGGCCCATAACGTTCAAGCCGCTTTCCATAGTCGCGGGAAATTCCTTTTCCATTTCGATCCTGTCCGGGAGCCACTGATGATGAAAGCGCGGTGCGTTGATGGCCGCTTGTGCGTCCATGCCGAGACGCATCCAGTTCAGCACGGTGAGTAGCGTCGCGGAAATAATTTGTGGGCCACCGGGCGAGCCGGTGACAAAGCTGAGTTTTCCGTCGCGCAACAGGATCGTGGGAGTCATCGAGCTGAGCGGGCGATGACCGGGCGCGATGGCGTTGGCGTCGGACTGAATCAAGCCGAAGAGCGCGTTAGGCACGCCGGGCTGGGTTGTGAAGTCGTCCATCTCGTCGTTCAGCAAGAAGCCGGCAGTGCTGGTGAAGTGCGAGCCGTAGCTGTCGTTCAGAGTGTAGGTGCTGGAGACCGCATTTCCAGCCGCGTCCACCACAGAAAAATGTGTAGTGTGATGGCCTTCGCTAAGTCCTGAGACTTTTTCGGGTGCGCCGATGTTGTCCGCGGCAATTCCGCAGACGTGCGGAGTGCCGGCTTTGATGTTTTTGCTGGAGCTAGCGTGCGCGGGATCAATAGTGGACGCGCGTTCCGCGGCGTAGCATTCGGCGGTCAACCCGTCGACGGGAATTTTGGTGAAGTCCGGATCAGCCAGATACGCGGCCCGGTCGGCGAATACCCGGCGCATGGTTTCCGCGACCACGTGCACGCTGGTGAGGTCGTCCCAATTTTTCAGCGGTACGGTTTCCAGCATATTGAGGGACTCGATGATGGCGACGCCGCCGGAGCTGGGCGGCGGAGAGGTCAACACATCCCATTGATGGCCGTCGATTTCGTACTTTGCATGGAGAACTTCACGAACTTTGGGCTGGTAGTTCGCGAGATCTTCAAGGGTGATGATGCCTCCGAATTTGGCTATGTCCGCGACGAGCACATGTGCCGTTTCGCCGCGATAAAATTCTCCCGGTCCATTTTTAGCGATGCGGTGGAGAGTGGCGGTCAGCTCAGGCTGTTTGAGAATTTCGCCGACCTGAAACATTTGTCCGTCGCGCAAGAAAATACGACGGCTGGCGGCGAAGCGTTGTAAGCCGTTACGCTCTTCGCCGAATTCGCGAACCATTTTCGCGCTAACGGGGAAACCGTTTTCGGCGAGGAGGATGGCTGGCGCCATCACTTCGGACAGCTTCATCGTGCCGTACATTTTTAACGCGAGCGCCAGACCCGCAACGGTTCCCGGGACCGCGACGGAGCGGGGGCCAAGAGTAGCAGCGTCGGCGTCGAGCTTCCCATCGGCGCCTATGTACATATCGCGTGTGGCGCGGCCGGGAGCTACTTCGCGGTAGTCCAGGAAGCTTGTGTGGCCATTGGCGAGGCGCACCAACATGAATCCGCCGCCACCGATATTTCCTGCTGCCGGTTCGACCACCGCCAGCGTGAACGCCACAGCCACGGCGGCATCGATGGCGTTGCCGCCGCGCTTCATGATTTCTACGCCTGCCTGCGACGCTAGTTGCTCGTCGGTGGCCACCATGCCGTGCGTGGAGCGCACCGCTTGCGTCGGCCAGGCCTTTGGCACGTCTGCGTGATCGCGATATTCCGCGGCGGTCTGCGCGAGGGCGGATGATGCGGCGAACATGGCCGCGATGACAAGGAATGCTGAGACGCGCAGCTGCAAATAGATCTGCTGATTTATCACGAAGGGAAAACACTAAGGGATTCGACAGAAGTGGTCAAGACGTGGTTCAACGCACAGCAAATTTGCAGGCGTCTTGACTTCGTGACAAGAAGAATTAATTTTCGCTGAGGAATTCCACGTCGGGAGGACCGGGCAATAAACCCGCAGCGGTGCCGCGCGCGATCAATTCTGTGACAGCCTTTTTGCCGCGGTCGCCGTAGCCGAGAGTCCACTTATTCACATACATGCCCACGAATTTATCGGCGAGTTCTGTGTCCATATCGCGGGCGAACTGCATGGCGTAGTTCAGAGCTTCCTCGCGGTGCTCGAGACCATAGGAGACGCTGTCGCGGATGACTTTGGCGACCTGCCGGCCAAGCTTGGGACCCAATGCGCGGCGGACGGCGTTGCCGCCGAGGGGCAGCGGCAGATCGGTTTGCTCTTGCCACCAGACGCCGAGATCGATGATGCGATGTAGGCCGAGCTGCGGAAAGAACAGTTGGCCTTCGTGAATCAAGAGGCCGGCCTCGACGACACCATTTTGTACGGCATCGATAATCTTGTCGAAGGGAATCACTACGGGCTCAAAATTCGGTTCAAACAATTTGAGTGTGAGGAAAGCGGTGGTTTGCAGCCCGGGAACGCCGATACGTTTGCCGGCCAGATCCTCTTTTTTCATGTGGGTCTTGGAAACCACGATGGGGCCGTAGCCTTCGCCGAAGCTGGCGCCGCAATCGAGCAATACGTATTTATCGCGTAGGGAAGGGTACGCCGCGAAGCTTACGGCGGTGACATCGTAGGTTTCGGTGAGCGCGGCTTCGTTCAGGGTCTGAATGTCCGAAAGAACGTGGGTGTATTTGTAGCCGGGAGTCGCGAGCTTGTGCGTGGCCAGGGCGTAGAACATGAAAGCGTCGTCGGAATCCGGCGAATGCGCGAGCTTGATCTCGACGGGCTCTTTTTCAGTTTTCGAAGCGGTCTGCGTGGCGGACATGACTGGGTGTCTTCCTTTTAGGCCCTAAAGGCGGTGGAACGGAATTCTCGTGTTTCCAAATCTTGGGTTGCCGCTGAATACTCGTTTGCGACGCCGATCAGGAGCGGCAGCGGCTGTTCACCCCAAGCGGACACTCCCCCAGAAGCACCATACGGGGAAGAAGAGGGAGAGAAGCTATGCGCCGCGAGGACGATCGGAGCGCAGCCGTGCGAATTCTGCAAGAAGGAGCCTAGCATAACGCAACTTAGCGGACAATCGTCCTGGGTCGGCGGAACGGGGCTGAAACGTATTTTTTCGGGACGAAGGTTTTATTTTACGGCCTGCAAAGCCGGCTCGAGGAAATTCACGAGAACCTGATTGATGGCGGGAATCTGTCCGGCGAGCAGCGTCAACAGCGGAATGGCTCCGGCGCCGACAATCTGCGCCCAGAACTGCAGATCGAGCTCGCCTTCCTTGGTATTGGTGAGGCGGCTCAGGGTGGCGTCTTTGTGCATCTGCGCGTAGACGTAACCTATTACCGCCGCGCAGACGATAAACAATCCCACCGCGATCGATAAGAGCGCGGTACTGGGCTGAAACGGATAAAAGCTGATCGAGAGCAACAGGAATACGTACAAGCCCACGACGACCATAACCAACGAGCGGACGCGCACCAATACCATGGCAAGAAAACTCACATAGGTCAGGGCCACGCACTCTTCGGCAAGCATCATCAAGACGGCTTCGTCTTTGGACCAGGTATCGTCCTTCAATTTTTGCGGCGTTTCGGCGGCTGAGGGGGCGTACGTAGAATTCCATTCCGGCTCAAGAAGTTGCGAAGCGATTGTTCCAGCGGTCTTGGCGGCCTGCTTCAGCAAACCGACGTACGCGTCGGTTACCTCCGAGGTGTCAGCTGGTTGTCTGGTGATCAGTATGCGGAGTTTTGCGATGGTGGCGCGTGGGCTATTAATTGCGCTCCGGACCGTAGCGAAGGCCTGTCGAATCTTGGCTAAAGTTAAATTGGTTTCCGTTTGCGAAATACCAATTGCGCTGTGTACTTTTTCTTGAAAGCCTGCGTTCACCTTCGCCATGGTCTCGATCTGGTCTACGACGCCTTTTGGGGCGAATCGCTTGCTGGCGCCAATCGGGCGCGCTTCCTCTATGGCCGAGCCCAGTCGGCGAATACTCTCGATTTGCCGCGCCACATAACGGTAAGACTCTCGGAGGCTGCTGCTGCCGGGACTCCACAAGGAAGACCACGCGAAGCCATCCAGCCTGCCAAAAACTTCCCGCAACGGAACACGGTCGATGGCCATGAGGACGCGCCGACACTCGCCCCACAGTCGGAGAACTTTGGCCAAGTTCCATGCCAGCAGGCTGCCCAGGATAAGCAGGAGAACGCAGTACAGCCAATCAAACCAAACGCCCTCCAGCGTTTGAATGGGATGCTTGCGATCCGGCAAAACCACGATAAGCACGAGCGCGCAAATAACAACCGCAAGCTCGGTCGACGAAATGCCAATGGGATTGGCGATATTGCGCAAACCCTGGGTTTCTCCGTCACTCAGGCGAGTGAAATCCTTTGGCAAGTCGGCCATCTCTGGCAAACGCGGGCGATGGTCGTCCGTGAGCACCATTCCGCGGAGCCCGTACCAAACCCACCAGTACATGCCTGCAAAAATCGGCAAGACGGCCAGAGCGGCAGAGCAGCCGCTGGTGAGGTGGATGCTGCGGGAGGAGAGCAGCCAACTCATAAAAGTGGGTTGGACAATAACCACCGATGCGCCAAGGAAGAAAAGAACTGCGACGCCGATGGCCACGAAGAGTGCTGCTGGCAAATTTTTGCGGCGCACGTTTAAATCCCAGAATGAAAATCCAGTGAACGGAACCAGCAGGAACACCAGAGCGGCGGTGACGACCGTAACCGCTGGCACGAGGCCGCAGTAGCTTGATCCGATTCGGGCAGTCAAAAGTAGGATGTAGGCCGTTGCGATGGCCAAAGTTCCCACGGCGATCAGCCAGTCGCGCACCCGAGTCTTACTCTTGCAGGAGACGTTACCAATCGGAGCAAATTGCGCAGCCACTTCCCAGGCAGCAAGAATGCTGCCGGTGCACGAGAGCCAAACGTGCAAAGCGCCGAGGATTATGACCACCAGCAAAGCCAGGTTGAGGGACATCGGCAAATGCTGCGGGCTGTGATTTTCGCGGGCGTACGGAGCGAATTGCGGCTTGGGAGAAGAAGGCGTGAGGTCTAGCGGGTTCGTTTCCAGAAGAGAATCGACCAGCCAGTACCCATCGCGTCCGAGGATGGTCAACTGCACGGCAGGGGCTAGCGGTTTTGCGGAAGGTCGGGAGCATGAAACGGGAGCCCGGCTGTAGGCTGCATACGGACCTGTGGGAACCAGCGCCAGTTTCACTATTGAGGGATGTTCACAATTATTCTTGGCCGCCTCAAGCAGCCCAATGGCCGCGTTGAACATCCCCTGCGAGATGGTGCTGGGGAAGACGCGTTCTCCGTGCGACCGCGGAGTTCCCGCCGGCAAGTAGAAATTTTCATCCGCCCCGGGAACCAAGGCGTAGCTGGACAGCCCAAAGGTTCCACTCAACAGCGCGTCTCCTTCGCGCGCGAAAAGCAGGTCCGGGGAGGTGACGCCAACGCGAGCCAGAGGATACGCGCGGCGGATAAACTGGGCCAGAAACAACTGGTCCATAGGATCGGTGGCTAACAGCAGAACTAATTTGGTGTGATGTTTGTGTAACAAGTCCGTAATCGCCAGCAGCACGGACTCTTGCGACAGCGGGGTCTGCTGCCGGGCGAAATCGGGGACGGTGTCGTCGTCGTTGCCGGTGAGCTGTAGGTCCAGGGGCAGCATCGCGAGCCGCCCGGGATTGGCGGTGGCGTTCCCAGAGGGAACCGACTGGTAGGCGGCCCGCAGTTGAGATATTTCGCGCGGGAATTGGATGCTGGCGATTGCGTGTTGCGGTTCCTTTTTCTCGCCGGGATGACAAGAAATCCCAGTCATGTCGCCCGGTTTCCCGAACGCCGTCTCGTCTTCGGAGACCACTGCGATCTCGCCGTTATGGTAGCCCATGGTGCAGGCCAGCTGCGCGAAGGCCCGAACGACGTAATCGTCGTTCTCCTGAAACGTCGCGAAGTGGATGTCGGGAGGTTTTTCCGCGGTCTCCAGGCGGCTTTCAAACGCTTGCTGCGCCGCCAAATTGGTGATCGTTCCGCTGTACACGCTGATGCGCTGTTCGCCGATTGTAAATTTCTTCCGTTCTAGTTCGCTCTTTAGGGAAAAGAGCGAACCGGAAAAAAAGGGACCCAACAAATACAGGGGTTCGTTGAGAGCCTGACCGTCTTGCTGGCCGCGAATTTTCTGCATGAGCAGTAGCGCATTATCGAATTGCTCTTTGCGAATTCCTCCGGTAGGGCTTTCTCCCACCAGGAATACAAACACGTTGGCGTTTACGCACGGCGCGGATTTCGCAGGCTCTCCGCCTTTTCCACCTTTGCGAAAGATCATCAAGCCGGGCCACTGCTCGCGCGCTTTCATATAATTCTTCAGGGCTTCCCGCGCTTTCGGATCATCGGAGGCGGCATATGGTTCCGGATCCCAGGGCACCACGGCGCGGTCGAAGGAACAGCCTTCGGCTTGCGCGGCTTGCTGAATCGCGTCGATGCTGCGGTCGAAGAGCAGGGCCAGATGGGTGTGGATTGGATCGGGCACAAAAGCGATTAGAAACCGGAGCGATTGCGCTTCGTCATGCGGAACACTTGGAAAGGGTTTGCTGCCGACTATTTTCGCGGCGTTAGAGGCTTCGCCAGTTGGGCCAGTCGCGGGCGCGCCAGAAGAATCTGTTGCGGACGGGTCCGTCTCCGTCGCGCCATAAAATTCCTGGATGGACTCCGGAATGTCGGAATGTAGTGCCAGCGTGGAAAGCGTCTTGGACTTGACGGAGGCGGCGGCAGACTCCGTGCTTTTGGGCGCAGAACCGGAATTGATCGCCGGGCCGGCCAGCCGAAACATGCCGGTGATCAAGACCATTGCGAAGACGACCAGGCCACCGCGCTTCATACTTCACCACGTAGCTACGAACTAATAGTGGGTAGTGCAGTTCGTGAACCTAGCGTTTCAGGTGTTTTCTTAGCGTGGAGCTCTCGCGAAAGTGGTGGTCGCCCGTTCCTGCTATCGTTGAATATATTCGTATGCCCTTTATCTCAATAACCCGGCTGCGGGTGCGCTCCTGGAGGTTCATGCCCGCGTTTGCGGTGTACACCTTTGGCGCGGCGCGCCAGGCCCGCAAAGCTGCGGGGAATTTCGCCACCAATCTGCTGGCCGACCGGCGCAACACTTTTTGGACCGCGACGGCATGGAAATCCGAAGCCGAGATGCGCCAATTCATGCTGGCCGGCGCGCACGGCCGAGCCATGAAAAAATTGCTGGAATGGTGCGACGAAGCTTCCCTGGTTCACTGGAACCAGGAAGATGCGGACTTGCCGACCTGGCACGAAGCGTGGGAACGGATGCAGCGCGAAGGACGCAAATCCAAAGTGAATCATCCATCGCGGGCGCACGAAGCCCATCAATTTGCCGAGCCACGCGTAAGAAATTCCCCACGGCGAAGTTTCAAATAACTGCCGACGCCATGGGTTAGCCCGCAAGTCCTTCACTGCCTGCGGCTTGCCCGCGAGATGCGACCAACTGGTCTTTTTCCTGGTTTTGGCCTAGTGTTATGAGACCGAACGGTCGCATACGCATCTAACTGGCCAGAACACTCATGAGCGAGACGCTCACGCCCGCAACCGCCTTAAGCCTTCCTGCTCCGCGAGTGGGCATCAACCCGTGGATTATCGCCATCACCGTTACCATGGCGACGTTCATGGAACTGCTGGATACCGCCATTGCCAACGTGGCGCTTCCGCATATTGCCGGCGGGCTGGCAGTCAGCACCGACGAAAGCACCTGGGTCCTCACCAGTTATCTGGTTTCCAACGCCGTAGTCCTGCCGCTGTCCGCGTGGCTGAGCCGCATTTTCGGGCGCAAACGCTACTACATGATCTGCGTGGCGCTCTTCACTGTTAGTTCGCTGCTGTGCGGTTTTGCTCCCAGCCTGGGCATGTTGATTTTCTTCCGCGTGCTGCAGGGGATCGGCGGAGGTGGATTGGCTCCCGTCGAACAAGCCATCCTCGTGGATACCTTTCCGCCCGCAAAGCGAGCTGCGGCTTTCGCTCTGTACAGCATGGCTATCGTAACCGCTCCGGCCATCGGCCCGCCGCTCGGAGGGTGGATCACCGACCACTGGAGCTGGCGGTGGGTGTTCTTCATAAACATTCCCATTGGGCTGCTCTCGCTGATCCTGACCAGCCGGGTCCTTTCCGATCCGCCGGAGTTCACCCGCGAAGTGGAAGCCGCACGGCGGGATGGCAAGCTGAAAATCGATATCTGGGGAATTGTTTCGGTAGCGATCGGATTCGCCTGCCTGGAAGTCGTGCTGGATCGCGGACAAACCGAGGATTGGTTTGAAAGCCACTTCATCGTTCTCTTTTTCGGAATTTCGATGGCTGCGCTGCTGTTTGCCATTATCTGGGAGTGGCGGCACCCGGACCCGGTGGTCGAAATACGTCTACTTGCGGACAGGAACTTCGCGCTCGCGAATATTTTTTACTTTCTGTTTGGTTTCACACTGTATGGCTCAACCGTGCTGATTCCGCAAATGCTGCAGCGTTTATATGGATACACCGCAACCGATGCCGGGTTGGTGCTTGGTCCGGGAGCATTCGTGATCGTGATGCTCGCTCCGGTAGTGGTTCGAATTCTGCCGAAGCTCGGCGTTAAGCGATTGCTGGGTTTTGGTTATTTCACGTTTGGCATGGCGATGTGGTATTTCGCCAGTTTCAATCTGGCGACCGACTATCGCCACGAAGCTTTGGCGCGCGCGCTGCAAGGACTCGGAATTGCCACGTTGTTCGTGCCGGTAAGTCAGTTGGCGTATTCCAACATTGCGAAAAACAAAAACAACAAAGCGTCCAGCCTAACGAATCTTTTCCGCAACCAGGGCGGCAGCTTTGGAATCGCGTTTGTCACCACTATGCTGGCTCGCCGTACCCAATATCATCAGAGCGTTCTGGTGGAACACGCCACGCCTTTCGATGAGCACTACCGTTCGCTGGTCAACACCCTGACTGGTTATTTTTCAACGCACGGATTCTCGCATCCGGATGCCGTGGTGCACGCGCAGGCGCAAGCATTTATTCTGCTGCAGCGGCAAGCCACACTGCTGGCGTTCAACGATTGTTTTATCGCGCTAGGTTGGGTGGTACTCACGGGCGTGCCGCTGGTATTTCTGATCAAGAGATTTCGCGCAACGACCTCGTCGGAAAATCACTGACGACCTTCGTTGTCACTGGTCCGAGGATCCGCAAATGCGTGACATTCAAATGCGTGACGCCTGAATGTTTTGCGCGCTACACAATAGGCTAAGGGCACACCTTCGCCCAAAGGTAATGCCCCCAACCCACTATGTCAGGCCGTCTTGTGACACACGAGTTAGTACCGGTCCATCAGGGTTTTCCTGTAGTTTTGCCAGGGGATGCCGCCTTTCTGCAGATGGCACCGGGTCTATTTACCACAGGGAAAAAGATAGTAGAATTATTTACCGCTGGACCGGATTCTTTAGGGAGGTTTTCAGCATCGGGGGAACTATCCATCGATGAAATGGTTTAACGAAGAAGAAATAGATTTTCCCCAACGCGTTATTAAAGTGCACCTGAGTTTTGCAACTGAGAACATTGTCGCGGATATCGAGCAGCACCCTAAAATTCAGATGGTAGTCATCCGCGCCCAGCACCGCGGACACCGGCGTCACGGAAACAATTTCGAAAAATCCAATGTGCTTTCCGCTTTGCAGCATGGATGCGTCGGACTGCGTAACTCCCGCCGCCGTTTTCAATCCGAAAAATCGCGACGAGGCGATTTCTAAGCGCCATCAACAGCGCCACAATTTTCGGAGCGGCCCAGAAAAATCTGAAGAGCACGTCGGTGGCAGTTATCCCCGGCGGACAATTCACAAAAAACGTATCTTCGTAATCGATCCGTCGGAGTTGGTCCATGCTTTCCGTCCAGCCCAGCTGCATTAAGTCTTTTCGGTATGTTATGTTGTAAAGAATCCGGGCCTGTAGCTCAGCGGTTAGAGCAGCGGACTCATAATCCGTTGGTCCCAGGTTCAAATCCTGGCGGGCCCACCACTTTTTTTGACTTTCCCGAAGCGATTCCTCACTGCTCAATCTTTCGATGCGCGACCGCCGGTAGTACGAGTAGGACGAGTAGTACGACGCTGGTCATTTTTTCCGTAAACGAGAATTCATTTTGTATTTCAACGCATCTCGCCTAGAATACCCCGCCAGTAAAACAAAATTGTAATCGTTCGTCCCCCTCAAAGCAGCGCTCCCCGCCGCTCACAAAGCGGGTAGGCCCCAAGTCAGGAGATTCATGCCCAGGAAAATTCTGCAGCTTGCGCTAGCCGTGACTTCGCTCATGGTGTTTGCGGGAAATACTTTCGCGCAGAGCAAAGCGCCATCCATCGTTTTGGAAAGCCCGGCGAAGACTGCCTCGCAGACCGAGCAATCTTCCATTGATCTAAAAGGAACGGCCACCGCGCAGGGCGAGATCAAAAATGTTCTGTGGGTGAATCAATTCGGCAAACGCGGCCACGGCACCTGGACCACGACGGGGACAACCACGAACTGGGAAGTGGCCGGCTTAATCCTGCGGCCCGGAACCAATCTGATCACCGTGACCATCGTCGATTCCAGCAATCATTCCGCCTCTGTGCATTTGGCGGTCAGCCGCAAGGTCACCACCAGCTCTCCGCAATCTGCCCCAGTTCTCACCGGCATGTGGAATGGCAAGCCCATTGTGTACCAGGTCTGGAACGGGATGGCGGTCATCGAGGGCGACATTATTTTGGGCCCTGCCGCCAACGTTCAACCAAGCGGAAGCGTGTCAAGCACTCCAGGAGCACCCACGGCAAAGGCGACGAGCTCGCAGAGTGCGGCCGAAAGCATTGGGGCGCCAGAGGGCGGCGTCAAGGCCGACAGCCTGGCGATCAGCTACACGTCGCAATTTTGGCCGAAGGTCGGCGGGGTAGCGCAGATTCCGTACATCGTTACCGGGCCGGATACGCCCGCGAATCTGACGACCGCCTTAGGCAATTTCAATTCGACCTTTTCAGGCTTGATTCAATTTGTCCCGGTTCCTAATCCAGCTTCTCCACCGGCCAATTACGTGGATATCGACACATCCGGCGGAAGCGGAGAAGGGTTTTCCGACGTCGGGATGGTTGGCGGCGAGCAATCCCTGGATTGCGGTGATTTCTGCACAATCGGTACGTGGCTGCACGAGATGGGGCACACGGTCGGGCTGCAGCACGAGCATCAGCGCGCGGACCGTGGGAACTACATCACGCTGAATTTGATCAATGCGGACATTCCGCAGGTGCAGGGCAACTTCACGTTAATTCCTTTTAATTCGCAGAATATCGGACTGTTCGATCACGCGTCGATCATGGAGTACGGGGCGTTTGATCTTTCTAAAGCCGGCCTGCCGGTAATCGAATCGATTCCTCCAGGCATGCCGCTCAGTAACGACAACGGATATTCGGCGGGTGATATCGATGGCGTCGAGCGGCTTTATGGTGCCGCTCCGCTGCAGACCACGATTACTACCAATCCCCCGGGTTTGCCGGTAAGCATTGATAACGCGACCGCGGCACCGACGCCGCTGGTAGTTACGTGGGCGATCGGGTCGCAGCATACAATCGCGGCAGCAACCGGTCCGCAAACCGGACTTGGCGATGGATCGACCTACGTTTTTGGCGCCTGGAACGATTTAGGCGCGGCGTCGCATACCGTGACGGTATCTGCTGGCTCCGGAAGTTTGGCCGATCCAGTGACTTCTCCGGCGATCACGGTGTATCAGGCGAACTATGTTCGGCTGCAGCCGTTTGCGTTCGCCACGCCACCTACATTTCCGGACGGATCCGGAACGATCGTGGCATCGCCAGTTCCCACCCCAGAATTCGGCGGCTCTTTTTATACCGACCGCACGCTGGTTACCCTGACGCTGACTCCGAGCGGTGCGAACAATTTTTATTCCTGGTTCGGCGTTTCTTCTCCGCCGACGGATAATCCGCACAGTTTCTATATTCAGTCGCCGACGCTAGGCGCGCAGGCTTTCTTTGTTTCGACGCCGGTAACGCTGTTTGGCACGACCATCACCGGACCGAACACTGTCAATCCGGGATTGTCCGGCACCGTGGATCCGCTGACCACCGATACATTTATTTATCTTCCTACAGGTTTTTCATCCGATCAGGACGGCACGGCCTGGAATCCCGGTACTTCACACACGATCAGCGTGGAGCAACAGCAGTCGCCGGTTACGACCAACGTTTATTACAACTGGAACAGCTGGAGCGATAGCGGTGCACTGAGTCACAGCGTCACAGCGGCGGCCAGCGGGACAGAGTCGATCATCGCTTCGTACACCCCGTTTTATGCTTCGTTCGTAACTCCTTCGGCTGGGGCTTGCTATGGCAGCGTGACCACTACGCCGGCGGGAACCCCGTACACGCTGGATGTTTTTGATTTTTATCAGGATGGGCAAAGCGTGACGGCCCAGGCGTTTCCTATTGCGCCATTTCTTTTTGCCGGATGGTCTGGAAGCGCGGGCGGCCTGAGCGGGACGGCAAACCCGCAAATGATTACGATTCACGATCAATTTGTTCCGGAGGCGCTCTTCAACACGGTAGCGACACCGCTGACCGTGACTGGTTTTACGCCATCCACCACACCGGCGACGGCTGGCACTATGGACATAACGATGACTGGCACTGGTTTTACTGCCAGCACGTTTGTGAATTGGAATACCCAGCGAATTTCGGTGACTTTTGTTAGTTCCACACAAATAACGTTGCATGTGCCTGCTGGTCTGCTGGCGGCAGCCGGTGGCCAGGACGTATTTGTAGGCAACAACCCGGGAAGCTGCCTGGTTGGCTATGAAGCCAGCTACACCGTGACGTCGGCGACTGCGCCGACGCTGGTTTCCATTGCGGTGACCCCTTCCAATCCTTCGGTGGCGAAGGGCTTGACCGAACAATTTACGGCGACCGGAACGTTCAGCGACAGCAGCACGCAAAATTTGACTGGCAGCGCGACATGGACTTCGGCGACGACTTCGGTTGCGACTATTAACTCGGCCGGATTGGCAACGGCGCTTACGGCGGGGACTTCGACGATTAGCGCGAAGTCTGGATCGATTACTGGGACGACGGTCCTTACGGTAACCGCTCCGACGCTGGTTTCGATTGCCGTAACCCCCGCGAATCCTTCGGTGGCCAAGGGTCTCACGCAGCAATTCACCGCGACCGGAACGTTCAGCGACAACAGCACGCAAAATCTAACCGCCAGCGCGACGTGGAGTTCCGCTACCACAACGGTCGCTACGATCAGTGCGACCGGCCTGGCTACTGCCGCAGGCGTGGGAAGTTCGACGATTGCCGCGAAGTCCGGCAGCGTCAGCGGCACTACTACACTAAATATAACGGCGGCGGCCCTCGTTTCGATCGCAGTGACTCCGGCAACACCCAGCATCTCAGCTGGCCAGTCGCAGCAATTTACGGCGACGGGAACGTTTACCGACAACTCCACACAGAATTTGACCGCCACTGCGGCGTGGTCATCCTCCAATACGGCGGCTGCAACGATTAATGCCGCTGGGCTGGCGCAGGGTCTGGCATCGGGTACCTCGACGATCACCGCCTTGAGCGCTGGTATTTCGGGAACGGCGACTCTGACCGTGACCGCTTCGGGGCCCGTGATTACCACCAATCCGGCCAACGCGACGGTGAACGCGGGAGCCACCGCAACGTTTACCGCCGCGGCCAGCGGAGCGCCCGCACCGACGGTGCAATGGCAGGTGAGCATCAACGGTGGAGCGACCTTCACGAATATCTCGGGAGCGACGTCGACCACCTTGTCGCTCGCCGCGGTAACCGCATCGCAGAACGGCAATCAATATCGCGCCGTGTTTACGAACAGCGCGAGCTCGGCCACTACCGCCGCCGCAACGTTGACCGTGGATTTTGCGCCGACGGTGACCACCAATCCGGTAAGCAGCAGCGTGACGGCGGGAGCCACGGCGGCGTTCACCGCGGCGGCCAGTGGCAATCCAACTCCGACCGTGCAGTGGCAGCTGAGCACGAACGGTGGGACGACCTTTGCGAATATTTCAGGAGCAACTTCGACCACTCTGTCGCTGGCAGCGGTAACCGCTTCGCAGAATGGCAATCAATATCGCGCGATATTCACGAACAGCGTGGGCTCGGCAACGTCAACGGCGGCCACGCTGACGGTCAACTCCGCGCCGGCGATCACCACCAATCCCACGAACGTTACCGTAGCGGCAGGAGCCACCGCGACGTTCACCGCCGCGGCGAGCGGCAATCCCACCCCGACCGTGCAATGGCAGCAGAGCACCGATGGCGTGACCTTCACGAACATTTCCGGCGCGACGTCGACGACGTTCTCATTTACGGCAGCGGCCGCACAGACTGGCAACCAATACCGGGCGGTGTTCACCAACAGCGTCAACTCCGCGACTACCACCGCCGCGACGCTAACGGTCAACTCCGCTCCGGCGATCACCACCAATCCGGCGAACACCACGGTAAACGCCGGAGCAACCGCGACGTTCACCGCGGCGGCCAGCGGCAATCCGACTCCTACCGTGCAGTGGCAGGTAAGCACGAACGGCGGAACGAGTTTCACGAATATTTCCGGCGCGACTTCCACCACGCTCTCGCTTACTTCGGTGACCGCTGCGCAAAGCGGCAATCAATACCACGCAGTCTTCACCAACAGCGTCGGCTCGGTGACCAGCACCGCTGCCACATTGACCGTGAACACTGCACCCGTAGTGACCACCAATCCGACAAACACGACCGGAAGTGCCGGAGGGACGGCGCTCTTCACCGCTGCGGCCAGCGGAACGCCCACCCCGACCGTGCAATGGCAGGTGAGCACCGACGGCGGAACGACGTTCACGAACGTTTCTGGTGCGACCTCCGCCACACTGACGCTGTCATCACTGACAGCGTCGCAAAACGGCAATCGGTACCGCGCCGTGTTCACGAATAGTGTTAATACGGCAACCAGCACCGCAGCGACGCTGACCGTGCAGTTCCCGCCGACGATCACCACTAATCCCAGCGACACCACCGTGGCGTCTGGAGCGATTGCCACTTTCACCGCAGCGGCCAGCGGAAATCCAACGCCGACCGTGCAATGGCAGCAGGCTCCCGCCAACGGGACGTTCACGAATATTGTGGGCGCTACCTCTACGACATTGTCTTTCACCGCGAACGCGTCGCAGAACGGCAACGAATACCGGGCCCTATTCACCAACAGTTTCGAGACGACTTCCACGTCATTCGCTACGCTGACGGTGACCTCGGCCCCGGTGGTGACTACGAATCCGACCAGCGTCACGGTGGCGTCCGGAGCAACGGCGACATTCACGGCGGCGGCGAACGGCAACCCCACCCCGACCGTGCAATGGCAGCAAAGCACCAACGGCGGTACGACATTTGCGAACATTTCGGGAGCGACATCCGCCACTTTGTCGCTGACGGCCGTAACCGCTGCCCAGAACGGCAATCAGTACCGCGCGGTATTTACAAACAGCGTCGGCACCGTCAATAGCACCGCGGCAACTCTGACCGTCAACTCCGCCCCGGCGATCACCACCAATCCGGCGAACACCACGGTAATCGCCGGAGCAACGGCGACGTTCACCGCCGCAGCCAGCGGAATGCCGACCCCGACCGTGCAGTGGCAAGTAAGCACGAACGGTGGAACGACGTTCACCAACCTCACGAGCGCCACATCGACGACTTTGTCCTTCACCGCAGCCGCGGCGGCAAACGGCAATCAATACCGCGCAGTGTTCACCAACAGCGTAAGTTCGGCGACTACTACGACCGCAACGCTGACGGTCGACTTCGCGCCGACAGTTACCACCAATCCGGTAAGCAGCAGCGTGACTTCGGGAGCGACCGCGACCTTTACGGCAGCCGCCAGCGGTAATCCGACGCCCAGCGTGCAGTGGCAGCAAAGTACGGATGGCGTAACGTTTACGAACATCTCGGGTGCAACATCCACAACGCTTTCGTTTACCGCAGCGGCCGCGCAAAACGGCAACCAATACCGCGCGGTATTCACCAACAGCGTGAGCACCGCGACCACCACCGTCGCGACGTTGACGGTGAACTCTGCTCCAGTGATCACCACCAATCCGGCAAGCATCAGCGTGGCCGTAGGCGCAACCGCGACATTCACCGCCGCGGCCGGCGGGAACCCCACCCCGACCGTGCAGTGGCAACAAAGCACGGATGGCGTGACGTTCACGAATATTTCGGGCGCGACTTCAGCAACGCTGTCCTTCGTCGCTGCGGCCACACAAAACGGAAATCAATACCGCGCAGTCTTCACCAACAGCGTAGGCTCGGCGACCACCACTGGCGCGACGCTGACCGTGAACTCCGCACCGGCGATCACCACCAACCCGGCGAACACCACGGTGAACGCCGGAGCAACAGCAACGTTCACCGCCGCGGCCAGCGGAACGCCGACCCCGACCGTGCAGTGGCAGATAAGCACGAACGGTGGAACGACATTTGCAAATATCTCGGGAGCAACCTCCGCAACGTTGTCAGTCGTTGCAGTAACCGCAGGTCAAAACGGCAACCAATACCGCGCCGTGTTTACGAACAGCGTCAGCTCGGCAACCAGCACAGCCGCAACATTGACGGTAGACTTCGCGCCGACAGTCATCACCAATCCGGTAAGCATCAGCGTGACGTCCGGAGCGACCGCGACCTTTACGGCAGCCGCCAGTGGTAATCCGACGCCCACGGTCCAGTGGCAACAAAGCACGGACGGCGTAACGTTCACGAACATCTCGGGCGCAACGGCGACGACTCTGTCCTTCACCGCAGCGGCCGCACAGAACGGCAATCAATACCGCGCGGTATTTACCAACAGCGTTGGCTCGGCGACTACCACCGCAGCGACGTTGACGGTGAACTCTGCTCCAGTGATCACGACAAATCCGGTCAGCATCAGCGTAGCCGCAGGAGCGACAGCAACATTCACCGCCGCGGCCAGCGGCAATCCCACCCCGACCGTGCAGTGGCAACAAAGCACGGATGGCGTGACGTTCACGAATATTTCGGGCGCGACTTCAGCAACGCTGTCCTTCGTCGCTGCGGCCACACAAAACGGAAATCAATACCGCGCAGTCTTCACCAACAGCGTAGGCTCGGCGACCACCACTGGCGCGACGCTGACCGTGAATTTTGCTCCCACGATCACCACGAATCCGGTAAGTGTCGGCGTGTCCGCAGGTGCGACCGCGACATTCACCGCCGCAGGGAGCGGCAATCCAACGCCCACCGTGCAATGGCAGCAGAGCACCGATGGAGTAACGTTCACGAATGTCGCGGGGGCCACCGCGACGACGTTCTCCTTTGCTGCGGCCGCAGCACAAAACGGCAATCAATATCGCGCTGTGTTCACCAACAGCGTGGGTTCGGTCACGACCACGGCAGCAACGTTAACGGTGAACTTCGCCCCCACCATTACCGCCAATCCAGTAAGTGTCAGCGTATCGGCGGGAGCCACTGCCGCGTTCACCGCAGCTGCGAGCGGAAACCCAACCCCAACCGTGCAGTGGCAGCAGAGCACGGACGGCGTAACGTTCACGAATATCACCGGCGCTACTTCGACCACGTTGTCCTTCGCCGCCGCCGCGACGCAAAACGGCAATCTTTTCCGCGCGGTGTTCACCAACAGCGTAAGCTCGGCTACCACCACGGCAGCCACGCTGACGGTGAATTCTCCGCCGGTAATTACGGCCAATCCGGCCAACACCATGGTAAACGCCGGAGCGACAGCCACCTTCACAGCGACAGCCAGCGGAAACCCGACTCCAACCGTGCAGTGGCAGATCAGCACCAATGGCGGCACGACGTTCAGCAACGTTACGGGAGCAACGTCAGCAACGTTGTCCGTTCCCGCGGTGACCGCCGCGCAGAACGGCAACCAGTACCGCGCGGTATTCACCAACAGCGTGAACTCGGCGACCACCACGGCGGCGACTCTGACCGTAAACTTCGCGCCGACGGTGACCACCAATCCAGTAAGCACCAGCGCAGCGGCCGGCTCCACGGCCACCTTCACGGCCGCAGCGAGCGGAAACCCAACGCCGACCGTGCAATGGCAAGTCAGCACCGACGGCGTTACGTTCAACAATGTTGCCGGCGCAACGTCTACCACTCTTTCGTTCACCACCACGGCCGCGCAGAACGGCTATCAATACCGCGCCACCTTCACCAACAGCGTAAGCTCGGCGACCACCACGGCCGCCACGCTAACGGTGACTGCCGGGCCGCTCATCACCACCAATCCGCCGAGTACCACTGTAAACGCGGGAGCCACGGCAACCTTCACCGCCGCGGCCAGCGGAGTACCGACCCCGACCGTGCAATGGCAGGTCAGCACCGACGGCGTAACGTTTAACAACGTTTCCGGCGCAACCTCCACCACCTTGTCCGTGTCCGCAGTGGCCGCGGCGCAAAACGGAAATCTGTATCGCGCAGTGTTTACCAACACCCTGGGTTCAGCGACCACCACGGCCGCGACGCTCACGGTGAATTTCGCGCCAGCGATCACCACCAATCCCGCCAGTATCAGCGTGGCTGCGGGAGCCACGGCCACGTTCACGGCCGCGGCGAGCGGCAATCCTGCGCCGACCGTGCAGTGGCAGCAGAGCACCGACGGCGTGACCTTTACGAATATCTCCGGTGCCACCTCGACCACTCTGTCATTCACCGCCGCCGCGGGACAGAACGGCAATCTATTTAGGGCCGTGTTCACCAACAGCATCAATTCGGCCACCAGCACCGCGGCGACTTTGACCGTTACGGCTGGGCCAGTCATCACCAGCAACCCGACCAACAGCACAGTAAACGCGGGGTCCACTGCTACGTTTACTGCCGCCGCCAGCGGCAATCCTGCGCCGTCTGTGCAATGGCAGGTCAGCACCGATGGCGTGAATTTCACCAGCGTCGCGGGAGCCACTTCGCCGACACTCTCGTTCTCCGCAACCGCTACGCAGAACGGAAACAAATATCGCGCCGTGTTCACGAATAGCGTGGGCTCCGCCACCACGACGGCGGCAACCCTGACTGTGAATTTCGCGCCAACCGTCAATACTAATCCCGCCAGTAGCAGCGTCACAGCTGGATCCACCGCCACATTTACGGCGGCCGCCAGCGGCAATCCCGCTCCCACCGTGCAGTGGCAACAGAGTACCGACGGCGTGACCTTTACGAATATCGCCGGCGCCACTTCCACAACCCTGTCATTCGTCACTGCGGCCGCGCAGAATGGCAATCAGTACCGCGCGGTGTTCACTAACAGCGTAGGTTCGGCGACCTCCACCGCCGCAACGCTTACGGTCACGGCCGGACCAGTAGTCACCACCAATCCGGCCAGCACCGCGGTGAACGTGGGAGCCACCGCCTCTTTCACCGCTGCCGCCAGCGGCACGCCCACTCCCACCGTGCAGTGGCAGCAGAGCACCGACGGCGTAACCTTCACGAATATCGCCGGAGCCACCTCGACCACTCTGTCTTTCACCGCCGCCGCAGCGCAGAACGGTAATCAATATCGCGCGGTGTTCACCAACACTTCCGGCACCGCCACCACCTTCGCAGCAACGCTCACGGTTAACGTCGCCCCGGCGATCACCACCAATCCCGTAAATCTCAGCGTGTCCGCGGGATCGCTCGCCACCTTCACGGCTGCCGCGAGCGGCAATCCGACGCCCACCGTGCAATGGCAGCAAAGCGCCGACGGCGTAACCTTCACGAATATCACCGGCGCCACCTCGACCACTTTCTCGTTCACCGCTGCCGCCGCGCAGAGCGGCAATCAATACCGCGCGGTGTTCACGAACACGGTGAACTCCGCGACCACTACCGCGGCCACCTTGACGGTGACGGCGGTGCCCGTAGTCACCAGCAACCCAGCCAACGCCACAGTGAACGTGGGCGCAACCGCCACGTTTACCGCCGCCGCGAGCGGAAGCCCTACGCCGACTGTGCAGTGGCAAGTAAGCACGAACGGTGGAACGACCTTCAGCAATCTCACGGGCGCCACATCGACGACTTTGTCCTTCACCGCAGCCGCGGCGCAAAATGGCAATCAATATCGCGCCGTGTTCACCAATAGCGTAAGTTCGGCGACCAGTACCGCCGCAACGCTAACGGTGAATTCTGCCCCGGCAATCACCACCAATCCGGCAAGCGTTAGCGTCGCTTCGGGCGCAACCGCCGCGTTCACCGCCGCGGCCAGCGGTACGCCAACTCCCACCGTGCAATGGCAGCAAAGCACCGACGGTGTGACGTTCACGAACATCGCGGGCGCAACTTCGACGACGTTGTCGTTCACCGCCGCGGGAGCGCAGAACGGCAATCAGTACCGCGCGGTCTTCACGAACACGTCCGGATCGGCTACGACGACCGCGGCGACGTTGACGGTCACCGCAGCTCCAGTGATCACCGCGAATCCTGCCAGCACCAGCGTAGCGAGCGGAGCCACCGCAACGTTTACCGCAGCGGCCAGCGGTACGCCGACTCCGACCGTGCAATGGCAGCAAAGCGCCGACGGCGTGACGTTCACGAACATCGCGGGCGCAACTTCGACGACGTTGTCGTTCACCGCCGCAGTAGCACAGAACGGCAATCAGTACCGCGCGGTGTTCACGAACACGTCCGGCTCGGCTACGACGACCGCAGCGACCTTAACGGTCACCGCAGCCCCAGTGGTCACCGCGAATCCTGCAAGCATTAGCCTAGCGAGCGGAGCCACGGCCACGTTTACCGCCGCAGCAACCGGAACCCCAACTCCGACAGTGCAGTGGCAGGTAAGCACGGACGGGGTGACGTTTAATAATGTGGCCGGCGCAACGTCGACGACGTTGTCGTTCACCGCCGCAGTAGCACAGAACGGCAACCAGTACCGCGCCGTGTTCACAAACGCGTCCGGATCAGCTACGACGACCGCAGCGACGTTGACGGTCACGGCAGCTCCGGTAATTACCGCGAATCCCACGAGCATCAGCGTAGCGAGCGGAACCGCCGCAACGTTTACCGCAGCGGCCAGCGGTACCCCGACTCCGACCGTGCAATGGCAAGTGAGCACGGATGGTGTGACGTTCACGAACATTGCAGGCGCCACGTCGACGACGTTGTCGTTCACTGCCGCAGTAGCGCAAAACGGCAATCAATACCGCGCGGTGTTCACCAACAGCGTTAGCTCCGCCACCACCACCGCGGCGACGCTGACCGTCACGGCGGCTCCGGTGATCACCACGAATCCCGCAAGCACTAGCGTAGCGAGCGGAGCCACCGCAACGTTTACCGCAGCGGCTAGCGGTACGCCAACTCCGACCGTGCAATGGCAACAGAGCACGGACGGCGTGACCTTTACAAATATCGCAGGCGCGACTTCGACGACGTTGTCCTTCACCGTATCCGCGACACAGAACGGCAACCAATACCGCGCCGTATTCACGAACAGCGTAGGCTCGGCCACCACCACGGCCGCGACGTTGACGGTCACCGCCGCCCCGGCGATCACGACCAATCCGGTTAGCGTTAGCGCCGCAGCCGGCTCGACCGCGACCTTCACGGCCGCAGCCAGTGGAACACCCACTCCCACCGTGCAATGGCAACAAAGCACTGACGGCGTGACCTTTACAAATGTCGCAGGCGCGACTTCGACGACGTTGTCCTTCACCGTATCCGCGACACAGAACGGCAATCAGTACCGCGCGGTGTTCACGAACACGTCCGGCTCGGCCACCAGCGCCGCGGCAACCTTAACGGTCACCGCAGCCCCAGTGATCACCACGAATCCTGCCAGCATCAGCGTAGCGAGCGGAGCCATCGCAACGTTTACCGCAGCGGCCAACGGTACGCCGACTCCGACCGTGCAATGGCAAGTGAGCACGGATGGCGTGACGTTCACGAACATCGCGGGCGCAACGTCGACGACGTTGTCGTTCACCGCCGCGGTAGCGCAGAACGGCAATCAGTACCGCGCGGTGTTCACGAACACGTCCGGCTCGGCCACCAGCACTGCAGCGACGTTGACGGTCACCGCAGCTCCGGTGATCACCACGAATCCTGCCAGCATCAGCGTAGCGAGCGGAGCCACCGCGACGTTCACCGCCGCGGCTAGCGGTAACACCAACCCCGACCGTGCAATGGCAACAGAGCACCGATGGCGTGACGTTCACGAACATCGCGGGCGCAACGTCGACGACCTTGTCGTTCACCGCCGCGGTAGCGCAGAACGGCAATCAGTACCGCGCGGTATTCACGAACACGTCCGGCTCGGCCACCACCACCGCCGCGACGTTGACGGTCACAGCCGCCCCGGCGATCACGACCAATCCGGTTAGCGTTAGCGCCGCAGCCGGCTCGACCGCGACCTTCACCGCCGCAGCCAGCGGTACGCCAGCTCCGACCGTGCAATGGCAAGTGAGCACGGATGGCGTGACGTTCACGAACATCGCGGGCGCAACGTCGACAACGCTGGCCTTCACTGCAACTGCGGCGCAGAATGGCAACCAGTACCGCGCCGTGTTCACCAATGGCGCGGGCTCAGCGACGACCACCGCGGCCACTTTGACGGTGACGGCGGGACCAGTCATTACCGCGAATCCCACGAACACCACGGTAAATGTGGGCCAGACTGCAACTTTTACCGCCGCAGCTAGCGGAACACCAACTCCGACCGTGCAATGGCAACAAAGCACCGATGGCGTGACCTTCACGAACATCGCCGGGGCAACGACGACGACGTTGTCGCTCCCGAGCGTTCTGGCAAGCCAGAACGGAAATCTGTATCGCGCCGTGTTTACCAACACTCTGGGCTCGGCCACCACCACCGCGGCGACCCTAACGGTGAATTTCGCGCCAACAATTACCACTAATCCCGCAAGCGCCAGCGTGACCGCCGGAGCCACCGCCGCGTTCACGGCAGCTGCGAGCGGCAATCCCGCGCCGACCGTGCAATGGCAGCAGAGCGCCGATGGTGGAACGACCTTTACGAGTATCGCCGGCGCCACCTCGCTGACGTTGTCCTTCACCGCCGCCACAACGCAAAACGGCAATCAATACCGCGCAGTGTTCACCAACAGCGTAGGTTCAGCGACGACCGCCGCGGCCACTTTGACGGTTACGGCGGGACCGGTTATCACCACGAATCCCACGAACACCACGGTAGGCGCCGGAGCGACGGCAACATTTACCGCCGCGGCCAGCGGTACGCCGACGCCAACCGTGCAATGGCAAGTCAGCACCGATGGGGTGACGTTTAATAATGTGGCCGGCGCAACGACGACGACGTTGTCGCTCCCGAGCGTTCTGGCAAGTCAGAACGGAAATCTCTACCGCGCCGTGTTCACCAACACTTCAGGCACCGCGACCACCACGGCCGCGACACTAACCGTGAATTTCGTGCCGACTATAACCACCAACCCAGTAAGCCTCAGCGCAGCAGCCGGCTCGACAGCCACGTTTACGGCCGCTGCTAGCGGCAATCCCACGCCCACCGTGCAATGGCAGGTGAGCGCCGATGGCGGCGTAAGCTTCACGAGCATTGCAGGCGCCACGTCGACAACGCTGGCCTTCACTGCAACTACGGCGCAGAACGGCAACCAGTACCGCGCGGTCTTCACCAACAGCGTAGGTTCGGCGACGACCACCGCCGCCACTTTTACGGTAACGGCGGGACCAGTTATCACCACGAATCCAACGAACACCACGGTAACCGCGGGCCAGACGGCAACGTTCATCGCCGCGGCCAGCGGAACACCAACTCCGACCGTTCAGTGGCAAGTCAGCACAGATGGCGTGAACTTTAACAACCTTGCCGGCGCAACCTCGGCCACCCTTTCGTTCCCGGTCGCAGTGGCGCAAAACGGCAATCAATACCGCGCGGTATTCACGAACACGTCCGGCTCGGCGACCACTACCGCCGCGACGTTGACGGTCACCGCCGGACCGGTGATCACCACCAATCCCGCGAGCATCAGCGTAGCCAGCGGATCGCCGGCCACCTTCACGGCCGCGGCCAGTGGCACGCCAACTCCGACCGTGCAGTGGCAACAAAGCACCGATGGCGTGAACTTCACCAACGTCGCAGGTGCAACGTCGCCGACGTTGTCGTTCACTGCGGCGGCTGCGCAAAACGGCAACCAATATCACGCCGTGTTCACCAACAGCGTAGGTTCAGCGACGACCACCGCCGCCAGCTTGACGGTAACGGCCGGACCGGTCATCACCACGAACCCCGCGAGCACCACGGTAACCGCGGGAGCCACCGCCACCTTCACCGCCGCAGCCACTGGCACACCGACGCCAACCGTGCAATGGCAAGTCAGCACCGACGGCGTAACGTTTAATAATGTCGCCGGCGCAACGACGGCTACTTTGTCGATCTCGGGGACAGTCGCAAGTCAAAACGGAAATCTCTATCGCGCCGTGTTCACTAACACCTCAGGCACCGCAACCACCACCGCCGCAACGCTGACGGTGAACTTCGCGCCGACCGTAACCACCAATCCCGTAAGCACCAGCGTCGCAGCTAACTCGACGGCCACCTTCACGGCCGCAGCCAGCGGCAATCCTACGCCCACCGTGCAATGGCAACAGAGCACAGACGGAGTGACGTTCACGAACGTCGCCGGCGCAACGTCGCCGACGTTGTCGTTCACCGCATCATCGGCGCAAAACGGCAACCAATACCGCGCGGTGTTCACCAACAGCGCAGGCAGCGCCACAACCACCGCCGCAACACTGACCGTAACCGCGCCAACCTTGAAGTCCATCGCGGTAACCCCGGCCAACCCGTCCATCGCCAAGGGTGCCACGCAACAGTTTGTCGCCACCGGCACCTACTCAGACAGCAGCACCCAGATCATCACCGGCAGCGTAACCTGGAGCTCCACGACCTCCACCGTGGCTACCATCACCGCAGGCGGCTTGGCCACCGGCGCTGGCGTGGGCACCTCCTCAATCTCGGCGACTCTGAGCGGAATTACCGGAAGCACCGTCCTCACCGTGACCGCGCCAACGCTAGTCTCCATCGCGGTCACTCCCGCCAGTCCCACGCTCCTCCAGGGCGCCACCCTGCAGTTCACGGCGACTGGCCTGTACTCAGATGGCACTTCTCAGGCGCTCCCGGCCGCGACGTGGTCCTCCTCTAACACGTCCTCGGCCACGATCAACAGCACCGGCCTGGCCTCCGCCAATGCCGGCGGGACTTCCACAATTTCCGCCGCTTTTGCCTCGGTGATCGGTTCGACGCTCTTGACCGTTACGGCCTCCACCGGCACGCCACAGATCAGCGGCGCCGCTCTAGATACCGGGACCCTCAACGGCACCTTCTACGTCGACGTGCAATACAAGAACGTCGGAAGCGGTGTTGCCGACAGCCTCGCCATCACCCAGGTCACGTTTAGAACATTGACGGGTACCGGAACCGTAACCTATAATGCAGCTTCCCCGCAGCTTCCCGCCGCGCTCGGTAACTTGGCGGTAGGAGCAACTGTTACGGTCCGCTACTTCCTGAATGTCCCGGTGACCGTAGTAAGGTTTACCATTTCGGAAAATGGCAGCATGACGGACGCTTCTGGTAATCCTCTGACGTTTGGCTCAGCGCAGGCTGTGACCAACTAAGTTCCGGCTCTGCTTTAACCCGGTGCTTTAGCTCGGGAAGGACCTTGGTATGACCCTAGGTAGGCATGGCATGAATGTTATAAAGAGAATCGCAACCGTCTCGCTCCTCGGCGTGGGGTTGCTGCTGGCCGCGCGCTCCGCAAATGCGGACTCGATAGACTTCACCGCCGTCGCCTCCGCCCCGGTAAGCGCTCCCGGCACCACCGTTGGATGGTCCTACTCGATCACCAATAACACCTCCAACATCTTGGTAGCCATGGGTCTGGATGCGGGAAATTTCGATCCAAACTCGGGCGTTATCGACACCGGCTCGCTCTTCGATTTCCCGATCATTGCGCCAGACTCCACAGTCTCGCAGCCCTATGACCCCATAAACTTCACCGGCTTGGCGCAGTTCACTTGGTCGGTTACCGCCCCTCCCGGAACGGTGGAATCCGGGCAATTTTTCCTCGATCTTTACACCTCGGATGCCAATGGAGATCCCTTGGCATTCTTCGGCACCTTCAGCGCTCCCTTTTCAATCTCCACGCCCAATATCATTCCGGCTCCGGAGCCTGGCTCCCTTATATTGTTAGCGTCTGGACTGCTGGGCGTGTTGCTTCTGTTGCAACGCGGCTCCAGAACCGCATAGAGCGCCTACCCCTCGGATCGCGTCAAAAGGCTGGCGCCGAAGACCCCGAAAATGGTAGCTTTGTCCCTATCTAGAGGTCCGATTATCGTCCACCACACCCCGCACCTGACCATTAGTACAGGCCTATAAGTAACTGAAAACATTATCTTTGCCTCTCTTGTTAACCGCTCGGCTACGCCCTTAAATGCCTTCGCTTGCCCGGTACCTATCCGCTCGCTACGGTGGGGTCATGGGGGTCTTGTTACGCGCTCGTTACGCCCCTGACCTAGAGTACAGCGAGACCATTTTTCCGCTACGGGGTTAGAAATTACAGGTGGTTCAATTTTTTTCAACCAGGAGAGAAGCTCAAATGAGAGGGATTCTTAAGCTGACGCTTGCTGTCTTTGCCTTGCTGTTAGTAGTTCCCGGGATGCTTTCGGCTCGGCCAGCGCCGCCCCCGGCGGCTCACCCGGCCTATTTGCATGCCCTAACCGACTTGCGCACCGCGCGCGCCCATCTGCAACGTCCCGATGGCGGCGAACTGCGCGATCAGGAGAAAAAGGCCATCCACGATATCGACGATGCCATCAATGAGATCAAGAAAGCCTCTATCGACGACGGCAAGGATCTGAACGACCATCCTCCCGTTGATTCGCACCTGCCTTGGCCCGGCCGTCTGCATCGCGCCCTGGAACTGGTCGATAAGGCCCGCCAGGACATTAGCCACGAAGAAGACAATGGCTTCGCGCAAGGCCTGCAGCAGCGCGCCTTTGACCACATCGATAAGGCTCATCACCATATCGAAGAGGCCATCCGCTTGGTCGGGTAGTCCAGACCGCCATCGTAGGGGCACGGCATGCCGTGCCCTTCTTTTTTTTTGTGTCCCTTTTTTGGTCTCGCGATTGCTAATCGACGCTGGGCTAAGCGACGGCGGGCTTCCCAAAACAAAAGTTCGCCTAGGCCGCTAAAATCACTGCGCCAATTCCTCGTAAACCTTCTTCGCTTCCGCGATGCGCCCTAGCACGTAAGTTTTCTCCTCTGCCGAATTCCAATCCGGATATGCCGCTGTCGCCTCCGCAACGCGATTGATCCACGCCACAAAATATTTGGCATCCTCCGCTGAATGTGGCGCTTTCCCGCCAACCGTTACATATACCGGACTGGTCGTCGCATACACATAGTTGTCCAGTACCGGATATTCAGCCTGATCGCTCGAAGCCCGCAACACGCACCATCCGCTTTCGCTCACGGGAATCGTTCCACTCGCGTCGCTCGAACGTGCGCGCCGCATCCATTTTCAACGTCGCCGCCACTTTTCCGTTGCACACCACTTCCAGGTGATCCACTGGAACAATCGATCGCAACTTCGCGGTAAAGGGAATCGCGTTCTGCGATTGCGGCAGCGAAAGTTCCTCGCCGATTAGCTGGCCGCCCAGCGAAAATTCCAGCAGCGGACCGTTGGTCGCAAAGGTGCGGCCTTTTTTCAACCCGTCTAGAAAAGCATCCGCGCTCAGTATTCCGCCGGGCACTCTAACGAACACGCGATTCATTCCCACCGGTCCGCGCAGCGATGCAAAGTTCGCCATCGCATCGGTCCCGGCACCTGCCGGAATGTGGTATCCCAGATTCAACAAGCGGTACCACACGGAAGCTGTGGAACGGTGATCGCTGAAACCAACGATCTCCATGTAGTCCAATTTCCCGAGCGCAACGTCGATCGGCAGTTCATCGGTAATCTTTTGTGCAGGGGTTGCGAACGGATCAGGGATCTCGTCAAACGGATGCACTGCGCCCACCAAAGCCCCCTGCGCGTGGGCCATGTCATATACGTCTGCGTTCATCGGATACAAACTTGCCGCTGCGGTGTTCGGATATCCGGCGTAGCCGGGCAGCAGAATGTTGTCTGTGATGTTCAAAAGCCCGCGGTGTCCCCAATAGCTGGTATGAAACTCCTGCCCATGGACAGAGTAAGCTCGGGCTGGAAGAATGGTCGGTTCGTCCTCCGCTAAAGGCGATATCAGGAAAGCGCTGCTCTTTATTCACGATCAAATCGTTCACGACGCCGAGATCTTCGCCCTCGGCTTGCTGCAGCAAATTTGTCGGGACCGTCGCGGTACACTCCTCCGTAATTCATATGTACGTGTAGATCGCCACTGATCCATCGCCCGGGCTGCTCATAGTTCCAATCCAGACGCTTAGCTCTACCCGTATTTCGTTATCATAGCCGGTCCGAACTTTGACGGTCTGCGTTACCGGCTCATACGCAAAACCCTTCGTTACTTCGATTCTTATCGTCTCCCACCGGCACGGAAATTTCGCTAGGCGTTACTCGAAACGTGTTGACGCCGAATCTCACCTTGGGGTCCGGATTATTTGCCGGAATCCGCGCTTCATTCGGTCCAAGATTTGCCGTCAAATCGAAGTAATGCGCCTCAAAGTTTCTCTCGCGCCGGTCAAAGCCATCATCCGCGGCAATCCACGCTCGCTCTGGCGCGTAAAATTTTCCGCGCGGATCGGTTATTGACAGGCGTGCGAATACGGCCTCGCCTTCCTCGTTCAAAATGCTGATCCGTAGATCTTCGCCGGGCTAATTTGTACTCGCGGTCGTCGGCGTCCAGGGTGCGGCGCGCACCGTCAGGAACAGCCAGCAATTCTAGCGAGGTGTGTCCGGACTCATTGGAAATGTAGGCCAGATGTTTTTCCGTCGGGAGACCAGCGCACGTTGGTGATGTCGTAGTCGCCGTAAGTCAGTGGGAAAGCGTCACCGCCGTTGGCGGGGATGGTCCATAGCTGGTGCCACTGGCGGCCGAGGTAGGAGCTGTAGACGATTCGTGAACCATCGGGAGAAAAGTCCGGCCGCGCTTTCCAGTTGGTTTCTTCGTAGTGAATTTCGCGGGCTTCGGCGCCGGGCTGTGCTTTCATCCGCCAGAATCCGCCGGTGCCGTAAATGTGTCCGCGGTTCGAAACGAAAAGGATTTCCTGGCCATCGCGCGACCACACCGGACTGATTTCCATGTCAAACGCGCTGTAGTAATAGCGGGGAAGCGAGCTCTTCGTTTCTCCCGTTAGCCGCGTGACATTTTCTAGTTTTCCGTTACGAAAATCCGCCACGAAAATATGAAAGCGCTTGTTATAGGAAGTAGAAACGAACAGGAGTCTCTTGCCGTCAGGAGACCAGCGCGGCTCCACATTTACCGCGCCACCGTTGGTGATTTGCGTGGTCGCGCCCGTCGCTACCTCCAGGAGCCAAAGCTCCAGCGCGTCTTTCTGATACGAAGTGAAGACGATCCACTTTCCGTCTGGCGACCAATCGGGCTGGTAATCGTAACCCGCGCCATCAGTGAGTTGCTGCGCGGAAGTCTCATCAATTTTCTGGCGCCACAGCGAACCGCCCATCGAGTAGACAACGGATTCTGAATCGGGAGACCACGCCACGCTGCTCGGTCCACTGGTGAGCTGCGGCAAATACATTTCGCGGAAATAATAAGGATGGGGAAGATCGATTTGTTGCAGGACTGGTCTACGCTGAGCGCCCGCGATTTGCGCGGCAGCAATCTGCGCCACAATTGTCAGCAGAAAAAAACAGAACCGCGCAAATTGGTGATACGTGCGCGTCAACTTTAGGCCTCGGGCCAGATTCCCAGAGCCCGCCGCAAATCCACGAGCTGGCCCAGGTGATAGGAATTGTGGTCGGCCAGAACCAGCACTTCGCGCAGAATGGTTTGCCCGTCGCCATGCGGAATTTTGGCGTGCAGATCGGTTTTCGGATTCTCCACAAGCGCGATCATTTGCAAAAGATCGTAATGGAAATCGCGAACCGCATGCTCCCACGCGGCCGGGCTCGGCGGCACCGGGGTTTTTGGCCAGTAGCCCTCGGGGAATTCCGGGGAGACGTGTTCGGCGTTGCGGCAGAATTCCAGAATATCCCGCTGGGCGATGCGCACATGGTCCAGTAATTGCCACGCGGTGTGCTCCAGGCCTTTGGCCAGCACGCCGCGCTTTCTGAGGGGAAATCCTTCCAGGGCGTCGTTGAAATGCACGTGCGCTTGTCCGCCCTTCAGCAGCTGCACCAGTTGGGTGCGCAAATGCTGTTCGGGATTCATGCGGGAGATTTTCTTTGACCGTTTTTTCATCGCAGGCAATCGTATCTCCGGATAGAGATGATAACTTTCCGGAAGGGAGCTTAGAGTGTAAATCGAAGTGCGGAATCTTGGGCAACTTTGTGTGGGCGTTCGTTCGATTGAAGCTCTGGCACGAAATTCCGCTCCGGGTCCGCGAGCGAACCATTGCGGAAGCGTGGCGCTACTGGCATACTTTGCGATTCCCCGGACTCATATTTTAGGATGCCAAAAGCTCGAGCGAAACGACGCAGTAAGAAAGCGGGAAAAATGAAGCGTGAATATCATCGGTGGCATTCGCCGCGGCTGGGCATGGAGATGGGCGTGGTGGTGTACGGGCATTGGGGTCCGCCGCTGCTGGGCTTTCCCACGAGTGCCGGCGACGAGTGGGAACTCGAAGGCCAAAGCATGGTGGGCGCGCTGGCGGATTTCATCGATGCCGGCCGCGTGAAATTGTTTACGATCAATTCCATCAACGGACTGAGTTTTTACAACAAGGGCGCGCATCCTTTTCACCGCAGCTACGTGCAATCGGTTTTCGATTCGTATCTGCGCGAAGAAGTGGTTCCGTTCATCTGGGACAATTGCCAGTCACACGTGGCGATTTCTACCATGGGCTCTTCCTTTGGCGCGTATCACGCGGCCAATTCGTTGTTCAAGCATCCAGACGTAATCAAGCGCTGCTTCGCGATGTCTGGCGTGTACGATCTGCGCAGTTTCATGGACGGGATGTACGACAACAATTTTTATTTCAACAATCCCGTGGATTACCTGGCCAACATGAGCGATCCCTGGGTGCTGGGAAATCTGGCCAGCTGCGATATTCATTTGACCACTGGCAGCGGTGCATGGGAAAAACCGGGGCCGACATATCGCTTGTCCGAAGTGCTAAACAGTCGCGGCATCCGCCACTCCCTCGATAATTGGGGTCCCGAAGGCGGCCACGACTGGCCGTACTGGAAGCACCAGATGCGCGAATATATTTCGCGGCTGTTCTAGCCGTTGGCCACGCGCCGCAGCGCCGAGGGATTAGCTCTGCGCCCGGCGAGTGTTCCGCGCCAAGCTGCGTAAGTGGACCGCCTGAATCCACTCTCTGTGTACTGTTTGACGTTTACCGGGAAGCAGTATAGAGTAAAACATGATTCAGTCGTTCCGTTGCGCCGATACTGAGCGCCTGTTTGGGCGGGAAGTTGTTCGGCGTTTCAAGTCCATAGAGCGGTTAGCGCTACGCAAGCTGGATATGCTGGACGCGGCGCCCGACCTCCGGACGCTGGCGACGCTGCCGGGAAACCGTTTCGAGAGCCTGAAAGGTGACCGCCGAGGCCAATACAGTATCCGCATCAACGATCAGTGGAGAATTTGTTTCGTGTGGCTGGAGCGGCACGCGTATGACGTGGAAATTGTTGATTACCATTAGGAGATGGTTATGGCTCGTAAAATAAAGCCGGTTCATCCCGGAGAGATCTTGCGGGAAGAGTTTATGGAGCCACTGGGGCTGAGCATGAATCGGATGGCGATGGATTTGCGAGTTCCGGTGACCCGCGTGGCGGACATCGTGAATGAACGCAGAGGCATCAGCGCCGATACGGCGTTGCGGTTCGCGCGGTATTTCAGGAATGCGCCGGTATTCTGGATGAATTTGCAGATCCGTTACGATCTGGAGGTCGCCGAGGACGAGATCGCAGCAAAGGTAGAGCGCGACGTGCGGCCGTTGGAGCTTAGTTCCGGCGCGAAGTGAAGACTACGAGTGTTGCAAACGGCACCCCGACCGCGACGGACACGTCAACAGAATGCGAATCTAAAGATTCGCCACTACGAGTGCGGATCTAGTTGTTTCGCCCATGCTTCGTAGCTTAGTGGGAAGCGCGGGACTCTGGAACGCGTTAGTTTGAACCGCATTTTTTTCAGGCCGCGCAGTTGTTGGCCTTCTTCTACCAGATCAATTAATTTGCCGGCGCGCTTCGCGAGTTGAGCGCGCTGGGACTGAAAGTTCTTGCCGTCAGCTGGGCGGTATTGCGACCAGGCGACCGAATGCACGAAACCTGCGGGGCCGAATCGATCGGAGCGCAGCATTTCCTCCACGAACACGCGGATCGGGCCTTCGAAATTGCTTAAAGCGTCATGCAGGGCGATCACGCCATTTGGATTTACGTGTGGCAGAAAACCAGCGAAGTCGGCCTTAGCTCCGGTATAGGAATGGTCTCCGTCGATCCAGAGCAGACGGATCGGGCGATTCCATGTGGCGCTGATGTCTGTGGAGTAGGCCACGTGCGGTTCCACATGTTTTTCGATTCCGGCTTGGCGGATCGAGTGCAGAAAGTCCTCGTAGGAAGATTTGCTGTTCGACCCGTCGGGATTCACCAGAATCGGGGAGTTGTGCGGATCGATGGCGACAATTGGCCCCAGACCGTAGTGTGCGGCAACTTTCGCGAGCATCACGGTGGAGCGCCCGCGGTAACTTCCAATTTCGACGATCGCGCCGGTGGCCGGAGTAAGCGCCGCGAGAACTCCCAGAAATTTCGCTTCATTTTCGAGGAGATAGCCGGGGACTGGTTTCGTAGCCTCCCAAGCTTCGTCGATCACTTGTTTTAGGTCTGCGGGAACGGTGAGCAATTTGTCGTCGGTCTAACCTTATCGCCTGTTTGTTTAAGAGCGTCCAGTTCCGGAACACTGTAACCGTGGGGCAAGGAGTTGGGCAAGTTCCTGGAAGGCACTCAAAACTGATATCATGATATCATTATCGTGCGAGGTGCTGCCATGGCCCAGATTATCGTGCGAAGAGTCGAAGAGGAAGTGAAGGCTAAGCTGCGGAAGCGCGCGCAACGCCACGGCCGCAGCATGGAAGAAGAAGTGCGCGAAATTCTGCGCGACGCCACCAAGAGCGAGGGCCCGCGCCGCAAATTGGGTTCGGAAATGAAAGCGTTATTCAGGAAAGTCGGTCTCAAACGTAGTGAGAAGATTCAGGAGCTGCGAGACATCCGGCTGCAAGTCCCTAATTTCGAGGAATGATCTTTCGTGATACTTCTCGACACGAACGTTATTTCCGAATTGATGCGCCAGGAATCCGATGGCGTGGTGGTGCGCTGGCTCGATCAGCAAGCTTCGCCGTCAGTATGGACCACCTCTGTCGCCGAAATGGAAATTCGCTACGGAATCGCCTTATTAGCCACTGGCCGGCGCCAGGAAGTTCTCGAGCGCACGTTTGAGAATTTTCTTCGAGACGTAATCGAGTACCGGGTCGCGGCGTTTGATCGGGCGGCGGCGCGGGCGGCGGCGGGGTTGATGGCTGACAGGAAACGCCGCGAACGACCCGGCGAGATTCGGGACGCGCTGATCGCCGGGATTGCGCTGGCATCGAACGCCACGGTGGCTACGCGCAACGTCGCGCATTTTGCGGATTTCAACATTAGCGTGGTGAATCCGTGGGGAAGTTGACGCGGCGCGCCCAGGTATAACAAAAAGCGCCGGGACTGAAGCCCGGCCGCTACAACGTCAAAATCAAATTCCATTCAAAGGATTAGGCTAGGCCGAGGTGGTCTAGTTGGTAGCGGCCTTTGTTGATTACCTGATCGTCGTCGATCCAGACGTCGCAGTTGCGGGTAAGGACGTCCACGTGGGTTTTGGATTTCCAGTCGGCGTGAGTCTGGCTGCCGTAGGGGTCGCCGAAAGCCAGGTGGACTCCGGGAAATTTTTCGTCTTGCAACAAAATGCCGATCATGTGGCTCAAGCCGAGGTTGGTGCCGAAGGCCAGTTCGCCTACGCGGTCGCTGTTTTCGTCGGTGTGGCAATATTCCCAAAATTCTTTTTCGAGATCTTTGCGGGCGCATTCGGCTCTTACGAGGCGCGCGCCCTTTATGGTTAACACCAGCGGCGTGGATTGCAGGTCGCCGTATTTTCCGTTGAAGTGATCGCCCGCCGTTGCATCGCAGACGAACGTGCCGTCTACCGTGGCCGGCGTGGTGAAGACTTCGCCAGCTGGGAGATTGGACCAGTAGCGCGGGCTGATCAGGCCGCTGGTTTTGACCCAGTCCAGTCCGCGATCGAAATGCGCGGCGATGTTGGTGCCGGCCTCGGTTTTTACGGTGAGGGTTTCGGCGCGGAGCATGCGTTCTCGCAGCTTGTCGCTCAGCTTGTCCACTTTCAAATAATCGGCGCGCATGCCTTGCTGCATGATTTCGGGAGTTACCCCGACCATGTGGGCGTAGCGGATCTGCCGGCGCTCCACGATTTTTACGATGGCCATGCGCGCGCCGAGTTCGCCGGGTTGCGGAGTCATGCACAGGATGCCAACGTCGGCGACTTCCAGGGCTTGCAGGATTTTTTCTGGAGCTTCGCGGAGGGGGCGGGGGCCAAAGTCTTCGAGAAGAAAAGTGGTGGTGGGAGCTTGACGGTGTTCGAGGGCGGATTGGAGGCTGGCGGCCACGGGTTTGCTGATGGCGTCGGCGATGAGGGCGACTTTTTCGCCGGCGCGCACGGCCAAGCAGGTCTCCACGGCGTTTTTCGCGCCGGGCATTAGTTCGGTGAGTGCTGGGCCGAATTTCATCTAAATAGTTTACTGGGAATTTGCGGAATTTTGTAGCGGATGTGTTTTGAAATCCTTATGCAGGCCTCGGCGATGCCTGGTTGTTTGAGCCGCGGTCGGATCGAGATTCGGCAAGGCGTCAATGGGGGTACGTGTGGTCAAGCGTATCGGGGGACAGTTTTGGCACGGGTGGGGAGGGTGGGTGGTCTGGGTTGAAGGGGATTTCAACGCAGAGAGCGCAGAGGTCACAGAGAAGAGAAGGGTGAGCGGAAGAGGCGGGGCCATTTCTGTATGTAGCGTTGGAAGAAGGTCCGCAGCAGGTCAAAAGAACGGGTCTGAAGACCCGCCGGTACAAGTGCTTTAGTTGGAGAGGTCGTAGGCGGTGGTTAGGGTGGTGATGCGTTGCTGGGTGGTGTCGGCCATGCACTGAGACCAGATCATGGGTTGGATGGAGCCGCCTTCGTATTGGAATTTGACGGAGTCGCAGTTGGCGTCGCGGTAGGTCAGCCAGGAGCGTTGGGCGGTGAGGAGTTTAGCGAGGGCGGTTTCGTTGTGAGTGATTTGGTCGTGGTCGTTTTGTTTCTGGGCTTCGGAGAGATTTTTTTTCAGCGCGTTCACTACCTTGTTGTATTCGAGGTTTAGTTGAGCGTCGGTGGCTTCGTAGAGTTTGGTGAAGCATTCGTTGAGTTCCACTTGGGTGTTGGCGTTGGCGCAGGGTTGGGGTTTGGCGGGTGGGGTTTGGGTGGATTGTTGGGTTGGCGATGGCGGCGGGGTTTGGTGCGGTTCTGGGATTGCGGTGGTTAGGGTGATTAGGAACAGGACGAGGGTGGTTAGCATTTTTTTGGCTCCGCGGGATGGATATTGCGCAAGATGTGAATTTGAGGAGTTCGCGGGAGAAAGTCAAACGTAAACAGTGATGGAACAATGTGGCTCGGCATCGCAGAGGGTTTGGAACGAAGAAGTGGCGAGTGATGGGCGGCGAGTGGCGAGTGATGTGGATGGCGGATGTGGTGGTACGGAAAAAGCCGAGGGGGCTTGAAGGTCGTCGCCCAGGGTATCGGGTCGCGCGCAAAGTTTTACGCCTGGGCGTTTGGGGCGCAGCATGCTGCGCCCCTACAAAGGCAAAGGCAAAGGTTGGCAACGGGCGTCGACCACGGGATTACTTTTTGGTGGGCTTTTTGGGGGCGACGCGGAAGGCGGGGACTTGGCCGCCGCCACTGGTTACGTTGGCGAGGCCGGTGGCGCTTAGGCGGGTCAGGAAGCCACTTAGTTTGCCGCGGTAGAGGTACGGCGCGAAGTCCACTAAGACATCTTTGTTCTCCACAGTACCGTCGTTGTTGATATGGGGGAAGGATTCGCGGCGGATGGGGATGCGTTCCTGGACGATCCAGGCGCCATCGTTTCCGCTTAGGGCTTTTTGCAGGACGGCGTCCCAGGCGGCCTCATTGGTTTCCCAGCCCAGAGTTACCCCTGTGCCGCCGTACTCGTCGCTGGGTTTCAGAACCAGATTCGCACGTTGCTTGCGGATGAAAGGCAAAAGTTCGATGGGTTCGCCGTAGTGGCCGGTTTTTACGTCGGCTACTACACGGGTCCAAGGGATGTGTTTTTTGATTACGGCGCGCTCGTCGATGCTAAAGAGACTGGAGTTGCGTTCGTCTGTCAGGACGGCGAAGAACGCTTTTACGTGAGGGATCTTGCAGCGCAGAGTGTTGGACATGCAGATGGCGTTGGCGGCGTAGGCTTTTACCAGGGCTTCGCATTCAGCGGGGCGGGCGATCATATCGTTGATGAGGACGCGACGATAGACGAGGTCGATCTTTTTGCCTTGGGCGGAGAGAGTCTTTCCGTCGAAGACCAGGTCGCGCGGGTCGGCCAGAAGAGTCGGGACACCGAGTTTTTTGAAGCGGGCCTGCAGGATTTCGAATTCGCTCCAGGTGGGAACTTCTTTCCAATCCACAATGGCGATTTGCGGGCGCTTGTTGACGCCACCCCAATCGAGATAGCTCATGACCAGGGCGTCGAGAAGTTTGGCGCTCAGGGGATAGGTGTGCACGTCGAAAAGCTTGACAAACTTTTCCATCATGGGGAGATGGCGGAAAAGTTCGGCTAGATTTTCGGAGTAGCCCGCGCCCGCGGGGGATTCGGCGTTGTATTCGGCAAATTTCAGAGAATCGGGGAGGAGGAAAGCGTCCAGGCGAGAGGAGGTGCTGGCCAAGCCGTAGCCGCCGGAGATGCGCGCGAGGCGTTCTTCTTCCGGGCGAAGATGAAACTGGGCGAAGAGCGATTTGTCTTCGAGGGCGGCGGCGGTGACGCGTTCGCCGAGGTCGGCGATGGTTTCAGCGACTTCGCGAACGAGTTGTTCTTCGGCTTGCGAGAGAAAGAAAGGGCGAAGGAACGGGCAATGGACGCGGTCGCCGAAAGTCATTTTGGCGTCGCGGAGTTCGTTGAGGAATTTCTGAGGGAATTTTGGATTCCTCGCGAGAACAGGTTGCAGCAAATCGTTCCAGGCGGTTACGGGATCGACGGAGCGGGGCGCGGGTTTGGTGGAGACGGTCATTTTGGTTTGGTTCCTGGCGGCGCGGGGGGTGGCGGCGTTGATTTTGGCGTAGACGAAGCGGGAGCTGACGGAATAGCCGGAGCGGCCGCAGGCGCGGGAGCTGCGGGTGCCGGCGAGGGTTTGAGCGCGGAGGTTCCCGGCCCAGCGGCTGGGGTTGGCGGTGCGAAAATTTTTGCGATACCGGGGGATGGCTCGGCTGCAGCAGAGGTCGAAGCAGCAGCTGTACTGGCCGCTACGGCCGGCTTAGGAGCGCCGACGAAACCGTTGGGCGCGCCGATTTTAAGCATTTCTTCCCAGCGCGGCCAAGGACCGGAAGCGGCGCCGTTGAGGGCACGGTCAATCACCAGGCGGGCCATTTTTTCGACAACGTGCTCGAAATAGAATTCGGTAATGCGGTCGCGTTCGAAATCGGGGGCGGGATTCAGGAAATCGATGGCGTAGGGGATGCCATCTTTAACGGCGAATTCGATGGTGTTCATTTCGTAGCCTAGCGCTTGATTGATGGTTTGCGCGTCTTTTACGACACGGGCGCCGAGTTCGGCGGTGAGATAGGCGTGGTCAACGTGATAGCGGCGCTCTTTGGGATCGTAATGGACGGGCATGATGTCCATTTTTCCGAAAGTGAAGCAGCGGACGTACTCCTTGAAGTCGATGAATTCCTGGAGGGTCATCGGGTAGGGAGACGTTTTGTCGTAGGCCTCGAGGAGCTCTTCCTTGTTGTTTACTTTGTAGACGTGCTTCCAGCCGCCGCCGGAAAACGGTTTGAGGATGGCGGGGCGGCCGACGTAATCAAGGAGACCGTCCCAGTCGATGGGATATTCGAGGTTGTGCAGGGATTCGCCGGTGAGGTCGATGTCTGGCGGGTATCCTTTTTGCGGAAGCAAAACTGTTTTAGGGATGGCGATGCCGAGTTTGCGGCGACGGAATAGTTGAAGAATTTGTCATCGGCGGTCCACCAAAAAGGATTGTTGATTACGTAAGTGCCTTGGAGGACGGCGTGTTTCAGGTAGCCGCGGTAGTATTCGACTTCGTGAGAGATGCGGTCGACGATGACGCTGTAGCGGGCGGGTTCGCCCATGTTGGTGCCGCCGAGCTTGACGAATTCGGCGGAGACCCCGTCCTTCTGGCGCCGAGATAGTTGACGCGGTCGAGGAAGGCTGGGGGAAAGCTGTATTCGCGGCCGCAGAGTAAGCCAACTTTTTTCATGAAGTGCTCCTACTTTCAGATACCTTGAGTTCGGTGGACCTCAGGGGCTAAAGCCGCTGTTTCCTATTCTCTTTGCGGGCCGACTGAAGTCGGCCCCTCCCGACGTTGTCCCGTTCGGCAGTTGGCCCCTGCCACAGCGGGCAAAAAATCAGTCGCCTCGGAAAAACACGACCGTCAGTTCCTGCTGAAGCGTTTCAGAATCCAAGCCGAAAGCGGCGTCAAGCCGCCGCACTCCAAATTAATTTACGGCGTGGGCCGAAGATGACTGCGTCGCGTGGCCACGGGTTTCGGCGACGAGGTTACGGACGACCGCTTTGAGGTCGCCGGTTTCCTGGAAGACGCGCAGTTGACGCTCGGCGCTGGTGCCTTCACTCATGATGGTGTTGACGTATTCCACCGCGCTGCGGCTACCAAGATCGTCTACCACGTCGTCTACGAATTCCAGGAGTTCGGGAATCAGGTCGCGCATGGCGACTTCCTGTTCCTTGCCGAAGTCGATCAACTTGCCTTCGATGCCGTAACGGGCGGCGCGCCATTTATTTTCTTCGATTAGGGCGCGGCGGTACAGCCGGAAGCTCATGTTGCCTTGGTAGAGGCGATGAAGTTTCACGACCAAGGCCTGGGTCAGCGCGGCGATGGCGATGGCTTCTTCGACCTTGGTGGTGCAATCGCACATGCGGAATTCGAGAGTACCAAACGTGGGATGGGGGCGGACGTCCCACCAGATTTTTTTTCCGGTGTCGATGCAATTCAGTTTGACGAGGAGGTTGACGAAATTTTCATAAGCGCTCCAGGATTCGAATTGTTCGGGGATGCCGGTGCGCGGGAAGCGGCGGAAGACGGTGGTGCGAAACGATTTGAGGCCGGTGTTGCGGCCCATCCAGAAGGGCGAGCTGGTGGAGAGCGCGAGCAGGTGCGGCAGAAAATAGCGGACCATGTTCATCATGTCGATGGTGGTCTGCTTGTCTGGCATGGCGACATGGACGTGCATGCCGAAGATCAGGAGGGAGCGAGCGAGTTGCTGGAGCTCTTCGACGATGTTCTGGTAGCGCTCGCCGGGGGAGATTACCTGGTCGATCCAGCTGGAAAAGGGATGAGTGCCGGCGGCGGCTACATGTAGACCGGCGCGGTCGGCGGCAGCGACTAATTCGTCGCGGGTGCGGTGCATTTCGACGCGGAGATCGGGGATATTTTCGCAGATGTTGGTGCCGGTCTCGACGATGGATTGGTGCATTTCGTGTTTGACCTGATCGGCGATGGAGGGCGAGGCGGCGGAAACCAGCTGCAAGACGTGGGAGCGCAATGCACAGGTGGCGGGGTCGATGATCTGGAATTCTTCTTCTACGCCGACGGTGAAGCGGTGAGCCATGGATGGCCCTCCCCGGGCTCAGTCTGGAAGCCGGTACAGCGAGGGAGAATCATACCCCTGTCGGGATTAAAAAGCATAGTTGGGGTGTAACGGAGTTGGACTCGGCGCGTCCAAGTGACAGTGCGGGATCTGCTCTGAATCCGAATCCAGAAATAGGTTTGCGGGTAAGATAGTCGGTCGGCAGAGTGCGGCTGTGATTTTTTGCTACGGGACGACTCCGGAAAACGATTTGCAATTTTTTGGCGAAAGGAAATTCATGTCTGTGAACCTCCGTAAAGCGGTGAGTTTTTGCTTTGTTGCGGCGTTGATCCTGGGGGGGCCCGCGTTCGCGCAGACCAAGCTACTGCGGTTTCCCGATATTCACGGCGACAAAGTGGTGTTCAGTTACGCGGGGGATTTGTGGTCGGCGTCCACCTCGGGCGGAACGGCGACGCGGCTTACGGCGCATCCGGGCGTGGAGATGTTTGCGAAATTTTCGCCGGACGGGAAATGGATCGCGTTCACCGGGCAGTATGATGGAGACGAGCAGGTGTACGTGATTCCGGCTACGGGCGGAGTTCCGAAGCAGCTTACATTTTATCCTTCGCGCGGGCCCCTGCCAGCGCGGTGGGGATATGACAATCAGGTTTATGGATGGACGCCGGACGGCAAGTCCGTGGTGTTTCGTTCGCTGCGGGAATATTTCGAGCTGGGGGACAGCCGGCTGTATACGGTTTCTGTGGATGGGGGATTGCCGGTGGCGTTGCCGATGCCGAAATCCGGCGCGGGAGATATTTCTCCGGACGGGACGAAAGTGGTTTACTCGCCGCTGTTCCGCGATTTTCGGACCTGGAAGCGGTATTCCGGCGGGTGGGCGCAGCAGCTTTATATTTTCGATTTGAACTCGCACGAGGCGGAGAAGATTACGGATGATCCGCGGGCGCACCGGGATCCGATGTGGGTAGGCAGCAAGATTTATTATTCGTCGGATAAAGACAATACCAACAATCTGTACGTCTACGATCCGAGCACCAAGACGACGACGGAGTTAACACACAACACGAAATGGGACGTGCGCTGGCCCAGCACGGACCACAAGGACCGGATTGTTTATGAGCTGGACGGGGAGTTGAATATCTATGATATCGCCAGCGGGAAGTCCACAAAGCTGACGATCGATGTTCCTACAGATGCGTTGGCCATGCGGCCGTCGCGGGTGTCTGCAGCCGGGCAAATTGAGTCGACTAGCTTGAGCCCGAAGGGCGAACGGGCGTTGTTTGTGGCGCGGGGGGACGTGTTTACCGTACCCATAGAGAAGGGCGCGGTGCGAAACTTAACCAATTCTTCGAACGCGCACGATAAGTTTGCGCAATGGTCCCCGGATGGCGCGAAGATCGCGTTTATTTCGGACTCGGACGGGGAAGACGAACTGTATTTGATCAATCAGGATGGCACGGGGAAAGCGGAAGAATTGACGCATGGATTCCACGCGATGTTGAACAAGCCGACGTGGGCTCCGGATGGTAAGCGGATTGCGTTCAGCGACAAAGACGGCAAATTATTTGTGATTACTCTCGATGACAAAAAAGTCACGCAGATTGCGCAGAATCCCCGGGGGCGAATCGGTAATTATCCGTGGTCCGCGGACGGCGGGTTTTTGGCGTACACCATGAACAACATCAGCGGGTTTGATTCGGTGTTCATTTGGAGCGTGGCGGACGGGCAGTCGCATCGGGTGACGAATGAGCTTTATGATTCGGGAGATCCAGCTTGGGATCCGGATGGGAATTATTTGTATTACGTTAGCCAGCGAGAGTACCAGCCGCAGCTGAGCCAGATTGAATTTAACTTTGCGACCAATCGCGGAAATGCTTTGCTGGCGCTTACGCTGCGCAAGGATGGCAAGAGTCCGTTCCCAACGGAGAGCGATGAAGTAACGATTGGCAAGGCTGGGGACGACGACAAATCCAAGAATGCGGACAAGAAAGACGACGCGAAAAAAGACGATCCGAAAAAGGGTTACATGCGGATCGATTTCGAAGGGCTGGGTGACCGGGTAACGCGAGTGCCAGTGGATCCAGATAATTTAGAGGGCTTGGTGGTCACCAAAGACTATCTGGTATATGCGCGCGTGGGAGCGCCATTTTACGGGCGGGATTCCTATCCCGCGGCGGCGCTGGTGGTGTTCAGCAAGAAAGACCGGAAGGAGACGACATTCCTCGAGAATATTCAGGGATTCGACGTTTCCGATGACGGCAAGAAAATTCTGATCCGGCAGGATCGCAGTTTCAAATTGTATGACTTAAAGCCAGATGGGAAAACTACCGGGAAGCCGGTGTCTACCGATAATTTAATGGTGGACCGTGTGCCGCAGCAGGAATGGGTAGAGATGTTCAACGAAGTGTACCGGCGCTACCGGGACTTTTTCTACGTGACCAATATGCACGGTTACGACTGGGACGGTTTGCGCGCGCAGTACCGGCCGCTGGTGGATTATGTGGCGCACCGCTCGGATTTGAATTACGTGCTCGGCGAGATGGTGGCGGAGTTGAGCATCGGCCATGCGTATATCACGGGCGGTGATTTTGAAATGCCGAAGCGTCCGTTGGATGCATTGCCGGGCGCGAAGATCGAGCTGGATGCGGCGGCGGGGCGCTACCGAATCGCGAAAATCTTCCATGGGCAGAATGAAGAGGAAGTGTATCGCTCGCCGCTTACGGAAGTGGGAGTCGATGTCAAGGAAGGCGATTACATTCTGGCGATTGACGGCGAGGATCTAACCGCAAAGAAAAATCCTTATGAGCTGTTGCAGAACAAGGGGAACCGGCCAGTGCAGTGGACGGTGAACTCCACGCCAAGCGTGGAAGGCTCGCACAACATTACGTATCGCCCGATTGCCAGCGAGACGAATTTGATTTATCTGGACTGGGTGACGCACAACCGCGAGTACGTCAGCAAGGTGACGGACGGCAAGGTGGGGTACATCCACATACCGGACATGGGCGCCGACGGCATCCGGGAATTCATCAAGTATTACTATCCGCAGATCCGCAAGGGGGCGCTGATCGTGGATGTGCGCGGCAACGGCGGCGGAAATGTTTCGCAGATGATTATCGAACGGTTGCGGCGGCAATTGCTGGGGACGGATTTTGCGCGGACCGATCAGTTTACCGAGACCTATCCCGGCAACGTTTTGTACGGTCCAAAGGTTTGCCTGATTAATGAAACGTCGGCCTCGGACGGCGATATTTTCCCGTACATGTTCAAGCAGGCTGGCTTGGGTCCGTTGATCGGAAAGCGAACGTGGGGCGGCGTGGTAGGAATCAGCGGACATGGACCGCTGCTGGATGGCGGGCAAGTGTTTGTGCCGGAATTTGCCACTGCGAGCGTTGACGGACACTACGTGATCGAGGGGCATGGGGTGGATCCGGATATCGTCGTGGAAAACGACCCGTTGTCGGTAATCGGGGGACATGATCCGCAACTGGATCGAGGAATCGCGGAGATCATGAAGGAACTAAAAGCCAATCCCAAAGTGCTGCCGGGACGGCCGCCGGATCCTGACAAAGCACCGAAACGCGTGAATTGACACGTCGGAAAATGTTCAGGCGGAGAAAACGACTCGTGCGAGTCGGTGCGTCTGAAGGTTAGACGGGCCGAGTTTGCGTTTTGGGATGGTATGGCCGAAAGCAGCTGGTCTTAGACCGCGGGAATTGAAAAATTCATTCAGGAGATTGCTATGAAAGTGAAAATGGGAATGGCTATTTGTTGTGTGGTTCTCTTGCTGGCCGCGAACAATTCCGTGAGTGCGGCTCCGCAGGCCGCGGCGGCATCGCATGGACTGTTTCTCGATACGTTTCAAAAGCATTGGAGCACTGCGAAGGAGTTGACGCTGGCGGTAGCGGACGCCATGCCGGCGGAGTCTTATGATTTCAAGCCGGTACCGGCGGAGATGAGCTTTGGCGAGCAGATAATTCACATTGCCGATTCCAGCTATTACTACTGCTCTTACATCGCTGACGCAAAATCGCCTTACCCCGATCCGGTGAAGGACGCCAAGATTGAAAAGGCTGGGGCGATGAAAGATCTGGCCGCATCGTTCGATTACTGCAGCAAAGTATTCGATGGCCTGGATGAAGCAAAACTTTCGCAGCTACACACGAACGGCAAGCGCAGTTCTTCCACGATAGAAACAATGCTGGGTGCGATGGTGCACATGGCGCACCACCGCGGGCAGGCGGAAGTATATTTGCGACTGAAGGGGATTAAGCCGCCACCGTATAAGTTTTGAGGACGAGGGCATTGGAGTTCGGTATCGCAAACGGACTAGCCCTTTTGTTTTTTGGTTACATATAAAATGTAGCCGGTCAGTGTGAAAACCAGGAAATAACTGAGGGACGCAGCAAGGTTTGCAGGTTGCACGTATCGGCCCACGCTATTCAAATAGTGCAGCCCGCAATACGCATAGGGGAACAGATAGCCGTACTTCCAATTGAGGACGGAAAGCGACAAAATCCAGAGAGCCACGCCGCCACCGACCGGCACCAGGAAGTTGCTGAATTGCAGGCTGACCAGATATTCGAGCGCGATAATTGGCAGAGAGTCGGCAAAATATCTCGCATCTTCCACCAGAAAAAAACGGTAGGGAAGCAGTTCTGCAGGGAGGGACGCGCCTTTAACCAACAAGCAGGGAAGCACTCCGGACAAGTAGATTCCAAAATTAAACAATAAAAAAAATTGCAATACGAGGACGACGATTACCGCCAATTTGGCGAAGAAAGTGTTGCTCAGGGCCTGCGGGATGGTGTGCCATTGCTTCCAGGTGTTGTTCTTAAATTCGATTTGCACAACCAAGCTGGTGGCCAGAATCACGCCCAGCGGCAACAGGAAGATGGCCATGGATTCCCAGGAACTGGTCCATAGTTTTTCCCAAAAATCGGGTGACGCGCTTTCGGCCGCCAGTCTCTGGCTTCTTACCAGGCGAGCAACAATCACGATGGCAGGCGTGAAAAACGCTCCGACAAGGACTAGCCACGACGACAGGCTGCGCCGCGTTTTCAGCCATTCACTCTGGAAGCAGTAGACAAAATTCATAGATAGAGAGATTCGCCCTTTACCAGTTCCATGAAAATGGACTCCAAATCATCTTTCACGACGCCAACTTGGTAGACGGCGACACCGCTGTCGACTAATTTCCGATTGAGGGCGGCGACCACTTCCCGGGCCACGAGAGGAATGCTAACCATATCGCCGGAAGCCCGCGCCGAAAGACCTTCGGCCGCGAGCAGTTCCGCGGTTTTGCCCGGATCATCCGTGGCAAAGGTGACTTGCGAACCCTGGTCTTGTTGCTCTTGCAATTGGGCAAGGGTTCCCTGAAAAACCAGCCGCCCTCTGTGGATGATGCCGAGATGGGTCGCCAGCTTTTCGATTTCGGGAAGCAAATGGCTGGAAATAACGATAGTCGTCCCGCGCTCCTTGTTCAGTGTCTTCAGGAGTTCGCGGATTTCGATAATGCCGTTGGGATCGAGACCGTTGGTCGGCTCATCGAGAATCAGGAGTGAGGGATTGTTGAGCAAGGCGATGGCGATGCCGAGTCGCTGTTTCATTCCCAACGAGAAGCTGGCGGTTTTTTTCTTTCCAGTGTCCTGCAAACGGACAATTTCCAATACTTCTCCGATTCTGGCTTTGGGACAACGATAAACATATTGGAAAACCTGCAGATTTTCCGTGGCAGTCAAATGCCCGTAAAGCGAGGGAGATTCGATCAACGAGCCGATATTCCCGAGTATTCTAATGCGATGAGACGCGAAAGGTTTGTTGAAAATGGCGATGGATCCGTGCTGACTTTTCAAAAGCCCGAGGATCAGGCGCAGGGTGGTGGTCTTGCCGGCGCCGTTGGGTCCGAGAAATCCATAAATCGAGCCCTCGGGGACTTGCAGGGAGATGTCTTGCAAGACGACGGCGCTGCCGGGGAATTTGTAATTGAGTTGGCGAGTCTCCAAGCAAAGCATTTGATGAAATCCGATCAGTATTCGCGGGTCAGGAGCCGTGTCTTTATATCACAAAGTACTTCGTATTACCAGGTCTGCTACCCCAAAATCATTTGGGCCTCCCGAAGTGTCCAGCGCATCTAGTGATTCAAGGGACCGCGAGCTCTCCACCAAAAATCGGCAGAAATCATTCAGTTGGTAGATACTTTCATGGCGAGCAAGGTTGCGAAGCAGGGTTTTCGCGTCGCGCGCGACAGTCGCGGGGTCTTACACTCGAGAAAAGCGGCGTCGAGCCGCCGCACTCCAAAGGTGGAAATATTATGCGAGCAGATATTGTAGTTGGTGCGGTGTTTCCCGATTATTCCTTGTCTGACCAAACCGGGAAGCGGCGGTCGCTGTCGGAGCTGCAGGGAATGGATCCGATGATTGTGGTGCTGGGGCGCGGCGGATTCTGCCCGAAAGACCGGCGGCAGACGGAAGGATTGGTGGAATTGCACCGCGAGATGGAAGTGGGCTACTCGCGGCTAGTGACGATTACCACCGATAATTTAATTGAGACGAACGATAACCGCACGGGTGTTGATGCGCACTGGACGTTTCTATCTGACGCGGGGCGGACGATTCAGAAGGATCTGGACATCGCGGAGTACACCGATCCCACGCACAATCCAATGATTCCGCACACGATTGTGCTGGAGCCGGGGTTGGTGGTGTACAAGATTTATGTGGGCTACTGGTTTTTCGGGCGGCCGACTATTGAAGAGTTGCGACAGGATCTGCGCGCGGTGCTGAAGAAGTGCCGCCCGGATTGGGATATCAGCACGCCGGAACAGCGGGCGGCGTGGCAACGCGGTGAGAAGCAACACTTTTATCCTTACGGGAAGAGCCAAGCGAAAATCTTCAGCGAGCAGGAATAGGCCTGCCTTCCGATTTCGTCGCCGAAGCAATTGCATCCGGCAAACAGCTGCGACAAAAAAAACACTCTCCGAACGCACACCAATCATAGGCCGTTTTCTCGAGCAACGGCGCCGACAAATTTCCAAACTACAGCGCGCGGCAGCTCAACACATTAGTGCTGTTGCGCGACGAGGTCCGGCGTCTCAACGAATCGGAATGTGCCGGTCATCTCCGAAGTTTTCGCCCAGTTCACGCTGGCGATTTCGATGGAACCGCTACGACCCTGGGTGTCGGTGATGATGAGCAGATCGTCCTGACGATAATATTTCGCCACGTCGATCACCTGGTTGGAATTAAGGACCAGCTTGGTACAGCGCTGCGAGCTGGGCGTTAGATTTATGGGCTGTGCGGCGGATTGCTGGGCGGGCTGCGTGTCGGAAGCGACGCTCGCCAGCTGCATCGCGCCGGTTTCTGAAGTCCCGCTGAAGCTACTGTGTTGCGCGTAGGGCGGTCGATCCGGGTGAGCGGCTTGGGCCAGAACCCGCGGAATCACGATGTCGTCCATCAGGCGGAGTTCGAGCGGTTCTTCGCCTTTCAGCGTGGGGCGCGGACCACGCGCGGGCAGGGTGACCACTTTCCAGGGCCACAGCGGGGGGAGCATCCACTCCACGACATCGCGGGTGGCGTGGCCTTTGCCGTCGACGGCACCCTGCTTATCCACTTTGTAGCCGCGGGCTTGAATGACTTTAGCGGGCACGGGTAGATCGCCGTTGGGCAGGATGACGCGGTCAAAGGTGATCTTTAGATAGCCTTTGCCGACAAAGTGGCCAGGTTCCTTGTCGGCCTCGAGATGCCCGCCGAGCATCGCGCCGCGCGGAAACATGGGCCTGCCGAATTCCTGCTGAGTGCGCAAGTGGCAGAGCACCGGGTCGCCGATTGCGGCGGTGGCCGAAGAGAAATTCGGCTCGTCCAGAGTGCATTGCAGGAGTGTGCCGGCGGGGACCAGTTGATCCTGAGCGTGGATCAGGGCCGCCGACGCGAGTAAGACTACAGCACCCACCAAACTGCCGATGAGTCGTTTCATGGTGTTCCTCCAAGGGTCGAGTTTGAGACACGGCTGGCGAACCAACCGGCCCAACCGACGGGACCCCGGAGTTGAGATACGGACACACCCGGGTAACACCGCCGGTTGCCCGACCACAACCCATGGCTCAAAAGAAAGTCGCTAGGGTTCAGAGGATTTTTTTGACGGCCAACAGCCGTGAGGGTGGCTTGCCTTAACGGCGCTTTAATAGCGCCAGGACTTAAGGTCGGCGCCTGGTGGAGCGGACTTGGCGATACGCTCCATTATTTTCGGGACGTACATGGTGTTGTAGTGCAGGCGAGAGTAGGCGTTCGGCAAGTTGGGGTCGCCATTCCAGCAATGTTCCGCGCGATCGCCGTATTTGACTTCGCCGCCGTACGGCGGATTGGTTGTGCTCTTCAGAAAATCTTCCAGGTAGTAGACCGCGTTGTTTAGAAAATAGGTGTCCGCGCTGCCGACGTAGACGTGAATTTTTCCTTCGAGCTTGGGGCCCAGCGTGGACCAATTCTTCTGCAGGATCGCGCTCAGGTCGAAGTGTTCCTTCCAGTAGGCGGCCACCGCAGGATCGATTTCGCCGGTTTCCTTGTTGAAGATGGGTTGCGGATAGCCGTCTTTGCCGGCTGGGCCGTAGACCGCCTGCCAGATGTCGAATTGTTCGCCGGAGCGGGCGTGCGAACCTAACGCTAATTCATACTGATTTACTTTTTGCGTGGTGACAAAGGTGTGGCCGAGGTAATCGCGCTCTGCGGGTTGGGCCACTTCTACGTGAGGGCCGCGAATGTAGAAGGCGTTCTTGTCATCGTAGAGGTTGATGTTGGTGAAACCGCGGAAGTCGACAGGATCGGGGCAAGCAGCAAAGGCGCCGTTGTAATGATCGGGGTAGAAGACCTGGACGGCGAGAGCTTCCCATCCGCCGGTGGAACCGCCATAAACGAAGCGCGCCCACCCCTGGCCAATGCCGCGAAACTTTTTCTCGATTGCGGGGATCAGTTCAGTTTCGATGGCGTCGCCGTAGGGGCCGAGGTTGGCGGAGTTTACCGCATAGGAGTCGTCGTAGTACGGGTTGGCGTGATTGATTTGCACCACGAGAATGCGTGGAAAATCTGGGGCGATCCACTGCTGATAAAACTTGTAGGCCTCTTCCTGCTGAATTTTGTTGTAGCCGGCGAGGTGAAAGCGTTCGCTGTAATCTGGCTTCAGATTTGGATCGGGAGGCGTGGTGCGGAAACCATGCAGGTCGTCATTGAAGTGGTCTTCGAAAATCGCCAGAGGGAAGCGCGCTTCGGGATGTTTGTCGAATCCCTCGGGGACCAGAACGTTAGCACTCAAAAAAACTGGCCGGCCCCAAAATTTGCTCAGGAATTCGCTGCGGATTTTGATGTGGCGAATGTAGGGGGTGTCTTGCGGATCGGGAATCGGGGCGATAACTTGGTCCAACGAGATGGAGATTGGTTCGCCGGAGGCGCGCAGCGTTATCTTTTGCGGTTTCGAATAGAGATTTCCGGGCGCCAGATTCCAGTGCTGGCCTTCGCCACGATCCATGGGCAGTTTAACGGTGTAGCCATCGGCTCGGTGGAAAGTTTCGTAGCGGTGCAGAACTACTTGGACGAAATAATCGCCCGGTGGGACATTGTGCAGATAGCGGGTGGGGTAGCCGAATGCGGCGTCATCGACGACCACGGCTTGCCCGGGTTTCAGGCCCTCTACATCGAGTCCGAAAATCACTTGGGTACGCGGTAAGCCGGTGATTTGCATGCGTGGCTCTTCGGAACCATCAGTGGAAAGCAGAAGCAATACGCGGCCGTCGAGAGGCTCGGCACTCTGCTCTTTCGCGAAGGAAACCGAGAAGCGGTAGGCCGGGCCCTGCTGACAACGCAGCGCCACCGAGTGCAGCGTAAGCATCCACACGACTGCCAGCAAAACACGCGAACTCCACCGCATCATCAAAATTCCTCCGAGTTAGGGGCTACAAAATGCCGCGGCGATTCTACACTGAAGGCACACCATGCCGACAATGGATTAAGGCGGTTGCAATTGTTTGGGGGACACTTCTCAGAAGCACTGCGATCGCACTACTTGTGGCGTGAAGGCGACTGGGCAGAATCAGTTAGCTAAACGGGGCCGAGACACAGGGGACGGGTGGCTCAGAAAATTTTGTGAAGCTGCGAGTCTATGGTGCACCCATAGCACGGCGTTGCTGGAAGCATTCGCGGCAGAAAACAGGACGACCTTGGGTGGGGCGGAAGGGAACCGTCGTTTCCTTGCCGCATTGCGAACAACTGGTCTTGGTTTCCGAGCGCATCGGGGAAGCGGAACCGCCTCCGCCTTCGGCGCGCTTGGCTTTACAACCTTTGCAACGCTTGGGTTCGTTCTTGAAACCCTTGTCGGCGAAAAACATCTGTTCGCCGCCAGTAAATACAAACTCGGCGCTGCACTCCGAGCACTTCAGTACCCGATCGTGGTATTCCATAACCGCTGTCCCCCTGACCTTACCTCGGGCAAGGGACGAATCCTTGGCGGCCTAAGCCGCCAAGGGGAATGGGTATACCAGTAGCTTATGGGAACCGGGCTGGGTCCCGTGGGCCATTGGGCGCGAAGGTGCTTGAAACTACCCAAAACGTCTTACCTGACCGGGGTCTGATTCTCGGAAGTGCGGCGCCGAGCCGCGACGTTAAGCGGAATTAGTCCGCTTCGCGCCGCTGCTTCTTACGCAGTCGCTTCCGCGAAAGCGCTTCTTTGGCCCGGCGCTTCTCGCCGGGTTTCATGTAGAAGCTATGCTTCTTGATTTCCTTGATGATGTCTTCCTGTTGCACCTTGCGTTTGAAACGGCGCAGGGCATTTTCCAGAGACTCACTCTCTTGGATAATTACTTCAGCCACTCTAAATTTCACCCCCAATCCGGTTCGGATTGGTTTCTTACGGCGCCTCTGCACATGGCGGACGCCGTCCCTGTCTATCAGTATCGCATGTAAAACGCTGCCGTGGTCAGTGCACCTGGGGCAGCGGCACAGAAGGCATGATTTAAGTCGCTGGCATCTTCTAATCAATTAGAGGCATATAAGTCAAGTGTTCTTTCTTGCCGGGTCCGGCTGCGCGGCAGACGGTCCTGTACTTAACCATTCGGGTAGCTCGTTTACCGATTGATTAATCGATTTTTCGGAACGCAGGCTCGTTGCTGGGAAGGGCTGGACCGCTCGATGCGACCTATTTCTAGGATTTTTCCCTGATTGCCTTTTACCCTTTAATTGCTAGAATCAGCCGCCCTCCATTTAGGGTCGCGGGAGCGAACCATGCCGGACATGCGGGATGCCATTGGAGTGTTGCTCGCCGGAGGTCAGGGCGAGCGCTTGTGGCCGCTGACGCGGGATCGCGCCAAGCCGGCGGTGCCCTTCGGGGCGCTGTACCGCATCATCGATATAACCCTTTCCAATTGCATCAATTCGGATTTGCGACGCGTTTTTGTGCTGACCCAGTACAAGGCGCTCAGCTTGAACCGGCACATTCGCGCGGGGTGGTCGCCGCTGGCAGGCTTGGGAGATTACATTGAGGTGTTGACGCCGCAGATGCGGGTGTCCAAAGAGTGGTATCAGGGCACGGCGGACGCGGTGTACCAGAACATTTATTCGATCGGCAGCGAACGCTCGAAGTACACGTTCATTTTAAGCGGCGATCATATCTACAAAATGAACTACAGCCGCATGCTGCAGCAGCATGTGGACAGTGGCGCGGATGTTACCGTTGCGACGATTGAGTTTCCGGTGGAACAGTCGGCGCGACAATTTGGAGTGATTGAGACTGACCGCGATTGGCGAATTCAGGGATTTGAAGAAAAGCCGGAGCACCCCAAAGAGTCGCCCCATCGCGCGGGATACTGCAATGCGTCGATGGGGATCTACATTTTCAATACCCAGCTGCTGATTCCTATTTTGCTGGCGGATTCCGAGGATCCCAAGTCGCACCACGACTTTGGCAAGGACATTATTCCGCGGATTATTTCCAAGCATCGGGTGTTTGCGTACAACTTCGTGGATGAGAATCGCAAGGATGCTTTGTACTGGCGCGATGTGGGAACGCTGGACGCGTACTACGAAGCGAATATGGATCTGGTCAGCGTCTCGCCGGTCTTCAATTTGTATGACCAGGAGTGGCCGCTGCGGACCTGGCAACAGCAATGGCCGCCGGCGAAATTCGTTTTCGCGGACCCAGAGCGCATGGGCGTCGCGACCGATTCGATCGTCTCGGGAGGATGCGTCATTTCCGGAGGGCGCGTAAAAGGCTCGGTGCTGGGTTACAACGCGCGCGTGAATAGTTATTGCGAGGTCTCGGATTCGATTATCTACAATCACGTGAATATCGGGCGGCATTCGCGGATTCGGCGAGCGATTATCGACCGGCACGTGAGCCTGCCCGAGCATACGGAAATTGGCTATGACACGGAAGCCGATAAGAAACGCTTCCACGTTACCGAGTCGGGGATTGTGGTGGTGATTCGGCAGGAATCGATGATCGAAGAGCCGGAGACGCCTTAGGCACTGAACTCGGCCACAGGAGATTGCAACGACGTCCACTACGGTCCTTACAGGCCGCGTCGACGCTGCGGCTTTGGATCTTTCCGTTTTTTCGGAAACATATCGGCGGGCAATTCTGCAATTAGCTCGAGTACTCGTTCCATACCTACACTCTTTTCGCGCAGGATGATCCCGTCGCCTCGGCGATAAATTTCAAGTTCGGAACCCTTGACACGGGACTCTTTGGGGAGCTTGATCGCCTGACTCTTTCCCGCCTTGAAAACGCGCGCTCTGGCCATTTTTGCCATACCCAATTATACCTCCAGTCGAACCCGATGAATCGGAATTGGTCTGCTACAATTGTGTGTTCATAAAGTTCCAGGAGAGCATTCGGACATGTCCACAAAGATTGCACGCGTTCACGCCCGCCAAGTTATCGATTCCCGCGGAAATCCTACCGTTGAAGCTGATGTGTTGCTGGAGGGCGGAGCGCTGGGGCGTGGTGCGGTGCCGTCGGGGGCATCGACCGGCGAACACGAGGCTTTGGAATTACGCGACGGCGACAAGTCGAAATATCTGGGCAAGGGAACGTTAGAGGCCGTAGCCAATGCTAACGGCGAGATTGCCAAAGCGGTGGTCGGGTTGGATGGAGCGGATCAGCGAGGTCTGGATCACGCCATGATTTCGCTGGATGGCACGCCGACGAAATCGCGGCTGGGAGCTAACGCAATTCTTGCCGTTTCGATGGCCGCTGCGCGTGCCGCTTCCGTAGCGTTGAAACAGCCGCTATACAAATATTTGTCGCGATACTCGACGGACACCTCCGCCAGCCTGCTTCCTGTGCCGATGATGAATATTCTGAACGGCGGCGCGCACGCAGACAGCTCGGTGGACTTCCAGGAATTTATGGTGATGCCGATTGGCGCGCCGAATTTTTCGGAAGCGTTGCGCTGGGGCGTGGAAATATTTCACGCGCTGAAGACGGCGCTGAAAAAGCGCGGATATTCCACCGCAGTGGGTGACGAAGGCGGCTTTGCGCCGAGTTGTAAATCGAACGAAGAAGCCATCCAGATTGTTCTGGAGGCGATCGGTGCCGCCGGTTACAAAGCCGGCGAACAAGTGAGCATCGCGCTGGATCCGGCGGCCAGCGAATTCTACGACAAGGCCAGCGGTAAATACGTTTTCAAGAAATCGGATAAGTCCGCGCACACTTCCGAGGAAATGGCGGCCTACTGGACGAGTTGGACGGAAAAATATCCCATCGTCTCGATTGAAGACGGGATGGCCGAAGATGACTGGGCGGGTTGGAAAGCTCTGACGCAGAGCGTGGGCAGCAAGACATCCAAGAAAAGAATTCAGCTGGTCGGAGACGATCTGTTCGTGACCAACACGGTGCGCCTCGAGCGGGGAATCAAAGAGGGTATCGCGAACGCGATCTTGATCAAGCTAAACCAGATTGGCAGCGTTACCGAGACCATCGATGCGATCGAAATGGCGCGTAAAGCCGGATATAACTCCATCATTTCGCATCGCTCCGGCGAAACAGAAGACACTTTCATTGCAGACCTGGCCGTAGCCACCGCGGCGGGACAAATCAAGACCGGCTCCGCCAGCCGCACGGATCGCATTGCAAAATACAATCAACTGCTGCGCATCGAAGAAGAACTGGGTGCCTCGGCGAAATTCAATGGCAAAGCCCCCTTGGGCTTGAGCTAGGCGGAGGCACAGCGGTGTCGTCGAGACTGTATCTAGTCGGTGCAGCGCTGGTGGTCGCGGGATTAATTTACGCGGCGTACTTGCTGCATGTGCCGCCAAAATGGATTACGGCGATCACGATTATCTTGATCGGTATCGCGATTCTGAAGACCGCCAAGACTACGCGCGGCGGCCCGGGCGTAACCTAGAACCGAAGCAGCGCGCATCGAATTAGCATGCCCAAATTTGAAAAACATATTTTTATTTGCATGAATCAGCGCGAGCCGGGGCATCCCCGCGGCTCCTGCGATCCAACGGGCGCCGGCGAGTTGCAGCGACTGTTCAAGACTAAATTAGCGACTCGCGGCATTGCGGGAGCTACCGTGCGCGCAAATAAATGCGGATGCTTGGATCAATGCGAGCTCGGTCCCACGGTGGTCGTCTATCCGGACGCGGTCTGGTACGGGCACGTAGCGCCCGGCGATGTGGACGAAATTATCGAGTCGCATATCGTCGGCGGACGTCCCGTGGAACGCCTGGTGATCCCAGACGCCGTGCTCAACACCACCCACAAAAAGTCGTAGCTTCGTTGAGAAGGCGCAACCTCGTTCGGAAGGCATAGCCTCGGTGGACACTGATGAAAATCTTCGCATTCGCCCGGCGCAAGAAGCCGACGTCGCCGCGGTAACGCAATTAATCAACACGGCATTTCGGGTGGAACGATTTTTCCTGGCTGCCGACCGCCTTAACGCCGACGAAGTTCGCGCCCGCCTGCAGCGTGGAGCGTTTCTGCTGCTCGAAGATTCCAGTCAATTGGTAGGCTGTGTTTACGCCGAACTGCGCGGAGAGAGCGGCTACATCGGACTGCTCTCGGTGGCGCCGGAGCGCCAAAAATCGGGGTTAAGCCGGGTACTGATGACCGCGGCGGAGGATTTTTTCCGCAGCAATGGTTGCCGCGTTGCGGAGTTGCGCATCGTGAATCTGCGCACCGAACTCCCACCCTATTACCGGCACCTCGGTTATCAGGAGACCGCTACCGAGAAATTTCCCGCGGAAATTCCCGCCATTCTGCCGTGCCACTTCATCGTGATGAGCAAAGTCTTGCTGTGATTTTCCTGGACGTGCTTGGCGCTTCGCGAATCTTGCCGAGACGCGCCGATCCGGGGTGTTCAAGCTCCGTGGGTTAGTGCAGAATACCTATTCCTTTTTGGGGGAAATATGAAACGCAGTATTCTTCTGGCTTCCGCTCTGTTTGCCGCAGCGTCTCTCGCGCCGGTTTTTCGCATCCTGGTTGCGGACGAACCTGCGCTGTATGGATTTTCCGCCGAGTCCTCGCGCACCGAGCGCCAGTGGGAAGAAAAGCTCAAAGCCATTCCCAAGCCGGAAAATATCCGCGGATATATGCAGCATCTTTCTGCGCGGCCGCACAACGTCGGCAGTCCTTACGACAAAGAAAACGCCGAGTGGATCCTGGCCAAATTCAAGGAGTTTGGCCTCGACGCGCACATCGAAATGTACGACGTTTTATTTCCCACGCCGAAAGAACGCGCTGTGGAACTGGTCGATGGCGGCCCGCACTTTGTAGCCAAGTTGCAAGAGCCGGCGCTGCCAGAAGATCCCACTTCTAATCAGCAATCCGAACAGTTGCCCACTTACAACGCCTATAGCATCGATGGCGACGTCACCGCCCCGCTCGTCTATGTGAATTACGGAATCCCGGAGGACTACGACCGCCTGGACCGCATGGGCATTTCCGTAAAGGGCGCTATCGTGATCGCGCGCTACGGGCACTCCTGGCGGGGTATCAAGCCCAAGGTTGCCGGGGAACATGGAGCCGTCGGCTGCTTGATTTATTCCGATCCGCGCAGCGATGGTTACCAGCAGGGAGTGATTTTCCCAAAGGGTGCGTGGCGGCCCAAGGATGGCGTGCAGCGCGGCAGCGTTGCGGATGATCCGATTTATCCCGGCGATCCGTTGACTCCCGGCGTTGGCGCAACGAAAGATGCCAAGCGCCTGGAGCTGAAAGATGTTCCGGTCATCACCAAGATTCCAGTACTGCCGATTTCTTATGGCGATGCGCAACCGCTGCTAGAGGCCCTTACCGGTCCGGTCGCGCCCGCGGAGTGGCGCGGCGGTTTGGGAATTACATACCGCGTCGGCCCCGGCCCGGCAAAAGTGCATCTGAAAATAAAATCCAATTGGTTTCCGCTGAAAACAATTTACGACGTGATCGCCAGAATTCCCGGCTCCACCAATCCGGATGAATGGGTCATTCGCGGCAATCATCACGATGCCTGGGTGAACGGCGCAGAGGATCCGCTCTCCGGGCAGTCCGCCATGATCGAAGAAGCAAGGGCATTGGCCGAAATGGTGAAAGCCGGCTGGAAGCCGAAGCGCACCATAATCTACGGGGCGTGGGACGCCGAGGAACCGGGATTGATTGGCTCGACCGAGTGGGCCGAGGAGCACGCTGACGAATTGCGCGCACATGCGGTCGTCTACATCAATTCGGACACCAACGGCCGTGGGTTCCTGGATATGTCCGGCTCCCACTCGCTGGAAAAGTTCATCAATGACATCGCGCGAGACGTACAAGACCCGGAAACGAAACTTTCCGTGTGGAAGCGCACGCAGCTGGCGACCATTGCCGAAGCGAATTCCGCGGAAGCTCGCAGCGAAGCGCGCAGCCGCGCCGACCTGCGTATCGGCTCCATGGGTTCAGGCTCGGACTACGGCGCGTTTTTGCAGCATGACGGTGTAGCTTCGCTGAATATCGGATTTGGCGGCGAAGATGGCGGCGGAATCTACCATTCCATTTATGACGATTTTTATTGGTACACGCATTTCAGCGATACCGATTTCGTTTACGGCCAGGCATTAGCGCAAGTCGGAGCCAGCGCGGTGATGCGGATGGCTGACGCCGACGTCCTCCTCTTTGAGTTCGGAGACTTTGCCGACACCATTCAGCTGTACACGAAAGAGGTAAAAGATTTAGCGAACAAGATGCGAGCCGATGCTGAAGAACGCAACTTGGAACTGGAGGAAGGCGCATACATTGCGGCAGCCGATCCGCGCGAAAAATCAGTTCCGCCTCCGAAAGAAGTGGTGCCCCCAGTCTTGAATTTCGCGCCGCTCGATAACGCCAATGCTGCGCTGGCGCGGAGCGCCGCCGAATATAGCAAAGCGTACGCGCACGCCAATGCTAATGGAGGGGCGGCGCTGGCGAGCGCTTCGCTTGCCGGGGTCAACACCCTGCTGATCGAAAGTGAACGCAAGCTTACTTCAGAGGAAGGATTGCCGGGGCGGCCGTGGTTTAAACACATGATCGATGCCCCCGGCCAATACACCGGTTACGAAGCCAAAACGCTGCCAGCGGTGCGCGAAGCTATCGAACAAAAAAAGTGGAAAGATGCAGACGAAGCTATCGTGGTGGTTTCGCGAGTACTGCAGGGTGAAGCCGCGCTGATCTCTTCTGCCGCGGCGAAACTGGCCGCTGCTCACTAAATAAAAATATTTAGGAGCGCGTCATTCCTTCTTACAACCTTGCGATCGTGGGCTTTGGCAACGTAGGGCGCGCATTTCTGCGCCTGCTAATCGCTAAAGAGACGGAATTGCGCCGTCGCTATGACGTTCGTTGGCGTCTTGCCGGCGTCGCCACCCGCCGTAACGGGTGGGTTGCCGATCCCGACGGCCTGAATCCTATCGCCATTTTGAACGGGCATTTTCCACCACAAGCTTCTTCGCAAACCGCGGGTCTGGGAGCCAGGCCCCAAAACTTCCGCGAGTGGCTGGAGCGCTGCCGCGCCGATGTGCTATTTGAAGCCAGCTCGCTCGATGTTCAGACGGGACAGCCGGCGATCGATCATTTGCGGACTGCCCTGGAGCTCGGCGCGCATGCCATCACCGCGAACAAAGGCCCGATCGTGCACGCCTTCCGCGAATTGACGGCGCTGGCACAGGAGAAAAAGAGGCAATTTCTCTACGAATCGACAGTGATGGATGGCGTGCCGATCTTTTCTATGTTCCCGATGGGATTGCCGGCCACGGAGCTGCGCGGTTTTTCCGGGGTTCTCAATTCCACCACCAACGTAGTGCTCACGGAGATAGAAAAAGGCCGGTCCTTCAGCGAGGCGGTGCGGCGCGCCCAGACGTTGGGAGTGGCCGAAACCGATCCGACGGCCGACCTCGACGGGTGGGACGCCGCCGTAAAAGTTGTGGCGTTGACAATTGTGCTGATGGGAATCCCGGTAAAGCTGGAACAAGTCCACCGCACCGGCATTCGGGAGCTCAGCGAAGAAAAAATCCGCTCGGTGCGCGCCGCCGGCATGCGCTACAAACTGGTCTGCCGCGCGGAACGGCGAGGCGAGGGCGTGGATTGTAGTGTGAAACCGGAACTGCTGCTAGCCACCGATCCGCTGGCAAATCTGGAAGGCACCAGCTCGGCCATACGCTTCGACCTGGACGTATTTGGCCTTTCGATCGTAGAGCACAATCCAGGCATCGAGGCCACTGGCTATGGCATGCTGGCAGATTTTCTGCGCGCGGTGCAGAAGTAGACGTTTAGGAGGTTTGCCGGTCGTAATTCCGCGCGTATTGCGGCACGGGAGTCGATGGCGCGCACCTGGTATCGGTTACGGGAGCTCCCGGCGGTAAGTTTCAGGGGAATAATTCCCGCCCACACGGGTAGCTCGTAGTCTGGCGCGTCATCCTCCACCGGCCCGACGCGCATCTTCGCCGAAACTTCCGTCAGCGGCAGACGCAGGATGCTGGTGGCCTTCAATTCCTTTTCACTGGGCTGGCGGACTTCTGCCCAGCGGCCAGGAAGTATTTTTTCTGTGAAGGCGCGCAACGCGGCGAGTTTTTCTTCGGGTTGATCCAGCAGAGTAGCTTTGCCGAGCGCCACCACCGAACGGTAATTCATGGAGTGGTTGAAAACTGAGCGGGCCAGCACCAGACCGTCGGCCAGGGTCACCGTGACGCACACCGCCAATCCCTCGCTCAAATTGCGCAACATGCGGCTGGCCGCCGAGCCGTGAAAATAGATAGAGTCGCCCACCCGCGCAAACATCGTGGGAATCACGTAGGTCTGGCCGTCGACGCTAAACCCGACGTGGCACACAAATCCTTCATCGAGAATTTTGTAAATTGTCTCGCGGTCATGCGAACCGCGATGCGGCTCGCGCACCACGCGGGTTCGCTCAGTCGGCGGAATCATGTTCGGGCATCGAAGACCTCGGGGAAAGCGTGGCGCAAAGTTGATAGCCGGCGCCAAAGCGGCATGAGTGGGGAGCGACCGCAATAATGCTAGCACGAGCCGGCGCGCGGGCAGGCTCATAGCACGGAGTGGTCTTCCACCAAATTGGTTCTTTAGCCGGGGCGCCAGCCGCGCTGTAACATCGCCCGCCGCTGTGAGAAACTAACGAGCCTAGAGGACGGCACATTCTGGTGGCAACCCACCCACCAAGCCGCGAATAAACTTAATGACCAGCACCCCGACAATTCCAGGACCAGCCGCCGCCCCTTTCGACACAGCTTGGGTCCGCTCGCAGTTCCCCTCGCTGCAATTGCGCGTGAACGGGCAGCCGGCGGTATTTTTCGATGGCCCCGCTGGAACCCAAGTGCCCCAGCAGGTGACCCGCGCCATCCAGGACTATTTGTTGCACAAGAATGCCAACACTTGCGGAATGTTCGCCACCAGCCAGCGCTCCGACGAAGCCATTGCGGCCGCGCGCCAGGCAATGGCTGATTTTTTCAATTGTGAACCGAATGAAGTGGTCTTCGGTCAGAACATGACAACCATTACCTTCGCACTCGCGCGGGCAATCGGACGGGATTTGCGCGAGGGCGACGAAATCGTGGTTACCACCCTGGACCACGACGCCAACGTCGCGCCGTGGCGTGCGCTGGAAGAAAAAGGCGTGGTCATCCGCCAAGTGGACATCAGGGAATCGGATTGCACGCTGGACCTCGACGACCTGAAAAAGAAAATCACTCCGAAGACAAAGCTAGTCGCGGTGGGCTACGCCTCCAACGCCGTAGGCACGATAAATCCTGTGGCGGAAATCACCAAACTGGCCCATGCCGCCGGCGCGCTAGTATTTATCGACGCCGTACACTACGCCCCGCACGGCGCGATTGACGTGAAAGCGCTCGACTGCGATTTTCTGGTCTGCTCTCCCTACAAATTCTTTGGCCCGCACATGGGCACGCTTTACGGCAAACGCGAACATCTCGAGCGCTTGCGCCCCTACAAAGTTCGCCCCGCCTACGATCGAATCCCGGAGCGTTGGGAAACTGGCACACAGTTGCACGAACTGATCGTGGGCATCAACGCCGCCGTCGATTACATCGCAAGCGTGGGCCGCCAAGGCGATCCCGCAGCTACAACCCGCCGGGCCGCGCTTCAGTCTGCGTATCGCGCCACTGTGGCCTACGAGCGAACGCTCCTCACCCGACTGGTCGCCGGCCTGCTGGAAATTCCCAAGCTCAAATTTTTCGGCATCGCTGACCCAGCCCGCTTCGCCGAGCGATGCTCCACGGTTTCCGTTCGGATCGGCGATCACAATCCCACGGAAATCGCCACCTTTCTCGGTGATCGTGGGATTTTCACCTGGGATGGCAATTTCTACGCAATGAATCTCACCGAACGCCTGGGCGTCGAGAAAATTGGCGGTCTGCTACGTATCGGTTTGGTGCACTACAACACCATCGACGAAGTAGAACGGTTGCTCGCCGAATTAAGTGAGTTTGCGCGAAAATAAATGCGAATTTAAGTGTGTTTGACTGAATACAAAATCATCCACTCTTCCGGAAACTAAAAATTTATGGCCGAAAAAAAGAGACCAATCATCCTCACTGTCCTGGACGGCTGGGGCTATCGCGCCGAAAAAAATGGCAACGCCATCGCCTTGGCCCGCAAACCCGCCTACGACGAATTAATCAGTAAATTTCCCAATACGCTGATCCACACCTCCGGGCCTTACGTGGGATTGCCGGAAGGTCAAATGGGCAACAGCGAAGTGGGACATATGAACATGGGCGCCGGCCGCATCGTGCACATGGACATGACCCGCATCGATTTGCTGGTCGCCAACAAGCAGCTCGAGAAGGTCCCGCTGTTTCAGCAAGCCATGCAGCGCGGCAAGACGCATCAGCTGCACTTGATGGGTTTGCTCAGCGACGGCGGCGTGCATTCGCACATCCAACATCTCTTCGCGCTTCTCGAAATGGCCAAACAGTACGGCGTGCAAAAAGTCTTCGTGCACTGCTTCATGGATGGGCGCGACACCCCTCCGCACAGCGGAAAAGAGTTTGTGCAGCAATTGCAGAAGAAAATGCGCGAACTGGGCGTAGGGCAAATCGCAACCCTGGTCGGCCGCTACTACGCCATGGATCGCGACAATCGCTGGGAGCGCATCGAACTGGCCTACAAAGCCGTGGTCCACGGTGACGCCGAAACCCGCACCACCGATCCGCTCGCGGCGCTGGGAAAAAGCTACACCCAAGAGGTCACCGATGAATTCATCAAACCCATCGTGATCGCCGACGGCGAAGGCCAGTCCGCCAAGCCAGTCACGCAAATCCGCGATGAAGACGCCGTCATCTTCTACAACTATCGCGCCGACCGCGCCCGGCAAATGTCTTACGCTCTGGCCGCTCCAGACTTCGACAAATTCCCCGATCCCGCGCGTCCCAAAAACTTGTTCTACGTCGGCATGACTCAGTACGACAAAAATTGGCCCTGGCTGAAATTCGTAATCGCTCCGGAAAAGATGGAGCAAATCCTCGCGCAAGTTTTCGGCGCGCTGCAATACAAAAATCTGCGTACTGCGGAAACCGAAAAATACGCGCACGTCACTTATTTCTTCAACGGCGGCATGGAAAAACCGTTTCCCGGCGAAGAACGCATTCTGGTGCCTTCGCCGAAAGTCGCAACTTACGATCTAAAACCGGAAATGTCCGCGCAAGGTATTACCGACACGGTGGTAAAAGCTATCGAAGGCCAGGAATTCGACGCCATCATCATGAATTACGCCAACGCCGACATGGTCGGCCACTCCGGCAAACTGGAAGCTGCCATCAAAGCGGTGGAAGCGGTCGACGCCGGCCTTGCGCAAATCTACCAGGCCCTCAAAGCCCGCTTCGATGACGCCGCCTGGCTGATCACCGCCGATCACGGCAACGCCGAAATGATGATCGACCCCACCACCGGCGGCGCCCACACGTATCACACGCTGAACCCCGTTCCATTAATTTTGGTCAGCAGCGAAAAAGATTTGCGCCTCCGGCCCAATGGTTCGCTGCGCGATATCGCGCCGACGATGCTCAGCGCTCTGGGCCAGCTCGCGCCTTCTGAAATGACCGGACAGGATCTCTGCATCCGCCCGTAGTTTCCGAATTTTGGTAGCACAGGTTTCAACCTGTGTGCCTTTTCATAATAAAAACCGCGAAAGCTCAATCGCTATGAACCGCACAAAGCCAAGCGAAACCAAGCTCTTGATCTGCGCTTGGCATCCCTTCACCGAATGGCAAGCCAAACCGCTCATGGCCGAAACGCTGCTCCAGCACTGGCCGGAAATGCGCGTCGCCCAGGCTCCCACATTCAGCGAGCTACCCGGTGAACTTCCCGATGCCGACATTTTCGTAGGCGCGATATTGCGCCCCGAGCAATTTCTCCGGGCAAAAAAATTGAAGTGGATTCACTCCACTTCCGCCGGCGTGGGCCAGTTGGCCTACCCCGAACTCCGCGCTTCGCAAGTCATCGTCACCAACGCCAGCGGAGTTTTTTCCGTCCCCATGGCGGAACACACCATCGGCCTGCTCCTGGCGCTGGCCAGAAATCTTCCAGACGCGGTCCGCCAGCAGGACCAAAAAATCTGGTCCCAGCAACAATTGTGGGATAAGCCGCAACACTTAACCGAGCTCAACGGCGCAACCCTGCTGATCGTGGGTTTCGGCTCCATCGGAAAAGAAATCGCCAAACGCGCCGGCGCGCTCGAGATGAAAGTCATCGGCGTAACCAGGACCGGCCAGGGCGACCTCAGTTTCGCGCAACAAATTGTCTCCGTGGAAAAACTCGATGAAGTTCTGCCGCTGGCGGACTACGTGGTAGTCGCCACGCCCGAAACAGCCGACACCAGAAATATCTTCGACGCCAAGCGCTTCGCGAAGATGAAGCGTGGCGCGCGATTGATCAATCTGGGCCGCGGCTCGGTTCTGGATGAAGCCGCGCTGGTTCGGGCGCTGGAAAGTGGCCAGCTGGGCGGCGCAGCCCTGGACGTCACCGACACGGAACCGCTTCCCCCGGAAAGCCCGCTGTGGACGGCGCCCAATCTTTTGCTAACTCCGCACACCAGCGCCATCAGCAACCGCCTCTGGCAACGCGAAACGAATCTGCTCGTAGAACTTCTGGAACGCTGGTTTGCCGGCCGCGAACTTTTTAACCTCGTGGATTTATCGAAAGGCTACTAAGCAGGAGCGCGAAATCTACTTCACCCCGCCAACTCCATTGGGCGCTTGATAGCCTTGCCGGGCGTAAACCACGGTCTTCTGCTTTTTACCTTTTTGATCCAGGACCGTAAGGGGGCTGCCATCCGGCGCCACCAGCTCCACTTTTAATTTGTGATATTTGCCATCGTTCCCGTTCGTGGGCGCGTACGACAAATTGTACTGGTGCCGCAAAAAGCTGGCGACTTGCTGGAAAATCCCGGGGATCTCCCCGTCAAATTGCGGAAACCACGCGAATCCTCCGGTCAACGAGGAAAAATTCCGCAGCTCGTTTTCCGCTTGCAGATAATCGATCTCCCGGCTCGCGCCCCGGGCTCCGCCGGCGTTGACAAACATTTTGCCGAGCCCTACACAGAAAATCGGCACGTCGCTCTGCCGTAACTGTTTGAAGGTCTGGTCCAGGGTATGTTTTGAAAAAGTGTCAATTCCGCTGGCTAGGAGCAAAATAGATTTCTTGCCCTTCACATCTTTCAACCGGTCGGTGGTATCCAGTAGCGCATCGAAAACGTTGGATTCGCTGAAGCCCGGAAAGTACAAGTGGTAAATAGCATTGCGCACTTCGTTCTTATCCTGCGTAAAGTCCACTTCCAGGCGGTTCCGCATATCAAAGGTGACCAGTGCGATCCAGTCCTGGGGTAATAGGTTCGGGAATAAGGCATCCACCCAATATTTTGCGTAGTGCGCGAAAAATCCGTAACCTCGCGAACTAAACTCCATCACGATCACCATGGTAATTGGGGCATCTCCGGTGCTGAATCCGGTGATGGTTTGCGGCACACCGTCGTCGGTAATTTTGAAATTTTCCTTTTTCAGCCCCTGCAGCAAGTCGCCGTGGTTGGTGGTCGCTACCGCATCCACGGTAACGATGGGCGCTTCCACCGAGATGGTTACTCCGGCTTGTGGCGGGGGTGTTGCCGTTGGTGGCTTTTGCTGCGGCTGTGTCGCGGGAGCCTGCTGGGGCGTTGGCGCTCCACCCTGCGGGCCCGTCGGAGCCTGACCGCGGATGCTTGCTGTGGCGATCACTGAAAACCCCGCGACCAATCCCGTAACCAAAATTCGATTCCACATCGCTCTCATTCTCACCCTCTCACACCCTTTGGACCTTAATTCGCGAGTCTATACGCCGCTGCGCTGTATCTGACGAACCCATCCCCGGCTGCGTTTCAGGCCTCTGACCCATCCACAAGTCCCGCCGGAATTGCCTCGAAATCGCCAGTAGAAGTTACGCAACGCCGCCCAACTGGCCAGGACTGGCGCTTCGTACCTGCATGCTAGTATGAAGCAGATTCTCCGCAAAACGTTTACTGGAATGGATTTCCGTGGCCTTGCGAGCCGAGATATAGCCAAAAGCGAGGGGTTGCTTCGTGAATCGTACCGCGAACGTGTGGCATTTATCAGGCGCGCTGGCAGTTCTCCTGGCGTCCGGTGTATCGCTGGCAGCCCAGGGAATACCGCAAAATGGACCGGGGATTCCGCAAAGCTCGCCGATTCCGGCGGGCACCTCGCAAGCCGCGAACCCGCCAGCTGGCAGCACCGCGGCGTTGGCCGTTGAAGCCCAAACGTGGCTCTCGGACCTGATCAAGATAAATACCTCGAATCCACCGGGTGACGTAGACGCCGCTGCCAAATACGTCGCTGCCGTGCTCCAAAAAGAAGGACTCAATCCGGAAATTCTGGATATGGGGCCAGGCCACAGTTCCGTGGTGGCCCGCCTGCGCAGCGCCGCCGTGGCCGACCCCGCGAAAGCCCTGCTGCTGGTCGCTCATTTGGACGTGGTGCCGGCCGATAAAACCCGCTGGACGGTCGATCCTTTCGCAGCCGTGGTCAAAGATGGATACCTCTACGGGCGCGGTACGATCGACGACAAAGGCATGCTGGCCGCCAACCTCGCCGCGTTCATCGCTCTGAAACGCTCTGGCGTGCGCTTAAATCGCGACGTAATTTTCCTGGCCACCGCTGACGAGGAAAATAGCGGCGACGCCAGCATCCGAAATCTGGCCCTCAAATATTGGGACAAATTCGCCGCGGGATACGCGCTCAACGAAGGCGGCAATGTCTTCGTAAAAAATGGCAAAGTGCAATATATCGGTTTACAAGCCAGCGAAAAAGTTTCCTTGAATATCACTGTGACCGCCCGGGGCAGCTCGGGTCACGCATCGCAGCCCACTAAAGACAACGCGGTGGTGCACCTGGCCGCCGCCGTCGAGAAAATCGGCAATTACTCCGCGCCAGTACGCTTCACCACTATTGTTCGCAGGTATTTTGAGGGCTTAGCTCCGCTGCAAGACGACGAAATTGGCAAGTGGATGCGCTCCCTGGACACTCCCGATCGCGGCGAACATGCCCAGCGGGTGATCTCCGACGCCAGCCCGCTGTGGAACGCCATGATGCGCAACACGATTGCCCCCACCATGCTCAACGCCGGCACTGCGCGCAACGTAATCCCCGGCAACGCCACCGCCAATCTCAACGTGCGCCTGCTTCCGGGAGACAGCGTCAATACTGTGATTGCCGATCTGAATAAACTGGTGAACGATCCCCAGGTGAAACTCGAAGTGGTTGGTATCGCGGGAATCTCCGCGCCGGATTCCTCGCTGGAAAACGATTTTTACGCCACGGTCGCCAGAGTGGCCACCCGCGAATTCGGTGGCGCTCCCACACTGCCCTTTCAATCCACCTGGGCCACCGATTCTTCCACCCTTCGTCTGCACAACGTGCAGGCCTACGGACTGGTTCCGTTCCCCCTGAACGACGACGATCTAAAGCGCATGCACGGAGACGATGAGCGCATTTCCATCGCTTCTTTTGCCAAAGGCGTCGATGTGCTGGTCAAAATTGTTGCGGACTTTGCCGGCACGCACTAGGAAAACCAAGTAAAATCAGGGCCGGGAACTTCTGCACGGGAAAGTGCCGCATGCAGCCCGGTTCCCCCGCGAAATCTTTAATGCTCTTTAGACACTCGAAAATTGTCTGCACGATCGGTCCGGCCAGCAGCTCCCCGCAAATTATGGAGCGGCTGCTGCGCGCCGGGATGGACGTCGCCCGCCTGAATTTTTCTCACGGCACGCACGAGCAGCACGCGAAAAATATCGTCAACCTCCGCTCCCTGGCATTCCAGCTGGAAAAGCCCATTGCCATTCTTGCGGATTTGCAAGGCCCCAAGATTCGCACCGGAGTTCTGGCGGGCGGCACGCCGGTGCAGTTGCGCTCCGGACAAAAATTCATCATCACCACCGCAAAGATTCTCGGCGACTCCACCCGCGTTAACACAACATTTCTGCAACTACCCAGCGAAGTCGGCCGTGGCGCGCGCGTTCTGCTTTCTGACGGTCTGATCGAGTTGCGCGTGCAGCAGGTGCGCGGCTTGGAAGTAATCTGCGAGGTAGTGAACGGCGGCTTGCTGGGGGAGCACAAGGGAATCAATCTGCCCGGTGTGAAGTTGCGGGTTCCGGCGCTAACTCCGAAGGACCGCCGCGATTTGGTGTTCGCGCTGGGGCAAAACATAAACTACGTTGCGGTAAGTTTTGTACGCCGCCCGGAAGACGTGTTAGTCGCCAAAGCGCTGATCAAGCGCGCCGGATACGATACCCCGGTAATCGCCAAACTCGAAAAACCCGAAGCCATCGAAAATCTGGATGGCATTTTGCGTAGCGCGGACGCGGTGATGGTGGCCCGCGGCGATCTCGGCGTAGAAATGAATCCCGAACGCGTTCCCGTTGTGCAGAAGATGATCATCTCGCGGGCTCGCGAATTTCGCCGCCCGGTAATCACCGCCACGCAGATGCTGGAATCCATGACGGAAAATCCGCGGCCCACCCGCGCGGAAGCTTCCGACGTTGCCAACGCTATCTTTGACGGCTCGGACGCTGTGATGCTTTCGGCCGAAACCGCTTCTGGAAAATATCCCGTGGAAGCCGTCAGCATGATGGCCCGGATCATCGAAGAAGCCGAATCCAGCATCAAGGAATTCCCGCAGCCGAGCAGCGTCCAGGAAAAATTGAAAGTGGCCGAGAGCGTCGCCGAATTGGTTTGCCACGCCAGCCGCGAACTGCACATGAAAGTAATCGCGGTCTTCACTCACAGCGGCTTCACCGCCCGGTTGGTTTCGCGTTACCGGCCGCTGGTCCCTATCGTGGCGTTCTCTCCCGTAGCGGAAACACGCCGCCGGATGGCGCTGATCTGGGGGGTAATGCCGCGGCACATTCCGGACGTTGCCAAGATCGACGGCCTGGCCGCCATCGCGGAAAAGCGCCTGCTCGAAGAAAAGTTGGTTCGTAAAGGGGACGTAATCGGAATCGTAGCCGGCACCCCAATGGGCGTCCGCGGCACCACCAACTTCATGAAGTTCCACGTAATCGGCTCTGCCCAAGGCTAACCAATCATCCTTTTTCCCTCTTGTAGGGGCGCAGCATGCTGCGCCCCAGCTTGCCCGGGCGTACCGAGTGGCAATAAATTTATTCCGCCAGAGGCGATATCCCGTCGAAGTGTCATTCCGAGCGCAGCGAGGAATCTGCTTTTTGCTGCGGGCGCTAGGTTCTAAAGCGCAGAGTTCATTTGCCGGCGCCCGCGCCGCCAGAAACTAATTCACCCAACTATCCGGCCGCGAAGGTGGTTCACCCTTCTGCTTGCCCATAAACACTTCAAACTTTTTCTTATTCCGCTGCAACCGCCAGTCCGAAACCATATTCCGCACATTATAAAGAAACGATCCGCGCCGCAAATAAACCCAGCCAACCAGCATTCCGCCGAGATGGCAAATGTGGCTCACTGCGTCGCCGCCCACCCCGATGGTGGAAATAAATTCGATCGCCGCTAGTACTGCAACATACGGCCGCATCGGGATCGCAATGGGAATGGGAAACAGCCAAACCTGCCGGTCCGGAAACAGGACTGCGTTGGCCAGCAAAATTCCGAAGATTGCGCCAGAAGCCCCGATGGTGGGGGTGTCCGATGGAGTATGGCCCCAGAGCATCGGCGTGACTTTGACCAATACTTCAATCAGCCCGGCGCCCACTCCACACAGGAAAAAGTAATTTAGAAACTTGCGCTTGCCCCAGGTAAGTTCCAGCTCTTTTCCGAACATCCAGAGAAACAACATATTCAGCAGCAAATGCAGGAAGCTGCCGTGCAGGAAAATATAGGTAACCGGCTGCCACAATCGCAACCCGGGAATAAATCCCAAGGGCACCAAACCAAAATAATGATTGATCCACGCAGAGGCCGACGGCTGGAGGAACATCCCAACGAGCAGTTGGACTAGATAGACGCCGGAACAAAGCAGCACCAAAAGCTTAACGCCTGGCGTAATAAAGTTGCGCCAATCGAAGCGGATGCGCGGTGCGCCGTACGAAGGACTCATGGTTGCAGTGTAAGGCTACGCTGCCCAGTGGTCAAAGTGCCGATAAAGTCCCCTGATTAATCCAGTTTTTTGCGGGCGAAGTAGAAGAGGGAACCTCCCAGCAGTAGAAACATGATCATGCCGAAGAGATTGCTGGTCGCTAGCGGACCCAGAATTTTCGGTCCGAAGGCAAAGAGGTCCGCGCGCCACGGCAGGCCCAGAACGGCGGTGAGCCAGTGCGGCACGTTGTTGGAGATTTCCGGATCTTGCAGCAGGTTGATGATGATGCCGAGCAGTCCGAAGACGCCTCCGGCGGCGATCAGTCCGCTGGCGTAGAGGGCGCCGGGGCTGGCTTCGCTTTCATCCTTCTTCTTAGTAGTGGCGTCCACGAGCAGCCGAATCAGTCCACCCGCGAACATCACGGTGGTGGTTCCGAGCGGTAAGTAGGAGCCAGTGGCGAAAGCGAGGGAACGCACGCCGAGGATTTCGACGGCGATCACCAGCGCCACGCCCATTAATACCAGGCGCCAGGGAAGGCGCTGGTTCAGAATTCCGCTGATTACCGTGGCCATCAGGCGCGCTTGTGGCGCCGGCGCTTTGTCGCTGCCGATGCCTTGCGCCCACTGATACTCGATGCGCTGGGAGGTGGCGTCGTAGAGATATTCGCCATCCGGAACTTCATGCGAACCGAGGGAATTGAGCAGCGTGTAGGTTTTGTCTTTGTAAGTGAAAGACGGTCTTTCGATTTTTACGCCTTGCGGCAGAGCCTGAACATTCACCGCAATCTGCTGCGGAATGTATTTCTCCAGGCCCTTGTTCATCACGTTCAAAGTGACGCCGATGGCCATTGTGGAGACGGTGACTCCGACGAGCAATCCCATCTGTTGCCAGAAGGGCGTTGCGCCGACGAGGTATCCGGTTTTGAGATCCTGCGAGGTGGCTCCGGCAATTGCGGCAGCGATGCAGACTACTCCTCCGATCATGAGTGCCAGCACTTGATAGTTGGGAGCCGTCCAGCCAGCGAGAAAGAAAATTGCGCAAGTTGCCATCAGCGTGGCGATGCTCATGCCGCTGATCGGATTGGAAGAGTTGCCGAGCAGTCCACTGATGCGTCCGGCGACGGTGACAAAGAGAAATCCAAATACTGCCACGAAAACACCGGCCAAGAGATTTTGATACCAATGCGTTTCCGCGCCCTTCATCGGGTGAAAGGTGAGCATCAGCCAAAGCATCACGACGATCACAATCGTGCCGACAAGAACGACGCGCATGGAAACATCGCGGTCGGTGCGGCCGGCTGCCGTCAGCTGGCCGGCGCCTTGCGCGCGAACGTCCTTTAATCCAGCGCGAAGGGCCGAAATGATTGTGGGCAGAGTGCGGAGCAGGGTAATCAATCCGGCTGCGGCGACTGCTCCTGCGCCCATCGGGCGGATATACGTGCCCCAAAGCTGGTCGGGCGTCATGAGCGGGATGGGAATCGTCGAAGGATAGATCGGCATGCCGTTGGCCAGCTGTCCGTAGAACTTGATGGCGGGCATGACCACGAACCACGAGACGATACCGCCCGCGAACAGAATTCCGGAGACGCGCGAACCAATGATGTACCCGACTCCGAGGTATTCCGAAGTTATCGTCGCGCGGAAGGACGCGCCTTCAAACCACTTGGGACGGGATTCCGGTTGCACCGGCCAGGCTTGCACGGTGTTCATCAGGAAGGTGTAGACGCCGCCGAGGCCGAGTCCCCAGAACACGCGGCCGGCGAAAGATCCGCCGCGTTCGCCGGAGACGAGCACGTCGGCGCATGCTGTGCCTTCCGGAAAGGTGAGGTTGCCGTGTTCCTTGACGATGAGTTGGCGGCGGAGGGGAACCATGAAGAGAACGCCCAGCCATCCGCCAAGCAGCGCGAGAGGGAAGATCCGCCAGAAGGTAAACTCCGAGCCGAAGCCGAGAAAGATCAGCGCGGGGATGGTGAACATTACGCCGGCGGCCAGCGATTCGCCCGCCGAGCCGGTGGTCTGCACAATGTTATTTTCAAGAATGGTCGAGCGACCGAAGGCGCGCAGAATGCTGATCGATAGAACCGAGATGGGAATCGAAGCGGAGACCGTGAGCCCGGCGCGTAGCCCGACGTAGACGGTTACCGCGCCGAAGAGGAGCCCGAAGAGCGCGCCGAGGACTACCGCGCGCAGCGTGAACTCTTTCAGCGTTTCGTCAGTGGAGATGTAGGTGCGAAATTCACCTGGCGGTGCGGTGGAACTCCATGGCCGTTCGCTCACCAATTCCTCCCGAAACTCTCTTTTGCTTTCCGAATATTCCTAAGCTGAGTACTTGCAGCGCGGTGCGGGGGGATTATGCCGCAGCCAGTCGCCGCGGGAAAGCCTTTCCTCGGGAAGTGGGGAGGAGGCGGCGACTGGGCACGGAGCAGCGGCCGACGGCGCACCGACATTTGCGCAAGGGGCCCCCCTAGGGTTTTTTGTAAGTGTTGATTTTGCTGAAGTTAAAGTCCTTTGTTTTGATACGGTTTTGCAAGTGTTCATTCTGCGGCAGTTAGCGATGGTGGCTAGGTACGGTGGAAAGTACAGCAGGAGTGCGGGCGCACTTCTTTCCGGATGCAGTGTCGCACATAGGTACTCCGCTGTCAAGTACTATTTTGGGTATTTTTTGAGGTGAGGCTGCGGGACTGACTCCAGCAGCCGGCCGGTGCCCCGCAAAGGGCCGCCTCGCTAAATTGTTGCAGTAGCGGCATTTTGCCTGACCGTCGGACCGGGAAGTACTAAAGGGGGTAATCTTGACAAGGGCGGTACCCTGAGGTATTGTCCTGCGCAACACGTTATCCAGGTCGAAACCCAGATGCCCACGGCCCGGCTTTACCGAGTAGTGTCGCCCGAATCACGTCGTTTTTCCGCTCGCTCGCTGTCCATCCAAATACCCTGCTGCACCGGAGGCTTGTTGTGTCCATGACTCAACCACGCTGGCGGCGGTTGCAATGCGGAGTACGAAGTTGCGGTCTGGCTGCGGCGCTGCTGATGGCCGCCACGGTCGCTCTTACCCCCGCCACGGATGCCGACGATTGGCAGCCGATCACGCCGGAAGAATTGAAGATGACGGCCGAGCCCAAGGCTCCGGGGGCGGCGGCGATCAATCTTTACCGGCAAGTGGACCGGGACCGATTCCAGCCGCGGGGGGCATGAGATTAATTACATCCGAATGAAGATCCTTACCGAGGCGGGCCGAGACTTCGCCAACATCGAGATCCCTTATCGGGACAAAATGAATATTTCCAGCATACGCGCGCGAACCGTGCGTCCGGACGGCTCGATCGTAAATTTCGACGGCCAAGTATTCAAGACCACGACAGAAAAGAAAAAGGACTCCAAGACTCTGGCAAAAACGTTCACGGTGCCGGACGTGCAGATCGGAAGCATCATCGAATACCGGTACACGTACGACTTCGAGGACAACTGGATTTTTGATTCGCAATGGATTCTGAGCGCCCCACTGTTCACCAAAAAGGCGCTGTTTACGCTGAAGCCCTTCGAGCGCTGGGCGTTACAGTGGGCGTGGCCAGCGGGACTACCGGAGGGCGCCACCAAGCCAGTGCAGAGCCCGGACTCCATCGTGCGTATGAACGTGGAAAACATCCCGGCATTCCGGGAAGAAGAGTTTATGCCGCCGGCGAATGAACTGATGTTCCGGGTGAACTTTGTTTACAATGAAGATGGATTTGAGTCTGATGAAAATAAATATTGGAAGAAGTTTGGCAAGAAACAGAACGATAAGGCCGAGGCATTTGCCGATAAACGCAAAGCGATGACCGAGGCGGTGGCTACGATCGTAGCGCCCTCGGACAGCCCGGATGTGAAACTACAAAAAATTTACGATCGCTGCCAGCAGATCAAGAACCTCTCGTATGAACCGAGTATCTCGCGGGACGAAGCCAAGCACGAGAAAATGAAGTACCCGGAAAACGCCGAGGAAGTGTGGAAGCTGGGATATGGTTTCGGTTCACAAATCACCTGGCTATTCCTGGGCTTGGCGCAAGCCGCGGGACTCGACGCGCATCCAGCGCTAGTGGCCAGCCGAGCGCAGCATTTTTTCAATCCAAAACGAATGGATAGTCAAGAATTGGCAGCGAGTCTGGTGATCGTGAAAGTGAATGGGAAAGACGTTTTTGCAAATCCCGGAGCGGCCTTCACCCCCTTCGGACTGTTGCCGTGGACTGAGACGGGCGTAGATGGGCGAATGCTGGACAAGGATGGCGGGAGCTGGATCACCACTCCGCTACCGCCCAGCGACGTTACACGGATCGCCCGAAAGGCAAATTTTCATTTGACGGAGGATGGTTCACTGGAAGGCACGGTCACGGTGACCTATACGGGGCTAGAGGCGCAAGCCTGGAGGCTGGATGAGCGGAGTTCCGACGCAGCCGCGCGCAAACGAGGTCTGGAAGAAAGCCTAAAGAACAGCATTCCCTCAGCCTCGGAAGTTGAGCTGAAGAATGCGCCGGAGTGGAGCGGCTCGAAAACGCCGCTAGTTGCGGAGTTCGAAGTAAAAATTCCCGGGTGGATCGCGGCGGCGGGCAAGCGAGCGCTGATGCCCACCGGCGTGTTTGTGGCCAATGAGAAACACCTATTCGAACATGCCAACCGCACGTATCCGGTTTACTTCCGGTTTCCTTATTCCAAGGCGGACGATATTACCGTGGCGCTTCCCGAGGGATGGAAGGTGGACGGCGAGCTTAAGCCCTTGAATCAGGACGCTAAAGCGGTGGCATACACATTTTCGGAAGAGAGCAAGCCAGGGAGCGTGCATTTGCAGCGTTCGGTCCGGGCGGATATTTTTCTAGTTCCGGTAGATAAGTATTCGATTCTTCGATCTTTTTACCAGTATGTGAGAACGGCAGACGAGCAGCAAGTAGTGTTACTTCCTGGTGCTGCCGTGGCGGGCCGATAATATGAACGTGGCGAAGAGTTTCCTGACGCTGTTGTTACTGGCCCTAGTGGCAGCGGCAGCTCCCTGGCGGGCCTCTGCGAACAGCGATGCGCCGGCGTGGATGCACACGGCTGCGTCCAAGCCGCTTCCTAGCTATGACGATAAGACCAACGCGGTGATTATTTATGCGGAAGATCTCACAACGGTGCAACCCAACGGCAAGATCCACAAGACCGAGCGCCGGGCAATCAAAATTTTACGCCCGGAAGGGCGAGGTCTGGCGGAACAGCATTTTTATTACGATGCGGAGACCAAGATAAATAGCATCCGCGGGTGGACCATTCCCGCGCAGGGCAAGGACTACGAAGTCAAAGACAAGGATATGACCGACTCCGGCTTCACCGGCGCCGAGGAGGGTGCGCTGGTGAGCGATTTCCGCTCCAAGAACATGGAGTTGCCCGCGGCGGAGCCCGGCAACGTCATTGGCTGGGAAATCGAACAGGACTGGCGCCCGTATATTTTGCAGGATCGTTGGGATCTGCAGGAAGAGATTCCCATACGCGAAGCGCGCTACACGCTGCAACTGCCACCTTCCTGGGAATATAAATCGGTGTTCGTAAATCATCTGGATATCGTTCCATCCACGGCGAACGGGGTGTATTCGTGGACGGTATCGGATGTGGGGCCGATTCGCCTGGAGGCGGAAATGCCGCCGCTGCAGGGCGTGGCCTCGCGTATGGTGCTCTCTATTTTTCCGCCGGGAGCCACTAATAAAGGTTTTGAGTCCTGGACGCAGATGGGCAACTGGTACGCGCAACTGACGCAAGGCCGGCGGGATGTTACGCCCGAAATCCACTCGCAAGTGGCCACGCTGACCGGCTCGCTCAATAGCCCGTTGCCAAAAATGCAGGCGGTGGCGAAATTTCTGCAAAAAGACATTCGCTACGTAGAGATTGGGCTGGGGATTGGCGGCTATCAGCCGCATGCGGCGAGTTTTGTGTACTCGCATCATTTCGGGGATTGTAAAGACAAGGCGACGCTGATGAGCGCGATGCTCGCCGATTCCGGAATCGATTCCTATTACGTGGTGATCAATGCGTCGCGTGGAGCGGTGGGGGCGGCCACGCCGCCGTACCTGGGAAACTTCAATCACGTGATTCTGGCGATCAAAATACCCGAAGGAATTTCAGAATCAGTGACCCCGGCCTACATCGTGCATCCGAAACTGGGGCGCCTGCTGTTTTTTGATCCCACGGACACGATGACGCCCTTCGGATTTATTCGGGGCGAGCTGCAGTCTAATTACGCGATGCTGGTTGCGCCGGATGGCGGGGAACTGGTCCGTCTGCCGCAATTGGCGCCGACCAAGAGCGGCATCCGCCGAAGCGGAAAATTGACGCTCGATCCACAAGGCAATCTGACGGGCGATTTTGTGGAGATACGCACGGGGGATTCCGCAAGCCGGCAGCGATACGCTTTGCGGTATGTGACGAAAAACGAAGACAGGGTAAAGCCGATCGAGTCCATGGTTTCGCACTCGCTGGGGAGCTTTGCTTTCACCAAAGTCAGCGTAGTGAATCAGGACGATACCAGCCAGCCATTTGGCTATAACTATTCGGTGGTGGTGCGGGACTACGGAAAATACGCCGGCAATTTGCTGCTGGTGCGTCCGCGCGTAGTGGGCATTTATACCAGTGGAGTTCTGGAACAGAAGGAGCCGCGGAAGTATCCCATCGAACTCGAGACCCCGGCGCAATACACGGACTCTTTCGAGATTGCGCTGCCACCTGGGTTTGCGGTGGATGATTTGCCTCCGGCGGTGGATTTTGACAATAGCTTCGCGAGCTATCACAGCCGGACGGAAGTGAAAGGTAACGTGTTGCACTACACGCGGGTGTACGAAGTGAAGCAGGTTACGATCCCCGTGGATCAAATGGAAGACTTGCGGAAGTTCTACAGGATCGTAGCGGGTGACGAACGGAGCACGGCGGTTTTGAAGCCGGCGGCGGCGGTACAGGCGGCGACTGGTGCGCCGAAGAGTTGAGTAGAAGATGTGAACGAAATAAGAATGGCCGCCTTTTTTGGCGGCCATTCTTATTTTAGGAGCGGTTTTGTGACTGGAGAAAAGGCGCCCGCCTAAGAAGGCGGCCGCTACAGTTTCGAAAGCCGCTCGCGGACGCGGTCGCTCAGGGCCTTGCCGTCTACCGTTTTACCTTCCAGAGTGGCTTTTGCGGACTTTATTACTGCGCCCATTTGTTTGACGGAGGTGGCACCGGTTTCGGCGATGGCTTTGTCGATGGCGGCGTCCATTTCTGCGGGGCTGGCGCCTGCGGGTAAGTAGGATTCCAGGATGGCCAATTCTTTAGTCTCTTTTTCGGCCAGTTCCGGGCGATTGCCTTTAGTGAACTGGTCGATGGATTCCTTGCGCTGCTTGACCAGCATTTGCAGGATGCCGATGGATTCGGATTCGTCCAGCGCGCGAATCTTTTCGATTTCGCGGTGTTTGATGGCGGCTTTTACGCCGCGGAGGACGCTGAGCTTTAATTCGTTTTTGGCGCGCATGGCGTCGACTAGATCTTTTTGGATGGTTTCGGCGAGGGTCATTGGCGGTTCCTTCTGCTTTTGATTTTACTGGCTATCAATATAGCAGCATCGTTTGAGGCATTGCTCGGCACCGCTACGAACAGGCGCTTGAGTCTCACGGCGGGCAAGCTGGGGCGCAGTCCGCCGTGGCGGACGCCCCTACAAAGAACTCGGCGGCGCGGGGTGATTTGACAGAGGGGGCGCTGGGTCGCTACCGTTATTGGATTGTATTCGCAGTAAAAATCTCGCTGTATGAGCGGCCGAAATTTCTCGGCGGCCGGCACGGCGCAAAAACTCAACGGGGCCTGTACATCACATGAAAGTCATCGTAGCCGACAAAATCAGCGAACGGGGCGTCACCCTCCTTAAGGAGATTGCCGGCTGGAAGATTGTTTCAACGACCAAGGATACTCTGCTGGCGGAGCTGGCGGATGCTGACGCGCTGATTGTGCGCAGCGCTACGAAAGTTACCGCTGATTTGCTGGATAAGGCGCCGCACCTGCGGGCGGTGGGACGCGCGGGAGTGGGCGTCGACAATATTGATTTAGAGGCGGCGACCAAGCGGGGTGTTTTAGTGATGAGCACGCCTGGCGGAAGTTCGGTCAGCGTGGCGGAACACACTTTTGCGTTGTTACTGGCGCTGGTGCGGCAGTTGCCGCAATTTGACGCGGCGATGCGCGCGGGGCGGTGGGAGAAGTCGTCGTCGGGCGCGGAAGTGCGCGGCAAGACGCTGGGATTGATTGGCCTGGGGCGGATCGGCAGCGAAGTGGCGCTGCGGGCGGAAGCGTTTGACATGAAGGTGGTGGCCTTCGATCCGTTTATCAGCGAAGCGGCGGCGCGGGAACTTTCCGTGGAGCTGGTGACGCTCGAAAAGTTGCTGGCGGAGAGCGATTTTATTTCGCTGCATACGGCGGTGGTGCCGCAGACGCGGGACATGATCAACGCCGCGAACATCGCCAAGATGAAGAAGGGCGTACGCATCGTGAACGCGGCGCGCGGGGAATTAATTAATGAAGCGGATCTGGCGGCGGCGATTCAGAGCGGACACGTGGCTGGGGCGGCGCTGGATGTTTTCGCGGAAGAGCCGCCGAAAAACAATCCGCTGATTGGATTAGCGAATGTGATTACCACGCCGCACGTAGCCGGGTCCACCGCGGAAGCGCAGGAAGAGCTGGGTACGCAGGTGGCGGTGCAGATTCGCGATTATCTGATGGAGGGAATTATTCGCAACGCGGTGAATCTGCCGGCGCTTTCCGCGGACCAGTACCGGCGGGTGCGGCCGTATCTGGCTTTGGCGGAACGGCTGGGTTCGTTTGTGTCGCAGGCGGCGGCGTTTCGTCCCGCGCGGATACGGATTCGTTACGCGGGGGAAGTGGCGGAAGTGGGAACGCATTTGTTGCGGAGCGCGGTGCTGGCGGGAGTTTTGAACGCGGTGCTGGACGAGAAGGTGAATGTGGTCAATGCGCCGGCGGTTGCAGCGGCACGCGGATTGCGGGTTGAGGAAGAAACGCGCAAGCGCGACCACGGATTTCCGCACACTCTGGAGGTTTCGGCGCTGCCCGCAGAGGGCAACGACAGCGGGTTCACGGTGGAAGGAACCGTGCTGTATGACGGAACTCCGCGGGTGATCATGATTGAAGGGATTCCGCTGGAAGCACAGCTGGAAGGCACGATTTTGTATCTGCGCAATGACGACAAACCGGGAGTGATCGGGCAGGTTGGGTCGACGCTGGGGCAACTAGGGGTAAACATCGCGACATTTGCGCTGGGGCGGAGCGCGGCTCGCCAGGGTGCGCATGCGGTGTCGCTGGTGCGAGTGGATGGCGAAGTCTCCGCGGCGGTGCTGGAGCCGATCCGCGCGATTCCGGCGATTACGGAAGCTCGGCTGCTGCATCTGTAGGGGTGGGTCGGAAAGAAGGCGGCGGCAAAGGGAATATCTGCCGTCCTTTGTGCCTACTATTGCTGGCTCCAGTGCATGATTCATTCTTGGCAATTGCATCGGAATTCTTTCTGCATTGCATCGCTAGAACATTCCTTGACATCCACCACCCGAGTGTCCTAAAACGTACGCAACGGCTGTGTAGGCTTCGAGTGGTGGAATGGTGGTCCGGGAATAATTTATATTTTGGCGTTATCGGCCTCATACGATTCGGCTTTGCCGCAATCCTCCCCGGCGTTTCAACCCTCGTGCTTACAAAAAATCGTTCTACGGGTGCGCGAAAGGAATCGCTGATGAATTTCTATGCTTTTCGACGAACTTTTTTTGCATTCTTGGCTCTGATTTTAACCGCGGGCAGTTTGGCTTACGCACAGACCGGAACCACGTCCCTGCACGGCACAGTGACCGATAAGAGTGGGGGAGCGGTCGCCGGGGCTACGGTAACGCTGATGAGCTCCGAACAGGCGGGCAAGCGCGAAACGCAGACCGGCGAAACGGGGCAATATGACTTTTTGCTCGTGCCTCCCGGGAAATACTCGATAACGGTCGAGCTGACGGGCTTCCGGAAATTCGAACGGAGCAATATCGACCTCTTGATCAGCCAGCCCCTGACCATAAACGCGGTTCTGGAAATTGGCACTACGGCGCAGAGCGTGGAAATCTCCGCACAATCGTTGACTCTGAACACTACCGACGCGTCCCTCGGAATTGCGTTTAATGAAAATCAAGTCAAGGAATTGCCTCTCGAAGGTCGCAACGTTCCGGACCTCCTTAGCTTGCAGCCGGGTGTGGTTTACACCGGTCACAGTTCCGATGTGGATCCCAACGTGGACACGCGGAGCGGTTCGGTAAATGGCGCGCGCAGCGATCAAAGCAACATCACCTTGGACGGCATCTCCGTCAACACCCAGGGCGGCTACGCATTCAAATCTGTGATGCCGGTTACGCCCGACTCCGTTGAAGAATTTCGCGTAACGACGTCCAACTACGGCGCTGACCAGGGAGGATCCTCAGGCGCCCAGGTGGCCCTGGTGACCAAGAGCGGCACGAACAATTACCATGGCTCGCTGTACGAATACAATCGAAACACCTCTACCAGCGCGAACGAATATTTCGTCAAGGCCGGGCAACTTACGGCTTGCCAGCAGGCCGGAATACCGCTCAGCGATCCGAGTTGCAACCAGGCCCCCAAGCTGATTCGCAACGTGTTCGGAGCTGCAGTCGGCGGCCCAATCAAGAAAGATCGCCTATTTATTTTCCTGAATTACGAAGGTATTCGGCTGATCTCCGCAACTCCAGAAACGGAACAAGTCCCAAGTCCTACCTTGCGCGACGGAATTATCCAGTATGTTTGCGCGGACCCCACTGCCTGCCCGGCAACCACCGTGCAAGGACTTTCGGGAGCGACCTATAACGTCTCCGCCGGTAACAAGGCTCTTTCGAACGCACAAATCGCGGGAATGGACCCGCTCCACATAGGCTCAAACGCGGTTGTCCTCAAGTATCTGAATACGTTTCCGACTGCTAATCAACTCGCCCCTGGCGACGGCTTGAATTATGACGGCTTCAGCTGGGCCGCCCCGGTGAGCGACACCAGTAACGTGTATATCGCCAGACTGGATTACAACATCACCAGCAACGGGAAGGAGCGGTTCTCAGTTAGCGGTGCCTTGCAGAACGATGTGAATCCGCTGGCGCCGTTCTTGCCTGGCGAAGCGCCTTCCAATTCCAACGTCAATTACAACAAAGGGCTGATATTCAACCTTACTAGCGCACTGACCAACAATCTTGTAAATAGCGCTCGCTACGGCTATATCCGGGAAAGTTTTGGAGACATTGGGAACACTGACCAGCCGGTAGTCTTATTGCGCGGTTTGAACGATCAGACCGGAGCGGTCACATATACCAGCGCGTTTCAACAACCCATAAACACATTTTCGGATGACGTGTCTTGGGCGCACGGCAGACATTCGTTTCAATTCGGCGGAACGATGAGTTTCTTGCGCAGCCCTAACGTTAACTCTAACAGTGCGTTCAGCAGCGCATCGGCCAACGCTTCCTGGCTTTCGACTGGAGGCATCGCCGGAACCGGTATCTCCTTAGATCCGGGCGCCTCAGGATTTCCCGCAGTCGATCCGGGTTTTTCCAATTCCTATGACTATCCGCTGATGGCTCTGATGGGGATGGTGTCGGAAGTTGACGCTCAATATAATTTCAACGCCAATGGAACGGCGCAGCCTGAGGGGGCTCCGGTGAAGCGCCGTTATGGGGTGAACTCCTTCGAAATCTACGCTCAAGACTCGTGGAAGATCAAACCGACGCTAACCCTGACACTGGGGCTCCGATATTCTTTGTTCTCGCCCCCTTGGGAAACGAACGGGCAAGAAGTGGTGCCGAACGTCAACCTTTCCCAGTGGATAAGCGAACGCGCGCAGAATATGAACAACGGAGTTGGTGCCTACGCCGACCCAGCGATCTCGTTTCAGTTGGGTGGCAAGGCGAATGGGAAAGCCGGCTACTATAATTGGGATTACAAGGACGCCGCGCCGCGATTGGCATTTGCTTGGGCGCCGACATTTAGCGGCGACGGTTTGATGAGCGGGTTGTTCGGTTCAGGAAAGACCTCAATTCGTGGCGGCGTTGGGATTGTTTATGATCGCGCCGGCCAGGAGCTGGTCGATAATTTTGATAGCTCGGGTGGAGCATTTGGATTGTCCAGCACCCTGCCCAATCCGGCTGCGTCCCAGGATACGCAATCCTCGCCGCGCCTCACTAGCCTTAACGTGATTCCGACAACGGATAACAACGGTCAGGTCATTTTTCAGCCGCCCCCTCCCGCGGGCTTCCCGGTAACCTATCCTGCAATCGAAGCCATTACCACGGGACTAGACCAGAACATTAAGACTCCATATTCCTACACTGCCGATCTGTCCTACTCGAGGCAAATTTCGAACGGCATGCAATTCGAAGTGGCGTATGTCGGGCGCTTCTCGCACCGTCTATTGACCCTCGACGATATGGCCATGCCGACGGACATTTTTGACAAGGCTTCGGGGCTCGATTATTTCAAGGCCGTCACCGCGCTGGCCAAGGTCTACCGGACCGGAGTCACTCCTGGGCAGTTCACTGACTCCATGGTCAGCCCCGCGGTCGCTAAGTATTGGGCGGACATCATTCCGGCTGCGGCTCCGGGTAGCGCGTATCAACTTGGAGCTTTTGGTAGTTGCGGCGCCGGTCCATCCACCACCACAGATCCGGTGTTGGCGGCGTACGATATGTTCTGCCCCAGCACCTTCAACGAAACTACCCCGCTGCAGGGTTGGGACACCTTTGGCATCCCCGATGCTAACGGCGGAGCTTCCTATTTCCCCACGGGCCATGCGAACACTTTCTTCAATCCGCAATTCTCGTCACTCTACGCCTGGCGTTCGATGGGGAATGCCAATTACAACGCCATGGAGGTGACCCTGCGGCACTCCATGACCCATGGCATTCAGTTTGATTTTAATTACACTTTTTCCAAGTCGATCGACCTCTCCTCGGATGCCGAGCGTATTGGAACGCATAGCGGATTAGGCGGCCAGATTATTAACGCCTGGTCTCCCAATCAATTGCGGGCGGTCTCGGATTTCGATGCCACCCACCAATTCAACGCCAACATGGTGTGGGACTTGCCATTCGGCCACCGCCAACAGTTTGCGGCCAACGTAAATGGGCTTACGAACGCTATTATCGGTGGGTGGCAACTTTCGGGTATTTTCCGCCTTACCAGCGGGTTCCCGGTCAACGTCTCGAATGGCGCGCAATGGCCCACGAACTGGGAACTTGGCGGCCAAGCATTCCTCACCGGCCCGGTGAAAACCGGAAACTATACGGTTACAGACCCCAACGCGGTCGATACCGGAGCTCCGAATATGTTCAGCAATGGACACGATGCCATCAACTCCTTCACTAATCCTTTCCCGGGTCAATCCGGCGCCAGAAACGCGATCCGTGGCGACGGCTACTTCGGCATAGACTTCGGTCTATCCAAGCGCTGGGAGATGCCCTGGAGCGACAAGCAGAGCCTGCAATTCCGCTGGGAAGTCTTCAACGCAACGAATGCCGTGCGGTTCAACGTTCAGACAGGCTCGCTGTTCCTGGATAGCAGTAGCACCTTCGGTGACTACACCGGAACGATCACGAACGCGCGCGTAATGCAGTTCGCCTTGCGCTTCGAGTTCTAAGCCAATAGCTACGCACAAATCGCCGGGAAGCGAGAGCTTCCCGGCGATTTGTGTTTCAGCGGCCTCATAACACCAGCGGCGAGCCTGTTATCGCCCCATATGCCCGGAACCTCCGTCAGTCCCATAAGCCCTAGAAGCGCCTGGCGCGGTGTGTTAATCTAGGATTCTCGCTCGGGCTGGGTCTCCAGCCGGGGTTGTACCGTCGGGGCGTAGCGCAGCCTGGCTAGCGCGCCTGGTTCGGGACCAGGAGGTCGAAGGTTCAAATCCTTTCGCCCCGACCATTTCCTCCCTATTTTCAATGGGTTACTGCTTATGCTGCAACGGTCGCAGCGATTCGTAGCCCAGAACGTAGCCCAAGTAGCGACGGCGGAAGTTCAAAGCCCAGGCCTACTTTCGTAACTTGCTGCTGCCTGTACTCGACATCTTCCACCAACTGCTTTCCGTAACGATCTCCCATGCTCGAACTAACGTGGCCCATCCAATAATCAATCAGGATTTGGCGTGCTTCGCTTCGCTGCAGCACGGCTTCGCGGAAACGTCGAAAGGCATTGAACCGCGTTCCCACTTCATCCCGCCCCATCTCTTTTAAGATGGAACCAAAACTTTCCCTGACGATATTGTTTGGGTCGAACATAGAGCCTCTGGGCGTTTGAAACAGAAAGCCGCTCGTCCGGATGCCGATGTAATTACGCAAGATTGCTGCAGCGTCAGGGTGGAGATCCACGTCGCGGCATCCCGATTCTGTTTTGAGATGCTTCTTGACGCGATTCACGTGCTTTTCCCTCTGCTGTCGAACGTAAATAATCGAACAGTCCAATTCGATGTGCTTGTCTATTTCAATCGCGATGGCCTCTGACACGCGCATCCCTGTCACAGCACAGAAGAAATACAAAACGACAAACTGGCCTTCTGCTTTTGAAAGTAGCGTAGTCATTTCCTTCGCTGTGAAGGTGGGACGACGCTGCTTCTTGGGATTTACGCGGGGCAGGCAGATCGCCGCAAGATTCCACTGGCGCAGATGGACGGGATTAAACTTCTCGTCCAACTCGGAAGCGATCACCTTGCGGAGTACTCGGAAATATTCGACCACGGACTTGTCAGAAAAGCGCCGCTCGCCGTCCTCCGCCCGCTCTGACAGCATCTTTGCGATGAGAGTCTTCGCTTGCGGATTATCGATGGAGGCCAGCAGCATGTCTCCGACTTGCTGATTCAGATACGCCACGGCGGTGTGGTAGGCGGCGATGGTGTTGGGATCGATCAGTTCACGTTTCTTGGCGTTAATGATTCGACCCGCTGTCATCTCCGAAATCCACCATTTGGCCTGGGCGCGGAACGTGACCGCAGGCGCGAGACATTCCCGGACTTTATTCAAGTCCAGTGCTCCCGCCTGATTCATCTCGTCTCGCAGCTTTAGCATGGCGTCCAGTTCGTCGCGGCAGTATCCGAGGGCTACCCGGATTTCCTTCTGTTCGTGTTCCCCCGGAACGTCGATTCGAAAACGTCCGTATGCACGTTCGTGAGGGTTCCACGCATCGCCTTTCTTCTTACCTTTCTGATAGACGTGCCCACGCTGGCGAAGCGCAGGCTTGCCCGATTCCGTATCTTGCACAATTCGACGTGACATGGATTTTCTCCTTGTTCGTCGAACCGGCGTTGGTGCTGTGCATGACGGAATCATAACGGATTTGAGTAAAGAGTGAGTAGTCGTTCGGTGATGGGAAAGCGTTCTGTCAGTTCATACGTCCGTGCCTGCTTTGCTGTCTTTCAACGGAGCTTGCGGAACCGTTGATATGCCACGAGTCTCGCCCTCCTGCTTCATTCGCGAGCTGGGCTCTCGCGTGAATGAGCGGTTGTGGAGTGCGAAGCCAATTCGCCGCGGCCAGTGGAGTCTTGGGTAGCGCTGGACTCTCTATTCTCATCGGTGGGATGACGCATCTGAGAAAGCTGGGCTTTGATCACGGTGAGGCGCGCATAGTAAATGGGATCTGCCTTGTCGTCCGCTCGGTAGTCGGCTATGCGCTGGATAATTTGTTCAGCATTGTCCCCACGCGCTAGTGCGCGCTTCGCGTACGCCCAATCGGCTTCAGACTGGCTTCTATGGCCGGACTGAATAGAGCGGCCACTTCGAAGGGAATCGCTTAGCTGCCGGGGGGATTCCGGAGAATTATCCTGTACTCGAAAATCCTGCAAGTGATAGATATGGTCTGTCTCGTGGTGAACACGCACGATGAAGGCCTCGTTGTATTTCCGGTTCATGAATCCCGGCAAGCGGAGCAACCGGGAGATGTCGGTAGCGGCAGGGTCACCGCGGTATTGCGAAGCCAAGGCGCGTAACAGCGTTTCTGCCTGTTCGCGGTCGAGGCCTTGTACACGCCAGACGACTTGATGTTTTCCGGGCGACGTATCGAGCACAAAAGTTGGTGGTGGCACATCCCCCGAGGTGCGAATAGCCTGCAGCGAGGCTCCGGCCTCTTCGTCGAGGTCGAGATATACGTGGCGGATCTCTTTGACGTTTTCCTTCGCCCGGCTGTGGGCTTTCTCTTTTACGGGATTCATCCCGATGAAAATGTCCCCTCCTGCGAGGTTTTGTGCCGCGAGCCATTGCTGAAATTGATCGTTCGCAATGGTTTCCGCGGGCAGAATGCGCTGTACTGTTTGTTGACGGATGCGATTGCGGACTAATACAGCCGTCTGATCTACAGGATGGTGAAGCGCAAGAACATATTCGGCGGCAGATAGGAACTTGGTGGTGAATGATTGTGAATGGGTCATGGGTGTTCCTTCGGAGCGATGTAGACGGTGCAAAAGTCGAAGAGGTCGGCATCCGGGTCGTAGCCGTTGATTTCTAGAACCTCGGAGATAAATCTCCGGCCAGGCCTCCGCTCGATGTGAACGACCACGTTCAACGAATCACCGATGTTCGTCTTAATGGCACGGTACGGGAGCTCGACACCACTCTGCAGAACGCAGCTCGTGAAGCGAGCCAGGCCCTGTTTCGCCGAACTTGCGTGGATGGTCGATATGGTTCCGGAATGCCCCGTGTTCAGGAGCTGTAGAAGATCGAAAGCTTCTCCGGACCGGATTTCGCCAAGCAGCATACGATCGGGCCTGTGGCGGAGCGCGGCCTTGAGAAGGTCGCGGATCGATACCGCTGGCGCGCCGTTCTGCTCGCGCCGAGCTTCAAAGCGAACGAGGTTTTCGTGGCTCAGCTGAATTTCGGCGGTATCTTCGATCAGCAGAATGCGTTCGTCGGCAGGGATGAACTTTCCGAGCGCTGTGAGTAATGTTGTTTTCCCGGTGCCGGTACCGCCGCTGATCAATATATTGCGGCGCTGGAGAAGGTAGTCTTCCAGCCGGTTGGCGAGGCCACGGTCGAGCGTTCCGGTACGAATCAAATCCTCTAGTTCAAAGTGTCTTGAGTTGAACTTCCGAATCGTGAGCGTAACCCCTCTGAGACTGCACGGTGGGATAACGGCCGCGACGCGGCTACCGTCTGGCAAGCGCGAGTCGAGAATAGGTTTTGTCTCCGAAATGTCGTCGCCCAAGCGTCGCGCAATGTTTTTCACCGCCACGGTAAGGGAACGCTCTCCCAGCACAATTCCTGGAACTTGCTCGAGAAAACCGTTCCGTTCGACAAATACACGGTCCGGACCGTTGACCATTACTTCGCTTACGGAGTCGTCCAGGATGAGGTGTTCGATCGGCTTGAGGAATGGAAGAATGGTTTCAAATCCATACATTAGAGCGTCCCTTCCTCGAGTTGCTTGAAGTAGGATTTATTCGGGTCGTTGTAGTAAGGCTTGAGATAGCAAAAGGTCGGGGGAATAGGGTTTAAGCCGTCGTACGCGATTGTGACGGACTGCGCGTTGCGCAATTCGGTGAACGTCTTCATGTCGAAGCGAAAATCCGTCTGTGTGTTGTAGCTTTTCGAGGCAGTGATATTCGCTCGGTGCGATAGCGCGTTTCCCGTGAGCAAACTCACGCGTGCGTCGTGCCCACTCTCCGAAAGGTTGTAGCTCACCTTCAAGCGGTCTTCCCGCCCGCAAAGCTCGCTGGCGGTCTTGGCCGAGAAGTCGTCGGAAAGAGTCAGAAATATCTTTGTTCGAAAAGTCTGAAGCAGCGTCCGCCAGCTATCGCCGGGAAGTGCTGAGCGCAACGAGCTGATGCTTTGCGTGGCAACGATGGGAATGCACTTCGGCTGGCGCGACAGGCTGAAGAACTTTTCGTCGCCAGTCGGATCACTTTCTCCGACTGTCGCGAAGTGCTGATATTCATCGCATAGAAACAGAACCTGCCGGAAATATTTGTCAGGATTAGCCTCGATCTGCGGTACGCGATTCAGTACGGCCCGTTCAAAATCGAGCTTCATCATGACTCCGATGGCCTTTGCGAGTCCGGGATTCATGCCAATGGGAAAATTCAGCGCGCACACTTTGCCTTTCTCGATCAGCCAGGAAAACGAAGGAAGAGGCTTGCCGTATTGATTGCCGGCATTCTTTTGCGGGTCATAGCATTCGCGTTTCGGGCAGAAGACTTTCTTCACTTTGGGGCTGTCGTCAAACAGCGAGAGGAATACCGAAATGCCCTCGACGATGGAGGTGCGGAGCTTTGGCTCTATGCGCCGCCAATCCTCGCTGAACCAGCGCTTTACGGCCTCAAGTTGAGCGAGTTTGTCCGGGTCCGCATAAGCAGGGTCGAGGACGGTCCGCGGTTCGAACGGAATTCCCCTACTTCTCAGCAGCTCGCGCAATTCCGGTGTGGCATCCGCGACGTAGCCATCCTGGCTCTGTTGGTGCTGAAATCCAAGTCCGGCAAGATCAGCGGCGCGCTCACCAAATACCTGTGGGGTAACAGCGACATAGTGGCGACCCATGACCGACTCCTCGGCTTCTTGAATGCGCTGTTCGAGAAGCGGCGGCGAGATCGCGCATTCGTAGACATTGAAGAGAGTCACGTAGTCGTAGGCGACCTTGTGAAGAAGGATGATGAACTTAACGAGGTTCGTGTAGGCCTGCTGCCAGAAAGGCTCTTTCCCTCGGCCGAAGAGATTGTTCAATAAGGATGCGATGTTGAAGGCCAGCGCGTAGGCATCGAGATCGTTGTGGAGAGGGTTGTAGCGGAACTCCGAATCCAGGCTGATTTCGATGTAGTCTTCGCCTCGTCCGTGGCGTTCAAGAATCTGTTTTACCTTGCGGCAGAAGTCGCCCTTCACCTCCAAGATAATTCCACCGATGCGACGGTTCGGATCGTTCGCTTTGTAGGCCAGGATTTGTTCGGCGTAGGGATACATGCAGCAGGAGGTTTTTCCACTTCCGACCGCTCCCAGTATCGCCATTCCCGTGAACAGTCCGCGCTCGGGAATCGTGAGCCATTGCGGAGTTTCGGACGGTCCTGGCCGGCGAGCGTTATGCACCTCGCCGACAACGATAAATAAGTCGTCTCGCGAAGCCGGATCGGGATAATGAGGAAGTTGTCCAGCCACAATGCGCTGACGAAACTTCAGCGTGCCTACGTACAGAACGGAAAGGACCCCGAGATAAGCTATGTAAGGGGTTGTGAAAAGGGCGATGTTATAGAGGTAGCGAAAGCTCAGAAAGATGTGCGGGGCACGCAACGCGATCACCCTAAGAAAGATCTGGCTCTCCGGGAATGGTTGCCGATAAAAAAGGATCATTCCTGTCGTCATGGCGAGCATCGCGGCGACAAAGTGCCGCGATGCGAGAACGCGGCGCATCATGACTTTCCCATTCGCTCTGGCAACGTGACCGCTGGTTCCCCAGCGCGCGATCTGCGCTGTTCGCGCCACTTGCGGTAGTCCTGGTCGCGCCAGAGCGTCTTCTTCAATACCGAATTGACGACGTGGTCTGGACTACTCTCGATGAACTGAGCATAGTCATCGAGGAGGGTGCTGACGGGTTCTTCCATGCGTATTTCCCGGTTGAGTATTGCTGGTGCTTTCTTTACGATTGGCATGATTGCCTCCTTGGAATTAGGCTTCTGGACTTCTTCCGCAGCGGTGGAAAAACTACCGGCACAGGAATCTGTGCCGCAGGGCGGGAGCGACCCCGAAAACTTTTTGGGCGGCTGAAAGCCCAAAAAGTGGGGTCGCTCCCGCCCGTTTTTGTAGTTTTCCCACCGGTGCTCTTGGGTTTTGCTTCAGGCATCGTCCTTGTTTTTGCGGAGATGCCCTGCCACAAGGTGAAGACCTGGGTACAGACGGGCTTGCAGAATGTCGAATTTACCTTCTTCACCGGTTTGCTCCGGGTTCTGCATCGGAAGCACCGATAGCTTTGAGAATCTGGGTTTCGAACTGGGCCGCGTGTGGTTTGTCACTGCCACGAAATTCGCCGCGAAGTTCTGCATCACTAATCCGCCCAACTTTCCATGCACGGTAGAAATGTTCGAAACGGGTTCCCCGAAAGCGCTCCTTCGCGAGGTTGCGGAAAATCAAATCCCCTTCTGTGAGCGTGGTGTATTTGCCGAGATCCCATGCTTTGCGAATCGCGAAGTAGCGAAGCAGGTCTTCGGCGGGATTGGACTCGAGAGGAATTGTGACGAGGTCGCGAAACAATTCGCAGGCCTTTGCGAAGTGTACTTCCGCTCGTGCAAGGAAAAGGAATCGGAACTCCGTGAGTTCCCGAAAGAGCGGTAAGTAGATTTGCAGGTGATGTACAAAACCGCTGAGATTCGTCTCGGGGCCCTGAAGGTAGGTGAAGGTAACAACGCGGGGTCCTTCCGAGCGCGCAGGAAGGAACATGGGAAACCTGTCCACGAAGTACCGGACCGTGGGTTTAACGGTATAGCGCCCGCTATAGGTTTTCGAAGGCAAATGGTGTGTCGCTGCCGCCAGTTCGTTCGAGAAATAGGCGACCTTGTCCGGCTCAGTTTCGAGATAGTGAAGGTTGAGGTTCCCGAGCACAAAATCGAGCATGGCAATACGCGTGTGGATGTATTCGAATTCGTGTTCGCGGCGATTGCGCAGATTCTCGTGGCCGATTTGCCGATAGATCCTGCGCGAGAACACATGGTAGATGGTGCCGCCTTGCGCGAAGCGATAGGTCCGGGCATGTTGATTGGCCTGGAGCTTGTTCCAAAACAACGTCGTGCGCTTGCCCCAGGAAGCTCCGGTAAAGCCAAGGAACTGACGTGCCACGAAGTATCCGGAGTGTGTGGCCACGAGATACAGGAATCGTGCTTCATCTTCGGTGTAACCGAAGATGCGGAGCGCTTCGATCTGGGTCTCGGGAATGCTCATAGCGAAAGGATTTCTGCCGTGATTTCGCGTTCATCGAGTACGCGCCGCAGGCGCGAAGCGTCTTCGCGGCGCGCGTAGAGGGAGAATCCCGCTTTGGCCTTTTGTACGAGCGCTTGTGGACGGTAGTTGCGCGTGGCGAGTTCCAAATCCAAATGCCTATGTTCCATCTCTGCGGTGTCGTATTCGAGGCGCATATCCGGCAAGGGGATTTTTCCGTCCACAATGGACAGGCCATGCCGCTCGGCAATCTCATCGCGCGATTCTTGCGCCCGTTCATCCTCGGGGATCGCCGCGAGGTCATGATTCAGATCGCGCTTCAATTCGTAGTCAAGAATCACGCGGGTCGGCTGGCCACCAGCACGGACGATCGCCTGCGCTTGTGCCTGATACAGGCGATACAAGTCCGCGTCGTGTTTCGCTTCACGAGGCTTTACGAATCCGTGATAGGTGGTTTGCTCGTTCGGAATGCGACCCGACTTTCGGAGCAGGCGCTCTCCCCGCTTGGTTAGCGCAACCAAGTGGAGGGTCTTGGCCCCGCCTGCCGGCAGCACACGCTCTGAGACGAGGCCCTGTCGACCGAGCCGGCGAATGTCTCTCTCCATGCGCCCGTTGTCACTGCCGTAGCTGAACTGCGCAAGATCGTTGCGGGCAATGGCGCGAAACGTACCGATTTCGGCAAGCGTTTGGAGTTCTGAATCGCTGACGAAATAGGCGCGATCTCCCAGGTAGTGCGCGCGCGGAGAATCCATCGCTTCTGGTTTCCGCTGGGCAGCGGTCGGGAGTTCGGGAGATTGCCGATTGCCTTGATCGACGGCCCGAGTTTCGTCTGCTTGCGACGCTCTAGCCGAGCGGGCACGACGCGAGTCGCCGGCCTGGTGATTCTCTTGCCTGCGCTCTTCGCCATGGTCGAACGAAAATGCGTCACGCGACATCGTGCGATGGCTCCTGATTCGGTTCGGCCAAGGGCATTTCGGTCTGGCGGACCTGGAACTGACGGTCGAGGTGCGATAGCTTGCGGCCGGTGTCTTTCAAAAGGAACTTCCGCTGGAGCAGAAGGACAGCCCCAAAGATGTTGGCGAACAGAACGACAAATGCCGCGAAAAGCGCGGGGCCATATGAATGAATCAGGACACTTTTATAGCGAGCCATGAACTTGAGTTGGTCCATGAGCCAGAAACCGTACGCGAGGAGAATTGCAATGGTGACGAGAAGTGCGTTCGCGATCATCGGCTCACCGTACTTTCTGTCGCAATTTGAGTGAATTGATTTGTGTTTCGAACAGAGAAAGGAGTGGGCAGGAGTCCGCAGCAGCCGAGGCTCTCCTGACGTGGGCCGTTTGTAGTGAGGGCGAAGGCTGGCGTGATGGGCTGTGGCGACTGCGAGGAGGAAAAATGCTGAGGAAAGATAGAAGTGGCACACGGAGGTTGGGCCGAGGCTGCCAGGCGAATGCCCGCGACTCCGACTCCTGCTTTGCCCGTACAAGAATTCATTTGAATGCCTGGTCCTCGCGGAAGTAGGTGACGGTCATTCCCAAAGGGTTGATGGGAATTAATTCGTTCGGGACATTGGACTTGAAGACGAATACAAAGTTGGCGGTGTAGAGATCGCGCTTCAGCTCGCGGTGGTCTGCGGGCGAGTAATAGACCATGTAGAAGTCGACGCGCGCGCGGAAAGGCGGCGTCTGCATCTCTTCGAGAGCGACTTTCTTCACGTCCACATCGATCTCGGGCGCGGCGGTGTTGGTGATGAATTTCTTGATGATGTCGTCCTTGCGATAGGCGTCGAGGATGCCATTGGCGAGCTTGCCGTCGAGGAAGTAGAGAGACTTCGCGAAGTCATCCTGGATCGTGTAGCGGTTGCGGCGGTAATAGAGGTTGCAAAACTGGGAGAGGAAGTATTTGGCTTCGGCATCCTGGGGCTTGTATTCGAGGTTGTGGTAGTTGATGGCTTCAGCGCGTCCCAAATCGTCGATGCGGATGATCAGCGGGCGGAAGTTCTGGAAGGTTCTAATGGTCCTGAGGTCGATGAGCGCAAGCGCCACACAAACGAGAGCCAACAGCGCGAGCGCGATCTTGAGATACGTGTTGGTCACCATGGGATCACCGTACTGTTCGAGATAAAGTCGTTTGGCATCGTAAAAGCTCGTGTCGTTGTTCATCCGAATACCCTTTCGACAATCGCGGCGGAGGAGCCGCCGGCTGTGCCGCTGAAGATGTGATTGGTAAGTGCCGGTATTTTCAGGAGTGCGTAAATGGAAGCGAGAAACGTTATGAACAGGACCGGAAACCACGCAATCAGCTGTACGGTGGAAAGTGTACCCGCGGGCGGGAGACGGAGCGCTCCCAGAATGAGATTGCCGATAATGTAGACGACCGCCGAAGCGATGACCTGGTAAAAGGCGTATTGGATGAAACACCGGAACCAGCCCCAGAAGAGCCACTCCATTTTGGGGACGATAAAAAATGGGACGAATACGGGTCCCACGAGTACACACACCGCGGTGGCAATGAATCCGTAGGCGATCACCACAATGGCCACGGCCTGGGCCGAGGCCAGCAGGAGGGTCACGATAACGTAGATCAAGGTGCCGAGAATGTCGCCCCATGTGGGTGAGTCCATGCGCGATTCAAAGTCAGCCACCTGCGTGACCACATTTTGGAGCTGGGCCTGGTCGATTTGACCGGAGAGGGATTGGGCTTCATCGGTGACGAGATTGTGAAAGCTGGTGCCGATACCAGGAATCGGAGCGCTGTAGTAATTGACCATCGCGAATCCAAAACTGATGGTCAGAAGCAAGCTCGCAAAATGATCGAACTGGAAGGCAGACCTCCCGCTCGCGGAGGACAGGGCAGACTTGATTCCATACCAAACTACGAGAATCGTGGCGAAGGACCGGAAGAGATTCTGGCCCATAGCGTCGAAGAACCCGAGGTTCTGGGTGAGCAAGGTGTTGATGGCTTGGAAGATGTACTGCAGATAGTCGGTTTGCATTGCCGTCAGCTCCTTCGACGCTCGGGGCCTGTCTCCGCACGCTTACGGCATGCGGAAGGTTTGAATGGAATTGGTGAGGGTGCCGGTGACCTGGGCCATGTTGCCGGAGAAGTTGGCCTGGCGCTGAATGTCAGCATTGATGGCGTTGGTCATGGATTCCCGCTGCTGTTTGGCGAGAATTGTTTGCATTTCGAGAAGCGAGGCGAGGATTTTGTTGGAGTCTTGGACGGTGCGGAGAGTCAAGACTCCCGATGCATTGATTTTGTTGAGTACGGAGACTTCGCTGTTGAGACCGGAGTCGCCGGAGAACGAGTCCTGTTCGAGGTTGCCAATCTGGGTCTGAATGTCCTGAGCACTGCCCCGGATGGACCCGATGGTGGCCATGGCGTTCATGTTCGCGCCATCCGTGAGTTCGACCGACGCGTATTGGGATTGCACCCGCTCAAGCTCAAAGGGATCCATCCCCGAGAGATGATCGGAGCTGTAAGGGAGGAGTTGGGTTGTGGACTTCTGGTAGCCGGTGTTGATGTTGGGCAGCAGGCCGGTATTGATGCCGCTGATCCAGGAGGCAGTGTTTCCGAAGCTGTTCAGCGAAGTGACATTGCGCCACTGCGAGAACAGAGCACGATAGCGAGCGGGCATGTTCTTGATGAACTGCGCCATCCGCAAGGCGACGTTGAGGTGGTTGGTGATCTGGGTGTAGCTCTTCTGCAGTTGAATGAGGTGCTGCTGAAGCTGGTAGTAGCGAAGCAAGGCGTTGTGAAAGTTGGTCGGGTCGAATACCACCCCACTCCCGAGTTGCGCGGAAGCGGTACCGACGCACATCCCAGCTACGAGCATGAGGATCAGAATCTTTCTTTTCATCGAACTTTCATCCTTTCTTTCCTGCCTTCTAGAGGTCGGAAGGCATTTTGTGGTTAATGTAATCGGGCAACGCAAGATCACCCGAAAGATAAACTTTTACGCGGTGACCTTCGCGGATGGTCACCGAGGGCATGATGTTGAGAAATTTGTCGAGGATTTGCGCGGAAGACTGCGCGGTGCTTTGCGCAAATCCCTGACGCAGGAGGTCGGCGCCGGAAGCGGTGAGCGAGCCCGAAGTTCCCGCCTCCCCAACCGCTCCGAGCGCACCGATGGCCAGCGATACCCCAAAGATGCGCAGATAGTGGTTGTTGACTTGATCCCGCAACCCGGTGTCGCCGATTTGGTTCAGCCCTTTGAACTGATCAAGGGTGACGGAATATCCGTCAGGCATGAGCGCGCGATGGAACACGACGGCCAGACGAGTCTGGCCGAAGGTGTCCACCTTTTTGGTCTCGCCAAGAAGTTTCGATCCTGCGGGAAGCAGCAGGTGCTGGCGGTCATTGGAGTAGACATCGGTGGAAAGCAGGCACTCGACTGGGCCTGTAAAACCCCCGTCGAGACGGTTGATGAGAACGGTTTCAAGAATGGTTCCTTCAAAGAGTACGTAGGTTTTTCCTGCCGCCGCGTTGGCGGCGCCGGCCAGCACAGCGGCAGGATTCTTGATTTCCTCCTTTCGCTCCTTGGTTGTTTCCGCGGAATCGTTGCGAACGGGCGCGGGCGAAATCGAATTGGGCGGCGGCATCTCTCGCAAGAGTTGCGCCATCTGCGAGGAGTCGGGTTCCGAAAGGGAGGGGGTCGAGATGGCCACCGGCGTCTCGGGCGGAGAAACGGGAGCGCCAGCAGGGAGTTTGCGGTAGCTCAGAGCGACGTTCGAAGCAAACAAGGATACGTAAGCCTTTCGCTTTCGCTCGGCTTGGATGGGATCTTCTTCCGGGCGCTGCTCTCCCGGGCCCATGGGAGAAAGCTGTTGAGACTCTGTGGAGTCATGCTCGGTGCCACCGAGTTGCCGGGTCTGCTGCGCGAGCGCCGTTTGCGCGACCAGTTGCTGGCGCTGCAAATCCTGAATGCGGTTCTGCATCTCGGCAATCTTGGTTTCATTGACTTCGAGCGGAACCTGGAGTGGCGAGCCGGTCGAGGTGGCTTTGGCCGGCGTCGGTGGCTTCTTGCCTCCAGTCAGCCACATGATCGTCACCATGAGAAAGGCCAACCCGATGAGAAGCCACGACTGTACGTTCTTCGGCAAGAGGCCCTGAGGTTTCTGCGCTTTTTCTTGAATCTGAGCGGGTTGGTTGGGCTGGCTCATCGGAGCATCCTCAATTTCCGGCTGCGCGACGCGCAAAGGGCAGCTTCTTTTTGCCAATGGCGAGATACCCGGAGTCGATGATCTTTGGCGCGATGTACACACCGTTCTCGAATTGGAAGGAGATCAAATTGGGTTTGCCGTCCTTGATTTCATAGAGCGCGGGCTTTTCGCGCGCGCCGCACTTGATGTAGGTGAAAACGTCATCGTGGTAGATGGCCGTGATGAGGAACGGGTCGCGGCCCGCCTTCGCGTCGAGCGTGTAATCGAACTGGAGCTTCGTTGCGTAGCTGGAGCGGAAGTGGTTCAGCTGTTCGGCAGATTGGGTTTGCGCGGTGCGGATTTGATCCGCAGTCTGCGCGCGGAGGACGTCGAGTTCCTTCTTGTACGCCTGGGCCTCACCCGCGCTTACATAACCCCGCAATCCGGTGTTCGCCGCGATCCCGGAGCCTTCCTTGGGTTCCACGAAGAGCTTCAGATCGGGTTCGCTATTTGTTTGGTTGCTAATTTCGGTTAGCAGGAAGGAATAGACGTGACCGCTTGCGGTGATGAGATTCAGATTGCTGCGAATGCCCGCCTGGGCCGGGTGAATATAGCAGAGGTTGTGCGCACCATTGATAACCCAGAATTCCTTGTCGCCGGTTGTGAAATCAAGGATCTCTTCGTCGTCGGGCAGGACGATGAGGGTCGAAAAGTGGAGCTTCGCGCGGACTGGGACAATGTCTTCCTTCGAATATTTTACGACGCGGGCAGCTTCATCCGTGACCGCGCGTGCAGGCGAAGCGCGAAACAGGATCGCTCCCACCACGAGGGCAACGAACGCACGAAGAAAAAGGGTTTGCGGATGATTACGAAACAATTGTTTCATTGGCTTGCTCCTTTTGAGATTGATTGGTGCTGCGGGGAACCTTGACCCGGACCGAGAAAGAGCCGACGAGCCAGTGCGCGCCGAAAACGATGGCGGTGGCAAAGGCCACGAAAACGAGGGGCAGGAATACGGCGGGCGGCTCGCTCGCCGTATTCCCTAGCGCGGAGAAGAAATGAGAGCTCACGGCCGCCCTCCTGCCAGTACTTCCAGACCTCGTACAAAGCCGTAGGTGTCGAAGGCTTCCTTGCGTTTCTTGTTGTCGTAAGGATCGTTGGTGTAGAGCCAGTAGCTCTTGGCGTCTACCGTGAGATTGGCGACCTTGGCGAGTTCCGGCGTCTTGATCAGGAATTGCTGTTTTGGGATGAGGCCAGAAATTAGCTCGACTTCGTTTTCATTCAAGTTAAATTGGCGCCGGTAGAGATCGCGGTCCATGTCAGGGTTCGCAAGAAATATTTTGGTGGCGCAGCTTTCGATGATCACGTCAAGAATGTCGGAGCGCTTGAGTTCGTCGAGCGATTGGGTTGAGAGAACCACGGCGGCATTGTGCTTTCGCCAGGTCTTGAGGGCTTCGACGACGTACCGTTGGATGGCGGGGTTCTTCAGAAACACCCACGCTTCGTCGATGAAGAAGGCTTTGAAAACGGATGAGATCTTACGGTCCGCAATAACGGCATTCGCGCGATGCAGGATGTAGAACAGCAAGGGTTCCAAGAGTTCCGGGTACTGGCTCATGCGCTGGAAATCGAAGCACTGGAATCGGGAGAACGAGATGGTGTCCTCGGCGTTATCGAATAGGAATCCGAATTGGCCGCCGCGCGTCCATTTCGAGAGGCGGCCGGCAATATCATGTCCGAGCGTGTTCGCCAGCACGCCCAGCGTGCGCAACGCCGGGTCCACGGAGTAGAGATTTTCGACTTGGTGGAACAGATCGCGCTCGGTAGCCGGGTCCAGTTCGCCGGCTCGCGATCCTTGGATCAAAACTTTCAGGAACAGTGCGAGAAAGTCGAGATTTTCCTTGTTTGGTGGGAGCGAAAACGGATTGATCTTGAAATGCTCGGATTCGAGGCCCACGCGAATATACGAGCCGCCAAAGAGTTGCGTGAGGCTTTCAAAGCTCCCGCCCAGGTCGAAGATGAAGGTGTGCGGGTCATACTTCTGCAGGTTGGTGATCAGGAAGTTCAAAAGAAAGCTTTTCCCGGCGCCCGTTCGCCCAAGAATCATGGTGTGGGCCACGTCACCGTAATGGAGATTCAAGTAGTAGGGGGTGTGGTGGTTCGTTTCGAGGACCGCGAGATACTCCTGCCGGAGATGAGCGTTGCGAGGCTCGCCACCATGCAAGGTGAAGAGGAAAGAGAAATCGGCATAGTTCGTGTTGAGCAAATACAGCGAACGCAAGTTGAAGACGTGATTGCCGGGGACGGCCGCGAGGAAGGCGTTCAAGAGGTTGTATTTCTCTTCGTAGAGCTGGGCGTCATGAACGCTGAACACTTTGTAGAAATCCGCGCAGGCGCGATCCACTTTGGCCATGTCCAGGTCGTAAATCACGACGGTTAGGGAAAACTGGCCAAAGTAATTTCCGTGGAGTTCGATCTCTTTGATGCCTTCGCCGAGTTCCCGGACTTGGGATTCCTTGGAATCGTCGAGCAACACATCCTGCGGCGCGGCGTCGTTCATGTTGACTTGGCTCGCGAACGAACGCTTGGTGTTGTGAAAATGGCGGCGCTTGGTCTGGATGACCCGGCGCATCTTGCCGGAATCTTCTTTTTTCCACTCGGTCACCACGTAATAGTTCGCTTCGACTTCGAGCAGGCGTTTGAAGATGAGCGGGAAGCTCTGAGCGGACGGCTCCTTGAGGGTCAAGACTTTGACGTAGTAATCGTCCACGCGCAGATACCCCCGGTGGCACTCAACCGGAGATTCGGGGAGGTAGTAGTCGAGAAAGGTGTCGTGTTTGAGTTTGGCTCGCTCGAGTTTATCGGGATGAAAGTTGAGGGTTCGTTTGAGAACACGGAAGGCTTCCTGTTTGTCGAGCATCCGCACGGGGAGAAAGTCACTGACTTGCAGGATGAAGCTGCGGGCTTTTTGCAGCAGCGCCGCCTGAGCATTGCTGACGTGCTGACCAAGAATGAGGGTCTGCTTCTGGCCGGAAAAATGCGCTCGCAGATCGGAAAGAGCTTTTTTCGGATTCTTGGGAAATTGGGCCAGCGCCCTTCCGAGCTTTTGTGAAGTTTGGAATCCCTGGTACAGGACCACGTAATAGACCGACAGGGAAAAGAGCGTGTCGGCCTTGCTGCCGAGGTAAGCGATCCGATTCTTGATCGCCGTATCTACGATCGGATTGTCGTAGAGCTGGTACGGGATGGTCTCGTTGTTGCGCTTGAAGAGGTACTGGTAGAGGCGGTAGTTTTCATCGAAGAGCTTCAAGGCAGATTCGAGACGCTTTGTTAGGCCGTCAATCGAGGCATCGTCGAGACACTCGTAATCGACGCCACGAACTTCGAGGATGAGGCCGACCTCCCCGGTCTTGGTAAGAAAAATGTGCGGACCGATGAAGCCGTAGAGATTGATCTGCTCGCAGAGCGCGCCGGTTTCGTTGTAATTCTTGAAGACCCGGCTAAGCCTGAGCATAGCCATCCCTGCGAATTGCTATGGGGCTGAATTTCATCGGGTCGTATTGGGCGCGAAGTCTTGCCGCCGTCAGGAGGAATCGCAGAATCTGCGGGTCGGTCTGGGTGGCCCAGCGGGCCATGAAGTACAGCAACAGAAACATCAGCAAACCGCCGAACAAGCTGTTGAGCAGGTTGAACGTGGCGGCACCCAGGCACATGGCGAAGAAAAAGAGGTTTCGCTCGGCCCCGAGGATCGTCAGCGGGCGAGACAGCGACCGGTGCACTCTATTGATTCGTCTGGCTTCCAACATGTGCTTCTCCTTTCGCGATGGGGCCAGTTCAGTTGCCGGGGAAAAGCCACGCCATAAAGTTGACCGCCGCGATGGCCATGCCAACTCCGAAGAGGACGCCGGCGAGAACGCGCTTCGAGCCGCCTTCCCCGAAGGCAAAGGTCAGACCCGAAACCACGATGGCAACGAGAGACAGACCGCGGGCGATCGTGCTGGTGAATGCCTGCTGGAGGACGCCTACGGCGTTCTCCCATGGCGAGTTGCCGGCGGCCTGTGCGAAGGCAGGCGCGGCAAGGAACATGCCCGCAAGGGAAGCGAGGACAACGCGGGTCGAGCGAATCCAGGAAGGAACAGCCAGCAAACGCTTTTTCATTTCCACACCTCGGCGAGAGAGTTGCATTGCTGTCGCAACGCAGGGGAAGTTCACGCTTCCGATCCCCGCCGCACATGGCGGCCGGAACGCATTGGTCCGAATACACGCTGGGCGTACCGCCCGAAGACTCTGGCCCGTTGCGTCTTGACGCCGCACAACAGAGAGCGACGGTATCTCGCGTGAACTTCCCGCTATCTACCTATTCAGTGTTCCGTAAGAAAAATGTGTCGCTCGGGTAGAAAAATATTTGCGGAGAAAAACGCGAAGCTGCCAGGCGCTCTTAGACGCGATGTAACTCACGCTGTTCTTGGACGGCATTGTTGACCGCTTCCCCGTCTGGATTCCAAGACAGCCGAACTGAAAGTTCCGCAACTTTAGCGAGCCAGGTTGCGCAACTTAGAAAGGAGACGCTTGAATCGTTGTCGGACGGCGTTGGACGAAGATCCATTTAACTCCGCCAGTTCTTTGCCACTGGTTCCGTCCAACTTGAACTGAATCAACAGGTCCACTTCGGACTCTGTCAGGAACTCCTTCGTCACGCATCGGTGGAGAAAGTGGCGCAGTGATGCATGCTGTTCAAACGCATCGCCAGTCGTTAATGACGATGCGACGTCACCGTCAATTCGGTTCAGGGCGGCAGCCTTCATACTCTCGCGGTTGGCCCACGCAAAGATTTGCCGCTTTACATCTCGTGAAATCGCAAATGCAAAGTAAGACTTTCGCGTTTGCAGCTCGCGTGAACGCAAAGACTGCAGGAGAACGCTCAACGCCTGCTGTGTGACGTCGTCCTCACTCAGCCTTGCTTGCTGTCTGCAGATCTGCCGAATTGCGCGGTGTAGCATCGGAAGAAAGACTAGGATCAGGAGACTCTCGGTGAACGCCTGATTTATCTTTTGCAGCTCGAACATTTCGCGAAGTAAATCATCGGAGCTTGCATCCACAGCAGACTCTCGGATGTGCGAAAGCAAACTGGATACAGACGAGTATCGATTCAAGTGCGGGAACGGAGTTAACAGTTCGCGTACGGAGTCGGGATGCGTCCGCCGAAATTCGGCGAGAAGGTGCGCTTCGATACGGCATAGTGCGCAAGTACACTGAAATTCAAGGGGCATATTCGAGCTCCCCTCGCACCCTGAAACAAACGGGTGCGAACGGCAGAGCGGGGACTTGCTCTCCTGAAGTTTCAACAAGTAAGAAACAGCCGGGTCGCGGGGAGTGACCGGCATTGCTTCGGCTGCAGTCCTAGGAAAGCAGTGAAGGATGGGTATCTTCTGAAATCCTAAGCGCGGCTGGTGAGATTTGTTTTTTGTGGCAGGAAAGCAGGACAAACGAAAAAGGCCCTTCGGCCTGAGCCGAAGGGCCTCTTAGACGCCGGATTCAATACGGCGCTTCGCTGGACTCAGCGGCAGCATCGGAGCTGTTTGGTTGAATTGGCGCTTCGGCCTCCGCCCGGCTGAGCCTGCGCACGGAATTCGCACGCACGCTCCAAAAGACGGAGACCTTCGTGGCTTTGGCCTTTTTGGACTTGCCGTTCTCGTTTTCGTACTTCGAACTAACGAGCAAGCCGTCCACGAGGACATGGTCGCCCTTGTGGAGCGTGTCGGCGATGGACTCGCCAAGGCGGTTGAAGGCCACGACGCGATGCCATTCGGTCTTGGACTGCCACTCGTCGTTCGAGTCTTTCCACGACTGTTGCGTGGCGACGGACAGCACGGTGAAGCTTGCGCCGTTGCCGCGGACTTGCCGCTTCTCCGGGTCTTTTCCGAGGAAGCCGATGAGTTGGACGTGATTGAGGTACATGATTTGATTCTCCTTTTTCTGCCCCATTTCCTTGGGGCACCCGAGGGCGGAGTGGATACTGCTCCCAAGGCGAGCGGCTGCATTCTGGGAGGGAACCAAGGTCGTTGAGGGAGGAACCGGGAAAGCAGAAGACGCGAAGCTGCCGGGCGCAGGAATTATCCCGAAGCCGTGCCCAAGGAAATGAGCTGCAGAAAAATAGCATATCCTCAGGCACTGGCAGAAGTCGGCAAAACATTCAGCGGGAAGATACAGGAACTTCGACGGAAGTGGCCTAACGTAGGCAGCCGATTGACGATCGGAAGATGTGGCGGGACTTCTTGGATCCATGCGATAAAGGGCGATGGGCTCGATCCCCTCCGACGAAGCAGTTTCCGTAAACATTAGCAGTCGCAGGTAACGCGTGCTAATTCGAAGAGTGATGGACCAACCCCTCGAACCAGCCCTCCTCTCCGTCTATCGCCAATCCCTCGTAGAAAACCTCAAGATCGTCCACGTCGCCGAAGAGAGCTTCACCGTCCGCACGACCGCCAAGCAGAAACTGAAACAAATCGATTTTGTCTTTCAAGGAAGGGAACTGCGCGGCCTCGAACAGCATCCCCATACGAAATCACGATGGGCCGCGATGGCCAGGAAAGGCTCTAAGGTGATGCAGTTTTTAGATCGTGGCCAGTATGTTGCGGTGGTCGCGGACGGCAAGTTGCACTTGTATCCCCCTAGAGCCAGCGTGCCAATTTCTGAAGGTTAGGTTTAATACCTATTTACATTAAGTACCTGGACGCGATAGTATCCGCGGAACAGGAGATTCCTACCGTGCTAATCGGTGACCGCCTTCGGCAGTTGCGTGAGTGGAAGAATCAGTCCCAGCATGATATCGAGAAAAAGACCGGACTTCTGCGGTGTTATGTGTCCCGAGTGGAGAATGGTCACACAGTTCCCGCCATCGTAACGTTGGAAAAATTCGCACATGCTCTCGAAATTCCAATGTACCAAATATTTTACGATAAGACAGACGTTCCCACAGCGAAGAACCAAGCATCTAAGGCCGCTGCTGAATGGGCAAGCTCGGGAGCACCAGCGGTGTTCTTTAATAAACTACGAAACTGTCTCGGAAAAATGTCTAGCGGAGACCGAGACAAGCTTTTTCAGATGACACGCGTTATGAACACACGCAACGCGAGATTGGAAAAGCGGACTGGAAAAAGAAATTGAGGCGTGAAGCCGAGTAGCGGTGTACGGCACGTAGAAAATCCCAAATCGCCTCGTTTCGCAAAATAACGATGTTATAGTTCCGACCGACTGGAGGATCTTCAATTGAGGACGATTTTGGCGATTCTGCTCTGCGCAGTGATCGTAGCACCCACGGTCGGACAAGACCCAGCCGTCAAGATCATGCTGACCTCGACATCGACGACGCCGGCCACATACTTAATCGAAAATCTTCCAAAAGACGGTTGCTCGAACGTCTCGATCGTCACGGACCCGACGCAAGCAGACTTTACCCTGGAAGCGCAAGGCGGAGATTTCGAGGGCGCGAAGGGTTCACAAGGCCCACACGGGCCTCAACCACCGCGGCCAAGGGCGAAGTACACACTCTCCAAAAATGGCGCCGTCGTCTTCGGGACGACGCCTATAAAGGAAAAGAGCGCCGTAAAGGACTTGTGCAAGTTCCTTCAGCACGGCTCTGCAAAATAAGAGAATTACACGCCCGACATCACGGCTCTATTGGGTACCAAATATGAAGCCGGAAGTGCCCTTGGCACCCGCGATGCAACATCCTTTGCGTGCTGAAGAGATTAATAGTCGTCCTCCTGCTCCTGATAGGATGCGTCACTTGTGCAAAGGCTGATGCGGTACCGGAGACGTACAGCGTTTACGTCTACTGGTCCCGGTCGAACTACGCTTCCGCGACTTACACCGATCCCAATGGCTTCATCGACTCGACGCTAGCGGTTCCGTGCTCCGACCTGTCTGCGTTTCGTTTCACAATTGGCTTTCGCCAATCTCCCTGCCACACCGGCCTGATCTTTACTCCCGAAGAAGGGGGTCTGAGCGTATTTATATCTGCTAGAAGCGGCAGTTTAGCTGGCGGATTCTTCCTAACTCCCGATGAAGACGGTCGGTTCACCATCTCGTCTAGACTGCCGTCATTCCTTCTAGTCTCGGACCCACCAGCAAGCCATCTCGCATCTCTTTCGTCAGTTTCCATTGTGCCGACACCGGAACCACCCGCCCTGCTCCTCATACTGCTTGGCATCTCCGCACTATTCGTCATCAAGACCACGCGTCGGTAGCGAAAATCAACGATCTAAGACTCCGCATTATTGACATCGCGAACGAGCTGTTTCCCGAAATGAAACTAATTCCCGTTTCGGGATTCTCCGGCCGGTTTTTATCGGCTGGTAAAGTGCCAGCCGAGAACGAGAGTCGCGGTCCAAGTATTAGATTCGGTTAATGTTAGCATCCGCGTATCACTCCCAGTACTATAACGGAATAGTTATGGAACACCGGATGCAAGCAATTCTTGCGACGCGCGATTTACAGATCAGTGCGTCTCGGTTTCAAATTCATCTTGGGAGATGTCTATGAATGTTGCCGAACGTATACGCCTCATCAGGGTATCAATGAACTTGCGACCATGCGACCTAGCGAGGCGCACCGGATACTCCCGCGCCTACATAGCGATAATTGAATGGGGACGCAGTGCTCCCTCTATCGAAACATTGCAAAAAGTTTTAAAGGCGATGGACATCTCGCTTTACCAATTCTTCTACGACGGAAAGAATTCGCGTCTTAGTGAGAACGGATTGAGCACAGCCAATCCGTCTTGGGTCGAAGTGGACTCAGCTGCCGTAGTGCCGAAACATATGCTACGAGCGAAGTCTCCGTTGTCTTACAGACTTGGGCGGCGCCTTTGCTCAATTCGGAAAGAGCGCTCACTAACCCGCCGTGATTTGGCATTTATCACGGACTTCGCCCCCAGCGCCATCTCCCGTATTGAGGTAGGCAGAACGATGCCGAGGGTCGGGACTCTTGAGAAGCTGGCGCGGGCTCTCGACTTTCCATTATGCGATTTGTTTGCGCAATGCGACTGTTCTGAACCCTACCTGACAGGCGGACCGCATTCAAAGAACAGTTCAGTCGCTGGCCCGGCAACTGAGTCTCTAGTGCCGCAACCGACCACGATGACAGTTGGCGAGCGCATACGACAACTACGAAAATCCTTAAATTGGACTCAGGCAGACTTGGAGGACCGGACGGGAATAGCCGAGTCTTACATCTCGACGCTCGAAAATAGCCATTGGAATCCCACATTGATGACGTTGAGGAAGCTCTCTTTGGCTTTTGAAATCCCGATGACCCAGCTCTTCTGCAATTCGCAGAACGGGGAGGTGGAAATTGCCCTTGCGCCACGTGCCCCAAGGTCACACTTTATTCCCTCACCTACTGGTCAGAATTGGACCAATTAGCCGTAGAAAAAGCGGCACGGTCGGCTCTAAGAATCTCTCAGAGGTGCTCAATGAATGTCGCCAAGCGCATACGCCAGCTACGAGAATCCATGCAGTGGACTCAAAGGAAGCTGCGAAGCGGACAGGCATACCCACGACCAACATGTGTAACTTCGAAACGGGCCGTCGCCAACCCCGTTTTCGCCATCTCGAGAAACTCGCAAAGGGCTTCCAAATGTCCCTGGACCAATTCTTTCGCGATGAGACTTTGCCGGAGATCGATTTCATTGAAAAACTGAGAATGCTTCTACCTCGTGTAGCAGCACAGGATCGCGACATGCTCTTGCAGCTGGCGGGCAGCATGGCGGCGGGAGAATGGACCTCCCACAACGACCAAAACTCATCGAACTGAAACTTGAATTTGTTGCGAATTGGCTTCGAGAGAATATCGGCAGACGGGAGTCGCGATGGTGTGACAGGGCGGGGAAGTGCCCGCTGTACAGACTGGATCCATCAACCCTCGGGGCGCGGAGATTGGGTTCATACCATATAACGTGCGTAGCGAAAGCCTTTGGACTAAAATCTGCTGGTGGAAATTCCCTCTTTCCTCTCCCATCTCCCCGTCCATCAAGGTCTCCCCGTTCCATTTGCTCAAGCGAGCGTCGGTGGTGTTCCAGATTTTCGCGCGTTTGATCGAGATAAGATTTGGCTGTGCATCCATCAACTATTGTGCGGTATCTGCGGTCGGCATCTGCACGTGTATTCCTATTTCATCGGTGGTCCGCTGTGCAGGGAGAATCGGGTGTTCGCGGATGTATGGATGCACAAACGCTGCGCGGAATTTGCCGGGCAGTCATGTCCGTTCGTGAATGGAAGTAAGGAATACTCAAACAAGCCGATTGACGCACAGGGCGTCGAGCACTCCTTCACGGCCATCAAACCCGAGGCTATGTATCTCATGAAGACGCGCACGTCCAGATGTAAACCCGTACGGATTGGAAAGAGCCTGGGAATTCACGCCGGGACGTGGATTCGCGTGGAAGAAATCAAGCGTTGATTGTCGTCGGGCTGTTCGGCGCTTCGGTGCGACATGGACGACCCATTCTCGCTAATCATCGGAGAATGCGCGGGGCGTGGTTACTTGCAGACTGTCAAACAGCTCCTCGAAGGTCACGATGCCGTTGGCTAAAACGCCCGCCACCAGTTGGGACACCGTCCAAACGTCAGGGCTATGCTGAGTGGCTTCGGAAAACTCGTCGTATTTGCCGATAATCCTGCCCGCAATCTTGATGCACAAATCCATGAACTTGTCCGGCCTATCTGGAACGACTTTGTAAATTTCCCTCGCGTATTCTTCAACGCGTTTTGGACCGATTTCCCCCAAGGTCCGTAGGCAACCCGGGCTTAACTTAGGCTGTATGAGTTCCTGGAATGCAGCCAGAATCGGCGCAGCCTTCTCGTATGACACCAAGGAGTTTTTGATACCGACCCACATCGCCGTACTGGTGGTCGCGTACCACTCAGCCGAGGCGCGATCGTGAGTTTGATGTTTCGCCAGCGGTAGTTTATAGAATTTAATCGGGTCGTCAGGGAGTGGCTTTGTAAGACGGACTGCAATCTGGTGCACTAGCTCCGTTCTTGTCGCGGTATGAGCGTTCGGGAATGACATGAGAGCTCCTCAGTAGTTTTTGCTGCCTACAACAGTTCGATCGTCAATGCGAATCCGGATTGGACGAAATTTTTCTCACTGGCCCGAATAGCACTTCTGCCATGTTTCCGCTCTTTGGGAAAACGCAATAAACCTGGATGTCGATGAATCCCGCATCAACCGCCATCTTCGGCACGAGTTTGATGTCTGAGAGATAGGTGCTTTCGTCCAGCAAGACCATGACCCGGCGAGGCGTAACGCTGCGTAGTTTCAATTCTGCGAGAGTAAAGTTCAGATCTCGTTTAGAGTATTCCTTCTCCTCAATCCTGTATTCGAGTTGTCCGTCCGCCCGGCGCACGTTGACGATGACCGGGCCGATTGGAATGAAGCGAGTCTGTGGCAAACCAACGACCGGCATTAGTTCAGCGGTGAAAATCAGGAGAGTCATTCCCAATAGCCGTTTCAACCTCATAAAACACCTCGTTGAAGCGATTATCTGTGCCGGAGATTCAGAGTCGTCTCTACCGGACCTGGTGGCACTGTAAAACCCTGCAATGCGAAATAGGTGTGGATTGCGCTGACCACAGCCAACTCGAAGAAGGCGCGGTTCCCTCGACCGCGCTGTTTCATTCGCCCTGCGGTGTAGATGCCCAGAGCGTCGACACCGAGGGCGAGCGAGTATTGCCAAGCATGATTGGCGTTTTTCGGCATGAGAGGATTTGCTTCCCGGCATTCGTGCAGATGCAAACAATAGTCCGTGCCTTCAATATCGGCCGCGGTTGTCCCTAGTACCAATAAGGACATAATGAGAATCGGCGGATGCTTCATTGCGTCAAACCACGTCTTATCGTGTTCTGTCATGTGCCAAAGATCGGGGAAATAGGCTCGCCCTCCTAGCATCGCGCACGGCTTTCCTATGCCAGCCGGACACGGTGAGTTCTCCTCTGTAGCGTTTGGATTGAATAGAGTCGGTAAGTCTGGTTCTGTTTTGGGGGTTGGTGTGTTTGGTAGTCCTTGCCCAGCCGGAGAAACTTGGTCCACCTGAGCGGGCGGCTCTTGCGCTCGGGTGGGTTGTGCTATCGCGAACAATACAATCGAGAGAAGAACCGCACGCATACTGCCTCCGGAAAGGCCAGCGATGAATCTGCTGTTATGCGGAAGTGAGAAGCAATTCGAGGGCCGTAACGTTATGGTTATCTAACCTACAAATTACGCTATCGAATAAGATTAAGCAAATCTAACCGTTACGCCTGATTTCCACAGTCACTCGGCGAGCCTGCTCCAGCGCCGAAGCTGCCTACTAGCGTCCCGTTTCGGCACTGGGGCCAAACTTTCCTCCCATATTGGAACTCGCCTGACTCCGGCGGTTAGTAATGTGGGTAGTGTATGTAGTAGTACACGAATAATGTCACTGAGCATGACAAAGGTGTTGCATTTCAGTAATAGTAGTGATATTAAACTAGCACTTGATCGGCACTGGAGGTGAACGTTGAAAACTTGCTTGCAGGCCACGGAACAGATACGTCCGATGATTGGAGGCAGCCAGTCCCATCTAATGAGGTGCGCGGACAAACAATTTTACATCGTGAAGTTCAAGAACAATATGCAAGGCTCAAGAAGCCTCGCAAACGAAATGTTAGCTACGCGCCTCGGACTAATGCTCGGACTTCCGATGGCGGAAGGGGAGATTATTAACGTTGACGCGCAGGTCATACTGTCACACTGTGACATGAGGATCCACCTCACCCGCGGGGAGCGCTTATGTTCCGAAGGGCATTCTTTCGGTTCGCGCTACATCGGCAACCCGAACATCCGATACCGTTACATCGGAGATGACGCGCATCACGGCGGCAAGCCGCGAGTGGATAATCTTTCGGATTTTATAGGCATGCTCGTTTTTGATACGTGGATGTCCAATACCGACAGTCGCCAAGCCATATTTCATCGCAAATGTTCCACCGAGCCTTACCACGCCACGATGATAGACCACGGGTTTTGCCTAACCGGCGAAGATTGGCTTTTCGCAGACACGCCTTGCAGATTCTTAGACAGCAAATTTTGGCTGTACGAGAAGGTTTTCGGAATCGATTCCTTCGAGCCTTGGCTCTCTCGACTGGAACAGCAGATTACCTTGGACAACATTTTGGAGGCCGCTATTGGAATTCCACCTGAGTGGTACGAGTACGACTGGCACAGGCTGGTCACGGTCGTCCGAACGCTGTTTGTGAGACGGCAATTTGTCAGGAAGCTGATTTGGGAAATACACAGTCTCAAGCCGCTAGCTTTTCCTAACTGGCCTCGTCCTTAGCTGGCTCCAAATCATGGATTCAATCACGGCCAACGCAAGAACGCCCGTTCTATAACCCTTTCAGGCAATCAACCACTCCATTCAGCACAAGAACGGTCCAACAAGAAGTGCACACCCGCGCAGGTTCGATGAAGGTTTCAGATACTCGACGGCAGCGACTACACTCTTCGCCGAAAAGCGAGACGCGCACACTCACATCGGTGTTCCCCGTGAGAAGGGCCATAGATCGAACGGCTGCGAGGATTTTACAAACCGATTCGGAATCGATGTGCGTTTTGCGCATGACGGTGCTTCGCCGCGTCTCGGAAAACCGAGGGATTAACCGAGGGGACATGTGGGTGACACTAGACCGGCAAAATTGGCGACGCTAAGGTTCTAAATTTCAGTCTGCATTTAAGTCCGCGGCGGCTCGGAGCCGCTCGACAAATGCGCTTCGTAGGTCCACGTGGCATAACCTGCATGCTTGCTGGCGCTCCGCAACTAGCCCCACGATCAGAAATCTGCACTGGGGACACCTCGTGATGATGGCGCACTGACACTTCGGGCAGGATCTCGGGGGTGCGATAGAAATCCCCCGGTTCACGTCTTGCAGCACCAAGGCATAATCACACTTCAGGCTTGAACAGATTGCTAAGGGCGGCATCGACCCTCCACTACGACGGAACTACGCCGCCAATTCAGCACGGCTCGCATTCCAGAGTGGCGATGGCGTTCAACAGCAGGGAATCGTAGTCATCGCTTTTCTCAAAAACGGCATCGATCCCCCGCGATAGGGCCGCTTTTTCGCTCTGCGCCGTGGGCAACGACATGACAAGGAAAATTGGCAAGTCCGGCAGGAACAGCTTGACGGCTTCAGCGATGCCAAGGTTGCGGCCCGCTGTATCCATCTCAAGGACGATGAGGCTAGGAAGAAGTTCTATAGCAAGCTTGGCGGCTGCAATGCCGTTTTCGCCCGTAACGCTAAGTTCGAAATCAGGTAAATGCAGAGACAGTTTCAAACTCACGATACATCCAGTATCGCGACATACGACCAACACTATATGCATCGGTGCCTTCCCCAACCTGGTGGAACCTGCGGCCCCTTGCATCCAGCCGAATCTTCACGGACAGTTATATCCCTATAATTTATCAAGTCAAGAACAATTGTTATTGCGCGATACGTAACCGATGTTGTAACATACGCGTGATTCGTATCCTTAAAGAAAGGACAGTTCGAGTCCCCCGGCCATGAAAACACTCTTAGTCGAAAAGCTCATAGAATCCCATAAACTATCGACGCTCTCCGAGTCCTTGCCCGCGTGCGAGGAACGAGAGCGTTTGGAAAAGCAGAGAGCGGATTGCGAAAGAATTATTTCCTACTTGATGGAACGGTTTGCCAACCTCAATCGTCAGTTCTCGAATCTCGACAGTGGACCTGTGGATCCGGCCCTGATCGATGTCAAAAGCACGGAAGAGGAATTGCGCAAGATGGAAGGCCCTGCACTGCTGTTATACGGCTCGTCCTTGAGGTATGTTTGTGCCGCGGAGGCGAGTCTGCAAGAGACGCCACTTGCAGTTCTCACTGCGAGACTCGGCCTCGTTCAGGTGGAGTGGCGACGGCGTTGCGGGAACAGCATTCTGGCTGACTTTATTTAGCCGGGCCGGCTTACAGTGAGTGTCGTGCGAACCCTCCGGGTCGCGCGGCTGCTGGGACGCAAGAAGGGCCGGGCGTCCCTCGGGGCGTCCGGTATTTCCTAAATCAATCTATAGTAATCACTAAGGAACGTGACGTATGTGTGAAATTAAGGATATAAGGGTTCGTCCTCGGAACCCGTGTTGGGGCAATTCTGCCACGAGGATGGGGACTTCCTCGGGCAGCCGGGTGCCGAGGACATAGGAGGAGCGATGGCACCCAGTCGTCCTAACTTAATGTTCGGGGCCATTCTGTGTCTGCTTACGATGCTCGTACTTCTTATCGTCTTTGGTCATAAATGACGGATCGAATTCGGCGCACGACGCGTTGGTTCTTCCCGCCACTGGCGCATCGGGATGGAGCGATGGAGCAGTGAGAATAGCGTCACAAAAATGATCATTGCGGCAATAAGGTGAAGGACGACTGAGATCGTGGGATGCCTGAGGTGTTCCCAATCGTGGTGATGGATGTGCCGTGCTGAGGCGGGCATGCTTCAATTATTGACCTCTTGATCGCCCACGAGGAGGCTGCATTTAGTACCAGAATGATCAAATGAGATTGCTTTAAGGCGCTGATTCATCGCCTTCCCAAAACATGATGGCGGCATTTCCGCCGCTGGTGATGCCGGGACTGCCAGTCGTTATGGAAGAATCGCTGGCGGTCAAAACCGAAATGCCATTCTGCTTGAGAGTGATGGTGCTTCCGACAACTTCCAGACGGAGGACATCCGCGAAATTCACCGTGCCGGGAATCGTGGCTAGAATCTCGGGTGTGCCATCGATGAATGTTTCCAGATTGAAAATTCCAGCGCCGAGTCCATTGGTGAAAATGAACTGTCCAAGATAAAAAGTCTCGTTTGTGGTTGCGGCGCGAACGAGCAAATCAATTGACGTATGCAGAGAAACGTTCGACATAACTACGGAAGAGCTTTGGTCGGCAGCCCACGTTCTTCCCGTATAGACGAGGCTCCCGGTTCCCCAAAAGTCGGCCTCCCCAGCGTTTTCGCTACCGGGGCCAGCGAAGTTAGGAACAACCGTAAAAGGCGTTGTTTGGGACCACGGCGGGTTGGGAGCTGGGCCCGCAATCATAAAAGTTTCAGTGGCTTTCTCAGCCCAGCCGGAAGGAGTAGACGGAGTGTCTGAACCAACCCAATTGGTCATCTGCATTCCACTGACGCCGATGTTGCTTCCCAGCGGCATTTTGTTCCCCGCGCCGTCGGCGCTCGAAGCGATGATCCCTGGCGTTCCTGAGGTGAGCGAGGCGTCTACGTGGACGGCTAGAACCATGTTGTCTTTATATAAGGCAACCTTGTTTCCGAGAGCAAAGAGATAAAAGATATCGCCAACGGAATCGGGAATGGTTGGACTCGTCAATATTTGTTGAAGTTCCTGTTGATCTCCGTTCACGAACTTCCACAGCTCATGCACGTAGACTCTGCCGTCTGTGTGGCCGTTGTTCATGGCAACGTAACCAGAGTTGTTCCCGATGTACACGAAGTAGCCGTTAAGAACTCCCGCGGTGCTACGGACGGCCGGTCCACACAGACTGTCTGTGGCGGAGATGCCTGTTCCCGTTTGAGCCGTCGCAGTAGCTCCATTTGGATTCGGCACGGTGAATGTGCCTCCATCGAGAGCGCCGATTACAAAAGCGCCATTGTTCCCGCCGTCTGCCATCCCGGTGATAGTGACGGGTTGCGGGGTTTGCAGGGCTTGGCCGCTGGTTAGCGTGTAGTTGTAGATCGTGTTGCGGCCCGATAAGGTGGCCCCCGTGATGGCGACGACGGATTGCTCCGGAGCGATCGAGCTAATTTGAACCTTGGCGTATTGATTAGCGCCGAACGTTTGGCCGCCTGCCCAAGTTCCCATGGCAATAGGGAACGCCGTTTGGGAGCCGCTGGTAGGAGCGAAGGCATTGTTTAAGAGTTGAATTCCTCCGTCTGTGCCGCCGATGTCTGAGAGCACGGACCAGTTGGGTCCGAGATTGCCATCAGGTCGTTGGAAATTATCTCCCACGGTTGCGCCGGGAGGGCGGAGGGCACGGGTGGGCTACTTGCCGGAGGACCTGCGGGCGCCGGAACGCTTGGGGTGGTGAGCGAGCTAAGCAAAGAACTCGACGCGCATCCGACGGCACCGTAGGCGGCCAGTAGCAGCAGCACGACATCGCGTAGCGGTTTGAACGAATCTGATAAGTGAAGCGTGGGTATGAGCCTCTAATCGTCGAGGCTGGGCGCTTGTGCTTTCCTTGAACAGGCTCGTTTCCGTACTAAATCAGTTTGAAAGGAAATGGCAATTAGTTTCTGGAAACAGCGATCAAAAGGAGTCGCCGCACGACCACGCCAATTTCTGAAGTTTATCTTTAATACCTATCTACATTAAGTACCTAGACGCGATAGTATCCGCGGAGCAGGAGATTCCTGCCATGCTAAATCGCGCTTTTCCATCTTGTGAAGATTCATGCCCTTGGCGGGACGACGTCTTCGGTGTTGCGATACCAACCAGCAGTGCGGTTGCATGGTGTCAGCCATGGTTCTATCTGAGGCTCGAGGCCTATAGCTTTTTCTGGTTGTCCGAGGGGGCATATGGTTAATCCAGTGACTCGGTGCCGGAGCACCAGGCCCAACGCGCTTATGGATACTCACCCTCGAACCAGAGCATCGCCAGAACCGACCAACCACCGCCAAGAATGAATCTAGAGATGGAGGAGTTCTCGCACGATGCTCAAGCTGCTTGTGGTTTCAGTTGGTCGGCGTCGAAACGCACTCCTTTCTTCCACACCAGTAAAGTGATGGCCGCGATCTTGCGTGCCAGGGTGAGCCGGGCCATGGGCGGTTTTATGCCTTTGGCCACCAGCGCCGCGTAGAATTCCTGGAAAGGTCCGGCAACCGCGGCGGCCCGGATGGCCGCGCCTTTGAAGATATTTTTCAGATCGTGATTATGGTTCTTGTTGAGGCCGCGAATGGCCAGGACTTTTTTGGCACGTTTGAGCTGGCCATGCACCATGCGGTATTCCCCGCTGTCGCGCGTCCCTAGCGCCAGGCCGCTGTAACTCCATAGTTGCCGCTTGGTGCGGAAGCGATGGGGCGTTTGAATGAGCGCCAGCAACAGCGCCGCACGAATCGGCCCGATGGACGGGAGCTGGCGCAGCAACGTGGTGGCCTGGTGCTTTCGGCTTTCGACCAGCAACTCGCGTCGCGCTTGCTGGTGTAAGAGCAGCAGGGCGTCGAACTGGTGGTAGTACAGCTCGGCGCGGCGGCGCACCCCGACTTCGGCGATTTTCGCCAGCCGCGCGGGGCGATGTCGTGCTGCGTATACCTGCTGGCCCGCGCAGGGAATGGCCCAACTGCGATACAGAGCTTTGATCCGAACCATCTCGCGCGTGAGATCCCTGGTGATGGTCATGTAGCTGCGCGCCAGTTCCTTCGCCGTGCGTATGCCGTGGTCTTCGTGATAAACCGAGCGCAGCAGATTCGCGCGCAGCAACTCCGCCAGTTTGCGCGCATCGATGCGATCACTTTTGTTTCCGACCTTGAGCAGAGCATTTTTTCGTGGGTCGCACACCAACACTTGCCGGACGTGGGGCTTCAGCAGATCGTGCAACCATGCCGCACAGGTGCCCTCTTCGAAGGTCACCTGCAAATCGCCGCGCAGACCGTGGACGAATTGCAGAATCGTTGCCGCTTTGGTTTCGAGAACGGGCTTCATGACTACCTTGCCTGCGGAATCCAGAACGGTTGAAGAGATCGTTGCCTGATGCACATCCAGCCCAATATACTTGGCCTCATTCATGAGGGTGTTCCTTTCGGTAGGAGCTGATGCGAACGATCAAAACCTACTCCAAAGGGGCGCCCTTTTATAATGCGTTTATCAGGACTAATACCTTTTCCTGCCCAGCAACATTTGTTCAGACAGATGGAAACCCGTAAGCTTCAAACATGAAGTGGCCTCGACCAAAGAGCTGGTGCTCCTTGCTCCTCTGGACCGTTGTGACATACGTTCTGGCAACGGACGTGCTGCCCAACCTTCTCCTGGTCACGATTAATAGCGTCGGTTACCTCCCCTACAGTGACCGCCCCGGACCGGGATGGCAGAGCCCGCACCTGCCAAGCAAGGAAGAACTGCAGTTCTTTTTCGGCTTCGCACTTCTTCTTCTCAGGGGAGCCGCGTTCTATGGCAGCCTCTTTGCGTTGCTGTCGATCATTTTGGGATGGATCCGTGCCCCGCGATATCTGATCCGAGTGGTTGCTACGATCTTGGCCCTGATCTCTTCTGGCATCATGATGGCCGCAGCCGGATGGATGATTGCGATCTCTGCGATGGGTGTCTATACCGCAGCCACCTGTGGTGCTCTCTGGGGATTGCTAGTCTTCCCTCGCCTAATACCGAAATTCTCCTATCTGCCCCCTTTAGCGATTCGAATAATCGCTCCCTTCCTAGCGTTAGCATTGGGAGGATGCTGGCTGATTCGCCCAATGCTGCCGGACCGAGCGCTTACGAACGCCAAGATTGAAGTAATCCGAAGGAGTCCTTCCGAACAGACAGCTCCGAGCCTTGCTTATCTTGGGCCAGAGTTTGCTTACCAATTAGGAGAGGCCAACAAATACGTAGCCGTGAGTCGAATGGACTTCGCAACCGACGGTAAGAACCAGGTTCGCGTCCTGCTGATCGTTGATGATCCGCAACCAACCGCTCATACGTTTGTTTTGCCTCGCACTGGCACCGTAGTCTACCGGCAGCACGACGGAGTTTGGAAAGAAGAGCAGTCAGGTGGGAAGCCATCAGACATCTCTGTGAGCTTTACCGCCTTCAACAGAACGCTACAAACTCAAGGCCCATGCTGTTCATCGATGTCATCCGGCTTCGCCCCCTACAGGTAATTCGATGGCCAACCAGTCTAATCATTGATTTGGCTACATGGGCGGTATGCTTTCTAGGCCAATCCGGTCATTAACGGCATTTTGTAGCCGCTGCTTGCAGCCGAGATATCGCTGGGTCATTTGAATAGATATATGTCCAAGTAGGAACTGAATTTGTTCAAGCGCGCCTCCGGCCTGATGGCAAAGCCGCGCACAGGTTCGACGCAGATCGTGCGGAGCGATTATGCCGATGCCGCAGCTCATCGCACTTTCGCGAACGATGGACCAAATTACCTTCGCAGTGAACCCGCGACCTTGAACCGTTCCGGTCTTGCCTGTGGCGCGGAAGAGCATTCCATCCACTTTTCTGCGAAAGTCTCGTTTAATACAATGTTTCGCTCAAGCTTTGCGAACTCGCGTGAGCTGGCCTCGAGAGCGAGTATCTTACCCGTCCGTCCGACTTTCGTAGCCGCGAAAAGCGAATACAGCCCCACATTCGCGCCGATATCCAGGAAGTTCATACCACGACGAAGAGTATCGTCGAGAAATCGGAACTCGTTCGGCTCGAACGTGCCAGTTCCGAAAATGGCCCAAAACGTCTCGTCGTCGGACGCAACGTTAAGCCGCAGCCATCGAACCACGAAAGTTCGAAGGGTTTTCGAACCCTATCCCAGACCTTTTTACGCACGCGATACACAACGCCATGGTCGCCGTCGCCTAGTGTCGTATATGGAATAGGCCCGAGAACCGGACGCGCGGCTAGAAGTTTCATGAGCATTGACTTCATCAGCGAAGGGGTAATAATACAACGTAAGTATGGGGTTTCGTTGTGAGACTTTATGTTCTTTTGCGTCCCAGGTTTAGGAAAACAGCTTCATCGTTTCGGCTCGTGTGACGCTCGTCTTGCGAGGCGATGGGTTCGGCCGACTCTCCACGATGAGCGAACGCAGCTGGAGAGCGGGCGGTCAGGTGTGGATGCTCAACAAGGCTAAAATTCTCAATCGTGGCCTTCTACACGCTTCTGAATTCGTGCGGCAGATGCGCACGTTTTGGCGTGGTTACACGACATGGCGCTACCGCAACTCTTGGGCGATCGCGAACGAAAAGGGGGACGCCCCTGACCTCTCGAATCCGCTCCAACTATTTTTTGAGGCGCGCGCGGAGGGGCCGGGAATTTGGAAGTGGCGCCACTACTTTGATATTTACGATCGTCATCTGGCGCGGTTTAGGGGCCGGCCGGTCCGAGTAGCGGAAATTGGCATTTATAGCGGCGGAAGTCTGGAAATGTGGAGAGATTACTTCGGCCCCGCCTGCGAAATTTATGGCATCGATATAGAGCCGGCCTGCAAAACGTACGAGAACGACACCGTAAAGGTTTATATCGGCGATCAGTGCGACCGCAATTTCTGGAGACAATTCAAAGAAGACGTTGACGGCATTGATGTCGTCATTGATGACGGCGGCCACCTTCATGAGCAGCAAATAGTCAGTTTCGAGGAGTTGCTCCCCCACTTGAGACCGGGCGGGGTCTACATCTGCGAGGATGTTCAAGGCACCCTAAACCCTTTCGCCGCCTATGTTTATGGCTCCGCGCAAAACCTCAATCCTTGCGATAACGCCCAAGAAGATGTGAATGACAACGAGAGACGGCTTGTCTGCGTTGCATCTCCGTTTCAGGCTGCCGTGAACTCGATTCATCTCTACCCGTATGTAACAGTCGTCGAAAGAACGACGGCTTCCGTTTCAGAGTTGGTGTCGACAAAGCACGGAACTCAGTGGCAGCCTTTCTTGAAGTGATTTGGTGCATTGCCGAGATCCAAGCGCGATTCGATGGCGCCAAGTACGAGGACGAATTTGTCTAAACTCGAGCTGTTTTCCATCCCTGGGAGACGTGCTCCTTCGCGAACTCTATCCAAACTCAGCTCTTCTGAGGCTCCGGTGAGGTAACGTCGTTGTGACAACGTGAAAGAACGAATGATGAGAACGCGAGGATTGTCGGCCTTAGGCAAAATGATTAAATTCCCCTGGTTAAGTCTCATGCTGTTAATCCAACCGTGTTGTAACGCGCAAAATCCGCCCAGCCAGATTCCGGTCGGTCGCTCGAATTCGTTCTGGGACTTGCAGCAGTACGGCGGATACATCAGTGATGATTCGGCGGTAGTTGGAGTTTGCTCCACCGTAGCATCCTCTTTTAAGGCTTCTTGCTCCAAGATCGCAGATTTTGCCGTCGGCCAAGGTATCGCGATCTTTGAGGCCGGCGCAAAGCCTGTGGCACGACCTCCTGGAGCCCCGACAGCCGTGTCTACCCTCAATGTCTCTAGGAATGTTGCAACGATAACCGCTTCCAGCGCTATCAGCTTTACAGTTGGTTCAGTAGTCTTGTTGGGAGGTTCAGCTGATCCAACTTTGAACGGGCATTTTCCTGTTCAAGATGAAGTGGGTTACAACACATTCAGGATTTCCATAAATCACAAAGACTGTTCGCCTTGTGAGATAGGGACAGAGGCGACAGTTACGGCGTTGGTCTCAAGCTCGGTTACAGCGCAGGGAATAATTTCGGGAACCACGGCGTACAACTACAAGGTGTCAACGGTAAGCTTCAACGGCGGAATTTCGGCGTCTTCCGGAGCTTATTCTACGTCGAAGGGTCCGGCTGTGCTCGGAGTGAACAAGATTTCCATTCGTTCGTACAGTAGGAAAGGCGGCATCACGACGTTCGTCTGTGGTACACCGGATTGTAATATCGAAGCAGGCGCAGAGGTGAATATCGCGTATGTGAGTGGACAACGAGATCCTTCAATCGAGTGTGCCTGTACTGTTTACACCGCCGCGGCAAACACGTTTACGATTCTGCAAGTCGGTAGGGCCGATCAGTCATCGACGGAAATAAACGACAACGCACAGATCGTAGCGAAGGTTCTGGTCAGATGGGTAATGCAACCCGGCGTCGTGATGCGTTCTTTGGTGTGGCGTTGCGTCGGCTCGTTGACGACCACCTGCGCATCTGACTCAAGCTATAGGCTGGCTGGCATAGCGCAAGGAATGGACAGCTCATTTACGGATTGGGGCTTCGACACGAAGGGCGTGCGCTTGCCGTCATACTACCCTGGCAAGCCTTTATCTAGACCCATCAACGGGATTCTCTCTACGACGATTAAAAATGTTTCTGGAAATACTCTACTCCTTAGTTCCCCGGCCCAAGCTTCAACAACAGATGGCCCAGCGCTCCACGACAACGCTCCCAACATACTTTCGATTTGCAACGTGGCCATCACCGGTGGCTTCGGTGGCACAGTTTATCTTTCGCCGCGAAACGTGAGGGGAGGACGATACCTTATCAACTCTCCTCTGCTGTTAACTTCTTGCCCCCCATACACAAAGATCGCAATCGGAGTGCAACTGCTCCTAAATGAACCGATCGTCGAGCGCAGCGGAGGCGAGATCGAAGGTTTCGGAGAGGGTAGCGGAAATAATATTCCTTCGTTCGTGACGGATCATACAGCGTTTATATCAGGCACCGCGTATCCCCTGATTCTGATTGGGCCGAGTAGTCTCGGAGGGACACTTTCCAACCTAAATGTTGTCTCGGCACAACCCTACCAGTCGGCAATTTTCTTTGATCAGGACAACCTGGGCAATAATGCGACCCAATGGCTCTTTCGAAACGTTTACGTCCAGGGACAAGCACCTAGTCAGCCTTTCAAACTGGCTGGAGGATTCGGATTCATCTGGGAACGTGGCTCTATTAATGTGTATGGTTCCTCTGGCTGGGGATATCCGCCTGCATTGTGGGATGTGATTGACCAGGGAATTGGAGCGAATAGTCAACAATTGGCGGGAATTATTAGTTTTGACAAGACATACATCGCTGGATCGGAAATCCTCTTCGACGCGGCAAATCAATATCCAGTTTTCGGGGCTGGTCACATAACAATCAACGAACTTCTCAACGAAAGCAGTCTGTATCCCTCAATCCGGTTTAATACGGGAGAAAACAGCATCACTGCGATCGACATCATAAAGCCTTCGTATTCTGATCCTCTGGCCGGAGTTGTTACGCCGTTGATTGATATTACGAATGCTCTTGTAATCAGTGGCCTCCGAGTTGTCACACCCTTCTGCAATCATGGCCCTCTGTTCGCAGGGCTGAACCAGGGTGGGATAGAAGTATGGAACGGCGCCGGAGGCTGCTCGCCGATTGGCGTCGAATCGTATATTGCGCATGACCAACAGGGCCAGCCACTAGTCGATGTTTACGCTAACGCAAGCGTGCAACTAACGGGAACCGGACAGATTTATTACGCGATGGAGACTCCGAAAGCGCCCACGGTTGAAATCGTCGGCGCGCAAGGTCCAAACGCCGGAACCTATTACTACAGCATATTGGCCCACGACATCAACGGGAACACCACGGCCGTATCGCCCGCATCCGACGGCATCGCGGTCAATGGTTCACAAGGTGTGAAGGTCTCATGGATTCCTGTGCCTGGGCAGGTGACCAGTACGATCTGCCGAGGCAGCTCTCGTGCTGGGATTCTTTGCATGGCCGTCGGCAATGGTTTTCATGTTCCAGGAGACTCGTACATCGATGGTCCGACGGTTTACCCCAGCGCAAGTTTGCCTTCCGTCGCAACGGCCGGAGCTTCCTCGCTTAGTCGCAGTGGTGTCGCGACACCGATGATACGAACGTCTTTCATGGGGCAACTGGCACCGAATCAGTTGGCGGGAATTTCAAGTTGCAAGGATTCGGCCGAATCGATTATTTTTCAGCACAACTATGTGACCCAGCCAGTAATCTTGGCATTCGACGAAACGACAAAGGCCGGCCTAAATATCACGTCCAAATCCACGAAGGGATTTACCGTTTCTTGTTCGGGACCGTCCGACGTGTTCGATTGGTTGGCTATTGGGAACCCAAATTAACAAGCGAAAAAGGAGTCGGACCAGTTTTATGGTTTGGTCCTCATTAGGGGTCGCAAATAAGTATTTCCGTATACTCGGATAGGTTTCCGATCGTCTTTGCTATCTGGCAATTCCGCAAGTTTCAGAGTCGGTAGTCGGAACAAAATTCCTAACATCAGCCAAAAATAAGCGTTCAACAAAAAGTCTTCGTAAGGCTGCATGCCTCCGAATGTAGACGGGAAAAGTAGAACGAAGGAATACCAGAAAATCGCAAAGGCCGCGGGAAAATACGGAGAGCCGCGAAGCTTCTTGACTACTTTGAAAGCCGTAAAGGTGATCGCAGCGCCCATCAGAATCCAAAGGACTAAACCTCCGACGCCCATCTCAACAACCAGTGTCCCAAATCCGCTCTCGACGCCTACGGTGGGCGCAGTGGCCTTGAAGAAACGAGCTACGTACTGTCCTCCCAGCGCGGTCGTACCAATCCCAAATCCCGTGCCCCATTGGCCACTGTCAAATGCACCCAAGAAATTCCTGATCGGATATTCCCAAGTACGAGCACCGAGTTCGCTATTTGTACCGCCCCCGAGCGTTTCCTGGTAAATCGCCACGCGCGAAAGAAGAGCGTCCGGGTACGCAAGAAAAACCAAGACGAGGCCGAGGGCTGTTCCTGCCAAAACCCGTTGAATTCCGCGAAACGCGCGAAGTGCTTCGCCCTGCCGCCATGGAGCGCCCCACACGAATGCGACACTGGTTGCTATGCCGTTAATCGCAGTCCACATAAAAGCTCCGCGTGACGCAGTGAGAAACGATCCCGCAGCAGTCATCGCTACAACCAAAAATGCGAACGTACGGCCTTTCTTATGACGAATTAACAAATATCCACTAAAACCGAGGACAACGAGCCACGCCACCATTAGAAAATCACAGTACCGGCCGGTGCTAACGAAAACGGACGTTGGACGGTAAGCGATTGCGCCCGAACCCGGCGCCACGCGATATAGATTGCTCAGCAGCCGAAGATCTTCGGCCTGATGTGCAGGATTGAGGAACGAGGGACCAATGATTGCTTGAGCGATCCCAAGGGACACGATAATGAAAACGAGCTTAAGATTAATGGTGAAGAAACGTCGAAATTCCTCCTCGGAATTGAACAATGCATAACCGATGAAAATTAGAGGGACGTAATAGAAAAATATTTTAATACCCATCAAGCCATACCAAATCGATGTGGAAGCAGGGTTGAAAACTTGCATTACACCGAACCAGATAAATAAAATCAGTGGCACTCGGAACGGTATACGGAAAAGTTTGACTTTCCGCCTTCGGTAATCAACGTAAAAAGATATGTACACGACGAGTAACAAGAAATCTTTTGCAAAGTAAATTGCCATGTTGTTGCCGAGGAATTTTCGTGCGAAATCCTCGAACAACAACCAAGTCAGGAAAAAATACACTCCATTGCGCCAGTTGTTGAGGATACCGACCACTATGGCGCCGCCCAAGCAAATCATTGCCGCGAACGCCATGCCTACATAGTCGTCGGCGAGTACCCAATCGGCGCACATTCGGGCACCGAAATATCCAAGGACCAATGTGATGGCTAGACCTAGCGGCCGTCGCGGGAGACGCCGGACATCCAAAAGTGTTGCAATTCTCATTTTCGTAGTTCAGCCTGCTGCACAATTATTGCCGAGAGTTCGGCGTTTCGGAAGGGTAATCGGCATCTTTGTGCGCGTCGCTGCTGACTTGTTCCACTCGCGAGACTCACTCTATACTCAAAATCATCGGGATTTCTTCACGGGGTCGCTTCTAGCGATCGCCGTTCAGCTCTAGTCTTGCACCGGCTTCGGCCGATCGAAAGGCAGCTCGTTGCCCCCCACAGAACAAGATCACTTCGAGAAGTGTGCCGCTGACATTGTGATCCCTGTTTACGGTGAACGATCGGAAGCTTTGAATGCGACGCTTGTAGCGTGTGTGAACCAGAGCTACCCCGTTTCAAGAGTTTTTGTGGTTGACGATGGCTCGCCAGCACCTGTTGTTCTACCAGAATGGGCTGTTTCGTCGCCAAAAATTTCGCTACTGCGCCTCCCGGCCAACCAGGGCATTTCCGCCGCCCGGAACGCCGCGATTGCACTTTCAACAACCGAGCTCCTGGCATGTATCAACACGGAAGTTTTACCGGAATCTGACTGGCTTGACACCTGCGCAGGCTATCTCATGAGGCACTCTGAAGTGGGCTCTTGTTACACTCGAACTTTACCTAAAGAATCGAAGAGCATCCTGACCCGTTGGAGAATGAGATTCCAGGAACCCTTCCACGCGGAAGTGTCAGGGCCTGCAATATTTGCTCATGGACACGCGGTGTTATTTCGTAGGCAGTCAATTGATGCGGTTGGTGGCTATGATGTTCGTTACCGACGTCATTCTGAAGATTCGGATATTTGCGAACGCATGAGGTCGGTGGGATGGACCACCCATTACATAGCTACTAGTCGTTGTGTCTCAATTCAGCACGATTCCATTCAAAGTTTGGCTCTTAAACAATTGAGGGACAGTGGATGGGAATCCCCCAGCGAAAGTTCCTTGACCCATTTGTACAAAAGCTTGACGTATTGGACATTGGTCAGAGCCGGAAGAAACTTTCTTCGATTTCGCTGGTATTTCATACCCATCGATTTTGCTATCTGGTTTTATGCTTTATGGCTGGCCACACGGCGCACCATTCAGCGATGAGTCTTTGACTGTCGTCCAAGGCGCGGGAAGACAATATAGATGTTATTTTGGCGCCTTTTTATGATCGTTCCGATGGGTAAACCATACGAAAAAGAAAAACGAAGAGTACAACAGCACGATTCCCAGAACGATTGCTAATATGATGCCGACGAGGATCTCAAGAATTCGCACAGTGAAATCATACTATAGCAAAGACTGATGGGGCTGCCGGCCATTCGGTCTGCTGTGAGAAATTCCAGTTACGTGCTAAATAGAGGCATTCACATCGCATTGTGAGGAACGCGAATTGAAAACTACTTGGATGCTAACAGGCGTGACGGCCGATGGGCGCCAAGAATGTTGCGAAGAGTTGGGGGAGCTCACGGCGGAAGAGGCGACCTCGAAGGCGACCGCGTTGCTAAAAACGTGGAGTGCGAAGGGTGATGTCCATCAGTGCTGGCTCTTCTACGAACAGGACGATGGAAAAGGGAGCGGCACCATGTTGTGGCAGCGTTGAAGGAAATCTACCTAGTCACCATTGCGGACCGTTCGGTCTACAGGGTCGCCGAATCGGCCTTCTTGGCCAGCGTTCTTAACTGGTCCCGCAGTTGTTCGGTTCCGGGGGCTTTCGACTGAATCGATAAACTGAGCAGTCGCTGATTCTTTTGAATGATGAAAAACGTTGCGCCTTGCGGAGGATCGCCATTCTTTTGGGTGAATACTACCGAAAACGCGTGAAGCCCAATATCTGGTTCATTTTTTAGTGTCGCTCCCGCTTGCTTATCATACTTTTCTCGATTCGAGTTCCAGATCGATTCGGCATCCTCAGCGTTCCTGTAAATGCTAACGGATAGCGATGAAGACTTCGATGACCACTTACATTGTCTTGCGTAGGGGTCCGTTGCATAGGTACCGACAGCAGGTATGGCAAGAACTGCTAGATCCTGGGGCAGAAATAGCGAACACAGGTCAACCAATTTGTTCTCGTTGACCGATTGGGCGGCTGTAGGAGCCGACGCAAAAGGAACTGCGAAGCCGATTACGAAAGCTACGGCTACGCTTAAGCTAATAGGAACTCTCATCCCCACCTCGTTGAAAATTATCGGGAAAACGGACGATACGCAAAGACGAGCGGAGAGTCAAGAAACTATCCTGAATTCGCTCGTTCGGTTCGAGAAATGAGTTGTTCCGAATACGGTGATATCCCGGAAATTGACCGACTACAGCATTTTCGTCTCTCACGTAGGAATCGGTCTCGCAGAGTTTTTCGGGGACCTTTCATGACTTTGCTTTCTTGTGGGCGCTCATGTTCGCGAGTCTAAGTTCTCCATTCGGATACCTGGATATACACGAAGGGAAACTCCTGATTCCGTATCGCAAATAAAGCGATCGCGGCTAGTAGCAGAACAAAAAGCAGTGCAATCAAGTTGGAAACAGCCGGGACGCTCTCTGCGGGGTTTTTCAAAACGAATTCTCGTAGGGTGATGCCTTGCATGGCGGCTGCGGCCTTGGCGCAAGCGCTTTTCCCGGCGTGAAGCACATTTGTTTCTAACGCACTCACTCCGCAGTGCCCTGGAGGCAACCATCCAAATTTCACGGCACGAAGCACTTGCATCGAACAGAGAGAAGGCGTTGTTTGACTAGGAGATCTCAACCGATCAATCATCCTAGAATCCATCCAGGTCGAGAAATCCCGTGCTGGTGGCTCCGGTAATCGTTATCGATGTGGCAGAAACTGACGTGGCGATAGACGAAAGACTTTGTGACAGGACCTGTGGCGTATGCAAGAAGGCCGCCGGAAAAGTATAAGAGGCTGTCCCCACGCAGGTATTGGTATAAACCACTACCTGTTTATAGCTGGATCCTTGCTGCGGCTGAGAGAATACGGCGGTTCCAGAAGTCGAACAGTTTACCGTCGTTTGAACGGCATTGTTATTGAGTGTCCCAACGGTAACTCGTTTTCCCCAGACCGATCCGCCCGGTCCTATCCCCGCTGGTCCGCTGCCGGGATTCGCGGGAGCAGTATAGACCGTGAAATTCGCTGTATATAGGAACGTCTGCGTGCTGGTGGAGGGTGTCGCTGAGCCGATCGTCGCCCAAGGCCCCGCGCCTGTGTTAGTCGAAGCGTAAACGAACGCACCGGTAGCGCCGGCAGCTTGCGGCGAGGAGGGCAGCGTGACGGTGATTTGCTGAGAGGTGCCGTTTGCTGTGCAGCTAGAGGACGCTGGAGAGAGATTCCCAGTTCCGCCGTTCACATAAATCCACGCGAATTTGAACGTCCACGTTCCGGATGACGTAAAGGGGGGACCAGCCGAGGCCGTCGCGCATGTTGGCGCGGCGGGTACGGCGTCCTGCGCAAACAGCGAGAATGCTGGACCGAGCCTCACGGAAGTGTCGTACGTGTATTGCGGAACGGCTCCAGGTCCAGCAGTCACATTGTTAAAATAATCTCCGTCGAAGGTGGTTGGAGAAGATGGGCCGCGTGCACTTATGTTTTGGCTGTCCAAAACGTTGGCTGCCATGCTCTGAACGCCAGTCACGGTAGCCGCAGAAGGATTTCCGCAACTTCGTTGATCGAACGCCACAATTAGGCCGCCGCTTGGTGCACCGCCGAGGTTAGCTATCACCGGCAGGAAGGTCGTGTCGGCCACGCAAGTGTCTAGCTTAACCGTCACTCCAGCGGTCCCTCCGCCATAGGCGTTGGTGAGAGAAAAGAATGGCATGTAGTTGCCTTGGCTGTAAATCACGTTGCCGTCAATGTAGGCTCCTGAGACTGTGGGCCGCAGAAGCATACCCTTGCCGCTGAAAAATAGATTGCTGAATTTTACGTCTCCGCCGTTGTCTACGTAGAACGCAGGGAAGACTGAAGTGAGATTGCCGTTTTGCGACGATGAGAATAAGACGTTGTTGAAGGTCGATACAGCTCCTGAGTTGGTGTGGGTGCCGCGGAACACTAGCGCCATATTGGAATATTCCGTGCCGCCCGGAGTCATGGCGAAACTCACTCCATCGAAGATACTGCCCGGAATCGCGGAACTGAGGTCCATCACTACCATGTTGGCGCCGTTGTTGCTGCTGTTTTGCAGGGTGATGTTATAGAAATAGGCGTTGGCAGTCGTATAAATCCCGGGGTTCGCTGTGCCGATTATGACTTGCGGAGCGGCCTTCCAAGCAAAAGATGGCTGGCCTCCGAAGTCGGAAATTCCACGGATCGTACTGTTGCTCACATTGATGGTTTCGTTCAGCAGTGCTGCGCCAGCGATATAGAGGTCTGAATTACTGGGCAAGGTTATAGGAGAGTTGAATACGTAGATTCCGCCGTACGGCAATACCACGGAAGAGCTGTTGTGCGCAGCTGTAGCCGCAGCGAGCGTTGTCACCGCGTCATCGAATAGCGTTACGGCAGCGGTTACGGAGTTGGTGGCGGCATTTGCCAGTGTCAGCGAAGTAGTGCCAGCGCCGCTCACGATCGTAGTCACCAGCATGTCGTTGGTCGCCGATGCCTGTGGTGTCGAAGACGCCCATTTGGGGGGATTTGGAAGGCTCGTGACCGTGGAACCAAAATCATCAAACGCAAGGTAGGTCGTATCCCCTGCGAGGGCGGAGTTCTGGGGCCAGCTAACTCCAATGAGCGTTGACCCACGATAGATCAGGTACAGCGCACCGTTTGTAGCGCCAGTAGCTGCCGTCCACGTGACGTGATTCGAGTTCCACGAGGCGACTGTCCCGCCGGTCCCGGTAGACGCTGAACCGTTTGCGGGATTCGAGTTCACGAAGTACGTGAATTGAGTTGTCGACAGAATGCTATTGACAACAAACCAGCCATTGAAGGGATTCGGACCGGTTCCATTCGCGGCGGTGACGCCGCTCATATTGAACGTCGCGCCCACAGAGAGGCCGTGCGCAGAGGAAGTTGTGACCGTAACCAGTCCGGCTATTACACCATTTGTTGTGCTATTTGCGTTACTGATTGCCGAAACCGAAACCGTTTGCTCACCAAGCGTGGCAACCCCACTTGTCTGGTGCCGACCGCGCTCGCCGCAGTGCAGCCGCGCAAAAGGTCGCAAGCTGTAATCTTGTAGGAATAGGTAGTGGATCCCCCAGGCGAGGCCACGTCGAGCAGCGAACCGGTTAAGCCAGCGGTCAGGCTTGGCGTGACAGTCGGAGCGGCAGGGGTGGTCATGGTGTTTGTGGGTCCGGCGCCGTAGATCACAATCCCGTCGCCATTCACGAAACATACGCTGCCGGTTTGTGACGAGCAGGTGCTGGTGCTGAGCGTCGCTGACGTACCCGTGATACTAGCGGTTATACCCGGTATCGCCGGTGTGGCATTCGAGACTACTCCGCGCACGCCATAGGCGCGCGCATCGATAACTGGATTCGGACCTTTGAACTGCGCGTCATCTCCTATGGCTAGGTTAGTCCCGTTTTCGGTAACGTTTGTTGCTCCAAAAGATCCCGAATTGTTTTTCTGTAGAGAGCCCGAGGGTGCTGCGGGTCCTTGACCGTGCGTTGATGGCACAACCAGAATGAATAACGGGACGAGGACAAATAGCAGTGCTCGTTTTCTCGTTTTCCTCATTTTTTTCACTTGCCCTATCATGGCATGTCCCCCTTAGCTATTGCCCTTCTCACCTACGGAAAAGATCAGCAAACGCCCGTGTCAAACAGAACTCCTTCAACCTACTGTGCCCCGTCGGCCCAGGAAGTTCGCCGCGGTCGCTAACGACTTGTGTACCCAATAGAGCGAACCTCGCCAACAGAGCAAAGCGCGACCCGCGCATCTCGACAAAAGATCCAACTTGGCGTTCACCCAACTCGCGCCTGAACGACAAAGGATTTGTCGAGAGAATCCTGAATTCGTCATATCCCGACAGGCGGACTATAAGTTGTTAAGAATTGAACTTCAATAGCTGTCAAATTGCAGCACCTTTAGCTATTATTATTATATGTAGTATTATATGTATAGTGACTTATAAACGGAAAGTACATAAACCACTATGCCCGCAAGACCCATCTCCAGCGTAATCGCAACAGTCATTACCGCTCGCCCGCGCGTTGCACGCGAACTGCGTGCATATAACGCTGCTAAACTGTCGTTATCGGACGGGACTGTAATTTATTTTTCAAGGTTGAACCCCGATCCGGCTAAAAGCGATAGTTCACTTCCATGTCGAGCATACTGCACACTTGGAATAATCGCTGTGTCGAAAGCCGGGCGGACTGAGAATCGAAACCGTCCCCCCGGATTTACAGAAGGAAAATGTTGCACGGATCTAATTCGGAATTGCGAGGCGGGCAACTACTATCGAGGTCAGAATTTTAGCGAACTACCACTGATCTCGATCTCCGCACGTTTACACCATTTGACACCAGTTGGAAGTAGGGCGGCGGCGCTACGCCTTTGAGGAATCAGGACTTATTTTAGTGGGATGCAATTTCGATCCCCGCCGCCCATTATGCATCGCCAAGATGAATCTTTAACAAAACCCGCAGGGACAAAAAAGTCCAGATTAGGATAGTGGTGCGGTTCCGTTTTCCTTCTTGGGACTGTTTATTGGGAGGGACGGTCATTCACTTTTTGGAGAATTCGTTGCGCTTCGCGCAGCTCTTCAAGGCGAGCTTCGAGTTCAATAGCGTAAATTTCTGCGCGTTCGTGAACTCTCGCGTTTTGAATCGCAACGGCAGCGGGAATGGCTAGCGATTTCGCCAGACGAAGATGTTCGACGGTAAAAACATTAAGCTGGTTCGATCCTAGAGATAGAATGCCGAGGACCCGCGCGCCGCCTACCAAAGGTACGCCTAGCCAACATTGGATGTGATCAAATGGAGGAGCGGCACACCATTCAAGATCCGTGACTGCATCGGGTAGCAGCACAGCTCGTTTCTCGAAAAGTACACGTTGAAGAAAAACGTTTTGACACGCCTTGAATGTCAGCCCAATTCGCTTAGAGTTGATGCGTGGGGACTCACGGGCGACCATCAACTCAAATCCGTCTTCCACAAAGAGTACGGTTGCGCGGTCAAAGGGAACGAGTTCGGAAATGCAGTCCAACAGTGTGTCAAGCACCGAGTCCATTGCCAGATTTTGACTGAGGGCCAGGGTCGCTTTGCGAAGCGCGTCGGCTTCCGAGCGCGCGGCTTCTGCAACATCCAAATGTTCGCTAATTGTCATCTCCGCCATTTTTCGCGAAGTGATGTCTTGGGCAGTCCCAACCAGCCAACGTGTTTCTCCGGCTGCGAGAGCAGAGAATCCTTTTGCCCAGAGCCACCGAACCACTCCGTCCGCCCGTGTTAATCGAAATTCTTCGTCGAACTGTCCCGAGACGGACGCCTCTTGGAGTTTGGCGAGGACGCGGATGCGGTCCTCCGGATGGATTAGTTCCCGATATGCCGAAGGATTGTTTTGAAGACTCTCGACGGTACGACCAGTGAGTGTTGTGTACGCATGGTTGACGTACGTCACCTCTTGCCTCTGCGTGTCCAACATCCAGAAAACCTCTTGAATGTTGTCGGCCATATACCTGAAGCGCTCTTCGCTCTTCTTGAGAGATGACTCAGCGCGTGTTCGTTCGGTCACATCGCAGAGGATTAGTACATGCCGACCGGGTAAGTAATTCGCAGTAGCTGCAAAGTCGACAAAAAGCGTTGCACCATCGCCTGCTACGAGTTCGACTCGGCCTCGTCGATTTGTTTTGTGTAGGAATGAACTCCATTGCTGGGCAAATTCACTGCGATCTACTAGAAAGCAGCCAATATTTCTGCCAATCAATTTGTCCAGAGACATTCGCAGGATCGCCGTGGCGGCGGGATTCGCATCCAAGCAATCGCCCTCGTTATCCACTATGAGAATTCCATCGAGGACGTTCTGGAAAATAGATGAGAACTCACGGTCGGTGTCGCGAAATGCGTGATCTACTCTCTGATGCTCGCTTCTGAGATGCCAAATGACATATACGTTTAGAAATATCGCGAAGCCCAAGCCGACGAGGAGAGCGGGAAGTAAACCGGGTGTAAAAATCGAATGGTAGTTGCAGGCGAAGAAGGAAACAGAAAGCAATCCGATGGAACTCAGGAGTGTGACTATTGAGCAGTAACGGAGCCAGAGGGGGAAGGAGCGGCCCAAAACCTCCGACCGGTTTGAAGGTGAGGATGGATGCACGATAGACGCCGGCAAAGACAACACTCCTCTGGCGACACAGCCTATCACGACAAAAAGGCACGCCTCGATTCAGGCGGACGGCGTCCGTAAATAGGGACAGTGTCCGATTCTGTCGTTACGCTCACCCTGATGCATAATACCAACGTAGTTCCGTTCTTAACTTTTGGCCAAAAAGAAGGATCCCGCAGCCGTCAGTCTTGGGCGGAAAGGCGGGAGGGAGATTGCGAAGCGCGGCTCGGAGTATTTCAAGAGCCTCCAAGCAAAGCGAAAGCATCGCAAAGGCGGTCGCCCTCCGAAGCCCAAGAAATCCCGCTAGAAAGTTCTATGTAAAACAACGAGCGCTCGTTGTATTATTTGGACATCGTGAGTTCGTCCGCTTCAGCTCGCTTTCCAGGTTTGCCGTTGTCTTCAAGTGTTGAAGGCAACGGTTCACTAACTATTTCTCCTCAGGTTTATTCTAAGGAATTGGACGACGCTGCTTTGATTGCGCGTGTTCAGGTAGGCGACCGCGAAGCGCTTGCCTCACTCTTCCGCCGCTTCGCTCACCCGGTCCGGAATATTGGCCAGAGGATTCTGCGGGACAAGTCTGAAGCTGACGACCTGGTCCAGGAAGTTTTTCTTTATGTCCACCGAAAAAGTGCGTTGTTTGACAGTTCGAAAGGATCTGCCCGTTCCTGGTTCTTCCAGGTGGCTTATACTCAGGCGTTCCTGCGCAGAAGACACCTGAAGGCCCAGGGATTCTATATGTCCGCAATGGCGGACAAAGCGGTCGAAGGTAGCCCGTCTCAAGCCACCGCGGGCGCAGACTACGACCATACGGTCGAAGGACTCTTCGGCCGGAACGGATGGAGAAAGATTGTAGAGGATTTAACAGACGACCAGCGAGAGACATTGCAGTTGCATTTCTTTGAGGGGCAAACATTCGCCGAAATTGCAGAAACACTCGGCCAGTCTTATGCAAATGTTAGAAACCATCACTATCGCGGTCTTGAAAAGCTCCGAAAGCATCTGGCTGAAGACGAACGGAATAAGCGATAGTTGGGGTGTTATGAGTGAAGTTCTGACAACTAGTAGAGGCGTTTGACGAATGGATTTGCACGAGGAATTTCGGGAGCTTTGCGCCGCTGCTGTCGCGGGCGAATTATCTGCAGAAGAACAGACCAGGTTGGCCGTGCATTTGGCTGTTTGCCCCGAATGCCGGCGCGTAAAGAGCGAATACGAAATCGCAGCGGTAAAAGGGGTGGCGGTGCTGGCTTCCGGCCAGGAACCCAAGGAGGATGAAGTCACGGATCATTCCTGGTCCGTGGATAAAGCGGAGGAAGCATTTTTCAGACGTCTGGACAAAGAACGCGGATCGAATACCGCCGGATACGATTTCACAGCGAAGGTGCCTGGAAAGCGCCTTAAGTATCGGCCTACTCAGATTCACTGGCGGGAAATCTGGATGCCATTCGCCGCTGCTATCCTTCTGGCACTGGCACTCGGCATCACTGCATATAGGACAGGTACAAAGCGTGATGCTGAAGTCGCGCGCACGAGCGCGCAACCAGCTAAAGAATCCGAAAACTCACTCGAAGCACAGGTCAGCGATGTCGGTCATGAACGGGCACAATTGGAAGCCAAGCTCGCAGAGAACTCTAAGATCACGGAGGAGTTAAAGCGCCAACTGGCCGAGCAAAGCAAAGTTGTAGGCTCCTTGAAAACCGCGGATGGAACGAGAATGCACACCGTTGGAAACGGACGAGAAAGTGTAGGCGCTGAGGGCGAGGCCAAGACAGAACGGAATGCCGAACTCACAGACGCGCAGGCAAAACTGGTCGCACTTCAAAAGACGGTTGACGCAGCCGAGGCGCAGCGCGATCAAAATGGCCGTCAAGTGGCTGTTCTGGAAGCGAAGGTTAACGAGTTGACGCAACTCGTGAGAGAGCGCGAGCAAGCTCTCGATCAAAGGGAGATGGAAGTCGCAAAGGGACAAGAATTGCTTGAACATGATCGAGACATTCGGGAGCTAATGGGTGCTCGCGATCTCTATATGGCTGATATTCGCGACGTTTCCGGGAAGGGAACGGACAAGACGTATGGGCGCGTCTTCTATACGAAAGGCAAGAGTCTGATCTTTTACGCTTTTGATTTGGACGCGCAGCCTGGCGTTCAGAATGCGAGTTCGTTTCAAGCCTGGGGACGAAAAGGACCGGACAAACAGAAAGCTCGCAATCTTGGAATTTTCTACGAAGACAATGCCAGCAAAAAACGTTGGGTTTTGAAAGCGGATGATCCGAAAACGCTCGAAGATATAGACGCCGTTTTTGTGACCGTCGAACCGAATGGGGGAAGCCAACATCCGAGTGGCAAGCAATTGCTGTTTGCCTATCTTCGCGTGACTCCGAACCACCCCTAATACTGCAACTCGTGTCTCACCAGAGCTGTCCGCCTTTCAGGACAAAAAAGGATTGAGACAAAAATACGTGCGATCCGCATAGACCTTGTTAGTGAGGGCAAATTTCCTCACTTCCGGGAGGATACTTTGCGACTGCGCAGCTTTTTATACTTGTTCCTTCTTTTTTTCTTGGCTGTTAATTCATCCTCTGCGCAGTCGCCTGTCGGAACAATCAGTGGCATCGTTAATGATCCAACGGGCGAGGCGGTTGCTGGAGCCGAGGTATTGGTCGTGAACGACGCCACTCGGGTGCAGTATGCGGGGAAGTCCAATGAGGAGGGGATTTATCTTGTATCGAATTTGCCGCCTGGACCCTATCGTATTCAGGTATCCAAATCGGGGTTCAAGACCATCATCAAGCCGGACATCACACTGAATGTCCAGGATGCACTGGCTCTGAATTTCACGCTGCCGGCAGGTGCGCTATCTGAGATAGTGACGATCGAAGGTGGATCTCCGCTGGTCAACACGGAATCAGCTTCGGTCGGGACGGTTATTGATCGGAGATTTGTCGAGAGCCTTCCGCTTAATGGACAGAGCTTCAATACCCTGCTGCAACTTACTCCCGGAGTTGTCATCGCGCCGTCCTCGTCGACTTCACCCGGGCAATTCAGCGTTGCGGGCCAGAGAACTGACGCAAACAATTTCACCGTGGACGGTGTTTCGGGAAACTTCGGTGTGGGCTCAGGCGGTTATCTCGGAAACACGGGGAGTGGTTCAACGCAATCCTTCAGTGCGCTTGGCGGCACGAGCAGCCTTGTTTCGGTCGACGCGTTGCAAGAGTTCCGGGTTCAAACCTCGTCCTCGGCACCGGAATTTGGCCGAGCGCCAGGGGGCCAGGTGGTGCTTGTGACGCGGTCGGGGACCGATGACTTTCATGGCGAGATATTCGATTATTTTCGGAATACCGCGATGGATGCCAATGATTGGTTCGCGAACCAAGTGGGAAACCGGCGGGCTGCCGAACACCACAACGACTTTGGCGGTGTGCTCGGCGGTCCCATCTGGAAGGATCGAACATTTTTCTTTTTCTCCTACGAAGGGGCGCGTCTCGGTCTTCCGCAAACGTCGGAGGTTGATGTTCCCTCGGTATACGCACGCGCGAGCGCTACTCCGGCACTTCTGCCGGTGCTGGCTGCCTATCCGATCCCGAACGACGCAACAGCAATCCCGGGCGTGTTCACGGATTCGTTCACAGGGACATACTCCAACCGTGCGACCTTGAATGCGACGAGCATCCGGATCGATCACTCCCTGAACAATCGATTCTTAATTTTTGGGCGCTACAACGATGCACCGTCGAACATTCGACAGCGGACGGAGAGTCTTTCGGATGTGAATACTCTGGAAACCAATACACGGACCCTGACCGTTGGACTTAACATGGCCTTGAGCTCAGGAATCTCGGATTCTATCCGGGGGAATTATTCAACGCAGACTGTAAATTCTACTTATGCGATGGATAGCTTCGGCGGAGCGGTTCCTCTGCAGCCGAGTGTTCTCCTTGGATCGCTATCGCCTTCGAATTCGCTGGCTTACTTCACTTTTGCCGACACGACTGATTATTTCCTCGGACCCTACACGCAGAACAAGGCGACACAGTTGAATTTTACGGACGACCTCAGTGCTGCTGTCGGATCACATGCGCTGAAGTTTGGCGCGGATTACCGTGCCATTTTTGTGGACCAGGGAATCTATCACAACGGGTTGTACTATTACGGTCCGGCCGTGAGCGATTTTCTTTCGACGGGGTCCGTTTCGCTCTCGAGCGGTATGAACAAGCAGTCCCAGATCCTCACCCAGGCCCTTTCGCTATATGCTCAGGACACTTGGAAGCTAAAACCACGCCTGACATTGACATATGGTCTCCGGTGGGAACTGAATCCCGCGCCTTCGCCCCGGCACGGAACGGTACTCGCGTCCTGGACAAACATCAATGACCCGGCGACTCTTGCTCTGGCCCCACTCGGTACACCTGTGTACGCGACAACCTACGGGAACGTGGCACCCAGAGTTGGGATGGCATTAACACTGGATCAAGCCGGAACCACAGTCCTGCGCGCCGGCTGGGGTACCTATTACGACCTGGGAACAGGGGCCGCTGCGAGCATCGGAGCCTACTTTCCGAATTCCTCCGACGAGTTCACGCCGACTCTGGCGTTCCCTGTAAGTAATCCCTCTCTTTTTATCCCGCCACTCTCTACCGATGCACCATACGGTCTTGTTCAAGCAATGGACCCAAACCTGAAACTTCCACGCTCCTATCAATGGAACGTAGCTCTCGAGAAGTCCTTTGCCGGCCAAGTTGTCTCGGCAACCTACGTCGGCCAAGCGGGACGCGACTTGCTGAGGAATGAAGCGATTTACCAGCCGAACGAGAACTTCGCGAGTGCGTTCGAGGTAAATGAGAACACTGCACGATCCAATTACACGGCTTTGCAGGTCCAATATCGCCGCCCGCTTTCACATGGGATTCAGATTCTGGCGAACTACACGCTTTCCCATTCCTTGGACAATGCGTCCAGCGACGTGATCGCATCAACGCCTGGGGTCATCATTTCGGGAGCCAGTGACTATGCTTCCTCGAATTTTGATGTTCGTCACAGTTTTTCGTCCGCCGTCTCGATCAATATTCCAACTCTCGGCGAAAATCCGTTTGTTTCGGCTGTGACGAAAGATTGGTCCCTTCAGTCCGTCATCGTTGCCCGCAGCGGATTTCCATTCAACGCGGTCATCTTTGGGTATTCGCCAGGAGGCTACGCGAATTCGCGCCCTGACCTTGTTCCGGGTCAGCCCATTTGGATCAGGAACAGTGAGGCGCCGGGAGGCCAATCACTGAACCCGGACGCTTTTGTCGTCCCTAGCACCACCAGACAAGGGACAGAAGGCCGAAACGACATTCCGGGGTTCGGACTGACTCAGGTAGATCTATCACTCGGTCGACTGTTTTCAATTCGAGAGCGTTGCAAACTTCAATTCCGTGTTGACGCTTTCAATCTGTTAAACCATCCGAACTTCACAAACCCTAGCGCGCGAGTCGAGTCTGGGCCTTCCAATCTCGAGTCCACCAAGATGCTGAACAACGGACTGGGAGGCTTGAATCCGTTGTTCCAGGAAGGCGGCCCGAGGTCTCTGCAACTGTCCGCGAAAATCAGTTTCTAGCAGCGGAAGCGAACCCCAATAGAGAGTTTCGGAGGATTCCAGTTGCGGATGAGATCGCTATGGGTGTGTTTGCTAACAGTGTGTTTGCCAGGTGTTCTTGCCGCACAGCAAGGTGTGGAGCCGGGGTTCGACCCGACGCCACTCGCGCTTCCACAAATCGCATCGGGCTCTCCCAGGCCCGTCACGAGCAAGGACCTTCTAGCCCTGAGGGAAACTCATGGGCTCAGTATTTCCCCCGACGGGGCGTGGGTCGCATTCGTTGTGGGCCAAGCCAGCTACGAGACGAATAGCTACCGCACTGGACTGTTCGTTGTCCGCAGATCCGCCGGGGAAATACCGATCTGCCTCGGAAGCGCTGGCATGCCCGATTGGGACGACATTAATGAGTGGATCGACGAACCACCGCAATGGTCGAGCGACAGCCAGTATGTTTTTCGCCGAATGAGAACACGACCCGAGGATTCTTGGCAGATCTGGCGGTGGAACCGAGATGGAAGCGAAGGGAAGCCTCTTACCCAGGAGGTTGGAGACGTCCTCAAATATGGCCTGTACTCTTCCGAGCAGAAAATTGTTATGAAGATCGAACTGCCCGCTAATACGGAGAATGTGAAGCAACGTTTGGAAAGCGGAATTCTTTACGATGCGCGAGTTCTTCCTTGGGAGGGAACGGCGGCACTTCTCGCGAATCTCGCCGCTTCGGAGAGAAAGAGCGAGCTATGGGTGCGAGAACTTGGTAGCGGAATTGAGCGGAGGGCGACTGACACCGAGCAGCGAGCATTTGAACCCGACGTCCAGGAATTTCAGCGGACATTCGACAGTAAGGCCGAAGGCGAGGCGAAGCACTGTCACATCGCAAAAGTGTTGTTAGCCCCGGGAGGCAGGAGCGCGGCGCTATCGTGTTCCATCGATGAAAGCGATGCATCCGGAATCATGCGATTGCGATTTTACTTTTTGCCGGGAGATGGTAGTGCCCCGAAGGAACTCGCCACCGATTCTACTCGCGTCTTGGATTACTGGTGGAAAGGTGACGGAACCAAATTTTATTATGCTTCGTTTCGCGGAGATGGGCGACCAGCAAAGCTGAGCATCGTTGATACTGAGTCGGGAAAGGGATACGACCTGTTTCAGCCAGAGGAAATGCTGGGAGACTTGTCCATCGATTCTGACGGCCGGTGGATTGCCTGTACCCGCCAAACGAACGTGTCGCCTCCTCGGCTTGCGGCGATCGACTTGCGATCCGGAACTCTTCAAACCATTGTCGATCTCAATCCCGAGTTCCGGAACTTCCAACTCAGTGCAGCGGAACGGATATCTGGCGTCAATCACTATGGAGAAGAATGGTTTGGTCATCTTGTCAAGCCGTTGGGATTTAAGACGGGGAAGCGTTATCCGCTAATCGTTACCCTTTATAGGAGCGGCGACTATTTTCTTCTTGGGGCGCCGGGCAATGAAAATCCCATTCAGGTTTACGCTGCTCATGGGTTTGTTGTTCTGAGTTTCAACATCGGACGCAACCGACTTCGAAAGAGCGGGGATTTCGGAGAATATTCTCTCAATTGGGCTTCGCCCGCGGCCAGTCTCGAAATGGCTGTGCGGTCGCTAGTAGACGCAGGAATCGTCGATAGGAACAAGGTTGGATTAGCCGGGTTTAGCCACGGGTCCGAAATTTTGGAGTACGTTATCAGCCATTCCCGGTGTTTTCAAGCTGCAAGCGAAAGTGGACCGGGCGCGCGAGACCCCTTCTTCTACTATATGGGTGGCACTAACTGGCATGAGATCTTCGAGAAGTGGGGCTTGGGCGGATGGCCGGAAGGAAAATCCAGGAAGAATTGGGAAAGGCTGGCTGCTTTTCTGAATGCGGACCAGATCCAAACGCCTCTTCTCATCAATACGGCCGATTCAGAATTTGTGGCGAGTATGGCTCTGTTTACATCACTGGAACAGCTTCATAAGCCGGTAGAACTTTACATCTATATGAACGAACTACATGTAAAGAATCAACCAAGGCACCGTTACGAAATCTATGAACGAAATCTCGACTGGTTCAATTTCTGGTTGCGACAGGAGATGGACCCCGACCCGGGAAAGAAAGAAGAGTACGTACGGTGGGAGAAGCTGGAGCGTGATTCGAATCGGGCCAAACCTTCGGCACTAATGATAAGTCCCAGCAAAGATTAGTTATTTCCAAGTGTGTTTGAATGGCACCCTATTCCCGCGATATGTAGTTGGGCGCCGCAACTGTAAATCCAGGTCCTGCGGGCGTGTTTCGCGATTAAACAAGCGAATCGATGCCTGTAGCCCACTTGTCGATGGACCAGTCTCCTTGAAATGCGTCTTTCTTGAGGGCTTACCTCCTGCACAAATGGCGCTATTCGGTTTGGTCTTTCTGGCAAACCCGAAGCGCCATTCGGCTGAAAGGCGCGAGCAGCAGGCTCGTTCGAAGGTACTCACAGTCTCAGTTCAGAATGTGGGGAGTTGCCTCAAGACCGGGGAATCACTAAAGCGCCCCCCAACCCAACGGGCAGGTCGACTTCGACAAATGCTTCGACTTGTGAACTTGAAGCGCGGAACTGTAATCTCATGATGGATGGCCGCGTTGTTTGGCTGCGGTGACCGGAGAACCTTGGTGCAATTCGTGAAGGAAGTTACTGGCGCGGTGGCATTCTTCACGGGCGTGGTGTGTTTGGCCTCCCTTACTTTGCTCCGCCCCGGAGCTTTAGCGCACCCTGCGGCCGGCGAAACGTCTATGACCACCGTAGATCGAATCCGAATGCCGGGGATTTGGCCGACCAAGGGCACATCGACAGCGGAAGAATTTATTGGGGATGCGGAATGCGCGAAGTGCCACACCTCAATCGCGCAAACGCAGCAAACTACTGCGATGGGGAGAGCGTCCGCGCCCGCGGATTCGTCGGAGATTTTGCGACAGAATTCCCCCTTGAGCTTTCACTCTGGGATTCATGCATACGAAATTGCGCGCAAGGGAACGAGTTTTCAGTTTTCCGTCAGCGACGGAAACGAGTTAGGAGCGGCCACGCTGTCGTGGGCTTTTGGGTTGGGCAACAAGGGGCAGACATATCTCTACAGAGAGAATGGATCCTGGTATGAGAGCCGTCTGAGTTTTTATAAGGCGCTGCAGGGCCTAGAGGCAACCACTGGCGACATGGCGGCGAAATCCTATTCGCTTGATGAGGCTTTGGGGCGGCCGATGGATGCCGGGGACGCGCGAAGATGCTTTGGATGCCATACCTCGCAGTCAACTACAAGCGGTCGTTTTCATCCAGAGACGGCGATACCGGGAGTTCGTTGTGAGTCTTGCCACGGAGCTGGGTCAAAACACGTCGCGGCTATGAAGGCGGGGAAAATCGACGCGGGGCGGGCGGCGATTCTAAATCCGAGGAAGCTTGCGCCGGTGGCGTCGGTGGACTTTTGCGGGGCTTGCCATCGGACTTGGGGCGATGTTGTAGACGAGGGAATCGTGGGGGTGGCTAGCGTCCGATTTCAGCCGTATCGACTAGAGAATAGCCGGTGCTGGAGCACGGGTGATGCGCGATTGACTTGCATTGCTTGCCACAATCCGCACGAACCACTGGGGCATGATGCGGAATCCTACGATGCGAAATGCTTGCAGTGTCATCTTACGACCGCCGACCCTAAACGCACGAAGGATCACCCAGGGGCGGCTTGCCGGGTGGCCACCAGCAATTGTGTGAGCTGCCACATGCCGAAGGTGGAGATCCCTAGCATGCATGCACCGTTTACGGATCATTTCATACGCGTGGTACGAACTAGCGCACCGTAAGTCTACCGAGGGTCCAAATCGACAAGAGTGGGCCTTATTGAGACAAAAAGACGGTGTCCCAGTAGTGCAGCTCAGGCAGCACGAATTCGGTCCATTCGGTATTTCCATCCTCACGGACTTTGAAAGGAATTGAATGGAATTGGCCGCCGTCGACGTCTGGCGAAGCCCAACCTACCGATTTGATAGCGGCCGGCAAAGCAACCTGCACTTGGAGATCCTTGAGCGGCGGCGGCTCGGGGCGATTGAAGTCCAGATCCCGCCAGTGCGGATCGTCCGTACCGAGGAGATTGATTACGTGCAGCATGGTGGTGGCGCCCTTCTGGCGCGCGATGGTCCAGAGAGTGTTGGGGACTGCCAATTCGTCGGTGGTTTGCCCGGTGACTTTGACGACGACGGAGGCCGGTGTGACATCATCCCGCAAGTAGTTTTCGTAGGCCGTCAAATAATCATAGTAGTGGCGAAGCGTTTTGCGTAGCTCGGGCGAGACTGTAGTACAGGTGTCGGCCGGAAAATACTCGCTGGAGAGCATGCGGTCGCCGTCGCCCAACTCAATGTGGTCGGCGCCGGAAGCGAAGATGGCGGCGTCAGTCAGTAGGACGCTGGAGATATTGAATTGTTTGATGGGGAGTTTGGAACGATCCTGAGCGTCACGGCGATTCACGTAGGCAGCGATGACGTAGCCGACTTGGGGATTCGCGAGGCGGACTTGTTCGCTCGTTTCCAAGATGCTGGCGAAGGTTTCGTGATCCTCCCAAAGTTCGGAATAGACAAACTCGGCTGCGGAGCGGGCGATGTATTCCTGCCCCATGGTATTTACGGCGTTAAAGACGATCCGTTTGTGCAAAGTTGCGCTGGCGTTATCGATGTAGGCGCGGAATCCGGCGATATAGTCGACGTAGGTGCCATCGAAGCCATAGCCGCCTTTGTCGCCGAAGGTATCTACGTGCCATCCGTCAAAGGGATAGACCTCGAGCAGTTCGTGCATTTTGCCGAAGATGTAATGCTGCCAGTCGGGGCTGTTTTGATTCATATAGAAAAGATATTTGGTGGACCAGGTGGTGGCTTGGAGGTGGAGATTTTTGGCCGTGGTGGCGGAGCGTTCACCGTCAGGAGTAGTCCACGTGGCCCATTTGATGGGTAACGGATTTTGCGGCCGGGTGAAGACGTCGTCATAAGAGCTGTAACTGGCGTTGTAGGCCATGGCCATCATGTTGTAGCGATGGGACTGATCGATTAGGGCGGTGACGGTGGCGCCATCCGTGACGCGGCCGGCGATGTCTTTCCAGGTCTTCGCGGGATCGGCCACGGTGCCGGCCAGAGGTTGATCGTGGCGGTATTGGAAATCGTAAAACTCTAAGCCATTGATGTGAAAGCGATTCAGCTCGTTCATCCACAGTTCCGGCTTGGTGCCTTCGTCGGGATTGTAGTGGCCCAGATACCCGTAACGGGGAAATTTCTTCCAATCCGAGGAAACATCAATCGCAGTGTGACGCTCGCCTAATGCTTTTCCATCGGCGTCTGTTAGTTGGACGGTAATTAGATAGCCTTGGAAATCGCCCGGAGGGATGGAGCAATGGAGAGTTTGTTTATCGGGATCGCCGGGGGAAATGCGAGCTCTGGGACAGGTTCCGACAGTTTTTCCAAGGCGCGATACGGTGCCGACGACCTGTAGCGGCTGAGAGGGGAGGCCGCTCCATTCGAGCAAGATGTTTACCGGCTCGGAGGGCGCGTAGCGGGCCTTGTCGGGATAGGCGTCCGCGAGCTGCACGTTTTGCGCAAAAACGCCGGTAGTCGATAGAAATACGAAATTGAGGGCTAACAGTAGTCGAATTCGCATGGCCAATTATGCGGGGAGGTTTTTATTTTTAGGGGTAAGGGATTGCCGATGTTTTTCCGAGGGCGTTCAGCGCGGTTCCATTATTGAAAGTGTTCGACGAGAGTGAGATCGCTGGAGGCCCGCGCAAGTTCAGCAAAAATAACCAGGTTACCGTCTGGGGCGATGGAGAGTCCGGCGAAAGGGGTGGGATCGTGTTGAAGGGTGTGGACGATTTGCGCTTGACCGCTGGCGGGATCAATACGCTGAAGACTGAAGACGCCTTTTTGTTCCGCCAAGGAATAAAGGTACCCGCCGCGTAAAGTCCAGTAGTTTTGGCTGCCCGAAGGGGGGCCATCGAAGACTTTGCGCTCCGGGCCGCCCGAGGTGGCGCGCTGCCAAATGCCAGATTCTCCATACTTGGTGAAGTAGACCCAACGAGCGTCGACGCTTTCCATGCCCACCATGCCGCCGTCGGCTGTGACCTGTTGGGCCGAGCCAGAACCGTCGGCAAGGGTCTTCCAGATTTGCCACGAGCCGGAGCGATTGGAACCGAAATAGAGCCAATGACCGTCGGCCGACCACGTCGGGACGATATCGTTGAAGGCGCCCTCGGTAATGGTACGAGGCGCAGAACCGGTCGCATCTGTGACATAAATATGGGCAAACGCGTCAGGACGGGCGTCGAAGGCTATCCGCTGACCATCGGGAGACCACGAAGGACTGCCAGCCACCGCGCTCTTGGAGGTAAGTTGAACCGGGTTCTTACCATCTATTCCCACCTTCCAGATTTCTTGCGACCCTGAACGCCAAGACTGGAAGGCCATCTCGTCGCCCCCGGGAGAAATATGAGGCGAAGCGTCCTGAACGCTCGAGGAGAGGACTTCTACCTCCGCTTCGTGGTCTTTGCCGGTTAAATCGGCCCGAATAATGCGCCACGTTGCGCTCCCGTGTGAGTAGACCAGCCGGTTCCCCTGCAGAGCGATCGACGGTCCGTACGCGTCATCGCCGCCGACCGGTTCACGTTCAGGCGTTCCACCGCGTGCCGAGATATTCCACAACGACAGGCTGCCCCGGCGATTCGAGGAGAAAACAATATTCGAACCATCGGCAGACCAGGTTATGCCTACGATAAGATTCCCATCGTGGGTGAGTTTCTGTGGCACGCCGCTGGGGAGTTGCATGGTGTAAACATCCCGGGAAAATAATCCAGGTCCGCCCCGAACGAAAGCCAGGGTGGTGCCGTTTGGAGAAATCGCCGGAGTCCAATCGCCATCCCAACCTGGTAAAGGATCCGTGACCGCGCGGATGGTTCGATCGTTGAGCGCAAGTTCTATCAATTGGCTTGGCGCCTGAACTGTTTTTCGCTCGGGAAAAATCAGGTGGTTGCCGTCAAGGGTCCACTCCAGGCCGCCGTATTCCCAAACTGAATTTGTTGGTAAGACATGGAGCTCGTGCTCTGAACCCCCATTGGACGGGATGGTAATTACGATGCTGCGAGTATCGTCGTGACGAATGAAAGCGATCCAGCGGCCGTCCGGGGACCACGCGGGACAGAGCTCGTCAGCAGTACCGCTGGTGAGTCGGACGGGAGCTTCCGAGGCTAGTAGCTTTACATATATGTATCCGTGGGCTTCTCCCTCTTTGCGCCAGACAAATGCGATTGCATTGCCATCTGGTGCAAAGGCTGGTGTTAACTCGGCACCCGGGTAGGTGGTGAATGGCCGACTGGTGAAGGTTCCAACAGTTGCCGAATGTGAGGTAGAGCGGAACGCGAGAAATGCCCAAGCTAGCCCAGCCAAGGCCAGGAACGCGACGACTGGCCAGACGAATCGCGTAACCAAACTGGGAGCAGGCATCTTAGACGGAGCTTGCACATCCGGTGGCGGCGAGGTCAGTTTAGTTCCATTTTTGGAGTGTTCGTCCGGCGGAGGTTCGGCCGGGACAGGAAGCTCGCCTCGCACTGCGGCTAGTTCGGTTGGCGGCGGAACGAAATCGCGAGAAACCGGTACGATGAGCCGATAGCCGACCTTCGGAATAGTCTGAATGGTGTGTGGGTTTCGGGGATCGTCGGCAAAAACGCGACGGAGTTCGGAAATCGCGCGGATCAGCACGTCTTCACCTACGAACACGTCCGGCCAGACCGTATTGCGGAGGCGGTCACGAGGGATTACCTCGCCCGGCTCAGAGGCCAGCAGCAAAAGTACCTGCATTATTTTCGGTTCTAGATGGACGCCCTCTCCGCCACGCTCCATGGAGTTGACGTGCGGGTGGATGGTCCAATCGCCGATGCGGAAATCGTCGCGCAAATTTTTCGCCTGGTGCAGAGAGTATAGGATGTTTCGCCGCGCTCGCAAGTGCCTGATACACCGACAGTAATACTCGCTTGGCGGGTGGTAAATACCTTTGCGGGGGCAATTTCGTGAAAACCTAGGGAAAGCATCGTCGCCCCTCCATTGCTAATCGAGTGTACCCAGACCCAGAATAGGCCGCAATCTGGGGTGATGTGTACTGTGGGAAATTTTGTGCAGTCCAAAACAGTGGTTCGAGCCTGCGTGCCGGGTGGCAAGCTGGTAGCCGGGTTCCGCAGTTCGATGCCACTTTCCGGGTTGCGGTCCCGCCTTCGCACCATCCAAGTACCCGCCGAACCAACGGAACGTTCGGCAGGACACAATCGCGGTGCTCTCGATCCTTCGCAATAAATACGCAATAGTCCGATACGACGTTGAACTTCGAATCGCCGGCAGTGATTCAGGAGGCAGCAACATGCGTGACACAAAGGGAGTGAAGATGAAAAGCCGGGGAGCGGTGGCCGGAAACTTGGTCCGCGCGATATTGTTTTGCGCTGTAGCGCTGGTAGTGCTCGTTCTGCCCCACCAAAGTGCGCTGGGGCAGAGTCAGTCCAGTGGAACTATCCGCGGAAAAGTCTCCGACGCCAGCGGGGCAGTAATACCCGATGCCGCGGTGACCGTTACCAGCGACGATCAGGGATTTAAACGGGAAGTGAATACGAACGAGCAGGGAGAATACGCTTTCACGTTGCTACCGCCGGGACACTATTCGCTGTCGGTTGAGAAACAAGGGCTGGGAATCTACACGCATTCCGCAATAGCGCTCGAAGTGGGGCAAAATCTAGAAGTGCAGGTGACACTGACGCTCACGAGCGTAAACCAGCGGGTTGAGGTCACCAGCGCCGTCCCGCTGCTGAACACCTCAGATGCCGACATTTCGACAGAGATCAATCAGAAGTTTATTCAAGAGCTTCCTTTGAATCAAAGGAACGTGTTCGGTCTGGTTTTCTTGAATTCAGCGGTTAGCAACACTGCTCTGACGCAATGGACTGGAGGGTCAAGCTCGAACCAGCCCAACGCTGACCAAGACATATCTTTTCTTAATTTCGGTGGAAGCCGGTTCGGCGACACCGAGTTTTTGCTCGACGGGCATTGGGACATCGACGGGCAATGGGGCGGGATTATGTATGTACCCGGGGTCGAAGAGACGCAGGAGTTCCGGCTGCAGAGCAATAGTTTCTCGGCCCAATATGGTTTTAGCTCCGGGAACGTGGTCGAGGTAGTCACCAAGTCCGGCACCAACGAATACCACGGTAACCTGTTCGAGTATTTGCGGAACGACGACTTGGACGCGAACAACTTCTTCGCCAACGCCGCTGGAATACCGCGCCCGCACTTTGAGCGCAACCAGTTCGGCGGCACCTTGGGTGGACCGGTTTACATTCCCCATCTTTATTCGGGACACAATAAGACCTTCTTCTTTGTCGATTACGAAGGGCTGCGGGCATCCAGTCCGGTGACCGCAACGCTTACTGTCCCCACCGCTGCGGAGCGCAACGGCGATTTTTCGGCTTTGCTGGGTGGGCAGACCGGAACCGATGCGCTTGGACGACCAATTTTGTCTGGGGCTATCTACAATCCTTATTCCACTCGCCCGATAACCGCGGGTCAGATTGATCCTACTACCGGCCGAGTTGCCACCAGTACCGGAACTATTCGAGACCCCTTTCCAGGCAATATAGTGCCGCAAACACAATGGGACCAGTTGGCTACTACACTCCTACCGTTTTGGCCAGCGCCTACGAACGGCAACGCATTCAATAATTTTGTGGAAAGCGCCACTTCGCCGCAGCAGCAGGATGCATTTACGGTCCGTATCGATCAAAATTTTGGAGACAACTCCAGGCTGTTTGCGCGGTTTTCCAAGAAGAATGAGTTCAAGACCGGGGCTGTCGCCTTATATGGCGCTGACGACCCCGGTGGCCCCGGGGTTTTAAATGGCGACAATCGCTGGGACCTCGGTGTTGGCTACACGAGAACCCTATCCCAAACGCTAGTGATGAGCGCGAACCTGGGGTGGAATCGCTGGATTGAGACCAACGTCGCGCAGGGTAATCCATTCGACGTGACTCAGTTGGGTTGGCCGAGTTCGTTGAACGTGGGCGGGGGAGTGTTTCCGTCCGTCAACGTGAACGGATACGCCGGACTGGGTTCCGGGGCCCCGCAGACCGCTCCACGCCAAGATATAACAGTCAGCCTGGACTTTACCAAGGTTCACGGCAACCACATACTTAAGTTTGGGTTCGACCTTTATGACCAGTATTACAACAACCTGAGTCCCGGTAACGCTACCCTTAACTTCGGCACGAGTCTGACTGCAGGACCGGATCCATTTAATCCGACTGCGGACACCGGTTTTGGATTGGCGAGTTTCTTGGTTGGGGCCGGAGCTGGGGGCTTCAACGAGACCGGCTCGCAGACGCTGAACAAACAATATTACGCGTGGTACTTCCAAGACGATTGGAAGCTTACTCCGAAGCTCACGTTGAACTTGGGACTTCGCTACGAGTTCCAAACGTCACCGACGGATCGGTTCAATTCGCTCTCGTGGTTCGACAACACAGCGATTAATCCCATTTCTGGTCCGGCGGGAGTTACAGCACCAGGAGAATTGGTGTTTACCGGCGGATCGAATGGACGCGACGTAATTCAGCCCAATTACGCTAATTTCGCTCCGCGAGTGGGTTTCGCTTACAATCCGTGGCCCAAACTGGTGATCCGCGGAGCTTACGGGATCTTCTACCCCGCGCAATTATCTTTGGCGATCGGAGGGAACCTCAACGGGTTCTCGCAAACTACGCCTTGGACCGCCGCCGCATCCAACGGTGTCAACATTATTGATCCTGCCAGTGAAGCGTTTCAAGGTGGTTTGTTGCCGTTGCAGGGAAACTCACTCGGACCTTTGACCAACGTAGGACAAAACGTCAACGCCATTCAGCATAAATGGCAGAGTCCTTATGTGCAGGATTGGAGTCTTGGATTTCAGTACGCGGTAACAAATACCGACACGCTGGAAGTGCAGTATGTCGGGAATCACGGAGTCCATCTTCCGGTCTCCGGAACGGTGAACATCAACCAACTTCCCGATGCGGATCTTTCGCTAGGAGTAGCTGCGCTTACCGCCCCAGTAACCAATCCCTTCTACGGGTTGATCACCTCGAGCAGTTGCGGTCTGGATCAACCGACGGTACAAGCGGGGCAACTCTTGCGCCCCTATCCAGAATTTTGCAACGTGAACAGCCAGCAGCAACCGATTGCGTTTGATACGTACAATGCGTTGATGGTCACATGGACACATCGGTTCTCTCACGGCCTGCAACTGCTAGCGTCCTATACCAAGTCTAAATGGCTGGACGATACGACGGGCAACGCGGCGTGGAGTTGGGGCGCTTCGAACAATCAGTTCCGCGACAATAACAACATCGTTTTGGACAAATCGGTGGATGCTTCCGATATTCCCAACAGCTTCGTTCTTAGCATGATTTATGAACTTCCCTTCGGTCGAGGGCGCGCTTTGGGTTCCCACGCAAACAAAGTCGTTGATGCGATCGCCGGAGGCTGGCAAGTCGCTGGTATCGGGACATTCCGAAGTGGAGTACCGCTGTCGATTACCTCCAACCAAAACACTACCAACTCTTTTGGCGGAAATCAGAATCCCAATGTCGTTGGCACTCCCGCGATTTCGAATCCAACCCCCAACCAATGGTTTAATACGGCTGCGTTTGCGTACGCCGCGCCATTGACCTTCGGTGATTCTCCGCGAAACAATTCCGCGCTGCGCGGGCCGGGCACAAATAACTGGGACCTCTCAATTCAGAAATACTTCACCCTTAACGAGCGGTTGAGACTTCAGTTCCAGACGCAGTTCTTCGACGCTTTCAACCATCCGCGTTTTCTGAATCCGGATACCGGGTTTGGGGATCCGGCTTTTGGCACGATCCAAGGGTCTTTTGCTCCGCGCGACGTTCAACTTGCTCTGAAACTGATTTGGTGATGAGCTAAGTTGGAATATGCGTGTTGCCAGACTATTGTTGTGTTTGTTGTCGACACCGGTTCTGATCGTCTGTCCACTGATTCGTGCTGGATCGTTGCCAGACGAATCAGCGGAGGCACGCGTCGAGGCGTTGTGGCGTGATGCATCGGTAGCCCAACAAGCACAACAATACGGTCGGGCGGCAACTTTGTACCGGCAGATACTGGTGCTGCGGCCTGATTTTGATGAAGCGGAAGTGAATCTGGGCTTGATGTATCAGCTAACGGGCGATCTGCATGCGGCCATCGCCACCTTTCAGCACGTCCTAACGCGGACTCCAGCCCTGTACGCGCCTAACCTGATGGTGGGTCTGGACTACCTTAAGCTGGACAACCCCAAGGTCGCCCTTCCGTACCTGCAGCGGGCGATCTCCGCGAAACCAAACGACCCGAAAGCTCGCATCGGGTTGGCGAATAGCTACTTGCAACTTCGCCGATTCACTGAGGCGAATATAAACTTCAGTCGTGCAGCAGAGCTAGACAGCAAGGACGCGGACGCCTGGTATGGATTGGGGGCAACGTATCTGAGCATTGAAAAAGAATCGGAAGCTCATATCGCCCGCTCTTCCCCGCCACTCGCTAAAGCGCTTCTTGGTGAATCGTATCTGCAGCAAGGACGTTCTGCCCCGGCGATTAAGATTCTTAGAACTGTTGTTGATGCGTCGCCCGCCGTTCCATGTGTACATTCGCTGTTAGGCTTCGCGTATCTGCGAGACGGAAAACTTGACGATGCGGGCGCGCAATTCGTAATCGATTCGGAGCGGGAAGGCGAGTGCTTAATCGGAAATCTAGGATTAGTGGCTCTGAGTGCAAACCGTGCGGACACCGACGGCGCGATTCGCGAACTGCGCAAAACGGCCGAGATTGATAACGAATTCGTCCGAAACAATACTGAATTCTTCTGGAGCGACTTGGTCAAGGCGGGATTGGAAAGTCAGGCCAACGAAATTCTGGCACAGCGTGGGTCTGATGCGTTGCCGGCGGCCTTACCCGACTTGGCCGAGAGTTACTTCAAGCAGGGTCAGTACTCGGCATGCAGCGCAGCCCTTGCTGCGGCATCCTCGCCGCTAAGCCCCGCGCAGCTCCGTCTGCTATCGCGTTGTTCGTACTATGTAGGCCGCGACGAGGTTGCCTTTCGCGCTAGCGATCTTTTATTGAAAATGCATCCCGATGATTCCACTGCACTCTACTGGCGGGTCGAGTCTGCCGGACATCTAGGATTAGCGGCGCTCACGAAAGCGACCGATATCAACCCGGATTCCGCTTCGCTCCATGTCTTATCGGGGGATATGCTCCGTGGCAAGGGTGACTTCGCGGAAGCCGCCGCGGAATACCGCAAAGCGATCACGTTGAAGCCGCAGTTTCTGGCAGCGCATATGGGACTGGCGCGGGACCTTTACTCCGATGACGATCGCGACGGCGCCGAACATGAGCTGCAATTCGTGTTGAAGGCCAACCCCAGCGACGCGGACGCGAATTACCTCCTGGGTGAAATCTTTGTCAGCCGCAAACAGTTCAATGAGGCTCTACCGCTGTTGCTGAAGGGCCTACATGCCGCGCCCGAGGCGCTGCCCCACGTCCACGCAAGCCTCAGCAAAATCTATGCCGACCGCGGCGATCTGACGCGGGCGATTGCAGAGATAAAGTTGGCATTGCCCGGTGATGTTGACGGCAGCTACCACTATCGTCTCGGGCGTCTATATCTGCAGACGGGGAACCGTGTAGCTTCGCAGCAAGCGATGCAGCAGTCCGCCAAACTGCACCGCGAGAACGATGCTTCAACTTCCCTTGAAGAAGAGCAGTAGAGTTGCTGCGCACCGCGTAAATTTCTATTTCTTATTGCTGGCCGGCCATCCTTTACTGGGCAGAATGCCGGCACCTTCCTTCACCGTGATTAGCTGGTCCGCCGCGACGTTGTTCAGCCTCTCGACGAAGCCGTTTGGCCAATGAATATCAACATCGGCGACAACGTCCGCTCCCAGACCGAAATGTAGCCGGGGATCGTTGCTTGACAGGTAACTCGATTGGCTGAGGACAGTTTGCGCCTGAATTTTTTTGCCATACCTCACTAGCACTCGTGCTCCGATGGCGCTCCGATTCGATTTGTCGCCGACCAGCTTCACCTTGAGCCAGTGATTATCTCCGGGGACATCATTTCGAAGCAAAGACGGGACTTCATTCTGATTCATCACCAGAATGTCCAGGTCCCCGTCATTATCGAAATCGCCGATAGCACACCCGCGGCTGGAGTGCCTGGCGGCCATAGCGGGACCCGCTTCCTCTATCAACTCCTCGAATGCGCGATTGCCGAGATTACGAAATAGTATGCGCGGACCCTTGTCCGGATACTGTGGAAGTGTCTTCTCAACTTCCGGGTAAACGCTGCCCGTCACCATGAACAAGTCTGGATAGCCGTCGTTATCCAGATCGACTATGCCGGCGCCCCAACATACGTAGCGGGTTTCCACGCCCAAGCGTGCGGCGGTGGTCACATCATCGAAGTTCGCCTTGCCGTTGTTGTGAAATAACCCGGCGGTATCCCCTTGAAAGTGCGTCTTAAAGATGTCCAAATGACCGTCTAGGTCGTAATCACCTACTCCGACGCCCATGCCGGCTTGTTCGTTGCCGTCCTCGTTCAGGGCCATCCCCCTCAGAAGTCCTTCTTCGCGAAATGTTCCGTCATGGTTATTCATGAACAACAAGCTGGGCGACGAGTCGCAGGCCACAAAAATGTCTGGCCAGCCGTCTTCGTCGAAATCGGCAGCCACGGTCGTCAATCCGTAACTGTCTCGGAATGCCGAGATTCCTGCTTCCTTGCTGACATCGGTGAAGGTTCCGTCGCCATTGTTTCGATAGAGCGAGTGGTATCCAGGCTTAAGACCTCGCGGTCCGCAATTTACCGGAACTCCTTTGAAGCTACAGTCCGGGTTCTGCGAGGGGGTGGGAACCGTTTTGAAATCGAATTGCACATAGTTGGAAACGAATAGATCCAGATGTCCATCGCGGTTGTAATCGATGAAAGTGCACCCCGTTCCGAAACGCGGCACTTCGCTCAGAAGCCCAGTTTGCTTGGTGACATCGGTAAAGGTGCCGTTGCCATTGTTGCGGTACAGCTTGTTCTGTCCTAAATAGGTGCAGAATAAATCTTCGTTCCCGTCGTTGTTGTAATCTCCGACGCAGACGCCGTAAGCCCAACCAACGTCGTGTAAACCGGATGCATCCGTGACTTCGGTGAAGGTCCCGTTCCGATTGTTTTTGTACAGGCGATTGGTTGCGCTGGCTGGTGCGCCGTCTAGCCGAGTACCCCCCAAGATAAAAATGTCCATCCATCCGTCATTGTCATAATCGAAGAACGCGCAGCCGGAGCCGACTGCTTCGATGATGTACTTTTTTTCCTCCGTTCCGCCGTAGGTTGTTACGGAGGTGAGGCCTGCTTCCAGCGCAACATCGGTGAAGCGGGAGAAGGGTTTTCCCGAGAGAGCCCGTTTGGTTTGGGGTCGAGCGACCCGGGATGCCACGCCACTTTGTTGGCCGAGCAGTCGTTCAGCGGGCAGACCTAAAAGAGCGGCAAGAAATGTACGTCGGTTGACATTCATAGATGTTGGTTGCGCGTAAAGTTTAACCTACAAGAAGGAATAGAAGGAATTGTGCGTCGCACGCTACAAGATCCGGGCTGTACCTTGAGAAACTAGGCGAAGCATATGTGCATCCGGGCGGTTAATTTTGGCGATTTGAATTCGGACCGAATCTTTATTGGTCGCCCGGCGTACCTAATCGGGACCGTTTTCTGCTCTGCGTTCCAGTCTGAGTCTCTCGGAGGATTCAGTGTTTGGTTCTAAGACCAACGCTAAATGAATCAGCAGCTTATGACCGTCCGGTGCGGGCTGCCGACGTGCGTTCGATGAGCAGAACGGCGAATCTATGTTTTCTAGGCGAAGACAACATGCGTGAGGGTGAACAAATGCCTAGCAAAAACTCATTGATGAGCAATCTTTTTTCTACATTGCGTTGCTCGAGCGTGGCGACAACGATGCTTGCTCGCCCGGGCAACGATCTTCACCAGTGCAGCACGCATCCATCTCTTAAATCGAACGACATTCGTGGAAGCCTCAAAAATGCGCGAAATATGAACATTTCCAGGGTGCGCTTGCAGCGCACCCTGGAAACTAACGACTACTCATCGGACGAGTAGGCGGCCGTGGTGTGTATGCTCTGCGGACCATCTCCAGGCGTATCCGGCTTCATAAGCGGGTTTGTGGATACGCTCGTCACTGCATCGGGCAGACAAACGAGTTGAGGTTTCTCGTATTTCATGATATTCACCTCCTTTCTTTCTTGGATTTTTCCTCAGCTGAAGAAAGTCTACGTCGAGGTGGGTGCGATGCCCCCCACCAAGCATTGATCCCTCGCCTGCGCTTGCATCCGAATGGGCATGTTCGTTCGAATTTCCACGTGCGTCAGCCAAGCTTCGATCAGCAGAGTTCGTAACACGGGCACCAATAGAAGGTCACCTCCATCGGCGGCTTTTTGCAGGAAGTTCCGAAAAGCCCTCGCGTCCACGATGCCCGCCCGGCTTGAGGCAAAAGTGGCTGTTCGTTCGAGGATCTTGGGAAGTTCCGTTCTAATCGAAGTGAGAGGAGCACGTGCAATGAATCCCTTTCGGCGTCGCTCCAGAATTTCTGGTGGCACGATGCCTACAAGCGCGCGTCGCATCAGAGACCGGCGCTGGCCCGGGCGCACGAGCTGTTCGCGAGGTATTGCGTAAAGAAACTCGAGCAAGTCTCTGTCTAGACAGGGATAACGTCGCTCGACGCGCAATTGTGGTGAGAGCCCGGCACTGGCAACTTGTCGACGGAGGCTGTCCAATGCCGCGAGATTCGCTTGAAAACTTGGCAAAGGGCCGAATAAACGGAAGCGTCGGGAATATGCACTCAACGCTTTAGCGTTGCGCTTTTCAAACTCAGGAAGGAGCCATGTCGGTTTTACCAGAAAGTCGTGGCCCATGAATTCGGGCAGAAATTGACGCAGGGTCTCTCCGAGCAAATGTAGGGCGGGAACCCTTCGCGCGAGGGCCCAGGCAAACAGTTGGCGGCAGAACGAAGCTGCCCGCCCGCGTGCGAGCAGGTTCGCGAGTTCAGGCAAAGGGGTAGGGACGCCGCCGAGAGCTTCATCACCACCGATACCCTGCAGTAAAACGCGATACCCACCTTCCCGCACGTAGGACTGATAGTCCGCGTTCTCGCTGAGATTGATTCCTGATGCAGGGGTGGCGGCGAATACACTCGAATCCAGTTCAGGATGCCAGTAGGCTCGGAAATCCACGGGCACGTGGTGACCCACGCGGCCACGTTGTTGCTCAACCTTTTGAAAAAAGGGAGATTCATTCCAATTCGGTTCTGAATCGTCAAAGTAAGAAATCGTATCCAACCGGCTAGTCCCCGGAAATCCACGTGCCGCGAGCGCGTCGGCCATGCACACGATGGACGAGGAATCCATTCCTCCGCTGAGCTCCGCTAGCACCGGAGTTTGGGAGCGGAGCCTGCGGCGCACCGATTCACCGAAGACTGCGCGGAAGTGTTCTTCATATTCACGATCCTCACGATAGGAGATCTTTTTCTTGCTATTGAAGTCCCAATACTTCACCTGGGAGAGGCTAGTTGGCCTGACCAGCATGTAGGATGAGGGGGGAACAGAATGAATGTCCGCGAACGGGGTGAGGTGCGCAGCCGGGAAGTGGGAGAGCCAACCCGCCAAATATTCTTCTTGGATAGAAAAAGATGGGGATCCAGTGAGAAGCAGGGGATCGATGAGAGTGCTCCACGACAGCCCGTTCGGCCTGAACTTGTAATACAAGGACTTGGCCCCAAGGAAATCCTTGGCGAGGAGAACGGTGCGGTCTTCTGCATTCCATGCAGAAAGAGCCCAATCCCCAATCAGCCTAGAAAGCGCAGCCATACCCCACGCGTCCAGCGCGGCGGCCACGATTGCCACATCGCTTTGGTCTCCGCGCAGTTCCGACCGCAGAAGACCTATCAACTCTTGCCGGTTGTCGAGTCGGCCGTCCCATAGCAGAAGCTGACCTGCAGACGAGCGAAACGGCTGCGCCTCAGATTCCGATTCCGGGACAACGTGGAAAGGAACGTAGAAGAGTTGAATGCCCCTTTCGGAATATTCAATTGCCGGTTCGGCCCCATGCGCGCAGATTGTCGCTCGCGCCGCAGTAACGTCGCTCTGCTCTATAGGTCGCTGATCGAAATTCCACATGCCACACTGCACGCTCATTTGGCGCCTCGCATCTCTTCTCGATTTCTCAACACCGCGTGAGCACTGAATACATGTCGGACATATAGGGCTTGTCGTTGACGACGAGACCGTCGAGTTCCACCCATGCGTGCGCCAGGAATGGCACCTGTTGAACGCCGATGACCAATTCAGCCGCAAAACCATGCCGTCTGAGCAGGCACGCTGCCGCCGCCGAGCGCTGCAAGCAAAGTGTTTGTTTGAAGTAGAAAGCCGCTGCGATGTCGATCGCATGACAGACTTGCTCGACACTGACCTTCTCGTCGAAAAAGGTGCTCACGCGGGTATCGCGAACCTTGTTGTAGATGAAAGAAAAATCTTTTCGGAAAATTGAATACTCGAGACTAATCAACTCTCGATACGCTTGCCAAATCGTACGCATATCTTTATTTCTCCAAAGGAATCATTGCGCGTTGCGTTAAGCAGCGCGGCTCGACTTAATTCGCTGCGATTCTCGATGCATTCGCCGAATGAGACTTCTGGAATATGCGGCGAACTCCGGTTGCTGGCCCAGCTTTGGTTCGTTCCACGGAATAGCGCATACGGCAAATGTAAAAACCGCAGCGAGGGGGACAAGATGCCAAAGCGCTTCCGTGGGTCCCCGTCTGAGGAATGACCTCCAAGGATTCCGATAAGAGTCGCAGAACTTTTGTTCGCCTTCAGAAGGCGACGAAAACGTCCGTAGAAAATGTTGTCGTAGATACTCCGCGCTGAAGAAAGGGTTTCCGACTCCGGCCTCGGCCCAATCCAGGAACGTTACTTTCCTGGTGGAGACCACGACGTTGCAGGGATTCAAGTCGAGGTGATTCAAGGTGTTCGGAATTCCGGCTGCTTCTAGTTTCCGAAGAGCCTCCGATACGTAATCTCTGATCTCACCGATTTCTTGCTGGTCGAGCCGACGCAGCGTCGTCTTGGTCTGCGTTTGCATGACTTCTTCGGCCATCGAAAAATAAGGATCTACCAAGTTGACCAGTGTTGCGGCGCGCACATCGTGAGCGCCTGCAGCGAGAAAATCCGCCGTATGTTGGAGAGATGCAATTTGCAATTCCGCGAGAGATTCAGCGACTCGACACCAAGTCGCCAAATCCGGGGAGTCATAAAGACCCCGCCCGCCCGCTTCCCAGGCCAGCCATGCATTCCAGTCCGCGTTCACGGCTAGCAATTCGGGCACAAAGTGCGGGAGCCGCGCAGCGAGCAATCTCGTAACTAGAAACTCCCTCAGATTCGGCTTTCCAACAGCCTTGAACCAGAGGGCATCGCGATTTGTGGTGAATCGGAAGAGTGCGAAGGAGGCGTACGCTTGCAGTTGGCTGAACTCCGGCTTCAAACGCAGTCCCAGTGGTTGTACTTGCTCTCCGACCCAAGCTGAGATTCTCTCGAATGCTCCGAAACCCGAGAAGGGACCAACGTTGTCATTTACGAGGCCCGTCCCTTCCAGTCCCATAGCCTGGCGTACTGCAGCGAAATCCTGCGCGTCTGCGAACGCAGCTTCGCTCAATGCAGACATTTGTGCGAAATCCGGAGCGATGCGTACCAATTCCTCGGGCTTGCACAGTTCCATGATGTGGTACTTGGTGGTCGCAACTGTGTGATCGTGGTACGACAGCTCCAGAGGCGAGAGGCAGACAGTGTCTAGTTTCCAAAGACGTTTTGCTGCCGCATTCAGATTTGGTGCGATTCGCTGGCAGCGAGGAATATGCAGTTCGGGCAAACGAAAACCCGATGCACTTCGCAGCACAAGGAGTTCCCCTCCGGATTGCCCGAACAAAAGGATCCGCCAGGTATCGATTTCTTCTTCTGGTCCACCCATTATCTACCTCCGTATGGGGCTATCCTTTTGGGTTACGCGGTTCGATCACACCGTGCAGTTCCAACGAATCGACAAATTCCTTTAGGTCCGTTTGCGCGACGTCCAGGGCAATCGCACATTCCGCACTGATCAGTTCGGCAATGCGAGAAAGCGGCAAACCGCTTTCCCACAGGTCTAGGATTCGTGAGCCAAGCGGGTTGAGTCGGAACATAGTTCCTCGGTGAAGATCCAGCACGACTCCGCCGTCGGAACCCGATACTCTTCGAACGTTTTTCGCGAGGTGCGACATGAAGGACGTTTCCTGTTCACCGAAGTCTGGCACTCGGATGCGTAGCAAACTACTCACTATTAAGATTGTTCGGGAATGGGCAGTTCCGAGCGCAATCCATAGCAAAGACAGGAAGATCGTTGAAATAGAAGTGGGCGACTCTTGTAGCGTGTTCGCTTTTGTAACCTTGTGCCATCCCGGGTATTGCCTCATCGCAATTGCCGGGTGATCCCTACTACTTTCCCTACGACCTCGGCGTCAACGCGGTTCTGCAACCGGACCAGTTTTGGCACCCCTGTGAAACAGGAACGAAGAATCAGCATTTCGTTTTCAAGCGTACAAAATCCGCAGAGATAGCCCCCGCCTCGTTTCAGTAGTACGTATAGCGGCTGCGCCCATTTCGGACGGGAGAGCACAGGCCGTGGATTCTTCTTCTTCCGGTCCACAACGAGAAATAGCACACCTGCGAGACAAGGGTGGTTCGATTCTCCGATTCCGCCCGCCCAGAAGACATCGCGAACAGAAATATTTCTCATCCCAAACACGGAATCGAGAGAGTCGTGCAGAAAATACGGTAGGCCGCCGATTCGTCGCTCCAACGCCCCAAAGAAATTGGATGACCTTGAAATAGGCCGGTCACGGCCCGAGGCGGACATGACCAAGTCGGCGGGCATGGCCACCGTGCCCGATGGATTTGGATTGACGTTGGCCGCTTCGAACATTCCTTGGACACTGGCGTAGCACACGGCGCATATCGAAATCAGTTTGTGAATGTGCCTGGGAGGATTCTTCTGAGTCTCATAGTCTGACAGCGAACCGGGCGAGCAATAGTATCGAGAATCACCATGGACTCGCGCGATCGTCCGCGTGCGGTTGGCTGCCTCCCGGAAGGAGAGTCCTGCCCGCCTTCTGGCCTTCCGAATGAATTCACCAAAGTCTGCCGCACCGGGTGTCGTTTCAGTTAGAGGGAGCGGTGTCCAGTAGCGGCCGAGATCCGTCGGAACTTCCGGGTTGTTGACGCTCTGCAGTGGACGAAATTCGAAGTCCGCGAATCCCAAGACGGCGGCAGACTTCCCGACTTCGAGTTCAACCGGCGCGTACGGCAACTGTCTTGAGCACAGGACGAATTTTCCGGCACTCGATCGCGCCAGCCTCGAACAGATCAACCCATTGCTATGCTGTACCAGAAACAATCTACCCTGCAATTTCGCGGCGCCTAGCGCAGGCATGTCGTCGGGGCGGGTGGAAATAATGCGCACGATGCTTCCCGGGACAAGGTCAGGAAAAGCGAATGCATCTTGTGTTCCGATTTTTGCATAACGGTACTCCGTGGCTGAACCGCCCGGAATCTGGAAAGAGGTTGGAGTGCTGAGTGCGAGCCAGCGACTCAGCGGCGTGATCGGTGCACCAAAATCACCTAACTGGTTTTCGCGGAACCACGGTATCGAGCTTCCTGGTTCGCAGGATTCGGCGTCGAGCTCAACTGTCCGAAGTGCGGGAAAGCCTATTTGGAAACGCAAAGTGTCGCGCAACGAAAAGCCGAAGACAGCCAGCCAGTCAACTAGGCGATATCCGGTCAATGAGCTCAGCGCAGCAACCTGAAAAAGGTTTGGAGTGAAGGGCCGATTGCGGAGCGAGCTGTATAGATTGCAAGGAATGCGTTGTAGCGGATTGTAGGGAGTGAGAGTTCGGGAGGCGCGAGAGACGGCGCTCAGCGTCAGGCCCCGATGGGCGAGGATTTTTCGAATCTTGTCCTCGACGGTTATGCTTTCGGCGTTGAGACGACGCGGCATAGTTCCGCAAGTCCAAACCCAACTGGCGGTTTCTTAAGATAAAGTTTTTGGTTGGCTGTATTTAGGGACAGTTGTCCGGAATAACGGACGAAGCTGATCCTCCGAGAACGGCAACGTGGTGGCGTGCTAGAATGTGTGCACGTAAAGAAGTAACTACTAACGACGTAACCACTCCAGGTCGCGGTCTATGGAATCAGCCGGACAACCAGAGCGCGGAGGCGTCCGCTTGAAGCGGTTAAGGGAGCGCCTCGAATTGACGCTGCGGGAAGTCGAAGCACTCAGCCGGCGGCTCGCGGAGCAGAAGCAGAATCAGGATTTCTTTGTCTCCCGTGGCTGGCTCAACAGCATCGAGAACGGAATCTACACACCCAGTTTTTTCAAGTTATACGCACTTGGGGCCATCTATGGCGTTCACTGGTCCAGCCTTTTCTCGTTCTTCGGATGCAATTTGCGGGATTTCGGCCGGGACCAGGCTATGTTTGTGCCACGCAGAACACAACTCGTTTCGAGCCCAACGGATCCCGAAGATACCATTGTGATTCCGATGAAATCGAGAGGGGACTTGCCGCTCGATAAGACCAATCTCCTGTCGCGACTCGCCGAGATCTGGGGTGAGATTCCCATCCGGCTCATTCAGCACCTGGACCTGAAGAACGGCGTGTACGGATTTGTGGGCATGCGTGATCGCACGATGTATCCGATTATCAGGCCGGGTTCCATCGTTCATATCGATCAGAATCAAAAGAAAGTCGTTCCCGTTAAATGGGAGAACGAACACGAGCGGCCAATTTTCTTCATTGAGCTTCGAGGGGAGTACATCTGCAGTTGGTGCGAGATGCGCGAAGGCTATCTCTCCTCCATACCGCATCCGACCTCGAAATGCGAGGTTCGACGATTTTCTTACCCAAAGGATGCGGAGATCGTCGGGCGGGTCATCGGAGTCACGATGCGTTTGGTGGAGGCAAGTTAATATTTCGACGATTGCAAGAACGAAGCACGAAGCTTGGTTACCGCCGCGTGGAAAACGGCCACACCGGACCCGTGATTGAGACGCTGGCGCGCTGGGAGTTCCGTTATGCCAGCTGTCTTACGACGGAGACGAAACGCCGAAGCTGCCCGCTACTGGCTATCGCGCAAAAAGTACCGCTTGGCGGCAACCGCAACTTCAAAACTGCATAGAAAAGGGCCGCACAAAGCGTGCGGCCCGCAAAGTATTTTACGGAAGAAACTACTTCGGCTTTGGTGCTTTGGTCGGCGTTTTTCCACTCTCTCCTTTCTCTTTCTTCGCGGAAAGCTCGGAACGGGCTTCCACCGCCAGCCGCGCGGCGTCGATTCTGTAGCGTGTGGCCGCGCGCGCAAGGTTGGAATCTTTCGCAAGGATCTGTCTCGGGTTATAACCGGGGCAGTAGAGGTCCGAAACCAGAGAGCACACCACGAGGAACTGCTGCACCTCGGGTGTGCTCATTCCGCGCACAGTTTTTTCTCCGATGGTCTGGTAGTCCACGGAACTCCCTCCCCACGCGGCTTTGATTTTTTTCTCCTCCCATCCATAGATTCGGCAAAGACGGCGGTGATTGTCATGGCCCAGCCGCCTGAAGTAATCGAGCGCGGCCATTTCGAGGTCGGGACGCGATAATTGTGCAGGCAGTTTCTTGCGAATCGCGTTCAGGATGCGAAGGCGGGTGAGTTTTTCGGTGCGTTCCGCTAGCAACTCTTTGGCTCGTGCCGCCCGTTCCTTTGGCGTCGCTTCGTAGTGGCTGACGCGTGCGTGTACCTTGCACTGTTCGTCACGACAGACGTGCAGCACTTTGCCGGCGTCGGCTCCGTCAATGACGACGGCGGTTTTGGTTTGCGGGCATTCCGCTTTCTTCACCGTGCGGTAATTTCCTTCATAGAGGACATCCGGACTCCGCTGTTTCGTCTGCCACGCAGGAGCGAGTGAGATACGCAGTGGTTTCTCCCCCGCTGCTTCAAGGGGCTTCGTCCTAATCTGGACGAGCGCTTCGATTTTCAACCGATAGCAGGCGCGGTCGGTGCAGATCGATTTCCGCCGCACTTCCGGGAAGAGGAGTGGATTGTTTCCTGTGCGCTTCGGACATTTCGGACAACTCCCTGCGGTAGGCAGCAGAGTTTCATCCTGCGTGTCGAAGGGCGCGTTGGTCAGGTCGAGATGGATTTCCTGTTCGACCCATTCGCGAAGCTGCCGTACGGTAACAGCTTCCGCTTTTCCATCCTTAAAGATTGCTGCCGCCGTCTTGTGATGGGGAAAGCATTCCTGCAAGGCGCGGCGCTGGTCATTGGGCTGGAGGCGCGCAATTTCAAAGGCATGCGCGACGGTGAGCCTGCCGATGTAGAACGCTTCCTGCGCTTCCTCGATCAGGTGCATCAAGCGCAAGCGGGCGTATACGTATTTCTCGGAACGCCCGATTTTCTCGGCAAGGGTTTCGACGTTGTAGATTTCCGGCTGCAACTGAATGAGAGTGGCATAACCCCGCGCCTCATCGAGTTCGTGTACGTCGGCACGCTGCAGATTTTCAATCAGCTGAAGTTCGAGGCATTGCGTGTCGGTCAGTTCGCGGATGCTTGCGGGAATACTTTCCCGTTTCGCGAGTTTGGAAGCGCGGAACCTCCGCGCTCCGGCTACGAGTTCGAAGTTACCGGGTGCTCCGTCCGGCGATGGACGTACTAAGACAGGTTGCAGCACTCCGTGCTGCCGGATGTTGTCCGCCAGTTCGGCTAGTTTGGCTTCGTCAAACTGTCGGCGTGGATTCGTTTTCGATTCCTGAATGCGGGAAAGAGGGATGTCCTTTACTAAGGACACCCCGCGGGATTGCGCTTCATCTGCGTGTACTGCCACTGCGGTGTTCATAGCATTTTTCTCCTTTGTTCTTTCTTTTTTCCGGGATCAATACTCATCGGGGAGCAATAGCGTGGTGTGTGAGCGGTCGGCTTCGGTGATAACCCAAATTTTGTCGTTGGCGGTGGTGTGGAAGCTGCTGAGAAGCCGAAAGCCCTTTTCCAAGCTGAGCTGGTTCTCGGTCTTGTCTTCCTCGGGAAGTTCACCCCAATCTCCGCGCACGTGGCGCGACAGGAACTCCATCGCGTTTTGTCCAGTCTTTTCGAGAGCGGCCAGTGCACCGGGTGTCGCGACGAGTTGGCCCAGGTCAAACAGCGGCTTTCTTTCTGTCTTTTGCATTTGTGGAAACTCCTTCTTTTGGATTTGGGCGTTGCTCCTCAGAGGCGCGGCGAGTTGCCGCGCATAAGAAACAATTGCCCTTCATGGCGAGGTGAGGCGCCTGTCCGTCCGCGCCGTCAAGGGCGCCGGGGTGTGGCGTTCATTGGAGCGAAGCGGAAACCCTTGACGGAAGGAGCGGACGGATCAGGCGCAGGGTTTAGCCAGGAAGGGCATTGAGAAGAAAAAACGGTTTCATTGACACCGAGAGAACTAGGTTGATTTTCGTTAGCTCTTGGAGCGTCGCGGGGATCGCTTGTTCGATGGTGGTAGAACGCGACAGTCGAAATCAGTTATATTTCGAACGATGTCCGAGAAAACCCACTCCGAGTCGCTATTTGAATAGTATCTGAGCGGCTTGCCGGTGGAGTTTGCGTACGAGCCAGAGCTTGCTGGCCGGGCCAAACGTCCTGACTATCGGGTGCAAATGGACGAAAGGCAGATCTGGTTCGAAGTAAAGGAATTCGAGGATCCTTGAACAATTCCGGCCGGCGAATATGACCCGACACCGCCTTACGAGGAGAGAATCCAAAAGGCCCGCAAGAAGTTCAAGGAATTTAAGGATGACTGCTGCGTTCTGGTCCTTCATGGGTGCAAGAGTATTTTTCGTCGTCCGATGATTCCTGAGGTTGTGTCAGCGGCATTCGGAGAAAAGGTAGTGCTTGAGTCTTCCGCTGGTCAAACTCTCGTCGACGAGCCATTGCGCTTCAAATTCCGTGGTAAAGCTGAGCTGCGCGCCGATGCAAATACCACCATCAGCGCAATCATCATCTTGCAGCATTTTCGATTGGAATCCCGTTGGATTGAGGCATTTTACCGAGTGAGAGGAAGAATAGATCGGCGCGAGGAAGTTGGTCCGTTCGCGTACGCGGAAGAATTCGAATTGATGAAGGATTTGGAAAACAAGATTGAGTTCGACAATTCGGTTCGCGCCTTGATTCTTGAGAATCCGTACGCACGAATCCGTTTTCCTGACGGCCTCTTTCCCGGCAGGCTTGGCCAGCGATGGGGCATTAAGGATTGGTCGGGGTAGTACACCCTCTTGTCCATGGGAACTGAGTTGGAACGACTGCGCGCGGAGTAGGCCCGTTCCTTACCTGATCATATGATTGTCCAAAAGACAGTTCGCGTTGTCTCGGCAAGGTCTTCTGAAACTCCATCGACACGCTGTCCTGTGCGGTCCGAGCTTTCGCCTCTGCCACATCTAGTTCCAAGGTCCGCGAGGTGTCCAGTGTTTTGTGAAAGGCAGCTTCTGTCGGGCTGCGTGCGCGACGGGAACTAGAAACGCAGCGATGCGCCCGACGACTATCTTGAATGCGATCAATTCGATGTAGCTTCTATTCTTTTGTGAAAACGCATTCCATTGGAGATTCTTATCGGCATCGTCATAGAACTCAGGTGTGAATGCGAGAGGTATTCCGTCGAAAGGAAGCTCCGTCTCTCGCCGTTCGAATGTGTTCTGAACTGCTTCTGCGAGAGTCTTTCCGTCAAAGGGAAAGATTTGGGAAAGCACGTCCAGGTCGTAGAAATCCTTCATGCGCGTATTGGCAATCCCCAGTTTCACCATGGCTTCCAGCTTTTCCGCGACGACGGTTTCTTTGGGGTAGGCGAGCAGCCGGGGCGAAGACGATTCGAGTAGTGTCGGATAGTTCTCCTCGACGGGCGCCGGAGAGACGGCATCTCCAAAACCGACATCGATCTGAATTGGAATGCTTGCGCGTTCGAGGTACGCCGTGAAAGTTACCCGAACGCCCTCATACTCTGCACCTTCGCTGATCCGTTCGGCGATGACGCTGTCACTATCGAAGCGCAGGCCGTCGGGTTCGGTCTCCATCGCACATAGTTCGCGGAAGATCTGAGCAAATCGATCTGGTGAGTTATCTCCGCTTGCAAGGAAGTCTGCGTCACGGGTGGGGCGGTAGCGATGATCGGTCCACAGCTCAAAGAGAAGTGCTCCTTTCAGAATGAACACACTGCGATAAGGGGAACGACTCAGACGATAAAGAATCCGCTCAAGGCCATATTTGACCAGGATCAGACCAAAATCCGCATTGCGCGCGCGAGCGAGATTTCGAAGCTTCTCGCGCACAGACGCGGGAATGTTTTTTAGGGGTGTATTGCTCAACTAGAGCGACTCCATGTATGGGCGCATGACATTGGCTACGCGGCAGATTTTTGCAGCAATCCAGATTTCATCCATGGTCGCCTTTTTCGTTCGCCGGCATTCCTTCAGGGCCTCGATGGCCACATCGACGCCAATCTTGTTGCGGAACTTGAAACAGTCTGCGACTGTTTTCGCGGGACTGAAGACGCGAATCATTGTGCCCGCAATCTTGTGCTCCGTGATGCCAAATTGAAGTGCCTGTCCTGACATGCGGACAAGCCGGATTGAGGGAGAAGAGATTTTCGGAGCCCAGGCTTTTTGGCCGATGGCCACCCAAACTTCGTGCGGAGACTGGGTCGTGAAGTTGTGGAAGCGCAGTGCGGAGAGGAGACAGATGACCCCCTTTGGCAGTTGATGGGAAGCCTCGACAAGCGTGGCGTGCTCTATGCCTGAGAACTTTGGGGAGGTGTACAGTCCCCTGTGCACTTTTTCGAGAAGTCCTTTACTTACGAGCCTGCCCAGATAATTTCGCGGGATGCCCAGTTTACTGGCGTCCCCAGTGCGAACGATCTGCCGTTCGGTGGCGAGCCGGAGAAGTCTTTCGGTTGGGCTGTCGCGCATAAATGGGGTCCAAACACAGTGTATCAAATACTAGGTATAAGTAAAGAACTACCTAGAATATGTAACAAACGCCATTTTAGCTCCATTCCCCAATTCACACTGATTCCTTGGCCGCATCCTCTATATAAGGATTGACCTTGTGAAGCGGGCGGCGACGGGTATTGGCCAGTCCGGCGAACGAATTGTTGATCTGTAACCGCATTTTGGGGCTGCGAATGTCAGCGACCCGAAGATAGCGGAGGGTGGTCGAAATATCCGAATGGCCTAGTAGATGCTGGATCGTCCGAACTTCCGTCTGTGCCTCCATCAACATGGACGCAAATGTCCGTCGGAACTTGTGCAGGCTGAACAGGGTACACACCGGATGGTAGCGGCAGGATTTACACTTCCTTTGTTCACAGAGTTCGTGCTTGCGACAAGGTTCGCTTTTAAGCGTATCCAGGCGAATGCACTGACCGCAGTTCAATCCGGCTCGCAAAGCTAGTTTTTTCAACTTTTTCAAGAAATGCCCTTCGGGCCTTCCGAAACCATTGTCGAAAACGAGAATGACGACCGGATTGTCACGTCCCAATGAATTCGTAGGAACATGGTGCGCCCAAGGGAACGGTTATAGAACTTCCCTTGTAAACCTAGTATCAAGTTTGCCGTCGAACGGGGCTGGCAAGGATGCGCATCTTTAGGCGAAGACGAATGGTCCGCGCCGAGCTGACACGGGTTGGTCCGGCATTTTATACCGCAATTCCGCCTTGAGAACCTGGTCTCCTTCGCCGCCGGGCTCTTATTTCTTCAAACTCAGCGTCAACTTCTCCAAATCAAGATGTATGAAAGATGTATGAAAGATTCAGCGTCAGCGTGGTGCATCTTGATGCAGTGCTGCGAATACGCTCGGTAGCACTCTCCCATCCGGCTGGAGTCGGAGGCTTCAAGGCCCCAATCACAATCGGGGATAGAGCAGCGAATGATGGTCGGTGTCAGTATTTTTCGTCTTTTGGGTAGCACATCCACGGCCAGCGACAGTCCAGCCTTCCGCGCCATCTCTGAGAGTTCTTCTGACGCAGGGCGGGCAGCTCCAAGGGTGCTGGCTTCTTGTAGCGATCTTTTCGGGCTCCCATTCGGCCTGTGCTCCCACTTATTCAACGGAGTCGGGGTTCGAGCGATGTAGGCGACCGAAGGCGATTAGCTGCACGCGGTCCATGTGGCGATGTCGAGGCGAAGTTCCGTAGGTGCCTGGTCGTCCATCACGCCTTCTTGGGTCGGTAGTCCTTGCATTCACACTTCGGATAGTTGCAGGGAGTGCGAAGTTTTTCGTCTATCCTCTTCGTGTGGTGAATGTTCTTGCCGTGGGAGCACTTGCAGGCTTGCTTGGTGGGGTGAGATGGCCGGGTCATGCAAAAGTCTAGCACGCGTTTTTAGAATCGGTGCGACGCTTGCGACCGAAAGGGTAGAACATCACCGGTTACTACCGAAGAAATGAATCCAATGAAGACCCCCGTCGCGGGCGGTTTGCGAATCGAGGCATTGGTTTCCTGCCTTACGGCGGATATGGGATGATCCGAGAGTCTCACTTCGACGGGAGCGGGGGACTGGGTATGACGGCGGCTGGATGAACGATTTCGTAAAAGAGGTTATTTCGCTTTCACTCGTCGGCAAGTGCATTGCGGCAATTGTCGGAATTCTGTTCATCCACGGTACGTTTCGGGTGCTCGAACAAACGCTGCCCAGACGCTTTGGCCGGGCCGATGCGCGTTATAAGGTCCGCAAATTCGTGGTCTTTTGCGGATACCTTGCGATTCTACTTTTCGTCGCCATCCTCTTTGAAGATCGCTTGGGTCGGCTCAGCTTTACTCTGGGTGTCGCTGGCGCGGGCGTGGCCGTGGCCCTCCAGGACGTGCTGGCGAGCATCGCAGGTGCTTTCTCGATCGGTTTTTCAAAACTGTATACCGTGGGCGACAGAGTTCAGATCGGCGATATTCGCGGTGACGTGATTGACATCGGACTTTTGCGGACAACGTTGATGGAAACGGGCAACTGGGTCAGCAAGGACCTGTACAACGGGAGAATCGCTCGCATCCCCAACAGCACCATCTTGAAAGTGTCCGTCTTCAACTACTCGCAAGGATTCCGATTTATCTGGGACGAGATTAAGGTTGTGCTTACAGGCACCAGCAACCCCCAACTTGCCAGAGCGATGCTTTTGGTTGTTGCCAAAGAGGCGATCGGCGAGTATCTGCCCGAGGCGCAATCCTCCTGGCAAGCTATGAGCGAAAATTATCAAAGCGTAAATCCTCCGTTGGAACCCACCGTCGCGCTGGTCGTAAGTTCCGGATCGCTGGAGTTCACGGTCAGCTATATTGTGGATTACACGAAACGAATCGCCAAGCAAGATGAGTTGTTCACGAAAATCGCACAGGAAGTCGCCGATAGCAATGGACGGCTCAAATGGGCATCATCAGCAATTACTCTCATAAGCCAGCCCGTGACTCCGGAGCCGACCGGGGCCTACCAGAGCCTTGGCGCGGGTGGAGCGGGTTCCGCAAGTCGTGATCGATAAGAAAGTGGCTTCTGGAATGTGACGAGAATAGTCGCCGCAACGTGCTTACCGGACAAGTGGATTTGACGTACGGGCTGACGACCGCCAAGCAAAAACTCAAACTGATCGCCTCCAACCGCCTCCGCGTTATTCAGCGAGCCTCTTCCTAGCTTGATTCTTTCTCCCGTTGCTACCATTGAGTCAGGGATGGACGCTCTGGTCCCAGCTTCGAATTGCTCGGGGCGTCCGCAATCAATTCCCGTATGATCGGAATTATCTTATGCGCGCAAGAACGGCGACGGCCAAGACTCCCGCCGCGCTGCTAAAAACGTTTCAGGGAATCAGATACGACATTCAAAACGAGTACGCTCCAACAGTTTGCGCAAACGTGCGCGGGTTCGATGAAAGTCTCCGAGTCGCGATGGCAATGAAGACACTCTTCTCCGACCAACGAAATGCGCAAGCTGACATCCTTGTTTCCCGTGAGTGTCGCCATGCAGCGCACTGCCTCAAGAAGTTGGCACACGGCTTCGGGCTGGATATGCATCGAGTTCAATTCCAAAAACGCGCCGAACCCCGCTCCCTCGTCTTTTCCGCAACTGCCCGCCTCAATCCGAGCTTGGAACAAATCGCGAGCCGCAGCATTGAGCCTCCTAACTCCCAGAGTTAGTCGGTTGCCAATTGATAGCGGCCTTTGCATTTTCAATCACAGGGCGGATATCACATTTATCGAATACCGCATCCACTCCCACCGATAGCGCCTCTTTCTCGAATTCCCATGTAGTGCTCGCGATAATGAACACGGGCACCTCCGGCATCAGTAGTTTGAATGCTTCGGCCACTACAAGGCGTTCTGGCTCAGGTTCTAGCAGTAGCACGATGAGCTTGGGTTGCATTTCGATGGCGAGCGCCACCGTCTTTAAGCCTTCGTTCTGCATCAAACACAACTGGAATTCGTGATACGGCTCGAAATGCACGAGCAGTTCATCGCAACACGAGCAACGCATGGCGGCTCGGCACACGACCAGAATCTTGGGCACAGGACCTCCGCTCCGAAGGAGCAACACTATTTCCGATCTGTTGTGCATGGCTGGCCCGGTGGATCGAACTAGTTGCCAGTAACAAATGAGTGGCTTATAGTTTCGATATAATTCCCGTGCGTGCACAAATGCAATGACAGAGAATACGTAGCGAATACTACCTACTGTGACGATTTGGACCGGAGGGAGTCAGCGACCTATGAAACCAGAACGATTTGGGAGTGACGCTCTAGGCGACAAGATGCAATTTCTGGCTCCTTTGCTTGTCACTCCGGATATCGGTATAGCCGTACTCGACAACTTGTTTCGGTTTAAGGCGGTCAATCATGTGCTCGCCGCGACAAACGGAGTTTCAGTTAAGGCTCATATCGGGAGAACCGTTCGTCAGGTTCTGGGATCCGTTGCTGGAGAACTAGAGCCAAAGCTAAGACGTGCGTTCGGAACCGGACAGGCCGACATTTTTGAAACCACCGTGAGAATGCCCACGAGGTCTCGAATTGGACATTGGATTCAAACCTATATTCCGTTAAGAGACCCAAAGGGTAAAACAGCTCAGGTCTGTGCGATTGTTCTTGAAGTGACGGAAAAGAAGAGACTCGAACAACTGTTGTTTGGCCTCACTGGTAAGCTGCTTTATCTTCACGCAAACCTGAGTAAAAGTTTGGACGACCTGCTAGGAAGTAATCACCATAGGATTGGCGGAGTTTCTCAGATGGCTGATTCGCTAGAGTTGGTGCATCGATGCACGGCAGACCTGATAGAAGTGCTCAAGACGTTGAAGCCGTCAGCGTCCCGAAGGTCCGAGCAGATTTTCACAGATTCTCAGTCACTTGCTTCTTCCCGGACACGGGCCCTGCCAGTAGCCTTAAATGACGACCCCTTAATCGGATTCCTGTCGGCGCGAGAGCGTGAGGTTATGCGTCTATTAGCGGAGAACCAGAGCAACAAACAGATCGGCGTTGGTCTCGGCATAAGCGTGAGGACTGTTGAAGCCCACAGACGTAGAATCATGGAAAAACTTGACCTGCACACTGTGGGCGAACTGATTCATCTCGCAATCCGTAGCGGTATTGTAGAGGCATGAAGTACTTCATCCACGGCCTGAAACGTCGCTGAATCGATCCACGGAAGAAGTGTGATCAGCAGCAACAAAAATAGATACAAAGGCGGCCGCCTCCGGCCGCGTTTCGATCAAACATTTAGGCGTGGCTCCAAATAAAGAGGACGCGTGCCGGTGAGCGGCTGACGCGTCCTTGGCGACCGCGGAGCGTTTAGCTGACGCGGAAGATGAATGGCATTTTAGCGGTTGGTATTTGCTTGACCGGGATTTTTCGACTGGTTTCCGGGATCGCGGTCCGGTGGGATTTGATTCGTCGTTTTGCGGTCTGTGGTTTTATGTGGCTCTGGATTCTTTTTCTGTTCTTTTTCTTTGGTGTCGTTCATGGTCTACCTCAGGGAAGATTTTCAAAGGGCGTGTTCCCAGCCCGAAAGCTACACGCCCCAGACAACGCGTTTCAGTGAAGAAGCGACGCTGCCATTTCAGTATGTAGATCTTGGGACAGGATCACTATCGAGGGAAAACTCTAGGTCCTGGAGCAGCGGACCTTAGTTAGGCCTGATACGTCAAATCGAATTGTCCGAAGAAGCTCTTATGGCCGCAGTTCGGACATTCCAGTTCCAACAGCTCCGGAGAGAACACGGGCTTTATCGGGTGGAAGAACTCCAGCAACGTTCTGTCACTAACCTTCGCGAATTCAAACAAGGCCTTGCATGTCTCACCGCGCAGGACAGTATCGACGGCCTCTAGCAATCTATCTGCGCATTCCGCTTTGGGTACGAAACCACGCGCGCCGATTAATCGAGGTGCATCAACGAGCGGCTTTCCGTCATGCATCGAAAGCATAATGATCGGAACGTTCGCATTAGTTGACGAATTTCGTTCGCCGCAGCCATACCGCTCATGACGGGCATCGAGTAGTCGAGAATAATGAGATCGGGACGAAGTTCTCCGGCCTTCTCGACCGCCTGTTTCCCGTTCTTTGCTTCGCCGCAGATTCTTAGATCAGATCGAGATTCTAAAATCGAGCGGACACCTTTGCGAACAATCTTGTGATCATCGGCGATCAGAACTTGCATGTGCCTCTCTCGGGCTGAGAAGGCTTTGGGTTGGTTGACGTATTCGGTGAATCGACGAACTACTTTCCGGCGGAAGTGTCCTTTTCGGTGCCAGCATCGAGCTCCGGCTGTGCGTAGTTCGGCCTGCCGGGTCCGAGTAAGCGCCAAGCTAAGAATGCTATAAGCAAGAAGAGATTCAATCCGACTATTAGAAATTCCACGAACTGCGCCGGGCCCATCATCCACCTCGCGAACAATAAGCTACCGAAGTTCGTGAATCGTTCCTATCCGGACAAAGCCTGACTTGAACCGCCGTGAACACAGGTATAAGTTGCCATTCTCGTCAAGCGATTACCCGATAGCCCAACCAGAGGACAGAGCATAGATTTCGGAAGAAATCGGGCCCGACTCACAACACAGAGGAGGCATCATGCTTTATTACGCGCTGGTGGCTTTGGTTATCGCGATCATAGCTGGCATTTTGGGGTTTGGCGGGATCGCATTTGCAGCTGTAGGCATCGCAAAAATCTTGTTCTACATTTTCTTGGTGATTTTCCTTGTCACAATGATCACTCACCTGATGCGTGGCGGATCGCGGGGAGTATAACGGTCAAAAACCCTACTTTCGTCGAAAAGGGCGCCGATGTTGCCGTCCTTTTCTTCTAACAGCGTGTCACGCGTCATTCATCGGTTCCAAAAAATGGGACGCGATACCGACAAGCCGCTGACGCGTCCCTGGCGACCGCGTTGCGGGTAGCTACGCGGTAAATTAAAACCCCCTTAACGGTTGGTATTGCCTTGACCTGGGTTCTTCGACTGGTTGCCCGGGTCGCGGTCCGTTGGGATTTGATTGGTGGTTTTGCGATCTGTGGTCTTATGCGGTTCTGGATTTTGTTTCTTGTCTTTCTCCTTCGTTTCGTTCATGGCCGACCTCCATGATATTTTTCACACCAACGCTTCCGTGAGCAAATACATAGATTGTCTGAGCGGCGGTAGCGAGAAACTTGAAAAGATGGGGACTCGAAGTGCCAGGTCAGCTACTTGATCACGCGTTCTGGGGGCGGTTCATCTCTGCGACGCGCGCTGAAGAAGATTGCCGTACTGCCAGAAGGCAGACTCCGCCAACGACGCCCGCCAAAGGGCCATGAGAGCCTGGAGGCACGCGCGACGTCGTATTGCCGCCAGCCGTTACGAATGGGTGAAAAAAGTAGACTTGCAGGGGAAGCAACAGAACCCCCAACACGGAAAGCGCACCGCCTTGAACCTTGCCGAATTGCATGTCGCCCCCAACCACATGTCCACCGCACGACATTCGAGGATTCTAGCCCAGCACCGCCAAACGGGAATCAAGGATTCGCTGTAAGGAACGAGGAAAAAGAAGTGTTATTCCTAAAGACGAAAATCAAGCTGTCTTATAGTCCAAGCAATCCAGACCTTTGGAGACTTGATAGTGGCGCGGCGGCTTTACACGCCGGCGAGCTTCGGCGCGGACTTCAGCGAGCAGTATTTCCGGAGGCGCGTCCGGGTCCACTCTCCTTAAATCTAATGGGCAACTTTCAATCACGGCGCGGCCGCAGGCCCGCAACTGGACGTCGGACATCGATTTGAGTTGTTCGCGCAAGAGCGAAACGTCGGCGTCGCTGACAGTTAGAATTTCCAAGGGCAGCTCCCCAACCGGAATCGTAATTTCGGCCGATCGAGTTGGGCATCCGGTTTTCACTGTAGAAATTGGAAGGTGTGATTGGGAGTAGTAAAAGGCGAGGTGCGAACAGGTGCATGGTTGAGGCAACCTGCCGAGTTCAGATATTCTAACCCCAACATGCGTACTCACCGGTTTAGGAACACCGTCTTCGCACTCTTCTCATTGTTTCTTTTTTCATGCGGCGCTAAGAAAGCTCCAGAGCGTTTGACAGTAATCGCGCCGGAGGACTTCGCGGGCAAGATCAAATCGCAACGTGCGATTTGAAAGCCAAATCGAACTACATTCTTCTGGACGGGTCGGGTAAAGGAAGCACGTCTGTATGCGCTGCAACGCCGGACTTTATGTGGCGCGTTGTACGTGGGAGTTCGTCGGTTGAAGTCCCTGCCACTGCAAGTAAAACCGGCGACGATATCGTCATGAGTCTGACAGCAACGGCCGGGCCGCGCGACACCGCGCACCAATAACGTTCGCATCGGAACCGTCGTTATATAAGTTTGTCGTATAACGTGCCGCTACTTCGACGAAGAGTGTTGCAGAAATTTGCACAAATCAAGATCACAGCGCCATTTTTGGAAAGCGCGTACGTGGCCCTTGCTCGGGACGCGCGCCCAAGGGAACGATTATAGAACTTTCCTCGCAAATTTGGTCTCAAGTATGCGATCGAATGGAATGTCTGGCGAGGCGGATTTGGATTCGTCGGTCCTTTTACGCTCAAATTGGTCACTTCTCCGGTAGACGACAACTACCTGTCTAACATGCTCCCTACCAATCCTACGGAAAACTCGTTAACGTCACGTTTCATGTCGGATGCAAAACGAAAACGGGGCATCAGCATTTTCCTGTATGTCCTGCTGTCTTGATTGGTGCAACCGTGTGTCGGGGTACTCCGCGATGCCTTGGTGGAACTTAAGTTGTCCGAACTGCAAGAAAATATTCCAGCACGTTAAAGTCGAGATCGAAAAGCTGAAAGATTACTTCGAGCCGCGCAAGCCAGAGTTCCCGCAAAATGGGTTGGAATTGAAGTGTCCGAATTGTGGTCATGCGGCAACCTATTTCGCAGCAGACCTCGTTTACAGCCACTAGTTCGGGCTTCGGCCCGCCAACCTCAAAATCGTCGGTAGTAGGGAGGGCCGGTCTCTATCGGTAACCTGACATCCGCCAAAAAGTTTAACAACTCGCTGTCAGGTTCGTGCATTGCTGCGGCAAGCTCCACGTCGCCACAATAAACTCAACGCCGTATGACCGACGAATTGGATCATTCGGCTGCGACGCTCGGCCCTGAACCGCTGGGCGTCCTTGTATTAAACGGCCAATGCCTATTTGTCGCGAAGTGGTGCCCAGCCGGATAGAATAGCGCCGTGGCTAGAGAACGCTGGGCTCAGATAGGAATTACGGTTCAATTCCTCATTTTGGTAAGGACGCTAGGTGAGTTCTACAGGCTCAAGCACGTCCTTGGCGCGAACTTTTCAACCGCAGTCGCTGCGCCGTACGTCGGAGGCGCCTTAATCGCTGCTTGCTTCTGCTGGGCAAGCGCGACCATATACTTCTTCCGACGCTACACGCTGTCCGCCTGGATCGCACTGACGACTGTAATCCTTCTGCTCGTGTACAAAATCGCTGTAATTGGTTGGTGATGGCTGTTCCGATTTCCGATAAAAACGTGACGACAGTATGCAAGCCGACGTGATTGGACACACGACGTTGATCCTTGAGCTTGGGGTCTTGGTTTGCTTTCGCGTTGATTTTTCTTGTACGGGAAACCCAACCTAAATTGGAAGAGGTGCGGGAAGCCTCAGTGGCGAGGAGTTGGAGCTCCCGGATTTAGACTGGGTATCGTGGTGTCGTCGTGCGGCTGAGCACTTGGTGGTGCCTGCGATCGGTGCAGACGCTGGGGATACGACGTTTGGTTTAGGCCCGAATCCTCAGAGGGCCCAAACCTCAAGGAATTACCCGATAGTCGGGCGCGTTGGAAGCGCTTAGCATTTAGGCGTGCTCGGCCCAACGCAACTAGAGGAGGCAACATGCTTTATTACGCGCTCGTAGCTTTGGTAATCGCGATTATCGCGGGTGTTTTGGGTTTCGGCGGTATCGCCTTTGCCGCAGTGGGAATCGCTAAAATTCTGTTCTACATATTTATGGTCATCTTCGTGATCACGATGATTGGCCATCTTTCGCGTCGCGCTCAGGGCTAATCGGAAGCGTCAAAGCTGTATTCAATTTATCCGTATAGGGCGGCGAAACTGCCGCCCTCTTCTTGGTTGGATACCACGCCAGAGAACGATCATGTCGCAACGCCTCATCGAAGCCCGGGGAAAGGGCCTTCACTATAGGGCCGCTCCTCGCTCCAAAAGCCGCTACACACACTGAGACGACCACCCTACGGGTGGTAACCCTCACGCACCAGGCTCAGCGCGAACCCGCGGCATCTTCTTTCTTCAAGCGTTCGAGCAGTTCAGGGTGACGATGTACGAAAGAAAAGTATCTCTCCAATCGCACGTCGTTATAAAACTTATCGGCCTTGTAATATATTTCCTGGTATCCACTCACTTCCCAACACTGCCCTAGTTCGTCAAGGCGCAACTCCACTTCGTTCAGCGACAGACGCGCAACTTCGCTTTTTCTTGCACTATCATCGCTGTAATACTGGATGGCCATTTCAGGGCTGTACCACGCGGCCAAGTCAATTTGGCAAGTGGCCAAGCCAGGCGCATGATCTCGCGATTGAGCGACACCCGCGAACATAGACATTGAAAGGACGACGAACAATAATATTTTCAAAACCGCACCTCTATCTCAAGTGGCGAGAAACAAATTCCAAGATCGCAGTCTTCACAGCTGACCGAAATATCCAGTGCTTGAACCAATTCACGGAGGCTCAACCGGTGAGGAATCACTGAGGAATCTGCGCGGTAATGAGCACAGCCTTGCCACCGTTGCCTTTGTGGACTCGAACCTGGTCAGTTGGTATCAGAGTTGTCTTCGTCGGCTTGACTACCAAGATCTCTACGTCACCTGGTGGACAAGCAGCTGTCATAGCGGTTTGTGTTTCATCTAATACGGCGGGCTCGTGCGCGCCTGCCACGCACGGTTCCACGCGAATATAACCCGAGTATGTTTCTGGAACATTTACTGCAATTCGGGTAATCGGCGGTTTGGCGCAACCAATCACTGAAATAGTGACGACCAGAAGAACGCTTTGGTAAACTTTGATGATTCTCCTTTGGAGCCTACGCTGTCAAATTTTGCATCGGGATCAACTTGCAGCGCTCCGCCGAAGGACAATGTGAGTTGTGTTGCGTCGCATCTGATCCCACTTCATTATTCCGTCTGCAGGGACTGAACAAGAGCGATTAGATTTTGCGGGCGCACACGGATGATTCCCCTGCGCGGGCTGTCTATGTCCCCGACGAGAAAGAACGCGATCGAGAGAACAAGCGGTAAAACTAAAAATTGGATACCTCCGGTTCCGGCACTACCTCTGCCATAACCAACTAGTAGGTTGGAGCAAATCGCCATCACCACCATCAAGGTCCACGCGGCGATTGGAATCCTATTCCAGAATGCAGCTTGCGTATATCCCTGGGAATTCAATACATCGTTCATACCCGAGAGAGCGAGAGCGAGCACTGGCGTCGATTGAGCCACAGTTGGCTTCTGAACCGCTGACCATAGCTGGGTCCGGAGTCGAGAAGTCTTGACGCTGATTCTGCCAAGCTCCTGGCTGTCCCGCGTTGTATAAAACAAAACCCGCTGATCGAGATATTCCTTTAGTACTGCACGCACCCTAGTCGCGTCGGTGTCGGGTAACAAGTCAGCTCGCACATATTCCGTTCCTATAGCGTTAGCCTCCGCCTCCTCGTAGGTCTTGCGCGTATCGTACCTGGCGATGGCCATCGAAAATGTAAATCCGACGATTAGCGCTAGCAATGTCAGAGCGGCGGTTATGACGAGATCGAAATCTTGTCGGGAGGTTTCGTCTAGTTTAAAACGACCGTTACGAAGGGACATTCCAATTCGCGCTGAGAGCCACATCGCAAAGAACGATATGGCAAGCACCAGTAGCGGCGATCTGATCAGAGTCTTCATGCTTAATTATGTTGTAGTTCGCCGATTCCCAGCCAACTACGCACAACTAAGGATCAAAGTAAATTCAAATGTGCTTGCAATTGCATATGTATCGTATCACGATATGATCTGAGAAGGATGATCCGAAAACGTCCCTTGCATTTTCAACTGACGGGCTGATGATGTACAGATCAACGGCGATCTGGGCTTGGATTCTGCAGCGGAGAGACGAGTGAAGCACAACCGGCCACGAACGAGGTCTGTCGAGTTCGCCGTTTGTTTCGGGCTGCTGGTAGTGGCTGCCTTCCGGAGTCCTGCTCAGCAGAACAACACGCCCAGCTTCAACCCCGGCACAGTCGTCACGGTGAAGGGTGACGTGCAGTCGGTTCAGCAACACAAGTGTTCGCTGGGAACCAGTGGAGATCCCGCTGGATGGGTCGGTACGAGAGCTCTGCTTGGAACCGAGTACGGCACGCTCGACGTGCACTTCGGTCCTTCAGCATTTCTGAAAGCGCACCATATTACTATCGCGCCCGGTGACGATCTAGAAGTAACAGGGTCCAAGTTTGCCGGAACGCTACCAGTTACGTTGATCGTCACTGAGGTCAGAAAAGGTAACATGTTCTTGGAGTTGCGCGACCGTGAAGGACGACCTCTCTGGAATCAGACTTCGCGAAAGTGAAGGGTCGCATCAAGTCTCGCAAGAAGAGAGAAAATCAATTTCTGCTCTCCAACTAACTATCAAACGATTCGACTGACTTGCTTTCTGGCGGCTCGCTCGGTTTCGTGTGCAGAATCCTATCAACTATTTCCTTCTCCGTAAGACCAGTTTTTACAGCCGCCGCCACGGCTTTTAGCACTGCCATCGCCGCTTTACGTTGTTCGAGTGTCATAAAGCCCCGATTTAACATCGTGACCCTTAGGTGCCACACTTCCTTAGATACTTTGTGGCGCAGTTCTGGTTGTCCCAACGTACGAAGTTGATGCGTTAACTATTTTTCTCGAACAATAGGCTGCGGACGGACAGAGCGAGGCAACCGTAGATCACACCATTCGAAATCATCGTCAGTGCAATAATGACTGCCTGTCTTGAGTTGTTTGCGTGCTCCGTCAAGATTAAGAAACTGGACGGGGGACAGAGCAGACGCAAAATGATCGGATTCATCAACTCCGCCCCTGGCGCCCGGTTAATCCGGTAACTGTTTGCCGCGACACCAGTGGCAACCAGCATCCCAAGCAGTCCGAACAAGAGGAAAGTTTTTCTCACTAGCCCTTCACTTCTTCTGGTACTAAATGTACAACTCGCGAGTCTTGGACATCCACACGAGAGTCAGGATTTCCCGGACACGATGTCGCTGTCAGCAAGATTGAGAATTCTCAGTAGGGGCTTGACCGTAAGGCCCTGAACCACGACGGAAAAAATGACGACGCCAAAGGTTATATCCAAGATTTGCTGACGGTAAGGAAATATACCGGGCAAACTTAGAGCTAACGCTAGCGCTAAGGCTCCGCGCAGTCCGCTCCAAACTGCCACATGTTGCCAGCTACGGGGAATTCGTTCAGCGAAGCAATTGCTCAGCGGAATGAGCAAATACACCGCCAGCATCCGGGCCGCCAAAGTGGCCCCTATAGCGAAGATCACTGAGGTCCAATTGGTTATGAGATCCCGGACATGAATTTCGAGGCCAATCAGAAGGAAGACAAGCGAATTCATGACGAACGAAACGTACTCCCAGAAAGACTGCATGGCAATTCGCGTCCGATCACTCATCCCTTTCGCGCCAAGAGTTCCGACCATCAGCGCGGCGAACGCAGTCGCGATCACTCCAGACAATTTCAGGTGATAAGCGAGGAGGTAGCTGCCATATGCGAGGATGGTTGTCACGGTAATTTCGATTTCGGGGTCATCTAGTGTTTGAGTCAGACGACTCGCAAGGTATCCCAAAATCGTTCCAAGAACTGCTCCGCCGCCGACAGCCAAGAAATATTGGCCCATACTCCTCGCCACGCTGAACTTTTCAATTACGACAGCGCCTGACAAAATTCCGAAGAGCACGACCGCCGTTCCGTCGTTGAAGAGACTCTCAGCCTCCATGATGAGAGACAGTCGCTTATTCACCTTTAGATCCTTGAAAATCGCCAGAACAGAAATAGGATCCGTGGCTGAAATGATGGACCCAAACAGAAGTGCGATGAGAATGGGCAGGCCGATCATCCAATGCACGACGTATCCAGTCGCAATGGCGGCAAGAATGACTCCCAAATTGGCCAGCAACAATAAAGGCACCGAATTTCGAATCAATTGCCGCACATCGAGCTTCACACTGCCTTCAAAGACCAACGCTGGAAGAAACAGAATCAAAATTATGTCTGGTGTCAGCCAATCGGGGCGATTCCCCGGCTGAAGGGGCGACAACATTGGCAAACGCACCGTTCCTAGGAGCAGTCCACCCAAAACAAGTGCGACCGTGTAAGGCACTCTTAGACGTTTTGCCAACATCGCGATAATTGCAGCCGCGATGAGTAACCAAACCAAGAATTCTATGCCTGATATTGGCGTCATTCCAACGTGTGTCACTTTCGAGCCGTCGCGACTTTTCGGCGAGGCGTTGGTCGTTGGACAGCGAAAACAGCCTTGATATTGCTTCCGAAAAGATACACCAGCAGAGAACCAGCGACTACGAAGACGATCCCTGCCCTCACGAAGGCGACGCCCACAACGGAATTTGTTAAGTTTGATCGGTTCCTAGCAATAAATTCTCTGCTGAGTTGCAGACACTTGGTTGTACCCTCCAGACTATGAAGACATTGCGACTATTCGTACCAGTCTTCTACGTCGTGTGCTCGATTTTCGGACTACGTCTGGCTGTTGACCTCGTAGTCTCTATTTTTCGCGGAGATGGCTCGCCGTGGTGGTTATGGCTCACGGGGCTCGGCGCGACGTTTCTGCTGCTAATTCTTGCCGGTAAACTTGTTTCGTTTCGTCCACGACGGGGGTAAAACCCGGAGGAACTCCGAACGGAATTTTCATCACCCGCTGTGTGGTGGTCACAGATCGCGGTCAGTATATCGTGATACGATACACCTTGATTGGGAAGCGAGGTCTTTCGGTGGCAAAAAAAAGGACAGTTGGATGCCATCAAGTGATCGAAGAGGCGCTTCCTGAAAAGAAATAACAGAGAAGTAGCCTGACTTCACTATGGGACTTCTTCAAGCATCTTCACCCTTTGAGCTCGCGCGGTCCAGCGCAATCTCATCCTGGCTGTGGTGGAACCTTCTAAGTCTCGATGCGCCCGCGGTCGCGATTATATGGGCGCTAGTCTTTGCGCGTGCACATCACATGAGATTGTCGATCGCCGATATCGTCTGCCTGTCGTGCACCAGTGTGGGTTATTTACACGAGCGATCGACTGATGGACGGTTGGAGGACTCAGAATCGGGCTACTCTTCAGGAGCGGCATCACTTCTGCTCCAGACATCGCCGATTGTTGGCCTTTCTGTTGACGCTGGCAATCAGGGCTGGCCTTTGGGCTGCTGCGAGATATTTACCGCATGCGGAAGTAATTGCCGGCGTCAAACTCGCGATTGTCATCTTTGCCTACATGGTTGTCGTTCATCTCGGAGACGGATGGTTGAGATGGTTGCTGCCGAAGGAAGCAGCCGTCGGCGTTCTGTTCACTGCGGGAGCAACGCTACCCATCTGGTCGCAAGATACGGTATTTTCCCGGGGTGTTTGCGCGTCTTTCGCTCTCTTCGCAATTCTGTGTTCCTTAAACTGTCTCGCCATCGAGTGTTGGGAGTCTGATGAACAGCCATCAAATTCGGGGAGGCTCCCTGCATTGAAATGGGCAGAGTTACCGCTTACGTGGATGGCTGCCACGCTGGCTGTTCTGACGATCCTAGTGCTGCTCGTTGGGCCTGCTGAAGGATCCAAAGGCGAATTGTGGGGGATTTCTTTGGCCGCGCTGCTAATTATTGCAATAAATCTTCACCGGACCCGATTCTCGAACGCCGCATTGCGTGTTCTGGCCGACGCCGTGTTGATCGTGTCCGGACTCATAGTACTCATTACGGGATTGAAATGGAGCTAGGAACAACTCACGCTCGCCGGATGGATTGCGACGGAATCGCCCGCTATTACGAGGCTCTTGAGCACCTCGCATTCGGACATCACCTAGAAGAACGACGCCTCGCATTTTTAGGAGAAGCGAAAACATCGCAGAGAGCAATAGTGTGCGGAGGCGGAGACGGCCGATTTCTTGCGCGGCTCCTTCGCGCGAATCCCACAGTGCAAGTAGATTTCGTTGAACTAAGCCCCAGAATGGTCGAACTGGCGGACCGACGGATTGCATCGATGGGGGAAGAGTTTCGCGAACGAGTTAAGTTTCATACGGAGGACGTGCGCGAATTCTGCCCACGATCCAAGCGCTACGATTTGATCGTTACCCACTTCTTTCTAGATTGTTTCTCGGAACTCGAACTTGAGATTGTTGTTCCGATCCTTGCTGGCTGGGGAACACCCGGCGTACGGTGGATTGTTTCTGACTTTCGAGAAGCCCGTGGAGTTCTGAACAAACTCTGGACGCGTGGAGTCATAGCCGGGCTATACGCCGCCTTCCGGTTTACCACCGGCCTGCGGGTGACGCGGCTACCTAATTATGAGGCTGCTCTTGAACGGGCTGGATATGTCCAAAGATGGAAAGAGGAGCGATTAGATGGCCTCCTTCATTCCTCAGTTTGGGGTCGATGAATTGTGGGAAAGTCTAATGTCTGAGCGATCTAAAAAATTAGCGCACTGCATTCGCAGGGCAAAAGAATACCAGTCGGGAAGCCGAGATAATCACAACGAATTGCTCGACAGGGGTCTCGCATTCCTCAAGATTGATCTGGAGCGTGAATTTCACAACCAGATTAACGACGTTAATCACGAGCCTTCTTGTGCAGGCACTTTTTGCTGTGCATTCACCGACAAAGGCTCCGGCGTGCTCAAGAACGGTGAGGAACACAGAGGGTTAACGATTGATTTCGACCCAGGCAAGCGGACAGCGATAATTAAGGGCAAGGACCCGATAAATTTCTATTACTTCATTCAGGTCATAGTTGCCAAGGATGGAATGCAATGTTTTTACGCGGGCGGAAGAAATAGTAAAGAACTTGCGCCTATGAGCGATAAACTCGATTCCATTGTTGAAGAAGCATTGTTTGCGTTATCCGGCGTTGGACCTTAACGCGAGGCGCAAGTATGTTGACCTCATTCGACGACGTTATTGTCATTCTGGCTTGTACTTCTGGGGCGCTGCTATTCCTCTGGATCTTGCGCGCTTTTTGGTCGGCTTCTCAACGCCGCGAGCATAACGACATCATCGGCTGGCAGGTCAGCGTTCTTGGCACAACCTACGCTGTAATCATTGGATTCATGCTTTTCGCGGTGTGGACTACCTTCCAATCGGCCGAAATCAACGCCGACAACGAGGCGAATTGTCTTGTCAACGTGTTCCGGCTGGCTGATGGGCTTCCCGTCGCACAACGGGCCCAGGTTCAGCAGCTCGCGCGCGAGTACGCAAACGACGTGATCGAAAAGGAGTGGCCCGCGATGAACAAAGGTGAGTTGAGCCCGTCTGGCCACCTCACAATCGAGAAGTTATGGATCGTCGCGACGCAGGCTAAAAAGGACAACACTGCCGAACCAGCAAGTGTGAACCTCATGCTCACTGAGATTTCCCGGATGACGGAACATCGACGCCTCCGTCAACTGGAAAGCGAATCCAGGCTACCGGCGATTCTGTGGATCGTGCTGATTCTCGGTGGATGCATCACGATAGTGTCTTGCTGTCTTTTTGGCACGAGCAATTTTAAGCTCCACGCCGTACAGGTCATCTCTTTAACGCTGCTGCTGTCCCTCGCCCTCGTTGCCATCGCCGACATTAACCGGCCGTTTCAAGGCACCGTTCACGTCCAACCGCTGGGATTCGAACGCGCTCGCGACACCATTGCCAAGTTGCCCATCACCACTCCTTCGTACTGAAAATAAAGTGCCATCTGCAAGTAGCAGAACACCCGCATAGAGTTCGTTGAAGCCCTTTTTGAACCGAGGATTTTGCGTTTACAGCTCAAATATATCGTAGTACGATACGTTTGATTATTTGGGAAAGTCGTCCGATCTGAAGGGAGTTTCGGGTGCTATGAACAGAATACTCACAATCTGTTTTCTTGTGGCCTTCGGTGGAACCGCGCTTGGGGCACTGGGAAAGCCCGACTTTAGTGGAACTTGGCAATTGGACCCAGTGGTAAGCCGCTTCAATAAGGAGCTTCCCGCTCCAAAGAGTAGAATTCTGACAATCGAACATCGCGAGCCGAAACTACACATCGAAATAAAAACAGATCCCAAAAAGGGCGCTGAAGAAGACGAGGTGTTCGACTTAACCACTGACGGAAAAGAGGCTAAAGAGGGAAGCACGACTGCGAGCTTAACGTGGGACGACGTATACAGCTCTCGATTGGATTTGACTGTAACGCAGCTAATTTCCGGTCACACGGTAGTGACAAGCCGTGTAATGAATGTTGGAACGCAAGGGAAAATCCTCACCACCATTTTAACGGTGCAGAGTCCAAGCGGTACCGAAACAGCTGACGAATTCTATGCAAGGCGCTAGTTTTTAGAGCACCGGACGGGTGCTGGCGGTGAGGCTGTGTCAGATTTTCCTGAATGGATGGCTTGCGCTGCTCGAAGTAATCTTTCAGCTTCTCGATCTCGACTCTAACGTGCTGGAATAATTTTCTTGCAGATCGGACAACTTAAGTTCCACCAAGGCGTCGCGGAGTACCCCGACACACAGTTGCACCATCAAGACGGTAGGACATACAGGAAAATGCTGATATTCCGTTTTCGTTTTGCATCCGACATTAAACGTGACGTTGACGATTTTTTGGTAGGACTGGTAGTCTGTCCGATGCGAAATCGGACTACTTGAGCGAGGTGCTGCGATGAATATAGAAGAAGTGCGCGGCGCGATACTCATATCCTGTGCCGGGATGAGAAGGCTGTTGGCGGACTTGAATTATTCGGACGCCGAAACCTTTTATCGCAGGATACACATAGTCGAACTCGAAGCGAGGGGAGCGACTACAGAAGATCAGATTGCGGCTGCCAAACTTAGTTTCGGTGTCGTGCGAGACGCCCTGGGATCAACGTCAGCAGGCGATGATGATGTCATCTTGAACGTTACGCGCAGCAAGAAGTATCTGATAAAAGAGTTTCCGGTGTGACCGAAACGCGCTGGTCTAATTTTCGCATTCTAATTCGCAGTCCGCGATGCCGATTCACGCCGTTTTCATCCTTAGTAATTTAAACTTGACAGCGCAACATCCCCAGAGTAACTAGAGGTCATGAAAGTTTATTCAAGGCTTCTCTGCGCCGCCCCTGTCTGCCTTCCTGTATTAATAATCGCCTCGGATAACCCTGACCTGACCGGCTTGAATCAGTCCAGCAGGGGTGAGAGAAAATCACTCTAGAGGAGAGCTGGACATGCCGATGAAGAAACATCAGCCGGAGCAGATTGTGGCGCTGCTGCGGCGGATTGAAATAGAAATGGCGAACGGGAAGAACACCCCACAGGCCGGTAAGGAATCAGATATCACCGTTCAGACGTACTACCGCTGGAGGAAAGAGTTCGGCGGCCTGAAGCTGGATCAAGCAAAACGGATGAAGGAACTGGAGCGAGAGAACGCGAAGCTGAAGCGTTTAGTCGCGGAGTTGTCTCTAGAGAAGCAGATCCTGAAGGACGTGGCCTCGGGAAACTTCTGAGCCCTGAGCGGCGTCGTTGTGCGGTGGAGCATGTGCGCGAAAAGTACGAAGCGAGCGAGCGCCATGCCTGTCGGCTGCTGGGGCAGTGGCGAAGGACACAACGCTATGCCGTGATCGGGAAGATCGACGAAGATGCGCTGGCGGAAGCGATCGTTGCCCTGGGCAGTGAGTACTCTCGCTACGGATACCGGCGAACCACGGCGCTGTTGCAACGTGATGGCTGGCAGGTGGGCAAGGATCGGGTACAGCGCATCTGGCGTCGCGAGGGGTTGAAAGTACCGCAGAAACAGCCGCCCCGCCGGAGGTTGTGGCTGAACGATGGGTCGTACATTCGGCTGCGACCGGAGCGTGCGAATCACGTTTGGAGCTACGACTTCGTGAGCGCGATGACACATGACGGAAGAATGCTACGGATGCTGACGCTGATCGATGAATACACGCGGGAGAGTTTGGCCATCCGTGTAGCGAGAAGGCTGGGGAGGTACGAAGTGATCGAAGCGCTGGCAGACGTGATGCTGTTCCGAGGCGTCCCGGAAAATATTCGTTCGGACAACGGCCCGGAGTTCGTAGCGAAGGAGTTGAGGTAGTGGCTGAAGTTCACGCTCTGAAACTGCTCGCTTCTCATCCGCAAACTAGAGGTCATGAATGATCGGTGTCCGATTTATCGGTCTGTGCGCCTCCTCGGGTTTTCTCCCGATTGCGCCCACGCGTTCAACCTCCATAATCCTCTTGCAGCGCGGGCTTCATGCTGGGGCACGCGCAGCTAGGGACGGTCACTCTGGCTGAGGGCGCGTCCCTTTTGTTATCGGCCATGAGGTTCGAATGTGTCGCCATCATTCGTCTCTGCGCAAACTCCAAGCCAGCAAGAAGCCGACCCCCAGACCGACTGCGACCGATGCTATCGGGTATCGTTTTACCAAGCCTTTGACATCAGCACCCATAACTCGTAAATCCGTTTCGCGAACATACTGCGCGCCCTCTTCGATCTTCTGGACTGCGGCTTCGGCAATTTCCGAGGCTTGTTTTCCTCCCTGTTGAATTACCGACGAAGCTTCGTCCATGGTTCCGGCTATAGTTTCGCGGATAGCGTCGATTTTGTCTCCAGTGTGACGACCCACTTCGCCCGCAGTTTCTTTCACGTCTGAGACTGCATCAGCAATATTTCGCACCATCTTTGTTGCCGATCCCGTTGATTCAGCCATTGTAATTTCCCCTCTGTGAGATTGGAACGCTCGCATCATTTACGTACGACGGTACGGGAATCTATACCGTGCGTCCGGTACCTGTTCCGTCAGTCGCGGATAGCCCAGTCAAGCCACCGTCACGCCCTTCCTTTAAGTATCTCGCACAAATACAGCCTTTCCCCCAGTGCCGCGGACAAAAAAATGTTTGAAACTAACTCGTGTCAGCCCAAAAAATTTAGACAGGAGTCCTACCATGATGTTTGGAAACGTAAAGTCTTTGCGTGAGTTATTTGAAATTGAATTGCGCTACGCCTACGATTGCGAGAAGAAGTTGGTCGAGAAGGGCTTGCCGAAGATGATCGAAAGCGTAAGCTCGCCTGAACTAAGATCCGCACTCGAAGATCACTTGCAAGAAACCCGTACACATGTGATACGACTGGAGCGGGTATTTGGCGCGATCGGCGTACAACCCGAGACCCGAGACAACGAAATCCTAGACAAGATGACCGGGGCCGCTGCGGATTCCATTTCGCATATCGAAGCATCGCCGTTACGAGACGCCGCGCTCATCTCCAACGGTAACCAAGTCGAGCACTACGAAATCGCCCTCTATGGGACACTCGTATCGTTTGCTCGGAGCTTGGGATTGCAGGCCGCCGTTGGTCCGCTTGAAGAGACTCTCACTGAAGAGAAACTCGCGGACGCTAAACTGACCAAAATCGGTGAATCGTTGTCGAACGACCGCGCCGCAACCCAGCGCGCCTAGTCCGGGCGATGGCAAACAGTGCGGTCCAAGGGGGCGTTCTCCATGCTGGAGGGCGTCCCGTTTTATTTACTGTAGGGGCTTTACCGATTGCGGAGGCCCCCGCGCCGCCGATTTTCGGCGCTATTGTGCGGGCGTTCGGAGCGCCGTTGGTCCGGCGATATGAAAAGACAAAGTTCGAGGAGGAAATAAAACAAATGTTTGCAATTACTGGAATCACCGGTCAGGTACGTGGCGAGGTAGCTCGCAACCTTTTGGCCGCTCGCCATTCTGTTCGGGCAGTGGTTCGTGACGTTGGCAAAGGAAAGCCTGGGCGGAGCTTGGCTGCGACCTGGTGAGCGCGGATATCAATGATCCTGCGGCGCTGACAGCCGCATTCAAGAGTTCTAGCGTGCAGGAGGATCTCGTCGCCCAGGACCGCTGGATAATCGAAGGAGACCTCGGGCCTTACGACGCCGTAGAGGTCCGGCTGCGTGCTGCGGATACGATTATCTTTTTAGACTTCTCGCTAGCCCGCTGCGTTTGGCGGGCCATCCGGCGGCCCCGCGAACGTGCCGATTTCTGGCGATGGCTTCTGGTATACCGCTATCAGAGCCGCCCGGAGCTCAGGTCAGCGATCGCCAAGCACGCGCCCAAGGCAGTACTCGACGTATTTCGCAGTCCTAAAACACTCGCTCGATTGGTCGCGGACGTAAGCTCCCTTTAGGCTATTTGTCTGGCAAGCGCGGTTTCAAACAGTCGTCGGTATCGGTAAGGGCTGCCGTTGCAATTCGTAAGCCTTGCGGAAGCGCACGCGGATGATCCAATAGATCATCAAGAGAAATGGAAGGACAGCGAGGACAGTCAAGATCATGGAGCCGCGCAGAAACGCTGGGAAAACTTGTTGTTGGCCGAGGAAAAACGAGCCCGTAGCGAAAAAGAGTCCGAAACACATCCGCCACAAGTGGCGGGTGATCCGTGGCCGGCCCGTTAGTCCTCCGCGAGCGAGCATTCGGATGTCTCCGGCCGCGGCAAGCAGCAGGACAACTGCCAGAAAGAAGCACATCGCAGCGGGAATATTTTTGTCTGGATGCTGGAGGGTGTAAACGCCGAGCGTCATTATCGCGGCGGCTCCGCCAATGCCAACGAAAAGTCCGGCGAAGTCTAACCAGCCCATACCCCGGCCGCGACCGGCGAGCCACGCTGTGGTGATCATGTAGAAGGTGATGATGCTGCCGACGATGTTGCCATGCTGCGACTTCATGATGGCGAGACAGAGGGCGCTGGAGGCCAGTGTGAGCATCGCGGCGGCGAAGACGTTTCCTGAGGCGCGGTGCAGGCGGCCGCCTTTGCGTACGCTCATGGCGATAGTGCCGGCCAGCAGGCCAACGGAACCAGCGAGTACGTGCACAATCAACAGAGGGATCCGCATGGCTACTACTGGCATTCAGCATCACCTTATTCGACAGAGAAAGGTCGCTGTGAACGAGTCTCACCCGCGACGCGTAGCTAAGACTGTCTCTTTTGATACACGGCTGAAATTTACCTATCTTGTGGGCCGTAAGTCCTGATAAGTCGGGTTACTGGACAAGTGGCTACTGCACCGGTCCAAACATCACGGAATCTGACTGTCTTCCGTTGAAGTCTGAATTTCAGAGGATTACTATTGGACTTTCCGCGACAAGGAAATCTGAGACAGGGAGGCGGATCGTCGATGGAATCAATGGCACTCTACAAACGCGACGAAACGTGGGCACCAAGGGAGAAGAAGTTGGCGCGCATCGCGTTTGACAAAGCATTCGAGAGGCAGTGCGTGGCCATTACACAAGAAGCGAGACGAATGCTGGAGAGGGCGACAGCCCCATCTCAGGTCTTTCGAGTTCAAGAATACCTCACGGAGCAAAGGGGGATTGTGGATGGGCTTTATGATTATCGGTATTCCCGGCTCTTAGAGGTTTTCGGCAGACTGTTATCAGATGGATGGTTACGGGAGGAAGACCTGCACGGTCTCCAAACAGAGAAGATTGCCAAGATTAAACGCGAAGCAAGCTTTTTAGCTGAAGGTCGGCTTTAGCACCGCTCAGTCATTTTCCTCAGCAGACAACGGGCTCAATTCCCATCTTATCGTTGACAGCCTCTCTCAAATGCTGCTTACATCCCAGGTATTTTTCGGTCGTCTGCACCGATACATGGCCCAATAGAAATTGAATTTGTTCTATTTCGCCCCCAGCGCTATGGCATAGCCGGGCGCATGACCTACGGAGGTCATGCGGTGCCAGTTTCAAGATTCCCACTTTTTCCGCATATTGTTTGACGACGTGCCACACCACCTTTTCGGTCATTTCAGTGCCCCACACCATTCCCGTTCGACAAACACATCGAAAGAGCCGCCCAGCCACTATGCCGGAGGCTGTCAGCCATTCATCGACGGTCCCTTTAACCCAGGACGGCACAGGCACGGTGCGGACGTGACCCGCTTTCCCTATCAGGTCAATGATCGCCCAGTGGTCTTCACGCTGTTGAAAGTGTTCAACGGTCAGCTCTGTCAATTCACGCCGTCGGAGACCACACCCCAGCAAAACAGCAAGAATCGCGCGGTCTCGCTTGCCCTTCAATGTGGAGGCATCCGGTAATTGCCAGAGTATTCGGGCCTGCTGCGCGGTTAGCCAATTCCCTAGCCGCGCCCCCAAACGCTTTGCGCCCTTCACACGGCGTATGCCTGCTGCAAGATCGGGACTCAATAGGCCCGAATCAGCGGCCTCATAGGCCAGTCGTCGGACAGCCGCCAATCTGACGTTGATCGTTCCAGCCGCCAACTGCCGATCTTCTAGGTGCAGTCGGTAGCGCAGTACGACCGCTTTGTTGAAGGACAATCGGGGAGCAGAGCAATACCAAGCAACAAATTCATCGATGGAATGGCGGTAACTGCGCTGAGACTCGAACGACCTCAAACTTACGATCACAGCGATTTTGGCGTGTTCTAGGTCAGGCAGCCCCAGCTTAGTTTTCTGCCGTTGCCGTTTACTCTTGAATCTTGGTTTCATGGATAGCCGCCTCCGGGACGGATAATCCATGAGATTGGCTGCGGGGACCAGGTGTTTTGCTTCGGCCAAAAGCACTTGTCCGGTAAGGCGACTAACCAGGACTTAGCAATCATGAAAGAATGGAGCGCAATCTCACTCGCTGTTACGTGTCCTGCGCTCCATACCTCTTCTCGATATTCAGCCGTTCTGGCTCTCAGTTCCTAATCCAACTCCTCCCGAATTCTCCCAAACTTATGACCTTCTGAGTGGATCAGCGCCTGGACCGCCACTGGCCCACTCGGCTTAAGCATCATGAGCGATGTCACGATCGTATGAATCGCCCGCCCATGAGCGCTCAATACGAAATTCACCGTGATGATGGTACTGGTGCTGGTAATCGTAAACGTCCCCGTGCAGTCGGAATACACCTTATACGTCCCTTTCTCGTCCGTATTAAATCCTGTGACCGGATCGGAAGGAGGAGCTGGAGAACCAGCAGGAGGCTTCGGCAGATTGTTGTTACCCGACAACACATAATCCATCTGAGACAAACCGCCTGTTCCATCAAAATGGGTCATGGCGATTCCATCGCGTTGTACCGCCTCAAGTACGCCCTGGGCATCTGTTACCCAGATTGTCCCGGACACCGTAAACGCATAGTCACCTTTCAGCGTTGCATCGCTGCATCCATCATTGTCCCTACTCTGGGCTCTTGCCCCTGCATTCAGAAATCCTGCCAATATCACTCCTGCAACCATCGCCTTCCATACAAAACCTTTCATGGCCAGCCTCCATTTTCATTTGCCACCGGTCGAGCCGAGGGTCTCAGCCATCTTCCGCACAACGCAGTTCCTCCACAATGGAGGCCCCCTGAAGTTTTTCTGTACTTTCTCTGAAGCCCCAAACGTTTCCCTTTCTTCGAGTTAGATTGATTCCCCGCCTTTCCTCTTGACCTATACAGGGGAAAACCCTACAAATCATCCCTTCGTCTCCGCCCGGCGAGCGGGTAGAATGAGGTTGGGTGCCAGCGTGGGGCCTGCATGCTTCACGAAACCTTACAATTTGAAGACTTCGAGCTCGACCTTGGCTCCTTCGAGTTGCGTCGGGCCGGCCGTCTCGTCAAACTCGAGCGAATTCCCCTCCAGTTGCTCTTCCTGCTCGCCGAGAACCGCGACCGCCTTGTTACTCGCGAGGAAATCCTTGAGGCCATCTGGGGTAAAGATGTCTTCGTTGACGCCGACAACAGCATCAACACCGCTGTCCGCAAAGCCCGCCAAGCCCTCAAAGACGATCCCGAAAATCCTCGCTTCGTCCGCACCATTCCCGGAAAAGGCTATCGCTTCACTGCCTCAGTCAGCTCGTCGGCCTCTTCTTCTCCGCTAGCGGCCGATCTTCAGAGTGGCCAGCCCTCACGAAAGCGCCTACGAAAGTGGCCCATCCTGGCTGCCCTCGTTCTCATTTCATTGGTCACCACCGGACTCATTCTTCATTCCCGTCTGACCAAGCCCCCCAAAGCCATCCCGAAAAAAGCAATGCTCGTCGTTCTACCTTTCTTGAATCTGAGCGCTGATCAACGCGAGGACTATTTCGCCGACGGCATGACCGAAGAGATGATCACCCAACTCGGAAGCCTCGATCCGCAACACCTCGGGGTGATTGCGCGAACCTCTTCCATGCAATACAAAGGTGCCAAAAAGGGAGCCGCTCAGGTGGCTCGCGAACTTGGCGTGGATTACCTGCTCGAAGGCAGCGTGCGCCGCTCAGACCAGCGCATCCGCGTCACCGCTCAACTCATCCAGGCCAGCGATCAAACCCATCTCTGGGCCGCTGACTTCGATCGCGACCTCAGCGAGGTCTTGAAACTCCAGAGCGAACTCGCCCTCGCCATCTCGACCAAAATCGAATTGACCGTTTCTCCTTCCATGCGTGCGCGTCTCGGGGAAGTCCCTTCCCTCAACGCTGCTGCCTACGAAGCCTACCTTCAGGGTCTTCATGACTTGGATCTCCGCACCAAAACAGCCGTCGAACGCGGCATCGCGGAGTTCCTGCGCGCCATCGCTCTCGATCCCGATTACGCTCCCGCACACGCCGCGCTCGCCCGCGCCTACAGTCTGGCCCCAGTCGTTGGTGCCATGACCCCCATTGAATCCATGCCCAAAGCACGCGAGGCTGCTCGGCGTGCCATCAGTCTGGACCCCGCTCTCGCTGCCGGGCATTCCACGCTCGGCTTTGTGTTGGCTCACTACGATTTTGACTGGCCGGGTGCCGAACGCGAATATCTGCGCGCGCTCGATTTGAATCCGAACGACGCCTACGCCCACTTATTCTATTCCAACAGCTACCTCTCCCCACTCGGCCGCCACGCGGAAGCCATTGACGAGATGCAGAAAGCGGTCGGCATCGATCCCTTCTCCGCTCCTGTGCAATCCTTTCTCGGCCGCACATACATCCGGGCGCGCCAATACGACAAGGCCCAGGCGCAATTCCGCAAAAGCGCCGAGATGTTCCCCGGGTTCGCCATCGATCACGAACGCTTGGCCCAACTTCTTGCCTTCCAGGGGAAATTTGAGGACGCCATCAGCGAAGATACAAGAGCACGATTGCTGGCCGGCGAAGAGGAACACTCTGCCCTGGCAAAAGAAGCGTTGCTCCGCCATGCTTTCGCCACCAGGGGCTCGCAAGGTTACTGGAAGCAAATTCTCAATTTTACGCAACTGCCCTTCAACCCACCCGAAGACTACAACTCGCCTTTTGGCATCGCGATCCTCTATGCGCAGCTGGGAGAGAAGTCCAAGGCTTTAGATTTCCTCGAAAAGGCCTATGAACAGCGTTCTCTGTCCATGACCGAACTCGCCATCGAACCGGCCTTTGATTCCATTGGTGCCGACCCGCGCTTCCAAACCTTGCTCCGCCGTGTGGGTCTTGCAAAGACTATTGTGAAATAGTGATTAGTCACCGATTCGCCGTCTTGGAACGGCAAGTCTACAACCCAATCTTTTTCTTTGATGTCGCGTTTTGTTTCTGGCCAGCGACGCCCGATGGCCACCTAGCTCATGCGTTGAGTAAAGCGACCTGACAGGAAGTGGACGTAAAAAACTAAACTCGCAGAACGCAGAGTGGTTCACTACAGCTCCCACCTAGTCGGCAATTCTGGAATCTGCCCACAATTGTGCGAATTGCGTTCTGGGAAACTGGCGTTGCAACGCGTGGCAACCACGCGACGATTCGTCTCGTGCCCTAACTCCTGATAAACGCGGTGGATTCAATGGGTCGATGCAACACGGAATCGACGCTAACTCGCGGAGAACCCAAGAGCTAGAATCGTTTAACTCAAAACAAAACCCAGCCCTGTGTAGGATTGGATCGACTCTAGCCGGCTCTGCATGAGAGGTATTGGCTGATCAGCGGATTAGAGGGTGTTGCACCGACCGATTGAGCTCGCAGCGCTTACCGGACATGTGGAGTCCTGGTACGGCACTTGTCCGGTAATGCGACTAATCAGGAATTGAGTGAAAATCCGTCGGCAAAACCGAGGCGCTCTGCTAACTTCGCTGACCGACAGATGCAGCGGTCGGCATCGACGGTCGCTCAGACACTGCAAACGGGCCTGGTCCCCATCAGAAGCATTGTTTACGTGTCTGAGCCTCCGATGCAATTGGAGGCAAACCTTGTTATTTGGTTGCTATCACCTGTCAGATGCTGGGAATTCACAATATCGCGAGTCGCCGAGCTGTTTGCGTGTGTCATTGCTTTACATCGAGAAGAAAGCGAATGAGTGATTAGGCGGTGATCCACCCATTTGGGGCCCCCGTCGGTATTCATACGATGAACGATGAAAAGGCTCCTGCCGGGGACTAACCAACGCGCCGTTGCAACGGAACATTTGAGATTGCCTGCGCGTAGATACCGATAGACGTGATGCAGGCGTCGACCGGCGGTACGACGAAGCCGGAGACGGCTCGGCAGTAATACGAGGATGACCATGACAGAGCGCACGACGGAGGCGACGCAAAGAATCGCGGCGCGCATCGCAGGTTGGACTCTCCTATTGCTCATGGTGAGCGGTTTCACAGGGATGTTCGCCTTCGGCGGAAATCCAATCGTCGATGGGGATGCCGCAGCTACCGCGCAGAACATCCTCGCGCATGAACGAGCATTCCGTGGGAGCCTTACTTGCGGGATCGTTATGCTCAACTGCGATGTGGTACTGGCCCTAGCCTTGTACGCCCTGCTGGCACCGGTGAACGGAACGCTTGCGCTTCTCGGTTCGTTTTGGCGGATCGCAAACGCAGTGGTTCTCGCAGTAGGCGTTGCGGCCAGCCTCGTAGCGCTCGATTTGTTTAGTAATACCAATTACATGTCGCTCCTGAATGGCAATCAGTTGCACCCAATTGCGTTGATCTTTTTCGACCTGAATTACCGTCTCTCGCTGATGGGGCTGATGTCTTTCTGCCTGGGAGCGGGTGTTCATAGCTGGTTGCTCTACAAGTCGAGGTACATTCCGCGAATTATTTCCGGCCTTTACCTCTTCGCATGCATAGAGATGCTTCTTTGTTGTTTTACCTTCCTCATTTTCCCGAAGACAAGGGAGGTGCTTGACCCGGCGTTCGTGGTACCGGATGCGCTTGCTGAACTGTCTGCCGCGCTCTGGCTGGCGATCAAAGGTGTAAAGTTGCCGACGGGAGCAAAAGAAACTTCAATCGAGCTTGTGACTTAAGCGCTGCGTTCAGCGTGATCGCACACATTGGAGAAATACTCCTATAGTGGGCATTGAATTCCAAACTCGCTTGTATGAATGCTGCTGGCGGTGGCTTTTCCACGACTCAAGTCCTGATAAACGCGGTGGTCTCAATGGGTCGACGCAACACTAAGCACAAGCCCACCTTCCATTGAAAACCAAATGGATAAGCCCTGCCATGGTTAGATCGGCCGGAACACTGCCCTTGCTTGGCTTTAACAAATACCACCAAACAGAAGACTTCTTCCAGTAAAACATAATCGAATCAATGTATTGCAGGGTGTTGCATCGACCGGTTGAGCCGACAGCGCTTACCGGACAAGTGGATTTTGGCCGAAAAGCACTTGTCCGGTAATGCGACTTATCGGGACTTGGCAATACCTTGGCGGGTGATTGGGGTAGTACGGTCACAGCTTTCTCTGTGGCCATGTCCGCGCAAGTTAAGGTCTCGCACGCCACCGCGCTTCGGTTAAGCTGCTTCTCCGGCGTAGGCTTGGACACTAAAGGGGGTGTTGTGTGGCAAAAAACCTCGCGGTCGTTTGTGGAGTTTTGGTGATGACAATGATTCTCGGGACAACGGAGAAGGCCAGCGGCAAACTTACCGAGCAACGAATGGTTCGCATCGCTGAATTGGAGATTGATGCGGGTCAGCTTGCCGCGTATACGGCGGCGCTCAAGGAGGAAATCAGCACATCAGTCCGAGTCGAGCCGGGCGTACTCACGCTGTGTGCGGTGGCGGTGAAAGACCATCCGACACAGATTCGAATCTTCGAGACGTATGCAGACCGCGCCGCATACGAGTCGCATTTGCAAACTCCACACTTCAAAAAATACAAGACCGAAACGGCGACCATGGTGAAGTCCTTGAAGCTCGTCGAAACCGACCCAATTCTCCTCGGCACGAAGTAAGCGCAAAGTCCTGGCAAACGCGCTTACTGGACAAGTGGATTTTTCGGCAGAATTCACTCGTGCGGTTACGCGAGTATCAATCGGATCACTCAAGATGCGATGCACCGCCGCTCCATTCCTCTGGGGCGACATCGGCGATGGTCTCCGTAAAGTCCCAACGGTGGCCGTGAAAATCCTGAGCGGCGTATTGGCGTTCGCCATAGGGTTGGTCTTGGGGTTCAGTCAGGATGATAGCGCCGCTCTGTCGCGCTCGTTCGCAGTGCCCTCTGGCATCTTCGATGCGAACCTGAACGATTTGCGAATTGTTGGGTATCAAGGTGCCTTCGGCGACGGTAATGCAGCCCTCGCCGGCTTTCATCTGGATGCGGTGATTAGCGATGCGAAGACGGACGGTGAAGCCGAAAGCCTTTGAGAGCCAATTAGCGGCTGCACCGGGATCGGGATAAATGAGTACTGGAATCACAGCACAGGGTGGGACGGACCGGTTGGCTCGCATCTGGACACTTTATCACTCAGCAGCTCAAACAATACATAGCAGTGGATAACAGGGCTAGAGCTGATCAGCAACTGATTCCGCACGCGATTCCAACAACGTCGCCCCCGATCACTCGAAAGGCCCCCCCTGGTGCCGCACCGGCGGCCACCAAATCCACCTGTCCGGTAATGCGACTAATCGGGACTTCCCCGAGAACCCCATTTGAACCTTCCTGTTTGTTCTGAGATTTCTGCGACGGTTGGTAGTGCTGTTGCTTATCCAGCGATAGCTACAGGATGTCGCGGAGAAGAGGGATGCGCCGAAAGACAGCCGCGCTCAGGGCGAAAGATGCCACGGCGGCGATTGTGGTGAGTAGGCAGAATTTGGGAATAGCGGGCCAAGCCAAAGAATGCAGCGCACGGGCAGCGAGAATAAGAATTGGCGGATGGAATACGTAAACACTGAAGGCGTTGTCTGAAAGGAATTTCGCGAGTGGGCCCTGAGAGTCGAATTCTCTCGCGTAAATGACCAAAAGTCCGTAGCAGATCGCAACGCAAGTGAATGACTCCCAAAGATTGATGCTGGCGGCCTGCCAATGCCACCCACCAGAGAATGCGTCCCCATTTCCAGAAAGTATGCCGCCTTTCCAGAGAATCATGAGCCATGCCACGAATCCCAGAGGCAGAACAATGGTCAACCAGCGGATTCCCGATGAGAAACTCAGCTTCGGAAGCCAGTTATTACGGGCCGCCAGAATTCCAGCGCCGAACAATGGAATATATTGAGGAAAATCGCCAAGGTGCATGTTCAGAAAGGAAGCGCCCGATGGCAGGAAAAGCCGAACAACGAATGTGAACAAAGCCATTACGATGGCGAATCCGATCAGTTTTAGGGCGTCCGGACGGCGGCTATTTTCTATGTTTGTGTTCGAGCGTGAGAAAACCGGAATTAGCGAGACGTAGAAGATCGAAAAAATAAGAAGCGCCAGGCAAAACCAGAGAGGGCCGTTCTCCTGAAGAAATTCTCCGTTTCGGATGTGTTTTATCCATTCGTTGGCAAACGACGTAGGTTCCGTAGAGGTCCAGGAATGAGCGCAGAAATATTCCGTGATCGGACCGAGAATGAACATATAAAACAAGACGGGAAGACCAAGGCGGAAGGCGCGGTCTCGAAGAAATTCCGTCGGACCTTTCCGACCAAGAGAAGCAGGGACAAAGAATCCGGCAAGGAAAAACAGAAGTCCCATGAAAAAAGACTGCAGGTACATCTGCCAGGCGGCGAAAAAGACTAATGAGGCGAGGGATATTGGTCTGCGATCAACGTAATACCAATTGCCAAGTGGGCTATAAGTGTCGGCGGCGTGCATACTGAGGACCAGCAAGATAATGGTCCAGCGCAGATTGTCGATGTAAGAAAAACGCGGACGGGACATAGAGCGCGGAGAATAACACTTTTGGGTTTAGAGAACCTAGTGATGCTCGCTTTATTAGCTAAGTCCCGATTAACGCTGCCGGCTCAGACGGTCGACGCAACACTTGCTTGGAGTTTACTCGCAGGAGTTTGAAATCCTAGAGTTTTTCTTGGACGTTGATTCAAGCGCAGCTCGACTTGGTCGAGCTGCGCTTGAGTGATAGGAGCTAAGTCGGTTCCTCGCGGGAAGTATTGCCGCAGGAGCAGATTGGTGTTTTCGTTCGTGCCACGCTGCCATGGACTTTGTGGATCGCAGAAGTAGACCTGCACATCGGTAGCAACCGTAAACGCCTTGTGCTTGGCCATCTCCAATCCGCGATCCCACGTCAACGAGCGCCGCAGGATTGCCGGAAGTTTACGAACGCGTTTGCTCAGCGCCGCCACCACCACCGCCGTCTCTTTACTCGGCACCTTGATCAGCATGAGGAAGCGTGAATGCCGCTCCACCAACGTCGCAATGTAGCTGTTCTTTCCACCGGCCAGCAGATCGCCTTCCCAGTGGCCGGGAATCGCTCGGTCTTCCGCCTCCGCGGGTCGCTCTCGAATTGAGATGGCATCGACAATCTGCCCCCGGCAGTGTCCATGTTCGCTGGCATGACGCGAGCGGCGCATGCGCCGCTTCGACCGCAGGTGGTCCATCAGCTCTTTCTTCAATACTCCTCGCGCTTGAATGAACAGGCTGCGATAAATAGTCTCGGGGGACACGCGCATACGCTCGTTGTTGGGATAACGGGTTTTCAGCCATCCGGAAATCTGTTCCGGCGACCAGTCCAGGATCAGTTTACTCGCAACCACGTCACACAACCTGCGGTTGCCGGCCAGAAGACAACGCTTCGGGCGCAACGCCGACATCCATGCTCGGCGATCCGCATCGTGGGCACGATAAGCAGGACGACCACCATGGCGAGCGACCTCCCGGCTCACCGTAGAGGCGGATCGTTTCAGGAGCCGAGCGATCTCACGAATCGGCGAATCAGAGGCGATTCCTCGTGAGATGTCTTCTCGCTCCGCTAGGGTGAGTGCCAACCGCGAACGGCGACGAGCGGCGGGAGCTATGCCGCCACATGGCGACAACAGCTTGCGAATGGTGGGATGTGGCCTGCCACAAGCGCGCCCAATCTCGTGCTGGGACTGCCCGCACTTCCATCGCCGCCAGATGTCGATCTTTTCCTCGGCAGAAAGTCTCCACCGTTTTCGTTGGATCATAAACACCACCTTTGAACAGATTAGTTCCTAGATGGTGTTGCATCGACCTATTGAATGCACCGCGCTTACCGGACATGTGGAGTTCTATCGGCGCTTGTCCGTTAGCCGACAATGCAGAATTAACACAGCGGCAAGGCCAAGCATATAGTCAACGAAGCGAATCGCCGCGCTTCCGTGAGGAGTCCCTGCATCTCGGTATGCGCGCGGTGGTTGACCAGGCCCTCTAGCGTTCGGCAACGCGCGGCTCACTGATAGGCGCGGCGGCCAGCGATGGTTGTTTTGCCGGGAGGAGAGCAAGCAGCGTGACTCCAATCACGCCAAAGATCACAATGTCCTGGGGGCTATCCTTCCTGTGCATCCCGTGCGCCAAGGCCTGTGCCGACATGATTGCCATCGTGAACCCATGGGCAAGGCTAGACCAGGCCCCATAGGCGATCATCAAGCGATGCTTGGCCGGCTGATTAACGGCCACCAACAGACAGACCCCAAGCGCCGTGTTAAGGCTAAGGAACATCGGCATGACGTCACTATGCCCGCTAAGCCACCTGGAGTGCCACAGAGCGTCGGACAGGAAATAGCCCCAAAAGCAATAAAACGAGCCCACCAACACCAACACTACCTGTAAGGCGCGCTCACGTTTCATACCGTCCTCCGTTTTGTGCGATGCGAGGTTATTGCCACCTTTTTTAATTCAGATTGTGGGATTGTCAGCTGTGATGCGTCCGATACTGGAACCCTGCGAGCATCCGCAGTGTGAGCAGAATGCTTCTCCCCCTCGAATAGGCTGGCCACAGGAACTGCAAGGCCCAAGGAGAGGCCCTCGGAACACAAAATAAAGGATGAATCCAATCAAATTGGGTATGAGGAAAGCGGCAATTACCCAGGCCCAAGCAGGCATTTGACGCCTTTTTGCGTCGCCGTAGATATATCCGAGGGCAAGGAAAAAAGCCGCGGTGAAGACGCCAAACGTCAAGCCAAACCAAAGCGCTTCTGGCATGGCACTGAGAAATCCTTTGGAAGCAAGTAAGGAACGGCCCTGGCTGGAAGCAAAATAGACTACCCAAATCGGGATCGCCAGTGCTGCAATGACCATTGCAGACCTGGGTAGAACATTCCGTCGTGCGGTTCCCAACAAGACAGCCGCAACTACAATCCCGGCCAAGAATGCTATCAAAAGCACCGCCGATTGCTGTGTCATGCCATACCTCTATTCTCGCCAGGCGCCGCGAGCAGCCGTAAGGCCGCGCAAAGAGATGGCAGCAGCCAAAAGACGAGCACCCCTGCCTGGACTTGAGTAGCGTCGAAATGCATTGGGAACGTCAGGAGCTTGGCTACCTGGTAGACAAGTGCCGATCCCACAATGGACATCGAGAGCGCTACAGCAAATGCAGCCCACACCTTGAATTCCACGTTGTGCTGGCGGATTGCCTCGGCATGATGCGCAAGAATCTCACGGACGTGGGCATTCGAATCTGGTTCACTCGTAAAGGTGAATTCCCGCAACCCCTGAATCGTACGCACAGTTAGCTCGAGGTAGCGCTTGCAGCCATCGCAGTCGCGAATGTGATCATGGATGAGCTGTCTTTCGCCGTCTGAAACCTGTTCTACGAAAGACCTGTCGATAAGCTCGCGAAATCTCTTGTCACCCTCCATGCGAATCACCATCCTCAAATGCGGATCTCAATGCTGCAAGACCGCGATAGATTCTGGACGTCACCGTTGTAATAGGGGCGCCCAAGACCTGAGCCATTTCTGCGAGAGACAGGTCTTCTTGAAACCGCAGCAGCAAAGCCTCGCGATACAGCGGTGGCAGAATCTGCAGCCGGCCGGCCAGACGCATTGCGTCTTCGCTTCGGGCCGCGGCTTCGAATGGGGAAGGATCGGAAGAGGGTAACAGCAGCATTGCATCGCGATCATCTGGCAAGGATGCTGCTGCCACAGCTCTTCGTTTTTTCCGGAGGTAATCTATTGCCAAATTGCGGGCGATCGCGAATAGCCATGGATCAAACCGCTGCCGCCCGTTGTACTGGCTGCCCCGTTGCAGCACGCGAATCCAGGTTTCCTGCGCAAGGTCCTCCGCATACTCTCGCCTCCCGGTGAGGTATAGCAGGTAGCGCACCAGTCGATGCTGATAGCGCTCCACCAGGTCTGCAAGAAGCTCCATATCCCTCTCACGTAGGCCTCGCGCAATCTTTGCCGTTTCGGTTTCGGCTGTCGTATTCAATGTCATGGGAAGAGCCGACATATATCCTGTATACGTTCAAACCCCGCCGGATTACTCAACTTTTGACCGAAAAATCACACCAAGATTTGCCTCGGGCGGATATCGGATCAATGGGCCGCAATGGCCCGACGGGTACAACTCGTTTATTGGCGGGCCCCAAATAACACAGATAGTTGTCGAAACCAGGTAATCACAACTCACGATGCGGGTCTGGCCGGTCTGGGTTCCGGCGGATTTACGGGCAACCGGATGTTGAGAAACGGCAGCTCGTTGCGAGGTTGCACACGAGATGCTCGTCAGGGCTGGATCTGCCTGACAAGTCGCGTTACCGGGCCTGTCGATTGCCCGAATTTCACTCCTCCGGTTACCGCGTTTATGAGGCATGTGAATTGCCGTTGGGTATTTCGCGATTCACCCATCCAGCGCACCGGCCCCGCCCAATACGCGGCGGGTTTAGGAACTCCGGCTGTCTCCGTGCTAGGTTGTCCTTCATGCGAGTCTCAGGATTGATTCTGGCGATGCTCTTTATCGCCGCCAGTTGCACGGCCGCTACGGGAAGCGACGTCCAACGGGAGCGAAGGCAGCGGGCTTCTACCGCGTTCCACGACGGGATTCTTTTGTTTCACGCCAATTCCGAAATGGAATTGACGGCTGACGGCTTCCGCCAGGATTCTTTCTTCTACTACTTCACCGGCCTCGGAAATACGGTCGGCGCGGTGCTGGCCATCGACGGAAAATCGGGTGAGAGCTGGCTCTTCCTGCCATCACAACCGCCGTTCTTGAACAGCGGTTTGCAGCCGGAAGTTAAACCCGGACCGGACGCCGCAAAACGCCTCGGCATAGAGCACGTCGTCGACTGGACCGAGCTGCAAGAGTTTCTCGAGTCACGCGCCGGTCAGGCGCCCCCACTTTACTACGCTGACGATTTCACGAAGTTCGCTGAGCTTCCCAGCAATCTTCTCGGCCCCAAGTCGCCCGGCGCGCCGACCTGGCTTCAGATCATTCTGCAAAGATGGCCAAACTTCGCGGCCAAAGAAGCCGGCGAACGAATTCAAGCCCTGATGGCGGTTCAGAGCGCGGAGGAGATTGCTGCCTTGCGGTTAGCCGCGAAAGCAACGGTGACTGCAGTTTTGGCTGGAATGCGGGCAATTCATCCCGGCGTTTCGCAGCGCAGGGTCGAAATAGTCGTCGAAGACACTTGCTGGAAGGCCGGAGCACATGGGACTTCCTCCTGGCCGTGGGCCATGTCGGGAGACAACGCTGTATTTCCGCGCCCTTTCACCTCGCTGGCCCGCTACGATCATCTGGATCAGATTATGCGCTCAGGTGAATTGGTGCGGCTTGATGTGGGATGCGAATGGGATCACTACATTGGAGATTTGGGGCGAACTGTACCGGTATCGGGCCACTATAACGACGACCAGCGAGAAACCTGGAACATATTCGTAGCTGCGTATCGTGCTGGTGCCGTCGCGATTCGGGACGGAGTTACTGTCGACCAAATCTTCGGTGCTTGGCGAACCGAACTGCTGCGTCACCGCGCTTCGGCCAAGACTTTGATGGCGCAACGTGCGATTGATACCTGGTCCGATCGCAAGAATGTCCCTTTCTGGCAAGTGCATACCACAAACCTACTCGCCGGTTTTCCAGATGAACCACTCAGAGCGGGAACCACGATCAACTTCGAGCCGATTGCCTCGATGGATGGCCAAGGCTTTTTCCTGGAAGACATGTATCTCATCACCAAAGGCGGCGCCGAGTTGCTCACTCCTGGCGTCCCATACACGGCGGACGAGATCGAAGCCGTGATGCACTAATTCTGTTGGTTGTGATACGACATTGTTACTTCCCGGACTTTAAAAACCAAAAATTGGCCTGGTGCCGATAAAACGAGCCACCGAAGGGCGACGATAAGGTGCCTCACGAAACCGAAGGCTACTCGGCGCCTGTAGTCGGACGGCGGCCCAAGTCCTGATAAGTTCTATAAAAGGGGAAGTCAAGAAAAAACACTCCTGCAACGGCGCGACTTTTTCTTGCTTCGCAGCCCACTGGATTGAGCAGGATCTGTTCTGAACTTCCGCGCGATGTGCTCGGTTGCTGGACGCGTTGCCCCAGCGATTTGGGTTTTCTCTACCAGCGGTTTTCATCACTTCTGCGCGACGAAGCCTGTCAGTTCTGAAACCAGCAAAGCAGAACGCGGTCAAATTTGGCGACCATGGTTCTATCCGGGACTCGTGGCCCATAGCTTTTTCTGGTTGTCCGAGAGGGCCTAGAGTCGGGTGTGAGCCTTGGTGCCCGAAGCAGGCAGGGCCTAACTAATCAGCTGAGACTCGCTCTCGAACCAGAGTGTCTCGAGAACCTGACAGCCACCGCCAGAGAAAATACCCAGAGATGGAGCGGACTCGATCAGAGACACTCAAGCTGTTTGTGATTTCAGATATTTGGCGTCGAAGCTCACTCCTCTCTTCCATACGATCAATACGATCGTGGCAATCTTTCTCGCCAAGGTCAGGCGGGCCATCTTGGGTCGCATGCCCTTGGCTACCAAGGCTGCGTAAAATTCCTGGAACGGACCCGGTTTGACGGAAGCAATGGTCGCGGCACTCTTAAACAGATTCTTCAGATCGTGATTGCAGTCTCGATTCAGTCCGCGAACCGAGATTTGCTTTTTGGATTTTTGCAACTCTCCCTTCACCGAACGGTAGTCCGCGCTGCTATGCATTTCGATGGCAAAACCGCTGTACTTCCAGAACGGTCGCTTGGTGCGAAAACGCTGCGGTGTCTGGATCAGCGCAATCAACAACGCCGCCCGAAATCGGACCGATCGATGGGATTTGGCGGAGCAGTTTGGTCGCTTTGTGCTTTTTACTCTCGGTCAGAAGATCGCGCCTGACTGCTTGGCGCAAGACTCTCAGGGCATCGAGTTGTTGGTAATTAAATTCTGCCCGGCGAAGCACTCCCACCGCGGTGATCTTCGCGAGCCACTCGGCACGATGCCGCGGCGCATAGACTTGCTTGCCGGCACAAGGAATACCCCAACTGCGATAGATCGCCTTCATTCGGCTCATGACCCGTCCGAGATCTTTGCTGATCGTCAGATAGCTGCGTGCCAGTTCCTTCAGCGTGCGGACGCCTGCTCCGCCGTGATAGACCGAGCTGAGCTTGTTCATGTACAACCGGTCAGCCAGCTCGCGGGCATCGATCCGGTCATTCTTGTTCCCCTGTCGGCTATTCTTCCGTGGATCGCATACCACCAGTTTCGTTACGTGCGGCTTCAGCAGATCGTACAACCAGGTGGCCCAAGTTCCTTCTTCAAAGGTGACCTGCAACTCACCGCGCAACCCGTGGATAAATTCCAGAATGACGTTCGCTTTCGTCTCGATCACACATTCCATCACGAGCTTCCCGGCATCATTCCTCACCGCAATCGAAATGCTTTCCTTGTGCACGTCCATGCCGATATATTTAGTGCCAGTCATAACAGGGTGTTCCTTTCTGGCGGGTTTGAGGCAAGCACCCAAACCCTACTCCAAAAGGGCACCCTTTTATATTGCGTCGGGTTACCGGACATGTGGATTTTGGGGCTAAAACACTTATCCGGTAGTCGCGTCAATCAGGACTTGAGACCTACTACTGGGTTGCCCATCATCCGGGAGCGACAGTGATCGATTCAATCTGACGGCACGATACAAGTTTAATTGCCGGGCGGCGCCACTTTCTCTTGAGCGCGGTCGCTCAACGGTGTATACCATACCGCTCGACAATGGCCTGGCCAACTCCGAACCTGCTATTCTTTCGCCCAGAAGGACCATCTCCCTTGAGGAGTCCAACTCATGCGACGTTTTTTTTTCATGCCCGCGATCCTGATTTGCCTCATCGCCCTTTCCCTGTATGGCCAGGAACCAAAACCGCTAGCTGGCCATTACCTATTCGCATGGGTTGGGGATAGTGCTAGACAAGGCAAGGATTTTCTCGCGGTCATTGATGCCGATCCGTCTTCGCCGAGCTATGGTCACCTCCTCACCACCCTCGTAACCGACCAGACAACGATGCTCGTTCATCACACCGAGTACACCATGCCTGCAAGTGGGATGTTATTCGCCAATGATCACGACGCCGGGCGCACTTTCGTATTCGACCTCCGCGATCCTCTTCATCCGAGCGTCGCCACCTCGTTCACCGACATGGCGGGCTACATGCATCCGCACTCTTATTTGCGGCTGCCTAACGGGCATGTGCTCGTCACTTTTCAGCATTCGCACGCAAAGACGCACTCCGATTCTGTCGGCCAAAGCGGCGGTTTGGTTGAGATTGACGACAGCGGCAAAATCCTTCGTTCCGCCAGCAACGCCGATCCCGCGTTTCCCGAGGCGTGGCTCACACCTTACAGCCTTGTGCCCTTGCCCGAAATTGACCGCGTCGTTTCAACCAACTCTTCCATGGACGTCGAAGGCCTTTTTCGTGGAGTTACCTATCAGGTCTGGTCGCTGTCTGGACTAAAGCTGCTCAGCACCAACTACCTCGATGTTGGCGAGAATCGCTACGCCCAGATCAGTCCCGAAGAGCCACGCACCGGTCCCGATGGCTCCGTCTTTGTGCAAACCCTCGCTTGTGGACTCGAACGCATTACTGGCATCACTTCTGACCATCCGGCCTCGAAACTGGTGTACACCTTCCCCGGGGACTTCTGCGGCGTACCTACTATCGTCGGCCACTTTCTGGTTGAGCCCGCCTCGTTTGCCCATGCCGCCATCGTGCTCGACATCGCCAATGGAGCCAAGCCAGTGGAAGTTTCACGTGTGAAATTTGACGATAGCTATTATCCGCACTGGAGCGCATGGGATGGAGCCACCAACCGCATCGTGATCACGCCTGGCAGTTCCGGAGGTTCGCGCCTCTACTTGCTAAAATTCGATACCCAGACCGGCGCTCTCGCGGTGGATGACACTTTTCGTGATGGCGACGGTCTTGCTGGCATCAACTTTAAAGATCGACAATGGCCGCACGGATGGAAAGGGACAGGCTCGCCTCACGGAGCGGTATTCTCGCGGTAGGTCGGGGCGCCCTCCGTAGATGCCGATTAGCTTCCGAATCGTCGGCTACCCGGAAGTTATTCTCGGAACATGCGTCAAATCCTGATAAGTCGGGTTACTGGACAAGTGGTTTTCGACTATCAATAAAAACCACCTTACTTCAGCAGCTCCTCCAATCGTGAGCGGTAGGTTCGGCTCAACCGCAGCGACTTTCCATCTTGCAGGGTGATCAGCGCGTCTCGATTCACCGAAGGTTCCACCCGGACAATACGCTCCAGCTGGACGATTGTGGAGCGATGGATCCTCACAAATTGTTTAGGGTCGAGCCGAGTTTCGAGCGAAGTCAGTGCCTCGCGGATCAAATAGGTTTTGCTGCCAACGTGCAATCCAGCATAGTCGCCCAAACCCTCAATCCAATCCACATCTGCGGCTGGAACGAATTTGAACTCTTTTCCCCGGCGTACCGGAAACCGCCGGAGGAAACCATCATTCTCTGGCTTCTGCCTGGCCTCCAAAAGCCCGTAAAGCTGCTCGAATTTAGCTTCCTGGCGATGAAGTGAAATGACGCGCCGGGCACGCTCGATACAGGCCGCAAAGCGGGCGTCGTCAACCGGCTTGAGGAGATAATCGAGCGCTTCCACGTTAAAGGCCTCCAGAGCATATTCCTCATGAGCGGTAAGAAAAACAACGCATCGTGCCGTCTCCTTGGGAAGGCCTCGTAAGAGATCGATGCCAGATATTCCGGGCATTTCTACGTCAACGAACAGTAAATCGGGTGCCACCAATGGAATAGAGGTAAGCGCCTCCTCGCCGGTACTGCACTCCCCAACCACCAACATGTCGGAGTAGGCGCCCAGGCGCGTGGTAATGCCAAGCCGAGCTAACGGCTCATCGTCAATCACTAATACCCGAATGTTCATCGCTCAACCGTTTCCGAGGCGACCGTGGTCAAAGGAAACTGAATCGAGACCAAGAAGCGATTGTCTCGAAGGGTAGAGACGGTGATGCTTCCTTGCGTTCCATAGAGTTTTTTCAGTCGCGTTCTGGTGTTTGCCAGACCAATCCCTTCGCCGCGTTCGCCTGGCTGCGGGCCCTGGCTAGGGCGGTCGCTTTCTATTTCGATGCGGAGCTGATCTTCGATGGCCGAAGCTCTGATAACCACCTCGCCCCCATTTGGGCAACGTGCAATGCCATGCCGGATGGCATTCTCCACAATCGGCTGCAATAAGAACCGAGGAACCTGCGCCTCGTACGCTTTCGGACTCATATTGAGAGAAACGCTAAGACGAGGTCCAAAACGAACTTGTTCAATGGAAAGATACTCCTCGGTAACAGCGAACTCTTCTCGCAAAGTCACGACATGCGTTTCTGGAAAGCTCAGAGTGTTTCGCAGCAGACCGCCAAGCCGCGCAATCATCTCGGTTGCCTGGTCAGGTTGCTTGCTGACGACGAGCGTCGAGATGGCATTGAGCGTGTTAAACAGGAAATGCGGTTGCAGTTGGTAACGGAGCGCCTGTAGCTGAGCCTCACGCGCGGTCGCTTCGAACGCGAGCAGCCGGCCCCTTTGCTCCTCGACAGTGCCATAATATTTGATACCGAAATAAAGCGCGACCCAGGCAATCAGCACAATGGTCGCTTCGAATGCTTGGGCGGCCACCAAAGTCCAGCTCACAGATATGCTGGGGCTTTCAAAGTGGAGCGACACCAAAGCCGATACAACCGTACAGAGAATTCCCAAGATGTAACACAGGATGATTGAGAAACCCAGCGTGGGCGCCAACCGGAATGATTTGCGCCAGAGGAATCGGCACAATGAATGAACAATGAAGGTGGCCAGAAAAATGGTGAAGAGAAGGGCCGCCTTATAGATCACCTGTCCACGCATATGGCGAAAAGGGATGTACGAGATTGCAGTTGCCAATCCGTAAAGCGTCCACGCCCCGAGTTGGAGTAGCCAGAAAGAAGGTACGCGGCGCTGGAGACCGAGCTGGGGCACAGCGTTATTCTATCGCGCGCACCTCTCCGAGAGACACCGTTTGGGCGTACGTCCTGCACGGCTCATCGCAAAGTTGTAACCTCTCGTCGATTCAGTCTATCGCCGAGGCCGCATCGCGACTAAGTTCTCGGAATGGTCGATAAATTTAAGCAAAGGCGTTCGAGCAAACCAGCATTGGCAATCGCAGTGGGTGGTGTGGTCGCAGGAGCGCTGGACCTGACACAGGCCATGATTTTATTCGGCAAAAATATTCCGCTCGCGATCGCCGGCGGGTTGCTGGGGCCGCGGGCGTTTCAGGGAGGGGCAGGAATCTATATCTTGGGAGTGTTGCTGCACTTCTTCATCGCCTGTTCAGCTGCCGCCATCTACTTCGCAGTCAGCCGCAGGCTGAAATTCTTAACCGAATATCCTGTCGCCTGCGGTTTGTTCTTTGGTGCTGCAGTTGAGTTGGTGATGACCCTGGTTGTGCTGCCGCTTTCCGCTCTGCACGCAATGGGACCATACACCTATCGTGACCTCGTTTCAGGGTTTTTGGTCCACATGGTCCTTGTTGGATTACCAATTTCTTTCAGTATGTGGCTCTTCGCGAGACAGCCACACTGATTACGGTTCGACGCGTCTACCATTGAATTACATGAGACAAAATGCGGAAAATCGTTCTCGTTGGACACGCGTGTCGATTTCGATTGGAGTCGCGCTCTTCTTTTTAGCTTTGGCGCTTTCGGCAGTCATTGTTCCACAACTCCTCTATCTGCACTTGCTTCAGACGCTGATTTATCTAGCCATCCTCCTGCTCACTGAACGAAACAGTCCGTGGGGGTATGGCATCGGCGTCATCGTACCGACGACCTGGAACTGCCTAAACTTATTCGTGACTCATCTATTCCAGAAAGGGGCGGTACAGTTCTGGTCTCTTTTGCACACGAGGCAGTTTTGCTTTCTTCTGCGCACTGGCCACGTGAGCCGGCCTGAGACGATGACCGTGATGGTTGGGGGCATGGCCCATTTTCTGATCATCGTCGCTTGCGTGGCCGGGTTTCTTCATTTGCGGCCACGCGGGAAGCAATGGGGCCAGTTCTTTGGAGGAGGTATTCTGGCTTTGGCCTAGTTCGCTTTGATTATTGCCATTGCAGCTTCGCATTAGGGTGCTGGGCCTGGCGTCAACTCCCGATAACTCGCGTTACTGGACAAGTGGTTTTGTGCTGCACGGAACAAAAAAGCCTTCCTGCGCGTATCTCTCCTTTGCCGTCACCAACCGGAGGTGCGAATGGGAGAAGATTCACGGCGAGATTTTCTCTTCAGCATGGCGGCGCTATGCCTCCCGACCTTAGACGGTGCCGCGCCGCAAAATCTGCACGGCTCCCCAGATCGCAGGGAGAAGCGGCCTCGAGGCCAGCGCTCCGAGCTGGATCGTGTCTTGGGAGTTATGCCCCCGCGGCCGCGCCCGACGTTTGTCACCTTAGAGTCGACCAAGCTGGGGACGGGCTGGCGACATAAAATTGAGTTTGCGGCTGAGCCTGCCAATCCAATTTTTCAAACACCTCCCGACCTGATTCGCGCGTATCTTTTTGTTCCCGACCATTCTGAGAATCAGAAGCTGCCCGCGGTGCTGGCTATTCACCAGGATGGGCCGCAATCGCACATAGGAAAATCCGAACCAGCCGGCCTGGCGGGAGACAAAAACTTATTCTACGGACTGGAATTATTTGAAAAAGGGTACGTCGTTCTTTGCCGATCGATTTGGACACGCCGAGCGCCGCTGGGCTACGCCGAACGACATTACGTCGATCGATCCGGAACGAGACCTCGATCTCTTGAATCATCGCTGCGGTCAGCTCCTGCTGAGCGGGCGCAATTTCATTGGTAAGGAAGTCTACGATTTGACAGTCGCAGCCGATCTGGTCTGCTCTCTCGGGTACGTGGACCAAACTCGTATCGCCGCGATTGGACATTCCGCCGGCGGTAACTCGATGGTTTATTTCATGTATGCAGACCGGCGCGTGAGGATAGGCATCTCTTCATGCGGACTTTTCAGCATCGTTAATTTCTTTAACGAGAAAGCTCCGAAGAGACGCCTAGGCGCGCTGGCGATGCCCAACTTAGCCCTCGTTGGAGACTCCGACGACTTTCTCGCTTTCATCGCGCCGCGCCCCGTTCTGCTCACGCGGGGACTCTGGGAATGGGGCCAAGACCATTCAGCTGATAAGGCATTCAACGAAGCTCACGTGGCCGAAACTCGAAAAATGGAAGCGCACGCGCGTGAGTGTTACGCGAAATTGGGTGCGTCTTCGAACTTGACAGTTATCTACTTTGATGAGGACGGCGGGAATCATGCCTTTCCACCACACGTACGGGCACAGACCTACGAATGGCTTGGGCAGCGCTTGTCTTAACGGAGGCATCCATTTGAATACCATCGTGAGTGTTCTGCTGTGCGGTGTAATCGCAACGTCGGCGGTCGGACAAGACCAGGCCGTCAAGATCATGCTCACCAATACGCCGCCGGCCACATACTTGATCGAGAATCTTCCTAGATTCGGTTGCTCCAATGTCTCGATCGTTACGGACGCAAGAGGCGCACTGTAGGAAAGCGAGCGACTTTCTAGGGGTTGTTACAGCATTTCCTCGATAGATTCGGATAATCGGGTCAGGGACAATATTATGTGAGCCTCTCAGCCCGAGAGAGGGATATGCAAGTCTGAATAGCCGATGACCACGAAATCGTACGCAAAGGCGTCCGCTCGATCTTAGAATCTCGATCTGATTTGAAAATCTGCGGCCAAGCGAAGAACGGGAAAGAGGCCGTCGAGAAGGCCTTTGAACTTCGTCCCGATCTCATCATTCTGGATCATTCGATGCCGGAGCTGAGCGGCATGGCGGCGTCAAGCCAGATTCGTGAACTAATGCCGGACGTTCCGATCATCATGCTGTCGATGCATGACGGCAAGCCCCTTATCGATGCTCTACGGCTGATTGGAGCGCGGGGCTTCGTGCCCAAAACCGAATGCTCGGCCAAATTACTTGAGGGAGTCGATGCCGTTCTACGTGGCGAGACATTCTTTGATCATCACGCTGCCGGGCTCTCGCCGATCGGAATATCAACTGACATTACCGGTGCATCTTTTGTAGCCCAAGAAGTAGCCCAAAAAAAGAGGAAGTTGCACAGCTAACCAATGCCGATTCAACGGGTTAGGTTTTTTAAAGCCGCGGTTCCCATACTAGGCGGCCCAGATTTAATGTTTTTTTAGGTTCTGCATTATTGATTAGCGGGGGCTGGTGATTATTTCTCCCCCGGGGTGGAGGTGCATTTAATACCATCCAGTAAAGGCCAAGCTGCGAAGTTGCCACGACAAATTTGTTATAGTCCGCGGGCTTGACCACGTAGCTGTTGGCGAAATGATTGTATGCACTCGCCTCTAGCGGGGAGGACTCACACGACAACTTATGATACTGGGCCCACTGTGTGTTGCCTTTACTGGAGCACGCTCTAAAGATCGTACGGCTTCCCCGGGCTTTATTGTAGGTGATTTCTGGTATGTCCGCAGCGGGTTTGAATGGCTATAGTCCAAGCGTGCGAGGTGCCAAATAATGGACACGAAAATGATCGTAGTGGGGGTGTTGGTAGGAATAGCGGTAATTGGCGCGCTGGCGATGCTTCCCGATTTCATACGCTACATGAAAATCCGCGCGATGTAGTTTTGTTCCGCCAGGAGGAAATTGGTTTTTCTTGTACTGCGTTCTGGCCCGATCGTCCCTTCCACACACCCTAGATCTCCGCCGATGCGCATTTGGCAATGCGCATCAAACTGGGCATTTCCCATAGAGATTTAGCGATTGAGGTGCCGAACGGCCTGCGACCTTTTAGTTCACCTGGCGCAGACGGAAATGGTACGTGTACGCGAGACTGACATAAGAAGGCAGCCTGACACCGACTATTCGCTCAAACGGGGGTACGGTTTCGTCCGAGAGCGCGAACGTTTCGGTGGTTTGTCCGATGTAGCCGCTGGCGAGGAAGAGATTCATGCCGATGCTCATTCGGCCGTCCGCGAAGGGGCGGAACAACGCGAAACGGAATTCCTTTACCGGGACGCCCATGAATCCCACATCGAGGAATTTCGCGCCGACGTATTCAAATTCTCCGCGGGCCTGCAGTTGGTAGGGAAGGCGGTCAATGGTGCCGAGGATGTCGAAGATGGAGCGCGGCGCTTCCGGAGTCTTCTCGCCATTGGCCAAATCGCGAGCATCGGCCTGCGAGTACGACGCTTGCAGCATGGCTCGGTCGCGAAAATAGTGCTGCGCGGATATGGTCAGGTACCGCAGGCGGCCGGGGCCTTCGTTGGTTTGCAGTCCGGTGTCCGGATCGATGGTTGCCAATGAGGCTTCGGTGGTGACGTGGCCGAGGGTGAGACGAAACTCCGTTCGCAATAGCTGTTTGCTGGCCACCAATTGATAGGAATGAGCGCGGCTAATGAGCGTGCCCTCCATCGTTCCGGTGCCGATGCGCGGATCTTCGGAGAAGAAAGCTTCGGCGCCGCTTAGCGATATCTGGGGCAGCAGGGAATTATCTTTAGGAATGAAGGAGATAGTGGCTTTTGGAGAATTGAAACCGATCCATTGGTCGAAAGAGTGCGCAGGGACGAGTAGATCGAGATTGTTAAAATGGACTTCGTCGCGCCGCCAGCCGAGGTAATAGTGAAATAGCTGGGTGAGGGAACCGGCCAGCGCGACGTAGGGCGCGCCGTCGCCGATGGTCACGTTGTTGGCGGTGACTTTCTCGAAGGGGCCATAGACATCGCGGTCGAGGGAGTCGTAGTGGTCGAGGTCCAGGCGGCGGGGAGCATCGCGTTGATAGTCGAGTCCGCCGAGGAAGGTGAGGTACTCTGCGATTTTATTTGTGTACGTAACGTTTCCGCCAGTGACCGTGCGGAACTCGCTTTGCCGAATTAAGCCATCTCCGAAATTGGAATACAGCGCGAGATTGTAAGTACGAAAAAATCCCGAGAATAATAATTGTTGATTGTTGGTGAGGTGCCAGATGTCGTTGGCGGCGAGCAAGCCCGTGCTGGTTTGGTCTTTTTGCCGCTTGTCGATGGTGTCGTGTAAATCGGGGACGTCGATGGGGGTCAATCCCGGAACGTAGGAGAAGCCGTAGTAGCCGATGGCGAACAGCGTCAGATCGTGATTTCCGAACGTGAACAGGCGATAGGCATTGAATTTGTATTGCTGGCGATGTTCGAGCCGATCCAGGAATCCATTGCCGTAAGAAGCTTGCAACACGATCCAGGAATGCGAATCTCCGGATGGGCTCCAGCCGCCGACGGCGTCGATATCGCGGTAGTCGCCGGTTACGGTCAGGAACGGCTGCAGTTGCGGGCGGAGATCATAGGTGGCGGAAAGATTCTGGGAGTGGTTTCCCTCGCGGACGTTGAAGGCGCCGCCATCGGTCTGCACGCTTTCGATTGTCGTGGGAACCAGAATGTTCGGATCGGCATAGCCGTTGCCGTGGGCGTTGGCCGAGAGATTATTGGGAACCAGATAGCTGCCAATCTGCACGTATTGAGCGATTGGTTCGCCGTGATCTCCGGCGACGCCCGGAGCAAAATATTGCGGCGCTTTTATTCCGCCCGAAGCAGTCTCGATTGGCAAACCCGGAAGCGATATCGGAGCGCCGGGACGTCCGGGATTGGCGTCCAGAGTTTCTTCGCGAATCAGCACACGTTGTGCGGGGTCGGGAGAGAGAACGGTGGCATCTCTTATGTCCGAGGCAACCGTTACGGTTTGCTGGTTCGCGGCGACTTTTAGCTGGAGATCGACGGTCGCTGGAGTGTTGCCGACGACTAGCGCCTTCGTCATTGCTTCAAATCCCGATGCGATGACGGACAACGTGCAGTTTCCCGCAGCTACTTCGTTGAATAAGAATTGCCCTTCGTTGCTGGTTCGCGTCAGGCGGACTCTCTTGTCGGTAACGGATGTGATGCTTACGGAGGCACGTGCGACGGCGTTGCTCTGCTGGTCCACGACACGGCCTTGCACGACTGCGTGTTGCGCGAACGCGCCACCGGGAAACGCCAGCAGAACAAACAGAAGGAAAGATAGCGCGCGCGGGATAACCCCGGCGATGGGTTTGTGGTACGGGAGTGTTGAAGTCCTCGTTGGCCGCATCTCTCTTGCGCGCAAAAACTACCTCATAAAAGATGTAACAGCTTTGCGTAATTCGTGCTACCGGGAGCGGTCCTTGGCGGCGGCTAGTGTTCTCCCCTACGTTTGAGGAGATTTCGTTTTTGTCCCTGAGCGGCACGGCCTAGGAGGTGGGAAGCTTGCGTGTAGTACTAAAGGCTTTATGGCTCTTGGCGGGGTAATTGGTTAGAATCTGCGCGGCGTTGGGTGCCTGCGGTTCCGCGAGTGATCTTCAAAGCTTGACCTATGACAAGTGAATCGAGCACGAACGGAGTTGGGCGATGGGATGCGTCGCCGATTCCGGAGATCCACATTTTGTGGATGACGGCGGGATTGGGTTGCGATGGAGACACGATCGCGATTACCGCGGCAACGCAGCCGAGCATCGAAGAGATTGTGATGGGGGCCTATCCGTGGATTCCCAAGGTACATTTTCACAATCCATTTCTGGCGTTTGAAAATGGCGATGAATTTGTAAAGTTTTTTCGGGATGGGGCGGAAGGGAAGCTGGGGCCATTCATTCTGGTGATGGAAGGCTCGATCCCCAACGAGAAGAACAAAGCGGAGGGATATTGGGCGTCGTTTGGAACGGATCAGGTAACAGGGCAGCCGATCACGACTTGTGACTGGATTGATCAGGCTGGCGCCAAAGGCCTGGGCGGTGATCGCGGCGGGCACGTGCGCGACCTATGGCGGGATTCACGCGATGGAAGGAAATCCGACCGGATGCATGGGGCTTCCGGATTACCTGGGCTGGAAGTGGAGATCGGCAAGGGGGGCTGCCGATCGTTTGTGTGCCGGGATGCCCGGTGCAGCCGGACAATTTCATGGAGACGCTGCTTTATTTGCTGTACATGGCGGCGGGGCGAGCGCCGATGATTCCGCTGGACGAGGCGTTGCGGCCGACCTGGCTTTTCGGCAGCACGGTGCATGAAGGGTGCGACCGCGGCGGGTATTACGAGCAGGCGCAGTTTGCGGAGGAGTATGGATCGCCTCTGTGCATCGTCAAGCTGGGGTGCTGGGGCCCGGTGGTGCAGTGCAATGTGGGAAAACGCGGATGGATGGGCGGAATTGGCGGCTGCCCGAACGTGGGCGGCATCTGCATCGGTTGCACCATGCCGGGATTTCCGGACAAGTTCATGCCGTTTATGAATCAGCCGCCGGGATCGCTGTTGTCGTCGGCCGCGGTGCAAACCTATGGGCGGGCGATTCATGCGTTGCGGCGGTTTACGCAGGCGTCTTTGAATAAGGAGCCGCCTTGGCGGGCGAAGACCAAGGGTTGAGGCCGACGCCAAGCAGATCTAGCCTGGCTACGCCGCGGAAAGCTGGTCCCTCGTTCGGCGCGCGCCGCCTTAAGGCTGACAATTTTGAGTTAGTGCAGGGATTTCGGCTGGGAATCTAACTGGCCGCAGCGTGCATCAGTTCTGTATGAGGTGGGAATTGGCGCCGGACTTTCTCACGCAAACGAATTGGAGAGGCGATGAAGCCGATGCGGCAGGTGCTGCCCGTGCGGCCCTCCAATTGTCCGATGCTGAAAAAGCGCTGCAAGAACTCGCGGATGTTTTCTTGCAACAACAGGCTCTGCTGTACAACGCCAACAACAATTCTTCCGAGAAAACTGAATCTAGAATAGCCGCGGAAATTCCGCTGCTGAACATGGAGGCCAAGTACCGGGCGCTGGTGGAGCAGATACCCGCGGTGGTGTTCATGGCGTATCTCGACAAGGGAATCGGCGAGGCGTACGTCAGCCCGGAAATTGAGACGGCGTTGGGATTTTCGCAGGTGGAATGGCTGGAAGATCCGGTGCGGTGGTATCAGCGAATTCATCCCGATGACAAGATGCGATGGAGCGAGGAAGCCGCGGAGATGTTTATTTCCGGCAAGCCATTGCGAGCTGCGTATCGAGTGATTTCGCGCGACGGCAGAGTGCTGTGGTTTCAGTGCGAAGCAAAAATGATTCGCCAGGAGGATGGGCGGCCTTGGTTTATTCACGGCGTGGGATTCGACATTACGGAGCGTAAAGGTCTGGAGGAAGCCATTCTGGCGATCAGCGCCCGGGAGCAAAGGCGGATCGCCCAGGATTTGCATGATGGATTGGGTCAGCATTTAACCGGCATAGCGTTCATGAGCAAAGTGCTGGAGGAAAAGCTTTCCGACAAGTCTTTGCCGGAAGCCGTGGAAGCGGCAAAGATCGTGAAAATGGTAAATCAGGCGATCGACAACACGCGGCAATTGGCGCGCGGCCTCCATCCAGTGGCCGCCGAGCCGCTGGGCCTGGTGTCTGCTTTGAATAAATGGGCCGGCGAAGTTGAAGCAACTGTTTCGGATTGGCTGCAGCTTTCAATGCGAAAAGCCGCTGCTGATTTACGACGTGAATCTGGCGACGAATCTTTACCGCATCGCGCAGGAAGCGGTAAACAACGCGATTCGCCATGGGAAATCGCGGAATATTTTTATCGAGCTCTCCGGCAAGAGCGGCACGGGAACGCTGACGATTCAGGATGACGGCGAGGGTTTCCCGAAAAAACCTTCTAGTTCACCGGGTGCGGGGCTCAGCATCATGAACTATCGCGCGGATATGGTGGGCGGTTCGCTGAAGGTACAGTCCAACGAAGGACGCGGGGTGACGGTCACTTGCATGTTTCCCGTGCGGAGTATCGAATAGGAGCGTTCGATGGCGACTAAACCGCAAATGATTCCGCAGGGAAAAAAATGGCGGGTGCTGCTGGTGGACGATCATCCGATCGTGCGGCAGGGATTGGCGCTCCTGATTGAGCGGGAAGCGGATCTTTCGGTTTGCGGTGAAGCGGATGGGGCGCACGCCGCGTTTCAAGCGATCGGAGCGCTACAGCCGGACATTGTGGTGCTGGATATTTCTTTGAGCGGTCCGGACGGGTTGGACGTGCTGAAGGAGATCCGGATGAAGAGCGGGTCTCTGCCCGTGCTGATCCTTTCGATGCATGACGAAACGATTTACGCCGAACGGGCGATGCGCGCGGGAGCCAACGGCTACATCATGAAGCAGGAAGCTACCGAGAAAGTCCTGGTGGCCATTCGGCGGATTTTGCAGGGAGACGTTTATCTGAGCGACCGGCTGACGAACACGATGTTGCAGCAGTTTGTGCATGGCACGGCCCAGACTAAGGGATCGCCTTTGGTGAACCTCACAGATCGCGAGCTGGAAGTATTTCGTTTGATTGGCGAAGGGCATGGGACGCGGCAGATTGCGGACCAGTTACACTTGAGCGTGAAGACGATCGAGTCGTATCAGGCGCATATTAAGGAAAAATTGGCGCTCCGGAATGCGCGTGAGCTGGTGCAGCACGCGATTGAGTGGACTGTAAATTTGAACGGCGGATACTAGGCCGCAAGTGCCCTCGTAATCTTCGGTTTTCCACAGCAGGGAATCCCCTATACAACCTTAGTGTCATCCCTCATGACGAATTCCGTCGATGCCTGATTGCCGGATGAATGCGGGCATTGTAATTCTTACAATCGAAATTTCAGATAGTACGGTTTTGTGACTCTCATTGATTGATCGCCGGTGAGAGGATGAGACCTGTGGGACGTCTCGCGCAGAGTCGAGCCGGTATCGTTTTAGAAGAACCCGAAGGGAGACTTAACGAATGACACCCGAAGCGGTTCCTTACGGCCGGAAAACGCAGCGGCCATCCCCTGTTTCAGACGTGCATATTTTGTGGATTACGGCCGGGCTGGGCTGTGATGGAGATTCGGTTTCCATCACCGCGGCGACGCAGCCTAGCATTGAAGACGTTTTACTGGGGGCGATTCCGGGACTACCCAAGGTGCATTTGCATAACCCGGTTTTGGCTTATGAGGTTGGGGATGAGTTTCTGAAGTTTTGGTATGACGCGGAGCAAGGCAAGCTCGATCCGTTTGTTTTAGTGGTGGAAGGGTCGATTCCCAACGAGAAGATCAAGAAGGAAGGCTATTGGGCGGGGCTCGGGACCGATCCGAAGACTGGACAGCCGATTACCACGAACGAGTGGATTGACCGCTTGGCGCCGAAAGCGCTGGCAGTGGTGGCTTGCGGGACCTGCGCTACTTACGGCGGCATTCACGCGATGCAGGGGAATCCGACCGGGGCGATGGGGCTAGCGGATTATCTGGGCTGGGATTGGAAGTCCAAAGCTGGCTTGCCCATTGTAAATGTTCCAGGGTGTCCGGTGCAGCCAGATAACTTCATGGAGACGCTGCTTTATCTGCTATATCAGGTGGCCGGCCTGGCGCCGATGATTCCTCTGGATGAACAGTTGCGGCCGACTTGGTTGTTTGGCAAGACCGTGCACGATGGATGTGATCGCGCGGGATATTACGAGCAGGGCGATTTCGCGGAAGTTTACGGATCGCCGAAGTGCATCGTGAAATTAGGGTGCTGGGGACCGGTGGTCAATTGCAACGTTCCGAAGCGCGGATGGATGGCGGGAATCGGCGGATGCCCCAACGTGGGGGGAATTTGTATTGGATGCACGATGCCAGGATTTCCGGACAAATTTATGCCGTTCATGGACGAGCCGCCGGGCGCCAAGATTTCCGCGGCGAGCATCAGCGTTTATGGGAAGGCAATACGGTCGCTGCGGTCGTTTACAAACGCGACGGTGAATAAAGAGCCGAAGTGGCGGCATCCTGGGTCGGAATTGACCACTGGCTATCGGCCCGGAACGCGCTAGGAGCAAGTGGTTTAGAAATACAAGTTATAAATTCGAGGAGCCAAAAAATGGCAACTGTAACTTCGCCGGTGAAAAACACTCCCACAGGTTCCAGAAAATTAGTGGAGATGAATTGGGACCCTATAACCCGGATCGTGGGCAGCCTGGGGATTTTTACCAAGATTGACTTTGCCAACAAGCAGGTGGCGGAGTGTCACAGCACGTCTTCGATTTTTCGCGGGTATAGCATTTTTATGAAGGGCAAAGATCCACGCGACGCGCACTTTATTACCAGCCGGATTTGCGGGATTTGCGGCGACAACCATGCCACTTGTGCTACGTACGCGCAGAACATGGCGTTTGGGGTGCGGCCGCCGGCGATTGCGGAATGGATCGTGAATCTTGGCGAAGCGGCCGAGTATATGTTCGACCACAACATTTATCAGGACAATTTAGTGGGCGTGGATTTCTGCGAGCAGATGGTGAAGGAGACGAATCCTTCGGTGCTGGCGAAGGCGGAGAAGACCGAAGCGCCGCACGCCAACCTGCATGGGTATAAGACGATCGCGGATATCATGCGGGCGTTGAATCCTTTTGTGGGGACTTTTTATCGCGAAGCGTTGCAGATGAGTCGGCTGACGCGGGAGATGTTTTGTTTGATGGAAGGGCGACACGTACATCCTTCTACTCTGTATCCCGGTGGCGTGGGAACGGTGCCGACGATTCAACTTTTTACCGATTACATTGTACGGCTGATGAAGTATGTGGAGTTCATGAAGAAGGTCGTGCCACTGCACGACGATTTGTTTGATTTCTTTTATGAGGCGCTGCCTGGTTACGAGGAAGTGGGGCGGCGGCGCGTGCTACTGGCCTGTTGGGGATCGTTCAACAACCCGGCGGAGTGCGATTACACCTACCGGAACATGAACAAGTGGGGCAACGCAATGTTCGTGACCCCGGGCGTGGTGGTGGACGGGAAACTGGTGACTACCGATCTGGTGGACATCAATTTGCAGATCCGCATTCTGCTCGGAAGCTCTTATTACGATGGGTGGGAGAATAGCGAAAAATTCGTGAAGAATGATCCACTGGGGAATCCGGTGGATCAGAACCATCCGTGGAATCAGACGACGCTGCCAAGGCCGCAGAAGCGGGATTTTGCGGGGAAGTATACCTGGGTGATGTCCCCGCGATGGCTGGACAAGCGGACGAACGATCACCTGGCGCTGGATACTGGCGGCGGACCGATCGCGCGGTTGTGGGCCACGGCGCTGGCTGGAAAGGTGGACATCGGGTACATCAAGGCTACAGGGCACAGCGTGAAAATGTATTTGCCGAAGACGGTTTCGTTGCCGGAAGTAGAGTTTGAGTGGAAAATCCCGAAGTGGAGTAATGCCATCGAGCGGGATCGCGCGCGCACGTATTTCCAGGTGTACGCGGCATCGGCTGCACTTTATTTTGCGGAACAGGCACTAGCGGAGTTGCACGCCGGGCGGACGCGGACCTGGACGGAGTTTACGGTGCCGTCAGACGCGATTGGCTGTGGATTTCATGAAGCGGTACGCGGGGTGCTATCGCATCACGTGGTTATCAAGGATGGAAAAATCGCCAATTACCATCCGTATCCGCCAACCCCATGGAACGCGAATCCGCGGGATGTCTACGGGACCCCGGGGCCGTACGAGGACGCGGTGCAAAATACGCCGATCTTTGAAGAGAACGGGCCGGACAAATTTAAGGGGATTGATATTATGCGGGCCGTGCGCAGCTTCGATCCTTGTTTGCCGTGCGGCGTGCATATGTATTTGGGAAATGGGAAGGTGCTGGAGACGCATCACTCACCGATGTTTGGGCAAAACGGCTGACTTTTTTGTTGCGTGAACAGCTGAAGAGCGGGTGGTTCTGCTTGCGAAAGTTTTTCAACGGTTGCCGTTGAAGACAGACGTGTTTCGCTGTGACCGCCCGCTTACACTTGTCTCTAAAGAGGTTTATGTCTCAGGACACTGCTTTTCAGAAACAGATTCAGCGGATTGGGGAGCTGGTGGAGCAGCTGGAAAGTTCGGCTGATCCGAGTTCCCGGGCGGTGGCGAAGGAGTTGCTGGAATCGCTGATGGCGCTGCATGGTGCGGGCATTGAGCGGATGTTGACTCTGGCTTCGGAGACTGGCGAAGCTGGCGCGGTGATTGTCGGGAAATGCGCGAAGGATGAGTTGGTGAGCAGTCTGCTGCTGCTTTATGGATTGCATCCGGATGATTTGAGGACGCGGGTTGCGCGAGCACTCGAGAAACTCCAGAGCTATTTACACAAGCACAGCGCTACCGCGGAATTGGTGTCGGTAAGCGAGGATGGCGCCGTTGCGGTGCGGCTGGAAGTGCAGGCCTCTGGCGGGTGTGGATCGACTGCGGGTGCGGTGAAGGCTACGGTCGAGGCGGGTTTGCAGGATGCGGCGCCGGATGCAGTTTCCATCGTTGTGGAAGAAGTTGGGGCGTTGACGCGGTCAGGATTTGTGTCGTTGGCGCAACTAGAAGGCGGGACGGCCTTGGCGGGATTATCCAGCGGGTCCGCGACGCGCGCGGCGCAACAGGGCGGGAACTGATATGGCTCCCGAGCTTCGCTCGCAGCAGGACAATGCATTTGCCGCGCTGCGGAACTTTGCGCAGAAGCGGACGCCTGTGGAGCGTTGCGAAATGTGCGCGCGGGAACTGGGGCCGGAGCACGATCATTTGGTGGACCCGGCGAATCGAAAGTTGATATGCGCCTGCCAGGCTTGCGCGATTTTGTTTGATGGGCAAAGCGAAAAATACAAGCGAGTTCCACGGCGGGTGCGGTTTTTACAGGATTTTCAGTTGAGCGATATTCAGTGGGACGGATTGCTGGTGCCCATTGAGATGGCATTTTTCTTCAAGAGCACGCCGCATGGCAAGGTGATTGCGTTGTATCCGAGTCCGGCGGGGCCCACGGAGTCATTGCTTTCGCTGGAGGCTTGGGGAGATATCGAGCAGGGCAATCCTGTCTTGCGTGAGATGGATGCGGATGTCATGGCGCTGCTGGTAAATCGCGTGGGGCATACCCGCGGATTTACGCGAGCGGAATATTATCTGGTGCCGATTGATGAATGCTACAAGCTAGTGGGCTTGATCCGCGCACATTGGCACGGACTCTCTGGCGGGACGGAAGTGTGGCGCGAGATTTCGGCGTTCTTTATGGCGCTCAAGAAGCGCGCGGGAGTCATTGCGGAAGGGGCCACGAATGCCTGATCTGCAACTTACGATTGAGGGCGCGGAAGTGGTGCAGTTTGCGGCTGCGCCGTTGTTGGCGTTCAAGCTGCGAATCGTTAATGACAATCCGGAAGAAGTGATTCATACGGTGGCGCTACGGGCGCAAATTCAGATCGAAGCTTCCCGGCGAAAATATGATGCCCGAGAACAGGCGCAATTGCTGGACCTCTTTGGGGAGCCGGATCGCTGGGGGCAGACGTTGCGGACGATGTTGTGGACGCACGCAAGCGTGGTGGTACCCGGATTCACTGGAAATTCGCTGGCGGATATTCCGGTGCCTTGCACGTTTGATTTTAATGTGGCAGCTACAAAATATTTTCATGGAGTGAGCAACGGAGATTTGCCGCTGTGTTTTCAATTTAGCGGGACCGTTTTCTACCAAGGGGCGGATGGGACCCTGCAGGTCGCGCCCATTTCCTGGGACAAAGAGGCGAAATACCGGATGCCCGTGCAGGTCTGGAAAGCGGTAATGGACGCGTATTATCCGAACTCCGCCTGGCTGGCGCTCCGCCGCGACACGTTTGACAAGCTTCATCAATACAAAATGCAGCACGGAATTCCGAGTTGGGAAGAAGCGATTGAGCGGGCGCTGCACGCGGCCGAGGAGCCGGTGCGGGCGTGAACACGGCGACCGTCGATAACATTGTCCGTGCGGTGCTGTATGAAGGGTACATGCTGTATCCTTACCGGCCCTCTGCGGTGAAAAATCGACAGCGATTTAATTTTGGCGTGATTTACCCGCGGGATTACAGCGAGGCGCAGGGAGGCACGGACGCCTGGACGATGCAGACGGAGTGCCTGGTAGCCGGGAACGACGATACGCACTGTGCTGTGCGGACAAGATTTTTGCGGATGGTGGAGCGCACCGTTGGGAAACTGACGGAGCCCGTGGCTAAGCTCTCGGCGACTGCCGCGAACAGCATGGAAGAAGTGAGAGCGCTTGAAATTGGCGGCAAGAGCTATCGGCCCTGGCAAGAGGCGGTTGAAGAAGACATTGAGGTCGGCGAATGCCATCTCGCGGCGCTCGTTAGTCAGCCGATGCAATGGCCGTTTCGCTTGTCCGCCAAGCAGGAAATTGAAGAGTTATGTGACGAGGGCGGATTGATTGCTGGAGTTCTGCGGCGAGACAAGGTGAGTATTGCGGGGACGATCGAACTTGCGGTGGAGCGTTTGGCACCGGATCTTTTCAAACTTACGATTCGTATTTTGAATGTCTCTCGTCTGGAATGTGCTGAGCCCGTTTCGCGAGATTACGCGTTGGCGCGGGCGCTGGTGTCGGCGCACACCATCCTGGAAGCGCGCGGCGGAGAATTTGTTTCCATGGTCGACCCGCCGGAGGCGTTTGCGGAATTTGTGCGAGGCTGCCGGAACATTGGAACCTGGCCGGTGCTGGTGGGCGAGCAAGGCGTGCGGGACACGCTGCTGTCGTCGCCGATCATCTTGTACGACTATCCGGAAATTGCGCCGGAGAGTCCGGGTGATCTTTTTGATGGAGCAGAGATCGACGAGATTCTTTCTTTGCGCATCATGACCATGACTGATGAAGAAAAGAGCGAAATGCGGCAATCGGATGACCGCACGCGAAAGATTCTGGAACGCACCGAAGCGATGCCGGACGAGCAGTTCGCGAAGTTACACGGGGCTCTGCGCGGCTTGCGCGCATTGAAGGGAGAACGTCCGTGAACGAGTGGGAATTTCAAGTCCTGGAAGATAAGGCTTCTCTGGAGTCGCTGGAGATTCAGGGCGTACAATTTCACCGCGGCGACCGAGTGAGATTGCACCCCAAGGCAGGCGGAGATATTTTCGATATTGCGCTCGCGGGAAAGATCGCGGTAATCGAGTCGATCGAACAGGATTATGAAGGAAAGCTGCACGTTTGCGCAGTGGTTGATGATGACCCGGGACGGGATATTGGACTACTGCGGCAGCCTGGGCACCGCTTCTTTTTTGCGGCCAGTGAAGTGGAACCAGTCGGGCCGGAAGAACAAGTTCGCGAGACGGTGCCGAAAACGATTCTAATTGCCGGGATCGGAAACATTTTCCTGGCGGACGACGCTTTTGGCGTGGAAGTGGCAGGGCGGCTGGCGCAGCAGACATTTCCTGTCGGTGTGAAAGTCGAAGATTTCGGCATTCGCGGATTCGATCTGGCGTACGCGTTGATGGAAGGTTACGATACCACCATTCTTGTAGATGCTTTTGGCGGAGACGGACAACCGGGAACAGTTTTTGTAGTGGAGCCGGACGTCGCAGAGCTTACTTCTGGCGCGCCGCAGCAGGGTTTTATCGAGCCGCACGGGATGAACCCGATGAACGTCTTGCGCATGGCGGCGAGCATGGGTGGCGAGGTGAAGCGGGTGTTGCTGGTGGGTTGCGTTCCGGAAACGCTGGGCCCCGACGAAGGGCAAATGGGATTGAGTGCGCCGGTGCGTGCGGCAGTTGAGGAAGCCGTGAAGCTGGTAGCTTCGCTGGTCACGCGAATTCTTGCGGGCGAATATCCCGCCAAGAAATAGTCCCATCGCTTAAAGGAGAAGCCCATGGCGATCGAAGTGATGAATGGAACGGATGAAGCGGCTGGCACGGATAAGGAAATGTTGTACATGCTTGGCGGTGTGGCGTTAGTGATTTTTGGCGCCGGGCTGGTGCTTTCCAATCCGACGGTGCGAAAGTATCTCGGCCAAATGGGTGTGGGAAATTTCGCTTCGGCGGCGCTGCCGGACATAGAGCGATACTTCCGTTTGCGCTCGATGTAAGAAGAAATGTCCCGGTTGACGTGCGCGTCGGCGAACAAGCGAATTAATCGTCGACAAAGCGGTTTCGTGCGCACGAACCATGCGGCGCTGCTGGCGCCCACATGGTAGCGGATGCCTAAAATTGAGGTAACGATGCAAACCGCCGTACAACGAGGAATCGCCACCGTGAAATTCGTGATCGATGCCGCAGCGAGCCGTTTTTCGGTGCAGGCCTTTTCTTCTGGAATATTGTCCTCTTTTGGACATAACCCGGTCATTGGAATAAACGGTCTCAACGGAGAAATCCAGTTCGACGCGGTCACGTACAACAATTGTTCTCTCCGAATCGCTTTAAAGACGGGCGAGTTGGAAGTCCTCGACGAGATGAAAAAAGGCGATCGGAAAAAGCTCGAGCAGCTGATGTACGGACAGGTGCTCGATGTAGCGAACTTTCCGGAAGCGGTTTACCAAAGCAAAAAGATAGTCGTCGAGACCCTCAGCAAAGATCTGTTGCTGACCCACGTATCCGGCGAGCTCTCGTTTCACGGAGTCACACAGCCGGAGGGGATCGATGCGCGGGTGGCCGATCTCGGGGACATGCTGCGTATTTACGGGGAGTTTTCGCTGAACCAGTCCGACTACGGTATTAAGCCGGTATCGTTCGCCGGTGGGGCATTGAAATTGAAGGACGAGCTTAAATTTAAGTTTGTGTTCGTCGCGCGAAAACAGGATTAACTTCATCGATTAGTTAGTCAAGGAGTCTATCGTGTGCTTAGCCATACCGGGAAAAATTATCGAGATCGATCTGTTGAACGCCACGCAGGCCGTGGTGGACGTAGTCGGCGTGCGGCGTAAGGTCGATCTGGGGTTGTTGCAGGACCAGAATCCCATGCCTGGTGACTGGGTGTTGATCCACGTGGGCTTCGCCATGAGCAAAATCAGTGAAGAGGATGCTGCGGACCAGATGCGCACGCTGCGAATGCTGGGCGAAGTGGAAGCGGCGATGGAAGAAGTGCGCGGCTACGGATTGGAACATCCGGAGTTCAGCAGTCAGCCGCAGAGGTGGAAACAATGAAATACGTAGATGAATTTCGCGCGCCAGAATTAATCGCCAAGGCCAACGAAGAGATTAACCGCCTGGTGGATCCCCAACGGCATTATCGGATTATGGAAGTATGCGGCGGTCACACCCATGCGATTTATCGATTCGGGTTGGAAGATTTGCTTCCTAAGAATATGGAATTGGTCCACGGGCCGGGATGTCCAGTTTGCGTACTGCCCATGGGCCGCATCGACGACGGTTTGTCGCTGGCCGGCGCGCCGAATTTCATTTTTGCGGCCTTTGGGGACATGATGCGGGTTCCGGGGACGCATGGAAGTCCTTTGGAATATAAGGCCCGCGGCATGGATGTACGGATCGTTTATTCGCCGGCGGATGCGCTGAAGCTGGCGCGTAACAATCCCGAAAAGCACGTAATGTTTTTTGCGATCGGTTTTGAAACTACTGCGCCATCGACGGCGTTGACGCTGATGCGCGCGAAGAGTGAAGGACTCACGAACTTTTCCGTTTTTTGAATCACGTCACGATCAATCCGGCCATGCGCGCGATTCTCGATTCGCCGGAGATATCGCTCGACGGGTTTATCGGTCCAGGGCATGTTTCGACGGTGATCGGCTGCTGGACTTACGACTGGATCGCTACCCAGTTCGGCAGGCCGATGGTGGTTTCCGGGTTCGAGCCGCTGGATATCCTGCAATCGATCGTAATGCTGCTGCGGCAGATCCGCGACGGAGTCGCGATAATGGAAAATCAATACAAACGCGTGGTGCCGTGGGAGGGCAATCCGCCGCGCTGCGGGCGATGGCCGAAGTGTTCGAATTGCGACCACATTTCGAATGGCGCGGAATGGGCTTCATCTCGCAATCGGCGCTGCGCATCCGCGACGAGTTACGCGCAGTGGGATGCCGAGCGGCGATTTACCGTCCCGGCGTGTTCGCGTAACGGATCCCAAAGCCGCGCAGTGCGGCGAGGTATTGAAGGGCGTTCTGAGGCCGGCGCAATGTAAGTTGTTCGGCAGCGAATGTACCCCGGAGCAACCCGTGGGCGCGCTGATGGTTTCGTCCGAGGGTTCGTGCGCCGCTTACTACAACTATGAGCACCGCAAGCGACCGGTCTTGACCAATATCGCCGCCGCAGCGAATTGAGAGAGACGTGTGTCCAACCGAAATGCAATGGCAGCCTCTGGGCCCAAACTCCGATTCCGAGATCCGCAAATCGAGATGGCTCACGGAGCCGGCGGCAAAGCCAGCCGCAGATTAGTGGAAGATCTTTTCGCGCCTCTGCTCCTCGGATCGTCCACCGGACCTCTGGGCGATGCGGCGCACACTCGAATTGAACGGGACGCGGATCGCCTTCACCGCGGATAGTTTCGTTGTAAAGCCGCTGCGCTTTCCCGGCGGCTCTATCGGCGAGCTGGCGGTCAACGGAACGGTGAACGATCTCGCTGTTTCCGGCGCGCGCGGCTCAGGCGATGGTAGTCACCTACATCCTGGAAGCGGGCCTGCCGTCGGAGATTCTGGAAGCCGAAGTTCGCGCCATGGCCGACCGCCGCGCAAAAGGCAGGGGTCGTGATCGCCGGCGGCGACACGAAGGTGGTGGAGCACGGCAAGGCCGATTCCATGTACATCACCACGGCGGGAATTGGACGGCCGATCCCGGGCGTCGAAATCTGCGGCCGCGTGCCGTTCGACCCGGCGACAAGGTTCTGATCAGCGGACCCATCGGCGATCATGGCATCACAATCCTGCTGGCTCGCGGAGAGCTTGATTTGGAAGCGGACCTGTGCTTCCGACACCCGCTCCGTTCTGCCGCTGATGGAAGCGCTGGTCCGCGCTGCTGGCGCCCGGCGTTCGCTGGATGCGGGATCCTACGCGCGGCGGCGTCGCCACTTCGCTAAATGAACTGGCGCGAGATTGCGGTCTGGGCGTGATGCTTTTGGAAGAGCCAATTCCGGTGCGCGACTTCGGTGCGAGGAGCATGCGAACTGCTGGGACTGGATCCCTTGCATATCGCCAACGAAGGACAGTTTCTCGCGGTGGTCTCTGCCGATATGCGCCGATGCCGCGCTCCAGGCTTTGCGCCGCGCCCGGGGGCGACGCGGCAGTAATGATCGGGGAGATCCGTGAGCAGCCAGCCGGAGCGGTGCTGGGTGACCTCGCTTTACGGCGGCGCTTCGCATGGTCGATATGCTGGTCGGCGATCCGCTGCCCCGGATTTGTTAGAACGCGGGCGGCCGCGGTTAGCGGTTCGCTCGGCAGAAATAGAATGCCCCGGGGTTTTCGTTATGCCCAAACTCGAATTATTCGGAACGGCGAGCTGCCCGTACACCAGCGAGATGCGTGAATCGCTGGAGTGGAAAGGCCGTGAATTTACGGAGTACGACCTCGAGAAAGACGACTTGGCCCGCGAACGCCTGCGTTTGCTGGCGCAGCCCCCGTTTACTGTGCCGGTGTTGGTGGAAGACGATAAAGTAATTCAGGTTGGGTGGCAAGGCCGTGGCTGTGTCGTGGGAAGCTGACGCGATGCCGAGTGCTTATTCCATCGAGGTTCGCGGAGTCGTACAAGGCGTAGGGTTTCGCCCGTTTATTTATCGGCTGGCGCGGGCCCATGGGCTGACCGGTTGGGTGTTGAACGCGGTTGAAGGGGTGCGTATTCATGCTGAGGGCGAGCCCGCCGCGCTGGAATCGTTCGCGGCGGAGATCAAAACGCACGCTCCACAAGCTGCGAAAATTTCAGCAGTGCGAGTCGAAACAGCCGCGCCTGAGCAGTTTCCGGAATTTGTTATTCGGGAAAGCGCCGGCGGAGCAAAGCCGAGCGTTCGCATCTCGCCAGACTTGCCGACTTGCCAAGATTGCCTCGGGGAGCTTTCCGATCCACAAAACCTTCGCTATCGATATCCCTACATCAACTGCACAAATTGCGGCCCGCGTTACAGCGTGATTCGTAGCCTGCCGTACGATCGTCCAAATACCACGATGGCTGCCTGGCCGCTCGATGAACTCTGTGCATCCGAATATAGCGACCCTGTAAATAGGCGGTTTCACGCGCAACCGGTGGCTTGCGGCAATTGCGGACCTCACTATTATTTCCGCGTGGGCGATGAAGTTGTTCGCCACGACGCTGCCGCGATACGCCAGGCGGTGGAATTTTTGCAAGCTGGCCGCGTGCTTGCCGTGAAGGGGCTGGGCGGCTACCACCTCGTCTGCGACGCCAGAAATGCCGAAGCAGTTTTGGCCCTGCGGGTTCGAAAGTACCGCAAAGAAAAACCGTTCGCGTTAATGACCAGAAATATTGAAGTTGCGCGCCAGTTGGTGACGTTAACGCCGGCTGCGGAAGCCTTAATGAATTCCGTGGTGCGCCCGATCGTTCTCGCTGCCGCGAAGTTTGAGCTGCCGGGAGTAGCTCCAGAAAATCAAGAACTTGGCATCATGTTGCCGTACACCCCGTTGCAGGTTCTTTTGTTCGCGGCCGGCGCGCCAGAAATTCTGGTGATGACCAGCGCCAATCGTTCGAGCGAGCCGATCGCCTATCGCGACGACGACGCACTGCAGCAACTCTCCGGAATCGCAGATGCATTCTTGATTGGCGAGCGGCCTATCGCCCGCCGCGTCGACGATTCGGTGGTCCGCGACGGCGCGTTCGGGCCGGCCATTTTGCGCCGCGCTCGCGGTTACGCTCCGGGCGCTGCGGCCAAATTGCCCACCGAACGCCGCATCCTGGCGCTCGGCGCTGACTTGAAGAACACCATTACACTGGTGGTGGACGGCCAAGCTTTTGTCAGCCAGCATATCGGAGATTTGGATAACTATCAATCGCTCTGCGCCTTCCGGGAAACGGTTAACGATCTCCTCGCGATGTATGAAGTTAATACCGATCAATTATTAGTCGTGCATGACGCCCATCCCGGTTATTCCTCAACAAACTTCGCGCAAGAAATTCCCGGGGCGGAATGCTTAGCCGTTCAGCACCATCACGCGCATATTGCGTCGGTGCTCGCCGAGCGCGAAGCCTGGAACCAGCCGGTAATCGGTGCCGCATTCGACGGCACCGGTTACGGTGACGACGGTTCCATCTGGGGAGGAGAATTTTTCGCGGGAAGTGTCCGCGAAGGATTTGCGCGGGTGGGCCATCTTCGAACGGCTATGCTGCCTGGCGGCGATGCCGCCGCGACATACCCGGTGCAGGCGGCCGCGGGATTTCTGTCCCAGATTGCGAACCTGCCGGATCTCGGCGCGCCACCCTTTTCGTTTCCCGCGCGATACTTTAAGGCTCTGAAACTCGTCCGTACCAACGTACGCACGTTTGCCACAACTTCCGTAGGACGCCTGTTCGATACCGCCGCCGCGCTACTCGGGTTCACCAGAGAAATAACATTCGAAGGTCAGGCCGCGATGTGGCTTGAGCGGTTGGCACTGCCGTCCACAGATACGGACGCTTATCCTTTTCCAACGGTTGACGGCGAATTGGATTTTCGGCCATTGCTCGAGAGCGTGGTCCGCGAGCGGGCGCGCGGTCGCGATGTCAGCAAGATCGCGCGCGCATTTCAGCGAGGTGTCGCCAACGGGTTGCGGAATACGTTCATCACTCTCTGTCGTTCCCACGAAACAAACGTCGTGGTGTTGGCTGGAGGCGTTTTTCAAAATGAATTGCTTCTGCGCGATGTACACCAGCAGTTAGATCACGAGAAACTCGAAATCTGGACCAATCATATCGTTCCCGCCAGCGACGGCGGCATTAGCCTGGGACAGGCGTCGCTCGCTGCGTTCGCCAAAGCCGTGGACATAATTGAAGAGTCGAAGACGGCCTGGATGACCCAGGTCACCTAGCGAACCACCAGTAAGCGCTTGGTACCAGGAATAGGGGCCAGCAAGTGCACGAATTGTCGATCGCGATGAGCATCGTCGAAATGGCTCAGGAAGAAGCGGAGAGCCACGGCTGCCGGCAGGTTCAGGCGGTTCATCTGAAATTGGGAATGTTGTCCGGTGTTGTTAAAGAAGCGCTGCTTTCCTCTTACGAAATGGCCTGCCATGCTACGCCGTTGGAAGGTTCACAACTGCTCATCGAAGAAATTCCCGTGGAAGTGTTTTGTCCCAAGTGTGACGGACCACGTCTGGTCAATTCAATTCAATGGTTTTGCTGCCCGGAATGTGGCACACCGACGCCGACGATTCTTCGGGGTAAGGAACTGGAAGTGGTAGCGCTGGAGATCAAAGAATGAGCGCCGAACCGCGGTTGGTCGAAGTGCGGAAAAATGTTCTAAAGCAAAATGACGTGATCGCCCACGGGTTGCGCGAACGCTTCCGCGAAGCCGGAGTTCTGACGGTGAGTCTGGTTTCCAGCCCAGGCTCGGGCAAAACCGCGTTTTTGGAGAAAATTCTTACGATCTTTAACGCTCGTTACCACGTGGCTGCGTTAGTGGGAGATCTAGCTACCGAAAATGACGCGGCTCGTTTGGCGCGCAGCCAGGCTCCGGTAAAGCAAATTATCACTGGCACAGTTTGCCATCTCGAGGCAGCCATGGTGCAGAACGCCCTGGAAGGCTGGGATCTGGACAAGCTGGATTTTCTGTTCATCGAAAATGTCGGTAATTTGGTTTGCCCTTCGTCCTACGACCTTGGTGAAGACTTGCGCTTCGTATTGCTCTCGGTAACCGAAGGCGAGGATAAACCGCTGAAATATCCGACCATCTTCAATAGCGCGGATGTGGCCATCATCACCAAATCGGATTTGGCGATTGCGGTGGAGTTTGACGAGGTCGCCGCGATACGCAACATTCATGCGGTGCGGCCGGGCATGGAGATTTTTAAGCTCTCGTCCAAAACCGGTGAAGGCATGCTCGAGCTCACGCAATTTCTCGAGGTGCGACGCGCGAACGCCACACAGTCGGCTGTAGTGCGGAAGAAAGAAGAACGCTGCCAGTAGCAATCGCCCAAGTTACCTCTTCGCGTTGCGACAGTCGTAGTAGCGGGCTGGGCCGGGCAGCCAAAGGTCGAAAGCGGCAAAACAATCATGCTGAAAAAGGACAAAGGTAGTTTGGCTTGGAATCGATGACGCGAAACGTAAAGTCCGGGGTTGGGGCGCAAGCGGATGTATTTCCTTTACGTGCGGCGTATGGAAGCCGACATCGTTAAGAAATGAATGCTTGTGTACGGCGCACTACACACCGGCTTTCCGGAATATTATGCCGTAACCTACCCGGCACATATTGCGAAAGCGATACTTTCGCGTCCCACTAGCTGGGAGGCACACTGAGCCAGTATCTAGGAGGCTTTGTGGTAATCGACAAAATAACCCCGATGGCGCATGACCGTCGAGTCGATAACGAGTTTCTCTACGTCGCAGGTGGCGTGGCATTGGGCATATTCGCCGCTGGGGTGGTGTTGTCCTCTCCCACCATCAGGCGGGTGTTTGGCAAGACAGACTTAGAAAGCATCGTCTCAACCGTTCTTCCTGACATCGAGAAATATTTTCGCCTGCGTTCGATGTAAAGGACAATATGCCCACTTTGGCAAACCTTCGGTACTACGCGATCGACGCGGCCGCCAGTCTTTTCACTGTTCAAGCTTTCGCATCGGGAATTGCTGCGGTAGTTGCGCATAGCCCAAAATTTGCCATACGAGATGTCGTGGGGCATGCGCAGTTCGTGCCCGAAGATATGCAGCAAGCCACGGTCGAATTGAAAATCGATGTGGCGTCCCTTGAAATCATGGACGAAGTAACCAGGACAGATCGGCGTGAAATCGAACGAATTATGTTTGATGAAGTGCTGGAAAAATCATTTCACCCGAAGATCTTGTTCAAGAGTTCGCACGTAGCTGCATTAAAGACCGCCGAGCACATGTTCCGGCTCAACATCATGGGCGGCCTGACTCTTCACGGAGTGAATCGCGGTATTGGCTTAGACGCGAATGTTGTCATCGGCGAGGACACGTTGCGAGCACAAGGCTCATTCTCGCTCTTGCAATCGGACTATGGGATAAGAGTGGCTTCGGTCGGTGGTGGATCAATAAAGCTGAAAGATGAACTGAAATTCTCATACTTCCTTATGGCTCGACGGCAACAGAGTTAACAGTTTGAATCGAGGTCTTGCGATCTGGAGCTGAGCAGGAAGTCCTCAGATCCAAGACAAATCGTCCGGCGGAAAACGATACTGGCCAAAAAGTCGGGGTGGAAAATTCGAATTTGAACGCCGCGAAACAACGGCCGTCTTCGGATCTTTCGACGCGGAGTATGGCGGCTGTCACCAATTCCGGGCTCCGACAGTTGTTCAGCATGATCCGCTGACCGGGCTCTAGTTCTTTTGATTGTGGCCGGAGTCAGCTTGGCGTGCCGCACATATGTGTGGTGGAAGCAGTAAATAATGGAGCGCGGTTGTTCGAGGTCCGCGCTCCGAGGGGTTGTTGCACCGTGTACTCGATAATTTTGCGACATCCAATAATCTGGGGTGAATACAGTGAATTTTGTAGGAAAAGTACAGTTCGAATCCCGAATTTAAAGAGCCCGACGGCGAAGGATAGGCTCTCAAAGAACAATTGCTATTTGAAAAGCCCGGCGGGCTGAACACCCAGGGCTCTCGGGACAATTGCTGAATTAAAGCCCGGCCACCCTTGGGAGAATAAGCCGGGCGTATAAATCCCGGGTTCAGCCCAACGCCGCGATGGACGGATTATTTCTCCATGTACGGAGAGTGTCAACTCGAACAATGCGGCCCAATGTTGCAACGCGTAATCGTCGCGGTCTTCGGTCCGTCCTCTGCAAAGCTTTGATTGTCTTCGCCATAGAGAAAGTGATGAAACCAGATCATCCGGTCCCTGGCTCCCGCTGGATATACCCGTCGATTGTTCCAAGGAACGGCTCAAAATCTCCAATGACATCGGACACGGTGCCGACGCGCTCTGCCGATACAAACCGGATCAGATTCACCTAGCTGTGTCAATCATTTCACTGTAGAGGCAGCGATTTTCCAAACCGTCGGACTGTGACTTGCGTGTGATTGTCTTGAGATGCCCTCAAATCAGCCCACAACTCGGGCAGATTTG
>CAWBIB010000004.1:0-498419 GCA_963788785.1 uncultured Acidobacteriota bacterium
ACGCGAAGCTGACAAAGATCGAGCGCGACCGGCTGCGGGTGATCTTCATGCTGTTCGTGTTCGTGGTGCTGTTCTGGGCCTCCTTCGAACAGGCCGGCGGGTTGATGAACCTCTATGCGGAGCAGAAAACCAATCGCTTCATCACCGCCACTTACGAAATCCCGGCCGGCTACTTTCAGTCGGTGAACTCGCTGTTCATCATCATGCTGGCGCCGGTCTTTGCCGGCATCTGGAACCGCATGGCGCGGGTCGGCCGGAACCCGGCGACGCCCACGAAGATGGTGTTCGGCCTGCTGCTGACCGCGCTCGGCTTCGTGTTTATGGTGGGCGCGGTGTTCGACCAGCGGGCGCACGGCAAGGCTTCCATGCTGTGGCTGATCATGGCCTACCTGTTCCAGACCATGGGGGAGTTGTGCATATCCCCAGTGGGTCTGTCGGTCGTCACCAAGCTGGCGCCGCTGCGGCTCGCCAGCGTGATGATGGGGGTGTGGTTCCTGATCAATTTTGTCGCCAACTGGATTGCCGGCCAAGTCGGCGCGCTGGCGGAAAGCCTGGGCGATTTGTCGATCTTCGGCGGCATCACGGTGGTGCTGGTCGTGTTCTCGATGATCCTCTGGATGGTCTCGGGCCGGCTGATCCAGTGGATGCACGGGGCCGAAGCCGTCACCGCTTAGTCTTTGCCACTGTGGCGGCGGGCGGCGAGCCGGGAAAGCTCAAGCGCCAGGGTAAAGGCTGCCTCGTCGATGCCGAAAGCCTGGTCTGTGCCGCCGCCGCTGGTTGCCCCGAACACATAGCCTAAATCCTGGCCGAGTGCCGTCGCGATCCCCGACTGCACCAGGCTGGGATGGCGCGCAGTGCCGCGCAGCGCGCATACGATTGTGCCGGCGGCGGCGAAGACAGCGTTATGCAGCGCCGATCCATACTCGCCGGCAATGAGTCCGGCGCCGCTGAACGCCGCGATCTGCTCCGGCAGCGAAAGCGCCTCCGGCCGGACGATGGCCAGGCCGTGGGCTCGCGCGATCGCTTCGATCCGTGAGCGATTGATGAGCCGGCGCTGCGCGTCCTGTCCGCGCGAGAGGAACAGCCCCGGCGCCGTGCCATAAGCGGCCGCCACGCGGTGCCGGATGCGGCCGATCCAGAAGGCGGAAGCCGCCGCGAAACAGGGCGCAAGCCGGTCATCCAGCCGTAATCCCGTTGGCAGCAGCAGATGCTCCACGCGCAGGATTTCGTGCCAGTGGCGATAGAGCACCAGCCGTTCATCAGGTATGCCGCACAGGTGCAGCAAAGTGAGCGCGAACGGCCGAAGATCCGCAGGCACCAGGAAGCGCAGGGCGCTGAAGTCATGGCCGCCCTGATGCAGAACCCAGAGCCGCGGCAGGAAATCCACCAGCCAATGGCCGTAGGTTTCGTGCGCCGGGCCGCAGAGCACCGCCACTTTTCCCGCCACGTCCCGAATCGGCACGCGCTCCGCGTTCAGCCGGTCGCTGATGGAAACGACCACGTGGCGCGGGTGCAGGAAGGCATCCCCGTGGAAGGCTGCGCCGCCGATGATCGGAAAGCCGGTGGGCGCGACGAGCGCGGCATGGCTGGCATAGCAGCCGATGGCCGGCGTCCTCGTCTGGCAGGCGAGGTCGTGTAAAATCGTCTCGTTTGCCGACCCCAGGAGAAAGAGCGGCGGACGCTGAAGGCTGATCCCGGCGGGCGCGACCAGCTGAAAGGCCAGTCCGTGCCGGCTGCCATCCTCCTGGCAAAGGGTGATATCGCGGATATCGCGGACCAGGGGCATGCGCGCAGCGTGCCAGCAAAAGGTAAAGATACGTTCCCTGACCGTTCCGGGTGCGGGGATGGAGCCTGCGCCCGTGCCGGCCTAAGAACCCGGTGTGTCCATGCTCGCCACTGCCCTCCAAGCCGCCGATGTCGCGGGCGCGGTGATCCGCCCGTTCTTCCGGGCCGGCGTCGGCGCGGACCTGAAAGCCGACCGGCAGCCCGGTCACCATCGCCGACCGCGACGGCCGAGCAGGCGATGCGCGCCGTGCATCGCCGAACGCCTTCCCCGATCACGGCATCCTGGGCGAGGAATTCGGCCTGCAGACGGCCGCACAGCCCATTGCGCTGGGTGCTGGACCCGATCGACGGCACCCGCGCCTTCATCACCGGCCGGCCCGAGTTCGGCACGCTGATCGCCCTGCTGCACGACGGCGTGCCGGTGCTCGGCATCATCGACCAGCCGGTGACCGGCGAACGCTGGATCGGCGTGGCCGGCGAGCCTACCCGTTTCCGCGGCCCGTTCGGCGGCACGCTCGGCACCCGCGCGCTGCACGGCGCTGGCCGAGGCCGAACTGTCCTGCACCAGCCCCGAGATGCTCGGGCGCCGGCGCTGCCGCGCTGGCAACGACTGGCCGGCGCGCGTGCGCCGCAACTACCTGGGGCGGCGATTGCTACGCCTACGGCCTGCTGGCGCTCGGCCAGATCGACATCGTGGCGGAGCGCGATCTGAAGATCTGGGACTGGGCGGCGTTGGTGCCGGTCATCGAGGGCGCGGGCGGCAAGATGGTCGATTGGCGCGGCGAAAGGCTGACCGCGTCGAGTGCCGGCGATGCGATCGCGGTCGGCGATCCGGCGTTGCTGCCGGCCGCTTTGGCGCGGCTCTCGGTCGATGACGAAGGAAAGAATGGGGGAAACCTGCCGTCCCCCCATAACCCGCGTTGCGGTTTTTGGGCGGCCGCGATTAGCGGCCGGGGACGGTCGGGCCGAGGACGGTTTGGAAGAACGCGATCAGGGCGCAGGCGGATGGCTGGAGCGCCGGATATTGCGCCACGTTGAACGGATCGAAGCCATGGCCGAGGCCGGTCACGTCGAAATATTGCACCGCAACGCCATCCGACTGGAGCGCCGCCATCATATCGGTCGCTTGGGCCTGCGGCATGATATTGTCCGCCGTGCCGCGTGCGATGAAGAAGGGCGGCGTCGAGGCGTTGACATAGGTGATTGGCGACGCTTCCGCGGCCAGCGCCGGGTTTTTGGCAGGGGCGACGCCCAGATAATTGGTTGCAATGTGAGTCTGGCTGCCGTTCATCGCTGTGGGATCGGCGATGTCGTTCAGGCCATAGTAATCTGCGACCCCCAGAAAACTCGGCACGCTGTAAGGCGCCGCACAATCCTTGGTTGCATCGAATGCGCCGGAGGGGTTCGCTCCCGTGCCGAGCAAGCCCGCAAAATTCCCGCCGGCGGAACTCACCGAGAACCGCAAAGCGTGTGGCGTCGAAAGCCAGCGTGGTTGCATTCGCCTGCAGCCAGCTTGCGGCGCAGCGGACGTCCGAAATCCCGGCGGGGAATTTCGTCGCGGCTGTGGTCGCCAGGCTGTAATTCACGTTCGCGGTAGCGATGCCGTACGTTGCCATGATCTGCGCGAAATACGTGCCGCCGCCCTTACTGCCTTTTACGAAGCTGCCGCCGTGGATCCAGATCACGATGGGCGGGTTCTTGACGCCGGCCGGCAGGAACAGATCCAGCGTCTGGTTCACATTCGGCGTGGTGGTGTAGGCAACGTTATGCGCCACAGTGTAGGCGGAGGCGGACACCTTGCTCGGGATCGAGCAGGCGCCTGTCGGCGTAGCTAGCACCGCACTTAGGGCCGCATACGCCATCATCACAGTCCGGGCCCCGAAGAACGCTCTCATGCGCATCCCCTGTGTGGAACAGGCATGATCCGCGATCATAACACGTTGTGCCAGCAAATTGCGACGGTTACGTGACAAATGTCCGTGGCCGGCGCGGCGGGGACCAAGATTTCCCACCCGCACGCGGCATATGTCAATCACCCAGCGCTTTCATTGCGCGTAGGTGAAGTTGGGCAATTTCCCCAACGTCTCCTTGCTGCCGTCGGCCAGGATAACCTTGCCGTTGTCCGACCGTTCGATCTTTCCATAGGGAAGAGCAACAAGCTTACCGCCGACGCCGAGAAAGCCGCCGACCGAAATTACCACGAGGTCGGCACGGTTCTCATGATCGAGAATGATGTCGTCCACCGTGCCGATCTGCTGATTTTCCGCGTTATACACGGCGGCGCCCACAACCTTGCTCGCGCGGTAGCCGCCCTCCAGCCTCACCGTTGCAACCTGCAGGTTTGGATCGGTCGTGGCGGCCGGTGCGGGCGGCTTGGCCTGCTCCTGATGCGGAGGCGGCGCTGGCGCCTGGGTATCCTCGGCGGCGGCTGGGACGGCGCCCACAAGCACGGCCCAGGCGAATACGGATGCGAAACGGCTCGATCGGGTCACGGACGGCTCCTGCAGGATGGTTCTGCCCGGGCAACGTGGCGTCGTGCGCGGGGTTGCTACGGCCGGGGCGGCCGTTTCGCCGAACGTCCGGTTGTGCCACGATCGCCGCCATGGCGCGCCAGGCCCGCAAACCTCCACCCACCCCTACCGAGGCCCGCCTTCACGAAGCGGCGTTGGCGCATTTGTCCCGGTATGCAGCGACCAAGGCCGGGCTGCTGCGCGTGCTGGAGCGTCGCATTGCGCGCTGGGCGGCCTCCGATGCGGGCGACCCAGCGCAGGCCGCGGAGGCACGGCAGGCCGCGCGCCGCGTCGTCGGCAGGCTGGCGGAAAGCGGCGCCGTGAATGACGAAGCCTACGCTCAGGCGCGGATGGTTTTCCCCAGCCGGACGCCCCGGGTGTTCAGGAACGTGAGGAACAGGACCATCACAATGGCAACCAGCTGCTGTACCGAAAGACTGATGGCATATTTCGAGCCGAGAGCAATCGGCGGAAGAATCCACGCCTGCGCCGAAATGCTGGGCATTAACACGCCGAAATACCGCGCAAAACCAATTGCGACTGCCGCGATGGTACCGGTCTGAATCACCAGGAACAGCGTCCAGCCATACAAAAATCCCCACAGCGGTGAATACGCTTCTCTGAGATAGATGTATTGCCCGCCGGCGCGCGGGAACATCGCGGCCAGCTCGCCATACGAAAGCGCCGCCGAAACCGTCATCAGGCCGGTCAGAATCCAGGTCAGCAGCAGGCCGCCCGCGGAACCCGTCTGGCGGGTGATGTCGGCAGCCACAATAAATATGCCTGAGCCAATCATCGAACCGACGACAATCATCGTGCCGTCGAACAAGCCAATGGCGCGCACGAAGCCTTTTTCACTGGTTATCGCGGGAGGAGTGAGCGGGGTTGTTTCAAGCATAGGATCGCGACTCAACTGAGCCAGACGTCCGCGTCTTTCTGATTTTGGCGCTGCGGCAACTTTTCGAGTATCGAAATATATTTGGCGGCGCGCTCGGCGGGATCGGGTGCCAGCAAGATGTCGCTGATCACCGCTACGGAATCGGCGCCAGCGGCAATCACTTCGGCGGCGCGTTCGAGCGTGATACCGCCGATGGCGACGATGGGCTTATCGCTTCCCGAACGGGCGCGGCGTATGAGTTCCTCGCCAACCACCGGGTCGGGATTCGCTTTCGTGCCGGTGGCAAAAATCGGGCCGATGGCGATGTAATCGGCGCTGGTGGCTGCTGCCGCGGCGAACTGCTCCAGATTGTGAGTAGAGACTCCGACCAGCTTATCTTTGCCGAGCACCGCGCGTGCCTGGTCCGCATTCAAATCATGCTGACCAACGTGGACACCGCTGGCTCCCGCGAGATAGGCCACATCCGGGCGATCATTCACAAAAAATGTCACGCCCTGCGGACAAACCAACTCCGCAATCCCCCGCGATTTTTCCAGCAGTTCCCGCGCGCTGGCCTTCTTGTTGCGGTATTGCAGCAGCCGCACTCCGGCCGCCACCAGTTTCACCGCACATTCTTTTTCTGATTGTTTTAGCAACGAGGCATCAAGTATCACATATAGGCGGGGTAGGACAAGCCGCCGCATCGCTTATTTTCCGTTCGTTCCCAGCAGTTTTTCGATGAAGTGGGTGTCGAACCGCCCGGCGGCAAAATCCGGATCAGCCAGGATGCGCCGATGCAGCGGAATCGAGGTCTTGATTCCTTCGATCACGAACATTTCCAGCGCCCGCTTCATGCGTCCGATAGCCTCGGCGCGATCGCGGCCCTTCACGATCAGCTTGGCAATCATCGAATCGTAATACGGAGGAATCACCGCATCGGCATAGGCCGCCGAATCCACGCGCACGCCGGTTCCGCCCGGAGCCTGAAACGTCGTTATACGCCCCGCTGAGGGTACAAAGGTCACCGGGTCCTCGGCGTTGATCCGGCACTCGATAGCGTGCCCCGAAAAATGTATTTCTCCCGCGGCGTCTTCCATTTTTTCGCCCGCGGCAATGCGAATCTGCGCTTTGATCAAATCCACGCCGGTCAGCAACTCTGTAACCGGGTGCTCTACTTGAATCCGCGTATTCATTTCGATGAAGTACAGCGAACCATCTTCATCCATCAAAAATTCCACGGTACCGGCGTTGGTATAGCCGATTTTCTGCAGCGCTTTGACCACCTGCGCGCCCAACTCCTTGCGCCGCTTCGGATCCAGGGCCGGCGACGGCGATTCTTCCAGCAGCTTCTGATGCCTCCGCTGAATTGTGCACTCCCGCTCGCCGAGATGAATCACTTTGCCGTGCTGATCACCCAGCACCTGAAACTCAATATGCCGCGGATGCTCGATAAATTTCTCCGCGTAAACGTCCGGATTACCAAAAGCCTGCTGCGCCTCACTCCGCGCCGTTTCGTACATGGTGAGCAGTTCTTCCTGCTTGCGCACCACGCGCATCCCGCGTCCGCCGCCGCCAGCCACCGCCTTCAAAATCAAGGGATAACCGATCCGCGCCGCTTCCTTGGCCAACTGCTCTTCGCCTTCGACGATCCCCGCGCTACCCGGTACGGTGACCAGGCCGGCCGCGGTGATTTCCCGCCGCGCGCGATCCTTTTCGCCCATCATTTCAATTACTTCCGGCGTGGGACCAATAAATGTAATCTCTGACGCCTCGCAAACTTTGGCGAAGTTCGCATTCTCACTGAGAAAACCGTATCCCGGATGAATCGCGTCCACATTGGTAATTTCCGCCGCGCTGATTACCTGCGGAATATTCAAATAGCTCTCGCTACTGCGCGCCGGACCGATGCAGATCGCTTCGTCCGCAAAACGCACGTGCAACGAGTTACGATCGGCCTCCGAATACACCGCCACCGTCGAGATGCCCAGCTCTTTGCAGGCGCAGATAACCCGCAGGGCGATTTCCCCGCGATTCGCTACTAGAATTTTCTGGAACATGTGTGGGGTGGCCGCCTACCTCTTGCGGCCGGGACGAACTCCAAAAAGCGGCTGGCCGTATTCCACCGGCTGCCCATTCTCAACAAAAATGCGCACCACTTCGCCAGTGGCGTCGGACTCAATCTCATTCATCAACTTCATGGCTTCGACGATGCACAGGGTCTCGCCCATCTCCACATGCGAGCCAACTTTTACAAACGCCTCGGATCCCGGGCTGGGAGACTCATAATACGTCCCAACGATCGGTGATTTCACCAAGTGGAGGTCCTCATGCCCGCGCGCATCTGCGGCAGCACCGGCCCCCTGCCCACTCCCCGGGTGCGCGCCAGTCACATGCGCAGCCCCACCGGACGGCGCTCCACCCTGGGACTCCCCCGCCACAATGATTTCCGGGAAACCCTGACGCCCCGCAGGCACAAATACGCCCTGCGCAGGCTTGCGCAAACGAATCCGCAAGTCGCCTCGCGAGTATTCAAACTCCTCCAGATTGTGTTCGGTCATGAAATGCAGGAGTTGTTCAATCTGTTCTAGTTCGGGACTGGCAAACGATGGACTGCCTTTAGCTTTATGAGCGGGCTTTTTACTTTTCATGCCTGTTTTAGATCTCGGTGAAATCCCGCGAAACGCGGGTCAAAATTTCAGTATGATTTTCGTGCACTGCCACATCGTCTTCGATTCGTATCCCGCCAACGCCCGGAAAGTATACTCCCGGTTCGATGGTGATCACGTTTCCGGGTTCAAGAAGTTTGCGATTGCCCGCTCGCCACCCGGGGATCTTCGTGAACTTCCAGCCCCAGCCCGTGGCCGGTACTGTGTACGAAATAGCGGTCCAGCCGGTAGCCTGCCAGAACCTGCCGGGCGGCGGCATCCACAGTCCCCGCAACTGGCCCCATTCCGGACCGCCGCGATGGCCGCCGCTGCGCCTCCAGTACCCCCTTGTACCAGCCGCGCACCCGCGCCGAAGCCCGTCCAACGTAGTAGGAACGGGTTATATCACTGCAATAGTGGTCGAGTATAGCACCCAGGTCCAGCACCACCAATTCATTTTTCCTCAGGCGTTTACCGGTCGCGCGGGCATGCGGCAGCGCCGAGCGCTCGCCGAACGCCACAATCGTCTCGAACGCAGTCCCCGACGCCCCGCCCTTCTTCATTTGATATTCAATCTCGGCAGCGATCTCAAACTCGCGTACTCCGGGCTTCAGCATCCGCGCGGCGGAAGCCATCACCTGGTCCGCCAGGGCTGCCGCCTTGCGCATAGCGATCAGCTCTGCGGGATCTTTACACATGCGAAGGCTGGCAACCAGTCCCGGTGCCGCCCGCCACGCCACGCGCCTGCCCGTCGTCCGCAATAGCTGCGAGTGCTGCGCAACCGTCAGCTGCGTCGGGTCGAAGCCGACCCTGCGCCCGCGACCTTCCAGCAGAAACTTCCCTGCCGCCGGGTACAACGCTCCGGCCTGCTTCACAATCCTCACGCCGCTCGTTTCGTCCGCCGCCTGCGACACAAACCGGCCGTCCGTCACCAGGCTCGCGCCTTTGCCAGGTTCGCTGGAGACCACCAGCGCGCCAGAATCTCCGGTAAATCCGGTCAGGTAATAGCAGTCCGCCGGATGAGTGATCACCAGGCGGTCCAGCTTCTCTTCCTTCAATTTCGCCCGCAACGCGCGCCGGCGGTTCGCAAATACTTTTTCCATGCGGCAGTATGCCCCTCAAAAGAAACGAGGAGACCGTAGTCTCCTCGTCGTCTTTCTCCTTGAAGATTATATCGCGGAAGCCGCGTTGTCGCTGGCCAACTGCAAGCTAGCTAAAGGTATTACCCAGGCGAATTACCCAGGAATAATGCGCGGCGTCAGGAAGAACAGCAATTCCTGAGACTGCACAGTCACGCTGGTGCGCCTGAAGAGGTAGCCGATCAGCGGCAAGCTGCCGACGAACGGAACTTCCTGAATGTTGACCGTCTGCTGCGAAACGATGATGCCGCCGATGACCACCGTGCCGCCATCCGCAACCAAAACCTTCGTTTCCGCCGACTGCGTATCGAGAGCCGGGATACCCTGCACGCGGGGGATACCGGTATCGATCTGCGTATTTTCCACCAGCACGTCCATGAAGATGGTGCCTTCCGCGGTGATTTGCGGAGTAACTTCCAGCTTCAGCACCGCGTCAATGAACTGCACCGAAATAGTGTTGTTGATGGTGGTCTGAATAGGAATCTTAGTACCCTGCTTCACGGTCGCTTTCTCGTTGTTCTGAGTCACGACGCGCGGTTTAGAGAGCAATTTGCCGACGCCCTTGGCTTCCGCCGCGGTTATGAAGAAGTCGATGGCGAAGTTCGGCGAACGGAAGCTGTAACCCAAGCCGCTCGTCGGGGTGCCTGCAGACAAGAACGTGTTGAGCGGAAGACCCGTGGTCACTCCGTTGCCGGAGGTGCCGCTGCCTTGCCCGATGGTCACAGGCGACGCCGGAATTCCGGTGCCCGTGGTAACGCCGCTGCCGCCGACTGCGGGTACGCCGCTAAACAGCGAACGGCCGCCGGTGGTCGTTCCGGCAAAGCCTAACTCCGTGCCGATATCCTGCGCGAAGGAACGCGATGCCGCTACCACGCGAGCTTCGATTTCCACCTGCTGCGATTTGCGGTCCAGTTGGCGAATCAGGTTGTCGATTGTCGGAATCACTTGCGGGATGTCGCGAATAATCAGCTGGTTGGAACGATCGTCCGAAAGAATATCGCCGCGGGAAGAGAGAAACTTCTTCAGCGTATCCTTCATGGACGATGCTTTGGCGTAGCTCAGTACACGCGTCACGGTCACCGGAGTGGTCGCGTCCGCCTGGGCTTTCTCCAAATCGCGTTGCGTTTCCGCTTCCTTCTTCAAGGTGTCGCGGGTGGCGATGCGTAGCACGTTACCGTTCAGCTGCTTATCAAGGCCGTTGTTCTGCAGGACGATGTCCAGCGCCTGATCCCAGGGCACTTCGTCCAGCACGATCGTCAAGGTTCCCTTTACCGCCGGGTCCAGCACCACGTTCAAGCCGCTGATCTCATGAATCAAGCGGAAGAAGTCGCGCAGGTCTACGTCCTTGAGGTTTACGGAAATTGGTTCACCGCTATACCTGCCGGTCGGCGCCACGGTTGAGCCAGACTGCGTGGCCATCGTGCTCGCTGCGGTATTGGCTTGCTGTACCGCTTGTTGCGCGGCTTGCTGCGCTGACGTTTCCTTCGCAGGGGCCGCCGGTGCGGGAGCCGCTGGACGCGCTGGTTCGCTGGCGCCGCCGAAAGAAGCCAGCACGGAAGACGGCTGGGTCAATTCGTTGGGTAGCGCAAAGTGCGGAGCGGAAATTTGCGATTTTTTCGCGGTATGTACCGCGGACGCACGCGGGGCAGCCGGCACATAGTGAACTTGCGGGTGCGCAGCAGACGCATCGGCCTTGGTTTCAACCACTGCGGCCGTGGTGCTGGTCGTTGTCACTGACGTCTCTGCAGGCGTTGCCGGCTGTACGTCGAAGTAGATAACGATGGCCGAACCGTCGTGCGCAATCTGGTATGGCGCTGCCGACGTCAAATCCACAACGATGCGGGCCACGTCTGGGCGGAACTGCCCGAGGCGTACGCCACGCACCGGAGCAGAGACTCCGGGTATCAAAGTCTTGTCGACGTGCAGATGGGTGCCGGCAAAGTCCAGCACCAACCGCTCGGGGCTCTGCAGCCGGGCAGCTTGTACGTCAAGCCGTCCCTCGCCCTCCACGCGGACCGCCGCGCGCTCCGGCGCTTGGGTAATCGCCACGCTGGAGATTACCGCCGTCGTCGCGGTCACGCCGCTGGGCGCGGGGGTTTGCGCCAGCACTGGGTTAATCGCCAGGGCCATGCTCGCAAGGATCAAGCAGCCATACCGCAAGGTCGGCCGAGTCGTCTTCATTGCTGTTCTCCTGCACTCGAGTAAATTCGTTTATTAACTTGGCGTTCGACGGGCTTTCCAAACGCATCCTTGCCCAATTCATCGAACGAGACACTGTCCATTGCAATCTTTTCTACTTTTCCGTCGTACAACTGATCGCCTTCACGCAGAAAATAAGTCCGCGATTGCGGGTTGGTGACCATGGCGATCATCCCGTTGGAAGAGCGCACAATACCGTCCAGCCGCAACGTGCTTACTTGCAGACCGGCCTTGCCTGGAGGCAAGTTCTTCGCCGCAGCCGCCTGCGCTTGCTGGCGGCCTACCAGCGACTCAAAAGGATCGCGCCGTCCGGCTTTACTTTCGCCTTCGGCCGTCGCATCCCCTTCGGTGGCCTTCGCTGCCGGCTTCGCCGAGGTCTTTTTCGTCGTGGGTTTTTTCGCCGCTTTCGCCGCTGCTTTTGTGGCTGGCGTCGCAGCAGGCTGCGTCGTCTGTGCCAGCAAACCAGGTGCGGTTGCCGCGAGTAAAATCCCTAGGATGAGAGTGTTCACAAAACGCATAGTTCGCTCATTCCCGCTTAGGGTTTTCCAGCCGCTGCGCCTACGGTCTTGGCTCCTGTCGGAGCCGCCCCCTGGTCAGCTGGCTTGGTGAAAAATGTAGTTGCTGTAAAGGTGCCCGAAACCGTGCTTCCCGGTCGCAACGGATACTTGGTGGCCTTGGAAGCGTCGGGATCCGAAAAGGTCAGGTCCCCGACATTGATGATTCTCGAAAGCCGGCTCAGCCGTCCGAAGAAATCCAGAATATTGAAGTACGGTCCGTCGGCCTGCACTTCGAAAGGCATCTCGTAGTGATATTCCTTCGAAACGATGGCCTGGGACGTCAACCGGCGCAATTGCACGTTCGACGCGCTGGCCGCTCCCTGCAACAATCGGATGAACTCGTCCACATCTTTGTCTTCCGGCACGATGGTCTTCAGTGTGTCCAGTTGCTTCGACAACGCGTCCATCTGCTGTTTTAGTTCGCCGTAGCGCTGCTGGTATACCTGCAACTGCGTAACTTCCTGCGTGAGCTGCGTGCGCTCGAGGACGGCTTTATCCACCGCATCTCGTTCCTTGGCCACCGGAGAAAACGGGAGATATACGCCCGCCAGCACCAGGATCACGGCAATCGCCACCGCCACCAGCACCTGCATCACTACCGACATATCGCGAAACGGATTGGCCATGGCGCGCCCTTAACCTTTCTTCGCCGGCGCCGTAACTGGAACGGGCGCGCTCGCGGGCTTGGTTTGCACAGCCGCTGGCGGAGCAATTTCAGCAGAAATCTGGAACAGGAAGGTTTGCACCGCGGCGTTCTTTTCGTCCTGCTTCGATTCCTTAATCTCTACTTTTTGAAAATAACCCGAGCGCTTGAGCGCGGTAATAAAATTGGCTACCGCGTTGATCGATGCCGAAGATCCTTCCATCGACAAGCTCGAGCCCTTGCGGGTCAGCGTCGTCAGCCACAAGTTCTCGGTGCGGGAAACTGTGTTGGCCACCATATCCAGCAACTCTTCGCTGCCGGTGCGGTCCCGCTGCAATTGTTCGATCGTGGAAACCCGCTGTTGCAAAATTGTTTTCTGTTTCTCGAACGCTTCCACTTGCTGCTTGGTCTGTTCGAGCTGCGTCTTCTGGGCCCGCAAACTCTGAATCTTCCCAGTCTCCGTATCCAGTTGCCGGGACCACTGGTTGTACATGTAGAAGAGGAATAGAAAGCCCAACAGCACTCCGGCGCCAATGAACAGCGCGGGCAGGGCCGCTCCAGTGTCGACCGGCCGTCTCGCCGATCGCGGTCGATTTTGTCCGAGAAGGTTTATGCGAATCATGGCTAGTCGAAGCTCCTCAGCGCCAAGCCCACGGCAATGGCCAATCGCGGCGCCATCTCCCGAATCTGGTCGTCACTGTGTTTGCTGGGATTGATCAAGACTTTTCGGAACGGGTTCAACTCTTCCACCGGCATCGCGAACTCTTCCCGCAGCAAATCCACCAGCCCAGGAACGCGCGCCGTTCCTCCCGCCACCACGATGCGTTGAATATTTTCCCCGCTCGCCGTCGCCCGGAAGAAATCGAAAGTCTTTTGAATTTCCAGCGTCAGAATGTCGGACACGCTGCGCAAAATCTGCTGCTTCTGGTCGTCCGTAACGCTCGGCAACGATTCGCCCTTTTTCAAGCGCTCCGCGTCCTCAAAGCTCAAATCCAATTCCTTTTGCAGCGCGTCCGTGTACTGGTTGCCGCCCACGCTGACGTCGCGCGTAAACAGGGGCACGCCGCCGCGCACGATGTTGATGTTCATTACGCTGGCACCCACGTTCAACAGCGCCACCGTCTGTCCGGCATCCGGCTCGTAGTTCACTTCGAAGCAGTTCTGCAAACCAAAGGCGTCAATGTCCACAACTCGTGGCGTTTTGCCCGCTTGGGCCAAAACGTTGGTGTGATTCAGAATTTTGTCTTTCTTGACCGCCACCAGCAGTACGTCCATCTGCGAGTCCATCGACTCCAGCAGCTGATAGCTCAAATTCACGTCCGCGATGTCGAACGGAATGTGCTGGCTGGCTTCCGAAGGAATCCGGTCATACAACTCTTCTTCGGTCATCAGCGGCAAAGGAACCCGCTTTACGATCACTGAGTGTCCCGATACCGAAGTCGCTACATCCTTCGTCTTAATCTTTTGCGTGTCGAAAATTTTACTGATCGCGTTGGCCACCTGCGGCGCATCCATGATCGCGCCATCTACCACGGTGTCCTGCGCCAGGGGTTCCATGCCGAAACTCACCAGTTCATACCCAGCCTTCGTCGACTTCAGCTCTACGGTCTTGATCGAGCTTGAGCCGATATCCAGCCCTACCAGTTGTTTGTTCTTGCCGCCAAATAAACCCATAGTCCGGCCTTTCCCCTCTCGCTCGCGTGTTAACTAACGGCGCCGCGCGTGCGCCTGGCTCATCTTGCGTTCCATCCACCTGTCCAGGATTGTTTTACGCAGTTTCCAACGATTCCCCAGTTTGAAGGCAGGTATTTCGCCTTCCGTGATGTAACGGTACAGGGTATCTGGCGAGATCCCCAGATATTGCGACGCCTGACGCACATTCATCACTTCGCGAGATTCCATCACGACCAACTTCACCCCAGTACTTAGCTTCGGTATTTCGCAACTTGCTCCTGAGTTGTCCTTCGCGAGTGTTCTCCGCGAATTACCGGACACATTCCGTTGCAGCGTTTATGACATCCGCCCGCTCTGACCGTCAACACATTCGCTGCCGCAGTTGTCCAAGGAATACCCGGAATCGTAGGCAGTTCGGGGTGTATTGTGGTACAGCTTTGGCACATATTGCGTAGTGAGCGTCTCGGTACCACAATTACTTGTGCTTTTTGCGAATCGCCATCCCTGTCCTTACGGACGGTAATCCTTTGCTGTCAATCGCTTATGCGCTTCTGTGTTTTCGCGCGCGCAGCCGACGCGTCTCCGCTTTCGTTCAGTTCTCTGCCCTCGTATACTTGCCACGCTATCGGAGGGATTCTTTCATGCGCCGCTTCGCATCATCGCTGGTTTTCTGTCTAGTGTTGTTATTCGCCGCCATTTCGCTGGCCCAGCCCAATCCTTCTCCCACCAATGCGCTGCCACCGGGATACCTGGCCATCGCGAATCAGCGCGATCACACTCTGCTGCTGGTCGATTTGGCCAGTCGTCAGCAAGTCGCGGCCGTTGAAGTTGGTGTAAATGGCCACGAAGTAGCCGTCTCACCGGATAAAAAGTTTGCCTACGTCCCCATCTACGGGAACTCCGGCGTAGGAAAACCCGGCACGGACGGCCAGATGATCGACATCGTAGATTTACGTACTCACTCCATCGCCGGACACATCGACCTCGGAAAACCAGTCCGCCCACACTGCGCAAAATTCGGACCCGATGGTTTGCTGTACGTGAGCGCCGAACTGAGCGACGCGATTTTTGTTGTAGATCCTGTAACGCGGAAAGTAGTCGGAGAAATTCCAACCGGGGCCGAACAATCCCACATGTTCGTAATTTCGCCGGACGGTGCCAAAGCCTATACCGCCAACGTCAGCACCGGAAGCGTCAGCGTGCTCGACCTAAAAAAGCGCGCGCTCATCACAGTCATACCTGTCGCCAAAACTGTGCAGCGCATTTCCATCTCACCAGACGGGCGCTACGTGTTCACCCACGATCAAGACCAGCCCCGCATCGCCATGATCGACACCGCCACAAACAAAGTCGTGCAACGGATCAATCTGCCGAGCACCGCCTACACCTCGGCGGTTACCCCCGACAACAAATACCTGATCGCCGGCTCGCCCGCTGGAAAAATCTTCGTCATCGAACTGGCGCCACAGAGACTTTCTTCTGCTCCGTTGCTCGCTTCTGTCGACGTCCCGCGCGCTACCGGCGAAATCCTGCTTTCCCCGGACGGCGCCCACGCGTATCTAAGCTGTCCCAGCGCCGGCGGTATTCAGATACTTGACCTTACGACCACGCAATTGCAGCCACCGATCGTCCTGACCCCAGGCGTTGACGGTCTCGACTGGGCTGGCCCACAGTAAGTCCGCCCCGGGAGCTGGGATTTTTCAGCGCCGTAGGCGCGCCACACGTTAGCCCAGCGCGCCAGCGCTGGGTCGTTGCCCCCGCGAAACGCGAGCGCCGTAGGCGCGACACAAGTCCGCTGCGCCGCAAATTTCCCCCAGCTTCCAGAGGCGCCGCGCGGGAGCGGTCCGCTGTTCCCGCGGGACTAACACCACAGTGAGCTCTAATCCTTTAGAATCAACACTTGCAGACTCGCAACAAAACAAAGAACTTAAAGTTCTTTAGAATGAACACTTACGCAAAACCCCTAGGGGGGTCATGCACACTTGACCGATTCGCATTTCGGGAAACTTTCCTTGGGAGAACGTCTACCCTGAATCCTAAAGCCCCAACCCCTTCCACATTCCCGCAACGCGAGCCTTCGTTACCTCATCCATCAAAATCTCATCCGGCCATGGACGCGCAAATCCCTCGCTGGCCCATTTCCGCGTAGCATCAATCCCCATCTTCGAGCCGTAGTCTTGAATCGGCGTTGCATGATCCAGCGTGTCCGCCGGCCCCTCCGTGAACTGCGTGTCCCGCTTCGGATCGATCGCGCACAGCGCCTTCCACACCACCTCACTGTAGTTGTGGACATTCACGTCGTGATCCACCACCACGATCACTTTCGTGAACATCGCCTGCCCCAGCGACCAAATCGCGTTCATGATTTTTCGCGCATGCCCCGGATACGATTTCTTGATCGCCACAATCATCAGATTGTGAAAAATTCCTTCGGCCGGCATCGCCACATCCACAATCTCCGGATACTGCATCTTCATCACCGGCAAGAACACGCGTTCCACCGCATACCCCATAAAATAATCTTCCTGCGGCGGCGGACCTACGACCGTTGTTAAGTAGATGGGATCTTTCCGATGCGTCACGCACTCCACGTGAAATACCGGAAACTCTCCCTCCAAAGAATAAAACCCGGTGTGATCCCCGAACGGACCTTCCGTCCGCATCTCATTTAAATTCACATACCCTTCGAGAACTATTTCCGCGTTGGCCGGTACTTCAATATCGTTCGTCTCGCTCATCACCATATCGACCGGTTCGCGCCGCAGAAATCCCGCGAACATCATTTCATCCAGATCCGGTGGAATCGGCAGCATCCCCGCCAGCGCGGTAGCCGGGTCCGCACCGATCGCCACGGACACCGCGATCCGCCCATCCGGATTCGCCGCCCGTGCCGCGCGAAAATGCGCCGCTCCATGTTTCTGCGTCTGCCAATGCATGCCGGTCGTATGCTGGTCGTACACCTGCATCCGGTACATCCCCACATTGCGCTTCCCCGTCTCCGGATTCTTCGTAAATACCAACGGAAACGTAATGAATCGTCCCCCGTCCTGCGGCCAGCATTTCAAAATCGGAAAATCAAAAAGGTTCACAGCGTCGCCTTTGTGAATCACATCCTTACAATCGCCGGACTTCACGCTCTTGGGAAAAAACGATCCCAGCTCCGCCAATTTCGGCAACATCTTCAATTTGTCGAACAATCCCTGCGGCGACTTCATATCCATAAATCCGCTGATCCGCGCCGCCACTTCGTCCAGCGAGTCCACTTCAAACGCCAGGGCCATCCGCTCCACGCTGCCAAAAGTGTTCACCAGCAGCGGCACTTTCGATCCTTTAGGCTTCTCAAACAAAAGCGCCGGCCCGACGCTATCCTTCGCCCGCGCGGAATCCCGCGCCACCCGCTGGGTGATCTCGGTAATCTCCAGAATCGGATCAACTTCCGTCTTGATCCGTTTCAGCTCTCCAGCCTTCTCCAGCTTCTTCACAAATTCCCGCAAATCCCGATAAGCCAATTCCGCCTCCTGTGCCCAGTAGCACAGACTTCAGTCTGTGCACCCACCGCCACCAGACTCCCACTTACCAATCCAGCGAAAACTCTAACACGTTCCGCCCTTCCCTCTTTGCGGCCTTCCCTCCAAACCGTTCATGCCGTCCATACCATTCGGCGCCACAGTTTTTTCCGAAACAACGGGACTTTTCATGTCACCAGCGAGCCGTTTTTTGACTCCAACGATAGTAGCCATAAGAAAGGAACATCCATGCAATTCAAACCTCTAGGCGATACCGGACTTCTCGTTTCCACTATCTGTTTTGGCACCATGACCTTCGGCGGCGGCGGGCAGGACACTGCCAACGCCGACGCGCGTATCTGGAAAATGATCGGCGCCACGGACCAATCCGAAGCCGACTCGCTCATCAAGGCCTCGATCGACGCGGGCATCAACTTCTTCGACACCGCCGACGTTTATCACGAAGGTCTCAGCGAAAAAATCCTCGGCCAATCCCTGAAAAATCTGAACATCGCTCGCAAAGACGTGGTCATCGCCACCAAGGTCTATGGCCGTGTGGGCCAGGGCCGCAACGACGTTGGCGCCTCTCGCGGACACATCATGGATGCTGTCGATGCCAGTCTCAGGCGCCTGCAAACCGACCACATCGATCTCTACCAGATTCACGGCAACGACTCCGTCACACCAATCGAAGAAACCCTTCGCGCACTCGATACTCTCGTCACTCAAGGCAAAGTCCGCTACGTCGGCTGCTCGAATTGGCAGGCTTGGAAAATCGCCAAGGCTCTAGCGATCTCCCAATTCAAAAATCTGGCCCGCTTTGACACGCTGCAGGCCTATTACTCGATCGCCGGCAGGGACCTCGAACGCGATCTAGTCCCACTCCTCGAATCCGAAAAAACCGGTCTGCTGGTCTGGAGCCCGCTCGCCGGCGGCCTGCTCTCCGGCAAATTCAGCCGCACCAACCAGAAACCGGAAAATTCTCGCCGCTCGGAATTCGATTTTCCCATCGTCGACAAGGAGCGCACCTGGAAAATCCTTGACGTGATCGCTCCTATCGCCAAGGCCCATAATTGCAGCCCGGCCCGCATCTCTCTGGCCTGGCTGCTCGCCAAACCCGTCGTAACCAGCGTAATTATCGGCGCCAAACGCATCGAGCAACTTAAGGACAATATCGCCGCCGTGGACATCAAGCTCACGCCAGACCAAATCAAGCAACTCGATGAAGTCAGCGCGCTGCCGCCCGAATATCCGGGATGGATGCTGCCCTTCCAAAGCTCCAATCGGCTCGAGCCGACCGTGCGGCAAATACCGAAAGCTGCCAGCAACTAACGCGGTAAATTCAAAAGCAGCGCAGGTCGGAACCCTGCGCTGCTTTTGTAGCGACGAATTTGTGAATCGGCAATCTCTACCGCGTCTGTTCTACGCCTTTCCGGCAGCATACGATTCTCTGACCACCCCTGCATCGCCACGTTCACGCGCCAGGTACTGGTCATAAATCCAAGCGTAGGTTTTTTCCATGCCCACCCGCAGCGCGGTATCCGGTTCCCAATTTAGATATTTCTTGATCAGGGTGTTGTCGCTGTTCCGCCCGTTCACGCCCTTCGGTGCGCCCAAATTGTAATTTCGCTTGAGCTTCATCCCGGCTATATCTTCAACCATATCCACCAGCTGATTGATGCTCACAGCTTCGGTGGATCCCAGATTAATCGGCTCCAGAATATCCGAGTCCATGATCAACTGAATGCCCTTAATACAATCGTCCGAGTACATAAAGCTCCGGGTTTGCACCCCGGAGCCCCAGATTTCAATCTCGTGGGTTCCGTTGATCTTGGCTTCGATTACCTTTCGGCAAATCGCCGCGGGCGCCTTTTCCCGTCCGCCAAACCACGTTCCCCACGGCCCGTAAACGTTATGAAAGCGGGCCACTCGGGTGTACAAACCAAAATCCTCGCGAAAGTGCCGGCACATCCGCTCAGAGAATAGTTTCTCCCAGCCATACCCATCTTCCGGTTGCGCCGGATACGCATCTTCTTCGCTCAGCGACGGCGCTTCAAAGGTCGTCTGTTTATCCGCGTTGTACACGCAAGCCGAGGAAGCGTAGAAAAACTTTCGGCAGCCATGCTGCAAGCGCGGCTTGCAACATATGGGTGTTGATCAGAACCGACAGCATACACAGTGCTTTGTTGTGCTCGATGAATCCCATGCCGCCCATATTCGCGGCCAGACTATAAATCTCGTCGGCGCCCTTGGCGGCCGTTTCGCAATTCTCTTTGAGATTCAAATCCAGTGACAGATTTTCCACATCGTCAAAGCGCTGATACCACTCATCAAACGGCTTCACATCCACGGCGCGAATCTGCTGATAACCCTGCCGCCGAAATTCCGCCACCAGATGCCCGCCGATAAACCCGCCGGCTCCGGTAACTAAAACTCGATTGTGACTTTGCACTCGTCCACCCCAACTTTCCGGCATCTTCGCTGGTTAACGACATCTTTTCTGATTAACCCAAATGATAATCTAAAGTTGTCAGCACGGATAACTCCTAAATTGTACCCAAAGTTCGTGTCCGCCACCGTCGCTTTTGTGGCACAGCCAATCTTGGCTGTGAGCCGCCGGACTTTGGTCCTTCAGAAATAATGCGACTCCAATTAATCCTCGCCAAGATCCACAAAATAAAAAGCCCGCAGGCAGTCTAGCTTGCGGGATTTGAACTATCGAACAACACTTTCGCTAGGCGCTGACCTTCTCATCCAACGCCACACTCTTGAAATACTCCAGAGACAGCCGCAAGCCCGCCTCCAATTCAATTTTGGGATCCCAACCCAGCAGCGTTCGAGCCTTGGTAATGTCCGGCTGCCGCTGTTTCGGGTCGTCCTGCGGCAGCGGCTCAAACTTCAATTTGCTGCGAGACTGCGTCACCTTCAACACCACTTCCGCGCACTGCAACATCGTAAACTCGTTGGGGTTCCCGATATTTACGGGCAGATGTTCAGAAGATTTCGCCAGCCGGATAAATCCATCAATCTCATCACTGACATAACAAAAACTGCGCGTCTGCTGGCCATCCCCATAAATCGTAATGTCTTCCCCGCGCAGCGCCTGCTTCATGAAATTCGGGATCACCCGCCCATCGTTGATCTGCATCCGTGGCCCATAGGTATTAAAAATCCGCACGATGCGCGTATCGACACCGTAATACCGGTGATACGCCATGGTCGTCGACTCGGTGAAGCGCTTGGCTTCGTCATACACCGAACGCGGCCCTATAGTATTCACGTTGCCCCAGTACGTTTCCTTCTGCGGATGTTCGTGGGGGTCGCCATAGCATTCCGAGGTGGAAGAAACCAAAAATTTGGCAGAATATTTCCGCGCTATATCCAACGCGTGAAACGTCCCGAACGATCCCACCCGCAAAGTATCAATCCCATGCACCATGTAGTCGACGGGGCTCGCCGGACTCGCAAAGTGGAAAACGTAATCCACCGCTCCGCAATCAAATGGCTCGTTAATATCGATCTTCCGAAACTCGAACCGCGGCTCATTGCGCAAATGCTCCAGATTCGCAAGCCGCCCCGTCAAAAGATTATCCGCCACCACGACGGAGTACCCCTCCGCCAACAACCGGTCGCACAAATGCGAACCCAGGAATCCCGCCCCGCCGGTAACCAGCGCGCGCCGCTCACTCATCGTTTTTTCCTTCCATGCATTTTCCTCACCCGCCCGCAATTCCGAGCCATAAAAAAACGTTTCGATCTCCCTACCGGCGGTTGCGCTACCAGAGTCTTCGAAACAGCCCCCGGCACATCAGGCCATCCCAACTGGCCAGAACGACCCATATTGTAACTTGCGATGCTGCGAGGTGGGTACTCGGCTGGTGAGCTTTGCTACCTAGGAGTGCTCTGGCGGTCAGGCCACGAAATTCCGCGGCGCGCTTCGGGAGGGACTACACTTTATTCGGCACAAACATTTCTACGACGGTCCGAGTGTCGGCCGGGGTGGACACTGACGTAGCCAGATACGGGCTGGCCGTCGGTTCCGAGGACATGTGCGACACGATAGCGTCCGCGACCTTCCGGACATTTTCCGCCTTCAGTAAATCCCGATGATGGGAATCCACGTACAACGCGTGCAATTCCCGCGGCACCACAGCCTGCCACCCCGCCAGCCGGTTCACGTGCGGCGGCCGCTCAGAGGCCAGCAGCAACAGCACCTTGCCATCGTATTCCTTGGGATCGTATTTCAAGGCCGCCAGTTCGATCGTACGCTGCGCAATCCCCTGATCGGTTCTGGTGGATTTGGTTCGCAAAGCTCGCGCCGAATATCTGGCGACGTGTTCCCGCAAGTAGTCCAGGCTGATACGCACGCCCAGCCGCGCGGCCCGGTGCGCGGCATAGCCCACGTAACTCGCCAGGCTCTTCAAGGAATTACAAGCTTCGATGTAGGACGGGTTTGGAGGATCCACCAGCACGACTAGCGAAACCTCGTGCCCGGCCGCCCGAAATTGCGACGCAATTTCGTATGCGAGTATTCCTCCGAGGCAATATCCGCCCAGCGTGTACGGCCCTTTGGCCTGCGCCGCGATGATCTTGCGCATCAGGCAGGTGGCAATGCTCTGCAGCGTGGGAGTCTTGCCTAGCGTTGGAAAATCTTCCGGAGCCAGGGCCACGAACAGGAAGGGGTGATCGTCTCCGATCACTTTGCCCAAGTCCGTACTCAGATAGTGCAGCCAGAAAATGCTGCCGCTGCTGCCGTGCGGCTGCACCGTCAGAACTCCGGGCGGCAGCACCGGCCCGCCCTGAGCTCTCGTCCGCGTCAATTCCGCCTGCTGGCGAACCGTGGGAACCTCGAACATTTCCGCAATCGAAATGTTCAGCCCGAACTCTTTCGCAATCCGTTGCTGCAGAGCCGCCAGCAATACCGACTCGCCGCCTACATCGAAGAAATTATCGTCCAGGCCCACTTCTTTTAACCCGAGAATACTCGCCCACATCGCGGCGATTCGCTGTTCATCGAGCATCGTTTGCACCACTACAGTCAGGCCTTCCACCGTGGGCGCGGCCGCCACTTGGCTGGGCGTGATATCCACGCCAAACGCGTCCCGCAGACGCTTCACCAACGCCATCCCCACACGGGACTGTCCGTTGGCCGAAGAAAAATCCCCGGCCGCCCCAACTGTTTCGCTTTCGGAAAGCTCGCGCATAATCTGCAGCAGCTTTTCTTCAATCGCCGAAACAGGCACTCTTGCAGCATTCTGCATGCGAGCCATTTCCGCTTCGCGGCACTAGAAAGAATGGAGAGCAGTGGGCTTCTGGCAAGCGCCGCCAGTGCAACGCGGGGAGGTTGCATTTGCACCCGATCTTTCAAGCACCCTGGGCCGGTGATTCAAAAGTTTCGAGCAGTTACTATTCTATCACACGCCATAACTCTTGAGGTCTAAGCTTTATGGCCTATTACCCGTGATGCCTAGTACGACCCTCGCAAATCCTGCACAATCGCGATCACAAATTTCCGCATGTCCCAGGTATACCGCCCAATCAAGCGGCGCGGTTCATGGGCAAGCCGCCAGAACCATTCCAGATTCAGCTTCTGCATGAGTACCGGAGCGCGCTTCTTGATTCCGGCCTCGATCTTGACCGCTTCCCCAACACTTAGAACCCAGCACGGGGGCAATTCGTTGCGGTGTACATACCCGAATTTTTCGCTTTTCGGCGCGCCCACGCCCATCACCAGAATGCTGGGCGCAAACTCCCGGATCTGCCTGACCAGGCCCGCGGTATACTCCGCGTCTCTTTCAAACCCGTACGGCGGCACTACCACCGAAAATTCGCTGCTCGGAAACGGCTTTCGTTCCGCCCATTTTCGCAGTCCAGCGGCGGTCTCTTCGCTGTCCGCCACAAAAAACAGGCGCTGCCCGCGCAGATCCCGGTTGCGCATCAACTCTGCCAAAATCCCGCAGCCGGTCACCCGGGGGATTTTCTCTCCCCGCAGCAGCGCGTAGTAATGAACCAGAAATCCGTCCGCGGTTCGAATCGAGGCGAACAAATACGCCTGGCGGAACAACTCATCCGTGCTCAATCGCCCCACATGGTCGCAGTTCGCGGTAACGATAATTTTCGCGCCCTGCGCTCCCGCCTCCCGGGGGCGCATCAACTCATCTACAATCTCTCGTTCATCCAGCTTCGAGTACTGAAATCCAAACATAGTGTCCTCTAAAAGAATTTCGCCCGGGCATCCGGTGGCATTCCGGGTTATCCCCGGCGCTTATCAGCCGCCTCAGAAAGTGACGCGCCCAAATCCGGCGCGGGTACGCCGCGCTCCAAAACCGACTCGTACAACTGCGTGTATGCGTGACTGATATGTTTTGTGTCGCACTTCGCTTTCAGGAAGTGATAAAAGATCTCGCCCTCAGCCGCCACTTGCGAAGGATTGGCCAGCCACTTTCCCAGCGCCGCCGCCAGCGCCACCGGCGACCCGAACGGCACCAGATTGGGAAGCGTGCCATCAGGAGGGACGCAATCCCGGCTGCCGTCCACATCCGTCACCAGCGAAGCTTTGCGCCCCGCCGCCGATTCCACCACCACGTTCGGAAAGCCTTCCGTGGAGCTCGCCAGCACATTGAAATAGGCGCTGCGAATGTCCGCTTGGATGTCCGTTTTGTACCCGCTTAGCTGCACTACATCTTCCAATCCATCAGCCTTAATTTTCGCTTCCAGGCTGCTATGCAAAAAGCCTTCGCCAATAATATGCAGCGGTGTTCGCACACCCTGCGCGCGTAGAATTTTCCACGCGTCGATCAGGTGCACATGCCCCTTGATGGGCTCCAGCCGCCCCACGGAAATCACCCGGTCCAGCTTGGCGTTCTTGTCCTCGGCGGAGGGTTCGGCCGGAAACGGATACGGATTAAAGATCACTTCAGGATTCCGCGCGCGCGAAGCCGTCTTCAGGTAACGCACCACCGAGGGACTGACTCCGGTCGCCCTCCGCGGGCCCAGGAGCCAGAACATCGGCGACCAGGGAAAGGTGTTGTGCCCCGTGTATAACACCGGCACGCCGCTGATGGGCGCGATCAGGTTTGCCAGCATGGCCATCCGCCGGTGGTGCGCGTGTACCAGCTCGATCTGATTTTTCGCCAGCCATTGCCGGAATCGCCGCAGCTCCAGAAACATCACCGGCGAGCGGGTGATCAGATCAAATTCCTCGTAGCGCCCCGGAGGCATCCAGGAAAAGTCCTGCTCCTCTTCGTGCGTGATCGACGCTTGAAACCGGGCCCCCGCAAAATAAAACTCGATTCCCGAATCCGCGCAGATCTCTGAAAGTCGCCGGATAATAATCGCCGAGCCGCTGCTGCGATAGAAATTGTTGTGAAGCATGCAAATTTTCATGGCGTTTGCGGCTCCAGGAACAAGCCAAATCAACTCTACGCGGCGCTATGCCCCAGCGAGTCTGTGCCTTTCCGCCGGGCGATCAAAAAATTTCTGAATCCCGGTGAAGTAAACAGCAACCCGATCATCAGCGTCAGAGAGGTCAGCGAAACTTCGCTCTTCACAAAAAATTCGTAGAGCATTCGCGCCGCCATCCAGGGCTGCGAAAATATTCGAACGCGCGGCGCCACCTGGGTCGCCAGAAAAAAGGCCCGCGCTTTCCGCGTCAGCAGCGGGTTGCCCCGTTCCCACTGGATCGAGGGCACCGCGCTCGGCGAGCGGCTCACCGAAGTCCGGGTCACTTCCAGATTGAAAATCATCAGCGGTTCCCATACCCACACCAGCTCGCTGCCTTCTACCTGCTTCGCGCGCAACAACCAGTCCGTATCCTGGTGCCGCGCCACGTTGGTCCCGAACGGCACTTGCGTCAGCAATTCCCGCGAGGTTAGCAGCATCGACGTAATAAACAGTCCTTCGCCCTGCGCCATGCTGGACCGGCAAAATATATATTCGCTCAGCGGCTCATTCGGCCCCGGCCGCCGCGCCGGCCATACTGTGTTAGTGATTCCCCGGTTGACATACGTCCGGCACGCCGCAATTGGAAATTTCGCCGAAGAGTCCTGTACCGCGGTCAATTGACGCGCCACTTTTTCGGGCAGCCATTCGTCGTCATCATCCAGAAACGCGATCCATTCTCCACCCGCCGCCGCGACTCCGGCATTCCGCGCCGCGCACCCTCCGCCTTTTACTTCCAACTCAATCAGCCGTACCCGCTCATTCCCAATCTCTGCCACCGCCTGCGCGGTAGGCGCATCCGGTCCGTCCGACACCACGATAATTTCAATCCGCGTGTAACTCTGCCGCAGCGCCGACTCCACCGCCCGCACCAGAAGCTCCGGGCGTCGATACGTCGGAATCACAACGCTGACCAGCGGATTCGTCAACTCTTTCTCCCCATCGTGCGGATCAATCGTTTCGCGTTATAAAATGCCAGCTTCCAGTTGGTCAATTCACCGCGCCGCAATTTCCGCCAGAACATCACGAACATGCCGCCGTGCCGCATCCATTGCCGGTTGCGCTCTTGCGCCGCGGTTTTTTTCTCCTGGGCCCAGCGAAACGTTCGGCCTTGCTTCAAAGGTATCGGCGGCAATCCAAACGCCATGATGTACGCCAGCCGCGGCGTCTCCGACCCATTCATGGTGGACCCGTGAATCGTTCGCGGCTGGTGCAGCACGCACCCTCCCGCCGGCAAGGGACACGCCACCGCGGTCTCTTCGGCAAAGGGCTCCGACACGTACACCGCGTGCGACGTCGGATCATCGTTAATCGACTTATGTTCTTTCAAATCGCCCTTGTTTGACCCCGGGATGTATCGCAAACACCCACTCTCCGCGGTTACGTCCTGCAGCGGCAGCCAGATGCTCAGCTCGCGGTACTCGAAATTCGCATCCCGAAATGCTTCATCCTGGTGCCACGGTGTCCCGGCCCCCACCTTCGGCATCTTTAAAATCGACAAATCAAAGAAGAATCGCACCTCTTCGCCCAGCAGCTGTTTGGCGATGTGCAGCGCGTTTTGAAAGCACTGCGTCTTGTGCAACTTGGCCGAATAATTCGCCGGATTAAAAATCTGCGGCGAACTCATATCATCTTTGTGGTCTTCCCCCGCCACCAGGTCCAGAAACGCGCCCTCGTTTTCCCCCGCCCGCTTGGCAAACATCTGCTCCAGCTCGGCCTTGATCTCCGCCACTTCCTCCGGGGTAGTCAGTGCGTTCAAAGAGAGATATCCCTGCTCATTGAAAAACTCCACCTGCTCGCGAGATAACTCCACCGTCTTACCCACGGCAGATTTACTGGTCTCACGCGCTATCAATGAACTATCGAGCGCCACGCTCGGGCTGAGGTTTGGCGTTTGCATTTTTGTTTATCGCTTTTCTCGAGTTGCGGGAACTATGACTCGCTTCGTTGCGATCCTCCACGTTCCGCTGCCAGAATCTATTTCGCCAGCTACGGCAACTGGTTGCTGCCAACCAGTCTCTGCGCTACCAGCACCGAACCATCTTTGGTTAGATGCCCATAGTCCGACTGCAGGGGTACACCATTCCCTGCGTACTCCACGCAGGACGAGGGGCCGCACAGCATATCGAAAAACGATACGTACCGTACTTTCCACTCGTTTTCCGCCAGCCTCTGCATCTTGGTGTCGAGTTCCTGATATTCCGCAACCCGATGGTCGTACGGCGTCTTCGGCGCGTTGTTGCGGATCGACGTCGCCAGCAGTCGCGGCAGCGCCGAATCATACTGCAACATCGGTCCGAACAAGATCACTTCGATATTCCGTTCCTTGGCCCACGCAATCGTCCGCCCAATTCGCGGAATGTCGTCCGGGGACCACCTACCCGAGATCAACAGCGCGTCCACGTGGTGCGTCGGCAAATAATCTGAATACACGTAATTCATCAGCCGCCGGCAGCGTTCCTGCGACGTGCGGGTCTGTTCGATCGTCGGTACGCACCCGGAAGCCGTCGCCTGCATCACGTTCGTGCCGCTCAGGGTCGTCGAAAGCCCGTACCACAAATGCGCGGCGTGGCTATCGCCCAGCAGCAGGTAGTTTTTCTTGCTGCTGTCCTGGTGTAAACATTTCGCATCACTGAAATTCTCAAAGGAATAACCCAGCGCGATAAAGCAAGTCCCGGTGCGAAATTCGTCGGTCGAGCTGTAGTCCAGATAGGAAGCCACCCGCACCGCATCCGCGGGGAATCGCGAGGGGGCCCCGTGAAACGCCAGTATGGCCGCGCCCATCGCGCCGACCACTGCCGCACTGGCGAAGCCCGCTTTAAACACCGCCGCACCGGTCAACTTCAAGCGACCGCTGCGGAAAGGCAGCTCCACAAACTTCCAGGAAAGTGTCGCTGCCGCAAACGATGCCGCCAGAATTGCGATCCTCACCACTTTCGCGGAAGCTCCGCTGACTAGCAGCGTGCCCACACCCTGGAAAACAATAATCGGCCAGTGCCACAAGTACAGCGAATACGAAATCAATCCGATGAAGACCAGCGGCTTCAGGGACAAAGCCCGGCCCACAAAACATTGCCCAGACTGCCCTGCCGCGATAATTAGCGCCGCCCCGAGACAAGGTGCCAGTGCCGCTACCCCGGGGAAAGGCGTCGCAGTTGTGAAAAAGTATCCTGCGCCGAAAATTAGAACCAGCCCGCTCGCCGCCGCCACGTTTCGCCGCAGCGCTCCCGAAATTTCCGGAAGCAGCTTCAACGATAGGATCGTTCCCAGCAACAATTCCCAGGCCCGCGTGTGCGCCAGGTAAAACGTCGACACCGGATCCTTGAACGCTCCCCACGCGCTTACCGCAAAAGATAGCAGCGCTATCACCACCACTGCCTGGCGCAATTTGTTCGGAAATATCCGCCGTACCAGCACCAGAAACAACGGGAAGAAAATGTAGAACTGCTCTTCCACCGCCAGCGACCAGGTGTGCAGCAGTGGCTTCATCGCCGCCGGCGCATCGAAATACCCCGATTGCCTCCAGAAATAAATATTGGAAACCGAAAAGGTCGCGGTAATCAGCGACTTCGCGTAGTCGATCAATTCTGTCGGCAGAAAATATTTGTAGGCCAGCAGGCTGGTTACAAACATCATCACGAATAGCGCCGGAAAAATCCGCCGGATCCGCCGCTCGTAAAATGAAAACAGGGAGAATTTGGACGCCGCAATCTCTCCCAGGATCACCGAGCTGATTAAAAACCCGGAGATCACAAAAAACACGTCCACGCCCACGAATCCGCCGGACAGCCGGCGAATCCCCAGGTGATAGGCCAGCACCAGCAGCACCGCGATCGCGCGAAGTCCATCGATGTCGGCGCGATACGCCAACCCCGAATGTTTTTTGGCTTCGTTCGTCAAACTTTCTCCTCGCGCGGGCGCTTGCCTGTCTGCTGTTACTGGCCGGTTATCGGGCCCGAATCAACTCTTCGTCGTTCTCAATTCGTCGTTCTCAATTCGTCGGTTTTAATGCGCCCGTTCTAACGAGACGGCGCGCTGTCAAATGCCTTCGCCAGCGCATACCACGTTCGCGAGGGATTCATATTTGCATCAAACGCCAGCGGCCGCACCGGCGCGCCATCCGGCCGTGGATACGCTTTCTCGATCCACGTATATTTGTCGGACATGCCCCACGAAAGCACCGCTACCACTGCTTTCCGCGCCAACACAGTGTTCAGATATTGCGTGTAAATTCCCGCGATAGCGGTATCCCGCGCGGTAATGTCGTTGGGGAGTTTGAAGTCCTTCACATCCAGTTCGGTGATCAGAATCTTCAGACCCATGTCGCTTACCTGGTCGATGAATTGCTGAAATTGCGGTCCAGCAATATTCGGGTTGCCACCGATCAAGTGCGATTGAATCCCGATCGCGTGAATCGGCACGCCCTTCCCCAGCAGTCGCTTCAAGTGCTGCACGAAGAACGCCCGTTTGGCGATCCCCGCCGCCGTATCTTCTTCAATAAAGTTTTCGTTCCAGACCAGCATCGCATGGGGGTCCGCTTCGGAGGCCGCCCGGAAAGCCATTTCAATGTAGTCCGGCCCCAGGAGCTGCAGCCATGGCGAGTTGCGTAGTCCATCCGGGCGCTTGTCGTTCGGTTCCAAAGCCTCGTTAATCACGTCCCAGGACTGCATCTTGCCCGCGTAGTGCAACACCACCGTATTGATATGCGCCAGCAACAGTTGCTTGGCGTTTTGCGGCGTCGCGTATCCGTTGAACCATTTCGGTAGCGCCGCAAACCAAACCAGAGCATGTCCGCGATACTTCATGTCCCGTTGTCGCGTGAAGTTCAGCATCCAATCGCCCTTGCTGAAGTCATACGTTTCCGGCGTGGGCCGCAGCGCGTCCCACTTCAGCGCCAGTCCGGGTACTAGCAGACCGCACTGGCTGGATACCAGGTCCGCGTAAGCTGCATCCTGCAGCTCGCCATACGTCGATTCCGTGCCATATAGCAATCCCTTGCGAGCTGCGATGGTCTTGAGTGGCGTCGTTCCGGGATCGAATCCTCCCGGATTCATGCTCCGGGCGCCAGCCGCGAAGGCCGACGTTCCCAAAACGAGACACGCTCCAGCTCCCACCCCGGCAGTATGTAGAAACTTCCTTCTATTCAATCCCTCAGTCATTGCCAGCTCCTCTTGCGGTAATTTTATTGCGCTTCCAATGCCAGTTCTCGTTTTGTTTGGGCTGGTGCGAAAATTTAGCTTGACACCTGCGGTGGTGTCGTGGTACATTACCTAGGTAAACAACTGCGTCCTGCTTCTCGCAAGACACCTCCTTCCCATCTAGACTTTACTTTGGACTGCGGCTTCCATCTTCTTTCAGGTCTTCCTATGAACCGTCCGTTTGCAGCGTTTTCCGTAAGTTCTCTAAAATGAACACTTCCGAAATTGCCTCAAAACAAAAGACTTCAACTCCTACAGAATGAACAGTTACCGAAAGGCTTATGGAGGGGACGTCCTCCTCGGTTCGGTTTTCCGCCTCAGGTCAATTCCGGATAACCCGGGAGACCGCTATTAAAGTCGACCGCGTGCAGCCCTCGCGAGGGTTCACTCGCCTGCCTCGCGCGCGCCCAGTGCTTCTGTTGGGCCAGCGCCATGGACACATAAATCGTTGCGTATGGCAGCCAGTAAAACGACATCGGACGGAGAAACGCGCTGCCCGCCAGGTTGGAGACCGCCACAAACAGCAGAAAGAATAGCGGCCACTTGGCCCCGTGAATTTCGTCGGCCTGCATGATTCGTCCGGCACGCCAGATGCTAATCAGCATTCCGCCAAAGCAGACCGCTACGCCGACCACGCCAAACGCCAGCAGCACATCGAGATATCCGTTGTGCGCATGGGTCGGTGCAAAGCCCAGCTGATACTGCAGCTTTACCAGTTCCACGGTGCGGCGATTCCAGAAGTTGTTGTAGCCGTAGCCCAGCCACGGTCGATCGTGGATTGCTCCCAGGATCGCATGCCACATCGGGATGCGCCCCGTCATGGTCGTGTCGCGTCCGGTAGCTCCGATGATGGACTCGAAATTCGCCAGTCCCGCGAACACCGCCATCGCCAGCAGCGGAACAAACGGCACCCACAGCGGCAGGGTCCGTTTTCCCGAAAAACGGATCAGATGCAGCAGCGGATACATGGCGATGCACACCGCCATCGTCAGCATGGCGGTCGCGGAATGGGTCAAAACCAGCAGGATGTATGCCATGACCAGAGTCGCAATCCGCAACAGCCGCGGTATTCCTCGCGGCCGCGCCAAACCTAGAATCAGAATCGCGAACACCATCTGCGCGCCCATCACGTTCTTGTGTGGGAATAATCCTTTTACGGTGCCCCAATGGACGTCCTGCGAAATTCCGTATGAAGGAATAAATACCGCCATGAACACACTGCCGATCACCGCAATCACCGACATCCAGCCGAAGAGGTCCAGCTGTTCGTCCCAGTCAAAGCGGGTCGCGATGTAGATCGAAAATAACGTCAGAGCCGTCAGCCCAATTCCATGCCGCGCGGTATAGCGAAAATCGATCGCCCAGGCCGCCGAAGCAAAGCCAGGGCACAGACTGCCAGCAGCCAGCCCGCCTGCCGAATGCCCACCACGATCTTTTTCCAGTGGATTATCAACAAGGGAATCAGAATCATGTAAACGATAGCTTGGCCGATTGAATAGGAACGGTCCGGAGTCGCGCGGTACGTGGGATCTTCTTCGGCCACGTTGCGCTGAATCAATCCGCCGGCGAAGAACAACAGCGCGGTAAGCACATAAAATCGTTCAAATATTCTGAAGGCTTTCTGGCTGGCAACGGCAAGTGGTGTACCCAAGCACGCCTCCTTTTCTTAAGCTTCCGCGCTGACAAACTTCGCGCGTACTTTTCGCAACGGATTTTCTACCGCGTAGCGCATCACCGCCGCATACGCTGCGGCTAGTACGAAACACACCAGCCCGACAGTCAGTACCCGCGTTCCGTATACGCTTTGATACTTCAAAATAATCGTTTCATGAATCAGATACAGAGAGTACGAAGTCCATCCGACCCAGCGCAGCGGTTTCCAGGTAAGCCAGCGAACCGTCCAGGAAGCGCGCGCCGCCACCGCGTAAAAGAATATCGGGTACAGCGCCACACTCTGCATGGAGTACCGCAAGGTCTCCCGGAAGCGCGGATCGCGAATCAGCAGGGACAGGACGATCGTCGCCAGGCCCGCCAGCGCCAGCGTCCCCGGATATTTGCCCAACACGGAAGAGCGATCCTCAAACCATGGATTGTTGTAAATCGCCAGAATGCAGCCCCAGGCGATGGCGTCAAACCGGCAATCGGTCGCGATATAGGTCCAGGGCGGCTCGGCGGTCAGCGAAATGTGCAGCGCGTAAACCAGAACATATCGCCAGACCAGAGCCAGCACGCAAGCGGTCACCAGAATCCGAGCCTGCGTGTTCGCACTGAGCTTGCGGCTTACGAAGCCCAGGTACACCAGCGGGAACAAAAGATAAAAGTGTTCTTCAATCGCCAGCGACCACACCACCCCCAAGCCTGTCGGCAACCCGCCATGTTGCGGAGCCAGCAGCTTGAAGTAGTTGAAACTGGAAAGCACCGCCGACATCGACGCTTGCCAGTTCCCCGGAGTGCTCAGCACGTGGATTGCGCCCAGAAACGCGGTAATCGCCAGGGTGATGTACAGCGGCGGAAGAATGCGAAACGCGCGGCGAATGTAGAACGCTTTAAGCGATACCGTTCCGGTATGTTGCGCTTCCAGCCGCAACAGCGTGGTAATCAAATACCCGCTCAGAAAAAAGAAAACCGTGACCCCAAAACCGCCGGGAACGATTTTTTCGAGGCCGGCATGGGCCACGAACACCAGACCGAAGGCAATCGCGCGGATTCCATCCAGCACCGGGAGATAAAATCTCCGTTCTTCGGCGCCGGAAATCGCTGCCGGCGACGCAACTTTGGCCTCGGTTTCCGCGAAAACGGGCGCAAGCTCCGGCGTGGTTACCAGGGTGCTGGCATAGACGCCTAAAGTTCCTGCATCACTCTGCGAGCGCATAAGCCTCTTTGGATTTAGTTCGGGTCGCCAGCTCGGAACGGCGCAGCACCACACGCAGCGCCACGTACATGACGATCGCCAGCATTCCATCGCACGCCAGGCTGGACCACGCCGCGCCCCGCCACGAATATTGCGGAATCAGCCAGAAATTCAGGCCCACATTGGCGACCGCGACGAACACCTGGGCTGCCGCCCGGATCCCCTGATACCCGGCGCCGGTCAACGCTTCCGCCAGAAAATAGTGAATGGTCTTCAACAGTGGCAGTAGGGAAAGCCACCGCAGCGCTTCTACGGTGCGCGCAAACTCTTTCCCGATGATTAGCGGAAACAGCGGCGCGAGAAGGAATAATCCGGCAAAGGCCAACACCGAGAAGCCAATCACCCGGGGCATCAGTTTCTTGGAATAGGCATAACTGGCTGCTATGCCGCTCGCTCCGTGGCGGAAGAAATTGGAATAGGCCGCGTAGCGCACCGACTGCACCGGAGTAAAAGCCACATCGATAACCCGGTACGCTGCCGCGTAAATGCCGGTGGCATCCAGCGTGGACAGCTTGGCCAGCATGGTCTTGTCGATATCGTTGTAGATGGTTTGCGCGCTGAGGCCTGCGCCGAAATAAAATCCCTCTTTCAGCTCCGGGGGAATCCGGGAAAGCTCCAGTCGGGGAGATCCCAATTTCCAGTTGGTCACCACCAGCGCGATTACGCAGGAGAGCGCTGTACTGCCCAGATAAAACCAGCCCCAGGTCATCGCCGACGCCCGGTGCCAGAAGAAAAATACGATTCCCGCGGAGATCATCCGCAACAGGTACGGCAACAAACTGAAATTGGCCGTGTATCCCAACCGCTCTATGGCTTGAAAACATTGCGCCGCGACATCGGTGATCCGCTGGCCAATCGCTTCCGACAGGCAGATAAATACGAATCAGCAGCATGGGAATCGCCGCCGGCAAAAGCCAATGGGAGGCCAGAACCACCCCGCCCACCAGCAGCAGGCCGGAAACCACAATCAGAAAAAGCGCATTGCCCCAGCACACCGAAAACAACGATTTGTCTCGGGAAACATTTTTTACCAGCAAATTTCCAGCGCCGACTCCACTGAAGGGCACCACAATCCCGATCAATGCCGCGGCTCCGACAAATGCCCCGTACTCATGGGGACCCAGCGCGCGCGCGATCAAAACAAAATAGCCCGCCTGCACGACGATGCGCACGCCATATCCCAGAAACATCCAGACGGAGTTCCGCGCCAGCGTGCTTTGCTTAACGCCGCGCGAACAAAGATTTGGCGTAATCAATCATTTCTTGAACTTTAGTATATTCCCGGCACCGCGGAACCTCTTTCCTTTCCTCGCTACATTAATCGCAGCGGAGCAAATTTCCTGAATCTGTCGTTGGCTTCCCAGCTACAGCCTCAAGCAGCTCCCGAACCTTTGATTACCGCGGGGATCGTCTGCGCCAGAATCTGCAAGTCCAGCCAGATCGACCATTTGTCGATGTACTCCATGTCCAATTCCATCCACTGCTCAAAGGGCAGCGCGCTGCGGCCCTTGATCTGCCATAGGCAAGTGATCCCCGGCGGCACACTGAATCGCCGCCGCTGCCAGTCTTCGTCAAACGATTGATAGTCCCGCAACGGACATAGCCCGCGGCCCTACCAGGCTCATATCGCCTTTCAACACATTCAGCAATTGCGGCAATTCGTCGATGCTGGTTTTCCGCAAAATTCTCCCAATCGGAGTGACCCGCGGATCGTTGTTGATTTTGAACACCGGTCCGGACATTTCGTTCAGGTGCAGCCAACTCTTCCTGAATTTTTTCGGCATCGGGAACCATGGTGCGGAATTTGTACATCGTGAAGTGGCGCTTGTTCAGTCCCACGCGCTTTTGCTCGAAGAAGACCGAGCCCGAGGAAGTCAAGCGCACCAGGGCCGACGATCACCACCAGCAAGGGAGAAAGCAGGATCAAGGCGATCAGCGAAACCGACAAATCGATGGCCCGTTTGAAGAGGAACGGCCAGCCTTCGCTGACCACTCCGGGAGTGGCGATTTGCGGAGTTCCATCAATGTCCACGACGCGAGGTTTGGCGAGCTTCAGATTGAAGAGATCGGTGTCGAAACGCAGGATGATTCCGTGCTGCTCGCAGACTGCGGCCATCTGCGCGGCATATTCATAAAAAGAACGCAGCGGCAAATAAATGGCGACTTCGTCGACTACGTTATGCCGCAGGAACTCGGTGACTCCGGCCAAATCGCAGGCCAGTTTGTAGCCTGTGCGGTGGAAGTCCGCCATCAGCGGCCAATCTTCATCGGCAAAACCGACCAGGCGATAGCCCTGCTCCGGCGCGGCCGCAATTTTATCGGCGAACCGAATCGCGCGCGGATTGGTGCCCAGAATAAGAATGTGCCGCAAGTTGTGGCCGTTGCGGCGCACGCTGGCCAGCCAAAAACGCAGCAGCAGCCGCGAAGAAACGACCGCCGCGGAGACGATTACCCAGAAGAGCAGCAAAAACCGCGGAGTGGTGACCACTTTAAGCGAGAACAGCATCAGAACTGAAGCCAGGCCGATGGTGGAAAGCGTTGTCGCCTTCAGCGCTTCGAAAACTTCGCTCCACTTGGTGGACAGTCTTTTGGACTCATACAGGCCACACAGCGAAAAAATGGCGTGGCACAGCAGTAACGCGAGCGCAAATATCACGCAGTTGGATATCTTCACCCGCTGGGAAAGAAATTCTGCGAGGGGAACACCTAGTTGCGCTGAGGCGGCCAGAAACGCGGCAAGGCCGAAAGACAAAAACACCAAGCCCAAATCAAACAACTTCAGCGCATTCAAAAGAAACCGACGATTGACTTCGCTCACTGGCTCTCTCTCTCTGCGAGTATGCGTTACCGAAAAAAACGGTGCAGCTATGGGTTGCGGCTTGCTGATTCTTACTTCCGTGGGCAATTCGGAGGTAAGAATCCCGCGGCATACGGCGCGTCTCGCGACTGCCGAATGGGTCGACGGTTGTAGGGGCCTAAGGCACAGACAAAAAAATCGTGATCGAAAAAGATTCCCAGTGTGGAACTTTTCTCTAGGCAGCCTTTTTCGGCATGGTCGCCAGCACCGGCATCCGCAGCGTTTCGCTGACTTCCTGCGGGGTGCGGAACGAAGGATCGAGATATTCCATAACGTACGCTGCGGCGATGGCCATAAATCCGGCGGCGAACAGTCCCAGGAACATCACCAGAAACGGGCTGTGGGCAGGCAGGAGCGGCGTAACCGCCGGAACAGCGATGGCCACGTTGGCAATTCTCTTCTGGTCCAAGGCATCGGAAGTACGCTCTTGTTCACGCTTGCCGAGGTACAAGAGATAATTTCCTTCGTCGGCTTTGGCATCGCGGATCAGTGCGGCCTGGGTCACCGCTTGGGAATCCAGTTTCACCATTTCGGCTTTGATGCCGCCGATGCTGCCGACTAGAGCGGCTGCCGTGGCGCGTTGCGAAGCCAGGTCCGCTTCGGTCTTGGCCAAGTCCTGCCGGAGGAACTCATAAGTTGGATCGCGGTCCGTTGTCTTGTTGATGTATTTAGAGCTCTCGGCTTTGGCGATGGCGTCTTTAGTTTCGGCAATTTCTTCGTCAACTTCTTTCATGAGCGGGTAACTGGGGTCGTATTTCACGGCCAGTTGTGAGCGCTTTACTTGCGCAGCCAGCAGTTCAGCTTGTAAGTTCTGCATCAGCATGTAGGAAGCGTTGGAAACTTCGGCGGTGGAGGAACGCGCGGGGGTATTGGCCATTTGGGCCTTTACGTTGTCCAGGCGTTTTTGATCGGCAGCGATAGTTTGCTGAGTCTGGTACAGAGTCGCTTCCGACATCGCCAACTGCTGGGCCATATCGGTGCGGAGGATATCCGGCGCGGCAACTTTTTCTTTTTCGCTGAATTCCGAGAGCCGCTTTTCGGAATCGGTCAAGGCTTGATGGTACTTCTCGGTTTCTTGCGCAAAGAAGTCCGAGGATCCAGCAGGCCGCTGCAGCAAGAGGTGCTTGGCCAGATACAGCTTGCCAAGCGTTTGCAGCACGCAGGCCGGCTTGCGGGGATCGCCCGTTTTACCGTAGCTGACGTCAATCACGTCGGAAGTGGTGGCCGCTTCCACGGTGATTTTTTTGCTCAGGGAGCGCGCGGCGGCTTCCTGTTTCATGGCCATGCGGGTGGCTTTATCGCTGGGCATAAAAATATCCATAGGCGACCATTTGTCGTCTACCAGGCCGCAACTGGAAACCACGGTCCGGAGCATGTCGTCGCCCTGCAGCAGCGTTACTTCCGAGGTGACTTGATCGAGCGTGATGGCCTTGCTGCCATTTACGTTGGCCACTTGCGCGGTGCTGATCGCGGGATCCGAGCGGTCTTGTTCGACGACCACTTGCATGGTCGCCTTGTAATAGCGCGCCGCCCAGCCCCAAGCTACGAGGATGGCCAATGCGAAAACACCGCAAAAGGTGATCAACATTACCCGGCGGTGGCGAAATAGCGGCGCCAGCACGTCGCGCAAGGTGACTTCCGGCATACTGCTTTCCGGTCGGGATTCACGATCGTTTTTCATCTTCATTCTCTCCGCTTACAAAATTTTGTCGGCCCGCCCGGCCCCTCAGGTTTCGCCGGGTGCTTCACAGAAATCGCACTACGAAAAACTCTTAGCCGGCTGCGAGCCCGGCATTCTCCGGTATGTCTACAGGCTCAATCGAGAATCCGCTGAGCCGAATGGCGATCGAGCGTTCGATCAACTCGATGGAGACCACCAGATTTCTTTTGCCCTCAACGCCGCTGAGCAGCCCTTCCAAGCCGTCCAGACTTCCGCCGCGAATCCTGATCCGCTGCCCCACTTGAATAAACGGATGGTGCTCCACCGGGACACCCTGCTGCAGAACTGTTTGCACCGCGGCAATTTCGCTTTCCGGAATCGAAGTGCCAATTCCGCGAACCCCCAGAAAACTGATCACTCCGTTGGTCTGCAGCACCGTGACGCGAGCCTGAGCGTCTGCCGCGATGTTCACGAACACATACCCCGGAAAGAGCGGGGTCTCGACCAGTTTGCGGCGGTCGCTCCACTGGTGGTCGGCGCGACACAGCGGCAGATACGTCCGTACCGCTTTCTCCTGGAGATCCGCGACCACCCGTTTTTCGTGCCGTGACCGAGTCTGCACAGCGTACCAGCAGAGGCCGCCGAGAGACGCGAGCGGCGACAGCGGATAGAAACCGCTATTCCCTTCCGGTGCAGATAAAGTCGACAAGGCTCCGCCATTCTGAGTCACACTGGGCTTCGGAAACCTACCTCTGCCTACCTTCCAGGCAGAAAATTAAAGCCGGTGGTACAAAGCCTCGGGAATCGGGAACGTGCGCTTGTTCAACACCGCACCCAATACGCGAACTTGTCTGGAGCGGAGTGTCTTCCGCTATCCGCAACGCCGCTTCGCGTCGCGTCGCGTTGGCCTCGAGGACCAGCACCAGTCCATCGGAAAGTTGTCCTACGACGATGCCGTCCGAATAGGTATTCAGCGGAGGCGAATCGATCAGCACGTAGTCAAACTCCGTGCGAAGTTCCGCGATACGCGTCTTCATCAACCCGGAATTGAGCAAAGTGGAGGAGTCGGCGGCCAGCGAACCGCAGGACAGCAGCCAAAGATTGTCCCGTCCCAGCTTCTTGGCGAATCCCCGGATCGAACCGGTGGCCCGCAAAGAGTCGACCAATCCGTGGTGATTGGTCACCCCAAAAAATTCCGGCAAAGAGGGGGTACGCAGATTGGCATCCACGATACAGACGGAACCAGCCACATTGCTGGCCAGCGATTCGGCAGCTTGGGCGCAGACCTGGCTGCAGCCATTACCAGAATCAATGCCAGCGAACATGACCACCCGGGGAGCATTGCCGCCGGGGGCCAGAAATACGGTCTGCACCAAGCGCAGGGACTCTTCTTCGGTGACGCGGTCCAGATTCAAGCGGGCGTTTCCGTTGGAATGCCCGAATCCGTTGCCCGAATGTACCGCGGACGGGCGCGGCGTTTCTGGAACGACGACCGGACCACCGCCATTCAAGTCCGCTTGCTGCAATAGCTCGAAATTCTTACTCATGGTTTCTTCGCCTCCACGGCCGAAGTGTTGCCATCTGTCTCTGCGGAAACATTTGTTTTGGCCATTAAACTCGCCAGGGTGGGGATGCGGATTTCCTGGCCCACGTGCAGGCGGCGGGGATTTCCGAATCCAGGATTCAGATCGCGAATCATTTTGACGACTTCGTCGTCATAGCGACCCAGATTATCCATGCAGATTTCGTACAAGGTGTCCCGCTCTCCGACGCGGATCAGTTCGGATTGCACGATCGGTTGCGCGGCACTGGAACCTGAAGGTTCGACCTCAGCGACAGACGGCGTAGTGAGCGCTGCTGGCGCAGGATTAGCCGTAGCAGCAGTTGGTGCGGCCGCCGGCTGTGACGTGCCTGCGGCGAGGGTGGCCGCGGATGCATCTGGTTGAACGGCAACGGAGTGCGGATTCTTGGCCAGCACGGTCAAGCCAATTCCGGCGAGCAGCGCAAGTAGCGAGGCCAGCCCGACTCGCAGGCGCCAAGCTTCCGGGAAAATGGAGGCCAGTCTTTTGACGGACTTTTGCGGTTGCGGCACGACGGGCGCGCTGTATTCGATGACCGGAACCCGCGCGCGCAAGGGAGCCAAATCCAGATCGCTCAGAACTTCCTCGACAATCGCGGCGTTGATGGTGCGGCGCTGCGTGGCGCAACCGATGGACATGGCGTTGAAGCAGATATTGTTGATATTTCTTGGAATGCCGCTGGAATATTGGGCGATAAGCGCGTAGGCCCGGTCGGTAAACAAAGCTTGTTCTTCGCGGTAACCAGCCACCCGCAGGCGATGCTCGATAAACTCGCGGGTTTCGCTGGCGGTGAAAGGCTTGAGACGGGCCACGATGGACACGCGCTGCCGCAGCTGGGTAAGCTGCGGGGAGGCCAGCTTTTCGGCAAGTTGTGGCTGGCCGGCCAGAATAATGTGCATCAACTTTTCGCGCGGAGTTTCGAAGTTGGAGAGCATCCGAACCACTTCCAGAACCGGCTCATCTAGATTCTGGGCTTCGTCGAGTACCACCACGAAGTGCTTGCCCTCGCTGGTTTCCCGGACCAGGCACTCGTTCAACTTGACTTGCATGCGGACGAGGTCTTGCCCATCTTCCTCTACACCAAGATCGGCTAAGAGATTGCGCAGGAAATTGATGGGAGTGTCTTGCGCTTGAAACAGAAAGGCCGTCTTCGCGGTATTGCCTAGCTGCTGCAGCAGGTTAAAGAGCACGGTGGTCTTGCCCATGCCCGGCTCGGCAATCAGCGCGGTAAATCCGCGACCGGCTTTGACTCCGTACAGCACCGAGGCCATGGCCTCGCGGTGCGTCGGACTCAAATACATAAAGCGCGGGTCGGGGGTGACCCCGAACGGCTGCTCAGCGAGTTTGTAGAAATTCAGGATCATTAGCAGTTCGCTTTAGTTGACCGCTGGGTAAATCCCGGTACCCAAGCTGTACGGCACGTACTTCCGGAACTTGGTAATGGCTTTTTCGGGAACGAAAATCATGTCGCCCGGCGAAAGGTGAACCTCTTCGTTCACATTTTGGCCATTCAGAATCTCTTTAATATTCAATTTCCTTACTTCCATCATGGTCGGAGAAATGGCGTGGTAATAAAGCAGCTGGGTTTTGGCGGTGGGTGAGAAGCCGCCGGCGATGGCCACGGCTTTGGTGATCGTCATGTCGTAGCGCAAGTCATATTGCCCGGGCTTTCCGACCTGCCCGAGAACCACGAAATAGGGTTTTTGAAAATCGGTCAAATCCACTTCGATAATCGGTTCGTGGAGCACGCCGGTGTAAGCCTTTTTGATGGCTTCCACGGTCTCTGGCACGGTGAGGCCGAGGATGTAAACGCTGCCGGCGCCTTGCAGGTTTACGTAGCCGTCGGGCATAACCATAATTTTCTGATTAAATTCGGGAGCGACGGGAAAGGTCAGGGTCAGCGCATCGTCCCGGCAAATCTTGTAGCGTGGATTACGCTCCGCAGGCACCGGATGAACCACATCGTTTGGGCCAGCGGCGGGGGCGGGGGTAGCCGACGTGCCAGGCGCGGGTGTCGCGGTCGCTGGGGCGGCTGCCGAAGTTGCCGGGGCACTGGTTGCAGCGGCGTTGGTCGCCGGAGGATCTGTCGCCGGGGTGTTCGGGGTGTTGGCGGAGAAAGCCGGCCGGCCCGCGGCCATCGACAACAGGATTGTTACAAAGATAAATAGGCCCCTACGTAAGGTAGTGTTTTTCACTATCCGCTCTCCTCATACTTCTCTAAAATCCGGCGCTACTTCTGGTGTTAACGAAAAGACCCACGCAAAATCTCAAACACATCGATGTCTCGGGCTAGGGCGTCGCGGGGAAAGAGCATAAGAACCCGAGCTTTCTAACACTGCCGTGCTTCAAAAGGTTCGAGCCGAGGTGATAATATCTCACGTACCCCGGAAATTTTCACTCAAACTTTGCAGTTCCGGGATGAAATTATTTGATGACAGAGCTATGTCACGAGTCTTGTACGTACTGGAGCAATAGTACTGAATCCAGTACACTCGGATAACTTTACCACTTTTTAACTACCCTCGGGATTGCCCGCTGGAAGGCAAAACGTATACGAAATCAGGACTTTACGCGACGACGCGGGAATCGTCGATACCGCAAACTGTGTACTAGCGCCTTGCAACATTATACCGCAGATATGTGCAATACGTTTCCTTCATTTGTATTTTTATGCAGCCCTATTACTCGCCGCTCAAGAAAATGTAACGCAGCAGAAACAAAACGCTCAAAATCCAGATTAATGGGCTGATTTCGCGATATCGGCCGGTCCCCAATTTCACGAAAGTGTAGGACAGCAGGCCCAGGCTCAGCCCGGTGGCGATGCTGAACGTGAGCGGGGTCGCTACCAGTGTCAGGAATGCCGGAAGGGCTTCGCTGAAATCGTCCCAGTGGACCCGCGCGGCCGCGCCACACATCAACGCGCCGACAAATACCAGCGCCGGGGCAGTGGCATACACCGGAATCGCGGCCACCAGGGGAGCGCAAAACATCGCCCCCAGGAATAACGCCGCTATCGCGATATTGCCGAGGCCCGTGCGCGCTCCGGCGGCCACCCCGGAAGCGCTTTCAATGTAACTGGTAACGGTGGATGTGCCGGTGACGGCGCCGAATAGGGTGCCCACCGCGTCGGCCAGCAGCGCCCGGCTAGCCCTCGGTAGCTTGCCATCGCGCAGGAATCCCCCCTGTTCGCAGACGCCGACCAGCGTGCCAACGTTGTCAAATAGGTCCACGAAAAAGAATACGAAGATCAATTCTCCAAGGCCGATTTTCGCTGCGCTGCGCAAATCCAATTTGAAAAATGTGCCGGAGGGGTCTGGCCAGGAAAAGAAATGCGCCGGCCAGTGACTTAGGCCGAGCGGAATTCCAGCCAGGGTGATCGCTACGATTCCTATCAAAATGGCGCCGCCCACCTTTCGGGCCATTAAGAACGGCGATTAAGACGATCCCGACCGCCGCGAGCCAAACTTGTGGGTCGGCCATTTTCCCGAGTCCGACGAAGGTAGCAGGATTGGCCACGACCAGCTTGGCGTTGCGCAATCCGACGAAGGCGATGAACAAGCCGATGCCCGCCGCGGTGCCGTGTTTCAGGCAATCGGGGATGCCATTGACGATGTGTTCGCGAAGGTTGGTCAACGTGAGCAACAAAAACAGCAGGCCGGAAAGAAAGACCACTCCCAGCGCGGTCTGCCACGGGACGCCCCGGCCCGAGGACAATGGTGTAGGTAAAATAGGCGTTCAACGACATGCCGGGAGCCAACGCGATCGGATAGTTGGCCCACAAGCCCATGATCAGCGTGGCCACCGCCGCGGAAATGCAAGTGGCAAAGAGCACGCCTTCGACCGGCATCCCCGTTTCCGCCAAGATCCGCGGGTTCACCACTACCACGTACGCCATGGTGGTGAAAGTGGTAACTCCGGCGAGTAGTTCGCGGCGTACCGTAGTGTCGTTTTCTCGCAGGTGAAAGATGCGTTCTAGCAAGCGCAGTCTCCGGAATTACTTCTTGCTGTCGTTTACCGGTGTATCAGGAATCGGTATTTTCCCGCTCGGCCCAATGCTCAACAATGTTCCGCACTACCCGTTCGCCGACCGCGTAGGCGGCTTCCAACGCGGGCATGTACGCCGAATAATTCCCTGCCACCATGCTCTGCAAACTTTCTGCTACATCCGCTCCCGGCGCTTCGCGGTCGTAATTGCTGACCGTGCGCAGCACCAGCACGCGTTGCAAATCCGCGCGCCCAGCTTGCGATAAAAATGTGAGAGCCTGCATGGTCCCGGAATCCTCCATCGCGGAGATCATGAAATTTCCTTTTCCGGCGGTGTAGTAACGCGTCCAGGCGTTGGCCCACTCGTCCATCTTCGAGCCGTGCCAGAAAGTGCTGGCCGAGAGATCATCGCCGCGGGTGACAAAGGGCGGCTTGAGGGCGTTTGGAAAACCTAAGAAACGCGCGCGCGATTTCTGTATTTTCTCCGAGTCCCCCAGAGGAACGTCATGCGTCAGCTGCAGCGCCCAAGCCACTAAACTCTGATTCAACGTGTAACACTCCCCATAGCCGTTGTCGGCCGGTTCTTCGTAGGGCGTGCCGCGCCGCAGTGGCACGAATCCGGTCGTCCATTTCTCGGGGATCTGCCGGCCGTCAATCTCGTAGGCTAAATCTCCGTCCACCACGTGATCAGCCCACACCGCCGATCCCAGCGAGACGTCCGCCGGATCGCCGCCGCCAATTCCCGCGATGACCCAATAAGCTTTCGAAAGATCGAAGCGCGGATCAAGTCCCAAAGCCATCACCGACGCCGCCGCTTTGGCAGTGCCCACACCGGTGAGCATTCCCAGCACGCCATCCTTATTCAGGCGAACATGGTGGTAGCCGGCCGGCATCGCGATGATCTGATCCAGTTTGTCGCGCTCCACCCACAGTTGATATTCGCCGGGAATATCTCCGGCGTCTTCCCCGCGCTCGAACATGGCAACGACCACTACTTTGACTCGGATCGGCGCCGCCGGGGCCACGGATTGCGCGCGCGTCACGGCGCTGAACGCACCGCCGCAGATCGTGAACGTCAGCCACAGTTTAAAAATCACTTTGCTTGGGGATTTCCCTTTTTGTTTCATTCGGTAAATATTATTCACGCGGGGATCCTATTCCACATGTCGCAGTCGAGGTTGATGCGGTATGCTGTGCCCCATTCGCAGGAGCATCTATACCACAGCCGCAGCGACGCGGATGATTCACGGCGACAGAATCTCCCCGCAAATATTCTATCGACAGGATTGAAAATGAAACTCTTCCGCAGTTTTTGCGACGCCAAGGTTGTCGTCATCTTTCTAGCACTGTTCATCGCTGGGACGTCTGCAAGTGCGCAAAGCACACCGACGCCCGCAAACTCCGCCTCAATGGCCGCCGAACAAGGCGCCGAGCTCGGACTCGCCGCCGCAAAATACAGCCCGCTCGCTTTGCGGGTCTGGCTGTACAACATGCCCAAGGGTGGAGACCTGCACAATCACATCTTCGGCGCGGTTTATGCCGAAACATGGATCAAGGATGCCGTCGAAGATCGAATGTGCATCGAGAGCGCTACTCTCACCTTCACCAAACCGCAGCTCGATTCCAGTTGTGCAAAGAACGAAGTTCCCGCCGCGAATGCCTACAGTGACCAACATCTTTATGATCAGCTGGTGGATGCCTTTTCCATGCGCAGCTTCGTTCCCTCTACTGGCAACTCCGGCCACGATCACTTTTTCGACAGCTTCGCCAAATTCGGCAACAACATGGACCTGCGGCACCTCGGCGAGTGGCTCGACGAACTGGCCGCACGCGGCGCGGCACAAAACGAACAATATCTGGAATTGATGCATACTCCGCCGTTCGGGCATGCCGCGGCGGCGGCAGCGGCCGTCGGCTGGCAAGAGGATTTCGCCAAATTACGAGCTGACTTATTGGCCCACGGATTGCGCGACGATATCGCAGCCACCAGGGCCAGCCTGGACGCTGCGGAAGCGGACCGCGCCAGCCGGGAACATTGCGCGCAGCCGGACGCCGCTCCCGCGTGCAAAGTACAAGTCCGCTACCTCTATCAAGTCCTCCGGGGCTTCCCCAAAGAAAACGTCTTCGCGCAAACTTTGTTGGGATTCGAAACCGCCTCCGCGGACCCGCGCTTCGTCGGCATCAATTTCGTAATGCCGGAAGACGGTTACGTGGCCATGACCGACTACGCGCTGCAAACGCGCATGCTGCAATACCTGCACGGCGTCTATCCGAAGGTTCACATCTCGCTGCATGCCGGAGAAATTGCGCCGGGCCTCGTTCCCTACGAAGGCCTCTGCTGCCACATTCGCTTGGCGATCGACGAAGGCCACGCGGAACGCATCGGCCACGGCGTGGACGTAATGTATGAAACTCACCCACACGAATTGTTGCGGGAAATGGCGGCCAAACACGTGATGGTGGAAATTAATCTGACCAGCAACGATGTAATCCTCGGAATCGTGGGAAAGAATGATCCCTTCGAGATCTATCGCCAGTTCCATGTTCCGGTAGCGCTATCCACCGATGATGAAGGCGTAAGCCGCATTGATCTCACGCACGAATTCGTTCGCGCGGTGGAAACGTACAATCTGAACTACGCCGATTTGAAACAATTGGTGCGAACCAGCCTGGAACACAGCTTCCTCCCAGGCTCAAGCCTGTGGCTCGAGCCTGATAATTTTCATGCTGCGATAAATGCCTGTGCCAACGAATCCCTCGGATCCGAATCTCCCAAGAAACCCTGCGCCGAATTCCTGTCGTCCAGTGCGAAGGCGCAACAACAATGGGAATTGGAACGGCGCTTCCACCAGTTCGAATCTCAATTCTGATCGGCACATTCGCTATCGCCATGCGATTTGTGGGTGGTAAGAGGAGCGAAAGGCAGTGCCGATGCCCGAGATCGATGTTCGTGAGCGCTGGACGCTCCGGAATCGCCGCCGCGTATCACCTCCAGCAAAAATGCCCATCCAAAACTTTCGCAATACTGGAAAGCCGGAAAACGTGATGTGCGAACACCGGCTCGACACCGCGCTATTCGAGGCGCAGGGCCGCGAGCGGGCTAACCCGGGTGGCCCGATACGCAGGCACTCCACAAGCGAACAGCGCCACGGATATGAGCAGCAGCGCGACTCCCACGTAAGTCAGCGGATCGCTTGGACTGACCCCGTAGAATTGGTCGGCCAGCAGGCGTGTTCCCGCAAATGCCGCGGCCAATCCAACAACAATGCCGACGGCGGCCAGCACAAATCCCTGCCGCAACACCATCTTGAGAATGTCCCTTGGCGCGGCTCCCACCGCCATGCGAATGCCGATCTCTTGCGTACGCTGCGCCGCAGCGTAGGAAGCTACGCTATAAACGCCAACGACCGCGAGGATCATTCCAAGAACTCCCATCACCCCAGTCAGCTGCGCGCCAAGACGGAAAAATAAAAATCCGTTCACGCCTTGTAACGCCTCTTCCATGGTCTGTACCTGCGACACCGGAAGTGTCGGCGCCAGTTCGCGCACCTGCTCCTGCACCAGCGCCGCAAGACTCTCCGGAGGCACCGAAGTCCGCACGTGAAACGTTCGCATCGGCAAATACGATTGGCTCAGCGGCCGGTAGAACAACGGCTGCGGCTGATCGACCACGCTGCGATATTTTCCATCCTGCACAACACCCACGACCTCGAGAAATGGTCCGCTGGCGCCCTTGACGCTGAAGCGTTTGCCCACCGCGTCTTGTTCCGGCCAGAATTTTTTCGCCATCGTTTCATTGATGATCGCGACGCCTGGTGCTTTTTCGTCGTCCGCATCGGTAAATACCCGCCCGCGATGCACGGGAATGCGCAGCGCCTCGAAATATTGCGGATTGACGGAATTGTTCTGCACTGCCGGAGGCACTTGCCCAGCTTCCAGATGTTGCCCCTCGGCCGTTACCGGATCGAAAGAACTCATCACTCCCAGCGGAACGGTGAAGGCCTGCCCAACGGAAACCACTCCCGGAAGATTGCGTACTCGCGATTCGAGCTCGCGATAAAACTCCCGTCCTTGTACCTCTGTGTAACCCGCTTGCTGCACATCCACGGAGAAATTAAGCACATTGTTGGGGTCGAGTCCCAGGTACATTTTCTCCGCTTTGCCCAGGCTGCGAATAAACAGTCCCGCCACCACGAGCAACACCAGCGAACCCGCCACCTGCGCGACCACCAGAGCGCCGCGGGCCAACTGCCGCCGCCGGCCGTCCGACGACCCGCGCCCGCCTTCATGCAGTACCGCGCTAACGTCCCGCCGCGCCACGCGCAGCGCGGGAATAACCCCAACAATAATTCCGGTAAGCACCGCCGCGGAAATGGCGAAAAGATATACCCGCACATCCGGCAGGAAATTCAATTGAATGGGCAAATCGGTGCCCAGAGAAATGGCGCTCAGAAATTGCGTAGCCCAAAAAGTGAGCAGCAACCCTAGCCCTGCGCCAAGTCCAGCGAGCAGCAAACTCTCCGTCAGAAATTGTTGCACCAGTCTGGCACGCCCCGCGCCCAAAGCCGAACGAATGGCCATCTCGCGCTGCCGGGAAGTTGCCCGGGCCAAGCAGGACATTCGTCACATTGAAACACGCCACCAGCAATACCAGCGCGGCCAGCCCCATAAACGCCAGTGCCAATACCGCCAAAGTGTTATCTGGATCGGGCTCGGGACGCGCGCGATTCTCCGCGAAAGCGCGCACGGAGATGGCCTTATCGGTATCCGGATGTTGCGAGGCAATGCGCTGGGCCGCCAGATTGAGAGCGGCCTCGGCTTGCTTCAGTCCCGTGCCCGGTTTGAGGCGCCCCATGAGGGTGAGCGAGCGGTCAGCGCGTTGCGTCCAGGTATCTTGTACGGCCGTGTCGCCGGCGTCGGCGATGTCTGCGCTTAGCGGCACATACAAATCGGAATTGACGATGAAATAAGTGCCGTGGAAATCCTTCGGTGCTACACCAACGATGGTCATCGGATGGCCACCGAGTTCCACATGCTTCCCCAGCACATTTTTGTCGCCGGCAAATCGTTTCTGCCAGTAAGAGTAGCCCAGCACGATCACCGGATCGGCCCCGGGGACTTGTCCTTCCGTTGGCAAAATGAGCCGTCCGAGCGCGGGTTGAATCCCCAGCATCGAAAAGTAATTCCCCGTTACCCGCGTGACCAGCGAGTGATCGCCCACTTTTTCACTGGTCAGGCTCCGCAGCGTGATTCTGTAGCCGGCCAGTTCCGCGAACGCCGAACCGGATTGTTCCCGAAGATCGGCATAGTCTGGATAGGAGAAATTTTGCAGGGCATGATCGCCGCCTTGTTGCAGGCTGAGCACCACCAGTTGCTCGGGATGCGCTACGGGCAGCGGCCGCAGCAGAAAGCCGTTGACCACGCTAAAGATGGTGGTGTTGACCGCGATCCCCAGGCCCAGCGTCACAATCGCCAGCATGGCGAACCACGGCGCTTTGAGAAAGGCGCGCGCCGAGTAACGCAAATCCTGCAAAAGGCTGAGCATCCGGCCACCTCCGAAGAGTTTCCGCAAAGAAATGCTGCACAACGATGGCCTGCGCCGCCTACAGCTAACTCATTGAAACGGTGGAGGGGAGCTCTCTAGCCCGCGAAGTCTCCAGGGGGAAACCGCGCGGAAATGGGACGGTCCGTGGCGAAATCGGACGACCTTTATGCGTGGGATCGCGCTTGTCTCCCTCAGTCCTTAAACTACGACGCCCGTCGCATCTCCTCTCGAATTACTCGTCGCAGCGTACTTTCCAAAGGCTCCTCGACCCGCTTGACGTGTTGCCGCAGAGCTTCGTTTATTAGCGTTTGGTAGTTCCCCCCCCCAGCACGATCCACTTCCTCGCGGAACCACGCAAGAAGATCGGCATCCAGGCGAATAGTGATTCGCGTCTTCCCCTTGGGAATCGTTGTCACCGCCCCACGCTTGCCTTTACTGAAATCGTATCCACGTTTCATAATCTTCCTCGTACTGCCGGACCTCTCGCGCCGTTGCAAAACGCGCAGAAATCAAACGAACGTGCTCTCCGCGCCAGGTATAAATCACCACCAGGATCCTGCCCACCAAATCCCGCCACAGCGTAATCCACCGCTCCTCGTTTTCCGAATACGGGTCTAGGATCGTCAGCGCGAGTTCGTCCTCCAGAATGGTCATTGCGTCCGCGAAACTCACTCCGTGTTTGGCAAAGTTGAATTTCGCTTTGCTCGGATCCCACTCCCCACTCATAAGCGTTAGTATATGCACACTTGTGCATACATGTCCAGAATTGTGTTTTGGCAGTATTAACGCTACGGCGAGTCAGACCTGGGGATCACCCCAGCTTCGCGTACTCCGCCTTCGCGGCCTTCAGCACCGGCACATCCGCGTCGGCATTCTTCCACAACTTAAAAAAGCTCTCGTAAGCAGTCTTGGCCTTGCTCGAATCTCCGCTCATCGCGTATGCCCGTCCCAGACCCAAATACGCCAGCGGACCAATCGGTTCGCTGATCACCGTTCCCGGCCGGTCCACAATTTTCTGAAACTCGGCCGCCGCCTGCGCGCCCTGCCGCGCATCCAGATAAGCCATTCCCCGCAAGTACACCGGGTACATGCTGATCGAAAAAATACTGTTCCCTGGCGCGCCATATTCGTAAGGAATCGCGGGCTTCAATGCTTCTACCGCCTTCAGCCCGTCGCCCGCATGATTCAGCAATACTTGCGCGCGCAAGCTCGGCAAATAATTAAATTGCACCAACGTATCCTGCGGAAACCGTTTCGCCAGATCCTCAGCGGAAATTTGCGCTTGCTCCGAATCACCCGCGATGGCTACTGCCAGCGCCGCCACATACTGCGCATCCCGGCCGTTCGAAAACGCCAGCGTCGCCGCCGCCCCGCGCCGGGCCTCCGCAAAATTTCCAAATACCGCCTCGCGCAACGCCGCCGCCGCCTCGCAGCGCGCCGCGATCTCTTTCTCATCCGCCTGTTGCGCCGAGGCCACCGCGGCCCGCGAAAACTCCCGCGCCTTACCCAACTGGCCCGCATAAGCCGCGGTCTCCGCCTCCAGATACGTCAAAATCGTTTCCTTATCCGGCTTGCCGGCGGCCCAGGCGATCTCCCTGGCCATCCCGTCCGTATCATTCCGCAAAAAATCCAAGTTGTATCCGTAGTAATGCAGGTCCGGGGATTCCAGTTTTTTCGCGATCGCGTCGCTAGCCGCTGCGCGCGCTTCATCAAAACGGTTCATTCGCGTGTACGTGTTCACGATATTTGCGTAACCAATCGACACTGCCGGCGCCAACCGTATCGCCTCACGGATATTCGTCAGCGCTTTTTCGTACTGTCCCAGCGTCTGGTAAATCACGCCCAAATTCTGCGGTGGCACACTCTCCCGCGGATACGTCTGCCCCCAAGTTTCATAAGCCTGCCGCGCTTTCTCCAAGTCTCCGGTCACGAAATGGTAGTAATGCGATTCGATATAAAATCTTTCCCACTCGCTCACATGTCCGCGCAACTTGTAAGACTTCTCGGTATCTTCCGATGCCAGATTCACTTCCCCCAAATTGCTGTAGCATGTCCCCAGCAGCCCATACGCCATCGCAAATTTGGGGTCAAGATTCGTGGCTCGCTGAAACTGCGGCACGGCCGCGCTGTAATCGCCCTTCCCCATCATCAACTTCCGCCCCAGGCTATACGCTTGCAGCGCCTCCAAGGACGGAGTAGTCGCCTCTTCAATCGGCGTATCCAATTTCTGAATCGTCTTCAGCGACTCGCCTAAAGTTTCGCGCAGCTTGACGGTTGCCGAATCCAGCGCCTTCAGCACTCCTTCTTTGTTGTCCGCCGTCACCTGCTGCCGCGCCAGAGAAACTCCCGTCTGGCAATTCACCGCATTAACTCCAATCACATACTGGCTGCCCATGGTCGAAATCGATCCGCTCAAATACGCTTTGCTCGCCGAGCGCTGGCAAACCAAGCGCGCTAATTCCGGCGTCAGCTTGGCATCCGGCGACATCCCCATCATCTGCAGCGTCTGTTGGACTTTCTGGTCCGACACCAAACTCAAAAATGGCGATTGCTGCAACTCGGCAGCCAGCCCTTGCCGCAGCGTGTCGTCGAACACCGCATCGCCCGTCTTATTTGTAAAATCCGCCACCACAATCGTGTCCGTCTCCTCCAGCGCATGGGCTTTCCGTGTTGTATGCAGCCACGCTCCCAGCGCACCTACAACCGCCACCGCCGCCACTCCGCCGATCACCGGCCACTTATATCGTCCAGCGCCGCCATTCGTCTTCCCCGCCGCCTGGGCTTCCGCTGACTTCGCCAGCACTGCGGACACCGACGGCGAAATCATCGACGTCACCGTATGCCCGGTATCCAACCCGCGCTTCACCGCCTGCAAATCCGCGCACAACTCCGCCGAGCTCTGATACCGCTGCGTCACATCCTTATCGGTAGCCTTATTAATGACCGCTTCGAGGTCTTCCGGAATCTCCGGATTAATGCTGCGAATCGCCGTCGGCGTACGCGTCAGAATCGCCTCAATCACCACCCCGCCGGTGTTTCCGCTAAACGCTTTCTGCCCCGTGGCCATCTCGTACAGCAACAATCCCAAACTAAACACATCCGTCCGCGCATCCAGATCGTCCCCGCGAATCTGCTCCGGCGACATATACGACGGCGTCCCGCTGATCACTCCCACAATGGACGTCGTACTGGAGTTGGCTGCCGCGCCATCTTCCGCGCCAATCGTTCCACTCTTCTGCGTCAACTTCGCCAGCCCAAAATCCAGCACCTTGGCCTGGCCCCGCCGCGTCACATAAATGTTCGCCGGCTTAATATCCCGGTGAATAATTCCCTGCCCATGCGCTACGCTCAACGCATCCGCCAGTTGGATCCCCAGCATCAGGATCTGTTCCACTCCCAGCGGCTTGCCGTGAATAAATTGCGACAGCGTTTCGCCGTCAATGAATTCCATGGCGATGAACGGTTTGCCGCCCTCTTCGCCCGCATCGTAAATCGTGCAAATTCCCGGATGATTCAGCGCCGAGGCCGCCTGCACTTCGCGCCGAAAGCGCTCCAGCGCCAGGGGATCGTTCAATAAATTGTCTGGAAGGAATTTAAGCGCTACGGCTCGGTCCAGCCGCAGATCCTGCGCCTTGTACACCACACCCATCCCGCCGGAACCCAACTTCTCCAAAACGCGGTAGTGAGAGATGGTCTGGCCAATCATAGTCACGCCGCAATACAATCACAGTGTCCGGGTTAAATAAAGCCGCAGCGCTCCGCGGACTTCACACCGTACTATGCTCCAGTTCTGAAATTCACAATGTCGGATCGCTGGTCCCGGCGTCACCCACCGGCTTGGTTCGATCTTCCGTCGGCGGCCGCGGCGAACCTATCAAACTAATCACCGCCGCCCGCTCTCCATACTCCTTCACTTTCTCAAGGGTTTCCTGCTCCAGCGTGATATTCCGCGCACAAACCAGGCATCCCAGCGTCGCAAACGCGCCGCCATTTTCGCGTCCATACACGTTGTAACGCATCACTCGCCCGCAACACACGGGCACCCAAACCATGGGAGCTTTATCCATAAACGGTCTCTCCAACCCCGAGCGCGCGAATTATACACTAGAATCCTCGCAACGCCCGCCGCAAGCAGCCGCTCTCCGCTGTCCCACCTAAATCCGTTTCGCCTTTATCCCCTATCGAAAAATATAACCGCATAATTTTGAAATACGTTGTAGACTCTCCTCACCTCTCCCGTAAATTATTGAGTAACTCGAGAATGAAAAGCGGCATCTCAATCGTATGACTGCACAAAGTCAAAATCTTAGTTTAGGGCCACGCCAACTCCTCGAATCCTGGGCTGGCATCCTCGCCGGCCGAGTTCCCATGCTCTCCATCGAGATCACTCGCGAGTGTCCGCTCACCTGTCCCGGATGCTACGCCTATGGCGACTCCCACCTCGGCGGCGGCGTCACTCTCCGCGAACTCAGCGACTTTCGCGGCGACGATCTCGTCAACGGCGTCATTAATCTCGTCAAAAAACACAAGCCCCTGCACGTCTCGCTCGTCGGCGGCGAACCCATGGTCCGCCATCGCGAACTCAGCCGCATCCTGCCCGTCCTCGGCGAAATGGGAATTTTCGGCCTGGTCGTCACCAGCGGCATCATCCCCATCCCCACCGAATGGATGAAGATTCCCCGCTCCCGCGTCGCCATCTCCATCGATGGCCTCCCCGAACATCACGACATTCGCCGCAAGCCCGCCACCTACGAAAAAATCCTCAGCAATCTCGCCGGCCGCGAAGTCAACATTCACTGGACCATCACCCGCCAGATGCTCCAGCGCCCCGGCTACCTCGAAGAATACGTAAAATTCTGGAACGATCGTCCCGAAGTAAATCGCCTCTGGGTCAGCGTCTACACTCCGCAAATCGGCGAAGAAAGTGACGAGCGTCTCCGCCCCGATGACCGCAAAATCATCGCCAGTGAATTACCCGCGCTAGCCAAGCGCTTCCCCAAACTCCTCTTCAACGAAGGCTTGGCCGGCGCCCTGCTAAATCCGCCAGCCAATCCCGACGACTGCGTCTTCGCCAAACTTTCCGCCAACTATTCCGCGGACCTCAAAAGCCGCGTAGAACCCTGCGTTTTCGGTGGCAGCCCGGACTGTTCGCAATGCGGCTGCGCCATCAGCAGCGGCCTGCACTGGATCCGCACCGTAAAAATGGCCGGTCCGCTAAAGGTCGACCACTTCATCGGCAGCAGCATCAAAATCGGCCGCAAAGTAAACCGCCTCCGCGCTGGCGCCTTCAACTCCACTCGCTGGACCGGCCAAGCCCCTCCCCCTCCCACCCCCAACCTCATCCAAATCAAGTAACCGATTGTGTACGCGGCTTATGTAGATGCCGGACTTTAATCCGGCCTATTCTTTTGCCGTTTCGTAGTTCGAATGGCACATAGAATTTTCATTCCACCCCAACCCAGCGCCGGAGGCGCGGCACAATTTAGCCCAGCGCGTAAGCGCTGGGTGCCCTCCACCCTAAACACGCGAGCCCCGTAGGGGCGGCACAAGCCAAACAACCCCCGTCTCCGAACATCAAGGTCCTTCGCCCCTAACAAATTGTCCGACCCAAAAAAATTACGACACCTACCGACATTTCACCATTCCCCACAATCCTTATTCCCGTTAAACTACGCCAATAAACCGCGAACAGGCCGATAACCACTTTCGCCTAACATTCGCCACGAAGGAGCAGCAATGGCCACCTCTGTCTGGAAAGGTTTCCTAACGTTCGGTCTCCTCTCCATCCCCATTCGCCTGTTCAGCGCCGCGCGCTCCGAACGCATCTCCCTCAATCAACTGCACTCCGTCTGCAACTCGCGCATCAAGATGCCGCTCTTCTGCCCCACCTGCGATCGCAAGGTGGAACGCAACGAAATCGTCAAAGGCTACGAATACGAAGACGATCAATACCTGCTCTTCACCGAAGCCGAGCTGGACAGCATCGAACCAGACTCCGGCCGCACCATGGAAATTCAGGAATTCGTTAAGTTAGAGGAAGTCGATCCCCTCTATTTCGAATCCAGCTATTACGTCACCCCGGAAGAGGAAGGCAAGAAGGCCTATCACCTGTTACTCAAAGCTCTCGAACAATCCGGCTACGCCGCCATCGCCAAACTCACCATGCATCAGCGCGAACACGTGGTCATCATTCGACCCCGGGAAAACGGCCTGACCCTCCACACCATGTACTACCAGAGCGAAATTCGCGAAGTCGCCGAATACGGCCAGAATCAAAACATCGAACTCCGCGAAGCCGAGAAAAAACTCGCCGTCCAATTGATCGAAAATCTGGCCGCCGACTTCGATCCCAAAAAATATAAAGACGAGTATCAGGAAGGTATGCGCGCCCTGATCGCCGCCAAACAAGAAGGCAAACAGGTCGCTGGGGTAGTCCACATCAAACGCGCTCCCGTCGTGGATCTGATGGCCGCGCTCACCAAGAGTCTGGAGCAACGCCCCGCGGCCCCTGCGAAAAAACCGCCAGTCCGCGCGATCGCGGTAATGAAAAACGCCAAAAAATCCGCCAAGAAGGTTGCCAGCTAGCGGTCGATGCGCTCCAGCGAACACTACACGCGCGCTGACATCCGCCGCATTCTCGACGTCTCGGACAAGCAACTCAAGCAGTGGGAAGAATTTCAGATCATCGCGCCCTTGGTCCCCGGCGCAAAAGACGCCTACGATTTCCGCGACCTGATCGCCCTGCGCACCGCCAAACAATTAATCGAAAAAGGCGTAAGTCCCGCGAGACTCCGCCAATCCCTCGAAGCCCTGCGCAAAAAACTCTCCGAAATTAAATCTCCCCTAACCGAACTCCGCATCGTCTCCAACGGCAAAGATCTCATCGTTGAAAACGCCGGCACCCATCTCGAACCCATCAGCGGCCAATTCTTCCTGAATTTCCAAACCCGCGAATTGGTCGAAAAAGAAAACCTCCGCATGATGCCGGACCGCAACGCCGAATCCTGGTTCCACCAGGCCCTCGAGTTCGACGCCGATCCCACCACCCGCGCCCAGGCCATCGAAGCCTACGACCGAGTCCTCACCGCCGATCCCAATCACATCGACGCCCTGATCAACCGCGGCACCCTGGCCTTCGAAGACGGCCAACTGGAAGCAGCCTGCGAACTCTTCGCCCGCGCCGTAAAACTCGAACCGCAAAATCCCGCAGCCCGCTTCAATTTCGGCAGCACTCTCGACGACCTCGGCCAAACGCAAGAAGCTCGGCAACATCTCCGTCTCGCCGTCCGCCTCGACCCGCAAAATCCCGACGCCCGCTACAACCTCGCCACCCTCTGCGACAAACTAAACTCCCACGACGAAGCCCGCGAACACTGGCAAGCCTTCCTAAAACTAGACCCCGCCAGCGAAGCCAGCGCCTACGCCCGCCAACGCCTAGCCTCCGACAAATAAAGCCCGCCCAGCCGTTGTTGCCCTTGATTTTGTAGCGGCGGGTCTTCAGACCCGTTCCTTTGACTTTTGCTTCTGTAGTGGCGAATCTTCAGATTCGCACGCCGTTGCCGTTGTAGCGCCGCCCTTCAGGGCGGCATCCTTCTTTTCCCTCTGTCTCTGTGTACGGTTCTCCTTCGGGCCGCGACCCGCGTAATCTGCCCACACACACACCACCAAATCCCCCGCCCCATTCACTCACTCCCCACCCCAATTTTTGCTCTTGACTTACCGGACCGATGGAATATATCTACCTACAACGATTTTTCCACAGCCCGGCAGTCCAGGTCGTGAAACTGCCTCGCTTCGACACTTTTTGTCGCTCTGCCCGTCTCAACACGCGTGCTTCTCTCCCGCGGGCAATGGCTCGCTGTGAGAATTCTCCCTCGAGCAAGGCGTGTCATTTCCCAAGGCGGATGCCAAGGACCAAATAGATATGAAGACCAAATTTCTAACACGGTTCTGCAACACCGCTGCGTGCGCCCTCGCCGTATTTCTCTTCAGCGCCCTCCCCACCCGGGCCCAGACTTCCAACGTCACCTACGCGTACGCTCTGAATAACGGTGATCAAACCATCTCCGTCTCGAAAATCAACACGGCCACCGGCGCGGTTTCAGGAGTCAGCTATATTGAGTATCCCGTGGACGCCACGCCCACGGCGATCGCCTTCGCCGCAATACCGACTAGAAATTTTGTCTATGTTGGAGACAACAATAGCAACGTCACCGGATTAAGCGCCGACCGGGTCACCGGCGCGCTCACGGAAATCGGAACCACCGATGTGCCCGATACGGTGGTCGCCATGTACGTCAACGCCCCCAACCAGTCGCTCTACGTAATTACTGCCGACGGCTCGGTCTCCTCGTTCCTTATCAATACCGACGGCACCTTGACCTCCCAGGGAACCGCCACCGCCGGCGGCAACCCCGTTTCCATGACCGTGGTTCAAGGCGCCACCCAAAGTTACGCGTATGTCGTCAATCAAGGCGATCAAACCATCTCGCAATTTACGATCTGCGCTCCGCCACTCGATTGCTCGCCTCTCGGCGGCCTCGTCCCCGGCGCCATCTTCCCCGCTACCGGCGAAACTCTGCAGGCCGTCGCCGCCACTCCCACTGGAGGAACCCTCTACGTTTCCGACGTAACTCTCAACCATCTCCTCGCATTCCAGATCAATCCAGCAACCGGCGCGTTAACCGAACCGCCCGCCACCTTCCCCACCGGCAGCGGCCCCACCGCCATCGCGATCGATCTGCAAGGTCAATTTCTCTACGCCGCCAACTCCAACGACAATACCGTTTCCCCTTTCACCATTGGTTCCGGCGGCGCGCTCACCGCCATCAGCGCCGCTACCGTACTCAAAGGCGCGCGGCCGGTCGCCCTCACGATCGATCCCAACAGCCAACTTCTCTACGTCGCGGACCAATCCACCAATCTGCTGGAAACCTACGGCATCGCCCCGGCCTTCCAGCAAATCACGGAACCCAACGGCTTTCTCAATTTCGTCGCTTCCAACACCACCCGCTCGCAACCTGTTTCCTTCAGTCTCGCTCCGCCTGCGGTGCTCTCCATCCCCAACGAATATTTTTACGCCACCAACTCCAACTCCAACACTATTTCCGGCGCTCCTCTTGATCCCGCCTCCGGGGACGTCGGCACGATAGTCAACACTCCATCCCTGGTAAATCTTCCGGGCGCGATCATCCCTGATTTCACCGGCCTCCACGTCTTCATCAACAACGGTACCGCCTCCGGAGCGCAACTCACCGAATTCACAGTCACTCCCTCCACCGGCGCGCTCACCAATTCCATTCCGGCTCAAGGCGCGGTCACTCTCGTAGCTGGCGGCAACTCGCAAGCTCTCGATCCTTCCGGCCGATTCCTCTACGTCGCCACTTCCGGCGGCAACGCCGTTCTTCTCTGCCCGGTCAACGGCGGAATTCTCACCGGCACTTGCTCCCAAGCTGTCGCCGTCACTAACCCGGTCGGCGTAGCCGTCGATCCTGCGGGCCAATTTCTCTACGTTCTCGGCACCGACGGCGACGACGATTTCCTCGTCAACGTTTACTCCATCACTTCCTTCAGCGGTGCGCTCACACTGGCGGAGGGTTCCCCCTACGCCACGGGGAACTCCGCCACGAACAATAACGGCGGTAACGAGAATATCGCCGTGCATCCTTCCGGCAGATTTATCGCCGTCGTCAACGGCTTCTCCAATCCCTTCACCATTTTCTCCGCCGACGGTTTCGGTAACCTGGTCAAGCTCGCGGATCAAACCGTCCAGGGCCGCCCGCAATCTCTCCTCTTCGACGCTTCCGGCACGCATCTCTACGAAATCGAAGGCGGCTCCTTTTTCGTCAACACTTTCCAGTTCAACCCCCAAACCGGCGCCCTCAACTCAATCGGCACCGAAACCACCGCCCTTATTCCCGGCGACGCTGCCATCGATCCCAGCGGACAATTTTTCCTGCAACTCCAAGTCGCCGACGACGCCAATCTCACCGGCTCCGTGATCGTCTACCCCATCATCGCTGGCACCGGCGCCCTCGACGCCGCCGCCTCCACCACCACCCTCGGCTTCAACACCATCTCCATCGCGGCCGTCGCCGAGAACGTCGTTGCCCAATTCCCCTCCGTCACCCCCATCCCCAACGCCGCCGCCTTCACTCCCACTCCCGTCAACACCCCTGCCACCCCCATCAACATCACCGTCAACAATTTCGGCACCGCTCCGCTACTCTTCACCTCCATCACCATCGCCGCTGGCGCCAATCCCGGAGACTTCTCCTTCGGCCCCGCCACCACCTGCTCCACGCAGGCTCCGGTCCCCGCCGCGGGCTCCTGCATCATCTCCGTCGTCTTTACTCCCACCGTCGTCGCCACCCGCTCCGCCACCCTCACCCTCATCGACAATGCCAATCCCGCCACCCAGTTCGTTCCGCTCTCTGGCAACGGCACCGGCGCCGGACCCGCCGTCACCCTGGCACCCACAGCTCTCGCCTTTCCAGACACCGCGCAAAACGCCCCCAGCGCCCCGCTCAGCGTCCTTCTCACCAACTCCGGCGGCGCACCGCTCATTTTTTCTTCCATCGTAATCAACACCGGCGCCAATCCCGGCGATTTCACCCTGGGCCCCGCCACCACTTGCACCACGCAAACGCCCGTCGCCGCCGCCGGCACCTGCATCCTCTCCGTAATCTTTACTCCCGGCGCAGCGGGTCCGCGTTCCGCCACGCTCACTCTCGCGGACAACGCCACCCCCGCCACCCAAACTCTGCCGCTCACCGGCACCGGCACCGCCCCCACTGGCCCGGTAGTTGGCCTGAATCCCACCGCCGCCAGCTTCCCCAACACCGCGCTCAACACTCCCAGCGCCCCCGTAGCCGTCACGGTCACCAACTCCGGTCAAACCACGCTAACCTTCACCTCCATAACCATCGGCCCGTTCAACAGCGTTCCAGACTTCACTCTCGGCCCCGCCACCACCTGCACCACCGACGGCGGGGTTTCTCCCAACACCTCCTGCATCCTCTCGATAATCTTCACCCCCACCGCGGCAGGCGCGCGCACCGGCACCCTCACGCTGACGGATAACGCCACTCCCGCCACCCAAACCATCGCTCTCTCCGGGAACGGCACCGCCAACGGCGGCGGCTTCACCATCACCATTCCCGAAGGCCCGCCCATCGTAATCATCGCCGGCCAGCCCACCACCATCGTCACCAACGTGATCCCCGGCCCCGGCGGCCCGGTCACCATCACGTTTAACGCCCCCGGCCCGCTACCCCCAGGCCTCTGCGTCTTCTATCCCCAACCGAATCCCACGACGGTCACGGATCCCACGTCCTTCACCTTCCGCGTAACCACCACCCCGAACGCCACCCCGAGCGCCGCCCCGCGTCCGCCAACTACCTTCCGCCCGCCATCGCTCCCCGGCCCGCTCCAATTCCCAGCCGCACTCCAGCTCCTGGCGCTACTCCTCGCCATCCTCTGCGCCTCAGCGTCCCTGGCCGGCCTCGTCCCACCCGTAGCCGCCCTCGTCCGAGCTCCGCGCCAAGCAGCGTTAGCTCTTACATCGCGTTTCGCCACTCGCATCCCCGTGCGACGCCTAACCGCCTTCGCCGCCATCTCGCTGCTGCTAGCCGCCACCATCACCTTCGCCGGCTGCGGCAACAACTCCGCCAACAACACTCCCATCTCCCTAAACACCACGCCGCCCGGCACCTACCAAATCGTAATCACCGCCACCGCCGGCACCGTCTCCCACTCCGTAACCGCCACCATCCAGGTGCAGTAAGCAGGAGGTCTTCAGATTCGCATTCTGTTGACTTTTGTCTTCGCGAATCTGCCGTGGAATTTGCCTCTGTAGAGGCCGCCTTCCGAGGCGGTCGCTTCTGAAGTTGTAGCGGCGGGTCTTCAGACCCGTTCCTTTGACTTTGAATTGGCTTCCGTAACGGCGAATCTTCAGATTCGCCTTCCGTTGACCGTGTCTTCGCGAATCTGCCGTTGACTCTGCTTCTGTAGAGGCCGCCTTCCGAGGCGGTCGCTTCTGAAGTTGTAGCGGCGGGTCTTCAGACCCGTTCTTTTGACTTTGAATTCGCTTCCGTAGTGGCGAATCTTCAGATTCGCCTTCCGTTGACCGTGTCTTCGCGAATCTGCCGTTGACTCTGCTTCTGTGGAGGCCGCCTTCCGAGGCGGTCGCTTCTGAAGTTGTAGCGGCGGGTCTTCAGACCCGTTCTGTTGACTTTGAATTAGCTTCCGTAGTGGCGAATCTTCAGATTCGCATTCCGTCGCATTTGTCTTCGAATTTGCCGTTGCCTTTGCCCGTTGCCTTTGCCCTTTGCCTTTGTAGGCGTCGGGCTTCAGCCCGGCATGCCCACCCGTTTGCGCCGTCGGCAAACGGGTGGGCACGTCCTTCCACTCCGTCGCCTACAACCCACCACCATCACAACCGCGGATCCACCGCCTCCGTCTCCATCGCCAACACTCCAAACGCGCACTCATGCACCCGCCGCAACGGCTCCCCGCGCACAAACCTCTCCACCCCCAACGCAAACTCCCGCATCGCCAGCGACCCCTTCCGCCCAACTCCCCGCGCATTTGGGGGTCGGAGCTTCAGCTCCGACATCATCGGATTAGCCCACAGTGGGCTTCAGCCCCTGAGGACTTGCCTTTGAACCTTCCGCAACCTCCCCACCACCCATCACAACCGCGGATCCACCGCCTCCGCCTCCATCGTCAACATCCCAAACGCGCAATCATCGTCCAACCCAGCGCCGGAGGCGCGCCACAATTTAGCCCAGTGCGCCAAGCGCTGGGTCCACACCCCGACCAACTCGCGAGCCCCGTAGGGGCGCCACAAGCATCCAACCAAAATCGGCCTACTAAAGGAGGGAGGCTTGTACGATTCTCGGAGAACGACCATAAACGCTGGCCTAATTCTGTGCCGGACTACCGATAAGAACTGTAACTCCGCTGGTGCCCAGAATTTGGATGCCGCCAAAATCATACCCATTTGAAAAATAAGTGCAGCTTAACTGGGCCGCCTTCATTGCATTCTGAAATGCAGTTGCGTCGGCAGCTCTCCAGTCCTCGGAATAACACTGCAAACCCTTCGCAATGACTTCCCTTCCCATAACAGCATTGCGGCTCTGTGGGCAGGACAGAGCCCAATTAGCTTGGTGCGCCGCTCCACACAATTGCTGCGAGAGTTCAAAAACATCATCTGCGGAACTCGCGAGGACCACTCGAAGCGTGCCTTGCTTAGCGGCTGTCAGAGCAACAACAAAACGGCGTAGAGCATCGTCGGACAGCACTCTCGATTGAGACTGTCTGCGTTTGGGCTCACGTGGAGCGTTCACGGGTTCCTCCGGCTTCGTCCGCAGCACTTCCGTGCTCGGAGGACTCTGGGAAGGTCCGACTGGAGGACTTGTGCGCCCCGAATACAGCCAACCGAAAACCAAAACAGCCGTGACTGCGACTGCCCCTGAGAGTAACCCGAGCGAGAGCCAGTTTTTATTGACTTGACTGGTTATCTTACGTGGCATCGTCTCTTTACCAGCGTCGTTGGTATAGAGATTGTAGAGATGAAGTGATGCGCCGTGCTTAACCGTAACCTTTCCCAAATCGTGCAGCGACGTTTTCCAACTACCCAACTGCTCAAGGACATCCGCAAGGCTATGAGACACGAGAATGTGTCCAGTGTCGCCGCAGTCCATCACGCGTTGCGCGGTATTTATGCCTCCTCCAAAAACATTGTTGTTCGCGTTTATGTCGGCTTTCCGAATCACAGGGCCTGTGTGCAAACCCATTCGCAAGTGGATAGAAGAGTACGATTTCAACGCGCGGCTGATGGCTAGCGCGCATCGTGCTGGAGCTTCAGGGTCTCCAAAAAAGACGAGTGCTATCCCGTCCCCGGTTGGAATTTTGATCAAATCTCCAGCGGCGTTAGCACGAAGAAATTGTGGCGTACCAGAGATAACCTCCTGCAGAGTTCGCATGACAGACTCTTGGAGGTCCATCGTAAGTTTCGAGTACCCAACCAAGTCCGTAAACAAAACGTGCGCTATTTCCGTCTCGGATTGTTGCGTTTCTTCTTGTTCGATTTCTGACATAGGCTGGTGGCGGTCCAAGATACCATGACCGCCCGTATCCGTCGTGATAACATCCGCCTTCAGCTGAACGGGGAACCGACGCTCGATGCGAGTATCTGATTTTGAGCAACCTGATGAAGAACTAAAGCGTCTAGCAGACGCGTCTTACGCGGAGATGGAAAACTTGACGCCGGAGCAAGGCGTACCGCATCTGTTAGCCGCACAAGCGTACATGGCGGCTGTCGATCGTCGCCACGATGACAAAATCGCGAAGCGTGACTTTCGGATGGAGATAGTTGTCATTGCACTGATAGCTTTTGAAGTCATCGGAGGTATTTACGAAGGTGGCAAACAAGTAGCTAGATTGGAAGACATGAAGTCTGCTATTGGCAAACAGACGGACATACTGAATCCAATGAACACTAGCGCTGGCGATACATCAAAAGGAATGACTGCCGCAGCTCAATCCCTCAAAACCTTGTCGGACGACCAGAAGAAGGCGAACGACAACGTCCAAGCCAATCTGCAACAGACGAGAGCGATGGCGAAGGCTCTTGAACAGCAACTGAAAATCCTCAAACTAGATCAGGCTGCACGAGAGGAACAACTATCGCGGAAGCCCAAACTAGAGCTGTACGACGATTTCGTACCATTAAATACAGCGATCAATGTTCAGCTGCCAAAACGAGAAGAAACGGATACCTCTTGGGCATTCGATCTTAACCTTCGAAATTCAGGAGATGCGGCGGCAACAAAAGGAACGTTGCGGATTATGTTCCAAGGCAAAGACGTCAGGTTGCAATGCAGTTCCCCGTCCCAACTAATCGTCGAGCCGCCAGATAGCCTAACCCATACTTACATAATTCCATTTGATACAGTGCGCCGAAATGGGAACATTCCGATGATTATCACGTTCACGTATCCGAAGGGGCAGACACCATTTCAAGTTGTTTTCAACGTCGACGCAGAGGAAATCGAGACTGGAACGCTGCTCGGAGTCATTACCGTTAGACCTGCAAAGCCCTTCGATTAAGGGAACCCCGCACACTGAGAGGCACGCAACATGAAGGTGGCCCGAACGTGATTCCGTTTCAGACCTTACGCCGCCTAATCAAACAACCCTCCCCCCAACCCCTCCCTCTCCACCCTCCGCAACTCCACCCCACCCGCCTTCCCCCACAACTCCCTAAACTTCTCAACCGTCGCCGGACTAAACCCCTCGTAATGATTATTCGCGTACACGTATTGCGCCACACCCCGCCTCTGTACCAACAAACAATGCTTCACCCAATCCGAAACTTTTTCGGACTTATCCTCCACCACCTTTTCCCAAACCGTCGTCGCCAATTCGATCCGTTTGCGATCACCCAGCAGCCGCACATACGAAAAATCCGCCGTAATCGGATCAAAGCTCATCTCTGACGGTCCCGGCATCGTGTGAATGTCCTGCAACACCAGCGCGACATTAAAACTCTTCAGCACCTCCGCAAATTCCGCGTCCAGCCATTTCCGGTTGCGGATCTCCACCGCAAATCGCCGTTCCCGCGGCAGCAATTTCAAAAATGGCAGCAACCGGTCCCCAAACGCGTGCCGGTCTTTAACCTGCCATTTGTCAAAGTACGGAAACTGCAAAAGAATCACTCCCAGCTTCTCTTTCAGCAGCTCCATCGTCTGCACAAACGTCTCAAATTCTTCCCGGCAATCCACCAGAATCTTCTCGTGCGTGATGGACTGCGGCACTTTCACCGAGAAAATAAATCCCGGCCGCGTCCGCTCATACCAGTTCGTCACCGTCTTCGCCGCCGGACACCCGTAAAACGTCGAATCGATCTCCACCGTGTCAAACTGCCCCGAATAAAATCCCAGATACTCCGCCGCTTTCATCCCTTTCGGATAAAAACTCCCCCTCCAGCCGCTAGCCGTGAACGCGCACGTCCCCACATGGATTTGTCCCGCCACAAATGTATTCTAGTCGAGAAGTAACCTACTCAATCTGTGTCTTGAAATTGAAGGTGAGTCCAGCAATGCCCATAACTGCCGAACTCAAGTGGCTGTCGCCTGAAATGAGCGGTCGAACTCGTGCGCCAGCGCAGGGGTCGAAATATTCCACCCTCGCCCGATTCTCCCACGAGCGCGAAGCGGACTGGCTGAAAGAATCATGGAGTCTGATCGTTTATCCGCTTGAACCGGCAGATCCTTCGGGATTTCAAGAGTGCCATGTCGAATTTCTGTCGGAGCACGCACCCACAGGCTGGCTCATACCAGGCGCGCACTTTGCTCTCTACGAAGGCGCGACGAAGGTGGCCGAAGGCAAAGTATCGTATCAACCCGAGCCGTAAGCCTCTGAAATTGTTTTCGGTTTCGGTTCTGGATTTTGGGTGCCCCGTCCTCGCGTCCCAGAGGGCCGGTCTTGCTTTATGAACTATTCGGAGGGCGCGTTGATCGGGACAAATAAAACTCACAGAAATCAATCAGCGATACGCCTCTCGACGATGCAGCACCCGGCGGACCTCGATACTTTCACTATCGGGACAAATAAAGAACAACCTGTAATCGCCCATTCTCAACCGCAACTCTTCGCGTCCCTGCAAAGCCTTCACGTCGCCCGTGCCTGACTCCACAAATCGATGTAGACCCAGCAAAATCTGCATCGCAACAGGCTTGCTCAAGCTCCTCACGTCGCTCTGCGCAAGCGCCGTCCAAACGATCGCCCTCACTTCCGATCCTTGAGGACGCCCTCCATGGTCATTCCCAGTTCCCGCAATACCTGCTCGTGCGCAATGCCCTTGTTACGTTTTGACCAATCCTCCGCTTCCTGCAAAGCGTGCACACCTCGTGCGCTCAGCTCTTCGTCATCTAGCGGAGCTTGCGCGACGGCCCGGGAAACCGGGTCGACCATCACTTCCAGTAGTCCCACTACGGCAGCAAGTTGCGTAGGTGCAAGTTGCTCGATCAATTCGTGCGCTTGCTGTTTGTCACTGCCGGAATCGTGCGCCATCCAAAACCTCCCACTAGACCTGCCCCGAAGCCCATTCTTGCACACATACCCGTCGCCTCAAACCACCCAATCGCCATTCTTTGCGCAAAACCAACTGTTTTGGGAGCGCAAATCCAGTACCAAACAATATAGTACTTGACAAGCTAACACTTTCATGCTACCATCTCCTGTGAAGATAGAATTTCCAGCTCGCCCAGCCGCAAACCCAGAAAAGCCAAGCACTTATAGACCCGTCAAAAGCCGCGAACCCAAGACTCGCCCTTTCGTTGCTTCATTACCTCCTCACGTCCTTACGTCGCCTTTACTCGCTACAAACCACTCCCCATTTCTGTATTTTCATTACTTCATTCCCTCATTACTTCCTTACTTCGTCCGTCGCTCTTCCCTTCCAACCCCCAACAAATCTATCTCTTGCACAAAAGTGGGAGGGTACCCCCTCGCAAAAATATCGACCTATTCCCAAAACGGAACGCGCTCCACACCAATACAACGCCAGAAAAAGGATGCCAGAAAAAGGATGCCCCATGCCCTATAAGCCCAACCCGAAAACCCAATGCCAACACCGCTCCCAACTAAATCGCCGCTGCCTCTTGCCCATCGCATCAGACCATCCCACTCTCTGCGCCAACCACGCCCGCGTCCAAGCCAAAGCCGAATCCGCCGAACGCGCCAAAGCCGTAGCCGCTGATCTACTATCCGGCACGGAAACTCTCGCCACCCCATCCAACGTCAACCATTTCCTCGCGAATCTCCTCACCCAATTCGCCCATCACCGCGTCACCAGACGCGACGCCACCACCTTCGCCTACATCTCGCAACTCCTCCTCAACAGCCAGTGTGTAATGCATCGCCAATCCCAGGACGCTCAGGCCGCCCAAGCCGCCGCCGAAGCCAGCCAACCCCAGCGCATCGTAATCGACATGCCCCGCCCCAATCGCGGCCCCCTCCCCAACGACTCTGCACTTCGTAGTGGCGAATCTTTAGATTCGCACTCTGTTGACTTACATTCTGCTGACTCACATTCTGTTGGTTCGCCTTCGGTTGACGCACATTCCGTTGCTTCGCTTTCTGTTGATTCACATTCTGCCGCTTCGCACTCCGTTCCCTCGCCACCGCCCACATCTAACCGGTCCCCCCAACCCACCACGCAGCCAAAAAATTGTCATCCCGCTCGCCCTGACGAAGGAAGGGAACGAAGTGCAGCGCCCGACGAAGCGATCGATTCTGTGCGTAGGCGGGAGGGATCTGCTTTCCCGGTCCCAGACTCCGGCACCAACACTCGTCGCCCCTCCGCCGCCCGCACCACCAACTCCCCCACCCCCACACGCCAACAAAGTCCTCTACCATCCCATCGACCGACCGCGTACCCCACAACCCGGCCCGCTCCCTCGCCGCCACCGCTTCCACTCCACCTTCTCCTCCCCAACCAAATTTCCAATTCACCAAATCACTCCCAGCCCCCTTGCACCAAATCCCCATCGCCTGTATCGTGAACCACTTTTACAAACACTCTCGCACGCCGGAAAGAGGCACCTTCACAGATGGCCATCGCCGCCCCGCAGCAATCCACTGGCTACGGCCTGCGACAAGGCGTCCTCTCTCCGCTCGAAACTCTCGCTCAATCGCTTTCTACCATCGCGCCCACCGCAACTCCCGCCGCCACCATCCCGCTGGTCTGCGCTCTTGCCGGCAACGCCACCTGGCTGGCCTACGCTCTCGCCACCTCTGCGGTTTTTCTCATCGCTCTGTGCATCGCCCGGTACGCGCGCTATTCCTCTTCGCCCGGCTCCCTCTACACTTACGCCACCGCCACCCTTCCGCCCTGGCTGGCCGCCACCGCCGCCTGGAGTCTTTTACTCGCCTACGTAGCCACCGGCAGCAGCGTTATCGGCGGATTTTTTCATTACGCAAATCTTTTGATTCGCGATATGACCGGACATTTTGTTTCCGGCGCGCTGCTCGCAATTTTCGGAACAGTACTCTGCATGTGGATTGCCTGGCGCGACGTAAAAGTCTCCGCCCGCGTAATGCTCTGGATCGAAGCGGTTTCCGTCGCCACAATTTTAATCGTCGTCGTCCTGGTTCTATTTCGTAACGGACTGCACATCGATTCCGAACAATTGCACCTCCAAGGAATGACCGGCAGCGGATTGCGTTTAGGTTTAGTTCTCGCGCTCTTCAGCTTCGTGGGATTTGAAAGCGCCACAACATTGGGCGCGGAAGCTCGCGAGCCTCTGCGAACTATTCCCCGCGCGGTGATTCAAAGCGCGTTACTCGTCGGAGCCATCTTCGTCGTCTGCGCCTACACCGAAGTGCTCGGATTCCACATCGCCGGTCAAGACCTCGGCTCCAGCCAGAATCCCATGCACGTTCTTGCGGTAGTCGGCGGCGTTCCCATCTTCGGACTGATCATCGACATTGGCGCGATGATCAGCATGTTTGCCTGTACGCTGGCGTGCATCACCGCGGCCGCCCGCGTGCTGCTGCTGATGGCCCACAACGGATTGGCGCACAGCGCGATGCGCAACACTCACATCCGCAACGAAACGCCGGGCAACGCGATCGTAGTAACGGGAATCGCGGTGGTCGCTCCGGTTGCGGTGCTGGCGATGCGCGGCGCCACCGGCCTGGATATTTATGGCTGGCTCGGCTCCCTGGCCACCTACGGATTTATCGTGGCCTACGGTCTGGTTTGTTGGGGGTTGCCAAAATATTTGCGGGAGCACGGAGTTTTCCGTCCGGGGGCGCAAGTGATTCCGTGGCTGGCGGCCACTGCGATGGTGCTGGCGCTGATTGGAAATTTGTATCCGGTGCCGGAAGGGCCGTACGGAAAATTGCCGTATGTTTATTTGGTGTATCTGGCGGCGGGACTGGGTTGGTTTTTCTGGAGTTTGCGGAAAGAGAAATTGGCGTGAAATTGTTTTGGAGTTGCGGATTTTTGGTTGCGGCGATTGCGTCCTGTCTTGTGTCGCGGGCGGAGTTCGCTAACGCTGGGGCACTTTCCGCGGCGTCGGCGATCCGCATTGATTTGCATGCCATTCGTCTGCACGCCACTCGCGACGGAAACACAACGCTCGCTGGTTCGCGCATTACTTTGCGGACGGAGCGCAGTTCTCCGCTGGACTTGGAAGTGGGTGGCGAATTGGCGGGGATGGAGAAAGGCGCGACGCGATACATTTCGCGGGAGGATTTACTCGCACTGCCGCAAGTGACATTTACGGCGGCAGGCGACGGCAATTTTGTGAGTAACGCGGAAATTCGCGGCGTGACCCTGGCAGAGCTGGCGAAACATCTGAGCGAATCTCCAGACGGAGATTTAGTGGTAGCTATTTGCGACGATTTGTACCGGGCCAATTATTCGCGGGAGTACATTGCGGCGCACCAGCCGGTGCTCGTGCTGGAAATCAACGGCAAGGCGCCGGAAGGCTGGCCGAAAGATCCAGAAGGCCACGGCGAGAGCATGGGTCCGTACATGATTTCGCACGACAACTTTAAGCCCAGTTTCAAGATTTTGTCGCACTCCGATACGGCGCAAATTCCGTGGGGCGTGGTGCGCCTGGAGTTCCGCAACGAGAAAAATGTGTTTGCCTCCATCGCTCCGCGAGGAGCCGCTGCCAATTCCGCGGCGGTGCAAGATGGATTCAGAATCGCCAAGCAGAATTGTTTTCGCTGCCACAATATGGGAGTCGAAGGGGGACAACGAGCGGGTCACCCGTGGCTGGTGCTTTCGGCCTGGGCCACTGCCGATCCGGATTTTTTCCGCGCATACGTTCACAATCCCAGATCGCGGGATTCCCATTCCGATATGCCGGCGTTTCCGGAATACGATACGGAGACATTGAAAGCGCTTACGGCGTATTTTAGTACGTTCACTTCCCTGCCCGCGGCGGTCCCGCAAACGCCAGCTAGCGAGAAAAAACCATGACTCTGCGCCTGAGCAAAACTCTGCTGGTATTCGCGGTAGCACTCTTCTACTCGCTGGTGGTCTTCAACAATATTACGGACTACAACTCCAACTACCAGTTTATCCGCCACGTACTAATGATGGATTCCACGTTTCCGGGAAATAGCGGAATGTGGCGGGCGATCAACAGTCCGACGTGGCATACGATTTTTTACCTCTCGATCATAGTTTGGGAAGCGCTGACCACGATTTTGTTGTGGTGGGGCGGAGTGCGCATGGTCCGGGAGCTGCCTGGGACCGCTGCAGAATTCACGCGCGCCAAGAACGTCTCTATCATGGCGATGACGCTCGGTTTGTTGATGTGGCTGGCAGCGTTTCTGAGCGTGGGAGCGGAATGGTTTTTGATGTGGCAATCCCGAACATGGGATGGGCGAGAGGAAGCATCCCGTATGTTTGCGGTGATTGGAATCGTGTTATTGCTGACTGCGCTGCCGGAGAGCGAATTGACCGACTAGATTGACCGGCTGAATCGGGCGCGGCCAATGAGACAGATATCTGCTTCCGCGATTGCTTCTTGGAAGATTTTGATTTTGAATGCGGTTGTGCGGCGCATTTCGGATGGTTGGAAAGGGTTTGTGCCATGAATTCAGGAATTTCAGCGCGACTTCGCGAACTGGGGATTGTGCTTCCCTCGCTGCCTGCCGCGGGCGGCAATTACGTGCCGGCGAAAACGGTTGGAAATATTATTTTTCTTTCTGGAGTGATTTCCCTGGGCGCTTCCGGAGTGATCAGCGGAACAGTGGGAAGCGATCGGACAATTGAAGAAGGTTATGCCGCGGCCCGGGCTTGCGCGCTTGCGCAATTGGCGGTGCTGTACGGATATCTCGGAGGAACCGAGCAAGCGCTGGACCGCGTGCGCAGCATCTTGACTGTGAATGGATACGTGAATGCGGTAGCCGGGTTTGCGGACTCGCCCAAGGTGATCAATGGAGCGTCGGATGTTTTGGTGGAGATTTTTGGGGAAGCGGGGCGGCATGTGCGGGCGGCTATCGGGGTGAATGCTTTGCCGCGGCATGCGTTGGTGGAGTTGCAGATGACGGTGGAGATTTAGTTGGAGAAGCGGGATTTTTTCCGGGGTGAGGGACGGTTTTGGTACAGGTGGGGTTGGGTGGCTAGGTGGAAGGGGATTCCAACGCAGAGTTCGCAGAGTTCGCAGAGGTCACAGAGAAGAGAAGCGAGATAAGGACCCTAATGCGGCGCAGGTAATCGGGGAATTACCGTGCAGAATCGAGAAAAAGGCGCCCGCCTCGGAAGGCGGCCGCTACAAAGAGCAGTGACCGAACTTTATGACTGAACATATTCTTTCGGCGGAGCCGACGCATTCGCGATGGAATCGCGATCTGGCGGCGCGACTGCGAATTGCTAGCGGCGATGTTGTGCATATGGATTGTGTGGATTCCAGCGGCGCGCAGGTGCGCCCGGGGATGACGATTGAAGAATTTCTCAAGATCGATCGCAATAAGATTCATGCGCTTACCGGTCCAATTTCTATCGAGGATGCTGCGCCGGGCGATGTGTTGCAGATTGATGTACTGGAAGTGGCGCACAAGGGTTGGGGCTGGTCCAGCGTTATCAATGGATTGGGATTTCTGAAAGAACGATTTTCTACTCCCTTTCTCTTTCATTGGGAGCTGGATGGAGATGTTTCGCGATCGCTCGCGCCTGCGGTGGTTCCCTTGCGGCCGTTCTGCGGAGTGATGGGCGTGGCGCAGGCAGAGAGCGGAGAATTTCGCACGCGGCCGCCGGGGAATTTTGGCGGGAACATGGATGTGCGGGAACTGTGCAGCGGGGCAAGACTTTATTTGCCGGTGCTGGTGCCCGGGGCGCTGTTTTCCGCTGGAGATGCGCATGCGGCGCAGGGAGATGGAGAGGTTTGTATTAATGGGATTGAGTGTCCGGCGTCGGCTAGGTTGCGATTTCAATTGCACAAGCGCCAGCCGCTGAGCAGTCCGTTGATTGAATCGCCGCCTCGTAAAGAGAAGATCTCGGACAATTCCGGGGAATGGATTGTGGTGGAGTGTTCGGCGGAACCGGTGGCGGCGGCGCGGGCGGCCACTTCGCGGATGGTGGATTTGTTGGTGGCTCGGTGGGGATTCAGCGAGGTGCAGGCTTATGTTTTGTGCAGTGTGGCGATGGACTTGAGGTGGAGTCAGGTGGTGAATGAGCCGATTTTTACGGTTACGGCGGGGATAGCGAAGGCGGTTTTGCCGACAGCGACGATGTTTTAGACGCGACATTCACCGCGGATCCCCTCGTGCGAGATGGGAATTTTGCGCAGGAGCTGAGTCTAAGCCGGGGACGCCCGGCAAGATAAGGCGCGCAGCATGCTGCGCCACTACAAAGGCAAAGTCAAAGGCGATGCAATGCCGTTTTGCCGAAAGCGACGATGTTTTAGATGAATAGGCCGGACTAAACGTCCGGCACCTACATAACCTTCTTGACGGGCGGAATGGTGATTCGCAATGGTGATTAATGATGTGGGGGTGGTGGCGGAGTTGAAGGCGCTTTATCCCGTGTATGAGGCGGCGCTGGTTGGGAACGATGTGGAGACGCTTACCCGGATGTTTTGGAGCGCGCCGGAAGTGATGCGGTTTGGGGCGACGGAAAATTTGTATGGGATTGCGGAGATTGAGGCATTTCGCAAAGCGCGGGCGGCGGTGAATCTGGCGCGGCGCGTGAAGCGACTGGATATTGTGACGTTTGGCAAGGATTTCGGGAGCGTTACCTTGGAGTTTGAGCGAGAGATGGACGGCAAGACGGTTTCGGGGCGGCAATCGCAGACTTGGGTGCGCTTTGCGGAAGGCTGGAGGATTGTGGCGGCGCACGTGTCGTTGTTGCGCTGAGTGGTGCAAGGTTGGCTGATCATTCTGGGGTTGCGCCGAGTACTCCAAGGTTGCGTGATCGCTCCGCCACGTTGAGTTCAAGCGGGTTCGCTGCACGGTGAGTGGCGGCGGTGATACGCGCCGAAAAGAGAGGGCGCCGAAGTTTTCCACAGGACTGTGAAATTCTCCCCGAGTATTCCTGATGCAATTGCTGAAAAAGCCGCGTAAAAGGGTGCGCAGGCCGCCAGCAGTTGAAATAGAAAAAACAAATCTGTAACAGCGAAAGTTTGCGCTTCGAATCGACGGTGAAGTGCACTAGTTTCGTCCCAAGAATTTTTAAGATGCCCGGCGTCGGGGCCGGGCAGAGATCCTCCCAATTTCCAATTGTAGTTGTTTTTTGCAGCGAGCAGGCCGCACAGATCGAGCCGGGCGAAGTTCCATTTTCTGAGGAGACTGCAGCGCATGATGAAGAGCGTAAAATTCATTTTTATTTTTGCTTTCTGTTTGGCCATCCTCGCAGGAACTCCCGCATCGAACGCGCAGCAAACTCTAGGTGGAATTACCGGAACGGTGACGGACGCTTCAGGCGCGTCCGTGGGCGACACGGTGATCACGCTGGTGAACGATCAGACCAAACTGACGCGGACGCAGACGGCTAACGCGTCGGGACTGTACGACTTTCCGGGCCTGCCGATTGGAACGTACACGCTGACGTTCACGCACGATGGATTCGAATCGCAAAAGATGCCCGCACTCAACGTACAGGCGGATCGCACGATTACATTGAATGTGTCGCTAAAGGTCGGGCAAACGGCAACCACCGTGACGGTAGAGGCGAACCCGCTGCTCAACGCGGTGGACACTACGAACGGATATATTTTGGATAAGGATCAGATTTTGAACATACCGCTGCCGACGGGAAGTTTTACGGCACTGGCGACGCTTTCTCCGGGGGTGAACGCGGAACTTCCGGCGGGCACGGGGGCCAACGCGGGACTGGGAAACCAGCCGATCTGGGCCAACGGGCAACGGGATACGAGCAATTCATTTTTATTGAACGGTGTAGACGCTAGCAATTTGTTTAATGGGAAGAGCACCAGTTCGGTGGCTTCGGCACGCGTGGTAAATAACACAGGAGTCAGCGGTGCGGCGAGTTCGAGCGCGGCGATCATTCAGAGTACGGCTTCGCCGTATCTGGCGATCGGTCAGGCACTGCCAACGCCGGCGCAGGAAACAATTCAAGAATTGCGGGTGAATACCAGCATGTATGACGCGCAACAAGGCTCGACGAGCGGCGCGCACATTGACATGAGCACGGGCAGCGGAACGAACAACATACACGGCACACTGTACGGCACGCGGGGGACAAACTGGGGACAAGCCGATCCTTTCTTCTATAACGCGGACCCCAACATTCCCGACAGCCTGAAGAATCCGGACTTGCACCGCTATGACGTGGGGGGCACGGTAGGCGGAGCGATTATTAAGGATAAGCTGTTTGGATTTATTGGCTACGAACATACGCGGAGTTCGGACTCGGAAATCGGACTATCGCGGCTGACAGTTCCGGCGGGACTTACAGATGACCGTTCGCCGGCAGCCTTGGCGGCGGTATCGAACGCGCAATTCGGGAGCAATCTCACGGGCAACGGCGATCTGAGCCAGATTGCGGTGACGCTGCTGCAGTACAAATTGCCGAACGGGCAATTTTTGATTCCCTCGGCGGACGGTAACACGCCCTCGGTAAATTTTCCGGAAAACGCACTATCTCCGGGGACGGCGATCTTCCACGCGGACCGGGCGGTAGCGGATTTGGACTGGAACGCGACGGCCAAGGACACGGTGGCGTTCAAATATTATTACCAGCACGATCCGACGGTTGCGCCATATGCGTATTCGAGCGTGCCGGGATTCGCGCAGCATCTGGATGCGGGCAGCCAGGTATTTTCGATCAGCAACACGCAAACGCTAAAGCCAACTCTCAGCGTGACGGAAACGTTTGGATTCATCCGCGAGAAGGATTACAGCACGATTTCGCAACCATTTACCCCGCAATCGCTGGGAATCGACACGTTTGGATCTCCGATTTTCCCGGGCATCAGCATCGTGGATGACTTTGGAAACGATTCGGTAGCGAACTCGAATTTCGTGTTCAACATTCCTCTGACGATTGGACAGGGGGCGGCATCGCAGGGAGCGTTTACCGGAGTGTTCCAGAACCGCTTCATGCCCTCGGCGAATGCGATCTGGACGCATGGGAAACATACGGTGACATTTGGCGGAACGTACGAATACACGCAACTGAATACGCGGGATCAGCGCACGGACAACGGAATCATCGGGTTCGCGGACTTTTCGCAGTTTCTGACCGGAGCGCCGACGCCGTATACGTCCGATGGATTCGTTACTACGGCATATCTGCAAGGGGACGCGAACCGCTATTTGAGGAGCGGCTCGACCGGTTTCTATGTGCAGGACAAATATCAGTTTCGCTCCAATCTGAGCGTGACTCTGGGCCTGCGATACGACTGGAATGGCGGGTTCAAGGAGAAGTACGGACGGATTTACAACTTTGATCCTTCGGAATACGCGTTTAACGGAGAGAACGTGACGTCCACGGGAATCATCGTGGCGGGCAACAACGCGGAATTTCCGTCGAAAGGGGTTAGCGACACGACGTTGACGGGGCGGCAGTGGGGATTTGCGCCGCGCATTGGACTGGCGTGGAGCCCGGACAAGTTTGCCGGCAAGGTGGTGGTGCGGGCTGGCTTTGGGATGTACTACGACCGCGGGGAACTGTTTACTTACCTCTCGCCGGGCTTTGCATCTGGCGTGATTACCGGCGGTCCTTACGGAGTGAACCAGACGCCACCGTTTGTGAACTCGCAAGTCTGCACGTCGCTCACGGGCTCGCCGTACGAGGGATTCATACCGACCTGCAACGGAGCGACGACGGATGGAACGGTGGATGGGCCGCTGGCAAATCCAGCGGGTGGCTCGTTCGCCCATCCTTGGGGGACGGCTCTGCAGGCGCCGCCTACAGGGAATCCCGCAGACATTCTGGGCTTGCTGCCGAGCGCTTCGGACATTGCGAATGGCGCGAAGCTGTTTTCTTTTGCGGATTACAATCGCACAAACAAACTGCCGTACACGCTGAACCAGACCCTGGATATTCAGTGGCAGCCGCGTAGCGATCTATCCATTCAAGTGGGGTACGTGGGGAATCTGGGCCGGCATCTGGTGATTCCGGTGCCGTTCAACCAGGCGCAGATTGCGTCGCCGACCCATCCGATCAACGGACAGATTTACACCTACGGGTATCAGATCGTAGATCCGAATTTCAACGGGATCGCGCTGCCCAACAATCCCACGAATGGGGCTCCAGCGGGAAATTACCTGAACACGTTTGAAGGCGGGAATATTGACCTGCGGGTTCCGTACGTTGGGTATTCTTCGGAATCGGAGAGCTACTCGGCCGCGGGCATATCCGCGTATAACGCCCTGCAAACGCACATTGAAAAACGCATGAGCCACGGATTGCAAGTAGGGTTTTCTTACACTTACTCGCATGCGTTGGACGAACAGAGCGCACTGGGACTCTTCTACAACGGAAATAATCCTCTGAACCTGCGGGACGGTTACGGGTCTTCGGACTTTGACCGCACGCACGTGTTCAACTTCAACTTTGTTTACCAGCTGCGGAAATTCGCGTCGGACAGTTCCTGGGAAGGCAAACTGACGAACGGGTGGGCGATCGAAGGATTGGGGATTTACCAGAGCGGACAGCCCTTCAGCGTGATCGATTACAGCGGCGCGGTGGGCAGCGCGTTCTACGGAGTATCGGACGGAATTACCAATCCGATTGTGCCTTTGGGAAACGGGTGCACGCCAAAGACCGCGGTGACCGGCAACAGCGGAGCCAATCCGGATTTTCCGGCGCTGAATCCGAATTGCTTCTCGATTCCGCTACTGGCTCCTGGAGCGCTCGGCGGGGCCATTCCGACCAACGACCCGTATGAGACCAACTTCACAACGGGTCAGCGAAATATATTCCGGCAATCGTGGCAACGGCGGCTGGACGTATCGTTTGTGAAGGATACGAGGATCACGGAGCGGTTTGATTTGAAATTCGGGTTCGACATTTTCAACATAACGAACACGCCCAGCTTCGACATTCCGGTTGACGACGTTACACAAAATGAGGACTTCAACGGGTTTCCCGGACAAGGGCAGGCGGTGTTGCCAACGGGATGCGGAACGGCCAACGAGGTGGATAACTTCTACAACTGCCCACGCGGTTTGGGAAATGTGAACAAAACGATTGGCAGCCAACGGCAGATGCAGTTTTCTCTGAAGCTGACGTTCTAGGCTGGATTGGCCGCGGCAAATGCCGCAGCAAGCAAAAACGTATCGAGTCCTCCTCGGATAGTAGTCCGAGGAGGATTTTTTTTGATCGATGATTGGACATACGTCCTCTGTTGGCGGATGGTTCCAGACGAAGATAAGTGCCGGGTGATGAAGCAAGTCAAAATTTGCGTGCACGGACATCAGGCCGGACCTCACGTCCGGCGCCTACAGAAGCGAGTTTAGGAAACTTTGGCCGTGGGGGATTTTTGCGGCGAAATTTTCGGCTACGGTTTGGCCGAGGTCGGCTAGCGTTTCGCGGGTGCCCAGGTTTCTGTCGCGCGTGTTAGGTGACTGCATTCTTGGCGAATAGACCAGGATGGGGACGTATTCGCGGGAGTGGTCGGTGGTGGGCCAGCGGGGGTCGGGGTCGCAGCCGTGGTCGGCGGTCAGGATCAGCAGGTCGGTGGGGCTTAGGAGATTCAGGAAAATTTTCAGGGCGGCGTCGAATTCTTCCAAGGATTTGGCGAAGCCTTCGACGTCTTTGCGGTGGCCGTAGAGCATGTCGAAGTCGACCAAGTTGCAGAAGATCAGGCCGGATTTTTGGGTGGTGAGGGATTGGATTAATTTTTGCATGCCGTCGGAGTTGCTGACTGTGGTGACGTAATTTTGCAAATGGCGGCCGTTGTAGATGTCGTGGATTTTGCCGATGCCGTAAATCGCGATTCCCTGCTCGGCTAATACGTCCAAAAGCATTGGAGCTGGGGGTTCTACTGCGTAGTCGTGGCGGCGCGGAGTGCGGGTGAAATTTCCTGCGGCTCCGGTGAAGGGGCGGGCGATTACGCGGCCTACTTTGTGGGGGCCGTCGAGAATTTTTCTGGCAATTTCACACATCTTGTAGAGATCGGCGATGGGGATTACGTCTTCGTGGGTGGCGATTTGGAAGACGCTGTCGCCGGAGGTGTAGACAATGGGTTTGCCGGTGCGGACGTGTTCTTCGCCAAGTTCCTTCAGGATTTCGGTGCCGGATGCGGGCTTGTTGCCGATGGTTTTGCGGCCGATTTGTTTTTCGAATTCGCTGATGATTTCTGGCGGGAAACCGTGCGGGTACGTTGGGAAAGCTTGCGCGAGCCAGATACCTGCCATTTCCCAGTGGCCGGTGGTAGTGTCTTTGCCGGGCGAGCGGGTGGCGGATTTGCCGTAGGCGGCGCGGGGATTTTTTGCCGGGGCTAGATTTTTCAGCGGAGCAATGTTGGCCAGGCCCAGGTCCAGCAGAGTTGGTAGATTTAGCGGGCGGGATTCGGCGATGTGGCCGAGAGTGTTGCGGGCGACGTCGCCGTAGTCGGCGGCATCTGGGAGCGCGCCGATGCCGACGCTATCGAGGACGATCCAGACGATGCGGTTGAAGGCGGGCATGGCAAAGCTTAGCCCGCAATAAAGCAAAAAGAAATGGGCGGCAGGTGAACTTAATTTAATTTTGGTGCGTATTAGAGAGTGGGAAGGTGTGCGATGGCTAGCAATCCGAACTTGACCCCTAATCCTGGGCCGCAACCGGCTCGTCCGCTGGTGTTTCCGGTGATATTGATTGTGATTGGGGCGCTGTTTTTGTATGCCAACTGGAAACCGGGGATCGATCCGTGGCGGATCCTGGGAACGTACTGGCCGCTGATCTTGATATTTCTAGGGTTAGGCAAGATCTGGGATAACACCCGGCGCGGCGGAACATCGCAGGGTTACTCTGGCGGGCTCTCGGTTGGCGTGCTGTTGTTTGTGTTGGTGATCGTGGTGCTGCTATGGCATGGGCGCTCTTTCCGGCGCGATCATGGTGATTATTCCCGGCCGTGGGAACACACGGTGCGGACCATCGATGTGAGCGGGGCGAAAAGCGTGCGGGCTACGGTGGAAATGTCCGGCGGAAAAGTGACGGTGGGAGGCGAGACGTCTAATTTGTTGGATGCGGCCTTTGATGCGCCAGACAATGCCCGGCCAAAAGTGGACTACGAGCGCGACGGGGACACCACGGTGGTAAAGATTACCGAGGACGATGCCGGACCACGCGTTCTGTTTCCCGGGAATCATGACAGTTACTGGAATTTGAAATTTGGCGGGGGGATCCCATTGGATTTGAAAATTAATCTGGGGGCCGGTCAGGGCAACCTGAATTTACGCGGAATGCCGGTTACCAAGCTGGAATTGAATATCGGCGCGGGTCAAGTGAATGCTGATTTGACCGGAGACCGCAAAGAAGATTTGACGGCGGAAATTCATGGCGGGGTTGGAGAAGCGCAGATACGCTTGCCTCGAGAGGTGGGCGTGATCGTGCAGGCGCACGGCGGGATTGGCAGCCTGGATACGCACGGGCTGAAGCACGAAGGCGACCGCTACGTGAATGAGGCTTACGGGAAACCCGGCCCGACAATTCATCTGACGGTAGAAGGCGGGATCGGGCATATTAATCTGGTTGAGGAATAGCTTTAATCTGATTGAATAGTTCTCTTGCTTTGCGGGGTTTTTGCTGGCTATTTGCGAGCGTTTGCTCCCTCTCCGCGGCCCACGTATAATTAGAAGTTTAGGCAGGGCGTTTTGAGCGCGCTGTCTGGGCTTCCTCTTGGCTACTAACAAAATCACTCCCATAACGGCGGACCAGGATTTGTTGCGAGTGCGCGGAGCGCGCGTGCACAACCTGAAAAACGTGACCGTGGATATTCCGCACAACGCGATCACCGTGGTTACGGGGGTGAGCGGATCGGGAAAGTCTTCGCTGGCTTTTGACACGATTTATGCCGAGGGGCAGCGGCGCTACGTGGAGTCGCTGTCGGCGTATGCGCGGCAGTTTTTGGAGCGGATGGAGAAGCCGGACGTGGATGAGATCAGCGGGATTGCGCCGGCGGTGGCGATCCGGCAGAAGAATTCCACGCGGAATCCGCGGTCGACGGTGGGGACGGCTACGGAGATTTACGACTATCTGCGGCTACTTTTTGCGCGATGCGGGCAGACGTTTTGCATCAAGTGCGGCACGGAAGTTAAGAAGGATAACCCGGACGAGATTGCGACACGAATTTTGACGCTGGCCTCGGGGCGGCGATTTTATGTGATGTATCAGCTGCGGGTGGGAGCGGCGCCGGTTCCCGTGGAGATTAAGACCGCGGCTGGTACCGCGGTGATGCGGCGGGCGGTAAAGAAAAAGGCAGCGGTTCCCTCCTCGGATGCGTTGCGGCTGGCGCTGCTGGATTTGCAGAAGCGCGGGTTCAACCGGATTTATCAAAACGGCAGGCTGTATGAATTTTCCACGCCGGAATCGCTGCTGGATGTGGATTTCAGCAAGCCGGCGTTCGTGCTGGTGGATCGGCTGGCGGTAAATGCGGAGTCGCGGGCGCGGCTGGTGGATTCGATTGAAATTTGTTATCGCGAAGGCCAAGGTGAAGCGATTCTGGAATTTGTGGCGGATACCGCGGGTCCGGCGGAGCGGATGAGTTTCAACGAGCGGTTCGAATGCAAGAACGATGGAATGATTTATCAGGAGCCGGAGCCGCGGCTATTTTCGTTCAACAATCCGTTTGGAGCTTGCCCGCGGTGCCAGGGATTTGGGAATACGATCGATTTTGATTTGAATCTGGTGGTGCCGGACCAGAGCAAAACTTTGGATGAAGGCGCGATTGAGCCGTGGACTAAACCGCGCTATCGCGTGTTACTGGCGGACATGAAGAAGTGGGCGCGCGGACGCGGGATTCCGAGCAACGTGCCGTGGCGGCAACTCAGCGCCGAGCAGCGACGGTTGATTCTGGAGGGCGATCCGGGCAGCGATTTCGAGGGAGTCAAAGGATTTTTAAATTATCTGGAACGCAAAAAATATAAGTTGCACGTACGCGTTTTTCTGAGTCGCTTTCGCGGTTATGCGCGGTGCCTGGATTGCGGCGGAACGCGATTGCGTCCGGAGGCGCGCGCGGTACGGGTGGCCGGGCAAACGATCACCGATATCTGCAAGTTGACCGTAACGGAAGCGCGGATGTTTTTCAGCACGCTGCAGCTCACCGAGGCGCAACGGAAGATCGCGGACCGGATTCTGGAAGAGATTCGCTCGCGGCTGCAGTTTCTGGATGAAGTGGGGCTGGACTATCTGGCGCTGGATCGTTTGACGTCGACACTATCGGGCGGAGAGTCACAGCGAATTCAGCTGGCGACATCGCTGGGCTCACACCTGGTTGGCGCGATGTACGTGTTGGATGAGCCGTCGATCGGGTTGCACCCGCGCGACACGCAGCGGCTGATCGATATTTTGAAATCGCTGCGGGACCTGGGCAATACGGTCCTGCTGGTGGAGCACGATCCGGACGCCATTCACGCGGCGGACTTTATTATCGATCTAGGCCCGGGAGCCGGAGAGCTAGGCGGCAAGCTGCTGTTCGCCGGGGGCTACGATGCGATGTTGGCGGAGCCGAAGTCGCTGACCGGGCGGTACCTAAACGGCGAGCTGCGCATCCCGGTGCCGAACACGCGGCACAAACCCAATGGAAAATTTCTGCGGCTGTTTGGCGCGACGATGCACAACCTGCAGAATGTGGATTTGATGATTCCGCTGGGCACGCTGACGGTGGTGACCGGGGTCAGCGGATCGGGAAAATCGACGCTGATTCACGACGTGTTGTACAAGGCGCTGGCCGCGAAGCGCATGGGCGGAGGCGTCAAAGAATTCTGCGAGCGTATTGAGGGTGATGCGGCGATCAGCGAAGTAATTATCGTGGATCAATCGCCGATCGGGCGCACTCCGCGTTCGAATCCCGCGACGTATTTGAAGGCGTTCGATGCGATTCGCGAAGTGTTTGCGGATACGCCGGATGCCAAGCGTCGCGGCTACACTGCCGGCCATTTTTCTTTTAACGTTCCGGGCGGACGCTGCGAGACGTGCCAGGGCGACGGAACCGTGACAGTGGAGATGCAGTTTTTGGCGGACGTGGAATTGATTTGCGAAGAGTGCCGCGGAACGCGCTTCAAGACGGCGGTCCTCGAAGTGAAATATCACAATAAAAACATTCACGATGTGCTGGGCATGACGGTTCGCGAGGCGCTGGCGTTTTTCCTGAACGTGCCCAAGGTGATCTCCAAGCTGCGCATCCTGAACGAAATTGGGCTGGGCTATTTGCGGCTGGGGCAATCGGCGACCACGCTTTCTGGCGGTGAAGCGCAACGGCTGAAGCTGGCGTCCCATCTGGCTCGGACGGAAAACCAGGGCGTGTTGTATATTTTGGATGAGCCGACCACCGGTTTGCACTTCGACGATATTTCGAAATTGCTGGCAGCGTTTCGGAAATTGCTGGAGAGTGGCGCGTCGTTGCTGGTCATCGAGCATAATCTGGATGTGGTGAAATCCGCCGATTGGGTAATCGATATGGGGCCGGAAGGCGGCGACAAGGGCGGGAAGATTATCGCCACTGGCACTCCCGAGCAGATCGCGCGTAACACGCAGTCGCATACGGGCAGATTTCTGGCGCGTGTTTTGAACGGGAACGGCGCGACAAAGCGGAATGGCAACGGCGGAGCGAAACCGGAAGCTACCGCCAGCAGCCCCGCGGTGAAGAGTACCGTTCCCTTCCCGCGCGTTCCGTGAAGACTCGAGGAGCGAACGTGAGATTGGCGCGGTGCATGATTGCGGGCCTGGGGTTGTCCATCGTGCTCAGCGCGGCACCGCTGCTCTTCCGCTCTATTGCCGCCGCCACACCGCCGCAGAATCCTTCGCAGCACGGCCCTCAGCAAGCTTCCTCGCAAAGCTCAAAAAAAGTCGCCAACCCGCTGAACGAATGGCTGGACGAAGCGCAGCGGGACATCGACAAAAATGACTTCGCCGCGGCGATCGAGCCGTTGCAAAAAGTGATCAAGGAAGAACCGGACATCGCGTTCCCGCATTTTCAACTGGCCTACGTTTTTACCGCGTTGCAAAAAACCGATGAGGCGCGCGCGGAGTACGAGCGGGTAATCGCCATCGATCCGAAAATGGCGGCGGCGTACCTGAATTTGGGGATTTTGCTGCTCGACAAGGATCCAGCCGCGGCGGTGGCTCCGTTGAAAAAAGCGGTGGAAATATCTCCGACGGAAAGCCACCTGCGCGTACTGCTGGGCGTCGCGCAGGAGCGGAGTAACGATCTGGCCGGAGCTGCGGAAACGTTCGCAGCGGCGAGAAAACTGGATCCGCGCGATGCGGAAATTGCGGAACGCCTGGGCACCTTGTACATGAACATGAAGCGCCCGGCGGATGCGGAGCCGCAATTCCGCAGCGTGCTGGAGAACAAACCAAAGGACCCGGTAGCTCTATTGGGGCTGGCAAAATGCCTGGATGCGCAGAATAAGCCGGAGGCCGTGGCCGCTTACCGGAACTATCTGGCGGTGCAACCGGCGGACGATGCGGTGCGGATGCGCTCGCTGCATTTCTTGATCGATCAGAAAAAGTACGACGAGGCGCTGGCAGAGATCGACCAGTCCGATGCTGCGCACGGAGTGACCATCGACTCCCTGCGGCAACGCGCGGACATTCAGGTGGCACAGAAAAACTGGGATGCCGCGATCGCCACGATTCAAAAAGCGGTGGCGCTGGCGCCCAAGGATGCGCAACTGCATGGCGGGTTGGGACGGCTGATGATGCAGCGGCGGGAGTTCGGCCCGGCCGAGAAAGAACTAAAGATTGCGTTGACGCTGGATCCCACGAATCTGGTGTATTTGAAGGATTTGAGCTCGAACTATTACCTGGGCGGAAATTACGCGCTGGCCATCGCCAGCATGGACGAGATTGCCAAAGCCGAAAAGCCTACGCCGTTCAGTTTTTTTATCCGCGCGCTTTGCTACGATAAGCTGAACCAGCCGAAGCCGGCGTTGGCCGCGTACCAAACTTTTTTGGCGACCACCACGGACAAGAATACCGATCAAGTGTGGCAGGCTACGGAACGCAGCAAAGTCTTGAAGCGACAGATCGAAGGCGTTAGGTAATCACATGGGACCGCTTCGCCGGTGTCTGCTGGTAATCGGTACGCTGACGTTGTGTTGCGGCGTGGCCAGTCTTGCCGCAAACGACGGGGTTCCGGGCGAGGACCACAGCACTCACGCCAGCTTGAAGAATCCGGCGACCCACCCGGCGGCGGCCGGCGGCGCTACGCAGCCGCTCAGCGAATTGCAGGAGCGCTTTGATCACGAAGACAACCCGGTACGCAAAGCGAAGCTCATACAGAAGCTGGGGGATGCGCAGTTTGACGCGCTGCATGCCGCCGAGAAAGCCGAGGATTACGCGGCGGTCGGCGTAACTCTGGAAAAATACCGCGACAACATCCGGGTGGCCCTCGAAGCGTTGCGCAAAGAGCATCCTGACGCGGAGAGAAATTCCAACGGCTACCGGCAATTACAAATTCACGCGCACCGGGGAGTCAAGGAAGTGGAAGAGGCGCTGCGGGTGGCGCCGGACGAGTTTAAACCGCCGCTGGAGCTGGTACGACAGGACCTGGTGGCCATGGACGATAAAATGCTGGAGTTGCTTTTTCCCAGTCCGCCCGCAAAGGATACGAAGCCATGAGTAATTCCCTGCTGAAGCGTTTGCTGCGCTATATCTGCGCGGCGGCGTTTATGGCGCTGCTGAGCTTGAGCTCTGCTGCGCAAGGGCCGCAAGAGAAGGATTATTTAACTTCGCTGGAAGCGGACAAGATTCGCGATGCGGAAACTCCCAATGAGAAAGTTAAATTATTTTTAACGTATGCGGAAGACCGCTTGAAGAAATTTCAATATGAACTGGCCCATCCCGCGCTGGCGAATCATCCGGAAATACTGAACGGATTGATGAACGCGTATCAGAGCTGCGTGGATGATGCCGCGGATTTGTTGCAACTCGGCCTGGAGAAGCAGCAGAACGTGCGCGAAGGCGTGGACCTGATGGCCACGAAAGCCAAGGAATTTCTGGACGTGCTGCAGAAGATTCATACCGATGCCGTGGACATCGAACTGTATAAAAATAATCTGGACGATGCGATCGAAGGTACGACGGACGCCTTGAGCGAAGCGGAAAAGGCCAAGAAGAAAGTGGCTCCGCCTCCGGTACGCCGCAAGAATTAGGAGCCGATTCGAGCGATGGTAGGGGGCTGATGGTGACGGACCGATGGTGATGGGACGATTCAAATCGCTGGTGCCGGGGGGCAGCGCGCTGTTTCAGCGGGCGTTCACGCGGATCGGCTGCGAAGGGCGGCCGCCGCGCTTCCGGGTGGAATTCTATCCGTACGCTTCCCTGTCCATGACGATTCGGCGGCGCGACGATTTGGTCATCGTGCGGCTTTCGGACTTGTTACAACGGGCTCCCTTGGCGGTCTTGGAATCGGGCGCGGCGCTTATTCTTTCGCGGCTGTATCGCCGGCGGGGATCCAAAGCCATGTTTGAGGCTTATCTGGAATATGCGCGCTCGGATCGCACCCGGGGACGCATTACGAAAATGCGCAGCGGACGAGTGCGGTTGGCCTCCGCAGGTCCACAGGGCAAGCATTTTGATTTGCACTCGCTGTTTGACGAATTGAATACGAAATATTTTTCCGGTGAACTGCAGCGTCCACATGTTGGATGGAGCACTCGGAGTTGGCGGCGGCAGTTCGGGTGTTTTGATCCTGGGCCGAATCAGATTTTGCTGAACCGGCGCATGGACCGGCCGGGGGTTCCGCAGTATGCGGTGGAGTATGTTTTGTATCACGAGATGCTGCACGTGAAACATCCGACGCGGCGTTCGGGATGCACGCTGCTGTCGCACTCGCCGGAATTTCGCGCGGAGGAAAAGCGGTTCGCGGAATTTCAGCGGGCGCGGAAAGTTTTGGATGGATTGGCGCGCTAAACCTTTTCGGAGAGGGCGTTTCCGGGCAAAAATGATGAGGTCTCCAGATAACTACCCAGCCATCGAAAACCCTATTACGATCTTTCTTTTTGTTCTGCTCCTGCTTCCTATTGTTTTCCTAGGGATTCGCCACTACACGCAAGCTCACGAAGAGCAGAAACGGGAAGAGAGTTATCGATCCACTCTGCGTTCTTACCAACAGGTGCTCAAACCAGGGACGAAAAGGAAGGTCATAGAGGATTATTTTCGATCCAAGCGCGCCGAGATTATCCACATGCCACTATATGACGCAACGCAAATTGGCGAGGAGCCGGGGGGTTGGGCTTGCGGTGGAGACGACGTGTTGTTGAAATTTAGTTTTACTGCTTCACCTGGGCGAGAACGGCCGGCAGAACCAGACGAAAAGGATGTCCTCGAAGGAATTGACCTAGTGCGTGAGCTTCAAGGTTGTCTTTGATCTTCCCGCCTTCTATTTTCTAGGCCCGCTACTTCGTCGAAATACTCACTGAAAGCGTGTCCTACTTGCCGGATTGCGGAACGCCGCCGGGTGAGTAGTAGCCGTTGCGGGTACGGGCGACCAATTTGCCGCGGCCGCGCGGGGGAATTACGTCTACCTGCACGCTGCGATAGCTGCCGTCCTGTCGATCATTGGTGGGGTAGTAGCCCAGGGTGTACTGGTTGCGAATATCGTGGGCGACCTGTTCGCAGATGTTGTGCACATCGTCGACACTTTCCGGAAAGAACGCCAAACCGCCAGAGGCTTGCGCAATCTGCTGCAAAGCTTTTTTGCCCTTGGTCTTGCTCTTTTTGTTTTCGTCGCCGAGCAGGCCGATGGTGTAAATCACCGTATTGGTGCGCTGGATTTCGCGGATAGTTTTTTCCAGGCTGTTGCGGCTGGTGTTGTCTTCGCCGTCGGTAACCACCAGCAGAACTCGCTTATCTTTCGTTCCTTTTTTCAGATGGTCCAATGAGCCGATAATCGCGTCATATAGCGCGGTGCTGCCGCGGGAATCGATGCGTTCAAGGGCTTCTTTCAACTCGGGGATGCTGTTGGTGAAATCCTTGTCGAGATCGAGATAGAAGTCGTCGTTGAAATTGACGACAAAAGCTTCATCGTCGCGGTTGCTGGCCTGCACCAGGGTGATGGCCGCTTCGTTCACGCGGGGGCGTTTCTCGCGCATGCTGCCGCTGTTATCGATCACCAGACCCATGGTGACGGGAATGTCTTCGCGCTTGAACACGGAAAGCTTTTGCTGAGCTTTATCCTCAAATACGCGGAAGTTTTCTTCCTGCAAGCCCTCAGCGAAGCGTCCGCGATCATCGAGCACGGTGGTATGCAATATCACCAGGTTGACGCTGACCTTGATCGGCCCCTTGTCGCCGGTGTCCTGGCCCGGCGGAAGAGGTTGCGGAGTAGCTGGAAAAGGCGACTGCGGGGTCTGCGCAAACCCGAGCACGGCGGAAATCAGCAGCAGGCCAGCCAGCAGGCAGACGGTCGCCAGCGACAAATACGTGGAGGCAAAGTTTTTACCGGAAGGCCGGGGAAAATTAGTGGCTCGGAGCGTAGTACCCAGTTTTGGCGTAAACCGTGAGGGGCGGCAATCCGCGCGGGGTGCGCAGCTTGACCTTAACTTTGCGCCAGCGCGCATCGTGCGTATGGTTGCTCGGATGGTATCCCAGGACATATTGATTTCGCAGCTCCATGCCGATCTTGGTAGCGATGTCCGGCAAGTCTTCCATTTTTTCTACTGGAAAAACGCGGCCACCGGTCAATTCGGTTACTTCGCCGAGCAAGGACGGACCGTTGCCTTCTTCCGGCGTGCGACTGCGATAACCTGACGGATCAAAGATGCCGATGGCATAGAGCTGGGTGTCGGCTTCCTTTACCAGGCGCTTGATATCGCTCTCGCTGTACCTGCTATGATTATCGCCTCCATCGGACAAGATGAGCAAGGCGCGTTTGGCGTTGTGTGCACCCCGCATTTCGCTGAGGCCCAGGTAGATGGCGTCCAGCAAGGCGGTGCGGCCTTTGGGGGCGGCGAGCATCATGCGGCTTTGCAGGTCTTCGACGCTATTGGTGAAGGTGCTGGTCAGCTCGGCGCGCTCGTTGAAGCTGACCAGGAAAAACTCGTCCTGGGGATTGGCGCTCTTGAAAAACTGAATAGCAGCTTCGCGGGCTTTGGCGACCTTGTTGGCCATGCTGCCGCTGTAATCGAAAATCACGCCGATAGAAATGGGCACATCTTCGGCGGAGAAGGTGACCACTTCCTGCTCCACGTTGTCTTCAAAGATGCGGAAATTGTCGGGATCGAGGCCGGTGACCAGGCGGTTGTAGGGGTCTGTAACGGTGGCGTTGATCAGCGCGAGATCCACGTCCAGCTTCATCCCTTTGCTTTTGGAGACCACGACGCCGGGAGTGTCTTTGCGGACGTCATCGGGAACCTTGGCGGCAACTTTGGTTTCGGCCGGGGGCGCGGTTGTGGCGGTGTCGTGCGGGGTATCGGGCGGCGGCGGTGTTAAAGGTGCCGCGGCGGGGTTCGCTGTCGTGGGGGTTGCTGTCGCCGGCGTTGTTGCTGGCGGGGTTGTTGCAGTTGGAGTCGCCGCGGTTGGAGTCGTCGCTGTGGGAGTTGGAGTTGTTGCCGTTGGCGACGCGGCCGCCGGCGTTTCGGTCTTGCTCTTGTCGCCGTCCGGGGGACTCTGCGCAGGGCCTTGGGAACGGGCGCGCAGCGGCAAAACAAAGCCCGCCGCAATCAGCAGTAACGCAAGAAAAAGGAAGCCCGGAAAGCGGCGCTTGGTGGATAAACTCGAAAGGTACCTGGCGGAAAAACTTGGATCGCGCTTCACGGCTCCCCCTACGTTCTCACCTTCGAGAACGGCCGCGCGGACAGAACTACAGCGGATTCTACCACTGGCGCGACCGAAGACAAGCTGAATCCGCTGCGGGCGGGGGGTTGGGCCCGAATTGCCGGGCCACTCGACCGCATCGGCAAATGCGGCCGGCGGATTCAGGCTACTGGCCGGCATGATAGCATCGCTAAAGTTAAGCGGCGTATGGAATTTAGAGCGAGTTAGGCGCAAAAGGTTTCGGCTCGCGGCAAGGCCGGTAAGGAGTGTGGTCAGCGTATGGAAATCGAAAGCGGTGCCGCGGAAGGCGGCAAGCAGGTAGTTGTGGTGATTCCGGCGCGCTATGGCTCCACGCGTTTGCCGGGTAAGCCGCTGGTCTCGCTGCGCGGTAAGTCCATGATTCAAAGGGTGTACGAGCGGGCGAAGCAAGCCAAGCGGGTGCATCGGGTGATTGTGGCCACCGATGATGAACGGATCGTGAAGGCCGTCGGGGCCTTTGGGGGCGAAGCCCGGATGACCCGCCCGGACCACCGGACTGGTACCGAAAGGGTCGCGGAGGTAGCCGCGCACGTCGCCGGGGATGTTTTCGTGAACGTGCAGGGCGATGAACCGCTGCTGGACCCGGCCGCGGTGGACACCGCGATCGCCGCATTACTGGAAGAACCGGCCGCGCCGATCGCCACCGTGGCCACCTTGATCAAAACCACCAGCGACATCATGGATCCCAACGTGGTGAAGACCGTTTTGGATTTCGACGACAACGCGCTGTACTTTTCCCGCGCGCCAATCCCATGGGTACGCGATGCGGGGTCAAAAATCCGGGTGCGACACCTGAAACACCTCGGCCTCTACGTTTTCCAGAAGGAAGTGCTCCTCGAATATCCGACCCTGCCGCAAGGCGAGCTGGAGCGCATCGAGCAGCTCGAACAATTGCGCTGGATGGAGAATGGCTGGAAAATTCGGGTTGCCGAAGTGGAACACGACGCCGTGAGCGTGGATGTTCCGGCAGATGTGGAACGCGTAGAGAAATTGTTGGACAGCGAACCCGGCGATCGGAAATAGAAATACGCGGCATGTCGCAGAAAAATAAAAGGCCCGACAGGAACTCTGCCGGGCCTTTTTCTTTAAGCCAGATAACTCACTCGGGGGTTATTTGTTCGGTCAGAGGACCAATCACCACGCGGCCATTGTCGATCCCCACAATGACGAAGCTGCCTGGGCTGGTGGCATACACACGGAAGTTGAAAGTTCCCGATACAGCTTGTTGAGTGACAATTTGCAGCGTGTTACCGCCCGAACCGCCGCCGGTTCCATCGCCATTCAGCGTGAACGTTCCGTTGAAGGGAACATTGAGGAAGACTTTGCCTACGCCCAACTCGGCGAAATCGACAACTCCGTTGGTCAACGTGGCGCTTCCCGGCTGGGTGAATACGCCAACGAAGTCCTCTTCGTTGCCGCCTGCGCCATTAGCATTCGAGCCGCTCCAATTGAACGCATAGTTGCCGGCCAGCGAACTGCTGCTCAAATTGCTGGCGGTCTGCGCGTTCAACGAACCGTCTGCGGTCGAGTTGACGCTGTTGTCCTGAATGTAGCCCTGGTTCGGACCCGACAGGTAGAAGATATAGATGAATTGGAAACCGCTCTTGGAGTCGGTGAAGACCACCGTACCGCGGCCGGAGCCGGCGCCATCGATGGTGACCTGTCCGTTGGTGATACTGCTGCTTCCCGACGGGAAAACTCCGGGGCCGCCGCTGAAGTTTTGATCCAGCGCGACATTGGTCAGAATTCCGTTGGCATCCGCGGTGTAGCGGGCCACCCGGGTGAGCGGACCGAAGATTCCAGAGTTAAACGCCCCGCCCCCGGTGGCCAGCACAAAGCTGCCGGGAAATTGGCTGACGTTGATGGGCACATTCAGTTGCGCGGTGGCGCTGCCGATGGTGGCTTTGGTGCTATCCACCTCGATTAGATTGATGTGGCTGCCGTCAACGACGTAAAACTCGTAAATCAAGTTGAACAGTTGCCCGTTGAACGTGGAATTTAGAGTCAACTGGCCGCGGCCAAATTGCGAGCCAGTTGCGGGATCAAAAATAATCGAGCCGGGCGTGATGCCCACTGCGCCAGATTGCGTGGCGTCGTCGTTGTCGTCCAGCGTTCCCCCAGTAATGGCGCTGCCGTTGGTGTTGAACTGTCCGACGATCGATTCGGATGAGCCGATGGCCAGATCCAGACCGGAGACATCGAATGCGTAACTCTGGGCAAAGTTCGTAGTGATGTTCTGCAGTTTGAAATTTCCGCTCATCGTCGCGGAGCCATCAGTTTCGATCATCAGCCCGCCGGAGGTGGAAGTTAACGTGATCGTGAACGCGATCGATCCTGCTGTGCCGCTGAGCGTCAAGGTGCCTTTGCCGTTGGCGGCGACGGTGTAAACCGAAGCCGGTGCAGGCGAGAAAACCGGAGTGCTGGTTCCGGTAGAGGGATCGTTCACGTCGGCGATCGCGGCGGTGATATTCCCCGAGCCGTCCGCCTGAAAGCTTCCGGCGATAAAGATGGGACCACCGTTAGAGTCTTCTCCGCTGGCGGAAAATGCGTACGTGCCATTGAGGCTGGAATTAGAAAAACCTCCTACGGGCGGGGGAGGTGCCGGATTGCTTCCACCGCAGGCGGCGGTAAGTCCGGCGATGAGCAACACGCAGAGTAAAGAAATCTGCTTTGTGGAAACTTTCAGTGAGGAGGTATTCATCGCGCACCTGCCGAAACTTGCTGGCTATTCGTCGTGCGTGGGGTAACAAACAGCGGCATGCCATTTTTGGAACGCAAGGTAACCGACACCGAGCCTTTTTGAATTATGCGCGCAGCGAAAACCGTACCGCTTCCGAAGGGAACATTTTCTCCGGTAATCATTACGGAATCTCCCGCCTCTAAAGTCAGGTGATTCGCATTAATCAAGCGGACGTTGCCGAGATGTACGTCGACAATTCCCGAAGAGGTCTGCACGGTGACGTGCGCGCCAACCGGAGCCACATGCGACGTGGCAGTGTATTCCAACACTTTGCCTTGCAGGGAGCTTTCCCGCGAAATGACGTAATCGTTTTGGTGAACGGCAGGGACAGATTGCTGCTGGGCGGAGCCCGTGCCGGCACCAAGCAAAAGCGTGCCAGCGAGCAGTGTAACCATTCTTAAGCGCATATTTACGTTGTTCCCCTTTTTGCGAGAGTCAGAAAAATCACGGAGAGCCTGAGACTGCACCAGCCACCACTTCTCCCCGGTTGGACGCGGCTGCGATGTCAATAGTTGCGCGAATTCCCAGCTTTACTACGAAACCGCCGTCAGTCTATAGAATGTGATTACGGTGAAGTACCAAAACAGTTCCGAGACATTCGCCAAACTACCCGCAAATTACGGACTATTTACAATCGTCCCAACGGGACTGCGCACCACTCGCGACGCCGCCATCCTACCAACCAACTTAAACACAGCTCGCCGAAAAATGTTTCGCCAATCTGAATTTCTGTTTTCTTGCAGCGGTCTGTTGCATTTGACAGTTCTTGGGAACGTGCCCATACTTATTTGTACGTCACTCCCGCGGAGGTTTAACAGTCCGCCGCATCGGGCAGCAAGGTGCGCGGGCTTTAACGGATGGCGCCAAAATATATCTTTGTTACCGGCGGTGTGGTTTCTTCTCTCGGCAAGGGCGTAGCTGCCTCCTCTATCGGCTGTCTCCTCGAAAGTCGCGGATTTAAAGTCACCCTACAGAAATGCGATCCGTATCTGAACGTGGACCCCGGCACCATGAGTCCCTTCCAGCACGGCGAGGTGTTCGTCACGGAAGATGGCGCGGAAACCGACCTCGATCTTGGGCACTACGAGCGCTTCACGCACGCTAACCTCACGCGCGCTAACAATTGGACCACCGGACGCATTTACGAAACGATTTTGACGAAAGAACGTCGCGGCGATTATCTCGGCAAGACGGTGCAGGTGATCCCGCACGTTACCGACGAAATTAAAGCCACCATCAAGAAAGTTTCCGAGGGCGTGGATGTGGTCATCGTCGAAATCGGCGGAACCGTGGGCGATATCGAGTCGCTGCCCTTTTTGGAAGCTATCCGCCAGATGCGTTTGGAGCTGGGCGCGGAAAATACGCTATTCGTTCACGTGACACTGGTTCCCTACATCGCCGCCGCTGGCGAACAAAAGACCAAACCCACGCAGCACAGCGTAAAAGAAATGCTAGGCCTGGGAATTCAGCCGGACATCCTGCTCTGCCGCAGCGACCGCCACATTCCTGAAGAACTAAAGAAAAAGATCGCGATGTTCTGCAACGTCGCCGACTCCTGCGTAATTTCCATGGAAGACGTCGACACAATTTACGCCGTCCCGGTGGAATTGAATCGCGAAGGCTTGGATTTAGAGATTTTGCGTTTACTGCATTTGGAAGCGCGTCCGCAGAATTTTGGTCCGTGGCTCGAATTGGTAGATCGCCTGCACAATCCGCAAGGCGAAGTGCGCATCGCGGTAGTCGGCAAATACGTACAGCTCGAAGACGCCTACAAAAGTTTGCGCGAAGCTCTACTGCACGGCGGACTGGCGCATCAACACAAAACGGTTCTTGAATGGATTGAAGCCGAAGAAATCAAGTCCACCGAAGAAGCCGCCGAACGGCTGCGCGGCTATGACGGAATATTGGTCCCCGGCGGATTCGGCAAACGCGGCATTCAGGGCATGGTCCATACCATTCAATACGCTCGCGAGCATCGCGTGCCGTTTTTCGGAATTTGTCTGGGCATGCAGTGCGCCACCATTGAGTACGCGCGCGACGTGGCCCGCTTGCCGGATGCCGACAGCACCGAGTTCGATCCGCAAACTCCGCATCGCGTAATTTATAAATTGCGCGAACTCCTGGGCGTCGACGAAATGGGCGGCACCATGCGCCTCGGCGCGTGGCCCTGCAAACTCGAACCCGGCTCCTTCGCGCAGAAGGCCTACGGCAAGACCGACATCAGCGAACGGCACCGCCATCGCTACGAGTTCAATCGCGAATACGAGAAGCAATTGGTCGCCGCCGGACTGAAGATCACCGGACGTACTCCTGACGAAAATTACGTGGAGATCGTGGAAGCTCCGGAACATCCGTGGTTCCTCGGCTGCCAGTTTCATCCCGAATTCAAGTCCAAGCCGCTGGAGCCGCATCCGCTGTTCCGCGCCTTCATCGGCGCCGCGCTCGAGCATCAGAAAAAAAAACACCGACCCACTAGCATAGGCGCCGCTGAAACTCTCCACGCCCAGGTAGCGGAGCCCCAACTAGCCTCGGGCCACGACCCCGACCGCGGCACACACGCCACCGCGTAGATTTCTACGGTGGCAGCGTTTTCTCCGTGAACTCTGTGCCCTCTGCTTCCTCTGTGTTAAATGTTCTAACCGAACTTCCGCGACTCTGCCGTTATCGCGATAGCCGCACCCGCTCGCGACTCCCAAATAGCTCCCGAAATCTTTGTGCTATCTTCAGAAGACCAAAATGAATCCCACACGCGAAATTGCTCTTGGATATTTACGGCTCGGGGGCACGAAACCACTCTTTCTGATCGCCGGACCGTGCGTGATCGAGACCGAAGGACACGCCCGCAAAATGGCGGAGTCTATCGCAAAAATCGCCGTAGATGCCGGCATCCCCTATATCTTTAAGGCTTCTTTCGATAAGGCCAATCGCACTTCTGTCAAAGCCTTCCGCGGACCTGGGCTTCGTGAAGGCTTGCGCATTCTGGCGAAGATTAAGGCAGATCTAAATGTTCCAGTGCTCACAGACATTCATGATGTGTCGCAAGCTGCTCCGGCCGGAGAAGTGTGCGACATCCTGCAAATTCCCGCGTTCCTGGCGCGGCAAACCGATCTGGTGGTGGCGGCTGGAAAAACCGGAAAAATCGTAAACGTCAAGAAACCGCAATTCGTGGCGCCCGCGGACATGGTCAACGTGGTTGAAAAATTAGTTTCGACCGGTACGGAGAAAATAATTCTCACTGAGCGCGGGGCCTCCTTCGGCTACAACAATCTAGTCGTCGACATGCGCAGCTTCGCCATTCTGAAAAACTTCGGCTACCCAGTTGTTTTCGACGCTACCCACTCTGTCCAGCTCCCCGGCGGACAAGGCTCCGCCAGCGGTGGCCAGCCGGAATTCATCGAAACGCTGGCGCGCGCCGCGGTAGCCGCAGGCGTCGACGGGGTTTTCCTCGAAACGCACGACAATCCCAAAGAAGCGCTTTCCGACGGCGCCAATGCCCTGCCGTTGAAGGAACTGCCGGCATTGCTTGCGCGGCTGAAAGAACTCTCCGAATTGGTCAGGAAATGGGAGACATGACGATGCGAGACGTGTTTCGTGTTCCGTGTGCCGTGACCCGTGGCGCTCGCGGCGGAACAAGTGTGGGCCTTGCAGCTCAGCGCGCTCTGATCCCGCATTTGTCCGCTGCTCACGAATCGCCAGCGATCATCGCGAGCCTTTTACAGAACACGGAACACGGAACACGGGTCACATCCCTATGAGTCTCGAAACCGCCAAACGCGTCCTGCGGATCGAAGCGCGCGCGATTGAAGAAGTAATGGCGCGTCTTGATGGTGCGTTCGAGCGAGCCGTAGATTTACTGCTGGCCTGCAAAGGCCGGGTAGTCGTGACCGGCATGGGCAAATCCGGATTGGTGGCTAGAAAAATTTCCGCCACGCTTTCCAGTACCGGCACGCCTTCCTTTTTTCTGCATCCCGCCGATGCGGTGCATGGCGATTTAGGAATGCTGACGCCTGGTGACGCCGTTCTCGCAGTTTCTTACGGCGGCGAAACGGATGAAATCATCGCGCTACTGGAAGCGTTCAAACGATTGGAAATTCCGCTGGTACTGCTGAGCGGTAAACCCAAATCAACTTTGGGCGAAGCCAGCGCGGTTGTCCTCGACGTAAGCGTGAGCGAAGAAGCCTGTTCGCTGAATCTCGCGCCAACTGCCAGCACCACCGTAGCCATGGCCGTAGGGGACGCGTTAGCCGTTTCCCTGCTGGAGCGCCGAAATTTCCAGCCAGACGATTTCGCCGCGCTGCATCCCGGCGGCCGGCTGGGCAAAAAGCTCTTGCGCGTAGAACACCTGATGCACAAAGGCTCCGCGCTGCCCAGCGTGAAAGAATCCGCCGCCATGTCGGACGTCTTCCACGAAATGAGCGCCAAAAAATTGGGCATGACCACGGTCGTCACTGCCGACGGCAAACTTGCCGGTATTCTCACCGACGGCGATCTCCGCCGCCTGATGGAAAAGCATCGCGGGGCCGCGTTAGATTTAACCGCTGGCGCGGCGATGACCAAGAATCCGCAAACCATCGCTCCGCACACCCTGGCCAGCGAAGCTCTAAATTTAATGGAGAAGCGCCGCATCACCAGCGTGGTAGTAACGGACGCCACTGGAATCGTGCAAGGAGTTGTCCATCTGCACGACCTCTGGACTCTGCAACTAATTTAACGATTTTATTAGCACAGGCATGCTTGCCTCTGCGCGATGTAACCCTCGCCTAGAATGATCCGATTCCCCTGAATGCCACTTTCATTTACCCGCAAACGATTCGCGCGAATCGGCTCGTGCGGAGCCCATGCTACACTTTCTTTTTTCAACTTACGTACTGTTCCCAGTGGAGAGCGCCCGTGCCGCCGCAATCAACAAAAATTTCACCTGCGTTAAAGAAACGAGCCAAACAAATCAAAGTTGTGCTGATGGATGTCGACGGCACCATTACCAGCGGCGGCGTGACGCTGCTTTCCATGCCTGATGGCAGCGCCATGGAAATCAAAACGTTCGACGCTCACGACGGGCAAGGGATGACGCTGGCGCACACCGCCGGAATCCGTACCGGAGTAATTACCGGACGCGAGAGCGCCGCGCTGCGCCGCCGCTGCAAAGAAATGAGCATCGAGTTTATCTACGAAAAGCAGGCACAGAAAATTCCTGCGTACGAAGAAGTATTGGCGAAAACCGGCGTGCCGGAATCCGCGGTGGCCTATCTCGGCGACGATTTGCCGGACCTTACGGTGATGCGCCGCGTGGGATTAGCCGTAGCCGTAGGCGATGCCGCCGCCGAAGTAAAAAAAGCCGCGCATTACACGACCAAAGCCATCGGTGGCAAAGGCGCCCTGCGCGAACTGGTAGAATTGATCCTGAAATCCCAAGGCCGATGGGAAGAAATGATCGGCAAAGCGAGAGCGTGAAGTTGCAGTGGCCGTTGTAGCGGCGGGTCTTCAGACCCGTGTTTTCGTAGTGGCGAATCTTTAGATTCGCAGGGTTTTGGGCGGCGGCTGATCTAAACAATGCGAATCTAAAGATTCGCCACTACGAAACCTTAGAAAACCCCGGTTACTAACTCTCGCCAATTCCGCCCGCCGCATAGCGCCAATTCCCCACTCAGGCGATAATAGTTACAGCCAAATACAACGCACTAACCACAAGGACTTGACGATGACGCATGCATGGCACGATGTCTCTCCCGGCGATGAACTCCCGCGCGATTTTCAAGCGGTGATCGAAATTCCGCTAGGCTCCAACGTAAAATACGAGTTGGATAAAGCCACCGGCTTGTTGAAAGTGGACCGCATCATCCACTCCGCGGTTTTTTATCCCGCGAATTACGGCTTTATTCCGCAAACCTACGCCGAAGACAACGATCCTCTTGATGTGTTGGTTTTGTGCCAGGAGCCGGTGCAGCCCCTGGCCCTGATCAAGGCCCGCGCGATCGGCCTGATGACCATGATCGACGGCGGGGCGAGCGACGATAAAGTGATTGCCGTGGCCACCAACGATCCGGAATTCAGCGATTATCTGGAAGCCCGCGATTTGCCGCCACATCGTTTGCTGGTGCTGCGCAGATTTTTCCAGGATTACAAACAGCTGGAGGGCAAACAGGTGCAGGTTGAAGAGATCCGTCCAGCATATGCCGCGCTGGCAGTCATCGAAAAATCACTGGCCCACTATCAGCAACATCGCGAACGGCTGATGAACAACGGCGGCAAATAGCCAGTTTGTAGGGGCACGGCATGCCGTGCCCGCTCTTGCGTAGTACATATCTATTATTCCCGGACTGGCAAAGCCATGTTAGTTTCCGAGCACGCGTTAACCGTAGTCCTCTGAACAATGACTCTTTTCTGGAAAATTACGATTGGTTCGGTGCTGGCGCTGCTGCTCCTCGCCTTTGTGGGGCTTTCGCTTATGGCCGGCAGTCCGAAAGATGCGTACGGCATGGTGCGTTACGCGCTGCCTCACATGCATCGCGGGAGTTTGAAGGTTGGCGATGACGCGCCCGATGCCAAACTCGTCGCGCTTGATGGAACAGATCACTTTCATATTCGCGAACGCACTGGCGGCAAGCCGCTGGTTCTAGTGTTTGGAAGTTTTACCTGACCTCCCTTCCGTCGCCAGGTTGGCGACATAGCTTCGATCTACAACGATTACAAAGATCACGCGGACTTCCTGACCATTTATGTGCGCGAAGCGCATCCCACCGATGAGTGGCAGATGAAGTCCAACGTGAAAGATGATGTGTGTTACGCGCAGCCCAAGAATCTGGAGCAGCGCGTGTTCATCGCCAACGATTTTATCAAGCGCTACAAGTATCCCGTGCCATTCGGCATCGACGATATGTCTAACGCCGCGGAGGGCGCGTACTCCGCCTGGCCCGAGCGGCTGTATGTGATCGACGAGAACGGGAAAATCTCGTACAAGGGCGGAAACGGTCCCTTCAAGTACGATCCGAAAGAAGTTCGCAGCTGGCTCGCCGCTCGCTATGGTGAAGTGAAGCATGAAGACGCGAAACCCGCGGACGGCAAGGCGGGAGACGGCAAGCCCGGAGAGACCAAGCCGGCGGACACTGCGCCCGGAGTCGCAACGCCGTCGGACAGCAAACCGACAGATGGCAAGCCGGCGGATGCAAAGCCAGCGGAGTCCGCTCCAAAACCCGCTGCGACTGCTCCGAAGAGTTAGGGTTACAATTGGCGGCAGCTATTTTGCGCGGCGAGCTGACGCTTGAAGAAATCAAAACCTCCGAAACAAAAATCCACAAATAGTGACGTACAACGCGTGGGCCTGGCGCGCGCTTTGTCCAAGATGGGCTACTGCTCGCGGTCCGAAGCAGCGGAATTGGTGCGGCTGGGACGCGTGCGGCTGAATGGTTCGCTGACCAAGAACCCGGAAGCGCCGGTGCGCCTCGGAAAAGACGGCGTCGCCGTCGACGGCAAGAAGGTAGAACCCGGCGCGAAAATTTATTTTGTGTTGAACAAACCGCGCGGCGTGGTTACCACGGCTGCCGATGAGCACGGTCGCGATACGGTGTATTCCCTGCTGCCGCCGGATGCGCCTTGGGTAGGTCCGGTGGGCCGGCTCGATAAAGCCAGCGAGGGAATGTTGCTGCTGACCAACGATTCGGAATGGGCTGCGCGCGTTACCGCGCCCGATACTCATTTGGCGAAGATTTATCATGTGCAAATTTCCGTTGTCGCGGATGTGGAACTGACCGGCGCGATGGAGTCGGGCGTCGCCGCGAAAGATGGCGAAATGTTACGCGTTTTGCGAGCCGAGATTTTGCGCAGCGGCGAGAAGAATAGCTGGCTTGAGGTTACGCTCGACGAGGGCAAGAATCGGCATATCCGGCGCATGTTTGAAGCGCGTGGCATCGAAGTGTTGCGGTTGATTCGGGTGGCGATTGGTCCGTTGGCGCTGGCGGATTTGGCGAAGGGGCAATGCCGCCTCTTGGCGCCGACGGAAAAATTAGCAATCGATTTGGCGATGCGCAGGTAGGGGCACGGCATGCCGTGCCCGTTCTGGCCGGGGTGATAAATTTCATTTCGCCATTCAATTCGCGACGCCGCGTTTTTCTGTCTGGCTGTTCCGCCGCAGAATAGGAACACGTTCCGCCGAAACCGCCGCGATTCCAGTTACGTCCGCGGCGGCGATCGACGGGCACGGCATGCCGTGCCCCTACAGGTTCCGGGTCAGCCTAGCGATTCTGAGGTGACGCCTTGTTTTTGTTCCAGTTCGGCCCAGCGGGTGTAGAGGTGCTCTACTTTTTGTTGGGCTTGTTCTAGTTCGAGGGACGCGGCGTGCAGGCGCGGGCCGTCGCTCATGATGCTGGGTTCTTCCATGGCCAGGCGTTTGCGTTCGAGATCTTCTTCCGCGGCCGCGATGTTTTCTTCCATTTTTTCCAGTTCGCGGTTTTCGGTGTACGAGAGCTTCTTTTTGTTGCTGGTTGGTTTTGCAGCCGCAGCGACTGGTGAGGTCTGAATATTATTAGCCCGCGGCGTGGGCAACGGCTTGGACTTGGCCGGGCGCTGCCAATCTTCCCATTGCGAATAGTCCGCGAAACGTTCTGCGCCGCCGCGGCCATCGAGGCCAAGGACCACGGTGGAGACCCGGTCCAACATATAACGATCATGGGTCACTAGAACCAGCGCGCCGGGATATTCCAATAAACTTTCTTCCAAGATCTCCAGCGTCGGAATATCCAGATCGTTCGTGGGTTCGTCCAGCAGCAAGACGTCGGCCGGCTGCAGCATCAGTTGCGCGATCAGTACGCGGGCGCGTTCGCCGCCGGACATTTTGCCGACTGGTCTGTTCAGGTCTTCGCCGGTGAAGAGAAATCGCGCGGCCCAGCTGGCTACATGGATTACGTTGCCCTGATAAATTACGGCATCGCTATCCGGAGCCAGCGCGCGGCGCAGCGAGAGTGCCGGATCCAGTTCGCGATTCTGATCGAAGTACACCAGGCGCAGCGGCTCGGCGCGCTTCACGGTGCCGTGGCTCGGCTCGAGTTCTCCCAGCAGCAAGCGGAGCAGCGTGGTTTTGCCGCTGCCATTGGGACCGACCAAACCGACGCGCATGCCGCTGGTGATATCGAAATGAATGTGATGGAAGAGTTCCCGTCCCGCGATGGAGTAGGACAGATGCTTCACGCCGATCAGCTGCTTTGATTTGCGATTCGACGCGGTGAAATCGATGCGCGCGCTGGTGACCTGACTGCGCGAACGCATGCCCGCCAACTCCCCAATCATCTCGTGCGCGGTGTCGATGCGCGCTTTGGATTTGGTGGTGCGGGCTTTGGGGCCGCGGCGCAGCCAGTCAATTTCGGTGTGTACGCGATTCTCGAGCGCGTCTTGCCGCTGCTGTTGGGCGTGGAGATAGGCTTCCTTGGCTTCGAGAAACGTGCTGTAGTTCCCTTCCACGCGCAGCGAACCATCGGGATACATACGATTCAGCTCGACCATGGTGGTGGCGATATTTTCGAGGAAGTAGCGGTCGTGGCTGACGATTACGCAGGCGAAATTCGCGTTGATCAATAAAGATTCCAGCCACTTGATGCCGGCTAAATCCAGATGATTCGTCGGTTCGTCCAGCAACAGAATTTCCGGATGTTGGACCAAACCTTCCGCGATAGCCAGGCGTTTGCGCCAACCGCCGGAAAGCGACGCAGCTTCTGCTTCGAGGTCCAGGAAACCGGCGCGGCCCATAATTTCCGCGATGCGGCCCAAGCGCTCCGACTGCGGCGTCTCGGCGCGATCCAGGGCTTGTTCGAGGACGCGACGGATGCTGTCTCCGGGCGCGTAGGTGGACATCTGGGCCACGAAGCTAACGCGGGTGCGCTTGCGAACGGCGACGTCACCTTTATCCGGCAGTACACGACCGAAAAGCATTTCGAGCAGAGTGGATTTGCCGGAGCCATTGGGGCCGATCAGGCCAATGCGTTCGCCTTCACTTACGGTGAAAGATAAATTCTGGAATAGGGGCGAAACGCCGAATCTTTTCGATAAACCTTGCGCTGCGATCAACGGGGGCACGGAAGCTGAGATCTCCTGGAATTCGTCAGTTGTAAGGATAGCAGGTGGTTGCGATTAGGGCACCGTGGGTCCCCCCTACGGTTTTTTCGTAAGTGTTCATTCTGCGCGGGTTGAAGTGCTTTGTTTTGATACAGTTTTGCAAGTGTTCATTCTGCGGGAGTTAGCAGACAGTCTTCGTAATTAGTTGGTTACGATCTGTGATTGTTTGGATTGGTTCAGGCGAAGGGCGCACTTCTCAACGCAACAATGTTACCACTACCAGCACTTAGTTGTCAAGTTAATTCTGCGAGACCGTGGATTACGTCCGGGCAAGCTGGGGCGCAGCATGCTGCGCCCCTACAAAGACAGTCGCAAGATACTGGGTCTTGGGGAGTTATTTGATTTTCGCTGTTATCGGGGCGGAAGCCGGATCGGGGACGACTGCTTGGTCGGCAGGCTTTGTAGTGGGGTCCGCCGACTCCGTGGCCGGGTTGGCCGCGTCCAGGGCGTCGCGGATCGATTGGCTCAAGGACCTGAGGGTGTAGGGCTTTTGCAGGACTTGGGAGCCGCGCCCCACCGCGGCGATGAAGGGGACGGCATCCGGGGTGTATCCCGAGGTGAAGATTACCGGGATGTCCGGGCGCAGGGCGCGAATGTGTTCGTAGGCTTCGGGGCCGTCCATCTCGGGCATCATCACGTCGAGGAGCACCAGGTTTACGCGGTCGGCGTTGAACTCGAATAGGCTGACGGCTTCCCTGCCGTTGGCCGCGGTCAAAACGTGATAGCCAAGCCCGCGAAGCATTTCGTGGGCGGATTGCCGTAAGCCGTCATGGTCGTCCGCCAAGAGGATGGTCTCGTCGCCCCTGCGCAGCTCTACCGGGGCTTTGGTTTCGGCGGTTTCCGCTGCTCCTTCACAACAGGGGAAATACAAGCGGAACGCGGTGCCCTTGCCCGGCTCGCTGTAAACGTAAACGAATCCGCCGTGTTGCCGGACGATGCCGTACACCGTGGCAAGGCCAAGACCGGTACCCCGCCCCAGTTCTTTGGTGGTAAAAAACGGCTCGAAGATGCGCTCCAGCGTAGCTTTTTCCATTCCGATTCCGGTATCGGAGACGCTGAGCATCACATACCGGCCGGGCAGCGCTTCGGGGTGCAAGCGAACCTGATCCGGGTCGATCTCGACGTTACGCGTCTCAATTACCAGAACTCCGCCTTCGGGCATGGCGTCCCGGGCATTGAGGCAAAGATTCATGAGTACCTGTTCGATTTGCGCGGGATCGGCCATGGCGGCGTGCAACGCTTTTCCGGGAGCACGCGAATCTGCACCCGGTCACCAATCAATTTGTGCAACAGGCTGGTGACATCCTCCACCGCCGTGTTGAGATTCAGTTTGCGGGGCTGCAACACCTGGCGGCGCGCGAAGGCGAGGATCTGCGCGGTAAGTTTGGCGGCGCGCTGAGCTTGTTCAGTAATTTTTTGAAAGCGCTGGCGGGCGCGGGAACCGGCTTGGGCGTCTTCCAGCCCCATTTCCGCCCAGCCGAGAATTGCGCCCAGAAGGTTATTGAAATCGTGAGCTATGCCACCGGCCAGCCGTCCGATGGCTTCGAATTTCTGCAGCTGGGAGACTTGCTGCTCGAGGAGTTTGCGGCCGCGGCGCTCAGCGGATTCGCGCATCTCGCGTTCGACGGCTGGGAGAAAGCGCTGCAGGTGGCCCTTCATGAAATAATCCTGCGCGCCCCGGCGCAGCGCCAGAGCGGCGGTATCTTCGTCCAAGGTTCCGGAAACAAACATGAAGGGCAGATCGTCCCGGCAATCCCGCACGATCTGCAAAGCCTCGATACCGGTGAAGCCCGGCATGCTGTGATCGGACACCACCAGGTCCCAGTCACCCTGCTGCAACGCGCTTCGCAGCGCAGCCGCACTCCCCACGCACTCGCAATGAAGTTCGAAACCGCCTTTGCGGATTTCGCGAGCCAGCAAAGCACTATCGTCCTGCGAATCTTCCACAAATATGGCGCGCAAAGGCTTAGACATTTAGTGGTCCCCGGAATCGGCCGGCTCGTTTAACACCAACCAATACAAACCGAGTTGCGCGGCGGCTTTCAGAAATTGTGCGAAGTCCACGGGCTTGCGGACGTAGCTGTTGGCGCCCAGCGAGTAGCTTTGGATGCGGTCGTGGTCTTCGTCGGAGGAAGACAAAATCACCACGGGCAGCAAGCGGGTGCGCAGGTCCGAGCGGATGCGGCGAAGGACGCCGAGGCCATCTAGTTTGGGAAGATTCAAGTCGAGGAGGACCACTTGCGGCAAATCGTTGGTTTCACGTCCGGCGAAGGAACCTTCCCCGAACAGGTAATCGATGGCTTCGGCCCCGTCGCGCATCACGATAATCTCGTTGGCGACGTTGCTTTTTTTCAGAGCGCGGACCGTTAGAGCTTCGTCGTCGGGATTATCTTCCACCAGCAGAATTTGTTTGTGCTTCATGCGGGTGTTTCCTCGGAGTCAGGTTGCGGCAAAGTGAAGAAGAGGGTTGCGCCACGGCCCACGGAACTTTCCGCCCAAACCTGGCCGCCGTGACGGTCGATGATGCGTTTCACGATTGCTAGGCCTGCGCCAATACCCGGAAAGTCCGCGGGGCTGTGCAAGCGTTGGAAAGTTCCGAACAGCCGGTCGGCGTATACGGGATCGAAACCGGCGCCGTCATCTTTCACGAAGAATTCGGCGCGGCCGTTATGCACGATTTTCCCGAATTCGACGGAAGCGGCGGCGCGCGCAGAGGTGAACTTCCATGCGTTGTTGAGAAGATTTTCGATGGCCAAGCGCAGAAGCGGTGGATCGCCGATGGCGGATATCTCCGGCTGAATGCGCCAAGCGATTTGCCGTTCTGGGTGCGTGGCGTGCAATTCTCGAACGACGGAGTCGGCTATGGCGCTGAGGTCACATTTCTCGGACGTGAGCTGCGTGCGCATCACGCGAGAGAGGAGTAAGAGGCTGTCAATCAGGGTGCCCATGCGTTGCGTGGCGCTGCGGATGCGTTGCAGGTGCTCCTGCCCCACTTCGCCGACTTGGTCGCCGCAGTCTTCGAGCAGCGCCTGGCTGAAGCCCTCGATGGTACGAAGGGGCGAGCGGAGGTCGTGGGCGACCGAGTAACTGAACGATTCGAGTTCTTTGTTGGCGCTGGCGAGCAAGCGGGTGCTTTCCGCTAGTTGCAGTTCAAGCAGGCTCGGCGTGGAATTGCTGATCGGTTGGCGAGACGCGCTCATGGAACCTTTCCGTATGGCAACGCTTTGCGATGGGCAGACGTGCCGATGCCACCGTGCGTTAGGGAGAGGTCCTAGCGTTGTTTAAGAGACGAAAACGAACTGCGAGAGGTCTACTGCCGGAAGGGACCTTTAGTGTGACTTATGCGGCGGGCAAGTCAAGGGAGTTGCTGACGGGAATTCTTGGTGGGTACCGGGCGGAGCTCGCTTATGGCTGAGTATCGGGCCCAGGCGTAAATCGCGCACAGGCAGGAATGCCTGTGCTACTTTTGCTGCTCCTGATGACAAACACTTTTGATGCGATTGTGGTGGGCGGCGGAGCGGCGGGGCTGTTTTGCGCGATTGAGGCCGGTAAACGCGGGCGGCGCGTAGCGGTGCTCGAGCACGCGGACCGTATCGGAAAGAAAATTCTGATTTCTGGCGGCGGGCGGTGCAATTTCACGAATTTGCACTGTGGTCCCAGCGATTTTATTTCAGGGAATCCACACTTTGCGAAGTCGGCTCTGGCACGTTATACACCGGCGGATTTCATCGCGCTGGTGGAGAAACACGGAATTGCCTATCACGAGAAAACTTTGGGGCAGCTGTTCTGCGATCGGGCGGCCAGCGATGTTACCGGAATGCTGGAGAGTGAATGTCGCGACGCCGGGGTGGAGATTTTTCTGAATGCAGCGTGCAAGGAAGTTCGGCGGACGTCCACGGGCTTTGTGGTGGTGAGCGGCTCGACCGAATTTAGCGCTCCGGCGGTGGTAGTGGCCGCAGGCGGACTCTCGATTCCCAAGATGGGGGCTACGGCGATCGGCTATGAAATCGCGCGCAAGTTTGGATTGAAAATTGTGGGGACTCGGCCGGCATTGGTACCGCTGGTGTTTGCGCCGAAGGAACACGGCGAGTACGCGGACTTGGCTGGAGTTTCGGCTGACATCATCGTGCGGTTGGATGATGCCGCGGAGGATCGACGGCAGGCGGCACTGCGGGGTTCCAGCAAAGGCGCGATTCCGGCGATTTCGTTTCGCGAAAAAATGTTGATTACCCATCGCGGGTTGAGCGGCCCGGCAATCCTGCAGATTTCTTCGTACTGGAATCAGGCTACGGACGGCCGTCGTTCGCCGGAGAGTTTTGGCGCGATTCGAATTGATCTGGCGCCGGAGCGGAACATCATCGGGAAAGTATTGGAGACGGAGTTCCGCAGCATGGCGGCGTTGCGCAATTCGTTTCAGGGGATTTTGCCAAAGCGTTTTGCAACGCGCTGGTTGGATTTGCACGAGCCGCCGAACTGGACGAACTTGGCGTTGGAGGAATTTGAACGCACGGTGCATGGCTGGGGGGTGACGCCCGCGGGGACGGAGGGCTACGACAAGGCCGAAGTGACGGCTGGAGGCGTGGATACGGATGAGCTTTCCAGCAAGACCATGGAGAGTCGCAAGGTGCCGGGGTTATTTTTTATTGGCGAGGTGGTGGATGTTACCGGGCATCTCGGGGGATTCAATTTTCAGTGGGCCTGGGCGTCGGGCGCGGCGGCGGGGAGAGCACTGTAGAGGGGACACTGTAGAGCAATGACCTGTTGCTTGCGCTAGACTGAGCGTCGAGATGCATTCTAGAAAACGATCCTATGTCTGATAACGATCCAATTTTAATTGACTACTCGGCGCCGCGAGAGGTTCCTCCCAAGCGGCAGCGCAGCTTGATGGGCTGGATTCTCGGCTTGCTCGCCGGAGCAGTGCTGACCATCGTGTTGCTGGGCGCCGGATTGTGGATGGCGACCGGTTACGGCCTGTACCATTTGGTTTCCGCGCTGCGCAGCGGGCAAACGACGATCAACGTGGATCAGCCCACGGTGGTTCGGCAGATCCAGCAATTACAGCGACTGGAAACCGTCAGCTACACGATGGACAAGATCATTTCCGGGGAGCACGACAATCCATACATTCCAAAGTTTCTGGTGGGGGATCGCTTGCTATTGGTGGTGCATGGCGAAGTGGTCGGGGGCATAAATCTGGCTGGGCTGCAACCCGGCGATGTGCAAGTGAATGGGCAACATGTTTCGATTCACCTGCCACCGGCCGAGGTTTTCAGCACCCGAATCGACAATGCGCGAACCAAGGTTTATTCGCGCGACACCGGGTTGTTCTCTTCCCCGGACCCCAATCTGGAGAGCGAAGTTCGCGAAGAGGCGGAGCGGCAGTTGCAAGCCGCCGCGCTACAAGACGGAATACTTAAGACCGCTGCCGACAATGCCCGAAGTACTATCACCGGACTGCTGCAGGGCCTGGGGTTCCATGAAGTAGATATTCACTAGCCGCGGATGCAATAAATCACTGGCAGGGGCTCCAGCCAATGCTTTACGCCGCCGCACACTTTCCCTATAATTCGGACTCCTTTGACAGACCGCGCTTACTCCACTGAAGCAACTCCCGCCGAAGAGCAGTACGCCATCGCTGTAATTACGGTGGAGGAAAGCGCTTTCCCCGAAATGCGCCGCTCGCTCGGACCAGGGTTCAAGACTGTTCTGGCCGCCACCGAATCGGAAATTAAAGAAGTGATGGACGACGCAGGCTTGCGGGCCATTCTGTTCGATCTGGACGCCATCGGCGTCGGAGCCAGCGACGGCATCGACGTTCTAAAGGAGATGCGGGTACTCCGCGAGGATCTGGTTTTTGTGGCGATGACCCGTTCGAACGACCGCAGCATTCCGATCAAGGCCAGCCGGGCCGGCGCGGATGAATTTTTCCTGGCGCCGCTGAATTTTCCCGAATTGCAAATTGTATTGACGCGGGCGATTCAGAAACGGGCCATGGAGCTGGAAGGCCGCCGTCTCGTCGAGCATTTTGAGAATAAATCGGCGTTTTGCGGGTTGATTGGCGGCAGTTCGGCGATGCAGAAGGTGTACCAGGCGGTATTGTCGGTGGCGGACAGCAACAGCAGCGTGGTGCTGCGGGGCGAAAGCGGGACGGGTAAGGAATTGATCGCGCAAGCCATTGTGCAGTCTGGCGAGCGCAGCGATAAACCGTACATCGCGCTGAATTGTTCGGCGCTACCGGAAGGATTGATCGAGTCCGAGCTGTTTGGGTACGAGAAGGGGGCGTTCACTGGAGCGGATATGGCCCGGCCCGGGCTGATTGAGTCGGCGCAGGGCGGAACGCTGTTTTTGGATGAGATCACCACGCTGAATCAGAGTCTGCAGAGCAAGTTGCTGCGCGTGTTGCAGGAGCACGTGGTGCAGCGGCTGGGCGGGCGCACGGCGAAGAAAATTGACTTTAGACTGATTACCGCGACGAATGAGGATCTCGAGGACATCGTCAAGAAGGGGCGCTTCCGCGAAGATCTTTATTACCGGATTAACGTGGTGCCGATCGCGATTCCCCCCTTGCGCGAGCGAGCTGGGGATATTCCCGTGCTGGTGGACCACTTCCTGCGCGTTTATTGCGCGTCGGCGCGCAAGCCGCTGAAGAGCGTGCAGCCGGACGTGATGGAGATTCTGGAAGACTATTCCTGGCCGGGAAATGTGCGGGAGCTGGAAAATATCGTGCAGCGCCTGGTGGTGATGAACGATGGGGCGGTGATTACCGCCGAACAGCTGCCGCAATCCCTGTTGGTATCAAGTACGGCCAGCCAGGAAGCGATTTTGATCCCCGAGGGCGGGGTGGAATTTGACGCGGAGATGGAGCGCATCGAAGTGGCATACCTGGGCGCGGCCTTGCGGCGAACGGGCGGGAAGAAATCGGCGGCAGCGGAGCTCCTGCACATCGATGGGCAGCGGATGAAGTACCTATGCCGGAAGCATAAGCTGTAAAATCGGTGACTTTTTAACCCTACGGAGGTTAATTTTTAACCTGTACTGATTTTTTCACCCCTGTCCGGATGGGCAGCGTGACAGCGGGCACCCGTAAGTCATTCATTTGATTGAGCGAAAGAGCGCCGATTTGCAGTGCAAAAGTTTGGCACGCCCGTTGCAATAGGTAGTGACGTCAAGAAGTTAGACAAACAAAATTCGATTCAAGGGAGCCACTCACATGTCGATCCAAAAGAAATCGTTGATCAGCGCACTGAAGACCACCAAGAAAGCTAACGTTGCCAGCGGGCCGGCGATGGATGGTGTGAAGGCCGGAACGAGCAACAAGGAATTCACCCAGGCGAAGGGCTTGACTCAGGCCAAGGGCTTGACCCAGGCGAAGGGTCTGACCCAAGCGAAGGGTCTGACCCAAGCGAAAGGTCTGACCCAAGCGAAAGGTCTGACCCAGGCAAAGGGCTTGACCCAAGCGAAGGGCTTGACCCAGGCGAAAGGTCTGACCCAGGCCAAAGGCTTGACCCAGGCCAAGGGCTTGACCCAAGCGAAAGGCCTGACGCAGGCGAAGGGTCTGACCCAGGCCAAGGGCTTCTCGAAAGGCCGGGGGCTGTAACGCAGGAGCAGGACTTGACCCAGGTTTGTTAGTCTTGAGGACTGGCAAGGATGTGGAACGGGCCGCCCGTTTTGGGCGGCCCGTTTTTTATTTGGGGGCAGCAGTCTCTCAAACGGTGTTATTGGCTGGCTACCAGATTTTTCGACCGAAGAAGGTGGTGGTGGATTCGAGGAGGATGCCGGCAAGGCTGCGGCGACGGCCATAGATGCGCGCGATGCCGGTCATCCCGGGCTTGAGGGTGTAGCCGGAATTCGGGTCGGAATTGGAGACGAGGAGGTCAACAAGATAGTAGTGCGGAGGAATCATGCCTTTTAGATCGGCCTGCGGGAGAAGGCGGGGGTCCATTTCCGTGGGCATCGCGGCGATGGAGAGGGCTTGCGCGTCCCACTTGCGGAAGAGTCCTTGCACTTCGAGTTTGGCGCGGGAGTTCTGGCGGATCTTACTGAGATCATATTCGGAGATGTAGATGCGGGCGCGCAGGGAGGAAAGGTCGGCTACCTCCAGAAGCTCTTGTCCCTCCGAAAGCGAGGTTCCGGTGAGGTTACGCAGGCCGGGAGTAAGGACGGTACCGGAGATGGGGCTGGTGAGAAGCAGGGCGGAGGTCTGCTGGGCTAATTGCTGGGAGTGGGCGGCGAGTTGTTGTTTGTCTTGCAGAGCGAAACCCACATCGCGGTAATCGAGAAGGGCGGCGTTGGCGCGTTGCGAGGCCATGGAAAGCTGCGCAGCGGCTTGCGCGGATTGGGATTCCAGTGCGACGTTGCGAAGGGAGGCCAAGGGCGCGCCAGCCGAAACATGCTGGCCTTCCTGGACAAAGACGCTAGCGATGGAGCCAGAAACGTGAGCCCGCACGGAGACGAAGTTGAGGGGTTCGAGAAGAAATCGTCCGGTGACCGATTCGGGCCATATGGGGAGGGCGAGAAAGACAGCGAGGAGCGCGGCGGCAGCCAGGGAGTGGCGGAGAGTAAACCATGCCAGGATGCGTTCGCGTTTGTCGAGATAAAGGAATTTCATAAAGTTCACCAGTAAGCGGATTCGGGAACGAAAAATCAGGATAGCGACGGCAATCTCCGGAACGAAACCCCACTCCGCGCTGAAATTGCGGACCACATTGCCAGCGAAGCGGGCAACTATGAAGAGCACCAGGTAACTGTATCCGCCGGAAAGCAGGGCGTAGACAGCGAAGCCCAGGCGGCGGCGCTTAGGTACGTACGGAATTTCGACCGGAAGGCCCCAGATTTTAGCGCTTGATCCACGCGGAGACGTAGGCTGTGGAGTTTTCCTTCAGGTCGCTGATGCCGAGAGCTTCACACAGCATGTGATAGCCGTCGAGCTTGATCAGCGGGTTCCAATTGAGGATGAGGGACATGATGCCGGTCTGCATCATCATGTAATAGGCGATATTGTGTGCGGGGGTGTCCGGCGGAGTGCCCCACCAAATGGGGGTGGCGATGGCGCAGAGGATCAGCTCCGACCATATGCCGGCGAGGGCGATGACGAAGCGCTGCGAGCGCGAGGCCATCACCACGCCTTCGGTAGTGTCGGTATAAAAAGCAGGCATGAGGTATACGAGCGCGAAACCCATGGAGCGGACGTGGGCGCCGTAATGCTTGCAGGCGTAGGCGTGGCCAAGTTCATGAAGGGCCACGACGATCATGCTCACGGCGTAGAGGAGGAGGATGTCGGAGCCGGTCTTCTTGGAAAAATTGTAGAACTCGACGGTATCGCGCCAGAGTTCGCTCCAGTGGGAGCCGAAGATGGCGAAGGTGCCCGCGAAGGCCACCAGGGTCAGGAGCGTGAACCACCAGGTGTACACGAAACCGGTCTTGCCATAGAACCAGGTGAGGAAGCCATCGGGATTGAATGCCGGGAAAGAGACCAGGGAAAGGTCGGCCCAGCGGCTGCGCACCTGCAAAGTCTTGCGGCGCTCGTCGGCGGTCTGCTGCATGAGGAGGATGTTTTTTTCTTGAGGAGTTTTGAACCAGAATTTCACGCGGTCGAGATCCGCGGCGAAATCGCGAATCTCTTCTTCACCGTACTGCGTGCCGGTTTGCAGGGAGTAGAGTTCGGCAATTTCAGCATAGGAGCGGTTGCCATCGAAGAGTTTGGCGAGATTCCAGTTTGCCGGGGGAAGTTTGAACATGCCTTCAACGCATGGCACGTAGATGCGGAAGACGGACTCGCCATCCTCGATGTGTTCGCGGAATGTGACTCCGGGGTCCAGGCGGGGGTAACGCTCGGCGATGGTGCGCGCGGGAATTTCGGGGAGGGCGTTGTTGAGGACGCGGGTGAGGTTCATGGAGTGGGATAGGGCTAGAGGGGCGGGTCGACGCGCAGGGTGGCGGTCATGCCAGGGCGGAAAGAGCCAGGCGCGCCGATCAGTTCGACAAGGACTTCGAAGGTCCCACTGGACGGATCGACGACCGGGCTAATCTCCTTGACGCGGGCAGCGTGTTTCTCGTTGGGAAGATCGGGAGAAGAGAGTTCAAAGGACTGGGCGCGGCGAATATGGCCGAAATAACGCTCGGGCAAAGTGAAGCGCATGAGCAAAGGGCCCTCGGCGGTCACCCAGAAGAGTTTGTCGCCCTTGGCCACGGACTGACCTTCCTGCACGTAGCGGCGGGCGATGAGCCCGGTGAACGGCGCGGTGATTTTGGCCTTCTCGAGTTCCAGTTCAAGAGAGAGTTCTTCCTGGTGAGCGGTGTTAAGAGTTTCCTCGACACGCTTGACGTCCCACTGATCCGATTCGGCTTTGTATTTGGCGTGCTCCAACTGCTCCTGAGGGATGAGTCCCTGATTCCAGGCCTTTTGCGCACGGGCATAGTCGGACTTCAACACTTCGGCTTCGGACTGCCAGTTTTTGAGGTCGGCGGCGATGGCGCGGGACTTGGCGCGTGCAGCTTCGAGATTGGCGGTGACCTGACGGTCGTCCATGCGGGCAAGGATGGCGGCGGCCTTAACGCGGGCGGGGGCGTCGAAAAAGATTTTGACAATGACTCCGTCGCGTTGCGCGACGAGGTCGACTTGGTGCTCGACGATAATGGGGCCGGAGACTACCAAGGCGGAGTCGGCGAGTTCGGCGGGCGCGGCTTTCGCAGCGACAGGGGCAGGCGCGCCGTTGGACAGGGCGGTGGAGGCGGACGGCGCTCCTCCACAACCGGCGACCAAGAGAGCCGCCGTCAAGATGCATGCTGCGAGTAGGGTCATTTTGCTATTCCGTGCCGACATTTCTACCACCCCAGCCAGTACCACAATTTGGAATAGGACCATAAGCTCAAGCCCCGGAATAAGACATAGGAAGCGGGATACCAAGCAATGCTCACCTTGCCGCGGCCTTCCATTCCGGAGCGAATAGCGCCGTCGGGATTGGACAGGGCTATGCGCGCGTAGAAGACGGGCGTCTCCTGGACCAGTTCGGCCTTGGGACTTACGATTACGACGTCGCCGCGAAAAGTGCGGGTAGGGTAGCTGTGCAGTTTGACCACGGCGTGCTGGCCGACTTTGAGCAGACCGGCGTCGGCATCGACAATGGCAAGATCCACGATGGTCTGCGATGTGTCCAGGATTTCCGCGAAGGTGTCGCCGCGCTGGAGTTTTCGCCCGGCGGAGTCTTCGATGTGGGGAGTGGCGACCACCCCGGCAATAGGAGAACGCAACTCCGCTTTGGCGAGAGACTCGCGTGCGCGAGCGACCTCCGCGCCCCAATAATCGGCCTGCACCCGATGGGTACCGGCAGAGGCTCCCTCGTTGGCGGCGAGAGCGCGATTCATTTCCAGTAGCGATGTTTCGTATTTGGATTGCGCCTCAGCGAGGTTGGCGCGAAGGCTCCAGGCGTCCATCTCAGCGAGCACCTGGCCCTGCGCAACGTGCTCGCCTTCACGCACGAAAACCTTGCCGATAACGCCTTCGACTTCGGGTTGCACCGTGGCACGGCGGCCGGGGGCGACGACGGCATCGCCATCGACGCGAAAAGGAAGCGGAAAGGCGACCAAGAAAAGCACGGCAGTGGCAACCAGCGCGAGAATCAGGGTGCGGCGGCGCTTCTCCATGGCCATGAATTTGCGCTTGCGTTCCAGAACCGGCTCGATGACGGATATGAAGGGAACTTCTTTATACATTTGCGCGTTACGCAGCGCCACGGTGGCCTGGCCGGTGAGCACCTGGAGGATTTCGAGATGGGCGGGAGACAGGAAATCGGGATCGCTGCTTTCCAATGCGTACATTCCTACGCGACCGGTGTCGTCGCCGAGAGGAAGGGCGTAGAAGCCGCGCACGCCAGTTTCGGCAAAATATTTCTGAAATTTTGCCCGAGTCTCTTCGCGCGGCGCGTCCACCACCTCGCCGTGTTGCCGCACGTGAATCACTTCTTCGGAGAGCGCCGCCCATTGCATAATCCCGTCCAGCGGAGCGATCGCGGGAGAGTCGGCATTTACCTGCGTCAACCCGGTGACCGCGCTGAGCTTGAACCGCCCGCGCTGCTCGAGCGCGATCGCCGCGCGTTCATAAGGAATCACCGCTTGCGGCGCGTTCACAATGGTCTGCAACATTCTTTCGAGGTTCAGGGTCGAAGTGATTTCGTGGCTGACGGTTACCAGCGTCTCGAGAATTTCTACTTTGCGCTCGGCCAGCAGCAGCCCCGCGTTGTGCAGCGCCGTCGATGCCGTTTCCGCCAAGCTGCCCAGCGCGAACAGGTCATCGTCATGCAGCGCCGTGCCGTCCAGCTTGTTCACTACTTCAATTACGCCAACCAGCGATTCCTTGTCCATGATCGGAACAATCGCCAGCGAAGAAACGCCGCCACTCTGCGCTCCCTCATTCCGGTTAATCAACCGCGGATCTTGAGGATTGTCGAGCAGCAGCGGTTCGCCGTTATCAGAAACCGCGCCCGCCAATCCCTCTCCGGCCTTTTGCGAACTGCCGTGCGGCATCGTGGGATCCGACCCCGCCTGATGCATCACTTCCACCGATTCGTCCGGCTGCAGCAACCAGATATTTACTGCCTCGCACTCCATCACTTCGCGGATTTTTGAGCCGATGATCGGCAGCAGCTCGTCCATCTCCAGCGTGGAAGAAAAAATCTTCTCCATGTCGTAGAGCTGCGTCAGCCGGTTGATGGAACCCAGCGTGTCGTCCCGCTCCACTTCGTAGGTTTGTGCCGCCACCAGGGCCGCCGCGGTCACGTGGGCCACCGGCTCCAGCTCAGCAACTTCTTCGCCGGATAATTCGCCGTCGAAACTCAGAATCTCGATGCCCCCAAAGAGCTCTTCGCCTTTCGCCAGCGGCAAATACGCCAGCGTTTGCACCGTGCGCCGAATGTCCAGGTGACTGTACTGCTCGCGCGGAACATCCGGTCCGGAAAATACCAGCGCGCTGCGCTCCGAAAAAAGTTCCCCCAGCGTTCCCGTATCCGCGGGAATCGCCGCCGCATGTACAGACACTTCCCCAGCCGTAGCCACCGAGCGCCACGCCAGATGCGGCTCTTCGCCCGCCGGGTTCCCGACTAAGGTGTATACGTTGACTGCCGTTCCAGGAAGGAGTTGCGCAATTGTTCGCGCGGCAGTACGCGCACGGGAGGAAAGTCCCTGATCCGCCAGCAATCGGACCGCTACTTCACCAATATCGATCTTCAAATCCTAGCCCTGGTTTACCAGAATCGTGCCAAGGGTGACACGTCGGGGACAGGACGCTGGTAAATCTACCCTCGAATGTTGCATATTAGCTGTGCTTCTTTTAAGTTGTGCGGGACTTTAGCAGACGTACTTACCGCTGTCAACGCGCCCAGTATCGCTATACTTATATTCGCTGCCGATGTGTAGAGGGAGCAACTCTTGGAAATCGAAGTTCGCACGCAAGGCGCTGTGAAGATCATCAAGTTGCGCGGAAAACTCAGCAACGGCCCACCACTCGACAGCTTGAACGCCACCTTCACCGACCTGTTCGCTGCCGGAAACTCCCGCTATCTGCTGGACCTTACCGACATGCCCATGATCGATTCCAGCGGCATCGGCTTGCTGGTCCGTTATTACACCACGGCTAAACAGAATGGCGGCGCCGTGAAGCTGCTGAATCCTTCCAAGTTCACCATTCAAACCCTGAAGCTGGTGCGCATGCTAAACCTCTTCGAAGTTTTCGAGGATCCCCAGATCGCGCTCGCTTCCTTCGAGTAGCTTGATCTTCAGCGCTTCTTGCGCCAAAAATATTTGCCCATAAACAACAAAAACCGTGACCAAATTTCGGCCACGGCTTAAATGCTCGTTGTGGTCAGTCGTTGCCCAGTCCTTAAAACAGGCGCTTGGCCAACAAGCCGAGCGGCAGCAATCCCGCAGCCAGCAACAACAACGTGGAAGGCTCCGGCACCCCTGTCGGCTGCGTGCTGATCGTCAACTGATAATCAGCTGCACCGGTATAGTAATCATTCAGAATGATCGGAGTATCGCCAGTGACACTGAACGTCGGGGCCATCTCGCTACCACCGTAGATCTGCGGACCCGACAAGAAGATGTAGGGATTGAGATCCGAATCAAAGGAGGCGAACGCTCCATCGCCGTCTGGACTGTAAAAGACCAGGAAGTCGTCCGACGGCGCATTGTTAATGATTAGGTCAGTCGGCGTGATCATGAAGCCAAAACCCAAGTCCGTAAAGGTCGGATCCATCACCGGCGCGCTGGGCAGTTCGAAGGTCGCATTAATCGGTCCGGTCAAATTGAAGTACAGGGTGTCAGCCTTGGCCGAACCTGCTCCAATCAGGAGCGCTGCTGCTAACACTAAAGAGATCCGTAAGCTGAATTTCATAAGCGGTTTCACCCTTTTCAAACTGGGACAATATTAGCTAAGGCCGGGTCAATGACCAATAGAGCGAAGGATGTACCTGTCCTTAGCCATTTCGTTCTGATAGTACTAGGACCGTAATTCCCGCAACATGCTGATTCTTAACGGGGTAGATGACGGCGACGTACCTGTACTCTACCCTTTTCGCCTTCGCAACTCTTAAGAACCCGATTCTCGGGAAAAAGATGCGCTCACCCCGGAAGAACCGTTTTGACCTTCCGATCTGAGTTTTCCCACATCGGCTGTCCACACTCGGGCACGACGGCAGCATCGGATTGCGGCCTCCGGTCCACGGCCGAACCTCAAAGTCCGTTCCGTGACCTATTTCAGGGCTGTCGTTCCAAATTTTGCCGGTCCCACTTCCCTGTAATCGCGCCGGCTTCGTAGGTGGACTGGCAGAAATCCAGCAGCGCAGTCGCCGGGTCGGCAGACCGTCGCAGATCTTCGTACATCAGAAAGAATTCGCTCTTCTCTTTGCTGTAGAACGCCTTCGCCGGCAGCACTGCCTGCGTGCCAAAGTCCGCCGGCTCGGGCGCAGCGTACGCATAAAACGCGGCGTCCTTGATGACCTCTCCGTCGCCTGGCCAGAATCCCACGCTGATCACTTCATGTGAGTACGCTTCCTTGGTGATAGCGTCGGCGTCCGGGCGTTCCGGAGCGCGCCGTCCGGAAAAGCGCGTAACCGCTAAATCAAAACTGCCCCAGAAAAAATGCACCGGACTGCTCTTGCCGATAAACCGCGCGCGAAATTCCCGCAATACCGCGTCGGCGCTGACCAGCACCTGCCAAAATCGGTGCGCGTACTCAGAGTCGTAAGATTTGTGGCTTTCGTCGAGATTGAACCGCACCGGCCGCGGCACTTCCACCGGCATAGCCCAAACCTTCACATGGATCCCCAGCGACTCCAGTGCGCCCATGAACTCCGCATAAAATTCCGCAACGGTTCGCGGCATCAGCCGGAACGACCGGGTTTCGCCCGCGCTGGTGGTGATTTCCAACGTGTGGGAAATAAAGTCAAACTGCACCTCAAACGCGCCGTGCAGATAGGGAATAGGCGAAGTCGTCAGCCCGCGCGAACTTACGTACAGCGTGCAGCCCCAGAAATGGTTGATCGGTGGACTCAGCGCCAGCCGCACCTTGCCCACGATTTGCGTCCACATGTGTAGCGTGGCGTACGTATCTTTCCACTCCGCGAGTGGCAATGCCGGCCAGCGGGTTTCGACTCCAGACATGGAAACATTCTCCTGGCTACTGAGACCGATCGTGCTCCACGGGACTATATACCTCTCAGATGCGCGGGTGCGCGCTTAGGTGTGTCGATGCTACACTCGCGCGCGCAAAAAAACAGGGCAACCGAGTTGCCCTGTTTTGAAACTCATCTCTCGCGGAAAAAAGTAATTGCGGCGACTGCCGTCGAATTTGCCCGATCCCAGGCAACAGTTTTTGAAACCTCCGCCCGGATTCGCACGGACAAAGGTCTTTGCGTCCTAATTTCTCAAGAAGTTCTTTATCGCCGTGGACTACGCGATGGCCTCGTCCGACCTTGCTCTCTGACGGGTATCCTTTTCGCCGCTTACTGCTGCGCTCGAAAGCAGGATTGTAGGAAGGACTCTTCGTTTTGCACGTTACACCTCCTGATGGTGAGCTGCGAGAATATCACAGACCTGCTGAATAGCGTCGAAAACCGTTTGCCATCGCGACACTCGTGGGAGTAGCTTGCTGTGGCCTCGTTTGATTCGTTTAGCGAAAACCAGGCCGTCTCAATCATAGAAGGCGCCGAAAATAAATCTGTGTTGCCGCGGTTAGGTTAGAATTTTCTCGAGGAGAATTGCATGGCGGAAACTATCGAAATTTCGGGCGTCGCTGCGGTGATGCTTGGTGTCAAAGACTTGCCTGCGGCCGTCGCCTTCTATTCGCAGAAGCTCAGCCTCCGAGTGCTCATGCAGGAATCCGCCATCGCGCTGCTGCAGTGCGGCACCGTGATGATCGGCCTCAGCAGGGGCCTGGCGCAGAGTGCGCCAAACCTGGCCGGTGCCACGGAAGTTGTGTTGCGCGTACCGTCGGTTCGCGCGGCACAACGCGCACTGCTCGCGAAAGGAATTACATTCGTCTCCGAGCCGCATCAAGTCACGCCCACCGACTGGGTTGCCCATTTTCGCGATGTCGATGGCCATCTGCTGTCGCTGTTCGGCCCGGAAGGCGCCGCCTAGCCGCGCAGTTCGTAATAGCCGAATCTACGATTTTCGGCGCGTGTTTGCTTTCCACGGACTCAGCACTTCGTACCGCGGTACGGCGGTGGCATTCTCCTTCGTCGCCGCCAACAATTTTCTGCGTACCAGCCAGCTGACCGCCGCCTGCACCGCGCTTTTTGACACTCCGATATTTTCCGCCAGCTCTTTGTAACTAATTTGTACAGTCGCAGTCCTGCGCTGCTGCTCCGCCGCCAGCCATAGGTAGACCAGAAAGCTCACCGGTCTGCGGTCGTGGCCGACTAGGTCCCGCACCAGCACGTCGATTATGTAACTATCTAGAGAAATCATCGCTATACCTGCAGTTAATATAGCAGCCACTAGCTGATTGCAACAGCGAAGTGCGCGGCGCTACTCTGCGTCCGCCAACCAGGAGGGCACTTTTATGATTCGCGGATTGAAATTCGTCAGCGTCCCAGTGCGCAATCAGGACGCGGCCTTAAAATTCTTCACCGAAAAACTAGGCTTTAAAGTGGCCACTGACCAGCCCTTTGACGGTCAACAACGCTGGATCGAGCTGTTAATCCCCGGAGCGGAAACCGGCATTGTGCTCTTTACGCCGCCAGGCCACGAGAGCCGTATCGGCGACTTTCAGCCCATGTCCTTCTGGTGCGATGACGTTTTCGCCGCCGCCAAAATCCTGAAATCCCGCGGCGTCGAATTTGAAAAAGATCCCAAAGCCGAACACTGGGGCACCTCCGCCATCTTCAAAGATCTCGACAACAATAAATACGTGCTCTCCTCCAAGTAAGACGTATCGAACGTGAACATTCCGGGGGACGTGGAAGCGGTCTATCGAAAAAGCAGTGGGGCCAATCAGAGGCTTTTAGTGACCACCCTACAATCGGAACGACACTTCCACGATCACCCACGCGGGAACTATCGAACCATGCGAGTCTCGCGCGGGTTCCATGGTCCAAGTATTCAGTGCGGCGATGGCTTTTTGATCCAATTCGGGAATGGAGTGAATTACGTGAATGTGCTCGACCTTGCCCGCTTCTGTGATCATTACGAAAAAAAAGACTGTTCCGTCTGCGCCTGCGGACCGGGCTTTATTTGAGTACCCTGGAGCGGGGCAATACTTGCATTTCGGTTGCGACACGCCATCGAGCCCCGCGAAGTACGGACGTGGACCAAGCTCGTCGGCAGGTACAGATCGTACTGGTTGAACTTTAAACGTGGGTGGTTGCTCGAAAGACTTGTGCAGCAAATCCCTCCCGCTTGGGTCCCGGACTGTCAGGTCAACGGTATAATCAGTTGTTCCCGTTTCGATTACGCCCCAGACAACCGCGTCCACCCCGGCTTCGGCCGCAAACTCCTTCGCGGTTTTTGGATTTAATAAATCGCCGTCCAGCCATTTGTTATCGTCAAGTATCGTCTGAGCGTCTGCTCGGTTCACGAACGTGACTTCTTTCGTTTGATCGCTCAACATCTTGGAGTACGAGGCAGCCACGTAGCGACCCAATGCTGAAGACTTCTTCGAACTATCAAGGAAATTAGCCACGTACAACTTGTGTACCGGTATTTTGGCTAAAGATTGGCAGAATTCGCGCGCAGCTAACTTTTGAGTATCAGACGGATCATTTGCGCTCAATGGTATCAAACTCGTAATGCCAGCCGTGAAGATGAAAAATATGATGAGACCTTTACCACTCATTCTGTGACCCTTTCCGAGCAAAGTAGGCGACCGCCTCGCAAACCCTGACCATAGCATCCTAGTAGGCTTATGTGTGTCGTCCCTGCGCACCCGCTGTCGCAAAAGAACCGATTGACATCCTGCTATGGTAAGTTGTAGCTTACCGTTAGTGACCACTTACCAAGACTCGCAACTGGAGGCGCTCGGCGACGCTACCCGCCGGGCGATTTTGGCGCGCTTGCTCGATGGGCCGCGGGCGGTGGGCGAATTGGCCGAAGAGTTCCCCGTCAGCCGCCCCGCGATCTCGCAACATCTGCGTGTGCTCAAAGACGCCAACCTGGTCGTCGATCGAGCTTCCGGGAATCGCAGGCTCTACCAGCTCAATCCCGAGGGCTTTGAAACTTTGCGCGAATATTTTGAACAATTTTGGGGCCAGGCTCTGAGCGCGTTCAAACGCAAAGTCGAAGAACCATCTGAGATCCCCGTTTCCCGTAAGAAATCAGCCAAACATAAGAAGCCATACAAATAATCCAACCTTCAGGAGGAGCCATGAGCAGCGCGGAACAATCGTTACAGAATGCAGCACCGGTGCAGGATACGCCCGGTACGAAAAAGCGTTACGGTGAAAGCCAGCCAGCAGAAGGCGTTCGAGGTGTTCACCGCGGGCTTTGATAGCTGGTGGCCGCGCTCGCATCACATCGGAAAATCGCCGATGAAGAAAACTTTCATCGAAGGGCATGTCGGCGGGCGTTGCTACAGCGAGCAGACCGACGGCACCGAATGCGATTGGGGCGCCGTCACCGCGTGGGAACCGCCGAAACGGCTGGTGCTCGCGTGGAAAATTACCCGAACTGGCAATACGAGCCGGACCCGGCGAAAGCCAGCGAAGTGGAAATTCGCTTCACGCCGGTGGACGACGGATCGACTCGCGTGGATCTGGAGCATCGGAACTTTGCGCGGATGGGTGCGGGTTGGGAGACGATGCGGACTATGGTGGATGGACAGATGGGTTGGGGCGAATTGCTTGCCATCTTCGCGGCGCAGACCGAGAAAACGTTTTGACGGAAATCGCCCCGGCGATTGTTTAGGGCGAGGCGTGCGAGGGTTGCGAAAATCCTCGGCGCGTCTCGCTGCTAACGGTGTCGAACGGATCGATCGCGCCGAGATGGGGCGCAGCATGCTGCGCCCCTACAAAGTCTAGAGGCGGCGCGGCGCCGAATAAATGCGACTTTGTTCCTGCTAAATACTCCGTTAGGAGAATAGTGATGAACGCTACTCGGCTGTATCGTATGGCGGCGGTGTTGTTTGTGTTTTTTGGGTTGGGACATACGTATGGATTTTTGAGTCTGCGGGTGCCTTCGGCCGAAGGGCGCGCGGTTTTTGACGCGATGAACAGCGTGCACTTTACAATTCACGGAACGGACTATAGCTACGGCAATTTCTATCGCGGATTCGGACTGTCCTGCACCGTATCGATGCTGCTTTCCGCGTTTCTGGCGTGGCATCTCGGCGAACTGGCTCGATCAGCTCCCCGCGCGATTGGGGCGCTGGGTTGGGTGTTTTTTGCGGCGCAGCTGGCCGGGCTGGTGCTTAGCGTGAAATATTTTGGCGGGGCTCCGGCGGTGTTCTCAGCGCTGGCGGCGTTGTGCACCGGGGCAGCGGCTTGGTTGGCTTCGCGGCAGATAACTCCGTCAGCCTAAGGCCACTTTCACACCAGGGACTTCCCCACCGCAGCTCCTCTCCAGTTGAATAACTCTCCGTTTACGGTCACGCCTCGATCTCCATTACTCCGGAGTGCGACCGACAGAGCCTGAGCTGGACGCTTCGCTGAGGTTCATATCGGTTGGGGATTCCGAGTCGGTTGGGGGAGTCGGGAATTGTGAAAGGTGGTGAAAACATAGGGACTTAAAGTTGCTTTGTTTTCATCACCTTTCGTAGGTGTTCATTCTGCGGGAGTTATTGCGAGCTTTTAGTTATGGATTGGTTACTATTGATGGCCGGCGTTTGCGAGGAATATCGTGTTGGTTTTGATTGTCAAAGAACCGAGGGCGGGGGCTGGGCGCCCGCTATATATGGGTAACTATAATTGTTAGTATCTTACTTGTCAAGCCCCATTTTTGGAATTTGCGTGCCTGGACTGGGTCAAATCGAAAAGACTAAAGGCACACAGAATGAATTCTGTGCGGGATGTCAAACGCGATCTATGGGGATGTTAGAGGCGTGAAGAGGTAGAGTTGCGTGCCAGTAAAATGAGTAAGGCGAGGGCAAGATCATGTATGTGCGGTTTGTTGTTTCTCAAATTGACGCGGAATCGGGGCAACCGCTTGGAGTGTTCCAAGCGATTCACGGCCTTTGCTATCACGGTCGGCTTTCTTCACGCGAACAACAACAAGACGAGGAAATCGGCCGATGGTTTGATAAGCATCTTGAAAAGCCCACACGATTCACCGCCGCCAAGGCGCCGTATTACAGAAAGAAAAATCGAGCAATTTCCTGGTTCAAGGATTCGGCGCGCGAGCATATAAAGCGGATCCGAGAATTGGTCGTTATTCTGGAAAGGCATGGGTATGTGGTTGAGATGCTGACGACGGACCGCGTCGGGTACGTTGTCTACGAAGATGAGTTTCAGATCGTGGCAGAGCCTTTTCGGGGCGAGGTGAATTGATATTTTTTTTGCTAGAAAAAACGAGGCGAACCTGAAGATTCGCCACTACGAGAGACAACGACGCGCGTCAAAAGAACGGGTCTGAAGACCGCTACAAGGGCTCGACAAGTGGTTGGCGGTGAGGCTGCACAGGCAGGAATGCCTGCGCTACGGAAGAATTCTGCTAGGCTGGGCCGAGCGGACGCTTGGCGTCGAGGAGGAATGCATGCCAGTTGTGGCGGGAGTGGATTTGGGCGGGACGGCGATTAACTATACGTTGATCGATCAGGAAGAGCGGTTTCACATTGAGAGTTTGTGCGAGCATCCGGCGCTGTCGAAGCAGGGGCCGGAGGTGTGCCTGGGGCAGATTGCGGATGGGCTGAAGATTGCGGTCGAACGCGTGGGCTTTACGCTGGACGATGTGGTGGCGGTGGGACTGGATACGCCTGGTCCGGCGAGCGCGGCGGGACAGCTGAGCGCGCGGGGCTCGACGAATTTTGTGCATGCGCTGTGGGCGGGATTCGATATTCGCGGCGGGCTGGCGCACAAGCTGGGGAAACCGGTTTCGTATTTGAACGATGGGAATGCGGCGGCGCTGTGGGGGCACTACACGATATTCGGGTCGGAGAGCAAGGAGACTTCGGTCTCCACCATTATCGGTACGGGAAATGGTGGCGGAATTATTTTGGATGGCGCCGTGGTGAAGGGCAAAAACGGATTTGGCGGAGAGTTGGGTCATGTGCTGCTTCCCTATCAGAGTATTGCGGACACCGTGGGCATGAAACCCTTATGCAATTGCGGGCGGGTGGGGGATTTGGAGTCGCTGTGTTCGTTGACGGGGATTGAGAAAAATATTCTGCCGTATTTTTTGCCGCGTTATCCGAATCACGAGTTGGCGAAGATGGAGCCTGGGAAGGCCGCGAAGATGGTGCGCGGCTTGGCGGATCAGGGCGATGCGCTGTGCAAGGAAGTTTTTCGAGTGCAGGCGCATGCGTTGGGGCTGTTCTTCGACGAGATGATTAACACGTTCGATCCGGATGCGTTGATCGTGGGCGGTGGTGCGCTGGAGACGAGTGCGGAGTTTCAGAAGTGGTTTATGGCGGAGATTCGCGTGGGTATGCCCAACCAGCGCGAAGAGCAGGCGGGCGTTCCGATTTATGTGATGCCGAATGGGGATACGGCTGGGGCGCGCGGGGCGGCGATTGAGGCGTTGAAATTGGCGCGGCAGAGCGGGTTGATGTGAGGGGGGACGGGGAAAAGATGCGAATCTGAAGATTCGCCACTACGAATTGCGTTCGGTAATGCAAATGACTTGGGCGGTTCGCCCAACAAAAGCTCACAGACAAGATTGCGTGTTCCGCTGAGAACGTTATTTGGTATCGAGCGAAAATTTGAGGTCGACGGTTACTGCGTTCGTTTGAATTGGTTTGCCATCCATGGTGGCTGGTTCATATTTCCATTGAAGGACAGCTTCTTCCGCGGCTTTTCTGAGGGCGGGGTCTTCGGAAAGGCCTTCACCGGACAGCGCGTGCGCGTTGTAAACCTTCCCATCGCCGCCTATGACGTAGTAAACGCGAACAGTTCCAGTGATGTGTTGAGCGGCAGCCTCCAACGGATAAACTGGTTCTACTTTCTTGATTAGCTTTGCCTGGATGATTTTCGCCTTACTGAATGTGACTTTCGGAAACGAAACGTTACTGTCCCACCGGAACGCGCCATCCAGATATCCGAAGTATCCGATCGGCTCTCCTCTGGCCTCGTCTGACTGGCTTGGCAGCTTCCACGCGGCGAAGTAAGTCTCGCCTACGCGACCCCCGGTATGGTCGGGTGGAGCGAGGAGGGAGCCGCCTGGGTCGTTCGTGGCGATGCGCGCAGCAATCCTGCCGTTCTGCTGCGCGAACGATTTGAGCTGCTTCTGCAGTTCACGTTCTCTCCCGGCGAGAAGTTTCGGATCGCACAGGCCCATCCAGCTGTCAGCCGAGTCTGCCGGATAATACTGGTGCAGCCATGCGTCGCAGTTTGGAACTTCCATATTTTTCAAGGCGGCGGTGACTTTGTCGTCATCGCCGTTCTTTAACGACGAAACGAGGTCGGTGAGCAGTCTTTGTAAGCCGTCTGCAGAATCGGCGTATCTAGAACTACCGGAAGACGGCGCCGGCGCGGTGTTCTCTTGCGAACGAATCGCGGCGGGATTCAGAAAACAGACGGCGAGCAGCGAAAGTGTAAATTTAAGCAGCCAGCAAGTTTGCATTTACGCTTATTTACCCGAATAGAGAACAAAGCGCAACCATTTCGGAACGAGTTGGAGTGGCTTGAGGGGTTTGAGATACTGTGGAGCTGGAAAGCGGCGTCGAGCCGCCGCACTCCAAGGGTGACTTATAGCGATGATGACTGGGAATGAGATACGCGAAAAGTTTTTGGAGTTTTTTGAGAAGAAGGGGCACCGCGTGGTGCGGAGCTCGTCTTTGGTGCCGCATGGCGATCCTACTTTGCTTTTTACTAATGCGGGGATGAACCAATTTAAGGATGTGTTTTTGGGGTTGGAGAAGCGGGAGTATAACCGCGCTACTACAGCGCAGAAGTGCGTGCGGGCCGGCGGGAAGCATAACGATCTGGAGAATGTGGGATTTACCAAGCGGCATCATACGTTTTTCGAGATGATGGGGAATTTTTCGTTTGGGGATTATTTCAAGCGGGAGGCAGTGGCGTTTGCGTGGGAGTTGATTACGTCGAAGGAGTGGTTTGGGATTGATCGGGAGAAATTGTATGTGACGGTGTTTGGCGGGGCGGAAGTGGCTCCTGGCACGGTGTTGGGCGTGGATGAAGAGGCGCGCGGATTTTGGATCGAGCAGAAGGTGGCGGCGGAACGGATCGTACCGATTCCGGGCTTGAAAGATAATTTTTGGGCGATGGGGGATACCGGGCCTTGCGGTCCTTGTTCGGAGATTTTTTACGACATGGGAGTGGGGGCGTCGGAAGAGGGTCACGCGGATTGCAAATTTCCTTGCGACTGCGGACGGTATGTCGAGATTTGGAATTTGGTTTTCATGCAGTTTAATCGCGATGCGTCGGGAGTGCTTAGTTCCCTGCCGAAACCTTCGATTGATACGGGAATGGGCCTGGAGCGGGTTGCGGCGGTTTTGCAGGGTGTGATTTCTAACTACGATACGGATTTGTTTGTGCCGCTTTTGGAGCGGGCGGCGGAGCTTTGCGGAGTGGATTACGCACACGAGATTGAGGCGGAGGTTGGCAAAGGTGGGGCGGCTTCTTTGCGGGTCATCGCAGATCACGCACGGGCGACTACGTTTTTGATTGCTGACGGCGTTGTTCCATCGAACGAAGGAAGAGGTTATGTTCTTCGAAAAATCATGCGGCGAGGAATTTATCACGGTCGATTGCTCGGAAAAGAGACTCCCTTCCTGTATGAATTAGTCGCAACGGTTCGCGACTTGATGGGGGAGGCCTATCCCGAACTAGGGGATAGTGCCGACCGGATCTCAGGAATTGTGAAGGGAGAAGAGACCCGATTTGCTCGTACCCTTGACGCCGGCCTCGGCCAATTCGAAGACGATGAATACCTTTTGCGGATGAAAGCCGATCGCCCCGGCCCCGGTACCACACACAGTGCGAACAAAGCGGCTCGGCGTGAGAATCGAATTCACCTTCTTGAGTTGCGAATGAAACAACGAGCCAGTGGGGCAGTAATCAGCTATCCCGGTAAACTTGCTTTCAAACTCTATGACACTTTTGGGGTTCCCCGCGATCTCATCGAAGATTTGGCTCGAGACGCGGAAGTCAATGTTGATTGGCCTGAATTTGACTTAGCAATGGAAGAGCAGAAGACAAAGGCGCGAGCGTCATGGAAAGGCGGAGCGCATAAAGAGGCGGCCAATCCAGCGTTTGGGAAGATTGCGGAGACGTTTCAGACGGAGAAGGATTTTTATCAGGCGGGGGCGGCTGCGTCCACGCGGGCTAAGGATTGCCGCATCGAGGCGATCATCACCAAGAGCGGGCCGGTTGCGGAGCTGAAGGCTGGAGAGACTGGCGAAGTGGTGTTGGATCGCACGGTGATTTATGCGGAGAGTGGCGGGCAGGTGGCGGATACCGGGGCGTTTTATGATGCGTCAGAATCGCAGATGCTGGCGGAGGTTACCGGAGCTTACTACCCGGTCGCGGGACTGGTGGCGCATCGAGTTAAGGCTAAGGAAACTTTGCGGGTCGGGGATCGCATTACCGTGGTGGCGGATGCAGAGCGGCGGGCGCGGATTATCCGGAATCATTCGGGAACGCACCTGGTGCACGCGGCGTTGCGAAGCACTTTGGGGACGCATGTGAAACAGGCTGGCTCCTTGAATGCGCCGGAACGGTTGCGGTTTGATTTTTCGCATTTTGCTCCGGTGGATGCGGAAGAGTTGCGAGATATCGAGCAGCAGGTGAACGACGAGATCCGGTTGAACACGAAGGTCGATACGACCGTGACCTCGATTGATCAGGCGCTGGCTTCCGGGGCGTTGGCTTTTTTTGGGGATAAGTATCCGGAGAGCAATGTGCGGGTGGTGACGATTCCGGATGAGCGGGCGCCGCGCGGGTTTTACTCCAAAGAGTTGTGTGGCGGGGTGCATGTCCACCGGATCGGCGATGTGGGGGTACTAAAGATTGTGGGGGAACAGTCGGTGGCGGCGGGGGTGCGGCGGATTGAGGCGGTCACCGGGATTGGAGCGTTGGAACATTATCAACAACAGGCGGCGGTGCTGTCGCAGGTGGCCGGATCGCTGAATGTGGCGGAGGACGCGGTTTTGGCGTCGGTGGAGAAGATGGCGGCGACCGTGAAGGCGCTGGAGAAGGAGTTGGAGGCTCAGAAACGCAAGGGGGCTTTGGGCTCCCTGGACGAGCTGGCGGGCAAAGTTGTTGTGGTTAAAGGGGTTAAGGTGGTGGCGGCGGAGGTAGGGTCGGTGGACCGGGAAGGGTTGCGGCAGCTGGTGGATTCCCTGCGGCAGAAATTGGGGTCTGGAGTGGTGGCTTTGGGGATGGTCGAAGGCGAGAAAGTGGCTTTGATTGTTGGAGTTACGAAGGATTTGATGGGTAAGGTGCATGCCGGGAAGCTGATCAAGGCGCTGGCGGAGATGGTGGGCGGGTCCGGGGGTGGCCGGCCGGATTTGGCGGAGGCTGGCGGTAAAGACACAGCTGGCCTAAAAAGTGCGTTGGGTACCGTGCCGGGGATGGTTGAGGCGTTGGTATAATTGGAGTTGTTCGGCGCGGCTGTTCGGGCGCGAGTGGAGAAGAAGGCAAGAGAAAAGCGTGCGAATCTGAAGATTCGCCACTACGTAAGTCAGAAACATAGGTCAGAAACAATTCAAAGGAACGGGTCTGAAGACCCGCCGCTACAACTTCGGTGATGGGTAGACGATTTACAATTCCGGTGGGCTTCATTTTGGCTGCGCTGGCGCTAGCTTGTGCTGGGGCCGCTGGGCAGATTGCCTCCGTTACCAATGATGACGGGCGGAAGCTGTTTGTTAACGCCGAGCCTCCTAACACATTGAAATTGGCTAGTTTGCGGCCGCGGTCGACGATTTATATGAACGCGCAGGCGTCGTTTTCCGGGTATTCGCGGGCGGCCGTTAGCATTGACCGGGATGGGGCTGAAAGATTGGTGCGGGAGGCGGCGGAGCGGCATCATGTGGATGCGGCTTTGATCCGGGCGGTGATTCAGACGGAGTCCAACTGGAATTCCGGGGCGCTTTCGCGGAAGGGTGCGGGCGGGTTGATGCAGCTGATCCCGACCACCGCACAGCGATTTGGGGCCCGCGACCTGTTTAATCCGCAACAGAATATCGACGCCGGGGTTCGCTATTTGAAGACGCTGCTGGAGCGCTATAATGGCAACCTGGATCTGGCGCTGGCGGCGTACAATGCTGGGGAGGGCGCCGTGGACCGGGCGCATGGAGTTCCGGCGTTTCGCGAGACCCGGAATTACGTGCAGAAAGTGCAGGACGCATACTTCCGGCCGGGGAGTGGGCGGTCGGCCGAGGCGTTCATTAACCCGCGGGCGATTTACCGGCAGACGGATGCCAGCGGGCGGATTATCTTCTCGAACGATTAGGAAATTTTCCCACCGCTTTACTCTCGAAGTTGCATAGTATTCATGGTAGCCGGAAGTGCCTGGTGGGTACGCCCGGGCAAGCTGTGGCGCAGTCCGCCGAGGCGGACGCCTCTAAAAGTACAAACAAGAGTTGCTGGAGAAAGGGCGCGGGGGGATGATGCTGAGCGGCCAAAAAAATTTCCACAAGGCCTTCGCCCCTGTTTCGCCACTTTTCGCATTGCGTACCGTTTTAGTCTTTTCCTTCGCTCTGACTTCCCTTTTCACTTCGAGTTCGGTGTTTGCGGCCAGCGAGGCTGCTGAGCCTACGGCGTCGGCCGTCAAGCGGCAGGCGGCTTCTTCGCAATATTTGCGGGCTGAGGAACAACGCTCCGCGCTGAACAGTAAAGCTCCTGAAAAAAGAACTTTGGCGGAATACAAGCAGGCGGTGGGGAGCTATCACCGCGTGACTCTGATTACGCCGCGCGCGCCGGAGGTGCCGGACTCGCTGCTGGCGATGGCGGAACTTTATACCGAGATGGGAGACCGCTTTGGGCGGAGCTACTACCAGTCCGCGGTGGATACGTATGAGTTTTTGGTGCGGGAATATCCGACCAGCAAGTATTGTCAGGACTCGCTGTTGCGGGCGGCGAAGCTGCAGCGGAATCAGTTGGGAGATGCTGGGGCGGCGACGGGCACGTATGAAGCGTTTGTAAAGAAGTATCCGCGGTCACCGCGGCGGCGCGAGGCGCAGGAAGCGTTGGCGGAGATTGCGCTGGTGCAGAACAGCGAGCACGGCGGAAATTTGGCGGCTGCGGCAGCGCCGACTGCGACTGCGGCTCCGAAAAATACTCCGGCGAATAAGCGTTCTGAAACCGAGGCTGCGGCTGTGGTTGCGCAGCCGGTTGAGACCGCGGGGAGCGTTTCTGTTCATGCTGGGACTGCAGACCGCGACGGAGTGATTCGCGCGGGTGAGGGTAAGAGTGGCGGGGAGCAGAGCGGCGATTTGGAGAATGCGCCGCGAGTGCGACGGATCCGATCGAGCGTTAACGGCGAGGCTACGCGGGTTACGATCGATCTCGAAGGTAGCGTGCAGTATTCCTCGGCGCGGATTTCGAATCCGGAGCGGATATTTTTTGATTTGCACTCGGCGCGGCTGACGGGAGAAGTGGCCCGCGGGAATGTGCAGGTGGATGGGCGTCTGCTAACTGCGGTGCGCGTGGCGCAGAATCAGGCTGGGGTGGTACGGGTGGTTCTGGATGTGACGGGCGTGAAGGATTACACCGCTTCCCTTTCGAGCAATCCGCCACAGCTGATTATTGATTTGTATGGATCGGCTGGTGGCGATGCGCCGGTGAGCAGCGCGAAGTTGCGGCGCGGCGAGGCGCGAATGCCGGCCCCTGTACCAGTGCCCGTGGAAGATACGCGGGAGAATACCGCGGCGGCGATACGGCGGCGACTACGGCGGCGACAAATCCGAGAGGCGCGAACACTGTCGCTGAAAATTCCAATGGATCGAAGACCCTTCGAGACACGGGGACGTCTGCGGATTTGAACGCCGATGGGACGATTGTGGGATCCGAGAATACAACAGGAGTTGTGGGCACAACGACTGTACCTACTCCTGCGGCGCTGAAAACGGTGGCGAGGACTTCGTCCAATAATTCATCAAACGCGGCGCTTAACGCTGCTCCGAGCGCGTCGCCTGCACTGACCAGCGCGAACGTTTCGCCTGGTGTGAGCGACAACGGCGTGGTGAATGAGAAAAGCCAGCGTGCTAAGCCGCTGAAGGCTACCAACGCCAGCACCAAGCCGGATCTAGTACGGGCGGCAAGCGGGGCGCCCGCTACGCATGATGGCGCGTCCACGCTAACGCGAACTTTGGGATTGAAGATCGGACGCATCGTGATTGATGCCGGGCATGGCGGGCACGATACCGGGACGATCGGGCCGACCGGTTTGATGGAGAAAGATCTGTGCCTGGATGTGGCGCTGCGGCTCGGAAAGATTATTCAGACCAAGCTGCCGGGCGCCGACGTGGTGTACACGCGGTCGGACGACACGTTTATTCCTTTGGAAGAGCGGACAAATATTGCCAATCAGGCTAAGGCGGATTTATTTATCTCGATTCATGCGAATTCAAGCCAGGATCATGCGGCGCGGGGAATTGAGACTTACTATTTGAATCTGCGCGGCTCTACCGAGTCGATGGAAGTGGCGGCGAGAGAGAATGCCACCAGTCAGCAGGGGATACACGATCTGCAGGATGTGGTGCGGCAGATTGCGCGGACCGAGAAGATTGATGAATCGAAGGAATTTGCCGAAGACGTGCAGAATTCCCTTTCCAGCAAGATCCAAAAGTCGGCGAAAACGGTGAAAAATCGCGGAGTGCGCAAGGCGCCATTTGTGGTGTTGATCGGGGCAGACATGCCGTCAATTTTGACGGAGATTTCGTTTTTGAGTAATCCCGCGGACGAGCAGCTTTTGAAGAAGCCGGAGCAGCGGCAGCATGTGGCCGAGGGGATTTTTACGGGAGTTTCGAGTTACCTGGAAAGCTTGAATAGCGTGGCGTTCAATCAGCCGGGAAAGCCGGCGCGGCCGCGCCCCGCCGCCAGCGCGGTGGAACAGACTGCGAATCAGAAGTAAATTCTCCGCACAACGATTCTCCTCACCGCGATAATTTTCCGCTCTATTTCTAATGATGCGATGCGGTTGGGGAAAGCGCCCGCCTCCCCGGTTTTACCGGGGCAGGCAGAAGGCGGCCGCTACAAATGCCTCGTGGCATCAGGTAACTTAGTGGATGGTTCTGGTGTCTAATAGAGAGCAGGGATGCGCAGAGCTATCCTCATTATCGCGGCCGTTTGCGGACTGATGATTTCCGGATCGCTGCTGGTGTATGCAGCCGCCACGAAGAAAGACCTCGCAGCTGTGTTTCCTGAACAATTTGGACAGTTTAGAGCCACTTCAGCGGCGGCGCACAAGGGCACGGGCACAGATCCAGTTGAAGCGGGCGAAGCTGGATTGCTGGATCGAATGTCCCGCACGTACAGCGATGGGCAGAATCAGGTTTCTGTGACGATTGCGGAGTTTCGCGATCCTACTGGGGCATATGAAGGGTATACGGCGGAGTTAAATCCGGCGATGAAACCGTCTACGGCCGGTCCACTTTCGGCGGTGGACGATACGAAATTACTCGTGGAGTTGGGCGATTTTTTGGTGCAGATCGATGGCGCGAAAAATGTTCGCGAAGGGGATTTGCAGGAATTGATTAAGGCGCTGAAAGAACATGCGGATACGACCCCCCTTCCGCCGGTGCGGGGTTATCTGCCGGAGCGCGATTTGGTGGATGGTTCGCAGCGCTATGCGCAGGGTGCGGCGGGGTTTGCGAACGCGGTAAGTTCGCTGGGGCATCCGGAGCTTGCGGGAATTTCGTCGGAGATGGGATTCGCTACCGGGGCTGAACCGGAGGTAATGACGGCGCAATATGCGTCTGGAGCGAATCACGGCGGGCTGTTGCTGATTGCCTACCCGAATCCACAGCTGGCGGAACAACATTTGCGGCATTTGTCTGTGGTGATTCCGGGTAGCCCCGCAAACGGGGCCTTAGAGCGGAAAGGCTCCGTTTTATCGATGGTGATTGCGCCAAGTTCCAAAGCCTACGCCGACAAGCTGCGCAAGTCGATTAATTACGAGACGCAGGTCACATGGAACGAGCCGAGCACAACGGCGACGGACCCTCCAATTGTCAGTACGCTGGTGAAGATATTTGTGGGAACTGGCGTGTTCATGCTGGTGGCGCTGGTGCTCGGGGTAGCGTTCGGCGGCGTGCGGATTCTGACCAAGCGGTTTTTCCCCGGCAAGGTGTTCGATCGCCCGGAACAAATGGAAGTGCTGCAACTGGGCCTCTCTGGAAAGCGAATCGATCCCCGCGATTTCTACTGAACTGCCGTACAATACTTTGGTGCTTGCGTCCGGAAAAAGTAACGGATGACGTGGTATTGCGTCTAATGGGTACGGGAAGTAGACGGGGAATGCTTCGCCCCGTAAACTACTGATACTAAAAGGCATGCACTAAATCAGAACGGCCTACTCTATATGGGATTCATTACGACCTTCAAAGATTTGAGCAGAGGTGTAGAACCGCGCGCCGGACGGCGGCTATTCGCGGCGATCATTTTGCTGGGTTTGGCGACCATTTCTATCGCCGGGTGCGGCAAGACAGCGGGAAGCAATCCTCCGGGTGGTGGCGGGCCGCAGGCGTTCCCAGTGCAGGTGGCGGTGACGCCGTCCGTAAACATTCCGGATGCTACGGAGTACCTGTCGATCTTGAAGTCGCGGAAGTCGGCGAACATTAACCCCCAAGTCGAAGGGCAACTCACCAAGATATTTGTGAAGTCTGGCGACCGAGTGACTACCGGAACGCCGCTGATGCAGATCGATCCGCTGAAACAAGAAGCCACTTTCAGCAGCCAGGACGCGGCGCGCGCGGCACAAGAAGCCAACGTCAACTATGCGCGGATTCAGCTGGATCGCCAGCAGCGGCTGTACGACGCGAAAGTGGTCGCCAAACAGGATTTGGATAATGCGCAAACGACTTATGACGCGGCGGTATCGCAGCTGAAGTCTTTGTCCGATCTGGTGCGGCAACAGGACGTGGAGTTGAAGTACTACAAAGTGGCGGCGCCGATGGATGGAATCGTCGGGGACATTCCGGTGCACATCGGGGATCGGGTAATTGTGTCGACGCTGCTGACGACGGTGGATCAGCCGGGGGCACTGGAAGCGTACATCTATGTCCCGGCGGATCTGGCGCGTACGTTAAAGATGGGACTACCCGTCGAGCTGCTGGACGAAAATGGAGATGTGGCGGCTACTTCGAAAATAACGTTTATCGCCCCGTCGGTGGATACCGACACGCAGACGGTGCTTGCGAAAGCGTCCATCGAGAATCCCGATGCGAAATTGCGGATTGCCCGTCAATTGCGGGCGCGGGTGATTTGGGGCTCACGCCAAGGGCCGGTGATTCCGGTGCTGGCGGTGACGCGGATCAATGGACAGTTTTTCGCGTTTCTAGCGGTAAGCGAAGGCACGGGAACTGTGGCCCGGCAAAAATTATTGAAAGTGGGCGACACCGTGGGGAACGATTACGCGGTGCTCGATGGCCTGAAACCCGGGGATCACGTGATTGTTTCGGGTACGGATTTTCTGCAGGATGGCGTGCCTGTGGCGGAACATATTCAGACCGTCGCTCCGGGCACGCCCGCGGCTGCCGCGCCGCCGATCAACATCAAGGCTCCCACGGCCAAAAAGAGCAAGAGCAAGTAACCGACAATCTCTCATGACCAGCAAATCCCTCGACAACTCTAAGGCGGACGCACACCGTGTTTGTTGATTTCTTCATTCAGAGGCCGGTGTTCGCAACGGTTTGCGCGCTGTTTATTGTGCTGGCCGGGGCGATCTGTATTCCGCTCTTGCCCATCGCGCAATTTCCAGATTTGGCGCCGCCGCAAGTAGTGGTCACCAGCGGATACATCGGCGCGAACGCGCAGACAGTGGAATCCGCGGTAACGATTCCTCTGGAGCAGGCCATCAACGGCGTGCAGGGGATGAAGTATATCCAGTCCACCAGCAGCAATGACGGAACCAGCGCGATCACCGTGACGTTCGACGTTTCGCGCAACGTGGACCTGGCTTCGGTAGACGTGCAGAACCGCGTAAATCAGGCGCTCGGAAGACTCCCCGCAGAAGTAAAAAATACCGGCGTGATCATCACCAAACAGACCACCGGATTTGTGTTTGGCGCAGGCGTGTATGCCGAGCATGGGGAATACGATAGCCTTTTTCTGAGCAACTATCTGGACGTTTATGTGAAGGACGCCGTAAAACGCGTTGCGGGCGTTGGCGACGTGCAGATCTTCGGCGAACGCAAATATGCGATGCGCTTGTGGCTGGATCCCGCGAAACTGGCGCAACGCGGATTGACTGCGACAACCCTGCTCGCGGCGCTGCAAGAGCAGAACGTACAAGTAGCGGCAGGCGCGGTAGGCACACCGCCCGCATCGGACAAGCAGACGTTTCAAGTGAGCGTACGCGCTATCGGGCGGCTCACCGACGTAGAGCAGTTCAATAACATTGTATTGAAGACCGGGACTGACGGAACGCTGGTGCGGCTGAAAGATGTGGGCCGCGCGGAGCTGGGCGCGGAAGATTACAGCTCGGTGCTGCGCTTTGACGGCCACGAGGCCGTGGGCATCGGCGTGACGCAATTGCCAGGAGCTAATGCGCTGGAAGTGGATAAGTTGGCAAAGGCGGCGTTACTGCAGCTTTCGAAAAACTTTCCCCCGGGATTGAAGTACGCGGTGGCTTTCGATACCACCGAGGTGATCGGCGAGTCCATTCAAGACGTGCTGCAGACGCTGATGGAAGCCATCGTGCTTGTGGTTATCGTAATTTACCTATTCCTGCAGGATTGGCGCAGCACGCTGATCCCGGCGATTACCATTCCCGTTTCGCTGGTGGGAACTTTTATGTTTGTTAAGGCGTTGGGATTTTCGATCAACACCCTGACGCTGTTTGGCATCACTTTGGCGACAGGTTTAGTGGTCGATGACGCAATCGTGGTTATCGAAAACGTGGAGCGGCATATCACCGAAGGAATTACGGAACCCCACAACGCTGCTTCCGTAGCGATGAAAGAGGTTGCCGGCGCGGTAATTGCCACCTCTCTTGTTCTAGTGGCGGTGTTCGTCCCGGTAGCGCTGTTTCCGGGGACGACCGGTATTTTGTTTCGGCAATTTGCGCTGACCATTGCATTTTCCGTGGCGATTTCCGCATTCAACGCGCTTACTCTAACGCCTTCGCTCTCGGCAATTCTGTTGGGGCATCATCGGGAACGAACGCAAGGATGGTTTTTCCGAACCTTTAATCGCCTGGTGGAGTCTGGCACGCGAGCTTACGGCCGCGTGGTCGAGGGCGCGATTCAGTGGAAGCTGGTGTCCCTGCTGGCCTTTGCTTTGCTGATGTTCGCGACCTACGTGCTCTATAACCGAGTGCCTACGGGATTTATCCCAGAAGACGATCAGGGTTATGTGATTGCCGCGGTAAACGCGCCGCAAGGGGCCTCGCTGCAATACACGCTAAACATCTGCAGCCAGGTGGAAGCGATCGCCCGAGGCATTGACGACGTCGAGGGCACCTTCGCCATCGGCGGATTCGGCTTTTCTGGCTCCGCTTCTAACCGGGCGATTGTGTTTTTGCCGCTCAAGCCATTTGGCGAACGCAAAGGCGAAAAACACTCCGCCGACGCAGTGCTCGCCAAGTTGCGCGGACCGCTCATGGGGATTCAGGGAGCGTTCGTGATTCCCTTCAATGCCCCTGCGGTGCAAGGCTTGGGCAATTTTGGCGGGTTCAGCTTCCAAGTGGTGGATCTAGGCCGCAACACGCTACAAACGCTTTCGACAGCCACGAATAAATTAGTTGCCGCGGGCAACTCCGGGAAAGAAGTGCAAGGACTTTTTACCGGTTACACCGCCAACGATCCGCAGTACATCGTGAACATCAACCGCGAAAAGGCCAAGAGTTTGCAGATACCGCTCGGGCAGATCACCGACGCGCTGCAGGTGTACATGGGTTCGGTGTACATCAACGATTTCGACTTCAACAATCGTACATATCGCGTGTATTTGCAGGCCGATTCCCAATTCCGCGCCAAGGCGAAAGATATCTCGGAGTATTACCTGCGCTCGGACACTGGACGGATGATCCCGCTGGATAACGTGGTGGACATTTCGCAGACCGGAAGTCCGCAAGTGATCAGCCATTTCAATTTGTTCCGTTCCGCGGAAATTGATGGATCTGGCGCGCCGGGAAAGAGCTCGGGTGATGCGGTTCTGGCGATGCAGGATCTGGCGAAAAAGAATTTGCCGAACGGCATGACCTACGAATGGAGCGGCTTATCGCTGGAGCAGATCGAATCTGGCGGTAAAGCTACGATTTTATTCGGGTTGGGTTTGCTTGGTCGTCTATCTGACGCTCGCGGCGCAGTATGAAAGTTATGTGCTGCCGTTCATCGTGTTGCTGGCCGTGCCGGTGGCGCTGCTCGGCGCGATTGGGGCCGTAGCGCTGCGTGGATTGCAGAACGACGTGTATTGCCAGGTGGGTTTGGTGATGCTGATCGGTTTGGCGAGCAAGAACGCGATTCTAATCGTGGAATTCGCCGAGCAATTGCGGGCGGACGGGAAGCCGACGGTGGAGGCTGCGATTGAAGCCGCGAAGATTCGCTTGCGCCCCATTCTGATGACTTCGCTAGCGTTTATTTTGGGTGTGGTGCCACTGGTGCTGGCAACTGGCGCCGGGCGCGCGGGTAGAATTTCTGTGGGAACTACCGTCTTTGGCGGAATGATTGCCGCCACCACCCTGAATTTGCTGTTCATCCCAGTGCTCTACGTGATCGTGCGAAGCGTCGTTAAAGGCGGAGGTCGTACTCATCACGAAGCGCTGAGCGCCAACCCCGCGCCGGCCGCTCCCGGGTCTCCCATTACCACCTAAAATGGGTTGATTCTGGCTCGGCGAGCCGTGCACGCTGGTCTAGCTATCGTGTTCAAGACAAAAGAGATGTTGCTCCGCTAGGGGCAAAAAGCTATCATCTCTCCACGTATGACTAAGCGCCCCGCTGCGCCCCCTTTCTGGTCGAATTTTGGCCGATTTCCCATACCTTTCCCAACACTTTTCGGACGGTTTTTGTTGCCGGTGGCCGGCATTATTGCGCTGGCTGCGGGAGCCGGCGATGCGCTCGGCCAAAAAAGTCCAGAGCCCGCGACTTCGACCACCAATGCGGGACTTGCGCCGATTCGCCAGTATATTTCGGACGGCTGGAATACTTTGACGCGCTCGCTCTCGGAATGTTCCAACGTGGTGGATTCCAAGCTGGCGGCTTCGCAATCCGTTTTGTATTTTCCCGCGGACTTTGCGGTGCCGCCGGCGATGGACGCATTGCAGAAGCGTTGCAGTTTTCAGATCAAACACTTGCCAAAGAAAATTGAAATTCCCGGAGAAATTGATCCCGGGACGCTTAGCGAGCAAGGGCTTTTGTATTTGGAGCACCCATACGTGGTTCCTGGGGGGCGCTTCAACGAGATGTACGGCTGGGACAGCTATTTTATTATTCGCGGGCTGGTTCGCGATAATCGTGTCGAGTTGGCGCGCGACATGGTGGAGAATTTCTTTTTTGAGATCGCGCAGTACGGCGAAGTCTTGAACGCCAACCGCAGCTATTACCTGAGCCGTTCGCAACCGCCATTTTTGACCTCGATGATTTATTCGGTGTACGACGCGCAGAAGGCTGCGGGCCACGACGACCGGGCTTGGCTGGAGAAGGCTTATGGCTATGCGGTGCGGGACCACGACATGTGGACGCGGGAGCCGCTGCTGGCCGGAGATACCGGGCTATCGCGCTATTTCGATCTGGGAGAAGGACCTTCTCCCGAGAGCCTGAAAGACGAGACGGGCCATTACCGCGATGTAGCGGCGTACTTTTTGGCCCATCCCGAGGCTGATCAGGGCTACGTGGTTTTTAAAGAAGACGGCAAGCTCGACGCGAAGACATTTGGTTCGGCGTATCAAATGCAGGTATGCGATATGGCCAAGACGATGGGTCGGCCGGACTGCAGCGCGCCCAGCGTGGTATCGCTGAGTGGAGATTTTTACAAGGGCGACCGCTCGATGCGGGAATCCGGCTTCGACATCGCGTTTCGTTTCGGAGCGTTTGGCGCCGGGACGCATCACTTTGCTCCGGTGTGCTTGAATAGCTTGCTGTACAAGACCGAGAAAGATTTGGAACAGATGAGCGAGACGCTCGGCAAAACGGACGATGCCAAGCACTGGAAAAAAGTGGCGGCGGAGCGTCAAGCCAATATTCAGAAATATCTGTGGGACGCCGAGCGCGGGCGTTTCTTCGATTATAACTTTGAGAAGAAGCAGCGCTCCACGTACGACTACATCACCACGTTCTATCCACTGTGGGCCGGGTTGGCCACGACGGAGCAGGCGCGCTCGGTGACCAGCCACATTGCTATATTCGAACGGCCTGGCGGGTTGATGATGAGCCCGTACGAGACGGGCGGACAGTGGGATGCGCCATACGCCTGGGCCCCCACGCAATTGGTGGCACTCGTAGGCATGCGGCGATACGGATTCAACGAAGATGCCGACCGTGCGGCTTACGAATTTCTGAGTTGCGTTGCAGAAAATTTTCGCCGCGACGGGACGATCCGAGAAAAATATAATGCTGTCACCCGTTCTTCGGAAACGGCGGTCACTGCCGGATATCACATGAACATCGTCGGCTTTGGATGGACTAACGGAGCGTTTTTGGATTTATTGCACGACCTGCCCAAGCCGCTAGTAGACAAGCTGGCCAGCGAACAGAATCAGGCAGCGCAAACCACGAACTAGCGCGAATTGCTCCGAACGAAACTAAGCGGAAGCGCTTCCATCCTTCGCATTTTCAAACGCCAGCAGCACGGCGGGATCCGCGCGCGGCGTGGCGCCGACCTGCGAGGCGACCCAGGAGCCCAGACGATTGGCGGCGGCGTTCATTGCGTGGATCGAAGCTTTCCGCAGGTATTTGTGGACCAGCGCGGCGGTGAAGGCGTCGCCGGAGCCAACGGTATCCTGCACGGTGACGGGATAGCCCGGATGCTCATTTGCCGCATCTGCGGTAACCAGCAAGCTGCCGTTGCCGCCGCGGGTTACGCAGACCAGTTTGACGTTATATTTCTTGATCAGCCAGCGCGCCGCGCCAAGCTGATCGCTGGCATTGCCGCCCAGCAGTTCGACGACCCGAAAGATTTCGTCTTCGTTTAACTTCATAATGTCGGCGCGTGCCGAAGATTCCGCGAGAACATCTTTGTTGAAAAAAGCCTGGCGGAGATTTACGTCAAAAATGCGAAGTACGCCGGGGCGCAGAGCTTCCAGAAAGGCCAGGATGGTAACGCGGGACTGCGCGGAGCGTTGTGCCAGCGACCCAAAACAAACGGCATCGGCTTCCGCAGCCAGAGTCTGCCATTGAGGAGTCCATTCGAAGAAATCCCAAGCGACGCGCTCCATGATTTCAAATTGCGGCTGCCCTTGGGGATCGACGGTAACATTGACGGTGCCGGTGGGATGCCCGGTGTCAACCTGCAGAAATGTTGCCGGCAGCCCGAGACGCGTCAAGCGGCGCGCCGCGGCGTTGCCCAAGCGGTCTTTGCCAACCCGGCTGGCTACGATAGCGCGATCCCCGAGCAGTCCGGTCATGTAAGCAAAGTTCGTCGGGGCGCCGCCCAATTCTTTGCCAACCGGAAACAGATCCCAGAGCATTTCGCCAAGGCCCACGACGGTGAACCGTTCGTTCGAAATAGCGGCGGGCTGTTCTTCTGATTTGGGTTTAGGGCTTTTCATTTTGATGAGCCTGCAATTGCTCCGCGAGTTTCAATTCCCTCTCGGCATCTTCGGCCCGGCCCAGGTCGCGATAGGTCTGGCCGAGCAGATGGTGCGGAATAGGATTGTTGGGATCCATGCTCAACGCGCGTTGCAAGGCTCGCGCCGATAGTTCAGCCTCTCCCTTTTTCTCCAGAACTTTGCCCAGCAGTATATACGGACCAGTAGAGGTCGGGTCCAGCCAAATGGAGCGCTGCAATAATTTTTCGGCGTCATCAAATTTCTGCAGGCGGGATTGCGCGTCGGCCAGTTTGTAGTAGGCTGCGGCGTATCCCGGATTGATCACCAGTTCAGCCTGAAACTGCGCAATGGCTTCGGGAATCTTGGATTGATAGAGGTATAGTTCGCCAAGCAACTGGTGGGCTAAAGGAAGTTTGGGGTCGACCGCGGAAGCCTTAGCGGCGTATTCCTCGGCAACTGGACCGAAATCCTGACGCAACAGCATCCGCGCGGTGAAGAGATAGCTGGCGGCGGAATCCGGCCCCACGTCGAACATTCGGGCGAAAGCGCCGCGAGCTTTTGGATAATCCTTGGTCTGGATGTAGCAGATTCCCAGGATGTACGCGGCGTCGACGTTGGCCGAGGCATACCAGGTCTGCACTTTTTCCAGCAACGGAATGGCTTGCGCCGGGCGTCCAGCTAGGTAGTAGGAAAGACCCAGTAGTTGCGTCGCTTCCTGATCGGCGGGATTTTGCGTTTGGGCTGTGGTGAGATATTTGGCAGCGCTGAGGTAGTCGCCTTTCTTGTAGTAAGCGACACCCAGCTCGCGAGGCAGCCCGAGCATCGCCGGGTTTTTGGCCTGCAGCTCCAGGAGTTGCGCGATCGCTTCGTCGTACTTCCCGACCTGCAGGAGATGCCGAGGCGCAGCAAAATCCGTATCAGTGGCTCCGGGACCACTTGCGACCGTGGGCGCCGGTACTTGGGCGGAACCGTTGGCTCCCGACGGATCCCCCGCTCGCGCGTTAGCGAACTGAGCGCCGCAGGAAAATAGGAGCAGCAACCCGCAAATCCCGCTACGTTGAGGGAGCTTTTTGGTCCGGATGCCCTTCACGTCTGCAAACCTCGCACTAAACCAGCTGATTAGAGCATAAAAAACGGGGAGCCCGTGAGGGCTCCCCGTGGGGTGTGGGGTCGTCGTGTTGGGTTAAAAAGTCACGCGCACGCCGAACTGCAATTGGCGCATGCCCGTTGGAGAACCAGGGGAAGAGTCGCCTTCGATGTCGGTAATCTGACCACCGGAAGCGCAATCGATACAAGTATTTCCCTGATTGGCGTTAAAGCCATAGTTGACGTGGTTAAACACGTTGAAGGCATCGAAACGAAATTGAGCCACGACGCGTTCGGTAATATTGAAGTTCTTGGACACAGACATGTCGTCGAAGAATGCGTGCGGTCCGCGCAGGCTGTTAAATTTCGCGTCACCGATGGTCCCGCAGGCTGGGAGCGCAAACGGCCCCGAAACCGGGCGGGCAAACGAGCATGAGTCGAGCCCGACGTCCGCGGTGGTCAAGGTGTAGGTCAAAGGAGCCACCGGAGTGAACTCAAATGGCACTCCACCAATCATCCGCGGGCCAGTGCTGAAACCAGCGGTTTGGTTGGGCCGGCAAGGTCCAGAACCATCGTTGATGAAGCCGGAGCATTCGCCAATAGAAGGAGTGTACGGTAAGCCTCCGCTCCAATTTAGAGTGTTCGAGATTTGCCAGCCACCTAGAGCAAAGTCTTCCCAGCGATTAATATTGCCCAGGAACTTCTTACCCCGGCCTACCGGCAGCTCATAAACTGTGCTGACCACAAAAACATTGTTGCGGCTGAACGGGTCCGGACCGTATGCGTAGCGCGGGTCAACCGAATAGTAAGTGCTGTCGAAGGCGTTCGCGTGCGAATAGGTGTAGTGGGCCAAGAATTGCAACCCTTGGGTGAACCGCTTTTCCACTTTGACTTGTAGCGCGTTGTAGTTGCTGCTGGCGTCATTTCCGAAATACGTAAGGTCCACCGCGCAGCAGGTAAGCGGCAATCCGCCGGGGTTGGTTGGCGTCGGCGGCGTAAAATATCCCGGATACGTGAATGCCGGCACCCCGCCCTGAAAGAAATGACGACGATCGGCTTGCGGTTGGAACGCAGCGAAATTATTCGCAGCACAAGGCTCTAACGGTACGGCAGCCGTACCCGCGCAGGTGACGATGTCTGTTCCACCGCCCACTGCCGGCTCGTTCGGATTGTAGGAAGGTCCAGTACCGGCGAACACGTGGGTGCCCTTGTTTCCAATGTAGGACACTTCCAGGTTAATGCTCGGGGTGATCTGCCGCTGAATCGTGGCGTTCCACGCGTCCAGGGTCGGCAGGCGTTGTACCTCCGGGCGAATACGCGAACTAGAAGTGCCATCCGGTCCGAGCAAGGGCAGCGTACCAGCTGCCGAGATTTGCGAGATGACGCTGTCAAAATTAAACGCCGGAGCGCCTTGCGCAAAAGTGAACACCGGACTGACATTGTTCGTCGCCAAAACGTTCTGGCTCGAGTTCGTCACTGTTTGGTTGGCGAGTACCGGCAGGTTCTGAGTTACGACGTGGCCGAAGTTCGATCCGAATACGCCGATATCGAAGCTGCGTCCGTAACCGATGCGAACCACGGTCTTGGGGTCGAACTGGTAGGCGACGCCCACGCGCGGAGCAAAGGCCTTGAACGTGTTGTCGATATTTCCGTTTAGGCCAACATTTCCGTAGCCCGCGACGCGAATAACGCCCTGGTCAAGGTTTGCAAATCCGCCATTGCCCTTACCATTGACGCTCTCTGGGGCATAGATTTCCCAGCGCAATCCGTATAGCAATGTCAGCTTAGGAGTGATGCGCCAGGTATCCTGACCATAGAAGAAGTAGCGTTTTTGCCGCTCGGCGGCTGTGAGGCTGGAGCTGACGAAGCGCTGAAACTCATTTACCTGGCCAAGTAGAAAAGTTCCGAGAACAAGCCCGCCAGCACCGGCATTGCCGGTCCCGAGTTGATCGAAATTCAATTCACCAGTGCGGTTTGCGTCGCTAGGTACGCGCAGGTTCTCCGCGTACCGAATATCGGCACCGAACTTGATGGTGTGGTTGCCTTTGATCTTTGTCCAATTGTTGACAACCTGGAATTGTTGTTCGCTTTCCGTCAACGGGCAGTTGCAACGGCCCACGTTCAAGCCATCTCCAAAGTTGGGCAGACCCTCTTGTTGGGCGTTCGTATTGTTAGCGCCGTTAATAGTGGGGAAAAACGAGGAAAGACCGCCGGTGCTCGCGGTGCCCAGATTCAAACCCGGAATCCCAAAAGCATTCATGGGCTCAGAGCTGGCATCAGAGTAGGCAGTTTGGGGGTTATATTTGAAATATCCGAACCGTAAGTCTGTCAACCAAGTTGTGCCCAGCGCTTTGTCGAAGCCCGTCGCCAAGCTGTAATTGTGAACCGTAGACGTACCGTTTAGTCCGCCAGGCCCGAAACCGACCGCGCCCAGATCACCCAGCGAGCCGAGGCCTGCGAGGTTGAAGTAATCAAGGCTGAAGCGCCCGAAAATTTGGAATCCATGGGGAGCCGAGTAGTCCACGCGAACGTCCATGGCATTCTGGTTATAGGTGCCGGAACCCGAAGCGTCGTAGTTATTGGATAGGAAATTTGCGCTCGTGGGATCAGTAACCAGGGGTGTCGGGAATAAAGCTAGGATGTTCCCCGCAGCTTGGGAAATCTGGCCAATAGGAATCATGTTGTTCGCATAAGGGGTGCGGCCAGCGCCGGTTAATGGATTACCCGTATTCGGATTGAATATCTGTCCGCCGCCGTTGATTTGCGGGCTTAAGTATTGGCTCAAATCGCAAAATCCAGTGGTGTTCGTCGCGGGATTGCAAGTCGCAAGAACCTCGGCGGTCGGAACAGTCAGCTGATTCGTGATACCGCTGACTTGCCGAGTGCCTTGGTAATCGCCGAAAATGAAGAGCTTGTCCTTTATGATCGGTCCGCCGACCGCGACGCCAAAGTCCTTGTAACTGGCGTTCGGGAGTGAACCAAACTGCGTAAAGGGATCACGCGCCTGTTGGTCGCTGCCACGATAATCGTAAAAGCCGCTGCCATGAATTTCGTTGGTACCAGACTTCGTCTGCACCGTTACGATACCAGCCACGGCTTTGCCGAATTCTGCATCGTAGTTCTGCAAGGCAATTTTCGATTCCTGAATAGCGTCGAGGTTCGGGTTGACGACGATGATTCCGAGGATGGGATCCTGGTTGTCCGTTCCGTCCAATTCAAATGCGGTACCACTAAAGTGCTGGCCATTGACGAAGATCTGTTGGCCGCCCTGAGGATTTTCCGTAGCGGCGTGACTCCAACCCACAAGCTTTTGGGTCCCGGGCGAGAGAAGCTCAAAGTTGGTGAAATTGCGGTTAAGGATGGGCAGTTGTTCTACATACCTGGAATTAAATTCAATCGCGACGTCTTTACTCTCGGTCTTCAGCTGTGCCACTTCAGTAGTCACCGAAACCGTCTCGCTTACCGCGCCAAGCTGCATCTGCGCGTCGACCTTTACCGCGCTATCGGCAGAGACCTCTACGTTGCTCTGGTCGTAGCCCTTAAAGCTGGCCGCTTCCACCTTGACGCTGTAGGTGTCGGGAATAAGGTGGGTGACGGTGTAGTTGCCGTCTTCATTCGTGGTCGCTTCTTGCGTGGAACCCTTGGTCGCGGAGGTGACCGTTACTTTCGCACCGGGGACTGCCGCGCCTTGCGCGTCGGTCACCGTTCCGATGATGCTGCCGTAAACGGCCTGTCCCTTCGCCGTCGGGGAACTCAATAAAAAGACGACCGCCAATACCGCTAACAAAACCACACCCAATTGCTTGAGCATTCCACCCCTCCTGAAGAGAATCCACTCGCGCTGTACTTCGAAAGTCCAACTCCCCCGAGAGCCAGACCGCACCACTAATGGGAAACCATTACGAGGTACCGTAAAACAATTATAATGATGCTTGATATCAATATTTTGACGACGGCTGTAAGTCTCACTGCGTCTGATACCGTTACATTCCGTAAGCCCCTGCGCTTGCAGTTAGTTGTCGGGCTTGGTAGGCTCCTGTTACACGGCTGTTACGGGGCGGAGATGTCTGCGAAGAGCCAGGTTCTGAGTGAAATTGAGCGTTTGGTCAGTGGGCAGGCCCTTCATGGCTCGGAATCGCTCTGCAAGCTGCTTCGCTACCTGGCCAACCACGCTTTAGACCATCCCGGTGTGCCCCTCAAGGAGTACCAAATCGCGACCGAGGTCTTTGGCCGCCAAGCGGATTTCGACCCGCAGCTAGACTCCATGGTCCGGGTGCAAGCCGGGAGACTGCGCACAAAGCTAAGCGAACACTACGCCTCGGCCGGTGCCTCCGATTCCGTATGGGTGGAACTTCCCAAAGGCACGTATGTCCTGATGTTCCATGAAGGACCCCCAAATAACGGGAAGAACCATCACCCAAGCCAACACGGAAACCAGCACGACGGCAAACCGGAGGCGCATCAGGAAACAATCCAGACACGGCCGTCCATGCCTCGCAAATGGGCGGTTGCGCTGGCAATTTTAGCTGTTCTCCTGGTTGGCGCCGTGGCCTCGATCGTGACCTTGCTGGTAACCCGCCGGCCGGCGACACCCACAGTGGCGGCCAGCGAGGCAGTGCCTGCGGCGTTCCCGATCTTTTGGAGTGGGTTTCTCGCCGGCCCCGAAGAGCCACTGGTGATTTTCAGCAATGCGCGGTTCGTTGGCCAGCCGGATTCCGGCATGCGTTACTTCGACGCCAGCCGGGATAAGGGGGCGGTGATCTTCGATCACTACACCGGCGTGGGAGAAGTTCTCGCGGTACACGGGCTAGATATAGTGTTTACCTCCCTGCACCAGCCCATACGCATTAAGCGTGGCAGCCTCTTTACTCTTGATGACGCCAAAAACAACAATCTGATTTTCATTGGCTCGCCATCTGAGAATTTGGCGCTCCTGGATATTCCCAGCACCAAAGAGTTTGGCTTTCGCAGAATAGCCACTGGCCCTCGCGCGGGAACGATGGAGGTGCAGAACTTTCACCCGCGTCCAGGAGAATCCAGCGAATACGTAGCCTCTGCGGCCAACCTGCCCCTCACCGAAGATTACGCCGTGGTGGCCCTGGAGCCGGGCATGAATCCGCACCGTTCCGAGTTAATCCTGGCCGGAACCACCACTTTCGGAACACAAGCCGCAGTCGAGTTCGTCTGCAGTGAAAACATGCTGGAACAATTGCTTACCAAACTGGCGGTCACCAAGGCGTCCGAACTAAAGCCATTTGAAGCGATTATCCGCGTTAAAGTGGCGAAAGGCGTTCCCGTCGAATCAGACATCATCGCGTTACGCACCGTAGGGCATCCTTAAAATCCGCGTGTGGCCATTCAGGGCGTAGGTGTTGTAAGTCGCGGGTCCAAACGAGTGGCTTCCTGTAGTTCCTTAGCGGCTCCGGCGGTATCGCCCTTGCGCCGCAGTGCCAATCCTAATTCGTAGTGCGCCGCGGCGTAATCCGGTTTGGCGTTGATCGCGGCGCGGAACTGCGATATCGCGCCATCCAAATCTCCCGCGTTCATCAGGCGCTTGCCCGAATTTGTGGCGAAGACGGCCGACTGCAAATTGTTCTTGTCTCGCGCGATCTCCGCGCCAGCCTTGGCTTCCACCGCGGCAGCCTCAGAATCTCCGAGTTGTCGCAAAACCGCCGCGAGCGTGGTATGGGCACCTGAAAAATCTGGCTGCAGCCGAATTGCTTCGCGCAAAGCGCTGGCGGCCTCAGGCAGCTTGCCTTCCTGTTTCAGGACCGTGCCGAGCGTGTAATAGGCTTCCGCATAATCCGGCTTGGCGTGAATCGCCGCGCGCAGTTCGGTTTCGGCCGCAGGCAAATCCCCTTGCTGCCAAAGCGTGACGCCCAAGGTATAGGGCGCGTCTGGTTGGTCGGGATCCAGGGCGATGGCTTTGCGGAATTCCGCTACGGCTTCCGGCAATTTATCTTTCAACTTCAGCGCCAAGCCCAAATCGTAGTGCAGCGTCGGATCGTCCGGCGCGATTTTCAGCGCCGCGTTGAATTGCCCTACGGCCGCATCGAAATCGGTCATCTGCAGGTACGCGGCCCCGAGATTTTTTTGGTAGCCGCTGTCGTTGGGGCGCAGCCGCAAGGCGCTTTCGAATTCTGAAACGGAACCCTTGCCGTCGCCGATCTGCAGCAGCGTAAGGCCCAAATTATTGTGAGCGTCCGCGTTATTGGGCTGCAGCACAAGGAGTTTGCGAAAAACACCAGCCGCAGCCTCTATATCTCCGGAGCGTTGCAACAACAAACCCAACTCGTTCAGGGCGTCGGGAAAGTCCGGCTGAGACTGGACCGCGGCCCGAAACTCCACGACAGCCTCGTCCGGCTTCCCTTGCTCTCGCAACACTCGTCCCAAATAGTAATGCGCCTGAGCATTGGCTGGATCGATGCGCAAGGCCCGGCGCAACTCAGGCTCGGCCCGCTCGAACATCTCTTGTTGCTCGCGCAACACTCCCAGGTGCAAGTGCGGCGACAGGGATTCGGGCGAGAGCGCCGCGGCCTTTTCGAACTGCAGCGCCGCATCAGCAAGTTTGCCTTGCTGGACAAACAAGGTCCCCAACTCATCGTACAGTTGCGCCCGTTGCGGCTCTAGCGCGATGGCCCGTTGAAAGGCTTCGGCGGCCGCGTCCCGATTGCCCGCGAAAACGTACGCGCGCGCCAGTGTCCGCTGCGCCTCCGATTGCTCGGGAGCCAGGCGTACCGCTTCCCGCGCTTCGCGCACGCCGGACGACGCGTCGCCTTTCTGCACATAGGCGTTGGAGAGATTTATCCGCGCTTGCGCGAACGTTGGTTTCAGTTTCACCGCAGTTTGCAACTGCGTGATGGCCGCGTTTACATCACCCTGCGCCAACAGCACCCATCCCAGCGAGTTATGAGCTCCCGCGCTCGCAGGGGCGATTTTCACCACTTGCTCGAATTCACGGCGCGCGCCCGCTAAATCGCCGGACTGCAACTCAGCGACACCTTGAGCGTAGATCGCGTTCGGATCCTGGTTTTGTTTCGAATCGGATTTGGGACTGCGTTGAGCGGACGACGCTTGCGCATTCACCGGCGCTGCTGTCCGGAAAAAAAACAAAACGAGCGAGAGGAAGAATGCGGCCCCGGCCACCCTTGTTACTGCGGCGCGCAAACTTACTGTCCGTAGCGATGCATCGATCATCCTTCGGATATTCGCAGCATCCTTGTGTGCAATGCTAGTATTTTCACGAAAGATCGGCGTGCGTTGTTTTCCAAACCCGCACGCCACGCAAACTTGCGACAATCACCACGAGGCGCATTTCTCATTGAATCTCCGCCCACTCCGGCTTCGCATGCCACGCATTCCCGCGTGCGCAGTGGCGTGCCTCGCGGCGTTATCGTTACTTTCGTTCCCCGGAGTTGCACAGAGTCCCGCAGCGGCGCCCGCGTCTCCGTCCGCGGCTCCCAGCCAACCGCCGCTCGCGTACTTCACCGATCGCGCCGCTGCTGCCGGGCTCACCAGCAAAACCATCTTCGGCGGCATTGATACAAAAAAGTACATCATCGAAACCACCGGCACTGGCGTCGCGATATTTGATTTCGACAACGATGGCTGGCCGGACATTTTCCTCGTCAACGGCACCACGCTGGACGGCTTCCCGTCCGGCAAAGCGCCGACCAGCCATCTTTATCGCAACAATCACGACGGTACCTTCAGCGACGTGACGGAAAAAGCCGGCCTGTCGCATGCCGGATGGGGGCAAGGCGTTTGCGTCGGCGATTACGACAACGATGGCAACGAAGATCTGTACGTAACGTATTACGGAAAAAATATCCTGTATCACAACAACGGCAACGGCACCTTCACCGATGTCAGCGAAAAAGCTGGGGTGAGCGGCACCGGCAAATCCTGGGGCTCCGGTTGCGCCTTCGTGGACTACGATCGCGACGGCCATCTTGACTTGATGGTCGCCAACTACGTCGACTTCGACGTCACCACCGCACCCGCTCCCGGCGATCGCCCTTCCTGCATCTGGAAAGGCGTCCCAGTAATGTGCGGCCCGATGGGACTTCCCGCCGCCAGCAACATCCTCTACCACAATCGCGGCGACGGAACTTTTGAAGACGTCACCAAGAAAGCGCATATCGATAAAACCAACGGTCACTATTCACTGAGTGTCTCTACTCTTGATTTTGACGAAGACGGCTGGCCGGATATTTACGTCGCCTGCGACAGCACCCCCAGCATTCTCTATCGGAACAATCGCGATGGCACCTTCACCGACATAGCCGTTCTAGCCGGCGCGGCCTTCAACGAAGACGGGAAAGAACAAGCCGGCATGGGCTCCACAATTGCCGATTACAATGGCGACGGCCATTTGGATATATTCAAAACAAATTTCTCCGACGATACTTCCACGCTCTATCGCAACAACGGCAATGGCACCTTCGACGATGTCACCACTAGCGCGGGACTCGGCCTACACACCCAATATCTCGGCTGGGGCGCTATGTTTTTCGATTTCGACAATGATGGCTGGCCCGATCTCTTACTTGTCAACGGTCACGTCTACCCGGAAGTGGATTCGCAGCATCTCGGCAGCAACTACCAGGAACCGCGCATCCTCTATCACAACAATGGCAACGCCACCTTCACTGACATCTCCGCATCCGCGGGGCCAGGAATCACGACGGCCAGTTCCTCGCGGGGTCTGGCCGTTGGCGACCTATGGAATGACGGCAAGCTCTCGGCGGTCGTCAGCAATATGAATGCCGCACCCAGCCTGCTGGTGAACAGCGTCAGAACCCCGAATCATTGGCTGGCAATCAAAACGATCGGAACCAAATCCAATCGCGACGGCATCGGCGCACGCATCCGCGTGAAAATCGGCCCACGCATCCTTGTCGACGAAGTCCGCAGCGGCTCGAGCTACGATTCGAACAACGATATGCGCGTTCATTTTGGACTTGGCGCAGCGACGAAAGTAGATTGGCTTGAAATTCGCTGGCCCAGCGGATTGCTCGAACGGTTCGACAGCGCTCGTATCGACGCCATCCAAACGATGAAGGAAGGCTCTGGGACCCCAGTAACACCGCCTGCAAAAACTCCATAGCCAGGCCTGAGTCTGCAGAGTCAACTAGGAGCGCTTCATCGCAGGAAATGTTTCGGTGCGCGTCACGCCCTTCCCCTCAGTCACGTAATAAAGCTGATTCACCTTCAAATCCTTCAATGTTTCCACCAAACCGCTCGGCCAGCGAATCTCCAGCAATTCCACTTTCTCCGCGCTCCCAATTCCAAAATGCACCCGCAAATCATTCTGCGAGATATAACTCCCCCCGCTGCGCACCTCATCAATCTGCTGATGCGGCTTTTTCTCATCCGCGGGATGCGTCACGCACCGCAGCCGCGCTCCAATTCCGCTGCGGTTCGACTTCGTCCCAATCGTTCGCACCTTGATCCAGTTGTGTTTCGTCTGCGAGTCGCAACGCAACAACTGCGGAAAATCATTTACGGTGTTCACCACCACATCAATGTCGCCGTCGTTATCGAAATCCCCAAACGCGCAACCCCGCGAAGCCACCGGAGTCATAATTCCCGTTCCTCCGCGCAACGACACATCCTCAAATCGTCCATCGCGCAAATTTCGGTACAGTAATTTCTGCTGCGGATAGCCCGCCTCGGTACGCAGCTGTTCCACTTCCGGATACACATGGCCGTTGCAAATCAAAATATCCGGCCAGCCATCATTATCCATGTCAACAAATCCGCAGCCCCAACCCAGAAATTGCGTGTGCTTCCCAAGTCCCGCCGCAAACGTAGCGTCCTCAAAATTCCCCCCGCCAATGTTGTGATAGAGCGAAGGTGTATCCCCGGCGAAATTCGTCTTTAAAATATCCAGGTTGCCATCCAGGTCGTAATCCGCCGCGGAAATTCCCATTCCCGCCTGCGGTTTACCGTCAGCGCTCAGTGCGCAACCCGCTTCCATGGCCACATCGCTGAACTTTCCATTTTTCAAATTGTGATACAGCGCGCTCGCCGTCGAATCATTCGCCACGTAAACATCCGGCCAGCCGTCGTTGTCGAAATCGGCGGTGAGCACACCCAGCCCGTAAGTTCCGTTAGCCTGCAAAACTCCCGAACCTTGCGAAACGTCGCTAAAAGTTCCGTTGCCATTGTTGTGATACAAAATATTCTTCCCGCCGTTCAACCCTGGCGGACCGCAAGCCACCAAAACGCCTTTATAGAGGCAAGGCCCCGATTCCGGCACCGGCGCCGTCTTCAAATCCATATCAATGTAATTCGCCACAAAAAGATCCAGATGCCCATCGCGGTCATAATCGAAAAACGCGCAGCCGGTATTCCAGCGCTTGCCGCTGTCAGCCACACCGGCTTTCTCGCTTACATCCGTGAACGTCCCGTTACCATCGTTGTGATACAAAACATTCTTTCCAAAATAGGTGACGAACAGATCTTCGTATCCATCATTGTCATAATCCCCGATGCACACACCCTGGCCCCATCCGGAGTGCGCCACGCCGGCTTTCAGCGTTACGTCCGTAAATGTTCCATCGCGATTATTCTTAAATAGATGCGTGGTGGGTTCTTGTCCCGCCGGAAAGCCTTCCAACCGTTCGCCATTCACCAGAAAAATATCCAGCCACCCATCGTTGTCGTAATCGTAGAACGCCACTCCGCAGCCGGTCGTCTCCAACAAATATTTATTCTTGTGCTCTCCGCCAAAAATCGTCCGCGCATTCAATCCCGCCTCACGCGCCACGTTCACAAAACTCACACCCAGTTCCGCGGGCGGTGGCGGAACGTTCGCATACGCGTTAGCCGGTGCCACGCCTTGCGCCGATAATTCGCCAGTCCCGGAACCGCGCCACAACGGCGCCGCCAGCGACAAAACATTCTCAAACGACAGCACCATCGCCGACCGGCTCAGCGATTTCAAAAATCTTCTGCGCGATGACACTAAAAGGGTGTGTACCTTCCCGGGCATTCCTCGTGCTAGACTCCTGCCGCTCCACTTATAGTAAGGCATCCACGCATTGCCAGCGCACCAATCACTTCGGCCTACGCACCAACCCGCCCGTGGCTCCCGGGAAATGTCTACCTACCGGCATTTGTCGATACGCAGACTTCGCCCCGCTCGCAACGCCCTTTTTCTGGCAACAAATCTCTTGTGCGCCTTGATCTGCTTGTCGATTCCACCGCTCGTGTCCGCAGAAAGCCCGCAAAACGCAGTCCCCGCCCCCCAAAACGTCGCCTCGGCCAATACGAAATCTCCCGCCCCACTCGAACTGTCCCGCACCGTCCGCCCCTGGGAATTTCTCTCCGCCGTCGGCACCGAAGCCGGACTCTTCGGCAACGAAGCTGGCACGGTCGAGGCCTGGGTCTATCCCCTAAAAATACTTCGCAACTTCCATCTCCGCTTCCACACCGATCGTCGCATCATCGATTCCGGATCACTGGCCCGCACCATCACCGCCCGTCCAGAATCCGTCACCATCCTCTACACCGGCGACACCTTTAACGTTCGCGAAACTTTTTTCGTTCCGGTCAACGAGCCAGGCGCAATCATCAAATTAGAAATAGAAACCGAACATCCCCTGGAAGTAGAAGCCCTCTTCCAGCGCGATTTCCAACTGGAATGGCCGGCGGCCCTCGGCGGCACCTACAATTTCTGGGACGACACCCGCAAAGCGTTTTACATCGGTGAAGAGACGAAGAAATTCGTTGCCTTGGTGGGATCGCCAACCGCCACAAACGCGCAACTCGAATACGAAACCAACTATTCCAGCTCCGACCAAAACGGTTTCTACCTGGGCACGACCGAAAAAGGCAAAACCACCAAGCTCATCGTCATCGCCGCATCCGTGAACGGCTCCGTGGAAGCCGACCAAACCTATCAGCACTTAATCGCCGATTCCGACACACTACTGCAATCCTCCGCCAATTATTACCGTGATTATCTAGCGCGAACCATCAGCCTCGATCTCCCCGACAAACAAATCCAGCAAGCCTATGACTGGTCCCGCATCAGCGCCTTGCAGGGCGTCGTAAAAAGTCCCTATCTCGGAACCGGGATTGTCGCCGGCTATCGCACCTCCGGCACAGGCCAGCGTCCCGGCTTCGCCTGGTTCTTCGGCCGCGATTCCATGTGGACTTCCCTCGCCTTCGACGCCGATGGCGATTTCCCCAGCGCCCGCACCGCACTCGATTTTCTGAGCAAGTTCCAGCGCGCCGACGGAAAAATCCCCCACGAAATCGCGCAAGGCGCCAGTCTCGTCCCCTGGTTCACCGATTATCCCTACGCTTTCGCCTCCGCCGACGCCACCCCGCTCTACATCATCACCATGAGCGATTACGTCACCGAAAGCGGTGACGTTACTTTCGCCAGGGAAAAATGGTCGAGCATACAAAAAGCCTACGCCTTCCTGAAATCAACGTATGACGCGCAAGGTCTTCCGCAAAACGTCGGCTTCGGCCACGGCTGGGTCGAAGGCGGTCCGTTGCTGCCAGTAAAAACCGAGTTATATCAAAGTGGCTTAGGGCTTGCAGCCGTCCGCGCCATGGCAAATTTAGCCGCGGTCACCGGGGATGCTTCGCAAAGCAAAGAACTCTCCGCGACCTTCGACAAACAAAAACTATTTCTCAACGACGTCTTCTGGCTGCCCGAAACCAAGCACTTCGCCTTCGCCCTCGATCAAAACAACAAAAAAATCGACGAGCCCACAGTACTCTCCACCGTGCCGATGTGGTTCGGTCTGCTCGATCCAGGAAAGGCCGATGCGATGATTGATGAGTTGGCCAAACCCTCGCACCAAAGCGACTGGGGCATGCGCATCATCGGCAACGACAACGCAAAATACAGCGCCGGCGGCTACCACTTCGGCTCAGTCTGGCCGCTCTTCACCGGATGGGCCAGCGTTGGCGAATACCAATATCATCGCGAAGCCCCCGCCTATGCCAACCTCCGCGCTAACGCTTTGCTCGCCTTGGATGGCGCTCTCGGTCACACCACCGAGGTCCTCTCCGGCGACTACTACTCTTCTCTCTCCACCAGTTCGCCACACCAAATCTGGTCTGCCGCCATGGTCGTCAGCCCGATCCTCCGCGGCATGCTCGGCCTCGAAATAGATGCCGCCAAACAATCCATCACTCTTGCGCCGCACCTGCCTTCAAATTGGAATTCCTTTTCGGCACAAAACATCGTCGCCGGTAATTGCGCGATTGATTTCGCCTACGTGCGAACGCCTGAGCTAATTACTCTCTCGCTTCGCCGCAAAGATAGCCAGACTGCCAAGGAGTGCATCTTCTTTTTCGAGTCCCCGATTAGCTGGCGCGCTCACGTCGACAACGTTGACCTCGACAGTCGGCCGCTGGGGTTCCGCGTCGTGCCCAAATTCCATCACCAGCACATCGGCATCGGTGCCGCGCTTCACGGCGGCATAAATACAATACATATCCACTTGAACGGCGACTTCTCAGTCAGCTACGATTCCTCGCTTCCTAGCCTCGGAGCCGCGAGCACAGAGCTTCACATCGTCTCGGAGAATTGGACTCCGTCGTACGATCAACTTTCTCTAATTATTTCCGGAATCGCGGGTAACGAGTATCTCCTAAACACTTCCGACACCAATCAAATTCTCTCCGTGGACGGCGGCGAATTGCTGAAAACCAGCACTTCTATGGGCTATATTCGCGTGCGTATCCCGGACGGAACGCCGAACACTTTTGTGAACAAGACCGTAACGATCCGATTTGCGCCAGAGCATCCGGCTTCTAAGAAACCGAAACCCTAACAGTTATTCCCATTTTAAGGAGTACCGATGGAAGACAAGACACTAGCCGTACTCGCGCTGCTCACCCTTCTTACGCTTCCTTCCCTCTCCCGCGCCCAAAAACCCCCCGTCGACGCCGAAGGCCACCAGTGGTGGCAACACGCCGTCTTCTACGAAATCTACCCGCGCAGCTTCGCCGACAGCAACAACAACGGCATCGGCGATCTAAACGGCATCGCCTCGCGTATGGACTATTTAAACCAGCTCGGCATCGACGCCATCTGGATAACCCCCTGCTTCCCCTCCCCGCAAGTCGACTTCGGCTACGACGTCTCCGACTACACCGCCATCGACCCGATGTACGGCACTCTCGCCGACTTCGACAAACTCGTCACCGCCGGGAAAAAGCACAATATCAAAGTGATTTTAGATTTTGTGGTCAACCACACCTCCGACCAGCACAAATGGTTCATCGATTCCAAATCCTCAAAAACTTCCGAGCACCGCGATTGGTACATCTGGAAAGACGGCAAAAGCCCGAATCAGCCGCCCAACAACTGGCTCTCCACCTTCGGCACGCCCGGTTGGACTCTCGATCCCAAAACAAATCAATACTATTACCACTATTTTTATCCCGAGCAGCCAGACCTGAACTGGCGTAATCCCGCAGTAGAAAAAGCCATGCTCGACGTCACCCGCTTCTGGTACAAGCGGGGCGTTGCCGGATTCCGCCTCGACGCCGTCGACACCCTCTACGAAAGCCCCGCGCTCACCGACAATCCTCCCGCCCCCGGCACCGACAAATTCGGCCGCCCCAACCAAGTCGAAACCTACAACAAAAAACTCCCCGAAGTTCACGACGCCATGCGTAAACTCCGCACCGTCGCCGACGAATACAACTCCGTCCTGATCGGCGAAACTTGGACCAGCCAACGTCAGCGAACTCAAGGATTATTACGGCGCGAAAAACGACGAACTGCAAATGCCCATGGACCTGATGATGACCGGCTTCCAGGGCGTCAACGCCAAGCAATACCGCGACCACATTGGCGCCGTGAACGCTGCCGGCCAATGGCCCGTCTATGTCATCACCAATCACGACATCGTCCGCTCGTACACGCGTTACGCGGATGGCGCGCACAACGACGACATCGCCAAAATGATGGCCGCCATGTACCTCACTCTGCGCGGTTCCGCGATCATGTATTACGGCGAAGAAATCGGCATGGAGAATAACGTTCCGAAAAACAAAGAAGACGTACAGGATCCCATCGGCAAACTCGGCTGGCCGCTCGAAAAAGGCCGCGACGGCGAACGCACTCCCATGCAGTGGACGGACGGCCCCAACGCCGGCTTCAGCAAAGCCAAGCCCTGGCTGCCAGTTCCCGCCAGCGCGAAAACTCACAACGTGGAAACCGAAGCGAAGGATCCCAACTCCATCCTGAGTTTCTATCGCCAGCTCCTGGCCCTGCGCCACAAAGAACCAACGTTATTAGAGGGAGACTACCTCGCGCTAAACGAAGACGACCCCAACGTGTTCGCCTACCTTCGCCGCTACAAAGGCGAAGCCATCCTGGTGGTCCTGAACATGTCGAACGCCGAACAAAAAGCGCGCTTCGATTTCGCGCCGGCCGGTTTCTCCGCGCCCAAGCTCTCCGTCCTGCTAACCAACGCCAACGCGCCCGTAACTCCAAGCGCGGATGGCCTGACCATGCAGCCATTTTCAGCGTTCATCGCCAAAATCACACAATAGTGAAGAAATTATCGGCGTACTGCATCCTGCGCGATGCTTGTCAGTGAGGAACCAACCTCACTCTGCGGCGCACTTAACCTCGCCGGTCTCCAACTGCTTCAGCATTCCCCGCGCCGTCGAGAAGTCCGGATTAAACTCCAGCACTCGCCCGATGGCTGCTTTCGCCTCTTCGCCGTGCCCGCTCAAACACAAAGCCCGCGCCAGATTGATCCCCAAAGTGCTCTTCCCGGGCGCTCGCTCAAACGCCGACTTCCAGAGCGCTGCCGCATGATCCAAATTCCCGGCGTTCGCCTCAATCAACGCCAGGTTTGCCGCCGCATCCAAGGACAGCGGCGCAACTCGCAGCGCATGCTCATAATGTTCGCGCGCTTGCTCCGTCAAGCCCCGCCGCTGTTCGTCGTAAGCCAGAGCTGCGAGCAATTCGGGGTCATCCGGGCTTTGCGCCAACGCCAGAGGCAAAAGCTTGCGCGCCTCGGCAAATGCAGACTCCGTCCCCGCCAGTGTCACCCACGCCAGCGCTAATCCCCGCAACGAGTCCTCTTCTTTCACGGGTGGAAAGCGAGCCAATTTTGCTTCCGGCACAGCGCCCTGCGCCGCATCCCCAGCGGACCGCGCATCCTGCAACGGCACTCGCAGGATGCGGTGATCACTAGCCTGTGTATGCGCAACATCTAAAGTCGATAATCGCTGCATGTGGCATGCCGCGCAGTCCGGCTGTTCCACATGATGCTTCGCGGCAAAGGCATCGCCGTGGCACGCCACGCATTTACCTCGAAAATACGCCACTCGTTCCTCGGCGGGTGGCGAAAAATGCGGATCGTGACACGTGGTGCATGTCATCGAGTCTCCGGTCGCCCTCTTGCACTGGCTCTGCGCCAGCGCCTCAAATTGACTCACCGCGCGAACGTTATCTTTCCCGTCCCCGGTGTAAACGTAATAGCGCACAAATTCCGAAAGATCGTCGCCGGGCCGGTATTCGTACAGGCGCTTTCCCGGCTGCTGTATTGCCGCGTTCCCTTCCAGATGGCATTGCATGCACACTGCATCGCGCCGCTCGGCGCTAAGTTTTGCCGGATTGATTATCCCCGTTTGCTTCGCGCCCGTTCGCGTAGCGCCACCTTGCGCGCCAGTCTTAACGGGCTTCTGTCCGTGCGATAAGTCGCCGCCATGGCATCGCTCGCACGTAATTCCTCCATGCGCAAAAAGCGGATTTCCGTATTTATTCTCGGTCCCGGCGAGCGGAATCTGCGCGTCGCTGGTGTGGCAGCTCAAGCACGACGACGCTGCCGGCAGATTCAGCGGCATCTCCTTCGCGCCCTGATACTTCGGAGCCATATCCCATATCCCGCCCGGCGCGCCCCGCACATGCGAATAGAAATTGATCGGTGACTCAAACGCGAAATTCTCGTCGCTAAACACAAACGTTTTTCCGCGGTGACCTGACCCGATAAAATACTCAAACTTTCGCTTCCCGTGTAACGGTGCGTCTCCGTCCCGGTCAAAGCTCAGCCAGACGTCGCCATTTTCCAGATACACACGATAGTGCACACCGGATGTCGCATCTCGAAAATCCCCGGGGAGAAATCCCTGCGTTGCCGGCCCGCTACCCTGCGCCATCGGCATCTTTGCGTACGACTCTAGAATTTTGCTGTGGCACTTGCCGCAAGCTTCATTCCCGGCAGCGTTGGAACCACCCGTCGTGTTTGGTGTGGAGGCTGTCGCGATCGCCGTGGAGATTGCTGTGGAGACCGTCGCGTTCGGTGTGGAGGCCGTCGCCTTTGATTGCCCGCAGGTCGAAGTCGCTGAACACAAGTACAGCAGCAGGAAAAAAACCAGCGGAGCTACGGTATTCGGCGAGGCGCTCTGCCCAATCGAGTTTGGCTCTCCGGCGGTCGCGTTGACACCCGAGAAATCCGGGCGCAGCCCTATCAATGTTTCTCGCACAAGCGTTCGAATCATCCACGCCCATACTACAATGAAAACAAAATCACTTCGCTCTTCGGATTTAATTCTGTGGATTCCACTGCCAGTAGGAAGGAAGAGTCAGCAGCAACGACCGCGCCACAAGCGCCATCACCAAATTAATCTGCAGCTTTACTCTGAGTATTACTCACGCGAGTTTTCCGTTTCCCGTTTGCCAACGCCCCGTCGTGCATCGCGCCATCCTGCAAAACCCCATCCCCCAAATGCCCGTTGCTTTTCAGGACTTCGTCCGCCCTGTTCAAATGCTCTCGAATCACTCGCATCTCGTCCTGCAGCGCTGCCAACACCGCGGGCGATTTTCGCTCCCCGCGCGCCACTCGGCTCACGAACGAAGGGTCCACTCCCAGCTTCGCGGCCACGCGCTGGTAGAGCCCGCGAAAAACTGCGAGCACCGGGAAAGCAATTGTGTTATTATCCGAATTGTCACGATTCATGACGCTCTTTTCGGGTCCTGTGAGGAACTTGGGTCACGCTGAGCCTAACACATATGTTAGCGCAAGTGTGGCCTAGCAGCTCACTATATGAAGTCCAAGAAATCCCAAGCTCCCGAATGGTCCCGCAAGATCGTAGCTCTCCGTGAAGCCATGGGCCTCACTCAGGCCGCCTTCGCCTCCCGCCTTCACTATTCCGCCATGGCCCTTTCCCGCTGGGAACGCGGCACCCACGAGCCTCCCGCCCAGTGCTACATCCAGCTCGGCAATATCGCCGGCGAACCGCAATGCTGGTGGTTCTGGGCCCGCGCCGGCTTCAAAAGTCACGACCTCTCTCGCATGTTCCCCGAAGGTCACGGCGAACTGCGCAGCGCCAGATTTCCCGAACTAGAAATTGTCGCTGCTGGCGGGCACAAGCGCCTCGGCACCATGCCGAAAAAAACTCGCTTAGTTGCGATTCCAGTCCTCGCCGCCCACGCCGCCACTCACGGCTCCAAAGGCGATCAGGTCCTCGATCTCGACTCAGTTCCCGTCACTGAAATGCTCGGCGCCCCGGACCTCTGGTGCCCCAATCCAGAAGAAACCAATTGCCTGCGCGTCCGCGGCTCCAGCATGAGCCCGATGATCAACGAAGACGACATCGTCGCCGTCGACTGCGGCCAGACCGACCCCAAGCAGCTAAGCGGAAAAATTATCGTCAGTTGGCAGCAGGAGCAAGGCCTGGTTCTTTCCAGATTTCTTCTCGTCAACGGCACCCAGCTCCTCGAATCCGAAAATCGCGCCTACGAACCCATCGCCCTCGGCAAAAATCGCAACTGGCGCATCATCGGCCGCGTCCTGTGGTGGATTCGCAAGGCCCCGTGATCCAAAACGTTTATTCCATCCGTCCCCTCGAACTTTGCCGGCGATCGGTTAAACTTTCGTTCGGTTTACGTTACGGCTCGGTCCTTTATCTCTAATTTATTTTCACTCTTGGCGCTGTCACAGCAACGCTTTCCCATGTCCGTGCGCAAACGCAACAACGTAAACATCTCCGGTTCCGGCACCGTGCCAATGATCTTCGCGCACGGCTACGGCTGCGACCAATGCATGTGGCGCAAGATCACTCCAGCCTTCGCGCCAAATCACCAAATCATTTTGTTTGACCTGGTCGGCGCCGGCAATTCCGATCTCTCCGCCTTCAATCCAGACCGCTACTCTCATCTCAACGGTTACGCCCAGGATCTTTTGGAAATCTGCTCCGATCTCAATTTAAAAAATGCCATCTTCGTTGGACATTCCGTCAGCGCCATAATCGGCGCTCTAGCCGCCATTCAGGAGCCTGAACGTTTCGCGAAACTCGTCATGATCGGCCCCTCGCCTTGTTACATCAACGACGCCGACTACGTCGGCGGCTTCACCCGCCCAGACATCGCCGGCCTGCTCGAACTCCTGGACAGCAACTATCTCGGCTGGTCCACCACCATGGCTCCCGTAATCATGGGCAATCCCGATCGCCCCGAACTCGCCGCCGAACTTTCCAACAGTTTCTGCCGTACCGATCCCGCAATCGCCAAGCATTTCGCCCACGTAACATTCCTCTCGGACAATCGCGCCGATCTACCCAAAGTTTCCACTCCCACGGTAATCCTGCAATGCTCCGAAGACGTAATCGCTCCCACCTGCGTCGGCCAGTACGTTCATCGCCACCTAAAAAATAGTTGTTTCCTCCAACTCCAAGCCACCGGACACTGCCCCCATCTCAGCGCCCCGGAAGAAACCATCGCCGCCATCAAACAAGGTCTGCTCCTCCTGGATCAGGAACGTCTCTCGTGACCTCTGGCCTCCAGCCTTTCCGCGAAGATTTCCGCGAGCTCTACGAAAACGCCCCCTGCGGCTACCTCTCCACTCGCTTAGACGGCACCATCGTCGGTGTCAACCAAACTTTTCTCTCCTGGACCGGCCACACCCGCGAGGAACTTTTGTACTCCGCGAAACTCCAGGATCTGCTAACCACTCCCGGCAAAATTTTCTACGAAACTCAATTCGCTCCATTGCTCCAACTCCAATCCTCCGTAAAAGAGGTCGCCCTCGAACTCCTCCGCAAAAACGCCGATCCTCTTCCCGTCTTGCTAAACTCCGACCGCGTCACCGCCCTCGCCGACGGCTCAGAATTCATCCGCACCATTTTCTTTGACGCCACCGCCCGCCGCCAATACGAACGCGACCTCCTCGAGTCCCGGCGCAATCTCGAAGAAAAAGTCCGCCGCCGCACCGCCGAACTCGAACGCGAAGTCTCCGAACGCGGCAAAGCCGAGCGCGGCCTCCGCGAACTCTCCTCCCGCCTCTTGCGCCTGCAAGATGAAGAGCGCCGCCGTATCGCCCGCGATTTACACGACAGCGTCGGACAAGCTCTCGCCGCCGCCACCATGAGCCTCGGCGCCGTTTTACGCGAACAAAAAAATCTCACCCCGCACGCCGCGCAAAGCCTAGACGAAGCCGGCGAACTAATCCGCCAGTCCGTAAAAGAAATTCGCGTCGTCTCCTATCTCCTGCATCCCCCGCTCCTCGACGAGTCTGGCCTGCCCTCCGCGCTCCGCTGGTATCTCGAAGGCTTCGCCACCCGCGGCGACACTCAAGTCACTCTCAACATCGCCGACGATTTCGGCCGCCTTCCTCTCGACCTGGAAACCGCCATCTTCCGTATCGTCCAGGAATGCCTCACCAACATTCATCGCCACTCCGGCAGCAAAGCCGCGAACGTGCATGTCTCTCGTTCGCCCACCGCGGTCCGCGTCGAAGTTTCCGACCGCGGCCACGGCATGCCTCCCGACGCCCCACAAGGCGTCGGCCTCCGCGGCATGCGCGAACGCGTAGCCCAATTCGGCGGCACCATCACCATAGACTCCTCCCCCGCCGGCACCACCATAACCGCCCAAATCCCCCTGACTCCCCCACCGCAGTAGCCCTATGGCCTACTCCGCGAGCCATTACTCCTCGCCGATCCCTCGCTCAAAGTTCACCCCCGCGTCGTCCAAGCCAGCGCCGTAGGCGCGCCACAATTTAGCCCAGCGCGAAAGCGCTGGGTCCGCATCCTAAACCGTCAAGCCCCGGAGGGGCGACACAAGCTCGGCAGGTGGCACACCCTTAGCCGCGAAGAACCTCCCGGTTAGCCTACCCTTTGCGATTTTTGCAAAGTCATCACCCGAGACACCTCAAAATCATCACGACGACGCCATCTTCATAAGCTCATCCGGCCGATCCCGCACACTCCCACAAAAAAACGAACGGCTGGCAACCTCGCCAGCCGTTCGATCCTGCTTGTTATTACTCGCTCTTGCGATTTACGTCTTGCTCTACCGCCCCGTCACTTCGCCGGCGGTTTGTTGCTCTTGTCGTTGTGCTTCTCGTTATGGATCTGCTTGCTGTTTTTGTTCTGCTCTTTGTTGACCTGCTTTTTCTGCTGCGCGGTAAGCGCCCCGCCGTTAGCCGTGCGGTCGTTGTGGACCTGCTGCGCAACTTTGGCTTGGTTGCTGTTGGTCTTCGCCGCCTCGCCAGACGTCATCTGCCCGCTGCGCAACCCGTTGGCCGTCCGTTGTTGCTGGTTGGCTTCCCGGTCGTCCACTTCATTCGGCTTGATGGTGTTGTCGTTATGCTTTTCGTTGTAGATCTGCCGGCTGGCGGCGTTCTGCTCGCCGTTGATCTGCTGCTTTTCCTGCCCGGTCAACTTTCCGCCATTGGCCGCACGATCGTCGTGAACCTGTTGGTCGATGTTCGATTGCGTGCGTTCCGCGCGCGCCGCTTCCCCAGAGGTCATCTGCCCGCTGCGCAATCCGTTGGCGATGCGCTGATCCTGGTTGGCTTCCCGCGTGTTGGGGTTGTAGCTCTTGCCCACGGTCCGGTCCGCCGCCGAGATCGGCTGCGACTGTGCATGCTGCTGCGCCACTTGGTGATACGCATTCACGTTGGACGCCGCCGGTGTCGCCGGGTTTCCGTGGTTCACGGACGCCAGCTGTGAACGGTCCTGCGCCGCAAAGCTCTGGTGTTGCACCTGATTCGCGGTCGGCTGAATGTGTTGCTCGTTCGCCGCTTGCATCTCCGTCGCCGAGGCGCTCGCTTGGATCCCCGCGCCCCCGTTATAGCTGACATGGTTGGCGTTGACGATCGTGTTTTGCGCAACGATCGTCCGGTTCTCGTACACATTGGTCACATGGACGCTGCCGAAGTTGGCCACTGCGCTGTTGTACGCGAACGCTCCGCCGCGCCACTCGCCGCCGACGAAGCCCACTCCGCCGTACCCATATCCATAATTAACTCCGCCGTAGAATCCGATGTGCGGACCCCAATAGCCACCGTGCCATCCGTAAGCCCCGCCCGCGTAGCCCCAATAACCCGGGGTCCACAAAACGCCCACGCTCGGCGGCTGCACCCAGACTCCAGGCACCCAGTAGTAGCCCGCGTCACCATAAGCCCAATATCCCGGCGTCCACAGATAACCCGGCGCCGGCAACGGTGGCTGCGCGTAAACCGGCAGCGCCGGCGGACCAACATGCACCGAAATCCCAACCCCAATCCCGATCTGCGCCTGCGCCACTGGCAGGGTTAGCATAGGCACGGCCAGTGCCGCAGCCACAATCGTCCGACGAAAACCTTCGAGAAAAGTCATAGCAATCTCTCCTGAATAGGATGAAACGAGCGTCAACTCCCTGCCGTCCACCCGAATGATCTGAACCTATGCTATCGAACCCAGAACCGCGAAGTTTGTTGCTGTGCCGCTGCGGTAGCGAAACAAGCAGCTGAACCACCCGCCCTGCCCATCAGAACAGGTCACCCCAGCGCCGCAGGCGCAAACCACAAGAACGATTCTGGGTGCCCCACGCTCGGCTTTGTGAGCGTGGGTCTTTCTTTTGACTTTGATTCTTGATGTTTTTTTGACTTGGCCCTGTCTGGCCTGTAACCGGGCGGCGTGGGCGATCGGCCCAGGCGCAAACCACGAAAGCGTTCGTGGGTGCCCCACGCTCGGCTTTGTGAGCGTGGGTCTTTCTTTTGACTTTGATTCTTGATGTTTTTTTGACTTGGCCCCGTCTAGCCTGTAACTGGGCGGCGTGGGCGATCGGCCCAGGCGCAAACCACGAAAGCGTTCGTGGGTGCCCCACGCTCGGCTTTGTGAGCGTGGGTCTTTCTTTTGACTTTTCTTCCTTCCACTAACTCACATCGATCGGAACCAACCCAACTTCCCCCTTCTCGTAAAATCCCCAACTACTCCAAGGCCAATCTCCAGGATTGCGCACCAATCCGCAAACCACCGGATTAGCGTGCATGTACCGCAACTTCTCTCGCATCTTATATTTTTTGTACACATTGAAATCGTAATACCGCGCCTGCCAAAAACTCCGCAACTCGGCCCCCTCTGAAAATTCCAGCCGCAACTGTTCGGCCGACTCAATCTTCCGCCGCCGCATCTTCCAGGACACTCGTTGCTTCAACATCTTGAGCGCCGTGGACACTTCCGCATCCGGCGGCTCGCTCAACATCAAATGCACATGCTCCGGCATCACCACATACCCAACCAGCAAAACTTTGTATTCCCGCCGCACCCGCGCCAATTCCCGAACAAACAAATTCCTGGCTCGCTCGCTGGCCAACAGCGGCAAACGCCGGTAGCAACTAAATGTGACGTAATGGAAATGTCCTGGATGGTTGATCCGCTGCAGTCCCGTAGGCACAATCACCCCAAGCCCCACCCTCGCACCCTCGAGGATGGGCACCCCACATCTCTCTACTCACACGTTAACTACACTAGTGGTATGCTACCCCGGTGCCAGTCCTGTCAAGGCAGAACCTCGAGCCGACCGGGCCACCCGCCGTAACCCGCGAGTTCTGGGGTGGCGGGTGGCCCAGCTCTAAGGTAGCGACAGACTTTCGGGGTGACCTACCCTTTGGCGGGTGACCCAGACTTAAACCGCGAGAACGCTAGTGGGTGCCCCGTGCTCGGATTTTTGAGCGCGGGTCTTTCTTTTGACCTTTCTTCCCTTTTGTTTCTGCTATATTTTCCGGCGTCGCCCGGAACACTTCCAATGTGTACCCCCGAAACCTACACCTACGACGCTTGGGGCAACCTCCTCACCCTCGGCCCCAACACCACCACCCAACCCAACTATGTAGGCTGCACTCAGGAAAGCGGCTTCAATTACACTGGTGCCATCGCCACCAACAATCGCCTCGCTGTCAGCGGCTTCTCCTACGATTCCGCCGGCAACACGACCGCCTCCCCCGGCTTCACTTATGTCTACGACGCCGAAAATCACCTCATCACCACCGCCGGCGTCACCTACGCCTACGATGGCGATGGCCGCCGCGTCTCCAAATCGACCAGCAAGCTTTATTGGTACGGTTCGGGAGGGGAAATCCTCTCCGAAACCGACGCGGCGGGCAACACCACCGCCGAATACCTGTTCTTCGGCGGAAAACGAATCGCCATGGTTACTACCGATGACCTCACCAACAACGGTTTTGAGCAAGGCTCGACAGGTTGGACACTTTGCTCTGGCGCGCAGGTCGTCGTCAATTCTGGCAACGCACACACCGGCTCGGAGTACCTGCAAAGCAGCGCGGGAGCCGGAGCATCCTGCCAAAGCCAGTACAGTCAATTCTTTGCCGTCACTCCTGGCATGCAGATCGACTACGGCGGTTGGGCTTATTTGCAGTCGGGTTCCGGAGGCTACGTACGCTGGAACATCGGCATCTATGACAGCAACCACAACTTCATTCGCGCCGATGCGCCCAACCCCAACACCGTAACCTCCGCCACTTGGACGTACCAGACGACCTCCTACACCGTGGCCGCAGGCGTGGCCTACGTACAAATTTATGCTGAAATCTACCAGCCCACCACCGCAACCGTCGCACGATTCGATGACTCTTTTCTGAACCTGGATGGCGCTACCGTCACCAGCCCCCTCTTCTACGTCGAAGATTCCCTCGGCTCCTCCCGCATCGTCGCAACCGGTAGCGGCGCAGTGTGCTACGACGCCGACTTCACGCCTTTCGGCGGCGAGCGCGCCTACACCAACACCTGCCCCCAAAATTACAAATTCGAAGGCAAAGAACGCGACACCGAAACCGGCAACGACGACTTCGGCGCCCGCTACTACACCAACCGCTTCGGCCGCTGGCTCAGCGCCGACTGGTCGGCGGTGCCGGTGGCGGTGCCTTACGCCACCCTGGCCAATCCGCAGACGCTGAATCTGTATTCCATAGTGGGGGATGATCCGGAGACTTCGGTGGACCTGGATGGCCACATAGATGGGTGGGATGTAGTAAATTTCATTGTAGGTGCGTTTAACGCCGCCGCCAGCGATACCGTCGGGGGCGCGGGTCGGCAATCGCAAGATACGACGGCAGGAAAGCTTGGCGCGGCTGCTGGCGACCTCGCAGCAACTGTCTTTGGTGGCACAGAGACGGTGGGGGGCGTGGCAGGAGTTGGTACCGGGGTCGCGCTTACTTCAACCGGCGAGGGAGCCCTTGTTGGAGTGCCCCTTGTGGTGGTCTCGGCCACTGCTACCGTGCAAGGTGCGGTGACGGCAACAACAGGCGCCGCGAACCTTGGCGCGGCCGCGGGCGACGCGATCAATGGGGCAATGCAGAGCAAGGGAACTGGGTCATATACGAATACCCATGAGAGTGGCATGACATATGACGGTAAGGGCGGCACGGATAGAGCTGCGAAGTCTGGGGCTAGGGTTGAGAAGGAAACGGGCGACAAGCACGTATCAACTGATCACACACCGTCCTCCAGCGACCGTGAAGGGTTTAAGGATGAGTCGCGCAGACTCGACTCACACGGAGGCCCCAGTTCTAACACGAATCACAACAAGATCGAGTCGCCTGGCAAGAACTATAGAAAGCAAGATGGTTCGAATTGATCGACTCCTAAGATCATAGAGAGGTTCCAAAAGATGATCCATCCCGACGACGATAACGGAGACGTACTCCGACGAATGGAAGCGAAAGGAGATACACTCACCCGGCCACGCAACATCGACTTCACGGTTGTGTTCCCGGAGCAGGTATCGGCAGAACAATTTGCAACGCACTTCCGCGAACTAGGCTATAAAGTCTCCGTTGATGGCTCTGATAGCGAGGAAGAATTCCCATGGGATGTGGTAGTCGTCAAGAACATGGTCCCGTCACATCAGGCGATCGGGGATTTTGAAGCATCACTCCAGCAAGAGGCCGACAAGCTCGGAGGACATAACGACGGCTGGGGCTGCATCACGCAGCAAGGCTGATGACTCCATCTTTGAGCTGGGCCGAGCTGGCGGGTGGCCCGGGCATAGCGAAGAAATGAACTTGGCGGGTGGCGCACGCTTAACGCCACGAAGAGCATTCCTGGGTGGCCTACCCTTTGCGGTTTGTGCAAAGGGTGGGCCGCTCTTGCGCTCAGCACAATCTGCTCCGCGACCTCACCAAGGATCCATCTTCAACAATCCTTCGCCGCGATAGTAGTGACACCAACTGCTCCACGGCCAGTCTCCAGGGGTGCTCCACTAACCTCGCCTTCACCGGATTTGCGTGCATGTAATGTAGTTTTTCGGGAACCTTGGCCGCCGAATAAATATTCAAATCAAAATAGCGCCGTTGCCAGAATCGCCGCAACCCCTTATCGTCGTGGCGGGTGGCGCAGCCCTAAGGTAGCGCGAGCAGACTGTCGGGGTGCCCTACCCTTTGCGGTTCTGTTTCGTGCAAAGGGTGGGTGCTTCTTCGCCGCTTTCTTTTGACACTGCCCTCGATTTCCCACCATGTCCACCGTCGCCGACACCATGGATTTCACTTATACTTTCACCCAGCGGACAGCAACAACGGCAACGTGCAGAAAATCACCAACAATATCGACTGGCACCGCACCCAATCCTTCACCTACGACTCCCTCAACCGCATCTCCACCGCGCTAAACCAATGCCGACAATCAGCCCGCCTTCCAGAGGCGACAACATAGCCTGCAAATGTGCTGGGCGGAAACTTTCACCTACGACCCTTGGGGCAATCTCCTCACCCTCGGTCCCAACACCACCACCCAACCCAACTATGTAGGCTGCACTCAGGAAAGCGGCTTCACCTACCCAATTCCATCGCCACCAACAATCGCCTCGCCGTCTCCGGCTTCTCCTACGACGCCGCCGGCAACATGACCGCCTCCCCCGGCGCAACGTTATACTTACGATGCCGAGAATCACCTCATCACCACCCGACGGCGTCACCTACGCCTACGATGGCGACGGCAAACGCCTCACCAAATCCAGCGGCATTGATGTATTGGTACGGCTTAAGCAGCGATCCGCTGATCGAAACCGACCTCAGCAACAATCTTCAAAGCCCACTACATTTTCTTCAACGGCCAGCGCGTCGCCTCAGAAAAATTCCTCCAACTCCGGTCAACTGGTACTTCGCCGACCATCTCGGCAGTCGCCCGCTTGGTTTTCAGCCTGAATGGCGACGACCAGTCCGACTTCTATCCCTTCGGCGGCGAACGCGTCCAAACCACCGGCGCCGGCAACCACTACAAATTCACCGGCAAAGAACGGGATGCCGAGAGCGGGTTAGACAACTTTGGGGCAAGATACTTCGCCTCGACGATGGGACGGTTCATGTCCCCGGACTGGGCAGCCCGCCCTACCGCCGTCCCCTACGCTGTCTTCGGAGATCCCCCAGTCACTCAATCTCTACACCTACGTCCGGAATGATCCGGTGAGCCGGGCTGACGCCGATGGGCACGAAGTTGATCTCGACAACAAGAAGAAAGCTGATAGGGACGAAACACAGCGCCGCCTCGTCTCTAATACCTCAAAGGCTGAACAGAAACTGTTCAAATCTGTCGCTGACCCCAAAACAGGCAAGACCACGTTGGCCCTGAACCGACGCCGCAAAATCGTTTAAGGGTGATCACACTGTTGCGTACACTCGCCTGGCTGACGCGATTGGACAGAAGAACGTCGTTAGTGTGGGGATTCATGACACTTTTGTGGATTCAGGCGGCCAGTCGCACGCTACCCCCCTTGGCGGTGTCACGGTTGCGACCGACAAAAGCATTCCGGGAAACGCCACTACAACATTGAACCGAAACGGATTGGGCGCGGGGGATATAAGCGTCGTCCCCGGGATGAGTGTTCCCGCTCCCATGGAGATTGTCGCTGCTCACGAAGTAATGGGGCATGCGCTTGGAGATTCTGAAAGGCGGCGACCCCTCTGAACATCATGTATGGGAAATAGAAAACCAGATGCGTCAGGAACAGGGATTGCCACCGAGGCCACCAGAATGAGAAAACTGATTGCGCCAAACTTGCTGCTTGTGTTGCTTGTCACTATACGCGCTTTGCGGGAGCGACGAGAAGGCAACGCCTCTCCAGATAGCAGTGACGGAGGCAACGCTAACGCCAAAGGGCGTCCTGCGCTGCCAATGGAGAATTCGTAATGTGGGAAAAGAGGTTGTTCACGTATACGCCACATTCCTCCATGGGTCAGCCGAGGACATGCTCGACTTGGCTCCGGGTCGAACAGGACTTGGTACGGACGACTTGGCTCCGAGAGATAAAATCCTATCCTGCATATTACTTTCCACAACCTGAGTTCCTCGATGTGGCTCCGGGGGGAGAGATAACAGGCTCTTTTGAAAGGCGTTCGCAGCCGAAGCAAAGAATCGACCAGTTGGAAACACTGAGATTCGTTGTTGGCTACGGTGCTGATGTTGAACGATTGAAGAGCAATATACAGCAGTCGTTGGCAAAGGGCACTGAGTTCCAAGTTAACGCTGTTGTCAGGTGGCAAAGTCTGGCCTATAGCGATCGGGTTACGGTAGTCCGCCGCGCCGATACGCCTATGACGCACTTAGCCTGTATGTACGATGGCGCAGCACAGCACGTGCCGCTAAACTACAAGTTCACCGGCAAAGAACGGGATTCCGAATCCAACCTCGACAATTTTGGCGCCCGTTACAACTCCTCCACCATGGGCCGGTGGATGAGTCCAGACAAACCCTTCGCGGATCAACACCCGATAAATCCTCAAAGTTGGAATCTGTTTGTCTACACCTTGAACAACCCCCTCAGGTTCATCGATGATGATGGTCTAGAAGTAAAGGAAACACGCACGGTAACCCATTACACGGTCTCGGGCGCAACAGCTGACGAGGCATTGGCCAATGCTAATTCGCACTCTTTCGGCAGTTCCGGCGATCACGCGGGACTGACGACACCAACGATGACCTGGCATACAGATACGAGTTATTCGAGTCAAACGACTAGTGGAAGTGTGACTGTCACAACGACGGTGACATCTGACACCATTACCCTCGATCAAAATGTCCAGCTTCCCCATTGGGATGGATACAGCAAGGCTAGTCCCGAGGATCAGAAAACATGGGATGAGGCTGTCGATAAGCTGCAAGGCCATGAAACAGATCACGAGGACATCAATTGGGCGGCTGCGGACGCCCTCGATAAGTCCTTGCCAGGCACAACATCTACAGCAACAGGGAAGAGCCTCGATCCTACGGTCAAGGCCTCGCAAAACAATAACGACGCTGCCGTGCAGAACAAAGTCGACGCCAGCAACCAAAGCAGGGATCAGAAAAATAACCAATTAGACGCCTGCACGAACTATGGAACCCATCCGTGCAAATGAGAGGAGTCGCGATGTCGCCCCAGCGTTTTGTGTGTTTGGTTCTGGCTATGATGACTGCGTCCCTCCCCGGGTCGTCACAGGGTGGAACGCACAAGGGGGCGCGAAAACAAGACTTCGAAATCATCGCCATTCTGCGGAATCCATCGGTATGTATCGGAACCGAAAATCTTCACGTTCAAGTTCTAGTTGCGAACCAGGGGGAGGCTTCGGTAGACGTAGACGTCAGTCGCCTTTCGACGACGGCTGGATTCGTTGCGCTGGTTGACATTACAGAGATGAAGTTCCGCCACGACTCGTTTTCGTCAGTCTATGATCCGATTGGCCCAGCTCCACCGGCTCAGGTCACCACTTTGTGACCGAAGGGGCTCTTTAAAAGGGACATGGAAATTCCCATCAATTCCCCTTTTTTCGGTCACGCGGGCTTCTACAAACTGAATTTGTCAAGCTCGGTACGAGTGAATAGGCTGTCACAATCCAGCGACGTATTCTCGTCCAGCAGCGCGATCTTCGAGTTGCGAGCTTGTGAGTCCAAGTAACATGGCGGGTGGCGCGGCCTTAGGTAGCGACAGACTTTCGGGGTGGCCTACCGTTTGCGTTTCTGTTTCGTGCAAAGGGTAGGTGCCTCTTCGCTGCGCCTACCCTTTGCGGTTCTGTTTCATGCAAAGGGTGGGCGCCTCTTCGCCGCACCGTTCGAACGAAGTACCTATGAGTTACTAACCCATATTGACAAGCCCACGCTCCCCAGCTACACTTCCGCGTGAACTACCAATCGCCCGCCGGGACCGCTCCTCCCCCACCGCACTCCACCCCTGGCCACCCACTCCCCTACATCCGCACCGATCCCACCCCGCAAATTCGCTCTAACCCCTTTAGAATCCGCACTTCCGCAAATTCGCCAAAACGCACTTTTTAACTCCAATAGAATCAGCACGCATCCGCAAATTAGCCCAAATTCGCCCCAAATCACCGCCCATAACCCCAGTATCTACAGCACTTCCCAGCCATCCCCAACGCAACCCCTGCAGAATCAACACTTCCGAGAAAAGGCTGTCACCCCTAAACGCACATCATCCTCTAAATATCTTATAATGAATCACTTGCAGCATTCCAGCGTGCCGTCGAATCCGCAACAAAATCACATCCCCAGTGACAAACCCACCAACAACCAAACAATCCCTTCCCCATTTTTCTACGCGACAATTTTCGTCGGAAGCCCGCGCATTTTTTCAATACCTCGTTACCTCATTACTTCACTACCTCGATTTTTTATCGTCCCGCGCGCAATGGGACTACCGCAATTACTCCGCTGCTTTGCTGGCAAAAACGTCGACCACCGCAATATTCTGCAACAACTCCGCCGGGAACCCGTGACGCGACTGCAAATATTCCGGCGCATTATAAGACACCAGAACTCTTCCGTCCGCGCCTTCAGCCACCAGAATCTTCAGCGGCAAATCAATCGCCACACTCGGCGCAGCCAGCATCAACGGCGTCCCACCCTTCGGATTGCCAAAAATCAGGAGCTTGGTCGTCGGCATCTTCAACCCGACCTTCTCCGCTTCCCCGCTGTGATCGATCACCGCAAACAGCATCACCCCCTTCGCCGCCAGCATCCCCTTCAACTTCTCCACAGTCTCGTCAACGCTATGCGCGCTAACCTTGCTGACAATTCCGTTCCCACTATTCGCCGCCATTTCTCACCTCACTCAAACTTTAGTCGCGTCGCCGAATTTTGTAGTGACCGCCTGGCGTTTACCCCGACCGGGTCGGGGAGGCGGTCGCCTTTTTCTGAAACGACCCCAGCCCAGCGAGCTGCTCCGCCAAAGGACCAGCTCCTTCCGCATAGATGCTCGATCGCGCCGAAAGACTCGCAAAATCAGCAAGTTGGCGAACTTCTTTTCCGCGCAGCTGGCGCCGAGAATCAGCCCCGCAAGTGCAGCGCGATTGACTTCACTGCGGGCGTCACCTAAACTTGATAGTTTGAGCGATAACACTAAGGAGCAATAGATGGCGCAGGGTCAGGCAACCAAGATCAAGAAGAAGAAAAAGTCAGTACTGAAGCGTGCCGCGCAGTCTCACGAGCGCGCCGACGTCAATCGCGCGAATCGTACGCGCGTCCGCAGCTTTATGAAGCGCATGCGTACCGCGATCGGCGCGGGGGATTCCACCGCCGTAGGCAATTTGCTGCACCCCACCATGGCCGCGATTGACCGGGCCATCACCAAGGGCGTGTTGCACGAAAATACCGGCAACCGTTACAAGTCGCGCCTTTCGCTGGCTTACAACGGCCTAAAAGCCAAAGCCGCGAAGTAGTTTCACCCGAGATTTTGCAACAATCGCGCTTTTGCAACAATCGGGATGTTGCAACGAGTACGGGATCGCGTCCCGCATCTGCTAACGCAGTTTAGTTAACGCAATTTGCTTCACGCAATTTGGCTAACGCATATTGGTTCCGGGACATCGGCGCGGAACAATTCATCGGAATTCCAGATCGACAAAAAGAGGCGGCCCAAACCGCCTCTTTATTTATTTCCGGATTATTTCTGAAAAATCTCGGCAACGAGAACTCTTCCGTTCATCCTGCTGTCACGATTCCGTAACTTCGCCGCGCTACTCTACATCTTCTTCAGCCAAATACAATTTATAAGGGCGCGAACTAGCCGCGCAGGACGCGAGATACAATCAACCCATGTTTGGAATTGCCAAGCCAATACGCTGGTCCGCGATCCTGGCGCTCAGCCTGTGGCTCTCAGGAAATTGGAGCGGCTTGCACGCGCAAGGAATCGCTCTGGTCTCTGCCCAGAATGCCGCGCAGAACACCTTGCAGAACGCTTCGCAGGATCCGTGTCCGCGGCCGGCGCCGGGAGCTGCGGTGCCGGAACCGGAAGATTTGCGCAGTGTGAATGGCGTGTTGAAAGTGGATTTGACGGTGCGGAATTTCACGGAGAAGGATGGAACGGTCCGCTACTGTTACCTTTTGGCGGATGGAAATCAGTCTCCGACGCTGCGGCTGAGTCCGGGAGATTTGCTGATCCTGAATTTGAAGAATGATTTGAGCGCTCCTGAAACTGTAAACGCGGCGCCTGCCGCAAATCCCAGTGCGACCTCCTCAACAACTCCGTCGCCAATTTCGTCCGCGGCTTCGCCAACAATCCCCACAGTAGCTTCGTCCGCGACCTCGTCTGCAACTTCGTCGGCGACTTCGTCAACAACGTCGTCCGTAACTTCGTCAGCAACATCGTCCGTAAATTCTGCAGCCGCTACTTCTACGAATTCCAACCACGTTCACACGCACGGAAATGCTCCAGCTACGGCTGATCCCTGCAACAGCAGCACAATGACGATTACGTCGACCAATTTACATTTTCATGGTTTGACGATTCCGCCGGTTTGTCATCAGGACGATGTCTGGAAAACTGCGATCCAGGCCGGCGATCCCGTGTTTGAATACCGCTTTCGGATTCCCGCGAATGAGCCGCCGGGATTGTATTGGTATCACCCGCACATTCATGGATTCAGCAAAGCGCAAGTGGTCGGCGGAGCTTCCGGCGCGCTGATTATTGAAGGGATCGAGCGCGCGAATCGCGAACTGGCGGGATTGCCGGAACGTGTTCTGGTGATTCGGGATCAGGATTTATTAAACCCAGATGCTCCGCCATCGAAATCCGAGCCGCCGGTTCCAAAGATGCTGATCGATCGCGATGGGGATTCCGCAAACAATGGACTGGGATTCGGAAAGCCGGCGAAAGACTTGTCGCTTAATTTTGTTCCGGTTCCCTACCCTGAGTATCCGCCCGCTACGATCAAGATGAAACCTGGGCAGCGAGAATTGTGGCGAGTACTGAATGCCTCGTCGGTAACTTATTTGAATCTGGCGGTCCTGTTCAAGCGCGCACCGCAGAAATTAGGCATTGTCGCGATTGACGGGGTTCCCACCAACACCAACGGGAATCCCGCGAATGCAATTGAATGGCGCGATCACCTGGGAGTTCCGCCTGGCGCGCGAGTGGAATTTATTGTTGACGGTCCGCCCGCAGGAGTCACCGGACTATTTGTAACGCGCACGGTGGACACCGGACAGGGCGGCGAAAACGATCCCAACCGCGCGCTGGCGGCAATCATTCCTGCAGCGGATGCGCCGGAACCGCGATCCATTTTAGCGACCGCGCCAGAGCCGCTTCCCGCGCCTGCAGTGCCGTGGCTCGGAAATGTCGCTCCCGTTCGCGTGCGGCATTTGTATTTTTCGGAGAAGCTGGAAAAACCGGACGATCCGAATAGCGCTACCACTTTTTACATTACGGTGGAGGGACAGACCCCTGCGCCCTTCGATCCGGCGACGACGGTTCCTAATATTGTGGTGCAACAGGGCGACGTAGAAGATTGGGTAATCGAAAATCGCTCCACAGAGTTGCATGCGTTTCACATTCATCAGATCCATTTTCTTTTGATGGAATGGTCGGGTGTGCCGATTGATGAACCGTTTCTGCGGGACACCGTGAATGTGCCGTATTTCAATAACAAGGGCCTGACGTATCCCAGCGTTCGTTTACGGATGGATTTTCGGGATCCGAACACGGTGGGGACGTTTATGTATCATTGCCATCTTCTCGAGCATGAGGATGGGGGAATGATGGGTTTGATTCGCGTGGAACCGGCGGGCGCTGGACGAGAGAGTCAGGGAGAAAAAGCCCGGGCCGGGAGTATGGCGGGATCGCCGGCGAGTTTGAAACATTAGGATTGCGTCGTTCGTGATCGCACCACTCAGGCCGGACCCTTCGTTCCTCGGGGTGAACTAAAGTCCGGCGCCTACACAACCTGGAGTCGGCGGAACGATGGGTGCTATGGGTGCAGAAAGCAGATCCCTTCCGACAGGGTCGGAATCTTCGATCGCTCTGCTCGGGATGACATGCGTTAGACTTTTGCGCATGAGGAAGCTGGCTTGATGCGGATCAATCGTGGGCGGCGTGCAAGGCTACTGGTGGTGGCGGAGCGGTTGGCGGTGGGCGTCCGGCTGGGAATGGTTCTGTTGGCGCTCACTCAGGTTTCGGTGGGTGCACTGCCGGGCAATGCCCAAGAAAACAGAAGCGCGAAGGACGGCGCGACGAGCGAAGGCAGCGCCACGACCATCGGCGCGACGAGCGACGACGGGGCCGCGGACGACAGCGGGGCGGACGAAGCCGCAAGCGGCGGCGAACTCGCTGGCGGCGTGACGCGGACGCCGATCAAGCACGTGATTATCATTATTGGAGAGAATCGCAGCTTCGATCATATTTTTGCCACGTACAAACCGAAGAATGGCGAGACGGTTTGGAATTTGCTGTCCGAGGGGATTGTTACCGAGGATGGAGCGCCGGGAGCGAATTTCAAGAAGGCGCAACAGTTTGCGGCGCGCGATAGCGGCGGCAACGATCCCTTTCTGCTGAATCCGATCAAAACGGAATTTCCAAACGATCATCTGCCAGCACCGTTGGTGGGCGGTCCAAGCAAGCCATTGATCACCACGCTGGCGGATGCGCGCGCGTCGGAAAATGGATTGCCGGCCGATTACTATCAATATCTACTGACGGGCGGCACTGGACTGAAAGCGCGCACTCCAGATACGCGAATCGCCAACGTCAATTCCCTGCCGGCGGGACCATTTCCACTGACGCCCGGAGTTCCCTACGACGCCTACGCAGCGAGTCCGGTGCATCGCTTTTATCAGATGTGGCAGCAGCTGGATTGCAACGCAAAGCAAATCACCGCCGATAATCCGTCTGGCTGCAACGGAGGATTTTTTTCGTGGGTGGAGGTAAGCGTAGGCGCTTCGGAAAATGGCCAGCCGCAACCAACAAATTTCAGCACGCAATATTCGCCGAGCGCGATAACCACCGGCGAAGGCGCAACAGCTTTGGGCTTTTACAACGTGCAACGCGGAGATGCGCCTTATTTCAAGAGCCTGGCGGACGATTACGCGATGAGCGACAACTTCCACCAGTCGGTACAAGGAGGCACGGGCGCGAACCACATCATGTTCGGACACGGCGATATGATCTGGTTCAGTGACGGCCACGGACGTCCTGCAGTGCCTCCGCATAACGAGAAAGTGGCGCGAGGAACGCCGAACGAAGGCACGGTGGATGAGATTGAGAATCCCAATCCCGCCAGCGGGACGAACAACTGGTACAGCCAGGATGGTTACGGCGGCGGTTCGAATGGGAAGCCATCGTTTGGAGGTGGGTCGTACAGCAATTGCGCCGACGCGAAGCAGCCGGGAGTCTCGGCAGTGGTCAATTATTTGCAGGCGTTGCCGCGACCGATCGATCCACACTGCGAAGCCGGGCACTACTATCTTTTAAACAATTACAATCCGGGCTATTTCGGAGACGGGACAAATGCTTTTACGGACATCGATAAGCGCAACACCGTTTTCACGATTCCGCCCTCTTCCACGCCGAGCATTGCCGAGCGTTTGAACGAAAAACGAATTTCCTGGAAATATTATGGGGACGACTGGAACCGCTATCTTAAGGATCGGTATCAAGCAAATGATCAGACCGTGGGTGCGCTGGCTGACGGCTACTGCAACATTTGCAATCCGTTTCAGTACGATACGTCCATCATGACGGACCCGGCGATGCGGACTGCGCATTTGCAAGATACCGAGAATCTTTACGCGGACATCGCGAGCGGCACCCTGCCAGCCGTTTCCATCGTTAAGCCCAGCGAGCTGGTGGACGGGCATCCGGCGTCTTCCAAGTTGAATCTGTTCGAGGGATTTTCCAAAAAAATCGTGGATGCGGTGAAGGGCAACGCTGCGCTGTGGAAAGATACGGCGATTTTCATCACGTTTGATGAAGGCGGCGGGTATTACGATTCCGGGTATGTGCAGGCGCTGGATTTCTTTGGAGATGGAACGCGAATTCCATTGATTGTGGTGTCTGCGTACACGAAGGCTGGTCATATTTCGCACGAATATACGGATCACGTGTCGCTTTTGAAGTTTATCGAGAGGAATTGGGATTTGAAGCCGGTCAGTAGTCGCAGCCGGGATAACTTTCCTAATCCGAAGGTGGACTCGAAGAATCCCTATGTGCCTTTGAATACCCCGGCGATTGGGGATTTATTTGATTTGTTTGATTTTGGCGGAAAAGCGGAGCTGGCAAGGAATATGCCGGACTAAACAGGCTGCGAAAAAAGACCCCCATTCCTTGAAGAACGCAGCAAAATGCAATTCCTCAGCGGCTAAAGCCGGTTGATTGTTAGCGCCGGAATGTCGGAGCTAAAGCTCCAACCCCCAAAACAAACATTCTCACCTGTGGATAGAGTTCGTTCGTGGTTTTCTTGCGCCATTCATCTGAAAAACATCCAAATGCAACATGCCAGGGCTACAACTGCTCAGCCCAGTTCCGCACATTCAGGAGAATAAGGAGTATGGAATGAAATTAAAGAGTCTAGTCTCGCACGGTCTGAATGGACTGCGTCTCGGACTAACGTCCGTAGCGCTGCTCCAATTTGCAGTGGGTGCGCCGATGGCCAACGCCCAAACGCCCGATGAGAAAACCACCAGTCCGATCAAGCACGTGATCGTGATCATCGGAGAAAACCGCAGCTTCGACCACGTATTCGCCACCTACGAACCGAAAGAAGGAGAAAGCGTAGACAATTTACTGTCCAAAGGCATCATCAAGCTGGACAGCAAGAAGAACGCGATTCCCGGACCGCACTTTGACAAGGCCCATCAGCTGGCGGCTTCGGACCTCGGGGGTACAGACAGCTTCCTGCTCAACCCGCCGAAACAAGAGTTTCCGAACGACAAATTACCGGCCCCGTTGAATGGCGGACCGACGGTATCAAACATTCCGAACGAGTGCATCGTGAACGGGGTGGTGGAAAAGCCAATTACGCAGTGCCCGGCAAGCTTGACGCTAGCGCAACAATCCGAGAACGGACTGCCGGCTTCGTACATTCCTTCACTCCTGGAAGGTGGAACAGGATTGACGGGCAAGGTTCCCGACACGCGGATCACGAATGTTACCTCCCTGCCTGCCGGTCCCTTTCAGCTGACCAACGGCAGCACCCTGCCCTACATTTCCTACTCGGCCAGCCCGGTGCATCGCTTCTACCAGATGTATCAACAGCTGGATTGCAGCGTGGAACACTCGCGATTTGATAATCCTTCCGGCTGCAACGGCAAATTGTTTTCGTGGGTGGAAGTAACGGTGGGAGCGGGAACGAACGGCGATGCGCAACCGCCGCTGTGCGCGTCCGATAATGGCGCGCCACCGTGCTTCACCACGAACTACCTGCCCGGAACGCCGAAAGCACAGACCACGGGCGAAGGCTCGACGGCTCTGGGCTTCTACAACGTGCAACAGGGCGACGCTCCTTATTTCAAGGAGCTGGCGGACAAGTACGCGATGAGCGATAACTTCCATCAGTCGGTACAAGGCGGAACGGGCGCAAACCACATCATGCTGGGCCACGGCGATGCGATATTTTTCACCGACGCGGACGGCAACGCAGCGGAACCACCCGAAGGCACGACGGTGTACTCTCCCGGAGCAGACGCGGGCAACGTAAGTGAAGTGGAGAACCCCGATCCAGCGCCGGGTACCAACAACTGGTACACCCAGGATGGCTACGGCGGCGGCGGATACGGCAGTCCCGTTTCCGGCGGCGGTTCCTACAGCGATTGCTCGGACTCGCAGCAGCCGGGCGTGAAAGAGGTTCTGCGCTACCTGCGGGAGCTCCCTCAGCCCATTCCTTCGCGCTGCGAGAGGGGCCACTACTACCTGCTGAACAATTACAATCCGGGATACTTCGGAGACGGCAGCAACGCGTACACGGATCACTTCGTGTACAACACACCGTTTACGATTCCGCCCTCCGCGGTGCCCAGCATCGGCGACGACATGAACGCGCACAAAATCTCCTGGAAATATTACGGAGACCAGTGGAGGAACTACGCCGGGTACGGCACTCCCGGAACGCCGGGGTACATCGCTCCGGACAAATATGACCTGAACTACGGAGTTGCCGGACCGCTGGCTGACGACTATTGCAACATTTGCAATCCATTTCAGTACGACACTTCCATCATGGCCAATCCGGCGCAGCGCGCGGCGCACATCCAAGATACGTTGGACCTATACAACGACATCGAGCACAACACGCTGCCAGCGGTTTCTTTTGTGAAGCCCAGCGGTTTGGTGGACGGCCATCCGGCGTCTTCGAAACTGGATCTGTTCGAAGGCTTCGTGAAGAAGATTGTGGACCAAGTGCAGGCTTCGCCGTACGCGAAGGACACTGCCATCTTCATCACCTTCGACGAGGGCGGCGGTTACTATGATTCCGGTTATGTGCAACCAGTCGATTTCTTCGGCGACGGGACACGCATTCCACTCATCGTAGTATCGGCGTTCAACAAGCCGGGACACATCACCCACAATTATTCCGATCACGTTTCGATCCTGAAGTTCATCGAACGGAACTGGAGTTTGCCGCCGGTTACCAAGCGCAGCCGCGACAATTTCCCGAACCCCTTCTCGCTGGACTTCGTCAGCCCCTATGTGCCGTTGAATTCGCCGGCGCTCAGCGATTTGTTTGAGTTGTTTACGTTCGACCACGCTGGGCGGTAGAGCGTGAGCGAGGCGAATGCGAAACGGGGCGGCCAGTGGCCGCCCCGTTTTTATTTCCGGCTACTATTTCGAGAGAAAGCGGCGCTATGCGGCGCGAGCGGCAGTGAGATCGGCGAGCAAAAACTCCATGACCGCGCGAGCGTCTTCGCTGCCGCGTTTGAGGCGGTCGTCGGCATATTGCAGGGCGCTGAGGCCGGCGAGGAGTTTGGCTTTGGGGATTTTTCTCGCGGCTTGCAGGGCTAGCTCGGCTTGTTCGGGGCGCATACTCAGCGTGCGGGCGGCTTGCCATCCATTGCTGACACCGCGGATTTCACTGGCTTCGATAATTTTGCGGTACATCCAGGTGATGGCGCCGAGGATTTGCAGCGGTTGTTCGCCTTCGCGGAGCAGGCGATCGAGAAATTCCAGCGCGGTGCTGGATTGGCGATTGGCCAGCATGTTGGCGAGTTCCCAGACCGTGGTAGTTTTTTCGGAGATGACCATGGTGCTGACGTCCTGGCGGCGAATTATTTTTCGCGCGCCGACGTAGGTGGCTAGTTTGTTGATTTCGGTTTTGAGGCGCTGTAGGTCGGCGGAGACGAATTCGGCCAAGTCTTCGGCGGCGTTTTTTTCGAAGGAGACGCCTTCGTCTTTGGCCATTGCGTGGGCTAGATTTGCTGCCGTGGCTAGGCGTTCTTCTGGTTTGTCGCCGAGGCCAACTTCAACCACTAAAGTTTTGTCCGCCAATAATTTCGCGAGTTTCATGCGTTGATCCAGCGCGGAGGCTTCGAGGACCAGGACGGTGAACGGCGCGGGATTTTTGAAATAGGCTTCCAGTTGAGCTACCGCGGCTTCACGTTTTTCTTCGCCAAGTTTTTCGATCATCTCGGCGTCTTCCAGGAAGACCACTTGCCGGGGAGAAAGCATGGGCATGGTTTGCGCCTGCTCGAGCGCGGCTTGGGTTTCGCCCTCGATCGGCGGAATAGCGGGAGACGGCCCAGGTGCGCGAGGCTTCCGGAACGTACGCATCGATTAGTTGCGCGCGGCAGGTATCGCGGAGGTAAGGCTCTGCGCCGAGGAGGAGCAGCGCGGGAATCGCAGTTCCCTTTTTGAGGCGGGCGAGCAAATCTTCGGTGGTGGCTTTGGGCATTAGAAATTCTCGGTGACCGCGGCGACTACGCGCGCGGCAAAATCCTGAGCTACGCGGTCGAGCGCGGGGTCCAGCTCTTCAAAAAAGCTGGGGACGTCGGTGGAGATTTCGTACTCGTTGCGAAAAACAAAATTGGTGGTGTGATAGAGAATTTTTCCGGTGAGGCGATCTTCTAGAGTGAATTCACATTTTACCGTAACCAGCATGGTGGTGGCGCGGCTGGTGTTGGGGTTAGCGGCGGTGGTGGTGGAAAAAAGCAGCGGGACGGCTTCGAGGCCAACTACTTTGCCGCGAAGGACGGCGTCGGCATTTTCCGGGACGGAGACGATGTGATACGGAGTTTTGATCAGAAATTCGTGGATGGTGGCAGCGGTCAAGCGCTGCTCGATGCGGTAGCTGGTGGTTTTATTTTCGAGCGCGGGGATGGCGATGGTGTGGATGTTTTTGGGGAGGGCGCTGCTGGATCCGGCGACGTGATAGCCGCAACCGGAAGTGGCGATGCTTATGGCGACCGAGAAAAGCGCGAGCGCAATTGCTGCGAATTTTTGGCGGGCGATCATGAAAGCATCTCCGCGAGTTTTACGGCGTTGGCGGCGGGCAAGTCGGAAATTGTCGGCAGCGCCCCAGAACCACCACGCGCCCGGAGGGGCGGGATCCAGTTCCGGCGCGGCGAGCTGCAGAATGCTTTCGCCGGCGACGCTTACGTTGCTGGGGCGGGCTTGCGAGGCTTCGGCGAAGACGAAGCCGGCGTCGGTGCAGACGGATAAAATTTGCCGCGCGGAGGCGTGGCTGGAATTTTCTCCCAGCGGGGCGCAGGCGGAAAAAGCGGTGCCGTAAAAAACCGGGGCATGGAGAAGTTGCAGCGCCAGCGATGAGGTGGATGCGCCGACGCACAATTTTATTTCCGCGCGGAGGCGGTCGCGCGTGGCGCTGAGTTCGTGGGTGCTAGCGGGGCCAAAGCGATCGAGCATGTTGAAGGCGACCTGGGTGTCAAAGACCGGGCGGCCGACGCCTTGAAACGAAAGTAACTGGCCGGTCTGAGTCTCCAGCTCTTCGATGCCCGCGCGGCCAGCTTCCGAAGCGGGTTGAAAACAGACCACGGAAAGCGATTTCAGATCGAGTTTTTCGAGCGCCAGAGAAAGCGAAGCGGCGGCAGTAGCGGCAGCGGCGGGAATGGCGTAAGCGTGCTGCGATTTATCGAACTCGCGGCCGAGGAGGCGGTCGAGTTTCGGAAACCAGGCCACGGCGGATTTATCTTCCGCGAGCGCGCCGGAGAGATCGATTACTGTTGCGCCTTGTTGCCGCGCTTTGGAAATATTCGCGCGCGTAAATTTTGGAGTGCCGGTGAAAAATACCGTTTCAGCTCGGTCAAAGCTGCCTTCTTCCACGGGCAGGATGATTTCCGGTTCGCCGGCGGCGGCGGTCAGCTGGCCGGCGACGAGGGGTTCGTCCACCAGACGAATATTTGCTCCGGCAAAGCGGCTTTCTTCGAGAAGTGCGCGGATCTCCGCGCCGAGCAGCGAGGACGCGCCGGCAATCACGATGCGCTTGGCGTCGCGGCGGCCTTGCTGGGGAACTACGGTTGGAAGCGTGGTGGTCATGGTTTAAATATCAAGTCCATGCGGTAGCCGTTCGCCATGGATACGGGCGATCGCTCAGGCTGGTGCCCGCGCGGACATATGGTGACGGATGTAGCGCACCAGATGCAGCGCAACTCCGATGGCGGCGTACGAGCACGCGAAAATCATCAGGAAATATTCCGAGTAGACCCAGGCTACGCTGAAAATCAGCAGCACGACAATAATTCCGAGAGATGGCTGTTTCCGGGACCACGGCAAGTCTTTGAAACTGTAATAGCGGATGGTGCTGGTCATCAGCGCGCCCAAGCCTATCGCGAGTGAGAGCCAGACGATGGACCAGCGCCAATCGTGGAGCGGATATTTGTACCGGTGAATGAGCGCGGCGATTACCCCGGCCGCCGCCGGTGTGGGCATGCCCACAAAAAATTTTGAGCCGCCAGGAGCCATGCCTTGGACGTTGAAGCGCGCCAAGCGCCACGCGCAGCAGACCAGAAATACCAGGCAGGCGATCCACCCAAATTCCGCGAGGCGATGGCCATCGCCGGAATCCAGGCCCGGCAGACCGCGCACTCCCCAGGCATACGCGAGCACTGCCGGCGCGATGCCAAAACTGCAAACGTCTGCCAGCGAGTCGAACTGCACGCCAAATTCGGTGTTCGTCCCGGTCATGCGGGCGATGCGGCCGTCCATCGAGTCGAAGACGATGGCGATGCCGATGGCTTTTGCGGCGTGATCGAAATCGTCGCGGCCGCCGGTGAACGCGGCCACCACCGCGTAATATCCGCACAGAAGATTGGCGGCGGTGAGCATGCTGGGCAGCAGAAAAATTCCGCGGCGCATGCGGGGATTCTTAAAGCGGCGTTCCTGCAGCGGAAGTTCTTGCTGTTCCGGTGCGGGCAGGTGTTCAGGCATGGGTTTGGTGTCAGGAATCATGACTTGGCGCGGCCCGCCGGAGTCAAATGTTCTTCCGTTTGCGAGGCTGGCTGGACGCTGGAAGATAGTCCCACTGATTGGACCGGCAGGAAAGCAAGAATGCTGGAGCCTCCGGCGACAGTATCGCCTACTTTAACGTTGAGACGGGCGGAAGCGGGCAGCCAGACGTCGGCGCGCGAGCCAAAGCGCACCAGGCCGATGCGTTCGCCACGCGCGACGGTGTCTCCGATTTTTTTCCAGGAAACCACGCGGCGGGCGACGAAGCCGGCGATCTGTTTCACCACGATTTCGCCGTGTTCCGTGGCCAGCGTAAAAATGTTCTGCTCGTTTTGTAACGAGGCATCGGCGCGCATGGCCGCCAGAAATTTTCCGGGCTGGTACACGAGATTGGTGATGGTTCCGGCGGCCGGGGTGCGATTCACGTGCACGTTCCAGACCGCGAGAAAGATGCTGATGCGCTTGCCGGGGACGCCGGCATGCGGCTCGTCGGTCACGACCACCACGCGGCCATCCGCCGGCGAGACGATCGCGCCGGGCTCCGCTCGGAATCACCCGCTCCGGGTTGCGGAAGAATGTAAAGCAGAACAGGCCGAAAAGCACCAGAACGATGGCCGCCGCGACCCAATGCAACAGAAAGAAAATCACGCCGATAACCAGCGGCGGGATTCCGAAGTAATAGCCTTCTTTAACCATGCTTTAGAAAAGATACCATAGCGGAGCAGCCCGATTCTTCCGGATGGGACAGTTTCCGATGTGCAGATTGACGACGGGATGGTACAGCTGGCGCTGGCGAGATCTAGTCCTCTTTTCCGCGCTGGAGCGACGAAGCGGAAATGGTGCAAGGATAAAGTTAGAATTTGCGGGGACGATTCTTGCGAGTCAGTTGTATAATATCGGCGCAAACTATGACCATCGGCCAAAAGTTCTCTCGTTCCGCGTTTCGATTTTCCCATTTTCTCATTCTGGGCGCTGTTCTTGCTTCGCCCATCGCCGTGATGTCCCAACAGCCCGCCGCTGCGCCCGCAGGGGCCGCTCCCTTGCCGGATTCGCCGCAGGCCAAGCCGCAGGATTCCTCTAATCCCGCGAAGGATACGACGACGAAATTCGTCGGCTATATCTCGAACAAGTCTCTGTTTTTCCCGGATATCGCGAACAGCCCGGGGCCATTAAGCACGGGAGCAAAATTCAAACTATTCGTGAACCAGAGCATTTCGCCTCCCTACCTGATTGTGGCCGGCATCAGTGCGGCCTACAGCCAGGCACGAAATGTGCCTTCGGCGTACGGGCAGGGTTGGGACGCGTACGGCGACAGGTATGGAGCTAGCCTGGGTAGAGCCGCCTCGGGAAGCTTCTTCAGCACGTTCCTGCTGGCCTCGGCGTTTCATCACGATCCGCGCTTCTTTCCGCAGAGTCATCCGAGTCTCTGGGGCAGCGTAAAGTATTCCGCGAAGCAGATCGTAATCAGCCGCGACGACGCGGGAAAAGATTCGGTAAACAGCTCGGGGCTGCTAGGTCCGGCGCTAGCGGAAGGCTTGGCCAACGCCTACTTGCCGGTGTCCGAGCAAACCTTCGGGAAAACAATGGAGCGTTACGGCACGGACACGGCCTGGAAATTCGCAGCGAATATGTTCCGGAACTATTGGCCGACGATCTTTCACAAGTTCCAGTTGAATCGGCTGGACATCATTCCGGCGCCGCAACCGGTTCCAGCTCCGCCGCCCGCTGCGAAACCAAACTAGAGACTTCTCCTGCTTTTCCGTTTTTCGAAACTAGGACGTCGCCCCAATCAGATAAGTACTGGCCTGACCACTCCTTACGCCAACCGACAGCCAGGAGACTTAAAGTCGTAATAGCGACTTAGTTGGACTGGAGCCCGCTAAAATTGGAACGCGGGAATGATACCCTTTGCATGCGTGCGTCCGTCTGAACAAGGGTCTGAGCAGGGTCGTAAATCGCGACAAAGTAAGGGTTATCTGAATATAGTGTTTAAGCGGGCTTCCGTTGCATTCCTTTTTCTGCTGCTGGCTTTACAACCGCTCCACGCGACGCCCTGGAGTGGCGCCGTTCTTGACGCCACAGGAAAGCCCGTGGCGGCGGCTAAGGTTACGCTGCAGTCGAGCTCGGACTCTCGCCAATACTCAGTTGAAACTTCACCGACCGGCGAATTCCGTTTCGAGAATCTCGCGCCCGGCAGCTATTCCGTCACCGTAACAATAAGCAAGTCGGTTTGGACTTCGGTGTCTCCCGTAGCGATCGCTTCGACCACTTTCACCGCCAACTTGCAACTCTCCGGGCATGATCAAACCCTCGCGTTTCTGCCGATTGGCACAGGCGCTGCCACGAAAGGCAGCGGGGGAGAAAATCTTTCGGGCAAGGATGTCTCCAGCTTGCCCCTCAACGAACGCGATTTCAGCAAGCTGTTGTTACTAGCCGCCGGAACCATGACCGATACCAATGGCGCCGCAAATTTCACCCAGCAATTCGCCGCGAATGGGCAACGCGGGTGTTACCTCCGTCTTCGCGATGGACGGCGTCGATACCACCGATCCGGAATTGGGCGGCGCCACATTTTCCAACTTCAACGTCGACGCCATCCAGGAAGTGCAATCCAGCTCGGGCGTGATGCCCGCGGAAATCGGGCATGGCGCGGCAGGATTTACCAACGTCATCACCAAGTCCGGAACCAACCAGATCCACGGCAGCGCGTTCGAATTTCTCCGCAACGCGGCCTTCGATGCGCGAAATTTCTTCGATCACGAAGATCCCCTGGATCCGCGGCGCATCCCGCCGTTCGCCCGGAATGAATTTGGAGTTACCAACGGCGGCCCGGTGGTGCTTCCCGGGCTTTACGATGGCCGGGACAAAACATTTTATTTCGTCGAGTATCAAGGTTTCCGCCAAGTTCTGGGCACCACCCAGGTCTTGCCGGTGCCGACCGCGCAGGAGCGCCTGGGCATTGATACAACTACTTTTCCGGGTGACACCCTATTCGTTCCGGTAAATCCCGCCATCGCGCCGTTGCTGGCGCGCTATCCTTTGCCGAACGAACCGCAGGGCGCCTACGGCGCTCGCACTTATGCGGCCTCCTCGAAAGTGGTTACCAATACGGATCAATTCTCCGTGCGCGTCGACCACCGCATCTCCGACCAAGCGATGCTCTTCACCCGTTTCAGCCTCAATCAAGTAAACGGCCCGACTACCAATCCCGATCAGACCGCAATCGATCCGGCCTTCGCGGTGAATTTTTTCGATCATCAACGGAACGCCGCAGTGCGATATGCGCGAACCGTTTCAAGTAACTTCAGCTTCACCACTTCCTTCGGCTACATTCGCAGCACCCCATTTTTCCCGGCAAGCGATCATTCCGACCCCGCGCTTGCGTATGGCGATGGACTATTCGAAGGCTTTAATTCTCCCGACGGCTCCATCTTCGGATCCTACGGCAATCTTTTTCAGTTCAAGCAAGACATGGTTTTTCTCCACGGCGCGCACACCTTCAAGTGGGGCGCGGAACTCCGGTTTAACCGGGACGCCACCATTTTTGGAACCAATCCCAGCGGCCTATACACTTTCGGCGGCGGCACCGCGTATTCACCCGTACTCATTCCGTCCGCCAGCGGCCAGCACAACATCCTGCCCGGCGCTCCACTTCCCGACGCGCTCACCGGGCTTCTCACCGCTACGCCCTATTCCTACACCATTACTGCCGCTGCCAGTTTCACACCCAGCGGCGACAAATTTGACGAAGCCAGCGTGCGCCGCGAAGCCTACAATTTTTATTTCCAAGATACTTGGAAGGCCACTGCTAAGCTGAGCATCAACCTCGGTCTACGTTACGAAGTAAACAGTCGCATCAAAGAATCGCAGCAGCGGACTTCCATCGGCGAGCCGGTCGACGCTAGCGGCAACCCCGTGCCCTTCCTCACGCCCGGTTCGCAAGAGATTTTTCTCTACAATCCGCAGCCGGTCTACCCGCTGGACTGGAATGGCCTCGGGCCGCGCGCTTCCATCGACTACGCGGTTACTCCGCACACCACCATCCATGCGGGCGGAGCGATCACCACAATTCTCCCCAACTTATGGCTCGACAACTACGTAACCGGAGGAATTCCCTTCGTCGTGCAACCGCTGGTGACCGCCCGCCCCGAAATTCCCGTGCCCTTTCAAAACACTGTTGTGCCCTTGACCGTGCCCGCACCTTATACCACGCAGGGACAGCTGCTCTTTCCCACGGGCAACGCCGCCAACGGTCCGGCCAACACGCAAATCGATTTACAGAGATTTCAGAGCGATCTCGAAGCCAATACTCCCGGTCACGAAGTGCAGTTGTTTTCCACTGGCATTATTGCGCGTGATTTTCGCAACGGTTACATCGGCACATACACTGCCGGTTTTGATCACGATTTCGGTACAGTGAAACTGGGGGTCGCGTACGTAGGCACCGCGGGGATTCATCTGGCCAGCGTGTTTTCTCCCAACGGTTACGCCGGCGCGGAGCCATCCTACGCGCCGTACACGCAATTCAATAGCGCGGGGCAGGCCGTTGGCGGCTTCGGTCCGGAAGCGCTCATGCGCACGGGCTCGCACTCCAGTTACAACGCCCTGCAAACCAGCCTTACGCAGAACGCTTCCCGCATCGGATTAAGTTTTCAAGCCAGCTACACTTTTTCTAAATCGCTAGACGACACCAGCTCGGCGATGGGTGGAAGTTTCGCCAACGGCGTCACCTTGCAGACTCTGCCGCAGAATCCGCTCGATCCCCGGGCCGACCGCGGCCCTTCGACTTTCGATGTGACGCATGTTTTTGCGTTGAGCGTGGTCCAGAACTTGCCCCTGGAACGCCTCAGCCTGCTGCGGCCTCTGGGAGAAAAGCTCACCAAAGGCTGGCAGATTCTAAATATCACCACACTCACCAGCGGCTTGCCCTTTTCCGTGTATTCCGGGATACAGCAAACGGGTGCAGGAGCTGGCGGCGCGGATCGCCCCAACTTGGTGGCGGAGCCGGCCTTCTCCACCAGCCGGAGCACGCGAGAAGATTATTTTGGCCTGGGTGCAAACAACGGATCCTTCTTTTCCATTCCGATTGATGTGCCGGGCGGCAGCGGTCCCAATCAGGGCACTTTCGGCGACCTGGGCCGCAACACGTTTCGCGGACCCGGCTTCCGCGACTTCGATCTCTCCTTCATCAAAGACACTTCTTTCGGGCATCGCGGGCAGCAGGAACTGGGCATCCTCGAATTTCGCGCGGAGTTTTTTAATATTTTCAATATCGTGAATTTTGGTCTACCGGCCAACACCGTGCTCGGCAGCGGCTTCGGGATTATCAGCCACACCGCGGGATCGTCTCGCCAGATTCAATTCTCGCTAAAACTTATTTATTAAGGTTTGACTGCAGCAGCTTAGTGTTTGAGCCACCAGAGTAACGAGTTCAAGTGGCACCGAGATTCGCGCGAAACGCTTGGACATCATTCTGTCACCACAACCGGTAACCATCCTTTTTGGGGTGGGCGCCGTAAATCTGGTATTTTGACCCGATGGAAAAGCTAACCCTTCTATTCAGACTTCTACCCTATCTGGCGTTTCTGTACGGGGGCACCTTCGCGATATTGGAAGTACTCTTTCCATCTCTTCGCGATCCAGATTTCAACCGATGGGAAGTTGACGACGCTAGTGGTACTACCGTTCAAGTTCTGGGATGGAAGAAAATAATCACCCCGCCGCGTGTTTTAGCCCAGGGGTACGTGTCCGATAGCACAGCTTGCGTTCTTGCCATCGCGGTGGGAGTGATATTCATATCAGTTGGCACGTTCGGCGTTCGTCATGTCAGCGGCTTTCCGGGGTTTTTGCCAGACTTGTTCGGCAGGCTGTAGATTCTTGTCAGCGAATTCTCAGGCGACCTAGGGAGCCAGTGTTTGTGCCAACCCATTCGAGCCACCGGAGACCACCCCCCAAATTGCGTCCGGGAAGGACCGGCACGCCCCGCGGATGCAGCTCCGCCCCACGGCTTATCGATGAGCAAAATTTTGCTATTTCGAACTACTGGGAATGGGCGCCTTCGCCAGATTTCAGGCGCTGCGCCAACTGATTCATCTCGTCTTTGACGGCTAGCTTCAATTTCTTCAGGCGGATTTCTTCGAGGAGATCTTCAGAACTGAGGAATGGCGAGGTAGAGATGGTGTGCAGTTCTCTTTCGTATTTCTCGTGCTGCTCGGCAAGACGCTGGTAAACGCCGTTCGACTCGAGCACTAGGTCCCGAGGGTTGCGCGCGATGGTAGCCATGCGGTCCTCCTCCTTACGTACGTGAGATTTGAAGTTTGAGAATTTGCGGCATGTGGATCGTTCGTGTGGCCCGTGTGGTCCACGATGGGGTCACATCTTCGGACGATACTCCTCGGAATTGTGGCGTCAAGTAGGAAGATAGTTTAGACGCGGAGTACCTGTGAGTATTTTTTAGAGGGCTCGGGACATTAGGAGGGCGGCTTCGGCGGGGCGCTGGTAGTAGTTGGGGCGGAGGCTCGTTAACGTGAATAAGTGTTTTTGATAGAAGGAGATAGCCGGAGTGTTGGAGGGGCGGACTTCCAGAAAGAGGCGCTTCGCGCCCGACTCGGAGAGCTGCCGGAGGGCGGCCGCTAGCAAGTCACTGCCGATGCCAGCTTCACGCAAAGCGGGAGCTACTGCCAAGTTAAGGATTTCCGCCTCCGGGGAAATGACGCGGATCACGATGAAGCCGATTCGCTCCGCGGCATCATTAACTGCTACCCAGGCCATGTAGCCACTAGATGGAAGTTGCGCGTAAGCATCGGCTGACCACTGCGCGATTTGCGGCGCGGTTGCCGCGATAGCAGCAACCGCAGGAGCGTCACTCGATTCGAACGGGCGAATGTGATGCATAGGTTGGCAAAACCGAGCCGGGCGGTTGACCGGCTCTTACATCGTTCCGGTGGCGCTCGGCGGATTATTCGGCGTCTGATTCCCCACCCCGTTGGCTGACGCGGATTTTTGTTTCGGGATGAAATCGTCCATTACCGCTTTCCGCATTTGGTCTGGCGGCAGCAAACCTTGCGACAGGATAAAGTCGTGGAAAGCTTTGGCGTCAAACTTTTTGCCGAGCGCGGCTTCGGCATCTTTGCGCAGCTGCAAAAGCTTGGTGTAGCCGTAATAGTAGGAGTTGGCCTGGCCGGGCATGCGGAAGGTGTAGCGCTCCACTTCCTGGTTGGCGAAGGGCACGCTGAAGACGCAATCTTCGGTTAGTACACGCATGGCTTCTTTAGGATCGATTTTGCCGGATTGCAATTCCGGGTCGAGATACGCGCGAGCGGCGCGCAGCAGACGGAATTGCAGCGAAATCAGCTGGCCTTCGAGCGGCATGTACGGCTTGGTGATGTATTCGGCGTACAGTCCCCAGCCTTCCACGTTGGTGCTGTTAAACGCATAGCGTGAACGAGCTAGCGAGATGCCGTGTTCGACCATGGAGTCGAACTGCAGTTCGTGGCCGGGGCGCGCTTCGTGCGCGATGAGCGTCCAGGAAGCTGCGTCGTAGGTGTAGTCGTCCACTTTGGCGGCCGTGGCAGTGCCTGCGCCCGCCGGCATGTTCAGCGGCAGCACGAATTCGCCTTGCTCGCCATGATTATTGAGGAGCGGCGGAGGGATCATGTGCGGCGCCGGTTGCTGCGCGCTTTCCGCCGGGGTTCCGATACGGATGCGCGCCTCGCGATTCGGCAGCGTCACCAATTTATCGGTGACGATGATGCCTTCAATTTCCTTCAAGCGCTTTTGGTAAAACGGCAAAATCTCTTCGCCAATCAATTGCTGCTCTTTTAGCTTTTTGATGACCTCGCGGTAATCGCCGGAGGGCCAGCCGTTTTTCTTGGCGATCTGCGCGGCGATCACCTGCATTTCAGCCTGGTATTCCAGGAACGACTTGTGGGCCATTTCCGAAAGCTGCGCAGGCGGAATGTCGATGCCGAATCCTTCCAGGGACATCGCGTAGAGTTCTGGCGGCTGGCGGAAGTCGGTGCGGGCCTTGGGCAGCAGCTCGGTCTTGACCCACTGATCGTAATCGGCTAACTGGGTTTTCAGTTTGGCGTACGGTTCTTCCCAGCCGGTTAATTTATATTGCTTGCAGAGGTCGGCGATTCCGTCGATGTACAGCTGGTTGCGGCTCAGGCTGGTGTCGATCAAAGTTTTGGAGGGATAAATCATGCCCGGCTTGGCCATCTGGGCCTGAATGCGTTCTTTCAAAATGTCCGTGAGCGGTTTGGTGCCGGGCGCCAGTCCCGCGTATTTTGTCAGCCGCACCACAGTCGCTTGGCGGCGCTCGGCGGCCACCTGATCGTCGAGCAGGGTGCGGGCGCCGCCATAGACAAAGCTGGTGGCGTTGAAATAGGGGACCACGTGGGCTTCGTTAAAATTGTCCCGCCGCAAATCCAGCTTCACCGCATGCGCCATAATTTCCAAATCTTGCTTGACGTATTTGTTTTGTTCTTTGGGAATTTGCTGCTCGATCGTATCGAGCGCCGCTTTCTCTTCGGCGTCGGCGGCGATTTGGGCCGCAAGAGTGGGCACGCTGATGAGCTGATCGTACAGGCTTAAGCCTTCCGCCGAGGCGCTTTCCGGCGAGTATTTTTTCTCGATGTCGATCAGCAAATTGGCGTACTCGTTGCTGCGCGCGATCCAAGCGCGATCCGCAGGCGCTGCGCCGGAATTTGCGGGGTCTTGGCTCGCGGCCGGGGCCGGGGCCGCGGCACTCGATGCGGCGCTAGGTGCCACACTGGGCGGGGCGTTCGACGCAGTGTCTTGCGCCAAAGCCAGGGAACTTGAGGTGAGCAACAGTACCGGCAGCCAGCGTCCGATCACGAATCCTCCAGAAGTACTTCGCACCGCGTTTCAATCTTATTACGCCAAGGGCTTCGGCAAAATTGCGAACGCTCAAGCGATGTAACTGCGGCTGACTGCCCTTCGACAGCCAGTTGGTATAGACGCGCCCCGCAATTAAACGACAGGCTTCGCGTAGCCCTTCCACTTCACTTCCGCGTCCGGCCGCCGAATGTAGTTGGCATCCAGAGTCAACGCATCGGTCAAGCGGTTCTCTTCCGCCATCCGTCGCGCCAGCAATGCCACCGCCGGCGCCACAATCCCAGAAAGTTGCTCAACTCCCTCGCCCTTCTCCGCGCGCGACTGCCAAGTCGGGTCGCCCGTCAGCCCCGCGGGGTCCAGCGACACCCAGGCAATCGCCGACTCCCCAGCCGCAGCTCCGGCCTCGCGAATCAATTCTTCCGGCGTGAACACTGCCTCGTCGCCAATTCGCGCCATCGTTTGTCCCTCCCGGCGAAAAATTCCACCGAAAAGTTGCCGACGCCCGGCATCCAGGCACGCCACCACATAATCCGGCTCGCTGGAGACGCTCTTGGCCTGGCGCGCCAGAGCCTCCAGCCGCGACACCGAGGCGATCGGCACGCGAAACACTTCGTTCCAAGCCTTAACGGTAGTCAGCGCGATACGTATGCCGGTAAAGGAACCCGGCCCAGCGGTCGCGGCATACAACGTGACCTCAGAAAATTTCCGGCCCGCAAGGGCCAGCGCCCGGTCAACCGCTGGAAGCAGCCAGACAGAATAATCCTCCGCCGAGTCATGAACCACTGTGTGCGCCGTCCCCATCTCGTCCAGCAAGCACACGCTACCGCGCGTGTCACACGTATCTATCGCCAGAATAAGCACATCGAGAGTTTACATGAGGTTGTGTATCGCCCGGCACGCGCACGCACAAGACTGCCCACTAGAGGCCGCCGTGCCGGGCGACCCAGCCAACCTTCAAACCTTTCAAACGCATCAAAAGCGCCGCTTGAGCAATCCTAATGCCAAAGAATTATCTAATTTTTCGTAACCCCATGATTCCACTGGATATACCTTGACTCTTCAAGCACAAGCCCCTACACTGTTTCCAGTACCTTCAGGGGGCAACCGAAGCTATGGACTACAAGATCGGCGATAAAGTGGTTTATCCGAATCACGGCGTTGGCATTGTGGAGCAAATCAGCTACGGAATTTTGAATGGCAGAACGGAACGGTACTTCATGATTCGCATTGTTTCCAGCGGTTTGCGCGTCATGGTCCCACAATCGAACGCGATCACAGTCGGCCTGCGCTCCGTAATTCGCTCGACCGATTCGGGAAAAGTTCTCGGTTTCCTCGAAAAGGGCAAACTCAATTCGCATCACGACTGGAAGCACCGCTTTAAAGAGAACTCCGAGCGCATGCGCACCGGAGCACTCCTCGAAGTAGCCGTAGTCCTCAAGAGCCTGGTATCACTCAGCACGAGCAAGCCCCTTTCTTTCCGCGAAAAGAAAATGTTAGAGCGCGCCAAGTACCTGCTAGTCAGCGAGATGGCCACCGCGCGTAACACTTCCGCGGAAAACGCCGAAGCCACGGTTGTGAAGTCGCTGGCCAAGGCCAAGTTGCAATTCCCAGTAATGACCGAAAAGTTCGAGTAGTTTGGTGTTTGTAGGGGCGCAGCATGCTGCTCCCCATTTCAGCAAGATCTCAGCATCGCAGGCGGGCAACCACAAGTTGCCCGCCTTTTCTTTTTCTACCCGCCCAACCGCTACGCCTTCGCCGCCCCGCTCTGTTTCGTGGTCAACGCCGCAATCAACTTCTTCATATCGGGTACTCCGATTCCCGTCACCAGGTCATATCCCGGCCCCGCATTGAACGCGCCATTCGACCCGGCACTAATATCCCGGAAGCACGAACTCATCAGCGGGTAAATCTGCGGGTTCAAGAAGGACAGCGCCGGCAATCCAGCTTTGCTCCGCGCCTCATTAATCAACGCGCAGAACCCCGCCCAAACCGGGGCGCTCCAGCTCGTCCCACCAATCTGCACCACCTTCCCGTTGAGGACCAACATCGCGCCCTCGTCGGGATCAGCGGTGAGGCTCACGTCCGGCACCAGCCGCTGTGTTCCGGCCGGCACGCCTGCGCCCGTCTGCCAGACGGGCCGGTCGAAGAAGATACTCTTCCCGCCGCCGCCGCTGGTCCACGCGGTTTCGCTGGCCACGCCGCCGCTCGCGGTAAGTTTCAGGCTGGTTCCGCCTACGCCGATCACAAACGGATCTGACGCTTCATACTCCGCCTGCAACGGCCCCGTCGGGCTGTGCCCAGTGTCATCCGGATTCGATCCCGCATCTCCGCTAGACACAAACACATTCACGCCCGCCGCAGCCAGCCGCACAAACTTAGCGTGTTGCGTCGCCACTTCGCCCTGCGGCCCGCCAAGAAACGTCTCGCCCAGTCCCAGGCTGATGGAGAGTTGCCGCATCCCCGGCTCCGTCGGCAGGTCAGCAATGATGCGGTCCAGCGCCATGTCCAGGTCCACAAAGTTCAGCGTCCCCGTGGCGTAGATTCGAATCGTCGCCCCCGGTGCAATTCCGCTGGACCACTCGGTGTCCAGCGTTTCCTCGCCTTCCGGCGGAGGAAAATGCGCGTTGGTGACTTTCACTTTCTGGATTTGCGTCAAAGTAACCGCCACGTTGTTGCGTTTCCAAAACGCGGTCAAATCCGTGTCCGTGGGAAACGTATCGATCAAAATGGCAATCGTCTGCCCTTTTCCGGTGACGCTCAAATTGTCAGCGTTATACGCCTTCAATATTTCGCTCACCAGATACGGCGGCTGATTGGCCACGTCCGGCGAAGGCTGCGCCGCAGCAGCCCCCGTTGCTCCTGGCAGAGTACCTCCCGGCGGGGTCGCCCCGGGTAAAGTGGCGCGGTTGCCGTTCTTCGGCGTGCGTTGCCGGTTATTTTTGTGCGCCTGGCGATACGGTTGCAATCCGATGATCGCGTGTACGCTGGCGCCCACGTCCGCCGGCATACTCGGCGCGTTTTGCGACGCCGTGTACGTCAGCCCATCCTTCGTAACCCGCACCATGTTGGTCTGCAGGCTGCTCGCGATCTGGCTGACTTTGGCGCTGGCGTAAACTCCCGTGCCGTCCGGGGCCACCTGCACAATGGTGTAGCCCTGCGCTTTCAGCCACGCCACCAGCGAGTTCACCGCGGTGGGATCCGGCGAGTACGATTTCTTCATCTCATCGAAAGAAACCACTTCGCCTTTCGCCACCCGGGCTTCCAATTGATCCTGCGCGTCTTGGGGAATTGCCAGCGAAAACAACAGCGTCATCGAATCATTTTGATGCTCCGCTTCCACTGCCTGCACCATCAGTCCATTCGGAGTTAATCCAGTCTGCGCGGGCAGCGGACTAACGCTATCTTGAAATACTTTGCGATCGGCCATGTTACCTCCATGCACAACGGGTTTTCTTCTTGGCGGGAATACCGCAAGGGGAGAGTGGGAGTACCCACATTAAAACATAGCCAGCTCATTACAAACAAGGGCCAGATTTTTCAGAAAGGCATCACGCGGCCTGCGCGGGGCCGCCGCTACTTCTGCCGCGACTTGCACCGCGCCACTCGTATTCCCGCGAACGCCACAGTCCGCGCGCCAGCTATCTAAACGGCAGATACACCGGTTTCGCAAAAAACTTCTTGTGGTCGTTGTACCAGACATATTTGCAAGAGGCGCTGTCCCCAGTCTCTTCCCATCTCGAGCCATCTGCAAACAGGACGCTGGTCACCACGAACGCGCCACCGCCACCATGTTCAAAATTTAAGCCCCTTCTATCCCAGGATAAATTTTTAATGTCTCCGACTTTAATCTGCTTGTTCCAGCCAAAGTCCTCGATCGGGCGAGCATCGTCAAGATTCCAGTGCAACCATCTCCAGTGTTCCGTGGCGTCCGCCAAAGCCGCGTTGAAAACCAATCCCACGATCATTTTATCGCTCACGTTCCGCACCTTAACGCTCACGCCGTTGGGGTCAAAGTGCAGGAACTGGACGGGGCAGGATGTGGACGTCGATGTCCCACCCGCCAATGCTTGTGCTTTCGTTGGCGGACAAACCAGGCTGAATATCGCGAAGAGGCCCGCAAGCAGGCCATATCGAACTTTGACGATTTTTTGCGTGTGGCGATCGATTGCGAGTGACTGGGCGTCGTGCATGGCAGGGCACCTCTGCCCATGGGACGCCCGCCGTTACCGGTCGGTTACAGTCCGCATCGCCAAATGGCACCCGTGTCGAAAACTCAAGACCGACCGGGATCGAGAGGGATACCCACTTTTATCCCCGCGGCTCGCAGCGAGCTCGCGACACTTAGTGCAGTTTGTGGCGCGCCACTCGAGTCCCCATGAATACAGATAGTCTCTGCAGCGACGGCGACTTCGCTGCCGTCGGATGCAATCACATTTCCTTTTTTCACAATACGAACGGCCTGAGCCGCGGCTTCGGCGGAATCACTTATCAATGCGTCTGGAAATTCTCTCGAGCGCAGGCTGCCGTCCGGTTCGTAACGTCGGTCGGCGAAAGCCTCCGCAGCAACAGCGAACCCAGCCTCGCGAAACACTTCGAGCATCGCGGAACCGGCCAGCCCCACCAGCACAACTACCGTGCTCCACCGCGCGACGCCCGCGGCAATCGCCCCAGCCAGCTCTCGATCCCGCGCCGCCTGATTGTAAAGCGCCCCATGCGGCTTCACGTGCGTAACCCGCGCGCCAAAACTCTCCGCAATTTTCGCCAGCGCCCTCACTTGCGCAAAAACCGAATCCGCCACTTCCTCTGCGGACAATTTCAGTTCCACTCTTCCAAAATTCGCGCGATCCGCGTAACCCGGATGCGCCCCAATCGCAACTTTATGCCGCAGCGCCTGCTCAATCGTCGCCCGCATCATTTGTTCGTCGCCGGCATGCCCGCCGCAAGCAATGTTCACTGACGTGATCGACCGCATCAGCGCTTCCTGCGTGCCATCTACTACGGCCTCGGGAATTTCTCCCATATCGCAATTCAGATCGATTTGCAGCGCGCGCGTCATACGAACAATTCCTCGGAAGCGAGCAGCTCTTCCTGCTCCCGAAAAAAATTCCTAGCCGTCTCCCAATCCACCATCTCAAAGCGAATCTCGTCCCGCGGCCGCAACTGTCCCAGGCTATGAAAATCCGCGGAAATCACATTGGCAATCTTCGGATATCCTCCGGTAGTCTGCTGCTCTACAAACAAAATAATCGGCATCCCCGACTCCGGAATCTGCACCGCGCCGAGCGCCACACCCTCGGAAATCAATTCCCTGTCGTTCGCCCGCGCAATCGCCGGACCTGCCAGCCGTAAGCCCATCCGATTCGCATCTTCCGTCACCTGATACTCCCCGGCATCAAATAATCTTTGCGCTTTGGCGTCAAACCAATCGCGTTGCGGACCCGGCGTAACCTGCAAGACTTTTGCGGGCGCCAGCATCTGTCTCGCTCGCTCAGATAATTTTCTAAACTCCGAACTTCGCCCGAGGTTACCAGTCGCCAGCACATCGCCCTTCTTCAACGCCCGCCCCGCAAATCCTCCCAGCCCGCTCAAAACATGAGTCGATGCGCTCCCCAAAAACGGCGGCACCGCGATTCCCCCGCGCACACACAAATAACACCGCGCCCCACTTCGCGTCGCTCCTACGCGCAGAGTCTGCCCGGGACGCACCGCTACCGGAGTCCACAACTCCACAGCAACTCCATCCAGCGTCGCGCCAAAATCAGACCCCGCCAGAACAATGTGACCGCCGTCCGCAAACTCGAACGCTCCGCCGACCAGCGTCATCTCCAGCCCGGCGGCCCGTTCCAAATTTCCCACCAACAAATTCCCCACCCGCAAAGACAGCGCGTCTGCGGCGCCAGACGCCGAGACGCCCATCGCTCCAAATCCTTCGCGCCCTAAATCCTGCACGGTGGTAAACAATCCCGGCTCGAGCACCCGAATCACGCCGACGCTCCTGCGATCTCCGCAAATTTCTCCGGAGAAATAGCCACGAATCGCACCCGGTCCCCAATCGACAAAGCGCTGGCCGCCTCACTCGCCGCAGAAAACATCCTCATCGGAGTCCGCCCGATCAACCGCCACCCACCAGGCGTAGCAAAGGGATACACCCCAGTCTGCACCCCTGCAATCCCCACACTTCCCGCAGGCACCGCGCGACGCGGCACCGCCAACCGCGGCGTAACAGGAATCCCCTGTACCGCAGGCTTGCCCTGAGGCAGGAAGGGGCGCTCGTGTTTTAGCCCTGCTTGCCCCCGCAAGGGGGCGGCTTTTTTCGCATCGCGATCTTCCATCCGCCCCAAATACGCAAATCCCGGCACGAACCCCAAAAAATAAACCAAATACTCAACCGCCGAATGTGTCTCGATCACTTCGCCGGCCGTCAATCCATGCAATTCACAAACATCCTCAAAATCCGGACCAAACTCCCCGCCATAACAAACCGGAATCTCCACCAACCGCGCCTTCTCAATCTTCACAACCTCCAGCCGACCAATATACCCGCGGAGCATCGATTCCAATTCCGCATGCGTACACACCAACGCATCAAACTTCACCAAAACCGAACAATATCCCGGATGCACATTGCGCACGACAGAAATCGGCTCCCGTTCCAGCAGCCGCAGAAATTTCACCACGCACTCATTCGCGCCGAGCGAAATCTCTTCCCCAAAATAAACCATCAACGATTGATCACTAGCAGGCAGGAACCGCACACCAAGCATCAAGCATCATCCCTTGTAGGGGCGCAGCATGCTGCGCCCCAGCTTGCCCGGACGTTCATAGCAAGCACAATCCAATCCTTTGTAGTGGCGCGGCATGCTGCGCTCGATCTGTCCCGGGCCCGAAAAATTAATCTGCGCAGCGAATATTCCATTCTATCCAAACCAGAAAATTCGCCGAGGCCACCAGTAGCACAGGCATTCTTGCCTGTGCGCAGTCTGAAGAATTCGCTGGCACCCAACCGCACAGGCAAGAATGCCTGTGCTACCCAACCAATCAAGCCAGCGTCAAAGCCGGATCCGCATTCAAATCCGCCCCGGCCAAAATCCCCGCCTTAAATCTTGCATACGCCGCCGCTGCAATCATCGCCGCATTATCGGTGGAAAGCGGCCGCGAAGGGAAAAACACTTCAATCCCTAAACTCTTCCCGCGCTCCTCAAACGCCAACCGCAGCGCACTATTCGCTGCGACGCCGCCAGAAACCAAAATACTCTCCGCCGAAATACTCTCCGCCGCCGTCATAGTCCGTTCCAAAAGATCTCGCACCACTGCATCCTGAAATTCCCGAATCAAAGCCAAAGTCTGCGGTGAACACAACGGCAGCAACTGCTCGTAAGACCGCTCTCCTCGCTCGATCGCCGAATTTCGCAAATGAATCTCTTCGTTATATTCCGGATGTTCCCGCAAATGGTAGAGCACCGCTGTCTTCAGTCCGCTGAAACTGAAATCCAACGCATTCCCCTTCATCTTGGAAGTACTAAACTTTATCGGTGGCGCAATCTTCGCCTGCCCCGCCAAGCGATCCAGAATTGGTCCACCGGGATATCCCAGAGCAAGCAATTTCGCCACTTTGTCGTAGGCTTCCCCGGCCGCATCATCACGGGTCCCGCCGAGCTTGCGATAAGCAAACAATCCCACGTTTTGTGGCACAGCCAATCCTGGCTGTGTGCCGTGGCCTTCTGTAACACCAGCAGCCGTCACCTCATAAATAACGGTATGCCCGCCAGAAACAATCAAACACACCGCCGGCAGTTTCGGCACCCGCCCCGCCAGATGCGCCTCCAAAAACACAGCATGCACATGCCCTTCGAGATGATTGACCGGAATCAAGGGTTTACTAAGCGCCGCAGCCAGCGTCTTTCCGTAAGTAATCCCCACCAAAAGCGCTCCCACCAGACCAGGCCCATGCGTAACGCCAATCGCATCAATATCCGCAAGCTCGAGCCCCGCCTGCAACAACGCCTCGCGCACCACCGGCACAATCTGCCGAAGGTGTTCCCGCGAAGCCAGCTCCGGCACCACGCCGCCATATTTCCGATGAATAGAAATTTGCGATGCCACCACGCTAGACAAAATGACGCGGCCGTCAACGACAACCGCAGCCGCAGTCTCGTCGCAAGAACTCTCAATCCCCAGTATTTTCACAGCCATCCCCAAATGCTAGCACGAGCCCAACCTGTAGCGCAGGGCGCCTGCCTCTGTGTCCTGCTTGCCCCCGTGGGGGCGGTTTTTTCCGCACCACGATTTCGTCTGACAAACCAGTTGTCATCACCTGAGCCGCATCTGCCTCTGTAGCGGCCGCCGTCTGCGGCGGGCCGTTTTTGTTCCCCAATCCCGATCCGCATCACACCCTACACCCTTCCCTTCATTGACAAAATCCGCAGCCCACGGCTACTGTCGTAAAGCCTAATTCGTCAGCTTTCTGCAGGCCAAAAATAAAACCCAATCAACGAGCGACGCCCAAAAAACATGATCACCACGACCTCAAACGCTCCACCAAATCCATCCGCCGCGCCAATTAAGAAAGTCCGCAAAGCCGTCCTCCCCGCCGCCGGACTAGGCACCCGCTTCCTCCCCGCCACCAAAGCCCAACCCAAAGAAATGCTCAACGTAGTCGACAAGCCGCAAATCCAGTACGTAGTCGAAGAATGTGTAGCCAGTGGCATCGAGCACATCATCATCGTCACCGGTCGCGGCAAAACTTCCATCGAAGATCACTTCGATCATTCCCCATCGCTGGAACATTATTTGGAGCAGAAGGGCAAACACGAAGAAGCCGCCATGGTCCGCCGCATCAGCGATATGGTGCAGGTCAGCTACACCCGCCAGAAGGAGCCGCTTGGCCTGGGCCATGCAGTTCTGGTAGCCAAAGATTTAGTGGGAGACGAGCCGTTCGCAGTATTGCTGGGTGATGTTCTAATCCCCGGAGAAAATCCCGCAACGAAACAACTCATTGCCGTTTACGAAGCCACTGGAGTCGGCGCCATCGCCGTAGAAGAAGTTCCCAAAGATAAAACTCACCTCTACGGAATCGTCGATGGCGAACCCGCACCGCAACCGCCCTTCGGCAACCGTCTGATGCGTATCCGCGACCTGGTGGAAAAACCCAAACCAGAAAACGCCCCGTCGAACCTGGCGATAACGGGTCGCTATGTATTACCGCCGGCAATTTTCAATTGCCTCGAACGCACCAAACCCGGCGCCGGAAACGAAATCCAACTCACCGACGGCATGCGCATCCTCGCGCAGGAACAAGGCCTCTGGGCCTACATCTACGACGGCCTCTCCTACGACGCCGGCGACAAATTAGGCTTCCTGAAAGCCACAGTAGAGCTAGCCCTGCAAAACAAAGACCTGGGCGACCCCTTCCGCAACTACCTAAAAACTTTAAAACTGTAATTTTGGAGTGCGGCGGCTTGACGCCGCTTTCAACGTAATCCGCGCCGCGATCGACCGGTCACACCGGCGACTCTCGACAACTTTCGACGCCTTTGTAGGGGCGTCCGCCGGGGCGGACTGCACACCCTCTCCTGCTATCACAAAATTGTCATCCCGAGCGCAGCGATCGAAGATTCCGACCCTGTCGGAAGGGATCTGCTTTCTGCCGACGCGCCGCGATCAACCGCTACACCGACGACCAGCTTTTGTAGTGGCGCAGCATGCTGCGCGCCCCATCTCGGCACGAGCGCAAAATTGTCATCCCGAGCGCAGCGATCGAAGATTCCGACCCTGTCGGAAGGGATCTGCTTTCTGCCGACGCGCCGCGATCAACCGCTACACCGACGACTCTCGACGCTTTTGTAGTGGCGCAGCATGCTGCGCGCCCCATCTCGGCAAGAGCGCAAAATTGTCATCCCGAGCGCAGCGAGGGATCTGCTTTCTTCCAACGCGCCGCGATCAACCGCTACCACCGACGACTCTCGACGCTTTTGTAGTGGCGCAGCATGCTGCGCGCTCTATCTCGGCACGGTTTTTACAAATCGCCTCGGCGCCGATTATTTCTTCTTAGCAGGCTTACTTTCCTTCGACTCTTTCGCAGATTCCTTCGATTTCGATTCCTTCGGAGAAGAATCTTTGGCCGACGATTCTTTCTTATCGGACTTCTCCGCCTTATCCCCAGCCTTCTCCGAACCATCCTTCTCACTCTTCGAAGAATCCACCTTCTCCGGCGTCTCACCCAGCGCCGTCTTCCCCGCGTAATCCGTTACATACCAACCCGCGCCCTTAAACTTAATCGCCGGCGCGGTAATCACCGACTCCACTTTCCCTCCGCAGTGCGGACACTTCTTCAAATGCGGACCGTTCACCGGCTCGATCTTGTCCGTGTGACGCCCGCATTTCAGGCAAGCATATTCGTACAGTGGCACCGACAGCCCTCCAGAGCTACGCTCAAATTTCAGAGTATAGCATGCACCCCGCGAGCCTTCGGAGCGCGTGCTAGACTCGCAGTATGCGCAGCAAACCCAACGGCGCCTTGCATCCCGAAGACGATCAGCCGCGCGATTTTACGGAGTCGCTGCACCCCAAGGAAGAATCACGCGCTGCCGCTGACTCTGCTAACTCAGACGAAGAAGTTACCGCCGAAGAAACTGCGGAAGAGTCTGTCGCGAATCCAAAGAGTGGCTCGCGTGGGTGCCTCTATCTGGTTGGCACGCCGATCGGAAATCTCGAAGACATTACCCTGCGCGCAATTCGCATCCTGAAAGAAGTAGATCAAATCGCCTGCGAAGACACGCGTCACACCCAGAAATTATTGAATCACTACGACATTCACAAATCGCTGATCAGCTATCACGAACACAACGAAATCACTCGCGCGCCGGAACTAGTAGTCGCCATGGAAGAAGGCGCCAAGATCGCGCTGGTCAGCGACGCGGGAATGCCGCTGGTTTCCGATCCGGGATATCGCCTGGTCACTCTGTGCGTGCGCCATAAAATTCCGGTCATTCCAATTCCCGGACCGTCTGCGTTGCTGGCCGCGCTTTCCGCCAGCGGTCTACCCAACAAAGAATTTCTGTTCGTAGGATTTCTGCCCAATCGCACCGGGGAACGCCGCCGCGCGCTGGAGCGCCTTCGCATCGAGGATCGCACCATAATTTTCTACGAAGCGCCGCACCGCGTCGCAGAAACGGTCGCCGACGCGCAGGAAATTCTGGGAGATCGCAGCGCGTGCCTGGCTCGCGAAGTCACCAAACTTCACGAAGAATTCCGCCGTGGCAAATTGTCAGAGCTTGCGGAATCGCTGGCAACGCGGCCAGCGCGCGGCGAAATCACTCTGCTGATTGCGCCGGAAGAAGGCGTTGCTGCCGGCTCGCAAGCTGGAACGTCGCAATCGATTGCTGCGCGGGTGGAAGAATTAATGCACCAAGCCAAACTCGACCGCAAAGAAGCGCTGAAGGTCGCCGCGAAAGAACGCGGACTGACGCGACGCGCGGCGTATGGTCAGTTAGTGGAAGCGCAAGGTTTAGCCGAAGGCGTTGTCGATGCGCAGGAAGAGACTCGAGCCGAAGAATTGATTGAAGCGCAAGACGAAAAGGATCACGATTAAAAAACTTTCGAAGTCATTCAGCTGGTTTTTGTCCGCGATAATTTAGTTCGTGTTTGCCGCGCGAAATAATTTCAATTCCTGCTCTTCGATTCGGTCTCTTCAATTCCCTGTCGTTGCGCGAAATAATTTAACGGGCGAAATAATTCACGGCCGAAATAATTCGCGCCAAATATTTGCCGCGGCGAAATTTTTACGCGGCGGATTCGCTGCGGAAGACGCGCTGGAAACGGGGGCCGGTAAAGTGGACGCCGATGACGTGTTCGCCGGGGCCAGAGGCTGCGGCAATGTGTACTACGCGGCCCTGGGTGGCGAAGTCGGCTTCGTGTTTGCGGCTGGCGTAATGGCTGTGCGGGATGCGAATTTCCAGATCCGAGCCGATGGCGACATCGAAGCGGGTGATGAAGGCGGCGCCGCCGCGGCATAAATTTTCGCTGGAAGTATCTTCCTCGAAGATAACTCCACGGCGATCGCGGCCGCGAACTTTCAGCGGCAAGCGAACGGCGATTCTACGTTCGGACCTCTGCTTCGAGGGCGAGCTGATTGCTTGTGCCTGGACCATGAGCCGGGTCCTCGTTTCCGGCAGCCGCTGAACAGTCGCCAAGGCCGTCGACCGTGGTAGGGTCAACCGGATTGGCAACCACAGAATGGTCTGCCGCGGCGGCTCGTTGCTCGAAAAAGCGTTCAACACTATCGAGCACTTCGCTGGGCGTTCGCGCCGCATGAACTGATCTACGAAGTTCGGTGCCGTTCCCCACGCCATGTGTGAACCAGCACGCGAACTGTTTCATTTTGCCGAGTCCATCGGGCAGATGGGCAGCGTTTATTTGCTGGTAGTAGCCAGAGAGTAATGTATGGCGAGCTTCGTCGGTGGGCAGGTCGTACCGGCCGGTAGCCGCGTATTGCTGCATCTGCGAGAAAATCCAAGGGTTAGTGGCGGCGGCGCGGCCGATCATCACGGCGTCGCACCCCGTTTCCTTTACGATACGGGCGGCGTCCATCGGCGTGTGAATATCGCCATTTCCGATGACCGGAATCTTCACGGCCTGCTTTACGGCGGCGATGATCTTCCAGTCGGCGTTGCCGGTGTAGCCCTGCATGCGGGTGCGCGGGTGGACGGCCACGGCTTCGACGCCAACGCTTTCGGCGAGTTGCGCGACTTCGACGGCCACGATGGAGTTTTCGTCCCAGCCGGCGCGGAGTTTGATGGTCAGCGGGATTTTCACCGCGGCGCGGACCGCGCGGAAAATATCCTCGAGCAGCGGAAAATCGCGGAGCAGTCCGGAGCCGCCACACTTGACCACTTTCTTGGCGGGGCAGCCGAGATTGATGTCCACGGCGTCGTAGCCGAGATCCTCGACCATTTTTGCGGCGTCGGCCATCACGGAAGGCTTGGCGCCGAAAAGCTGGGCGGTGATGGGGTGCTCGTCTTCCTGAAAATATAGATAACGCAGAGTTTTTGCGGCGCTGCGGGTAATGCCTTCGGAACTGGTGAACTCGGTCATTAGCAGACCGCAACCGCCGAGGCTGCGGATCACGCGGCGGAACAGCGTGTCCGTCACGCCGGCCATGGGAGCCAGGACCGCCGCGGGGCGGATGGTCAGGTCGCGGATTTGGAAGGACTCGGGAAGCATGGAAGTTTTAGTGTAGCGCAAGTTGCCCAGAGGCGAAGGCGAAGCAATGAAGTAAGGAGGTAATGAAGTAACGAAATTCGGAGCTGGCAAAGAGCGGGCTGTGACCCGCGCTCGTGACCTGTGCTCTGTGTTCCGTGCCGAACGAACGCGACTTGTAGGGGCACGGCATGCCGTGCCCGCGGTATGCCGTCGGTGACCCCGCGTTCCAAATTGGGAACGGGGAGTTGAGAGAAACGGCAATGCCACCCCCTGGGGTGTTTTGTGTAAGAGATAGATTTGATTGGAGTTGGAGAGGATGTTGTTGCAAGAGATAGATTCTTTTGGAGTTACAGGAGATTTCGCCGAGCTTATTAGAAAGAGCAGAGCGACCCCACCCCCGGGGTGTTTTTGTCAAAGAGTGCGCAGCCGCAACAAAAGAAATGGGTTGCGGGAAATTGTGAATTAAGAAGAGTGTGGAAGTTGTTGAAAATAAAGGATCGTGTTTTGCGAACTTAGGGGACAAACGCCGAGGATGGAGGGTCGGTGCGGCTGGCGTAATGCGTCGATTTAACACGTGCGATTATGGCATGGATTGCGTTACTCTGTCAATAGTTCACCTATGAGTACCGGGACGTTATCAGTCGGTCCGAACGATCGAGTCACTGAGAAATGCCGGAGGCGGCGCTATAGTTCGTTGTAGCTTTTTAGCTACAGGCCGAACGGGAGGCTACCGTGCCTAAACGCGTGCGCGAGCATCATGGCTGGCTTTTGGAGCAGCTACAGGATCCGGCGACTGCAGCAGAATATTTGAATGAAGCGCGGAAGGATTCGCGAGCGAGCTTCTTGAAGGGACTGAGAAATGTGGCGGAGTCGCGCCGCATGTCGGTGGTGGCGGAAGATGCGGGTCTGAATCGGGAGAGTCTCTATCGCGCGCTGTCGGAAGAAGGAAACCCCCGCCTGGACACGTACGACTCGGTGCTGGATGCCTTGGGACTCGACTACGCATTTAAGCCAAAAGAGCGGAGTCGACGGTAGCGCGAGAATGGAAGCCAGCTTCCCCGCCTCAGCAAGACCCACCCTCAAAAATCCGAGGGTGGGGCACCCACAGACATGGTCGCGGATCACGTCCGGGCCACGGGCTCCTTTGCGACGGGTTCAGAAATTACCTTGGACCAGCAATCCGAGGGTGGGGCACCCTAAATCTCCGTAGCCTACGCGAGGGCCACCAGGCTAGGTCAGTTGGGGTGGTCGTGGCGCCAAGTCCAGTATTCGGACTGTTCGTTTTTCTCGGACTTGGCGTACTCGTGATTCGGGCGATTTTTCTCGGTCAGAAAGCGGTGCCAGGCCTGGTCTTCGTGATCGTCCCACGGGTGCGGGTCGGGAGCCTTTTCAACGACGGTAACGGTTTGCGGGGTGGAGCAGGATACCGCGGCTGCGGACATTGTTAACGTGGCAGCTAGCAACAGAGAGCCATAGGCGCGGTTTGGACGATTCATAGTAATCCTCGCTAGCAGGAGAACACGGATTGTGGCGGGTAGCGATAGGGGGAATCTGGTACGGCGGTGGGCGTGATCTGTGCTCTGTGTTCCGTGTCCTGTGTTCCGTGAAAAGGCAGGGTGGTCCGCCTATGGTTCGGCACGGAACACGGAGCACGGGTCACGTTCTGTGGACGTTGGCGGGGAGACGGTCCCAGCTTTCGATCCTGGGCATCAGCTGCCAAAGACCATCCGGCCGAGTTCATCGCCGAGACGTTTCGCTTCACCCGGGTCAGCGGCATCGCGGAAGCGCTCGGCAAGCTCGAAAAATTCCTGTTGTTTGCGCTTTTCGGCTTCGATGCCGTTCTCGATTAATTCCACGAGCATGCGGTTGGAGCTGAGTCTACGGGTCTTGGCCAAGCTGCGGACTTTCGCAGCGGTGGTTGCCGGGAGGCTGACGCTTTGGCGCACGGTCTTGTTCGCAGAGCTCATCACATCATTATGCACCATAATGGTGCACAGTTACAGCACTCCTTGCAGAAGTCTCGCGAGTCCGAGATCGCTTACTCCTTAGACATCGTTGGCGTGAACTGTGCTCCGTGTTCCGTGAAAAGGCGGGGCGATCGCGGCGCGATCATTGGGCACGGGACACGGATCACGGGCCACGTCCCTCATTCCACATGGCGAACAAAAGGCGAATCTGGTAGGATTTGCGGGCTATGGCGCGCCGCCCGCAGTTTCAGCCGAATGACGCGATGACTCCGGAGCAATTGAAGGAGATGCGTCGCGGGCTGCTGCTGCTCAGTCCGCATATTGTGCGGGAGCGGTACCGGACGGTGGTGGACAAATGCCGGTTCATGGAGCTGCCGTCGCCGAAGGTGGTTCAGGAGTTGGTGACGCTATGGAAGGTTTTGTGGAAGTGGCGGAAGTAGAGCTGCCTAGACAAAAGCCCCAGCCTCAAAAATGCGAGGTGGGGCACCCGGCATCTGTTCTCGCTTTTGCATCGGAACCAAGTAATTAACTAACAACAATCAGCCGCAAAGCTATCCCACAACGAGAGTGAGAGGTTTTAATCTAGAGAGCAAGTGAGGTACCCGAAATGACCCGGCCCAGGATCATTGTCCTCGTCATGCTGTCTTTAGTAGTCGCCACCAGCGTCCGCGGGGCGGATAGGAAGTTCGGGGTCTTCATTGCCCCGGGAGACGCCGATTCGAATCCCGTGATCGATGTTCTGAAAAACATGGTCGCTGGAACATCTCGCTTCGCACTTGCAAGTCGCGAGACCGCCGAATTCGAAATTTATATCTCGTGTGTGCGGGGCAATGAATCTGTTCTCGCGTGTTTTAGCGATGTACATTATTTTCATCCCGATACGTCCCCGCTGTACGCCCAAGTCAATGCGGCGTCCGGCGTAGTGATTGCAAGTTCATCGGACAACGCTGCGGGCCTTCTGCTTTCGCAATTTTTGAACGGTACATCGAACTCTGAACTTGAGGCTATACAAAAAGCCCTCCAGGCTAAGATCGTTGCTTTAATGAAGCGATACGATAAAGATACGGAAACCCACTGACACTTGACACCGGCTGACTACAAAAAATTAACGGACTTGGACGAAATTGGTATTCTTTTTGGGTAAGTTTACTTATGCCTACTTTCAATAGGGGGCAAATTGGAAATTCGAACATCTGAACTGCCCGAAATCAGCCAAACTAGAATACTAGCCGCCCTCAGGAAACCGCCGCAGGGAACTTTCGTTATTAGCGATTCGAAATTGAAGTGGGCGTACTTGGGACTAATCGCAACCCTCCTTGGAATTTGGGGCTTAATCGCAGGGGCGGACAATTACAAATGGCAGCCCGATGACAGACTTGGCTACCTGCTTCTCTCCACAATCTGTTTCGTCGCCGGACAGCAGGCGGTTATGTATCTCATTTTCTGGTTTCGGGCGAAGTTCAAACCCCAAGTGCTCATCAATCCACTCTATTTTCTCCGGTTTCGATTCAGGCGCGTAGAGGCCATCGCATTTACCGGCCAGAGAGTGTGGTCGGTACAACATCTGAGGGACTCAAAAGGCACTTACACTGGAACCAGGTTCCATTTCCGGCCGGCGACCGGTCCAGATAAAATTCTGAAGGTAGCTTCCGTCAGGACAGCCAACGATCTAATCGAAGCACTTAATTCGTTCCCGGACTATGTATCTGGGCTGGTGCAAAAACAGGACCGCAATACTCTGTACTTCTACGATCTTTTGTACGAATGGCGCTTACAGGCTGGAAATCGGTCCCAGCTGCAAGAAAACGAGCCCACCGGCCTCGCCTTTGTGCTCAGAAAACTCGGGCCATCGTTGATTGCAGCAGTCTTGGGAATTTTGGCATTTTTTCTCGTGGTGGCGCCCTATAACGACTACCGTGATGACGAGCTCAGGTGGGAATCCGCAAAATCCTCGACGTCCGCAAGTGGGTATCGATTGTATGTTGCATCCCGTCCGGACGGCCGTCATCTTTCGGATGCCCGATCCGCTATCACAACGTTATACGAGCGGGCGACGGACAGATACCGAAGCGCATCTGGCGGCGCGTCGTCGCAAGGGGTTGAGGTCGTCATCAAAATGCTCGAATACGCCAGAAGCACTGGACGCTACAAGGTGTTCGTCAGTTTTGCGGCGGACAACGAGATTCCGGACGACGTCGAGGTGCGGCTGAGAAAAACAACTGGATTTTTCAATATTATCGAAATACTTCCTTCGTTCACGCCTTCGATGAACCAGGCTAGAGAAGCGAGAATATTACAGAAGATATCCGAAAGTTTCGGGAAGGTTATTCCGGGCGACATCCTTCAGTTTTCGGTCGGTCAAGGATTACCTGATGAAATTAAGTTCGTTGTCCGGTACAAGATACTAGCGACGGGCGACATGTACTATCCCGTCGTCCAGGAGAAACGGACGACGGACGTCAGAGACTGGTACACAGGAATTGGATTCGATTGGAGTTTCAGTGTGGCTGTTCCCGACGAGCAGTCTTCACGATTCCAATTCTCACTGAAGTCCGAGCCTGCTCAGCTTTTTAACGTCGCTTATGCTAAGAGCGCCAGTAATTCCAGTGAGCTGGTGCCAACAGCCGTCTACGGAGCGATGGCGGATAGCGCTTTTGATGATTTTGGTGGAAAACTCCTTAATCAATTATATATAAAATAATATATCTTAATTTTTCCCTTTCGTCTTAGGCCTTCGTCGATCGCCGAGACGACTGAGGGTCAGGAGTTGGCTACGGCTTCTACCAAGGAGGCTTTGAACGCCAGTCATGTTCTGTAACTATTGCCGCGCATTAAATCCCAACGATGCCGTCTATTGTCGCGCATGCGGTCGCGGCGTTACGTTCTCTCCGACCCCCGAAGAAGACATCCCAAAAGAAAAGCAGAAGTCGCGGGAAAGTCTTTCCATGCGGGAATCGCCGAAAGAGCTGGTTGTAGGATCTGCTGGCGAACGATATTCGGCGGAAGAGTTGCAGCAACTTCCAGATCAGGATCTGCACAGGATATGGGAGGAATTTACTAGTAGCCAAATAGCACCGAGCCCGGCCCTCCAAGCAGAATTAAGACGTCGGGCAGCTGCCCCGCGCTCGGTGGATAGTGTCAAAAAGGACCGCGAAACAGCTTCGAGCGTACAGCCGAAGCCGCCCGTTGCCGACGCTGAAATCTCAAAACTCGCGGCTCAGCCGCTCTCGACGCACTGGAAGGACGTTCTGGATGGCGCTCCAGAGGTTCAACACCCCGCGGTGCCCGATAAACTGTTTCGAGTGAATTCGAAGGTAAGTGCGGAAGCATCAGGCCAGCAATCTCAGGGGTTCGTCGCCGTGTCGTCGCGGGTTGGCGTATCCAGATATGGTAAGGATTTGGTTGTCGGGAGAGGCTCACAACTCCCTAATTTTTGTATTAAGTGTGGGAGTCCAGCGAAAACGCTTCTTCAGAATAAAATGTACTGGCATTCGTCTGGTCTCATCCTATTAATTTTTATTGGAGTTCTTCCCTACTTAATTGCGGTGTTGATACTACGAACAAAAATGGACTTGGGCTTGCCTCTTTGTACGGCGCACTTTGAGAAACGCAGGAGTCTTCGAAGAGTCGCGCTAGCACTTCTGTTGGTTGGATCCTGTCTTCTACTATCTTGTTTCTATATCTCGGACTCCTACGTCCCAGCTATGTTAGGGGTTGGCTTACTATGCGTACTTGTTGCGGGAGTCGTTCGGGAGGTCGCAGGGAGCTTGCTGAAATCAAAGTTAATAGATGGGGAAAAGGGAATCTTTACAGGAGCAAATGATTTGTTCCTCAAACAATGCATTTCACAGCGGAACGACACAACAGCGGCTAGATGAGTGGCGAGGTTGGGAAATAGGCGATGGACGGGCACGGCATGCCGTGCCCCTACGGGTCGTTATGTCCATACTTCGGATTCTTCGCAATGGCAGGCACTGGGAAGCCAAAGGCGACCGCCTAAGAAGGCGGCCTCTACAAAGGAAAAAAGGCGGAAGGGTGGAGCTCCCCTTTAAATTTGAGCAGGGCTTCGTGTAGCTAGCTGGACGGATTTTTCAGATTTAGGCCCCGCTCGTCGCGCAGCATGGCGACGGTCGGCGCGTCGTTGCGTAGGACTCTCATAAAATCTTCGATGTCTGCCCGAGCGCCGGTCTTGGAGGCGTCGGTCGGCGTCGGACGCTGCTTGTGAGAGCAAATCCACCAAGGATTGGTCCAGCGTAGAATTGTATCCGCGGGTGCCGCTGCCGGGAGTCTGGGGTGAGGCAATTTCCACGGAAGCGACGTCGATCGAACTGAGTTGCTGGAGACGATTTTCCAGTGGCTGAGGGTCAACGAAAAATGCGGCGAGTTCTTGTGGGGAGGACTTGTATAGCGAAACGAGAAACAGCTCGACGGTGATGTTGCTGCGGGCGATGAGGCTTAGTTTGAAGGAATCACTGAGGGCGGTGATCAGACCGGGACTTAAGCTGTTGCGCAGCAGGGCGAGAATCGCGAAGCGATCGGGTGGCGTCATTTTTATTTCCTCGTTGGTTCTCTCCCAGGATTCTATTCTCAAGGGGCCGGCGGACCAACTGATTGCAGAGTGCGAATCTAAAGATTCGCCATTACGTAAGGCAGCGCGTAATGCCGGGGCTGAAGAGCCGGCCTCCTGAAAAGCAAAGTCAAAGGCCGCACGGCTCAGAGGCGGTCGCCCTGCGCTACAGGGGGGCCGCTTCGACGGCCGGTGGAACTAACAGGGTGGGGCGCGCGTACAAGCAGTGGGCTGGAAGCGTAGCAATGAGGAGGCGGTATGCGTTCCACGAACCCGGGCAGGTATGCGGGCTTGCTGTACATCGTTATGTCCGCATTTGGATTTTTTGCGATGGCTTATGTGCCGGGGAAGCTGATTGTCCGCGGGGACGCGACGGCGACGGTCGCCAACGTGGCGGCGCACGAGACGCTGTTTCGTTTAGGCATTGCGAGCCAACTGATCGGCTCGGCGGGATTTATTTTTGTGGCGCTGGCTTTGTACCAGCTGCTTAAGGGAGTGGACCGGCGGCAGGCGTCGCTGATGGTGACGTTGATTGTGGTATCCATCCCAATCGCGTTTTTGAATGAAGTGAACTCGTTCGCGGCGCTGTTGCTGATGCATGGGGCGGATTTCCTGTCGGTGATGGGCAAGGTGCAGCGCGAGGCTTGGGCGATGTTTTTTCTGAACCTGCATGGACGCGGACTGATGGTGTCGGAACTGTTTTGGGGGTTGTGGCTGTTTCCGCTGGGGCGGCTGGTATACCGGTCGCGCTTTCTTCCGAGATTTCTGGGGGTGTGGCTGGGGCTGGCGGGGGTGGCTTGGGTGATTTTGTGTCTTACGGGAGTGCTGTTACCGGAGTACGCCGGGAAGGTGAGTACGTATTCGCAGCCGGCGGTTTTTGGGGAGATTGTGTTTATGTTGTGGCTGGTGATTAAAGGGGCTGTGCCTGCGTCGGAAGTGGCGGAATAGATTTGGATTGGGGCGATTGGTGCGATTGAGAGGGCGAAGGCGCCCGCCTCGGAAGGCGGCCGCTACAACGGCAAAGGCGCGGGACGGGCACGGCATGCCCGTGCCCCTACGAGTGCGTTCTTGGATAAGCTGGTGGGACTCAACACGGCATCGAACGCGGGCTGATGCGGGCGCACGATCTCACTACCTCTAGGTCGGCCTCTGTGATGGCGACAGAGCGACCGAGGCTTCGCTGGTCAGCACGCGAAAGACGAAGGTCTCTTGCAGATAGAGCTTCACCGCCGTATCGGTGTGGCTGAGGTAGCCGATCGAAACGTCTTGCCCGAGGTTTAGCTCGAAATCGCCGCCGCGGGTGGTCAGTACGAAGGCGCCTTCGATTGCGGGGGCCCAAATCAGATTGCCGTCGACGATACGCTTAACGTGTTCGAGGACGGGATAGCCGTGATCGCGAGTTTCGGCAAGAGCCGTGTACTCCTCGGCTCCCAGCAAGACCGAGTAGGGGCCGTTCACGCCTACGAGCCGTAGCTGGCTCAAAGCGTGGGCCACGGCGTCCGGATATTCGCGCACGTCCGCGGGCAGCGTTTCGATCGGATTGCTGGTCTCTTCGCGAATTCCTTTTATGCCGGCGTCCGCGTATCCGTTGAAGATGGCGCGATCCTCCGCGAAGGCGAGTTTTTTCGCGGCGTCTTTGGCGGGCTGCCAATCGGAGTCTTCCGAACCGCGTTCCACGTCGTCGATGGTTTGCCGCGAGAGTTCGAAAGGAACGCGCAACTCGACGAGCGGTTTCACTTCGCGTTGTCTGGCGAGGATTCCGTCCGCGGGCGCAGCGATCGAGCGGAGATGGCCGGTTGCAACTCCGGGAAGAGCTGTTCCTCCGGCCGCAGGAACATCCACGGCCCGTCGTCCGGCTAAATACCGCTTGAGCGTCCTGGTGGTTTCTTCCTCAATCTCGGCCCATGCGGCGTCGGAGATCGGCGCTAACTCTCGATGAAGGTTATTCATGTTTCTGTCCTTTGAGTGAACCTATGTTGAGTGATCCGATGTTCAGTGATCCTATGCTGGGTGCTCCGGATGAGGAATTGTCCGCCGATGCTGGAGAAGTTGCCGGAGGCGCTCCGGAGGTTGTGTCCGCCGATGACAGCGTTTCTTTAGAACCAGGCTCGTTCACAGCAGCGTCCGGCGGGTCGCCGCTGATGTCGTCCAGAAACGTGGATGACGGGGCGAAAAATAAGCTGCCGGTAACCGCCTTGGTGAAATCGAGCAGCCGATCGTAATTGCCTGGGGGCCGACCGATGAACATGTTTTGCAGCATCGTTTCCGTGATGCGCGGAGTGCGACTGTAGCCGATGAAATAGGTTCCGAACTCACCGTGGCCGGGACGCCCGAAAGGCATGTTGTCTCGCAGAATTTTTACTTCTTTTCCGTTTTCTTCGATCACGGTCAGCGCGTTGTGCGCGAAGGGCGGTTTCTCGGCGTCACTCAGTTCGATGTCTGAAAGTTTCTTGCGGCCAATGATACGTTCCTGGGTTTCGACCGGAAGAGCGTTCCAACCCTTCATGTCGTGCAGATATTTCTGCACGATCACGTAGCTGCCACCCGCGAAGGCTTGATCTTCTTCACCGACAATTGCAGCTTGTTCCGCTGCGCCGCCTCGCGGATTTTCGGTGCCGTCGACGAATCCGATCACGTCGCGGTCGTCAAAATAGCGGAAGCCGTGCACTTCGTCAGCTACGGAGACTGCGTCGCCCAGGCTGTCCATGATTTGCATTGCCAATTCGAAGCAGAGGTCCGGCCGTTTAGCGCGGATGTGAAACAGGATGTCGCCCGGGGTGGAGACGGCGTGACGGCCGCCTGAACGAATCTCTTGGAAGGGATGGAGCTCGGCAGGGCGAGGCGCGCCAAAGAGCTGGTCCCAGGCGTCTGAGCCGAAGGCAACGACGCAGGTGAGGCCAGCTTCCACGTCGCGGAATTCTACGGCGCGGACCAGACCCGAGAGGTCTGCGCAGAAGGAACGTACCGCTGCGTAGTTGGCCTGCCCTGGGCGGATGCAGACCACCAAAAAAATTGCCGCGCGGGTGAGCGGGCCGACCACTCCCTGCGGGAGGACGATCTCGTTTAGTTCTTTGGGTGCGTCCATATCCCAATCTTCATCCGATTCAGTTGCGAGGATTCCGTCCACCTGATCATCTTCGTAGATGCCGCGACCGCGATGCCGGTTCTAAAAATTATTCGGAGCTGCGGTGCGGGCACTGGGTGTGGCTCGCGGCGGCAAACAGAGTACACCAAACTGTTTGCGATGACGAAGAACTGGCGTTTGGCGGAACACCTTCCAAAAGTTCAGAAGGCGAGGACGGGCACGGCATGCCGTGCCCCTACGCAATCGCAACCACTGGCAAGGCAAAGGCGCCCGCCTCGGAAGGCGGCCGCTACAAAAGCAAAAGACGAGGACGGGCACGGCATGCCGTGCCCCAACAAATGCGTCGGCACAGTACGAAAGGACGGGGCTTGCGCCCCGGCCTTTTTGTTCAGGTGGCCATGACGGCGGGAGCGGCGATGGGCTCGGGAGGGGTTTTGCGGCGGAGGAGGGCTGCTGAGACCAGAGTAATTATGAGGCCCACCGGAAAGGGTTCGATGAAGGTGTAGGCCATGTTGACGAAGGGGTTCTGGTAGAGCTGTTGAGAGTGCTGGATGGCGGCGACTTGTGCGGCGGTTGTGGCGGGGTCGAGTCCGAGGGACTGGACCTTGTGAATCTGCGCGGCGAAGTAACTGTCCATGAAGTGGGGCATAAAGTTGAAGTAGAGGACTTCCCACATGGCGACGTAGCAGATGGTGGTGATGAGGGTAATCAGGATGCCGCAGGCGAAAGCCCGGCCGAAAGAGATGCGGCCGACGAGGACGTTGTCTCGGTAGCTGCGGATGCCGAAGTAGATCAGCAGGAAGGACGCCACCATGATGGTGTAGCCGAGAGCCATGCTATGGCCGGAGCCGATCTTCTTGGCGAGGAGAAGCGAGAGGCCCATACAGACGGAGATGATGAGTCCGGCGATGAGGCCAAAGGTGAGAACGGTTTTCTTCATGTGAGGCTCCTAGTGTGAGTGAGGATCATGGAGGCACGATGCCGGATAGCGGGGCCGGTTGTCGTCATGCTTTCGGATGATTTTTCGGGAATGGAGCGAAAATCGTGCTTTCGGGTGACGCGTTCAAGGCAGGAGGCCCAGCTCTTTGCCGCGCTGGACGGCCTGGGTGCGGCGGGCGGCTCCGAGTTTATCGAAGGCGCGGGAACAGTGGGTCTTGACGGTGTTCTCGGAGACGAAGAGTTGGGTGGCGATTTCGCGATTGCTGAGGCCGCGGGCGACCAGGGCGAGGATTTCGAGTTCGCGGGCGGTGATGCCGAGGGTCTGCTGGCGGGCCGTGTCGGGAGCGAAAGGTTCGAGGGCGGGGGGTTGCGCGGGGACAGAAACTTCCCGCACCACGACCGTTTCGCGGATGGTTTCGCGATTGCGGGTGATGCGGAGGCCGAGCCAGATGCCGAATGCCGAGAAGAGGATGGCGACGAGCGCGCTGTAGAGCTCGACGGAGTGCTCGATGACGACGAAGCGGTATTCGGTGTATTGAAGGATGGCGATGAGCAGGCCGCCGACGAGACCGAAGATTAGGGCGTGGCGCTTCATGGGTGCGGTGGTGAAGAAAGTGTAACGGAGACGGCGACGGAGTGCCACTGGTGGAGAGATTGGAGAGGAAGGTCGGATTTGGTGCCACGGGGTAGGCAAAGGCGCCCGCCTAAGAAGGCGGCCGCTACAACTGCAAGCGGCGGAGGGCGGGCGGCGGGGACGGGCACGGCATGCCGTGCCCCTACGAGGGCGAAGGGCGTGAACCCATCCATCGGTACTATTCGGGTAGGCTTGCAGCTCTATTTTCACCGGCACTGCGCGAGCGCACGATGATCTGCATGCGAGGCCTAATCTCCGTCAGCGATATGGTTGTGATGGCGTTGGCCGCGGCGGTGTGCTTTCTTCCGGGAGCGCATTTCCTGGTGTCGCAATGCTTCTCCGCTGTCCTTAGCGCCAATCTGGCGTTCTTCCTGTGGCGGCTGGTGCGTCCCAGCGTGGCCCTGCGGCCTGCCTACAGAGCTGCGAAATAAAGAAATTTTGTCTTTTTTGAAATAGTGGGATGCCTAGCTGCGTGGAATGTTTTGCGGCTTGGGGTAGGCCGGTCGCGGCTGAAACCGGACACTACACGGCGGTGAGGCCAAGCCGCCACGCGGAAGAGTGCGAATCTGAAGATTCGCCACTACACAGGCGACGGCAAAAGAACGGGTTTGAAGACCCGCCGCTACAACAGCGAGGCGGGCGAGTACGCTTGCGGCTTAGTGGCTTGATAACTGTGGCAGACACTTTCGACCGAAGGTAGTTAGAAGCAGCCATCCTGCAAGACGAAACCTCATCTATATAGCGATAGCGCGCCTGGCGAATTTCTGGGAACTTGCAGCCATCGGAAGAATCGCTTTTGGTGCGGGCTTGCGAGGCGCTTCCCTTGGGCGGAATGGTCTGGCACTATTCGTTCGTTGGGCGCATCGTTTGGCGGCTTGTTGGGTGGCTTGTTTGGGCGCCTCGCTGGGCTTTTGACGGCCGCTGCGTTTCGGGAGGTTGGCTATGCGTTTCCGTTGCGTGTTGTTTACGGTGATTGGTGCGGCGGCGGGATTGTTGGCGGCGGGAGTTTCGCGGGGGCAGGCGCCGGGTGGTCCGCAGACTGCGACACAGGTTACTCCGCAGTCGACGCAGATTGCCGCGCAAGGCGGACCACAGACTACGACGCAACCGGGACCGCAGAAGCAACCGAAATATTATGTTCAGGACGGGGGCGTCAGCGAAACGCTGGAGAGCATCGTGATTCCGCCAAAGGCGGGAGCGCCGTTTACGTTGACTCTGCAGACGGAGTGGGTGAAGACGCTGAACGATGGCGGAACGATCACGTTGGTGAATCAGCGAAAAATTGCGCGGGACGCGAGCGGGCGGATTTATCAGGAGCGCTGGTACATCGTGCCGAAGACCGGAAAGATGCAGTCGGAGATGACCACGATACAAATTTCGGATCCCAACGCGCATACGCATTACAACTGCTTCATGCTGCAGGAGCCGAAGATTTGCGTGCTGGGGCGGTTTGCGCCGTCGACTTCGGCGGTATACATGAATCAAGGGCCACCAGCGGGGCCGCTGCCGAACGATGCGGGAAACGTGATTCACGACGATCTGGGAAAGCAGCTGGTGTCTGGGGTGGAGACTAGCGGATCGCGGGTTACCACGATTTTTAATCCGGGAATTTTTGGGAATGACATGAAGCTCACGACGGAAAAGGAGTTTTGGTATTCGCCGCAGCTGGGGATTAATTTGATTTCGAAACGGAGCGATCCGCGCTTTGGGGTGCAGACCTTTACGGTGACCAATTTGATTCTGGCGGAGCCGGATCCGAAATTGTTTGAGTTGCCCGAGGGATTTAAGGTCGAGGACCGGCGGGAAACTGCGGAGCCGGTAAATGACTGAGAAGCCGGTGAATGACTGAGAAGCTGGAGCGACCGCGCACAGGCAGGAATGCCTGTGCTACTAGAGACTTACTTGTTGAGCGGATCGCACTCGGCTGCGGAGCCCGGAACGTCTGCCGCTTTCAAATAATCATCGAGTTTTAGGAATTTGCGGCCGAGGGCGCCGCTGTAGGCGGACCAATCGTCTTCGCCACTGGGGATGGCCAGGGCGGCGCGGACGGCGCCGAGCTTGGAGTCCATGTCATCCATGTAGTGAAAGACCAAGGCCTCGCGGATCATGGGCAGTTTGGGAGAGCCAAATTCGTACTGTCCGTGATGGCTGATCAGAAGGTGTTGCACCACGGATTTGAGGCGCGGGGGAAAGCCGGGGATGGCGTCCATGGCCTTCGAAACAGATTCGAGCTCCATGACGATGTGGCCGAGCAGCTGGCCTTCGGTGGTGTAGCCGACGGCGCGTTCGTAGCAGAGTTCGTCCAGTTTGCCGACGTCGTGCAGCAAAGCGGCGGTTAAGAGAAGATCCACATTTAATTCGGGATAGTGGGCGGCAATTTGTTTGGCCAAGCCGCAGAGCCCTACTACGTGTTCCAGCAGACCGCCGATGAAGGCGTGGTGCATCACTTTGGCGGCCGGGGCGCGCTTAAAGCGCTCGGCAATTTTTGGATCGCTGAAGATGCCGGTTGCTAATTTATTCAGCCAGAAATTCTCAATACTTGCAGCGAATTCCTGCAGCTTGGCCCACATCTCGTCCACATTTTCTTTGGTGTGCGGGAGGAAATCGGCGAGATCGATTTCTTCAGGGGTGGCGCGGCGGACTTGCTGCAGAACCAGCTGCGGTTTGTTGCGGTAGATTTCTACGCGCGCGGCAACTTTTACAAAATCGTCGCGATTGATGTCTTTGGCGACGGCTTCGAAGGCGTCCCAAATGCGGGCTTCCACCGTGCCACTGCGGTCGCCCAGTTCCATGCGGAGGTATTGTTTGCCTTCACGAGTGTTGCGGATTTCTTTTTCATGTACCAGAAAAAACGAGGTGACCGATTGCTCGGTGGCTAGTTCGGTGACAAACGCCTTCTTCATCAGGAGGCTTCCGTCTTTTTCCCGAAGAGCCAGTATTTTTTGTGGGCTTTTTTCGCTTTCACCGCTTCCGGCGTGGCACTCACTTCCAGAATTTCCGAGTTTCCGCCGCCGGCGATGTCTTGATAGCCCGGCTTGATGACAACGTAGCTCTGTGCGCGCAGCGTTTTCAGATATTCGCGGACCGCCGGCTCGAGACGCTCGTTGTACAGCTTCTCGGAAATTTCGTTTTCCACTTTGTCGAGAGATTGCTCGCCTTCATCGTAGTGCTCGAGCACTTGCAAAATCAGGAAGCCCTGCTTGGTTTCCATGACCTCAGTGAGGCCGTTGCGCTTCAAGATGAAAACTTTTTCTTCGAGAGGTTTGGCAAGTTCACCGCGCTTGAATTGGCCAAGATAACCGCCCTGCTTGGCGGTGGTGCCGTCAGACATGCGCTTGGCGATCTCCGCGAAATCTTCGCCATCCTGCACGCGCTTGAGAGCGGTTTCCGCCTTTTTCTTGAGTTCCGGGATGTCGTCGGGACTCTTCCCGTCGGTGCTGACCAGAATTTCCCGGAGCGCCACCTGCTCGGGCCGCACAAACTCGGATTTGTGAGCGTCGTAATATTTCTGGACGTCTTCTTTGCTGATGGTGATGTGGGAACCGACTTCGCTGCCGATCACCTGTTGAGTGAGCAGGCTGTTGCGAATATTGTTTTTGAAGTCTTCCCAGTTGAGGCCTTGCGCGCTAACCGCCTTCTCGAGATCTTCCATACTGTCGAGCTTGTTCTGGATACGGATCTGGTCGAGTTTCTTGATCACCTGAGGCTCGACGCTGGTCCCCAGATCTTTGGCGCGCTGTACAAGCAGAGATTGATCGATCAAGTCCTTCAGGGCGGTTTTTCGGCGAGCTTCGATTTCCTGCTGCAACTGTTCCGGCGTGCAGTGACCCTGGCAATCGGATTTAGAGTCCTCTTCCGCAGTGGCCAGAGCGCGATCATATTCGGACTTGGTGATGATCTCGTTATTCACACGCGCAATGATTTCTTCGACGGTCTTGCCGGTGGTGGGATCGATTGGTTTGGCGACGGGCTTGGCCGGCTTCTTGGTCAGCGTGGTTTTGTCGGTAGCTTTAGCGGGCTCGGGTTCGGGCTCCGGCGCGGCCATCTGCGGCTTTTCGAGGGTCGGCTGCTGAGGTGCAGGAGCGAAGGGGTCGGTTGTGAAAGGGGCCGAAGCATTCGGGGCCGGCTGTTGCGGAGCCGAAGACGATTCTCCGGGCTGTTGCGCCGATGCCGGTGCGGCGGAATAGAGCGCGGTGGCCAAACTTAAGGTAGTCAGTAAAAACAGGTTACGCATGAATCTCCTTGATACTTAAAGTTTAGCTCTGCCCTTGCAGCCCTAGCAATACGTTTCTCACCGCGTCAGCGGCCGGTTCGCCCCGCGAGACTTCCATCCACAGGACGCCGCTGGGGTCCAGCTTGATGCCCGCGCGCGAACGGACCACCTTGACCAGGGTGGCGGGGTCCAGCTGAGTTTCGGGGTGAAAACGGATGGCGATGCGGCTGCCCTGGCGCTCGACTGCCGAAATGCGCAGACGCTCGCACATCGATTTGAGTACGGAGTACTGCAAAAGGTTTTCTATCGATGGGGGAACCGGACCAAAGCGGTCTTCCAGCTCGCGGCGGACGTCGGCGCGCTCTTCGTCGGTAGCGATGGTGGAGATGCGCTTGTAGGTGCGCAGGCGCAGATTTTCGCTGGGGATGTACTCCTGCGGGATGCGGACGTCGAAGCCCAGGCTTAGGGTGGTTCGCAGCTCGGGGGCGACTTCCTCGCCCTTCATTTTGCTTACGGCGCGTTCGAGCATCTGGCAATACATGTCGAAGCCGACGGCGTCGATGTGGCCGTGTTGCTGGCGGCCGAGCATGTTGCCGGCGCCGCGGAGTTCGAGGTCCAGAGCGGCGATGCGGAAGCCGGCGCCGAGTTCGCTGAATTCCTTCATGGCGGAGAGGCGCTTTCTGGCGATATCGGAGAGGACCGTTTCTGGCGGGACGAGAAGATATGCGTAGGCACGCTGGGCGGAACGGCCGACGCGTCCTCTCAATTGATAGAGTTCCGCGAGACCGAGACGGTCGGCGCGATTGATCAAGATGGTATTGGCGCGCGGAATGTCCAAACCGTTTTCTACGATGGTGGTGGCGACCAGGACGTCGGCTTCATCGCGGATGAACTTCAGCATTACGCTTTCCAGTTCTTTTTCGCCCATTTGGCCGTGGCCGACTACTACGCGGGCTTTGGGGACCAACTTGGTGACCAGCGCGGCGAGGGAGTAGATGGACTCGATGCGGTTGTGGATGAAGTAGACCTGCCCTTCGCGGGCTAGCTCGGTTTCGATGGCGCGCTGCAGGAGTTCTTCTTGGAATGGCGCTACTACCGTTTGGATAGCCAAGCGGTCGCGGGGCGGAGTTTCGATTACCGACATATCGCGTAGGCCGACCAGCGACATATGCAGCGTGCGCGGAATGGGCGTGGCGCTTAACGCCAGCGCGTCCACGTTCTTGCTCATTTCTTTCAGGCGCTCTTTGTGAGCTACGCCGAAGCGCTGTTCTTCGTCGACGATCAAGAGGCCGAGGTCGTGGAATTTTACGTCCTTGGAAAGCAGGCGGTGCGTGCCGATGATGATGTCGACTTTTCCTGATTCCACATCGGCGAGGATTTTCTTTTGCTCGGCCGCGGTGCGGAAACGGCTGAGCATTTCAATGCGCATCGGAAATGCGGCGAAGCGCTGCTTGAAGGTTTCGAAATGCTGGAACGCAAGAATGGTGGTGGGCGAGAGTAGCGCCACCTGTTTACTATCGGAAACCGATTTGAACGCTGCGCGCATGGCCACTTCGGTCTTGCCGTAACCGACGTCGCCGCAGAGCAGGCGATCCATGGGCGTCGCGCGCTCCATGTCTTTTTTGATGTCGGCGATGGCGTTGTTTTGATCGACGGTTTCTTCGAACTCGAAGGCGTCTTCAAATTCGCGCTGGAAATTGCCGTCCGGGGAAAAGGCGAAGCCCTCCGCGGTTTTTCTTTCCGCGTAGAGCGCCAGCAGCTGGTCAGCCATATCTTCTACGGATTTTCGGGCGCGGGTTTTTCTGGTGTTCCAGGCGGTGCCGCCGAGCTTATCGAGCGGGGGATGGTCACCTTCAACTACGCGGTAACTTTGCACCAGGTCCATGCGCTCGAGCGGAACGTAGAGACGAGCGTCGTCGGCGTATTTCAACAGCATGAATTCGCCGCCACGGCCATCAGAAATGATTTGGCGGAGGCCTTCGAACTGTCCGATGCCGTGGTCGACGTGGACTACGAAGTCGCCGGGTTTTAAATCGGCGAAATCGCTGAAGAAGCCGGAGGTGCGAATTTTGCGGCTGGGTCGATCCACGACCGGAGCTACGTCGAATAGATCACCTTGGCCGTAAAGCGTTACATGCGAATCGGGAAAGGCCACGCCCTCCGCGAATGGCGCGCGAATCAGCAGCAGCTTGGCAAGTTCATGTGCGGCTTCGGCGGTGAAACCAGCGGCGGCATCTTCCGATTCGCCGAGAACGTAAGAAGCTTCGTACTCACGGCAAATATCGGCGAGGCGTTCGAGTTCGCCGGTGCTGGCGGCGGTGAGAAATACGCTGCCGCCTTCGGCAATCTGCGATTTTACTGCGGCCATGCAGGCGACGACGTCGCCGTGGAAACGCGCGCTGGGCCGCGAAGATAGTTCGAATTGCGGACCGCCGCTGGTGCCGACGGCGAGTTGCTGCAATTCAATCTGCGAACCTTTTCGCGTGGCGGCCGAAAATTCTTCTTCGTTCCAGAAAAAATGTGCGGATGCTGGAGAGTTGGCTTGGCCGTGGCGTTCGTAATTGGCGGTGGCGGCCTCGAGATGCTTGGTGACTACTCCATGCAGAGTTTGCGGCTCGTCCAGAAAAATAATGGGCTTGAGGGAGCTTTCGGAAAGTTCGAAGAGTGACGCGGTGCCTGCTGCTACCGAGGGGCCGAAGTAGGAAGGCGTTTGCCAGACGGACGGATCGTCGTCGGCATTCGTAACTGTGGGCGCAAAGGACCATTCCGTGAGCGGCAATAGCGTTGCTCGGCCAACTGGGGAGACCGAGCGCTGGGTACGCGGGTCAAATTCGCGCACGGACTCGACGGTGTCGCCAAGAAGTTCGATGCGCACGGGACGAGGGGCTTCGGGCGAAAAAACATCCACGATGCCGCCGCGAACTGCGAACTGCCCGGGTAGCTCGACCATTTCTGTGCGGGTATAGCCGACGGAACCGAGATGCGGTCAGCAACTCGTCATGGGGAACTTCGGCGTCTTTGGTCAAGGTGCGCGCCAAAGACAAGTAGGTGACGGGATCTTGATAGCGCCACAGTGCGGCCACGACCGGAGCAATTACCAGGGAAATTTGACCGTCGGCGAGGCGAAACAGTGTGGCCGCGCGGCGTTCTAAAATATCGGCGTGCGGGCTTTGCGATTCCCACGGCAGCGTATCGAACGCGGGCAAGACCGCGACGTTTCCCGCCGGGCCGGGGAAAATTCCCGAGAAGAAGCGCAGCGTCTCTGCCAGTGCTTCGGCCCGGCGATTGGAATCGGTTACGAAGAATGCCGGGCGGCGCAGATGGTGCGTGAGATACGCGGCGATGAGCGCCTTGGCTACATCGTGCAGACCTGAAAGTGAAACGTGGTTTCCGCCTCCGCGCAGCTCCGCCAACGCACCTTGCAGGGAGGCGTGACTCAACACGGGTTCGAGGCGTTCACGGACTACGGGAAATATCATGCTTGGGTGATCAGGACTCCGCCCGCGCGATTCCAGCTTTGTTCGCTGACGCGTCAGGCTGCGCCGCAGTACCGACGCGAATTTTTTGCAAAATGGCGGTGGTGGAATATCCGGGAGCAACGGGACGGAAATTACCTGGCCGCCGGCGGCTTCTACTTCTTCGCGACCCATGATTTGGTCGCCGGGCCCAATCACCGCCTTTGACTAAGACATCCGGCAATAGCGCGGCGATAGTCTCGCGCGGGGTTGGTTCGTCAAAAATTATGACAGCGTCCACACTTTCGAGCGACGCCAAGATTTCCGCGCGTTCACTGTTCCGGGAGCACAGGACGACCCGGGCCTTTCAGTTCGCGCACACTTCTGTCGCTATTGATGCCCACGATCAGAACATCGCCGAGTTTGCGGGCCGCTTCCAACGTGCGAATATGTCCGGGGTGCAAAAGATCGAAGCAACCGTTGGTGAAGACGACCTTGGAGCCCGCAGGGCGAGACGCGGCATTGCGTGTATCATTACGCGCGCCAGCTTGGCCGCGGCCAAAGCGCAAGACCGCTTGTTCCAGCGTAAGAATTCCCGAGTTCAAAGGATCTCCATGGGAGCGCACAGCGCAGCAGGCGTCAGATATTTAGAAACTCCAGTTTATCACGCGCGCGTGATGCAAGCCGCATTGGCGGGCGGGCTGGGAGCTCACACGCGAAGATGAGCAAACTGGTGAACGCGTCCGCAGAGGATAATCCGACGAAGAGTGGATTTGCGCGGCGCGCGGCGTTTGCCGTGCTATTGATCGTGGTTGGATTGCTGATTGCGCTGCCGAGGCCGTATCACGAGCATACCTTCCTGATTGATGCCGGCGGATGCCGCATGGAAACCACGGTGTTCGAACCTGCAGGTGACGCCGCTGGGGGGTCAATTCTCCCGAGCCTTACTCCACCAGAACCGACGACTCCCAATGCCCCTTCGTACGGCACAGTGGTTTTGTTCCACGGATTGGCAGTAAACCGCAAAATCATGAACTACATTGCCGAAGGATTTGCGTTGCAGGGTTTGCGCGTTTTCGTTCCAGATTTGCCGGGCCACGGGCGGACGGAAGGACCTTTTTCGCCGGCGCGCGCGCAGGAATGTAGCGAAAATTTGCTGCATGAATTGCGTTCGCGCGGATTGGCTCCTCCGGAGAGAACAATTCTCGCGGGGCATTCCATGGGCGGCGCGATCGCAGTTCGGATTGGGTCGCGCATACCGGTCGCTGGAGTGATTGCTTTCTCGCCGGCACCGATGCGTGCGGCGCACGGCGCGACGGTTTCCTCGCTGTTGTTTGACGATCCGCCGTCGCTTCCGCCGAATACCGAGATTATCAACGGGAGCCTGGAGCCGGCGTTGATGACGGAGAACGCGCGGGATTTGCTGCAACCGAATTTCGATCTCAATTCGCAATACGACGTTGTGAAGGGCGCGACGCACGGCGGATTGATCTTCAGCCCCACCGCGTTGAGCTTGGCGCAGGCATGGACTGCGAGAGTCCTGCGGATTAAACAACCGGCCGGATCTCTGGCAGGCGCGGGAAGTTCTGCGAACGGCGCGCCGCCGCGCTGGAAGCTACCCTCACGGCTGCAGTTTTTTGGAGCGTTGATTGGACTGGCAGGACTACTGTTGATCGCTGCACCGTTTTTGCGCGAGGCCGCAGGAATTAGCAGCGCGAACAAAGAGCAGATTACTCAGAAAGATGTCAGTTCCACCGTGCCGCGCTGGCGGGCCGCTCTGGAAATCCTGGTAGTGGGAATGCTGGTGGTAGAGCTGCTGCGCTATTGGAAACCGTTGCCACTGATTCGACTTTTTGAAGGCGACTATCTGGCCGGATATCTGCTGTGCACCGGGCTGGTACTGATCGCGTTGCATTGGAAAATGTTCACGGCCATTTTCGATTTTCGTACGGCCTCGGCGCTGGGCGCCATTTTCGGCGGGCTAGTATTGGTTTTTCTTTTCACCGCGTGGTTTGAACTCTCGTTGACGGAAGCCTGGCTGAACGGAGCACGCTGGCAGCGGTTCGCGCTGCTATTCATATCGCTCATTCCGTGTTTGATCGCAGAAGAGATCCTGGTGGGACCGCTGGCTCGAGCAAACGCCGCCGTTCGCGTCTGGAATCGTGTGGCTCTGGCGATGTTGTATCGGCTGCTGATTTGGCTTCCGCTGGTGTTCGGCATCCTGGTTTTGCACAACGGGGAAATTCTCATGGTGCTATTGCTACCGCTCTTTTTTGCGTTCAGTATCCCGCAGCGGCGGGGCATGGACGTTGTCCGGGAAGTTACTGGCTCCGCGGCAGCCGCGGCGCTCTTCGGTGCTATACTCCTCGCTGGATTCTTCCTGGTGATATTCCCTCTGCTTTAAAGGGCTTTTCACCCGATCGGCCCGTCCCCTTGGGTCATTATTAAGTGGGTTCCGCGCCCGGAACGGAAATCTCGAGTAACCGCGAGACTACTTATGTCTGAGATTGCGATTATCGGCGGCGGTCCCTCCGGAGCCATGTGCGGCGAGCGCTTGGCGCGCGCCGGGCACACCGTAAAAATTTTCGACGAACATCTGGCATGGGAAAAACCCTGCGGCGGCGGGCTGACCCACAAAGCCATCGTGCGCTTCCCTTTTCTTCTGAATAATTCCTATCCCAAAAAATTAGTGCATTCGGTGGAGCTGATCGCCAGCGACGAGCAGCGGGTGACCATGAAGATGGCGCATCCGGTCGTGATTTATTCGCGAACCGTGCTCAACGGCATGCTGCTGGAACGCGCGCAGGAAGCGGGCTGCACGGTGCAGCGGTCGCATGTGATCAGCGTAGATACCGCCAGAGAAAAACCGCGCTACTGCGTGGAGGGCGAATGGCAGCAGGCCGACTACCTAGTTTTAGCCGCCGGAGCACGCAACCAATTGTTGCCGGAAACTCGTCCGCTGCAGCGCGATGAACTCGAAATGACCCAAGGCTATTTTGTTCCGGAGACCGCGGACGCCATCACCATAAAATTTCTGCCCCACTTTGAAGGTTATATCTGGTCGTTCCCACGGCAAGATCACTTATCGGTCGGGATTTGCGGAAGCATGTCCGCACACACCAGCGCGGAACTCAAGGCCCATCTGGGCACGTTCGTTGAGAAGCAGAAAATCTCCACCGTGGACGCCAAGTTCTATAGCCACGTGTTGCCCTCCCCGCGAGAACACACTTTTTCGCAGCGTAACGTGGTGGGGCGTAACTGGGCAATGATCGGTGACGCCGCGGCGTGGGTGGATCCGCTGACCGGCGAAGGATTATTTTACGCGCTACGTTCCGGCGAGTTATTGGGGCGCTGCCTGGCGGAAGGCTGCCCCGAAAAATATCCCATTCGAGTGAAGCAGGCGTTTTCGGCTGAACTGGAATTTGCGGCGCGGATCGTGCGGCGTTTCTATCGCGGATCGTTTTTGGGAACTTCAGTTCCGACGCGCATGGTGCAATTCATGCGCAAGAGCCCGGTGTTTAGACAATTAGTCGGCGACTTATTCAGCGGAGCGCAGGATTACACTACGTTGAAGCAGCGGGTACTCGGCCACCTAGGCATCTCTCTCAGCCAGTTCGTCTCCAGCGTTCTGAATTTTGAGCCGCCAGCCGTGGCCCGCGTGCCGCGCGGCAGTAACGCCAGCGATTAGCTAAGTGGCACAGGCAATCTTGCCTGTGTCTGTCTGTTCACTATACGACGCAGCACGGGCACGAGTGCTTGCGCTATTCAGCGCCCACAAAATAGATCGGACCATATAACATTGCGAGTTCCAGGGCATCAAACCTCCATCGGTCATCGCCAGCGCACCTCCTCCATGCCCTCGGAAAACGAAAATCCGCTCACCAAGAAGGAAAAGCGCAAGCAGGCGTGGAAGAGTCTACCCGACGTTTGGGCGCTGATGAAGCCGCGGCGTACGCTGCTGATCGGCGGCTTTGCGCTGATGGCCGTCAATCGCCTGTCGGGCCTCGTGCTGCCAGCCTCCACCAAATTCTTCGTTGATAACGTGGTGACCAAACGGCAGATTCATCTGCTTACGCCGATTGTGCTGGCCGTTCTGGGTGCCACCATTCTGCAGGGCGTCACATCCTTCACGTTGACGCAACTGCTTTCGAAGTCCGCGCAGAAAATGATCACCGATCTGCGCCGTCAAGTTCAGGCGCACATCGGCCGTTTACCCGTTTCTTTTTACGACGCTAACAAGACCGGCGTACTCGTTTCGCGAATCATGAGCGACGTTGAAGGCGTACGCAATCTGGTCGGCACTGGGTTGGTGGAATTTGTTGGCGGCATCATGACCGCCGTAATCGCCTTGGTATACCTGATTCACACCAGCGTGGCCATGACGGCTGTGGCGTTTTCCGTTTTGCTTATTTTTGGTTTCGCGATCAACAAAGCCTTCGCAACCATCCGCCCAATTTTTCGCGCGCGTCCGAAAATTACCGCCGAAGTCACCGGCCGCCTTACCGAATCACTGGGCGGCGTCCGGGTGGTAAAGGGTTACCACGCCGAGGATCGCGAAGAAGGCATCTTCGCGACTGGTGTACAGCGTTTGCTGGACAACGTCTTGAAAACCCTCACGGCCACTTCCCTGATGAGCCTTTCTGCCGCGGGGCTGATGGGCATCGTAAGCGCGTTCATCATGGAATTCGGCGCCCACAAAATGCTGGCCGGCACGATGACGCTCGGCGAGTTTTTCGCATTCAACGTATTCCTCGGTCTGCTCATCGCGCCGGTATTTCAAATCGTCGCGATCGGAACGCAAATCACCGAAGCCATCACCGGCCTCGAACGCACTCGCGAAATTTTAAATGAGACCAAAGAAGACGACGATCCGCACCGCACGGTCAAGCTGGGACGCATCAACGGCCAAGTGCTTCTGGAAGACGTTACCTTTGCCTACGACACCCGCAAAGAGGTGTTGCACGACGTAAGTTTCACCGCGGAACCAGGCACAGTGACGGCATTAGTGGGCCCTTCTGGCGCGGGTAAATCGACGATCATCGGCCTGCTCGCGGCGTTCTACGTTCCGAAATCGGGGCGCGTGCTGGTAGATGGCATCGATCTCTCGACGGTAAAACTGGAGTCGTACCGCACGCAGCTCGGAGTAGTGCTGCAAGAAACATTTCTCTTCGATGGCACCATTCGCGAAAACGTGGGCTTCGCGCGGCCCGATGCCGCCGAAGCAGAAATTCTGACAGCCTGCCGCATCGCTCGCGTGGACGAATTTGCCGAAGGCTTTGAAAAGGGTTATGAAACAGTGGTCGGCGAGCGCGGCGTGCGCCTCTCCGGAGGGCAAAAACAGCGCGTGTCTATCGCCCGCGCGATTCTGGCTGATCCCCGCATCTTGATTCTCGATGAAGCTACCTCCAGCCTGGATTCTGAATCCGAGGCTTTGATTCAGGAAGGCTTGCGGTATCTGATGCGCGGACGCACCACGTTTGTAATCGCCCATCGCCTCTCGACCATTCGCCGCGCGGAACAAATTTTAGTGGTGGAAGGCGGCCGGATCATCGAACGCGGCACGCACGAATCGCTGTACGCGCTCGGTGGCCGTTACTTTGATCTTTACACGAAGCAACATGCCGTAGCGTCAAACTTGTTTCTGGCCCCCGGCGAAAGCAGCTCGGATGGCGACGAATCGAGCGCCAGCGATTCCAACGGCTCGAGTCGCGGCAGCGGCCCCGGCGCGGGCAAAGATACCGGAGTCACCGACGCGATGCGCCTCATCCGCGGCCAATCCTAAATAGCCATAGGTAGAAATGTACTAAGGACTGTTCGAGCGCAGTAGGCGCGAACTTTTCGTCAGAGCGAGAAGCCGTCCCGAACCGGACGCCGAACACTCGCCCCGAACCAACAATAGATTACGCCGTCAGTCGTCGCGCCACAGCAGCCTTCTTCGGGCCCGGAGGCGGCAACATCGTGGCCATCTTGCGGATCATGGCCACCACCAGGCGCTTGTCGCCATCGGACAGCGTGGTGCTGTACTTCTTGATCTCCGCCAGGAACCGAATTTCGTCCCCGGAAAGCTCCCCAAGCATCCGCTGCGTTTCTTTATCCCGCGGCGTTTCGGTGCCGGGGAAAAAGTCCGCCAGCGAAATGTCCATGGCTTGCGCGATCTTCGCCAGCGTTTCGAGCGATGGCACGGTGTGCCCGTTCTCCACGCGCGACAAATAGCAGCGCAACAGCCCGGTGCGGCGCTCGATATCCCCTTGTGAAAGCCCCCGCTGGCTGCGGTAGCTCTTGATGACTTCCCCGATGTTTACTCTCGGTTTTTCTTTAGGCACGGTGTGCCTCCTATCTGAGGGGGTATCCTATTCACTAACAGTGAGAGTAGCAAGCGGGAATTGGGTGGGATTGTTCACAATTTGATAACGGGGGTGGCATAAGTCGAACTGTCCCGAAATGGAACAGCCCGTTCTGTTCCAAAATGGAACTCGCCGCGGACCTTCGAATAACCCTTAATGGACAGTACTTATCCCTATTAGGGGAAGGTCCGGGCCGCTAAATGCTCCCGGGAGAACTTCTCGTTCAGCGATTTGTGGCGTTAATCGTGGCCGGGGCTTGCAGTTTAAACTCCAGCAGCGTTTCGCTCGGCACCTTCACCTCTTTGCCCCGGGTAAAGACCTGCACGCCAGCTCCCACCGCCCCACCGGCCCCTGCGCCGATCGCTGCGCCGGCGCCGCCGCCGGCGATGCCCCCGATGATCGCGCCCAGCACCGCGCCACCGCCCACTTTCTTGGCGGTGTCGCCGCCGCGGCCTTTGCCTTTCAGCGTGTAGTCGTCGCTGACCAGCGGATAATCCGCACCCCCGACCACTATTCTCGTCAGCTCCAGCTCCAGCTCCGCACTGCCGCTGAAGTGACCCGCTTCCTTGGCGTACGCCAGCTTGCCGTAAACGTCAGCGCCTTTGCGAGCCACCAGAAAGCCGTTCACCGTCAGGTCGGTTTCCAGACTGGCGTGGAACACGTCGCCAACATTATTTTTCTTGGAATCCACGCCGTCAATCATGCGGATCAGCAAAGTCTGTCCCACGGGAACGGCAATGGGAGCTCCGGGCGCGAGTTGCGCGGTCGCTACCCCGGGCGTGGGGCCGGAGTATGCCGGCGTCGCCGCGTTAGTGACCATTTCCGGGACGGCAGCAACTTCGACCTGGGAAGCGTTGGCGGGAGGCGCGGCGTTATCCGGTGGTGCAGGGTTGTCAGGTGATGGAGTCTTGTCAGGTGGCGCGGTTGCGTCCGCTGCCGGGGGAGCACCATTGCTTTGGCCCGCGGCCGGAGGAGGCCCTCCGTCTTGCTGTTGCGGCGGGGGCGGAGGGGGCGCAGCATCTCGTTCGTGATAGTTGCTGGTAAACGTAAGCGCCACGATGTCGTTCACGCTGAACGTCTTCACTTCGCCGTTCCACTCGAAGCGCATTACAGCCTGCGTGCCGCCGAGGAAGCGACCCTGCAGCACGCGGCCATCCTTCAGTTCCAAAGTGTCCGCGCTGGCAGCTCCTGCGAAAAATAACCCAATCGCCAAACCGCCAATCAATTTCCTGGAATTCTTCAGAGCGCACCTCTCGCAGCCAATCAGTCGTTTGCTAGTTCTAGAGTATTAGATGGAGCAGGCGCAGGGATTGGTTGCGCGTTAGACGGAACGAGCAAGGTGAATAGGGCGTCCGTCTCGGCGGACACCCTACTCGGAGCGAACTCAATCTACACAAATCCGTGGGCTACGGATTTTCCGCAGGCTACGGATTAACGGTGGCTGGCGTGACGTTGTACCCGTCAACCTCAACCACCGCCGATTGGCCTGCGAGCGCGGAGAGCGGATAGGAGATCGCGACCTCTCGCGATTCCCCCGGCAACAGCGAAAAATAATTTTCCTGGTAGAAGACCGGCACCACATCCGCGCCGCCCTTCCCTTGCGTAAGGCGCAAATGCACCATGAACGCCACAGCGCTGCTGGCATTCTTGGCCGTCACCCGCATCCCGCCATTGGCCTGATCATTCTGAGTAGCCGTCGCAGCGACATCGAGTTTCACCTGCGGCAAAGAATTCAGCCCGGTTAAATCGGCAAAATCTTTTTGCGGCGTGTACACCGTGTCTTGTTTGTGTTCCCAATCCAGAGTGTCCAGCTTGCTGGAGAGCCAGTAGAAATTGTCGCTGACCAGCCCGCCTTTGGCGTCGTGCAATTGCAGGCGCACAAAATACGTCTTGCTGATGCCCGGCACCCTAGGGAGGTCAAACGCTTTGTTGCTGCTGTCCGGCCCGAGATCCAGCGTCGCTTCTTTTGACGCTTTCTCGCTGGCGTCGATGTTGTAAATCTTCGCGCTGGCCTTCATGCCCTTAAGCGTGTCAAACGTGCCGTTGATCACCGCCACGGAATTGTCGTCGTATGAATATTGGATGTGTATCGGTTCGCATGCTTTTTTGGTTCCGAAATAACCGCCGGTCGGCACCAAATAATAATCGTAGAGATGCCAGATCAGCGAAGGCCATGCGTTGTTAAGCATCCACTGAATCACACCGGTGGAAACGTATTTATTGCGGGCATACGCTTCGAACATCGCCCGCTGCCCGTCGTAAGTGACCGCCTGGGCCTTTTTTAGATAATCGTCCAGCGAAGTTGCTGGACCGTAGCGCCGGTTCAACCCGTCAGTGAATACGTTGACCGTCGTAAAGCGCTCGCCGCCAGCGTGATAATTCCAGACGTCATCAATCGGCCACAAATGATCCTTGGGAATAAAGCGCTCTAAACTTTCGCGCGGCGGAATCGCCGGGCCTGGACTGGTCTCCGTGTTGTAGCCATATGCGCCTCCGGCTTTTTTATCCGCCAGCCAGTAAACGGGCGGGACATATTCGTACGGCCCGGTCATTTTCACGCCGGACGCGCCGGTAACCGTCGTCGCCGTTTCCGAAGCGGAAGAGACGGAAGGATTCTGCCAATCCAGCTCCTTCAAGATCGCGAGATAGCTCTTTTCCACTTCGGCGGGCGGTGGATTGTCGCTGCCGTTGAGCCACACAAACACACTAGGATGCTGCCGTAAAATGCGGATCTGGCTGCGCAGAGATGCCGCGGACACCGCATGTTGTTCGTCCTTCCACTTCGACCACTGTTCCCAGGCATCACAGCAGGTCCAACCGGGCATCACCAGAATTCCCAGCTGATCGGCTTTACTGAAAAGCTCTTCGCGATCGATACGGCCTTCGAGTCGAATCGTGTTCATGCCCATGTCGCGCACATACGCCAAATCAGCATCGAGCTTCGCGGACGACCAGCGAAACAGCAGGTCGGGTGCCCACGCCGCACCGCGAATCAGGATGTTATGGCCATTTATTTTGAACAGGCGGCCGCCTTGCGGGGTCAGTTCCGAGGTGACTTCGCGAATACCGAACGAAGTATTGGCGCTATCACTGGTTGCATCGGCGGTGCTGAACGTCAACGTAGCCTGGTACAGATACGGTTCACCCAGAGTGTACGGCCACCACAAATGCGGATGCGCCAATTGCAGCTCGGCGAATTGTTCGGGAGCAAACTTCACCGTCTTCGTTTCGCCCGGCGCCAGGGACACCGCTTGATTCAGTTGCACGCCCGGCATTTCAAATTTCAGATTTCCTTGTACCGGGTGAGTTGCCGCGTTATGCAGGTCCGCGCTGGCCGTTAGCGCTGCCGTGGTGTAGCCATTGCCCAGCTTGGAAGCCACGTAGGGATTCCGCACGGTCACGTCGCCGCTGGACGTCAAAAATACTTCTTTCCAGATCCCCATGTTCTTGTCCGGCGGCGTCGGATTCCAATCCACCCAAGTAATTCCCAGATCGTCTTTACCGGGCGCAAATATTTCCACCGCTAACGCGTTGCTCTTGCCCCGCACTAAATATTTCGTCACGTCGAACTCATACGTGCGGTATGTGCCCGCCACTTCCTTGTCTCCGGCAACCTTTTTGCCGTTAATCCAGATATTGGCGCGGTAATTGATCCCCAAAAAATGCAACCATGTCGCCGCGCTGCCTGCGCTGTTGGGCGAGGCGAACTCGGTGCGATACCACCACGAACACCTAAACGGAGAATCTTTCGGCATATCCTGCAGCGCGAAAAAACTTTTGCTGGAATAGTCCATGCCTGGAATCGTTTTCAAATTCGTCCCATAATCCGGGTCGGGATAGGTTTTGTCGGTAACCAGCGCGCCCACCACGGTCGCGGGAATGGTCGCCTTATGCCAGGTGCTCGCATCGAAGCCCGCCGCGGAAACTTTTTCGCCAGAGGTTTTCGCGACGCAAGAAGACTGCAACTGCCAGCCCTCATGCAGAAACACTTTCCCCGAAACCGTAGCCGGATCGGTCAACTGCACCTGGGCATTCGCCATCGCGCAAAGGCTCAGCGAGCTAGCGACAACCGCACAAATCGTTTTCCACGACCGCGCAAAAAGCAGCATAGAGCTCCTCAATTACCTGCAATTCTCTTTGTTTCCACGAATAGCCGCACGCGAAACTCGCGCTGGGAACCCATATTAAACCGATTTAATGAAATGGCGATGACATTTTTTGCGCGCCGGCCGGATCCCCCGAGCGCTCCGGAAATTGCGCCGTCCGCTTCAGAATCTTTTCTTGCGTGAAGCCCTCAGTCACGTTTTGTGACGCACGGATCCCACCTGGAATCATACGTCGCGGTTGCATGGAGTGCGAACTGGCGGTAAGGTCAAAAAGTGAGATTTCGATAAACGGGAGAATTCTGATGGCCGAACCAGCTAAAGACGAACACTCCGACAAAGCCGCCGTCACCCTGTCTGGAACCGTGGAGAAAATTATTCCGCCCATCGTGCCCGCTGCGCCAGAGAAAGCGCAGATTTCCGTGGATGCCGGCGAGGACTTATACCGAGAAATTCGCGTGGAGAACACGCTGCACGACGAGGCCGGCAACCCGGTAAAACTAAAAGTGGGCGCCGAAGTGGCGGTTACCATCGAAGCCGATAAGCAAGCAACGACCCCGAAAAATTAATCCCCGGCGCGAGGCGCGAGTCCTGGCGGAGTTCAACCGCGATATCGCAGGTCAAGAAAGAAGTATCGCCCGGCACTCCCACATTTCGGACAAACTACCTCCAGCCCTTGCGGCGGCATGGCCGGCTTCTGCGGATGAAAGTAATTCAGGATTCCCGCGTCGTCGATCTTTGAATATTCGAATCTGTCTTTACAATTCCCGCACTCCAGGACCCAGGCCGCCATGGCACTTCACCCAACTTCACCCTCCTTCGTTTCGGGGCGTTGGAACATACCCGAAATCCTGAATGCCCCTTAAACTTCCGCGGTAGTTCACCCTACGCCGCCGTTAATTTCAGCGTGAGCCTAATGCCCAGTGTTGTACCATCCTGCACATCGCCGCCTCCTCGGAGCCCCAATGGAATTCCCGACGCCCACGCAACGCTCGTTCGTATTTGGCAGCATCTTCGCCGCTTTCGCCTTGGCCGTCGCCACCGTTGCCATGGTTCCCGCGGCCCTGCGCGGTATGTTCTCGACCCAGTTCCTTCCGCATCGCTATTGCTATCTCTACGATAAGCAACTCATCGCAGTGCATATCGGCACGGACACCGCGATCTGGCTTTCTTACGTGGCCATTTCTTGCACCTTGGTCTATCTCGTATGGCGAACCCGCCGTGAAATTCCCTTCAGCTGGATGGTCTTGGCGTTCGGGCTGTTTATTATTTCCTGCGGATTCACGCACCTCATGGAAGTTGTGGTGCTGTGGAAGCCGCTGTACTGGCTCTCCGCTGATGTAAAATTGGTGACCGCCCTGGCTTCAGTGGTCACTGCGGTAGCCCTCCCTGCGCTGGTTCCTCAGATTCACAACATGGTTCGCGCCGCCCAGGTTTCCGAGCATCGCCGTGAACAACTCGAACAGGCCAACACGCAGTTGCAACTGGTCTCTATGCGGGTGATCGCCGTGCAGGACGACGAGCGCCGTCGCATCGCCCGCGAACTGCACGATGGATTGGGACAATATTTGGCGGGAATCAAGATGTCCACCGGGCGCGCCCTCGCGGGCGATACCGAAGCGCTGCATGACGCGGTTACGCTACTCGATAGTTGCATCACCGAAGTCCGCACGCTGTCGCATCTCTTGCATCCGCCATTATTGGAAGAAATTGGTTTGCTGGCCGCGGTCCCCTGGTATGTCACCGGGTTCCGGGAACGCAGCGGAATTGCCGCAAATCTCGAAATGCCGGCCGACTTCGCGCGGCTGCCGCAACGCATCGAACTGGCCTTGTTCCGTGTTTTGCAAGAGAGCCTCACCAACATTCATCGCCATTCCGGCAGCAAACTCGCCAACGTCAAACTGGCCGTGACCGATGGGCACGCGGTTCTCACGGTTGCGGACACAGGCAAGGGTTTCAAGCCAGATAGTTCTCCGCGCGAAAAGTCGGGAGTAGGCATCGCCAGCATGCGCGAACGTATCCGCGAACTAGGCGGAGAGCTGCGAATTGCCTCCAGCCCTGCGGGAACAACCGTGGAAGCCACCCTGCCAATCACTGATACGAGCCAATAGGCAGTGCGGAGCGCAGAACCGAAGCTCCTCCCGCTGGTAACTAGCCGATTCGGATTGTGATATTCTACCGTTTCGCCGGAGTGGCGGAATGGCAGACGCAGAGGACTCAAAATCCTCCGGGCTCACGCCCGTGTAGGTTCGACTCCTATCTCCGGCACCATCATCATTTCCCCCAGTTCCCCCCGATCGAGTACACACTCCCTCCTTGGTTCGCTTCACCGAGCGGACAGGCTCAATTCCGCGTGCTGTCCTCGGTCTGGTCCGCTTGCTCCCACAATCTTTAACCGCCGCCCTCAACTGGACGCCTCTCCGCCCAAGCGCTAACCTATAGCTTCCGTTCGTCAGGGGTTTCGGCTCAGCCGGAACAAAACGAACGGGCGCATCGCGATTTGCTGTCACCAAGGGAAATTCATGGCCACGGTTACCTCTCTGCCCGGTGCGAATCCTTCGAAGGAAGAGCACCGCGGGCTTTCCTATTCGATGGCCCGGGTTCTGACCGAATTAGAAAATTTCCGCGAACTCGCGCGGCATTCCGCCCGCAATTCCGCGCCAGAAATTACGCCGCACGCGTCTCGCACGGCCTCACCTGATTCCGCAAACCCTCCCTCATGTGAAGCCTCCCCCGCTCAACCCCCGGCTAACGAAGAGGCGGTCCACGATCTCCGCGTCAGCATCCGGCGCTGCCGCTCCATCGCCAGCGTCATGGAAGAAGTGGACCCAGACCGCTCCTGGCCGGAAATGCGCCGCGACGCCAAAAAACTCTTTCAGAGCCTGGGCAATCTGCGCGATGCGCAGGTGATGGAAGAATGGGTGGAAAAGCTGACGGCGGTCGGCGACCCCATCGCCGCGCAACTCCGCAAAAATTTCTCCCAGCAGGAACCGCAGCTCTTCGCCAAAGCCCTGCGCGCCGCTGGAAAATTTGACGAAAAAAACTGGAAGCGTCTCTCCCGCACTCTACGCAAGCGCAGCCGCCTGGTTCCCGCGGCCAGTCTAGCCGCGGAATGCCTGGCTTTCGAGCGTTTTGAAGACGCCAAGGCTCAGCATACCCGCGCCCTGCGTACAGAAAACCCCAAAACCTGGCACCTGCTCCGCATTACCGTGAAACGTTTTCGCTACACAGTGGAACATCTGTTGCCGCAACAACACGCCAGCTGGAGCGAGAACTTAAAGCAGATCCAGGATCTCCTCGGTGACATCCACGATCTGGATGTGCTCTCCGCGCATCTGGCCCGCATCAAAGTCACCGGTCCAGACGCCAACTCCCCAGCCACCCGAGTTGCCCGCCGCACCTGGCACGAAGTCATCCACCGCGAACGAACCGCCCGCGTCGAAAAATATCGTTATCTGATGATCGGAGACGCCAGCCTTTGGAGTGTATGGCGCCACGCTTTGCCCTATGGCGAGCGTCTGCAAGAAGCGTCTATCGCCAGGCTGCGGGCCACTTCGCGTGCCGCGGACCCGCATTGGCTCCGCGCCACGGGCAGCGCCCGCGCGGCTAAATCAATTTTCGACGCTCTGCGTCGCGCCCGCGCCGGAATCCTCTTCGCGAACGAGCGCGCCAGCCAGCTTCTAAAAGCCGCAGCGATGCTGCAGAATGTCAGCGCCGAACTTTCCCGCAAGTCCCGCGAAGCGAAATCTCCGCAGAAATCCGCGTATAAATTTCTATCCGCGCTAACCATGCCGCCGGGATTCTCCAAAGAAGATTGGGCCGTGCTGCTCGCCGCCGTCCGCTATCACCGTGGCCCCGAGCCCGATGAACAACACTCCGTATTTTCCAAATTGTCTGCGGACCAGCGACAAACGGTTCGCGCCCTGGCGGGAATCCTTCGCCTCGCCCGCGCCCTGCGCAAATTCGAAGCGGAAACCACCTCGCGCCTCCGCGCCGAAAACACCGCGGAAGCCGTTATCCTGCGCGTCCCGAACCTGCCGGACAGCGTAGAGTCCGTCACGAACTTGGCCGCCGCCAAACATCTTCTCGAAATTTATTTAGCGAAGCCTCTGGTTCTGCTTCCAGCTCCGACCGCGACGCCAAAGCCAGCCACCCCATCAACTCCCGAAGGCAACGTAATCGACTTCGCGACCGCCTCCGACTGATCCTTTGTAGGGGCGGAGCTTTACCCTGAGGTACGAAGGGATGCTCCGCCCCAGCTTGCCCAGACGTAACAACTCTCCGCGTTTTAGGGATCCTGATCTCAAGAAAACCGCGACCGCCTCGCCTACCCAATCCTACGCAACAACCTCGGCGGCGCATACCAAACCAAATTCCCCACCGGCGGCGAAACTCTCTCCATCGCCAGCACCATCACTCCCGACTTCTTCAACTCGGTACAATTCCTCTTCGTTCCTAGCACCGCCGCCACAATTCCATCCACCTGCGGACCGTGCCCAAACAAAAATACGTGCTTGGATTCTTTGTCCTTCGCCAGCTCGCGAAACAAAACCCCCACGTCCGCGGTCGGCAACAGCAAATCCGTCTTGTGAATCTTCTTCTTGGGATATCCCATCACCTCGGCAAATATTTCCGCCGTCTGCCACGCGCGCACGTACGTACTCGAAATCATCACATCCGCGGTAATTCCCAAAGCCACCAGGCCCGCGGCCGCTTCCTCGCTCTTCTTGATCCCTTCCTTGATCAAATACCGCTCCGCTTCTTTGGGACACTTCTTATCCCGGCGGTCGATCGCTGCTCCGTGACGCACCACATATATCTGCATTAGAAACTCTCCTTGGGAATCGCGGCAGACTGCCGGAAATATAATTTCACGTGAAACTCTTTTTCAAACAAGCCCGCGCTTTGCGTGGCGTCGCGCAAATCTTCGGTCGCATCTCCGCGCGCATCCACTTGCAACGCCACCGCGCCACGCTGAAACGTGGTGTGCAGATTCGTCACCCGCTGTCGGTGCGAGTGGTCCAGCGCTTCGGCTACCCGCAAAATCGCCGCCAGCCGCCGCGCGATGCGCTTATCCGTATTATTCAGCACTGTATAGCTCGGATGGTTGGCCGAGGGCACCGATTTGCGGTTGTGGTAACGCACCAGTGAAGCCACCACATTACGGTCTCGCCCGTCGAGTCCGGGCATGTCCCCGTTCAGCGCCAAATACTCGCCGTGCTTGTGGTGGCCGCGATGGCTGACCCGGTGCCCCACGTCATGCAACAGTGAACCCGCCTCCAGTAGCACCCGCGCCTGCGCCGGCAAATGATGCACCGGCTGCAGCTGATCGAACAGCATCACCGCCATTTCGCGTACATGCTCCGCGTGCGTCTGGTCGTACTCCAGCCGCCGCCCAAATCGCCGCGTCCCCACCAGCAATTGGCGTGCCGCGGAATTATAGCGGTGCGGCTCCTTGCGGGAAAACGCCTCGCGTGCGATCTCTTGCAGCAGCGCTTCGCGAATCCCCACGCTGGGAATCACGAAGCTCCGCGCATTCAGGTACCGTCCCAGCGTAATAAACGTAATCGCCGCAATCCCCATTACGTCCGCGCGATCCCTTCGCACGCCATAAGCTTTCATCCGCTCGCGCACATCCCGCTTCAAAAGATCCGGCAGCCGCTCGCGCAACAAAGAAAGTTCAATCGTCGGCAAACCATTCCGCCGCGGCCCCGGCGCCACGTTGGCCAGTGTCTCCGCGTTTCCGCCCAGCGCCACCACCACCCCGTCTCCCACGTTCGGCGGCAACGGCATCTTCGATTCCAGCAGGACCCGCACATATTTTCGTACTTCTTCCGCTTGCGCCGGCCGCACCTTGTCGGGAATGTCCAGCATGGTCATCAAACGCACCGTGCCCACCGGCAGTTGCGCGCTTTGCAACACATGCCCGTCCCGCAAAACGCTAAGCTCCAGGCTTCCGCCACCCAAGTCAATAATGCAGCGCGGCGGCGACTCCGGACCCAACGCGGAAACCACGGCCTCGCGCCCCAGCCGCGATTCTTCTCTTGCGGAAATCACTTCCACCCTGATTCCCGACTTTTGTTTTACCCGGCGTACGAACGCTTCGCGGTTCCGCGCCTCGCGCGCCGCACTGGTAGCCACCGCGCGATAGCGCGTAACCCCAAACTCTTCCATGATTTCTTTGAAGTGCGCGAAGGCTTTGCCGGATTTTCGCAGAATCTCTTCGCTGAAGCGGTGCCGCAGAAAAACGCCTTCGCCCAAACGCAGCGAATACCGTTCGCTGTGCAGCGGTTCGATGTCCATCGCCGAAAATGCACGACAGACGCTCAAGCGGACCGCATTCGATCCCGCGTCAATCGCAGCAATGTGAACCGGCTCGGACATTTATCGGGTTATCGCCAGAGGTGTGCCAGCGCCGAAGACGGCGTGTATTTTACCGAGCGGATCCCCAGAATCTCGCCGATTTTCGTCCGCAACTGTTTGTTTACGCTCTGCACGCTGGACTCGCCATCCAGCTCAATAAAATTGTTTTTCTTGGCCATCACTTCAAATTCCCGCTTGATCATCGTCTGGTACCGGATAAACGACCAGTACAAATCGTGCGACAGCGACATATCTCGCCCCGCTTCCCAGTAACTGATCGCCTGCGCTTTCTTAAACTCCCGCGCAAACGCCGTCTCCGGCCGCACGTTCAGCCAGAACGTTAAGTTTGGCCGCAGCGCCATCGCGTATAGCCCGCTCAAATAATCTCGATTGATTCCGCGCACCACCCCGCGCGTAATCAGCGTAAAAATAAAACGGTCCGCCAGCACCACTGCGCCGGACCGCAATGCCGGCAAAATGCGATGCTCCACTTGATCGAAAAAGTCCGTCGCATACATCAGCGAAAGCGTCAGTCGCGTAACCGCATTTTTCGCCAACAGTTCGATCGATGTCTCGCCCCACCAGATTCGAACGCCGCAATCCGCTCGTCTGCACGGAAAAGCCTTCGTTCTCCAGCCATTCCTGTCAGAGCGCAATCTGCGTCGAGCGCCCCGAGCCGTCCATGCCCTCGATCACCACCAGTTGCCCGGTATTTCACTGGGGTCGAATCCCACCAGCGGCTCGCCAAAAAAATATTGCGAACTGGACTCTTCGCCCGCCCCGCCGGATTTCTCGCCTGCGGATTCTTGTCGTCCAAAACTTTTGTTCCTGCGGGCGCCGCCCATCCAGCGCCCCATTGCCGCCCATCTTGTCTCTGTCCCGGTCCGGCATCGTTACTCCTGCTCCGGCGCATGCGCCCGCGGCGCAAAACGCTTCAAATCAATTTTCGCCGCCACAATGTCCCGCATCTGCTTCTGCAATTTATTTACCGGCAGCGTGCCATCCAGCACCACAAAATTGTCCGGACTCCACCATCTTGTCGTAGCCTTCCAGAATGCGTGCCTGGAACAACCGAAGCTCTCCGCGCGGTCGTAAGACAATCCCAAATCCATTCCCGCTTCGTAATATTTCAGTTTCGGCCGCCCACTCAGGATCCGGTGTACCGCCACATCCAGCGGCGCGCGAAAATAAAACGTAATATCCGGAATCGGCGCAAATCGATAAAGATTGCGCAGCCAGCGCGGCGGGCATCCCCGCGCGCCATCCCGCGCAAACGCCGTGTAAATATAGCGGTCCGCCAGCACCAGATAATCGCCCTGCAGCAACGGCATAATCTGCCGCTCGCAGCGATCCGCGAAATCCGCCGCGTGCAAAAGTGAAAACGTCGTGGGCGTCAGCAGCCGCTGCTGTTTGCCGCGCCGCGTCGCCGATTTCACCAGCGGCGAAGAATTCCACTCCGTAAAATGCAGCCGGTACCCGTTGATTTCCAGCCACCGCTTCAACAGATACAGTTGCGTGCTTTTGCCTGAGCCGTCCGTTCCCTCAACTACAATCAGCGCTCCCGGGTAAGCCCTGCTCGGCACCGGCCGCCCCGGCTGCGGCAGCGTGGACTTGTTCGCTTCCGCCCGCGGATCCTTATCCTTCTTAACCACGTCCTGCAGATTGTCTATTTTTTCCATCAGCCGGAAACTCCACCACTTTCAACCACTATTCACTCACCAGATTTTAATATTGTGTTAAAAATTGTCGGTCCGATCGCTGCCGACCGGCGCCGTTCCCGTTCCCATCACCGCGCCAACTAGAACAAACTCACTTTAATCCGCAAGAACTTCTTAGGATTCTGCCGGAAGTCCCCGATCAAGAGTCGCATATCCCCGGTCAATCCTGCCAAATTGTCGTACAGCTGCGGATCGGAAAACAATTTTCCAGCCGTAGTTGTGTTGTCGTTTAACTTCGCCGTCGCCGAGGCCAGATTCGCGCTAGTGTCCCGCAACTTGTTATACAGGGAATCGTCCGTGATCATTTTCCCCAAGCTGCCCTTACCCGCTCGCGCGTCATCCAGAATTGCATTCCCATTCGTCAGCGCTTTTTTCGCCTCATCATAAAGCGTCGGATCGTTCAGCAGCTTCCCGATGGTCCCTTTGCCGGCCCGGGCATCCGCCAGCATTCCGTTCACATCATCCAGACTCTTGTTCGCCTTCGTATACATCTCATCAGACGTGACCAGCTTTCCCAGCGTTCCATGTCCCTCTTGTATTCCGCTGACCAGCGTATCCGCCTTCGCCAACACCCCGTTTAAATGATCGTAGGCTCCCGGATCGTTCACCAGCTTGCCCAGCGTTCCTTTGCCGGCCTTAATCCCGTCGATCAACTCCTGCACACTAGCGGAAACCGCGCCGAGCTGCGCCATCACGTCCACGCTTTTCGCCGAGGGGATCGTTTCGCCCTGCTTCAGCGGGCGCCCCGTCAAACCGCGCGTTACGCTCATAAATTTATTCCCCAGCAATCCTTCTGTTTCCAGTCCCGCGGTGGAGTCCGTCAAAATAAAATCCTGATATTTCTGCTCCACTCGCAATACCACTTGAATATTCCGGGACTTGTCGACCGCCTGCCCCGCCGTCGGCCGTACGAACTGAATCGATTGCACGTTCCCCACCGCCACACCGTCGACGCTCACCGTCGCTCCGTTGGCCAATCCGGAAACATCCGCCAGATACGCATTCAGATAATATTTCGGCCCAAACAGACCCGGCCCGGTCACGTAAAATATTCCCGCGCCCAGCACCGAAAGCCCCACCAATACAAATAACCCCACGCGCAAATCAGTCCAGGTAAGCTGCCTGCGTTGCGCCATCTAACCGTTCCTCCGGAATCAACCGCCAGCCATCGCCAACAAGTTCTCGCTACTCTAAACCAGAAAACGCTGAATGTACGGGTCTTTCGATGTCATCACTTCCTGCGGCGTGCCATCGAAATAAATTCCGTTGTCGAAATGTCCATCGCCGTTTCCATTCTCTCCGTCGGTATGCCGGTACACGATAAACCGTGTCACCGCTTCCGCATTTTCCTGCGCTACCCGCTTGACGCTTTTCTCTTTCCCATCAAAGCGAAAATTCGCCAGCGCAAATCCATCCTGCAAACGGTGGGTGGCCAGCAACGACGTCACCCCGTACGAATCGCGCAACCGCAAAATCAAGGTAATGATCGTCTGCGCGGTCACCGGATCCAGCCCCGCAGTCGGCGAATCGTACAACACAATCTCCGGCCGGCTCACCAGCGCGCGCGCAATCGAAACTCGCCGCCGCATCCCGCCCGAAAGTTCCGAAGGCAAGAGGTCCAGCGTGTGCTCCATCTCCACAAACTCCAGCACTTCCTGCACTCGCGGCGCGATCTCGGACTCGGCAACCTGTTCTTCCCGCAAACGGTACGCCACGTTTTCTTCCACGGTCATCGAGTCGAACAGCGCGCCTTCTTGAAACACGAATCCGATCTTCCGCCGGAACTCCAGTAACTGCCGCTCCGTCATCGCGGAAACCTCTTCGCCCAGCACCTCAATTCTCCCGCCCGTGGGCCGCAATAACCCGGCGGCCAATTTTAGCGTCAGTGTTTTCCCGGTTCCGGTCTCGCCCAGCAAAATCAGCGTTTCCCGTTCCGCCACCTCAAACGAAACCCCATGCAGTACTTCGCCCTCGTCAAATCCCATCGACACGTTTTCAAATCGCACCGCGGGCTTTCCACGTAAATCAGCCCGCTGATACTCCGTCTCGCTAGCACTAGCAATCGCCATGTTTTATGTAGGCGCCGGACTTTAGTTCACACTGAGGAACGAAGTGTCCGGCCTAATCTATCTTTCCGAAGAACCCAACGAAGAAGTAACCGCAATCCTTATTTCCTTGTTTTTTTACTTCGTTACTTCGTTACCTCATTACTTCTTTCCGCTTCAAAAAATCTTGTCCGACATATACAACGCAAACTTCGTCAAAAATAAATCCGCGATAATAATCATCACCGAGGACACCACCACCGCCTGCGTAGTCGCGCGCCCCACTCCCTGCGTTCCCCCGCGCACCGTCAATCCCTTGTAGCAGCCAACGGTCGCCAAAATAAATCCGTAGACCATCGGCTTCATCAACCCCTGCATCAAGTCGCCAAGATCCAACGCATCGATAGCGCGGGTCCAGAATTCCACCGCGCCCAGCCGCAACGACAGCATCGCCGAGACGCAACCGCCCAGCAGCCCCACAAAATCATTAAGCGCCGTCAGCAACGGCACCATCAGCAGGGTGGCCAACACCCGCGGCGTCACCAGTTTGCGGTAAGGGTCCGTACCCATCGCCCGCATCGCGTCCACTTGCTCGGTCACTTGCATCGACCCGAGCTCTGACGCAATTCCCGACGCGCACCTCCCCGCCACCAGCAATCCCGTCAATGTCGGTCCCAGTTCGCGCACCAGCGCAATCGATACCGCATCGCCCGTCAGCGCCGTCTGCCCGAAGCGCACAAACTGCGTCGCCGTCTGCAGCACCAGCACCGCCCCGATAAAAAATCCCGCCAACAGCACGATCGGCAGCGATCCCACGCCGATGTCGTCCATCTGCGTTAATGTGTCTTGAAAATAGTGCGGTCCGCTGAAGACATTCGTTAGCGACCGCCACGCCAGCAGCGAATAATCCTGCACGCTGGCCACAAACGAGCGAAACGCATCCAGCAGCACCACGCCCACAGCCGTGCGCGCTTCGGCCTTCACTTGCGGCCCAGTTACCTGTAGGGGAGCGCCTGCCACGTGTCAGTTTGTCCCGCTAGGATTCCGTCAAAACTCCTGGCAAGCAGCCTATCTGCCATACCCCACAACGTCAAGCCAGCTTCCGTCCCCCGCCCTCACCCGCGTTGCCTTTGTAGGGGCGCAGCATGCTGCGCCCCATCTCGGCAAAATTTCATCACCGAGCTCGGTCGATTCTGCCGTTGTAATTACCGTTGCCGTCAGCCGTTCGACGATGCTGCTGCCATTAGGGTGGTCCAAGGGGGGCCGAGCTTCAGTTTACCCCGAGGCACGAAGGGCTCCGACATTACCCCAGCTGACAACCCGGCTTTAGCCGCTGAGGAATTGCCTTACTCGTCGTTCATCCTACGCTATTTGCCAAGGGCCACTTCTCCACTCGCCACTCGCCACTCCTCACTCGCCACTTCTTCTACATGAAACCCTCAGGGGGTTGATGGGACTCTCACCCTCCGGAAATTAGGCACAAGACCATTCTTCCGTTACACTTTCTGTTTTCGCGCACCCAACTTTCCTGACAGGATGTAAGCTCAAGCAAATGCTGCGCTTTTACACCGCCGGTGAATCGCACGGACAAGCCCTGCTGGCCTTCGTCTCCGGCCTGCCCGCGGGTCTGCCCATCGACGTCGCCTTCATCAATCACGAGCTGCACCGCCGCCAACTCGGCTACGGCCGCGGCGGCCGCCAGAAAATCGAAAAAGATCGCGCCGATATTTTCGCTGGCGTCCATCACGGACAAACCATCGGCGCACCCATCGCCGTGCGTATCGAAAATCGCGATTGGGCCAACTGGGAGAAGTATCTCCCCGTAGAAAACTCCGCGGAAGCCCAAATCGCCGCCGCCGAAAAGAAATTGACCGCGCCACGGCCCGGCCACGCCGATTTAGCCGGCTCCCAAAAATTTAATTTCCATGACGCCCGATACGTTCTCGAGCGCGCGTCAGCGCGCGAAACCGCTGCCCGCGTAGCAGCCGGAGCATTCGCCAAACTCCTGCTCCGCGAACTCGGCACAGAAATCGCCAGCCACACCATCCAAGTCGGCCACGTAAAACTCGAACGCCCCGCAACGTGGGACGAAATCTTCACCTTGAACAAAGATCTAGACTCCCCGCTGCGCTGCGTCGATCCGCGAAACGCAAAAGCAGATGATGGCCGAAGTAGACGCCGCCAACAAAGCCGGCGACACCGTCGGCGGCATCTTCGAAGTCGTAGTCCACAACGTCCCCGTCGGCCTCGGCAGCCACGCCCAATGGGACGAAAAGCTCGACGGCCGCCTCGCCCAAGCGGTCATGAGCATCCAAGCCGTAAAAGGCATGGAGATCGGCGCAGGCGTAAAAGCCGCCGGCTCCTACGGCAGCGAAGTGCAAGACGAAATTTCTTACGACGCCGCCACCCATCGCTTCGCGCGCTCCTCCAATCGCGCCGGCGGCTTAGAAGGCGGAATCACCAACGGCGAAGATGTAATCGTCCGCGGCTACTTGAAACCGATTTCCACGCTGAAGAAGCCTTTGGGCACCGCCGACATGGTAACCAAGCTACCCATCCAAGCCGCTTACGAGCGCTCCGACTGGTGCGTCGTTCCCGCCGCCGGGGTTGCCGCCGAAGCTATGGTTGCCCTTGTGTTAGCCGATGCTTTTCTGCAAAAATTTGGTGGGGACTCTTTCGCCGAGATGCGGCGGAATTTTGACAACTATGGCCGACAAATCGCCGCGTTCTAAATCCGACTCGCCAGCGAAGCCCGCTGCCGCCAAAACCACCGCGCCCGTGGCCGTCGCACGAAGTTCCCGCCGCCGCGCCGCGCAAAATCTACAACATCGTAAAATACGGCGATCCCATCCTCGAAAAAAACACCGCCACCATCACAAAGTTTGACGCGGAACTCGCCGAACTCGCCGAAGACATGTTCGCCTCCATGTACGCCGCGCAAGGCGTCGGCCTAGCCGCGCCGCAAATCGGCAAAGGCCTGCGCATCGCCATTGTGGACGTCACCGCCGGAAAAAATCCCGAAGCCAAAATCGTGCTGGTCAATCCCGAAATCATCCACGCCGAAGGCGAAAAGCGCGAAGAAGAAGGCTGCCTCAGCATCCCCGGCTTTCGCGGATATGTAATCCGCCCCCTGTTCGTAACCGTCCGCGCGCAAACCGTAACCGGCGAAACCTTCGAGCTGCGCGGCGAAGACTTGCTAGCCCGCGCCTTCTGCCACGAGATCGACCATCTCCACGGCGTTCTCTTCATCCAGCACCTAAGCATGCTCAAGCGCGATCTGATCCGCCGCAAAATCAAAAAGCTAAGAAAACAAGGCGAGTGGTAATCCACGTCGGCCTTTGTAGCGGCCGCCGTCTGCGGCGGTCGCCTTTTTCAGCAACGCAGACGCGCTTAATGGAATCGCCAGAACAATGCGCCTAATCTTTTGCGGCACACCCCAATTCGCCGTTCCATCCCTAAATTTTCTTTTGGCGCAGACTGAGCTGGAAGTAGCCGCAGTAATCACCCAACCCGACCGCCCCAAAAACCGCGGCCAGCAAATCTCGTTCTCTCCCGTAAAACAAACCGCTCTCGACGCCGGCATTCCGATTCATCAACCCCAAAAAATCCGCGCCCCAGAATTTCAGCCGGTTCTCGAAGCGCTAGCCCCAGACGCAATCGTAATCATCGCCTACGGTCAAATCATCCCAGCCCGCCTGCTAACCATTCCCAAACTCGGCTGGATCAATCTGCACGCTTCCCTGCTGCCCAAATATCGCGGCGCCGCTCCAATCAACTGGGCCATCGTCAACGGTGAAACGCATCACCGGAATCACCACCATGCGCATCGACGCCGGCATGGACACCGGCGACATGCTGCTGCAACAAGAAATCTCCATCGGCGCAAAAGAAACCGCCCCCGAACTTACCGCGCGCATGTCCGAAGCCGGCGCGCCTCTAATACTCGAAACGCTGCTCGGCCTCCAGTCCGCCGCGATCACCCCGCGCCCGCAAAATCACGCGCAGGCCACCACCGCCCCGCTCCTAAAAAAGGAAGACGCCCGCATCGACTGGCAGTTACCAGCCCAGCAAATTTACAATCGCATCCGCGGCTTCGCCCCGTGGCCGGGCGCATTCACCACTTTTCGTGCAGGTCAGTCCATTCATCTTTGGGGAGAACCACTAGAACCCAGTCCCGCCGCGGGCGATCCCGGCACAATCACTCCAGTCGTTGTAAAGGCCGGCGGCACTATGTTCGTCGTTACCTGCGGTCAGGGCACGGCGCTGCGCGTCACCGCGGTTAAACTCGAAGGCCGAAACCAAATGTCCGCCGAAGACTTCGCGCGCGGGGCCCGGCCACAGCCCGGCGAACGTTTCGGCGGAGCATAGTCTGTAGCTGCGGTTTTGTTACCAAATGCTGCGAAGCGCCTTGGATTGGCGAATTTCTCGATCCGCAGTCAGTAGCGGCATTCCTTCCGCCAAAGCAGTGGCACCGATGATGCGATCGGCTGGATCTTTCGGGTAGGTAGCCGGCAGTTCGCGTATTTTCGAGCAAGCTCGGCTGTTGATAGGCAGTACCGTAAATCGAGCCTCAAGCTCCCGAAGGAATGATTCGAGGCTGATGTCGAGTCGAATTCGCGCCTTGTTCACAAGTGTCGTCAATTCGAGAAGCGTGATATCGCAAATAGCCAGACCCTCGCCGCTCCGGCGTGCCACTTCAATTGCGGCCTTCGCGTTCTTCGACAACCTTCTAGGTTCGCTCGCCAGCCAAAGCACCACATGGGTATCCAGCAGAATCACGCCAGATCCCCCCATTCCTCTGGGGTCCATGCTGGAGAAACCACGTCGCCAACAATGGTGACCTTGCCGCGAAGAAATCCGAAAATGTCGTCCTGTTCCATTTCAACGGGTACCAGCTTGGCTACGGGCTTTCCGTGCTTGGTAACCAAGACCGCCTCGCGTTTCGCCTGGACTTCGTCCATCACGGCCAGACACTTCGTTTTGAATTTCCCGGCAGGCATGCTTTTCATAACGCCCTCCAACGACTATGGTCATTATACCATAGTCATATATGCCGATCCGTGCGTACGCAAGCCATCCTCAAAAGCACCATTCCTTGACTCCTTTGCGGCAACGCAACCATTCTTCGGCTAACCGCCGTCAAACTAGAGGGACGCAAACAAGTTACCGCACCGGACTTCGCCAATGGCGCGCGTTTAGTATCTGGAGACTCCTTTCAACAGGTCATTTGCTCCAAAAGCACTGCTCAGGCATACTCGCCGTTTGCTACATCTGCGGGAATCACGCTGTCTTGCGCCACACCGATTGCGCACCATCTGGAGCCAGATCGACCATGACCAACTCTGAAGATTCTTGCCGCGACGAGTCATCTTCCGTGCTCTCTGCCGCGAAGCCAGGAAATGTGCAGCCCGGAAAATATTTTCGTACCATTGCCGCGTGCCTGCTCGCCAGCCAGTTAGCGATCGCACCCGCGGTTTTCTCCGCGCCGAACACCGCCGCCGCGGACAAACCAGTGGCCAAAGATGCCCTGCCTGCGAACGATTTTGTTCTGAATGCCATGCACGCGGAACTCACCCGCGCCAATACCGACCTCAGCAAACTGGAAACTCCGCCCTACTACCTGAGCTACGCCGTCTACGATCAGGATTTCACCGTACTGGTCGGCTCCTACGGCAGCCTGTTGCAGGATTTCGCGGCCCATCGCCGCCAGGCTGACGTCGCCATGCGCGTAGGCTCTCCCGCTCTCGACAATACCCACGGACAAAGCCGCCCCAGCGGCGTCACTTCCGGTTCCCTGCCCCTCGGCGACGATCAAGAAGCCTTGCAGCGCGTCTTGTGGGAATTAACCGATCGCGAATACAAACGCGCCGTCCCCGCCCTGCTCAACGTGCGCACCAGCAACGCGGTACAAGCCGAAGCCGAAGACAAGTCCCCCGATTTTTCCAAGGAATCGCCGACAACTCACATCGGAAAGACCAGCGCGCCTCCGGCATTTGACCACGCCGCGTGGTCCAGCGAAATCGCCCGCCTTTCCGGAGTCTTTCGCAAATATCCGGACGTCTATTTCGCCAGCGTGATCCTGCAGGTATCGGATTCCAACGCCCGCATGCTCAATAGCGAAGGCACCGCAATTACCATTCCCAGCGCATCCACGCGCATGGTGATCGAAGCGCAAACCCGCGCCAACGACGGCATGGAACTTCTCCGGGTGGAGACGTTTCAAGCGCCCAGCGCTGCCGGCCTGCCCAGCGAACAGGAACTCAACGCCAAGATCGATAAAATGGCGGTGGACTTGAAAGCCCTGCGCGATGCTCCCGTCGCCGAACCGTATGACGGTCCCGCGCTGCTCAGCGGCCGCGCCGCAGCCGTCTTCTTCCACGAAGTCCTCGGCCATCGCCTCGAAGGCCATCGCCAGAAGGATGAAGAAGAAGGACAGACTTTCACCAAAAAAATCGGCCAGGAAGTGTTGCCGAAATTTCTAAGCGTCTCGGACGACCCCACCATCGTCGAAATTGGCGGAGTTAAACTAGCCGGCACCTATGCGTTCGACAACGAAGGCTCGCCAGCACAACGCGTCGATGTGATCCAAGACGGCATCCTAAAAAGCTTTCTCATGTCCCGCATGCCCATCAACAATTTTGCAGTCTCCAACGGCCACGGCCGCAATCAACCCGGGCTGATGCCCACCGGCCGCCAGGGAAACTTGATTGTCACTTCTTCGCTGAAAGTTCCCGAAGGCGAAATGCGCCAGAAATTAATCGATGAAGTGAAGCGCCAGAATAAGCCTTACGGTCTCTATTTCGATGACATCCAAGGCGGCTTCACGCTAACCCAGCGTTCGCTGCCGCAAGCATTTCAGGTCCTGCCAGTGATCGTATATAAGGTGTACGCCGATGGCCGTCCTGACGAACTCGTCCGCGGCGTAGACATCGTCGGCACCCCGCTCGCCGCGCTCACTCGCATCATCACCACCGGCGACATACAACACGTCTTCAACGGAGTCTGCGGCGCGGAAAGCGGCAGCGTTCCCGTCTCCGCCGTAGCTCCCGCCATGCTCTTTTCTGAAATGGAAGTGCAGAAACGCCAGCACGCCCACGAACGCCAGCCAATCTTGCCGCCACCGGGCTCGCCGCAAGGCAATGCTCCGAATACGGACGCACCGAAATCGCAACCCGCCAAGCCTGAGGTGCACCAGTGAAGAGGTTCTCGATGAATTGGCTGCGCCCCGCCCTTGCCTGCTTAGTAGCCACCGCGGCGGTCACTTTTTCCGCGCAAACTTTGCCGGCTGCGCCGCGAACCGATGACGCCAAGCCCGCAGCGGTTTCTCCCATGCTGGCGGCCAACGCCGCCGCCAAAGGCGATCCCCTGCTGGAAGCCCTGCTCACCGAGTTGGAGCGTTCCAAAGATCATTTGAAAATGGATCAGGTGCAATCGCCTTATTACCTCGAATATCGCGTCAACGACGTAAACGATTATTCCGCGGAATCCGCGTTCGGCGCCCTGGTGCAAAGCCAGAAAGCCCACGTGCGCATCTTGCGCGTGGTCGTCCGCGTCGGCGATTACAAACAGGATAGCTACTACGGCGAAGGCGTCGGCCAGGCCAACATCCTTCCGCTGGACAACGACACTCTGGCGCTGCGCCACCAAATCTGGATCGTCACCGACGAAGCCTACAAAGCCGCCGGCGAAGCCCTGGCGGAAAAACAAGCGGCGTTGAAGCAATTCTCCGCGGACGCCTCCCCCGTGGACGATTTCGCCAAAGCTCCAGTTGTAACCTCTCTTCAACCGACTGTTGCGCTAAACGTCGACGAACTCGCCTGGAAAAAAACTCTGCAGGACATCACCGCGCTCTATAAACAATACCCCGACATTCAAAGCGTCACCGCTTCCGCGCGCTTTACTTCCAACAACGAATATTTCGTCAACTCGGAAGGAACCATCACCCGCGGCGGGAAAACCATCTACAGCGTGCAATTTGCCGCCTCCGCCCAAGCCGACGACGGAATGCGCCTCGGCCGCAGCCCTGGATGGACCGTCGGCAACGCCAGCGAGTTGCCCACCCACGAAGCCATGCTGGTGAACGCCAAGAAAACCCTCGATACCGTGATCGCGTTGCGCAAAGCTCCTATCGTCGAAGAGGAATATCGCGGGCCGGTTCTCTTCGCGCCAGACGCGGCCAACGACATTGTCCTCTCGCTTCTCGGCGCCAATCTGGTCGGCCGCAAGCCGCAACTCGGCAAACCGAATCGCACTGTCGGCTCCTTTGCCACCAGCTACAAAGCCCGAGTGCTGCCCACCTTCGCCACACTGGTGGACGACCCCTCGCTGAAAACTTTTGGCGGCAAAAGTTTAATCGGCAGCTACGAATTCGATAGCGAAGGCGTGAAAGCGGAAACCGTTACGCTCGTGGATAAAGGCTCGCTCACCAACTATCTCGTCGGCCGCGATCCCATTCGCGATTTCACCACCTCCAATGGCCACGGACGCGCCGCCCCCGGCTCACCTCCGCAGCCCAATCCTGGCGTGCTGATTTTCAAGAGTTCCGAAGCCCAGTCCCCGGAAGAGCTGAAGAAACGCATCATCCAGATGGCCACCGAACAGGGCAAGCCCTACGTGTACCGCGTGGAAACGCTGGGGCCGGGAAATTCTCCCCGTCTCCTCTATCGCGTTTATGCCAGTGACGGCCATGAGGAACTGGTTCGCGGCGCAGTGTTCAGCGAACTGGACGTTCGCGCCTTGCGCGCCGGCTTGGTTGCCGCGGGAAATGATCCACTGGTCGATAACCGCAACGGCGGCGTCAGCATGACCGTGATCAGCCCCTCCCTGCTCTTCGATGAGCTGGAAGTCAAACGCGCCGATACCAGTAAGGACAAGCTGCCGGAATATCCCGCTCCGCCACTGGCGTCTAAATAACCCAGTAGTGTAAATTTACCTTTCGCTTGTGATTTCGCTCGTCACTGCGATCGCCACATCCCGATCATGACCCTCCGCGAACGTCTCGAATGGCTCGGCCGCATCGCCCTGCTGGTTTTTATTTTGGCCTCCGCGGCCTTCCTCAGCGCGATTACCGCGATGCGCATTGCCATTCACGGCCGCGAAACCACCATGCCGAATTTAGTCGGCACTAACGTAGCCCAGGCCAGCACCGCCCTTCGCTCGCAAGGCCTGGTCCTAAAAGTAGCCGACCATATCTATAGCGACCTTCCGATCAACTCCATCGTCCGGCAAACGCCCACCGCGGGCCTGCTGATGAAACAATCGCAGCAAGCGCACGTAGTGGTCAGCCTCGGCCAGCGGCAACTCCAGATCCCGCTACTCGAAGGCCATTCGCTCCGTGCCTCACGTATCGAGTTGCTCCGCAACAGCTTGCAAATCGGCGAAGTCTCCACCACTACCCTGCCCGAGGAATCCGCCGACTCCGTGGTGCTGCAAAATCCGCGCCCCGGCGCTGGCGCCGCAACCCCGCGTGTGGACGTCCTCGTAGCGCAAACTCCGCGCGAACCCAGCTTCGTGATGCCCTACCTGATCGGTCTGGATGAAATTGCCGCGCAACGCCGTCTCGACGCCGCGCACCTCAACCGCAAAGTGAACTATGTAGCCGCCGCGCAATGGCCCCATGCCTCGGTGATCGACCAGACTCCCGCCCCGGGCGCCCGTATCTCTGCCTCGGCGCAGGTCGAACTCACTGTAGCGAATTGATTTGGTCGTAAAGGGACTGCGCAGCCCGGACGGTGCTTCCCGCCGAGCTCGTGCTCCACAGTATTTTCCTGCAACAAATTCCCGCGTCATTGCGTATCTAAGGGCATGAACAACTCCCATAGCCGTGCCACGTTGCTCAAATCCTTGCGCTGCGCTTCCTACGTGCTAGCCGCCGCCTTTCTCGCAGGCGCGCCCATGCTCGCTCCGCACCTCCTGAACGCTCAGGAAAACGATTCCTCCAAGAAATCCGGCGGCGTAAACGCCGGCATCACCATTTCAGAAACAGCCACGGCCAAAGAAGTCGGCTTGCCGATCTATCCCGGCGCCAAAGCGCACAAGGATCCCAAGGACGATTCCTCCTCTGCGAATCTGGGATTGTGGGGCGGCTCGTTCGGTTTCAAATTAGTAGTCTTGAAAATGGAGAGTACCGACTCGCCAGATAAAGTTGCGGCGTTCTATCGCAAAGCTCTTGCCAAGTACGGCCCGGTGCTCGATTGCACCAATCCGCCCGCGAAAAAAGCGGACGAGGACGACAAATCCACAAAGTTAACCTGCGGCGACGACAAAGCCGAAGCCGGCGGTCAATCCTTCAAAGCCGGAACCAAAGAGAAACAGCATGTCGTTGGCATTCAACCGGCCCCCACTGGCACTACTTTTCAGCTGGTCTATATCGAAGCACGCGGCACCGAACAGGAAGCTAAGTAATCCCGAGGAAAAAGCTCGGGACGCGGCTTACGACTTCCCATCCGTCGAGGAATTTTTCACCAATTGCGGAGAGTAAGACTTGGCTTCCGGACTCCGCGGCGACCAGTCCGCTGGCGGAAACGCCACATGCCAGAAATTGCCTCTGGGCGCGACGAACTCGATTCCGATTTTCGGAATCTCCGCGCGCGCGTCGGTGACGTCCACTACCCGGCAAACCACTTCTTCCTTGTTCTTTACGATCCGCAAAGTCAGCAAATCTCCCACCGAAACTGCGTACTTAAAAATTACCAGCGCCCCGTGCGAACTCACCACCACCGTACTGGTCCGCTCCGTAACGCTATTCGGTGTGCCCGCATGCATAGTCACTTCCACGTCCACATCCAGACAAACCCGCTGACTTCTTCGCAGCGCGCCCGCCCGCGCAGTCTGCACATCGTTGTTGTTCGCCGCCATACTCACGAGTATGGGCGCGACTAGCTGCCCCGTACTCGATTTCTTCATTAGAAAATTGCCACGAATCTCTCCGCTGGAAACTTACCGTTTATGTCTGCTTCGTGAATCCGTGCGGCCCTCGCGGGCGAGAATTCCGGTTCCACGATATTTCGCGCGGGGCCCTGCTCTAAATTGCGGAAGTGGATTATCATTTCTTCATGGACGCAATCAGCAAAGACGCGATCATCAAAGGCGCAATCCCAGTTTTGCCCGCGGCGGACGCCGCAGAATCCCTAAAATGGTGGACCACCGTCTGCGGCTTCACCGAAACCTTTCGCGACGCCACCCCGCCGAACTATGCCGGCATCCATCGTGGCGAAGCCTACCTGCACATCTCCAAAATGAGCGATCCCGAACTGGCTCGCAAAGTCGGCGACCAAACCATGGTCCGCATCGCGGTAAAAGGCGTCGAAGCACTATTTGAAGAATTCCAGAAACGCGGCGGCGCAGTTCATCCCAACGGAACGCTGCAAACCAAGCCCTGGGGCACCAAAGAATTCGCCGCCATCGATCCCAACGGCGTCTGCGTCACCTTCCAGGAATAGCGCGACAACTGTCAAAGCTCCGCCGCGAATATCTGCCAAAAAAGATTCACCACGCCGATTCATTAGCTGGCATTCTGTTGGCGCGATGGCGCCAGAGATAATCCGCCCAGAAATCACCCGCGCAGAAATCGAAAAAACCGTTGAACCCATCCTGCAGGATTGTCTTCGCAGATTCGGCGATCATTCCCAACCGGGAATTTCTGCTCAAGATTTCGCCGCCATCATTGGCGACGAGCTGCGTCCCGATATTCGCCGCGTCTCCCTATTCGTTTCCCTGGCGCTCTCCGCAACGGGCGAGAATTTTTCCGGTGAAGGCCTGGAACTGGGCTGCGGCTACGGCTTCTTGCTTTTTCCGCTGGCCAAATTCCTTCCCCGAATTCACTGGACCGGCATAGAACACCCCGACCGCACTTTCTTCGATCAACCCGCGTATCGCCAGACCATCCATGATTACAATTGCCAACTCGTCGGACTGAACTTCGTCCACGAACCGCTACCCTTCCCGGATAACTCCTTTTCCATCGTCACCTTTTCCGAAACGCTGGAGCATATGCCGGTAGAGCGCATCCCTTTTATATTTTCAGAAATGTACCGCGTGCTGCGTCCCGGCGGTCTACTGCTGGTTTCTTCCCCGAATCAGGTTTCGCTCGAAAATCGCATCCGCTTGGGCAAGGGGAAAAGCATTCTGGAGTTGCCAGACGACGTTGCCATCGCCAAGGGCACCTACGGGCACATTCGTCTGTACACCGTCGCGGAAATCACCGCGTTCCTGTCTCGCTATGGATTTTCCCTGGAACGCGCCGTGCTCGAATCCAACAATTCCGCATATCGCGGAGCATCCGCGAATTCCCTGCGCCGGCGACTACAGCGCCTTTACGAACGCATCGAGCAGCGCCTCGGATTCCTGCGCGGCCTCGCAGACACTTGGTACACCGTCTTCCGCAAAAAATAAATCCGCTCGCCCTGCTCCAGACTATTGCCCCGCATCAGGGGCTTTTGCGGCAGCATTCCCATTCAAATAACGATCGAACCAATAAACCTGCCAGTTCAGACTCTCCACCAAATGTTTGGGTTCACCCGTCCGCGTCAAGTTGTGATTTTCTCTCGGAAAAATCACCAGCTCAGAAGGTACCCCGTAATGTTGCAGCGCCCTGAACCACTGCTCGCCCTGCTCAATCGGGACGCGAAAATCATTGTCGGAATGCAGAATCAGTGTCGGCGTCCGCACGTTGCGTGCATATTTCAGCGGCGAAGCATCCCAGTACTGCTGAAAATCGTCGAACACGAAACCCTTGAAATATTCTTCGTGCCCGTAAGGAAAGTCCCGCGTTCCTTCGTCGCTGATGAAATTCGAAATCGACCGCAGCGTCACCGCCGCCTTGTAGCGGTTGGTGTGCGACACGATCCAGTTGGTCATGTAACCGCCGTAACTTCCCCCGGTCACTCCCAGCTTCTCCGCATCGACCCATGGATATTTCTTCAGCGCCGCGTCCACTCCCCCTTCCACGTCCTGGAAATCCATGCCGCCCCAATTGTTGATCTCTCCGCGTTCGAATTTTTCTCCGTAACCTGTCGAGCCTCGTGGATTGCAGAAAAACACCGCCCACCCGCGCGCCGCGTACACTTGAAATTCCTGATACCAGTCCACGCCGAACATGCCTTCCGGCCCGCCATGAATCACCAGAATCATCGGATATTTTTTATCCGCCTGCCAGCCCAGCGGTTTTACAAAAAACCCCTCCACCGCCCAGCCATCCGAACTTTTGTATTCCACGCGCTCCACCGGCTGCAGCGCCAGCTTGCTCCAGAGTTCCACATTCAAATGCGTCAGTTGGTGTTCTTGCGTGCCGTCCAGATTCGCCACATACAAATCGTCCAGATGCTGAAAATCGTTGGCCAGATAAACCATCCTGCCCGCTTCCACATTCACGTCCAGCCCCCGCAAACCGCGTGGACCGCTCACCACCGCCGAATACGAATGCCCTTCCGGGTCTCCGCGATAAATCCGCGTCTCGCCTTTTTCCGCCGCAACAAAATATAAAGTCTGCGCTCCCGCCCGGCGCAATTCCGTCGGAATAAGATCCAAATCCTTAATCGCCAGTTGCGACGCTGTCCCTCCCGCCGCATCGGCCACGTACAGCTTGGGAAATTGATGCCGCTGCGTTTGCCCCGTGAAAAATAGCAGCTTGCCGTCCGCCGACCAGCGCGGACTTTCATCAAAGGAAGCGTGATCTGAAATTTTCGTGAGCGTTCCACCCGCCGCGGGAATCACCCAAACGTCCGTATTGTCGCTCCCGTCATACTCTTTCCCAGTGCGATCCGATACAAACGCAATGCGCGTCCCATCCGGCGACCATTGCGGATCCGCATCGTTCCAGTCTTGCCCCTCGGTGATCTGCTTCGCCGCGCCGCTGGCCACCTCTACCACCCAAAGGTGTCGCCGCTTGTCGTCAAACCATCCCGAGTCGTTGAATTTATCCATGATGTGCGTGTAGTGCCGTACATCACTCTTGTGTTCCAGCGCCGCGCCAGGACTGGATGCGGCGCCCGTAGACGGCGTAGCGGTGGACGCGGTGCCGCCCGCGGCTGCCGCAGCGCCAGCAGCCGCGTCGCTCGGCCCAATCGCGCTGACCACCACAATCCGCGTCCCATCCGGCGACCATTGATAACTCTCCACTCCATTCTTCAGCTTCGTCAGCGCCTGCCCTTCCCCTCCGCTCATCGACAACAAATAAATCTGCGGCTTCGGAGGCTCCACGCTAGGGTCAGCACCGACCCGCGACGAGAGGATCGCCAGCGTCTTGCCATCCGGACTCCACCGCGGCCCGTTCGAACTGCTCCCCTCCACGCTCAACCGCCGCGGCGCAGCCGAACCATCCGCCGCCACCACCCATACCGCGGACACCCTTTTATTTTTCTTCGCATCAATCGTGGTCTCCACGAACGCCACGGTCTTTCCGTCCGGCGAAAGATGCGGATCCCCAATAAATTGAAACGCCAGATAATCTTCCGGAGTAATCCCGCGCTTCGCGGCTGGCGCATGCGCAGGTTCCTGCGCCCGCAAAACAATATTCCCCAGCAGAAGCGGCAACGTCAGGCTGCCGCAAAGAAGTAAAACCTTGGAAGTTTTCATGGCGCCGCAAACTGTACCACACCAAAACCCAGCCTCTGCAGCCCAATAAACGGCCAACGCCGCAGTTCGAAAACTGCGGCGTCGTCAACCAACATTCCTATGTAGAACAGCGTCTGTAGAAACAAATTCACAAGACACTCTCACCGCACATTCAAGGAACCTGCGGCAAGAACATCGTCCCGAAATTCCGGTTATTTACCCGCCGCCTTCGCCAGCAGACCAAGCTGCTGCAAAATTCCCAGCTGGTCCGAACTCCCCCAGCGCTCTACCAACTTGCCATTTTCAAACCGCGAGATCTGCAAGCCATGCGCGCTGAATTTTTTCCCGCTCGCTGGAATGCCCATGAAATCGCCTTGGTGCGTCCCAGCCATCGTGTAAGCAAACGATATGTTGTCGTCGTCCGCCACCAGCTTGTCCACGCTAACCTTCAAATCCGGAAACGCCGCACGGTACGCGGCAAACATCCGAATAAAGCCCTCCGGCCCAATCCCCTGATCCGGCGACGGATCGTGATCCACGGCCCCCGGAGCAATCAAATTCCGCAAGTCCTCCAATTTCCCGCTGTTCACCGCCTCACCAAACCGCACCTGCGCCGCAATATTTTCCGTTTTGCCCATAAGCCATCTCCCCGCTGCTAAAGATTCCCGATCAACTAACCATTCTCGGGTCGCGTTTCTTTGATGCGCGGTCCAACACAATCGGCCATACCTATTTATCGTCGCGTCAGATTGCCAAGGCGTGAGGCGAACGCACGACTTGGATGGTTCGCTGACAGAATTAGCGAATAAATTTGCGCTACACCTCATCCACCTTCCGACATCCCACGTATAGCAAGAGTCGGCCGCAATACTCGTCCACAGCCCGTCCCTCGGGTAGCGCAGTGTCCCAAACAAATCCACAAATAACGCAAGGGGAAGGGTGTGTGTATGACTGATCTTCAGAAACTACTAGAGGTAACAGAATCCGGACTGAATCGCCGCGCCTTCGTGCGTGGCCTCGGTCTGGCAGGTCTAGGCGCTGCCGCCGTCGGCATCACCGGCTGCGGCGGCACGCAAATGATGGCCCAGAGCACTTCCACGACCGACACGGCGCAGCAAATTTTCACCGCCGCGTTAATCGCTGAAGGTCTGGCTACCACTTTTTATTACAACGGGCTGGTAACCGACGCCATCATCCAGGATCCCAACCTCGCCGGTCCCGGCGGTTCCGCAACCAACGTGCAAGCCGGCGGCTCCGCGGACGACGTCGCTTACATTCGCGCCGCCCTCGAAGAAGAAATGATGCACGCCAATCTGTTACGCTCGCTGATCGGCGGCGCATCTGCCTCCGGCGATCCCGTGCAGCAATTTTTCTTTCCCACCGGCACCTTCCAGAGTCTCGCCACCTTTATCAATACGCTCGAAGCCCTCGAAAACGCCTTCATCGGCGCCTATATGACCGCCATCCAGGAATTAGGATTGATGGCCGCCAACATCGCGCCCTATACCTCCGCGCAAATGGACAACTCCGGCCATCCCTACACGCCCACGCAACTCATCACCTTCGCAAAAGTGGCCGCCTCCATCATGGGCGTCGAGTGCGAACACCGCGCTCTCGGCCGCGCCATCGGCAGCGGCACCATCATCAACTCCATTCCGGCAGATAATCTCTGCTACGAATCCACCGACGGCCTCCTCACCGTCTTCAACGGCGCCAACTCCGCTGTAGCAGCGCTAGGCCCATTCGTCACCGCCGGCACCGCCGGCTTCGACCCCACTCCCATCCTGTACGCCACCGCCGTCGCAGGCGCCAGCGCCGTCACCCTACCCTGCTCCGGCATGCCCCCAATGTAGTAGCGTCAACCAAGCAAAAGCGCCGACGCTCACGTCGTTGTCGAGAACGTCGGCGCTTTTATTCGCCGCACTCGACCACAAATTCAACCCACCCTTCGACTCATCCTTTGTAGTGGCGCAGCATGCTGCGCGGTTTTGTTTTTCGCCCGTGTGCGCTGTAGCAGTTCATTTAGCGTCCGACATCACTCTTCCGCCTCTATCTAAGCAATGACCGCGGACGCACCGCCCAGCACCTCCGACTCCGCCTGCTCATTCAAAGTTTCCGGCACCGCAAACCACAGCAACACAAACGCCAGCAACGCGATCCCCGCCAAGCCCAGAAACGACGCGCCATACCCAAACCGCTGAATCAACACGCCGCCAAGCGCCGTGCTGCTCGCCGCTCCAATTCCCACCATGGTCGCCAGCGCTCCTGCCGCGATATTGAATCTGCCCGTGCCGCGCGTTAAATCTTTCACGACCAGGATCGAAACCACCACGAAAATCGCGTTCGCCACGCCATCGAGCGTCTGAATCGCAATCAGCGCCGCAGCCGCATGCGTCAACGTGTAGAGCACTCCGCGTATTGGCAAAACACCGAAGCCGATCAGCAGCAACGGTTTTCGTCCCTTCAGCGCCGCTCGTCTGCCGATCCACGCCGCCCCAGCCGTAATCACCAGCTGCGTCACAATGATGCACGCGGACATAAACGGCGCAGCCGCCTTCGGATTGCCCTTCGACAACATTTCCCCTAACTGCGGCAGCATCGCCGCATTCGCCAGATGAAAAAGAAATGCCGTCCCCAGAAATAAAAGCAGCACGCGATCTTTCAACAGTGCAGTCAAACCCTCCGCGCTGGACTTTCCCGCGTCGCGACTCGAACCGCGCGCCCGCGCGTAATCAATCTCTTTCGGATCGATCGCCAGCAACGTCATCGCCGCCGGAATCGCCAGCAGCGCCGCCACCGCAAAAATCGCCCGATATCCAAATTTGTAACTGACGTATGCCACCAGCAGCGCCGTAAACACATTCCCCGCGGAATTAAATCCCTGGTTCTTGCCAAACTGCCGGTCAAAATCGCACGGCCCCACAATCCCCAGCGTAATCGCCGCAACGGTTGGCACCAGAAACGCCCCCGCCACCCCAATCAGCAACTGCGCGGAATAGACCGTCGCCGCGCTCATGCGCGTCATCAACAGGATCGCTCCCGCAACCAAAACGCCCAGCGCCGCGCCCAGCAAAGCGCGTTTCTTTCGCACCGCGTCGATCACTGCTCCCGCGGGAGTTTGCGTCGCCACCGCCACCAACCCGCCAAACGTCAACGCAAATCCCACTCGCCCGGGATTCCATCCCTCCGACGCCAGATACGCCGCGAGAAATGGCCCCACTCCAGTCTGCACATCCGCCAGAAAAAAATTCAGCCACTCCAGCGACCGCAAACTCCGCCGCTTCCCCGCCCCGACCTCGCCCACAATTTCTCCTTCATGCCAGCCTTTGTAGTGGCGCAGCATGCTGCGCGGTTTTGCTCTTCCGCCCGTGCCATCACACAACGCCCGCCACGCTCTCCCTTTCTCGCCAATATTTTCTACTCCGATTTCCACGCAATACCGATCAGCAAAACCCTGTAATTTCACTCCCCCAAACGTCCATCACGCTCAATCGCATCCTTTTTCTTAGAACTTTCTTTTGTTAAACTCCGGGCACACCCGGTCCCCCGGAATTCCCATGCCCAAATCCGCCGCGCGCAAATCTTCTCTCTACGACGTCCATCCCGGCGTTGCGATGGTCCAAAAATGGATCGGCGAACTCAAATCCAAAACCGGCCGCTCTCTCGACGAATGGATCGCCCTGCTAAAAAAAGAAGGCCCCGCGGACTATCCCGCGCGCCGCGCCTGGCTGAAATCTAAACACCAACTCGGCACCAACTCCGCCGGGTGGATCGCCGAACGCGCCTCCGGCCTCGGCGGCGAAGAAGACACCCCGGAAAAATATCTGGCCACTGCCGTCAAATATGTTGACGAGCAATACGCCGGAAAAAAATCCGCGCTTCGCCCAATCTTTGAAGAATTAGTAAAGCTAGGTAAGTCTCTCGGCGACGACGTAAAACTTTGCCCCTGCAAAACAATGGTCCCGCTCTATCGCAATCACGTCTTCGCGCAAATCAAACCCACCACCAATTCCCGCATCGATCTCGGTCTCTGCTTCACCACCTACAAAGGCAAACTCCCCAAGCGCGTAATCGACACCGGCGGCCTCGCCAAAAAAGATCGCATCACTCACCGCATCGAACTCACCGCCACAAATCAAATCGACGCCGAAGTCGTAAAATTTCTCAAGCTCGCCTACTCCCTCGACGCGTGAGCCACTTCGCCGAGAATTCCCGTCACTCTCAGTGACTCTCCGTCACCACTTTTTCCGTCACGCATTTAATTGCCTCACTAAACTTTTGCTTGCCCACCAAAAAAGCCCACCAGTACCGTTGCCAACACGTTAAATCGGTAGTACTCTGCTGCAAATTGCTGTCCATCCATTCCGGTTTCGCCGAGTAAAGTTTCACCGAGTAAGTTTCGCCGGACCAATTCGCGGTATCTCCCAGCCGCCGGTACTAAATAAAAAGTCTTCAAGTCCCAGAGGGAGCTGGCGCCATGAAAAAGATTGCTAAATTCCTCGCGGCAATCCTGGCAATCGCGCTAGTCGCTGGCTTGGCCTTGCTTCACCACAAATTCACGGTCGACCTTCCCACCTATCCCGCGCCGCAAAACGTAACTTGGCTCGACCAGCACTGGACTCCCGAGCAACGCGACTGGTTCCACCACGCCGACCAGGGCACGCAAACTTTCGGCATCCCCTACGAATGGTTTATCGCCCTCGAACAGCCCGCGCTTTCTTTCGGCGAACTCCGCGCTCTTAAGCGATCGCGTCTACATGGATCGGTACGGCTTCATTCCCTCTTCCGCAAAATCTAAATCCGGCACACCGGAATTGCCGATCGGCTTCGCCCACGGCGGCATCGCGCTGGACGATAAAAACGCCGTCCTCCGTAATCCCAAAACCAACGCGCAGATGACTTCTCTCGGCCTCACTTGCGCCGCCTGCCACACCGGCCGCCTTACCTACCAAAACACCACCATACTCATCGACGGCGGCCCGGCACTCACCAACATCGAAAATTTTCAGAAAGGTTTAGTCTTCTCGCTTTTCTGGACCCGCTACGTCCCGGGCCGCTTCAGTCGCTTCGCCGATCGCGTCCTTGGTCCGGACGCCAGCGCCGACTCGAAAGCCGCGCTCAAAGCGCAACTCGATACCGTTCTCGGCGACATTAAAAAAATCGCCGCCAAGGAAGACGCCGTAAAATCCCGCACCATCGACGAAGGCTACGCCCGCCTCGACGCTCTCACCCGCATCGGCAACACCGTCTTCTCTGTCGATCTCGACACCAAAGATAATTTTGCGCCATACACCGCGCCAGTCCACTTCCCGCGCATCTGGAACGCTTCGTGGATCGAGTGGGTGCAGTACAACGGCTCAATTCAAAATCCCATGACCCGCAACGCCGGCGAAGCTCTCGGCGTTCGCGCCCCCATCGCTCTCACCGGCCCGCAAGATCAGCTCTACAACTCCAGCATTCAAGTCCAAACCGTTTACGAACTCGAGCGCCAACTCGCCGGCACAACGCCACCCACCGCCGAAACCGGCTTCACCGGACTGGTCTCGCCCAAGTGGCCAGAAAAAATTCTCCCGCCCATCAACACCGATCTCGCTGCCAAAGGCGCCGTCCTCTATAAAGAAAATTGTCAGGGCTGCCATCTTCCGCCGCCCAGCGATCCCGCGTTCTGGAACGTGTCGCAATGGCTCCCGGCAAATTCCGCCGGCGAACGCTTTCTAAATCTCAACATGATCGACATCGAGCACGTCGGCACCGATCCGGCGCAAGCCGACGACATGTCCTCCCGACATGTGGTCCTGCCCGCCAGTCTCGGAATCACCAAGGATGGTTTTGGCGAAGCGCTCGGTGCCGTGGTGGCCAACACCGTCAATCGCTGGTACGCCACGCAAACGCCGCCCACTCCCCAAGATGTGCAGGACCAGATGAACGGTCATCGCGACAACGGCGTTCGCGCCCCGCATGCCTACAAAGCTCGTCCGCTCAACGGCATCTGGGCCACTCCGCCGTATCTGCACAACGGTTCCGTTCCCACGATTTACGCGCTGCTCTCTCCAGTAAACGAACGCCCGAAAACTTTCTACCTCGGCAATCGCGAATACGATCCCGTCAATGTTGGCTACCATACCGAGCCTTTCCCCAATGGCTTTCTTCTCGACACCAGCATTCGCGGCAACAGCAACTCCGGCCACGAATTCAACAACGCGCCGCCCAACACCAAAGGCGTAATCGGTCGCCTACTCACTCCCGACGAGCGCCACGCCATTATCGAATTTCTAAAAACACTGTAAGCATTTTTAGAACACCACTCTCCCAAGTTTCACCGGGCCCCAAATCCTATGTCCCTGAAATTTTCGGAGGCCGTATGAAAATGTCTCAACTCATTCCCGCAAAATATTTTTCGTTCGCGCTCCTCGCCGCGGTGCTGTTCGTCGTCGCATTCGCCGCCGCGTGTCACAGCTCCAGCACGCAAAGCGGTGCCCGCAGTTTCGCCGATTCCGGCGCTCCCCAATCCGTCCCGAGCATCGCCCCCAACGCTCCACTCTCTGCCAACGACGTCTCCATCCTCTTCCCCACCCCCACCACTGCCGCCGACTTCAACAACCTCATCGCGGTAACCCAGATCAACCCCGCAAATCCAGTCTGGACCGCTGACGCCTTCACCCAATTCAAAACCATCGTCAGCAGCGCGGCCGGTCAAGCTGCCGCCAGCGGAAAAATCAACCTCCCCGCCGAAGCCCAATCCATCGACAATTGGTTTATCGCTGGCATCCGCATCGATGCCGGCGCTCCCGGCCTCTCCAGTGATATTCATGCCCAGTACGGCCAACTCCCGGAAATCCGCCTGATCATTCAACCGGTCATCAAAAATTCCGATGGCACTCCGAAAGTTCTCGACATCGCCGGCCACTTGATTTTCGACTTCATCACAACGACGCCCGATCCATCCTTGCAAGGTGGGGATTGCTTTCAGCGGCCGGTAGCGGATACCGCCGCTTTCAGCGCCGTACTCACCGATGTCGCCGCGTTGCGCACCAAACTGAATAACGGACAACTCGGAGCCCACGCCGTAAGCACCGTCGGTGTTCCGCTGGGAGTTCATCCGGGCCTCGCGGACCCGCAAACAGCCAATGCGGTCCGCAACGAAATTTTGGCCTTGCTGAACAAGGATCTCGTCTCCCAGCGCCTCGGCTCGATGGCCATCGCCGCGCTCCCCTCGCCCGCGCCCGAACCCTGGATTTTTCTTTCCATCCTCGGCGACCACCAGGGACATTTCGTTCCCGCACACGGCCCAACCCTCGACGGAACTCAATTCGCGCAAATGCTGAACGCCCAAGGCGCGCCCCAGCGCGTTGTTCCGCTGGCGAACACCAACAACCTCAATCCCATCACCTGCAGAAACGCCGCGGTCTCTCCCACCAGCCTCCCAGTCGCCCAGCGCAACGGCGTCTCCACTTCCGCGGTCTTCGCCAATTCTGCGATGCCTACGGATCAAAGCAAACAAATTCTCGACACCATCGCCGATCCTACAAAAAGTTTCTTCTTCAATACCGATTGCATCAGCTGCCACACCGAAACCCGCCTCACCATGCAACTCCAGAACATAAAACAAATTCCCGGCATCAATCCCGCCGCCCTGCCGAACGGCCCTTGGGACGTCCGCAACTTCGGCTGGGGCGAAGCCGGCGGAGCCGGCATGCAAGCCACGGTAACTCGGCGCACCGCCAACGAAACCGCCGCAGTGCTCAACGCCATCAACGCCCAACTCGCAGCCAGCCCACACTAACAAATCGCATAGCCGCCGCTTGACGTTGTAGCGGCCGGGCTTCAGTCCCGGCGCCTTTGACTTTGCAGCGGTCACCAATGCCTTTCGGCAAAACCCGAGAGGCGGGCGCTTTTGATTTCTGCGACCTCCCCTGCCCTGCTCGGCCTGCCGGGGGGCAATCGTCCTTTGACCCCAGCCGATTGACCGCAGCTGTGTGTGTGTGTAACCCTCATGCGCAAATGCTGACCGACTTCCAAAACGTTCTCATAATCATCGCGTTGATCGCCGGAGCACTCGCCTTCCTCTGGATCGTCCAGCGCTTCTGGCCCACCGCGACGCGCCGCGAACACAACGACATTATCGGCTGGCACGTCTCGGTCCTGGGCACCACCTACGCCGTAATCATCGGCTTCATGCTCTACGCGGTTTGGACCAGCTATCAATCCGCTGAGGTCAACGCCGACAACGAAGCCAACTGCGCCATCAATCTTTATCGCCTCGCCGACGGGCTCCCCTCCGCGCAACGCGTGCAAATCCATCAGCTGCTGCGCGAGTACACCGAGCAAGTCATCAACACCGAGTGGCCCACCATGACCGCGGGGCAAATCGTTCCGGCGGGCCATGCAGCCATCCAACGCCTCTGGTCCGCCGTGATGCAGACCAAGCCCGCCACCTTCGCCGAACAAACCAGCATGAATCTTGCGCTCACCGAGCTTTCCAGTCTCACCGAGCACCGCCGGGTCCGCGAACTGGAAAGCCAGTCCAGCCTGCCGGGAATTCTCTGGGCCGTTCTGATTGTGGGCGGCGTGCTCACCACGCTCTCTTCCTGCCTTTTCGGCACGCAAAATTTCAAGCTCCACTGTATCCAGGTGTTTTCTCTGACCCTGTTGATTGCGCTCTCCCTGGTGGCCATCGCGGATATCGACCGCCCGTTCCAAGGCGCTGTCCATGTAAGCCCTCGCGCGTTTGAACGCACCCGCGCCACCATCGCCGAATATCCAGACGCACGCTGACGCAAAGCCGAAGCAAAAGTGCCGGGCTGAAGCCCGGCCGCTACATAGGCAAAACCAGGAGAACGTAGGGTCCGGCTTCAGCCGCGACCCGCGTAATGCACGTCGCAAAACTGTGCCGTCGTGGCCCGTGTGGTGTTTTCTTGGAAGTGCGGAATCTGCGGGGGTTATTTGGGGGTTTTGTGGAAGTGTTGATTCTGATGGGGATGACGGTGGGTGGTTTGCGGCGGTGGAATGGTGCGGTGTGGTTGGTTGGAGTGAGTGCGAGTGCATTTTCGTCGGGCCTTTCTGGAAATTCATTTTGAAAACCTAAAGAGTCGGCGATGGAGTTCGCGTCCGGGCAAGCTGGGGCGCAGCATGCTGCGCCCCTACAAAGGCGAGGCGGGGAGGGCGGAGCTTGCGCGATTTTGCGTGCTGTAGATCCGAGCCGGATTTCAGGTCAGAGGCGCGGCGGGAGAGTTGGTTGAGTGGCACGGGCGCGTCTTTCTAGGGCGATTTCGCGGAGCCAGGGGGTGTCTGGGAGGGCGTCTGGGAATTGTGGGTTGGCTGGTTGTGGTGTGGTTATGGATTCGGAGAGGTCTGGGCGGAGTGGAAGTGTTTGCGGGGTTGTTACGGGGGCCGGGCCCTTCGTTCCGCTGGGTAAACTGAAGTCCGGCGTCTACAGAATCCGTGGCGGGGTGTTTTGATTCGCGGGTTGGTTGGTGCTTGTGGCGTCCGTAGCGGGAGTTGATGGCGCTGGTGAAGCCGCGGTAGTCGTAACGGTCGCTGGCGCGGGTGGATTTTTTGTCGGCGATGGTTTGCAGGAGGAGTTGGGCGATATAGGCGAGAGTGCTGGCATCGCGGCGGTGCATGCGTCCGGTGGCTACGGCGGCGAAGATTTTGCCGAGGACTAGATTGATGTTGATGTGATTCTGGAATTGTCCACCGAGAGAGACCAGCTCGGCGCCGAGCTCTTCGGCGAACTTGAGGTGGGTGAATTCGCGGTGGTGGAAGAGGCAGAGTTCGTCCGAGGAATGGTGGCGGAGCATGCGGCAACGGCGGGAATCGGCGAAGAGATAGTTGCAGCGTGGGGCGGTGGTGGTTCTGGTTTGGTGTGGGAATTTTTGGGCTTTCATTTTGTGCTCGCTTTGGTCGAGATTTGACAGCGATTGCTGGGTGCTGCGTTGGCGGGGGCGCTTTGCTTTGGGGCAGAGAGCTGGGCCGCACTCTACAATGATAGCGCAATATTTTAGTTTGGTGCAAGTAGTATTGTGGTTATCATTCGAACGGTAGAAGAGCTCGACTAAGTACGCAGATTTTCTCGCAGCGCTTACAAGAGTGCTTGAGTAATTGTGGCGATTTGGCCGGGCTGAATCGACTTAATGTTCGCCAGGCAAGCGGGAACCAATGGCAACAAGTCGTTCAGGCGACTGGACCGAGCGTGTAAAACAATGATCGCGATTTTTCGGCGAGTCAGATTTTGTTGATGTTCGATGCCGTGATCTACGGTTAGCAAGACGTCAAAGTCATCGGCTTCGGCTGCGGCTAGAAGTTCGCCATTCTGCAAACCTGCGAATCCGGCAAAGCGGGCCGTTTGACAATCGTGATTGGGGAAGAAGTTGCGAAATCGCTCGTCTATACATTCATCAATCAGAATGCGCATTTACGGACGTGCGAGCAGCAAGAGTTTGGCCGCTTCCAGGGCGGCGACCGCCAATTCACGGGATACTGTGGGGAATCCTTCGAGAAAGTCTTCTAGTGATTCGCCGCCTTCGAGGTAGTCGAAGAGGGTTTGAACGGGGACGCGTGTTCCGCGAAATACAGGAGTTCCGCCCAGGATGTTCTGGTCTTTGGTGATCGCGTCCATGGGTGCAGTGTAGCACGCGAAGGGGATGTCAAAATGGCTGAAGCCGTGACGCCGAACTATAGATAGAAACTTTCGTGGAAAAAGCCTTCCGTGGGCAAATTGGGCAGGCGGCCCGAGCCTTCGGCAATTCCCCTTAACATGCGGTGGAACTCTTCAACATTTTGAGCAAGCATCTGCAAGGCGGAACTCAAATAGTTTCGATAGCCATGGCGATGGCTTTTTCCACCAGTTGCGGAGTAATTCGAAAATTGAGATCTCTTCGAAGCTTCTTAACAAGTTCGGCGGTGTCCGCGGCTTGTCCATCTTGGTTGAGGCGCGCAAGTATGCGGGCGGTGCCAACCATTTTCAGTCCTTGAGCCGCACCAATTTCTCGCGCACGCTTTTCGTCGCCGATAAAGTAAGTGGCATTTTTCTCTTGCGCCTGAACAAGCGCTTCGGCCTCGCCCTCGTCGAGTTCCGCTCTTAGCAACTCCACACGGTCCTTCGCGGCGAACGGGCATCGCACAAAGATCCCTGTCTTATAGAGCTTTTTTAGTTTGTATCCAAAGCGATGTTTGCTCCGGACCTCGCGCTGAACGGCGCTGGGCACATAGATTAGATCGAAATAAAGTACCAGTTTCTCGGCTAGCGCCAAGTGGGAGAGGAGAATTAGAGGAGAACTGTCAATGACAGCGATGCGCAACTATTCCTTCGCAAGACCCGACAGCAAAAGAAGCCCCATTCCGATCGCGACAATGGCGCCGAGCGCCTGACGACTTTCCTTCGCGATTTTTTGGTGTTTCAAGAATTCCAAAACCTGCGCTTCGACCTTTCCGGGATTATCGTCCGAGCGCGAAAAACGAAAGACTGGATGTAGTTTACTTAGAAATGAGTGGTTTCCCACCCCCTGTTCAACTATCGGTATGATGACCTTGCCTTTACCCAGGGCATAGCTTAGTTCCTTCTCGACCGCCGGCCCGGTGCTGCTCGTAATTATTGCGAGAACACAATCGGAATGGTCTATTGCGGAGCGCACCTGATCGGAGATGAGCGCATTCTTACGTGGCGAAGGAGACGCAGACCCGGGCCTCTGCGGAACAAAGAGCTGTATACCGTGAGTCGCCGCAAGAGTTTGCAACCGCCACGCGACCGCGTTCTCGTCCGGGTCGGTGCTGTAGCTGAGAAAGACTTTTAGCGCCATTTCATTGGCAATTGTACGCCGCAAGATGCCCTCAAGTACATGTTCTTGTATTCTGAACGACGGAACGGCTCGAGGCGTGGATTACGCCGGTCGCGGCTGAAGCCGGACCCTACAACGGCCGCGGCAAGAGCAGCGCCTAGTGGCGGAGTTCCAAGAAATGGGGGAGGAAGAATAACGCGGAGGCGCGGAGGGGCGCGGAGAAGCGGTGGCAATGTGGGAAGTGATCGCGGCCGAATCGGATGAAACGGGGATCTGAAGAGGTGGCGAATTTGGGATGATCGCGGCGTGGATTACGCCGGTCGCGGATGAAGCCGGACCCTACAAAGCGCCGGGCTGAAGCCCGGCCGCTACAAGGGCAAAAGCAGGACAATGCACTAGAATCCCCTCTAGCGCAGGTAGCCCCAATTGTGGAGCTTGTCGGAGTCTTCACCCCAGCGGTCGCCGATGTCGGTGCGGTAGTACATGTTGGGGATCATGATGTTTTTGATGCGGGAATAGACCTGGGCTTGGGCTTGTTTCATGGTCTGGCCGATGCCGATTACAATCAGCACTACGCCGGAGGTTCCGGCAATCAGCCACTGACCGTTCACCTGTTTCACATCTTCGATGTGGACGCCGTCATTGTTCGGTTTCTTGAAAACGATCGCGCCATTCTTGGAAAAAGATTCAAAGGTGGCTTCATCGTCGAAGGGAAACGGCGGGACCACGATGCGCACGCCAATCTGAAATCCGCTGCGGGTCCGCCATTTCGGTTCCAGGCCGTTGGCCAGCTCCCAGAAAAAATCGCTGATCGGGGTGAGCATCGCTTCCTGCTGAATCGAAATCGTGGGGTAGCCAAAGCGCGCGGTGAATTCCAGCGGATAAATTCCGTTGTTGTTGACGATGCAATTCAGATCGATGTAACCGACGTAATTTTCCGCCGCCAGCATGGACTCCATCTTGAGCAGCGTTTGGGTGAACAAACGGTTGGGCTCGCCCCAGAACATGGCCGTGCCCATTTCGCCGGTGGGCGGGCCAACTTCTCCGGGAAACAATTTCTTGTGCTCGAAATTAATATTCACCGGGGTGATGAATTTTTTGCCGTTGAAAAAGGCCCCAACCGCCACTTCCACGCCGTGGATTCTGCGCTGCAGCTGGAAAATCTTGATCTCGTCGGCGAAGGCTTTTTTGTAGGCTTCCAGCATGCGAATCACGTCTTCGCCATCTTCCTCTTCGCCGACAAACAGGCGGCGCTTCACGTTTTGCGCTTCCCCGCTGGGCTTGATTACGTAACGGTCCGGATTTTTTTTCACAAACTCAATCGCCGGATCGAAGGAATCGAAGTCCTCGTAGGGAATAATGTTTACGCCGGCCTTCTTCAATTCTTCCTGGCCAAACGAGCGATCATCTTCCAGGCGGTCGGTGTACTCGCTGCCGCCGATTACCGGTTTGCCCTTCGCACGAAGAGTTTGAGCCTTCGCGCCTTGCCCGAGGGTGTCGTCGAAGACCACGATGTCCGCCCACTCCGCGTCCTTCTCCCAGTTGGTGGACTTGGGGACAAAGCCATCCGCAATGTCGCGTTCTTTTTCCGCTTCAATGAAATAGCGGACTTCGTGGCCCTCTTTCACCACTTGCCAGGCGATATCGCCGATCAATCCCGAGATCGAAACAAAGAGAAACTTGCGTTTTTCCATAAGCGCGAGGCAGCAACTCCTTCAGAAGAAAAGTACAGCACCGAAAGAAAAGTACAACACCGTATTGTAGTTACAAGCGAGCGGAAGTTGGTTACGAAATATTCATAAAGCGAAAACTTTTCTCCACAGGGATGACTTAGAAATTAATTTGCGCGGAAACTGACAGTCGCGTCCATCCGTCGGATGGTAGGGCGCCCTACACTGCGGCCGGCGACTTGAAAGCTGGACGTCCAGGAGATATTGTCACCATGCGACCGGCCATACGAAGTGCGGGCTTGCCGTCAACGTTCGCCATTAATAGTCAAAATAGTAACGACCCACGGGAGTTGTCTCTGACTACAGACTCTGCTTCCGTTCCCCCTCGAGCCGCCACCGAAGACGCTCTCGCGGAACGCTCGCGTCTCGCCGCGCTGCAGACCAGCGTCAGCGTGGCGCTCATCGAAGCTACTTCCATGCAGGAAATGCTCGGGCGATGCGCGGAAGCTATCGTTCGCGAATTGAATGTGGCGTTCGCGCGGGTGTGGACGCTCAGCGAGGATGGGGGCACGCTGGAGTTGCGGGCCAGCGCCGGCATGTATACGCACCTGGACGGCGGGCATAGCCGCGTCCCGGTGGGCCAATACAAAATCGGCAAAATTGCGCAAGATCGCGCGGCGCTGCTAAGCAACGATGTGGTCGGCGATGCCGCGGGTGCACGATCAAGAGTGGGCGAAGCGTGAAGGCATGGTGGCGTTCGCGGGGCACCCTTTACTGGTGGACGACCGACTGGTCGGAGTGATGGCCATGTTCTCTCGCAAACCGTTGCCCGAAGCCACTCTGACTACCTTGGGCGCGATCGCCAACGCCGTCGCTTTGGGGATCGAGCGCAAGAAATCCGAAATCACTTTGATTTCGCGCAACGCGGAACTTTTGCGGATCCAGAACGAACTGGAATCGCGAGTGCTTGAACGCACGGCGCAACTGGAATTGCAAATCGCCGAACGCAAACGTTTCGAAGACAGTTTGCGAGAATTGACCAGCCGACTTTTGCAACTGCAGGATGAAGAACGCCGCCGCATTGCGCGCGAACTGCACGACAGCGCGGGGCAAATGCTGGCGGCGCTGAGCATGAACGTGTCGCGATTGCATCGGGTGCTGGCCGAATCCAATCCGGAGTTGCGGGAGACAACCGCCGACAGCATGCAATTGATCGAAGAGCTTTCCACCGAAATTCGCACGCTTTCTTATTTGCTGCATCCTCCGCTGCTGGATGAATCTGGATTGGCTTCTGCGCTGGCGTGGTATACGGAAGGGCTTACCGCCCGCAGCAAAATTGCCGTGGACCTGCAGGTTTCGCCGGAGCTGGGGAGATTGCCGTCCGATTTGGAAACGGCGATTTTCCGCATCGTGCAGGAGTGCCTCACCAATATTCACCGGCATTCCGGAAGTCCTACGGCCAGCATTAATATCGATCGGGAAGACGGTACGGTGCGCGTGGAAGTCGCCGATGAAGGAAAAGGTTTGAATGTGGACAACGCTTCTGGCATGAAATCGCGCGTTGGAGTTGGTCTGCGCGGTATGCAGGAACGAGTTCGACAACTTGGCGGTACCTTGGAAATTTGCAACAGCAATCCTGGCACGCGGGTTACTGCGGTGTTGCCATGTCCGCCGGCCGGCGCAGAATCTGGCGAAGCTCCTGCGGAACCGAACTAAATGATCGAGCGGGTCTGTTTTCACGCAATCCCGCGGCGCAAAACCGATACTATCCTCTGGGCTGGCAGCCGAGCCGGCAAAGAATCCGGCGATGTCGCCAACCTTATTGTCGTTGTCGCTGCTGTTTCACGCAGTCTCGATACAGAAGAACGGGCACGGCATGCCGTGCCCCTACGGGAGCGGGTCGACGCGCGTGCTACTGGGAGACAGGCAACCCGGGGGGCGGTTATGGTATCCCAAAACTTGGGATGGTCTGGCTGAATGAGCCGGGGGTGCTGGCTGGCCTTTGGGGTAAGTTTTTGGGTGGCCTGTCCTTTAGTTCAGGTTATAATTGGTGTGGTTCGGAGGCATCGCCGGGTTCGGGTAGCAGCGGCGATGTTGTTGAGAGAGTTCGGTTTGGTTGAGAAGTGCGGCGCGAGCGGCGGGTCGGGTTTGCCTGGAGCTTTTCGCGTCTCCCCAGCTATCCAAGGTTTCTGGCGCGGGCAAGCTTGTGTTTGCGGCTCGGAAACTTGAGACTACCGTGGTGAGGTGATGTTTGCGTCGTATTCTACTCTTGGCTGTACCCTTAGTAACCAGCGGAATGCTTCTCAGCGGCGCCCTCCAGTGCGACGCACAATTACTGCACAAGAAGAAAGTGAACAAATCGACCGCGGCGGATAATACCGCGGAGCCCGACAAGATTCTGTACGAACGGGCGCTGGACGACATCAAGCACGGACACCAGGAAACCGGGCGGCTCAACCTTCAGACGCTGATTAATACTTACCCGGACAGCGAATATCTAGCCAAAGCCAAACTGGCGATTGCCGACTCTTATTATAAAGAGGGCGGCACAGCCAACATGGCCCAGGCCATTCAGGCTTACAAAGATTTTATCGTGTTTTTCCCGTTCCTTCCGGAAGCGCCGTACGCGCAACTGCAAGTGGCCAATTCGCATTATCAGCAAATGCAAAAACCGGATCGCGACCGTACCGAAGCGCGAGCCGCGGAAGATGAATACCAGACATTTCTACAGAAATATCCGAGCGATCCACTGGCCGACAAAGCCGAGCAACATCTGCGGGATGTGCAGGAAGTGCTGGCGGAAGGCGACTATCGCATCGCTTACTACTATTACGTGAAGGGCGACAAGCGGGCGGCGGCGTCGCGGCTGGTGTCGGTGACGACGCGATATCCGCTGTACAGCAAGTCTGATCACGCGCTATGGATGCTGGGGGATCTGTATGAAACCAGCGAAAAACGCGACGTTGCTGCAAAATATTACGCGCAAATTGTGAAGGATTATCCGAAGTCCGAGATGGTGCCGGACGCGAAATATAAGTTGAAGGCGTTCGGATTGCCGATTCCGCAACCGGATCCTAACGCTCTGGCGTGGCAGACGGCGAATGCGAATGCTCCGCGGCCGAAGACCCCGCTGTATAAGAAGCCGACTCGATCTGATGAAGAGCTGGGCCGGTGACCGAACTGCAAGTTTCGGCGCAACGTGGCGCGCCGACAATGACGCAGGAAGGCGACACCAACACGGAGACGTTACACGGGGGATCTGGTCCGCAATTGACGACCGGGAGCGGCCCGGGAGCGCAGAGCAAATCGGTCGTGGCGGTGGTAGGACCTGGGACACCAGACTCTGGTGCGCAGGGCGGCGAGAGCGTTCCGACGATTCGAACGGATGAAGCGGCACCGGATACGGCGGCGGCAGCACCGGCGACGAGTTCGGAATCCAGCGCAACCGCAGGGACTGCGCCTGCAGCGGCGGGGGATGCCAGCGCGACGGCAACTGCGCCCGCGACAGCACCGGCAACAGACGCAGCCAAGACGGACGGAAGCGCGACCAACGCCGCCACGGGCACCGCGACGGGAACCGCTGCAGACGGCAGCAAGGCAGCGGCGGACGGAACGACTTCAGCAACGACGCCAGACACGAGCGCTACAGGAGAATCTACCAGCAAGAAGAAGAAGGGTATAAAGAAGTTGATTCCCTGGTAAGACTGCGGCATGACTGCTTGCGGGTGCGCGAGCGGTTGCAAGTTCAAGCAAAGCCGGGATTTACGAGGCACGACCTGGGGGCTGGCGGATTATCCGCCGGCCCCCTTTCTTTTTGGCGTTGCGGAAAAGCGCCGCAAACGTTAACTCGCCACAAGTACAGTGTTCGCTTCCGACACATGACGGACCTGTTCGCATTGACGGGTATGGTGGTGGGTGCTCAAATACTCTGGAGAACGAATCCTCTTCGGGGTTTGGTGTATCGAAGTGGATAGCGTTGCGGAGCGGCCAGGTGCGCGAAATGGCCGCGAGATGACGGCTCTGTAGCACGGGCGCGGTTCTTTCCCGGAGGATGTTCGGTGGCCAAGATCCTGGTGGCGGACGACAACAGCAACATCCAGAAGATGGTGGGCCTGGCGCTGAAGGACCAGGGCATCGACGTGGTGGCTGTTGGAAACGGCGAAGCCGCAGTACGCAAAATTTCCGACATTATTCCGGATTTAGTTTTGGCCGACGTTTTTATGCCGGTGCGCAATGGCTATGAAGTTTGCCAGTACGTGAAGCAGGATCCGGCCCTGGCGCATATACCGGTGATTTTGCTGGTGGGCGCGTTTGATCCTTTGGATGAGCAGGAAGCGCAGCGCGTGGGCGCGGATGGAGTCTTGAAGAAGCCATTTGTGCCGCCCGATCCGCTGATTGCGATGGTCAAGGCGGCTTTGACGCGCGCGGGAGTTTCTTATTCTTCGGAGAAGACCCTGTCCGATGGCGCCGGGAAAAACGGCGATAAAAAAGGTTCCGATTTGCTGAAGCCCCGGCCGCTGCCGGCGGCTGCGCCGATTGTGATTCCAAGTCCAATCCCTGCGCCGGTGATAACTCCCGACTCGATTTCGATGGAAGATGTGGACCTGGTGGAAGAAGTGTCGCTGGTTTCCACGACGCCCCCGCCGGTGAATATGGATGGCGGAGTTCCCCTGGCGTTTGCGAATTTGATGGATAGCACGGCGGCGGTGGAAGAAGATCCGGGATTTATGCCGACAGTGCATCCGGAACTGTCGCTGGAACGCGATTGGCGGGCGGCGGAAGAGCCTGACGATGTTCCGGAAGAGGAAGAAGAGGAACAGCCGAAGGCTTCGTGGCGGCGGGATAGCGATGAAGTTGGAGCGGCTGACGGCAGCTCGAAGGTGAGCAGCTGGCGAGAAACGGCGTTCGAAGAGCCTGCGGCGCGGAAGAGCGCCAGCGAAGATTGGGATACGGCGGCAGTGCCGGCGGCGACGGAAGCGGCGGCTACAACGCCAGAGATTAATGCGGCGATCACACATCAGCCGGAGTCTGGGATACATGCGGTGGCGTCTGAAACGCCATTTTCGGCGGAGGCGTGGAGCAGCGCGAGTTCTACCGCTAGTTCTGCGGGCGCGCAGACTTTGACGGCGGAGGCTCCGGCGGAAGTTGCGGTGGAGACGGTAGCGGCTGTTTCGAATGAGGCGGCGGGCGAAGTTGCGAACGAAGCTGGGGCGCAATCCACGAATGGCATCGGCGCGGAGACCGAACATTCTGACGCGGTAACGGCGCAAACTTTTGAGCATGAAGCGGTGGCCACGGCTATCGACCGATTTGCGGGATCGCAGGACGCAGCTGGAGAGCCGGAACAGGCCTCACCAATGGCGACCAGCGCATGGGAAGTGCAGGCGCAGAAGGCTAGTCTGCTGGCGGCGACGTGGGATACGCCGGTGGCGGCTGCGGAAGCTGGCGAGACGGCTCCGGCCGAAGCGGAATTGAGTTTGGGTGAGACGCGAGATTTCTCTGAGAAGGTGGAAGCTGCGGCGCCGAAGGAGTTGTTGGCGGAGCCGGGAGAAATTGTTGACGGGAATGTGGGGGAGGCTGCGGAAGTTGCGGCTGCTGAAGCTCCCGCGGCGGAACAGCAGGAATTTGCGCAGGCTCCGGCGGTGGAGCAGGAACAGGTTGAAGAGCATGCGGCGGTTGAGCAGTCTTCCGTCGAGCAACCCTCCATTGAACAACCCTCCGTTGAGCAGCATGCGAACGAGATTGATGGCGGGTATGGAGCTGGAGCGGTTGAGAGCGCTTACGTAGCGGCGGATCCTGGCGTGGAGCAAGCCGCGGATCACGTTGCGACTCCGGAAGAGATTCAGGCTGCGGAGAGTGCTTACGCTGCGGAGCCGATTGTTGAACAGCAGGCGGAGCCGGAGCATATTGCGCCGGAAGTGGTGGCGGAAGTTGGTTCGGATGCGCAGCTGGAAGTTGCGCAAGAGGCCTCGCAGGACGTTGCGGCGGTTGAGGAGACGGTTCCGGCGGTTGAGCATGGGGCGGCCGTGGAAGAGGTGATTGCGGCTCCGGCAGAGGCGGCGCTGGAGTCTGCGGTGCATGTGGCGGCGGATGGGGCGGGCAAGAGCGCTACGGATGATGTGGTGGCGCGAGTTTTGGCGAGTTTGAGTCCGGAAGTGATGCAGGCGGTTACGCGGGAATTGTTGAAGCCGGTGGTGGAGGCGATGGTGCGGGAGGAATTGAAGAAGCGGGAGTAGTTCCCTGCCATTGTAGAATTTAGAGATTGGGTTTTGAGAAGTCCCCGTGACGGTTGTCGCGGGGATTTTTTTGTTTCAGCGGGTGGTGAATGGCGATGGACAAATCGGACTAGGTTTGTGCCGCCCCTACGGGGCTCGCGACGTTCGGGCATTGGCACCCAGCCCTTACGGGCTGGGCTAAATTGTGGCGCGCCTCCGGCGCTGGGTCTGTAGTCGGCGCGGCTTTGGAGCTCGGCTGTACGCCTGGAAATTGGGAGCTTGGGCAAAGACAACTCTGAATGATCGAGGATGCCACACGCGTTGGACGGGATTGGTGGCGAACACAATCCGAAGACCGGACTAACAGGCTGCGGAAAAATCGATTTAGCGAAGGGCACGTCAAGACCAATTCCTCAGCGGCTAAAGCCGGTTGATTGCCAGAGCCTGGAATGTCGGAGCTAAAGCTCCGACCCCCAAAAGAGACAGGCGGAGCCGAAATGTCGGAACTAGAGCTCCGACCTCCGAGACACATTGGAGAATTCTCCGGCCGGTTTGTGCGGCTGTGCGGGCTCGCGATGCGCGGGCACGGCATGCCGTGCCCCTACGAAGACGGTGCGGTGTTGCGGCGAGTTGTGGGAAATTGTGGTGGGTTGAGTTGATGGCGTATAGTCGAAGATTATCTTGAGTGCAAATTTGTTGGTGAGCGGCGCGATTTTTATCGGGAGTGGACTGAATTATGGGTCGTGAGATTGCCAAGGGGTATGAGCCGGCGTTGATTGAGGGGCGCTGGGCGGAGTATTGGGTGCGGGAGGAATTGTTTAAGGCGGATCCGACGGCGGATACGGGCGGCAAGGTGTTCTCGATCGTGATTCCGCCGCCGAACGTGACCGGGATGCTGCACATCGGGCACATGCTGGACCACACGGAGATCGATATTTTGACGCGCTGGCACCGGATGCGCGGATTTAACACATTGTATTTGCCGGGAACGGACCACGCGGGGATTTCGACGCAGCGGGTGGTGGTGAAGCAGCTGGCGGAGCGCGGGATCGATTATCAGAAGTTGGGGCGCGAGGAGTTTGTGGCGCAGGTGTGGAAGTGGCGGGAGGAGAGCGGCGGAACGATTTTGAAGCAGATGAAACAGATTGGGGAGAGCTGCGACTGGTCGCGACTGAAATTTACGCTGTCGCCGGAATTGTCGCGGGTGGTGGTGGAAGTTTTTGTGCGGCTCTATGAAGAAGGATTGATTTATCGCGAGACGCGGCTGGTGAACTGGTGCCCGGTATGTTTGACGGTGCTGAGCGATCTGGAAGTTTTGCACGAGGAGCGGGCGGGATCACTGTGGTACATCAAGTATCCGGTGGTGGGTTCGCAGGAATTTGTGACGGTGGCGACTACGCGGCCGGAGACGATGCTGGGGGATACGGCGGTGGCGGTGCATCCCTTGGATGAAAGATACGGTGCGTTGATTGGCAAGAAAGTTTTGTTGCCGCTGGTGAATCGGGAGATTCCGATTATTGGCGATGAGATGGTGGAGCGGGAGTTTGGGACGGGGGCGGTGAAAATTACCCCGGCGCACGATCCGAACGATTTTGCGGTGGGTAAGCGGCATGGGCTGGAAGAAATTGATGTGATGACGGCGGACGGGAAGATCAACGCGAACGGCGGAGTTTACGCGGGTCTGGATCGCTTCGCGGCGCGGAAAAAGATTGTGACGGATCTGGAGGAGCAGGGATTTCTGGTGAAGATCGAGCCGCACTCGCACGCGGTGGGAATTTGTGAGCGGAGCAAGACCGTGGTGGAACCGCGGATTTCCACGCAATGGTTCTGCAAGATGAAGGACTTGGCTGCGCCGGCGATTGCGGCGGTGCGGGATTACGCAGCCGGGCCGCGAAAATACGATTCAGATTATTCCGGACAACCGGCGGACGGAATTCTTAAATTGGATGGACAACATCCGGGATTGGACGATTTCGCGGCAACTATGGTGGGGGCACCGGATTCCGGCATGGCATTGCGCGGGCTGCGCAAAGATTACAGTGGCGCGGACTGCTCCTGCGGTTTGCGGGCATTGTGGCTCGGCGGAGCTGGCGCAGGACCCGGACGTTTTGGATACGTGGTTTAGTTCGGCGTTGTGGCCATTTTCTACGCTGGGGTGGCCGGAGAAGACTGCGGATTTTGAGACTTACTATCCGACGTCGGCGTTGATCACCGGGTACGACATTTTATTTTTCTGGGTTGCGCGCATGGCGATGATGGGAATCCATTTTACGGGGCGGGTGCCGTTCAAGACGGTCTACTTGCATTCGCTGGTGCGGACGGGATCGGGCGAGAAAATGTCCAAGTCCAAGGGGACGGGACTCGATCCGGTGGCGTTGAATCAGCAATATGGAACGGACGCGATGCGGTTTTGCCTGGCGTCGATGGCGGCGCCGGGGACGGATATTGTTTTGAGCGAGGACCGGCTGGCGGGTTCGCGGAATTTTGCCAACAAGATTTGGAACGCGGCGCGATTTTTGTTTGTGAATCTGGACAAGTTTGAGGCGGGCGGAACTTCGCTGGAGGAGTTGGCGGCGCCGGAGGTACGCGCTGGGGCGCCTTATGCGTTTGGCGGCGCGGTGCCGTTGGCGGATGCTTGGCTGTTTTCCCGGCTGGCGCGAACGATTACTACCGTCAATGAGGCGCTGGAGGAGTTTCGGTTTCATGAGGCGGCGTCCAGCGTGTATCAATTTTTCTGGGGAGATTTTTGCGACTGGTACATCGAGTGGGTGAAGCCGGAGCTGGTTTCCGCGGATCGGGCGCGGGCGGTGGTGTCCTGGAAGAATTTGTTTGCGGCGTTTGATGCGGCGTTGCGGTTGTTGCATCCGTTCATGCCATTTTTGACGGAGGAGTTGTGGCATCAATTGCCGCAGCGGGCGGGGGCGAAGTCGATTGCGCTGGATGCGTTTCCGGTGGTTGGCGATTCGTGGGTGAATGTTTCCGCGGAGCGAAATGTTACGTTTTTGCAGGATGTGATTGGGGCGGTGCGGAATATTCGCGCGGAGATGAAGCTGGATCCGAAGAAAAAGGTGGAGGCGGATGTTTCGGTGGCGGATGCTTCGCTGCTGGCAGTGGCTGCGGCTAATTCGGATTTTCTGGTGCGGCTGGCGTTGCTTTCGGAATTGCGATTGACCGGGGAGAAGTTGGCCGCGGGTGGGGCGGCGCGATCGTCGGCGGAGTTCGATGTGCGGATTGCGTTTGCGGCGGAGACTGTGGATGTGGGAGCGGAATTGGCGCGGTCGAAGAAAGAGATTGAGGGGTTGGAGAAGGCGATTGCTTCGAAGGAAAGACAGTTAGGGGATGAGACGTTTTTGGGAAGGGCTCCGGCGAAGATTGTGGAAGGATTGAAGACGGCGATGGGGGGGCAGATTGTGGAGTTAAGGAAATTGGTGGAGAGGAAGATGGAGTTGGGGGGATGAGGGTTACTTAATAGTTAGTCGCGCACAAATATTAGGCCGGCCTAAAGTCCGGCGCCTACATAAATCTGATGATGATCGATTTTAAATCTGCGGCGATGGTGAATTTGGTGCGGCGGGCGCTGGAGGAGGACGTCGGCACGGGGGATGTTACCGCGCTGGCTACGGTGCCGGCTGGGGCTACGGGCAAGGCGCGGATTCTGGCGCGGGAGCCGCTGGTGGTGGCGGGATTGCCGATTGCTGAGATGGTTTTTGCGGCGCTCGATCCGGGGATGAGCGTGGAGTTTTTGGCGCAAGACGGAGATTGCGTGGAGAAGCGGCGGGATCTGGTGCGCTTTTCCGGGAAGGCGCGGGCGATTTTGACGGGAGAGCGGACGGCGCTGAATTTTTTGACGCATTTGAGCGGGATCGCTACGTTGACGCGGCGGTTTGTGGAGAAATTGGCGGGGACCAAGACCAAGATTCGCGATACGCGGAAGACGATTCCTGGACTGCGGATGCTGGAGAAGTATGCGGTGAAGATGGGTGGGGGGACGAATCACCGGTTTGGTCTGTATGACGCGATCTTGCTGAAGGAGAATCACATTGCGCTGGCGGGGGGAGTGAAGGCGGCGCTGGATATGGCGCATGCGTTTGCGTCGGCGAGGGTAGGGACGCGGAGTCTGTCGGCTTATGAGGCGGTGGGGAGTGCGGCCGGCGCGGAAGCTACTTCCCTTTTGAGCGTGCAGATTGAGGTGCGGAATCAGGGGGAGTTGCGGGAGGCGCTGGGGGCGGGGGCTTCGGCGGTGTTGCTGGATAACATGACGCCTGATGAGGCTCGGGCTTGCGTGGAGATTGTGCGATCGGTGCGGCCGGAATGTGTTGTGGAGATTTCTGGCGGGATTACTTTGGAGAATGCGCGGGCTTATGCGGAGGTGGGGGCGGATTATCTGTCGTCGGGGATGCTGACGCATTCGGCGGTGGCGAGCGATTTGAGTTTGTTGGTGGATAGTATTGTGGAGGGATGAGGGCCGCTGCGTTGTTGCAACAAAAAAAAACGGAAAGGATTAACGCAGAGTTCGCAGAGGCGCAGAGGGCGCGGAGAATGCGGCGCGTACACGGGCAACATCTGATTTTGGGTTCATGTGAAGAAAAAAAATAATGTTAATGAGGTTACGGACCGGCGGTTGGCGGGGCTGGTCGCGCTGTTGGAGGAGAACGCTACGATTGTGATTAGTGGCGCGCGGATTGCGCGGGAGATTGGGGTATCGCGGTCGACGGTGTGGCGGTGGGTGACGCGGCTGCGGGAGTTGGGAGTTAAGGTTAAGGGGCGGGCGGCTACGGGGTATTTTTTGGAGTCGGTGGCGGATATTTTGACGCCGGAGATTTTGCGGAAGCGTTTGAAGGGGAGTTTGTTCGGGAAGCATATTGTGCATTTTTTTCGAACGGATTCGACGAACCGTGTGGCGTTCGAATTGGGGCATGGCGGCGAAGAGGAAGGAACGGTGGTAATCGCGGAGGAGCAGACGGCCGGGCGCGGGCGGGCTGGCCGAGCGTGGCATTCGGAGCGGGCTGCGGGGATTTATGTGACGGTGATTTTGCGGCCGCGGATTGCTCCGGTGCAAGCGCCGCTGTTGACGATGATGGCGGGGATCAGCGCGCGGGCGGCAGTAGCGGCAGTGACTGGGCTTAGCGTGGATTTGAAATGGCCGAATGATTTGCTGATTGGCGGAAAGAAAGTGGGCGGAATTCTGACGGAGATGCATGCCGAGCCAACCCTGGTTAAATTTGTGATTGTGGGGATTGGATTGAATGTGAATCAGGAGAAGTTTCCCGTGGAGCTGAGTGGGTCGGCTACGTCGCTGCGCGTGGAATCGGATAAAGTGCAATCGAGGATGGAGATTCTGGTGCGGTTGCTGCGGGAGTTTGAGCAGGATTATCGGGAGTTTTTGCGAGAGGGATCGGGTAGCGTGGTGAAGAGGTTTGAGGAGATTTCGTCTTATGCGCGGGGGAAGAAAGTGCGGGTGGTTACGGGGGCGGAGACGTTTTCAGGGGTTACGGTTGGGTTGACTGGGGAGGGATTGTTGAAGGTGGAGCGGGGGGATGGGAGTATTTTTACGGTGATTGCGGGGGATGTGGAGGCGGCGCGATGAGAGATGAGTGGAGTGAAGTGCGGCTGGGTAAGGTGAGTTACCTTGCGGTCTTGGTGCCGCTACAGAAGGCGCCCGCCTCAGAAGGCGGCCGCTACAACGGCTAGAGGGGTGGGCACGGATTTAGGATGAATGGGCGGAAGTCAAAGGAACGGGTCTGAAGACCCGCCGCTACAAAGGCGAGACATGCTGCTGACGATTGATGTGGGGAATACGAACACTGTGCTGGGAGTTTTTCGCGGGGAGCAGTTGATGGCGAACTGGCGGTTGACTACCGCGCGCGAGCAGACTGTGGATGAGTATGGCGTTCTGACGCGGAACCTTTTTTCGTTGGCGGGGATTGAGCGCGATGCGATTGGCGGAGTGATTATTTCGTCGGTGGTGCCGCCGGTGAATTGGACTCTGGGGGAAATGGCACGGAAATATTTGGGAAAGAAGGCGCTGTTTGTGGAGGCGGGGGTTAAGACAGGGATGGCGGTGCTGGTGGACAATCCATTGGAGGTTGGGGCGGACCGGATCGTGAACGGGGTGGCGGCGTTTGCGGAGTATGGCGGACCGTGTATCGTGGTGGATTTTGGGACGGCGATTACATTTGATGCGATTTCTGCGAAGGGCGAGTATTTGGGCGGGTCGATTGCGCCGGGGCTGGGGATTTCTTCCGAGGCACTTTTTGCGCGAGCGGCACGTTTGCCGCGAGTGGAATTGAAGGATCCGGGCAAGGTGATCGGGACGAATACCGTTACCCATATTCAGGCGGGGCTTTATTATGGCGCCGTGGATATGGTGGATGGGATGCTGGCGCGGATGAAGGCGGAGTTGGCGGAGAAGCATGCGAAGGGCGAAGTGCCGGTGATTGCCACGGGCGGACAAGCGAAATTGGTGGCGCGCGGTTCGAAACACATCAAGCATACGGATGAGTTTTTAACTTTGAAGGGTTTGCGATTGATCTGGGAGAAGAATCCGGATCTGGTGAAGAATTTGGTGACCGATGGACGTGGGTCGGCGCTCAGCGGTGCGGCGGTAAAAAGCGATTTGAAGAAAGATTTGCGCTAGCGCAATGGCGGATGGCGACAGCGTAGAGCACGAAGCCGCCGAGGGCGGCTGGAATTACTTCAACTACTTCACTGAAATCGAAGAATATTTCTGGAAGAAACGCGGGGCGCATCTGCTGGTGTCGCCGCTGGACTGGGCGATTATGGAGACCTGGCAGAAAGCGGGGGTGCCGCTGGAAGCGGTGCTGCGGGGGATCGACCGGGCGGTGGAGAGTTATGGGCGATCGCGACGCGGGGCCGGAAAGGCGTTGAAGACTTTGGCGTATTGCACCGATGCGGTTTTGGAAGCGGCGGAAGAGATGAATGAGGCGGCGGCTGGAGCGGCGCCAAAGAGTTCGCGAGCGGCGGCGGGGCCGGCGTTTCCGGTTGCGGAGTTGCGGATCTATTTGGTGAAGAATGTAGCGCAGGCGCGGACGGCGGCGGCGAAAGTCTCGGTTGCGCTTCCGCAGTTGGGCTTGCGGCTGAATGAACTGGCTTCGGGTGCGGAGAGTGCGGCTGTGATTCTGAATGCGCCGGGTATTTTGGATTTGGAGGACCTGGAGCGGCGGCTGACGGTGTTGGATGATAAGGTGTATGCGGCGGTCACGGCGGATGCCAGCGAGGAATTGTTGCTGCGAGTGCGGCGGGAAATGGATGGGCAGCTGGCAATGTATCGCCGCAAGATGAAGGCGGAGCAGATTGCGTTGGTGGAGAAGCAGTATTTGCAGAAGAGATTGCTGGAAGAGTTTGGGGTGCCGCGGTTTAGTTTGTATTATTTTTCGTGAACAGTTTCCCGACAATATACACACCTTAAAAGAACGGGTCTAAAGACCCGCCGCTACACTTAAATTCGGATAGGACAATTGATGGCTGAAGAGTTAAGATTACCCATTGAGAAGCTGGTGTATGGAGGGGATGGCTTGGGGCACGCGGAGGGAAATACGGTTTTCGTGCCGTTTGTTTTGCCGGGCGAGATTGTGCGCGCGGAGGTGAAGACGCGCAAGAAGAAGACTGTCTGGGCCAAAGTGCTGGAGGTTGTGGAGCCGGCCGCGGCGCGAGTGAAGGCGCCTTGCCCGCATTTTGGGATTTGTGGCGGATGCAATTATCAGCACATCGAGTTTGCGGAACAGACGAAGCTGAAGATTGGCATTTTGCGGGAAACGCTTTCGCGGCTGGGCGGAATTTCCTGGGCCGGGGATATTGCGGCGCATACGGCGCAACCTTATGGGTATCGGAACCGGGCGCAATGGGCGGTGCGCAGCGGAATGCCGCGGGCGCTGGGTTATTTCTTGCCGGAGAGTTCGGTGATTATGCCGGTGGATACTTGTCCAGTGCTTTCGCCGCGCCTACTGGAAACATTTACTTTGCTGCAGGAGATGGCGCGTGCGGGGCGGCTGCCCAACGGCATTCTGGAGATTGAAGCGTTCGCGGATTCGGCGGACGAGAAGATTTCGTTGAATGTGGCGTTCGATGCGTATCCCAAGCCGGCGGCAGAATTAGCGGAGTATTTTCGCGCGGCGTTGCCGAAGATCGAGAGTCTGTTGCTGCTGGACCAGAAAAAAGAGCGGTTTGAGCTTACCGGGCCTGGATTTTTGATGCATCAGGCTGGAGGATTTTCGTTTCGAGTCAGCCACTTATCGTTCTTCCAGGTGAATCGATTTTTGATCGAGGAGCTTTTGGCGGCGGTGACCAAAGGCGCCAAGGGCGAACTGGCACTCGATTTGTATGCGGGCGTGGGATTTTTTACTTTGCCGCTGGCGAAGACGTTTACGAAGGTGGTCAGCGTGGATGCGAATCTGGCGGCTACGCGGGACTTGTATGCCAATGCGGAGATGGCGGGCGTGGAAGTGACTACGTTCAACGAGCACACCGAGGATTATTTGAAGAAGCCGCAGGACCGGCCGGACCTGGTGGTGCTCGATCCGCCGCGGTCGGGATTGGGCGCCGCGGCTGCGGGAAAACTAGTGGAGCTGGGCGCGCCGGAGATTATTTATTTGTCGTGCGATCCTTCCACCTTGGCGCGAGATTTGGCGGTATTGACGGGAAGCGCCAAAAAACCGGCAGAGATTACGGCGGCGGGACCGTTCTACGAGATTACGGCGATCGACATGTTTGATTTATTTCCGCAGACATTCCATATCGAGACGTTGGTGAGGTTGCGCAAGTTGCCATGAGACTTCCGGCGGTGGCGATGACCGCGGCATTTGCCGGGGGAATCGCTATCGGCCTGCGTCCTGCAGTGGCGGCCCACGCTAGTTCGAAAGAACTGGTTGTGGGCCTTTTTATTTTTGTGCTGGCGGGATTGCTCGCTGGCGGGATTTTCGTTCGACGCGACTTTCTCTGGGCGGCGGCGGGCGCGGGGATCTTTTGCTGGGCGGGACTGGGAATCGCCGGGGCGCTGTTAGCGGAACAACCTCTTCCGGCAGATTACGTTGTAACTCTGGTAGAAAATAAAACGCTCGAGTTGCACACGCCGTTGCGCTGGCATGGAGTTCTGCGAGATGAGCCGGCGCGTTTGCCGTGGGGTTATGGCTACGAGCTGAGTCTGTCGGGTGTTGATTACGAAGAGGCATTTGTGCCGCTCAGCGGAGGGCTGCGGGTGAGCTACTCGCTGCAACAAGATGCGGAGGGGCACGACGTGGCGCCTCCAGACGTGCATGCCGGCGATGAAGTTGCGGTCGTGACAGAAGCGCGGCGGCCGCAAGTGTTTCGCGATGCGGGGGCGTTTGATCGGAGAGCGTTTCTGGCGTCGCAGAATATTGATTTAGTGGCAACGTTACGGGCGCCGGAGTTGATGGAACGGGTGGCGATTGCCCGGCCAACTGTTCACACGATAATTTCCAAAGCCCGGCGACGGTTGCGAGAGGAAGTGGATACGCTGTTCAGCGCGCGACCGGAAGCGGCGGGAGTTTTGCGGGCGATGCTGCTGGGGGACCGCAGCTTTGTGGACCGCGCGGAGTCCGCGGATTTTCAGCGGACGGGAGTGTTTCACGTTTTGGTGGTGGCGGGGTTGCACGTGGGGGCGATTGCGTTTGTGCTGTTTTGGATTGGCCGTAAGGTGCGGCTCCCGGTGATCGTCACCGTGGCAGGCACCTTGGCGCTGCTGTTCGCGTACGTGGTGATGGTGGAACAGCGGCCGCCGGTGTTGCGGGCTGCGCTGATGGTTAGCGTTGTGCTGCTTGGCTCACTGTTCTTTCGACGATTGGATTTGCTGAATTCGGCGGCGGTCGCGGCGCTGATACTTTTGGTGGCGCGTCCAGTGCTGTTGTTGGACGCTAGTTTTCAGCTCACCTTCGTGGCCATCGGATGCATCGCGGGAATTTCCGCGCCGTGGCTCGAAGAGCGGGTGCAACCGTACGCCGGCGCGCTTCGGGGATGGCGAGAAGTGCAACGCGATGCGATTCACGAGCCTCGAGTGGCGCAATTCCGGATTGATTTGCGGTCTTCGATTGGCTGGATGGTGTCGCGATTGCCGAGACGCGTGATCACATTCGTCGAAACATTCCTGGTCGGAGGACTGGGCTTAAGTTTGAGAATTGTGGAATTGTTGGCGATTACGCTGGTGTTGCAGATCGGAATGTTGCCGTTGATGACGGGTTCCTTTCATCGCGTGACGCTTTCGGCTCCGCTGGTGAACATGCTGGCTGTGCCGCTGATGGGGGTGATGGTGCCGCTGGGATTTGCGGCGATTCTCGGCGGGACGTTCCTCCCTGCTTTCGGGCGATTTCTGGCGGTGCCGCTCGGATGGCTGACCTCTGCACTATTGGCTGTGGTGCAGCACTTCAGCGGGCTTAGCCGATGGAGCTATCGGGTTCCTGGTCCGCCCTGTGTGGCTGGTGATTTTATTTTTTATTGCGGGAATATTTCTTATCGCTTCGCTGCGATTCCGCGAGCGCTGGAGCGATTCAGCGCGGGTGCGGAGCCTGGTCCTGTTGCTGGCGGCATGCCATTGTTATTGCGATATTTCCATTTGCGGCGCAGTGGCAGCGCGGCGAATTGGAATTGACGGTGCTCGATGTGGGGCAGGGGGATTCGTTGTTCATGGTATCGCCGGGCGGCAAGACGTTGTTGATTGATGGCGGCGGAGCGTTTGGGGGATTTCCCGGGCGGCCGGAGCGCAACGGAATTGATCCCGGAGAAGAAGCGGTGTCTCCGTATCTGTGGTCGCGGGGATTCAAGAAAGTTGATTTTGTGGCGGTGACGCATGGGCATCAGGATCATTTGGGCGGGCTGACGGCGGTGCTGGAGAATTTTCGCGTGGGAACGCTGTGGATCGGGCGAGAAGTTTCGGGCTCGGCGCTAGCCAAGCTGGAGGAGCTGGCGCGGTCGCAGGGCGTGACGATTGCGCATGAAGTGCGCGGCGACAGACTGGAGTGGGACGGTGCACACGGCGAGGTGCTGTGGCCCGCAGCGGCCGATACTACGCCGTCGGCAAAAAATAATGATTCGATCGTAATGCGCTGGGGGTTTGGCTCGCGGGCGTTTCTGTTGCCCGGCGATGCGGAAAAGCAGGCCGAGCGGGAGATTCTGGCGGAAAGCGCCGAAGGAAGTCTGCACGCGGATGTCTTGAAAGTGGGCCATCACGGGAGCAAGAACTCGACCACCGAGGAATTTTTAGCGGCGGTGCACCCGGGGGTGGCGGTGATTTCGGCCGGCGAAAATAATCCTTACGGGCATCCCAGCGCGGAGCTATTGGGGCGATTGGAACACGCTGGAGTGTGGATTTTGCGGACGGATCGCGACGGCGCGGTGCAGATTTTGACGGATGGGACGCGGCTGGAGATTTCTTGTTTTGTGGCGTGCCCGGAGCGAGTGGACGCGCCGGCTTCAGGGCAGATGCACGCGCCAGAGAATCAGTAGCGCGAGCACAATCAGCAGGAAGCCCACGCCGGCTTGCCACTCGTGATTTTTCTGATATTGGGCAAAGGAAAATGCGCCCGGAGAGTTTGAGGCGCTCGCAGAACTTTTTACCGGCGTGAGCCGCGGAAAGAATAGCGGCACGGATTGCGCGTAGGCGTCAAAGGCGGCCCCGTGGAATTTGCGCAGCTCGCCTTCTTCCCTTCTCATTACGATCGAATAAAAGAGCGAAAAATAGATCAGCAGCATCGCGACGGCGATCCAGGAATGGGTGGCGACGCCGATGCCCGCGGCAAGAATCGCGCTGCCGAGGTATAGCGGGTTGCGAGTGCGTCCGTAGGGTCCGGTGATCGTGAGGGTTTCTTTTTTATGGAGGTAGCCGGCGGCGTAGGCGCGGAGCCACAGGCCGACGACCGCGATGGCCGCGCCGATGGCGATACTTTTCGGCGTCGGCCTGGCTAGCCACAGAACTGCTAGCGCGAGCGGATAACCCAGGCGCACGCGCCAGCGGGCGAAGAAGGCGGCGCGGTCAGTCATTTGCAGGCTCCGATTAGTTGACTAACGGCGCGGAATACTTCGTCCACGGAAATTTTGAGGATTGCGGGATCGGTTTCGTCGATGCGGCTGTGATTGCGGATGGCGGTCGGGTCGCGGAGAACTATGTTGCATGGGTGGTCGGAGACGCCTCTTGGGATTGTTTTTTCTTTTGTGGGGCAGAATTCATCTGCAGGGGCAGGCGTTGCATCAGTCCGGGCAAGCTGGGGCGCAGCATGCTGCGCCCCTACAAAGGATGGTGATGCGCAGGTGAAAGTGGGATACGGGCCGTTGCGATTTGGGTCGGTGGGGCCGTAGATGCTGACGGATGGCGTGCCGAGCGCGACCGCTAAATGCAGAGGTCCGGTGTCGCCGCCTACGATGCAGAGGGCATTGTGCGCGAGGGCCATCAATTTTCCCATGGGTCCGCTGTAGGCGAAGGGATCGGCGGTGCCACTGTTCGTTTTGATCGATTGCACCAAGTCATCTTCGCCCGGACCGTAATTTAGAACACAGCGCAGGTCGAAAGAGTTGCGAAGTTGCTGGCAGAGTTGACCGAAACGTTCGGGAGGCCAGCATTTCGAACGCCAGCCGCCGCCGGGACTGAGAAGAACGTAACGGTCGATGCCGGATCCGTGTAAGAGCTGGCGCACCTCCGCATCGTCTTGCGGAGGGATTTGCAGAGCGAACGACGCGGAAGTGTTTGCGGCGCCCGCGCGTTGCGAGAGCTCGCCGTTCTGGTCCGCGATGTGGGTTGTGGTGCAGCGCACACGATCCGTATAGAGGATTGGCACGCCCCACTCGCGAATGGTTTGCGACGAGAAGCCAATTCTCTTGGAAATGCCCCCGAGCAGCGGCAGCCCCGCCGATTTCCAGAGTCCTTGATAATCGATGGCAACCGTGAACTTCGCGGCGCGGATACGGCTGACGATTTCACGGATGGATTTAGCCGAGCGCGTTTCGGCGGCCCAGATTTCCGTGGCCAGATTGCTGCTGGCGATCAGCGATTCCCAACGCGGATGGGTCAGCCAGGTAATCTGCGCGGCCGGAAAAGACTGGCGGAGGGCTGCTACGGCGGGAAAGGTGTGAACGATGTCTCCCAGAGAGCCCAATCGAACAATCAGGAATCGCGGATCAGGCATTGTGATCCTTGCGAATGGTTTCCAGCAGCGCGCGCGTGGAATGATTTTTTGGATCGCCGACGATAGCTACGCGGATACCTAGCCGGGCGGCGGTGGCGCGCTCGGGGACAGTGTCAGCGGTGTAGTCGGTGCCCTTGGCATGGACGTCGGGGCGCAATTCTTCGAGCAGGCGCTCGACCGTGGGCTCGCTGAAGAGGATGACGTAGTCGACGCTGCGTTGCGCGGCGACCAGTTGTGCGCGGGCTTGTTCGTCGAGGATCGGACGATTGGTCCCCTTTAACGCGTGGACGCTGTTGTCCGCGTTTACGGCGGTGATTAGCACGTCGCCTTCCTGGCGAGCGGCCGCGAGGTAGCGAATGTGGCCGACGTGCAGCGTATCGAAACAACCGTTGGAGAGAACGACTCTTTTATTTTGCCGGCGAAGCCCGGCGACAAGGGTGCGAAGTTTTTCCAGCGAGACAATTTTGGATCGGGCTTCACGCATTTTCGTCAGACGGGATCTTTCGCGGGTGTTTCCGCGGAACGAAATGGGGAGTCTCCCGAAATTTCCTGGCGTATCGCGTCGAGCAGTTCGCGGCGTGAGATTGTGGCGGTCCCGCGCTTCATCACCACCAGCCCGCCGGCGATATTGGCGATGTGCGCGGCTTCGAGCGGCGGCGCCCCGGAGGCCAGGGCCAGAGTGTACGCGGCCAGGACGGTATCGCCCGCGCCGGTAACGTCGACGGCTTGGGCCGCGCCGTGAATGGGGATGTGCGTCGCGCGATTTTCCGATTCGAAGAGGGCCATACCGTCGCGGCCGCGGGTTACCAGCAACGATTGCAGATTCATCGTGGAGCGGGTGGACTGCGCGCAGCGTTGCAACTCGGCGAGATTCGCGCCGATCGTGGCGTGATGCAGCGCTTCCACTTCCGCTTCATTCGGCGTGGCGCTGCTGACTTGCGATTTCGCGTAGGCGTGAAGATTGTGGCGAGCGTCCAGAGTAATGGTGAACTTCGATTTGCGCTGGGCGCGGGCGCGGCGCACCAACGCAGGCGTGGCGACGCCAAAGCCGTAGTCGGAGACGGCCAGGGCGTCGGCCTTTTTTAACTTTTTCGCTAGCGCGTTCTCTAGTTTCGATCGGATAGCGAGTGGAAGTGGAGTCGCGGGTTCGCGGTCCACGCGCAGGACTTGTTGTCCTGCAGTATGGGCCCAACCTGCCAGAAAACGCGTTTTCGTGGGAGTGGTCCAGCCCTTGGCGGAGAAAACTCCGGAGACGTCGACGCGCATGGCTGCGAAATGCTCGCGAAGCGCCGCGCCTGCGGCATCGTCTCCGACGACGGTAACCGGAAGAATGCGGGCACCCAGCGCAGCAAAATTATTGGCGGCATTTGCGCCACCACCCGGAACTAAATGCGTGTGGCTGTGGCGAAGGATCAGTACGGGAGCTTCCCGGGAAACTCGGGAGATTTCGCCGAATTGGAATTCGTCGGCCACAAAATCTCCGAGCAGTACGATAGTTCGTGAGCCAAAGCGTTCCACATAGTCAGCCAGCGCGCTGAGATCGATCGCTGGAGACACGGGTATCGCGTTGGCGTGAGCAGAGAGTTTAGCGGGCATGCGGCGCTTCATCTAGATTGCTCCAGTATCCAAGCAGCGGCTACGGTGAGAGTCGAGCTAGCGAAATTCGGTTGTATCGGACGCGCGAAAGGAACAATACGCAAAGCAGCGGAGCGATTCAAGTGAGCAGGCTGGCTACAGATTCTGGCGTCGCGATCGAGAATCGTGTTGCTGCGCAAGGCGCAGGTCTCAGGCATGCGGCACCTCGGGCGATTGCGGCTCTAGGCTCACGGAAGCAATCCACGGGACCAGTGCGGCCTCTACCGCGGCGGGGTGCACGGCCGTCATGCAGCGATGGTCCGTGGGGCAGCGGCGCAGGAAGCAAGGGCTGCAATACGGTTTTTCTTGCACGATGGTGGAGCGCGGGGTTACTGGGGCGGTGCCCAGCGGATCGGTGGGGCCGAAGACGGCGACGACCGGCAACCCAACGGCGGCTGCGACGTGCATCGCGCCCGAATCGTTGCCGAGAAAAATATTGCAACGCGAAAGCAGCGCCGGCAGATCGGCAATGGCGGTTTGGCCCGCGAGATTGATCGGCGGTTTTTGTAATTTAGAAGCGATGGCCTGCGTGACGGGTATTTCGTTCGCGGTTCCGAAGAGAATTACGTCGGCATCGGTGTGAGCTTGGAGATGGTTGAGGGTTTCCCCAAAGCGTTCAGGGGGCCAGCATTTGGCCGAGCCGTAAGACGCCCCGGCGCCTACGGCAATGCGCAAAATGTTTGGCCGGCTCCCGGCGGCGATCAGCGTTTGTTCCGCGGCGGAGAGTTTATCTGGCGGAACACTCAGCTGGATAAATTTATCATCGGGCAATTCCGTCAGCCAGCCTGCGCGGCGGACCAATTCCAGGTAATAGAATTTTTCGTGAGCGGGGATTTCGCCGAGCTTAGGCACAGGAATCGCACCGGTGAGCAGCATACTGCGGCCGTCACGGGCGTAGCCGATGCGGCGGGGAATTACGGCGCGCCAGGCGAGCCAGGCGGCGTCGAAAGCGTTTTGCAATAGTAGGGCGGTATCGAAACTGTGTGCGCGCAATTCGGTGGCGAGACGTTCGCGGCCTGCCACGCCGGCGTGACTTCCCTTCCAATCGTAGGAAATCAGTTCGTCGGCGACTTGTTGGTGGCGATAAATGTCCGCCACGTAGGGACGCGCGAGGATAGCAATGTGCGCTTCGGGAAAATGCTCCCGCACCGCGTGCAAGGCGGGGATGGCCATGATGGCGTCGCCGACCCAGTTGGTTGCGCGAATCAGAATTTTCACGAGGGAGACCCAGCGCGCTCCGCGATTTTGCCTTGAATGAGCGCGAGAAAGTCTTCCTCTTGTGAAACCTCGATATCGATTATCGCGATGAACACGGGGTAAGCTTGGGGAGCTGCGTTGGCAAGATTCTTCGCGTCCTTTTCCGTGGTTAGCAACGCCGGGACATTTGCGGCCTCCGCGGCACGTTCCAACCGGGCAGCGTCGGCCGCCGTATATTTGTGGTGGTCGGGGAAAACGGATTGGCCATTCACGGGAATCTTCCAAGTCTCCAGATCGCGAAAAAATTGTTGGGGATTGCCAAGGCCGCAAAAAGCGAAGAAGGGGCCCGGGCCAATCTGATCCGCAGTGAGCAGGGCTGCATCGTTGCTGCCCAGCCGGCGGAATCCCAGAAGCTTGGTCGCGGCGGTGAATACCGGATAGGAATTCAATTGGGAGACTGCGGCGGCAATGCCCTGTTGGGTTTCCACGCGAGTAAAAACCAAAGCATCGGCGCGGCCCATCGCGGAGAGCGGTTCCCGCAGCAGGCCCGCAGGCAAAAGCGATTCACCCGTGAGCGAGCGCGAAGAATCCATTAAGAGAATATCCACGTCGCGCGCCAGCTGCAGATGCTGGAAGCCATCATCCAAGATAAAAATATCCACGGCCTGCCGCGCCTCCAGCGCCGAACCTACGGCAAAGCGGTCGGCTCCCACCGCCACCACGGCGCGCTCATTAAGACGGCTGCGCAAGAGTTCGACCTCATCGCTGCTGCCCTGCGCGCCGCGATAACCGCGAGTGAGAACTGCGACGCGCTGGCCCCGCGCAATAAATTTTTCTGCGAGCCACAACACCATCGGCGTTTTTCCAACGCCTCCGACGGTTAAATTCCCCACGCTGACCACCGCTGCCCGCAAACGATTTGGTTTTAGCTGGCCGCGGGCATAAGCCCGCACCCGAGCCAATACCGCAACACCATAAATAAGCGACAGCGGCCACAGGATGACACGGGCCAATCGCGAACGTTGCAGAGACTGCCAATTCATCCGCGCGCTTCCACGCCGTGCGCCGACAACACAATTCTGATTTCGTCCAGAGTGCGTTCCGTAGCGCCTCGACTCTCTTCCACCAGGCGCCGCGCGGCCGCTCCCATGCGCTTCATGCGTTCCGGGTCGCGTTGCAGCTCAATCCAAGCTACGCCAACGTCTTCCGGGCTTGGGGACTGAATGGCGGCGTCTGCGGCGATAAAACGGTTCGCCATCTCCGAAAAATTTTCCATCGAGAGGCCAAACACCGGCACTTTTCCGAAAGCCGCGGGCTCCAGAATATTGTGGCCGCCGGAAGTTACCAGCGAGCCGCCGACGAATGCGTGGTCCGCCACCCCATAGAGCGAAGCCAGCTCTCCGATGCTGTCGAGCAAAATCACTTTCACATCTTCCGCAAGTTGCGCCGTACCGTTCGACGCGTACCCGGCAGCAGCGCTCTGCGACGGCCCTGGAATTTGTAGCGTCGAGCGACGAACAAACTCAACGTGAAAATCAGTGATGAATTGCGCGGCCGCGTCGAAACGTTCCGGCTTGCGGGGAGCCAGCACCAGCAACGCTTTGCGGTATTCGCCTTGCAAGGTGCCGAAAGCGATCAACGCCAGCGGCTCCTCGGTTGCTACCACGCTGCCCGCTACGATTACCGGAGAACGTCCCAGGCGCGCGGCTTCCGACGCCAGCCACTGTGATATGGGCGTTGCGGGCGGAAGAGCCAAGTCATATTTCAGATTGCCAGCAACTCTCACCCGATCCGGTGGAGCACCGAGAGCGCGGATGCGTTCCGCGTCAACTTCACTCTGCATGAGAAAGATGTAGGCGAAGGCGAGTGCTCGCCGGTAGAGCGGGCGCAGAAAAAATCCAAAGATTCCGAGATATTTCTGATAACGGGCAAAAGAGCGGTTGGAGATGCGGCCGCTGACGAACGCGACGGGAATGTTTTGCGTTCCAGCTTCGCGAAGAAAATTTGGCCAGATTTCAGTTTCAACGATTACGACGACGGCGGGCCGGACCGCCCTTACGGCGCTGCGAACGGCAAACGCCCAGTCCAGCGGGAAATAAAGAAAACCATCTGCGAAGCTGAGCCGCTCACGAGCCAAAGCTTGCCCGGTGATCGTCGTCGTCGAAATGATAAGCGGCCGTTCGGGAAACGTCTCCTTCAGCCGGCGCGCCAGCGTCACGCTGGAGAGCACTTCCCCTACCGAGACGGCGTGCAGCCAGATGGCTTTCTCCCCTGACGACGAACCAGCAGCAAGTCCAGGAAAAGAAAACCCTAGGCGCTGGCCGAGATTCGAGAGATATTTCCCGTGGCGCACGCTCTGGATCAGCCAGTACGGCGTGAGCAGCAGCGCCGCGGCCCCCATCAGTAAGCTATAAATAAGAAACACGAATCGTGGCTCCGGTCTCTACGCGTTGGGCCGCCGCCCCGGATACAAAAGGCAGCAAACTACGCCCCGTGCAGGGCAACCCTGCACTTCCCCATGGAATCGAAGGCGTCAAGATGAGAATTAAACATTATAACCTGATGCGAAAGTTAGTCATCGTTCTTCCCGGCCTGGCGGGGATTTTTTTTATCGCCGGTCCGCTGGCGAATTCGCAGTCCCCCTTGGGGGGCGCGCCAGCCAATCACCCCAGGCAGTCCCTGCTGCAGACTTCTTCCCTGGAGTCGCATGAAGGCGTGACGATTTCGGCGCGACCGTGGACCCAGGCGGCCCTCTACAAAGATAAATTTCCGAAGAAATCGCCGTTCGCTGCCGGGGTGCTCGCGGTGCAAATCTCGATTCGCAATGATTCGGATACGGGCGTCAAGGTGGCGCTCGACCGCATCCGGCTGAACTTTCGCCTGGAAGACGACACCAACCAGGAGTTGCAATCGCTGACCGCCGCCCAGCTGGCGGATGCGGTCTTGAAACCCGGCGGCAAAGATCCCACTGCCAAACGCCGATTGCCGGTGCCTATCACGGCTGGTAGCAACAAGAGCAAAGATTTCACCGAGTTGGAAACTGCGGCACAGAACGCCGCGGTTCCCAGCAGCGTGATCGGAGCGCATAGCACGGTGCAGGGTCTGCTGTACTTTGATTTGCAGGGGCAATTCGATTTACTGAGCAGCGCGCACTTGTACATCCCCGATGTGACCGTCATGGGCAAGCAGGACGGCCTTACGTATTTCGAGATTGATTTGAGTCACTGAACAGTAGTCGGCAGCGGCCTCCGTAGTTCTCCATGGAATCGCAACGCTGCCGCAAATGGGCCGCAGCTCGCATTTGCCGTTCATTTGCGCCCATCGTTGCGCTCGGCTACCATGACTGTACGAATTATTTTTCCAAAATATTTTTCTGAAATGGGTCGATGCTCACTCTCCTGAACGAATTAAATCCTGAACAGCGGCTGGCGGCGGAAACGATCGAAGGCCCAGTGTTGATTCTGGCCGGCGCCGGTACCGGCAAGACCCGCGCGATCACCTATCGGATGGCCAATATGATCGCCAGCGGCGTGCCTGCGGAAGCGATCCTAGCGGTCACTTTTACCAACAAGGCCGCGCAGGAAATGCGCACCCGCGTCTCTAATTTATTGTCACGCGGCGGGTTCCCGCCCGCGACTCCTTGGCTTTCTACCTTTCACTCGCTGTGCGCCAGGTTTCTGCGCCGCGAAGCTACCAACGCCGGATTGCCGCGCGACTTCGCGATCTACGATGACGACGATCAATGCGCAGCCGTGAAGCTGACGATGGCCAAGCTGCAGATCGACGACGATTCGCTGACTCCGCGCAATGTGCTCAGCCGCATCAGCTATGCGAAAAATCACTCGCAGTCGGCAGCGCAGATGCGCGCCGAAGCCATCGGTCAGGATGGCCGGCGGGTGGCCGACCTTTTTGCGGGCTACGAAACTCTGCTGGCCCAGAGCAACGCGGTGGACTTCGACGATTTATTGCTGCGCACCGCGAAGCTGCTTCGCGAGAACACCGAAGTCCGCGAACGCTGGCAGCGGCGCTTCGCTTACATCCACGTCGACGAGTATCAGGACACTAATCGCGTGCAGTACGAATTGCTGCGGCTGCTCACCGGACCGCACCAAAATCTGTGCGTAGTCGGCGACGAGGACCAATCTATCTATCGCTGGCGCGGCGCGGACGTGTCGATTCTGCTGAGCTTTTCGCGCGACTTTCCCAACGCGCGGGTGGTCAAGCTGGAACGCAACTACCGCTCCACGCAGAATATTCTGGATGCCGCCGGCGCCGTGGTGGCCAACAATCCGGAGCGACTGGGCAAGGTGCTCAGCGCGGAGAATGGGGCGGGCAGCAACGTAAAATATTTTGAAGCGCGCGACGCCCAAGCCGAAGCCGAGTTCGTAGCCGGCGAACTGGAGAAGCTCCAGAACGACGATCCGGACCAAACCTGCGCGGTGGAATACCGGACCAACTTTCAATCACGCGCGTTTGAAGAAGCTTTTCGCCGTCGCGGGCTGCGCTACAAACTGGTCGGCGGATTTAGTTTCTACGAACGCGCCGAAGTGAAGGATGCTTTGGCTTACGTCCGACTGGCGATGCACCCCGAAGACGACATCGCGTTGCTGCGGGTACTAAATGTGCCGCCGAGGGGAATCGGCAAGACCACTGTGGACGCTTTGCGCGATGCCGCGCGGGCCGATGCTTCTTCGTTGTGGGCCGCCATAGACAAATTTATCGCCGGAGCCTCTGGCGGCCGCGCGGTAACTCCGCTGCGCGCGTTTCAGGATCTGATCACCAGGTTGCGCGAGGCTCAGTCGAGCCAGGAGCCCGCGGCCTTCATCCGCATGGTGCTCGATGAGAGCGGCTATATGGGCATGCTGAAAGACCGCAACTCTCCGGAAGACGTCGCACGCCTGGAAAACCTGGAAGAATTGACGCGCGCCGTTGCGGAGAGCATCGACGCCGGAGAATCGTTCACGGATTTTCTGGATGCCGCCGCGCTGGTTAGCGACACCGATTCGTTTGAGGGCAAGCCGGGCGTTACGTTGATCACTCTGCATAGCACCAAGGGGCTCGAATTCGATCATGTGTTCTTGACCGGGCTGGAAGAAGGCATCTGCCCGCACAATCGCGCCATCACCGAAGAAAAAGGAATTGAAGAAGAGCGCCGCCTGGTTTATGTCGGCATGACCCGCGCGCGAAAATCTTTAACGCTGACTCGTGCGGTCTACCGCCGCATCTTCGGTAACGAGCAACAGATGCGTCAAGGATTGCCATCGCGATTTTTGGCGGAGATTCCCAGTGAATTGGTCGATACCGTTCGCGGTTCGCTGGCGGAGATCGGCGAAAAGCGCCGTTACGAGCCGGACCCGGAATATTCTTACTCAGCGGACGAATTTTTGCGCAGGGTGCGGGGCAAGCCGACGCCTGCAGCGCCAGCTCCCCGGCGGGCCTCTGCGCCCAGCACCTTCGGTCGGCCGGCTGCGCGTCGAGGTGCAGACGCCAACCCCATGCTCGGCCGCAAAGTTCGCCACCCGGAATTTGGCGTAGGCACAGTGGTGGGCGTTGAAGGCGATGAAGACGACGACCGCCGCGTATCCGTAAGCTTCCCCGGCCGCGGCACCAAAAAATTCATCGAGAAATACGCGCAACTGCAGCCCGCTTGAGCGGATTGCCGGGTGTGCATATCGGCGACTGCCCCGAGAATTCTGGGACAGGTTCTTGCGTGCGACGGACCAAGGGGCTAGAGTGTGGATATGGCACGTAAGACTAAACTTAACATTGCCGCCAAAAAGGTAACTGAACTTCTCGAATCGCACATGGCTACGATGTCTCCGGCCAAAGCCAAAGCCTTACGCACGGATATTCACAAGCTGGCAGTCAAGGCTTCCCGGTCCGCAGCTCGCGGTAAAGTTTCACAATCTCGGAAAATCGCGGATCCTCGTCTTTTATCCCGTGCTTCCGCAAAATCCGCATAAACTCTCGTTCGTTGTCGCTTCCCAGAATCTTTCTTAGGTCGCGCAAGAGCGCGTTAGATTCCGCGTAGCTGTGTTTGTATTTTTCGGACATACACGGAAGAGATTAGCGTCGCCTATACGGGCAGCGGCAACTAGTAATAAGTACCATAGAACTTCACTATACAATAAAGTAATTCTGGCCGCCGTTCGATGAGCCGCCCCTTTGGGACTCGCGTCATACAGAAGCTTTACCGCCGAGTTTGCGCCAGAAGCTTGCGCACGAGTTCTGCGACCAATTCGGGCCGCTCACGTTGCACGAAATGTCCTACTCCGGGAATTTCGATGCGCTCGTAAGGACCGCTAAAAAAACGTTCGTTGCCGCGGGAATATTCAGGCAGGTTGCAGGCGTCCGCGGTGCCGCACGCGAAGATTGTGGGAACCGAAATCGGCGGCGCCTGGTTGATAATCTCTTGTTGCCTGATATAAGCAGGACTTCCGGGCACGCTCTTCCAGCGATGCGCGTAGTAATACAGCACCGTCTCGACGAATTGCGTATTACCGAACGATTCCGCAGCCACGGAATATTCCTCCGGCGCGAATTTCCATTGTGGCGACCATACCTGCCACAGATATTTGCCAAAGTTCACGGGGTCCTTCGCAAAAAGTTCGCGGCCCTGCGGACTCTGAAACAGCCATTGATACCAGAACGCCTGCATCTGCCGGAGTTCCTGTTCCGCAGTCACATCCCCGCGCCCGTACGCGGTGGCCAAGTGCAGCAGGCCGCGGACCCGTTGCGGAGCGAGCACCGTGGCGCCTTGCACCGCGCGGGAGCCCCAGTCTTGCCCCACCAGGAAGAATCGATCAAGCCCGAGTGCGTCGGCAAAATCGAGGACGTCCTGAGCGAGTGCGCCCACTTGGCCGCTCTTGGCGCGTTCGTCGGAAACAATAGTGCCGCCGAAACCACGCAGCCATGGCCGCAGAAGACGCAGCGGCTCCCCGGTAAGGAGTTCTACCACGCCGTCCCAGGTGTGCGGGTCGTCGGGAAAGCCGTGCAAAAATATTACGGCCGGGTCGTTTTCGCTGCCGTAATCGAGATAAGCAAATTCGGTAACGTTTGCGTGAACCGTTTTGATTTCAGAATTCATGTTCACTTCTTGCGCATCCAAACGCGCCAGGTGAGCGGTCCAGCTTCCTTGTCGGTAATGGGATGGCCCGCCAACTTGAGGGCCAGCTTTATCTGACCGTGATGGTAGCCCTCGTGCCAGATCATGTGCTGGAGCAGCAGGATCGGGTGATCATAGTGAAGGTTCATCTCCCGCCCTGATTCCACTCGGCCCTGTACCGCTTCGCGCACAACCTTCGCGCTCTCTTTCAGCATTTGAGCAATGCGGGCGCGGTCACGCTCGTCGGCCCATTCTTTCTCGGGCAGCGTTATGGCGAACTCGGGTGCGTCTTCGACAATGAACACCAGCCGGACAAAGTGGATGTGCGTGAAGAGTTGCGCAACTGTGGGGCTGCCCTCCATCGCCCTGACTTCCAGCCCGCCGTCCGGGACGGCGCCGAGCAGGTTGATCAGAATCGTGTTGTTCCGGTCCCAGGAGTCCAGCAGGGCCGCAAGCAGCGGTTGGTCTAATGCGTTCGCCATGTTCACACCGATTCGTTTTTGACGACCGGCTACGCTTCCGCCGGCTCGCCAAGTTAGATTCTATACCAGGGTCGTCAAGACTCTTTTGACGGGATTATCAGTAAAGAGGCGCATGCCGCAAAGCGAATCTCGAAACGCACATGCTGCCGTTTTACCGAGAAGCAGGTTGCGGATATTCTGGTGGCGTGCGATAAGTACATCGACGATTAGAGCCTAACAAGGTCTGTGTGAGGCGGATGTCGCCTGTGGTCTACGAATTTGTGACGCCGTAATGATGGCCGAAGCCGATAACGACGCAATGGGGTTTCTGGAGGAAATTGAGTGGGATCAGATCTCTTCCGCTGCAAGAGCATCGACCAACTGCTTTCGGATTGTGAAAACGCCGAAGTCCCCCTGAAAAAATCGCTGGGCTGGCTGAGTCTCACCTCGCTGGGAATTGGCGCGGTGATTGGCTCGGGAATTTTCACGATTATCGGCACGGCCATCGCCGGGCAGAAATTCACCGCCTCTTCGATCCTCAATGCTCCGCTGCTGGAATATTTGATTCATCACTCGCCGTCCTTTGGACGCCCGGGAGCCGGACCTGCGATTGCGCTTTCTTTCGTGTTGGTCGCCGTGGTGTGCGGATTTGCCTCGGTATGCTACGCCGAGCTGGCCGCCATGATTCCCATCGCCGGCAGCGCTTACACCTACACTTACGCGACGATGGGCGAATTGATCGCCTGGATCATCGGCTGGGATCTTATTCTCGAATACGCCGTCAGCAATATGGCGGTCAGCGTGGGCTTTTCGCAACACATCGTGAATCTATTTGATTGGTTCGGCTGGCATCCGGATCCGAAGTGGATTTCGCCGGCCTACCTTCCGACCGGTTTGCAGGATCTGCAGGGCAACGACATCTACGGTTCCGGTTGGCACTTCGGTTTCAACTGGCCGGCGTTCATCATCGTAATGCTGTTGACCATGGTGCTGGTGCGCGGCATTCGCGAATCGGCGCGCACCAACAACATTATGGTGTTGCTAAAGATCGTGGCCATTCTGGTGTTCGTGGGCTTTGCTTCGCGCTTGATTCATCCGGCGAATTGGCATCCTTTCGCGCCGAACGGCTGGCCGGGAATTTTGACCGGCGGCTCCATCGTGTTCTTCACCTACATCGGTTTTGATTCCGTCTCCACCGCGGCGGAAGAATGCACCGAGCCGCAAAGAGATTTGCCGATCGGGATCATCGCCACCCTCGTGGTGTGCACCATCCTCTACATCGCGGTGGTAGTGGTGCTCACCGGATTGGTGAAGTGGGACACGCTGGTGGACGATGCTGCTCCGGTAGTGAACACCCTCAAGAAATTGCATTTTACGGGCGTGCGGTTGGTGGTGCTGCTCGGCGCGCTGATGGGCATGATCTCTTCCCTGCTGGTTTTTCAACTGGGACAAGCCCGCGTGTGGTTCGCGATGTCCCGCGATGGATTGTTCCCGAAAATATTCAGCCGCGTGCATCCCAAGTATCAGACGCCGGCGTTTTCCACCTGGGTGGCTGGCTTCGTGGTGGGAATTCCCGCGGGAATTCTGGATATCGGCACGCTAGCGGACCTTTCTAATATCGGCACGCTATTCGCGTTCGCGTTGGTGGCCGGAGGCGTTTTAATCCTGCGCTATCGCGAGCCGAATCGCCGGCGAGCTTTCCGAGCACCGGGCGGGCCGATCGCCCCGATCATCACCATCCTCACCTGCATTCTGCTCATGGCTGGACTGCCGATCATGAACTGGATTCGTTTCTTCGTTTGGATGATCATAGGACTGGTGCTGTACTATTTCTACGGAAGCCGGAAGAGCACCTTGCGAGCAGCGAATCGAGCCGCCAATCAAGTCCCCAATCGGGCCTAAGAGGAATTGCGGAATGCCGCGAAGGTTTTACTACCAACAGCTGCTGAAGAGATTGCCAGCGCTGCTGGTCCTGGCAGCGCTGTGCGCACTGTCGCCGCGGGTTGCATTGGCGTGGGGGCGCAACGGCCAGAAATTGATCGTCAATCAGGCGATCGAGACTCTGCCACCCGAAATTCGCGGATATTTTGAAGCCAACCGCGCTTTTATGTTGGAGCACGTCAGCGATCCACTGGACACTATCGCCAAAAACAGCGCGGAACGGCACAACCATTACATCTATCTCGACAAATACGGGCGTTTCCCTTTTGAAGCCCTCCCGCGAAACTACAAAGCGGCAGTAGCCAAAACTTTCAAATGGAAGTTGGATGCCAACGGATTGCTGCCCTGGGAAGTGGGCGTTTACAGCCAAAAATTAACCGAAGCGATGAAATTGGGTCACTGGGAAGAAGCGAAGGTGGATGCCGCGCTCCTGGCGCTGTACGTTGGGGAAATCAACGATCCCTTTCATGTCACCGATAATTTTGACGGCAAGCTCAGCAATCAGCTAGGAATCGACGAGCGCTTCGGAAGCACGCTGGTCGACCGTTTCTCCTCTTTCTTCCCGATGCGCCCGAATGACGCATCGTATATCCGCGATCCCACCGACCACGCCTTTGACTCCTGCCTGACGGCGCACAGTTGGATCGAAAATATTCTGCTGGCGGACCGCACCGCGAGAGTAGGCCTGACCACCTACACCGACGAATTTTATGATCGCTTTTATAATCTGTCCGCGGCCATTCTGATTCGGCAACTGTCAAACGCCGCCACCGACACCGGCTCGTACTGGCTAACGGCGTGGATTAACGCCGGAAAGCCGCAACTGCCGCACTGAGTTCCGCGCGCTCTTATTAGTTGCCCTGCGAAAGGCCTACTCGACTTGGACCCGCTGCCTATCCGTATCGTGAACCTGCCGAAGGCCGAACTGCACGTTCATCTCGAGGGTTCGCTGCAGCCCGTTACCGTGGCGAAAATCGCAGCGCGGCACGGCGTCAAAGTGACCCAGGACGAAGTACGCCAGCGTTACGCATACCGGGATTTCGCCGAGTTCATCGAAGCGTTCAAGTGGGTCACTTCGTTTCTCCGCGAACCGGCGGACTACGCCGTGATCGTGCGCGATTTCGCAGAGGCCTTGTTGGCTCAGCATGTCGTGTACGCAGAGGTCACCCTCTCGATTGGCGTGATGCAACTGCGCGGCCAGGATCCGCAAGCGAATTTTGCGGCAATGCTGGAAGTTGCGGAGGAATTTGAAGGGCACGGTTTACGCCTGCGCTGGGTTTGGGATGCGGTGCGCCAGTTTGGCGTGGAAGCGGCTATGGCCGTAGTGGAGGCCGCGGGCGCCTGCCACAGCGACAAAATTGTGGCTTTCGGAATCGGCGGCGACGAACGCAGCATTCCCGCCAGAGAGTTTCGCGCGGTGTACGGCCGCGCGGCGGATTTGGGCATGCATCGGCTGATCCATGCGGGAGAAGTGGGCGGTCCGGAAAATATTCGCGAAGCCATCGAGCATTTGCACGCCGAGCGCATCGGCCACGGCATTGCCGCTATTCGCGACCCGGCGCTGATGGACTTGCTGGCCGAGCGCCAGATTCCCCTGGAAATCTGTCCCGCCAGCAACATTTGCACCGGAGCCTTGGACGTGCAATTGGGCGTTGCCGCCGCGAAGATCGAACAGCACCCGCTGCCGCAACTTTTTCGCCATGGAATTCCCATCGTGCTCTCGACTGATGATCCGACTATGTTCCACACCACGTTGGAGGGTGAATACGAAAATGCCTGGAAGATGGGACTGGACAAGACGGAACTGGAACGCCTCGTGGAAATGAGTTTTACCCACGCATTTCGGTAGCCACAAAGGGAAAAACGCCGACGCGGCGTTGTGTTTTGGCCGCTGCCCGCCAATGTTATACTGACGCCATGAAAGCACACGTATGGGTGATGCCGAAACGCACGGTACTTGATCCCCAGGGGCAGACCATTCAGCACGCGCTGTCCGGCCTGGGTTATGGTCAAGTGCAAGAAGTTCGCCAGGGAAAATTCTTTGTGCTCAATCTCGACGGCTGGAGCCGTGAAGAAGCGCAAGCGCAAGTGGAGCGCATCTCGAAAGAAGTGCTGACCAACATGGTCATCGAAGAATTTCGTTTCGAAATCGTCGAGTAACGCGAATCAGAAGAAGTCGTAACGCAGGTCCATCAGCGGTTGGCCAGATTATGAGCTACTTCCCTTCGCAAACGCGCAGCTCTCTCTTCTCTGTGGCTCTCTTCGCGCTCGCGCTGGTTCTTTCTCTAAGCGCGGGGGCGTGCAAAAGCGGTACCGCTCACACGTCCGATCCTAAGCTAAAAGGAATTGACGAGTTACTCGCGGCCCAACTGCCGGTCGGCACCCCAATGTCGCGAGTGACCATCTTCCTCAACACCCGCGGGTACGCCCTCAGCCCCTCTACCGACCCGCATGCCATTGTGGCCACGGTGCATCACATCAACACCGAAACTGTGCAACCCGAAGCCGCCAAGGTGACGTTTCATTTCGATGCCAACGATAAGCTAATCTCCTACAGCCTCGAACCCGCCAGCACCATGCCCACGCAATAATCGCCGCGGACCTGACTCTTCTAATCGCGGCGTCACATGCGGCTCGATGCGCGGCCAGGCGAAAACGCCGCCGTGTTAGGCTAAGAAGTCGCTCAGGAGACTTTGCACGTGTGCGGAATTGTCGGCTACATCGGACCTAAAAAGGTGGTGCCGGTCATCATCGAAGGCCTGCGCAAACTGGAATATCGCGGCTACGATTCCGCTGGAATCGCCGTGGTCACCCCCGAGGGTAAACTCGAAATTCGCCGCGCTTCCGGCAAGCTGCGCAATCTAGAAGAAGTACTGCGTAAGCACCCGCTCGATGGCACCTACGGTATTGGCCACACCCGCTGGGCCACCCATGGACGTCCCACCGAGGAAAACGCCCACCCGCATCGCGATTGCAGCGGACAGATCGTGGTGGTCCACAACGGAATCATCGAAAACTATTTAGAGTTGAAAGAGCAGCTGCAGCGCGAGGGCCACAAATTTGTGACCGAAACGGACACCGAAGTGGCCGCGCACCTGGTGGAAAAATATTCCCAAGGTGGCGTGCCGCTGGAAGAAGCGGTGCGCCTCACCCTCAAGGATCTGCGCGGCATCTACGCGCTGGTGTTTCTCTCCGCCAACGATCCGCACAAAATTGTTGCCGCGCGGCTCGGACCGCCCTCGGTGATCGGCATCGGTGAAGGCGAATATTTCGTAGCCAGCGACATTCCCGCGCTGCTGGAGCACACCCGGGAGATTTTCTTCCTGGCCGACGGCGACATTGCGGTATTGACGCAAAGTGGCGTGCGCGTTATGGATCACGATGGACGCCCGGTGGAGCGTCCCACGCAGCACGTCAACTGGGACCCCATCATGGCCGAAAAGGGCGGCTACAAGCATTTCATGCAGAAAGAGATTTTCGAGCAGCCACGCGCCGTGCGCGACACCCTGCTCGGACGCATCTCGCAAGATACCGGCAAGGTATTTCTGGGCGAGATGCAAATCAGCGAAGAACAGTTTCGCACCTTCGATCACGTGCGCATCGTCGCCTGCGGCACCAGCTGGCACTCCGCGCTGGCGGGGAAATTCATGATCGAGCGACTGGCGCGCCTGCCGGTGGAAGTCGATTACGGCAGCGAATTTCGCTATCGCGATCCGATCCTGGACGCCAACACTTTAACCGTGTGCATCAGCCAGTCCGGTGAAACCGCGGACACTCTCGCCGCGCAGCGTGAAGCCAAGAGCAAAGGCTCCCCGACGCTGGCGATTTGCAACGTGATGGGTTCGATGATCACTCGCGAGGCCGCGGGCACCATCCTCACCCACGCGGGTCCGGAAATCGGCGTGGCCTCCACGAAAGCGTTCACCGCGCAGCTTACTGCCCTGCTGCTGCTGGCCATCCGGCTGGGTGAAGTGCGCGACAAACTCTCGAGCGAAAACGCCAAGAAGCTTTTGCAGGAGTTCACCCGCATCCCGCAAAAGATCGAGCAAGTGCTGCAGGCCGACGCCACCGGATTTTACGAAACGCTAGCGCGCAAATTTTTCCGCTTCACGGATTTTCTGTATCTCGGGCGCGGCATTCACTATCCCATCGCTCTCGAAGGCGCGTTAAAGCTGAAGGAAATTTCTTACATTCACGCGGAAGGCTATCCCGCGGGAGAAATGAAGCACGGTCCCAACGCGCTAATCGACGAAAATCTACCGGTAGTGGTGCTGGCCACCCGCGACGAAAGCGACCCGGACTCCATGACCCGCTACGAAAAGAGCGTCTCCAATATCAAAGAGGTGAAAGCCCGCGACGGCATCGTCATCGCCATCGTTACCGCCAACGACCATCTGGCGCGCGAAGCCGCCGACCACCTCGTCGAACTGCCACCCGCTCCGGAATTGCTGGCGCCGCTGCTGGAAATTATTCCCCTGCAGCTCTTGGCCTATCACATCGCGGTGCGCCTCGGTTGCGACGTGGATCAGCCGCGCAATCTCGCCAAGTCCGTAACCGTCGAGTAGCGCGCGCCCACTCGACCACTTTTCCGCTAGAATGAAGGCGTGCGGACCGTCCGTTCCTTTCTCAATATCGGCGCGTTACTAATTTTTGCCTCGGCAGTCTCGGCGAATTTATTCTTCACTGCGGCCGCCAGCGCCCAGGCCCCAGCCGCCGCGTCCGCTCCGGCGCCGACGGGTAGCGCCGCGCTTCATCAAGTGACCATCGAAGGCCTCAAAACTCTTGCGGAACCTGCGGTTGCCGCGCTCACCGGCCTGCAGCTCGGCGCACAAGTTACCCGCGACGACTTACAATCCGGCGCCGATCATTTATTGCAGACCGGCCTCTTCAGCAACGTTGGCTACAAATTCAAAACGACGGCTGAAGGCGTTGCCGTCACGTATCACTGCGAAGAAGCTCCGCGCCTGCTGGTCTACTTCGACAACTTTCCCTGGTTTGCCGATTCCGAACTCGCCGAAGCCATTCACGCCAAGCTGCCCTTCTACGATGGCCATCTACCCGCGGAAGGCGGCGCCGTCGATCAAGCTTCGCAAGCGATCGGCGCTCTGCTCGTGGCCCACGGAATAAATGCCCCCATCGAACATCAGCCCATCCCCAACCCGCTGAGCGATGGCGACATCCTGGAGTTTCACGCCCAAGGGGACTCGCGACGGGTCGCCAGCCTGACCTTCAGCGATTCCTCGCTGGCCGACTCTAAATTTGTACAGGCCCACTTGCCGGAAATTGTGGGCAAGGAATATTCGCGGGTGGCCATCGATATTTTCCTGGCGGAACAAATTCGCCCGATCTATCTCGCGCGAGGTTACCTCCGCGTTAAACTGGGCCCGCCGGAAATTCGCCTTTCGGGCAATCCCAACCAAAAACTTCCCGAGAGCCTTCCGGTATTCGTTCCCGTTGAGCCCGGTTCCCCGTATCAATGGAAAGGCGTGCAGTGGCGCGGCAACGTAATGCTTTCTGATATTGCGTTGAACACTCTACTCGGCGAACAAACTGGATCGACCGCCAACGGCCAGGAGCTGGAAGCCGGCTGGGACCGTATTCGCGAGCAATACGGCCAGAAAGGCTATCTGGACGTAAAGCTGGACCCCACGCCCACGTACGACGACAGCGCGCGAGCCATATCCTACGTCGTCATCATCGAAGAAGGGCCGGCGTATCATTTCGGAAAATTGGTGATCACCGGCCTGTCCTTGGAGGGCGAGAAGCGCTTGACGCAAGCCTGGTTGATGACCCCCGGCATGCTTTTCGACAAATCGGCCTTCGAGGAATTTCTGACCAAGCTGAATACCCACCCGGCGCGAATCTTCGGTGACCTTCCGCTGCACTTCGATGGTGTGGGACACTATTTGCAGACCGATCCGAAACAAGGCACCGTTGATGTGCTGCTGGATTTCAAGCATTGAGACGCGGCAAAACATAAATTGCAAATCATGAACTCGCTTATCCACATTCACGGGGAAAACGGTTCGACGCTCGGCCCTGCGCCGGGCGGCATTCCAGACCACGCGTCGCAGCTAACCACCGCGGAAAAAGAGCAGTCCCTGCTACAGCGCTTGGCGGCTTTGCCTTCTGTAATTGTGGCGCTTTCGGGCGGCACCGATTCCGCGTATCTGGCCTGGGCCGCACACCGCGCACTGGGCCAGCGAGCCCTGAGTGTCACTGCGGTATCCCCCAGCTTCGCCGCGCACGATCGCGCCATCGTAGATCAATTCGTCGCCGCTTGCGGATTGCGCCACGAATATGCGGACACCCACGAAATGGAAAATCCCGCCTACCGCGCCAATGCTTCAGACCGTTGCTACTTCTGCAAAGATGAACTCTTCAACGTGCTCGACACCCTGGCGCTACAGCAACATTTTTCCGCGGTCGCCTACGGCGTAAACGCCGACGATACTCTCGATTTCCGTCCCGGCCATCGAGCCGCCACCGAGCACCACGTCATCGCTCCGCTGCTCGAAGCCGCGATGCGCAAATCCGAGATTCGCGAACTTTCTCAGCGCGCCGGGCTCCCCACCTGGGACCGCCCCGCGTCCGCCTGCCTGGCCTCGCGTTTGCCCTATGGCACCGAAGTAACCGCGGAGCGCCTGAACCTGGTAGCACGCGGTGAAGAAGTTTTGCGCCGGCTGGGCTTCCGGCAATTTCGCGTGCGCCTGCACGACAAACTTGCCCGTGTGGAAATCGCGCCGGACGAAATGCCCCGCGCCTTCGCTGCCGAAATGGCTTCGGCAATCTCCAGACAATTGAAAGCGGCGGGATTTACCTACGTCGCGCTGGATCTCGAAGGCTACCGCCAAGGCTCCCTGAACGAAACGCTTGCCAAGCCAAGCAATGCTACAAACGCTTCCAATGCTACGAGCCTTTCCGATGCCACTGCGCCAGCCGCGGTAAAAGTTGCATCCTGAACATTTTTGCTATATTTCTCGTACCTAATTATGTGGGCCAACCCAGAGTTAGCTGTCCCGGCGCTGTGATCTTCTGCAGCACCTGCTAACGACATAGCTGCGCGACCGTAATCCGCGGAGGAATGATGAAGCGTTACCGCCAATTGGCGAGCGTACCGAAACTGCAGAACGCCGCGAAGGTGCTGGCCATTTGCGCCCTGCTATCCGCCGCGCTTGTCGGCTGTTCGAACGGCCCCAGCGTGAGCGGTAGTTTCGATCGGACCTTTCAAGTCACCGGCCACACCCGCCTCGAATTGAGCAACGCTTCCGGAGACGTAAATATCACCGGCGGCGCCGACGGGAAAATTCACATTCACGGCGACGTGAGCGCCAGAGGCAGCGGTCTGCAGGACTCGCAAAAGCGGCTATCCGACATCGAAGCCAATCCCCCGGTGGAACAAACTCCGGACGGCGTTCGCATTGGCAAAGTTGTACAGGCGCATGGCGGCAGCATCGCCTATACCATCGAGGTTCCCAAGGACACAGAAATCAGCAGCACCGTCGCTTCTGGATCGCAGACGATTCGCGGAGTGCGCGGACCTGTAAAAGCCCAGTCCGTTTCCGGTTCGGTGCTCGCCGAGAATATTGATGGAGACGCCCAACTGAGCAGCCTGAGCGGAAACGTATCGGCCAGCAACATGGGTGATGGCGTTCGCGCTTCGAGCACCTCTGGAAATGTAAACATCTCCGGCGTGAAGGATGATGTGCGCGCCAACACCCAGACCGGAAAGACCACCATCGACAAAGTGGGCGGCCGCGTCGAAGCCGAATCTACCAGCGGATCGTTTGAAGTACGGGGGATTACCGGCGACGCCAAAATTCACGGCATTTCCGGAAGTATCCTCATCCACGGAAATCCCGCGCCGAACAGTTTCTGGGATTTGCGTACCGTCTCGGGTTCCGTGGAGGTGGGCGTGCCCAGCGGCGCCAATTTCCATCTGCTCGCCGAAGCCTCCACTGGGGACATCCGCACCGATATACCCATCATGATCGAAGAGCAGGGCAAACATTCCCTGCGCGCGCAGGTTGGCAACGGTGGTGCCCGCATCGAAGTGCACACCGTCTCGGGCGAGATCCATCTGCTGCCTTCGAATTGACGCCTCGGAAAATCTGCTGCGGAGTTCCATCAGTCGCCACTGGCTCGAAAAGTTCGCCTATTGCTGTGCGTCCCGGTAAAATTGCTGGAAGATGATTCGGCGGAATAACCACGTCAGGCAATTCTCAGAAGCCGCGGTTGTGTGCGTTGCATGGCATTGTGTTGCATGGCATTGTGTTGCATTACTTTGTGTTGCATTGTTTTGTGCCGCGAGTTCGCTCTTCGTCCCGGCGCTTGCTGCCGAACCGCAAACCGCCACGCCGGGCGATCAGACCACCGGTACCGCTGCTCCTGGTAAATTGCCAAATGGCAAATCCGCGACAACTTTCAAGCCGACCGCCGAAGAGGAATTGCAGCAGACCATCGAAACCGCTGGCAGCGATCGCGCCGCCTTGGTTCGCAATTTGGAAGCCTATCTGCGGAAATATCCCCAATCTTCCGCTCGCCCGCAAATTTACCGGGCCCTCGTAGAGGCCGATTTGCAGCTGCAAGATAACGTGCATGCTTCGGAATATGCCGAACGTATCGTGGCCCTGGCTCCGGAAGACATGTCCATGACCCTGCTTACCATCCAGCTGCTCGAACGCAACGGAGATGAAGCTGCCCTGAAGCGCGCCACCACCTACGCCACCAGCGTCCTGGAATTTATTCAGCGCGATTCGCCGGACAAACGCTCGCAGCGGACATCGTTGCAGGATTGGGAAGCGGAGCACCACCGCGATGAAGTTTCGCTGCTGGTGCTGCGCGGACGGCTGTACCTTAAACTGAAAGACACCGATTCCGCCCAGCGCGATTTGGCCGCCAGTTACGCCATAATCCCTAATGCCGCCGCGGCGGAAAAACTCGGTGAAATCGCTGAAATGAAGCGCGATTCCGCTACCGCGGCCACCGAATATGCCCGAGCCTTCGCGCTTTCGGATAACGCGAAAGGTACGCCCAGCCGCCGCGAAGCTCGCGAAAAACTTGGCAACGTCTGGCGTCAAGCCCACGGTTCGGACGCCGGTCTCGGCGATTTTCTCCTGACCACCATCGATGAGGTTTCCCGCGCCACCGGACCTGCTCCGGTTAAACGCAACTCCGATGCCAAGACTGCGTTCGATTTCACGGTGCGAAAAGCGGAAACCGGCGCTCCGTTTCCGTTACAACAATTCAAAGGAAAAGTTCTGGTGCTGAATTTCTGGGCTACCTGGTGCGGGCCGTGCCGCGCACTGGCTCCGTTGCTCGAACATGTTCGCATGGAATTTCAAAACGATAGCGCCGTTCAATTTCTCGGCGCCAATTGCGATGAGGATGAGTCCCTCGTAGCGCCCTACCTCGCCATCGAACAACCGAAAATAAATATGGTCTTCGCCGATGGCCTGGACCGCCTCCTGGCCATCACTTCCTTCCCCACCGTGGTAGTCCTCGACCCCACGGGAAAAATCGTCTACCGCACGGAAGGATTTGGCAATGACGGCTTCGAAGAACAGCTCGCTGCGGCGATTCGCAAGGCCACAAATCCCTCCACATCCGAGCCCTTGTAGCGGCCGCCGTCTGCGGCGGGCGCCTTCTTCAAAAGCGCCGCGCCGTCGTCTCGCCGACCCCAGCCCGCCGGAGAGTCGTGTGCCTCCAGCCCGCACCGCGACTCGCTCCGACAAAAAACAGTTCATCCAAACAAAAAACGGTCATCCCGAGCGAAGCGCGTGCCCGCCGCAGGAGGGAGGGATCTGCTTTCCGCCACCTAACCCGGACCCTCGATTTAGGACCGCGCGTCTCGCAACCCCGCAACGTCCCGCGCAGCAACGATCGTGTTCACATGAATGCGCACAGTGTCCTCAACCCGTCGCGCATAACCCCCAGCCAGCGTAGTCACCACCGGCACGCCACGCTGCCGAGCCTCCTGAAACACGCGACGATCCCGCTCCTGCAATCCGCGCTTCGTGAGCATCAATCCGCCGAGCTGATCTTCGCAGTAAGGATCAGCACCGCCCACATAAAAAAGCATATCGGGCTTGAATTCTTCTAGCCCCCGCTGCACCGCGGGCATCAAAGTTTCAAGATATTCCTCATCCTCAACGCGGTCCGCGAGATCTAGATCAATAGTAGACGGCGGCTTGTACGCCGGATAATTATTCAGTTGATGAATGGAAAGTGTGAACACCGAAGGATCTTCGCGAAAAATATGCGCGGTCCCGTTGCCGTGGTGCACATCGGTATCCACGACCATAGCCTTCTCGATCAAGGCATCCGCCTGCATGTGCCGGATGGCCACGGCCACATCGTGAATCGCGCAGAAACCCTCACCATGCGCCGCATGCGCATGGTGAAAACCACCGCCAATGTTGCAGCCAAATCCATCGCGCAGCGCATTCTGCGCGGCTAGTATCGTTCCACCAGCCGCCAACCAAACCGCCTCCACTAATTCAGCCGAGTACGGCACTTCCAGCAGCATCGCTTCGCTGGCCGTGAGTGTTCCGGTTTTGAGTTTGTGCACCCACTCTGCAGTGTGCACGCGAAGTATGTCCGCGTCAGTGGCCAGTGAAGGCTGCAAAAAGTCACTCGGGCCCGCGATTTTTTCTTTAAGCAGCGTTTCCGCAATCAACCGGAATTTCTGCGAAGGAAAAACATGCGCCCCAATGTTGAGGTCATACCCAGGATGGTAAATCAGCTTGAAGGGCAGCACGGAAGTCTTTGTAGGGGCGCAGCATGCTGCGCCCCGGCTTGCCACGATGTCAAAACCTAGAACCCAACCTGTAGCGCAGGGCGACTGCCGTTGAGCCCTGCGGTTTTTTCCGCACCGCCAAACGCTCGACCGGCTTTTCCCGGGAACGCCTGCTCTTTTCCATCCCGCGGGTTTAGCGGGATGAATCTCCCGATTGGCGCCTTCCGAAGCCGCACCGCACAACGAACCGGCCTACCTAATTCTCGCGTTCCAAAACAAAATCCGGCAAGGTAGCCAAAGCCCGCGCATATTCAGATCCCGCACCACCGCCCGAACTCGAATGACTCCCACCGTTCGCCGCAGCCCCATGGGCATGCGCAAAACCATTCAAACAAGCCTTCGCGCGCCGCGCATATTCGTGCGCCAAAGACCGCGTCCGATCCAGCGCCCCGGAATCCTGGACCAAAGAAACGATCTTCTCCGGCCGCACGGTATTAAATTCTTTCTCTTCCAAAACCCGCGCCACCAACTCGCGCGCCTCGTGATGACCATTCTCCATCGCGTAAATCAAAGGCAGCGTAACCTTGCCTTCTTTCAAATCGCTGAGCACGGGTTTCCCAAGTGTCTGTGCCGACGCCGTAAAATCCAGCAAATCGTCCACCAGCTGAAACGCCAGACCGGCATTGCGGCCGTATTCCGCCAGCGCCTCTTCCTCCGCGCCTTCGAGACCTCCAAGCACAGCGCCTAGACGCGCGCAACCGCTGAACAAACACGCCGTTTTGTAAGTCGCCAGTTGCAGCGCTTCGTCCTCGGTCACATCAATGCGCCCGATTTTCGCCAACTGCAGAAGTTCGCCTTCGACCATCTTCTGCGTCAAATCAATCAGCACATCGAGAATCCGAAAATTGCGCTCTTCCAGCGCCATCTGGAAAGACTGCATGTACAGCCAATCGCCCGCCAGAACGCTGCGATGATTGCCCCAGCGCGAATTCGCCGATGGTCGCCCGCGGCGAGTATCCGAAGCATCGATCACGTCGTCATGAATTAAGGTAGCGCTATGCAAGAGTTCGACAACCGCGGCGAGTCGGATAGCGCCGGGGCTGCGCTTCCCTGCCGCGTATCCGTTACAGAGAAGCAGCAGCGCGGGGCGCAGGCGTTTTCCACCACCGCCAAGCAAATAGCTGGTCAGCTCGGAGACTGGCGCGAAGGCCACCGCGCTCTGGCGCGCGAGTTCCTCTTCCACGAGGATCAAATCTTCGCGAACGAGGTCAAAAATCTCCTTGGCCGTGAGCAGCGCTATGACATCCTCCGGATAAAATTCGAAAAAGGGTCGTGCCACTCGGGACAGTACTGAAAACGCTTGCCTTGCTGCGCGAAATGGCCCCTGAACGCTTACACCAATTCGCCGGCAAGCACTCTTACAGGCTGAAAAACCGCCGAAAATTGCCCGCGGTCGCAGCAGCAAATTCGTCTGCAGGCAAGTCTCTCACACTCGCAAGCGTGCGCGCTACCTCGGCCACATGGGCAGGCTCGTTGCGTTTGCCGCGAAACCCCTGGGGAGCCAGGAACGGAGAGTCCGTTTCTATCAAAATGTTCTCCAAAGGCAAAGCTTTCGCAACGTCGCGAAGATGCTGCGTTTTCGGATAGGTGGAGTTCCCCGCGAAGGAAATCATGAAGCCCATGTCCAGCACGCGGCGCGCATCTTCGAGCGTGCTGGTGAAGCAGTGCAAGATTCCGCCAAGGCCCGTAGGCCGCCAGTATTTGTCGAGCATATCCAGCGTATCCGGCCAGGCGTCGCGGCAGTGGATGATGACGGGAAGTTTTGCCTGCGCCGCCAGAGCCATTTGCTCGCGGAACACCTGATGCTGGGTTTCGCGTGGCGAGTGGTCGTAGAAATAGTCCAGCCCAATCTCGCCCCAAGCAATTACTTTGGGATGTTTGGCGAGCTCGCTGAGCTTTGCCAGCACATCCGGCGTAACCTGTTTGGCCTCGTGCGGATGAACGCCGATCGTGGCGTAAATCCAGTCATGTGCCTCGGCGTACGGAATGGCCGCGTCCATCTTTTCCGGGCCGGGCCCAGTGCCGATCGCCAAAATCGTTTGCACGCCCGCGGACCGCGCCCGTTCGAGCATAGCGTCGCGATCCTCCGCAAATTGCGGAAAATCAATGTGCGCGTGTGAATCGATCAGTTCCATCACCGAGGATTCTGCCTTTGTAGGGGCGCAGCATGCTGCGCCCCAGCTTGCCCGGGCGTAAACCTTGATCTCGCTTGCGGGTTTTCCTCGTCGTTATCCCACATCAACGCATTCTCCAAAATATACCGGCACGTATCCGAAAGTTCCCTCCGATCCCTCACTACCCTCTCAAAATAATTCCGCTGCCAAATCTCACCGGTCAAGCCAAGCTCTCGATGCGCGCGCTTGGTCGCTGCGGACTTAAACGACCGAACAATCGCACCCAACGATCCGCGAACGACCGCCGGCCGCTTCCCTGCTTCGCGGGCCAAAGAATCGCTTCCCAGCGAGGCGAGAGCGCTTGTTTTGGAATTGCCGACCTCGATTAATCCATGAACGTGATTCGGCATAAGCGCAAAAGCTGACAATTTTACGCGAACGAAATGCGATGGAATTTCGTTCCAAATTTGAAGAACGATCTCACCCAACGGTGAGGCAATCAGTGCGCCTTGGGCGACCCGGCCAAGAGCTTTGTTCCCTCTCATGCGTACAGATCGTCACAAAATAAATATCCGGTTCGGCATAATCGCGACGTTTCAAGCGAATCGAGCGGTGCCCGGGATTTAATCCGTCAATCGAGGTCATGGTTTATGCCTGGGCGTTTGGGGCGCAGCATGCTGCGCCCCTACAAAGGCAACGTCTACTGATTAGCGTAGGCGGGCGCCGACTTCTACGTCTTCGTCGGGGAAACCGGCTAGGACTGGGCGGCCTTCGGGGCCGACGGAGGCGGCTACGATCATGCCGTTGGATTCGACGCCGCGAAGTTTGCGCGGCGCTAGGTTGACCACTACGGCTACTTTGCGACCGATGAGTTTTTCCGGTTCGTAGAATTGCGCTATGCCGGCGCAGATCTGGCGGATTTCAGTGCCAATGTCCACGGTGAGTTTCAGCAATTTATCGGCGCCGACGATGCGTTCGGCGGTTTTGATTTGGCCTACGCGCATTTCGACTTTGGTGAAGTCGTCAATGCCAATTTTCTCGCTGGCGGCTGGTGCCGCGGGTGCGGCCGAGCCTGGGGTTCCCGCCGGAGCGATCGCTGCGGCTGCGGATGATCCCGGCGTCAAACCAGTTGCGGGGGTAGTTGCGGTTGCCGGTGATGGCGCGTTCTGTGCTTCGTTTTCCATGGCTTCCATTCTCTCCTGAGCTTCTTTTTTGTCGATGCGTGGGAAAATAGCTTGAGCTTTACCGACTTTAGTGCCGACCTTCAACTCACCCCATTTCAATTGGTCGATTGGAAAATCGTCCAATTTTCCCGTTTGTCCCAGTTGCTCCCATATTTTCTGAGTCGCGTCCGGAATCAACGGATGAGCCAAAACAGCAACGTGCCTCAACGTTTCCGCGACCAACCACAGTACCCCATCAACGAACCATTCTTGACCGGGCTCCTGAGCTTTTATCCATGGCTGGTAACTCGCCAAAAATTGGTCGCCCCAATGGGCAATAATCTTCCATATCTCTTCCGCAGCTATGGAGAAATGAAGGTTTTCGTATGCGAATAGAATTTTCTGTCTGGCTTCCTCTCTCCGGGCTTCTGTTTCCGGAGAAAACCAGGGGTCGAGAGGCAAGGCTTTTCTGAACTTTTGCGGATCCGGCACAAGGCCGGCCCGATAATTATTAATCATCGTGATCGTGCGACTAGCCAAATTGCCTAGGCCGTTAGCAAGGTCGCTGTTATAACGCTGCACGAGATTGTCGTAGCTGAAATTTCCATCCTGACCGAAGACTGTTTCGCGCAGCAGGTAGTAGCGCAGGGCGTCCATGCCGAGAACGTCGACGATGGGGCGCGGACGAACCACGTTGCCTTTGGATTTGGACATTTTGCTGCTGTCCATCAGCAGCCAGCCGTGGGCCCAAATTTGTTTGGGAATCGGCAACATCGCGGCCATCAAAAATGCCGGCCAGTAGACGGCGTGGAAACGGATAATTTCTTTGCCGACCAGATGCAAATCTGCAGGCCAGTAGCCGCGCTGTGCGTAATTCGGTCCGCCTACGGCGGTGAGATAGGCGCTGAGGGCATCGAACCAGACGTAGAAAACGTGTTTCTCTTCGCCGGGCACCGGGATGCCCCAGCGAATGCTGGTGCGCGTAATGCTGAGGTCGCGCAGGCCGCCTTCGACGAAGCTGAGGATTTCGTTGCGGCGCGCCTCCGGCTGGATAAAGTTGGGATTCTTTTTGTAGAAATCGAGCAGCGGTTTCTGGAAGGCGCTGAGCTTGAAATAAAAATTCGCTTCCGTGACCGTTTCCGTGGGGCGGCCGCAATCGGGACAGGGTTCGCCGGCTTTCACGTCCACGTAGGCGTTATCGTAGATGCAGTATTGCCCGGTGTAGTGGCCGGGATAGATGTAACCATTTTCGCGGCAGAGTTTGAAGAGCCACTGCACGGTGTGGGCGTGTTTCAGATCGGTGGTGCGCACGAATTCGTCGGCTTGCAAACCGAGTTCGTCCCAGAGTTTTTTCCATTCCGCGGCCATTTTGGCGACGTATTCGGATTCCGGGATGCCCGCTTTCTGCGCGGAGCGTTCCACATTTACGCCGTGCTCGTCGGTGCCGGTGGTCATCACCACGTCGAATCCGCGCATGCGTTTGTAGCGACGGATGGTGTCGCACACGATCGTAGAGTAGGTGTGGCCGATGTGCGGGAGACCGTTGGTGTAGTAGATCGGAGTGGTTAGATAATATTTTGGTTTATCGGACATTTTTTAGTTTCAGTTCCATCGTAACGAACGAAAACAACATCACAAAAAATCAAAAGCAGTTCTCGGTTACTCGCCGATCTTGCCTAGCTGGGGCGCAGCATGCTGCGCCCCTACAAAGGCGTTTTGGGCGGCGGTGATTACTTGCTGCAGTGGGACGTCTTTTTCTACGGCTAGTTTGCGGCAGTCTTCGTATTCGGGTGTGGCTTGGCGGATGTGGCCGTTTACGCTGGCCACTTTCATACGGACCTCGCCGTAGATAGTGGAAACGCTGACCGATTTGCGCGGAAGGATGCGGCGTTGCGCGTTGTAGGTGCGCGACGCCGATGGTGGTGGTTTCCGCGAAAATCAGGTCCATTAATTTTTGGGTGTCTTGCGGTTTGCAGAGCACCGTCAGGAGTGTGCCGGGGCGATTTTTCTTCATTTGGACTGGCGTGGTGTAGACGTCGAGTGCGCCCAGGGTCAGGGCGCGTTCCTGAAAGTGTCCGTAGATTTGCGGGTTCATGTCGTCGAGATTGGCTTCGATTACCGCGATTTCCTCGTCGAAGCCGAAGTCTGTTGCTGCGGATTTTTCCGCGACTTCCCCGATCATGATGCGGACTACGTTGGGTTGATGTTCTAGATCCAGAGTGCCTGCGCCATAACCGATGGAACCGACGGTCATTGCCGGCTGCGGGCCAAAACTTTCGCACAGCGTGGCGATGATCGCGGCGCCAGTCGGCGTGACCAGTTCCTTTTGCACGCCGTTAGAATATGTGGGCGCGCCTTGCAGCAGACGGGCAGTTGCTGGAGCAGGCACCGGCAGAATGCCGTGGGCCATTTTTGCGGTGCCGCCGCCGACATTGAGCGGCGAGCTGGCGAATTTGGCGATGCCCAAAGCGTCGAAGCCGATGCAAGCGCCGACGATGTCCACGATCGCATCAACTGCGCCGACTTCGTGGAAATGTACTTTTTCCAGGGGAGCGTCGTGGACGTAAGCCTCCGCGCGCCCCAGCTTTTCGAAAATTGCAGCGGCACGATCGCGAACCTGCGGCGCAATTTTAGACTTACCGATGATTTCTAAGATTGTCGAAAGGCTGCGATGTTTTTGCTGGTCCTCGGTCGTCACTTTTACATAGGTGGCGGCCATGCCGTTTTTCCAGACCTTTTCGGCGGAAAGCGTCCAGCCGGGGACGTCCAAGGATTGCAGCTCGGAGCGGAGATATTCGACGGGACAGCCGGCGTCGACGAGCGCGCCGAGGGTCATGTCGCCACTGATTCCGCTAAAACAATCAAAATAGGCTAGTTTCATGGGAGTCCGCCAGCGTGCGAAGAGGCTGGCACCGCAAAAATGTTGTGTGAAGCGAGCAAATCGATAGTATCGGCGGGGTTGCGGCGTGTCAAACTTGGCGCAGTTCCATTTTGGGAGGGGTAAAAAGGCGACGAGGGTACCCCCACCCCCGGGTGATTTTTGGGGAACGTTCGGGAGTTGTTGAATACAATTGGTTTACAGGAAAACGGGGATGGCCAAACGTTTGTAAGATGGTGAAAACAAAGGATCGAGATTCTCGCGGAGGCGCAGAATGTGCTTTGATGCGGGCGCCCTGCGGGCTTTGCCGAGAGTTAAACACGGGATAAGATAGCAGATAAGTTACTACGTGTCAAGGATTTGTTGCGTCGGTCTCGGATCGGGAAAAAGCGCGCAGCATGCTGCGCCACTACAAAGGCCAAGGCGGGGCGACGAAGGCGGGGCGACAGAGGCGGCGGGGCGCATTCGTGATTGTGGCGCGGGCACGGTATGGAGAGCGAGGAGGCCGATGCTACTAAAAGCGGCGGGAGTCTCCTATACTCAGACGTTTTCCGGGCAAGACCGAGGACACCTGTGTATCAAACATTGAAAGAGCGGTTGCGGGCGGCGTTGGCGCGACATATCGCGTTCGCGTATCACGTGGACATCGCGGTGGGACTCGAGCGGCCGCCGAAGATTGAGATGGGGGAGGCGGCGTCGCCGGTGTGTTTTGAGCTGGCGAAGCGGCTGAAGAAGGCTCCGCGGATGCTCGCGCAGGAGATTGCTAATTCGTTTTCTCCGGTGGAGGGGGTGGAGCGAATTGAAGTCGCCGGCGGCGGGTATTTGAATGCTTATTTTGACCGGGGTGTTTTTTGGAAAGAAGTGGCGAGTGATGAGTGGCGAGTGGCGAGTGAAAAGCGTCATGGCGCATCGATAGCGCCTACTGGCGACAAGATCATTGTGGAGCACACCAGCATCAATCCGAATAAGGCGGCGCACATTGGGCATGTGCGGAATGCGGTGCTCGGGGATACGTTGGTGCGGATTTTGCGGCATGTGGGGCACAGGGTGCAGATTCAGAACTACATCGACAATACCGGCGTGCAGGTGGCGGACGTGGTGATCGGGCTGCTGCAGATGGAGAAGCGGACGCCGGTCAACGTGAAGATGATGGCGATGGAGCCGCGGTTCGACTACGACTGCTGGGATATTTACGCGAAGGCTACGCAGTTTTTCGCGGCGGACAAAGTGGCGGCGGCAAAGATGCGCGGAGAGACTTTGCGGGCGATTGAGGAAGGCCGCGGGGAGGACGCGGAAGTTGCGGAGGTGGTGGCGGACGCGATTGTGTCGTTCCACTTGCGGACTATGGCGCGGCTGGGGATTTATTACGATTTGCTGGCGCGGGAGAGCGAGATTTTGCATTTGAAGTTTTGGGATGCGGCGTTTGAGATGTTGAAGGCTAGTGGAGCGATCGTTCTGGCTACTACCGGGAAGATGGCTGGTTGCTGGATTATGCCGGCGGAGAAAGCGGCCAAGCAGGAAAAAGAAGGAACGGCGGCCAAGGAGACTGCCGGCGTGGGTGCTGGGGAAGGCACACAGACTGAAGTCTGTGCTACTGACGACGAAGAGAATATGCAGGACAAGATTATTGTACGGTCGAACGGGACCGTTACCTACGTTGGAAAGGATATTGCGTATCAACTTTGGAAATTCGGATTGCTGGGCAAGGATTTTAAATACGCAAAGTGGAAGGGTGCGCCTGCGGAAGAGACGGTTTGGGCAACTACCAGCTATAAGGGCGACCCGCTGGCGCCAAATTTCGGAGCGGCGGCTACGACCGTTTACAACGTGATTGATGCGCGGCAGGCGTATCTGCAGGATGTGGTGGCGCAGGGATTGCGGGCGCTGGGGCATGCGAAGGAAGCGGCACAGTCGATCCATTTTGCTTATGAGATTGTGGCGCTGACGCCGCGCTGTGCGGCGGAGCTGGGTTACGAGTTGACGGAGGAAGAAGCGAAGAAGCCGTACGTGGAAGTCAGCGGGCGCAAGGGGCACGGCGTCAAAGCCGACGATTTGATCGACAAGTTGGAGGCCGCGACCTTGGCGGAAGTGCGGACGCGGCATCCGGACATGGGCGTAGACGAACAGAAGAAGACTTCGCACATCATCGCGGTCTGCGCGCTGCGGTTTTTTCTTTTGAAATTTACGCGGAATTCGATCATCGCGTTTGATTTCGCAGATGCGCTTAGCTTTGAGGGGGAGACCGGGCCCTATTGCCAATACGCGGTGGTGCGGATTCGCGGGATTCGGCGGAAGGGATCGGAAGTTGCGGGATCGGCGGTTGGCGCAGTCACGGATGAAACTGCGGCCTCGCTTTTGGCTGGGCCGGGCGGGAATGAGTTGTGGGAGCTGTTGCTGCTGGCGGGGTCGCTGGATGCGGCGGTGGACGCGGCGATTACCGCGCAGGAGCCGGCGTTCGTGGCCAAGTATGCGTTCCAATTGGCGCAGGGATTTAATTTGTTTTATCACAAGCACCATATTTTGTCGGAGACGGATGAGCAGAAGCGTGGGTTTTTGCTGGGGATGACGGAATTGGTGGAGAAGCAGATGGTTACGGCGTTGTCGTTGTTGGGGATTGAGGCGCCGGAGAAGATGTAACAGAAAAGAAAAACGGCTGAAGTAAGGAAGTAAGGAAGTAAAGAAATAACGATCAACCTGCCCTCGCGGCTGTCACGCTGCGGGATTACAACAACAATTCAAAGGTGCCGGGCTAAAGCCCGGCCGCTACAAAGGCGTCTTTAGGCTGAGAGTGATGCTAGCTGGGGCGCAGCATGCTGCGCCCCTATAAAGGCGTTTGCGTGCGACGTAAAGCGGCGTCGAGCCGCCGCACTCCACAATCAAACTCAAAGGCGCCCGCCTCAGAAGGCGGCGGCTACAAAATCATTATTTGGTGTCGCGGAGGAGGATTATGTCTGCGCTGCGGGTGCCGCGGACTACGTAGAGATTTTTGGCGTCGGGAGACCAGGCGAAACTGCTCATTACCGTGGTGGTGAATTTTGTGATTTGCTGATACGGGCCGCCGGCCATGGGTTGACGCCAGACGTTGGCGGCGCCGCGGCGCAGAATTGAGTAGTCCATGGCCGTTCCATCCGGCGAAAAATCCACCCAGCTAGCGGCGCTGGGGACATTGTCAAACAGTAACTGACTCGGACCGCCGGCCAGCGGAGTGGAAACGAAAGCCATGCGCTCGGGCGGACCGGGAACGAAACCCAAGTTACCGATCAGCTTGCCATCTCGCGAGATGCGAACGCGGCCGTTGCCGCCGGGGATCTCGAGTTTTTTAGGCTGGGAATTCGGATTGGTCTCCTGGATATACTCGTTCGGTGAGTCCCAGTAGACGAAAGACTTTCCGTCCGGCGTACACATTGGGAACTGATCGCGTTTGCCGTGGGTTAATTGCACGGGATTTGCGCCATCGCCGTCAGCTTTCCAAATATTGATAATTTCATCGTGGAATTCGGTATAGATCAGGCTATCGCCGGCGAGTCCGCAGGCAAAGAGCGAGCCGATTTGATGTCCTGGCAATAGCGGAGTTTGCGGCGAGCCATCGAGATGGACGATAAAGGGCTGGCTGCGCATGTCCAAGACGATCAGGCGATCGCTGCCAGCGAAGCCAATGCGCGCGGGCTCACCGTTGAACGCTATAGGCGTGGCGTGATCGGAATTCCCGCCCACCGCGTTCGAGAGTTCGGTGTGGATAGAGGTTTGCACGGCGGCGATCGTCTTGGCGTCCTGGGTGATTGCCAGCGACGAGAGACCATAGTTCGTTAAATCGTTCGTGAGGCGACGCACTTCGCCCTTGGGATAGGAAACATACCAAAGCTGTCCTGGAGAGTTTGGCGCAGGCTCGGCCATAACGAACACCAGGCCGGAGCCATCGGGCATCCACACGGAACGGCCAGTAAAATTGTTAGTTTGGTACAGCGGGCGAACCGAGCCGTCGGCCGTCGAGACGGCCATGAGGAAGCGTTCGCCGGATTGCCGCCAGTCGGCCAGCACGATAGTTTTCCCGTCCGGGGACCACGCGGGGGCGATCAGACTAGCGGAGGAAATTATCGACGGGATGCTGCAGAGGATTTTTTCTCCGCTACCATCGATATTCGCTACGACCACGTGCAATTCAAATTTAGAGGGTTCGCCCCGGAGGAACGCGAGGCTCTTGCCATCCGGAGAAAGCGCTGGAGCGGTGTCGGCATCATGGGCGACGGCCTGCGGCTGGCCGCCAAGGACAGGCATCTTGTAAACGTCGCTGTAGCCGGCGATTTGCTTGTTGGTGCGATCGAAATAGACGTAGTTGCCGTCGTGCGAGAAAGTGAGGCCGCCGATAGATTCTTCCTCGGGCGGAAGGACCTGGACGTCGCTGCCGGTTTCGACCTGGCGGACGTTGAGGCTTCCCTTGCCTCCGTCTATTAGCACGTAGACGACGTACTGGCCATTCGGGAGAGATGGCTACCGCGGCGGCTTTGCCCGACTGGGTCAGCGGGGCGATGTGCATGTTCTGAATGTCCAGGACTTGCTTGTGCGGGATCAGTCGGAATACTACGAATAGAAGCGCGGCGATGAGTGCGACCACCGCGGGCACGATGCGGGTCATGATCAAAAGAGCTTTTGGCGGAGAGACTTGCGACGCTGCGGAACTACCTGCGATGGCGGTGCCGGACGATGGCGTTAGCGGTGTGCCACCCGAACCTGTGGCGGAACGTACGTGGGAACCGCTGGCACTGGACGCAATCGCTGCGGCTTCCGAGGCGGCTTGGGCGGATGCCGTAGCCTGGACGCGACTGGAACTAGTGTCGCGCTGCAAGCGCTTAAGATCGGCGCGCAGTTCGGCGGCGCTTTGGTAGCGCATGGTGCGATCTTTTTCGAGGGCTTTGTTGACGATGCGCTCGAGCTCGGCGGGGAGGTCCGGGATTCAGACGGATCGGCGCGATTGGCGCGCGATTTAGGATGGCGTCGAAAATGGCGGCGCTGGTAGCTCCGGAAAAGGCCGGGCGGCCGGTGCTCATCTCGTAGAGAACTACGCCGAAGGAAAAAAGATCGGTGCGGGCGTCGAGATCTTTGCCGAGCGTCTGCTCGGGAGACATGTACGCCACCGTGCCCAGCGCCACGCCGGGGCTGGTGAGGTTGGCTTCGTCCATGGTGTCCGTGGCGTGCGTGGTGCCACCAACGGAGCCGTGTATCACTTTGGCGAGGCCGAAGTCGAGGACTTTGGCCTGGCCGCGGTCGGTGACGAAAATGTTGGCGGGCTTGATGTCGCGGTGGACGATGTTTTCGGCGTGCGCGGCGTCGAGGGCGTCGGCAGATTGGATGCCGAGCTCGATGAGCGTGTCCGTGGGTAACGGGCCACCGGCAATGCGATGCTTCAGGGTCTGGCCCTTGAGGAACTCCATGACGATGAAGCGCTGGCCGTTTTCGTATTCGCCGATTTCGTGGATGGTGCAGATGTTGGGATGATTCAGCGCGGCTGCGGCGCGGGCTTCTCGTAGGAAGCGATCGAGGGCAATTTTATCGCGGGAGAGATCGTCGGGAAGGAATTTCAGCGCCACCATGCGGCCGAGGGTGGTGTCTTCGGCCTTGTAGACGACGCCCATTCCGCCGCCGCCAAGCTGTTCAATAATGCGATAGTGAGAGAAAGTCTGGCCGAGGATTGGGTGGGATTCGGTCACAGTGACTACGGCATCTTAGGGTGCGCTGGTGGTGAAGTCAACGTGTGACGGGAACAGACAGAAAGCTATAGAGGAACGGCGTTGCCGGTGGTCGCCGCAGGGATCGCCGGGCCTTGTCTGCGATAAATCCGAAGACACGCGTAAGGAGCAAGAATAAATAGCGAACAAAAACTGATAATCGTCTCAAAAACGTCAATCCGCGAACGCCCGGTGTAGAGGTAAGAAATGCCAACGACTACGAAGAAGACGGCACCGAACAACCCTCGCGGCGTAAGCCAATCTTTGGTGCTTTGTTTCATCACAACTCCGATTTCGCAACGGTAACATCAACTCTGGGATCAATCCGAGAGATTTAATCTGGGATGCCGACGAACGTACACCTTACTTGAAATTGCGTTGCGCAGCCGTGGAGTCCAAGATTTTCTGGTGCGCTAGTTGGACTTCAATTCAATCCGTGTTTGACGAAGGAGCCCAGGATTCACGCAGAGAAGTGGGAGCGGAAAGTTTTGTCCGGTGGATATGGGAGGCCAGGCCAAATTGTTTGAGCATCCAGATGAAATACCAGTTCGCATCAATTTCGTACCATCTCAGAGCGTGGCGGGCGGAGAGCGGATGGGCGTGATGGTTGTTATGCCAGCCCTCGCCTAGGGTCAGCAAGGAGACCCACCAATTGTTGGTGGAATGGTCCCGGGTCTCAAAGCGCCGCGAACCCCAGATATGGGTGGCGGAGTTGACCATCCAGGTGGCGTGGTATCCCATCACCATGCGGAAGAAAACGCCCCACAGCAGGAAAGGCAGTCCGCCGACGGCAAAAAGTAAGATTCCCAGGATGACCGTCGGAACAAAATGGAATTCAGTGATCCATACGTGAAACTTGTCTGCGGCCAGGTCGGGGACGTAGCGTTCCAGGGTGGAAGCGTCTTGCCGCAAGGCATTGCCGAACAAGATCCAGCCGGCATGCGACCACCATTTGCCATCTTGCGGAGAGTGCGGGTCGCCTTCCGCGTCGACGAATTGATGGTGCATGCGGTGGGTGGCCACCCAGAGGAGCGGTCCGCCTTCCATGGCGCTTACCGCGCAAATCGTAAGAATATACTCGACCCACTTGGGAGTTTTGAAACTGCGATGGGTGAGCAGGCGGTGATAACACATCCCCACTCCCATGATCGCGGTGAGCCAAAATAAAAACAGCGCGACAAAAAATGCGTGCCAGGTGAAAAAGAACAGCGCGGCCACGGCACCGACGTGAAACATTGCCAGAGACGAAGCGATCAGCCAGTTGAACGGCTTGTGGCCCGGCTGATTTACGCGCGTACTGTTGAAGCGCAGTGCTCGAGTCGAAGCAGGAGTGGTTTGCATAGGAATTATGGGAGCTGCGGAAATCCGTTCCGAACAAGAATTCTATCTACGGCTAAGAAGCTAAGTTCAATTACCCGGGATGAATGCAATCGGGTGACTGTCAACTGCCTGGCTCGATCCGAACCTATCTTTGCCAAGCCGAAATTAAATGCTGCTCCCACGATGCCCCGGCTCTGCGGGGCAAAGATGTTCAATTTTGCACACTCCTGGATTTTGCGATTTCGCGGATATTCGCCGCGCCAACGAGAACCCAGAGCCGTTACGTATGTATTCGATCGAGGGCGGTACGCTCTTCGCTTTCCTATATAAGTGTGAGTCAGAAAAAGGTAAAATCGCGCAAGTTTTTTTGGCTCCGGAAAGCGGCTTGATTTAGAAGCACTACTATTGCACAGCCGGAGCAGTTTCACTAAGGAGAGAGACTCGTGGCGGACAATCTAACGCATCATGCGCTCGGGGAACGGGCAGCATTTCAACTGGCAAACGTTACCAAGACTCCGCCGCAGTATGGCGCGATTACTCCGCGCTGGCTGGTGCGGCTGCTGGACTGGAAACCGCTGGAGGCTGGCACGCTGCGCGTGAATCGCGTAGTGAACGAGAAAGCCGTGGAAGTGGTCTGCGGCCAGAAGGACGAAAAGGCGCTCCCGGAAACGTATGTGGAATACGAGGAGAAGCCGAGAGAGTACACGCTTAGCGCGATCTCGGCGGTGCTGGATGTGCAGACCCGCGTTTCGGATTTGTACAGCAATCCCTACGATCAGGTGCGCGAGCAGTTGCGCTTGATGATTGAGAATGTGAAGGAGCGGCAGGAAAGCGAGCTGATCAACAACGGCGACTATGGCTTGCTGAAAAATGTGCCCACGAGACAAAGAATTTCCACGCGTAAGGGTGCGCCTACGCCGGATGATTTGGATGAGTTGCTGACCAAGGTGTGGAAAGAGCCGTCCTTTTTTCTGGCGCATCCGCGGGCGATTGCGGCGTTTGGCCGGGAGTGCACGCGGCGCGGAGTACCGCCTCCTACGGTGACGCTCTTTGGGACGCCATTTTTGACGTGGCGCGGAGTGCCGCTGATTCCCACGGACAAGTTGAATGTGGAGGGCGGAGGCAAATCCGCCAAAGACAGCGGCGGCAAGACGAATATTTTATTGCTGCGCGTGGGAGAGAAAAAACAAGGCGTGATAGGACTGTTTCAGCCGGGATTGCCGGGGGAACAGACGCCCGGATTGTCGGTGCGCTTTATGGGGATCAGCAGCAAGGCGCTGGCTTCTTATTTGATTTCGCTGTACTGCTCGGCGGCCGTGCTGGTGGATGACGCGATTGCGGCGCTCGAAGATGTCGAAGTCGGTCACTACCATGAGTCCAAGTGACGGAGGAAAATCGGGAGCGGAATTTTCGGGGGAAGAGTTTCGCACCCTGTTGCCCAGCAGTGCGGTGAACGTCCGGCCGGGTTTGCCCGACGCGGATATGCTGGCGCGCATGGCCAATGAGTTTTTTACGGCCTTACCCGGAACGCAGACTGCCGGCGCGGACGCCGCGCAACTTTCAACATTGCCTTCGGTCGCGGGGTTTTCTTCAGGATCGGTTCCGGTATCTGCTATTCCGGCCACTCCGCTCCCAGCGACTTCCCTTCCGACGACGGGATTCCAGCAAAATGCGTTTCCGAGCGCAGCGCAAATCCCTGCACTCCCGAGCACCGTATTGCCGGAACTTCCTGGTGGCCCCAGCTCTTCGTATTTCACCGGGCCAGGTGCGTTTTCGTTTCTCGATGAAGTTCGGCCGCTTCTTTCCTACGCCGCGACGCCGGTGGTAATTCCTGAATCCGCGGCGACGATCAAAATGCCGGGCGAGACGGAGTTGCAAGAGCTGGCGAACGGTTTCTTTTCGATGAGTCTGCCGCAGGTTCCGGACGCTCCCGCGTACCGCGCCGCGCCGCAAATTCCGGGCGCCGCCGGCCAGCCATCGTTTTCGGAGTTATCGCTCGGCTATTCGTTCTTGAACGAGATTCGGCAGCTCGCGCCGGCCGGAAGTGGCGTGCTCTCCGAACCCTCTAAAGTTCCCGCGGATGGTTTGCCGGCGCTGAGTTTATCTTCCCAGCCGTTTGACGCCTACGCGGTTCGGCGGGATTTTCCAATCTTGCAGGAACGCGTCCACGGCAAGCCGCTGGTTTGGCTGGACAATGCGGCGACCACGCAAAAGCCGCAGAGCGTCATTGACCGCCTGAGCTACTTTTATCAACACGAGAACTCCAACATTCATCGCGCAGCGCATGAATTGGCGTCGCGCGCCACGGATGCGTATGAAGCCGCACGGGAAAAGGTGCGGCGTTTTCTGAATGCCTCTACGGTGCATGAAATTATCTTTGTGCGTGGGGCCACTGAAGGAATCAACCTGGTGGCGCAGAGCTGGGGCCGGCAAAACATTCAGAAGGACGATGAAATTGTCATTACCTGGCTGGAACACCACGCCAACATCGTGCCCTGGCAGATGCTGTGCGCGGAAAAAGGCGCGCGGTTGCGAGTTGCGCCGGTGGATGATTCCGGACAGGTACTGCTGGACGAATATCAGAAATTACTCGGCCCTCGAACGCGACTCGTGGCCTTCGCGCAGGTTTCGAATGCCCTGGGCACCGTAACTCCCGCGACGGAAATGATCGAGATGGCCCACCGCTACGGCGCAAAAGTTTTATTGGACGGCGCGCAGGCGGTTTCGCACATGCACGTGGATGTGCAGGCTTACGATTGTGATTTTTATGTTTTTTCCGGACACAAGGTTTTCGCGCCGACCGGCATCGGCGTCGTTTTCGGCAAGCTGGATATTTTGGAGCACACCCAGCCATGGCAGGGCGGCGGCAACATGATTCAGGATGTGACGTTTGAGAAGACCACGTATCAGCCGGCCCCGGGGCGATTCGAAGCGGGCACGGGAAATATCGCGGACGCGGTGGGATTGGGCGCAGCGTTTGATTATTTGGAGCGCGTAGGAATGGTGAACGTGGCGCGCTACGAACACGATTTGCTGGTGTATGCCACGGAAAAGCTGCAGCGCATTCCAGGATTACGCTTAATCGGCACCGCGCGGGAAAAAGCCGGAGTGTTGTCTTTCGTGCTGGATGGTTTTCGCACCGAGGATGTTGGCGCGGCCTTAAATCGACAAGGGATTGCGGTACGCGCAGGACATCATTGTGCGCAGCCGATTTTGCGGCGTTTTGGCGTCGAGAGCACTGTGCGGCCCTCTCTCGCGCTCTACAACACCTGCGAAGATATCGATGCACTGGTGGCAGCGATCTGGAATTTGAAGCAGGGCCACACTTCGCTGTAACGCCAACGACGCATCCGTCCTGGGCTTAAGTTATTGCGCGTTTAGATCGAGATCCTGGATGGGCAAATCCCAGTGGGCCTCCAGAATCTCAAAGCGCCGTTGTTCTTCCTTCTTGTAGGTTTCCTGATCGGGATAGAGCTGTCTGGTGATCACGCTGGAGTCGAAACTGTCGTTGGCGATAGCGGCATTTTTGAAGACGATGGTGATGCGATAGTCCCAGCGTCCATCTTCCGTGGCGTGCAGCCGCGGCTGCGTGCCATGAACTTCCAGGATTCTTCCCAGTTCCATCTCTTTCTTTAAAACGGGATAGTGATTTTTTCTGAACAGCGCGATGAATTCGTCGGCGTGTCCCCATTTTGTTTTGTAGTAGTACTCCACGACGAACGGTTTATCAGCGCCGTACGCTGCGCTGGCTTGCGGGTTTTCCGCAGACGCTTTGGGTTGCGCGAACCCGGTGCGGGTTGCGCCGCTGCTGAGAGCCGCAATGACAACCAGTAGCGCGATCCGGAGTTTCCGGGTTCTTGTCTGTTTCTTCACGGACATATGCCTCCTGGCGGACCGAGACAACGTCTGCCTGCGAGTTGCTCGCTGTCCCGTGCGTGACCATTGCACGGACTCGGCGGTTTCTGCATGAGTCTAATACACATATCGGTCAGAGGTGCGCCACTAACAAAGTGCCTAAGGCAAGGCGGAACAAAAGGGGAAGAATGCGGAAAAAGGCGGGGCAGCGCGAAAGCGCCGAACCGCCGTTTATCTACGTGACGCCCTGACGCTTCCGTGTTAGTTTTCGCTCCTGCAAAGAGCGCCCGGATGTCCCCATGAGTGCTCCTTTTTAACGTTTTTCGCGTCGGCTGGGGTGTGTGACCCTGGCCGGTCATGAGCGCCAAATCGAGGAGATCCGCATGAAGCGCATTCCGATCTTGTTGTTTGTTGGGTTGGTGATATTTGCGACTGCTGCGCGGGCGCAGGCGCCTGGCGCGGTTCAGAACCCGGGTGTACCGCAGTTGGTGCAGTTTAGCGGGACGCTTAAGGATGTGGGGGCGCGGCCGGTGACCGGAAGCGCGAGCGTCACATTTGCGATTTATGCGGAGCAGGATGGCGGAACGCCGCTGTGGTCCGAAACGCAGAATGTGGCGGCTGATGCGAACGGTCACTACGAAGCTACGCTGGGAATCGCAACTTCCGGGGGCCTGCCGCAGGAAATATTCGGTACCGGGCAGTCGCGCTGGCTGGGGGTGCGGATAGCGGGGCGGGCCGAGTTGCCGCGCGTGTTACTGGTGAGCGTGCCGTATGCGCTGCGAGCTGCCGATGCGGAAATGTTGGGCGGCTTGCCGGCATCGGCTTTCGTGACGACGCAGAGCCTGGCGGCGAGCAAGACGGCGAGCGGCGAGGCGGTGATTGCTACGGGTGCTCCGCAACTCGGAGCATCAGGTGTAACGCCGGACGCCGCGCCGACTGGCGGAGGAACGGCCGGTTATCTGCCGCTGTGGACTTCGGCAGCGAACTTGGGCGACTCCGTGTTATTTCAAACTTCGGCGGGAAACGTGGGAATCGGGACGACCACGCCGGCGTCAACTTTGGATGTTACCGGCAACAGCACATTTCATGGGTCGTTCCAGGTGGCGCCGGGAAACACCGCTACGGCAAGTAGCGGGTTTTCGTCGCATTCAATGCAATTTCAGGCGTCGCTGTATAACAGCACGGCGAAAGCGCCGAACACTCTGGCGTTCGGATTTCTGGCTTTACCGCTCGGAAACAATTCGGCGTCGCCCTCGGCGAAACTGGACGTGTATTTCGGTGATCCATTTGGAGGAACTTTTGCCGATACCGGATTGTCGATAGCCAGCGGTGGAATTATTACCTTTGTGAAAGGGCAGACGTTTCCGGGAACTGGCTCGATTACCGATGTGAGCGCGGGCACGGGACTGGTTGGGGGCGGCACGACCGGCACCGTGACGGTAAACGTGGACCCCACTAAGGTGCCGCTGCTGGGCAACGCGAACACGTTCAACGCCACGCAAACCATCAACGGAGATTTGAACTTGCCTGCTACCACGGGAGCCAACGTAGGCGTGCTCAATATCGGTGGTGTGCCGTTTCTGCACGGATATACGGCGGCGAATCAGAATGTGTTCGTGGGCGACGCGGGGAATTTTAAGACGACGGGAGGCTTCAACACTGGGGTGGGCGTGGGAGCATTGGCAGCCAACACATCGGGGTACGAGAACACCGCAATCGGTAACGTAGCTATGACAAGCAACACCACCGGGGGTAACAACGTGGCCCTCGGCTACGACACGCTTCTGAACAACAATACGGGCGGCGGTAACACGGCGGGAGGAAATCAAGCACTGCTGTACAGCGTTTCTGGCACCTTGAATACCGGCTTTGGGTATGGGGCGGTGCGCAGCAACAGCACAGGCAACTTCAACACGGGCGTGGGAGGAAATGCCGGAAACATCCCCGATGGCTCAAGTGGCACGGGATCGTACAACACGGCGGTAGGAGCGTACGCCAGCGCGAGTACGGGGATCCTCTCCAACACTACGGCCGTGGGTGCCAATGCCATCGTCGGGCAAAACAATTCGCTGGTGCTGGGTAACACCACTTCCGCTCCCGGAGCACAGTTCGTTAACGTCGGAATAGGCACCGAGACTCCGCGGTCCACAATCGAAGCCACGGTCAGCGCGCCCGGAGCCCTCGGCCCGGTGCTCACGCTGACAAATTCCGGGAGCGGCTCGAGCACCGCCACATCGCTCGATTTCAACACGTATCTACCGAGTTCTACGGGCCCATACAATCCCGCTGCGCGAATCGTCGCTGCGGATGATGGCAACTCAGACTTCGGAACGAACCTCGAGTTCTATCTCAACGGATACGGCCAACCGAACAACGGACTGCAGCAAATTATGTCCATCGCCTACTACGGGGTGAATGTATCCGGAACGCTCTCTGGACAGGGTGGGGGTAACGCAGCTCCAGGTGTGATCGGCGATGGTGGGTTAGCCGGCTCTGGCGGCGACGGCGGCGATGGCGGAAACTTCCTCGGCGGCTCTGGCGAAAACGGTTCCAAAGGCGGAGACGGGATCTATTCATCAGCCGGCGCGTTTTCGGTGGGCGCAGATTATGCGGGGAATTTCTCAGGTAACGTCACGGTGGCCGGCACACTTTCCTCGACCAACACGGAGTTCAAGATCGACCTGCCGCTCGATCCCGCAAATAAGTACCTGGTGCATGCCTCCGTGGAATCCTCGGAGATGATGAATATTTACACCGGCAATGCGGTGACGGACGAGTCCGGGCTGGCGACCGTCGCGCTACCCAACTGGTTCGAGAGTCTGAACACCGACTTTCGCTACCAGTTGACGACTATCGGGCAGGACGCACACGCGTGGATCTCGCAGAAGGTGAGTGGGGGGAAATTCAGCGTGCGTACGAACGCCCCGAATGTCGAAGTCTCCTGGCAGATAACCGCCGTTCGACAGGATGCCTACGCCAAAGCTCATCCAATGGTTGCGGAACAGGAAAAACCCCTCAACGAGCGCGGCTACTACATCCATCCCGAACTGTATGGCCAGCCCGAGCAGAGGCAGACCGAGTGGGGACGGCGTCCCGAACGCATGCGGCAGATGGAGGCGATGCGCGAACGCGCAAAGCAAGTACGCAGCCCCCAGACCTCGGCCAGTAGCGGTAAAACGACAGCGGCCACGCCGGCCAGCGCGGTGAATCGAAGTTTCGCGCATCCGGTGGCGGCGGCGCAAAACCCCGGAGTCGCGACGAGGCCAGTACTGATAGCCAAGCCGGCTACAACTGCGAAGCCGTGAAATTTTAATTTCCAGGCGATAAAACATATCAACTAGAGACGGCGGCGCGATTCCCTGGGAATTTCCGTTGTAAGTAGCGCGCGGCGATGCCCCCGATTCTCCCGGCACGATCTTTGAGCAAGCTTCTTGCAGGGGAACGCTGATTCCCTGCCCAATTTCAATGCGCAAGACAACTAGCCAGAGCCGGTGCTACGATACGGCGAAATGAAAAACTATTCGAACGCGCGTCGTGCTTTTTTTCTAGCTGCTTCCCTGCTCTTGCTGTTGCTCGCTGGCAAATCGTCGAACGGGCAGACCGCCGGGCAAATCTCGGCGCCCCCCGCGGCGCGGAGTGGACAAGTTTTCCGGCTGGATGGGGGAAACGTTACCTACGCCTTCGGTGTGAACGAACGCGGCGAATTGCAGCCGCTCTATTGGGGTGGGCGCGTTGCGGCGCAAGACGCAATTGCCGCGCCGCATTCGTTTCCGGAAATGGCTTCCTTTGATTCGCCGTACACCACCACACCACAGGAATACGCGAGTTGGGGCGCTGGGCTATTTACCGAGCCGGCGTTGAAGATCACTTTCGCTGACGGCAACCGCGATTTGGTGCTGCGTTTTGTGAGCGCCACGCCCGACGGACCGCAAGCGCTGCAAGTGTTGCTAAAAGATATTTCGCGCGAAATTTATGTGACGCTGCGCTACTCGATGGATGCAGAGAGTGGAATTCTGGCACGTTCGGCGCGTATTGAAAATAAAGAGAAGTCGCCGGTGGTTGTGGAACAAGCGGCTGCCGCGCAGTGGACGCTGCCCTCGGCGCGGTACACATTAAATTATTTGACGGGGCGCTGGGGCGCCGAATGGACTTTGAATCAGGAACCTATTCAAGGCGGCGAGCGAGTGATCGAAAGCCGGCGGGGCTCCACGGGACATCAGGCTAATCCGTGGTTCGCGATTTCGCGGGACGACAGCCACACGGCCGTTGGCCCGATCGTCGCAGGTGAAGAACATGGCGAGGTTTGGTTTGGCGCGCTGGCCTGGTCTGGATCTTGGCGGTTCACGATTGAGAAAACACAATTGGACGCCGTACGGGTTACCGGCGGATTCAATCCTTTCGATTTTGGCTACGAATTAAAACCGGGAGAGCATCTGGACACGCCGGTGTTTTACGGCGGGTACTCCGATCACGGTCTCGGCGGTGCGTCACGCTTGCTGCATCGATATGAAATTGCGCACATTTTGCCGCACGCTCCGGATCCCAAACCGCGTCCGGTCATTTACAACTCGTGGGAAGCCACGGAATTTCACGTGAACGAAGCCGGCCAGGAAGCCTTGGCGGAAAAAGCCGCGTCCATCGGCGTGGATCGATTTGTGATGGATGATGGCTGGTTTGGGCAGCGCAAAGACGATCACGCGGGGCTCGGCGACTGGTATGTGAACAAGGAAAAATTTCCGAACGGCCTGAAGCCGCTGATCGAGAAAGTCCACTCCCTGGGAATGGATTTTGGGTTATGGGTTGAACCGGAAATGGTGAATCCGGATTCAGATCTTTATCGCAAGCATCCGGACTGGGTTTTCAATTTCCCGGGTCGTCCGCGTTCGGAATCGCGCAATCAATTGGTGCTGAATCTTGCGCGGCCGGATGTTCGCGATTACGTGGAAGGCTTTCTGGACAAGTTGCTCACTGAAAACGATATCGCGTTTCTCAAGTGGGATTACAACCGCAACTGGTCCGAGCCGGGCTGGGATCAAGTGCCGGTGGACGAGCAGAAGCGCGTGTATGTCGAATATATCCGCAACCTCTATAGCATTCTTGCCGAGCTGCGCAAGAAACACCCGAAGATCGAAATTGAATCGTGTTCCGGTGGCGGCGGGCGCGTGGATCTCGGCATTTTGCAATATACCGATGAAGTGTGGCCTTCGGACAACACCGATCCCTTCGACCGGCTGATCATGCAAGACGGATTTAGTTACGCGTACACCCCGCAAATTATGCTGTCGTGGGTTACCGCTTCGCCGCACTGGCTCAACTTTCGCGCCACATCGCTGGTCTATCGCATGCTCAGTTCCATGCAGGGTTCCTTGGGAATTGGCGACAATCTGAATCGCTGGAGCGCCGAGGATTTTGCGACTGCGAAACGCTTGATCGCCGCGTATCACGCAGTGCAACGAACGATCGTGAATGGCGATCTCTACCGGGTGATCAGCCCGCGCAACAACAGCGAATTTTCCGTCACGGAAACGATTTCGCGAGAAAAAAACCAGGCCGTGGTCTTTGCGTTCACTCACTCCACACAACAGGGACGCGGATTTCCTCTGCTGCAACTCGAAGGTCTGGATCCCGCCGCGGAATATAAACTCACCTGGATCGAAGGCAAAGCGCAGCCGGACGCACCGGCGAGCGCAACTGGCGCATGGTGGATGAATCATGGATTGCAGCTCGAGCTGCGCGGAGATTTTCAGGCTGCGGCGTTCCAGTTAGATCGCGCACACTAAACACACACTAAAGTAGTTGCATTGCGCTAGCCACGATAGCGGACCCTCGCCGTCGCTCCGGTACTGCCGCGGAGAAATCTTTCAGTGCGACGTGCGCTCTAGGGATATCGGCGTTTCCCGCGCGTACCTCTAATTTTTGCGCCAATTTAACGTAGCGCCGCGGCCGTTGCGGAAGCTGCCTTTGGCTTCGATCACGCCGTCCTGCAGGGTGCCCACCACGTCGATGGTGGCCAGGCGTTCACCATCGGCCGTCCGCTTGTGCATTTCCATTTCGATGGTCACCGCGCCGGAATTGGCGACGTCGCCATTGAGCAGCATGGCCACCACTCTTTCACGGCCCATGGTCCATTGCGCGCTGATTTTTCTGCCGGTGATTGTTCCCTCGACACGAAAACAGCGATTCGGTTCTTTTGGAGAGGCCGCAAAACAAATTGGTCCGGCATAGGTACCGTCAATCGAAGCCAGATGCGCCGCGTGGGGGTGAGACGCGGGGATTGCGGCACCACCGACTGCGGCAGGAGTAGCTGCAGCGGGACTGGCCGCGGAGTTAGGCGGCGCCCCGGGCGCTGGCGGATTCGCTGGCGCCGCCGTCGGCGGTTGCGTCGGCGGCACAGCACTCCCGGCCGTATTCGGCGGCGTTGCTAAAGAAGTTGCGGGCGGGATTGCCTGAGGTTGCGGCGCTGCGGGAGTCACTGCAGCCATATTCTCGGGTTTGCTTCCGTGCATCGCGCTATAGGCCCAAAATCCCCCGCCAGCCAGCAGCAACACCAGCGCCGCAACCAGCCATTTTGCCAGCGAGCCATCCTTCGGCGCGGCGATCGGCGGGACAGCTACCGCCGTGGGCAGCACGTCTCCCGCATCAACTTCCGTTTCGGAAACCGCGAACGTGCGCACCGGCTGCTGAATATTCTTGAAACTTTTTTCGCCCAGCGAATGGAACGAAAGCGAAAGTTTGTTGCGGATTTGATCGTGCACGCTGCCGGAGATACATACGCCGCCAGGTTCCGCCGCAGTCTGGATGCGCGCTGCGACGTTGACGCCGTCGCCCATTAAATCCTGGCCCTGCACCATCACATCACCGAGATTTATTCCGATGCGGAAGCGGACTTGTCGATTGGGCGGAAGCTGATCGTTGCGGGTGCGCAGCGCCGCTTGAATATCGGTGGCGCAGCGGACCGCTTCCACCGCGCTCTGGAATTCGGCCAGGATGGCATCGCCGGCGGTGTTGAAGATGCGGCCACGGTGCATCGTGACCAGGGATTCGAACACTTGTTTGTGGCCCCGGAAGGCTCGCAACGTGCCCTCTTCGTCTTCGCCCATCAGCCGGCTGTATTCGGCGACGTCCGCGGAGAGGATAGTGGCCAGCTTGCGTTCCAGCATTTGCAAATCAGGGCTGGTTTTTTCGGTAGGATTGTCGCGCTCGTCGGGCATCAGGGTGCTCCAGAGTCCAGATTGCTGCACATGATAGCACCGGCGTTATTGGCGATGGAATATAACTGTTTCAATCTTGGCGATGGAACGGTTGCGGCTTGGATTGCCACCCGCCCGCATTTTTTCAGAGTTTCCCCGGCTAGTCTGCGGCGGCGGTTCGATGGTAGTGTGAAACCCAGCTATGAATCTCGGGCCACGATTTCGAAATTTGTTTGACGATGCCGGCGAGGATCTGCGCGGACGGATTATCGCAATTTACAGCATCCTCGCGGTTATCAATATCGGTGCGTGGCTTTGGGCCGGTGTGGCCTTTCGCCATTATCCGCTGCTGATGGGGACTGCGTTGTTGGCTTACAGCTTTGGCTTGCGCCACGCCGTGGACGCCGATCATATCGCGGCGATTGATAACGTAACGCGGAAGTTGATGCAGGACGGCAAGCGTCCGGTCGCCGTGGGCTTCATGTTCTCGCTGGGGCACTCAACCATTGTGGTGCTGGGTGCGGCGGCAATCGCCGGCACGGCGCTGGCGCTGCAACACCGTATCGATGGCTTTCGCAATATTGGCAGCGTGATTGGCACGCTGGTGTCCTCGTTTTTTCTGTTTGCCATCGCCATTGTGAACTTGATTGTGTTGCGGGCGATTTACCGGGCGTTTGTCCGGGTACGCCGCGGCGGCGCGTACGTGGAGGAAGATTTTGATTTGCTGCTCGGGAATCGCGGATTTCTCTCGCGCTTGTTCCGGCCGATGTTCAAGATGATTACCCGCAGCTGGCACATGTATCCGCTGGGAATTTTATTCGGATTGGGATTTGATACCGCCACGGAAATCGGCGTGTTGGGAATTTCCGCAGCGGAAGCTTCCAAGGGACTCTCCCTGTGGGCAATTCTGGTTTTCCCGGTTTTGTTTGCCGCCGGGATGTCGCTGATCGATACCACCGACAATATTTTGATGCTGGGCGCCTATGGCTGGGCCTTCGTAAAACCGATTCGCAAACTGTATTACAACATGACCATAACTTCTGTGTCGGTTGTGGTCGCTCTGGTGGTCGGCGGGATTGAAGCCCTCGGGTTGCTGGCCGGCCATTTCCATTTTCAGGGCTGGTTCTGGAATGCGGTGGCCAAGCTGAACGATAATTTCGGCACGCTGGGATATTTTATCGTCGGGTTGTTTGCGGTTAGCTGGATTGTGTCGATCGCCGTATACAAGTGGCGGCGCTTTGATCAGCTGGAGCTCGGCTCCTAGACCATCGCCGCGTATAAAGGATTTTGCGGGCTGCCACCTACACCAGAAGGAAAAATCGAACACATTTGCTATTCTGGTTCAGCCCAACTTGAATCATTTACACCAACAGCAGGAAAATTTATTTTCGGAGAATCGCCATGAATAGCTACAACGTCACACTACGTTACGAAGATCGCAAAACGGGTTCGGAAGGCAAGACCGTCAAAGTCGACGCCTCCAGCATCGCCGGAGCCATCGGCAAGGCAGCGCGCGAATTTGTCGCGGCCCTGGATCGCAAGCAGCGTTTTGATGCGAATAAAGGACTGCATGTGGAAGCCGTGCGAGCCTCCACTGGAAGCGAAGGCGGCTCGGAGAGCGAACCGGAAGAAAAAGAAGCGGCTGCGGATTAATTCGCCGGGCAACCTGAGTCGATACACTTGATATCGAGGCGGGCTGTCTGATGTCAACGGACGGCTCGCTCCCCACACGCTAAGGAGCACGGCGGCGGTCGCAACCGGCATCCTGACCTCCCCCAGAATCACAAACTATTTGATGGCGGCGAGCCAGATGTCCTGATCCACGTAGGCGGTTAGCGCCGTGCCCGCGGGTATCTCCACGTTCTTACCGTGTTTAATCAGTCCCACGGGACCAAACAAAACCGTAAGAGCTACTGCAGAACCGGTTCGGCTGTCGCCTTCGCGGCCTTTGTTGCCACGCAAGCGCACGTGATTGCTCCCGATCGCCACGTAATCGATGTGGATGCTCAATTCGCCGGGGCGTCCTAACATGCCGGCCTTTTTTGCGTCCGAGACGGTGGCTACGGCGTGCGCGCCTTTCGGAATTACGATCGAGTCGCCAACCTTCAGATCCTCGTCGAGGAAAAACTCGACGCTATCGCCCTCCACCGCAGTCTTGGAGTTCAGCGCCGCTGCGGATTTCAGGAGCACCACTGTGCCTTCCCGGACTAAACATCCGTTCGCGGTGGTACAGGTAGGAACGGCCGGGTCGACGCCTCCGGTGGTGCTCGTAGTGGTGCGCACCGCCTCGACTACGCCGGTAGGTTTGCTGGCCTGTGCGCTCAACATCGCGTCCATCACCGCGCCGTCAACGCTGGCGTTCTTCAGATCGATCAACGCCTGCGGAGAAGTATCAAAGTCCGTGGTGCTGGTTTGGATGTCTTTCACGATCAGGCTGGGATTGAATCCCTGCTTGGTCATATTGAGGATGTCGGCGTTGGTCAGCGGTTTCTGGGTTTGCGCTGCCAGCGTAGCCGCCGCGCTGATGAGCAAAATTGCCAGAAGTGGGAGGCGCGGGAGTCTCATTTGGTGTGCTCCTGAACGGCGGTAGAGAACGGTGGTATAGCGCTTGAAAGAGTATGTCAGCTCGCCAAACCGCGTGCCACGATGGGAGAAGGTTGGGGTTGCTTAGTTGAGAACCCCTCACTTAGTTAAACGTTAATGGCTGTTTTTTGGTTACAGGGCGCGGAGTGAATCCCTCAGAACTTTTATAGCAGACAACATACCCCGCTAAAGGCTGTTCCATCTCCCGGTACATTTTTCGCGGTCTGGCCCGCCGAACTTTGCGTGGCTACTATCCTTCATTATTACGGAGGAAACTTTCATGGACGTTGCAAACCCGGCTGTGCTGCAACTGCGTGGTGCTATGGCCACGGAATCAAATTTCCTGGGCGACTCGAATTCATCGGGAGTTTCCTGGCCCGCGGTGATCGCTGGCGCGTTTGTTACCGCGGCGCTATCGCTGATCTTGCTGGCGTTAGGCACCGGCATTGGACTGTCTTCGGTTTCGCCGTGGGCGAATTCGGGCGCGTCCGGCAAAGCTGTGGCGGTCGGCGCGATTGTGTGGTTTGTGCTGATTGAACTGATTGCCTCGTCGATCGGCGGATACCTGGCCGGGCGGCTGCGCACCAAATGGGTGAACGTTCATACCCACGAGGTTTATTTTCGCGATACGGCGCATGGCTTTCTGGTGTGGGCTGTGGCGTTGGTGATCAGCGCGGCGTTTCTGGCCTCGGCGGCCTCGTCAATGATTGGCGGGGCGGCGCGGGCCAGCGCGGCTGCGGAAACTGGCTCGGCGCAAGCCCGTAGCGGCGGAGCGGAAGGTTATTTTGTAGACATGCTGCTGCGTAGCCCCTCCGCGAGCGAACAACAGAATGCGGCGTTACCCGACGAAGTAGCCCTTATTTTTGCGAATGCCCTGCGCGAAGGAACTCTTCCGGCCGCGGACCGCGGTTATCTGGCGCGAGTGGTCGCAGCGCGCACTGGAGAGAACGAAGCGGAAGCGCAACGGCGAGTGGATGCCGTCTTCGCCCAAGCGCAACAAGCCGCAGATGCGGCGCGCAAAGCGGTGGCCCATTCCATGTACTGGACGTTCTTGGCGCTGCTGGTGGGAGCGTTTTGTGCGAGTTTCGCGGCAACCCTCGGGGGCCGGCAACGCGATCGCGCTCTGGTAGTTTGAGATAAATCTAAACTGGAGGAATCATGCGTTCAATTCTGCTGTTGGTGCTGGGCGTTCCTATACCGATAATCATTTTGATCGGGCTGTTCAGTCATTTTTAGTTGAGTGATTACAAACGGCGAATGCTCTATGAAAATATAGAAGGCGCGGACCCTCGGCCCACGCCTTTTTTTTTGGGAGGCAGGAGCGCAAGTCGGGCAAATCTAGGGCTTCGCCAGCCGCTTGAATGACTGACATTACAGAGCGGTAATTGACATGGATATTACAGGGCCGTACTCTGCACCAGTAACCATTTCCCTCACACGTTGCTAGAAGTGCCGCTCGATCTAGGGACGGGAAAGACTTATGGCCCATAAGCCCCGATGCCATTGCCCCTTGCTTCTTGTTTTGTCGGGCATCTTCTTCGGATGGGTTGCTCCGGCGGCTGGGCAGAGTTCTCCGCCTCAGCGCGTGTACGCGTCGCAGTCTGTTGTTCCTCCAACCACATCTGGCGTTTCCGGCTTCGACCTAACAAACCAGAGCGGAAATCTCAGCCTCATTACGGGCTCACCCTTCAGCGATAAGCTGGAGGGCGGCCTTATGGCCATCGATGGCCAAGGGAAATTTCTGTTCATCTTGAATCCGACGAGCAATGACATCTCCATGTTTCAGATTGACGCGAACAACGGGGCGCTCTCTGAGGTGCCATCCTCGCCCTTTGCCGTGCCGCCGGTCCCTCCCAACATGGAGGCGCCCACCCAATTGCTTTCCATTACCGGAGAAGCATCGGGAAAATTTATCTTCGTCGGGTATGGCCAGGAGTCTGGAGCCAGCTCCATGCAGAGTGCCGTATTTTCGCTGGCGATTGATACTTCCGGTTCCAGCCCCATCCTGATTCCTGGTATGGAGGTCACGCCGCTGGGCAGGCCGGTAGCGTTGCTCACGGACTCCAAGGGTCTGCATCTTTATGTTGGGTTGGGTGTGGCGGTGAACGGAGCGCTCAACGGGGGCGGGCCCCAGGTGTATTCCATAGACGCGACCACTGGCGATTTGTCCTATGTGGGCATTGCACCGAATCCGCAAAACCGCGGCGTTTATTTTGCAATCGACCCAATGGATCGCTTTATCTTTGCGGCGGGAGGGCTTTCGGCTCCGAACAACTTGCAGAACTGCCTGATTTCGCCGGTTGATGGAAGCATCAGCGCTTGCGGCGGGACTACCTTAAGCGAGACCTCAGCGACCGGGGTAGTAGTCGAAAGTTCCGGCAACTTTCTTTATCTTCCGGAGAACAGCGGAGGCACCACTGGCGTCAACGTCTATTCGATTGATCCGACCACGGGTAGCCCAACGCTGATCGGTCCGGTCACCGCGGTCCTATTCAATGCGGTAACAGATCCGTTGGGGCCGTATATCTATTCAACAGACCAAGATGGCACTTCACAGGGAGGGGTCCACGCCTATCAGGTGGATCCGCAGACCGGCAACCTCACGGAAATTATGGGTTCGCCATTTAGTCCGGGGGTGCTTGCTGGAAACTCGTCATGCTGCCAAGGCTTGGCGATTTCTGGCAAATTGGGGCAAACCACCAGCGGTCCAGCGGCCACGATTTTCCCCTCCAGCGCCATGAACTTTACGGCCGTTGCGGGCACGAGCAGCCCAACGCAGGTCTTTTCCATCGTGAACACCGGGACGCAGTCGCTTTCTTTCGACTCGATAACCATTGTCGGAACCAACGCCAGCAACTTCTCGCAAACCAATACCTGCACTGCGCCGCTCGCTCCGAACGCCAACTGCTCCGTCACCATTACATTTAGTCCGCCGAGTGCTGGTTCGTTCACGGCCAGTTTGCAGGTCTCCGATAATGCTCCTAACAGTCCACAAACTCTGGCGCTCAGCGGCACGGGTGTGATGGCTGCGCCGGCGGTTACCTTCTCCCCGGCAAGTGGGCCGTCCTTCCCCACCACCACAGAGGGAACCTCCAGCGCGGCGCAGACGGTGACAGTAAACAGCACCGGCAACGCCACACTACACGTTTCTGGAGTTTCGCTGGGCGGTCCGAATCCCGGGGATTTTAGCTTTACCAATAACTGCACCATTCCCGTGGCGGTTTCCACGAGCTGTACGATTTTGGTAGTGTTCAGCCCGATTGCGCCGGGGCAGCGCACCGCTAGTTTACTGGTCGCGGACGATGCCAGCGGTTCGCCGCAAACGGTGCCGCTCAGTGCGACAGCAACCCTCGCGGTCACAGGAGGGGCCGCTCCCAATGGTTCGACCACCGCTTCTATTTCTGCCGGGCAGTCCGCGCAATATCATTTGCAATTTACGCCGGGGCCCGGATTTAGTGGGACGGTTTCGTTGAGTTGCACCGGCGCGCCCGTCGGCGCGCTGTGCCAAGTGCCCGCGAGCGTGGTTCTTGCCAACGGAGCGGCCGCGCCTTTTACGGTGACCGTCGCGACCAGCGGGCCGGCCATGCTGCTTCCCTCAGCCCGGCTGCGATTCCGGGACATTCCGAAAACGCCAGTGTTGCCGATATTGGCGCTCACGCTGACGTTGGGGTTGTTGCTTCTGATTTACACGGGACAACTTCCCGGACGGAATGGCGTGCCAGCCGCCGGTCACCCAGCCGCCGGTCACCCAGCCGAAGTTCACTTGGTGTCGCGTGGATTTCTCAGTGCGGCGATATTCTGCGTGATTCTCATCGTTGTGGGTTGCGGAGGATCGTCCACAACTCCGCCGATCATCACGCCACCCGGTACCTCGACGATCACCATCACACTCGGCGCAATGTCGTCTTCAGGGCAGGCTCTGCAGCTGCAGCCGATTCAACTAACGTTAACCGTGAACTAGTTCAAAAGAAGTAAAAGTGATGGGCCGGAGGATTCGAACTTCCGTCGTCCGGTTCCCAAGCCCAACGGCTACCTTCTCGGCTCATAGCGCATCGCCACCGCTCCCGAGGCGAACTCCAGCCGGCTCACGAGCCTCAAGTCGAGAGGCTTCGATAGGCCGGCGAACAACGTCGGCCCGTGGCCTACAAGTCTCGGCTGCACGATAAACTCGTACTCATCGATCAATCCCAGCTCCGCCAACGCCTGCGGGAGCTTCAAGCCTCCCACGAGCAGCCCTTTACCCGACTCCTGCTTGAGCTGCTGAACGGCCTTCCCTAGATCCCCTCGCAGGAGCTCCGCGTTCCAATCCACCCGGTCCAGAGTGCTCGACACTACGTACTTCTTTGCCGCGTCGATCGTCCGGGCGAAGGGCTCCATCCAATCAGGCAGCACTTCCGTCTGCGCTCCGGTCTGCGCCGGCGGGCGAAACGCTGCCTCCATCATTTCGTAAGTGACCCGGCCAAAGAGGAGAGCATCGGCCCTGTCAAGGTTCTCGGTCGCGTGCCGATGCATGTCTTCGTCCGGGACGATTGCACGGTGATCGCAGCACCCGTCCAACGTGACATTGATGGAATAGCGAAGGGGTCGCATCCGGGAAGTGTAGCGCCGACAAGGTTCGCTCGACTACAGCGCGATGCCGAACTCCTGTAACCCTAATTTAACCCGGTCAGGCTGGCGGTTTGTTCGAGGGGATAGCGCATATTTTTGCATCTTTCCTTCTATGATTGTCATCCTTCTTGGTTACCGGCCCTAAAAAAGGAGGCGTTATGAAACTCACAGGCAAGAAGGCTCTTATTACCGGCGGTAACAGCGGCATCGGCCTGGCCACCGCCCGGCTTTTCGTTGCTGAAGGCGCGCAGGTCGCCATTACCGGCCGCGACCAGAAGACACTCGAAGAAGCCATCGCCGAACTTGGATCGAACGCGCGTGGTTACCGCGTCGACGTCACCATTGCGGAGGATCGCAAGCAACTCTTCGCAGCCCTGGCCAAAGATTTCGGAAAACTCGATATTGTCTTCGCCAATGCTGGCATCTCCGGCCGGACTCCTACCGGTTCGACCGACGAGGCCATTTTTGAGAACGTGATCCACACCAACCTTAGTGCCGCTTTCTTTACGGTGAATTCAGCGGCCCCTCTGCTGAACGACAACGCCAGCATCATCTTTAGTGGGTCGGTACATAACTATCTTGGCCAACCTGGCGTCGCCGCATATGCAGCCACCAAGGGCGGCCTCGTCTCGATGGCGCGTTCCATCGCCGCCGACCTTGCGCCGCGCAACATTCGGGTGAACGTCGTCGCCCCAGGCGCGATCAAAACTCCCATTTGGAAGCGCGGGCCCCGCGCCGCTACGTCCGCAGAAGATTCCGACAAGTTGGCGAAATTCTTCTCTTCTGCGATTCCGCAGGGCCGCTGGGGCGAGCCGGAAGAAATCGCCAAAGCCGTGCTCTTCCTCGCGTCGGACGATTCCTCTTACGTAAATGCGGTCGAGCTGATGGTGGATGGCGGAGCCACGGGCGCCCCGTTTGGAGCTCCCATTATCCGGGAGGCATTGACGCCGCCTGGGTTGGCAAAGGCTCACGCGGAAGGAAATCCGCACTGAAGTGGATGGCGGACAACTCTGATTCGCCCCATCGGTTTGGCATCCGAGCGATCGACCTTTTGCTTTCGCGTCTAATCCTTCAGGAGAAGATTGGCTATGTCGCATCATTTCGATACGCCAACCGCAAAAGAAGACCCCCGCATCAACATCTGCGACTTCTACTTATTTCGCGGCCGCCCGGGCACCACGGTCATGGCTTTGACCGTGAATCCGAACGCCGGCGTCAGCGCGCCGGACACCTTCCGCGACGAAGGTCTCTATGCCTTCCGCTTTGACACGAATCGCGATCTTCGCGAAGACGTCGCGTTCAAGGTGCAGTTCGGCGCGCCCGCCCACGCCGATGGCGGCGAGCACCGGCACGTTTAGACCTTCGAGGTCCGGCGCGCTACCGGAGCGGACGCACTAAAGGATGCCGCGGGCGAACTCATCGTTTCGGGGAATACAGGTCGCGTGGTGGAAGCGGATCAGGGCTGCCTGGCGTATGCAGGCCTCGCGCCCGATCTGTTCGCTGCCGATGGCGCGGGTTTCGGTGACTTCAGAAAAGCGCTGTGGTCCGAAAACCGGTTTGCCCCGGAGGCGTTCCGGAATCGCCAGAACTTCCATGATAGGTCTTTGTCAAGCGGGCCAAAGCTCTCCTGACGCGCTCCGGAGGAGCGTGGGTGTAAATTCTTTCGGTCTCTTCGTCGCGTGTGTTGGCCTCTGAGCCGTGGTTCCTTCTTAACAGAAGAACCAGACTTCCATTTGCTGGCGCAGTATCTTCACTGCCCAGAAGATTGAGTTTGTGTTTTCCTGCCAGTCTCGAAACTTATCAGTGGGAGCATCCAGAGCTTGCGCTCCTTCGCCCAGTCGGGTTAACGGCAAGACCTGGCAGGCACGCGTTGAAGAAAGCCTCCTTGTTCACCGCCGCGCTCTACGCAGCGGCGCAATGATTCAGATCCGCTACCTGAAAATTCCGCTGCCCGCGATCGACCGCCATAAGATAGGTCACCAGCTTCCTCGCTACCGCCAGCGTGGCCCGGTTGGCATTGCCTTTCTGCTTTTCTCGGTCATAGAGCATCGCTAAGTTCGGGCTGTAGCGCGGCGCCATCTTGGCCGCCTCGATCAGTGTCGTCTGTAAATGTTTGTTGCGCTGTTTGGACAGCGGCGTGCGCTGCACGGTGCCGCCGGAACTCTTCTCTGCACCGCACAGCCCGCAGTAGCTGATGGCCTTCTTGATCGAAGAAAAGCGCTGCACGTCGCCCACCTCCAGCGCCCAGGTCAACGCGGTGATCGGCCCGACGGCGGGAATGGTCATCAACCGCTCCACACGATCCATCAGCAACGAATCACGCTCGAGCGACCGCACCAGCGCACTCTCGGTTTTCTGCAAGCGCACTACCGTCTCGCGGCACAGTTGCAGCAGCGGCTTTAGTCCTTCATTGATATCTGGGTTGGTCGCCAGTAATTCGCGAAAGTAGCCGGCCTGGTGCAGCCGCTGCTTGCTGTAGTTCACGCCGCCTTCCATCAGCAGCATGCTGATCTTATTCTTGGTCTGCACCATCTGCCGGACGAGCAGGTTGCGATAGCGTAGGGTGCGCCGCCGCTCGCGTATGGCGGTGGACGCCATATAGCACTCCGGTAGAAAATCGCAGCGCAGGCAGTCGCAAATCTTGTGGGCGTCAATGCGGTCGTTTTTCTTTTTCGCCGCTGCAATGGCCCGCAGCATCAGCGGGTGTGCCACTTTCAGGGCGGCCGCGTGCGGCTTGAGGTGATCGTAGATCCAGCCAGTGAACATGGTCGCTTCCATCGCCGCACTCCACGGCTGTGGCAGCGTTTTGATCCACAGGTCCAGGTCAAGACGCGTGGCGGGGAGTGATCCTTCGGAGAAAACCTTGCCACTGCTGTCCTTCACGCAGTAACTGATCTTTAGCTTGTGAACGTCCAGCCCGATGTAATACATAGGTTGCATGGGGGAGCCTCCTTGGTGTTTTCTGAATCAGCTTCCGCTGAGTTCAGCTTTTTTACACCAAGCGCTCCTCCCTTGACCTATACATTCAAACTTATCGGGAGTCGGGTCCACCCGTTTACCAGTTACATTGGGCCACGGCGCGTTTATGGGTGTGACTACGAAGCTGCCAATAACATACACGTATTGGCGGTTGCCAAGAACAAGGCAACATGCCCGAAGAAGACTGAATTTAACCGTTCTTCCTCAACAGGATTTCGCGAGCCGCAATTTTCGCTAAACCCAATACGATATGCAGCAGCCTTAGGGGCAAGTTTCGCGAAATCTCCCACGATTCGTCTTCAGCCGCCTAACGAGGATCTCCGCCCCCGCCAATTCCGAGCCCAATGTCTTTTTTCGGATATTTAACGAACGTTGTCGCGTGAGCTTTCTGGAATTGGAGGATGGCTCCGTAAATCCACTCATAGTCGCCATTGCTCCGCGTGAGCCGCTCTTTAGGATCGCGATAGATGTCAAAAATCCAAGGAGCAACTCCGACCGGTTCGAAAGTTGACATGCTGATGTTGGAAAAGGGCTGATCGAACGGCATGACCATGAAGTAGGCCTTGAAGTTCTGCCAACGCAGCGCCGAAAAATCGGCTTGATTGTAGGAAAATACTGCTTGCCGGCAGGTCTCGCCGTCATCAGCCAGCAGGAAGCTGGTTTGATCGACACCGTCAATATATCGTTCCGACGGGATTTTGTTCCCAATTCCAGCGAGTGAGAGTGACGTATTGAAAAGATCCATGATGTCGAACAGGCCATCGCTGATGCGTCCCGCCTTTATCATGCCTGGCCAATAGGCAATCGCTGGCACTCGCACGCCGCCTTCCCAAGTCGTTCCCTTGCCTGATTTGAACGGCGTAAAACCAGAGTCTGGATAGGCATCTTCCTCTGGCCCGTTGTCTGATACGAAGAAAACGAACGTGTTATTTGTTTGGCCGGTTTCTTCGAGCGTCTGTTTAAGTCGCCCGATAATGTCATCGACTTCGACCACAGCGTCCCGGTAGGGTAGCTTGGCTGGGCTCCGTCCTTGATAGCCGTCGCCCGCATAGTTGTCGAAGTGAACTTTGGCGAAAGCATGGATCAGATAGAACGGCTTCTTGGCCTGGGTAGCTCGCTTGATGAAATCTACCGACCAATTCGCAAAGTCCTGATCCACATTCCCCATCTGTTTCGGAGTATCCAGGGGGTAGGCGATTTTTAAGTCGCCGCCCTTTTTGCCATCGAAGATTCCATTGTATTCGCTCAAACTCTTGAAGGTTTTCAACCGTTCTGGATCGAGGATGAGCTGAGGATACTTGTTCACGTCCATGTAATTCGTGTATTCGCTTACAACCGATAGAAAGCCGTGGAATTCGTCATAGCCGACATCCTGCGGCTGCATGCCTTTCGCTTCGCCGATATGCCACTTTCCCGACAATCCGGTGACGTAGCCATTTTCACTCAACAACTTTGCCGCAGTGACTTCATCCGCCCACGGATTCTTGGTTGGCCGATCACTCGCAAGCAGAGGCCGAGTCAAACCACTCCGCGCAGGGATGCGACCGGTCATCATCGCTGCACGAGAAGGCGTACAGACCGGCGTCGCGTATGCCGACGTAAGCTTCAGGCCGCCCGCAGCCAAACTGTCAATGTTCGGCGTGGGCGCTCCAAGCATCGCTCCACCACCGAAGGCGCCCGGGTCGCCATATCCCAAGTCATCGACTAGCAGAATCAGAATATTTGGCTTGCGTCCGGTTTTCGCTTCGAACTGGCGCAATTTTTCAAGTGCGGCTTGCCGTTGAGTTGGATGAGGGATAGCAGGCTCCAAATAGTCCGCCACCTTCACCGTTCGATCCCAACCTTTACCGTCCTGAGCACGGGCGGTGGTATTCATCAAGGTGAGTAAAACCGCCAGCGAAAAGAACAAGACCTGCTTCTGAAGATTCAGTCCTTTGGTCCAGATTATCCACATAACTACCTCCTCAGTGTTCACACTGGGCGCGATTGTTACTTTACACCAGAGAGGGGGGCCGCCCAACTGTCATTTTTGTTACAGGTGGCCTATGGAAAATATAGCTTTCTCGTCTCCTCGCCACACAGCCACCCAGCGCAGAATAGGTAAGTCTGTCGCGCCACCCAGTGTGGTAGCTAAGGTTGTCAACTCCTGATTAACGCATTATAAAAGGGCGCCCTTTTGATGTAGGTTTTGATCGTTCGCATCATCCCCTACAAGGAGCGCCCTCATGAATGACGCCAAGTATATTGGGCTGGATGTGCATCAGGCAACGATCTCAGCGACGGTTCTGGATTCCGCTGGAAAACTGGTGATGGAGTCGATCCTGGAAACGAAAGCCGCAACGATTCTGCAGTTCATCCATGGTCTGCGCGGCGATTTGCAGGTGACCTTCGAAGAGGGCACCTGTGCGGCATGGTTGCACGATCTGCTCAAGCCCCACGTCCGCCAAGTGTTGGTGTGCGACCCACGAAAAAATGCTCTGCTCAAGGTCGGAAATAAAAGCGATCGCATCGATGCGCGCAAGCTTGCCGAGTTGCTGCGCGCGAATCTGCTGCGGTCGGTGTATCACGAAGACCACGGCATACGCACGGTGAAGGAACTGGCGCGCAGTTACATGACCATCACCAGGGATCTCACGCGCGTGATGGTTCGGATGAAAGCTCTGTATCGCAGTTGGGCCATTCCTTGCGCGGGCCAGCAGGTATACGCAGCACGCCATCGCCCCGCGTGGCTGGCGAAAATCGCCGAAGTCGGCGTGCGCCGCCGCGCCGAGCTGTACTATCACCAACTCGACGCCCTGCTGCTCTTGCACCAGCAAGCGCGACGCGAGTCTGCTGGTCGAAAGCCGAAAGCACCAGGCCACCAAGTTGCTGCGCCAGATCCCGTCCATCGGGCCGATTCGTGCGGCGCTATTGCTGGCGCTCATACAAACCCCACATCGCTTTCGCACCAAGCGGCAACTGTGGGCTTACAGCGGCTTGGCCTTAGAAACCCGCAACAGCGGGGAGTACCGCATGGTGCATGGCCAACTCCAGCGCTCCAAGAAAATTCTGGCTATCCGCGGACTCAATAAAAACCATAACCACGATCTGAAAAATATTTTCAAAGGCGCGGCTATACGCGCGGCTGCGGTCGCCGGACCTTTCCAGGAGTTCTACACGGCGCTGGTTGCCAAAGGGCTGAAACCGCCGATGGCCCGGCTCACCCTGGCACGCAAGATCGCGGCGATCACTTTGACTGGTGTGGAAGAAAGGAGTGCGTTTCGACGCCGAACAACTGAAACAACAAGCAGCTTGAGCGATCTGTTCGAGAACTCTTCCATCTCTAGATTCATTGCTGGCGGTGGTCGGTCGGTTCTGGCGATGCTCTGGTTCGAGGGTGAGTATCCATAAGCGCGTTGGGCCATGGTGCTCCGGCACCGAGTCACTGGATTAACCATATGCCCCCTCGGACAACCAGAAAAAGCTATAGGCCTCGAGCCTCAGATAGAACCATGGTTGACACCATGCAACCGCACTGCTTGTTGGTATCGCAACACCGAAGACGTCGTCCCGCCAAGCGAATGAATCTTCACAAGATGGAAAAGCACGGACCTCTCGCTCCATTACGAAGGCTGGATGGCAAGAAAACTCCCCGCCTTTCAGTCCAGGGCGAAGTGTTTCTCTTGACATCCCCTTTTATAGAACGCGCTTACCGGACATCTCTAACAATGTCGGCCCTGTCAAACCCTTTTTGGGCAGACTTATCCATTCACTTAAAAGAGTTTTTTCTTCCGCTTCCTGGGTGGTCCTTCTTGTCGGCCTTGACGACTTCGGCTCGTTCGTAATCTAGCGGTCGGCTTCAGTCCGACCCATACATCTCTTCGATCATAAACTTCAGACCATGATTAGTTTTTCGAACTCCCTCTCTCGAGGGAGCGGGATGCCCAATCAAGTGGACGGCGCTTCCGTGCGTTGCGCCATGTCCGGTACCGAGCTGTCCCGCGTGCGAACCGAATTCCGGCTCCGTCCCCCCGAGCGTATCAACCAAAGCCTACTCGAGTCGAGGGGCCGACATTGTTATGCAATCAAGTGGAGAAACGAAGAAAAACGAGCTACAGGCGAGACGTTTTCCGTCAGAAAATACGGACGCCCTGAAGGCCGCTCCAGTGCATAACGCCGATCAGACTCTACTGGAAATCGCGCTTCACCAGGATTACCGACTGCGCTTCCTGCTGCTGGTTGTACCAGATAGTTTGGCCATCGTTGGAAGAAGAAAGCCAGAAAGAGCTGCCGGTAAATCGCGACACCAGCCGTACGGTTTCGGCTTTGGTATCGAAATATTCGAGGACCGCCGTAGATTCGCCGCCGGGGGCCAGAAAGTAGAAGCCAGTTTCGGTAACGGTCCAGCCGGCCCAGGATTCCGGGCGAAGCAGCGGCGAGACCAGCGATTCTTTTCCGCCGGCTGTGGGCTTCTGCCAAATTTCCGGCAACGGGAACCGGCTGCTGGAAAAATAGAGCGTTTTGCCGTCCGGTGATTCCTGCGTGGCGAAACCTTCGTGCTCGGTCACCCGGACGGGTTCGCCTCCGCTGGGATGAACTTTCCAAACATGGTCTTGACCTCCCCGGTTGGAGGAAAAATAAATCCACTCGCCATCGTGCGACCAGCTGGGGACATAGTTATCGGCGGTGCTCTCGGCGAGCAGGAGGGGCTCACCACCCTGCAGATGCACCACATAAATTTCCGGCGTCCCGTTACGAGTGGAATCGAAGACCAGGCTGCCGCTATCGGGTGACCAGCGCGGCGAGCCGCAACCATCCAGATTGGTCAGTTTCAGGGGATACGAGCCGTCGGGATCGCTGATCCAAATCTCCATGCTTCCGCTGCGGTTGGACATGAAGGCCAGCTTGCGGCCGTTGGGCGAAAGTTGCGGCCCTTCATTTCTGCCGGCCGCGGAGATCACTACGCTGCCCGTATTACCGATACCGCCACCACTGGAGCCGCTGCCGGATTCATTGGACGAAGACACGTTCATCCGCCAGACACTGGAATCGCCCAACACGCTTTGATACGCCAGCAGCGAACCGCCGGCGCGGGGAATGCTGGGATGCCAGCTGGGAGCTCCGACCCCAACCACGATTTCACCCTGTCCGCCGCTGGCGGCAACTCGCCACAAGCGGGTCTCCCCGTTCTGGATCTGCGCGAATAAAATCCCTTGTCCGTCGCGGGTCCACGCAGGCGGGCTTTGCAGGCGGCTGCTTTTCAGTGTGAGTTGCTGTTCTTTACCGCCGGCTGCGGGGACGGTAACAATGTCTTGCGTGGAGTCCGCAGCGTGCTCGCGGACGAACGCGATGGTCTGCCCGTCTGGAGAATACTTCGGTCCCCAATCCTGAGCTTTGCCGGGTTGCGTGAGCACCCTGGTAGCCTGGGTTTCCACCGAGATAATGGCTATCGGCGAGCTTCCGTCCGGATCATTCTGCGTATACGCGATATATTTTCCATCGGGAGACCAGTCCAGATCGTTCCGCGAGGAATTGCCCGCAAGTGCGGCCAGGTTGCGCGCGTCCGTACCGTTCGCCGGAACGACGTAAATCGCCCGGCCCTGCGAATCGCTGCGCACGAAAGCTAACCGCTTTCCATCCGGCGACCACGCGGGATCGCCATCGGAGGCTTCCGAGGTGTTTTGCAGCAGCGCGCCAGACTCCAGGTTGCTGACGTAAATTCCGGGGGCATGCCCAGTATCGCGGTCCACGCGAAAGGCCACGCGCGTTCCGTCCGGTGAAAAGGCCGGGGCGACGGCCGGGCGCGGGGTGTCCGCGAGGATGGTCGTGCCCTCTGTACTGACCCGGGCGCTTTTCGCATGCTTCCAGTACGCGAGACCGGCGAGCCCGGTCACTAAAGCCAACAGCGCGAGCGCGCCCCAGGCGAAGAACCTTCCGCTGAACCACGTCGGCGCGGCCTGGCGTGCTGGAATCTGCTCGCGCGGCGACGCATCGGGAAACGGATTCGCTGGCAGTGGGGCCGCTTGCGCTGAAGCCAGCTGCGGGGTCGGTTGCGCCAACGCCAGCTGCGGCATTGATCGTGCGGCCGTTAGTTGCGCGGGGGTCGATTGCGCGGCGACCGGTTGGCCCACCGCTACTTCGCGCGCAACCTCGGACGCTCGCAGCTCAGACCGCGCCCCGAACGACTCCTGCTTCCCTTCCACCGCCGCGATAAACCGGTAGCCGCGGCGCGGCAGCGTCTCGATAAACTTGGGATCGTCCGCCGAATCATTCAAACAGTCGCGGAGCTTGTTGACCGCCGCGTTTACCCCGTGATCGAAATCCACAAAGGTCTCCGAAGACCACAGCGAAGTTCGCAGTTCCTCCCTGCCCACTAACTCGCCCGGACGCTGCAGCAGCATCCGCAAAATCCCGAAGGGCTGCCCGCCCAATTTCAGGCGCACGCCGGACTTCCACAGCTCCTGGGTCTCCAGGTCCGCTTCAAAAGGACCGAACCTCACCTTGCGCTGGTTTTTGCCGTCAGAACTCATCGATTTGCGCGAGTCTAGCATTGTTGAATAGAAATACGCATTTTCCAGCCATTCCGTTCCCCGCTTAAGAGATTTTCTTTCAATGGCTTGCACGATGACCCAACTTGTACTCCGCGACGAGGCCCCGGGCATTGAGCTTCCCTGCCGTTTGCCCGAAGGTCGACCCATGCATGGCCCGCCAGGAAGCTGGCCAGCGAGTCGATCGGAGATAAAATGAACCGTCAAACGAAGCCTGCAGCATTCCCATTTTGGGCCGTCACTGTGTTGTTATTCGCGGCGGCGTCTTTCGCCATTGTTACAAAGGCTCAATCCCAGCCCAACTCACCCGCAGCTGCGCCGGCAAACCAACCCAGCGGGGCACAGCCCGACAAAGTACAACCCGACAACGCATCACCCAACAAGGTACAGCTCTCCCTCGCGACCGTTCTGGGGCCGCATGCGACCGTTGAGGAAGCTCGCCGCGAATTTGAAGCGGGAGCCAGACGCGGCCACGCACCCTCAGAGACCAATCTCGCGGTCCTTTATGCCCAAGGCTGGGGGGTGCCGCAAAATATGGGTACCGCTCTTTACTGGATGACCCGCGCCGCAGAGCAAGGGAATATTCAAGCCCTCGCCAATCTGGGCATTCTCTATCGCGACGGTTGGGGCGTACCGCAGGACTCCTCCAAAGCCTTCCGGCTGTTTCAATCCGCCGCCGCAGGGGGAGACTTGGGCGCAATGACCAATCTCGGCTACTGCTACGACCACGGCCTCGGCGTAACCGCCGATCAACAGGCCGCTGCGGAGTGGTATGGCAAAGCGGCCGATGGCGGCGAAGCCGTGGCGCAAAACAATCTCGCCGACATGTACTTGCGGGGCGAGGGCGTCTCGCAGAGTGACGACAGCGCCTTCGGACTCTTCTCTAAAGCCGCCGCGCAGGGAAACAGCGCCGCCCAGATCAAACTCGGCTACCTATATATGGTCGGACGCGGCGTCTCCGCGGACACCGAAACCGCCTATATGTGGTTTCGCGTCGCGTCGCTCGCCGGCGACCGCCGCGCGTCCAGCTACGTCCAGGCTAGTTCCGCCAAACTGACCACCGCGCAACAAAAACGCGCCGATGAGCGCGCCCAAGCTCTCCAGACCTCTTCCGCCTCGCCCTTGCAGCTAGCCGCCATAAAAGAAAATTGAAGAAACACACATGAAACCTTGTAGGGGCACGGCATGCCGTGCCCTTCCCTCCGCGCCCTTCCCGCGCCTCCCGTTTCGCCGCTGGGCGGCCATCCCTCCCGCTAATCACTCTGGCTTATCGCTCCGGCGGAGGTGAGCCAGTGCCGTGCTGGGTGTAGAATTGTGCGGCTTTATAGGAAGAGTCTGGAGATGCGCATGAAGCGACTGATGCTGGCAGGTTTTGCGGTTGCGCTGTTGATCGGTATTTGTGGCGGAGAGTCGCGGGCGGGGGACCATGCGCCGGCCACGCCGACGCCGCCCGTGGCCAAGAAAGTGCCGAAGACGACGGAAGTCAACGGCGCGACGCTGGTGGACAACTATTTCTGGATGCGCGAGAAGAGCAATCCCGAAGTCCGCGCGTATCTAGAGGCCGAGAACGCGTATACCGACGCGGTGATGAAGCCGACCGAAGGTCTGCAGAAGAAACTTTATGCAGAAATGTTAGGGCGCATCAAGGAAACGGATGTGGATGTTCCGTACCGCTATGGGGAATATCTCTATTATTCGCGGACGGAAGCGGGAAAACAGTACGCGATTTTTTGCCGCAAGCGCGGAAGCATGGACGCGGCGGAACAAGTGCTGCTGGATGTCAACGAGATGGCCAAAGGACAAAAGTTTATGTCCCTGGGCGGCCTGGCGGTCAGCGATGACGGAAATTTGCTGGCGTACAGCACTGACAATACCGGCTTTCGGCAATACACCCTGGCGGTGAAAGACTTGCGCACCGGCAAGGTGCTGGTGGATCACGCGGAGCGAGTGGACTCCATCGCATGGGCCAACGACAACAAAACATTGTTTTACACGATCGAGGATGCGGTCTCTAAACGCGGCTATCAAGCTTACCGGCACAACGTGGGAACGGCGGGGCCGGACACGCTGGTCTATGAGGAGAAAGACGAACGCTTTGACGTGTACGTGGAAAAAACGCGCAGCAAAGGATACTTGTTGCTGACCTCCTCCAGCCATACCACCAGCGAAGCGCGTTATTTGCCGGCGGATCAGCCCATGGGCGACTGGAAAATTCTGGAGCCGCGTAAGCAAGGCGTGGAATATTACGTGGATCACAACGGGACTTCGTTTTATGTCCGGGTGAATGATACGGGCCGGAATTTTCGCCTGGTGAAGACTCCGGTCAGCGATCCGGGGAGCGCCAACTGGAAGGAAGTGGTGCCGCAACGCGCCGAAGTGATGCTGGACGGCGTGGATTTTTTCAAAGATTACTATGTGCTGTCTGAGCGCGAAGGCGGGTTGCCGCAGTTGAGCGTAACCAACTTGGCTAGCGGAATGACGCGGAGGATTGCCTTTCCGGAGCCGGCGTACACCGCTTACGGGCAGGCGAATCGGGAGTACGACACCACCAAATTCCGCTATGGCTACCAGTCGTTTATCACTCCGTCGTCGGTGTTTGACTACGACATGGCGGCGGGAACTTCGGTGCTGTTGAAGCAGCGCGAAGTGCCGGGCGGATACGACCGGACAAAATATCAGGTGGAGCAACTGTATGCCACGGCGGCCGACGGGGTGAAAGTTCCGGTGTCGGTGGTCCATCTGAAGGGACTGAAGCTGGATGGGAAGGAAGCGCTGTTCCTGACCGGCTACGGCTCGTACGGAATTTCCTCCGATATTTATTTCGATTCCAATCTGTTTAGCCTGGTGGACCGCGGCGTGGTCTACGCGGTGGCGCACATCCGCGGCGGCGGCGAAATGGGCAAAGCGTGGCATGAAGACGGCCGAATGATGCACAAGAAAAATACCTTCACGGATTTTATTGCGTCGGCGGAATTTCTGGTGGCGCAAGGGTACGGCTCGAAGGATCGCCTGGTGATCGAGGGCGCGAGCGCGGGCGGATTGCTGATGGGCGCGGTGCTGAACATGCGTCCGGATCTGTTTCACGCAGCGCTGGTCAACGTGCCCTTTGTGGACGTGATGAACACCATGCTGGACGAGACGCTGCCTCTGACCGTGGGCGAATTTGAGGAGTGGGGGAATCCCAAAGAGAAGCCGGCCTTTGACTACATGCTGACGTATTCGCCGTACGACAACGTGGTAGCCAAGGACTATCCCAACATGCTGGTGCGAACGTCGTTCAATGACAGCCAGGTGATGTATTGGGAGCCGACCAAGTATGTGGCCAAGATGCGGGCGTTGCGGACGGATCACAACACTTTGATTTTTAAGGTGAACCTGGATCCCGCGGGGCACGGCGGAGCGTCCGGAAGATACGACCGGTTGAAGGATGCGGCGTTCAACTATGCGTATTACTTGACCCAGATGGGAATCCAGAACTGAACGCGAGCTTGAATTCCGTTTTGGGAATATGGGAAGGTCCCCCACACCCCGGAGTGTTTTGCGCAAGAGATAGATTACAAGGGGGTTGGAAGGGAGATTCGCGGAAGAGATAGATTCTATTGGGGTTAGGCAAAGAAAAGGATTAAGGGCTGAAGTAGCGAGGTAAGGAGGTAACGAAACGGCGGCGGGAGTGGCGGTGGGCGTCTGGCGCGGGCGAAGCATTTCTTATGGTAGCGGGTGGGCGTTTTGTTGTCAAGAGCGGTAGTTTTATTTAAGGTAACGGTTCGAACGGCGCGGAGAGAGCGTCCCACCCTTTGCACGAAACAGAAGCGCAAAGGGTAGGGCTCGCAGCCGGCAGGATGCCGACGGTGTTCGGAAGACACGGCGGAGCCGATCGGGAGATCGTCGTTCCCGGGAGAGGCTCACAGACTGAAGTCTGTGCTACATAGAGGCTACCGTACGGGACCGACGAAAAGTCGGTGCGCTCGTAGCTGTCGTTTGGCACGGGACTCGGAGCACGGGATACGTCCTTTGTTCACTGGTTTTCGCCCCAATGCGGGCTAGTTCGGTGCTATTATGCCTTGGCCCCGGTGGAAAGACCCGATGGAAAACTGGTGGCAGAAGCTCGAGTCTCAGTGGCAGTAAGGAACCTGCGATCACATCTTGGTACCGACGGAGCAAACAATGAAAAAACAACTTATCGTGTGTGCACTCTCTTTAGCGGTGGCTTTACCGCTGTTCGCGCAGAAGAAGGAAGAAGAGCGGCTGTCCAACTCGGCCACCGCTTTACAAGCAATTCTTGCCGGGGGTCTGCCCGCGAATATTCTGAACCAGGCGGATTGCGTGGTGATCTTCCCTAGCGTCAAAAAGGTGGCTATCGGCATCGGCGGCAGTTATGGCCGCGGTGTACTGGTCTGCCGCACGGGCGACAAGATGAGCGGCGCATGGGGCGCACCCGCGATGTATAAGCTGGATCAAGGCAGCATCGGCGTGCAACTCGGTTCCACGGCAACGGACTTCGTCCTCGTAGTGATGAACCAAAAGGGCGCGGAGCAAATTCTGAACGGCAAAACCAAGCTCGGCGCCAATGCCGCAGCCGCTGCCGGCCCCACTGGCGCGCAGGCCACCGGTTACAATGCCGATGCCATGCACGTAGACGTTCTAACCTATTCCCGCAGCAAGGGACTTTTTGCCGGCGTATCCCTCGAAGGCGCTTCGATGGACACCGACGACGACGCCAACAAGAATCTCTATGGCAAAGCGATCGACGCCAAGACCATCGTGGCAGGCGGCCAAACCATGCCTCCAGGCGGCAAATCGCTGGATGAGGTTCTCAACGGGGCGTCGCCAGCTCGCAAGTAACTTTCGCGATGGGCTGCAAGAAGTGAGCTGAACAGTTAAGGAACGAAAGGCGCGGACCAAATGGTCCGCGCCTTTTTTTGTGGAGGTTAGAAAACGTCGCGTCTGTCACCCAGTTTTTGAAAACTCCTTGAACTAGGCCCTTCGTTACTTTTTCGGTTTGATTTGCTCCCACTTAACTTCTAATTCGCGCGATAGTCCTTCCAAATCTGGAAATACACTCGTCTCCACAATTCCGCAGGTTGCGAGATTTTTGAGGATTTCTTTTCCCGTTTCGTTGTCAACCACGAACTTTACCAAACGCGTCTCCGGCAAACTCGCTGCCAGCGCGTCAAGCCCACGTTTAGACCTGCCATGAATAGTGAACCTGCTTCGCTGCACAGAGACTCGCCGTGCAACATGTGGTGGGTCAACCGCAACTGGTAAAACCACATGTAGTGGCTGTTCAAAAGGTTCTGGAAACCAATCAGCAACTTCGCGCCAATCGGGAAGCAAGACGCCGGACATGTAATTGTCTGGGTCAATCTGCTTCAGTACTTCGGCATTCAGCCACTCTGGGTCAAGCATCCAGACCGTTGAGGTTCTAAATTTTCTCTGCGTGCTAACTGCAAAGTACAACGCGATCAGCGCAGAGTCCGTCCAATCCAGCAGGCGGGTAGGGGCACCGAAGTGCTGCATCAGGAAATACCATTCCTTATCATCTTTCGGGATACGGCCTTCTGACATCAGTTGGAAGGCGCGGAGCTTGTACTCGGTGCGAATTTCGTTTTCGTTGAACTGCTTTAGCCTGTAGACCTTGGGCACAAGTTTCCATCGCGCATTGGCCTGTCCTCGAAACCAGATTTGCAGTGGCCCGCCTTGGTCATCGCCTCCTCTTTTCTCTGCTTCAATGATGTGCTCGTCATTTTGCCTTTGCCACACGTCACGAATGGACAGAACTTGCTTGATGAAGTCTGGAAGAGATGAAACGGAACGAGTTCGGATGGGCATGGGCTTACCAGAACGCTACTATACTGCACTCTCGGCTAGACTGGACACGATCTATCGCGCCCTAGGAAGCCTCAAACAAAAAAGGCGCGAACCAAGTGGCCCGCGCCTTTCGTTCCTTAACGGCTCAGACTACTTTTTGCAGCCGGAACAGGACGCACAACAATCGGCCGAAGCGCAGCATGTGGTGCTCGCTGCCTTCACCGCTCCTGCATAGCTGAGTGCTACCACGGCGATTAACACCATTGCTCGAATGCTCTTCATGATTTTTCTCCTTTGAAAAAATGCATATTGGTTTTTGTCAAAGGATGGCTCTAAGCCATCCGCAGGAAAGCCAGACTTCCCGTGCGGATTTCTAAATGCGCAGCAGGCCTATCTTGCGCAGGGTGTCTCTACCGCTGTGATAAACGGAGGGAACAACTTCCAGCGAAGAAGAAAAAGAAACTGTCCGCAGCGGCAAGCCGGAAGCCAGCACAAAACCCTGCGCTGGAGCAATCGCCGCCGCCGGGGAGTCCGGCCTGGGAGCCACAGTTATTTCCAGAGGGCAGCAAGACATTCTGCCGGGCGCGGACTTCCCGTCCCCCGGCTTCCCGGGGACTTTGCCGGTGGAATGATGCGGGCAATTTTCCATCCCGGCCATCGGGTCAGCTTGGCCTTGCTCGGCTGTATTTTGTTCCGGCGCGCTTTGTGAAATCGAAGACGTAACCGCAAGCGGGACTGAAGAACCGCGCGAAGCGCTATTTGCTAGCGCCGGCAGTGCGCATCCCATAAAACAAGCCAGGACGGCCATCCACAAAGAGATTGCCGTAGCCGCAACCGCCCGCAAACTTGGAATCCGCAATCGCATTAAACTTATCAATCGCATCAAACTCAGCCTATACCTTTTATCCGCGCCCTGACAATTCGCTTCGCCACCGGCTGACGGCTGGCCCGCCCACAGCACCAAAAATCACTCTTGCGGTTTCAGTTCAGCACCCCCGTGGGAGCGCCGCGTATAGACCGTCAAAATCAGAATAATTATTGGAATTGCGATTTCGAATACCAGAAAAATTCCGGAATTGTTGCTGGCGTGGTTGCCGCGGAGTGTCATCTCGCGGAGGTGACCGACGGCGTCTCCCAGCAGCCAGACCGCATTGGCGATCGCGGTGGCCAACCAGAAATTGCCGCGAAACCAGGCGCATAGAACTCCGAGAACGCCGACCGTCAAATCCGCCATACCGACTTCGTATTCGTAAGGGCTGGTGGCCCAACCGATGCTCGCTGAAGTACGAACCGGCTGGAAGACGTGGGCCCACGCGGTGAAAATCCCCATGATCCCGACGTAGATGAAGAAAATATGTAAAAGGTACGTCGCGGCGATGGAAACACTGCTGCTGCGTCTCTTCGGGGAAATCGCGAGATGCAGGGTCGCGGTCAGGAGCGCCAGCCCGACAAAGATCACCTGAAACATGCGGCCTCACTTTTAACGCGGGAGTTGCCCAGCTTCAACTTGCCGCCCCGCTCATTTCTCATTTCAGCAGCAAGGTGCCGCGACCGCACAATATCACAAGCCAATTCGGGCTTTCACCCGTTGCCTTTGTAGTGGCGCATCATGCTGCGCGCCTTTGTAGGGGCACGGCATGCCGTGCCCGTCTTGCCCGTCGCGGTTTCAGTTCGGCCTTCTCGGATTTGCCTTTTCGCGTTTGCTTATGTAGCGGCCGGGCTTCAGCCCGGCGCTTTTCTGGGCCTTTCCGGAGCGCTGGTGCGCAGCATGCTGCGACACTACAAACTCGACGGAAAGCAAAGAGGGCACGGCATGCCGTGCCCCTACAAGGTCGACGGAACGACAAGACGGCGCAGCACATCCATGACTCAAAACAAAAAGGGCGCGAGATATCGCGCCCTCTGGGGGAAAACGAAAGACAAATTGCGGAATGAAGGTCCGCCGGAAAAAAACACCGGTCAGTAGGACATTACCAAATGGACCAGAGTCCGCAGGGCCACCGCGGTCGGTCCTTTGGCTAGCCAGGGCTTGGCGTCGTCGTTCCAGGCGGTGCCGGCGATGTCCAGATGGATCCACGGAGTATCTCCGGCGAATTCGCGGATGAACCAAGCGCCGGTGATGCTGCCGCCGCCTTTGCCGCTGCCAATGTTTTGAATGTCCGCGAAGCTGCCTTTGATGAATTCGCGGTACTCGTCGTCCATGGGCATTTGCCACATTTTTTCGCCGGAGGCTTTGGCGGAGGCGAGCAGCTTGTCGGTGAAAGGCTGGTCGGAGCCGAAGACGCCGACATTAATGTTGGCGAGGGCGACGACGATGGCGCCGGTAAGGGTGGCCGCATCAATCAAAACTGTTGCGCCAAGTTGCTTGGCGAAGGTGACGCCGTCCGCGAGGATCAGGCGGCCTTCGGCGTCCGTGTTGAGGACTTCGATGGTTTTGCCGGACATAGCGGTCTGAATATCGCCGGGTTTTTGCGAGGCCCCGCCAACTACGTTTTCAGTGCTGGGTACGACGCAGATCACTTTTACGTTGGGCTTGAGCGTAGCGATGGCGCGCATCACGCCGAGCATCGTGGCGCCGCCGGCCATGTCGTACTTCATCTTTTCCATACCGTCGGCGGGCTTGATGGAGACGCCGCCAGTGTCGAAGGTGACGGCTTTGCCGACTAGTCCGATCACGGGCGCGCCGGGCGTGGGCTTGGCGGGGACATAAGTGATCACGATCATGCGCGGAGGCTCGGGGCCACCTTGCGCGACGCTGAGGAGCGCGCCCATTTTGAGGTCGGCGATGCGGCGCTCGTCGAGAATTTCTACCGCGAGGCCGTTTTCGCGAGCCATAGCTTCGGCTTTTTCGGCGAGGATGCGTGGCGTGAGTTTATTGGAAGGCTCGTTGACGAGGTCGCGCGTGAAATTTTGTGCGTCGCCGATGACGCGGCCTTTGGCGATGCCGGCTTCACCGTCCGCGCGGGCGGATTCGGGATACCCGGCGATTACCACGGAGTCGACATTCTTCTCGTTCTTTTTATCGGTCTTCCACTTATCGGTTTCGAAATTGGCAGTGGTTACAGCTTCGGTGATGGCCTGCGCGGTAGCTTGGTTAGCGTCATTTTCGCCGACGAGGAACGCGATTTTCTTGACGCCTTTGGCCTTCAGCGAGCGCAGCGCGGCGCCAGCGATTTTGCGCAGCGTCGCGCCGCTAAATTGTTCGCGCTTCCCTGCTCCGACCAGCAACAAGCGCGGCGCAGCCAGTCCCGCCGGCGCGTGAATCAGCGTGAACTCCAGCGTTTTGCCGGTTAATTCACCGCTTTTGTTTAGATTTTTCAGCAGGCCCTTGGCGGACTGATCGATCTCCACGAGATGGCCCTGAATCGGGTCGCTTTCTTCAAAAACGTACGAAACCAGAGCGTCGGCTTCGAGTGTGGCGTAGGGCTTGGTTTCCAGCGTGATCTGCATGATGCGTTTATCGCCTCCGATTGCGATACATAGATTCGTCCACTTCCCTGCGCGCTTCCTTTTTCTTTTCGTCGGCGCGGCGGTCCCAGGTTTTTTTGCCCTGAGCCAGCGCGATTTCGCATTTGGCGATGCCATTGCGGAAGTAAATGCGCAGGGGAATGACGGTTAATCCTTTGGCTTCGGTTCGAACCGAGAGCTTATGAATTTCGTTGCGGTGCAACAGCAGCTTTCTGGAGCCCAGCGGCTCATGGTTCCAGGGTCCGCCCGCTAAATACTGGGCGATGTGGGCATTAACCAGCCACGGGCCACTTTTTTTGAAGTCCACGTAAGCATCGCGAATATTGGCTTTGCCTTCGCGAAGGGCTTTCACTTCCGTGCCGTGCAGAACCAGGCCAGCCTCGTAGCGATCCAGCAGCGTGTAATTATACGACGCCGCGCGGTTCTGGGCGACGAGCACCTCGGTGGGCTTGGCGGACTTTTTGGACTTCTCCGATTTCACCGGGCGCGGAGGATTTCTCATCTGCACGGTTTTCTTGGGAGGGCTGGTCACCCTTCAATCATAACTGCTGTGTTAAATCTACGCTACACGATGAAAAAACGACGCACAGTCAGCATAAAAAGCGCACAACTAAGAGAGAAAAAGGGGGTTATCGGACTAAAGACAGCCAACCTTCAGCAGGTTGCTGTGCCTCTAAACCGAATGCTAGACTGCGAATCAGAGTAATTTTTTGCTCGCGTTGGCTGGGGAGAGTTCATGCGCCGTTGGGCGAAGATTTTGCTGTGTATGGGGATTGCGCTGCTCGCGGCGGGGTGCCCGAAGGGCCAAAGCGATTACGATCAGGCCAAGAAAGCCGAGAGCCTTTCGGACTTCGATGACGCGTATGTGTACTACCAAAAGGCTGAAAAAGCCGAACCCAACAACGCCAACTACAAGATTAAGGTAGCCCAATCGCGTTTTGACGCCGGGCAGATGCACCTGCAGCGCGGATACGCGCAAATTAAGAAGGGCGATTTGCAGACGGCCTTGGCGGAGTTTCAACGCGCGGCACTGATTGATCCGGCGAGTTCGGTGGCCGATCAGGAAGTGCACCGGACCATGACGATGATCGCGGACCTGACGCGCGCCAACGACGCCGCGGCGGAGCCTGAACCAGAAACGGGAGACCAGCCGCTCGCTTCCCTGCCCCCTGAGCTGAAACCGCTGAACAATTCCGCGATTACCCTGGCGATGGATAACGACGCCAAGATGGTGTTCGACACCCTGGGCAAGCTGGCGGGGCTCACCGTTATTTACGACCCGGACTTTACCGGCAAACAAATCAAATCGCGCTTGAACAACGTGACCCTGCGGCAAGCGCTGGATATTACCGCGCTGCAAGCCAAAGCCTTCTGGAAGCCGGTGACGGAAAATATTATTTTCGTGATTCCCGACCAGCCGCAAAAGCGCCGCGACTACGAAGAAGAAGTAGTTAAAACGTTTTACCTGGGAAATACCGTACAACCGCAGGATATTACCGAAATCGTAACCGGCTTGCGGCAGCTGCTGGATATGAAGCGCTTGCAGCAGCTCAATTCGCAAAACGCGATTATCGCGCGCGATACGCCGGATAAATTGGCCCTGGCCGAAAAAATGATCCGGGACATCGACAAGGCCAAGCCGGAAGTCGTGATTCAGGTCCAAGTGTTGCAGGCCCGCACGGATCGTTTGCGCGATTTGGGAATTTTGCCGCCGCAGACCTTTACCGCGGCGGTTGTTCCGGCCGGAACGACCACCACGAATACCGGAACAACTACTACCGGGACAACTTCTCCCGGCACCATCACCCTTAGCCAGCTGCGCCATTTGACGCAGTCGGACGTGCAACTGACCATCCCCAGCTTTACCGCCACTGCCGTCTTGACCGATACCTACACGAAAATTATTCAAGATCCGGAAATTCGCTCGATCGATGGGCAACCGGCAAAACTGCGCGTTGGCGACAAAGTTCCCGTGGCGACCGGCAGCTTCCAGGCCGGCGTTGGCGTGGGCTCGACGGGTGGCGCGGGCGTAGTCAATCCCTTGGTCAACACCCAGTTTCAGTATTTGGACGTCGGCGTGAACGTGGACATTACCCCGCGCGTGCATCCCAATCACGAAATCAGCATGAAGGTAAAAGTGGAAGTTTCCTCGGTAACCGGCACCTCGACCATCGGCGGAATTCAGCAGCCGATCATCAGCCAGCGCACCATCGAGCATGATATTCGCCTGAAAGAGGGCGAAGTAAACGTGCTCGGCGGATTATTCGAAAAGACCGATACCCGCACGCTGAACGGCTGGCCCGGACTGGCCAAGATACCCTTCCTGCGCTATTTCTTTTCGCAAGACAATATCGATCATCAGGACAACGAAGTGCTGATCCTGCTGACCCCGCGCATCGTGCGCATGCCCGAATGGACCAAAGCGAATCTGCGTCCGCTTTATTCTGGAACGGAAACCAACGTTCAAGTGCGGCCGGACAGCGCGATTCGCACGCCGGGTTCGCAAACACCTGCGCCACTGCCGGGACAGCCCGCGGCCCAGCAAGCACCGCTGGTAAACCAGGGAGGAGCTCCGGGAGCATCTATGCCGGGTAATGCTCCGGGAAATAACGCGGCCAACAATCCCGCGGCCCAGTCTGGCGCACCCGCGCGCATGAAGTTTGAGCCGCACCAGGTGGCGTTGAAAGCTGGCCAGGTAGTGACGCTCGCCATTGCCGTGGACAACGTGAACGATCTCTTCTCGATTCCGATGCTGCTGCAATACAACCCCAAGGTCATCAGCATCGAGGATGTGGAATACGCTGCGGGTGAAGGCGGACAAGGCGGCTTCCTGTCCGGAGGCACGCAGGAAATTGCCATCGTGAAACGCATCGATCCGGATAAAGGTCAGGCCATTATCTCCGCCACGCGCCAGCCGAACACCCCTGGCGTAAGCGGTAGCGGCACGCTTTTGGGATTGAAGATCAAAGCGCTGGCTCCCGGCTCATCCAATATTTCCATCGTGCAGGTCAATGCGAAGGATTCGCAGCAGCGCCTGATTCCGCTGGTTACCAGCGAAGCCACGGTTCAGGTGCAGCCGTAGCATTTCGCCATAGGATCGTATCGCCATGGGGCTGGGCCGGCAATTCGCAATGCAATCTGTGAACGCAAAATTTCGCGTATGTGGCACCCGGCGGCACGCAACCGAAGCGGGCATGACCCTGCTGGAGTTGATTATCGCGTGCGCGGTTTTGCTGGTGCTTTCTTCGGCCGCCATGCCGATCGCGCGGTACTCGCTACTGCGTCAAAAGGAAAAAGATCTGCATCAAGATTTGGAAGATATGCGCGACGCCATCGATCGCTACAAAGATGCCGCCGACAATCAGCAGATTAAAACGCAGCCGGGCACCCAGAACTATCCGCCCGACCTCGATACTCTGGTGAAGGGTGTTCCCCTCGGAACCAACGGCGACAAGGTGATTCACTTTTTGCGGAAAGTCCCGACGGACCCGATGACCGGACAGCCCGACTGGGGCTTACGCGCGGTAGGCGACGATCCTGATTCGCAAACCTGGGGCGGCAAAAACGTATTCGACGTATATTCGCGATCGTCAGGGACCGCGATGAATGGCACGAAATACGCCGACTGGTAGCGCGTCTTCCTTGCGGATCATGATTCATCCGGCGGGGCGGGGTTCGCGTAACTTAGTTTTTTTTTCGCGTTATTGGTTCACAGCTTTTATTTTGGGAGCAGACATTGACGGGTCATCGATTACAGCTAAATGGGCGAAAGCCAGCGTGCGGCGCATCACCACGCCGCGGCGCGCGCGGATTCACGCTGATCGAGTTGATGATCGTCATCACCGTAATTTTGATTTTGCTGGGCATGGCCGCGGGGGCCTATCTCAACAACGTACGTCGCGCCCGGGAAGCCGTGCTGCACAGCGACTTGCAGGAATTGCGCAAAGCGATCGACAACTACACTCTGGACAAACAAGCCGCGCCGCAGTCTCTGGACGATTTGGTGCAAGCCAAATATTTGCGTTCGATTCCCATCGATCCCATCACCCGCCAGCCGGACTGGGTGCCGCAATTCGATAACGTGGTCTTGAGCCCCGACCAGAACGGCACCGGCATGACCGACATCCATTCCAACAGCGGAGAGACTTCGCTGGAAGGCACGCCGTACAACACCTGGTAATTTTCCATGGGCCGTGGATAGTGAAATGCGCCGCCAGCCGGCCGCGCGGTGATTTGACCCCTACAGTCGCGTCGGATGCCTGGCCGTCCGAACTTCAAACCCTCAAAATTCTGTCTATTCTGCCCTGCACGCAGAGGCATGGTAGGCTCCCGGACCCTGCGGTGATTTGACCGCTACGGGCGCGTCCGATATAGTGGTCGTGCGGGGTGGAGCAGCCTGGTAGCTCGTCGGGCTCATAACCCGAAGGTCGTCAGTTCAAATCTGACCCCCGCAACCAATTAAGTTGAAGCCACAAAGGGTTGCTCGCTCCGGAGCAACCCTTTCTTTTTTGTGTGTTTTCATTCCTGTGGCGGGAATTGTGCCATTGCGGTCGCGCCCCTCGTGATCGTCGCATAAATCTTCAGCGTTCCCCACAACGTCACTCTGTACAAAGCGATGCGCTCCTCGTTCCCTGGAGGAGTCTCACCACGACGAATTTCAAAACCCGGTCCCAGTGAAACTGCGGCAGCTTGCGCTTCAATGAAGCGCGTAACATCTGCGATTGCCTGGTCGTGAGCGAAATATATTTGCAATTCGTCCGATTGTTCGACATAGCTCTCGCTGTTTAATTTGTACTCGCAACCGCGAACAATTTTTTCGGCCACCGGTCTTAATTCCTTGTCGGGGACGACGATCATTATCTGTTCTCCGGGTGGAAATCCCGGGTGGACGCCCAAGCCTGGCATCGGAGCGACCTCCCCACCATCCTTGAGATATTTTGCCTTCGTGAATATTTTTCTTAGAAGGTCCGAGCGATGGTCTCGTTCCCTACGTGAAAGTCCGGTAGCCCCGATTCCAAGAGAGCGAAGTGCCTTTTTTGAGATTCCGGACGCTTGGGCTTTTTCTGGATTGACGCAGAGCGCGAGGCAAACAAAACAGTTCTTCTCCAATTTTCCCAGCGTTTCGTTGCATGGAGGGCAGCTTGGCACAGTCCATCGTTGAACGTTTTCCGGAGTGTTATCTGGATACCAGGACGAAGGGAAGACGTGGTCTTTCGTGATATTCCGCCCAAGTTCGCGGAGACAGTGCACGCAACGGGTATTTTTAGCATCAGACATTTGACCAAATTATAAATCTGCAGCACTTCATGCAGCAAATGCCGCGGACAATTACGTCGAGTAGGGCCGAACCCGCAATCCTGAAATCGAGATGGGACTCTCGGGAGCGCTGTTGCCGCGTTTCGGAATTGCTCGATCACTGAAGTAACATCTAAAGGAGGCGCCCAATGAATGCCGCCGTGCTGCACGCTCCCAGCCAACCGCCGCGCTTTGCGGAATTTCCCGATCCAACTCCCAACGAAGGCGAAGTTCTCATAAATGTTTCCGCGGCTTCGCTGAAGCCGGTGGACAAACAGATGGCCGCCGGAACGCACTACGCCAGCCCGCGCGAATTTCCGGTCGTTTGTGGCACGGATGGCGTGGGGCGGCTCGAAGACGGCACGCGAGTTTTCTTCGGCGGAGCGCGCCAGCCGTACGGCGCGATGGCTCAGCGCACTGTGGTTCGGCGAGTGCAATGTTTTTCGGTCCCTGAAGAATTGGACGATGCGACCGCCGCGGCTCTTCCCAATCCCGGCGTCTCCGCATGGCTGTCTCTCCAGCACAGCGCGAAGCTCGCCGCAGGCCAAACCGTCCTGATCCTCGGCGCCACCGGAGTCACCGGCAAGCTGGCGGTGCAGATCGCCAAAATCCTCGGCGCGGGGCGCGTCGTTGCGGCAGGACGCAACGAACACGTATTGCGCACACTCCACGAGCTGGGCGCCGACGCCACGATTCGCCTCGACCAACCCCATGAAGAAATGGTCGCCGCCTTCCGCCGCGAGTCCAGCGAGAAACGTTTCGACGTGATCATCGACTATCTATGGGGCCGCCCGACCGAAGCTCTGCTGGAAGCCATCACCGGAAAAGAATTCGCAATGGGAGAATCGGAGACTCGCTTGGTGGAGGTCGGCGAGAGCGCTGGTTCCACAATCAGTCTGCCCGCGGCAGTCCTGCGCAGCACCGCGCTAACAATTCTCGGAACCGGAGGGATGCCGTCTTGGGACATACTCACCGACGCGTTCCAGCAAGTAATGAACAGCGCCGCCCGCGGCACACTGCGCATTGCCATCGAGCGCGTTCCGCTCGCCGACATCGCGGATGCCTGGCAACGCGACGCCCACGCTAACAGACTGGTAGTGATCCCGTAACGCTTACAAAAGTGTCGGCATGGTGACCTGCCTCGACCGAAAATCGAAAGGCCGGATCGAAAGAAAAGGCCCAAGCTCGAAGGTTTGAGCGCGGGCCAGTCACAGATATTTTCGAACGTTTTACGTGCCCTTCAGAGTGACCGACCCTTTTGGAAAAAACGAAAGGTGTCGGCCACGCCAGAAGGTTCATTGTTGCCTCGACTAGGCGCGGCGGATTAGCAGACCGGCGGCGAGGAGCAATCCGGCCGACATCATGGACAGTGTTGACGGCTCAGGAACCCCCAGCGGGGGCTCGTTGCCGACCACACCGCCGTTAGCAGATTGGCCGTTAGCGGTAATGCCCGTGAGCTCTATATACGGGTCACCAATAATGCTGCCCTTTAGAGTGGCGGTTACGCCAACTCCACCTTCGCTGTCTTCATACGCCTCCAGCGAACTTCCGCAGATATTGCTATTGTTGCCGCAGATGTTGATGTAGTCCGCATCGGTGGCGAGTTCTGCTGGCGTCAGGCCGGTTCCGGAGTACTGATTCGAGGTGGTGGAAATGATCACGGTGTCCGACCCGAGGTTGGTCATACCCGTGGAGGCATCGTAGAAGGTGAGGGTGGCGCCGAAGATCAGACTGTTGAGCGCGCTGGTCCCGTTTAGAAAATTGATGGTGCCGATGGTCTGGTTCGGACCCGTTACGTTGGCGCCGGTGAAAGTTAACTCGCTGTATTGTTGACTCAGCGGGAGACCGGAGCCGGGATCGCTGCCCCAACACAGGGAATTGCTGCCGGAACAGCCAGCGTTCGCGGAGTTAACTCCCACTAAGGCCGTGCCGGTGTTATCGAAGGACGTCAAAGTTCCGACTGTAGGATCGTTCAGCACGTTTCCCTGAACTATGGGATTGCTAAACACACCAACGATCTGATCGGCTTGGGCCACTGAGCCCCCCTGCCAGAGTGTTAGTACCGCTAGAGCCAGCAAGACGTGGCTTCCTAGCCTTAAGTATCCTTTCATCCTCACCCTCCCCCAATAGATTGACCCAACAAAGGATCATCCGAATGAATTCCTGTTGCCGACCGGAAGGCCGGAAGTGGGACCGGAACCGGGCCTGAGCATGGCAACCCGTATGCACGCAGCGCAATTCGGTCGCCATTCAAAGGCGTTTGAAATGGATGCACTTAGCCAGGTATCAAACGGCAGCGTGGGTAAAGGATTGCAAACTCTTGGCAATCTTTAGCTTTAGAAGCCTGATATTTCGCCCAACAAAAGCCTCAAGTACACACGGACGAACGCAAATCCTTCGGCTAGTTTCTGACTGACGTGGCACTAGCCACCACTCCGCTGGTAAGGGGACTAAGCGGAAGTTGAGGCGACCAAGGAACCTACTCTTCGTTGTACAATTTGAAACTAGACGGTGTCGAACCTAAGACACTGCTATGGCTGGACCGCGACCGGTTTCCCAGTGAGAACCTGGAACGGCATATCGTCAGGGGCTGGATTGATTTGATATCCGGCGGGAATTTCAAACAGGGACGCATCAGGCTCAACTCGGTTGATAACTGTAAGCGTGCTTGTCGTCTCCATGTTCTTTCTCAAGTCGATAACCGTCTCGACGAGCACGACCGCCAGATCGTCGGAGACCCACGTTTCAACCACTCGGATCGGTTTCCCTTTCCATTCGTCCTCCTCAGACCCGAGCTGTGTGGTTTTGACGCCGAGAGCCTCAGTGCCTTCGATTGTCTTATGACCCAAATCTTCCGCAAAAACGTCTGCGGTTGGATTGTGGCGAAGCACAGAAGTAAAGAAAACGGAGTAAGGACGTTCTGATCGCAAGCCAGGTTGCATGGCCCGTCCTTCGTGTAAGTACGCTATTTTCATTCCCGGCTGAAGCGTGATCAGTTTTCCGTCGGAGCAATTGAAAATAATCGTTTGCACGTGAAGTTCGGCGCGCGTGGTGTTGATCTGGCCTCCGTCCTGAGTATGCAGGACGACTGGATCATCCCCGCCTTGCCCTGTTGGGTTCGGATGCTTTTCGATGCGCACGCGCCCGGCGCTATCTCGCGTCACAATCTCCAATATTTCCAGCATTCTCGGAACGTCTGTAGCCGGGCTGCCCGTCGTCTTTGTGATCCGTCGCGCGGTGAATGGATTGTTAATTTGGCCGCCCACATCTGACGTTCCGCAGGCTCGTGGGTTTCGCAATGGCGGATTCGATTGAGCGGTGGCGGAAGAAGTGACGAACAAAAGTGAAATGATCAGTGGAGCTAGCAACAATCTTAGCCGCATGACTCGCCTGTCGCGGGGGAAGAGCGTCGCCCCTGGAGAGTCGAAACCGATTTCATCTCGGTCTGCCAAAATAATGGTTGATGTTAGCACGCAAGTGCTTCGCCGAGGGAGAACTGAGGCCAGCCACCACTCCTCTCGTAAGCGGACTAAACGAACTTGAGGGGAATAAGGAACCTACACTTCGTTGTACAATTTGAAACTCTATTGACCTTGGAAATTGACCCTGGAAAACGTGCCCAGATAGAACGCGTAACCTTATGCTTGGCCTCCACATGCCCACCACCATTCTCGCTACATTTTCTGCGATCTCTCCCGCCGCGACTTGGATGTGCAGCGCCGGCCTCCTGCTTTTTCTGATTGCGCTGTGGGCTGCGAAAAGCGATCTCGCGCGGGCCGCTGGCCTGGACAAGATCGTCGTCTTGGCCAATTTGTGCTTCGCCGTCCCCTTGGCCGTTTTCGGCGCGGAGCATCTCACGGGCGCAAAATTCATCATGCTCGGCGTGCCCTCGTACGTGCCGTGGCCATTGTTTTGGGCCTACTTCGTTGGCTTTGCTTTGCTGGCCGCGTCCTTAAGCATCGCCACGAAAATTCAGGTGCGCTGGTCCGGCCTGCTGTTCGGAATCATGATGGTTCTTTTTGTGGCCATGCTGCACTTCCCGCGAGCTCTCGCCAGCCCAGGTGACCGGATTCCCTGGACGATTGTCATCCGCGAGATGTCCTTCGCGGGCGGAGCCTGGATTCTTGCGGGAAACGCGATGCCCGGGCCGGGCAAAAGCAAACTCATTACGGTAGGCCGCGTGTTGCTCGCGATCGCTGCGCTATTTTTTGGCGTTGAGAATTTGCTGCACCCCGCGGGATGCCCCGGAGTCCCTCTCGAAAAACTGACCCCGGCGTGGATTCCGGGGCGCTTGCTCATCGGCTATATGACCGGCACAATTCTTCTGCTTGCCGGGGCGTGCATTCTGCTGGCCAAGAAGATCCGACTGGCGGCAACCTATCTCGGTACCTGGATTTTGCTGCTGGTTTTATTCATCTATACGCCGATCCTCATCGCCCAGCTGTCCGACCCCAGCATTGCCGCCCAGATTGAGGGAATCAACTACTTTGCGGACTCGCTGCTGTTCGCCGGAGCGATTCTCGCGCTCGCCAGCGCCACGCCCTCCACAGATCGAAATACCGTCTAGCCCCTGCTGAAACCGCAGTTCGGCGCAGATGCGAAGCTGTTTACCGATAACGCCCCGCAGCTGGGTCCACAAACTCTCCGTCGAAGCGTCCAAGACTGCTGTCTTGGACGCCGACCAAGTCACGTCGCACATGACGATCATCCAGGCTTTAGCTGCTCACTTCGCCTTTGCCAGCCCCGCAACAACTTCCGCGAGTTTATCGAGTATCTCAACCCAACCCTCTAGTTGACCGCTATTTTTCGCGCTCTCCATGGGCTCATTTCCAGTGAAGGTGAGTCTTGTCTGGCCGTTTCCTAGATCCTCAAAGATGGTCACGTCGTACGCGCCCTCTATGGCCTCATGTTCTAGTCCTAGCTGCGCAGGATCAATCTTGTTTCCCTTCGAGTCCGAAAAGTACATCAAGGAAACGATCTTCTCGTGCGGAACAATCTCGTGGTATTCAACCGCATTCCAGAACTCCTGCCCATCTGGAGATCTCATGCAGCAGAGGAATTTTCCCCCAACGCGAAAATCCATCTCGCAAAAAGGCGCGGTAAAACCCTTCGGCCCCCACCACTGCATCACATATTTCGGGTCCGTCCACGCCTTCCAAACTAATGCCCGCGGAGCGTCAAACACTCTAGTGACCACCATCCGCTCTGGCTCGTTAACCGTGTTTTTTGTCATCTCTGACCTCCTCTTTTTTCATTTGCATCACCACCACATCCAACTTGTCGAAACTCTCTTCCCAGAATCGGCGATAGCTGATCGCCCAGTCGCTGACTGTCTTTATCGCCTCTGGCCTAAGCCTGCACACGCTCTCTCTTCCACGCTTGGTCTTGATCACAATCCGCGCCCGCACCAGGTAGGCAATATGCTTTGAAATCATCTGCTGCGAGAGGGCAAACGGTTTCGTCAATCCATGCACCGAGGCCGGCCCATGGGAGAGTCGTGCGATCATCGCCCGGCGGGTGGGATCAGACAGCGCCGCAAATGTTGTATCTAACCTATCCACAACCATATGGTAGTGAATTATCCGCCGATGTCAAGTGCGGATTTCGCAGTTTCCGGGGCCGTCGGCTTGTGGGAAGTAATCCCGATTGCTTCCGGTTGATGGCAACCCGCGAATCCACATCCCTGATTAACGCTGTCCGGTAGCCCGCACGACTAATCGGGACATAGCCAACTTCAAGTAGTAGAAATTCGCGAGCCCGCGAACAATGACAAACTCTTTCGAGAACCATCGTGCTCGCAGCCCTAAAGTTGATTCATGCTGTCGTCATCGGCGGGGGCTGTGACTTATCCGTCGGATAGCGGCCGCGAGAACCTCAGGTATTTCCTCTGGAAAAACGGACTCCACGGATAAACCTTGATACGGCCACGAGTACGATGATCGCCATGACAGGCGATACGCTCGACCTCCATTCAATGATTAAGGATTGCTACGTACAGGCGAGAGGTCTTTTTGTCGCGAGCCCGTTCCGATCGCGCAGTTTATCCGCCGTGAAGCCCCTTCAGATCCCGGCATCCTGAGGGAAGCAAGCCTCAAGGATGGTGAAGTCGTCCGCGAGCTCGTGCGATCCGTGGAGTGTGCGCACATGGGAAAGGAGTTCATCCATGAGGGTTCCTCCGCGCGAATCCCGCCTTGCCAGGTATTCGATACATGCGTCCATGTCCCAGACTGGCTGTCCATCGCGAAGAATCTCGAAAACCCCGTCACTGAAAATTAACAGGCGTGCGCCGGCCGCCACTTTGCACGATTCGGCGGGGTATTCCTCTCCGCTCAGGAGTCCCATTATCATGCCGGTGGACGGCAAGAGGATTGGATCACGCGCACCTGGTGCGAGGAGAACGGAAGGATGATGGCCGCCGCCCGCCCACGTCAGCAGGCCGGTGGAGCGCTTATACACGCCATACCAACCCGTGAAGAACTTTTGGCCGTGGCGCGCGCTTGGGAACGCGTCGTTTAGTTTCGCTAGCACCTGATCCGGCTGCTTCATATCCGTGTCCATCAGCGAACCGGATCGCAAGACGTTCGTGATGGTGATGGATAGCAGCGCAGCGTCTAAACCGTGTCCCATCACGTCGATGAGATAGAGTGCCAAGTGGTCTTCGTTGATCCAATGATAGCCGATACTGTCGCCACCGAGATTTGACGAGGGGACGAAGCGCCAGTCGATCGCGACGGGTCCATCCATTGGTGGTGGGATGCAGCCCAAGGCATATTTTACTCCCGCCGCAAAATCGTCACGCATGCGCTCGTTTCCGAGCGTCTCCAGCAGTGTTTTGGCGTCCACTAGGTCCGGTGTGGTAAACCCTTCCGTGTACGTACCGTTGACAGCCGCCAGCGCGTCGTGGGCCTCGTTGTGGCAGCCTTGGCGCTGCCAGAGCCGGGCGAGACTCATTGTGGCGCGAAGTTCCCAAGCCTTGCTCTGCTGGCGGCGTGCGGTATCGATGGCAGTTTGGAAGCACTTTTCGGCGGTGGCTTGGTCGTCCGTATCGGCTAAGTGCAACTCGCCTAAGAGACGGTGCAACTCGGCTTCCTGGAATCGGTCCTCGTTCTTGTCCGCTAGGTCCAGCCCCTCGCGCAACGCTCGGTGCGCGTCCTCGAACCGGCCCGCCCGGGTGTAGCAGTCGCCAAGAAGACTGAGATAATAAGGAAGTGCAAGTTCAGCGCCGGTGGCCCGATAGGACTCTAGGCCTGCGACGAGCAAGGGAAGCCCGGCTCCAAGGTTTCCCTGCAACAGCAGCCCGCCGGCTCGGTAGAGCGTGCCCGTGGCATGCCAGAAGACAAAGCCCTGTTCGGTCGCGATCTCGATCTGTTCATCAGCTGCCGCTTGCGCCTCGTCTCCCAGCCGGCAGTATTCTCGAAGCCAACTTGCATGGTGCAACGCATACTCCAGGCTAAACGGGTGGCCGATGGTGCGCACCAACGCGATGGTTTCGCGACTGAGTTGGAGCGCTCGGTCCGGGTAGCCCAGATGCCATAGAACCAGCGCCAGATAGCAACGGTGCGTGGCGCCGGAGTCTTCGCCGGTGTGGTTGGCCCAGAACTTTGTGCGCTCGCGGTCATCGAACTCTGCCACTGCTAGCGAGCAGTGATCACGGGCGCTGGCGAAATCCCCACGGTAGAACTCCGTCAGACCCTGCAGGAACAGCGCTTCCATCATCATGCCGGGGTCGTTGAGCGTCCCAACAAACTGCATCGCTTCGGCTGCCAGGTCCACGCACAACTTGAAGTCGCCACGCACCACATGCCACGCAAAGTTGCCCCGCATGACCACGAACCGCTGCGCCGGCTGCCCAATCCGGTCAGCCAGTTCGCGCGCCCGGCGGAAGATGGGACCGACCTCTGGTGACGCGTAACCGCGCGCAGCGATATAGGTGGTGCCCAACGGATTGAGAAACTGCAGCTCTTGGGCATCACGTCCTGGCGACTCAGGTAAAGCACGAACAAGTGCAAGCCCTTTTGTCAGGTGCCCGATAGCCTCGACGTTTGCCGACCGCTCCAGGCAACGCAACCCCGCCTTCAACCAATAGCTCACTCCCTCCTCCACCATGTCCGCTTCGGTGAAGTGATGAGCGAGCAACTCCGGCAGCGTCTCAGCGGTCTCTGGGAACCGCGATTCAAGCGCATCCGCAATCTGCCGGTGAAACTGCCGTCGTTTTTCCGTGGCCAGCGCATCATGCAACGCACCTTCCAAGAGGGCGTGCTTGAACATGTAAGTGGAACGGGGCGGGCTGCCCTTCTGATATAGGATCTCCGAACGCACCAAAGTTGCCAGCTCGCTCTTGAGCGTTGCCTCACTCACCGTCGTGACGGCGGCGAGAACCTCGTAAGCGAACTCGCGCCCGAGTGTCGCGGCAAGCTGCGCGACCTCAGGATTCCTCGTCATGCCGTCCAGCCGAGTCAGCACCAAGTCTCGCAGCGTGCCGGGGAGCCCATGGTCGAGAAGGTCGTATCGCGTCTTCTCTCCCTCAGGCTGGTCAAACGTTCTCGAATCTCGGACTAGCCTCGCGAGTTCTTCAACGAAAAGGGGCACCCCACCGGTCCGTTCGTGGATCTGATCAATCAGTTGCTGCGGCAACGAGGCCGCGGCGCCCTTCCCCAACAGCTCTCCGACCTGGCGCCGTGTGAGGCGGTTCAATGCGAGACTGGTCTGGTGTGCGACGGCGGGCCAGGGTGTCTTGAACTCGGGACGGAATGTGAGCACCGTGAGGATCCGGTCGTGCAGGCCTTCCGTAATGAACTGGCCCAGGAATTCCAGAGTGGACGCATCCACCCAGTGCAGGTCCTCAACAACGAAAAGGACCGGCCTCCGAAACGCACGTGTGTGCAGCCATTCCCGCATGATCCGGAACGTTTCTTCTCTAAGCCGGGTCGGGGACAAAGAAAGCGGCGGGAAGCGGTCTGAGTTTGGCAATCCCAGCAGCGACGCCCACAGAGACAAGGTTTCCGGCTGGGCAAGGTCGTAGGCCTCCAGGCGACTGAAGAGGCGATCGAACTGCGCCTGAGGCGATTTCTCGAGGCCGAAGTCAAGGGCTCTCTCGTAAAAGTCAATGGCCGGGTGCAGCCCGGTATTCTGGAAGTGGGGCGAACACCGCCACTCGATGACAGGCGAGTCCACCTCCCCTTCGGCCATCTGCCCGAGGACATGCTCCTTCAACGTGTGCACTAGACGCGATTTGCCCAGGCCCGCCTCGCCGATGAGCAATACAACCTGGCCCATGCCTTCGTTTGCCTGCTCCCAACGATCCTTTAGAAGATTGACCTCCGTATCACGACCCGTTAACGGGGCGACCCGGGCCATCACCGACATCTCATCGTCGACAGCTCCCGTGGTTTCGGGCACCGGTCCCGAAGGCGATGATCTTGAGAATCTCGATGACTCTTTCCCTTCGAGCGGCATTCTTTCACGAGCTTTCTTTAGTTATGGTGAATCACCAAGTTTGATTGATCATCATCATATCGACTTAGTTTACCTACTCATACTCATGCCTGTGCGACCGCAATCGCGAAAAACGGACTTCGGGAGAGCAAGACGTTGCCGGAAACAGACTCTGGCATTTCTACCCAGCAGTGTCAACGAATGCTCAGTCCTGACTACTGCCCCCGGCGGTGACGCAGGACGCAGTGAAGGTGTCCAGGACGCGGAGGGTTGCGCGGGAGCTGACGCTGGACTCAGCATCCTCAACGACGGCGGCGCCGAAATCAACATTCTCAACGCCGTGGGATACGATGTTAAGTCTTCCTCTACCACCCCGACTCCCGAACCAGGCAGCATAGCTCCGTTAGCGTTTGGTCTGGCCGCCTTGGCGGGTTTGACGTTGAAAAAATCCGTCTAGCTTTGAACTCGATGTAGGGCAAGGGCGGCTATTATGCTGGCGCCCCTTTTTTTGTGTGTGTTCAGTTGTGAATTTTTTCATTTAGAAGAATCGCACGCGGAACTCTTTTGCACCTTGCGATGCACCCAGAACCCACACCTTTTAGACCCATAGTTGGGTCAACTCGTGATCAACGCGCCCACCGGTCAAGTAGGTACTGGATCGAAACCTTCCCGATCGAGTCGCACGGCTTCGTCTAGGAGCGTTCGACCTTGGGCTTCGACTCAGCTCCTGGCGGTTCGCGGAAAGGATCCATCGGAATCGGCGCGTACTCGACGTCGATGATCTCGAGATGCTCCGTCTTCGCCGGGGCGCGCAGTTCCACCCGGTCGCCGGGACTCGCCTTCATCAGCGCGATGGCGAGCGGCGAGCGCCAGCTGATGTAGCCGCGGTTGGTGTCCACCTCGTCGATGCCGACGATCGAGACGACGTGTTCCAGGCTGGCCGCGTCCTTGTAAGTCACGGTTGCGCCGAAGAAGATGCGCGCCGCGGCTGCCCCCTGCCGCGCAGCGGCGGGGTCGGTGACCACCGCAGCGTCGATGCGTTTCGTGAGAAAGCGAATCCGCGAATCAATCTGGCCTAGCCGTCGCTTGCCGTAGAGGTAGTCGGCGTTTTCACTGCGGTCCCCGTTACTGGCAGCCCACGCTACGACCTCTACCACCGCGGGCCGTTCGCGCCGCAGTAGGAACGCGTGCTCGTCTTTCAACCGCTGCAATCCAGCGGGCGTGATGTAGTTCTTGAGCGGCGGCCCCGCTGGATCCGGCCGAGGTCCTCGGAGTGGCCGCTTTTCTCGTATTTGCCAATCTGTCATGGATTTCGTGTACTTGCGGATGCCCCAATCTCGGAAGGTCCGAGCCTCGGTCCCGATAATTCCTCAAACGACGAGGGTGATGTGCTCAGGGCTGAGTGTCGAATGATATATCGGTATTTCCTGCGGCGCGCTTAGAAAATGCTTAACGCCGTAATCGGAAAAGTGAAAACGCCCCGTCTGTTTGAGGCCGGGGAATCTTCGACCTAAGTAGCAGTGTTAGCAGCGCTAAGGCGTGGATCTGAACGGCAGGTGGCGCAACTCACTGTGACTCGCGATATTTCTAGTGGTGACGCGGAATAAAATTGCGTATTATTTGACGCGCTGGCCCGGGTTTTTAAACTTTCCGCACAATAGGAGAAACAAAGCCATGGTTAAAAGAATCTTGATGGTAAGCATCGCGCTGCTTGCAGCTTTTGTGCTTGGCGCAGTGGTCTTTGCGCAACAGCCCCCGGTGAACGTGGGGGAGCGGCACGGAAACATGCGCGCCGCGCAACAGTTGATCCAGCAAGCCTGGCAAAAAGTGAACGAGGCGCAACAGGATAACAATTACAATCTGGGCGGGCATGCCGGAAAAGCCAAAGAACTGCTCACGCAGGCCAGCGAAGAGATCCGGCTTTCCGCGGACGTCGCCAACGAACACCACTAGAGCCCTGGCCTCTTGCTGAGGACCATCGCTTCCAAAACAGCTGTGCCGAGGCCGGACATTACGTCCGGCCTTTTTTGTGCGCTTCTGCCGCGCTCTTATACGTCCGGATCCGTTCGGAGCGCCATGGGGATCGATCGGATTTCTGTCGACAATATTATTGATATGCCCACCAAACCGTAAGAAACCGCGTAATTATTTGACTGGCAATTCCTCTCATGTTATTGCAAATAATAAAGTTATAGGATTGTGGCGATTAGGGAGCCACGTCTTTTCTTGGAAGTACACATTCTACAGGGTTTACGAGCTGCTAACTGGTAAGTGTTGTAGGCACAGGGTTTACAGCGGTGAATTGGGCCCAAATTTTCGCGATGCTGGGAATTGGTGTTGATTCTGTTGGGGTTAGTAGAGCGAGTTTGCGCAGATGCGTGGAAGTGCAGATTCTAAAGGGGTTAGGTCGTGTGGGGGATGAGGGTTACGCGGCAGGATCGACGGTGGGCCACGAGTCGAGCGATGGGATGAATCCGCGGTCTTCAGGGCGTTAGCGGCTTCCGCTTAATATAAGCTCGATTCGTTGGGGATCTACCTGCAGATTTCGATCTAACAGCAATCGCAGATCCTCCTCGTTAGAAAGCCCGTGCACCCGAAGCAATCCGCGGTATGCACCTGAGCGAACGCCCTTATCACTATCTTCGAGCGCCGCTTTGCTTAGAGCCACAAGGATTCGCGGATCATTGGTACCTCGAAACATGCTGCCAATACCCTGTGCCGCCATGTCTCTGCACTCTTCGTCTGAGTCCTCGACGAGTATTCGTAACAGCTGATCCAATGCGGGTTTGTACTGAAGTTCAAAAGTCAACGACATGCCTGCGTTATAACGTACTATCGCGTCGTCATGGTTTAAGAGCTCCAAAAGAGCTGGGACGCCTGGAGTGTACTGTTGTTTGCCTGTGTCAGCGGCTAGCTGTTGGACTTCTTCGATGGAAGCCAGTCCTTGTCTCCAAGCCAGAAGTCTTCGCTCAAAATCTTTTTCTTGATTTTCCATTTGTTGGGAACCATCCGGACAGACGGTTCGTTTACCGATCTTCGCCCTGCAAGTTCAAACGCGAAAATTAAAATAGCAGGAAACGTCCCGTCCGCCCCTAGTTTCCGTCCCCTAGTTTCGCGCCCCCCAGTTTCGACACACGCCGATCTAATGTGCTTTCATGAATTCCACTTCGCCTAAAGAGGAACACGTAAAGCTTCCAACGCATCCTTGCAGGTACTCGATGTTCTTTTCGAAGCTAAGGTCAGATGTTTTTTCTTTGAGAAACTCGAGCACAAACAATGTGACCTTCGGTTCCACGTCCGATGCCTCGTGCACACTACCGCGAGAAGAAAAGGCGTTCCGCGCCAAAACGAGGTGAGCCATCGTATTGTCAGCTTGTAGTAACTCCTGCTGAGTATAAATTTTGAGGAAAGCAATGGAAATGGCGTCTCCGAGAGACATTAACTGTTGCAAATGTTTTTTGTCGTCGGCCGTGTTGTAGAAGCCTCTCCGAACATATGCGATCTCCGACTTAACAAAGGCTATTGAATAAGGGTCTGTAAAACTTTGATCGGTAGCTCGAGTAGTAGTAGTTGATGTTATGAGACAGGCTATGACGATAAGTAGTAAAGCAATCGCTAGAGTAGCTCGCATTTTTAATGCCTCCTAGGGCAACCGGGCCCCAGCCCCTGACGTTTGAAACTTTGGGAATCACTGCTGTTAGTACGTCGGCGATTGACGCTTCCCCGCTCCCGCGTTTCGCTGGTTCCACATTCGGCGTCCAAGGAAATAGCCCCCAATCGTCCACAGGGTTATGGAGGCCAAATGGTAGATTAGCTGTCGTTGCAAATGAACTTGGCTCGGAACATTCCAGCCGTATTTATCGTGCCATCGCCATAACGAGGTCAACACGAATACCGGCAATGCCCAAAAGAGAACGCCGACGCGTAGAATGTAGCGCCGTCTCGCGCGGTCGTCTTGGATGTGTTCTGTTGAGTTCATCTTTCGTTTGGGCGGAATTCTATCACCCCTGTGGTGGGTGCGGAACCAAGGGGACGGACCGTTTATCGAATCTTTTTGCCGAGCGAGTTCGAGTACGAAAATTAAAATGGGAGGAAGCGTCCTGTCTATCCCTGGGTTTCAAATAGCAGGAAACGTCCCGTCCGTTCCCGAGTTTCACGTCCCCGAGTCTCAAGGTGTTGGCGCGCTGAAATTGGGGAATGGTGAGCACTTTGTACTAGCCCACAGAAGAAACATTCGGATGCTCACGTTTGAAGGTCTTCATCAGCAAAAAAGCGAATATGAAGTAAAGGAACAGATTTGAGGGAGTTACGACCCATGCGAAGGTAATGTCATCGTGAATTCCTTGTGGCGAAAACGCAGCTGCTAAAATGACTTCAACGAAGATTCCAGGCATGGCGATGATTCCTAGGAGTATTTCTAGCCCCGGAAGCGTTTCGACGTATGGGAAATGCCGCAGGGCAACCCACCCCAGGAACGCTGCGCACGTGGCTACCGCGAGTGCTGTAATGAACCGTTCTTGCGGCCTTCTGATCATTGTGCCATCTCCTGGAGCCATGGGGACAGCCACGCCGTTTGCCGATCTTTTGCCAAGCAAGTTCAAGTACGAAAATTAAAATAGCAGGAAACGTCCTGACCGTCCCTGAGTTTCCGTGGTGGCAGGAGACTTGAAACTTCAAACATGTGGGCATAGATAGCGCGGACTCGAACTCGCTTTGCAGCAAGCGCGGCGGGATTTTGTTGAATCTGGCAATAAGTCATACTCAGCGGACCGTCGTCAGGCTGCTTGCCAGCATGCGCCATGCATGCCGATAGGATTATCGACGCCCCTGCTAACATCAAGAATAGACCGATTCGCACTTGTTCTCTCTCTTTCTCATTGCCTGTCCCTGAGTCTCATTGAACCTGTCCGGATTGAAACTCAGTTCGGCCTGTCTTCCCAGAGATTCTCCAACCCTAGTGAGTTAGTGGGGCTGCGAAACAGAAGAAAGTCAAAAGAAAGACCCACGCTCACAAAACCGAGCGTGGGGCACCCAGAATCGTTCTCGCGGTCTGCGCCCGGGCCACCAGCCGGCCTCTCAGACAGTGCCGGACAGTAAGAAGGCGGCTGGTGCGAAGACAAATGCCCCGGGTCTGAGGACCTGCCGCTACAAATTCCAGCGAAGTCAAAGGCACGGGTCTGAAGACCCGCCGCTACAGATTCGGAACCCACCGAGAAAGGCGCCCGCGTCCTCGACCCGGTCGAGGTAACACCAGGCGGCCGCTACTGAGTCAGGTTTGGCGGTGGGTTTGGGCGATGGTCTCCCAACGGGCTTGGGGAATTTTTAGGAAGACCTGTACAGCGGCGACGTCGAACTGAGTGCCGGAAAGCTGGCGGATGGTTTGGTGGGCTTCGGCGAAGGAGACGGCGCGGCGGTAGGGGCGGTCCGAAGTCATGGCGTCCAAAGTATCGGCGATGGAAAATATCCGCGCGCTTACGGGAATTTCGGGGCCCTGCAGGCCGCGCGGGTAACCGCGGCCATCGCAGCGCTCGTGGTGGGTGAGCACGATTTCGGCGGCTGCCGCCAGGAAAGGAATGTCTTTGAGGAGGTCGAAGCCGATCTGGGCGTGGCGCTGCATCAGCTGCCATTCCTGCGGATCGAGCGGACCGGGCTTGAGCAGAACGCAATCGGGAACGCCGAGCTTTCCAATATCGTGGAGGTATGCGCCGCGGGCCAGATTCAACAGCTCTTCGCCTGACCAGCCCATGGCGCGGCCGAGCTCCAGGGAAAAGAGGCAGACCCGCTGGGAGTGGCCGGCGGTTTCGTTGTCCCGCAGATCGATCGCGGCGCCCAAGGCCCGCAAGGTGTCTTCATAATTCCGCGCGATCTGCTGCAGGGCCGCTTGCACCTGGCCGGTACGTTCCGCGACCGTGGCTTCGAGATGTTCGCGGTAGTGTTCGACTTCCTGTTCGAGATGCTGTTTGTACAGGGCTTTTTCGAGGCTGGCTAGTACCGCGCCTTCGTGGAGCGGCTTGACGAGATAATCGTCCGCGCCGTGGCGCATGGCTTGTACGCCGACCGCGACGTCGTCGACTCCGGTGGTCACCAGAAAAGCTACGTGGCGGTAGTGCCGGCGAACTTGCGCGAGCAATTGCAGGCCGTCCATACCCGGCATGTCGAGGTCCGAAATGACGGCGTCGAATCGGGCGCGGTCGAGATGGCCAAGGGCCAGTTGGCCGTTGGCGGCGGTCGTGCAGTGGAAGCCGGGCGGAGCCAGAATGAGCGCGAGGAGTTTGCAGGCTGCGGGGTTATCGTCAACGACTAGAACGTGCACCGCGTCTTGGGGACTCGCGGCCCTCTTGGCGAAATCGCCCGCCAAATTTCCATCCGGCGATGCGGGGCCGGGTAACACGCGTTGGCGCAGATTTTCTAGTATTGCCGCATCCATCGGTATTGCAAGACCCATCGCTATTGAAGCACCCGGCGCTATTGCAACACCCGGCGCTATTGCAAAACCCATGGTCCGGTTTTCTCGATAAAGCGAAATCCGTATTGGCGGAGGGACGCGCCCCGCAGACTGGTGTGAACCATTTTGGCTTTGCCTACATACTCGAGACCGTTGGAGGTCATGAACACCTCGACCATGGAAGCGGCCGCAGCTTCCGCGGAGCCACCGGATAGAAACCCGTTGAGACTTACGTCTTCCGTGGTGACCGACTCTTCAAACTTTTTGCCGGCACTATTCAAGCCGCGCAGGGTCAGCGGAACGTGCAGCCTTACGCGGACTTCGCTGCGCGGGGTGAATCGGCGGGTCTTGACGATTTCCTGCAGACGTGCGCGCAAGGCTTCGAAGTCGATCGGTTTCTCAAAATAGCCAGCAGAGCCGAGCTGCTTGCAATGTTCTTTGGTTTGTCCCCCGGCCTCGCCGCTGACGATAATTACGGGAATCATCTGGGTGCGGCCGAAGGAGGTGAAGGTTTGCAACAAGTCATAGCCGGAATATTTGGGCATGCGCAGATCCAGCAAGATGGCGTCGGGGCGATGTTCCAGGGCCAGCGCGAGTCCCTGCTCCGGTTCGCCGGAGTCGATGACTTCATAGTCGCCGCTGAGTTCGAGGCGCATCAATCGGCGGAGAGCTTCATCGTCGTCCACAATTAAAATTTTGTGCATTTTCTACCTTCTCGGACTTGCGGGGCCAGGTGAGGCGCCCACAAGTTCGGCTACGCTAACTGTCGAGAGCGCTGCCTTGCGGCCGCCATCGAGCACTTCACGAGCTTTGCGGATCAGCTCCTCTTCGGTGAATGGTTTGTGCACCAGATAGGTTCCCGGCTCGAGCACGCCGTGCCCGGCAATGAAACTGTCGGTATAGCCGGACATGTAAAGGACGCGCATTCCGGGCTGGCGCGGAGAGAGTTGTTCGGCGAGGGCCCGGCCGTTTATTCCGGGCATGACCACGTCGGTGAGCAAGAGATCAAAGTTGATTCCGGAACGGGCGGCGACTTCCAACGCTTCTTCCCCGCTGCCCGCGGACAAAACGCGAAATCCGGCAGTTTCCAAAAAGCGCTGGGCCAGTTTGCGTAGCGGTTGGGCGTCTTCCACCAGCAGAATATTTTCTGAGCCGCCCAGCCTTTCGAGGCCATCCGGTTTGGGTTCTTCGACGGCCGGCTCGCCGATATGGCGCGGCAGATAAATTTCGAAGGAGGTGCCTTGGCCCGGAGCGCTGTCCACCCAGATGTATCCGTTGCTCTGTTTTACGATGCCGTAGACCGTGGCGAGTCCGAGGCCAGTGCCTTTGCCTACTTCCTTGGTGGTGAAAAATGGTTCGAAGATGTGGGCTAGCGTTCCTGGTTCCATGCCGGTACCGGTGTCGGTGACCGCCAAGAGCACGTAGTTTCCGGCGCGGGAGCCCGGGTGGCTTCGCGTATAGGTCTGATCCATTTCGACGTTGGCGGTGCGGATCTTCAGCTTTCCGCCATCGGGCATGGCGTCGCGGGCGTTCACCGCGAGATTCATAATTACCTGTTCAATCTGGCTGGGGTCGGCTTTCACACAGTCCAGCGCAGGTTCTAGCGCTAAGGAGACCGCAATATCTTCGCCCAACAATCGCGGAAGCATGCTTTCCATATCGGAGGCCAGGGTGTTGAGGCTCAACACTGAGGGAGTCAAGATTTGCTGGCGGCTGAACGCCAAAAGTTGTTTGGTTAAGGACGCCGCGCGTTGCCCGGCTTTCTCGATTTCCAAGGCGTGCTCGCACAGCACTTCTTGCGCGCCCAGAGCTTTCTTGAGCACTCGGCTATAACCGATGATCACTCCCAGGTGATTGTTGAAATCGTGCGCGATGCCGCCGGAGAGCCGGCCAATCGCTTCCATTTTTTGGGCCATGCGCAATTGCTTTTCGAGCACGCGTTTTTCGGTTACATCTTCGGCAAACACTTCGAAATACGCGGGCAATCCGTTTTCGCCGTTGATGCGCCGCCCGGAGCAGCGCAACGTGATGGGGCCGCCGTCGCGGCGCTTCCACTCCATTTCGATGTCTTTGATCTCTTCGGAATTTGTGAGGAGTTCGGTCAAGCGTTGATATTCCGCTGGGTGTTGAAAAATTTCGGTGGCCAGATTTTTGCTGTGCAACTCCGCGGCGGACTCGTAACCCAACATTTCTCGTAGCGCGGGGTTGGTTTGCAGAAATTCTCCCGCGGCGCTGGCGCGATAGATGCCGTAGGGGGCGTCTTCCACGACGGAGCGGAAACCGGCTTCGGAGCGGCGCAGGGCTTCTTCGGCGCTTTTGCGTTCGGTGATATTGCGGTTGACGATGACCAGCTTCTCCGGTTTGCCGGCGGCGTCGAGAATCACGCTGGAGGTGGACTCAAGAGAAAGCCAGGTTCCGTCTTTGTGCCGGAGCCGATACTCCAGTGTTTTTCCGATTCCGGAACGCTGGGCTTCCTCGGCCGCTTGTTTAACTGTTTGGCGATCTTCGGGATGGATCTGCTCAAAGCCCGAGGAGGCCTGCAGCTCTTCGGAGGTGTAGCCCAGCACTCGTTGATAGGAGAGGCTGTTGAAGAGGCGATTCCCTTTCATATCGACTACCGCGATCATGTCCGCGGCGTTCTCGCTGATCAGATGAAATAGCTCTTCGCGTTCCACCAAGCGGCGGCGGATACGGTGAATCAAGAGATGCTGATAGATGGTGTAAATATCGAAGAGAAATACGAGGCCGATCAGTCCGCGCAATACTGGCGGCATGACGTTCAACGTGTGGGACTCTTGATCGGTGTGGGTGCTGGGAAGGAGAAAAGAGGCCAGCCCGATGGTCAGCAGCAGCGAAATGACTCCGGCGACGACCCAGAGCCACCACTCGCGGCGTTCAATGCGGCGGAAGCTGCTGCGCAGGATGTTCGCTTTCTCGACCGCGGTGGCGTCTAGCTTTTTTTCTCGGGGCAGGCGCACGTGTCTCCCTTGGACGTCCACGTTTTTGCGAAAGGGCGCTGCTATTCGGGGCGTACAGTTGCGCGCTATCGGTTGGTCGTGGATGCGTTGCATATAGCAGTGCACGGGGCGCGCCAATTGCGGCGCGGGCGTTTTTACGCAGGCGCGTAAACTGTGGGAATATCGACGGTTTTGTTTAGGGGATGGTAGGGATGCAGGAGGCGGCAGGGCCTGTGTGCCAACATGGGCCGACACTCCTGTTTTGGAACAGGTTGCCGAGGCGTCGCGGGTTTTGTTTTGGGCGACGCAACATAGCTCTGGCGACGGCGTTCAGCAGCGAATCGCGCATCGATGAAGTCAGCATGCGGAAAGTGTCTTCACTCTCGTGAAGCAGTTCGTCCCAATTTGCACTGCGGGGTTTCACCTTCAGCTCGTGAATGAGAAAACGAATAATTTCTCCCACTGTCACCCAACCTGTTGAAATGTGCAGCTTGTTCAGAGACATTGTTCTGCGCTCGAAGCAGGTCAAGTTGAGCGGTAAATGGCAGTGGTGACGTGGATGGAGGGCTGTAAGAACCTCTGGTGAGTTATATTCCCACCGAAAGAGATAAGGGTCTACTCGTCTAGGCCCCTCAGAGATTCTGTACGCGTACGCAATCGTTCGGAGCCGATAACCCTTGTCCCCTTCTTTTTTGGTCTCGAGTGTCTGGTCGAGATATAGATGGTACCCTTTACCAACACCCACAGCGATGGGTTCCCCACCCTGCCGAAAACCCAATAGCGTGCGAGAGCCAGACTTTATTTGAACCAGCGGGGCAGGCGTGACCGTGTGGTGTAATAAGTCGTTCAGGTGGTTGCGGAAAAAATTGAACGCGTCAACAGAGGTGTCGAAGTAGCCTTCATCAGCCAATAAAGGTTACCGAATAAGGCTTGCTAACGAGGTAAGCTCAGTCCAAGCAGGACTGTGGCCGCACTTTCCAGAACGGATGAGCTTTAACGCGTCTTTGCCATTCTTCCGTAGGAGTTTCTTCGCGCGAAAATGGAAATACCCCTCAACTTCGCTTTGGGTCAGCGAGACGGTGCCCTTAGAATCTAGTTTTTGCTCCAGTTGAGCAACTGCTGCGGGCGACATAAAGCCTTCACTTTCTGCAGTCGGTTATACCATCCTTGTTGATTTTGTGACCTAGGATTCTTGGCCGGATGATTCATTTGTGAGAACTGTTTTATGCAAGGGCGTGTTTGGTTTCTGCACCCTCAGATCAGAATCTGGAGCGGGCGACGGGAATCGAACCCGTGTCCGAAGCTTGGGAAGCTTCTATACTGCCATTGTACGACGCCCGCTCGGTTGTCAGACTTGGCGATTATACCTAAGAAAACGTCCAGTCGTATAGACCGGTAATCGTTCGGTAGCGGTGCCGCTTAACGGCACCGCTACCAATCGTGCGCGGGAAAACAATTTCCGGCGACACGAATCGGCACGAATCGGGCGCGAATGGTCGAGGGCGCGGTGGCACTGCGTGATTTGTCCCGGTTACGGTCGCGCATGTTGTCCCGTGAAAGTGCGGCGGCAACGGTGTTACCATGCCGTCTCAAGAGGACCATCCTGCATCCAAAGCGTACATTCCAGGAGACGAAAAATATGTCCCACGATAACGAATTTACTTCGAAACAGTTTGCGGTAGACCAGTGCTTACCGGATTCAAACAGATCCAACGACACGAAGGACGATGCATCGCGGAGAAACTTTCTGCGGCGAACCGTCGGCAGTGCGCTAGTGGGCTTGGCGGCCGCAGCCGGATTTGAACTGGCTGCTCCCGCGCCCGTCGCCGCCCAGAGTAAATTGACTCCCGATGCGGCGCTGCAGACTCTCATGGACGGCAATCGCCGGTTCATGGATGGGAAGCTGAATTCATTTGCCGAGGACCTGACGATCCTCAAACAAAACACGATCGAGAAGCAGGAGCCTTTTGCGGCGGTGCTGGCGTGTGCCGATTCCCGCGTTCCGGTTGAATTGATTTTTGATCAGAGTATCGGGCACGTATTCGTCACGCGGGTGGCCGGCAACGTGGCTACGCCGGAAATCATCGCCAGCCTGGAATACGGAGTAGCGGTGTTAGGCACCAAGGTAATCATCGTGCTGGCGCACGCCAATTGCGGTGCAATCAAAGCGACAATTTCGGCGAAGGAAGTTCCGGGGCAGATCAGCGCGCTTTATCCGCATATCCAACCCGCGGTGGATCTGGCTGGCTCAAACGTGGAAGCGGTAAGCAGGGCGAATGCCAAACTTCAAGCCGCGTTGCTGCGACAGGCCTCTACCGTCATTGCCGCAGCTCTCAAGGAAGGAAAATTGAAAGTCCTCTCGGGATATTACGATGTTGGGACAGGCGCGGTGACTCTGGACTAATTGTTGGGACCAGGCGTTGGGACTAATCGTTGCAGGCTATCAACAGTAATAAATGCGCCCGCTAAATCTGGAGAGTTCGCGAAGGTTCCAGAGTTAGCGGGCGCCCGTGTTTATTTTGCTGACAGCTTGAGCGTGTTTCGCGGCGTTACTTTTCCCGTTTTACGTTGACCAGCCGGAAGGGTTTCTGTCCGTAGTGTTCGACTTCCAGCTCTTTCTTCTTGTTGAACTTGATTTTGCACAGCGGGGCAAAAGTCCCGGTGCCCTTGCCGTCCTTGTCCACATCCAGCACCACGATGCCGAAGGGATAGTCCCGCGAGCGCGTACCGTTGTACAACTCCCCAAAGGAAATGGGCCGGTTGGTGACCAGCACGATGTGCAGGCCTCCGGCCTTGCCGGGACGAATGCGGATGACGCGCATTCCCGTTCCCACGCTTCCGGTCGGGGCCACGCGGCCTTTATCCTTCAGATCCTCCATCGCACTTACCAGCCCATCCTGACCCTTGGTCTTTAACGTTCCGAGCAATTCGTCGATTTCCCCGTCAGTCGATAGTTGCTCGATGTACACGTTCATGCCAAAACTCTTCCCGGCTGCACCTCCGGATTGACCGAACGCCGTGGCCGAATACTGCGCCGGCACCGAAGGTGTTGGTTCAGTTTTCGCCGCGTCTTGCGCAGCGGCGTTGGACATTCCGAAACATACCAGCGCCACCAGCACTGCAAAATAACGTAATCCCGACATTTTCATCCTCCTGACACTTTCGCCCGATACTGTAACACGGCATCCGGGTTTTTAGACGTATTGCCACACCAACCAGCTTGCGGTTTGCCCGGCGCCGAGCTGGAATTCTGATGGCTCCCGAACAATGCTACTGTTAGCATGTACGCGAACAGCGGCTTTCAGCAGCTGGCGCCGCGTTTGAGGTTCTCTAGCCAACTCGACATTTTTTGAGGAACGCATCGAGTCAATCCGCCCAAACTTTGACTTGAGTGCGCAACCGCGATAACGTTTAGCTTCAATTTAGAATCCCAACCCGAACATTCGAGCCATCAGGAACACGAGGCATTATGAAATACATCCGAGCTTATTTTGCGTTGCTAACTTCTGTATGCGTGATTGTGGGCCCCGCTGGGCTGGAAGGCTGCAGTTCCAAAGCGAGCGCTCCGGTGGCCGCCGCTCAGCAGGATCCCAATGCCGCGCCGCAATCCGGTACCGCTCCGGCGCCTGACGCAAATTCTCAGAGTGGCGCAGCACCCGCGCCAGCCGACCAGCAGCAAGCAGCCGCGCAGATGCAGTTACCCGATGTTGATTTGACTCCGCAGGGTCTCGACGAACTGCTCGCTCCCATCGCGCTGTACCCCGACCCAGTTCTCGCAGTATTGCTGCAAGCCTCCGTGGATCCGCAACAAGTGATGGATGGGGGAAACTGGCGGGTGCAGGATCAAAACCAAAATCTGAAGGAAGCCGCGCTGGATCAGGCCTCCAAGAACGCCGGCTTTACTCCGGTAATGCAGGCGCTGCTGCACTACCCCACAGTCGTGGACATGATGTGTCAGCAGTTTGATTGGACGAAACAAATTGGCGCTGCCTACCAAGCCAACCCCAAAGCCGTGCTCGATTCCGTGCAACGGCTGCGGGCTACCGCGGTAGACAGCGGGGCCCTGAAATCTTCACCGCAAATGACCGTGGACGTGAAACAGGATCAAGGGCAGCAAGTCGTCCAGCTGCAGCCCACCGATCCTAAAGTGGTCTACGTTCCGCAATACGATCCGCAACAGGTCTACAGCAGCACGACCACGACGTACGCGAACGGAACCACAACGACTACTACTACTTCGAACCAACCCATCTCCACGAACACCACTGTCGTCCAGCAAGCGGCGCCCCAACAGCAATCCTCGGGAGTCAGCACTGGCGACGCGGTATTGATCGGCTTGCTTTCCTTCGGAGCCGGCATCGCACTGGGCGCGGCCATCAACAACAATAATTATTACTACCCGCGCTGGGGCTACGGTGGGGTGTACTACGGCGGCCGCCCGTACTACCCGCCTCCTTATTACCCGCATTATGGCGGAGGCTGGGGTCCATCCTACGGCTACCACCGCCCGGTGCACTACGGAAACACCAACATCTATATCAACAACAACAATTACTACAACCGCTTCAACAACAACAATAATCTCCGTCCCGGCTACAAACCGATGCCGGTGCATTACAGCAACAAGCCCAACGGCGTCTATCACAACAGCATGGGCAACCGGCCCGGAAACAACACCGGTGTGAAGTACAACCGCCCCAGCACGCTGCCGGCGAATCAGGCGGGCCGTCCGGGAAATCCGGGAAATAATAATGGCAACGTACGGCCCGGCACACCCGGTCAAGGCAATCCAGGTCAGGGGAATCCTGGTCAAAGGCCCGCGCAGGGGAATGGCAGCAACTGGAAAGGGCAGAACACGTACCAAGGCAACAAGGGCGGGAATAACGCTGGGAATACGCGCCCTGGCGGAAACAACGGGGCAAACAATGGCGCGATAGGCACGCGACCTGGCGGCGGGAATACCAATCCCGGCGCTACCCGTCCAGGCGGCAACACCAACCCGGGAACTCGACCCGGCGGAAATACTAATCCGGGGACCACACGACCCGGAGGCAACACCAGTCCTGGCACCACTCGGCCTGGAACAACTCCCACTCCAGGCACTCGCCCCGCGGGTGGCAACAACAACTACGCGGGCAACAAAGGCGGTGATCGCGGCTACGGCCAACCCAGCACCCGCCCCAGTACCGGAACTCCCTCGGCCCGGCCAGCCCCGAGCCAGTCGCGTCCCACAACGCAGCCAAGCACCAAACCGTCCGGGGCTTTTGGCGGCAACGGCAGCGGCAGCGCAGACCGCGCCGCGTCCAATCGCGGACGTTCCAGCATGGGAGCTCAACCTCAAAAGCAGAGCGGCGGAGCACAAAAACCCGCCCCGAAGAAAAGGTAACCGACCATGAATATTAAAAAAATCGCGCTTACGTTACTTATCTCCGCTTGCGGTTCGGCTACTTTACTGGCCGCGGAACAAAAAACATTTTCGACTCCCGACGATGCCGTCAAAGCCCTCGTCGCCGCCTTGCAGACCGGCAATCATGATGAAATTATCGCGGTCCTCGGCAACGAAGCCGAAGAAGTGGTGTCTTCCGGCGATGCCATCCAGGACAAAGCCAATCGGGAACATTTCTTAAGTTCCTATAAAACGAAACACGTTCTCGTCGCCACTGACGAAAACACGCGTGTTCTGGAAGTGGGCCCCAAGGATTGGGATATGCCCATCCCGGTGGTTCGCGTAGACGGCAAATGGCATTTCGACACCCCGGCCGGTAAACAAGAAATTCTCTACCGGCGCATCGGTGAAAACGAACTCGGCGCAATCGCTGCCTGCCGCGGCTACATCGCTTCGCAGAAAGAGTACGCGTCGGTCGGCCACGACGGCCTGCCCGCAGGCATTTACGCGCAAAAGCTCCGCAGCGATCCCGGAAAACAAAACGGATTGTATTGGGAGGTTGCGGACGGGGAGCCGGAAAGTCCTTCGGGACCGTTCCTGGCAAAAGCCACCGAAGAGGGCTACGGAAAAGGGGATCCGTACCACGGCTACTACTACCACATCCTGAAGGCGCAGGGCGCTGCGGCCAAAGGTGGAGCGAAAAGTTATCTATCCGATGACCAGCTCAAAGGCGGAGTCGGTCTCATCGCTTACCCCGCGCAATACAAAAACAGCGGGGTCATGACCTTCATGATCAACCAGAACGGGATCGTCTATCAGAAGGACTTGGGCGAAAACACTGAGGACGCGGCTAAAGCTATCACCGACTACAATCCCGACAGCACTTGGAAAAAAGTTACTCCGTAATCTGCGGGTTTTCACGGCTCTTCCGCAAAAAAGCCACCCTCGTTTTTCGAGGGTGGCTTTTTTATTCGACTCTGCCGATCATGCGTTGCCACGGCAGCACTTCCGTCCGTGACCCGCTCGCGCAGCTAGTGGCTGGGTTGGGGTGGACCGGCAGGTTCGCCGGTCCACAAAGTATCCCACGCTGTACCGCGCCTAATTCTGCGCTTGAACCAGGGGCAATTGCGAACCCAGTTGCAGGTCGATCATCGCCTGGATGCGGCGGTCCAGTTGAAAGAAGGTCGCGGTCTTCGTGCCGGGCAAAACCTGATTGAAAATTGGCACATAGCGGATGCGCAATTGCGCCACCTGTTCGTCTACGTCCAAGGAACGCTTGGTTAACGAAATTGCCTGCGCGTCGGTCATGGTCCCCCAGGTGTCGGCGTACTCCTTAATGAGCGCGTATTTGGCATTGTTGACTTTCACCAGGTCCGCGATGTAGAGGTCGTAGGTGGGCCAGAATTTAGTAGATTCCGCGTCGGTCAACTGCAGGTTGGCCGCAATCAGTTGCTTTCTCTTGGATCGGATATCTTTGCGCAACAGTTCGATATCCTGATCTCGCAGAGTTTGCGCGCCCTGCGTGGTTCCTTGCGTACTGGCGGCCGCCTGCTTCGCGCCCGCGCCCTTAGCCGGCATTCCAAGACCGTAAATCCCTAATGCCCCGGCCAGCACCACGCTGCACAATAATTTCTTATCCATGTTCTATTACCCCTCGCCTTTTTGTATTCGATTTTCTAACCCTGCGAATGAACGGCACTGACCCGTCTCTGGCATTTCCTCGATCGTTCCGCCTAAGAACATCCTGGCGGTTTGGGCTAAGCCCGGGAGAGCGGAGCTATCTTGCTACGCTTATCAAAACTTTGTCCATAATGAATTTCTGAGAGAACTGGGCCTCGCCTGTCCCTTCCCCAGGCACCTGTCACTTAGGACCGTTGGCGATTGCGCAGCGCCCGATGCGCCCAGCGTTGACGTCACCCCGCCCCTCCGTTAGCGTCAAGAGTGACGAAGCGCCTCCCCGCTTCGCGCATCACGCGGCACAAGTGGCAAATATCCGAGGTGGGAGCACCCAGTGGCTAACCCGATCATCACCCTTACGACCGACTACGGCACCAACGACCACCTGGCTGGCACGCTCAAGGGCGTCATCCTAAAGGTCGTTCCAGATGCCACCATCGTCGACATTACCCACCAGGTGAACCCTTTCGATCTTCTCGATGGCGCGCTGGCCATTGGTTCGGCTTATTCTTATTTCCCCGCACGCACCATTCACGTTGTCGTGGTGGATCCCGGCGTGGGCACGGACCGCCGCCCATTGCTGGTTAGCGCCGGCAACCAATATTTTGTGGCGCCGGATAACGGCGTGCTGAGTGTAATTTTCGAGCGGGAAACAGATGTGGTCGCGCGGCACGCCAACGTGGAACATTATTATCTCCAGCCGCTCAGCAAAACCTTTCATGGACGAGATATTTTCGCGCCGGTGGCGGCATGGCTCGCCAAAGGGGCCCAGATCGCCAGCATGGGCGACGAAATCACCGACTTCAAACGGTTCGCCATGCCCAAGCCCAAGGCCTCCGACGGCACGGTAAAAGGCGTAGTGATGCGCATCGATTCCTTCGGCAACTTGTTAACTAATTTTCGTGCTGAAGATCTGCCCGCCGCCGCCATCGCCGAAGGGAAAATCAATTTTCAGGTGGGCAAGCACAGTATCACTCGAATGGTGGACACCTTCGCCCTCGGCAATAAAGCCGAACCGGTAGCCTACGTTGGCTCCAGTGGATACATCGAGATCGCTGTTAACAAGGGCAACGCCGCGCAATCTTTGGCGCTCGGCCGTGGCGCACCGGTAGTTCTCACAACCTAATTAAATATTGGAAAGAACCAGTCAGGCAAGCGAAGCGCTCGCACGGCGCGTGAGGGAGGGATCTGCTCTCTTATGACGTGGCAACAATCGCGTGGTCGGCAACTATCGGCTGGACTCTAGCGCGGCCATCTGCGACCGCGTGCGGGGATCGAGCCAATCGCGCCAGGCGTCCCCGAGTAAATTAAATGCCAGCACCGCAGTCATTACTCCCAGCGCCGGAAACACCACCATGTGCGGCGCGTCAAACAGATGACTTCGGGCGTCGTTCAGCATCGCGCCCCAGCTGGGCAACGGAGCGAGCACGCCAAGCCCCAGAAAGCTGAGAGTTGATTCAGCTAAAATAGCTCCAGCCATACCGATCGTCGCTTGAATCAAAACCGGCTGCAAAATATTCGGGAGCAAATGTTTTCGCAGAATACGCCAGTGCGAAGCGCCGAGCGATCGCGCGGCAAGAATAAACTCCAGTTCCTTCACTTTCAGCACTTGCGCCCGCGCCAATCGCGCATACCCGGCCCAGCCGGTAATCACCAGCGCTAAAATCACTTTTCCAATTCCGGGACCGAAAAATGCCGCAAAGGCAATCGCCAACAAAATTCCCGGGAAAGATAAAAATGCATTGATCAGCAGCAAGTTCACGAAGCGATCGAACCAGCCGCCTGCATAGCCGGCAAGCATCCCAATCACCAGGCCCAGCGAGCCGCATCCGCAGACCACGCTGATGGCCACAAGCAACGAGACGCGCGCGCCATAAATCACGCGGGAAAGAATGTCTCGTCCCAGTTCGTCGGTGCCCATCCAGTGGGCACGCGACGGGGCGCTCAATCGCGATGGCAAGTCCTGTGCCGCCGGATTCGCCGGGGCAATCCATGGCGCGAACAGCGCGACGAGCAGCAACAGCACGGCGACGGTAAAGCCGATGCGGGCGAGAACACTTTGCCCCAGGAATTGCCGTAGTGATGCAACGGGCGCGTCAATGCGCGATGGGATTACCACGTCGCTGAGCGGGTCAATCAGCGGCGGATCAGGTAGCAGCGGCGATGCGGGAACAGAACTCATGCCAAGCGCACCCGCGGGTCGATAAAGGAATAGAGCAAGTCCGTAAGCAGATTCACCAAAACGTAAGAGACGGAAATCACCAGAATGCAACCCTGCAGCAGCGGGTAATCGCGTGAAGAAATCGCCTGCACGGTGAGCCGGCCAATTCCCGGCCAGGAGAAGATCGTCTCGGTAACAATCGTTCCGGCAAGCAGCGTACCGAACTGCAAACCGAGAATGGTAATCACCGGGATTAGCGCGTTGCGAAACGCATGGCGAAACAAAACCGCTGCAGTGCCCAAGCCTTTCGCGCGCGCGGTACGCACATAGTCGCTGGAAAGCTCTTCCAGCATCGCGCCGCGCACCATGCGCGTAAGAATCGCCGCCAGCGCCGCGCCTAACGTAGCTGCGGGCAAAATATAACTGAGCGCGCCATTGCGTCCGGAGACCGGAAGCAAACCCAATTCAATAGAAAATAAAAGGATGAGCAGCGGTCCCAGAGCGAAGTTAGGTATCGCCAATCCAAAAAGCGTGAACAAGCCGACCGCCCGGTCCGCAGCGGACCCGCGCCGGTGCGCGGCAAGAATGCCGGCAGGAATGGCAATCGCAGCGCAGACGAATAGCGCCAGAAAGGCCAGCTGCAGCGTCGCGGGATAGCGGTCGAAAATAATGCGCCCCACCGGCGCTTGATATTTCAACGATTGCCCTAAATCGCCATGGGCCAATCGGTTTAGATAGTGACCGTATTGCTGCAGCAGCGGTTTATCCAAATCGAGTGCGTGGCGCAATTGCGCTACTTCGCCGGGAGCCGCGCCTTCGCCGAGCATCTGCTCGACGGGATCGCCCGGAACGATATGAATCATCAGAAAAACCAGGGTGAGTACCAGCCAGAGGGCCGGAAGTGTAAGAAGAAAACGCTGGGCAAAGTGCCGCGCGATTTGGAAAAATTGTTTCAGGAGCGCACTCCGGTGGATTGCGCGTCGTTCTTTTTCGCCAGATCGGCCCCAGCTTTTACGCCATCCCCTTGTGAATTGCCCTCAGATCCGCCCGCTGCTTCCGGTGCTGCAGGAATTATCGCTGGATCCGCAACACCCTTCGCGTCAAGACCCGGCGGCCGATGCAGCTGAATTTTCACTCGCGCCACCCGCTTACCGTCCATCTCGACTACGGTAAAACGCGAATTGCCAAAATCAAAACTCTCTCCGCCCTTGGGTATGAATCCCAGTTGATCCAGCACGAAGCCGCCGACGGTGGCATACGCGGGATCTTCGGGAATGGTGATGTTGTACTGCGCTTCCAGGTCCCGGACATTCAGCGCCGCATCAAAAACCACCGCGCCGTCGGCCAGCGTCAGTGGCCGCTCCACGACGTCAAACTCATCGTGAATCTCGCCGACCATTTGCTCCAGAATATCTTCCAGCGTAACCAGCCCCAGAATACTGCCGAATTCATCGACCACCACCGCTAATCCGACGTGGTGCGAACGCAACTCCAACAGGAGCTCACTGGCGGGCTTGGTCTCCGGCACAATCAGAACTTCACGCAGCACCCGGCGCAAGTCGAACGGCGGCGGAGTCTGCCGCTCTTCGAGACTTCTCTCGCGATCCAGCAAAATCCAAAGCATGTCCTTGATGTGCACGAAACCCAGAATGTGATCTTCCGTGCCGCGATAAACGGGAATACGCGAACGCTGGGTGGTGGCAAAGGCCCGCATCACTTCGTCCAGCGAAGCTTCCACGGAAAGCGTGTGCATGTCCGGGCGCGGAACCATAATCTCGCGCACTTGAATCTGCCCCAGCTCGATCGCGCTTAATATAAATTTTTCTTCGCCGATGGCCAGCAGGCCGCGTTCGCGCGCCTGTTGAATCTGAATTTGCAATTCTTCGGTGGTGTGGGGATCGCCGTGCCCATGCTTGGTGGAGATGCCCAGAATTTTCACCAGCACGGTAGAAAGGTTGTCCAACAAAGCGATGGCCCAGCGGAAAGTGGTGAGAAACCAACGGAACGGCCGCGCAATTAACAACGCCACGCGTTCCGCGCGCGCCAGGCTGACCGTCTTGGGCACCAACTCGCCAACCACTACATGCAACACGCTCAGCAGAATAAATGCGCATGTAAGCGCCAAGGCATGTGAAATCAAAACAGAGTACGTACCCGGTGTTCCCGACCACAAGCTCTGGAATCCCCTGGCTAGCGTGGATTCGCCAAGGGCGCCTAGCGCCAAACTGGTGAGGGTGATGCCAAGTTGCACGCCGGAAACGACGCGCTGCAAATCGCCCAGGAGTCCTTCAACAATTTTTGCCCGGGCGTCTCCGCTGGCGACCAATTGGCGCACGCGCGAAAGCCGGACCGCCACCAGGGAAAACTCCGTGGCGGCGAAAAAGCCATTCAGCGCCACAAGCGCCAATACGCCGATAAGCCGAACAACAAACATCGCTGAAGTTCCCTCAGTTGAACGAAAGACTACGCAGCCGAATCCGCAAGACGTATCGGAGTCCGGTATTTAGGGCCCGATTAGCCGCCCGAGTAGTCATTGTAGCAGCACCTCCGTGGCGACCGGCATCCGGCAGACCGCGCACTTGCAGTGGCAGTACCTGCGGAGAAAATGCTCGATGCCCTGCTCACGATTGAGCATTTGCGGAACCGCGCCAGCAATGCAAAAATATGAATATGAGAAATCTACTTACACCGATCGCACTAATCGTGGCCACCGGAATAATTTTTTCCGCGAACGCCGAGGCACAAACTTCAACAGCCACCAGCCCAGCTCCAGCGGCTAACTCCCAGACTTCCAGCGGCACCGCCGCAACACCCAAGCCGAAGACGGCCACCGGGGCGGCAAAAACGGGAACCACCGCCGCGGCTCCTCTACTACTGAAAACCGATAAAGACAAGCAAAGCTACGCCATCGGAGTAAACATCGCCAAGACCATGAAGAAAGACGGCGTGGAAGTGAACACCATCATCGTCGCGCGCGCCATGCGCGATGTTTTGAACGGCGCAAAAGTGCAGATGACCGACGAGGAAATGGAAGCCACGCTGAAAGCTCTGGCTGCCAACCTGAAGGGCAAACAGGACGCTAAATTAGCAGCCGTCGGCGCGGCGAACAAAACCGCGGGCGAGGCTTTCCTGGCAGCCAATAAGTCGAAAGAGGGCGTTGTCGCTCTGCCCAGCGGTCTGCAATATAAAATCTTGAAAGCGGGTTCGGGACCGAAACCGGCTGCCACCGACTCCGTAGTTTGCAATTACAAAGGAACGCTGCTGGACGGCAAGGAATTCGATAGCTCGTACAAGCGCGGACAACCCGTCACCTTTCCTGTTGCCGGTGTAATCAAAGGCTGGACCGAAGCGTTGCAACTGATGCCCGTCGGCTCCAAGTGGGAATTGTTCATCCCCGCCGAACTCGCCTACAAAGATCGCCAGATGGGACCGGACATCACTCCCGGATCAACATTAGTGTTCGAAGTGGAATTGATCTCCATCGCTCCGAAGACTGATCCGCAGGCCGCGCCAGCAGCGGCGGCTCCCAAGCAGTAAGAACCCAACACGCCGAATTTTTCTTTTCGGTCTTTTGCGGCGCCCGGAACTTTTCTCCGGGCGCCGGTTTATTTACCACTGGCCCCTCCCGCGGCGATGTGACAACAATTTCCGCCCGCCCGCCAGTTGCCGCACTCGTTATGAGCCTCGGTTGCGCGTGCGGAGACCGTACTCTACACTCGAATTTTGGCCCATCAACAATCTTCGCCACACTTGGGAGCGCAATTGCGGAAGATTCTTCGCTGGATGATCTGGAGCGTGGCGATTTTGTTGCTCATCGCCGGCGGCGTGATTTGGTGGTTCGTGTACCGTCCGCTTCCGCAACTGGATGGCTCCGCAAAGCTTCCCGGCCTGCAACAGGAAGTCACGGTACAGCGCGATACCTGGGGCGTGCCGCATATCCGCGCGGCCAGTTTGCCGGACATGGTGGAAGCACAAGGCTACGTGATGGCCCAGGATCGGCTCTGGCAAATGGATTTGCTGCGCCGAGTGGCCCGGGGACAACTTTCGGAAATTTTGGGTGACCAGACCCTGCCGATCGACCGGCGCTTTCGCACCTTGGGTTTCAGCCGCGCAGCGGACCGCGAAGTGGGTCTCATGGACGCGGAAACCCGCGAACTCATAGAAGCGTACGCTCGCGGCGTAAATCATTTTATCGAAGAGCATCAGAATCGCCTTCCGTTGGAATTTTCCCTGTTGAAATATAAACCGCGTCCCTGGCAACCCTCCGACACCGTGGCTATTTCCGGATATATGTACGTCACCTTGACGGATCACTGGGAATCCAAACTGGCTCGCGCCAAAGTTGTGGAGCGGGTTGGGCCGGAACGCGCCAAGGAGCTGTTCGCGGAAGATGCGGCCATGGATCATTTCGTGATCGGCGATCCCAATGTGCCCAACGACGGCGCAAAAGGCGCGGTCAAACACAAGAATGATGACGACGATGATGATGATAACGACGACGATGACATGAAACCGGATACCGTCTTGAAGGCGGAAGCGGGCCCAGACGTTCATCGCGCGCGGCAACAGACCTTTGTCGATCTCACGTCCGCGCTGGCTGCGGCGTCGCCAACACATTCGGCAGTCGAGACCCTGCTCCCCGAGGTCCAGGAATTTCTACGGACCACACAAAATGAAATTCGTGCAGGCCTGGGCAGCAACAACTGGGTAGTCAGCGGGGCGCACACCGCCTCGGGAAAACCGTTACTGGCTAACGATACGCATCTCGAACTGACCGTTCCCTCGATCTGGTACGAGCTGCATTTAACAGCGCCCTCCTACAACGTAAAAGGATTCACGCTGCCGGGCGCGCCACTAGTCGTGATCGGCCACAACGATAAAATTGCCTGGGGCTTCACCAACAATGGGGCGGATGTGCAGGATTTATACGTCGAAACGTTCAATCCCGAGGCTCCGGACGAATATCGCGTAAAAGGTGCGTGGACCAGGGCGCAATCCTTCGACGAAATAATCAAAATCAAAGGTAAGCCGGACGAACATTTCCCCGTGGTGGTCACCCGGCACGGCCCCATCATGCAGCGCGATGGAGACAAAGGCTACGCGCTGCGCTGGACGGCGACGGAACCCGGCGGACTATCCAACAGTTACAACTTTTTGGGAAAAGCCAAAAACTGGGATGAGTTTCGCGATGTAATGAAGAAAGTTTGGGGACCGGGCCAAAACGCGGTCTACGCCGATGTAAAAGGAAATATCGGATATGTGATGGCCGCGCGAGTGCCCATAAGGAAAAAAGGCCGCGGCGAAGTTCCCATGCCGGGCGATACCGACGACTACGAATGGACCGGTTACATTCCATTCGAACAGCTGCCGCAAGCTTTTAACCCGGAGAGCGGCCTGATTGTAACCGCGAATGCCCGAGTGGTCGGCCCTAAGTACAAACCTTATTTGACGGATGATTGGGAAGAACCCTATCGCACCGCGCGCATTTACGACCTGCTGCACGATAAGCACGACTTGCGGGTGGAAGATATGTTGAAAGTGCAAACGGACACCTACAGCTATCCGCATGTTTTTCTCAGCGAGCAATTGCTGACCGCCGACAAGAAAGCGCAGCCCAAAGATCCGCGCGCGCAGAAATTAATTGAGGGTTTGAAGGATTGGAATGGCATTGCGGACGCCCACCTGGCGGAAGTGCCTTTTCTCGAGCACGTCCGCCTGGCGGCGCTGCGCATTCTGCTGCAGCCGTATTTGGGTAGCGAGACGGATATTTACCAGTGGCGGCGCACCACGTTTTTACAGCGCATTTTGACCGACCGTCCCGCCAAGTGGCTGCCGCCCCAATTTAAGAGTTACGATGAACTGCTGGTTGCCGCCGCGGACGAAAGCGTCGGGAAAATGGCGGATGAATCGAAGAGCCCGCGGGTGGAGGATTGGGCGTGGAAACATTTCGATGCTCTGGAAATGTTTCATCCGCTCGGGCGCGGCGGCGCCGACCCCCTTTCCGGATTGCTGAAGCACTGGCTGAGCATCACCGGGAAACCGCAGTCCGGCACGCAGTACAGCGTGCGCGCAGCAACCGCGCATCACGGACCTTCCATGCGCTTCGTCGCGGATCTGGCGGATTGGGACGATTCGATTTTGCTGATTACCACCGGCGAGTCCGGCCAACCGGGAAGTTCTCACTACACCGATCAATTTCCGTACTGGTATGAAGGGAAAGAAATTTTGGGTCCCTTCAGTGACCAAGCCGACTTGGCGGCGCGGCGGCATTTGTTGGCGTTGCAGCCGTAATCATCGATTTGTCGTCAGCGAGTTGTGTGCGTTTCGTTGCTGCCTTAGAATGCTGGCTGGATGCGACGCGGCGATTTTGACCCGCCGCGGGAAGAGAGTCTTCATCGCGTGAATACACCTCCGGTAACGAAAAAAATTGAGCCGGCGAAAAAGCCGGATTTTGAGCGCTCGCTGGCGCGTCTGGAAGAAGTGGTGCGCAAGCTGGAAAGTCCGCAACTTTCGCTGGACGACGCCATGAAACTATTTGAAGAAGGCGTGGAACTTTCGCGCGAATGCCAGAAACAACTCGAAGAAGCCGAAGGCCGCGTTGAAATTCTATTGAAAAAAGCCGACGGCAAAATAGTGGCGGAAAAGTTCGATCCCGAACCGGAGACGGAATCGTGAATCTAGCCAGCTTCAATGTTTTCGACCATAACGTGAGCTTCCTTTCCCGATGAAACTCCCGGAGTTTTTTGAAGAAGACCGCATCGCGGTGGACGCCGCGCTGGAAAAACTGCTGCCGGCGGAAACCACCCCTCCCGCTTCGATCCACGAAGCCATGCGCTATAGCGTATTCGCCGGCGGGAAACGGATTCGTCCGATCTTGTGTCTGGAAGCCGCCCGCATTTTCGAACCAGACGTCACTCCGGCATTGCATCCCGCTTCCGGAATCGAATGCATCCACACCTACTCGCTGATTCACGATGATTTGCCGGCATTAGATAACGATGATTTGCGCCGCGGCAAGCCCACCTGTCACAAACAATTTGGGGAAGCCACCGCGATTCTCGCGGGCGACGCGTTGTTAACTTTAGCCTTTGAATTGGTGGGTGCGACGCCGGTGGACGCGGAACGCCGCGTGGCCATGCTGACGGAAGTGGCCACCGCCGCGGGAACCGTGAACGGCATGGTCGGCGGCCAAATGGCCGACATCGAAGCCGAAGGCAAGCGGATCGGTGCAAAAATGCTGGAGTACATCCACCGCTCCAAAACTGCGGCGCTCATCCGCGCGTCGGTGACGGCGGGCGCGCTTTGTGCCGGAGCGCCAGCGAAAGACGTCACCCGGCTGCGTAAGTTCGGAGAAACGATTGGCTGGGCGTTCCAGGTTACTGACGATATTTTGGATGTCGAGGAATCTTCAGCCGCGCTGGGTAAAACCGCCGGGAAAAGATGTTGCGCAACAGAAGGCCACCTACCCCGCGCTCTACGGTTTGCCGCGTTCGCATGAGATCGCCACCGACCTGGCGAACAAAGCCATCGCGGCGCTCGAACCGTACGGCGAACGCGGCGCGCGATTGCGGGAGATCGCCGAATTCCTGGTCCTGCGGCGCACTTAGACCTCCCCGCGCCAGCCACATCTTTGTAGGGGCGTCCGCCTCGGCGGACTGCGCCCCACAGCTTGCGCAGGCCGCAATAGCTCAACCGCTGGGAGTCATGTGTGGCGAGAATTATTTTCAGAAAAAAACTAAAGCGGCAGCGAGGCCTCGCCCCACTTCAACTTGTTCCGTAAAATTTCAAAATAACTCTTCTTCACCGGCTGAATCAGCCGCAGTAATTTTTCCGCGCGGACAATCTGCACCCGGTCCGTCGCCTGCAACACAATGCCTTTTTGCCCGTCCAGCGTAAGAAACACCGACTCCGTATGCGCCAACAACTTCATTTCGATCGTGGACGAATCCCGCACCACCACCGGCCGATCGCTCAAGGTATGCGGACAAATCGGGGTAATCACGAAGGACTCTACGGCAGGGTGCACGATCGGTCCGCCTGCAGACATGGAATAACCCGTTGATCCCGTAGGAGTCGCGACGATCAATCCGTCCGCGCGATAGCGGCACACAAAATCCTGGTCGATGCGCAGCTCCACGTCGATCATGCGCGCCAGCGTGCCTTTGTTCACCACCGCTTCGTTCAACACTCGCTGGGTCTCAATCACTCGTCCGTCGCGTTCCAGGCTCACTTTGAGCATCACGCGTTCGCTGACCGAATACTTTCCAGCCAAAGTAACTTCCAGCGCGGGATAAAGCTCTTCGAGGGTGAAGCTGGTCAAAAATCCCAGGCTGCCCATGTTGATCGGCAGAATCGCAATGCCGTGCAACGCCGCGACGCGCGCGGCGGCCAGCAGCGTTCCATCTCCTCCGAGCACCAGCAACAGCTGCGAAGCCGCCGCCACCTCGTCGCGCGACAAACCTTTTGCGGAGCCCGCAGGCAAGGAGGTTGCGGTTTCTTCGTCGTAAATCGCGGCGATGCCCCGTTTCTCCAGCCACTGCAAAAGCGGTGGCACCACGGTCGCCAGGTTCGAGCCGCGCGGCCGCGCAATAATCCCTATTTTGTTGAAAGATTGTTCAGCGCCCATGTGCCAGCGATTCTACTCCTGTGTGTTCTTTCGGCCGTGCAGAAAAAACTCCTGATTGCCTTCGGCCCCTGTCAGTTTACTAGGTTGCAGGCCCAACCACTCAATGCCCGCCGACTCCCCGGCGGCCCGCACCAGCGCAATCGCCTTGTTGTGCAGCGCGGAATCGGCAACGATTCCGCCTGCGCCGATTTCCGCGCGCCCCAACTCAAACTGTGGTTTCACCAGAACCACCGCGTCTGCGCCGGGCCGCGCGCAGCGCATCGCAGGAGCCAGAACTTTTGCCACAGAAATAAACGAAACGTCGATTGCCACCAAATCCACCGGCTCGGCAACGTCGCTGGGCACAAGTTCGCGGGCGTTGCGCATCACGCGAATCACGCGCGCATCCTGCTGCAGCTCCCAGGCCATCTGTTCGACGTTCACGTCCACGGCATAAACCCGGGCGGCTCCGCGCTGCAAAAGGCAATCGGTAAACCCACCGGTCGAGCTTCCCACATCCAGGCAAACGCGGCCGTCGACTGCGATCGCGAAGTCATCCAGGGCGCCTTCCAGTTTGTTGCCACCGCGTCCTACATATTTTTGCGCTCGGCTGTTTAATTCAATGCGGGCGTCACTCAGAGTGGGGGTGCCGGCGCCATCGGCGCGCTGCCCGTTCACTTGCACTTCGCCGGCGAGAATCATCGCCAGCGCTTTCGCGGCGGACTCCGCCAAACCGCGTTCCACCAGCAGAACGTCGAGTCGTTTGCGCAATGCTTTCGGTTTCATCTCAGGAGTAAATATCGTGGCGGAGAAGATCTTTGCGGGATTCGCGGCGGCGGATTAATTTGGTGCGGCGGCCTTCGACCAGAACCTCGGCGGGACGACAGCGCGCGTTGTAGTTGGAAGCTTGCGCCATACCGTAGGCTCCAGCGGTCCAGATTGCCAGAGTTTCTCCCGGACGTACTTCCCCGCCGAGCGGCCAGTCTCGCAGGAACGAGTCTCCCGTTTCGCACACGGGGCCAACGATATCGACTCGTTCGGTGGTGGCCAAGTTGGAGCCACTGGTGCGCCAAACGCGGGTGATGGAATGCGTGGCGCCGTATAGCGCTGGGCGCATCAGATCGTTCATCCCGGCGTCTACCACCACAAATTCTTTCTCGCGATTTCTTTTTGTGTAAATCACGCTGGTCAACAAGAGGCCCGCAGCGGCGATGATGGAGCGGCCGGGTTCGAGCAGCACATGCAGTCCCAGGGGCTTTGCGGCGCGCGCGACCATCTTCGCGTAGTTCGTGCGTGAGGCGGCTTTTTCGCCCGTGTAGCGCGTTCCGAGCCCTCCGCCAATATCCAGGTAACGTAGAGCAATTCCGGCGCGACGCAATTCTTTTACATAACTGGTCAGGCGGGTGAAGGCCGCGCGAAACGGATCCAGCGTGACGATTTGCGATCCGATGTGCACGCTGATGCCCTGCCAGCGGAGGTGTTTGCTGTCTTTGTGCGCCAGGTAAAGTTGCTTGGCGTCTTGCCAATCCAAACCAAATTTGTGGTCGATGGCGGCCCGTGGAAATATGCGGGTGACCGCCTGCGGCCACATCGGGATTCACGCGAATCGCGGCCGCGGCGTTGCGCTTCCGCGCCGTTGCGCCCGGCTGGATTCTTCCATCAGGACTTCGAGTTCCTCTTCCGATTCCACGTTGAACAGCAGATATCCCCCCGCCCGTGAGCGTTGTCGCAGCGCGTTTCCCGGCGGGATAATGCAACGCTTCGCGAATTTCTTCGCGCGATTTACCGACTCCGGAGAAGACAATGCGTTTCCCCGATACGCCAATATGCGCGAGGCGATAGAGTTCTCCGCCACTAACAATGTCGAAGCCGCTGCCCAGTTTCGCCAGGCGGCGCAAGAATCGCCAAATTGCCATTGGCCTTTACGGCGAAGCACAGTGTGTGCGGAACGTCGTGCAACCCGTGGCCAGTTCGCGATACGCATCGCTGATGGCTGCGCCGCTATAGAGATATGTTGGCGTGCCGTACTGTTCCGCCACGGATGCAAGAGGGAATATCCTCGCAATAAATTTCGTCGCGGCTGTTACGCCGCGCATTCCCCTTGCGATTTCCAGGTGAAATGCGGCGTGAATGTGGTGGGATCGAAGAACACGTCGCGGATCGCGCGACTTCTTCGGCGGCGATGGCAACCTGCGCGCGCTCATTTTACTTTTAGCGATGACCAGCGTGCGATCGTCAGAAAGCGGTGCGCTCTGAGTGAAGAGATCGACTTCGCGTAACAACGCATCGGAGAGTTCCCGGGCGGTAATTTCGTGACGCTCTTCAATGAAAGTGCGCAGGCGCTCGGTGCCGAAAAATTGGCCTTCGGAGTTGGAGGCTTCGGCGAGACCGTCCGAATGAAAAACCAGGATATCTCCGGCGGCGAGCGTTACGCCCCATTCGTCGTAGGTGGCTTCTTCAAAAATTCCCAACGGAAAACCGGTAAGTTCGATTTTGCCGCAGCGGCCATCTTTGTAAAGTAGTGGTTGCGATTGGCCCGCGTTGGCGACGCGAAGTTTCTGCCGGCCTTTTTGCCAGGTGGCGAAACATGCGGTCATGAAGCGGCCTTCGACGCGCTGTTCGCCGACGATATGATTCATCTCGCGCAGCATGTCCGCGGGCTGCAGTTTTTGCGGAGCCAGGCTGCGCATGATGCCGATGGCCACGGCGCCGTAGAGCGCGGCGGCGGTACCTTTGCCGCTGACGTCACCCAGTGCGATTCCGAGTTGTTGCGGACCGTACGGCAAGAATTCGTACAAGATCGCCGCAGACTTCGCGTGCGGAAAGATAGCGCGCGGCAATATCCAGATCCGTAGTCTTCGCGTGGGAACCGGACGAAGCAGCGCGCCTTGAATCCTTTTTGCAGCCTGCAAATCACGGTCGAGACGAGCTTCATCGCGCGCCACTTGTTCGTAGAGGCGAGCGTTTTCCAGCGACACCGCCAGATTCGCCGCCAGAATGGAAAGCGTTTGTACGTGGTCCTGATTAAAATAATTCAGTTGCGGGCTCTCGAGATCCAGAACGCCGATTACTTTGCCTTTGTGAATCATCGGAATCGCCAGTTCCGAACGGGTTTCCGGATTGACCATGAAATAGCGGTCGTCGACGGTGACGTCCGGAACGATCACGGCTTCGCGGGTGAGCGCGGCGGCTCCCACAATGCCATCGCCGGCGGGAACCCGCAGCTTGCTCTGCACGCGCTGGCCGTGTTTTACATCGATTCGATGCCGGAAAACTTTTTGTTCCTCGTCGTAAAGCATCAGGCTGAGGATTTGATAGTCGATCACCCGTTTGATTTGTTCAGCGGCGCGGCGAAGCAATTCTTCGACGTCGAGAATGGAACTGGTCTCCCGGCTGACTTCGTTGAGCAGCAGCAAAGTCTCTGCCTGCAGACGAACCTTTTCAAACAGGCGCGCATTTTCGATGGCCACGGCCAGACGGCTTCCCAGCAAGGTGAGAATGCGTTGCTGATCTGGAGTGAAATATTCCGGATGCCGGCTTTGCACGTCCAGGACGCCGATCACTTTCCCTTGCAGCATGAGCGGAACGGCTAGTTCCGAGCGGACGTGATCGATCGCGTTGATGTAGCGCTCGTCGTGGGCGGTGTCCCCGACGCGGACGGGGTGGCCGGTGGCGGCCGCGGTTCCGGTAATTCCCTGGCCGAACGGGATGCGCAAATTCTCCGCCAGATTCTGCGGATAGCCGATAGCGAAGCGGTGTTTCAGGTAGCTGCCGCCGCCTTCGGTCAGCAGGACGCCGAAAATTTCGTAATCAATGTGACGTTTGATCAGCGCAGCGGAACGGGCGAGAACCTCATCGAGATCGAGCGAGGCGTTCACCTCTTCGCCGATTTCGGCGAGCGTGGCGAGGACCTCGGTGGAGACGGCGGCGGATGGATCCACGACGGTGGCTTCGGCGGCGGTTAGTTTGGCGTCGGGTGTCATGCTGAAGCTCCATTATAGCAGGCGAAAGGAGGCTAGCGGACGCGGCGGGAAGTGCGGGTTGGAGGACGATTGGAGGGGGATGGTGAATCGTTGCGATCTACAGGAGTTCAAGTGCTTTATTTTGATAACGATTGGTAAGCATTTATTTACTTCTTTCTGGACGAATAGCGACGACAGATTCAAAGGCGCCCGCCTCGGAAGGCGGCCGCTACAGGTGCGGGCTGGTGCGGGCTTCTTCCAGGATTTTTAGGCCGTTGCTGGTGCCGATGCGGGTGGCGCCGGCGGCGGTCATTTTCAGCAGATCGGCCAGGGTGCGAATGCCGCCGCTGGCTTTTACTCCGATGTGGGGACCTACTACCGTGCGCATCAGCGCTACGTCTTCCGGGGTGGCTCCGCTGGCGCTGAAGCCGGTGGAGGTTTTTACGGAAGTCGGCGTTGGCGATGGCGGCCAGACGGCAGGCGCGTACTTTTTCTTCTTCGGTCAGCAGACAGGTTTCGATGATTACTTTGCAGATGGCGCTGGCGGCGTGGGCGGCGGCGGTGATGGCGCGGATATCGGCGGAGACCGTCTCATTTTGGGCCGACTTCAGAGCGCCGATGTTAATGACCATGTCTAGCTCTTGCGCGCCGTCGCGAAGCGTGGACTGAGCTTCCGCTAGTTTCGTGGAAGTGAGACTGGCGCCCAGCGGAAACCCCACTACCGCGCACACTCTTACTACGGAACCCCGGAGCAACTCTGCGGCAGTGCTGACGAAAACCGGGTTGATGCAAACAGCCGCGAATTTGTGGGCGAGCGCTTCCCGGCAGAGGCGTTCGACGTCGGCCGAAGTGACCTCGGGTTTGAGAATGGTGTGATCGATTAGCGCGGCGAGGGTCGCTGGATCGTAGAGCGATGGTTGCGGGGTGGTGTTCATTTGACGATGGGAGCGGCGGATGCGGATTTAGGCAAAGCCTCCGTCATCGAGTCCGCCGCCGATGGCGAGGCTGCAGAGGGCACCTCGGGTAAGGTGAGAATACCCACATCCAATAAGTTGCGATAGCGCTCGGCGTAGTCGAGTCCATAGCCGACTACGAAAGCGTCCGGGATTGCAAAGCCGACATAGTCCGCGCGCACGGGAGTGACCCGGCGCGAAAGTTTATCCAAGAGAACCGCGACGCGAATATTTTTGGGTTTGCGTTGCTGGAAGATGCGCAGGAGGTATTGCATGGTCATGCCGGTGTCGAGGATGTCTTCGACGACGATTACAGTTTTGCCCTCGATGCTGGAATCGAGGTCTCGAGTCAGGCGAACCTGGCCGGAGGAGTGGGTGTTTTTTCCGTAGCTGGAGAGGGCGATGAAGTCAAAAGAGACCTCGCCGGGAATTTCGCGGGCTAGATCGGCGAGGAAGAATACGGCGCCTTTCAGGACGCCGACTAAATGGAGAGGTTCGTCGGGAAAATCTTTGCGGATCTGGCGGGCCATTTGGGCGATGCGGCGATGGATGCGGGCGCGGGAGATAAGGACGCGGACGCTTTCGCCGGTTGGCACGGCCGATTTGCGGGTGGCACGCGGATTTTTGGTGAGTCTGCTGCCCTTCTTCATCGCGAAGCCGCCTCTCGGTAGAGCGGAGACTCTAACGCAAGCGGGGTTGCGGGGCAAGATGGCGGGCATGCGATAGGTAAGGAAACATTTTGTAGAACTCATCCGATTTTTTGGTGTTCACGTAGTAGACGGTGGGTGTGGTTTGCCCAGTTGGTGCGCACCGATTGGCGTCGGCGCGCTGAATGGCGCGCTTCTCGCTGCAGCGAGAGTGTCGCGGCGGTACCACGATCTTGATCGTGTCGATCAAGGCAGCGCAGCGGGCTGTAGCTCGGGGACAGTTACAGTCCGCAGCGCGCGTTTTTTTGTGATTGAGTGGCTTTGGTGGTGGGTCCGTTTATTACTAGGCACTTATCAGGAGTTAGCCTCGCAAATCGGATACCCACCGAAATTCGACTCGGCACCGTTACTATTTTCAGCAGGGCACGCACGCACATGCCGCAGCGTATTTTTTGGCATGTTACGATTTGCTCATGCCCGCCGTTGCTTCGCCCAACGAACAAGTTCACCTCGACCCCTCTCTCTACCCCAGAACCTATACGACTTCCGCTGGCAATCGCATTTTTTTGCTTTCTCTCTCTTGCATCGCCGCCGGCGCTGGTCTTCTCGGTACGTGGTACTTCGCAACGGGGCATGAAATGAAAAGCTCTCGGGCACTTTATATATTCAGTCTCATTTCTTTTCTCTTTTTCCTCCTCGGTGTCTATTTGGCTTTCGTTACCATCAAATACAAAATCGTCCTCAAGACCAATGCCATTGAATTGCGCGAGATATTCACGACCAAACAGCTGCTCCGCACCCAACTTGCAGGTTGGCGGATCGTTCCCGGTCAATATATTTCCACGCTTGTCCTTGTTCCCCGGGACCCAAGCGCCGCGAAAATAGAAATTGGTCTCACAATAAAAACGGATAGCTTTTTCCTCGATTGGCTCTCCGCAGCACCGAATCTGGACGAAACCGAACTGGAACAGTCTCGTTCCGAACTCGAGTCCAATCTGGAACTTGGCGTTACGCGTGAGCAGCGCTCCGAACGCATTGCCACTGCACGGTCTGTTGCGACGTGGCTCAATTGGATCGCGTGGATTGCCGCGGTCTGGGGATGGTTTTATCCGCGTCCGTATTGGCTGGTCATTCTGGTTTTATCTGGACTACCCATAGTCGCTGCTCTCATCGGATTGCGTTCGAGAGGGTTATATCAATTTGAAGGTCGTCGCAATGATCTTCGCCCCAGCTTGGCATCGCCCGTCATATTGCCGGGGGCCGCGCTGGCGATACGTGCGCTTTCCGACCTTCACTTTCTTCATTGGCAATATTTGATTCCTTTAGCCATGATCGTCTGCTTTGCAATCACTGCAATCATCACCGCAGCCGACCCTATCATTCGCCAACGGCGCTGGCCGGTTCTCACGATCTTCTTCCTCACCGTCATGTACGGGTCCGGCGTGGCCGCCCAGGCCGATATGTTTCTTGACCGCTCCAATCCCCGACGTTTCTCGACCGAGGTACTCAAAAAGCATGTTTCGAGGGGGCGCAGCACTTCGTACATGCTCACGATTTCTCCATGGGGACCACAGTCCACGTTCACCGACGTCGAGGTATCCGCCCGAGACTATAATTCCATCCAGCCGGGCCAGTCTGTCTGTATCTATCTGTTTCCCGGCGCACTTCGTATTCCCTGGTATCTGGTCCGACCCTGTCCGTCTCAACCTCCAGTCGAGTAGGCTCATACCGACCAGCTCTATTCCGTGCCTGATTAACGCTGCAAGCTCGACCGGAAAATGACCCACTACCTTGGTTTTTGGGTCGTCGACCTTGTGTACCATGTTGGAGGAGACTCGACATGGACGCTCACCTTCCAACTCATTCCCTTCCTGAACCTCGGTCGGAACTTCGATCGGATACCCGGCCAGAACCCTGGCTGCGTGGAACGCTGCCGGATGTTCCCGCGGTGGTGCGAGCGGTTTTGCATTCGCTGGAGCTGGCGAAGGAAGACGTGCAACGGTGGTGCGCGCCGTTGGGTCTTGACGAACTGGAAGCCCGGCCATACGGATTACCCTCGGTAGGCTTTCAACTGCGACATATCGCCCGAAGCTTGGACCGGTTGCTGACGTATGCGGAAGGCGAAGCGTTGAGCAGGAAGCAATTTTCGGGGTTGCGATCAGAAATGGAGCCCTCCGATACTCGCGTGGACTTGTTTCGAGAGATCGAAACGGCATTGCGACAGAGTGCCGATCGGGTTGCGGCACTAAGGGGGGAAAATCTGGAGGAGGCGCGAGCTGTCGGCAAATTGAAACTGCCCAGCACCGTCGGCGGGTTGCTGGTGCACATTGCGGAACATACCCAGCGGCACGTGGGGCAAGCGATTACGACGGCGAAGCTTCTGCTCGCGGCGCGGGCGCAAGATCCGCTCAATGAAATATAGCTTGGTGGACGGGAGTCCGGAGCGTTCAGAGTAACAGTTGACGCTATCCCGCTGTCCTACGTACTCTGAGGGACGCGTGAGCGAACTCGTCAAAAGCATTCTGCTAATCATTACCGCGCTCTTCCCCATCGTGAATCCGCTGGGAAGCAGCCCGATTTTTCTTTCGTTGACCCAGGAATATTCGGCCGAGACGCGGCGGATTCTGGCGTGGCGCGTGGCGATCAATAGTTTCGTGCTGCTGGTTGCGTCTTTCATCATCGGCTCGCACATTCTGGCGTTTTTCGGAATTTCGATTCCGGTGGTGCAGGTGGGCGGCGGGTTGGTGGTGATTTCGACCGGATGGTCAATATTGACGGCGAAGCAGGAAACGGACAGACACCGCGAAGTACAGAAAAACGTCGATCCGCTGGATGTTTTCCGGAATGCGTTCTTCCCTTTGACGCTGCCGCTGACGGTGGGGCCCGGATCGATTTCCATTGCGATTACTCTGGGAGCAAATGAGCCGCGGCATTTTGGCCCGAATGCGATCGCCATTTTCGCGGCGGTGATCGGGTCCGCGGTGGTGGCGGGCACGGTGTATTTCTGCTATGGATTCGCGGACCGGCTGGCAAAAATCCTGGGGGAAAACGGAATGACGATTGTGGTGCGCTTGTCGTCGTTTCTATTGGTGTGCATCGGGGTGCAGATCTTCTGGAATGGACTTAGCGCGCTGCTGCGAACTCTTCCCGTTTTCGGGCAATAACCTTCATGTTGCGGACACGGCTGTAGTATGTTGACGACAATTTCATGGGGTACTCGAATTCAACCTTGTTATAACAATTGAGTCTGCCAGCGGCGGCGGAGTCCGGCTGCGTTGCGGGAATTAAATTTGGATCTTCCCCGGCAAGCGGAAAACTCAGAGGCGGGCAGCGCGCATCACACCCTCATCCGTTCGACGGGCTCATCGTTTCTTAAGAATTATTCAGACAGAAGTGTTCCGGTCACCGGATGCAATCGCGACCGGATGAGGTGCAACGAATTTGTGCGGAATCGCCGGGTTTACTCATAAAAATTGGATACCGCCGATAAGCCGGATCTACGAGGCTACGGCGACGCTAATTCATCGCGGACCCGATCAACAGGGGGTGCACGCCGCGGCGGCGTTTTCTTGCGGCGCGACCAGACTCAAGGTGATCGACCTTGCGGGCGGCGATCAGCCGATGTTCGCCAACGACGGCGACGTGGGGATCGCATTCAACGGCGAGATTTATAACCATCTAGAAGTACGCGCAGAGCTGGAAAGCCTGGGCCATAAATTCCAATCACACTCGGATACCGAGACGGTATTGCGGGCTTTCGTGCAATGGGACAAGGATTGTTTCCCAAGATTGCGCGGAATGTTCGCGGTGGCCCTGTGGAAGGACTCGGAGCGGCGGCTGGTGCTGGCGCGGGACCGCATGGGGATCAAGCCCTTGTATATCGCGCGGCGCGGTGAGGATTTGTTTTTCGGGTCGGAGCTGAAAGCGATCTTCGCGCACCCGGAGATCGAGCGGCAGATCAGTTTGCGGGGATTAGATTGTTATTTGTCGCTGAATTATGTGCCGTGCCCCTGGACTTTGGTGGAAGGCATCGAAAAGTTGCCGCCGGGAATGTGGCTGGAGTGGAAAGACGGGACGGTCAGCAGCGAAGCGTACTGGAAATTGCCCTTTGCAGCGGCATCATCCTGGACCATGGAGGATGCGAAAGAGGAATTAGACCGGCTGCTGGAGCAATCGGTGCGCGAACATATGCTCTCCGATGTGCCGCTGGGAATTTGGCTGAGCGGCGGAATGGATTCGACGACGATCTTGCATTATGCGTCGCAGGTTTCGTCGTCCCGGCTGAAGACATTCTCGATCACGTATCACGGCCGGAGTTGTGACGAGAGCGCACTGGTTCATCGGGCGGTGAAGCAATACGGCACGGAACACGAAGAGCTGGATTTGAGTTGCGCGCAAGATCTGCGCGGAGCGATTGAAGAATTTGCATACTATTCGGACGAGCCGAGCGCCGACGCGGGGTCTCTGCCGGTGTGGTTCCTATCCAAGCTGAGCAAAGAGAAAACCACGGTGGCTCTTAGCGGAGAAGGCGCCGACGAATTGTTCGCGGGCTATGTGACTGCCCGGGCGGACCTTCTGGCCGCGCGCGCGCGACTTCTTCCCCACAGCCTATTGCGAACGGCGCTGGGCGCAGCGCGGCGGCTACCGGTGTCTGATGAGAAAATCAGCCTGGAATATAAACTGAAACGATTTCTGGAAGGAAGCCTGCTACCGGCCGGAGAAGCACACGTCTTCTGGAATGGAATGTTCTTCGGCAAGGAAAAGCAGTCGTTGGTTAAGACGCTTCTGCCGGGAAGCTTTCGCGAGTTGCTGAATACGATGGAAGAATTGCCGGATACCGGGGACTCGCTGGCGCGACTCCTGTGGTTCGATCAAAAGTATTATCTGGCGGACGATATCCTGGTGAAGAGCGACCGCATGAGCATGGCGCATGCGGTAGAAGTGCGGCCGCCGTTCTTGGATCACCGCATCGTGGAATTTGCAGCAACTCTGCCGCGAGGTTTGAAGATACGCGGCTCCCGGCAGAAACTGGTGCTGCGGGAACTGCGCAAGGCCAAACTTCCGGCAACAATTCTGGAAGGCAAAAAAACTGGATTTGATATTCCCGCGCACGAATGGCTGCGCGGAACGCTTGCGGTCCTGGCTGGTGGAGACCCTGCGCGAAGGAACCCGTACGCACGGCGACCTTTTTCACGCCGGGGCGGTTGAGGAATTGCTGCAGCGGCACTTAAATCGCGAAGCAAACGTTGGCTACCATCTGTGGGGCCTGTTAATCTTATTTCTGTGGATGAAGAAATGGGAAATTCAGACCGCGTCGCGTCCGGCGACGAAGCGTTTTTTGGTGGCAAGCGCTGGGTAGTCATCGCGCTGGTTCTGGCGGTCGCAGCAATCATTTACATCGGATGCAGCATTTCACCGCCGTCCTTGATGGATGACGTGGATGGGGTGCATGGAGTAATTCCGCGAAACATGTTGCGGAGCGGCGACTGGGTAACCGCGCGGCTGGATGGGATCGCCTACCTCGAAAAAGCTCCGCTTATTTATTGGATGATCGTAGTCTCCTACAAAATCTTTGGAATACACGACTGGGCGGCGCGCATACCCATTGTGTTATCGGTCATTGCTTTGGCGGGGGTGACTACCGCGTTTGGCATCTGGTCCTTTGGCAGGCGGGCCGGACTTTATGCGGGATTATGCATCGCTACCTGCGTGGGTTTGTGGCTGTTCACGCGAGTCTTAATTCCCGACGTAATTCTGACCCTGACGATCACATTGGCGCTGTGGTCTTTTCTGCGGGCGCTGGATGAGGATGAACCGCACCCGGGCCTCTGGGCGTTTTCCCTGGCAGCCAATCTTGGACTGGGATTGTTGCTCAAGAGTTTGATCGCTATTGTGTTTCCGCTGGCCGCAGCGGTGATTTATTTATATTTGACCAAGCAGCTTTTCAAGGCGCGTACCTGGAAGCGGCTGCACCCCTTCAGCGGAATTCTAGTAATCCTGTTGATTGCGGCGCCGTGGCATGTGCTGGCGGCGATTCGGAATCCTCCGGTGTGGGCCTGGACGCTGCATAGCGGTCCGGGCGAATATCACGGCTTCACCTGGTTTTTCTTTATCAACGAACAGCTATTGCGCTTTCTGAATCTGCGCTATCCGCGGGATTACAACACGGTGCCGCGCGCTTATTTTTGGCTGTTTCACCTGGCGTGGCTTTTTCCCTGGAGCGTTTATTTCCCCGCGATTTTCCAACTCTCTTTTAGACCGGTGGACCGCGCCGGCAAGACGCGACTGCTGGCGTTAAGTTTCACGGGATTTTTGCTGCTGTTTTTTACGTTTTCCACTACGCAGGAATATTACTCGATGCCCTGCTATCCTGCGCTGGCGCTGCTGCTGGGCTCGGCGATGGCGACGGAGAGCGTATGGGTGCGACGCGGCACTAGGGTGCTGGCGGTGGTGGCCGGATGCGCGGCTATCGCGGCGATCGCTATTTTATTTCTGGTAAGAAATGTGGCCACCCCCGGAGATATCGCCAGCGCGCTGACGCGGAATCCCAAGGCCTATACCTTGTCGCTGGGGCACATGGAAGATTTGACGTTGAGCTCCTTCGCGTATTTGCGCTTCCCGCTGGCCGTGGCGGCGCTGGCTTTTCTGGTGGGCGCGATCGGAACCTGGCGATGGAACGGGCTCAAGGCGGTTTTGGCCGCGACGCTGATGATGATCATTTTCTTTCACGCCGCGCGGATTGCCATGGTGGTCTTCGATCCGTTTCTTTCTTCGCGGCCGATCGCCGAGAGAATCCGACAGTCTCCGCCGGGAATTCTGATCACCAATCGGCATTTCTATCCTTTTTCTTCGGTATTTTTCTATCTGGATTGCGATGGGCTGCTGCTGAATGGGCGGCGGATGAACCTGGAATACGGCGCGGCGGCTCCCGGGGCGCCTTCGGTGTTTATCGACGATGCCGAGTTCACCCGGCTCTGGCAGACAAACCAACGATATTATTTCGTGTCAGACGGCTCATTGCTGGGGCATATCGAACAGCTTGTTGGGCGTGAACATTTGAACCTGGTGATGACCAGCGGAGGGAAAGTGCTGCTGACCAATCAGGCGTTTGACGGCACGGTGGAACCGCCGATGGTGCTGGATATTCCGCAGGGCTTGCGGGGAGCCGCAACCTATCTTGCCGCCAACTGAACGGGAAGATGCGCTGACCGTCGCACCTCCCAGACATCCTGTTGCAAAAACTGTTTTCACCATCCTGCGGCTGGGAGTCGGCGCGGCGATTCTCGTTTATATGTATCGCTCGGGAATCATCAACGTGCGGCCGCTGGCAAAGTTGCTCAGTGCGTGGCCCATCAGTCTGGCGGCGGTGGGAATTTTGCTGGCAGATGTTTATTTGATGGGGATACGAACCTGCTGGATGTTCGAACCGGTGGGACTGCACCTGCCCATCTGGAAATCATTCCAACTTAATCTGGTAGCGGCTTTCTTTACGAACGTCATTCCGGGAGCCGCTGGTGGGGACGTGGCGCGCATTATTTATACCACCAAGGGAAATCCGGGCAATCGCGCGAAAGTGGCCACCGTGGTGCTGCTGGACCGCGGCGTGGGACTCTTTTCGATGCTGTTACTGCCGCTGTTATTCGTGCCATTTTCCCCTGGGTTGCTGCGCAACGTACCGGTGCTGCGAGCCCTGATCATCGTGGATGCCGCGGCGGCGGTTGCTATGTTGATCGGTTTTGGGATTTGCGTTTACAGCGAATCCTTGCGCCGGATAATTGCGAATGTTTCTCCGCGATGGGAACGGTGGGCAGCGATGTCGCTGCGAGTGTTGGACACTTTGCGCGCGTATCGGGGAAACAGCCACTGGTTGCTCAAGGCCCTGGCGATGTCGGTGGTGGCCAATGCGTCCGTGATTGCGGTTATGGCGTTGGCGCTGATTCCGATTAACCCTTCCTGGCTGTCGATGAAAATGTGTTTGCTGGTCCCGTTGGGTCAAGTGGCAAACGCACTACCGATTACCCCGGGAGGCATCGGAGTGGGCGAGGCCGCATTTCACTCCCTGTTCTCGATGAGCGGACTACAGGGCGGGGCTGAGTCGGTGATCGTGTGGAGAATCTGGCGAGCGGTGGTGGGCTTCGTTGGATTGGCGGTGTACCTCGGCGGATTGGGCCGCGTGGTGTTTGACCGGCCGCCGGGCGATGGGGCGCAGCGCTCGGCATGAGTGATGACGGACCGGCGGGGTTAGTTTCTTAATGCAAACGAAAGAAGATTTCGCACCTCGAGGCGCAATTCGTTACAATATTTTGAGTAGATAATCTTGCTCCCGAAGCATCTAGGCAGTAGGATTCCGCGTTGACGGACGGGCGCGTGCCCATAGTAGAAATTCTGAAACGGAAATGCTGAGGAGGATTCATGAAAATTGCCGTGCTGGGTGGCGACGGCTACTGTGGTTGGGCGACAGCGCTGTACTTGTCGCAAAAAGGACATTCGGTCGCGATTGTTGATAACTATTTGCGGCGCCAGTGGGATCACGAACTGGGCGCGCAGACCCTGACGCCGATCCGTGCGCTGACGGATCGTTTGCGGGTATGGCAAAACCTGACCGGCAAGACCATGGAACTTTTCGTCGGAGATGTGGCGGATTACGATTTTCTTTTTGGCGCGATGAAGAGCTTTGCGCCGGATGCGGTGGTGCATTTCGCGGAGCAGCGATCCGCTCCCTACTCGATGATCGATCGCAAGCACGCAGTGTTCACCCAGGTGAATAACGTGGTGGGCACGCTGAATGTGCTTTTCGCGATACGCGAACTGAATACCGATTGCCACCTGATCAAGCTGGGAACGATGGGCGAGTACGGTACGCCGAATATCGATATTGAAGAGGGCTACATCGCGATCGAACACAACGGGCGTAAAGACGTACTGCCTTTCCCGAAGCAGCCCGGCTCGTTCTACCACCTTTCCAAAGTGCACGATTCTCACAACATGATGTTCGCCTGCAAAATTTGGGGACTGCGGGCCACCGATTTAAATCAGGGCGTGGTGTACGGCACCACTACCGATGAGACGGCTCTGGACGAAGCGCTCGTCAATCGCTTCGATTACGACGATGTGTTCGGCACGGTCCTGAACCGCTTTTGCGTGCAAGCGGCAATTGGTCAGCCGCTGACGGTGTACGGCAAGGGTGGGCAGACCCGCGGCTTTCTGGACATTCGCGATACGGTGCGCTGCGTCGAGATCGCCTGTGAAAATCCGGCAAAGAAGCACGAGTGCCGGGTTTACAACCAGTTTACCGAGCAATTCTCCGTGCTCGATCTGGCGCATAAAGTGGAAGCGGCGGCGAAAAAGATGGGCATCACCGTGGAGATCGATCACATTCCCGACCCGCGTGTGGAAGCCGAGCAGCACTACTACAACGCTACCCACTCCAAGTTAATTGACCTGGGTTTGCAGCCACACCATTTGGACGATTCCCTGCTGGATTCGCTGATGAATATCGCGATTCAGTATCGCGATCGCGTGGATGCCTCGCTGATGATGCCGCAGGTGAACTGGCGAGAGCCGAAAAACGAACGTCGCATGCAGATGAGCATGCCGACCAAAACTTCCGCTTCCGATCCGCGCGTGGAAACGCGGGCTTCCGCGGCGAAGAAGTCTTAAGAAAGTTTATTCAGCGCTGCTGCGCTCCTGGCAAGCGCTTACCGCGTTTGCCACTCGCAGGGCGAAATTCAGATCGAAGGGAAAGGCCGCGCCGCCGTCTAGCGCGGCCTCAACTTTTTTAATGAAGCGCTGAATGATGGGCTGGCGATGCGTCAAGAGATTTATCGCGGAAAGCAGCTCGGTATTTTTTTCGAGCCACACCACGCGCTCGTCGGGGCGATCGTAAGCGCAAGAAATCTCAGCGATTTCGGCTGAGGGACAAACGTATTCGCGAATGGCCAGCAGGTGCGAGCCAAGGTCCGCCAGCGCGGGGATTCCGGTACGATCCGGCCGGCTCAGGAAAAAATGTCCGGCGAAAGTTAGAGCTGTTCCGGGGTAGAACTCACTGCGCCATTGCGCGACTTCCTCGAGCATCAAATATTCGAAATGAACCGCGAGTACGCGCCCTCTCGAAGAAGCCTGAGTCTGCAATCGCGCGGTTTCTTCCGCAGATCCGTACCAGGGCTTTTCGGCGATTACGTGCAGGCCGGCCTCCAGAGCGGCTTGGGTTATGAGCGAAACGTGGCGGCCCGGCAAAACGCACAGCCACGCAATTTGCGCGCCGCTGCGTTTCATCGCTTCTGCGAGTCGCGCACTATAAGCCAAATCATCTTCAGCCTCGCGCTGTCGGGTTTCCTCGATAAGCGAAACGGTGCGGCCTTCTTCGACAAGTAAGTCGCACATTCTGCGCGCCCAACTTCCGCGCCCTAGAATTGCGTATGCGCAAGCGTCAGACATGGCCAGCCACCAGCTCGCCAACGCGGCGCGCGGCCTTCACCGCACTCACTACTTTGCCGGAAAAAATATGAAACTCACCCGGCGCCGTTTCCCGCACGTACAGAGTTCTGCGATCGTGCGCGGGGCTATCTTCAACCACTCGCAGCGTGAAGCGCGAACCGAGATAAACCGCATGTCGCGCGTCGGGAATGGCCTCGCAACAATCGTCACGCATCAGCGCGAAGCGGGTAAATTCCACCGGACGAAATTCGCGCTCATTAAGAATCCCAGCGTATAAGTCCGGGACGGGTTCATCCGGATCCGTGGTGCTCCAGTGGTTGGTGTTTTTAGCGGATCCGAACAGCGAACGGGCGGACGCGCCATAAGGATCGAAAGCGGTGAACGGGCCATCCACCACCACCAGCGCGATGTGCTGGAGATGCGCGGGCAGCTGAATCAACATTTTTTCCGCCACCTGAAACTTGGCAATCGGAAAAGCGTGGCGGCTTGGCCCCAACCCATAGGTCGCCCATACAACGAAGTCGTATTCCGGGCGCATAGCGGCGATGAACTCTTTTTCTTCGAACGGAATTTGCAGCGCGCGGATGCGGCTCTCGACTAACTCCCGCAGAATATCCGGATCGTAGATCTGCTCGTCAACTTCATAGCAGCGGTCGATAAAATCGAAATTCATCCAATCCGGCCGGCAATCGCGCAGGGGCTGCCGGTGCTCCGCCATTATTTTCTCGAACAGCGCGGGCGGCGTCCGGGAACCGCTTTTAGGAATCGCGTAATAATGCCGGCTGTTGCGCACGATGGCGGGTTCGAACGCCTGCATGAATTCGGCGCGGGCTTCCAGCGTTTCGCGAATCGTTTCCGAGCTTCGCGGGTAGTGGTAGCCGGCGTGAACGCGATACTGATTGATCGCTGAAGCAGCGCGCATGACGCCCAGTGGATCGAAGAGATGCACGGTGTGACCCTGTTCAGCGAGTCGGATCGCTACGGTGGTGCCGTAAATCCCCGCCCCCGCAACCGCGATCTTCGCGCCCATTGCTCGCCCCCGGCCCAGCCTGACGGCAGGCCCTCGCAAATTGAGCCGCTTCCGCCGTCGCCTGGCAGGCGGCAGCAGAAGTGGCTCGTAAAAACGATAGCAAAAAATGAACAGTTACGCTGCGTCAGCTTGGGGGCCCGCCGCACATCGGGTAAAATAATGAGTGAGCAAAATAAGGAGTAGTAATGAAATCGCAATTGCCGTCAGCGAGACTCGCGCGGCAAACAACGAAACTCGCAGCCAAAGCATGAACGACTCTCCTATCCTGCATTTGAAAACGTACATCTTTCTGGGCTTCGTCATTTTATTTGCGCCGCTGGGCAACATATTGCTCGGCAAGGGCATGAAGAATATCGGCTCGGCCCAGCGCTGGTCCCTGCATGACGCCCTGCCGATTTTGTTGAGCATCTTGAGCTCGCCCTACATCTGGATGGGTATCGGGTGCTTGCTAGCCATGTTTGTGGCTTACATGGTGCTGCTGACCTGGGCGGACTACAGTTACGTGCAGCCGGCTTCCTCTTTTTCCTACGCAGTCACTGGCGTGCTCAGTTATTTCATCCTGGGAGAGATCGTCTCCCCGCTACGCTGCCTGGGCATTGCAATCATCTGTGTGGGCGTTCTAGTGGTCGGCCACACTGCACCGCGCACCACGGGGCACGCCTAAGCCATGCGCGAGTTTCTGGTGCTTACGGTGCTGGTAGTCTCGGGAACCAGCGGCGAGCTGTGCATCACCCACGCCATGAAAAGCCTGGGCGAGATGCACGACTTCCGTCCTGCGGCGCTGCTGCAATTTATTTGGCGCGCGGTACGCGTCGGCTGGGTGTGGCTGGGCGTAAGCCTGATGGCTATCGCGTTTTTTTCGTTGCTGGCCATGCTGTCCTTTGAAAACGTAAGTTTCGTGGTCCCGGTGACAGCAATCAGTTACGCCGCGGGAGCGGTGGGCGCCAAGACTTTTCTACACGAGCGCATCGATCCGCAACGCTGGATCGGAGTAGGCATCGTTTGCGTGGGCGTTACGATTGTGTGGCTGAGCCACCGATAGCCCCAGCTGGTGGCCACGTCCCCGCTGCTATTGGTGCGGTTCCGTCGCCGGCGGAGTCTCCGTTGTCGGCTTTGCTTCGCCGATCTTGATCGTCGATCCGAACCGCTTGTAATTCGCGTAGCGCACCGTCATGTGGATGCGGATGTCTCCCGACGTGAAATGCAGTGTGTCGTTCGAACGTGTGTACGTGGGAAACCAGTAGTGCCCTTCGATATTCTCCCGAAACGTTTCGAAACGCGGGAACACGTTTTCGCTGTTGTGCTTCCGGATGTCCGGCACGGCCTTGCCGTCCGTTTTAACAATCCCGTATTGCTTGTCTTCCACCCATACTCGGCCCTGAAAATAACGCTGATTTTTTTCCAGCACCTTGGGGCCAACATCGAAAACATAAGTGGTCAGCTCGTCCACCTGCTGCCGGCCAACATATTTCACGTCGTACTTCGGCAGCTCCTGGGTGGTCAGGACGAAGGGCTGCACGTGCTCGAGGTCGTCGATATCCTGTTGGGACACGGTGATCCGCTGTAGCGATGGGGGCGGCGCGTCGGTGACGTGCTCCGTGCGCTTGCCGCCGGGACTAAACACAATGTCACTGGTCATGCGATATTCGCCGTCCGGCTGGCCGTCCATGTCGATGGTTTGCATTACGAACGTCTGCGTGTAGGTGTAATTCTCGCGCTCGACTTTGAATTCCGCTTCACGCGCGGCAAATTTTTGGATGATGTCGGGAATGGGAATGGAGGGCGGCGTGGTGTCCACCCGCGTGCCGGTTTGTGGCGTGACTATGCCCGGAGCGTTTTCCGGGGCGCGTACCGGCGGCGGGGTAGGCGGCGCTTGTGAAGGCGGCGGCCCGGGAAGCGGGCCGGTTTGCTGCGCGGCGGCCGGAATGCTGAAGAAAAATAGACTAGCCAGCGAAATTAAAACGGCCTCGCGAAAAAACTTGCTTGCTTGCCGGTTGCTCAAACTCATCTACCGCTCCTTTGATTCCCACCGTGCCGCAGCAGCGGCTAAAACGGAGTTGCTAAACAGCCGATTTCCACTGCAAATCCTTAGGATGCATAAAAGTCACGCAGCGTAACAGCGGGACCAGCCGGGGCCTGCGTCGGCCCGCGGGCCGGCCGGAGGTTCAGTGCGTCGGCGCCACGGCCCCGGCCTCCGTAGCCGGCGGCAAAAAAAAATCTCTAGGAGACTGCGCGAAGCGCCGCAACAGAGTACGAATAATCTCCAGGTGGTCTTTGCGGGAGACATCTTGCGCGCGTAACGCCAGCATCAACGCGAAATAAAAACTCACCGAAAGATTCAAAACGAAGGTGAACGCGATACCCAGCGCCGCCCAATATAGCGCGCCAGTATCAAACACTTCGCGACCCAGAGACGCCGAGGAGAGCGCTACCGTTCCGGAAGACAGCGTGACGTGCCGCACGTCAATGGGCACTCCAAAGAAACGCGCCAGCGGCGGAGTCATGCCCAGCATGAAACCCAGTGCGACGCTGACGCCCCAACCAGAAATATTGCGAGTGAACACGTCTGAAATGCGGATCAGGTTTTGGCGCTTCAACAAGTTGCCGAGCCGATGTTCCGCGATAGCCTGCGGCAGGTGGTTGTACACCGCCCAATTTTCGATCCATCCGCCCACTAAGCTGGAGAGCCACAGAATCACCCCGGTCAGGGCCGCGAAAATGATTGTCCCGCTACGCAGCGGATTGAGCGACTCAACGGTATGCATCGCGGTCTCTTCCGAGAGGAATGGCGTCCCCGCAACTGCCCGCCAAGCGAAACTGAAGGCTGCCGCGCCCACGGATACGGCGAAAACGTTGCCAAGCGCCGCAGCCAGTTGCGAACGGAAAATTCTGGCGACGAAAGTCACTAGCTCATCGCTCTGCGAGACGTCTTTGCAATTGTGTACGATGCGCGCCAGCGCGGCCCCGGTCATCGAGGGCTGTTTGGTGGCCAATACCAGGCCGAATACCTGCAGAAGAATAAAGCTGATGGAGTAGTTTAGGCTGGAGAGAAATCCCTCCACAAACAGCGGCAGCGGAGGGTCTGAGTGCGTCACGATCATCTTGATGGCCGCGGTGCCCACTGTCAGCAAACCGCCACCCATGGCGACCATCCACATGTGCCAATATTCGTTGCGATCGGAGGTGATGTAGTGGTCCCCCGTCTTCCCAGCCCACTCGGTGATTTTGCGCGCGAGAAGCCGCAAATTGTTGTGCACTAAGTGGCGGACACTGCGATCGTCCAATCGGCCACGCACCACGTCTTTCAGCAAATGTTGCACGGCGATTTTCTTGGCCCGACCGGGCTCCGCTACCAATACCACCCCGATGGCTTCGATCCGCAACAGGCTCTCGCGAATCACGTCGATGACGTACACCACATCCAGATTCACGCCGTTGGAGTCCAGGTTGGCAACGATGGAGTGCAACTCGGAACGGCAATCGCCGACCGTTTGCCTGAAGCCCTTTTCAGCCAATGGGATGCCGTCGTGGGTTCTCAGGGCCGAGACCAGCGAGTCTGCGCTGCGCGTCAGCCGGTAAAAAGGAGATTGCTGCAGCGGTCCGGGCCGCGAACGGATGCGCAACTGTTCGGAGAGTCCTAGTCCTTGAATGCGCGCAGCCAGCAGGCAGAGGGCGTCCAGCATGGTCTCCACCACCGGCGGCCAGGCGTCGGAATCCGGCGGAGGCGCGGCCAGCGAGACGATGCGATCGAAGCGATCTTCCTGGGTGTTAAAGAAACGGTCCGCCGCCTTATTGTTCGGGAACATGCGCAGAAAAAGTTTCGATAGATCCGTGTCTTGGCGCGGAGAAGGCAGCACAATGCGCCACATGCGCGCGAAGGTTTCCGCCACCAGGCCGCGGTCGCTAGGCAATCCGGATTCCGCGAAAAATGATAGGCCATCGGTTTCGCGCAAAATCAGCGCAATGGTGGCGCGATAACGGGCCAGCACATCCTCAGAACATTCCAGAATCGAAGTCCACACCAGGCTACGCTTGCGGTCTGGCTCGGCGGTTTCCTGGCCAACGGATGGAGCGGCGGACAGCGGTTCGCAAATGGTGCCGTCGCGTTCGCGATTCCAGGAATAGAAGTCTACGAAGGCGTCTAAGCGGGCTGCCAACGTGGAAGCGGAAGTGAGCGCCTCGGCTTTCTGGGCCATGACCCGCAGCGAACCGTTATCGCGATCAGCCGGGGAAAACAGCGACAGCACGAGATCGTAGGTAGAAGCGACAGTTTGCGATTGAGCGGCGGCGGCCATGAAGTGTACGCAGCCAGCGACTCGGGGCGTTCGCGGCGGGCGGGCATAAGGATACCGTGAGCGACGCCCGTGCGCCAATCGGTTTTCGCTTTAGAAGGGGCTAGTGGCTGGACTTTGCCAGCGAAGCGGCCTTGGCGGTATCCGCGTCCGCGAGCTTGCTGGTGGCGTCAATCTGCGAATAGATTTTGCCGCGCTGCTCGTAAAGTTCGGCGCGGTCGGGATACTTGGCAATCAGTTCGGTGTAAGCCCCGACAGCGTCAAACCACAGCCGGCGATCAGTGTAGACGCCGGCTCGCGCCAGGCCAGCTTGGTAAGGATCGCTTGCGGAAACAGCGGCCAGCGCTTTGTCTATTTCCTTACGTTCCGCCGCCGAGACCACCACAAGTCCGAGCGGATCGCCGCCCACGGTGGCTGGCAGGACTTGTACCCGCCAGTAATACGTCTGCCCGGCTTCCAACTTGGCCCCATCCGCGGGAAAGCGATAGTAGGAATCTTTCAGCGACTGCTTCACCAGTTGCGTTTCATCTTCGTCGGTAATCAACAGTACGTAACCATCATTGTGGCCCTGCGACGCCCACTGGAATAACGCTGCTCCGCCGTAAAATTTGGCGAGCTTCGGCGCATACAGCGTCGCGGAGGGATAGGATGCGCCGCGACTACCGCCGAACATGGTCGACGCCTTTTTGGATTTTTCGTCGGTAAGGTCGAAGCCCGAAAGGTCGGCATCCAGTTTCTTTTTCGGCTTGGCCCCCGCATCGCTGGGAGTCTTGTTGCCCTGCGCCGCCGGCGTTTGCTGCGAGTGCACCGCGGATGCGGCGGCCAATAACATCCCACAAAACAACAGGTTAGAAACCAGGGACACTTTCATCAATGCACCTCGAGCGTCGTTTCTTGCGGCACGGATTCCTGCACCCCGTAAAGCGGTATTGCGGACGTAAAACCCCGTACCTGCGCCTTGCCTAAGGATACGGTAACAAACTCGTTGTGGATGTACTCCCAGGTCGCCGGGCTGATCACGATGGGAGTCTTGAAGTCCTTGGTCAGGGCTTCCAGCCGCGAGGCTAAATTCACCGTTTCGCCGATCACCGAGTATTCCAGGCGGTCTGGCGAACCCACATTCCCGGCGGTTACCGTACCGCTGTGCAGCCCGATGCCTATTTTCATCGGCGGCTGGCCGGGAGGCAGATCGGCGTTCCATTTGTCCATCCGCGCGAGCATTTCGATCGCGCAGCGGGTGGCCCGGCAAGCATCTTCTTTGGCACCTTCCGTCAGCGGAGCGCCGAAAACCACCATGATGCCGTCGCCGATAAATTTGTTCAGGAAGCCGCGATTCTCTTTGATCACTTCGGCCATAACCGTCAGGTAGCGGTTCAGCCAGGCCAGGACTTGGTGCGAAGGGACGCCCGCGGTCATCGCCGTGAATCCGCGGATGTCAGAGAACAGCACCGTGGCTACCCGTTCTTCTCCGGCCAGCACAATTTCGTCGCGGCGTTTCCAGATTTCAGCCGCGACATCCGCGGAAACATAGCGTTCGAACAAGCCCATGATCTGCGAACGTTCCGCCTCCATCAATTTTTTCTCGCGGCGTTCTTCCACGGAGCGATACCCCAGCCCCGCCGGCAGCGCCAGAACGATGCACGCCTCCAGGGTTAGAAAGGGTATCCAGATGTGGTGATAGCTGAACAGATAGAGCGCCACCAAGAAAATCGCGCCCGCCAGGGCTACATAGATGCTGAGAGCTACGTACCAGTGGGTACGGAATCCCAGTGCGATCACCACAAAGGCCAGCGCCATCCCGGCGGACCACAGCCACACCGGGCTCAATCGCCGCAGATATTCGCCATCGAGCAGCGTCGCCACCGCGGCCGCGTGCACTTCGGTACCAGAGAGCTTGCTTCTCGGCTGCGAGCTGCCTTCCTCGTTGATCTGCACCCCAGCGAGCGTCACGGGCGTCTCAAACAAGTCTTTGCCAAGTTCGCTGGTCTGCCCGATCATCACGATCTTTCCCTGAAATATCGCCGGATCGAAGCCTTCGTCCAGCACCTTCTTCACCGAGACGGCCTGCACCGGCGCGGAGGGATGAAAGTGAATCCAGGCAGATGCCGCAGTGGCGGCCGGAGGAATTTTCGCTGTGCCAAAAAAAATGTCGCCCTGTTTGTCTTGATGCAGTTTCCGGTCCGTGAAATAGCTGGCCAACGCCACGGGAAACGAAAACCGCCGGAAGTCCGGAGCATTCATTACCAGAAACATGCTCCGCGCGGCTCCATCTTTGTCCGTCGGCGTGTCGCCGAAGGCCACGCCCGCCGCAGCGCTCACAAAATTAGGCAGCGGCTCACGCCGTGGGAAAGATGCGAAGCCATACTCGTCGACCAGAATTACGTTTTGAGCATTTTCGATGATCGACGCCAGCCGCTTGTCATCATCCTCGGCGCGGGGCAAATCCAGAATCACATCCAGCCCGATGACCGCCGGCTTGCCGGTGGAAATTTTCTGCAGCAAATCGCCCAGGAGCAATCGCGGAATCGGAAAAGCGTTGTACTGCTTCACCGTATCTTCATCAAAATCCACATACACAATTTCTTTCGGCGGATCTTCGGCACGCTGCCGCGCAACTAACACATCGTATCCGTGTAGCTCCGGCACCTCCAGGTACCCCCGGTAGTCCGCCAAAAACACCACCGCTGCCGCCGTCAGCGCCAGAAACGCGGTAATTAACCAGCGCGCTGGCCCGTTTTTCAACGATGGCGCATGGTTCTTCTCGCTCGCCGAGGCTGCCATCTTGGCCTCGGGTTTGCCCACCTGTGAGTTTGAATTTCCCGTCATTTTACGTTCGTGGAGTGTTCATGCGCAGCTTAACGTTCAAAGTAAACGCCAGCCGGCACAAAAAACTGATTTCTTAGTGTCAGTCTATCGAAGAGGCGAGCCGCTTACACTGCCGGAAGAGCTGGGCGTTTCCGCCTTGGCACGGGTGCCATTGCGCAGCGCCACCCCGGAAAGCGGGATGCGCTCCGCCAGCCCCGGGACTGCCATCGGGCTCTGGTTTCCACTGGTGGCTTTGGCCACGTTGTCGTGCACGTAAGCGAACAGCTCGCCCGCCGTCACCGTTCCATCTTTGTTGGCGTCCGCCTCGCCGTGCAAACCCTTCAGCAAGTAAAACGTAAACACGCCATGCCCGCCGCCAAACTGATCCGACTCGTAAGATAGCTGGCTCACGTCGCTCGCCGTAATTACCGCGCGGTCCGCATCATTCGCATAATGCGCCATGTACTGGTTCACCAGATTATTGGCGTCTTTCTTCCCGCGCTTCGCCCCGCTGAATCCGTAGCTATGGCAAGTGTCCGCGAACGTGACCACTCGTTTCGCTTTCAACACATTCACAAACACATCCTGAATCTGCCGCATCGGAAACGCCGTCCCGCCCATATCGTCCAGCTTGGTGTCATACGTCAGCAAATACAGATTCCGCGGATCGTTAGGATCCGGCGCCCCATGTCCCGCAATATAGATCACCACTTCGTCCGACGGCTGCGCCTGGGTCAAAAATGTATAAAACGCCGAGCGCACATTCTGCGAAGTAGCCTGCTCATCCAGCAGCACCTTCAAATTGCTCTGCGGAAACGCTCCCCCGTCCGGCGACATCAGAAAATCGCGAAATCCCTGCGCATCGCGCGCGGCATACTGCAAATTCGTCAACCCGTTCCCCGAATTTTCGTACTTGGAAACTCCAATAATCACCGCATATTTCGTAGCCGACGCTTTATCCGGAGTAATACTCGCCCGCTTGGAAGGCGGAGCTTTTTCCTCGGTCTGCAGCAGAAACGATGCGTAATGGATCCGCTCGCGCTGATCCTTGTACTCCAACTCCACCGAATTTCTTCCCGGATGCAGCCGGAATCCCGCGTGATGCCCCAGATCAAACTTGCACAAAATCCCGTCGGCATCTCCTGAAACGGTCATCACAATATTCGCCGACTCTGTATTGATCTTCGAATAAATCGTCCCGTAATTAATCTGCTGCGGATTTTTCGAAATCCGAATCGCCATCTGATCGAAATTGGGCGTTTCAATCGTCGCCGCCAGGTTGGCATCCAGATTGAATTGCAACGAAGGGATCTGCAGCACGATGGGCTCGCTGCCGTCGTCCGCCGACGCCGGCAAAAAAGTCACCGCTCCCAAAACTCCCGCAAGAATGATAAGGTATCCGCGCATGTCCCCTGCCAATCGCTGCGAATGTACGTGAGCGGCGATGGCATTGTCAATCATGGTGCCAGCGAAGGCGTGGCATTTAGGCAACCGCGGCTCGCGAGTTTTTTGACGCAACCCGCCTCTCGCTTCACTATCTTGGTCAGTCGTAGGCCACTTTCCGTAAGCATGTTCAAACGCTTTGCAGGAACTAAGGAGGAGTTATGATCACACGGCACAGGTCCGTGCGCTTCGCGGCATTCTTCATCGCGCTAGCTTTTAGCAGCGGGGAACTCTCTGCGCAAACCGCAACCGATTACACCGACAAAGATAAAGCCAAGCTCGCGGCCATCGCCGCGCGCCCCGACGTTCAGAAACGCATCGCCGACGCCTGGGACGAGCGCCGCCGTGAAGACATGGAATACGCCTTCAACATCAATCAGTCGGCGCGCCTCGGCGAACTTTCCGGCACCGCCCTCGCCGAGTTCCGCCAAAAATTCGGCGAACTCTACAACAATCCCATCCTGCTCCGTTATGTAAATTCCCTCGGACAGAAAATCGTCCCCGCCAACTCTCCCAATCTGTACTCCTTCCGCTTGCTGCTCGATCCCGTCCCCCGAGCCGAAGCTCTCTCCACCGGCACGATCTACATCTCCACCGGCCTGGTCGCTATGCTTGATGACGAAGCGCAACTCGCCTACGTCCTCGGCCACGAAATCGCCCACGTCGAACGCCGCCACGCTTACAACGAAATCAAAAACACCATTCTCGAAGAAGAGTTCAACGCCGAAAAAGGCCAAGACGTACAAAAGAAGAAAGCTCTCTTCGGCGCAGCTCTAGCCATCGGCGGCTCAGCCGCGGGCGGCGCAGCTGGCGGCGCTTCCGGCGCATTCTACGGTGGACTGATCGGCGGCGCGGCCGGCGTGATCGGCGGTTCCCTGCTCTTCCGCAACAAGTTCGTCCCCACCGAATGGTCCACCGTGTACGAAAATGAAGCCGACGAAGCCGGCCTCAAATATATGCTGGACAAAAATTACGACGCCCGCGAAATCCCCCGCATGTACGCTCGCCTCGATAATCTAGTCGGCCGCGACAGCCGTGTTGGTCTCGGCTTCATCGGCAACCCGGCTCGCACCCGCGAACGCCAGGCCGAAATCACCAACCTGCTCACTACCACCTACAAAGCGGATCTAGACTCCAAACTAAAAGCCGGTCTGACCGCATCTGGTCCGGAATTTGCCTTGCTGATGTCCGCCCTCAAGCGCGACAACGGCGTCATCGCCATGGACTACGACCTCTTCGCCATGTCTCGCGACAATCTCGAAGACGCCGAAAAGCTTCGCTCCAACGACCCTCGCGTCCACTACTTCCTCGGCCAAATCATCGCCAAGACCGGTCGCTCCCCTGAGGATCAGCAACAGGCCCTGACGCAATTCATGCAGGCCATTCAATACGACGCTGAACGCGGCGCCTATCCCGAACCGCACCTCGAGGAAGCCCTCTATCAAATTTCACAAAACGATCCCAACCTCCAGGACCAGATCAAAAAAGAATTGAAGACTTACGTCGCGCTATACCAACGCCAACACGCCGGAACCCTGCCCAGCAACATGTACATCATCTATGACTATTTCCTGCTCGCCGGCGACAAGAGTTGGTACATTCCCCCGGCCGAAGTCGTCACCACCAAGAACGTGGACTCGCTCTTCGTGACCACCGTCTCCTCCGCGCCTTCCACCGCCACCACCGACGTGATCACTCGCGCCACCGGTGGCTCCGGAGCCGGCTCAACGTCGGGCAGCGCCCCGGATCCTTCGACAACCAAGCCGGCTCATCCCGTGGTCAAAAAGACCACCGCCGCCACTCCCGCGCCGCATTGATCGCCGCGCAGGTTCCTCGGGCCAGGAGAGGCGCAGTTCGCTTCGCCCTCCTTTAATTAAGATTTACGGAGAGTTTATGAATCGAAGAGCATTCTTGCTTCGCGCCGTTTTCACCTGCCTCGCATTTTTTCTGCTGGCGGCCGCCTGCGCCTCCGTCGCCAATGCCCAGGACCATCGAAAAACGCTAGGCATCATGCCGGTCTTTGATTCCTCCGGCGAGGAATACGGCGAACAGTTCGCGCAAAATCTGACGGTGATGGTCTTTCACAAACTGGAAGGCGCGCCCTTCGATGTAATGTTGCTCAATCCCGGCGCACTCTACAATCCGTTGATCCCCGAATCGCTCTCGGACTACGCCAAAGAAGCCAATGTCGACACCCTGCTCATCATGAGTTTTCTACAGACCACCAAACCGCTAAAGGGTGACTACACCCTCAACGTCGAAGCCAAATTAATGGACGTCGCCAGCGGAAAACTTGGCGACCCTTCCGCCTTCAGCTACATAGTCAATCGCCACGAACTCTCCCTGGAAATCGCCAATTCCGGACTCGGCATCGCCGGCGCAGCCTCCAGCCGCGTGCAGGCCGGACGCGATCTGTACAAGACGATGGCCAGCGGCCCGGCCAAAGCCTTCGAAAAGCAGCCCCTCGGGAAAGCCGCGCTCATCATGGCCGATCAGATCCACACCATGCTCCTGGCGCAAATTCCTCCGTCCCCAATAAAGGCCATTCCGGTGAAACTCGGCACCTGCACCTACACGGTCCAAGTGAAATACGTTTCGAAAAAAGCCGTCTCGCGCGCGTACGACATTATCCTCAACGGCGAAGAAGAATCCCTGTGGACCAAAGAAGGCGTCACCACCTTGGAAAACAAGCCCTCCGGACCAATCCTCGTCCAGCTAGGCGTAGCAGACGCCCCTTATCGTTTGCCAGTCCAGGACCTGTACCAAGCCAACACCATCCTCGACTGCTCCAAACCCGAGCGCCAGCTCTTCCTGGAAATCAGCGGCGCCGGCGACGCCCTCTTAACCTGGCACTAAACCGCGCATCCTTTGTAGGGGCGTCCGCCGTGGCGGACTGCGCCCCAGCTAGCCCGGACGCCAGCTTCCAGCACACTCCGCCTTTGCTCGTGTAGGTGCCGGACTTTTAGTCCGGCCTACTCATCTTTTCAAACGTCACTGCCACTGCAGAACTTTCGAGCTCACTCGCCTTTGTAGGGGCGCAGCATGCTGCGCCCCATCTTGGCAAGACTCAATCCATGCCCAGCCGTCGTCGTGTCGTTGTAGCGGCGGGTCTTCAGACCCGTGCCTTTGACGTCGCTTTGGATTTTGCCGTTTGCCTTTGTAGTGGCGTCCGGCGCGGCGGACTACGCCAGCTTGCCCAGGCGTCTAATTTCTGCAATGTGTTTTTTTACTAAAAAACAACGGCGTCAAAACGCGGCAGGTCCGCGAACAATGCTACTTCTTCGCTCGAAATTTCAACGTTAAGTCCACTTCAGTCCTCAACGGCTCCCCATGAATCGAGCTAGGCGCAAAGCGCCATTCTCGCACCGCACTCATCACCACCGGCATCAACGATATCGGCCCATTCAAAGGATCGACGTATGTAACATGCCCATCACCATCAATCGTCGCTCGCACACTAACCACTTGCTCGCCGCCCGGCGTCCCAGAATCGGCGTCTGGCGTTTGCGGTATCACCCGCGAAAGCAACGGCCCGATCACCACGCGTTCTTTCCGTACTTTGTGGCCCCGCTGCGTCCTCGCACCCGGCACCGCTAAGTATCGCTGCGCGCGAATTTCCAGCGTAGCCGTTTGCGCCACCACTTCCTCCGGCAAATCGACACGCAGCGGCGCATCACCCTCGTTAGGGGTGACCATCATCTCTACCCCTGCAGCAGACTCTGCTGCGGCAGCGCTCGAATTGCCTTGGTCTGCAGCCGCATTCGGCGCGGTTCCAGCACCATTTTCCGCAGCAATGCGCGGTGCCTGTTCCACCGGCGAGGTCGCGGAAGAAGTTGCGGACGAAATTGTGGAGGAACTTGTGGCAGAAGTCGCAGCTGACAAAAAGCCAGTCGTCGCCAAAGCCGATCCTCGTGTCGCTCCGCCCGGCAATCGCCCGTTTCCACTTGATACCGTCGATGGCGCCGCAGCGGCCGCCGTCGTTGGGTCCCCACCGAACGTTCGCGTCAGCACGCTCCGCCCGATCAGAATTCCGATCGCAAAACTAACCGTGATCACTGCCACGCTTGCAAAAAGCAGAGCTGAACTTCTCGACGATTTACCGGCCGACACTGCATATCCTGCGACCTTGCTGGCAGCAGGTTTCGCCTTGGCCGCCAAAATGGGAGTCGGCTCGTCCTCAGGAACCGAGGCCAAAGACGGCAACGCGTGCTGCTCTTCCCAAATATCCGCTGGATCAGTGTTTTCTCGTCCCGCATCTGGAATCGTCAACGCGCCTACCGCAAACAATTTGGTTTCCTCGTTCGCGTCGACAGAATCAGTCTCCTGCTCCGCTGTCAGAATTGCAGGAGCTGCCGTCGTAACCTCGGACACCGCATCGGCAATTTCCGTGGGAATAACCACTTCCTGAAGTTTCGTCGGTGGCAGCATCTCTGCGGAGAGTATCTCCTCCGAAAATTTCGCCTCTGGGAGTATCTCTGCCGGAAGCGTCGTTACCGGAAGCGTCACAAACGGAGTCTCCAGCGGCATCAACAGTTCTAGCTGACTCGCTTCGGCCAAGTCCGACTCGCGGTCGACCGCTTTTCCGAATAGCGCCTCTTCGGAATCCGCCTCAGGAACTTGCGTTTCCGGAACTTGCGTCACAGGAATTGCCGTCGCGAAGCTTGCTATCGCGGAGCCTGCTGTTTCGGAAATCGGCGCTGGGGGAATCGATGCTGCGGGAATTGATGCCTCGTGGCTTGGTATCACCGCGCTTGGTATCGCTGGATCCAGCGTCGCGGACGTCGGCGCCACGAGGGCCATCGTCGGAGTGGGAGTCGCGGGAACATGTGTCGTGGGAATATGCGCTGCGATCCTCGCATGGCCCGCGCCCATAACCACCAGCGATCCCCGTGGCTGAGGACGTTCCACCGCCGTCAGCTCTGGCGCCGTCAACTCCGGGTGACTCCGCAGACCCCGTACAACTTCGAATTCCCGCTTCGCGATTTCCTCGCTGGCCGCGGGCCGCAGCGGCAACGCCGCGCAGTTATCGACGATCGCCGCAGGATTCCAGGTGGCCGCGTCAAATTTCGACACCGCAGGCGCCTCCAACGGGGTGCGCTCCAGCACTGTAGCCACCCACTTGCGCAGAAATTCCTGGCTGCTGGCCGAAGGCTCCACCAACTGCAGTCCAACCCGCCGTTTCGATTCCGAAATCCACACCACTCGACCCGTTACTTCGATCAGCTGGTGCGCCTGATCCGAAGGAATTGCGATGTTCAGCAATTGTTTGTCGGGAACCGCCAGCGCGGTCGCCAAAGCCAGTCCATCTTCGCTGACGTCCAGAACCATCCCGCCGTTGCTTCCGCCAAACGAAACATACGTGAGCAACGTCGGCGTCACGCGCGGATTGCGCCGGCGCTCCGGATTGCCCTCGTGACTCGCGAAATGGTTTCGGCTCGTCGCCATAAGTTTAATGCTTCGTTCAGCTGCCCGTGCGTGTTGCTGGAAAACCCGTCAAACCGTCCTTAGTTGCGTCCGCTCTTAGTTGCGTCCGTTCTTAGTTGCGTCTTAGTCGCTCCTAACGCGATGTATCCAATTAGGGCGATTAAGTCGCCACCAACGCATCTAGTCGCAGGCCTCGGCGGAGCTGAAATTCCGGACGAAATGAGGGACCTGTTGCTAGACCGTCCTGTGCTTTACAGCAGTACTGTGCCACCCGAGAAACCGTGGCTCAACATCGCGCCCACAGTCTCAGATGCTGAGCATAAAGGTTTTGCTTCGCTCCGCCGAAACTAAATCGTACTGGTACCCGCCCCGCTGGGCGCCCCGCACGGCGGCCCCCGCTGAGGCCTCCGAAAAAGCTCTGTCCCGCGTTCAAACAAAAAAGGCGACCACGCCAAGAATTCTTGGGCCGTGGTCGCCGGAGTCAAAAAAGGGGCCCGACACCTGTAACGAACCTACACAGGACGCCGCGGACGAATCCGCAGTCCTAACGCTAGGCCGATGCGCTCTGCTGGTGTTGCGCCACCTTGGCCAACGCCACCGTGAGCGCCGCTCCACCCAGCGTCTTGATCAACCCCGAGTGTTGCGCGTAAAACCCGCTCACCGAATCAACGATCGAAGGATTCGTGCTCTGCGCATGCGTCGCCAGCTGCTGCACCACCTCGGGAGAGATCTTCTGCGCTTGTTCCGGGGTAATCTGCGGAGTGCCGCCGCCGGAGCCCAGCGAGCCGAGTACACCCGAAAGCCCCGCGCCGGAAAGCACCGTCGTAAGCATCGCCGGATTCACCGAACCCAGCAACTGGTTGAGTAGCCCGGCCTTTTGTTCGCCGCTCGAATTGCTGAACAGCGTGCCCAGCATCGGACCGAAACCTGCCGTCTGCCCGGATTGAAACGCCGCCGCCAGTCCGCTCGCAATCGTCGATTGCGGCGCTGCTTTGGCTACCTGATCAAAATGATCGTGCACATCTGCCGAAGGCGTCGCCGAACCTCCGCCTGCATATTGTTGCAAAAGATTTCCAACTTGTGACATCCAGCTCATAGCGTTCTCCTCTACTGCTCTCGATCTCCCGGCGCTGGGCTGCCAGCGCCGTCCCACACTGCACCGCTTGTTCCTACAAAATCGCCACAACCATGGAGTGAACTAGGGAATGATCAAATTCATCCCGGCGCGAATCTTGTCCGGGTCTGAAATCAGATCCTTGTTCGCTTCCACAATCTTCGCGTACTGATTTGGATCTCCGTAAAAATGCTTGCTGATGTGCGAAAGATTGTCGCCCGGCTGCACCGTATACGTTCGCGGTGCCGCTGCCACCGGAGCGCCGCCCGCCGCCGCGGCCGCCGCTGCGGGAGCATCAATCTGCGCCGTCAAATCCGCGAAGCTCGGATCCACCAGCTTGATTTGATCCCACACCTTGTTCTTCACATCCGCCGAAGGTGCCGTCGCGCGAATGAACAGCTTGTCGCCCTCCATGTTGACGTTTTGCAGCTGCACATTCTGCGCCTGCATAAAATTCAACACCGATTGGTACTTCAATTTGAGTTGATCGAATCGCTGGTCTGCCATGATGGTTTCCTTTCCAAACAAATCTATCTGCAAGGCTGAGGTCGTTTTACTGAAACTCGTAACAAAACTTGTGGCCAAGCGTGTAGCGAAATGTGCACTGAGACTCGCGCTGTAACTCACGCTGAAACTTGCAGGGATACTTCGGCGCTCGGCATCGGCATTTCGCAACGCCCAGCGCCCGAATTATGCGAATACCCGAGCTCAGTTCACCGCGACCGAACTGATCCGGTTGTTCCAGGTATGCCCGTTGGACAGCCGGAAAGTCTTCAAATCGCTGATGCTGTGCCGCGTCTGTCCTTGATTTCCCGTAAAGTTCGGTTGGTCAAAGAACGTCACAGTCACATGCCCGTTTACCTGGATCGACGAAATGTCGTTGTTCAATTGAATGCGCCCGCCATCCTGCTGGCCCCGCGCCTGGCAGAAATAATCCCCTTGAAAATTGGGATCCCGGAAAAAACATGCTCCGTCTCTCGGTGGCTTCGGAGGTCGTCCGCCAGAGTTGTACCATGGTGGCCCGCCTGGGCCTCCACCCGAATACGCCGTCACTTGAAATACGCCCCGGCATCCGCGATCCACCCAGATCCCGCGTCCGTCATTTCCCCAGGTTTGCCCGCGGATGCAGGGGTTGTCGCTGTTCTGCTTCACCAGATCCACTCGCGAGTTCGGATTCGGTATCGGGCAATAATTGCGGTTCATGTTTTGCGAAGCGCAATTAAATGTCTGCGCGTGCGCCGAACCCGCCGCCAAAAATCCGAAATATCCCGCCACTGCCAGGAAAGCTGCGACCCTGATCTTCATTCGTAATTTCCCCCGGAAAAATTCAAATCGATTCGCAGCGCTGCTGCCCGAACACACTTCTCCGCCGTCTCGGTGTCGCAGTGTTCATTTCTGGGTGGACCTAGAGCCATGTTCACGGACCGCGCGTTTGAGGTTTACTAAATTTACTTCGCAGTGTCTGGTCCGCAACGCGGAAACGCGCGGACACTTTGACGAACTGGGGCGAACCGCATAATAGGAAGCCGCACCGTTCCTGTCAATAAGGGAAAGTCTGAATTAGCTTACGCCGCGTAAGATTTACTCCGTCCAATAATGCAGGCGCCGTGCGGAAAATTTAATCGCCAATTCATCGCCCCACCACATAAACAAAACACACCAACAAAACAGCCATCTCCGCGCCACTGACTTTCTCACCGATTCCCGCCCTAAACTGCTTGCCCTTTGCGCCGCCCGATGCTTACACTCGGTTTGTACGTCGCCAGCTCCCAGCCCGATGACGCTGAAGAAAAACGATTTACTAAACGATGTCGCGCGCCTGCCCGCGTCCGTTTCCCGCCGGGAGTATCTCCGAAAGTTCCTGCAACTCAGCGGCGCCGCGGCCCTGAATTTTTCGCCATTCGCGACGCTCGCCGGCACCTTTCAGCAGCCCCCCAGAATGGGTCCGCCGCAACTCCCGCCGGTCGCCACTCCCACCAATCCTCCTCCACAGCCGGCCATCACCAGCGCGGCCACCCGCTACCGCTTCACGCCTAAAGAAGACGCCTTCCTCGAAGAGATCGAAAGCACAACCTTCCAATTTTTTTGGGATTCCGCAGATCCAAATACCGGTCTGGTGAAAGATCGCAGCCTGGCCAAACAGCAGGACGCGCGCAACGTCGCGAGCATCGCGGCCACCGGCTTCGGACTGACTGCGCTGTGCATCGCCGCGGAACGCGGCTGGCAACCGCGCAACGCGATTCTCGAACGCGTGCTGACTACGCTGCGTTTCGTCGCCGAAAAACTTCCCAACGAACACGGCTTTTTTTATCACTTTCTGAAGATGGACACTGGCGAACGGATTTTCAAATCTGAAGTGTCCACGATTGACACCGCAATTTTTCTGTGCGGCGCGCTGACTTGCCGCGCCTATTTCACCAACCTGGAAATTTCACAGCTGGTCGGCGCCATTTACGATCGGGTCGACTGGCCGTGGTTTCTGAAAGGCGGACCCTCCGACGATCCTGCCAGCAAATTAACGCTTTCGATGGGCTGGACCCCGGAGCACGGCTACATCAAAACCCGCTGGGATAGCTACGCGGAGTTGATGATGCTGTATCTGCTGGGGATGGGAGCGAACCACAATCCGCTGCCGGCGGAATGCTGGGACGCGTGGGCGCGGCCGATATTTGAGTTCAATGGGATTCGCTATATTGGCGCGCACGCACCGATATTTGCGCACCAATTTTCGCACGCGTGGTTTGATTTTCGCGGGCGGCACGATAAGTATGCCGACTATTTCACCAACTCGGCAATCGCCACGGAAGTCCATAAAATCTGGTGCCTCGAAATGTCGCGCGATTTTCCGGACTACACGGAAGACCTTTGGGGAATCAGCGCGAGCGATTCGCAGAAAGGATATACCGGGTGGGGTGGGCCTCCGCTGATCGGGCATCCGGACGGTAGCGTGGTTCCGGCGGCTACCGCTGGATCGCTGCCTTTTCTGCCGCAAGAAACGATTCGGGTGCTGAATACGATCCGCGAAAAGTATTCGCCGAACGCGTGGGCCACGTACGGATTTGTGGACGCGTTCAATCCGCTGAACAACTGGTCTTCGCCGGACGTGATCGGGATTGATGCCGGAATCACCATTCTGATGGCGGAGAATGCGCGGACCGGTTTTGTGTGGGAACAGTTCATGAAGAACCCCGAAGTCCGCCGCGGGATGGACCGCGCGAAATTCCAGAAGAATACGTAAACCGCAGGTAAGTCCAGGCAGAAAAGGCCGGGCACGGCATGCCGTGCCCCTACGAAGAGTCGGAGCGCGTTCCGTTTTGGGAATGTGGGTTCGGTACCCCACCCCCCGGGTGTTTTTGGCAAAGAGTGCGCAGCAGCAACAAAAGAAACGGGTTGCGCTGAATTGCGAATGGAAAAGAGTGCGTAAGCTATTGAAAATGCAGGATCCCGTTTTTCGGAGCTTGGCCTGCAAAAAGGGCTCGAGTAGGCTTCAGTGCGGGAGGTTCGGGCGTGGCGCTGAGGCAACACGTTGAAGAATAGCGCGATTACGGTACTTTGTCAACAGCTAACTTCTGGGTTACTGTGTTGGAGCGCGAACAAAACAAAGGGACGAGAGAAATAGAGAGATAGCGGGGCGGAATCACGGGTTGCTCTGACGGTAAGACCAAGGGTGCTGGGCGCAGCCAAAACACTGCCAACCGTTGGTTCCCTTGACACTCCGCTAAACATTCGTTAGATAGTAGTTACCATGCCCAAGCCCATACTGCTTTCCGCCATTATTGCCGCGAGTATCCTTTCTGGATTGTTCTTCCCTGCCGCCCGGGCTGACGAAAAGTGGGTTGAAGTTCGCAGCGCGCACTTCACGGTGTACACCCCGGCCAGCGAGAAAGAAGGGCACAAAATCGCGGACCAATTCGAACAAGTCCGCGCGCTTTTCCATACCGCGTTTCCCGCACTGCGGGTGGACACACCGCGACCGATCCTGATTCTTGCGGTGAAAAACGAAAAAGCCATGAAAGAAATGCTGCCCGAAGACTGGGAAGTAAAAGGGCACATGCATCCCGCCGGGCTGTACCAACTGGGTTTGGACAAAGACTACGTAATTATGCAACTCGACACGCCGGGCACTAATCCCTATCACGTGCTGTACCACGAATACACCCATTCGCTCATGCATCTGAATTTCAGCAATCTTCCGATATGGTTCGATGAAGGCCTGGCCGAATATTTCGGCAACTCGATCGTGGGCGACAAGGAATCGCAGATCGGAGTGGCCGATCCGAGCAATCTGTACACGCTGCAACAAAATAGATTGTTGCCCATCGAAACCCTGCTCAGCGTCGATCACAATTCCCCGTACTACAACGAGTCCAACCGCACTGGAGTTTTTTACGCGGAGTCCTGGGCTCTGGTGCACTATCTCTCCCTGGCGCCGGAAGCCCGCCAGAAACAGCTGCTGACGCACTTTCTGCAGGCCTGGGTAGCCACCCACAATCAACTCGAAGCGGCGCGCCAGACATTTGGGGACCTGAATAAATTTGCCCAGGTCCTCGATAACTATGTGCGGCGGGGCGATTTCATGCACCTGGAGGTGAAAAACAGCCCTGACGCGGTGGCGGAACAAACCACGTCCAGCAGCGTCTCGCCGGCGATGGTGGTGGCAGTACGCGGAGATTTTTTTGTACACCACAATCGTCTGGAGGCCGGTAAACCTCTGCTCGACCAGGCCGTCCTGATGGACCCCACGCTAGCTTTCGCGCATACCGGGCTGGCCTACTACCACTACCGCAAACAAGATATGGCCGCAGCACAAAAAGAAGCGAGCGAAGCCATTCGCCTGGGTGACCAAGGCTTCTTTCCGCCGTACCTGGAAGCGGTCAGCATGTTGCGCGGCGGCATGGCAGCCGGCGGTAGCAACGGAAAAGATTCGCTGGAGCAAGCCGCGGCCCTGCTGGAGCAAAGTAGAAAGCTGAATCCTAATTTCGCGCCCACTTTCGAGGCTTTCGCCAATCTTTATTCCATGTACCCAGATAAACAAAAGGCGGCAGTGAGCGCCGCCATCCAGGCGGTGACCCTCGATCCTGGCGAACTGGGCTATGCGATGCACCTGACCACTCTTTTGTTGAACAACAATCGCGACGCCGAAGCCAAAATCATGGCCAACCGAATCCTGGCGAACGCGGAGACTCCTGCCGAGCGTCACATGGGGGAAAGCATGGTGCAACTGGTCGCGAATCACCACCCGGTTCCTGGAGGGTTCGTCGGAAACGCGAGCGGGGTCTCCGGGAGCGGAGTTACCGGGAGCGTGGCGCCCGGCACGGTGATCTACCTAAAACCCGATGCCAATTCCGATCCATATCGCCCGGTGTACCGAGCCGCTACTGGGACCGAGGGAGAACTTGTCGACGTCAATTGCGATAACGCCCCGCAAATCTCTTTTGGATTCCACCCTGCGAATGGCGAGACCACGTATCACCTCTTTAATCTAACTTCCATCACGGTAGTCGGGCCAGGAAATACGCCGGCGCCCGATTGTAAGGAGTGGAACGGCCGCAAAGTAACGGTGGGATTTGCGGCGCAGCAGAACGCGGAACAGCCTGCGCAAGTGGCAAAGTTGGTTTTCCATTGATGTGAAGCGGGAGGACTGATTAGCTCTGGCAACTGCGCCGGGAGGGTTGCTGAAAAAACCACGAGCTTTCCTCAGGGGCTGAAGCCCTATATTTGCAGAGCGGTACGCCGGGGCTGAAGCCCCGGCCTCCTGAAGAAAACATTAGAGAACAAGGCTGGGGAATTTCGTTCGGAACCTACGTACGGCAAGACGCCCGCCGCGGACGGCGGCCGCTACAACGGCTGCGCTCCTGAAGTGTGCCGGGCTAAAGCTCGGGCCTCTGCGAAGACCTTCAAAGAGCAATGCGTAACTGCAAGAGAAAGTGCGCCGGGACTGAAGCCCGGCCGCTACAAATGCCAAGGCATGCGATGCGCAGGCCGAACGGCAGAGTCAGACGGCGAATTGGCGGAGGTGGTGGTCTAGGTGTTTGTACATTAGGATCGACCACTCTTGGGGAGTCAGGGCGCCGAAGAAGGGGTGGGGGTTCTTGGTACAGCCCGGTGGGCCGGCGGTGGCGAAGCGGTCGATTAGTGCCTGGAGGCGGTCGCGTTCGGACGCGAGGTTCCGGGCACCCTGGACGATAAGAGATTTGGTGGTGGGCGAGTTGCGGCGCATCGGTTTGTCGTCCTTTAGCGCCAGGGGCTTGATGATGCGGCCGATGATTCTTCCCAAGAAAATGCGCTCGGGGACTCCGTCGCCAACGGCCCACTCCATGGCCGTCGCACAGTGAGCGACCGCTTGGGCAGGGGTCATCGTGCCCCACTGGCGCGGGCTGTCCGGCTGGAGTTGGAGGAGGCGCTGTTTTATTTCCTGGGCCGTGGCGGGTTCAAAGAGGTTTCTCATGCGGGCGATTCTCTCGCAAGGCTAGTGTCGGAAACAAGTAGGTTGAATGTTCCTGGGTGCGCCTGCAGTGGAATTCGTCGGGATGGTTTCGCGTTCAGCGAAGATAGTTAGAACTCACAACTCTAGAGTCCTCCTTGGTGATTTCCACTGCATATCCAATGTGGGTTCCGCCGCTTCCTTTGGACCCTTCAGGGGCGTCGGAAGATTTTAAGTACACAGTTACGATCTTCTCCTCCTCAACAACCGAGACAATGTAGTCGTCCAAGTTCAAGTGTTTAAGATGAAACTCAGCCTCCGCTACATGTATCCATTTGAGGGACGAACCTGGGAATTTTGCGACAGTGTTGGGTGGGCTCGACAGAGCCGATAACACATTCCCTCCAAGGAAGATTATGGTTGCTATTGCGATCAGCAATCGTCCGGTCATCGTATTGGTCCATCCTTATCGGCAATGGATTGTGGATCAGTTGCGTTCCTACCATTTTCGATAGTGCGATGCGATAACGCTGAGCCTATCTAGGTCAGGAATCAACAGCAAGCGGGAACTGCAGCGGGCCCGGCGGATCACGTGGGATTGAGGATGGGAAAAGCAGATCCCTCGCTGCGCTCGGGATGACCTTTCTTTGGCAGTGTCTCGGGATGAAATTTTTTGGTGGTGGAGAGACATCGCAATTGTACTGCTCGAGAGGGGCGGCGATGTTGTAGAGGTTAGAGAGTTGGGCAGCGGTCGGGGGATTCGGTTCGCAGGTTGCCGTGTTGCGCAGAGCGGCGGACGAATTCATCCGGCGTGCCGCGTAAGTAGCGGAGGGCGGCATCGCAGGCGTCGATTTTGCTGCGCAATTTGGCGGAGGGCTGGATGTCGAATAGGAGTTGGGACTCACAACGGGTCAAGAGGATTTGGATAAACAGCGGATCGGTGGGCATGGGTCCACTCCGGCGAATTTGTTGCGGAGTGATTTTACGATTGGGTAGAGAAGGGTCAAGTCGGGTAATTCCTGTAATGTTTTGTCACGGAGGGTGACGGATGCACGAGAGCGCCGCTTCAGCAAAAGGAAAAATGCGCGTGGTCGACGGCCCCGCTGCGAGAAATTATCTATGAGGTGGTGCGCCCGACTTAGGATACCGCCGCTTTGGGGGCTTCGAGGCGGTGGATCACCTGGTGAGACTTGCCCGCGGGGACTTGTTGCAGATGGCGGCGGCGCCATTCGTCGTGGGCTTCGTGAAGTTCTTGCTCATAGTCCGCGCGGGGGCGTTGCGCATTGGGCGTGAGCATGTAGCGGGCGTGAGTCTCGAAGCGCGTCAACTCGGCATCGCTCATCTTCACGATGCGGTCACGCAAGGCCGCGAGGTCAAACGTCTTGCCGGGTTCGGGAACGCCAAACTGCGAGCACCACGCTGGAGCACACTCGTGGTGAAGATGGATCTTTATGAGGACTGGTGGTTGAGCGACGTAGTCCATGGTCAAACCGGTTTCCGGGGTGACGGCCTTATCTTGATCTTCGCAATGAGCGCAAACAGCAGGTGGGTGAGTCAAAGTTGGTGACCTCGGGCTATAAGATACAGGGAATCCTGTAGAGAGGATGTGCGAAACAGCACACTCACTGCGGGGGACTTCCGCAGCTACTTCCGCAGCTACCACCGGAACTACCACCGCGACTACCACCGGAACTACCATCACAGCTACCACCAAAGTTAGCGCAGTCCTACGTAAAGCTTGCATGGTATGGCGCTGGCCGTGCGGTGACGTATGGTGACTCATGGCCGCATGGGTGCTGGGGTGCGTCAATTGCAAGGACGAATTTCAACATGCGCGGATTGACGGTGAATCTCTGGTTAATTTTCTTCAGCCCATGAAACCAATCTTCCCACACGAGGGCCTGGAGGTTGCGTGTCCGCTGTGCGGGCATAAGGGTCTATATCGCCGCCACGAACTGGTGTACCGCGCCTAGGGAAGTCGCGCGGGGAGCCGGCCAGAAAATTTTTGGACTTCGCGAGGAGCCACTTGCTCAGGAAAGTTGTAGCAGTCGAATCGCACAACGAGATGCGGATCGTCATATTTTCGGTGAGCACTCAATTCTGGAGCTTGTACTTCAGCAACGTGGATTCCCATCCGCGCTTCCTGACTGCCCGGGAAGCATTTGAGGCAGCCAAGAGGCGACTGGACGAAAATATCCGGCGTTAGTGCGGGGCTGTGCCAGTAACCCTGTGCCTAACCCATTCTGGGAGCATCGCTATGAAACATTGTCCGCTGTGCCACAGTGTGCGAATCCACCAATCGAGACGTAAAGGAATCGTGGAGAGAACTTTGCTGGCGATTATTTTCGTGAGGCCGTTTCGCTGTGAAAGGTGTGATTCCCGGTTCTTCCGAATTTCACTCACCTCCAACGTTAATTCTTCGCGGCAGGCGACGACGTATTAGTTCACTGACGTCTCTTTTATCTTGGCAGTTCCCTACTCTGGCTGGACTAATTCGCGGATGGTGGCCCAGCCGGTGGGGCTGGGCGCGTAGCGCACATAAACTACCTGGGCGCGGCCCTTGAAAAGAGATGGTGGGCTGCCATTTTTTGGGGAGGCTTCGATTACGAAGGCGGTTTGTTCTACGGCGGTGTCGCCGTGGATCCAGAGGGTCTCGACGCGGTTTTCTTTCCAACGCAAATTTAACTGGGCGAGCGTGGCGGTGAGGTCGGCCTGGAGGGCGGCGCGGCCGTTGAGGACTTTGGTGTAGCTGAGGGCTTTGACCACGTCGGGATGGTGGTACGAGAGGATCGTTTCGACATCGCCGCGGGCGAAGGCGGCGCGGACGGCTTCGCTGGTCTGGGTTAGGGCGGCACGATCTTGGGCTTCCTTGCTGGCGTTAGGGGAAAAGAATTCGCGGCATCCGGAGCATAAAAAAACCAGCAGCAAGGCTAGTGTGAATTTCATGGGCGGGATTATAGCGCGGGTTGGATGGGGGAACTGGTTGAGAGGTGCGGCGCACAGTGCGACTGGCGAAATCAAGAGAACGAGCGGACACGGAAAAGGCACGGGTCCGAAGACCCGCCGCTACAGAGGCAAAACGCGGAGCGGCGCGAGTAGGTTGATCCGAAAAAGAATGCGAATCTGAAGATTCGCCACTACGGAGGCGAAAAACGAGAGCGCCCGCTTCCCCGACCCGGTCGGGGTAAACGCCAGGCGGCCGCTACAAGTGCCGGAAAAGGCGGAGTCAAAAGCACTGGTCTGAAGGGCCGCCGCTACTGAGGCTAGAAACGCCGAGATCTTCGTCTTCTCTAGTCTTCTTCCCCGTTATTTTGTTGCTTCGGCCGGGTGCATGGTCAGTGCTGCTTTTTCGAGCATGGGGGCGATTTCGGGATTTTGCATGAACATTTTCCAGACTAAACCGGTGCGGTAATTTTCGATCATTACGGTGATGGGGGCCTGGTTGAGGCCCATGTAAATGGGGGAGACCCAATGGTCGGCGGTGACGAAAGCGTCGCGAGGACCGTAAATGTCCCAGAGCCACGCGCCGTCGTCGCGATAAAAATGTTTGAGAGCGGCCATGGAGGCTTCGGGGGTGTAGGGGAAAGAGGCGAGGGCTCCGGTGGGGGCCATGATTCCGTGATCGTCTTCCTCGTTGGGGGCGCTGGGGTTGTAGCCTTCGGGGCCGTCGGCGGCGGTGAGTCCCCAGGAATCGGCGCTGTAGCCCGGGAACTTTTTGGGATTGGCGATGCAGTAGGCGAGATTAATTTGCGCGGTGCTGCGGGCGTTCTGAAAATAATTGGTGAAGCGATCGGTGGCGGCATGGGGATCGAAGCCCATGAAGGAGTAATGCTGGAAGAAGAGCGGCCCGCCGCTGTCCCAGCCGACATTTAGCTTGATGTTGAAATAGGTTTGTCCGTTGGCGTAGCGGCTGCCGGGGCGGGGATCGTCTTGTTGCGAACCGATGGCGGCGTGGAGTTGATTGGCCCAGCCGGTGTAGTAGAGATCCGGGGAGATGGGGTGGGTGGGCGAAGCCATCGCGAGGAGATAGACGATCATGGCTTCGTTGAAGCCGGTGAGGCGATTGCTGATGTGCCAGGAAAAATCCGGTGACCAGTGCCAGTAGAGCGCTTCGCCTTGCGGGGATTTTTTGTACCAGTCCCACTCGACGGATTCCCAGAGTTTGGTGATGCGGGCGTAAAGTTCGGCTCCGCCCGATTTGTCATTGCGAAAGTACTGGCGGGCGGCGAGCAGGCCTTCCATCAGGAAGGCGGTTTCGACTAGATCGCCGGCGTCGTCAACCATGTCGAAGACTGGCAGGGATTGGCCGGTGTGGCCGTCCATGAAATGGGACCAGACGCCGTGGTAGCGCGGGGCGTGCTGGAGGAAGGTGAGGATTTTGTTCATGCGGGCAAGGCCTTGCTCGCGAGTGATGAATCCGCGATCGACGCCGACGATGAGGGCCATGATTCCGAAACCGCTGGCGCCGGTGGCTACGATGCGATCGTCGCCGGGAATATTTTCGAGGCTGGTGCCGGAGTCGGGGTGCGCACCGTCCCAATAATAGTGGAAGGTTTCCTCCTGGAGCATGGTTAGCAATTCGTTGTCGGTGAAGAGATGGCCGGCGGTGCGGGTTGCGGCGCTGACGACCTCAGAAGGAAGGGACTCGCGATATTCGGCATCGGAGGCGACGACGCGGTAAGAGGCTCGCGCTGCATCGAGGCCGATAAAATCCACGAAGCGGGTGGTGCCGCGAACTTGCATTCCGATGGGGCGAAAATTTCCGCCGTTCTGGGAGCGATAAATCACGTAGCGCTCGACTTTGCCGGCGAATTCTCCGCCAGGATCACTCCACTGCAAATCTACGTGGCGCTCGTAGCTTTTCGCAGAGAGAGTTTGCGGCGTGGGTAAGTCGGACGACTTGGCGATGCGGCGCTCTTGCACAGCAATCTTCACGGCGCCATTGGGCGAATTTGTTTCAGCGCTGTCGGCGGGTTCCGCGTACGGCGGGACCGCTATTGCGGCCTCGGAGGCATCGTCGATGCGGATTTCGTCGAGCAGCAGGGTGTGTTTGGCGGCGTCGGCGGAGCCTTGGGTGAAGACTATGGCGGCCAAGTTTTGTGGCGGTGAACTCGTGGATGGAGGCGGTTGCGAATTTTGATAGCGGAATTTTAATTTGGACCCAGCGAGCGGCGGGGATGTTGCCGGAGAATTGGCTCCAAGCGAGTGGGACGGAAAAATTTCTGCCCGCGTCTTCGAGGCGCAGTAGAGGTAGATCGTCGGCGGCGATTCCGTTCGCCGAATAGCACCAAAAATAAAGAGTATCTCCGGAGAAACGGATTTGGCGATTGCGGAAATTTACCACGCGGATTTCGGCGTCCCAGCCACCGCCGGGTTGCGAGGACCAGGCCAGGCGCAGGGCGTTGGGCGGGGTTACGAAGGCGGTGGTATCGACCGGTAGTTTTTTGTCGATCAGTTCCAAGGTACTGGGGGCGGAGGGCGTGCCGGAGCTGTAGTAGTAGGAGTCCGGCATGAGGCTATTGTCGAAGAAAGAGTGCTGGTAGTAGCGGGTGTCTGCGGAAACGGGGGCGACGACGAGGAAAGCCGCGACTGCGAGTAGGGCGGCGCGAAGCACCAGTAGGATCAGCTGTCTCACAATCGTGTCCTCAGTAAATTTGGCTGCAGTACAGCGGGTCACTAATTGTGACATGGAGCGCCTCGATTGCTCGAGGGTCAGCATCCAAGCATCACTATTAAGAGTTATTGACACGCGAAAAATGGATAGTATACTCGCGAATAACAATAGTAAACCGATTTACCTGTCGAGGGTGTCCAACTTCGTTCGAAGAGGAGTATCACCAATGAATTTTAAGAAGCTGGCTGTACGCGGAATACTGATGTTTCTCTGCGTGGCTGCGTTGGCCTGCGGAGCCAAAGCTCAGTACCGCACCTCGATTCAAGGCGTTGTAACGGATCCCTCTGGCGCCGTGGTTTCTGGCGCCGACCTTACACTAACAAATATTGGCACCGGAGCAGTCCAGACGCAAACCAGTAGTGATTCAGGCGTTTTTAGTTTCAACGCGTTGGCAGCCTCGGCGAAATTCCGGCTAGAGGTGACGAAGAAAGGTTTCCAGAAGAAGTCGATCGACAATCTGGAACTGACGCCGGAGCAGGCGAACTCGGTGGATGTCCAGTTGGATTTAGGATCGGAAACGCAAACCGTAACCGTCGACGGTTCGACGGCGCCGGCGATGGATACCGAGACCGCCAATATTCAGGAACGATTACCGACAATCAGATTCAACATTTGCCCTCGTTCGGGCGCGACGTGTTCCAGTTGCTGCCAACTGGCGCCGGGAGTGTTCGGCGATGGCGCCCAGGGATCGAACGGGAACGGTCAGAATCTTCCGGGTACGCAGGGTCCAGGGGGGACCGGCGGCAACCAAGGTATTTTCCAGACGGAAAACGGCCCGCAGATTCTGGCCGAATGGGCAACAGTACGAGAACAACGGAATCTCGATTGACGGAATCAGCACGTCGAGCGCGGTATGGGGCGGGACAACCATTATCACGCCGTCGGAGGACTCGGTCGAAAGCGTGAAGGTCGTTTCGAACGGTTATGACGCGGAAAATGGCCGATTCAGCGGGGCGCAGGTACAGGTTACTTCGAAGAGCGGATCGAACGATTTCCATGGGAGCGCTTTTTACACGGCGCATCGACCGGGTCTCAATGCGTATCAAGGGTATAACGGAAACAACGGGGTTACCCGGGACGACAACCTCTTCAACCAGTACGGCGCAGGAATTGGCGGACCGATCTGGAAGAACAAGATCTTCTTCTACTTCAACTGGGAGACGGTTCAGGAGCCGAACTCGGTGGGCGTGGGCAGCGGCTGGTATGAGACTTCGGCGTTCGACGGATTGGCCGGAGCGGGAGGCCCCATCGCCGCGCAATATCTGAATTTTCCAGGGTCCGGGATCAACAATAAGGGCATCAATGATTTTTCTTGCGGCGCAGCGGGCTTCACCGATGCGGCGCACGCTACACCCGGAAATCCCGTTAATTGCGCCGAAATTCCCGGTCAAGGTCTGGACATCGGTTCGCCGCTGAAAACCGGCATCGGAGGACAGGACCTATCGTGGACCAGCACATCGAATCCTGGCGTGGGAGGGGGACTTGATGGAATTGCGGATATTGCCAATTTCAATACCACATCGCTGACGACCACCTCCAAGAATCAGTACAACGGACGCGTCGATTTCGATGTGACGTCCAGGGATCGGCTCAGCGGCACGATCTATTACGTCCCACAAAGTACGCAGTTCTTGAACGGGCCGCCGCGGGACTACAACGAGTTTCATCACCAGCAGATCAATGAGGCGTTTGCGGGAATCTGGAATCACACATTCAGCCCGACGCTACTCAATGAACTTCGTGGCAACGCCGCAGGATGGCGTTGGAACGAAGTTAACGACAATCCGCAGTCGCCGGTGGGCTTGCCGGACGACAGTATTGGCCAAACCGGCAGCATCACCGTGGGGAGTTTTGGGCCCAGCGTGGGGAGCATCCTGAACCAGTGGACCTACACGGTGAAAGATGTGGCGACTAAGGTGCACGGAAACCACACCATCAAGTTCGGCGGCGAACTAACCAGGTTGCATTACCTGCAGGACTGCGCGGGCTGCGGAGTACCCAGCTATCAGTTTTTCAATCTCTGGGATTTCCTGAACGACGCACCACGCAACGAGTCGGGCAGTTTCGACCCGGGCACGGGTATTCCCACGACGCTGCGGCAAGATGACCGGCAAAATCTGTGGGGATTCTTCGCGCAGGACAACGTAAAGGTGAAGAGAAACTTTACGGTCACCGCGGGAGTGCGTTATTCCTACTACGGTTCGCTCTCCTCCAAACAAGGCAACATGTTTCAGGCGGTGCCTGGCATGGGCGCGGACTTCTCGACGGGCCTGACAGTGCAGAAGGGCCACTCGTGGACCCCGAACCAGGGAGATTTTGGACCGCAAGTCGGCTTCGCGTGGAGTCCCGATCGCTTCCACAGCCGTCTAGTAATCCGCGGCGGCTATGGGCTGAACTACAACCAGAACGAAATCGCGATCAGCTCCAATATCGTTAATAACCCGGGAATCGTCGTCTCGCCGAACTTCGTCTCGAATTCACCGGCCTCCATCAACCCGGGCATCTTGTACGCAGTCTCTTCGAACATCCATTCGCTCACCGGATACCCGGCCAACCCGGCCGCCACTGGTACGTTTGGTCCGAACGGATTGCCGACGGGAGCGACGGGAGTTAATGTCGTATTCTTCCCGCCCGATTTGCCGACCATGCACGTTCACCATTACTCGGCGGATGTGCAATACGATCTGGGCCACGAATGGATCGTTACCGCCGGATATGAAGGCAGCAAAGCCTACAACCTGTACTTCCACGTAAATCCGAACGCCTACTCAGCAGCGCTTGGCAACGACTTAAATCCGCAGATTGGCGGAGGCGATTACTGGCAGAATTCGGGATACTCCAACTACAATGCGCTGCTACTCCAGGGTAAGCATCAGTTCTCCAAACACTTCATGCTGGACGCGGAGTTTCAGTGGGCCAAGAGCATGGACACCAGTTCGGCACCTTACTCTGAACAGCAATTTGTGAATGAGCCAAGCCTGAACTACGGGCGCTCCGACTACAACGTCGGGAAAGCGTTCAAGCTGTACGGCGTGTGGCAGCCGGTATTTTTCCACGGCAATGGCTGGGTGGAAAAAGTTGCCGGAGGGTGGTCGCTCAGCGGAATTTTGAATATCCACTCGGGCTTCCCGTGGACTCCGGAACTGAACACGCCGGATGGAGCCAGCTTGTATTGCGCAAACTGCGGTTATACCTCGGTTCTTCCGATATACCTAGGTGGCGCAGGGACGAGCACGAGCAACGATGCATTCAAGACCGGGTCCAACTTCGGTAGTGGCAATGGCTCGGCGTTCTTCACCGCGCCGAACTTCACGACGTACCCCGTCGCCGGCACATTCGGAGATGCAAACCCTGCTCCCGGGATTAGCCGCAACTCGTTTACGGGGCCGGGATACCGCGATTTGGACATGACGATTTCGAAAGCGTTTGGCTTGCCAAGGCTTCCGATCCTCGGTGAAAACGCCAAGTTCGAATTCCGAATGGACGCCTACAACGTATTCAATAATCTGAATTTCAACCCGACGAGCATCTCGAACACTATCGGTAATCCCAACTTTGGCCAAGCGCAGTCGGCCCTTGCCGGACGCGTGGTGACCTTGGGAGCGCGGTTTAGCTTCTAACCTTAGCCGCAGGCTGCGTTTGGTTTTGCGGCTTGCGTAATTTTTCGATGAATAGAGAGCGGCCGGGCGATTTGCCCGGCCGCTTTTTTTTGTGTTGGGGGCACGGATGATTTCTGTGGCCAACGGGCGCGCGTACACGCTCTCGTGGTCGATGTGGCTGCAAACGCGCACAGGCAGGAATGCCTGTGCTACCTGAAAAGCCGCATTCAGGGCTAAGAAACTGGTACTAAAGAGCTTGTTGAAAGAGGGGGGCTGTGACAGAATGCCCTACCAAGCTCTACCCATGGGTATCCAATATGAGTACTTCTTCCAGCGAAACAGTTCCGCGGCGTAGTTCGCTTAAGGCGCTTGCGGAGCATCTCGGTCTTTCCACGGCGTCAGTGTCGCTGGTGATCAACCGCTCGCCGGCGGCGAAGTCCATTCCGCAATGCACGCAGGACCGGATCCGGGCGGCGGCGCGGGAGCTCAATTACCGCCCTAACTTCATGGCCAGTTCGCTGCGGCGGCAGCGCAGCTCCACGATTGGAGTGCTGGTGCCGGAGATGGCGGAGGGGTACGCGCCACTGGTGCTTTCGGGGATCGAAGATCACCTGCTGGAGAAGGGCTATTTTTATTTTGTGGTGAGCCACCGGCACCGCGAGGATTTGCTTTCGCGCTATCCGCGGCTGTTGCAGCAGCGAGCGGTGGAAGGGCTGATTGCGGTGGATACGCTGTGCGATGAGGCGATGGTGGTGCCGCTGGTGTCGGTATCCGGGCACCGGGACGTCGAGGGCGTAACGAATATCGCGCTGAATCACGGGCAGGCGGCGCGGCTGGCGCTGGAACATCTTTATGCGCTGGGACATCGCGCGGTGGCGTTTATCAAGGGGCAGGATTTCAGTTCGGATACTGAAGTGCGCTGGCAGGCCATTGAGCAGAGCGCGAAAACGCTGGGATTGCAAATCGATCCGCGGCTGGTGGTGCAGCTGGAAGGCGATTGTCCGACGTCCGATCTGGGATCGCAGGTGACGCGCAAGTTGCTGGCGACCAAGAAAAATTTTACGGCGCTGTTTGCGTTTAATGACGTTTCGGCAATCGGGGCGATTCATGCGCTGCGGGCGGCGGGGCGAAGAGTCCCTGAGGATGTTTCGGTAGTGGGCTTTGACGATATTCCCAGCGCGGCGTTTCAGAATCCGGGTCTGACTACGGTGCGGCAACCGTTGCGGGAAATGGGCGTGCTGGCGGCAGAGACTTTGCTGCGGCGGATTAATGCCGCGCCGGCCACGCCGTACGCCAAGGTGATTACCGTGGAGCCGGAATTGATTGTGCGGGCGAGTACCGCGCAGGTTTTTACACCCACCACTACGCCGGCGGAGCTTTCCTTAGCCTCGCGCGGCGCCGAGCATGACGCAAAAAAATAGCGCGGGATGGTCCGCGCTGACGGCGTGCTGCAAACCCACGCGGGATCTCGTAGAACTCACCAAATTATTTTGGCAGGTGGATTGGCCGGCGCTGTTGACGCTGGCGGAAGAGCATGGCGTTACGCAGTTGCTGGCTGCGGCGGTACAGGAAATGCCGGATGGGGCGCGCGCGGGGGAAAGTTCCAGCGAAGAGACGGCAACGGCGCCGGGACTAAAGCCCGGCCGCTACAAAGTCGACTACAAATCGACGACCAGACCGATCACAAATTGATGGCGGGTCGTCGCGTTTTTTGGCGCCGGCGGACGTCCAAGGGGAGCTCGCGGAACTGCAGCGGGCGCAAACTTTTTTTACTTTGCGAATGTCCGCGGAACTGTTTCGGCTGACGCAGCTTTTTGCGGCGCAACAGATTGGAATGCTGGTGGTGAAGGGACCGGCGCTGGCGATGCAGGCTTATGGCGACGCGGCGATGCGCAATTATGGGGACCTGGATTTTCTGGTGCGGCATGGGGATATCGCGCGGGCTACGCAATTGATGATGGATGCGGGTTATGCGCCGCAGATTCCACTCAGCGCAATTGCCGAGGGGAAAATCCCGGGGCAGTACATGTTCCGGCAAACGGAAACGAAAGTATTGGTGGAGCTGCACAACGACCGGACCATGCGGTACTACCCCCGGGGGCTGCCGATCGAAGAAATATTTTCGCGCAGCGTCCAAGTAAAAATGGATGGGCGAGAGATTCCCGCGCCGTGCGTGGAAGATCATTTGATCTTGATTTGCATTCATGGGGCGAAACATTTTTGGGAACGCCTGATGTGGATTGCGGACGTGGCGGCGCTGGTGGCGCGGCAAACGGAATTGCGCTGGGAACAGGCTGCCCGGGCGGCGCGCGACGCGGGCGCGGAGACGATGCTGCACGGAGGATTGCTGCTGGCTGCGGGAGTATTGCAGGCTCCGGTGCCGCCGGCGGTTTTGGAGCGGGCCAAGGCGGATACGGCGGCGCAACGCTTGACGGAGCAAGTGTTGCGTTGGCTGCCAGAGGCGGGCGAGGCGCGGCCGGAGTTTGAGCGCGGGTTGTGGCAGCGGGCGATTTTTCGGATGCGGATGCGCGGTGGTGCGGGGGCTGGGCTTAGCTATTTCTTGCGGCTGCTGTTTTCGCCTACGGAAGAGGATTGGGATGCGGGCGCCGGTGGCGGGCGGCGGGTAGCGGATGTGCTGAGGAGGCCGTTCCGGCTGGCGAAGAAGCATGGGGCGGGTGAGAGTAGAGATACTCAATAGTATGGAAGAATCGCGCTGCTATTAACAATTTGGGCGCGGCATCGGACAGCAGATTTCGCGCGCATGAACCGCGCGATGCCGAGGAGTACCTCGCTGCGCTCGGAATGACATAGTCAGCGAAAATGGCGATGTTAGCGTGGTGGAATACGAAAAAAAAAGGCCGCGGGCTCTTTGGGAGCTCGCGGCCTTTTCTCATTGGATCCTGGTTTCCCCGTATGCGGCCTCGCAACGGCGCCAATCTGGAGATTGGCGTTCCCGGGGGGGACGGTCTTGGTTAGTTGGAAGTGACGGTGGCGCTGATCGTCGCGGTATGCGAGAGTGCGCCGGAAGTTCCGGTGACGGTTAGCGTGTACGTGCCCTTCTTGGTGCCGCCGGAGGAACCGCAACCGGCGAGAGCGACGAAGAGGAGCACGGCGCTGGCCATGGCCAAACGGGTGCGGGTGCGAGGATCGGTAACGAACATCAGCATGGCCAGAAGAGCCAATGCGATGGACGCGATCAATCCCACGGCGAACGGCGGGAAGCGCGGAGAATCCGCCGGCGGTACAAGTCCCGAGGAGGTGGTCACAAAACTCAGGGTGGCGGTGGTTGTGCCGCCTGCCGCGGGCGTCACGGAAGCGGGCGAGACGCTGCAGGTGGATTTTGCCGGTGCTCCGGAGCACGAAAGCGTGACAGCGGAATTGAAAGCGCCGATGGAGGCGACAGTGATGGTGGAGGTGCCGGTGGAACCGCGTGGTACGGTTAGCGTGTTGGGTGAAGCGGCGATGGTAAAGTCCGGCGTAATCGCGGTGATGTTCCCGGTAAGGGCAATCGTTTGCGGACTGCTGGGGTCGCCGTCGACGAGAACGAGGTTGGCGGTTTCCTGGGTGCTCACCGAGGGAGTGTAGCCGACGGTAAAGATGCAGCTACCCTTCGCGGGAATCGAGAGGCATACCGCCGGAGTTGGCGCGACGGTGAAGTCGGTGTTGCCAGCTGGCACTACGCCGGTGATGGTGGCGCTGGTGAAGGAGATGGCGGTGTTGGTGTTGTTGGTGATGGTCAAGTTCTGCGTTGGAGCCGGCGTGCCCACGGCAGTGGAGGTGAACGAGAGCGCCGTGGCCGAGAGCGACAAGGATGGCAAAGCGGTGAGATTCATTTCCGCAGCAAAGGCGTCCGAAGGGCCATCCAGCGCGGTTTGGACGACACCAGCGGTGGCCGGGAAATTGGTGGAGAACGTTTCGCCAGCGACGTAGACGGCTGGCAAAGTGCCGAGAGACAAGGCGAAAGCCTGGTCAGGATTCGATACCGTGCCGCTACCTCCAAAATAGGTGGAGTAAACCAAGCCAGCGGTACCGCTGACGCTGGGGTCAATTTCGGAGATGAAGCCGTCGCCCGTGGCGCCAGCAGCCAGCGAGGTTTGATACGCGAGCGTGGTGGTGGGAAACGTTGGGGACGAAGTGGCGCCGGCTACGACTGCTTTGCCGGAGGTTTTGTCGGCCTTGATGGAATAGCCGGTGGCGCCGCCGCTGCCGAGGAAAGTGGAGTACTTCAACGAGCTACCTACGCCGGTGTCGAGGAGCGTGACGTAAGCTGAGCCGTTGGTGGCGTCGCCGGTTTTCTGATAAGCGGTGGCAGTGGTTGGGAAATCAGCAGAATTGGTGGTACCGGTTACGTAGGCAACGGTGGTACCGGATTGCACGTCGATGCCGGTGCCGAAATCGCCGAGGGCCGCACCGGTATTTCCGCTGCCGCCGAGGTAGGTGGAGTAGACCAAGGATGCGGCATTGAGTTTGGTGGTGTCGAATTCAGAAATGAACGCCGAGCTAACTTGATTGGGCGCGGCCGATTGCAAGTTGGTGGCGGAAAACGGGAAATTGGACGATGTGGTGGTGCCGGTGATGTAGGCATGGTTATTGGAATCGAGGGCGATGCCGAAGCCCTCGTCACCGAAACCGAGACCCGCGGCGGTAGAGGTAGCGCCATCGCCGCCGAGGTACGAGGAATAGACCAGCGAAGCGGATCCGGAAGCTTTGGTGTTGATTTCGGTAAGGAAGGCACTGCCGCTACCATCTTCAGGGTCGGTACCTTGGCGCGCCGAAGCGGTGACCGGAAAAGTGATGTCGGTCGTGCCGTTGCTGGAATAGGTGACACCGGTGACGTAGGCATTGCCAGAGGAATCAGCGGCGACGGCGTTGGCGAAGTCGCCTTGATTGCCGCCTAGATACGAGGAGTAGAAGAGGGTTCCGGAACTATTGGATTCCGCCAGGAAGCTGGTGCCTGAATCGTTTGCGCTCAGTGTGGGTTTCAGTGCGTTGGCGGTGGTCGGGAAGTTGGTCGCGAACGTCTGACCGGTTGCGTATACGTTTCCGGAAGGATCAATCGCGAGGCCGTAAACTGAGTCTCCACCCGGAGTGGTGCCGCCGAGATAGGTGGACTGGAGTAATGCCGTCCCAGTGGGATTAAGTTCGGACACGAACCCGTAAACCAAGGAGTTGGGATTGGTGCCGATACCCTCGCCAACGACAGGAAAATCGGTGGAGTCGGTATTGCCGCCAACGAAGGCATCGCCGCTGGCGTCGACTACGAGAGCGAAGGCAGATTCGTCACCCGAGCCGCCGAGATACGTGGCGTAGACGAGGACGGGGTCAACGATAAGTGGTTGGCTGCGGTCGTACTCGGCGATGGCGAAGGAGATGTGGTCGCCCTTCAAAGAATAGTTACCGGCGACTTCCTGGCGGATTCCGCGAATGTTCTGATAGATGACGGGCTTCTGGAGTTGCACATCGCCATCGGTGACGCTGACGACGACGTCGCCCTTGGAGTTGAGTCGTAGCTTGCGCGCGCCCGCGAGTTTCATGCGGATGGCGTTGGGGTCGGCGCCGGGAGCTACGACGAAATCGTATTCGAGCCTGCGTTGATTGCCGTAGAAGACGAGGTCAACGCCGGGATAAACCTGAGAATATTTCACCTGGGCGAAAGTGGGAACGCCGGCGTGCCATTTTTTCGGGTCGTTGCCGAGATAATAGTTCACTTTGCCGGGGAGCTGCTGGGCGCCGAGAATTTGCGGGTTCGGATTGGCGCCTTCAAATTGCATGCGCAGGGCCGCTGTGGTGGTGGCGGCGCGGCGGTCGGCGCGCATTTGCTTGATGGACATGGAACGGTGGCGCGGCGAAAGGTCATAGCGCTTGGTGCGGCGCAGAGCGAGGACGGCTTCCTGGGAGGTCAAGAAAAGATCGTATTGTCCGCCGTGAGAGACGTAGCGGACTTCCTGGGCGGTCTGGCCCTGGTTTTCGACGAAGCTGAGCGGCAGTTTGCCGTAGGCGTCGAGAAACTTGGAGCGGTCGGCGCAGGAAGTTGCCGAGGATGAAGCAGTGTGCGCGGCGCTGACAGAAGCAGCGTGGCGAGCTGAATTTCGGTTGATGCGGAGACCTGCGACCAACAAAAAGCTGCAAGTTAGCAAAGCAACAGCGGAAAAAACTGTAAATTTGACGACAGACCCGCGGATTCTCATAGCGTCTTCCTCCTCAGTATACGGTCCCTCATTCGTCATTACTGCGTCATCAACACAATAAGCGACGAGACATTGCCGTCAACCGTACGCGACCGGGGCTGTTCACCTGTTCCAGGAAGGAAAGGCACAGATCGCTGGGTAAAAACGAGCACTGGCATGGGCGGGACATCCCCATTCCACGCGATGCTAGCACAGTGTTTTGCAGGAATGGTGGGGAGTTCAGAGCGGGCGGCGATAGCTGTCGCTTACTAGATAACGAGGTGACTATTAGTGTGCAAGGGGACTTAAACGGACGGGCGGGTCGGCGAAGATTGCGGTGGCATGCCGGGGCGGCTCAGCTGCCGGAAGTCCTCGCGGACTACGGAGCAGAGTTGGTCGAGCTTGGCGGGGTCGAGGTGCGGGGTGAGGAGACGGATGGGGACGGTGGCTACCAGGCGGTTGAGCACGGCGAATTCGGCGGCGCGCATGTCGCGGTCGAGGAGGTTGTTGGCGTAGGTATTCGCCAAGAGAGACAGGAGCGAGGTTTTGGCCGGGGCCGAAGTGATTGAGGGTGCCGGGTCTGGGCCACGATCGGCAAAAAGGTAGATCGCGCCGAGGGGAAGGCTGCGGGACTCGAAACGAGTTCCATTGTATCCCAGCTCCAGGCGACGCTTATCCCAGCCGGGCGAGATGCGAGGCAGCTCCTCGGCGGAAGCTTGGACCATTTGTACCGAATCGGGCCAGAGGCATAGGTGGGGATAGGCGGGTAGAACACGAAATGCCTGATCCGGATTGGCGGAGCATGAATCGGTAGCAGACGTGGCAAGGGCCACAATATCGTCAGAGAGAACGGGGTAGCCGCGCTTGGCAAAAGCGGCGGCGGTGGTGGACTTCCCTGCCCCCTCGGAACCTACAAAGACGACGCACCAATCGTCTAAGGCCACGGCGCTGGCGTGGAGACAGGTGATACCGCGTAAGCGCAACAAAAGCCCTAGGACCGGGCCAAGAAGGTAGGAGAAGGTGTTTTCCTGCGTCAGGCTTGACGGCCACGTGGCCCAGAGATTCTGTCGCGGGCGGTCCAACCAAAATTGGGTGCCGTCGGCGTACGCAAGGCGGAGAAAGGCTTCGTTGGAGGCGCGCCAGATTCGCAGGACGGGCTCGCCGGATTCATCTAGGTAGGCACTGGTGTAAATTAGCTCCTCGGGAGATGACGATACGGTTAGGAGGGGGGGAGGGGGCACTCCGACATGAAGGTCGAGATCGCGGAACGGGTTTAAGGAGGGTTCATTCTGGGAATCGAAGAGCCAGGGGCGATCGGGGCCGTCCGGGACGGCAGTCGGGGGATCCAGAGGTACTTCGGCGGGTAACCCCGGCAACGAAAGATTGGAGCGAATCGCCAAGCCGAAGACGGAATAGGAAAATCCCACGGGGATATTATCTTTGAAAGCGGGAAAGGCGCAAAGGCTTAACGCTGCGCCGACTCTTAGATCTCTGAGATAGCAAAGATTAAAACCGGGGATGGGCTGTTATTCCAGCGCCTGAAATGTTGCGAAGCGGGCCAGAAACAGAACCGGGAGAAAACACAAACCGAACGCTAAATGGCCGTGGTATTGCGCGGGGCGCGGCCGGCATCAGGCTTGCCGCGACGTCCGACTTTCAGCGTCAATTCCCGCACCGTCCCATAGACCGTCAACTTGGGAGCCACGTAGGGCTTTTTGGGATTCGGTGCAACAGGTTTCGCCATTCCCAGCCTCCGCTTTCAGTTATACCGAACTTTTCGAACCGACTGCAACCAGAAGTTGAAACAAAAAGGCCGGGCCATCTGGTTAACCTGTTCGACAGACATCTTAGCATGCAGAGGCGAAAGCAACGAGCTATTGATATAGCGGGCAGCTTCGGCGCCGGTCGGTGAGGGCTGAGGCAATTGGCTCGCGACTTCCTTAGCGGCACCCTGCGTCAGAACGTTAACCCCAGACGAGCCGAATCGTTGCAAGCGAATTAGTAGCGGATCGCCGGCAAAGGGGGTCTTCGGGCGCAGACGCACAGTATCGAGCACGCGGTCTGCCATCGCCTGGCGCAACAGGGTTTTTTCAAGGAACCACGGAAATGGCGGAATTGCGAGGAGATATTCGACAACCCGCAGGTCCAAAAAGGGATAGCGCACTTCGATGGGAGATCCTGTTACCGAAGGGTGTTCCAGTTCGAACATGCGCGTCCATTGCGGTAAATACAAGGATGCGTGCGCGAGAGGATGAATCGGATGACGGTGGAGCGCTATGGGAAGCGGCTGGCCCGCACGCCAGCGGGCGTGGAGATCGAGGCGCGTGGCAAACTCAGGGGAAATCCATTTTGGGAATGGTTGCGCGGAGTTTTCGCCACGTCCGAAGAGGCTTTGCGCACGGACGCCGATACCCCGCCACGGAAACGGACGACGCCACGCATATTGCGAGGCTGCGCCGATCGCACGGAGCCACTGTTTTTGACGAAGGAGATCTGCAAAGTAAGGAGCCATGGTGAAGTGCATTAGATTGTCCGCGCCTTCGCCAGAAAGCAGGACGCGGCACTCGGCTGCAATTTTCTGGAAAGACTGTGGGAGGCTGGCGAAGAGCGGATCGGCAACGGGCTCCGGAGAGATTGGGCTTGGGTCGTCCCAGTGTTCGAATGGGCGCACGTCATCGGTGATCGCCTCCGAGGGAATACCGAGAGAGTCGGCGAGAGCCGCGGCAAATTTCGGATCTTGATCGTTGGAGAGATTTGCGTCAGCGATGGTGAAGGCGCGCAGATTTTTTGAATCTGAGGACGGAGCTAGTTTTTTGGCCGTCGCTGCGACGGCAGCGGAATCTAGGCCGCCACTTAACAGGATGCCGGTGGTGCGCTCGTCCAATCGGTCTGCGACGGCAGGCACCCAAACGGCTAGAAAATTTTCAACATAATCGCTATCCCGGGGATAGCGGATGCGACCGTTGGTGGGGACTTCCCAATAGCGGCGAACCGTGAGCGCGTCACGAGAAACGAGCAGCGTGTGCGCTGGCGGCAGACGCTGGATGTCGCGGAAAGTGGTGGTGGCGTTGTCGGTGTTCAATCCGAAAAGCAGAAAATCGGCAACGGCGGAATCGTTGAGCGCGCCGGAGACTTGGGGGTGAAGGCGGACAGTGTTGAGAGCGTTGCTGAAAATAAAAGCCGAATCGGGCTGGGCGTAGTAGAACGGCTTTATTCCGAAGTGGTCGCGGGCGCAGAAGAGCGTCAGCGCTTTGGCATCCCAGATGGCGAAGGCAAAATCGCCTCGGAGATGCGCGACACAGTTTTGTCCCCACAAAGCGTAGGCATAGAGGAGGAGTTGTGAGCCGTTGGTGGTCGCAGAAATTTTTCTATCCAGGCTGGCGAGTTCGGCGACGAGAGCCTCGCGGGCATCTAGACGCACATCCGCGGTGATGCGGAGGTGCGCGATTCCGGGATCTTGCGGATCGAATGATTCTTCCGAATGCGCTGCAGTTTGCAGAAGGGTGCGACCCAAGCCGACTTGCTCCTCCAGCCAAACATTTCGCGCGTCTGGACCGACGTACTTTAGAGAGTCGACAAGGGGCTGCAGATTTTCGTCGCGCACAGCTGCGCCGTCGCGGTGGAAGATGCCAACGATTCCGCTCAATCCGGCAAAGTCTCCATGAGGGGATTGTCGAACGGAAGAAAATGGCGATGCTCGCCTTGATCTTCATTCAGCGGGACGCCGAGATGCTCGACCCACGCGTGGGCTTCGAGGCGAGCGGATTGTTTGCGGGCGCCAAAACGCAGATCCGCAGGAATGCCGCGACGACGCAGTAAGTAGCAAAGCGTCATGGCTTGCTCAAGACAATTGGTGCGGAAGAAAAGATGGCGGGCGGCAGAGGATTGCAGATGGGCGATGCGCTGCGCGGCCGGGAGTTGCGTGGAGTCTGAGGGAGCAGACGAAGCAGGAATAGCGGCGCGGCGGTCGAGAATATTTTTCCAGCGGCGGAAGCCGAGGACGCGGAGTGCCAGCCATGTTGAAGTAAGCCCAACCGCAGCCGCGAGAACGATGGACCGCTCGGAGCCACGAAGGTGCCAAAAGCGCCGCAATTCGTTTGAAAGAGACACGGATCGTTCCGCGGTCAGTCGAGAAGACCGGCGGGTGTACCGTTGACTTTACTATAAGGGATGGGATTGCGGGTGCGGCGCTTAGCTCTCAGCGCTTGAGGAGCCCACGCAATGCGGACAGCGCCGTACTCGCGGAGAATCGCTTGCGCTTTTCAGAAGGACTCCGTCAAACGGTTATGGGCGGTCAGGACTCTCGAACGCCTTCACGATGGGAATTATGGAAATTACAGAAATAACGCCTACCGCGATTGGCACGAAGTAAGAATGGCCAGCCGCCAGCGGAGCTTTGCCAGCATTTTGCGCGGCAGCGACCGCGCAACCAGCGTGGGTGTGATTTTGGTGATAGTTCGGATCTTCGGGAGAAACCGTGGCGTCGTGCGGATCGACAGAATGCTCGGGGACCACGCGGTAGGCGTGATCGTGCTCCACGGTACGTTTTTGGTCGCTGGCGATCACGTCCATCTGCCCGGTTTGCGCGGAAACTTCCAGCTCGCAGGGATTTTTCAGGCTGACTTGTCCGGAGATGGGGCGCGGGGTATCGGAAACGATGCGGATATCGCTGGCGTAGATTTGGAAATTTTCCGCGCTATTGTCAGAGACGAGGATGGTGCCGCGGCGGAGTTCGGCGATGGTTCCGGATTGCCCAGGATAGAAAGCGACGCTGCTATCGCCGAGAAGTTCGTAGATGGTCTGGCCGACGCGGATTCTGATGTGGCCGTTCGCATCCGTATTGAGAATGTCGCCCAGGTAAACGGAAGCGCCGGCGCTGGTGGCGGATGTTCCGATGTGCCCATCCTGCGATTCCAGGATGACGCCGAGAGATTTATTCTGCGCGGCTTGCGCGGGAGCGAAGGCGAGCAATAGCGCGGCGAGTACCGCGAGATAAGTTTTGGTCAGCGCGTTCATTTTTCAATTCCCTTCCTGAAACGGTGATTCCCTGCTCTTACTTTTCGGATGACGATTTTCCTGGCAGCCGATGAATCGTATGGACCGGCGTGGGGCTTATTGCGGCCGGCTGGCTCGACGAAGGCGGCAGTTGCAGTTGCATGGTGGGATCGCCGAAGAATATCCACGTGCGGCGAACGTCTGGGTCAGTGATGCCGAGCTTGGAATTGAGAATGGCCTGGCCGAGCGGAGTTGCAGGATTATTCTTGATGATGCGGAGCAGCGCCTGATCCATCGTGGCCTGGTCGGGAGCGTTAGTGAATCCGCTGGAAGCCCAGACCGCGACTGCGCCACCTTTGGGCGCGAGGAATAAGGATTCCGCGAGACTTTGGGTATACACGTCGTGGAAGAACCCGTTCAGACAATCCATAAGCAAGAAGACCGGGAGGTGGTCGCCGTTGGTAAGAGCGGTGGCGGAATCGTTGTCCAGCAGGTCGGAGAAGGACCACTGTTCGGTGGAACCGTGACCGGTGTAATTGACCAGAAGCGCGCCGCTGTTCAGGGCGCTGAGAATCTGCTGGCGAGCAGTGGCTACATCTACACCGTCGGTATAAATCTTCGTGGTTTGCAGAGATGAAGGAATTTCCGTGGCCGCGAAAGCTGCTTCATTGGTGAAATTAACTTCGACGTTCTGGTCGGCGATGAGCAGGGCCTGTTGGTTCCACGAACCGGCGGTAGAACCGGATTCGTAGTTGACGATTTTGGAGACCAGCAGCGCGGCATCGGCGGCGGTGCGAACCGGAATGCGTCCGGTGGGAATCGTGGCGAAGCCGGTCTGATCGAAATCCGTGAACCAATCGTCAGAAGCGGTTTTGAAGGCCGCGGTTTCGATGATGCGCGTGGGTGTGAAATCAAAATATCCGAAGCCAAGATAGTTGCGGGGATCGAGGGACGAATCACCCACGAACAGAACGGCTTGCGGGGCCTGTTGCGGCTCCGCGGAGATCTGCTGCAAGTAGGCGCGCATAGCGTAGGGGGTGCGTTCGCCGTAATTGAAAGCGTCGAAAATTTGGTCGGTGGTGACGACGGTGACTTGAGTGCCTTGCGATTGGCGTTGCGAGACTAGCGGCGCGAGAGCTGGCGACGAAGTCTGGATTGGTGATGATTACCAGGCCGGGACGCGGTTGTTTGTGTATGGCCGCATCCGGTTGGTGCAACGCCAGAGTTGCGGGAGAAGAAATTTGATCACTGGAGAAAACCAGTAGCGTATGTTGGGCGACACCAGCCTGCGGAATTGCCAGAGAAACCGCAAAGGTATTGCCTTCGGCTTGCACACTGCCGGCGAGCTGCGTGATGGATTGCGGGTCAGTGATGTCGAAAGCGTAGATTTGGCGATTGCTGAATCCGCTGACGCTCATCGCTGCGCCCGAAGGAGCAGTGGCGCGGAGCCAATTGCCATCGGCAGCGTAGGTGTGCGGGTAGTGGAGTTGGATGGACTGGACGAGGCTGACGTCGTTGTCGCCTTCGAGGGCGGTCAGAGTGACGGTGTTGACACCGTCTTGGAGCAGGCTGGAATTAATCGCAAAGGTGTTGGTGACGTTAGCTTGATTCAAGAAGTCTATTTCGCCGATGGGGTTTCCGTTGAAGCTGACCGAAACGCGATGGGCTTGCTGATCGGTCGCGCCCTGTAGCGTGATGTCCACGGACGTAGGCAGCGCGGAGTTGGCGTCGGAATGGGCGATGGTGAGCAGCTCGTCTACGGGTTCGCTCGTGACGGCGTCGCCGAAGAAATTGTCCTGGTCTTCGCCGTTGAGCAGCGTGGCGAAATAAGTGGTGCGGTCTTGACGGATCACCGTGGACAGAAAACTTTGCGCGCTGCTGGCGCCAGACGCCGGCGAGGAGATTTGGGTCACGCGCTTACCGGGTTGCGTGCCTTTGACCAGCCAGTAGATGCGAGTGTCCGAGAACGGCGTGTCGATTCCCGTGCCGTAGAATTCAATGCCGTCAAAGGTATGGAAGCCAATCCCGGGGCGCGCATTGACGAACAAAGGCTGTTCCACGCCTTCGGCGAAGAGTTGCAGGAATTGCGAATCTGATCCTGGATTGAAACCGGCCGCGAGGAGTTGCGCGCGGGAGACGCGGTACCAGCCTTCCGATTGCACACCGATTTTCAGGGCTGGGAGCAAGTCCAGCGAGGTTTGGTATTGGCCCGGCGTCAGCGTGGGAACTGCAGGACGCGGCGTGTTCAGTACGCGTACCGGTTGCTGGGCGGCAGACGCGGCGAGCTGATTGAGTTGCGTCAAGAGCGGAGCGTTGGAAACCTCCGACGCGCTTTGCGCGGCTGCTGCAGGCGCAACGGTGCTGCGCGGCGACGCGCTAACGAAAGCATCGGGAAATTCCGCGGAGGCCGTGGGAGTTACCGGTCCGTGGGTGTTACGCGTTCCATTCAAGTCGACATCTTCAAGTTCGTACGAGGACAGGCTGGTCCCGGCTGGATCAATCCAGTAGTAGGTTTTTGCAGCGTGTTGCGGGCGTGCGCCGCGAATAAACAAAGCGGCTCCGGCGATGATCGACGGATTCACTTTGTGGCGACCCTGCGCGTCCTGGCGATACACGTTGAAGCCGAGATTGCGAATTTCTTCCTGGGTGTGCCATTCAAGCAGAACGCCGCCTTGTGCACGAGTCTGCGCGCGGAAGGAAGATAGCTGCACGGCCGTCGGAGATTGAATTGTGGAATTCGCGGTCGAAGAATTATTCGTGAGATTGGGATCGCTAGTCGTGGAAGCGACCGTCGCGGTGTTGCACACCGCGTAAGGGACACCGTTGATGGTGGCGCATGGTGTTCCGCCGCTGCTGAAGGTGGCCGCGCTGACGTTAATGGTAATGATGGCCAAGCCGCCCACGCTGAGAGTGCCGATGTTGCAGCTGACAGTGCCGGCGCTTTGTGTGCAAGTGCCCTGGGAGGTCAACACATTGACGAACGTAATTTGCGAAGGCAACGGATCCGAAACGGTGATGCCCTGGGCGACGGCGGGTCCGTTGTTGATGACTTGTAGCGTATAGGTGAGATTGGTGCTCTGGTTGACCGGCTCGGGCGAAGCGGTTTTAACGATGGAGACGTCGGCCTGCGTCGGAGAGGTCACGACCGTTGAGGACGTCGCTGTGTTATTCGCGGTGTTGGGATCGTTGGCCGTTGGCCCGATCGTGGCGGTGTTCGTGATGACCGTGCCGGGAGTATCGGTGGCGGTGGCTTTCACGACCAGCGGAAATGTGGCGCTGGCACCAGAAGCGAACGCGCTGGTGCAGCTCACGGTACCGGTGGCGCCGACAGCGGGCGTGGTGCAGGTCCAACCTGCTGGAGGCACTAGAGAAACGAAGGTCGAGCCGGTTGGAATTACATCGGTGTAAGTCGCGGTCGCGGCGGCGGCTGGGCCGTTGTTGGTGACCACCTGCGTGAAGGTGATGTTGTTTCCGCCGAGGACCGGATTGGGCGTGGCGGAGCTGGTGATGCTCAAATCCGATTGTGCGGCACCGGCGACGGTGACGATTGCGGTGGCTGAGGCACCGGTCGGATTCGGATTCGGGATGCCAGAATTGGCGTTCGCGGTATTGGAGATAAACGTTCCGTTGGCTACGCCGCTGTTGACGGCAACGACGAGCGTAAACGTCGCGGTAGCTCCATTCGCGAAAGACAGCGTGGTGCAGACGATGTTTCCTGTGCCACCGACGGCAGGCGTGACGCAATTCCAGCCTGGTGACGTGATGGAAACAAAGGTGGTATTTGTGGGGACCGTGTCGTACAGACCGTTCGGCGCGGCGGCGGCCGGGCCGTTGTTGGTCATCACCATCGTGTAGGTGATATTCGCGCCGGCTACCACAGTGTTGGACGCGGCAACTTTGGTGAGCGTGACGTATGCGGAGGTTGCGGAACCTACGACCGTAGAGACCGTAGCGGAATTATTTGCGAGATTCGAATCGTTAGTGGCAGAAGTAATGTTGGCGGTGTCGACGATTTGCGTGCCGAAAGTGGTTCCCGCTTTTACCGTGACGCTCACGGTAAACGTGCCGAAGAGACGGCTGGCGAAATTTGCGTCGGTGCAGGTGATCGTGCCGGTGGCGAGAATCGAGGCGGTAGAGTTGCAAGTCCAGCCGGCGGGTGCGGTGATCGACTGAAATGTGGTATTGGCGGGAATGGCTTCGCTGAAAACTGCGTTGACGGCGTCCAGCGGGCCGATGTTGGTGACGGTCTGCGAATAGCTGATCGCGCCGCCGGGGCTCACCGGATTCGGAGTTTCGGTGTTGCTTACGCTGAGGTCGGCGCTCGCGCACTCCGCGCCGGGTTGCGTACCCGGAGTTTGCGGAATGGTGACATTAATCGCGGAAGCCCCTGAAGTGCCCGGTGTGGCACCGTAAGCATCAGCGGAGGTGGTAGTCAAACCATTGTTGCCGCCTAGAATACTCGAGCTGGCTGGCGTAGCGGATAACCACAGGTAACCACCGCTGCCGCCGCCACCGGGTCCGTGGCGGTTCCCCGGAAAGGGCGTGCCACCTGGTTGGGTAGCCCAAGTGTTGCCGCCTGCGCCTCCATTGGCAGAAACCGTGAGGCCGGCCAGGCCGCCGCTGCTTGCTAACACGCGGATGGAACCGGCCGCGCCGCCACCACCACCGCCATCGTTCGCGACGTGTAGCGCCGACTGGCCATTGGCCGTGATCGTTCCGGTTCCGACAACAGAACCGGCGTGAATAATTAGAATTCCTCCACCTGCTGCGCCGCTGCTGTTAATTCCTGCGGGGTTGGTATTGGCGGGGTCAGCAGTGCCATCGTTTGTGGTGCCTGCGCCCGCACCTCCGCCTAGAACCAACGCGCTGGTCGACGAAGGAAAGGGTGAGCCACCGAAACCGCCGACCACTCCTGCGCTATTCCAGCCGTAGCCACCTTGACCGCCGGTGCCCCCATTGCCGCCTCCACCTCCGCCACTGTTTTGGTCGTTGGCCGAAGGATGCGCATCGGTCGCGCCTGCACCTGCGTCCGCAGGCGCGCCCCGCGAGTAGCTGCCGTTGGGATAGCCTTCGACGCCGGTGTTTGTCAGGTTTGTAATGGTAGCGTTGGCTACATAGGCCGGAGTTCCGGCAATCCCTTCACCTTTCGAAGCATCGGCATTGTTGGTAGAGAGAGTTACGTAATCGGTATTGGCGCCGCCCCCGCCGCCGAGCTTCCGGCCAGCACCTCCGCGAAAGCCTTCGCCGTCGAGGGAGACAGTACCGCCGAGAGTCAACTGGGAAGCAACGTCGATTGCGACGACCCCACCGGTTGCGCCGTTCCAAGGCATAGCCGTCAGCCCTGACGCGAGCGTTGCGGAGGTGTATTGCGGGACGCGGATCACTTGGAAACTTCGCTGACCCTGCGTGCCGGCAACATAAGCAGCTTGGGTATATGTGTTCAGCAAACCGCCTGTTGGTCCGGTGCCAGAAAAAGTTAACGCGCCTCCAGTGGTGGCAACCGCGTTAGTGGCGGTGACAAACTCGAAATTGCCTGCATTATTCAGCGCCGTGTAGCCGCTTGCCGGATCCCCGGGCACGCCATCTCCGTATGAGCCGGTGTTCGTGGAATTGATGGCGGCGTCCTGCATTTGAATGATCAGCAACAAGTCCCCGGAAGCGATGGGAGTGCTGGCGCCACCCGCTGCTACCGCGCTCAGCGTCACCGTCGTTGCTCCAGCAGCGACGACCCCGTTAGCGGCTGGCGCGTAGTAGGCGTTCAAGACGCTGTTGAGCGTGCCGCCAATGCCGTCGCGGCCAGGCGTGGCGCAGACGAGCGGCTGCACCACAGTTATCGCTGTCGCAGAATTATTGGAGCTCACCGGATCGGTAGTTGCCGATACCTCAGAAGCCACATTGGTCAATGTGGTGGCGGTCGCTGGGCTGGTAACCGCGATCACGACGGTGGCGGTAGCGCCATTATTAATGGTGCCGAGCGCGCAGGTAATTGTGGTGGTGCCGGTGCACGCGGTGCCTTGCGAAGGAACCGCGGTAACCAACGTGGTGCCGGTGGGCAACACATCTGTCAGCACCACGGACGTCGCGTTCACCAGTCCGCGATTTTGCAGACTGACCGTATACGTAAGAGTAGAGAAAACGAAGACTGGCGTTGGCGCTGCGGCAATTGAAACTGCGATATCGGCTTGTCCGGCGGTCTCGGTCAGAACGGTTGTGATGCTGGCATTGTTGACGGCATTGGTGTCGGGGGCGGAAGAAGTTACGTCCGCGGAATTCGTGATGGTGGTGCCCGCCGCGGTTGCAGCGTTTACGGTTACTACGTAAGTGAACGTGGCCGGGGTGCTGACGGGAAAATCCACGCTGTCCGTGCAAGTGACTGTTCCAGTGCCGCCCACGGCGGGATTCGCGCAGGTCCAACCCGCTGGTGCGGCAATCGACGCAAAAACAGTGTTCAGAGGCGTCTGCTGGTACAGCACGGCGTTAGGAGCAGGGGCTGGCCCGTTATTTGTAACCACTTCGGTGTAAGTGATCGTTGAACCGGATGCCACTACGGTTGGGGCGGCCGCCTGGGTCATCGCCAAATCGTTGGAAGCGACGGTTACCGAGGCGCTCGCCGAATTGTTTCCCGAATTCGGATCCTGGGTCACCGAACTCGCAGTCGCTGTGCCGGTGATAACCGTGCCCGAAGCGACGCCGCTATTTACCGTCACCAAAATGGTGACGGTGCCATTGGAACCATTCGGAAAACCCGTCGACGAGGTACAAGTCAGCGTACCGGTGGCACCGGCAGCTACACCGCCGCACGTTGCGCCAGCCGGGGCCGTAGCGCTTTGGAAAGTGGTGTTGGCCGGAGTCGTAAATACGAGTTGCGGATTGGCCGCGGTGCTGGGCCCGTTGTTGGTGGTAACGAAGTTGTAACTAATTGTTCCGGTTTGCGCGACGGTCGAGGAAGTCGTTGTCGCTGTCTCGGACAGATCCGCCGTGGCGACGGTCGAGGTGCTGGTGGCATTATTGCTGCCCGTATTCGGGTCAAACGTAGTGGAAGTTACATTGGCCGAACCGGTGATTACCGTGCCAGTGGCTACACCCGCTCCCACGAGGACGGTGACCGAAATGGTTGCCGTACTTCCGTTTGCAGCATTCGCCGTGGCGGTGCAGGTCAGCGTGCCTGTCCCACCGACAACCACACCAGCACAGGTATAACCGGGCGAGGTCACCGATTGATACGTGGTATTCGTGGGGATTGCAAAAGTGAGTACCGGAGTGGCCGCAGTGCTCGCGCCGTTGTTCGTGATGACACTGGCGAAAACAATTGTGCCCCCCGGGGAGACGGCTGCCGGAGTCGCCGTTTGCGTGAGCGAAAGATTGGCGCTGAGAACCGTGACGGTGCTGGTAGCAGTGGTAGTCCCCGTCAAACCAGTCGTAGATGTGACTGTCGTGGACCCGTTGATAACTGTTTGGCCCGCCGTGCCTGCATTAACCTGAACAGTGATGACGATGTTCGCGGTGCCATTCGCGGGGAAGGTCGCTGAATCTGTGCAGGTTTCCGTTCCGGTTCCACCAGCTGCGACTCCCGCGCAGGTCCATCCAGCAGGCGCGCTGGCTGAAACAAAAGTGGTGTTAGCCGGGGTCGCCTGAGTTATGACCGGATTGTGTACCGTGTTCGCGCCGCTGTTGTTGGTGAGCGTGTTGGTATAAACAATTTGGCCGCCGGGGCTGACCGTGCTGACCGACGGATTTTGCGCAATGGTGACATTGACGGCTCTGGTCGCGGTTGCGCCACTCAACAAATGAACCACAATCAATGCGGGCAACAGGACAAGCGAACTGCCGGTGAGCCGACGGCGGCCAGCAAGGCGCAACCTCCGCAAAAAAGCGCGCGCGGCGTGAAGCTGGCGCGTCCACGGACGCTCCAGCGAAATGTGCTGGCCGTCTCTTTGAATTGCTACCGCGCGCCCAAGAATTTGTTGTTGCTCCGCAGAATCTGGTTCCTGCCCCGAATCACCACGGGTGGCAGCCGCGCCGCCGTCAGCGACGCGCCCGATCAAGCGGTGGATGCGCAGGCCATCCAGACTCTGCGTGAAAACGACTTGGCCGGGTTTGAGATCGTCCGCCGAATTTGCGGGTGCAACCACCACTTGGTCGCCCGGCAAAATATTCGGCTGCATGCTCCGGCCCTGAGCTGTGAACCGAAAATGCAGACCACGATCAAGCAGTTCGTGGCAAACCGCCGCGAACTGGGCGGAGTTTTTCCGCACCACAGGCTCTTGAGTGTTTACGGCCGAGGGCTTAAACGCGCGCATGGCGGATAACCTCCATGGCGCTGGGCTGCGGAACAAAACGGAACGTGTCGCAAGGCAAGTCCTGGGCAAGCCCCTCAATGAACTGAAGAGCGAAATTCAATGCTTCCGTCGAGTGCCGCGGAACGAAGCTGCGGGCAAAAATCTCGGCAGTGGCGGCGCTGCGCGGCAGCGACACAAGGTCGTTGCTCGGCCACTGTTCGAGAATATAAATGTGGCTGAGCAGCGCCGATTGCGGCGAGGCGATACCGGCATCCCCATGCCAGGGCGTGCCGTACATCCACACGTCGCCCGCGCTGCGGCGAAGAATGATGCGATCGTCGCTCAAAATGCGAATTCCTTTTTGCGATTGCCACAGGCGCGCGCTGGTGCTTTTTCCAGCGCCAGAGTGGCCGAGGAACAAATGGCCGTTCCCTGCTTCATCTACTACACCGAGAGCGTGAACTTCGATCCCTTTGCCATTGGCTAGGTGGTGAATCATCAGCACTTCGTCGAGCGGATACTCCAGCGGATAGGCAGCCGTCGCGGTGTTGAAGAAACGCCGGGAGAGAGACAGCTCTCCGTTGCTGAAATCCTTGTCGAACCAGGCAGTCTTGTAGGGTGTTTCTCCCGGGAAAGACCGCAGGAAATTTAGCCGATAGCCGCCATCCTCGGCGAACAGCGTCCACAATCCGCCAGAATCGAAGAGCGGTTTTTGCGCTGGGACGGAAAGCGTGTCCACCAAGGAAACGCGAACGTTCACATCGCTCATGGACGGGGCCACGGCAAACGCGCGGAGCGATGGTTCGAGAACCATTGGGAGCCCGTCGTTATTGGTCATGCCAAAGGAAATGTCGGCGATGCGATAGGAAAGCTGCGATGCGTGGCGCGGCCCACGCTGCGGGGCGACGGCCTGAGGGGCGAATTGTGTCGTTGCGGATGACATAAATAATTTCGGCGTCAAGATCCGGGCGTGCGGCAGACCACTGCGAAGGTCCGGCAGGAAGCCGAGACCGGTCCAGCCGAACCAGCGACTTTGCAATGCCCGAGGACCGCTTCGGCCGGACGCAGGCTTACCCGCAGAACCTTCGGAGCCTCATAGGCTTCGGTGCCGAGCGTGTCCCGCGTTACGGCCGCTGATTTTTCTGGCGAATCCATCAAGCTCTTCTTTCGGATAACCGTGTTGCGACGTGTTCTGGGACTCCGTCTTCCCTTAGTGCGCGCTGCAGGAATGACACGCTGCCGCCCGCGGCGCCGAAGGCTGCAGCACCTTCAACACTGCGGAGCTTTTTTTACGATCCAACCATTCGCGGGAATCTCCGGCTTGCGCGTTGATGCGTTCCGCGGAGGCCAGCAATTCCTGGTGCTGTGTGTCGGATGTGCAGCTGGGACAATTGCCATGTTCGGGGACCGCAAGCCCGAGCGCGTAAGCCCGGAGATGCGCGACTTGGCAAAGAAATTCAACGGGTGATTCAGGATCGCCGTTTTCCAGTTCGCCATTCGCGGGGCACATGCTGCACAGCGATTGAATCTGGCAACGGTCGCAGATGCTGGGTCGGGTTTTCTTTTGAGCCCGAATTTCGCTGATCGGGCCTTCCCAGCCTTCGCGAAAGCTGCCTTGGCGGAGGTTGTAGCCCTGCTGATGGGAGATGACGCAGATGCTCATCGTCCCGGTGGGGTCGACCGCGCAGCCATTCGTTCCACCACCGCAGGAATAGCGGGTGGATTCGCTGGTCACCGACGGCGCGCCGGCGGCCAGATCCTCGTTGGCGAGCCGCAGGTATTCGGCTTTGCGCCGTGAATCGAAAAATTCGAGCGAGACCACTTCTTCCGGACTAAGGCGGATCGCCAGCGGACTCTGCGAGCAGTCGATGCGCGGATTGACCAGCGGATCAAACTTGAATTCGACTCCCAGATTCTCCGCGAATCGCTTCATCTCGTAGACTTCGTGCTGATTGATGCTGGTGGGTACTGTTTTCAATTTCAGCGGGAGGCTCCGGGCCAGGAGCAGGTCGATTCCCCGCATACAGCGATCAAAGGATCCGCGAACCTGCGTTAGCGCTTCGTACGTTTCCCGCGTGGCTCCGTACAGAGTGATCTCGATGGAAAACGGAGGATATTTCACCAGATGGTCGGCAATCCGCTCGTTGATCAGCGTCCCGTTGGTGAACAGGGTAATCAGAAAGCCGCGCTTCTTGGCTTCGGTATAGATATCTAGGAAATCTTTGCGCGCAAAAATCTCTCCGCCGGAGTACAGCAGCCACATCGTCCCGGCTGCGACCAATTCATCCAGCAACGCGCAATGTTCAGCCAGAGACATTTCCTGGCTGCGCGCCACCTGGTCGCCCATCGGAAGATTGTTGTAGCAGTGCAGGCAGTCTAGCGGGCAGCGGCGAGTAACCTCGATGGAAACGTCCATCGGCACGCGCTTTAACGGAGAGCGCTGGTGAGCTACGGTGCTGAAATCGCTGTACTCTAACGTTTGCAAAATGGCCTCTTAAACCGTGCGAACCAACCCGACTTCCAGAAGATCAGCCATGAAATTCCGCACGTCGCTCTGCGCTACTTCTTCGCTCACTTCGAATTCTTCGGTGAGCGACTTGATTAATTCGGCCTCGCTTTGCACCGCGCCAAGCAAATTCCACAAATGTGTGCCCACGGTGTTGAAAGTAAAAATCGAATCGAGGTCGCCAACCCCGCGGCAGATGGGAACGACTACCGTTTCGCCAGCGATATCCCGCGAGACCAAGTCCGAATTACGCAAGTAACGGACGGAGGCAGCGCTGGAAGTGGACGCACTTAGTCCTATAGGTTCTAGTAGTTCTATAGCTTGCATGCTTGATAGTGTTACCCGAGAACAGCGCGCTGTCACGGTTTTGGAAAGGGGATGTTTCGTTTTAGTACAGAACCTTAACGACATCTAATAATCGGCGAAGAGATGGCGAAAGACCGGCATTTTTGGCTTAACTTGCAGATTCGGTTGGGATTATTGCGCTCTCCGACCACACCCGTGATCCCGCTAAATGATAGAGCTATAAACATTTAGGCATGCCGTCTGGCGACCCGGCCAATTCCTCCGCGTGAATGCTCACGGATGAGCGCAATGTTATAGCTCTTGGGACATCACAAGAACGTTCCAAATCCGCATCCATGTTTCAGAGCTGACACATGTCGATTCGGATCGATCTGCTTTACATGTTGACGGTGTGGCACTTAATGCGTGGCTCACCGCGTGCATGGATTCTCTCGCGGCACCGCCCTACGCGTGTGTCCTGGTCGGCCAGACCTGACACGAATGTCGGCTGCAATCTTGCGACGCCATGAAAACTCGATGATCGAGACCTCAAAGAAGAACGGAGTCGGCCGTACGATCCCCGAGACTCCTGACCGCCGTGCCTGTCCCCGGTACCCGTTTACAGCCGAGGCTGAGGCTCTGGATGCCCGGTCGCGCACACGGATGAGCGCCCGCACGTCTGACATCAGCTTGAGCGGCTGTTACGTGGACACGTTTTGCCCTTTTCCGCAAAAAAGCGATGTGAGGCTCCGAATCCTGCGGGACGGTGAATTTCTGGAAGCCCAAGCCATCGTGGTGTACTCAAAAATCGGGATGGGCATGGGGCTTTGCTTTACCACTCTCACACCGGATCACCGCAGTCTCCTGGATAAGTGGATCGGGGAGTTGAGTGGCGAGACGCCGCTGGAATTTGAAGCGCAACACCACCAGGAGCCTGCGGCGCCGGTCCGCGGAACGAATGGCGATTCTACCTACGTGGTGGGTGAATTGATTATTGCGCTGATGCGGCGGGGTTCACTTACCGATACCGAGGGTAATTCGTTGTTACGAAAGCTTGCGAAACATGACGTTACTTCGTGACCTTCCTCTAAGAGACCGTCGAGTGGAATTTCGTCTTCCGGACTTCGCTGATTTCTGATTCGATGCCATTCGCAGATGACGTCCGGCGCGGTCGCGCCGTGATAGAAACGAGAATCCCCGCACAACGCGGAATTGCATTTCGGCGTAGACTGCTTGGGGCAAATGGTCCCAAGGAGCGGTACCTGTGCGTTCTCTTGCGTCTCCACGCGTAGTTAACATTGAAGATTTGCGGCGCTTGGCTAAGCGACGCCTGCCCAAGCTGGTGTTTGATTACGTCGACGGCGGGGCTGAGAACGAAGTTACGCTTCGAGAAAACTGCCGAGTCTTTGAAGATGTAAGCTTTCGTCCGCGCCAGGCCGTCGCGATCGGCAAATGCAGCTTGAATACGCGAGTTATGGGCCAGGACATTTCGTTCCCGGCGCTACTGGCTCCGGTAGGTTACAGCAGGATGATGCATCCGGAAGGAGAGGTCGCGGCGGCTCGCGCGGCCGGCGAGTTTGGCACCGGCTTCATTCTGTCAACGATCTCCGGGCATAAGCTCGAAGCCGTGAAGGCGGCGTCGCGGGGGCCAGTTTGGTATCAGTTGTATTTAGTGGGCGGCCGCGACGCTGCGGAGGCCGCCATCGCCCGGATTCGCGCTGCTGATTATTCCGCGCTGGTGATTACGGTCGACACCGCGGTTGCTGGGATGCGTGAACGAGATCCGCGCAATGGCATGCGGGAATTGATGGGCAAGTCCCTCGCGAAAAAGATGCAGTACGTGCCGCAACTGCTGGCACACCCCGGATGGCTGGCGTCGTTTCTGCGAGATGGCGGTATGCCCAAACTTGAAAATATTGTCCAACCGGACGGCACGCCCATGCCGCTTATAGACGTCACCGGCGCGCTAGCCCGCGCAGTGGTTACCTGGAGCGACTTGCAGTGGCTTCGCGAAGCATGGCCGGGGCCAATTCTGGTGAAGGGCATCCTTACCGGTGAAGACGCGCGGCGGGCCGTCGATGAAGGCGTGGAGGGAGTGATCGTTTCCAATCATGGGGGCCGGCAACTCGACGGGGTTTCGTCAGGCCTGCGTGCTTTGCCAGAGGTTGTGGCCGCGGTTGGCGGACAAACGGAAATACTAATGGACGGCGGGATTCGCCGAGGCGCGGATATTGTGAAAGCCTTATGTCTGGGCGCGCGCGCTGTTTTGTTGGGCCGCGCGTACGCCTACGGAATGGCTGCGGCGGGGCAAGCTGGCGTTGCGCGAGCGCTGGCTATTTTGCGTGATGATGTCGAACGCACCCTCCGGTTGTTGGGCTGCGCGTCGGTCGCGGAACTGAATTCCTCATTCATCGAAGTCCCCGAGAGTTGGACCAGAAAACCTTCTCGTTAAATTGTTCCGCCAAGTTGCGTTTGCCAGTTTTTATTAATACTTGACGCTACGGTGCGGACGAAGTATATCAACACACGACCGGGCAGGTTCCGAGGACCCAAGCGGTCTCGGGGTACCTCTTTGCCGTCCTCAGCGAGCACCCTGGTCCCATCCGAATCACCCGCTTCGTTCGCTGCGTGGAGGAAATCCCCGTGACTTGGACGCAAAACTACGATCCCTTCGGACATTGGTGGCTGTCTACTTTGGTCGCCGCACTCCCCGTTATCGTCCTGCTGGGACTATTGGCAGGCTTCAAGGTGAAGGCCCACCTTTGCGCGATAGCCGGCGCAGCCACCGCGCTCCTCTGCGCTATTGTGGTGTTCCACATGCCCGCGCCGATGGCATTGAGTAGTTTCACGTACGGCGCGGCGTACGGGCTTCTGAAAATTGTCTGGATTGTGATCGCCGCCGTCTTCCTCTACGACATTTCCGTCGAAACCGGCCAATTTGAAATCATGAAGCAGTCCGTAGCTGCCATCACTCCGGACCGCCGCCTCCAACTCTTGCTGGTGGCCTTCTGCTTCGGCGCTTTCATCGAAGGTTGCGCTGGGTTCGGTGCTCCGGTCGCCATCGCCGGCGCTTTTATGATCGGCCTCGGCTTTAAACCGTTCCATGCTGCCGCGTTAAACCTGATCGCCAACACCGCCCCCGTCGCCTGGGGCGCAATCGGGACTCCGGTTCACGCCCTCGCCTCAGTAACCGCTCTCCCCGAAAGCGATCTCAACGCCATGATCGGTCGCATTCTGCCAATAACCGCAGTTATCGTTCCGTTTTGGTTGGTTCGCGCCATGGTCAGCTGGGCGGAAACTTTTGAAGTTCTTCCCGCGATTCTCGTGGTGGGCATCTCTTTCGCGGGCACGCAATATTTCTGGTCCAACCACATGGACAGCAACCTTGTGGACATCGCCGCGGGCGTCGCTTCGCTTGTCGCCACCATGTTGTTCCTGCGGGTCTGGAAACCTAAGCGCATTTGGCGCTTCGAAGACGAACGTGCAGAAGACGCCGCCAAGTTGAGCCGCCACGAACAGGTGAAACACTACCCCGCCAGTCAAATCGCCAAAGCTTGGCTGCCCTTCGCCATTCTTTCCGTTTTTGTCCTAGCCTGGGGACTCCCCTCCGTCAAGCTGGCGATGAATCAAGCCACCACGCCCGCCTTCAAAGTAGTTCTTCCCGACGGTAAAGCGCGCACTGGCCCCGCAGGGTGGGATTGGCCCGGCCTGCACGCCAAAGTATTCCGCACCACTCCGGTGGTCGCCAAGCCCGCAGCCGAAGCCGCCCGCTTCGATTTCAACTGGCTCACCGCTACGGGTACGGGTTGCTTTCTCGCGGCTCTAGTCTCTGGGTTTATCCTCGGACTGAAGCCTGGAAAAATGGTTTCGATCTTCGGCGGCACCCTCTTTCGCTTACGTTTCGCGATCATCGCGATGACCTGCATGCTCGGTTTAGGCTACGTCACCCGCTATTCCGGCATGGACGCCGTCTTAGGCCTGGCTTTTACGCGAACCGGCTGGCTCTTTCCCTTCTTCGGTTCCTTCATAGGATGGCTCGGCGTAGCCCTCACCGGCAGCGACACGTCGTCGAACGTCCTGTTTGGCGGCTTGCAAAAAATTACCGCGCAGCAGTTGGGATTGAGTCCCATCCTCATGGCCGCGACGAACAGCGCCGGCGGCGTAATGGGCAAAATGATCGATGCCCAGTCCATTTGCATTGCGACGGCCGCTACCAATCAAGTTGGCAACGAAGGTGTGATCTTCCGGTTCGTTTTCTGGCACTCCGTAGCGCTCGCCGCTATTGTGGGCGTAATCGTGATGATGTACGCCTACGTGTTTCCGCAATTCATCCCGAGCGGGCTGAACTTTATTAACTAAACTTTATTCACTAATTGATGGAGACGGTCGATAGGTCGGTTCGACGCCGTCAGCGTGATCGCTTCGAGTAAAAATCCGCAATGGCCGCAACGATCGCCACCTGGTGAGCGTCCTGTAATTCTGGAAAAACCGGCAGCGACAATACTTCCGCACTCGCAACTTCGGAATTCGGGAACTGCCCCGCGCGATATCCCAGTCCCGCAAACGCCGGCTGCAAATGCAGCGGTATCGGATAGTAGATATCCGACGGAACACCCGCCAAACGCAGATGTTCGCGCAATTGGTCCCGGCGCTTGCTGCGAATCGTAAACTGATTGTAAACGTGCTCGTAACTCGCGGAAGGCGCTCCGGGCGCCGTAATAAATTCAGACAGATCAGCCTCTGCAAATAATTGCCGATAGCGCGCAGCGCGTTCCTGACGCCCCTTGGTCCACTTCGCTAAATGCCGAAGCTTCACGCGCAACACCGCAGCTTGCAAGGCATCCAACCGGCTATTGGTACCCAGGACGTCGTGATGATATTTCTGCTTGCTGCCGTGCATACGCAGAAGCCGCAATCGCTCGTCCATCGCCGCATCGTGCGTAGTAATCAGGCCACCATCGCCAGCGCCCCCGAGATTCTTCGAAGGAAAAAAACTAAAGCACCCGAAGTCGCCGATCGTCCCCACAAAACGGTTCTTGTACCGCGCGCCAATCGCCTGCGCGGCATCTTCCACCACCACAAGTTTTCGCGCTTTGACTAAGCTCACAATCGGATCCATGTCCGCGGATAATCCAAAAAGATGCACGGGCATAATCGCCCGCGTTTTTTCCGTGATGGCAGCCTCAATGAGCGCGGGGCTGATATTGAACGTATCCGTATCAATGTCCACGAATACGGGTCTAGCCCCAATCCACGCAATTGAGCCAGCCGTAGCCACAAAACTGAACGGCGTAGTAATCACCTCGTCGCCGGGACCAACGCCAGCCGCCAGCAACGCGAGGATCAAAGCGTCCGTGCCCGAAGCGCAGCCCACCGCATATTTTGCATCGAGCGCGGCAGCGATCTCTTCTTCAAACAGCCGCACTTCGCTGCCCAGAATAAAGAGTTGGCTCTCCATTACTCTGCTGACCGCAGCCATCACTTCTTCGCGGATCGTGGCGAATTGCGCTTTCAGGTCGAGAAAATCACACAGCGGAGCGGCGGGCGCGATTACAGAAGCTTTTTCCGGTTTGGCGTGCGCAGGTTGCGACATAAATCCGATCTCCGAGGACTGTCATCCCGGATGAAAATTTCTGGACCAGGCTACCAATCTGAATATTTGCTGCCATCGAGCGCCAAAGACGAAGACTTGGAGTAAACATCGAACACGTTGCCGCCGCCCCAGCTGGTGGAATCAAAATCATCCTGCACCGATCGCAATCCCCAGTCCGCGCGCCCCGTCATGGGATCGATCGGAATCCGCCGTAAATATCGTTTCTTGTCCGTCCCAGTGCCGCCGATCGCCAGGCCTTTCACCAGCGTCTCCAAATCCGGCGGGTAGCCTTCGCTGCCCACTTCCGTGCGCAGCAGATTGCGATCCGCGTCATCTTTATAAAGGTCGATGGCCTTCCGCATATCGCGAAGGTCCCGGTGCAATTCATATTCTTTGGCGCGTAGGATGGTGAAGCGCACTACCGGAAGCGCCGCAGTCGAAAGGATCGCCAGCACCATGCTGGCAATGATCAGTTCGAGCAGCGTCATCCCCGCTTGGGATTTCCGGTTTCGGCGTGCCTGCATACTGTCCACCTTTGCAATTCTATCAATTGGAAGGGTTTCGCACCCAAAAAGATGTCTCTCGGTTGCAATGTGTAGACTGGTATCGGCGGGAATGCCAGAGACGGCCGTCAGATTCTAGGGCGCATGGACAACGCAAAGAAAATCGCGATTATTATCGGCGCCGGCCCCGCTGGTCTCACGGCCGCATACGAATTGCTCACTCGCACGGATATCCAGCCGATCATTCTGGAGAAAAGCGATGCTCTGGGCGGCTTGTCGCGAACGGTGCGCTACAAAGGCAATCGCATGGACCTGGGCGGCCATCGTTTTTTTTCCAAGAGTGACCGGGTAATGGACTGGTGGATGAAACAGATGCCCATCCAGGCGAACTCCGACCAGCCACAAACCATCGCCTATCACGGCATGACTCACGAAATCCCCGCCGGTGAGCAACGCCGCGTACCTCAATTAGCGCCAATCCAGATCATGTGATGTTGCTGAGAAAGCGCAAGTCTCGAATCTATTTTCTGCGCAAATTCTTTGATTACCCAATCGCCCTCAGCTGGGACACCCTCGCAAACCTGGGCGTGCTTCGAACTGCACGCATTGCGTTGAGCTACTTGCGGAGCGCCATCTTCCCGCAGCCGCGCGCAACCAATCTCGAACAGTTCTTCATCAACCGTTTCGGCCGCGAGTTGTACGAAACATTTTTCAAGTCTTACACCGAAAAAGTTTGGGGCGTCCCCTGCCGTGAAATCAGCGCCGAATGGGGCCAGCAACGCATCAAGGGACTCTCCATCGCCAAAACGATCTCGCATTTTATTTCTCAGGGCTTCCGTAAATCATCAGACCTCGCGCAAAAAAACGTAGAAACCTCCCTGATCGAACAGTTTCTCTATCCAAAGTTTGGGCCCGGTCAGATGTGGGAAGGCGTGGCTCAGCAGGTCATTTGCATGGGCGGACAAATCATCACCAATAGCGAGGTGACCGCCATTCATCGCCAGGAAAATGCCATCGCTTCGATCACCGCAAGCGACAAGTCAGGTGTGCTCCGCGAATTTTCCGGTGACTATTTCTTTTCGACTATGGCCGTCAAGGATCTTATCCGCGCAATCGACGGCAACGTCCCCGCCAACGTAAAAGAAGTCAGCGAGGGTCTGCGCTATCGCGACTTCATCACCGTTGGCATCCTGGCAAAAAAATTGAAGGTTTGCGAAAAAGACGAAAAACAAATCTCCGACAACTGGATCTATCTCCAGGAACCCGACGTTCAGGCCAGCCGCCTGCAAATCATCAACAACTGGAGCCCGAGCATGGTCGCCGACCCCAGCCATATCTGGATGGGCGTCGAATATTTCTGCGATCAGACCGGCGATCTCTGGAACAAATCGGACGCCGACATCTCTTCCCTGGCCATCGCCGAACTCCACAAGATCGCGATTATCGACCAGGCCGACGTGCTGGACTCCACCGTAGTTCGCGTCCCCAGAACCCACCCAGCCTATTTCGGAACCTTCGCCCGTTTTGCCGAAATCCGCAGCTTCGTGGACGCCTTCGAAAATCTTTTCCTGATTGGCCGCAACGGCATGCATCGCTACAACAACCAGGATCATTCCATGCTTACCGCCATGGTGGCGGTCGACAATATCGTCGCCGGCCTCGCTGACAAGTCCAATCTCTGGGCCGTCAACACCGAAATGGAATATCAAGAGAGCGCCGAATAAAGCCCCTATCGAACCGACGAACAGATCACGACTGCCGGTTTCCGCTCCGCGAACACTGGTGTAAACTCCTATCAGTCCCCGGTGGAAGCTACTGACGTTGCAAAGGTTACGGTCCCCGCTCCGTCGCCGAAGCACCTATGACACCCAACACCATCGAGTGCCCGGCCTGCCACACCCCCAATCCCGCAACAGCTACGAATTGCTCGCGCTGCGCCACGCCTTTCGCGCTGGAGGATGCAACTCTGGTAGGTCCGCCGAAATCTTCGGCGCCAGTTTCCCGCGTTCCCGAAGCGCTTGACGATGGCACGCTAGTCGAGGCGCCTGAAGATCTGGATTCCACCTTGGTTGGCGGCGAAAAAGGCGGCGACCTCACCGATCTCTCCGCCAAAGGCTGGTCCCGCGCGGCGCCCGCCACCAGTGTCCGATTATTTCCGGGCGGCAAAATTCCCCCGGGCACGCTGCTGGGCACGCGCTACGAAATCGTGCAAATACTCGGCGAAGGCGGCATGGGCGCTGTCTACAAAGCCATGGACCGCGAACTGGAACGTTTGGTCGCGCTGAAAATCATCAAGCCCGAACTGGCCATCCACGAAGACATCCTGGCGCGCTTCAAGCAGGAATTAATTCTCGCCCGCCGCATCACTCACAAAAACGTAATTCGCATCTTTGATTTAGGTGATGCCGACGGAATCAAATTCATCACCATGGAGTTTATTGAGGGGAAAGATCTCAGCTCCCTCATCAAACAAAAAGGCCGCCTCACCTTTGCGGAATGCGCTGAAACCATGTCGCAAGTCTGCAACGCGCTCGAAGCCGCCCACTCCGAAGGGGTCGTCCATCGCGATTTAAAACCGCAGAACATCATGGTGGACAAGAACAATCGCGTCACCGTGATGGACTTCGGCATCGCCCGAACCATGGAACCGGGCGGCATGACCAACACCGGCGCGCTGATCGGTACGCCCGATTACATGTCGCCGGAACAAGTGATGGGCGAAAAAGTTGACGCTCGCTCCGATCTCTTCACCCTCGGCGTAATTTTTTACCAGTTGCTCATCGGGAAGTTGCCGTACCAGGCCGACACCGTGCAAGCGGCCATGTACAAACGCACCAAAGAAATTCCCTCGCCGCCGCGCGAAATAGATCCCGAAGTTCCCGCGCTCCTGAGCGACATCACCGCGAAGTGTATGCAACTCGATCCCGCCGCGCGCTACCAAAGCGCCGCGGACATGCAGCAAGACATTGAGTTGTGGCGTGGCGGCTCCACGAAGCGGATCGAGGTCCCCGTACCCACTCCCCCGGCCCCCGCGCCAATTCCCTTTTGGCGCAAACCCGTCGCTATCGGGGCGTCCGCGGCCTTGCTAGCCTTGGCCGCGGCAGGAACCTATTTCGCGCGCGATTATTTTGGAACCGCGAAATCTTCTTCCGCCCCGGTTGCCGCCCTGAATTCTCTTGCTGTACTCCCCTTCCACAATGCTTCGGGCGATCCGAAACTCGATTGGCTGGGCTCCAGCATGGCGGAAATGTTGAGCACCGACGTAGGGCAATCGGCCAGCGTCCGCATGGTTTCTGCGGACCGCGTGGCTCAGGTGCTCAAGGATTTGCGAATCACCCCGCAGTCCGAACTGGATCAGTCCACCGTGCTTCGCGTGGCCAAGCAGAGCAATGTCGACACCGTAGTGTGGGGTCACTACGCGCAGATCGGAGAGCAGGTCCGGATTGACGCCTCGGTGGAAGATCTCAAACACGGCGGCGCGCCCAAAACGATCGCCGAAGTGGCCGCCAACGAAAAAGATATTTTGCCGGCCATGGATCGTCTGGCCGCCAAAATCCGCGAAAATCTTTCCGTCTCCGGAAGCCTGGTGAAGGAACTCCAGCGGCAGGCGTTCAAGCCTTCGACAACTTCCATTGCCGCCCTGCGCGATTACGATCTAGGTTTGCAAAATGCCCGGCAGGGAAATCATGCCGAAGCTGTGAAGCAATTCCTGGCTGCCACCCAGGAAGATAAGCAATTCGCGCTGGCCTATTCCCGCCTGGCCCAGTCCTATCAGGAATTGGGGCAGGACGATGAAGCCGAGCAAGCCTCGCAGAACGCCCTCAAATACAGCGCCAGCCTCGACGCGCAGGAAAAATATCTGATTCAGGCCACCAACAGCCGCATCGTCAAGGATTATCCGAAAGCCATCGACGCCTACCAGAATCTCGTCAAAGCCTCCCCGGACAACACCGACTATTTGTTCGCTTTGGGCGAAGCTTACGAGAACACCTCGAATTACGATAAAGCCAGCGAAGCTTTCAAAAAAGTGGTCGACCTCGATCCCAAGCGCATCGCAGGCTTGCTGGCCATGGGCCGCGTGCTCATCGAGCAGGGCAACACCCAAAGCGGCGTCGAGTTTTTAACCCGCGCGCAAGCGGTATCGATCGAACTCGGCGATGACCCCGCCCGTGCGCAGGTTTTGCAAGCCCTGGGCGTGGCCTACTCCACGATGCAGCGTTACGATGACGCGCTGAAAAGTTTGAACGATTCTCTGGAGATCAAAAAGAAGCTGGGCATGCAGAAAGGGATCGCTGACAGCCTCGAAATGATCGGCTCCATTCAGGACGTCACCGGCAAATCCGAGCTCGCGCTGAAAAATTATAACGACGCTCTTGCTATCCGCCGCGACATTGGCGACAAGCAAGGCACCGGTGACGTCCTGACCGATCTCGGCCAGTTCTACGTTGAGCACGGAAAATATGACGACGCCCTCAAAAATCTGAAAGAAGCTCTCCAGCTGCAGGTCGATTCGCACAACGATTCCAGCCAGGCCGCCGTCCTGAACAACATTGGCAACACCTACCTGGCCAAAGGCGATTTTGACAACGCCCAGATCTATTACACCCAGGCCTTGCAGGTCCGCGAAAAACTTAATGTGCCCGGCGATATCGCGGATACCCTCCACAACCTCGCAGAAACTTCCATGCGCGCCGGGCAGTTCGATAAAGCCCAGGAACAATATCTGAAAGCGCTGGACCTTCATCGCACCGCCGGAGACAAACGCGGCGCGGCCATCGAATCCTCCAGCATGGGAGCGCTTTTCGGGTACCAGGGACGGCTCGCCGCGGCAGTGAGCGCGCAAGAAGATGCCCTGAAGGGTTTCAATGAAACCAAAGAACAAGGATTTCAGCGCACGGAAACCCTTTTGGCTTACGGTAACGCACTCGCCCAGGCCGGTCGCGCCGACGAAGCCGCAAAGACTCTCGCCGAAGCCCTGACCTCCGCGCGCGAACAGAAAAGCCAGCCGCAAATCGCCACCGCTCTCGGCTACCAGGGGGACAATGCCCTCTACCGCGGAGACCAGAAAACCGCCGCCACCGATTACGCCGAAGCCCAATCCACGGCCGCGACCACCGGCGATGCAACCTTAATATTGCAGTCGAAGGTCAACGCCGCCAAACTCGCCATCGCCCAGGGCAAATATGCGCCCACCCTGGCTACCCTCCGCACCCTGGGCGAACAAGCCGATTCCCTGGGAATGAAATATTTGTCCAGCAAATGCCTGGTACTTAGCGGGCAGGCTATGCTCGGTTTGAAGGATTACCCCGGAGCGCAAAAGGAATTGAAGACCGCTGCCCTGCGCAGTGAAAAACTGGGCCTGCGCATTCTATCCATGCAGAGCCATTACTATCTGGGCCGGGCCCTGGAACTCTCCGGCAAAGGCGCCGACGCCAAAGCGCAATACGACGAGGCCCAGCAAATCGCTGCCGACGTCCAAAAGGAATCCGGCAGCGCCGCCATCACCAAACGCGCCGACCTCGCCGAGATCTTCGCCCAGAAACCCCATTAGCCACCCCGGCCATTTTCCTAAAATAAAACACTTGACAATGTAGGCATCAATGCGGTACACTGTTTCGGTAAAGAACTACGTCTCGCTTCAAACCATCCCGCAACATCCTGTATTTTGAATTGGACCAGTGCGAAAGATTGAGTATCGGGTCATCGGCGGACGCTCGTCCGCACGCCCAAGTCAATTGCAATGAACACTTACAAATCTCTATCAAAACAAAGAACTTCAAGTCCCCTGAAATGAACACTTACAAAAACCCTGGGGTCCCCTACCGGGAATAGAGGGCCTTAGTCAGCTTGCCCGATCAGCCGTATGAACAGTGGACTGATCAGTGCGTTGTCCGTCAGCTCTACCGCTCCTATCCGGATGCCCTTGGCCTTTGGCGCAAACGCTATGTTGATCGTGCATTGCTGAGTCGGAGCCAGCGTGGTGCCGGCAGCGCAAGTGGATCCGCTGGCCATTACGAAGTCTCCCACGCCGTTGAACGCGATCGTTCCCAGTACCAGCGGCGAAGATCCTGTATTGGTAACCGTCACCGTCTTGCTCGGGCTGGTGGTCCCGACCTTTTGCGGCGTTGCAAAGCTCAGACTGACCGCGCTGAGGCTGGCCCGCGGATTGATGGTCTGTGCGGATACCGGAATCGCTTGCGGGCTTCCCGCAGCGTTGTCCGAAATCAGTACCGAGGAGGTGGACACCACTCCCGAAGGATTGTCGTGCAGCGGTATGAACGCCACCACAATCTCGCAGCTCTTCCCTGCTCCCAGCGACCCGGGACACAGGCTGACCACCGAGAAGTCCGCGAAGTCTCCGGTTCCCGTTTTGGACATCGCGATCTTCGAAATCGCTATCGGCGTGCTCCCGGTATTCTTCAGCGTCACGTTTTTCACGCCCAGGAAACCGAGCAGCACTTTCCCGAAGGCAACGCTCGAAGGAGAAATCGATAGCGTCGAGGTCGTTCCCGTATTCACCGTCTGGCTCACCGCCGGCGAAACGTTAGAAGTGAAGTTGGCATCGCCGCCGTATGTAGCTACCAGCGTCCGCGGTCCCGCAGTGACAAACGTGATGGAGCAGCTCCCAGCTCCAGCAGTTAACGCGCCGCTGCACGTTTCTCCCGTGCTTGCCGCAACGCTCACGCTGCCGGTTGGCGCGGTCGTCCCCGTCACTTTGAAGCTGATGCTGACGGCTTGGCCGATTGTCGATGGATTTGGCGAGTTGGCCGTAATCGATGCCGCGCTCGCTGCTTTTTGTGCCGCAACCGTGCGGACGATTTGCGGTGCCGCGCTGTAATTGCCGTTTCCAGCTTGCGTCGCTGTCAACGTGCAAGTACCCGTCCCGCTGGTCATGGTTACTGTTCCCGCGCTGACTGTGCAGGAAGCACTCGCCACGATGGACACTGGAAGCGCCGAGCTCGCCGTCGCGGTTACCGCGAACGTGCTGTGGTACACAGCGGACGCCGGTGTGGCTGAGAGTGTAATCGTCTGCGCCGCCAAGGTCGCCGCTACCGTATGCACCACGTTGGGCGCAGGCCCATAGAGAGTGTTGCCCGCTTGCGACGCGGTCAGAGTGCAAGCGCCAGTCCCGCTGATCATCGTGACCGTGCCTGCAGCAGTGGTGCCCGCAGGTATGCTGCAAGAACCGCTCGCCACGATGCTTACCGGCAAGCCAGAACTCGCGGTCGCCGATACCGGGAAGGTGCTGTTGTACACCGCGGACGTCGGCGGCGCGGCAAACGTAATCGTCTGCGACACGCCGGTAACCGTGATGGTGCCGATCGACAGCACTTGCTGGTTGGTCACCGTCACCGAGGCGGCATTCGTGAAGGCCCCTATGGAAGAACTCGGGCTGCTCAGATGAATCGCGAAGCTAGTGTTCACCGCGATGCTGCCCAGCGTGCAATCCAGTTCCTGCGTGCCCACTGCCCCACTGAGCGCACAGGTTCCCGGACCGGTATATGCCGGACTGATCGACCACGAAACACCCGTGCCCGCAGGCAACGGATCCTTGAGCGTGGCGTTTACCGCGGTGCCCCCGGAATTGTTAGCAATCGCCACCGTAAAGCCGATGGGATTGCCGGCGACGACCGTAGCGGAGTCTGGAGTATTTGTAACGGTCACTAAGCCCGCGTTGGCTGGCGGGAACGCGACTACCACATCGTTGAACTGCTTCGTCCGCGCTCCAATCGTGGCATCCACCGGTTTCGTTGGATTGAAGAACGTGGTGATGTCGAACTCGAATTGGCAGAAAATCGCCGGATTTGTAGGGACCGGCGGATTGCCCACCTGCATCGCCGTGTTGCAATTCGTTCCGAACGGCGCCGTATTGGATACCGCATAATCGGGATCGTCGTAGACGCGCGGCGTGCTCCCCAAGTACGGAGCCGGCGGCGTGAAGTGATCGTTGTTCCAGGAAATGGTCCAGTCGATCGGACCAACATACGCGCTGGTAGGAGGCTCGGTGCCCGGCGCGCCTGAGAATACTAAGTAGTGTACGCAGTTGCCGTTGGCGTACGGATAGCACAGCGGCACGATCTTGTTCCCGCTGCTCAGCGTCTGGTATGTGAAGAAAGACGCGAACCGGCAATCAAAGTCTGTTGTCGGAGTTGCGCCGTTCGGGCAAATTCCGTCTGCAACGGACGGCGGAACTTCCGTCGCCTGCACGGTCAGCGTGAATGGCGTTAGGACCGTCGGCACTGCCAGCGCCAAAGAATGCGCGTTGGGATCCAGACATGGACTCGTCGGCGAGGGATTCGGATTCGACGGGCAATCATACGTCGCCATTCCGGTAACGGTCGTGCCCGGAACAAAGCTCAGAGCAATCATCTGCGGCGGCGGCGCGAAGGATGCCGTCACCGCTTGATTTGCCGTCATGCTGATATTGCATGCACCGGTTCCGCTGCAGGCTCCGCTGTATCCGGCAAACGTGCTGGTGCCCGCGGGAGTCGCCGTCAACGTGACCGGTGTTCCGCTGGGATAAATGGCGGAACAGGTGCCGGAGGAAACGCCAGCCGTGGTAACGCAGTTAATCAAGCCCTGGCCGTCCGTCACCGTTCCGTTACCGGTGCCGATCTCAGTCACTGTAAGCGTGAAATTCAGTTGCACCAGCGGCGTGACCGTCAGGGTGGTGCTGCTATCCGTGGCGGCAGAAAGATTCGCGTCGCCCGGATAGCTATACGTGATGACGTACGGCGTTGCCGAGACCGGAATCGCAGCAGTCGGAAACGCTTTGCTGAACGTTCCATTTGCGCCGATGGTGGCGGGCTGAGTGACGCCGTTGATCGTGACGGATACCGTCTCGCCCGAAGCCGCAAAGAAATTGCCGCCACTGACCGTACCGGAAAGCGTTATGGAGCTGGTTCCTACGTTGATCGACTGCGACGGGGTTAACCCGCTAAAGAACGCGGTGACGATTGTGGCAGGCGTGACTGTGATCGTTCCGATGGACAGCACTTGCTGGTTGGTTACCGTCACGGACGCCGCATCCGTATAGGTGCCGGCCGAAGAGTTCGCACTCACCACGTGAATCGTGAAGCTGGTATTCACCGCGATGCTGCCAAATGTGCAATCCAGTTCCTGCGCGCCGACTGCTCCGTTGATCGCACAGGTTCCCGGGCCCGCATACGCCGGGCTGATGGACCAGGAAACTCCCGTGCCCGCAGGCAACGGATCTTGCAGCGTGCCATTGACCGCTGCGCCGCCAGAGTTGTTGGCAATCGCGATGGTGAAGCCGAGGGCATTGCCCGCGACGACTGGCGTGCCATCCGGCGTGTTCGTCACGGTCACCAATCCCGCATTGGCCGGCGGGAAAGCGACCACTACATCGTTGAACTGTTTCGTCCGCGCTCCGATCGTTGCATCCACCGGTTTCGTCGGATTGAAGAACGTGGTGATGTCGAATTCAAACTGGCAGAAGATCGGAGGATTCGTTGCTACCGGCGGATTGCCGACGAGCATCGCCGTGCTGCAATTCGTTCCGAACGGCGCGGTGTTGGACACCGCGTAGTCCGGATCGTCATACACCCGCGGCGTGCTTCCCAAATAGGGCGCCGGCGGCGTGAAGTGGTCGTTATTCCAGGAAATCGTCCAATCGATCGGACCGACATACGCGCTGGTGCTTGGTTCCGTTCCGGGCTGCCCGGAGTAAACCAAATAATGTACGCAGTTGCCGTTCGCATACGGATAGCACAACGGCACGATCTTGTTCCCGTTGGTAAGCGTCTGATACGTGAAGAACGACGCGAAGCGGCAATCAAAATCCTGCGTCGGGGTATCGCCATTCGGGCAAATTCCATCCGCAACGGATGGCGGAACTTCCGTTGCTTGCACCGTCAAAGTAAACGGCGTGATAACCGTCGGCACGGAGAGCGCCAAAGAGTGCGCATTCGGATCGAGACAAGGACTTCCGGGTGAAGGATTCGGATTCGACGGGCAATCATACGTCGCCATTCCGGTGACGGTTGTACCCGGAGCGAAGCTCAAGGTGATCAGCTGCGGCGCCGGAGCAAACGAAGCGTTCACGCTCTCCGGTCCGGCCACAGTCACGGGGCAAGGAGTCAACCCCGCGCACGCGCCGCCAAATCCGGCGAACGTGCTGGTGCCCGTTGGCGCGGCCGTGAGAGTCACCACGCTACCGCCCGCATAAGTTCCCGAACAGATTCCGGATTGCACTCCAGCCGCAGTGGTGCAATTAATTTCGCCAAGATTGTCCGTCACTGAGCCATTGCCGGTACCAATCGTGGTAACTGAAACGGAATACGTGGAGCCGGTGGGCACAAACGTGGCGTTGACGGATTGATTGCCATTCAGGGTAACGCTGCACGTCCCGGTTCCGGTGCAGGTGTTCCATCCGCTGAAGGTAGTTCCAGCAACCGGCGTTGCGGTGAGCACCACAACGGAATTGCTGGCGTAGCTCGCCGAGCACGTACCGGAGATTACGCCCGCTGTCGTGGTGCAATTGATCAGCCCGAGATCGTCTGTAACCGTGCCGGTCCCGGTGCCGATGTCCGACACGGTTAAAGTAGAAGAATTGCCGCCGGTGCTGGTGACCACCGACAAGACGACGGAAGTCGGATTATAGGTGAGATTCCACGCCAGACCACTGGGCAAGGCGGGAGAATTTATTTTGGAGAAAGTTCCGGTGACGGAATTGGAATTCAAAATCGTGAAAGTGTTGCCGAGCGCCGGCACGAAGCCCCCGAGCAACTGAATATCGAGCGAGCCGGCCAGATTGCTGTTGCCGGTATCCTGCCAATGAGAATACTGCGAGCCGGCAGTGGTGCCGCCGATGGCGATCTCAAATCCGCCAGTAGCGGTTTGCGTGTAGTTGCTCACCGACAGGAGCCCCGGAGTGGGAGAACCCGCGGCGACGATCAGGCCGGCATTGGTGACGCCATTGGAATTCAGCGCCAAAGGCGATGCGGCGTTAGCCAAGATTACGCCGGCGGCCTGGTTGGTTAGGACCAGCCCGTTGTTGCCAATTTGTCCCGCGCCTTGAATGCGATTGTTGGCGTTGATCAGCGAGCCGGCGTTGGAGTTGTTGATGATCGGCTGTCCGTTGCCGGTCTGGTTCAGTGTTACTTGTTCCGCCACCGGTCAGAGTGACCGCGCTGCTCATGGTCAAGACGGAGTTATTGACCCCCGCAAGAATTTGAATCGTGCCGGTATTGTTGATGGTGCCGACCAGAACGGTTTGGGTGTTGTTTTGTGCGAGGTAATTGCCAGCCAGGGTCAGCGGGCCTTGATAAGCGCCATCCAGCGTCGCGCTATTGTTCACTGGCGTGACGAGCGATCCTCCGCTGGAATTGGTGATGGTGCCGCCCTGAATGTCCGCCCCGTTGATCAACTGGATTGCGGCGTTCGCGCCAACGATGGCAATGTTGGCGTTTTTGTTCACCACGGTGATGTTGAATTGCAACGTGCCGCTGCCGGTGGCTTCAATCAACCCGAGGTTGGTGATGTTGTTGTTGATGCCCAGCGCTGCTCCGGCAGTGTTGGCGTTGATTACGCCCGCCGCCTGGTTGGTGATGACCAAACCGTTGTTGCCAATCTGCCCCGCGCCTTCGATCAGGTTATTGACGTTGATGAGCGCGCCGGCGTTGGAGTTGTTCAGGATGGGCTGGCCCGCGGCAGTCTGATTCATGATGATCGTGCCCCCACCGGTCAGAGTCACCGCACTGCTGAGCGTCAAGAATGGCGTTGTTAACCGCGGCATTGAGTTGAATCGTGCCGGTGTTGTTGATGGTGCCGACCAGAACGGTGCTGGTGTTATTTTGCGCGAGATAATTGCCAAGCAGGGTGAGCGGCCCTTGCGAGGAGCCATCCAAGACCGCCGTGTTATTCACCGGGTTTACGAGTGTCCCGCCGCTGGAATTGTTTATCGTGCCGCCCTGGATGTTGGCACCGTTGACCAATTGCACCGTGGCGTCCGCGCCGACGGCCACGATGTTGGCGTTTTTATTGACAACCGTTACAGACAATTGCAGAACGCCGCTGCCGGTAGCTTCAAGCAAACCGAGGTTGGTGATGTTGTTGTTAATGCCCAGCGCAACTCCGGCGATGTTGGCGTTGATTACGCCGGCCGCCTGGTTAGTGATGCCCAAACCGTTGTTGCCGATCTGCCCCGCGCCTTCGAATCAGGTTGTTGACGTTGACCAGCACGCCAGCGTTGGCGTTGTTGAGAATCGGTTGCCCGTTACCGGTTTGGTTCATAAACACGGTGCCGGCGCCCGTTAGAGTGACGGTGCTACTCAGGGTCAGGAAGGTGTTGTTGACTCCGGAGGCGAGTTGAATAGTGCCGGTGTTGTTGATGGTGCCGACCAGAACGGTGCTGGTGTTGTTCTGTGCGAGTAAAGTGCCAACCAGGGTGAGTGGACCTTGCGCCGCGCCATCCAAGGTCGCGCTGTTGTTCACCGGGTTCACGAGTGTCCCGCCACTGGAGTTGTTGAGGGTTCCGCCTTGGATGTTGGCGCCGTTGAGCAATTGCACGGTGGAGGTGGCGCTGCCCGTTTTGATGGTGGCGTTTTTATTGACGACGAGCACCGACAATTGCAGTACGCCGCTGCCGGTGGCTTCTAGCAAGCCGAGGTTCGTGATGTTGTTGTTGATGCCCAGCGGAAAGGCGGCGTTATTGGCGTTGATTACGCCCGCCGCCTGGTTGGTGATAATCAAGCCGTTGTTGCCAATTTGCCCCGCGCCTTGAATCAGGTTGTTGACGTTGATAAGCGCCCCGGCGTTGCTGTTGTTGAGAATCGGTTGTCCGCCAGCGGTTTGATTCATGGTGACGGTGCCACCGCCGGTGAGGGTTACGACGTTACTTAGCGTTAGGAAAGCGTTGTTGGCGACGGAGGTGAGTTGAATGGTGCCGGTGTTATTGACGGTACCAACGAGGGTGGTGTTGGTGTTGTTTTGGCCAACGTAGATGCCGGCGATGGTGATGGCGCCCTGGGTGGCTCCGTCTAGAACGGAGGAATTATTGACGATGGTGCCAAGCGTGCCGCCGCTGGTGCTGCTTACTGTACCGCCTTGAATGCTGGATCCATTGAGCATCTGCACGATGGCGGTGGAACTGGCGGCGTTAATGGTGCCGGACTTATTGTTGACGGTGGTGGAAATCTGTAGAACGCCGTTGCCCGACGCTTCGAGCACTCCGAGATTGGTCAAGCCATTGGAATTCAAACCGAGCGGCAGGGAGCCTGCAGCGTTGGCGTTAAAAGTGCCACCGGCCAGATTGGTGACGATTAATCCGTTGTTGCCGATTTGCCCGGCGCCTTGGATCAGGTTGTTAACGTTGAGCAGGCTGCCGGCATTGGCGTTGTTCAGGATCGGTTGACCGCCACCGGTCTGGTTCAAGGTGATGGTGCCGCCGCCCGTGATGGTCACGAGCGCCGCTGAGCGTGAGAATGGTGTTATTGGCGGCGGAGACCAGAGGTGATCAGGCCAGAGTTGGCGATGGTGCCCGAGGCGAACAATTGAATATTGTTAGGAATGGTCAGGCTGTTTCCTGGATTAATCGTGAGGTTGCCGATAGAGACGCTGATGTCGAGCGTGACGGAGGAAGCGGGCGTGTGGTTGTTGTTAATGCAAGACGGCGGTGCCGCCGTTGGGAACTACACCAGTGCTCCAGTTAGTCGCCAGACTCCAGTTGCCGGAAGCTCCACCGATCCAGATGGCATCGTTTGCTCCACAGGTGGCTGCGCCGTTGTTGACGAATTTCGCGCTGACGCTTTGCGCTTGACTCATGGTGACGGTGCCAGTGCCCAGCCCGGAACAGGCTCCGCTCCAGCCAGTGAACGTGAAACCGGTATTGGGCGTGGCGGTGAGAATGACGACTTGATTGACCGGGTAATTCTGGGTGCAGGGGCTGGCAGTGCAATTGAGCTGGCTGAGATTGTCGGTGACTTTGCCGGAGCCGGTAAAGGCAACGCTGAGCGGTTCCTGCGCGGCGGCGGTTCCCGTTCCGGTTAGCGTTACGCTTTGCGTGCTGCCAGCTACGCCCAAGGAATTATCAGTAAAGGTTAGTGTCGCCGTTTCCGGCCCGGTGGTGGACGGGTGGAACGCGACATTGACGGCGCAGTACGCACCGCTCGGGAGCGAACCGCTGAGCGTATTGCACAGCGTATCCGTGCCCGTGTACGCCACCTGCTGAAAGTCCAGGCGGCGTTCGG
>CAWBIB010000005.1:0-452692 GCA_963788785.1 uncultured Acidobacteriota bacterium
TGCCAAAGGCTTGGTGAGTTTGTTTGGACGCTGTAAGAGATGAGCGCGCCGCGGGGCCCCGTTCGCGTCGACGGTCTGGGAAACGGCATCGAAAAGGCCTCCTACTACACCGCTCGCGCTCACGACGGCCAGTAGCAGGAAAATCCACGACGAACCCAGCACCCGGAACCCCACCTCGGTTATGCTATATATCGAGCTTGTCGCGATATAAGCTAGAATCAGACTTCCAAGAGCGGGATCGCGCTGGAAGGCCTTAGTGGCGTTTCGATATCCCGTTATTAGAATGAGCGCGATCAAAAACACCCCAATAAAGCCTAGATCCAAATATACCTCTATGTAGCCGTTATGAGCTGAGACGAGATTGTGAATGTCGTAATAGCCGGGAAGGCCGCGCGCGACTTTTTCCACGTTGGTGTTCCAAAAACTTTCGAAACCTGTGCCAATTATAGGGTTATCAGCGGCCGCAATTGAGGCCGCCCAAATTTCAGTCCGTCCGCTCAGATCGTCTTTCCTACCGAGCGCGCTCGTGACGACGGATTGGCCGCCCAAGAGGAAGCTGAGCCCCCCTACCAGGACGATTCCCAAGCACAGGGCGTTCACCCTCGCGGGCCGGGTTCGGATGCTTCGTAAATTCGTTGCGAGCATGAGCCCGCCGCCGAGCATGAAGCAGGCGATGGAGGTGGCCGAGTGGGCCATTTGCAGCAAAACAATTCCAAATGTAAGCAGCGTGCCTTGGGCTATCAAACGCCGAGTACGATTGGGAGCTTGCTTATCCATCAGCAGGGCGCGTACGTTCCATAGCGCACCAAGGGAAACGAGGTACACGATGAGGCCGAGGCTATTTTTGTTGGTGGTTACGCCGGTGTTCATAGGCCCACCGTCGGGATCATATCCGCGCCCAAGTTCAGTGTAGCGGATCAAAAGGATGGAAACCGGAAACAGGATAAAGCCCAGCCTGGAAAAAAGACGCCGGAGGGCGGCAACGGGTTGGCCATCGGTTACAACGATGAGGACCATCACTAGATCGCCCACATCTTTGGTCCAACGCTTAAAAGCCGGCTCGCGAATAGGGGACCACGTGATACTAACCATGCAATACAGAAAATATAAAAGTACGGGAACGTTGGCTTTCAGCAGGACGTTGGCACGATTTCTGCGAAGGAACACCACGACGATGCCGATAGCCATGATCGCCGCAAATATTGCGGCATCCGTGGGGCTGCCATCGAGGGTTGAAGCCAGACCTCCGGGTGAATCGCCTCCGGTGTCGAACCATGAAGAGACCGGTCTCGACCCGGCGATCCAAAGCCAGATGACCGGCAGCCAGAGGGCTGTGGAGTTACGGGTGGACGGATCGCGATCCAGGAAAAATAGTCCCGCGATTCCGGTGGTACAGATCAGGGAGGCGAGCCAAAAAATCATGCGATATTCCTTTGCGCGCTTCCTGATTCCGACTTAATTTCCAGCTTTCTCAGAACGTGGCGGAGACCAGTTGCTACCGGGAGATCGAAGAACCAATCGTTTATTCGCAACCTCCCACGGAATCATGCGAACACCGCCTTGTATAGCGCGTCGATTGCCGCAATTCGCCGCCGTGCGAGATCGAGCACTTCGACACTAATCATAGTCAGAGCGAAGGCGGCCGCGAACGATGCGCACAACACAGCAGGGCTGAGGTCGATATGGCGGAGGCCGGCGCTGAGAACCTGCAAAATAGCGATTTGGCCGATATAGCCGAACAGAGAATATTTTCCGAGCAGAATTACGTGCGCGCGAAGTTTTCCAGGCTCACGTTCTGAGCTTCCGGCTAAATAGATAACCATGAGGCTCAGGACCACGCTGGGAACAACGAGGATAAAGGGTGCGTTCCAAAAAAAAATGGCAACCACGTCCGCCACATAAGCGCCGGCGAGAAGGAAAGGATGTCGCACAGTTCTATTGATCCGAGAAACCGGGATAAACCCAGTCAGTAAGCCCAAAAATCCAATAGTTAAGAGCTCCAGGTTCGGGCTGCGAAAATCGACGAAATCAAGCGCCAGGATCCACGACAAAAGGACGATAGATACCGCGTGGAAAATGTACCGGAAAAACCGATACGGAATTAAAAGAACGCCCGACAACAAAAGCAAGTAACTAATCGGGAGCAGGATAGAGAAAGAGACGACTTTACCGCTCGCAGCGCTGACATTCCCGCTGACAAACACTGTGAGAAGGGTATGCAGATTGAATGTGTTTTCTGCTAACTCTCCTGTCGACAACAGCGGAATAAGAAAGATTCGAGCCGCGTTCAGGACGATGAATATTGCCAAAAGCTTGAGTCCCCGAGTAAACAATCTCTTCGGTAGGCGGGGATCCGAGACATCATACTTCGAGAGATAAACATTAGAAATCATAAATCCAGTGATAAAGATGAACGAAGGCGTCAAAAACCGTAGATATCGATAGTATTCCCACTGGGGCCCGATGAAATAGTTCACCCAGTGATAAAACACCATGATGAGCACCAGCGCCCCTTTAGTAAAATCGAGAGCGGAATTACGCTGAGGCCTGGGCGAACTGGCAGTCGTTGGCACGTCAAGTCTCGCTACATGAGCTTGCTTTGCGTTAGACACGATTTGCGCTCGGTGTCTGACTATTCGACGACTACTTGTACGGCCTAGTTCTAACCGTCGACAAAAAGGCGATGCAACAACTCGAGTGACAACAGCCGATGGATCTCGGTGGTGTAGTTACGGTTACCCTTGAGATGGCCCGCCACGATGGTTTCTACACCTTTGCGATTGACGTATGGCCGAGCGAGCGAGCGCGAGTCGAGCAGAATCTCCTGCACATATTTGGCAAGAATGGTGCGGTACCACCACCTGAAATGGAAGAGCTTGTGACGGCCCATCCAGAGGCGCTCCAAATGCAGTGGCGCGAACGCGTGATCGACCTTGGCGACCCACTGCGGCATGCCGTAATCATAGGCGTATTCGGCTTTGAAGGTGAACCCCAAATAGGCGCGGCTTAGCGGACCGGTAATCGGATTGGTCATACCTAGGCCACGATCGGTTCGCAATCTGGCCAATTCCGGACTGCCGTCGCGAATCAGCCTCATCCGAACATCTTCGCCTTCTTCTACGGGCGGCGCTTGGAACACGGTGCGAACTATTTCGTTATCCAAATAGGGCGAGCGCAACGTTAGTTGCGTTTGTTCCAGCATCACGACGCCGAAGTGGTAGGCGGCGGTCTGGGAGAAAGCTACCAGGCTGGTCCGATTGCCGCGCAAGAGGGCACGATAGGTGTCCACTCCGCGGGAAACTTCAGCAAAAGTTCCCGCACTGAAGGGAATGGGCGAAGGCAGGACGGCTTTGAACATGACCGCCTTGCGGATGATTTCGCTGCCAAACGTGCCCACCATGCGAACGGGCGCAATCTGGCGAGCCATTTCGTTGTTCCACAGATCCACCGAGCGGCCAATATCCACGGAGCCATCGGTGAGATACAGGGTCCGCTCGGCATAATGCGCAAAGCGTGACAAGCATCGCTCGTCGTCGACGACCACCTGGTAGGGCTGGTTGCAGATTTCGGCTACACGACGCGCGAGATAAACGTCCTGGTTTTCGTGGTACATGCTGCCAAACGTGTAGCAGGGCAAATCGCCGGAGGGCGCTTTGCGCCAGGCCATAATGATGCGGGTGTCCAATCCTCCGGTTAAGGACACTCCGATCCGTTCGCGGCCGTTAAAGTAGCGGGGCAAACGGGTCGTAAACGCTTCGCGCAGCTGTTTATAGTAACTTTCGGCGTCGAGAATTTCTTGTTGTTCCCACTCGCGCGGCTCGAAGTAGGCAGCTTTTTTCTCCAGCGCTCCGGCGCGAAAGGTCCAAGCCGAGGCCGCGGATAGGGCGTTAATTCCGCGAAAGAGAGTGCGATCTTCCAAGACGCAGGCCGAAGAAATATATTCGCCGATGCCGCGGGGATCCATGCTGCGCAGCTCGGGACGCACCGCCAAAATCGCTTTAGCTTCCGCGGCGAAATACAGCGCGTCCTTGGCCTCATGGACGCAAAGTCGCTGCAAACCAAAACGGTCATTGAAAAGGGTAGCGGTCCCCTTGGTTTGATCGGCGATAATGCCATGAAATCGGCCATTCAAATTTCTGAGAAAATTGGGATCCTCTTCGTAAAGGTGCGGCAAGTACGAGGGGCCGTCCATCTCGCAATTGTGCCCACGAGCTTTGAGATCGCTCGCGATGCTTGGCGAAGGATAATCTTCGCCGGCAAAAATCAGAACAATATCTCCGCGCTCATTGCGGAGCGGCATACCATCGGAAAAAGTATTTTCCCGCGCAATCCATCCGACATAGAGACCCAGGGTCTCGTCGATCCAAGTGCCCGCGACGTAGAAGGACTCGTGGCGGAGGGCTTCGACCATCCGCAAAAGTTGCGGCTCGGCCCAAGAGCGGGGCATTTTAGTTACAAGGCCAACTATTCCTGGCATGTCTGCTCTGTTCGGGAAAGCGCTAGCGATCCACCAATGGACTCGCGAGTTGAATGATGACGAAGCAAGTTAAAGTTTGGAGCCGGCGGGAGGAATTGAACGCTCCATCTGCCGAGTACGATTCGGCCGCTCTGACGTTGAGCTACACCGGCTTAGGGTAAAATTGTTTACTTCTGCGCGCAATCTCACCAACAAAGTGATTACGCTATGAGGAAGGAGCCCGAGGAGACCCCGATGCAGCTTCAATTTTATGCTAATGGCCCCCTTGGCTGTCAACGGCACGTAAAATCGCGGTACCAGAATTTCGCCGAATCCGTTGCGAATCTTAAATTCGCGCAACGGAGTATGCTGCTTATTGCCGTAGTTAAACATCCCATAAATCAGGTGGGACATTTTTTTTTCTTCGCACAGTGCTACCGCTTTGGCAATAAGGGCGTTGGCAGGGCGTTTGTCGTTGTGGCTGGTTTTAGGCAGAAACGTCAAGATCGACGCTACATCCCCGCGGTAAACCAGCTTCAAGACTCCGATCAATTCTTTTTCAAAATACGCGCAAATGTAATCACTTCTATCAAGGTAATCGACCTGGTCGCGCTCGACCTGCTCGAGAGTCTTGCCGTAGTGCGTGAAGGCTTTGCCTTGCCGGAGGCTTGAGTCGTTATTCAGCTCGAAAAGATCCTGCAGCAAGGCCGCGTCGAGCTTTTTGACCTCTACAACCACTCCGCGCTTTTCCGAACGGCGGACATTTTTTCGAGATTCCTGGGGCAGACTTTCCCACCACTCCTTGAAGCTGTTCACACGTGCGGTGGCAACGCTGTCCCATTCGAACGCATACGGATACTTCGGCTCAGTGGCGGGCAATTTTTGCGAGAAGGTAAAGATGTCGGCACGCAAGCCATCTTTTCCTTGGGCCTCCAATTCTTTAATGCATGCCTCCGGATTCTCGACTTCAGTCTCGAGCCACTGTTCGTTGTTGATGTACGCGACACGAAGCTGTTTCCCCCGAACGACGATGTGTTTGTCCCCCACTCTAAGTGCGGGGGCGCTGAACCATTTCCCTTTGAAGGCTATCTCAATCGTTTCGTTCGGCATTCCCAGCCTCGTTGCAAACCAAAAAACAGATTCCGGTAACGCAACCCGGACGATACGACATGCGGGGTATTGCAGAAATCAAACAGCCGGGCGAACCCGGCGTTGCAGCATAGACCTTAGTCGCTTCATCTGATCGCTGCGCCGAAGATGCATAAGTTCTTCCGGAATAGATCGCTCTACGCCACGCAGCGCGTTCCAGAAGTAGGAAACGAGCACTAACAGTCCGCCTATCAGATACGGCTTGTGGGTCATTTGGTAGACGCTTCGAAAAATCTCCCACAGCGGATGATTTCCCAACAAATAGTCTTTGCGGCCCGCGTGCAGTCTTTCGCGAAAGCCGGAGTGAATAGCGGCGCTCTGGCCGCGGTGATGTATGAAACGTTTCTCAAGAAAGGTGCGAGTTTCCCAGCCCTTGGCGCGAGCGCTTAAAACCGCTATCAGATCGATTCCGCCAGTCTTTATCCTCGGATAGCCTCCGATTTCCTCAAAGCACTCTCGCCGGAACATTTGGCACATACCCGAAACGTGCTCAACGCCCACGAATTCGTAGTTGTAATCGACTTTCCCCGCTTCCTCGAAAGCGGTACCGCCCACCCCCAATTTCGGATTCTCCGCAAAGCGTTCCATCAGAAATGCGAAATAGTCAGGGGCAAAAGAGACGTCGGCGTCCAGGTTGCCGATCACTTCATACGGCACATCGCCGATGGCCGCCTGCCCAGTACTTACGGCGAACGCTTTGCCCGCAAAGCTGCGTTCCCGACGCTCCGGCAATCGTACCAAGTCGATCCATGGGTATTGCTCGGCGTACTTTTTGACGAGATTGTCGGTACCGTCCGTAGAGCCGTCGCTGACGATCACCCATTTTTGCGGCGGTAAGGTCTGCGCGGCCACTGACTTCAACGTCAACTCAATCAAGGCCGCTTCATTCCGCGCCGGCGTTATCAGGACGTAATTAAGACCTTTACTCATGGTAGTAAAGCCGCGAAGACACAACTCCTGTTTTGTCGGCGCTCGCTAGGAACAAAGTCTACTACGTGGCGTGGAAGCCGGAACGGCCAATACGCCTGGCAATCCTCAAGTAGGCAAGTGCAAATGCCCGCTCAAGGCGAAACGAGGAGTGTTACACGAAGATCTGCGTTCAAGCCGGAACATGCTGCAAGCTGGCTTCCTTCGCGGAAGACACGCGCAAAAACTGCGTGGTCTCGGCGACGACGCGCGCCTGCTGTTCGGCTGTGAGCTGGGGAAACATCGGCAAAGAAACAATTTCCGGCGCGATTTTTTCGGTGACTGGAAAATCGCCGGTCTTGTAGCCGAGATGTGCGTAGGCGTTTTGTTGATGCAAGGGCACCGGATAGTGAATTCCGGTGTCGATCTTGGCATCTGCGAGATGCTTTTGCAGTCCGGCACGGTCCTGCACGCGCACCACGTACAGGTGATAGACCGGCCGCGACCATTCCGGCTGAAGCGGCGTTATCAAGCCTTCGGCGCTGCCAAACAATCTTCCATAGCGCTTGGCGGCTTCCTGGCGCGCAACCGTCCAGGCCGCGAGGTGGCGCAGTTTAATGGTGAGAAATCCAGCTTGCAGGGAATCCAAGCGGCCGTTGTAGCCTTCCACATCGTGATAATACTTTTTGGCCTGGCCGTGGTCGCGCAACATGCGCATCTTGCGCGCCATGGACTCGTCGTTGGTGGTCACTGCGCCGGCTTCGCCGCAGGCTCCCAGATTTTTGCCGGGATAAAAGCTGAATGCTCCCACGTGCCCAATGGAGCCAGCCTTCTTCCAGCGATTTTCTTTCTTGGAAAAATATTCCGCGCCGTGCGCCTGGCAGGCATCTTCGATCACGATCAGTTTGAAACGGTTCGCCAGTTCGAGGATGGCGTCCATGTCCGCAACCTGACCGTAGATGTGCACGGGAACGACTGCAGTTACCGGAGATTTCGTTGCGGTATGAATGAGCTTTCCCGTTGCCACATCTACGTGGCACTTCTGTTCCAGGTATTCCTTTAGTTTGCGGGGATCCATGTTGTAGGTGCGCTCTTCGATATCGACAAAGGCAATGTGCGCTCCGGCTTGGCTGATCGCTTCCGTGGTGGCGATAAAAGTGTGCGGCACGGTTACTACGGTATCGCCCTGTTGAACTCCCGCGGCCATCAGAGCGAAGCGGACCGCGTCTGTTCCGCTAGCCAGGCCGACACAGTGCGCGGTGTCGCAATATTTCGCGAACTCTCGCTCAAACTCTTCGACCATCGGGCCGCCTACGAAGCCCGCGGTGCGGAATACTTTCTGGCAGATCGCCAGGAGTTCCGCCTCAAGCTCCACATGCGGGGTGACCAAATCGAGAAACGGGATTTTTTCGATGCTTGTCATGTCTCAGTCCCTTAGGTTCTTGTTTGTACGACGTTTTTTGAATTTTTTGAGCGAAATGCAAAAATTATTTCGTAAGGTACCGCAATACCTTCGCCGGGTTCCCCGCCACAACGGCATTGGCAGGAACATCTTTGGTAACCACGCTACCCGCGCCAACCAGGGCATTTTCCCCGATGGTAATCTTCGAGAGAATCGTCGAACCGGAACCGATTGAGGCGCGGCGTTTCACTACGGTCTGCTCGACCTTCCAATCCTGCTCGGTTTGCAGCTGCCCACCTTCGGCCGTTGCCCGCGGATAGGAATCGTTGATGAACGCGACGTTGTGGCCGATAAAAACCTCGTCTTCGATCACCACGCCTTCACAAACGAACGTGTGGCTGGAAATCTTACAATTGTTCCCAACCTTGGCATTTTTTTGAATCTCCACGAAGGCGCCGATCTTGGTGTTGTCGCCGACTTCGCAGCCGTAAAGATTAATAAATTTCGATAGCTTGACGTCTTTACCAAGCTTTACGTCGGGAGCGATGCAGACAAATTCGTTCATAGCTGGACGATTTTGCCTTTCTGCTTCAGAGACTCATCGGCAGATTCAAGAATTTTTACAATGCGCAGACCGGCCTGTCCGTCGTTAAAGGGCGTCTTGTTGTGCAGGATGCAATCGACGAAATAGGCGGCTTCCATCTTCAGAGCTTCCACCTGCTCTACTTTGGGAGCCCACATATCTCCGGTGCGGTAGCTGACCAGCATCTGGTACACGCCTTCGGCGTTAGCGCCCATCTGCACGCCTTTGTCGTACAGCTTAATTTTTTCGTCCACTTCGATATCGTTCCAGACGAGCATCTTTTTTTCGCCGCCGATCAGCGTAGTACGAACCTTTACGGGCGAGAGCCAATTGACGTTGATATGCCCAATCACGTTATTGGGGTAGTACAGCGTGAGGAAAGCGATGTTGGCGATGCCGTTCAGATGGCCCTGGCCGGTGGCGACCACCGCTTCCGGCTTTTCTGAGATCACGTAGTCCATGATGGATAGATCATGGGGCGCGAGATCCCAGATCACGTTGACATCGTGCTGAAAAAGTCCGAGATTTACGCGGGTGGAATCGTAGTAATACAACTTGCCTAGAGCGCCTTCGTCGATAAATTGCCGAATGCGCTTCACCGCCCCGGTGAAGAGAAAGGTGTGATCCACCATGATCTTCAGGTGTTTCCGTTCGGCGAGCTCGATCAGTTCTTCGGCTTGCGCGACGGTGGTGGTAAAAGGCTTCTCGACAAACACATGTTTACCGTTTTCGAGGGCCGCTTTGGCCAACTCGTAGTGAGTCCAGACTGGGGTGACGACGGCGATCAGATCAATATCTGGAGATTTCAGGAGCTCGTTGGCATCGCTGGTGCAATGAATACCGGGGTACCCGTTTTTGACGCGTTGCAAGGACTTGGGGTTTTTATCGCAGACCGCCACCACGCTGGAATGGTCTTGCCCGTGAAAATTCCGGACGATGTTCGGACCCCAGTAACCAAACCCAATGACGCCAACTCGAATCACGTCTTCTCCAGTTGTTTGCCGCTCGGAAGCGCCTGTTTCAGGTCCGGCAATCAGACTCGTAGCCATATTATCCACCTCGTTATGGGGATGCGGTGCGAGATACTGGACAACCGTTGCGAATCGAACAAGGCTCGCGCCCAGTAACAAGCGCGGGTTGAAACAAACGGTCTGAAACGAGCGGAAGGCCGAGGTTGTATTGCTATAGACAGGCGGACCCTGTCGCGGGTTTAATAGGCGCCGTCGCCCATCAAAACCGCCCTTGGCGTGTCGAGCAGAATTTTCACGTCTAACATGGGAGACCAAGTACGTGAGTACTGTAAGTCGAGGCGCACCATCTCGTCGAAGGTGGTGGAGCTGCGCCCTTGGACCTGCCAAAGCCCTGTGATTCCAGGCTTTACCTCCAAGAGACGGCGGCGGTGCCAGACGTCATAGGCCTCAAGCTCGTAAGGTATCGGGGGCCGGGGGCCAACCAGGGACATCTCGCCGATAAAGACGTTCCAGAATTGTGGAAGTTCGTCCAGGCTGGTGCGGCGCATGAAGCGTCCTATCGCGGTCACGCGCGGGTCGTTGGTGATCTTGTATACCGGGGCTTTCTGGCCAGCAGGGGCAGGGCCGTCGGCCTTTCCGGCAATGAAATTCTTCACGTAGTCCTTGTGGATCGTGTCGTTATTGGAAACTTTCATGGACCGGAACTTTAAGAAAATAAATTGTTTACCGTATTGGCTGACCCGCGGTTGCCGGAAAAAAATTGGGCCTTTGGAGGTCAGCTTGATGAATGCGGACAAGACCAGAAAGATAGGCGAAAAGGCCACCAGGGCGACGCCGCTGCCGACGATATCCATCGCGCGCTTGATCAGCAGCGAGGTCTTCTTCTTCTCTTCTTCTTCGAGAAGATCCGGGTACAGCGGAGCGGATACCGAGCGACCCGTACCATCCCCAGCCCAGCTGTCTGGGAATGCATAGAAAGCGATCTGTAGCTTTTCGACCTGGTCGCGCTTGAAAGACTTGTGCAATCCCGCCGAGATCTTGGTCTCGATGGCTTGAATTGCAGCTGCGGCCTCGGCATCACCAAGTTCGGTAAATATTGCGCCAACAACCGTTTCGGATTCGAACCATCCAGCCAAGTCCGTTTCGCGTATTTCCGCAGTGACGACACCGGCGACCTTTTCGAGCAACGGCTTGTCCGTAAAACCCTTTGACGTGCCCTTGCAATCCACGAGCATCAGAAGCAGGTGTTTGCGCGAACGTTCGGAGCGCTTTCTTTCGCGGCACAACATCCGGCGAAATTCCTCTTCGGCAACGAAGCTGGCTACCGCTTGAGGGATCGACTTCTTCCCTGTCGCAGCGACCGCCCTCGATTGCACTTTCACAGTCGGTAACAACACTGTACTGATACTCACGTTTTGGCCCTCGGTTCGCTTTCGCAAGTTGCTCTCGCCCAAGAAACTACTAAGACTGCAGACCTCTGATTTAAACTTCGACTAGCTCAGTGACTTCGCACCGTGCGGGTGCCACATGATCGCCGCCAGGTATTACCGACACGGAATCAATTTCTACGGCCACAGAACGCTGCAACAAGGTCACGGAAAGTACAAACTTGTGCTTGCCGCGGGACTCCACCAGAATGCCTTCCAAGCCACGCAACGGCCCGGAACCTATCCGCACCCGGTCCCCGATTTCAACGAACGAACAGGGCTGGTTTGGCACCCCAGCAGCCACCAGCGTTTGAATCGCGGCAATCTCAACTTCATCAACGGAAATGGGCTGGCGGTTGTATCCAACAATTTGCACAACGCCCGGGGTCTGGAGAATAGGCAATCGGTTTTGCGTGTCAAAACGGCAGAACAGGTACCCTGGAAACAGCGGTGACTCGATTTCCTTCATCCGGTCCGACCAGCGCTTGCGGTCCTTGCGGAGGGGCAGAAACCACTCGAACCCTCTGCCGCTAAGATGCTCGGCAACCACACGCTCGTAGCGGGTTCGGACCTGGAGGGCATACCAAGGGAACCGCGCAGATGCATCGTTGGCTGGCCCTCGAGTTTGCGCATTGTTCAGAGTCATATGGTCCGGCTAAACCAAAGCTACCGCACAAAAAGTCCCTGCGGGTGTGACTATATCTACGGGTGGAAGTGCACGACGGATGCCACCGAGATACAGGTCCGCGTATTATCGTAAACAACTGTAAATAAATGACTTACATCTTTACAAAGGACCGCCCGAACACTCAACCGCTCCTGCTATTCGCTAGTAGGTGAACATTGCTATCCCAGAGTTGCAATTGTTTTCCTATGGCTATCATTAAGAAAACAAATGATATATAGCGATTGGACACACCTTTGGCCCCCGGCGATCAGACTCATAACCAAGGACTGCCCGACCAGGGGAGTCATTCTGAATGCTCACCGAGCCTATGTCATTACCCCGGAATGAGCGTTTAGCGATAGTTTGGAGAGAATACGTCGTTGGGGGCGGGTAGCCGCTGTCCGGGGACCCTTTAGACACGACCCAGAATGCTTCTGGGACCCTCCTTCTTAAGGGCACGGGATTGCTATACGATAGCGACAGTCGTGGTTATGCAGGGAGAAGCCTTTGGCCTACGAAGGTCCGATAGATCGGCAGCGGCTTTTGTTCTTCGGTTTATGGTTGTTGGTAGCCCTCGCGCTGTTCTGGAAGCCTATTGCGGCTTTGGTCGGCTATTCGTCCGCTAACGACAACGCATCCCACATTCTCTTGATCCCGTTTATCAGCGCTTGGCTGCTCTTCTACGAGAGAGCGCTAATTTTTGAAACCGTGTCTTTCGATTATCCCTCCGCTGTGGTTCTCATTAGCGTAGCCGGTGGAGTGGCTCTGAAGACCCGACTGTCGGGCGTCGCAGCGCCCGAGACGGGCTGGCTTTCTGGCTACACGCTGGCTTGGGTGGTCTTTTGCATTGCCGGGTTTGCCTTGATTTTTGGACGTCGAGCGGTGGCCTCCGGCCGCTTTTCCCTGCTATTTCTTCTACTTATGGTTCCACTACCGGATTCCTGGCTGGATTATGTGATTTACTTCCTGCAAAAAGGCTCGGCAGACGTCGCGGAGTTCATTTTTGATTTGGCGGGAGTGCCGGCATTGCGTGATGGTTTCGTGTTCCGCCTCGCGCACTTGAGTATCGAAGTTGCTAAAGAGTGCAGCGGCATTCGCTCGAGCCTGGCGCTGCTCATTTTGGCCCTGCTTGTTGGTCATCTGTTCCTGCGGACTTTCTGGAAGCAAGTTGTTTTCGTGGTGGTTGGCCTGCTGATTATGTTGATTAAGAACGGAATCCGCATCGCCACGCTCACGATCCTTGCGCAATATGTTGATTCGGGTTTCCTTTTCGGCCGGCTGCACCATGAAGGAGGGGTAGTGTTTTTCGTGGTTGGCTTGTTACTGCTGCTTCCGGTCTTCTGGCTGTTGCAGCGTGGCGAAACTCCGCGTACCGCCGCCCTGGGTCCCCCTGCGAGCGCAGGCTCGCCGAGCTAGCCGCATTACAAGGGATTGTCCGCGGAGACTATTGGGAAGAAGAGCTCGAAGATCTAAATAGTCAGGTTCGTGAGCCTGGAACGATTATGCGAGGTCTGCTTCTTTCGACGGATATCCGTAATAGTAGCTGCCGTACGAATCGCCTTTTTCCACGCAGTTAAGCACTACGCCGAGCAGGTTTTTGTCGCGGAATTCAGATGCCGCCTTTTCCGCCATTTCGAAGTCTGTGCGTCCCGCGCGCACAACGAACAATACGCCATCGCACAAATCAGCGAGCATGCTTGCATCATGTACCGGCAATGCGGGAGGCGTATCCAAAATGATCCAATCGAAAACGGGCGTGACGAACTCCAGCAAGCGCTTCATACGGTCGCCCAACAGCAATTCACTTGGGTTGGACACGAGGTTTCCGCCTGCAATAAAGCACAGATTATTCTCTAGCCCGTTTTGAATTACCGCGAACTCATCCGCATCTCCGCGCAGGTAATCGGAGAGGCCCGGCGTTAAAGGAGCTCCGAGAGTCTGATGTAGCCGCGATGCTCTGAGGTCGGCGTCAATTAACAGCACTCGCTTGTCGTTTTGCCGGACGATGGAATTCGCCAGATTGGAAGCGACAAAAGTCTTCCCTTCGGCCGGAATGCTGCTCGTCACTACCACCTTCTTGAGCTGCTGAGTTCCCGCTATTTGATACAACCGGGAGCGAAGCGTCCGGAACCGCTCTGCGCCTACCTTTTGTGTATCCGCGCCGTGAAAGACGCTATTCCTCGGATCAATCTTCCATTTGGGATGCGCGCATTTCTCCAGCAACTCATCGAACTGCAGCCGCGCAGGATCAATGGCTTTCCGCGCCTCGCTCCGCACTTGCGGTAATCCCAGCTCTTTTTCGACTACGGTAGTACGCGTTACATCACCGGCTACATCCACAAAATTAGATGCGCCATCGCTCGCCAGCCTCGAGGACCGTTCTTCCGCGGCTTTTTTCAATGCTTCGTGGATGCGGCTCATCGTGTCCTCGAGCGCTTAAGCGCTCAAACCCTTGTGCTGATGCTGCAAATCGCCGTCCACGGAGTTCGCGATTCGTTTCACCTGTCCGGCCACCACGTCCAACACCGGGATCGAAGCCAACAACGGGAGCTTCAGCCCCAACTCTACATCGCGTTCATTATGCAGCGATTTATCCAGAGCGGCGATCACGTACAGAATTCCCAGTCCCAACGCCAGCCCCCCGCCCAACCCACCACCAGCCAGTAACAATTTGTTCGGGAATGAGGGCTGATCTGGAAGGTTCGGTGGATCGAAAACTTTAAAGTTCTCGCTTTCCTGGCGCTCTTCCACCGCGCCCGCTAACTCCGAACTATTGTGTTTCTTCAGCAGGTCGTTGTAATTCTCGGAAGCCGTTTGATAATTTCGCGTCATTTCCTTGTATTGCTGCTCAACGACCGGGCTGGCCTGTATGCGGCTTTCCAAAAGGCGCGTGTCGCTTTGAATTTTCGCCTGCGCTTTTGTCAGGTCCACAATATTCTGGTCGTCCTGGCGTATCTTGGCGCGCAATTGCTGAATCGCCGGCGGTTCCATTGCGCTGGCTTTGGCAGCGTTCTCTGAAGGGACCGGAGACTTTGGTTGGGCTTCGATCCGTTTCTTGAGCTCATCTATCGCGTGTTCGGTCTTCAAGACGTCCGGATGCTCCGGTGTGTAGCGCGCCTCTAAAGCCACCAACTGGTCCTGTAAGGCGGCCAGCTGTTGGTCCATAGTTTCAGGATTGGTTCCAACTTTCGAGGCTTTCCAGTTGGCTTCCTGTTCCGCCAGTAGAGACTGGTTAAAGGTCTTATCCTGCTGGGCGCGGCTAAGCGCCTGGGTGTTGGCCTCGAGTTGCGAATTGGAGCCGGTGAGAAGATTCAGGTTGCTCTGTTCCTGTTCAGGTAACGAGCCTAGATACTTTTGCTTGAAGGCGGCTAGTTTTACGTCCTGATCATCGAGGTTCTTCTTGGCTTCTTCCAGTTGCTGCTGGAAAAATTCAACCGTGTCCTTGGATTGATCTTTGCGCTGGCGAGCGTTTTGCTCCAGAAACATCGAGGTAATTTCCGTGCAGATCTGTTGCGCCAGCAAACCGTTGTTGAAGGTGACGTTAATGTAAAAGCCCGGCAATTGCCGATTCTGCGTGCCCGCCATGGGTTCCATCGGGGTTATTTTCACCGAAGACCGCAGACGATCCACCAAATCTTCCATGTGAGCTTTGCCGCGATCTTCCGGGTACAACCCAAGTTTTTCGATCACCGGTTGCAACCGCGTCCGGCTCAAAATCTGCTCTTGCATCGACGCGAGGCGGTGGTTCAATTCTTCCGTAATCACGGGCTCAACAAGTTTGGATGAAACCGTAGGCTGCTCTACGAGTACCATGGTCTGAGAGACGTATTTCTTCGGCAAAACCATTGCGGCAAGTATCCCGAGGCCGCCAAAAAAAACCGTGGTGATCGGCAAAATCCACCACCAGCGCCGCAAAACGCGCTTTATATCGCTGACGCTGATCTGATTGTCTCCGACCATACTGCGCTTCACTCTCTCCGGGCCTAGCTCAGCGGTTTTGGCTAATACCCGCAAAAAATCGCTATCGAGCACTCTGAACGGCGGATGTAGCCTTAGCTTGAGAGTATTGCACGGGTACTGCCAAGGAAACTCTGCCAGCCTCCAAAGCTCGTTCCTATATCTAAACTGCTTCACATCAATTGATTACGATGACTTGGGCGCTCCGAGCAGCCCCGAAACTGCGGCCGCCACCGCCGCTTTTAATCCATAAGTGGAAGGATTATATCCACAATATCCCACCAGTTCTCCCACTCTCATCCGAGTTCAGAAGGCAGAACGCTCTTGCCCGTGCCCGGCTAGCCGGCGAACATGACCGTAAGTATACTATTTGCAACAGTTCTCAGCTATACCGGCGTTTTCAGCTTCCTTTCCGGGGGCGCGGGGCGCAAAATTGCAGTTGTCCTCAAGAGGCGTCGAGGCCGGAGCCTGTTTGAAAACGTTGGAACCCCTAAAATCTATGACGCGCAAAGTACGATATCTCGTCCCGCTATTAGTTGCCGTGCTCCTTCCGGTTCTCTTTATCGCTGGCTGTTCCCGCGACCCCAACGTCCGCAAACAAAAATTTCTGTCACAGGGCAACCAGGATTATGACAAGGGTCGTTACGCCGAGGCCGCCATCTCCTATGGCCGCGCGCTGCAAATCGATCCGCGCTTCGCTGATGCCCGCTATAAGCTGGCACAAAGCTATCTGAAACAAGGGAGTTGGGCTTCAGGCTATCAGGAACTGATGCGTACGGTGGCGCTGCAGCCGGACAATTGGGCGGCCCAGCTCGATATCGCAAGATTTCTGTTGGCGGGCGGCAAGTTTCAGGAAGCCAAAGACCGGGCCTTACTAGTCCTAAAGGGCAATCCTACCAACGCTGATGCTCAGATCGTTCTTTCGCAAGCCAACAGCCAGCTCGGAAACGCCCAAGACGCCTTGCAGCAAGCCAAAGACGCAGTTGCAACGCAACCAGAGCGCGCGACTTCCTACCTCAATCTTGCAATGATTCAGGAAAAAAACGGCGCCTTCCCGGACGCGGAGGCGAGTCTACTTAAGGCCAAATCACTAGATCCTTCCTCGATTGCATCGCTCACCATGCTGGGCCATTTCTACGAGAGACGACACCGTTTTCCCGAAGCAGAAAAGCAGTTCCAGGCTGCCATTCTTCAGGATCCCAAAAACCCCGGGCCGCGCGGTGATTTGGCCGGCCTGTATCTAAGTCAGGGGAACGAAGCGCAAGCCATCGCAGTTCTTACCGAAGCCAAACAACAACTTGGCGACGATTCACGCGGGTACTTGATGCTCGGTGAATACTATCTTTCGCGGGGTCAAAACGCGAAAGCTCTCGATGAGTTTGCTTCATTGCATGCCCAACATCCTAACGATACGAAAACCAGTAGAATTTACGTCCAACTCCTGATTCGCAATCAGAAAATCGATGAAGCTAATCGCATTAACGAGGAAATTCTGAAGAAGGCGCCACAGGACACCGAAGCGCTCATTGCCAAGGGCCAGATTCTCAATCAACAAAAGAAATGGGACGATAGCATCACGGTCCTCCGCCAAGCCACCCAGAACGCGCCCGACAACGCCATTGCACACTTCCAACTCGGTGTTGCTCTGGCCCAAAAAGGGGACACTCAGCAATCCGAACACGAATGGAACGAAGCTACTCGTTTGCGCCCCGATTACGCCGAGGCCTGGAGCGCGCTCGGTGCGAGTGCCACGCAACGCCGCGACTGGAAAGGCCTGGAGATCATCGGAACCAAACTGGAAGCCGTCGCTCCGCGAAACGCAGAGGGCTATCTTTTTCACGCCACCGCCCGCTTCAATCAAGGCGACGCTGCGGCTGCCGAAACGGACCTGAACCACCTTATAGCGCTCGCCCCGCAAAGCCCGGTGGGCTACGTAAAGCTGGCCGAGATGCGCATGGCACAAAAGCGGATTAATGATGCGGAGACCCTGTACAAGCAAGCCCTCGGGCGTGACCCGCATTCCCTCGAGGCGACTGAAGGTCTCGCAGGAGTCGCCTTCTCACGCAATAAGCCCGCCGACGCGCTGAAGCTCGTTCAAGATCAATTGCAGCAGAATCCGGACAATGTGCCGCTAATTCTTCTGCTTGCGCGTGCGCAGCTCGGCAATCACCAGCCCGAAGAGGCCGAGAAATCGCTCGCTCGTGCTGTCGATCTTGACAAGCAGAGCGTCAGCGCCCTCGTGATGCTTGCGGATGTCCAAAGCGCCCGTCGCGAGACCGACGCCGCGCTAGCCAATTATCAGCGCGCCGCCCAGCTCGCTCCGAACAATGCTCGCTTGTACTTGGCGATGGCCACCCTACAGGGAAGCAAGGGAGACTGGCAGCAGGCCCAAACGCTCTACCAAAAAGTTTTGACTCTGCAGCCGGACGAACCGATGGCCTCCAATAATCTGGCGTATCTGCTCCTGGAACACGGCGGAAGCGTCAACGTCGCGCTCACTCTCGCGCAGGCCGCTCACAAAGGCCTGCCCAACTTGCCCAGTTCAGCGGATACCCTCGGCTGGGCGTACTACCACAACGGTGCTTTTTCCGTCGCCGCTCCCCTTTTCGAAGACGCGATCAAAAAAGTTCCGGACAATCTCACGTACCACTATCATCTGGGCCTTACTTATCAAAAGTTAAGCGACAGCGCTCGTGCGCGCGAAGAGCTTCAGAAAGTAATCGCTCTGGATCCAAAATCTCCGGTCGCCGAGCAAGCGCGCCAGGCGCTCGGACAGACTTCGGGGAGCAGTTAGGCGACGAAGCGCGGCCCGTTTCCCTTTCTTTAATCCAGAACGCCATGAGAAACTTGATTTGCAGCCGGTGTGTGTACCCGCAGTTGCGAAGCGACCGTCACAATTTCGGAATTGCCGGCGATAGGAAAATTCAGCCTGGATAATGCGCGTTCTTCTTATTGGTGCCGGCGGCATGCTGGGCACCGACCTGCAAAAAGAATGGCTGGGGGATGAAATCATTCCCGCGTCTTCGCGTGATGCAGATATCCGCAACGCCGCACAAGTGCGCGCTCTAATTTCTAAAACTCAACCGGATTGGATCGTACTGACCGCCGCGTACACCGACGTTGACGGAAGCGAACGCAACGCTGAGCTGGCCATGGCGGTGAACGGCACAGGCACCGAGAACGTCGCCCGTGCAGCCCGCGAATCCAATGCCAAGATCCTCTATCTGAGCACCGATTATCTCTTCGACGGGACAGCGAATCGCCCGTATGAACCGTCAAATCCTATCGCCCCGCTGAACGTCTATGGAAAATCCAAAGCGGCCGGCGAAAAGGCCGTGCAAACCTACGCGCAAGAATGGTGCATCGTACGCACCTCTTGGCTCTTCGGCGCGGCCAAGTCCAGCTTCCCGGAAAAAATCCTTAAAGCCGCGCAAACGAGGACGGAAATTTCTGTGGTTGCCGATCAGACTGGCTCACCTACGTTCACGAGGGACCTTGCTCGCGCCATTCGCGACCTCGTTCGCCAGGACGCTCGTGGCATCATAAATGTGACCAACTCCGGCTCGTGTACCTGGTGCGAATTCGCTACCGAGGTTCTGCGCCAAGCCGGGAGCGCCGCTGTTCGTGTGCAGCCCATCACCGCCGCGCAAGCCGCTCGTTCGGCCAAACGCCCGGCATACTCAGTTCTCTCTCCTTGCAGCTTGCAAGCTTATGGCATCACCTTGCGCACCTGGCAAGAAGCCACCAGCGCTTACCTGCAGGAACTTCACGATTGCGGAAAACTCCATTGACCACTTCGACCGGCTCCCGGCTGCTGTACTGGCTGCCTGCAATTTTGGTCGCCATTATCATTTCCACGTTCTCTACCCATTACTTCAGCGATCAGCAAACCGGGCACGTGATCATTCCCATCCTCCACTATCTGTTTCCCCATGCCAGTACCCGCGCGCTTCGCTTGATGCACGTCGCCATTCGCAAGCTGGCACACATCACCGAGTTTGGCGTTTTCAGTATCTCGGTATTTCACGGAATTCGTGGGAGTCGCGCCGGGTGGCGGTGGAGTTGGGCTCTGGCTACTCTGGTAATCGCCGTTGCCTATGCGGGTTTCGACGAATGGCATCAATCCTTCGTGATCGTTCGGCACGCCTCGCCGCGCGACGTCGCCATCGATGCGTTCGGCGCGCTCTTGGCGCAAGGACTCGTTTGGGCATACGCGATGTGGCGCACGCGCCCATCTCATGCTCAGGCAGCCAAGGTGTCGGAATAATTGCGCGATTCGGGCCGAGGATACCCGCAGCCAACCCCGATGCAACGTTGCTAGTTACGGTATTGTGGCTTCAGCGGCGTTGGAGTAGCCGCTCTCCACACCAGCGGTGCTGACGCCGGTGGTTACGTAGTAATAAGTCTCCCCGGAAGACACCGTAGTATCTTTAAAACTCAGCGCGTCAACCAGCGATCCGTTCAGCCGAGTAAAGGGTCCCTGACTGCCGCCACCGCGATAGACGTTATATCCGGAAACGCCCGATGTACTGGCGTCCCACGACAGCTCCACGGAATGCGATTCCACTGCTGGCGCCGCCACTGTTCCCGACAACGGCACTGCCACTGATGAATTTTTGGCATCACTTGCGACAGTCAGCGTGCCTTTGAAATTTCCCGAGGTCTTCGATTCAAACGTCAAGTCCAGCGTAACGCTTTGCGCGCTCGCTAACTGCACGGGCGTGCTCCATCCGGTCATGCTGAATCCGGTTCCGCTTAAGGAAACTTTCGAAACCGTCACGGCCACGTTTCCGTTATTCGTCAGCGTCAAATTTTGTGATGCGGTCTTGCCGGCGCTAACCGTACCAAAGCTGACGCTCGCGGGCCCCACAGAGAGAGACAGCTCCTCGCTGGCCGCCTCGCCAGTAACCGGCAGAGAAGCGCTGACCGACGCCACGTTGGTCATGATCGATACTGTTCCGTTAAAAGCTCCGCTACTCTTTGGCGTGACTTCCACGGTAAGCGTGCTGCTCGTCCCGGGAGCTAACAGCGTGGAACCGGAAAAGCCACTGACGCTGACTCCGCTACCGCTGGCGACCACGCCGACCACGGTCAGCGAAGCGTTTCCGCTGTTCAATAGTTTAATTGTCTGAGAGGTTTGCGCACCGACCACGGCGGAACCAAAGTTGACACTGGAGGGCGTCACTTCTAGTTCCGGTTCCAGCGCTCCAGCCGGCGACGTCCTGGCCAGCGGAGTCACCGCGCATCCAATTAATAACGGAATGATCGCGGGCGCCGCGGCGAGCGGCAAGATCAAACGCCACTTCGCGCGTACTTTTCTGGCTGCTGCGTTTTCGCGGAAAAAACGAACTGGTCTCACGCTTCTCTCCGGGCGAAGCTAATTTCTACCCAGAGCCAGCTTATGAGTTTCTCAAGCCCCAAAGATACTGTTGCGAAGTCTAAAACAGGTACAGGCCCGTAACCTGTACTTGAGGCCACACACCAAACGCTGCGTCCTGATTAGGTTCGGGACGCGTCGGACTTCGCCCGCGGACGCGCTTCCTGCTTCTTCCAGGCCCTATGGAACGATTGCTTGGGCCTCGTTCGAATAACCGCTTTCCGTTCCGCTACTGTCCACAGCGGTCGTCACGTAATAGTAGGTGGTGGCGCCCTGTACTGAGCTGTCCATGTAGCTGTCCGGAGTTACCAGCGAACCGTTCACCTGTACATATCCGCTGCCGCTGGTCGTCGATCGATACACGTTGTAGCCAGACACCGCAGAGGTGCTGCTGGTCCAGCCCAACTGCACGCTGTGCTGTACTGGCAGCGCCACCCCGGTTCCCGATAGCGACACAGCCGCCGGCGATCCCGTCGCGTTGCTGACAATCGACACGCTTCCGGAGTCTGAACCCGCCGCCGAAGGGTTGAATAGCACGCTGAAAGAAGTGTTCTGCCCGGCGGAGAGCGTAACGCCTGCGGCGCCACTCAGCGCAAAACCCGTGCCGCTGGCTGAAATCTGAGAAACCGTCACGTCGGCATTTCCGGTGTTCGTCAGCGTTACCGTCTTGGTCGACGTGCTACCTGCATTGACGTTACCGAAGCTCAAGCTTCCCGGGCTTACAGACAGAGTAAGGGCCGCTGCAGTGCTGCTGCCGCTCAACGTAACCGCGGCTGGCGATCCGCCGGCATTGCTCACAAACAAAACGCTTCCGGCTGCCGTTCCCGCGGACTGTGGGGCAAATACGACGCTGATGGAAACTTTCTGCCCTGATGTCAGCGTTGCCGGTAGCGATAGTCCGCTCAGACTGAACGCGCTCCCGGTGACGTTCGCCTGCGTAATCGTCAAGTTCGAGTTGCCGGAATTGGTGATTTGCAGCGCCTGCGAATTGCTAGTTCCCGTCGTAATATTTGCGAAGGTGACGCTATTTTGTGACAACGACAAGCCGGCTTGCGCACCGGTTCCGGTCACGCCGATGGGAGTTGTTCCCCCGGAACTCACGATCGAAATTGTTCCGCTCGTAGTCGCTGTCGTCGTCGGACTGAACTGTACCGTCAACGTCGCGCTCTGCGAAGCTGCTAACGTCAACGGCGTGCTTACTCCGCTCGCGGTCAGGCCCTGCCCATTAACCCCGATTTGCGAGAGGGTTGTCGCGCTGTTGCCGGTATTCGTTATGGTTATCGTCTGATTTGCAGAACCACCAACGCTGACATTTCCGAAGCTTAGAGATGCCGGGCTCACCGATAGTGTCGTCGTGGCCGCCACTCCGGTCCCACTCAGTGCCACAACCGTTGGAGTGCTCGAAGCGTTGGTGGTTAGGCTGATGCTGCCATTGGCAGCTCCTGCAGCCTGCGGGGCGAATTGCGCGGTCAGCGTGGTGCTCTGTCCTGCGGCAATGGTTAGCGGCGGCGCCACCCCACTCACGCTTAATCCCGCGCCCGTGGAAGTTACCTGGGTGATCGTCAGACTCGCGGTTCCAGTATTCGTAACAACCAGCGGCAGTGTTTTTGTCTGCCCATCGATCAAACTCCCAAAGCTTAGGCTTGAGGACGACACGCTGATTCCGGCTTGCACGCCCGTGCCTGTCACGCCGACCGGACTCGTCCCGCCCGGGCTTACGATCGAAATTGTCCCGTTGGTCGTCGCGGATGTCGTCGGGCTGAACTGCACCGTAAACGTCGCGCTCTGCGCCGAAGCCAAGCTCACCGGCAGGCTAACTCCGCTGACCGATAGGCTTTGCCCGCTCACTGCGATTTGCGAGATCGTCGTTGCGCTGTTGCCAGTATTGGTGATGGTCACCGTCTGGTTTGCGGAACCGCCTACGTTCACATTCCCAAAGCTCAGAGACGCCGGACTCACTGACAACGTCGCTGTGGCCGCCACTCCCGTTCCGCTAAGCGTTACAACGGTGGGAGAAGTGGAAGCGTTGGTCACCAGGCTGATGCTGCCGTTGGCGAGGCCTGCGGTCTGTGGCGCAAACTGCGCGGTGAACGTGCTGCTCTTTCCCGCGGCTATCGTTAGAGGGGTTGCAACTCCGCTAACGCTCAATCCGGCGCCCGTGGAGCTCACCTGCGCAACTGTTAAATCCGCGCTTCCCGTGTTCGTGATGATTACCGGAAGTGATTTCGTCTGTCCATCGATCAAGCTTCCAAAGCTGATACTCGTCGGCGACACGCTGATTCCAGGCTGAACGCCCGTGCCAGTCAGCGCCAAGCCCGGTGCCGTGCCCGGTGCATCGCTCGTGATGCCGACAGTCCCGCCGGTCGTTCCGGTGGCTGTCGGCGCAAACTTTACTTGCACTTGCGCGGACTGCCCCGCCGCCAACGTTGCTGGCGTGGCGATACCCGTTTCGCTGTAACCGCCGCCTGAGGCGAATACGGAAGAAATATGCACGACGCCTTGCCCATTATTAGTGACCGTTGCGGAAAGTACGCTCGTGGCACCCACCGAAACATTCCCGAATGCCAAAGTGGACGGATTCAACGCCAGGTGTCCAACCGGGGCGCTCGTTCCAGTGCCCGAAAGCAAAATCGTCTTCGGCGAAGACGGATCGTTGCTGGAAATCGTGATGCTCCCGCTGTCCGTTCCCGCAGCGGTCGGAGAATAGAGCACGGTCAATGGCGCGGATTGCCCCGCACCGATCACCGCCGGGGTCGCGATTCCCGAAACCGTGAATGGCGTTCCCGCCACCGTTATCATTGAAATTGTCAGATCCGCATTCCCCGCGTTTGACAATGTAATGCTCGAAGTCGTTTTGGTTCCCACTGTCGCGCTGCCGGCATCCAGGCTCGCCGTGCTAGCGACCAATTGCGGTTGCGGCGTAATATCCGTTGCGGTAACTGCAATCTGCGCAGCTGATGCCGAGCCATCCGATCCTTGAAAAGTTAGCGTTCCTGCGTTTTTGCCAGGCGCCGATCCGTTGAACCAAACCACAAAGTTAACGGTCTGCGATGGAGGGATGGTCAATGGAAACGTAAGGCCGGAGGTAGTGAACTGGTTGCTCGAGGAAATAATCGATGCGATCGTCGCAGATTTTGCTCCGGTGTTTGTTACCGAAGCGTTCTGCGAGGTCTTCTTGCCGGACGCCACAGTGCCGAAATTCAGGCTGGCGGGAGAAAATTGCAGGGAGAGCTGCTGACTGGCGATGGGTGGGGTTGTGCTGCCCGAGAGGTTGGTGCAGCCCGCTGCAAATCCGATGCAGGCAACCGCCAGCGTGGCCGCAAGGATCACGCCCGCCGTCTTCTGCCCTAAGACCTTGGCTTCGGTCCGCCGCCGCGTAATTTCGATCCGCATTGCTCTTCCCCCCTGCAGTTTCTAGAGGGATAGTACGGGGAGTACTGGACCTAGTGCTACTGGTGGGCAGTCCATATTCGGGACAGGCACAACTCCTGTCCCCGGGACCATTTTCCCTGCCCGGCCTCTTTATTGCCATCTACTTATTTTGATAAGTCTTTTTTTATTAGAGACTTACGTGGGGAAGCGGGGTGCCCAAAAGGACACTACCGACTGCAGGTCGGAGAGTTCGCACCCCAGCGAGCCAGAGCGCAATTACAGGTGGATGGCGATCAACCGCAGAATTGCAATTTCATCGATTTAGGAGGAGGTACGAGGTTGGGAGGCAGCGGTCGGGCAAATCTAACTCGGCGGATGTCCAGCCGGAACGCTTACCGGAACCTTCCTAGACACTAGGCCAGCGTCACGAATCTTATAGATCAAGGAACGGTAACTGATCTTCAACGCTTGCGCGGTCTTTCGGCGATTCCATTCGTGTTCGCGCAAGGCTTCTAAGATTACGCTGCGTTCCATTTCTCGAATCGCGCTTTTCGCCACATGTTTGAGCGGAAGCCCGTCCACAACCGTCACTCGCCTGCTCGGCGACATCGAAGTCTTCGGAACAGATTCCTGCCCCCGCGCCGCCTCGGCCCCAATCAGGACAAACCGCGCAACCACGTTGGAGAGCTCGCGGACATTGCCGGGCCAGTCCAGGTTTTGTAGATACTCCAGCATTCCGGGTGGGAATGGCTCCGCAGTTTTCCCAAATTGGGTCTCGTGATGCTTGCGGAAAAATTCCGCTAGCGCGGCAATGTCTGTTCGCCGTTCGCGCAAGCTGGGCAAGCGGAAACGCATCACATTAATACGATAGAAAAGATCCGAACGGAAATTTCCGGCCGCCATTTCCACTTCAAGGTCCTTATTCGTGGCGCAAATCAGCCGCGCATCTACAGAACGGTTCTGCTCCCCACCTAAGCGGCAGAAACTTCCATCTTGCAGGAAGTGCAGCACCTTGCTCTGCAACTGAATGCTCAGGTCCGCGATTTCATCCAGAAATAGCGTGCCCTTATGTGCCAGTTCTACGCGGCCCAGTTTGCTTTGTGTCGCGCCCGTGAACGCACCTTTTTCGTATCCGAAAAGCTCGCTTTCCAACAGCGAGCCCGGAATCGCCGCGCAATTCACCTTAACAAACTCACCTGCCGCATAGTTCGAGTTGGCGTGGATCCAGGAAGCCAGCGTTTCCTTGCCGGTGCCACCTTCGCCACACAGCAAAACGGGGACATTAGTCTTGGAGACTTTTGCGGCGCGAACCAGCGTTTCCTGCATCGCCGGCGATTGCCCAAACAGCACCGCATCCGGCGGCGTAGGATTCGACCTGCTTGCAAAACTCAACTTTATCGGCGCTAGGGTCGGTGCAGAAGCCATGGCTTACTCGGGTGAAGACCTCAATGTGTGGGAAATCTGCACTCCACGTACCACTTCGCGCGGTATACTTCTGAGTAATTACACCCTCACCGCGCACCTTAACTTCTTACCTTTGTATGAGATAGAACGAGGACTGCGGGAGGTAGTCCTAGTAGTCCGGGGACCGCCAGATACTTCCACTTCTCGTCCGCGAGAGAAAATTTCTGCCTCCGCGACGATAACTCTTTTCTCTAAAGCCCTAATCCTTCATGGGTTTTGCGAGCGAAATTGAAATCTGGTTCAAAAGGCCGTTCCTAAAACCCCCCCGGCTATTCCCCACGTACAATATCGTAACGCTCGATCACCGCCGCCACGCCCATCCGGTCGTTCTCATCTTCCTTGCGCCGTTCCACCCGCACCACTTTGCCGGTTGCTCGCACCAGCACCGCGGAACCCCGGGTAATTTCGCCCGGAAGCGTCAAAGTAATGTCCAATTCCGATCCGGCCTTGAGGTCCTGATCAATGACAAAATAGAGTCCGCGAGTCGAAATATCCCGGGTCTTTCCGTTCTGCGCGTTCGCCGCCACGCGTTCGGCACCGCTCCGAATCAATATTGGCAGAGATAAGTCGTAGCGACGCGCCGTCCGTCTCTCCGTCATCACACCCATCATCACCCCATGCGCGTCCGGCGAGCTTTGGCACGCGACTTTGCGTTTTACGAAAATATTTATAAGTAGCCAGATGAAGAACAGCAACTAACCGGTCGACGATACGCGCCAGCCGGTATCAATCTCCCAACGCATCCATAATTCGGCGGTCTTGAGACTCATACGCATCCGTGTTCGGCCTGCGTTGGCATCAGGATGCGCCGAACGATACCGCGCTCACGGTGCGACCGCAAGAGGAGATTTGCGTCTTTGCGCCGTACGATACAATTACCCGCCGCGACTCGCCGCGGTCGAATTAGTCCTGACGCAGGGCGCCCACTCCGGCCGGCTCCGCCGCTGCTGCTGCCGCGGGAGCGCGGCGAGTGCGCGTTGTTCCCAGGTTAAACTGCCGCATCTTATAGAGCAGCGCTTTATAACTGATGCCCAGCATCTTCGCGGCGTCTTTGCGGCACCATCGCGTTTTTTCGAGCGCAGCCGCGATCGCTTCCATCTCCGCTTCGTCCTTCAGACCGCGCACCAGCGCCTTTAGTCCTTGTTCTCGCGGAGGGGCAATCGGCTCTTGGCGCGGCGATGTGCGCTGCCGCGATGCTGACATCTCGATCAACTCGCGCAGGCTGCCCTCGTCGTCTTCCAGAATCATGTAGCGTTTGACGAAATTTTCCAGTTCGCGCAAATTGCCCGGCCACGGGTAGTTGATCGCCGCGTCCATCAAATGCTTGGACGGTGTCTGCTGCGATTTGCCGAATTTTTCCGCGTACTTCTCAAGGAAGTGCTTGAAGAGCAGCGGAATCTCCACCGTTCGTTCCCGGAGCGGCGGCACCAGAATCGACAATACGTTCAACCGGTAGTACAGATCTTCGCGGAAGCGCCCGTCTTTCATCGCTTCCTGCACATCCACGTTGGTCGCCGCCAAAACGCGGACATCGGTTTCCACCATGTGGCGCCCGCCCAGCCGCGAATATTGGTGGTCTTGCAGCACATGCAGCAGCTTCGCCTGTAAGTGCGTGCTCATCTCCGCAATTTCATCTAGAAAAATCGTTCCCTTATTCGCCAGCTCGAATTTACCGGGCTTGGCTCGCACCGCCCCGGTAAACGCGCCCTGCTCGAAACCAAACAGCTCGGACTCCAGCAGCTCACCCGGCAACGCTGCGCAATTTACCTTGATGAATGGCTGGTTCCGCCGCTTGGAGCGCAGGTGAATCATGCGCGACACAACTTCTTTACCCACTCCGCTCTCGCCGCAAATAAACACCGGGACATCCACCGGCGCGATCTGCAAAATCTGCTGACGAATTCGCACCATCTGCGGACTCGCCGCCAGAAAGCTCAGATCTTCGGTCACTTGATCGCAGTAATCCCGTAACGCTTGGTTTTCCGTCGCCAATTCCTTTTTCTGGCGAGATTTCAACATTGCGGCATCCAGCTCGGTCTTTTCAAAAGGTTTCGTCAAATAGTCATGTGCGCCGATGCGAATCGCTTCCACTACCGTGCCCACTTCGTTCGAGCACGAAAGCATGATCACGTTCAACGTGCGGTCCACCTGCATCAGTTCTTTCAGCGTATCCAGCCCACTCATTTCCGGCATCAACACATCCAAAATCACAAAATCCGGACGGTGGCCCTTGCTCACCTTCTCAATCGCTTCCCGCCCGGTGCTTACCGTCTCGACGTCGTAGCCATCCACCTCGAGCAACGTCTGCAAATATTTCCGGATGCTTGGCTCATCGTCCACTACCAGAATCTTGTCCTTAACGGCCATCGCTGTGTTCCTTTCGAGTTCCAAAAACCCTAAAATCCTGGTCTTCCGTCAGCCCTGATCCATCGGCAGCAAAAACGTGAATTTGCTTCCCGCGCTCGGTTCGCTCTCTACCCAGATTTTCCCGCGATGCGCCTGGATCAGCCGTTTGGCGATCGCCAGTCCCAGTCCCATGCCCGAGGTGTTGCGGTCTACGCGCACAAAATCCTCGAAAATTTCCTGATGATGCTCCGCCGGTATTCCCGGCCCGGTATCCGCGACGCTCACTTCCACGCTGTTCGGCCTGGGCAAGCGAAATCTGCGCCGCTCTGAAGTCGGCGCGGCCACCGCTACACGCCGCTCCCAGAAATGCGGTCCGGCGCGCAGCGTCACGCTACCCCCAGCGGGCGTGTGTTTCAGCGAGTTATCCAGCAAATTCGCCGCGGCCTGCTGCACCTTCTGATAGTCAAAACGAAAGGTCGGAATCGAAGGATCAAACGTTGCCTCAAGCCGCACGCCCTTGCGTTGAAACGCTTCCGACCACCGTTTCGTCAACTCTTCCAGGCAATCCCGCAAATCGTTGTCGCGGAGTTGTAAAACCAGTTTCCCGCTCTCTAGCGCGGAATAATTCAGGAACATCGAAACCAGGCGCACCAGCCGTTCGCAGCTATCCTTCGATTCTTCCAGAATGTCCCGTTGCTTCTCCGTCAAACGTCCCAGCGATCCCGTCAACAATAAATCGTAATAACCTTTGATCACCGCCAGCGGTGTTTTCAGTTCATGCGCGGCGGACGCCAGAAACACGGTCTTCTGCCGGTTCACTTCCTGGAGTTTCAAGTAGGCTGCCAACAAATTTCGATAAGTAATTTCTCGTTCTTGCAGCAGCTCCTGCACCGTAGGGTGCGCTGGATCTCCCGGTGCGCTCGCCGCCGCTTGCACCGCGAGTTGCACTACCAGCCAATCCGACTCTGGCATCCATCGCATGCGTGCGCGATATTTCGCGTCGCCCAACTCCAAAATCATTTTTACTTCCTGCTGCCCGCCCTCGATCTGACTGAAAACTTCGCCCGAATTCACTCCCAGCACATCCGCAAACAAATTCATCCGCAATGGATCTGCGAAACCGCGGTTCGCGAGGTGCTTGCGTGCCTGCGCGTTCGCTAGTAATAATGTCCCGGAGCGGTCGGCAACAATAAAGCTCTCATCAACGGAATCGACAAGGCCCTGCACTAAACCGATCGGGAGTGAAAGGCCCTGTCTTTGCTCCGTGGTAGGGAGATCCGCCGTTCGGCCAGTCATCGTCCGTAGCCAGCACTCTCGGTAAAGTGGTAAATGTTTTCCATTGGGCGCGTTTCATGCTCGCAAAGGGGTTGGCGACTGTCAATGGTAAAGGCGCTTCATTTGCACATTTGGGGAAACGAAGTAGCCACCGCCACACCTCTGATGCCTTCTCAAAGCAGGGACCGAGTTCTCCGTTTGTTAAAGGCATATAAATGAGTCACTTAGCGAGGCCGACCTGCGGGACTTCTGGCATCGAGAGTGCACTAGCCCGTACTAGTTCCCTAGTACTATGAGAGAGAATGTGCAGACTCAACTTTTGAAGGAAGGCCAGCGCTTGGAATATTCGCCATCTCGCCGCTCGCCTAGAATCCGCCTCCAGGTTCCCGTTTTCCTTCGGGCCACCGATCTTTCTGGGGCTGAGTTCGTCGAACTCACCAAAACCCTTAATATTAGCGCCACCGGTGCATGTATCGCCTCGGCTCACGTCCTGCTCCCTGACCAAGTCGTCCACCTTACAATTCCTGCCCCATCGCCCGCTCCTTCCAGCGTCGTTCCCAGCGAAACACCCCCTATTTCCGCCAAAGTGCTGCGTCAGGACTCCGCCGGCGACATGCGACTTTTTGGGTTGGAATTCCTTCGGCCACTTGAGTAATTTGGTACCCTGTTTGCCCCAAGCACGGGCGGGGACTAGGGCTTTCGTCGACATACTCTTGATTTCACACCTATAGGAATTCTGTTTGTTTTCTGTTATCTTCTTTTTTAACAACAAGATAGCTTGTTGTTGGGGTCCCAGGTCGGTCTTCCGTATTCAGGTCCAAGTCCCGCTCGATTGGACTCCGGCTTGCTCCCATTAGCTATGAGAGAGCCTATGTTTCCCCAACCCCCGCGGGGATAGGCACAACCAGGTAAACACCAGACATGCACAGCCCCGGCGCCCCAGCGCCCTCGCGGTTGCCAATCGAAGACTCTTATCTGGATTTGCTGGCGGACACGCTCAGCGGTCTGGAACTCCCCGCGCGTGGACAATTTCTCCAGCGCTATTTCCACACGATCACCCATCTTGATCTGCAGGAAAGCCAGTGCGTCCAGTTGTGGGACGAGATGCTGCTGCGCCGCCGCGAACTTAGCGAATGCCTGAATCGCCCAGTCGCGCTCAAAACCGCTCTCGTTGATGTGCTCGCTTCCGCGGGAATGTTTCGCGTGCCCATTATCATCGAGTACGACGCTCTCAAAGAATTGGAAATGAATGCGGTCACCGATGCGCTTACTGGACTTTACAATCGGCGGCTCTTCGGGGAATCGTTCGAGAAAGAATTGAATCGTGCCCGCCGTTACGGCCAGCCCCTGGGCCTCGTGCTTCTCGATCTTCATCGCTTCAAAGAAGTGAACGACACCCACGGCCATCCGCGCGGCGACGAAGTTCTGCGCGCCGCCGCCGCGACTTTGAAAAAAGCTTTGCGCACCTCAGACTCTGCCTTCCGCATCGGCGGCGACGAATTCGCGTTGCTCTTGCCGCAGACGGATGCACCGCAAGCAATCGCGCTGAGCCGCCGCGTGGAGACCGTATTTGCCGAATCACTGGAAGCCCTACAAGTCAGCGTCGGCGTCAACATGGACCACGGCGTGGCTAATTTCCCGCAAGATGGGGAGCACGCCGACCAGCTAATTCGCGTAGCTGACGAAAGGCTCTATCGCCTGAAACACGCCAGCCATCGTCGCACTGCGGCTTCCACCGCAGCCTCTCGCGCAGATTTATCCAGCCCGCGAACGGAAATTGCCAGCGCCCGGGCGGACGCGTCAGCCTCGCGCACAGAAACTTCAGCCTCGACTTTCGCCGCGCCCACATCGGCATCACGAACTTCGGAATCGCGGACTCCTCGGGACGTCGAGCGGACAGCTCCGCCAGATCCCGCTGCCAAAATGCCACCGTCGACGATCGCCGCCGCAGCCTCCGCCACTGCATCCAGTATGTCCGGCGGCAAACCAGCCGCTACCGGAACCATCTTCACCATCGTGCGCAAAGCCGAACGCGTTTCCATGAGTGGCACCAACGCCTACGCTGTCTTGGGAGAACAGTCCGGCCGCCGCGCCCGCGTCCTCGATCTTGGCTTTGGAGGCGTTGCGCTCGAAATGGACGCCGCCGAAGAACTTCCGCCCAATATTTTTGCAATCCTACACGTGCCTATCCTACCGCCGGTCCGCGTCAACCTAAAACAAGTCTGGTCCCAGCGCACCGCCCAAGGCACCTACCGCGTAGGCTGCACCTTCATCTCCTGAACACTTTTTTCGAGGAGTGCCTTTCGGTAACACAGGCACATTGGCCGTGCGCTTTCGCAACATCAAAGCGTTAAGTTTTGATCCACGTCTGGAGATTTCATCGCGTGTGCCCAACCGCTCGATCGCGATTTTTCTCTCTTTCGTCTAAGCGTCGTCGTAATCCTCTGTCAACGCCCGCAAGAACGCCACCAAGGCCGTCACATCTTCTTCGCTGAGCGACATCCCTTTGAATTCCAGCGGCGCATTCCGCAATTGCCCAGACCGCGCCAGCTGCGAACTCTTGATATAAAACTCCACCACGCCATCAAATTTTTGCTGACTGCCGTTGTGGAAATAGGGCTGCGAATCTTCGCCGTCGCGTAACGAAGGCGTTTTGAACTGCGCGATCGTAGTCCCCAGCCCCTGGTCCACCGCGCAATTGCTCGAGATGGCGCACACTACACTACTTAAATTCGCCTGTGGATTCGGAATATCCGGATTCATATACACATTCCACAGTCCCAGGTCCGCGAATGCGGGATTTCCCGCTACCGCCGCATGCCGGAAGCGCTCCGACGCGTTGGGATGGTTATTGGAGACCGGCAGATACGAGTCGAAATTTGCGTTTCGGTCGCTCAGTCCCGGGATCGCCAACTGCATGAAAGCGCCGTTGCCGTTCGCCGCGTCATATTCTTCCTGCGCGACACCCGTATTGTGGAAGGAATAGTCTGAAAAATTGGGCGCCACGTGGCAAGCCGCGCAATTTCCCGCGTGTTGCGATCCATCCGTGGCCGCATTCGCCGCGGTCAAAAAAATCTTCAAGCCGGCCAGCTCCGTTGCGCCAAACAGGAATGTCTGCGCGTGATATTTAAATGTCCCATACGAGGCATCCACGAAAATCGGATTCGACAGCGCCAGGACCGCCTGCAGCAATCGCTGGTTATATTGCGCGTCCGTCTCGCCTGCTTTCGCCTGCACTGGCAGATGATTGATCCGCAAAAAGACGTCGTACGGCGATGCAATGTACCGCCCGAACTGATCCTGCTTGTACAACAGCCCGTAGGTGTACTGCGCTACCATCTGCGCCAGGTCTTCCACGATCGCGTCATCCGATGCGGTGGTCACGTCTAACCGGTACTGCGCCGGTAATTTGCAATCCGCCGGAATCGTCGGATCGGTTCCCAGTAAGATTTTCGCGTAAGAAAGATTGCACCCGTATTCAGAGGCCGGCACATTCATCCCATTGTCCTGGCGAATCACCTGCGCAATATGCGCCTCGGCTTGCGCGAATTGCTCCGGCCCCCAGCCAAAATTCCTGCCGGTAATCGTCGACTTCACCAGATCTGCTGGATCTGTAAATTGCCCGTCATAGTGCAAAAACGTCGGCCCCGCGTGAGCCGCCAGTGAATTCACCATCTGCTGGGCGTTTCTCGGTGTATTCGTAAATCCGTTCATCGCCCGCGGAATCGGGCTGCGCGTCGTAAAATCAGCGTAAGTGCGGTTTCCCGCTCCGGCCACGCCTTGAAACTCCACTACAAAATGGCACGACCGGCAGTTGATCGATTGCCCCGCAAACGGCCCGGGCAACGGTCCATTCGCAGTCTGCGTTGTCGCCACCACCGGGTCGCCCACCGTCAGCGGAGTATTTACATCCACCATGTTCGCCGCAAAAAACTGCGCAAATCGCGTGTCCACAAAAATTCGCTCGCCGATATTCTGCTCCGCCGGCGCGCCACCTTCGTTCTCCGCCGGAAATGCCGGCGCCTGCCCTGCGGAGCCGCACCCGTCCGCCAGCAGTATTGCCGCACCACCCAACGCCAACATGCGCGTCGCCGATACAATCGCTCGCCAACTCATCGTCCATTCTCCCGGTTCGCTTCATCATTCTTCGTAAGTGTGTTTTGCGCGGACTCGCCTTGCGGCGGTGCGCTTTGATTAAATTGGTTGCGTATCGAACTCGTCCCCATACTCTTCACAAACGCAATCACCTGCCAGCGCGTCGGCTCAGGCAGCGCACTCCACGTTGGCATGCCCTTCTTCAAGTTCCCATTCCTCAACAACCAAAATAGTTCTCCATCCGTGGCGTTCATCACCCGGCTAATTCGAATGCTCGGTTTATTCCGGCGCCCCGTCCCGTCATCGCCGTGACATTTCGCGCAGTGATCCAGATAAACCTTTTCGCCCGCCGCCACGGCATCCGCCTTACCCGCGTATGGATTCACCTTCGCTCGATCCGCATCCGGCACCCGCGTGAGCCACGTTCCGTCCGCCGCAACACCAAAAACCCCCGCCAGCGCCACTGCCCACACCCGCAGATTCCTCGATCGCTTCATCGCGGCCTTCCTTATCGCTAATGCTTCCTTCATCGCTAATGCTTCCTGAAACCGCTGAAGATTTGCTGCACCTCGTAAGACACGCTGAAGCGATAAAGCACGCCCAAACTGTTCGCATTCAAACCAAGGTTGGGCGAAAACATGAGGGTCGGCCCCTTTGGAATATTGAATTGCACCGTCGGCCCCAGATATTGCGAAGTCGCTCGCCACCCAAACCCGTTCGAATCGCCCAATCCGCCGTACAACTCGAGCCCCAGCGCAAAATTCTCCCGACAAAACACGCATCTCTTGCTGCTAGCCGCCAACGCCAAAGGCCGGCTTACGCCCAGCGCGTAACCAAACTCCCACGGCTCGTTGCTGATCTCTTTCTCGGTAATAAAATTTTCCGAAAAATTCCATCCGCGAAACCGGCTGGACAAAATCAATTTCATCTCAAACGCTTTCTCAACTTCCGCCCGCGCCACCGCATTCGAAAGGGCCAAGTCTGCGACACTCTGATGACCCACCACTTCCAGCAGGCTCTTGTCCGCCAGACTCAAATGTTCGTACTCGACATAGAGGACCGGATTAATCCGATGCTCCCGCGCCAGCGGCCGAAATCGGTTCTCCCAGCGATACCCGGTGAATATTGTGGAATCGTTTGCCACCGCCACGCCGCTCAAATAGAATTCCGTGGTCCACCAGGCCTTCACTCCGTACTCCAGCTCCATCGTCGCGCTGTAAAATCGGTTCCCATTCGGCGGCTTGCCGATTCCATTCTTCAATGCGATTTCCAGGTTCCCCGGCTCTTCCAGATCGGACGAATACGTCACAAAGTACGGCGGCTCCTGCGCTCGCGCCCCGCAAGCGAACGTCATCCCGCCAAAAAGCGCCACGCCCGCGAACCACAGCCGAGTTTTCCAACTCCGTAAAAATGAGGTTCTACGCACAGAGTCCACCGCTCATCATCGCCAAAACTCACTTTCATATCCGACTGTTATAGTCTTATAGGACCAAACTAGTCGTATACTACTTGCAAGTGATTATCGTTTGCAATAGTTTTTCGTTCCCTTCACCCACACCCCGTCCATCCCCCGAGGAGCACGAAAGCAGCAAATCCTATGGCTGTGTCTTAAGAGGTGATTAGGGTGACCCGATGGCTGGCACCTGCCGGACTTCCGAAAGACAGTAAACGCTCGACTTATCTCGCTCTATTCTGTGGGCTTTGGCCCAGAATTCCACATCTCCTGCTCGATCTTCCACCCGCCCGACTCCCGATGTAGAACCAGCACGATCCGCCCATAGACCTCAATCGGCGGCTTATCCCCCGGGGCCAACACCTCCTGATGCACAATTCCCCACTCCGACGCCCAATCCCCTGCCACCCGCGGATCCTTCCACTCAATCTCTTCCTTAGTAACGCGGTACCCCACCAAGTCCTTCGTGACCCGATCCATAAACTCCGCAATGGCTTTCTTTCCCACTATCGGTGCCATATCCGGCAGCAGACTAACTCCGTCCTCGGCCCACAACGACACCACCCCGGCATTATCCATCCGCAAGATCACATCGCGAAACGCCGCATTAAACGCGGCCAAACCGTTATCCGCTGCAGCTTCCGCTCCGACCGCGAGCGCTGCGCAAGCTGCAAACGCCAGGAAAGTCCTCGTATGGTGTATCGGTCCTAATCTCATGTCCGCCTCCCGATGATCACGTTTGACGTGCCTAGCCGACGATGGTTTGAGTAGCACAGACTTTAGTCTGTGTGCCTTTTTCCTGCCGTGTGCCGTTTTCCTGCTTTGCACCAATCCAAATCGAGTCCCGCTCGTTAACGTCTCGTAGCCCCAATTTCCCAAATTTGCCAACCTATCGTATAATCAAAGGCTCGCTCGCGACCTAGCGACGCGGCTGTACCATCCCGACCTACCGGGAAGCCGTGCAGACCGGCCGCGACAGAATGGAGTCTCCTATGAAACCCGGTATCCACCCCGACTATCACGCCGTCACCGTCCACTGCGCCTGTGGCAACAATTTCAACACCCGCTCCACCATGAAGGGCGAAAAGCTCAATGTCGAAATCTGCTCCAACTGCCACCCGTTCTTCACCGGCAAACAAAAGCTGATCGACACCGCCGGCCGCGTAGAACGCTTCACCAAGAAATACGCCGACGCCGCCGCCAAAGTCGCCGCAGCCAAAAAGTAACTTCAGACAAATCGCATTCCCTCGAGCGATTACGTTTAACAAAAAAAAGGGCCGCGAAAATCGGCCCTTTTTCTTTGTAATTTTTCCTTACCTCATCACTTCGCTACCTCAATTTTTTTCTCCCGCTTTACCCGTGTAGAATACCCCTCACCGAAAACCCGTGGCCACCCAATCTCCCATGTTCGAAAGCGTTCCCGGCCAGCTGGTGGAAACCGCCCCGCCGCGCGTAACCCTCCGCAACTATTTCGCCCACCCCTACGACTCCGCCATCGCCGCTGCCCGCACCTGCTACGCGCACCACTTGATTACGCCGGACGAAATCACCGACAAACAACGCCTCAACATCGGCGCCGCCACTTTCTACAGCGGCCACCACACGGTCTTTCAACACGCCCATTTCGAATTCGGCCTCGAAAATGTTAGTCGCCAATTCGTCTGGTCTTTCCTGCACGCCCATCCCTTCTACAATTCCGAACAACAGTCCCAGCGCTACGTCCGCATGGACAAAGTGCAAGCCTTCATCCCCAGCCAGAGCCTTTTCTTTGACGCCGGAACCCGCGCCCTCTACGAGCAAGCCATCGCAAAAGCCTGGGCCGCGTATGAAGAACTCTCTAAACTCCTCGTTACCGACACCCGCGACATTCTCAACGATATCTGGCACATCGGCCCGATGTCCCACGCCAAGCGCATCAATAAAATCGAGCGCAGTGCGGAAAAACGCGCCATCGAAGTCGCGCGCTACGTTCTTCCGGTAGCCGCCTTCACCACCATGGTGCATACCGTCTCCGGCATTGTTCTCCACCGCCTGTGGCGCATGTGCAACGCTAGCGACACTCCTTGCGAAGCCCGCGAAGTAATCGGCGCAATGGTCGCCCAAGTAAAAGAAATCGATCCGCAATATTTTGAGCGTTTCGGTACGGAACCGCTCGAAGATTTGCCCGAATGGAAAAACGCCAGCCCAAATCTCCATCATGGCGAGGCCGTAAACCGGGAATTCGACTCGCAGCTCGAAAACAGAACTTCCAAACTAATCGACTATTCCCCAAACGCGGTAAAAGTCACCGCTGACGCTTATCGTGCCGTAGCCGGCTTCACGCAGTCGCAATGCAGCAACGAAGATGCCTTAGATCGTCTACTAAATCCCGAGCGCAACACCTACCGCCTCGAAACTCTAAACGTCGGCGTCCACGCCCCCATCATGCGTGCCTTGCAACACGCCACCTACACCTTCGCAAAAAAAATCAGCCACACCGCCGATTCCCAGGACCAGCGTCACAGGATGGTTCCCGGCTCGAGGCCACTTCTAACCCTGGCCGACACCCGCGAACCCGACTACATCACGCCGGCCTTGCTCAACGAGAATCCCCGCGCCAAGGAAGTCTACGACCGGGCCATGCACGACGCGTGGACCGCAAAAAATCAATTACTCGATCGCGGAGTCCCCGCGGAGCAAGCCCTGTACCTCTTACCGAACGCCAAATCCATCCGCCTCATCGAAACCGGCTCGCTCTTGCACCTCTTACACAAATGGACCATGCGCACCTGCTTCAACGCTCAGGAAGAAATCTACCAATCCTCGATGGACGAATTGGCCCAACTCCGCCAGGTCCATCCAGAAATTGCCCGGTATGTCGGCCCGCCCTGCTACCTCCGCGCCAATATCACCACCCCGGTCTGCACCGAAGGCTCCCACTATTGCGGGATCAAAGTCTGGTTGGACTTCCCCAACGTGCAACGCCGCATTTGATTCTGGACCCTCCAATTTCCGTGGCAACAAAAATGCCTATATTTCTCAGGCTCATGCGCAAACTCTTTGGAACCTCGCGGCCAGTTGCTACGTCATACGCCTCACGTGTCCAGCTTCGCATCGAGATTCCATCGAATCACTTTCCACTGGAGAAGCTAGATGTCCGTTTTTTGTTTCCGATTTAGGCTCAACGCCGCTTTGTGCAATTTTGGGAAGCGCAATTTTGGGAATCTTCGTCGCGCAATGAATTGGCGAGCCATGATACTCGTCCTGATCGCCTTTGCCTCGATCGGCTGCGGCTCAGCATCAATGTCCACTGATCCCGCACCTCCCGTAACCCCTCCCGGTGCTCCCGTAACCCCGCCAACCCCACCCGCCACCGTTCCCAGCACCGCGGCCAGCGACAACTTTGCGCGCCCAGACGGCAGTCTCGGCTCCAATTGGTCCGTTCTTTCCGATAATGGCGGCAGCGACGGCGGAATTCAGCTCTTGGATCACGGCTTCGCACCTACCAGCGGCTCTCAGACCGCATTCCCTACTTCTATTGGAACTTGGGTCGGCGCCGGCACATTTGGCCCAAATCAATACGCGTCGGTTCAAATCAGCGCGATTGCCCCAGAGCAATCTGTCGTCGCTATCACCGCAGCTACCTTGTCTGGCAGCAACACGATCTACAATTACACCCTCACCAGCGGTCAGGCCCTGCAAGTCCCTCAGCCCATCAACATCACCGGAATGGCCAACCCCGGCAATAACGGAAACTTTGTAATCAGCGCTCTCGACACCGGTTCTTTTACCGTCCCCAATGCCGCCGGAGCTACCGCAACGTCCCAAACTGGAACGGGCATCTCCGCCACCGACAGTCTCGGGGGCCCGGTCGTTCGCAGCACCTCGGGAGTGCTCAACGGCTATTACGTCTACATCGGCAACAACTCCGGCTACGTCGCCAGAAATAACGGCCACACCGACGGAAGAGTTTACGTCATCGAACTCTGGAAATTCGTGAACGGTTCCAGCGCGGAAATAAAACAGATCGCCACCGATTCGACAATCCCCGATACAGTCGGAGATATTTACTATCTGTTTGCCCTCGGCGATAAAGTTGCCCTGTATAAAAACACCGGCGTTATTTCAGCCGACCTGGACACCTCCCTCACCTCGGGAACTCCCGGCATCATGGCCTCCAGCGCCACCGGCGCCGGCAACCCCATGCCGCTCGGAAGCAATGTCGGTGTAAGCGGGATGCAATTTACAAATTGGATCGGCAGTGACGCGCCTTCTACCCCGTCAGGCTGGCAGGCCCAAGCCACTGAAACCTTTATGGTGAAAGGTCCCGCTCCCAACCCTCCTTGGAGTCAGATTCCTGGTTATTCAGCCGTACCCAATTTCTCTGGCCCCGGCGGCGGTCACGCGGGAGAAATTGCCTTTGGGGGCACAGGGTCCCTGCTTCATACCGGCAGAACTTGGGCCGACGACCAGAGCTCCAGCGTCGTCGTTTCTGCAGTAAAAGGAAAAAACTCCATCGACGTAATGGTCCGGGCCTCCGCCTCGACCGAGACTTTCTATCTCGGGCAGTTCAGCTTTCCCAACGGCCTGGGTGCTGGCACTTTTAATCTAATAAAATTCGTAAACGGCGTCTCCACCACGCTCGCCACCATCGCAGGGAACGTCAATTTCGCAGATGTTTTGCGGCTAGAAGCTGTGGGCACAACTCTTAACTTGAGGCAGAACGGAACCACAGTCCTCACCACCACCGATTCCGAAATCACCACCGGCAGTCCGGGACTCTCCAGCGGCGGCAACGCCTACATCATGTTCTGGGAAGGCGATGAACTAGCGCCGAACCCGTGATGTGTACGCCAAAATAGTTGATTGTGGTCTTAACCTGGCCCCGAATTCTGCCGGGCCGGCGGTCGACGTGGTTTGAGAATTAAGAGCTACAAATCTTCCGGACGGAGGCCTGTATGCTTCGCGATCCGCGTCAGCATTTTCGGCCCGATTTCCACCGAATCGTGAAACGCCAGACATAGTTACCCCGTTCGGGGTGCACCAGAACCACATGCGATCCCCGCTGCGACTTAATCTCGTATCCAATGCGGAGAAGTGCGCGGAATACTTTTGAAGCCTTCGTGCTGGGCCACTGCGTCAAGGCTAAACCGCTTCAATGGAAACTGTAACAGTCTCGGCAGGTTCTTTTTGTTGTTCAATGCGATCAGCTAGCACCCGGAGCGCAAGGGCTTGCGCCGACGCCACCGCTTCTTTTTCCGTTGTGCCGTATGCGAGGACGCCTGGAACTTCCACGATCTCAGCAATCCAACGTCCGTCGCTCTCCCGCTCAGTTTCAACTCGATACACAATGTGCGACATTCCTAGATCCTAACACGCCACCTATTGTTAGCCGCCTGAAAGACTGGGCAATCGCGTATAACCCATCAGTTTGATCGCTTCTCAGCAAGAGCGTTGGGACAACCGCACGATCCAAAGAAGTTATACGGTATGTTAAAATCGCCGCGTTCTTTGGATTACCTCATGGCACCTCATCGTCGCGCCGCCACCATAATTACTGTTATCGCCCTGTTGCTGATTCAGCCCCTTTTCGCTTTCGATTCCCCGCTATCCGAAGAGGCTGTGCGCCAGGCCTATTTTCTCGGCCAGCGCCGCGACGACGCCATGGCCCGCGCCCTGGACAATTACACTCTATATCTGGACCCTCCCGAAACCGGCCCGTACATCGCCTCCGTAACCTTTTTCACTCCGTTCGCCCAGGCGGTTGCGTCCTCCAGCCGCCACACCTTTGGCTATAGCGCCCAACAAGCACAAATCGATCATCGCGCCCAAAAGGAAACCGTAAAGGTGATCGTGGAAATTTTCCTCACCAAGTCTTACAGCAACCTGATCGTCCGCCCCACCGGCTCTCGTTCCGACTCTCCCACTGGCTTTACGCTCCGTCCTAACAATTTCTGGAAAGCGTTCGACGTCCGAGCCTCGGTAGACGATCAGCGGGTGAGCCCTCTCACCACTTCAGGCCAGCCAACTTTTTCATGCGTGAATAACGGCTCGTGCGACCTCACCGGCGCCACAGTCACCCTGGAATTCTCAGCCGAAAATTTCCAGTCCACGTCCGCAACAATCCTGGTAACCCCGCCGGAAGGCGATCCCGTACAGGTAGACTTCGACCTGACCGCCCTCCGCTGACTCGGCCGCACACCGCTCTCAAATCACTGCCAACATCCGACACTTTCTCAACCCAGCGCCGGAGGCGCGGCATAATTTACCCCAGCCCGAAGGGCTGGGTGCGCCGTACTCCCGGCGCGCCGCGGGCGCCATAGTCGCGGCACAAACCTCCAAGCCAATCTCGATTACCAAACCTGACCCGCCTCCACTCCAACTCTTCCCAAAGGCAGCCCCTCCAAGGTATTTCTTAAGACACGCCCCAGTCCCAATTTTCCCCCGGGCAACATAATTCATTCTCCAACGCTGTATCCTCCCCTCATCTCCCACTCGAAGGAGTCCATCCATGCCCAACGCACCAATCCTAAAATCTACCTCCGCTCAATCCGAAACCTTCGCCGGCGTCACCTACCACCTCGACGGCGAACTTGTCCCCGTCCTCACCGTGGAACTCAACGCCAATCCCATCTATTTCGAGCATCACGTCCTGCTCTGGAAAGACCCGCGCACCACCATTGGCATAAAAGCCCTGGCCGGAGCCTTCAAGCGCATCATGTCCGGCATGCCCATCTTCATGACCGAAGCCCACGGCCCCGGCCGCATCGCCTTCAGCCGCGACGGCGCCGGCCACCTCTTCGCCATCCACTTGCAGCAGGGTCATGGTCTCGACGTCCGCGAGCATCAATTCCTCGCCGCCACCGACCAGCTCGACTACACCTTCAACCGGGTAAAAGGCGTCGCCAACCTGCTGATGGGCGGCACTGGCTTTTTCATCGACACCTTCACCGCGCACAAAGGCGACGGCATCCTCTGGCTCCATGGCTACGGCAACGTTTTCGAAGTCACCCTGGCTCCCGGCGAACAGATCGACATTGAACCCGGCGCCTGGATCTACAAAGATCAATCCGTAAGAATGGAAACGCAATTCCAGCGCCTCTCCACCGGACTCTTCGCCAGCGGCGGCCAACTAGTCTGGAACCGTTTCACCGGCCCCGGCAAAGTAGGCCTGCAATCCATGTCCATCCACTTCGATTCCGCCGAATAACCCCCAGCGAATCAGCGCAAGAAGCTCGGCGCGACGTTCCCTTTGTAGGGGCGCAGCATGCTGCGCCCCATCTCGGCGAGATTTCTACAGCTCCAACGCATTTTTCTCTTGACAATTCGAGAACCTTCTAGTACATTAATCAAGTAAGAATCTGCGTCCAGTCCCGTTTAGGAACGAATCCCCACACAAAACTTAACCCCAGCAGAATGAACACTTGCGCAGCTGTATCAAAACAAACAACTTCATCCTCTTTAGAATGAACACTTACAAAAAGAAGGTGGGGGGGTAGTGCGCTGGCTGGAGTATTCCAAACCTAAGATCGCCAGTGCAGAGTAACCGGCTCATTCATCGGATGCACCATCGGCTCACCCGTTCGCCGCGCCTCTAGCAACGCGGCCTTCAGCCCGAAATACCATTTAGCCTGACGGTCCGCATCGTCGATCAGCATTAATCGGGGATTGTACTTAAGTCCCTCTGCCTGCTGAATCATGGTCAATTGATCTTGCCGCAAAAACCGTTTTGCGAAAGGCCGAAACAGCGCAACCGGAAACGGGATGTTGTAAGCCGCCACAAAATCAATCCGGCATAAATCTCGTCGCACCGGGGTAATCGTCGCGCGGCTCGAGAACCACAGCTTCCCGCTGCGATCTACTTCGGTCCGCAAGTTCGGCAACACAAAATCAATCGTGGTCGTTACCGTCTCGCCGGTCATCTTCGCCAACAACTTGTACGGAGCGCTATTCGCGCTTGGCTGATGCGGACTCATCCGAAAGCCATTCGCGATCGGCTCAAACTTCTTCTGCTTGTCATGAATGCTGTGCCGGCTCCTCCAGAACCACGACTGATGCACAAACGGCCCATGCGCCGGATCCATCAATCCGATAATTCCCTGATCCACGTGCGACGGCAATTCACAATCGAGATGGATGCTCTTGTAGCCCTTGCTAAAAACCGGCAGCTCCGGCACCGCGGGAAGAGTCTCGGGCAAGCGCGTCCCAGGAGCGTTCATGAAAACCCAAACGTAACCATCGCGCTCTTCGCACGGATAGTGCCCGGCAAAAATCCGCTCGACTTTCAACTTGTCTTGCGAGGTGAGCGAAGGAATTTCGACGCAACGCGCGGTGCAAGCCTCGAATTTCCAGCCGTGATAACTGCACTCCACCGCCTTGCCATCGAATCGCCCGTAAGACAGCGGAATCCCGCGATGCGGACAGGAATCCCGCATGGCAAACGCCCGCCCGTCGTCAGTGCGTCCCAGAACTAGGGGAATCTCCAGCAGCATCGCCTTAACCAGAGAGCGCCCGCGAATCTCCGCGCTCCGCACCGCCGGATACCAAAAGTCCCACAGAAATCCCAAATCGGCGGTAGCAGAATCGCGAGCAGAATCGGGAGTGCCACCAGCAACAGCGGACGTATCAACGGTAGAAAATGAATCGCTCATAGCGCTCCGGCATCCTAGTATAGGCCAGCAGCCCAGGCAATCTGCCTGTCTGATTTAGCATTGCGCGGCGCCTGGCCAATTGCGCGCAACGAGATTCAGAGCTATTCTTATCGAAGAGAAACACCATGTTTGCCCCGTTCTATTAGCGATTCTCCTCTCCCAAATCCGCAACTGGCGGATCTCCCGTAAGTGCGTTCGTAAGCTCGAACAAAAATTCAAGGTTTCCCATCTGTACCGATAAAAAGGAAAGAATCATGGCTGGATTCACACTATCCGAAAGACTGGAACAACTTGGCACTCGCTACGACGACTTGACCCAGCAGCTGCAGACCGCTGAACTGGTTACCGATCCATCGAAATTTCAGAAAGCCGCCAAGCAACATTCCGATCTGGAAAAAATCGTCGAAAAGCATCGCGAATTCAAACAGATCGAAAAGGATCTGGCCGGCGCGCACCAGATGATCGCCGAAGCCGACGACCAGGAAATCAAGCAAATGGCTTACGACGAGGAGAAACAACTCGTAGCCAAAAAGGAAATTGTCGAACGCGAGCTGAAAGTTCTGCTGCTGCCCAAAGATCCCAACGACGAGAAGAGCGTTATCGTGGAAATCCGCGCCGGCACTGGCGGCGACGAAGCCGCCCTCTTCGCCGGAGAACTCTTCCGCATGTACTCACGCTACGCGGAAACGCAAGGCTGGAAGGTGGAAGTCCTGGAGAGCTCCCCGTCTTCGCTGGGCGGCGTGAAAGAAATCGTTGCCGCCATCAACGGCAACAAAGTTTATTCCAAGCTGAAATACGAAAGTGGCGTACACCGCGTGCAGCGCGTCCCTGCGACCGAAACGCAAGGCCGCATTCACACCTCCGCGGCTACGGTGGCCGTCCTGCCGGAAGCCGATGAAATCGACATCAAGATCGAAGCTAAAGATCTACGCATCGACACGTTTTGCTCCTCGGGTCCTGGCGGCCAATCAGTGAATACCACCTATTCCGCCGTCCGCATCACCCACATCCCGAGCGGACTGGTAGTTTCGCAGCAAGACGAAAAATCACAAATCAAAAATCGCGCCAAAGCCATGCGCGTTTTGCGAGCCCGCCTCTACGAACAGGAACTGGAAAAACAACAATCCGCCATTGGCGCGGAACGCCGCGGTCAAATCAAAACCGGCGACCGTTCGGAAAAAATCCGCACCTACAATTTCCCGCAGAATCGCGTCACCGACCACCGCATCGGGCTCACGTTGCACCATCTCGCCGAAGTGATGGAAGGCAAGCTTCCCGCGTTAGTCGATGGCCTGGTCTCTCACTACGAAGCCGAACGCCTCGAACACGAACTAGCTGGCGCCTAGCTCAGTTGGACAAATGGAAATCCGCACCGCATTGCAAACCGGAATCGCGCAATTGCGCTCCGCGAATGTTTCCGCTCACACATTGGCGGCCGAACTTCTGTTGCTGCACGCGATAGCGAAAGAGCGCGCCTGGCTATACGCGCACCCCGAAGAGCATTTGTCGCCCGCACAAGAACAGAATTTCCTGGAACTGGTTGTCCGCCGCGCCGCCGGAGAGCCTGTCCAGCACCTGACCGGTCACCAGGAATTCTGGGGCCTCGAATTTGAAGTGAATCGCGACGTATTGATTCCCCGCCCGGAAACGGAACACTTGATCGAGGTGACGCTGGACCGCCTGGCGCTGCGTGAACTTCGCGAAGGCCGACCGCAAACAACGGAAGGCGCCGGAATCGTCATCGCCGACGTCGGCACCGGCTCCGGCTGCATCGCCATCGCGCTGGCCACAGAGTTGCCGCACGCCGAATTTTACGCCAGCGATATTTCATCTAGTGCGCTGGCGGTTGCGCACCGCAACGCCACGCGGCACGACGTCTCCGATCGCATCCATTTCGCACAAAATAGTTTGCTCGAACATGCTAAAGCCGGCGATCGCCACCCGCCGCTCTTCGACGTGATCGTCAGCAATCCCCCATACATCGGCCGTCGCGAAGCCGCCTCGCTCGACCGCGAAGTGCGCGACCATGAACCCGAAGCCGCGCTCTACGGCGGCGAGGAGGGCTACGAACTCTACGGCGAACTGATCGCCCAATCCGCAGCGCATCTCACTCCCGGCGGCTTGTTAGTCCTCGAACTCGGCTACAACTCGCTCCCCGCAGTCCAGCCACTGCTGGAAAGTCGTGAATGGACGCGCGTTGCCGTCACGAACGATCTGGCAGGCATTCCCCGAATTATCGCCGCCGAACGCAACGCCGGATAAAAAGCGGCGTCGAGCCGCCGCACTCCAAATAGAGGCATAATCTCTAGCGATGCCGGATCTGGCTCGATTCCGCGCGAAGCATGGCCCGATGGACGCCATCGATCCGTCGGCGGTGGCGTGCATCCTGCACGTGGACATGGATGCGTTCTTCGTGTCGGTGGAATTGCTGGAGCGGCCGGAGTTGCGGGGCAAGCCGGTGGTGGTCGGCGGACGTCCCGATCAGCGCGGCGTAGTCACCGCCGCCAGTTACGAAGCCCGCAAATATGGGATTCAATCCGCGATGCCGCTGCGCACTGCCGGAAAACTCTGTCCGCACGCCATTTTTCTCGATGGTCATCACCACAAATACACGGAAATGAGCGACCGCGTAGCGGCCATCCTCAACGGCTTTTCGCCAGTCGTCGAAATGGTTTCCATCGACGAAGCCTATCTGGACCTTGCGGGAACCCAACGATTGCATGGACCGCCATTCGCCGCCGCCGATAAATTGCTGCGGCACATCACCAAGCAGACCGGACTTCCCTGCTCCGGCGGTTTGGCCACCACACGCCTGGTTGCCAAGGTTGCGTCCGATCAAGCCAAACCGCGAGGCCTCGTGTGGGTTGCGCCGGGCCGCGAAGAAAGTTTTCTGGCCCCGCTACCCGTCAGAAAAATTCCGGGTATAGGAAAAGTCACCGAACGCGCGCTCATTGCCATGGGAATTGAAACCGTGGCGCAGATTGCTCGGGAGTCCCAGGAGCGCCTCGAAAAGATCTTCGGCCAGTGGGGCAACGCACTTTACCGCAAAGCGCGCGGCGGAGATTCCTACGAATTTGTGGTCGATGCCGAACCAAAATCCATTTCGCAGAATCACACGTTTAACGAAGATACGTTGGACGAAAATATGATGACCGCAATGCTCAGCCACCTCTCGCAAAAGGCCTGCAAACGGTTGCGCGAAGCCGGACTTTCCGCCCGCACTCTCACGCTGACGATTCGCTACATGGGCTTCGACACCCATACCCGTTCTAAATCGCTGACCGAACCAACGCAACTCGACGGGGACATTTCCGCGGTGTTCCTCCAGCTCTTCCACGAGCATCGCAACCGAAAAAGAAAAGTTCGGTTGCTCGGCGTCAGCCTGAGTAATTTTTCGCACGGCGGCGAACAGCTCGATCTCCTCAATGCGGAGCGCCGCGGCAAACTCGAAAAGCTGACCCAAGCCACCGACCGCCTGCGCGACCGTTTCGGTTTCGGCGCGGTGCAATTCGGCGGCTCGCTGCGCAAAGAAAATAGCGAGGACGAATGACAGGTTGGTCTGGGCGCGGAAAAGCCGCCCCCACGGGGGCAAGCTCGGCTCAGAACCAATCGCCCTGCGCTACAAGTGCCGTGATTTATACGAAGAAGTGATCCGGTTGCGCGCCGCAAATACCTTGCGACTAAATCCCTGGGTCCTTCGTAATATCAAAATGCCCTATACTGCACCTGTGAGCGCCCCTCCCGAAGCACCCGGAACCCCGCCGCAGGGCCGTCCGCATTTCCCCAAAACGCGCAACTTCTGGTATCGCCTCAGCGAAGGTCGGCAAGTCGACGACCTGTGGTCGCAATTCAAGGCCGACGCCACCTCCAGTTACGGCTTTTATGGCAAGGACGTCGACTGGGACCAAATCAACGCCATGTCCAGGTGGCGGCGCCCGTTTCACATCGCCAAGCAGTTTTTCTGGGCGCTATTACTGAAACTTTCCCCCGCGCGCCGGGTGCTCCTATTTTTGAGCCTCCTGTTACTCTTGATTTCGACGCCGAAGATCCACACCGGGCAGTATTTCAATTTCGATTTTAATTTCGAGTCGGCGGCGGCGGCGCTGCTACTTTTGCTGCTCTCCCTGGAGCTCGCCGACAAAGTAACTATGAAGCGCGATCTGGAAATCGCGCGGGAAATTCAGAGCTGGCTGGTCCCATCGCATCCCCCCGAAGTGCCCGGCGCGGATATCGCGTTTGCCACCCGGCCGCAAAATTCGGTCGCCGGCGATTATTACGATGCGTTTTTCCCCGGGAAAGAGCGCGAGAAACTTTTGCTGGTGATCGCCGACGTCGCCGGGAAAAGCGTTCCGGCGGCGCTGCTCATGGCTACGTTGCAAGCCAGTTTGCGAACCATTGCCGGAAATAAAGCGCCGCTCGCAGATCTGGTTTATGGCGTGAATCAATATGCGAGCGCACACAGTCTGGATGGCCGACGCTTTACTACGGCGGTGGTCGGCGAATACGAGCTGGCAGCCCGCACCTTCACGTATGTGAATGCCGGGCACAATCCGCCGATTCTGCGGCGCGCCGGTGGCCTCATGGAAAAGCTCGAAGCCGGCGGATTGCCGTTCGGCATCGACGCCGATGCAACCTTTGAAATTGCCACGGTCCAGTTCGCCCCAGGCGACACGTTGATCCTGTATACCGATGGTGTGGTGGAGGCGTTCAACGAAAGCGGCGAAGAGTACGGCAACGACCGCTGGCTCACCGCAATTCGCAATCTGCCGGATGTGAACGCAGAGAAGACTTTGCAAATCTTGATGAGCGGAGTAGATCAGTTTGTTGGTGCCACCCGCCAGTCCGACGATATTACTTGCATGATTTTTCGCGCCACGCGGACTTAGCGGATTACTTTGGAGTGCGGCGGCTTGACGCCGCTTTTTTGGCTGCAGCACCGCCGGAGATTCCACAATAGGCTGCGAAACCTCCTCCGAACTTATAGCCAAGCCTACCCGGTCACCTACATCGGCGCGTGCCTTTGGGTTGAGGTCTCAAAAGCGGCGTCAAGCCGCCGCACTCCAAACCTGGCGCATAATTGCACTATGACTCCGCGAGAGCTGGCCAATTCGATTTGTAGGACTTTGCTACGCCATGGCTACCAGGCGCTGCTGGTGGGCGGCTGCGTGCGCGACTTGTTGTTGGGGCGCGAGCCGGCGGACTACGACGTGACTACCGATGCCACGCCCGATCGAGTGCTGGAGATTTTTCCCGAAGGCGTGGACGTCGGCGCGCAGTTTGGCGTAGTTCTGGTGCCGCGCGACGGCCTGAAAGTAGAAGTGGCTACGTTTCGCTCGGATGTGGGCTACTCCGACGGGCGGCATCCCGACGCCGTGGTTTACGCCAAGAGCGCGCAGGAAGATGTGCAGCGCCGCGATTTTACGATCAATGGCTTGTTGATGCGCCACGATTCCGGAGAAATTCTCGACTATGTGGGTGGCCAAGTAGATTTGCATGCAGGAATCGTGCGCGCCATCGGCGAGCCGGAGCGCCGGTTCACCGAAGATAAATTGCGCATGCTGCGCGCATCGCGATTTGCGGCCCGGCTGAATTTTTCGATTGAAGACGCGACATTTTCTGCTATCCGGAAGCTCGCCGCGCAGATTCAGCAAGTTTCCGCGGAGCGCATCCGCGAAGAGCTGACGAAATTGTTGACCGAAGGCGCAGCCAAACGCGGCTTCACCTTGCTGGATGAAAGTGGATTGCTCGCGCAAGTGTTGCCGGAAATTACCGCGTTGCACGGCGTCGAACAGCCCCCGCAGTACCATCCCGAAGGCGACGTGTGGATCCATACCATGATGATGCTGGACGGCCTGCCTGCCGGGACGGCCGCCACTCTGGCCTGGGGCGTGTTGCTGCACGATGTGGGCAAGCCCAAAACGTTCCGATCTGCGGCGGAAACTGGCGACCGCATTCGTTTCGACGGTCACGTGGATGCCGGTGTAGAAATCGCGCGGAAAATCTGCGATCGCCTGCGCTTCTCCAACGAGGACGCCGAACAGATTCTCTCGCTGGTGGCCAATCATATGAAGTTTAAAGACGCAGAGCAGATGCGCGCGTCTACCCTGAAGAGGTTCGTGCGGCTACCGCGCTTTGACGAGCACCTGGCGCTTCATCGCCTGGATTGTCTATCGAGTAATAAGCGCCTGGAGGCTTACAACTTTGTCACCAAGTTTCTCGCCGAGACGCCGCCAGCGGAAGTCCGACCCTTGCGCATTCTGGGTGGAAACGACCTCATCCGGATGGGGTATCCGCAAGGTCCCCGCTTCGGCGAGATTCTCAGGACGGTCGAGGACGCCCAGCTCGAAGGCCAAATTGAGAATCTGGCGGACGCCGAGGCCTACGTGCGGCAGCACTATCCGACCACTCCGGTGCGATAACGGGGACGTCATCCGCCGGTGTCGGGGGAGTTAGCGTATCAGGGCCCAAGATCATGGCCCGTATTTGTATGATTTTATGATACTTAAAGTAGATATTGCTCGAAAGGCTACAACGGTCGGACACCTTAGCACGGCACACTAAGATTTTGTGCTAAGCTCTTTTTCATCTTATGCACCCTTTCATTTGGGGCTGCATCTAAATCCTTACGGCACGGCAGCTAGCGTGCTTGAAGTTAGGGGAAACCATGGCTGACAAAAAGTTTGTTGTGCCAGAAATACTCGCGATTCTGCCGGTCAGGGACACAGTGCTGTTTCCAGGCGCGGTCCTGCCGCTGACTGTTGGACGCGAAAGTTCACTGGCACTCGTAAATGCCTTACAAGGCGAAGAGAAACTGATGGGCGTAGTCGCGCAGCTGGATCCGCGCGTGGAAGACCCATCGGCTGCGGACCTGCACAAAGTCGGAACACTCGCCAAAGTTCACAAGACGGTAAAAATGCCCAACGGGAACGTGGTGATTTTCCTGGAGGGCTTGCAACGAATTCAGATCGTGGACCTGATCGGTCTGCGTCCGTATCTGCGGGCCCGGGTGGCCCCCGAGCCGGATACTTACGGCGAACAAGACAATGAGTTGGAGGCGCTGCAGCGCAACGCGCAGGATCTGTTCCGCGATGTGGTTAGCCACTCGCCGCAACTTTCCGACGATTTGCAATCCGCCGCGATGCGCATTGATGACGCCGGCCAACTGGCGGATTTTATCGCCGGCACGCTGCCTTCACTTTCCACTTTGCTGCGCCAGGAGCTGATCGAAACTCCCAGCGTGCGAAAGCGTCTGGAAACTTTGATCCGCGAGTTGTCCAAAGAGCTGGAAGTTCTCGAACTGCGCTCCAAGATTCACGAGCAGGTTCAGGAACAGGTCAGCAACAGCCAGCGCGAGTATTTGCTGCGCGAGCAGATGAAGGCCATCCAGAAAGAGCTGGGCGAATCGGACGATTCTGCCGCGGAAATCGACGAGCTGCGCAAAAAAGTGGAAGAAGCGCAGATGTCCGCCGAAGCCAAGAAAGAGTGCGACCGCGAACTGAAGCGCCTGGCAAAGATGACGCCGGCGTCCGCGGAGTACATGGTTTCGCGCACGTACCTGGAGTGGATGACTTCCCTGCCCTGGAGCAAATCCAGCGGCGCGGAAGAGATCGACATCGCCAAGGGCAAAGAAATCCTGGACGAAGACCACTACGACTTGACCAAGGTAAAAGAGCGCATCCTCGATTACCTGGCCGTCAAGAAATTGCAGCCAGGAATGAAAGGGCCGATCCTGTGCTTCGTCGGGCCTCCGGGCGTGGGCAAAACTTCACTCGGTAAATCGATTGCCCGCGCGCTGGGACGCAAATTCGTCCGCATTGCGCTGGGCGGCATGCATGATGAAGCGGAAATCCGCGGTCATCGCCGGACGTACATCGGAGCGTTGCCGGGCCAGATTATTCAAGGCCTGAAGCGCGCCGAAAGCAACGATCCGGTCTGCATGCTGGACGAAGTCGACAAACTCGGTCGCGATTTCCGTGGCGATCCTTCTTCCGCGCTGATGGAAGTTTTGGACCCGGAACAAAACAACGCGTTCCGCGATCATTATCTGGATGTGCCGTTCGATCTATCGAAGGTGCTCTTCATCGCGACGGCTAACTGGATGGATCCAATACCCGAACCGCTGCGCGACCGCATGGAAGTAATCGAGCTGCCGGGCTACACCGGCGAAGAGAAGCTGCACATCGCGCACAAGTACCTGATTCCGAAGCAGGCTGCGGAACACGGATTGAAAAACGTCGAGCAGGTGGAATTCACCGACGACGCGCTGCGCGAGATCATTCACAGCTTCACTCGCGAAGCCGGCGTGCGCAACCTGGAACGCGAAATCGCCACCGTGGTTCGCAAACAGGCGCGGCGCATTGCGGAAGGCAAACTGGACAAGATGACCGTTACTCCGGAAATCGTCCGCGAATATTTGGGCGTGCCGAAGTATCGCACCGAGCGGGAAGTCGAGGAACGCGTCAAGCGTCCCGGCGTGGCAGTGGGGCTGGTGTGGACGCCGGTAGGCGGCGACATCATCTTCATCGAAGCGACGCGGATGCGCGGCGGCAAACAGTTCACGATGACCGGGCATCTCGGCGAAGTGATGCAAGAGTCCATGACTGCGGCGCTCACGTGGGTTCGCGCGAACGGCGAAAGGTACGGAATCGATCCGGACTTTTTCCGCAAGCACGACATTCACATTCACGTGCCGTCCGGCGCTGTACCGAAGGATGGTCCGAGCGCTGGAGCGGCGATGGTTACCGCGCTGGTCAGTCTCTTGACCAATCGTCCGGTGCGTGACCGCTTGGCGATGACTGGCGAGATGACGCTGTCTGGCATCGTGCTGCCCATCGGCGGCGTGAAGGAAAAAGTCCTCGGCGCCAAACGCGCGGGCATTCGCGAAGTGCTCTTGCCCGCGGACAACGAACCGAACGCCGTAGCGGATCTGACGCCGGATATTCTCGGCGACATCAAGATCACCTACGTGCGGACGTCTGGACGAAGTCCTCGAGAATGCGCTGGCCAAGGATCCGGTGGCAACGCCGATCGTTCCTCCAGACCCGAAAGGTGCAACGCCTGGGGCTGATGTGCCTCGCGCGATTCACTAAATCAAGCGTCAGTTCGGCGCGACAACCTAGAGCAAGAAAAGCCCGGTGAAATTTGCCGGGCTTTTTCTTTTGGGCGCAGCAGAATCGTCCCCGCGGACGAAGCTGTTACCATGGACTCAATCATGGCGCTGGTGCACAAGACGCTGGTTGAAGTCCCCGCCGAGGTGGCCACGCGTGTCGTGGCCGCTCTACAGCGGGATCGACTGGTTCCCCGCTTTGTCGATTCCTACGTGGTGGAACATGGACGATTCGCCTTGCAAGTTCACGCCACGCTCTACCGCGACTTGCTGGCGCTTCTGCAACGGGAAGCCTTGCTGGCAGCAACCGCGCGGGCTTTGGAGATTTCTTCGGTGCTCCCGCCGAAATCCCGCCGCGAAAAGCCGCGTTTCATATCCCGCAAAGACGCCACAATTTTTCGCAGAAAATATCTGACAGCGCTCACGCGGCTAAACAAGTGGACCGCCGGGGACGCGCTCGGATTTCCAAAACGATTTGCAGATGTACGAAGATCTAATCCGCAGAGCCGCCGCGACCCGGCGCACCCGCAAACCTTTTGAGGCTGCGAACCACCCTTTCGTGGATCGCTGCGCATTCCTGATGGATTCTTCGTTCATGGAGAAAGCGCGCCTGGCAGCGAGCCGCGCCCTCGGCGAAATCGAAGCATTGGTGGAGCTGGAAGCCAGGGCCGCGTTGTTGCCGCCTAAGAACGAAACCATCCACTAAAAAGCTGAATCGCTACCCGTGCGCACCATCCAGCGCCTCATCCGAAAAAAGCGACTGCCCCGCCAAAGCATTGTAAAATCCAAAAAAGGCCACACCCAAAATCACCAGCATCCCCGTCGTTCCCGCCGGCGCGTACCAGCGCCCCAGATGTGAGGTAATCGGAAACACCGCCAAAATATTCTGCACCACTAGCCCAACGATCAGCGTCAGCAGCCCAAAGCGCCGCAGCACCATGTAAATCGAAAACCAGATCACCGCCGACGCAATAAAGGTCGCCCAGAAATAATCGCCGCCAATGTTGGTGATCGCGCCCAAAAATACGATCACCGGCGCCGCGAGCCAGTCTTTTTTCACCACGAAGCGCACCAGGAAGAGCAGAAAGAAAATCAAAAGCGTATACAACACGAAAATCCAAGTGTAATGAAATATCGAACCGATCGCCGAGCGCACTCCCAGCAGCGTATCGGTCGCCGGAGTATTCGGCATCGGGCGAAGTTTGTGCAGCAGCGGAAGTATGAAGTTATCGCTGGTCTCAAACAGCGCCAGCAGCACCCCGTAAACCGCGCCAATCAGAATGTCCCGGCCCACCAGCGGATCCCGCATTTTGCCCGCGATCAAGCGCGACCAGGAAATAATCGTGTGCGGGTCCCGCCGCCGCACAAATGGCTCCAGCGCGAAATACAGGACCCGGGCCAGCGACGACATCAGCAACGCCCACGCCAGCCCGATAAACGCCACCGTAAATTCGCTGCTCGATGCCAGGTGATGGGCCCGCAACACCCACATCAGCAGCACCGTGATCATCACGAAGGTCGCAAGCCGCGACGCTCCCAAATCGTCGCCGCGTTTCAATCGGCGATTTCTTCGCACCACTACTATGCTGGCGATTAGAATTCCCGCGAATAGCGTCAGCAGCGTCAGGATCGCGTAGCGTTGGTGCGCGCTTTGCTGGTAGGGCTGGTCCCGCGCCGGCGTGTCCCACGGATACAGCGTGGCAAAATAAACTGGCTTGCCCTCGAAAGCCGCGGCCTCAATGCGCTCGGTAACGTCCGGAGGATCCTTGAGCTGCCTAGTCCACGCCGCCCGCGTGTCAGCAAAAAGCAGCGGAGTCCATTCTGGGGTCGCGGAAACGTACGACGCCTCCTTCACCCCCGCGGCATCGAATAGCGCCGACCAATCCGCCGCCGCAACCGGCGGCCTCGCAGAAGCAGTTGTCGCGGCTTGATGCTGCGGCGGAACGCGCTTGAACAAAATCAATCGTCCTCGCAAGTCCAGCATCACCGTCATCATCCCGGCCAGATCCGTTTGCGGCTCGGACGTGTTCACCTCGCCCGCCCCGTCGCTTCCAAAAAAATTGGTCGCCACGATGTCCCGCGGACTTTGCCGGTACCAAAACAGCATCGGAGTAGGACGATCGGCGGACAGCCGCTTCCACCGCCCGGGCGTTTTGTCGTGGTCCTGAATGTACGTCAGATACTCACCCTGCGGAGCAAACCCGTACACCGAATCCCCGGCCACATCGCTGTATCCCAGCTGCTGAATAATTTCCTGCGCCCGCGCCGCCAGCACTTCCGGCGGCTTGTCCATAGGCGTCATGTTCTGCACGCGCGTGCCGTCCACTGCGACCGTAAACACGATCAGCGCGATAACCACCGTAGCCAGCAGCCCCATCGCAAGGCGCGGATTCATTCCCTCCGTCGCGCCCGCGGCCGCCACCATTTGCGGCGAAGGCGTTTCACCCGCCGCCAGTGCCGCTGCCAACGGATCGCCGCCCGGCAGTGCCGCAGCCACTTGCAGCGCCGATGCTGGCCGCAGCGCTGGATCTTTCGACAAGCAGCGCAGGGTTACCCGCTCAATCAACGGATCGAGATCCTTTACCAAAACCGAAGGGTTGGTGATCGTTCCCTGCTCGCGCAGCTTCACCAGTTCGGCTAGCGTGGCAGCTTCAAACGCGCGCTTGCCTGTGAGAATTTCGTAAATGATCAGGCCCAGCGAATAAATATCGCTCTTGGTAGTGACTTCACGGCCTTCCAGTTGTTCCGGCGCCATGTAGGCCGGAGTTCCCGCGCGAATTTCTGAAGCCTGAATCGCCGCGGCGATTCCTGCGAGACCGAAATCCATGATGCGGATTTTTCCCGCGCCATCCAGCATTACATTCGCCGGTTTTAGGTCGCGATGAATTACGCCCTTTTCGTGCGCGGCGGCCATACCGGCGCAAATTTGCCGGGTGACTTCCGTGGCCCGTTCTGGCGACAGGCGCCCGATGCGGCGTACAACTGAGGCTAGATCTTCGCCGTCCACATATTCCATCGACAGAAACGGAATCCCGTCGACATCTCCGATATCGAAAACGCGGCAGACATTGGGATGCGAAACCTGCCGGGCAATGCGCACTTCAGAGTGAAAACGCGCGAGGGCCGAGGCATCTTGCGAAAGTTCTTGGGGCAGAAACTTTATGGCCACCACTTGGCCGAGACGCAAATCTTCGGCGCGGTACACTTCGCCCATGCCACCGCGTCCGGCGAGAGCAACTACCCGGTAGCGTTCCGCAATCATTTGTCCGGGAGCAAATCGACCGCCGCTTATGGGATCGGAGCTGGTCAGCGGGCTGCTGCTGTGAAGAGATTTTTGAGAACGTTGCGGCGGAGGCGGAGCGGAAGGTGTTCTGCGAACCGGAGGAGTCGGCGGCGCAATCGTCGCGCCTTCAAAATCGGATGGTTGGCCGGTCAGCGTCGCGCCAGTATCGACGCCGGTATCTAAATTTTTCGAGTCGATGGTAACGTCGGCGCTCGAAGCCATACCCGCCCCACAGGCGGGGCAAAACCGAGCTTTGGAAGAAGCCTGAGCGCCGCAGGAAGTACAAAACATGGGAATGGGATTCTAGCATCGCCCGCTAGCGAAGACTACGGAATGCGTTCGACCTGGACCGCGGTCCCGTAGGCCAATACTTCGGTCACACCCTGCATGATTTCCGTGGCGTCATAGCGCATCCCGATGACCGCGTTAGCGCCATGCATGGCGGCATGGGTGAGCATGAGCTCGTAGGCGTCCTCACGCGTCTTTTCGCAGAGGTCCGTCAGAATGGTGATGTTGCCGCCGACGATCGTTTGAATGGCGGCGCCCAGATTTCCAATGACGCTTCGGGAGCGCACAATAATCCCGCGGACAATCCCGAAATTCCGCACCACTCGGAAACCTGGCAGCTCCAGAGCAGATGTGACCATTGCAGAATCCACGCGGCCGTTCATAGCGGTTCCTCCGGTAGGTGACAGCAAGAAACGACGTTAACGGGTGCGATTCTACCCGTCAACAGCGAAGTTGGCGAGCTTGCTTCCTCTGCTATTCTCAGGGCATCGTGGAAACTCTTTTTTACCTTCTGTCGACGTTGCAGATCCTGGGCGGTCTATATCTGGTATTTCAGGCCATGCAGTGGCTAGCCTACGTGCGGAAGCGCATTCGTACTGACCCAGGTTTTTTTGCGCCCCGGGTGGCTCTGTTGTGTCCCTGTAAGGGCGTCGAACCGGGGTTGGAACGCAATCTGGTGGCGTTGACGGAGATGGATCACCAGAATTTCGAAATATTTTTTATCCTGGCGTCGGAGACAGATATCGCAGCCAGTATTGTGAAGCGCGTGGCTGCGAGTTCGCGTACGAAAGCGAACGTGATCATTGCCGGCCCCACCGAAGGCAGCTCGGAAAAAATCAACAATCTACGCGTGGCTATTGAGCAATTGACCCCGGACTTTGAGGTGCTGGTCTTTGCCGATTCCGATGGCCGGCCCGCAAAAAACTGGCTGCACCATCTGGTAGCTCCGCTGAAAGATGAACGCATTGCGGCCACCACCACCATGCGCTGGTTCATGCCCAACAACAACAGCATCGCGACGGCGCTATTGGCGGCCTGGAACGCTCCAGTGGTGACCATGCTGACGGAGAAAGGCCCGAATTTTTGTTGGGGCGGAGGTACTGCAATCCGGCGCGCCATGTTTGAGCAAGCCGGAGTGCTCGAATATTGGCAAAATTCCGTCAGCGACGATTACTCAATGACCAGCGCGCTACAACGCACGGGCAAGCAGATCCTGTTCGTCCCGGAATGCCTGACGCTTTCCTTTGTGGAAACGGATTTTGCCGGGCTGATGGAATTCACCAACCGGCAAATCCTGATCACTCGGGTATACGCCGAAAAAATTTGGGGGACGGCTGCGGCGCTACACTTTTTATACTGTGTCACTCTGGTGTTGGGCACCTGGTTGACGCTCGGATACCTGACCTCCGACCGTCCTGCCTTGCAGCTGGTGACTTTGACCTTCTTACCAGTGCTGCTCTCGGCGATTCGCGGCGCGTTGCGTGTCGTAGGAGTTACTGAAGCGCTGCCGAACTGGCGGAAGGCGATCAGCGCGCAGTCATGGATTTACATCGTGCTCAACGTGTTTGTGCCGTTCTTGTACCTGGCGAACTTCGTCCACTCGCTGATCACCCGAAAAATGCGCTGGCGCGGCATCGAATACGAGCTAGTAGGCCAAGGCCAGACGCGCATTCTCTCGCAGTGAAACCAAAATCATCCAGAGTTCGTCCAATTTACAGATGTAATCGATGAGTTGCGCGTTTCCCACAGCAGCTTGTGAGGAAATTGCGGCCTGCTGCCCGGAAAAATGTGCCCGCTCCGTGCAATTCCTACCCCTCAGTTGGTATAAAGCAAACTCTGTATACGGAATAAGTCTATAAGTATCAGCGATTTGTAATTAGGTTATAGTTCGGCAGAAAGTTTGCACCATGGCGCGAGGTTCGGTAACACGGTTCGGGCGAACCAATATAAAGCTCCTTCACGTGCTTGGAACGGCCCTAGGTTGAAGTATTGGTCGCCGAGTTGCAATCAGCCCTCAGCTTTTGGGAACAGCCCGATTTGTTTTGCCAAATTTGCGAGTCGCGCCTTTCGAGGGGCGAGATTCTAAAAATCCATAAATGGCTTCGAGATTTCGGAGCTGGTTCGGGAGGGGGTGCACGTGAAACTTATCCGCAGGAGTGACCAGACACACCAGATGGTTAACACCGGTCGCACGTTTCAGCGCGACCATTATTTTTTTTATGAGCGCAATACCGGAGTAGCGCATTTCCATGTCGAGGCCGGACCGGACGGGCAACTGCCCGTCGATCAGGCCGCAGGTTTGCTGGCCATGCATTGCATGATTCGCGGGCAAGCGCCCACGGATTATGTGGTGATGGTCCAGGCCGAGAATGACCATCTGGACGAACTGAACGAGAAAGCCGCCAAGCTATTGCAGGCCGGCCAATCGGTAACTGGGCGAGTAAAGCTAACCCGCCGCGAAGATGAAGTCCTTGGTGGCGTGGTACGCAGCTTGTCCAACAAGGAAATCGGCGCGACTTTGAATCTTTCCGAGCGCACCGTGAAATTCCACGTTTCTTCGCTGCTCGCCAAGTTTCGCGTACGCGGGCGCATGGAACTCGTCCAGGAAGCATCCCGGCATACTTCAACGCCTATGCCGCTAACGATGCCCAAAGCCACCCGGGAAGAACGCCGCTACGCTCCCGAGGGGCAGAATTTTGCTCCCGCGCCGCGCAAACCAGCGATCGTGCCCCTGGCTCCGAAACGCCAAATGCTCGGGTAGATTGGATAGTCTTCGGCAGCTCAGCAAAATCATAAAATCATACTGAATTCATAAAGCAAAAAGCCTGCCCTCCTCGGGCAGGCTTTTTCTTTTGCATGTACGTCTCAGGTTCGCGTCCGAACGATGCGGGTTTATTTCGCGGCGGCGTAAAGTTCGCTGGCTTTATCCCAATTCACTACGTTCCACCAATTCTTGATGTAATCAGCGCGAACGTTTTGATACTTGAGGTAGTAAGCGTGCTCCCAAACGTCGAGACCCAGAACAGCTTTGCCGGAGCCCAAGGAGTACGGCGTGTCCTGGTTGGGAGTGGAATCGATGGCCAGCTTGCCGTCTTTAACCAGCAACCAGGCCCAGCCGGAGCCGAAGCGTCCCATGCCCGCGGCCGCGAATTTTTCTTGAAAGCCCGCGAACGAACCAAACGAGGAGTTAATCGCGGTGCCCAGTTCGCCCTTGGGCTCTCCGCCGCCACCCTTTTTCATGAGGGTCCAGAAGAGCGAGTGGTTCCAGTGGCCGCCGCCGTTGTTGCGGACCGCCGCGCGAATATTCTCGGGCACCGCGTCGAGATTCTTCACCAGGTCGTCGAGAGACTTGGATTGCAGATCCGCGTGGCCATCCAGCGCTTTGTTCAGATTGGTGACGTACGCGCCGTGATGTTTATCGTGGTGAATCTCCATCGTTTTGGCGTCGATAGATGGTTCGAGCGCGTCAAACGAATACGGCAGTGGGGGTAAGGTAAAAGCCATGACTTTCTCCTCCGAATTTGAATTAGACAATTTGGAATTAAAATCTTCTTCAGCGTGCAAAAGGCCGGTAGCCGCAGTGCGGGTCCCCAGCACTCCAGCGCTGACTAAGGCCGTGTCCAGCAAAAACTTACGACGATTCATGGCAACTCCCGGGGCGCGGTGAGTTGTCCGAATTGCAGGCCGACTTTCAGGCCGACTTTCAGGCCGAAGTACCGGCCGAATCGCGGGCCTGATTATATCCGTTACAGCACCTGACAGCCTAACGCGACAACCCGTTTTCTACTCCTTGAATTGGATGCGCGAGAGCGCCCATTGGGCAGATTCCGCGATGTGAATTTCGGATGAATTGGCGAGCCGCTCGAGGGTGTCCGTCGCCGCGGAGTATTCCTCCGAGTTTGGGGCGATTCGCGCGTTGCCCAGTGCGATGCAGGCGTTGCGGACTAGTCCGCGCCATTTGGTGCGTTTGATCGGGCTGCCGCGAAACAGCCGGCTGAATTCTTCCTGCGTTAGATTTGCCAGCCAGAGCAGCTCCGGATGAAACAGGGAATGCTCCGCTGTCTGTGTTACTTGATCGTTGTGGTTTTGCGCGTCTATCGCAGTTGCGTCCGGCGCTGAGGGAAAAGTTCGCGGCGCGAATTGTTCCGCTGTGCTGATCGGAGCGCGATTGTTCCAGGGGCAGACATCCTGGCAGATGTCGCAGCCGAAAACGTGATTGCCCATCGGCTCGCGGAATTCCTCCGGGATACTGCCGCGCAGTTCGATGGTGAGATAGGAGATGCACCGGCGCGCGTCCATCACGTAGGGCTCGAGCGCGTCCGTGGGGCAGGCGTCGATGCAGCGGCGGCAGGAGCCGCAGAGGTCTGGCGGCGCTGCGGTGTTCGCTTCCAAGGACAGAGTTAACTCAAGAGTGGTCAGAATTGTGCCGAGGAAGAAGTACGAGCCGTTTTTTTGGTTGAGCAGCAGCGTGTTTTTTCCCAGCCAACCTAAGCCCGCATACTTGGCGAGGACTCGCTCCTGTAGCGGACCAGTGTCTGCGTAGGTTCGCCCGGTGAAGGATTCGCTGCTGTGCTGCTGCAACTCGGCGAGGAGTTGATCGAGCTTCTCGCGCAGGACTTCGTGATAGTCGGAACCCCAAGCGTAGCGCGAGATCCAGCCGCGCGGCACCGAATCGTGTGCCGTTTCCGCTGCGACGTGAATGGAGCGAGGTTGACGGGTGTTGTAGTTCAGCGCGCAGACGATGACGCTGCGGATTCCGGGCATCGCGAGTTGCGGATCGCTGCGGCGTGGATCGGCGAGATAGTTCATTTCGCCGGCGTAACCGCGCTCCAACCAATCTTCTGTGTGCGCCAGTTCGGGAAATTTCTGCGCGGAGACGATTCCGCACAAATCGAATCCCAGCGACGACGCTTTTTCGGCGATCCATTGGGAAAGAGCGGAGTCGATCATGGCGGCTGCGGGAAAACTTTGTCGCGAAAGGCGCGACTAAATTTGAGATTTCGCTGAAGGACGAGGAAAGCAGATCCCTCGCTGCGCTCGGGATGCCCCTTCATGCTTACGGTAGGGACAGCGTTTGTCGTAAGAGCAGCACTTTAGCCGAAGCTGTTGATAGCTTCGGTTTCGTTGCTGTGGACGTCGAAGACCGTGTAGAGCTTGGTGATCTGCAGAAGGTCTTTTACTTTTTTGGTGAGGTTCAGGAGCTTTAGTTCGCCGCCGCGATTTTTTACCGCGGTAAAGGCGGTGACCATTTCTCCGATGCCGGCGCTGTCGATGTAATCGACGTCGCCGAGATCGATCAGCAATTTGGTGCGTTGTTCGTCCAGCAGGCCGCGAATGGTTTTGCGGACGAGGGCGCTGCCTTCGCCGAGCGTAATTTTGCCGCTGAAGTCGACTACCGTTACGGTTCCCGCGTCACGAAATGTGCACTGCAAACTCATGTCTTCACCTGGGCTTCCTGACGTTCCCCTACTTGTTACGCTAGTTCTCGTTCCGCTTCTTGATTCCAATCTTCGCAGCTTTAAGTTCCCTGCTTCTAGCTGCTTGCTTCTAAGCCTCCCGCTTCTAAGCTTCTTGATGCGGCGTGGCGTTTTGCCCGTCCTGGCCGCTGGGCGTGGAGCCGGCCACCGGCAATTTCTTGGACATGACGATCTCGGCGCCGCCGGTGCGCCCGGTCACCACATCGAACTCATCCATAAACGAGCGCATAAGAAAAATACCACGCCCGGAGGTGCTGAGGAGATTTTCCTGCGCCAGGGGATCGGGGACGGCGGCAAGGTCAAAGCCCTTACCTTCGTCGAGCACGTGGATGATCATCTTGTCGTCGGTCAGATCCACGGCCAGATGAATCTTCTTATCCGGCTTTTCCTGATTGCCGTAGTGGAAAGCGTTGATTACGCCTTCGCGGACGGACATGCCGATGCGATAGCAGTCATCCTCGCCAAAGCCCGCGGCTTCGGCAACGCGCAAACACATCTCTTCCGCGAGATTGACGCTCTCTACCTGCGTTTGGAGCGTCACTTCCAGGTGTTTTTGGTCTGCCGGCATGCGCCCCAGGCGATTTTTTTAGGGTAAAGTGCCCCGAAAACCGCAGTTATCCGTAACATAGCGGAAGAGCACAAGTCAATGGCCGGAACGGTGTAGTGGCGCGGCGTAGTTCCCTGTAGGGCAAGGGATTATCCGCGGCGATTGGACACTGCGCCCGCGATACGAGGTAGCAGCTCCCAATGCCTCTTCAATGGCGGCAGGATGAAACGAAAGGAAACAACGTTCATTCAAGGACGGAAGAGAGGCGGCTGCGGGCTTCTCCTGCGGAAACCGATTGGACGGCTCCGGAGTCGATTTCCGAGATGCGGCGGTCGACTTCTTCATCCCAGGCGGCTTCGACGGAAGGGTCTTGTGTATCGTTCAGGCTTTCGAGGAGCGAACCGACTAGGTCAGCGCGTTCCGTCGCCGGGAGCGCGAGAGCCTTTTTCAAAAGTTCCGCAGCCTCTTGGGTCATGGCTTATTTTAACACTTAGACGGCAGTGTGAAGCTTGGGGCGGCCCACCGCCCGGGAACCTCAATTTGAGATCGTATCTGCGGGTTGTTCCTTTGAGTCCTGCGTGCTAGCCGCGGTCGTAGCAGCTTTTTCGAAATCTTCCTCGAAGATTTTGCGGTAGGTGGACCGAAAGTCCCCCCTGAGGATAAACTCTTGAAACATGGGCCAAGAGCGGTAAGCAGATTTGGGTATTGCCCCTTGAGCGCCGATTCTTCCCATAATTTCTAGTGCTAAATCGAAATCATCCTTAAGTACGGCCAAGGCCATTTGAAACTTGTCGTCACACGCGGACCAGTCCTCTCCTTCTAATATGGCTAGGCACTGGGGCATGTCGCCGAGCCATTTATGAGCCTGAGCATAATTGATAATAAAAGTTCTTCTCGCGACGTCGGATGAGTATTTGTTCATTAACCCGTTTACCGCAAAGTCCAGCAGCGTCTTGGCCAGCGCGTATTGAGGCTCCTGAAGGAGGCCGAAGCAGATATCGCTGAGATTATCATCGGCGATGGAGCGCTGATCCACGCAGAGTTTGCGCCATACGACATGACCGAGCTTCAAACCGATTTCAAGAAGACATTCGTGAGCTTTACGAAGATACTCCGAGTCGACTTCCAGTCTACTTCCCACGTGAAGCCCCGTAAGTCCTTCAACGCCGTGGTCACTGCATACCGTAAGGTATTGTCTCGACACTACTCCGTCGCAATGGACGAAGAGATTTCTACGCTCGGTCAATTCGATGAACGCCGGCCACGACAACAGGCCTTCGCGAAGTTTCAATTTGAATTTATTCTCCATCCAGTCAAATTGCTCGGAATGACTCTTCCGCAGCAGTGTCTCTATCTCTTTTTCGAGGATAAAATCTCTTGCCTCTTGCATGGACTTGAATTCTTTCAATTCTTTAAAGGTCAAATTTCTCTCTGAGGAATTTAGTAGTTCAGGTCGGATATTGAAGAATGCCCTGACCATGCCACCGAGGTAGGAGTCAAACTGACTTACGAGGGCGACCACAAAGCTCTTCGGCAGTGCCAGTATTGCAATCCGCGTTCGTTTCAACTGGGTGTCTAAGCGCTGGAATTCGTGAGCACGTTCGGCGCGGATTGTGAATCTTCTTGGAGGGCCTATTGATACGGTCTCGCACTGATCCGCGAATTCTCGATAATTCTTTCGTGCTGCCTTAAGCGAGTCGCTCATGGCGGACATTGCTGGAGCCGCGCTGGAAGTTAAGCTTTGGACGTGGTTTAAGAACCTCTCCATTTCAAGAGCAATCGGGGAAGGCTCCTCCGCTTTCACTGCCTCGCTCGCCTTCGACGGCACATCTGGTGTTGCAGATTTTGCTGCCGCGTTATCTACTCCATTTGTTCCAGTCTTTCCCTCTTCTAACATTCTGCCACCTCGAATGATGCACGTAGATGTACTCACAGAGACTTAGTAGCTACTGTTCATGCTCGGGACCAGATCCGAAGAAAGTTAGCAGACGAAATTCAGGGTATGTTACTAAATGTGTCGATACTTCCATATTATAAACTGTCTCATAATTGTCAAAAGATCTTGCAGCCTTCTCTGGTGCCTCAGGGTGAACGGAAGCTCCGCCCCCGCTGAATGAGAAAGCAAAGGCAGAGGCAAGATGCCCGCCTTAATGCTGGCGCCACAGAGCCCAGAATGAAGATCGGGCACGGCGTGCCGTGCCCCTACGAAGCCAAAGTCCTCGCAGCATGCTGCGCCACTACAGCGGCTAGGCGACTTACTTTTTTGGGGCGGAGGTGCTTAGGGCGGAGCGGGAGGCCGTCAAGAGGCCTTCGGCTGGCTGGAGGGATTCCAGGCGCAGGGATTGCGGCATGTTGGGCAGCTCGCTGACCACCACGCGATAGTAGTAGGTGACACCCGGCTCGGCTACCAAATCGGCTGCGCCGCTCAATTTTTCCTGGGCGGGTCCGATGGATGGCTGCACGTCCGAACAGACGCGGTGGGCGCCGGGCTCGACGGCGTAGGCAAATGCCGAGCCTTGATGGTTGGCGCCGATCCAGTTGCCGTCCAGGCCAACGCGGGTGGTGACATAGCCGATTACCTGGGTTTTCGCGTCAGTTTCATATTGGGTGAAGACCACGATCAGCGCCTGGCCAGAGTCCGCTACCGTTTTGGGATGTTGCTGCTTGTCGGTCTTGACGCTTAGTTTGACGTTGGCAGGGCCGCAGCCGGCCGCGCCGCGCAAATCGCTAGAGGCTGGATCTTGAGCGAAGGCTGGAGTTGCGAACAGCAAGGCGATTAGCAGGTATTTATACATTTGTCCCTCCCCCGTTTGGCCCCAGTTGCGTGGCCCATGTTGCGTGGCCCAGGTCGCTTGGCCGGCTGCAGGTCGGCGACTAGTCTCCCGAAACAACGCGCGTGTCAGGGACACTGGCTGTAGTGGTTCGACGCGGCAAATACGACATTGGTTACGTTAGGGGTAGCGAACTGGGGGGACACTCGGCCGTTTCCACACCGTCTCCATGCCGGCAGCCAGTTCGCCTCCACCCGAAAATTGCCACAGCGTTGTAGGGGCACGGCATGCCGTGCCCGCCACCACAAAGGGAAAGGCGACCGCCTCGGAAGGCGGCCTCTACAAGAGCAAACAACAGCCGGCAGGCGCGGTCCAGGGTGCAGTGTTGGATGGCTTCGCCGACGCGTTTGGGCTCCACGACGGCGGATTCGAGGGCGGGAATCGTGCCGACGACAATAAAAATTAAGGCGAAGACGCGAATCTGAAGATTCGCAACTGCGGCAATCTTCCATATAAATTACCTATTGACAAAATTATCTTTCCATACTACACTGTTACGTGAATACCGAACTCGTTCGAACCAACCGACCCCCACTTTTCCCCCGACCCGCCACCTCCTCGCGAAGACCCACCCGCCTGGCATCGCTTCTCTGCCCCGCATGCCCTGCGCAAACGCCGCTCCTTTGTTTTCAACAACTTCCCCACGTTTTGCCAACTCATTCTTCATCTAACCATAATAGTTTGAATAACTTCCAAACGTTTTACGAAACCCACCGGGGGTGGGGGTCCAACCTTCACTTTTCCCGTCGTCGTTTCCCGACACTCGGCCGTTTCCGCACCGTCTCCATCCCGTCAGTCAGCTTCGCCCCATCCGAAAACTACCAGTGTTGTAGGGGCACGGCATGCCGTGCCCGCCGCCGCTGCCGCCTGCCACCGTCTTGGACGCGCACGGCGCCGGAACTCAGGCCCAGTAGGAGCGGTCCAGGGTGCGGTATTGGATGGCTTCGCTTACGTGTTTGGGCTCGATGCTGGGGGAGGCTTCGAGGTCGGCGATGGTGCGGGCTACTTTGAGGATGCGGTCGTGGGCGCGGGCGGAGAGGCCCAGGCGGGTGATGGCGTTCTCTAGGAGCTTTTCACCGTCTGCGGAGATGGCACAGTGTTTGCGGACCATTTTGGGAAGCATCTGAGAGTTGGAGAAGGTTTTCTTTTCGCCGGCGTAGCGATGGAGCTGGCGGTCGCGGGCGGCGATTACCCGGGCGCGAACGGCGGCGGAATCCTCCGCGGTGGCTGGGGCGCGGAGCTCCTTGTATTTCACGGCGGGGACTTCGATGTGAATGTCGATGCGGTCGAGGAGCGGGCCGGAGATTTTGGCGACGTAGCGCTGGATCATGGGAGGCGTGCAGTGGCAGTCGCGGGTGGGGTCGCCGAAATAGCCGCAGGGGCAGGGGTTCATGGCGGCGGCGAGCATGAAGCGGGAGGGGAAGGTGACGCTGATGGCGGCTCTCGAGATGGTGACGGTGCCGTCTTCAAGGGGCTGGCGCATTACCTCGAGGACATTGCGCTGGAACTCGGGGAGCTCGTCCAGGAAGAGGACGCCGTTGTGGCCGAGGGAGACTTCTCCGGGGCGGGGGACGGCGCCGCCGCCGATCAGGCCCGCGTCGCTGATGGTGTGGTGCGGGGAGCGGTAGGGGCGCGTGCCGATTAGGCCTTGGCCGTTTTCCAGGACTCCGGCGACGCTGTGGATGCGGGTAGTCTCGATGGCTTCCTCGAGGGTCATGGGCGGGAGGATGGTGGGGATACGCTTGGCGAGCATGGTCTTGCCGGCTCCGGGGGGGCCGATGAAGAGGATATTGTGGCCGCCGGCGCAGGCTACTTCCAGCGCGCGCTTGGCGGCTTGCTGGCCGTGAACGTCGCGAAGGTCCACGGCGTACTGAGCAGCTTCGTTGAGGAGCTGGTGGGCGTCGACTTTGACCGGGGTGAAGGATTCCGGGGAGTTGACCAGGTCCACGGCCTGGGGAAGCGATTTGACGCCGAAGACGTTGACGCCTTCGACTACAGCGGCTTCGCGAGCGTTGGCTTCGGGGACGGCGATGGATTTGAGGCCGGCTTCGCGGGCGGCCAGGACGGCGGAGAGCGCGCCGCGTACGGGCCGGACGCTGCCGTCCAGGGAGAGTTCACCGAGGAACATGCACTGATCTAGCTGCTTGCCGAAGAAATGGCCCATGCAGCCGACCAGACCGAGAGCCATGGGAAGATCGAAGCCGGAACCTTCTTTGCGGACGTCAGCGGGGGCTAGATTGATGGTGACGCCCTGGCCGTGGGGAAACTCGTAGCTGCAATTGCGCATGGCGGATTTAATGCGTTCTCGGCTTTCCTTAACGGCGTTGTCTGGCAGGCCGACTACGTTGAAGTCGGTCATGCGGGCGGAGCCGACGTCGACTTCCACTTCGACGAGGTAGGCGTCAATTCCGTAGACGGAGGCGCTGAGAGTTTTGAAGAGCATGGAGGGTTGGACGGCGTTACGTGCCGCGGGGCCAAGGATAGTCTAGTTTGCGTGCGATACCAATCGATAACTTAGCTAGAACATAGCTTGGCACCCTATAGTAGACTCTGCGCCGGGTTTTTGATTGAGGATCAGGCGCATGCGCTTGCGGGAGGGTGCGACTTGAAGATGGCGTCGATTCGAGTGTGGGTATTGCTGGCGGCTGGGTTGTGGGCAGGCTGGTGCGGGTCGGCTGCGGCACAGGCGCCAGTGCAGGTAAAGGTGAGCCCTTCGGGAAAACTGGATGATCTGGGAAGTCAGCGTTATAACGCCGGAGATCTGGACGGCGCGATTGCGGCATTTCGGCAGGCGATCCAACTCAACCCTAACGACGTGCTGGCATATTCAAATATGGGGCTGGCGCTGATGGATAAGGGAAGTCTGCCGGAGGCGGCTGCGACTTTCGAGCACGGCATAGGATTGATCGATGCTGCCGCGGCGAAGGCGCCGCCAGTACCACCGCCCGCGAAGCCGCTTTCTTATTCGGTACTCGGAATCATGTGTAACAACCTGGCCATTATTCGGTATCAACAAGGGCAGCTGGACGCGGCGTTTGCGGCAGTGAGCCGCTCGCTCAAATCGGCGCTGGCGTATCCCGATGCCTGGGTGACCCGCGGGGTAATTTTGCAGGCGCAAGGAAAGCTGGATCTGGCAATCGTTTCGTTTCGCCAGGCGCAGGCATTGAATCCGAAGCTTGCGACAGTGAACCAGAATCTGGGGCAGGCGCTGCAGAAAAAAGGGCAGCTGGATGAAGCGCTGAAGATATTACAGCAAGGTGTGACCAATCATCCGGAGGACGCGGAACTGCAAGCGGCGTACGCCAGTGTGCTCTCGCAGAAAGGGCGATTGGCCGACGCGGTTACTGCTTACCAGGCGAGCCTGCGTATTCGTCCTGATTCGGCGGATGCGCTGTATGGTTTGGGAAATGATCAACGAGAACTTGGAAATTTCCCGGAGGCATTGACGGCGTTGCAGCAAGCGCACGGGCTGGCTCCTGCGGATGTGAATACGACGCTGAGCCTGGCGGCCGTGTTAACGGAGACGGGCCACGAGGCCGAGGCGAAAGTGTTGCTGGACGGAATTCCGGAGGCGCAGAAGAATAATCCATTTTTGTTGCTGGCACGCGCTAGCGCACTGATCCACGGAAGCAAGCCGCTAGAAGCTATTCCCCTGTTACAGCAGGCTTTGGCTGGCAATGATGATTTTCCCGCGGCTACGGCGGCGCTGGCTTCGCTGCAAATTGATTTGGGAAAACCAGACGACGGGGTGGCGATGGTCCAGTCAGCGCTTGCGGCGCATCCGGAAAACGCGGAATTGTTGAATGCTTACGGATTGCTGCTCGGAGCGAAAGGCAAATTTCCGGAAGCGCAGGCGGAGTATGAGAGAGCGCTGACGATACGACCCGGGTACCTGGACGCGCGGGTGAATCTGGCGGTGGCGGAATCGCGACAAAATAATTTTGCTGAAGCGATTAAGAATTTTCAAACGGTGCTGGCGGTGGACCCCGCGGATTTGCGAGCGCAGGCCAATCTGGGAGTTACATTGATTGCGGCAAAGCGCTACGGAGAGGCTGCGACTGCGTTGCGAGCGGCGATTGTGCTTTCACCCAGCGATCCCGATTTGCGAACAAATCTGGGAATCGCGCTGGAAAGGGGCGGCAAGACCAGCGAGGCGGAACAAGCGTACGCTGAAGCGAAGAAACTAAAAGCGCAGTCGGGGAGTGCTGGTGCTCGCCCCGCAGCTAGCGCGAAACCATGAACATTTTGACGGGGCTTTGAACCGCGCCGAAGTCTTGCGAGGGAGACAAATTGAAATTGAGAAAAGTGAAATGGGGAGTGCTGGGAGTGGCTAGCATCGCCAGGCGGAAGGTGATTCCCGGGATGCAGGCTGGGGAGTTTTGCGAGATCGCGGGGATTGCTTCGCGGGATTTGGGGAGGGCGCAGGAGGCAGCGCGGACGTTTGGAATTGCGAAGGCTTATGGGTCTTATGAGGAGCTATTGCAGGATCCGGAGATTGAGGCGATTTACAATCCGCTGCCGAACGATTTGCATGTGCCGTGGACGATCAAGGCGATGGAGGCTGGAAAGCACGTTTTGTGCGAAAAGCCGATTGGGTTGAACGTGGCGGAAGCACAGAAGCTTCTGGCGGTACGAGATCGGACGGGGATGAAGTGTGGCGAGGCGTTTATGGTGCGAACGCATCCGCAATGGTTGCGGGCGCGGGAATTGGCACGGTCTGGAAAGATCGGGCAGTTGCGGGCGATTATGGCGTCATTCAGCTATTTTGACCGGGAGCTGCAGAGCATTCATAACAATTTGGCGGGAGGGGGCGGGGCGCTGTTGGATATCGGGTGCTATCCGATTAATACTTCGCGATTTATTTTTGGAGAAGAGCCGACGCGGGTGGTGGGATTGGTGGAACGGGATCCGGAGATGAAGATCGACCGGTTGACGTCGGCGATTCTGGAATATCCCTCGGGGCAGGCGATTTTTACTTGCAGTACGCAGCTGGTCTACCACCAGAGTATGGAGATTTTTGGAACGCAGGGGAGAATTGCGTTCGATATGCCTTATAGTGCGCCGCTTAATCTTCCGACGAATATAGTAATCGATCTGGGACGGTCGGGCGCGGGCAACAGCGTGACGACCGAAACCATTCCGGCGTGTAACCAGTACACGATCCAGGGGGATTTGTTTTCCCGGGCGATTCACGAAGATGGCGAAGTGCCCGTGCCGCTGGAGGACGCGATTAAGAATATGGCGGTGATTGATGCGGTGTTTCGGTCGGGGGCTTCGGGGCGATGGGAAAAGTCCAAACAAATATAAAGAAAGAATAACGCAGAGGCACAGAGAGCGCAGAGGGCCGCAGAGGAAATTCGGGTTTAAGGCATTGCTTTACACTCGCGAATGCGGAACGTATATTTGCTGGGTCGCTGCGGCGCACGTTGCACGTACCCCTTTCGGCGTGAGGTTCTTATGATCGGCTGGGTCATTCTTGGAATTGTTGTGTTGCTCGGCATTTTTTTGATCGGGATGTACAACGGGCTGGTGCGGCTCAAGGTGCAGTGCGACAACGCCTGGGCGGATATCGATGTGCAACTGAAGCGGCGCTACGACCTGATTCCGAATTTAGTCGAGACGGTGAAGGGTTATGCCGGGCATGAAAAAGGCACGCTGGAAGCGGTGATTGCGGCGCGTAATTCGGCGATGACGGCGACTTCGCCTGGGGACAAGGCGCAGGCAGAAGGTGTGCTGGCTGGAACGCTGAAGAGTTTGTTTGCGCTGTCCGAGGCGTATCCGCAACTGCGGGCAGTGGAGAGTTTTACATCGCTACAAAATACTTTGGCCCAGATCGAAGACACGGTACAGAACGCGCGGCGCTACTACAACGCGGTGGTGCGCGATCTGAATACCAAGATTCAACAGTTCCCCAGCAATATTTTCGCGAACATGCTGGGCTTCAAGCAGCGAGAGTTTTTCGAAGTGTCCGCGCCGGCCGAACGGGAAGCCCCAAAAGTCAGCTTCAACACGCCCGCAGCACCCACCGCCTGATTCCGTGCGTTCGATGAACCGGGACCCATTGGCGAAACAACTTCATCGGCGGTTCCTTTACCTTCTTCTGCTGCTACTGTTTTCGGCCGGCAGAGTTTCCGCGCGCGAACTGGAAATCCAGAAATTTGGTTCCGATGTGGTGGTGTCTGCGGACGGATCGATTCTGGTGACAGAAAAGATCGACGTGCGTTTCATCGGAGCATGGAACGGGTTGTACCGCTCGATTCCGATCGAATACGTCACGCCGCAGGGATTCAATTACACACTATTGGTAGACATCAAGCGGATCACTGACGGCGACGGCCACAACTTGAAATATGAATCGAGCCGGGTGCGGCATTATCGCAAAGTGAAAATTTATGTGCCGAACGCGGTGAACACCACGCGGACGATCGTAATCGAATATTCGGTAACGGATGGTTTGCGCTTTTTTGAAGACCACGACGAGCTGTATTGGAACGCCACCGGAGATGAGTGGGATTATGCGATCCAATCAGCGGCCGTGAATATCGAGTTACCGGCGGGCACAACGAATATTCGGGCCAACCCTTTTACGGGAGGATATGGCTCGCGGGCGCAGGATGCCGACGTGCAGATCGCGGCGAACAGCGTGGAAGTAAAAACTCGAGAGCCGCTGCGTTTCCACGAGGGACTTACGGTGGCGGTGGCGTTCGATAAGGGCTTTGTGCGGGCTCCGACGGCTTTTGACAAGGCAATTCTATTTATTCGCAGCAATTGGCCACTACTGCTGCCGGTGGGGACTTTCTTTTTGATGTTCTACCTGTGGTGGACGCGCGGGCGAGACCCGCGGCTGCGGCCGATCACCGCACAATACGAACCGCCGAACCAATTGACGCCGGGGGAGTGCGGCACGCTGATCGACAATTCGGCGGACATGCGGGATATCACCGCCTCGATCGTGGATTTAGCGGTGCGCGGGTTCATGGTGATCGAAGAACACGACAAAACCAGCATGCTGGGATTGAAACACGACAAAGACTTTAATTTTATTTTGAATAAGGACCGCGCGACATGGACGGCACTTAAAACTCACGAGCAAGTGTTGCTGAACGGAATTTTCATTTCCGGGACCGTGGGAGAAGTTGTGGGAATGTCCAGCCTGCAGAATCGTTTCTACAAGAATCTGTCTGATCTTAAGAGTGGAATTTTTGAATCGCTGGTTTCGCTGGGCTATTACCGTCGGCGGCCGGATAGCGTACGTGCGTTTTATATTGGAGTTGGACTGGTGATCGGATTTCTGATGGTCTGGGGTGGAGGGGCGCTCGGAGCGGCGATGGGAATGCCGGCGCAGACCTTTATCGTTGCGGGAATTCTGACCGGGGGAATTATTTGCGCGTTTGGCTGGTTCATGCCGGCGCATACGGAGCAGGGAACCCGGGCGGTGGAAGGCATTTTGGGTTTTGAAGATTTTCTGGCGCATGTGGAATCGGACCGTTTCAATCGGATGATCAAGACTCCGGAAATGTTTGAGAAATTTTTGCCCTTCGCGATGGCTCTGGGGGTGGAAAAAAACTGGAGCAAGGCGTTTGAAGGGATTATGACCCAGCCGCCCAGCTGGTATCGCGGCGGAGTGTATGGCCCGGCGTTTTATCCCTGGGTGTTTGCGAACAACTTGAATTACATGACGACGCAGGCCGGCAGTGTGATGGCTTCGGCGCCGCGCAGTTCCGGGGGATCGGGATTTGGTGGAGGCGGTGGGGGTTTCTCTGGCGGAGGATTTGGCGGCGGTGGAGGGGGCGGCTTCTAGCGGCGCGGCCGCTTATCAGATGGATTTGGTGCTCGACGATTTCGAGGACTTCCCTGTCGTCACGATGGTTTTGATCCGACGCCGTAGAGCGTGAGTACGTCCTGCAAGGTAATAATTCCTTCCAGCTTGTGAATATTGGCGCGGCTGACCACCGGCAACAGGTCGAGTTGCGCGGAGCCCATGCGATCAAGGGCCGCGGTGAGGGAATGATCGGCGTGGACGAAGGGAAAACCGCGGGCGTCTAATATATCGAGAAGCAGCTTTGTCCCACCGCCGTTGGCGGCGATTTTTTTCAGAGACTCGCGGCTGACTATACCGATGACACCGTCTTCATCGTTGACCGGCCAGGCCTGGAGCGGACTCTCTTTTACTTTTTCCAGCGCCTCAGCAACTGTGCGATCAGTGCTTAGAATTTCGCTGGCCTGCTGCATAGCGTGATAAACCTGACGCTGGCCTTCCAGAATGCGGGACTGCGCGGTGGGTAAGTGAATACCGTCCTGCTCGGCGAGGACCTCGTAAATCGCTTTTTTCTGGAATTTTGAGGCGACAAAATAGCTGATCAGATTGGAAATCATCAGCGGGACAATGACGGCATAGTCGCGGGTGATTTCGAAAATCATCACGACAGAAGTCATGGGAGCGCGAATTACCCCCGCAAATGCGGTGCCCATGCCCACCAAGGCGTACGCGCCCGGAGAGGCGATGTAGTTGGGAAAAAAGTGCTGCGCGGTTGTACCGATGATCCCGCCGAGCATGGCTCCTAGAAAAAGACTGGGACCGAAAATGCCTCCGGCGTTTCCAGAAGCATAGCTGGTGGCGACCACTACGAGCTTCAGGACCAGAAGCAGGATCATCAACTTCAGCGCCATGCCACCATTGAGCACGTCGCCAACATATTTGTAACCGACACCAAGAATTTGCGGGACGAACCAGCCCACCAGGCCGACCAGCAGCCCGCCGGCTACAGGTTGATACCATTTGGTCTTACGAGGAAAGTTTAGAAATTTTGCGCGCATCCACAAGAGCAGGCGGGTGAACGCTACGGAAACCAATCCGCCAGCGACGCCCAATAACGCGTAGATTGCGAATTCTCCGGGATGGATCAGCTGGTATTGCGGGACTTTGAAAAGGGGATCGTTGCCCAGGAGCAAGCGCAAGACGGCCCAGGATGTTGCGGAAGCGAGCACCACGGAGCCCAGGACCGGGGCGTGCATGTCTCCCATGACTTCTTCCAGCGAGAACAGGACGGCGGCAAGAGGTGTGTTGAAGGCCGCGGCGATGGCTGCGGCGGCGCCCACCGGAACGAGCGCTTTGATTTTTTCGGGACGCAGCCCTAATTTCTGGCCGAGGATCGAAGCAATGCCAGCGCCCACTTGCACGGCAGGACCTTCGCGGCCCAGCGGAATGCCGCTGGCGATCGTAGCCGAGGTGCAGAAGAATTTTCCGAGGACTGTGCGGATGGAAATGCGGCCGCCGTGGGCAAAGAGGGCAACCTTAGTTTGCGGAACGCCGCTGCCACGAGCTTCTGGAAAAAAGCGGTACAGCAGATATCCCATGCTTAAAGAACCGACCACCGGGACGAGGAGTCTGCGCCACGGAGCGCCCCCGGCGGGGTAAAGGCGCGCGCCGGAGCCTTCGGTCAGCCAGATGAAGGCGACCACGGTGAGACCGACGAGCGCGCCGATCAGCAGAGTGAGTACGAGAAAAACTTGTTCCTCGCGCTCGTGGAGGAGAGCGTTCCATTGGCGTCGGGGCGCTTGCCACCACACGGATTTCGAGGTTAGTGGCGCTGGAGTGGTCATTTCTTCGGGGACGCGCCTTTTCTTGCGGTGGGGGACTTTGCCGGGAGAGATTTGCGTAAGAGTGGTCGAGCGCGTTGCGCAGTTGCGCTGGCGTGCGGGCGCGCGCTGGACCGAGATTGCAGCAGCGCATCGATGGCGGTTACGAGTCGCACGCCGCTGGAGCGCAATTCGCTGATGCGGTGGCGGGCAACCTGCTCCACAAGTCTCAGGCCACGCGGGGAGAGAGAAATTAGAACTTTTCGGCGGTCGTCGCGACTGCGGATGCGGCGGACATAGCCGTGCGCGACGAGGCGATCGACCAGTTCCACGACGCTGTGATGCTTGAGGACCAGGCGCTCCGCCAGGGTGCGAATGGTGGCGTCTAATTCGCCGGGCAGTCCACGAACGGCCAGCAACAACAAATACTGCTGCGGCTCGAGCCCGGTGGCGCGAGCCTGCGCGTCTCCTTCGCGCAAGAAAAGACGGATGCGATAGCGAAGTTCTGCCAAGGCGCGGTATTCCGCGGTGGTTACGGCTGCGCTCACACTCTCAGTATATCGCGTCACGATATATTCTCCAAGAATGCGGATCTTCATGTCACGTTAGAGGCAGGAGGTAGGCAATTCCCTTGCCTAGAGAGTTTTGCGGAAGGCCTTCTGCGTTTTGTAGTGTTCGTAGCCTTGGCGCTGGTAGAACGCGTGCGCGCGTTCCCGCAGCACATTGGAGCGTACGGACATGCTGGGGCATCCGTGTTTTCTGGCCCAGGTTTCCGCGGCTTGCAGGAGCTGCGCGCCGGCTCCCAGGCTGCGCTGCCCTTCGTCGACGATCAGGCTGTTTAGTTCCGCGCGAGTGCCGGATTCGACGAGGTGGGTGACGCTTACGTGAGTCCAACCGACGACTCCGGAGTCTGGCGATACCGCGACGAACAAGGCGTTGGGCGCCGCGGTCTTTAGCTGGCGAATGCGTTTGGTGATATCCGCGGTGGTTGCGGGGTATCCGAGTTGACCGCTCAATTTCGCGATTCGCGGAGCGTCGCTGATTCGCGCATTGCGAACTATCGTCCGGCGTTTGAGATTTTTCTTCATCTCGTTTTGCTGGCTTTCTTGCGGAGCCGAAGCTGGACGGCTCGGCTCTGCAGTTCGCGCAGGGCGTCCGCGGCAATCCATCGAGCGCTACGTGTTCCCTGCTGTCTAATTCTTTGTGCGGCGCGAATGGCCGCGCCATTGAGCCGTGGATTTCGCTTGCCGATATTGCGCAGGGCCCAGTTGACGGCTTTTCTTACGAAATTTCTCTCATCGTAGGCTTCGCGCTCGATGAGTGAAAGAATTTGTTCGAAGCGCGCGTCTCCGGACGATTTATCTTTATAACTCAAATACGCGGCCAGGGAGAATGCTGCGCGCTTCTGGAACTCCGCGCGGCGGCCGCTCCATTCATGAACCTTGTCCCACGCCGGTTTCGCGAATGCGAAGAGATAGCAGCACACGGAGTCGACCACGTCCCAGGAGTCGAAATCACGGGCCCAGCGGTCCATTTGCGCAGCGGTGACTTTGTGCGATTCGCCGAGTAGTGAAGCGAGGATCCTCGCTTCGTGAATGCCTGAGGACCACAGTTGCTCGGCCAACTCATGATTTTTCCCAATGCGACGCGCCAGAGCATGCAGCGCTGGCGCCGAAATACCGTACGCGTTCGGAACGTTTACGCCGAAATAGGCGAGCGTTGCCAGGGCTTTTGGGTTGGCAAGTTTTTTGAGCTCGCGAAGCGTTGCGGATCTTGTCCACTTCGCGTTGGAGTTCGCGAGACGGCTTGCTTTAGAACGTTTTGTCGGAGTCGAGAAGGATCGTGACTGGGCCTTCATTGATTAGCTCCACGGACATGGTGGCCTGGAAAACTCCAGTGGCAACTCTAATTCCGAGCGTGGTGAGCGCGGCGCAAAATTCTTCGTAGAGCGATTCGGCGAGCTCTGGCGGGGCGGCGGCCATGAAACTGGGGCGGCGCTGACCGCGAGCGTCGCCATAAAGTGTGAACTGCGAGACGACCAACGCGCTGCCGTGCACGTCCAGCAACGAGAGATTCATCTTGCCCTGCGGGTCCTCAAAAATGCGAAGGTTGGCGATTTTTTCCGCCAGCGATTTCGCGGTTTCTGAAAAATCCTCACGGCCCACGCCGAGAAGGATCATTAACCCGTCGGCGATTTCCCCGGTGACTTCCTGGTTTACGGTTACTTTGGCCCGGCTGACTCGTTGTAGAACCGCGCGCATGGTTCCTCGGCGATACGTTGTGTGGCTTCGACCCTTGGCCCCAGTTGCCAATTCAAATTGTTTTGAAATTATTCCGTCTTCTCGGGCGCGGGCTTGGCCGGTTTTCGTGGCAACATGTCTGGCAGTTGCGCAACGTTATAGGCAAACACGGCCAGGACTTGCGCGCCCTCGGTTAGATCGTCCCAACGAACACGGTCTAACGTATCTGCCTGCGAGTGATGCGTTTTGTCGTAGTCTACGCCGTCTTGCACGCACCAGAAAGCCGGCACGCCAGCTTCGTCGAACGGCACATGATCGCTGCCGCCCTCCACACGAAGCGTTGGCTCGGCAAACCCCACGGGTTTCGCCAGCGGATACATCACGTGGTCAATGGTTTCGCGAACGGCGTAGTTGGCCATCAATCCAATCGTAAGCACTTTGCCAGTGCCAGTGTCGTCGATTAAGACGCCGGAGATTTTTGCTAGCTCTTTTTGGTGGGCTTTCACATAGGCTTTCGAGCCGTTCAATCCTTGCTCTTCTCCGGTGAAAAGGACAAAGCGGATGGTGCGCTTGGGTTTGACGCCAAGTTTCTGCAGAGCGCGCGCGGCTTCGAGAACAGCCATCGATCCTGTGCCATTATCTGTAGCGCCGGTGCCCAAATCCCAGGAATCGAGATGGCCCCCGATGATAACCACCTCATCCGGTTTTTCCGTGCCGCGGATTTCAGCGACGGTGTTGTAAACATCCACATTTTTCGCGGTGAAGCTACCTTGCAGATTTATTTGCGCTTCCACCGGACCACTCTCCAGTAAGCGCCAGAGTAGCGTGTAGTTTTCGCGGGCCATGTAAGCCGTCGGTGCAGAGCCGGGTTGATAGTTCATCGAACTGATGCTCATGTTCATGAGGCCGTACCATTTTTCGGAGCCGATGATAATAGCTCCGACATGCTCGCCCTCAAGAAACTTCACTTGCGCGCGGCGTATTTTGAAATACGAGGTGTAGTCGATGGGCTTGTCGCTCACAGGCAATGCCACAGGGAGAGTTTCATCGCCCCACGGCACGAACAAAGGATTGCCCGGCGCGGCCATTTCCACCGGCTTGCCCAGCAGTACGATCGCACCGGTTAATTTGCCTGCGTATTGCTGCAAATCTTCCTCGGTCTTGGCATCTAGTCCCACGACGCGACCCTGCAGCGACCCTGTGGTGCCGGGCGACCATCCTGCGGTGGCGACGGTCAGGATTTGTTCTACGGGCACCGTGACCCGCGCGGTGGCCGAGCCCCGCACCCAGTTGTTGGCAATTTGCCAGGCTTCGAGGTGGGCGTTGCTGTAGCCGGCTTCTTTGAAACGCTCTTCGGTCCAGTGGCTGGCGCGATCGAGCTGCGCCGAGCCGGTGAGCCGCGGCCCAATATGATCCGTCAGGAATGAAAGGTTGGCCATCAGCACATCTTCATCGGCTTTGACCTGGGCGAGAATTTTTGTGTCCATTTCCGTGACCGGATCCGGAGTGGATGCAAGTGTCGATGCGGACGCGGTGCTGGAGATCGGTGCAGCGTCAGCTGGTTTTTCCGGCGCGGGCCGGCGCGGAAGCATCGCGGGGAGTTGCGCGGTGTTGAAGGCCCACGCAGCGAGTACCTGTGCGCCCTGATTGATGTCGTCCTTCCAGACTTTGTCGAACGTGTCGGACTGGCTGTGATGAGTTTTGCGATATTCGGCGGGATCCTGGATAGTCCAAAATCCCGGAACTCCCACGTCATCGAACGATTTGTGATCCGTGCCATCCTGGCGAAGCATGCTGGGCTCCAGCATTTTCAACTCATGGAGTGGAGCGATCACTTGATCGACAATTTCCCGGTCCTGATAATTATCGTGCAGGCCGATAGAAATCACCCGGCCGGTGCCAGTGTCATGCACCAACACGCCAGAAATTTTGTTGAGATCATCTTTGTGCGCTTCCACGTATTTGCCCGAGCCGCACAATCCCTCTTCTTCGCCGCTGAAAAGAATGAAACGAATGGTCCGTTTGGGCTGGACGCCGCTCTTCATCAAGGCGCGGGCCGCTTCCAGTACGGCCATCGAACCGGTGCCGTTATCTGTGGAACCTGTGCCGAGATCCCAGGAATCGAGATGCGCGCCGAGAATTACGACTTCGTCGGGCTTTTCGCTGCCGCGAATTTCCGCGACGGTGTTGTAGACCTCGACCGGCTTATCGCTGAACGTGTTGGTCATCGATATTTCCAGCTGCACCGGTGCGTGCTTCAGGATGCGAAAGATCATGCGATAACCTTCGCCGGTGATAAAGGCGGTGGGCACGGCGCCGATTTCAAATTTTTCGCCGCCGATGCCGGTCATGTTGAGAAGGGCGTGCGGCTTGCCGGAATCGCGCAGCACGGCCCCCACACCCTCTTGCTGAAAAAAGGCAGTGCGGATGCGGCCAAACTCGATTAGAGGCGCAAACGGCGATGGGGATGGCGGCTGACCGGGCCACGGAGGTGGCGCCTGCATAGGGCGGACGGGCCGGAAATTGTCCGGCGGGGGTGGAGAGAGGCTCTCGGGTTCCTGATAGATGACGACCGCGCCCTTTAATTTTCCACGAAATTTGTCGAGGTCTTCTTTGGTTTTTGCATCGACGTAAATCACCGGGCCGCGCACTGTGCCGAGCGTGCTTGGGGACCAGCCCGCGGCAGCGATGGTCAGCGGATGCTCGGTTGGCGCGATGATGCGCGCGCTGGCGGCGCCGCGCGTCCAGGAATGCGCGATGGTCCATGGTTCCAGGTGAACGTTGGTCAGACCATACTTGCGAAAAAGGTCGGCGGTCCAGTCGTTGGCTTGTTTTAGTTGCAGAGAGCCGGTCAAGCGCGGACCGATTTCGTCGGAGAGATACTCGAGGTTCTGCATCAGTTCGGAGTGCTCGCGCACCTGCGAGAGAATTTGTGCGTCTGTTGAAGCAATGGAACCCGCATCGCCGTCGGCGGGTCCGGCAGATCCAACCCGGACACTGACGAACAGCAGCGCTGCTGTGAACAGACCAAGCATCATGCGACGAGCATTCATGCAACTCTCTCCCAGTTACTCGATGGTTTGTCAGGCGGAAGCAATATATGCCAAATCCGCTGTCAACTGACTGGCGAATGGGTCTCGTTAGTTCTATAGACGTAGCAAAATGGTTTAACGGTTACGCGTAATTTTCCAGCGCCCGGTGCGAACTTTCGGCGCCACTTTCCGGGCGCGGAACTTTGCAGGCAGCAGGAGCGGCTTGGAATCTCGCGGCGGAGGCTGACACTTCGGGCAGTACCAGCTGCTGCGTCCAGCGACGATCGTTCTGCGGATTATCGCGCCGCAGCGATAACACTTGTGTCCTTCGCGCCCATAAGCGCGGTGATGATTCTGGTATTCGCCGGGCTCGCCGGCGCCATCTTGAAAATCGGCAATTGTTGAGCCCCGCATTACGATGGCTTTCTTCAGAATCTCCTGGAGTACCCGGCGCAGAGTTACGATCTGCGGTTTGCTCAGGCTGGCGCCGACTTTTGCGGGGTGGATCTTGGCGCGCCACAGACTTTCGTCGGCGTAGATATTTCCGACGCCACGCAATACGCTCTGATCGAGTAGTAGAGCTTTTATTCTGGAACGCCGTGCACGGATTCGTGCCAGAAAGTCGGCGGCGGTGACTAGAAGCGGGTCGGCACCGAAGCGGCTTAACTCGTTGGAGATCGCATCGCCCGCGAGATAGGCCATCCGGCCGAAGCGGCGAGGGTCGATGTAGCGCAACTCCCGGCCGTCGTCGAGGAGCATCCAAACGTGGGTATGTTTTTCGTGGGCTTCGGCAGCAGCGCGCGAAGCGAGATTCCCGGTCATCCCCAGGTGCACTAACAAGGACGCGGACTCGGCTTCACCTTGAGACTTTTTGCCAGCGGTGGCTTCCGGCAGCGAAAGCCGTAGCATCAGGAATTTTCCGTAACGTTCCACGGTATCGATGCGACGGCCGGGCAAATGTTTCTCAAGCGCAGCGGGATCATCGATGAAATCAGTTTTGCCGAGCGAAACCGAAATAATTTTCCGGCCGAGAATAGTTTTCTGAAGTCCGCGCGCAACAGTTTCCACTTCCGGCAGTTCTGGCATAGAGGAATCTTAGCAAAATGCCGCCAACAGCTGCGCAGGCACGAAAATACATCGTCGCACGGAGCGATCCACCAAAGCCAAAGGGCCAATCACAAGACTCTCACCATTTTTGTTACGAGATCCGCTTTTCCCGGTGATTAGGCGCGTTTCTTAGTTCCCGGGCCAGAACCCCGGCGCGCTGATTTCTCTAGCGTCTTGTTTTTCCGCGTACTTCTTCACCGCCGGAGCAATCGCTGAAGCTTTGCCAATTAGCACGAAGACCAAATTGTCTTCGGGGAAATGTTTTTGGATCACCTGGCGCGCTATTTCCGGAGTAACCGCATCGATGCGCGCTTCCAATTGATTCACTTCGTTGTCATCCAAGCCGTAAAATTCATTGCTGGCAATGCGCTGGGCCAGCGCACGAGAGGTCTCAATCGTCGGCGGAAATTGCCCTTTCACATAACTCTTCGCGGATTTTAGCTGCTCCTCCGAAATCCCGTCTTTGTGCAACTTTTGCAGAACCGCCAGCGCCATATCAATAGCTTGCACTGTGGAATCATTCTTGGTGAAAGTATAAATGCCGTACGGTCCTGGCTCTTTGCGTGGATCGAAGGAAGATCTGACGCCGTAGGTGAGACCTGATTCGACACGCAGGGCTTCATTCAACATCGAGGTGAAACGCCCGCCAAAAATTGTGTTTACCACCCGAATCGCCACTCGGTCTGGATCGCCGACGGTAGTTTCGATGTTGCCGATAGCAAAATACGTTTGCGTGGCGTCCGGCTTATCGATCAGCAACAGCCGTTTCCCTTTGGACGCGGGAATCGCGGGAATTACAACCGGTGTGACCGGCTTGGCTGGCCAGGCTCCGAAGGTGGCTTCGAGCTGCTTGCGCAGTTCCGCCGCATTGAATTCTCCAGCGATGGCCAGGATGGTGTTTCCAGGGGCATAGTTCGCCGCGTAAAATTTCGTGATGCTGTCGCGATTGATCTTTTTCAGCGAATTCTCGTCACCATCTTCCGGCCGGCCGTATCCGCGCGCGCCGTACAAGTAGGCGTAATAGTATATGGGCAAGACCTGCCGTGGCTCGTCTTTCGAGCCTTTGACGCCATCCAGGCTCTGCGCGAGGGATTTATCGACTTCCTCTTGCGGGAACGTCGGTTGCAGCAACGCATCAGCGAAAAGATCCAATCCCTTGTTCAGATCTTTAGTGAGAAACTCCGCGCTGATGGTTGTGAAATCGGGACTTGCGCCAGATTCAAACGAACCGCCGATAAAATCGAGATCCGCGGCAAACTGTTGCGCGGAGCGCTTCTTGCTGCCCTTACGCAACAATTCTGCCGTCTGCGCCGCGAGTCCTTCTTGCCCCACGGGATCCGCCGCAGAGCCACTCTTTACCAGTGCGGCGAAACTTACGATGGGCACTCCTTGCTTTTCCATCAGAAGGACTGTGAGGCCATTCTTCAGAACAATTCTTTCGTGTGGTGGAATCTTGATGGTCTGCGGGCTGGCGGCAGTCGTCAGCGCCAGCCCGAAAATTAAGGTGGTTAGGGTTCGCGCCAAATTTCTTTCGATAGTAGCGAAGCTCATTGTTTGGCCTGCCCGTCATTGTCCGGGAGCAGCGTCGCTACTGTCCGGTTATTCGCGCCGAAATACGTTTTCGCTACGCGCTGCACATCTTCCTTGGTAACCGCACCATAATTCTTTGCCGCCTCGAACAGCTTGTTGTAGTCCCCAAAAAATACTTCATAGGTGCCGATAGTATTGGCGCGCCCGTTGATGGTGCGCATCTGCTGATAAAACTCCATCAAGCGGATATTCTTCGCTTTCTCCAATTCTAGATCGCTGATGGGCGCGGTCTTGGCGCGATCCAGTTCCTCGTAGATAGCCTTTTCGCAGACTTGCGGATCGACCCCCTGTTTTGGCTCGGCGAAAATGATCGCCAGGGTGGGATCGAAAGCCGGGCCGACCTCGGAGGATACATCCAGCGCGATTTGCTCCTTGTCCACCAGGCGTTGATACATCCGCGAGCTCTCACCTTGAAACAGCACGGTGCGCAGAATATTCAGCGCGTAGAAATCGTTGTTGTTGGTCTGCGGCACGTGATAGCCGATGAACAGCAGCGGCAATTGCGATTCTTTGTGTACTACCAGACGCCGCTCGCCCAGCTGCTCCGGCTCCACGGTGGTCACCGGCGGCGGCGGCGCATGCGCAGGAATAGGTTCGATATATTTTTCGCAGAGTTGAAACACTTCCTCCGGAGAAACGTCGCCGACCACCACCATCGTCGCGTTACTCGGCGAATAACCCATCGCGAAATGATGCTTCAGGTCTTCCATCGTCCAATGCTCGATGTCGCTCATCCAGCCGACCACCGGCCACTGGTAGGTGTGCGCTATAAAAGCCGTGGCCCACAGCTGTTCGTCGAGGACTCCGCCGTTCTCGTTGTCCACGCTCAAGCGTCGCTCCGAAGCCACTACTTCCCTCTCCGACTTAATCTTGGCGGGATCAAAACTGAGATTTTCGATACGGTCCGCTTCGATATCGAAGATCAGCGGCATGGTGGATCGGGGAAACCAGTCCTGATACACCGTGACATCTCGCGAGGTGTACGCGTTATTGGCGCCGCCGTTGGCTTCCATCACTTTATCCAGATCGCCGGGGCCGTACTTCTTCGCGCCGTTGAACATCATGTGCTCAAAAAAGTGAGAAATCCCCGTGGTTCCCGGACGCTCGTTGCGGGAGCCGATCCGATAGAAAATGTACAACGCCACATTCGGAATGTTGTGGTCGGACTGCACCAGAACTTTCATCCCATTCTTCAGCGTTTTTGTGGCGACAGGAAATTGCTGTTCTTGCGCGCGCGTGCGAACCTCCAACAATCCGCTGGCGCACAACAGCAATGTCAGCAAACTTCCGAGCACAAATCTCTTCATGAGACCACCCTTACGATCGATGCATTTTTGCTGCGAGAACGCTCCGGCTGAACGACGCGAGTGACAGACACCATCATCTATCAGACGTAGGAAATAACCTAAAAGTTTACAGTTTTCCGGCATGCATCGCCGAAATCAGGGGAGCAACGCAAACACACGAGCAGGTCCGCCCGAGCCGCCCTCGAGTTTAATCGGCGCAACGATCAGGAACGCCCCGGCTTCGGGCAGCTCGCCAAGATTCGCCAGATTCTCCAGTTGGTACAGACCGGCCCCCAACACGGCATGGTGTACCGGAAAGTCGCCGGACGCTCCATAGTCGATACTCAACGTATCGCAACCCAAACCGTTCACGCGACGCTCCATCAATACTTTTGCGGCCTCCAACGAAAAGCCGGGGAAATGCATCTTCCCCTGAGCGTCCTGATTACGATATTTCTGACTATCGGGCCAACGCGAGGCCCAGCCAGTGCGTAACAACACAATGGCGGCTTGCGGAATTCGTCCATGTTCTTTTTCCCATCCCGAGATTCGTTCCACCGTGAGCCGGTAATCAGGGTCTTTGGCGCTTTCCGCCTGCACATCGATCACAACAGCCGGCCCCAGCAATTTATTCGCGGGGATTTGGTCGACCGTCATTTTTCCCGGCGGAAAGTGAATGGGGGCATCCAGGTGCGTCCCGTAGTGTTCCAGCATCCAGAAACTACGGGTGTAGTAGCCATCTTTCTCCACCGTGGCGTTTACTTTGGCTTCGAAGACTCGTTCGTCGCCCGGCCAGGCCACCAGTTTGTCGTTGATCGCGTAGCTAAGATCCACTATCCGGCTTAGTCCGGCGGGCACCGGTTGCAAAAGCGTTTGCTGCGATTTGTTTTGCGAGTAGGAGGGCACGGTGATTATCAGGCTGGCAAACAGGAACAGAACTTTCCGACAAAACCAAGCCTTCATGGTGAATCTCCAGTCGATGGATATGCGCGCTGCTGTCGCTCGCAGTGTAACGAATGAAGGGGTATCTGCGCGGGCTGCAAAATCTTGCTCGGAACTAGGGTAGCGGAATGCCGGGCGCGGCGATAATTCCCGCCATCCGCAAAATATCCTGATATTCCGTTTCCGTGATGGTGGAGACAATCAGGCGCACGTTCTTTAGCATCTTCACCTTTTTCAGGGAGCTATTGCCGCGCATCTCCGCGAGAGTCACCTGGCGCGGCAGCTTCTCAAACGCCCGCAAATCCGCGACTAGGTTCTTCCCCTTGGAGTCGTGAGGGTCGGGGTAGGGGTCGCGGGTCACTTCGGCGATCGAATACAGGGCCCGCTCCGGTGCCGTGTGGTAGCACAGCACTCGGTCGCCCTTACGCACCTGTTTCATGGCCCGTAGGGCGTCAGGCTTGGAGTTGGCGCCGTGCCACATCTCCTTACCCTTCACAAATAGCGTATCCCAATGATAATGATGGGGATCCGCGGTAAAAATATGGTAGTGCCGAGTGGGTGTAGGTGTGGCCATCGAGGCTTAGGTCCGCAGCAATATACACAACGCGTAGGGCAAAACCAATTGAAATGTGCAACCTACGAGCGTGGCAGGGTGAGGAAAACTCGTGAAAATCATCGCGGGGCTAGATTACGAGGGTCGACTCAGGCCGCATATACCGTAAATCATTGATTATAAGATGGATAGAAGGATCAGCCTACGTTCACCAAAATCTCATCGCCTTCCACCTGCACTTGGTAGCACGCCACCCCCGGCGCGGAAGGATCCTGCACGATTTTCCCGCTGGTCAGGTCGAATTGCCACCCGTGCCAGGGACAGGTGACGATCGCGCCCTCCAGGTCGCCCTCGCCAAGCGGCCCGCCCTGGTGCAGACAAGCATTGTCGATGGCGTGAAGCTTCCCGGCCACATTGGCCAGCGCTATCGTTCGGCCGCCGACCTCGACCTCATGGATGGTTCCGGGTGCAATTTGTGAAAGCTTTGCCGCGCGAGTAAAGGCCATGGTTCGGTTCAGTCTCCCTCAAGCGGTACGTGCGCACTCTCGACCTTCGCCAGCAGCTCTACAAATTTCTGCTTGCGCTCCGTCTGATCGTGTCCGCCCGCGGCATCCGCCAACTGCGTGATATTCATCGAGCAAAATTTCGGCCCGCACATGGAGCAAAACTTGGCTTCCTTGTAAAAATCGTCCGGCAGATTCTCGTCATGCATGGCCTTGGCGGTCGCCGGATCCAAAGAGAGCTCGAACTGTTTGTTCCAGTCAAAAAGAAAGCGCGCGTAGCTCAAAGCATCGTCGCGATCCTGCGCACCGGGCCGGTGGCGCGCCACATCTGCGGCATGCGCTGCGATTTTGTATGCAATCACTCCCTGTTTCACATCCTCGGGATTTGGCAATCCCAAATGTTCTTTAGGCGTGACGTAGCACAGCATCGACGCGCCGTGCCAGCCGATCATCGCCGCACCGATCGCGCTGGTGATGTGGTCGTAGCCGGGAGCAATATCGATCACTAGCGGTCCAAGCGTATAGAACGGAGCTTCGTGACACCATTCCATTTCCTTCTCAACCTGTTCCTTAATTTTGTCCAGCGGTACGTGCCCGGGGCCTTCAATCATCACCTGCACATCGTGTTCCCAGGCTTTCGTGGTCAGCTCACCGAGTACTTTCAACTCCGCAAACTGCGCTTCGTCGCTGGCATCCGCAATGCATCCAGGACGCAATCCATCGCCGAATGAAAAGCTCACGTCGTGCTTCTTGAAAATCTTGCAAATGTCTTCAATGTTTTCGTACAAGAAATTCTGCTTCTTGTGATGCTCCATCCAGTGGGCCATCAACGACCCGCCACGGCTGACAATGCCGGTAATGCGCTTGCGTACCAGCGGAACATGCTGGCGCAAGACGCCCGCGTGAATGGTCATGTAGTCCACGCCCTGCTCGGCTTGCTCTTCAATTACTTCGAGCATCAAGCTCAACGTCAAATCTTCCGGCCGCCGGATGCGCGAAATCGCTTCATAAACCGGCACAGTGCCCACCGGCACGGGCGACGCCTCAATAATCGCTTTACGAATCTTGGGAATATCGCCGCCAGTGGAAAGGTCCATCACCGTATCGGCACCGTAGTGCACTGCGTGATGGAGCTTCTTCAGCTCTTCATCAATATTCGAATTGGTGGAGGAGTTACCAATGTTCGCGTTTATTTTGCATTTGCTGGCGATGCCAATCGCCATCGGTTGCAGGTTGCGATGATTGATATTCGCCGGAACGATCGCCCGGCCGCGCGCAATTTCCGAACGCAGCACTTCGGGATCCAGCTTTTCGCGCTTCCCGGCGAACTGCATCTCCTCGGTGAGCACGCCCTTGCGCGCCAGATGCATTTGCGACATGTTACGGTTGCCGTTGGCCGAAACTGCTCCGGCTTCACGCTTCTCAATCCAGCTGTCTCGCAACGCCATTGGAACCTCCAGACAATCCACTCACGAGCAGCATGCACTCTGCGGCTGCGCGCATTTCGCTGCTCAGAATTAGGATTATGTCACCCCGCAACTTGAGCGGCAACTTGTGAACGATAGTTCTCGCGCGATCAGGCTAAGAGCGCTCCGTCGCGAAAATATTGAACCGATTGTTTGACTAAGTTAAGCAGGCAAGAAGAACTGTGGCAGCCTCAGCCCTTCCACCGGTCGCGAAGCGCCCGCAAAGCCTGCACGGCCTCATTCAGTGCGGTCATTTCCCGCCCGTCGGGCCAAGGTTCGAGTCGCGATAGCCGCCGCTGAATTGCCTTGTTGGCCTCCTGCAGTAATTCCGGGATTTTTGCTGGATCGTTTTCTTTTAACGCCGCAAAACAAGCCACTTGCCATTCGTAAAGAACGTCCTCGTCGAGCTCTTCGGGTCTCAGGTCCCCAGCATTCATTGTCGGCGCTCCACCGCGGCGCGAAACGTGATGAGTCAAGCCCTGATGGTATGGGACCGGACATCATGAACAAATCGTCAAGATGCTGTAAACACTCTGGCGAAAGGCTTTAGGGCGGGAGTGGAGTGCTACGAAAGTTGGAGGTGGGCACAGATTTCATCGACGATCGCATCCGGTGTGTTGCTGACGTCCACCACCAGCGCGTCGGTCGGCTCTTCCAGCGTCGCCAGCTGGCTGGTCAGCAACGATTCTCCCGCAAAGTGCCCGTGGCGCGATTCAATGTGTTCGCGCAGCACCGTTTCAGAACCCTTCAAATAGACAATCTGCATATCTACCTGCGCGCGCAACTCATCGCGATACTCCTGCTTCAACGCCGAGCAAGCCAAAATAACATTGCGACCTTGCTGGCTCTGCCGCAATAATTCGTCGTGAATAGCCGCCAGCCAGGGCCCGCGATCCGCATCGGTCAGCGGAATACCGCGGTGCATCTTTTCTTTATTTGCTACGGAGTGAAAATCGTCGGCGTCGAGAAATAACCAGCCAAGGCGCTTCGCCAGCATCTCGCCGATAGTGGTCTTGCCAGACCCGGTGGTGCCCATCACCAGAAGAATCACGGCAGTGGCCTCAGGCGCTGCGCAACACAATTAACGTAATTTCCGGGGGAACGCCGAGCCGCACCGGCGCGCCTACGGTGCCCAACCCGCGATTCACGTAAATCTGTGCCATTGGCGCAGCCGGATCTATTTGCAAGGCCTGGTGCCGCGCATCGCGACCATTCAACGCCGGAGTGAATAACGGACGTCCATACAATCCCGCAACATAATCCGTAATGAAGCGCGCTGGACTCAGGCTGTGATCCAGAATTTCCACCTGAATCTGCCCGCCGTGCGTGTGCCCCGCCAGCGACAATTCGATACCCAATTCCGCTGCGCGATTGAACGAATTGGGATTGTGCGACAAGAGAATGTTCGGCATGTCCCGGCGCACCAGGCTCTCAACCCCGACTAACGCTTGCTGCGGGTGACCGCTCAGCGTGCGTTCGCGCTGGTAATCTACGCCGATCAGATTGAACGACGCGCCTTGAAACGCCAACTGCGCATTTTCTTTCCGCAGAAGTTTCATGCCGGCTTGTGCAAAAAGACGCTGCGCTGTATCTTCCACTCGGGCGTAAACTTCGTGATTACCGTTGCAGCCCCAAACTCCGAGTGCCGCGTGCAAATTGCGAATCTCGTCGATGCAGTCGGCGATCGGATCGCCCGCGCCCGTGATGAAGTCGCCGGTAACCACCGCGAGATCCGCTCCGAGATCGTTCGCCATGTCCACTGCGCGGCGGACCTGCGAACGCGGCATATACCCGCTCAGATGAATGTCACTCAACTGCACGATTTTCATGCCGTCGAGCGCGGAGGGAAGTTTGGCTATGGGGATTTCTATGCGCCGTACCTGATAATTCAGACGCTCGGCGGCGTAGCCATACATCACCCCGAGGAACGGCGCAGCGCCCGCAGCCATCGTCGCGGTCCGAAAGAAATATCTTCGTGAAGGATCCTGCAGGAGTTCGACGCTATCTGGCGGAGCCTTCGCCGCACCAATCCGGGAGAGTAATCGCCGCCCGAGCGACCAGACCCGGTCCAGAACTCGCACGCCCAGCACTCCCACATACCCGAAAAGCGCGCTAGTGAACCAGAGTCCGGTGAATGCCGTAATCAACGATCCGCGTGGAATCCAATGGCGATGACCCATGCGAAAACCATCGATCAGCGTGGCAATAATGAGCAATATCGCCAGCACGTAAACCAGCCGTGCTGCTACCCGAAGCGGTTTGAGGCGCCAACCGGCGGTGCCCTTCCAGATCGCGCGATACCAGAATCGCTGCGATAGAAAGATCAGCCCGAGCATGCTCAGGCCAATCACCACCCGCAAAATGAAATAGCCCCAATTCATGCTGAGAGAGACCCCAAATGACGACATCTAAGTTTACCATGCATGCGATTTCGGGATTTTGCATGACTACCGGCCGAGTTCCTGCGTAAGATGTTGCCGGCAGCCGTGGCGCTGGCAAGCCACGATTTTGCGCGAAATACGAAACCGCGGCAGCTGGCATCCGTCACAGTGCAGAGAGAGTGTTCGACAGGCGAACCTCACAGGAGAGCAATTGATGAACCGCATAAATTGGGTTTCGCGGACCGCGTCGTGCGCGGGTTTGTACGTGGGTTTGGGCGTAAGTCTCGGCGCGCTGACCGGGACCGTCGCCACGGCCGGCGGTAAGCCCTCCGCAAACAGCCTGCCGCAAGACATGGCCCCTAAAAAAGACGCCCCGAAAGCCATGGCTACCGAGTCGCAGATCGTCCTGGCGCAATGGAATGAAATCGGACGCAAGCTGATCGCCATCGCCGAAGATCTTCCGGAAGACAAATACGACTACAAACCGAATCCCGCTTCACGCACTTTTCTGGCCCAGTTATTGCACGCTTCAGCCTCCATGTATTACTTCACAGATGCAGCACAAGGCCACAAGCCACGCTTTCCGGATGACCCCAGCCGCGAGAACCTGAAAACCAAAGCCGACGTCGTAGCGTTCGTGAAAAAATGTGTGGAAGACGGCGCTGCCTTGATCCAATCCAAAGGCGATAAAGGCATGAGCGAAATTTACACCGATACCGAATCCAATCAGCAAATGCACGTTTCAGATTTGGCCTACAGCCTGATGGAACACTCCGGAGAACACTACGGCCAGCTGGTGGTCTACTACCGCATCAACAACCTGGTCCCGCCGGAATCCCGCAAAAAATAACCATGCAGAATCGCAACTCTGCTTTGTAGGGGCGTCCGCCGCGGCGGACTGCGCCCCAGCTTGCCCGGGCGTCAACATTGAATATTTGCTCCTAGGACCCAGCCGCTAACTCCGAGGCCCCTCGCTCTAACATCACGACCAATTTCGCCGGATCGTCGGTCGGCGGTAAGCAACTCTGCCCCGCGCAAACCACCGCCATCGCTCTATCCCGCGGAAGGTGCGGCAAAGTCTCTTTCAACGCAGGCGACAAATTGTCCAGGCGCGCATCCGGAGTGGCCCGCAAAACAGACATTCCAAAACGAAATACGCTATGCGCCGCTTGTTCCAACTTCTTCGCGGCTGAATCCTCCGCAGCCCCAATAATCACTACCTGCAGCGGATGACTCCCGAATAGAGTCGCCGCCAATCCATAGCTGGACGCGAACAATCCATACTTCGGCGCGATCCCCGCAAACGCTTCCAGCGTCCCCTTCGCCGCCGCGTAATAACGCTGGTCGCCAGTAAACGCGTGCATCCGTATCAGCGCAATCGCCGCAACCGAATTCGCGCCAGGTGTTGGCGAATCCTGGAATGGCTTGCGGCGAATCTCCAGTCCGCCCATCGGGGCCGCATCGTTGGCTCGATCAAAAAATCCACCGCCTTCACTGTCGCCGAACCGCGCCATCGCCAGGTCCATGGTTTTTTGCGCTGCAGCAAAGTATCGAGCGTCCAAAGTAACTTCGTAAGCGTCCAGTAAAGCCAGCGCACCAAACACTTGATCGTCCAGAGAACCGAGTAGTTCCGGTCCACCGATACGATGACCGAAGCCCCGCTCTTCGCTCCAGGCCTCCGCGAGCATGCGGTCCACAGTCTTCAGCGCGAACGCGCGGCAAGCCGTGCCCATCGCCGAAGAAAGCACCCGCCCCGCCTCCAGGTACGCCGACAAGAACATCGCGTTCCAGGAAATGTACATAGTCTGGTCGATATACGGAGTGGTTCGCCGCAGCCGCGCGCTCAAGAGATCTCTCTTGGCCTTGGCCAGAATCAAACGCACCGTGGATTCCTCCAGCCCCAGCGTCCGCGCCATCTCTACTGGGTTGCTCGCCACCCACAGAACATTTTTCGCGGGATTGTGATGCATCTCCCCGTGCGCTTCCACGTCGTAGTACATCTCCACCACGCGCGCTTCTTCCGGATTCAGCACCGCCCGAACTTCTTCCAGCGTCCACGTAAAATAGTCGCCGTCATCGTCCAGCGAAACGTCCGCATCCTGGCTCGCGTAAAACCCGCCATTTTGCTGGTCCGAAAGCACCTCGTTCACCCAGCGAATCATGCCTTCCGCCGTTTCACGCAGCGCGGGATTCTGCGTCACCTGCCAGCCATGCAGATAATTTTTCAGTAGCTCGGAGTTGTCGTAACTCATTTTCTCGAAATGTGGCACCAGCCAGCGTTCATCCACCGAGTAGCGATGAAAGCCGCCGGCCAACTGGTCATACACTCCGCCGCGCGCCATTTTTTCCAGGGTGGTCTCGGCCACCGCCAGCAAATGCTTTTCTTTCGTTTGCTGGTAGCGTTCCAACACGAGATCGATCGCCGAGGAGTGCGGAAATTTCGGAGAGTCTCCAAATCCCCCGTTACGAATATCGAAGAGCTGCGTAATCGAGGCGATCTGCGCGTCAATCACACTCGCATCAAAATCCCCGTGTGCCCCCACGAACGCTTCCGCCTGCGCCACTGCCTCGCTGATCGAATTCGCCGCGCGTTCCAGATCCGCGCGCTTGTTGCGGAAAGAATCCGCCACTGCGGTCAACACCCGGCGAAATCCCGGACGCCCCATCTGGTCATCCGGCGGAAAATAAGTGCCCCCGAAAAACGGCTTCCCATCCGGCAGCAAAAATCCCGTGAGTGGCCAGCCCCCCTGCCGGGAAATTGCGCTGATCGCCGATTGATACCGCGAATCCACGTCGGGACGTTCGTCGCGGTCCACTTTCACCGCCACAAAGTTGTCACTGATGATTTTCGCGATCTCAGGATTCTCGTAGCTCTCTCGGTCAATTACATGGCACCAGTGGCACCACACCGCTCCGATATCCAGCAAAATCGGCTTGTCTTCCGCTTTTGCCCGGGCAAACGCTTCGTCGCCCCATTCGAACCAGTCAATCGGCTGGTGCGCCGCCGAGCGCAAATACGGACTGGCGGAATTCTTCAAACGATTTTCAGATTGCGCTGACAAGGGAATCCTTTCACGTCGCTATGCCAATATTTTGTTTCGGTTTGCAAGGAAGGCGAATGTTCTGTTCGCGGCCGTTACTTTAGCGCCGTCACGCGGGCCGCCGCGGCCAGGCTCTACTGCACGATATCTCCGCCGCCAAGATCCCGCGGATTCAGCGGCTTGCGTCCGGAAAAACCTTCGTCCTGCCGGTGATAAAAACGGATGCGGTCCTCGCCTAGTTTCCAGCACAAATATACTTCCTCGTTATCGATAATCGCCGGAAAGTCCAGCAAGCCCACGTCCAGATCCTTGATCACGCAGCCGGTCTCCAGGATTTTATCCAACGACGACTTCATCGTCGACGTGAGCCCGGTATGTTCCAGCCGCAGCCTCGCCAGTTTCTCGTAAGGTACCAGCACTCCACCCATCATGACGATTCGCGCGGAAACCGCATTGAAATGGTCGTCGATCCCGGATAGTTTTTTGCGGCAAGCAATCGCTTCCAGCAGAAAGGGTTCGAGGTCCCGGCGTGCGCGTTCCGCTTCCGTTAGCGTAAACAAACGTTGTGCGGGTTCCGGCGTTTCGTCCTGTTCGGGATCGTCGTCTTGCTCAGCCATGAACTCTCCGTGCGTGGCCCCGGCCACTATTGCGGATTGCCGGCGTGTTGCAATGCCGGCCGGCGTTCCGCGCATCCTAACGCAAACTAAGCATGCGGTCGAGCGCCACTCGCGCAAAATGCCGCGTCCGCTCATCCACCGAAATCTGATTCACAATATTTCCCGCCGCCAGATTTTCCAGTGCCCACAAGAGGTGATTGGGCGTAATCCGGAACATCGTGGTGCAAACGCAAACGCTCTTGTCGAGAGACATCACCGTGCGGTCCGGAAACTCTTTGCCCAGCCGGTTCACCAGATGTATTTCCGTCCCGATCGCCCACTGCGATCCCGGCGCCGCATTGCTCACCGCTTTGATAATTCCTTCCGTCGACCCAATCTGATCCGCCGCCTGCGTCACCTCAAACCGGCACTCCGGATGCACAATCACCTGAATTCCCGGAAAATCCCGCCGTACCCGCGCCACATGCTCCGGAGTAAATCGCTGGTGCACCGAACAGTAGCCTTTCCACAAAATTACTCGCGCCTTGCGAATCGCGTCTGCGGAATTTCCTCCCAGCTCCTGAAACGGATCCCACACAATCATTTCATCCAGCGGAATTCCCATCCGATACCCGGTGTTCCGTCCCAAATGTTCGTCTGGCAGAAAAAGAATTTTCTCGCCACGCGAAAACGCCCAAGTCATCACCGCCGCAGCATTGGAACTGGTACAAACCGCACCGCCATGTTCGCCGGTGAACGACTTAATCGCCGCCGTCGAATTCATGTACGTCACGGGAATAACCTTGCTGGTATCCAGCACCGAACCCAATTCGCTCCAGCAAGCGTCTACCTGCCCGATGTCCGCCATGTCCGCCATCGAACATCCCGCGCTCAAATCCGGCAGCACCACGATCTGGTGGTCGCGCCGCAAAATATCCGCGCTCTCCGCCATGAAATGCACGCCGCAAAAAACGATGAAGCGCCCCTGCGCTTCCGCCGCCTGGTAAGAAAGCTTCAGCGAATCCCCGCGAAAGTCTGCGAACTTCACCACCTCGTCCCGCTGATAGTGGTGACCTAAAATCACCGCATCCTTGCCCAGCTGCGTCTTTGCCGCAAAAATCCGTTCGTCCAAAGTGTTGTCTGGGACCAGCAAGTACGAATCGAAGTCACAGCCCACGCCCTTTTCAACTTCCGGAGCAAGCAGCGTCGGCGGCTGCTCGATTCCGATCAGCGCTCCCGGCTTCGCAATGGATACCAGATTGTTCATGGATTACTCGTCGTGACAGTCCGTAACATTCAACTCCAGCCTTACTAATTAGATGAATTTTCTCCTGTTTTGGTGAGATCCGCCAGCTCGCGTATCGGACTGCGCATCATCAAAATCCGCTCGCCGGCAAATCACCCGCCAATAAACACCATCGTTCGCGATGGCGGATGGAAATCCGTCGCGTTGATCCGATGCCCCGCTTCCTTCTCCATCACCACCGACCGTATATATCCCGCGATATCCGCGTCCGGCGCGCCACCCCGCAGCAATCCGCGCAAATCGTGATCATCCTTGCTGAACAAGCAAGTCCGCAATTTCCCGTCGGCCGTCAACCGAATCCGCGAGCAATGTCCGCAGAAGGGTTGAGTTACCGGCGCAATCAACCCAATCTCCCCCGGCGCCCCATCCGCAAAGCGATATTTTCGCGCCGTCTCGCTCTGTTCGTGGGGAATCTGCTCGCAGTGGCCACCGCGCGTGAATGCGCTCGTAAACTTCCGCGGCGGGAACCACCGCTTCGCGATGCCAATGCCGGTCCGCGTCCAGCGGCATAAATTCGATAAAGCGCATCACCACGCCGCGTTCTCGCGAAAACTCCGCAAAGCTTTCCACTTCGCTATCATTGATTCCGCGCACCAACACCGCGTTAATCTTCGCCGGACCCAGCGCTGAATTTCTGCACCGCATCGATCCCGCGCATCACGCTGGCAAAGGCCTTCGTCCGCGTAATGCTTTCAAATCGCGCCGCATCCAGCGAGTCCAGGCTGATATTGATCCGCCGTAATCCCGCCGCCACCAAGCGGTCTACGCGTTCCGCCAGCTGGTGCCCATTGCTGGTCATCGACAAATCGCGCACACCCAGCGCATTCAGTCGTCCGATAAAATCCTCAACGCCCTCGCGCACCAGCGGCTCTCCGCCTGTTACGCGAATTTTCTGAATCCCCAGATCTACAAAAACCTTCGCCAGCCGGTCAAACTCCGCCCAAGAAAGCAATTCATCTCGGCCGCGATAATTTTCCGGATCCGCCGACCGGCAATATACGCACCGAAAATTGCAGCGATCCGTCACCGATATCCGCAGATCGGTAATTTGCCGCCCGAATTTGTCGCGAAGCGTCATGTCCATGGACTCATAAAATATTGAGTCGACTATCAGATGCGCAGTGCGAACTACTCGCCCCAAAAATCAAAAAGCCCGACTCGTGAAGGGAAGTCGGGCGCCGGACGGAAATATACGCATTTTCGTCGCATTCGCTCCTTTCCAAACACGGGAGGCCCCGGCGTTTCCACCCAGACCCTGAGGCCGCCCGCGCGAAAACCCGCGCCAAACCAAGCGACCGTCGCTCTGCCTGCCATGAGTTTTCTCCCTGTAGGTCAGCAGAGTCGGAGTTACCCCTTGAGCTTACGCCTCAGTTTCTGCCCGCGCAATTACACCCATACGCCGAAGCCCCGCCAGAACCCTCAGGGGAATGTGATAGAGTTTTTGCACCCTATGCGAATTTTCGTCTTAGGAACCGGCGCCACCGGTTCTCTCCTTGCGCAACTTCTCGAACGCCAGGGCCACACCGTCTGGTGCGGCGACCGCGATCCCGAACGCGCCCGGCGTTTTCTCGGCAAAAAAAGTCTTATTCCCATCGCCACGGTGAACGCCCGCAATCTCCGCGGCATCATCCGCGCCGCCCGTAACGCGCAACTGATCGTCAACGCCTCGGCCAGCGTCTTCAACCAAATCGTAATGCGCGCCGCCCTGCATCTCCGCGCCCACTACCTCGATTTGAGTTCCCATCTGACGCAAAATCCTTTCAAATCCGAACAATTCGCCTACACGAAACGTTTCGCCGAAAAAAATCGCCTGGCCCTGATCAACACCGGCGCCGCTCCCGGCCTGACTAATTTGTTGGTAAAGCGCGCCGCAGAGTCCCTCGACGAAGTCACCTCAGTGCAAATCCGCCTCTACGAAAGCACCGAAAGCGACGATCCCATTTCCCAGTGGTCCCCGGAGGTTTCTTTCGACGAAGCCATCTCCAGCCCCCGCGTCTACCGCAACGGAAAATTTCGTATGGAGAAGCGCTTCGCCGAACTCGAAAAGTTCCGTTTCCCCGATCCCATCGGCGCCGCCAACGTAGTGCTCGCCGCCCAGGATGAAGTCGCCACCCTTCCCTACTTCATTCCCATGGCCAACATGGACGTGAAAATTGGCGGCAACGAATTCGATCGTCTCCGCCGTTGGTACAAACAAGGGAAACTTTCGAAATCGCGCGGCATCCCGCGCCAGCGCTTTCCGCAAACCTCTTCTCCGCGCGCGATCGCCAAATTAATTCGTCAGGGAATCCTGCAAAACGCCAGATTCGCCGCCGCGGTTCTGGTACAGGGTGTAAAAGTAGGAAAAAAAGAGGATCAACACTTGCTCATTCGCAGCGACTGCACTTTCCCCACTCTCTACCAAATCCGCCAGCAGGGTCGCTTCACCACGCCGGTAGCCTATGCCACCGCCCACGTAGCCGCCCTCTTCATCAAGAATTTTCCCAAGGATTTGTCGGGCGTTCTCGCTCCCGAACAATTGTCCGTGGAAACCCGCCGCGCCATAATCGCCGGCATCCGCAAACACAGCGTCCGCATCACCCATCGCGTTACCCCCCTGAAACAATCCGACGACGAGTAGGGGCACGGCATGCCGTGCCCGCTTGCTCCTGTCCTCTCACTAAGGCCGCGCCTCAAAAATCAAATTGAATGGTGTCTGCGTCGCTCTCCGAAATTTCGAGAATCCTCCGGAAGTAACCACTTCACGCAGCCGTTTCTCCCCCGCCTGCGCTCCAAGCGCTAAACCGACTTCCTGCGACAAGGATGCCGGCGTGCATAACATGGTCGACGCTCCATAAAACGCCCGCCCAATCGGATTCAAATTGTCTTCCAGCTTGTCTCCTGCGAACGGTTCCACGATCAGCCAGGTTCCGTCCTTTTTTAACGAGCCATGTACATGTGCGGCCGCTCCCGCGGGATCGCCCATGTCATGCAAGCAATCGAAAAACGTCACGAAGTCGTAGTCTTTCCCTGGAAATGTTTTCGCGCTGGAAACTTCAAAACGTATCCGCCCATCGACACCCGCGTCTTTCGCCCGTTGCTTCGCAGTGTCAATGGACCCTTGGTGATAATCAAATCCCACAAACTCCGACTTCGGATAAGATTTCGCCATCAAGATTGTTGATGCCCCGAGTCCGCATCCCACATCCGCCACTCGAGCGCCGCTCTGCAGTTTTTCCGTTACTCCCTCCAGCGCCGGGATCCACGCAGAAATCAAATTCGCCGCATATCCAGGACGGAAAAATCGCTCGGTGCCCACAAACAATTCCGCATGATGTTCGTGCCAGCCCAGACCTTCTCCGGTCTTAAATCTCTCTTCCAGTTTCTCCGTCGCCTTCAGCGCTGCCAGCGCCGTTTGGAACGCTCCCGGCAGAAACACGGGGCTGTTCTCGTCCGCCATCGTGAACGCCTGCTCTTCGCTCAAATGAAATTTTCCATTTGCTGGGTCGTACGTCACGTAGCCGCCCGCCGCCTGGTTTGCGAGCCACTCGCGGACGTAACGCTCTTTAGTTCCGGTAGCGCCGGCCAGCTCCGCTGATGTCTGCGGTCCAGACTTGGCCAACGCCTTGTACAAACCAAGCTTGTCACCGATCCGCACTAACCCGGCATTGAACGTCGCGCCAAAATCCACAATCGCTCGACCCAGAAATTCATGCAATTTATCCTGATTGATCGCCATAATTCTTCTCCGTGAGGGGATTTACAACCGAGCAGGGATTTGCCGTCAGTTTAATGCTAGAAACCGCAACTGGGAAGAAGCTTTTTAGCAGCAACGATTGGGCCGCGAGTATCGGCTGTTCGCGCGTTCCACATAAAACTGCTCTGCCGTCAGCGGACGGCTTCCGGATTCCCGCGTAACCCGCGAGGCCAGATAACTCTCATACGCCGCGTCGCCACACCATTCCCGCAATCCGCGCCAGAATCCCCGCACGTTCCGCAAGACTCGTCTCATTGCGTGCCCCACAGATACTCGTACCGCCATCAATCGCCTCCGTGCACTGCGCCAGAAAAATCTTCGCGCCAGGCGGTGGCCACATAGGGCGCTTCGTGCATCGTCAAAGGCTTCCGCTTGCTCAGCAGCAGGAACCAATGCACCACAGCCTCCACGATCAGCACCAGAATCATCAAGGCCAGCGCGGCCGTCACCGCTGCATCCAGCCGTTGATTAAAAATAATCCTCTGCGTCTCCATAATTTTCGCGGTCGGAATCTTCCCCGCTGCCAACTGCGCCGCCAGTATGCGCGTGAACGACAAAAATCCAATCCGTGGATTCGCGCTAAAGATTTTTTGATAGCTGGCCGTCATGGTGATCACCACCAGCCAGATCATTGGCAGCACCGTCACCCACAACCAACGCAACTTCCCCATCTTGATCAATATAGTAGTCGCGACTACCAGCGCTACCGCTGCCAGCAGTTGATTGGAAATTCCAAACAGCGGCCACAGAGAATTGATTCCGCCCAGTGGATCGATCACTCCCTGATAAAGAAAATATCCCCACATTCCCACAATCAGCGCGCTCGATAACAACATTCCGGGAATCCAGGACGTGCGCCCAAACGGTTTCCATACTCGTCCGCCCATTTCCTGGATCATGAAGCGCCCCACGCGCGTACCCGCATCCAGCACCGTCAAAATAAAAAGCGCCTCAAACATAATCGCGAAGTGATACCAGATGCTCAGCAAGCGCGGTCCGCCAATCGTGGTAGAAAAAATCTGCGCCATCCCTACGGCCAGCGACGGCGCTCCTCCCGCGCGGTTCAGCAGGGTGGTCTCGCCCACCGCCTTCGCCAAATCCGTCATCGTTCCCGCGGCCAGCGGATAGCCCCATTCGCTGATTGTTTTCGCGGCCGCATCCGCAGTGCTGCCCACAATGCTCGCCGGGCTATTGATCGCGAAATACACTCCCGGGGACATCGCGCAAGCCGCCACCATCGCCATCACGCCCACAAACGACTCCAGCAGCATCGCGCCATAGCCAATCATCCGCGAATGGCTCTCGCGCAAAATCATTTTCGGAGTGGTCCCGCTGGAAATCAGCGAATGGAATCCACTAATCGCCCCGCAGGCAATCGTAATGAAACAAAATGGAAAGATTTTCCCCGCGAACACCGGTCCGCTGCCATCAATGAATTTCGTCAGCGGCGGCATCAGAATTTCCGGCCGCACCAGGATAATTCCGGCCGCCAATGAAAAAATCGCGCCAGCCTTGATGAACGCGCTCAAATAATCCCGCGGTGCCAGCAGCAGCCAAACCGGCAGCGCCGAAGCCGCAAATCCGTAAGCGATCAAAGCAAACGCCAACGCCACTCCGCTGAACGTAAAAGCATGCGCCCAAGACGGCGACTCAGCCACCCACTGCCCCGCCACCACCACAAACAGCACCAGCGCCACGCCAATCGCCGACGCCTCCAGCACTCGCCCCGGCCGCAGAAATCGCAAATACAAACCGAGCAACATCGCGATAGGAATAGTCATCGCCAGCGTGAAAGTCGCCCAGGGCGAAGACTTCAGCGCGTTCACAACTACCAGCGCCACCACGCCCAGCAGAATCACCATGATCGCCAGTACCGCGATCTGCGCAATAAATCCGCCGCGCCGGCTGACTTCTTCCCGCGCCATCTCGCCCAACGATTTGCCGTTCCGCCGGATCGAAAAAAACAAAATCACAAAATCCTGCACGCATCCCGCAAAAATAGCTCCAGCGATCAGCCACAGCGTACCCGGCAAATATCCGAACTGTGCCGCCAAGGTAGGACCGACCAGCGGACCCGGTCCGGCAATCGCCGCAAAGTGGTGGCCGAACAGCACCCATTTATTGGTCGGAACAAAGTCGCGACCATCATCGAACCGCTCGGCGGGAGTGGCGCGGGTGTCATCCAGCGTCAGCAAACGCGCGGCGATAAATGCGGAGTAGAACCGAAAGGCCAGCGCGTAGCAGCCCAGCGCCGCCATCACAAACCACATCGCGTTGATCGGTTCTCCGCGATGCACCGCAATCTTCGCCAGCGCGCCGGCGCCGATGATGGCTACTGCGCACCAAGCCACAATGCCGAGTGCGCGCTTCATTTTGTTTTTGCGATTACCGCCGGTGCGGCGGCCGGTGGAACGCTGTCAGCGATAAATTTCGCGATGTCCTGCTTCATTTTCACCAGCGACGCCAGCTGCACGTAGGTCATGTGCCCGGTCTCGTAGTACGCCCCGCTCAAATGACTCCGCAGCGAAGGATCGAGTCCCAGATGATCAAATGTGTAGTCCGCCGCAAAAAATGGCGTGGCCAGATCGTAATAGCCCTTGGCCACGAACACATGCAGGAAAGGATTCTCCGTCATCGCCGACCGCAATTTTTCCGCCACGTTCACATAACGATTTTCGTACGGCGCATAGTTCCACGGCCGCACCCGCCCGGTCAGAATTTCGTACGGCAAATCGCTGTCAAATTTCAGATCGTTGCGCACATAGTCGTTCAGCATTCCCGCATACGGCCCCATGATCGCGGCAATGCTGGGATCGTACTCCGGCATTTTCTCCCGCCGCGTCGCGGTCGATCCCCGTAAAACGTCCATCGATGCGCCCCACGGTGCGCCGTTCGCTGCGCAGCAGTTGTTTCGTGAACCGTTCGATCTCCACGCGCAAGTCCGTTTGCTCCACGTATTCCTGAGACAGTCCAGTGAGCCTGGCGACTTTCTGGGCGATCTCCGTGCGTTTCGCGCTCGGCAATTGATCGCCCTGCATCAGCGCGTCCGCGTATTCCCCCGCGGCAAATCTGCGAGACTCCTCAATCACCTTGGTTACGTCTTGCGACTGCAAATCCGTCGGCAGCTTCTTGTGGTACCAGGCGATCGCCGAGTATGTCGGCAAATACAAAATGTAGGGTAAGTCGTTGCCGGTATCGAATTCCGCAGTTTCAAAGTTCAAAATGGTGGAAATCAAAATAATTCCGTTGAAGTACATGCCAAAGCGCTGCTGCATGTAACTGGAAAGGCCCGCCGCCCGCGTGGTGCCGTAACTCTCGCCCGCCAGAAATTTCGGCGAAGACCAGCGTTTGTTGCGCGTCGCGTACAAGCGGATAAATTCACCGACCGATTGCACGTCTTCCTCGACCCCATGAAATTGTTTTGGCGACTCTCCCGGCACCGCGCGCGAGTAGCCGGTCGAAACCGGATCGATAAAAACCAAATCGCACACATCGAGCAAAGAAGATTCGTTGTCCACCAGTTTGTAAGGCGGCGGTAGCAGCGTTCCCGCGTCGCCCATCTGCACTCGTCGCGGACCGAACGCGCCCAGATGCAGCCACACCGAAGCCGAACCCGGCCCGCCATTAAACGTAAAACACACCGGCCGCAGCGAAAGATCGCTTACATCATCCTTGGTGTACGCCACATAAAATATGCTGGCCTTCGGCGTCCCATCCTCTTGCTTCAATAAAATCGTTCCCGCCGTCGCCGTGTACTTAATTTCCTGCCCGCCGATCCGCACCGTATGCTTCGACGTGACGATTTTTTCTTCTGGTTTCTTGTCTTTGTCGTCTTTTTTGTCGTCCTTAGGTTTTTCCGCAGGACCCGCAGGAGGTGCCGAGGGCGGCGGAGCCTGTTGCCCCGCAAATGTCGACCCTGCCGCGAACAGCAGCACCAATACCGCAAACGAAGTGAAACAAAAAGATCGCCAATGAATCACAGATGCTCCCATCAGGTCTGGAAAATCGCTGCGTCCCGCCACCGCGCATCGTATGCGACTGCCCAAACCACGTCAAATGAATCCGCAACCAGCCCTTGTAGGGGCGCAGCATGCTGCGCCCCAGCTCGCCCAGACGAATGAAGTTGGCTCGTTTCCATTCCAAATCCGTTTGAATTATGCTGTCGGCCTTGCACAATCATCACTTTCTTCGCGCATTCATCGAGGTCTAATGCCTTTCAAGAAGAACATCTTGGCTGCCAGCTTACTCGCGGGGTGTCTTGCAGTTTCATGTTTCGTCCATCCCCAAGCCGTCTCGGCCAGCGACGAACCCAAGTCCGCAGTATCCACAGCTCCCCCGCAGATCGAGCCGTGGAAACCCGAAGACATTATCTACATGGAACGGGCCAATCAATTCCGCATTTCTCCGGACGCCAAATGGCTCGTCTGGGTAAAATCCGCCGGAGACAAGGAAAAAGACTCGACCGTCTCGAACCTGATGCTCTCCAGCCTGACGGAAAGTAAAGAAATCCAGCTTACCCGCGGCAGTGATGCCAACGGCCAGCCGCAATGGTCGCCCGATGGCCAACTGATCGCCTTCACCAGCAATCGCGCCCGCTTCGGCGCGAAGCCGGACACCGCTCCGGTGCAGATCTGGCTGATCAATCCGTACGGCGGCGAACCCTGGACCCTGACGGAACTGGCCCGCGCTCCTCGCCGCATCGACTGGCTGGATAAAGACACAATTATTTTCAGCGCCGAAGAAGATCCCGCCCTCTACGAACAGGAAATGAAACGAAAAAAAGATGACTCCGAAATTGTCGATGACGCCGAGCACGCCGCCCCGGTCCGCCTGTACAAAATAAGCGTGAAAGATAAGAAAATTACCCGCCTCACCGCCAACACCGACTGGATCGACAACTGGTCCGTCTCGAAAGATGGAAAATATGTCGCAGCCATCCACGATAAGAGTTTGCATTACACGTTCGACCAGAAAGTTCCCCCAGTCGCCATTCTGCACAATCTGAGCGATGGTACCGATAGACAAATTTTCACTGAGGGCCGCGTGCGCCCCCGCGGTTTCGCCTGGGCGCCGGACAATTCCGGTTTTTATGCCTGGGCGCCCTATTCCACCGACCCCAAATTCCTGACCGCGACCGTAGAGCAACTCTATTTCTATGATCTAGCGGCGGCGAAAAGCGCGCAGGTTCCACTCGATTGGGAAAATGGGATCGGCTCGGATCTGGCCGCCACGCCAGATGGATTTATCGTCGGCCTCGCAGCCGGAGCCCGCTACGAAACATCGCGCTACCTTCGCACCAGGTCCGGAGACGCCTGGTCCTGGAAGCGCGCTCCACTCGAAGGCGAACAAAACAAAAATATTCAGTTTTTCGAAGTCAGCTCCGATGGCAAGACCATCGCGTATCAGTATTCCACTGCCAGCAAGCTGCCACAGCTTTACCGTGCGCAGCTCGATGGCGCAAAAATGCTTTCGCCGGTCCAAGTCACCAAGCTGAACGAAGGTTTGATCAAAAATCGCGCTTTCGCAAAAACTGAAGTAGTTCACTGGAAAGGCGCGAACGACGAACAAGTCGAAGGGATTCTCTACTATCCCGACAATTACGAAGCCGGCAAAAAATATCCGCTGATCACCGCGATCCACGGTGGGCCCAGCGGCCACGACAGTGATTTCTGGGCCGACAGTTGGGCGTATCCCAATAATCTGCTGACCCAGCGCGGCGCATTCGTCCTCAAGCCCAACTATCACGGCAGCAACAACTACGGGCTGAAGTGGGTCGAATCGATCTGCTGCGGAAAATATTACGACCTGGAAACTCCGGACATCAACGCTGGCGTGGACGATTTGATTGCCAAAGGACTGGTCGATCCGGACAAAGTCGCGACCATGGGCTGGTCCAACGGCTCGATTCTTTCAACCAGTTTGATCACCACTTACCCGGAGCGCTACAAAGTCGCCAGCGTCGGTGCCGGCGACGTCGAATGGATCAGCGACTGGGGCAACGTAATGTTCGGCGATTCTTTCGACTCCTACTATTTCGGCAAATCGCCGATGGAAGATCCCGAGTTGTACATCCGCAAATCGCCATTCTTCAAAATGGACAAAATCAAGGCCCCAGTCTTGATTTTTCATGGCACCGCAGACACCAACGTTCCGCCCGCCCAAAGCTGGTCCTATTTCCGCGCCCTGCAATACTACGGAAAAGTCCCGGTAAAATTCGTAATCTTCCCCGGCGAACCCCACGGCCCCCGCAAATTAACCCACCAACTCCGCAAAGTGGACGAAGAAGTAGCCTGGTTCGATAAATATTTCTTCAAAACCACCAAACCCGAAAACGAAGCGCTGAAAAAAGATTCCCCTCTCGCCGCGCAATTTAAGCTGAAAGGTGTAGCCGGCAATCCAGGAGCCTACGGTGCTCCGTTTACTTCGAGTAACCAGCAACTCCTAATTCCCGAGGTTGTGAAGCGCGGGGACCTGGAGATTGGACGATTCGAGGTAACCAGTCTGCAGTTTTTTGAATTCCGCAACGCAAACCGGAATGTGCGCTCTGCCGCAAAAGTTGGTGATAAGACTCCGTACGCGATTTTGGATCCGAATCCGGAATCGCTCCGCACCTCCAATGCTCCTGCAAATTCAAAAACAATTGAAGACGCGACGGCCTACGCGAAATGGCTAAGCAAAATTACGGGTCAAGTCTGGCGAATTCCGTATGAAGACGAAGTGAAAGATCTTTACGGCAATCGCGAGGGCGAAAATACTCTCGATTACTGGGCTGGGTATGCGCCGAATCCGGAGGATGCGGCGTTGTTGCGCGCGAAAGCCAAAGAGCTGAAAGGTATGGCTCCGTTACTGAAAGAAGTGGGCAGCTTCAAGGGTCAAGGCAAAGAGGACGAGGAGCCCATTTACGATTTGGGCGGTAACGTCGCCGAGTGGGTGCTGACCCGCGACGGCCAAGGCAAAGTGCTCGGCGGCAGCGCAGACTGCCCCGCCGATCCAAAATCCAGCTGCACGCCCGCGCCAGCATACGTGGGATTCCGAGTGGTACGTGGCGCTGCAAGACCCGCACCTCCGGCGGCATCCCCGGCGAAGTAGCGCGCGTGTAGGGGCACGGCATTCCGTGCCCCTTCGCTTCTCCCGGGAACGGCAATCTCCCGATTGGCGCCTTTTGCCGGCGCTCCGTTGGACAAACAGTTTCCGCCAGGCCTGCAATTACGAATCAGTGGCTCGTATATCGCAGCCCGTACGAGAACCGCCAATCAGGAGATTGGCGTTCCCGGGAAAACCAACGCACACGCCGCTCTATTTTGCATCTGCAAGCGCAAACCAACCCGAACTCGCGAGACTTGTCCGCCACCCGCGGGCACGGCATGCCGTGCCCCTACCAGATTGGTACTTGCGTGTTTTGCGGGCGGTGACTAGGCTGGCGTTATGAGCGAATTTACTCCTACCAAACGGACCAAGGTGCGGCGGCATCCGGAGCGGGCGAACTACGACCGCGAATCGGTGCACGCGATTCTGGATCAGGCCTTTGTGTGCAGCGTCGGGTTCGTGGTGGATGGGCAACCGTATGTGGTGCCCACAAATTATGTGCGCGATGGTGAACGGTTGTTGCTGCACGGCTCGATTGCCAGCCGGCTGATGACTACCTTGGCCAGCGGCGCGCCATTTTGTTTGAGCGTTACGCTGCTGGATGGAATTGTTTGTTCTCCTACCGCTACCGGGCACTCCGTGAATTATCGCTCGGTCGTCGTGCTGGGCACGGCCGAACAAATCGAGCGTGCCGAAGACAAGCTGGAAGCCATGCGTAAGTTTGTGGAATACGTGATTCGCGGGCGGTGGGCTACCGTGCGGCCGCCCAGCGAAAACGAATTGAAAGCTACGATGGTGCTGGCAGTGCCGCTGATTGAAGTTTCCGCCAAGACGCGGACTGGTTTTGCGATCGACAACGAAAAGGAATACGAAACCTCGGCGTGGACTGGGGTGATTCCGTTTGCGTGGACTCCTGGAGCGCCGATCGCCGATCCCCGCGCGAAGTCCGCGATTCCGGTTCCTGCCAATATTCAGAATTACAAACGGCCGCAGTAGTTCCTGCCCGCAAGTCGAGCGTTTCCGAATCACATCGACGTTGGGTTTTTATGTGGTGTTTCGTAGAACCCAAGTTTTGCGAATAGCCGCAAAAGGGCGCCCGCCGCAGACGGCGGCCGCTACAACTGCTGATAATTTTGCGTGGTTCGATTTGCGTTTGTTCCGTATTATTTTTTCGCTCGATTTTTTTGCAGTCGTTCTTTTCTTGTCATTCTTATTCTGCGATTTGTTTTTCTTTTGTTTGGCGACTCGTTCGATCATGCGTTGGACCATCAGCTTGACGCGTTTCTCGCGGGTGCTGGCGTGTTTGGCGTTGTCGAGATACCAGAGGATTTGGCGGCGCAGCGGCAGCGTCAGCGAGTTGAATTTAGCTAAGGCTCGTGGTTTGGCGGCGAGCGCCTGCGCCAGGTCTGACGGCACTACTGCTGGCTGCGGGGCCTCGTCCAACATGAGCGTTATTTCTACCTCTGCGCCGGCGTCGATCCTCAATTTGCGCCAGATGCGACTGTGGATGTGCAGTCGGTAGCAGCCTTTCTTTCCCGGCGACAGAGTGCTTTTGAAGGGACGGCCTTCGACGAAGCCGTGGACCGGCGGGTGTTTTGTATCGCCGGTGGCGGACTCGCGAATGGCCGCCGAAGCGTCAGCGGGAACGTCTACGCAGCGCATGATCCAGATTTTCTGGATGGGGGCTACGAAGATGTGTTCCTGGTCGGCGCTGGCCATGGGGCGAGGATACCGTGTGTTGTCCTGCGAGAAAAGTTGGCATTCGCTGCCGACTAGATGCCAATTCTTGCGCTGGAGAGTTCCGAATTGGGAATTGGTACCCCCACCCCCGGGTGTTTTTCGCAAAGAGTGCGCAGATTATTGATTCTTATCGACTTGGGCGATAAATCGATTTAAGAAGAGTGTGCAAGTTATTGATTCTAAACGACACGCGAACATGGCGGTTCGTCAAAACGTAAGTAAGTCGCGCAGGATTTGAATGGATTTTGGGTACGAAGTTGCGGCTGACGCAGTTTTACCAGTGAGTATTATATCGCGATGATACCGGAATGCAAGAAGAAAGATGCGAATCTGAAGATTCGCCACTACGACGGCCACGGCAAAGCCCAAGAAAAGTCAAAAGAACGGGTCTGAAGACCCGCCGCTACAACGGATCCGCCGCAAATGCTTAGTGGCAGCCGCAGCCACCGCCGCCGCAGCAGCCCCCGCCGCCGCTGGATTGCGGGGTGAAGGATTTGCTGGAGCCGCCTGCTACCGCGGAGCTAAAAACGGAGAGTTGGATCGTGGCCTTTTTGCTGGAGCACTTGGGGCAGGTGATTTCTTGTTGTTTGTTGATTACGATTTTTTCGAATTCGTTTTGGCAGTCTTCGCAGATGTATTCGTAGATGGGCATGGTTTGCTCCGCCAGGGTGCTTTGCGGCTTTTATCTTCCCGTTGATTATAGCAGCGATTCGTCAGGCAAAGCGCGCCGAAGCGCTTCGGTAGCGGGTGCAGCCAAAACTAGAAGCCGCAATTCGATTCAAGGGCTAGTGTCTAGCCATCGGTTAGTCGACGGCAGCTAGCAGCCGAATTTCAACTGCGACGTAATCCACGCAGAAATGAAAATAAGCGAGTCTGTTCAATGGCCGAAACCGCATCAGAACAAGGAAAACCGGAGCGACACGAGCAACCACGCAGTGAAATTACGCCACCAAACCAATAGAGCCCAGACGGGTTTGCCACGTTCCGCGGAATCAGTATCGCGGCGAACAAGCAGACAAGAAGAACCATTGTTTGGATATCACGGCAATCCAAGTCAGACTGCCAGTCTGTTGGCGGAACATCCGCATCCGATTAGTTCTCCAAGTGCCAGCCCCTTATGAGGAAAGTTTCTCCGACGTAAGAAACAAACAAACGGGATGCGAGACGGAAAGTCATGAGCTTGGGTAGTTTCTCGCGAACCAGTCGTGCATGAGTGGACGCCGTATACGATGTGCGCTTCAGCCAGCCATAGATCGCAAGGCGACGCGACCGGAAGAGCCATGAATCGAGCGGACCAAGAAGAGGTACGGAGCGAATATCCACTTGCTTCCTCTAAAAAGAAATGGCCCCGGTTGAGAAGCCGGAACCGATTTTTTGGAGACCGTTGATCATGTTAGCGGACGGAAGTCCGGAACCTCCACTAGAGTTAGTCGCCGGCTACGGCTTCGGCGGCGGTTTCGGCTTGCTTGGCCGGGGCGATGCTTACGGGCTTGCCGGCGTTGGCGAAGTTGGCTGGAGTGGCTTTGGCGATGTCGCTGACGCTGCCGATTTGCACGACGGTCGGCTGGGGCTTTTTGAGGACCAGCTCTTCGTAGATGGCGCGGACTTTGGCTTGTTCGGCCAAGGCTTGCTTGCGGCGGATGCGGTCTTCTTCGCTGGCCGTCAAGGGGATGTCGTGTTCGAGGTGGCGGACGCGGGCGGCATCGTTGGCGTCGATCACCAGGGAGTGCTCGAAGGTATCGAGGCTGACCGCTTTGCCCTTGGCGTAGATTTCGTGTTTGCCGTGGTTCTTGTACCACTCGGCAACGGTCGCGTTCTTGTGCATGTTTTCGATGATCTGGCGCCAGCCTACACCGGTGTTGTAGGCGCAGAAGGAAATTTCACCCTGCTGCGTGGCGTAGGGGATGATGCACATTTCGGTGCGGCGGAAATCGTAGTTGAAGAGATCCTGGAACCACATGCCGGCGATGAAAAGGAAGTTCCAAGGATCCTGGCGGCGCTTCATGGCGTCGTCAAAGCCGCGGTCTGGCGAAGTGCGGCCGTACTTGGTGGTGGCTTTGCGGGTAAGCGCCCAGGTCTTGTCGAACTTCTTGAAGAGGTCGTAGAGCTTCAGACCCTTCGGACCTTCAAAGGGCTTGTAGTTCTTCAAGAGGGCCATGGCCATCATGAAGTTGGAAAAGGTCTTGCCGCGGGCGGCGTCCGTGATGTCCGTCACGTCTTTGGTGAGCTGGACGGCGTCCAGGAAGCGCGGAACCGGCGCCCACTCTTTGGTCTCTTTGTTGATCATCAACGCCGTGCCTACGCCGCAATTCGGGTGGCAACCGCAGGAGAGCGAGCCCCACTGCGAATCTTGGCCCTTCACCATGTCCGAGAATCCGGCGAAGGTGCTGATGAAGGAGATGGGGAACCAATCGCGCGTCGGCTCTACTTTGCCGACCTGGGTGCTGACGTCTTTCGCAAGATGCGAAAGAGTGTAGCGCTGGCGCAGACGGCGTTCCGGAGTGATGTCTTCGTCGCGGCCGGTGAAAGAAACCGGCTGGAAGCTGACGAACGCGATTTTCTTGGGATTCTCCATCGCGAACTTCACGACAGTGCCGACCTGATCGTTGTTCACGTTGTTGACGATGGTGACAACCAGAACGATTTCGATTCCGGCCTCGTGCATGTTCTCGATGGCGCGGAGTTTCACGTCAAAGAGGTTGCCGATCTGGCGGTGGCCGTTGGCGTCGTTGCCGATGCCGTCAAATTGCAGGTAGGCGTAGCGCATACCGGCTTCAAAGGCCTTTTTGCAGAACTCTTTGCTCTTGGCAAATTCGATGCCATTGGTGGCGGCCTGCACGCTGTTGTAGCCGATTTTACGGGCGTGCTTGACGGCGTCCAGGAAGTACGGGCTCATGGTGGGTTCGCCACCGGAGAATTGGACGGACATCTGGCGGCGGGGCTTGATCTTCAGCGCGTTATCCAGAATTTCCTGAATTTCTTCCCAGCCGAGTTCGTGAACGTAGCCGACCTGGTTGGCGTCCATGAAGCAGGGATCGCACATCATGTTGCAGCGATTGGTGAGGTCGACGGTCAGAACCGATCCACGACCGTAGCGCACGGTTGAAGAGCCGTGCTTGTGCAAGTCTTCATCGTTGTGCGCGGGAATATCGCGGCCGGGATACTGCTTTTCAATCCAGTTGAGCCACTTGGCGTCGATGGCCATCATGTCTTCATAGTGGCCGTGCTGCGGGCACTCTTTGACCATCCAGACCTGACCGTCGCGCTCAATAATCTGCGCTTTGATTTCGCCGATTTTCTCGCTCATCAAATCGCGCCAGTCTTTTTTGCCGGCGATGATGGCTTCGCGCGCTTCTTTGACGCACGCGGGACAGAGCGAATCGGTTTGCCGCGGGAAACCAAGCGTGGGCTTGGTCTTTTCCCAGGACTTCAGCAGCGGCTTGTCTGACCACTGAGGCGTTACGGACGGATTCGGATTCTTTTTGTTGAAATGTTGAATGGTATTGAATGTGAATCCGGCGGTCTTGCAAAGCGCCCAATCAATGCTGCGGAAAAATTGCGTACTCACGCGATTCGCCATAAACCTCTACCCTCATTCTCGGCTGGTGCCGAAACTCAGTTTTTCGTTCTGAGCGGAGCCCCTACTACGAACATCCCCCCATGGGGCCCTTTTCGAATAGCCAACAACGTACCACACGAGCGCGGCACGTCGCATAAGTCTTTCGACACCTATAGTTTGAAGGTAAACGGCACAGGATGCCAGCAGGATGCGGCGAACGGTTGTAATGGGGGGTTGAATGGTAAAGGGTGGGATTGTGAGGTGCGAAATGAGGGAGTGGCGAGGGGTTACTCCTAGCGCAACCGGGCTACGGGTTTGGAGCGAAATTACTCGTTGAGGGTGGGGCGGAGGACGGAAATCACGAAATGGGCGAAGTGGGAGGCGCCTTCGTCGAGCTGCAGCCAGCGAACTACACAGTGGTCCGCGAGATATTTGGTGACGCGGGTTTCGGGGATACCGAGATGATCGGCGAGCTGCGGCTTGATCGATTCGGCACCGCGCTTGGTGGTGCCGCCGCGGAGCATGTTAGCGATGGCAATACGCAGCGTCTGGCAAGACTCGACGTAGTAGTAGCTGGTGAGGTCGGAATCGGAGAGGAGAAATACGCCGGGTCCGACTGGGGCGCCGACGGTGTCGTCCAGCTTGGCCGGCTCACAGGTAAGCAGGCGGCGGAACTGCATTTCCAGCAAACTAAGCCGGGAAGAGAGGCCTGGGTCACCGTAGCGGCCCTTCACGCTGGGCGCGCTGAAGTCTGAGGGGGCGTCCACGGGCAGCGGTGGAACTGGGCGGCGGATGGCCAGAGAGGGGTACGCGGCTTCGTCGGGAGCTTCGTCAGCAGGCGATCCGCTGGAACGACGCGTGCCCAGATGACCGGATCGGCCCGACGTGCCGCTGGAGGTGCGGCCAGATTCGCGGCGTCCGGTCCCTGAGGACGGCGAGGAGGGCACGGTGGAGGCTGCCGGGGCGTCGGTTGCCGCGGCAGCGGTTCCGGATTTGCGGCGATTGCGTCCCCCGCGGCGGCCACGGCGGCGGCGTTTTTGTTCGGGGGTTCCCGTGCCTGCTGAATCGTTGGCGTCCGCGGCAACTTGCACTTCGCTGCTCATGGCGACTACCGACTCGAAGACTTCGGCGTTTTGTTCAAAGGGTAGGCCAGGCTCAGGCATCGTTAGCGAGAAAGCTCGGGGCGCCATTTCCTTGTCCAAATTGTCCGCAGACTTTTCTGTAGAACTTCCAGAGCGCGCGGGCTTCTTAACCGCGGCGGCATCCTCGGCGCGGGCGGCTTCCAGCGAACCCTCCGGCACTTCACAGCCGAGACGCACCGCGGATTCGAGCGCTTTTACTTTCCAATCGGCGCGACGGAAACGTCCGGCGGCGGCGATGTACCATTTTCCGGAATCGGCGGCGAGGCCCGCTGTTTCAAAATGGCGCGCGAGCTCGAAGGCCACCATGGCGTCTTGCGTCTTCTCGTAAAGATTGGTTAGCTGCGCGGCGGGATCTTTGCTGGTACGCGCGCGGCGAATGCGGGCAGTAATCTGTTTCCAGTCAGCCATACGATGCGGGCATTGTAGCAGCGGAAGCGAGTAACGGCCAGTAAAGTCCTGCTTGGAAGGCTTGAGCGGGCTCGGGAGAAAAACCAAGTGGGTACTCTTTGTCGATTGACTGCGCGGAACTTGGTGAGTATGCTCCTGTTAGGTATCTGGTGTCAGCTTTTGGGGGTTTCCGTATGGGACGAGTTCGCGCATTCCTGGCTTCAATAGTGTCTGTTGCGATGCTGATCACGCCGCTGGTTTCCTCGGCCGCGCCGACGCCGCCTTCACAGTTGGGGATTGTGGTGTTTGCGGACCGCGCGAAGGTGGGAGTAGCTTCCGCTTCCGTGGGCAGCACGGTGTTTGGCGGGGACAAGCTGAGCACTGAAGCGTCCGGCAGCGTGCAGATTCGCGCGGGAGCCGCGCGGTTTTTACTGGCGAGTTCGAGCGGGGCGGTGTTGTCCAGCGATGACGCGAGTCCAGCGGCGACTTTGATTTCGGGCACGGCTACGTTTTCGACCGCAAATTCCAAGGCTTTTACGCTGCGTTATGCGAATGCGAGTGTTCGCGCTAATACCGACGAGCCAACCATCGGACAGGTAACGGTCGTGGGCCCAAGAGAATTGATCGTAAAGAGCACGCGCGGGTCGCTGATGTTCAGCGTGGCCGGCGAGAGCAAGATGATTCCGGAAGGCTCGGCATATCGCGTGATTCTGGATCCAACGCCTGCGGAAGCGGCAGCAGCGGCACCTCCGGCGGGCGGAGGAGCGCCGCCATCCAGCGGGCCACCGGTCAGCGCGGGAACCAGCAAGTTTGTATGGTACGCGATTGCGGTGGTGACCGCGGCTACGGTTATTGCGGTGATTAAGGCGTACGAGAGCCCGGATCGCCCCTGATTTTTTAGTCAGACGACGACTGAACATTTTCCTGCCCGCAGAAGTTTGCGGGCAGTTTTTTTTTTGCGATTGCATTTAGTTTGAGAGGCGACGGACGGCACAACACATCGTCAACCGCTGGCTAAAGCGCGGCTATGACTTCGATTTCGACGGACGCATCTTTCGGCAGACGGGCGACCTGCACGGTGGAACGGGCCGGTGGCACGGTGGTAAAAAAGCGAGCGTAAACTTCGTTCATCGCGGCGAAATCGTTCATGTCCTTCAGGAAGACCGTAGTTTTGACCACGTGTTGCAGCTTGGCACCGGCCGCTTCCACAATGCCTTTTACGTTTTCGAGGACGCGCTCGGTTTGTGCAGCGATATCGCCGGCGATTAATTCATTGGTCTTCGGATCGATGGGAATCTGGCCGGAGAGGAACAGAAATCCGTTGGCCCGCACTGCCTGCGAATAGGGTCCGATGGGTTTTGGTCCACGATCAGTTAGGACGATGTCTCTCATGGCAAGTCTCCTTTAGAGCGAAACAGTTGCGAAGAATCTGCCGCAGTAACTGCCTGCGAGTGTGGCTCAGGGGCGTCGGCAGCGCTGGATTTCTGATAACGGGCGCGAAAATCCGCAGGAACACCGGGGCGTTTCATCCAATGGCGAACGAACTCCGCGACGTTCTGGTGGACTTCCTCTTCGAATGCCGCGATGAGATCGTCGAGGTCGAAACCGCGGGATGCGCGGGCGTATAGCATGTGGGAAATTGCGTCGTGGAAAACTTTCGAACCGTAGCGATCCTGTAGGGCGTAAAAAAAGAGCAGGCTTTTGGCGCGCAAGACTTGGGCGCTTTCCGGCGGCTTGGCTCGCGGCATCGCAAATAGCGCAGAGGTTGGCGGAACGTCCGGGGAATAGGGCGCGGGCACAATTTCCGGAATCTCGCGAAGGGCCCGGCGGACCATCTCGCCGCGAACCTGTGGACCATCAATTTCCTCGCGGCTGCGGGCCGCCGCGAAAATCGGCAGAAGCGCCAGGGGTTCGGTCTGTTCGTAAAATCCAGGGTTGCGGCCGTAGCCGAGCCAACTCGCGGCGAGGGGCGGAGCGGCAGCGGCGACAAGTTGCGGCACACCTTTGGTGGGATCGACCATTACGGTGTCTGACGAAATTAGCTCGGAGGAGGGGTCATCCTCGGCGCTGCCATCCAGCAACTTGGCGATGCCCGAGCCGTATTGTGAGAAACAGCCAGCGGCCACGGGACACTCGACGATCCAGAACGCGGAAACGCGACTCGGCGGAGCGCCAAAAATTGAATTGTAAACGTCCACCGTGCGCGCCAGTTGCGGGCTGGCTTCTTTTAATACTCCCTGCTGCGAGCCCGGCGGAGATTGTGAAGCGCGGCTCCATAAAATAATTTTCTGGTGAGAATCGCGAATTTCGGTGGCGGTGTAGCGGCCGGCAACGACGAATGGGTAGCGGTCGTCAACGGTTTGCCGCACACGGTAGGTCTGGGCTCCGCTGCTGCCGGCTCGCTGAGTTTTTTTGCCCGCGCCGCTGCTGTGTACGATAAATGCCTCGGGAACGGTGATCACCAGATCCCACTTTTTGGGTGGCACGCCGCCGAAACCGAACAGTCCGCGAGGCTGCGGCAACTCGGGACTCCAGCCCGCGGCCGGAAGGTAGAACGCATCGGCCGCGAAACTTAAGGCATTGCCGCCAGCTTCGGGCTGCAGGATATCGTAAGAAATATGCAGCGAGTGGCTATCGGAAATGCTCCACGGCTTTGAGAGCCGAAGAAGAGAGTTGCGTGGATAATCTGGCTCAGGACTGATAGCAATGTCGGCGCCATCCCATTGTGTGGAGATAGGACCGAGATGGACGCGGCGCCCCTTGGGGAGGATTACTTCGAGATCGCGGAGCGGACGAATGCCGGTGTTGCGCAGCTGATACTCAGCGTCGATGTGGATCGCTTGCTGCGCGGGTTCGAACTGCACGCTAATTTCCTGTTTTTCTACCAGGTATCCTGGGCCCATGGGCGCGGCACAGGAAGAAGCCCATAGCGCGCAGAACACCAAGAATAGGGCCGGCAACAGCGCTGGTCCAAACGCTGGCAACAACGCCGACAGCATTTCGGCCGGAAGAGCATCGGGATGGAGGCGCAGCCGCAAAACGTCCTGATTGTATCGGGGAAAGGCGGAGAGCAACAGCCAGATATGTGGCAACTTTCGCTCTAGAAATGCGCGAGAGGGGGACGAATCAATTAAAGGCAGAATGACGGATTTCAGGGCGAGCAAAGAAACTGATTTTAATGGCGCTTGGCGCGGGTTCGAACGAAGTCTGTGTTGGCATGATTTCTTTTGGCCTCGCGAGCGGCAACTTCCTTTTCGGCTTGCTCGTCGGTCATGCCCTCATTGATGCGCTCCAGAACCTGCTTTTCAGACAGTCCGGTATTTATCAAGCGGCTGATTTCCGCGCTGGAAAGCGTAGGCAGTCCCTGCAGGTGGCGGGAAACCAGCAATTGCACCGTAGGCTGAGAGAGCCCGATCAATTTCAGGGTGATCGCTTCGGTGCTGATAGTGTCCAACTGGTCCGATTGCGCCATGTTTAGAACGTCTTGTTCCGAATAACCCGCGCCGATCAAATTGCCGGCGGAATCGCCGCTGCTGAAGGAATGTTGATGCGAGTGAGCGTCTTTGACCAGGGCGAGCGAAGTATCGTCAGTCAAGCCAATGCTTTTCAGCTTGGCAATCTGCGGAATTTCCGTTTCCGTGATATTCAATTTTTTTAGATCATCAATCGTCGTCAGGGAAAAGCCCGCCTGCGTGAGCGGAACGTAGCTGATCTTGGGTTTCTGCTCACATCCCGTGGCCAGAAAAGCAAACAAGAGCAGGCAAGTGGCGGGGCTGAGTGCTGGGCGACGCATACCTCATTCTAAGGTTGGTATCGGAAATCGAACGAAGGGGCGGCGGCGGCTGTGTTTTGGGCGACACCAGACCAAAGGACAGGTGCCTTAGAGCGTAACCTTGGGGAGCAGAATAACTGAGAATTATCGGAGAGTTTCAGGGGCGGGCATCAATGCGGAGCGGAACCTTCGCCAGCCTGATACACGCGTTCGACGCCATAAACGCCAGAAATGCGCCGAATGTTGACGAAGATGGTCTCAAGTTGGCGCTTGTCGGCGATTTCCAGGCTGGCTTCGATGCGGGCGTTAAGCTTGTCTGGGCGGCTTTCAAGATTGCGGATATTGGAGCCGGCAGCCGCTGATCACCGCGGTGATTTCGGCCAGCAGGCCGGCGCGATCTTTGGCACGGATAGAGAGCTGAACCGGGAAAGTAGAGGCGCTGTCGCCGCCCCATTCAACGGCGATGCGGCGTTCCGCCTGGTACAGCAAGTTTTGCACGTTGGGACAGCTCTTGGTGTGCACGGCGACGCCGCGTCCGCGCGTGATGTAGCCGATGATTTCGTCGCCAGGAATGGGATTACAACACTTGGCGCGATAGACGAGCAAATCGTCCTGACCTTTCACGACCAGCGGGGCTTCGCCGAAGCCAAGCATGCGCTTGACGGTTTTAACCAGCGTGGGCTTGGCGTCGGCAGTTTTCGGCAACGTCGCTCTTTCGCAACCTCGCCAAACACGCGCGATAAGAATCTGGCCGCGCGGAATATTTTCCGAATCCTACCGCAGCGTACAAATCTTCGATTTTGGAGATGCCCAGGTCGGCGGCAACCTTGAGCATGTCGGCTTCCGGAATTTTTTTCAGGCCGCGTCCGAAATGGCGAGAATCGTTTTCCAGAAGCTTGCGGCCCATCTCAGTGGCTTCTTCGCGCTCCTGCACATTGATCCAGTGGCGGATTTTACTTTTGGCGTGCGAGGATTTGACGAAGCTGAGCCAGTCGCGACTGGGGCGGTGGCCTTTCTGCGTGAGAATTTCGACCACATCGCCGTTGGTGACTTCATGACGCAACGGAACCATCTGTCCGTTGACCTTGGCGCCCACGCACTGATGACCCACTTCCGTGTGCACCGCATACGCAAAGTCTACAGGGGTAGCCCCACGCGGCAGTTCCATTACTCGGCCTTTGGGCGTGAAGGCATAAACTTCGAGCGGCGCAAGATCCACTTTTAGGGTGGTGAGAAATTCTCCGGGCTCTTCCAGTTCCTGCGACCACTCAATTAGCTGCCGCATCCAGGCGATGCGCTGGTCGTCATCGTCGCCGGCAGGTTTGCCGCCTTTGTATTTCCAGTGAGCGGCGACGCCTTCTTCCGCCAGCCGGTGCATCTCTTGCGTGCGGATCTGCATTTCAAACGCCTGGCCGCCCTGCAGCACGGTCGTGTGCAGCGACTGGTACAGATTGGGGCGCGGCATGGCGATGTAATCTTTGAAACGCCCGGGAACCGGGTGCCAGATGTGATGCACAACGCCGAGAGCCGCGTAGCAGTTGCGCTCGTTGTCGGTAATCACCCGCACCGCCAGCAAGTCATACACCTGCTCAAGACCGCGCTCCTGGCGAACAATTTTTCGCTGCAGAGAATACAAGCTTTTGACGCGGGCTTCGAGTTCGGCGGGAATTCCGCTTTCCACCAGCTTGGCTTGAATCGTGTTTTGCACTTCTTCGAGGAAGCGCTGGTGCACCGGGGCTTTATCGGTAACTTGCTTCTGCAAGGCGAAAAACGCTTCAGGTTCCAGATACCGAAAAGAGAGATCTTCCAGTTCGCCGCGGACGATGCCCATTCCCAGGCGGTGCGCAATGGGCGCATAGATGTCCAGGGTTTCGCGGGAGATGCGCTGCTGCTTGTGCGGCTCGAGATAATCGAGGGTGCGCATGTTGTGCAGGCGGTCGGCCAATTTCACCAGCACCACGCGAACGTCGTTCACCATGGCCAGCAACATTTTGCGGACGTTTTCCGCCTGGCGCGCTTCGGGGGCGACCATATTGAGGCGCCCGATTTTCGTAACTCCCGCCACCAAATGGGCGACCTCGGCGCCGAAGCGTTCTTCAATGCGCGAGAGCGGAAACTCGGTATCTTCGACAACGTCGTGGAGCAATGCGGCGGTCAGCGTAGTGGCGTCCAGGCGCATGTCCGCCAGGATATGAGCGACTTCTAGGAGATGCGTTAGATAGGGTTCGCCGGAACTGCGCACCTGGTCGCGGTGCCGCTCGGCAGCGATTTCATAAGCGCGGCGCACCACCCAGGGATCTTCCGAGGGGCGGTTTTTACGGAGCTTTTCGAGGAGTTCTTCGAGGCGGGCATCAAGCTGCCGCTCGTCGCGGTCGCGATGAAAGTTCAGCGGGAGGTTGCCGGAAGACGGCATGGGGTAGTTTACCGCTTATATTTGCTGGGGAAAAGAGGGCCCGCACGGGCGAACGTCCATCGCGCAATACAAGGCTTGTTGTAGCAATAAAAAAGGCGCCCTGTGGGGCGCCCTTTTTTATAGTTCCCGATTCAATGAGAAGTGATTAACCGCCAGCTGGCACCGGAGTATCGGCGCGCTTCTGCTTGATCTCTTTGACCTTGTCGATCAAATCGTCGGCTTGTTTGACCAGTGCGGCACGCTCTTCGTTGCTGGAGACTGTGTCGGCCTTGCGGCGATACAGGAGGTTTAGATACGCCATCGCGTCGTCATAGTCCGGACGAATCTGAATCGCTTTCTGCAGGTCGGCAATGCCCTCGTCGATCAACGCGCCTTCTTTGGCCAGATAATCAGCGCGAAGAGCTTCCGGCAACGGGTCGGTATCTTTGACCTGTTTGTTGATGTGGTCTTTGTTGTAGTCCGCGCGCATGGTCAGGTTGTTGCGAAAGGCCAGGGTCCAATCAATGACCCCGATCCAGTAGTAAGGCTCGGGATCGTTGGGCTGCAAAGCGATGTGCTTCTGGTGATACGTCTTGGATTCCTCAAACTTGGCGGGATCAAACGGGGTGCCGGCCATCTGAAAAAGAATCGAACCAATGCCGTCGATGGCGCTGAGATTATTGGGATCCTGCTGGAGCACTTCCTTGAACACCGCGATGGCCTGGTTGCCGAACTGCATATTTTCCTGCGACGGGGCGCCAGGAATATATTGCGTGGCGTAGGCAGTGGCCAGATACAGCCGCGCGTTCATCAGCGTGGGATCCAGATCCTTGGCTTGCTTGAAATCTTCGATGGCGACGTCGTATTGCCCGTTCTTGAAGGACTGCACGCCTTTGTTCAAAAGGTCGCGCGCGCGAAGCTTGGCGCAGCCCGAAACGCCCGCCACCAGAATGAGCAATGCTGCCAGAGCAGCGGCCCGGCGAAGGGACCGCGTAGGACGGACGAGCACTGAATCCGCTCCTGCTACCGATGCTTGAGTCATCGAAAGAACCATCCCTGATGTACGCGACCAAAAGCGGTCAACGCGAGAATTCACAACAGCCCTGCGAAGGGCAACCCCGGAAATTTCCAATTACTGCCCAGCTTCGAGTTTCGCGGTGATCAAGCCAACTTTGTCGATGCCCGCGCCGCGCATAATGTCGATAGCGCGCGCAACGTCCTTGAACATTACATCGTTATCGCCTTTGACGAAAGCAACTTTCTCGGCGCGCTCTTTGAAAATCTGTTCCATGCGCGTGCCGAGCGCTTCCCAGCTGACGTCTTCGTTATTAATCTTCAGCTTGGGATTGTCTGACTTGGGATCGGCGATCACCTGGACCACCACCGTCTTGTTATCGATTTCCTGCTGTTGCTGCTGGTTGGGATTCGGCTGGGGCACCAGGGCATCCATGCCCTTGGGGGTCAGCGGCGTGATGACCATGAAGATGATCAACAGCACCAGCAAAATATCGATCAGCGGGACGATGTTCATCTCCGCCATTGCACCGCCGGTATTTTCTCCTACGGACATTCCCATGGCAATTCTCCTGGCGTTACTAAAAACGTTTTAAGACTCTACTGCCCGGCTTCCAGCTTGGCGGTAATCAATCCCACCTTTTCGATACCGGCACCACGCATGATGTCCACGGCGCGCGCAACGTCCATGAACATTACATCGTTATCGCCTTTGACGAAAGCAACTTTCTCGGCGCGTTCTTTGAAAATCTGATCCATTCGCGAACCCAAAGCGTCCCAGGTTACGTTCTCGTTGTTGATCTTCAGCGCGGCTTGATCCGATTGGGAATCACCCAACACCTGCACCACGATGGTGTTTACCACCGGCTCTACGCGTCGCGGGTCGTTGTTCGGTTGAGGCACTAACGCCTCCAACCCTTTCGGCGTCAACGGGGTGATGACCATGAAGATAATCAAGAGCACCAGCAAGATATCGATGAGCGGAACCACGTTCATTTCCGCCATCGCGCCAGTTTGCTTATCTCCAACGGACATTCCCATGGCATTTCTCCTCGTCGAAGCACGCCGATGTTTCGGGAATTGCGCCGCGCCGGGTGGGTGCCGGCGCGGCCTACAGCTTACAGGAACGAATGACAGCAACTACGAAACGTGAAACGCGCCAGCTCAATCCGCAGGTGGCGGAGGAGGAGGCGCTTCATTGGCCGAGTGGGTCTTGTCGGTAAGCAACCCGAGTTGATCCACACCGGCCGACCGGATTTCGTCAACCGCGCCGACCACGTCGCCGTATTTTGCGCGAGCATCGCTCTTCACAAATACAGTCTTGTCGAGGCGGTTGGAAATGCGGTCTTTGATTTGGTTGGTCAGGTCAGCCTTTTCCGTGGCCGTGGTGCCCAGGAAAATCTTCCCATCACGCGTGATGGCCACGATGATGGCATCGTCTTTATCCGCATTCTGCATATCGTGCGTGTTGTTGACGCTCGCCAGGTCCACCTGCTTGCCCTTTTGCAACATGGGCGTGACGACCATGAAGATGATCAACAAGACCAGCATGATATCCGCCATCGGAATTACGTTTGGCGTGGACATCTGACTGCCGACTTTTGGTTTATAGCCCATGAGGGGTCCTTACTTCTTGGTCGCGCCGCGACGGAGAATGAAGTAGTTGATGAGCTCCATCGAAGAGTTGTCCATCTCGACGTCGAAGGCTTCGACCTTGTTCGTGAAATAGTTATAGGCCCAAACGGCAGGCACGGCCACGAGCAAGCCGAGCGCGGTGGTTACCAAGGCTTCCGCGATACCGCCGGCGACCGCGGAAAGACCGGTTGCGTGGCTGGTTTCGATACCTTTAAATGCGTTCAAGATTCCGACCACCGTGCCGAACAGTCCGACGAACGGCGCGGTGGAACCAATCGTGGCCAGTGCCGAAAGTCCGCGCTTCATTTCCGCGTGAACGATGGCGACCGAGCGCTCGAGACCGCGCTTGGCGGCTTCGATCACGTCAGCGTCTGAAACTTGCTGCGAGGCGGACTGAAATTCCGAAAGGCCGGTCGCCACAACTTTGGCGATATGGCTCTTCTTGTTGCGCTCGGCGATGGCAATCGCTTCATCCAGCTTGCCTTCTTTGAGCGCGCCGGCGACTTGCTGCACAAACACGCGAGACTGTTTGCGCGCCGCGCTGTACATCAATGCGCGGTCAATCATTACGCCGAAGGAATAAATCGAGAGAATGAACAGAATCACGACTACGGTGCGAGGCAGGGCGCTCATCGAACCCCACATCGTGCGTAGGTCCCAGTTGGAACCGTTGGCCTGCTGGAACAGCATGGCCGCGTATACGTACAGTGTTGCTACCATTCGTTTGCTCCTTAGAATTGTCTAGCGAATCTGTTACTCAATACCGGACCAGCGCGCCTGCCCCACGACTGGAGCGCTGAACCGCCTTACTGACTCAGAGAGAAAACCACGTCAATGGTGGTGTCGACTTCCACCGGCACACCATTCAAAAGGGTTGGCTGATAGCGCCACTGTTTCACGGCGTCCAGCGCCGACTGGACCAGCAGCGGATGCCCGGATTCCAGGCTGAGCGACTGAATCGAGCCGTCTTTGCCGATGATGGCGTGCAGGCGAACCGTGCCGGAAATGCGGGTCTGCCGCGCCAGCGGAGGATAATTAGGCTTCACCTGGTTGATGAGCTTGGCGGCTTGCACCTGGCCGCCCTGGTGAATGCGCGATTGCGTAACCTTCGGCGGCGGTGGCGCGGCGCCGATGCCGCCCATCACTCCACCCAAAACACCACCGAGGCTGCCGCCGGCCACACCGCCCGGCACGCCCACTCCACCGACCGCACCCATGTCCGGGTCAGCGTCTTCCTTAATAATTTTGACGTCCTTCGGGATAACTTTTGGCGCCACCAGTTTGCCGGCATCCATCAAGTGGACCTGCGGCTTGACGTGCACAATAGCCGCGACGGGCGGCGGCGGGGGAGGCGGGGGAGGCGGCGGCGCGACCAGCAGCGTAGCCATCATCGTCTTCGGCAGCGCCTCCGTGTAAATCAGAGGGATAAGGATCAAGATCGACAGGAAGCCCACCTGAAAAATCATGGACAGCACCACCGTCCAGGGCTTGTTGGTCTTGACCGCCTTCGAAGTCGAAACCACCATATCTTCAAACATGAGTTGTTACCTCCCGCCTGCAGGAGCCAGACGCCCTGAGGCGCCCTCGCTTCCGCGGGCTTTGCTGCCGGCTGCGGGTCCGGCGCTTGCTGCTTGCCCCTGGCCGCGCCAATTGACCCAGGCGACCACGAGCGGAGCAGCGATACCAAAACTGGAGTACGTTCCTATCACAATTCCCACCACTAGAGCAAAGGAGAAAGCACGAAGTACCTGCCCGCCCATGAGAAATAGTACAAGCACGGTGAGAAATGTGAGTCCGCTGGTGAGAATGGTTCGCGAGAGCGTCTGATTAATGGACTTATTGACGACGTCAGCGAACGATTCCCGACGCAGCAAACGGTTGTTTTCGCGGATGCGGTCGAAAATCACGATGGTATCGTTCATCGAGTAGCCGACCAGCGTTAATAAAGCCGCGATTACCGTTAAAGAAATTTCAAAGTGAAAGAGCGAGAACAGCCCCAGAGTAATCAGCACGTCGTGAAAAACCGCGATAACCGCCGCCGCGCCGTAAACCCACTCGAAACGAAAGGCAATATATAACAGCATGCCTCCCAAAGCATAGAGGGTGACCCAAATCGCCTGGGAGCGCAGCTCCGCGCCAACTTTGGCGCCGACAATTTCTACGTTGCGAATCGTGAAAGGTCCTAGCGCATAGCCTTGGGTCAATGCGGATACGACTGCGGGCGTCGTGCCGTCCACCTGCGAAAGGTCGCTCATATTGGTGAGCACGCCGTTGGCGCTCTTATCGCGATACTGCAAAATCCTTTTCGCCAATTGCGTGTAACGGTCTCCGGCATTGCTGGAGAGCGCCAGAGGATCGCGTTCAGTCAGAAAAGTGGTCAGCGAAGTCGGCGTCGCCGCGTTGAAATCCGGCCGGGTCGAGGTGCTCTGGCCATAAATGGCGTTGAGCGCATTCAGAACCTGGGTTTTGCTGGCGTCCAGCGCCTGATCCGTTTCGCCTTTGCGTTCCAGTCCGATGACCACTTCGTTGGCTTTCGCGCCAGGCAGGGCGTTGTCGCTAATGGCCTGAATTTCGCTGCCGGTCAAACCTTGCGCGGTCAGCGCGTTGCGCAGCTGGTCCACGTTCGGAGGTTGCGCGAAGCGCACATCCACGTTGGTTCCACCCCGAAAATCAATGCCGTAAGGAAGACCGCCGTGCGCTGGGCCGCCCTTCATAAACACTGAGGCCCAGCCGATCACCAGGAGCAGTGCGCTGAGGGCGAAGAAGTACTTGGCTTTGCCCATCCAGTCGATATTTGGCTGTTTGAATAGCTCAATCATGCCGCTTTTGCTTCCCTTCCTTAGACTCCGAGGGATTCGGCTTTGTTCCCGACGCGTTCTTCTCTATGGATAGAATAGAGGGTGCGCATCTTTTAACCTACAGAACGCCCGTTTGTAATCGAGTGAACCGTGTATCCCATGAGTCCTAGTACGCGTTTAAGTGCCTTTGAAGCCTACTAAATGCTTAATTCTGCCTGGCGGTCCATCTTGGCCAGGTGGTATTGGAAAATTGTCTTGGAAACGTAGATAGCCGTGAACACGTTGGCGATCAAACCGATCGTCAAGGTGATGGCAAACCCGCGGATCGGTCCAGTTCCAAAAAGGAACAGAAAGAACGCCGATACCACGGTCGTGACGTGGGTGTCGATAATCGTTAGAAAGGCCTTGTCGAAGCCCGCCTGAACGGCCGAAGCGGCCGACTTGCCATTACGCAATTCTTCGCGGATGCGCTCGAAAACCAGCACGTTGGAGTCGACGCCCATACCAATCGTCAGAATCACGCCGGCGATACCCGGCAGAGTGAGCACCGCGCCAAACATGGCCAACGCGGCCAGCAAAATAAGCAGGTTCAGGATCAACGCCACCACGGCGTTGGCGCCCGAGAGCCGGTAGTAGAACAGCATGAAGATCATCACTACGAGTAAGCTCAACACCGAAGCTTGCACGCCATGGCGGATGGAATCGGCGCCCAGCGAAGGACCCACAGTGCGCTCTTCCAGATACTTGATCGACGCCGGCAGAGCTCCGGACCGCAAAACCAAAGCCAAGTCGTGCGCGGAATCTTGACTGAAATTTCCAGTGATCTGGCCGTTGTCGTCGATGCGGCCCTTGATTACCGGAGCCGAATAGACGGTTTTTTCCAGCACGATGGCCATCTGCTGACCGATGTGCGACTCCGTGAAAGGACCGAAGGTGCGCGCCGCGTCGCCTGAAAGCGTGAACCCAACCTCGTACATCCCCGGATTGGCGGTGCTGCGGTTTTCAGTGGCGCTGCGTAAATCGCGTCCCGTAATGATCGACGTGCGGCTGAGCAGGTACCAGCTCTCGGTGGGAGTCGCTCCAGAGCCGGTGGTTGTCGGCGCGCGGCCTGGTACCAGTTCTGTTCCGGCTGGCAAAACTCCTCCATGCCGCTGCAGCGCTTCGGCCTGCGAGGTGTATACTGCGGGATCCATGACCAATTTCAATTGCAATTGCCCGGTCTGCTGAATCACGTCTTTCGCGCGCGTGGGATCGCCTTCCCCAGGAAGCTGCACGAGAATTTCATTGTCGTTACGGCCATGCAGCTGAATCGTCGGCTCGGTCAAACCCAACGCGTTAATACGACGCTCGATGGTTTCGAGAGACTGCGTCATCGTCGTGGACTGGATTTGCGCGATCGCGCTGGGCCGCATGGTTAGCGTGAAACCGTTCTGCTCGCCGGCGGTCGAACTCAGATCCCACAACCCGGCGTACTGCGTGCTGATCAAATCGCGGAACGCACCGAGCTGGTTGGCATCTACGTTGCGAATGATGATGTGGGTGTCGTCGCTGCGGCGCACTTCGTCGTAGGTAATATTTTTGGCCCGCAGCGCGGTCGTCAAGCGGTCCACCGCTTGGTCCGTCTCCTGCGCGATGGCTTCTTGCACCTGCACTTGCAGAATCAAGTGCGTGCCGCCCTGTAAGTCCAGGCCCAGCTTGATCTGGTGCGCGAAATTATCTTTGATTGTCGCTACGGACGTGGGAAACGTCGGGTAGCCCACCAGAAAATAAACGCAGAACAAAATTACCGCCAGGATGAACAGCGCTTTCCACTTCAGGTTAGGAGTCATGGTCAGAATTTATAGGGCCGCGAAGTGGGCTTATTTTGCATCTTCCGATGCCTCCACCTGGGCGATAGCTGCTCGCGATACGCGAATTTTTACTTGCGGCTCTGAGGAAATCTTCAAAATCACCGAATCCCCATCGATGCCGCTGATGGAGCCGTAAATTCCACCGGTGGTCAGAATCTTGTCGCCGGTTTTGAGCGCCGCCAGCATTTCCTGGGTCTTTTTGCGCTGCTTCTGCTGCGGCATGATCACCATCAAATACATGATGCCGAACATCAAGCCCAGCGGAATCAGGAACCCGCCAAAACCCCCTGCTGCGCCGCCAAGTTGTAAGAATGTTGCCAATGTCATGAAGCTTTTTCGCCCAACCCTTCTTGCCCCGAATCTTGATTCGCAGCTTTAGAAACCCTGTTGGCGACAAAAACCGCCAGTGGCGAGAGTTTCCTCGCTCCCGAATTTCACCGTGTTCTCTGCCTTGGTGCCCCGCGGACTGCCGAATCGCGCGACTATTTCAGTGCATTATGCTGGCCCAGCAGTATAACGCGCGCGCATCTCCGATGAGAAATTCGCTAGGTTCCCAAACTCGATAGCCTCGCGGATTTGCCGCATTATGTCAAGGTAAAAGTGGACATTGTGGTGGGTCGCCAGAATCGCCGCAGTCATCTCTCCGGCCGCGAAAAGATGCCGTAAATAGGCCCGCGTGTAGCGCCGGCAGACGGAACAACTGCAATTCGCATCGATGGGATTCTGATCTTCGGCGTAACGTTTGCCCTTGATCAGCACGCGGCCTTCGCTAGTATATAAGCAAGCATGCCGCGCGGCGCGTGTTGGCAGCACGCAATCCATCATGTCGATGCCTAGCGCCACGTAATCGGCAAGTTGCTCCGGACGGCCTACACCCATCAAATAACGCGGCCGTTCGCGCGGCAGTAGCGCCGTAACTTCGCCGGCCATCTCGCAAGTAACCTCATGCGGCTCGCCAACTGCCAGTCCACCCACGGCGTAACCGGGGAAATCCAGTTCCAAAAGTTGCCGCGCACTTTCGCGCCGCAAATCAGCGAAGGTAGCGCCTTGCACAATTCCAAATTGCCATTGTTCGCCGGCGACATTCGCCGGATTGGTAGCAGGATCGTTGCGCGCGGCATTTTCCAGAAAATATTTTCGCGCCCGGTTGGCCCACGCGGTGGTCCGCTTCAACGCCGATTCGGCTTTATCGCGCGGCGCGGGAGTCTCGATACACTCATCGAGCACCATCGCGATGTCCGACCCCAGCGCCAGCTGAATTTCGGACGCCCGCTCCGGCGTCAATAAATGTTCCGACCCATCCAGATGGGATCGGAAGCGCACACCCTCATCGGTAATCTTCCGCAAATCAGAAAGACTGAAGACTTGATACCCGCCCGAGTCGGTAAGAATCGCGCCATTCCACGACATGAATTTATGCAGCCCACCCATACGGCGGACCAGTTCATGCCCTGGGCGCAAAAATAAATGGTAGGTATTGCCAAGAATAATGCTGGCGCCCAGCGTCTCCAAATCTTCCTGGCGCAGCGCTTTAACGCTAGCCTGGGTTCCGACCGGCATAAACACCGGCGTTTCAATCACCCCGTGTGGGGTAATTAAACGTCCGCGGCGCGCACCAGTAGCGTTGGTATGGAGAACTTCGAAAGAAAACACGATGCTATCAGCGTATCACGAGCCATCAAGTGAAAATCCACGCCACCGTAGTGAACACCACGATCAAAAGCGCGTAAAGCCCGCCGGCAATCGCCAGAGATTTCCCCAATGGAAGCTTTTTCGGGTCAGCCATCGAAAATCCAATCGCAATTAGTACTAGCGACCAGATACTGAAAACATCCAGCGGCCCTAGTAGCGCAAGCTGCCACGTGGGCGCATCCGAGCCCAGAAATGCGCCTGGATTGGACGCCAGGAAATTCTCCGGATCAATAGCCCGCGGGTCTTTCAACAGCGTCACCGGAATAGCCAGCAACTCTCGCAAACCATCCGGCAAATGACCAAAGGCACTGATCGCGAAAGCCACCGCGAAATTCAGCCGGGCCCCTGCAAACAACTTGTACGCGCCTAGATAAATTCCTGCCGTGATGGTAATTAGAAGCGGCCAGCCGATCACCCCGCGAACGTAGCGAATAATTTTCGAGCGTCCCGCCGCCTGCGCGTAGGCCGCCTCTTTCTGCTCATCTTTCAACTGCTCCATCTGGGACGCCGCAAACTTGTTCTTCGAGATTTGCTCCTTGGAGAATTCCATCCAGTCCACTCGCCGCACCATCACCGCGCTTAGTCCCAGCCAGATGAGGAAAAGAACCAGCAGCGGCGCGAGCCAGCTCGGACGCCGCACAATATCCGCAAACGTATTCTTCGGATCGAAAAAGACTCCGGTAATCCGCGCGAATGCCCCCAGTCGCGGTTGCCCTCCAGAATCAGACAACGCTATAGAAGGTGTACTCATAGACTCGCTCCTCCACTCGCTCCAAGTAGCACAGGCATTCCTGCCTGTGCGCAGACGCAAACCGCGCCGCAGAATTTACCCGGCGCAGTCACCCGCCATCTGGCGTCCTGCCCGTGACTACGCAACGGGCGCGGCAAATATATCGAACCTCAGCAGCAATTTTACAAGATTTTTAAGAGAGGAAAGACCGCATTCCGGCGGGCACCCCGCCGCCACCGCCGCCTAAACCCGCGGCAACTCCGGGACCGCCGCCAACAACTCTTGCGTATAAGGATGCTGTGGCGCGCGCAACACCTGCTCCGCCTCGCCCAATTCCACAAATTTTCCCGCGCGCATCACTGCAATCCGCGTCGCCACCTGCGCTACTACCGGCAAACTGTGCGAAATCAACAAGTACGTCAACCCAAACTCCGCCTGCAATTCCTGGAGCAACACCAGCATCTGCGCCGCAACCGACACATCCAGCGCCGAAACCGGCTCGTCGGCCACAATCAACTTCGGCCGCAAAATCAGCGCTCGCGCGATCCCAATCCGTTGCCGCTGCCCCCCGGAAAATTCGTGTGGATACCGCGCGGCAAACTCTTCGTTCAAGCCAACGCGCCGCAACATCGCCGCCGTCCGCTCGCGCCGCTCACCTCCAGAAAGCGCCGGCTCGTGTATCGCCAGCGGCTCCGCCACAATCTCCCCAACGCGCATCCGCGGATTCAGCGAAGCGTACGGATCCTGAAACACCATCTGCACCTGCCGCCGCGCCCCGCGCAACTCCGCACCGCTCAACGCCGTAAAATCGCGCCCCACAAAAATAATCTTCCCGCCATCCGGCTCAATCAATCGCAACAACATCCGCGCCAGCGTGGTCTTCCCGCACCCGCTCTCCCCCACAATCGCAAAAGTCTCTCCCGCTACGATGTCAAAGCTAACGCCATCCACCGCCCTAAACGACGCGCCCTCTCCCCCCGCCGCAAACGCACCCCCGCCGCGCTTGTACGTCTTGCGCAGCTCTGTCACACTCATCAATGTTTCTTTAGTCGCCATCGCTCCCAACAATTTCGCCAGCGTCTTTGTAGCGGCCGCCTTCTGAGGCGGGCGCATTTTTCAACAATGAGGAACGCCAGTCACTTCGCCAAAATTTCTGCGACCCCACCCACCAATACACATCTCGCAGAATGCCCAACGTCACCCGCCACAGCCCGCAAATCCGGCACCCGCACCACGCACACCTCCCTTCTCCACGAACACCGCGGCGCAAACGCACACCCCGCGGGCAACTCCGTCAACTGCGGCACAGTCCCCGGAATCGGCTCCAGCTTCCCACGTTCCAGCGTCGGCGAAGCCGCCAACAATCCCTTCGTATAAGGATGCGCCGGCCCCGCGAGCACTTCGCCCACCGGCCCCGACTCCACGATCCGTCCGGCATACATCACCGCCACGCGATCCGCCACCTGCGCCACCACTCCCAGATCATGCGTAATAAAAAGCATCCCCAGCCGCATCTCGCGCCGCAATTGATCCAGCAGACCCAGCACCTGCTTCTGCACCGTAACGTCCAGCGCCGTAGTAGGCTCATCCGCAATCAAGAGCCGCGGCCCCGCCGCCAGCGCCATCGCAATCATCACCCGTTGCCGCAATCCCCCAGAAAGCTGGTGCGGAAATTGCTTGGCGCGCACCTCCGGCTCCGGCACAGACGCCCGCCGCAACGCCGCAACTGTTCTCTTCTCAATTTCCGCCCCGCTCAGTGCCGGGCCATGCGCGCGAATCGCCTCCGCCACCTGCGCGCCCACCGACATCACCGGATTCAGCGAGGTCATCGGCTCCTGAAACACCATCGCAATTTCTCCGCCGCGCACCGCTCGCCACTCGCTCTCGCGCAGACCAACCAAATTTTTCGCCGAACTCTTTTCGCCAGATAAAATTGCCTCGCCAGAAACTCGCGCCCCCACCGGCAATAATCCCATCAACGCCAAGGACAACATCGTCTTTCCGCTGCCAGACTCTCCCACCAGCCCGAGCGTCTCCCCAGCCGCAATCCGCAGCGAAACCTCATTCACCGGACGGACCCACCCCCGCGGAGTCGGCAACTCCACCGTTAGTCCACGCACCTCCAGCAAATCCGTCATGACCAAATCATACGCAGAAACCCAACAGCGCGGAAAAATCGTAAACATTTTTTTGCGTGACCGTTATAGTAACGATGTGTCGAAAATATTTTGCCCGCGATGCGGAAAGCAAGCGTTCTATGACGATTTTACAAAGAGTTCGAAGCCCTGTTGCCTGTCATGCGGCTGGAATTTGGAACTGGCGAAAGAACGCAGTCGTTCTCTACTAAAAGGGCTGTCAGTTGGTCTGGCGATGTTCGGCATATTTCTCGGCTGTATGGCATTCTTTTCGAAGGATTTCTCCATCCTCATCCCATTTTTGTTTATGGCCGGCCTCCTCAGCGCCGTCGCGATTCCTAGTTGGAAACGTTTGCGAAAGCTAGAAGCGGCCGCCAGTTCAATGCCGTTCGTCGATAATTCGCAACTACCGATCTCAGCCATCACGCCAGAAACGAAGAAAGCAGGTTCGTTGAACGCCGACCAATTGCGGGCGCTTCCCAAACCGCGGCGCGTGCGTTTTAAGACTCTGCCGAAAGTATTGTCGATTGCTTTTCCTATCTTTATCGCGCTAGCCCTTTACTTCGGTTTCGCCTATGTTCGAGACGGCCTGCTCGCCTACACCTCAATCTCCGGTCTGTGGGTGCCCCTGTTTATCGCTGCGATTTGGTCCGCTATTGCGGTCCAGTCTCTGCGTCGCGCTAGGCGCGATTTGAAACTTCTCGCGGAAGGCGATTTGGCGGTGGCCACCGTCACCGCGCAGTGGATGACCGGAGGTAAAGGATCACGGAGCAGAATCAGTTTTCAGTTCAGAGATGCGTCAGGACGATTGATCCTTGGCGAGGCCGATGACAGTTCGCGCGCGCTCTTCGAAGAAATGGAAATCATAGTGTTCTACGAACCCTTCAATCCAGAGAACTGCGTTCCCCAAAAACTAGCGGCGTGCGAACTCGCAGAAACCTAGCGATCGGCTAAAGGAATCACAAATTTCAGCGCAGTGTGCGTGGCGGAAAAGCCAACCACCTTCACATCTTTAAGGCCAGCCTTACGCCCAGCCGAAATCACGCCCACTTCCGTAATGTCTTTTCGACCCTTGGGATAAACCATCCATAACCCAACAGCGCCTTTCATCTTTTTCGCGTGTTTCGCAACTAGACTCAAATCCTTTTCGGATTCCGCCAAAACAAATATCCACTCCGCGTCGCCATCAATCGCTCCGGAATTTACAACACACTTCAGATCGCGCAACTCCCGCAAAAATCCCGGCTCAAATTCCCCGATCACCGATACCCCCGCCCCCGTCTTCACTCCCAATTTCTCCATCCGCGACTTCGGATGCAAAATCTTCTCTCGCCACTTCGCGGCAACTTTCTCTCCCACCTCAAACGCCACCAACTCACCGCCAGCCTTCACGACCAAGTCGCCCTTCACCACTTCTACCGACTTCATTTCCGCAAACGGAATTTTTAGTCGTGTGGACCCGCGAAAAATAATCTCCGCGGCCTCGAGCAACACTTTCCCCTCCGTTCGATTCCTCCCCACCCGCATCGCACACTGAACTTCATTCCCCACGATTCACCGCCCGCTCAAATTCGTCGCAGTTCGCCGCAACCTCACGCGAACGCGACGTTTCAATTCCGCAACGCCCCACACGCGCCACCATAATCCACCACCGCCGCGATAGTAAACTAGTCTATTCATGGCCACGACCACCGCCAGCTCGCCAGCTCCGCCGCGCGTGACGCTGCCTAGTCCGCCCGCCCCTCCAGCCACGGCCAGGCCCGTTGACTGGAAACTCATTTGGGCGCAACGCGGCTTCCGCTATTTCTTTTTCGCCATGCTGATCTCGCTGTTCGGCAGCGGCATGAACTTTGCCGGCGTCAGCTGGTACATCCTCGCCGCCACCCATTCCACCGTAAAAGTCAGCCTGCAGGTAATCGTGGTGACGCTCCCCGGCCTGGTAATTCCCTTCGTAGGCGGAGTCCTGATCGACCGCTTCGACCGCCGCTACCTGGGCGTGCTGCTCGACGCTGCCCGCGGCATCGTGGTGCTGAGCCACCGCCTACATCGCCTGGACGCGGCCACCTCCAGCTCTGGCACCTCTACGCCATGACCCTGATCACCGGCACCGGCTCCGCCATGTATTGGGCCAACGTAAACTCCCTGGTCCAAGAAGTAATCCCGCCCAGCCAATTCACCGGTGCCAACGCCGCCGTTTTAGTCGGAGTACAAAGCGGCATGCTGATCGCCGGCTCGGTAGTCGGCTTCATCTACGATCGCGCCGGCATCTGGGGCATCCTGGCCATCGACGGCCTCACCTACTTCGTCTCCGCCTATTGCCTCTACAAAGTTCGCAGCGGCTACGTCTCCCCGCGCACCCACGGGAAAACCAATCGCGTCTACAGCCAGGCCACCGAAGCCACCGCCGAGGCCCTCGAAAGCGGCGCCAATCCCGAGGTCGCCGAGGCCGGCCTCTCACTCGCGATGTACAAAGATTTCAAAGAAGGCATCAACTATCTGAAGCGCGAACCCATCGTCCGCGCCCTCGGCATCACTCACGCCATCATGATGGCCGGAGTCGTCAGCGCCAACGTAATCCTGGTCGCTCTGGTAAATGACGTCTTACACGCTGGCGCCAAAGGCCTGGGTTTTGTGGAAGCCGGATGGGCCGCAGGCGCTGTAACCGGTGGCCTGATCGCCAGCCAACTCTCGCAAAAAGTTCGCATGCCCGTCTACGTCGCGGCGCTTGCAATTCTAGCGGTCGGACACATGGCCACCCCTTACGTTGCCTTCCTGATCGGCGCCGCCACCCTACAATTCCTGTTCGGCCTCTGCCGCAGCCTGGGAGGGGTCGTCGCTCAATCCGGCCTGATGTCCATCGTGCCCCAACACTTCATGGGCCGCACCCAGTCTGCAATGGCCATCCTCACCACAATAATCCAGCTCATCATGAGCGTGGGCCTGGGCGTAATCGCCGAACGCATCAACCTAACCGCCGGCTACGCGCTCTTGGCATTACTCTACGTAGCCGCGACAATCTTCGCCTCCCGCGCCCGCCAACTCCTCCACCCGCCGTTGTAGCGGCGGGTCTTCAGACCCGTTCTTCTGCCCGTTTTGTTGAGTTTGACTTCGTAGCGGCAGCCTTCTGAGGCGGTCGCCTTTGAATTTGTTTTCTGAATCTGTGTTTTGACTTTCTTTCCTCAGGCTCCCTTTCTCCGCGTCCTCTGCGCCTCTGCGTCCTCTGCGTTAATCTTCTATCTTCGTCCGTAAAACTCTGGTCCCCCGCGAATCCCCTTGAACCCACGCCCGCACCGTTCTCTAATAATCCCTTCGCTCACGAGGCCACCGAATGGAAATCACCACCATCCACCCCTTCCTCCGCTACTTCCACAACGTCCGCGAACGCACCCTCCGCGTAGCCCGCCTGATCCCTCCAGACCAAATCAACTGGACCTACGCCGAAGGAAAATTCACATTCGGCGACCTGCTCCGCCACCTGGCCGTAGCCGAACGCTTCATGTGGGCCGAAAACGTCCAAGGCCTCCCCAGCCGCTTCACTTCCCAAGGCCCGGAACTTGCTGCCACCCTCCCGGAAATTTTCGCCTTCATGGAGCGCCTGCACAGCGAATCCATGGCCATCTTCGGCAAGCTCACCGACGACCAGCTAAAACAGAAATGCCCCACCCCCGGTGACGGCCAAATCACCACCGCCAAATGGCTCCGCGCCATGGTCGAACACGAAGTCCACCACCGCGGCCAAATCTACATCTACCTCGGAATCCTCGGCATCCCCACCCCACCCATCTTCGGCCTAACCTCCGAACAAGTCCGCGCGACCAGCCAGCCTTGATCTCGTCTTTGACTTTGTAGCGGCCGCCTTCTGAGGCGGTCGCCTGTGACTTTTTAGGGGCGTCCGCCGCGGCGGACTGCGCCACAGCTTGCCCGGACGGATACTTTCGCCCGGCTATATTTAACTCCTTTAAAAAAACAACCGATTCGTTTGAGTACCCAGGCCAGATCGCAGAGCGTTTGGTGTTTCCCGGGAACGCCAATCTCCCGATTGGCGATGTAGTCCACATCGCGCAATCCTTACCGAGGGACGCAAATCAAAAACGAAATCTACCCCAACTCGCGAACCCGCGCTAAAATCCCCACCCATGGCACCACCAACCTCCCTCGCTGACCTAAACCGCCTTCACGCCATCCCCGGAATCGCTCAAATCCTCGAAAACGAATCCGGCCCCCACGTCCGCATAACCCCAAAATCCTGCGCCGTCACCATGCACCTCCACGGCGCCCAAATCACTTCCTGGAAACCCGCCAACTCCCAGGAAGTAATTTTTCTGAGCAGCAAAGCCCGCTTCTCCGAAGGCCAAGCCATCCGCGGCGGCATTCCCATCTGCTTCCCCTGGTTTCGCGCCAAATCCGACGATCCCAAAGCCCCGGCTCACGGCTTCGTTCGCACCAAAAACTGGGACCTCGATTCAATAAAAGCCGAAAACGACAACGTCGCCGTAACCATGACCACCGAATCCGACGACAGCACAAAAAAATACTGGCCCGCAGATTTCCAATTGAAACTCCGGGCCACCTTCGGCGCCGCTCTTAAGCTGGAACTAACCACCACCAACACCGGTACCACGCCGCTCAGCTACGAGGAAGCTATCCATACCTACTACGCGATAGGAGATATCCACCAAGCCCGGATTAAAGGTTTGGATAACGCGACCTACCTCGACAACACCGACGCCAACAAAGAAAAAACACAAAGCGGTGACGTAACCATCTCCGCCGCGACCGACAGCGCCTACATCAACAACGAAAACTCTCTGGAACTCATCGATCCCGTCCTGAATCGCCGCATCCACTTCCAAAAACAAAACTCCCACACCACCGTAGTCTGGAATCCCTGGGAAGCCGCCGCCAACAAAATGTCCGACATGGGCGAGGGTGAATGGAAGCAAATGTTATGCGCTGAAGGCGCCAACATTTTAGGAAACGCCGTCAGCTTAAACCCCGGCGCACACCACACCACCACAGTCACAATGACCGTCTCGTCTCTGTGAACATAGCGCTTCTCTAAATTGTCTCGGGGGTCGGAGCTTCAGCTCCGACATGATCGCTGCGCCTACCAACCGGCTTTAGCCGCTGAGGAACCGCCTTCCTGTTTTTTCTGCAAGAGGCCGGGACTTCAGCCCCTGCTAAAGTCCGCGCAATAAATCACCTCGGCGAAACCCACACGGTCCAGACTTCATCTTTCATGACGACTTACGTCGAATTCACCCACAGGGGATCTTGAATTACTTCGCATCCAGCTACTTCTTTATCTTCCAGAACCGAGATTTCCGGATTTTTGGGATCGTATCGAACCGTAACGGAACACCCGTCCAAGCGCTTTTGTAACTGATCCGCCGACAGCATATCTTCGGCCAGAACCACGAAAAATCCGTAGTGTGAGCGAGTGTCTACCGTATAGGCATATCCGAACCTGCTCTGAACCGAACCCGATCGAATATACCCTCCGGAACCAGGCTGCAAAGTTTCTCCACGCTGAACAATCCCCGGAATGGCCGGCCAGCTGTGGCTACGGAGAGTTCGAATGTAGGAACGAATCGCCAGGAATCCAACACGCAGTCCAATGCCTCCGCCAAAAAGCGCCAACGCCCACTCAAAAATGTTTTGCGCCTGCGACATCAGCATTCTCTTACCGAACTTCTTCAGGGCGATTCACTTCCTCACTCTTCTTCTCCACCACTCCCGCCGCGCCAGCCTTCCCCAGCAAATCCACCGCCTCTTGATACAACTTCGCCCGCAATAAATGCCGCTCACTCGCACTCGTAATATACCGCACCGAAATCTCCACCCCGCCCACCACCGGCTTCACATTAATCGCCGGAGCCGCAGTCATCTCCGTAACATTCCGGTCCCCCGCCGCCTGCTTCCATTCAGACTCCGCCTGCCGTGCGCTGGCCGCCGTACTCTCGGTAACTCGCTTCTGAATCGCCGCCACGATCGGATACGGATCCATCCCCATCGGCAGCACCACCTGCAACTCATCCCACAACCACTGCCCCGAAGTTGAAAAATTGAAGTAATGATTTTCAATCGCGAAACTATTCGTGAACGTCACCCGCCGCCCGGTCGGATGTCCCGAATCCGTCCAGTTCCCGGTCTCCAGCAATACGGTGTGAAACATTCCCAGCTCCACCACTTCCCCGGTAACCCCGTTAATCTCCACCCAATCCCCCAGCCGGATCCCGTTCTTCCCCATCAAAACAAACCAGCCCAAAAATCCCACAATAAAATCTTTCAGCGCCACGGTGAGACCAGCGCCGGCCAATCCCAAAAACGTTCCCAGCTGCGACGGCGGCCCAAAAATTACCAGCAACACAAAGAGCACCGCCAGCACTTGCAATGACACTCGCGTAACCGTTCGCAGCGTTTGCACCTGCCGCCGGTCCAAAGAAGTCTTTCCCAGCAATTTTTCCAGCCACCCGTCAAAAACCAGTCCAATCAAAAGAATCGCCAGAATGATCGCCACGCCCACCAGCATGCGGTGTTCCGTCGCCCGTTTCTTCGCTGCGATCAACGCGCCCCACTTGGCGTAGACCTCGGCCAAATCTTTTTGGTCGTCGATCCGTTTATCAAAAGTAGAAAGCGCCTGCTGATCCACCGCCCGCCGTTTCGTAGTCTTTAGCAGCGACACCGTTTCATCGTGATTGTGGGTCGCGTGCTGCCCCGCGGAAGTTGCCGCAGCACTGCCGGCAGCAGTAGTTGGCTTTCCGGCGTTCGACGTTTTTGCCGGAGCCGCATTCTGTGTCGCCGATTTTGCCTGTCCGGTTGGAGGTACCGATGGAGCTACGGTACCCGGCGCAGCGGCATTGGCCGGTGCCGAAGGCGTTGCTTGAACTGTTCCCGTAGCGACAGTTCCATTTACATCCGTCCCGCCATTTTTCTCCGCGTTAAGCTGCGCATCCAGCGCGTTGTGTTTATTCGAGAGCCTTGCCACCACTGCTTCCGCATCTTCCTTCGCCTGCTGTAGCTGCCGCTCTTTTTCTCGCAGCGCCCGCCACTGTTCCGCGCGATGGATCAGCCCCAACTGTTCCGGAGCCGTCTGCACCGCCGCCAATGCCTTCTCGGTGTTGTGCGCGGTCGCCTCATGCTGATCGACCATCTGCTGAATCCGTTCCTGCGGATTGCCGCCCGCCCTGATCAGATCCTGCTTGGCATCATCCACCTCATCTTCATCGAGCTCTTGTTGAGACTTGGCCAGCTCCAGCTCGTCATCCAGCGCATCTTTCTGCGCATTGCTGGCCTTGGCGTCCGCGACGGTAAGCGCCGCAACGCGCGCCTTATCCGCGTCCAGCGCCTTCTCCGAGTTCTGCAGCCGGGTCTGAACTTCCTTCGCTTCCGCGGACAGTGCCGGTGGATGCTCCGCCGCATCGCGCAACGCCTGCGCAAACGCTATGTCCACCGCATGGTCCGAAATCCGCAGCGCTTCCGCAGCAAAAGCCTGCTCGTCCGCCGCCGTAACCAGCCCCGCCAAACGCTGCGCGGTAAACAGCGGCGTCTGATCCACAGCATTCTTGGCCTGCGCATCCCCCGGAGTAGTCGTGACCACGACTACTCCAAGATACGTCGGCCCGCCCGTACGCAACAACCCATAACCCGCCGCGCCCAAAAGCAAAATCAACACCACCGCCGCAATCTTTTCCGAAGTCTTCATAAAGTAAGTCCGGCCCCAATTCTACCTCGTCCCAGTGCGCAGAACGCCCCTTCTTATAACCACAATTTTCTCCAACGCAGATCCCGACGCAACGCGCACTTGTAGCCGCACTTGTAGCGGCGGGTCTTCAGACCCGTTCTTTTGCCGTCGCTTCTGTAGGGGCACGGCATGCCGTGCCCCTCTTGGTTTCCCAAACACCCGATCCCACCATCGCCCACACACAACCAAACGCCTTCCCAGCCCATTCCCGCCTCGAATTCCCCGCTCAAACAATTCCCAAAATGGTCCGCAATACCGCACACACAAAAAGCTTAGTATCTCCAGTACCTCAGAATTGACTTGACCCTCATATAATAAATGTTATTCTAATCCCATTCAGAACCGCGCCCGCGGTAGAAACCAAACATTCCAAAGCATCTCGTGATCTTTCGGGACTACTCGGCAACGGCGTTTGGCGCCGGCGCATAGTATCTAGTCTGCCAACAAAACGCACCCGTAACTCCCGCAGAATGAACACTTACGAATCGTTATCAAAACAAAAGACTTTAACCAGTTTAGAATCACAACGATTCACCATTCCCCGGGGGTAGCTGCGATAACCAACTGCGCGAATATCGTCAGGACCGACCTCAGGATGGTCAGCTTGTGAGGGTCTGCCTGTGAAAGTCCGGGACGTGCTGCGACCGATAAAAGAGGATGGCTGGATTCACGTCCGAACCAAGGGAAGTCATCGGCAGTTCAAACATTCTGTTAAACTGGGCTTGATCACGGTCGCCGGACACCCCAGCGAAGAAGTGGCGCCGGGAACACTTAAGAGCATTCTGAAACAGGCAGGGCTAGCCCGATGAAAAAATACCTTATTCTCATCGAACCGACCTCGACCGGCTTTTCCGCGTATTCGCCGGACCTTCCGGGATGCATCGCCACCGGCCCCACCCGCGAAGAAGTTGAGCGCAACATGCAGGAAGCCATCGCCTTCCACCTTGAGGGCCTGCGCGAAGAGGGCCAACCGATACCTGAACCACAAACGTTCTCGGCCTACGTCGAACTGCCTGCTTAATTGAACCCGAAAATGAATCCGTCGGAAAAATAAAAAACGCCCCGATTGCTCGGGGCGTTTTTTTTGCTGAATATTTACGGCGCGAGTCGTGCCGGTCTTTCTAGAGGTAATCCCGCGATGGGCCTTCTAGGAAAGCGCGCAGCTTGCGCGAACGCGAAGGATGCCGCAGCTTGCGCAGCGCCTTCGCTTCAATCTGCCGGATGCGTTCGCGGGTCACCGCGAAGGACTGGCCCACCTCTTCGAGCGTGTGCTCGCTGCCATCGTCCAGCCCGAACCGCATCTTGATTACCTTTTCTTCGCGCGGCGTCAGGGTCTTCAGCACCGAAGAGGTCTGCTCTTTCAAATTCAGGTTGATGACCGCATCGGACGGCGAAACCACGGCCTTATCCTCGATGAAGTCTCCCAAATGCGAATCTTCTTCTTCGCCGATCGGGGTCTCGAGAGAAATCGGCTCTTGCGCGATTTTCAGAATCTTGCGCACCTTGGACACCGGAATGTCCATGCGCTTGGCGATTTCTTCGCTGGTCGGCTCACGTCCCAGTTCCTGCACCAGCTGGCGACTGGTGCGCACCAGCTTGTTGATCGTTTCGATCATGTGCACCGGAATACGGATGGTCCGGGCCTGGTCGGCGATCGCGCGGGTGATGGCCTGGCGAATCCACCACGTCGCATAGGTGGAGAACTTATAGCCGCGGCGCCATTCAAACTTGTCGACCGCTTTCATCAAACCGATGTTGCCTTCCTGAATCAAATCCAGGAATTGCAGACCGCGGTTGGTATATTTTTTCGCAATGGAAACCACCAAGCGCAAGTTGGCTTCGATCAATTCCTTCTTGGCTTGTTCGGCTTCCGCTTCGCCGCGATGAATGAACGTCAGCGTGCGCTTCAGTTCCGTCAAGCCTACTTCGCTGGCGTCTTCGATGTCTTTCAGTTCGGTGCGCCGCGTGCGCAATTCCTTGCGCGCTTCTGCCGCTACATCGCCTTTGGCCACGTCGGCGCGGCGTTCCAGCCGTCCCGCTTCGCGTTCCAGCGATTGCAGACGCTCGACGGTGCCGCGCATCTTGTCGATCAACCGCTTCTTTTCAAACAGGTTGAAATCGATGTCGCGGATCGCTACCGAAATTTCCACGCGGGTGCGCGCCACATCCCACTTGGCGCGAATGTACTGGCGCTTCTTGGCTTTGGGAGTTTTATCCAGCTTGGACGCTTGTTTCAGCGCCGTATCGTAAAGCTTGGCGATCTTCTCGATGTACTTCAGCGTCTGCTTGGTCTTGTTGGCGATTTTCTCTTCGGTCAGCTCTTCGTCGTCGAAGATGACGATTTCTTTGATGGACCGCGCGCCCTTGCGCAAGTCTTCCCCAACTGCAATCAATTCCTTGATCACGATTGGCGATCGGGTGATCGACTTCATCACCACCAGTTGCCCGCGCTCGATGCGCTTGGCGATGGTTACTTCCCCCTCGCGCGTCAGCAAGGGCACGGTGCCCATCTCGCGCAAGTACATGCGCACCGGGTCGTTGGTTTTTTCGAGCGAACCCGGAGTCAGATCCAGTTCGCTGCTGCCTTCGTCCGAATGCACATCGTCTTTGCGAGTCTTCGTCGCGCTCGCCCGGTTCGGTGGAAACTTCCACCGCGCGCGCCGCTTTGGCGGACGCCTGGTCTTCGTAAATCTCAATGCCGTTGCGTTCAAACGTCGTCAGCAAGTCATCAATTTCTTCTGAAGAATGCACTTCCGCAGGAAGCGAATCGTTGACCTCATCGTAGAGCAGGTATCCACGCTCTTTGCCCACGACAATGAGCTGTTTTACCGCTTCATATTTTTCTTCTAAACCCACTGCAGCCACGAAGTCCTCCCAATCTCAACCCAACAAATCCCAAGAAAATCAAAGCTAAGAACACGTAAAACAATAAACTTAAGATCTTCAAACCAATAAGACTCTTGCCGCGCGAGGCCTGAACAGGCTCTCGCACGCGCTCGCCAAATGCTCACCGCTCCGTTCAGCTTTGATTCGTGAAAAACATGCCCTGCGCCCGCCAGCCGCACGTTTCGGCGCGCTACCCGCTAGTCGCGCCCGAGACCGGAAACATGCAGTTAAACACTTCTATATAGATGCTTTACGGTACAAAAACGATACTCGCGAAACCCTATTACGCTACACGTTTAAGTCCCATTTAGTCAACGTTTTAATTCGTGGAAATCTGTGGAATTCTCCGCCGCCAGTTGGCCATCTCGCCGCAAACGAACGCCAGCACCCAAAACTGCCCTCGCTGACCTCTCTTTGCCAACCGCTCACGCCGCCCGCCAGCCGCTTGGCCAAGGATTCAAGTACCGTTTCGTCCCGCAAAAATTCGTCGAATCTGTCTCTATCCCCGGCACTTGGCAGGCAGATTCGCTCAGAATTCGTCCGCCCGTCACGCCGATGTGCGATGCCGCGGTTTACACCTTTGACTCTCGCTGGTACTGCACATATCATCTCCAGTTACGAAGGTTCAATCTCGAGGGTTTCGTCTCCGTTCCCACCTCCGATGCCCTTCTGCCCAGCATGATTGGTCAAACCATTTCGCGCTACCGCATCGTCGACAAACTCGGCGGCGGCGGCATGGGCGTAGTCTTCAAGGCCGAAGACACCGAACTCGGCCGCTTCGTAGCCATTAAATTTCTGCCCGACGAGATGGCACAGGATCCTGCCTCGCTGGAACGCTTCCGGCGCGAAGCGCGCGCGGCCTCGGCGCTCAATCATCCCAACATTTGCACCATCTACGAGATCGGCGAACACGAAGGTAAACGCTTCATCGCCATGGAACACCTCGATGGCGTGACACTGAAATATTTGATCGCCGCCGGCACGTTGGATGTCGAACGCATCGTGGAAATTTCGATCGATCTCGCCGACGCTCTCGATGCCGCGCACGCCGAAGGTATCCTGCATCGCGACATCAAGCCCGCGAACATTTTCATCACCAAGCGCGGCCACGCCAAAATTCTCGATTTCGGCTTGGCCAAGATGATCAAGCCCACGGCCGCTATGGGTTCTTCGGCTCCGTCCGACGCAACCATGACGATGGGCGTGGACACCGACCATCTCACCAGCCCGGGAACCGCCGTCGGCACTGTGGCCTACATGTCGCCAGAGCAGGTGCGCGGCAAAGAGCTCGATACCCGCAGCGATATTTTTTCGTTCGGCGTGGTCCTCTATGAGATGGCCACCGGCGTACTTCCGTTCCGCGGAGACACCACCGGAGTAATTTTTGCGGAAATTCTAAACAAAGCTCCCCAATCGCCGTTTCGCTATAACCCGGAATTGCCGGACGCTCTAGGCAACATCATCAGCCGCGCGCTCGAAAAGGACCGCGACCTGCGCTACCAGCACGCTTCGGAATTGCGTTCGGAATTGAAGCGCATGCAACGCAGTTCCTCCGGCCAGACTTCCACGTTCACTGACCTGCCGGAAGGACCGGAACCTCCCGATCCTCGGCTGTCGACTAAGACCGCAGTGCGGCGTTCTTCTTCGAAAGTCCAACGCGCGGCAAGTTCTTCCGCAAAAACAGTAGCCCAGGTGGAGGAGATCGAAGAAGAACCAGCCGTTGAAGAACGGCCCAAGTTCCCGTGGAAAATTCTGGGCGCGGCATTAGCCGCCCTCACGCTGGTGATCGGTGTGGGAATCTGGTTTTTCTTTAAACCGTCCACTCCCAAAGGCTCGAAGACTCGCGAGACGGTAGTTATTGCGGACTTTTCTAACTCGACGCAGGACACCGTTTTCGACGACACCCTGAAGCAGGCTCTGACCATTCAATTGGGCCAGTCGCCATTCCTCAACGTGCTTTCCGATTCCAAGGTGACGGCCACCTTGAAAATGATGAACAAGCCGGCGACCGAGATGCTGACCCAAGATGTGGCTCGCGAGGTATGCGTTCGCAGCGACGGTAACGCGGTGCTGGCGGGTTCGATCGTTAGCGTAGGAAACCGCTACCTGATCGGTCTTAAGGCCGTCGACTGCCAAACCGGAGATGTGCTGGCCACCGCGAATGCTGAAGCGGAAAACCGCGATCGGGTCTTGAAAGCGCTGAGCACGGCAGGTAATGACCTCCGTCAGAAATTGGGCGAATCGTTGGATTCGGTGGAGAAGTTCAACAAGCCGTTGGATCAGGCGACGACCTCCTCTTTGGAAGCGCTAAAGGCCTTCAGTGATGGCCGGCGTACTTCGCGGGAAAAGGGCGAATCCGCCGCGCTACCGCTATACAAACGAGCCTTGGACCTGGACCCCAACTTTGCGCAGGCTTACGCTTCGATGGGTTCGGTCTATCGCAACTTAGGTCAGACCAGCCTGGCAACCTCTAACTTCAAGAAGGCCTACGAGTTGCGGGACCGCGTGAGTGAACGAGAACGGCTCGATTTCGAGACCCGCTACTACAGCTACGTCACCGGAGAAATTGAGAAGGCCGACCACAGCTATTCACAATGGATGCTGGACTTTCCCGGCGACTATATTCCGCACGGCAACCTCGGCGTGAACTACATCGCCTTGGGCCAGTATGAAAAAGCTGTGGAAGAAATGCGTGCGGCGATCAAGATCCGTCCGAACAATGCTCCGGCGTACGCCAATCTAATCGGGGCGTATTGCTCGCTGTACCGGTTGGAGGATGCCAAGTCCGCTTGGGAGCAATCCCAGAGCCTGAAACTGGATGGGGCCGTGCTTCGCTTGGCACGCTATACCCTGGCGTTTCTGCAACATGACAATACCGCGATGAAGGAACAGATCGACTGGGGCGCCGGGAAGCCAGGTGTCGAAGACATGCTCCTTTCGGCGCAATCAGACACCGAGGCATACGGTGGGCACCTGGCTGCGGCTAATGAACTCTCGCGGCGTGCCCTGGACTCTGCCAAACGCGCCGACGCCGCGGAAACTGGCGCCGGTTGGCTAGCCAATGAAGCCTTACGCGACGCTGAATTCGGCGATCTGGCAGAAGCGCGAAAGGCCGCAACGGACGCCCTGGCAATCACCGATGGCCACGACGTTGAGATCATGACGGCGCTCGCACTGGCCCGCGCCGGGGACGCGGCCAAGGCCCAGCAGCTGGCGGATAAGCTGGACCGCGAGTCCCCACTGGACACCATGCTCCAGGGATACTGGCTGCCGACCATCCGGGGAGCTATCTCCCTCAATAAAGGCGACGCCAAGAAGGCCGTGGAATTCCTGCAAGCCGCGTCTCCTTATGAGCTTGGGCAGCCGCTGCAGTTCCAGATGGCCACTATGTATCCTATTTATGTCAGGGGGTTGGCCTTCTTAAAGGAGAACCTGGCGTCGCAGGCCGCGGTGGAGTTTCAGAAGATCGTTGACCACCCGGGTCTGACGGTGAACTTTCCTTTGGGTGCCCTGGCACGGTTGGAGCTGGGTCGGGCCCGGGCGATGAGCGGCGATAAAGGGGCCGCGAAACAGGCCTATGACAAGTTCTTTGACTTGTGGAAGGATGCCGACCCCGGGGTGCCGATACTGAAAGAGGCCAAGGCGGAATACGCGAAGCTGTGAAGGCGCGCGTTGGGAACTCTGCAGCGATCCCCAATTATTGCGGAAATCGCGGGACGAAGGTCCAATGTCGTACTCATTATCGGGTCGCGACACCGAGTACTATTACTTTAAAAATGTAACCCTTGGTACCCCCTTTTCCCGTTGACACCCATCGGGGCTCGTATACCCTATTGGCAGTAAGAAATCCGTGGAGAAAGAAACAACAAATTATGAAATTCCTTCGACCAGCCCTGATCGTAGCTCTCCTGAGCGTTGTCTCAGCGGGCGCTGCGCTAGCCGATGATATTCACGTGATTTTCGATCCCGGAGGACCAGGGACCACGAACTTCATTCAGAATCCAGGCGAGACTTACAATGTTGCGTGGGAGAGCTGCACCTCCAACGGGATTCCGCAGGGATTCGCGGGGGATACTGCCTGCATCGCCTTCACTAACGAGACCGGTGCACCCATTTCGTATTTGAACTTTACATTCACGGTGAACCAGGCTCTCGTCGGCCAAACGATTATGTGCGACAACCTCCCGGGCGATCCGCACTTGTCCGCGAACGACTGCAATCCGAACTCGGACCCATTCGTGCTGGGGCAAGTCGTAAGCGTCAACTTTTTTGGCGGATCTCCGATTGCGGACAACTCTGCGTTTTTCATCGCGGAGAATGGCGTAGCACTAGCGGACGTGCCGGATTTTGGGGTTACCGCTCCTGAACCAACGTCGCTTTCGCTGCTGGCAGCCGGCATGGGGTTGATTGGGCTGTGCATGGTCTTCGCGAAGCGCTAAACAGCTTCCGCGAAAACTGAATTTTTCCAAGCTCGCCACCTTCGGGTGGCGAGCTTTTTATTGGGGAAGCCAATAAATTTGAATTCGCTAGTGGGCGGCCAGCTTGCGCATCAGTTCCTGCTTGCGCTCCAGCAGGGCGCGGAGATTTGCGCCGGATGGCTGGGATTCGATGTCGCGCTGGACTTGGGCTACGGCGCGTTCGGTTTGTTTGCGCTGCAATTCCGAAAGGCAGCTTTCCGCTTCTTCCCAGGTTGCCGATTCCTCTTCTTCGAAAAGGACTTCAAATAGCAGGCTGCGGTCGCGATCGTCCAGCGCTCCGGCCACTTCTTTGGTATCGATGGGCACTTCCGCAAGGTTGCCCGCAATCAAAGCGGCGATGATTCGTTCGGCTTCCATTCCTTCGTAGAGGCGTTCTTGCTGCAGGCGGCGCGCCAGCTCTACTTTGAAATCCTCGGAATCGGCGAGCATGCGGATCAGCCGGCGCTCTACCGGTTTGGTGACGCGGCCGAGCAGTTCCGGATGGGCTTTCACTTGGCTGTGCCGTTCGGTGGCAGCTTTGCTCAGGGCTGCGCGCAAGACGGGTTCATCGAGACGCAATTGCTGGGCGATGCGGGTGGCCCATTCGGAACGGAGCAGGCGATTTGGAATTTTTTGTACGTAAGGAAGCAGAAAATTTACGGCGCGAAGTTTTCCTTCGCCGGTGGTGAGATCCATCTGGCGCGCGCGGGCGATTAAATAATCGACGTAGGGCGGCGACTCTTTGAGCACTTTGCGGTAGGCTTCGGCGCCTTTTTCGCGGATGAATAAATCCGGGTCGGCTTTCTTGTCGCCCACCGGGGGCAGCGCGAGAACGCGAACTTCGAAATCCTGTTCGAGTAATAGCGCTACGGAACGCTCGGTCGCGGCTTGCCCGGCGCTGTCTGGATCGTAATTTACGATTACGCGTTTGGTGAAGCGCGCCAACAATTTTATTTGGGGCTCGGCGAGGCTGGTGCCGCAACTGGCGACTACGTTGCTGATTCCCGCGCGGGCTACGGCGATAGCGTCCATATACCCTTCGACCAAAATCGCAAAGTCCTGGCGGCGCAACGCGTCTTTGGCGCGATCCAGGTGATAGAGGACATTGCTTTTTGAATAGATCGGCGTCTCTGGCGAGTTTAGATATTTGGGCTGATCGTCGCCGAGGGCGCGGCAGCCGAAGGCCACGATTTTTCCGCCTTCATTAGCGATCGGGAAAGTGATGCGGCGGCGGAAGCGGTCGAAAAAACGGCCGCTTTGGTCGCGAGAGATTAATCCGGAAGCGACCAGGAGTTTTTCGTCTTTATATTTCGGTCTCAGCAGGCGCACCAGTGCATCGCCGCCGCTCGGCGCGTAGCCAATCCCAAATTGTTCGATGACTTGCGGCGTCAGGCCGCGGTCTTCGAGATACGCCCGCGCGACGCGGCCTTCTGGAGTACCTTCCAGTTGCTTGGTGAAATAAGCCTGGGCGGCGCGATGCATTTCCAGAATTAAGGTGCGCTGCTGATTCTCGCGGCGTTCTTCGGGAGAGCGGTCGCGTGGAGCGGGAACGGCGATGCCACACTTTTCCGCGACGATACGGATGGCTTCGGGAAAGGCGCACTTTTCCATCTCCATTACAAATTTGAAGACGTCGCCGCCGACCTGGCAGCCAAAACAGTGATAAATCTGTTTGGTGGGATGGACCGCAAAGGACGGAGATTTTTCCGCGTGAAAGGGACAGAGTCCGGTGAAGTTCTGGCCGCTTTTTTTCAGGCGCACGTATTCGCCGACCACGCGAACGATGTCCGCCTGCTGCTTTACGCGATCCGCGAATGATCCGGCTTCAGCCATGGTTTAGAACAGAGACACTAGCTAGTAATTGCAAGCCACCAAAGTTTTTTCCAGACCGATTGCCAAAGCTGCTCATTCCAATCTGTCTTTTCAAGCTGCTTCAGGAAATCCAAAAAGCAGGCATATAGCGACTGCGCAAATTGATCGCGATTGACACAGCTCCCCCATGAAAATTCCTGGTAATAGTCTCCCGACATTTTGATGAAACATGGAGTCTCTCCGATCTGACTCAAAATGAGCATGGCGTTGCTTCAGCCGGAATCTCTATCGGCGTAAGTCGACAATGGTGATGGCGCGGCCGCCGTGTTCTTCCGATTCAAACGAGGAACTTTCGACCAGGGGATGTCCGCGTAAGAATTCCGCTATGCCTTTGCGCAGGGCGCCGGTGCCGTGACCGTGAATTATGCGCACGCGAGTCTGGTTGGCGAGCGCGGCTTCATCCAAATATTTGTCGAGGCGCTCGGTGGCTTCTTCGACGCGCATGCCGATCACGTTTAGTTCGCCAGTGGCGGGGACGTCGTCGGACGACTTCTTGACACTGACATTTTGCAACCTGTTGGGGACCACGCCGGGCCCTTGGCCAGGAGCGCCAGCTTCTATACTAACAATTTCGTCGACTCCGATTTTCATGCGCAGCGGGCCAGCCTCAATTTCCGCGGTGGAACCTTCGACGCGGCGCAACACCACGGGCTTGCTGAAGCCGCGCACATTTATGCGCACGCCGGGCAAGAGGCGATCTGCAGCTATGGCTTGTGGATTGGCTGGAGCGCCGCCAAGATCGGCCTGCGATTCGGAAATCGTTTGCACCACGGCGGCGTTCAGTTCGTCGCGGGCGTCGCTGCGCACTTCCTGCACTCTGCGGCGGGTGCTTTTTTCGAGCGAAGCGCGGAGTTCCCGCTCTTTCACGGCTTCGACCACGCGGGCGACGTTTTCGTCGAAGCGTTTTTGCATCTCCGCGAACTTGGTTTCAAAATCTTTGATGCGGCGCTGTTGACGCTCGGTCCATTCGGCGCGGAGTTTGGTGCGCTCTTCTTCCAGTTCGCGGCGCTCCTGGGCCATTTGATGCTGCATGCGATCGAGTTCGTCGCGGCTGCGGTGTAAGTAGGCGATTAGATCGGCGGCTTCGCGCGATTCGGGAGCCAGCAACGAGCGGGCGCGTTCGATCACGGAAGTAGCAATTCCCAGACGTTGCGCGATAGCGATGCCGCTGGAGCCGCCGGGGACCCCGACCATCAGACGATAGGTGGGGCGGAGATTTACGTCATCGAACTCGACAGCAGCGTTGACCACTCCCGGAGTTGTGGAGGCGTAGGCTTTGAGGCGGTCGTGATGCGTGGTGGCCAGCACGATACAATTTTTTTCGCGGAAATCATCGAGCAGCGCGACCGCTAACGCCGCGCCTTCTTCTGGAGCGGTGCCCGTGCCCATTTCATCGACTAGCGCCAACGAGTGCTCCGTAGCTGTGGCGAGAATCGATTTGAGATTGAGCATGTGCGACGAGAAAGTGGACAGGTCGGCAGCGATGGATTGTTCGTCGCCGATATCGACCAACACGTGATCAAAGAGCGGTAGCACGGCACGGTCCGCCGCGATGGGAATGGCAGTCTGCGCGGAAAGTGCGGCCAGGCCGGTGGTTTTGAGCGCTACGGTTTTGCCGCCGGTGTTGGGGCCGCTGATTACCAGGACGCGCTCCTGGCCGCCGAGGGCAAGAGTCATGGGGATGATTTCGCGATTTTCGCGGCGGAGCTTATCTTCCAGGACCGGGTGGCGAGCGCGCTCCAGGCGCAATTCGGCGACGGCGGAAAATTCCGGGATGCAAGCATCAAAATCGCGCGCAAAACGGGCGCGGGCGAAAATTCCGTCCAGATGCGCGATAGTTCCCGCGGCGATTTGCAACGGCTCGCGAACCCGCTGCAGGCGTCCGGTCAGGTCTCGCAAGATGCGCAGAATTTCTACGGCTTCATCTTCAGCCAGCTGCACCAGTTGATTATTGGTTTCGAGAGTCTCCAGCGGCTCGAGAAATACGGTTTGTCCGGTGGCGCTGGCGCCATGCACCACTCCGGGAACGCTGCGGCGATTTTCGGCGCGCACGGGAATCACAAAGCGATCGTTGCGGAGGGTGACATAGTCTTCGCCAGCTTCAGCGTTGCGCGAACGCAGAATCTGCTTCAATGTTTTTTGGATGGAGTCGCGCGTCTGGGTGATGCTGATGCGGATGCGCCGAAGAGTTGCGGAAGCATCGTCGCTAATTTCTCCGCCGGGTAAGATGCAACGCCGAATCGCGGCGAGCAGTTCGCGAAAATCGCTCACGGCCCCGGCGTTCGCCGCCAGCAGCGGAAATTTGTCGGCTTCTTCGCGGAATTGCAGGCGGAGCCAGGCAGCGGTTTCGAGCAGCGTGGCAGCGTCCAGCAACTCTCTGGCCTCCAGAACAATTCCCAGGCCTTCGAGTTTATGGAGCCACTCTTCAGGATCGGCCAGAGCGCCGAAGCCCAAATCGCGAGCTGCGCGCAGCCATTCGCGGGCCTCGCGAATCAATGCGAACTCCGCCTCCAGTGCGGCGCGATCCTGGGTAAACAGCAGGGCGTCAACAGCGCGGCGTCCGGGAACACTCGTGGTGCGCAACCGCAGCAACTCGCGGAGCTTGTCGAATTCGAGTACATCTTCTGCAGTGCGCGACATTTTTTAGGCCGCTTACAACTTTCCTTAAACTTTCAATGCTGCACGGGATGTTTTGCCGATTTGGCAGCCGGCGCGGCGGCTGCCCATTCTTCGACCATGGCCACGCACAGCCCGTCCAGTACGTCGGTGGCTTCGTGATTTTTTCCGGCCTGATTATTTCCGAGAAAGGAAAAAATCAGCCGGCGGCCACTGGCAGTTTCAGCGTATCCGGAGCGCGTGCGTACGTGTTCCAGCGAACCGGACTTGGCATGAATTCTTCCGGTCGCTGCGGTATTTTTCATGCGGTCTTCTAGCGTGCCATCGACGCCAGCGATCGGCAGCGATGCATAGTAGGCATCGAACCACGGTTGTTTTTGTGCGTAGCGCAACACGGCCACGAGCGCGCGGGGGGTAACCAGGTCGTGGCGGGATAAACCGGAGCCATCGGTTTGGAGTACGTCACCATCGATAATTCCGGCCTGGGCGTAAAAACTTGCCGGAAATTTTGCCATATCTTCCGGAGTGGCCCAGAGCCCGTTCTGGCGCGCTGCGGTACGCAAATACATTTCGGTGTGCAGATTCTGACTAATCTTGTTGACCAGTTTCACGGAGTCGCCGAGGCGAACGGACTGATGTTCAGCGAGAATCGTGGACGGCCCAGGGAAGTCGACACTTTCGTGCGTGGCGCGGGCTACGCCGCCAACAGCTACACCGCGCTGTTCCAAGAGATTTTTCAACTGGGCTGCAGCATGCATTGCGGGTTCCTCAACGGCCAACACCAGAGTTCGCGGCGCATGATGCGCCGGAAGAGTTCCGGACACCAAGACGAAGTGCGAGCCTGGTTCGCGATTCAAGCGCAGATCCGCTTTAGCATCGGCGGCCGAAGTAGTTATGCGATTCTCGATCACAAAATCGGGAGTCGCAGGCCAAACATTCGCTTGCACTGCTTCGCCGGCATTCGAACCCGGCGTTAGAGTGAGCTTCACAGTGTTGTCGTTGGTGACGATGGCGGAGATGGCCGCGCCAAATTCCCAAACCATGTCGTCAATTTCCCAACCGCTGGGATAGCGGTCCGGGGGAAAATAGCTGTCGTCGCCGACGATATCGCCGGAGATTGCTTTCACTCCATGCGCGACGATGGCATCGGCCATTTCTGCCAACACGCGATCCGGTGGCCCATCGAATTCTTCTTTCCCGTTGAAAGGGAATTTGCGGTTCGAAAGATTCGGGTCGCCACGTCCCACGAGGACCACGTCGCCGGATAACATGCCGTCGGAAGAGATGACGCCGCGGGTCTCCACGGTGGTACGAAACCGGTACTCGGGACCCAAAGTCGTCAAGGCCAGCGCGCTCGTCAACAACTTCATATTGGATGCCGGAACAAAATATTTGTCGGCATTGCGCTGATAGAGGATGTCTCCGCTTTTAGCGTCGACTACCAGCGCTCCCCATTCGCCCTGCCCCGCCAAACCACTATCGAGCAAGCGATCCGCGCGTTCCGCGAAGCGTTTTTCGGCAACGGTTACGTTTTCCGACTGCTTCGCCGCCTCGTTTCTTTCTCGGGAATGTGGCGTTCCAGAAACGCTACGCGTTTCGCTCTGTGCAAGCGTGGAGTCTGGCGAAAAGCCGCCGAAGATCAATACCGCCGCTAGACTGGCGCATACTGCGTTTACCCGATTCACGAGGCTGGCGCTCCTGGCTAAACTTTCCACTGTGAAAGTATAGTCGAAGAGCGAACCACGGTTCGATCTCGCCTGATAGTTTTCGCGGCGCTTCAGCTCACAAGAAGCAGGCGTTCGCGGACAGACAGCTCACAAAACAACGCAGTGAAAACGTGTCACGCGTATTTCGGCGCACGTTAGGCCCAAATTTTCAAACAGGAGATTATCGATCATGAAGAATTTTTATGCGTTGGGAGCGGCACTCTTGATGGTGGCACTTCCGCTAACCACTTCCGCGCGGGACGATGAAAAAGAAGCGGATCGTATTCAGAACTCCGGAACGGTAGTGAAAGAGATTATGGATATTCCGGACGACATTCCGCAGGATTTGATCGACAAAGCGGAATGCATCGTGGTGTACCCCTCGGTGATGAAGGCCGCATTTATCGTTGGCGGCAGCTACGGCCGCGGCGTGATGACTTGCCGTACTGGCGAGCACTTCACCGGCCCTTGGAGCGCTCCTACGATGATGGCTCTGGAAGGCGGCAGTGTGGGCTTCCAAATCGGCGGCGAAGCTACTGATTTCGTGCTGTTGGTAATGAACCCGCGCGGCGCGCACTCCTTGCTGCAAAGCAAAGTGAAGCTCGGTGGCGATGCCTCCGTGGCTGCTGGTCCCAAGGGCCGCAGCGCTTCCGCGGAATCGGACGTTACCATGCGCGCGGAAGTGCTCAGCTATTCGCGGGCGCGCGGAGTTTTCGCCGGCGTGTCGCTGGAAGGTTCTTCGGTTCGCCCCGATGACGATGCCAATGCGCGCGTTTACGGACAAAAGGTCAGCGCACAAGATATCGTCTTCAAGGGAGCCGTCTCCGTGCCCGCACCGGCGCAACCGATGATCAGCTACCTCGATCACCGCAGCCCCAAGAACCTCTCTGATCCGGCCTCGTTACACGAGTAGCTCTAAATTCGTGATAAGTCTCGAAAAGACACCCCGAGGGATTCCCTTGGGGTGTTTTGTTTTGTGGGGATGAATCAGTTGGAACTCGGATCTTGCGCCGGTAGCAAATATGACCTATAGTCATTAATGAGCATAGGTCATCTGACTTGCCCATCTCAGCCAACTCGACCTCCAAGGGCACTAACGACCTTCAGCCGCTTCCAGAGCTGCATGAGGGACGGCGCGCGCGGCGCAGTGCGGAGACGCGTGAGTCCCTGTTTCGGGCAGCGCTGGATCTCTTTGCGGCCAAAGGCTTCGCGGAAACCACTGTGGAGGACATCACGGAAGCCGCGGACGTGGGAAAGGGCACTTTCTTCAATTACTTCCCAAGCAAAGATCATTTGCTGCTGGCATTCAGCGAAATGCAAATCGCCAAGCTGCAAACGGCCGTCGACGCGGTGGGGCATTCCAGCGAACCGATGGTGGCGTATTTGCGGGCATTCGGGGTGAACATGACTTCCGAGCCGGCGCGCAACCCTTCAATCGTTCGGGCACTCCTGCAGGCCAATCTATCCTCAACTGCGGTGCGGGAGATCATGCGCGAGAATCACGCGCGAAGCCATGTACTGCTGACCAAATTAATACAGACCGGTCAGGACCGGAGGGAAATTCGCACGGACTTGCCGGCTGCGGATATTGCGCAGGTTTTTCGGCAGACGGTCTTCGGAACGTTGCTGCTGTGGTCGGTGTACGGCGACAGCTCGCTGCCGGAGCGCATTCATAAGGCATTTGATCTGCTGTGGGACGGTATCGCCCCGCGCCAGCGCGGGGATACACAGGACGCAGCATCAGAGTTCAACGGAGGAGTTTGAAAGCGTGAAACGGAATCGAATCATTTTAATATTGGCGGTGATTGCGATCGTGATTGCCGCGATTGTTTCGTACGACCGCTTGCACAAAGACGATTCTTTGCAAGGCTCGGGAACCATCGAAGCGCGAAATATTCGCGTGGGCTCCAAGGTGGGCGGGCGGATCGATCAGGTGCTGGTGCGTGAGGGCGACCGCGTGCATGCCGGCCAAGTGCTAGTAACCTTTGACGATAAGGAAATGGCCGCGGAGCTGGAACAATCGAAAGCCACAGCCGACAAAATGGCGCATGGATATCGCCCCGAAGAAATTTCTGAAGCGCGGGCGGCTGTGGCGTCGGCGAAAGCTGAATACGAACAACGCAAGAATGGTTACCGGCAGCAGGATATTGACGCGGCGCAGGCCGACTTGGATCGCGCCAAGGCGGAGGAGGTTCGCGCGCACGCGGATTTCAATCGTTATCAATCGTTGTCGGAGAAGGATTTAGTTTCCAAGCAGCAGCGGGACACTGCGGAAGCCACCTGGCGGGTAGCGCTGGCGGTAGAGCAAAACGCGCAACACAAGCTTGATGAATTGAAGAGCGGCTACCGCACCGAAGAAATTGACTCGGCAAAAGCAAAATATGAACAAGCGCAAGCAACGCTAGACAAGTTGGAGCACGGCAACCGGCGCGAAGACGTGGATCTGGCCAAGGCGGCGTATTCCTACGACCAAGCGCGCTTTCGTGAGCGGGAAGTTGTGGCGCCGACGGAGGCCACTGTGGAAGTCCTCGATGTGCGTCCCGGCGATTTGATCGCGCCGAATACTCCGGTGGCTACGCTGCTGGAGAACGATCAGATCTACGTGCGCATCTACATCCCCGAGACGCAAATCTGGCGCGTGAAAGTGGGCCAGAAAGCGGAAGTGCGGCTGGACACGGAGCAAAAAGATCCGATTGAAGGCGTAGTCGAGCAGATTAATCAGCAGGCGGAGTTTCTACCGCGCAATGTACAGACCCGAGATGAACGCGTGCACCAAGTGATTGGCATCAAGGTTCGCATAAACGACACTTCCGGCCACGTGCTGGCGGGCATGGCGGCGGACGTCAAATTGAAGTCCGGCAGCTGAGCCGCGAATGCCCGAATCCAAAAACAACTCCGCAGACGCTGCTATTTCCGCCGAGCATCTGGTGCGGCGGTTTGGCGCATTCACGGCCGTGAATGACATCAGCTTTCGGGTGGAAAAAGGCGAGATCTTCGGATTTCTGGGACCCAACGGAAGCGGGAAAACTACCATTATCAAAATGCTAACGGGATTGCTGCCGCTGAGCGACGGCGATGCATGGGTAGAAGGCCTGAATGTTCGCGCGGACGCGGAAGGGGTACGCGAGCGGATCGGCTACATGTCCCAGAAATTTAGTTTGTATGACGATCTGACGGTTCTGGAGAATTTGAGTTTTTATGGCCGGATATACGGACTTTCTGCCGAGCGCATGAAGCGGCGCACTGATGACATTGTGCAACTCAACGGACTGGCGCCCTATTTGAATCGCCTGGCCGCGCAGCTTTCGGGAGGATGGAAGCAGAGGCTGGCTCTAGGTTGCGCGATGCTGCACGAACCAAAACTACTTTTCCTTGACGAGCCCACTGCGGGAATCGATCCGGTAGCGCGTCGGCAACTCTGGGACTTGCTGTTTGAGCTTTCCGGGCAAGGCATCACATTTTTTGTGACCACGCATTACATGGACGAAGCGGAGCGCTGCAGTCACGTAGCCTACATTTATTACGGCAAGCTAATCGCGGATGGCACGCCGGCGGAACTCAAAGAGCTTCCGGATGTCCAGCCCGCGGGCACGGACCGCATCGAAATTACCACTCCTCAAGTGACGCGCGCGTTGCGCCTGGCGCGGCACATTCCGGGAATTCGCAGCGCCACCATTTTTGGAGAATCGATTCACGCGCTGGTGGAGCATCGCTTCAGCCTCGATGATCTGCGCGGACAGTTGCAGGCCGACGGCATCACCGTTACGGACATTCGGCCGCTGACCGCCAGCCTGGAAGACGTTTTCGTAGAACTGACTTACAAACATCAGGCGTTACTGGAAGGTGACCGTGGCTAATCCCTTTCGCGGGTTTCGCGCGGTGTTTTACAAGGAAGTGCTGCACGTGCGGCGCGATCCCGGGACGCTGTTTTTTTCTCTGGTGATTCCGCTGTTACAAATGTTCGTGCTGGGATTCGGCATCGATACCAACGTGCGGCAGGTACACACGGTGGTGTACAACGCGGATGGCCGCCAGGAAAGTCGCGAGCTGCTGGACCGTCTAAAAAATTCCGACACGTTTCACGTGATTCGCTACGTGGACAACGACAAGGATCTGAACGATACGATCATTAGCGGAAGAGCTCGCGTGGGGATCAAGATTCCCGTGGATTATTCGGACCGGCTGATTCACAAAATGTCCGCGCAAGTTTTGGTGTTGATAGACGGTTCGGATTCTTCAGTGGCCGGACAAGCGATCAACGTGACCACTGCGATCGGCCTCGATGAATCTTTGCGCCGTGCAGTTACCGACCGCAGCGCGGCGCTGGCCGTGGATATGCGGCCCAAGCTGCTTTTCAATCCGGATTCGCGCTCGCCCAATTTCTTTTTGCCGGGACTTACGGCGATTTTGTTGCTGAACGTGACGACGTTCCTGACCGCCTTCGCCATCGTCCGCGAAAAAGAGCGCGGCACCCTGGAACAATTATTCGTAACCCCGGTGCGCCCCTTCGGCTTGTTGCTGGGAAAGTTACTTCCTTATTTTGGTATCGGATTCTTTGAGCTGTGCAACATTTTATTTTTTATGCGCTTCGTTTTCCGGGTGCCGATGCATGGCAACGTGTTTCTGCTGGCGTTTTTGTCGCTGCCCTATATTTTCGTATCGTTGTCTCTGGGCATGCTGATTTCCAGCAAGGCGAATACACAGGGGCAGGCGATGCAACTGGCCTTCCTGACCATTCTGCCGAGCATTTTCTTTTCGGGGTATATCTTCCCGCGCGAGACGATGCCGTTGGGGTTCTACCTGATTAGCTATCTGGTACCGGCCAGCTATTTCATCAACATTACCCGAGGCATCATCTTGCGGGGCGCCGGCCTGCAACATCTGTGGATCGACGGGCTGGCGCTGTTCACCATGGGCACAATTCTTTTGATCATCGCCGCGCGGCGCTTCTCCAACAAAATCATCATGACGTGAGCTAGCCGTTCGCAGCTGCACCAGCGAATTGCAAGGGGCTCGCTTCGCCCGCACTCCACGCCAGGGACATCTGCGCTTTGGCTACCGGCGCCATCATTTCCCCGTAGGGCCGGTCTGGATACCCGAATTTTTTACGGATAGCCGCGAGTCTCCGCCGAACACCATTGCGGTATTGCTCCGGAACCTGGCCGTGGCGCACGAACCATTCTTCATACTGCTTCGCGAGACGCGGAAATTTCTCGCGAAGCGCTGGCATGAACTGCTTCGCAGAGGTCGGCTGCAGAAACAAAATCCCCGACGAGAACCATGCGGCTCCCGCATTCTTGGCGGACTCGGCCAGCGACTCCAGCTCGCCTTCCCCATCGGTAATTCCTGGCAACAGCGGCGAGGCCAGTACCCCGGCCGGAATCCCCGCATCGCGCAATTGCCGCACGGCTGCGATGCGCAAGTCCGGACGCGGTGCGCGGGGTTCGAGCCAGCGCGCCAGCCGCGGTCGCAAGGTGGTGATGGTCATATTTACGTATAGCGCCGAACTCGCCGCAATTTTCTGCAGAAGATCGATATCGCGCACCACTTGATTGGATTTGGTGGTGATAGAAACGCTGAGCCCTTCCCTTTTCACCAGTTCCTCCAAACAAGAGCGCGTCACGCCATACTCGCGTTCCGCCGGCTGGTAAGGATCCGTGGCCGTGCCGATGGCGATGTGCTCCGGGTGATCCAGATTGGGACGCTCGCCGGATCTGCAATATTTTTCGGTAACGTCGCGGGCCAGCAGCGCGGCGGCATCTTGCTTCACGAAGATCTTCTTTTCAAAATCGAGGCCATCCAGGTCCATGAATTCGTGGGTGTAGCGCGCGTAACAGTAGCGGCAGGCAAATTCGCATCCGCGATAGGGGTTTACGGTCCACTCAAACGGCACGCGCTTCGAATTGCAGCGATTCAAGATGGAACGCACCGGCAACAGGAAGTATTCCGGGCGTTCCTCAGACTTCCGCCGGGTTTCCACAGCCGGAGAAATAGAAGCGAGGCGGGCAATGCCAACCAGTGGCGCAGCAGCGGCTCGGGGCTTGGGCAGGCCGCTGAAACCAGGGCCGACCGCCACTCCGGCATCGCCAGCCTGCGGCAGGGGGCAACCTACCGCGGCACGATGCGGACCGCTGCTGGGGTTCGCGAGCGGGGCATGCTCGCCAACCATTGGGTTTGGGCTTGCTTCAGGGTCAATGGGAAAGAGGGTTGCTGCGGGTTGTGGAACGAGTCTTAGAACGGGGCGCCGCCGGATACCAAAGCCCGGCGACGGAATGGAGTGCACTGGAAAAAGCATAGCCCACCTCGAGACGGGGAGAGTATTTCGCTTTTTGTTCGCCATGTCAAGTAGTTTCGTATTTTATTCGCCCTGCACGCAGAAATGGGTGCGGAACATTCGGCTGGAAACTTCCCTTCTTCTCTTCAGAGGAAAACAACTTTGAGGTTCCGTCAAATCGCGGTACTGACCCTTACCACCATCTCGTTCTGCCTTTGCAGCCCGCGCTTGGTCAGCGCGCAGTCACCCGCCACTGTATCCAACGAGGTCATTTATAAGGCGCTGACCGGCCACTGGACGGGTTACCTCGAATACCGGGACTACAGCAACGACAAGCGCATGAAGCTGCCCACGGGTCTTCATGCAGCTCCCACGGGCGACGCGCAGGCTATTGAACTGAGATACGTTTACGAGGACGGACCCGGAAAAATCGTTAGAGAGACGGAAACGATTCACATCGATCTGGATACTCACCAATACACCGTGCAAGATAACGACGGCAAAAAAACCGTATATCAAATCGCGCAGCTTGAAGGATTTGGAAGCGTCGCCGAAGGATCCCTGCTACTCAGCGGTCCGGGGATCGAGAATGATAAACCGGTGGAAGTGCGAACCACGATTCATTGCACGGAAAGCTCACTGACCATCCTGCGCGAAACACGGCTTCCGGGCGGAGAGTTCAAATTCCGCCATCAGTACACGTTCACGAGAGCCGCCCCGACGACTACGCCGCAGTAGCGCAAAATCGGGCATTTGCCTCCTTCCGCGCGGCGAGCTATTCTCGAAAGTCGAGGGGCCACCGTTGCGCATCGCAAGATTAAGGAAGCATTTTGTGTTTGCCGTCGCGCTGACTGGTACGAGCGTAGCGATATTCGGGCAAACCCCGCCCCCGGCCAAGAAGCCTGCGGCCAGCACTCCATCGTCGCCTGCCATTCCCAACGCGCCGCAATCGACGCACTACCCCATCTTGCTGCTAGCTTCGGGCGAATCTCCATCATGGAGCGTGCGCATCGGCCCGAAGGGTCCCGAACTTTTGCAACGTGCGGGCTACCCGGCGATCGTCTTGGATCCCGCAGAAATTTCGCGCCAAGGAACGTCCGACACTTGGGTGTACCGCGCGAAAGACACGGCCGCGAATGCTGAGCTTTCCGTGCAGTTGACGCGCGAGCCCTGCACCGATCCCGGTTCGACGACCAAGTACACTTTTCGCGCGGTGGTTTCGCACTCGCTGATTGGAAAACTAGAAGGCTGCGCGCGCATTGCCGCCGAACTTTTCCCCAGAGTGCCGGGTCAAACCGCGCAGGCCGACGACGACAACGACGACGCGGACAAAAAGAAGTCACCCGTAATTCCGCCGATTACCAATGCCAAGCTGCCGGTGGCGGTCGCTTATCTAAATCCCGCGGGAAAAATCGTCGTGAGCCGCGGCGCGGTGAAGAAAATCGTCCCGGCGATCGGTTCGCAATTCGCTTTATCTCACGACGGCAAGAAATTGCTTTATTTCCGTGAGGATGCAAAGGGGACGCCAACCGGAACGATCGTGCTTTATGAATTTGAGAGCGCACGCTCGCGGGATTTGATGCACGGAACGGTAAGCCAGCCGTTTTGGTCGCTGGACGATTCGCGAATCGCCTACGTAAATGGCGCACAAGTTTGGACGATGAGTCCTGATGCTCCGGATAAAGCAGCTTCGTTCTCCACTCAAAACGTCGTCTCACTACAGGGCTGGGCGGACCCACACACCGTGCTGGCGTCCGATGCCCAGAACGCCTACTGGCTCAGCGAAGATAAGCCGGCACAAACCGTGGCGCTGCGGGAAATTTATGGCGACGCGTTCTCCGCCAAACCGACAGATACGTTGCGTCTGAATCCAACCAACAACGACCTCTTGCTGGTTTCCGCAGCTTACGCGTCTCCACCGCCGGGTGCGCCGGCGGATGCCAGTGGTTTCGCTTACGGAACGTTCCTTTACGAAATGCGTTCCAAGCGCCGCTCTACGCTCAGTCCGCCGGATCAACACGCGCGCAACGGTGAGTGGTCTCGCGATGGGTTGCAGATTTTCTACACACGGCGAATTTCAGCGGCCGCCTCAGCGATCTTCCGGATTTTTTGGGATGGCAGCGGAATGCGAAAGTATTTGGACGGTTCGAGTTTAGTAGTGGGCCAGTAGCGTCTTCATCGGGGGAATTAGTATGTTTCGCATCCTGGGTCAGATATATCTTTCCGAGAAATCAGTCTTGGCATCGCGGCTTATCGTGGCTAGCTCTCTGTTCTGTTTGGCGCTGCCACTGCACGCGCAAGAAGGACCGCAGACACCGCCTGCACAAGCTCCGGCAACGACTCCTGCAAGCTCAACGCAAAACCCGGTCACCAATCCTCAGCCTGTGCCCTCGCCCGATGCCGCCGCGAAGGCTACTGTACGGCGTTTCATCTACAGTTGCGAGGGCGGGGTGAAGTTGATCGTGGGCTACGGCAAATCAGCCGCGCGGGTTACGTACAACGGTCACGTTTACCTCATGAAGCAGGTGATGTCTGCTGACGGTGGTCGGTATTCAGACGGCAAGCTGGTTTGGTGGAGCAAAGGAAATGGCGGGTTTCTGGCTGAGGCTGACGACGGCAACAGCCCTACGGGCGGCAAGCAGCTGGCAAAGAATTGTAACGGCGTACCTGCGCCGGCCGGCGATGCCGCCTCTGGCGGTTCGACTACAAGCGCGGCCGACTCCTCCGGAGTGGTTACCGGCACGGTCAGCTATCCGCTTCGTATCGCCATGCCGCCAACCGCTTTAGCGGTGATCCAGCTGCAAGATATTTCCCGCGCCGATGCCAGCGCCACGATGATCGCCGAACAAAAAATCACTTTCGGCGATCGCCAAGTTCCCCTGCCCTTCGAGTTGAAATTTGATCCCGGCAAGATCGATCCGAAACACAGCTACGCGGTTCGTGCCACGATCGTGGTTGATGGCGCGGCCCGCTTCCGCACGGATACGGGCTACCCGGTCATCACCCACGGTCATCCGTCAAAAGTCGATCTGGTACTAAAGCAAGCTGTTGATAATCCTCCGACTCAACCGTAAGTCCAACCTTTCTACCGCCATCTAAGGGTAGCCATTTCGTCGCACCTGTACCTTGGGACGGGGCTTCACGCAATCCCGGGCGCTATACTCGCGCAATGGGAACGTCTGTCCCGGTCCAGCCGCAACAAGTCGGCATCCTCGTCCTCGATGCCGATGCCTCCAGCGCCGCAGCGCTTCGCGTAATTTTGGATTCAGAAGGCTGGCGCGTGCGCATCGTGCCCGATGCGCAGTTGATGCTCAGCGAACTGAAAACCGGCGAATGGTCTATGGTAATCGCCAGCGCCGCGTTGACTCCGCCAAACAGCGCGGCTTTCGTTACTCTTCGCGAACTATCCGGCGTTTCCGCGGATGAAGGCGGCCGTATGCGGGTGCTTTTTCTGATCCCGGAAATGACCGGCAGCCAGTACGTTGGTCCGCTCGAAGCGGCGCGCCTGCCTTACGTGGTACGCCCGTACCACTTGCACGATTTTCTCGAAAAAATCAGCGACCTGCTGGTGGAAGTGCGCGCGATTGCCGCGCCTATCCGCCAGGTGCGCTACGAATTTGGCGACCTGCGCAAAAAGAAAAAAGCCGAAGGCCGCTCGAACTCCATGTTTGCTTCCCGCGACTCTTTTTCGTATACCGACGAAGAGCTAGCCGAGTACGAAAAGTCCGAAGGCGAAGCCTCCAAAAACCGCCGCCCCAAGCGCCTGGACAATCTGGGCAGCTCCGGCCGTTAGATAAGTACCAGTTTCCCTCACCTCGCTTTCACGCGAGACCCGCCGTTTCATTCCCTCGTTACATCATTACTTCTTTCCTTCATTTTTCCCTGCAAGAATTCCCGTCCGCCGCGTTCTACCTCCGAAGGTCAGTTCCACTCTGCCAAGGAGGTTTTTATGGATCGCTCGATATTCCCCGCCCTGCTCAGTATCTTGCTGGGTGCCAGTACTGCTGGCGCATTAGGTTATGCCTGCTCGCCGGGCGCCTCGCCCAACCCGCCAGCCCGTCCGGAAAGCGACTGGCGCATTCTCGAGCCGGTCACCTATGAAAATATCTCCATCTTCCCAGTGGTTAGCTCTTCCGGGTATGACACCAGCAATTTCCTCACCCTCGACGAAGGCCTAGCCTCCGGCGAAGTGGTAATTCGCGAACAGGGCTCGGACGCGATGGTTCGCTACCGCGATGATAGCGCTCGCGTTATCCCGGAGTACCGCAGCGGCCCGGCGGTCAATCAATTGGTTCTCGTCAACCGCAGCAAACGTCCGCTCCTGTTGCTTGCCGGTGAGCTGGTCAGCGGCGGCAAACAGGACCGTATCATCGGCAAGGATCGCCTGGTGCCGGTGGGCGGGCCGCCATTGCCCCTGGACGTTTTTTGCGTGGAGCATGGCCGCTGGTCCTCCGGCTCCCAATTCGTGGCGGCCAAAACCATCGTGCACCCCAGCGTCCGCGAAAAAGCGGCGGTTGACCAGGAGCAAACCCAGGTATGGAGTGCCGTTCGCGGGGGCTCAACTGCCGCGGTACCGGAGACCGCGTCACGCCAAGCGCGTTTGAGTCTAGGGGTCCTGGCTGGGGCGATTGGAACGTCGGCGCCGACCGAGTCTTATGACAAGGTCTACAACAGCAAATCGACCGGTGTCTCGATTGACGATTTCGTCGATCAGCTCGCGCAACGCTTCGCCAAACAAACCGCGCACCTCAAAGGCGAACGAGTGGTTGGCGTGATCGTCTCTTACGGAGGCGAAGCAGCCTGGAGCGACATCTTCGCATCCGCTGACCTTTTCGATCATTACTGGAGCAAATTGTTGCGCAGCTACGCGGTAGAAGCCCTGGCTCGCCCGACACTTCGAGAAGTCGCCTCGCGGGACGACGCCAGCACCTTCCTCCGCCGCTTGAATGGCCGCGAACGCCAGGAAACCGATCCGAATGTTTACATTTGGCGCGAAATCACCGAAGGCCGCCTGACACAAATCGAGCTGGACGCACTCGCGCCGAAACAATTCACGTTGCATCGCCTGCTTCTCCGCCGCACGTAAACCTCGCAATGCTCCGTCTTTGTAGGGGCGCAGCATGCTGCGCCCCATCTCGGCTTGATTGGGGACACACATTCACAACCTTGGCTTCGCCTTTTGACAGGTATTCACTAATCTCGCACCACGCGCACAACGCTGACGTCTTTCGTCAATTGAAGCATCTCCGCGGCCGTCAAACCCGTAACCGGATGCCGCACCTCCGGCGCAATCTCCGCCAGCGGCACCAAAACAAATCTCCGCTCCGCCATTCGCGGATGCGGCACCTGCAACCCCGCCAGATTGATCACCGCGTCGCCATAAAACAAAATATCCAGATCAATAAGCCGCGGCCCTTTCGCAAACGCCTTGGCGCTTCCCATTTCCGTCTCAATGCCCCGCAAGCGTCGCAACAGTTCCACGGCCTCGACGCCCGTCTCGCCCTCAACCACGCAGTTCAAAAACCAATCTTGCTCTAAATAATCCACCGGCTCAGTCTCGTAAATTTTCGATGTTCGCCGCACTCGCACACCCGCGCCATCGAGCGCAGCAATCGCCACGCGCAAATTCTCCGACCGATTCCCAATATTAGATCCCAGCGAAAGGTAAACAACCGTCATGAATTTGTAGTCTGTTCGGGCCGTTTCGTTACTTCTTTACTTCATTACTTCGCTTTTCTTTTCTCAAAATAATCTGGTCTGTCGCTTCGGCAACTCTTTCCCAAAATACTCATAAGCCCGCGCCGTAGCTACTCTTCCCCTGGGCGTCCGGTCAATCAACCCAATCTGCATCAAATACGGCTCATACATTTCTTCGATCGCATCTTCTTCTTCGCTAAGCGCCGCCGCCAGGGTACCCACGCCCACCGGTCCACCCGCGTACTTGTCGATCAGCGCCAGCATCAAATTGCGGTCCACTTCATCCAGTCCGCTCTCGTCCACACCCAACATGGCGAGCGATTCCTGCGCCACGGCCCGCGTAATTCGCCCCGCCGCCCGCACTTCCGCAAAATCGCGCGCCCGCCGCAGCAACCGATTGGCAATCCGCGGCGTCCCTCGACACCTCTTCGCAATCTCTTCCGCGCCGCCTTCGTCCATGGCTATATTCAAAATTTTCGCCGAACGGTGAATAATGATCAGCAAATCTTCCGGCTCATAAAATTCCAGCCGGTGCACAATTCCAAAACGCGAACGCAGCGGCGCGGTAATCAATCCCGCCCGGGTGGTCGCTCCAATCAAAGTAAAGCGACTTAACGGGAAAGGATGAATCCGCGCTCCCGGCCCTTGCCCGATAATCAAGTCCACTCGGAAATCTTCCATCGCCGGATACAGCACTTCTTCCACCGCCGGCTGCAGCCGATGAATCTCATCCAGGAAAAAAACTTCCTTACTCTCCAGCGAAGTCAATATCGCGGTCAAATCTCCCTTGCGCTCCAGCAAGGGCCCCGCGCTGGTCTTAATCGTCACATTCAATTCATTGGCAATAATCTGGGCTAACGTGGTTTTTCCCAGTCCCGGCGGGCCATAAAGCAACACGTGATCCAGCGCGTCCCCGCGGCTACGCGCCGCTTCAATTGCAATCGCGATATTTTCCTTGACGCGCTTCTGCCCGATATATTCATCAAGCCGCTTCGGACGCACATTCGCGTCCATCCGCAAATCTTCATCGACCGCCGCGCCCGAAACGATCCGCTGCCCCAGCCGGTCTTCCATCATTCGAAAACAACCCTCATCCGCATTTTCCTCAAATCCCTGAGCAACTCAACCAGCATCCCGCATGTATTTGACCCGTCACAAATATTGAAGCCGGTTTTTTTCGTTACCTCGTTACTTCATTACTTCCTTGCTTCTTTCCTTCCTTACTTCGTCCTCTTCGGCACACTCAACGCATTCAGCGCGGCTCGCAACAATTTCTCAAAATTCACCGTTCCCGCAGCCCGCGCGCCAGACGCCACCGCCTCTTCCGAAGCCCGCGCGTCATAACCCAAATTCACCAGCGCCGAAATCACATCCGCATTTATATCCGTGGCGCCGCCGGAGGAAGCCACCGCCGGCTTCATCAGCACTTCCGCGCTGATCGCATCCAGCCGATCTTTTAACTCCACCACCATGCGCTCCGCAGTCTTGCGTCCCACACCGGGAATCTTCGTCAATCGTCCCAAATCGCTTCCGCGAATCGCCGGCACCAGCTCTTCCACGCTCATCCCCGACAATATCTTCAAAGCCAGCGAAGGCCCCACGCCGGACGCCGAAAGCAGCATCTCAAAAAGTTGTTTCTCGCGCGCCGAAATAAATCCGTACAGCGCCAACGCATCTTCGCGCACATGCGTATGGATCAACAGCGTCACTTCGGCATGCAATTCCCCCAGTGCCGCATACGTCGACAGCGACACCGCCACCACATATCCCACGCCGCCCACATCCACCAGCACCGAGTTCGGCCGCTTCTCCGCCAGCTTCCCGCGCAATTGCCCAATCATCGCTCGTCAGTATTGCCGCCTTACTTTCGCCTGTCAACGCATCCCGGGGGCAGCGGATATGGCCGCGAAAAAGAAACGGGCACACCCGCAGTGCGCAATATCGTCCCCGGCATATAATGCTCGCATGCGGCAGAGTAATCTTGTCGTAGTCCAGTCATTTGGAACGCGGGCTGAAGCGGACATCGCCCTGGGTATCCTCGAATCCTCAGATATTGAGGCTATGATCCAGGCTGATACCGCCGGTGGAATGCGTCAGCACTTGGCTTGGAGCGGCGTCGGATTTCGGGTCCTCGTGTGTGAGGAAGACGTGGCGCTGGCGAGAGACGCTCTTACTCCCCCGCCCGACACGGAATACGTACTGGTTCAAACATTCACAACCCAGGATGAAGCAGACTGCGCGCAGGGCGCGCTTTTGTCCGCAGAGATTGCCGCAAGAGTTCAAGACGATAGCGCCAGCGGCTGGCGTCCTGACATGCCCTGGACTGGCACGGGGTTTCGCGTGCTAGTACCTGAGGTAGACCTGGTGACAGCGCGCCGCGTGCTTGACCGACCCGACGAAACGCACACCAAGGCCTAATTAGCCGCATCATCGAACGGGTGGTTTTTTATGATCGGAAAATCCGCATGTCCGGTAAGCGCCTTAGTCAGGCACGAGAGAGCTACGGGTGATAACGCCCGCTCCAACTGCCAATCCGGGGAAACGTTCTCATTGGAACAGAATGGTGTCGCCAAGCTTGAACTCCGTGGGGACCTCGAATAAAGCTGGCGATAATGGCCCTTTATAGGACTCCGTTACCTGAAAAGCGTTGCTCAGAGTCACGTTCACGCTACTGCTTCCCGTGCCCGTGATTGTCGTGTTCTTGGAATCTTGCTTCCCTCTGACGAAGAGCCCTGTTTCCCGCTCTCCGATTTGCACGTTTTCTATTTTGTCCGTGGGCCACCGATGGACACCCTTATAAAACCAACCGAAATCGTGGACCTTTGGTCCCGCAGGTGGACTAGGATCACACGAAATCCTCGGGTCATAATCGATATACCAACCGTCTTCAACGGAAATTGATCGTTCCCCTTTTGTATCGCCAAGTGGCGTCGTTTTAGTTGTCGTGATAACGTGCCTCGCCCTTTGTCCGAATATTTCTTCGCGCTCCCCCGTGTCCACGGTTGTTGTTTCAACTCGATATGCTGGTAGTTTTGACGTGTCCCAATCAGGTTCGGCCTCGCGTGTGATCGGCTTCGGCGGATACTCCTTTGCAGAGTAATCCCGGGTATTTGTATCCAAGCCAAAACTGCGCGCTAAGTCGCACCGCTGAATCACAACGTTTGCAGATGGGTCCGCTACTGCGAAGGACCCATCTGGGCTCCGACGCTGAGCGGTGTTGTGGAACTCGGTGCGCCGCCTATCTCCCATCGTGTAGGTGATTACCTCGCCGCCTGCGAAAGTCCCCGATGCGTAATGCCAGACAAGCTTAGTGCCGACGTTTTGTTGGGTGCTTTGTCACCGACCCGCAACAAAGATAAAAAACCAGAGAAGAAGGTGAGCCATCGGGGTCTCTCCGAGACTAGGCAAGCGATTCTGTAAGCTGGGCTGACTTTAACTATCCTGAGACTAAAAGCAAGTCCGATATGCTTCAACAACTTGGAGGCTTGAGACAACCGAATGGTTTACCAGGGCCAATGCAATTGATATTGAATGCATAGCCGTACCCCATACACCTGGACACAAAATCCTTTCGCGTGCGGGGATTACGGAAAACGAGTAAAGCGACGGGCTCGACTCTCCGGGCTGGTCCCTTTTCGCGGCCATATCCGCATGCCCGTCAAACGGATCCCCGAAAGAAATGGTTTGTAGCCGTATTTTGTTCAACCCCCCGGTCATTCAGTGGCGCGAATGCCCCGGTTCGTACAATTCCCGATATGGCACACTTTTTATAACTATATTAAAGAACGACGTGTTTTACTTGATAACTGTCTATTCACATTCGCGCGAAATAATTGTAGTATTTTGCAGTGGAGCGTCCGCCCAGCCTGCGCGCCGTCATCCTACTGATCCTTGTTGTGTCCCTGCCGGGATGCGCAGGATCGGCGGATATGTCTGCGCCGTCGCAGGCGCCTCCGCCTCCGCCGGCCCACGGCACCTTCACCCAAATTTCCGACAATTTCACCCGCCCTGACGGCGCCCTCGGTCCCAACTGGTCTGCTCCTATCCTCACCGCGGGTGAAGGCCCCGACGGACCCGGCGGGCTGCTCATCAACAGCAATGGCTATGGCCCAGTGAATGCCGGCGGCAGCGACGCTGCCTCTTTGTGGGCTGGGGGCGAAACCTTTGGCAATGACCAGTGGGCGCAAGCCATGGTGAATACGGTTGCGCCCTACCGCGCCGTTCTCGCGATCAACGGCGCCTCGCACTCCGGCAACGACACCACTTACACCTTCACGCTGACCAGTGGCTCCCTCACCGACATCATCGCCGGCGGCGAACTCTACGTCATAGTTTCGAATATGGCCCATGCCGGGAATAACGGCCGATTTACCACCAGCAATTTCGGCCCGAACTCTTTCACGATCGCCAACGCCTCCGGCGAGACCGCCACCGAATCAGGCACCGGAGTTTGCCCCAGCGATTCCGGTGCAGGCGTGATGGTTCGCGGAAGCGGCACCACGCCGACCACTCTCAACGGATACTTTTTCCATGTCGGCACGAATTCCTACAAAGGCGGTGGACGTGTCGCCTATTACGAATTGTGGAAAATTGCAGACGGCAAATTCACCGATTTGGGCAACGCCCATGACAACGGCATCGCCCGCGACCTCCCGCAGCCTCACGACACCATCGCGCTAACCGCCGTGGGAACCACCGTCACCGCGTATTACAACAACGCCATTCTTTATCAGGTCGTAGACACCACGTTGACCTCCGGCGTGCCCGGAGTCACCTCATGGAGCATCAGCGGACTGGACGAATACCAGTGGGCAGAATGGAGAACCATCAAGCCTCCCGGCAACAACGGAACAACTCTCAACAATTTTTCTGCGGGAGACAGTCCTTTTACCAATACGCAGCTTGCCCCCGTACACTGACGGGAGAAGAATGCCGTTGAGCCCTTAGCTTTCCCGGAGTTTCCGCCGTCTACTGGCAGGATCCATCATCGACAAACTGATTCGTCGTCGCCATCGACGCTAGCGAATGCGCGCACGTCATGATTTTCTGGTCGATAGGATCGTTGGCCAGCGCGTCTCTTCCGAAATAACTCATCGATACGGTCTTCTGCACATATTTATCGCTCAACTGGCTCATATTATTGAACTCGTTGGTCAGGAACGGCATCACGTTCCGGTCGGAGTCGGTGCTTACCGCCAGTCCAGCCAAGCGCAACGATTGTTGCGCTTGCGCCTTGAGCGCATTCAGCCAATCGGCTCGCAGCGGGTACCCGCCCTGGATTGCGTTCTTCAGCGCCGCGTGCCACTCCCGCACCTGCGACATCGCTTCAATTCCCGCAGCCACAAAACCCTTGGAAAAGCCTTGCGGGGGAGGCGGAGCGGCCTGAGCTGCGGGCTGCTGTGTCGTTGCTCCAGACACCGGCATGTTCATCACGATTTGATTTCCGTTGAAGCTCAGCGCCGCGCCAGTCATCCGCGCCAGCCCTTCGACCTCCACATAATTGTGACCGTTCACCTGCGTCACACTCGCCGACCCCGGCAGTCCCGCAATCGCCAGCGAGTTGGTCTGCTGCGCAGCCGCCGCAATCGCCAATACCAATGCCAACAGCGTCGTGCCCGCTATCCACCTGGTCCTTACGAACCTGCTCTTTGCCAAACCAGCTGCCGCCAAATAATTGCGCATGCTCAACTCCGTAAAATTCCAAAAATAATCCGACACGTCTTACTGACAGCTGGCCGGCTTAGGCGGATGCTCCAACCGCTCTTTCTTCTTATCCTCAATCTCTTTTGCCGACGGCGGAAAGCTTTCGAACCCCTTGGTAAAATCCTCGTCCGCCGACTTCCAGGCCTTGTCCGTATTAATGATCCGCTCGATCACATAAATCCGCCACACCAGATCTTTTTTCTTCGGATCGATCAAATCCACCAGCAGCGTGCCTTGCCGCTTGGTCGTCACGCTAATCGTGTCGTACCAAAATCCCCAGTACGACCCAATAAACGGCTGATAGATGCCCATCGTTACGTAGGACGATACGTCCGCGTCCTTCGAACTGGTCGCCCAGTAGCGCACCACCAGATCCGGATTCTGGTTGGGGTTCACTTCCTTCAATCCTTTTGCCGTCATTTCCCGCGTCACCGCGCGGTGCACCCGATCGCTGATCAAATCCGGATTCAATTGCATCATCACCAACTGGTTCGTTCCGCCCAGATACGCGAAAGTCCTATACTGCTCAAAATTCAGCTCCGGATTAAAATCCACCTGTACCTTTGCAGCCGCCGGCATCGCCCACAGCACCACCACCGCCGCGATCCACAAAATCTTCGCGCCCAACTTCGCCCCAGTTCCCGTAATCATCCACCGCCTCCAATTTTCCCGCTCACAAATCAAAACTCGGTTGCTGCCCCAGAGCGCATAAGTCATCGTTGGTGTCCGCGCCGCACCGACAGTATCACGCGTGCCTGTCATGTTGAAACAACCCATCGATTCCGCTTCAATCCGTGAGCTTGCTCTGTCTTTTTTTGCCTCGCGGCCGTTCTATCGGAAACGCCCAAAGGTCCAGTATTGCGGCTATCTCAGCCATGCATTTCGTTGTCAGCAACTGATAGTGGATCTTTCGTCGGCTTGTCACCACCCGCATCGCCAACGAATCACAGAACACCACATCTACTCCGCGAACCTCAGGGCGCCGCTTGGACCGCACCAGAACTTCACGAAAGGTGTGCCGTCGTTCAATCGCGCCAGCAAAAACACTGCGTGCAGTCTTCAACACGCTTTCGCTGACCGATACGACGGCGATTGTTGAAGCTTCTTTCAGCCCCTTAATGAGCTTTACATGTTCGTCCGCTGTCGAAAACATCAGCCGAATAGGCGGCCAGTCACTCGACGCCACCGGCGCTAGCAGCGGGAATGCGTACTCGGGAACCAGTACCTGAGCGCCTCCGGTTAACCCAGGATTTTTCGAAAATTCCTGCGGCGTGCATCCCTCCACGCGTTTCTTGAGCGCTAGATAAATTTCCGCTTGAATAATCTTGCGAAGCCCCGATTCCTCCTCGACCACCAGAAAGTGGTCGGGTGGCTGCAACGCCAAACGTTGCGCCACTCGCTTCCGCAGCGTCGCCAAGGAATAGCCCATCTCTCTAGCGCGCTCGGTACTGCGATCGATCAGTTCATCCAGGCTGTCGTTTGTCTCCCGCCCCCGCAAATACACCGCCGGTGCAACACACAATCGACTCCCCTTCCGGCGTCTTAACCATTCTCGCTGCACCAGATCGTGGTAAGCCTTGCTTACCGTATTGTGGTGAATCGCCAGACGCCGCGCTAGCGCCCGCACGCTCGGCAGCTGTTCCGCCGGACGCAATTTTCCCGTGGTAATCAGGAATACGATCTGCTCCGCCAGCTGCTCGTGCACCGGAACGTCACTGTCTTTGCTGAGCGAAATGTTCATGCGCGTGGTCGAATTCTATCCTGACCCTGCCGTGATTGCAGGCCGCCTCTCCCAATTCGTGCCAGGCGCAACTCACCACTCCCACCGCCATGTGACAGTCGTAGAAAGTGTCATGCGCCTCGCTCTAACGCACCAGCTCCGCCGCTACTATCGCCTCATCGAACGGTTGGTCACGAATCAATCAGGACCACCGACAGGAGGCACAAATGCTTCAGATGGCCATAATCGGCGCACTCACCATCGCGTTTTTTACCTTTGAAAGAGTAGTTCCCGGCAGAACTTTGCCAGAGGCTCCCGGATGGTACCTCCGCGCACTTTTTCTAAACGCCTGCCAGCTCGGCATTGTTCTATTGGCCGGTGTGGCCTGGAATCGCTGGTTGCAGGGCCACTCCCTCTTTCATGTTTCCCATGTAGCTTCCCCTTTGTTGCAAGGCTTCATCGGCTGGTTCATCGGCACCTTCGTCTTCTACTGGTGGCATCGCGCCCGCCACGACGTCAATTTTCTCTGGAACGTCTTCCACCAGGTGCACCACAGCCCCGCCCGCATCGAGTTGCTCACGGCTTTCTACAAGCATCCTGTCGAAATTGCCGCGGACTCGGTACTCATGAGCGCACTCATGTTCTCCGTGCTGGGCGCGTCGCTGGCCGGCGCCGCCTGGTTCAACGTCTTCGCCGTCTTCGGCGAATATTTCTACCACAGCAACATCCGTACTCCCCGCTGGTTCGGCTATTTCCTTCAACGCCCCGAACACCACTCCATTCACCACGAACTCGACGTCCATAAATTCAACTTTGGCGACATCACCTGGTGGGACCGCCTCTTTGGAACCTTCCGCGAAGCCGACGATTTCGCCCCCCGCTGCGGCTTCCCCGCCGACCACGAGCGCAAACTCGGCTCCATGCTGTTATTTAAGGATGTCTACTGAATCGAAGCGTAACAAACGGTGAAGTACGATGAATGATTCTGCCAAGAAACACACGCATGACCGACAGCCGAAGGCGCCCCGGCTCGCTCAAGCCAGCGCTAACCCTCACCTACCCAGCCGCTTGCACATCGCCGTCAACCCCAATAGCGCCGACAGCGCGACGGACAGTAGCGCCAAATTCGATGGCTCAGGAACCGACGGGGGCGGGTTCGTGCCACCACCACCCGAGGTCCCACCCGGGCTGAACTCCACCGTGAAATCGCTGGCGTAAGCGAACGAAGGATCGATCTCTACCTGTGGATCAGCGGCGGCGAACCAGGTCCCGGTGCCATCGCCCGAAGCGCCAATGGCATTGACTTCGACGTCGTATATCGCGCCAGGCGACGCATTGTAATTTATGCTGCCTGAGTTCGATCCGGGTGAACCACAAGGCCCGTTCGACGTGGAGCAAGCGTTAAGGGCGCCCCCGGGTGTTTCAAACGAAGCAGAGGCATCAGCTGTGCCAGAAGCGCTGGTGGTAACGGATCCAGAGAAGATCAGCGGCACCTGGCTTATAGCCACTGGTGTGTTCCCCGTCTGCACCGCTTGCACGTAATAAATCACCGTGGCCTCCGCACTCGAAAGTGCCGTGTTCTCTCCCCCAACCGTCGACCCATTTGCAGAGACCGACGCATCACCCAGACCGTAGGCGGCCGTCGCGGTGCTGATTTGGGTGCCCCCTAAGATCACAGTAGTTGTGGAGGTACCAGTAATCGATCCGGCAGTAGTGAGTGAGATAGCCCCTGCCGCTTCGACGCTGAAACTGGCCGCCGGAAGTTCATCCGCGTAGGAGGCGGATGGCAGCGCCAATGCGGCGGCAACAGCCAATAAGATCAACAAATCCCGGCTCCGTGATGCACGCATCCTCGGGATTCGACTTGCGCTTCGTGCCTTGTCTTCAATTAACATTTTTTGTTCTCCAGCGAACAGGTATCGCGCGGCGGGGTCGCGGCCTCGCGTCTCAGCGCTGATATCTGACAGAGTCCTGGGCTTCGGTCAATGGACGAAAGATGGAAAATAGATGTAAAAAACATGAGTGTCTAACCATCTGATAAAAGACAACTTGACGCCGAATCGCTTCGCGGCATCGCCCCCTATTGAGTCCACAGCTGGAGCGATCAAGCCATCACTGGGCTGGTGAGCCGCGTAGGCGAGCGGATCCACATCGCCGCAAGGTGGCGATTGACACGGTCGTGGCCGTCCCCAGCGATGCCGAGCGAGTCCCTCTTTCGCGGTGGACGACTAGCACCAGTACATTAGTACTTGGAGAGTGTTAATGGCGACATAGAAGCGCGCACGGGGTGACGAGGAGTTTGTGCGCACGGTCACCAATCAGTGCCCGAGGCGCGGCACGTTGTCCGGGCTTGATTGTTCTTCAACCCACCGGCATTTTGAACACCAATACCCGTTCTGGAAAAACAAACGGGACGTTCGCGGTAATTTTCGGGGTCAGTCCGGACGTAACGCACGGGCACAATCTGGAAGGTCAGCCGTATCTGGCAGACGCTATACTAAGTTCTAAATAAATAATTAAGTAACCATTGGCTGCCGAAGCACTTATGACCCGGCTAGGCCGTCGCACCCTTCGCCATCTGACGTAGAAAATCCGGCATATTGAAGTGCGCTCGCGCCTCTTCCAGCAAGGCATCCGCGCCTATCCGCCACTCTTCGAATCCCTTGATGCAAACGTGCTGCCCGGTCCCGCCCGGCCCGGAATTGACGCCCGTCAGCGTCCAATGAAATTCGGCCCCGTCTCCCACCACGAAAACGTCTTCCGCGGTTATCTGCAGATCGGGGAACGCGCTCATAAATTGCTGTACCGCCACTTCCACCGCGCTTCGCCCCACGGACGGAGCGGCGCCATTCGCGCAGCGCGACCCGCGAGGAGAGTAGTAAGCCGCAACACTCGCCGCATTCTGACTGGACCACGCGGCGGCATACCTCTCCGCGAATTCTCGTAACGAATTCAGGTCAACTCCATTAACGCGCGCATCATTCAAAGTTTCCATAAGGTCCAAGCTCCGTAAATATTCTACCTGACTTGCGGCACCAGAACAGCCGAGCGAGTCCGCCTTTCGCGGATTTCGCAGCTGCGTTCGGGTATGATCCATGGGACTCGTTCGATAACCGCCTTGGAAACGTGAGAAATACATTCATGGAAAAATGCTCTCAAAGGGAGCAGCACCCAGTTCATCGCCGCTGGTCCCGTTCACTACTCTTCTCTTTTGTCATTAGTACCTCGCTGTTTGGATTAGCCTGGGGCTGCGGCACAAGCAAACCAATCGCCGCCGTCAGCAATGAACCCGGATCAACTTCTCCGGCAAATGTCGGAGAAGCTTGCTCACGCGCAAAAATTCAGCTTCAAAGTGGATCGCAAACTGGACGCGGCGTTGGTCGAGGGCCGCAACGTTCCCGAAAACGCGCAGATAGAAATCTCCGTCTCTCGACCCGGCAAGTTTCTGGCGAAGTCGCAGAGCCAGGACAACGTTCGCCAGCTGGTTTTTGACGGCCAGAATCTTACGGTCTACGACGAGACGATGAAACTGTACTCCACCGTGCCGGTACCCGGCACGATCGATGAAGCGATAGCCAGGATCGACGAAAAGTATGGATTCACACCACCGTTGGCCGAGTTCATTCTAAGCGATCCTTATGGCGCGCTGAGTCCCCGAATCAAGAGCCGCGCGTACAAAGGCAAAGAGACCGTCAGTGGCGTGGAGTGTTATCACCTGAGCCTGAGCGGCGAGGTGGCTGATTCCGAACTCTGGATCGGCGTCGCTGATCTGCTGCCGCGCAAATTGGTGGCAACGTTCAGAGATCGCGAGGGCGGTCCGGAACTTGAGGCTGACTTTTCCGATTGGAATCTGAGCGCCACGCCCGCCGATAACTTCTTCACCTTTGTGGCGCCGCCAGACGCTGCGAGCGTCGAGATGGTGACCGAGACTCAAATGCAAGAAACCGCCGCAAAATTGGCTTCGCAGCAGAAATGACCCGCAGTCTTCAACAAAGAATCGGGCGAGAGGAACCCAACGATATGAAACGAACAACTAGCCGATACTACGGCGCGATAAATGTCCGTGAACGAGGCCAAGCCCTGGTGAGGGCAGCTATTCTAGGCACCGTGTTGTTGACCAGTGTTTCCGTCACACGGGCGCAAGTGTACGGGGTTGCCAGGAAAACCACGGTCGTGAGCGGCCCGAACGGAACCGTGGCGGCCAGCAAGACCACGGTAGTCGCCGGCGGAGGCACCGCCACTAAAACCACGGTGGTCGCTACGGGAGGCGGCTTGCCACATGGCTACGTCGCCGTTATGCCCGCCGGTTATCGTGCGGTAACTGTTTCGGGCGTCCGCTATTACACCGTAGGCGGCGTTTACTACCGCCCGCAAATGTACCAGGGCCACACGGTCTACGTGGCAGTTCGACTTTAGTTTAGCGTTTGTGAGCCACCCGTGATGCTCAAGCGGAGCCTGAATTGCGGAGAGCTGTCCCATGAGTGTTGCCATTACCGTCGACCGCACGAGTAGTGGAAAAGAACACTTTGAAGTGCTGGATGGCTTGAGAGGATCCGCGGCCTTTCTAATCGTGATCTTCCACGCATTCAACTACCCGTTTGACTTTAATCCTCCGCTTCACTTAATGCACCACGCCTATTTGGCAGTCGATTTTTTCTTCGGGCTATCCGGCTTTGTGGTCGCGTATGCATACGATGATCGCTGGACTCGGATGACCACGCTCCAATTTTTCCGCATCCGTCTTATCCGGCTTCACCCTCTGGTGCTGCTCGCAGCCACTCTGGGCCTGCTGGGTTACCTCTTCGATCCCTTCAGCAAGGCGATGAATCATACTGCCGCTCCAATGCTGCTGCTTGCCTATATCACCTCATTGCTTCTGCTTCCGTCACCTCCGGTTGGGGGGAGATTACACGAGACTCAGGCACTCAACGGGCCTGCGTGGTCATTGATGCAGGAGTACCTCGGGAACATCGCATATGCCCTGATTCTTCGCAGGCTGTGCACAACCACTCTGGCGATTATTTTTGGATTGTCGGGGCTGCTCCTCATTTGGACCGCGAATACGAAAGGATCGCTTGACGGGGGTTGGGGTTATCCGGAGATTTGGATGGCACCGCTACGCCTCACGGTCTCGTTCGTGATGGGGCTATGGGTCTATCGAATTCATGACCGTATTCGGTTTCCCAAGCTTGGACTGCTTCTACTTTCGATTGTTCTTGTGTTGTGTTTTCAGATGCCCCAGTTCTCGAAAGTGAGTGGTCTCTCGTTAAACGGTTTTTATGACGCGGCCTGCGTGCTCCTGTTGTTCCCACTTGTCATCCTCTGTGGGGCGCACTCCAATGCAGGTGCAGGCATGATCAAACTCTGTAAGTTCAGCGGCCGACTTTCCTATCCCCTGTATATCACTCACATTCCGTTCGTTTATGTCCTTACAGGCTACTCTTCGACAAGGCATCCAAGCATGGATGTGACGCTGATATGGATTTTCTCGCTTATTCCATTGGTGATCCTCGTAGCTTGGATTGCTCTGAAGTATTTCGACGAGCCCGTTCGCGCTTGGCTGACCCGTCGGTACCGCACGGGACGAGCATTCGGATCAACACCTCAAAGACCCGACATAGTCAGTCATTAGTCCGTCGTAGCGGCGGGTCTTCAGACCCGTTCTTTATCCGTCGCACTTCACGCAATCCTGTCGCTCTTCGAAACCGGCGGGTGGCCCGGGGGTAGGTCGCTAGAACGATTTTGGGTGGCGGGTGGCTCGGGCGTAAGTCGCTCGAACGATTTTCGGCGCCCCGTCCTCCGGTTTGTGAGGGCGGGGTTTGTTTTTTTCTTCGGCGTTTTTTCTCCGCCTCTTTTTTAATGCCAACCTCCAGGTGCGGATAGCGTCCCAAACACCACTTCATTCAAACGAGTCCGCATTTCGCGATGGGACGACTAGTTTCGTAGATTAGTATCCGGAGAGTGTTTCCGCACGGTAGCCAACAGCACCCCTGAGCGCTAGAGGCGCGACACAATTTAGCCCGGCCCGCTGGGCCGGGGCCCAGCAACGGTGTGCAGGCGCGGCACATCATCCAGGCTTCGTCCTTCTTCAATGCGGCGCCTGGCTCCGGGCGCAGCTCTCGGAACGATTTTGCGTTCTCGCCCGGTGAGACTCCGCATTATTTAGTCACTTAAACCGTCTCTTTGACCGTTCTCTACTTACTTTCTAAACTACATGGGATACTGGTGCGCCTAACGCATTTAGAGTCCAATCTTCACGAAAGAAGTGAATGGGCCTGAGCAGCCATCCCGTACTGATTGTTCTAGCGATCGCCGTTACAGCATCGCTTTTAGCTGAAATTCGTCTGCCTGTCCGAGTGCCCGCCGTTGTTTGGCAGATGGTGCTTGGGATGCTCGTCGGGCCGTATGTCTTGGGCTTGGTGCGGGCAGACGTTTTGCTCGATTGGCTCGGACGCGTCGGCCTCTTAGCTCTATTTTTTATGGCCGGCATGGAGCTGGACTTGCCCAAGGTCAAGGGACGGCCGCTTATCCTGGGACTTGGGGGTTGGCTGCTATCGCTGGCGCTCGCTTTGCTTTCCGCGGAAATTCTGCACCTGTTCTTCCACGTTCGAGACCCGATCATGCTGGCGCTCGCAGTGACGACCACCGCCATGGGTACCTTTCTACCGATGCTCCGGGATAGCGGCCAGCTCGCGTCCAGCTTCGGCAGCTTTGTAGTCGCAGCGGGTGTTGTCGGTGAATTTGGGCCAGTTATCGCCGTCTCTCTAATACTGACCAGAATGTTCGGGACCTGGGAACAGTTGGCTTTGATGTTTGGCTTCATGCTCATCGCTTTGCTTGCAGCGTTGGTCGCTCTTGGGCTTCGCCCTCCGAAGGTATTGGCCCTGTTGGAACGTGGAATGCATTCGAGTACCCAACTCCCGGTTGGTATCTCTTTGCTTTTACTGGCCGCATTCGATGTTCTATCCACGACGATCGGTCTAGAGGCGATACTGGGAGCTTTTGCGGCTGGCATGGTCGTCGGGCTGGCGTCTCAGGGAGCTGGCAGCAAAATATTCCGCGGAAAAATGGAAGCTATCTCCTTCGGCTTTTTCGTACCTTTCTTTTTTGTGGTGAGCGGGATCAAGTTGGATTTGCCCTCCCTCGTTCATAGCCCTAGGACGATGTTGATGGTGCCGGGTTTCCTGGCGCTAATGCTCCTCGTCCGCGGCGCGCCTGTGTTTCTTTATCGCAATGTTCTCGCGCCAAGCGAGCGCTGGCCTTTTGCGTTGTACTCCGCAACTGCGCTGCCCATGGTCGTCGCCATCACTTCGATTGGAGTTCGTACCGGCGCAATGCGCACCGCCACCGCCGCCGCTCTGGTAGGCGCCGGGTTACTGTCGGTTCTAATATTTCCCAGTCTCGCTGGCGTTCTCCTCAGCAAAACGGACCGAGTCCCACATCCTCGGTGATCACCTTGATGTTGGCTACCGGGGTTCTCGCATCATTTGGGAGAGCGTGATCAAGTTGCGTGGACGCACGGTGATTATGCCTCTGCGCGGGCTGTCTATGTCGGCTATCAGGAACAAAGCAAAATATAGAACTAGGGGCATGACCAGTACACGCGCGATGCCGGTTGTTTCTCAAAATATCGGTAAGCTTCCCGTCTGTCCCAATGTTTCCGCATCGCAGTCACCCCACGCTCCGAATCCGGAGAAATGCCTCATGCATAGCTCGCGATCGCATTCGCAGATGGACGAGCGCGACCAAACCGTTTTGCAATGAAATCGCTTACTCAATTTGCGACCAGACCTTGCGATTCGGGGTGTTTCCAATCACCGCTCACGTTTGCACTCGGTAACGAAATATACTTGGGATATGAAAGACGGACCCTCATGGGGGAAATGGACGGTCAGCATGAATCCGAATCAGGCGTTATGGGAAAAAGGCGACTTCACCCGCATTGCGGAGAGTATGCGAGACAGCGGAGAGTCCCTTGTAAAGGGACTCGGAATCACGAAAGGGCTGAAGGTTCTGGATCTTGGATGCGGCGATGGAACGACGGCATTACCCGAAGCGAAGCTTGGTGCCGAAGTGCTGGGCGTCGACATTGCGAAGAATCTTGTCGAGGCTGGGAACAGGCGCGCCAAGGACGAGGGCCTAACGAATTGTAAGTTTCAGGAAGGTGATGCTTCCAATTTACACGAGCTGCCAGATCACACGTTCGATCTGGTCGTGAGCATCTTCGGAGCTATGTTCGCGCCAAAACCGCTCGATGTGGCCAGGGAGATGGTGCGGGTAACCCGCCCCGGAGGGCGGATCATTATGGGGAATTGGATTCCCGGTGATCCGACGTTGGTAGCACAAATTTTGAAAATCAGCTCCTTGTACACACCGCCGCCGCCGGAAGGTTTCATTAGCCCTATGACCTGGGGAATGGAAAACAACGTGATAGAGCGATTTTCAAGCGCTGGAGTTCCTAAAGAGAAACTATCTTTCGTCAAAGACACCTTTACGTTTAACTTTGCCGGTTCGCCGTCAGAGTTCGTTTCTGCATTTCGAAAATACTACGGGCCCACCATGAACGCATTTGAAGCCGCGGAAAAGAACGGCCGAGCATCTGAACTGCAGAAGGAACTCGAACTCCTATTCGCTAGTCAAAACAAGAGCTCAAGCAAGGAGCTTACTTCCATTCCGGCGAATTTTTTGCGCGTTACCGTTGCACTTTGAACGCACACCCCGGCTCGCCCTGATCCGCCATGCCGCTCAACTCCTGAGTAGTTGGGTGCATTCAACAGGTCGATGCAACACCACCTGATATAAATCTGCCTTCCGACCTTGTGTCTAAGTTAATCAGGCATGTCTTGGACAACTCGGGGGACAACTCGGCGACAGGAAGCTGTGAAGAAATCGATTCGCTACTGTCTCGGGTGATCCAAAATGTATCCCGACATTGTGATCGTTGCTCATGCGGTCTCTAAACGCCAAATTCTCGACCGCCGATTTCGTAGAAATCGCAAATATGCATTTCTTCACAGCTTCCAAACGGAACGCTCAGGCTATTTTCATCATTGGTTCCTCAAAATATCGATAAATTTCCCGTCCGTGCCGATCTTCCCGGACTTCGTTAAGAATTTGCACGGCAACGTCCCTGGCGCGAACGCTGGCGAGTAACGGGCGGCGCTGATAGCAGGAGAAGGTGATGAAATGGAGGTCGCCGCGGCCGGTGATGCGTTTGAGGTGCTTCGGCATGAGGCTGGGTACTGAGGGCCCTACCCTTTGCAAGAAACAAAAGCGCAAAGGGTAGGGCACCCAGGATCTCGTTTTGGTGATAAAGCTTAGGTAATATTAATGGTAGGTATCACGGCTGAAAAGGAAAATCAACCTCAATGGGTGAGCCACCCGCCAACTAGGGTCGTCACCGTCTTCATATCGTCCTCGGCGGCTCAGCCGCAACAGCGAATACCAACTGGAGTTATTGCGGCGGCAGGTGCGAATCAGCTTTGGTATCCGCACTCTTTGCTGCCACAGGCGACGCTGGAGGGATACGCTCTTGACCTAGAATCTTGAAGCCAACGTTATGCGCTGAGCCATCTGCTCCGGTGACGAGAATATAGGCATACAAACCGTTGGTAATCTTGGCCTTAAACGTTCCAACGGACACTCCGGGTCCGCCCAGGAGCGTGTATGTGATTTCGCCAATCGTTCCTGCGACAACGTAGTGCGTTATCGTCTTATCGGGGGTCGTAGCCACGGTGCGCTGAGGCGGTGCAATCGGAGAGTCACCGGACGGCTGGGGTGGGGACTTTTGTACGGCCGCTCCGACAATGGTGACTTCCAGCTTCACCGAGTTCACGATGATAGTATCGGGATAGGTGGTGGGGTCTTTCGGATTCTGAGCCGACACGACCGATGGTGAGAACAGCAGTAAGAGCAGCGACAAGTTGAACCAAAAGCCTATCTTCATGAGACCTCGGCAGCCGGGGAGCCGCGCCAGCACAATATCACAAGCTAATTGATGCCGTGATAACATCCCCGTCGCGTAGAGGTAGCCGAAAGTTTTCCGGGTTTCCTCGCGATGCACAATCTTCGGGCTTGTCCCTCCCGCACGTTTCTGCTACAAAGTCCTTGCCGTCTGTTTCTCGAATGGAGAGATATGCGGCGAACCACCACAAGACGAATCCTTCGTACAATCCACGACATCGAAGCGATCTGGAACGCAGGACGCGCTCTGCTATGGAAGATAATCTCCGGCCTACTGACTGCATACGGGGCGTATCGGACGCTGCGGAACCGATGACGCTGGAAGAACTCCGCCTCGACATCGCCCACATGGACCGCGTGGAACTGATCGCCTTCGGCAGACAGCACCGCGCTAACCACGAGTCTGTGGAGTACCGGGAAGCCCAAGCCGAGTGGGAGCGTCGGAAGGACCCATACAAGAAACCAGCGCCCTTGGAACCTCCCGCAGATAGCCCTACGTCGGAAGAGTTATCGGAGATAGCGAGGACGGCCGGGCGCCCCTGGCCTTGGATGCGTTACGATGACTGAGTCATTGCCTTTAGGTTTGCTGGTTTCAAGGAGGAACTATGTGGAAAGGCGCAATGTTTGGGATTTTGCTTTTCGTTTTATTAGCGTACCTTCTGTATCCGTACTGGGTGCGCAGCATGGGCATCCCGAAGGGCACTCAGTTCGCGATTAGCCCGTCCGTATTGTTCTATAACCCTCTGTTCTGGTCGGTATTGTTCTTCTCGCTCAGCGTCGGCATGGGCATCGCCGGTTATTGGAAGATTGCAACTTGGCAACCGCCTCAGTAGTGCCCGAACCGCCCGACCCGAAACTACAGACAGGCGCAATGAAAAGCCCGGCCCATTCTCCCAAGGGTGGCCGGGCTAAATGCGTTAGATGTATTGGACGTATCGTATAGGTTACATCAGTCGATGTCAATCCGGAATTCAGATCGGCTATTTTTTCGTCTTTGTCTTCGCCCACCGAGCCTTCTGGGCTGCTGAAATCCGTGCCCGAGCTTCAGCGGACATTTTTCGGCGCTTGTGCTTCACCACTGAGGTCGGCGCAGTCGTTCCTCCGCTCAAGGCTTTGACATCGGGGGGACATGTCTAACGAAGTCGGCCGTGTCAAGAGCGATTCTGCATCGTTTTTAGTTCTTCAGCAGACACCCGTCCACCAGCGCAGCCGCCATTGGTGTAGCGAGCACTTCGCCCGGGTCTCCGTTCTGTTTTCGTGCTCCAACCTGATGGCTCGATCCGTTTCACTTCATCGTTTGGGTGTGGCCCACCAAACATGTCTTCGGTCACTTGCGACCATGATGACTTTTTCGAACTCCCTCCCAACCCGAGGGAGGCGGGTAGCCTAATCAGACGGACGGTCAGTTACGACCACTGTCCCTCGTGAGGCATCCCCGCACCGGCCGCTCCACCACTACTCTGCCGTCGCTGGTGACCGCGGCGGCAGAATTCCGCGTAATCAATTTCATCGCGCAGCATAACCCACAACCGAATGCCCAGCTTGCGAGCTGCCGCGGTATCGGGGGGACAGACGGGCCGTTTCCGAGATTTCTGTCGCTCGCAATCGAGACCAATTTCGTTCGAACGCAGTACCTATGAGTTACTAATCCACCTTGATAAGCCAGTACTCCCCAGCTATACTTCCGCGTGAACCTCCAACGCCCCGCCGGGACCGTTCCCCCACCGCCGCACCCCATCCCTGTCCGCACGCTCTCCTCTTCCGCGCGGATCCATCCCGCTCAATTCGTTCTATCCCCTTTAGAATCTGCACTTCCGAGATATAAGCAAAGATTTGCGCAAACTCGATTTATAACTCCAATAGAATCAACACCGATTTTCCATTTTCCCCAGATTTCGCTAAATAGAGCGTCTGTAAACCCAGCATCTACAACACTTAGAAAAACGCCCGCTCGTAACTCCTGCAGAATGTGCACTTTCGAGCATTTGCCAGTCATCCCTACACGCGATAATCCAATAACTGTACTATTATCAATCACTTATGCGAATAATGCATGCGTTCAATTGCGCGCGTTCATGCACATCAATCCGGCTAAATGCGTTGCAGTTTTGGCGTGGCGCTTCGAGGAAGAATTTGAAAGTCGAAGATCAGCTGCCGAAGATATTCGTGTCCAGAAATGCGTTGCGGAATTTTCCCGTGGGATCGAACTTCGTCGCCAGCTTGATAAAATCCGGCATCTTCGCGTAACGCGCTTTCAGCTCCGCCGGAGAAACGCTGAACAATTTCGCCCAGTGCGGCCGCACATGGAACGGCGCCAATTCTCTCTCGATCACTGGCAACAATTTCTGCACCGCCGGCCACTCCGGCTTCCAGGTGAAATGAATCGCGATCGAGTCCTGCTGGTAGCACGGACTCATCCACAAATTGTCCGCGGCAATCGCCCGAATCTCCGAAATCAGCAAGTGCGGACTCACCTGCTCCCGCAACTTCTCCACCGCCAGAATCGCTTCCACCGCATGCTTGCGCGGCACGAAATATTCCGTCTGCAATTCTTTTCCGGCGCTCGGCGTAAAACCCATCTTGAAATGCGGCATCCGCTCGTACCACGGGCCCGGCACGCCCATCTGCTCGGTGCAATTCTCCGCGGAGAGCGCCGCGATCGGATGCAGATTTTTCGTCGCCAGCTTGGCGCCAAAGAATTCCAGGGCCGCGTCTCCCGGCTTCCCCGCTTCCACCTTGCTCTTGATCCACACTTCGTTGATCCGCTGATTCTGCCAGTCCGTGAACAAACTCACGCTGTAGCCGCTAGCCTCAATCGCATCGAAGTGCTCTTTCATCTGCGCCAGCGGCAAATTTTCGTACACGTACTGCCGCATCTGGAAAGTGGGCAGCAGATCCAGCGTCACCTTGGTGATCGCGCCCAGCGCGCCCAATCCCACGACCGCGCCCAGAAACACGTCGCCATCTTTCGCGCGAGAAAGAGTCATCACCTCGCCGCTCGCCGTTACGAATTCCAACGCCGCAACCGCCGTCGCCAGATTTCCGTTCTTCTCCCCGGACCCATGCGTCGCCGTGCTGCACGCTCCCGCCACCGAAATGTGCGGCAGCGAAGCCAGATTGTGCAGCGCAAATCCTTTGGCATCCAGGTACGGAGCCAGCTGCCCGTATTTCATCCCGGCGTTGATCGTTACCGTGCGCGCCTCGGCGTTCAGCGAGACCACGTCGTCCATCTTCAGCAGCGACAAGAAACTGTGCGAACTGTCCGCAATCGTGTTGAAGCAATGCCGCGTCCCCAGCACTTTCAATTTGCTGTGGCCTTTAACGTAACTCTGCACCGCCGCCAGCGACTCCGCCGAATACAGATCCTCCGTGCTGTATTCAATGTTCCCGGCCCAGTTGTGCAATTTTTCGCCGGCCGCCCACGAAAGCAGCGGCCCAATCGCCGGACTGGCTATCAGCGCGCTAAGTATCTTGATAAACATTCTCTTGTCCACGGAGTTCCTCCGCACATCGTAACCAATCGCGAAAATCTCACGAAGCGCAGAACCCGCGCGAATTTTCCCCCGGGCGCGATTCTAAAAATCCGCGTCGTCGCCAACGCGCTCATTCGGCAATACGCTTCTCAATGCGCGGATCGGGCGCAATCCACATCAGCGCCACAAAAGCATAAATCACCAGTGCCACCCAGGTATTCACAAACGCCAGTGCAATCGCCACGCCGTACAGCATCAGCGAAAATTTTCCTTTGTCATCCCGCCCCAGCGCCAACGCCAGCGGCGACTGATCGCCATGCAGCGCAATCAACTCGCGCGACAAAATCAGATACGCGATCCCGGTCATCAGCAGCACCGCGCCATACAACGCCACCGGAACTGTCGCGCCGTGATTGTCGCCCATCCATCCCGTCACCACCGGCACCAGCGACATCCAGAACAGCAAATACAAATTTGCCCACAAGACGCGCCCATTCACTCGGTGGCAGGCCTGCAGCATGTGATGGTGATTGTTCCAGTAAATTCCCACATACGCGAAGCTCAGCACATAGCTCAAAAACGCCGGAACCAGTGGACGCAGCGCCGCCAAGTCCGCTCCATGCGGCACCTTCAGCTCCAGCACCATGATCGTGATGATCACCGCAATCACGCCGTCGCTGAAAGCTTCCAGTCGCCCTTTATCCATGGCTCATTCTACTGGAGGTATTGGTTATCGATGGAGGGTATTGGTTATCGGCGGGAGGGATTGGTCATCGACCGAGGATATCGGCGAGAGTGTTCCGCAGAAGGCTGTCGCCGAGAATGTTCCGCTGAAGGTTATCGCCCGGGTTTGTCATTCTGAGCGCAGCGCGGAATCTGTTTTTTTGCTGCATCGTCCCCGAGTTCGCGGCTCAGCTGTTCGTCAACGGCGGGCGCGGTCTTTGCGGACCGCTTCGTCGATCAGCGCGTCCAGTTCGTTGCGCGACAGCGTCACCTGATCGTCTTCGTGATTGGGGCTGTCGCTGGTGATCGGCAACTCGGCTCCGCCGCCCGGAGGGGCTTCCGCGGAATAGCGCGAGCGCGCGGCCATCAACTTGGCGACTTCACGTCCGGAAAGCAGCTCCGGCGTTCCGGCCATCTCCGCAGCCAGCGTGATTTTCGCGGAGTGCTCGATGGTTTCCATGCGAAAAAATGCGGTCAGCAAATCTGGCGCGCAAGTAACCGCGCCGTGATTGGCCAGCAACATGGCGTCGTAGTGCGACACGAACGGTTCGAGCGCCGCGCTGAGTTCGGGAGTTCCCGGCGTGCCGTAACGCACCAGCGGAATCTGAGACAAACCGATAATCACTTCGGGCAGCAGCGCCTGGTCCAGGGCGCGGCCGGCCACTGCAAATCCCGTAGCCGTAGGCGGATGGGCATGGCAAATCGCGTGCACGTCCGGGCGCATGCGATAAAACAAAAGGTGCATCGCCAGTTCCGAAGAAGCTTTTCGTTCGCCGGAAATTTGTTTCCCGGCCAGATCGGTAACCACCAGATCCGCGGGGCGCAGCGCGCCTTTATTCATGCACGTGGGAGTGGTGAGGATCTGGTCCGGCCCGAGACGCACGGAAAGATTCCCTTCGCAAGCGACAATGAAGCCGCGCTCGTACATCCAGCGGCCCGCCACGCAAATTTCGTGACGGTGCTGGTCTTCGCTCTTGGCGTGACCGGGTAACACAGAATGTTCAAACATGGGCGCTAGGTGCAGCACAGAGGCGGGTGTTCTGCGCTGCGGAGCGGAAGCATACACATTTCGCTTCGCCCGCGCCAGCAGAAAACACCAAAAAAGTGCGGCGGGTCGCGGATGATTACCGGGGCTTTAAACGACTCATGGGGGCGTGCCGGCCTCGCTAAAGTTGTCCCGAGCCGACTCGCTTGGCGTCGACGCTGGTCGAGGCGGCTCTGATCGCCTAACGAAGCGTTCGGTCCCGCGCCGCCGTGCCCGGTGCTTCCCTGCGCTACACTTCAGATCGCAACCTTCTCAGGTCTAGGCGTAGATTCCGCGGAGGCGCAGGGCGCTGGCGACGCGGTCGATGGCCAGCATGTAGGCGGCGATACGATTGTTGACGTGGTGCTTTTCGGCGTAGCGGACCACTTCGTCGAAGGCGTTGTCCATTACGTCCAGCAGGCGGTCGTTGACTTCGCTCTCGCGCCAGAAGAAGCCCTGGCGATCCTGCACCCATTCAAAATAACTGACAGTTACGCCGCCGGCGTTGCCCAAAATATCCGGCACGGTGAAAATGCCTTTGCCGTCGATGATGGCATCAGCCTGATAGGTGGTGGGGCCGTTGGCGCCTTCGCAGAGAATTTTTGCCTGAACCTGATTGGCGTTCTTGGCGGTGATCTGATTTTCGATGGCTGCGGGAATAGCGATTTCGCAAGGCTGGAACAGCACGTCTCGCGAACTCATCTTGGCGCCGCCAGCGGGAAAATCCTGCAACGATTTCTTTTGGGTGTAAACCCAGTCGATTACTTTGGCGACGTCGAAGCCATTCTCGTTGTACAGGCCGCCGGCGATATCAGCGAGACCGACGATTTTGTAGCCGGCTTTGTGCATCAAGTCCGCGGCGAGCGAACCGACGTTACCGAAGCCTTGGATGACCACGCGGCAATTTTCTTTTTTCAGACCGAGTTTGGCGATGGCTTTGTTGCAGCACATCATGACGCCGCGGCCGGTCGCTTCGCGGCGACCTGCGGAGCCACCCAACTCGATCGGCTTGCCGGTGACTACGGCGGTGGTGGCTTGGCCGAGATGCATGGCGTAGGTATCCATCACCCAAGCCATGGTTTGCTCGTTGGTGCCGACGTCCGGCGCTGGAATATCTTTTTCGGGCCCCAGCCAGTTGGAAAGTTCGGCGGTATAGCGACGGGTCAGGCGTTCGAGTTCGAGCTTGGACATTTTCTGCGGATTACAGATCACGCCACCTTTGGCGCCACCGAAAGGAATATTTACGACGGCGCACTTCCAGGTCATCCAGGTGGCTAGAGCGCGCACTTCGTCAAGGCTGACGTCCGGTGCGAAACGGATACCACCTTTGCCAGGGCCGCGGACAGTGGAATGCAGCACGCGATAGCCGGTGAACACCTGGAGGGTGCCGTTGTCCATGCCCACGGGAATGTACAGCGTGATTTCCTTGCTGGGATGCTTGAGATAGTTGTACATGCCTTGCTCAAGATTCAGCTTTTGCGCGGCGATTTCGAAACGAGCTTCGGCGTTTTCGTAAACGTTTAGTTCTTCGGGGGTGGGTACCTGGGACATGCACAGTCTCCTAAAATTTCGGGTCTTCCGATTCCGGCGGCTGATGGCCGCAAGACAAGACCACACCTCTTGCGCGGGCCTGTTCCGCAAGGCACAGCTGACCTGCGGAGATTTTCGTGAAACGTAAGTATCGAGGAAAAACGGCGTTCCTGGAAGCGAGCTACCCACTCGCGGAACGTCATTCGTCCGGGTGACCAGTATACGAACCGGAACGGCCTGGCTGCAAGGACTGCGATTCCCGTCAGTGTTTCGATGTTTCGGAATACCTATGCGGCTTTGGTTTTTGGGGTGGATTTGCGGCGCGGTGTGGGAGCGTTGGCTAGAAGCTCGCGTTCGGCGCGGGTCCAATCTTCGAAGGCGTTGCCGGGGGCGCCTCGGCGCTCGAGGAAGAAGTGATAGGCGCGGAGGGCGATTTCTTCGCGGGTTGGCGCGGCTTTCGCGGCGCGAGGCTTTCTGGGTTTGGTTGCGGTGGTTTTTTTTCCTGTGGGCATGATGCCCTCCTTTCAAGTTCTTTTTATTTTAATACGACGCGAACGCAATTCCAAAAGCTGCGGAGAGGGTGGGTGCGCTAAATGTGCTGGTTCGAATCGCAGTTGTGGCGCAATGGAGTAACGGTGCGACCCCTGCGAGACGAATGTCTTGTTGGAATTGGGCGGCCAGAAGCTTTTGGAAGGATGGATTGTTGATCAGGTGATTCGCTGGGCCGCAATTGAAGTGGACCAAAACGTATATCGAACTGAATCCCGTTGTTGCTGGATTATGTGGGAAAGCCTCGGATTGGGCTGGGTCGAACGCGGCGTGTCGGTAGAACGGGCTTGACCCTTCGTACTTTTGAACGCGCTGGATGCTCGTTCAGGTCTCTGTCCACGCGTCTCGGCCGGTACGTTTGCGTTGGATGAAGTCCAAGGTAACTCCGGTCGACAGGAGCAATGCTGCCGCTCCAGCCAGAGCATCTAGACAGAAATTTTCCATGGCTGTCAAATAGACAACGTGGGTGTGATTGACAAATGGATAAATTCTGCCCACGTCCGGACCCTTCACGGTCGGGCGGGAAGCGTCGTACTCGAGACCGAGGACAACAAATCCCAGCCAACTGGCCAAAGCTGCCATGCCGAGTAGCCTTGATAGCTTTCTGATAAGCTGCAAGTGACGAGATATTGGCATACCTAAAGGATTATCCACTTTTATCAGAATGACATAGGACAGGTAAATCTGATTCTATAATTACTACATGTCTACAAATTGTCTGCGGTTACGGTTCTCATCTGCGGCAGATGTGACCTCTAGCATTCATTTTGAGACTAGTTCGTTCGAGTTGATGTGATAGCCATAGAGAGCCGCTCCTCCATCCTTAATGCGCCAGACAAAGTTTTCGACTCCAGATCCCTCCGCGAATTTCGTCTCGTAAACAAGAGTAACTGTCGCTCCCTGACCGGTAGACCATACGATTCCCGTGTTCCGTAAGGCAGACTGCCGAACGTTTCCAAGTTTCCGGTGAACCGAGTCTAGGAGTTTGACGAATTCAGGTTCTCCGATGGCCTCATGGAATTTTTGATCGCCTGTTGCGTAAACAGCCGCAAACTGTTCTGAATCCAGTTGCGAGTAAGAACCATTCGCGTTTGGGGGCAGAAGGCACACAGAATGAATTCTGTGCTACCTGGGGACGATTTTTTGCTTACATGCGGAACTGGATTACTACGGTTAAGTGGCTGGGGACGGAGTTACCGTTCAAAGTGGCGGGCTGATATTTCCACTGACGGAGGGCGTCCATGGCGGCCTGGTGAAGCATGGCCGGGCCGCTCACCACTTTCATGGTGGTGATGTGGCCAGCGGCGTCGACGAGGGCGTCAATTTTCACGTCGCCAGTGACCCGCTGCGTTCTCGCGAATGCGGGATACGTCGGAGGAACGGATTTGAGCAGCTGGGCGGTTTTGACCACGCCCCCTACGGGTATCGGTACGGCAGGGGCGACAGGTCCAGAGTTGGCGGCAAAATTTCCGCCCAAGGAGGCGGCGCCTTCGGTCGGAGGAGTTGTTCGCGCCAATCGCGGGCTCCGCTTCGCCGAGAGATTCGCTGTTGCCGCTGCGATTCACGTTGGGAGCGGCTAGATGAACATCGCCAAGGGTCCGTTTGGTTTGCGCAGCGGCAGGCTGCGCTGAAGCCGTCACGGCTGGCTGAACAGAATTGGAGGCAGCGGGAATCGCCGAGGCAGCAGAACGAGCATCTTTGACAGCGAGATTGGCGTTTTGCGGCGCTGGTGTGGCGGACTGATCGACGATCGCGCCAGCAGAGCGCGCGTTAAGTGCAGTGCCCGGGGTGCGAGCAGTTGCGGGCGGCGTGGTTTGCGAGGCGGTCACAGTTACGGTGGTGTCCGCAGGCTGCTGGATGGCCGGGGCGGCAGCGGCAGCACCCGAAGTAGCGGGCGCCTGGTGGGTATACCAATAACCACCAGCAGCGGCTAGCAGGATGCCCGCGGCGACTGCTGCGAGCAGAAATGTCTTCTTGGAGCCGGAAGCGGAGGCGGCAGAATTTTCCTGCTCACCGAGCAACAGGCGGGAACCGAAGTTAGGAGCCGGAACGCTGGAGAGTTCTTCGGAATGAGAATCACTGGCGACCGGAACGAATTCTTCCTGGAGTAGATTTGCGGACTCGACGGCCGCAATTTCGGATGAGGCGGAATCTTCTTCTGGCGGAGCGGAAATGGCGGCGTTGCGGGCCAGCGGCTCGAGCCACGAGGGTACTTTCACTTCTTCTTCGTCGAGAATGGATTTGAACGGAGCGACGGGAAGTTTTGCCGGAGTTGCAGGCTTGGCGAGCACCGGAGCGGGCGGCAGCACGGGAGGCGCCGGAACGAACGGAGCAATCGCGGGCTCTACGACTTTGGATTCTGGTGGAGCGTCGAGTTCGGCCGCAAGTTGCGCGAGATCGAATATTTTGTTGGCAGTTTCGGTGGGTTTATTTTCCGCGACTGGCGCGCCGGCAATTTTTTCTGGAGCTTTATCGGTGGCTTTTTTGCCGTCGGCCAAGAGAAATGCGGAAAGCTGTTCCTGCAAGCGGGCGTTTTCGGCGCGCAGGGCGTCGGCAGAATTTTCCGTTGCCGATTTCGGCGCAGCAACGTCCTCGATGGAGGCAGCGGGAATTTTAGGAGTCAGTGCCGGGCCGGAGATTACTTGGGGTGCGGACGAACGCGACGCGGGCGGCTTGGACTGCGCGGCGCGCGGCAAGGTGATAACCGAAGCGGAGGGGAGCGCAGAGCTAGAAGTGGTGGTGCTATCGAACTTGGCGACGAATGGGGTGATCGGAGTTACCGTCGAGCTGGCGGGCGGAGGGGGAACGGATTCAGCGACCGGCTTGGCCGCCGGCGACGGGGAGATCGGTGCGCTCGAAATAGTTGACGATTTCGGTTCTTGAGCCTCGGCAGTCGGAGTCGGCGTAACGCTTTTCGGCGCGGAAATCGGCGCGACGGTGGCCGGTGGTGCAACCGGCGGCTGCGGGGTGGCGGAAATTTTATTGGGCGAGGAAACCGGGGTTATCGGAACGGCGGCTAAGGGGGCGACCGGAGCACCGGTGGCAGGCGAAGAATTAGCAGGCGTCGGAATCGCGGTTGCCGCCGGATTTGCGGGCGCGATACGATCGCCAGGGAAACGCATGCCCCAGAAACCAACGACCGGCTCGGTAAACTCGAGTTCGACGTAGCCGCTGACGTTGCGATAATTTTTGGATTTTACGACCTGGCAGACGACTTCTTTTTTGGTTTTTTCGTTGGTCAGAAAAAGCAACTGGCCGGGCGCGACGGAGGATTGCAGGCGAATGACTGCGCCGTTGCCGAAGACCAGAACGGTTTTCGTGGATTCGGAAAATGGTTCGCGCTTGTCGCTGCCTTCCACGGTGCGAGCGCCATTGACGGTGACGCTCACTTCGAGCGCAACGGGCTGCGGTTTCCCCGGGCCTTCACTGGGCGCGGCGGCCGCAGGCCTGGCGGAAAGCGCGTCTGGAACTGCAGCGGAAACTTCGGAATCCTTCAAAATCGTCGACATCGCTCACGCACCCGCAAACAAGATTTTCTGCCGGCCCCCCAGGAGCCCTCAGTGAAACGTGGTTCTGCTTAACCTATATATCTTGTTGCGCGGCGAAAGAGGCGGCCATAGTACGCGGGTACCACCTTAGAAACACTGGACCAGCGGACAGGGTGCGGACCTGTCCCTTTGGAGTTTTTCTGTGATGTTGCGGTGAAAACGGGGGAGAACTTCTTCTGCGAATTATTTTTGCAGCGGCGGTTTGAAACGTTCGTCGATTTCGACTTGATAGCCGGTTACGAGTCGATTGGTTTCGTTGGCTTTGCCGACGATGGCTTGCAGTTCCTTGAACATTTCTGGGGTCATACCTTTACTGAAGGCGGATGCGGTGTGCGAGGCGATGCAGTAGTGGCAACTATTGGTGACGCTGACGGCCACGTAGATTAATTCTTTGGTGAGCGGATCGATGGCGCCCGGACCCATGATTTCTTTCAGGCTTTCCCAAGTGCGCTTGAGGAGTTTGGGATCGTGGGCGATGGCTTTCCAGAAATTGTTGATCCAATCGGTTTTGCGGGTGGCCATGATGTCGTCGTAGACGGCGCGGACTTCGGGGGTGGCGTCTGGATACTCGATGAGCGGGAATGTGGGCATGGTGGCTCCGGTTACGCGATGGTGGATGAGCGCAAAAGCTAAAGTTAACAGGGTGGGGTGGAATAACAAAATCGGTGTAGCAAGTCTCTTGCATTAAACCGATATAATACGCGCGAATTGGGCGTGGAGGTGTCTTGATGTGGCGGATCCACTTTTGGCAAGTGGCGCAAGGAGTGGGAATTCTTGTGGCGCTGTTGGGCGTTGCGAGCAATGCGCGTTCACAGACGGTGACGATTGATGGAGCGGCGGGTCACGCGATTCCGTTTGATCCGGACGTGGCGCTGGGAAGTTCGATGGATATTTTACCGGCGAATTTGATTGATCGCGTTTACAGCGAGGAGATTTTGCGGAAATCGCTCTCGGCCGGCTGGGGGCCGATTACGTACCGGCAGAATACGGAATTGACGATTGCGGATTGGCACTGGAACGAGCCATGGAACGTGGAGCGACGCGGCGCATGAGAGCGGATACTTCGTCGGGAGCGCGGAGCCGCGGGAGTTTTTGCGGCATTCGTATGGGTACAGATTGCCGCATCGCGGGACTACGCGCAGCGACGATGCGGCGACGGAGTTTTCACGGTTGACGGATGGAGATGCGGGGACGTACTGGAAGAGCAATCCATATTTGAGCAAGCGATTTACCGGGGAGGAAGACTCGCTGCATCCGCAGTGGATCGTGGTGGATTTTGATACGCCGCAAATGATTGATGCGATTCGAATCGAGTGGGGCGCGCCTTTCGCGCGGAATTATCTAGTGCAGTATTGGACGGGCGAGGATGCGATTAACAAGCCGGGCGCGGGAAATTGGGTGACCTTCGCCAAGGGTGCGGTGACGGACGCGACTCGGGCTGGCGAAGCGGGCGACGAAGTACCCAATAAAGTGCTGCGGCTGGCGGACGTTCCGGTGAAGACGCGATTCGTTCGCGTGTGGATGACGCAATCGTCGAATACTTGCGACACGCACGGGGCGAGCGATCCGCGGAATTGCGTGGGATACGCGGTGAATGAGATTTATGTGGGGAATTTCACAGCTGACGGACGACTTTGTGGATCTGGTGCAGCATGCGCGAGGGCAGAATCAGACGGCGACGTATGTGTCGTCGATTGACCCGTGGCATACCAGCGCGGACATCGAAGCCAAACGCGATCAAACGGGATTCGATTTATTTTTTACCAGCGGGATTACCAACAAGCTGCCGGCGATGATTCCGGTGTCGATGCTTTATGGGACGCCGGAAGATTCGGCGGCGGAAATTGCGTATATCGAAAAACGCGGGTACGCGATTTCTTACGTGGAGATGGGTGAAGAGCCGGATGGGCAATTTATGCTGCCGGAAGATTATGGCGCGCTGTATTTGCAATGGGCGAAGGCGCTGCAGGCTGTCGATCCGAAATTGCGGCTGGGCGGTCCGGTATTTACCGGATCGAACGAAGATATTCAGGCGTGGGCGGATGCTAGCGGAAGAACTTCGTGGCTTGGGCGGTTTATCGATTATTTGAAAACCCACGGGCGGATGAGCGATCTCGCGTTCGTTTCATTCGAACATTATCCTTTTGCGCCGTGCGAGATTGCCTGGTCGGATTTGTATCGCGAGCCGCGGCTGGTGAAGCATATTTTGAAGATGTGGCGGGACGACGGCGTGCCGGCGAACGTGCCGCTGATGATCACGGAGAGCAACGTGTCGTGGGAATTGACGCAGCCAATGGCGGATACGTTTGCGGCGTTGTGGCTGGCGGATAATGCGGGAGCGTTTTTAGCCAATGGTGGCGCGGTATTTTATCACTCGCCGATACAGCCGGAGCCGCTGCGGCCGGGTTGCCATGGCTGGAGCACGTACGGAAATTTTGTGGCGGATGAGAAATTGCAAGTGAAACAGTTTACATCGCAATATTTCGCCAGCCAGCTGATCAATCTGGAGTGGGTTAAACATGGCGCGGGGGTGCATCAGCTTTTTCCGGCGCACGCGGATATTTTGGACGATGCGGGGAACGAACTGGTGACGGCGTACGCGGTGAAGCGGCCGGATGGAGAATGGTCAGTGATGCTGGTGAATAAGGATGCTTCGAACGCGCATCGCGTGAAGGTGGTGATGAATAGCGGTGACGTGGGCGCGGCTGCGCAATTTCAAGGGAACGTTGATTTCGTCACATTTGGAGCGGCGGAGTATGTGTGGCATCCGGATGGAGCGAATAGTCACGCCGCTCCGGATGGGCCATTGCGGCGGATGTCGATAGCCGCGGGTAGAGATTCTACGTTCGAACTGCCTAAGGCCTCGGTGACGGTGCTCCGCGGAAAAATGACGGACTAGACGCCGGTGATTTCGCCGGAGGCGTCCACGTCGATGGAGGCGGCGCGGGAGATTTTTGGCAGGCCGGGCATTAGCATCATGTTGCCGGCGATTACCACCACGAAGCCTGCGCCGGAAGAGAGCGAAGCGTCGGTGATATTCAGATTCCAGCCGGTGGGTGCGCCCATTTTTTTGGGATCGTCGGAAAGCGAGTACTGCGTTTTGGCGATGCACACGGGTAATTTCGCAAAGCCCCAGTCCGAATACTGGCGGAGTTTGGCGGTGGCTTGTTCGCTGAAAGTTGCGCCGGCGCCGCCGTACACATTGACTACCACCTTGCGAACTTTTTCTTCGAAGGAATCTTCCGGGGCGTAGATCGGCGCGGGTTTTACGTCAGGATTGGCGGCGATCGTTTCCACAACTCTTTCCGCAAGCTCGGCCGCGCCTGCGCCGCCCTTCGTAAATGCTTCGTTCAAGGCGCTGACTACGCCGTGCTCTTTGCAATAGCCGAGCAGGCGGTCGAGGTCGGCTTGGGTGTCTTTCGGAAAGCGATTGATGCCGGCGACGATGGGGACGCCGAAGCGCTGCAGACTGTCGATATGTTTTCCGAAATTGGCGAAGCCGCGTTCGAGGTCACCTTCACCCTGGTTTCGCAAACTCTGCGCGGTGGTGACCAGCACGGCTACTGACGGACGAATGCCGCTGACCGGCATGACAATGTCGAAATATTTTTCCGCGCCGAGATCCGCGGCGAAGCCGGCTTCGTTCACGACGTAGTCGGCAAGGCGCATGCCCATTTCCTGGGAAATAATGCTGCTAGTTCCGTGGGCGATGTTGCCGAAGGGGCCGGTGTGCACCGTGGCGGGTGTGCCTTCGGTGGTTTGGACGAGATTGGGCAATATCGCTTCGGTGAGTAGCGCCATCATGCCGCCGGTTGCTCCCAATTCTTCAGCGCGCACGGCTTTTGCGTCGCGGGTGGTGCCCACGATGATGGCGTCGAGGCGGCGGCGAAGATCTTCGCGGCTGCTGGCCAGCGCTAAGATCGCCATGATTTCGGAAGCGGCGGTAATTACGAAGCCCGTCTGGCGATTGGCCCCGGCGCGCTTGCCGCCAACATCCACGGACACGTGACGCAAAGCGCGATCGTTCATGTCCATGCTGCGGGGCCAGGTGATGCGCGCGGGATCAAGTCCGAGATCGTTGCCGTGGAAAAGATGTGCGTCTACCAGGGCAGCCAATAAATTGTGCGCGGAAGTGATCGCGTGAAAATCGCCGTTGAAATGGAGATTTATTTTCTGGCTAGGCTCCAGCTGGGACAGGCCACCGCCCGCGGCGCCGCCTTTCATGCCGAAGACCGGACCGAGCGACGGTTCGCGCGAAGTGATGATCGATTTTTTGCCGATGTGTTCGAGGCCTTGCGTAAGGCCTATAGAGGTTACTGTTTTTCCTTCGCCGGAAACCGTGGGAGTGGTGGCGGTTACCAGGATTGATTTTCCGCGGCGTTTGAAGGCGGGGTCCGCGAGCAACTCCAGTTTTATTTTCCCGCCGAAAGGTCCCAGCTGTTCGAAATATTTTTGGGGTAGACCAAGTTTGGCGACGATCTGCTGAATGGGGAGGAGAGGTTTGGTCATGGTTGCTCGTTGTGAGCGCGCATTCTCTGAGCGCCGCTGCGTGAGAGTCGGGCGCATTATTGTAACTAAGTGCCCGCTGGAAAAGCGATAGGGCTGGGATTGCAACTAGCTGAGCTATGAATCTAGATTTTGCGCGCGCGGGCCGACGGGCACGGCATGCCGTGCCCCTACATCACGATTTGCGGCCGGAAAGAAATTTATCCAGAAGCAGGCGGGCCAGGCGCCGGGTGTTGTGGCGGATTACCGTTTGTTCGTCGAGAAGATTATCCAGCAGGACGTCGAAACCCAATTTCTGCAGCGACGGAAGATCGATCTCCACGGGCTCCGCGCCTTCGGTGCGGTAGCGGCGGGCCACGGCGGGCGAAACAGGCTGGCGATTGGCCACCACATAGTCGATTACGCGGCGCTGGGAATTTTTTCGCAAAACGTGCTGCTGGATGGCGCGGAGGTGGTCGGCGAGGGCATAGCCGGCGGTTTCTCCGGGCTGGGTCATCAAATTTGCGACATAAACGCGGGGGGCTTTCGATTTGATAAGCGCGGCGGCAATTTCTGGAATTAAAAGATTGGGCAAGATGCTGGTGTACAGGGAACCCGGCCCCATCAGGATTAGATCGGCGTTGCGAATGGCGTCGAGCGCCAACGGCAGTGGCCGAACATTCGGCGGCGAGAGCGTAATTTTTTTAATGCGCGAATTGCTGGCGGTGATCTTGGTTTCGCCGCGCACGGTGCGGCCATCTTCGAGGGTGGCGACGAGATGGACGTTGGCGAGGGTTGAAGGAAAAATGCGGCCGCGGATGGCCAGGACCTGGCTGCTGACGCGGATGGCTTCGGCAAAATCTCCGGTGATGTGGGTGAGCGCGGCGAGAAATAGATTTCCGAAATTGTGGCCGACGAGGCCGGTGCCGGCTCTGAAACGATATTGAAAGAGGCGCCCGAGCAAAGCTTCGTCTTTGGACATGGCGACCATGCAGTTGCGAATGTCGCCGGGGGGCAGGATGCGATTTTCGCGGCGCAGGCGGCCGGAGGAGCCTCCGTCATCAGTGACGGTGACGATGGCGACTAAATCGGAGATGGGGCGCTCGGGAGTGGGGTGATCATCGCTGCGGCGGACGCAATGTTCTTTCAGTCCGCGCAGCAACGTTGAGAGACCCGTGCCGCCACCGAGAGCGACGACGCGGAAGCCGCGGCGGAGGATTTTAGGTGGCGAGGATTTTTTCGGCATGCAAGTTTGAGTTCAACGAGTTCAGGAAATATGGCGATACTGGAACATCTGAATTGGACTGGATGAAGCAGTGTACCGGAAAGAGTGCGGAGAAGTGAATTTTGGGCTGCGGAGGGCGTGGGGCAAGTTCCGGTCTGCGCGTTTATCAGCACTCAGCGGAAAACCCATGGTAGTGCGTTAACATCTCAGATCGATATGCGAACAGGTACTTTGTTTGTTATCGGTCTTGTCTTGTGTGCCGGTCCGCCGTGTTGTTTCCCGCAATCTGAATCCGCTGGAGTACGAACACGGGTCGAAGAGCGTGGCTCGGTGCCACCCGTCAATCCATGGTTCGCCTGTATCTACGAACTGGAGCACAAATCTTTCGACGAAACAAAGACTCAACAGTGTCTGGATTCAATTCTTTCTCATCCTGAAATTGAAAAGGGGAGTTTTTCACGAAATAAAGAAGTAGTGACACTTTCACTGGAGTCGTTAACGCTGGTCGTGACCGACCTCGATTTGGATGCTCCTGCAGGTGAGCTCGCAAGATTTCACGAGCTATTCAGTTCAAACGAAGCAGTAAATGGTGACGCCTTGCATGTGGGAGAGCCCTACACGAGACGGCGCGAGACCCAGGTATGGTTTGGAATGGATTTGTTCTTACGTTCAGAAGGTCGACGAGCCGGTGTCAGTCGAACCCTGCGTTTGGATTACTCGAACAAAACAGCTCAGGTGGCTTACCGAGTTTGGGATGCCCCGCGTCAGGAACCCCGGTCTCTGCCTCCGCCATTCGGGACGCCTTGTAAAATCCTGAATGCAAATTTCGATGGCTCCGACTGGGACGACCTTACTCCAGTCCAATACATCCAACAGCGAATGAAAACGAAATGGCTGGGGTGTTTTTCCGAGAACGGCCTTCGAGAAGACGAGGAACTGCTGAAGAAAATGACCTTCTTGAGGGAATCGAAAATCTCCGTGAGCGGCTCTGGCAGTGCAAGGGATTTTGCTTTTCATTTCCGCAGTAACCCAATTCCAATCGTCAAGGTAACGGTGCATGGTTACGGCCTTCTGACGGGCCTATCGGACGCCGATATTCCAGCACTCGGGATACATGTTGGAGACATATACAGCACAACGCGATTGAATGAACAAGCGGCGTCGCTGAAAAAGGCATACGAGCAGGCAGACAGGCAGCTTAAACTTTTCACTGACGTGGGGATTACTCCGAAAGGCGAGGCCACATTGGAATTCAGTCTCGTGGCGTATCCAGACGACGTCGTTTACGTCGGCGGCAAGCCGTACGATGTCACATCCAAGTGGAACGGTCCCTATGTGCCCGATTAGTCGTGTGAACTCAGTCGGTCGACGCAACATTTTTTTGAGCTGTTGAGGACCCCCGCTAGCGGTAAGACGCCGCGAAATACTGCCCGAACTGGACAATTTCGTGGCTCGTAGTCATGTTGATTTTCTGTTGACGGTGAGTAAGCGTCCTTTTACATTTGCGGCATGGCGCGAAAAATCATTCTCGGATTTGGACTCAGCATCGACGGCTATATTGCGCGACGTAACGGCGCTCTGGATTATCTGGTGATCGACAAAGAAGGGGAAGCGGTGATGGCGGACTTCTTTGCCAAGATCGACACCACCATCATGGGCCGCAAGACCGCGGTCGGCATGGTGAAAATGCGAAAGAGTGGGGAGATACCGGAGACGCCGGGAATGTCTACCTACGTATTCTCACGACGGTGGAAGCCGGGCCCACGCGACGGTTTCGAAGTGGTGAACGGATCGCTGAGCGCCTTGGTGAAAAAGCTGAAACGCCGCGCGGGGAAAGATATTTATCTCGGCGGAGGGGGCGAATTGGTTCGCAGCTTTTTGCAGGAAGATTTGGTCGACGAACTCTTTCTCGGGGTTGGTCCCATTCTTTTGGGCGATGGCATCCCCGGCTTCCCGGGGAAATTTCCGCAGCGGGATTTCAAGTTGACGGAATGCAAATCGTACTCCAATGGATCGGTCGGCCTGCGCTACGAGCGGATACGGACTAAGACGCGGCGATAGTCCTGGTTGCCGGACAGGGGCGGTACCATCGGCGATAAGGAGATATAAAGATGCGGCTGTCCGGATCGGTCTCTGTGGCTCTTTGCTTTGTGTTATCGGCAGGGGCTGGGTCAGCTCGTGCCAGCGGGGGGCCTGCACTTGTGGAGCAAATCAAAGGAACGATGGTGAAAGTGCAATCCGAAAAAACTATCGACGCGAGAACCGAGTCGGCAGAGCATCTCGCACACCTCACTAAAAAAATCAGCAGTAAAGAAGTCACAGAAACGCTCCTTACCGATTTAACGTCTTTGCTTGATTCTCCTGATGATTCAGTCCGCTACTGGGTGGCGATGGCCCTAGGAAACCTTGGGCCTGCTGCAAAAGCAGCGGTTCCCAAGCTAGAAGAAATATTGCCCAAGGCGGACTGCCTCAACGGGGCGATAACCTCTGCAGGCGGAATTCGATACGCTCTGATCAAAATGGGTATAAAGCCCCCACCTGCTCCCAAATGTGACCGAATAGCCGGATGAACAGTCGTTCCCTGCACCCGGACTGCGTTCCCGACTCGCGTCGCGATCCCGTAGCTAACGGTCGGACCGTCCGAATAAAGTCCTGATTAGTCGGGTGGATTCAACAGGTTGATGCAACGCTAGCTCTAAACAGTATTGCCGGACGCAGTCTCGTTCGGGTAGTTGAAGAAGAGCTGATTGCCGTCGGGATCGTCGACCACCAGGAGACGGTAGCCCCACGAACCTTCTTTGACCGAAACGCCCTTGGCCTCAAATTCCGCGCGGAGGGTGTCCAACGCGGCCACCTGCATCTCCAGCTCGACGTTCAGGGAAATGAACATCAGCCCATTGCCAGCCTTCTCCGGCCAGGTGTTGGCCAGGATAATCGCGCAGCCCTCCCGATCGACCTGTGCGACGCGGGCTTTGCCGTCTTCGTCGTAGCGCCAAGGGCTGGTGAAGCCGAGCCGATCCATATAAAAGCGGAGCGAGGCCTCCACATCGGCGACGTGCAGGACGGGGCGCGCGAACCACTCGGTCATAGGCTATGTATCCTCGAAGGAAGACAACTTCTCCCCCGTTTTGAACTCTACGGCTATTTTAGACGCAATCGGAAGGCGCGGTTAACTCTTGAATCCTTCGTAAGTCAGCGTTGGGCGACCGTTGCATCGGCCTGCTCAACGAGGGGTTTTGTGCCGTTCTGACGCCCCAAAATCATCTTAAAGGCTTTTTTCCGCTTGCCGCTGCCTCTCGCGCTGTCTTCGCCAACTCTTTAGGAACATATAAATCTACCGCGGCTTGTGCGACGGGATCGTCGAAATAAGCGAGAGATTCTCCAATCACTCCCGCAGCTTCTGCAGGAGCCAGCTTGCAGGCCTCGATGATCCACGGTATCGACGCTTTGTCTTGAAGCCGAGCCAAGCCCATCGCCGCAAAACTTTGAATCATGAAGTTTGGAGACCAGAGCGCGCGACGGAGCAGTGGGATTGCTCGCGGATCGTCGGTATGTGCGAGGAACATAGTCGGAGCAGGCGCATAGTAGACGTGCTGTTCGCCTAAACCGTCATGCGGCAATTTCTTCTTGTCGGCCCATGCGACGAACTCCGGGGACGGACCGGGTATCAATTTCCCGCTAGAATCGAAGGCATTAAAGTTGGGAGCGTCAGTTTCAATCGTCTTCGTAACAGCCTGGGTCAAACAATTCCAGTAGATGTCCTTCTTGTCGCCCAAGCGGATCAAAACGGCGGCAATGTGGGCCCTGTCTAGATCGTTGCCGGCCCGTTCAAATTTTAGTTCGAGCATTGGAATGGCTTCTGTCGCGTGAGCTGCGCCCAGTTGCTCGACGAAGACCATGGCCATCGAATCGTCTGGTTGCGCTTTCTCCATTGCTTCCGCGACGTTCGGTGCTTTGGCAGGCTCCTGCGCGGGGCGGGCGACCACATGCGTGCCGGCAACCAGACGCAATAGAAGCATGAACGTCGTAGCGACTTTGATCATCTGGTCGGAGTTTATCCCAACGAGGCTGCCCGGGTTACCGCATAAATGCTTTTTGCCCCAAATTCAATCCTAGGGCAAGCGCACTGATGAACGCGTAGGTAGAAGGTGCCAAGACCAGGCGGTTAGGCGCGTTTGTTGGCGGCGAAGCGGAGACGGATGTAATCGGCGGTCCACTGACCTTCGGCGTCGCAGAGTTCTGGGCGCAAGGCTTCGCGGACTTCGGCGATATAAGAGGATCGTTCGGCGAGCGGAAGGGTTGAGGTGAAACTTTCGGCGAAAGTCTCCAGCCAGCCTGTGACATCACCGGGGAGCGGAGTGGGGCGCGGTATCAGGGCGATGTAGCTAATGTCAAAGCCACCGCGCGTGAGGTGCTGGGAATAGTCTTCCACGGTGGGGAAATACCAGGGGACGGCGGCTTCACCGTTGAGGCCACGGCGATTGAGGGCGTCCACCAAAGCCTTCTTGATTTTGGCGACGCAACCGTGGCCGCCGAGTTCGGCAACGAAGCGTCCGCCCGGCTTGAGTGCGCGATGCACTCCGGCGATGACTTTGGCGGGATCGCGCATCCAGTGCAGGGCGGCGTTGCTGAATACGGCGTCGAATTCGGGGGCGAAATCGAGAGCTTCGCCGTTCACCACGCGGGCGTCCAGGCCGAGTTTTTGCGCGGCGGCGATTTGCGGAGCGCTGGCATCGACACCCGTGACGTGGCAACCCAACGCGGCGAGCTTGGCGGTGAGCACGCCGTCGCCGCAGCCGAGGTCCAGAACGCGCTCGCCGGCGCGCGGCGCGAGCAGCTCAACCACGGGCGCGCCAAGCTCCGCGACAAAGCGGGCGTTGCGGGCGTAACGGTCAGGATCCCAAGTTTGCGGATGGGCCATTGTGTGGGTGTGCCATTTCGTCAGCGTCCCAATTTCGCGGTGGTTCGCCGACCAGAACAGCTTACCAACATTTCTGTTTGTGGCGTTTACCGATATTTTCTCGGAAGAGTAAAGAGAGCAAGAAATTGCGTCTGGCTGGCACTATACTCGCGGCTGGACTCGCGCTAGTATGTGCCGACGCCCCAAGGAGAAATCGGCATGCAGATATTGACGGTTCGTTCCTGCGCGCTAAGAATGGCCATCCTCTTGTGCATGGTATCCGCACTCGATGTTGCAGCGGCCATGCTGACTGCGAAACCTCGACTGTGGTGCGCGATCATTCCGGCACTCATCCCCATTTTCACGCCCGCGGTCATCTTCACGCGCCGTATTCCGTTTCGTTCTTCAGCGGGATAGACGAGTTCAAGCGCGTCCCTTGTTCTTAAGTGCGGGCACAAAACAAATCCAAACTCTCTGAATGTTGCAAGATTTTCAACATGTGCTGCGCGATTACCAACCCATTTGGCGCATGCGCTCCAGAATGATTGCGCTGTAGTGACTCATATGCTCGGGCCGGCGCTTCAGGGGCAACGGCAAAATTGCGGCGAGTTGGGCGGCTTGCTGGCGGTCGATGCTGCGGGCAGAGATTCGGTAGTAGTAACGGCACGCCGACTCCGCGCCATACACGCCGGGACCCCATTCGACCACGTTGAGATACAGCTCCAGAATGCGCTGCTTGCCGAGGACCAATTCGGCCACCGGGACGAGAGTGGACTCGGCGCCTTTGCGAAGGATAGAGCGGCCGGTTCCGAAGAAGAGATTTTTTACCAGTTGTTGCGTGAGGGTGGAGCCGCCGCGAATGCGAGCGCCTTCCAGATCGCCCTCCGCGGCGGTTTCCATGGCGTGCCAATCGAATCCGTGATGCTGGTAGAAGCGGGCATCTTCCGCGGCGATGACCGCGTGCTGGAAACCGGGCGAGATTTCGCTGAGCGGGACGAAGTCATATTGCTCGCGATACGGCTTGCCGTAAATCCAGGACTGCAGACGGCGTTCCATGTGCACCGCGGTGGTCGGTGGGTCGATCCAGCGGGAAGCCACAAGGATCAGCACAGCCAGCGACCAAAGCACGGCGATACCGATGAGAAACCAGCGAACGAAGGCTCGGAGAGCGGCCTTGCGATCCCATGTCTTTGGCGGTGCGTCTGGATTTTCAGCCACGCTTCAGAATAATCGTTTGGGCTGGATTGAGATAGCGGCTGGTGAGTTGGTAACCAGATATGTGTCAGACAAGCTGAAATCATCTCAACGAGAAATCATCGCGATTTCCTGACAGTATTCGGCGTGATTGACTCGGCGTGATTGACTCGCCTGTTGCGAGCATTTAACATTAACGCCCCATGCCTGATTCCGCTGCTTCTCTAGTTGGACAGACTTTTTCTCACTACCACATCCTAAAGAAAGTCGGCTCGGGAGGCATGGGTGTCGTTTATGAGGCCGAGGATTCGCAATTGGGACGCCGCGTGGCGCTGAAGTTTCTGCCTCCGGAAACGGCGCAGGATAGTCAGGCGCTGGAGCGTTTTCAGCGCGAGGCGCGCGCCGCTTCGTCGCTGAATCACCCCAATATCTGCACCATTCACACCATCGAGCAACATGAGTTGCGGCACTTTATCGTGATGGAGCTGCTGGCGGGCGAGACGCTGGCGCAAAAGATGACCGGGCGGCCGGTGGAGATGGAAAAACTGGTGCCGCTGGCGATTCAGATGGCGGACGCGCTGGAATCCGCGCACGCCAAAGGCATCGTGCACCGGGACATCAAGCCGGCCAATTTATTTTTAACGGAACGCGGCGAGCTGAAGATTCTGGATTTCGGGCTGGCCAAAATGCGGCAGGGCGAACTCGCTCCCGGAACTTCGCCCGGACAGGCCGAGACTGCGGCGAACGAACTGACCACCCCGGGGTCGGCGGTGGGAACGATTTCTTACATGTCTCCGGAGCAGGCGCGCGGGCAACTGGTGGACGCGCGGACGGATCTTTTTTCCGCGGGGACGGTTTTGTATCAGATGGCGACCGGGACGCTGCCCTTTGCGGGAGACACGTCCGCGGTAATTTTCGATGCGATTCTGAACCGCGAGCCGCAGCCGGCCGCGGAACTAAATCCGGCGCTGCCTCCGGATTTTGTGCGGATCCTGGACAAGGCTCTGGAGAAGGATCGCAGCCTGCGGTGCCAGACCGCCACGGAATTGAAGACCGACCTGAGCCGCTTGAAACGCGATCTGGAAACGAGCAAACGGCGGACCAAAGAGAAATCCGATTCGGATCCCGGAGCCGCGAAGCCCAGTGCAAAATCGGTGGCGGTGCTGTACTTCGAAAACCTGAGTGGCTCGAAGGAAGACGAATACCTCCGCGACGGAATCACTGAAGATGTGATCACCGAGCTATCCAAGATTCGCGGGCTCAACACGTTTTCGCGGCCCACAATTCTGGCGTTCCGAGACAAACCGGTGACGCCCGCGCAGATTGGGCAACAGCTGGGCGCGGCGTATGTGCTAACCGGGACGCTGCGGCGCTCCGGCGCGCGGCTGCGCATCAACGTGCAGCTGGTGGATACCAAGACGGATTTTCCGCTGTGGTCGGAGCGCTTCGACCGGGAAATGAAAGACGTTTTCGAAGTGCAAGATGAAATGGCGCGAAAAATCGCGGAGGCGCTGCGCATAACGCTTTCGCCGCAGGAACTGGAAGCGCTGGCGGTGAAGCCGACGGAAAATTTGCAGGCTTACGATTTATATTTGCGCGGGAAGCGTTATGCCCGGAGGCAGACGCGGCAGGATCTGGAATTCGCGCTGCAGATGTTTGAGAACGCGGTGGCCCTGGATAGCAGCTTCGCGCTGGCGTACGCGGCCAACGCCAATGCCTGCGCGATGTTCTACTGCAACTACAGCCGCGAACAGGTTTGGGTGGAGCGCGCGCGCGAAGCTTCCGGCCGCGCGGTGGCGCTGCGCTGGGATTTGGCGGAAGTGCAGGTGAGCCAGGCTTGGGTGCTGTACGCGGCGGAACTGCATGACGAAGCGATCCGGATGGTCAAGAAGGCCATCGAACGCAAGAGCGATTGCGAAGGAGCGTATTACCTGCTGTGCCGGTCGCTGTTTGCGGCGGGGCGGTATCAGGAAGTTGCGGACGTGGCGGAGACGGCGATTGAAGCCAGCGGCGAGGACTACAACGCCTATGTGCCGATTATTAATTCGCTGGGGGCCATAGCCAAGCACGAAGCGCAACGCAACATGATGCAGCGGAGAATGGCGGCTCTGGAGAATCACTTGAAACAAGTGCCGGAAGATGCGCGGGCCCGGGTACTAGTGGCCGGAGACTACGCGGATTTCGGACGCGTCGAGGATGCGCTGCAGCAATTAAATATGGCGCTCACCCTGCGCGCCAACGAACCCATGATTCTTTACAACGTGGCGTGCATCTACTGCGGCCTGAACCGCAAGGCCGAAGCGCTAGATGCTTTGCGCAAAGCCTGGGAGAGCGGCTTCCGCGATGCGGTCTGGGCGCGGCGGGATCCAGACCTTACTCCGCTGCACGGAGATCCGGAATTTGACCGGCTGTATCCGCAGGCGCAGGCAGCGCCGATTTCAGCTAGTCCGCGGTAGGGGTGGTTGCACAGGCGCGTACGGGATTGTCCGTGCCACTACGAGCTAGCCGGAGTAGCCTTCTTTTTCCGGATAAAGTAATTCGGTGAAGCGCGGATCTTCCTGTAAGAAAGCGAAGTCTTCATCATTCCGCGCGTGAAAACGATTCTCGCTGCGCAGCTCGATCGCTACCTTTAGATTTGCCATGGCGGAATCGGCTTCGCCGGTGAGGCAATCGAGAGCGGCAAGTGCGTAATGAATATGATCGAGTTTCGGCGCGGCTTTGCGGGCCTTGATCAGGCTTTCGCGCGCGTCGTCCCACCGCCCGATGTTCATCATGGCCACGCCGCGCTGATAGTGTTCGTCGGCGGTGCGGGGATTCTGTTCATGACTGGGCTTCATGCGCTGTTCCGCGATATTGATGTGCATGCGGGCGCGGTCAATTAATTCTTTGCTGGGCCCCTCAAGAACTCTCTCCAGCTCCTGCTTGGCTTTCGCGAATTTCTGCTGGTGAAACAGGCTAAGCGCTTCGTCGTACAGCTTCAGCTGGGCTTGCACGCGCGGGTCAACCATTTCAACGCCGCCCCGCTGCGGCGGGTGGGGTGGAGGTAACACTCTCTTTTTCATAGGCTTAGCGTCGCTCCGGGATCTGCTCTTGGAGCTGTGGGAAGGTTTATGGACTTTAGCCATGAGGCGGATGCTAACAGAGCAGTTAACCCACGTCAACGCAGGCAAATCCCGATATCCTCTGGTCGGAAACCTGGACCGCCCAAAAATGTAGTAACCAGCACCCGTTACCTACGAGTGCCACGCCGCAAAAATAACCCGCCGCTTCCGGGGCATTCTCGCGGAAACTAGGGAAGCATTAGTTAGCAGGCGGCGCATCCCGGCTGGAGTTCTGGCCTGCATCGCCCGCCTATGCTATAAAATTTATACCGAGATAGAGCTGACCCTAAGTGCCTTTCATCAATTTTCCCGCGCGCGAAATCAACTGCAAGCTGGTGTACTACGGTCCAGGTCTGGGCGGCAAGACTGCCAACCTGCAATGGATCTACGACCACACCGGGCAAAACCAAAAAGGGAAAATGGTTTCGCTGGCCACCGAAACCGACCGTACACTGTTTTTCGATTTTCTGCCCCTGGACTTGGGTACCGTGCGCGGATTCAAAACGCGCTTCCACCTTTATACCGTCCCCGGACAGGTTTTTTACGAAGCCAGCCGCAAGCTCATTTTAAAGGGCGCGGACGGCGTCGCTTTCGTGGCCGATTCCCAGGAAGAGCGGCTGGACGCGAATTTTGAGACGATGGAAAACCTGCACGAGCATTTGCGCGAACATAAACTGGATTTCGCGACGATTCCTTATGTGTTGCAGTTGAACAAGCGGGATTTGCCGAATGCCATGCCCGCCGGCGAGTTGATCAAAGCGCTGCAGAAAAAAGATGAGCCGGTGATCGAAGGCGTAGCGGTAACGGGGCAAGGCGTTTTCGAGACGCTCAAAGAGCTGGCCAAGCTGGTGCTCTCCGAACTCAAGAAGAGTGGCTAGAATTTTAGTGCTGCAGGCATTCCTGCCTGGGCGCGACGCTCACTGCGTTACAGATTCATCCTCCGCGCTTTGGCCCGCTCCGTTTTTTTTTCGCGCCCACGACTTCCGCAATCACCATCTGCCCAGACTCATCAAACTTCAGCTGAATGCATTGCCGAATCGAAATACTCAAGCCTGGCGCCGCTTGCGCCGGGGTAATCTTCCATTTGTTAATGGCTTCCAGGACCACCTGATCGAGGCCCGGGTACAGGCTATGGACCACGCGGGTCTCATCGAGGCCGCCTTCCTTGGTGAATATCGCGGAGAGAATCATCTGCCCCTGAACATGTTTATCTTTGGCGCCGTCTGGCAGCGGCACTTGCGGACACTGCAGGCATTTTGCTTGGTTGACGCCGTCCAGTCCGGGGAAATAAAAGCCGTTTCCCGCGTCGTCGGTGGCCGCGGGAAATAGCGCCTCAAACTCGTCGGTACTAGCTTCCTGATAGTGCGCGTGAAATAGCTCTTTGCCGGAATCGGCCTGACGCAGCGAAATCTCGAGGGTCATCGGACCGGTTTCCTGCTGCCGGAAACTGCCCCACAAAATACCGTCGGCCCCGGAGCCTTTGGCGATAGCCTTGAACATTTCAGGCTTGTTGAGATCGCCGGGATCGACCTGGGCCTTGATCAGTACCTTGAGGGTGTCGATGCGATTCAAAACGTCGAAGCCATTCTTTAGCGCCGTCAAATCCGTCGAGAATACCGAAGCGAAGTAGCAGCCCTTGTCCGTTCGCGCGCCGCTGGCGTCCAGCGAGCTGGTGCTGTCCAGAAAGTCCGCGACATATATTTTGTGTAACTGCGCTTTGCTGATCTGCTCGGCCAGGGTGGCCGCTACGGCTTGGCGGTCGGCGTTCACATCCGCGAACGCCGCGGGACAAACGGCGGTCAAGGCCATCAAAAAAAAGCCGTAAAGAATTGCCGCGCGGACGGCTAAGCGAGCGATGCGACCGACCTGATTCATGCGTTGCGACCTCTGCAGTGTGACGTAGGCGATGGCACTCGCTGGTACAGGCTCTGAGCCGCCAGTCCGTGGAGATCGCGGAAGATTTTTGGTCATCGCCGGGGCGGTTGGCGCAGACAAAAGGCGATCAGAACTTGGCCAGGGCCTGCGCTTCGGTTTCAAACGTGGGGATAGCATCTACCAGGCGCGTTACCGTGAGCGAATCGCGTACCCGGCCCGGCCCGCACACCAGATGGAGTGAACCCTTTTCGCGCGCCAGTCCGATGGCTACGCGGACCAGCGTGGAGATGCCGGAACTGTCGATCTGCGTAACGTGGTTCAAGATGACCACAACTTTTTTCACCCCGCGGCGCACGATCGAATTCAAGGCCTCGTGCAGCTGCTCGGCGGACTCGCCGATGGCCAGGCGGCCATGCACGTCGACGATCGAGATATCGCCAACGTCGCGGACATCGATTTCCATGGGATTATGTTCGGTCATTTGCCTGATGTGGATTGGGTTAACGGGCCGAAGTGTACCCTTTCCGGGCGACAGTGTCACCGGTACGCGGCCCCGGTTACACAGTCTCGCTCCGGACGCACATTATACGCTGGCCACAGGTCGAGACAAGACGAGGATTCAGTGAACGGTAGGCTGCGGCGGATGAACTGCGTTGCGGCCGCGCGATCGGTAACGGCTTAGGTACCGAAGCGCCTGGGCCAATCTCTCTGAAGAGTGTCTTAAGAGGGCCGGGAAAGTAATTTCCAGGTGAGGAACGCCGCCAACGCGCAGCCCGATATAACGGGCAGGACCGATACGCCCCGCGAAATCAGCAGGTACGACGCGAAGAAGGCCGCCGGCATAAAATAATACCAGCGGAACCTCGTTGGGAACTTCGCTGGGAAATTCATTGGGAAGTTAACCGGTAAGCTGCTGAAGAAGTTCCGGCGGAAGCTCATTTCCAGAACATATAAACGAAAAAAACCGCGGCGAGCAAAACCACAAATCCTGCGACTGGCAGGCGTAGCGATTTGCTCCACTCGGGCCGGCTTTGCCCCCCTTGATCGAGTTGGCGGATTTGCGCCAGCTGCGTGCGCGCCAGCGATATTTCCCAGGAAGTGTTCGCCAGCTCCAGGGCCCGCTGGGTTTCCTGCTCGGCCCGATTGCGCACCCGCAAATGGAAGAAAAGTTCGCCGTATTTTAAACGCGCGTAGAAATCCAGAGGCGCAATTTCGATCGCGGATTCCAGCGAAGCCATGGAAGCGTGCACGTCGTAATTCATGGCCTGCGCCATGCCCAGGCAGGTGCGCAGCGCGGCGTTTTGCGGGTTTTGCCCACAGGCCACTTTGAGAGAGGTGATGAGCTCCGCCAGCTGTTCGGGCGGTACCTTGTGCGGGTCACGCCATGGCAGCGACGGCAAGCGCGGCGGGTTCTGCGCGCCGGTCAGGGCGACGTCCAAGTTCGCTTGCGCGTGTAAACTTTCTTCCATAGTTGCAACTCTTCGTACAAAAACCTTGGCGATTAATTCCCGGACTTTAATTCAAATTCCGGATACGCCACGGAACCCATTTCCGGAAGGTCCAGCCCGGCCAATTCGGAGCTTGCCGGCGCGCGTTGGCCCATCAGGAAATCTACGAACGTGGCGAAACCAAAACTGATCACAAAAACAACTCCCAGCAAGGTGGCCACACCCAGCAGTTGCGCAAGGATCTGCGTCGAATCGCCGTAAAACAATCCGGTGACCGAGCCATTCACCCCGTTCCACGCACCGGCGTAATTGCTTTTTCCGTCGGCGAAAAGCCCCACAGCGATCACGCCCCAAATCCCGCAGGCTCCGTGCACCGAAACCGCCCCGACGGGATCGTCGATCTTCAGGCTGCGCTCCACAAACGCCACCGAAATGCAGACCAGCACTCCGGCTAGAAAACCGATCACCACCGCGCTGATCGGATTCACGAACGCGCACGGCGCGGTAATGGCCACCAGCCCAGCCAGGAACCCGTTTCCAGTCATGGATACGTCCGGCTTGCCGTAAACGATCCACATATAAATCATGGCGGCGATCAACCCGGCCGCGCTTGCGAGCATGGTGTTCACCGCAATCGAGCCGATGCGCAAATTGCCGCTGCCCGAAGCGCCCAGCGTGGAGCCGGGATTAAATCCAAACCAGCCGAACGCCAGAATCAGACAGCCGGTAATAACAATAACCATGTCGTGCGCCAGAATGGCTTGCGGACGGCCGTCGCGCGTGAATTTACCCAGGCGCGGACCCAAAATCATGGCGATCGCCAGTGCGCTGACGCCCCCGACGGCATGCACCACGCCGGAACCCGCAAAATCTACGTAGCCTTTGCCCAATCCGAAATTGACGCCCAACGTGCTTAGCCAGCCGCCGCCCCAGGCCCAATTGGCAAACAGCGGGTACGTAAAGGCCGCGAAGAAAAACGAGGTAACAATAAACGCCGAAAATTTCCAGCGCTCCATCGCCGCGCCGGTGGGAATCGTCGCGCCGGTATCCATGAAAACCATTTGAAACAGGAACAACACCATTACGCCAACATCGTAGGTGCCTTTGTGCATCAGAAAAAAACCATGCTGGCCGAAAACGCCAAAATCCTTGCCGAGGAAGTGCAAGACATGCTCGGAATTCAGCGCGGGCGTGCCACCAAGGTTCGCGACCGCGCCAACGCCCCCCATTTGAATGGCGAAGCCGCACAACCAGTAGGCGAACATGCCGATGCCATACACCGCCAGATTCATCATCATGGTGTGATTGGCATTTTTGGCGCGTGCCAGGCCGGTTTCCAGCAGCGCGAAGCCCAGCTGCATGAACATCACCAGGAAACCGGTGATCAAAGTCCAGACGATGTTGAGAGCGATCTTATTTTGCCCCACCTGGTTGGCCAGGTCGCCGATGGTGAGGCCTTTTTTGGCGTCGGACACGGTAATGTCGCTGGCGTTTCCAGTTAACGAGCCGTCCGGGTCGCCAGCGGCGCGGGCATCGGCCGAAGGCACCGGAGCATCGGCGAGATCGCCGTCAGTAATGGGTTTTGCTATCGCGGGAGCGGTGCCGGAAGCGGACGGGGCCGGAGCCTGGGCGACAGCGCCAAACGAAAACACCAGCGTGGCCAGCAGAAATAGAGCGATGCGTTGACAGCGTTGAACTGCGGCGCGCTTCATTCCTGGCTGGCTCCCGTCTTCCAGATAGCGTGTTTGAGGAACGCCGGATTGAGAATGCCCAGAATGCCTGCCAGACTCACTAGCAACCCCAACAGGATCGCCGCGAGCCGCGTCCCCGTCGAGCCGAGCGCCAGGCTGGAGAAGCTGATCACAAAACCGAGAAAGGCCACGAGCACTCCCACGATCTTCATCATTTATTCCTCAGTTCCCGGGCGCTTCCTGCTGGCGGTAGACCCGCAGCACGAAAAAGGATGCGGCAATGACCGCTGCGCCGAGCAGGTACCAGAGCACCCCGCCGCGCGCGAAACCCGCCGCCAGAAGGGTAAAACCCGCCAAAAACAGGATGACTCCCGCGGCTTCCGAGGGACTTGATCCCATGCTGCACTCCCCTTTTGCCTGCGTTTAACCCGGCAAACCTGCCGGCGGCCAAGCGCCTCGGGAAGCGTTGCGAACAATGGGCTTCCGAGCCGCCCGAAACCCGCCTGCTGGTGCGCTACTTAGCGCATGACTTTACCGGGGGCCAACTGCGAATACCAATGGATAATTAAGATAGTTAAGATGCAAAATTTTCGATTGGTTCCATTCGTTCAACCGTTCATCATGCAGGGGCCAAAAGCGGGATAATGTCCTTACCCGCAGTGCTACCGGTCAGCTACGTCAAAATTCTGCCGAACCATAGCGGTAAGCCGTGAGGGAGAGACGTGATTAAACTCGAAGCGATTATTCAGCCCTCGCGTTTTGAGTCCGTGAAAGATGCTCTGTGCGAAATCGGCATTGAAGGCATGACGGTGACGGAAGTGCGCGGGCACGGACGCCAGAAGGGCCACACCGAGGTGTACCGCGGACGCGAATACACCGTGGACCTATTGCCGAAGATCAAGCTCGAATTAGTACTGCCGGACAAGATGGTGGATCAGGCCGTGGACACCATTCTGAAAACCGCCAAGACAGGGAAGATTGGCGACGGTAAAATATTCTTAACCCGGGTCGATGAAGCCATTCGCATCCGCAACGAGGAACGCGGGGAGAATGCGCTTCAGTGAATTCCGCCGCACGCCCGGGACTGGACCGCGATAGCGATCCAAAACACACTCTGAGGCTCCGCCCCGCCTACAGCATGCAAGGATCCGTGACGCCACTATCCACACTTGGCCCGCAAGCTGACGCCGACCGCAAGCGTATTCGCGAACAATTTGAAGCCGGCACCAGCGCGCGGGAAACGCTGCAGGCTTTGTGCGCGATGGCCGACGGCAACATTCAGCAAGTGCTGGCCGAACTACACAGCGGACGCGGCACGGAAACGCAGGGATTGTGTTTGCTGGCTTTGGGCGGCTACGGAAGAAAACTTTTATTCCCGTATTCGGACCTGGATATTTTATTTTTGTTTGGCAACGAAAAAGCCGAGCGCGATTTCCGTCCGCTGATTTCCGAATTTTCCAAGACTTTGTGGGATATGGGTTTCCGGGTCAGCTCCGCCGGGCCGGACACTGGAAGAGTGTAAACGCATCGAGCAAGACAACGCGGAATTCCATCTCGCGCTTCTGGATCGCCGGTTTCTTGCGGGCGACTCCGAACTTTTCGAGCGGCTGGATACCAAAGTTTTACCCGGGCCGGAGCGGCAAGCACGGCCCTTTTTGCTGGCCGAATTGCGTAAGCTGACGCGGGAACGCCTGACCCGCTACGGCAACACGATTTTTCATCTGGAACCCAACGTAAAAGAATCGCCGGGCGGTTTGCGGGATTATCAGGCGTCCGCGTGGCTGCGGCAAGTGTGCGGCGAGAAGCGCGAATTCTGGAACAGCACCGCGGCAGAGGAAGAGTTGACGGCCGGGGCGGTGGATTTTCTTAGCGCGATTCGCTGTTTTCTGCACTACAGCAATGAGCGCAACGACAATACGCTCACTTACGAACTGCAGGCCAAAGCCGCGGAACGCGCTCTGGGCATGCCCACCAACGCGTTGCGGGATGCGACGCGAACTCCCGCGGAGTGGATGCGCGTGTATTTCCGCCAGGCGCGCATGCTGAACCGGCAATTGCTGCGTTACATGGAGCAGAAATCTCCGGTGCAGCAGTCTCTGCGACAAAGAATCTTCAACGCCACGCGCGTTCCCAAAATTGAAACCGCCAAAGGCAAACCCTTCGCCGCGCGTGAGGGCTTGTTGGAAGTGCTGGATCAAACCGCGCTGGCGGACCGCTCGGTACTGTACGAGCTGTTCGCGGAATCCGCCAAGAGTGGCGTGCCGCTCAGCCGCGAAGCGGAACGCACCATCACCTATGTGATGCTGCATCCGGAATTGCCGGCGCGGAACACCGCGATCCCGTGGCAGACCTTTAAAGAAATACTGGCGTCGGATTTTCCGGGTGTGGCGCTGCGGCCCATGCAGCGATTAGGACTGATCACCAATATTTTGCCGGAATTTGCGGTAATCGATTCGCTGGTGGTACGGGATTTTTATCATCGCTACACGGTGGACGAGCACACTCTGCGCACTATCGAGCATCTGCAAGAGCTGGCCGATCCTCCCGATGCCCGCGGAACAAACTTTTCTTCACTATGGAAGACGGTGGAGCGCCGGGATCTGCTGATTCTGAGCCTGCTCCTGCACGACGTCGGTAAAGGTATGCCGGTGGAAAACCATGTGGCCGGCAGCCTGACGGCGCTCGACAGCGCGGCCGCGCGGCTGCAACTGACTCCCGACGAAAAAGCCGAAGTACATTTTCTGATCGAACGGCATTTGGATATGTCTGCCACTGTGCAGCGCCGGGACATCTTTGATCCCACGACGGTTTCCGGTTTTGCCGCGCTGGTGCGGACCCCCGAACGCTTGCAGCGCTTGTGTCTGCTGACCTATGCGGATATTCACGCGGTAAATCCCGAAGCGTTGACGCCCTGGAAAGCAGAAATGCTTTGGCAACTCTTCGTGGCCACCTCCAACCATTTCAGCCGCACCCTGGATCGCGATCGCCTGCATGCGCTGGACGAAGTGCCCATGTTGCAACAGATCCGAAAGCTGACGTCCGCGGCGAACACCGAATCGATCGAACGATTCCTGGAAGGTTTCCCACGCCGCTATCTGGCAGTGCATTCGGCCGCGGAGATCGCGAAACATTTTGGGCTATATCAAAAGCTGGACGCCGATCCGGTGCAAACCGAACTGGTGGCGACACAGCATGCATTTTCTCTGACGCTGCTTACCGCGGATCGCCCGGCGCTGTTCGCCACCATTGCCGGAGTGTTGGCTGGTTGGGGCATGAACATTATCAAAGCCGACGCGTTCGGCAACGCCGCGGGCGTGGTCCTGGACACCTTTCACTTTACGGATTTGCACCGCACGCTGGAATTAAATCCCAGCGAGAAAGAACGCTTCCGCGCCAGCCTGGTGGATGTGATCCGCGGAAAAGTGCCGCTGGAATCTTTGCTGAAGGGCCGCGAACAGGCCGGCCGGCAGCGCGTGCCTAAGGTGGAAGTGCCTACGCGCATCAGCATCGACGACAGCTCTTCGATGCACAGCACCATCTTGGAGATTGTTACGCAGGATCATCCTGGGTTGCTGCATGAAATTGGCTCGGCGCTGGCGCGGCTGGGATGCAACATCGAAGTGGCCCTGGTGGATACCGAAGGCCAGAAGGCTATCGATGTGTTTTATTTGACGGCGCAAGATAAAAAACTGGGCGCGCAGAAACAGGAAACTTTGCGCGAACTTCTGCAGGGAACACTGGGCTAGGATTCGCGGTTGCGCTGCGACAGGATCCGCTTCGCGGATCGATTTAGCGCCGGAATCGTAAGTTGCGGCACAGGCGGGAATGCCGGTGCGAGCAAAATCAGCGGAACCTGCGAATCATCAGCGTGTGTCGGCCGGAAAGATACAAACCCAAAACATACAGAGCCGGCTTATCTTGCGTGGTGTAAATCACCTGGCGGATGCGCAGCAACGGCGTGCCGCGGGGGATGGCCATCAATTCGGCCAGCCGGGCATCCGCGATGGTAGCGTCCACTTCTTCATCGGCGTGCGCCAAAAGAATGCCGTACTTGCGTTCGAGCGTACTGAAAAGCGAACCCTGCAAATCGCCGCGCAGCGATTCGTTGGAAATGTCCGCAAATTTTTCCTGTGAAAGATAGCAAGCTTCCAGCGCCACGGGCGCGTCCGCGGATTGCCGCAAACGTTCGAGCAGAAGCAGCCGGGCGTCCGGAGGCAGCAAAAGTTTGGCAGCGATTTCCTCGTCTAGAATTCCCGGGGTACAGGAAATGATTACAGTGCGCGCTTCCAAGCCGCGGCCGGCCATCTGCTCGGTGTAGCTCATCAATTTATTGAAGTGAATCTTCGGCGGCGCCACAAAAGTGCCGACGCCGCGGCGGCGCTGCACCAGGCCTTCGCGTTCGAGCGAAGCCAGAGCGTGACGCGCGGTCATCAGGCTGACGCTGTGGGCCCGCGCCAATTCGCGCTCGCTGGCCACTGGATCGCCGGGGAGCAATTCCCCCGCCTGAATGCGCTTGCGGATCGCACCTTGAATGCGTTGATAAGCGGGTACGTGAACGTCCACGGCGTGAAACGGCATAAATATCCTCGACGCTGCCTCGACGCAGCAGGAACTGATATATAGCGGATATTATATCGATTTACTACCGGTTGGACGAGGCAAGCTAAAAATAGTTGGCTTTCGAGCCTTCAGTGGTGGCAGCGGTGGATCGGGTACAAGCCGGGCATAAGCGACGGCGATCGGAGTCCACAGGGCGAGATTATCTGAGACAACCAGCTAAGATTGCGCGGCGGCTTTGCGGGCGATGAGACCGAAGCCTTTGGCGCGGGCGGCGGTTTCCACCGCGGAGAACTGGGTTTGCGCGGCGCTAACGTGGCCGGATTTTTTGGCGAGTTCGGCCAGCGCGAGGCGGGTCTCCAGTTCCAGGCCCAAGAAGCCGGCTTGCCGCGCGTCCCGCAGGAGTTGCTGCAAGAGAACGCTGGCGCCTTGGGGTTTCTCCGAAGCGATGGCGACTCGCGCGGAGACCAAGGCGAACTGCAGGCGAGAGCGGCGATTCTGGCTGTTAGCGGCGAGCGGCTGGAGGCGATGGAGTTGCTGTTGGGCGTCGACAAGTTTATTCTGCGCGAGCAACGCAGAGGTCAGCGCGATACCGGCATCGAGTTGGTCATCGCTCTGATGCTCCAGCTGAAATTGCTCCAGGCATTGACGCAGAACGGCCTCGGCAGCCACGGATTGCCCTTCTTCGATGGAAATCAGCGCCAAAGCGACTTGGGATTGCGCCGCGGTTTCTTTCTCGCCGATCTGCTGCCGCAGGGCGAGAGATTGTTCGTAGGATTTTCGCGCGCCGGCTAGATCGCCGCGATCGTAGAGCACATCGCCGAGGCCGGAGGAGATGTAGGCGGTGGCGCTTTTGTTCTGAGACTGGTTGGCGGCGGCCAGGGCCTGATCGTAGTTAGACTTGGCGGCGTCGAGATCGCCGCTCTGGCGGTACGAGTCTCCGAGATTGTTGAGCGAGAGGGCCACGCCGACGCGGTCTTCGATGGCGCGGTAGTTGGGAATGGAGTCCTGAAAATATTTTCGGGCCCCGGCGAGATCGCCTCGGGAGAGGCGCGCGGCACCGAGATTGGCTTCCGCAGTGGCAGCCCCGTCGAGATTGCCGATCTCGCGGAACCGCTGGATGACTTCGAGAAACATTCGTTCCGAACCGGCGATATCCCCCATTTGATAATGAAGAGCGGCCAGATTGTTGACCGCCATGGCTTCGCCGTTGCGGTCCTTTACGGCCAGGGCGGTTTGCCGGGCGCGTTCGCAGTCCTTGATTCCCTGCTCGGTGGAGCTGGAGGTGGCAGTGCCCATCTGGCAAAGCAACCCATAGGCGAAGGCGACGAGCACTGGGGAGCCCTGAGCGGTGCTCTTTTCGATGGCGCGCACGGCGGCGGCGTGGGATTTCGGCAAGTCCGTGCTCATCAGCGCGGAGGCTTCAAGGGTATCGATGCGGGGATCGTCGCCGGCGGGAGCGGGCAATTTGCGAAGCTGAGAAAGGGTGCTTAAGGCACCGGGACTGCCTCCTTGCACCTGTGCAGCGGCCAGGAGCAAGCCATAGTCCAAGCGGTCGGGAAAGCGCTGAAACAAAGTCTGATAGGCGGCGATGGCTGTGGGCCAATCCGCGACAGCGCGGCGATATGCGCCTTCGACAAGTAAGCGGTCCTCCTCGGGCAAATGCGCGGAGAGTTCCAGAGCGCGTTGGGCGCTGGCGCGGGCTTTCACTGCGTAACCCAAGTGCCACAACGCTTCGGAAAGTGCGGAATGCGCCAGAGGGTAATTGGGATCGGCGGCGACCGCCTTTACGAGAAGATCGCGCGCGGCGAGAAAATCATAATTGAAAAGCTTTGCGCGGCCTTCGCTGTAAAGGCGCACGGCGTTTTCGTTTACGGGGAGAGCTGCGCGGGCGGCGCTGGAATCGTCGGCGGAGATTGAATTCAGGCCAAGCGACTGGCGCAGATGCGAACCGGCCTGGGAGGCGAGCTCGAAGAGTCCATCTTCGGTTCCGGTTAAAGAATCTTCTGCAACGGTTTCGCCCGTCGCGGTGTCTTGGAGGCGAATATCCAGGCGGATGCGATTCTTGCCGTCTTTCGGGACAGTGGAATACGAGCCGAGGACTACCAAGTCGGCGCCGGGATCGGTGCGGAGGCGCTGGAGGGTGGATTTGGCGAGAGTCTCTTCGCTAGAAATGGAGACGTCTCGTTTTGCGCGGGCGATGTCTTCGCCGGCTACCAGGCGGAGGGTGCCGCCGGCGGCCAATTCGGTGTTGAGCATTTCAGTGAAGGCGGCGGAAAGCCAATCGTCCTGTGGGCGACCGGGTAAATTGCGGAATCCGAGGACGGCGACAGAGCGCCTGGGGTGAACTGAGGCGACAGCGACCGATTCCGGCTTGGGTGCCGAGAGCGCCCGACTTAAATGAAAATGGCGCAGAGCCAAAAAACCTACGGGAATAAGGCACAGGAGCAGAATGAGAGCTAGGGGAAGATATTTCCCGGCGGAGGCGGCTCGGGAAGGTTGGTCAGCTGATCCTTTGGCGGCCAGTTCCATTTCGGGAATCGCGGTTATCGACTGAGGTGCGCTGGAGCTTGGGGGCGGAGCGGCGAAGTATTGTTCCACCGGGGCGACGAACCGATAGCCGCGACGCGGAAGCGTTTCAATGAAGCGTGGGTTGGCGGCTTCGTCGTCCAAGGCGTCGCGAAGCTTGGTGACGGCGACGCCCAGGCTCTTGTCGAAATCCACAAAAGTGTCGCCGGGCCAAAGCCGCTGCCTGATCTCTTCACGGGAAACGACTTCGCCGTGGCGTTCGAGCAGGGAGACGAGCAACTGGAAGGGCTGTTCCTGAAGCTTTACCTGTTTACCCTGGCGCAGGAGGCTGCCATCGGCCGGATTAACCTCGAAGAGACCAAAGCGATAGCGGGGTCTGGGTACAGAGTGCCCGGGGATGGAAGGGTCGGACGGCATGAGGGTCTGTTGGGCCACAGGGTATCACGAAGAATTGGCCGCGACGATGAGTTAAAGGCAGACTGAAACCTATTACTAACAAAGGAGTTGGCAGTTAGCACAGGCTTAGCGAGGGGTTAGATTGACGGTTGGGGCGCCGCGGCGCACATTGGCGGCAAGACAGAGCAGTACGGCGCGCCGTTTGGCGCAATTCGGCGCAAATTACGAGGATGAAATGAACAAACGTTGGAAAACCCGAGTGGTGGAATTGACGCGAATTCTGGCAACGGTGGCGGTGCTGCTGCTGGCGAACGCGGGAGTGCGGGGGCAGGCGTACTTGACCCAGACGCTGGATACCACATCTTTAAATACGGCGACTTACACCGATTTGACCGGCAACGCCGGGCCGTTCCCTTTCAACAATTTGGGGGTACAGGCCACTACTAATCTGGGGCTGTTGGTGTCGGCGTCGACGAATGGATCGACGACGTTCCAGTTTCCCACGATTACCGCCGGGCAAACTTTCGCGCTGGGATCAACGCTGAACTACGCGTACACCCCGAGCTGGACGGGCGGGTCGATAGGGTCGGCTGCCGGCTTGAGCGCGGACGCCAATTTCACGTACAACCTCGGGCCGTTCAGCGGTACGGACTCCATTTTCAGCACGGCGCTGAACACGCAAGCCAATGGGAACATCGGTGGGGGCACGACGCTGACTGGCGGAACGGCCAACGGCGTGGCGAGCGCGAAACCACAATTTTTTGGGCTGACGGAGAGCGCGTTTCTGGCGTCCGCGTCGGTCGGAGTGAATGTGGGCTTAAATTTGCAGACCGCGATCAGTTACAACCCGACTGTGCAATACGGCTACTACTCGTGGGTGAGCACCACTAGCGGAGTCGCGTCCCCCGCAGTGTTTCAGGGAGTGACCAGCGGCGCGCTGAATTACACGTTTAATAGCAGCCTGCCGGGGTTGGCGGGGGCGAATACGTTCTTCCTTAATATTGCGCCGGCGGTGATGGTGGATTTGCCGATTACGCCGACCACGACGGTGTCCTTACCGCTTTCCGGCGATTTCAACGTGTCGGCATTTGGCGATACGCTGGTGGATGAAACTGTGCCCTTGGGAACCGTGTCGCTGTACAACGCCAACTACGATACCTGGGATGACTCCATGGATTTTACGGGGAAGTATTACAGCATGGAGCTGACCGCCAGCGAGGGTTGCCAGAACAATCTTGCTATTGCTTGCTCGCCGCATTACACAGTGGATGGGGATGGGTTGCTGGTGGGAACCAAAGTGAATATCCCCGGCGGGGGTCCAAGCAACTTGACGGGTGGCGGCGGAAACGGCGGATGGGATACGAATTATACGAATGCACCGCCAGTGCCGGGAGTTTGCGATCCATCGACGGGGATTTGCTATGCATCGAACGATCCCAATATGCCGGTAGGACCGGGATCGGTGACGACGACTGGCGGGCCGGTTGGGACGCCGGAGCCAGGGACGATGTTGTTGCTGGTTTGCGGATGCGCGGCGTTGTTGGCGTTTAGCGGGCGCAAAGGTCTGGGACTTACCACCGCGTAAGATAGTGAGTTTGAAGAAAAACGGGCCGGCGCGGAAAACGCCGGCCCGTTTTTGCGTTTAGTACCGCCGGCCCTGCCGATCACGACTTGCAAGAATTCGTAGCGGCGCCAATCGGTGGCTGCTAAGTGCGTCGACGAGTGTTCGATAGTGGGACGATTTATCCCGTGTTCGGACGTCCGGCGAGATATAGCGATGACCGCGGCTGGGTAAGTCGTTACCAGACTTCGCTTTGCGAGCGGCCTAGTGGGCCGCCCAGTTGCACTCCCATAGACTGCAATGTCTATGGATATCCAACGACCATCTAACGCGCGCGCGAAGAAAATTCGGCGCATTGTGTACGCCATTGTGGCGATCCTGCTCCTGGCGGGAGCTACGGTGGGCCTATCGCGGCTGCGGCCGGCAGCGCCAGCTGTGGAACGCGCCACCATCTGGACCGATGACGTGAAACGCGGGCCGATGCTGCGCGAAGTGCGCGGATTGGGAACGCTGATCCCGGAAGATATCCGGTGGATCGCGGCACAGACGGATTCGCGGGTGGACAAGATTGTGCTGCGCCCCGGCGCGATCGTGAAGCCGGATTCCATAATTCTGGAACTGAGCGATCCGGAGCTGCAGCGCAATACGCTGGACGCAGAGTTTCAGTTGAAGGGCGCGCAAGCGGATTACGAAAACCTGAAAGTACAGCTGCAGAGCGACCTGCTGAACCAGAAGGCTAACGCGGCTTCCGTTCGCAGTGACTACGAGCAAGCAAAAATTCAGCACGGAGTGGACGAGAAACTCCGCCAAGAGGGCCTGGGCTCGCAACTCAACGCGGACCTTTCCAAAGTGAAAGAGGAGCAGCTAGCCATCCGCACGGAACTGGAGACGGAGCGCACCCAGAACGCAACGGACACGATGAAATCGCGGATGCTGGCACAGGAAACCAAAGTGGACGAGCAGCGAGCGCTGTATGAATTGCGTAAGGGCCAGCTGGACGCGCTGCATGTGCGCGCGGGAATCGACGGCGTGCTGCAAGTAGTGCCGGTGGATGTGGGGCAGCACATCACTCCGGGACTAAATATCGCGCGGGTGGCCGATCCGAAAAAACTGAAGGCGGAAATCAAGATCGCCGAAACACAAGCCAAAGATGTGCTCATCGGACAAAAAGCGAGCATCGATACGCGCAACGGAATTGTGGCCGGGCACGTTTCGCGAATCGATCCTTCGGTGCAGAACGGGACCGTAACGGTGGATGTGGCGATCGACGGTCCTTTGCCGTCGGGGGCGCGGCCGGATCTCAGTGTCGACGGCACCATCACGATTGAGAACTTAAGCGACGTGCTGTACGTGGGACGGCCGGTACACGGGCAGTCCGACAGCACGATTGGGATTTTTAAGCTGGATGCGGATGGTTCGGAGGCTTCGCGGGTAAATGTGAAGCTGGGGCGAAGCTCGGTGAACACGATTGAAATCGTTTCGGGGCTGAATGTGGGAGACAAAGTAATTCTTTCCGACATGTCGCAGTGGGACACGTTTGACCGGGTGCGCTTGAAGTAAAGGACCGGAGACGCGCCGGGCGCAGCGCAAAATTTTTCGAACTTTCCCAAGCGGCAGATCGTTTCTGATGCAGGAGCGCAACGGTGCAGACCATCTGGCAGGACGTGCGCTACGCAGTGCGCATGTTGGCAAAGAATCCGGGATTCGCGATTGTTGCGGTGTTGACGCTGGCGCTGGGAATTGGCGCGAACACGGCGCTGTTTTCGATCGTAAATGGCGTGCTGCTCAGTCCGCTGCCCTACGAGCAGCCAGACAAATTGGTGGCGCTGTACAGCAAGACTGCGGAGTTCAAATACTCTTCGATTTCCTATCCCAATTTTCTGGACTGGCAGCGATACAACACGTCGTTTACAGCTATAGGAGCGTTTCGCTCGGAAACCTTCAATTTGACAGGGATGGGCGACGCGGAACGGCTGCACGGAGACATGGTGTCCGCAACGTTCTTTCCGATTCTGGGCGTGCGGCCGATTGCCGGGCGAGAATTTTCGGAAGACGAAGATCGCTTGGGAGGCGCCCCCAATGTGCTGATCGGCGAGGGCCTGGCCAAGCGAAAATTTGGATCGGCGGAAGCGGCTGTGGGCCGCACTTTCACTTTGAATGGCACGCTGTATGGAATCGTTGGAGTGATCCCCGCCAGCTTTCACTACGAAAACAACAATTACGACAGCAAGGCGGAAGTGTACGTGCCGCTAGGGCAGTGGAACGAACCGCTGTTTCGCGATCGAAAAACTGGCATGGGCATGAATGCCGTGGGGAGGCTCAAACCGGGCGTGACCCTGGAGCAGGCGAGCGCGGATATGAGCCGGGTGGCGGCACAACTGGCGGAAACATATCCGACGGTGGACAAAAATTCCGGCGTGACGGTGGTGTCCCTAAAAGAAAATTTGGTGGGAGATATTCGGCCATTCCTGCTGGTGTTGCTGTGCGCAGTCGGGTTTGTGCTGCTGATTTCCTGCGTGAATGTCGCGAATCTGCTTTTGGCGAGGTCGACGGGAAGAACACGGGAGTTTGCGATTCGCGCGGCGATGGGCGCAAACCGGCGGCGGGTGATTGCGCAACTGTTGACGGAGAGCGTGCTGCTGGCGCTGGCGGGCGGGGCGCTGGGAGTGCTGTTGGCGGCGTGGAGTACCGCGGCGGCGATCAAAGTGTTACCGGATGCCTTGCCGCGCGCGGCGGAGATTCACCTGGATTTCCGCGTGCTGCTGTTTACGTTTGCGGCGTCGGTATTTTCCGGACTTTTGTTTGGATTGGCTCCGGCGCTGAAAACTTCCGACGTGGGAATTTCCGAGACGCTGAAGGAAGGCGGGCGAGGTGGAAGCGGCGCAAGGCATCGTACGCAAAGCGTGTTCGTGGCATTGGAAATGGCCATGGCGGTGGTGCTGTTGGTAGCCGCAGGACTGATGATTCGCAGCCTGGCAAACCTGTGGAACACCGCTCCGGGATTCGATGCGCAGAACGTGGTGAATTTTCGAGTAGCGACAGCGCAAGCGCTGGGCACAACGCCCGCGGCAATTCGCGCGGCTTTCCGCAATTTGCACGATGCGGTGAGCGCGGTCCCGGGCGTCGAAGCGATGGCGCTGGCGGATGGTTCGGCGCCGATGGAAGGCGATTCGGACGTGCCCTTCTGGTTGGAAGGGCAACCCAAGCCAGCGTCTGAACAGGAGATGAAGTCCACGCTGTTTTATCTGACGCAACCCGATTATTTGAAGGTGATGAAGATTCCGCTCAAACGCGGACGCTTTCTGACAGATTCGGACGACGAGAACGGGCCGCTGGTGACCGTGATCGACGAGCAGTTCGCAAAATTATATTTCGGTGGTCAGGAGCCCATCGGACGCTTTATCAATTTGGATATTCTCAACATGAAGGTGCAAGTGGTGGGAGTGGTGGGGCATATCAAGCAGTGGGGCCTGAACCGGGACGCGACGAGCACGCTACAAGCGCAGTGTTACTTGCCTATGGCGCAACTGCCGGATTCGCTGCTTTCGGTTTTTTCGCACGGTGTTCGAATGGTGGTGCGGACGCACGGGGCGCCCATTTCCACCATGGATGAAATCCGGCACAAGCTGGCCGGGGTGAACGGGGAGATGGTGGTTTACGGCACCGAGACGATGAACGATGTGATTTCCGATTCGCTAAGCGCAGAACGCTTCGCGATGATTTTGCTGGGAGTGTTTGCGGGGCTGGCGCTGGTGCTGGCGTCGATCGGAATTTATGGCGTGATTTCCTACGTGGTGGGACAGCGCACACGAGAGATTGGGATTCGCATGGCGCTGGGCGCGGAGCGCGGGACCGTGTTGAAGATGGTTTTGTTGCAAGCGGGAAGAATGGTGGTGGGTGGACTGGTGGTTGGGTTAGTGGCGGCGATCGCGTTGACGCGGCTGATGTCCACGATGCTTTTTGGAGTGAGTCCGATGGACCCGGTGACGCTGCTGGGAGTTACGGTGCTGCTGGCGCTGGTCGCGCTGCTGGCGTGTTACTGGCCGGCGCGGCGAGCGACGTTGGTGGATCCGACGGTGGCGCTGCGTTATGAGTAAGTTTGCGATCGCTTGCGAACGGGGCGGAGCCGAAAGATGAACTCACTTTGGCAAAATGTGCGCTACGCGCTGCGCAACCTGGCGAAAAATCCGGGCTTCGCGGCGGTTGTGGTCCTTACGCTCGCTCTGGGTATCGGTGCGAACACCGCGATTTTCAGCGTAGTTTACGGTGCGCTGCTGGAGCCGCTGCCTTTCCCCCAGCCCGACCAGTTGGTGATGGTGTGGTCCACGGTTAACGGCAGCAACAATTCGGTGTCGGCTGGTGACTACCTGGACTGGAAACGGCAGAGCGCGGTATTTCAGGATCTCTCCGCGTTTACCGGAGGAAGTTTCAGTTTGTCTATCTCCGGAAAGCCGGAGACGCAGCAAACGCGAATTCTATCTCCGGGGTGGTTCAATTTGCAGGGGATTGCTTTTGCGATGGGACGAGATTTTCTTACCGACGAAGGCAAGGTTGGGCAAGACCATGCGGTAATTATGGCGCACCGGCTATGGCGGGAGCGCTTCGGCAGCGATCCGCAAATCATCGGAAAACAGATTCGGCTGAACGGGGAGCTGTATTCGGTGGTCGGAGTGCTGGCTGCCGGAATGCCGGATCGATTTGAATCACATTTGTTCGTCCCGCTGGCGTTCAAGCCCGATCAGCTTAACCATGATTTTCACTGGTTGAATGTGATGGGCCGGCTCAAGCCAGGTGTCACGATTCAGCAAGCCAACGCCGACATGAAAGCGGTGACGGGGCGCGTCGCCGAAACGTATCCCCTTTCCAATAAAGGCTGGGGCGCAGCCGTCGAGCCGCTCAAGAACGACTTCACCAGCCGCGACACGATCAAAGATCTTTGGCTGCTGATGGGCGCCGTGGGATTCGTGTTGTTGATTGCTTGCGTGAATGTGGCCAACTTGCTCCTGGCGCGCGGCACGATTCGCATGAAGGAAGTGGCCGTGCGCGCTTCTCTGGGGGCCACACGGACGCAGCTGTTTTCGCAATTCCTGACCGAGAGCCTAGTGCTCGCGCTCATCGGCGGAGTGTTGGGCGTGACTCTGGCGTCGGCCATGCTGCGGGCGATTCTGGCGCTGTTGCCACCGTTTTCCGTGCCCAGCGAAGCGGACATCCGGGTAAGTTTGCCGGTGCTGTTCTTCACCATTGGAGCGACGTTGCTTTCCGGTGTTCTCTGCGGGTGCGCCCCAGCATGGAAAATTTCACGGCAAAATTTGAGCGACACATTGAAAGAGGGCGGGCGTTCCATGTCTACCTCGGGCCGGCATGGATTGCGGCGCGGCTTGGTGGTGATGGAGTTCGCTATGGCGCTTACATTGCTTGCCGGCGCCGGCCTGGCGATTCACAGCTTTTGGAATTTGACGCGGGTTGACCTGGGCTTTCGTGCTGACCACGTTCTGATCTCGTATCTACCCGTTCCCAACGATCATTTTTCGCAGCCGGAGCAGATCAACGCTTTCTATCGCCAATTGCTCGAGAAGGTTTCCGCGCAACCGGGAATTTCTTCCGCCGCGATTTCCACCGCCTCACCTATTTTGGGAGCGGATGACGGAATGCCGTTCAGCATCGCGGACCAGCCTACTGGAGATCTCGCCTCGCGCCCCAGCGCGGGATTTGGAATGGTCACGCCGGACTATTTCCGCACCTTCGGAATACCCATGGTTCAAGGCCGCGCTATTACGGGACAAGACGTCGCCGGTGGACTGCGCGTGGCAGTGGTTAATGAAAGCTTCGCCAAGAAATTCCTCTCGGGAATGGATCCGCTCCGTCAACGTCTCGTTGTCGAGCAATTGATCCCCGGTGTTAACAGGCTTGGTCCGTCGGTCGAATGGCAAATCGTGGGCGTCTCCAGGGACGTGCGGAACAATTCGGTGCGGCGCGACGCTTATCCGGAAATTGATGTGCCGTTCTGGCAAAGCCCTTGGCCTTCAGCGCGTCTGGAAGTGCGGACCAGCGGAGATCCGGCCGGCGCCACAAGCAGCATCGCGAGCGTAGTGCAATCGCTCGACTTTGACTTAGCGCCGGACCGGGTACGCACGATGGATCAAGTCGTCGATGAATCGCTGGCCGGTGAACGCTTCTCTGTGGCACTTTTTGCAGCGTTCGCGTTCGTGGCACTCACCCTTGCGGCTATCGGGATTTATGGCGTCATGTCTTTTGCCGTCGCGCAGCGCACCCATGAGATTGGATTACGCATGGCACTCGGCGCCGGGCCGCGGCAAGTGCTGCGCCTGGTATTGCGCGAAGGCTTGCTGCTGGCGCTCGCGGGACTGGTGTTGGGCTTGATTGGTACGTATTTTGTCGGCCGTGTTATGGATTCGGTGTTGTATGGGGTTACGGCGATTGATCCTCTCGCGGTAAGCGCGGTGGCGGTTTTGCTGCTGGTCGCGGCGGTTCTGGCGTGTTATGTGCCGGCGCACCGGGCTACGCGCGTGGATCCGCTGGTGGCGCTGCGGCACGATTAATTTTTTGGAACGATGCATAAATTCGAAAGGCCGCAATTTTTTGAAAGCGAGAGTAAGAGTCAGACGATGCAAACTCTTTGGCAAGACATGCGATATGCGTTGAGAATGCTCGTGAAGAATCCTGGTTTCGCTGCGGTGGCGATTCTTACGCTGGCATTGGGGATTGGCGCGAATACCGCGATTTTTTCCGTGGTGAATGCCGTGCTGTTGAGCAATTTGCCGGTGCAAAATCCTGAAGAGCTGGTGGCAGTGAACGCCACCGATTTGCGGTCGTCTGGGCTCGATGAAGATTTTTCCTACCCGATGTATCAAGCGCTACGCGACAAAAATACGGTGTTCAGTAACGTGCTGGCTCGCACTGGCGCGGATCTGAATGTAGGATTCGGCGGGCGCAGTGAACGGGCGATCGGCGAACTGGTTTCGGGAAATTATTTCGAGACGCTGGGTGTCCAGCCGTGGCGGGGGAGACTTTTTTCGCAGGATGACGACCGGGCGCCGGGCGCACATCCGGAAGTGGTGTTGAGTTACGGATACTGGCAGCGGCGTTTTGGGCGCGACGATTCGGTGGTTGGGCAGGAAATTGTCATTAACGGGAAGCCCATGACGGTGATCGGCGTTTCGCCGCCGGGATTTTATGGCACGGAACTGGGCCGCAGTCCGGACATTCGCTTGCCTATGATGATGGCGACGGTGGTTCGGCCAGCGCCGGCAAATCGTTTGCAGAATCCGGAGCAACGATGGCTGACGATTCTGGGACGGCGCAAAGCGGGCATCGGCACCGCGGAAGCGCAGGCTTCGGTGGATGTTTTGTATCACCAAGCGCTAGAGGGCGAATTGTCTTTGCTGGATTCCCATACAACCGAGCACGAAAGACAACAGCAGATGGCGGTCCATATTAAATTGCTTCCCGGACAGCAAGGCTCCGCGCACCTACAAAGCGAAATGGAGCGGCCGGTGCTTTTGTTGTTTTGCGTAACGGCGATCGTGTTGCTTGTGGCGTGTTCGAATCTTGCGAATCTACTGCTGGCACGCACGGAAAAACGCCGGCAGGAAATTGCGGTTCGACTGGCGATTGGCGCGACCCGGGGGCAACTTGTCCGGCAGTCCTTGACCGAAGCGCTCTTATTGTCGGTGATCGGCGGGGCGGCAGGAATGGTCGTCGCGGTTTGGGCCCGCGCAGGAATTCTGAAATTTCTACCGGCGGATTTTACCGCTCACCTCAATTTGCCTTTGGATACGCGGGTGTTAGCGTTCACCTTGTTCAGTTCACTGTTTACCGGAATTTTGTTTGGGTTGGCGCCGGCGTGGCAGGTTCTGCGGTCCACAGTTTCGGGCACTTTGCGTGAAGAGGGAGCCTCGGTGGCCTCCGGTTCAAAGCTTTTCAGTTTGCGAAGCGGTCTGGTCTTCCTACAGGTAGCGCTGTCGTTCCCATTGTTGATTGCGGCGGGATTGTTCGTACACAGCCTGAAGAATTTGAACATTATTGATAGCGGTTTCGTTAAAGAGAATGTGTTCGTCGCCTCGCTGAATCCGTCGCTCAATGGCTATCCGCAGCCGCGCATAAAGGCGCTCTACGAAGATTTACTGGGGCGCGTGCGAGCTTTGCCCGGGGTACAAGATGCCAGCCTGTCGTCAGGCTCGCCAATTTCCGGCGGCTGGGATGAGGAAGTCGTCCGTGTCGAGGGCTACGAGCCGCGTCCGGACGAGGATCTTGCGCCCAATGCAGCGATTATCACCCCCAGCTATTTTTCAAGCCTAGGCATACCTTTTGTGGCAGGACGGGATTTCGCGGAAAGCGATACTGCTTCGCGACCGCGAGTAGCCATCATTAACGAACGCATGGCCAAGTATTTTTTCGGTTCGCAGAATCCCATTGGCAAGAAATTTTCGCAAGACGACGACCCTAAGAAACCGCTCGACATCGAGATTATCGGTGTGGTCAAAGACGCCAAGTACGTGAAATTGGCGGAAGAGCCGCGACGACATTTTTATACGGCCATGGCGCAAGAGCCGCTGCTCTTCGATATGACTTTGCACGTTCGAACAACGGGCGATCCTGCGAGCTTGAAGGAAATGGTAAGCGCGCAAGTCCGCGAGCTCGATCCGAATTTGCCGATCTACGGCGCGTCTACGCTAGAGATTCAAGTCGATCAGTCTCTCGCTCAGGAACGACTCGTGGCATGGATGGCCAGCTTGTTTGGCGTGCTGGCGACGCTGATGGCTTCGCTCGGACTGTATGGAGTGATCGCCTTCACGGTCGCGAGGCGGACCAGGGAAATTGGGATTCGCATTGCGCTCGGAGCGCAACGTAAGAATATTCTGGGCGCGGTACTGCGCCACATGCTGATCGTGGTGGGTGCGGGCTTGCTCGCGGGAGCGGTGGCAGCCATTGCCGCCAGCCGCCTACTAGCGAGCATGCTTTATCAGGTTTATGGCGCAGATTTATTTGCTTATGGCGGCGCCACGGTTTTGTTGCTCGCGGTGGCTGGTGTCGCCGCATATTTCCCAGCGCAGCGCGCGGCGCAGATCGATCCGGTTGAAGCGTTGCGATACGAATAGTTTTTGATCCGAGGAAATTCGGGAGAGCAGTGCATGCAGATGTTCTGGCAAGACGTGCGATATGGATTGCGGATGCTGGCGAAGTCGCCGGGCTTTTCCTCGGTGGCGATTCTGACTTTGGCGCTGGGAATCGGCGCGAACACCACAATTTTCAGCGTGGTAAACGCGGTGCTGCTGCAACCGCTGCCATTTTCCGAACCCGATCGTCTGGTTGCCGCGGTGGGCATCGACGCGCATAACAACGAGCACGGCCGACCGCTCAGCTATCCAGATTTCGCAGATCTGCGCAAGCAAACGCAGAGTCTCGAAGGATTGGCCGCGTATAGCTCTGCGGATTTCACGCTGACGAACGCGGGCGAACCTCTGCATGTCCACGGAGAGACGGTTTCGGCGGACCTGTTTGCCGTGTTGCGAGCGAGGCCTTTGCTGGGGCGCACATTCAACGAAACGGAAGATCAAGTTGGGACGCGTGTGGTGATTCTCAGTCAGGGCCTGTGGAAAGAGCGTTTCGGAGCTGACCCCAATATCGCGGGCCGGACGATCAAGCTGGACGGACAAATTTATTCGGTCATCGGGGTGATGCCTGCGGAATTCCAGTTTCCGCTGGAGTCCGAACCGCGAGTGCTGTGGACCACCATGGCGGGGATGGCGAGTCCGGGTGCGGATGGGGACCGGCCGATTACCGAACAGCGCGGCGCGCACTTCCTCAGCGCAATTGGCAGATTGAAGCCGGGCGTCACGCTGCAGCAGGCAGATCAGGAAACGGCAGCAATCGCAACGGGACTCGAAAAACAGTTTCCCGCCACTGATGGACATCTGAGCATTGGTCTGCAGCCGCAGATCGAAGCGCTGGTGGGCGATATCCGCCCAGTGCTCTTGATGGTGCTTGGCGCGGTAGCTTTTCTGCTGCTGATCGCCTGCGCCAACACCGCCAATCTGCTGCTGGCACGAGCGTCTGGACGGCAACGGGAGATGGCGATTCGCGTTTCGATGGGCGCAGCACGCGGACGAATTCTTCGCCAGCTTTTGACGGAAAGCGTTTTGCTTTCGCTGGCCGGCGGTCTGCTGGGTCTGCTCATCGCGGTGTGGGGCACCAGGTTATTTGCAACCCTGGCGAGCGTGCCTATACCACGGCTGAAATCGGCCACGGTGGACTTTCGCGTATTGGGATTTACCCTGGTAGTCTCGCTGCTGACCGGGGTGTTGTTTGGTTTGGCTCCGGCTTTTCACGCGCTGCGTTTCGACCTTTTCCACTCGCTGAAAGAAGGCGGACGTAATACTACGGAAGGCAAGGGCCATTCGCGGCTGCGCAGCCTTTTGGTGATTTCAGAAATTGCGCTTTCCGTGGTTCTGCTGATTGGGGCCAGCCTGTTGCTGGAAAGTATGATTCACCTGGTTCGCCAATCGCCCGGCTTTGATCCGCACAATGTACTGGCCTTCAACATCAATCTGCCAGATGTGCGCTACGGGAAACCAGAACAGTCGATCGCCTTTTACGAACAGCTTTTAGGGCGACTTCGCGCCGTACCTGGTGTGTCCAGTGCCAGCGCTGCGCTGCCGCTGCCGCTTTCCAGCGATGTGATCCGCACCACATTTGAAATCGAAGGGCGGCCGGTGGCCAAGAGCGACGAGCCGCGCACCCATTTTCGGAGCATCGATCCTGAATATTTTCATACCATGCGCATACCGCTGATCGCGGGCCGCGAATTTTCCGCGCGTGACAAACGGGACGCGCTACAAGTAGTAATCGTCAACCAGGCGTTCGCACAAAAATTTTTCCCAAATGAAGACCCGATCGGCAAGCACATCAAGCCCGGCATTTCCGACAACGGTCCAGAAAAAATGCGGGAGATCGTGGGAGTGGTTGGGGACGTAAAACATCGCGCTTTGTGGAGCGATTCAGATCCCGAGTCCTATGTACCCTACGATCAAGTAGCCATCGGCGGCATGAATCTCGTGATGCGCACTGGTGGCAATCCCATGAGTTTGCTCTCTGCCGCCCGCGAACAGGTTCGCGCGCTCGATTCGGAACTCCCCGTTTACGGCGCCCAGACACTGGGCGATTACGTGTCCGCCTCCATCGCCAGCCGCAAGTTCATCAGCATTCTCTGCGGAGTTTTTGCCGCCGCGGGTTTGTTGCTGGCCGTAGTAGGGCTGTTCGGCGTGATGTCTTATACCGTCGCGCAACGCACCCACGAGCTCGGGGTGCGCGCCGTTCTCGGAGCAGCGGAGCTCGATATTTTGCGGCTGATTGTACGCCAAGGCATGGTGATGACTCTGGCTGGTATCGCCATCGGCATCGTCGGCGCGCTGGCTGTGTCGCGCGTGTTAGTTAGCGAGCTTTTCGGAATCAAGCCGACCGATCCGCTTACGTTTGCCGGTGTTGCGTTGCTGCTTGCGGGTGTCGCCTTGGTGGCCTGTTACTTGCCGGCGCGGCGGGCAACACATGTCGATCCCATGGTGGCACTGCGTTACGAGTAGCAATCCGGATTTGCAGAATTTGCAAGGAAGAGAAGAACGAAACGATGAACACGATCTGGCAAGAACTGCGCTTCGGTCTACGGACGCTGCGCAACAACCCGGGCTTCACGGCGATCGCGGTGTTTACGCTGGCGTTGGGCATTGGCGCAAATGTCGGAATTTTTTCGGTAATGCAGCAAGTGTTGCTCCAGCGCCTGCCGGTCTCCCATCCTGAAGAGCTAGCGCTGGTCTATTCGCCCGGACCGAAAAGCGGCCACGTCAGCTCCGATGAAACCGACGGCTCGGAATCGTTTTCCTACCCGATGTACAAAGACCTGCGCGATCAGCTCACCACTTCCGCCGGCGTGCTCTCCGGCCTCGTTGCCAAAGCTGATTTCCCTGTTAGCCTGACCTCGCGCGGGCAAACCGAACGAGCTCACTCCGAACTGGTCTCTGGAAATTATTTTGAAGTGCTCGGCGTGCAACCGGCCCTGGGCAGAACGCTGCAGCCTTCCGACGCCGCGAGCGATGACGGCGCCCCAGTCGTGGTGCTGGGCTACGGCTACTGGCAAAAGCGTTTTGGCAGTGACCCGCGAATCCTCAACGAAAGCGTACTGATCAACAACTCGCCGATGACCGTCGTAGGTGTTGCAGCGTCTACGTTTCACGGCGTGCAGCCCGGCAACATTTCCGACTTGTACATTCCTATCACCATGAAAGCGGTGGTCACGCCGGAAGACACTGCCGACCGCGCCCACGGCCACTTTGGACTCGAGAGCCGCAGCAACTATTGGGTGAAGCTGATCGCCCGCATCAAGCCGGGCGTTGCGCTGCGCAGCGCCATGGCCGCGGTCACTCCCACATATCAAGCCTTGCTGGCGGAGGACCTGCAGCATCACGAACATTTTTCCGAGCAGCAGAAAACAAAATTTCTCGCGCAGCAGCTGATCTTTAAGAATGGCGCGCGCGGCCGTCCACAGCTACAAAACGATACCGGCCAGCAATTGCTCACGCTGATGGCCATGGTCGCGCTAGTGCTGCTCATCGCTTGCGCGAACGTGGCGGCGTTGCAGACCGCCCGCGGCGCGGCGCGCCAGAAAGAAATTGCTTTGCGGCTCTCGCTGGGCGCGGGCCGGTGGCAGCTCATCCGCCAGTTGGTTATCGAATCCTGTCTGCTCTCGCTGTTCGGTGCGCTTCTGGGCCTGGTCGTCGCGGTGTGGATTAGCGGCGCGCTGGTACATTTTGCCGCTGCTAACGAAGTGGCTGACGGCCTCTCCGACTCGCTGAGTCTTCCGGTGTTGCTGTTCGCCGCGGCGATAGCGATTCTCTCCGGCGTTCTCTTCGGCATCGCCCCGGCATTCCGCGCCACGCAAGTGGAGTTGATCACCACCCTCAAGGAACAATCCGGCGGACTCGGAAGCGGCGTAACCCACGCCACGCTGCGCAAAGGCCTGGTGATCGCGCAAGTGGCGCTCACGCTTTTACTAGTCACGGTGGCAGGCGGATTCGTTCGCAGCCTCTATAATTTGCAACACGTCGATCTGGGACTTCAGCCCACGCGCGTTTTGCAATTTTCCGTCGCGCCCGAGCTCAACGGCTACACCAACAGCCGCAGCCTGGATTTCTTTCGTCGCCTCGAAGAACGCCTAAACGCCTTGCCCGGCGTGAAGTCGGTCAGTGGGGTCGAGCAGGCACTGATGACGAACGACGACCGCAGCGCCAACATTCAAGTGGAGGGCGAACCCGCCGACCTCGCCGGCACTCGCGACGTGATGCGCAATGCCGTCGGCGCCGGGCATTTCTCCAACCTCGGAATTCCGCTGCTTCAGGGCCGCGAAATTACCGCCCAAGATGTTGCCGGCAGCCCCAAAGTGGCGGTCGTCAACGAAAGCATGTCCAAAACTTTTTTCCCGAACAGCTCTGCTCTCGGCCGCCATATGAAATTCGGCGGAGGCAAGGATCCTCTGGACACTGAGATCGTGGGCGTAGTGCGAGACAGCCACCACATGGACGTCAAAGAGGAACCGAAGGCTTTCGTCTACATTCCTTACACTCAGGAAGAAACAGCCGGCGAACTCACTTATTACGTACGCACCTCGCAGGATCCCGTGGCCTTGGCCGCCGAGGTTCGCAGGACCGTGCAGGATCTGGACGCGAGCCTGCCGATCTACGATGAACGCACGTTCGAAGAGCAGATCAATCGGCAACTTTCCAAGGATCGCCTGGTAGCTGTGCTTGCCGCTCTCTTTGGCGCTCTGGCCGCATTGCTCGCCGCTATCGGCATCTACGGCTTGCTGGCTTACACCGTCACTCAGCGCACCCGCGAAATCGGTGTGCGGATGGCTCTCGGCGCGGGGCCGCGGCGCGTTGGGAATATGATTCTGGGCGAAGTGGCAAAACTGGTCGGTATCGGAATCCTGATCGGTCTGCCACTGGCTTACGGACTCGGCAAAGTTGTCGATTCCCTGCTCTACGGAGTAAAAGCCTTTGAAGCTCTCGGCGTCGGAGTCGCGCTTCTAACGCTGGCCATCGTGGCACTGGCCGCCAGCTTTATACCTGCGCGGCGCGCTACACGCGTCGATCCCATGGTGGCTTTGCGTTACGAATAAGAGTTTGCAGTTGTGGTTACGGGTCGCGAACGAAATTATTTTAAATTCGAAGGAGAAGAAATGGCGGACGCCAACGGAACACTGATCAAAATGGAAGGCGTAAAGAAAGTCTTCCTGACCGACGAAGTAGAAACCCACGCGCTCGAGGAAATTCACCTCGAGATTAAAAAAGGCCAGTACATCTCTATCGCTGGCCCCTCAGGCTGCGGGAAATCCACCCTGCTGTCCATCCTGGGGCTGCTGGATTCGCCGAGCGGCGGCAATTATTGGCTCAACGGCCAGCCGGTCGCGGATTTGAGCATCAGCGAACGCACCCGTATTCGCAATCGCGAGATCGGCTTTATCTTTCAGGCGTTTAACCTGATCGGCGATCTCACGGTTTACGAAAACGTGGAACTGCCGTTGACTTATCGCGGCTCCGGCGCCGCGGAGCGCAAACAAAAAGTTCAGCATGCCCTGGAACGCGTGGGCATGGCGCATCGTCTGCGGCACTATCCGTCGCAACTCTCTGGCGGTCAGCAACAGCGCGTTGCTGTGGCGCGTGCATTGGTCGGCGATCCACTCATCCTGATGGCCGACGAGCCAACGGGTAACCTGGACTCCAAAAACGGCGAAGCGGTAATGGAACTGCTCCGCGATCTGCATCGCAACGGCGCAACCATCTGCATGGTCACCCACGATCAACGCTACGCAAATTTTGCGGATCGCAGCATTCATCTCTTCGACGGCCGTATCGTTGAAGAATCACAGGAAGTTGCCGTCGGAGTTTGAGCAGCGGCGATAAGAATCGAGAAGTTTAAGAGCTGACGGGAGTCCCCATGAATTCGCTAATGAACGATATTCGATTCGGTTTCCGCATGTTATGGAAACACAAAATGGCCAGTCTGGTCTGCGCGATCGCTCTTGGCTTAGGTATCGGCTCCACGGCGGCCATGTTCAGCATGGCGGAAGCTTTCTTGCTCCACCCCGTTCCGCTCAAGGATGCTGGGCGCATTGTGGCTATCTCCAACTTCCAGCCCCAAGAAAGCGCGTTCATGATTCCGGTCTCTCCGGCGACGTATCTCGACTGGAAAGCGCAAAGCACTTCTTTCGAACAACTGGGCGCCTCGGAGTGGAATGAGATCAACCTCACCGGCGACCGGCAACCCCAGCGCATTACCGGCTTTGACATCAGCGCGAATTTCTTCGAGCTGCTAGGCGTACAACCGGCGATGGGCCGCGGCTTCCTGCCGGAAGAAGAACAACTCGGGAAAAATCGCGAAATTATTTTGAGTCACGGCTTGTGGGAACGGCGTTACGCTTCCGACCCCGCCATCCTCGGCAAAATTGCCAAAGTGAACGATGAGAGCTACACCATCGTTGGCGTTATGCCGAAAGGCTTTAATTATCCGATGACGGTGGAAGCCTGGATGCCCATGGCCTTCGCCGACAAAGAGCGCGTGGACCGAGAGTCACGCTACATATCGGTCCTCGGCCGTTTGCGTCCGCATGTTTCTCTTGCGCAAGCGAAAGCTGAAATGATGACTCTCTGGCAGCGGCAGGCTGGCGAGTTTCCTGACGCCTACAAGGGCTGGAAGTTGTCGGTGATGTCCCTCACGGAATTTGCTGCCGGAAACCTGACGCGGCAATACACCATCATGCTGCTCGGGGCTGTGGGCTTTGTCTTGCTGATCGCCTGCGCTGACGTTGCCAACGTCCAATTTGCCCGCGTCACCGGGCGCCAGAAAGAACTGGCTGTTCGCACCGCGATGGGCGCCAGCCGCAGCCGCATCGTTCGCCAATTGCTGATAGAAAGTGTGCTGCTGTCGCTCGGCGGTGCCGCTCTCGGCCTGCTTCTCGCACGCTGGCAGATCGCTCTGCTGCTGCGCAACATGCCGCCGGACGTCGCTAAATTCATTGCCGGCTGGAACACCATCAGCCTGGACGCTGGCGCTTTCTGTTTTGTCCTGGCAATTGCCGTTGCCAGCGGTATTCTCTCCGGAATCGCTCCAGCGATGTTCGTCTCGCGCACCAACGTAAGTGAAACCCTCAAGGAGAGCGGCCGTGGTGCCTCTTCCGGGCGTGCCCGCCATCGCCTGCGCAGTGCGCTCGTGGTTGCCGAAATAACGCTGTCGCTGGTCCTGCTCGTCGGTGCTGGTCTCCTGGTGAAGGGCTTCCATGCTTTGCTGACGGTCAACGACAAATCGCAACCGGCCACCCTGCTGACCATGGGTTTTAAACTGCCGGAATTGAAATACAAAAATAACGCCACCCGTATATCTTTCGACGATCGCATTCTAGAGCGGCTTACTTCCATTCCGCACGTGCAGGCCGCCGCGCTCACTACCGCCGTTCCCTATTCCAACTTCGGCGGTGGAGACACCGAACCTTTCTCCATCGCTGGCCGCCCACCGGTAGAGCACGGAGAAAAACCTTTGGGTATCATCCTGACAGTAAGTCCGAAATATTTTGACGTGATGAATATTTCGCTTCGCACTGGGCGGCTCTTTACCGACTCCGATCGCGACAGCACGCTGCCCGTGGCCGTCATCAGCAAAACGCTCGCCGAGCGTTATTTCCCGGGAGAAAATCCGCTGGGGCGCAAAGTCAAAGCTGGGCCGATGGACGGAAACGCCGCCTGGCTTACCATCGCTGGCGTGGTGGACGATGTTCATTACAGCTGGATCAACAAAGAATACCTTCCCACCCTCTACGTTCTTTACAGCCAGGCGCCGCAGCTATACTCCGCGCTGGTCCTGCGCACCGATGGGCAGCCGCTCACGTTCGTTTCCGCGGTGCGCGGTGAATTCGCCACAGTCGATCCGGATTTGCCGCTCTTCAATATCAAATCGCTGGACACGGTGATCACTGAATCGATCATCGGCTTTGCGTACGTTGCCGCGCTCATGGGCATCATCGGCATCATTGCTTTAGTCCTCGCGTCGGTCGGCGTCTACGGCGTGATGTCCTACTCCGTCAGCGAACGCACCCATGAAATCGGCATCCGCGTCGCCATGGGGGCCACCCGTTCGCAAATTCAGCGCCTCATCATCGGGAATGGCATGCTGCTTACCTGCATCGGTATTGTCATCGGGATGCCTATCGCGATTGCTCTGGCGTCTGCACTCTCCAGCTTGCTATTTGGGGTCAGCTCCAGTGATCCAATCAGTTTCGTGGTACTGCCGCTGATCCTGGCTTCCGTGGCGTTGCTGGCGTCCTACATTCCGGCCCGCCGTGCCCTGCGCGTCGATCCGCTAGTCGCGTTGCGCTACGAATAGTCTCTGCCGTCCCGTCGTGAACAGGTGACGAACAGGAGGTTCTGATGAACAATCTCTGGCTGGATTTCCGTCATGCCCTTCGCCAATTGTGGAAACGGCCCGGCTTCGCCGCCATAACCATTTTTACTTTGGCGTTGGGAATCGGCGCCACCACCGCGATTTTCAGCGTGGTCTACGGGGTACTGCTGCGTCCACTGCCCTACCCGCAGCCAGACCAGATCGTCCAGTTATCGGAACTGGATGCAACCGGCGCATCGATGAATGTCGCAGAACCAAACTTTCTGGATTTGCGGGCTGCCTCAAAAAAATTTGCGGGCCTGGCTGAAGTGAATTCCGACGTTGCAACCATCACCGGCGCTGCCGAGCCGACTCGCGTCAATACCTCTGCGGTGTCTCAAGATTTTTTCACAGTGTTTGGAGTCGTCCCCGTGATCGGCCGCAGGTTCTCCGCCGAGGATCAGCGGGAAGGCGCGGCTCCGGTAGTGTTGGTGAGTCATGCGTACTGGCAACAATTTCTCGGAGGCAGCGCGGACCTCGCGAAATTCAAACTCGTCGCCGACAATCGCATTTATTCCGTCGTTGGCGTAATGCCTGAGAATTTTAGTTTTCCGGACCGCACCGCGCTGTGGGTTCCTCGCGAACTTTTTCCCAAAGATGCGGGTCGAACCGCACACAACTGGGCTGTTTATGGGAGGTTGGCCGGCGGCACGTCGCTCATCTCCGCGCGCGCCGAACTCACCACCATCGCGCAACGCCTGAAACAGCAATATGGTGTGGACACGGACATGTCCGCGGCGGCGCTCGTGCGTTTGCGGGACGCCATGACGTCCGGGGTGCGCCCGGCATTGCTCTTACTACTGGGAGCCGCCGGCTTTTTGCTGTTGGTGGCGTGCGCGAACGTCGCCAATCTGCTGTTGGCGCAAGCCGCGGCGCGCCAGCGCGAACTGGCAATTCGTTCCGCCCTGGGCGCAAATCGCGCTACGCTGGTACGGCAATTTCTTGTCGAATCCTTCGTCCTGTGTGCTATCAGCGGCGCCTCGGGAATCATAGCCGCGCGTTGGGGCATGGATATTCTTCTCGCGCTCGCTCCCAAAGACTTGCCCCGCTTGGATTCCGTCTCCGCTAATCTTCCTGTGCTCTTGTTCGCCCTCGGCGTGATTATCTTTCTGGCCGCCGGTTTGGGAACTTTTGTCGCGGTGCGGGCGTCCTCGGGAGACGTTCGCGAATCGCTCGGCGAAGGCGGCCAGGGACAGATTGCTGGTCCGCGTAGCCAGCGTCTCGGCCGCGTTATTGTCGTCGCCCAACTGGCCACCACGCTGGTTTTGCTCGTCGGCGCCGGACTGCTGGGTCGAAGCCTGCTTCGCGTCCTCAACGTCGATCCCGGTTTCCACACTGAAAATGTTGTCACCATGGATTTGGCATTCCCCCAAATCGATAGCGACGCGGAAAAAATCAGCCGGGTGCGATTCGCGGACGAACTCTTCGCCCGCTTGCGCAATTTACCAGGGGTACAGGCTGTCGGCGGCTCTGACAATTTGCCACTCGCGAGCGATTTCCTTGCCAATGGGACGTTCTGGATACTGCAACCAGGCCAAGAACCAAAAACTCTCGAAGACTTCGTAGCGCTGTCCCACAATACCGCTATTTCCGGCTACGCCGATTACAGTGTTGCCAGCGATGACTATTTCAGCGCGCTCGGCATCCCCTTGGTTCGCGGACGCTTTTTTGATCGCCGCGACACCATCGACGCACCGCACGTTGCGGTAATCAACCAAGCACTGGCTCGCAAGCGCTGGCCTAACGAAGATCCTCTGGGTAAGACCATCGAGTTTGGCAACATGGACAACGATCCACGCTTGCTCACCATCGTCGGAATCGTCGGCGACGCGCGCAATCGCAGCTTGGAACGTCGTCCATCTCCCACGATTTATGTGAATTACCGCCAGCGCCCGCAACGCGCCAACACTTTGACGGTGGTAATGCGTTCCGCGCCCCCTCCGGCGGGACTTATCTCGGCGAGCCGCGAAATTGTTCACAACCTGGATCCCAATGTGCCCCCGCAATTCCAGACCTTCGAAGAGGTTTTCGTTTCGTCGCTTGCGGGGCGCAGATTTAATCTCACGCTGGTTTCCGCGTTCGCAATCACCGCTTTGCTGCTAGCCGCCGCTGGAATTTACGGGATAATGGCGTACACCGTTGCGCGGCGCACGCGCGAACTCGGCGTGCGCATGGCGCTGGGAGCGACCACCGGCGACGTGCTGCGCCTGGTGCTCGGCCAGGGTATGTGGACCACGGCCATCGGCGTACTCATCGGCGCAACGGGAACGTTTGCGTTAACGCGCTTGATGAGTTCTCTGTTGTTCGGCGTCAGTCCCTTTGATCCGTTTACGCTCGCCGGCGTGGTGGTCTTACTCGCCGGGGTATCCTTACTAGCCTGCTGGCTGCCAGCCCGCAAAGCTACGCGCGTTGACCCCCTCACGGCATTACGATACGAATGATTAAGCGACGTTTTTGAGGAGCATCCGTGGAACCTTTGATTCAATTGAATAATCTTGAGAAATCCTACGAGGCCGGCGGCAGCAAATTCTTTGTACTGCGCCGCGTCACGCTGGATATCCAGCCGGGTGAATTCGTAACCTTCATGGGACCCAGCGGCGCCGGCAAATCCACGCTGCTCAGCATTCTTGGCATGCTCGATGGTCAGTGGACCGGCGAATATTTTTTCAATGGCGAAGCGGTCCATAAGCTCAGCGTCAAGAAGCGCAACGAACTCCACAAAATAAATATCGGCTTCGTTTTCCAGAGCTACCACCTGATCGACAATCTCACGGTGTTCGAAAATCTGGAGCTGCCGCTTTCTTACAAAAATGTCCCCAACAAAGAACGCCAAAGTCTCGTTTGCGACACCCTGGACCGCTTTCACATCGTCGGCAAAAAAGATCTTTTCCCCAGCCAGCTCTCCGGAGGTCAGCAGCAGTTGGTGGGAGTTGCGCGCGCCGTGATCTTAAATCCAAAATTAATTCTGGCCGACGAACCCACCGGCAACCTGCATTCCGCGCAAGGCGAAGAGATCATGCAGCTTTTCAAAATGCTGAACGACGCCGGAACCACCATCATCCAGGTGACCCACTCGGAAGCCAATGCCGCCGTAGGCAATCGCATCATCCAGCTGAAGGATGGCTGGGTAGTGAATGAAAACAGCGTCGCCGCTCCGGCCCGGTGAATCGAAACTCGTGGAGAGCCGCCGGCAGAACGACAGTAGAATAGACTCAGTCCGTACCACCTAAATGCTTCGCAACCTCTGAATGAAAACGAACACCACTCATCCCTATCGTGTATTGCTGGCTGACGACCAGGCGGATATTCGCGATGCGCTACGTTTGCTGTTGAAGCGCGAAGGCTACGAAACGCAAGCAGTCGCCTCTCCCGCCGAAACTCTCGCGGCCATCGAAGCGCGCGAATTTGATGCCGTGCTGATGGATCTAAACTACGCGCGCGACACCACTTCCGGCCAGGAAGGCCTGGACCTGCTGACCGGCATCCAATTGCTGGACAGCACTTTGCCCGTGGTGGTCATGACCGCCTGGAGCAGCGTGGAAGTTGCTGTCGAGGCCATGCGCCGCGGCGCCCGCGATTTTCTGCAAAAACCCTGGGAAAATACCCGTTTGCTGGCAATTTTGCGCACCCAAATCGATTTGCGGCAAGCCCTCCGCAGGGCTTCGCGGCTCGAAGCGGAAAATCGCCTGCTGCGCGCGGAATCCCGCCCCACTTTCCTTGCCGAAGCGCCGTCGATGCAACCCGTTCTGGATTTAGTGAGCCGCATCGGTCCTTCTGACGCCAACGTACTGATCACCGGAGAACACGGCACCGGAAAAGAAGTCGTCGCGCGCACTCTGCATGCCCTTTCCGGACGCGCCGCGAAACCGATGGTCACCGTAAACGCCGGGGGATTGTCCGAAGGCATTTTTGAAAGCGAACTTTTCGGCCACGTAAAAGGCGCGTTCACCGACGCCCGCTCGGATCGCGTGGGACGTTTCGAACTAGCCGAGGGCAGTACTCTGTTTCTCGACGAAATTGCCAACGTTCCCCTCAATTTGCAGGCGAAACTCTTGCGCGTACTGGAAACCGGCGAACTGGAACGCGTCGGCTCTTCCTCCACGCGGCGTGTCGATGTACGCGTGCTGGCGGCCACCAACGCCGACGTGAATTCCGAAGCGGCGGCGGGACGGTTCCGTCCGGATCTTCTGTTTCGCTTAAACACCATCGAGATCCACATTCCCGCGTTGCGCGATCGCCGCGAGGATATCCCGCTCTTGGCCCAGCATTTTCTGCACGGCTACTCGCAGCGCTATCGCAAAAATATTTCGAGCTTTGATTCGGCGGCCACCGCGGCTCTCCGCGAACATTCCTGGCCGGGCAACGTGCGCGAACTCGATCACGCCGTGGAACGCGGGGTGCTGCTTTCGCAGGGCCCTCAGGTACGCGCCGCAGATCTGGGATTGCGTCCGCCCCCGCACGGTGGCGCAGCCCGCCTCGAAGAAATGAGTCTCGACGAAGTGGAGCGCTACTTGATTCAACGTACTCTGGCGCGCCACGATGGAAACGTCAGTAAAGCCGCGCAGGCTCTGGGACTCAGCCGTAGCGCGATGTATCGCCGTCTGCAAAAACACGGACTGGAATGACGCGGCTAACATACGAACGCCACATCCAGGCGCTGGCGCTCGCCGCGGGATTGCCGGGTTCGCTGATTGCCCTGGTCCTGCTGTGGACCGGTAATTACACTTCCAGCACCGCCTGGACCCTCACCCTGCTGATCCTGGCGATGTGGCTGGGTTTTGCTGCTTCGCTGCGTCACCGCGTGGTTTTTTCGCTACAGACTCTTTCCAATCTATTAGCCGCGATGCGCGAAGAAGATTTTTCTTTACGCGGGCGCGGCGCGCGCAGCGACGACGCCATGGGCGAAGTAATGATCGAAGTAAACGCCCTGAGCGAAACTCTGCGAACGCAACGCTTGGGTGCGATCGAAGCTACGGCCCTGCTGCGCACCGTGATGGAAGAAATCGATCTGGCGATTTTCGCTTTTGACGAAACATCGAAGTTGCGGCTGGTGAATCGCGCCGCGGAACGCTTGCTGGCCCGCCCCACCGCGCGCTTACTGGGATTCACCGCTGCGGAGCTGGAATTGGCCACCTGCCTCGAAGGCGCTCCCGTACGCACCATGGAACTGAATTTCTCCGGCGGCTCGGGGCGCTGGGGGCTGCGCCGCGTTTCTTTTCGGCAAGGCGGCTTGCCGCACCAACTGGTAGTCCTCAGTGATTTGAGTCGCACGCTGCGCGACGAAGAACGACAAGCCTGGCAGCGCTTGATTCGCGTGCTGGGGCATGAATTGAATAACTCCCTGGCACCCATCCAGTCTGTAGCCCAGAGCCTCGAGGGTGGGCTCCAGTCCGCAATGCAGACCCCGGAATTACGCAACGGACCGGCTACCCCAGTGCTCGAAGATTTGCGGCAGGGGCTGAACATTATTCGCTCGCGAACCGAGGCGCTGGGACGTTTTATGGCCGCTTACGCCAAGTTGGCGCGGCTACCGCAGCCGAACCTGGCCCCCGTAAACGTCAGCGAGTGGATCGGCCGTGCCGTGAAATTTGAAACCCGCCTGAAAGTTATTCTCGTGCCGGGTCCACCGATGACCATCTCCGCCGATGGCGACCAACTGGAACAGCTGCTGATCAATCTGATTCGCAACGCCACCGATGCGGCGCTGGAAACCCACGGCGCGGTACAAGTGGGCTGGTCCCGCCAGGGGGCGCAGTTCGATGTGTGGGTACTCGATGAAGGACCGGGAATCCCCAACACCAGCAATCTCTTTGTGCCGTTTTTTACCACCAAACAGGGTGGCTCGGGAATCGGCTTGGTGTTAAGCCGGCAAATCGCCGAAGCTCACGGCGGTGAGCTTACCCTGAAAAATCGCGCGGATGCGCGAGGGTGTGAAGCGCGTTTGCACCTACCTCTCTAGGAAAACACAGGCCAGTGGCGGGTCAACACGCCTCTCTGTTTCGCAGTTTGCGTATCCCGGTAAATGCCTTAAAATCAACAGTACGCAATTTGGGCGTGTAGCTCAGCTGGGAGAGCGCGTGCTTTGCAAGCATGAGGTCGCAGGTTCGATCCCTGTCACGTCCACCAATTTTTCCCTTTTTGTTATCCCTGAAGCTTACAGCCGGATGCTTTGTGGCCCGCGACACATTCGCTATACTTACGCAGCCTCCTCTCGCCCTGCGTGGCCCTGCGCAGGATGGCGGAGACTATCCATTCCAGATTCGACGCGGTAGCCCGCCAACTGCGGGTTCCACAACGCCCCGCGCGATAGAAGATCGGACCCTGTGGCACCACCAGAACGCGATCCGCGCGCACGGCGCGATGAAGGCAACGTAACGATTGTCGGCGGCTCAGCCGCCGGGCTTTTTACCGCTGCCAAAATAGCGCAGGGCGGGCGTCAGGTTCGTGTCCTGGAATCCAAACCGGACTTCGAACCCACCTCGCGCACCTTGATCGTCACCGACCATTTTCGTAACCAGCTCGGCGCCGCCGCGAGCCACAGCATCACCAACGAAATCCGCCGCTTTGAACTCTTCACCGACGGCCGCTCCGCGCAGGTAGCACTGAAAAGACCCGACCTGATTATTGAACGCTCCCGTTTGATTCCGGCTTTGGCGCAGCAAGCCCAACAGTCTGGCGCTCAGCTGAGCTTTGATACTCGATTTCTGGGGCTTGCCCCCAACGGCCACGGCCTCCGTGTGCAGGTCGAATCCGGTGGCCATCGCGAAGAGCTGCACGCAGATAGCGTTGTAGGCGCGGACGGCGCCACCAGTCGCGTGGCCCGCTCTTCCGGTTGGCCTCCCATTGAAACTGTGCCGCTCATGCAGGCTATCGTGAAGTTGCCCAAGGATTGTCCTCCGGACACCACCCGCGTCTGGTTCGTCCCAGACGATACCCCCTATTTCTACTGGCTCGTTCCCGAGTCCCCAGAACGTGCCGCTCTCGGGATCATTGGTGAGGATGGCCGGGACACCAAGCGCTGCATTGAACGCTTTCTGCAGAAGAAAAACATGGAGCCGCTGGAGTGGCAGGGCGCACGCATCCCGGTATACAAAAAATGGATTCCCGTACGCCGCCGCGTTGGTAATGGAGAGGTTTTCCTGGTCGGTGATGCCGCCGCCCAGGTCAAAGTCTCCACTGTGGGTGGCATTGTCACCGGCTTTCGCGGGGCCTTGGCGGTCGCCGAGGCCATCTTGCGCAATGGCGACAGCGGTGAGCTCTCCGCGCTGCGCCGCGAACTCCGCACCCATTGGCTGATCCGCCGCACCCTTCATCATTTTCAGCAGAAAGACTATTCGTACCTGGTCGACCTGCTCAACAACGCCACCCGTGAATCTCTGGGCGAAATCAACCGCGATGAATCTGCGCGCCTGTTGTGGCAGGTAGTTCGCCGCCAGCCCCGCCTGGTGCTCCTGGGGCTCCGCGGGCTGCTTATGGGCGCTGCCACCAAAGCCTAAGGAACGTTTCGCTCCTGGATGCCCTGCGGGTGGCAAAATCAAATAGCCGGTCCCTCCCGGAGCACGCTAGCGTCGATACCCGCTTTGTCTCCCCGCCTTTTTCAGTCACAATATGAGGTCAACGCCTGTCTCCGGGCGGTGCTGTAAGCGTCCAAATTACCGAACGGGAGCATTCTCTTGCGCATCTCAGTCATTGGTTGTGGGTATGTAGGCTTGGTCACCGGCGCTTGCCTGGCGGAAGCCGGCCACGAGGTTGTCTGCACGGACATCAATGCCGAGCGCATTGCCAAGCTTAATGCCGGTGAAGTGCCCATTTATGAGGAGCATCTGGGCGAGATTCTCGAATCCGCGCGCAAGTCTCGCAAAATTTCCTACACCTCCAACATTGGAGACGCCATCCGCGCCGGTGATGCCATCTTCATCTGCGTCGGCACCCCTCCAAAAGAATCCGGTGAAGCCGACCTTTCGGCCATCGATTCGGTAGCCCGCCAGATCGCCGCCGAAGCCCAATCTTCAAAACTGGTAGTCGAAAAGAGCACCGTTCCGGCCCGCACCGGGATCGCACTAAGTCGCGCCCTCGCCGCGTACACGCGCGACAGCAAGATAAAATTTCGTGTGGCCTCCAACCCCGAATTCCTGCGCGAAGGTACCGCCGTGTATGATTTTTTCCATCCGGACCGTATCGTCGTCGGCGTGGATGATCCTGCGGCCGCCGAGGAACTTCGCGAAATTTACCGCCCCATTCTCGAACGCAAGTTTCAGTGCCCGGTCCACAAGGGCGGCGCATGCCCCCCGGGCGTCAAAGGCGAATTTATCGTCACCAGCATCAACAGCGCCGAATTGATCAAGCACGCCTCCAACTCTTTCCTCGCGTTGAAAATCAGCTACGCTAACGTCATCGCCGATCTCTGCGAAAAAATCGGCGCCGACGTCGAGGAAGTCACTCACGCCATGGGTCTCGATCCCCGCATCGGCACGCAATTCCTCAAAGCCGGTCTGGGCTTCGGCGGCTTCTGCTTCCCGAAGGACGTTCAAGCCTTCGTTCACCTGGCTTCTACCGTCGGCGTGGACTTCGAAATCCTGAAAGCCACGGAGCGTGTCAACAAGCAGCGCATCGAGCGCTTCCTCGAAAAAATTCATAAAGCCTTGTGGGTGGTAAAAGGAAAACGCCTTGCCGTTCTCGGCCTGGCCTTCAAGGCCAACACGGATGACATTCGTTTCGCCCCCGCCCTGGACGTCGTAAAAAAACTGGTAGACGAACGCGCGGAAATTCATGCCAGCGATCCCGAAGGCATGCCCGGAACTCGCAAACTCTTCCCGCAGATCGCCTATCACGAAGATCCCTACGAAGCCCTGCGTAACGCCGATGCCGCGCTGGTCTGCACCGAGTGGAAAATATTCAAAGACCTGGACTGGGAACGCGCCGGAAAAACCATGGCTCGCAAACTGGTCATCGATGGCCGGAATCTCTATTCGCCGGAAAAAATGCGCAATCTCGGCTTCGAATACCATTCCTTCGGCCGGGAATAATTTCCATGCTGGCTCTCTAGCGCAACTTTGGATCCCCCAGACCGTTCGCGCCAGAATCGGCCGCGATTCGCAGTTTTTTACGAGAGCGAATGCCCACAGCCTCCAGTCCTCGATCCGCGCGGCGCTCCTCCCCGAGAATCGTTCTCGGCTTCGCTTTGCTGCTCGTGCTACTGATTGCCGTTTTTATTCTCGGCATCGGTCGTTGGCTTGTGGTTGAGGATCCCCTCGAAAAAGCCCAAGCTATAGTAGTCCTCAGCGGGAGGATGCCGATGCGTGCGATAAGCGCCGCACAAATTTATCTCGCCGGATGGGCGCCCCAGGTCTGGCTCACTCAAAGCGCTGAACCAGCACAGTCTCTGGCAGCGCTAAACATCCCATTCGAAGGCGAAGACTTTTACAACACTCGCGTATTGCTCCACGAAGGCGTCCCGCCGCAAGCGATTCGCGTTCTGCCGAATCCCATCGTAAACACCGCCGACGAATTAACCGAAATCGCAGCCGCCCTCCCCGCTGATAATTCCGGCGCGGTTATAATCGTCACCACCAAAGCCCACACCCGCCGCGTTCGTGCGCTCTGGCGCCGCCTCGGCCACGGCCGCGCCATCATCCGCGCCGCTGAAAACGATCCTTTTGATCCCCAACATTGGTGGCGGAATAGTGGCGATGCCTTGGATGTAGTGCGGGAATGCCTCGGTTTGCTAAATTCCTGGGCGGGCCTGCCGTTACACGGTTCTTAGGAAACTCTGGTCCACCCTCAGAAAAAGAGGAATTTTTTCTTGCGCGGCTCGCGACTCTCGTCGGGTACTTCCGGCACGTGCGGCAACTCTCGCCCCTCAAATGCCGCCAGCGGATTCGAAACAAACAACGCTTCGGCTTTCTCTTTTCCAAACTTCCCTTCCACCGCGTCATATGCCGGGCGCAAACGCAGCGGCCGGCTGCGCGTATTGTGCGCATCACTCGCTACGAAATGAACCAGGCCCTCGTCAATCCACCGCCAGGAATCCTCTTGCGCTCCCAGCCCAAAACTTCCCGTCAGCGATCCCGCCGTAACCTGCACGTAACTCCCGTGCTGCACCCAGCGCTTCAGCCGCTCGGGACGCGCCCGCAAGATCGCATTGCGTTCCGGATGCGTGATCACCGGTTGCAATCCCGCCAGCTGAAGTTCATGCAACCGGTCATCCATCGCCGGAGGAATGGAAAACTCGTTGAACTCCACCAGCAGAAAATTTTTCTGGTTGATGCAGAACCGCGGCGAATCCGCCCGCAGTGCTTCGATATTTTCCGGGCTCATATGGAAATCGCAGCCGGTAGCCAGGATCAGGCGGTCTCCCAAGTGCATCTGCAATTCATCACGGCGGGCTCGCACCTGCCGGAAATCAAATTCATGCGAACTGCTCGAATGCGGAGTAGCCACCACATGCGTGATCCCGTCCGCAATGGCCGCCTCCGCCATTTGCAGCGATTCCTCCAGATCCCGCGAGCCATCGTCCAGCCCCGGCAAAATGTGACAGTGCAGATCAACCATGGCGATACCCGGCCCTCACTCGCGTGGCAACACCTAACTGCTATCTTGCGCCGTCCCACAGCCCTCGGCAACCGCTGCTGGACCTGCTGTAGCACCCTGATAACGGCGCATTTTTCTCCGCAACCGTATGCTGCTATATTCATTCATCGGCCATCCCACACGCTTGGCCTGTCGTATGCCCGCAGCAGAATTTCCGGCCGGTTCCCGGTCATACCTGCACTGGCGCGGTTCGTCAGTAGCTTACGAGGAGTGCGTTTTACTTCATGCCCGTCGATCGGAAACCAGAATTCTTCAAAGGCGCCCAGTTAAAAGTCGGCATCATCGGTTGCGGCTATGTCGGTTTGCCGCTCGCTCTGCGTTTTGCGGAGGCCGGGCACCGTGTCACCGGCTTCGATACCGACCCCGGCAAAGTCAGCCTCTTGAACGCCGGAAAATCTTTCATCGAACATATCCCGCAAACCAAAATTCAGCAGTTCGTCAACAGCCGGCACTTCACCGCCACCGCCGATTTCACCCGATTGAAAGAGGTCGACGCCATCATCATCTGCGTTCCCACTCCGCTTGATGAACGCCGCGAGCCGGACCTCAGCTTCGTCGAACAAACCGCCGTCGCCATCCAGCAGAGCCTGCAACGCGGTCAGTTGGTAGTCCTGGAATCCACCACTTATCCCGGCACCACCGAAGAGCTGGTCCTCCCTATCCTCGAAAAAAGCGGTCTGCGCTGCCCCATCGCCGATGGCTCGGGAAACGAAAATCTCCCTTGTGATTTTTTTCTGGCCTTTTCTCCCGAGCGCGAAGATCCCGGCAACAAACAATACGGTCTCGCGCAAATTCCCAAAGTTGTTGGTGGCATAAATCTTCCCAGCAGTCGCGCGGCTATCGCTCTTTACGCTCAAGTTGTTGCGCGCGTCGTCCCCGTCAGCTCTACCCGCGCCGCGGAGATGACCAAACTCCTCGAAAATATTTTTCGCTCCGTCAACATTGCCCTGGTCAACGAACTAAAGATGCTCAGCCTGCGCATGAATATCGACATCTGGGAAGTGATCGACGCCGCCTCCACCAAGCCTTTCGGCTTTATGCCTTTTTATCCGGGCCCCGGGTTGGGCGGCCACTGTATCCCCATCGACCCCTATTATCTTTCCTGGAAAGCCCGCGAATTTGATTTCTCCACGCGGTTCATCGAACTCGCCGGCGAAGTCAACACCGCCATGCCCTACCACGTGGTCGATGCCATCGCCGCGGCCCTCAACAACCACAAGAAAAGCATCAACGGCTCCAAACTCCTGATCCTTGGCATGGCTTACAAAAAAGATGTCGACGATCTCCGCGAATCCCCGACGCTGAAAATCATGCAGCTTCTAAAACAGCGTGGCGCTGCCTGTGACTACAACGATCCGTTTTTCCCGCAGCTCCATAAAATGCGTCACTACGATTTTGCCGAGATGAAGTCCGTCCCCCTCAATCCGCAAACTCTCGCCGAGCTACGACGCCGTCATCATCTCCACGGACCACTCCAGCTACGACTTTGGCGCCATAGTGGACGCCTCCAAACTGGTCGTCGACACCCGTAACGCCACGCGCCGCGTCACCCGCCACCGCGACAAAATCGTTCTCTGTTAGCCCTCTGCTAGTTTTTTTCCTGCGAAGGAGCCGCCATAACGGGACTGGAACAATAAAGACGCCGGGTCTCGGACCTCGCCATAACTTGTCATTCCGAGCGAAGCGAGGAATCCGCTTTCTTACGCGGCAACGCCATCCGTCCTCAGCGACGCCCCTCGAACAGATTTACCGCCCGCTGCTCTTCACCAACTCCACCCTCGCCGTCGCCACCGGAATCACCGCCTCAATTAACACCGGCGTCCGCGCCGCATTATTCGCCAGATACAAAGAAAACACCGCATCCTTCATTTCCACTCCATTATCAAAAACCCGTATCCCTATTTTCGACGTCCGAAAATCCCCCGCCGGCACGCTTACGCTCTCCGAAGCGCTCTCCAACCGCGCCCGCACGTCATAAAGTTTGTGTCCGTCATATACCGGGCTGCGCACTTCCGGCGTCTTCGTCCAATCCACGCCCCGCAGATATTGCAGCATTCCCAAGGGATCCCGCGTCCCGGCCAGCACTCGCGCTTCCGTCACGTTCTCCGGCGCCGCCTCTTTTCCGGTCGTCGTCATGCGCTGCACCGAATCTACTTTTTGCCCGCGTTCTTCCAGATGCATTTCATACTGCACGCTGGCCATCGACGTCGCATCGCTGAACGAATCGAACTGGTCGTCCAGCGCAAACACCATCCGCAGCGGATTTGCCGTATGCGCAATGGCCTGCATATGCCACACGCTCCTCCCCAGAAAATCCCGCCGTTCCCGCGTCTGCACCAGCAAACTCGCTACGTTATTCAGCTTGGAGACATTCGCACTGAACTCCAGCACCTCACCCGCATGCCAGGGAGAGTCCGCTATTTTTTTCGGGTCGACCGCCGCGGCGCCTGCCGCGCTATTGCTTGCGGGCGTCGATGCAGCACTCGTTATCTCCCGAGCGGGACTTCCCAGCCCCGTCGGCTGCGCAATCGGCCCGGACGCGAACGTCGGACGTCCGACTTCATGCCGCACGCGAAACCAGTAATAAGCTCCCCCCACGCAAGCCAACAGCAATAGAAACGAAATCACTCGTACGATTCGCTGACCCATAACCTCGCCCATTCCCACGGTTTTCCGCGCCGGCCTATGCCATTCCGGCACACTCTCAGCGTACCAAAACGCGAGCACCGTCGCCCCTCTGCCTCCCCATCCTTTCGCCGTTTTTACCTCCGCTGTTTCGCGCGATCGCATTCCCGTTTTCTCTCTTGCCTTATTTCCCTCGCGTGCTCCCCATGCTAGGCTATTTGTTTCACTGGCCGGCCCAACAGCGTGAATTTTCTCCCTCATGCGCGGATTCGTTCCGCGCTCCGCTCTCTTCTGTTCCTCGCCACTTCCTTATTCACATTTGTACCTCGGCCCGCCGCCGCACGGCCGCAACAGCCCCGCAATCCCGTCGCCGCTAAAGGTCAGCTCGCCGAACTAACCTCCAGCGGCCCGCAACGCCGCCAGGGGGATCTCTACATCGCCGATGGCGACGTCGTCGTCCGTTACGGCGAAGCTCGCCTCACCGCCGATCACGTTGAATACAACGACGCCACTTCCGATGTCGCCGCCACCGGCCACGTTCATTACGACTTTGAAAATCAGCACCTCGAAGCCGACGACGCTCACTACAACGTCAGCACCGGCCACGGCATCTTCCACCACGTTCGCGGCACCGTAAGAGTCGTTCGCCAGCCCAACCCCACCATCCTCATTTCCGATAATCCGCTCTATTTCCAGGCCGAAGAAGCCGAGCGCCTCAGCGAAGATGATTACGTCATTCGCAAAGCCTGGGTCACCATCTGCGATCCCGAGCGCCCCAGTTGGCAATTCTTCGCTTCTCACGCTCACGTTGAGCTAAACGATAAAGTGGCGCTGGTCAGCGCCAACTTCCGGCTTTTCCGTATTCCCTTAATCTGGCTGCCCTTCGCCACCGTGCCCGCCAGCGCCGAGACCCGCCACAGCGGCTTCCTGATTCCTGACGTCGGAGACAGCTCGCAAAAAGGCTTCATCTTCGGCGACGCTTTTTACTACGCCCCCACTTCCTGGATGGATATGACTCTGGGCGGACAATACCTCAGCCTTCGTGGCGCCGACGAGCGCGGCCAGATTCGCGCCCGCCCCAATGAAAACACCTCCATGACCTACACCTATTTCGGTGTAGACGACCGCGGCTTGGAAAACTCCGCAGGCGTTCGCCAGCCCCAGGGCGGTGAAGAGCAGCGCCTGGAAATTCAGTCCCTGCTGCCGGACGGATGGCGTTTCGTTACCGACTACAATCAGCTTTCCTCGCTGACCTTCCGGCTGGCCTTCTCCAACACCTTCGGCGAAGCCATCAACTCAGAAGTCCGCAGCGCGATTTTCCTCTCCAAAAACTATCGTGGTTTCAGTTTCAATATCGGTGGTCTCAACGACAAAAGCTTCCTTACCCTGCCTTCGCAAACCACCCCAGTCGTCCCGGCCACCAGCGTCACCCTGCGTAGCCTGCCCGAACTTCGGGTCAGCTCCGTCGATCAGGCTCCCTGGAAAAAACTTCCCTTCTACTTCTCCTTCGATAGTTTTGTCGGTGCCGTCTATCGAGCCGATCAGTATATCGACACTCCTAAATACGTCTCCCGCGCCGAGTTCGCTCCTCGCGTCACTGTTCCCTTTCATTTCGGCCCTTGGCTCGATGTCGCTGCCTCCGCCACCTTTCGCACCACTTACTATGGCGCCAGCCAGGAAAACGCCGGTCCCGACGAAGGAACAGTTACCGAGCAAGGCATCGCCCGCAATACCGGCGAGTTTGAGCTCGACCTTCGCCCTCCCACACTGGAGCGTTATTTCAGCCAGCCCAAAAAGAATCGACGCTTCAAACACACGATCGAGCCGCACATCACCTACCGCTACGTCACCGGCGTCAACAATTTTGCCGACTTCATCCGTTTCGATTCGGACGCCACTCTCACCAACACCAACGAAGTGGAATACGGTGTCACCCAGCGCTTTTATATGAAGAATGGTGACGATCAGCCCGAGGAATTAGTTTCCTGGAGCCTCGTCCAGAAACACTATTTCGACCCTACCTTTGGCGGCGCTATCGTCCCGGATGCCCGCAACGTTTTTCAGGCGCTGAATTCCATTACCCCATTCGCCTTCGCCTTGGGGCCGGTCAATTGGTCGCCGATTGTCAGCGACTTCAAAGTCACTCCGGGCGGCCGCTATGATTTCGAGCAGATCCTCATTTACGATCTGTTTTTTCACCGAATGACCACCATCGGCGAACTGTTAAGAGTTAAGCCCTACCGTGAATTCTTTGCCACCGTTGCCGAATTCCGCATCGACGCCAATACCACCCTGCAGCCTCTCGCCAACCAGATCCGCCTGCTAGTCGGCTACGGTGCCGAAAATCGCAAAGGCTTCAACTTCACCACCGGCCTAAGCTACGACTTCCAGCAAAACCAGCTCCAAAGCCAGTTGGTGCAAGTCACCTACAACGGCGGTTGCTGCGGCCTAAGCGTCGAATACCTCCGCCTGGCCCTCGGCTCGATCCGCAACGAAAATCAATTCCGCGTAGCCTTCATCATCGCCAACCTCGGCAATTTCGGAAACGTCCGCCGCCAGGAAAAAATCTTCTAATCGCAGCGTTCTTTTTCTCGCCCTTTGTAAGGGCGTCCGCCTTGGCGGACTGCGCCCCATCTCGGCAAGACTTGCCCGAACAGGCCCGCCCCAGCTTGCCAGGCGTCGACATCGGCACGTCCCGATTTGCCCTGTGTAGGTGCCGGACTTTCAGTCCGGCTTAGTCGCCGAGAGCTCCGACCCAATAGCCCCGATCACCCAGCGTTTGTAGGGGCGCAGCATGCTGCGCCCCAGCTTGCCCAGGCGTCGACATCGGCACGTCCCGATTTGTCTTGCGTAGGTGCCGGACTTTCAGCCCGGCCTAGTCGCCGAGATCTCCGACCCAATAGCCCCGATCACCCAGCGCCAGAAGCGCGCCACAATTTAGCCCAGCCCGAAGGGCTGGGTCGACAACGCAATAACGTCGCGAGCCCCGTAGGGGCGGCACATGCTATTCTTCCGCGAAAGCATTCCTGCTCATGAACCGCTCACGCCTATTAACGGCGATTCTCGCCTTGGCACTGCTACCGCTCTCCGCGGCCACGCGAACCCTCCCGCAAACTCAAACCGTCGACCACATCCTCATCGAAAAATCCGCTCACACCATGAAACTGATGCACAACGGCGAAATCCTAAAAACCTACAAGGTCTCCCTCAGCCGCGTGCCCGTCGGCCCTAAAGAACGCGCCGGCGACCACAAAGTTCCCGAAGGCCAATACATCGTCGATTCCAAAAATCGCCAAAGTAAATTTCACCTGGCGCTCCATGTCTCCTACCCCAACTCCGCCGATCGCGAACGTGCCAAAAAACTAGGCGCGGATCCCGGTGGCAATATCGAAATTCACGGCCTGGACTCCGCCTACGCCTGGGTGGGTTCTCTCCACCGCACCATGGACTGGACCGACGGCTGCATCGCCGTAACCAATCCCGAAATTGAAGAAATCTTCCCGCTAATCCCCGTGGGCACTCCGGTAGAAATCCGTCCCTGAACCATATTCTTCGCAGAACCAATCGCCAGAAAAGTCCAACGCTTACTGCTCGCTAACCCAGCGCCAGAGGCGCGCCACAATTTAGCCCAGCCCGAAGGGCTGGGTCCGCAACGCAAAAACGTCTCGAGCCCCGTTGGGGCGCTACATCGCCGCCATGACAGCTGAATTGATGGGCTATTTCAGACGCAGGGCGTAACGACGGGGGTCCCCGCTGCACGGAACCATCGCGTTCGACGGCAGTACCACACTGTTAACTATTGACGCGGTAACGAAAACCTGCTAACCTTCTCCGTGTTAGCGCAACTCCAATTCGAACGGCCTCTCGCAAGTCCGCCGACTCTCGCAGCCTCTCCCGTAGAATGCGCACCAATCCGCTCTGAGCAATCCTTTAGCATCACCACCCTGCTAAAGGATGCCAGCGCCAGCCTTCCCGCCGAGTCACAAGCCTCCCAGAACACCCGGACCGCGCCACAAAGTGTCCTCCCGCCGCCTTCGCGCTCTTCTGCCATATCATCGCGAAACGCCGCACTTTGTTTTCAACAACTTACACACTCTTTTCAATTCGCAAATCGGCGTAAGCCCAATCCTGTCTTACGGTTGCGCACTCTTTGCGAAAAACACCCGGGGGTAGGGGGTTCCCCAGTTTCATTTCGGGAATATTTTGCGGAACAACGCGATCATCTCGCCAAACGCCAGGTCCGTCGCCTCGGGATCAAACCGCGCACCCTCGTCCCGCATGAACGCATGCTCCGCGGGGAACAGTTGCACCCGATAATTCCCCCCTGCGGCTCGCAAACCCTCTTCTACTTTCATGCGGCCCTCGGCAGGGACGTGCGGATCGTTGCTTCCAAAAATCATCAGCAACTCGCCGCGAATCTCTTTCGCGCGCTGCAGCGACCCAGCATCCGCATCCTTCCCCAATTTTCCGTTGTGAATTCCGGTGCCGTAGAAACACACGGTCGCCTTCACATCCGGTCGCAACCCCGCGCGAAACGCCAGGTGCCCGCCGATGCAAAATCCCATCGCGCCCAGCTGCCCGCGCGCGACTTTCTCGTGTCGGCCCAGCCAGTCCAGCCCGGCGCGGCAATCGGCGTCGAAATCGGCCACCGGAGTTTTTCCCGCATCCGCCATTCCGCGATCCCGTCCGGCGTCATCAAAGGGAATCACCAGACCGGCCGGCTCCACGCGGTGATAGATTTCGGGCGCCGCCACCACAAATCCGTAACCCGCCAGCCGCGCACAAGGTCGCAGCATCGGTCCGGAGAGTTGAAAAATGTCCGAGTAACACCAGATCCCCGGATATTTCCCCTCAGCCGCCGGAGCCGCCACGAACGTCCGCATCGGTCCGCCCGGCGTTGGAATATTTTCGTAACTCGATTTGATAATCATTTGGTGATTCCTTCTCTAAAATCGCGAAACGATAAACAACCCGCCGCCAATCGCCAGCGCATCCTCCGCCAGGGCGATCACAAAATCCGGAACCTTCAGCGCTTTCACCAGCCCAGTCCGCAATTGATAGCCGCCAAACGTTCCCACCAGCCCACCCGCAATGCCGAGCAGCGCGCCCAGTGTGAGCGATTGCGCGCCGGCCAGCGCGAGGCACGCTCCGCAGATTCCACCCGTCACCGCCCGCGCAATCAATCCTGGCGGCGCCGTGCGGCTGGGAGTGGACGGCAATTTGTCGGTCACCAGTTCGCCCAGCGCCAGCAAAACAAAAATTGCGAATGCAGCAGTGGAACCCATAAAAGAGAGCGGCGTATTGTGCAGATTGATCCAGCCGCGGTGCGCCGCGAAGGCCACCACCGCGGGCGCGGTCAGGGAACGCAGTCCGGCCACCACTCCAATCAGAAACGCGAGAAGCAAAACTTGCGAAGGATTCATGGATTTTTTCTCCACATATTCTGTCCCGGCGAAATTTGCCGGTTACGCAACGCCACAGTAATCGAACCCGGCCTGCGTTGCCAGAGAAATCAAAAGTTACCCGTCCGGACTACGATTTCAGGTATAGATGAGGAATCAAATACAGCAGACCCATGCAAAACGCGAAGAAGACTAGAATGATCAGCGGCCAGATAAACACAAATCGGCGCTCATTCTGCCCGGGCGGCGGAGCAGTGACACCCAGCATGAAGTGGATTCCGCGAAATAAATCTGCCAGGAATTTGATCATAGATTCGCGAGCAAGTGCTCAGCCCCGCACTCTGTTGAATCGGAGGGTCGGCAACTTTACCGCTGGGAATAACCTAGCACACGTTTACCGGACGCTTGACAATATGCCAGTTGGCATGGAATTTTACGTCGCCGGCATTTCGTTCAGACTCATTGCCTTGCCGTCCGGAGTTTGGACGAGGCGGGTAATTCCAGCCGGCGCAAATTGTTTTACGGGGAATCGATGAAGCCGAGAGTTGAGGCATTGCGGGATGTGGCGGGCCAAGCGTTTGACGTTTGCATCATCGGCGGCGGGGCAACCGGCGCCGGCTGCGCCCTGGACGCGCAACTGCGCGGATTGAAAACCGTGCTGTTCGACGCTGGAGATTTCGCCGGGGCTACTTCCAGCAAAGCTACAAAGATTGTTCACGGCGGAGTCCGGTATCTCGAAGAAGCCGTCAAGAATTTAGATCCCAAGGAATACCACGTACTAATCCGCGCATTGCATGAACGGATTTTGATGCTGCAGAATGCGCCGTACCTGACCCGCACGCTGGAGTTCCTGGTTCCCTGCTTCAGCTGGATTGAGGTTGCATATCTGGATATCGGCTTGAAAGTATACGACCGGCTGGCGGGCGCCGGGCGGCGGCTTTCGCCGAGCCAATTTCTTTCACGAGCGGAAACTCTGAAACGGATGCCGGGAGTTAAAAACAAAGGCCTGGTCGGATCCGTGGCGTATGCAGATGGGCAATTTGACGATGCGCGCTACAACCTGGCGCTGGTGCAGAGTTTTGCGGAGGCTGGCGGGACACCTCTGAATTACGCACGAGTGGAAGAATTTGGCCGCGACGAACGCGGCAGACTCAGCAGCGCTACCGTGAAGGATCAGATTTCCGGCCAGCAGTTTTCTATTTCCGCAAAAGCTTTCGTAAATGCGACTGGCCCGCATTCCGATTCCATCCGGCAACTGGCGTCGCCCGGGAAATCCGCAAGAATGCGTTTGAGCAAAGGCTCGCATATTTTCCTGCCGCTGGAATTATTTCCCACCCGCGACGCCATGCTGATTCCGAAAACGGATGATGGCCGCGTCCTGTTTGCGATTCCCTGGGGTGGAAGATTATTGGTGGGCACGACGGAAAGCGAAGTAGGGCCGGACGAAGAGCTTTTTGTAACCCGCGATGAAATTGCATTCATGCTGGGGCAGTTGAATAAATATGTGGAGACAGCGATCACGCCAGAGCAAGTGGTGAGTGGATTTGCCGGGGCGCGTCCCTCTGGTGGCCGAGGAACACGCGCAGGATACAAAGAGGCTGGCGCGGGATGATGTCATAGAAATCGATGCGGCCAGCGGATTGATCAGCATCATGGGCGGAAAGTGGACCACCCATCGCGCGATGGCGGAAGATACGGTCAACGCGGTGCAGAAATCGTTAGGTGTTCCGGCATCGCCATCCAGCACCCGCAATCATCGGCTGTATGGCGCTGACTGGATTTTCTGAGAGCTACATGGCCGAGCTTGCGCATCGTTTTGATCTTGCAGACGAAACTGCCCGGCATCTTGCGGCCAAATTTGGAACGGCTGCCGACCAGGTGATGGATTTGGTGCGGACTGATGCGAGTTTGGGAGAACCAATTGTGGCGGGCCTACCACCGGTGCGCGCGGAAGTGGTATACAGCATTCGCCACGAAATGGCGGTAACCATCGAAGACTTGCTGGCGCGACGAATTGGGTTGCAATTGTTCTCGTGGCGAGATGCAATTCATGCCGCTCCGGTGGTTGGCGAAATTTTAGGCGAGGAACAGGAATGGAGTAGCGAGAGAGTGCAGGCGGAAACGAACAGATATATCGGGCAGATTAAGAGGCTGCTGGAGGTAGCGGGCCTGCCTTTGGAAAATGTTCCGAAGAATTCTGGATAGTGAATAGATTGAGGAACTGCAGTTCCTCTGGGGCTAAAGCCCATTGGTAGACAGCTGGCTAATGTCGGAGCTGAAGCTCCGACCCCCAAGGGCGGAAGTTTATTGGCAGCGCAGCAAGTCAGGATGGTGACCGGTGACGAGTTACTTAGGGGCAATCGATCAAGGTACGACCAGCACACGGTTTATGGTGTTCGACTGCTCGGGACGAATTGTTTCGGTGGCGCAGAAAGAGCATGAACAGATTTACCCCAAGCCCGGCTGGGTGGAACACGATCCGGAAGAAATTTGGCGGCGCACGCAAGAGGTGATTGCCGAGGCCATGCAGCAGCGCGGCTTGCGCCCCAAGGATCTGGCGGCGATTGGAATTACCAATCAGCGTGAAACTACGATTTTGTGGAATCGCAAGACTGGGAAGGCAATTTACAACGCGATCGTGTGGCAAGACACGCGGGTGGAAGATGCGGTTGCGGAATTTTCGCGGGGCGGCGGACAGGGTCGCTTTCGCAACATCACGGGATTGCCCATCGCGACATACTTCAGCGGACTAAAGATTCGCTGGATCTTGAAAAATGTTCGTGGCGCGAAGGAACTTGCTGAGGCCGGGGACTTGCTCTTCGGCAACATTGATGCCTATCTCGTCTGGAAATTGAGTGGGGGTACGCAAGGCGGCGTCCACGTGACGGACGTCACGAATGCCAGCCGGACCCAGCTGATGGATTTGAAGACGCTCAGCTGGGACAAGAGGATGCTGCAGGCGTTCGACATTCCGGAAAGTATTTTGCCGAAAATTGTTTCTAGCAGCGAAGTGTATGCCACGGCACGGCCGGCAGCGATACAGGATGTGCCGATCGCGGGAATTCTGGGCGACCAACAGGCGGCGCTGGTTGGTCAGGTATGTTTTGAACCCGGGCAGGCGAAGAACACTTATGGTACGGGTTGTTTTTTGCTGATGAACACCGGCAGTAAGCCGGTTCTTTCCGACTTCGGATTATTGACGACCGTGGGCTTTAAATTCGGCGATAAGCCGGCGCAGTACGCGCTGGAAGGAAGCATCGCGATCACCGGGGCGCTGGTGCAATGGCTGCGCGACAATCTGGGAATCATTGAGAAAAGTTCGGATATTGAAACGCTGGCGCGAACGGTGGAAGACAACGGCGGGATTTATTTTGTGCCGGCTTTTTCCGGACTTTACGCGCCGTACTGGGAAGCCAGCGCACGCGGAGTGATTGCCGGTTTAACGCGTTACGCGAATAAGGCGCATCTGGCTCGGGCAGCGCTCGAAGCCACGGCCTACCAGACGCGCGAAGTTGTGGCCGCAATGGAACAAGACTCGGGTGTGAAGCTGGAGGTGCTGCGCACTGACGGAGGGATGGTACAGAACGATCTACTGATGCAATTCCAGGCGGACATTCTGGACCGCGAGGTAGTGCGTCCGCTGGTCACTGAGACTACCGCGCTGGGCGCATCTTATGCTGCGGGGCTGGCCGTGGGTTTTTACAAAGGTCTTGGTGAGCTGCGGGAAAATTGGGGAGTCGGGCACACCTGGAAACCGCGCATGGATGCCGAAACGCGGGAGCGACTTTTCACAAACTGGAAAAAGGCAGTTACCCGTTCTTTGCATTGGGCCGAGTGAATTTATCTGAAGCAATCACAAATATTTTAGTGGAAGTGCGGCGATCTGCCAGGAATCGCAGAAGGAGCGTGTATGGCCTCACCGTTTTTCGGGGAATTCATGGGAACGCTGGTGCTGATTCTCTTGGGCGACGGCGTGGTGGCGGGAGTGTTGCTGAAACGCTCCAAAGCCGAAGGCAGCGGCTGGATGGTGATCGCCACGGGCTGGGCATTTGCGGTGATGGTTGGCGTGTTCGTTGCCAATGCTTGCGGTAGCAAGGATGCCCATTTGAACCCGGCGGTGACGCTGGGTGCGGCGATTACCTCCGGTGATTATTCGAAGATGGGGCCTTACGTGGCCGCGCAACTTCTGGGAGCGTTTGCGGGGGCGGTGCTGGTGTGGCTGCATTATCTGCCGCACTGGAAAGTGACGGAAGATCAGGGCGCCAAACTGGGAGTTTTTTGTACCGCGCCAGCGATCCGCAGCGCCGGCAACAATCTGGTGAGCGAGATTATCGGAACGTTCGTTTTGATTTTTGTTATTGGCGCGATTTTTTCCAAAGCAGTGGCCGGGAGTGGGCTGATGCCGGGCTGGGGTCCGTACCTGGTGGGCAGTCTGGTCTGGGCGATCGGACTCAGTCTGGGGGGAACAACCGGCTACGCAATCAATCCGGCGCGTGACCTAGGACCGCGAATCGCGCACGCGCTGCTGCCCATCGCCGGAAAGGGCGGTTCGGACTGGAGCTATGCGGCAATTCCAGTGATAGGACCGCTGCTCGGCGCGGGACTGGCTGGCTTGCTGATACATCTGATTAAATTTTAAAGAAAAAAGCGGGCAAGAAAACAGCTAGCGATTTATTTATGCAACAGCGAAATATCGTGGTCGCTGGAAACGATGGCCAGCTCGGCCATATTTAAAAAGAGACCGTGCTCCACGACACCGACGATGGCACGGATGGAAGCGGCAAGAGCGGTGGGATCGAGAATTTGTCCACAGGCGCAGTCGAGGATCAAATTTCCTTCGTCGGTAATGTAGTCGCCGCCAGCCGTTTGCTGGCGGACCCGCGGGTTTATTCCCAACGCCGAGAGCTTGGCGGCCACCAGCGGAGCGGCCATCTGTATGACTTCGACGGGCAGGGGAAATTTGCCGAGATGGGTAACGATTTTGCTGGAATCGGCAACGACTATAAATTTCTTTGACGCGCTGGCGACGATTTTTTCCCGCAACAGCGCTCCACCCCCGCCTTTGATCAGCGCGAGCCCGGGAGCAATTTCATCGGCGCCATCCACGGTTACATCGATTACGGAGGTCTGGTGAAAATCGATCAGCGGAATCGAGAGGGATTGCGCCAGGTGCTCGCTGGCGGCTGAAGAAGGAATGCCGCGAATTTTCAATCCCGCTTTTACGCGGTCGCCCAACAATTCGATGAAATGCGTGGCGGTGGTGCCGGAGCCCAGACCGACAATCATGCCGTCCTGAATAAATTCGCAGGCTTTTTGCGCGGCCAGGACTTTAGCGTGGTCGTGGGGGTCCATAGAGGTGACAGCTTAAACTTTCTCGGGCCGGTAGGCGAACTTTATTTGCGGGTCCAGGGCCGCCGTAACGAAACAGCGCTTGCGGACTCTAACACGATGAAATCGCGCCAGTGCCGCGCTATATGGATGTAGGATTCGCGCTGCGGGCAGCGACAAAGGTATGGATTGGCGGTATGGATTGGCGGCAAGGATCGGCGGTGACAGGGTTCTTGCACTAAGAGTGAAGTAAGGGCATGATGTGCCCACATTCTCAGGGTTTTACTGCCAGCTGGGTGATGTCGCATCCTCTCGACCGGGGGAAGTTCCTCGAAGCTGGACTGGGAGCAACGGACGAACTGAGCGTTCCGGGCAAATGGTGAGCATGTGAACCGCTATACACGGCGAATCATAATTGGAGTTATCGCTGGAGCGATGGGGGCCGCGGCGTTTGCGGCAATCCTCGGCCACCCGTTTTTAGGAGCGGTGCTGGGAATTTCTCTGGGAGCGCTGTATTCCGCGAGCCGGGCTCCGGTGCCTGGAGCGTACGCGGATCGCCTGATGGCTTCGGCGGCGATGGGCGTTCCGTTGTGGGGGCTGATCAGCGTGGTGGCGTTTCCGGTATTGGCCGGACAGTCGCCGGAATGGAGTGCGGAAGGAATGCGCACCCACTTTCCCGCGCTGGTAGGTTGGGTGCTTTATGGGTCGGTGCTGGGACTGGTGAGTCAAGCACTGAGTGATCTAGCGACCGCGGTGTGGGGCCCGGAAGCGGCGGCGGCTCTGCCGGTTCCCGGACCGGGAGCGGGAAAACGCATTGTGATTGTGGGCGGGGGATTTGCCGGAATGCAGACCGCGCAGGCCCTGGAGAAAGTTCTACAAAACAATGTACTGGTAAAAATCACTCTGATCAGCGAAACAAATTCCCTGCTATTCACCCCCATGCTGGCGGAGGTGGCGGGCGGAAGCCTGGAAGCCACGGACATCAGCACGCCACTGCGCGGGAGTTTGCACCGCACGGAATTCATCCGGGCGCATACCACGGGAATTGATCTGGAAAAGCGCTGCGTGAAGTTGGCGGTAACGACTTCGCGGGAAGACTCGGCCGACCCGCGGGAAATTCAGTACGACCATTTAGTGCTGGCGCTCGGCTCGGTCTCCAATTATTGGGGACTGCAGAATGTGGAGAAACTGGCGTTTGACTTCAAGAGCCTGGTGGACGCGATCCGGATTCGCAATCACGCGATTGAGATGTTCGAGCGCGCGGACCGCGAGCCGAACGCGGCGCTGCGCGCGCCCCTGCTGACGTTTGTAATCGCCGGGGGCGGCTTCGCGGGCGTGGAGCTGGCCGGGGCGTTGAATGATTTTGTGCACGGCATTCGAACGGACTATCCGAATATCGCCGCGGCCGAAGTGCATGTGGTGCTGGTGCATGCCCGCGACCGGATCTTGCCGGAGTTAAGCGAATCGCTGGGAAAGTATGCCAAAGAAAAGATGGCGGCGCGGGGTGTGGAGTTCCGCTTGAATGCGAAGGTGGTGGATGCGAAGCCAGGAGCGGTAGTTCTAGACAATGGCGAGATTCCGGCGGAGACGCTGGTGTGGACTGCAGGAACGGCGCCTAGCCCGATTATGAAAGATCTGCCGCTGGAGAAAAGCAAGCGCGGCGCGGTAATCGTGGATGGCAATCTGGCCGTTCCGGGCCACCCCGGAGTGTGGGCGCTGGGGGATTGCGCGGCAGTGAACGATGGGAAAACAGGACAGCCGTGTCCACCGACGGCCCAGTTTGCGCTGCGCGAAGCGAATGCGCTGGCGAAGAATCTGGGAGCGACATTGGCGGGCAAACCTTTGAAGCCATTCCACTTTGATTCCCTGGGAGCGCTGTGCGTGATCGGGCATCAGACGGCTTGCGCGGAGTTGACGGTGCCATTTGCGCGTACGAAGTCGATGCGTTTTTCGGGATTGCTGGCTTGGCTGATGTGGCGGGGAATTTATTTAGGGAAACTGCCAGGTATGGAACGGAAGATTCGTGTGCTCTTTGATTGGACCGTGGAGTTGTTCTTTCCACGCGATATTGTGCAGACAATTGAATTGAAGTAAAGGTTTTCGTGGCGGTTACATCTATGAGCGCGGAACAAGCAACAGTCAATTCGGAAGCCAGGGGCTTCGCCGAACTTTTTGCCGGGGTGATTGCCGGCGCCGGGTTCGGCGCACTGGGTCACGGGCAGCTGGAGACATCACTGGCGCTGGGGATGATTTATGGCGCGGCATTCGCACTTTGTTTTTGGCTAGGCTGCGGAAAGCGTACGCAGAGCCCCGGCGCGGGATTGATCTGGGGTTTGGGATTTGCTTCGCTGGCGTGGTTATTGATTCCGGCAGGGTTCGTTCCGATCTGGAGAGGTGAGCTGCGCTCCGGAGCCATGCTGGCGGACGCGCGGAATCACTTTCCGCAACTGGTGGCGTGTCTTTTGCTTTTTGGCACGCCAGTTGGATTAGTGCTGGGGATACTCGGCGCAGCGCGGTCGCGGGGAAGTACTCCAAAGTTTCGCTGGGCGCGAGCGATCGTAGTGGGCGGAGTTGCAGGCACGTTAAGTGGCGCGGTGTTCAGCCGGTGGATGTATCAAGGCGAATTTTACCCGCTGCTGAGCGGCTTCGGGGAGGCGCACTCGCACGCGGAGATGGCGGCCCTGCATTTTCTGGTGGCGTTGGTGATCGGCGCGATGTTCGGACTGCTGTTTCAGACCGATGTGCGCGGACTCGGCTCGTGCATGGGCTGGGGATTGGGCTTCGGAATTTTTTGGTGGTTCTTCGGACCGCTGACGATATTTCCGATTTTGAAGGGAGCGGCGATCGATTGGTCCGCGGATCAGGGCACGACGCTTTTTGGATCGTTAGTAGGGCACATTATCTACGGACTTATTCTTGGGGTGATTTATGCGGGAATCGATCGGGCGTGGCTGAAACTTTTTGTGCAGTCCGATCCGCTGAATCGCGAAGCGGAAGGTCCGGGGCTCCACGTTCTACGCTCGCTGGGATGGGGAGTGGCGGCAGGGCTCGCGGGGGGAATTGCGGCGAGCCCGGTATTGCTCGCAACGGGAGTGCTGCCGAGGTTGACGGGAGTTGGCGGAAGCCTGTTTGGGATAAAAGGAATCCTCATCCATTTGTTCATCAGCGCATTGATTGGGATGAGCTATGGCGTGCTATTCCGCAGCGAAGGATCCAACATCAGCGTAGGTGTGCCGTGGGGATTTCTGTTCGGAATGATCTGGTGGTACGCGGGGCCGTTGACGCTGTTGCCGCTGCTGCAAACCGGGGAGTGTGACTGGAGTTCAGCCGGGGCGTCGGCGCTTTTGCCTTCCTTGCTGGGATTGCTGGTTTATGGCGGGGTGACCGCGGCCGTTTTTCTGGGCTTGCAGTATCGCTATCAACGGTTGCTGCTGCTCGATCCGAGAAACGCCGCCCGTGAGCTAAAGCGCATGCGGCCGATAGGTACTCCGGCGCCAGCGTTGTGGTTTTTTGCTTTGAGTCTGGGCGTGCTGCTGCCGATTCTGCTGGGATAGAGATTTAGACCAGGCGGGCGCTCCCGGCAATTCCCTCCTAAATTATTTCCTTCGCTTGCTTAGTGTTTCCACCAGCCTTCGTGTCCGCCCAGCGTGAAGGTCACGCCGCTGCGGATGGTGAACGGCAATGCCGGATATCCAAAGACAGGCTGATAGTGCTGGCTGAAGAGATTTTCGATGCTGGTGTAGAGCTTGATGTAGGAAGTGATCGCGTAACCGGCGCTGAGATCAAACTTTTGGTAACCGGGTTCGAGGTTGCGATTGGGGAGCAGCATCGTGTTGCCGAAGAAACCGTCGGTGAGGAAGGTGCTGGCGTCGCTGCGGCTGGCCAGGTAGCCGCTGAACGCGGCGTTGAATTTGTTGTGGCTGTAGGTGAGCAGGAGGTTGCCGGAATGCGGAGCGCGATTGAATGGACGCGCTCCCTGCAGCGGAGAAAAATCGCCGATGGGAATGGTGGGAAATTCGGGATTGAAGACGGGATCCCCAAAAGTTTTGGTGACGACCGCGTCGAGATAGGTGTAAGCGCCCTGAAAAATCAGACCGTGTCCGAGAAAAGTTTTAAAGGTGACCTCGGCGCCTAAGGCGCGTTCGGAGGTGGCGTTGACATAAGCGCCGCCACCGGGAGTGGCGTTGGCGGCGTCCGGAGGGACTCCGATGGAGATTAGGGCGGCGGGAGCGAGGAAAGCGATCAGGTCGTAGTAGTCGCTGTAGAAATAAGTAAGGCCCAGGATGGCGTGTCCGTTCAGGAGGCGCTGCTCGAGTCCGAAGTCGAAGGTCCTGCTTCTTTCCGGCCCGACGGGAGCGACGTTAAATTCGGCAACTTGCTCGGGAGTCAGAACGTTGATTAGGGCCGAGGCTTGTTCGAACGTACTCGGCTCCTTGATGCCTTTGCCAAAATTAAATTTCAGCTTGGTGTCGCCGAAAAAGCCGCTGGAGGAAGGCTTGCGCAGGTAGTAGGCGGCGGAGACGCGGGGCGAGGCGGCGAAACCGAATACGGCGTTGCTTTCGAGGCCGACTCCGGCAGTGAGAAAAAACCGGTGGCCCAGGCTTCCGTGGGTTTCGAGAAATGAGCTGTAATTATTGCGAGTGATGCCTTCGCCGTCTTCGTGTTCGTAGCGAAAACCGACCAAGCCCACCCAGTCGCCTGCAAAGCGATAGTCTGATTGTGCGTAGACGGAGCGACGCGCTTCGTAATCAGGAAATATTTCAGGATAGTCGCCCGAGAAGTCCAGGATGGCTTGGCCTGTAACGCTGAACCCGTTGGCGCCGCGAATCGTGAGCAGATTTCCGAGATAGTTGGGAAAGCCACTGTCGAAGGGATCGAAAGGCTGGCCGGTGGGTGAGGGATTTTCGAATACGGAATCAAATTGCGCGAAGGCGAACTGCACGGAGTTGTGCCAGCGTTGGGTGGTTTGCTGCTGAGCGGTGACGCCGACGTAAGTATTGTTGTTCCGCTGGGTGGAGTCGTCGGAAATCCCGTAGAAGGCAATGGCGCTGGGGCTGCCCAAGTCTGTGGATTCGTTGCGGACGGTGGCACGAATATTGGTGTTGGAGTTGATTTCGTAGCCCAGATTGGCGCTGACCGTGGCATCGTGAAAAAAATCGTTGGGGTAGCTGCCCTGCGTATCGTAGCGAGAGAATTCTGAGAAGTAATCGAACTGATGGACTGCGCCAGACAGGGAGACGTCCTGGTTAAGGGTGCTGAAATTTCCGCCATCGACGGAATATTTGAGTTCGGGGATGAGCGTGGTCCCGCGCGGCGCGGTGATATTGACAACGCCGGCCAAGGCGTCGCTGCCATAGAGAACGCTGTTGGAGCCACGCAAGACTTCGACGCTTTCGACGCCGTTGTTGGAAAGCTGCGCGAAATCGAAGGATCCGCCGATGCCGTTAACGGGAATTCCGTCGATCATTACCTTGTTGAAATCGGATTCGCCGCCGCGGATGAACAACGAAGTGATCGCGCCACGCTGGCCGGACTGCACGATTTGCGCGCCGGGAACCAGGCGGAGATTTTCCAGGACGTCGAGTTTGTTCTGGGCGTTGATCTGGTCGATATCGATCAGACTAACTGACGAGCCTACCTGTGCCAGGGGCGTGGGGATTCCCGTGGCGGAGACCACGATTTGCTGTGGCAGTGGGCCGATGCGCAGAGAGACAATCAGATTTTCTGACTTGTTAGCGCTGACGAAAATCGAATCGAGCGTTTGGGTGGAGAATCCTGCGGCTTCCACTTGCGGAACGTAGCGACCGGGGCCCGGAACCGTCACATCGAATGCGCCTTGCGAGTCAGAGAGGGCCTTGGCTACTTCTTTGCCGTCCTGAAGCAAACCGATTTTCGCGCCGGAGATGGGAGCGCCAAGCGGGTCGACGACCTTCCCGCGCAAACTGGATTGTTGCGCTAGCAGCGGAACTGCGAACAGGGTTGAGATGAACAGGGCGAGAAAAAATAAATGAAGCTGCGGCCACTTTCGAATGAACATACTAGTCCCCTTCGCCCTGGAAAGAGCGGACTGTGAGCTTGGCGGACCGGTCTCCTGACTTGCGACCTACGGCTTGGCGACTGCGCCTTCCCACCCTTGCGGGCAGTGGCTTTGTGCAGTCGGAAAACGGTCGCTTACAGTTGCGGGGCAGTGGCGGCTTTTCACCGCGCTTCCCGTGCATCGCGCCAGCGAACTACTTTTTCAATACGACTTCCCTAACGCACTGCTCGTTGAACCGAAACACTTACTTGTGCACACCGAATCGAAATACCGACGGGACCGCAGGTGTCATCGAAATGACACAACAGTCCGCTCGCGGAATCGAAGAAACGCTTTTACGGAGAAATTCTAGAATCGTAATCGACCTTCCTTCGAGGTCGACGCGAATCGATGTGAACCCGGTCGGTCTCCTGGCTCGCGTTTCGTTGGATGGAAGCTGCCTTCCCAGCGCATTGCTGCGCCAGTGGCTTAGTCGCTTCAATCCTCCACGCTTACAGTGGCGGGGCCGCTCCGGATTTGCACCGGATTCCCATACAACACCGAGTCTCAAGATTTATACGCAACGGGAAGAAATCCGTCAAGTACGATGACGAAACGTCTGACGAAACTATTCGTCTGTAACATGGAGGACTGCGTTAGATGCTGCCAACCAGCATGGGAATTCGCGGGTTTTAGAGTAATTCTCGGAGTAATTGCCCAGAAAAATGGTCGCGTTCCGGGCGTCGTAAATACCGTCGCCTTGATGCGATAATGTTTGCGTTTGCTGTACGCAAGAACAAGGGGCCCACTGCTTGGTTGCTCTGATTCGCGATCTGGTCCGGCCGTACCGCGGCACGCTGGTGATCATCCTTTTGGCGATGATCCTACAAACAGCAATGAGCGTTGCTGGGCCTTGGCCACTCAAAATCGTGCTCGACAACGTAATCGGGAACCATAAGCTACGCCCGTGGCTCGATCATCTGTTGTCGCCTTTGCTGGGCAGCGGCAGCAAAATGCAAATCGCCTTCGCGGCCGCGGTGGCGGCGGTGGTAATTGCGGCGCTCGGTGCGCTGGCGTCGTATGTCGCGAACTATTACACCACCAGCGTTGGGCAGTGGGTGGCCAACGACCTGCGCATGCGCACGTACCATCATCTTCAGCAACTTTCTCTCAGCTACTACGACAAACATCAGACCGGCGCGCTGCTGAGCACGATTACCGCGGACGTTCAAACCATTCAAAGTTTCGCTTCCGCCGCCACGCTGGATATCGCGGTCGATATGCTCACGATTGTGGGCATGCTGTTCATTATGTTTTGGCTGAACTGGGATTTCACGCTGATCGCGGTGGCGGTGACGCCGTTCATACTGTTGTTCGTCTCCAGATTCAAGAAAGCGGTAAAGAAAGCGACCCACGAAGTTCGCAAACAGCAGAGCAATGTTGTCGCGGTTGTTGAGCAAGGGCTGGAGTCCATGCGGGTGGTAAAGGCTTTCGGGCGGCAAGATTTGGCGCAGGCCGAACTGGGATCGGCCAGCCGCGCGACCGTGGATGCCGCGCTAAAAGCGCGACGGATTAAAGCGTTGCTGTCGCCGGTGGTGGCGGTGGCAGTTTCCTTGTGCGTCTCGGTCGTGTTGTGGCGAGGCTCCGCACTGATTCTGGCGGGGGTTATGACCGCCGGGGCGCTTACAGTGTTTCTCTCGTACCTCACGAAATTTTTCAAGCCGGTGCAGGATTTGGCCACGATGACTAATTCCATCGCGCAGACCGCGGTGGGCGTCGAGCGCATCCAGGCAATTCTGGATGCCGACACTGTCATCCCGGAACGCCCGGACGCGAGAGAAGTAAAAACTCTTGCCGGTGATATCGTTTTCAGTGAGGTAGCTTTTGCTTACGATCCCGACTCTCCGGTGTTGCAGAAAGTCAGCTTCCACATAAAACCTGGTCAAATGGTGGGAGTGGTGGGTCCAACCGGCGGCGGAAAATCCACTATCGTGAGCCTGATACCGCGATTTTACGATCCGACCGCGGGCAAAATCGAAATCGACGGAGTAGACATTCGCGATTACAAGCTGCAAGCGCTGCGGGACCAGATTGGTTACGTATTACAGGAAACGGTGCTTTTTCAAGGAACGATTCGCGACAATATTGCGTATGGCCGAGCCTCCGCCACGGACGAAGAGATCATAAACGCGGCCAAGTTGGCGGACGTGGACGAATTCGTAATGCGCATGCCGCACGGATACGACACTATGGTGGGCGAACGGGGCAGCACGATTTCTGGCGGACAGCGGCAGCGCATCGGAATTGCCCGAGCTCTTGTGCGCAACAACCCTATTCTGATTCTGGACGAACCAACCGCGGCACTGGACACGGAGTCTGAGAACCTGGTGGTGAAAGCGCTGGAAAAATTGATGGCTGGGCGAACGGTGATTACCATCGCGCACCGATTGAGTACCATACGCCATTCGGACAAAATTCTGGTGCTGAAGAGCGGAGTGGTGGCAGAGCAAGGCACTCACGATGAATTGATGAATCTTGGCGGAGTATACGCTGAGCTTTATCGAGTGCAATTCGAAGCCTCGGCAAAGAGCGGCGTACCGGTATCGTAAGGTCAAATTTCCGTGCTAGGCTCCGGCAGGCCATTACGTTTGTCTGCCGGTCAGGGAGAACTCATGTCGCGTTCGTTAATCGTCTTGCCGGACGACTCTGCCGCACCGATTTTGGACGCCATAAATGCGGCAACCAAGTCGTTGCGCGTGAAGATGTTTATTTTTTCGGATCCTTCGCTGCTGAAGGCCGTGGTGGCCGCGAAAAAACGCGGCGTCGACGTACGCATCATGCTCAACCCCAGCCGGCGCAGCGGGAAAGCCGAGAATCTGGAGTCGCGAAAATTTCTGAAAGCAGCGGGAATAAAAGTTCTCGACAGTAACCCAGCCTTCGGCTTGACCCACGAAAAATCCATGGTGATTGATGACACCACGGCGTTCGTGAAGTCCCTGAACTGGGAAACGAAGAACATTACGGAAACCCGCGACTACGCGATTGTGACCACCCACAAACATGAAGTGGGCGAAGTTATCGAAGGCTTTGAAGCCGATTGGCATCGCAAGGCATTTAATCCGGGAGAAGATGCGCACCTGATCTGGTGCGTGGGAAATGGCCGCGAGCGCATTGCCCACGCCATTGACGATGCCCGCCATTCCATCGTGGTACAGAACGAGCGATATCAGGATGCCGTGATTATCGAGCGTCTGGTTCGCGCCGCGACGCGCGGGGTGGAGGTGCGGGTGATGGCCCGCCCGCCGCACAAGCTCTCGAAAGAGAAACTTACCGAAGGCGTCGGCGGCCTGCGGACCATGGAAGATGTGGGCATCAAGATCCACAAGCTGAAGCATTTAAAGCTGCATGCGAAAATGCTGTTGATCGATAACGCCCGAGTGATCGTGGGCTCTATCAATCTGGCGCCGGGCAGTTTTGATAGCCGCAGGGAGCTGGGCATCGAGGTCGACGACCCGCACATCATCAAACGGATGATCAAGGTGGTGCATCATGACTGGAAACACTCGCATCGCCTGGATTTGACCGACGACGGCTTGCTGGACGAACTAGAGCGCCACAAGATCGACGAGGCCGGCGAACTGGTGCTCGACCGCAAGAAGAAAAAACACAAGTAGCCCTGACACAAGCTAAGTGTCTAGGGTTTTCCAGCTATTGCGGAGGCTTGGGGCATCGCCGGCCGGATGCGCGATGCCGGCACCACTCCCGAACCTTCCAGAACCGCATAGAATTGGTTGGGGGCCAAATCGGCCAGCGTCTCGACAGCTCCGGAAGGCCAGTGAATCTCAACCTTATCAATTTTTTTTGCCGAGCCCATGCCGAAGTGCAGGCGCGTATCGTTCTGTGAAAGGTAACTGCCGCCGCTATGCACCTCATCGGTCTGGGTGACACCGCCAGCGATGAGTTTCACTCTCGCGCCAATCGCCATGCGATTGCTTTTGGTGCCAGCCAGATCGAAGCTGACCCAATTCCTGCCGGGTACTCCGTGGTTTTTCAGAATCATGGGAGCGCCATCCAGGTCCCCCACGACCACGTCCACGTTGCCATCGTTGAAGAGATCGCCCACCGCCAAGCCTCGCGAGACGTGCATCTCCTGCAGCGCCGGTCCCGCTTGTGCGCTGGCATCGCAGAAAGTTCCGTCCGCTTGATTGAGCTGAAAAATTTTCGGTTCGCGATAACCGGCTCCCGATGGCAGCGTGTCTACCTGGGGATACACGTGGCCGCTGACCGCAACCAGGTCCAGCCAGCCATCGTTGTCAAAATCCGCAAACGCAGTGCCCCACTTCACCCAAGGCAGCGACGGCAAGGCGATACCGGCCTGGTAGGAGACGTCGGTAAAACTCCAGTTCCCGTCATTACGGTATAGATCGTCGTACTCGTCGGAGAAATTCGTGGTGTAAATCGAAGGACGTCCCGTGTGATTGTAATCACCAATGGCGATGCCCATGGATGCTTGTTCAGAGCCGTCTTCGCTGACCCCAGTTCCAGACTCGAGTCCGATCTCTTGAAATTTTCCGTTGCCGAGATTTTTATAGAGAAAACTGGGCGTCGAATCGTTGGCCACGTAAATATCGGGACGGCCGGAATTATTGAAATCGGCCCACACTACACCCAGTCCGTAGTAACCATTGGGATCGCTCACGCCCGCCGATTTTGCGACGTCAGTAAACGTTCCGTCGCCATTATTGTGAAAGAGCGAGTCCCCCGCGCCCTTCAGACCGCGTGGCCCGCATTGCACATCAATGCCGCGATATTTACAGTTGGGCGCGGTGCCGAAACCAGGCAAATCGTTGAGGTGAAAGTCGACATAGTTGGAGACCATCAAGTCTAGAAAACCGTCGCCATCGTAATCGCCAAACGCCGCGCCGGCAGACCAGCGCCCGTCAGCTACGCCGGCCTTCGCGGTAACATCCGTGAAGGTGCCATCGCCGTTATTTTTGTAAAGCACATTTCCGCCCAGGCAAGTTACATAAAGATCGGGCCAGCCATCGTTGTTGTAATCTCCCGCGGCGCCCCCCATCGCAAAACATGCAGTCGAGAGGCCAGCTTTGGCCGTCACATCGGTGAACGTGCCGTCATGATTGTTGTGGTACAGCGCGCTCTTACTGGTCTGGCCCTTAACCGCCATGGCCACCGTGGGAGCATTGGTGAAATAAATATCCAGCCAGCCATCGCGGTCGTAATCCAATAGAATCACGCCGCCGCTCATCGATTCCACGATGTATTTTTTCGAGGGGTCCGCGGTGTGTTGGAACGTGATGCCGGTTTTCCCGATCACGTTCTCAAACTGCGGTACCGGGCGCCCCGCACATTTTACGGCTTTAGCGCCGGCCGGAGGAGGCGGCGGCTGCGGATGTCCGCCTTGCGCGGCAGCCAGCGCCGCGAAACAATGGAGCAACAAGCCCAGGCGGAAAAATTGGAGCAACGATGCGCGCAACGAAATCTCATTCTCTCTCAAAGGTTCTCCGCGGGCCTACTCATCATGGCAGTTCAATCGGGTGCGGTACGGTCAATTCGCGATTTTTCGCTTTCAGTTCCTTGTAAATTTGCAATTCGCGATCGGCGTCGGCGGTGCGTGATTCTTTTCTATAGGCAGTTTGCAACTGGTAGTGTACGTAGTCGGTCTGCGGGATTTCGCGGGCGGCCGCCTCAAGATTGATCACCGCTTCCTGCACTTTTCCGCCGTCCAGTAAAAGTTTTCCCAACTGGTAATGGGCATTGCCATTTTCCGGATGGTTCTCAATCACCGAACGAAATAGCTCGATCGCTTCAGCTTTCTTCCCTTGCTGCTCATAAACATAGCCGAGAGCCACTTTTGTGTCTGGATCGTCGGGACTTAGCTGCAGCGCAGCGTTGAATTCTTCCAGCGCTTCGTTTGGATGCTGCCAGCGGAGCTGCGCGAGCCCCGCAAAATAATGGGCCTTGGCGAGCGAGGGATCACGTTCGAGCGCGCGATGATAAGCCTGCACCGCCCGGGAATAATCGGCCATGTCGCTCCAGAGCTGCCCGACCAGCAGGATGGCGTCCGGGGAAAGGTCAGTCTTCTCATATTCCTGAAGGATTTGCGTCGCTTGAGTAAGTTCGCCCAAACGGGAAAGTGATGCGGCCCAAGCGTAACCAAGCGTAGAATCGCGCACAGCGCGGTCGCCCAAAGGTGCAATGGCTTTTGCGGCCTCCCGGTAATTGTCCAGGGCAAAATAGGCCGAGCCCAGCATGGCCCGCGCCGCGGCGTCGGAAGAAGTGTCCGTAACAACTTGAGACAACGCCCGAATGCATTCCTGATAGTCCTGCGAACGGAAAGCGGCTACACCAAGATTGCGCTGCAACCCGGTTGTGGCGGGATCCCACCGTTCGGCCTCCTGATAATAGCCAAGCGCCGCTGGATATTCTTTGCGAATGGCTTCGGAGGTCGCCAAGTCACTATAACTGGTGCCCAGAATACTGCGGAGCCGGCTTTCTTCGGCGACCGCCGCCTTCCTCTTTTCCTCAGAAAACCCCGAGCGGGCCAGAACTGCGGGATCGAGCGGCAAAGCGGCATCCGCAGGGGCAGTCGAAACCGCCTCTGGTTCATCTTCCTCGCGGTTCAGTAGAGCCACCACCGCGGCAGGGGAGACGCTGCCTTCCTCCGAGGCTTTGCCCGCAACCACTTGCTGGGCTTCCGCCAGAGACTGTTTCTGGAATTCCCTGGCTTTCTCGAGGTAGGGCGCCGCTTCGCCCGGGCGTCCACTGGTGGTTAGAATCCGGCCGAGGGTGACGTATGCCCGGCGAACCTGATAATTGGCTCTCGATTCGTTCTTCCCGGTTACCTCAATACACTTCTTTAGATAGGCCTCTGCGCGCACCAGGTCGCCCTGGGCGAACGCATTTAATCCCAGGAACAGCCAAGGCTCCGGCCAGGTAGGATCGAGTTCAGCGGCAGCTTTAAGATGGATATTGGCCTCATCGTACCTGCGGTCGTTGGAGTCCAGATATCCTAGAAAATAGTTGGCCAGATAATCCTTGGGATAATTGTTGAGCTCGGTGACGAATTCCTGGCGAATTTCCGGAGTATCCGTCCATTCGTTCTTCCAGAGCATCGCCAGTCCCAGGAAGTAGTGGGCATGCGGGGTGCGCGGGTCCAATGCAACGGCTTTGCGGAGTTCGCGGATGGCGTCATCCTGCATTTCCGCTTCGCGGTACGCATGGCCGAAGAGTACATGTAGTGACCCGGAATCTCCCATGGAGGTGACGATGGTATCGAAAACTTCCGCAGCTCGCTTCTTGCTTTCCGGATCCTTCAGATAAAGCAATGCCGTGCCCAGAGCGTAGGCGGCCTCAAATTCCGGTTGCAGCTGCACGGATTTCTCCAGCGAATCGACCGCTTTGCGATAGTCGCGCTTCTTCATCCAGGCCTTGCCTTGAATGTTGAAGGCTCGGGCGTTATTGGGTTCGATGAGCAGCGCTTTGGAGGCTTCTACGAGGGAGTCGTCTGGGCGGTTGGCATAAAGATCCACAATAGCGAGACCGACATGGGTTTCCGCGGCATCCTCCCAGGTGAGGGACCGCCGGTAAAGCTCGGCCGCTGGCCCGAAAGCGCTCTCGGCCACGCGAATATTTCCTAATTTGCGGAAGGCCAGCGCCAGCACCAGGAAATTCGCCCGGGCCACTTCGCTGGGATCGCCGGAGTCGCGGGCCGCGGCGGCGGCACGAAGCCGGACCTGTAATTCGTCGGCAGCGGGGACAACTGCATCCGGCTTCCCTGCGTGTTGCTGGTCAGGGCGCGATGGGGCTACCGCCTGACCGGCGACCCAGCAAGGCGAAGACAGCAAAACAAGAAAAACAGCCAGGCAACGGATGATAGTGGTACGGCGAGCGCGCCAAGCAGAAATGGTGTTCTCAGAAACAAACGTCACAGCGAAAGACCCTCATGAAATTTTAGCAATAAACCGCGCAGAAGAGACGCGAAGTTTGCGTATGCCGCGCATAAAACCTTGCAATCCTAAAACGCCGCGTTCACTACAAACATGCGAAAAGCCTGAAAACGTACTGAGCAAAAAAAAGGACGGGGCCTGATTTCGCAGGCCCCGCCGAAGAGTTGCTCGAACGCTGGAGAACGCGCCCGTTAGAAGGTTAACTTCAGACCGTATTGCAGCTCGCGAGCGGGCTTGGTTGCCATCGCTTGTCCAAACTGCGCGATCGGAGAGTACGTGGAAATCACGCTATTCGTTGGGCTGCAGGGGTTGTATTGCGGCGCCGTCGAGGTTCCCAAGTTTGGTCCGCAATATACGTCGGAGTTTGAAAATACGCCCTGAGTGGCCAAGCCACCGGTGCCCTGGATGTATTGGGCGTCAAAGTTCGGATGGTTGAAGGCATTAAAGAAGTCCATGCTGAACCGCAAGCGGAACCTCTCCTTGATCTGCCAGCTCTTAGACAGTTCGAAGTCGGCGTTGACGTAATGCGGGCCTTGGCAGGCGCCGCGAGGAGCATCGCCAATCGTCCCGATCTGGAAGCCGGTGAGTGTAAAGGCCGCCGGATTGAAGATCTGATCGCCGGATACGCCGGAGTTGCAGGACACTCCCGGAACCATGTTCGGACGCTGATTGTTGTTGTAGCCCGTGCCCGAAAGCGACGACAAACCGCAGGGGAAGGTAGTTACCCCATCGGTGCCGGTGCACATGGCCTGAGTTCCCGGAATCAAGAATGCCGTGCCTGGCCCAATACCGTCCTGGTAGACGGTAATGGAGTTTCCATTTTCCGCCGTGAAGATGGTATTGAACTCCCACCCGCCGAGGGTCTCGCGAACAAACGTGTTCTTGTGCTCGAGCTTGGGCAGGAAGAATACTTCGTTCATCACGAAGATGTTCGGCCGGTTGATGGTGGAATTGCCACGATCCAAGCCCTCGTTGTTAATGTCCGTGAAGCTGCCTTGGCTGGCTCCGCCGTTGGCTGCGTCTTCTTCAATGTTCGAGATGGTGTGCGACCAGGTATACGCCGCCTGGAAGGTTGAGAAATTGCTCAACCTCGAACGGAACTGTACCTGCAACGCGTTGTAGCTGGCGTGCCCGTCGCGGCTGAAGTAGTTGATGGCTGCAAAGTTAGAGGCTGGACGCAAACTGTTGATGCTGGGTGCCCCGTTGGAAGCACTCGCCCCAAGGAACGAAGCCAGCAGGAAGTCGCTATCCGCTACCTGGTTGATGTCATAGGTCGAGGTCTGGTGAATCGCAGCGTTCCCCACATAGCTCACCTGCAGCGATGAGTTGCGGAACAATTGCTGCTCAATGGAAACGTTCCATTGCCAGGTATTGGGAGTGACTCCTCGCGGAGAACGGCCATCGCTCGGAGAAGTGGTCGCATTCGCTAAAGGCGGTGCGGTGCCCAAAGGCCGATTAACAGTGGCGCCAATGGCGAACGGCGCCGTGTTGGAAAGGCCGACTTGCGGGCTCACGCGTTCACGCTGGAAGAATTGGCCTGCGCCGACACGGAACGCCGTCTTGCCATTGCCAAACACGTCGTACGCGACACCAACGCGCGGTGCCACGTCATGCCAGTTGTTGTTCACCAAAGCGCGGTTGACGCCCGGGGTTCCGGGACTCAGCGGCAGACCAGTCGTAGCGGCGGCCTGCGTGCAGAAATTGGTGCCCGGCACAAGAACCACGCCATTGCAAGCATCGGCGGGATTGCCGTTCGGATTGTAGTCGGCCAGGCTAAACGAAGCCATCTCGTTGTTGGCGTCATAGGGTTCACGCAACAGCGACCAGCGAACGCCATAGGTCAGCGTCAGGCGAGGGCGTACCTTCCAGGTGTCGCCGACATAGAATTCAATGTCGTGCCAACGGCCTTGGTCTACCGGGTTAACGTTCGTTTCGCTCACACCTTGGATTTGCTGTGGGCAGCCAGCGGCAGCGGCGTTGGCGATGCAGGCCGCGCTATTGTAGGCGAGCGGCGTCCCAGTGCTGGGGAGCAGTACGTTAGCCAAAGCGTTGCCGGTGCTGATGGTCTGACCCCAGCCAGAGTTACCGAAACCCATGGTCGGACGGTCGCTACCGCCGAATTGATTTTCGTCTTTCTGGTTAGAGCTGACCAACGCGCCAAACTTCCAGGCGTGGTCGCCATGGATTTTGGTCACGTTGTCCTGGAACGTATACAGATTCATGTGGTTGTCGTAGCCGACGATGGCCCAGATGCTGGCGAAGTTTCCGTAATTGTTCAGGCCGCTCCATACAGTTGGCAACCCGCCTGCGGTCTTGCCGCCGGCTGGCCAAACGGGAGGCAGCGCAGAGTCAAACTGCGATCCAAGAGTGGGGTCCGTGCCACCCGGAGTGGTGATAATGGCGTTATGCGCGTAGCCGAACTCAAAATCGTTGATCAGCGTGTTGCTGAGCTGCGAGGTCAGTTTGGCCATCAGGCTGCGCGACGGCTGTTGCCAGCTGCCCTGATAGGTGGCGAAGGCATCATCGCCCCATCCAAACGCATTGTTCGGGGCGGGGAAGCTCCAATGATCCGTGGTATAGCGGAAGCTGATGCGATTCTTTTTGGTCACATCGTAATCGATGCGAACGTTTTCTTCGCTCCAGGGAACGCTGCTGCTCTGGTTTTCCGCGAAGTTATTGTTGGTACCAGCGACCGCGGTGGTCCGGTTGGGGAGCGGATAGTAAGCGGCCATCAGCGTACCAGCGGGATCGGGATTGGCGATTCCATACGGATTTCCCGGAGTCTGGAAGCCCACGGGGATATTAGAAGTTGCCGTCCAGTTATTCGGCTTAGTAGGCAGCGGGTTATTTGTAAAGGACGCCGGCGCCGGCGCGTTGCAAGTGGTGTTGGCGGTTTCGAGGCCGGAAATGTCACCCGCCGGAATCGCAGCAGCTTGCGAATTCAAGGTATTCAGAGCTGCGGCAACATCAGCGCTGAAGTCGCCGCCACGTTCCGCGGCTGTGGGAGTACAAGTCTGCACCAAAACGCCGCGCAGGTCGCGATTCCATTCCTGGTTCCACCAGAAGAACAATTTATTCTTGATGACCGGTCCCGCGATGTAATAACCCCAGTCGTTGCGGTGGAGTGGCGGCTTGGCAACTTCGGCTTTATTGTTGAAAAAGTTGTTCGCGTTCAGGGCGTCGTTGCGTCCTTCATAGAAGACGCCGCCGTGGAACTGGTTTTCACCGGAGCGCGTGGTGATGCTGATGATCGCGCCAGACGCCTGGCCATATTCCGGCCCGTAGGAGTTGGTGAGCATCTTGAATTCAGCAATCGCGTCAACCGAAGGATAGATAAGAATTGTGCGGTTCGAACCGACGTCGTTGTTGTTCACGCCGTCAATCAAGAAGAGGTTGTTGGTGCTGGGGTTGCCGTTTACCGAGAAGTCCGAGCCGCCCTGCAGGCCCTTGTCTTTCGAGTCAAACTGGTTGTTGGCAGAAACGCCGGCCTGCAGCTGGGTGAGGGCCATAAAGTTGCGGCCGTTCAGTGGCAGCTCGCGTACCTGCGTGCCTTCGATTACCGCACCAAGGTCAGCAGTGGTGGTTTGCACCTGAACGTCGCTGGCCTCAACAGTTACCGTCTCGCTCGCCGCGCCTAGTTCCAGCTTGGCGTTGACTTCCGTAGCGGTCGAGACGTGAACTTCCACGCTCTTAGCGAGAAATATTTTGAAGCTTCCGGCTTTCACCTGAACTTCGTAGACGCCGACCGAAACAGCGGCGAAGGTGTACTCGCCCGATTCTGTGGTAGTGGCTTCCTGCGTCGCGTTAGTACCGACGTTGCGAAGTGTGACTGCGGCGCCTGCTACGGACGCCCCGCCAGGATCGGTTACGGTCCCGTGAACCGAACCAGCGTAGTTCTGGGCATCGGCAGCGATCGGCGAGAGCAGCAACAGGAATGCCAGAAGCATTCCCGAAGCGACGCTCAGCAGCACGTTCGCGGCGGTTCCCTTACTAAATTGAATCTTCATTCCAGTACACCTCAAGGAAGTATTTTCACCCGGCATCTACCTTCGGATTCCGCGCTATAGCGCAACGCTCGAAGCCGACTGCGAAGCCACCCCGTGCAAAAACTAAGTAAAAGAAAAGACAACGACCCCTGTGAATCGAAAGTAGTGCTTTCCTATTAGGGCCTATATAGCACTAAGGCAGGATATTGTGTCAAGCGAAAATATTGATATTCCTGAGAAAAATATTGTTATTCTACATCGCCGCAGCGAATATGATTTTTGGAAGGCTCCGAAAATCACCTCGAAAACGCCCTCGGACTTGCCGCCTTTCTTTCTATAGGCTTGCGGACGCAGGCGTCCGCCCCTATATAGCGGCTATGATAAATGGTGGGAATCTATGAATTCTCGGTAGTGAAAAGAGCGCCGAAACAGTCCGCTTGAAGGCGTTTGGAGACCGATTACTCTGTAAATTGGCCAGCTTTTCCACAGTCGAAGCCAAAAATGTTCGTATCAGGCACCTATTTTGTACCTTTATGGTCGGGCAGCGATGCCCATTGCGGGAATTTCGCTGGTGGACGGTCCCTTGGAATCCTTGGCGTCCTTAACTTCCTTGGCCTTCATCTGCTGATAAATCTCCAATTGAGCTTTGGCCTTGTCTGGCGCTGCGGAGCGCGAATAGGCCAGTGCCAGCTGATAGTGATTTTGCGATTCCTCCGGGGCCAGCTGCACCGCTTGCTCCAGGGCGCGGATGGCGCACGGAACGTCCCCCGCCTGCAGGCACAAAGCCCCCAAGGCCCCTTGCGCGTCGGCGTTCTTGGGATTTCCGCCGGTGCTCTTTGAAAGACTCTGCACCGCGCCGCTGACGTCGCCCTGCATTTTTTGAATCATTCCCAGGTAATACAACGCTCCGGGATCTTGCGGGTTTTGCCGCAAACAAATGTCCACGTGCTTTCGGGCCACGGGCAGATTGTGCTCATCGTTGAAGGCGATGTCGGCCAGCATCAGGTTCATTTCGCGGTCGTCCGGGTGCGCCGTCAACACTTGCTCGGCGTAGGGCTTAGCTTCCTCCCACTTCTTAACTCCAAACAAAGCGAGCGCCAACAAATACGTCGCGCGCAGATCTTCCGGAACGAGGGCGTGGAGTTTTTGCGCGTTCGGCAGCGCCGCATCCGCGCGATTCCCATACAACTGCGCCGAAACCAGGCCATACAAAATATCCGGACGATCTGGCGCAAGTTTCAGGGCTAAAGTGAAGGCCTCTGCCGAGGCCGGCCAGTTCGTTTGTTGGCCAGCGACCTGCCCGGCGGCAATCAACGCATTCAACGATTGCGGATTGCGTTCCAGAACGCCTTCGAGCGTTTTCTGGGCCTCGTCCAGTTGACCCAAACCGGCTTGCGTGCGGGCCTGCGCGATGGAATAACGCTCCGTAACCGGCTGCCTGGTTTTGGCCAGTTCCAACAGCTGCTGCGAACTCTTGAAATCTCCGTGCGCCAGGAAAAATTCCGCTAGTTCGGGAACCAGTTCTGGCTGTTTTCCTGCCACTGCCAGCATGGCTTGAATTTCCAGGTCGGCCTTTTCCGGCTGGCGCAGGCCGAAATAGTCCGCGGCCAAAGTGGGCAATAGCTCCGAGGTGCGCTTCGCCGGAGGAATTTGTCCGGCGGCCTCGATGGACTTGGCAAACTCTCCCGTACCGAGATACAGCTTCGCCAAGGCCAGCTCGGTGTCGACATCATGGGGAGCGATTTTAGCGGCTCCCTGGTAAGCGCTTAGAGCTGCGTCGAGCTTCCCTTCCGCCGCATAAGCGTCTCCCAGATTCACCCGAGGTTCCACCAGCGTAGGTGCGGCTGCAATGGCTTTTTGCAGGGCGGCTTCGGCTTCCGCAAAATGCCCCTGATGTAGATAGACCGCTCCCAAAAGATCGTTGGCTTTGGCAGAATGCGGCATCTTCGCCAGATAGAGGTGCAGGCGCTCTTCAGCCTGGTCCCACTTCCCCTGCTGAATGAGCGCCGAAATACTGCCGAGCTCCGCGCTCTGGCCCATGGCGATTCCAGATGGATAGAAACAGGCGATGGCCAGGCACACCAGCACCAGAAAATTCGCGCGCACTCGTGGGCACGATGCAAAAACGCCTACGTTTCGGCTCAATCGAAAGCTCAAGCTCACCTTCTACCGGAAATCTTAGCCCACGGAGGCGAAACAAACTAGGCTCTCGGACCTTTCTCCACGCAGCGCTTTCCCCTAGAATCCTTTAGGTTCCATAAATTCTCATTCATGCGCCTTCTCGCCACCTCGTTGTTGCTCTCGCTTGCGCCTGCGCTTACCTTCGCGCAAACAGCCGCGCCCATTCATTTTCGCGAGATCGGCATCGAAGCCGGACTCACCAAAGCGCCTTTCAGTTCTAATAACGAACATTACGTGGTGGAAACAATTTCCGGAGGCGTAGCCCTCTTCGATTGCGACAACGATGGAAAGCTGGACATTCTGGTCGTCAACGACTCCACGATTGAGGAAGCCAAACACGGCGGCATGCCCATGGTGACGCTCTACCACCAGGGCGAAAATTTAAAGTTTACAGACATCACCAAGGAAGCGGGACTTACGCGCAAAGGCTGGGGAATGGGTATCGCCGTCGCGGACTATGATAATGACGGTCTGCCGGACATTTATATCACCGGGTACAACGGCAACGTCCTCTATCACAATCTGGGGAACTGCAAGTTTGAAGACGTCACCGAGAAAGCTGGCGTTGCTGGTGGAGGCTTCAGCGCTGGAGCCGCCTGGGCGGACTACGACCGCGATGGGCATCTGGACCTTTTTGTTTCGCGTTATGTAAAAACGGATCTGAATCATTTGCCGACCGCGGAAAATCCTTCGAAAAATTTCTTCCACAAAGGCCTGCCCGTCGAAAATCCCTGGACCATGGATGGCGACACGGATTTTCTATTCCACAATCGCGGCGACGGCACATTCGAAGAAGTATCGAAAAAGGCGGGTGTGGACGACGCCGCCGGACGCTTCGGGCTGGGCGTCGTGTGGGGTGATTACGATAATGACGGCTGGCCGAGCCTGCTGGTAGCCAACGACACCGGCCCCAATTTTCTATATCACAACAAACATGACGGCACCTTTGAAGAGCGCGCCATGCTGAGCGGCGTGGCATTAAGTCCCGAAGGCCACGAAGTAGGAAACATGGGCGTGGATATCGGCGATTTCGATCGCGACGGAAAACTTGATTTTGCGATCACCGATTACGCGGATCAGCCTAAGGGCCTATACCTTAATCAAGGCAATCTGGGATTTACGGATATCACGTACACCGCAAAGATTGCGCAGAGTTCGCTGCCCTATGTTTCCTGGGGGACCGGTTTTGCGGATTTTAACAATGATGGGCTTCCCGAACTGGTGATCGCCAGCGGCCACGTCTATCCCGATGTAGATACCGTGCCTAAAAATGTGAAATATCGCGAACCCCTGCTGTTGTATTTCAACAAAGGCGATCGCACCTTTGAAGAGATTGCCGGACCTGCGGGGCTGAACGATGGCCCTCTGCAATCGCGCCGCGGCGTGGCCTTCGGCGACGTCAACAATGACGGCAACATTGATATGGTGATTTTCAATGTGGGAGCGCCTCCCTCGCTTTTTCTGAACGACACGAAAAACTCCAATCACCGCGTGCTTTTCAAACTGGTAGGCACCAAGAGTAATCGCGGAGCGGTAGGCGCGCGTATCACGGTTACGTCCGCCACGCGCTCGCAAATCGAAGAGGTCAAAGCTGGTTCCAGCTATCTTTCCACCAGCGACCCACGCTTGCACTTCGGCTTGGCGGGAGATTCGGTCATGGACCAAGTGGAAATTCGCTGGCCCAACGGAATCTCGGAAACTCTGCGTAACGTTTCGGCCGACGCTATCTATACGATTGTTGAGGGGAAGGGCATCACAAATACAAGTAAGCTTTCGCCTCCCGCTCCCCGTTGACGGCTCACGCTCAACGGAACTCTAGCCGCCTTCTTGGGAACTTTGCGCCGCGAATTCGGTAATCAGAAACCAAATTCGTGACTTGGTGTTACTCTATCGGGCATCTGTTTGCTTGCGGTTGCGCGATATTTTCTGCAAGTTTCTGCATTTGCCAAATTTTCTGGAGGCCAGATGTCTCGTCGCTCATTGCTGATTTCCTTTCTTGTTTCGATCTTCTTCTCCAGCTCCTTTCAAGCTCCGCTTCTGGCGCAACAACCCTCCCTGCCAGAAGTCCCCTTTCCGAAAGACGATATTGGGCTGACTACCCTGCCCGCCCGCAAACAGGCGCAACTGCAGTCCGCCGATAAATTCAAGGTTTTCTATCAATTTCATTTCACCGATAAGGTAAAAGAAAGCGGAATTACTTTCCGCGAAAAGGTCACGTTGTATTCGGGAACCAACTACATGCCAGTGCACTATGACCACGGGACCGGAATCGCCGTAGCGGATGTCGATGGCGACGGTCAGTACGACATCTATTTCGTGAACCAACTCGGCGGCAACGAACTGTGGCGGAATCTCGGCAATGGCAAGTTTGAAAACATCACCGCGCAAGCCGGCGTCGGCCTGAAGGATCGCGTTAGCGTCGCAGCTTCTTTCGGCGATGTGAACAATACCGGGCGCCAGGATCTGTTCGTCACCACCGTAAATGAAGGGAATGTTCTTTTTCAGAACGACGGACACGGCCACTTTAAGGACATTACTCATGAGGCTGGTCTGGACCTGGCCGCGCACTCCTCCGGCTCTTTCTTCTTCGACTACGATAACGATGGGTTGCTCGATCTCCTGGTTTGCAATGTCGGCGTCTATACCACCAACGACAAAGATCCCGAAGGCGCTTACGTTGGCCTGCGAGATGCCTTCTCCGGCCATCTTCATTCCGAACGTTTCGAATACCCGGTGCTCTATAAAAATCTGGGGAACTATAAGTTCAAAGATGTCACTGCCGAGGTTGGGCTAAATCCGCGTGGCTGGTGCGGCGATGCCAGCTTCGCTGATTTGAACGGTGATGGTTTCCCGGGGATCTACTTTCTGAACATGCAGGGAGCTGGGCACTATTTTGAAAACGTCGGCGGCAAGAAATTCGTCGATAAGACGGCGGACTATTTTCCCAAGACTTCCTGGGGCAGCATGGGGTTGAAATTCTTTGACTTTGACAATGACGGCCGCATGGACCTCTTCGTCACCGATATGCACTCGGACATGATGCAAGAGCTGAGCCCGGATCACGAGAAAGACAAGATCACCTCTCATCCGCCGGATAATCAGCTGGGTGGACCCGCCGACAAATTTATTTTCGGCAACTCTTTCTATCACAATCTCGGCAAGGGCAAGTTTGAGGAAATCTCCGACAAGATTGGCGTCGAGCAATACTGGCCCTGGGGAGTTAGCGTCGGCGATTTGAATGCCGACGGCTACGAAGACCTGTTCATTACCGCGGGTATGAATTTTCCCTTCCGCTACGGCATCAATTCGTTGCTGCTCAATAATCGCGGCGAAAAATTCCTCGATTCCGAATTTCTACTGGGAGTCGAACCCCGCCAAACGCCGTACACCCCCTGGTTCGTCATGGATTGCACCAATCCGGATGTTCTAGGCGGCTTGGGCAAAATCGTTTGCGTCGGGCAAACGCAAAAAGTAATGGTCTCGGTGCCCAAAGCCAGCCGCTCTTCGGTAATTTTCGATCTCGATAACGACGGCGACCTGGATATCGTCACCAACGATTTCAACTCCGAGCCTATGGTTCTGATCAGTGATTTGGCCCAGGTAAGAAAAATCCACTGGTTGAAAGTATTGCTGGTCGGTACCAAGTCCAATCGCAACGGCTTGGGAGCCACGGTTCGCGTCTACTCCGGCTCGCAAACCTATACCCATTATAATGACGGCAAATCTGGATATCTCTCGCAGAGCGTTCTACCCCTGTACTTTGGTCTGGGCGACAACCCGAAAATCGACCGTATCGAAGTCAGCTGGCCATCCGGCCGCAAGCAGGTCGTTACTAAGGGACTGCAGGAAAACCAGACCTTAACAATTACTGAGCCTAACAAATAAACAAATCGCTGATTGGCTCTCTTCTCCATCAGGGATCGACCGGTTGTACCGCGAACCGCGGTCCGTCTCCAAGTCTGGCCATCGCATTAAAAATGCTATAGTTACTGTGGATCTGCATTTGGGAGGTCTAATGCCCAAGCCTGCGAAAGCCCGCCTTACCCAGCCGCTAATCCGCGAAAACGGTTCCCACCGCCCGGCCACTTGGGACGAGGCCATGGATCGTGTCGCCGCCGCCTTCCGCAAATCCATCGCCAGGAACGACCCGCATGACTTTGGGATGTTCAGCTGCTCCAAGACCATCAATGAAGTAAATTACGCCGCCCAAAAATTCGTCCGCAGCGTCATGGGCACCAACAATATCGATAGTTGTAACCGAACTTGACATGCCCCTAGCGTCGCCGGTCTGGCGACGGTTTTTGGAGCCGGGGGCGGCACCAGCTCCTATCGCGAAATTGAAGATACCAATGTGATTCTGCTGTGGGGATCGAATGCCCGGGAAACCCACCCAATTTTTTTCCATCATCTGCTGAAGGGCCTTCGCAATGGCGCGGAACTCTACGTGATTGACCCGCGCCGTACCAGTTCCGCCAAGTGGGCGAATCTGTGGCTGGGTTTGGATGTCGGTTCGGACATTTCGCTCGCCAACGCCGTAGGCCGCGAAATTATCGCGGCCGGCTTGCATGACCAAAAATTCATCCAGCATGCCACCAGCGGATTTGCAGCCTACAAAGCTCACGTCGAAAAATACACCTTGGAGCGCGCGGAACGCGACACTGGAGTGCCGGCTGAATCTATTCGCCAAATGGCCCATGCCTACGCCAAAGCTCCCCGCGCGCAACTCTGCTGGACGTTGGGCATCACCGAGCACCACAACGCCGTGGACAACGTCGTGGCTCTGATCAATCTCACAATTCTTACCGGCCACGTTGGCAAATACGGCAGCGGCGTAAATCCCTTGCGCGGGCAAAACAACGTGCAGGGCGGCGGGGACATGGGCGCCATCCCGGATCGCTTTCCCGGCTTTCAGCACGTTGAAAACGATGAAATCCGCGCCAAATATGAGAAAGCCTGGGGCGTAAAAGTTCAACCCAAGCGCGGCCGGCATTTGAGCGACATGTTCGAATCTATGGAGCATGGCGAACTGACCACGCTCTATGTGCTCGGCGAAAATCCCGTAGATTCCGAAGCCGATCGGCATCGCGCGGTAAAGCGATTGAGCGGCTTGGAGTTTCTTGTCGTGCAGGATCTTTTTTATACCGCTACCGCCGAACTCGCCGATGTGGTTCTTCCCGCCGCCGCTGGCGTTTTTGAAAATGAAGGCACGGTAACTTCCAGCGAACGCCGAGTGCAGCGCGTGCGCCAGACGGTCGCCTCTCCCGCCGGTGTTCGCGACGACCTCGATATTATTTTCGATCTCGCGCGCCGCCTCGGCCATGATTGGGGCGCACCCGACCCGGAAAAAATCTGGAACGAAGTCCGCGCACTGAGTCCTATGCATGGCGGCATGAGTTACCGCCGCTTGGAAGAAATGGGCGGCATTCAGTGGCCTTGCTACGACGAATCCCACCCCGGAGAGATGTTCCTCCACGCGCGGCTATGGAGCGATCCACTCATCGGCCCCCGCGCGCCGTTCAGCTGCGTCGAATTTGAGCCGCCAGTCGATACCCTGAACGAACAATATCCGATGCGCCTGACTACCGGCCGTAAACTGGACGACTACAACACCGGCGTGCAAACGGAGCAATATTCTTCTCCGTTGCGCCGCGAAATCGCGCTCGAAGTTTCTCCCGAGGATGCTCTGCAGTACCAGCTACACGAAGGCGACCGAGTTCGCGTAACTTCGCGCCGGGGATCGGTGATTGCCCCAGTCCGCTTCGATACGGCGTTGCGTCCTGGCCTGGTGTTTCTCTCGGTCCACGCCCACGGGGAAGTCGCCACCAATGATCTGACGATTGACGCTGTCGATCCCCGGTCGGGCACCTCCGAATTCAAAGCCACCGCCATTCGCATAGAAAAATTACAAACCGTCTAAGAGGCCTGATTGGATATTCATCTAACCAACGCGCAAGCGAATGCAGAAGAACGCGCCGCGGTAGATTCTGAGCTGGGCTCACCAGCGTCCAGCTGGCAAGGCGGCACTCGGCTAGCCGCCGACACTCGTGTCGCTTCGAATGCCGAGAGCCACGGCCACCGCCATCGTCTGCTGCCCACGCTTCACGCCGTCCAGAATCGGCATCGGTTGGATCAGCGCGGGTGCGCTCAATTACGTTGCGTTGCGCCTGGACGTTGCCCCCGCGGAAATCTATGGCGTCGCATCTTTCTATGGAATGTTTTCTCTCGAAGCGCGGCCCAAGATCGTGGCGCACATTTGCGACGATATTGCCTGTGTCACCCGCGGCTCGAGCCAACTTTGCGGCGAACTCGAAAAAACCCTCGGCCCGGCTGGAAAACCATGCGCGGAGGGCAAAGCCGTCTGGCTGCGCAGCGCCTGTCTGGGTTTGTGTGAACGCGCCCCGGCGGTGCTGATCAGCTCCGCCGGCGAAAAATCACACGAGCGAGTCTTAGCCCCGGCGTCTCTAGATGCCGTCGTAGCTTTAGTAGAGAACGCTATCCAGGAAAAGTTGCCCGCCGAGCCGGACGAATTGGAAATCGCAGCGCAGCGTTCCGCAAGCCATCCCGGGAAAAGAATCCTCCTCGCTGCGGCTCCTGAATCGCGTCGGACGCGGCGCAGAAAATCTCGAAACGTACCGTAGTCTCGGTGGATACCAGGGGCTGCGCAAAGCCTTGGATCTTGGTCCCGAAGGAACTCTTCGCGAAATAGCCGCCTCTAAATTATTGGGCCGCGGCGGCGCGGCGTTTCCCACCGCGAAAAAATGGGAAGCCCTTTTTCTGCAGCGTTCACGATTGCAACAAGATCCTGCCCGCTCCCACTACGTAATCTGCAACGCCGACGAATCCGAGCCCGGCACCTTCAAAGACCGCATTTTGATGGAAGGAGACCCCTTCGCCGTTCTCGAGGGCATGACCATCGCCGCCTACGTCACCGGCGCCCGCCGCGGTTACATTTATCTGCGCGGAGAATATCCTCTCGCCGCCGAACGCATGCAGCACGCTATCGATTCCGCGCAACAAACCGGATTCCTCGGCGAAAATATTCTCGGCAGCAATCTGCAATTCAACATCGAAATTCGCCGTGGCGCCGGAGCCTACATCTGCGGCGAAGAAACCGCGCTCTTCAATTCCATCGAAGGCTACCGCGGCGAACCGCGCAACAAACCTCCGTTTCCCACGCAGTCCGGGCTCTTCCACCAGCCTACCAGCGTCAACAACGTAGAAACTCTGGTGAACGTGCCGCTCATTCTCCGCGAAGGCGGCGCGGCCTACGCCAAATTCGGCACGGAAAATTCCGCCGGCACCCGGCTTTTCTGTCTCTGCGGACACATTGCCAAACCCGGTCTCTACGAATTACCAATGGGCGCAACGCTGCGGCAACTGATTGAGTTGGCGGATGGGGTTGCGGGCAGCCGCAATCTGCAAGCCATTCTTCTCGGCGGCGCAGCCGGCGCCTTCGTTTCCCCCAAAGAACTGGACGTACCGCTCACGTTCGAAGGCACCCGCGCCATCGGCGCCACCCTGGGCTCCGGCGTGGTCATGCTCTTCGACGACACCATCGATCTCCGCCAAATTTTGCTGCGCATCGCCAATTTTTTCCGCCACGAAACCTGCGGACAGTGTGTCCCCTGCCGCGTAGGCGTAACCCGCCAGCAAGAAGCCTTACAGCGCCTCGTAAACGGCCAGCCGCTCTCTTCGCCCGCGCAGGAAATTATCTTGCTGAAAGAAATGGGCCAGGCCATGCGCGATGCCTCCATCTGCGGCCTCGGCCAAACTGCCTCCAGCGCGTTAGAATCAGCCCTGCAACGTTGGAGCATTTTTTCATGAGCGAGTCGCTACTCAACATGCCCGCGAATCTCGACGCCCCGCAACCCACCATCCCGCTGCCGCGCGGTCCCATTCCCACCGCCCCGCCCGAAAAAGAACGCCGCTCCATCGACATCAAAATCGACGGTCAGCCAGTCTCCGTCCCCGAAGGTTTCACCATCCTCGACGCCGCCAAAAAACTCGGCATCGAAACGCCCACGCTCTGCTATCTCGAAAGCCTCACCCCGGTAAATGTTTGTCGCGTCTGCGTAGTCGAATTAGAAGGCTCGCGCACCCTGGTTCCTGCCTGCTCGCGCAAAGTCGAACCCAACATGTCCATCAAGACGGACTCCGAACGCGTAAAACTAAGCCGCCGTATCGTTCTCGAGTTCCTGGCCTCGTCCGTGGATCTCTCCACCGCGCCCAACGTTCCCGGCTACCTCGCTCGCTACGACGCCCATCCCGAACGTTTCGGCGAAATCCCAGCCACCGTCGCGCAGCCCATAAAAATCGACAACGACCTCTACGTCCGCGATTATTCCAAATGCATTCTCTGCTACAAATGCGTGGAAGCTTGCGGCGTCGATGCGCAAAACACTTTCGCTATCGCCGTAGCCGGCCGCGGATTTACCGCGCACATCGCCACCGAGTTCGACGTTCCGCTCCCCGATTCCGCCTGCGTCTACTGCGGCAACTGCATCGGCGTCTGCCCCACCGGCGCGCTCATGTTCAAAAGTGAATACGATATGCGCCAGGCCGGCACCTGGAACGAAGCTCAACAAACGCAAACCGATACCATCTGCCCCTACTGCGGCGTAGGCTGCGATCTAACCGTCCATCAACAAGCAGGCCATATCGTAAAAGTGAGTTCGCCGCTCGATCACAGCGTCACCCACGGCAATCTGTGCATCAAAGGCCGCTTCGGCTGGCAGTACGTGCAAATTCGCGAAAAAGGTTTAGACGCCGTCGCATCGCCCGGTACACCCGCGACAGAAAAAAAGTAATGCGCATCGCCGTCATCTAAAGCCAAATTTCACGGAGCGCTCACACACCATGCGACTATCACACCGCTTTTTCTCCCCACTTCTCATCTGTCTGCTGTACGCACTCCTCGCGCCTACGCTCTTCGCCCAGTGGCTCCCGCTCAATCCCGTGAAAAGCGTCGAGCCGCAACCGGATGGCGCCCTCGTAATCCTGCAGACCGGCTATCTCCGATTCCAGGTCTGCTCCGATTCCATCGTCCACATCATTTATTCTCTGGAACGCACCGTCCCTCCGCGCGAAGATTTCCTGGTCACCAAAACCACTTGGCCAAAAACGGAATTCTCTCTCGCCGACGAAGACCCGAAACTCATAACCCTAAAAACCTCCCAACTAAAAATCGAAATCGTCCGCGCCGACAGTTCTCTCCTCTTTTACGATTCCGCCGGCCACAAATTAACCCAGGAAAATTCCCGCACGCTCACACCCGTCGAAGTCAACAGCGAAAAAATCTACCACTCCGAGCGTTTTGTAAATATGTGGGATACCCAGGAATCTTTCTACGGCCTCGGCCAGCATCAGGCAGGCGTCCTCAACTATCGCGGCGAAGCCGTCGATCTCTCCCAGGACAACACCAACATCTCCGTCCCCATGCTTCTTTCCAGCAACGGCTACGGCATCTTCTGGAACAACGGCTCCCGCAGCCGCTTCAACAATCGTTTTCGTCCACGCTCTCTATTTCAGCTCCGAAGTCGCCGATTCCATCGACTACTATTTTTTCTACGGCCCCGAGTTCGACAAAATCATCGCCAGCTACCGCGAACTCACCGGCGCAGCCCCGCTCTTCGGCAAGTGGGCCTACGGCTATTGGCAATGCAAGAACCGCTACGACTCCCAGCAAGAACTCGAATCCATCGCGCAGAAATACCGCACCCTTCACATCCCCCTGGACAACATCGTCCAAGACTGGTTCTGGTGGAACATCATGGGCGACCCCGTCTTCAACAAAAATTATCCCGACCCGCCAAAAATGATCGACGCTCTTCACGCCGCTCACGTCCACCTGATGATTTCTGTCTGGCCCTATTTCCGCCCCGGCTCCCCCGTCTACGACGATATGGACAAGAAAAACTTCTTCATCGCCAAAACCGTTGCCTCCGGTTTTCATCCCGCCGGCATGGCCCTCTATGACGCCTTCAATCCCGCAGCCCGCAAATATTATTGGAACTTGATGGACAACGCCCTCTTCAAAATCGGCGCGGACGCCTGGTGGCTCGATACCACCGAACCCGAAACCGAAGGCCTTGAAACAAACATCCTCGTGAATCACCAAACCGCGCTCGGCAATGGCGCGCGTTACGCCAACGAATTTCCGCTGCTCACAACCACCGGCGTTTATGAAGGCCAGCGCGCCGCCTCCGATCAGAAACGCGTCTTCATCCTCTCCCGCTCTGGCTATGCAGGCATTCAACGCAATTCCGCCGCCGTCTGGTCCGGCGACGTAGATCCCAACTGGGAAACTTTTCGCCGCCAGATTCCCGCCGGACTAAATCTCTCCGTCTCCGGCATTCCCTACTGGACCACCGACATCGGCGGCTTCGTCTCCGCCAATCCCGACGATCCGAAATATCGCGAACTCTATATCCGCTGGTTCCAGTTCGGCGTCTTCTGCCCGATTTTCCGCGCTCACGGCACTCGCACCACCAACCAAAACGAAATCTGGTCGTACGGACCGGAAGCGCAAAAAATTCTCACCGCCAACGATCAACTGCGCTACCGCCTGATGCCCTACATTTATTCCACCGCCTGGAAAGTCACCAGCGAGGGCTATACCATGATGCGTCCACTGGTCATGGATTTTCGCAGCGACACTCGCGCCCAAAACATCACCGACCAATATCTTTTCGGCCCAGCCATTCTGGTAAATCCGGTCACCGAACCGGCCGCCACCACTCGTCATCTATATCTCCCCAACGCCAAGTGGTACGACTTCTGGACCGGCGCCTCCACCCAAGGACCTCGCGCGTTTGACGCCCCGCCCCTATCGATCGCATCCCTCTCTTCATCCGCGCGGGTTCCATCCTCCCTCTCGGACCAGACATCGAATACGCCGCCGAAAAACCTGCCGACCCCCTGGAAATCCGCGTCTACCGCGGCGCCAATGGCAATTTCACCCTCTACGAAGACGAGAACGACAACTACAACTACGAAAAAGGCGCCCACGCCACCATTAATTTCTCCTGGGACGACTCCACCCACACCCTGACCATCGCCGACCGCACCGGCACCTTCCCCGGCATGCTCGCTTCCCGCACCTTCCACATCGTATTCGTCAGCGAAAACCACGGCGCTGGCAGCGCGCTCGCGCAACGCCAGACAAAACCGTCACCTATACGGGAAAAAAATGGCTACGTCATCTCGCCCAATTGATTCAGGCCCCCGACCATCATCCAGCACTCGGTTAGCGCTGGATGCTTGGACGGCGTTAACCGATTAGCCGCTCAATTATTCACCCTGCGTATATCTACTCCCACGCCATATACAACGATGCTATCCTTCGTTTTGAAATGAAGCTCGTCTCCGGACTGATTCGCTTATCCGCCACCGACCTCAGCAATCACCTGGCGTGCCGTCACGTCACCACCCTAGATTTGCGAGTACTCCACGGAGAAAAGACCGCCCCGGATTGGGCAGCGCCAGACCTCGTCGTGATTCGCGAACGCGGCGAGCGCCATGAAGCTGCCTACCTTGCTCATCTCCAGCAAAGAGAAAAACTAAAAGTCATAAATCTCAAACATCTCGGTACCAACGAAAAAGAAATTCTCAAAGAAACAATAAAGCTCATGGAACAAGGCGCCGAAGTAATCGCCCAAGGCGCATTGGCGTCCGGCCCGTGGTTCGGTCGGCCAGACGTGTTACGCCGCGTGCCGAAGCCCAGCACCAAATGGAATTGGTCCTACGAAGTGGAAGACACCAAACTCGCGAGAGAAACCAAAGCCGCCACTATCTTGCAGCTCTCCGCTTACTCCGAACTCCTGGAACAAGTTCAGGGCGCAGCGCCGGAACGGATGTGGGTTATCCCGCCGAGCAAAGATTTCACGCGTGAGCAATACCGCGTTGCCGAATACGCCGCCTACTATCGCCACCTAAAGAAGCGGCTCACGCACACAGTCGAAAGCGCCGAGAGTCCCGAAACCTATCCCGAGCCTGTCCCCCACTGCGACGTCTGCCGCTGGTTCAAAGAGTGCAACACCCAGCGCCGCGCCGACGATCACTTGTCCCTCGTGGCGGGAATTCGCAAACAACACCGCAACCAATTAGAAGAGTGGGACACCAACACCATGGCCAAGCTGGCAGCGTTGCCCATCCCGCTAAAGCAAAAGCCTAAGCACGGTTCACGCGAAGGCATCACCCGAGTACGCGAACAAGCGCGCGTTCAAGTCGAAGGAAGAGAAACAGAAACACAAGTGCACGAGCCGCTGCTCCCCGCAGAACCTGGCATCGGCTTCTGCCGACTGCCCGAACCATCCCCCGACGACATATTTCTCGACCTCGAAGGCGACCCTTTTGTTGGCGACACCGGTCTGCAGTACCTTTTCGGAATTGCCTTCAAATCCGCAAACGGAGAACTAGCCTACGAAAAGCGCTGGGCCTTCACCCCGGCAGAGGAAAAACAAGCCTTCGAGTGGCTCGTCGACGAAATCACCGAACGACGCCACGCCAATCCCAAAATCCATGTCTACCATTTCGGCGCCTACGAACCCACCACCCTCAAGCACCTGATGGGAAGATACGCGACCCGCGAAGACGAAATCGATCGCCTGCTCCGTGCCGGCACCCTGGTCGATCTGCACCAATCCTTCAAACAAGCCGTCCGCGCCAGCGTCGAAGAATATTCCCTCAAAAAAATCGAAGCCTTTTACCAATTCACACGCAAGACTCCGCTTGATCAATCCCGCGCCGCCATGCGCTACATCGAACATCACCTCGAACTAGAACAAAGCCTTGCCGATCTGCCGCCCGAATTCCGCGAAACCATGGAAGGCTACAACTCCGAAGACTGCTTCTCCGCGGCCGCCCTCCGCGATTGGCTCGAAGCCCGCCGCACGGAATTGCTCCAACGCGGCGAGAACGTTCCAAGGCCACCGGAGAAGACTGGCGACCCTTCCGACAAGCTCCAGGAAAAACTGGACCGCGCAGCCGCCCTCACCGAACAACTCTGCCAAGAAATCCCCGTCGATTCCAATCAACGTTCAGAATTGCAATCCGCACAGTGGTTGTTGGCACAGCTCCTCAGCTGGCACCGCCGCGAGGACAAGCGAGCTTGGCAAGAAGGCTATCGGCTCGCCGAAATGACCGAAGAAGACTTGCTTGACGAGCGCGTCGCCTTGACCAACTTGCGTTTCGTAAAGAGAGTTGACCACGGCAAACAGGTTCCGACGGATCGCTATCACTTTGATCCCCACAAAACCAACATTCGCTGCGATAAAGAACTCTACTTCGGAGACGACAAATTCGGCGAAGTCATCACCATCGACCACGCCAACGGCATCGTAGACATCAAAAAAACCAAGAAATCCGCCGACGTTCATCCTTCGCCGGTCTATATGTGGAGCGCTCCCCTGCCCACCGACACACAAGCCGGGGCGCTCTATCGCCTTGGACAGTTCGTGGCCACAAATGGCGTCGATGGATCCGGACCCTATCGCGCGGGCCGCGATCTGCTGCTGCGCCGGCCCCCGCGTCTTCGCGACAACGAAAAGCTACGGCAGTTAGCGTCGGAAAAACCGGAAAATACCGCCGCCCGGATCGCCTTGGCGCTCCAGGATTCCGTATTCGCCATCCAGGGGCCTCCCGGTTCCGGAAAAACCTACACCGGCGCTCGAATGATCTGCGAATTGGTAAAACAAGGAAAAAAGATCGGTGTTACCGCGCTTAGTCACAAGGTGATCCGCAACTTGCTCGAAGCCGTAGTCGCAGCCGCACAAGAAAGAGACTTGACCACCGTTCACTGCTTGCACCGCGAGACCGGCGGCGAAGACAGCGAAGGAGTCGCGGTAGCAAAGAAAAATAACGACGAGGCTTGGCTCGCGTTGCAATCCGGCCAAGCCAACGTCGTTGGCGGTACTTCGTGGTTCTGGTCCCCGGAACAATCCTTCGAAGCTGTTGATGTACTCTTCATCGACGAAGCCGGACAGATGGGCTTGGCGGACGTGCTCGCGGTGTCGCAAGCCGCAAAAAATTTGGTTCTAATCGGCGATCCGCAGCAACTGGAACGCCCGTTGAAGGGTAGTCATCCGCCCGGCGCCGAAAAGTCCGCACTCGAGCATCTCCTCGGAGTTCACAAAACCATTCCGGACGACATGGGATTTCTTTTGCCCCGAACGTGGCGCCTGCACCCGGCAATTTGCAAATTCACATCGGAACTTTTTTACGAAGACCGGTTGGATTGCGACGTTCTGACCCACAGCCGCATACTCGAAGGCCACCAATCGCTAGACGGCGCAGGCTTGTGGTTCGTTCCCGTGGAACACGCCGGAAATCAGAACTCCAGCCCCGAGGAAGTCGAAGTCGTAGCACAACTCGTGGAAGATTTGCTAAAACCCGAAGTTAATTGGTTCTACAGCAAAGGCAATTGCCGACGACTGCGGGAAGACGAAATATTGATCGTCGCGCCCTACAACGCCCAAGTCGCGGACTTGTCCACCCGCCTGCCCAAAATACGCGTGGGCACGGTAGACAAATTCCAAGGCCAGGAAGCTCCCGTAGTCATCTACTCGATGACCACCTCATCCCCGGAAGAAGCCCCACGCGGCATGGAATTCCTCTATAGCTTGAATCGCTTAAACGTAGCGACCTCACGCGCCAAAACTTCCGTAATCGTAGTAGGCAATCCACGCTTGCTGGAACCTGAATGCCGCACCCCTCGCCAAATGCAGCTAGCCAACGCCCTCTGCCGCTTCCGCGAACTCGCGACTACCTTGGAAATATGATCGGTCAGAAGTTGCATTCCCGCCGACTTTCTGTTGCTATCCTTTTTAAGCTCCCGTTCGAACGGAGTACCTAAAAGTAACTATCACCATATTTACATAAACGTTTCAGTGCGCCACACTTTCTCGTGAGCTGCCAACCACTCGCGAGACCCTTTCTACCCGCGCGCCAGGGACTCTCTGAGCGCTCGTCTGTCGATCTGCAAACGATCACACCCCGCAAACACCTTGTAACCCCTTTAGAATCCGCACTTCCGGGATTTGCACAAACTCAAATCGTAACTCCAATAGAATCAACGTCGATTCTGCGCAAAACGCAGATTCCAGCAAAATGCGCACTCGTAAACCCTGTATCTACAACACTTACAAACACCAATCCTCGTAAACCCAGCAGAATGAACACTTCCGCCAAATCGTGGTGTGTCCCCATGCACAATAGCGGGCTAAGCATTTTTATTTCAACGGAATACACGCAACATGCAGCAGTGCATTGCGTGCGCTACAGTGTCTTTCCGAGAGTGGTCGGCGAGAACTTACGCCGTCTCGGCTGGAGCTGCAACAATTTCGAGTTGCACCTGCTGCTTCCCAAGCACCGGGTGCGTCGCCGTAAATTTCACGGTGCCCGGCTGCTCCTTTGCGCGGATCCAGATCGCGCCGGTGCCGCCAATCACCGAAAATGGATTGTCCCCGATAATTTCCGCCGGTCCTTCGATTTCCAGTTTGATCGCGTCGTTCGCAAACGGCCGGATCGCTCCAAATTCGTCGGTCACTCGCAGCACCACGCGAGTCGTGTCCGCTCCGTCGCCATTCAGTTTCGTATCGTCCGGCAGCAGCATAAACTTCTGGTCGATGCCTTTGCCGGAAAGCGTTTTCGAGATCACCATCTTGCCGCCGATGTATCCCTCGATCCGCAAATCTCCCCAGTTCCCACCGCCTTTTCCAAATTGGCAACGAACGGCGCGTACTTCAGATGCGCGAATTCCGCTTTGTTCGGATCCGCTTCGGCCACCAGCTTGTCCGCGATGTAATACTTGATGTGCTCGCAATTCGAGCACACCACCGCGGTCGTGAATCCGATGGACTCGTCGCCGCGCGCCCAGTGGAACGCCGGCTCCAGCACAATCTGCTCGGCAGGGTCGCACTGCGATTTGTAAAATCCCGCCGCCGGCTTCGGCTCGCGGAAAATATCGGTCACCCCGTGGTAACAGATCCGGTCGCCCGATCCGAAATCTCCGTGGGTGTTGTAGTCAAACGCGCACCAGCCCAGCCCGCCCGCGTACTGCGGGTCGGAAGCCAGTTGATCGTGAATACGCGCATGCCGCAGCGCGTGTTCCGTAAGCCGTTCCTTTTGATCGATGGTCTTGGTCGGATACGTATGCCCCACAAATTCCGTATTCAAATACTTGGAATGATTGGGCGGCTTCAGCGGGAAGCCAAAATCGTTCATCGTGAAAACGTCTTCCAGGAATTCCGAACTCTGGAAGTAGCGGATCCCGCAGGTTTGCCGCGTCTTGTCCAGCCCGTGCGCCATAGCGTTGGTCCGCACATAAAAATCGTGATCGTCCAGCGATTCGTTAATGCGCACGCCCCACAAGACGATGCTGGGGTGATTCCAGTCGCGCCGCACCATCCGACTCACATTGTCGATGGAGATCAGTTTCCACGCTTCGTCCCCAATGTGCTGCCAGCCCGGAATTTCTTCCAGCACCAGCAAACCCATTTCGTCGCACGCATCCAGAAAATGCCGGGACTGCGGATAGTGCGAAGTCCGCACCATATTGCAGCTCAGATTCTTCTTCAGAATCCGCGCGTCGCTGCGTTGCGGACGCCCGGGCATCGCTTGGCCCACCCAGGGAAACGTCTGGTGCCGGTCCAGCCCACGCAGCTTGATCACTTTGCCGTTCAGTTCAAATCCATGGTCGGTAAACTGCGCCTCGCGAAATCCAATCCTGCGCGTATCTTGATCCACCACTTGCGTTCCGCGGAGCAATCGCACCTGAACCGAATACAAGTTAGGCTGCGTCAGCTCCCACAACTTAATACCGCTGAGCTTGCCAAACTGGATGGTATGCGCCACCGGCTCCGTTCCCGCCTCTGCCGCCGGAACCGGCAGAGAAGCCTTGGCCACCGAGCGCTCCCCGTCGCGCAGTTCCGCTTCCAGCGTCAGCCCTGCGGAAACCGCTTCCGTATTCATCAGAAAGCATTCCACATCCAGACCCGGATTCGCGCTCAGCACATTTTGTGGCTGGGCAAAAATATTCTCGATAAACGTTTTCGGAACGATGCGCAAAGAAACTTCGCGATAGATCCCGCCGAACGTTAGGTAGTCGATTTGATACCCGAACGGCGGTATATCCGGACGCTCGGTCGAATCCACATCCACCGCGAGCACGTTTTCTCCGCCAAAATTAATGTGCGGCGTCAGATCGAAAGAGAAAGGTGTGTACCCGCCCTTGTACTCTCCCAGCCGCACGCCATTGATCCACACGGTCGACGCGGTCATCACCCCTTCAAAATCCACAAACACCAGATGCCCCGCGGCCTCCGGCGGCAATTTGAAACGCCTTCTATAAATCGAAACAAATTCATACAGCTTCTCGTCGAAGCTGTGCCACGGCAGTTTGATATTGGTATGCGGAATCACCACCCGCTCAAATTTGGTGTCATCAAACTCTCGCGCATGCGCGCCCTCCACGTACGCCGGGTTGTATCGCCAGTTCCGGTTGATCGGCAGCACCATTCTTCCGGTCGCCGCGGAATCTCCCGGCGCCGAAGTGCCCGCGAGTACTCCCGGAGCCAACGTGGCTCCGGCAATCACGGTCGAAGTAGTCTTCAAGAAATCGCGTCGGTACATAAGTCTCCTTTAGTGCCCAATAAAATTGAATTCTCTAGCTGGTCCAGCTCAAAAGTTGCTGCATGTCCAGCGGAGCTTTCGATTCCGTGCCCCGCGGCGCTCCCGGCCCGATCACCACAGCTTCGCGATGCCCTTCAAACCACACCACAAAAGAGGATTGCCCCGCGCCCGGCAGCCGCTGCTGATTCAGCCAGTTGTAATAAGCTCCAAAATCCGCGTCGACCAGCGAGCCTGGCGCATCCAGTTCCGCATTGTCATGCTTGCCATAAAGCAGCTCATTCATCGGCCGTTGCCGCTGCCGCGGAGCAAAGCGCACCACCAAAGTCAGCGGCTGCGCGCGGCGCAACGCTTCGCGCGCCGTCCACTGCGCAAACGTGGTGCTGAACACCTGCGTCCCCGATCCTTCGGTCAACAATTTCATCTCAAAGCGCTGCATCACCGCGTCGCCCGTTTTATTCAGTCCCAGATCCGCCGGCTGCATCCGCGCTAGCAGCGTACGCAAGGCCTCCGGCCCCATGCCCGGCCGCTCGATTTCCGTGCGCATCTTGTCAGACAAAGCCGCGCGGGCGGGTGCCAGCGCGCCATACGAAACCGCGGTAAGCGCGGGATCATGCTTGGCTGCTTCGCCGCCGTCCACATACCAATGGTCGTATTCGCTGGGATGGGCTTTGGCTCTTGCGGCGGCGGCTTGCAGCAGAATGCTCAAACCATTTTCTGGATTGACGTTGCTGCAATAAACCCCTTGCGGACGCAATTTACGAAACAGATGTTTTTTGTTTTCGGTCGCCCCCTGATCCGTCACGCCCTGTCCAATGATGCTGATCCCCAAGCGCGGCGTGGCCGGAGCTTCAGCCGGGACGGCTTCACGCAAGCGATTTGCGTAATCGAGCGCCGCGGTGCGGAAGGCATCGAGCTGATGGGTAGACCAGAGATGCGCGGAGAGTTGTTCCACAAATTGCGCCGGAGCATTCACCCAATCCACATGCTCAAGCGCGGGGGACAAATTAATTTGCGCGAAGCCGCTGAACCACAGCTGCATTTGTTCCGCGGAAAGAGTACGCAGATTCGCGAGCTCTTTTTCGAGTGCGACGCGCTCGACCGGAAATTTAAAATCGAAATCGATCACTTCTTTGAGCAGACTCGGCAAAAAAGCCAACGGAAGTTTTTGCAGCACCGCCAAATACTCGAGCGCTAACCTCTTGGCTTCGGGCGGATAACTTTGGAACTGCGCGGGTTTTAGTTCGTTTGGAAGCATCGGGGCGCGCTACAGCAATTCCTCAATAGGTTTGCCCTGCGACATTGCGGCAGAAAATCCCAGCATCGATCCAATCGTTGGCACCAGATCGGTGGAGTCTACGCGGCGATCAAATACCAACCCGGGACGAACACCAGCTCCCAGCGCCAGCATCCAAGTCGTACGCGATAATGCATCGCCCGTTCGGTGATGCTGAAATCCGTTGCCACCGGCGTCTTCGTCCGAGTCGCGGCCAAAATCCGGAAGAATAAACATGGTGGTGTTGCCTTGGTATTCGGGCTCGCTCTGAATGGTGTTCCACAGTTCCGCGCAAAGCCGGTCGGTGCGCCGGATGCCATCGATGTACAGGGAATACGCGCCCGCGTGGGCGATGTCGATATCGTGCAGAGTGATCCACAGCAGGCTGGGAGCCTGTTGGCGCATTAATTGTCGCGTGATGTAAACGGAAAGTTCGTCGGGACTGGAGAGCGTCAGCGCGTGGGCTTTAAAATCATCGACGGAAAGTTTCAGCATCATTTCCAGTTGCTGCAATTCGAACTCGCCTCCGCCGCCAAGTTCCGGGGTGTAGAACGGCGTTTCATAGCTGTCGCGCAGCAGATGTTCATAATTATTTGCGCCGCCAGACATCACGGCCGTCAATAAATGTTTGGGAAGGATTACTCCCGCGCCGTAACCGGGACCAAACGAACGGCTGTTGCTCTCGCCGATACGATTGAATCCGTTGCTGGGAGCGACGATCCAGGCGTCCGAGGCCGGGCGCTTCAAATCTTTGCGAAAGTATTCGAATACGGTGGGATGATCCGGCGGCACAGAAGCGAAATTGTTCAGTGTTTCGTAGACTCCGGTGGCGAGACTCGCAGTGGCTACATAGTGGCCCAGAATTCCGCGATTCACTACCTGGGTGAAGAAGGTGGATTGCGGAATCAATTCGCGAATCAAGTGCGGAATGTTTTCTTGCCCTTCGGGCGCGAACGTCTCCTGATCACGCGCGCCCCCGCCAAACGTAACTACCACCACTTTTCTGTTTTTGCGCGGCGCGGCCACACCAGCAAACGCGCTGGAGTGCAACAGAGTACTTCCCAGTGCCAGGCCCGCAGCATTGCGCAGAAACTCCCGGCGATTCAAAGAGAGCTGGCGAGCAATTTCTCGAAGCGAGGAATTGCTACTTGCCGGCAGATCGCGGCCCAAGAATTTATCCGATGGCGTGCTGTATCTCATGGTCGTTTCAAACAATTCGAATTCACGGAGCGACACGCAACTGCGCGGCGGGTCCATATCCGGATGCGGGAAGACCTCACGGCTTAGCTCCCGGGGATTCCTTCTCCGAAAAAACAAATTGTTTGATTTCGGCGCGCTGTCTTTCTACTTCAGCGAGATTTTTCTCGCGCACGTGCTGGTAAATCGCCAACTGCTCGTCGGCGCGGGTTTTGTCCCCGATCCGGAAGTACGCTTGGCCTAATTTGTAATGGGCGTCAGCCAGGTTGGAATCGAGTTTCAGTACCTGTTCGAACTCGGGAATCGATTCGGTATATTTTTTTTGGGCGAAATACAGATTACCCAGTTGTAGGTGGGCCTCGGCCAGTTGGGGATCGAGGGCTAGTGACTTTTTCAGCAGCGCTTCGATCTCGTTTAGATCCACGCTGGAATCTTGCGCGCGTTTGCCTTTCCAAAGGCTCATCGCGTAGTAAAACTGTGCGCGGCCGTTGTTGGGCTGCAATTCCGCGAAGCGGCGAAAGCGCTGCAGGACTTCGTCGGCCTGGCTGGGCGAACTATCGTACGCCCGCGAAAGGAAGAGATAACAACGCGGATCGGAAGGATTTAGATCCGCGGCCTTCAATAGCGCAGCAACCGCATCGTCGTAGTTGCCACGCGCATAAAAGGCCATACCCAGACCGATCGCCAGGCGGGACGAGCCGGGATAACGAGCCACGGCCTGCTGAAATACCTCGACCGCAGGCCCCAGGGTGCGATGCAGAAGCAACTCGCTGCCCCAGTCGAAGAGATTGCTCTCGCTGGGATCAAGATGCGCGGCCCGTTCGAACTCGTTGGCGGCCGCGACAAATTGCCCGTCTTTTTCTTCCACTTCGCCGAGCAGGTCGTGCAGTTCGGCAGTGTCTTTTTGCTTCAGCAACACATGGATCAGCTCGCGAGCTTCGGTGACTCGCGCGGTTTCCAGGTAGGCCAGCGAGAGATCGTAGCCATTGTCGTAGGAAGTGGGATCGATCTGTTGAGCCTTTTGCAAGTACGGGACAGCCTGGGCGATTTTCCCGGCCTGGATATAGATCTCTCCCAGGTTGTGGTTGCTGTCATAACTTAGGGGCTCGATGGCAAGAGCTTTTTTGAGTTGCACTTCGGCCAGCTCGGGTTTGCCGAGGCGGACCAGATTACCGGCCAGGTTGGTCCGCGCGGCAGCGGAATTTGGATTCAGCTCCACGGCCTTCTGCAGGTAGGGGTTGGCTTTGCCATCTTGCGACTGCGCGGAAAACACCAGCCCCGCTAATTCCTGCAGCGCAAAATTTTGCGGCCCCTCGGGCAATAGTTTCTCCAGTTTTGCCGCGGCGTCCGCGTACTTTCCGGTCTCGAAATCATGGACTGCCGATTGGAATTCGAGATCCAAGTTCCGGTTCTGCTGCTGGGCTCCGCATGGCGCCGAGGCGCATAGCCAAAGAGCCAGAGAGAAGCACCCGATCCACCGAGTTCTCATGAGCACGATACTTGCAGATTACCACCGCGCCACGCCGCCAGGGAGCTGCGCGAACAAAAGAAGTCCACGCTAAAAAGCAAAAAAGGCGCTGCAAGTGAGCGCCTTCTTTGTGGGGTGTAGTCGCTTGGGGCCTAGTAATAAAGCTTCAGGGCGAACTGGATCTGCCGCGAATCGTACGAACCGTCGCGAGTGGACCCAATTTCGCCGAAGTTAGTGCTGCTGTAGTTGAGGGAGTTAGGAATCGCAACTACGCCGTTCCCGCCAAATCCGGGAGCGTTGAAGTTGGGATGGTTGAATATGTTAAAGATTTCGGTCCGGAACTGGAGCCTGAATCGTTCCGAAAGCCGGAATTCCTTGAACGTTGAGAAGTCCAGCCGGTTGAAGGTTGGCCCCTCCACTTGAACTACGCCTCCCAAGACGGCGTTGCCGGTCAAGGGCACGCAGCCAGCCGGAGTGCCGAGCGTCGGCTGCCCATTTGCACCAATCACGCAAGGCTGGGTAAAGGCGTTGGCACCGTTCTGGAACAAGCTAAGCAAGCCGTTCGAATCGGTGTGTAGGCCGTTGATCAAACGCTGCCCGGTATAAAGAGCGCCGCAGCCCAAACCCGCAGCGGTGGTCTGCAGGCAACCGATGGTGATCGGCTGGCCGCCTTCAAATGTCGATGACCAGTTGAAGCTCCAACCACCGAGAACGGCGTTTTCGAAGCCGGAGGCGTCAGCCAAGAAATGCTTTCCTCGCCCAACGGGCAACTCATAGCCGCCGCTGATATGCACGACGTTCCGGATGTCTGCAGGCGCCAGCTGGTAATCGGCATGGATTCCGAAATCAGCCAAGTCTGGCGCACGATAGCTGCCTAGGGCGCTTCCGGTATTGAGAGGGTCGCGCGCGTCGGTTAGAACTTTCGAGTAGGTGTAGGTTATGAGGAAGTTCAGGCCGTTGCTCAGGCGCTTTTCGAGCTGGGTCTGCAGGCCGTTGTAGTTGCTGTTCCCTTGCGTTACCGCGTAGCTGGAACCCGTTCCGAAGTCCGGGAACGGAACGATCGCGGGCTGCTCGTTAGCGGCGTTGCCGAGAATCGGATAGTTCGCGGGGTTGATGGTGGAGACGTTGTTGGCGTTAGGAAAGACCTCGATGTGACGGCCTTGCGAGGTGACGAACGCCGCCTGGAGAGTCAACGAGGGCGCCAGCTGATACTGCACGGTCAGGTTGGCGCCGATGGTATACGGAGTCTGGTAGTTCACTACGATTCCGGGCAAGGACAGGCCGGTGGCGATGACGGCACTGGGGACCAACGGCGTGCAGGCGAACCCAGTTTCAAAGGTGGCCGTAAAGCCCGCGTTTCCGGTAGCGGTGCAACCGGGGAACGTGACCGGAGTGTGATCCGGCTGGTTACCAAAGTTAAAGCTGAACTGGTACGGATAGCTTTCGCCAAGGTTCGGAGAATATCCGCGATTTTCGAATCCGTTGTAGAACATACCGAATCCGCCACGGACCACCAACTTCGGGGTGATTTGATAGGCAAAGCCCAACCGCGGAGCAAAATTGTCTTTTTGTGAATAGCCGAGTCCGCCGCCGTACTTGTTGGTGACCAGCAAGTTGATACCGTCCAACGCCAGCGTGTCGATGAAGCTGGTCGATAGTTGGCTCAAGGCCGCGTTGCCCGGCGTAAATACCTCGGTGGGGACGCCACCCGGACCGTCGGGAACAAAGTTGGCCTGGGCATTATGATGTTCGTAGACCAAGCCGAAGAAGTCGTAGCGCACGCCGAGGTTGACAGTCAGTTTCGGGGTGATTTTCCAATCGTCGTTGAAATATCCGCCGTAGTAATTCTTGCCGTCGTCAGTTTCGCCGATATTGGAAGCACGCAGATCATCGGTGCCGCCAACGTAGCCCACGCCATTCGCCACGGTTGCAGCTTCGGGAAGGAGCAGCAGCTGGGCGCGACCGGTGTTGCTGGAATTAGTGCCGCCAGCGATATCGGTGTAGGCACCGTTGAAGTCAAATTGCCCGTGCGACCAAGAGGGTTGCAGGGTAGAAAACTTCACGTGTTGCCATTCAAAACCCATTTTGAAAGTGTGGTTGCCGAGAATCTTGGTAACGTCATCGGTCAGCTGGAAGGTGGAGCTGATCTCGTCCGAGGGCAAGAAGTTGTTGCTGCCCAAGGTCGATAGACCGCCGATCGCAAAGGCGGGAAGTCCGCCGTTCAAAGTAGTCTGCGGAATGTCTTGAATACCGAATTGCGCCGGAATGCCAAAGGTGTTGGCCTCAGGAGCGGAACGGGTAGTGTGCAGATAATTGAGTCCGGCGCGCACTTCGTTGATGAGGGTCGGGGAAAATGTGTGGGTATAGCTTAATACGCTCTGCTGCCCGTTCGCGGTTTGGTTACCTTGCTGGAAAGCGCCGCCGTCCGCGATGCCGCCGAAGACACCAGGAATGAATTCGGGATCATCTTTGAGGCTGAAGCGGAAGAATAACTGGTTCTTCTCGTTGAAATTGATATCCAATTTGGCATCGAAAGCGTTGCTGTGCTCATAGAGCTTTGGCGAACTTGCGAAGTTAGAGAAGAGCGACCCGGTGGTCGGGAGCGGATAGAGATTCATCAACGCGATGGCGTTGGGATCCAAGCGCCCGGCAGGAAGTTGGTTCAGCTGACCGATCAGCGGCGAGAAATTGGTTATTCCCGCCACGCTACCGCCGGTAAAAAAGGGATCGCGAACATAGCCGGTGGTGGTGGCGACCAAGCCGGTAGTAGGGTCGACGGTACCGGCAGTGACCGGCCGGGTGGTAGCGGGATCCAAGATGGTACCAGTCGGGATGGTGCGGCCCAAGTCATCGGTAGCAGAGCCTGATTGGCCGGTGATTAGATCCGAAAAATTCGTATAGTTGCTGTTGCGTTCGGCAACGGTCGGCACGGTAGCGGTGTTGGCCGAACCCTGCACCCGACGGAAACCTTCGTAATCGCCAAAGAAAAAGACTTTATTGCGCCCGTTGAATACGTGGGGGATCACCACCGGGCCGCCGGCAGTGAATCCAAACTGGTTTTGGTTCAAGGCACCCTTAGGGATACCGCCGGCGTTTTCAAAGAAGTTCGCCGCGTCCAGTTTATCGTTGCGGAAAAATTCCCAGGCGTCGCCGTGAAATTCGTTGGTGCCGGACTTGGTGGTGGCGTTCAGAACCGCGGCGCCGGAACGGCCAAACTCCGCGCTGAAATTGGTGGTTTGCACTTTGAACTCCTGAATGGCGTCAACCGGCGGCAGTACTACGAAGTTGGTGCCGTTAAGGAAGTCCACTGTGTCGGAGTTATTGTCGATTCCGTCGAGCAGGTAATTGTTTAACGAGGGCCGCTGACCGTTGGCGGAAAAAGCGCCGCTCCCGGCGTTACCACGGGTGTCCGCTTGCGGCGTGTTCACGCCGGCACCGAGTTGGGCCAGGAACGTAAAATTCCGGCCATTGAGGGGCAGGTCGTTAACGCTCTTGGAGTCGACCACTTGGCCGACCGCGCCGCTCTGGGTCTCGAGAACGGGCTGGGTGGCTACCACTTCGACGGTCTGGGTGCTCTGGCCCGGTTTCAGTGAGAAGTCGATGACTACGTTGGCGCCAACCTCGACTTTAATTTTGGTTTGAACGACGGTCTCAAAGCCGGCAGCGGTGGCAGTAACCTTGTAGCTGCCGATGCGGAGCGGGGTAAAGGTGTAATTGCCGTCGGCCCCGGTGGTGAATGTGAGGCTGGCAGCGGTGCCTTCGTTGACGACTTCGACGGACGCGCCGTTGACCGAGGCGCCGGAGACGTCCTTCACAGTTCCCAAAATGGTTCCGGCGTCGACCTGAGCTTTCAGCGGACGCGCCCCGAGGAGTACAACGCAAGTGACCAACAAGGCCAACATTGCGCGCAAGACATTAAACTGAAGAGCTTTGAAATTCATAAATTCCTCCGAACAACCCACCCCGAAACATTGGCCCAAATCAGGTACGGCTGGCCACCCCACGCCGTTCAACGAATAGAGCCCCTCGAAAGCTCAATACCCGTCGAACGGTCAGTAAACGTTTGCTAAGCGCTAAAAAACGAATGCGTAGTATAAAAATACTAGCACCCTTGTCAAGCCGATCGGCAATTGCTGACTTCCGGCACTCCAGGAAATCGGAACGGCGGTAAACCGCTTAACCCTTGCGCCATTCCTGCCAAAAGGCTAAAAACACGCAAATGGAAGTAAACCGCTTAACCTCGACGTACAGTAAAAAAAGTAATGCTTTTCAACTAGTTTTTAAGGGAATATCATCTGCCTCGCAAGGTTGTCAAGTACTTTTTATTAGCCCAGCCGTTCCGCGCGGTACTTCCGGCGTGCTGGGCAGCATAAGATTTATCGGAACAATAGCCACGGACTGCACGCCAAACCTATGAAAAGCGTAACCATTCGAGAGGTTGCCAAAGCCGCGGGAGTCTCCACCGCCACCGTGTCTAACGTATTGAATAAGACCGGCAAGGTGGGCCGCCGGACGAAAGTGTTAGTGCTTTCGGCGGTAAAGAGGCTCGGTTATTTTCCCAATGTGCATGCGCGGCATCTGGCGTCGCATAGCAGCCGGACCTTGGGGATTATCGTTTCGGACATCGAGAATCCATTTTTTCCGGAAATCATCAAGAGCTTCGAAACTCGCGCGCGGCAACTGGGCTACGACGCGATCGTGAGCGATACAAATTACGATCCACGCCGAACCCGGGAAGCTGCCGAACGGATGATGGAGCACAACGTGCGGGGCGTGGCGGTGATGACTTCGGAAATCAGTTCGCTCTTGATTCAGGAACTGGTGCGCAGAAAAATCGCGGTAGCTTTTCTGGATTTGGCGCCGGCGCGGGGCTACGTGAGTAATTTGCGCATCGATTACGTTTCGGGCGTGGAGCAGATCGTTAAATATCTTTTCGCGAACGGGCACCGGCGGATTGCTTTTGTCGCCGGCCGCCCTAAATTGAAATCCAACCAGGTCCGCCAGGAAGCTTACGAAAAATGCATGACGGATTTGGGGCTGGTAAGCGGACCGGTGATACGCGGCGATTTGCGTTATGAGGGAGGAATGGCGGCGGGCGTGGCAATTGCTAAATTGTCGCCCCGGCCGACCGCGGTGATCGCGATCAACGACTTGACGGCGGTGGGAGTGATTAAAGGGTTGATCAAGTCCGGGTGTCGCGTGCCGCAAGATATTTCTGTAACAGGCTTTGACAACACGCGGCTGGCGGAATATAGCAATCCGTCGATCACTACGGTTGACGTCCAACGGGATGAGTTGGGGCAGATGGCGGCGGATGCGTTGTGCGAACTTTCGCGGTCGAGCAATCCGCAAGGGCGGGAGTATCGGATCTCCGCGGAATTAATTATCGGCGAGTCTTCCGGGCCCGCGCCTGTCGAGCCAGGGTCGAAAGATTGATTTCGATGGTTCGCGACGTGCCGGCGTTTGTGGGAGAGCGAATGTTCCGTGTGCTAGCATCCGAATACCGCCAGGATTTGCGGACCTTCGGGAATAATGCGTCGAAAAGAGCACAGGCGTCGCGTTTCACGCCGCAAATTTCTAAGCACCATTGGATGGGCGCCGGCGCTTTTGCTGCCGGCACCGCTGCGCGCGTGGCCCCGCGACTCGCTATGGTCGCCGCGATTTGCTGAGCAATCTTCTGATTTGCCGTTCGCTGATGGCCGGCTGATTCCGCATTTCCCTGCGCCGTCTCCGCTGGAAACAATTTTGCGGAAAGTCGCTCCGGGAACGGATGAGTTTGTTACGGAAAAATATGCGGAAGAGATTGCGCAATTACTCGCGGGATGGAGCCAGGCGCTCATGGCGAACCTGCCTGCGTTGCAACACCTAGCGGGATTTTCGAGTGAGGAGATTGCTGCGGGCTCCTGGCACCCCGTCGAAGAAAAGTCACTTCGCGCTGGCCACGGTATCACCGTGTTGCGCAGAAAGTTTTCGTCGGACGTCGCAGTCGGGCGCGAACAATTCCTGGAACAGATCAAAAACTACTTTGCTTCCGTCGTACGGGTGGAGACCGCGGAATTTGAAATTGTCAATATTTCTCAGATTGTGGGTGCGACAGCGGCACTTCGTGTCGAAATCCGCTATGACTTCATCGGCGCTTTAAAAAATGGCGGGCGCGAGGAGCGGGTCGGTCGGTGGCACACCGAGTGGGTGAGTGACGCTTCTAGTGCGTGGCGCGCTACTCGCTGGGAGCTCGGGGAAGAGACGCTCAGCCGCGTCGCCTCGCCAATATTCATCGATGTGACTTCGCAAGCTCTCGGCGATACGGATTCTTATCGCAGGCACATGCTGCATGGCGTCGATTACTGGCGCACCACGCTCGATGGCGCCTGCGGAATTGACGTGTACGGAAACAATGGCGTGGCTGCGGGTGATTTCGACAACGACGGCCGCGATGATTTCTATGTCTGCCAGCCCTCGGGACTTCCCAATCGCCTGTACCGCAATCGCGGCGACGGAACTTTCGAAGACGTAACCGAAAAATCCGGAGTGGGTGTGCTGGACGGCACGGCCTGCGCCCTCTTTGCGGATTTCGAAAATAAGGGCATGCAGGATTTGCTGGTGGTTTGCGGCAGCGGCCCAATGCTGTTCCAAAATCAAGGGAACGGAAAATTCCTGCTAAAAAACGACGCTTTTAAATTTGCTCGTGCCCCCGAGGGCACTTTCACCCACGCCGCGATTGCCGATTACGATCATGATGGCCGGCTGGACATTTATCTCTGCGTCTACAACTACTATCTGGGCCTCGATCAATACCATTATCCAACACCCTATTTCGATGCGCGCAATGGGCCGCCTAATTTTTTATTTCACAACCAAGGCAACGGCACATTTGAGGATCGCACCGCGGCGGCCGGACTCAACGCGGAAAACGATCGCTACAGCTTTGCCTGCGCGTGGGGCGATCTCAACGCGGACGGATTCCCCGATCTCTACGTCGCGAACGATTTTGGACGCGGTAATCTCTACCGCAACAATGGTGATGGAACTTTCGCGGCGGCCTCCGACGAATCCGGAGCCAACGTCGCCGGCGCGGGCATGAGCGCGTGCTGGGGCGATTTCGACAACGATGGCAAACAGGACCTCTATGTTGGCAATATGTGGTCCGCAGCGGGGCTGCGCGTTTCCGAGCAGGCGAACTTCCAAGAAAAAACTCCGGAAAATATTCGCGCGCAATATCGCCAGCACGCCAGTGGCAATTCGCTCTATCACAATCTGGGAGATGGAAAGTTTGCCAGCGTGGCGAAGGAATCTGGAGCAGCGGTTGGCCGCTGGGCCTGGTGCTCGGATTCCTGGGACTTCGATCAGGACGGCTGGTCCGACTTGTACATCGCCAACGGGTACATTTCCGGACCCAATCATCAGGACCTGGGAAGTTTTTTTTGGCGCCAACTGGTGGCCAAATCCCCCAGCACCGCCATTCCTTCCACGCCGTATGAGCAGGGTTGGAGCGCCATCAACGAATTAATCCGCTCGGACTACACCTGGAGCGGCTACGAACGGAATATCTGTTACTTGAATAATCGGGATGGAACATTTTCCGAAATTTCCGGCGCAGCTGGCCTGGACTTTCCAGATGACAGCCGCTCGTTCGCCCTCGCGGATCTCGATCACGACGGCCGGCCGGAAATAATTCTCAAAAATCGCAACGGGCCGCAACTCCGCATCCTGCACAACGTGATGAAAGAGATCGGCAATTCCGTGGTCTTTCGCCTGCGCGGGACAAAAAGCAATCGCGACGCGATCGGCAGCGCAGTAACCCTCGAAGCGGCCGCGCTCCGGCAAACGAAATATCTCCAGGCCGGGTCTGGATTCCTGGCGCAACATTCCAAGGAACTTTTCTTCGGAGTCGGAAGTTTTTCAGAGAAGCTTCGCGCCACAATTCGCTGGCCCTGCGGCGAGCAACAAACGTTCGACAATTTGCCGCCCAACCATCGCATCGAAATTGCGGAAGGCAGCAACACATTCGTCGCCACCCCATTTGACGCGCCCCCCACGATCTACGCACAGGCCGGCATCGCGGTGCTTCCGGACTCTCTACCCGCAAACGTCGAAACCTGGCTGATTCAGCCGCTGCCCGCCCCGGAATTTTCCCTGCCGGATCTCAGCGGAAACCTTCACGACCTTCGTGCCTCGCGCGGAACAGCCGTACTCCTCAGCCTCTGCAGGACCGCCTCACCGCACGACTTGGAACATTTGCGGATTCTAAAGCAGTGCCAGAACAATATCGGTTCAGCGAACCTGCGCGTTCTCGCGGTGAGCGTTGACGACCCTTCAGACTCCGGCAAAATAAATTCGTTGGTGTCCCCACAAGGCTTTTCCTTTCCAATTCTGCTGGCCACGCCGGATGTCGCCGGCTGTTACGACATTTTTTATCGCTACATTTTCGATCGCCGCCGAGATCTCGGCCTTCCCACTTCTTTTCTGCTGGACCAAACAGGCGCCATCGTCAAGGTCTACCAAAACTCGCTCACTCTGGAACAACTTTCCGCCGATCTAAAATCACTACCAACATCCGCAGCAGAGCGTATGCAAAAAGCTCTGCCGTTTTCCGGCACCCTGCATCAAGGCGTGTTCCAGCGGAACGATTTCACTTTCGGCGTAGCGCTGTTTCAACACGGCTATCTCGAACAAGCGGCCGCAGCGTTCAAACAAGTGATCGCCGCGAAACCCGATGATCCCGAGGCCTATTACAATCTGGGAACTCTGAGCCTGCGCACCGGCAACCTCCCCGATGCGCGGCAATATCTGGAACAGAGCGTGAAACTGCGCCCCGAGTATCCGGAGGCCTGGAACAATCTCGGAATGATTGCCGCGCAGCAAGGCCGCGCGGACGAGGCCCTCGGCAACTTCGAACAATCACTGCAACAGCGGCCCAACTACGTGACTGCGCTGCTGAATCTGGCCAATCTGGACCGCCGCAGAAACGCTCTTGAAGAGTCAGGGAAATTGTTACAGCGCGCGCTCGAGCTGGAGCCGGAAAATCCCGAAGTAAATTATGCGCTGGGCATGCTGTACGCCCGCGAAGAACAGTTTGAGCGCGCGAAAACGTTTCTGGAAAACGCGGTGCGGCTGCGTCCGGGTTACGCCGAAGCGCTGAATAATCTCGGCGTCTTGTTCGTTCGCGAACAAAACAACTCTGCAGCCGAAGAGCAATTTAAGACCTGCATTCGTCTGGCGCCAAACTTCGATCAGGCGTATCTGAATCTCGCGCAGCTGTATGTAATTCAGGGTGACAAGGAAAATGCCCGCCAAGTGCTGCAGGCCCTTTTGCGCGCACAGCCCGGCCATGCCATGGCCCAGAAAGAACTAGAGATGTTAAAGTGAGCGTTCAGCGACAAATACGCGCGCGCGCAAAGGTCGTCCTCTAGCAATGAGCGTCGTCACCGCTTCTTACCGAAAATTCTGCGGCTATCGCAGCGGAGGGGCGTGGTGGGTTCCAATTCTGGGCCTGACAGTGATTTTTCTTGCGGCCACGGGCGCGCTGGCGCAGCAAAACACCACCGCGCAGGCTCATTCCAAAACGGCCGCGAAAACTCCCTCTCCGTTTCTGGAAGCTGAAACTTTGCTGGAGCAGGGGCACATCGCCGAAGCCAAAGAAAAAATAAAGGAACAGCTAGCGCAACATCCAGACAGCGTGGAAGGCTACAATTTGCTGGGCATCGCGGACTCCGCCCAAAAAAATTTCTCGGATGCTATTGACGCGTTACAACAGGCTCTTAAACTCGATCCTAAATCCACCAAGACTCACAACAATCTCGGCAATATTTACGTGGCGGCAAATAAAAGTGAACTCGCGCAGAAAGAGTTCAGCAAAGCGCTGCAGTTGGACCCCGCGAATCGCGACGCCAACTACAATCTGGGATTGCTGCTTTTGGCGCAGGACCACGCTGCTGAAGCCATTCCGCACTTGCAGCGCGTGCGTCCAGTAGACACTGAAACTCGACTTGCGTTGACCCGCGCTTATCTCCAAGCCGGTAAAACTGCCGCGGGGTTGCAAGCGGCGCGCGAACTTTCCGCGCAGGATAAAACCGATGTGCGGCTCCATTCCTCACTGGGCCTGGTGCTGGCGCAGGAAAAACAATACGCGGCCGCGGAACTGGAGCTCGAAAAAGCCGACACTTTACAGCCCGACACCTTCGAGATCCTCTATGACCTGGGAAAAACGTATCTGCTGGGCGGCGAATACGGCAAAGCAGAACTGGTATTGAATCGCGCGCTGAAGCTCAAACCAGATTCACCAGACACGCTCTATTGGCTGGCACAAGCCGCAACCCAGCAAAAAAGGCCGGTAGACGCGCTGGATCTGCTGGTACGCGCGCACAAACTCGCTCCGGAAAACGCCGATATCATTTTTCTGCTGGCCCGCACCAGTATGACGCAGAATTATTTCGAAGACGCTATACCCCTGCTGGAAGCCGGACTGAAAACCTCTCCAAAGCGCGCCGACTTGCGCGCGGCTCTGGGCGAAAGCTATTTCATGTCTGGAAAAGTGGAAGCCGCCATCGCGGAATTTCAAAAGCTGATCGAGATGGATCCCACTGCGCGTTCGTACGCTTTTATGGGCCTCTCGTACCGGCATCTGGGCCGCTTCGAGGAAGCCATGAAGTATTTTCAGGAAGGACTGAAGCTGGATCCCCACAACGTGTCCTGCTTGTTCAATGTTGGATTCATCGAAGAGCGCCAGGGAAATCACGCTCGTGCGGAAGAGCTGTTTCAGGAAACGCTGCGCCTCAGTCCGGATTTTCCGGAAGCTTTGCTGGAACTGGCGAATTTGCGAATTGCCAATAAACAATTCGCGGAAGCTATCCCGCTGTTGCGCAGGTACGTTCGCGTAAGCCGCGACCCCGCGGCCGCGTACTACAAACTTGCGCAAGCGGAGCGGAGCCTGCACCAGACAGCCGCGGCGGAGCGCGATTTGAGCGTATTTCAAACGCTTTCCAAAAACGCTTCGACCGGGCCTTACCCTTACCAGCATCTTTTCGACTATCTGGACAATCGCTCCACTCTCGCGCCCGAAGCGCGCACGCAGCAGGATCTGGCCAATCTCACGGACGAAATCAGCAAGCATCCCGATCAGCCACAGAATCTTTATCTGCTGGCGGAGACCTATCTGAAGCTCGGGAAACTTTCCGAAGCGCAAGCGGCTATCGCGCAATTGGACCAACTCAGCTCCGGGGATTACCGCACGCAAGCGGGAGTTGGTGTGTTGCTCGCGCGGTTTCATCTCTACGACGACGCGATTACTCATTTTCGAGCCGCCTTGGCCGCGAATCCTGATTCCGACGATGTGAAATTCGATTTGGCCGATGCTTACTTCCGCAAAAAGCGTTTTGCGGAAGCGTTGCAAACTGCCGAACTGGTTTCTACCGCCGGTCAGCAGGACGATGCCTATTTGGCTTTGCTTGGCGATATCCGCGTGCATCTGGGTGACACTGCGCAGGCCGCGGACATTTTTCGGAGTGCGATTCAGCGGAATCCCGATGCCGATCAATACTACCTTTCGCTAGCGCTGGTGCAACTGCGGCAAAACGACTTGAATGCCGCGAACGCTACGCTGCAGCAGGGACTAGCGCGAATTCCAGGCTCCGGAAAAATTCTGTGGGGGCTGGGCATCGTGGCGGTGCTACAAGGAAAAACCGGCGAAGCGGCGCAAGATCTTGAGCGGGCCGTGGATCTGCTGCCGGAATGGCCGGGCAGTTACTCCGCGCTGGGGATTTTTTATTATCAGACCGGCGAAATCATGAAAGCCCGCGAGGTGTTGCATCGCTTCAAAGACAGCGGCGCGGTCGGCGGCATCAATGTAAATAAAATTGAAGAAGCTCTTGCGAACGCTCCCGCCGCCAGCCCGACAGGCAACGAGCCGATGCCCATGGCAGCGCGTGTCCAATTTTTTCAGTTGGCACTGTCGCTTGCGGATCGGACGCTGTGATTCGCCGCCAGTTCACCACACGCCGAACCGTAGGGGCACGGCATGCAGTGCCCGTCGCGCTAAACGGGGCGCTGGAATTTCGCTGCGCGATCGGTCTGCTATTTCTAACGGTCTTCCACTTCGGTGCGACGGCGCAAACTCCCAAGACGCCTAAAGCAAATGATGCGGCCATTTCGGTTCGCTATGTCGACGTACGGAAAGCGGCCGGCATAACTTTTCTGCAAGATGCCACGGCAACCGAAGAAAAAAATTACCTCGAGACGATGGGCACTGGCGTGGGATGGATTGATTACGACCAGGATGGCCTGATGGATTTGTATCTCGTGCAGTCAGCGGCCACGGACAATTACACACCGCCGCATCCGCTGCGTTCCGCGCTGTATCACAACAACGGCGATGGAACGTTTACCGACGTCACCGAAAAAGCGGGTGTGGGCGGCGCGGGTCATTACGGGCAAGGCGTGGCCGTCGCGGATTACGACAACGACGGATTTCCGGATATGTACGTGACCGGGTATGGCCGCGCCATTCTTTATCACAACAACGGCGACGGAACGTTTACCGACGTGACGGCGAAGGCTGGAGTCGCGGACGAAGGCGGATGGTCCACCAGCGCGGGATGGTTTGACTACGATAAGGATGGCTGGCTGGATCTGGTGGTGACCAACTATATCGAGTGGTCGCCGAAAAATAATATCTGGTGCGGCGATCACCGCCCCGGTTACCGCTCGTATTGCCATCCTGGAAATTACAAGGGGCAGCGCATCAGGTTGTATCACAACAATCACGACGGAACGTTTACCGATGTGAGCGATTCGTCCGGCGTGGGAAAACCAGAAGCCAAAGGCATGGGCGTGGTGCTGGCCGATTTTAATAACGATGGGTGGACGGATATCGCCATCGCCAACGATTCGTGGCCGAATTTTCTTTTCATCAATAAGCACGACGGGACATTTGAAGATGTATCGCTGGTTTCTGGGATTGCCGCGAGCGAAGACGGACGATACGAAGCGGGCATGGGCATTGACGCCGCGGACGTCGATGGCGATGGCTGGCAGGATATTTACATCACCCATCTGGATTTTGAATTGAATCGCCTATATCACAATAATCACGATGGAACTTTTGAAGATGCTACTTTTAGTTCGGGTATCGGCAACAAGGCGATTTTGCTGAGCGGCGTCTCGATGAAATTTTTGGACTACGACAACGATGGCTGGGTGGATATTCTGCAACTGAACGGGGCCATGCTGGACAACGTGAACCTGTATCACGGCGAAGTTTCTTACAAAGAACCGCTGCTGATGTTTCGCAATCTGGGCAAAGGGCAGTTTGAAAAAGTTTCCGATTCGCTGGGGCCGGATTTTATGAAGCCGGTGGTGGGCCGCGGTGTCGCGACAGCTGACTACGATAATGATGGGGACATCGACATCGTCACCAACAATCGCGGCGATTATCCGCAACTGCTGCGCAACGATGGGGGGAATGCCAATCACTGGCTGGAAGTTTTATTGATTGGCACCAAATCGAATCGCGATGGGATTGGAGCTTCGCTGAAACTGACCTCTGGGAGTTTTGTACACGTGGAACAATCCAAAGGCGGAATGGGATATATGTCCGCCAGCGATCCGCGCATTCAATTTGGATTGGGCAAGCGCGAGAAGATCGACTCGCTGGAAATTACCTGGCCCAGCGGATTGGTGGAGCGCTTGACGAATGTTCCTATCGACCGCATCATCGCGGTGAAGGAAGGTTCGGGGATTGTGCCGCGGCAATTTCCGAAATTCACAACCAAGTGAAGATGAAATCCACAATTTATCGCTTGCGCGGCAATCCTCGACCATGAATTTACCTCGGCGGCGTTTTCTTGGTTCTTCCGGCTTTCTCCTCGGTGGCGGTCTTTTGGACGCGCTCACCTCTCCGCTGTGGCGATGGAAGAACGCACTTCTGCTGCAAAGCAAAACTGCCACGCCAGTTGCCGGTGCCGCTTCTCCGGTTACGTTCGTCGACGTTGCGCGTGAGGCGGGATTGAATGTTCCCAATGTTTGGGGTGGCGTCGATCACAAACGCTCGATTGTGGAAGCCAAAGGCAGTGGCTTAGCCTTTTTTGATTACGACAATGACGGCTGGCTGGATATTTATTTGACGAATGGCAATCGCCTGGACGCGCAATGGCCCGCGGGACAAGTTCCTACTTCGCAGCTCTATAAAAATAATCGCGATGGAACGTTTACAAACGTTACGGAACAATCGCAACTGGCGCGGACCGGCTGGCAGACCGGGGTGTGCGTAGGGGATTACGACAACGACGGCTGGGACGATTTGTTTTGCTGTTTCTGGGGCCACAACATTCTTGTTTCACAACAATGGTGACGGAACATTTACCGACGTCACGCAGAAATCGGGGCTCGCGCAGAAAGGAGGTTCGCTGGGGCGCGGGATGCACCTGGCTGGATTACGATCGCGACGGGCATCTGGATCTCTTTGTCTGCAACTACATGATGCTCGATCCGGAGACGATTCTTCCGGAAAGCGAAACCAAGTATTGCCAGTGGAAAGGTATTCCGGTGATGTGCGGCCCGCGCGGGCTGGTGGGCGATACCAATCTTCTGTACCACAACAACGGGGATGGAACGTTTACGGATGTTTCGGAAAAATCGGGAATATTGAAACCGGGCGCACGCTATTCCATTACGCCAGTCTCCTATGATTTTGATAATGATGGCTGGCCGGATATTTATGTGGCGGTGGATTCCGCGCCCAGTATGCTGCTGAAAAACAATCACGACGGCACATTTACGGATATCGCGGTGGTCGCCGGCTGTGCCTACAGCGAAGATGGGCACGAACAAGCCGGTATGGGAATAGCGGTGGCGGACTATGATTGCGACGGCTGGTTCGATATTTTCAAAACGAACTTTGCCGATGATACTTGCAACCTTTACCACAACAATGGCGATGGGACCTTCAGCGACGTGACGTTCACGTCGGGCGTGGGAATTAACAATCAATACGTCGCGTGGGGCTGCGGATTCATCGATTACGACAACGACGGATGGGCAGATATTTTGCAGGTGAACGGGCACGTGTACCCGGAGATCGATGGCCAGCAATTGGGGCAGAAATTCAAGAATCCGCGATTGGTGTATAGGAATATGGGCGGCGGAATATTCAAAGATGTTTCGTCGGAGATGGGCAGCGGCGTCAGCGAAAAGTTTTCCAGCCGCGGCGCGGCGTTCGGCGATTACGACAATGATGGCGACATGGACGCGCTGGTTTTAAATTTGAACGATTTGCCATCGCTGCTGCGCAACGATGGCGGCAACAAACAGAATTGGATCAAGATCAAATTGGTGGGAACGAAGTGCAATCGCACTGCGATTGGGGCGCGGGTGCGGGTGGTCACCGGCAAGCATGCGCAGATGGACGAAGTACATAGCGGGACCAGCGTGATGTCGCAGAGCGATTTGCGGCTGCACTTCGGCGTCGGAAAAGTTACGACGATCGATCTGATCGAAGTGAAATGGCCGACCACGCAGAAGGTCGAAAGCTTCAGGCAGGTGGCGGCGAATCAGATTCTGACGATTCGCGAAGGCAGCGGGATCGTCGGCAGCGTCAAGCCAAAAATCAAATAAGTTTCTAAAAACATTTGGTTCGCGAGATTTTTGCTCGCAACGATCTCACTGCATATTTTTGCGATTACGCTTCGCAGGAAAAGCCGGCAAGATGCCGGCGCTACCAAGAAAAAGGCCACCGCGCGGTGGCCCTGGATTTCCGTGCCGATCGTTCATGTGCAAAAACGCAAGCATCTTGCGGTAATCGCTGGACTCCACAAAACCGGGCCCCTGATTGGGGCGGGGTTCAGTGTGGCGCTGCGGGGGCTGGCGAGTCCTTCGGGATCACTTGAAATTGGCGGAGTTCTTTGCGCTGCTGTTCGAGGGCGTCAGCTTCCGCTTTTTCGCATTGTTTGTAAATTGCGAACTCCTGTTCGGCTTTAGCGTCTTCACCGGTCCGTTTATAGACCTGACCCAACCGGTAGTGGGCTTCTCCCAGTTGCGGATTTATGGAGATCGCTTGGAGCAGAGCTTTCTTGGCGTTGGCAAAATCACCTTTTGCGGAATATAAGATTCCCAGTTGCAGATAGGCTTCCGCGAATTGAGGATCAATGGCCACGGCTTTTTGCAACAGCGCTTCTGCCTGGGGAAACGCGGTGGAATTTTCCGCGCGCCGCTGCTGCTTCCAGATGCTGACCGCGTAATAGTAATTGGCCAGGGCGTTGCTAGGCTGTTCGTTTGCGAAGCGCGCGAGCTTTTCTTCCGCGCAGGGGAGCGAGTCGGCAGCGGTCTCTTGCATTTTGCCGAGAGCAAGATAGGGCGCGGGATCTGCGGGGTTTAGATCGGAAGCTGCGCAGAGCCGGCTCGCTGCTTGATCGTACAAACCGCTGGCGTACAAGGCTGCGCCGAGTCCTTCGAGCATTCTTGCGGATTTCGGGTACAGCTCGGAACCTCTGGTGAAAACTTCCATGGCCGGCTGCGCAGCGCGATGCAGGAGCAGTTCGCTGCCCCAGGCGAAATAGTTTTCCTCGCTGGGAGCGAGGCGCACGGCGTCTTCATACTCGCGCACCGCGGCAACCGGATCGCCGGAGAGCTCGTCGCGATCGCCCGCCAGACGGTGGGCCGTTGCGGCGTCAACGCTATTGCTCGCGGAAGATTCCTTGGGCGATTCGTGCGGACCTTCGGATTTCAGCGCGGCGGTATCCTTGGCGAGGGTTTCGCTGGTTCGGGCGGTGATGTCCGAACCGTGCAGGCCGAGGTTGGACCAATCGGTGATTCCTGCGACCGTGAAATTCGGCTGGTCGGAAAATTCCATTTTTTTTGTCGCGGGGCCAACGGACCCTGTGCGTCCCGTCGCGGCGGTTGCGGAGGCTTGCGAACTGAAGGTGAGATCTACGTGTTTTTTTTCTGCTGCAGCTAATTCGAGGGAGCGCGTGGCGGACTCGTGCGAGTCTACTTGTTCCGCCTTGATCGTGAACGAACCAGCGCGCAGCGCCGGAAATACAAACGTTCCGTCGACTCCGGTTTTGGTTCCTGCTGACTTCGTACCACTCTGATCTAGGAGCGAGACGTCGACGTCAGTGACGGGCTTGCCGCCAGCATTTCGGACGACGCCTTCGATTGCGGCAGTCGCTGGCGACTGGGGTGACTGGGTCTGCGAGTGAGCCGGCAGGACAACGAGTGCTGCCAGCAAGAGCAAGCACACGGCGCGGACTCGTTTTCCACGGGGATCGAGCGATATTTTCACGAGTGCAGGGAATTGTATGCCCGTGAGCGGCGAGCCGCAATTCTCGGCGGGTACCCCCTCTAGGAATTTTTGTAAGTGTTCATTCTACAGAGGGTTAAAGTCCTTTGTTTTGATACGGTTTTGTAAGTGTTCCTTCTAAAGGGGTTACGGGACCCACGAAGTTACAGAAATGCTTATTGGGAGTGCTCCAGAATGTGAAGACGTTTGTCGGAGGCGAGGCGCGGTTCTTTACGAGTCTGAATATACAACAAGGCACGTATCGTTGTCAATATAAATCTGGGGAAATTTACATTGCTAACATTCTAAAGCACTTCTGTTAGCTCGGATTTTGGCTTCGGGATCTGCTCGGGTCGTTTGAGTCTAAACCCGCAGGGCTCAACGGCAATCGCCTTGCGCTACAGGGCGGGCTCTGCGCCGGGTTGGGCGGAGGTTCTGGGTTGGGCTGGTTGGCGGGCACGGCGTGGCGGGCACGGCATGCCGTGCCCCTACCTAAGCAAGGCCGCGCCTCGCGTGGTTACGGGGTTACGTGTCCTACCCAGCCGCCGCCGGGGGCTAGGTGGATTTTTAGTTTGGTGGCGTTGGTGACTTGGATTTTTGCGCGTTGGTAGTCGCTGGCGTTGCGGTCGGCGTTGACGCCGTCGGAGTAGGCGTCCAGCGTGAAGTTGCCGGCTGGCAAGAAGGAAAAATCTACTACCAGGTCACGCTCGGTCCAGTCGGTCATGGCGCCCAAGTACCAAGCGTTGCCGCTGCTGCGGAGTACCAGGGCGTACTCGGGCATTTTGGCGTCGAGGACTTTGGTGTCGTCCCAGGTGGTGGGAACGGTGGAGAGAAATTCCAGAGCGTCTGGTTCGTGCAAGTAGTTGGACGGAGTGTCCGACATCATGCCGAGCGGACTGTCGAAGACCACGTACATCGCGAGTTGATTGCAGCGGGTGCCCATGGCCATGGGCTGGGTTTGGATGGGAGCAAAGGTGGCTTTGGTGGCGTTGCGCATGGCGCCGGGAGTGAAATCGATGGGGCCGAGAAACATTCTGGTAAACGGCAGAGTCATGTTGTGCTTTGGTTCGGATTCCCAGCTCCACTTGCTCCACTCCATTCCGCGAACGCCTTCGGCGCCGATAAGGTTGGGCCAGGTCCGAGTCATCGAAGCGGGCTTCTGGTCGCCGTGGAAATCGACGAGCATTTTGCGTTTGGCGGCTTCGCGGCTGACTTTATAAAAGTAATTCATCATCAATTGGTCGCTGCGCTGCATAAAATCGACCTTGATGCCTTTAACGCCCCACTTGGCGTAGAGATCGAGCGCAGGAATCAGCTGGTCGTCGAGAGTTTTCCAGGCGACCCATAGAAGAATGCCGACATTTTTTTGTTTGGCGTAAGCGGCGAGCTCTTCCATGTTCAGATCGGGATTTACTTCCAGAACGTTTCCGAGCTTGTACCAGCCTTCGTCCAGAAGAATGTACGGGAGGCCATATTTGGCGGCGAAGTCTACGTAATACTTGTAGGTAGCGGTGTTGATGCCGGCTTTGAAGTCGACGCCATAAAGATTCCAGCCGCCCCACCAATCCCACGCGGACATGCCAGGTTTGATCCAGGAAGTATCTTGAAGCTGGGAAGGCTTTTCGAGCAGCCAGACCAACTGGTTGGTGAGCAAGTCGCCATCTTTTTCAGCGATGCCCACGAGGCGCCAGGGGTAGGTGCGGGTGCCGGAAGTGACGGCGATATAGTCGGCGGCTTCGGTGACCCGGAAATCGCGATCGCTGGTTTGCACTTCTTTCAGCGGATACGGCGGAAAGGCGCCGACCAAGCCGGGAGCGATCAGGCCGGGTCCACCGGTGCCGCGGAGCCAGAGCCCGGGATAATCTTCGGCGTCGGCTTCGGCGATGGCCAGCTTAACGCCACCGGAGGCGGCCGCAACGGCGGGGAGGCTGGCGAGAAATTCTGGCAGAATTTCGCTGGTGTGCAGCGGAAGGTAGTGGCGTTCGTTGTGGGAGTAAAAGCTATCTTCCTGGCCGAAGTAGACCAGGGTATTCACGCCCGGAAAATTGAAATGAACTTCTTCGCCGTAAACTTTCACTTGCGGCTGCGGGAGAGAGGTTTCGAAACGGTAGGCGGTGCCTTCGTTGTAGGCGCGGAAAACGACGGCGTAGTTGCCGGCCATTTCGAGGCGAAGCTCATTATAGTTTTCGCGGATTTTTGCGGATTTCTGATGGACCACGGGTACGAGCAGTTCGTTCACGGAGCGATTTTTGGCGGAGAGGACTTTGGGAGCGAGTCCTAATTTCTGGTGATCGACGTCCAGAGAGAGCGGACAGTCGCGGAGGACTTCGGCGCCATTGAGCACCACGTCGTAGCGGAGTTGGGTGGCGGTGCGGATGCGAAGTTCGATGCGATTGTCTGGGGAGCGGAGGTCGTAACTGGATTGGGCGGCGGCGGTAACAGAAAACAGCAGTGTGGCGAGCAGGCCGAGTAGCGCGGCGCTGCGAATGGACTTCATCTTCATGGCTCAACCTTTCAAACTTTTCCGAAAACTCCCAGAAGCGCTGGCGAGCAGACTAACGATTTCAGGCTCAGCGTGATTTCTGAATTCGGTGCGCACGTTAACTTGCTGGAGGTGGGATGTCAACGTGGAGTGAAATTCGGTGGCGGGTCAGTTTCCGGTGGGCGTTAATCGGGAGCTGACCGGAGGGCCTCGCACAATTTTACCGCTTGACTAGACTTCTTATTTCTGCAAATATCGAAATATGATGAGCGGAAATAAGAAAAATGCCGAACAAGTGGCGAAGTTTGCGGATATGTTTTCCGCGATGGGCACCGAGCCGCGTCTCCGGATCATGCAGTTGCTCTTGTCCGCGCACCCGGACGGGTTGGTCGTCGGTGAACTGCAGTCCGAACTCGACATCCCAAACTCTACTCTATCTCACCATCTCGATAAATTGCGGAACGAGGATCTAGTGCTCGTGCGTCGCGAGAGCACTTTCTTGCGTTACACGGCAAATACCGAAGCGCTGCAACAGGTGCTGCATTTCCTATACGCGGAGTGCTGCACCAGGAATAAGGCTGTGGAACCGCGAAATATATTCGAAGTTTGTAAGTAGAGGAGCCTCATGAGCGATACGAACATTAGAAACGCCGTCAAAGAAAAATATGGGAATGCAGCGCTGCGCGTAACGACTGGCGGAAGTTCCTGCTGTGGCGCTGCCCCAGCAACGGACGCAGGAACCGATCCGATAACGGCCAATCTCTACGACGCTACGCAATCGAGTCAGATCCCCGAAGAAGCAATGCTCGCGTCCTTGGGATGCGGCAATCCGACCGCCCTGGCGAAACTGAACCTTGGGGAAACCGTCTTGGACTTGGGTTCGGGCGGTGGCATCGACGTGTTGCTATCGGCCAAACGTGTAGGTCCGACCGGTAAGGCTTTCGGCCTGGACATGACGGACGAGATGCTGGCGCTGGCGAATGCCAACAAGACTAAAGCTGGCGTCGAAAATGTGGAATTCCTGAAGGGCGAAATCGAAAATATCCCGCTCCCCGATGATTCGGTAGACGTAATTATTTCAAATTGCGTAATCAATTTATCCGGCGACAAAGATGCCGTTCTGCGGGAAGCCTTTCGTGTGTTAAAGCCCGGTGGACGCTTCGCCGTTTCAGATGTAGTCACGCGAGGGGAAATGATCCCCGAAATAAGAAAGAGCGTTTTGCTTTGGGTGGGCTGCATCGCCGGAGCGTTAGAAGAATCGGAATATCGAACGAAGCTGACAAAGGTTGGATTTTCGGACATCGAAATTGAACCAACCCGAATTTATCGCGTGGAGGATGCCCGCGAATTTTTGTCTGGCCAGGGCTTTGACGTCGACGCGCTTGCTCCGCAAGTAGACGGCAAATTTTTCAGCGCGTTCATCCGGGCCGTTAAACCGAATCGATTCCAAGAAAAGACATGCTGCGGTCCCACCTGCTGCAACTGACGCGGAGATCCCAATGTCGCACCACTACAACGTTTTGTTCCTTTGTACGGGCAATTCCGCACGCTCGATCATGGCGGAGGCCATTCTTAACGGAAAGAAAAACCCCAATTTCACGGCGTATAGTGCGGGAAGCTTCCCATCGGGCCAGGTTCGCCCGGAAGCTTTGCAGCAATTGCAATTGGCTGGCCTGCCGACCGAAGCAGCTAGAAGTAAGAGCTGGGAAGAATTCGCCTCTCCGGAAGCGCCACGAATGAACTTCGTCTTCACGGTTTGCGACAATGCGGCGAAAGAGGTCTGTCCGATCTGGCCTGGCCAGCCCATGACCGCGCATTGGGGTATCGCCGATCCCGCTGCCGTGAGCGGTACTCCAGACCAGATAGAACGAGCATTCCGTGACGCCTTTGTGACCCTAGGGCGCAGGATCAACTTATTGCTCAGCTTGCCCTTCGCCAGCCTCGATTCGCTGGCCATCAAAAAAGAAATTGATCGCATTGGACGAGAATGAACACTTTAATGCGTTGTGTGGTGGCGGAGTTCTTGGGAGCAGCATTTTTGGTAGCCGCTGTTGTTGGTTCTGGAATTATGGCCGAGCGTTTAGCGGGCGGAAATATGGCAATCGCGCTCCTCGCCAACACAATTGCAACCGGGGCGGCGTTAGTCGCGTTGATCCTCGCGTTCGGGCCAATCTCTGGAGGGCATTTCAATCCCGCTGTCACTGTCGTGGACGCTATGGAACACGGCTTATCGTGGAGCGTCGCCGCTAGTTATTTGGGGTCTCAATTCATTGGTGCGGTCAGTGGAGCAATTGCTGCGCACTTGATGTTCGGCTTGCCAGCAGTATCTCTATCCCACCATATGCGTACAGGTTGGGCTCAAATCTTTAGCGAATTCGTTGCAACGCTGGGTCTTCTCTGCGTTATCTGGGGATGTTCTCGGAAACGAACCGAAATGACCGCATTCGCGGTGGGCGCTTACATCACGGCCGCGTATTGGTTTACGTCGTCCACATCCTTCGCTAATCCGGCGGTCACGGTGGCCAGGTCTCTCACCGATACATTTTCGGGAATACGCCCGGTAGATGTCCCTCTGTTCCTCGCTGCCCAGTTCGCTGGGGCGATTGCCGCGACGCTTCTATTTCGATGGCTCGTTCCGGGAATACGTGCTAACGCCAAGTCGATTCTTGTCCCGACTGAACCAGCTGCCTGACAAACCGATTGATCGGAAAACTGACCCACCACCGGAAATCCGGCGTTCGGTTAGTGCGTTCGGGGATGCGGAAATTCGCTACGGGGCCGGGGCGTTCTGGAGTTGGTTGTAGAAATCTTGCAGGCGGAAGAAGGCTTTCTTTTTTTCTCCGTGGTTGGAGACCAGGCCTTTGCGATTGAAATAATCCTCGATGAGGGGAAGAGTACGGCGGGGACTGCGAAAATCTTTCAGAATCCAGGGCGTGGTTCCGCGCAGAAATGAAATGCGTTTGAGCATGGCGATCTGGTGCTCATAGAGATTGTCCTGGTACTCCTCGGTCCAGCGGGTCTGGGCGTCGCCGTGTTTGCCAAAAAGGGCGTCGGCGCCGAATTCGCTCATGATCAGGGGCTTGTCGTATTTGGAATACCAATCGGTGATGTCCAGGTCCGCCACGCGATGGGTGTACCAGCCGATGTATTCGTTGGCGCCCATGACATCCAGTTCGCTGGCGATAGGATCATTGATATGGATGGCCAGGCGGTGGCCATCTTCGACTTCATCTTCCTGCAGTGCGGCGGAGACCAGGCGGGTGGGATCGCTGGTGTGGGCCAGCTGAATGAGCTGGCTGAGAAACCGGTTGCGAGCATCACTGATGGGGGTTTCGTTGGCGACAGAATAGATAATCAGGGCGGCGCGATTGCGGTCGCGAGTGATCAGGTCGCTGAGTTGATTTTCCGCGTTGCGCAGAGTTTCAGGATTTTCCCACTGAATGGTCCAGTAGACCGGGACTTCCTCCCAAACCAAAATTCCCATTTGATCGGCCATGCGGACCATGGCCTCGCTGTGGGGATAGTGGGCCAAGCGGACGAAATTGCAGCCGAGTTCCTTGGCCCAGGTGAGCGTGGTTCGCGCGTCGTCTTCGCTCCAGGCGCGGCCAGGACGCAGCGGGGCTTCTTCGTGGATATTCACGCCGCGGAGAAAGATGGATTGGCCGTTAAGCAAAATGTCCGTGCCGCGCGTGGAAATAGAGCGGAAACCGATCTGGTCGGTGAGGCGATCGCTTTCGGAAACGAGCTCGACGCTGTGGAGCTTGGGATGTTCGGGGGACCATAGCTGGAGATCGGCGTCGAAAGAGAATTCGGCGCGGCCGCGGGAATCCGTTGGCAAAGTCTTGGTGAGATTAGCATCGGGGATGCGGATGGTAACGTTCTGCTGCAGTTTGGACCCGCTGAGCTGCAGCCAACCGCTGATGCGCCTGGCGGAACCCTTTTCAAGCTGAACGGAATAATCCTGGATAAAAGTGTCCGGAACTTCCACGAGGGTGACTGGGCGGGTGATCCCGCCGTAGTTCCACCAGTCTGTGTACAGGGTGGGAACCTGCTCTTTGGCGCGAACGTTGTTGACGCGAACGACTACAAAATTGTCGGTGGGCTTCAGGCGTTCCGTGATTTCGAAATCAAAGGGAGTGAATCCGCCTTCGTGACGGCCCAGTTCCTCACCGTTCAGATACACGGAGGCGAGATAGTTCACTGCGCCGAAGTGCAGGAAGACGCGCTTGCCGGGAGATTTGGCGTAGTCGAAGGAGCGCTTGTACCAGACGCTGCCTTCGTAAAATAAAAGGGATTCGCGCTGGGTGTTCCAGTCTCCGGGAACGTTCAACTTTCCGGCGGTATCGAAATCGTATTCCACGAATTCAGAGTTCGATTGCGGTTTATGGTTTTTGTAGAAGGCGGCGTTGCCTTTTAAGGGCTGGGCACGATAGTCGAGGCTTCCGACATCGTAGGGATCCACGATGACTTGCCATTGGCCGTCCAAGTCCGTGCTGGAGCGTGCGCCGATGTTGGCAATTAGCGGCGCGACCTGCGCGTGAATTGGGCCGGCGGCCAGCAGTAAAACTGCAGCAGTCATCAGACAGTACAAAAATTTGGTCATCGCGGACTCACGATCCCGGCGTTTTTCGAGCAAGCGTGCGAAACAACCGAGCGCGGGCGGAACCCAGCGCTCGGTTGGGATGCTAACGGCAAACGCTTAGAAAGTGAACTTGCCGCCGAACTGCAGTACGCGGGCGGGCAGCGAGCCGGTAATCTGGCCGAAAGAGGCCGAGCCAGCGTTATTCACCGTAGGATTGTTCCAATTGGTGCGGTTGAAGGCGTTGAAGGCATCGGCCTGGAATTGCAGGTGCATGCCTTCGCGGAAGGGTAAATCGAAAGTTTTCCGCAGGGATAGATCCCACTGGTAGAAATCGGGACCGAGGATGTTGCCAATTCCCGCGTCACCGGCGCCGAGAACTCCCGGCAAGAGAAAGGCATTGGGATTGGCCCAGCAAATTGCTTTAGCGTTCGCGCAGGTTCCGCTGAATTGGGTCGAATCGCCGCCGACGAAAATTGCGCGCCGGGCGACGTTCGCGCCGTTAAGACCAATGGCTTGCGAGCCAGTGGCGGTAAGTGGAGCGCCGGTCTGGAAATGCATGAGAGCGCTTAGCGACCAGCCCTTCACGACTGCGCCCTCGACGCCGGTCATGTTGCGTCCCCAGGGCGATTCGACCGTGAAGGTAGCGGAGACGATGTCGGTGGCGTCGAAGCTCAAGCGGCCGTAGTTAAATTGCTTCCAGGTTTCCATGACGCCGCCGGTTTGCGTTCCGCCGGCTACGGCGGTGGTTGCTCCGTTGACCAAGACTGGGTTGGCAATCGTGCTGACCAGGCAAGTGAAGGGACATTCTGGCTCGGGATTTTCGTTATAGGCGTCGCCCGCTCCGCCGCCGTCTCCCAAGGCTTTCGAGAAAGTGTAGGCCATGGTGGCGGTGAGGATTCCCGCGCGTTTGGTGAGGCTGACCTGCAGAGCGTTGTAGTTGGAATTGACATCGCTCAAGGCCATGGTGAGATTTGAGTAGCCGAGGTACGGGCGAATTTGATCTTTGGATAAGCCGGTGGGCGCGAACCCGGCGACGGAACATTGAAACGCGGCGCTGTTGATGCCCTCGGGGCAGGCGAGATTGTTGGGGTTGGGAGAGACCGGGATGTAACCCTGGTCGGTCCACGACGCGTTGTTAACGCTCGGCGTGCGCAGAATATGGCGGCCCAGATTGCCGACGTACGATACCTGAAGCAGCATGCTGGCCGGCAATTCGTGCTGTATGCCGAAGCTGTACTGGTAACTGCGGGCCACGACGAGATTGGGGTCGACGCCACTGAGACTTAATGTGGATGGAGCGGCGACGGTGCCTGCGCCCGGAGCGGAATCGAAGTCCGACAGAGCGGCGTTGGTTCCGGAGATGGTGGCCGACTGGGCCCAGGGAACGTAACCCTGCGAGTTGATGCCATTCCCCAAGACGTTGCCCTCGGGATGGTCGTAGAAAATTCCGAAGCCTCCGCGGATGACGGTTTTGTTGTCGGAAAATGGTGTGTACGCGAAGCCCACGCGCGGGGCAAAAAGATTTTCGGGGTTGTAGAAGCCGCGCGACGCCGTTGCGGGGATGGAGGCGAGGAGTTGGGGATTCTGTGAAGTAACGGGGACTCGGATGAGCTGATCGGAAGGAACTTGTCCGGGGCGCTGCAAGCCGTTGCATTCGATGGTGAGGAGCGGAGTTCCGACAACGTTGAGTTGCGGGCCGCTGCATAGACCGGGGGAATTGGGGTTGATGCTGCTGGTCGCGAGGCCGCCGGTAAACGTGGGGTCGAGAGCCGGATTGAAGCTGTACGGATCGAAGTTGGTTATGTTGTTGCCCTGGGCATAAGTGGGAGTGGAGTAGAGGTAACGCAAGCCCAAGACCAGGCTGAGTTTGCGGCTTACCCGCCAGGTGTCTTGCACATACGCTTCGACGTCATTGAAGCGGAATGAACCGACGGTGACGGCCGAGCTTTGCCCGAGGCTATTGAAATTGCCAAGCAGGGCGTCCGCGAAGGGATCTCCGGTGGAGTTTGAGCCGGTGGTGGCGCCGGCGGTGGCGCTGAAATTCAGGATGCCGTCATAGTTGGTGCGCGAGTTCTGAGTTTTGCGGTTGCGCGCGAACTCCCCTCCGAACTTTATGGTGTGGTCGCCCTTCTGCCAGGTGACGTTGTCCGCCGGGTTGATATCGGCGGTGGGAGATTCGAGGTAGTTCGGCGCCGGGCCGTTCACGCCAGCCGGGCCGGAGGTTGGAAAATTCGCCACGCCCGTAAAGCCTATCGTGGGAAGTCCGTCCGGGAACTGGGTTGGATTTCCGAGTGGCGGAATGAACTGAAAGCCATAAGTGGACTTCATCCAGGCGGTGCCCTGCAGCGGGGTAGTTTGTTTGTGCCAGTCGGCGTTGAATTTGAAAGAGTTGATCAGGGTGGGACGGATCATATAAACCCAACCGAATTGGGTGTTGTATCCGGGGCGATCGCGCAGATCCGGATCCACCGGAAGTGCTCCGGCGGCGCCGAATGTGGAGTAGGGATTGTAGATATTCACGTTGTCGTGGATATAGCGGAAATAAAAACTGTGCTTGTCGTTCAGGTGTTCATCGACGCGGATGATGTCTTCGCGCAGATTCAGGGGGTTGGCCAGGTTGAAAGCGGTGTTGCCAGCCGTAGCGGCGGTGGGTAAACCCCCGTTGACGGACAATTTCGCGGCTGAAGTGTACAGAGCTGCGATGGCTGCACCGTCACCGCTGATGCACGCAGGATTTATAACGTTCGGGGCGGTGAGAAAAACGCCTCCGCAACTCGCGGGGATAACTGCGGGGGTTTTTAGCACCAGCCCGGTTCCACCATTGTAAACATCCGTGAAGTTGCCGGCGACCTCGGCCGCCGTGGGAAGCGTCTCTTGTACCGACGCGGCAGTCAGTCCGGGATAAACACCGCGAAACTTTTTCCATTCCTGTCCGGCAAAGAAAAATAGATGGCCTTTCTGGATGTACGGGATCGGGCCGCCCAAATCCCAACCAAAGTCGTTAAAGTGAAATGGAGGGACGGCGGCGTAGCCTTTTGCAGTTGGATTGGTCAGCTTGGTGCCGGCGTTTTCAGCGTTGAAAATATTATTCTGGACGAATTCAAATCCACCGCCGTGATATTGATCGCCACCGCTTTTGGTAACAACGTTGACCGTGGCGGAAGCCGAGCGGCCAAACTCGGCGTCATAATTGGAAGCTTGTACGTCGACTTCCTGAATAAAATCAATACCGACCTGGTTGAAGACGCTATTGTTGGAGCCTGAATCGAGATTGAAGCCGCCGTCTACGCTCCAGTTCTGTCCGTCCAGGCGCTGTCCATTGATGACCGCGACGCTGTTGTTGTAATTCGCGGTTAAGGCTGCGGGGTTGGTGCCCGAGCCTTGCAGGGCCGCGCCGGGGACAAGACCGACCAGGGACTCGTAGTGGCGCTGGTTCAGGGCCATATCCAAAACTTGCTGCTGGGTGATGGTGGTGGAGATTTCGCCGGAGGTGGTGTTGATGGTGTCTCCGGTGGCGGTTACCGTTACGACTTCAGTGACCGCGCCAACTTGCAGACTCAAGTCCACGGTTAAGCGGCCGCCAGCCGTAAGAACATTTCCCTCTTTTTTGGTGGTTTTGAATCCGGCTTGCTCGCCCGTCACCGAATAGGTTCCGGCGGGCAACTGATCGGCGACGAAGTAACCATTCTTGTCGGCCGTAACTTCGCGGCTGATTTGGGTCGACTCGTTCGTGAAGGTGATTTTAGCGTTGGCGACCACCGCGCCAGAGGAGTCGGTGATGGTTCCGGCGATGCGTCCGAAGATATCCTGGGCAGTAACGCGGGTTCCCGGCACCGCCAAGAGCAATAGCATCCCTAAGATCGCGAATAATCGAGAAGTAGTCCAGCGGATGGCGGGGATCTTCGGCGTACCTGTAACAAAATGGCGCTTCGAGCAGCGAGATATCATTTGTGGCTCCCTTGGACTTCCTGACCCGCCCGGTTCCGAATCCAGGCTTCTCGACTAGACCGCTTCGGAACCGGGCCATGTATGCTGGGTAACTGAATTAAGTTCAAGAATCGTTGGCTGAGTAGAACAGCGCGGCGCGGGACGTTGGAAGTTAGTTCACGGTGAATTCACGGTGAGTGGAGACCGCAAATCGCAGCTGACCCTGGGCGGATGCGTCTAAGATAGTGTTTTTGTGCTATCCCTTACTTTATCTAGGCTTTAGCAAAGCTCCACAGTGGAAAGAGTTTCCAAGAGCGTGTTCTACGCCAATGGGAACATTTCGTTTTAGCAGCGACTCGATTTGCGGGAATTTACGGTTTACACTCCCGGCCAAACGCTATATCGTTTGGATAACGACTGGTTTTCTCCGGGGTGGACCTTTGCAATCATCGATCGGCAAGTTTGAGGCCGAGCGCGCCGAATTGGACGCAATTCTTTCCTCTGGAATGTTTGGCCGCACCAACAACCTGGTCCGGCTTCTCACCTACGTCTGCGAAAAACACTTTGAAGGCGCGACCGGGGACATCAAGGAATACAACATCGCGGTGCAGGCCCTTGGGCGGCCCTCGGATTTCGATCCCCAGGTAGACACGATTGTCCGAGTTACAGCGCACGCCCTGCGCAAGCGCCTGGATGACTATTATCGGAGCGAAGGGGCGGACCACACCATCCGTATCGCGTTGCCACCGGGCGGATACATTCCTAAATTCACGCGAATCAATGAGATAGAAGCGGGACGGCTGCGCGTGAAATTGCCTATGGGCGAGACAATCCTCCCCCCAAATGGCAGCCCGGGCCGCGACGAAAGCCTGCACGGCGCAGGTCAGGAACATTTGACGCTTGCGCTTGAGCCATCCCCCGCCGGCCATGCGGTCGAAGCGAATCCGCGCAGCAATCCGGAGAAGTCTGGCAGATCACGTAAGCGAGTTCTGGCGCTGCTGGTAATTCCGGCTTTAGCCCTGGGTGTTTTGGCTATGCTCGGCTGGCATTGGCGGGCGCGGATCTTTCCCAATAGGGATTTTGCCAGAACCGAACTTACCCCGGCCGCGCCGCCTTCCGGAAAAAATTTGCGCGCTTTGATAGGGACGAGCAAACCGTATATCGATCGCGCGGGCTCGAATTGGGAAGGCGATAAGTACTGCGCAGGAGGAGAACCTTTCGCCGTATCCGGGCACATTATCCAAGGTACGGAAGATGGGGAGCTCTTTTCAGCCGGGCGACGCGGTGTTTTTCAGTGCAATTACCCAGTGCCTCCCGGGACCTATGAGGTACACCTGCTGTTTGCAGAAACTTCCGGGTTTCAAGAGAACAGCCGGAGCGGACAATTCTCGGTGAACGGCGGGCCAACCATCAACTTTGACGCGGTTGACGATGCCGCTGGTGGAGACATCGCCACCACGAAAGTGTTCACGGACGTATCGCCAGGGACGGACGGAACGATCCGCGTGAACTTTTCGACACCAGAATCCTTCGCAAACGCCGTGGAGATATTGCCGGGCACTCCGCATAAAATGTTGCCGGTACGGATCGTGGTGGGCAATTCTTCGTACAAGGACTCGAAGGGTAATGATTGGACGCGGGATCGCTACTATTTTGGCGGCCGGCTCAGCAGTTTCGCGGGCGATTTATCGTCTATCCCGGATGGGCGGCTGTACGAATGGCATCGTTTCGGCCATATCCACTACATAATCCCGGTGGCCAATGGTGAGAAGTACACCTTGCGTCTATATTTTCTGGAGCGCTGGTTCGGCATCCGCAATGGAGGGGTGGGGGGTGCAGGCAGTCGAGTGTTCGACGTCTCCTGCAACGGATCCATGCTGCTCAAGAACTTCGACATTTTTCGGGAAGCCGGCAATGCTCCGCTGGTAAAGACCTTTTCTCATATCGAACCTACGGCGCAAGGCAAAATCGAACTATATTTCACCCCGGGCGTGAATTATCCCTCCATCAGCGCGATTGAGATAGTGCCCGAGTGACGGGCGCTGACCTGGTACTGATCGATCGGCGTGGATACCGGGAATAAGGGCATCGATCAGCGGTACTCCACTGCAAACAATAAACTTAAATTTTGTCATTAACGTTTTTTAACGTCCGATAACATAGGTTTTCACCTCGAATAAACTTGTGCGCCCCGGCCCTGTCGATTAGCATGCGACTGCTCGACAGGTCTGCCACCGAGGGGAATCCGTGACGATTCTTAACGATGACCGGATATTCCCAGCAGACCCGGCGACCCGGGGCATCGCCCGACGGCTGTATTCCAGCATCAACTGCGTTCCGATCTTAAGTCCCCACGGCCACACGGACGCTCGGTGGTTTGCGGAAAACCAGCCCTTTCCGAATCCTGCGCAACTCTTTGTGGTACCTGACCACTATGTGTTCCGGATGCTCTACAGTCAGGGCGTCCCGCTGGAGCAACTGGGAATTGGCGAAAATTCTTCAGCCGATCCGCGCAATATCTGGCGCATTTTCGCGGAGCATTACTATTTGTTCCGCGGAACTCCCACGCGGCTTTGGCTGGATTTCGCGTTCCAGGAGCTCTTCGGTCTGCATTCCCGGCTAAGCCCCGCGAACGCCGACGAATATTACGACCTGATCGCCGCAAAACTGACCGCCACTGCTTTTCGTCCTCGCGCGTTATTCGAGCGGTTTCGCCTGGAGGTGCTAGCCACCACGGATTCACCGCTCGATTCGCTGGTCCATCACAAATCGATACGGGCATCACATTTCAACGGACGCATTCTTCCGACTTTCCGATCCGATGCAGTTGTGGATCCTGATTTTGCGGGATTCAAGGAAAATATCGAGGCGCTTGGACAGTTGACCCGGGAAGACACTACCACGTGGCCGGGGTATCTCGCCGCGCTGCGCCAGCGGCGCCTCGATTTCAAGAAGCTCGGCTGCACCGCGACCGACCACGGGCATCCGACAGCGGCCACTGCCGACTTGGATTCTGATTCGGCCGCCCGACTTTTTCAGAAAATACTCTCAGGAGCGAGCACCACCGAGGAACGCGAACTATTCCGTGCGCAAATGCTGACGGAGATGGCGGCCATGAGTCTCGACGACGGGCTGGTCATGCAAATTCATCCCGGCAGCGTCCGCAATCATAATGCGCTGCTGTTTCAGCGCTTCGGACGGGACGTGGGCGCGGACATTCCTTCGCCAACGAATTACGTCCACGCACTGCGGCCGCTCCTGAACCGTTTCGGAAACGAAACGCGGCTCACTATTATTCTTTTCACGCTCGACGAATCCACTTATAGCCGGGAACTCGCGCCCCTGGCGGGGCATTATCCGTGTCTGCGCCTCGGTCCCGCGTGGTGGTTCCACGACAGTCCCGAAGGCATGCTGCGCTTTCGCGAATACACCACGGAAACGGCGGGCTTTTACAATACCGTCGGCTTCAACGACGACACCCGCGCATTTCTTTCCATCCCCGCGCGGCACGACGTGGCTCGGCGCGTGGATTGTTCCTTTCTCGCGCGCCTGGTTGCGGAACATCGCCTGGATGAAGACGAGGCCCACGAAATTGCCGCCGAGCTGGCTTACGGGCTGGCAAAAAAGGCGTATCGCCTTTGATTCTCTTTCATGACTAGACTCAGGCACGCAAAAAACGATCGGAAGGCATTCCGCTATTTCTGAAAATTCCATTTCTGACTTACATCACATCGGAACCCCGATGACCCGAGTGCGCTGGACTGTCAGCGCCATGCTCTTTTTCGCAACCTCGATAAATTATCTGGATCGTCAGGTACTTGGCCTGTTGGCTCCAACTTTGCAGCAGACCATCGGTTGGAATGAGGCTCAATACGGGTACATCGTCGGGACATTTCAGCTGGCTTACGCAATTGGACTGGTGCTCGCTGGCCGCATGGTGGACAAATTAGGCTGTCGCATCGGCTATACCGTGGTGATGGCGTTTTGGAGCGTTGCCTCTATGGCTCACGCGCTGGCCAGCACCGCTTTCGGGTTCGGTGTCGCTCGTTTTTTCCTGGGGCTCGGAGAATCGGGAGGTTTTCCGGCGGCAATCAAGACCACCGCGGAATGGTTTCCGCAACGGGAGCGTTCCTGGGCTACGGGGATCTTTAATTCCGGAGCGAATGTCGGAGCGATTGTCGCGCCGCTCGCCATCCCCTGGATTACTCTAAAATTTGGCTGGCGCGCGGCATTCATCGCCACCGGAATCGTCGGCGCCCTGTGGATCGTGTGGTGGCTTGCAAAATATAAAAGCCCCACTGAGCATCCGCGCGTGAATCCCCAGGAACTACGGCACATCCAGGAGGATTCCACCGAACCTGCGGCGCAAATTCCGTGGATGGCTCTTTTGCGCTACCGCCAAACCTGGGCTTTTGCCGGCGCAAAATTTCTTACTGATCCCATCTGGTATTTTTATCTCTATTGGCTTCCGAAATTTTTCGACGAACGCTATCACCTCGGCCTCAGCCACATTGGCCTGCCGCTCATTATCGTTTACAACTGCTCGGCTATCGGCAGTATTGGCGGCGGTTGGCTGCCCACTGCTTTCCACAAGGCCGGAATGTCGATCGCGAAATCACGCCTATCCGCGATGTTTATCTGCGCGTGTTTGATTCTGCCGATCTATCTTTCCAGCCGGCTGACTTCACTGTGGTCGGCGGTTGCGGTGCTGAGCCTGGCTACCGCCGCGCATCAGGGCTGGTCGGCAAATCTTTTTACTACCGCTTCCGATATGTTTCCGCGCAGTTCGGTCGGCGCGGTGGTGGGCATCGGTGGCATGGCCGGCTCCGCTGGAGCTGTACTATTTTCTCTGGCGACCGGTTGGATACTGCAGAGGTATCACAGCTACAGTCCGCTCTTTTCCGTGGCGGCAGGTTCCTATCTGGTTGGACTTTTATTTCTCAGACTGCTGGCCCCGGGCCTGAAAAAAGCGGACGTTAGACTGGGAAGTGGGACGCAACCCGCAACATGAAATCACGTACAGTGAAATGGCCCTTATGAATTCCAGAACACCAGTCCGCATTCTTGACGCCCGCGATACGCGGACCCTACGCTGGGTTGCAGCATGAGCCTTTTCTGCGCACAGGGTGGCCCGGACCGTGAGCTTTCTTCCGCCGAGCTTCGCGAATATTTATTTGCCGCGTTAGAAAAGATTGGCAAACGGCAAAAGGTTCTAGCTATTCCCCCGGACACTACCCGTATCGCTTCGCGGGCGGGCGAATTGACACGCTACGCATGGGAATATTTCGGCGAGAAACTCGGCGCGGTGCTGCCCGCCCTCGGTACGCACAAGGCCATGTCGCCGCAGCAGCTCACCAGCATGTTCGGAGATATGCCGCTCGCTCTTTTCCACGCCCACAAATGGCGAGAGGATGTGGAAACCATCGGAATCGTTCCGGCAGATTTTATTTGCGAGCAGTCCGAGGGAAAACTAAACTTCGAATGGCCGGCGCAGGTCAATCGGCTGGTGATGCGCGGCGATTTCGATCTGATTCTCTCCATCGGTCAGGTGGTGCCTCACGAAGTCATCGGCATGGCCAACTACAATAAAAATATTTTGGTGGGGACCGGTGGGCCAGATGGCATCAATCGCAGCCACTATTTGGGAGCTGTTTACGGCATGGAACGCATTATGGGCCGGGCCGACAACCCGGTTCGCCGCGCTCTGAATTATGCGGCCGAGCGATTTCTGAATCATCTTCCGATTGTTTATGTCCTGACCGTCGTCAGCCGTAACGCTTCAGGAAAAACGGTAGTACGGGGATTGTTTATCGGCGATGACGCCGGATGTTTCCAGCAGGCCGCGGAATTAAGTTTTCGCGTGAACTTTACGTTAGTGCCGAAGCCGCTGCGCAAAGTCGTGGTCTATCTCGATCCGCAAGAATTTCACAGCACCTGGCTTGGAAACAAAGCGATCTACCGAACGAGAATGGCCATGGCTACGGGCGGCGAATTAATTATTCTCGCGCCCGGAGTTCGCGAATTTGGCGAGGATTCGGAAATCGACAGGCTTATACGTAAGTACGGATACCATGGAACTCCAGCGACGCTCGAAATGGTGAAAGACAACGAAGATTTGGCCGCGAATTTAAGCGCCGCCGCCCACCTGATTCATGGCTCTTCAGAGGGACGCTTCGGCATCACCTGGTGCCCCGGACATTTAACCCGGCAGGAAATCGAAGATGCGGGCTTCGGGTACGCAGATCTTAGCGAAATGCTGCAGCGTTACAATCCGGAAACGCTTGAACATGGTTGGAACCGCGTGGGGGACGAAGAATTCTATTTCATCGAAAATCCCGGCTTAGGTTTGTGGGCTTCTAAGGATCGTTTTTAATTGTGCTTGCGGAGAAATTTCGAAAAATGCCTCCAGTGTTACAACTAACAGGCAAGATCGCCGTTGTCATTGGCGGCACTTCCGGCATTGGGCGCACGCTGAGCCTGGGTTTGGCGGACGCCGGCGCGGACGTAATTCCCACCGGACGCAACGCAGCCCATGTGAATGAGGTCGCCCTGGAAATTGAAGGCCGGGGGCGAAAGTCTCTGCGGATTTCCAGCGATGTCCGCGACCCACAATCCTTGCAGCGGTTACTCGCGGCTTGCCTCGAACAATTTCAGAAAGTCGACATCCTCGTGAATTGCGCCGGAAAAATTGTCCGCGCGCCAACACTCGATTTTCCTGAAGCGCAGTGGAACGAAATTCTCGACACCAATCTGACTGGTACTCTTCGCGCTTGCCAAATTTTGGGAAAGCACATGCTCAGCCGCAGGTACGGGAGAATTATAAACATCGCGTCCTTGAACAGTTTTGTAGCGCTGCACGAAGTAGCCGCCTACGCTGCAAGCAAAGCCGGAGTGGCATCGCTGACGCGCTCGCTAGCGGTCGAATGGTCAAAACACGGAGTGCTCACCAACGCCATCGCGCCGGGCGTTTTTCGTACCGCGCTCAACGCCGAACTGCTGGACAGTACCCCGCGCGGGGCGGAATTGCTGATGCGCACCCCGATGGGGCGCTTCGGTGTCCCACAAGAACTAGTAGGCGCGGCCGTGTTCCTCGCGTCGGATTCCGCGTCTTTTGTAAACGGGCAAATCCTGACGGTTGATGGCGGGTTCCTGGCTAGCGGCGTAAATCAATAAGTTTCACCCTGCGAAATGCGGAGGAGGTTATTTCTTCCAGCAGACTAGCGAGCGTCAGCCCCAGTCTGCGGCGTCTAATTCAAAAAATAAGTTAGTCGGAGAACTCCAGAAAAGATGAGCCGCTCCGGCAAAATATTTCGAGTTATACTCGCGAGCGAATATGCGCTTCGCGCAGGGTACCCGTCTTGGGCCATACACAATTTCCGCGCCCCTCGGTGAGGGGGGGATGGGTGTTGTGTATCGGGCGCGCGATGAACGCTTACAACGCGACGTCGCCATCAAAGTGCTGCCTTCGGCGGTGCTCAGCGATGAAGCTGCAAGAAGGCGTTTTCGCCAGGAAGCGCTCGCTTTAGCCCGCCTGAGTCATCCCAATATCGCTGCAGTGTTCGACGTCGGGGAATACGAAGGCGCAGATTATCTGGTCATGGAATGCGTTCCCGGCGAACCGCTGTCCCGGAAGTTGCGAGCGGGATCGCTCTCCGCCAGGGAAATTGTGTCGCTGGGCGTGGAAGTGGCCAACGCGCTGGAAGACGCACATGAGCAGGGCGTTGTGCATCGCGATCTGAAGCCTTCCAACATTATGGTGACGCCACGCGGGCATGCCAAGGTGCTGGATTTCGGGTTGGCAAAGCTGCTTGAGCCGGCGGATGCGCCTGCAGTGACCGTATCGTTTGCGGAAACGCGCGGTCCGGTAGGCACGGTGCTTTACATGTCGCCCGAACAAGCCGAGGGGAAGAACGTCGACAGCCGGACCGATCTGTGGAGCCTTGGAGTGGTGCTTTATGAGGCGCTGAGCGGCAAGCCACCGTTTCAGGGGACAAGCGCAGTGGCGATTCTGCGCGCGGTGATCGAGGGAACGCCGAAATCTTTAAAGGAAATCCGACCGGATATTCCGGAAGAAACGGCCCGCATTGTTTCGCACGCTGTGGAAAAGGATTTGTCGAAGCGGTATCAAAGCGCTTCGGAGATGTCTCGCGATCTTTCCACGGCATTGCTGAAATTGAGTGGACCGGAATTGCCGCCGGCGGAGGCGGAGTTAACGGTGTCGCGGCAGTACCTGATTCCAGCGATTATTTTTGTGTTGCTGGCAGCCGCGATAGGAGGACGGCTTTACCAGCGGAACTACCGGCGGCATTGGGCGAAAGAAGAGGGCATTCCGGCAATTTCCAGGTTGCTGGCGGAAAATAAACCATTGGCGGCATTTCTTTTGTCGCAGAAGGTGCAGAAATATTTGCCGGTAGATGCAGAATCGGCGCAACTGGCGGTGGTGAAGACCGAAACTGTCTCGATTCGCTCTTCGCCGGCCGGGGCGAATATCGAGATACAGGATTATTTGTCTCCTGATGGCGGCTGGTACTCGCTGGGCACCACGCCGCTGACGGATGCAGCAATTCCAGAAGGATATTTTCGCTGGAAGGTGACGAAGGCGGGAGTGGGTGAGTACGTTTCCGCTCCGCAAACTGCGAAGCAGATGAATTTCCCGTTGGACGCGGAAATGAAGGCGCCCGAAGGGATGTCTTACGCCAGCGGCGGAGACTGGGGCGGAATGATTTCGTTCGTTGGTTGGATCGGCGTTTCCAATATGCCGCCGTTTTATATCGATCGATACGAGGTGACGAACAAACAATATCAAGATTTTGTGGACCACGGAGGGTACGAAAAACGCGAGTATTGGACTGCGCCGTTCCGAAAAGACGGCCACGACGTGAGTTGGGAGGAGGCCCAAAAAATCTTCCGAGACAGCACTGGACGCGCGGGACCAGCGACGTGGCAGGGCGGTCACTATCCCGAGGGGCAGGCCAACTTCCCGGTCGCCGGGACTAGTTGGTATGAAGCTTCGGCGTATGCTGCCTTTGCGGGGAAGAGCCTGCCCGCGTTTTCCCAGTGGCTTTCGGCTGCGCCTTCCGATGTGAGCAGTTACACCGTGCGGGAAAGCAATATTTCCAACGATGCACTGGCGCCAGTGGGCGGTTATAAGGGATTGGGGCCGTACGGAACATACGACATGGCCGGCAACGTAAGGGAGTGGGTGCTCAATTCCGCGGGCGACGGCTTGAACTTCATTCTGGGCGGAGCGTGGAAATCGCAGGCTTATATCTACGATGACCCCGAAGCACTTTCGCCGTGGGATCGTTCGCCGACAAATGGGTTCCGCTGCGTGCGCAATACGGGCGCACTGCCGGAAGAAATGACCAAAGTCATCAAGACGTACGATCGCGATTTTTCAAGAGTGAAGCCGGTAACCGATGAAGTCTATCAAGCCTACCAGGCGCTGTACGCTTACGATAAAACGCCCTTGAACGCGAAACTCGAAGGAGTGGTGGCGGATACCCCGGACTGGGTCGAACAGAAGATCACTTACGATACCGCTTACGATGGTGAACGGATGTCCGCGTATCTGTTTCTCCCCAAAAGGGTCAAGCCGCCGTTCCAAACTATCGTTTTTTTTCCCAGCGCTCGGGTCTATTACCTGTCCAACAGTAAAACGCTGGGAGACATAAAGTTTTTCGATTACATCGTGCAAAGCGGGAGGGCGGTTCTTTATCCGATTTACCAGGAAACGTATGAGCGCGTGAGGCATGAGGTCGCTCCCGGGACATCACAGGATCTGGCCTATATGACCCAGCGTTCCAAGGATGTTGCGCGGTCGATTGATTACCTTGAAACTCGTCCGGATATCGACAAGAGCAAACTGGCTTATCTCGGCGTAAGCATGGGTTCGGCAGAGGGAGTGATTTACGCCACGGTCCAGCAGGACAGATTGAAAACAGCGGTCTTTCTCGATGGTGGATACTTTCTTTACCAGCCGCCGAAGGGTGGCGATCAGGCGGATTTTGCGCCGCGGTTGAAAAAGCCCGTCCTGATGGTGAATGGACGCTACGATTATTCTTTTTCGCTGCAACGGTCGCAATTGCCCCTGTTCGAGATGCTGGGGTCGCTGCCCTCGGAAAAGACGCACGTCTTGTTCGATACGCCGCACGACGTTACCGAGCAACGGCCGGAGCTGATTCGAACGGTGCTCGGTTGGCTGGACAAATATCTGGGGCGAGTGGAGTAGGTTCCGCGGCGGACTTGCCGGTCGTGGAAAAGAGAATGCCCGTACAGGCTGACCGGCGAGCAAGTGCCTTAACGGGTTTTGCAAGGCGCACTACGCTTACTCCGGCTCCGTTGGGGGCTTGCAGAAGTGGCATAATCCCGCAACTCGCTGATAACGCAGCACACTTCCAGCTACAATCAACCTAGGCCCTCTCTACAATCCACGGGGAGTAATATTTCTTCTCCACGTATGGCTGTGATATAAAAATTCTCTCACTTCTCTTGGAGCAACAAATCAGGCGGTCAGTGTCAGATTCTCTTTGACTTACAGCGAGGGCGCATCCGAGTCTTAGGCATCGACGTCGGAACGGGCGGAACGCGAGCGGTGGTGCTCGACGAGCGCGGGGCCGTGCTCGCTTCGGGGACCGAAGAGCATGTTCCGTTTGCCAGTCCACAACCGGGCTGGGCGGAGCAGGATCCGCGGGACTGGTGGCGGGCCGCTGGACTGGCAGTGCGAAAAGCGCTGCACGGGGGCGGCATTTCAGCCCAAGAGATCTCCTGCGTCGGATTTTCCGGGCAGATGCATGGCGCGGTTCTGCTGGATGCCAGCGACGAGGTAATCCGGCCCGCGTTAATCTGGTGCGATCAGCGGACAGAGCGCCAGACCAAGGAACTGGAAGACACCTTCGGGCGGGAACGACTGATCGAATTGACCTGCAATCCACCGCTGACAAATTTCACCCTGACAAAATTGCTGTGGGTGCGGGAACGAGAGCCGCAAAACTGGGAGCGTGTTCGCAAGGTCATGCTTCCCAAGGACTACGTACGGTTGCGATTGACAGGCGAATCGGCGATCGACGTGGCGGACGCCTCGGGCACATTGCTTCTGGACGTTGCGAAGCGTGCGTGGTCGCGCGAAGTTTTGGAAAAGACGAAGATAGATCTCGCGCTGCTGCCGGCGCTTTTTGAATCGGAGCAGGTTTGCGGAAAGATTTCGACGGAAGGTGCGCGCGCGACGGGCTTGTTGCCCGGCACCCCAGTGGTTGCGGGCGCAGGAGATCAGGCCGCAGGCGCCGTCGGCATTGGAATTACGCAACCGGGAACGGTCAGCGCCACGATCGGTACCTCCGGCGTGGTATTCGCCGCGACAGACCGGCCGGCGCTCGATCCCAAGGGGCGGTTGCATACCTTTTGTCACGCGATCCCGAATCGCTGGCACGTGATGGGCGTGACCCAGGCGGCGGGACTCTCACTCCGCTGGTTTCGCGACCAGCTTGGCGGCGGCCTCTTCCATGGCGATGATGCCTACGATCGCATGTGCGAGGAGGCGGCTGCGGTCCCAGCGGGCTCCGAGGGCGCATTCTGGGCACCGTATTTGATGGGCGAACGGACGCCCCATCTCGATCCAAACGCGCGAGCGGCGTTCGTGGGATTGACGGCTTCGCATACCAGGGCGCATCTGATTCGCGCGGTACTCGAGGGTGTGGCGTACAGCTTGAAGGAAACGTTCGCAATTCTGGAAGAGATTGGAGTGCCCGCTGCGCGGATCCGGCTGGGAGGCGGCGGCGCCAGGTCGCGGTTGTGGCGGCAGATTCAGGCGGACGTTTACGGACATGAAGTAGAAACGGTAGCGGCTGAAGAAGGCGCGGCGTATGGCGCGGCGATTCTTGCGGGAGTGGGCGCGGGCTGCTGGGGAAGCGTCGACGAGGCCTGCTCGGCGGTAGTGCGCGTGGCAGAGCGCGTCAGTGTGAATCAAGCGGCGAGTTCGGCGCTGCAACGCGGCTGGCGCGTATACCAACGCATTTATCCGGCGCTTCGATCGATTGATGCGGCAAATCCGGACGCGTGAGGTTTCGCGCGGCTTGGGATTTGGTCGCATACTCGCTCGTGAGTTGAGCCCGATGAAAATTCTCCGAACAATCAGCGATTCTGGCCGCGGGCTGCGCGCGGTTTCGCGAGCGCTTATTGGGCTTTTTGGGATGCTATCGCTTCCCTCCTTCGGGTTGGCCTTGGGCCAACCTTCCTACGTACAAACTGAAAAACATGCGGGCAACTTCGTTGTCGCAGAACCTGGGCGGGCGACCGCGCTATACGTGGATGCCGGCGATTTCGCTGGCGTGACGCGCGCCGCGTCCGATTTACAGACGGATATTCAACGCGTTACCGGTTTGACGCCTGCGCTTTTGCATGACGCCGGTCAGATCGGCGCTAGCGCGGTGCTCATCGGCACACTCGGAAAGAGTTCGCTGATTGATCGCTTGGTTCGCGAAAGCAAGCTGGATGTCACGGACATTAGCGGCAAATGGGAATCGTTCAGCGTACAGGTGGTGTTGCAACCGCTGCCGGGTGTCGCCAGCGCGTTGGTCATCGTCGGTAGCGACAAGCGCGGAACGATTTATGGAATTTACGATCTTTCGGAGCAGATCGGTGTTTCACCGTGGTACTGGTGGGCGGATGTGCCGGTGCATCATCACGATACGCTGACGGTAACGTCCGGCGTTCACACCCAGGGTCCGCCGGCGGTCAAATACCGGGGAATTTTCCTGAACGATGAGGCACCCGCGCTGACCGGATGGGTGAAAGAAAAGTTCGGGAACTACAATCACGAGTTCTACACCAAGGTCTTCGAACTGATCCTGCGGCTCAAAGGCAATTATTTGTGGCCGGCGATGTGGAACAGCGCTTTCAACGAGGACGATCCACTGAATCCGCGGCTGGCGGACGAATACGGCATCGTGATGGGCACCTCGCACCACGAGCCGATGACAAGGGCACAGCAGGAATGGAAACGTCACGGCGGCGGACCGTGGGATTATTCGCAAAACGGTACGGTGCTTCGGGATTTCTGGCGACAGGGGACACAGCGGAACAAGGAGTATGAAGAGATTGTCACCATAGGGATGCGCGGCGACGGTGACCTGCCGATGTCGGAGAGCGCGAATATTGCGAGCCTGGAACAAATCGTGGCGGATCAACGGAAGATTATCGCCGATGTCTACGGCCGGGACGCGGCCACCGTACCGCAAGACTGGGCGCTCTATAAAGAGGTGCAGGAATACTACGAAAAAGGAATGCGCGTGCCGGATGACGTGACCCTGCTGTGGTGCGACGACAATTGGGGCAATATCCGTCGACTTCCGACTGCGGAGGAGCGCAAACGAAGCGGCGGAGCGGGAATCTACTACCACTTTGACTATGTCGGGGATCCGCGATCGTACAAATGGATCAATACGAATCCTCTCCCCAAGATTTGGGAACAGATGAATCTGGCGCTGCGCTATGGCGCGGATCGCATCTGGATGGTTAACGTCGGCGACCTGAAGCCAATGGAATTCCCGACAGAGTTTTTCCTGAGCCTGGCATGGGATCCAGGACGGTGGCCGAAGGAAAAGATAGGAGAATTTGGAAGACTGTGGGCTACAAGGGAATTTGGTCCGAAATATGCCTCTGAAATCTCAGATATTGTTTCCAAATACGCGAAATATAACAGCAGACGCAAACCCGAGCTTCTGGAACCGAGTACCTACAGCTTGGTGAACTATCGTGAGGCGGACCGAATCGCGGAGGAGTTTCAAGCGATCGCGACCGAAGCAGAGGGGATCTACATAAAATTGCCTGACGAAACAAAGAACGCCTTCTACGAACTTGTTCTCTACCCGACCAAAGCCTCTGCTGTTCTCAACCAGTTATATATAACGGCAGCTAAAAATCAGCTGTACGCGAGCCAGGGACGAGTCCGCACGAATGAACTCGCTAACGAGGCAGAGAGCCTCTTTGCGATGGATGCGGAAATGTCTCACTTTTATAACCACACTCTGGCGGCCGGAAAATGGGAACACATGATGGACCAAACGCACATCGGGTATGCCTCTTGGAATGAACCTCCCGTCAACGTGATGCCGAGAGTCACGCGCATTAAACTTCCTGAAGCGGCCTCGATGGGCGTCTCGGTGGAAGGCTCGACCTTGGCTTGGCCAGGCGCTCCCGGACGACCCGGTACTTCCGCAATTCGATGTCTTCAAAAAACAGCGTTACTACGTTGATGTCTTCAATCGAGGCAAATCACCTTTTTCGTTCACCATGACCGCCAGCGCGCCATGGATCATTGTCAGCCAGTCGCAGGGTAAGGTTGACCAGGAAGCGCGTATTTGGATCAGCGTGGATTGTAGTCGCGTTCCACTCGGATTGAGCGGCGGCTCTCTGAACATCTCAGGTAACACGGGACAGGATGTCCATGTAGACATCGAGAGCTTTTCTCCCTCCGCGCCCGTGCCACATGAACTGGAGGGATTTGTCGAAAGCGACGGGCATGTTTCAATCGAAGCCGCGCATTACACCAAGAAGATTGATGGCTCCTCGGCTCGCTGGGAAATGATTGACGATCTTGGCAGAACGCTTTCGTCGATGTCTGTCTTTCCGGTGACCGCGGAAAGCATGTTGCCTGGCCCGACCTCGCCCTGTCTCGAATATAGGATGTACCTCTTTCATGCGGGAACTATCGGAGTGGAGGCCATCCTCGATCCCACCTTGAATTTCGTTCCAAGCCGGGGACTCCGCTATGCGATCTCGTTCGACGAAGAAGCTCCTCAGGTCATTGACGTGCTCGCTCACAACAACCCAGAGGCTTGGGCGACATCCGTAGAAGATAGCGTTCGCAAAGCAACATCCAAACACCAAATCGCTACTCCTGGATATCACACGCTAAAAATTTGGATGGTCGATCCGGGGGTGGTGCTTCAGAAACTGGTAGTCGATCTTGGGGGCGTGAGGCCGAGTTATCTCGGGCCACCAGAAAGCTTCCACGTCCTCAGCAGCCTCGAGAGCACGCCGGAATGAGCGACGGTTTCGAGATATTCAGCAGACGGTGGTCACGTAGGTTTGAGGCTGAGCCTCTAGCGTCTGCCCGTGTCTCGCGAAGAAAACCGACGCACAGACCTCGTCCGAATCAGTGGTTATCCCACCTGCTCACCCTTGCTATCCCTTGCTCTCTCCCTCGCTGGGTGGCCAGCGCACTCGGCGGCAGTGACAGCGCTGCGTCGCGGACCTGGGCAACCATGAGGTTAGACCAAACGCTGATCAGGTTGCCGGCAGGATTATTTCAGTAAGGTCTTTGGTTGTCAGTTATACCGGGCCAGGTATCGGTCCGGAACGGGCCGGCTGGCAATCCAGCGCCGTTGAACAGGGTCGCCGCGGGATTCGACTGCCAGGCGTAGCGGACTTCTTTGGGATTGGGCACCGAAGGCGATGACACGATGATCGTGTCACCCTCGATGTGGGCGTCGGCCCAATACCATTTCCGGTCTTCCCCGGCAATTTGGAGCTCTTCCAATTTGCTGCCTTTGACCACCAGGCCCCCATCCGCGTGCGCAAAGTGCAGCCGGATCGAAGTTGAAAGCCGCTCGACGAAAGCCAGCGTTGGACCGGCATAAGCCACGTTCTTGCCATACTGCTTTGCTAAAGCGCAAAGGGCGAGACGCTCTCCGACGGGTTGCTTATCTTGGGGGTGAATATTATCGGGATCTCCCGTGTCGATGGTGATTGCGAGACACGAGTTGGAAACGCTGGCGGCTGCGATCGCCTGCGACTCGCGCGTTTCCGCCCACGTGTTGTCGGCAGGTTCCGCGCTCCGGGGCCGGAAGGATGGCAGGCTAACAATATAAAAAGGAAAATCGCCCTGTCCAAATAGATTCCGCCAATCCGCAATCATCACCGGAAGGATTCTGCGGTATTGGAATCCGCGTTCGGAGTTTTGCTCGCCCTGGTACCACAGCACGCCCGTAATGGACAGCGGTGCAATGGGAGCCAGCATGCCTTCGTAAAGCACAGACGGTATCACCGGCCAGTTCTCATACCCAATTGGCAACGGATGCGGCGGACGGGCATCGACGCTCAATTGACCTTTCCATTTGCCGGCCAGCTCGATGCTCGTCTTGTCTCCCAGTTCGAGGCGCAACTCCTCTGGCTTTGCAAGGAATCCGCCCCCCGGCTTGGTTTTCAGAAGGCGGATCGCGAAAACATTCTTGCCCGGCTTTAGCACGCCCTCGGGGACGACATAAGCACGAGGATTTTCGACCCACGCACTGGCGCCGACTTGCGTTCCGTTTATGTACACGGTATCCATGCGGTCAATCGAGCCCAACAGCACGAAAGCACGTCCCGCGGGAAGCGGGTCCGGCGTGACCACCTCTCTCCGGAACCACGCCACGGAAGGTGTCCCGGGCACCCCCAATTCGGAAAACCCGCCAGGAATCTCAACCATTTTCCAGGTCGAATCGTCTAAGTCGGGCGCAGCCCAGTTTCCTTTAATGCCGACGTCATAATAGTCGTACCAATGCATGACGTAATTCCCATATTCGGGCGCGCCGGTCGCGGCCAGTTTTTCGAGTTCTGCCAATGGGACATCGAAGTCTTTCATCGGACGAAGCGCGGCAGAACTGGTCCACGCCTCGGCTGGAGTTCCCCCGAGGGCGTCCACGACCAGACCGATCGGTACGTGGATTTCCTGTTGGACCCTGCGTGCAAAGTAGTACGCGACCGCCGAGACGTGCTCCGCAGTTTCCGGAGAAACCACTTTCCAGGACCCCTCGACAACATCTGAATGGTGGTAGGCCGAGTGAGGAAAAACCGAGAAGAAGCGAATGTCCGGGTAATTGGCGGCTTTGACTTCCTCCTCGCCATTTCGTGCAGAGCGGAGAGGAACTTGCATGTTGGATTGGCCTCCGCACAGCCAGACATCGCCAACCAGCACATTGTGAAGCTCGACCGTTTGACGACCACTGATCTTGATCGTGTAAGGACCACCCACAGCCGGCGGTTGAATCTTCACCTGCCAGCGGCGATCCGGCCCGGCTACGCCGGATGCATGCTTGCCTGAGATTTCGACGCCCACCTTATCGCCGGGATCCGACCAGCCCCAGATAGTGTTTTCCTTGCCGCGCTGCAACACCATATTGTCGCCAAAGATCGGGCTGACCAACGGCAGCGGCTTTGGTGCCATTTCGGGGGCACTCTGGGCGAAAACATCGCACGCCAGAGCGAGCAGAAATCCGGCAACCACGATACGGCCGAGAAGTTTTCTAGAAATCATGGTTGCGAACTTCGTTCAACAATAAGCTACTCAAATTTGGTTGATCGCAGGGGCGGCGACAATCGGTACTTCCGTTGCTGAGAGGTGAGGGCAAAATGCGTTTGTGATGTTTGTCAACAATCGTGGCGTTTGCGAAAGAGCCAGTCAAAAGTTCCAACCCTTGAAAGCTTTTCATCACGGCCTGGGAATGCCGAGACGCCTTGGGTTCCGGAGCGGTTCCGTCGCAGCCGAAATGTAACAGCCCATCATTTTTCGTCCACGGTCAGTTTCGTGTGGCTTAGTTCTACGGAATTCCCACCCGCCATGATGTCGAAGGTGCCAGGTTCGACGACGCGATGCATATCTCTGTTCAGGAAGGAGAGTTCGTCGGGTCCAAGCTGGAACTCCACTGTTTTCGTTTCTCCGGGCGCGATGGAAATACGACGGAATCCACGAAGTTCCTTCACAGGCCGAGTAACGGAGCTGACTTCGTCGCGGATATATAGCTGCACAACCTCTTCGCCGGGCAGTCTGCCGGTGTTTTTCACGTCCACCATTGCTGTGGTGCAGCCTTGTGGGCCGATGTGGTCGACAGAAAGCCGGAGATTGGAATATTCGAAGGTGGTGTAGCTGAGGCCCCATCCAAATGGATAGAGAGGCAGCGTCGTCGAGCCCAGAAATTCCCGCTTCGCCGAAGGCTTCTGATAGTAATAGTCCGGGAGTTGGCCCACAGAGCGCGGAACGGTGATCGGCAATCGTCCGGCTGGATTATAGTCGCCAAAAAGCACATCCGCGAGGGCGGTGCCGCCTTCCTGGCCTAGATACCAGCCATCAAGAATTGCAGGAACATTCGCGGCGATGTAGTTAACGGAATTGGGCCGTCCGTGCAACAAGACCACCACGACGGGCTTCCCCGTCGCGAGCATCCCCTTTACCAGGTCGTCTTGGTTACCCAGCAGATCGAGGTTATCGCGATCGCCAGGGTGCTCGGGAGCCCATGCTTCACGCGAGGTCTGTTCGTTTTCTCCTAGCACCAAAATAACCAGGTCCGCCGTTTTACCAACTCTCAAGGCCTCTTCCGTTCGCTTGGCGTTGAGAGTGGGGTCACCCAGGACCACCTTGTCTGCACTCCAGTCAGGCAGAGTTTCCGTGATTTTGCAGCCTTCGGAATAAAGGACTTCCGCGCTCTTCCCGACTTTGTTTCTGATCCCCTGCAAGATGCTGACGCCTCTTCCAGGATCGTTGCTGTACCCCCCCAAGTGAACTTCAGCCGCATTCGGACCGATCACCGCGATGCGCTTGTATTTAGACTTGTCGAGCGGCAGCAGATGATTTTCGTTCTTCAGCAGCGTGATGGCCTCGTGAGCAGCTTTCAACGCCAGTTGCTGGTGCTCCGGACTATTCGCAATCTTCTCAGCGTAGGAAGGGTCCACGTAAGGATCGTCGAACAAACCTGCCTGAAATTTCTGGCGCAGCACCCGGCGCACGGAGCGATCGATCGTGGATTCCGCGATTGTGCCGTTTTTCACCTGGTCCACAAGTGTTTCGTACGCAGCGATAAATGGGAGTTCCACATCCACACCAGCGTCAAGAGCCATGCGTGCCGCTGCTTCCGGCGAATCCACAATGTGATGGACTCGGATCAACTCCATAACGCCGAAGTAGTCCGAAACCACGACGCCATTGAATCCCCATTCATGGCGAAGAATGTCTGTCAGGAGATGCCGGCTGCTGTGCGAAGGAATCCCATCCAGTTCGTTGTAGGAAGGCATCACCGACTGTACGTTGGCCTGTGTGACCGCATAATAGAAAGGTTTCAGGAAATACTCGCGAACGACACGCTCGGAATAGTTGCCGGGGGCGACGTTCGTGCCGCCTTCTGGCTGTCCGTGAACAGCGAAATGCTTTGCGGTAGCGAACACATGTGACTTGTCGAGATTCGGACCGTTGCCCTGAAATCCGCGGATAGCCGCAACCCCGATACGAGAAACAAGATACGGATCCTCACCGTAGGTTTCTTCAGTTCGGCCCCATCGCGGATCGCGGGCCAAATCCAGCACCGGCGCTAGGCAACGGTCTGCGCCGCGCGAACGTGCTTCAGCAGCAGTTGCGGAAAAGACTTGCTGCACCAAACCTGGGTCCCACGACGAAGCTAACGCGATCGCCTGCGGATAAGAAGTCGCGCCAGGTGCCACCAAGCCGTGGAGGCATTCTTCGTGAAACAGTACCGGAATGCCCAGCCGGGTGTTGTCGCGAAACCACTTCTGCATCGTATTCGTGAATTCCGCCATTTCCCGGGGACTGCGGGCAGTCGTCGGTTCGCTCGGACGAGCCAGTTCGCCAAGTCCATTCTTGAAGAGCGCAGCTGCGCGCTCCGGCAGAAAATTTCCCTTATCGTCTACCATCAAGGTTTGTAGATCTTTGTGAAATTGGCGATTCTCCCAGGCACTTTCGAGTTGAGCTACCTTTTCTTCCAAGGTCATCCGAGAGAGAAGATCATCGATGCGCTGTTCGACCGGCAGCATCGGATCGCGATAGGGCGGATTCTGTTGCGCAATGCTTTGAGAACTCGAGGCCAGCAGGGCCAGCACCGCAACTAAGCAAGAGGATAGTCCGCGAGAACGCAACAGATGCGAAACGAAGGTCATTAAAATCTCCGATAGTAAGAATCAAATACTTGCGGCCAAACGGCCATATGGTACTATACGCGAGACGTTAACGCACACGACTTCACCTTTTGGGGTGTTTCCGGTCCCCGTCCCCTTTCCGCACTTGCTCGGTCCGCCATTCTTTTCGACCTGGCTAAGCGAATTGTGACCTCGCGAGGGAGGTACACTTTATGGAATCCGACCCCAACAGTTTTCTGCCGCGCCCCGAACACAAGTTTACCTTTGGACTTTGGACCGTCGGTAATCGAGGACGTGATCCATTCGGCGATTTTGTCCGCCCGCCCCTAAAGCCAACGGAAATCGTGGCCATGCTCGCGGAGGCCGGGGCGTGGGGCGTAAATCTCCACGACGACGATCTCGTGCCCATCGATGCGCTCTCGAGCGAGCGGGAGTCAATCGTCACCGAATTCCAGAAGGCGTGCCAGCGTCACGGATTGTTAGTGCCAATGGCCACGGTATCTCTCTTTTTCCATCCGATATTTCGCGACGGCGCATTTACCGCGAATGACTCGGAAGTCCGAGCTTATGCGCTGCAAAAAACCATGCGCGCCATGGACCTGGGCGCCGAACTCGGCGCTAAGATTTTTGTGCTCTGGGGTGGCCGCGAAGGTACGGAGACCGATGGATGCCGACGCGCGGACGATGCGATCAAGCGGTTGCGCGAAGCGATTAACTTCCTTTGCGGATATAACCAGGATCAAGGATACGACTACAAGTTCGCCCTGGAGGCCAAACCCAATGAACCGCGGGGCGACATTTACATGCCGACCACCGGTCATTATCTTGGGCTAATTGCAACGCTCGATCACCCGGAAATGGTCGGAGTGAATCCGGAGTTCGCCCACGAACAGATGGCCGGCCTAAATTTCATGCACGCGGTCGCACAGGCCTGGGAAGCCGGCAAACTGTTCCACATTGATCTGAACGATCAGGCGCCCGGGCGTTATGACCAGGATTTGCGCTTCGGCTCCACCAGCTTAAAAGCGTCTTTCTGGTTGGTAAAGTTCCTGGAAGACGTGGGCTACACAGGGCCGCGTCATTTCGATGCGCATGCATACCGCACCGAGGACTATGAGGGCGTGAAGGATTTCGCGCGGGGCTGCATGAGAACTTACCTGATACTGAAGGATAAAGCGGCGCGCTGGAATGCCGACAAGGAAATCCAGACGATCCTCAAGGAGATTTCGGCCTGCACTAATTGTCCGCCGAGTACGAAGAAATATTCGAAAGAATCCGCAGACGCTCTTCTAGAGAGGCAATTCGACAAGGATGCGATCCTTAAGAAGCGGCTCCCGTATGAGCGGCTGGATCAATTAACCGTGGATATTCTAACCGGAACTCGTTGACGGCTTCAGCGCAAGTTCAGTCGTATTCTTTGGTAGGGAATTACATCTTGGGCGCTGGCTTGATACCGGACATTTTTCTGGCCACATCTTCTTCCGATTTTTCGTGCAATTCTTTCACCCGTGTGAATTCCTTCTGCGATTCGAGTGAGTCTCCCATAGCCTGATAGAGCCGGCCGAGGCGATAGTGCACATCCGGTTGTTCCGCGTCGAGCTTCTCCGCGCTACGCAATGCATCCAGCGCTTCCGGATATTGCTTCTGGGAAGTGTAGATCACGCCGAGGTCTATATACGCCATGCGAATGTCCTGCCGCAGCTGCACGGCCTGGCGTAAAAGGTCCAAACTCTTTGCGGTATGCTCCCGTTTCAATTCGATATCACCCAGGTAGGCCAGGGCCTGTGCATTGGCGGGATCGAGAGCGAGTTCCGCCTCAAGCGCGCGCGCGGCATCGTCGTATTGACGCATTTTCCAGTAAAGGAACCCGAGCCCGAAGTTCACATCGATGGCCTTGGGATCGGATTTGGCCGCGGCTTCGAACTCGGTGACAGCCTCTGGAGTCCTCCCCAGGCCGTCCAATGCTTCCCCCGTGAGCATGTGCGCGGCCGCGGAATCGGGGTCTTTCTTAAGAATGGCGGTGAATTCCTTGAGTGCGCAATCGTAGTGCTTGGCGTAAAGGCAGCTTTGCGCAAGAACCCGATGGAGTTCTCCATTCGAAGGATCGGCGTTCGCTGAACGCTCGAGATATTGGATGGCCTGCGGAAAATCGCTGACGCCGTAATAGCTCAGGCCCAGCAACGCGGTTGCCTGCTGACTTTGCGGGTCTACCACCAGCGCGGCCTTCAATGGCGCGATGGCCGCCTTGAAATCGCCGAGCTTGAATTCCGCGAGTCCCAGGTTAAGTTGTGCGCCTGGGAGTTCCGGGGCCAGCGCGAGGGCTTCCTGATAGGAGGCGACGGCTTCTCCGAATCTCTCTTGGCGGGACAGGACTATACCCAGGCTGGCCAGCGCCGCCGCATCTCTTGGATGGAGCTGCAGCCACGCTCTCCATGCAGATTCCGCCTGGGGGAGACGCCCCTCCTGCTGCAGCGCGACGGCTGCTTCAGGTGTGGGGGCCTGGGCGGTCACGGATGTGCCGAAAAGCGTGACCACGAGGAGAAAACTCGCTATTCCCCAAAGCTGTTTGAGAGTCGACGTCCTACGGCAAATCATTTCAAAGTAATTTAACAGTTCGATTTTCGTCTTTCGGCCGCGTCGGCGATGTCTGTTAGGCCACAACCCGCTTCCCTGGCGCGGGAATGTCTGAGTGCGATTCACTCAAGCGTAGCTCCCGGAAAAGGTGCACATTCGACGCCATTACCACCCCCGGACTCAAGTATACGTACCGGCTAAGGATTGCTTGATTCGCCAGATGGTCGGCGAGATTTCGGACGGCGATTTGACCCTGCCGATAGGGATGTTGGTAGATGGAGGCCGTAATCGTTCCCTGTTGCAGGAGCGGCAACATCTCCGGGAAAAGATCGGTGGCAATCAGCCGCACCTTTCCCGCCAAGCCTCTAGTCTCGAGTGCACGGCAAACGGGCAGGCAATTCACCGTGTTCACGTAAAGCCCCGAAATATTGGGAACCCTCCGAAGCAAATCAACCGTCTTTTCGTAACTCTCCTTCTCGTCTTCATGGCCTTCAATCACCTCGACAACCTCGCCGCCGGGATTGTGCTGTGGGAATCCTCTCGAAAAGCCATCAGTCTTTTTGCGGTGATCTTCCGCGGTCATCATGCCAGCAACCACTGCGGCCCGGGATGCGGGAGGCAGAAATTTCCCCATCAGCTCGCCGGCGAGAAAGCCATTCTGCGCCGGTTCCACGCAAACGATACTCGAACGGCTGCTGGCCGGCGCGTCGGTTGAAACGCATACCACGCGGATGCCGTTCTTCTCCGCTTGATCAATCAGTGGAGTCAGAACCAACGGATTTCCCGCGGTCAGGATGATGCCGTCCACACCGCTGTCCACCAAATCCTGGAACGCCTCGGCATCATGTTCACCAAGCGCATGAACCGGACGTCTGAGAAATTGCACGCCGAGATGTACTACTCGGCGAGCCTCATCCAAAATTCCGCTCCAAAGCTGGTCGTAGAAAAAACGGATTTCCTGGGGAACGCAAACACCAATGCGTATTTCGGGTTTAGCCTTCGAAAGAGCTCGCGCCGCAAGATTCGGCATGTAGCCGATCTTTTGTGCTACGCGTAAGACCTTCTGTCTGGTGGCGTCGTTGATTTCACTGCGTCCATGCAGTGCGCGGTCCACGGTGCCGATGGAAACGCCGGCTAGCTGGGCAATTAGGTGGATGCCCTTCATTTCGCTTTTCTTCCGCGACATCAAGAGACTCCAGACGCGGAGAAAAAAGACCCGCGAAACGCAAAACTCATCCTTGCACCATCCACTGCCGCCATCGCGTGAAATGCTGGAATTGCAACGCGCGTGAGGGGCATATCCGTACTGAGACGGATTCTATATGGAATAGCCAAACGACAAAGACGGTTATTTTATCCGGGAATGTCGACTATCGCAATCACCGATGGGTGGTTCGGAGGGCTTCGCATCCAACCTGGTTTGACAACCAGCCTTGTTTGAAATGCTATAGTTCCGAAATATGAGACGAATGGAGAGGCGGAGTGGTCGGCTGGGAGAAGTAGCGTTCCAGACTTTGCGATGTATCGCGGTGTTGGGGATTCTCGTTTGCGTAATACCCGCCAAAGGACAGGAATCGCCTAAGACAACTGACCAGCAAGCGCAGGGCGGAATGGGGGTAGCTACGGGTACTCCACATCCCGCAGTCAAGGACGCCATGTCCCGTCCGATCACGGCTGGCGGCTTCGTGAATGGCGCTCCGGTGATATTCGCCGATATCACAGGACAAGCCGGATTAGACAAATTTCGGCATCGTTCGGGGACTCCAGCGAAAGAAACAATTCTGGAAACTATGGGTTCAGGCGTGGCTCTGCTCGATTACGACAACGATGGTTGGCTGGACATCTATCTCGTGAATGGTTCCACTTTCTCTGCGATGAACGGGCTCGAGCCCGCGCCCCGAGCCATGCTCCTTCATAATAATCACGATGGCACGTTTACGGACGTAACCGACAAAGCAGGTGTCGCTAACGAGCGTTGGGGATTCGGGGTGGCCGTAGCGGACTATGACAATGACGGCTGGCCAGACATTTACGTCACAAACTTTGGAAAAAATAGGCTCTACCATAACAATCACGATGGAACCTTTACGGACGTCGCGGAAAAGGCAGGTGTTGCGCTCGGCGGGTGGTCCACAGGGCCGACCTGGGGAGATTACGACCACGACGGAATGCTCGACCTATTTGTACCAGGCTACGTGAAATTCGACGTGGCTCACCCGCCTATTTCGGGGCAAGGGACCATTCCTCCAAATCTCTGCCAGTTTCGTGGCATAAACGTCATGTGCGGCCCTCGCGGCTTGCCGGGAGAAGCGGATCACCTGTTTCACAACAACGGCGATGGCACGTTCACGGACGTGAGCCTCAAAGCGGGAGTTGCCGACCGCCAGGGGTTGTTCGGCCTAGGTTCCGTTTTTGTAGATGTGGATGACGATGGGTGGCTGGACCTCGCCGTAGCCAACGATTCGACAACCAACTATTTGTACCGCAACAAACGCGACGGAACCTTTGAGGACATTAGCTATTCTTCCGGATTCGCACTGAGCGACGACGGCAGGGAGCAAGCTTCGATGGGCATCGCGGTCGGTGATTATAATCGTGATGGAAAGCTGGATTTGTTCATCACCACTTTTTCCGACGATTACAAGACACTTTACAGGAACGATGGTGACGGGAACTTTTCCGATGTTTCTTACAAAGCCGGACTGGCGAACCCTACCATCCCGTTTTTGTCGTGGGGCACGGCCTTTATGGACTACGACAACGATGGCTTCCTGGATCTTTTCATTGCCAACGGGCACGTCTATCCGCAAGTGGACAAACAAGATTGGGGAACTACCTGGGCGGAGCGGCCGCAGCTATTTCGGAACCTGGACGGGGTAAAGTTCCAGGAGGTGCCACCTTCGACGGGCAGCGGATTGGCAGCGGTTGTTCCCGCGAGAGGTGCAGCGTTTGGTGATCTTTTCAATAACGGACATATAGATGTGGTCCTGAACTGCATCGATTCAGCTCCGTTGCTGCTGCGCAATGTCGTGGAGAATGGCAATCATTGGATGGAATTCCAGCTTGTCGGAAGCGGGCGGAGTCCCAAGGATGCGATTGGCGCAAAAGTGTTCCTTACGGCGGGTGGCGTACGGAGGCGCGTCGACGTGTTTAGTGGCGGGAGCTATATGTCGAGTTCTGACTCGCGGGTCCATTTTGGACTTGGAACCGCCACTGCTATAGATGCCTTCGAGATTGATTGGCCGGACGGCCTAAGGCAGAAAGTCGAAGTGGCCGCGTTGAATCGGGCCGGGCTCAATCGGATCGTGAAAATCGAGGAACCGAGTTCCCGATAAAGGCAACGAGAGGGAGAAGGGTTGAATGTCAATGACTCACCGGAGTTGCCCCACCAGCGAATCTTTAAACCTCCCCGCGTAGCGACCGATTGAGATTCCATCGGAAACCCCGAGAAGAGGGGTGGGTGCTTCAAACCATACTGGCTGGAGTTCAATCGCCACCGGTGTTTTCGAATCACTTCCTCTACTGCGGAGGGATCTTACGGTCGGCGGTCAATCGATTCAGAAAACGCTGCGCGGTCTCCGATTCAGGTGCGCTTGGATAGCGCTTCAGGAGCTCTCTCAGCACTTGCGCCGAGTCTTTATACCGTCCCACAGCCGTCAGCGCTTGCGCCAAAAGCAAATGCACCTGGGGGGCTTGGCCGTTAGATTCCGTTTGCGCCTGCTGGGCAGTTTTTAACGCTTCGTCATACCTCTCCAAATAATAATACGTCTTCCCCAGCGCGTAATCCGTTTCCCAACCGCCGCCAGCATCCAATTGCAGCGATTTCTCCAGCGGTACGACCGCCTCTTCGTATTTTTTCTCGTTGCACAGGGCCATTCCGAGCGCGGATAAGCTACGTGCACGGTTTGGCTCAAGCTGCACGGCTTTTTCCAGAACGCTTTGCGCTTTCACCCATTCTCCCAGTTTCAAGTCCAGAAAACCTTGGGCATAGAGAACGTCTGGATTGCTCGGCGCAAGTCTCATCGCCTCGTTCAGGGCCTTCTGCGCCTCATCCAATTTGTTGTCCCGCAAGGCTTGAAGTCCCTTGGTTAGGGCCTCCTTGGCCTTGGGAGCAAGTACGGGATCGCCAGCAGCTCCAGGTCTGAAGCCAGGAGAGGCATCAGGCTGCAGGTGGATCTCTACCTCGTATTTCACTTGCATAGAGACCGTGATGTCTTTTTGCGCGGATTTGTAGCCAGCGGCATCCGCGGAGACGGTGAACTCTCCCAAAGCTGGCACCATGAAGAAGACGTGCCCTTTGTTTGTTATCCCTTGGTCGTACGGCGCTCCATTGTGTGTAAGCTTCACGCCCGTGGCCACGGAGATGGGGTGCCCCGAATTATCAAGAACGGTCACGTCGATCTCTGCGCGAAAACCACGAATTTCGATCTGGTCCCCGCCATTGGATTGGCACCAGGCGGTCATCGGCCACAGGAGGGTATAAAGCAAGGCAGGTAGTAGGATTGCCTTGATTAGCGCCAACACGCGTTGGTTTGGCGGGTGCATAGTGCCAAGAGGAGAAGGCCAGAGCTTAGTCCCGCGGCCGCGGCGAGTCAAGGCCAATGCGCAACCCCCAATCCGTCCGTAGAGTATTGATAAGGTATAAGTTGCAGCTGGCGGCAGAAGGGGGAAATGATTATGGAACGAGCGATGGAAACTTAGACACCGCGCCACTCATATTCATTTCTTCAATTTCCCATCGAAAGTTCCAACTTGCTAGGAACTGGATGAAAAATCGGATCATCCGGGGCCCACGGACGGGTACAGGGTTTCTGGTGTGCGTATAGAGCAAGATTTTCTCGCAGCTGGCGGGCGAGGGTGAATTCTCTCGAACTCTCTAATTGCTGAATGATAGCTTGTTGATAGAAGGCGGCTTCTTTGAAGCGACCAACTGCGGCAAGAGCCATGGCGTAGGTAACGCCAACCTCGAATGCGTCTCCCTGCTGATTCCACATAAGTCGTTCAACAATACTAAGAGATCGGACTTCCTCCCGAACGACGGGGTCGGGCGCTGCAGCGAGCAGCCGGGCGAGCGCATTGGCGATGTCCGGATCGTCGGGAAACACTACTGATGCCTCTTCCAGCACCTTGCGCCCCTTCTCATAGAAACCCGCGTGAATCAAAGCCATCGATTGCATCAATCGGGCGAATCCATTCTGTGGATCAAGGTCGGCCACAATTCCATATTCTCGACTCGCTTCCTCGTCTTTTCCCTTGCGCATCAGGAGACTTGCGAGCTGGAGATGAGTCGCGACGAGTCCAGGATCTATCCTGCTAGCTTCGCGAAAATGCTCGATCGCAGATTCTTCTTTTCCAGTCTGAATTAGCAAGATACCCATACTGTAATGAATCGCGGCGCTATTCGGATCCAATTGCAACGCATGGTCATAGTTTTGCAGCGCCCCAATGAAATTTCCAGATTTCGCTAGAGCGACGCCGAGGTATCGGTATGCGATTGCGTCGTTCGGATCGAGACGAATCATTTCTCGATACGCCGCGCATGCGTCAAGAAAGCGGCCCTCATGCATGGCTTTGCCGGCGCGCTCCAACAACCCGGTTTTCCCCTGCTTCAGAGCTTTAATCTCATCCAATAAAGGGTCTTTCACCGAAGGTTCGGTGTCGCCCCGTGCCTGCAGTGCCTTTTGCATCTGATCCGCATCACCGAGGCCCCGATAAGCCATTGCAAGCTGGTAATAAAGACTGGAGGCTTGAGGCTCCTGCGCAAGAGCTTGCTGGAAGTATTTCAAGGCAGCGGAATATTGGCGGTCGGCAAGAGCTGTTTTGCCCAGTCCCATCAAAGCGGCCGCCGACGGCCCCGATTGAGCCACTGATTTGAGGAACCAGGATTTGGCCAAGTCCGTATGATTCGCATTGAGCTCTAGGTTCCCCAGACGGAGCAAAACACTAGGGTACTTCAGCCCAATGGCCTGTGCCTGCTGATAGGAACGCAGAGCCGAATCTTTATCACCCATCCGCTCTTCGAGGAATCCCGCGTAATAGTGCCAGCGGAATGATTGGGGCTCCAGTTTCGCGGCGTTTTCATACGAGGCTCGCGCCGCATCATCGAAACCATACGCCTGATAAACTTGTCCCAGCGCCCCGTAGGCTTCTCCACGCTCCATCAGCGTAGAAACGGAGTTCGCCAAAGTGTCCGCCAGCAGCTTTTGCGTTGTTCGAATGTGTTCCTGAACGTTCGTTTCAACATTGGCCAGATCAGGTTGCGGAACATCCGCGAGATCCGACTCATTCCTCGCCGGATTCGAAGATCCCTGCTGCTCCTGCCGGACAAAAGCCGCGTCGCAGCTTCGCACGCTAACGGCCAGCAGGATCAAAATGACCAGGAGAACTTTGACTACATGATCAAGAATGAGCAATTCCGCTGCCCTCGCGGAGCGTCGTGTACTTACCCAACGGGAGGCCAGTCCACTCTTCCACTCGGCCACTTATCCAGTGCGCCTGAACCTTGGTTATTTCCGGAGCATCGCCCAGCCCAAACAAAACTCTCGCATCGTTAGAAGAACAGTAGCTGCCGTCGGTTTGAACTCGTCGCCAAAGCGTGGGAGCGTTACGGCGAAAAACAGCCACACGAGTCCCCAGCATGTCGCGATGATATTTATCTCCCATCATGCGGAATCCGATCCAGGGCTTGCGGTGGCCTACATTGTTCATGAGCAAGCGTGCCGGGCCGCTGTTATTAGAAACTACAACATCAATACCTCCATCATTGTCAATGTCGCCAAATGCGGCACCCCGCCCCACCTCCAAAGATGAGAAGGCTCCTCCGGCATGACCGCTGACGTCTTCAAACTGTGCTTTACCGTTGTTATGAAACAGAAGCTGGGTCTGAGCGAGCGGATATGGGCTGCCCGAGCGCGCTTGTTCTTCAATCGAAGTAACCCCGCCATTCACCATCAGCAGATCCAGCCAACCATCGTTATCATAATCCAGCATCCGCACACCGAATCCGGTGTGCCGCCCGGTTAGCAGAGCAACATTGCTTTCATATGAACGATCCTCAAACCAGCCTTTACCGTTGTTTGCGAAGAGATATGCGTACTGCCCGGTGAGATTTGTGATCACCAGATCTTCGTTCCCTCGACCAAACAGATCCCCGGCGTCGACGCCCATGCTCGATTGCGGACCGCCATCCCGGTTGAGTGCGCAGCCGGCGATGAGCGCCTCGTCCTTGAAGGTTCCGTCACGCTGGTTCATCCACAGTTGGTTGGGACGCATGTCGTTGCCTACGAAAATATCAGGCCATCCGTCACCATTAAAGTCGGCGCAGACAACCCCCAAAGCGCCGTAGAATTCGCTGCCGATCCCCGAGCGGATCGACACATCCTCGAAGGTGCCGTCACGACGGTTGCGGAAAAGGTGGTTCGGGAGGGGCTTGAAAGCTAGAGGGCTACAGTAGTCTTTGGCGCCACTGGGAGCGAGGCACGTCTTGGGATCCGTAAACCTGAAGTCGACGTAGTTGCATACGAACAGGTCCAACCAGCCATCGCGGTCATAATCCACAAAAGCTGCGCTGGAACTCCAGCCGAGAACATCGGCCCCACTTTCAGCCGTGACATCCGTAAAGGTCCCGTCTCCATTGTTTCGCCACATTTGATTGTGGCCAAAATTCGTGAGATATAAATCCACCCACCCGTCGTTGTTGAAATCTGCAGCCGCGACGCCCATGCCATATCCAACCGCCTTAATCCCGCTTTCCTCAGTCACGTCGACGAACTTAAGCGTGACACTGCCGTCGGCGTGGCGGACCGAGTCGTTACGGTACAGCCTGCCTCGCAGTGGCAATTGAGGTTGATGTATGGCCTTGCTTGAATCTTGGTTAGGGCCAAGCTGTGATCCTTGGACTAGGAATATGTCAAGATCACCGTCGTTATCGTAGTCGAAGAGCGCAACGCCCGATCCCATGACCTCCGGGTAGTAGTGCGCGCCCGTCATCCCGTTGAAGTGGACGAAGTCGATTCCCGATTCCTTGGCGCGATCGGTAAAGATCTCGTCAGCGGACGCACCAAACCCGGTTCGCGCGGATCCGAGGAGCGCTGCAGTAATCCCTGCCTTTACGAAGTCACGGCGGTTGATTCGATTCATTGGTAGACGCGCAGTATATCAAAGATAAAGATTGCCCCTGTGGCGGTTCTGCCGTTCGGTGGTTCCCCTTCGAGTGATTTAACTTTCTCTTATCTCACCACGTCGCTAAGTACCCGTACGGCGGGCACTTCTGACAGTCTTTGCGGCCTCGTTAAACTCTGCGCGCGATGAGTGCAGTGCAATCTCAGCCTGCAGGCGTGGGCGCAGGACCCACTTCCACCATGCACGCACGAACTGGGAAGGAACGCTCTTAAACGGTGTCGGAAGCCAGGGAATCCCGACGAACCCAACCGTGCAGAGGAACACTGGAGTGTGCTCGTTGCAAAACAAAACGCGGCGGGCAGGTTGTCCTGCCGCGCCGCGTTGTTGGAAAGGCTCGGAGAAGCTTAGAAGTACAGCTTCAAAGCCAGTTGGATGATTCTGGGGTCATAAGCACTCGTAATGCTGCCAAAACCGCCAGCGCCAAATGTGTTGTTGATTCCGTTGTTAACGCTGTCAGCTTGCCATTGCGTGTGGTTCCAGATGTTGAAGAACTCCGCGCGGAACTGGAGGTTGCTTCCCCTCGATTCGCTGAACATGAAGTTCTTGAAGAAGGAAACGTTCCAGTTGTCGCGACCGGGGCCCTCGACGGAGTTGCGGGGCGCATTACCCCAAGTTCCGGGTGCCGGGTCCGAGTAGATTGATGTATTGAACCATTGGGCTTGAGTGTGCGGATCGCCGCCTGAGCCGCTGGTCACGTCGGGGCGGTTGGCGGAGTTTCCTGTGGTTACAAACTGAGTCCCACCATCGGCACCAACTATCCCGATATTAATCGGAGCTCCACTCTCGGCAGTGACGATTCCGGAAATTTCCCATCCGCCCAGCGTGGTCTTCAGCAGTTTGTTATCGCTGTGTTTGAGCAGAGGAATGTTATAGACGAAATTGACAAAGAAAATCTGCCGATGGTCAAAGTTGGACCGACCGTAGTCATACCGCCAACCGGCGTAGGGATCAGAAATGTTGCCGAGGTCCCCGGCGCTGTTGCCAGAGGTCGACACATCGTTGGCGTGCGAGTAGGTGTATCCGAGTTGGTAAGTTAGATCGCTCGACACCACGGAACCACGCATGCTTACCTGCAGCCCATTGTAATCACCGTTCGATTCGTTCTGTGCCAGGCGAATGTTGGAGTATCCCTGGTATGGCAAAGAAGCGTTATACGCGCTGCGGGCCGTCTGGCTGGTTGCGAAAAGGGGAAGCAGACTTTGGTCCGGCAGATTGATTTCCGTGAAATAGTTCTGATGGCGGTTCTGCGTGCCAACATAGCTGACCGACAGCACCGACTTGCCGAGGGCTTGTTGCATGCCCAAGCTAAATTGGCTGGTTAGCGGCGCGCGATAGTTATTCTTGTCGAGGCCGGTAATGGTGCTGACCGGGATGCTTGCCGCGGTACTCGTGCTTCCCGTTTGCAGGGTGGTCTTGGGATTATCAAGCGACACGCCAGAGAAGGCGACGCTCGCAGCAAGCGGCGGGGTGCCCGCGTTGTCGTAAACGTCGTTACCTTGGATGCGTTCGTTCATCAGGCCGTATCCGCCGCGGATGACGGTCTTGCCATCACCTCGCAGATCGTAAGCAAAGCCAAGACGTGGCTGGAAGTTCCACCAGGAGTTGTTCACGCAGCCCTTGGGAACGCCTTCTCCGCAGATGGCGATGCCATTGACGTAGACGGGGCCCGTGATAATGGGATTGGGGCTGGTCCCAAGTCCCGGGCTAAGTGGGCTTAGAACGTTGTAGTTGGTAGTGCCGTCAGCGTTGAGGGCAAAGATCCCAGCATTTGCTGGATTATAAAGGCCCGGGTAAAAGTTAGCCATATTGTTGTTGGCTTCATAGGTATGCGGAATACCGTCCCAACGCAGACCGAGGTTTAGGGTGAGGCGGCTGCTCACGCGGTAGTTATCCTGGACGTACAGCGCCCAAGAGACGTTGTTCCACTGCCCCGTGCTCTTGACGGCATCCTCACTGTAGCTGTCAGAGAGTCCGAGAAGGTAGTCGGCGAAGTCGTTGCCGGAATAGCTCCCGTTGAAATCGAAGTCACCCTGGGTGTTCTTGAACCAGTCCTGGGTCTTCTTGTAGAGGGCCCAACTGCCGCCCATTTTGAGTTGGTGCTTGCCTTTGGACCAAGAGACGTCATCGCGAATCTGATAGTCGTCCGCCTTGTTGTTCCAGGGCGTCCAATTCGAAGTGTAGTTCGTGCCTAGCGTCGCCAAGTTAATTGTAGGGATGCGGTCCCCGTTGTTGGGGCCGGTGAAGAATCTGTTGAAGTTGAAGTCAGAAGGCGCGGAAGCCAGCCCGGTCGGAAGAATGGCGATGCGGTTTCCGTTGTAGTTAAATGCCACCTCGTTGGTCAGGGTCGGGCTGATGGTGTACGCAGCATGCACTACGGCGGCGTACGACGGATTGCCAAAGGTGTTTCCGACGGAAGGCACGTTGTCGCTGCTCCACATGGTCGTAGCTATGTCTTGGTTGACAGATTCTGCTACGAAGTGGCCATATACCGTAAGCTTGTCTGTGAAGTTCTGGTCAACGCGTACAATTTCTTCTCTTAAGTTTGTAGGCAAACTTACGGGCTGGTTAAAGTACCCGTAGCTCGAGGTGAGTCCGGTAGTTGGCGCGGGGAATATGCCACCATATTTGCCGCCAGCGGTCAGCAAAGCCTGTGCGTTGCCACTCAACATACAGGATGGAATCTGATTATTGGGGAATTCCTGGCCTTGTATAATGCCAGCCGGCGCAACACCCCCGGGGCAATTCGCAAAAAGAACAGAGGGGGCTACCAGGGCGGTGGTGGGGACGTTGATTGGGGTGGTTCCAAAGTTCCCATCATACTGTGAGGTGAGCGGTACTTTCTGGTTGATCGGCGACCCGCCGGAAACGAACTTTCTCCATTCCATGTTGTAGAAGAAGAAGGTCTTGGTCTTACTGGGGTTGTAGAGCTTCCCAAACGTAACCGGGCCGCCCACGTTGAAGCCAAATATGTTATACCGGAGTTCGCCGACAGGATCTGGGGCCGGATTGAAGTAGTTCCGGGCGTCCAAATCGTTGTTGCGAAAAAACTCCCATGCCGAGGCATGAAACGTTGAACTTCCGGACTTCACGACGGAGGCGATTGTGGCCCCGGAATTGAGTCCGTAGTCCGCGCTATAATTCGAGGTCATCGTTTGCATTTCTGCAATCGCGTCCGTGGAAGGCAGGACGCTGGAACTGCCGGCGCCACCGCGGTCTGCGTTTTCGCCACCATCGAGAAGGTAGAGGTTGTGACCCGTACGCGACCCGTTAAAGCTAACGTTGCTGGAAGCGCCACCAGTGGGTACCGGCAGCTGAGAGTCTGGATTCAGGCTGGAGGCGCCTGGCGTCAGGGCTATATAGCTATAGAGGGTCCTGCCGTTGGTGGAGAGTTCGGTGAGCTGCTTGCCGCTGACGATAGAATCCACTTGGCCGGTGTCGGTTTGGACTACCACAGCGTTAGCTTCCACGGAGACGGACTGCGAGCTGGGACCAAGCTCCAATAGGAAGTCAACGCGCGTGCGATCGCCCTGGTTCAGAACGATCCCGGTGCGCTCCGAAACCTTGAATCCAGGGGCGGCGACCTTTACGTTATAGTGGCCAATGTTCAGATCCGGAACCGCAAACTGCCCCGCATCGTTTGAATTTAAGGTGGTAACACGGTGTGTTTCCACCTGCGTAATCGATATTGGTGCGTTGGGAACGACCGCTCCGGAAGGGTCGGTGACGGTGCCGAGCATCGTGGCTTGCGCGAAAGTCACCAACGGCAAGCCAATGATCGCCAATAGGAGAACGGCCAAATACCTCAATTTCACTGTGTTCCTTAGAGGGAAGCAAGCAGACGTACTAGTACTTCGATTCATTTTTCACCCCTGAACTATGAATGCGCGTCATTCCACTGCAGACCGTTAACGCTTACGGTGTCCCCGTTCTATTGAATTTGTGGATTCATGTCAAGCAAAATATTGTTGTGCTCTTGCGGTTTCTTGGGGCTCAATTCCTAAAGCTAACCTAAGACAGCATCACCTTTGCGCGTTTAACGTCAGTTTTACCCGCGCCGGCCACGTCCCAATGATGGATTCTTTTACCGAAAACAGCTTTGATTGCATTTTTTTAACGGGAACGATAGCGGGATTCCGGAGCTTATATCCAGCAGCCTTAGTCGTTTCTTGGATACAAGCATTCCAATTTCTTTATCGGCCCGCTCACGAAATTGACAGAAAATTCGGGCCGGCCGCGACCAATAAAAAACAGAGGTTCAGACCGTCCTGTTCCAGCCAGTCTCTCTTCTTCGCGTGCAACTTCTTCTCAAGCCATTGGTTAAGAACGTCGTGACACACATCGTTCGAGTGTCCATGTACTTCGCAAAATATCTACTTTATTGATGATTTTATTACCGCACTTAAACACACCGTCCCGACTGAACTCGACCACCTAGTTCTTGCCGATGATCTGCAAGAACTATGTGAGGAAAGCCCGCTTGATCGGAACTATCGTCACGAATTCGTCCCGACCGATGGGTATCCAGCGCGGTAAGGGCGCGCGCCTGAAGCCAGCTGTAGCGGCCGGTTCGGCGGGCGGGTGCGAGGTGATCTGACCGTAGAACTTCCGGTCATCCAACATCTCCGCCCACATGTCGTTGTTGACGATTCCTCCGACTGTGTTCAAGAAACTGCCCATAGATGTTTTTCGAAATTGGGGCGCCCGCGTTCGAGACGTCAATAGTCGCGCTGATAGGTTTGGTTTGGGCAATTCCTCCCTCCTCTTCTGCATACCAAGACTCGAGGATCGCGTTGACGTGTTCTTTTTCCCAATTCACCGACAGCGCGCTCCCGTTTGCAAGCACCAGAACCACCGGTGTCCCAGTCGCAGTCACCGCTTGAAGCAACTCCTGTTCGGGCTTTGGCAAATTAATATCCGTGCGATCGCTCCCTTGAATCCTTCCTCGCTAACTGGCATCTCTTCGCCTTCGAGTTCGCTGGTGATTCCCAACACTGCCACGACAACGTCCGCGGCTTTTGCAGCCAGAATCGCATCAGGATTCGGCTTCGGATCGTACTTCGACCAGATCAGCTGCGCCCTTCTCGGGTCCGCGTTGACTTGCGAGTAGTCCACCTTGAGCGCAACCTTTTTACCCTGCTCTAGATGAACGTGCCCGATTTTTGCCTCCCCTGCCTCGTTGTTGCCGGCCCATCCCTGCGCGACGGGCTTTCCGTCCACCACCACTCTCGCGAACCCGGATTGAATACGCATTCCGATACTGTAGTCACTCGTCTCGGTTGGCGTTAGAAAGCCGCTCCACTCCGCTCGTATCGGGTACTTCCCATTGGCTTCTTCGGGAATGTCTTCCGCTTTCAAGTCAACGGTAGTTACTTTGCGGCTGGCGACAGTAGTCGCCTTTTCCCCAAAAATGTCCCCAGTGGCAAACTCCAGATTGAGTCCCGGCTGACCGTCGTTGGTGGTTAAGACCGACAGCGGAACGGCATCGCCATCGTCGCGCAGGAACTGTGTCCCCGCGACAAATCTGATCTGTGCCCCAGGAAGCTCCGCCTTAAGGCCCTCCAGCACCGAAACCGTGTGCGTCGGAACTCCGTTGTAATTGCCAAGCGGGTATCTGGTCTGATCCGAAAGAGGCCCTACGAGTGCTATTTTGATTGGTCCCGGTTTCAGAGGCAGAGTGCCGTCATTCTTGAGGAGCACGATAGACTCGTTGGCGACCGCACGCGCCATGGAGCGATGCTCAGCTGTGTTGAGGTCATTCTCGTTGATCTGCGAGAACGGAACGCTCTCCGGCGGATCGAACATTCCCAGCTTCATCCTCGCCGTGAACAACCGGACCAGCGCGGTGTCAATCTCGCTCTCCTTCAGAATTCCCTCCTTGTACGCCTCCAGGTATGGCTTGTAGTCGTGATCGCCCTTCACTTTTGCGAAGTCGATGCACTCGTTATCCATTCCACGTTTCACCGCGAGCGCAGAAGCCTCTGCTTGGGTCTTCGTAAAGTGATGATCCCGGAAAATGTTGATGACTGCGTCACAATCCGAAACTACATAACCCTGAAATCCCCACCGGCCACGCAGTTGATCTTGCAGCAGAAACTCGTTTACGCAGGCCGGTTGCCCGTTGATGCTGTTATAGGCGCACATCACAGAGCCGGCCTTCGCCTCGATCACTGTCGCGCGAAACGCCGGCAGATAGGTATCCACCTCGTCATGCTTGCTGACTGTCACGTCAGCTGTGTGGCGCGTCGACTCGGGGCCGCTGTGCACCGCGTAGTGTTTGGGAGTCGAGATGACGCGATAATATTTTGGATCGTCACCTTGCATACCGGTGACAAATGCCACACCCATGCGCGCCGTCAGAAACGGATCTTCGCCGTAAGTTTCCTGTCCGCGCCCCCAACGAGGATCACGAAAAATGTTGACATTCGGCGCCCAGAAATCCAGCCCTTCGAAGATGTCGCTGTGCCCATCGCGCAAACCTCGAACGTAATTGGCACGACCTTCAGTCCCGATCACTATGGCCATCCGGTGGATCGCATCGGTGTCAAAGGTCGCGGCCAGACCGATCGGCTCGGGAAATTCAGTGGTTCCGTTTCGAGCCACGCCATGCAATGACTCGCTCCACCAATCGTAGTCCGGCACATTCAAGCGCGGCACCGCCCGAGACTGGTTAACCAGTTGAGACACTTTTTCTTCCACGGTCATGCGCTGCACTAGATCCGCTGCCCGCTGTTCGGCCGGCAACGAATCGTTCAGATAAGCGGGTCGTCCGGTATCCTGTGCGCATAAGGAGCTCCCAAGCAAAAAAGCGGCAAGCATCACAAAATTTCTACCGTTGGCAGTTAGCATGTGTCTCCAATTTCAGACTTTTACTCCCGTTAATCCTTGCCGATCGCTTTACTTCGGAAACGATCGAATTCCGGCGACTCCCAAATTTTGAGATGCTCGCACATGGCTTCGTATCATTGGTCGACGGAGATCACGGTCACCGATTTTGGTTCTACTTTCATGGTCAGCTTGCCGCCTTGCACTTTTACTGAAACGGGTTTTGGCACCACTGTTTTAGGTGCATCGAAGGTGTTGGTGTTGTCGACCTTCGGCGCGGTCAGCGTTTCTCCAGCCGCCGATTTTGCCACGATGCCGGATAAAGTCGCCTCCAATTCAACGCTTTGATTGGGATCGAGATTCGTTATGGCTATCCATAGTTTGCCTGCCGTGTCTTTCGCGGCGATGGCATCGATGCGTGGCAAAGTGATATCGCCGTGGGTATACCTGCCGGCGTCGAACGCGATGGGGACAAAGGTTGCGTCCTGAAATGGCGCGTACATCTTGAAGACGTGGTATGTCGGCGTCAGTACCATTTTTTCTTTGTCGGTCAAGATCATTGCTTGCAGTACGTTTATCATTTGCGCGATGTTGGCCATGCGCACCCGGTCGGCATGTCGGGCAAATATATTCAGGTTCAGTGCCGTTAGAATTGCGTCCCGCAGACTATTCTGCTGCACCAAAAATCCAGGATTGCTGCCCGGCAACGGCGCGTACCACGCCCCCCATTCGTCCACCACCAGGGCGACCTTCTTTTCCGGATCGTACTTGTCCATGATGGCCGAGTGCTGGCTGATCAAATCGTCCATCGCCAGAGTGAGTTTAAGGAATTGGCTGTACTCCGTCTCGCCAAAGTTTTCAGATGCAAAGGCCGGTGGCCACTTCCCCACGGTATATGAATGCATCGAAAGACCATTGATGTCCCAGCTCCACGTGTGCTGCTGGTAGGCCTTCATAATCGTTTCCGTCCATTCGGTCCACCTGGGTTCAGCGCCTCCTGGTCCCACGGCGATCTTCAGCATTTGCTGTTTGTCCTGCTGCGCTGGATTGAAATTTCTGACAAACCGGCTGTAAATCTTCATCTGGCTCGAATAGTAGTCGGGTGTCATGTTGCCGCCGCAATCCCAGCTTTCGTTACCGAGACCGAGAAAGCTCACTTTGTAAGGTTCGGGGTGGCCGTTGGCAGCGCGCTCTTTGGCCAGGGTTGTCCTCTGAGCGGTCGTCAAATATTCCAGCCATTCGGCTGCTTCCCGTGGAGTGCCGGAGCCGACGTTTACGGAAACGTAGGCCTCCGCTCCAATCTGATTCAGGAAGTCCATGTACTCATGAGTTCCAAAAGTGTTCGGTTCGATTACACCGCCCCAGTTTGGATTGAGGGTTACCGTTCGCGGATTGCCAATTCCGTTGCGCCAGTGGTATTCATCGGCGAAGCAGCCGCCAGGCCATCTCACGTTTGGTACACGGATGGCCTTTAGCGCAGTAACTACATCGTTGCGAATGCCGCGTGTATTTGGAATTGTCGAATCCAACCCGACCCAGATGCCGTCGGAAATTCCGTGCCCAAGGTGTTCGGCGAACTGACCGAAAATATTGCGGTCGATCTTTGCGCCAGGGTTGGATAGATCGACGGACAATTCAACTCTCTGCGCATGAGCAAACGGCGCGATCCCTCCGATCGCCGTCAGAATGAAACTACAAAGAAGCGCTCGGATGATGGATAAGCCTTTGCCAGGCAGAACCGCGAACGGCAAGAGAAATGGACGTGCGTGACTTGAGCTTCCTGTGGGCGACAAAATCATTTTTTGACCTCCATGACGGGCCAATCCTGGGCTGGGGCATAAGAGCGAGCGCTGGCCTCGTGGTCGCCACTACTCTAAAGCGACAATCCCTTATTGGTGCCACAATTGTCGCAGCTCGGGAGTCGATACAGGGATGACATCCCGTCACCGCGCCCCTTCCAAAGAAGGACGCATGCTACTCCAAAAAAAGACGCGCCCCGTTCACTTTTTCTTGGCTCAGTCCTTCAAACCTGCATTATTGGGTTAGCGGTCATGGCTGCCACAACTGAGAGGGTGAAAAACACGCGTGCGGCCGCGCATCCTCCAGGTTAAATCTCACCCGGTTTTGGTCTGGAGTTTAAAGAGCAGCGATAGATAATTCGAGCAATTCTTGAAAAAGTAGTAGCGAGGCGCGAATGGCCACATGTTTATTAATGATTTTTGTTGTGGCGGAGAGGGGGGGATTCGAACCCCCGTTAGGGGGTTTAACCCCTAAAACGGTTTAGCAAACCGCCGCATTCAGCCGCTCTGCCACCTCTCCGTGGCGTGCATCCGGAAATTTCCGGCGACGGAGTAGTATACACCGTTCGTCTGCAATTCCAGACGGCAATTTTTAGGGCAATTGCTGGCAAAACCCCGCTTTGCCAGGCAGCGAAGTGGGCTTCTGCTACGTCCAACCTGAGGAGTTCGGGCTCGCCGGGCTGGCTCTCGGGTACCGAATGCAGCTCCGGGAATCCTTTCATTTGAGGGCATTTGACTCTAAAATTAGAGGTACAGCGGGGTACCGCCCGGTCGGCTGCAGGGCGTACCGCAGCGCCATCGAAAAGCTTTAATTAGAGCGCTGACCGAAGGCCAGGATGGAAACCCGCATTTTGGCGAAACATTTTGCTGCCGGGCACCGTACTTAAAGGTGCTGCAAGTCTACTTGTTGAGACGGATCGGTCCCGCCATTTTTCGCGCATAAGCACCGGCGATAATTCTCGCGGGATACGAAGGGGAATGGAATGAAGACGTGGAAGAAAGTATTGATCGGGCTGGGGGTCGTGGTGGCCGCCGGCGTGATTGTGATGGTCAGTATCAACCAGGCCAACAAAGGCGTAGTGACGGTGCAAACGGCGAAAGTTGCCAATCAGGATTCGCTGGTGTCGCAGGTGACGGCCTCCGGCGAAATCAAGCCCACTACCTACACCAACGTGACCGCGCAAGGATTCGGGCGCATCACGGAAATTCTGGTGCATGAAGGCGACCACATTAAAAAGGGCGACAAACTCCTGTTGCAGGAAAACGTGCAGGCCAACGCCGACGTGCAGGCACAAGATGCCGCCATCAACTCCACGGAGTCCGGCGTTCTGGCTGCCGATGCCAGCTACAAAGCTGCGCAGGCGGATTTGTTGCAACAGCGCGCCAACCTCGAAAAAGCCAAGCTCGATTACGATCGCGGCCAAGGCCTATTCAAAGATGGATTAATTCCCAAGCAGGATTTCGATCAGCGCAAGACCACGTATGACGCCGCAGTCGCCGGGGTATCGTCCAGCGAAGCCCGCGTACAGTCGCTGAATGCGCAGTTGGCGCAGGCTCGCGCGCAGGTGAACCAAAGCCGCGCGGTACTCGTGCATACCCAGGATATTCTTTCGAAGACGGCTTACACTTCGCCGATCAACGGAATCGTCAGTTATTTGCCGGTGCGATTGGGCGAATACGTCGTGCCCGGAATTCAGAACGCCAACGGCAGCTTTCTGATGACGTTGTCGGACATGTCGGTGGTGACCGCGGAAGTGAAAGTAGACGAAACGGATATCGTAAATGTAAAGATCGGACAAGATGCCGACGTTACGATCGACGCGGTGCCCGGGAAAATATTCAAAGGGCAGGTGACGGAAATTGGTTCGCAAGCGGTGCTGCGCAGTTCGGGACTGGCGACCACGCAAACGACCACCAGCACACAGGAAGCGAAGGACTTCAAAGTGGTGGTGACCCTCGCCGCCCCGCCGGAAAATTTGCGTCCGGGACTTTCCACCACCGCTAAAATCAAAACTGCGGAAAAGAAGAATGTAATCGCGATTCCCATCCAGGCGCTGGCAGTTCGCACGCGCAAGGATTTGCAGGAAGCCGCAAAAAACGCGAAAAAAGGCAGCAATTCCAGCGTAGCGCTGGCCGCCCCGCCGCCGGCCCCCGCGGGCAGCGATCCTAAGAAAGATGAAGTGCAGGGCGTGTTCGTGGTCAATGGCAAAGAAGCGATTTTCAAACCGGTGGAAACCGGAATTGCCGGCGTAACGGACATTGAAATTACTAAAGGGCTCTCGCCCGGCGATGAAATCGTGGTGGGCAGCTACAAAGCGCTGCGCACCTTGAAGCCCGAAGCCAGCGTAAAAGTGGACAACTCCGCACCGAAGAAGCCCGACGATCAGCAGAGCTGAAGGCTCGCTGAGACTGGCGGCACGAAACTGCACAGGAGAGTGTAATGCCCCTCGAAACGACGACGACCGGCTCTTACCGCGAAGATCTGGTTAGTTCCGGCATCGTCATCAAGACCGAAGCGCTGGAAAAGACGTACCAGATGGGCACGGAAATGGTGCACGCGCTCAGCGGCGTGGATCTGACGATTCATAAAGGCGAGTACGTGGCAATCATGGGGCCTTCGGGCTCCGGAAAATCCACGCTGATGAATTTGATTGGGTGCCTGGATTCGCCCAGCGCCGGAAATTATTGGCTGGCGGGACGGCTGGTAAGCGATCTCGACGATGATGAACTGGCTTACATTCGCAACAAGGAAATCGGATTCGTTTTTCAGACTTTTAATTTGCTGCCGCGCGCCACGGCTTTGCATAACGTGGAATTGCCGCTGATTTACAACGGAACCCCTTCTGAAGAGCGCATTGAGAAAGCTAAGCTGGCGCTGGAACGCGTGGATCTGACCTCCCGCATGGGCCACAAGCCCAACGAACTATCCGGCGGACAGCGCCAGCGCGTAGCGATCGCGCGGGCCCTGGTGAATTCCCCGTCCATCGTGCTAGCGGACGAACCCACGGGAAATCTGGATTCCAAAACCGGCGAAGAAATTATGGCCCTGTTCGCCAATCTGCACGCGCAAGGCAACACCATCATCGTAGTGACCCACGAAAACGATATCGCGCAGCATGCGCACCGCGTGATTTACATACGCGACGGTAAAATCGCTTCGGACGAAGTCATCAAGAAGTAGCCCACTCGGGCGGTGCGGTTCCTCGACGAACGAAAGCCGACCGAGCACTCGAGGCAGATTGCCATCCCGAACGTAGTGAGGGATCTGTTTTCTCTAGGAACAACCTGAAGTTGCAAGAAACGCCGCAGCTCGAATCGAGTCGCGGCGTTTTCATTTTTCCTGCAAATGACACAACAAAAAATGGTCGCTGATTAGGATCGGACGCTGCACTCCTGAAAGCTACAGCCGCGTCAGTGACTGGGTTCGGTGGCGGCGTCAACTTCCACAAAAGATTCGGCGGAATGCAGATACGTCCTCGAAATTCGATCATGCCACGTAAGGGTATCTTCGTCCCACATGGACCAGATAAATCCCAGAAACAAAGTGCCAGCGGAAAGAATGTATCCCGCGCTGCGCAGTAGCATCTGGCGGGGTGTGGGCGGCTCGCCGGTAAAACTGACCACTTGCAATCCGCGCAGCATCATTCCCGGCGTGGTGCCGCCAAAAATTGTGAACAGCGCAAAATATTGCAGGTAAACAATAGCGAAAGTGGCGAAGCAGACCGCGCCGCTGAGTTTGCTGACGGTAAATTCTCCGCCCAGCGCGCTGAACAGCGCCAGGAACGCGCCGTAAGCAAATAGCAGACATGCGGCATCAATGATGGCCGCCACGCGGCGCTCGTCAATCGTGGCCGTTGGGAGTAAGCCGTGGTGCGTAACCACTGGCGGGACGAATGCCGCATCGCCCGAATCCGCGTTTTGTTCCGGCGGCAGCGATACATCAATAATCATGCGGGTATCGTCGTCGCGTTTTTTCGGCGGGCGGCCGATGGCGATCGTGAAAGAAAATTCTTCCTTCAGCGCGGGTGGCATTTCCGGTTCGGTTACAAAATCGGTGAGCGCTGCAGCAGTCGCATTCTTGCGAGCACTCTTCGCTGGCAAAACCACAGAGGTTTCGACTGCAGCAGCACGAGGCGCGGACTCGAACGAGAAATGTGCCTGCGCGACGTTGGCAGCTGGTTTTTTCTTGCGCCCGCGATAGCTCTCCAGGCGCTGGGCCAATTCATCCCGCCACGCAGAATCGGTCTCGGCAAAGGAGACGGGAACACCTGCGTTATGTGGAGCATCATCTCGGACGTGCGCCGGGGCGCTGTCCCGAGGATGGTGTGGAGATGAGGCTGCGGCCGATGAAACAGGCTCGGGCAGCGAAGCGATTTCACAGAAATTACAGGCGCGTATGCTCGAAGGCAGTACGGCACCGCATTGCAAGCAGGTTTTAGTCACCGGTGAGTTTTGCGCTGCGGACGCTCACACTCCGGCAAGAGTGTACGAAAAAAGAATAGCACGCCTGCCGAGGTGGAAAACGACGTTTTCCGGCCAAATGTTACGAAAAAGTTATCGTTGGGAAGTGAGTTTTGAAAAAAGCGGGGCAACGTCAGGCGTCAATCTGCTGGGCCAGCATGTCGCGACTGAAAGCGATCCGCCGTTCGAGGGCTACCGCGGCGAAGTACGCACACTGGGCGCGTTCCATGTCCGTCCAGGCGCGCCAGGAAGGCTTGAGCCGCGCGAAGGTGGAGCGGACGAAATTGAGCATGCCGTAATAGGCGCCCACCGCTTGTAGCTTGGTGCGATCTTCCGGGCTTTCCGGGCAGAGCTGCAGGAGCTGCACCACGCGTGGGTAGTCGTCGGCGGAAGCGGTTTTCTGTATGCCGGTGACGTCCTGAACTTCACGGGACAGCGGCTGCTTGGCGGACGCAGCGATGATCGAGCGGCAGTAAGAGACAAAGAACTGCAGCAGCAGCGTAACGGAGCAAACGAAAATGAAGGCGGGCATCATCGAGGCACCAACGCCAGCCGCGAAGGCTGCAAACGATCGTCATCGGAGAGGCGCCAGAAAGCGTAGACCCAAGCCAGCGGAAGCACGAATCCGAAAAGCTGAACAAAAGACAGGAAGATCTGCCGCTTGGCGGGATACAGATTAGTGAGCGCGTAAGTCGCTGCAAAAAGGCTGAAATAGATTCCCAGCGACAGAACCAGTTGCACCAGCTGGATGCGGCTTTCGCGAAGCTTCATAATCGCGGCCCACAAAACGTAGGTAAGAACCAGGCCGACGAAATAAAGATTCTGCGACAGCTCCAACACAAAATGGGTAATCAGCTTGTGGTCCGACTGGGCGACCACGCCGTACGAAAAAAGCGCGGTCCCGGCGAGTAACGCTATGGCTCCGAACTGCACTAATCCATTAGCGCTCATGTCGCTGAATACGTGGGCGTACAGACTGGTCAACGCGAAATACAGGAAGATGGTAAGCAGCGCGTCAGAGTAATAATAGAAGTAAAGATATTCCGAGGAGGTGTATCCGTAATGCGAGAGGATCCGGTAGCGGCCTACGCTGACCAGTATCGAAGCAATCATGTACATATTAAGGATCAGGTAGCGGCGAAAGGTTCCGCGCTTCAGCGCGCACACCACCACGGCGGCCTCAAGAAGAGTGCAAAGTAACCAGAGGATGTTTACAAGACCAGGCACGTTTCCTCTATTCGTTGCCTTGGCCTCTGCGGGGACTGGACTAGACCTTACTTATCCAGGCTGAACCGCATTAGTTCCAAGGTACTGGAGGCGCCGGCGCTCCGCCATTTTTCCAAGGTACTGGCGGTGCTGGTGCTCCACCGTTTTTCCAAGGGACGGGCGGCGCAGGTGCTCCACCGTTCTTCATCCAAGGGACTGGCGGCGCTGGTGCACCACCGTTGGCCAAGATCACAGTGCCATCACTGTGCAAGGCAACGGCGGTTTTCAGGCTCATAGCTCCGACCAAAACGAGCATGGCCAGAAACACAACTGCGAGTTTACGTGACATAGTGCCTCCGGGGATGGAAACAACCCCGGACGCACTTTATCCTTTAATGCAGGAATGTCAAGTATCCCGCAAGACGAACCTGTGCAAATGGCGTGACAGCGCCGCTGGCACTTCGCCAAACCTTCGCCTGGCAGGAGCGCTGACGGTACTATTACCAAGGGAAGAATAAGTTCTGGGCGGTATGGGAACAACGGTACGGTAGTACCAATGCAGTAGGACTTTAGTTTGGAATTTTCTAATTTGCCTGCCGCAACGCTCGTTAGTTGCGGGAGGGGGGAATGGCGAATCGCTATCATTAGCAAGGACTTGAAGTCCCTCGCTCTGGTAACGATCGCAAGTCGTTTCTTCTCAGAGGTTTGGATAGCCAGATTGATGGCTTTAGTAACTATCTACCCCGCACGAACCACTGGAGATCGATTGCCATGCTGAAGAGACCAGCGGCTTCGCTAATCGAGCTCGTATCAGCCGAGGGCATAGCAACTCCCTAGAGGCAATTACGCCCGGGAACAGCGTCGTACAAAAGGACGGTCGGGTAGTAAAGACACATCCCTTGCATCACTCTGTATTTCGGCCGACTCCAACTTCGTAAGAGCCATTTTTGGGAAGACGGAGAGGGGAAAAATCGTAGATACTCCGGTCGTGAAGAAAAGTGCATGGTGGGCGGCGGCCTTGACGTTCTGATTGGTACTTCGTAGCATAATGGATTGGTTTAAGCCGGCGTAGCTCAGTGGTAGAGCGAGGGTCTCATAATCCCTAGGTCGTGGGTTCGATTCCCTCCGCCGGCACCAATAGCAGGTCTCTCACGTTTAAGGAAAATTCCCACCGAAGAGCACGTTCCTAGAATTTGTAGCGCCCACGCTGTGGTGCCCTAGACCAGCCCACCAAGTAGATATTTTGTGGATCAGGGTGTGTACCCGGCGGGAGCGCGCCTCAACGTCAAGGATGCAGAAACGATAAGCGCCCCACATGAGTACCCCACGGCAGCATAAAACGGCGCGGTCACCAGTATCTGGTATATACAGCCTTCCGCGCAGCCAGAGACGAAGAATGCTTGCCAGCTTGAACCGGATTGGGCGGCCATGAAATTAAGTTCCACAAGAGGAGCAGTGCAGGAACTGGCCACACAAATAAACTCGAATTGCTTTTGGACAGAAGGAAGGCGATGCAACCGAAAGAAAATGCAAATATAATTCCGAGAGCCCAAAACGGGCTTTCCATCAAGTGCGCATTGATCGGATCGTGCCAAGCCACTGGATGGGCAGGTCGAACGTATCGATCGATGAGAAATCCCAGCAGAACGGAAAAATAAGCAAACACGCTCTGAAACGCACCCAGCAACAACAATCCAGCGCGGCGGTGATATAGTGCGTCGAACACGAAAAAAGCCTACTTTTCCTCAATAGAAACCTCAAGTATTGTTTTATTTATCTACTCCCCAGCGGCAACTCTGGAACGATTCGGGTGTGCCTGAGTAACGCCGCGAGCGTCGCAAAGAAAGCGGAACGTAAGGCCGGGTCGCTACAAGGGAGCGGGGAAGTGAATAGCTGAATGAAACACAGGTCAAAAGAATGGGTCTGAAGACCCGCCGCTACAAGGGCGCACTGATTAGGACTTCTTTTTGTCTAGTTTGAGATTTAGGACTATTTCTTTGCGGTCGTCGAAACTGGAGATGGTGCGGGTTTGGGACTTGGCGCCGTCTTTTTCGGCGTGTAGCTCGTAGTCAGCGTTGGGATCCAAGCCGCTGAAGCGGTAGTTGCCGGCGTCATCGCTGATGTAACTGCGGACGGCGTTGGTTCGGTTATTTTTTAGAAACACGATGCCGGCAACGATGGGGGCGTCCGACTTATCGAGAACCACCCCGCTGACGGAGCGCAGCTGGGCTTCATGTTTAGCATCCTGCTGTAGCGCTGAGGCAAGAACTACGTCGGAGGCCAGGGCAACGACAGTCCGATGGGGCGCAGCGCACAGGGCCAAACACATCAGGGATACAAATAAAGCGCAGAGGCGACTAATAGGTACGCGAGGCGTTTTCACTTTTTCCCCTCGGGCAACCGCTGCATGCGAAATACAAGACCTTGATCGCTAAGACCGTTTTTAGCGTCGACGGGCTGCGTGATAGGCGCGAAACCCTGAGCCTGGGCCACAACCTCGTAGTCACTGCCGGGAGGAATACGGACCGCAAACTCACCGCGCGAATTAGTGTAGGTGTTCCAGCGATACTTTTTTTCGCCCTGACGTTTGATGCGGAGCTGAGCGCCCGGTAACGACAAAGCTTTTTCGTCGAACACCGTGCCGTGCACCAGGAACCAATCGATGTGGGAAGAATTTTTTGACGAGGATTTTGGGGTGGAGCTTTCGGCCGGCGGGGTTTGGGCTGCAGGCGGTGGCGGCTCTTGCGCACGGGCAAAAAGCACCGCGGCACAGAACACGACAGCGGCTAAAACCACGATAGTGCGGTGCCAAAAAGCGATGAATTTCATGGAAAGTTGGATGTTTAGTCGTTCGAGCGAGATGCTCGAACGGCGAAATCGCTCGGAAAAAAGCTACTCTTCGTCTTCTTCCTCTTCTTCTTCGTCATCATCGTCATCGTCGTCGTCCTCGTCGTCATCGTCAAGAAGATCGCCGTTGGCTTTGGCGCCTTCGGCTACTTCCTCTTCTTCTTCATCGTCATCGTCGGAGATGCGATTGAGATGAACGGGATGCGTTTGTGAAACTTCGAGCTCGGATTCGCACTCGGGGCAGGTCAAGATTTCCCCTTCTTCGACTTCGTCTTCATCGACGTCGATTTCAGTGGAACATTTAGGGCAGCGGATCACGGCTCCATCCTCCGTTGGAATCTTCGCAGAATGCGCCAAACTTCGTAGCGGCGCTGTGCAGCGTATTATATACCGCGCGGCGGGAAGTCAATGGTAGCGGTAAATTGGGAGCGTTTCTATTGCAACGCGATTTTGGAAAGTAACGTGACAGGATGAATAGATGAAATCTTCGCGGGAATATCCGGAGCGGCCGATGGTGGGCATCGGCGGGGTGGTGATTTGTGAGGAGCGGGCCCTGCTGATCAAACGGGGAAGTGAGCCGCTGCTGGGGCAGTGGTCGATTCCGGGCGGGAGTTTGGAGTTGGGAGAGACCCTGGTGGAGGGGGTGGCGCGCGAATTGTTGGAGGAGACCGGGATTGAGGTGAAGGTTGGGGCGATGATTGAGATTTTTGAGCGGATATTTACGGAGACGCCGGCGCGGGTGCGTGGATGGGGTGGTGCGGCCGCGGTATCACTATGTGATTGTGGATTATTTGTGTGAGCGGATTAGCGGAGAGGCGCGGGCTGGCGGGGATGCGGTGGAGGTAGCTTGGGCGCGGGAGGAAGAGTTGGAGAGTTTTGGGATGACGGAGACGGCGATGCGGGTTTTGCGGAAGGCGTTTGCGATGTAGCGGGAAGCATCTAGAACGCCAAAGTAGTGAATTGGGGCAGAGCAAATCAAATTCAGTTCCTCAGCGACTAAAGCCGATTGGCAGAGTGGCGGTAATGTCGGAGCTAAAGCTCCGACCCCCCAGGACGAGTGTCGTCCGGCACCTACATGGGCAAGGCCGCTCAGGTGGCACTGGGGCGGGGGAGGGCGCCGCGGGTGCGTTCGCGGGAGCGGAATTCGCGGATGGCGGCGGCTAGATCGTCAGCGGTGAAATCGGGCCAGCGCTTATTGAGGAATACGAATTCGGCGAAGGCACATTCCCATAATAAAAAATCGGAGAGACGCTGTTCGCCGCCGGTGCGAATTAACAAATCTACTTCGATTGGCGGGCCGTGGTGAATTTCGGCTAGAACGTTGCTGAAAGATTCCGGGGAGAGTTGGGTGGCTTTGTAGAAGCGGCAGGCGGCCATATAGATGGATTCGCGGGAGGAGTAATCAACGGCTAAGCGGAGATGCATTCTTGCGCCGTGAAGGGTGGCGGCTTCGGCGTCGGCGATAACTTCTTTTAGAGTGGCGGGGAGACGATCGCGGCGGCCGATGATGCTGAGGCGGACGCGATCGGCAATGCAGCGGGAAGTTTCAATCAAGAGATACTCGTGCAGAAGATTCAGGATGCCGCGGATCTCGCCAGCGGGCCTGGCCCAGTTTGCGGAAGAAAGCGCGAAGAGAGTCAGCGTTTTGACGCCGAGGCGCGGGGCGGCGGCGATTATTTTTTCGGCGGCTTGGGCTCCGGCGCGGTGGCCGGCGGTGCGGGTAAGTCCGCGCTCGGTGCCCCAGCGGCCGTTGCCGTCGGAGATGATGGCTACGTGCAGCGGGGCGGGCGCGGGGATGGGCGGCAGCAGTGCGGCTACGTCGGTGGCGGTAATTAGATGACCCATGGTGATTGCTCCTTGTCTAACTGCGTTTAGAAGTCGTGTTTTTAGCTCGACGGACGAGGGTAATTGACGCTTGAAAAAAGCAGATCCCTCGCTGTGCTCGGGATGACAATTTTCTGTTCTCTTTTTCAAAGGTGCAGAGTACTTTACAATACAAAGCACAATGGCAAAAAAATTTGCGGTTAGCGTTCGCGGGTGGCGCGGATTAGAGCCTCCATGTGGTTGAGATAGCGTTCGAGGGCGCGGCGACCGGCGGAGGCCAGGCGGTATTCGGTTTTTGGCAGGCGGCCATCGAAAGATTTTGTGCAGGTGATGTAGTCGGCTTCCTCAAGTTTACGGGCGTGGACGCTCAGGTTGCCGTCGGTAGTCTTCAGGAGGGCTTTCAGTTCGTTGAACGTGAGAGAGCGATTTACGGCCAGGGCGCTGACGATTCCGAGGCGGATGCGTTCGTGGATGAGGCGGTCGAGATCGGTGGCTACGGCTTCGCGTGCGCCGGGGCGGACGGAGCTCTGCGCTGAGGCGAGAGCGTCGGAATCCTTGACGTCTCGCGAGCGGGAGCCGCGGTCCTGACGAATTGCCGATGATTTGGCCATGAAACTCTGCTCAGCCTCCGTAGTGCCTGGCGATCCAGAAACCAAAAGCGATGTGGACTACGCCGAAACCGGCGGCCATCAAAATATTGCCCCATTCGATGGGCGCGAAAAGCGCGGCAACGCCAAGAGCGATAAGGCAGAGACCCATCAGCGGAACGGCGCGGACGGAAAAAGCGCCGCCGGTGACAATGGCGGTGCCGTAGAGCATCAGCCAGAACCCCGGAAGAGCCCAGAAAAGGCCGACGCTGGCCAAGACGTAGGTCAGCAGCGCTCCTACGAAAAGCGGGGGAGCGAAACTCAGAAGAAACCTGCGGCCGGGGCCGGAGAAAAGTTTGGTGTTGGCGCGGATCGCTTTGGTGGCCACCGCGGGAGCGGCGATGGCGACGGCAATGAAAGCCTCGAATAGCCAAACGACCAGCCAAGCGTGGGGCGTGTGCTGGCGGGCGGCGATTACGGCGGCGGCCAGCGCGGTGACGCCGATGGCGACACCTCCCCAACCGGGGACGCCGGTGAATTCGCCGGCTTGCTCCATGGTTTCGCGGATGTAGCGGAGGTGGTCGGCTACGCGAGCGTCGATGGGGATGGGCTCGGATTTGGGGGAGCGCAGTGGACCGGTGGCGGCCATGGTCAGGAATGGTAGAGGAGTGGTTGGGGGCTGTCAAGTACTTTGTAGGATAAAGTAGGTGAACCTAGGTTCGACTCGTGGAGCGGAAAAAGCCGCCCCCTGACCGGGGCAAGCAGGGCTCAGGGGCAAGCGCCCTGCGCTACAGGTGGTTGCCAATGCGAAGGACGCGCGCTGCGTTTTGGATGAAAGATTTCTATTGGCGTTGGCGGGGGTAGCGGCCGGCTAGGGCGTTCCAACGGATTATGAAAACGTCGGCGAACATCTGAAAGCTGTCGCGAAACATGCTGACTTTGGTGCCGGGAGAGTGGGCCCAGCGGACGGGGATTTCCGTGGAGCGCAGACCGTGGTGGCGGGCGAGATAGAGGAGTTCGGGATCGAAGCCGAAGCGTTCGATGCGTTGTTGCTCGAAGATAATTTTGCACGGTTCGCGTTTGAAGGCTTTGAAACCGCATTGAGTGTCGACGAAAGGGAGGCGGAGGCAAAGGCGGACGACCGTGTTGAAAACGATGCCCGCGAATTCGCGGAAGCGGGACTGGCGGGCGCTGATCAGGCTGCGATTCATGGCGCGGGAACCGATGGCTACGTCGTAGGACCCTTCGACGGCGGCTAGTAATTTGTCGGCTTCATCGATGGGTGCGGAGAGATCGGCGTCGGTAAACAGAGCGATGCGGCCGCGAGCCTCGAGCATACCGTGGCGGACACTGAAGCCTTTGCCGCGATTGGTGCCGTTAGAGACCACGCGGATGGCGAGGTGTTCACTCATTTTTTTTACGGCAGCGGCGGTGCCATCGGTGGAGCCGTCGTCGACGACGAGAATTTCCACCGTGCGGGGGGAGGAGGCGGTGTAGGCGGCGATTTTTGCGAGAGTGTCCGGGAGGCGGGATTCCTCATTGTAGGCAGGGATGATGATCGACAGGTCCGGGGCGGCGGCAGTCATTCCTACGTTTTCTCCCTGCGAGTGCGAACTACTTTCTGAGTGTGGTCTTACCGTATGGCTGGTGGTTACGCAAGAAAATAAGTTTTGCGAAATTAATCAGGGCAGTGCCGCAACGGGTTCGGTCGTGCGTTTTTTCCAAGCGCCGGATTCTAGAATATCCGCGATTTGAGCGATGGCAAAATCGCACTCAGCTTCACTGTTGTAAAAGTGCGGGGAGAGGCGGATGCCAGCTTTGGGGCGGTAGTCGATCAGGACTTCGCGGGCCAGCAATTCTCTGCTGACGGCCTGAGCATTCGGACAATCGATGGAAACGGTGCCGGCGCGTTCCTGGGGATTGTCGGGAGTATTGACGCGCCAGCCGTGAGACTTCGCGCGCTCCAGAAGGCGCTTGGTCATGCGCATGGATTTCTCGCGGATGGCGGCGATGCCTACTTCGTTCAGAATTTTCAGGCCGGGCTGGCAGGCGTACAGCGCGGGAATGTGCGGCGTGCCGTTGAGAAAGCCGAAGGAATCCTCGCGGCGATCGACCGGGCCGATTTCGAAGGAGAAAGGCCGGCTGTGGGCGATCCAGCCGGTGAGAGCGGGACGCAATTTTTTGCGCAGGTCTTCGCGGACGTAGAGGTAGGCAACACCCGGGCCGCCGCAGAGCCACTTCAAAACTCCGCCCACCGCAAAATCCACGTTCAGCGCGCGGACATCGATGGGGATTGTGCCGGTGCCCTGAAAGACGTCGAGGACTACGTGGGCGCCGACCTGGTGAGCGCGGTCGATGATGGCCTTGGCATTGACGATATAGGAGCTGCGGAAAAGGACTAGCGAGATCGGGACCAGGAGGGTGGTTTCGTCGATGGCGGCGAGAAGTTTTTCGAGATTGAGGCGGATGCTGTTTTCGGAGGGAACTACTTCGATGCGGGCGCCTTTGCGGGATTGCTCGTGATAGAAATATTGGACCGAGGGAAATTCGAGATCGACCATCACGATTTTGTTGCGTGGGCCGCGGAGATCGAAGCAGGAAGTGATAACGGCCTGGGTGATGGTGACGTTCTGGTGGAGAGAAATTTCGCCGGAATGCGCCCCGATCAGCGGGGCGATCTGGTCGCCGACGCCGACGGCCATTTCCCACCAACCTTCTTCCCAGGCACGGACGCCGCGAGTGGCCCAGGAGTCGGCGTAGTCGCGGAGACCGTCGTAGACGGCTCTAGGCATAGCACCGAGAGAGTTGCTGATCAGATAGGTGGAGCGATCCAGAATCGGAAATTCGCTGCGCCATTTTAGAAGGTTATCCATGGGGGCTTGTTCGCTCGCGGCTGGCCACGGGCGGATTAAAACGTGTCCAAACAAAATAGCATAGCGTGATGAAGGCGAGCCACACGGGACCGGCGCCGAGAGTTATGCGGAAGCCGGGAATCCACCAGGTTGAAATCAGGACGGCTATCAGGGCGAGCAGTCCGGCCAGAGAGCTCCACGGACCGGGCGGGGCGAACCGCGTGTAGGGAGTACCCGTTCGTTCTGCGGAGCGGCGAAAGACGAGGTGGGTGGCGAGGGTGATGATCCAGGCGAATGGTCCGCCGAAGAAGGCGACGCCGATCATGTAGACGAAGGCGGATTGCTGGAAGAAATGCGAGAGGAGGAGAGCGGCGAAGAGTCCGGCGCCGGAGGTCAAGACTGACGCTACCGGCATGCCGCGTTTGCTCAGATTCCCGAGAAAGGTCGGCGCGTAACCGCCGCGAGCCAGGGAGAAAAGGAGGCGAGCGGTGAAATATAAATTGCACATGGCGCTGGAGAGGGCGGCGGAGAGAACTACAAAGTTCATTATGTGGCCGGCGGCGGGGATGTGGACGGTCTGGAAAACACGGACGAAGGGACTTTCGGCCATGCCGATGGCGGTCCAGGGAACCAGGCCGACCACGATTGCCAGGCTGCCCAGATAAAAAATCGCAAGAGTTAGAAGGGTACTGCGGAGAGCGCGCGGGACAGCGATTTTGGGGTTGGCAGCTTCGCCGGCAGTGGCGCCGACGATTTCCAGTCCCAAGTAACTGAAGATGGCCATCACCACGCCGAGGCCTACGCCAGTCCAGCCGTTGGGAAAAAAGCCACCGTGGGCGGTGTAGTTCGCAAAACCAATGCGCGGGAAACCGATGCCGAAAATCAGGGCGGCGCCCAAGATTAGAAAAATTACGATGGTGACGACTTTGATCAAGGCGAACCAGTATTCGAAGATGCCAAAATTTTGGACGTTGATGGTGTTGGCGTAAAGAATCGCGGCGGAAAATGCGGCAATCCAGAGCCCGTTGCGGAATGGCGGGAAACCACAGCTGGCAATAGATGGCGGCGGCGACTACTTCGCTGCCGATGATGATCATCAGCGTGAACCAGTAGGTGTAGCGAACGGCGAAGCCGGCCCAGGCATGGAGGTACATTTCGGCGTAGAGGCCGAAGGAACCCGGGGCAGGGTGGGCTACGGACATTTCCGCGAGAGCCCACATTACGGTGAGAGCGATCAACGCGCCGATAGCGAAACTGATGATGACCGCGGGGCCGGCGAGTTTTACGGAGACGGCGCTGCCGAGGAACAAGCCGGTGCCGATCGTGGAGCCGAGAGCGATCATGGCCACCTGGCGGGGCGACAGGCTGCTGTGCAGGCCTTTTTCTTGGTCGGCGAGATTGGTGTTTGCGACTTCGGTTGGGGAGCCGGGAACTGACGCGGGTTCATTCATCGGGCGGCATGGTAGCAGAGGACGTGGCGATTCGTCGCCGGGGGCGCGCGGCAATGGACCTGTCCGCAGGACCGGTGCGGCACTGAACACGACTGTACTTTGCGCGGCATCACCTAGACGCGCGCGTTTTCTAAAATGCTACTCGTGGCTGGAAACTTCGCAAGCGGCCACGGAGGAAGCGATGAAGGCCGTCTTAGCACTGGTGGTCATTTACATAGGAACCTTTCTGGTGGCGATTCAGGGAGCTGCACCGAACGCGGTGCAAGCTGCGCCGCAGGGTGGAGCGCAGAACGTAGTGTCCGCGAAGGCTATCGACCCGGTAAAAGAAGCGGATATTCGCGCGCTACTCGAATTGGTGGGGGCGCGGGACATGGTGCAGGAAGGCGTGACCTCATCATCGGAACAGTATCGGGAAAAATTAATGGCTACCGTGCCGAATAATGAGAAGGGGCAGGCGTTCGTGAATGCGTTTGTTACGAGCTACGAAAAGAAATTCGATACGGAGCAAGTTACCGAGCAACTGGTGAGGATTTATGACAAACACTTCTCGGAAGATGAAATAAAAGGATTGTTGCAATTTTATGGCTCGCCGCTGGGGCAGAAAGTAGCGGCGGAGACACCGAAGATCAGCCACGAGATTCAGACTGCGGCACGCGCGGCGGGTAAGAAAGCGGCTACGGAATCGCTGCTGGCGGTGAAAGATCAGAATCCGGATGGGAATGTAACGCCGCGGCTTGGTCTGGGGCAAAGACGGTGGCAGCAGAAGACGGGTACGGAGAGTTCGCAGGTTACGCCGGCGGATGCGCCGCAACAGTAATGGACCGCTAGAGTTGGCGCCGGAATTTGCGATGTGGATAACGCGGCAGAAAGCAGATTCCTCCCTTCGCTCGGAATGACATTGTTTTAGTTTGTCGCAGAGAAGGCTAGTCGACGCAATAACAACTCTTAGTTGAAACGCTTTTTGATGACTACGTCGATCCCGAAGGTGCCGTTGTAGTCGCGCAGGGCCACGATTGAGACGTTGCGGTTCACGTTGTACTCCACCTGGATGACCTGCTGTTGCGTTGAGCCCACGTTCGAAACGTAGGTAATGGTTAGGTTGCGGGAGATTTGCTGCTCGACGGTTACGCGGGCGGCGGGATTTTGGTCGGTGGCTGTGGGGCCGATGGTGGTCAATCCGGGATCGACGCGGAAGCGGGTGATACCGAACAATCTTTCGAGGCGGCCACCGAGCTGACTGGAGATAGCTTCGGAGAGCAGGGCGGTGGCGCCCGCACCGTTGCCCTGGTTGCCGCCCGCGGAGCGGGCGGTAGCCTCCGAAGAGGTTTGCCCCAGGGCCAGCAGAGTGATGATGTCGTTCGATGGCAAGGGCGGATCGGAACGGTACGAGAGGGCCAGCTTACTGGAAGGGCCGTTGAAGTTGAGCGTCACTTCGTATTGTTGAATGGTGGTGGTAGCTTCGACGTTCAGCACGGGATCGAGTCGAAAAGGATCCGCGAAGTTGATGTCTCCGCGCGAAACGCGATAACGATTTCCTCCGAAGAACAAATCGCCGGAAAGAATGTGAATGTGGCCGAGCAAGATAGGATGTTCCGAAGTGCCGCGGATGCGGACATCGGCATCGGCTTCCAGTTCAGCCCCCGGCCATTCCATACGGGCGTCCGGGCCAGAAACGCCGGAAATATCCAACTGTAAATTCCGCAAGAATGCCGAGCCGCCGGTGGGACCGGAGATGCCGCTGGTGCCGGAAAAAAGGTTGGCGGCAGTTTCCACTCCGGCGTTCAAGTTCACCCGCTCGACAACCACGCGCCCGGCGAGAAGCCCGGCGTCAGGCGTGCCGGTAAGACGCAATGTTCCGGCAACCAGCCAGCTCATGCCTTCGGGGTAGCGAATGCGCACGCGGTCGGTACGCACGGTAACGTCATAGCGCAGCGGCTTATCCGCGTAACTTATGCTGCCGGTGATATTCAGGATGCCGCCGCCCACTTCCGCGGTAACGCCCTGAAAATAAGCACGGGTAGCATCGAAGATGAGATCGCCTTTTACGTTGCTCAAACCAGTGGGAAAATCGGCGGCGCGAGCCGAGGAATTCTCGACGTGAACCTTTCCGGTGATGCGCGGACGATCCATCGTGCCCTCGAAGCTGGCGTTGATCTGGGCGGTGCCGCGGGCGTCCAGGTCAGGAATGAACCCGGTCAGTAGGCGCAGATCCAGCGCGCCATTCAATTTGAGATCTACGTTACGCTGGCCGGCGAAACCGACCGAGCCGGCAATTTGCAGGTTGGTGTCGGTGCCCTGCAGCGTGGCGGGATCGATTTGGAAGGTGTCTTTAGAGGATCGGAAGTGTATGGGTCCAACGTTTTCGAGGCGGACGTTTTCGTAGTTGAGCACCAGATGGGACAACTGAGCGTCGACCACGAAGCTGTGTGTATCTTTCAACGAGCCATTTATGGAAATGTCGCCGGCAGCTTCGCCGTGACCGCTGAACTCCTTCACGTGCAAAGCGGTAAGCAGAAAGGGGTCGAGGTCGATATTGGTGATGGAGGCTTTGCCGCTCAAGAGATAAGGATCGGAAAGTCCGAGCGAAACAGTTCCGGAAAGATTTCCGTTGGTCATCGCCGAATTCAGTTTCAGCTGCGCAGCGCGGCCATCGGAGTGCAATTCGGCATCGAAGCTGCCGATCACATCGGATCCGACGCGAAGATCGACAATGCGAATCGTTCCGTCGCCCAGCGGCGCTTTGGCGGGGCCGCTAGCCTTCAGACGGAAACTGACCTGGCCGCCGATCGGAAATCGTGACGATTGCAACTGCTTAAAATTTTCGATCGGCAGAGATGCTCCAACCAGATCGGCGGAAAGCGATTTATCCGCGAAGGTGTAAGCGGCGGAGCCGGTGACAATGCCGGCGCCACGATTCGCTTCCGTACCGGGGGTGAAAAAGCGCAGCTCGGCATCGGAGATGCGAACAGAGTCGGGCTGCAGATTTAATTGTCCGCGCAGACTGTTGAAAGTTAAGCCGTACGCGGTGGCATTAGCCAAGTCAAACAATCCGGTTACGGCGGGTCGCGCGCGCGTGCCGCGGGCGTGGAATTGCCCGCTCAGCAGGCCGGAGATTGGATAGCTAACCTGCAGCAGTTGCTGAACAGCGTCGACGGGTGTTTTCTCGATGTTGGCATCCACGCTCCAGGTATTTTCGGGGCGGAAGCTCCAATCGGTGAGCTCGAGCGTGGCGGTGAGCATTGCGTCCATCGCGCCGCGATGAGCGCGGCCGTTTTCCAGAGTGAGGCCTTCCGGCGAGTAGGTAATATCGCCTTCGAGGCTGTCCAACGCGATGGTGTCGTATACCAGGTGTTCAGTGCGGAAGTGTCCTTGAAATGTGGGGCCGCCTAGTGGTCCGGTGATCTTGCCATCCCATTGCAGAGAGCCGGCCAATGGTCTTGTCGCGTCTGGCGAACCAGGATCGGCACCTTGAATTATATTGATGAAATCGCGATTGGCGGCGATCTCGTCGGTATCCAGTTTGAGATTTAGATTGGAATGCCGCGGCTCCAGCGTGCCGGAAATGGTGGCGCTGAGCTGAGGCGTGGCGAAGGTGCCCTGTTCGATGGTGAGAATGTTGGGATCGGCAATCCAGCCGAATTGCCAATCGGCGGTGATCGGCACATGACCTGGAGCCACTTCGGCGGGAGGCTCCCAGTGAGTGGTGCCTTTGATGTCGAAATGCGAGAAGGGTCCGGTCCAGTTTTCGATCGTGTCGGCGGTCAGGATCGCATCCCAATGCAATTCGTCGACAGGGAAAGCGGTTTCTTCCGCAGCGGGAAGCACTCTGCCCAGGCGGATATTCTCGGCATGCGTTTCCGCGCGAAACCGCGAATCACTGAAGCGCATGGTGACTTTGCCGGTGACGCTACCGCCGAAAGCTCCGGCGTAAAAATCCGGCACCACCAAGCCTTGATTGTCGATGAGATAATTTCCTCGGCTGGTTAGCCCTGGGGTGTGGAACTGAGCGTAGGGGAGAATGATGCTTTCTGCAAAGTAGTCGCCGCTTCCTTTATAAATGCCCTTTTCGAGCGCGCCTTCGCCGCGAACGTCTACAACTCCGGTGGGAACCAGCGGCTCGCGGGTCATTTCCCGCACGTCGAGGAGATCGATCCACCCGCGATAGCGGAACGTCCATTTGGGCTCGGTAAAATTTTGCATGTCGCCTTGCGCGTCCACGTGGGAGCGGCCGGCGCTGACGATGCCTTGTTCCAGAGTAATTCCGTCGCGCCACAGCGTGAATTTTGCTTCGAGGTCGACGGGCAGGGGCATGAAACGGAGCGACGTGAAATGAACGGATTGCCAGTCTAATTTTCCGAGATACAAAGGGTGATCCGGAGTGCCGCTGCCGTCGAGCGCCAACTGCAGGTCGCCGCCTTCTACAGCCAGCGGCGTTCGCACATCGTTATAGAGCACCCAACCATCGGTGATTTCCATGCGACGAACGTGGAGAGCAAAGAGAGTCTGCCGGAGAGGTTGATTGCCGTTCAGCGGGCGCTCCGGTTGGGGCACGTTTGTGTGGCCGTCTTGTGCGACACGAACGTGGACAATCGGATGGCGGACGAATAGCTCGTCCAGCGAAACTTTGCGGCCCCAAAAAGAGTCCACGCGCAATCCCGCGCGCACTTCTTCCGCCGCGAATAAAGGCTCGGTGCCTTCCGGCTCATGCCCGTGGATGACCAAGCCGCGCAAAGTGGCGTGGAGGGAGAACCAGCCGATGGAAACGGTGCGCAGTTCGGTGCGACCACCGGTCAGCAGATTGATGCGCGAGATGATCAGTCTGCGGAGAAGTGGATTGGCGGCTCCGGAGCCGAAAAACAGAACCACCAGCAAAATAATCAAAGAAATTTTGGCGGTCAGCACCCAGGCTGTGGTCCGCAACCAGCGCCGTTTTCTCTTGAGCGGCGTAGCTTCGGTCATTTGGGACTCGCATTCAGCAGATTGTCCACATGCAGATGGCTGCGGCTTTCTTTCAGCCAGCGGTCCGCCTCTTCATTGATGCCTTGCAGCACAAGAAATTCCTGGATGTAATCGCGAGAGGCTTCCAAAGTGGGCGGCTGCTGACCGCCAGCTTTGGCTCGGGCCAATACGCCGATCTGGTAATAGTCCTCGATGGCTTTGGGATCTACCTGAATCGAAGGTCGAAAACGGGAATCGAGATAGTTGGTCAGATAGAGTTGCGCGGCAGCCGTAGCCCTCAGCTCATTGTCCGTCAGGCCGCTTTCTTTTTTTCGCGTTTCAAATTCTTCGGGAGATGCGAAGGATTTCTTAATTTGCTCTACATTGCGCTGAACGTCCGCAGGAGAGGGCTGCGGGAAGCGAGAGGTTTGGGCCTCGGTGCGAACGATCCACTGATCGATGAGGCGATCCAGGATTTGCTGGTCGCTTTCGGATTTGCCATCCACAAATTTCTGGTAGCGGCTGAGCTCCTGCACTTCGCTTAGCAAGATAACGTCATCCTCAATGCGCGCCACGATGCGATCGATTACTTGTTGGGCGAGCATGGTGGCGCTGGCACAAAGCGACAGAAGCGCGAGCAGAGCGGTCGGCGTGAGGGCGCGGCGCATTAGAAGGACGGCCCCAGATTGAAGAAAATTTGAAACTTGGGTAGGCGCGTGCCTTCGCACACCCCGGGGCACTGGTTGGTATTGCCGGGGGTGGGCACCGGGACCACGAAGAGCGGACGGTTGACCTGATACCCGAGGTCCACGCGAATTGGTCCGACGGGCGTCCCGTAGCGGACACCAAAGCCAACGGTGTGCGAAAAATAATTCAACTCGTTAGTGCAATTGTATTCGCAGTGGTTCGGCGTGTCGAAGATCGGGGTGGGTGGTTTGTAACGCAAGGTTATGTGCGACAACTGGCTGTAAACGTTGCCACCATCGTAGAAAATCGCGCCACCCAGCTTCGAACCGATAAACGGCAGGTGCATCGGGAAGCGAAATTCCTGGTTGGTCACCAGCAAGGCCTGGCCACCAACCGGGAAGCCTGTGACCGTGTCTCGGGGACCGGCCTGGTTAAGACCAAAACCGCGCAGCGATGTGCCACCACCGGCGAAGAAGCGCTCTGGCAGGGGAATCAATTCGGGCAATGGAGTGCTGTCCTGCGGCGGAAATTGGAGTGATTGCGTATTACTGAACGGAACCAGAATTCCGATGCGAATGGATCGGGCGAAACTAAATTTCCCTTTGATTGGATAGTATGTGGAATTCTGAAAAAACGTTCTTATAAAACTGGCACTGGATCCGATGGTTGTGGAAGAGACCGCGAAATCCGCGCTATTGAATGTGCCTTTGGTGGCTTCCGCGGGGTTATCGCGAGAATCGCGCAACCAAGTCATGCCAAATTCGGAGACCAGCGTGGGCTGTTCGAACAGGGGAATCTCTTCGGGAGGAATGGTGTTGTTCAGATTGGAAATCAGCACTTTACGAAAAGCGTACTTATAGACCAGCGTGGTTTTGGAAGTGAGCACGTCATTAATTTGTATGGATGCCTCATAGCGGGTCTGGGTAAAAGTGTTTATATCTTGCGATCGTTCGGTGTACGCCGTTACCTGGAGATTCAAATCGGGATGGCTGAAGAGATTCGGATGAAAATATCCGAGTAGCACACGATCTTCGATGGTGCTGCCACGAATTTTTAAGGAGAGCGAGTCAGCGCGGCCCGTTAGATTGTTGCGGGTGATTTCGAAAATACCTCGCGGCGCGGCCTGCACTTCGCCGGCGGTGGGATCGGTGGTGCTGGCCAGGCGCTGGACTTCGAATCCGCCGCCGTAGGCGATAGTATAGCGCTTGGCTTCTTCGACCAGCACCACCACGTCTTTGTCTGGATCGGTGCCATTGGGATTCTGCGGACCGATAGTAACGCGATTGAAAATCCCCAAATTGTACAAACGGCGTTGGGACTCGACCACGTCTCCCTGGCGCAAAGGAGCGTTGGATTGGACACGCACCTCACGGCGGATGACATTTTCGCGGGTGTGTACGTAGCCGCTGAGAAGCACCTGGCGGACGCGCGTTTGCGGCCCTTCCTGGATGTGGTAAACCAAGCGGACCGGTTCGGCCTGGGCCACGGGAGATTTATTGGTATTTGTTTGTTCCTGAGCGTCGTTTGCTCCACGTTTGCTTTCCGCGCCCGCATTTCCGCCCGGTGCTTTTACGCGCTCCGCGGTAGAGGTGAACGTGGCTTCGGGATATCCCTCGTTGAAATATTTCGCCAGGATGTTATCGCGATCGCTGGCGACATTGGCCTCGGAATACGGCTGGCCGGGAACCGAGCCGATGACCGCCAGCAGTTCGTCCTCTTTAAACGCATGGACTCCGTCGATGGCCAGCGAAGCTACGCTGGTTTGCGGACCTTCGGTCACGATAAAGCGCACGAAGCGATCGCCGGTCTTACCTTTGTAGTTGTCCTCAATATCTGCTTTTACCGTGGCCTCCAAAAAACCGTTGGAGTTGTACACATAGCGCATGGATTGCACATCGGACTCCACCAGCCGCTGACTGAAGCGAGAACGAACGCCAAAACTGGCGGGGATAATCTGCAGGCGGCTCTTCAGCAAACCGGTTGGGAAATATTTGTTGCCGACAATTGCGACGCCCACAAATTTATGGCGATCGCCGCGATTGATGTGATAGGTGATGGTCTCTTCCGTGGCTGGCGAGCCGTTTACGCGCAGCCCGGTGTCGTGGGTCTCGGTCTTGTAATCGACAGTGGCGTCGAAGTAGCCCTCGCGCTCCTGGCGTTCGCGCAAGTTACGCTTGCCTTCTTCCAGCAGGTCCGTATCGACTGCGCCTTCCTGGTAGATCGGCACCAACTTTTTCAGGTCACCTTTGGAAACCTTAGCACCGGTGACCAACATTTTTATTCGTGGCCCTTCGGTTACGTCCAGAGTCAAAGGCAGCGCGTTGGTCGCGGCGTCATATTCGCCACGACGGATCACCGCGCGCGCGCTCAGAAGGCCCTTCTTAGTGAGAAATTTGCGAACGCGGTCCGTGCCGCGTTGCAGGCGGGCGGAGGTGACAAAATTTCCAGCTTTTATTTTGGTGCGGCCCAGGATTTCTATGTCGGGGAACTCGGTGCCATTGGTTAGTTGAATGGTGCTGACGCGGGCGCGGGGGCCTGGGGTGATGTGCACGACCACGTCCATCTGATGGGTGTCTGTATGAGGAATGGTCTCGGCGGACAATGCCGCGGTGTACAAACCGTCGACGCGGAGCGCTTCGCGAAGACGCTCGAGGCCTTCATCCACGGTGCTGCGGCGATAGATGTCGCCGAGATTGATCTGCATGGCTGCCGCGGCGGAGGCATCGCTGGGCGGGGCTTGCAGGCCTTCGATGAGCACTTGGTTGAAAAACAGATTTTCTATAGCGATAAAATCCAGGCGAATGCCGCCGGTCACCGGCGTGATGACCGCGCGAAGGTCTGAATAGTCGCCTAGCCGATACAGTGCCCGCAAACCGGCAGCTACATCGGAAGGGCTTAGCGGTTTGCCTACCTCGACCGGGACGCCGCGTGGACAGTCTGCCAGGACGCGACCATCCTCGGTGACGACGCGTACCGCAACTACGGTATCGGTGCTCGGCGAGGCTTTTGCGGGAGCCGGATCTGCCGGGGAAGCAGGCGGGCTTTCCTGCGCATGCGCGTGCGCAGCCCCGCTCAGGAGCGCCAGAGCGACAAACGCCCGTAACCCATTGGCCCTGCACCATTTCATGCGACTTTATACTCAGACGAAGCGTAGCACAGGGGCGTTGCCTCTCTCCCGCACATTGGAGCTATCATGTTGTCTAGTGGTTGCGTAGGCGGCCGGCGCAACGGCACAGACGGGTCTAACCCCAACAGTGAGCGAAACTCTTCACGAAAAATACTCGCGACAGGTGTTATTTGCGCCCATTGGGGCCGGGGGACAGGAACGCCTTTTGGCTTCCAGCGCGGTGATTGTGGGTTGCGGGGCGATTGGCGCAGCGGCCGCTAACCTGCTGGTGCGCGCGGGCATTGGAAGAGTGCGCATCATTGATCGCGATTTTGTGGAGGCGTCCAATCTGCAGCGGCAGATTCTTTTTGATGAACAAGATGCGGTGGATGCGCTTCCGAAGGCAGTCGCCGCCGAACGAAAGCTTCGCGCTATAAATTCCGGCGTCCACGTTTCCGGCGTGGTCGCCGATTTGGTTCCTGATAATGCTGGCGAGTTGTTGGATTCTTGCGACCTGATTCTCGACGGAACCGATAATTTTGAGACTCGGCTGCTTGTAAACGATTATGCCGTCAAGTACTCGCGTCCGTGGATGTACGCCGCGGCGGTCGCGAGTTACGGAGTGACCATGGCGATTCGTCCTGGAACTACAGCGTGTTTGGCATGTTTGCTGGAAGATCGACGCGACACGGGGCAAGAGGAAACGTGCGACACGGTGGGCGTCCTCGGGCCGATCGTCAATTTAATTGCTTCGATCGAAGTAGCGGAGGCTTTAAAAGTTCTTGCGGGGCGCGAAGCGGCTCTGACGAATCGGCTGTTTTCTTGCGATGTGTGGTCCGGGCACATGCAATCTCTGAGCGTGGAACGAAATCCGGATTGCCGGGCCTGCGGGCGGCGGGAGTTTACTTATCTGGATGGCGAGGCCCAGCCGCATATCACCATGTGCGGGCGGGACTCGGTGCAAATTCACGAGCGTGGGCGCTTGCTGGATTTGGCGGCGCTGCGCACCAAACTCGAACCGGTGGTTAGCGGAATCCGGCAGAATGATTTTCTGTTGCGTTTCGTAATACCACCGCATGAAATGACGGTGTTTGCCGATGGCCGAGCGATTTTAAAGGGTTCACAAGATCCCGCGCTGGCGCGGTCGCTGTATGCCCGCTATATAGGCTCGTGAGCCATTTCCATCGCCACGCTGGGAACCAACGGCTGCGTTCCCAATACAACGATTTTCTACGAGAAGAATTACCGCGGGTGGGAAATGCGCCCGAAAGAGCTGCGCATGTTGGCACGGTCGAGATTTTCGCGCAGATTCATCAACGTGAGGAACGTGCTGAGAATGCGGGCTTTCAAATCGTCGGTAAGAAGCAGTCCACAGGTGGCTACCCGCGCCAGCGACTCGCCATTTGCAGTAATAAACGCCATAATTTCGCGCTGCCGCTCATGCGGGGCGTTACCCAGCGCGGTTTCCCGGCGCATTTCCGCGCAACTGGCTTCCAAAGACAGCGTGAAATGCAGCAGGCACAGGCGGTGTTCGGAGATCACCGCTGGAGCTTCATTCTTACAACCCGATATTTGGCAAGATGTGGGCATTTGGCCTGTCTGTGATAGTTAACATTCCTGTGCGATAAAATCCAGCAACCTTCCGCGAAGTGCTGCGAAAACCGCATCAGGGCTGGCCCTGCAGGTGTCCCCAGACAGCTGTCGGGCTGCCCGGCGATCAGTACGCCGCGTTAACATCAACCGGCGAGAGAATTTTATTGACAGCGCCGTTTATAAAAATGTATAAAAATACAGGAGTGTGTATAATCTTTTAATGGGCGCGACCAAGACATTCCGGCACGGCCAGATTCTTCGCCTGGTGAGCGGCGCAGCCATCGCCAGCCAGGAAGAACTGCGCCGCAAACTGGCGTCAGAAAAGTTGCGCGTTACGCAAGCGACGCTCTCGCGAGACATTCAAGAGCTGCGCCTGGTGAAAACACAGGGCGGATATCGCTCCACGGCGGCGATGCCCCAAGATGTTGCCCCGGAAGCGCAGCTTACCCGCGCCCTTACCGAATTTTTACGGGACATTCGTCCAGCCGTGAACATGTTGGTGCTAAAAACTCCACCGAGTGGTGCGCAACCGCTGGCGGCGGCGGTGGACGCCGCCAAGTTTCCGGAAGTTGCCGGCACGATCGCGGGCGACGATACGGTGCTGATCATCACCCCTAGCAAAAAATCCCGCGAGTCTCTGCAGAAAAAGATCGAAGCTCTGGTGAAATGAGAGATTCCGGCCAAATCGCCGTTCTTGGTGTCACCGGCTACAGCGGCCTGGAGCTGGCGCAACTGCTATTGCACCATCCGTCCGCCGAGTCGGTTACGTTCTACGTTCGGGACACCCAGGGCGCGAAGTGTTTGTCCGAACTTTTTCCAAAGTTTCGTGGATGGGGACATGCGCCCGTGCGGGATCTATCGATCCAGGAGATTGCAGCCAGCTCCGCGGCCACGGCGTTCCTGGCGACCCCGCATGAGGCGTCTGCGACCTATGCCCCGGCTTTACTGAGCGCCGGGTTGGGCGTAATCGATTTAAGCGGAGCATTTCGCTTCAAGGACGCCGATACCTTCAGCTCCTGGTACAAACTGCCTCAGCCCCCCCAGCAAGCTTTGGATCTGGCGGTTTACGGCTTGCCGGAGCTGTACTCCAGCGACAAATCCCAGAATCCGTTATCACAGGCGCAGTTTGTCGCCAATCCGGGTTGCTATGCCACCAGCGTAATCCTGGCGCTGCACCCGTTGTCGCAAGCGGGGTGGATTTCCGGCGGAAGTTCCGTGATTGCCGATTGCAAGTCTGGCGCCAGCGGCGCCGGCAAAGAGCCACGCAAAGATTTACATTTCGTGGAAGTCGACGAGAATTTCAAGGCCTACAATCTTTTTTCGCACCGGCACACGCCGGAAATTCTGGAGCACACCGGGCTGCTCGAAGAGCAACTGACTTTCTCCACGCATCTCTTACCGATTTCGCGCGGCATCCTATCGACGGTTTATGTGACGCTCAGCGAGAAGCGTAGCGTCGAAGAAGTGGAAGCTCTTTTCCGGAAATGCTATGCCGGCCGGCCGATGGTTCGCATCAGCGCCGCCGGTTTGCTGCCGGAATTGCAGCACGTGACGCACACAAATTACTGCGATCTGGGATTCGCTCTGGATAAAGGCGGTCGCCGCCTGATTATCGTTTCGTGCCTCGATAATTTGGGGAAAGGCGCCGCCGGGCAGGCCGTTCAGAACTGGAATCACATGCTGGGAATAGAGGAGCAAACTGCCATCCAATGAGAACGATCATCAAATTCGCCGGTGCGTTACTGGAAGATGAATCCGTCGTCCGCGATTTGGCGCGCCAAGTGGTGGCGCTCGCGCACGAAGGCCACGAAATCCTGGTGGTGCATGGCGGTGGGCGGCTATTCACCAGCACGCTGAAGCGTATGGGCATCGAAAGCAAATTCACCAAAGGTCTGCGCATCACGGATCGCGAGACGCGCGATGTGGCCGTTATGGTATTTGCTGGGTTGCTGAACAAGCGCCTGGCCGCGGCTATTACCGCCGAAGGCCATCCTGCGGTTGGAATTTCTGCCGCAGACGCCGCCTGTTTTACCGCCGAACCCATGGTTCATGACGAAGTGGCCGGTAGTTTGGGCTACGTTGGGTACCTCACCGGGCTGAACACCGAATTTATCGAGTCGCTATGGCGGGAAAATTTGGTTCCCGTCGCGCCCTGCCTCGGCCTCGGCTCCGACAATGAGCTTTACAACATCAACGCGGACCACATGGCCGCCGCCTGCGCCGAATATCTCGGAGCCGATCAGCTTATTTATCTGACCGACGTACCGGGCGTCTTGGATGGCGAGCGAGTGCTTTCTACAATCACTTGCGAAGAGGTCGAACGCCTGGTTCAGTGCCACGTGGTTTCCGGCGGTATGGTTTTGAAACTGGAAGCAGCCAAACGAGCCATCGAGGGCCACGTCCGCGAAGTGCGGATTGTCGGTGGCAGTGCACCTGACGCTCTGCTACTCGCGGCGCATGCCAGCGATACGCCTATTGAACTGGTCCTGACGATTCCCGGTACCCGCGTATTACGCGAACCGCTTTCCGCCGCGCAGGCGGCTCTTTCCGCAGCATGATTCGCAAAACGACAAAATCGCGAGTTGCCGCCCGAAAGTCCGAGCCTAAAAGCTCGGCTGGACCCGCGCGCACAAAAATCGATCAACGCTTGCTGGATGCCGATAAGTTCCTGCTGCCTACCTACAAACGTCAGCCCATCGTGTTTACGCACGGCCGGGGTGCCTGTGTTTATGATTCGAGCGGCAAGAAGTATCTGGATTTTCTCGGCGGCATCGCCGTGAACGGACTCGGGCACGCCCATCCGCGCATCGTGAAGGTGATCCGCCGCGAGGCGGGGCGCGCGATACATCTTTCCAATCTTTTTCACAATGCTTTTCAAGGCCCGCTGGCGCGAAAGCTTGCGGAGTGGTCCGGCATGGACCGGGTGTTTTTTTCCAATAGCGGGACTGAGGCTATCGACGGCGCTCTGAAACTGGCGCGTCTCTATGGCCGGCCTGAGGGCCTGGCTGCCTCAGCAGTGTCACCCAAGCACAGAATTCTGGCCATGGAGAATTCTTTCCACGGCCGCACCTTCGGCGCTCTGAGCGTGACCGCCACGGAAAAATATCGGCTGCCGTTTGCGCCTGTAGTCCCTGGAGTCGAGTTTGTGCGTTTCAACGACGTCGCCGACCTTGAAGCCAAATTTGACGATACCGTTTGCGCGGTGATTCTTGAAACGATTCAGGGCGAAGGCGGCATTTATCCCGCTAGCGAAGCCTTTTGGAATCGCGCTCGGGCGCTAACCGCGCAGCACGGCGCCCTGCTCCTTGCCGATGAGATTCAGTGCGGGTTGGGCCGCACTGGGCGGTATTTTGCTTATCAGAAATTTTCTTCTAAACCGGACATAGTGGCGGTCGCGAAACCTCTGGCGGCCGGCCTTCCGCTCGGAGCGATCCTCACAAGCGAGGCGGTTGCCGCACGCGTCTCCCCGGGAGTTCACGGCACAACTTTTGGCGGTGGTCCGCTTATCTGTGCCACAGCGCTGGAATTTCTGAAAATTGTCGATGACTCGAGAATACTCGCGAATATCCGTGAGCGCGGCGCCGAACTGCGCCACGGTCTCGAAGCGCTGGCCGCCAAATTTGATTTTGTTCGCGCAGTGCGAGGCGAAGGGCTGATCCTCGGTGTAGAGCTTTCGATTGATGGCGCGCCGCTAGTTGCCGCCGCCCTGCAAAAGGGTTTGCTCATCAACTGCACGCATGAGTTCACGATTCGTTTGCTTCCTTCTTTCGTAATCACCAAGGCGCAGGTCCGCGAGTTTCTGGCTATTTTCGCAACTCTTCTGAGCGAAGCGGATAAAATACGTTCGCTCGCGAAAGTCGCCGGCACCGCGCCAAATTCACAACACGCCCACGCGGCCGCAAGGTAAAAATACAAAAATGACGACGACAACTCTGGCATCACCCATTTTATTGTCCAACGATCTGCTTACCGGAGCCGAATGGAGTCCGGCGCACACGCACGATCTGCTGCGCCTGACCGCGGACATCAAGGCCAATCCTCAGCGCTACGCAGAAATCCTGCGCGGCAAATTTATCGCGCTGATCTTTGAAAAGCCTTCATTGCGCACCCGGGTCACGTTCGAAGTGGGCATTCAATCGATGGGTGGCTCGGTGGTTTTTCTGGACCACACCCAAGCCCGGCTCGGCGAACGCGAATCCATCGCCGACGTGGCTCGCAACCTGGAACGCTGGGTACAAGGAATTGTCGCGCGCGTTTACGAACAACGGGTGCTAGATGAAATGGCCGCCAGCGCGGGCATTCCGGTGATCAACGCGCTGTCCGATCGCTTTCATCCCTGCCAGGCGCTAGCCGATTTCTTCACCTTGGAAGAAAAAATCGGTAACCTGCGTGGCTTTAAGCTGGCTTACGTGGGCGACGGCAACAACGTCTGCCATTCGCTGATCTTTCTCGCGGCGCGCCTCGGCGTGCATCTGCGCATCGCCACTCCGCTGAATTACGCGCCGGACCGCGACGTGTTGCAGGACTCCAAGCGGGTCGCCAAAGAGACCCGCGCGAAAATTGAATTGGTCACCGATCCGCGCGAAGCGGTTGCCGGCGTCGACGCCGTCTACACCGACTCGTGGACCAGCATGGGTTTCGAGGCCGAGCAGAACGTGCGTAATTCCGTTTTCGCTCCGTATCAGGTAAACGCGGCGCTTATGGCTCTGGCCGCGCCGAACGCGTTTTTCATGCACTGCCTGCCGGCGCATCGCGGAGGCGAAGTCACTTCGGAAGTTCTCGACGGACCGCAGTCCGTGGTTCTCGATCAATCCGAGAATCGCATGTACGTGCAGAAAGCTATTCTGCACACGCTGTTCTCGTAAATATTCCGTCGCTGGTTCGCCGAATCGTGCAACGCCGTCACACTGGCGTGATACTTTTGGTTTTCTCTGCAAGATAGAAATTCGGATTCCCATACGAAAGGTAATGCTCGTGAACAAGACTGCACCAAACAAACCCAAGAAAGTCGTCCTCGCCTATTCCGGAGGGCTGGACACTTCCATCATCATCCCCTGGCTGAAAGAAAACTACGGCTGCGAAGTAATCGCCATGATCGGCGACGTGGGCCAGCAGGAAGATTTGGAAGCCGCAAAAAAGAAAGCGCTGGCCACCGGCGCCTCTTCCGCCACGATCGAAGATCTCCGCGAAGAATTCGTGCGCGACTATATCTGGCCCACCCTGCGCGCTGGCGCGGTCTACGAACACACTTATCTTCTCGGCACCTCCATGGCGCGCCCGGTAATCGCCAAACGCCAGGCGGAAATCGCGTTGCAACTCGGCGCCGACGGCCTCTCGCACGGTTGCACCGGCAAAGGCAACGACCAGGTTCGCTTCGAGTTGGCCTTCAAAGCCATCGCTCCCAACGTGCAAATCATCGCTCCCTGGCGCGAATGGGACATCGACTCGCGCGAAGACGCCATCGCCTACGCCCAGGCGCACAATGTTCCAGTCGAACAGAGCAAAAAAAATATCTACAGCCGCGACCGCAACATCTGGCACCTGAGCCATGAAGGCGGCGAACTGGAAGATCCCGCTAACTCGCCCAGCGAAGCAATGTGGCAATGGATCGCCTCGCCAGAAAACGCACCAGATAAAGCGGAAGAAGTGGAAATCGGTTTCGAATCCGGCATTCCGGTGTCCGTAAATGGCGCAAAGCTTGGCCCCGTTGATCTGCTGAACAAACTGAACGATATCGCCGCAAAACACGGCGTCGGCCGGACGGATCTGGTCGAAAATCGCCTCGTCGGCATGAAGTCCCGCGGCGCGTACGAAACCCCTGGCGGCACGCTACTCGTCAAAGCCCACCAGGAACTCGAACGTCTCACCGTGGACCGCGAAACCGCGCATTATCAGCAGGCTCTTTCGAATCGTTACGCCGAACTTGTTTACAATGGCGTCTGGTTCTCCACTCTGCGCGAATCACTCGACGGTTTTTTCAAAGTGGCGCAGCAATTCGTCACCGGCTCGGTCGGCTTGAAATTGTGGAAAGGCACGCTCAACGTTACCAGCCGCAAATCTCCGTTCTCACTGTATCGCGCCGATTTGGCCAGCTTCACCATGGGCCGCTACAATCCCAAAGACGCCGAAGGCTTCATTAATTTGTTCGCGCTGCCAGTAACGGTGCGTCCAAAAGCCAAAGCGGAAGGCAAGAAATAGTTCGGTAGGAAATTTGCGTTTGTAGGGGCGCAGCATGCTGCGCCCCAGCTTGGCACCCAAAAAATGTCCACCGCCCAACGCAAAGACGATCGCCTGTGGGGAGGCCGCTTCGAATCCGCGCCAGACGCGCACTTCGACGCCTTCCAGCGCTCCTTCGCGTTCGATCGCCGTTTGTTGCCATATGAAATCCAGGTGGATCGCGCCTGGGCCAAAGCGCTGGAACCGGTCGGAATTTTCACCGCTTACGAAGTGCAGCTGACCCTTGCGGCATTGGATCGTGTAGCCCGGAGAGCGGAAACCGACGCCACCTGGCTGGAACACTTCGGCGCCGACGCCGAGGACGTCCACCACTTCGTGGAAAAAGCATTGGTGGAAGAATTAGGTCCGCTGGGCTGGAAGCTGCATACCGGTCGCAGCAGAAACGAACTGGTCGCTACGGACTTCCGTCTATTTATTAAAGATGCCGCAAAACAAACGCAGCGCGCAGTGTCTTCGGTTGTCAAGGCGCTGCTCGCGCAGGCCAAAACACATCTCGGCGTCCCCATGGCCGGCATGACCCACATGCAACACGCGCAGCCCATCCTGCTTTCGCATTTTCTTTTGGCCCAGGCCGAATCGCTGATGCGTGACATCCCGCGCTTGCAAAGTGCTGCCAGCAGCGCGGACGCCTGCCCCATGGGCTCCGGCGCCCTGGCCGGCAACAGCTTCAACATTAATCGCGAGGCGATCGCCAGCGAACTCGGCTTCTCAAAAGTCACCGCCAACAGTCTCGACGCCGTCAGCGACCGGGATTTCGCGCTGGACTATCTCTTCGCGCTCTCCGGTATCGCGACGCATCTTTCGCGCATCGCGGAAGATTACGTACTCTTCGCGTCGCAGGAATTTGCCTACACTCAGCTCTCCGACGAATATTCCACCGGCAGCAGTCTGATGCCGCAAAAGAAAAATCCCGATTCCTGGGAACTGATCCGCGGAAAAAGTGGCCGAATCACCGCCGCATTACTCGCCCTGCTCACCACGTTGAAAGGCTTGCCGACCAGCTACCAGCGCGACCTCCAGGAAGACAAGGAATCGCTCTTCACCGCGCACGATCAAATCAACGCCATGCTGGCCGTCGCCGCGGGCGCCATCTCCACCACCAGTTTTCACGTCGACCGTTTGCGGCAAGGTGCGTCTAACCCAGTGTTGCTGGCCACGGAAGCCGCCGATTATTTGGTCCACAAAGGCGTGCCTTTTCGTCAGGCGCACGATATCGTAGGAAAAGTGTTGCGCGCGGCCGAGCAGTCCGGCAAATCCTGGGTGGACTTGCCACTCGAAGCGCTGCAAAAGATTTCGCCCAGTTTTGGCGCGGATTTTGCCGACGGCCTGAACGTCGAGTCCGCGCTGGCCGCAAAAAAAGTTTCCGGAGGCACCGCGCCAGATTCCGTGCGCGCCGCCATCGCCGATTTGGACAGCCGTTTATCTCAACTAGGAGTTCGAACATGACCGCGTCGTTATCCCAGAAGAACAAGAACATTTCCGCCAATCGCGTGGAGGACGGGAGGTTGCTTCCGGGTTCGTCACGCTAGCCCTTCCGGAGCCCAAGCTTTGAAGCATGCCCTCTCAGAATCGTCCCTGCCGCGCGGCTTCCGTTTTGCTGCTACGGCTTGCGGCCTGAAAAAAACCGGTGCACTCGATCTCGCGATTCTTTCCAGCGAAGTTCCTGCCAGCGCCGCCGCGGTCTTCACGCAAAACCTGGTAGTCGCAGCCCCCGTGGTAATTTCGCGGGACCATCTTAAAAAATCCAAAGGACGCATGCGCGCCGTGGTCGTCAACGCCGGCAACGCCAACTGCGCGACCGGAGCTCCAGGCCACGCTGCCGCGCTGCGTACGGTCAACGACGCCGCCAAACGCCTTGGCTGCGAACCGCGGGAGCTTTTTGTTTGTTCCACGGGAGTAATCGGCGTCCCGCTGCCGATTGATAAAGTTTTGCGCGGACTTCCCATCGTTGCGCGTCATCAGCGTCCTTCCGCGCGTTCCTTCGCCGAACTGTCGCTGGCCATCTGCACCACCGATACGCGTCCGAAAACCGCTTCCGCCTCCTTCAAAATGGCTGGCAAGCGCGTCCACCTGGTGGGCTGCGCGAAAGGCGCGGGCATGATCCATCCCAACATGGCCACCATGCTGGCGTTCGTAGCCACGGATGCCGCGATCGCTCCGGGCCTGCTGCAAAAAACTTTGAACGATGTCACTTCGCGCACCTTCAACGCCATCAGCATTGATGGTGATACTTCGACCAACGACACTCTGCTGGTCTTAGCCAACGGTGCCGCCGGTGCGCACTCGATAAAACCAAACACCTCAGCGCACCGCGCATTCCTCGCCGCTCTTGAAGACGTTTGCCGCTCTCTTGCGCTGCAAATCGTGGCCGACGGCGAAGGCGCACAGCGCGTAATCGAAATTGAAGTGCGCGGCGCAAAATCGGAAGCCTCCGCGAAACACATCGCCGCCACCATCGCGACATCACCACTCGTGAAAACGGCCTTCGCCGGCGCCGATCCCAACTGGGGACGCATCTTCGCCGCCGCCGGCCGCTCTGGCGAAAAATTCGACCCGGCTAAAGTTGATATAAAGATGGCTGGGATTTGGGTCCTCCGCCGCGGGCAACCGCTCGATTTCAATGAACGCGCCGCCAGCAATCGCCTGCTGGCCAAACATGTTCCACTGGTGGTCGATCTTCATGCGGGCACGGCGGTCGCTCGTTATTGGACCTGCGACTTCACCGCGGAATACGTGCGCATCAACGCCAGCTACCGAACCTAGGTTGTAGCGGCGAGTCTTTTTAAGTAGGGGCACGGCATGCCGTGCCCGGTTTCTTTCGCTGATCGCACAGCCAAACTCCCTTCCTACAGGCTCTTTCAGGTTGCAAAAGCCCCAGATTTTCGAGACCATGCCTCTGACCGCTGAAGTTTCGGTCACGCGCCCCGCGGTGCCCCTTTTCTCGCCTGCCCTGCGCCCGACTCTGGCCCTTCAGCGCGCTCCGCAACTCGCACGTCGGTTCCGGACAGAAGGAGTGCGCAGGTGAAGAAGCTCTATATTGGTAACCTCCCGTTTTCCTCCACAGAAGATCAGCTCAACGAATGGTTTGCGCAGATCGGAGTCACCCCTTCAGCCGTAACCCTCATTCGCGACCGGTTCACCGGCCAATCGCGCGGTTTTGGTTTCGTGGAAGTTGCCGCGGACGAAGACGCCGAGAAGGCCATCAACGGACTCAACGGCCAAAATTTTGGCGGTCGCAATCTCGTCGTCAACGAAGCCAAACCACAAGCCGAGCGCGGCAGTGGTGGAGGCGGTAATCGCGGCGGCGGTGGTGGTTATGGCGGAGGCGGCGGAGGCGGTCGCAGCAGTGGTGGTGGCGGCGGTCGTGGTGGCGGCGGTCGTGGTGGCGGAGGCGGAGGACGCGGCGGAGGTGGTGGTGGCGGTGGTGGAGATCGCGGCGGAGATCGTGGTGGTGGCAACGATCGCGGCAACCGCTGGTAACCTCTTTGTTTTGCGAGATCCAAGGGCGGAGCGAATTCTCGCTCCGCCCTTTTTTGCCTCGAAACTGTTACGAGCTCGTCGCTAAATCTCGGAACCCTCTAGCGCCTTCACGATCTCCACCCAACTACCGAAACAAATCACCCCGTAACGGGTTTGAAACATCAGCTAAGTAATATCGCTTGCGCTTGGAAATGTGCAGTATCTTCGCCGCTGTAAGCGCTATGCAGCTTCGTCGTTTGCAAAGTGCTGGAAACACCCGATGCCCCGCGCGGCACGACTCAGTGAACCTTATAGCCCGCGACCGCATCCAAAGCAGCAAGTAGGACGTACTTTAATTTACATGACCACTTGGCACAAACGCGATTGGCAACAATTTTACGAGCTGGCCCGCCGCCCGATGCAGCGTCGCCGCCCGCCCCGGCCGATCTATCCCAGCGGCCTCAATCGAGTTTTGCCTGCCGCCGGCTTCAGCCTCTCTGAACTGGATGACGCCAACATCGATCTCGAACTGGCCGAACGCCTCGGCCTCCCCGTCGACGCCGGCCGCATGGGCGCCTACGGCCCCAATGTCACCGTGCTCCGCGATTTTGCCCGCTCCTCCCGCTAATTTCCCGAGCTTCGCACCTCCGAGATTTCTCCGTCACTTGTTGAAGATGGCCTTCAAGTCCATGGATTTCTGATCGCTTAAATCCACCGTTAGTTTTCTCCTAAGCCTTTAAATAGCGTGGATGGATACTCTCGCACCCACGCTTGTCTGCGAACTGCGTCACGGATGTTTCAGGACGTAACGTTGACACCGCAACCGAAGCAGGTTATATTGGTAACCGTATGGTTACCAATATAGAGCTCGACCGGACGTTCGGCGCCCTGGCCGATGCTACCCGACGTAAGATCCTGGCACGGCTCGCGCAAGGCGATGCCACCGTCGGAGAACTCGCGCGCCCCTTTCGCGTGTCCAGACCCGCGATATCCAAGCACCTGCGCGTACTGGAACGAGCGAAGCTTGTCCGCAGGACGCGGGAAGGCCGCATCAGTCACTGCCGCCTTGACGCTGCCGTCATGCGCGGTGCGGCCGACTGGGTCGAACGCTACCGCAGCTTCTGGGAGGGGCAACTGGACCAGTTGGCGCGTTACATCGAGAGTAAGCAAATATGAGAGTAGCGCCAAACTCCGTACGCGTGTCGCGAACGATTCTGGCCGGCGCCGAGAAACTATTTCAAGCTTGGACTGACCCCCAGGGACTATTGCACTGGTGGCGACAAGAGGCGGAAGGCTGGGCATTCGCCGGTGCGACGATCGACCTCCGCGTAGGTGGCCACTACCGGCTCGCCATGACCGATCCGGATGGCAAGGTGCATGCCGCGGTCGGTGTTTATCGCGAGATTGAACGGCCGGTGCGCCTGGTGTTCACATGGGATTGGGAACAATCGATGAGGGGTGTTAGCGAGACGCTCGTCACGGTGGATTTCAAGGAGACGGGTATTAACGTGACAGAGGTCGTGGTTACGCACGAGCGCTTTACAGATCCTGCGCGCATGGGGTGCCATGAGCAAGGCTGGACCGAGTTGCTCAGACTCCTGGAACGCGCCGTGACGTGACTGAACGGGAGAATAAAACGAAATGACCACAATAAACCGAATCGTTCTCGCAATACGATTCCTCAACCCTGCTCCTGCAACCATGCTCATGCTGGCGTGCGCGGGTTTCTTGGGTGCAACGATATTGGTGCCGTCAACCGCGCGGCCCACGACACAAATTGACAACGCCCCCAAGTTGTCAACGAACCCGCATTCTGCGCAGATCGTGACCCAAGATGCAGAGCAATTTGCAACTTCAAAGGAAAATCGTATGACAACTAAAGCGGTGATTGAAGGCTATTTTGCCAGCCTCAAACAAAAGAAGGGCTGGGACTCCTTCTTAGCCAAAGACATGGTGTTCAACAGTTTCACCAGCCCCGTAAAACAGGTGACGGGAAAAGAAGCGTACCTCGAATCCACGAAACGCTTCTACGGTGGGATTGTCACGTTCGAAGTAATAAATCTGCTAATTGACGGGGACCAAGCCTGCGCCCTGACTCGATACCAACTGCAACGGCCGGGATCACCCTCGTTCGAGAGCAATGTGGCCGAAATATTTCGAGTTCGGGATGGCAAGATCGTTCGCTTTGACATCTATTTCGACAGTGCGCCCTTCCCCAAGTAGTATCCGTCAACCAGACTACGAATTCGACTTACGCTGTGGGCGACTAAGGCCGGTTCATTTAGGCTCGGACACTCTCTAGCTGCCACCTCGCGTTTGTGTGTCACGAGCCTTTGCTAGTAAAATCGCTATTTGCACCCCATGGCCTCCCCCTTCAACATCGTCTCCAACGTCGTACCCGCCCCGCCACCCGGGACGGGCACTCACCCGCGCCCCGAATGGCTCCGCGTAAAATTCTTCGGCGGCGACCGCTACCAGGAGCTAAAGCGCACCATGCGCACCCTGGATCTGCACACTGTCTGTGAAAGCGCCCGCTGCCCCAACATGGGCGAATGCTGGGAGCACGGCACCGCCACCTTCATGATTTTGGGAGATATCTGCACCCGGGCCTGCGGTTTTTGCGCCGTGCCCAGCGGCAGACCCGCTGCCCCGCCCGATGAAGACGAGCCTTTCCGCGTAGCGGAGGCCGTAGCCCGAATGAAGCTGCGCTATGCCGTGGTCACCAGCGTCAACCGCGACGATCAGCCGGACGGCGGCGCCGCTATCTTCGCCCGCACCATCCAGGAGATTCGCAATCGCGTCCCCGGATGCAAAGTGGAAGTCCTTATCCCGGATTTCCGCGGGAATTGGGACGCCCTCAATCTGGTACTGGCCACCCGCCCAGACGTTCTAAATCACAATACCGAAACCGTTCCACGCCTGTATCGCCAGGTCCGCAAAGGCGCCCTCTACGAGCGTTCGCTGGAACTCCTGCGCCGCTCCAAAGAAGCCCACCCCGAAGTACCTACCAAAACGGGCTTAATGCTTGGCCTGGGCGAAGAAACCGAAGAAGTTCTCAGCACCATGCAGGATTTAGCCGCGCAAGGCACCAACATCCTGACGCTCGGCCAATACCTGCAGCCCACTCGCGAGCATCTCCCTATCGTCCGCTACGTCCATCCGGACGAATTCGCCGAATACAAAATCCGCGGCGAAGCCATGGGCTTCAGCCACGTAGAAGCCGGCCCGCTGGTCCGCTCCTCCTACCACGCCTTCGAGCAAACCGAATCGGCCACCCGTAGCTAACGCTTTGGAGTGCGGCGGCTTGACGCCACTTTTTGTGCAATGCGCTACCCGAAGGGGGAAAGGATATGCTTCCCCGGCTTGAATCCAAATTTCAGCGCACTACGCCGTCGCTACTTCATTACTTCATTACTTCCTTGCTTCGTATTTCGTCGTTTGCCTCATTTCGGCGCCGCCAAGCTCCAATCCGTGAACGGCACCGCGCGCCCGCCGCGAATCACCGTCGGCACTACGTGATCAAATCCCTTGTGGTCCTTGCTGCTGTAGTCCAATTTCAACTGCGGACCCAAACCCAGATCTAACTCGTGAATGGATTCAATCCCCCGAATCAATCCTTCACGCGTTAACTCTTTCCCCGCCCGTTTCAAACCCTCCACCATCACCATGGCGTCCACAAATCCTTCAAAACTAACGAAGTTCGCCGGCGTCCCAGGATAATATTTCTGCAACGCCCGCCGGTACAGCTGCACCGCTTTGAAATCCGTCAGGTAGTAAGGCTGAACCACTTGGGTAATCACCACGCCCTCGGCATCCTCGCCGGCTGCAGTAATCAATTCATCTGTCCCCACGAAGGACACCGTGGAAAACAGTGGCTTCCAACCTTTGCCGTGCGCCTCTTTCAAAATCGGCGTCACTGTGTTCGAAGGGCCCACTACCACCACCGCATCCGGTTTTGCCGCGCGCACAGTATCAATCGCACTTCCCACCTGGGACGTCTGCCGCGCATAAGATGCGACCGCTATCGGCTCGGCCCCATGCGCTTTCAACGCAGCGGTGACACCCTCCAGCACCGCCGCGCCAAACGAATCATCCGGATAAATCACCCCGATCTTTCGGTATCCCAACACGTTCCACAGCCCATCGATCTGTTCCCGCGTTTCATCAAAATAAGAGGCCCGCACATTAATAACCCAGTGCCGCAAAGGCTGATACAGCGTTTGCGCTCCGGTGAACAGACCCACCAGCGGGATCTTGTTGCTCTCCGCCATGGGCAGATATTTCATCGCAGTCGGCGTGCCCACAAAAAATCCTAGCGCAAACACGTTTTGGCTCAGCATCTTGTCAAAGCAAGCTTGCGTCTTGGCCGGATCGTAACTGTCGTCGCTGACCACCAGCCGGATCTTCCGGCCGTTTACACCGCCGGCTTCGTTGATTGTGTCGATATACGCCTTCGCGCCAGTAACTGTTTCGGTGCCAAGAAATTTCGACGGTCCCTCCAGCGCGGAGCAAGATCCAATCAAAATCTCTTTGTCGGTAACTCCAGGCGTGCCTTGGCACTGCGCCGAAGGAACTATCACCCCGGCCAGCACCAACAGCGGCAGCATTCTTCGCATCGCTTGCATTTTTATGAACATAGCGCTCCCAACGGCACGCGTCTGCGGGTGTCTATAAGCGATCGAACAATGACACACCGCCATTACCGCAATGATACCGACGTAGCAGTGCTCATCAGTCTGCGACTTAGCGAAACCACAAGCCCATGGCGCGAATTGATTAATTGCGGAACGAAAACAGGAGTGCAAAACGAGGAGTGCAAAATAACAGGGGGGGCCAAACGCAAGTTCACCCCGTCGCCACTTCGGCCCGCGGGGTGAACTCAAAGCTCAAAAATGCTAAAGCGGAGCGAACTACGCAGCGGCGGCAGCAGCTGCCGCAGTCGCTGCGGCGGCTTTCTTCGCAGCCTTGGCCACAGTCGACGCTTTGCGGCGACGCTTGGTCTTCGGAGGCGTGGCCGGCGCTTCGCCAATCAATTCCGCCGTCATAATGCTGGTCACGAACAATTTCGCCCCGTGATCGTCAAAATCCACCGCGGTTCGTTCCTGGTCGGAAGCGGTCACAATCCCGAGTCCGTAAACTTCGTGCTTGATGGTCTGGCCTTCTTGCATCGTCTGCACAATGTCCTCCTTGGATGATTGCTTTGCTTAGTAAGATTTTTTGATTCGAACGGCTGGGTCGGCGCTCACTACCACTCCGCCGAACTGCGTAAATCGGGCCCGCGCTCTCGCAGGCCCTCCGAACTAGACGCCGGTTACGTTTTCCGCCTGCAATCCTTTGGGGCCTTTTTTCACTTCAAATTCCACGGCTTGCCCTTCGTTCAGCGACTTGTAGCCTTCCATGGTAATCGCCGAGAAATGCACGAATACGTCTTCGCCCGTCTGGCGTTGGATGAATCCAAAGCCTTTCGACGCGTTAAACCACTTTACTGTTCCTTGTTCCTTCACGGTACTACCTCGAATTGAATTGCCTTGCCGTCTTGGCTCGTTCCCTGAAGATCGCGATCATTCATCCGCGAAGCGGCAAAGCCGCAATCGAAACAGGTTCCGTCACTGCCTCATGCTGGGTGGGAAATAGCAGCGAGGTAAATTTCGCAGCCTCTCGACTAGCAAAAGGTTATACAAGAGCAACAAATGCTATGGAAAATAGTACTACAAAATGGCAGTTTTGTCCACAGGTTTGCAAGCGACGCCGCAGGCCACGACTGGGCTTCAAGCCACTGATTTAAATAGATTTGCCTGAGATCGAGGGAGCGCTGAGGCTCTCGTAAACGTTATAGCTTTCAGTCGATGGGTTCGGGTTCCAGCGTCGGTGTAGCTTCCCCTACGCCCTTCTTTTCCCAGTACTTACGGACCCACGCTTCCCAGCTCTTGCCAGCCGCCGTATCTCGCCCGGAGAACACCAGTGACGCTATATCGGCATACGCGATTTTGCGCCGTTCGCTGCCATTGCTTGGCATGATCCGCAAAAAACTGTTCTGCAATGTCGCGCCAACCACCCGATCAAAAATGTAGCCCTCAAGCACCGCGCCGTCTTTGGCAGTTACCGTGACATCTCCGCGATAATCAAAAGCCGTCTCGAGCGCCTCGCGCACGTCCTTCTCGCTAGCCAGCTCCGGCGTCCAACCCTGCACGCTGGCGTGCGCAAATCCTGGCGAGACTTCCAGCTTCTCGGGGTCCACCGCCACGTTCGGCCCTGCTTCACCTAAACGCTCGGCGTGACGTTCTACGTGCAAAGGCGCACTCATGCGTGGGTCTCTTCCATCTGTGCCCCTCCAGCCGCAACACCATCAGCCTGAATCTGAATCAAGGGATTGTACGAATGCACCGGCTTGGCAGGCTCGTTCAGCATCGACAGCGCTTCCGCATCTTCGTAAGATCCCGCCAGCATCGACTTCACCGTAGCCCACAGCCCACCGATACCGCTAAATGTGTGATCCACGGCCGACGCTTCGTACCCGCTATGCACCATGCAGTTCGCGCACTTAGCGTTGCCGGATTCCGTCCCATAGTTCTGCCATTCGGTCGATTCCATCAACTCCTGGAACGTATCCGCGTACCCGTCTTGCAGCAAGTAACAAGGCTTCTGCCAACCAAACAAGTTGTAGGTCGGCATGCCCCACGGCGTGCACTTATAATTCTGCTTACCCATCAAAAATTCCAAAAATAGCGTCGACTGATTGAACCGCCAGCTCTTTTTGCGGTTCGCCAAAATCGAGCGGAACAATCGCCGCGTACGCGCCCGCCCCAGAAAATGCTTCTGATCCGGCGCTTTATCGTAGGAATACCCCGGCGAGAGCATCATGCCTTCAACGCCCAGCTCCATCATCTCGTCAAAAAAGGACCGCACACTCTTCGGATCAGCCCCATCGAACAAAGTAGTGTTGGTTGTAACGCGAAACCCGCGCTTCACCGCTTCGCGAATCCCTTCAATCGCCAGCTCGTACCCGCCTTCGCGGCAAACCGAGAAATCGTGATGTTCCTTCTGCCCGTCCATGTGGACAGAAAACGTCAAATACTTGCTGGGCTTAAAAAGATCCAGCTTCTCTTTCAACAGAATCGCATTAGTGCACAAATATATGTACTTCTTGCGCGCCACCAGCCCTTCAACAATCTTGTCGATCTGCGAATGCATCAGCGGCTCGCCGCCCGGGATCGACACCATCGGCGTCCCACACTCGTCCACCGCCTTGAAGCACTGCTCCGGCGTAAGTTCCTGCTTCAAAATGTGCGCTGGATACTGAATCTTCCCGCACCCCGCGCAAGCCAGATTGCAGCGAAACAGCGGCTCCAGCATCAGCACAAAGGGATAGCGCTTCCGCCCCATCAGCTTCTGCTTCAGCAAATAGGTCGCAACCGTAAATCCCTGAGAAATCGGTACCGGCATCCGTTATTCCTGTGAATCCAAAGATTTGCGCGCCGAAAGGGTCAGCCGAGCCACACACCCATCCCCGCACTTTAATATTGTAACCGACATTTCCCCATTCCGTTGCCCACGTTTTCCACTCGCAACGTAACCGTCGAATTGTCCTTGCCTTTGTAGCGGCCGGACTTTACGTCCGGCCGCTTGCGCTCGTTATCCGCTGTTGCAGCGACTGCCATCTGCGGTAGGCACTTCTGTTCCCGACACCTCCCAACTCTCTTCACCTCGCCACTAGTCACTCGCCACTTCATCTCCCTAAATCCAAATGCGTTAAACCCCCAATCCCACCAACCTAACCCGACTTCCATGATAGGTCTTTGTCAAGCGGGCCAAAGCTCTCCTGACGCGCTCCGGAGGAGCGTGGGTGTAAATTCTTTCGGTCTCTTCGTCGCGTGTGTTGGCCTCTGAGCCGTGGTTCCTTCTTAACAGAAGAACCAGACTTCCATTTGCTGGCGCAGTATCTTCACTGCCCAGAAGATTGAGTTTGTGTTTTCCTGCCAGTCTCGAAACTTATCAGTGGGAGCATCCAGAGCTTGCGCTCCTTCGCCCAGTCGGGTTAACGGCAAGACCTGGCAGGCACGCGTTGAAGAAAGCCTCCTTGTTCACCGCCGCGCTCTACGCAGCGGCGCAATGATTCAGATCCGCTACCTGAAAATTCCGCTGCCCGCGATCGACCGCCATAAGATAGGTCACCAGCTTCCTCGCTACCGCCAGCGTGGCCCGGTTGGCATTGCCTTTCTGCTTTTCTCGGTCATAGAGCATCGCTAAGTTCGGGCTGTAGCGCGGCGCCATCTTGGCCGCCTCGATCAGTGTCGTCTGTAAATGTTTGTTGCGCTGTTTGGACAGCGGCGTGCGCTGCACGGTGCCGCCGGAACTCTTCTCTGCACCGCACAGCCCGCAGTAGCTGATGGCCTTCTTGATCGAAGAAAAGCGCTGCACGTCGCCCACCTCCAGCGCCCAGGTCAACGCGGTGATCGGCCCGACGGCGGGAATGGTCATCAACCGCTCCACACGATCCATCAGCAACGAATCACGCTCGAGCGACCGCACCAGCGCACTCTCGGTTTTCTGCAAGCGCACTACCGTCTCGCGGCACAGTTGCAGCAGCGGCTTTAGTCCTTCATTGATATCTGGGTTGGTCGCCAGTAATTCGCGAAAGTAGCCGGCCTGGTGCAGCCGCTGCTTGCTGTAGTTCACGCCGCCTTCCATCAGCAGCATGCTGATCTTATTCTTGGTCTGCACCATCTGCCGGACGAGCAGGTTGCGATAGCGTAGGGTGCGCCGCCGCTCGCGTATGGCGGTGGACGCCATATAGCACTCCGGTAGAAAATCGCAGCGCAGGCAGTCGCAAATCTTGTGGGCGTCGATGCGGTCGTTTTTCTTTTTCGCCGCCGCAATGGCCCGCAGCATCAGCGGGTGTGCCACTTTCAGGGCGGCCGCGTGCGGCTTGAGGTGATCGTAGATCCAGCCAGTGAACATGGTCGCTTCCATCGCCGCGCTCCACGGCTGTGGCAGCGTTTTCATCCACAGGTCCAGGTCAAGACGCGAGGCGGGGAGTGATCCTTCGGAGAAAACCTTGCCACTGCTGTCCTTCACGCAGTAACTGATCTTCCGCTTGTGAACGTCCAGCCCGATGTAATACATAGGTTGCATGGGGGAGCCTCCTTGGTGTTTTCTGAATCAGCTTCCGCTGAGTTCAGCTTTTTTACACCAAGCGCTCCTCCCTTGACCTATACATTCAAACTCGTCCCACCATTCCCGCACACTTAAACCCTTATAAATCTGTCTCTTCCACAATCTCCCCTCCAACCCCTTAAGAATCTGACTCTTACATAAAACATCCCAGGGGGTGGGGTTACTATTTCAATAACGCCGATAGCCCATTCCCAAAATGGAATCAACTGCTCCCATCCAAAACGTAAGTGTAACGGTTCGTTCGTCACTTCCTTGACTTTCCCCCAATAACCGCTATCGTCTCCCTTCCGGAAATTCTTCGCAGCCCCGGAACCTCAGGAGACTCCTCAATGAAATCGTCAGCAGTCCTAGCGCTAGCCGCAATCACAGCATTACTTCCCAGTGCTGCCCGCGCGCAGCAAACACCCAGCAAGTCGTACGTCCTCAAAGCCGCGCGCATGTTTGACGGCAAAAGCAGCAGCGTTACCACTCCCGGCGAAGTCGTCGTCACCGACGGCAAGATCGTCGGCGTAGGCGCGGGCGCCACAATTCCCGCCGGAGCCGAAGTGATCGACCTCGGCGACGCTACGCTGCTCCCCGGTTTCATCGATGCCCACACGCACCTCACCATGATGTATCGCGAGGACTACACCAAAGCGCTGCTCAATAGTTTGCAAGAGACGATCCCGGAGATGGCCATCGACGGCATTGCAAATGCCCGCGTTACACTGATGGCGGGATTCACCACCGTGCGCGATGTTGGCTCCCAAGATTATCTGGACGTCGGTCTGCGCAACTCCATCGACAAAGGCAATATTCCCGGACCGCGCATGCTCATCTGCGTCCACGCCATCGGCGCGACGGGCGGCCACTGTGACGACACTGGTTTCCGCGCCGGCGTTTTCGGAAAAGAAACCGGGCCAGAGGAGGGGGTAGTGAATGGCGCGGACCAGGCGCGTTACGCGGTGCGGCTCGCGCACAAGTACGGCGCCACCATAATTAAGACTTGCGCCACCGGCGGAGTTTTGTCGCTGGCGGATTCTGTGGACACTCCGCAACTTACGCAAGCGGAACTCGACGCACTCGTCGACGAAGCGCACGCGCTGAAATTAAAAGCGGCGGCACACGCGCACGGCGCGGAAGGGGCCAAGCGCGCGATTCGCGCGGGAATTGATTCCATCGAACACGGATCTTTTCTCGATGACGAAGCGCTGGACCTGATGAAACAACACGGCACCTATTACATCCCCACGCTCATGGCCACCCAGGGTCTTTCCGAGCAGATTGCTAAAGGCATTCCCATTCCGCCCGCGATTCGGGTGAAAGCGGATTTGGCTATTGCTTCCGTGCACCAGACATTTCAGAAAGCGTTGGCGAAAAATATCAAGATCGGATTGGGCACGGACGCCGCGGTGTATCCGCACGGCCGCAACGCCGAAGAATTTCACCAGATGGTGGACCTGGGCATGAAACCGGTGGAAGCGTTGAAAGCGGGAACTTCTTACGATGCGGATTTGCTTGGCCTGTCGAGCAAAATCGGAACACTCGAAACCAGCAAGCTGGCTGACGTTGTGGCTGTGCCTGGTGATCCCATCCAGAACATTCGAGAAACCGAGCATGTATTTTTCGTGATGAAAGAAGGCGTGATTTACAAGAACGAAAAGCCAGGCGCGAAGTAGTCGAACGCGACAAAGACAGGACAAAACTAAAGACGCAACAGAACTAAGACAAAACATTAACGCAGAGGGCGCAGAGACGCAGAGGGCCGCAGAGAAAAACGTCGAGGGACGCGGTTAAGTTTCTAGTTTGAAGCGAGTGGAGGCCAGGCGGTACATGCGGCGCCAGACCAGACGGTTGATCAGCACTACAACGATCGCCATGATCAGAGTGGACGCTAGCAAAATATCGAAGCGGCCGGAATCGCTGGCGCTGGCGATCGTGCTGCCCAGACCCGGTGTGGAAACGATGCGCCCTTGAAAATGAAAATATTCGGCGACGATACTGGCGTTCCACGCGCCGCCGGAAGCGGTGACCATTCCGGTGACCAGGTAGGGAAAGATTCCGGGAAGAATCAAGTAGCGCCAACGGTCCCAGGAACCGAATTTGAAAATATGCGCGGCCTCTTTTAGATCGGTGGGAATCGCCATGGCCCCAGCGATTACGTTGAACAGGATGTACCACTGGGTGCCCAGCAACATCAGCAGCATCGCTGCAATCTCCAGGCCGCCGCGCAGGCGAATCAAAAACAATAAAATCACCGGGAACAGCGCGGTCGCCGGAATGGACGCAGCCATTTGCGCCAGCGGCTGCGCGATGCGCGCAAACTTCGGATTCGAGCCGATGTACACGCCGACGGGAATAGTCCACAGCGCACCCAGCAATAACGCAGCGTTTACGCGAAGAAAAGTGTACGCGGCGCTGCGCAGCAAGTCGAAGTAGTCTTCGCGCGGGAGTTCTGCAAGTTCCAGGACAGCGTGGTACAGCGCGAAGGCCAGCCCCGCCAGCGCGACTACGCCGAGGAAATAACCCAGCAGCCTGCGCGGCTTTTCCTGCTTCGGCGCGGAAAAGGTGACCGCGGCGCGGCGGGCGCCGACCGCAAACGATAACGTCAACCAGTTGACGACTGGGCGAAACAGCAGCCGGTACAAACGGATGAGAATGGAAGCGCGGCCAAGCAGATCCCAAAGAGTGGTGTGCGACTGGCCGGAACTTTCCACCTGTTCAAATTTAAATTTGTCGGCCCACACGATCACCGGTCGCCAGAGCAATTGATCCAGCATCACAATCACGCCGATCATGGCGGCGAGGCCCCACAGAATCGCGCGGGTGTCGCCGTGGCTGGCGGCGGTTTGCAAAAAGGAGCCGAGGCCGGGCAAGCGAAAGTCCCGCGGCCCAAGAACAAACATTTCGCAGGCCATCAGAAAAAACCAGCCGCCGGCAACCGACATCATGGAATTCCAGACCAGACCGATGGTGGAAAAGGGCAAATCCAGTTCCACGAAACGCTGCCAGCCACTGAAGCGATAAATTTTGGCAGCTTCTTTGAGTTCGCGAGGCTGAGTTTTCAGGGAAGAATAGAAACTGAACGCAATATTCCAGACTTGCCCGGTGAAAATCAGAAGGATGGAGCCAAGTTCCACGCCCAACTGGCGGTGCGGGAAAATAGCGACCATCGCGAGCATCACTCCCGGCAGAAAGCTAAGCACGGGAATGGATTGCAGAATATCAAGTAGCGGAACCATCAGGACTTCCGCGCGGCGGGAATTCGCGGCGATGTATCCGTAAGCCAACGCGAAAAGCAGACTGAGCACGTAGGCAACGCCGATGCGCACCAGGGAGTACAGCGCGTAGAGCGGCAGGATCCGCGGATCCTGAGAGATTTCCGCTTGCGCGCCCACCGGCCCAAGCCAGGAACGGCCAATGGCGTAGAGACCGTAGATAGCCACGAAAATAAAAAGAAATAAGGCGATGTCGATCAGGAAGGCGAAATTCCAACGCGAACCCGCGGGCCGCACTTGCGTGGGCGGAATTGGCGTAGCGGGCTGGCTGAGCAGAGCAGGTGACGGCAAGAGAATTAAACCTCGGTGAGGGTCAGCTTGCCGGTAGCGGCATCGTAGTCAAAAAGTTCGGCGTAACGGCCCCACTGAATCGCGGTTTCCAGCTGGCGGCGCGATTCGTCATCGCTGAAATGCTCGTCCAGTAAATCACGGAAAAATTCATCGGGAAGGGTGCGGTCGGCCTTGGCTTTGAGCGATTGCTCCATCTGCCGCAGCAGCGGGACGTTGGCGAGCGCCGCTTTGCGAAACATCGCTTTCCGCGTTTGGATATCCGCGCGGGCAAATTCCAGACCTTCGGGAGTGATAATCGCGTCGCCTTCCTCCACGCGCAGAGTGCCGAGCAACACGGCGGTGTCGACGGTGGGGAGTAACGCATCGACCTCCAGACTCAATTCATCGGCGAGTTTGTGCAGATCGATGCGTCCGCCAAGATCGACAAGAATTTCGAGCAGTCCGGCCACGCCTCCAGGCCGAGTGTGCGGAAGCATGATGGGTTTGCGCGAACTGGTTTTTCCGGGAGCGCTTGGCGAAGTCGCGGTGACAAAGTCATGTTCGTCGGGGCGGGTAAGTACCCGGTAGATGTCATCGACGAGAGAAATAAATTCGGGAGTCTTGCGCTCGCGAGGATACGGCATGGTAACCGTGAAATCGGCGTGGATGTGCGCGGGATTGCGGCCCAGCACGATGATGCGATCAGCGAGAATCACGGCCTCTTCGATATTGTGGGTGACGATAAAAATCGCGCGGGTGGGAATTTTATGGCCCAGCCACAGCTCCAGTAATTCTCCGCGGAGCGTCTCGGCGGTAAGAACATCCAGCGCGGAGAAGGGTTCATCCATAAAGAGGACTTCCGGCTCGACGACTAGAGCGCGGGCCACGCCGACGCGCTGTTTCATGCCGCCGCTTAATTCTTTGGGATACGCGCTCTCAAAGCCGTCGAGACCGACGGCATCAATGATGCGCAATGCGCGTTTGTGGCGATCGATCGCGGCCATGCCGCGGGCTTCGAGCGGAGCTTCGACATTTTCGAGAACGGTGAGCCACGGGAAGAGCGCGAAACTTTGAAACACGATGCTAACGTTGGGGCTTTCGCCGCGCACGGGTTGCCCATGCCAGTAGACTTCGCCCGCGCTGGAAGGCGAGAGTCCGGTGAGCATGCGCAGGAGGGTGGATTTCCCGCAGCCGGACGGGCCGAGCAGCGCGATAATTTTTCCGGGATAAACGGCCAAATCGGTGGCGGAGATAACTTGAATGCGGGTGCCGTCCGGCTGAGTGTAAAACTTTTCGAGTTTGCGAGCTTCGATGATGGGTTCGGATCCGGCGGTTACGGCCGCGCCGTTGGTACCGGTGGTGCCGTTGGGTGTGAGGTTCGCGGTGCCCATGAGAGCGTGTATTATCGCTCAACTGCGGGGTGGGCGAGTAGCGAAGGATGGCGGATTGGCGAAGATTAATGAGGAATGTTACAGCGGTGTGAATGTCGAGAATGACTTGGGGAGTGACGTGAGGAATTGGGTGCAAATGAGTCACGAAGAATATCCGAAAAGCACGGGTCTGCCCTTCGAAGCTCAGGGTAAAAAGACCCGCCGCTACAACGGCGGTGGCTGGTGAGGAACCCGGGTTGGGTTTGGGCTTTGGGGATTTCTTTGGCTACGGCGTTGGTGGTGGTTGCGCCATTTTTTGTGCTGGGGATTGCGTCGGGGCACGATTTTGAATTTCACGCGGCGTCCTGGCTGGACGTGGCGGGGCAGTGGAAAGAAGGAATTATATTTCCGCGCTGGGCGGAATGGGCCAATCACGGATTTGGCGAACCGCGTTTCATTTTTTATCCGCCGCTTTCGTGGCTGCTGGGTGCGGCACTAGGCTCGGTGCTGCCCTGGAACGCGGTGCCCGTTGTTTTTATCGTACTGGTCCAGACGCTGGCGGGCTTGTGTGCTTTCGCGCTGGCGCGGAATGTGACGTCGCGCCGCGGGGCACTTTTTGGCGCGGCGTGCTATGCGGCGAATCCGTATGCATTGCTGGTGGTGTACATGCGGAGCGATTTTGCCGAGCAACTGGGCGCGGCGTTTTTTCCATTGCTGATTTTGCTGGCGCTGCGGGTTGGTGGAATTTTGCGGGGTGCGGATACTTTCGAGCCGGCAAGCAGCGCTGCCAGAATCGAAATCGATTGGCGTTCTGTGTCGCGCAATGTCGCTTGGTTCAGCGTGGTGTTTGCGGCAATGTGGCTTTCGAACGCACCGGCCGGAGTGATGGCCAGCTATTCCGCGGCGTTGCTGTTTGCGTGGGGTGTGTTGCAGCAGAGATCGAGGCGGCCGGCGATCCGCGGGGCGGCGGGACTGGCGCTGGGATTTGGGTTGACGGCGTTTTATCTGGTGCCGGCGGCCTACGAACAGCGTTGGGTGAATATCGAACAGGCTTTGGCTTCGGGGCTGCAGCCAGCGCAGAATTTCTTGTACACGATGACGGATGATCCAGAGCATACACTTTTTAATTGGATTGCTTCGAGTGTGGCGATTTTGTTGATCGTGATTACCGGCGTTGCGGCAGTGCTGACGCGCCGACAATTCGCGAGAGCAGTTCCTCAGGGGCTAAAGCCCATTGGTAGCCAAGGATCTAATGTCGGAGCTGAAGCTCCGACCCCCAACGGCCAGATCTCCGACGGCCCGATCTACGGCCGTCCGAGCATCGAAGCTGCGGTGCCCAACGACGCCATATCCAACGACTCAATCGGCGAACCTGCGATTCCCAACGATCCGATGTTCGAAGCCGCGATCCCCCCAACCGTTGTTGTTCCCGATGCGGCAAACTCCGAGTGGGGGGCTGAGGCCTGGAGCGCCATGCTGTTGTTGGCCGGAGTGGCTACGCTGCTGATGCTGCGGTTCACAAATATTTTCTGGCGAGTGCTGCCGAAATTGCGGTTCGTGCAATTTCCCTGGCGATGGATGTGTGCGCTGGCGGTGTGCTACGCATTTTTCCTGGCGTGGGCGTTTGGCCGGATGCGGCGCGGATGGATCCTGGCTGCGACTATAGCGCTGTGTTGCGTGGGGACCGCGGCGGTACTGGTGCAAACGGGGTGGTGGGACACCGAAGATTTACCGACTTTGCAGTCAGGCATCGCACAGCAATCCGGATTTGATGGCACCGACGAGTACGATCCCGCGGGAGACGATCATTACAACATTCCGGCGAGCGCGCCGCAGGCACAGATGCTGTTCGATGACGCGCAAAAAGAGAAACTGCCGGATACCCGAATCGTAATTCGCCGCTGGAGCGCAGAAGATAAGGAACTCACGGTGAAGAGCAGCGAGGACGTGCGGCTGGGGCTGCGATTGCTGAACTTTCCGGCGTGGCAGGTGGAAGTGAACGGAAAAGTGGTAACCCCCGAGCGCGGGGAGGAAATCGCGCAAATGGTGTTACCACTGCAGGCTGGAACTTCGCAGATTCGGGTGCGCTTCGCGAGAACGGCGGATCGCACGTTAGGCGCGGGAATTTCGCTGGTAAGTCTGCTGCTCTTGATTCCGCTATTCCTTAGTGAAAGATACGGGACAAAAGCGGGCGACCCGCTTGCGTAGATTGCAAACTTTTTGTAGCTTGGCAGCAACTGACGGAGCCGCTATCTTTCCATTTAACTGCCACGAGGAGTTCGCGGCTGGCCTGGGCCTATTTCCAGATAGGAGCGAACCTTGACGAAACGCTGGCTGTCTCTGACTACTATGTTTGTTCTGGCCATTCTGCCAATGGGTGGTGTGGCGAACTCCGACGAGCCAAAGCCTAAGCCGGAAAACACCATCCACGTAGAACTCGCGGCAGCGGTGAGCCCGCAGACGTTTACCAGGCCGGTGCATTTCTACGTTGCCGATGTAGTGGATCGCTCGGGAAACGCGCAGCCGATGATGTTGCTGCGGGAGCGGGGCGGAATCTTTGTGGACCGCTTGCCGGCGCTCATCGTGAAAGAAAGCATCATAGCCTCTTTGCAGTCCGCGAATTTGTTGGCGAGCGATGAAGCGCAAGCAGACATTATTCTGAAGCCGTTTCTATTTCACTTTGGGCTGGAACGCGGCTCGGGCGAGGATCTTTTCGGAAAAGTGGAATTTGCAGTGACGGTTAAAGATGTCAAGAGCGGCGAGAGCAAAGAGATCAACGCGGCGGGTACCTCGATCGCGGCGCTCGCGATGCGCAAGAAGAATATCGAGAAAAACATGGCCGCGGATATGGACGCGGCCTTGCAGGCGGCGGTGGAGAATCTGGTTCGCGGAGTGCAACTGCGCGATGCGGTGAATGGTTTCAGCGATGCGACCGCAGCTGGAACGGGCGTGGCGGCTCCGGAAACGGGAAGTACAGCGCCTGGCGCAGCTTCGGCTTCCGCTCCATCGGCGGGTCCTGCTGCAGCTGGAGACAGCTCGGACAGCTCTTCAACCGGCCAAGTGGACAAGACTTTCGTCTGGAATATCAAAACTACCGAACCGAAACATTTTCAGCGAGCTGAAGGCGTAGAGCTTTCGCCGGCATTCTCCGACTATCTGTACGCGGAATTGCGGGCCGAACTGACCAAGACCAAGAAATATGGGCAGGTAATCGGCGAAGGCGAGGCGGTAAATCCCACGGACGTGAGCGATTCCGTGGTGGTCGAGGGGCTCCTAACGGAATACAAAAAGGGCAGCGCCGCAAAGGCCGAGATCATCGGCTTTCGGCGCCGGCATGCGCAGCCTGAAGATGACGGTGACCATGGCGCGGCGAAGCAACGAGCAGAGCGTGGTGCGCATCGAGCTGCATATAAAGGCTTCGCCCCGATGGACCGAACAAGTGATGGCGCGGGTGGCCGCCAAGGAAATTGCCAACGATCTGCGGAAGCATTGGGAGAAAGAGAAGAACAAATCGTGAAGGTTTGGCGATGAAGCTTGGGAAGAACGGCCAGCTGCGCGGAATAGCTTGGCTCGCCGCTACCGCGCTGCTCTGGCCGTTTGGCGCGGATGCGGGCAACAAGGTGAAACTGCACGGGTACATCACGGCGCGGGCCGACGCCAACGCGGTGATGATTCTGGACGACCGCCTGGAAGTGACCGAAGCCAGCAAAATCAGCGGGGCCGAGCCCGGCGGAGAAAAAAGATGGAGGCCAGCGAGCTGGCTCCCGGGCAGCTGGTGGATGTGGACGGGGTGTGGCTGGACCGGCATAAATTTTTTGCGGAAAAGATTGTTGTGGATTTGCGGTCGATGGAGAAAGAGCAACACGGCACGGCGTATCTGCAGGACGAGCCGCCGGATGGGGCGTCGGCGGCATTCAAGGCGGATGGGTACTGGCTGGATTTGGGAGCCGGGACGAAACGCGAGTGGGATACGACGAAATGCGGCGCGGCGAACAGCGGGACCGTGTTGCTGGCCGGCTGCCACGTGAAATATACCGGAGTGCCCGAGAGCAACGGGCGGATGTCCGCGCAAACGCTGGAGCTGGGACCGCCCGCGCCGGCCGAAGCGTACAAGATGCCGCACGATCTGGAAGTGGTGCGGGGCAGCGATCCGCAAACGGGGATTGCGGTGGTGGAATTCCGCCGCGGCGATAAAGTGCAAGGGCGGATCAAACTGCTGGCCGTGCGGAGCGTGCAGGAATATGTAACCACGCTGGGCAATTCGCTTTTGCCGGCGGCGGGGGCCACTACCCGGCCGGCGATTGAGTTTCGCTTTTTTGTGATTGAAGATGCGGGCATCAACGCGGCATCGCTGCCCGACGGAACGTTGCTGATCAACACGGGGTTGCTGGGCGCGGTGCAAAACGAAGCGCAGCTGGCGTTTGTGTTGAGCCACGAAATTTCTCATGTGCTGCAGGTGCATTACTGGAGGGAAGTCCACGAGACGCGCGCGCAGCGCGTGGGCTTGACGGTGGCGGGGGTGGCGGCCGGCGCGCTGGTGGGCAATGTAGGAATATTCATGGCGGGGATGGGCGTGGAGTCGGTGGTGAACGGACACCAGCGCGAGCTGGAGAATCAGGCCGACCGGCTGGGATTGCAGAACGTGATCGATCACGGCTACGACGCGCGGGAGGCTCCAAAATTTTCGCAGCTGGTGCTGGAGCGCTATGGGGACCGCAGCAGCAGCCGGATCTGGTCGAATCACGACTCCAGCCTGATGCGCGGGAGTTTTTTGACGGTGCAATTGCAGAAGGAATATGCCGCCGATCATTTCGAAGGGGCCAAGAAAGATACGAAAGAGTTTCGGGCGATGAAAGAGGATTTGGGTCCGGTGAAGATTGAGTGACGAAGCTGTGGCGGGCGCAGAAAAGCGCGCGCGGAAGTCGTGTTAGGATTTCGGTGCGGCAAACTGAGATGCTAACCGAATGAGCGGGCTGCGCGACGTTTTACAAAAGTTCAGAGAAAAGCGGATTGCGCGGCTGATCAGGCGCAAATCGATGATTGATGTGGTGCGCGCGGCGAATCTTTCGCGCTTGGTGCAGCGCATTGAAGAAGAGCAGATTCCCGGCGATGTGGTGGAGTGCGGGGTGTATCGCGGGGGCTCTGCGGCGACGATGGCGCGCGTCGCAACGCATTCGCGATTGCCGCGGACGGTGTGGTTGTTTGATTCGTTCCAGGGGATGCCGCCGGTGACCGAGGTTGACGGGCCCGGGGCGGAAGATTGGGTCGGGGCGCTAGCCTATAATCCGCGCAAAGTTGAGAAGCTGCTGAAGCGTACTGGAGCGGATCTTTCACGAGTACGCATCGTGGAGGGTTTTTTCGCGGATACTTTTCCCACCGTAAATATTCCGCAAATTGCACTGTTGAATGTGGATTCGGATTGGTACGAGTCGGTGAAAATATGTTTTGAGAAATTTTACGATTCCGTGGTGCCGGGCGGATTTGTTTCGATCGATGATTACGGCGCCTGGCCGGGGTGCCGTTTGGCGGTGGATGAATTTTTTAAGAAACGCGGGCTGACCTGGAAAATTCATCCGGTGGACAGTACGGCGTCCTGGTTTCAGAAAGCTGACGGCGGCTAGTAAATTGCGGTCGAAGAGAAGAGGGAATCGACAATGACTTTTACATTTTTGAGGCAACGTAGAGTGCCACGACTTGTTTGTTTCGCGGCGGGTTTGGTGATGATTTCGCCGGGGTTTGCGCAGAATAACCAAAATAGTATTGAGGCACCGGCGGAGCAGAAAGCCATCCTCACGGTTACGGGTGATGGCGTGCAGATTTATGTTTGTAAGGATACGGCGGGCGCGGCGGCGTGGACGTTTCAGGCGCCGGAAGCGAAGTTGCTGGATGCGGCGGGGAAAGAAGTTGGATCGCACGGCGCGGGGCCGTTCTGGAAAAGCGCGGATGGCAGTTTGGTGAAGGGGCAAGTGGTGGCCAGCAACAAAGCGCCGGGCGCGGGAGATGTGGCGTGGTTGTTGCTGAAGGCCAGCAGTCATGAAGGCGATGGGGTGATGAGTAAGGTGGAATTTATTCGGCGGACCGAGACGCACGGCGGGGCGGCGCCGGCGATAGGATGCGATGCCGAACATTTGAATGCGACGGTGCGCGTTCCGTATACCGCTACGTATACGTTTTATTCTGCGAAATAGTCACACAAGAATAAGCGATCCCGATTTAGTTCTTACCGCCGGGCAAGCTGGGGCGCAGCATGCTGCGCCCCTACAATTCTAGCTCGCGAATATTTGGGTGCTAGCGGCGGTCGACGGCGGGGTGGCGGATATCCTGGCCCTGCACGATGTAGATTACGTCTTCGGCGATGTTGGTGGCGTGGTCGCCGATGCGTTCGAGATTTTTTGCCACCAGGATTAGTTCGAACGCCGGGAACACCACGCTGGAATCGCCCATCATGTAGGTCAAGAGTTCACGGAAGATCTGGTCGCGGTAGTGATCCACCTTGTCGTCGCTGGCCAGAACTTGTTGGGCGAGGTCCACGTCGCGGCGGACTACGGCGTTCAGGGCCATGCGAACCATTTCTTCGGCAAGTTCGCTCATGCGCGGAAGGTCGACGTACGGCTTGACGCGCGGGTGGCGCAGAATGCGCAGCGCGCCTTGCGCGATGTTGACGGCCTGGTCGCCGATGCGTTCGAGATCGTTGTTGATGCGCGAGACGGCCAGCACGAAGCGCAGGTCCGCGGCCATCAGCTGGTGCAGCGCGAGTAGCTGGACGACCCGATCGTCGATTTCCAGCTGCAGTTCGTTGACGGCGGTCTCTTCTTCCAGGACCCGTTTGGCCAGGGCTTCATCAGAATCGAGCACGCTGTGGACCGCCTGATGCACCGCGCGCTCCGCGAGGCTGCCCATCCACAGCAGCCGCTCTTTCACATCGTTGAGATCTCTTTCGAAATGTCGTTCCATCGGGTCCTTCCTTAATTCCTCTCGTTACCGCGGCGCGCGTCGTTAATAAGATGATGCGGCGGAAATCATCCGAAGCGGCCGGTGATGTACGCTTCCGTGCGCGGGTCGGTCGGCGTGGTGAAGAGGTGCGGCGTCGGCGTGAACTCGATAAGTTGTCCGGTAAGCAGGAACGCCGTGTAGTCGCTGACGCGGGCGGCCTGCTGCATGTTGTGGGTGACGATTGTGATGGTGCAGAGATCTTTCAGTTGGACGAGCAGCTCTTCGATTTTTGCGGTGCTGATGGGATCGAGCGCCGAGCACGGCTCGTCCAGCAGGAGCACTTCCGGTTCTACCGCCAGCGCGCGCGCGATACACAAACGCTGCTGCTGCCCGCCGGAAAGTTCGTAGGCGGATTTATGGAGGTGATCTTTTACTTCTTCCCACAGGGCTGCGTGGCGCAAACTTTTTTCCACGGCGTCGGCCAGCGGCAGCTTGGAGCCGTTGATGCGCAAGCCGTAGGCCACATTGTCAAAAATGGACTTGGGAAATGGATTGGGCCGCTGAAACACCATGCCCACGCGGCGGCGCAGCTGGGTAACGTCCTGCGCGTGAATGTCCTGGCCGTCCAGCAGGATGTCGCCTTCCACGCGGGAGTTGCGCACCGTTTCGTTCATGCGGTTGAAGGTGCGCAGCAAAGTGGATTTGCCGCAGCCGGAAGGCCCGATTAGCGCGGTAACTTTGTTGGCGGCGATGCCCAGGCTGATGTCAAAGAGCGTTTGCTTGGGGCCATAGAAAAAATTCACATGCGAAACGGTCATGCGCATGGATGTCGCCGAGGGCATCTCACGGCTCGGAAGAGAACCGCTCGGGGGAGCTATGTGTACGGGCAAAGCCGACCTCACAGAAGCGTGCATGATTACGTCCTCGGTATCGAGACGCCACGAGCCAGAATCGCACGGGCGATTATATTTACCACAAGAATCAGACCCAACAGAACTAAACCGGCGGCCCACGCCTGCCGATGCCAATCGTCATAGGGCGAAATCGCGTAAGTGTAAATCATCACCGGGAGCGACGCGGTGGGTTGTTCCCAGCCGGGGCTCCAGAAGCGATTACCAAACGCGGTAAAGAGCAGCGGCGCGGTTTCTCCGGCGACGCGCGCGAGAGCCAGCAGAATCGCGGTGATGATGCCGCGATACGCGGCGGGTACGATCACCGACGCAATCGTTTTCCATTTGCTCGCGCCGAGGGCCATCGCGCCTTCGCGCAACGAACCGGGCACCGCCTGCAGAAATTGTTCGGTGCTGCGCAGGGTGATGGGAATCATCATCAGCGCCAATGCAAAGGAACCCGCGAGCGTCGAGTAATGTTTGAAAGGCAAAACCAGCAGCGCGTACGCGAATATGCCGATCACGATGCTCGGCACACCGTTCAGCAAGTCCGCGGCATAACGCACCACGAAAGCGATCGCCCCGCCGCTAAACTCGGCAAGATACACACCGCCAAGGAATCCGACCGGCACGCCAATCAGCGAAGCCAGCAAAAGCAGTTTGGCGCTGCCGACAATCGCGTTGGCCATTCCGCCGCCAGCTTCTCCAACGGGCGTAGGCAGCTTGGTGAAAAAGTCCCAGTTGATGGACTTCCCTCCGTGATAGACCAGGTAGCCAAGAATGAAAAACAGCACAGAGACCGTGACCAGCGCGGCCAGCCCAGTCATGCCCAGCATGAAGCCGCTGACCAATTTGCGGTAACGCAGCCGAGCGGTCATGTACGTCCCATTTCGCTGCCGCGCTGCGCGGTCAAAACGATCAACAGCCGCGCGAGGCCATTCAGCACAAAAGTAAGAATGAAGAGCACCAGCGCCAGTTCAATCAGCGACTGCACATAAAGATCGCCCGTAGCCTCGCTGAATTCATTGGCGATCACCGCCGCGATGGAATAGCCGGGAGAAAAGAGAGACGCGCTGATCGTCGGCGTGTTGCCGATCACCATGGTCACCGCCATGGTCTCGCCGAGCGCGCGCGCCAGCGCCAGAAAAATCGAGCCCATGATTCCGGTCCGCGCGAAGGGCACCACCACTTTCCATGTGGATTCCCATCGCGTCGAACCCAAAGCCAGCGCGGCTTCCCGTTGATCCCGCGGCACCGAGAGCAGCACTTCACGCGACACCGAAACGATGTACGGAATCACCATGATGGCCAGCACGATCCCCGCGGTAAAAAATCCCACGCCGTATGCCGGGCCCTGAAACAGCGGCAAAAATCCCAGCGTTGTCTTGAGAAACGGCTGAATGTACTGCCGCATAATCGGCACGATGATAAAAACGCCCAGCAATCCGTAAATCACGCTGGGCACCGCCGCCAGCAGATCGATAAAAAATTGCAGCGTATCGGAAACTTTTTGCGGAGCCAATTCCGCCAGGAAAATCGCCGCGCCAATTCCCAGCGGAACGGCAATCGCGAGCGAAACGAAAGCGGTTACCACCGTGCCGTAAATAAAAGGCAGCGCTCCGAAATTATCGAAAATCGGATCCCACGTGGAAGTTACGAAAAAATGCAGCCCAAATTTATGCCGGGGCAGCGCCGACCCGCGCCACAGCTCGAAAACCAGCAACACGGTGACCAGAACCACCGTGGCCGCGAAAATAAACGTGACGATGCGCGCGATCTCGTCGCCTTCGCGCAGCTTGCTGAGAAACGAACGCGAGCCCGAAATGGGGCCCGCGCTCGGAACCGTGGTAGTGGTGGCTGCCAATGGATATACCCGTCAGGGGGTGCTACTACACCGCAATTACTGGATTTTGTCGATAGCTTTCAGCTCTTTGGCTACCACTTCCTTGGGCAGCTTGGCATATGAAAGGTTCTCGGCATAAGACTGCCCGTCGGTCAGCGCCCACTTGAGGAAACCCTTCATCGCGTCGCGTTTGCCCGTATCCGAAAACTTCGCCGGAATCAGCAGCCAGGTAAAACTCGAAATAGGATAAGCAGTTTTGCCGGGAGAGTTGGTGATCGATACCCGGAAATCGTCCGGCATATCTTTCGCCGCGCTGGCGGCAGCCGCGCTGACCCCAGCCAAGTCCGCCTTGACGAACTCGCCGGAGGAATTCTTCACCGAGCCGTACGGAATCTTGTTCTGCACCGCATAAATCAACTCCACGTAGCCGATCGAACCCGGGGTGTTTTTGATCTGCCCGGTTACCCCTTCGTTGCCTTTGCCCGCCAGGCCCGTGGGCCATTTGACGGAAGTGCCGGTCCCCACATTTTTCTTCCAGTCGTCGCTGACCTTCGCAAGATAGTCCGTCCAGATGTAAGTGGTCCCGCTGCCATCCGCGCGATGTACCACGATGATGTCGCTGGCGGGCAGGTTCACGCCTTTGTTTACGGACGCGATCGCCGGGTCATTCCATTTGGTCACGCGGCCCAGAAAAATTCCCGCCAGCGCTTCGGGAGTAAAATTCAACGCCGCGGTCACTCCAGGAATGTTGTAAGTAGGAACCGCCGCGCCCAGCACCGTGGGGAAATGCAATATCGCGGAGCCATGTTTATCGGAATAAGCTTTCAACTGCTCGTCATTCATCGGCCCATCGGAAGCCCCAAAATCCACCGTTCCGTCGGTAACTTGCTTGATGCCCGCGCCCGATCCCACCGATTGATAGTTGATCTGGATATTTCCTAATTTCTTGTGATACTCGTCGAACCATTTTGAATAAATGGGGTACGGAAAAGTGGCGCCCGCGCCGTTGATCAGCAACGCGCCCTGCGCCCAAACGGCCCCGGCTACCGCCAGGGCTACGAACAGAAAACCAGCAATTCGCTTCATGCATATCTCCGTAGAGTTGGCTATCCCTTGAGTTCCAGTAGTGTCTCGCGAGCGTGTTACAGGAGTGTTACAACCGTGAGGCAGTTTGATGGAAGTACTGCAAAATTACCCAAATCGCAGGGCTAAACCTATTAACTGCTTATAGTTCCATGAAATGGTAGCCCTCAAACAAAAAGAGCGGCTCGTTGTAAGCCGCCCTTTTTTGCCACTCTTAGCAGTGCTGCGCTACAACCATACCCTGGTCTACTGCTCGGCGGAAAACCCCACATCTTTCTCTGAGACCATAGCCACCACCTCTGAAAGAAGTTTTACGTCGGGTGCTTTTGCATCGACCGGGTCGAGACCACCGCATTATTCAGGCACTGCCACGGTTCCTCAGGCGGCCATGAGGAGCTGTCGGCTGAGCTCGCTAGTCGTATGAAAACGTATTGCTTTAATGTATCGATGCACGCTAAAGTGTCGCCCGACGCTGGCTTCCATTTCTACGTTGTCCTGGGGTGAATACTTGAAACGCTGCTCGCAGACCCTCTTCCGGTACGGGAGGCAATGGAAAACTTGGACGTGCGCCGGCTACGTTCCAAAGGCTGCCGCACTGCCGCTGCGCCAATCCTTCCTGCTGCTTTTGTGGCTTGTGATGGGAGCGTTCCCGGCGTCGCCCCAAACGGGAGCGAGTCTTTCCGGCGTGGTGACGGATCCAGCCGGCGCAGCTATTCCCGATGTCGCGATGACCATCAAGAATGTCGACACCGGTGCGACACGCACGATCGCAACGGACAGCGGGGGGCATTTTCAGGAGTTCGGCCTGCCTGCGGGGCGCTTCGAGATTCGCGCGGCAAAACCAGGGTTCGCCGATGAAACGCGCACGGGAATCAGCGTGGCGGTTGGCCAGGACGCCACGGTGGACATCAAGATGAAGCGCAGCACCGCCGACGCCTGCACCAGCTACCACGAGTTCTCTAGCACCGATTGCACACTGACCTGGCACGGCATCACCCTATACGGTGCGTACGACATCGGCGTCGGCTGGGTCAGCCACGGCTTGCCGGTAAATGGCAATAACTATGAAGGCGAATCTTTGGTAAACCGAAACGGCAATGGATCTCGATTCCTCGTCGCCCCGAACAACCTGCAGCAAACGGGTCTGGGCGTCAGGGGCAAGGAAGAGTTTCTGCCTGGCTGGTTCGTCGTGTTCAACGCTTCAACTGGCATCAATCCAAATTCCGGCCTGCTCGCCAACGCCTCAGCCACCCAGACGGTCAACAACGGCCTTCCCAGAGCCAGCTATTCGGAAGCCATCGACGGCGCGCGCGCCGGGCAACCCTTCAATGACGAATACTACGCCGGTGTATCGTCCGCGCATTTCGGTACGCTGACCTTCGGTCGCCAGCGCGCGCTCGGCACCGATGCGATGCTCGCCTACGATCCAGCAGGCGGCTCCTATGCCTTTTCCTACATCGGATACAACGGTACGATGGCCGGCGGGGGCGACACCGAGGACTCTCGTTGGGACGACGCCTTGAAGTATCGCCTCACCTATGGCCCGGTCCATTTTGGCGCGATGTATAAGTTCACCAATGGTTCCGGCGGCTGCTTCTCCGCGTCCGCAATCTGGACGGCCGCCAACTGTACACCGGAACAGCCGCATAACAACGCCTATGGATTCGACCTCGGCGGAAACTACGGCAAATTCTTCGCCGACGTCGTCTTCCAACATTACAACCAGGCCATCAGCGTATTGAACCCCTTGCTGGGGCCGCAGAGTCTGTCGGCGCCGTATCAGTCGACCACTAACAGCATCAATACAAATCCCGTCACTGGGGTCAATCTGATCGACACCAACAACACCGTGTATGGCATCGTGACCGACAACAACGGCATCATCGTCGCGGCCAAATATATCTGGGATCCGTTCAAGTTTTTTGCCGGCTACGAATACGTCTGGCAGAACAACCCGTCGAACCCCTTGGGTGTTGGCGCCTCAGACCAGGGCGGCTACATCATGAGCGGTGTCGAAGACAACAATCTTGATTCCGAAAAGCTGGTGCAGATCTGGTGGACGGGGGTGAAGTACACCTATCGCACCAAAACGGATTTCACTTTTGCCTGGTATCAACAGCGCCAGAACACTTTCCGTGTTCCGCCGACCTGCTCGCCCACGGCCGGTTTCCGGGCTTCCTGTGCGGGCACTCTCAACGAAGTGTCGCTCTATGCGGATCATCACTTCACCAAGCGTTTCGACGCTTTTGCCGGTATTTCGTATTCCTACGTCAGCGGCGGTTTGGCTATCGCGATCCCTCATGGCCCCGGCGTCCCCTATTTCCACAACAGCAACTTTGCTCCGGTAATCGGTGCTCGTTTCACCTTCTGATCGCTTTCGCCGCCGGCCTCGAGAGTGCGAGCGCGAAGAAGGATGCGGCGCGTTGACTTGCTTCATTCCGCGAATTAACTATAGAAGCGTCGCGATCAAGTGCGCGGTCCAGCGTTCCTTTGCTTCGGACGGAGCACGGGAAACAAAAAGGGCGGCTCGTGTGAGCCGCCCTTTTTGCTACTTCTAGCAATGCTGCGCTACAACCCCGACTACGGGATGTAATAGCGGAACGAGGTGAAGAACATGTTGTTGACCGCTCGGGGAGCGATGGACGGATCGCCCGCGGCCACGCCGCCAGCTCCGGACCAGGCATTACGCGTCAGATAAGAATACTGCACGCCGAATTGGAAGCGGCCTTTCGAGCCTTGGTAGAACCTGTACCAGAAGCCCAGAGTCGGTTCCATGAACAGCTTCGTATCGCCAGCGCAAGAGCTGCCGGTCGAAGGATTGAAGTCGTTGAGAGGCACGCCCTCGGTCGCGCACCCGGTGTTGACTGCGAGTACGTTGCCATATCCGCCGATACCGGTGGTCGAGATTTTGGTGGTGGTAGTCGCGGGAATCGGAAGCGTAACAACGGTTACTCCGCCGGTGGTAGTGGTGGTTCCGGGAATCGCCGCAGTCTTGGTGACCGTGACGGCGTCATATCCGGAATAGCCCGCGCGCCATGCATATTCCGCGCCCCAATAGGCGTAGACGTCGAGTTTCGGAGTGGGGTGCCATTCGGCTCGCGCCAAGCCATGCATGGTGCGGATGAGTGCAAGCGAACCGTCCGGACGTGCTGTAGCGTCGGCGAGTTGCCCCGCGCCATAACGGCCGATTCCATCGCCAGCTACAACTTTGATGCCGAGGTCCAATTTCTTGTTGAAGACCGGCACGAGAGCGCTGGCTCCGAAGCCGCCGCCAGTACGCGAATCATTATGGGCACCAAGGCTGCTTACGGTGGTGATGGGGTCCCCGGCCGCGTTCGTTCCGCAGCTCAGGAACGCGGTTCCCGGCACGGTGTCGTTAAGGGTGGTGCCGACGACTCCGCAAGGATAGATGCGATTGCGGAATTCGCTGACAATGCCAAAAAGTTCATAGTGACCAAAACCCGGATCGGCGGCGGCTTTGAAGATGAAGTCCGGAGCCTTATTGACGGTATAACCGGTGGCGTCAAATGCGTTGTTCACGCCAGCAGCGGCGCCCGGGGCGTTGATGAAAAAGTTCCCCGTTACCGACGTCGTGGTGCCGGAGGTAATGATGGTGGCCGGTGCGGCGGCCGAATTGATGGTGGTAACCGAGGAGAACCCGCGACCGCCGATGGTGGCCTGCGGACCTTCGATCGATGCGCCCAAGGCAAACTTTCCGCCGAAATCCTTCACTACGCGGAAAGCGTCTTGGCGATCCCAAGTGAAGCCCGCGATGTAGTTCGGATCGATCATGATCGGCGTGTCTTCCTGGCGGTTAAACAAACCCTTCTTGTATTCTGTCGCCAAGCTCCACATCTGACCGCCGGTGAAAATCCAGCCGCTGTCAAAAGCCGCTTGGGCGAAAAGTTGCCGGTCGCGCAAGACGTAGCTGTTGGTTTGCCGGTCGTTGGAAGTGGTTCCGGCGCCCAGGAAGTCTGCTTCATAGTAACCGCCGATGCTCACGGATCCGACTTTGCCTTGCGCCAACAGCGAGATGCGGCTCTGCCGCGCGCTGAAGACATTCTCTGTGACGTGCGAGAGGTCATTCGCCGTGAAGGGCGATGCAGCGAAAGCCGTCGGGATGTCGCTGGAAGTAGCGCGAGTACGAGTCACTGTTTCTCCCGCCAGGAATCCGCCAGGGGTCAGATTGATGCCCTTGAAGCGAATTGACGTCGGACCGTCGTCGCTGTTCACCAGCTGCGACATGCCGGAGTTCGCTGGAGTAGACATCAACCCGATGACTTCGTCGGTGCTCGCCTTCATCGCCGTTACCGAAGAATTCAATGCCACGGTGCTGCTCTTGGCATCGGCGGAAACCGTGACCGCCTCGGTCGCTTTGGAGTTTGCGGCGATCGCCGTCGAATTGGCTTCGACTGCTTTCGAGCTGGCTTCTGCCGCGCGGGCATTGGCGGAGGCTGCTTCTTCGCGAGCCTCGTCAATCTGCCGGTCGCGCTTGGCCAGTTCTTCCTTCAGCAGTTGCAGCTGCTCTTGCTGCGCTTCGAGGCTCTGGCGTAGAGCTTCGAGTTCGGCAGCAATCGCGGCGTTAGACTTGTCTTCCGTCTTCGCCTTGGCGGCTGGTTTGGGTTTCGCTGCGGGTTGCGGATCAGCGTCTTTCGGCGTGTCGGCGAAAGCGCTTCCGCAGACCATGAACATAGATAGTGTAAGGGCTGCTAATTTTTTCATTGCCTCTCTCTTATAGTTGAAGATTTCTCGAACGGCCCAGATTGTTAAGAACCACCCATACTGCAAACTAGTGTTGCTGTCTTACGTTTACGTGAATCAAATGTCAATATCCTGTAACAATTAGATGGGGAATAGACGTAAGCTGCTTGTTTTCGGGAGTTTACGAATTTAACGGAGGCGACAACACGCGCGGCAGAGGCGCACAACGGCGGACGTTGTGCACAACGTTCGGAATGTGGACGCAAGAGTCATTTTCGCCAAATCCCCCAAACAGCTTTCCGCCCTCGACTGCGGGGAACTGCTACAAATAGCTACTTCGATGCGCCCATGGTATAGGCGAGCACGATTTGCGTCAACCGATATTGGTAGCGGGCGTCGGTGTCCGAAATATCGGCCTCGGTCTTCTGTAACTCGGCTTGGCTAAACTCCACGATGGAGCTCAGACCCAGGTTGTAGCGGGACTGCGCCAGATCCAGCGCCAGATTGGCTTGTTCGCGGAGCTCGCGCGTGACCGAAAGTCGCTCGTACGCGCGGCTCGAATCGTGCCAGGCATTGCGCACGTCGCGCGCCACATTATTTTGCAAGTCGCTGAGCTTGGCGCGATCGATGGAGGTTTGCAAGTCGGCAGTCTTGGCTCGCGCGTTGAACAGAAACCCGTTGAAGAGCGGGACGTTCACGTTCACCCCTCCCGCGCCGTACCAGCTCGAGATATGTTCGTCGCGAATGGGGGCCAGTCCCACCACGCCCAGGGCGCTGACGTTCGGTCGCCACAGGTCGTGCTCCGCGTGGCCAAACTTTTCCGCGGCTTGCACCTGGTCGCGCAGCGCCAGAATCTCCGGACGTTGCGCCAGGGCTTCCGAGATCAACGACAGGACCTCCAGCGGCGGCGGATTGTTCGGAGCCGCTTCTTCGACTAGTTGGAAATTCTGCTCGTCGCTGAATCCCAGCAGCGCGGAAAGCGTGGCCAGCGAAGCTTGATAATTATTCTGGGCTTCGAGGAGTAACAGCCGCGCGCGCGAAGCGTCCACTTTCGTGAAACTCAGATCGAGCTCCGAACGAAGTTTCGCGGAAGTCAGCGCGGAAACTTTATCAACCAGCGTTTGCCGCGCGTCCAGAGTGTGCTGCGCCACGACGACCAGCGCCTGGGTCTCCAGCGTGCTAAAGAAAGCCTGATCGACAGCCAGCACAATATCTGCGGCAGTCGCGACGGCGGACTGCTCCTCGGCCTTCGCGCGAAATTCGGAACTCGCCACCAGATTATTCGTGCGGCCAAAATCGGTGAGCAACTGGCTGACCGTCGCGCCCGCCGCCACCCGCGGATACAAAATGGAGTTGTTGAGTCCCCCGGCGGAAAGCCGACTGCCCGGGTCGGAGCCCACCCCCGTGACGTTTACTGAGGCCGTAGGCAGCAGCACCGAGCGCTGTTCGCGAACCAACTGCTGCGACGCCAGTGCGTTCAAGCGGGCAACCGAAATATTTGGATTATTTTTCAGAGCCAGCGCCTCAGCCTGCGCAAGTGTCAAACTTCTCAGCGCGCCAGACGTCGCCGGATCACTGCGCGGCGGCACATAATTATTCGCCGTCGGCGTCACTGTCGCCGCCGCCCCGCCTTGCGCCACCGCCCGCTGCGGAACCCCCAGCAACGCACCGGCGAGTAGCACGCCTACTAATAAGGATACGGGGCGCATTAGGCGGTCACCTCCGGAGAAATCCGTTCTTCTTTGCGATGAATCAAAAGGTACGCGGCTGGCACCAGATACACCGTGACCACCACGGAAACCAGCAATCCCCCGATGATCGCGCGGGCCAACGGCGCATATTGTTCGCTCCCCGCCTCTGCGCCAATCGCCATGGGAATCAAACCCAGCAAAGTGGCAAGCGAAGTCATCAAAATCGGGCGTAGCCGCAATCGCGACGCGGTGGAGACCGCTTCCTGCAGCGGCTTCCCTTCCTGATGTAAATGTCGCGCGAATTCCACGATCAAAATGCCGTTCGAAACTACGATCCCCACCATCATCACCAGCCCCATCAGCGACATCACGTTCAGCGTCGTGCCGGTGGCTAGTAACGCCAGCAACACTCCCGCCAGCCCAGGCGGAATCGCCAGCAAAATAATGAACGGGTCCTGCCACGACGCAAATTGCGCCACCAAAATTAAATACACCAGCACGATTGACAGGATCAGCCCGATGCCAAAGCTCTTGAACGACGCCCGCATCCCTTGCACCGAGCCGCGCAGATTCACGCGCACCCCTTCCGGCAGTTGCGTATCTTTCGCAATTTTTTCAATCTGCCTGGTAATCCCGCCCAAATCCTGATTTTTCGGCGAAACGTAGACATCGATCACCCGTTGCAGCTGGTAATGATCCACTTCGGTCGGCGAAGGAATATTTTTAATGCGCACCACTGAATCCAGAAACGTCGGCTGTGAACTGTGGATCCCCCGCAGCGGAATCTGCTTCAAATCGGTAACCGACTTCACTGCGCCTTCCGGATATTGCACTGCCAGCAAATACGGATTGCCGCTCTTCGGATCGATCCAGTAATTTGGCGCGATCATTCCGTTCGAAGTCAGCGCGGTAATTACGTTGTCGACCACTTCTTTTTGCGACAGCCCCAGCAAACTGGCTTTCTCGCGGTCAATATCCAGTTGCAGCGCCGGATAATCGATGTCCTGCGGGATCAACACATCGCTCACGCCATTCAGTTCGCGGATCGGTGCGGCAATTTTCGCGGCTGTGGCATAAGCTTCGGTCAAGCTGTGTCCGCTGACCTGCACGTCAATCGGCGCCGGCAATCCCAAATTGATTACCGCGTCTACTAATCCGCCGGATTGAAAATAAGTTCCTAGTTGCGGAAGCTTCGCCGAGAGCCGCTGCCGCACCCGCCGCATGTATTCATAGCTGCCAACTTTGTGCCCTTCTTTCAGGCTCACCTGCACGAACGCGGTGTGCGGCCCGGCATTTGGTGTGTAGATTGCCGAAAAATCCGTGGTGATTCCGATGTTCGCCACAATAATTTGCAGTTCGTCGGCCGGCACCACTTCATGAATGATGTCTTCCACTTGCTTTACGTAATCCTGGGTTACCTCCACGCGGCTGCCGGAAGGCGCTTTTAGGTTGATCACAAACTGCCCAGGATCAGTCCGCGGGAAAAAAGAAACTCCCAGCAACGGGTACAGCGTCAGGCACAGAACAGAAATTCCCGCTAGCCCCAACACCGTAGCAACCGGCCGCAGCAAAGAAATGGCCAGAGTCCGGTCGTACTTGGCCACCATCTTGTCGAAATAGCGGTTGAATGCCGTTCCGATTTTTCCGAAGTGCGTCCAAAAAGACGCATCTCCCACTTCTTCGTGCGCCTGGTGCGCGGTAATAAATTTTGCGCAAAACAGCGGCACCACCGTCATCGCCACAAAATACGAAGCGAACAGCGACAGAATCACCGCCGTAGCCAGCGCCACGAATAGAAACCGGCTCACCCCGTACAAGAACAACACCGGGAAAAACACGATCGCGGTCGTCAACGTCGCTGCCAGAACCGCCAGCGCCACTTCCTGCCCGCCTTTCACCGCCGCCGCTTCGGGAGCTTCTCCCATCTCCAGATGCCGAAAAATATTTTCCAGCACAATCACTGAATTATCGATCAACCGTGAAAAAACCAGCGCCAGCCCGCCCAGCACCATGGTGTTCACCGTCCCGCCGCCCGCGCTGATCGCTAGGAACGCCGCCAGCGCGGAAAGCGGAATCGAGAGAAACACTGCCGCGGTAGCCCGCAGACTGCCGAGAAACAGCAGAATCATCACGCCCGTCAAAAGCAATCCAATCGCCCCTTCATGAATCAGGTTGTCGATCGCCGTCTTCACGAATTGTGATTGATCAAACACCACGCGCGTCTTCAATTGCTTCGGAATATCCACCAGATTTTTCAGCGCCTCGCGAATTCCATCCACCACCGCAATGGTGTTCGTATCTCCGCCCTGCTTTAAAATCGGCAAATAAACCGAAGGCTGTCCATCCACTCGGACAATATTCGTCTGAATCGCCTGCGCATCCACCGCCTTTCCCACGTCGCCCACCAGCACGCTGGACTGCCCCACAGTTTTCAGCGGCATGCTGTTAATCGCCGCGGCCGATGGCGCCTGGCTGTTCGAATACAGGTTGTAATCAAACGGGCCAATCTTCACGTCGCCCGCCGGCAAAATTAGATTGCTTTCGTTGATCTGCCGCACCACATCCATGGGACTCAATTCGTGCGCCTGCAATTTCAGCGGATCCACATACACCATAATTTGCCGGTACAATCCGCCAAATGGCTGCGGTACCGAAGCCCCTGGAACATTCGCGATCTGGTTCCGGATGTTGTACTGCCCGATGTCATGCAATTCCGTTTCGTTCAGCCCCTCGCCCTTAAGCGTAATCAGGCACACCGGCAGGCTCGACGCATCAAATTTCAGCACCACCGGTGGCAACGTTCCGGGTGGCAACCGCCGCAAATCCGCCATCGCCAGATTGGAAATTGCGCTCACGTCCGAATCCGCGCTCGTCCCCGGCTGAAAATAAATCTTGATCAAGCTCACGCCTGGCAAGGACCGCGACTCAATGTGATCCACCCCGCTGGCCAGCGTAAAGAATCTTTCGAACGGATTTGTAATGTTGGTTTCAATCTGTTGCGGCGGCATTCCGGAATAAAACGTCGCCACCACCACCACTGGAATATTGATCGGCGGAAAGAGATCCACTGGCATTCGCACCAGCGTCACGGTGCCTACGATCGCGATCACCAGGCAGGCCACAATAATCAGAAAGGGATATTTAACCGAAAAGCCGGACATTACTGGCCCTCTCCCGCATTCGTCGAACCACTACTTCCCACGCCGCCGCTCGCGGCAGTCACTTCGTGCGGCCGCACTTTTTCGCCCACGCGGAATAAACTGCGGTTCCCCAACACCACCCGGTCGCCCTCCCCCAGGCCGCTTAGCACTTCCACATACGTGCTGTCTTCCGCTCCCAGGTGCACATGCCGCTCTTCCAAAATATTTTGCGGCGCAACCAGCAACACCGTAGCGTCGTTCCCGCTGCGCGCCACCGCTTCCAGCGGGACCGTAAGTGTGTTCTGTTTCTGCTGTAGCGCCAGGTGGGTTTCCGCGTACATTCCCGGAATCAACTCCCCGTTGCGATTATCGACATCGATCTCCGTCTCCATCGTGCGCGTCTGCAAATCCAGCGAATCCGCGAATCGCGAAATCTTTCCTTGAATATCCCGGTTCAACGCCTGCACCCGCAGGTTCACCACCTCTCCCAGATGGATTTGTGCCGCCAGCGATTCCGGAATCGAAAGCACCAGCCGCAAAACTGAAATTTGCGCCAGCCGCACCACCGGCACCGAGGCGCTTCCCCCGGTTGTCCCCGCCGAAACCAGCGAGCCCGTATCCGCCGACCGGCTGGTAATCACTCCTGCGAACGGCGCAGTAATGTGCGTGTAGTCAGACATCGCGCTCACCTGCTTCTGATTCGCCTGCGCTACTTCCAGCTGTTGCTTAGCCGCCGAGTAAGAAGCCTCGGCCGCGGCCATCTGCCCTTCCGACTCCAGATCCTTCGCCTGCGAATCGTCCACTTCCTGTTGCGCCACCAGTCCTGCGCGAGAATCCGCAGCTTGTTTCAAGCGCGCATACGCGGAATGCGCCGCTGCGTGCGTAGACTGCGCGCGTTGCACGTCACCCTGCGCTCGCCGCACTTGTTCTTCCGCCGCCCGCACCCCCGCTTGCGCTCCGGTAAGCTGCGCCGCCAGCTCCGGCACTTCCAGCACCGCCAGCACTTGCCCTTCTTTCACGTGGTCCCCAACATCCACATAAATCCTGCGAATGTAGCCCGCCACTTTCGCGTGTACATCCACGTCCTGGAAAGGTTTGAACTCCCCGGCAATCGTCAGTGTCGCCCCCAGCGTTCGCCGCTGCACGCGCGCCACTGCGGCGTCCACTGGTCCCGCCGCTCCTGCTGGCGCTGCCGTCCCCTCCGCGGAAGCATCCGTCGCCGGACGGCTCTGCCACCGCCAGATCACCAGTGCGATCACCACCGCTGCAGCTAAAGCCAGAATGATTCTTGTTCGCGTCATAATTCCTGTCTCGGTCACTGATTCAAATTCGCAAAACGATTCGCCGCGAGGATCGTGGTGTAAAAACTTCAGGGATAGCGCAGCGGCCCACCCGAATGGTAGTACCCCACAGCTTCGGTCAGCTCTCGGAAAGGGAAATTACGAGAAGGAACTTAGAGTGCGGGAGGAGGGCGAAACCACAGACTGGCAGGCAACGAAGCGCTCAAGGGAGCAATTACCTGCGCAGGGTAAGTCCGCCGGGCGTTCGGTAGAATCAGGAGATAGCTCAGAAAAAACGGTATGGGCGCCGCCAAAACCCCGCGGCCATCCTGGGGCGTAAAATGCTGCAACTCCGAAGCGCCAACAGTCGCCCGGTAACTAGCCGAGTGCTGCACACACAAACCGGTGCCAGACCCGGCTCCCGCCATGTACGGGTTGTAAACCACCAGCGCGGCTAGCAGCAGACATAGGACCACCTGCCAACTGGCAAGTCCGCCGGCACCGTTCTTCGTCGCTGATTTCCGCATTGCGTCCGTTAGATGCACTACTCTGACCTTAGTAGGGCCGCCCGAATTGGTCAATACCTCACCGCGTATAGCAACTAAAAGGGGGAGATGGGGACCGGAACCAGGGGTGCTCTGGTCCCCAAGGTAGGACTTTAACTGAAGATCATGCCCGCCCAGCTTCGCAGGCCGCCGTCACTTGCGAATGAAGGCCATGTGAACTGTTCGTGACCTCGTCGGGCGCAGCGATCGACTTCCCGCTGCTAGTGGTAAAGACGTCGGCACACGCCATTTGGTTAGCGGCCAGCCCTCGGCCATGTCGCACATCCACCCCGCGCACCCAGAAAATAATGTCTTCCGCGATGTTCGTAGCGTGGTCCGCAATGCGTTCCAGGTGCCGGGTGGCCAGAATGAACTGCAGTCCGGGGCTGACCACCTGCGTGTCTTGCGTCATGTGCTGCAGCAATTGCTCAAAAATCCGGTCGCGATATTGATCCACCAGATCGTCGCTCTCCAGAACCTGCGTGGCCATCTCCGCATTTCGAAAAATCAAGGCTCCCAAACTTTTGCTGACCATCGCCCGCACCGCCGTAGCCATCGGTGCCAGCTCTTCCGGAGCCTGCACACCCGGCATTTCCCGCAGAGAAATCACCCGCTCCGCCAGATTCACCGCGATATCCCCAATCCGCTCTAAATCATTGGTGATTTTCAAAGTCGCCACAATCAGCCGCAGCTCGTCATCCGTAAAGGATCCCTGCCGCAAGAGCCGGATCGCGTGCTCGTCGATCACGATTTCCATTTCGTTAATCCGCGGTTCCATCAAAAATACTTCACTGGGCAGCGCCGCAGTGCGCGAACTCTCCAAACTCACAATCGCGTCCAGTGCCCGGTTCATGGCACCCTCAACCGTCCGCGCCATGGAAACCAGATAATTCAGCAAAGTGTCGTACAGCACCGCCGTAGTCAGCGTTGCACTGGAAGTGGCTGGAGTAGTCATAGTTCCCTCGTACAAAGCCCGAACGCGGGGCGCAGAATTACACCCCCGCTGATACTCAGTATGGAAAAGAATTATTACCGGTGGTTAACAACAGGATGAATGTCCAGCGAATCGCTCCAAGCCTTTGTAGGGGCGCAGCACGCTGCCCCCCAGCTTGCCCGGACGTCAAATCCAGAGCTCACTCCGCCGTTGCCGTATGTAGGCGCCGGACTTTAGTTCACACTGAGGAGCGAAGTGTCCGGCCTAATTCCTGATTTGCCTGGTATTTACGAAGGGCCGTATCTTCTCTTCTTCTCCGCAACACTCGGGCGTCTCCGCGTAACTCTGGCATCTCCGCGTCTCTGCGTTAATTCTTCCCCCCACGCCGTCCCACCTACTCCCGCTCCCCGCGAAACTCCGGCACCGAAAAATGAAACTGCGACCCCTGCCCGATCTCACTCTCCACCCACAATCGCCCGCCATGCACCTCAACAAGATGCTTCGCAATCGCCAATCCCAATCCCGTCCCTCCAACTTCACGCGACCGCGCCGCATCCACCCGATAAAATCGTTCAAAAATCCGCGGCTGATCCACCTTGGGAATTCCAATACCCGTATCAGAAACCGTAAATACCACCTCGCGGCCCACCAGCGCCGCGCTCAGAGTAATCTGCCCGCCGGCCAGCGTGTACTGCATCGCGTTGTCCAACAGGTTCTGCAACACTTCCGCCAGCCGTCGCCGGTCTGCGGCAATATCCGGAAGCTCGCCGGGCACCTGAACGATAAGTTCGAGTTGTTTCTCCACCGCTCGCCGCTGCGCGGTCTCGAGACAAGTGGCCACCACCTGCGCCACGGTCACCCGGCTGATTTCCAGCTCCAGCCGGTCGGCATCCATCTTGGAAAGCTTTAATAGATCGTCCGTAAGCCGCGCCAGCCGCCGCGAATGCTCTACGATAATTTCCAGAAAACGTCCCGATTTTGTTTGTCTTCCAGCGCTCCGGCTAGCAACGTTTCCGCGAATCCCTGAATCGCCGTTAACGGCGTCTTAAACTCGTGCGATACGTTGGCCACAAAATCCCGTCGTACTCGTTCCAGTTTTCGCAGATCCGTAATGTCGTGCAGCACGATTACCGCGCCCGAAGTTTTTCCCGCGGTAACGCTGGCCACCGTAGCTGCAAAAAAATGCTGCCGCAGCGTCCCGGTCACGACTTCGGTTTCCACTCGCGGTTCGCCGCCGATCACTTGCCGTACCGCCTCGATCAGCTCCGATTGCCGCACCGTCTCCACCAGCGCCGTACCCGCCTGCGGAGAAACATCGATTCCCAGAATTTCCGCAAAGCCCGGATTCGCGAACACCAGCCGCTCCGAACCGTTCACCACCGCCACGCCTTCCACCATGCTGCCCAGAATCGCCGAGGAAAGATTGCGCTCCTCGGTCAGCGTTCGAATCGTCCCGTCCAGCCGCGACGCCGTCTGATTCAGCGAACTGCCCAGCGCTTCCAGTGCATCGCCCGAGCCATCCCCCGGCAATGGACGAAAATCGCCCTCCGCCACCCGGCGCGAAAATTCTTTCAACCGTTCGACGCGGTCGCTGAACGCCCGCGAGACCAGCAGCGTCGCTCCACCGGCAATCGCCAGAATCACCAGCAACCACAGCCACAGACTGTTACGGAAAGTCGCCTGCGCTGCATCGTTGGTCTCGAAAGGCAACGCGAAGCGCAACACTACCGGCGCGCCAGACGGAGTATTTTGCTTGATCGCGTAGTAGAGGTAGTCGTGCTGCATCGAGACGCTGCGCCGCATGGCTTGGCCGTCGCCACTCGCGAGGGCGGCACGAACTTCCGGACGGTCCGCATGATTTTCCATGGTCCGCGCATCGATTGCGGAATCGCCGAGGACTTGGCCGCTCGCGGTGATCACCGTCACGCGTACTCCGGTGATGGACATCTGCGCGATCCATTCGCGCAAACTCGCGTCGGTGGGATCTTGCGCGGAAAGCACCGCGGCCGAAGGCGGATGTTGTTGCGTGTAGCGCGCTATGGCGGCGAGTTGCGCGAATCCCGCGCGTTCGTAGTCGCGCCGCAACGCCCGCTCCGCAAAAAAATCCACGGAGAGCAGTACGCTCAGCAGCAGCGCCAGAAATGTCAGAGCGAGTTTTGCGAAGAGGTTACGCCGCACGAGTTTCGAACAAGTAGCCCGCGCCGCGCACAGTTTTCAGATGGACGGGATTTTCCGGATCGCTTTCGATTTTTTCCCGCAAGCGCCGGACGTAAACATCCACGCTGCGCGGAGTTACAAAACGGTCCGTGCCCCACACCGCATCGAGCAACTGGTCGCGCGTGAACACGCGGTTCGGTCGCGAGGCTAAATAATACAACAGCCGGAACTCCAGAGTGCTGAGCGGCACCGGTTTTCCGGAGTGGCTCACGCGGTACGAAGCGGGATCGATCGCCAGTTTCCCAATTTCGATAACCCGCGGCGAATCCACTGGCGGCTCCGCGCGCCGCAGCAGAGCTTTTACTCGCGCCAGCAATTCCCTCGGACTGAATGGTTTCGTAACGTAATCGTCCGCACCCATTTCCAGGCCCACCACGCGGTCGGCTTCGTCGCCCCGCGCCGTAAGCATCAGAATCGGCAAACGATTCAGGGAATCATCGCGCCGCACTTCCCGGCAAATCTCCAAGCCGGATAATTTCGGCAGCATCAAATCCAACAGCAACAAATCCGGCGGAGTTTTTTTCAGCGTGTTCAAGCCAGTCCCGCCATCATAGGCGGCGGAAACCTGGAACCCTTCGTTGGCGAGGTTGTAGCGCACCAGCTCCACGATATCGCGGTCGTCCTCGATAATGAGTACGCGTTTCATGCTGTGAGAGCGGGGCGCCATGCGGTCTGGCGAAAGTGTACCGTAGGGCGGGTTGCTGCGATAGCTAGGTGTAGGGACGCGATCATTCGGAATCGGTAGTGGCACGAATGATTGTCGCGGCGGGCTGTAACACTCCGATAACAACAATGTGAACGTCGTGTGAACGGAAATTCCCTCATTCACAACCGCGAAAGCAGGAAAACCTGGGGGCAAATACGCAATATTCGTGGCGAATTCCTCTGAAGGCATGTGTCACTTCTTCTGCCAACTGCCGGCCCGAATCTATTCGTTGACGGCGGTGGTAAAGGCCAGGGCTAGCAGGGTTTTTTGCTCCAGTTCGTGGGCTTTGGCGGAGCCGGTGGCTGGGCTGGCGCTGGCGCTGCGTTTTACGCTGCGCAGACGCAGGTCCGCGGGCCTCGCATAATTGTTCGAGGCGCGGCATCACGTAGAAAAAGGGACCCATGTTGCGCGGTTCTTCCTGCACCCAGATGACTTCGCGGGCGTTGGGATGAGCTTCGAGAGCCGCGGTGATTTCCTTGCGGGGCAGCGGGTAGAGCTGATCCAGAAAGAAGATTGCGGTGCTCTGGTCTTTGCGGCGGCGGCGTTCGGCGCGGAGTTCGTGGCCGACTTTGCCGCTGGCGATCAGAATGTGCTTGGCGTCCAGCACTTCGCTGTCTGGCACCAGGGGCTGGAATTTCGGTGCGCTGAAGGCCTCGATAGGCGAGCTAGCTTCCGGGTTGCGCAGCATGCTCTTGGGAGTGAATACGATCAGCGGTTTGCGGAAAGGGCGCAGGGCCTGGCGGCGCAGGAGATGAAAATATTGCGCGGCGCTGCTGGGTTGGCAAACCTGAATATTTTCTTCGCCGGCGAGCTGCAGAAAGCGTTCGATGCGCGCGCTGGAATGTTCCGGCCCCTGACCTTCGTAGCCGTGGGGCAGCAACAGAACTACTCCGGAGGGCAAATCCCATTTGTCTTCTGCGGCGCTGATGAATTGATCGATGATGACTTGCGCGCCGTTTACGAAATCGCCGAACTGGGCCTCCCAGAGAACCAGAGCTTCGGGATAGTCGCGGCTGAAGCCATATTCAAAACCGAGGCAGGCGGCCTCAGAGAGTGAAGAATTGTAGACTTCGCAAAACGCGCGATCATTCGATTTTTCATGCGCGATATTTGCGAGCGAGGTGTATTCGGTTTCCGTTTCGGTGTCGACCAGCACAGCGTGGCGCTGATTGAAAGTGCCGCGTTGCGTATCTTGCCCGGAAAGCCGGATAGGCGTGCCGTGGCGCAGCAGCGAACCAAAAGCCAGAGCTTCGGCGTAGCCGTAGTCGACGGGACGTTTGCCGGTGCCCATTTCCTCGCGCTGTTCCAATAATTTCACAATCTTCGGATGGACGTGGAAACCTTGCGGAACGCTTACCAGCTCTGCGCTGATTTCCGCGATTTCTTCGCGGGAGACGCCGGTTTCTACTTCGTAGGAATCTTTGAATTTTCCGCGGTGATACGGCTTCCAATAATCCGGCAGTTTGCGCAGGTGGGGCTGTTTGGTCAGTTCGTGAGCTTTGGTTTGTTCGCCTTCGTATTCGCTGCGAACGGCTTCCACGGTTTGCGCGGGATCGATGCCGGTTTGCTGGGCGTAAATTTTCCAGAGCGGCGCGATGATTTTTGATCAATTCGTACAGACGCGGCTGGGTGATGGTGGGGTCGTCCACTTCACTGTGGCCGTGGCGGCGGTAACCGATGATGTCGACAACCACGTCGCTGCCAAATTTGGCGCGATATTCGGCGGCAATTTCGCCCACGCGCACGACGGCGTCAGGATCTTCGGCGTTGACGTGAAACACGGGAACGGACTGGCGCTTAGCGATATCGGAAGCGAAGCGCGACGAGTGCTCCTGGCCGGGCCGGGTAGTGAAGCCGATCAGATTGTTAACGATGATGTGGATGGTGCCGCCGACGGTGTAGGCCTTGAGGTCGGCAAGATTCAGGGTTTCCGCCCAGATGCCCTGGCCGGCGAAGGCCGCGTCTCCGTGCATGACGATGGGAACAACTTTTTCGTGGGCGCGTGGACGCGGGATCGTCCAACGTTTTGGCGGCGCCGTAGCGAGTTTGTTTGGCGCGCGCGCGGCCCATGGCTACCGGGTCGACCGCTTCGAGATGGCTGGGATTGGAGACCAAGTGAATGCCGATGCGTTTGCCGGTGGTGGTGACGTAAGTGCCGGTGGCGCCGACGTGATACTTCACGTCGCCGGCGCCGAGCACGCTGCGCGGGTCCACGTCTTCAAAACCGGAGACGACTTCGTGCGCGGGTTTGCACGCGGCGTGAGTCATTACGTTGAGGCGGCCGCGATGGCTCATGGCCATGACGCATTCGACCGCGCCGTGTTCGCCGATGACCTCGAGCATAGAGTCGAGGAGCGGAATCAGCGAAGTGACGCCTTCGAGCGAAAAACGTTTGGCGCCGAGATAGCGAGCCTGCAGAACCTGTTCAAATAAATCGGCGCGAATGAGGCGTTCGAGAATTTTCTGCTGGTCCGGCTGGGCGGGAGCGGATTCGATTTGTTCGGCAATCCACTGGCGGCGGGCCGGTTCGGGGAGGTGCATGAATTCGGCGCCGATATTGCCGCAGTAAAAGGCGCGAGCTTCTTCGGCGAGGGGGCCGGTGAGCGCGAGATCGGGATGCTGTTGCGGCTGGAAGAGTCCGATGGGATCGAGGGTGGCTTCGTAGTAGCCCCAGCGGCGGAAGGCGTCGAAGACGCGTTCGCGGTCGGGGTTGGTGGCGCGGGCGGCGGTTCCGGCTGGCGCGATTGGCCCAGACTGCGTGGCTCGTCCGGTTGGCGCAGCAGTATCTCTTGGCGCAGCGGCTCCGGCTTTGGCGGGCTTAGCGGGTTTGGACGGCTTTTCGGCTTCGAGAGTGGTGCGATGGGCCATGATGGTGTTTGTCCGTTTCGATCCAGTGAATCTTTATTTTGCCACAGAACTCCGCGCGGCGAAGGCGGGGCGGGCAGTGGATGAGATGTGGTGGATACCCCCTGGGGGTGTTTGTGAAAGAGATAGATTCTAAAGCGGTTAGAGAGGATATGCTTGAAAGAGATAGATTCTATGGGAGTTACGGCGATCGATAAGTCAAAGGATTTGGTTAGAAATACCAATACTACCCCCGGGTGTTTTTGGCAAAGAGTGCGCAAGGCGATGAAAGAGAAAGGGATGGAGGAATTTTGATTTTGAGAAGAGTGCGCAAGTGATTGAAAAGACTGGGAGGCGTTTTTGTGGTTGGTGACAGACAGGGATCGCGTGAGACGTCGAGGTTGCGGAGATAACGGGCGGCGGCGGAATAGTGGTTCGAGCTTGCACGGGTCAAGGTAGCATGGTTTTTCTAGCCTGTCAAGGTATATTACTGTGTGGTACTACGTTCGAACGGCGGGAGTGGTACTGGGTGCCCAGCCTGAGGCCTTAGGGCTGCGGAATAGGGTAGGTGCCAAAACGGCTCACAGCCAAGATTGGCTGTGTCACGACGGGTTGTCACGCGACGGGCCTAGGGTTGAAATATTATCTTAAAAGGGATATTTTATAAGAGATGGTCTGGCAGGTTGATTTCTTCGTGGATGAGCGCGGGGAGGCGCCAGTAGAGGATTACTTGACCGGTCTGCCGGCGCAGCACCGAGCGAAGGCGCTGGCGTTGATCAAGATGCTGGAGCAAGAGGGACCTAATTTGCCGTTTCCTTATTCTTCGCAGGTACGAGGAAAGTTGCGGGAGCTGCGGACGCAACAGGGAAAAGACAAGCTGAGAATTCTTTACTTTGGCGATGCGCGAAGGATATTCATCCTGCTGCACGGTATTATCAAACGAAGCGCGCAGTTGCCGGACGAGGATATTCAGGTCGCCGAGGGGAGGATGGCGCGGCATATGCGGCGCCTAGAAGGGAAAAGGAAATGACTACACGGTGGAAGCGGTTTTATGCGAAGCAGATGGAGGATCCCAGTCTGCAAGCGCTGGTGGAGAGAGAGCTGGAGCATCTGCAGCTGGGGGTGCAGATCGCGAAGTTGCGGGCGGAGGGAAAGCTTAGCCAGACGAAGTTAGCGGCGCGGGCGGAAATGAGCGCTCCGAAGATTTCCGCGATGGAGAACGGACCGCAGAATCTGACGATTGGGACGTTGATTCGGGTGGCGCATGCTTTGGATAGCCGGGTGGAGATCAAGCTGGTACGAAGGAAGAGGGCAAAAGAAGAAGAACGAGCTAACGGTGTTAGAAACGTCAGGACTCGCGGTAACGGCCCAAAAGGCAGAGCAATCGGACCCGCTCAAGCGTGTTTGGTACTGCGGCCCACTGCTATCTCAGAGAACCGTGAGAGAGATGTGGACCGCCTTATCTGACGTGCCTCCCCGCGACGTAACGATCAAACACACCTTTTGTGCGGCATCTTCCGGTCGGTCGGAACTGAATCCGACCTGGAAATCGAAATTGCCGAGATCGGCGCCTGCGTGTCGATGGTACAAGGCACCTCCTCCCCGACCGCTCGCCGGCGATGTTGCGTACGAAAGACTCCACTCAGATTTCAGGCCAAGCATCCGTTCTTCGGAGGTGTGATTCGTCCAGGTCATCAAAGAAAGACCAGCGCATTTGGATCTTAGAGCGAAGGCAGTTGAAAAATCATTCCCGTCTTGTGCATAGGCGATGTCGTCAAAAAAGATGGTCGGCGGGGAGGTAGTCTGTTTCTCAACGGGCGATCCTGCCATAACCCTATGCGCGATCCCTAAGACCACCACCAAGGCGCAAATCGCAACGCTGGCGAGGATATATTTTAAGGTTTTAGCAGGATGGCGGGTTATTTTGGAAGCGACCTGCGACGCTGGTTCAATTGCGATAGGCTGTCCTGTCTCGGGCGAGGGTGGTTCAGTAGAGAGCTCCTTCGGTTTCCCAACAATTCCGTAAGTATTTCTCACTCGGACGGATCGTTCCAGATACATGAGCCAGAGCATAGAAAATAACAGAGTACGTCCTGAAAGGTCGTCATTGACAGTGCCATGCTCGCGTCGCTGGTTCCGGGAGCTTGGGCAAAATGACCCCACGGCGATCAAAATCGACACGCCCCCGTTCAACCAAATGAAGACCTTCCAGAGCGCTGATACCTTGATCTTTGACACGCACTAGTTGGACCGCTGCAAAGAATGCAAGTCCCGCTAGCGCCAGATCCAGAAGCACGTCGATGTACGCGATTGGTGAAGGCGAACTTAAGAGTATTTTTACGGCCTTGAACGCATTGAATGCGGCGTTCCCGAAGAGTCCGAATATGAAGAACACCAGCAGGCCGCCTATACCGGATGGGGGAGTCTTCGATTCAATTTCGTCCGCTCGTTCCATAATTGCGTCCTCCATTTCTTGCCACGGCCTGCCATCCATTAGTTACTTCAGTTTGAAGCTTTTGAGAAATCTGTCGACCTCGTCGGCTGGCAATTCATTTGGTTCTGCGAGAGTCTGCAACATCCAAAAACGTCGCCTACCTTCGTCCCAGGCAAACAACCATATATGCGTTATATCTAGTACATTTGTGGCACTGCACAACATCGCTTCCCTGGCCGAATCCGGAGACAGCGGCGCTCATTGCGGGCAACGTATCGAGGAGTGAGGCCTCTTTCTTAATGGAACATCCTGGTATAAACATGTTGTTGTAGCTATTGTCTTATTATCTGGTTGACTAGTTCGGGCGGTGTATGCCCGCGGTCAATCTATATCGGCGTAACCTACGATGAGCCGTGGATCGTCCGGAAGTTTGCCTTGATAGTATGTCCAGGCGAGAGGCGGGGTATCTTCGCTTGTTGTGTGCTGGACTTGGACCACGGAACCGGGCGGATAGACCACTGAGAAGGCAGCATCGCCATAGTAGACTGCGGTTTGGGCGGGAAGTCTGGGCAAGAGGTAGCTGCCTGGAACGTGTCGATGATGGGCGAAGCATGGGCCTTTTCGTGGCCACA
>CAWBIB010000006.1:0-51758 GCA_963788785.1 uncultured Acidobacteriota bacterium
ATCACGTGGAAGTACAAACCGGCGCGGGGGACATTGAGACGCAAGAAATCGGCGGCAGCGCGGCGTTGATGACGCAGGGCGGGAACATCACTGCAACCCGCATCGGCGCGCACGATCCCCGCAAAGGCGGCGACGGCCACATCGAAGCGAAGATGGAGACCGAAGGCGGCCACATCCAGGTACAGGAAGTTGTTGGTGATCTGCGGGCGTTTACGGCAGGCGGACACATTATTGCCGGAACAGTTTCTGGAGACGCGTCACTTCGCAGCGGCGGTGGGCACATCCGCGCGGGAAGAATTGGCGGGCGCGCGGAACTGCAAACCGATGGCGGAAACATTACCGTGAACCACGCGGATAGTTTCGTCAATGTGCGCACCGGCGGCGGGCAGATTGATTTTGGAGAAGTGCGCGGATCGGTGCATGCGCAAACGGCGGGCGGCGGCATTCGCGTAATGTATGTTTCCGGACCGATGGAAGTGGTTTCGAGCGGCGGCAGTATTTGCCTTACCCGCGTCGCGGGAACGGTGCAGGCCGCGACAACGGACGGTTCAATCACCGCGTGGATCAGTCCGGACGTCACCACAGCTGGCAATGCACCCGGCACTGCGCCTGGCAATGGGAACTCTACGGTACGACTGGCTGGCGCGTCGCAACTAGCCTCCGGCAACGGCGATATCGTGGTATTTCTTCCGCGCAATCTGGCGGCCAATATTGAAGCGATCGTTACTTCCGGGGACGCGCATCGAATCACCGCCGACCCGGCGATTCATCTGGCGATGCAGTCCGCCCAGGCCAATGCTCCTGGCTCAGTGCGCGCCGTGGCGGAATTGAATGGCGGCGGCGCTCCGCTGCGGCTGAAAACGACGTCGGGAAATATTCGTCTGCAGTTTCTGGATTCGCAAGTCGCCATGCGCCAAGCGCTGATTCGCGAACAGCAAGCTCGCTTAAACCAACGACTGGGAAATATTGCGCCGGTGGCTTTCGGAACGAATTCCGAGTTTGCGGCTGACAGTAATTTTCCGAACGGCGCGCTTCCGGCGTTACCGCCCATTCCGGAAATTCCAGAGGTTCCCGAGCCCAAACTGGATTGGCTGGACAGCTGGGTGAGCGCGGTCGAAGTGGCTCTGACTGGCGGCGTGCGCGAGGACTCTGCGGATTTTCAGAAACGCTTGTCGTACGCGCCGCATCCTTCCTATCCAGCGCTGGCGCAGACCGCGGGAATTCAGGGCGTGGTGAAGTTGCAAGTGCGCCTCACGAAGGACGGGCATGTGGAAGTGGTGAAGATAGTGGAAGGTGAACCGGTGCTGGCAGACGCGGCAATCACCGCCGTAATGCAATGGCGGGCCAAGCCGGCTTCGGTGAATGGCAAGCCCGTGGAAGTTACGTCTGCGGTGACATTCAATTTTCAACTCAACTAAACGCCGATTGTGGCGGGCGACGTCGAGTTCGGGCCAAAATGCGGGGTATGGGATCAAACGTAGATCAAACGGAGGGCATCATGAGGCTTCATCGTGAAATGCCGGTGATTTTGCGCAGCATTTTTGTTGCGGCGTTGTTTGCGACGGTTTGCGCGTTGCCCGGGATGGCGATCAGCCGCGATTTCGACCAGACCTATCCGCTGCAACCGGGCGGTTCGTTCGAATTGCAGAACGTAAACGGCACCGTGGAAGTACAGGGTTGGGACCGCAATGAGATCGAAGTCCGCGCGGTGAAGTTCGCGAAAGAACGAGAGTCGGATCTCGATCGCGTGAGCATTGAAGTGGAAGCCAAACCGAATGACGTAGCGGTAACGACTCGTTATCCGCAAGATGAAGGTGTGGAAGTGGTGGTCGAATATACGGTCCACGTGCCGCACGGGGCGCGCGTCGAACATCTGGCCACCGTGAACGGCACCCTGCGAATTTCGGGCGTGGACACGATCGAAGAATTGCGCACCGTGAACGGCAACATCGAAGTGTACGAAGGGGGCGGAGCCGTTCGCGCCCATGTCACCAACGGGAACGTGCATCTGGAGTTGGCGCATATGCGCGAGAAAGACGCGACCTTTGCCGAGACCACCAATGGCTCCGTTTTGCTCGTGGTGCCCGCGGACACCCAAGCCGACCTCGACACCCGCTGCCTGAACGGAAGTTTTTCTTCGGAGCTGCCGGTATCCGTGGAAAGTACGCTGAAACCGCGAGAGATGCACGGCAAGATCGGACACGGCGGGGCTCCGATTAAACTACGCACGGTGAACGGCGGAATAAAAATCGCAGTATTGCGCTCTACCGTTTGAAAAATGGTGCGTCTAAGCCTGTAGTGAGGAGGCTACACATGAATCGAAATATTTTTGCGGTTGGAGGAACGGCGGCTCTCGGCTTGGTGTTGGTTGCGTTGCCGAGCCATTCGGCGCCAGCGCAGGTTCCCGCGCCGCCGGATCACGCGGTGATAATCCAGGATGACTCGCGTGCGCCGCAGGCGAAGAGTTTTGAAATTTCGATTGGCGAAGGCAGTTGGCTGGGGGTGGAAACGAATGAGGTCTCCAGCCAGAGAGCCAAAGAACTTAAGTTGCCCGCGGAACGCGGCGTGGTGCTCGACAAAATTGTGAGCGACAGCCCGGCCTCCAAGGCGGGACTGAAAGAAAATGATGTGGTGACGGAAATCAACGGTCAGCGCGTGGAAGGCGCTTCGCAATTTCGCCGCATGATCCGCGAAATTCCGGCGGGACGTACAGCGCAACTAACAGTCTGGCGCGACGGACGCTCGCAGTCCGTAACGGTGACGATGGGTAAGGCCGACGGCGAAAATCGCGTGTGGTCTTCGACCGCGCCTGGAGCCACGCCCGGCGGTTTTGCATTTGTCATGCCGGATCTGCCCGAAATGCCTGTCCTTCCGCAAATCAGTCTTGATGGCGGTGTGCTGACGACGCCGCACCCCCGCCTGGGAATTGATGCCGAAGACCTGAATGGACAATTGGGCAATTACTTCGGCGCGCCCGAAGGCGAAGGAATTCTGGTGCGCGACGTTGCCAACGGCTCCGTTGCGGAAAAGGCCGGACTGAAAGCGGGCGACGTGATTGTTTCCTTGAACGGCGAGCGGATCCGTTCGGTGGGAGACCTGCGCGCCAAGCTGGGGCCGCGCGACAGCGATAAGGCCACCACGGTGAAACTCGGCGTATTACGGAATAAGAGCGAGATTTCCGTGAGCGTTGAATTGCCGGCCGCTCCGCCCAAGGTCAAGCACACCAGCGTTCACAATACGAATATCTGAGCGGTGTTTCGATCGAACGTAATCACAAGAGGCCCGGGCAAAGTGCTCGGGCCTTTTGATTTGCCGCCGAACCCTCGTGGTTGGGATTTCGAATCAGGCCGCTGAAATGGGCGGCGTCTCGGGTCCAGACTCTACCGGGCGCACTTCCAGCAGCCCGTTGTCCACCAGCTCGGTCACTAGCTTTGTCAGATTGTCGCGTAGCAGTTCCGGCGCCACGTCATATTCGGCGAGCAACTCCTGATACGCGGCATCGAGGTTGGGAGCCGATGTGGCCAGTTGCCACATGCGCGTGCCGGTCTCGTCCAGGCCAAAATAGCGCTCTGACGCGAGGTTGAGCAGCACGGCCTCGTTATCGAGAAACCGCACCAACACGTGCGATGGAACGTGCGCGCTACCCGTGAAAGCGAATATGGCTACACCCTCGGAAGCAGGTACGAATATTCTAACGGGAACGCTGGCCGGTGCACCACGCCCACCGCAAAAATCCTGTCTCGCACAATAGCAATCCCCGCGAATACATTGTTTTCGCGGAACAGACAAGCTATAAATCTTGCGTGCCTGAAACGGCGATTCGCGTCCAACATCTTGAAAAACTTTTCCCTCCCGCGCGCAGCGGGTGGCGGGCATTTCTGCAGCCGTTCGAAAGGCCAACCGCTCTAGCGCTCGCCGGCATTTCTTTCGACGTCCGTGCAGGCGAAGCGGTCGCGCTATTGGGCGCGAATGGCGCAGGCAAATCCACCTTGCTGAAAATTCTGGCCACGTTGCTGCTTCCTACCAAAGGAAGCGCCAGCGTTGCCGGGCACGACACCACAGAAGATTCTCGCGCAGTACGCCGGCAATTGGGCTATCACGCAGGAACCGACCACGGCTTTTATCCCCGCCTGACCGCGCGGCAAAATCTATTATTTTTTGGCCGCTTAAATCAACTCTCTAGCGCGAGCGCGAAGCAGCGTATCGTTTCGCTGGCGCGGCAGTTCCACCTGGAAGACGCGATGGATCGCCAAGTGCGCACACTTTCCACCGGCACCGTGCAGCGCCTGAGCCTGGCGCGCGCTCTATTGCATCAGCCGCGCGTGTTATTGCTGGACGAACCCACGCGAAGCCTCGACGCGCTTGCCGCGGCGGATTTCCGGCGTTTTCTCAAGACGGAAATCCTGCAGCACGGCAACACTTCTCTGCTTTTCGCGTCTCACACGCTCGCGGAAATTGACCTGCTCGCCGACCGCGTGGCAGTAATCGACAAAGGCCGCCTGCTGGCCTTCGATTCCCCCGCTGCCTTGAAGGCTTACACCAGTAGCGACACGATGGAAGATGTTTTTCTGCGCATCACTGGTCGCCCGCGATACGACGAAACCGCGCCTCAGAACCACGTCGGCTACAAGGAAAGCGACCCCGCGTGAGCCGCATCTTCAAGGAGTTGTGGTTATTTTTCTGGCGCGACTTGCTCATCGCGCGCACCTATCGCACCGTTTTTCTTCTCGAGGCCGTCGAAGCGCTCTTCGGTGCCGCGATGTTTTATTACGTGGCGCGTTTCGTCGACAGCCCGCAACTCGAACAAGTTTTGCCGCAAGCGGGCGGATATTTCGCGTTCTCCCTGGTCGGATTTATTTTCCTCGACTACCTCAACGTTTCCCTGGATACCTTCGATCGCAGCCTGCAAGAGGCCCGCGACAGCGGCACGCTGGAACATCTACTGGTCACCCAGACTTCGTTGCCCATTTTGATTACCGGCTCCGCGATTTATCCCTTTCTGGCAACGACGGTACGCGTGGCGGTTTACGTCGCATGGGGCGTATTGCTTTTCGGATTCCCTTTGCGCGCCGCGAACTGGCCCGGAGTACTGGCCATGCTCCTCGCTACTCTTCTGGCATTTTGCGGCTTGGGAATTCTGTCAGCGAGCTATCTCTTGCTCTTCAAGCGCGGCAACCCGGCAAAGTGGTTCGTGCTGGGAATTTCCAGCGTAACGGGCGGCACCCTTTTTCCCGTGAGCATTCTGCCAAGCTGGCTGCAAGTAGTGGCCCGGCTGAATCCGGTAACTTACGCCCTGGATGGGATGCGTACGGCGCTGCTGGGCAACGCCCCATTTTCCGATTTGCTTTATCCGTTGGGAGTTTTACTGGCCTTCGCGGTGGTACTAATTCCCTTCTCAGTTCTTACCTTCTCGTGGGCCTTGCGGCGCACCAAAATGAATGGCACCTTGACGCACAGCTGATCAAGAAATATCGCCCCCGATAACAACAAAATCCGGACCGCAAAAAAAAACCGGTCCCAAGTTTCGGGACCGGCGCGAAACAATATTCAAACCATAGAAGTTACGATTTCTTTTTCTTGTTGTTCACCTTGATGTCAATTCCAGGAGCCATTGCCTGCAGCCCGGCTAAGGTTTCTTTAGACTGCGCACCCCAGGTGCCATTAGGATCAAGGTCCTCCGCCTTCTGGAAGGCCTCCACTGTTCCCGGCACGAAAGTGATTTGATCCTTATCGCCCACGCGCGTGGAAGTCATTTTGGAAAGCAGCGCAGTGCCGAGGTAATACCAGGTCTGGGCGTTGTTTGGATCCAGTGCCACGGACTTCTGGAGGGGTTCTACGGCATCCGGGAGACGCTGCGCGTTATACAAACTGTACCCAAAATTGCGCCACGCACCGGCGGCGTTCGGGGGGTCCAACGCCGCACTCTTTTCGTAAGCGGTTTTTGCCTCATCAATTTTTCCCGAGCGTGCCAGCAAGTTTCCTAGATTGTTGTAGTAGCCGGGCACGTCAGGCTTTGCAGCGATGGCCGCCTGGTAGGCCTGGATCGCCTCGTCGTTGCGACCAGCGATATCGTAAGCATCGGCAAGCTTCGCCCAGAACAGCGCTTGGTTGCTATCCTTCTCGCCAGCGGCTTTCTGCGCCTCTTTGAATTCGTTCACCGCTTGGTTCGAGAGGTCGGTTACCTTTTGCTTAAGTGCGTCGCGCTGATCCGGCTGTGCTTTCGTCAAGTCGGCTTTAGCTTGGCGTTCCTGATCTAGGAACGCACTTCCCGCGTTAAAGTGCGTCTTCATGGCCTCTATCGCCTGCTTCTGTTCCGCCTGCTTCTTGACGGCTTCTTGCGCCGCGGCTCCCTGCTTCGCAATCACGTCTTTAAAGCTCAAGTCCACGCGCGTGACGTTTCCGCCGGCCACCTGACATTGCGAATCAAAGGGCTTGTTTGGCGCGGGAATCACCATGAAGACGTGGTAGGTCCCCGCTCGCAAATTGCGGAACACGTAATTCCCGTCTTTGTCCGTTTTGGTTTCCTGCTTGGCGCCTTGGTCGCTTACCAACTGGATCGGCAGCTCCGCCCACGGCTTGCCATCGACGTCCAGAATCGTGCCGGCAATGCCGCCGTCGTTCTGCGCGGCGGCGCGCGGGGCGGCAGCCGTCAAAATCAGTGCAGCGAAAAGCGCGGCCAGCGCCAGGGAATAAATTCGGTGCCGCACGGCAACTAGTTCAAGTCGTTTCATTGCGTACTCTCCTGTTGACCGCCAGGCGGCCAGCTTCAAGTGACCGCTACGCGGCCGAGATCGCCAAACATTCCTTCGGTCAGATTGGACCGGCCCCGTGAAATCGCAGGCGCGCCAGAGACCGATGCTTTCTTTCGCCGGGAACACCTGCCCGGGATGCTAAAACGGTCCAGGGCGGCGTGCGCCCTATTATCCACCATCTGGCCGGGAATCCAAGCGTCGCCCGGGCCAATGACAAATGATCGTGACGGCCGCAAGCCTTGCCGCGTAGGTACACGGTTTATCGCGAACGCTAGCCTCGCGCCGCGGCTTGCTGATACGGAATCGGATCGGCGACGCCCGCTTCCGCGAAAGCCCGCAGCCGCAGCAGGCAACTATCGCACACCCCACAGGCTGCCGCATCGTTCTGGTAGCACGACCAGGTCAGCCGCAGCGGCGCTCCCAGCTCGAGTCCCTTGCGAATGATCTCCGATTTTTTTAACGTAATCACCGGCGTCACGATTTCAATTTCCGTTTCGGGCCGCGTGCCCACGCGAATCAGCTCTTGAAATACGCGGTAATACTCGGGACGGCAATCCGGATAGCCAGAACTGTCTTCCGCCACCGCCCCGATGTAAATCGCGCCGGCGCCAATAGCCTCTGCCCAACTCACCGCCACCGAGAGAAAATGCGCGTTACGAAAAGGAACGTAGGTCACTGGAATGCTGCTGGATGCTTCGCCCGAGGACGTCAGCTCATTCTCCGGCACGGATATATTCGGGTCCGTAAGCGCTGAGCCGCCGATGGCACGGAAATAATCCAGCCGTGCCACCAGTCGTTCCCGCACCTGATAAAAATCCGCGATGGCTTCAAACGATTGCCGCTCCCGCGTTTGCGTGCGCTGGCCGTAGTCGGCGTGCAGCAGCGCAATATTCGTATCCCCATGATCCCGCCGGGCGATCGCCGTGCATACACAGGAATCCATTCCCCCGCTAAGCAGCACCACCACTTTGCGTTTCTCTGCGCTTGTGGCCACTGTATCGCTCAAACGCCTTTCGTCGCCGGATCCCAAACAAATTTGTGCAGCTGCAATCCGAGTCGCACGGGCAATCCGTCCGCCAGAATCCATTCCACCAGGGTCCGTGGCTCCAGTCCTTGCCACTTTCCGGCAGGGTCGGTGAAGGAAGGGGAGAAAAGTACCTGTCGCACCCGCTTCGCCAGCTCGTGTTGCGCCGTAAATTCCTTCGCGAATTCATAGTCGCGCCGGCTGGATACCACAAACTTTATCTCGTCTTTATCATCCACGGCTTCCAGGTTGCGCATCTCAAAGGTATCCGCCGCGCCGGAGTCCGGACATTTCACGTCAACAATCTTGATCACTTCGCGCGGCAAACGCCCCACGAAACGCTCCCCGCTGGTCTCGATCATCACCGTATATCCTGCCGCCAATAGTTCGTCTGCCAGCGCGTAAATTTCTTCCTGCAGCAGCGGCTCTCCCCCGGTCAACTCCACCAGTGGGACCGCAATGGCCGCAACCGATTGCTCGCCGTTTCTCCCTGCAAGCTCATCCACCCGTTGCAAGATCTCGCTCACCGCCATCTTCTTTCCGCCGTGAAACGCATAGGCCGTGTCGCACCAGGTGCAACGCAGGTTGCAACCGGTCAATCGCACGAAAATGCACGGCAATCCCGCCCGCGTGCCTTCGCCCTGAATCGATTTGAATATTTCTGTTATGAGCATAGACTGCGAGCGTCTTTCTACTATGACTTCGTTTTGCGGGGCGTATGACGTGCCAGCCAAAACAGAATCCCGGCAAGTGCCACAGCCGCGATAATCAAGCGCGTGTAACCGGGAGAGAATCCCGCGGAGCGCAGAACAAAAATGTAACCCGCCGCAACCACTAAAACCGGAATCAACACAATGTACAGCGCCTTGTTCATCGGCCCGTTTATCGGCAAATTCATCGGCCCGTTCATCGGCAACCCGGACCGCTAAATCGCTGGCGCGCGCTTAGACCCCCGGCCGATACTGCGCGCGGCTGGTGTCCGTCTCCCAGATGATCACATCGGTTATCCGCGCTCCGGGAGGCAGTTCCGTTAGCTGGCTGCTCACCTGCTCGTAAAAATATTTCGCCACATTTTCCGCCGAGGGATTCACCGTCTGGAACGGTTCCAGATCATTCATGAATTGATGATCGAGCGAACTGGTAACCCCCCGAATAATTTTCTTCAGCTGCGTGAAATCCACCAGCAGCCCGATATTGTCCAGCTGCGGCCCTTCGAGCGTCACCCGGACCCGATAATTGTGCCCGTGCACGTTCTCGCACTTGCCGCGATACCCGCGCAGCGCGTGCCCCGATGAAAATGTCTCTTCTACGCTGACTTGGAACATGCTTTTTTATCTTCCCTGCTGAAATCGCTTTTTCAGGTCCGCGAACAATTAATTCGAGTTCTCCAGGAACTTGGCCACCGTCGCGAGTTCTTCGGTTATGCGATACGGCGGCAACGACTCCAGAAAAATTTTACCATACGGCATCCGGCGAATCCGCGTATCCAGCAGCGCCAGCACTCCGCGGTCCGTCTTGGTGCGAATCAGCCGCCCGAATCCCTGCTTCAAAGCTAGCACCGCTTGCGGCACCTGAAATTCTGAGAACGCATTACGCCCATCTTCTTCCAGCGAACGTACCCGCGCCGCCACGATCGGATCGCTGGGCACCGCAAACGGCAAACGGTCGACAATCACGCAAGAAAGCTGATCCCCTGGAACGTCTACGCCCTGCCAGAAGCTCGAAGTGGCGAACAGCACTGCGCCGGACGTGTTCTTAAAGCGCTCCAGCAACGCCGAACGCGGGGCCGTACCCTGCAGTAACAGCGGAAACGCAACCCGCGAGCGCACCCGTTCGAATAAATCGTTCATCTGCGAGTAGCTGGTAAATAAACAAAACGCCCGGCCCTTACTCAACTCCAGTAAACGCACAATCTCATCGGCCGCCGCCGCAGGATACCCCGCGTTGCGCACATCCGGCACGGTCCGCGGCAGGTACAACAGCGCCTGCTTGCCATAATCAAATTCTGGCGGCAACGCACGTTCTTTGACGTGATCGACGCCCAAGCGATGGCGAATGTATTCGAAGCGCCCGCCGACCGTCAGCGTCGCCGAGGTCATCACCACGCTATCAAACTTCTCAAACAGCTGTTCCCGCAAGATCTGGCTGACGTCGATCGGCGTGGCCGCCACAAACACGCCTTTGTTCCGCCGCTCATACCAGTACACGTAATTTTTCTCGTTGGACTCAAACAGAAAAGCAAGCTCCTGCCGAATCTCAAAGCTGCGTCGCGCCACCCGCATTAATTCTTCGGGCTTTTGCGTCATCGCCGCGAACTCGGTTTCCAGGCCCTTCAGCGCGGTAGCCAAGGCGTCGTACGCTTCCCTATGCTCCTGCAAAAATGCGTCACGCTCGCTGTGCGTGAAGGGAAACTTCCCATCGCGCGGCGGAAACGCTTCAAAAAACTCCCGGCTGCGCTCGCGAATTTTTTGCGTGCGCCGCAGCAGCGACGGCGATCCCAGCTTCAGCAGCCGCATCGACTGGTCCGCATCCCGCGCCAGCTCCTCAAAGCGATAATTCGAAAGCTGCCGCCCGAAATAATCGCTGGCTACATCTTCCATCTCATGCGCTTCGTCGAACACCACCGCGGAGTATTCCGGCAAAATGCTGCCAAAATCATCCTGCTTCAGCGCCAAATCCGCGAAAAACAAATGATGGTTCACGATAATCAGGTCCGCGTCCTTGGCCCGCTGATGCATCGCTGTCACGAAGCATTGATTGAAGTCCGCGCATTTCTGCCCGGTGCAGGCATCGCGCCGCGCGTCAATCCTTCCCCACAGATCGGAATCGTCGGGCAGAAACGTTAATTCCGCGCGATCCCCAGACACCGTGAGTTTGGACCAGTCGCGTATTTGCCGAAAGGCATCGATCTCATCCATCCCCTTCAGCATCGGCTGGTCGGCCATCTGATGCAGTTTGGCGCGGCATAAAAAATTGGCGCGCCCCTTCATCACCGCAACCTTTAATTCCGGCGCAAAATGCTTCTGCAAAAACGGTACGTCTTTCTGAAACAGTTGTTCTTGCAAGGATTTCGTGGCCGTGGAAATTACCACGCGGCGTCCGCTGCAGATCGCCGGCAGCAAGTACGCCAGCGTTTTTCCGGTTCCCGTTCCGGCTTCCAGAATCGCGTGATGGTGATTCTCGAACGCATCCTGAACCCGCTCCGCCATCTCCAACTGCGCCGGGCGGTGCTCATACCCCCCGATCATGGACCGTTCCAGGAACCCTCCCGGACCAAAAACATCATGCATCGAAGGCCGCGCCGCAACAGCAGCCTCCCCGCCCTCCTCAGGACCATCCTCAAAACCCTCCGCGCCACGCTCCACGGTAGGATCGTCCTCCAGAGAGACGTATCGGCGTTCTGGTGGCACCTGAACATCAGGCCTATTCACGGAATCTTCCGCAGCCTTTGCAGCCGATTTGCCACTACGTTTAGCCAGAAAACCCTCTCATCCGCAACTTCCAGTCTCCACAGCTCGCCAGAAATGAATCAGCTAAACCGTAACGATAACATAAGCACGGTTGCCACCCCGCCAGCCGCCGCGCCTCCAGCCGCTGCGTCCAGCGCCCCGCCCTGCCCAAGCGCACAGGGATTAAGCACTTGAGCACCACCCCGCATTTTGCCGACTTCCAGAAGCTATCGAGCGGTAGAGTCAATCCACAGGTCACATAAAGCGTTTTCTAACCGGGGGGTTGTAAACGCAACTTACAGAAGCCGGGGAGTCTCCATGAACCATACAAAGACCTTATTTTTGTTCACTTTGCTCGCTGTGCTGGCGCTTTCCGCCTGCAGCGGAGTTCCGGCCGGGCCCTGCACCGTCAATTGCACGCCCACTGGCAACGCCACCTTGTCGATCACTCTGCAAGCCAAGCCGCTCGCGCCACCACCCAACACCAATATCATCTCCTATAGCCTAACCGTCGCCGGCCTCACCCTGACGCCCGCTTCGGGAAATCCCATCAATATTCCCGGCCCGTTTACCTTTGACATGGTGCGCCTGCAGAGCGATTCCGGTTTCCTGGGCACCGTCGTCGTTCCCGCTGGCACGTATACCAGCCTAACTCTCAGCTTTACGGACGCTGTAGTGACCGCCTGCACCGACACCGCAGGCGTCCCGGGCTGTAACTCCGGCTCGATCAAGCAGGTAACCGGCGGCGCCGGCCTCCCGGTTATCACCCTTCCCAACGGCGGTCTGGTTCTTTCCTCTAACCAGCAAGCCGGACTTTCCGTGTATTTTGATATGGGCGGCACGCTCACCGTGGCCAATCAGGTGATCTCCGCGGTAAATCTCGCCAACGCCAACCTGACCACCATCACCCTCGGGGCCTCGCATCCCTCCAGCCTCACCTCAACGCAACTCGATTATCTCGAAGACATCACCGGCAGCGTCAGCGTCAGCGGCAACAACGTCACCATCAAAACCGTCAATCAGGGCACCTACACCGCAACCGCCGACAGCAACACTTTCTATTCCCCGAATTGCAATCTGAACGGCATCGGCGACGGCACCAACACGATCAACTGTGTGCAGGCCAATCAGGTGGCCAGCATGGACGTCGTCCTGAACGAGGATGGCACCCTCGAACTCATCAGCTACGATCCGCTGTCCTCCGCGATGGCCACGAACAACGACTGGATCGAGGGCACCGTCGTTTTCACACCCACCAGCACAACGCAATTCACTCTAGTGGCCAGCAACGCCGATGTCTCCACTTCCGGTAGCATTCTGCCAAGCCCGTTCGTGATTGGCACCAACGTCACCGTGAATCTAACGGCGCCACAGGGCCCCAACGTCCTGTTCGGAGTCGATACCAACGGACTAAGTGTATCTGCAGCTGACGTCGCCAATTTTAACGGCGCCAACTCTGCCACTGTCTTGCTCCCCGGACAAAACGTCGCAATTCACGTGAAGACCCTGGTCTCTGCGAATGGCGCGCTGACCGTATCCTCCGACGCCCTGGAGCTGCGCAGCACCCGCATCGCCGGCATTGCCGCACAGAACGGCACCACCAGTGCCTTCTCCTTTTCGTCAACGTCTCTGCCGCCATTCTTTGGTTTCACTAACCCGCAGATACTGGTGCAGTTGACCAACGGCACGCCGCCATCGCAGAACACCACCCATTACGACGGAGTTACAACGTCCACGAGTATCACCAATGGCGACATCTACTCCACTCGCGCTATCTACTTCGGTCAGTTCGCCGGTAACCCGTTCGTCGCCGGCAAAGTGCGCCAGAATCAATAATTAGTAACGCGCCCGAAGTAACCCGAATCGTCCGCAATGAAAAAGGCCGACCCCAATGCCGGGTCGGCCTTTTTTCTACGCCTGGAACTTACCACTACGCTGACTGAAACCCTCCCACCGTAGTGTTCGGCGGCAGCGGTGGCGGAATGTAAGGCGCGGGCATCGGTGGATTCGGTGGAGCAACAATCGGGGCAAACCGCCGGTAAATGCTCAGCGAAATCGCTCCCAGACCCCACAAAATCACCGCGAATTTGATCCATCCGCCCACTTCCGGCAATGCCGTAAACAAGCGAATCAGCACTACGCCCACCACCATGCGTCCGATCAGAGGCCACTGCTCGTTGGTTCGTCCTATCAACCACTGTCCGATCAGGCCGCCCACTACGATCTGCGCCAGATACAAACCCGCATACCACACAAGGATCGCAGAGACGCCAACGAACAGACCAACCACGGTGACGCACGCAATAATCGCCGCGATCGGTACGCCAAAAAATACCAGAACCCCCAGCCCAAACGACGCGCCGTACCGTTCCGCATTCCCCACGGACTCCACCGAAAATTCCGGCAGCAACAGGAAAATCACCAGCCCAAACACGGCCAGCGCCGCAGCCCAGATCACCTGCCATACGTAAAACTTCGCTGTCCGCGCGCTCGAGTGTTCCTCCTTCTTAAACTCCACCGGAGACGCCAGCTTGGCCTGCGGAGAAACCTCCGCGGGCTTCTCGCCTTCCAGTTTCGCGGTTCCCCCGATCTCGGCCTTCGGTCCGATCGTTAGATCGCCGCCCCTCACCAGCACCGAGCCCGCCACCGGACCATTGATCAGCGCATTTTTCGAAAACAGCAGCACATCCCGCCCGATCGGACCTTCCAGCGTCGGACTGGTCGTAAACGCCGTAACCGTCCCTCCCACTTTCCCGGAACCATCCAAATTAACGCTCGCCGCGAACGCCATCACGTTCTTATCCACATTGCCGGTAATGATCAGCGCGTTCGTAAACGCGCGCACATTGCCATCCACCTGCCCCAAAACTCGCGTAGTGTGCGCAAACGAAATGACGTCCCCTTTCACATGCCCGGTGATTTCCGCGGATTCTGTGAACACAAATACGTCACCTTCTACCGTGCCTTCCACCAGGACGCGATCCCCAAAGAGATAGATGTCCCCGTGGATCACCTCGTCTTTGCCCACCGTTTCCGTGCGCTCGCCCTTGCGAAACTCCGTAGCCGAGGCTGTCCCCGCCAGCGCCATCCCGCTCAGCAGCGACGCCACCAGCAGCGCCAGCACATAGCCCCGCCGGCTGCGTCGCCGGAAGATCAGCATGGCGAAGCCCGCCAGCGTCACCAGGGCCAGCACCTCAAGTAATGTGACCATCGACTGCCATCCTTTCCAGAAAGCGCCTTGAAAAAACAATAAACCCAGCAAATTCGTTCCGCCGAACCCCGCTTGCTCCAATTGCTGCTCCCACGGCGCTACGTAACTGCTGTACAGCGCATACACCCCGGTAGCCGCCAGCCCCACCACGATGCCCCAGATCCACTGCATGGACTTCCGCGCCCGCTCCTGAAATTGCGCCAGGCGCGCCGGCAGCGGCTCATCTTCTTCAAACATCGCCCGCGTCAAAAGCCGCGATTCCCGCTCCAGCGCACGCAGCAGCAAGCGACACTGATTGCAATCCTGCGTATGTGCGGAGACCACCGCAGCTCGCGGGCGGTCCAGTTGCCGCTCGATGTACAGCAGACAAGTCATCTCGTCCAGATGCTCGAGTCCCTCGCCCTGCTGGTATTTCCCTAAGCTCTCTTCGCTCACTGGGCCCCTCCTGCAGCCAGCGCGGCGCTGCCTTCCAGCGCCTGCCGTAATTCATGCCTTGCCCGGAGTAGCACCACGCCCACAAACGCGCGGCGCACTCCCAGCTCATCGGCAATTTCGTCGTAACTCATGTCTGAGTAATAGCGCATCACCAGCGCCATGCGCGCCCGCGGACCCACTTTAGCCAGCGCTTTGCGCACTTCATCGCTGGTGCGCTGCTCAATCAATTTCTCGAGTTGGCTGGCGTCCGGATGCTCTAGCGGCACCGTATCCAGATCTTCCGTCTCTTTATCCTGGCGAATCTTGCGCCGCCGCAGTGTATCCCAGCAATGGTTCGCCGCAATCTTGTACAACCACGCGGAAAACGAGCGGCTCTCGTCGTACTGATTCAGCTTGCCCCGCAATTTCATGAAAACTTCCATCGTCGCGTCTTCCGCATCCTCTCGCGTGGGCAGCGCCCTCCGGCAAAACCGGAATATCGCCGGCGCATAGTCGTGATACAGCTGCCCCCAGGCCTCGGGATCACCTGCCCGAGCCTTGGCGACAACCTCTGTCGCTTCCGTTGTTGCGGCAGCACTCATTCGGCCTGGTTTCAGCGTTTCCATACTGTAATACGCACGACCGACCCAAAAACTTACCAGCCCGCGCGACTCCCCGTCACCGATAATCCCTTACCTCATAACACCTTGCACGCACGGTTGCAGCACTCTAACAGATATCCCGCGCCTTCCGCCTCCCAGGTCTCCGACCACCTGTAGCGAAGGGCGACTGCAGTTGAGTCCTGCGGTCTGTTCCGTCGCTCGCAAGCCTTTCCACCCATCTCTACTTGCTCGTTCTTCTCTGCGGACTCTGTGACCTCTGTGATCTCTGCGTAAAATGCTTTGCTTTTGCCGTCTCCACACAAAAAAAACGGCCCAGCGTCTCCGCCGGGCCGTCAATAACTCACATTCGAAAAAAGCAACTCCTAGAACGTGAACTTAGCCGCAATCTGCAAGCTGCGCGGACCGCCGCTGCCCAGCACCGGATACCCAATGCCCACGTCTCCGGTCGTCTTCAGCGCCAGAGTGCCGATACTCTGGCCGGTCGAAGCAATCCCGTTGGGCGCCGCGTCGGCGATGAACGCCGGCAGGTAGGGATTCGAGAAGTTGGGATGATTCAGCAAGTTGTAGGCCTCGAACCGCAGCTCCATCTTTAACTTTTCCGTGATCGCGGTATTCTTGAAAATGGAAAAGTCAAATTGCCTGAAGTTGGGTCCGATCAAAGAGTTGCGGCCCTCGCTCCCGAAGTGCATCGAATTGATGCAAGTCGCCGAGATGCCCTGCCCGGTGCAAATCGCCCCGGTCGTCGGATTGATGTCCTGGCAGTTCCCGGCGCCCGTGCCCTGCGCCAGGGTGCACGGAACCGCAAAGGAACCGAGCTCCAAGTAATTTTGTGGATCGCCCTTATGGTAGACGATTGGACCCACAACGTCGGGACGCCCGAAATATTCTCCGCTTCCGTTGTAATCATCCTGGAAATTGTAGTTCAGCTGGAACGGCTGTCCCGATTGCACTGTAACAATTCCATTCAGACCCCACCCATCCGTCAGCCGTTTCCACTCTCCGCCACGATTCGGCAGTTGATAAATAAAATTCCACGTAAACCGGTTTCGGATGTCGAAGTTGGAGTTGCCGCGGTTTCCTCCGATTGGTCCCTGGCTGTTGTCCGGTTGCGAAGCGTTCGGCACATAATCCTCGCCGTCGCTGGCGTCATCTATCGAGTGCGCCCATGTGTAGTTCACCGTGGACGTCAACCCGTGCCAGTCGTTGATCCGCAAACTCGTTTGCAGCGCGTTGTAACTCGAGTTCGCCGAACTCTCCTCATAATTAATGTAGTTAAACGGGAAGGTTCCGAACGGATGCGGCACGCAATCACAGCCGGCAATGCTGCCATTTGTCGTGCTGTTTGGATCGAAGCCGCTTTCAATCGCATAGTCGGTCTGCTGTATCGCTGTGAGCGTCGGCTGGTTGATATCCCGGAATCGTAATAGTTTGCGCCCGGTCGAACCTACGTATCCGATTTCCAAAACCATTTTCTGCGTCAATTGGCGCTGCAGGTTTAGGTTGAAATTTTGGATGTAGGGGGTTCGAATATTTTGTTGGACCCCAAATGCGTCCGGCATCGCAGAGGAAAACCCATATACCGGGGTGCCGGCAGTGAGTGCCGCACCGTTTGCGCTGGCAAACCCAATCGGATTGGGTCCGTATCCGTTATATTCAGGGCCTGGATCGAAACTGCTGTTAAACGGCAAGTGTCCTTCAAACAAGTCCTGTGAGTACGCGTCATAAAAAACGCCCCACCCGGCCCGCAACACTGTCTTACCGTCCCCGGTCAGATCCCACGCGGCGCTTACGCGCGGAGCCCAGTTGTTATAATCCGGCTGATACAAGCGCCCTTGCCCCACCAGAATCAAATTTCCGGTGGTCGGATCGATGTTCGTAAAGTTGCCTTGTTTGTCCTGGATGATTCCGAAATAGTCGTAACGCAAACCGACGTTGATCGTAAGCTTTCGCGTCGCGCGATAGCTGTCTTGAATGTACCCGGCGTGCGAGTTTTCAAACGTGTTGCGGTTCGTATTTCCGAAGATCTGCGAGCCGCCATCTGGCACTCCGGCAAGAAAATCGTCCAATGAATCGAAACTCAGGGTTCCTCTGGCCGTCCGGTTGAAAATTTGCGAGATCGAAGTCCGGCGAAACTCGTAGCCAAATTTAATGTCGTGCTTCCCGCGTTTCCATTCCAGGCTATCGATGTAGTGCCAGTTGGTGTCCACTCGCTGTCGCGGATCTCCTTTATCGGCGCCCAACTGTGCAAACGGCCCGACCGTGATGGTTGGCAACCCGAAGTTATAAGGAAGTGGAGTTGCGTTCGTGCTGTTTTCCGACACGGTATCCAGCCCGATCGTCGAAGGATCGAAGCTGCGGTCTTCCGGAAAGAACCCTTCTGCGAATCGATTCCAGCCCAGCCGCACTTCATTCGTCACATTCGGCGAAATCGTACTGACTAACGAAATAGAAACCAGCTGTACCCGTGTCGGAGTTTGCGTGTCGTAGTTCGGCAGCAATCCACCGCCCGTCAACGCCAGCGGGAATAGCTGCGTGCTATCGCCGATGTAATAACGCCCCGTCAACAGGTTATTCGTATTTAGCTGCTGATCGATTTTCACGATGGCGCTATCCACTCGGTTCGAAAACGGCGTCGAGAGCGAAGCGTTGTTGCCCACTACCGTTTGCCCCCCTCCGCCAATGCACGATCCCGGAAGATTCGCCGTGGGCCAGGCTTTGCCCGCGTTGATTAGGCTCTGAATAACGGGATTGATTCCCCCTGCTGGAGTTGCCAAAGCAATGTCCGTGGCAGTCGGTACGCACGCCAGGCTCGCTTCCGCACCGGTCTCGCGCACCCCTTCGTAATCCAAATAAAAGAACGTTTTGTCCTTAACGATCGCCCCGCCCAACGCCGCGCCGAACTGATTGTCATGAAAAGGATCCTGCGGACTCCCTACGTTGTTGAAATAATTCCGCGCATTCAAAACCGTGTTCCGAAAATAATCGAACGCCGAACCATGCCACTGGTTCTGCCCGCTTTTCGTAACGATGTTGATCACGCCGCCCGCGCTGCGCCCGTATTCCGCTTCAAAGTTGGAGAGCACGTTCAGCTCTTGAATGGCTTCCAGCGGCAAAATCGTCGCCGGTGTGCCGAACACGCCCGCTTCGTTAATCGCCGGATCGTTGCGGTACCCGTCATTCATATCCGTGCCGTCCAGCAAAAAGTTGTTGGACCGGCCCCGCGCGCCGTTCACCGAAAATGTTCCATAAGAGCCCGGTGAATCCGTAATCTGGTCCGGCGATCCGGCAACACCCGGAACTAGGAAAATCAGCTTCTGATAGTCGCGCCCGTTCACCGGCAGGTTGGTGATCACTTTCGATTCGATCACTCCGCCCAGCGTGTTGCTGGTGGTCTCCACCTGCGGCAGCGTGTCGCCAGATACTTCAATCCGTTGCGCCACATCCCCGGCCTGCAGCACCACATCCACGTTGCGTTCCGCCGATACGTCCACGGCAATCCCGGACACCACTTCACTCTTGAATCCCTGGTTCGTCACCGTCACGCTGTACGTGCCAATCGGCAATTCCGGCACCGCGTAACTCCCATCGATGGTGGTCGAAGTCGTCCGCGTCAACCCGGTATTCGTATTTTTACCGTCACCGTCGCGGCCACAATCGCCGCCCCGGAGCTATCCGTCACCGTTCCCAGAATCGTTCCGCGAAACGTCTGGGCCGCCGCGTTACTACCAAGAAGCACGAGTACAGCGGCCAGACACACCAGTCCCAATGCTCGCAGTCTGCGGATGGCTTTCATTTTCACTCTCCCCTTAAATCCTTCGGAAATCGTCACTTCGGAATTCATTCGGAAAACCCTCAGAAATACTCGGCAGACGCTTCCTCGAACAACTCGAGCGCCCACATCACCCCACCTTGCACTTGCCCATACACTAACGTCGCCTCCTAAGACCGTCAAGCAAACTGCGCACAAATTGTTCCTATCCGCACCCGTGGGATTTTCGATGCTTCCGCCTGGCTCCCTCGCTATCAATTCAGCCATTCGCGCGTCTAGTGAACTAAGGTGTGTCGCCGTCACTCGTCGTCGATCCCCCGCACGCGCCGAAATTTTTGGGAGACCTTCGCGTGAAACTTTATACCGCTGTCTGTACGCTACTCCTCGTTGCCCTATGCGCCGTCGGCTGTATGCCGGAAGCTACGACTTCGATCACTCAGGCCGAACTCGTCCGCCGCACCCAGGAACTCTTCGACTCCGTAGCCGGCGGCGACCAGACTCCCTGGAAAAAATACTTCGCCGCGGACGCCCTGTACTTTGACGAAAAAGGCCGCAGCATGGACAAGACCGCGCTGGTGGCCGACGTCTCTCCGCTACCCACCGGCTATTCCGGCTCCATCAAAATCGTCAATCCGCAAAGCCGTCATCATCGGCAATACCGCCATCCTCAGCTACGACATGGACGAAACCGAAACCGTCTTCGGCCAGAAAATGACCGCGCGCTATCACGAAACCGACACCTGGCTCGAACGCGATGGCCAATGGCAAATTGTTGCCGGCCAGGTCTTGCGCTACTACGAAGATCCAGCGCCCGGCCACGCCGACGTTAAACAATTTCCCCAATATTCCGGCACCTACGAGCTGGCCCCCGGCAATACCCTCACCGTCTGGTCCGAGGGCTCCGATCTCTACGAACAAAAACTCAACAAACCCAAACAGCTGCTCATCCCCGAAGCCGGCGACATTTTTTTCAGAAAAGGTGTCGAAGGCCGCTGGCTCTTCCGTCGCGCTGACGACGGCAAAGTCGACGCCGTAATCGACCGCCGCAACAATGAAGACATCCTCTGGAAGAAAATAAGCTAAAGCCCCAGCCACCTCGGCAATTCATAACAAATCCGCGTCCCGCTATTCACGAAATAAGCAATTCGTCGTGTTTGCTCGGTCGTAGGGAGTATGATTCTCGTCAGCAGTCCTCGCTTCGAAGTGTCCGGGGTTCCGCATGTTGGTACGCGTGCCGTTGTTCGGGTCTTTTCTCGCCGCTTCGCTTTTCTTTTCCGTTTTTCTGTGCCCGTCCGCCCGTGCGCAACAATCGCCTGGCCTGCCCGCCACAACCACCGAATCCCACTGGCTACCTGAAGGCCCCGCCGAGAATATTCCCCCAGTTGACCCTGCCGCCACCTGCGATCTCAACGAGGTTTTGCGCAAGGCCGGCCAGCGCATCCAGGAATTTGTCCGCAGCGTCGACCGTTTCACCGCCAGAGAATATCTCCTGCAGGAAACCATCAATAAATCCGGAAAAATTTCCGGCTCTGAAAAACGCAAATATGACTATCTCGTCTCCATCAACGAAATCCGTCCCGGCATTCTTGACGTCGAGGAATATCTCAAGGGCAGCAGCTATTCTCCCGACGACCAACCCGGCGGCATTACCGGCATCACCACCAGGGGACTGCCGGCCCTCGTATTAATTTTCCATCCTAATTACGCCGTCGATTTCTCCATGAAATGCGAAGGCTTGGCCACCATCAACGGCCAGCCCGCCTGGCAAATTGCTTTTCAGCAGCGCGCCGACAAACCCAATCGCATTCGCTCCTACAGCTTTGGCTCCCACGGAATCCCCCATCCCATTCCGCTGAAGGGCCGTGCCTGGTTTGTGTCCGATAGCTATCAAATCGTCAGCCTGCGCACCGACCTGATCGATGCTCTTCCGGACATCCGCCTCTCCGTCGACCACACCGCCATCGAGTACGGCCCCGTTCACTTCGCCAAACGCGGCGAAGATCTCTGGCTCCCGCAATCCGCCGAACTCTACAGCGATCTCAAAGGTAAACGCATCCATCAACTCATGAATTTCAGCGACTATTTGCTCTTCGCCGTCGACCAGTCCCAAAAAATATCGGTTCCGGAGCCTGTTCCTGAGCGAGTTCCGGAGTCCGTTTCCGAGCCGGTTCCGAATCCAGTTCCGAGCCCCGCTCTGAACCCTCTGCCGAAAACTGCTCCTTCCACTCTGTCGCTGTTTTTCGTTCCACTCAGCCCCTGAACCTCGGCCCTCTGCCGCCAAGCCATTCTTGCGCCAACAAAATCGGACCTCAAATCAATGCAAAAAAAAACAAAAGAGAAAGTCGCAAAAAAATCTGCCGCCTCCAACAAGCCTAGAACTCGCCCAGCCAACAGCGAGCAAGGCGCCAAAGCCGTCGACAAATATCTCGCTGCCGTCCCCGAGCCTGCGCGCAGCACACTGAAAAAACTCCGCGCCATGCTCCGTGCCGCCGCGCCGCGCGAATCCACCGAAGCCCTCGGCTACGGCATGCCCACCTTTCGCTATCGCGACGCGGGCCTCGCCGGTTACGCCGCCTTTGCCCAGCACTGCAGCTATTTCCCAATGAGCTCCGCGGTAATCGAGAAACTAAAAAACGACCTCCGCCCTTTCCAGAGTTCCAAAGGCGGCTTCCGCTTCCCCGTCGACAAACCTCCCTCCGCCGCGCTCGTAAAAAAGCTAATCACCGCGCGCCTGGCGGACATCCAGCGAAAAAGTCTCGTCCCCAGCCGCGTTCCGCACAACCGAAAACTCGACGAACAGCAGGAGCTTCCATGAACAAATATCTTTTCCGCGGCATGCCCTCTCTCTCCGTAGCTGCCTTCCTCGCCATCGTTCTCGCTCTCCACGGCGCGCCCGCGACGGTGAGCCGCGGCAAAACCCTCGCCGCAGCGGACTCACCCTCCGCCCGCCCAGCGCCCGCCGCGACCGCCACCGCCTTCGATCCTCTCGCCGACTCCGCCCTCCAAGCCATGCGCCAGCGCGCTACCGAACTCGGCATCGGCGGCGTAGCCGTCGTCGCCTACTTTGAAGGCGACACCGTCAAATCCTGGACCTCCAAAATGATCGTCGTCGGCCGTATGCGAGACGAGCCTTCCGCCACCGACAAAGGCGCCAACCTCCTCGGCATCGCCTACGCCAAAGCCGCCGAAATGGCCGACACCCTGAAAAACAGCGGCAGCCAAGTCCGCCCGCCGATGACCGGCGAATACGGCTGGACCGGCGGCGTAATCGCCCGCGGCAAAAACGGCTACCTGATCGCCGCCTTCAGCGGCGGCAAATCCGACGACGACGTAAAAGTCTCCACCGCCGGCGTAGACCAACTCAAAACCGGCCTGTAGCGCAGCTCCGAATTTGTACTTGTAGAGGCCGCCTTCGGAGGCGGTCGCCTTTGCTTTTGACGTCGCTTTGGCCGTTGACTCAGCCTATGTTAGGCGCCGGTCTTCAGACCGGCCTGCAAGGTTTTCGTAGTGGCGAATCTTCAGATTCGCACACCGTCAAGAGATGCGCACGCCGTTAGGCCCAACACCTCCCCGTTCCAAAATTGACCGCAACCAATTGCATCCACAACCTTTAACCTCCAATCGACCGAATTTTGCTCGGTTGACGACACCCCCACCCCCGGTGGTTTTTCGCAAAGAGTGAGAATCTCCCACAAACAAAAAGACTTACACCGATTTACGTTTTGAGAAGAGTGCGCAACTCATTGAAAACAAAGGATCGCGTTTTCCGCACAGGCGAGAATGAGGCTCGCGTTTTCCGCGCTGGAGAGAACATGGACTTGGCGAGAATCGGAGCGAAATTGCCCTCGGTTGACGAGACTCTTAGTCGTCAGCGGCATCCCTAGCTCACTCATGCCCCATGATCCCACAAAATTGCACTTAGCGTAAGTTACTCTTAGGTACTCCGTTCGAACGGCCTCTTCGACTCTGTCGGCGAATCTTCAGATTCGCACTTCGCCTCAGTCACGGTAGCTTTCTCGTCACTCCCCAAGTACAATCTCCCCCGACTTCCCTAACTCAGAGGCGCCCGTGCCCGGCAAGAAAAAACCCACAACCAAATCTGCGCAACCCGCTTCAACCAAACGGCCCATCGAGCAGTACGATCACAAAACTAAAACCCGCATCAACAATCCTCCGGTCGGCCTGGTCACCGAACAAACCGATCCTCCCGTCCTCTCCAGAAAAACTTACGCCTACGACCCGCATCTCGATCCCCAGCTGGTCTGGGCCGGCAAAAAAGAACACACCGCCTTCGAAGTCCCCACCGTCTCCCTCCACGTTCACGAACGCATCGATCCCCGCACCATCATCGAAGCCGTCCGCAAACGCAACGGCGCCACCGCCCACGGCAGCGCCGCCTCCCGTAGCGCCGGCTTCCAGCCGGCGTTTTTCCAACCCTCCCTCTTCGAAACCAAAGAAGAAAATCCCCCACTCCGCGAAGCCGTAGATTTCTACCGCCACGCCCACAATTGGACCAATCGCCTGATCGCCGGCGACTCCCTGTTAGTGATGAACTCCCTCCTCGAAAAAGAAGGCCTCGCCGGCCAAGTCCAGATGGTCTACATCGATCCGCCCTACGGCATCCGTTACGGCTCAAATTTCCAGCCCTTCGTCAATCGCCGCGACGTCAAAGACGGCAAAGACGAAGACCTCACCCAGGAACCAGAAATGGTCCGTGCCTTCCGCGACACCTGGGAACTCGGCATCCACTCCTACCTCACCTACCTCCGCGACCGCCTCCTCCTCGCCCGCGAGCTGCTCCACGAATCCGGCTCCTGCTTCGTCCAGATCTCCGATGAAAATCTGCACCGTGCGACTCAGCTCTTGGACGAGGTTTTCGGTTCCAAGAATAGAGTCGCGGTGCTTGCCTTCAAGAAGACAGGGTTCGCAAGCGACGATGTAGTTTCTACCACGCACGATTTCCTGCTTTGGTACTGCCGTGACCATGAGCAGCTTAAAGTTCGGAAGGTTTATGGAAGTCGCGAATTGACGCCCGAAGAACTATTCTTTTACGATCAGATCGAATTGGCAGACGGAACCAGAAGGGCGCTCACCAAGGACGAGAAAAAAATAGGACCCGCCATTAGATCAGTTGGTCGTCCCTTCGCGCGAAATCCGATGGTGTCCCCTGGTTGGCAGGATTCCCTTGGATTTGGAATTGAATTTGAAGGAAAAACATTCCTTCCACCGGATAATCGACACTGGTCAACTTCGAAGGAGGGGATCGAGCGGCTGAGACAGGCAAATCGTCTTGCTGTAAAAGGAAACACTCTGCGGTTCGTACGATTCTTTGATGACTTTCCGTTTCAACCGCTGGCCACTATTTGGAACGACACTGGTGTAGGCGGGTTCGTCGGTGATGACCGGGTTTACGTCGTCCAAACCGATACGCGTGTCATCGAGCGATGCATTCTCATCTCAAGCGACCCAGGCGACATCGTCTTCGATCCAACTTGCGGTTCGGGTACCACAGCGTATGTCGCCGAACAATGGGGCCGCCGCTGGATCACCTGCGACACCTCCCGCGTGGCCACCACCCTCGCTAAACAGCGCCTCATGTCCGCCACCTTCGACTACTACAAACTCGCCCACCCGGACGAAGGCGTTGGCAGCGGCTTCCAATATAAAAAGGTCCCGCACGTCACCCTGAAATCCATCGCCAACAACGAACCCCCCGGCGAAGAAACCCTCTACGACCAGCCGCTGACCGACAACTCACGGGCGCGCATTTCTGGGCCGTTTACGGTGGAGGCGGTGCCGGCGCCGAACGTAAAATCCCTGGATGAGCTGGGTCCCGACGCCGGCAGCGCGGCCTTTCGTAGCGCCGGCTTCCAGCCGGCAGCAGTTTCCGCCCCACCCAACGAAACCGCCGGCAGGATGCCGGCGCTACAACAACCCATCTCGGATTTCCGACACGCTGCAACGCCATTGCTGGACGCCTCAATCGCCCGCTCCGGGGCCACGCTACGGCAATCCGACTGGCGCGACGAACTCTTAAAAACCGGCATCCGCGGCAAGAACAACCAAATGATCAATTTCTCCCGCGTGAAGCCCTTAGGCGGCACCCGCTGGCTGCACGCCGACGCCGAAACCAAAGGCGCCAAACCGGAACGCGTCGTCGTATCCTTCGGGCCGGACTACGCCCCACTCGAAACGAGACAAGTCGAAGCCGCGTGGCACGAAGCCGCCACCCTGCATCCCAAACCGGAAATCATCGTCTTCGCCGCCTTCCAATTCGATCCCGAAGCGGCCAAAGACATCGACGAACTCACCAAAGAAAAAACCGGCATGACTTTCCTGACCGCCCAAATGAACGCGGATCTGCTGACCGACGATTTGAAGAAGAAGCGCACAAATAATCAAAGCTTCTGGCTGGTGGGCCGGCCGGACGTGGAGATCCGCCCAGCGCCGAGCGGTGGCGATTCTCGTAGCACCGGCATCTTGCCGGCGTCTTTTTCCGGTTCTGACAAAAAGGAAAAACCCGCCGGCACCTCGCAAAACCCCGCCGGCAAGATGCCGGCGCTACCAGAGGCCAATCTTTACGTCGCCGAAGTGCGGGGCTTCGACTACTTCAACACCCGCACCGGCGCCATCGAATCCGGCGACACCACCAAAATAGCCATGTGGCTCCTCGACACCGATTACGACGGCCGCAGCCTCTATCCCCGGCAAGTTTTCTTTCCTCTCGCCGACGAAGACGAAGGATGGGCCAAACTCGCCAGGAATCTCAAAGCCGAAATAGACCCAGAAAAAATCGAAGCGTATCGGGGAACGATTTCCTTGCCGTTTGAATTAGGAGAACACAAGCGCGTCGCCATAAAAGTTATCGACGACCGCGGGATAGAAAGCCTGAAAGTGGTGCAATTGTAGATCTCGTAGGCGCTGTTAGAGTGGCGTTTGGTGGCCACTTTAACAGCGCTGGTTTCGCTTTCGCTGTTAAATTCCCCGGCTGGAAGCCGGCGCTACTTTTTCGTCAGCCATGCCGACCTTCCAACACTCAACTCGCTCCCGCGGCTATCTCCCACACTGGGAAAGCCCGAATGCAACGTATTTCGTCACCTTCCGGTTAGCCGACTCGCTTCCCCAACAATTACTAGATCAACTTCACAAAGAACAATCACTTCAGCCAGCCGCAGCCAACCAAGTCCGCGCCACCAAACGCCGCGCGCTGCTGAAAAGAGCAGAACAGGCCCTGGATACGGGATTAGGCCTATGTCACCTTCGTAACCCGCGAATCGCGCAAATCGTAGCGGACACCATTCGCCATTTCGACGGGCAACGTTATGAGCTCGTGGCGTGGTGCGTGATGCCTAATCATGTCCATGTGCTACTTGCTCCGCTGAAGGAGGACACCTTGCAATCCATAGCGCATTCGTGGAAATCCTACTCCGCGTTGAAGTGCAACAAGCTGTTGAAGCGCAATGGATCATTCTGGCAGCGCGAGTATTTTGATCATTTGGTTCGCAGCGAAGGTTCACTACGGAAAATTATTCAATACATCGCGGAAAATCCGCGAAAGGCGGGGCTGCGCGATTGGCCTTGGGTGGAGGTTGCTGCAACTTTCAAGTAGCGCCCCGTAGCGCCGGCATCTTGCCGGCGATTTTTCTGCGGACTACTACTCGTTCAACCCCGCCGGCTGGATGCCGGCGCTACAAACACACATATGCCCTCAAAATCCATCGACCAGCTCATCATCAACTCGCCCTACGAAGAGCCGCGCGAATATTGGAAATACGAACGCGAATCACGTCTCTTTAACCGCGAACCGGGCCGCCGCCCCGCCGGCTACGTCCGCGCCACCGAATCCTCCAAGGCTTTTGACGACCCCGGCATCTTCGTTCCGCTCACACTGGTAAATAAAATCCGCCCCAGAGTGAATCAATGGCGCGAGTCCGGCTACGTTGGCGTTTCCGGTATCACCAGACGCCTGCTGGAACACTGGCGCGATCCCGAACAACGCGAAAATCGCCGCCTGTTCTTCTGCCAACTGGAAGCCATTGAAACTCTAATCTGGCTCACCGAAGGCCCCGATTCAGAAAAAATCGGCATCGACGTCCCCAGCGACGGCGGCAACTTCCAACGCCTTTGTTCGAAGATGGCAACGGGTTCCGGCAAGACGATCGTAATGGCCATGCTGATCTCGTGGCAGATTCTAAATAAGGTGACGAGTCCGCAAGACAAGCGCTTCTCAAAAAATATCTTCATCGTTGCCCCCGGCCTCACCGTAAAAAATCGGTTGCAAGTCCTTAAACCCGGCCCCAACGACTACTACAAAGAATTCAGCCTGATTCCGAGCGGCATGGAAGATAAACTCCGCCAAGGCAAAGTAGCCGTATCCAACTGGCACGGTCTCGACTGGGATTCGGAAGAGCGTATCGCCAAAAGGAAAAGCGTGGATAAGCGCGGCGCCCTGAGCGACGAAGCCTACGTCCGCGAAGTCCTCGACGATATGGCCACCGCGCAAAATATCGTGGTGATCAACGACGAAGCCCACCACGCCTGGCGCCACGACCCCAAATCCACAATTAAGGGCGTCGACAAAGAAGAACTGGAGAAGTCCACCAAGTGGGTGGGCGGCCTGGACCGCATCCATCGCACCCGCGGCATCCTCACCTGCTTCGACCTGACGGCGACGCCGTTTGCGCCCACCGGTAAGCGCAGCGAAGAAGACAATCTTTTCCAGTGGATCGTCAGCGACTTCGGTCTAAACGATGCGATCGAATCCGGATTGGTAAAAACTCCGCGTGTTGTCGTGCGCGACGATTCGCGCTTAGCCAAGAACTTCAAGGCACGCCTGTATCACATCTACGCGGATCCTGAAGTAAAAGAAGACCTAAATCGGAAAGCTCAGCCGTTTGATCCGCTTCCCGATCTCGTCAACAACGCCTACACAATCCTGGGCCAGGATTGGAAGGCCGCCTGTGATCGCTGGCGCGAGGAAAAAGCTCCCACGCCTCCCGTGATGATTACCGTAACAAACCGAACGGAGACGGCTGCTCGCATAAGCTACGCGCTAACTCACGACAAAGTTGGCGTTCCGGAGCTTGCCGACTCCGAGCGCATTCTGCACATCGATTCGCGGGTACTTGGGGAAGCGGAAGCCCAGGAAGAGGCTCCTGAAATCGACTCGGCACCAACTGCCGACGAAAATGCGGAAGACGATACAGAAGCTCCCATCAAGAAACAGACTAAACAAGAACGCGCCGAAGCTCTTCGCCGGACCGTCGACACCGTTGGGCAAGTCGGTCAACCCGGCGAAAAAATTCATGCCGTCATTTCCGTGGGGATGCTATCCGAAGGCTGGGACGCTCGCACCGTTACGCACATCATGGGGCTGCGGGCGTTCACGTCCCAACTGCTTTGCGAACAGGTTGTCGGCCGAGGACTCCGCCGCACTTCGTACGACGTTGATCCAACGAGCGGTCTATTTCTACCTGAGTACGTGAATATCTTCGGCGTGCCTTTCACTTTCATGCCGCATGAAGGCGACGAAGACTCTCTGCCTCCACCCCCACCGCAACCAACGGCCAAGATTCAGCCTTTAGCCGACCGTAAGAATCTGGAGATCTCTTGGCCCAACATAATTCGCATCGACTATGAGTATGGTCCAGAGTTGTCGTTGGATCCCGCAAAGCTCAAGCCCCTTACATTGGACGCGTTCGAGAACGCCACGATCGCTGACCTCGCTCCCGTAATCGATGGAAAACCCGACGTGACCAAACTCACCAGTATTGATTTGGAAAAACTGGGGCGAGAGCAGCGCATGCAGCGCGTGATCTTTCAATCGGCGGCTTCTATTTACGACCTCATGAAGCCGAATTGGAAAGGCAGCCGTGAATTCCTTCTCGCACAAATAATCAACCTGACTGAGAAATATCTCAACAGCGGAAAAATCACGATCTCGCCGTCTGGCTTCGACGATGACCAAGTTCGTCGCCGAATTTTGTTCACGCTCAGCATGACGAAAATCGTGCAACACATTTGGGGCGCAATTCGCGATGAAAATGCTCTGAAGATCGAACCTCAATTCGACAAAGAGCGCCCGATACGTTCCACCGGCGATATGCAACCGTGGTTCACGCGCCGCCCTTGCGAGCCCGCCGTTCGCTCACACATCAACCTTTGTGTATTTGACGCCCGCTGGGAGGCCAACGAAGCCTTCGAATTGGACCGAAATTCCAATGTCTCTGCATGGGTCAAAAACGACCACCTGGGATTTGAGATCCTCTACGTTTTCAAAGGAGTGGTTCTGAAATATCGCCCCGATTTCCTAGTGCGCTTAACGGGAGGTAAAACGTTAGTTCTGGAAGTGAAAGGCCAAGAAACTCAGCAAGACCGGACCAAGCGGGACTTCCTCTCCGAATGGGTCAAGGCCGTAAACACCGACGGCCGCTTCGGCAGCTGGACCAATGACGTTTCCTTCTCCCCCGCCGATCTGACCACCATCCTCAAAAAGCACAACTCCTGATGCCGATTCTCGTAGCGCCGGCATCTTGCCGGCGAGGTTTTGCTCGGTGTCGGCGGCGGCGGGGAAAGACGCCGGCTGCAAGCTGGCGCTACTCGGAGCGGCGCTGGAGGCGATCATGGTCGGGAAGGGCGGTTGACGAACAGCTGTACCATTATTCTCAAATAAATACTTGACAATCAGTTACTTAGGCGGTAGCATGCTCTGTGTTATCGCAACCTAACCTCGCCAGCCGGTCCTCGCAACGCTCCTCCGCGACGTACACGCACAATTTCTGGCTCAACCCTATTGGATTGAGCATGTTACAGCGTTCCTGCGCAACCCCCATCGAATCTATCTCTTGCACAAAACTCCCCTGTAACCCTAATCCGGGCTATATCTTACACGAACAGGGGGGGTGGGTATCCCTCCCGATTATGGTTAACCAGCCATGACGGCCGTGCTGCCATCCCTCGTCATCGTTGGGCGCCCCAATGTGGGCAAATCGACCCTCTTCAACCGCCTTACCGGGACGCGCCGCTCCATCGTCACCAACGAGCCGGGCATCACCCGCGACCGCATCTACGGCAAAGCCGAGTGGCTGGGCCGGGCCCTGGAAATCGTGGACACCGGCGGAATCGTCCCGGACGACAAGGCGTTAATCCCAACGGAGATCCTGCGCCAGGCCCACGTGGCCATCAAGAAGGCAGCGCTGCTGGTTCTGGTGGTCGATAGCCGCGCCGGGCTTACGCCGCTCGACGAAGAGCTGGCCCGCATGCTGCGCACCACCGGCAAGAAATTCGTGGTGGCCGTCAACAAAGTGGACGCCATGTCTCAGGAAGGCAGCGCCGACGTGTTCCGCAAGCTGGGCGTTCCGGTCTTCCCGATCGCCGCCGAACACGGCACCGGAATCGACGATCTGCTGGACGCCGCGCTTACGGGAATGGATGTAGTTCAGTCTCACGAGGAAGAAAAAGAACTGGACCGCGTGGAAGTGGCCATCATCGGCCGGCCCAACGTGGGCAAATCCACGTTGCTGAATCATCTGGTCGGCGAAGAGCGCAGCATCGTCTCGCCCATCGCCGGCACCACCATGGACAACGTGGACACGGAAGTGGAAAAAGATGGCCACGTCTACCGCTTCGTAGACACCGCGGGAATTCGCCGCAAAGGCAAGACTGTTTTGGTCGCGGAAAAGTTGAGCGTGGTGATGGCGCGCCGCGGACTGGAGCGCTGCGACGTGGCGCTGCTGGTGGTCGACGCGGAGCATGGCGTCACGCAGGGCGACGCGACCATCGCGCAATACGCCGAAGAATCCGGCCGCTCCATCGTCATCGTGATGAACAAGTGGGATTTGGCCGTCGGTGCTGCGGGCCTAGCGTCCGCGAAAGCCGACGCCAGCGCCAAAGGCGAACGCCGCCGCGTTCCCGGCGTGAAGCATTCTTTTACCGACGCCGCCAAAGATCGCTTGCTCATCGACTACGAAAAGATGGTTCGCGGCAAACTGAAATTCCTGAGCTACGCGCCGATCGTGTTTCTCTCCGCCAAAACGGGCGACCGCGCGCAGAAACTCTACCCGCTGATCAATCAGTGCGCCGAAGCCCGCAAACGCAAAATCTCCACACCAGCCTTGAACAATTGGCTGAAAGATGAAGTCGACTTGCAGCGCGGCACCACGCCGAAAGCGCGGCCGGTCCGCATCTACTACATGACCCAGGCCAAAACCGCGCCGCCCACTTTCCTGATCTTCACCAACCAGAAAGAGCCGCTGCACTTCAGCTATCAGCGCTTCCTCGAAAACGAGCTGCGCAAAAAGTTCGACTTCGTAGGTACCCCGGTTCGCTTCATCCAGCGCATGCGCAAACGCGACAAGCGCGAGGATCATTCGCCCGACGACGACTGAGGAGGAAAGAGAAACGATTGCTGGTGAAGACCGAAGACGATTTTTTGCACAGACCGCCGCTGAAAAAATCTCCGCAAACTGCTACGATGCAAAGTCCCCCGCCGAAAGAATCGAAGTAAGAAAAGAAAAATAAAGCAGGAGCAGAACATGGCCGCTGCCGCAGCCGCTCCACAACTCCAGAAAGATTATTACCGCATCGGCGAAGTCGCCCGGATGACGGAGCTGAAACCGTTCGTCCTGCGCTACTGGGAGACTGAATTCCCGATGCTCGAACCGGTCAAGAGCGCCAGCGGCCACCGCCTGTATCGCCCCGAAGATGTCGCCATGGTGATGCGCATCAAGCGCCTCCTCTACGACGAGGGATTTACAATAGCGGGCGCGCGTAGACACTTGCGGGACCCGAATGCCGCGCTGGAAGCGCAGCACTCGGCGGAGTTCGCACTGACCAGTCCGGACGGCGCGGATCGCGCCGCGAACGGCTCCGCTAACGCCGCCGGCGGCGAATCGGTACGCGATTGGCACGGCGAATCACGCGGCGATTCGTCTGGGTTTTCTGGGACTGTTTACTCTGCTGCACAGGGGCCCCCGGCGCAGCTTTTGAACCGCAAGATGCTTTTGGATTTGCGGGATTCTTTGCGGGCTTTCTTGACGCTTCTGGAACGGCGATGATAGCCTTGAAGGACTAGGCGAAACTGTTTGGCGTGAAGTTCACAAGATTCGCGCGGATAGTCGCTGAGCGGGTCGCGGCTTTTCTATAACTTAATTGTTACTATAACATTTTTGTTATCTGAGGGTGCGGCTGCTTCGGTCGGGACGTAGCGAAGCCTGGTATCGCGCACCCTTGGGGTGGGTGAGGTCGCTGGTTCGAATCCAGTCGTCCCGACCATTTTAGTTTGGGTTAAATCTGCGGATTATCCCCCTCCTCAATATTTTTTCGACGCGAAGTTCGGCGTTTCTCCATTGAGCAACTCTTTTCGGAACAAGACTTAGGCCGGACTGAAGTCCGGCACCTACATAACCATCCACGCAATCGGCAAAATTTGTGCAGCGGCGCGATTAGTTGGCGAAGAGATTGCGGAGCATGAACCAGAGGTTGGCGGGGCGTTCGGCTAGGCGGCGGACGAACCACGGGTACCAGAAGGTGCCGTAGGCTACTAGGACTACGGAGCGATAGCCTTCGATGGCTAGGCGTTCTTGTTCGGCGCGCTGGATACCGTAGAGCATTTGGACTTCGAAATTTTGTTTGGGGATTTGCTCGGCTTGCGCAAATTCTGCGAGGCGGCGAATCATGGTTACGTCGTGGGTGCCGAAGGCGGCGCGCTGACATTGGGCGGCTTTTTGCGCCTGCAACATTCGCGTTGCCAGGGCGAAATAGTTTTCGTCGACAGCGGATTTATTGGCGAAGGCTACGGTTGGCGGCTCATTGTAGGCGCCTTTCACCAGGCGGATGGCCGGACGGAGGGGCAGCAAGGATTCGAGATCTTCTTTGGTGCGATGCAAGTAGGCCTGCAGGCAGATTCCGACGTTCGTGAAATTCCGTTGGGCTTTACGGTAGATCGACAGGGTGCGATCTACGTACTCGCTGGATTCCATGTCGATCCAGATGGTGGCGTTTTTGGTTTCGCGTTCGATGATCTGACGAACATTTTCGTAACAAATTCCGTTGCAGGGATCGGCGTCGAGATCCAAGCCCAGTTGGGTGAGCTTTATGGAAATTTCCATCGGGCTTCCGGCGGCGGACCGGGCGTGGATTTGAGTCAGGGCGTCGAGATAGTGGTCGGTGACTTCACGGGCTTCGGCGCGGTCGGCGATGTTTTCGCCGAGATGCGTGAACACCGCGCCGATTTTTTTTGCGCGGAGATTTTGCGCTGCGAGCAAGGCGTCTTCGAGAGTTTCACCCGGCATAAAGCGGGAGACGGTACGACGGACGAATTTGTAGTGAGAGGCATGGTCACGTAGCCAGCGATTTTGGGCGGCAGCGAGCAGCAGGGTACGCATGATCGACATCTCGCAACGGCCTCCGCAGCCCGGGACTTCCCCGGGGCGATGGGCATTTTAGCGGAGAGTGCTGGACAAACGCTAATTGGACCTAGAGTGAGCCGTTGGAAATTGCACATTCGGGATACACGGCGAAGACGCGGTCTCCAGTCCAGCCAAGTTCGCGCATGCCTGGCTCGGAGGAGTAGTAGGCGCCGGAAATCCATTCCTTCAAATTGGCGAAGTCTTCAAACTGCGGGGCGGTTTTTGCCGAGAGTGCAGTGAGCAAGACCTCGCATTCGGCGGGTGAGAGAGCAGCCAGACTTCGTGCAAAACGCTCGTTTGCGGCTGTTTCGAACGCGGCGAGGGAAACGGTAAATTTTTTCTGGCTGTCCGCGGTTTCGACGCTCAAGAGCAAATCGATGAAGCGGTTGACCTGGGCGGCGGTGGAGCCCGGGAGCAGGCATTCGGCCAGCGGAACTAGCGCGGCGTTCTGCTGGGTACTCAAAAATAGGGGAGTCCAATCGCTGGCTTCACTTAGGCTGGCGGCGCGGTCCAGAATGGCGCCGTTCTTTAAGTGTTCGTGGATAGGGTGCGCCGAAGCCAGCAGGGGCCAGACTGCACCGGCGGCCATGCCACTTAGCAGGCGTTCTACCATTTGACGCCGAGATAGCTTGTTGGGGCTTGCTGGGTTGTTGGCGTTGGCCATGCGCGATGGTGCTCCTGGATGCGAGTGCGTTTGCTGGTTGTTCTGCGGGGATAGTAGCATTCGGTTTCGATTGCTCACAAGAGTTTGGGTGGCATGGGCCGATACGGCCGGCACGGAATGCGACGCGCAAAACGCTGAGGCCTCGGCGCGGCAGAGAAAAAGCAGATCCCTCACTTCGTTCGGGATGACAGTCTAATTACGATTAGTCATTCTTCCTCGGATGACGGTTTATTTAAGACTAGTCATTTTCCCTCGATTGACAGTCTATTTGCGGTTAGTCATTTTTCCTCGAATGACAAATTATTTGCGATTGATCCGTTTTATCGAATGACAAGTTATTTATATTTTGAGAGTAGGGTAGAATTCGTAACGCTGTCCCGCCCCTATGGCTCACAAAACAGATACCGCGTTCGATGTGCTGGTGGTTGGCTCCGGAGCTTCCGGAGGATGGGCCAGTAAACGACTGGCCGAAGCGGGACTGAAAGTGGCGCTGCTCGAAGCGGGGCGTCCGCAGTCCGACCAGAACTTTTCCGAGCACAAACCGGCGTTCGAATTGAAATACCGCAATATGGCCACGGAGATCTTGCGCAAGACGCGACCGGTGCAATCCAAGTTCGACGTCTGCAGCGAATACACTTACGACTGGTTCGCGAACGATCTAGAGGAACCGTATAGCACGCCGGCGAATCAGCCCTTCGATTGGATGGGGCGGGTGCGGATGACGGGCGGGCGAACCAATGTGTGGGGCCGGGTGAGCTTGCGTTTCAGCGAAACGGACTTTAAATCGGCTTCGCAGGACGGATACGGAGAGGACTGGCCGCTGGGCTACAGCGATCTGGCACCCTATTACGATCTGGTTGAAAAGTATGTGGGCGTAACCGGAATGCGCGAGGGACTAGCGCACTTGCCGGATGGCGAGTTTCAGCCGCCGATGCCACTGACATGCCAGGAGAGTTTGTTTCGCAAAGGAGTGAAGGAGAAACTTGGGCGGGTGGTGACGCTGGCACGCTCCGCAAACCTTACTCGGCCGATCCATGGGCGGGGCGCGTGCCATTTTTGCGGGCCATGCGAGCGGGGATGCGTGACGCATTCTTATTTTAATTCGGCGTTTACGACCGTGGCGGATGCGCTGGCCACGGGGAACTGCACGCTGATTTCGAATGCGATGGTGTACAAGGTGCTGATGGACGAAGAGCGCAACCGTGCGCGGGGGGTGTTGTACATCGACCGCAATACCCGAGCGGAGCATGAAGTTTTTGCGCGTTGCGTGATTCTCTGCGCCCAGGCGCAAGAGTCGGTGCGGATTCTTTTTAACTCCCCGACGCCGCAGCATTCCAATGGGCTGGCGAATTCGAGCGGAGTACTGGGGCATTATTTTACTGCGCACGTGCGGAGCGGAGGCGGAAGCGGCGAGTTTCCCGAGTTGGCGAATAAGCCTTCGCTGGGCGGCCCTATTAAGCCTGTGGGCATTTACGTTCCGCGCTTCCGGAATCTGAAAGGTGCGCCGCCGTACAAGAAATTTCTGCGGGGCTTTGGATATGAAGGCGAATCCAGCGTGGACTTCAGCTGGGGAGCGCCGGGTTTTGGGGCGGCGTACAAGAAAGCGATTCGCGAGCCGCGGGCGTCGCTCGAAATCACCGGATTCGGCGAAGTCTTGCCCCGCTGGGAGAATTTCGTGGAGCTGGATGCGGGCACCAAGGATATTTACGGGATTCCGGTGGTAAAGATTCACATGGCCGACGGGGAAAACGAACGGGCGATGATTCAAGACATGGGCGACTCTGCCGGCGAGATGCTGGAGGCGGCGGGCGCGAAAAATATCCGGACCTACGCGCATCCTTCGGCCCCGCGCTGGGCGCTACATGAGGCGGGTATTGCGCGGATGGGCAGCGATGCAAAAAAATCGGTGCTGACGCAATTTCAGCAGACCCACGACGTGAAGAACCTGTACGTGATGGACGCCTCCGGTTTCACTTCCAATCCCTGCCAGAATCCGACTTTGACGATCATGGCGTTGTGCGTTCGTTCGTGTGATTTTTTGATGAGTGAGTTGAAACACTTCAACTAAGTTTTGGTCGAGTCGGAGCAAGGAACGCCCCGGCGATATACAAATAGAGTTCTGCTGTCGGCGCCAGGTCTGGCGGCTGTAGTCCTGCAGATTTCCAGCCAAGCCGGGGTCTGGAGAGTGCTCGTCTCTTTTATGCGGCCGCGTTACTCGTGACGGAGGGCGACCAAGGGGTGGACGCCGGCGGCGCGGCGCGCGGGGGCCAGACACGCGAGCGTCCCCACGACCACGACGAGGGCCACCACGGCGGCGAACGTCCATGGGTCCGTTGGCGAGACCCCGGATAATTGGCTCGAGAGTAAGCGCGTGATAGCCAGGCTAGTGGCGAGCCCGATTACGATACCGGCGGCAAGTAAGCGGAAACCGTTGTTCAGCACAAAACGGAAAATAGTTCGCGGCGCGGCTCCTAAAGCCATGCGGATGCCGATTTCGTGAATTTGCAGGGAGACCGTGTAGGCCATCACGCTGAAGATGCCGATGATGACGAGGGCAAGACCGACTACGGCAAATGCTGCCAGCACTACAAGCTCAAATTGCGGTCCACGGTAGAACTCTTTCAGCGAGCCTTCCAGCGTGCCGGAGGTGGAAATCTGCACTCCAGGGTCGAGAGCTCGAACTTCTTGCCCCATGTTTTTCAAAAGCGGCCCGGGATCGCCGGAAGTCCTGGCCATAAAAAGACGCCAGTTAAATCCCGCAACGCTGTATGGAACGAATGCTTGCGGAAAACTTTCCCATGCGGGGTGGTCATACGCGCGAGTCTTATAACCGCGGACGATCCCGATAATTTCGAAGTAGGTGTTCTGGGGCGCTGCGCTGGAGATGCCGGGAGTCTCAAAATAATCCAATTTGACTTTCTGGCCGAGCGCTTCCTCATTGGGAAAATACCGGCGGGAAAAAGCCTCGTTTACAACCATCACGTCTCGCGCCGCAGAAACGTCGTCTTCGGAAAAGAACCGACCGCGAAGCAAAGGCAGTCCGAGCGTTTGAAAATAACCATCGCTGCACAACTCAAACCGCGTCTCCCATATGTCTGCGTGAGGCTTACCGGGAATAATTGTGTTGGTGACCTCATATTTAGGGGCGGGGGTTCAGCCATTTCGGCGACCGAGGTGACACCCGGCAGGCCGCGCATTCGCTCCAATAGTTGACGCGTAAGTGCATTTTTCTTTTGCAAAGAATCGGGCAAGTCCGTGCTGTACGTCCGCGGTAGATTCAGCTCAAGGAATAAGACATTCCGGGGATCGAATCCCAAATCTACACGAGTGAGAACGAGGAAACTGCGCAGAACAAGACCAACGCTAATCAAGAGGACGATGGAAAGCGCAACTTCACTGACCACCAAAGCAGCGCGAACCTTCCCGTGCCGGAAGCTACCCCCAACGCCCTTGCCGGTGCCCGCCAGACGCGGCTGTACGTCACCGCGAACGACGTGCAAGGCGGGCGCCAAGCTGCACAGGATTGTGGTCAAAATACTCAATCCTAGCGACAGAAAAAGGATCGGCGCGTTCATGTGTATCACGGTTTCTTCCGGCAGGGTGCCCGCGGGAATGAGCGAGACGACGACTTTTAGACCAAAGTACGCCAACACCCAACCGGCCACTGAGGCCGCCAACGCAAGAATGAAACTCTCCACCAACAACTGCAGGAACAGCCGGCCCCGCGTCGCTCCTAACGTCGCGCGCATGGCCATTTCACGCTCGCGGACAGTGGCGCGCACTAGCAACAGGTTCGCAACATTGCTGCATGCGATCAGCAGCAACAGCAGCACCGCCGCGAGCAATATGTAGAGGGTTTTCTTAAACGTCCCAATCAGAGTGTCTGACCAAGTCTGCGCTCTGATTTCGAAGTTATCCTCCGGGAAAACACCAGCGGGGTTCGGCTTATGCATCCGATGTGCTATGGCATCAAACTCAGCTTGGGCGGTTCGTACGCTAACTCCAGCCTTAAGGCGACCGAGGACCGCCCCGCGCGCCTTGTCCGGACTAACAGGCAACCAGAAATTCGCGCCGAAGGCGTCGAACCGCGACGGCATGATTCCGACCAGGGTCGTCGGCTGGCCCTCCAGAACAAAAACCCTACCGACGATCTTTGGATCTCCGCCGAACTCGCTCTGCCAAAACCGGTAATTGATGACGAATACGGGCGGGGCTCCGGGATTCCCATCTTCGAGCGTAAGCGTGCGCCCTAGTAAAGGCGGAACTCCCAGATAGTCAAACGTATTACTAGACACCGTCGCACCGAATGCAAAAAAACGAACAGATTTACCGTCGTCATATGTGGGGCGCATCCTGGAGTGGATAATAATTTCTTCAAATGCGTGATTCTGCTCGCGAAAGGCGCGTATCTCCTCGGGATAAAAGTATTGGCGAGTTCTCTCCCTACCAATACTGCCCGGTTTGTCCATGCTGACGACAACCGAACGGTCGTAGCTTTTGTAAGGAAGCGCGTGGAAGAAAACGTTGTAGACGACGCTGAAGACTATAGTCGAGGCACCGATGCCGAGCGCGAGCGCGAAGATGGCGATTAAAGAGAATCGCCGATCCTTGTGGAGCGTACGCAACGCGTAGCGAAAATCGCGGACGAGATTTTCGAGATGGGTTTCCCACCGCGTATCTCGCACTTCTTCTTTGACTCGCTCGATGCCACCGAATTCTTGTTGCGCGCGACGACGCGCTTCTTCCGGACTGCAACCTGCGGCGATATTGGCGACAATCTGGTGTTCCAAGTGAAAGCGCAGCTCTTTGTCGAGTTGACGTTCACTGCGCGATTTGTGGAGCAGGCGGCGAAGCCAGTTCATTTTCGCGTTCCTATTTGGCAGCTTTGAGGATTAGGGTCACCGCGCCCGACAGTTGCTCCCAGTCAAGAATTTCGGTTTCAAGCTGTTTGCGGCCTTTTGAGGTCAACGAGTAGAACTTTGCCTCACGGCCTGTTTCGCTATCGCGCCATTCCGCGGAAAGCCAGCCACGATCCTCGAGGCGGTGAAGCGCGGGATAGAGGGAACCCTGATGAATCGTGAAGAATTCCCTGGAGATTTGGCGGAGGCGCTGGGCGATGGCATAGCCGTGGTTGGGCCCAAGAGCGACGACTTTAAGGACGAGCATGTCCAAGGTACCGCGAAGGAATTCACTTTTAGGTTCGGCTGCCATAAGTGACACCTAGGAAGCCTACATATACGATGAACTTTGTTGAATGTCAATGTTGAATGGGAACATGGGCAGAAACGCGGAAAGGACAGCAGGCGGTCTTCCCCCTTCCGCTTTTCCGTAACTGCATTCTGCGCGACCTGTTGCGGCTATAATCCTGCAGACTCTTGGCGGGGCTCGTTCGGAGGACCACATTCATGACGGATAGTCCGCAGCATTCCCACGGTTGGATGATCAAATTGCACATGAGCGAGTTCTGGTCCGGCGACCTGGGCCTGACGCTGATCACCATATCGCTGGTGGTGCTGCTCTTCGTGGTGACGCCGTTGCGCGAGGCGGGACTTCCGGGGCGACTCTTTTTCGACCTGATCATCATTATGCTGATGATTTTCGGCGCGCTAAAAATGGACCAGAGCCGCCTAGCCACGGTATTGACCATAGCGGTGGTACTGATCAGCGCGGTGGTGGTTTTTTGCGGGCGGCTGTACCCGACGCCGTGGCTGCACAGTATCGGAAGTGTGTTGTCGACGATTACGCTGCTGATTTACGTACGGATCGTTTTGCTGGTGATGTTCCGAGGAGGGCCGGTGACGTGGAGCCGCATACAGGGAGGCGTGTGCGCGTATCTGCTGCTGGGGATGGCGTGGGCGTCGGCGTATCAGTTGCTTGATCAACTGCGGCCCGGGAGCTTCCATTTTGTTACCGCGCCGGCGGATCTCGATCAGCTGACTGCAAAGATGACGTACTTTAGCTTTTGCACGCTGACCACGGTAGGAAGCGATATCACCCCGCTCGACCCTTTTGCGCGCTCGCTAACGATGGGCGAGGCGATCGTAGGCCAACTGTTTCCGGCGATCCTGATCGGCACGTTGGTGGCCATGGCGATGCAGAGCCGGGCGAAGAGCTGACGTCCGATCCACTTCCCTCTTAAAAACAAGGCGCCGACCAGCGCGGATTCCCGCGGGAACATTATTTCGTGTTCGAAATGGCCGGGGCGAGCGGTGCGAGAGCTTTCTGCAATTCCACGTTCAAGGCGGAACGGATTCTGGCGGCCGAGGAGCGACCGAGGCGCACTTCGCTTGCGGAGCGTGCCTGGGTGACGGCGGCACGAACGTCGCCGGGAGTGGCGGCCAGAAGTTCCTCCGCGTGGAGGAAGCAAGCGAAGATGAGCTCCTCCGGCTGACCCTGGCGGCGGAGAAATTGGCCATAGTTGAGCCAGTCGGTGGCTGCGCTGCGGGGGTCGGTTAGCGAAGCATCCAACACCAGGGCGCGCTGGTAGGATTGCGCGGCGTCACCCGGCTGGCCGTTTTTTTCCTGCAAGTCCGCGAGGTGGACCAGAGCGAGGCTTTCAAGCGCTGGATCGCCAGATCCTTGAGCTTGCTGAGCCGCCGCCAGATATTCTTCCTGAGCTTCTTTCGCGCGATTCCCCGCTGCGTCGGCATCGGCGATTTTGATTTGGATTGCGAGTTGGGATGAGACATCGCTGCGAAGTTCGCTGGGACCGAGCGGCGAAGTTCGCGAAGATTGTTGCGCAGCTAGAAGCTGCAGATACGCGCGGTAGTGGCGGGCGGCGGCTTGCGGCTGCTGTTGCTGATCGAAGAATTCCGCGAGGTAGAGATGGGCGCGGGATTGCTGCGGGTCAGCAGTGACGGCGCGTTGCCAATCGTCGGCGGCTTCGGCGTCGTGGCCGAGCTGGTGGGCAAGGAGGCCGGTGTTGACGAGAGCGTCGGGATTATTGGGCCAGCGCTCGAGGATGTTTTGATACTGGGCGTAGGCTTCTGGAATATTTCCGGATTCGATCAGGCCGCGCGCGAAATTTTCCTGAACATTGTGGTCGCCGGGATTGATGGCTGCGGCGTGGCGCAACGCGGCGATTTGCGTTGCGGGCTGGCCGGCGCGGGCTGCAGCCTTGGCCAGTCTTAGTTGCACTCCGGTGTCGTCAGGATTTAATTGCGCGGCGCGCTGCAAAGCGTCCAGACGGTCCACACGATTGGCCCAGTAAAAATGCAGTTGGTCGAGAGCCGCCACGGCGAAGAGCAGGATTACGGCGCCGATGCGCAGGGCGCGGGCGGCGGGAGCGGGGCTGGCGAACCAACGGAGTCTGCCGAGTATGCCAACGCTAGAGCTTACTTCCCTAGTTGATTGCGGGGCTGCGGTGTTCACAAGCAATGAGGCGATACGAGTATCGCGCAGTTTCCACAATGCGCCATCGAGAATAAAGTGGTGAATGTTTACGAGCGCGGTGAAGGTGAGCAAGCTGGCGGTGAAGTCTGCGTGGAAAAGGCGGCTGACGATCCACGGACCGGGAACGAAGAGAGCGATGCCGCCGGCGACGAGGGTCAGGAGATAGGTGGAGAATTTCCAGCGAGTGTCGCCGGCGGCGCGGGCTTCTTTGCGCTGGTAGTAACTGGTGATCCAGAGGTATTGCGTGGAGTGCAGGACGGCCAGGACGCCGCTACTGTAGCGGGTCTGGGGCACGTCACGGGAAGTGGCCAGTTCGATGATGGCGGGAAGCAGAAACCAGAGAAACTGGGTAAGCGCGAGCAGCATCGAGGGGAGGAGCGCGCGCAGGGTGGCGCGGCGTTTTAACGAAACAAATGCCCAGCCGGTGGCGAGAATAAATGTGGCGGCCAGGGTTATACGTAGAGGCAGGGTGATTTTTGCGGGCAGGCCCAGCGAAAGGATGAGTTGATCCGAGGATGGGCCAGTGTTGAAGCTGAGCATGAGCATTACGAAGGAAGCGACAAAGGCCAGGCGGAGAGCGCGGCGTTCGGCGGTGGTTGGGGAAATTGCGGAGCGGCGGGCGAACATCATGAGCAGGCCAAAATTTTGCCCGGTGTAGTGCCAAGGGCTCCAGAAAATATAGAGGGTGAAAATCCACGGCAGGAGCGGGTACCAGAGGTGAGCGACCACGCCGGCGACGAGCAAGAGAATGGCGACGTGCACGGTGAAGACGCGGTACTTCGCGAATTCGGTGTGGGTGTGATACGCGCGGTACACGGTGGCCATGAAGTGCGGATAGTTGAAGAGGAGCGCTACGAAATAAAAGCCTACGGTCCAGGCTTGCGGATGGCCGCTGGAGATGAAAAACGCCAATAGCAGTAACGGAGCGGACCATGCGCCGCAGCCGATGATTAAGTCGATGGCGGGGCGGTAAATCCAAGGGCTGGCGGGCGGGCTGGCCGGCGCGGTGGCAGGCAAGTTTTCGCGCGATGGCCGGATTTTCGTTGAGGCCACAATCGGTTCGTCGGCGAGATGAGAGGACACCTAGGCAGGATAGCTTGGCCCACAGCGCTGCGCGGGATGGCCTCGGCGGCGCATGTAGAATCGGTTACCGCAAGCGATCTGCAGGTGGTAGATTTTCGTGGCGCCGCGGTTCTGCCGCCGTTTTATCTGCCTGCCACTTCAACCGATGAGGTGTTGCGTTTGGGCGATTGGGCGCATCTAACTTTATAGCTTCGATAAAGGAGTAAGTTGATGAACATTAGAAAAGTGATACTGCACAAATTGATTTTAGCGGGAGCCATTGCGGCGTGCGTGACTGGCGCAGCGTGGGCCTCTGGCGCGGCGGAACCTGGAACGGTGACCATGACAATTACTGCCGTGGGGAAGAAGGATGTTACGCCTCCGCCACTCAAGCAGCAGGACGTTGCGCTTTATCAGGGGAAGGAAAAGCTGCAAGTGGCGGACTTGCGCAAGAGCGACGCGCTATTGCTGGCGGTGGTAATCGACGATTCGCTGAACAGCAATATCGCCGGCCAATGGAACGATCTGAAGGCGTTCATCATGAGCCAGCCGGCGACTACTCTGGTGGGTATTTTCTACGGGCGTAACGGAACCGTTTCGGTGGGGCAAGATTTCACGCCAAGTCACGAACTCGCCGCGAAAGCGTTGCGCATTCCGCTGGGCGGCAACGGCGCGTTCTCGAGCCCGTATCTTTCGCTGCAGGATATGATCAAGCGCTGGCCAGACAATAATGAACGCAAATCCATTTTGCTGATCTCTTCGGGCGTGGATTATTTCCGCGGGAATTTTGGGCCGACGAGCCCGGATCTGGATCCGACGATTGATCGCGCACAGAAATCCAATATCAACATTTGGACGATCTACGCGCCAGACTCCGGACACATGGGCGGCAGTTTCTTTCGCGTTTCGAACGCGCAGTCGAGCCTGAGCCAACTCTCTGACGAGACTGGCGCGGAATCCTACTATCTGGGATTTGGCCAGCCCGTATCGCTGAGACCTTACTTCGACGAGATCTCCACGCACCTGAACAATCAGTATTTGCTGACGTTCGCGATCCCGAGCGGCGCGAAAAAGGGGCGCTTTGAGCGGGTACGGGTGGCGACCGAGATTCCGAACGTGGAGTTTATGACCCCGTCGGAAGTTTTTATTCCTAAAGCGGAATAGAAGTTTATCTAACTCTATTGCAAAAGAAGGGGTCTATTGAAAAAGAAAGGCGCGAACTTGGTTCGCGCCTTTCTTTTTTTCGCGCGGGAAACACCTACTCAGTCATCTGAGCCAGTTTGCGAGGCGGCGCGGGTGGACTCGCGGATTACGAGTTCGGGAGTCATGCGCTGCTTCGAACTGGTCCAATCGCGTTTTTCGAGGCCGGCGTTGATGCTGTCCATGACCATCTGCACGGCCGTTCCGCCCATGGCTTCGAGCGGCTGGCGAATGGTGGTGAGCGAAGGAGCGGCAAGGGCCGACAGGGGCACGTCGTCAAAGCCAACAACGGAGCATTGTTCCGGAACTTTGATGCCGGCTTTGGTTAATGCGCGAATCGCGCCGAGGGCGGTGAGATCATCGAAAGCCAGCAGAGCCGTAAAACGTTTTTTCTTCTGCAGCAATTCTTCCGTGAACCGGTAGCCGCCCTCAAATCCGGAGTTGGCATCGAAGGAATCGGTTAGCTGGGTCACCAGGGCGGGATCGATTTCCAGTTTCACCGATTGCGCAAATTTCTGAATGCCGCGCCAGCGCGGAGCACTGTCGATGATTATTTTAGGGCCGCGGATAAAAGCGATTCTGCGGTGGCCGAGCTGATGAAGATGCTCGAGGGCCAGGCGCCCGCCCATTTCGTTGTCGACCATTACGGAGCTGACGGTGTCGCCATCGAGTTCCCAGCAGATAGTGGCGGCGGGAATGTTGCGTTTGCTGACATCGGCGAGCAGGTGAATATCGACGGAGAGCCAGTTGGCGACAACGATCAGGGCTTCGACGTGATGATCGAGCAACAGTTCCAGATAACGTTCGAAACGATTTTTTTGGTTGTGAGCATCGGCAAAGATCGGGACGTAGGAAGACTGGTACAGGGAATTTTCTATTCCGCGGAGAATCGGGGTGCAATACGGATCGGTGATATCAAAGAACATTACTCCGATACTGTGGCTGCGGTTGCTGCGGAGAAAACGCGCCATGGCATTGGGACGATAGCCGAGTTTTTTTGCGGCTTCCTCGATGCGCTTCTTTGTGGCGGGGGCGATGTACCGAGCGAGGGGCGCGTTATTGAGGACGATGGAGACGGTGGCAGGCGAGAAGCCGCTGGCAACCGCGACGTCGCGCATGGTCACCGTGGAGCTTTTGCGGCTCTGGCGCTTCAAGAGCGGGTCTCCCGTGGGCACCATCATCCTTCCTAGGCAATGTGGAATGCAAGACAGCCGAGGTCTTGCAACGATATTCCGAACGCCGCTTCCCGGAAGCTACTCGGCCGGCACGTCGAATGACATTTGTTTACGAAACCAGGAAGTTTTCCACGCGCCGTAGATAATGCCCACGGCCAGCCAGATGGTGCCGGCAATCTTTGCCGGGGGGCTGAGGTTCCACCAGATAAATCCGCAGATAAAAAATCCCAGCACGGGGATCAGGAAATTGCCGATTTTCTTTTCGTCGGCGCGCACGAAATAGCGCATGAAGGAAGCTGCGTTTACGCCCATGAAGGCTATGAATGCGCCGAAGTTGAGCAGTTCCGCGCCGCGATCGTAGGTGATCATGAAAGCGCCGGCCAGCGCAACAGCGCCGATCAGCAGCACGTTGTTGGCTGGGATTTGGGTCTTGGCGGCGATTTTTCCAAAAAAACTCTTGGGCAAGGCATCGTTGCGGCCCATGCCGTACAGCAGCCGGGCGGCCGCGAACTGGGAGGCCATTCCCGAGCCTACGTTGGCAATTAAAACCGTGAAGTTCAATAGATGGAAGAGGAAGAATCCGCCGATTTGTCGAGCCACTAATGGGAACGCCGAGGTTTCCATCTCTGGCGGAAATGGCTTTGAGCCCCAGATCAGTTGCGCTGCGTAAACTTCCAGCGAAGACAAGACTCCGGTGATCACGCAAACCAATACCGTGGCGATCATGATGTTGCGACGGGGATTTTCCACTTCTTCGGACATGGTGGAAATGCCGTCGAAGCCGATGTAGGTGAGCACCGCTATCGAAGTACCACGAAAAATTCTGCTTAAATTGAAAGTGGCGGGATCGTAAAAAGGCAGGGTGAAATATCCGGGGCCGTAATGCTGCAAGCCCCAGACAAAGCGAATCACGAAGGCGAAAAACACCAGGACAACAATGCTCATGCCCGCGGCGAGTACTTCGTTTATGCGCGCCGACGTTTTTACGCCGCGCAAATTCAATGCTGTAAAAGCGACAGCGTAGAAGATGGCCAACGGCCAGTACGGTACGCCGGGAAGAATATTTTGGGTCAACTGGCTACAGATGATGGTGCAGATCAGCGGGTTGAGGATGTAATCCATCACCATGGCCCAGCCAGTCAGGTAGCCGAGGCCGGGATGAATTTCCTGGCCGACGTAGGTGTAGGCGGAGCCGGCGCTGGGATAGGCGCGGGCCATTTTTCCGTAACCGATGGCGGTGAAGAGCATGGCCACCATGGCTATCAGAATGGTGGTGACAACGTGGCCACCGGCTGCGTTGCTGATCACGCCGTAGATGCCCATAGGGGCGATCGGCTGGATGATTACGATGCCGATGATGATAAGGTTCCACAGGGTCAGCGAGCGGCGCAGCTGCGGGCCTTGGCCTACGGCGGGGCCTCCGTTGGAGGGTGTAGCTGAGGCGGCGATGTCGTTGCTCAAGCGGATCCTCCGGAGTATTTCGCCAACATTGCTACTTTTGGGGCTTCGCTATTGCACCCAGAACTACCGCGCGGGTGAGATTTTTGGGTGAGTCCGGGTCGAGACCTTTTCGCAGACCCACCGCGGTACCCAAGAGGTGCGCGGGGATCGCGGCGACGGCAAAGCGGGCGAATTCTGGACCGGGCACCTTCAGTTCGACGAGCAGGTCACTCGACGATTGCAACTCCGTGGTGGCACGATTCACGATCACCAGGTTCGCAGTTTTCAGCGCCTTGAGTTCGCGAACCAGCAGCGTTTCTTCTTCGGCGGCGGCATCAGAAATAAAAAATGTGATCAGGGTGTCTGGCCCGGCAATGGAGCGCGGTCCGTGGCGGAATTCCAGCGTGTGATAGGCCTGTGCGTAGGATGCGGACATTTCCGTGACTTTCAGCGCGGCCTCCTGAGCCAGCCAGTAGTGGGCGCCTTGCCCGAGGAATACGAAATCGGCAAACTTCCGTTTGCCGGCGAACTTGCGGATTCTATCAGCATTCGCGTCAAGCCACGGCTGTGCGATTTGCGGCAGGCTTCCGAGCGCCGCCGATAGCTCCGAACTGCCACTTAGCTGCGCGCCAAAAAGCTGGAATGACAAGAGTATCGAGGTGAAGGAGCGGGTCATCACTGTGCTCTTTTCATCGGCCCACGGGAGGGTGAACGTGTGGGAGCACAAATCGTCCAGACGCGAAGCGGCGTTGCAGGTCACGCCCAGGGTTTTGACGTCCTTACGATGCTGCAGGATTTCCGCGGCGCGAATCACTTCCGTGGTTTCGCCGGAGCGGGAAATGAATACGACCTGCTTCGCTCCACTGCTACGCAATGTCGCTTCTGGCGCGAACAGAAATTCGGACGCGGGCACCGCGGTGCAACGAAAAGAAAAATTCCGCGACCATAACGCGCTTACCAGTTGCGATAGATAGTAGCTCGATCCGCAGGCCACAAATAGCCAGGGCTCCTGCGCGGAAAATTGCGCCGCGAGACCTTTGATGGTTCCTTCCTGATTCAAATGACTATACGTTGCCGTCCACATGGCCGGCTGCGAGAGGATTTCGCTGATGGTGTGGTGCCCCGGAGCGGCGGTCACGAGGCGGGTATGAGTTTTCTTCACTAACTTTTTCTTGTTTTTGGCAAAGGTCCTTCGGGTGGTTCTCTTCACGCTCAGCTCCGTCATCATTCCGGGCGTAATCCGGGCAGCGGTGTAGACGAACAAGCTGTCCGCAAAATCCCTTGAAATAGTCTATTGAATCGTTTTAATAAGCGGTATTTTGCTTGAAATCAGCGGCAGGCGCAAGTGCCATTTTTATGTCTCGGTGGCCTTAGCCAGTTCCTGCCGAACAGTTAGCAAATGTTCCGCGCAAAAATAGGGTATTCCCCGGCCTGACACTTCGTACAGTTGTGCGGTATCAACAACAACCAACTAATTTAGCGCAACGCTGCATGCTGCTGGGTAGTCTAACAATGTAGGCGCCCAGCCTCGTTAAACAGTGGAACCTCTCTATGGGTGGACTTACGGAAATTACCGCTCGCCGGCGCAGCCCCACCAATACCGCGCTGCTCAATATCGCGGCATTCCTTACGCTGCTGCTCGCCGCGTATTCGTCCCGCCGTATCTTGATAGAGCCAGACGCGGTTCTGCAGGGCTACCTCCAAGCCATCACCGGTTTGTTGTCATTCGTTTTCGCCGCTGTCGCGTTAGTCCGTTTTCAAGGGACACAAGACCGCATCTCGCTGATTCTCGGCGCGGGTTTTCTGCTTTCTGGGACGGTGTTGCTAGCCTCCGCAGTGTTATTTTTTCAGCTTTCCGCCAATGCATCGGTTTCGTTTCGCTGGGCGCCGCTAGCCTGGTGGTTCAGCCGCATGGTTTTGGCGCTGTTGTTTGTAGTGGCGTTACTGGTGGAACATTTCCTGCCGCGTTCGCGGCACCCGCGGAGGGAAATTGCCGGCGCGCTGCTTACAGTAGTCGGAATGACGTACCTGATCACCGCAGCGCTGCGACGGATGCCCTCGGAAGAGTCGGCACATCCCGGGGCTTTCTTTCCGAGCCCGCAACAATTACTTCCGGCCGCGTTGTTCATCGCCGCGCTGATCTGGTACCGCCGGCGGCTGGCGGTGGAACATTCGGCGTTTGATAACGCGATTTACACTGCCGCATGGATGAACGTGGCGGCGCAATTGTCCGCGTGCCAGTCCGAACGCTTGCTGGACGCGCCGTTCGTGCTGGCGCAGGCGTTCACGGTGATGAGCTACGCGATTGCCGTGGGCGGCGCACTGCTGGACAACGCGCGGCTCTTCGAGCAGGTGCGGCACCTGGCGGTGAGCGATCCATTGACGGGGCTGGCAAACTATCGGCGATTGCTGGATGTACTGGAAAACGAGACGGAGCGCACCAATCGGAATAACAGGCCATTCGCGGTGCTGCTGCTGGATCTCGATGGACTGAAAGCCATCAACGATACCTACGGACATCTGGTAGGCAGCCGCGCGATTTCCCGGCTGGGTGATATTTTGCGCATCCATTGCCGCGCGGTAGATACCGCGGCGCGTTACGGTGGCGACGAATTCGCTCTGGTATTGCCGGAAACGGAGGATGCCGACGCGCGGCTGGTGGCGGAGAGAATTCACGCGGTGATGGCCGCGGACATTGAAGCGCCGCCGCTCTCCGCGAGCATCGGGATTTCGATTTATCGCGGTGGCGGCGAGCGCATCGAGAAACTGCTCTCGGAGGCCGACCAGCACTTGTACGCAGAGAAAGCGCGCCGGGTTAAAAGGATGGCAGCGGCGGCCGGCAGATCGCGGCAGCGAACACCCAAAGACAAAATCTCGTAAAAGCAAAATTCAGATCAGTAGACGGCGCGGTGCTGGACGGTTTCCTTGCTGGCCAGCGAGAAACGCGACTCGGGCGGGCCATTCCCTAAAATTTGATTGGCGACGTATTCACCCATGGCCGGACCGTGTTTGAACCCGTGTCCGGAACCTCCGCCGACGAACCAGATATTTTCGAAGGCCGGGTGGCGATCCACCAGAAAATCGCCGCTCGAAGTATTTTCATACTGGCAGACGCGGGATTCCACGATCGGGGCATGGCGTAAAGCAGGAAAACGATGCGCGACGTAGTTGCGGGCTTGTTCAGCCGCTTCCGGCGAAGCGAAGCGCGATTGGGTTTCCGGATCAACCAAGGGGCCGTGATGATCAAAGGCGATCTTGAAACCGCGGGATTCAATGTCTGGCATGCCGTAAACCTGATCTTCCTGAAATAGCCAAGTGGGCATGGCCGGCGAGGTGAAACTCTGATTGCCGGGAGGAGCGCCGAAGAAGAAAATTTCCTGGCGGGTGGGGAAAATGCGCTGACCGAGGATTTCAGGAAAAATCTTGCCCAACCAGGCGCCGCAGGCAAAAACAATTTTTTGGGCGGTTATGGTCTCACCAGTGTTGGTTTTTAGCTCGTAAGGATTTCTGGAATCGCCGGGCGGCATAACTTGTGCCAAGCGGTAATGAGCGCCCCGCTTTACGGAATCAGCCACCACTGCCGCGACCGCACGCCTGGCCATCAGCACACCGCTAGCGGTCTCCAGGATGGCAAATTCGATGCCTGCGACATTAATTTGCGGGTAGCGAGCCGTTAGTTGCGCGTGATCGAGAATTTGGATCGGGACGCCGCAGCGTTGGAGAGTTTCGAAAGTTTGCTGTTCGCGGGAGCCGCGCCGATGGGCCAGCCAGAGGACGCCTGTCTCATGGAACAGGTCCTGACCGGCGGCGGTGAATAGCTCTTTCCACTGCGACAGCGAACGCTGCGACCAGCGGGTGTAAAGTTCGTCGGCGCCATAGCCCATACGGATGATGCGGGATTCGCCGCCGGAACTGGCGCGGGCATGTGCGGGGCCGTAAGCGTCGAGCAAGAGAACGCGTTGCCCGCGGTTTGTCAGGTGCCAGGCGGTCCAAGCGCCGAAAACTCCGGCACCGACTACCGCGACATCGTAGGTGTTCGCGGAATTCATGGCGATATTCGGTAACACAAATTCGGCGGGATCATTTTTGGAAGTCTTTTTCCAGTGCGGTGGCCCAATGCGCCAGACCTTTCAGCGAATCGGCGTGCGTGGGATCGAGATGCAGTGGGGTCACCGAAACGTGGCCGGCGAAGATGGCGGCGTAGTCTGTGTCGGGCTCGACGTCTTTGTCGATTTTCTGTTCGAAGAGCCAGAAGTAACTACGCCCGCGCGGATCTTTGCCTTCGGTGAGTTGATTACGCGTAATTTTCTTAGATTGCCGAGTGATGCGTACGCCGCCCGTCCACTGCGCCGGCACGTTGATGCTCAGCAATACCTGGTCCGGCAGGCCGTGCTGCAAAATTAATTCGGCCGCGGACTTGGCGATACGAGCGGAAGCGTCAAAATTTGCGCCTTTGGCTTTAGAGCAAAGAGACATGGCCAGGGAGGGAATGTGATGCAATGCGGACTCGCGAGCCGCGCCTACCGTCCCGGAGTAATAAATATTTTCACCGAGATTGGCGCCCGCATTGATTCCAGAAATTACCAGATCCGGTTTTTCCGGCAAGAGTTTGTGCAACGCGACGATCACGCAATCCGCGGGAGTTCCGTCTATGGCCCAGTGGCGCTCGGAAATTTGGTTGCAAACAATGGGTTGGCGAAGCGTTAACGATTGCGCGGCGCCGCTTTGCTCCACGCTGGGAGCTACGATGCTGATGGTAGCGAAGTCTTTCAGGATTTCGGCCAAGGCCCGCAGGCCGAGGGCTTGGTAACCGTCGTCGTTCGTTAAGAGAATGTGGGTCATAGGGGATGGTCAACATTATACCTACGCCTCGATGCCGGCAGAGAGTCGCAGATACGGATCACATCGAAGACGGATGGGAGTGTGTTAGCCAGTGGTCGTTGCGTAATCGCCGACCAGACATGCCGCACGAGCGGACCGCCCTATCCGACCCGAGACCATGGATGGATGGCATTTAGCCTTACGATGGATGGGTTTTGAAGAAAAGTGGTCGGGGCGAAAGGATTTGAACCTTCGACCTCCTGGTCCCGAACCGCGGCCGTAAAAAATCTAACCCGTTGAATCGGCGTTGGATAGCTGTGCAACTTCCTCCTTTTTTGGGCTACATCCTGGGCT
>CAWBIB010000007.1:0-556847 GCA_963788785.1 uncultured Acidobacteriota bacterium
CTCCGATTGGTCGTGCGCTGAAGGCTGCTTGTTGTGCTGAATCTACCGCCGCGCCATCGACTAGGACTCTTTGAAGCGGGAAGGTCAGCACATTAAAAACGACTTGGAGGCGTCCGTCTACCGTCAGGCGATCAGCTCCGTAACCTCTGTCCAGATTCCCGGACGTGAGCAGGCTTCCTCTATACTTGCCGCACTCTGATCCGCGTTCTGGCGCAGGTAGGTTTCCCCGGCCTTCAGTTTTAGGCTTTGCCTGGCAGCTTCGAGGCAGCTATCGCCAGAACCAAAGGTCTGAATGGAAACATCAGCGAGGGTAACGGGCTTGCCTTTGAGTCTATATCGAATTACGCGGCTGCCAGGCTCACCCGTGTATTCGACCGCAGAGCTTTCGAGTATTCCCAGGCCATCTAGCACAGACTGGTCGTGCTGAGCCGCCTCTTTTGAATAGCAGGCAGCGGGCACACTCAGGGAAACGGCAGAATAAACTAGCGCGAAGGGAACGTACTTGTCCGTGCCGGACCAGCTCTCACCCGTGATCTCGTCGGAACAAGGAGGGCCATGCGGTGGAAATGGAGGTTCGGGCCGCACTTCAGGACCATATACGATCCTGAAGTTCACGCTGGCTGTTCCTTCCCGAAAACGAAGATCCACTGTGGGAACGATACCGACTAAACGGCCCCGGCTGAGGTAAAAGGATTTTATTGCCTGGTATGTGACCGAGTGCTCGTCTCGCGAGAAGGGAGCACCAACACGCAAGACGTCAGGGCTGACCTTCAGCCATTCTTTCAGTAACGGTTTGTCCTCCGGTGGGCAATCGAAGGTCATTTCTTTGATCGGCAAGGGCTTCGCGCTCACCGCAAACTCTACGAGGATTCTGCCGGTGCCGTCATCCAGATTTGACTTGCGGACCTTGACGCGCTGCACGAAGGATAGCCTTTTAAGAGATTCAAGGCATGCTCGGGTGGCTGCGTCTGAGTATGGTTTCCCGTTGAGCTCTCTCGTGCATGGGAAAAACAGGCTGTCATCGGGCGGCACGGAGCCAATGGCGCGGATAGCGGTTCTAACGAGCGGGGCCTCGCTTGGCCGCGCCTCAGATCGGACGCCGAGCGGAAAGAAGAGAAAAGCTGTCACGCATATTTTGAATTTATTACGGCGCATCGAAGGGTGCTCCTTTGTCTCCGCGAAAACCTATGAGACCAGCATCCACGTGACCAAATCCTCCTCCTGGGGAAAAATGAAAAGAGACTTGTAGGTATCCCACAAAAGTGCTCCCGTCTTTTGCGGTGACCGTGAATCTGAGAGTTCCCGTGCCTTCGGCTCGGAAGTTCTGGTTTTGGGAAAGCGGGGTTACGGTGACTGAAATTTGCGTCTGGGTTTTGCCTTTAGCATTGGTGACGGTCTGAGCATCACCATTCACAGCGATCCTCAGTTTGTCGCCTTCAAGAGCACTGGCGCGAGTCGTTTTTTCACTGGGCCACCGTCGTCGGAAGGTCGAAATCTGTCGACGGAATCTGCTGATTGAAGGTTGCTGACGACACCGTAATTATTATCGATGGTTTCCCATCGTCGTAAACAACCAGCTTGTATGGCACCAACACGCCCTGGACGGCCCTGAAGTCGGAAAGTTCTACAGCGCCATTGGCAAATCTTCTCGAACTGTCTGTAGCCGGAAGACGATATTCAATTCTTAAAGGCAAACCAGTTGCAGAGTCGAAATACCATTCCTGAGGACTGAAGGTCTGTGAAATTGGGTCGGCGTCTAACTCGAAATGAACCTGGGTTACCGACGCGCCATTTACGGTAGTTGGACCGACTTGCACCACATTGAAGTTTGGATTTTGGAGGGCGATACCCAGTGAGAACGCTGGAAGATGCGCCGCGAATCGGTAAGCAGCTGCCTGTGGATAGCAATCTCTTGCAACGCCATTTGAAACGAAGCCGGGACTACCGTGTCCACTGACGAAGACCTGGTTGAGCGTCGCAGAGCTGAAGGAGTCTTTGAACTCGTGACTGCCAGAGAGTTGGTCTTCCCAGATGAAATTGCCCACCGGAGTATTCGCGCCCGGAGCGGCAGAAATCGAGCCCGTAATTATCGAGCTACTTAGCTTCGAGACCGCTGTGGCCCCACCGAGTCCTGTGATCGAATTTTGAAGAATAGCCAGAGCTGCTGGGTCGCGCTGAGGTGTGGCTGTCGCTTGCTGCGCAACGGTGCCAACGGATAACTGAAGAACTAGGAAAGCCGAGAGTAGAATGCGAAACGGGCGCATCGAGCCTCCAGTAATGGAAACTCCACGGGACCGTTTTTTCGTGACCGGAGCGTGGGGACGAAAAACGCGTTCCAAAGCGGAACGGCTGCGGCATAGTGTCCGCCTCACGTATCTAGTTGTCAACAGTTTTTTCACGGGCCGGAGGGGGCGGACATGGTCAGCGATCAGTTGCGTTTTATATCCGCGCCGAGTAATCGTCGGCTCCGAGCCGAAGACGAATCGATTTTCCAACTTGATCTGCTTGACATTTCGCCAAGGTCAACAGTACAAAGGAAGCCGAACCAAGTGTTCAGGCGGAACGCCCTCCCATAGGGCCCGCCAGCAACAGGGCCGGATACGATGCGCTGGGTGCACACGCCCAGATCGTTCCGGCAGCCGAAGCTTCAAGAGTAGGGCTGCCCTGTTCGACAGCTACTTCTGAAGCCCCCTCTACCGGCTGCCGGAGAACGAGTGGCTTCCCCAAAAACGAATCATCAAGATAATCTCATCGCTGAGGATGGCTGTGTCCAGGCGGAAGAAACTGGCGGACCTGAACGCCTTCTAGAACATAGTGAAGTCGAGGCCCTGCGCAAGTTCTTCCTGCTTCTTGATCGGTGGGATCGAGAGGAGTCCGACCATGACTAAGGCGGATCGGGCCAACGTTAACGTGACGTTTGGGCTTTTGGGCCCAGGCGACCAGTCGCTGTTAGGCAGGCAGTTTCCCTGCCCGGTTTGCGGGGCGGCCATGCTTATTCGATTGACGGTTAAACAGAAGGCTAAGCCTTATTGTCACTGCTTGTCGTGTGGAATTCAGATGTTCTTTCGGGGCAAACTCGGAATTCAACGGTTGGAAACAATTATTGAGTCTGGAATGTTGATTTCCGGCACCAATTCCATCACTGACAGCGCCGTACTTCTATATAATCGCCTCCAGTCGTTGAAAACACAGAGGTTACAGTTAATAGAGAAGCGCAAATTATTTTCTCCTGACGGTGACTTGGAAAAATTAATTAGTATCTTCGACGACGAAATCAAAAATATTCAGACCAAGCTAGGGGCCGTAGCAAAATCGAGTTGGGGAGCCACATCATGAAGCCAGCCGTAATTTATGCCCGTGTTTCTAGTAAGGACCAGGAGCGCGAAGGTTATTCCATCCCTGCGCAGCTCAAAATGTTGCACGAATACGCGCGAATCAACGATTTCACCATTAGCCATGAATTCGTGGACGTAGAAACGGCGAAAATGGCCGGTCGTAAACAATTTGGCGAAATGGTCCGTTTCTTTGAAAAAACGCCCGGTTGCCGCGTAGTGATCGCGGAAAAAACCGACCGCTTATATCGAAACTTGCGCGATAGCCTGACGCTTGAGGATTTGAATATCGAGATTCACCTTCCCAAAGAAGGCCAAGTCATCAGCAAGGGTGCAAAATCCCAGGACAAGCTGATTCACGGCATTCACGTTGTTATGGCGCGAAATTATATTGAGAATTTGCGTGAAGAAGTTACGAAGGGCATGCGCGAAAAAGCCGAACAGGGCATTTATCCGAGTCGGCCCCCGCTCGGCTACCTGAATAATAAGCTGGAACGCACCATCGAAATCAACCCGCAGAAAGCCCCTGTCGCGCGTCGGATGTTCGAGCTCTATGCCTCGGGCCGACACTCGGTATCCAGCGTACGTTCGGTTATTCGAGATGAATTCGGACTCACGCTAGGAAAAGGGTACCTGGATCGCATGCTTAAAAATCCCTTTTACGAAGGGCATTTTCGCTGGGCCGGAAAGCTGTATTCAGGCACTCATACTCCACTAGTTTCGACTGAACTGTTCGAACAGGTCCAGACCGTTTTCCGTGGGTATAACAGGCCAACCTACCGCTCGCATGATTTCGCCTACCGGGGCCTGCTGTCCTGCGCCTACGACAATTGCACGGTTACCGCCGAGATTAAAAAAGAAAAATACACCTATTACCACTGCACCGGCGGTCGCGGGAAATGTAAATTACCCTATTTTCGGGAGAACGAGCTTGGCGATAGATTAGGGGGAGTTCTGAAGAATATTCAAGTTCCCGATGCGATTCTGGCTCAGCTCCAGAATTCCTTGTTGAACGATCAAGGCCACGCGGAAGAGATTACCAAACAGCAGCGCGAGCGCAATGCCCAGCGCCTGTCTCAAGTTCACCGCAGGATGGACCAGGCCTACACCGACAAGGTGGACGGCAAGATCAGCGAGGAATTCTGGATTCGCAAATCCAAGGAGTGGGAAAGCGAGGAAAGCCAGATTCAGGCCTCCAACCAGGGGCTGGAGGCGATTACTCCGCAGAGGTTCTTGGACGCCGCTAGGACTTTAGAACTCGCAAATAAGGCTTATTCTCTATACTTTAAGCAGGATCACTCCGAAAGGGCGAAACTCCTCAAAATGGTACTTTCGCACTGCGCGATTGACACAGTAAGTCTTTATCCCACATACACAAAGCCATTTGATCTGATCTTTGAAAAGGTAAAAACGAAGGAATGGTGCGCCCGGGGGGATTCGAACTCCCGACCTTCTGGTTCGTAGCTATAGGGTCTATCTCGTGCACTTTGCAACGGGTGTATTCCGGAACGCTCTGATGTACTGCGTATGGGAGATTCGGTGAAATTGTAGGGACCGTGGGGAATCGAACCCACGTCGGAAGCTTGGGAAGCTAATATTTACACTCAAAAACGCTGGAACGGCGGCAATTTTAGCGATTTTGGCCAGTCTCAATCGGAAAATGGATGGAAAATGGGGGCGGGATGGCAACGGCATTTCGGAAGTTGGATTTGGCGCAAATCAAGAGGGAGATATCGGAGAAGTTCGAGCAGGCCTTAGGGGTGAAGATCGTTATGACGACGGAGGAGAAGGCGGAAATTTTGTTCAGTGTGGCGTTGAGGAAGATGGGATAGCAAGGTCCAGTCGGAATCCGTTTCTCCCGTAACGCGCTTACTGAGTACTCGGTGGCGAGTAGCAAAGTGAACAGCCGGTGGAGCGGCAACCACGCTTCCAGCGACTGGGAATGATGGCACGACCGTGTCTGACGTGACCGGCTTGAATTAGTCCAGCGGGAGTGAGAGAAAATCACTCTGAAGGAGAGCTGGACATGCCGATGAAGAAACACAAGCCGGAGCAAATCGTGGCGCTGCTGCGGCAAATTGAAGTAGAAATAGCCAATGGGAAGAGCACACCACAGAGAGAGACAGGTCAAGTTCACGAAGTTGGTCCTTCGTGAATGTGCTCAGGAGCTCTGCGATTGTGATCCGCTGCTTTGGCTCATGACTGTTTATAAGCTCCGAAGTATATGACGCTCTGTATACGGGTATCAAACACAAAGATCCTTATGCTTCTCAACCCCCCTCGATCTGCCGCCATCGTATTGTTCGGCGCAAGTCAAAGGACTAACGTGGGGCGCGCATTTCGGAATTTCGGATAGTCCCTCATGGATTCGCCGACCTGAATCATATTATGCGCCATTCCGAGGGCGCGGTGAATTCCTCATAATCTCAACGTCAAACCACCGTCCAGAACCGTTTGAAAGGCCGAGAGGCATTGTAATCATCCAAGTCTCTGGAGTGGGTGATGCGAATCGAGCCTACGTCTGAGGCTGGGAAGCCCCAACATTGGGAAAGGTCTTTCCGTATAAGGTACACGCCGGGTACACGGCGTTGCCCACGCCAAAAACCTCTTTCTTTTCAGTAGGAAGGACTGGTAGGGGCGGTGGGGATCGAAATCGCATCCCCACTTCACAAAGACCTGCACGGCAAGGACTTAGCGCCACCGCCCCCATTTAACTGTTGTTAATTGTTGTTATGCATCGCGCGGGACATCGCCAGACAGCCGCTGCCTAGGTTCTCGTCTGCATTCCTTTCGCCGTGATGGTCTCGCCCTTCGCCCGTGAAGTCCAGGTTGAGCAGGATGGTCCGTAATGCCAGCGTCACGGCTGGCAGCGTCTCTTCCATCACGCTCGGTTTGCAACCGTCCACGCGCTCCAGCAGCACCTCGCGGCACCGCTCCCCCAGCGTCATGCCGTTGCCCTCGGCGACCACCGCCAGCCTCTCGTACTCACGGTCTGTCACCTTGCAGCCTACGGTCCGCGTGGTCACGCGGTTGATCGGCAGCTATACGGGAGGGTCTCCGGGTGACAATTAGATAGTTTGCTACTCACGCAGGAAAATCAACAGATTAACGGAGCGCGCGCTGGAGCGCTTCCACAGCGCCGCAATTTTTCTAACTGGCGACGTGAGGAAGTTAGCCGAGAGCGCCAACCGGCGCTTTACAGCGCCCAACTTGGAGTGACGTGTTGACCGTGGACGCGACCTGCGGGGAGCAAGGGTCATGGCAGCAGCGTCGCCGGGGTGGTCCACCCTTTGCAAAAACCGCCATCCTGAGGCTGCGCCACCCGCCCCTCCCCACGCCGCATGCATGGCTTTCCTCGGCGCTCCACTGTAACCGTGGAGGAAGGCCCCTCAAGGCCTCGTCGGACTACATTTCCAGGTTGGGGGGCTTGAGTGCCGGATGTTTGACGTAGATAGGCTCTAAGATTTCCTCGAAGATCGAGTTAATCAGGCTTCCCACGGTGCGACGATAAATTGTGAACTCCTCAGGCGTGCAACCGTCCCTGACCTTGCCGACGGATTCGTCTAGTAAGCCATTGATGTTGAGCAACAGATCGCTCACGTACTTTGCAGTCTCAGCGTCCAAGATTCGCTCCGGCACCCTGTTGGTGCGTCAGTTCTACCAATAGTTTCCGTACCCTTCACAGCCATTGGCATGGCGGGTGGCTCACCCAGTGACGTTGATTTTCGATCTTCACTGTGCTACCTAATGTTAATATTACCTAGGCTTTATCACAAAAGCGACATCCTGGGTGCCCTACCCTTTGCGCTTTTGCTTCTTGCAAAGGGTGGGGCCCGCGGTACCCGGGCTTATGCCGAAGCATCTCAAACGCATTACCGGCTGCGGCGACCTCCATTTCATCACCTTCTCCTGCTATCAGCGCCGCCCGTTACTCGCCAGCGTTCGCGCCAGAAACATTACCGTGCAAATTCTCAAGGAAGTGCGGGACCGCTATCGCTTCGCGCTCCTCGGCTTCGTCATCATGCCCCAACACGTTCACCTGCTCCTCAGCGAAGCTCCGGGCCTGAAGCCCGAAACGATAATTCAGGTCTTCAAGCAAAGAGTCTCGCGGCGCTTGCGTGGCAAAAAGCGCGCACCAAAAAGTCAGCTGACCCTGGCGTTCCCGGAAAACCCCGAAGCCCTGCGCCGATTCTGGCAACGTCGCTACTTTGACCTGAATGTATACTCCACGGCGAAAGTGCCGCAAAAGCTGCATTACATGCACGCCAACCCAGTCAAAGCAAAACTGGTGCCGCATCCCGGAGACTGGCCCTGGAGCAGTTGGTGCCACTACTACCGAGACGATGCACTCCTGAAAATGGACCCGTGGTAACGCTCTGCGAGAGCGAACAAGGTTGAACTCTGGGCATAAGCGTTTGGAAGGATACGAATGAGTTTGGTAGGGGCGGTGGGGATCGAAATCTATCCTACTCCTATAAAGCCCTGTAAACAGTGGTGTTGCAGCCTACTCTGCCGAAACAACCACTACAAACACTACAAAACATGAGGGTATTTCAGCTCAGGGAACGTTTATCGGCATCTCGAATTGAACCGAAAAAGCACTTGTCCGGTAAGCGCGTTAATCAGGCATGAGTCGGGCAATCTAAGCCCTTTTCACGAATCCATTGCCCATCGCCAAGAAATTGGGCTTAGACTCGAACGAAGATGAAGGCAACCATCATCCTTCTCGTACTGCTCTTCGGCGCGGTGACGGGAGTTTCTGGCGGACAGGTGAGTCAGTCCTCCGTTGATGATCTTGCGAGATCACTGGACACATCTAGCTGCGCAGGCAAGTTTCAATCCGGAAAAGTGGTGTGCGAAATCGTTGTTCCCCGCGTAGTCGATGCGAAAAACAGCAAGTCTGGCGACCATATTCTCTTGCGAACATATCTGACGACAAGCGCAGTAGAAGAGCCTATTACAACGCTCGACGCGACTATCGTCGAGGTCCAAGGCGGAGTGAACAGTGACCACGTTATTAGGATTCGTATCGATAAGGGAGTGCGCAAGGATGGACGCGAAGTCCAAGTCGAAGCGAGAATCGTGGCCCTGGCCGCTCAATCGAGCATCACCGAAGGATGGGAATTCCCACCCGTAATCGTTGACCGATTTCCGCGCACACCTGAGGATGACCAGCGATTGCCAGGCGAGAAAAAGTTGGCTGAGGATCAACCGCATACGTCGCCGCTCGATTTTATGACGGACACTCCCGTTTATTACAGGGCAATTTGCTCGAATACGAAAAAGAAGGCCTCGGGAACCCGGTGTACGAACTTGTCCGAAGCGCGGGGAGTGTACGGCTACAAGAATCTTAAGTTGGAAGCCAGGGGCCCAGGATTGCGCGCAGAATCTTTGCTGATCTCCAAGAAAAACATCGCAATCCGTGCGGGGACAGTATTGGTTCTGGAAGTGAGGCCATTCCACGGCCATTCTGAAATGTTGCAAGAGCCCGGAGCATCCTAGAAGCCCCAAAGTCCCGATAAGTCGCATAACCGGACATGTGGATTTTGCCCAAAAGCACTTGTCCGGTAAGCGCGTTTATCAGGAGTTACCGGCTTGGCATCGGGAGGTTGTAGATTGTTTTCTTCCGGGCTGAATTTGGCACCAGGCGCAATGTGCATTCCGCTGATGTTAACTGCTTTCCAGAACGGTCTTGAAGATGAACAACGACGCGAATTAGCCAAGGCCATAGTTCCCCGGCGTCGCCTACGGGAAAGGCCGCGAGCATAGGACTGAGATCGAACCCTTTTAGAACGACCTTCCGGGATTCGCCTAGCCTAAGGTCATAGATGGGTGTCGCCTTGAGGTCTAGCATTTCGACAACCTGTCCCCATGCAACACTTGAGCCGAGAGTGCCGTCATCCATCTCGTCGTATGAACGAATCACCGGAGCCACTAAGAAGTCTACGGAGGTCCAAACGAAATAGTCACTACTATACTTGCCACCTACGATCTCACACACTAGGTCGAATCGATTGGACGGGAGTAAGTGTTGCGGTTTCGTTTCCAGCAGTTTGTGAACTTCCACGCGCTTTTTGTCCCTACCTTCAACTTTCCACGCGACCAGCCTGACATTCTTGATTTCGAGCGTTTTCGCCTCGGTGCGTGCTGGTTCATCTTGGCTGTAAAGGGACGCGCTGAAGACTAGAAGAAACGAGAGCATCAAAAGCGGTCGGACGGGTGGCGAACGCATGAGCGAAACCTATCACGAAATGCCGGGAGCCGGGGTACATGCCTGATAAGTCGGGTCACCGGACAAGTGCTTTTTGTCCAAAATCCACATGTCCGCAAGCGCGTTTAATCGAGCATGTGCGCGGGGCTTACGACAACAGCGAATGTGACCTTGACGTCAAAAGCTGTAAAACCTACTGTTTAGCAGAACCTATGCTACCGATCTTTGTTGGACTTGTCGCTAGATGCGCAATCGTTATGGCGGCAGCCTTCCTCCTCAGCAGAGCCTTGCCACGTAACAAAGTTCTCCGTTTTGTCGTTTTGTTTGTACTGTGTGTGCCGTTGAATTTCGCTATCAATTGCGTCGATGTTGCGTTTCTCGGGTACCACAAGATGGGCTGGACTGGGGCATTCATTATTCCGTTGTTCGTTGCGATCTGCGGAACTTTTTGGCCACCGCAAACGCACAAATCCAATGCTCCGTGATTCTGTCTCAGAAAGCTGCCTGCCCTGCGGTTAAAGTCCTGGTAAGTCGCATTACCGGACAAGTGCTTTTGACCCAGCCAAAACACTTCGTCCCCGGAGCCAATCTCATGGATTATCCGTCCCGGAGGCGGCTATCCATGAAACAAAGACTTAAGAATAAACGGGCCCGACAGAAGACAAAGCTTGGGCTGCCTGATCTAGAGCACGCCAAAATCGCTGTGATCGTAAGTTTGAGGTCGTTCGAGTCTCAACGCAGCTACCGACATTCAATTGATGAATTTGTAGCGTGGTATTGCTCCGCTCCTCGATTGTCATTCAACAAAGCCGTGGTTTTGCGGTACCGACTGCACCTAGAAGATCGGCATCTGGCGGCGGGAACTATCAACGTCAGATTGGCGGCTGTCCGGCGACTGGCGTATGAGGCCGCTGATTCGGGCCTATTGAGCCCCGACCTTGCAGCGGGCATTCGTCGTGTGAAAGGCGCTAAGCGCCTGGGGGCTCGGCTGGGGAATTGGTTAACCCCTCAGCAGGCCCGAATGCTCTGGCAGCTGCCGGATGTTTCCACATTGAAGGGCAAACGAGATCGCGCAATTCTTGCTGTTTTGCTGGGATGTGGGCTACGACGACGCGAATTAACCGAGCTGACGGTTGAACATTTTCAACAGCGCGAGGACCACTGGGCAATTATTGATCTGATCGGGAAAGCGGGTCACGTCCGGACGGTACCCGTGCCGTCATGGGTAAAACACACCGTTGATGAATGGCTTACTGCCGCCGGAATTTCGCAGGGGAGGCTGTTTCGATGTGTTTGTCGAACTGGAATGATTTGGGGCACCGAAATGACCGAAAAGGTGGTGTGGCATGTCGTCAAGCAATACGCTGGCCAAGTAGGAATCGTAAGACTCGCGCCGCATGACCTTCGAAGATCGTGTGCCCGCCTCTGCCACAGCGCCGGGGGCGAACTGGAACAGATTCAATTCCTGCTGGGACACGTCTCGGTGCAGACCACGGAAAAATATCTCGGTTGCAAACAGCGATTACGAGAGGCTGTCAACGATAAGATGGGAATTGAGCCCGTTTTCTGCTGAAGAAATAATTACTGAGCTGGGCTAAAGAGAACGCTCCGCAATAAAGCTGGCTTCGCGTTTAATCTTGGCAATCTTCTCTGGTTGGAGACCGTGGAGGTCGCCCTCCCTTAACCATCCATCTGATAACAATCTGCCGAAAACCTCTAAGAGCCGGGAATACCGGTAATCATAAAGTCCATCTACAATCTTTCTCTGCTCCGTGAGATATTCTTGAACTCGAAATACCTCCGATGGGGTTGTCGTCCTCTCCAGCATTCGTCTCGCTTCTTGAGTGATCGCCGCGCACTGTCTCTCGAATGCCTTCTCAAACGCGATTCTCGCCAACTTCTTCTCTGTCGGTGTCCACGTTTCGTCGCGGTTATATAGTAGAGGTGATTCCATCGACGATCCGCCTCTCTATTTGAGCTTTCCGTGTCGAGTAAGCTCAATAGTAATCTCTTGAAATTCGGACTTCAACGGAGACAGTCAGATTCCCCGTGTTTGGAGCGGTACCAGCAGCCACTTGTCCGGTAATGCGACTTATCAGGAGTTTGGACTATCAGGTGTTCGTATCGCGGTCCACTTGCCCACGACCCCTGTCGCATCCATGAATGTGCCAACAATTTTGTTCCCCGTTAGTTTTCCAACAAAGAAAAATTTGATTGCGGGGCCGTCGGGTCGTAAGAACGTGATAGCGAATGTTAAGAAGTCTCCGTCTTTGTTGCCAAAGTCGCTCTCTTCGCTTTTACCAACTGGGGTCAACGTCCTAGCGTTCAACCAGTCACCATTTGCGCCCGTATATGAAAAAACGAACACGCGCTGAAATCTACCGTGCTCGCTTTTCATCTGTGCTTTCCATGTTCCGAGCCCGACATCGGCATAGTAGATACTAATCTCAGGGGGCACTGCCAGCACCGTGACAATGGCAGGCGACTCCAGAAACCCCACTGCCGCATTGCCTTCCAATAATTTATAGCGGAACGTCACATCGAACGTTCTTGGATTGGTGGACGCAAATTTCCACGTTTTGACATTGTTTTCAGCGGCCTTGCACAGCAAAGGGTTGCAGTTCTGAGCGACCGCGTTACGGACCGAGTCACCGTCGGTCGAAACCTTTATGAGTACGTCGCCTTGGGTCCGCGTTTGGCGTGCGAGTGGGGGATATACGGGTTCGCTGTGTTGAATCACCTTGGGTATGGGGTCAGCCGAACCCTGTGCCGATGCGTGGGGTAACAACACGAGCATTACAGACACCGTGAGAATCGCACAGGCAAGCCGCATGGTTTTTTCCACCTGTCAGTTGCTACTGCTTTAGTTTAAACCGCAGGTGGAAGGCTAAATGCGGAAATTCGGTGAATGAGTTGTTTATGTAGCCGAGGTGTTCCTGACAACTCCTGATTAACGCTGCCGGCTCAGACGGTCGACGCAACACTTGCTTGGAGTTTACTCGCAGGAGTTTGAAATCCTAGAGTTTTTCTTGGACGTTGATTCAAGCGCAGCTCGACTTGGTCGAGCTGCGCTTGAGTGATAGGAGCTAAGTCGGTTCCTCGCGGGAAGTATTGCCGCAGGAGCAGATTGGTGTTTTCGTTCGTGCCACGCTGCCATGGACTTTGTGGATCGCAGAAGTAGACCTGCACATCGGTAGCAACCGTAAACGCCTTGTGCTTGGCCATCTCCAATCCGCGATCCCACGTCAACGAGCGCCGCAGGGTTGCCGGAAGTTTACGAACGCGTTTGCTCAGCGCCGCCACCACCACCGCCGTCTCTTTACTCGGCACCTTGATCAGCATGAGGAAGCGTGAATGCCGCTCCACCAACGTCGCAATGTAGCTGTTCTTTCCACCGGCCAGCAGATCGCCTTCCCAGTGGCCGGGAATCGCTCGGTCTTCCGCCTCCGCGGGTCGCTCTCGAATTGAGATGGCATCGACAATCTGCCCCCGGCAGTGTCCATGTTCGCTGGCATGACGCGAGCGGCGCATGCGCCGCTTCGACCGCAGGTGGTCCATCAGCTCTTTCTTCAATACTCCTCGCGCTTGAATGAACAGGCTGCGATAAATAGTCTCGGGGGACACGCGCATACGCTCGTTGTTGGGATAACGGGTTTTCAGCCATCCGGAAATCTGTTCCGGCGACCAGTCCAGGATCAGTTTACTCGCAACCACGTCACACAACCTGCGGTTGCCGGCCAGAAGACAACGCTTCGGGCGCAACGCCGACATCCATGCTCGGCGATCCGCATCGTGGGCACGATAAGCAGGACGACCACCATGGCGAGCGACCTCCCGGCTCACCGTAGAGGCGGATCGTTTCAGGAGCCGAGCGATCTCACGAATCGGCGAATCAGAGGCGATTCCTCGTGAGATGTCTTCTCGCTCCGCTAGGGTGAGTGCCAACCGCGAACGGCGACGAGCGGCGGGAGCTATGCCGCCACATGGCGACAACAGCTTGCGAATGGTGGGATGTGGCCTGCCACAAGCGCGCCCAATCTCGTGCTGGGACTGCCCGCACTTCCATCGCCGCCAGATGTCGATCTTTTCCTCGGCAGAAAGTCTCCACCGTTTTCGTTGGATCATAAACACCACCTTTGAACAGATTAGTTCCTAGATGGTGTTGCATCGACCTATTGAATGCACCGCGCTTACCGGACATGTGGAACGACCAAAATCACTTTTGCGGTTACGACCTATCAGGACTTATCCCCTGCAGGCCAAGCTTTGAGTTTGTTCCGCTTCAGAAGCCAGAGAATTAGTGCAGCAACGCTGTAGGACGCTGAGAATGCAACTGGGACACAAACGAAAATGGGGTTGACGCATCCCTCACCCTCGCAAGTGTGTGCAAACATCCCTTTCCATTCCTGGCGCGAGTAATACGGGGCTGCTTCGGTCCACATGCCCACCAGGTACCCAAGAAGACGTAACGTGGGTAGGAGCCAAGCCAATAGGGCGGGGAAACGAACCCGCTGACGATTTCGAATTACAGAGGAAATCAAGCCGACTAAAATTGGGAACGGCCATGGAGGCCAGTAAGTGCTGTCCCAAAGAAATTTGTCCGCTGAATGGTTAAGTACAGGTAGGAAAGAAATAACAATAATCGCCACCGTTCCTACCAACGGAACGGCGATCATTTCGACTAAGTAAGACTTTCCAAAACGCGATACATAGCGTCTCAACGGAAACGGTCGTCGGACTCTTGAGACTTCCATGGTCTCTCAGTGTTGGGGCTTCAGCGTTCAATTTCACAGCTGGCTCTGGCGAATTAGGTCGTGGGGATTATGAACCGAGAGAAAGCTGCCGGTCCAGTCTGTAAGACCCTAATCTCAACTCCTGATTAACGCGCTTACCGGAGAAGTGGATTTCAGGCAAAAAGCACTTGTCGGGTAATGCGACTTACCGGGCACTTGCATGTTGATTGCATTTGTGTAAGTCAGGAGTGATGTCACTCAGGTAGCGCGAAAGGACCTCGTGAGTCCGCGATCAACCAATCAGATAAACTTGGTGGGAAATCGACAGCTATATACGTGAGTCCTCGCGAAAGGAAGCTGCATGATCTTCCGACTATTGATCGGGGCGGTCTGGGTCTTGATGGTTCTTTTTCCCGCGACGCTCTCTGGGCGAAGTAACCACGTTGCCGAGGATACGAAATCCACGGATTGCAGAGAAAACGGTGGTGACCGCCGGTACATGGTGTGTCGCGGGGCATGGTCTGGAAAAACCGTGGCGCTGTTTAATACATGGATGGCCGCCAGATTCGACTCGGTTATTTGTCACTTGGAGCGAGTCCGGTGAATTGGGCCCGTGGCACACGCAAGTCTATGAGGTGGCTGAGACTGGGCTCGTGGAAATACCGGGCGTAACGCGGAATGTGAGATCTGAACTGATCCTCAGAATGCGGGAAGCACCACTTCCTAAGTGGGTGGATACCCAGGAAAAGCGAGGGATGTGGCAGAGCCTAGACTACTGCGCGGATGACGTTGTCGGATCGCAGTGGTTGAACGGCTCGCGCGAGATTCTGGTAGCAGCACTGGCGGGTCCGGATAGCGGATGCAAGTACATGGGTGATTTCATCGTCTATCGAATCGAAATACGCACAGGAAAGATTTTGAAGGCGTACTCGGAGAAGGAGGCACAACGCACGTTTGGTGAAGATAATTTGCCCCTGGTTGACGCAGAGGAGGCCTTGTAGTGCGAACTATGCGGCAAACTCCTGATTAACGCGCTTACCGGACAAGTGGATTTTGGCCCAAAAGCACCTGTCCGATAACCCGACTAATCAGGACTTGGGCACAGTGCAATGAAGCTGTAATATGCAGACGCAACTGATTCGAGAAAATCGACATGGAAACTCGGTCACAAGCCCCACGTTCATCGCGGAGCGGTTGGTCGTGGAGATGGTGGTTGCTGATCGTTTTGTTTCCGATTCCATTCAGCCCGTGGTGGCTGACGGTCATCTGCTTAGCCACGTTCTGCTTACTGGTGTACGCGCTCGACACTTCATCAAACGCTTGACTGGCGGGCTTGCCGCGCGCACCCCCGACGTTACACATGTCCGGTAATCCGACGCAATCAGGCAAGCCAGATACTTCCCTCCAGCTTCCTTTAGTTTTAAGCTCAAGGCTGTTGTGCGCAGAGGTGCGAAATGTGGGGATACGTGCTCGCCAGTTTTTCCCTCAGTTTAGTAGTCGCGACTTCGTGTATGGCCCAGCAGGAACGCCGATACGTAACCGAAGCCGGAATCGATTCTGACGGATCCATATATGTGAGTTCCGATGGGGGACAGCACATGAGGATGGCTACGCGGGAGCATTGCATCGAGGCAAGGGTTGCGGAGGACAGACAAACCGTTGGGTGCAGCGTCGCGCGAGGGACGAAGCCCGAAGAGGCGATGCAGTCGACTCGGCTCGAAATCTATCTGAGGAATGGAAAGCTGGAAATAATCGAGACTAAAACGCCTATGGACTGGCATTTCTGGCGCGAGGGCCAGCAAGTGTCGGTATCCTCGCATTCGCTCGACGGGAAGGACCTCTATACGCTGTATGAGGCGGCTACTGCGCGTCCCGTTGAGGAACTCGTGGGACCATCGGACAAGACTTTACTTCCAGAATGGGCGAAAAGCCCTGCTCAAGTCCAAGATGAATCTGTTCCCGTGGACAACGACTTCAACCAAGAACGTACAATGTGGATTGCCAAAGCTCTTCGTCAAATGAAAATGATTGAACCTGGAATGAGGAGGCAAGACCTGCTCAAGGTCTTCACGACGGAAGGAGGCCTGTCAACCAGATCCCAGCGAACTTACGTCTATTCCGAATGTCAGTACATAAAAGTGAATGTCCGATTCAAACCGGCAAACAGCGAAGAAAACAACATGGAAGAAAAACCAGACGACGTTATCGATTCCATTTCGCAACCGTATCTAGAGTTTAGCGTAACGGACTAGCAGGCCGCAGAATCCCGCTGGTTGGCTGACGCGCTGATTGAGGCGCTCAATAAGAAGTGGCATTCAGGCCCCAATGGCACTTGTCCGGTAACCCGACTTATCAGGAGTTTGCGCGGACTGCCGTTGCGCGTCCTCATATTCTTCGATCCGGAACTGCAAAAATCGATGAAATCCCCGTAAAATGGATTCTCAATGCGCGACAATTTAATCAGCCATCTCAAGGACCATCACGCCACAGCGGATACAGCCAATTTCAACGTACTGGATTTTGTTTCGGCCTTCGGAAGTCCTTTGGAGGCACTCACCTACTCGTATCTCTTTTGGCCGGATTTTATCGAATTCGAGGGAATGATTTTTCACGAAAGCGTGATTGAGAACGAGGATGATCGCTCGCGAATTCGTGCTGCGCTTCTTGGATTACGGACCGCCGAAGAAGTTGAAAAGTCCTTCAACCAATTCTTAATCCCGAATGATCTGTTTTCGAGTGGCCTCTCAACGACCAGCGATGTGGAAAATGTTTTCCTTGCAGAACGACTGGCCGACGCGTGGAGAGCACGCCTCGCAGACTTGTTTCCGAATAGGAAATGCGTCGTCGAAGTCCAATCAGCGGAAGAAAACAACGAGGGACCCACGATTATTGTATATCAAGGCTAATGGGTCTGGCCGGGCAGTCCGTTGACCCGAAATCCACATGTCCGGTAACCCGACTAATCGGGACTTGGCGAAGAATTTCCCCCGGTCATGGGCACTTCAACTGACATGGAAACAAGGTTTACGCGACCTTTGGGGTCCCGCGCCTTAAACTTCTCTTCACTCTGATACGCAAAGTACAGAATCGCACGTACTCTACCGCCTAGGTGTTCAATTTTCCGAGGGCACACACTATTTGCCCATCCGTGAGTCAAATCTCCTATGGGAATAGTGTTCTGAAGACTTTCACCCGGATCGAGTTTCACTGTGGACATGGGTACCACATCCCAACAAGGACCCACGCTCTGCCAACCCAGCTTGTTGTCCCACTGTTGAATGTCCAACGACTGGAGCGTTCCCTTCTTCCAGCCAGTTTCGGCAAGTATCAATGGTTGTGTTCCAATGTTTTTGACGCTGACAATGACTTCAAATCCGAAAGATGTAGCGCTGAACTTCTCAATCTTTATCGCTACCTGTGTCTTTGCATCCTTGGGACGTTGCTCAGATTCTTGGCCCTTAGAGGGAGTCAGCGGACTCAAGGCCAAGGCCAGAATCGAGAGGCTGAGCGTGCTTGGCTTCGCAATCATCGTCGCTCCGTTAGTGTACATCCGCCAGTGCGTGATAAACGCGCTTACCGGACAAATGAAACGCAGCCCGTCCCTAGGAGAGAGGGGTGCTCTGAATTTCAAGAGAAACCTTCACGCCCGGAGTTGTGTTGGGGAGTTCCTCCACCAGCGAAATTTCAATAATTTGGTTCGTAAAATGACCGGTGGGATTCGGGTTCCAGGTTCCCTTGAAAACCGGAAGAATCCAAAAACCAGGACGACCCTCCATCACACAAGGTGTGATCAGAATGTCTTGGTTGTGGTCTAGATCAATCTGGTCTTGCCCAGGAATTCTCCGGGTATTGGGCAGGGGAAAGTGCGGCATCTCTCCTTCGATTCTTACGTTTATCGTTCCCCGGTAGAGGGCAATACCACTTAGGTCAAACACAGTCTGATAAAACTTCGGCCTGCACTTTCCGAAGTGTCCGAAACCCGGCTTGGCAACTTCACCTTTGAACATCACTCGCTCGATTGCTAAATGGAACCAGCGTTCCTGGGGCTCTGTCCCGGTTTTATTCTCCAACCACAACCGGTGCAAGTAATCCTATCACTGCATATGACGATAACGGCGAGTGCGCACTCCTAATAGCTTTACTGGCAGTCGTTAATTTGAAAGTCCTGATTAACGCGCTTACCGGACAAGTGGAATTTAGAGATGTAGAATGACCACCATGCATCCTGCCATTCAATATTTGGTTCTGTTGTTGTTCGCAGCAGCATTCTCGGCACTTGGCTGGTTTATCGCCCACAACCCTTCCAAGGCGTATCGGTTCTTCTCATTTGGAATAATGCCGGTGCCCGAAAAAGGTTTTTATATCGGTTTTTTCCGGTTTTTGGGTTGGTGCTGGGCTGTAAGCTTTGCAGCGGGTACACTCGCATATTGCTTCCTTTTCGCCTGGGAACTCCTGCACTGAATAACGCCTTGGAAAGAGCCTGATTAACGCGCTTACCGGACAAGTGCTTTGAGCCAGAAATCGCTGACGGCGGTGCCGGGCTTATCGCTAGCAGCTTTAGGGTAGAATGCGACCATGCGACGCCTATTTTGGCTCGACAACAGATTGAGATTAGAGAATCTCTCGTTGCGACAGGTTGCTATCGGTGTCTCAATTCTAGGGCTTGCCAACTGGGCTATTTTGCAATTCGGGCTGTTGCCCATGATGACGGCGCAACAGCGCGACGCGATTTATCCGACCTGGGTATCGAACCCATATATCTATGCTGCCTCCCTTGCTTTTGTATGCGCTGCCATTTGGTTCGTGTTTTCGTATCGTGGAAGTCATTCAACGCAACGAAGAAGGATCATTGTGTTCGCGATGGCATTGGGAACTTTGGGCGGCATGCTGTTAATGCTTGTGATCCGAACTACCTGGCATATCTAAACAGAATTTTCCCTCAGTATGAGCCAACCGATGCGTGTAGTGCCTGGTTAACGCGCTTACCGGACAAGTGGATTTCCGGGCAGATGGGATAAGGCTTACTCGGCAAGCGGGCGTTTTCACAGACACTTTACAGCTGGTTTCATTGCATTTTATTTTTATGAAAAAATCGGTGATTTATTTTCTAGCTGGAAAATAATCCGAGGTAAATCCTGCAATACTGAAAACAAAGGACTTAGCGGAAATAATACCGTGCGCATGCCCTAAGAAAACAATTTAGGGATTAAAGAATTAACGGACCGGCGGAAATTGTGAAACGTATTTCGAATGTTTTTGTTCGGCGCGAAGCGGAGTTCCAGTTTCTGAATACGTAATCTCAATAATATTGGGGTTTTTCTTCCCGTAATTGTACAGGTCTGAGAAAACCTTCTTCATTTCCACTTCTTCTTTCCAGTCCTTCGTCGATACGAACCTTGGTTTCGTGGAAAATCGATTGCAAAAGTTGTGGCGCATCCAATGTAGATGGGCCGCGACAATCCAATCTCCCAGATACTTCCTAATTAAATCAACGTCGGGTAGTTCCGTTCTTCCTTCATTTGCATGCCAAAAGCATCGGGGACATTCCAGAATTTTTTGTACCTTCCGGAGTACCTTCCAATTCGCTTCCTCACTAGAGTCGCCAGCAGCATCCAAAACCAGTTCAATCTTTTTCCGAGTAAGCTCCATGATGCTTCGGCAAGACTGGCAGAAAGCGTCGTGGTATTCAGTGCTCCGGAAATAATCGTTGCAGGCTTTACATACGTGCCCGTGCGGATATTTCCGCATGAATGCCAAGGACGGACCCGTCGGTTCCTCGGGCTCATACCAATCGCCCGTTGGCAGCAATTGATACCCCAGAGATTCCCACATATGGAGCTCCAGCTCGTTCTGCGGCGCTCCAGCGAGCAATCTTCCCCGAATTTGTCGTTGTAAGTCCTTCATTTTGTTTCGAATTGGAGTTTGACTGCCTGGCTTCAAGGCCGTGCGTCAATGGTCTTGCCTTTAGAGATGTATCTCTAGACCAGGAGACCTATGAAGACGCGCGTACCACCTCAGAGTAATTGGTTCAAAAACCTCACAAATGTCGGCGAAAAAGCTCAACAGGATCAACAAAAGCAGGATAAGCCCGAAGCGGTAATGATGCAACCGGCGCTGCGCCAAATCGGGACGACTCCCTGCCCCGTGTGCCGTGCGAAGGTCGCAGTCTTTCTCACCAAGACCAATCGTCCCTTCCTGAATTGTGGACTCTGTTCCGTCCGGATTTTCTTCAACGGTCAGGAGTCCATGCGCCTCCTGAAGAAGGAACTCAAGCCCGTGACCGAAGACTGAGGGACTTCGAAGCGGTGTCAACCACTAGCTACGGTTGCTTCTGCGTAAACAATGCTGGCATGAACCTACTTTATTGAGCGTCCGGGTTACCTAGAAAAGCCGACCCGAAACTTCACACTTCCTGACTGACAACGCTGTTTGTTAGTGGCTTTACGCGCCAAATGAAAAAGATTCTTCCACTGCCTCAACCGGCCCGCTTGATTTCAACGCCTCCCCCGGCGTACGGTACCCATGCAACACCACCTACAGGCCAAAGAGGCCCGGTGGCGAAACGACGTTTCCAGCAGGGATTACTTAAAAAAGAGAATGGTCACTACTACAGTTTTTTCTACCGTGACCACACCAATCCAGATGGCACAAGCAAGTCTGTCTTCACACGCATCAAGCTCGGCAAGATCGGTGAAATTTCTGATTTGTCCGCGCAACGTGAACACGACCGCCTGCGTCAACAAATCAACCGTGATCGCGGTTCCGTTCCAACCGCACCGAAGGGCGAGACGTTTGCTGAGGTCGCCAAGACCTATATGACCGACATCGCCCCACAATTGTCCATCTCAACCGTGCGTCAGAGGGCGAGCCACCTCAACGCACATCTCTTCCCGCGCATCGGATCAATGGCGCTGATGGCCATCGACGTTCCGACCCTGCAACGACTCGTAACCGACCTTTCTGCCAAGCTCTCGCGCAAAACTATTCTCAACGTGCTCGGAACTTTGACCGTTGTACTCAGCTACGCGAAGAAGTGCGGCGTCCGAGTGCCCGAAATCCCGGAGCGATCTCTGACGATTGCGGGCGACCGCGACGGCACGGAGGCTGTTTATTTCAAGACGGCCAATGTTCAGCAAATAATTGCAGCGGCACGCGAACCGTATCGAACTATTTTCGTGCTTGCTGCAGTAACCGGGCTTCGCGCAGCCGAACTCTTGGGTCTTACCGTGGCGGACATCGATTTCGAACGATTGATGATTTGCCCCCGTAGGCAGGCCGATGATCGGACTCGCGCCTTGCGGGAGTTAAAGACTAAGAAATCGCGCACCGCAGTTCCCATCACTCAAAAGACAGCCACCATTCTGCGCAGCTACTTGAAACTCCAGTGGCGAGCGAACCCGCAGGGCCTGCTGTTTTCAAACCGCACCGGTCGGCCGCTCAAGCGAGCGAACGTCGTGAGGTTTGGTCTACACCCCATCCTCAAAAAGTTGGGGCTTCCGACGTATCGGGCAGGTTTACACGCATTTAGACACGGGCTGGGTACCGCGCTGGCCGATTCGGGGGCATCGCCCGCTATCGTGCAGCGCACCTTACGCCATAGCGACATCAAGACCACGTTGCGGTTTTACGTTCACGCGGACGCCGATTCTCAGCGGACGGCGCTCACAAACATCCAATCACTACAATTTAGTGATTACTACAAATAAATCGCGCTAAGTGTTTTGTATTGTGGTTGTTTTGGTAGGGGCGGTGGGGATCGAACTAAAAGCGCGATTGAAACCGCGTAAGTTATTGATTTCACATAACGAGAGAACGGCTCAAACCCCTCGATTTGCTAAAGCGAGGTACACGCCGGGTACACCAAACCCTACAGAAGGCAACGAGGGGCGCAGCCCAGGTTGCGAGCATCACCCGCCTTTAATGCTGCGCCCATCATTAGTCCGCAAGCTCGAGAAGAAATTTGGCGAGCACTAACACCAACGACAGGAATACAACACTTGTGAACGCCTGCCTGTCGGGAAGGCGCGCTAGCATCTCGGCCCTATGGATCTAGTCACAGACGGCACCCGATCTAGACCTAGTCAGGTATTGCCAGCCCACGCCTTATAGCGGCGACAAATTTCTCAAACTGCGGTGTCGTGGTTTGTCGGCCTTTGGCAGTGAGTGATTCAAAAAAAGAAGTACGTAGGCCTTTGCTCAATTCCATCTGAACTCCTCGACCGCTCGCGCCTTGATTGCAAATATTGGCGTCGTGTGTGCCCTGGAGCAAAGGATTGTGATGTTGTTTTACGGTGAATCCACTGGCTATCAGTGAGTCACGAAACTTTTCTTGCCGTTCCTCGTCAAGGCCGCCAAGAAAGACAATTTGCTCCGCACTTTCTTCCCCGTGGACAGCAATGACTGTCAGCGACGCCTCGGCTAGCACCTTACCCTGAGGTTCATCGAATCGAGCGCTCGTGATATGCAGGATTCGATTGTCGGCGGGCTTAATTCCTTCAAACGCGTAAAACGAAAGGTCTGCTCCGGCGATGGCTTCCGCGATCTCCGATGTGCCGGGTTCTATGCCGCCTCCATGCGGCGCTAGGACGACGGCCTTGCCCGCGCGCTGCTGCAGACGTACACGAAAATCGATGCCCTGTGTTTCCTTCTTCGCCAGTTCAAGGAAATTTTTGTATCGGTCTGCCATGGTCACTTTCATGACTTTTCGTCGCTGGCATACTGATAATCGGCCGCAATCGCATGCGCGACGCCCGTAATATTCCGAGCTCTCACGAATATTCAGTAGACCGAGCCCCGCAGTGGACAGGGAAAAAATACCGCGCTCGTCCTCATAAACATCATGATGATGGTCGTCGCCATCGCCGTGTTGATGCTGACGGTTAGTGATGGCGGTAGGGGTGGTACCGCTCGCGTGAGCGATTGTCACCGGATGGACGAGACCCAAAGGCTCGGCGAGCCGTGCCGTCGTTCTTGCGGAGCGAGTAGGCCGGGTCCGGCGACAGCCGGACACGCCCACAAGAAGGTAGGGGCTCCCCGACTGGGAAGGCTAAAATTCACTCGACGAAATAAGCTAATAGTGGTACAACATAAAAAGCTAACTATAATACAGCGCAATAAGCTAAGCTGAGGACACGAGAGAATGGCCACACCATCCGAAAAACTCGCTCAATCTCTGGAACTTCTGCACAAGCTTCAGGCGGCCAACGGTGCAGCGGCGATACGCGCGCGCGACCTAACACGCACGCACCGCGAACGACTTGTGAAGAACGGCTTCCTGCAGGAGGTCATAAAAGGCTGGTACATACCGAGCCGACCGGACGAAGTGAAGGGCGAGAGCACCGTGTGGTACGCCTCGTTCTGGCGCTTTTGCGCCGACTATCTCGAGGCCCGTTTTGGCAAAGACTGGTGCCTTTCGCCGGAACAGTCGCTGTCCATCCATGCCGGCAACTGGACGGTGCCCCGGCAGCTTCTGGTTAGATCGCCCAAAGCGCGCAACAAGGTCACGGACCTGCCGCACCACACATCACTGCTCGATGTTCGCGCCGCCCTGCCAGCGCGCGCAGACCGCGAGGAACAAGAGGCCTTGCGGATCTTCTCGCTCGAATCGGCGCTGATCGAGTGCTCACCGGGTTATTTTTCAAACAGGTCGACGGATGTCCGAGCCGCGCTGATGACGATCCGCGACGCCTCCGGCCTGCTGCGCCGCCTGCTGGACGGCGGGCACACGACAATTGCCGGCCGGCTGGCCGGGGCCTTCCGCAACGGCGGCCGCGACCGTATGGCCGACGAAATCGTGAAGACGATGTCCGCCGCCAGTTATGCCGTGCGTGAAAACGATCCCTTCGCGGACAAGCCTCCTCTCGCGTTGCCGGTCCGCGAAGCATCTCCTTACGTCAACCGGATACGGCTGCTGTGGCAGAGGATGCGGGAGCCTGTCATCGAACGCTTCCCGCAGGCACCGGGTCTGGCGGAGGACGGCAAGACCTACTTGAAGCGCGTCAACGATGCGTATGTGACGGATGCCTACCACTCATTGTCGATCGAGGGTTACCGTGTCACGCCCGAGCTGATCGAGCGCGTGCGCAGCGGCACTTGGAATCCGGAACAAAACGAGGACGACCGCGAACAGCGCAACGCGATGGCGGCGCGCGGTTACTGGCAGGCGTTTCAGGCCGTCGAGAACAGTCTCGGCAGGATACTTAAAGGCGAGAATCCGGGTCTGGTCGCAGATGAAGATCACCGGACATGGTACAGGGAGCTCTTTGCCCCGAGCGTCACCTCGGGCCTGCTGCGCCCGGCCGATCTCGCCGGTTACCGCAATGGCCAGGTCTATATCCGGAAGTCGATGCATGTGCCGCTGAACCGCGACGCAGTGAGGGACGCTATGCCGGCTTTCTTCGATCTGCTGGGCGAAGAACCCGATGCCGGCGTCCGCGCCGTCCTCGGGCATTTCGTGTTCGTCTACATCCATCCTTATATGGACGGCAACGGCCGCATGGGACGGTTTCTGATGAACGCGATGATGGCCTCGGGCGGATACCCCTGGACGGTGATACCAGTCGGCGAGCGCACGACCTATATGCTTGCGCTGGAGAAAGCGAGCGTGCGTGAGGATATCGGGCCATTCGCGGATTTCCTCGCGGGCCTCGTCAGGAAGGGACTGGCAGGCGGGCCGCTGCCCGAGGTTCCGAAGAGTTGACCGTTACGTATTTAATGCCCCCGTTCCGATAGCGTCGGTGTAGACACCACAAAAAGAATACCGTTGGCCGCCGTCGGAGCCGCGCGATAGTATAAACGCAAGCACGTATTCAATCTTCAATAGACAAGCAATTTGTGCGCCCCTTGGTCTAGAAGGAAGACAATGGCCAGAATTCAGGAAGAAATTCTCGACGCGTTTTACGCGAAACTCTCCGCATCGGAAAACACTGGACCCGCAGTGGTCGAAGAACTTCGTAAGCTTTTTGCCTCCGGTGAAAAATTGAAAGCTGACGACTTTGTGACGATTCTCTCGAGAGAAAGGAAAAAGGACGCGCTGTGATTCAGATCGAGGCCGTCCGAATCATCGAACTGCGCGGCATCCGCGACCTGGAAATCAAGCCGAAGCGAAAAAGCTTCGTGATCTCCGGAGGGAACGGGTCTGGCAAGAGCGGGGTCGTTGATGCCATCGAATTCGCGCTAACCGGTGGCATATCGCGTCTTGCCGGCAAGGGAACAGTTGGACTGACTGTTCTGCGTCACGGCCCACACGTTGATCGGCGGGACGATCCGAGCGTGGCCGAGGTAGCCTTGACCCTTTACGTTCCCGAAATTAACAGGACGGCGGTTCTGACGCGAAACATCAAGACAGCAAAGACGTTCACTCTCAACCCTGACGAGCCCAAAATAAGAGCGGCTGTCGAGGAGACGGCCCGGCATCCCGAATTGATCCTCTCTCGTCGGGAGATCATCAAGTACATCATCGTAGAAGCGGGAGAACGTTCGAAAGAAATTCAAGCGCTGCTAAAACTTGACGAAATCGGCGCAACTCGCAGCGTTCTGGCGACAGCCAGGAACAAGCTGTCGAATTCTCAAACCACCGCAGAACGGGACCTTCGGGATGCCAACGATTCCTTCCGTCGGCATCTCGATCTGAAAACACTCAGTCCTGAGGAAATCCTGGTTCCAGTCAATAAACACCGGAAGATTCTCGGTCTTCCGGAACTTGCGGAACTCAAGCCGGACACCAACGTGAATGTCGGCGTGGCGGAAGGCGGCGCGCAACAGGCATTCAACAAGGAGTCTGCGCTTCGGGACGTGGCTGCGCTTGCCGAAGCTCACACCAATTTTCCGGTCCTGGGTAACGAGGAGGTGAGCAGCCTTCTGGAGGACTTGAACGCGTTACAGAACGAACCAGCACTGCTGACCGCAATATCGCGGAGATCCTTTGTGGAGCGCGGCCTAGCACTAGTTGATGACGGACACTGTCCCCTCTGCGATGCGGATTGGGGAGACCGAGAGCATTTGAACAAACATCTTCAGGAAAAGCTCACCAAGTCGGCGACGGCAGAGAAACTTCAAAGACGGCTACTGGAAAATGGCAACAAAGTCGCTAATCATGCGCGTGGCATTGCGGCGCTTATCAGGCCCGTTCTGTCGGTCGCGAAACTACATGGAACACCAGAGCTTGCCACCGCTCTCACAAACTGGTCCGACAGTCTGACGGCTTTCTCAAAGTCCCTCGGAACCGTGGAAAACCTTGTCGCGAAGAAAAATGAACTAGAGCAGGGCTGGATCGGGGCTCCGGACTCAGCGAAAACGAACCTTGATGCGTTCGGCAAGATTATCGAAGCCATGCCCGACCAGAGCGCGTCACTCGTGGCGCAGACATTCCTGACACTGGCTGAGGATCGTCTCACAACTTGTCGCAGTGCAAGGCGCGCGAAGATAAAGGCAACGGCGGCGGCGGAAGCCGGAAAAGAAGTTTACAAGACCTACTGCGATGTCGCCGAACAGCATCTCAATACCCTGTATGAGGCTGTGGAAGGCGATTTCAGTACGTACTATCGGGAGATTAATTCGGACGATGAGGCAACTTTCAAGGCAAAATTTGAGCCTTCCGAAGGAAAGCTCGACCTGGAAGTCGACTTTCACGGTCGCGGTATGTTTCCGCCGGGTGCGTATCACAGCGAGGGCCATCAGGACGGCATGGGGGCCTGTCTCTATTTTGCTCTGATGAAGAAATTACTTGGCGACCGATTTGGGTTCGCCGTACTCGACGATGTCGTGATGTCCGTTGATCAGGACCATCGCAAGCAGTTCTGCAGGCTACTGAAATCACGCTTCCCGAAAACGCAGTTCATTATCACCACGCACGACAAGGTTTGGGCGAAGCAGATGCAGGCCGAGAAGCTCGTCGAAGCGAAAGACGGCGTCGTGTTTTACAACTGGAGCGTACAGACGGGACCGATCTTCGAGCAGGCATCGGACGTGTGGGACAAGATCGAGGCGGATTTGCAGAAGAACGATGTTGGCGGAGCCGCTGGAAGGCTTCGTAGACATTCGGAATACGTCGCCGCCGAGTTGGCGGATCAGCTCGGGGCAACCCCGACATACCGAGGCGATTTTTCTTATGACTTAGGCGACCTGTTGCCGGCTGTGATCGGCCGCCAGGGCGAGTTGCTCAAGCTTGCGGCCAAGGCGGCTAGCGAGTGGAAAGACGCGGATGCCAAGGCGAGAGTCGAGGCGATGAAGCAGGCAAGAACCGATGCGCTCGCCGCTTATGGTGGCGAAAGCTGGGTTGTGAATAAAGCTGTTCACTGGAACGAATGGCACGATTTTTCGTCCGCGGAATTTCGATCTGTCGTCGCGGCCTTCAAGGCAGTGTTTCAGCAATTTCGATGTTCAAAGGCGGAGTGCGACTCGGCGTTGTACGTTACGCCTAAAAAGGCAGATCCTGAGACGCTCCGGTGCAACTGTAATGGCATAAGCCTTAATCTCAAACCTAAATAGCCATCGACGAAGCGACCCTCAGGGTGGAACTCTTTAATCGGGAACTTGCATGCCCACGCCCTAATGTTCTTGCCCGGATTTGCCTCCAGGCTGATCGTTTAGCATTGTTTTTAGATTTGAACGAATCTTTTCGGCCACCACGTTCACATCCACTTGCCGCAATCCGGCGAGGATGTCAACAGTGATAGCCACATCGCTCGGCGTTGAGGGACGGTCAACGACACGGGTGAACGGGGCATCGGTTTCAGTTAGTAGCCGGTCATCGGGGATCGCGACGATGAGATCGCGTCCACGGTCGTTTTCCATCATGGCGGTGTTGACTGAGAAGTAGCAGCCCAGCTTAATCGCGCGGCGTAGTTCTGACTTTGAACCGGTAAACCAGTGGAGCACGACCTGACCGCGTGTCCGAGGCAGGTGCGATTCGATGAGGTCGAGGACGAGGGCTGCGGACCTGACGCTGTGGACGGACAGGATTTTCCCCCCTACCTCTGAGCATTTCTGGAGAACGCGAGTGAAGATCTGTTTTTGCAAATCGAAAGACTTGTAAAACTGAGGTCCGGCATCGAGACCAACTTCGCCGATGTAGCGCGTCTGCGACAGGTACTGTTCCCATAGGCCTATTTCTGCAGCGCGCTCCGCTACTACTTGAGGATGAAGCCCGAGGGCTGCGCGGACATATTTCGTCTTTTGCGTCAGTTCGTAGTTGCGAGGCCATGCCTTCGGCGTGGTTGTCACCGTAAGTGTATAGATTTCGGCCTTTTCGGCAGCGTAGACGGCCGAAACTGGATCGGCAAACAGGTCCAGATGACAATGAAAATCTACGAGGGCTGGCTTCATGAACACTCAGTCGGGGGATGTGCGAACGCCGGCAAGGATTTTATTAACCTCATTGAGGCCGCGTTTGTAGACTTCTGCAAGTGCGGCCTGCCGGGTCGGAGATTCATCGGATAGAGGGCCGGGTTTGTGAATCAGCAGAGTAGCCAACGCCGAGTTTGCTGCAAGCCTTCCGATCGCAAATTGGAATGACCGTATCTGCTGTCCTCTGGCTTTCTTGGTGGAAAGCACTCTAGAAGTCATATTGGCAAGTGTGTAGCGTGTCGGATCGCCCGCGGGGGCCAAACCATGATGCAGCGCAGCGCGACGTATAAGACAAGGCAGACAAAAACCGCAGTGCTCCGTTTTTCGGCCAAGCCATCGGCTCTTGGCCGGCGATGCGCATGAAAACGACTTCGGCACAAGCTGGGCGAGGAGAGCGGAGTCTGCACATTCTGCGACCATTTCTCCTTTCGTTTTATCCCAATACGGATTCTCGATCCGGCCGGATATACCCAAGCCGTTCAAGAGCTCGTTCCATCTCGCGATATAGAAAGGGTGAGTGGTACGTGTGCTGAACGCTCCAAGACGCAACGGATCGAGCGGTACATTGAGAGCGATGAGACCATTCTCAGGGACCTGCAGAGTGAATCCGCTGGGCAACCCGGTGCCTGCAAATACACCCGCCGCAAAAAATAGGAATGAGCGACCGCGCGTCGTTTTCTCAGGCTTGACTCCACGAATGCGCCAGCCCCGGAAGTCCATCCATATTCTCAAGCGGTCAAAATTCTGTCGCGTATGTTTTCTTTTCAAACCCTGGAAGAGCTCTTCTTGAGATTGGCTGACAGTTCCTTCGCCCGCATGGCTTATGAACAAAGGTGATTTCCCGCTCTCTATGGAATTGATGGCGCCAATTAAACTGTCGAGTCCCCCCGAGAACAAGGCCACGGTGTCGAACGGGCATTGAAGCAACTGCGGCGGCCGTTCACGAACGGCATGCTCGAAACCGGATGGTCTGGGTCTGAAACCGATTGTCCATCGATCCCCTGTCAGAAAATTGAGAAGACGGCTAAGTAGAGGCATCACGGAATTCCATCGCACAGGATCGCTCACAGGCGCCACTATACGAATTTCTCGCGTCCAGGAATCCTGCGACTCAGTCGCGCGCGAGATGTGGGTATCGGCGGCCTGTACGTGAGCTGCGAGAACGAGGAGGTCAAGCCCGATTTCGCTGGGATAAACCCCGACCTTGGATAGGCTGTCGAGAGAACTGCCAATATCGTGGTCAAGCCGCCGTTTGGCTGCAACAAAATCTAGTTTCGTCGCTACCTCTCCGTTCGCAGTAGGAATAGCAACGGAATCGGAACTACCGAAACGGCCGACGATCAAGTGGCGTCTCATGCAGACTCCTCCTCGGATTCGGCCGTCGTTTGCAAGATCGCATACGCTTGTTCGTAAACGCGGGTGACAAATTCGAAAACGCGCTCTGGCGTCAACGCCTGCGCGTCTGCCCGCGCAGGCGTCAGAGCGTCAGATACGCTCCGCCGGACGTAGTCGACAAGTTGTCTTTGAACCGACGCCGCTTGCGCGGCATCAGCCGGAAAGGTTATGGCTTTCGCGCCGATATCATTGCACAGACGGGTCTCAATCGCATGGGTCGCGTAGAGTTCAAAAATGATTTGCATTTGATCGGCGGTGAGGCTGTCGAAGTCGGAAATTCCGCTTTCGGCAAGGTCAACGATTGTTTCGATGAAAGCGTCACGCGCGATTCCTTCGTCAAGCGTTCCACCTTCCGGACAGACATAGTCCATCAATTCAATAAATACTTCCTCGATCGGGCGACCGGAGAGCCTTTCGAGATTAAGCGCCCTTAGTGCCTCGCGGGGACCGTTCGCGACAGCGCCGGATAGAAAGTTAAGAAGGGGAGCGCCGGACGCTGGCGATCTTGCCATGCGTTGCGCGGCCGTTCGACTGCCTCCCGACGAGCTGGCTATGTATTGTGCTAATGAACGCGCCAGGCTTGCACGGTCGGTGCCGCCAGAGCTGACGAAACGGGTGAAATTATTGCGAGGCACAGTGAATCTATCAGCCGGCGCGCTCGGTGGTATAGGCGGGAGATCAGGGGGGGCCGGTACCGGAGTCGGTGGTCGCTGGTTAGGTGGAGGCACGTCTGGCGGCACAGGGAGAGGGGCCGCGGGTGACGGGCTGCCTCCGCCCGTAAGCCAACTTGGTATGAGCGGTTTGTCACCGCCTTGGCCTCCGTTTGCATTTGAAGTCCCCACTAATGCCTCTGGCCTTGGTGTCGCGTACGCAGAGTGGCGTTAGCCGTTGCCTTAAGAAACTGGCCTCCATCTTTTTTCCAGGTCTCCAACAATTGGTCATATCTGAGCACGTGGGCTGTGTCTTTGATCACACCTTCCCAACCGCCGCATGCCCACGGACCCAGACGTTGCGACGGCAAAGCCTCGAGAAAGTCGAGAAGCTGTCCTTGAAGGGCTGGCTGCGATTTCACCAGAATCGCTATCCCTGCCACGCCGGCCGGCTCCGTTTCGAAGGTGTCGCCGCGCAGAACTCGGGCACGAAGCAGGTCAAGGACCTGAGCGGCTTCGGGAACGACGAGTTGACGCAGTTCGGCTTCAAAGCCTTGCACTGCCAATTTGGTGCCGAGCAATTTCTCCGCGACGCTCGCGAGCTGTCCGAGCACTGTGGTTGCACCGAAGTAATCCTTGCGGTCTTTTGCAACAAACAAGTACGGGCGTAAGTCGATCGAGCCGATCGAGGGCTCGACCTGGGCCCACGAACGGACTGCAGGAGAAGAAGTCCATTCTGTCAGTTGCACACTGTCGGTGGGTTTGACGGCTTCGGCTTTGGATGAGTCCTTAGCGGGCGAGGCTTCTCTTGCCGTCGCTGGTCGGGCAGGTTTCGCAGCTTGTTTGTTGGGGCTGGAAACCTCCTCGAGATGAATAAGATCGGTGCAAATCCCGTCCGCAGCGGCCGCCGAAGACATCGCGATCTGGTCGAACACCCGGGGAAGAAATCGCTCGGCGAGCATGAGCTTCGCGAGCGCGGGAAGCTTTACATCTTCGCCGAAACCACGCGCATTCGCGGAGGCCTGCCTCAGCAGCAGCGTATTAAGGAAGCGCTTAATCTGGCGAGGGTTTCCTCTAGTTCCACTCGCCAGGATGGGACCAATCTGATCACTCAGAATAAGAGCGTTCTGTGCGCGGCCGGCTTTGGCACCCAATGCAGTTTTAACGCTTGCCGTGTCGAGGACCGCGCCCTTCCATGGGCGCTTGAGGCGCTCACGCGCCAAGGCAATCAATTTCACAAATTCAGAGTCGCCGTCGCCCAATTCGGCCCCGACAAAAAGCAATGTGACATAGATGCGGGTTTCGGTCTCGCCAAGCGCGGGAATGCGGAATGGGACCTGAATTAGCTTTTCGAGGTAATTGCGCGCATACGTCTGCGGCCCGGTCGTATCGGGCAGGTCGGGAAAATGTTTTCGCACCGCGTATTCGATCATCGCTTCATCGGCGGCAACGACAAACGCAGTGCGAGAAGTGAATACGAATAGACGCATAGCCTCAAGCGTCTCAATCGCCGTATCCGGAAGGCAGCGGTCGAGATCGTCAATCAGGACGACGAGCTGTTCGATTTCGGCTTTCTTCAACAATTCATCGAATGCTTTTCGAAACTCACCGATTTCCTCCGGGACGTTCTTCTGCTCGGCAGGCTTGAGCACTTCCTTCACTCCGGAAAGCACGGATTCGGCATTCTCTTTGGAGAATGTTACCGGATTGTGAGCCCATCCTTCGACCGCTCCTAGAATTGCAGGGATTCCGAGAGCATGGACTCCCATACCATGTGTAGCCGCGAAAGCGGTGAGGGCAATGCCGCCGACTTTTTTTGCCGCCTTCAGTTTGTCGATACGATGGTAGATATTCTTTACGGCCTCGGTTGTTTTGGTAAGGAGGGGGCGTTTTTCAATTAGACCTGTAACAATCCCTTCGATGAGCGCGATCTTCGCGTCTTCAAATCCCTGAAATCGCCAGCCGTTGAATTTGAGACACAGCACATCCTTTTCAGAATTCACGCCACTTTCGATCATCTCCAGCACGCTTGACTTTCCTGCGCCCCAATCGCCGTGAACACCAATCGTTACCGGTTGCCCAGGCTGTTCCCGCAGCAGCGTGACGATTGTCTTGGCAATCGCCTCGTTATTTAGCAGGTCAATCTTCGTCTCGTTATCCGATAAAATCATAGCGCCACAGTATCAGACTAGTGACTTGCTGTCAGGCAAAAGCATTTGGTTTAGGGCCATCTATGGCCCCAAACCTATGCAGCGGATACAAGGTTCATAATCTTCGGCAGTCGCGCTCCTTCTTGTCCTCCGAGGAGGACGCTCGCTTTGCCGGATGCTAGACGCCCTTAAGCTCGTCCAGGAAATCTCGGCGAGCTATTCGGTCTGAATGCAGTGGGTGCCCAGCAAGCCGAGGATTGCCTTCGGAGAAGGATTGCCAGTCACGGCCCGTCTGCTTAGCTATGTTCGGCGCTCATCGCGGACCTATATTTAAATGTCCTCCTTTCGCTAGTCGAAATAGGGCGCGTTTCGAACATCAGGCTGCTATTCTTGAGCCAGCGATACTTCTATTTAGCACTTGACAATAGCAGATAGGGTGCCTGATATTTGATGCGTGACCGATGCTCGACAGTTCAGGTTGCCCGGTTGATTGGCGTTACGTCGGACACTTTGCATCGATGGATTCGTGAAGGCCGAGTTGAAGCACCGCCAATTCAGTCTCTTGGTGGTATGAAGGTTCGGTTATGGACAGAAGAAGCCATCGACAAGGTTAAGAAATACAAAGCCGAAAAGTATCGCAAGAAACCTCGGAAGAAAAAGAAAAACTGATCGAGCGGGACGCGAAAGTGTTTGAGCACTTGCGCGCCCCTGACCGAGCTGCACGTATGAGGTGCAACGATGGCTACGTCAAAAGCTATACGTTTCCGGGATGGTGTGCAACTTAGCCACTATTCGCCCAGTTTGATCTGTGCGCTTCCCCTGCTAACTGGCTCTTCCCCCCGTGGCTCTTTGCATTCTTTCCGTACCTCCGGCCTTCTGACCTTGCTCCGCCTCGTTCGGGAAGCCATAAGGGGCGGGCATGAAACTCTTTCTTTTTCAACAAATGGTCGAGTTGAACCGCTCCTTTGATGAAGTAGCGACAGCCTTGCAGCGACTTGCGAGCGTCCCATTTTTTCAGCGCGAGTTGATCCGTCACGCCTTATCTGACGTTGAAATCGCCCGCGTGTACGCCAACCGAGAGTTCTTCGATAATTTCGAAAAGATCGTCGAGGACGACGCCAGATGGGCTTACCGTTTTCAACGCAAATTCAGTGAAAAGCTCAAGGATCGGGACGATATCTACCTCGAAGTCAAAACCTCCGAAGAGCGCCGAAAACGCAAACGGCTTCCTCCCCGCGTAGTCATCTTGCCCGATTGGGACATGTCTGATGAAGACCGCTTCGACGAGGATCAGGCCAGACGGAGAACCAAGGCAGGTGCGAAGAAACGCCGGAAACAATCACAATCTAAGGGAGTGCGCCGATGAAGAAGCCATATCTCCCTTCCGCTTCAGTTCCCAAGTTCGTCCCTGGCCGCCGCTACCGAGGTGTGCAAGGCAAGGTCGTGCACTGGGTTGAGCACAGCTTCGAAGAAGGCCTGCTCTACATCCACGTTCGCTTTACGGACAAGACGGAGCTCTCCTGGCGAATTGCCACCCGCATGACGATTGAAGAGTCTGACCTTGCTGATTGGACCTCCGGCGACTTCAAACAATTGCAAGTCTTTGTCCGGAACGAACGAGACAGGAGCATGTGATGCACCGCAACGTCGCTCGTGCCTACGATTATTTGAAGCGGGAACACGATCGAATTCGGGCCGCGTACGTCAAAATCCTCGCTCAAAAAGACCGACATCTGGAGCGTCGCCTGTTCCGTGCCGACCTTGATAGCCCTCGGCACCTTGATGAAATGCTCCTCTACGAGGAACGTCTTTCCCGTCCACAACGTCGGCGTGTTCTTGACCTGAACCGTTATGGCCGGAAACTTGAGCGCATCATGGATGCGCTTATTGAGTCTATAGAATACTGCATCTCTCGATTTCAGCGACACAAATACGGCCGATTTCCTCGGAATAGCTAGATAAGGAGCGTTTTTGTTTTTTGGCCCGTAGCAGGCGAGTTGAAGGAAATTCTAAGGTTTGAAGACTTTTTCTCTTTTTGAGCGACACATTTTTCTCTCAAAACACAGAATAGATATCTATAGAGGAAGATTTTGCTCCGATCTCCTTCTATGGAGGTTCCAGAATGAATAGACCGCCATTACCCACTACTCCTTCCACCAAGCGTACCCGCCGACCGGGGCAGAACCTGACGAGCCTTGCCCCAGGCTCGCGGGGAGCAGTTCTGCTTCCGGTCATCCCTAAGATTTCGCAGTCACAATCATGGATTTTGGTGAAGCGCACGGACGTTTCTCGGTGAAGGTGGTAAGAATTTCATCCTGCACGCGTTTTCTTCTCGAAGTCCTTCACCCTCCTCGTCGGCCAAACCTGAGGAAACCAAATCGAGTTAGTAAATCGCGACGCAAGAAAGCACCGGAAAATAAAGCACCGAAACGGGCGGGAGCGACCCCACTTTTTCGGCTTCAATCCGCCCAAAAAGTCTTGTGAGGTCGCTCCCGCCCGTTTTTGAGCCTCAGACAAGAGGACGCTTCGCCGAAGGACTTGAACCGCACACCTGTTGAACGGGCTGAATCTTCCACACATGACGATCCGTATGAGTTTTGTATTACGGCCTGCATGGCAGGCCCACAGGGAGGAGAAACACGAGAAATGGCAATCTTGAAAGCGCCACCAAAACTTATTCGCAATTCCACAATTCAGGTCCGCGTTGAGGAAGAAGTCGATCTGAAACTCAGGAAGTATGCGGAGTTCATCGGTGCCACTCCTGCATTCGTCGTAGCTGAGTCCCTCAAGCTGCTCTTCAACAAAGACACCGAATTCCGTGAGTGGTTTTCCCATCACGGAGACAACCCAACCTCTGCACCAACTCAAACGCGCAACGCGCAAGAAACACAGCAGACAAAGTCTGATCCAAGAACCATGTTCGACGAAGTGCCTTTGAAGGCCCTCGGCAAATGAACTGTGCCAACAAATCTTTTGTCCCCGAATTCACAGCAATGAGGAATACGCCATGGCAACCCTGGTCGAGCAAGAAAATGTGGTACCTGCGGAGCGTCATTATGCAGTCATCGAGGTCGCAGAAATGTGGCATCTGAGCCCTGACAAAGTTCGCGAGATCTTCGAGCACGAGCCAGGTGTGCTCGTCCTCGGAGACCGCAATCCTCGACACAAACGGCGCTACCTCACGCTCCGTATCCCACACGCGGTTTTGCTTCGCGTACACAACAGGCTAGCAGCCAAATCGAGTCATCTGTAAGGCAGCGACATGCTGACTATCTACCGCCGACATCGGAGAAGCTGTAAACACATAGCGAAGGGCCGCAAGCATCGCCACTGTCAGTGCCCGATCTGGGTAGATGGGTTCCTCTCCGGAAATGAAATACGCGAATCCCTCAAGCTGCGAGACTGGCAGAGAGCGTCGGAGCGAGTTCGTGAATGGGAAATCGAGGACCGGCGCATTCAGAAACAGCAGTTGCGCCTACCGATCGCCACGGCTTGCCAGAAGTTTATGGCCGATGCCGAGGCGCGGAAGCTCAACCAGGCGACTCTGTACAAGTATCGATTGCTATTCCGTCACCTCGATAAATTCGCGGAGTCTAGCAAGCTCGAATTTCTTGACCAGCTTGATTTGGACGTGCTCGCAACTTTTCGCGCTACATGGACCGAGGGTCCGCGCACCAGCCTAAAGAAGCTCGAACGACTGCGCGCGTTCCTGCGCTTTGCGGAAAAGAGAAAATGGATCGATTGCAATCCCGCCATGGATTTGAAAGCGCCTAAAGTCCCGAATAAACCCACGTTGCCATTCACACGCGATGAGATGATCAGCATACTCACCGCGCTTGGCCCGTATGGTAAGAGTGCCGGCATCCGAAATAGTCAGCGACTGAAAGCCTTCGTTCTACTATTGCGGTATTCAGGAATGCGGATCGGTGACGCCGTTCAACTCGGCGTGAATCGCCTCCAAGACAACAAACTTCTGCTTCACACAGAGAAAACTGGCGTCCACGTGTATTGCGTCCTACCTGACATTGTCATGAAAGCCCTCGACGCCGTGCCACGCTCAAGTGAAAGCTACTTTTTCTGGACTGGCAAGTCCACGGTTCGCAGCTCCAAGGGAAAGTGGCAGAGGCGGCTACAAAGGCTTTTTGAATTAGCTAGTGTAATGGGTGGCCATGCGCATCGCTTTCGGGATACATTCGCTGTTGAACTGCTGCTAGCAGGAGTCCCATTGGACAGAGTGTCAGTGCTTCTTGGACACAGCAGCATACGCATCACGGAACGTCACTACGCTCCATGGACACGCTCGCGTCAGGAACAAATCGAAAGCGATCTGCTCTCGGCGTGGAAGTGCGACCCAGTAATATTAGCCGCGACGCTTGGAGTTTCGAGGCTGGGTGATAAACGCAATCTCCCACACTGATAGAAAGGTGAAAGCGTTCCGTGTCGAACTACATTGTTGGCGGAGCCACTCGACACATTACAGTTCCGCGTGCATGGCTATCGTTCCGTGGTAACTCTTGCTCCCACATACACAAAGCCATTTGATCTGATCTTTGAAAAGGTCAAGACTGAGCGGCCTGAGACATAGGTAACACATTGTACCGGATACATGGGTGACACTTTCTCCCTGTAATGGGGAGGGAGCGATGCCTTGGAAGGAGTGTTCGGTAATGGATGAGCGGCTGCAGTTCGTTGCTCGCCGGCTAGCCGGCGAGCAAATGGCGGAACTTTGCAGGGAGTTTGGCATTTCCCGTAAAACGGGCTACAAGATCCTCGATCGCTACCAGGAATGCGGGGTCCAAGGACTGACGGACAGGAGCCGACGTCCCTATCGGTACGCGAATCAACTCCCTTTCCAGGTGGAGAACTACATCTTAAACATGAAGCGTGAGTACCCCAGCTGGGGTGCTCGCAAAATCCGTGAGCGCTTGCTGCGCCGGTTTTCTGGTATTCCTATGCCGGCCAAAAGCACCGTCCATGCGGTTCTGGATCGTCATGGATTGGTCGAGCGCCGCGGGCGCTTGCGTCGTCGCGCTCAGGGAACCGCTTTATCTTTGGGCCAGCGGCCCAATGAGTTGTGGTGCACCGATTACAAGGGCGAGTTCTTGCTGGGGAATCATCAATACTGCTACCCGCTGACGGTCACCGATCACGCCAGCCGGTATCTGCTGACCTGCGAAGCCCTTTCCTCTACTAGAGAAAACTACGCTTTTACTGTGTTTGAAAGGCTTTTTAAAGAGCGCGGTTTGCCCGCCAACATGCGCAGTGATAACGGCGTGCCCTTTGCGTCCGCGCATGCGTTGTTCAACTTGAGCAAGCTCGCCGTCTGGTGGCTGCGGCTAGGCATCGGCATCCAGCGCATCCAGCCGGGGCACCCGCAACAAAACGGCCGCCACGAACGCATGCATCTCACGCTAAAGAAAGAGGCCACTAAGCCGGCCGTTCGGAATTTTCTGCAGCAGCAGGCTAGGTTCGACAAGTTCATCGAGGTCTTCAACAACGAACGCCCGCACGAAGCCCTGGACATGCAGTGTCCGGCCGAAGTCTATCAGCCCTCTTCGCGTCCTTATACCGGACTGCCGGACATCGACTATCCGCTCCACGACAAAACCATCGTGGTCACCCGGTGCGGTAGAATTTACCTAGGTCGCAACAAAATCAATTTCAGCCAGGTCTTTGCTGGCCAAGCGGTCGGCATCAAAGAAGTTCACGACGATATCTGGCTGGTCAGCTTTATGGATTATGATCTGGGGTACTTCGATCTGGAGATTCGGGTGCTCGAACCACTGGAAAATCCCTTCGGTCCAAAAGTGTTACCCATGTCTTAGGTACGTTGTGTCACCCATGTCTCCGGGCTGGACAAACGAAGGAATGGTGCGCCCGGGGGGATTCGAACTCCCGACCTTCTGGTTCGTAGAGTGAAAAGGCTCGATTCTAAGTCGTGGTCCGCCTTGCTTTTCTGCAACTTACAGATTCGTCTTAGACAAGTATCTGGCTGGTTTTGCTCCTAAGTTGTTCTCAAGTTTGGCGCAATCGACGGAACAATTCGACCTCCGCCAATTGCTATTATTTAACTGATTGGCCTATATTTCCCCTGAGTTTTGGGAGGTGATTGTGGCAACGACCGGCCAGCCAATACTTGAGCACTTCGGCAAGCCAATAACCGTATCTATTTTCGGTACCGTCGTTGATGAGTTTGGTCTGACGTTATCCGATGTCACGGTTACCGTCCGATCTGGCAAACAGGCACTCAAGGCGGTGTCTACCGACGCGGATGGCCGATTTGAATTTCTAAATCTAGGGGTCAAGGTCGGAATTCATTCAATTGAGTCACACGGGAGAGGCTATCACCCCACTGAGGAAAAATTAACGATCATTCACGATCTTGATGAGCGGTCGCTGACACTATTCCTGCGGCTGCGCTCCGTGGAAGATGACGATTTCGTGCAAATTTACGATGTGGAACCCCGAATCGATTACTCCGAAAAAGAGATCATGATGGTAGAGCCCACGGACGATCCCGCCTTCAGCAGTAGTACTCGCGCAGCGGACAAATTGCGCAATGCCAGAAAATTTGACGACAGGCATATATTCTACGCGACAGACCGCAATCGACTCATCGGCTCGTCACAGACGAAGATGTTTGGTGGAAGTCGCTCTACTGAGAACCAGCCGATGTCTTTCGGTGTTTGCGCTGTGAGCGTCCCTCGCATTCATAAAATAGGAAAGATTGAACGACCGAAGGTATTTAAACTTCAATTTTCCGAAGATGAGAACAAGCACATTATCTTTAAAAGTTGCGAGCTCTGGGAATCGGACACATTTTTCAGAGAAGTCTCGACGAGAGCAACGAATTCTCCTGATCACAGCGCCTTCATTTTTATCCACGGCTTCCTTGTCACGTTCCCGGAGGCGATTCTGCGAACGGCACAAATTGCGACTGATCTCGAGTTTGAGGGCGTCGCTATCTGCTACAGCTGGTCATCAGGCGGTCAGTTGGCGGATTACTTTAAGGACGAAGAGGACGTCCATTGGACTACTAAGCATTTGTCGGCATTCTTGAAAACAATCGTCAAGCTCGCCGGTGTGAGTACGGTCCACGTGATTGCTCATAGCATGGGAAACCGGGCGCTAATCAGGGCGCTTGAAGAAATCGCGAATGGTGGAAATTCTCACAATTTCGTGCACCAAGTTATCATGGCGGCTCCCGATGTCGATGTGGGGGAATTCAAGCAGGTCGCAGAAGCATTCACAAGTACGGCGAAACTAACCACGTTATATGCTTCTTCGAATGACCGTCCCTTGATCATCTCTCAGCAATTCCACGCCCACGCCAGAGTGGGAGAAAGTGGCGATCAAATCGTAATTATGCCTGTGATGGATACGATCGACGCTTCAGATATTCCCTGCGATATTTTGGGACACTCGTACTACGGAACATCGAGAACGATACTGTCCGACATATATTACTTATTCAGAGATGGAACATCTCCGCCTCGTTTCGGCTTGAAAAAAGCTTCTTTGGAAAACAAGCCCTATTGGATATTGAAACAGTAATGATTTACGAAAAGTTGGATTCCCGTCGCTTTCAACTAGATTCCACCGAGGCTTCTAGGGGATAATCGTCGGCGATTTTTAGAGCTCTAGCTTGCGTGTATGCGTGCCAGGTCTGGGGTCCCCGCGCGGAGTTTGTTGCTGTCGCTTCGCCAACTCGCTAAAAGGACAAATGAACAAATTACGAATAGATTTAACGAATTGTTATGGAATCAAGAAGCTGGAAGCGACCTTCGATTTTACCCAACACAAGGTCTACGCGATTTATGCGCCCAATGGTGCAATGAAGTCATCGCTCGCACACACGTTCAAAGATTTGGCAGAGAACTTAATTTCGAGAGACTTAATATTTCCAACCAGGGTGTGCACTAGAACGATCGTTGATGAACTGGGAACGGAGATATCGAGAGGCCAAATTCTGGTTGTGGCGCCGTACGACGAAGTATTCGGTCACACGGAAAAAACATCGACCCTACTTGTAGATCCGAAACTGCGTAAAGAATACGAGCTACTTCACGTCGACATCGACAAAGCCAAAGAAACATTTCTTGCGGCCATCAGGCAGCAATCTCAATCTAAGAAAAATCTCGAAGTCGAAATTTCGTCTGCTTTTACAAAGAGTGATAATGAATTCTATCGAGCCCTGATCCGCGTGAAGGACGAAGTAGTTGCCCAAAAGAATGCCCCTTACGCACAGGTAACGTACGACACCATTTTTGACGAAAAAGTCTTGAGCATACTCAATACGAAAGATTTCAAAACGGCCATTGAAGAATACATTAAGAAATACAACGAGTTGATCGGGGCATCAACCTATTTTACCAAAGGAACTTTCGACTACTACAATGCCGCCACCATTGCGAAAAACTTGGCTGAGAACGGCTTCTTTGATGCAAAGCATTCTGTAAATCTCAACGCTGGCGAAAAACTTGAAGTCACCAGTCAGAAACAGCTCGAAGAGCTCATTACGAAAGAAAAAGAAGCTATAAGTGGTGATAAAGAGCTTCGCAAGAAATATACAGAGCTAGAGAAGCTACTCAATAAGAATGCCACAGTGCGTAGCTTCTATACGTATCTGACGGAGAACGAACAGCTGCTTCCAAAGCTGTCGAATGTGGAAAGTCTGAAGGAAGAAGTTTGGAAGTCGTATTTCAAGGCTCAGGTGGACCTCTATCTAGCCCTTATCGAAAACTTTCAGGCTGCTGAAAAGCGAAAAAAGGAAATTGAAGAAGAAGCGGGCAAGCAACGTACCCAATGGGAAGCCGTCATCGAGATATTTAACGATAGATTCTTTGTGCCCTTTACCCTTGTCCCGAAAAATAGAATCTCCGTCATTCTCGGTGGTGAACCGATGCTCAGTCTGGGTTTTACATTTGAAGATGGAGCTGAAAGCGCGTCCGTTGACAGATCCACCTTGATGCAGGTCCTGAGCACGGGAGAAAAGAAGGCTCTGTATGTCCTTAATATCATCTTCGAGATCGAAGCCAGGAAAAAAGCAAATCAGGACACTATTCTCATTGTGGATGATATTGCGGATTCATTTGACTACCGGAATAAATACGCAATCATTCAGTATTTAATGGACATAGCATCGGAATCGAATTTCAGTCAAATAATTCTCACCCACAATTTTGATTTCTTCCGCACTGTGAATAGTAGATTTGTTAAATATTCAGCCTGTCTGATGGCTGCTAAAAGCAGTACAGGCGTTTCGCTTGCCCCCGCAACCGGGATTAAGAACGTATTTGTAAACGACTGGAAACCAAACTTTTTCGTGGATCAGAAAAAGAAGATTGCCGCGATTCCTTTCATTCGCAATATCGTGGAGTATACGAAGGGTGAGAGTGATCCGTCGTTCATAAAGCTAACGTCACTCTTGCACTGGAAGGCGGATTCGGCGGCGATAACGGTGGCTGACCTCGACGCCGTCTACAATTCGGTCTTTGGTAGTAACGGCGTCTCCGCTGATGCCGCAACGCCGCTCATTGATCTCATAAAGCAAAGTGCTACTGCGTGCATGGGGGCTGGAGATGGAATTAACTTCGAAAATAAAATCGTCCTTTCGATAGGGATACGTCTAGCGGCAGAACAATTCATGTCAATAAAGCTCGCAGATCCGCAATTTCTCGCGGCGATTAAGAACAATCAGACTCAGGCCCTTCTGGCAGAGTTCACGAAGCGATTTGGCGGTGAAACAGAATCGATCAAGACGTTGCAGCGGGTGGTGTTAATGACTCCGGAGAATATCCACCTCAATTCGTTTATGTACGAACCGATCCTGGACATGTCTGACGAGCACTTAAGAAAGCTATTTAAAAACGTCGTATCGTTGAAGTGAGAATAACGAGCCTACCGAGACCAGCCAACCGTTGCCTTACTTATACTGAGTTGCATGCGTGGACTGAAACAGCCGGGGTAGGCTGCGATGGCGTTTTGCCAGGTCGTCGCGTCCGGTCCTGCGAATACCCCTGGCGAAGACTCGATCTGATTCCACTTCAGATGGATCGAGGTGGTAGTCACACCTTGGCTAATCGCATCGGCAGCAGCGCTGGAATAAGTCTGTCCATCATAGGTGCCGGTGTCTAAGGCAAGGACGCGGTTGCCTCGCGGCGTCTGAGCAACTACGCACTCCGCAAGTGATAGGAGTACGAGGCACAAGGAGAGATTCATTAAACAGTGGGAGCGAAACTTGGAGGAAGTCATGATTGCGATGGATTATGGATTATGGTTCTAGTGCTGTCAACGGGATATACAGTGACGGGGCCCGAATTCCCAGCATGAATGGGGACTCCATGCGGCAAATCGACTTTGTGGATCATCACGCCGCTCTAGTTCGCTGGAAATTTCACATCGTTTCATCCATAATCCATTATCTGCGTTCGTGCTGAGGCGGAATACCGTTCCTTGAGTAAAGGTGGGCCGTGACTATTGTCCGTTCGTTTCTGGCTTTGTTTCTTATGCTTGCAGCGTACCAGCCATCGATTGCTGCGTCCCGCGCAGTGTCCGAAGTGCCAAACCTATCCCTGGACGGCAAATGGACATTTTCTATTCACGGGCGCCGGCAAACGGCCGTTACGGTCCCGTCAACCTATCTCCCGGTAGGAAGCGCAACATTGGAGCGCTCCTTTCAAATTACAAACCTTCAACTCGGTTCACGTGCTCTCCTTCGATTTGAGGGAATCGCATCTGCAAGTGAGATCTGGCTAAATGGACAGCGATTAGGGGATTTTGGACCTTATTCGCCCTTTCATCTCGACATAACGGAAATTATTAAGGAAGGCAACAATGATCTTAGAGTCGAATTGAACGATATAGACGGTTTCGCTCCTTGGAATCGCGATTGGATACCGGCCTTCCCTCGCTATGGAGGAATTATTCGGGATGTCTACATCGAATGGAAACCCAGCGTTTATATTGAAAACGCGAAGCTTGACTATAAATTGTTGGACCAGTTCACGCATGCTGAATGCGAATTAAACATCTGGATATTAAATGCTTCTTCGTCTGAATCCCAAAAAATGGTGGTTTCCGGAAATCTGAGCAACGCCAAAAGCTCGACACCGATCCTGTTGAAAATTGACGCGCCCCCTGGGGAATCTACTCAGGTCTTACGGTTCTCTGTCTCGAACATTAGTCTGTGGTCACCTGACGCTCCGAATCTCTATAATTTGGAATTTGACTTGAAGCAGCAGCAGGAGCCAAGCGATCATTTCCAGGCAACAATTGGCTTTCGCGAATTTGCGACGCGAGGACAGGATTTCTTTCTCAATGGAAAGAAATTTTTTATTAAAGGAATATTCCGCCACGATATGTACGGCAATGAAGGCCTTACTCTTACGCCTTCGCAGATGGAATCGGATATCGCCGATATCAAATCGTTAGGCGCAAATTTTGTACGTCTCGGTCATTACGCCCACCACAGACAGGTAATCGAGCTTGCAGCCCGGTATGGTTTGCTGGTCAGCGAAGAACCGCCCATTTTCGCGTTAAGCCAGCGGGATCCTAAAGTGGTACAAGCTGCCAAATTCTCTCTTGAAGGCTTGATCCAGAGAGACTGGAATAACCCAGCCGTTGTGATTTGGTTCCTATCGAACGAAGTTGGTACCGATCTAGGTTATATGAAGGAAATGTCGGCGTTCGTGCGCGGCTTGGATTCAACGCGACTGGTCGGGATAGTTGATAATACGAAATGGACGGTCCAAGACGCGCCTTGGACCAAGTTTCGCGAGGCCAAGATAGATTTCATTGCCCAAAACGCTTATGGGTCTGGACTCGACGGATCGTATGAGAAATTGGCGGCCATTTTGCCGAATGATCTTCCCTATGTAATTTCGGAGTGGGGCGGCACAAGTGACAGCTATGCAGCCGTATTGCGAGAAGGGAAATATTATCTAGACCATTCCAACAATACTGTCACGGAAGGTCCCCGAATCGCTGGGATCTCGTTTTGGCAGTACTCAGATATTCCAATTCCCCGCTGGAGTCCGGAGAGTGTACTCCATTGGTCGATCACCGACAAATATCGTCACCCGTACGAAACCTATTACGCACTTAAGAGCCTTTACACCGGTAAAGCGATCCTGCCACCTCGCGGATCGCGACTTGTCGCACCAACCGAAGAGGAATTACCTCGACGTATCGCCCCGTTCGAGAAGTATGAGGATTATGAACCGGTTGATCTTTCGAAGCTGCTCAACTCGGACCAGGTTTTGGAGGAGCTAAAACCAGCGTCGAGCCTAGCCTATCCAGAGGATATAACTCTCGGACGCGTGGCAGTCGGAGGCCTGCCATTCACCCTAGAACGAGAAGTGATCATGCTTTCCAAGAATCAACCGCAGGTTCGAATCCCGGTGGGGAAGCCAGCGTCAGAAATGGATTTCCTTGGACAGGTTTGTTTTAATTCGCTGCGAAAGAAAATCGAAGCCTCCTCGCCTGAGCTTCCCTTCCTTTCAGAGTTAGGAGCGCAAGTTGAATTTCCGCCCCCTTATAAGGCTTACCCGTATCTTGGAGATTTTGGCGAAGTGATAGGGGAATATGTGATTTACTACGAAGACGGCGAGAGCGAATCTGTACCACTCCGCAATGGCGAGCATTTCGCCGACTACAGACTTTTTCTCTCACTCTCAATCACTGACCCGGTGGCGACAGAAACGGAACGCGTAGTGCTGTACAAGAGTGACTTCGGAACAAAGAAATATCAGCTGCGGCTTTTTACGTATCGACCCAAGAAGCCTACAAAGCGGATTGCTTACGTTGATTTTATATTGACGAACAATCAATATGTCCCAATGCTCATAGCTCTGACCATCAAGAAATAAACTGACTTCAGTATGGGGCGCCGAGCAGTCTAGTCGTCATCCATAGCTACAATACGGGTCCGACTCTCCACGGAACAAACTCCCGGTGGCCGAGCAATTCGCTCTTGGTTTTCTCGCCGGAACAGACCCGCTTAAGAGTCTCAAAGATTCTTTGTCCGACGACCTCAACCGTTTCTTTGCCTTCGATGATTCCGCCCGCATTGACATCAATATTGTCATACATCGATTCCGCAATTCGTGAATTCGACGAAACTTTGATGACCGGCACAATCGGAAAACCTATTCCTGATCCCCGACCGGTAGTGAATACAATTACATTTGCGCCACCCGCAGCAATGCCAGTCAACGAAACGGGATCATAGCCTGGAGTGTTCATCAGCACTAGGCCGGCCTTTTCCACTCTTTCAGCATAGCGATAGACTGCCGTAAGCGCTGTCGTCCCACCCTTTGCAATCGCGCCCAGGGACTTTTCAGAAATATTCGAGATACCCCCGGTCTTGTTCCCTGGGGACGGATTATCGTCCCACTTTGCGCCGAAACGGCCTAAATACTCGCGATACCACCGGACCACATCGATTACTCTCCGCCCAGTTTCTTCGTCGACGGCCCGCCTCGTCAGCAAATGCTCTGCACCCATACATTCGGGTATTTCGGCAAGAATCGACGTTCCTCGCGAGCGGACTAGGAGATCACTGGCGTGACCGAGTGCAGGATTGGCCGAAATACCCGAAAATGCATCTGAGCCCCCGCAGTTAGTGCCCATGAAAACTTTCGAAAGTGATTGCGGCGTTCGGGTCATTTTCTGGCAGGAGCGAATCAATTCTTCTACATGAGCTACACCCGCTTCGATGGTCTTGCGCGTACCTCCAGAAGACTGCATCTCCAGTCCGACCACCAATTTCCCTTTGCGAAAGGCTTGTTGGCCCAATTGAGTGCTCCCGACATAGATCGAGAGCTGATTCACTTCGCAGCCGAGGCTCACCATAAGAACGGCTCCGACGTTCGGATGGAAGATCATTCCGGCCATGGTTCGTTCGAGCTGCCAAGTGTCTTCGCCTTGCGAGTGACCGCAACCCTCTTGATGAGGGATGGCAACTACTCCGTCGACACCGTGGGTCTCGATGCGCACATCCTTAAATCTTTCACCAATTTCTACTGCAACATGACTGGAACAATTCGAGGTAGCGATTACAGCGATGTAGTTGCGCGTCCCAACATCGCCGTTATCTCGCTTGTAACCAAGAAAAGTACCAGACTGCTCTTTCGAAAAATACTTGGTGACCGGAGTTTGGGTGGCATACTCATAGCTAGAACCATCACAATCCGAGGCAATATTGTGAAAGTGAACCCAGCCGCCTTCAGCGATTTCCTGCGTGGCACGCCCTATGACTTCACCGTATTTGAATATCTGTGCACCGCTGGATAGCGCCCTTAGTGAAATCTTGTGACCGGGTGATATAGGTTCCTTGGCGACGATGATTCTCTGGCCGATTGAAATGAGCGTACCCACCGTGAGAGGGGAAACCACGACGGCTACGTTATCGCTTGGATGCAGAACCACAATCGAATCGCGCTGGTTAGGATGCATAGACGTCGCCACTATTCAAGAAAGCGGATGAAGCAGTTCTGCTGTAAAACCAAATCTGTGCCCGCGGCGCGTCGTGCCAAATTGCTAAAACCCAAAGAGTCATCGTGTGATGATCCGGCTCACGAAGTTGAAAAGAACTTGAGCTTTCGATCGGATCAGAAGACTTTGATTTCAAGGGGGCAGAATGCACCGTCATCAATCAATCCTAGCTCCGATCGCCTGAGATTTTTTGGTCCAGAAGCGGAACCCAATTCCAGTCAGCAAATACTGTTAGGTTTATACTTTGCGGTGACGGGAGCGAGTTCACGAACGAATCAGGACGGATTGCAGTGTTCATGCAAGGACCTCCTACTCACCTGAAACACGTTCTGTCATTCGAGAAAGACATTACAACAACTGAAATCGCCGGCCAAATCCTATCGACCCGGGAAAGCGAGGCCCATAACGCGTCTTACTTCACTGCCGTTATCTTCTATTTCTTGCAAGGTCGGCTTGGTGATCGTCATGATTCCGCCATAGGTATAGAGGGCATCGCGCCATGCTTCGTAATAAGGGCTGCTGGTCTCTGGAAATCCAACGTAGCCGATAGGACGCGTATGTGGGCTGACGAACCGAGAAGTAAGGGGTACCATACGGTCGAATGCGGCAGAATCCAGCGACCAACCTCGCGGCTCGCCGTTCGCGCCGTTTTTTAAGTCCAAACTCAGAAAGTGCAGTTCACAAAATGATTCGTACTGCATTGTAATCTCGTTTACGCTCTCGCCGCCTAGAGCAACTCCGGGCAGGGCTTCCGCTACTTCACGATGGAATTCCAAGTTTGCCTTGATCGTATTTAAACCGTCGATTGTTCCGTTGCCGTCGTTGAAAAGAAGAAAGGCTTGATCCAAAAATAACCCGTCACCCGGACTTTCGGCGAATAGCCGCTTGAATTGATCTATCTGAAAGTCACGCCACGGTTTGTAGGCCGGGTTGACGTAATAGAGCATGACATTGCTATCTGGCGAATGGTCCCCACGAAGATTCCATTTGACCCACTCTCCCTCAAGATTCCACCCTTCCATTTTTCCGGAGTATGGATCGCGAATAATGTGATCTTTGAAGTCTGCAAATCTCGCATTATTGGGCATGATCCCGATGTAATTGGCGAAATACATTACACGAAATCCACGGCGCCTGGCCTCCTTTACAAACTTGATACCCCGAGAGTTCGGCAGCCAATAGGGAATGGGTTGTTTTTCTTCGCTATCTTTCCAATTTGTTAGGAAGAGTAGGGTTTCCGATGGCTTGGCGTACTTTTCGAGTGCATCGAGGAAAGGTATTATCTCCTCGTCCGGAATGTAGTCCGCATGCTTTATGACTAATTTAATGTCGTCCACCCACTTAGGACGATATTTGTTCTTCTCTGCGATCTCGAAGGCCTGATACGCCCATTTCTTGTAGCGATCGACCGGAGCGGTCCACTCGCCGACAAAAGTGTTAATCCTCCAAGAGACACTTTCCCCCGATACATAAGGCTCAAAAGGCGCTTGATTGATGGTGGTGAATGCCACTTGCCAGTTCTTGTCTGCATTTTGCTGATAGGCGAACTCTTTGAATTTTCCTGAGGTGTCCTCTGTATGAACCCAAAATCCGCCCACCTTATCAGCAAAAATGATCAACGGAATTTGCCAACCCATCGGCCAACTCCAAGTTGAGCTCTCAAACTTATATTGATTTGCGGGGACTGTCGCCTTGATGCCATTAAACGCCGGAAGCAGAAGGCTTCCCCGGCAAACGACGGGTCCTAGACCCCAACGTATCGCTGACAATCCGTGGCGGACACCGGAAGCCGTTTGCCGTACGACAACATCGCCTGTCTCGGGCTCCAGCGAGTAAACAATGGTAAGGAGCGAATCTTTATTGCTGGAGCCAAAGTCATACTGGACTGAAAGAGGGTCGATTTGATGGAAAGATGCCTGCGGCAGTTTATCAATGCCTAGGAGTTTCGGCGACAGAATCGCTTCCCCGGCCTTGGTCAACGTCGGACCTATCACGTTTGGCCGTTGGCCTGTCTCGCTAACGGAAGGCTCTGCGTATATCAAGCCCGTGCTGACCTCTGGAATTGAGCTTCGACTCGCCACTGGCACGAGGTAGTCGGCGCCCGTCAAACGGTTGAAGATTTTTGTCACCTGCCCCTTGCTAACCACGACAATCATTTGTGCAGTGGTGAAAGTGGCGGTATCACCTTCCACCGTCAACCCGACCTTATTGAATTCAGTATTCAGGTAGTTGCGGGGTTGCTGCGCATAAGTTTGTGTCGTCAAAAGCAGCATGCAAAGCATCTGGCATGCGTAGAACAGAGCAGCTGCCCCATCGCGGCACACGCACTTATTAGAGGTCATGAATGCTCGGCACCTAGCCTAGAAATTATACTTAATCGCGAACTGTCCAATTCGAGCAGGGAAATTTTCTGTGAGAATCCCCCCGCTTGTCCAGGTGGCGTTCTGGGTGTTGGCCGGGTTCATGAAGTTCGTTCGGTTAAATACGTTGAAGTATTCAACTCTGATCTGAAGTTGCTGTTTTTCCTTAATGGAAAATATCTTGAAAATTGAAGCATCGAGGTTAGCGTACCCGGGTCCGATAATAATGTTACGTCCGGAGTCACCGTACGACATAATCGGATCCGCGAAGGCTGCCTTATTGAACCAACCGTTTGGTCCCTGGCCGGAGGACAGATTGGGGTCACCAATTAGGTTAGCCCGCAGATCTCCGCTCGAGCAACCGCAACTCGCCGCAGAAGTGGCAAGTACGCTAAAGGGAAGACCGCTGGAAAGAGTCAGAATTCCATTTAGTTGCCATCCACCGAGGAAACCGTTCGTCACCGAGTTCCAACTGGATCCGAACTTGCGGCCTCGTCCCACTGGGAGCTCATAACTCGCCGACGTTACAAATCGGTGAGTCTGGTTGAACCCGGATAGCCCGCGGTCTGCATTAGGATCAAATGGATTTTGCGGTTCCGCGGACGCGTTGTTATTTCCGCCTCCAGTTACTGAACTACCGTTGAGATCGTCAATGGACTTTGAAAAAGTGTAAGTCATCAGAAATTGCAAACCGTTGGACATACGTTTCTGCGCTTTCACTTGTAGAGCGTTATAGACCGACGAGAACTGGTTCGTGAAGAGCGTAATTCCAGTGATGTTAGGCAACGTCGAGTAATAAATTCGGCGCTGTTGCAATGTAGCGGGATCACCCGGCGGAGCGGGATCGCCCTCGATGCTGCCCGGCAATTTCACACCGTGAGTGCCAACGTAGCCAACTTCGAAAAGTATATTTCCGGGCATAGCTTTTTGAACGTTGAAACTATAAGACTGTATATATGGGGTTCGCGCGTTCTCGTACACCTGACGGAACGCCCCAGTGGGGTTATTAGGATCAAAATTTTCAGGTGTTACGGCGAGTTGAATTGGAAGTCCATCGCTGGTTGTATACGTGGCCTGCAGATCGGGCCCTAAGTTAATTACACTAAAGGCCTGCGTGTAGGGTGGGTTGAGTCCTGCTTTGTTGATACTGTCTGCAAAATTCGAATAGGAAATACCATATCCGCCGCGAACAACGAGGTCCGCCTTGTCCGTCAAGGCCCACGCAAAACCCACCCGAGGACCAAAATTATTATAGTCATTCTTTACAAATTGCCGGGGCGCTCCGTTCAGACCTGCCAGTTCAACTGTCGCGTTCGCGACGTCGAGATTTGAAATACGATTATTGACTTCCACAATTCCTGGAAACATCTCGTATCTAAGCCCGAGATTAAGTGTCAGACGGCGGGTGACTTTGTAATCGTCTTGAAAATATCCGGCGTATTCAATTTCGCGCAGTCCAATCGGGCCAGGCGTAAGATCCTGCGCGATTTCATAGGGGCGTCCTGTCAAGAAATCTCCGAAGGCATTGCCGGTGAACAACGGCACAAACACATACTCCCCTTTGCCGAAAAAATTACCCAGTTGATTATTCAAGCGTCTTCGTAGGTCGAAACCCATTTTGAGAAAGTGTTTGCCTGCGACGTGCGACAAATTATCTGAGAACTGGTAGGAAGTATACCCTACGATGGAAGGCACGAAGGCGGAGGTGCCCATCCAAGTTGGCGAAGGCGAAATAAAGAACCATGGGAGGCCAGTTGTAGTGGGACTGACATTTACGTTTGGCATGCCAATCTGGTCGGCTATGTTTTGCCCTCCATCGGAGCTGGCGTAGTCATTATAGGTGCGGCTAAGGCTGGCTCTAAACTCATTGGTGGTATTGCTTGAGAAGGTGTGCAGTTCTGTGACGCCAATATTTTGGTTACGATCTCCGACATTTCCAGCAAGAAAATCGTCCACAACGCCACAACCGACGCACGGTCCCAGAAGGCCACCGTCGTAAGCGGCAGGGATGATCTGACTGGATTGGTAGAAGGAGTAGTGAAGCGACAATGAATCATTCGCTGTCAATTGATGATCGATTTTAATATCGAACTGGTTGTAATTTAATACGGTGTTACCAGCTGCGATATAGTTGTTGATTGTCCCCTGACCGGGAATGAACTCTCCCGGAACGTTGGGTAGCGGGTAGAAGTTCGCTAACTGGGCGGCGACAGGATCGATCGAGTTCGTTGGGATAATTTGGCATGCGGGAGTGAACGCGGCTGGGTTGCAACCCGGATACGTCTGGCCCAGCAGCGCATTCTGGTAGAGAATTTGCCCAGGGGCAAGCGTCTGGGTGAAGTCTCCCGTCCGCTCCAGTGCCGTTGGCACCGACAGAATCGAGGTCCCGCCTTGGGTCTGCCTGAACCCTTGATAGTCTGCGAAGAAGAAAGTTTTGTTCTTTCGTATGGGCCCACCTAACGATCCCCCAAATTGGTTGCGACTCAAAGGGGCCCGGGGAGCTTGAGTACCAGTAGTCGGCGGCAGTTGGTTATTGAAAAAACCGTTGGCGTCAAATACGTCGTTCCTGACGAATTCGAACAAAGATCCGTGAAACTGATTACTTCCAGATTTCAATTTTACGGTAACAATGCCCCCAGCAGACCGGCCGTACTCCGCTGAGTAAGTACCGCCAAGGACTTGGAACTCTTGAATCGACTCAAGTGACGGATTTAGTAAGAGATTATTATTAATGTCTACGTCATCGCTGCCTTCAATCAGGTACATGTTCTGATCTGACCTGGATCCATTAAAGTTAAACCCAGAGTTCGATTGACCTTGCGTTCCAGTTCCGGAACCTGCGGTCAGGGCAATCAGGTCCGTGAAGTTGCGGCCATTAAGAGGTAGATCAGCGACCTGCCCGCCGTTGATGATTTGGCCGACATCGGAAGTCTCAGTTTTTATATCTTGAGAAGCATCAGCGGTGACGACGACGGTCTCGGTCGTCGTTCCCACGATGAGAATAAAATCGACGCGCATAACTTGGCCAACGTTCAGATCGAGGCTCTCTTGAATGGCTTTCTTGAATCCAGCGTGTTCAACGGTGACCCTGTAGCCGCCGATCGGCAAGAATTTAACTTCGTAAATCCCGTAATTGTTTGTGGTCAGATTCTTGCTCACGTTCTGCGCGACTTGCGTGACCGTGACTGTCGCTCCCGAGACCGATGCCCCACTTGGATCGGTGACGGTGCCGGTTATTGTTCCGGTACTAACCTGCGCATTTAAGTTCGGAGCTGAAGCCAGGACTGCGAAGATAAAAAAGAAAAAGACGACGACAACCGGGATCGACAACTTTTTCACGACGTCCTCCACAACTTCAGAATAAAAACTCTGCCCTGCCTTACCCTATTCGTTTTTATGTCCCTGACTTCCCCAACTGAAGGAGTGTCCGCTGGACTTTGTATATGGGAAGCGGTTGATGACGTCATCGGTGAGCTCGAAACCCAAGCCAGGCGCCAACGGTGGCTGGATCGCACCTTCTTTGATCGTCAAAGGAAAGTTCAGTAAATCTTCTCGAAAGGGACTTCGCAAATGGCATACTTCCATATATGTCGAACTCGGATTTGCCAAAGCAAAATGAAGATTTGCCATAAGCGAACCGGCCGCTCCCCAGCTATGGGAAGCCACCTGGACATTTTTTGCGTAAGCCATGATGCCAATCATTCGGCATAGGGTCAGGCCACCGGCGATCGTAACGTCAGGCTGCAGGATGTCTACGGCTTCGCGGTCGATAAAATCCTGGGCTTCTTCTAGGGAAGAAACGCCTTCGCCACCAGCGATGCTGTAATTGACCTTGTTTCGCAGCTCGCGATAAGCACGCTTGTCTTCAATTTGGTAGGGCTCTTCGAGCCAGGTGGGATGGTAAGGTTCAAGCTCTCGAGCAACTCGTAAGACGGTCGCGTGGTTCCATGGGGTTGGTGAGCTTCCCTGAACCAGGTCAACGCATAATTCGAAATCCGGCCCTACATTTTCTCGGAGCCGCGACATGATTTTGCCCGCGTCAGCGGCAACGATCAGTCGCCACTTATACCCCTTGATTCCGGACGCCTTGGCACGACGAATTTCACCCGCCATGACGTCTACTGACTCCGAACAACCGCCACTAGCGTAAGCGCGCATGTGCGGGTGACACAATCCGCCCAGAAGTTGATAGACGGGAAGCTTTGTAGCCTTCCCCACGATGTCAAAAAGCGCAAGGTCGATGCCCGCTATCACGCTTTTCCCAAAACCATGACGGTTCCAGAATTTACTTATATGGTTGATCTTTTTCCAAAGGTATCCAATATTGAAGGGATCCTCACCAATAAGGTGCCGCTTCAAGTCCTCGACGACCGGCGGCACCATTTCAGGAACGAATGCACCAAAGTAAACTTCACCTGTACCAGATATGCCTTCGTCCGTATGGACACGAATGAAGGCAACGTGCCAACCCTCGATTCCGCCACCGTTCCAATGCCAACGCTCCTCGGGGGGCAAGGCATAGGAAAGCAAAATGGTTTCGACTTGGGTTATCCGCACAAGCTTCCTTGGCCAAACAGACTTGGAATCAATCGCAAGGCTTTACAAGCTCAAATTCGACGCATTATGGATTATGTATTATGGGTTGTCAACAACCATTTATCGATTTTTTTTGTTTTGCCAACTCAAGTTTCGACTTACAGTAAATTGGATTATGGATGACAATTAGTAGTAGTATCGCCACCCGAGTATCGTTATGCTCCTTTTCCCATGACCACGAAACCATCGCTTTCGAGCCTACGGATTCATCCCAACGCGCGGCCAGGGCTGGTCAGGCCCATACGACTTACCGATCAAATTTCAAAGGTGATCAAAGACAAGATTTTTGCCGGTGAACTGGAGCCAGGTGACCGGGTCGTCGAGCAAAAAATCGCCAGGGATTTAGGTGTGGGACAGAACGCCGTACGCGAGGCGCTGATCGAACTCTTCCACTTAGGTTTTGTACGTCGTGTGCCAAATATCGGAACGTTCGTAACAAAACTAGATCGAGCCGATGCCGAGAAAATCTCCCAAGTCAGAACCTCCCTGGAAGGTCTGGTAATTGATTTGGTTGCCCAGCGGCTGGAAACCGATGACCTGGATCTGAGCGGCGCGGAAGATTTATTGCAGAAAATGCGCAAGGCTGTTAACAAGCGCGATATCGTCGCCTTTTATGAACATGACCTTCGGTTTCACCGGCTACTTTGGGGCCTAACAGACAACGACTATTTAAGTCAGATGTTGGAACAAATCGTAGCCCCGCTTTTTGCGTTTTTTATCATGCTTAATATTAAGCCGCTGGACAGAGTGGACCATTTTGTAGAGGCCGTCGACCATCATGACAATGTGCTGCAAGCGTTGAAGGGCCGTTCCCCGCAAAAGGCGCACAATGCGATCTGCGGACTCCTAGAAATTTCGCTTCGGCAACAACGGGAGATCATTTCTGAGGGAAGATCCGACAAAGCCACAAGCAGAGATTCCACAAAAAAGCGGAGAGTCGCACAATCCGCCCGTTAGTTTGCAACACACGATTCGACCAGCTAGCCGAGAGTCAGTTCAACAAGATCATACTGATTGAGCACCGGTAGTACGACGGTGGTGAGATCGTCTGACCTCGCAACATGCAACTCGTTTCCTCGTAAGTCAAAAGCATTGCGTACGGATGTTCCTTTCGCCTTTATTATGACGTTGTGTACTGGAACGAGCTCAGGAATAGTAACGTGACCTCGAGTTCCTCGCTCGCCAGCCCACATGTCTCCGGTCATAACCTTGCTTGTGATGCCGTTAACGAGAGCGATTCTAATTGTATTTTGAATCCCATTGAAAACTGCTTCCACAGTTCCCGTTGTTTCCACCCAAATTTTGGGCTCGTATAGGCTACGAAGAGCGATCTCGAAAGTTTCTCGGAGAGCTGGCTGGGCTTGGTCCACATAGTCGTCGAAAATTCGGAAACCGAAGTAGACGAAATTTCCGTTCCCCTGCTTTCCGCTGACGACGGCTGGAACCATGGTGTCGATTCCCGGCATGACATTGTGAGAGACCCATTCCATGTCTGTCACACGAAGCGACGGATCGGTGACCGTCGCCACCGCGACGGAGGGCTCCGTTGTTTCGAAGATCAACATGCCCGATGTTCGGAGATATCGATTGCTGATCTTCCATTTCGGTCTTACAAATGACACCTGATTCTCGCTCGCGCGCGCGATCTTTACCACACCAAATGACGGCTCATCCAAGTCTTTACCGTTCTGATCTTTGGTTGCTGTTTGAAAGCAGAAGATGACCTTCCCGCCACGATCCAGGTAGCGTCGTACCGCTAAACATTCATCTGCGCTCAAGTGCACAATGTTGGGAACAATCAGGACTACAAATTTCTCGAGTCGCACCGCCGTCAGGTCTTTCTCGGTCAGCACCTCGAATGGCAGGTGCAGTTGTGAAAGCATCGCGTAGGCTCCACTGAAATCGCGATAGGTCGAGTAGTCCAACTCAAAACTTCTCTCCGAAGAGAGCAACCCAACCTCAGAGTAAGAAACCGTGCCCCTAATCTTCGGCGCTAAGTCATCCGCCGCGACAAAGGCAGTTTTGAGTGCACCGTAAACTTGTGGGTCGAGACTGCCGTCAAAGTAAGGCTGATCCACATATACCATCGCGCAATTGTGGCTGATGGCCGTTGCTACCTCGAATTGCATAAGTGCTACAGGCTTGAGCGTGAAGTCCCAAATCTTATTGAAGCGATGGCCGATTAGCTCGACTTCTTTACCCTCCGCGCGGGCTCGAAACATTTTGGCTCGAATCGACGGAAGGTAGAAATCAGCACCATGGGTATCGAATTCGCTGGCTAGATAATCATCATATTTGTAAGTCAGGCCAAAGTTGTGCGTCATCATAAATCGCTTGCTGTAGCCACGGCCAATTGCTTTTACGTCTTCGAAGAGACGTTCGAACGTGGAGGTATTAAATTCGAGATATTGAGCATACTGAGTATCCGACATCGGATAGGGCATCTCGGAACCGTACATCTGCTTCCACTTTCGCAAGCAATATGGGTTGTAACAAACCACAGCGCGGTGATTGATCATGATATCTAGAAACAGCCCTTCAAAATCGTAGTTCCCTATAAGCTCGTCCATTTGCCTTAGGAAATAATCACGATAAGGGCTATTTAGGCAGAGCCATGACCACTTCGCGGCAAATTTTCCATCGTTCATCCGTATGGGCTGGTGTTCCCCAGTCAGCATCACCCATTCCGGATGCTTCCGAGCCGAGTCTTCGTCCCAGCCGACCGTGGTGTAGGCTTCGACATTGACGCCATGCTTCTTGACACCGCTCAGAACCTCACCGAAAAGATCTTGGGGAACATTTCGATGACGTTTACTGAACGACGATTTGTGATAGACGTTGCCCCAATGATCTTTGGCGTAGAGCAAGAGCGAGTCAACGTCCAGATTGGTGACTGCGTCAATGATCTCTTTTGAGTTGGCCTTCTCAAGCATTCTGGAGTTGAACTCAGAATAGTGGTAATCAATGATCAGTCTCTTGTAGCCGAGAACTTGGTAAGTGTTACCTTCGGGTCGGTCGAGCCCTGATGGAAGCGGGCGAATTTCGAAGGGTTCGGCTAGAAGTGGCGTTCGCAGGATGGACACCGCTCCGCAACCGGCCGCTACATTTGCGATAAAACGTCTTCGGCTTGTCTTGTCATTGATCATATTAGTCCAGGGTTGAGAGGGATGAGGGCAATTAAAGCTCGCTCCGAATGAACGCGTTTCACGTCACCGCTGCTCCGATAATTGACGCGTTGCTCGCTAATTCGAGCGGAATTATAGACGCAGAGCGCTTCTGGTTCATCACCAGGATACGGTGAGAAAGCGCCGTAAGTTCTAATAGGTCGCTTGAGATAAGAATGATCGCCATGCCCTCGGAGGCCAGTTTTGTCAACAGGCTGTAAATCTCTTCTTTAGCTCCTACGTCAATACCTACGGTGGGCTCATTTAGAATTAGGATATTCGGCTTCTTTTCGAGTGCACGGGCCAGGAGCACTTTCTGTTGGTTTCCGCCGCTCAAGTATTTCACCGGCATCGAGAGTCGTTCTGTTGCCATTCCGAATTGAAGAGCCTGTTTACGGGCTACTCGCTGTTCGAGCTTTTTTTGTAGGAAACCGTACCTTGTAATTTCGCGGATCGCGCCCAAGGTGCTGTTGTACGGAGAATTTCTATCCAACAACAGGCCTTTGCCTTTTCGATCATCAGTAACGTATCCGATGCCGAATGCAATCGCTTGAATCGGCGACTTAATCCGTAGGGAGACACCGGCAATCCGAATCTGGCCGATATGGGCCGACTCAAGGCCTAAGAGGGCCCCCACGAGATGTTCTTGACCAACTCCACGGAGTCCGGCGACACCCAGTATTTCTCCAGCCTTGAGGGAAAACGATATCTCTCGGAGTTTTCCTGGAATTGCCAACTTGTCGAGCTCGAGCACGACGGGCCGGTCACATCTCTCTGTTTTCTGTTGAGCTGGACGAAGTTCGACTCCTCGTCCGACCATCTGGTGTATGACTTCTTTCTGACAGGTATTTCTTGTTATATGCGTCGCAATTGTCCTGCCGTCGCGTAGAACGCTGAGCCGATCACTGATGCGCAACACTTCGTCTAGGCGGTGCGATATATAGATGACGCTCACTCCCGAGCGCCTCAGCTTCGCAATGCGAGTGAATAATTTTTCACTTTCTTGGGCGTTTAGGGCGGCGGTCGGCTCGTCCATGACGATCACCTTGCCGCCTCTCGCTATCGCCTTTGCAATCTCGATCATCTGTCGCTCGCCGACAGATAGGTTGCAGACTTTTCGTGTCGGTTCAATATCGAACTCTAACTTGCTCAGCAACGACTTGGCCTGCGCAAACAATTTCCCGTAGCTGAGCATGCCAAAATAGTTTTTGGGAAGTCGATCAAACAACAGGTTTTCTGCAACCGTAAGATTTTCGAATAAGCTAGTGTCCTGGAAGATCATACTGATCCCGGCTTGCACGCTCTCGCGGTAATTTTTCGGTCGGAAGGGCTCGCCGTCGAAGAATACTGACCCCGCGTCAGCAGGGTGCACGCCCGTTAACACCTTCATCAACGTCGATTTGCCAGCCCCGTTTTCTCCCACAAGTGCGTGAACCTCGGCTCGCTCAATTTGCAGACAAGCATCGCGCAATGCGTGGATTCCGTCGAATCTCTTAGAAATGCCTGTCATTTTAAGCATTGGCACTGATCCAGACATCTCCAACCTATCAGTAACTATCTACATTTTTTTTCGTGATGATCGTTGCACCTGTGTCGGTTGTGTCTGGTACTTTATGCTCTCGCAGATAGTCATTTAGGTAGCGAACTGCAAGTTGGCCCATTAAATATGGCCGTTGAGCCACGATAAATTTTACCGTCCCGTCGCGCACGGCCTGTAAGGTGTCGTCTAGAGCGTCGAAACCTACTACCGTTACCTGAGTTTCTAAGCCCGCTTCCTTGACGGCTTTCGCTGCCTGGGGGGTATCTGTTCCTGTAGAACAAAAAATGAGCCGCAGCTTGGGGTGGCCTCTGAGGATAGATTCAGCCTGAGAGAGCGCCCTATCCGCATTGTCGTCGCTGGCCTCAAGAGCCACGCGAACAAATCTGCTGCCGTCGCTCAGTCCATCCTGAAAACCGGCCATTCTCTGGTTGAGGTTTAACGCCCCCAAACTTCCCGTCAGTACGGCGTATTCGGATTTTCCCACTTCGCCGGTCAACAAGCGTTTTGCTTCGACGCCGGCGAGCTTACCGGCCTCGTAATTATCGGTACCCACGTATGCTATTCGATCGGTTTTATCGCTGCTATCAACATCCCAAGTCAAAACCGGAATACCTTGTTTTTTTGCTTTGGACAAGAAAGGCAACAGAACTTGATCATCGACCGGAGCAATCGCGATGGCATCGACTTTCTTTGTGAGCAAATCCTCAACAATTTGGGCTTGATAGGCCGGATCACTGGTGAGCGGAGCCTGCCAAATCAGATTGACCCCCAGGCGGTTTGCTTCGTCGCTAGCTCCCTTTCTCGCGATTTCGAAGTAGGGATGAATTAACTTTGGGACCACCGCAATTGTGAAAGCGTGAACTGCCTGTTTATCGTTCCGCGTCGTCTTCGCGGAGCGGACCGAATGGGCGATAAGTCCAAATCCAACCAGGAGAGCTCCGTAGACGAAGGCCCTCCTCTTCCATTTGTTGCCTTCAGCTCCCGTTGGAAGCTTGAACTTGAATATACTGGGGGCGCGTTCGAGGCAGCAAGCCAAAAGGATCACAACTCCGATCGCCACACTCTGCCAGTAAGCGGAAACATTTAGCAGAACCAGACCATTCCGCATCACGCCCATCAGAGCGGCGCCGATCAACGTCCCAAAAATTGACCCACTTCCGCCGAAAAGGCTCGTTCCTCCAATAACCACCGCTGCGATAGCATCCAATTCATAACCACTCGCAAGTGTAGGCTGGCCTGAATTCAATCTGGACGCGAGCAAAATTCCCGCCACCGCGGCGCAAAATCCTGAAATCGCGAATACCAAAACCTTAATCCTGGTTACGTGCAACCCGGTCAAAATTGCGACTTGCTCGTTACCGCCGAGCGCGGCTACTCTTCGACCAAATCCTGTTCTGTTCAACAAGAGAAAGCCCAATAATACAAGAACGAACATAACACCGACTGGAATTGGTAGTGGCCCCCAAGCACCTTGGCCCAGTACAAAGAAAGAAGGCTTGAGGTTCACGATGGGTCTTCCCTGTGTTATGACATAGACGAAACCGCGTGCCAGACTCATGGTGGCAAGGGTGACGATGAAGTAAGGGAGCTTTAGAAGTGCGGATATAAACCCATTAAACAGACCGCAAACTACACCTGCCGAAAGACCTGCGATAACTCCTACCGTTACGCCGAGACCCCCAGAAATCAGCGCGCAGCAAATAACACCGGAAAGTCCAGCTACTGCTCCCACGGAAAGATCAATTCCCGCCGCCACGATAACAAAGGTTTCGCCAATCGCAATTATTGCTATAAAGGAGAATTGCCTTAAAACATTGAATAAGTTTTCCTGATCCGTGAATCGCGGCGCTAGAAATGCCAGGCAAGCCATGAGCAAGAGCAGCGCCAGAAGAATTCCCGTCTCCCGAAAAATTAAACCTTCCCGCGGTTCAACGGCCTCTTTCAAAAAGCTAGAATTTTCCATATTTTAAGTAAGCTTCCTGCGGATCGACGCCTGTTCGAATTGCTTTCCGCACGAGACTCTCGGTATTCATTACCTCGCTTACAGTACGTACCACCTGCTCGGCAACAGCGGCGGGTATAATCACAATGCCGTCGCGATCGGCGATTACATAGTCGTCAACGCAGATTCTAACGTGCCCGACCGTGGTCGGCTGACCTATGCTCTCAATGCCCCAACGGCCAACGATATCTTTTGGCGTAAAATATCGACAAAATAAAGGGAATTCGAGCTTCTCAATGAACTCACTATCACGGCATCCCCCGTCCACGATGTAGCCGCGAACTCCCCGGGAATGCATTGCTTCCGCCGACAATTCTCCGAAGTGGGCAAGAGTTGAGTCATTGGGCTGACATACAATTACACTGCCAAATGGAGCTTGGGAGAGAAGGCCGGTCCATCCGAGAAGACTCTCGTGCTCGCTAATGGATTCATTACACGCACCTGCTACGGGAAAGACCGGGCCCGCCAGTTTTTGTCCTGGGCTGAGGGAACGAATATTGGACGGCAGCACCTGATTGGGAAGCCCCATTCCGCGAAGGACGTCGTAAACAGCGCCCGAATAGCAACGCTCCAACTGCTTTGTCAGGTTCATAAGCTCACCAAGGCAAATTCACTGTTTCTCTCAGTTCAGAGATTTCTTTTTTCTAATCTAGATTGGCCAGGCAATGCGACGCCAGGAATATCAACTTGTGCGCACAAAACGGCATCTCGGTCCAGGGACCCCACATAGAGAGAGCAACGGTCCGGCCCTCCGAAGGAAATATTAGTGGGGCGACCGAGAATCGCTCCTCCAGGATCTTCCACAACGTTATGAACGCCGGCAGATCGATCTAAGATGACCAGAGCGTTTTTCTCGATTAGCAGGGTCACCCAAAGATTTTCATCTTCGTCAAAACCGATGCCATCCGGTGTGGCTTCCAATTCGGGCCCGAAATTCTCCATAGAACCCAGTCGACCGCCCGACAAGACCGCCGCACGCACGACCCTGCGGGTAGAACTTTCCACAATGTACAACCACTTATAGTCCTGCGAAAAAGCGAGACCGTTGGCGAAATGCAAGCCTTCCGCGACGATTCGACTGCTGCCATCTTCTTCCAAGGTGAAAATAAATCCGTCGTCCGCTTTGATTCGAAGAGCGGCTAAGTCGTCTTCCATGCTTGTCGAACTGGTGCACCAGATCCGGCCTTCAGGGTCGATTGCAGGATAATTGGCCCTCGAAGTCTTGCGGCCATCCACTTCGTCCAAAATTATATCGATCGTTTCAGACACGGGATCGAATCGTCTCAAGGTCCCAAGTCCATATTCTGCAATCACTATGCGTCCGATACGATCAACAGCTAATCCATTTGGGATGGCTCCCCCTTTCCCAAAATGCAGGACCGAACCGTTGTGGGCAATCCTGGCAAGCATCGATTTCCGGTCAGCGGCCCAGAGAGTCCCTAGGGAATCCACGCAAATCCCTTCGGGCCTCTGCAAACCGCTTCCCAAAGTGCGGAACGATCGAAGATTTAATTTTTGTGTCATTTTTGGGGCGCTGTGTCGCGAACCATCCGTCAGCTAATTATTCGGTGATATTAGAATTTTCAGCGCATTGGAGCACTTCTCGTGTGCCAGAAAGTCGAGCCCACCCAACACCGCATTTTCGAGTGACAATCGATGCGTGATTAGGCTTTGCACACTGACTCGTCCAGATGAGATTAAATCGATAGCCAAGCGGTAGTCTTCGTCATACACGTGTCCAACAGTGCCGATCAACTCAACCTCACGCAAGGCAAGTTGGGTAAAATCCAGCACTCCGGGAGCCGTCGGCAGCCCAACTTGCACGACACGCCCGCCAAAACGGACTGCAAGCACAGCTTTTCCCGGAGTGATGTTGCTCCCGGTACAATCAAAAACTACATCTGGCCCTCCATCGTACTTTTCCCGGAGGACCTCGACTGTGTCAGCGCCTACATCGATCGCGGCATCTGCTCCCAGGGCCTCGGCCTTCTCGCGACGAAAGTCTATTTTGTCCATCAGTACTATCTTGCGAGCTCCCGCAGCGCGAGCCACTTGCAAGACAGCCAAGCCGATCGTGCCTCCGCCCAGAACGGCAACATTTTCGCCAACGGTAAGCCGCGCGCGTCTGACCGCACGGGTGGCAACGGAAAACGGTTCAGCGAGCGCGACCCATTCGGCCGGGATGTCAGCCAAAACGGGAATGACCATGTAGGATGGTATCGTCATGCGTTCCGCCAAACCGCCCGGGTAGGACATGCCAATAAAGGCCCACTTTTCGCAAATATTAAACTGATGGCGCTGACACGCTGCACACGCACCGCAAAAAAAACTTCCGTCAATTCCAACAAGTTGGCCCGGCCTCAAATGCTGAGAACGGCCACCAGCTTGTCGAACGCGGCCTGCAACTTCGTGTCCGATGATCATGGGTGCTTTCAGACGAGTTAGAGCATGCGGTACCGTGGGGATGACCAAAGGACCGTCCGTGTACTCCTCGACATCAGTGCCACAAATACCGCACCATTCCACGTCGATCTGTACTTGATCTGCCGCCGGAGACGGTGCGTCTTCGACATCTTCCAAACGAACGTCTCTGCGGCCATGCCATCTCAACGCTCTCATAGGACCTAAAATATTCCTTTCCTATTTGTCCTGACTTCGTTTCCGGCTAGTTCTGAAGTGGCATCGCATAAAACTTCCTCCAGACCTGAAGGGCCGGTCTTGCGGAACCTCTGTCGTCGAGAAAGCCGTTGTTCTGCCAAGCCTGGAAGATCGCGGGCGTGCCAGCCGCGATTTTCATCCAGAGCAAATCATAATCCTGAGATAAGAACGAAATCACGAAATCGGTGTGCCTGCTTTGAGCAAATGCAAAAAGCTTTTTATAGTACTCAAGCTGCCTTTCCGGGTTGCCGTCGACTTGCCACGGCTTGCCATCGAGGTTCAAAGTCAGCTTCGCGGCAGCTTCGCCCGTTTCGGCAACGGCATACGGTTTTCCGTATCCATCGAACCGAGCGGTCAGCCAGTCAAACGCAGTGTCGATCCTATCGGACATATTTCCGAAAAATGGATAAAAGCTGATTCCCACCAAATCGTTGTAAGGCATTATCGCCTTGACAGACGCCAGTGACTTGTCGCGCTCGGCCTGAGGTCTTCTCTCGTCGAGCAGACCATGCAAGGTAATGGAAGCAAAGATGGGCAAGTTTGGATAAGTTTTTTTCAGTTCTTTATAAACGTACTGATGAAGTTGAGCATAGGCTGCGACCTTGTCCGGCGCATTATAGGCGAGTTCATTGACCTCGATACCGATGGCCAGATATTCAGGCTTAAAGAACTCGATTGCGCGCTTGCAATACTTTAGATATGCCTCTTCGACGATTGAATCTGAGAATATTTTCCCCTTAAATTGTGTAGGTAGAGGGTCATGTTCGGTTGTGCCCCAATAGTCTGCCAAAGTGCCTCTTCCTGGATTAAGTGCAAGATAAACTGTGGCATTTGAGGGAACATTGTTTTTTCTATTGCGCCAATTATTCATGAGATTGGCCTGAAACTCTTGTCCATTGAGCGCTTCAGTCCACGGGACACTCTCCATATGCTGCGCGACGATGTCCGCATTTAGTTTGATGAACTCAGTCACACCTTTCACTGCTTCAGGAGTGCTGTCTGGCGGGAAAGGTGTGAAGCCCATGCGAAATGAGCGTGTCTGTATAGAGGCGGAACTCGGAGTACCCTTTTTTTCCTGAGCGATCAGCAGGCCATGAGCCAATAATATGAAACAACAGATCGCCGCGATTCGTGTTCCATTGAACGCATTGCCCATAGTGCCCATCTCGTTTCCTAACTTCATTGGATTTAATCTCTCTTGTTCGAATCGTGCAAAGCCTGCAGCCATTATCACGGCAGCGTTTTACTTTAAGTCGGCTTCTACGATGGTTACGGAGTGGGGAGCCAAATGCTGGACGAAATTTGAACTTAAAGAATTTGTCTCCTGCTCCTCAATTGCAACGTTCGTTGCGTTGAAATCATTGCGGGAGGAAAAGTCGTTCGGAGCAACACGCCAAATGAGGCCATGAGACTTAATATCTCCTCCTTCGATGTGAATATGTGCGTCTATACTTTCCGTGGGGTGAACATTCACCAAATGAATGAATAATTTTTCATCTTTGGTGGTGGCAGCGATATCAACATATGGAACCTTTCTCCAACCCTCCTCCGGGACATCGAAAGTGGTAGAACTCTGCGTTACCGGAATAAACGTATTCCCCGAATGATTGCTATACAATTGCATCACCACTCCGGACGCGGTTAGGAAAGCCGCCGTGCTATCTGTGCGGATCGCTCCAAGACTGTTGATCATGTGGGTGCGGACGCCAATGGGAACACGATCGGACAATCTCATCAACATCTGAAGCATTCGGGCATCGAAAAGAGCATCCCGCGCTGTGTGATTAACCTCCAGGCCTGTCTTACCTATCAGATCGATGAACTGGTTAATCATCGATCGGGTCGACGTGTCTGCCGGAAGACCCAAATCCCAGTCCCACTCATTCCACTCATCAAACGCAATCTTAAGTTTCCCCGAACTTCCCATCAATAGGTCGATCTTCGTCAGCAGTTCCCTAATGCGTGCTTCGAATATCCATGGATCGGCTACTACAGAAAGGTCAAAATCGCGAGGTTTCCCTGCGAAGGCTGGCGGACGGAATCCGCCGGGATAGTAGTGATGAATAGAAATAAAGTCGAGATCTATTCCATTTTTTCTAATAATCGTATCGTTCCAGCTATTTTCTTTGCCTTCGTCATTATCCAGCAGCCCGACACCCGTTATCGCAAGATGAGGATCAGCTTTTCGCATCTGCTTGATGATTGGCTCTAGAAAATAAGAGTAGCCGTCGGCAGTAGTGTGTCCGCTCTCAAATGGGTCGCCCCAGATTTCGTTTCCCACCGACCAGTTCGCTACCCTGTAAGGGTCCACATGGCCATTTTCTGCACGTCTCTTTCCCCACGTCGAGGTAGCGGCTCCATTCGTGTACTCCACCCAACTTGCGGCCATTTCCGGAGTGCCTGAGCCGAAATTGGCAGTGATATAGGCATCTGCCTTAATCAGCTGGCAAAAGTCCAGGAACTCGTCGGTCCCAAAGTCGTTTTGATCAATTCCGTTGTCAAAACCATACGGTTGCCCGAATGGGAGGATCGGCTGGGGCGGCCGACGGTCTCGCGGGCCAATTCCCGTCTGCCAGTTGTAGTTGTCCGGATATCCGCCCCCCGGCCAACGGATAATTGACGGGGACATGAGTTTTATCAATTGCAGGACATCTGGCCGCATGCCGTGGACGTTGTTCGCAGGCATCAGCGAAGCCGCTCCGACCCAATAGTTGCCGCTTCCGTCAAACAATATCCGAAAGACCGTAGAACGGAGAGCTGCTGGAGTTCGCAATCGAACCTCGTACCTCGCCCAGTCGCGGCCTTCGACAATCGAGTCGGCCTTAACTTGGCACATGCCGTCTTCAGACTCCAAACTGAATCGGATTTTTTGGCCCGGCGAGTCCGTCTTCACCCATGCGTAGGCAACGTACTCGTTCCCTCCTATAACCTCGAATCCCGCTTGGCTAATCCCACGCCACGTCTTGACGTTCCCGTAAAGTGAAACCCTTTGTGATGAGACCCCATCGACGGATTCAAAGCGATCAATGACATAGCTAGCGTTCGAGCGATCAATTTCTGGTTTCCAAGGTCGCGCGACTTGGGTGCGATCTGGGTCGATGGGATAAAACTTACGGTTCTGCAGGAGCTCCGCCCACAGTCCCCCTTGAATGATCCGTCCAAAATGCTCGAGAAATTGCCCGTAAATCCTGCGGTCGATGGCATGGCGCTGCCCCTTGAGGTCAATAATTGCGGTGGCGGTGTCCGCACAACTGGCGGTTTCGGCCGAGCCAGCCAACGTCAAACAGAGGAGACATAACGCCATTCTTTTCACGAGGACGCCTCCTCCTGACGTTCAATCAAAGACCTATTCTTCCCGAAGATTCCAAATCTCGGATACTATGGATTATGGTTTATGGATTGTCAAGATGCATTCGTCGCATCAATTGTTTTACTGCTTACTTTCCTTCCGACCTCCAAGCCTAGGTCGGGCGAATTTTGTCCCGGCCATCGGATTTTCAAGGCTCAAGTGGCCTCGTTGGGATTCGACGGTGACCTTATTGGAAGAGGTTGATTCGTATAAGCATGGGGCATGGAAACCTCACAACGCATTGACAGTCCATCATCCGTAATCCATAATCCGTAATATTATGTTGGAACAAAAGAATGGTTGGTCGCGTAAGCCTTGATACTGCTCACTCCCGGCAAAGTAACCTTATCAAAATTTATGAGGCGAACTCCTTGCAGCCGGCCAACGTGTCACACACAAGGCGAGGTCGCCAGTGCCCTCTTTCTATTTTAATTCAACGAAGCTTTTGATTTATTTATTGGCAGCGGTGTCCCTATGCCCAGGTTTGTGCTTCGCGAAAGATGGCGATCAGGAAACGCAATACGATGTTCAGGATGCCATTCTCAGCCATTTGAGATCTCTAACCAACGAATGGGTTACCGATTGGCGCCAGCACATGGACGTGCCACACCCAGAGGATGAATCTCTGGATGACTCAAACTGGGCGCCTGTAAGAGTCCTAGATCCTTCGATTTCCAAGAATACGGGCGGCCAAGCCCAGCCGTGGACAGGCGCAAGGGTATTCCGCCGACGGATCGAAATCCCGAAAACAATCAAAGGTTACGCTACCGAGGGTTCGCGAGTATTCCTAGACTTGCGATTTGCGAGCCAAGGAATACTCCTTCCGGGAAACCTCATGATCACTATTTTCTCGAATGGGTCAATCTTGTACCGGGGTCCCGACGACAACCTTCAGCCTGTCCTGTTAACTGCGAACGCTCGTTCAGGACAGCAATTCCTGGTCGCAGTGCGCGTGGTCGGCGGCGACGAGGTGCAGACCGAATTTGTGCAAAGTCTGCTTACGATCGAACCTCCCGCCAACCGCCCTGATCCAGGATTAATGCGAATGGAAATCCTCTGCGCGCGCGCTGTGATTGGCGCTTATGAAAGTGGTAAAGCGGCGCGCGTGCAACAGTTGCGGGCGGCCGTGCAGGCCATCGACTTTCGGCCACTTGAAAAAGCGGATCAGGTTGGTTTTGATGATTCGTTGCGGCTAGCCCATGACAAGCTGGAAATGCTCAAACCCTGGCTGTCGCAGTTTTCGATTCGAGCAGTTGGCAATTCACATATCGACATGGCTTGGCTCTGGTCTTGGACGGAAACGGTCGAAGTCGTTCGCAATACGTTTCGAAGCGTCTTGGATTTGATGCGCGAGTATCCCGATTTTAAGTTCAGTATGTCGTCTGCACGGGCATACGACTGGATTCAGGAAAAATACCCCGACTTGTTCGAGCAAATAAGGCAACGAGTTAAAGAGGGTCGATGGGAGATTGTGGGCGGCATGTGGGTGGAACCTGATTTGAACATGCCTTCCGGAGAGTCCCTGGTGCGCCAGATTCTACTGGGGAAACGCTACTTCCAGAAGAACTTTGGCGTCGACGTCAAAATTGGCTGGAATCCTGATTCGTTCGGATACAACTGGCAGCTCCCGCAGATCTACAAAAAATCAGGAATTGATTATTTTGTCACCCAGAAACTCATCTGGGCCCACGAATTCACTAGTTTTCCCTACAAATTATTTTGGTGGCAAGCGCCGGACGGCAGCCGCATCCTCACCTATTTCCCACATCACTACGGCGGCGGCATTGACGCGGATGGTCTGGGGGCCGATCTTTCCATCTGGATGCCCTCGATTTATGGAGACGACACGAAGAATAATCCAGAGATGATGCACTTATACGGAGTCGGAGATCACGGTGGTGGCCCGACCCGTACTATGCTCGACCACGCAGCGAAACTCACAGCGCCCGAGACAATTTTCCCCAAGTTCGAGTTTAGTTTGGCAAGCGGCTTCTTCGAGGATCTCGAGAAAAAACTTCCAAGCATGCAGGTTCCCACGTGGAACGATGAGCTCTATTTCGAAGCCCACCGGGGCGTTTTCACTTCCCAGGCCGAAACCAAGCATAGAATTCGTAGCGCGGAGGAGCAAATCTTCAATGCTGAGGAATTCGCGTCCCTGGCAACACTATACGGTCTGCGCTACCCTCAGGAAAACCTAGAGTTGGCGTGGAAGAACTTGCTGTTTGATCAGTTCCACGACGTTATGCCCGGATCCGGAATCGCGGTCAACTACCTCGAGGCTAAACGCAATCTTGAGGATGTAGATCGGGTGACAACCGAAGTATCGCGTAACTCAATTTACGAGATCGCCGCGCATGCAAACATCCAAGGTGACGGTGCGGCCGTAATGGTCTTCAATTCACTCTCCTGGCCGCGAACCGAAGTAATTGAAGTCGATGCTCAACTTCCCTCTCCGGCCCGCTACGTCGAAGTGGTCGACTCGGTGGGAAAACAAACACCATCGCAACTGCTCTACATGGATGGTGACACCCATCGAGCCCATTTTCTCTTGTTGGTACATCCTCCAGCACTTGGATATCAAACTTATTTCGTCCGCGGAGTAGAAGATGAGCCCTCTTCTTCCTCGGACCTGAAAGCTCTTAATGGTTCCCTCGAGAATGAGTTTTTGCGGCTAATGATCGATCCGAAAACCGGCTGCATGACTAGCCTCATCCTCAAGCGCACCGGGACAGAGACGTTCGCGCCTTCTGAAACGGAGAGCGGAGGTCCTAATAACTCCGTCTGTGCCAACCTCCTTCAAACTTTTGTGGACAAACCAAAGCTGATGGGAGTGTGGAACCTTGATGCATGGAATATCGATGCTGATTTTGAGAAACAGCATTGGGACTTGGATAAAGCCGATGAAGTGAGGCTCGTCGAAAGTGGACCGTTGCGCGCTATCATCCGCGTGAAGAACCATTTTCAGAACTCATTTTTCGTACGTGACATTACGATGTATGCGGGAGTTCCACGCGTCGACGTCACTATGCGAGCGGAGTGGCATGAAAAGCACATTCTCCTAAAAGTTGCATTCCCCCTCAGTTCGCACAACAAGATGGCGGCCTTTGAAATACCTTTTGGGGCAGTCGAGCGGCCAACCACGCGTAAAACACCTGCTGAACGCGCTCAGTTCGAAGTGCCGGCGCAGCGTTGGGCCGATATTTCCGATGATGAACATGGATTTAGCCTACTCAATGACTGCAAATATGGCTACGACGCGAAAGGTAACGTTCTCCGACTCTCTCTTCTACGATCGCCCGATTTTCCGGATCCTCACGCCGATGAGGGGGAGCACCAATTCACCTATTCGCTCTATCCCCACGACGGAACTTGGCGACAGGCTCTTACTCCGGCGCGCGGTTATGAAGTGAATTACAAAGTAATTGCAATGCCGAGCGAGAAACACACCGGCGTTCTCGGAGCGGAACATTCCTTCCTACAAGTGGAGCCAGGGAACGTTATCGTTACATCTGTAAAAAAGGCCGAAGATGACGACGCTTTGGTGGTGCGTTTTTACGAATGGGCGGGCAAAGAAACCGACGTGAGACTTCAACTTCCTGAAGGAGCGGAATCGGCCGCGGAAACCAACTTGATGGAAAAGCCCGAGAAGACTCTGGATCTAAATAGTGGCGCTATGACGGTGCACACAAGACCGTACGAAATCAAAACCGTAAAAATACGATTTTCGAACCATATCCAAGGCGACCTGGTCCCGCGTTGATTTAGTTGGCATTCTTAGATCAACTCCGACATCGCTAGAATGTACCTGAATCTGCACCGCTAGTGGCAGTTCTCTGCGTCGCGAGAACCGCGATGGAACCTCTGACAAATGAGATCGGTCGATGAATCAGCGGGCTTGTCGATAACAAGCTTGACACCATAATCCATTATGGATTATGGTGTGTCCCGAAACGGACGAATCGGAACTATGAAACGCGTCATTAACGATCCGAACGACGTTGCAACCGAAGCCGTTCAGGGTTTCTCTCTCGCTTATCCAAACTATGTTCGCCAAGTTGACGGGTCGCTGGGTGTCGTTCGCCGAATTCCCCCTCCAAGCCGCGAGGTTGCAGTTGTGACTGGCGGCGGAAGTGGGCACGAACCGATGTTCCTTGGCTACGTCGGTCGAGGGATGGCCCACGGTAGCGTAGCTGGCAATATCTTCACGTCGCCGCCCCCCGAGCCTATCTATAGAACGGCGAAAGCCGCAAACAACGGAGCTGGAGTGGTATTTATTTTTGGAAATTACTCGGGCGATGTCCTGAATTTTGGTGAAGCAGCAGAAATGTTACGAGAAGACGGTATCGAAGTCGCGATGGTTCCGGTTGCCGATGATGTGGCTTCGGCGCCCGTCGCTCGTCGTCTCGAACGTCGCGGCATCGCTGGAGATTTGTTCGTCATCAAGGTGGCAGGGGCATCCGCTGCAGAAAACCGGAACCTCGCCGATGTCACGGCGGCAGCCGAAAAGGCGACTGATGCCACACGCAGCATGGGCGTGGCGCTGAGTTCCTGCACAATTCCAGCGGTCGGGCGTCCCATTTTCGAGATCGGACCGGATGAAATAGAACTCGGCCTGGGTCTTCACGGCGAACCAGGCGTTGAAAAGACTCGGATGATGTCCGCTGATGCGATCGCTCGTTATTTACTGGAGCACATCCTCGAAGATCTTGAGGCAAAACGAGGAGAGGAAGTCGCTGTACTCGTCAACGGACTGGGGAATACACCTCTCTCTGAGTTGTACGTCATTAACGGAACGGTTGACCGATTGATTCGTGATTCTGGTCTTGCGACGGTCCGCACGTACATCGGGAATTATGCAACATCTCTTGATATGGCTGGGTTTTCGATTAGCGTTATGCGGCTGGACTCGGAATTGAAACGACTTCTCCTGGCGCCGGCAGATTCGCCCACCCTTGTGCAGTTCTGACGTGCGATGGCTCCGGCGATTAATTCTTCCGGTCTACGGCGCCTGTTAATGGCAGCAACCGAAGCCGTACAACGGGAAGAGGCTCGACTTAATGCATTAGACTCTGCCATCGGCGATGGGGATCACGGGATCACAATGAGAATCGGTTTTCTAGCTATCGAGAAGGCGATTGCGGCGTTGGCAGCCGACGCGCTCCCCGACCGAGTTCTGATCGCTAGCGGGAAGGCATTTATGAACTCTACCGGCGGGGCCATCGGTGTCCTATTAGGACGAGCTCTTATCGCGGCGGGCGAGGCAGTACCCAACCGCACAGCCCTCGGCGCAGCCGATTGGAAGCTGTGTTTCGAGGCGATGGAACGAGTGGTGTCTACTATCGGTAAAACAAAACCCGGAGACAAAACGCTGTTGGATCCGCTCCACGCTGTCAACGAGGCGTTAACGAGTATAGGCAGCGACACCGAGAGCGCCACATTTTTGTTAGTAGCAGCAGTAGCGGCAGAACGTGCCGCTGGAGCAACGGCTTTCATGAATTGCCGAAGAGGCCGAGCCAGTCGCCTAGGCGATCGGGCACTCGGGCATCTCGATCCCGGCGCAGCCTCCTTTTCTATCATAACGAGAGCGCTCGCAGATCGGGCTCGAGATCTGCAGCCAACGGATTTTGCTGAGTTCATCGGGTAGTTATGTATCTTCCAAGTTCGCATGCAGCGGCCCTAACGATGATGCTCCTCGGAATGATCTTCTGGGGATCCTGGCCGAACACGTTCAAACTCGTGGACAACTGGCGCGTCGAATTGTTTTATCTGGACTACGCCTCCGGGATCTTTCTTTCTTCAATTCTCATCGGTTTGACTATGGGGACGTTTTTTGGACCGAATTCGTTTGTCCCTCAGTTGTTAGCTGCAGATTATTCGTCCTGGCTCTACGCTTTCCTCGCTGGGATGATATGGAACTGCGGAAATGTGCTTCTGATGTTTGGTGTCGCGTTGGTGGGACTCGCCGTGGCTTTCCCGCTCTCGGTCGGTTTGGCGTTAGTGGCTGGCGTGATTGCCAGTTACGTCGTAATGCCGCGTGGAAATCCTACTCTTCTATTTGTGGGCGTGGGTATCGTCTTCACTGCGATTATTTTTAACTCGTTGGCCTACCGCGCCGCTTCCTCGCGACAGCAAAAACCAGAGAAAAAAGGACTCTTGATTTGCCTGTTGGCGGGCGTCTTGTTCGGCGGGTTTGGGCCTTTAGTCGGCAGAGCATTCTCCTCACCGGTCCCGCTTGGGCCATACGGGGTCACGTTCTTCTTTACGTTGGGTGCGCTGATTAGCACGCTGCTCCTCATGAGTTACTTCATGCGGTACCCATTGCACGGCACAAGATACAGCTGGAAAAACTATCGTGACGGACATTGGCGACAACACATCTTCGGGATTCTGGGGGGATTCGTCTGGGCACTTGGCACCACCTTCACGTTTGTACCTGCCAGTAAAGTGGGGATCGCGCTGGCTTATGCAATAGGGCAGGCTAACCCTCTCATTGCGGCTTTGTGGGGAGTTTTTATTTGGCGCGAATTTAAAGGAGCCAACGCGCGCGTACATACGCTCTTGGCTTTGATGTTTCTATTCTATTTGAGCGGACTCTTGTTTCTGGCTTCTAGTGTCCAAGCGGGATAACGCCTCAATGGACTGCAAAGGCGAAAATTTAAGGGAGGCGGAGACAGATCATTGAGCGACCATGGCAAAAAACTGCGTGTTAACCGAATTTTTCGCGGCCCCGGTCGTAGAGCGCTGATCGTTGCATTCGATCATGCACTTCTGTTCGGCCCTTTGCCCGGGACCGCACATCCCGGTCAGCAGATCCAGCAGTTTGCCATACACGGTGCGGATGCGATCTTGACGAGTTTGGGGATCCTACGGAAGTGCTCGGATTCTTTTATCTGTCCGTCACCGCCCGCTGTGATCTTGCGATTGGATTGGACGAACGCATGGGATGCAGCCAGCGCAAAGACAGTGCTGAGCAAGATGGTGGTTCAGCCCGAACAAGCTCTGCGGCATGGCGCCGATGCCGTAATCACTCATCTTTTCGTCGGCACAGGTGATCAGGAATTTGAGGCAAAAGAAATCAGCAAAAATGCTGAAGTCGCCCGAGAGTGTGAAAAAGTGGGATTGCCGCTGATTGTCGAGACAATAGCACGAGGTCCGCAAATTCAAGATCCACGCTCACTTGAATGGATGAAGCTTCATACGAGGCTTGCCGTGGAGCTTGGTGCTGACCTGATCAAGACAGAATACACTGGAGACCCACGAACAATGGGAGAGGTAATTGAGCTCTCACCCGTCCCTATCTTCATTTTGGGTGGTTCACGCAGAAATTCCGACGACGACGCACTGGAAGTGGTCCGTGGCGCAGTCGTGGCTGGAGCCTCCGGAGTATTTTTCGGAAGAAATGTATTCCAAGCCGCGGACATGACGCAATTTTTGAGCAAGGTTAGAAGAGTGCTGGACGGTCAGTCGACGGAGGATGGAAGCACGTCACTGTAGGTTCGGAATTGCAGAGTGACGTGGCGAACCTGGCAGCCTCGGCGAGGTTAACCCGGGATAGCGTAAGGAAGACAGCAGCGGTTGACGCTTTGTCGTACCTTGGGTTTTAGCATCACTATTTATCGGGAGGAAACTCATGCGGCGTCGTAAACAAATACCTCATTTGTCATTTTTGTGGTCCGTACTCGTGGCCGGCTTGTTGTTCCATCCATGCTGGCTAATGGCGTCTACTGAAAATGTTGGTTCGACATCGACGCATGAAACGCCCCAGTCGACGAACAGCAGTCTACCAGCGCAGAATGCTCCTTCCCGTTTGTTCGTCGGACTAGCGGAAGGGCCGCCGGAAAGCGAGGGCTCTTCACCGGAAACAATGTTGAAATGGTATTCAAAAGCCGTAGCCGCGGGCATCAACTTACAGCAGATAACGCCCAAATGGGATGAGCTTGAGCGAGCTGATGGCACGTACGATTTTCATGAGTTTGATTTTAAGGCGGCCATGGCAAAAAAGTTCAGTTTGCCTGTGTATCTTAACCTGCGCATCATCGATACTTTGGCGCGCTCGATGCCCGCTCCTTATGCAAAGTTGCGGTTTGATGATCCGCGAATGATTAACCAGCTCGTGCTCCTACTGCAAGCGATGAAGTCTCGCAATCAGGCGGACATACACTGGATTGCCATTGGAAATGAAGTAGATCCTTACTTCATGGCTCACTTAGACGAGGTGGACAGCTATAAGCAACTTCTCCTGAGTCTTATACCTGTTGCAAAGAAGCTCTTCCCGGGGACTATTGTTACCGTTAATTTTACCTTCGCCGGAATCAGCCACCTGAACAAAGAACTGAAACCTATCTTTGATCTCGGTGAGATATTTTCCGTGACTTACTATCCATTGAATGCCGATTTTACCGTCCGCTCTCCTGACGTCATCCCGGGTGATTTCAAACTTATTCTGGCTGCCGCGCAGGGCAAGCCCGTGATGTTTCAGGAGGTCGGCTATCCGAGCTCGGAACTTCTTGGCAGCTCCGCCCTTAAACAAGCCATCTTTCTACAGAAGTTTTTTGACCAAATGAGAAGTTCGCAACCCGCCGTTATCGGCATGACCTACCTGTTCATGACGGATTTCTCCAAGGCACTCGTTGACTCGTTCGGCGAATACTACAATCAACCCGGCAACGAAAAATTCAAAGCCTTTCTGATGACCCTGGGGCTTTTCGATGGCGCTGGAAATCCGAAACCCGCCTGGGAGGTTTTTGGACGCAACGCCAGTGCCAAGTAATGAGTGGGCGATTCTCGGGAAGTGATTGCCAGCCGCTGGGAGCGGGACGGGCCCAGAAATTGAGGACATCTTACAATACGAGCCGCCCTTCTGGGGGTCTTCGCGACGTTACCCACACACAGGGGCCAAAACATTGAGGAAACTCATTAAGGTCCGACTCACAGAACCGGTCCACAGAAGCATGCCTTTCCGTTCAAATTTGGTATTCCAAAGATCGTTGATATCCTTAATAATCAATGTGTGACAAATTCCACGGGCCGGCAGCTGCGCATCGGCGGAATAAGCAATAGAGCCAACTTGCACGAACGAATTGCTGAGCATTTGGGTGTGAGTATTTTGAGCGAGAGAATTCGTCCAGGCGAGGTTCTTCCAACAGAAGCCTCGCTGGGCGTTTCCTTCAATGTGAGCAGGACAGCTGTTCGGGAGGCGATTAAGGTCCTAACATCGAAGGGACTCGTTGAAGTTCGGCGAAAAACGGGAACTCGCATACGACCCAAGAAGGATTGGAACGCGCTCGACCCCGATGTGCTTGCCTGGCAATTCTCCGGCGGAAGTTTGTCGGCCGCCATTATGGATCTAGTCGAGCTTCGGGAGATCATCGAGCCTGCTTCCGCGCGCATGGCTGCTGAACGTGCGACTCCTGAAGATATGACGGAGATACACAACGCATTCAGCGAAATGGAGAACTCTGTTGGCAATACCGCGGCCTCCGTGGAGGCCGATCTGCGTTTCCACTTGGCCATTCTCGAATCGACGCACAATTCTTTCATGCGGCCCTTTGGCGCTCTAATTCAGGCAGCCTTGCGCGCCAGCTTCCGCCTAACAAACAGAAATGCCTCCGCCTATCAGCAGTCGCTCCTCAAACATCGAGCGGTTCTGAACGCCATTAAGGCCAAGCGCGAACGTTCAGCTGAGAATTCCATGCGCATTGTTCTTAGAGGAACTCGTCACGATATTCGCCGAGCAATGAATGACAAGGACGAAAGAAAATCTAGATGAAAGGTCGAGAGGAACAAAGAACGGCATCGGCAACAGCTCCGATGCAAATTACATTAATCTTTCCAGGAAAACCGATTCGAACTGGAATGGAGTAAGACGATTTGTTACATCTTGCGGCCGGTCCAAACGGTTACCTCTCGATACCGGTTTCGAGCAAGATCCCTGTCCTCTGTGAATTATGGCGCGCTCGATTCTTGGAGATTCGCCTTGGATTATCACTCGGCCAGCGCAGTCAGTGCAGCGCGTTCTACTCTGCGAGTGAATTTCGCCGGCCATTGATCGAGTGGCTCTGATTTCGATGTTTCCCTAACTGGCGCTTCCCGGCCTGCCGGGCTCCCAGCCGTCGAGGAGCGTTGCTCTAGCAAGCCAACAAATCGAAGGGAACGACGCTTTGGGTCTGTTCTCCCAACCCTTCAATACCGAGTCTCATTCTTTGGCCTGCTTGAAGATATACTGGCGGTTTTTGGCCGAGACCTACGCCTGGGGGGGTTCCTGTGGAGATAATATCGCCCGGCTGGAGACTCATGAATTGACTGAGATAGCTCACAAGATAAGCAACACCAAATACCATCGTTTTAGTCGATCCATCCTGATATTTGTGGCCATCGACCTCAAGCCAGAGCTTCAGATTCTGTGGGTCAGGAATTTCGTCCGCAGTCACAAGCCAGGGCCCGATCGGTCCGAAGGTGTCGGCACTCTTGCCTTTCACCCATTGGCCAGTACCCTCAAGTTGAAACGCACGTTCGGACAGATCGTTGACGACGCAATATCCGGCAACATATGAAAGCGCATTAGGCTCCTCGACGTACTTTGCTTCCTTTCCGAGTACCACTCCGAGCTCCACTTCCCAGTCCGTTTTGAAAGCGTCTTTCGGGATCATCACATCGTCATTAGGTCCGATGATAGCCGACGTTGCCTTCATAAAAACCACTGGCTCCCTTGGTGCGGCCATCCCCGATTCAGCTGCGTGATCCGCGTAGTTAAGACCGATGCAAATGAATTTACCCACTGAGCCAACGCAGGGACCGATTCGATGGGGATCCCTCACCTCAGGAAGACCAATCGGATCAAGGCCGCGAAGCTTGGCTAGCGAATCAGGAGATAGTGCGGTACCAGATAAATCGGGAATTACTCCCGACAGGTCGCGGAGCTTTCCGTCTTTATCCAAAAGTGCGGGCCGTTCTGAACCTTTTGATCCGTAGCGAAGTAGTTTCATCTTCCATCCCTTCTCTTCAGTATGTTGCTCGTCCACCGCTAAGATCGAAAACAGCCCCTGTTGTAAAAGAATTTTCTTCAGACACCAGCCATGCGACCATGGAGCTCACTTCATCAACTTCCAGAAACCGTCCGCGCGGTATGCGAGCCAGCATGAAGTCAATGTGCTCCTGACTCATTTGCTCGAATATGCGGGTACGCGCGGCTGCGGGAGTAATGCAGTTGACCGCGATGTTCTTGTTTGCCGTTTCTTTTCCCAGTGATTTCGTGAGCGCTATCACACCAGCCTTCGAGGCGCTGTAGGCTGACGCATTCGCATTCCCTTCTTTGCCGGCAATCGAAGCCACATTCACAATGCGACCGTAGCCCTGCTCCAATAGATGGGGAACAATGGCGCTGCAACACAGGAAAACACCAGTCAGATTTATATCGATCACCTGTTTCCATGCGTCTAGCGGGTACTCCCAAGACTTAAAGTTCGGACCTGCAATGCCCGCGTTTGCGACCAGGATATCGATTCGGCCGTGTTGCTCCAAAGCGGACACCGTGGCCCTTCTCACATCTTGAGCCGATGCGACGTCCACAACTTCGACTGTTACTTCTCCTTGAAGGCTAAGCTCCGTTTGAGCTTTGCGTAAGAGAACTTCATCTCGATCCCAGATCGAGACTGCGGCACCCGATGCGATCAAGCGGCGCGCAATTGAGAAACCAATGCCTTGCGCTCCTCCAGTGATGGCCGCTTTACGTCCTCTTAGGTCAATCTGATTCATGCTTCCTCCCAGGTTTTATCGATTGGTTCGCGAATGCTTGAACAGAACTGAAAAACTCCATGTCCCTGGTTCTTCATGCGAAAAAGTGCACCGGCCAGTTCACCATCTTCATTTTTCGTGTTGCCGCCTGCCGTTGTAACGTACAGATCGCGATAGGCTCGGCCACCAAACGTAAGGCTGGATGGCTTGCGCGTTGGTAGTCCAATCCTCCGATCAACTTCGCCGTTCGAATGGAGCCGAACAATTTCGCTTCCGCCCCAGAGCGCCGTCCACAGCCCTCCGTCCGCGTCCATCGTCAATCCATCCGGCATACCATCCGCTTCGCCGAACCCAGCAAATAACTTTTGATTTCGGATGCCGCCAGTCTCGATGTCGTAATCAAAAACGCAAATCTCACGTGCGAATGAGTCAGTGTGGTAGAAACTCTTGCAATCAACATCGAAGGCCATTCCGTTTGAACAACCCACTTCTTCGAGAAGAAGATGAAAGGAACCATCAGGATCAACTCTGTAGAGCCTTCCTTTCCGTTCCGGAGTTGACATTGTTCCGCAGAACACTCGTCCGCAAGGGTCAGCGATCACGTCGTTGAACCTTGATGTCCGTTCCTCCGGAATCTCCTCAATAACTTCCTTCAGCAAGCCGTCGCGCCAGGTGGCTACAGTCCCCCGGTCCATAAATAGAAGTAATGACCCGTCCCTCTGGATCGTAAAGCCTCCCACTGGTCTGCCCTCGTAACATTGTTCATGTTTTTCGCTCTTTGGGTCGTAACGAAAGAGCCGCCCTCTTGGAATGTCTGTCCAATACAACCGTTGTTCCTGTTCGTGCCAAAGGGGATTTTCACCGGTCTCGCACGCATAGTCCGCCACTACCTCGAAGGGATCGAATCCCGCGCCACTATCCCTAGCTTGAGACAAAGCATTCTCCTTACGGGGCAGCGTTGGTCAACAATTGCCCCGCCAAGACCTCGGCAAGATGAACCGCGTTTCGCGACGTATTCTGTTTGATCTGCTCGCGGCAGCTAAATCCGTTACTGACGAAAAGTGTATCCAGACTTGCGCTCCTTACAGCAGGCAGTAAAACCCGCTCGGCAAGCCTCTGCGAAACACTGAACTTGTCTTTTTCAAAACCAAACGGGCCGGCCATTCCGCAGCACCCGGAATCAAGCATCTCCACTTGAGCTCCCGTCGCCTTGAGCAATTCCATTTCGTCGTTCATGGTCATCAGGGCTTTTTGATGGCAGTGTCCGTGGACCAGGATGCGCCGTCCAGTCAACTCGGGTGGTTTCCAGGCCGACGAACTCTTCGCAAGCAGTTCGCTCAACATCAAGGTCTGCTTGCTCAGTCTGATAGCCCGCTCATCTTTTGGGAAGAAGTTAATCATCTCGTCGCGAAAGACACTGGCACAGCTTGGCTCAAGCATGACGATGGGAACCCCAGCACGGATTTGTGGCTCGAACTCGTCGAGAATTCGCAGCAGGTATCGCCTGGCATGGTCGAGAAAACCAAAATCGTACAGCGGGCGACCACAGCAGATATGCTTGTGCGGAATTTCTACGGAGTTCCCGGAGTCGGTGAGTACTTTGGCGGCCGAGACAAGCGCGCGTGGGTAGAAGTAATTATTCCAAGTATCCGGCCACAGGAGGACTTTCGTGCCCTCGGCCCTTTCGCCGCCTACATCGCTTTTCCGGAACCGCTCACGAAAGTTGTGAGGTGCGAAGGTAGGAAGTTCCCGTTGAGGCGCAATGCCCAATATCGCCTTCAACATGCGGCGTACACCAGGCGTTCTTAGTGGCAGATTCGCTATCATTGGTGCAAACGAAGCCGTGTTCGCCCATCGATCCATAAAGCCAAAAGCATAGTGCTGGAGTGGATGAAGACGTCCCTCGTAATGATGCGCGAGAAACTCAGACTTCCACGTCGCCATGTCGACGTTGACCGGACACTCTGTCTTGCAAGCCTTGCAGGAAAGACAAAGATCAAGGGCCTCCTTAACTTCTTCATTGCGCCAGCCGTCCTTGAGGATGTTTCCCTGCATCATCTCCCAAAGTAAGTGGGCGCGACCGCGAGTCGAGTGCTTCTCTTCGCGCGTGGCCATGTAGCTGGGACACATTGTGCCGTGATCCTGCTTGCGGCACGCCCCTACTCCGACACATCGAGTTGTCGCGTCGCTGAAGGACCCTCCGTCGTCGGGGTACTGAAACCACGTCTTCGGTTGTGCAGCCTCATAGCCTGGCCCGATTCGAAGATTGTCAACGGGATCGTATACGGCAATTAGGTCGACCAGCTTTCCGGGGTTCATGCGATTCAGAGGGTCCCAGAGCCTTTTGAATTCTGCGAAAGCTAGCATCAATTCCGCTCCGAACATCTTTGGCAGCAGCACCGCCCGTGCCTGTCCGTCCCCGTGTTCGCCTGAAAATGAGCCGCCATATCTGAGGACAATGTCGGCAGCCTCGTCAATGAACCTTCTGTATTTTGCTGCTCCCTCGGCGGTCTTCAGATTGAACGTAATGCGCAGATGAACGCATCCTTGGCCAAAGTGCCCGTACATCGGCGTGCGGTATTCGTAGTGCTCGATTAGTTTGAATAGTTCGCGGAGGTACGCGCCTAGTTTCTCGGGCGGGACAGCCGAATCCTCCCACCCTTCCCAGCCGCTTTCTTCACCCGGAACGAAGACAGTCGCGCCTAACGCTGACTCGCGTACCTTCCACACGCGCGACGCTTGTTCAGGGGTATAGCGAGTAATCGCAGGCGTAGGCGCAAATGCCCCAGCGGCTTCGACGAAAACATCAACCAACGCGTCCGCTCGTTCAAGAGAATCGGCGCCAAATTCACATAGCAGGAAACCCCGGCCGCTTGGCAGAAGCGATACATCCTCCACCGCGAGGTTCTTTCGAATCATAAAATCAACAAGCAGGCCGTCAAATCCTTCGAGACCGATAGGATTGAATTTCAAGACAGCAGGCACGTGATCAGCAGCTATGAAAGCATCTTCGAAACCGAGGGCAACCAGGCGCCGATGTTGTGGGCTGGGCTTTAGCTCGCATACGGCCTCAAGGACAATGACGCAAGTTCCTTCCGTACCCACAAGGGCGCGAGCGACATTAAATCCATTCTCAGGAAGCAGTTGATCTAGGTTGTAGCCAGAAACTCGGCGTGGAATATCGGGGAAGCGTTTCTTGATCAATCCGGAGTAGGTATCTCGTAATCGCCGAAGCCCTGCATAAATCTCTCCGCGGCGCCCCCCTGCAGCTATGATCTCGGCCAGTTCTCGCTCACTCGTGCGGCCCACTCGCATCCGAGTTCCGTCGTAGAGCAATATCTCTAGTGCCTCGACGTTGTCGACAGTCTTGCCCCCCATGAGCGCATGAACTCCGCAGGAATTATTCCCAATCATTCCGCCCAGGGTGCAACGGCTGTGAGTCGCAGGATCGGGAGCAAACGTTAATTCATGTCGTTCCGTTTCGCGCAACAGTGAATCTAGCACCGCGCCTGGCTGAACCCTGGCAATTCGCGAAGCAGCATCGATCTCGATGATGGAGTCCATAAATTTGGAGAAATCGAGAACGACGGCAAAATTGCAACACTGACCTGCGAGACTGGTGCCTCCGCCGCGCGAAAGCACCGGCGCTCCAAACTCGCGGCAGGCAGCCACGGTGGATTCCACGTCTTCTACGTCCTGCGGGATAACTAGGCCGATCGGCACTTGGCGATAATTCGAGGCATCGGTCGCGTAGAGCGCGCGCGAAGCGTCATCGAATCGGACTTCACCTTTTACCGTACCAAGCAGTCTGCGTTCCAGAGCCGCTTGCGAGGAAAAAGACTCGTGCTGATAGGCAGTGCCAGCCGCGCGGTCCGACTTCAGGATCGTAAACGGTGAAGGCATATCGCGGACACCAGCGGATGATCCGGTGACTCCTCTCGAATCGCAGGTAGAAGTATAAACGGTTCTTAGGTAATATGTATACTTATTGAGCTAATGAAATCAGAGAAAAAAATGCTTACCGATAGAAAGAAATTCCGCTCCGCCGCTTGGTTTGGGCGATCGGACAAGGATGGGTTCATTCATCGCAGCTGGATGCGAAACCAAGGCTTTCCTGAAGATGTCTTTGATGGCCGGCCCGTGATCGGCATCTGCAACACATGGTCGGAACTTACCCCTTGTAACGCTCACTTACGCGCTCTGGCCGAGCGAGTAAAACGCGGAGTGTGGGAATCGGGAGGCTTTCCACTCGAATTTCCGGTCATGTCTTCGGGCGAGACAAACCTTCGACCTACGGCGATGTTATTCCGCAACCTGATCAGCATGGATGTGGAAGAGTCCATTCGAGGAAATCCGATTGATGGAGTTGTCCTCATGTGTGGGTGCGATAAGACCACTCCGGCGCTCGTTATGGGTGCTGCAAGCTGTGACCTGCCCACCATTGTGGTTTCCGGCGGTCCAATGTTAAACGGGAAGTTCCGAGGCCGGGATATTGGTTCCGGTACCGACCTTTGGCGTTTCAGCGAAGACCTAAAAACCGGCAAGATGACGCAAGTTGAGTTCTCGGAAGCAGAGTCGTGCATGGCCCGATCTGCTGGTCACTGCATGACCATGGGGACAGCTTCTACGATGGCGGGAATGGTCGAGTCGCTGGGGCTCTCCTTACCGCAAAACGCCACGATCCCGGCTGTGGATTCACGTCGATCAGTTCTCGCCCATCTGTCTGGTAGGCGAATTGTCGAGATGGTACGGCAAGATTTGCGCATATCTAAAATCTTGATCCGCGAAAATTTTGAGAATGCCGTCCGCGTAAATGGTGTTCTTGGTGGCTCAACCAATGCGGTCATTCATCTGATTGCGATCGCTGGTCGTATTGGCGTGCCGTTTACCCTGGGAGACTGGGACCGACTGGGTGAAAACGTCCCTACGCTTGTCGACCTAATGCCATCAGGTCGATTTCTCATGGAAGATTTTTATTATGCCGGCGGTCTCCCTGCCGCCATCCGTATCCTCGGTGAGCATGGCTATATTCACCGCAGCGCCCCGACCGTGAACGGTAGGACCATTTGGGAGAATTGTAAGGACGCTCCCAATTTTAATAACCAAGTCATTCGGACTTTCGACAATCCGATCTTGCGACATGGTGGCGTCGCAATTCTCAAAGGCAATCTCGCTCCTAATGGAGCAGTAATTAAACCCTCCGCAGCCTCACCGCGGCTTATGAAACATCGTGGTCGTGCGGTTGTTTTCGAAAACATTGAGCATTACAAAGAGCGGATCGCCGATCCCGAGCTCCAAATTGATGAGAGCTGCATCATGGTCTTAAAGGGTTGTGGTCCTAAAGGCTATCCTGGCATGTCTGAAGTCGGCAATATGGGCCTGCCGCCGAAGGTCCTGAAACTGGGAATTACCGACATGATCCGGATCTCGGACGCTCGCATGAGCGGAACTGCTTATGGAACCGTCGTGCTTCACGTCAGTCCTGAAGCAGCTGTGGGGGGACCATTAGCCTTCGTTCAAGAGGGGGATTTCATCGAGTTGGATGTCCAGGCGAGGCGACTCCACCTGGATGTTTCTGACGATGAGCTCGCACGCAGACGCTCACTCTGGAAGCCAACGCCTTTAGCTTTTAAAGGTGGATATCAACAGATGTATGTAGAACATGTCATGCAAGCTGATAAAGGGGCGGACTTCGACTTTCTCGTCGGCTGCCGTGGGACCGAAATTTTGCGGGAGTCACACTAGCAATCGAATCGGAAGGAGATGGCGATTATGTCGGGTAGATTGACGGGCAAATCGGCGTTTATCACCGCGGCCGGGCAAGGGATAGGTCGAGCGACCGCTCTACGCTTTCTATCAGAAGGCGCAACGGTATGGGCGACGGACATCAACCAAGCGTCGCTTGCTGCGCTGGCAGCCGAGAAACCTTTAATCCATACCCAGGTCCTCAACGTGCGCGATTCAGCCGCAGTTATCGCAGTCGCTGAGCAGGTTGGCACCATCGACGTCCTTTTTAACTGCGCCGGTTACGTCCATCAAGGCACGGTTCTGGAATGCTCGGAACACGATTGGGACGTCTCATATGATTTGAACGTGACTTCGATGTTTCGGACGTGCCGAGCCTTTCTGCCGGGCATGTTATCAGCGGGTAAGGGCAGCATCATCAACATGTCTTCGGTCGCGTCGAGTGTCAAGGGCGCCCCAAACCGGGCAGCTTACGGCTCGACGAAGGCCGCTGTAATAGGGCTAACTAAAGCCATTGCAGCAGACTATGTAGCCAGAGGAATTCGCTGTAACGCAATATGCCCAGGCACTACGGAAACTCCTTCACTCAGTGAACGTATCGCCGCTCTAAGTACTGAAGATCGAGATGTGGAGGAAATCCGTAAAACCTTCATCGCACGCCAACCGATGGGGAGATTGGGCCGCCCGGATGAAATCGCAAACGCTGCACTCTATTTGGCATCCGACGAATCGTCTTTTGTCACCGGACAGACGTTTATCATTGACGGCGGATGGAGCATTTAGTTCCGTCCGGTAGGCGATGGGTATGAGCCCGAAGAGCTGGCCACCATTGGCGGCAACGTCGAGAAATACTTGGGATCGTACGGAACCATCGGTACTCATTCAGTGGTGCCGAGTACAGCACTCCGACGTGCGCGAGAGTGTTTGCAGATGCAACGCACGTGGAATCGATAGCAATTCCCAGGGGTCATGAGGGCGATGTACACGGACACTCGAAAAGACCTGGTAGAGCGGAGAAAGCTCGGCGGCACAGAACTATACACTTCTGTGCTGGGCTTTGGAACTGCGCCGCTCGGAGATTTTTACGGTGTCACCGATGCCACGGAGGCAACACGCGCGGTCCACATGGCTATTGAGCACGGCATCAATTTCTTTGATGCCTCGCCGTACTACGGACCACAGCTAGCGGAACAACGGCTCGGAGAAATACTGGTTGGTAAGCGCGACAAAATTATCTTAGCTTCCAAGGTTGGACGCTACGGGCTAAACGAATTTGATTTCTCTGCCAAGCGCATCACCGCCAGCATTGACGAATCGCTTGAGCGCCTGAAAACCGACCACCTAGATCTGGTCCAGGCCCACGACGTGGAGTTTGCTGATTTTCGACAAATTGTGGCAGAGACTATACCAGCTCTTCGCAAGATTCAGGCAGCCGGAAAAGCTCGCTTCGTGGGCATCACCGGCTATCCGCCTAAGTTTCTGACCCGTATAGCCAGGCAAGTTCCTGTGGATACCATCCTTAGCTACTGTCACTACAACCTGCTGACCACCAACATGGACGAAAGCCTCACACCTTTCGCGAGAGAGAATTCGATCGGATTGATCAATGCCTCGGCGTTGCACATGGGCGTGCTTACGGAGCGCGGTGCACCGGGTTGGCATCCCGCGGCGCGCGAAGTCCACTTGGCCAGCCGGAAAATCGTAGAGATCTGCTCGCGATATGGAGAATCGGTCTCTTCCGTTTCGATTCGCTTCTGTCTCGATCATCCATACGTGGCCAGCACGCTGGTGGGGATGGCCACGGTGGCGGAGGTGCAGGCCAATCTGGAGTTACTGCAAGTGAACTCCAACCCGGCGCTGCTAGCGGAAATCCGTAGTGCGGTGGCGTCCGCGTTCGATATGGATTGGCCTTCCGGGAAGCCGGAAAACAATGGTTAAGCAGGTCAAGCAAGTCCGACGGATTGCGCGAGATGAGTGAGCGAGTGGACGCCCACCAGCACCTGTGGCGCTACAACAAAGAAGAATACGGGTGGATTGGCAAGGAAATGTCGACCCTGGCCAAGGACTTTCTGCCCAGCGAACTAGAGAGACAATTGGCGCGCTCCGAAATTCGCGGAAGCATCGCGGTACAAGCACGCCAGAGCCTCGAAGAAACCCGATGGTTACTGGAACTCGCCGAGAAATGCTGTGCGATTTGCGGAGTCGTAGGTTGGGCACCTATCGCTGCGGTGGAATTCCCCGGTATTCTTGAAGGTCTGTATCAACAAAAAAAACTGAAGGGTTTACGCCACGTGATTCAAGATGAACCGGACGATGAGTTCATCCTGCGCGGAGACTTTAACGCGGGCATCTCGCTACTGAAGCAACACTCCCTGGTTTATGACATTTTGATATTTGCGCGCCATCTTCGGGCAGCAATTTCTTTCGTGGATCGCCATCCCACACAGATATTCGTTCTGGACCACGCAGCGAAACCTAATATTCGCGCGCACGAACTGGAACCGTGGCGTTCCGATTTGCGAATGCTGGCGCGACGGGAAAATGTTTATTGCAAGCTGTCGGGATTGGTGACGGAAGCTAACTGGCTGGCGTGGCAGCCTGCGGATCTGCAGCCGTATGTGGATACCGTCCTGGAGGCGTTTGGTCCAAAACGGGTAATGGCTGGATCGGATTGGCCGGTGTGCCTGTTGGCTACGACGCATCAACATTGGTTCTCCACACTGCAGTACTTCATCGAGCCGCTATCCGCTGCAGAGCAGGAATTAATTCTCGGTGGCGTCGCAACACAGGTTTATTCCCTCTAGCGAACGACGTCACAAGACATTCTATGAGAGAACCGCGCCACATCCTACCTGGCGAGGATTGTTACGATTTTGCGGGGGATTCTTTCGATCGGGCTGTAGAGAGTTTCATTTTGCCAAATCGTTTATTCTTTCAATCTGCGGGGAGAGCGAAGGCTACGTAGACTCCGCCTGACTTGGACTTTAGATCTTTGCCTCCGCCGGCGGCGACGACTACAAACTGGCGGCCGTTTACCTCATAGGTCGCGGGGGTCGCGTTGCCGGCAAAGGGGAGGGTGGTCTCCCACAAGAGTTCGCCGGTGGATTTATCGAAGGCGCGGAATTTCTTATCGAAATTGGTAGCGCCGATAAACAGGAGACCGCCAGCAGTGACCACCGGGCCACCGTAGTTTTCGGTGCCGGTATTTTTAATTCCTTTCGCGGCAAGTTCGGGGTATTCGCCGAGAGGAATCTTCCAGACATACTCACCGGTGTTCAGATTAATGGCGTTGAGGGTGCCCCACGGCGGGGCGACGGCGGGATAGCCATCCGGATCTAGAAATTTCTTATAACCAGTGAAGCGATATTTCATTGCGGGGGAAGACGGAACGGAATCTTGGAGTTCTTTGTTTTCTCCGCCGGTGACAAATTCGATCAAGGCCAATATCTGATCGTCGTTAAGGTTGGGAAACCCGGGCATACGTCCTCGGCCGTTTTTTATGGTGGCCGCGATCTGCTGGGCGGCGAGATGTTCGGCCACGCCGAGAAGTGACGGTATCGCTGGCGGAGAACCGGCTAATTTTTCTCCGTGGCAGATGCTGCATTGGCTCATGTAAATGGCCCTAGAGGTGTTGAGGTCAGAGTTTTCCGTGAGTGCGCCGCTCCAGGCCACATCGTTGGCGTTGATGTAAATGACTGCGGTCTCAGGATCGACTGCGGAGCCACCCCACTCAGCACCACCGTCGAAGCCGGGAAGCATCACGGTATCTTTTCCGACGCTGAAAGGAACGAATTGACCTTCGCTGCGAAAGTTGCGGAATCTCTCGAGCGCCCACTGATGTATCTCGGGCGTCCGGTTGGATAATAAGTTTTCGTTAAGAGCTTGCCGGGCAAATGGCGCGGGCCGGACGGGCAGCGGCTGCTCTGGGGCAGCGATTTCGCCGGGCACATTGCTCAGCGGATATTTGCGATATTCAATTGGAAAAAGAGGTTGACCGCTGGCGCGATCGAACAAATAGACGAAGCCCTGTTTGGTGGTCTGGGCAACGGCATCGATGGATTTCCCACCGCGAGTTACGGTAAGGAGTACTGGCGGCGAGGGAAAATCGCGGTCCCAAAGATCGTGTCGCACTCCCTGAAAATGCCAAAGGCGTTCGCCAGTCTCGGCCTTCAGGGCGATCAGACAGTTCGCAAACAGATCGTTGCCAAGACGGTCTCCACCGTAGAAATCAAATGCGGCTGAACCTGTGGGGGCGTAGACAATTCCGCGCTGTGGATCGAGGGCCATTCCTGACCAATTGTTCGCGGCACCACTGGTTTTCCAAGCGTCCTTGGGCCAGGTGTCGTATCCAAACTCACCGGGATGCGGAATGGTGTGGAAAGACCAGCGGAGTTTTCCGGTGCGCACATCGAAGGCACGAATATCGCCTGGGGGGGCGGGGAGCGTTTCTGGATTTCGCCCACCGACAATTATCAGGTCTTTGTAGATGGTCCCCGGGCTGGTCATATAGATGGATTGTACGCTTGCGGGTTCGCGGCCCAGATTTTCGCGAAGGTCGATGCGACCCTGGATCCCGAACGTCGGGATGGGTTTGCCGGTGGTGGCATCGAGGGCGTAAAGGAAGTTCATTACGCCGGCGAAAATTCGCGGACCTTGCCCGTCGCTCCAATACGCTAGGCCGCGATTGGGTTGAGTTCCCTTTACTCCGGAGTCGAAGATCCACAACAACTTTCCAATGGAAGCATCTAGGGCGAAAATCTTTTGGGTGGGAGAAATCCCGTACAGAATGCCGGCAACTATGAGAGGGCTTGATTGCAGGCCGCCTTCTTCCTTCGTGTCAAAGGTCCAAGCAACTTGCAGCAGCTTTACGTTGTTGCGATTGATTTGTGCGAGTTTGGAGTAGTGATTGTTTTCGGGCGCGCCTCCGTAGACTGGCCAGTCCGTTGCCGCATGAATGGCGGTGGCGCTCTGCGCTATAGTGCGCGGGGATTGCCCTACTGATAGAATTACTGCGATAAGGACGTTGCAGAATTGAGACCATGATCCGATTTTGGCTGGCCGCATTCGTTGGTTGCCTCAGCAGGTGACCCCGAGTTTCTCTTTTGAGTCCGAACGCGGCGCCGATGTTACACCTATGTCGCTATTACTGACACTGCGAAAGTTATCCTGAGAAAGCCCCTTGATGAATCGGCCGCAGCCGAAGCTCGCGTTGGTAGAACGGTTAAAGCTACTCAATGTTGTTATGCCTAAGATGACAGAAGTTCAGGGGGCCGAGCCATCCGACAATTGCTTCCGTCTCTTGGCTCTTCCAACCCACAACCCAACCCACACAATGTGGTGTCTTGTATGACTTCCGCGTATTTTGGCAGTCCCCGCGGTCTTGTAAGTTGTTGTAAAACCTAACCATGCGCCCCTGATAAGGGCGAGGTCGGTGGTTCAAGTCCACCCAGGCCCACCATTCAAATCACCAGTAAATATGCGGCGATTCTCACTTTCCCCCTTATCGGGGCTCTCCCTCAAAAAACCGTTTTGTCAACCGTTTGTCAACTTCACGATTGGCCGGATGGCAGTACACTCAGGTCGCTGAGACCCTTCGGGTAAAGCCCGAACGGCTAGCATCGATTAGGCTATGTCGAGAGCGATGCCCTGTCACGTCGAAGGACGTGCAAGGCAGTGCAAGACACTGCAAGACTGGGCAAGGAGCGGGAAGTCATTTTTCACTTCAACGTTAAATTGATTGTCGCTCGTAACCGTAGAGATTCTATGTTCTAGGGCAAGTTTTGGGGTGTCAAGGGGATACTTCTCTTTAGCTCAAGAGAACCGCGTGTTCCTTCTGAATGGCATCTACGAGCCGATCCAGTTCTCCGGTTGTGTTGTACAGAGCAGGTGTCACACGAACTGCGGCACCCTTGGTAATTCCTTTTCTCGCTACAGTGAGGATGTTGTATTTCGTCACGAAAAGGTCCTGAATGTTCTTTGCCTGCTCAAAGGTTTTCATCCCTTTAAGACGGAAGGAGGTCGTCGCGCCATATCGCGCCGGATCATCAGGCGTCAGGATTTCGATACCGTCAACGTCGCGGACGCGCGAAACCCAATAGTTCCTCAGATATTGCAGGCGGGTCTGCTTCCGCTCGACGGTTAGTTGATTGTGGAAGTCGATGGCCGCTGGAATGGTGAGGGTTGCGGCAAAATTATACGTTCCGGGGTAGATACGGGACCGCACATCGTTGGCGGCATCTTCGCGATTCCCCATGCAGAGATCGATCTCGTTCAGCTTGCTTTTGCGAATGTATGCGGCTCCCGTACCAAGAGGAGCACCGATCCACTTGTGAAGACTGAATCCTGCAAAATCTGCATCGATGTCCTTGATGTCGACGGGCATCTGGCCAACGGCCTGAGCTGTATCAAGGATGCAAGCAACGCCGTGCTTCCGCGCGAGTGCGATGATCTCTTTCACTGGGTTAACCAGACCTGTACGATGACAGAGATGAGTCAGCAGCATCATCTTTGCCCTTGGCGTGTTGGTAAGAATTTCTTTGTAAGCTGCGAGGATGTTCGTGGTCGTAGCTGGTTCAGGCATCACGAAGGTGACGATCTCTACGCCACGACGCTCTTTGAGAAAGAGCATGTTGTTCTGCATCGCATCGTAGTCCATGTCTCCAAAGATGATGCTGTCACCTGGTTTGAGCTGGTTGTAGCCCACGATGAGATCCTGGAGGGACTCCGTGCCGCAACGGGTAAGCGCAATTTCATCCACATCCGCATTGATCACTTTCGCGACAGCAGTTCGAACTCTGAGCAGCTCAACCGGAAGTGATTCCTGCGGTATTACGCCGCGCACGAACGGAACATTGCGGCGGTTAACATAGGCGACCTTGCGGAAGTACTCGTCTGAGACGGGCGTGGCCATAACATTCCAGTAGGCGTTCTCCAGGTTCGTCATGCTCCGGTCTACGTCGTACCACCTGGTGAAGTTGGATTCATCGCTGGCATCAAACGACGCAACAGCGATAATTGCTCGCGATTTCATTGCCCTACCTATGACAAGTGAAGAACCAGCAGCCTTCAGAAAATCTCTTCTGTTCTTCATACGCGGCGAGTGTCCTTTCCAGCAGTCCTATTCATACTTCTCCCTCTTCGCTTACGCACGGAATTCGGTACTTCCCTCTTTGACGAATCCAGTGTTTTCTTGGCATTCGATTCGCACAGTTCCAATTGGGAAGCCGATTTTGCATCCATTTGTCCGCAAGCGCGACGCGTCCACAGAAATATAGCTAATGCTCCTTTCAACGTGCCATCCCTGGAATCCGTCGTGCAGTTAAGTAAGAGCCAAACACCAACGCTCCCGCCAGAAATTGCGAAACCAGAGTCTCGACGGTTGGAAAGAGTGAGAACCAAGGCCCGGCCCACGAAGGGATCATATCCCCGATCCCGGCGAGCGGCGTAGTTGGCAGCCAACCGGCGAGTTGCATCTCCTGTGCTTCTTCGCCAACCATCACGAGAAGAACAACGGCGAGCATTACGCCGGTGACAACCAACATCCTTCGGTAGGGGAGGTGGTGATGAATCAGGAAAGTTAGAACCGCAACCGCGGTTGTTGCGAGCAACCCGAGGAGTACTCCTCCCAATACAGGTTCCCCGCCCACGCGCAGACGGAAGCTTTGCAGGAATAGGACGACTTCAAACCCTTCTCGGTAAAATGAGCTAAACCCCAGTAACCCCATCCCCAACATCAATCGCCACGCCTTTTCCCCATGCTTTGCATAGCTCACCAGCTCCTGTTTCTTCCGGTTATGTAGGGAAATCCAGCCCGTCCAGTACATCTTGTGGAAGAACCAGTTCATGACCACGAGCAACACGACGATGGCCAAGAGACCCGTTCCCGCCTGAAGCGCAAGAGCAGACACATTGCCGCTGAGATCGTTCAGGACGCGAACCGCGACGATCCAAGTAATTGCCGTGGCCAGCATCCCAACCAGAACCCCACCAATAACTGGCCGGTGATATCTCGCCTCTTTGCCTCGGAAGCTCGCCGTAAGAGCAGCCAGCACGAGAATGCACTCGAGTCCTTCGCGGAAGACGAGCACCGCGATGTTCACAACTCCCGAAGCGGCGAGTGCACCGCTCACAAGGGCTCCCCCATCTCTCGTGTGATTTTTTCTCGGAGCGCTTTATCTACTATGGGCTGATCGACGTTTGTGGCCGGCCGCTCTCGGCCAGAACGCAGCATCCTCCGCAAACACACGAACAGGACCAGACAACCCAGCGCGGAGGTCAGCAGCGGGAGGCTGAAGAGAATCCTTCCTGTGAGTCCATCGGGAACGATCAGGATGCGCTCGCCGTATATGTTTCTGTAGTGGCTTACGATCTCCTCTTCGGTTTTTCCATCGGCAACCATCTCCGCAACTTCGCTTCTCATTTGCACCGCAATGTCGCTTCCGTGCACGGCAATCGACTGCGTATAACAGCAGGGCGCCAACAACCGGCTCTCCACTTTGCGAATTTCCTCCGTCTGCCGGCTCGTGAAGCCGTCCGGGTGTGCCAGAACCAGGGCCAAAGGAATTCCCATCATCACTTTGTGCTCCATTCCCTCTCAGCGCTTGTGGAGGTATTTCAGAAGATCGTCAATTTGTTGTTTGTCGAGCGTGCGCTCGAACGGCGGCATGATTCCGCGTCCGGTGACTATCGTTTTTCGCACTTGGTCCTCTGTCGCGGCAGCGCCACTCGGAAGGGTCTGGTGACGAAACAGCCCGATTAGCTTTGGAGGCTGTTTGAGAAGCTGCAGATTTCCCGCGTCGTGGCAGGCGCTGCAATTTCGCTCATACACCAGTTCACCGCGAGTCTGAGCCGAAGCGAACGCAGGACCATAATCCATGTTGTTCCGCGAACAGCCGAAGCTGAGAAGGCTCAGAACTGCGAAGAGCGCAAAGAAAATCCGGATTGCCGTGCTAGTTCTTCGCATTCTCAACCTGTCGTATTGCGGCCACAGCCTCGGCTGAGGTCCAGTCGCTTACGTTCCATTCTTTGATCAGCCGCCCATCCGGTCCAATGAGAACCGTGCTCATCGAGTGCGCGATCTGGTTGTCTTCTTCCTCGTAGACGAGTGCGAATGCTTGGGCCAGTTTCTTCAGGTTTTCGGGAGTCGGGACCGTGAATACCCAGTGAGCAAATCCTTTTTCGTCCCCGCTCAGATAGGCCAGGCCGTATTTCCTGAGCACGGCGGGCGAATCGAATTTCGGGTCGATGCTGACGCTCACGAGTTGTATGCGAGCGTACTCTTTCGGGTCTTTTGCGAGCTCTTTGTCTACCGCCGCAAAAAGGCTGCTGAGCCTCGGACAAAAGGTCGGCATGGGGCATCGCGTGTAGATGAACGTCAGCAGTACCGTCTTCCCGCGGAAATCCGATAGTCGAATGGTTTTCCCATCCTGGTTCACTAACTCAACGTCGGGGATCTGTTCTCCGGGAAACAGCTGTCTCGTATCCTTCACTTCCTTTTCACGATGACTCGAATCTGTCACCGTGACCTTGTCGAGTTCGTAGCCGCCATCTTCGTGAACGAGGACGCGAGCCTTGATCCGGTCTCCCGGTTCCACGCCCGACAAATCCACACCTGAGACAACCAGATACGGCATCGTCATAGCGGCCATGAAGCCGGGGATGTTGTCGTGGTCGACGACAAGAGTGTGCGTCTCGGGGACCTTGCTGACGACGCGGCCTTCAAAGTTGTAGTGTCGATCTGATCTGCCGCAACTACACAACGCCAAACACAAACCCACAAGCAGAAAACGACCTAGTGTCAGAATCCTCACAACTCCTCCATTCCGTTTCCCCGCACCAATAAATGTGGAAAGAGAAACACAGGACAGCACGGTCCACAGGACCACGCCGCGCTCCCGCATGAACTTTTTTCTTATTCAGCTACGAGTGGAGGAAAACGGAAGGAGGACCGCGTTTCGAATTCTCGAAATACCCGGTTGAGGCGAGAACCAGAACCTGAGATCGCGCATGTACCCGGCTTGCCCGAATGGGAGTGGAGGCACAACTTGCTCCAACAGCAATCCCCATGCGTTGAGCAGTGACCGCTAGCGTCGTCTTGCCGGCGAACGGGCAAAGGGCACTTAACTTTGTTTCGCCGTCGTCTTCCTGCTTGGCGTGGCCGCGCCGCACGGAGCACATGTGTGCTCCATCTTTCTTACAGCAATCCGGCAACTTTGAAGACGCAGCCGTCGCCGCGAGTACCGAAACGACCGGAAGCCCGGCAAACAGAAAGACAAGCACGACTGCGGCAAGTCGACGCATCTTGACCTAAAGGGTATCTAAACATTCGCGCGGCGGCAATCACGAAAGCCTGAAAAGGCATCGAATTTTGCGCCTTGACGTTGCGACGCCTCAGATTTTGTATCGTTATGTGATGTCTGACCTGTTCCAAATTCGCGCCAAGGCGCGTCGCGTCATGTGACCTCGAGTTGTTGACAAGAGAGCTGTTAGCCCAGATGCCGCCGTTCGCGCGCACGCGTAGCAGCCGCGCGCCCCTGGTCATATGCAGAGGCTAGTGCGCTATATGCCTCCTCCTTGGTCGCCAAGGGAGCGACGGCAGGTGTCCCCGCCCCGAATGGTGGGTGCGGATCGTATTCGTTATAGAGCTGCAATACCTCAGCAGCATGGCGACCGCGAAGACGCGACGCGATTACCAGCCCGAAATCAATTCCGGCGGTTACACCCCCGCCAGTTATTCTGTTGCGATCAGTAACCACACGCTCCTCGACGGGCGTCGCACCGAACATCGTGAGAAGGTCGCGAAATCTCCAATGAGATGTCGCTCGGTAACCTTTCAAGAGTCCGGCCGCCCCAAGGATCAGTGACCCAGTGCAGACACTCGTCACGTAACGGGCGCGGCTGGCTCGATCAGCAAGAAACGACAAAATCTCGTCATCGTCCATCATCGCGAATGTGCCCGACGTACCCCCAGGCACAAACAGGACATCAAGGTCGCTGGGACAATCTCGGATCGTCGTGGTCGGAACAATGCTATATCCCAATGACGAGACGACGGGTTCCTTGTCCTTCCAAAGCAGATGAACTTCACTGTTCGATAGTTCTGCAAAGAATGGGTGCGGTCCGATGAGATCAAGAGCGCTCAGACCGGGATACAAGAGCATGCCAATCTGAAGGCGAGATTTAGAACGAGTTGCCTCATCGCCGTCACCTTCGGTCTTTGTACTTTTGGCGCCTTGATCCTGCGCATTGTCAGGCTCAGAAAAAACCGACGTAGCGAATGCCAGGCCAATCCCCTTGGCGAAAGAACGCCGTGAAATATCATTCCGATTCATATCTCTTGTCCTTTAATCGATACAAAGCGATCGATCCACAATTGTGGGAGACGGCCCTTTTGGCGTAAATGCCATAAGTAAGCTAATATCCGCCAATGCCGAAGCCGCTTAATGTGGCCATACTCGCCTTCTCCGGCTGTCAGGTACTCGACGTCGCCGGTCCGGCAATGGTGTTTGAGTCAGGCAACAATGCCTCGGGAAGAGTGCACTACAACGTGCACATACTTTCCGCCAAAGGCGGCACGATACAGACCAACAGCGCCGTAGCTCTTGTGACTAAACCGCTCCGAGCATTACGACCACGCGCCGTAGACACGTTACTCATCGCCGGAGGAGATGCATCCGGGCTGCGCGGGTTAGTTGCCAACAGGTCTGTCCGCAAATGGACCATCCAAGTAAGTGCCAGGGCGCGCCGCTTCGGTTCCGTCTGTAGCGGCACATTCGTTCTGGCGCACTTCGGTCTGCTCGGCGGCAAGCGAGTAACTACTCACTGGTCTGTTTGCTCGGAGTTGGCAAAACTCTGCCCCGAAACCCGTGTGGACGCCAACGCGCTATTTGTCAATGATGGCCGGTTGTGGACTTCTGCTGGAGTGACCACTGGAATAGACATGAGTCTGGCAATGGTCGCCTCGGACTTGGGGGACACCGTCGCCAACGCCATCGCCAAACGCCTTGTCTTGTATGCGCGACGTCCAGGTTACCAGTCACAGTTCAGTCCGGTGTTGAATGCCCAGAGTCATGCGGAGGCGCCCTTCGCAGAGTTGATCGACTGGATTCGCGAAAATTTGGCGGCACCGTTAGAAGTGCCGAATCTCGCAAAACGGGTATCGATGTCGGAGCGTACCTTCCAAAGAAATTTCACTCGTAGTATTGGGGTGACGCCGGCACGCTTCGTCGAAACCCTGCGGCTCGATCAGACTCGCATTTATCTCGGGAACGGTCTATCTCTCAAGGAGATCGCAGCGAAAGTCGGCTATTCAACTGGCGCTCAGCTATCCAAAGCTTTTGATCGCCGATTTGGTATGACTCCGTTGCTATTTCGGCAGCTGCACGGCAGTAGCGATCGCGTAAGGTCCGCTGCCGGTTGCTAGCTTTAGCCCACCCACAAGCTACTACTGGTTAGGGCCACGTCAAAACCTCTCCGATCGCCACTTTAAAATTTGTCTCGATCAGGGCGATGTGCAGGTGTAGTTCGTCGCCAGCTTGGCAGCCGCAGCATCGTTGGCCGGCCCCGTGTATTTGGGATACTGCGGATATTGGCACAACGGCAAAGTACGCGTTACCGCTCCCTTCGCGTCCAGCTTCTCTGCGGTCAAGCTGCCCGGGACGACACCCTTCGTTACCCATTGGTCCAGTGCCTTCAGTAAATCAGTCTGGTCCGGTCCTACGCCGCCCACACAGTGATTCACTCCCGGCGCCACGTAAAGTCGGGTTGACGCAGAGGCGTTCGCCTGACCGACGGACTTCGATACGTTCGCCATGTACTCGATGGTTGAGTTGACACTGAGGGCCATGTCAGAGCCGCCGTGCCAGACAATCAACTTGCCGCCACTATTGATGAACGGACGAATATCGGTTTGCGTCGCGTCATTGAGCGCTGCCATTGAATAGAGTGCGCTCTGATTTTTATCCCAGGTGTACTTCAGTGAATCGGCGTTGGGGTCACGCGCAAGGACGTATTTAACGCTGGTATCCTGGAACATGTACTGCCCGGCTTTCTTGACATCGCCATCGCCAGAAACCCAGAGCCCAAAGCCTGCTGGATCGTCTTCGTTGCCAGTCAGGTTATATCCTTTGCTTCGAAAACTGTCGTTGCCTGCAAACACCGCGTCGGTCGTCCACGCCTTGATGACTGCGAGTTGTGCATCGGAAAGGCAGGTGTCTCCGGTATCGCCACCACCGGAACAACGCAAAGCGGTGACGTTCACCACTTTTGCCGTGCACATCGCGGGATTCGAAACGACACCGTCAACAATACCGTCGAGTCCATCGCAAGCCTCTCGCACATGCTTCGCCAGCAGCGCCGTTTTGGCGGGAGTAAACGCTCCCCCAGGTGCCGCCAACGCTTTCGCCGTGCGGTTGAACGCTCCCATGAAGCCTACCCAGTTGTAACCCGGCGCGCGAGCAATGACGCCATCGAAGAGGTTCGGATTTCGCTGCACTGCCATCAATGCCTCCCGTCCTCCGTTCGAACAGCCCTCAAAATAGGATTTGGCTGGCGCCACACCATAAGCGGCGACCACCGTTTTGATGGCTGCTGCCGTGACGGTTGGCACGGAGAGGCTGCCGAATTGCTGGGCGGCGAAGGTGTCGTTCAGAGCAAAGGCCGCTGACATTCCATCACCCTGATGCCCGGAGTCGCTGACGACTTCCGCATAACCCTGAGTAAGCGGGGGCACGACTAATTCCGTCATCACTCCGTCGTAGCCACCACCACCGGCATAGTAAAGCTTGCCGTTCCAGATGTCCGGCAGGCGAATTTCAAAGTTCAGCGCAGGAGCGAGAGTGCCTTTAACCTTGCAGTACGTCGGCACAGTTCCGCCGGCCGGGATCATTTCCGTCGTAAGCGTTGCTCCTCCGACGGTTTTTCCGGACAGTGTCGCACAGGCCGTCTGCGCGGTGACCTTGGAGGACCTCGAACCATTGCCCGGGCCCCCGCATGCCGACATCAAGAGCCATGCGGTGATGGCTGCGACCGCAGCGTGCGCCACCCGCAGTCGCAAGTTCTCAGCAATCATGTGACATCCTCTTTGCCTCTACTGTTTTGACGTCTTCTTGAACTTGGCGGTGGCCTGCATTCACCAGTCTTAACGATCCGTGTATACAACGGTCGAAGTCTCTCCATCCGTGCGTTTGGCGTAAATGACAAAAGCAGGCTAATATCCGCCACACACGGTGGCATTGATTTAGGGTCGGGAGCTTGCCCGATCGAAGCGCGGGTAAACGACGATGCGCTCCACCGGCATCCATTATTAGGTCAGCAATCAGTCCAACGAAAACATAGTACTATGCATATAGCATCATAAAAGCCCCTGATAAGGGCGAGGTCACCCTTGCGAGTGTTTTCAAAAAGGGCTAGGGCACTCGAATCCAGACGATCTCAGCGATATTCCTGCAATTGCTGAATGAACCTTTATTTGCAGCTATAGGGTCTATCTCGTGCTCCTTGCAACGGGTGTATTCCGGAACGCTCTGATGTATTTGCTTGCCCCACTCTTGTATTAAGGGGGTACGCGGAAGGTACACACGAAGGGTAGCCTTCGCAATCCCCAAAGGATCAGTTACTTAGGTTGGTAGGGGCGGTGGGGATCGAATTGCATCCCAATCCAACAAGTCCAGAATCGTCCATGGCGTAGCGCCACTGTCCTACTTCCAACTGGTGTCAAATGGTGTCAGCAACCCAGTAGCATTGGCTCATTCCGCTTATCCATGTCTGTATCGGGCTTTGCCGATACGGGTCCCGTAGGCCGCGTATCGCAGGCGCAAACGCTGGCACGGGTCAGGCGATTCGTTCACGGCGGCGGCGTGGGACGAGCAAACACAGACCGGCCCAGAGCAGCAGCAGAGTTCCAGGCTCGGGTGTGGCAACCGGCTTTGTAATATCGACGGAAAAATTCGCGTCGGCAAGATCAAAAAAGTCTGTGCCCGTGCCGCCGTCTGCGCCACCGAGGATGGAAAAGGTGCCGGTATACGTACCCGGCGCTAAATTCGCGGCTAAATCCACGTTGAACAATGCAAAGGGGCCGCTGCCCGAGGTGGGGCCGAGAAAGAGCGGCGCATTCACGAAGAACGGCGTATCGTCAACGCTCATCGAAAAAGAGTCTGTCGATGAATCGTCCGCATTCAGAAAAATCGTGTCGGTCGCCGAAGGGTTCGAAATCGTGGCGTCGAAGGTGACGATGGTTGTGCCCCGATTCACTGTTTGACTGGATTGCGACAAGGTCACGTCGAGGGTATCGCCCCGCGACACTTTCCCAGCCGCAAGCGTGACCATAAGCGCGAATACTGCATCCACCAAATATATGCGTTTCATACGATTTCTCCCTGGTCCGTAAAATTAAGACTGCTTCAGTCGAAACTGTGCCTAGCCGCTAAACTTCACGGCAGCGTCACGCTACGAAAGCTCACCGTCCAATTGCCGCTTAGCGAGCCCGCCGCATATGTGCCGCTAAAAGACAGCGGAACGGCTTTGCCCGCCGCGCCCGCGGAACTTGAGAACGTAGCGTTGATCGTCGCGCTCGCTCCCGGAGCGAGATTGGTGAGCGTTGTCCCTGCCGGGAACGACAGCGCTCCCAGACCGCCCAGCGAAGCGTCGAGCATCGTCAGCTCGCCGATGGAAATGTTCCCGCCGTTCACTAAAGTGATCGTCACATTGTAGGTGGACGTCCCCGCGGTGATCGTATAGGGGTTCGCGGCTGGGAGAGCAATCCTTACGAGGGGTGGAATCGATACCACCGTTTCCACCACTACCGGCGAGAAGGAACTCAAGAAATTCGCATCTCCGTTATATTCCGCGGTGATGTTGTCCTGTCCGATAACGAGGCCCACGGTGGAGAAAGTAGCGATGCCAGCGGCGTTGAGCGGCTGTGTGCTCAGCAACGCGGTGCCCTCGAAGAAACTTACAGTGCCGGTCGGCGCGCCCGAGGTAGACGGGGTTACGGTCGCGGTGAAGGTGACAGTCGTTCCTGCATTCGGATTCCGGTTAGTCGAGACAAGCAGGACGCTGGTGCTTGCCGGGGCGGAGTAGCTATCCGTCGTGGTGATTATTTCGGTGATGGTTGGAATGGTGACAGCTGTCGATGGCAACGCGATAGTACCTGTGCCGCTTCCCGTGCCGTTGAGCGCGACGGCCTGCGCGAAGTTCGTGCCCGAGGCGGTGCTGGGCGGACTGCTCAATGCGGCGTTGTCGGTGAATGTAATGGTTCCGTTAGGGGAGGTTCCCGCGTAGCAGATTGTGAATGAGCACTGGCCGCCGCTGGGCAATGAAGCGGGCAAAGAGTTCAGGCCGTCGGAACAGACTGTCGAAGTAAGCGTGAAACCCGGCGTAATTTGCACGGTACCGCTGAATACCAGAGGCGAGCCTCCGACGTTGAACATCGTCAGCGTTTGGACTTGCCCAGGCGTGCCGTTGAATCCCAGACCTGCGGTCGAGAAATATGCTGCTGGCGGCGCAAAATTGGTGAGCAGCGGACTAATGAACACCGCGTCACTCACGGCGATTGCTTCCTGAATCATCAGAGAGGGATTTATCTGAACGGTAGACGAAATCGTAGAGACCGCGTCGGTGTCCACCTGATCCTCGCTGGCAGAAAAAGAAATCGTCAACGAACCCGCCAGCGTGGGCGTGACCACCAACGAGAAGGAGGCCGTCGCCCCGATCACAATGGTGCCGAGATTGCACTGTGTCCTGTCGCCAGCTATGAGGGCGCAGCTGCCTTGGCTGGGCGTCGCGGTTGGTGATGACAACGTGGGGGGAATGATAAAAGTGATCGAGGCATCCGTAGCGATCGAAGGGCCATTGTTGGTGACAGTAAACAAGTAAGTGAGGGCGGCATTTTGAAAGGCGGGTGCCGGTGACGTTGTAACACCCAGCATCAAATCGGCCTGTGCCGGACTAAACGCAACAGCAAGATTCGCGAGGGCGTCCGAAGCGGGCACACCTTCCGGTTCGTCAGAGGTCACGCTGAACGCAATAGTGTAGGTTCCGGCTTGGGACGAGGTGACGACAAAGGGAATCAGGCCAGATTTCGCGAGCGGCGCCAGGCTCGCCGAGGTGCACCGCACTTGTGTGACGGTCACGCTGCTGCATGAAACGGCAGCCGATCCTCCGAAAACAAACAGCAGGCCCGCAGGAAGGGTCGCGACGATCTTGATGTTTGTGGCAGTGACGTCACTGCCGTCCATAAGCGTCAAGCTTATCGTGGCGTTGCTGTTGACCATCCCACCGCTTTCCAACTGGGCGGCAAGAACCAAATGCGCGGCGGGCGCGGCAGTGATTTGCAATGCGATGTTAGCCATGGCGTCGGACGCCGGTATGCCTTCCGCCTGATCGGCGCTCACCGTGAATGCGATCGTGTACGTGCCCGCCGCAGCGGTCGTAACCGTAAAGGGAATTACCCCGGGGTTCGCAAGCGGCGCGAGACTTGCCAAAGTGCACGCGACCTGCGTCGCGGAAACGCTGGTGCACGGGAGCCCAACCAATCCACCAGAAACAAACGCCATGCCAGGCGGCAGGTTTGCAGAGATCTTCACGTTTGTGGCCGTGACATCACTACCATTCGCAAGGGTCAGCCCAACGACAATGTTCGCATTGCCAGTCAGGCTTCCGAGAGTCTCAAGTTCTGTACCGAGGACCAAGTGCGCTGTCTCGACGACCGCCGGCGAGTTCATGCCTTGCATCAAGGCGACCCCGGAGGCACTCGCCAAGGCCGCGTCATGCCCGCCCGGGCCAAAAAGCGATCCCGCGACCAAGCCGGCCGTATCCGAAGAGCCTACGTAAATGGTTGGAACGGGCGCAGTGCTGTTGAAAATCCCCGTGCCGGGATTCAGCAGAACCGTCACCAATCCGTCTTCCGACAAAATGATGTCATCGGAGCCGTCGCCGTTAATGTCACCAATGGCTCCTTTCAGAGAAACGGTGGTAAACGACGCGCTGAGTGCACTCAGCGGGTTGGCAAGATCCGTCTCAGCAAAGCTCAGGCCTCCGTTGTTGGCGAAAACTAACGGGTAGGGACCAGTGCTTCCCGCCACAGAGCAGGTGCCGCCTGCGGCGTCTACCACTAACATGCTGGGCAACGTAGTGCTGGTGAAGCTGCCGAGAGTAACGAACGCCGGGTCAGAGTTCGCCTCCTTCGAGCTAACGTAAACGGGCGCGCTAAATCTGCCATTGCCCAGGCCGCGGAATATCACCACGGCTCCGCCATTCAGCGCGGGCTCGAAATTAATGTCGTAGCCACAAACCCCGCGGAGCGTGGCCACCAGGTCCATGTTTCCGTCGCCGTCTATGTCACCAACGGCCAGCGAGGACAAGTTCAAACCAAAGGATGGCGCGCCAGTGACGGCTAGCTTGGGCGTCGCGATAGAAGCCCTGAATCCTCCGCCCTGATACGTGAACAGATTGATCGTTCCGTCGCTATTGGCCACGGCCACGGTGGGACTTCCTGAAGCGTCGAACACACCTACGGCGAGGGCCGAAACGCTGGCGCTGGCAGTATTCGTCCCACTAGAAAAATAGGCCGGCGCTTGAAACGTACCGGCTCCGCTGCCTTGCAGGAAAGTAACCACGGGATTGCTGAGATTTCCACTCGTATCGCCGTCGCTTAAAACAAAAACGCTCTGCTCGCCATTGACGTTTCCTGTCGTTACCGCAATCGGATCGGCGCCGACCGGGTAGGTTATCTGCGGAGCATAGACTCCCGCCGATTTGCTCAGAAACACCGATACGGTATTGTCGCTTTTTTCGGTAAACGAATTGATCCCGTTGGCCACCGCCAGATCGTCCAAACCGTCGCCATTGAAATCCGCTTTGGCAATGGCCACGGGCTTGTTGCCCGCCGGAGATGTGGTAGGGGCTAAGAATGTGCCTTTCCCCTGATTCAGCATCACCGTCAACCCTTGCTTCGGCTCATAGAGCAGCAGGTCATTTTCGCCGTCGCCATTGGCGTCCGCCACAATCGCTTGAATCCCATATACGCCCGGACCAATCACGATGTTTGGCGCGACTTTGCCGAACAGCGGCGAAAAGCCCTGCGCGGAGTTGCTGAGAAACAGATTCACGGTCTGCGCCGTAGAGAATTGTCCTCCGCCCAGAACGATCAAGTCTGGGTTTCCGTCGCCATCCACGTCCGCTACCGTGAGCGATGCAGCATCATTCGTGGGGACGTTATAAATTGCGGGTCCTCCGACCGCAATTCCACCACCGCCGATTGAAAGGGGCCATATGAACGCCGTCGGGGCGCCGGCGAAAGTTGCGATTCCCGCGAAGTAGGTAGTTCCTTTGGAAGTGAAAACGGAAATGGGGCCGCTGCCAACTCCGTTCGGCGTTCCCAGAGTTCCTAGAGAAAGCGGTGTCTGCAACACGCCGCTAAGCAACTGCGAGAGCTTGGCCGTGCCATCGGAGTTGACCTGCAGCACAGCCGTCAAACCGCCCACATTCAGGGGATAGGCTGCGGTTACGTTGGCGGCAGAAGAGGAAGTCGTCGTCGTAATCGATGACGCCGTAAAAGTTCCCGCGCCGTTATTAGAAAGCACGGTAACCACCGATACCTCGGCGGCGGTGGTCGGGAATGTAGCATTACTGAGAACCAGATTGAGTGTTCCGCCCGAATTCACATAAGCGCTGAGCGTCGACGCCACCTGTCCCAGCGACACCGGATTTTGAAACGTGCCATCGCCGTTACCGCGCATCAGCAGCAAATTGCCGAAGTCATCGGTGACCACCAAATCGAAACTGCTCGGTCCCACCACTGGCCCGGCTACAATTAAATTCAGGCCGTCCTGGACTACAGGCAGAGTCCCACTGGACACCGGCGCGGCAAAGCTGCCGTCGCCAAAACCGGAAAAAACGAAGAGTTGTCCGCCGTTCCCGGTGCCGTTCGTAACAGCAACGTCAAAAAGTTTTCCGCCGCCATTGCCAAAATAGCCGCCCACAGCATTGCCCGTTCCGATGTTCGAGGTGTTAGTGCCTAGGCCGTAGACAACTCCGGCCTTAAAAACGCTATTCGGCGGTGCAATCGTCTGCCCAGCGAGGGGCGCACATCCCAAGTAATACGTAGAAGCCAACAGCATCAGGGCGCGAGACACGCTGTACCGGAAGGAAGTTTTTGTCACGGCGTGTTCCGGCATCGATTCAGCGTTTCTGCGTCCATCTTGGTTCCACAGCCGATGTGTGCGTTGTTCGACGTGCGCGAGAATTCCGGGCGCATGCAATGCCCGCTAGTTGCTGGAGCCGAAGGTAATCACGACTGTGACGGCGACGGATTGTCCTGCGAGAACTGGTTGGGAAATAGTCCGCGAAGTAAGCAAGTTGTTCGCCGGAAACCCTTGGCCACAGATAAACCCGCCCTGGCCCGCTACGCTCCCTGCGCTCGGTGCGGTCGGTGAAAACGCAGTCGACACTGCCGCATTCGACACCTGCGTACCATTTCCAAAAACCTCCGGGATCGTTGCCGTTATCTGTGAGCCGGAGAGGAGACCTGGCACGTCGAAACCTGGTTCGCATGAGGTGATGCCATGCCCAACGGTAGTGATTGTTCCGCCAGCGGGATTGTTTGTTCCCCCTACGAGATTAGGTAGCGTGATGCTGCCAGACAATGTGTAACCGATGGCGTTGTTGTTGACTGTTCCGCTGTTTGGCGTGTACGTCAGATTGTTACTGCAGGCGTTACTGGAGACTGCTGCCGGCGAACAGAAGTTGGGGTTTCGCGTATCGTACAGCACGCAGATGCCGGATGGAGAACCAAACACGTTTCCGTTGCACAATATCCCGTTAGGTGCATATAGGGCGACGAAAAAGCCCACCGGGGTGTATTCGCCGGAAAGTACGCCGGTGAGGACGTCGGCTCCTTCAATTGGGTCGACAGCGTTTTCGAAATCTTGGTGCGAAACAAGCGTGCCGTCGGGGTTTCGGACGTCAATTATCCAACGCCCGTGGACGGCTATGCCCTCGCCCGCGGTCTTTGCGTGTGGCGTCGCGGCGAGTAGCTCCTTCGCATTTGTGGGAACTTGAATTGGCTGCGTCATGTTCGGAACCGGTGCCGTGGTCTGCGCTAGCCGCGGCGAAACTTGCCCCCCCGGGGATGAAGCCGAGGATGTATTCGACTGCGCCCGGCTGATACCCCCTGCGAGCAGCAGCGTGACAATGATGGAAGCCGAAAGAACACCACGAGCGACGCCTGGGACCGATTCATAGTTACGATTCGCGGTCATGTTGTTTCTCCTTGGGCAAATATCCAGCGACGTTACTGCTCACTCGCGCTAAATTCGCACTTCGGTCGCGGTTTGAAGTCGTCTGCGCACGCCTCGGCAGCTCAAGCTACCGCTTGAATTTGCCTTTGTGGGTGAGAGCCCAGCTTCTTCCGAGCCACGGATTCTGGGGACGAATCGGGGCGAGTTTGCTTAAACCCTGACGAAACGTCAATGTACGGGGATAAATCCATTTCTCTATTAAGTCTCAACGGGGAGTTGCCAGAAAACACACAGGTTATCCGAGTCTGGTAAACGTGGCTTCTGGGTACTGGAGCTATGCTAAAATCCGCCCCATCCCCGGCTGCTTTAAATAAGGACTGCCCATGGAGTCGGCCGCCCGCCCGCCAATGCTCAAGTTCGGTCCTTATCTGGTGGACCTGGCCGCGGGAGAAGTACGCAAAAACGGCTCGCGCATACGGCTGCAGGAAAAACCCCTGCGGGTCCTGGCACTGCTGGCCGAAAGGCAAGGCGAGCTCGTCACCCGTGAGGAACTGCAAAAACGTCTGTGGCCCGAAGACACCTTCGTCGATTTTGAGGCCGGACTGAACACAGCGGTCGGCAAGCTCCGCGATGCCCTTTCTGACAGCGCCGAAAAGCCCCGTTATATTGAAACCGTGCCGCGCCGCGGCTACCGATTTCTCGCGCCCGTCGAACTGCATAACGAAAACCCTATAAACGGCCACCATCTGGATTCGGGCTCCGCGCAACAAGCCGTTCCTCTCTATCCCGCGCTGGCTCCGCCTGCATCGACGCCCGCCCTCCCGGAATTTCCCGCGATAGATGCGCCCAGAGCGGGGTCCAGAAAGTCGGTGCTGCGAACGGCCGTGTGGATTTCGTTGGCGGTTGCCGTCGCGCTGGCTTTAGCGAGCGGTAGCTACCTCTACTCCCACCGCGCGCCAAAACTCGCTGACAAAGACACTATTGTCCTCGCAGATTTCACGAACACAACGGGCGATGTAATTTTCGACGACACGCTGAAGATGGGGCTGAATGTTTCCCTGAGACAGTCTCCTTTCCTTGACGTGCTTTCAGACAGCGAGGCAGCGAGAATTTTGCGACAAATGACCCGTCCAACCGACACGCGGTTGACGCCCGATTTGGCTCGTGAGCTATGCCAGCGGGCGAGCGATAAGGCTTATGTTGCCGGATCGATTGGCCGTTTGGGCAGCGAGTACGTGTTGGGGCTAAAGGCGGTGAATTGTCAGGACGGCTCGACTCTCGCGCAGAAACAGGCGACCGCCACGACAAAGGAAGGCGTTCTCGATGCGCTGGGCGATGCAGCCGCCAAACTCCGCGGTGAGTTGGGTGAATCCTTAACGACCGTGAAGAGCTTCGACGTACCGCTTTCGCAGGCCACGACGGCTTCGCTGGAAGCCTTAAAGGCATACAGTCTGGGGATTCAAACTCTTCACGAAAAGGGGACAGTTGCTGCTGTTCCGTTCTTCCGGCATGCAATTGAACTTGACCCGAATTTTGCGAGTGCTCACCTATATCTGGGCAAGATGTACACCAACCTCGGTGAAGCAAATCGTGCCCGAGAGTTGTTCACGACCGCCTTTTCCTTGCGCGATCACGCCAGCGAACGAGAAAAGTTCGACATCGAATCTCTTTATTTCTGGAAGGTAACAAATGACTTGGAAAGTACTACTCGCGTGTTCCGCGAATGGCTCGGCAGTTATCCGCGAGACCATGCGGCGCTGGCCAATCTGGCCAGTGTCTACGCCTCTGAGGGGCAGTACGAACAGGCCGTCGAACTTGCTCGCGAATCTGCACAACAGAACCCCGATGATGTAATGGGACGCATCGATCTCGCTTACGATCTCATGGAAGTGAGTCGATTTCCGGAGGCTCGCAAAGTTCTCGACGACGCGGTAGATCGCCACCTTGATGACGAGTCCTTGCACTATCTCCTTTATTCTCTGGCCTTCCTCGCAGAAGATACGCGAGGGATGGCGGAGCAGGTGTCGTGGTCCGAAAGTAAGCCCGAGAGCATTGCGGATTTTCTTTCATACCAAGCTACTGTCGAAGCCTATTCCGGGCACCTACGACGTTCGCGGGAGCTAAACCGCAGGGCTATAGAATCCGCGGAGCGAGCAGGCCTAAAGGAAAGCGCGGAGTCCTGGCGCCTGGAGGGTCTGTTACGCGAGGCCGCTGTCGGAAAATTACGGGAAGTCCAGCAAACCGCTCTCAGCCAGCAGGGCCCCAGCGGACTTTCCGCATTAGTGCTTGCGTGGGTGGGGAATTCATCGCATGCACAGTCTATGTTGGAGAGTCTCAGCAGCCGATTCCCTCAAGGCACGTTGGTGCAATCTGTTGTGCTGCCGACAGTTCGCGCACAGATCGAACTCTCACAAAAAAAACCCCAGCGGAGCATTGAGCTTCTGCGTGCCGCCGCGCCGTATGAACTGACGGATGCCTGGTTGGGTGGTTGTATCTACCCCGCTTATGTCCGCGGTGAAGCATACCTCTCCGCGAATCAAGGCGCGGCCGCCGCTGCCGAGTTTCAGAAGATCTTGGACCACCGCGGCCTGGTGGTCTCGTGCGAGACGGGGGCGCTAGCGCATGTCGGAATCGCACGCGCCTATACCCTACAGGGCGACGCCACCAAAGCCAAAGCCGCCTATAAAGATTTCCTGGCGCTATGGAAAAACGCCGACCCCGACATCCCTATCCTGAAACAAGCCAAGTCCGAATACGCGAAACTGCAATGAGTCCCTGCGACTTTTCACACGAGAGCGGAGGCGTGGTATGACCTGACCGGCTTGAATTAGTCCAGCGGGAGTGAGAGAAAATCACTCTAAAGGAGAGCTGGACGTGGCGTTGCTGCGGCAGATTGAAAAACCAGCGAGGGCGAGACTTCTTGTTGTCCTTGGACTGAAGCCAGAGCCACTGGAATTGTCGGATTTTCCGGCTGTCTTTATTTCGCAGCAGATTAATGACATGCGTGATGCCCAAACGCCGAAGCTGCTCGACATCGGACCATGTGGTTATCTTGCAGAAACGCGCTTACACGATGACAGGCTCGCCGCCGAGTGTCGCTCACGATTGACTCAGGGCTACACCAGGCTTGACCCTGCGCTCCCCAGAAAAAAACTGTCCACTGCCTGGCGACTCTGGTTGCCGTCTGCCAGGAAAAAGGCAGCTCCATGATCGACCGGCGTGAAATCCTCGAAGCCGCATCGTCGTTTTCGCTGCTGCCTAGCATAGTAGAGAAAGACTACGTCCTGGGTTGGGTGCTCGCAGGCATCTGGGTCGATGGTTTCCTGTCTGGCCAGGAAATACGCGAATCGCTCCAGGTGCGCGATTGGCAGAGAGCCCAGGAGATAATTCGCGAATGGGAGATTGAAAACCGACAAACGCAAAGCCAGCAGACTCGTGTAACGATTGTGGACGCTCACAAGAAATTCATGAGTGATGCAGAAGCCCGCAAATTGAATCAATCAACTCTGTATAAGTACCGCCTGCTCTTCCGACACTTGGATAGTCCTCGCGTCGGTGCAGCGGGTTCGGGCGCTGTTTCACTCGTGCCGGCCCCGAAATAGCTATCCTTCGCATGGTGATCGTACCGCCGACCGCGCTCGATCTGCTCGCGTGACCATTTCGGAGCCCATTTAATGCGGTTCTTCCGAATGTAATAATGGGACTGGCATGGAAAACTCCAGTTGCCGATAGACGGCTCCAGCGAGACCGTCTTGCCGTCAAAAATGAGCGTCCAGTCGGTGGGCCGGATTGGCGTCACAACCTTGTTTCCGCATCCGCAAACGCACAGATGCGACGCCGTTGCGAAGCGTATCGAAACGTAAATTGTCCCCTGCTCCAGATCGTCCGGGATAAACTCGACGAATTCATGCTTCGAGGGGATTTCTGGATTCATTCGGGCCGATCCTCATTCAGCAGCAGGTTGGTATCGATACTGAATTGGCTGTGATGCTCGAATTTCAGGTCGCGATAAAAACCAAAGAGCTTTTTCCATTTGATGACTGCGAGCGCGGCGTTGAAGGCGTTGAGATCGGCAATCTGGATGTTGCGGTTATAGTCGTCGTCTCCGGGCGCGTCTTCGAACGACACTCTCTCGCGGAAATGGTCGCGCTTCTGCGCCGTGCTTGTTGTCACTCTCACAATCCCGCCCAAGGTGTCGTCGCTTAGCTGCATCGCCCATGCCTACGTCGATGAACGGGATATTAAACTCTTCGAGCTTCTCGACAATCAGTTTCTTTGGGCCGATTCTTGTCCAGACATACGAAAACGAAATCCATGCCGCGAAGTTCCTCGACATTGCCGGCGTCCAGATAGACCGGATGATCGACGATGCCGCGATGCATTTTTCCGTAGAGATTCTTGAAATACGTCGTCTTGGGCAGTCTGCGCCCTCAGATCATCGCCTGACGGCGGCGCCGGGCGAGCGGAAAGCGTTGTGCTGGAAGAACGTGTCGCCGTCATAGAGGTGAATCTGCCTGACCGGCGTTTTCGCGACCAGATCCAGGACGTAAGAGCCCGTTCCGCCAAGGCCGAGGATGGCAATCTTGCTGAGCGCCAGCTTTTTGCGTGACAGCTACGATTTCAGCTCGGCTGGAGGCAGTGTCAATGTAGTTGAATGGCTCGTCATCTTCGGCGTCAGGTCCGATCAGCGGGCGAGTCTTAGCCGTGACGTTGGGATCGATTCTTTGCGCCGGGCCCGACAGAATGGCGACATATGTCGTCACCTGGGCGTGGTAATCCGGATAGGCGTCATCCGGGTTTAGGTTTAGCCGAAAAGGCATGTGTTAATTGCCACGCCTTCGGCTAGGGACTGCGCGCCGCTTCCGCGCTCTTATTTTTTCGATTCCAGTGCCATCCTCGTTGCACGGATATTCGCCCGAGAAATGGGCGACGTGCGTATCAGGCTTGCCCGTCTCGTCGTCGGCGAGTACGAGCTTGATGACCAGAATTCCCCGTTTGATCTCTTTACGCGAATTCACATAAGGAACGTCGTTCACCAGCAAACAGCCGGAGCGGACTTCGAGATCGTAACCTTCGTCACGCAGGTCCTTCAGATCTGCGACTACGATTTATCGGTCGCTGTGACATTGAAAATCATCCAGTTCTTCACCTTGACCGTCTGGCCTTCTTTCATCGAGCCCTGCCGATTCTCGCGCGGGCCATCCTCGTAGGACACGGTATACAGAATGTTCGCGCCAGGTGGCGGGGTCGGGAAAGCCAACTTGACGATTTCGTCGAAGGTCACGGTTTTCGTCGTGACCACCTTCTTTTGGCCGTTGACAATGATGGTGAATTTACGGGGCTGCGCCGGGCCGCTGTGAAAATGCTCGTCCTCGCGCAGATGGATAGGCTCATCGTCGTTTTCGACGACCGGGTCTTCCCTGTCCCCTTTTACTTCGCGGAAGACGTCGTAGCCCGGCTGGACGTGGCCCAGCTTGTAGAGCGCCTCGCCCGTGGTCGGATTCGGCGACTCGTACGGCTTCTCATCGATGTGAATATGGACTTCGTGCTTACGATTTTCCATTGTTTACTCCATTGCTTACAGAGTGCATTGGTTCAAGGATAGCAAATTATCGTTCCAGTCACCGTCAGCGTGCGTGCGAACATACGCGGCGCGCCCCGCAGGCCGAACGACGCCGACTTCGGAGCGCTTCCCGTTATAAGGATCGACAACGAAAAAAGTGTTGGTGCCGGCGTCAATGCTGCGGATCACATCTTCACGGGTCCATTTCCATCCCGCCCTCGGATTCCCCAAGTGCGAGATATGCTCGTGCGGACTTTGCGGGTGCGGCTTGGTGATGCAGGTCACTTGAACATCGGCCATTTCGGTACTTTCCTTTCTTTAGAGGTTGAATTCTCGATTCACGTAAACTAAATTGTGTGACGAGAGCGTATACATCGGGGCGCAAGAAAAAGCGCCCCGATGACGCTACTTAAACGTCTCTATTAATACATACGTTTTCGTCTATAGGGTGTCAAGCCATGTCTTCAAAGTTCCCCGACCGCCTCCGGGCGGCCCGCCAGCTGCGCAACCTTAGCCAGTCGGATCTGGCGGAGAAATCCGATTTGCAACCTTCTGCCGTATCCCATTTTGAAACGGGCCGGCGCGCCCCTTCGTTCGACAATCTCAAGGCACTTTCGGAAGCGCTGCAGGTGACCACCGACTATCTTCTTGGGCGCGTGGATGAACCGGGGATGGTAGGAGTCATGACAGATAAGCTTTTTCGCCATGCAGAAAACATGTCTCGCGACGATCTGGATACGCTCACCGGATTTGCGGAAATGCTTACAAAGAAGGCGGCGCAAAAGAAAAAGGAATAAACGTATGTTGCGACGGGATGACGGATTTGGCGCTGAATTGCAGGCGCATGAAGTCATAAGCAAGCTTCAGATATCCTCACTGCCTGTGGACCCTTTCGCAGTGGCAGACCGCCGCAACATCGCGCACCAGGAAAAACCAAGCCTCGCCCCCGGTATTTCGGGATGCTTGATGAAAGTTGGGGATGCGTTCGGCATCCTCTACAGCTCCCGGTTCGCAAGCGAGGGTTTCAAGCGATTTAACGTCTCTCACGAACTCGGACACTACTTCCTGCCGGGACATATTGATGCGCTATTCGGCGCGGGACAGCAGTTCCATCAGTCCGAGGGCGGCTTCACTTCCGATGACAAATACGAGCGAGAGGCGGACAGTTTCGCCGCCAGTCTGCTGATGCCAAAACTCTTATTCAAAGCCGCCTGCGCGCAAGAGTGGACAAGGATTAACGGCAATCGAATCGCTTGCCAACTTGTGCGTCACGTCATTGACCGCTACAGCGATCCGGTTTGCGAAACTCTGTGACGAGCCAATGGCCGTGGTTTGCTCAATGGGAGATCGCGTGCAGTTCGCTTTCATGTCGAAGCCCTTGCAAGATGTGCGCGGGCTGACATGGATTCGCAAGGGTTCTGGCCTCCCGACCGGAACAGCGACGGCCAATTTCAATAAGAATGAGGACAATATTCGGAAAGGCAAACGCGTAGTGTCCACTTCGAGTTTGGACACATGGTTCGATGGCGGTAGTACCGCAGAACTAAACGAAGAGGTTGTCGGTCTTGGCGAATACCGCAAAACGCTTACAGTGCTGTGGGCTGACTCGCTTGCCGGAGCCTGAGGAGGCGGAGGAGAGCGATGAGACTGAGGATGAAAATCTTCTGCCTTCGCAGCGATGGCGTGAGCGCTCCTAAGTGCAGTTCATTGCGTGATCGCCATTGACACTCGGACAGGTCATTCCCATATTAATGGTAGCCCTCGCGGTCGTTGTAAGTTGTTCAAAAACCTGGCATGGGTGGACTGTCACGGCAGCGGTCGCGGCCTGCGTCGAACACTGGCACGAAGCGCACACGTGCAGGGTACACGCGGGGTACACGGTGCGAACGAACGGCGGAACTTCTTTCTTTTCATGACGAAAGGTTGGTAGGGGCGGTGGGGATCGAACCCACGACCTTAGGCTTAAAAGGCCTCTGCTCTACCACTGAGCTACGCCCCTGACATGCAGTGCAAATATTGTAGCATGACGGGGCGTTTGCTTCAGTCGTTGCGGATTTTGCGGAATTTTATTTCTTCCTTTTGCTTCTTCCCTGTTTTTCGCCGTCCGCGCAGCGTTTCCTGACATTCTTTTTTAGTCGAGCGCCGGTTTATCCATGGGCCGTTTGCGTTTCCATTCGTAGTCTTTGCGGAGGATGGATTGGTGTTTCTTGAGCTGGCCTTCGAGTTCGCTGAAGGCCACTTTGCAGCTGCTGCGCGGATTTTCCGCAGTGCCCGTAGCGTGCAGCGAGCCGGTGGGCAGAGCCAGATTCACCGAGAAGGAGTGCTCTTCGCGATGCGAATGCGAATTTTGCGTGAACGCGCAGTGCATTTGTACCAGGTCTGGTTCGTAGCTTTTCAGCAGGCGATTTAATTTTTGAACGTGGTGCGCTACTTCGGCTTCCACGGGCTGGTGCGCGTGGACGTGCTTGTAGCTGATCGACATTTTCATAGTCACACCTGTGGGGGAATTTACGATGGGACGCGACGCAGAGAATACTCTGGCACCGGTCATGAGGGCAGCGTAGCACCGCGGAAGGTACGCGGCAATGGTACGGATGGGGGTTCGCCATGAAACATTTTGTTTGAGTGCTGCAGGTTTTCGGGGATTGCGCTGACGATGGCGTTGGAGTATGGGGCACCATCGTCGGCGAGCCGTTCGCGGTGGCCGTTCGCGGTGGCAGCGATACGCGAGCGTTGGCTCTCACCTCGCCAGGCACATTGACAGCGGCGCCGCTAGTGACGATTCTGGGATGACGATGACGCGGAAGCCCCACAATTCGCAGGGCCGCGAACCGAACAGTTCACAGGGCGCTTTGCGGAATGATTCGCGAAGTGCTCCGCGACGTGATTTGCGAGTAGGCCCGGCGGGCTGGGCCTACAGGGACTGGGCTGGGGTAGTGTATCCGGCCCCGCGGCCCAAGGGATTTCACGAAGCGACCTACCTGGCGGAATTTTTCGACACCATTGAGATCAATACTTCGTTTTACCGGCCGCTGCGCGCGGAGCAGGCCGAGCAGTGGATTGCGCGCGTGGCTGCAAATCCGCGATTCCTGTTTACCGCGAAATTGTGGCAGCGATTCACCCACGACGTCTCGCCGAGCGTTGCGGACGAACGCGAAGTGCGTCTGGGCTTTGACGTGTTGATGAATGAGAAGAAACTGGGAGCGGTGCTGGTGCAGTTCCCTTTCGCATTTCACCGGACCCGCGAGACGGTAGCGCATTTGAGCGGACTGCTGCGGCGTTTTGCGGATTATCCGCTGGTGGTGGAATTCCGGCACGCGTCCTGGAAAGTTCCAGAAACGTTTGCGCTGCTCCGCGAGCACCACGCCGGATTTTGCAACATCGATCAGCCTATTATCGGGCGCTCGCTGGAGCCGTCCGCGGAAGTCACCTCGGAGATCGGCTACGTGCGATTGCATGGCCGGCGGTATGACACCTGGTTCGCCAGCACGAAACCGCGAATCGTAAAGGCTGGCGCTGCAAAAACTGGGCCGACCAGCGAAGGTGCCGGAATTCGTGAAGATTTTTTCCCGCAGAACGAGGGCGCAGCGATCCCCGCATTTGAACGCTACAACTACCTTTATTCCGGAGACGAATTGCAGCCGTGGGCCGAACGCGTTGAGACGGTGCGCTCCGTAGCGACGAGTACGTATGTGGTGACCAACAACCATTACTTGGGAAAGGGTGTGGTGAACGCGCTGCAATTGATCAGCATCCTGAAGGGCGCCAAGGTGAAGGTGCCCGAACCGCTGCGGGTCGAGTATCCATCCTTGGATGGGATTGCCACGGATCCACCGGAGACGCCGACTTTGTTTCCGCTTGGACATATCAAGAAATGAAGGCGAAACGAGGAAGTGTTGAGGCAACGAAATATCGAACGGTCGCCCTCCGGCAGTTCCAATCGACTAAATCCTTCGCGATCAACGAGAAACTAGGATTTGGCGGGTTTGTAGTCTTTGCAGTGGCACTTGGGGTAGTGGCAGGGATTGTGGATTTTGCCCTTGACGGTTTCGGCGTAGTGGATGGTTTTGCCGTGGTGGCAGCGGCAGCCTTGCTTGTTGTTGACGACACGGGCCATAGACTAACTTTAGCACGTCTGAGGGTGGGAAGAGTTGATGGGGTTGAAATTTGGAGGTCCGGAGACGCAGGGGAATGCTTGCGGGGCGGCGGGGTTCTTGTGCCGCCCCTACGGGGCTCGCGGCGTATCGCTGGCAGAGCACCCAGCCCTACGGGCTGGGCTAAATTGTGCCGCGCCTCCGGCGCTGGGTTCGGGGCGATCTAGGGATTAGTGATCGAAGGTGTAAGTGAGTGTCACGAATCATTCTGAACGAGCATTGCGAGGACGTTGCGGAGGACTCATACGCGGGCCGCGCTCGAGGTTGGCGCCGGGGCAAAGGCGCGCAGCATGCTGCGCCACTACAGAGTCAAAGGCGACTGCGACGGCCACGGCAAAGGCGCGCAGCATGCTGCGCCACTACAGAGTCAAAGGCGACTGCGACGGCCACGGCAAAGGCGCGCAGCATGCTGCGCCACTACAGAGTCAAAGGCGACTGCAACGGCCACGGCAACTGCGCGCAGCATGCTGCGCCACTACAGAGTCAAAGGCGACTGCAACGGCCACGGCAACTGCGCGCAGCATGCTGCGCCACTACAGAGTCAAAGGCGACTGCAACGGCCACGGCAACTGCGCGCAGCATGCTGCGCCACTACAGAGTCAAAGGCGACTGCAACGGCCACGGAATGCGAATCTAAAGATTCGCCACTACGAAAGGCCAAATCTCGATGTGCGACATGCTTGGCGCTGCGGAACGGGTCGGTGTGGGCTGCGGGCAGAGTCGCGAGCGCCTGTGCTACTGGTCACTGGGCCGATTCGGTTGGAAGTTTAGCGTCTAGCCAGCCGGAGATGCCGGCGGACATTACTTTAACGTTGGGGTAGCCCATTTGTTTGGCGCGGCGGGCGGCATTGGGTGCCTTGCGGCAGAAAGGATTGGAGCAATAGAAGACCAGGTTGGAGGCTTTATCTGGGGGCAGCTCGGCGTCAGTGTAGTTGGCGGGATCCAAATGCAGGGCGCCCGGGACGTGGGCTTTGGTCCAGCTTTGGCGGGAGTTCACGTCGAACACGGTAACTTGGTGATTTTGAATGAGCTGATTTAGGTCCTTCGGTGAGACCGTCTTCAGCCCCATTAGCTGGGCGAACATGTTTGCTCCTTTTTCTGGGTAGAATCCGCATGGGGGGTGCGCGGCAGTGACACTATTTCCCGATTGCGAAGGATACATGCGCGAGGACACCCTTTTTCAGTCTCTCACTGAGTTGGTACGTTTGCGAGATGGTAGATGTTACGTGACGGGCGCGCGGGGGTATCCAGTCTGAACCTGCGGACTGGGCCGATCGCGCTCCTGTCCCGGAAAAAACCAGGAAAATAGAGAAGTTCGGTGCGTCCGGGATCAAGACCAGCACAGCTAGTCACTGAAAGGCGTGACGCGGCGGCTTGCTGGTCTTTTTGATTTTGCGGTGAAACGAATTGTGATTTCGAATCACTTAACCAATGAGGTAGTAGGCATTTCTTATTGGAAAGGTGAATATTTTATGTCCTCCACTGCTCCGGGATTACAAAGAATTCCTTCGGTACGCATCGGCGATTCGAATGACAAAGTGATACAGGACCTGGGTCCGCTGGCAGAACTAGCGGGCACCTGGCATGGCAAAGGCTTCAATTTGATTGCGCGGCCGGATCGGGAAGGTAATGCGCCGTTGTTTCTAGAACTGAATCAGACCGAAGAAACTTTGCGGTTTGACCCGATTGCGACTTCCATACCCAACAGGGGAAATGCGCAGAACGACATTGAGCTGTTCGGCTTGACGTATTTGCAAAAAATCAGCGATGCGGTAACCGGCGGGGCTTTGCACATCGAGCCGGGCATCTGGGTTTCGGTGCCGCCGACCACGGCGCCCTCGGAAACGGCGAGCGTGGCGCGGATGGGATCGATTCCACATGGCAATGCGTTGCTGGCGCAGGGGGCGGCGATTGTGCTGGATCCACTGGCAGGCGGGACGTTCGATATTGCGCCGGTAAATACCGCGCCTTTCCCACAGGGGAATCCGATGCTGGCACCGGGAACGATTAGCGGATTTCCGGAGTATGACCTTTCGAATACGACTCCGGCTGCCACCAACTCGCGGACGCCGTTTGGGGATACGCCTCCGATTCCCTTGCCCGCCGCGATTGACGGCGTGGCGATGCAGACGATTATTAACGATCCTACGCGGCTGCTACAGCAGGCCATCAAGGGACAGGTCATTGAGTCGGTGACGGTGTTGCAGATTGCCACGGTGGCGGATTTGAATTTTGCGTCCGGGCCGGTGGCGGTGAATGACGGCGGCGGGGGAATTGAGAACATCGCGTTTTTACAGACCAATGCCAATACGGCGCTGGTATTTGCGACGTTCTGGATCGAGAAGATCAAACATCCGGCGCATCATTTTATGCAGCTGCAGTATGTGCAGACGGTGATGCTGAATTTTCCGCTGCTGAAGCCAGGGGCGGCGCCGGTGCCGTTCAGCTGGCCGCATGTTTCGGTGGCGACGTTGCGAAAGACGTTTGGCGGGCAATAACGGACGGCGTTTTTTTAAGGGTGGGAGCGGCTGGCGCTGCTCCCATTTTTTTTGCCAACGAAGGCTGCGGTAGCGGTGATTGTTTAGGTATGGCTAGATTCCGTAGTTTGCCTTGCGGAGGCCGTCCTTGTAGGCATCGCGGGCGGCGGTGGCTTTGGTGTGGGCGTCGTGCTGGGTGAAGTGGGCGGCGTCCCAGTGTTCCATGGCGGTCATGGAGTGATCTGGAGTGGCGAGGGCTTCTTCGGCGCGAATGGCGGCAACCCAATCGTCGGTGGCTTTTTTGTAGGCTAGGCGGAGTTGGTCGAGATCGGCTGAGCTCATGGTGCGGGGATGGTAGTGGGCGGCGGAGGGCCGGTCAATTGGGTGGTGCGCATTTTCACGAGAAATTCATAGGGTGAGAACCGCGGGCGATTGTTGGCGCGTGGCTTTCGCCTGGCCGGCGCGAATTATTGCGCTGGGGTGGCGGGGCGGCGGATTTCCAGAGCTACGGCGGGAGTGCCGTCGCAAGGGATGTTGGTCAGGAAGCGGAGGGTGCCGGAAGAGTCCTCGAAGGCCAAGCCGCTTTGGGCGGAGCCACCGCGGAATTGCCCCCAGGATTTGGGGACGGTGGCTACGCAGCCGGGAGTCCAGACTTGCGGAGCGGGAGGCTTAGGGGTGACGGCGTAGATTTTCAGGGCTAGGAACGAGAGCAAGAGTAACGAAACTAAGGTGAGTTTGCTGGTCAGATTTTTCACGGTGTCCCTCCTGGCTTGGACCTCTGGGAATTTACCATTTTTGCGCAGGAGTGCGCGGGGGTCTGGCGGCTTTTGCGCGTGGCGACCCGCCGACTGATGCGGCCGACTTGCTACTGCGGTGATGGCGGGGGTTGCATGATTTTGGCGTAATTCATGGCGCGGGCTACGGCCATGCGGGACACGCCGAGTTCTTTGGCGATGGTGCGCAGACTTTTTCCCTCCTGGCGCATGGTAACGGCAATGAGTGGGTCAACTTTCGCATTCGCGTGTCTGCGGTGCAGGCGGGCGGTGGCTGGCTTCATGGCGACGGAACCCCGGGGGATACGTGAGATAGGTCGGTACAGGGGTTAGTGGTTCGGGGCGACGAATCGTTACAGGAGTGATGGAGGAAGGCTGATAGCTTTGTTCGTGGGGTGGACGACAGCCTCGGTCTTACTGTCAAATTTAACAGTATCTGCTCCGGGCAGAAAAGCGTACTATCCGCGTCGGAACAACTGCCAGCCATCCCTTACGCTCCGACGAACTAAGGAAATTTGGCGATGTTGCGCGAGGAAAGCGCGGCAGGAGTCCGCATGGACAGCAGCGGGATTCAGGTTTCTACGGCAGACAGAAGCGCATGGGTGATAAGGAGACGCACAATGAAGAAAAGTCGATTGGTACAGATCGCGGTGGTTCTGGGCGTAGCGGTGGTATTTCTGAGCGGCATAGCAGCGGCGCAGGAAACGCAGATACAGGGCGTGATTGTGGGACGCAGTGGGGCAACGATGACGGTGAAACAACAGGATTCGGAGACGATTGTGGTGGCGTTGACGGTCAACACGCAGGTGCAGGAAGTGCAAGGGGCGTTGAGGTTGCGCAAGAAGGAATTGGGTCTGACGGCTTTGATTCCCGGGCTTCCGGTGCAAGTCAAAGGGATTATGAACGCCAATCAACAATTGGAAGCCGATACCGTTAAGTTTAAGGCGTCGGATCTGAAGAACGCGCAGGACATTCAGGCCGGGTTGGCGCCGACACAGGCAGAAGTAGCGGCGAATCAGGCGCAGATTGCCGCGAACGCTAAGGAAATTCAGGAGCAGCAAGCGGTGTCCGCGGCGCACCAGCAAGAGATTGCGGCGAACCAGGCAAAGGTTGCCGCCAACAAGGCGGCAATCGCCGCGGCGAACAAACGCTTTGGGGAGCTTGGGGAGTACAACATTCTCGGCGAAGTGACGGTGCTGTTCGGCAACGGGAAGGTGGATGTGGAGGCTGTTTACAAACCACAACTGCTCGCGCTCACCAAACAAGCGATGGGGATTACCGCTTACATTATCGAAGTGAAGGGTTATGCGTCGGCGGTGGGATCGGCGGCTATGAATCAGAAGCTCAGCTCGGAACGGGCAAACAACGTGCTGGCGTTTCTGGAACAGGATGGCGGCATACCGTTGACGAATATTCTTGCGCCCGGGGCGATGGGGACGGCAGATCAAGTTGCGCCGGACGCTACCAAAGAGGGTCAGGCAGAAAACCGGAGAGTAGTGGTGCGGATCCTGCAGAACAAGGGCATAGCGGGAACGTAAGGAAAGAGCGTTTTTGGCCCGATGTGTTTATCGGGCCTCAAATCAACCGGCGCCAGCATGCTAATTTGTGATCGACAAAAAGACTAACGAAATCCAGCTATCGGTCTACCAGAACCCTTAGACGCTGGTGGACATTGTGAATCGCAGCCCCCAGGCGAAGATTTAACCACGCGCTTTAGACCGCAGCGGGCGGATTTGTCCGTTAGCCGATTGAAAGAGCTCCTGCAAGTCAGGAGTGACTACGAGTGAGGCAAGTAGCGGCACCCCGGACATCTCGGTGTGCCGGATGCTTGCCCCTTTTTTTTGTTAGACGGACCGAAGGAGTGACGGCCGGGGAACTGCCTGGGTTCGAGGGCGCAACGAAGGGCGCTGCAGAACCGGTGCCCAAAGAGCGTAAGGGAGCGTTGACAAATCGCCTGATATTGCTATAGATTCTAGCCGGTTAGCAGTTTTGCGGGCTAGGCGAAAAACCCTTCCCTGCTGGGGTTCGGCGATCCGCGGCCGCGGACATTATCGTAGCCGTTGCAAAGCGCTTTGACTCAGCCGAGTTCGGGTACCCCGTAGCAGCTCTGTTCCGGAGACCCCATGAGCAGCTTGCAAAATATAGTGCATTCCACGGCTGTACCGGAAGGGCAGTCTGGAGAATTGTTGCGCTTTTCCCGCGAGAGCGTGCAATGGGAATGGATGAGCATGACAGTGCGGCGACTGCAGGCCGGGGAATCTTTTTCGGCGAAAACAGATGGTGAAGAGGCCGCGTTTGTATTGCTGGGGGGCAGCGGCGCGGCGAACTGGGGAGCGGGGACGCAGTTGGTAGGCAAACGGAAAAATGTTTTCGACGGGCTGCCTTACTGCTTATATTTGCCTACCGGAAATTCTTTACAATTTACGGCCGAAACGGTGGTGGAAATCGCGGAATGCCGGGCGCCTTCGAATGCGAAACTGACGCCCAAACTAGTTACACCTGGAGATGTCGCCAGCAGCCTGCGGGGCGGCGGAAATGCTTCGCGACAAATTCTGGACGTCATTCCGCCGGATTTCCCGGCAGACAAACTGGTGGTGATCGAGGTTTATACGCCGGGGGGCAACTGGTCCAGTTACCCGCCCCACAAGCACGATGTGCATGCGCCGCCGACGGAAGTGGATCTGGACGAGATTTATTATTACCGGATACAACGGCCGCGAGAGGGATTTGCGCTGCAGCGGCTCTACGGACCAGACGCTTCGCAGGAAGTCATTGTCCGGGCCCAAGATGGTGACGCGGTGCTAGTACGGTCTGGCTATCATCCGGTAGTTGCCGGGCCCGGGTACAACGTCTATTATCTGAACTTTCTTGCGGGGACTTCGCGGACGCTGGCAGTCACGGAAGACCCAAATCATGTGTGGTTAAAGTCCGCGTGGACGGAACTAGACGCACGGTTACCGCTGGTACGCTGATTCAGCGAAATCCACCACTTGTGAAACAGGCGAGGCGGACGAGCAAATCAGAAGCTGCAATGCTCGATAAGCTTTCGCGGGCGATAAGCGCTTAGCAGAGAACTCAGTACTTTGGACTACAGGAGTTTCGGATAAATGAACCACCGGCTTACCGTGGCCCAGGCGATCGTCCGTTACCTGCAGAATCAGTACTCCGCGCGCGATGGCAACGAATTTAAGTTTTTTGCCGGGTGCTTCGGCATTTTTGGGCACGGGAACGTCGCGGGCATCGGGCAAGCGCTGGAGCAAGATCCCGGGCTGCCCTACTACCTTTGCCGCAATGAGCAGGCGATGGTGCACACGGCGGCGGCGTTCGCCAAGGCCAGCTTCCGCATGCGGACTTTAGCGTGCACGACGTCCGTGGGACCGGGGGCCACCAACATGGTGACCGGCGCGGCGCTGGCGACCGTGAATCGTTTGCCGGTGCTGCTATTGCCAGGCGATATCTTTGCTCGGCGCAACGTGGCTCCAGTGTTGCAGCAGATCGAGTCCACTAGCTCGCAGGACCACTCCGCGAATGACTGCTTCAAGCCGGTTTCGCGCTACTGGGACCGCATACAGCGCCCCGAGCAAATTCTGACGGCACTACCCGAGGCCATGCGGGTGCTTACTTCGCCGGCAGAAACGGGTGCGGTAACCATTTGCCTGCCGCAGGATGTTCAGGCGGAAGCGTTTGATTATCCAGAGGAATTTTTTCGGAAGAAAGTTTGGACGGTTGCGCGTCCGCGCTGCGATCACACTTTGTTGCGACGGGCCGCGGAGTGGCTGCGCAGCGCGAAGAAGCCGCTGATTGTTGCTGGTGGCGGAGTGTTGTACTCCGAGGCTTCGCAGGCTCTTGCGACATTCGCGGAAAGCACCGGAATTCCGGTGGCCGAAACGCAAGCGGGAAAAGGTTCCCTGCCCTTCGATCACCCGCAAGAAGTTGGAGCAATCGGCACGACCGGAACTCCTGGCGCGAATATTTTGGCGCGCGAAGCAGACTTGGTGATTGGAATTGGAACACGCTACAGTGACTTCACCAGTGCCTCGAAAACTGCCTTTCAGAACCCTGCAGTACGATTCATCAACATCAACGTGGCGGAATTTGACGCCTACAAGCATGCCGCAACGCCGCTGACCGGCGATGCACGCGTGACGCTGCAAGAACTTGGCACGGCGGTGGCCGGTTATACGGTCGATGAGAGCTATGAAGCGGCAGTAAAGCGTTTCCGTGAGGAATGGGAAACGGAAGTGGATCGCATTTATGCCATTCGCCGGGAACCGCCGATCAGCCAGGGCGAAGTGATTGGAGCCGTGAATCGTTTGAGCGCCGCCAAGGACGTGATGGTGTGCGCAGCGGGAAGTTTGCCAGGCGATTTACATAAATTGTGGCGCACGCGCACGCCAGGCGGTTATCACATGGAGTATGGCTACTCCTGCATGGGTTACGAAATTGCCGGCGGGTTGGGAATAAAAATGGCTGATCCTTCGCGGGAAGTTTACGTGATGATCGGCGACGGTTCGTATTTGATGATGGCCCAGGAAATTGTTACGTCGATCCAAGAGGGCTACAAATTGAATATCGTGCTGCTGGATAACCACGGCTTTTCCAGCATCGGAGGACTCAGCCGCAGTAGCGGTAATGAAGGAATGGGTACGAACTATCGCTATCGACGCGGAGAAAAATACGACGGAGAGTTTCTGCCCGTGGATTTCGTGGCGAATGCCGCCAGCCTCGGCGCGCACGCAGTACGGGCGCGAACGTACGATGAACTGGTGGCCGCGCTTTCTGCGGTGCGAAGCCTAAAGCAGACGAACGTAATTGTAATTGAAACAGATTACGATGCGCGGGTGCCCGGATACGAATCCTGGTGGGACGTGCCCATTGCGGAAGTCTCGGAACGCGAGGCGGTACGCGAGGCGCGAAAACAATACGAAAAAGAGCGCGAGAAAGAACGATTTTTCTTTTAGTCCTCACGGTCGCGGTGGATTGTTGAAAGAATCGCTCGAAGAAGTTTTTGTCGCAGAAAGAGGCTAGGTGGGGACCACCACAGCGACTGCAGCAGGCACGACTCCCGCGCAACCTCATCTCAAAAGGGTCCTGAGCCTCTGGGATCTAATCTACTACGGCGTCATTCTCACCTCCCCAATCGCGGCCGTGCCACTGTTCGGCGAAGGGCAAGTTTTATCGCATGGCCATACCGTCGCGACGCTGCTTTTGGCGATGGTGGCGATGTCGGTTACGGCGGTGAGCTTTGGGCGGATGGCGTTTGTGTACCCCTCGGCCGGTTCGGTTTACACCTACGTCAGCCGCGGAGTGAATCCGCATCTGGGTTTCGTGGTGGGCTGGGCGATGTTCCTGGAATATTTATTTCAGCCGGTGCAAAACGCGCTGTACGCGGTGCTGACGATTCAGAGGATGGCCCCGCGTTTCCCGTTCGCTTTGCTGGCCCTGGCGACGATTATTTTCATTACGGTGATGACGGTACAAGGCATCAAATTTACGGCGCGAACGAATGAAGTACTGTTGGGTTTTATGGTGCTGGTTACGGCGGTATTTCTGGTGCAGGCAGTGCGGTACGTGGTGGGCCACGAACATCTGGGCGGACTTGTTTCGCTACAACCGATTTACAACCACGCGACCTTTAACTTGCGCGGGCTGGCGGCCGGAACTTCGCTGGCGGCGCTGGTGTTCATCGGCTTTGACGGAGTTTCGATTCTTGCCGAGGAAGTGAAGAATCCGCGCAGAAACGTTCTGCTGGCCTCGGTGCTGGTGGTGATTTTCACGGGGTTGTTTAGCGGGCTGCAGGTTTACCTTGCGCAACGCGTTTGGCCGGATTACACCACGCTGCTGAATCCGGAGACGGCTTTTATGGATGTCGCGCGGGTAGCCGGCGGATCGATACTTTTCAACGCTTACGGAGTAATGCTGCTGGTCTCAAGTATCGCCTGCGGACTCGCGGGGCACGTGGGGGCCGCGCGACTTCTTTACAGCATGGGGCGCGACGGGGTGCTGCCCAAAAAGATTTTCGGATATCTCAGCCCCACGAAAAGTATTCCGGTTTACAACATCTGGATCGTGGGGATCCTGGCTTACGTTGCGGCGCTGACTATTCCCTGGGAGCTGGCGGCGGAGGTGGTCACGTTTGGAGCGCTTATCGCATTCATGGGAGTCAATTTGTCCGCAATCAAATACTTTTGGTTTGCGCCGCAAGTCGATCGTACGCGCAATTTTTTTGTGGATGCCTTTGTGCCGGCATTCGGATTTGTATTTTGTCTGGTGCTGCTGATCAGCTTGCAGACCTGGACCAAGTGCGCGGGACTGGTCTGGCTGGGATTTGGTTTTCTGTACGTGGCTTACACTACGCGGGGATTTCGAATCAAGCCGCGACTCTTCGAAATTCAATAATTGTTTAACCAAAACAAACGAGGGACGCTGTCGCACTAACAGGCGCCCCTCGCATACCAATTTTAGACCTTCGCTGCTGCGCCCAAGTTCCCTACCACACCCTTCAGGTATTTGAGGCTCGCGGCGATACTGTCTTTCGGCGGAATCGCGGTGTGACCGAACTTTACGTCCTGTTCGACTACGGACCATCCCGAATAGTTATTTTTTACGAGAGTCTGGAAGAACGCGGGAAAATCAATGTTGCCTTGGCCGATGACGGTGAAGACCTGGTGTTCGATAGCTTCTTCAAACGTCCATTTGTTTTTGCGGGCCTCTTCCAGGACTTTGTTGTTGCAGTCCTTAATGTGTACGAAACGCAGCTTGTCTTTGTATTTCTCGGCCTCCTTTACGGAATCGCCGAATCCGTAGACGCAGTGGCCGGTATCCAGGCAGAGGCCAACGTTGGTGTGCGACGTCACATCGTAAAAGCGCTCGCATTCTTCAGGAGTTTCCACGTACGTAGCGACGTGCGGGTGAAATACGAGGTCCAGACCAAATTCGTTAGCGACCTTCTCGGCATCAGCGACGATTTGGCCGATATGCTTCCACTGGGCAGCGCTCAGAGTGGGACATCCGGGATCATACACGCGGCCGCTAAATGCATTTCGCTCCGTTGATTGGTCGTCAGCAATCACGAGGAACGGGGCTTTCAGGGTGGAAAGCAAGCCGCCGACCTTGCGGATGCGTTCGATGGCGGACCTGCCTGCGGAAGGATCGGTCATTTTTATGGGAACGAACGATGCGAGCAACTTCAGTTTCCGCTTTTCCAGTTGGGGCTGCAGAATTTTGGGATCTGTTGGAAAAAATCCATAGGGGCCCAATTCCGAACCGCCGTACCCCGCCTCCACCATTTCATCGAGCATTTTTTCGTACGACTGCTCCCAGGATGGACCAGGATAATCGAGTACCCCCCAGCTATCTGGCGCCGAAGCGAATAAAAATCGTTCATTAATGCCGCTCATCGTGTTCCCTCTCTATTCCGATTGTGAATTTCCCAAACGAGTTACAAAACTCTTGTCGCGCTCGGTCATCGCCACGGTTCCAGCACAACCTTCAGCGATTCGGGTTCGATCGATTTCTGCACAGCCGCCGCTACGTCCCGCAATCCATAGCGGTGCGTTACAAATTCTCGCAAGGGATAATGCTTCATGTAGCGAGCCATCTGGCGCATGCCGGGACCGTAGGCGCCAGGCTCTTCGCCGCCCACGCCCAAAATTCGGGCGTTCTTGGCGCAGACGTGTTTGTGCGGACTCAACGATATTTCACCGAGGTCAGAAAAATTCCCAGCCTCTACCAACAACCCGCTGATACGCAGCATTTCGAGCCCCTCGGGGAAAGCTTGCGGCACTCCCGCGCATTCAATGACCATGTCTGCGCCGCGCCCGTGAGTTAAGTCTTTTATGAGTTGTACTCGATGGGTTCTATCGGTGTTGGCAGCGTTAATGGCCACGTCGGCGCCCAAGCGTTTGGCCATATCTAACCGAAAATCCGACAGATCCACTGCGATGATGGTGCCAGCACCGAGCATTCGGGCCTTCATCAGAAAGCACATACCCAACGGACCAACGCCTAAGACGACGACGGTGTCATCGAAACGAAAAGATTCATTCGGAAAGGCCGACATTTGCTTCGCGCGATCCAGACCGACAGAGACGGCGAAGATTTCCGTTAGTACGGCTACTTCCGACGGGAGATCGTCCGGAACTTTTACGAGAAAACTTCCCGGCACGATGTACATGTACTGCGACCAACCGCCAAAAAGGTGCGGAGGATTCCTGGCGCTAAGGTTATTGCCGTAATCCGTCATTTTCTCGCAGCAATAGTACGGGAAATCGTGGCGGCAGTAATAACATTCACCGCAGGCGACATTGGCGCCGACGACTACGCGATCGCCGATGCCAAGGGGCACTCCTTCAAAGTCCGAGTATTTTCCGTCCCCACCAATAGCCGCGACCGTTCCGATATTTTCGTGACCCTGGATAATGGGAAATTCGAGTTTCTTTTCGCCGTACTGAGTGGTGTATCCCTGAAAGGTGTGTTTGTCTGTGCCGCAGATACCGGACATTTCCATTTTTACAATTACGCAACCAGGCGCGGGGTCTGGAAGCGGATACTCGCGAATCTCGTAACGACCTGGTTCCACTAAAGTAGCGGCCAAAACTTGTGGAGTGCTCATACTTGTCCCCGAAGATTTCTAGTAACTCACCGTTACAGATTTTTGCTTTTTCGCAGCGGCGTAAATAGCTTGAATAATGTTCATATCGCGCAAGCCTTGTAAGCCGTCCGGTACGACAGGCGCGCGCTTTTGAATCGCTTCCGAGAATGCGTCAATTTCTGGCGCAAACTCGTTCACAATTTGGAATCTTTTCTCGAACAACCGGCCGGCAATTTTTCCCGTTAACAGCCGGGCCTCGTCAAACGGAAATGCCGGGGTTAGGCAGGCCCAGCCCTTGGTGCCTTGTAGAAATATGAACGATGAAATCAGTGCGCCATAACTGGTGCTGCCATTGACCACCAGCCCGCTTGGAAAATGCATACGAAAAGAAATTCCTTCTTCAACGCTGTGGAACCGCGTTTTGTCGTGTCGCCACTCCTGGGCGCTGACCATCTCCGGATCTTCGCCGGCCAGCCAGCGACTGGTGTTCACACAATACACGCCAAGATCCATCAACGGACCACCGCCAGCCACATCCGGATCGAGCAACCAAGCCAGCGAGATTCCCGGAATATGTAATTCACTGAAAGCCGTGTGGATCACGTCGAGCCGACCGAGAAGACCATCCTGAATCAACTTGCGCAGGTAGACGCAACTCGGTTCGAAATATTTGCGGTAGGCGGTCATCAATTGGACGCCGCTTTTCCGGCATACATCGACCATCTTCTGGGCCTGGGCGACTGTGGCAGCCAAAGGCTTCTCGCACAAAACGTGCTTCCCTGCTCTGGCAGCTTGCGCCGTGAGTTCCAAGTGCGAGCCTTGCGGAGTTGCAATGTACACGGCGGCAATTTCAGGATTCGCGAGGCAGGCGGCAAACTCGCTGGAGCCGTAAGCTGTTACGGCCTTGAATTGTTTGGCGAGCAAGCCCGCACTCTTGACGTCGCGCCCGACCACCGCGATTAATTTCGACCGCTTGCACTTGGCAAATGCCGGGAGCACCGAGCTCTTGGCGATGCTGCCGAGGCCCACAACGGCATATCCGATTTTTTCCGTACCCGTCATGAGCGAGTGCCAGCGCCTAGCTTTCGCGATCCGCGCGGCCTAACTTCTGATTGCGGATGGCTTTGTGATCCAGGCCGCGCAACTCTTCGACATTCTCGAGAACTTTGTGAATGCCGTCCGCAATGGCGTCGACGTCTTGCGTGCTTCCAAGGAATAACTGATGCATGAACCAAACCGCTTCGGTATACGCGGCTTTATCGGACTCCGGGCAGGAGTACATATTTCTGAGATCGAGGGTTTTTTCGCGGCCCCAGCTGAGGGCCGGAAAATCCTGAGGATCCAACGGAAAAAGAGAACTTTTGTACACCGGCTCGTAAAAAAGCCCGTCGCAGGGAATGCCTTCGAGCTGGAGCGCAGCGACGAACGCCGCGCGCGGAATATCCTTGGCGTGTGAGGAAAAATATTTCAGGACGTATCCGTAGGGCGCAAGGCGGGTGATGCGCGGTTCCGGTTTCAAAAGTCCGATGGCGGGAATGCCGCGCAGGCGCGATTCTAAATGCTTCATGTTTTTTTCGCGAATCGCGGCTTGTTCCGGCAGCCGATCCAGTTGCGGGCCGAGCACAGCGGCCTGAAATTCCCCCAGCCGGTAATTGAAGCCGACGATGCGGTGATGAAATTGATCGGTCAGGCTGGCTCGACCGGCGTTGATGTAGCTTTGCACGCGCTCCATGTATTCGAGATTGTTGCTGATTACCACGCCGCCTTCACCGGAAGTGATCAGCTTGCTGGATTGAAAACTGAAAGCTCCGAGGTCGCCCATGGAACCGGCGCCCTTGCCGTTCCACATACCGCCGTGGGCGTGCGCGCAATCTTCGATCACCTTCAATTTGTGTTTGGCCGCGATGCGGAGAATTTCGTCCATGTCCGCGAAACGCATGCCCAAGTGGACCGGTAATATGGCCTTGGTTTTCGGGGTGATAAATTTTTCGATGAGCTTCGCGTCCAGGCAGTAAGTATCGGGGTCAACGTCGACGAAAACCGGCACGGCATTCAACAGCAAAACCGGACCGACCGTGCCTTCCCAGGTATAGGCCGGAACGATCACTTCGTCTCCAGGGCGGATATCGATGGCTTTCAGCGCGGCCTGGATCGCTACGGTTCCAGTGTTTACGCACTGCGCGTATTTCGCGGTGTGGGTTTCGGCGAATTTCTTCGCAAACGCTGTGGCATGTTTGCCGGGGAAGGGCTGCCCGCCCCACTTGGTGCTGGTCAGCACGTCCTGCAGCGCTTCGGCCTCGGCGTGGGTCGAAATCGGCCAAGCGGTGAATGGAGTTTTTCTTAGAGGTTCGCCACCGGTGATTGCCAGCTTTCCCATGCTCTTGTCCTCCCACAATAGCCGTCGAAACTTTTAGTTGTTAGGCCACGCGACGCGACTGCCTGTCGCGGGCGTACCGTAACGGATGCCCACCGCTGTCCGGCGTAGGCGCGGAAAAAATCCGGAGAACCTATACGATTCCCCGGATGGGTTTCAGATGTGTTGGAGCTCTTAGAAGCTCAGCTTCAACGAAAGCTGCGCAAGGCGCGGGTCTTGGGCCGCAGTAACCTGGCCAAACGAACTCGCATTCTGGGTGCAGCCCACCGAACTGGTCGTCGTCGATTGCTGCGGACAGCTGTAAGAGACAAGTCCGCTCGGGGTCAGGAATTGAGCGTGATTGAACGCATTAAAAAACTCGGCGCGGAATTGAAGATTTACGCGCTCGGTTATTTGCGTGGTTTTCAGTATCGCTATGTTCCAGTTGTTGATCCCGGGACCGGTGAAAAATCGCCGGTTGGCGTCGCCTTCGGTGCCTAAAGTCGAAGCGAAAAATGACGACGGGCTAAAATAGAATCCGCCCGTGTTTCTTGGGTTCGCCCTTATTACCGGAGCCACCAGGTCTGGGGTATCCGCAGGAAGAATAATGGGACCTCCGAACGAGGTGCCCTCCAGAGACCGATCATCCGTCTCGACGATGGTTACTGGAAGCCCAGTGGAAAATCGCGTGATCCCGCTGACTTGCCAGCCATTCGTAAGGCGCTTCGGTCCGCCGAAATGGTCGAAAGGCAAATCATAGCTGTAGCTGATCACGAAATTATTGGGCACATCGAACGCAGACAAGCCGCGGCTCAATTTGGGGTTGTACGGATTAATTTGTTCGCCATAGCCAGAGGCGTCGTCGAGCGATTTGCTGAAAGTGTATCCAAGGAGAATTTGGGACCTGTGACTGGTGTGTCGGTAGTCAATCTGCAGCGAGTTGTAAGCTGAGTTACCGATCGTGGTGAAATACGAGTCATTGCCAAAGGGCACGATAAAGTTGCCGTCCACGGGCGTGTTGCGATATGGAGTGCTGAACGGACCGCGGGTACCAGCTGTGGTTACGCCAGCCAGTGTGTAAATATTGTTCTCGCCTCCGGGCCCGCATCCCACAGATTGCAGCGACAAACACAGTGAAGGAATTCCGGGATTCGCGGACTGCGAAGACAGCAACCGGTGCCCCTGCGATCCCACGTAGCTGACGGTGAGCAGGTCGGCCGGGGTGATCTGGCGTTGCAGCGACAACTCGTAGTCCTCGGTATATGGTAGCCGGTTCTTATTATTGAAGGCGGGCGAACTTCCAATGGTTCCAAAGGCCCCATAAAAGTCGGTCAAGTTGTCGTATGGAAAGCCCGAAGCGGGGTTGCTCGCAGAAAAATTGTGTGGCGGCGGTGTGACTGGAAACAGGTTGGTGCAGGGATTCGCGCCGCAGGTACCACTGCCGCGAGGAATGAAAGGTGAAGCAAAAGTGGGTTCATTTTGGCCGGTGTAGTTGCCAAACGGTGCGTCGCCGATTTCGTTAAAGTCCGTCGCGCCCTCAAATGAGGTGTAGATCATGGCGTAGCCCACGCGAATGCTGGTTGAGCCAGGTTGGCCGAGTAATTTACCCAAAATTCCATCATGCGCACCTGGTGAATACGCCAGTCCAAGGCGCGGGGCAAAGTTGTTCCAACGCGTCGGCGCCAAAGAACTGGGAACGCCGGGATCGCCAGGGAATACCCAGCCGACCGGTGAACCAGGAAATACCACGGACTGTTCACCCTGGATCAAAGTTTGAATTTCATTGTACTTTTCATGCCACGGTGCGCTGACGTCGTATCTCAAACCGTAATTAAACGTCAGGTGAGAGTTGATGCGCCAACTGTCTTGTCCATACAGGCCGAAGTAAAAGTTTCTGCCGTATGAGGGATACGACTGGCCTTGCACAAACTGACTGGGCGCTCCGAGCAGAAAATCGACAAAGTCGCTTCCAGTTTCGCTGGGCTGGCCGCTGAAATTGCTGCCGAAGAAAAAATTGCCGTTCGCGACGTTGGAAAGATTTTCTTCCAGCTGATTGTAGTGATACTGGGCGCCAAACTTGAGCGTGTGTGTGCCCACGACGCGGCTGTAATTATCGACCACCTGATATATGTTTTCCACCAATTGGTTGGGACGGCTTGGCACGCCGATAACAAAATTATTGAAATCAATTTCCGGAACACCTTCCACGCTCGGGGTACCGACGAAAACTCCGGGCGCGCCACCATCACCCGAAGCGAATCCAAGATCGGCCAGCGAGGTGTTGGTGCCGCCAAGAGGCTGGTTAAACGTAGTGTTCAATCGGAAATATCCGAGACGAAATTCGTTGACCGAGTTCGAACCAAAACTCTTGGTCATGCCCAGGTTGACGTTATTGGTCTGGCCTTTGCCGTCCACGCTGAAGCCCGGATAAAGCGGAGCATTCGACGCCCAATACGGATCGATGCGGTTATAGCGGTCAAAATAATAATATGCAGTCAAATATCCGAAGCCCGTGTTCGCGTCAACGCGGCCACTGAACTTATTGTCGTCCAGATTTACTTTTCCCGAACTCGTGGAATACGTTCCGGTGCCGTTGCCACCGATTGCCCCGTTGGCCGGCAGTATATATTTAAGAAGATTTGAAGCGATCGGCGAGAACGCAGTCGTGGGAAGTTGGGCATTCGGCAAAACGCAGGAGTTCGGAAGGCTGGCATTATTCGTAACGCAGGTCGGCTGCCCGGCAGGGGCGGTTGGCGGATTGTAATAGGGCTCCCCAGACTTCACGGTGTATCCAAGCTGCTGCGACAGTTGGGACGCGAAGCCGTCACCATTTACGCTTCCCGTGAGACTCGACGCGATTCCGCTGAGATTACCCGACTCCGTGGCGGCCGAAGGCGCTCCATTGATCGTTTGCGTCACGCCGACCACCTCGCGATTTCCCTGGTAGTCCGCGAAAAAGAAAATTTTATCTTTTACGATCGGCCCTCCGACTGTTCCACCGAATTGATTCTGGTTGTAAGCGCCGCGCTGGCCCGCGGCAAAATAATTCGCCGCATCGAGATCTGTGTTTCGCAAGAATTCGAAAAGATTTCCGTGAAGGCTGTTCGTGCCAGACTTCGTGATGACGTTAATTTGCCCGCCGCTATAATTTCCATACTCCGCGTCCGGGTTGTTGGTAACGATACGAAACTCAGAGAGCGAGTCGAGGTTGGGAATAGCGCCAGCTCCCGAGTAGCCCGTTTCCTGCACCATAATGCCGTTCAAAATGAACCCGTTCGCGGCTTCGCGACTCCCGTTCACTGAGACCGCACCTGAACCCAAACTGCCGGAAACTCCGGGCAGCGCGAAACCCGCCGAAATGAACGCACCAGAATAGGCACCAGAGAGACCCGAAGCCGTCGATACAACTCCAGCTTGCAAAGCCAGGAGGTCGGTGTAACTGCGGGAAACGAGCGGAACATCCGTCATTTCTTTGCCGCCGATCACCTCGCCCATCTGGGTATTTACAGTTTCCACATGCAACGCATCGCTGGCGACTTCCACCTTTTCGGTCGCCTGGCCGATTTGCAAACTGACGTCGATCACCCGCGAGTCATTCACGTCCAATACCACGCCGGTCTGACGATAGGCTTTAAATCCCGTGAGTTGAATGTCGACGGTGTACGTCCCCAGCGCCAACTCCTGGAACGAGTAGTAACCCTGCCCGTTGGTGTGCTGAGTCGCGGTGACGCCAGTCGCTACGTTGGTGACCACCACCGTGGCGCCCGCGACGGCAGCGCCGCTAGAATCTGTGACCGTTCCGGAAATGCTGGCCGTAACAACCGCGCGCAATGTACCTGGGAATAGCAGCAACGCCATCACCATGATGCAAATCAGTATCGCGCTCGCCTTTCGCCAGATGGAACAGGCCGGTGCCCGGTTCGCCGTATTCGTTAGATTTGCTGCGCTCATCCACGATCTCCTTCTAGTCCAGAATGAATACGAGTGTGTTCGGATTGCACGTCACAAACCTGGTATTATTGCGCGCTAGCTCTGGAATTCGATTCCAACTCGAGCTATGCACCGGCGCTCAAACCCAGTCCTGATCTTGCTTGTTGAAGCGGGTTACTTCGCCCCTCGAACGGCGAGTAATCGCTAAAAAACAGTTTTGTTACTAAGCGCTTTTAATGCACTAAATGCCCGTTGTCAAGCGGTTTCTGGAGAGCTGGAGATGCGCAGAGATTAGCGGTTTGTCGTTCAACTGAAGATTATCGATTATTTTGATGGAAGCCGCAAAATACGAGGAAATACGCAGGGAGGCACCCGTTCGAGGGAAACTCGCTCGCCGGAGGCGGATTCCTTCAAAAAAGCTAATTCCGAATTCTGTCTTGCGCCGCCTGCATCTTGAACCCGCAGGATTCGCGTACTCGCAGCTCCGGCAACAACTTGCGTAGTACCCCCGGACCTGCATTCCCTGCCACGCGATCGAGCAGCAACTCCGCGGCTTCCTGCCCGAGTTGATACTTGGGTAGTTCCACGGTCGTTAATTTCGGCCTGAATATCCCGAGCCACGGGTAGTCATCAAAACTGACCAGGCCAAAGTCTTCCGGGCAGCTTAATCCCATCTCTTCGGCAGCTTTCAAAAAACCGACGGTCATCAGATAATTAGCCACGTACACTCCGTCGGGGCGGTGCGACAGCAACAGATTACCGCCGCGGTAGCCCGACTCCATACGATAGTCGCCCTCGATGACCAGCGACGATTCGTAGCGCAAACCGTTCTCCTTTAACGCGTCAGCAAAGCCCTGCGCGCGCGCTTTACCGTTGCTCACCTTGGCAGGCCCGCCGATCAGGCCGATACGCTTCCTCCCCGCCCGCGCTAGATGCGAAACAGCGTCGTAAGCGCCTTGATAATCGTCCGTGATGATGGCGTCCTTGGAAATTTTTGGGTAGGTGCGCATCACTAGAACGATGGGGATTTTCATTTCGTGGATTCGCTGGTGCAGGGATTCACTGAGCTCCCCAACCGCCTTGGTTAACAGAATTCCGTCCACGCGCTTGGACAGCAGCAGTTCGAGTGCGCTCTCTTCTTTTTCCTGCGAGTCATCACTATTGCAAAGGAGCAGGTTGTAACCAAGTTTCTGCGCGGCATCTTCTGCACCGCGAACCACCATGGGGAAAAACGGGTTCGCGATATCCGGCACGATCATCCCAATCGTATGGGTCTTCTGCTTGGCCAGACTACGCGCCAGCAGGTTGGGGCGGTAGTTTAATTTCAGAATCGCCGCCTCGACGCGTTCCCGCAGGCGCTTGCCAACGTGGCTTTTATTGTTCACGACCGCCGAAACGGTAAATACGGAGACACGCGACTCGCGGGCGACGTCGTAAATGCTGGGCGCTTTCCCACTCTTCGACGGCAGGTTCGTTCGCTTGTTGGCCATGAGATGGCCGCTAGTGTACTGCACTGTGCCAAGCCGTCAATGGTCCAGCTATAATTACCGTACCTGTGGGTTCGGCGCGTTATGGGACTATGTAGCTCAGTCTGATCATTGGTCTAAGCGGTTATGGAATTTCGAAATGAGTGTTCCACCATCGAAGGTAATCCCTCCAGACATCCCCAATCTCCTCTCAGATTAGTCTCCAAGGCCGGCCAAGATGCGGAGAAATCCCTAACTGGATGAGGGGTCGCGTCACATGCGCTATTTCAGGTCAGGGTTCAACCTAGCTTCCCGCTTATTCCGAGATCAGTCAGCTATGTGCTGTTCCGTCAAATGCGTTTTTCCAGTTTTCTTTTATCCGTCAAAGCGCTAAGATTCGCGCGGAGGAATCGACATGCGGAAGCTGGGCGTGGGGGTGTTGGGTGTAGGGGAGATGGGCCGGCGGCATGCTGAGAATTTGCGCAGCCGGATTCCCGAAGCACGCCTGATCGCGATTGCCGACGTAAACGGTGCTCGAGCCAAACAAGTCGCGGATGAACTGGAAATCGACCGCTCCTTTTCCAGTCTCGAAGAGATGCTCCTGCTCAAAGAGGTTGAGAGCGTTCTGATTGCCACTCCGGACAAATTTCACGCGCCAGCAGTGATCGCCGCGGCGGCGGCCGGGAAAGATATTCTTTGCGAAAAGCCGCTGGCTCTCACGCTGGTGGACGCTCAGGCCGCCCTGGCAGCCGTCAAGCGCGCCGGAGTTCGCCTACAACTCGGCTTCATGCGTCGTTACGATCCGGCCTACGCCTCGGCATTCAAGAAAATTGCAGCCGGCGAAATCGGAGTGCCGCTCGTCTTCAAGTCGCTAGGCCGTGACAAAGAAGAAGCTCCCATCGCCGCCTACCAATCCAACGTCAACGGTATGATTTTTTATAGCAACACGATTCACGATTTCGACCTGGCGCGCTGGCTGATGAACGATGAAGTCGCTGAAGTTCAGGCATATACCACGGTGAACTCACGCCCCGAAGTGGCCAAATTTGGGGACATCGTCGCAGGCGTAGTGAATCTTAAATTCGCGCAAGGCGCTATCGGCAATATCGAATCCTACGCGCAGGCCGTCTATGGCTATGACGTTCGCACCGAAGTCGTCGGTTCAAAGGGTTCGCTCTTCATAGGCACGCTGCACCAGACCCCGGTCACGTTACTTACCTCCAGCGGTAGCAACGAAGTCTTGGCCGACCATTTCCTTACCCGATTCGCGGACGCGTATCTTGCCGAAGTTCGCGATTTCGTACAAACCATTCTCGCCGGCAAGGCTCCGCGCATCACCGGTGAGGACGGACTGAAATCTCTTGAAATAGCAGTAGCCGCCGAGAACTCTCACCGCCATGGCAGGCCCTATAACATCGCGGAGCTGGCATCCGCGCGCTGAGCGGTCATTCGGCACTTAAGATTGAAATCGACCGGAGATACTCATGGCCTTATCCGTCGCAGACAAGAAGTACAAAAGTCCTCTGCATGAGATGACGCAGACCACGGGAACTTGTTTGTGGAACGACTCGGCCTCGATCCAAGAGCTTACCTATTCCATGGAACACGGCGCGGTAGGCGCCACCTGCAATCCGGTGATCGTGGTCGGCGTTCTCAAAAAAGAGATCTCGACGTGGAAACCGCGCATTCAGGAACTGCTGGCGCAGCGACCAGCCGCTACCGAAGACGAAATTGCCTGGGAACTGGTTCGCGAAATCTCCGAAAAAAGCGCCAAGCTCCTGCTTCCCATATTCGAACAACAGCGCGGGCGAAACGGGCGGCTCTCGATTCAAACCGATCCCCGGCTATTCCGCGATTCGGCGGCCATGCTTCGCCAAGCCCGGGAATTCGATAAAATTGCTCCGAATATGATCGTAAAAATTCCCGCTACCAGCGCGGGAATTCCTGCGATCGAAGAAGCGACCTACCTCGGAATCAGTATCAACGCCACCGTAAGTTTCACGCTTCCGCAGTGCGTCGCGGTAGCCGAAGCTGTGGAGCGGGGCCTAAAAAGGCGCGAACGCGAAGGGAAAGAAGTCGCCAGCATGGGTCCGGTATGCACGATTATGGTGGGAAGACTCGACGACTGGTTAAAAGTTGTCACCGAAAAAGAAAACATCACTATCGATCCCGGATATCTGGAGTGGGCAGGAGTCGCGGTCTTCAAGAAAGCCTACCGAATCTTTCAAGAACGCAAATACCGCACCCGGCTGCTTTCCGCGGCCTTCCGCAATCACATGCAGTGGAGCGAATTCATCGGCGGCGACGTGGTTATTTCTCCGCCGTACGCCTGGCAAGTCCGTTTCAACGGCAGCGACGTAGCTGTACGCTCGCGCATCAATGATCCGGTAGATCCTAAAATCGTAGGTGAATTGGAAAACAAATATCCCGAGTTTCGCCGCGCTGCGGAAGAGACCGGTCTGAGCATCCCAGAGTTTGACTCTTACGGCGCCACGCGGCGAACCCTGCGCCAATTTATCGCCGCATGCTATGAACTGAACGCTATCGTCCGCGACGTGCAAATTCCCAATCCCGACATCTCTTAGTTCGGAGCTCGGAAATTCTGGGCATATCTATGTGGTCGATTTGGTGGATATAAGTTTGGTCGCGGCCATTTTCTTTGAGTAGCGAGACAGCAACTCGTCCAATTCCGCTGGCCGTATTGGCTTCGTCAAATACTCATCCATTCCTGCCGCCAGGCAGAGTTCCTGATCACCTTTCATGGCATGCGCGGTCAGCGCCACTATCGGGATCCGCCCGCCGGTCAGCTTCTCCCTATCTCGAATCTTCCCGGTAGCCTCCATGCCATCCATTTCCGGCATCTGTACATCCATGAATAGCAGGTCGCAACCGTGCTTTTCTAGCATCTCAAGCGCTTCCCGGCCATTGGCTGCAAGTCTTACGTGATGGCCGCGCTTCTCGAGCAATCGCGCAGCCAGGCGCTGATTTACGAGATTGTCTTCTGCCACCAATATCTCCAAGGCTTGCGCGATAGGGTACGCATCGCGCCCAAGCGGCTGCAGTTCCGCCACCATAATCCTTTGTTCTGCCCCGCTGAGTATTCGCGAAATGGTGGCGCGAAGTTCTGATCGGCGCACTGGCTTCGACAGAAAAGCAGCGACTTGCAATTCCTTGTAACGTGCCGCGTCAGCATGATCCGTCCCCGACGACAACATCATGATCACCGCGGAAGATAATCCCGGCCTCTGCCTGATTTGCTCAACGAATGTGAAACCGTCCATTCCGGGCATGTGAATATCGGTAATGATCAGTCCGTAGGGCCGGGCCGCTCCCCGATCCGCAACTAGTTCCGCGAGAGCAGCTTCTCCTCCCATCACGCACTTGGGTTTCATTTCCCAGCGCTTGAGCATCTCCGCGAGAATGCGGCGATTGGTATCGCTATCGTCCACCACCAGGACTCTAACGCCGCGCAAATTCTCCACAGGAACCGCAATTCCCGCGCGCGCCTGCATCTGTACGCTCTTGAATTGCACGGTGAAATGGAATTGCGACCCACGACCAACCTCGCTCTCCACCCAGATCCTTCCGCCCATCATGGTTACTAAGCGCGCCGTGATCGTCAGGCCCAGGCCGGTCCCCCCGTACTTGCGGGTTGTGGAAGAATCCGCTTGCGCGAAAGGATCAAAGATTAATTTCAGTTTTTCCGGGGGCACGCCGATTCCGGTGTCCGATACCGCAAAATGCAGCAACCCGTTTCCACCATCTCCGACCTCCGTTTGAACCCGCAGCGACACCTCTCCTTTCTCTGTAAATTTAATGGCATTGCCAATCAGATTAGTTAATACCTGGCGCAGGCGGCTGGAATCGCCCTCCACCACTTCCGGAACACCCGCCTCGATCTCGCAAAGAAGCTCCAATTCCTTTTCATCCGCGCGCACCGCTAAAATCTTCAATGTCGATTCCAGGGAGTCGCGCAAGTTAAAGTCCACCTCTTCTAAATCGATTTTCCCGGCCTCGATCTTGGAAAAATCCAGAATATCGTTAATAACCGTGAGCAGCGAATCCGAGGAGGTCTTGACGGTTTCGAGATAATCCCGCTGCTCGGCTGTCAGTTCGGTGTCCAGTACCAGTTCCGTCATGCCCATGATGCCGTTAAGGGGTGTCCGGATCTCGTGGCTCATGTTGGCCAGGAATTCGCTCTTGGCTTGACTAGCTTTTTCCGCCAGATCCCGCGCTTTTTCGAACGCTACCGTTCTTTGCTGCACCCGCAGCTCCAGATCGTCGTTAACGCTCTGCAGCGCTTGTCCCCGTTGCTGAATGCGCTCCAGCATGTGATTGAAGGAGCGGACCACTTTTCCGATTTCATCTCCGCCGTGCGGAATTGCCCGCAACGCGTAGTTTTCCTCCTGGGACACCCGGCTGGCTAGTTCCGCAAGTTGCAGCAGCGGTCCGATAATCGTCCGAAGCACCCGCACGGAAATCAAGTAAGTGGCGAAAACGGCGAGTAACAACACCAGTGTGGCAATTTTGAAGTATTGCCATATCTTGGCGCGAAACCCCGATAAGTCGGACACGATCGCGATGGTTCCCGCAGTTTCACCATCGAGCGCCACGGCGCGAAACAGCGCCAGCGACTCCGCACTGAAGTACGCTCCATCTTGCTGCAACGCCGGCACCTGATAATCGCTCCGCAGCCCCGCACGCCGGTATTCCGCAAATACGTTTCCCCGGTTGTCGTACAGGCGGGCAACTAGAATATTGCGTTCGGACCTCAGAGCTCCCAGCATCTCCTGGGCTGTGTTCTGATCGTCGAACGCGAGAGAAGCCGCAGTGTTCGAGCCCAGAGTGTCCGCCAGCGTGGAAAGCTCCCGCGCCATTTCGGTGCGAAAGCTGGCGCGCTCGAAAATGCCGAATCCCGCAAACGCGAAAACCAGCGCGAACACACTCGCGGAGACTACCAGCAGCGCCAGTTTCGTTTGTATCGATGCATCCCTGAGGGTCATCTTCAAGCTGGTTACTCGTGGTTGCCAATTACATTTTTCGCCAGAAGCAACAGTCGCGAACTAATCTTCAATTTGGCTCGCTCCGCAGCTTCCAGATTTATGTTGAAGCGCACTTTGTTGTTTTCCATGAAAAACCCGATTACTCCTCCATCGTTTGTGAAGTGCTCGGTCTCGCCGACGCTCAGGACCGGGTGCCCGTTCGTGCTCGTCAGTTCTTCTTCCAGTCTTTTCTTCTCGGACACTCCAATGAATAAAATCTGGCATCCGGCAATCTGCTCCTTCCCGGTGAGGTGTTGTACCACCAGCGGATGCTTCGCTACACTTTTCCCCTTCAACGTATCGTCCAGCGCCCCGCGAAAGGGATCTTCCCCGATCGTGCAATATCGCAGCGGACTGTTGACGTCCTGAAACGCATCCGAAGGCCATTCAACGAATTGCGCAAAGTGAAACAGGAATGCGGCCTTCACGTCGTATTCGCTAGTGGCCGCTTCGCCTCCCAACGTCAGCGGCACACCACACTCCATCGCCAGCACTATGGCCAGCGTTATCACTCTCAGCGGTATCGAATCGGCTCGCAATTTCATGTTTGCCGTGCCCGGAAAATTCGTTTCTTACCTCGTCCGCGCCGCTGCGCCCGAAAACTTCGTGCCCTTTGATTCACGGGCGCTCTACTTCATCGTCCATACAAACTTCATATAAGCGCTACGCTTCAATTCACTGGATTGCACGCTACCAAACGCGCCGAGAAATTCGATGTGACGATCTTGCAGAAGATTTTGCCCCACCACGCTCATCGAGAGCCCTTCGCGGATTTTCCAATTCACTCCGGTGTCCAGCCGGGTATAACCAGGAACCGTCGACATCTCGAATGGGCCCTGATTGGTGAGGCGATCTACGAAATACAAGGAAGTGTTCCAGCCAAAAGCGCGCCCCAAATCCACGTGCGACCGCAGTTGCGCACTGTTATCCGGGGTGCCGTGTTCCAACGCGATGGCCGTCGTCAAATCTTGGCTCCCGGCATACGTGTGCATGTGAATTTGCTCAAAGGCATAGCCCGGGCTCAACGTCCACCTGTTCGTCACCTTCCAATTTGCTGCCAGTTCAACTCCGTGCGTCTCGCCGCGCATCAGATTTTCGTTGACCAGCGGCTCGACCAAATGCACCGGCAGCGGCGTCGTTTCCAAAAATAACGCTCCAGGTTCCGTAGTCTGTAGGTGATTGTAATCGTTGTAAAACAGCGCTATATCGACGGAAAGCTTGTCGCTGATCGTTGTGCGGTACCCGGCCTCATAGGCGAGCAGCGCTTCGTTCTGAAAAGCTGGGTTGCCCAGATATCTGATCAGCACCGGCACACCACCTGGCCCCGAGAAACTATCCACGTTGGCGATTGCCTCGGTATCCGTCCGCGACGGCGTTCGCAATGCCCGCGACACCGCCGCCCAGAACATATGGTGGTCGCTGGCCTCCCAGGCCATTCGCACGCTAGGCATCGCCTCAAATCCCGTATAAGTGTCATGCTCCAATTTCGTTCCGACCGTTAGATACAATTGCTCAGGGACTAACGCGATCTCGTCCTGCACAAACGCGTTAAATACCTGCAATGTTCGGCCCGCCGGAACAAAACTCACCGCAAAGTTTCCCTGAATCTCATCGTTCGTAAAGTGGTAACCAGCTCCGGCCACAATATCCTGTCGCGCCCCCAGTGCCAGATGCTGTTGGTAATACAAGTCGAACGCGTTATTGCTTTGTGCGGCCAACCCTCCGCGTCCATAGTGCCCAAAGGAAGCTTGCAACATGCTGTCTGCCCGTTCGGAATATTTGTGATTCCATGCGGCCTGGATGGACCCGCCCTCCACGTTGACATCCTCGTGTATGGCCAGATCGGGTTGCGGTGTCACCTGCTCCTGCGCGAAGGTGTATTCCCCTTCTCGCCCGGTGTACATCGTTCCTCGCACCTCCAACTCATCCTTGGAAGAAAGCGCGCTGTCCACCCGAAAACCGCCGCTCAACAAGTGCCAGCCGTCTGCGCCCTGGCCGGCAATCCCGGGCAATTCGCCATTATTGAAGTACTTCGCATACGCCCGGAATTCCGTCTCCTCCGTTAGCTTGCCTCCGTATTGGGCCGTCCCAAATCCCTGCGCGATCGTTCCAACTCCGGCCTCCACCATCACTCCCTGCGTATCCGCCGCCTTCTTGGTAAAAATGCTGATCACTCCATTCACCGCGTTGGCGCCCCACACCGTTCCGCCCGGCCCGCGGATTACTTCGATCCTCTCGATGTTTTGCAGTGGCAAATCCAAAGTGTCCCAATACACCCCCGCAAACGTTGGCGTGTAAACTTCCCGGCCATCCAGCAGCACCAATAATTTGTTGCTGTACTGCCCATTAAAGCCCCGCGAGCTGATCGCCCAGCTGCTGCCGTTCATTTGCGCCACGTCCAGACCGGGAACCATGCGCAACAAATCCGGAATATTCAAAGCTCCCGATCGCCGGATATCCTCTTGCGTAATGACAAAAATCGCCGCCGCCACCCGAGAAAGCTTCTGCTCCTTCCGAGATGCGGACGTGACCTCCACGTTCATCAGATCTTCCATACTCAACTTCGAAAGGTCCCCGTCTGGCGCAACCGCTTCCTGCGTAGGCTGTCCGTGCGCAAATTGGCCAGCGCAAATCAGCCCAACCAGCACGCAGAAAAATCGCAACTTCATAGCACGCATGGAGCCCTCCACGGCAATCGGGCAGAGTAAGACCTAATCGTGGTGCTTTCGTGGAAGAGGGGAGAATCTACGCCGACGGATTATGCAAAATGCAGACTTTACGCCGTGGATCGAGAGGTATTACGAGGAACTGGTCCAAGACTTCCTGTTTATTTAACCACGTTATCCGAACGTCCGCGCCGCAACCGTATAACCGATGACCTATGCGATACGCTCGCCAACCAAGTTCCAAGTTCGCTTCCAAACATCGCTGCTTCTATACCAACACGCGCATCTTCTAGGACGTTTTCAGGTGGCGCACCAGTTCTGCCGCGGTCTTGGCCGCTTTTTTGATCTGGTCCACGCTGCGCACCGCCGGCTGCGAGCAACTGACTTGGTCGGCCAATATGTCCGCGTTTGCGTTGATCACACAAAGCAGATTTTTGAGCGCGTGGGAGACCGATTCGATCTTGCTGCCGGAAAACAGTTCTCTCTCCCCGTTGTTTTGCACGAATTGCATTTGTGTGGCCTTTCGAAAAGAATTGGCGGATTTTCCGCCGTTGATCGCGGCGATGGCGGCGGCGTGGATGTCCTCGGCGGTAATGTTTTCTAGACCGAGACAGGTTGCTGCGCCGGCCGACAAAGCCTCGCCTTCGAGCTTAGGGTCGGACAAAGCGAGCAGCGCAACCGAGGGAATCGCGTGAAATACCGAATGCAGCTGCAGAGCCAGGAGCAATTCCTTGGCCGGCGGATAATTAAGATCCAGAAATACCGCATCCCATTTTTCCGTCGCCAGGCAATGCATCCCGTCCTGCAGCGAGGTCGCCGGGTGCAGTTGAATCGAGGCTCCTGGCGCTTCCAAAGCCGCTTGCGCAACTTTCAGCCAGACCCCCGCGTTTCCGAGAAAGAGAATTTGCAGTTTGTCGTGCGACATCGGTCTTACCATGAACTCCCATTCTTCCGAATACGAGTTCGTTCATTCTTGAACCCTCGTTTTTTATTTCCAACTTCACTAGCAGGGATCTTGCGGGATTCCACCCTGCCTTCAGGAAACACGCCGGGGGAACAATCGCTGGATTTCTACCAGCAAACCATCCGGTAATTCACCCTTCGGTACAAAGCCATCCGCTCCGTGCCGTTTGCATTCGTCGGTCAGTGAAAGGCCATTCAGTTCGGAGAAAATGATCACCCGCAAGGCCGGCAGAGATTGCCGCAGTTGCTTGGCGGCTTCCAAGCCATTTAAGCGGGGCATGCTCAGATCGAGCAGTGCCAAGTCGGGCTGGTGCACGGACGCCAGCTGTACGGCGTTCATGCCGTCGCTCGCGGTGCAGACCACTTCAAACCCGCCGGCAAATTCCAGATAGTCGCAAACGGAACGCAAGGCCGTGGGCGAGTCATCCGCAACCAAGACGCGAATTCGTTTCACCGGGGACATGTGGGCTTCTCCTCGACCAAATCTCATTACAACTTTGTAATGATGGAGGAGGACGCGCCTCGGCGTAATTGGTGAGATTGCCTAGTGAGTTTTCACTAGACCTCCTCTGCACAATTTCGCTGTTTCAAATTTATGTTTTGAATTTATGTAGTGATGATTTTGTTGCGGACTGCGTAAAGCACCAGCTCCGCAAGAGAATGCACGTCCAACTTCAGCATGATGTTGGCGCGGTGCGCTTCGGCAGTGTTCACGCTGATTCCTAGAAGGTTGGCGACCTCTTTGTTGCTTTTGCCTTCCGCCACCAGCTGCAAAATTTCCCTCTCCCGTGGCGTCAGCCGGGAACGCGGAGACTTCGCCGAATCGCCGGAATCCGCCTCGGTACTCCCCGCAGCGGAGGAGATTCGCGTGGAGAAGTAGGGCTTGTGTTGCCGCACGGCGTCCACCGCGCTTAAGAGTACTCGATCCGCTTCGTCCTTGAGGATGTAGCCCCGCGCCCCGGCTTCCACCACCTGTTGAACCAGGTCGTCGGATTCGTGCATCGTGAGAATCAGAATCTCACTCTCACTGGAAACCTTGCGAATTTGGCGCGCGGTCTCCACCCCGTTCAATAGCGGCATGCCAATATCGAGAATGGCTACGTCGGGTTGGTGTTTCGCGGCTTTCGCCACCGCATCGCGGCCATCCGAAGCTTCCGCGCACACCTGCCAGCCTTCCCGCGATTCAAGTAGCGTACGCAGTCCCGCGCGCACCACAGCGTGGTCATCCGCGATTAGAATGCGAAGCGGTGGCATCGAGCGTCTCCGAGAAAACAGCCGCAGAAAGGAGAATGTTAGCGCGAATCGTTGTCCCTGCGGGTCCGGATTCAATTTCCAACTGCCCTCCCAGCTGCGCCATGCGTTCGCGCATCCCAGGGATCCCCACACCGAACCGCACTTCGTCGCGCTGACTCCTTGCCGTGGAGGGCAAAATCATCCCCCGTCCCAGGTCGCTAACTTCTAAAGAGACCTCCGCGGAATCTTCGCGTAAGGAAACTTTGGCGCTTTGACTGCCCGAGTGCCGCTGCACGTTGCCCAGGCTCTCCTGCACGATCCGAAAAAAAGCGGTTTCGACACTCTGCGGAAGCCGCGGAAAACCAGGATGGTACTCAAACTCAGTTTCTATGCCGCTCCGTTCGCTGAAGCCGTGAACATATTCCTTGAGCGCCGAAACCAAACCAAGATCGTCGAGCAATGGCGGATGCAGCAGATAAGACAGCGAGCGAATTTCCCGAGACATCTGATGCAGTAGCTCCCTGGCCTTATCCATCGATCGCGTGGCCTGCTCGCTTAAGCCCGGCGAGGACTGCCGCACCTGGGCCAGGCTCAAATTCACCGCTAAAATTGTTTGAGCCATACCGTCGTGCAATTCGCGTCCAATGCGTCGGCGCTCTTCATCCTGCAGTTTAAGCAGCTGCGTCGAGAGCTGGTGGATGGCCTTTTCGGCATTCTTCAGCTCGGTGATATCCGTGAAGGAGGAGATGATCCGCAGGACCGAGCCATCAGTGCCAATTTGCGGAACTGAATTCCCGAAAAGCCATAGGATTTCTGTCACTCCAGGCCGGCGCCATCCCATAGTTCCCTGGGGGATCTTCTGCTTGGTGCGCAGGATGCTGGGTATCGGGAAATCCGGGAACGGGGTGTCCAGTCCACGCTCATCAACCGCGGTCAGCCCCAGATCCACGATCTGGCGTCCCAAAACCTCTGCTTTGGTGAGTCCAAACATTCCGAGGGCGGCTTGATTCGCGAATTCCACTTCACCCGCGGGGCCATGCAGTACCACCCCTACATGCAGATCGCGAACGAGCGTGCGGAAACGCTCTTCGCTTTCTCGCAGAGCTTCGATGGCCTTGCGCTGCTCGGTGACGTTGGTGAGGGAAACCAGCAAGCGGGTGATGTTTTTTGCCACGTCGAATTCAGGAATCACGTCCAGGAGCGTCCACAGAATTTCTTCCCGGTGCGGACGCCGCCACCCGAAAACCTGATTGTATACCGGGCGTCCGGTAGCGATAACCGCGGGTAGCGGGCGCTCCTGGTCAGGAATAAGCGTTCCGTTTTCGCGCAAGGGTTGTAGTCCTATCTCTTGCGCCGTCCGTCCCAAAACTTCATTCACCTGCAGTCCAAACATCTCCACGGCGGCTTGATTCGCAAATTGAATCCGCGACTGCGGATCGAACCACACGATTCCCACATGCAGGTGTTCCACCAAAGATCGGAAACGTTCTTCGCTGGCACGCAGCAGTTCTTCCGCGCTCTTACGGTCCGTAATGTCCCGCGCCACCATCAGCGCGCAGCGCCTCCCATCCAGATCGAGAAGTGCCCCGGACAGCAACCCAGTGCGGATCTCGCCGGATTTGGTTCGCAGCTGAAATTCGGCGTCGTGCAGTTCGCCCTGCTCAGCGAGCTGCGACACGAACTGTCCGCGTTGAGAAAAATTCACCCACAAATTCAGTTGTTGTGGAGTTTTGTTGAGCACTTCTTCGCGCGTGTAGCCGGTAAGCCGCGTAAAGCTATCGTTGACGTCCACGTACTCGCCATCCGGAAACCCGCTGATGGTGAACGCGTCCGGGCTCGCGCGGAACGCCGACGCAAACATTTGCTCCGAACGTCGCAGCGCTTTCTCGGTTTCCAGCAAATCGTCGCTGATGATTAATTGCCGCCGGTTCGTAAGGATCAGCCGCACCGCGGCGCACAGAAATGACGCCGCGATCGCCAAACCGGCGATGACCACTTGATCCTTGGCGATCCGCCGCCCCATGAAAATAACCACTAGCGGAATACCCAGCGGCAACACATGAGTCGCCGCTAAATTCCCGACGCGCGAAGGAGGCTCCACGATGGAATCTGGCCGCATCTGTTTCCATCTGACGGCCAGAACAATAATCAGGATATAAGCTGCCAGCCACAGAAGATCGCCCCAACTCGCCGCACCCGTGAATGTTTTCAGGGTCAGGAGATAATCAGCGTCCGTTGCCGTGGCCGCCAGAAACACCAAGAACAGTCCTAAAGAAAACGAACGCAACCCGGCCGAAACGGAGGTTCGCGAGCGGAACAAAAAACCGCTGGCCAACAGACCGTCGCGAATCATGTAAACAATTAGAATTTGCCGCGGAAGATCCGTACCCGCCGCTTGCCAGCGTGACGGAACATAAAAAAAATATAGATACGCGGTGGCCGCCACGATCGCGATCTGCGCAAAATCCAGAATTCGCAGCCAATCCCAGCGCGACGATCGCTCTTCGGAGTTCGGCAGGAACATCATGAACACCGGCGCCGCCCACACGAAAAACAAAATATCCGACGGCAACGGTACTTCTGTGTACCCGGGAACAAAGCTTTGGTAGTAGGTCGTTACCGCCTGGGCGACGCTCTCCAGCGCCAGCGCGATCCCCAGCAGGGTCCACAGTTGTCGCGCATATCCCGAACCCTGCCGGGCGACGTAAAACGCGCAGACGGACGCCAGCAGCACCATCGCCAGATCAAGGGAGTTGGAAAACAGCAGGCTCTTGGCTGGATTGTGGACCACTTCCAGGTCCAACAAGAGAAGCGCAGCCACGATCGCCGCGATTCCTAAGACAATTCGAGGAAACTTCCCGGAGGGAAGCACGATCACCTCACGTAGACTCAACGCCTGTTAGCGCCCGCCCGGTACCAAAACGGGAATAGCAACGAGTGTATACCAGCGCCACCGATCGCGTACCCTTCAGATTTAGGCCGCGAACCTCTTCCTTCACTACAGAATTCCTGCTGACGATCTTCGAGATTGGGAACCTCCGGATCACCGGATCCTTAGATTTCAACTGGCCGCTCCAGGGCGGCGCCCAGCGCAAGATTTCGGAATACGTCTGGCCCAGATAATAAGAAGTCAGCAGACCGCTAACCTCTGCGTTGCTAAGGATGGGGCGACGTTCCGCTCGCCGGCGTAGGTGGTTTGGCGGTATCCGTTGCCGAATCCTTCGGCAAGACGATCGATCCCGAGATACTGATCGTCTTATCTTTTTCGGCCCCACCCGCTTTCGGGTTTGCGGCGTCGGTCGCTTCAGTAACCGAAAACGATCCTCCGTAAACGCCCTGCGTCACCGCCGTACATGTCCCCGGCCCGTCGGCTGTTACCAGCTTCGTCTGAGGATCGGTTTTCACTGCATATTGCGAATGGGTGTGTTTGAATACTCGCGTTTTGACCGTCACCTTTGCAGGAGCGTGCCCGTCGCCGACCGTCAATTTGGCTACCGAAGCAGCGCTACTCACTACTGAAGAGATCGCTGCAGCCACCGTCGCCAAAGTCTGGTCGTTCACCTGCACCGACCCCTCCGTGAGTGTCCCGTCTGCTGCTAACTTGGCATCAACCTGGGTGGTCCCTGCCAAGGGGCGCGCCGAATTCAGGTAAAACACGTTTCGGTAGTCGACCACAGTTTCAACTGTCCCAGTGTTTGAAACTTTCCACCAATTTCCAGCGCTTTCTTGTGCCCGTATCTCAACGTCCACGGTTTCATCGACCAGAGCAGGACCCTGCTCCGTCACCACCGAACTCTTCCACTGCGCTGGACTTTCCGGATTTTCTAAAAAGCTCTGAACATTCGCCTTCAGAAATTCTTGGCGATTGAGAATTTTATCCGTACCTACCCCGGACCCTGGGTCATACGTCAGCGTATATTGCGGCTCCAGCCACACCGTCTCTTGTTTGCACACTCCGGTCTTCGCATAAAAAGGGATTCCTTTGGGAGGCTGCGACAAAGAGTCATTGCGGGATACTCGCACGCTGCTGAAACACCCACCCAGCGGTAAACAACAAACTATAATCGCAATTACTCTGCTGAGCATATCGCCTCGTCCCCTGCAGCCCGATCCGGCGCGGCAGCAGCATCGCACGCTACCAGAGGATGGGCACCCGAGCAACCAGTCACATGGCGGTGTCACGCATTTGCCGAAAATACCGTTCCGCATGGCCTGCGGACCGCCTGGTCGTATGCTTGGTGTAACGGGATCAATCTAGGAAGGAATGGAAGTGGCATACCTGTGCAAAACATTGGGGCAATTTCTTCCAACGGACCTGTCAACCCTCTCAAAACGTTCAAGTTATTTAAATTGGTTTGAGGCCCACGAATTGCACTATTTTCTGCGCCTTGGTCTTTGATTTGGGGGTTCTACCATGTCTATGTCCTTGAAATTCACCAGTCTAGCGAAAGGCGCTGTCTTTTCGGCTCTTATTGCAGCCGCTCTCCTTATCGGCGCACAGACGTCCCGAGCCGACACCATCGATGTTTTCGCCGTCTCCGGCACTCTCGTCGACAGCACCACCCTTTCCGGCACCTTCACGATTGATGTCACTACGGGGGTTCTTACCAGCGAAACGGTTAGCTATCTCGGCCACACCTTCGCCACCCTGCTTGAGGCCGACGCTTTCTTCGGTGGTACTAACTCCGGCCAAACCCCAAAGCCGGTCGGCTTCCAAGTGCACACCGGAAGGTCAGCCGCGTTGCTTCCCCGCATTGACTTGCTCTTCCAGGGCAGTTCCATCGACTCCCTGATTGGATACGGCGGAGGCTCCTTGTGTTCTGTCAGTGCTGCTTGCGGGCCGGATCAACAAGGCTTCAATTGGACCTCCGACTACCGCGCTCCAGACGGAACGATCATCGACTTATCCTCCGGGAAGCTCAAACTGGTCAGCTCCACCTCCGGGGTGCCCGAGCCCTCCACCCTGCTGCTGGCCGGCATCGGCGTGCTGGGACTGGCAATCTTGGCGCTGAAGAAGTCTTAATAAAACTTCCAATCTGGAAATCTGAACAAAGGGGCGGCGAAGTTGCCGCCCTTTTTCTTTGGAAACCACGCATTCTCTGAATGGCACTGAACGCTATTCGCCGACAACACCCGACGACGCCCAGACGACGATTGACGACGATTGACGACGATCGAAACCCGCCAAATTCCGCGAAGCTCAGGATACTTAAACGTTCCAACTTTTCTAGGGTAATTCCCGGATAGCCCATTCTGTGCCTCCACGCGATTATGACTTCGCAATTGGGCCCTACTCTCAACTCGAACGCGCGCAATACGCGTTCAACAGGAGGCATCGTGCTGTATTACGCCCTAGTCGCGTTGGTCATCGCCATCATCGCTGGTATTTTGGGTTTTGGTGGAATCGCATTTGCTGCGGTAGGAATCGCAAAAATCTTGTTCTTCATATTTCTGGTAATTTTCCTCGTTACCATGATTGGCCACCTGATGCGCGGCGGTACGCGGGGAGTTTAACCTCCGCAAAAGTTCCATCATTATTTCAGAGAAAAGAAAAGAGCGGCGATATTGCCGCTCTTTTCTTTTCTCGTCCATCTCCGGAGCTAGCTGGGAGACGGCAATATCTGTCCCTGACCGGGTCCTCTAGTGAGTGCAGTCAGTCATACGGACATCGAACGGGGTGCTGCAGGATCCGTGGCGCCACGAGCGTCTTCTTTGTGTAACATGCGCGCTTTTCTGCTGGCATACTCTGCCGGCGAACGTGCTCGATTGATGCTTCCGACGGGCGTGCTATCGGGCGTCGCGTGCCCGGTAACGTCAATATAGGTTGCTTCGTCATCGGGCTGCAGAACGGACTTCTGCGAGAGCGTAAGCCGCCCGATGGTGTGAAACGGCGCTTCGCTTTCTTTCCATTCCAAGCTGGCGTTTTCGATCCAGAATTTCCCGTCCTGGTGTTTGCCCCAATAGGTCATCCGTTGCGGATCGGCGAACTGCACTCCGAAATCGAAACTACTCATCTTGCTGTCTTCCTGGACATGGCGGATCAATTCGTCGCGAAGGCCATTGGGATTTTTCCTCTGTAGCGTGTTCGCGGGATTATCGGGAGACGGCGTTAGCGATTGCTTCACCGCTTCGTCTGGACCATGACGAAATGGCACTGTGCTCCAGTAGCGTAAATTCTGATAAGGCTTAATCGTTTGGTGAGCTTGCACTTGTACCAGCGCCAGGGTTCTGAAGACTCGAAGTTTGTCCTTGGCGGAAAGGGACCACAATCCCGCCACAGGATTCGAGGCCGTCAGCACCTTCATAATTGCGAGAAAGGCCGGCGAATCGTTGATCGGAAGAGTGGTCGCATTTTGCATCGAGAAATCCTGCCGTCCACCAATCGCGTCCGGATCAGCCGTGAGCTCCACCGAAAAAGACAGTGACCGGACATCCGCCTTGAAATCAGAATTCTTTTTGGGATCGGCGTTGCCAAAGCGCACCAGCGCGGGATAAATAGCTGGTTCGGCGAAAATACCTTTGGCGAGACGTTGCGCGAGCGCACCGTCTCGTCCGGCAGCGACATCAAAGACTTCAAATTGGGCGCGGACGGAAACACCTTTTGCGTGTGTGCCGCGCCTCAGCCCGCGCTTTTGCTCGTTGGCGGATTTGGCCTGCAACGCCAGGCTCCGCTCGAGAATTTCCGCTATGTCAGCCTGTTCTCGCGAAGGATCGCGCTCAGCGTCACTGACCGTCACTCCGAAACGGCGGGTTAGAAAAAGCATGAAAACCTCATCACAGCTCAGAAATAAATTTGATCGCGGTGATACTCGGTAAAAAGCAGTACGCAGCGGCTTTGGTCGTTACGAAGGTCGAGAATCCAGTGATCTTGATCGGCGGCACACCATTCGCTTGGGGAATCACGAAGACGCTTTCCGCCGGGTTTTGCGTACCGATCATTGGATCTTTCGATTTAGGATTCAGTCTGACGGCACCCGCGAATTCGCTATCGTTCACCCAATGCCGCAGCACGAACTCGTATTGATTTTCAATATTGGAGTTGATGAAATAGCCCAGCAAACCGCGCTTGATCCCATCGTAGGGTTGCGTTGGATCAAAATTCGGCCCATACGGCATGCCACGGCGGATCAGTCTGTGTGTATTGTTACTTCCACCCGGCTGGCCTTGTCCCGTGACGGGCTGGCCCCGTGGATTCATGCGCCGCATGTGCGAACCGACTGGGCATCGCAATCCTTTTGGATCGCCAGAACCGTCCGCGTTCACATATTCGTAGTCGTTAAGCTTTTCCAGTGGCACGCCACCCGGAGGACTGTCGGTGTCGGGTGACAATGCCAAAGGAACTCCGTTCCGCCAACGGCCACAAATCTTGGCGGCTAACAACTCCGGATCGATCTTGTCTTTGTTGGATTGCAGCATATTCTCGAATCCAACCACATCCGTCTCGATCATTTTAAAAACTGCGAAGCTGCCGTTCCTTCCAAATTCCTTAGGCTCCGGCATAAAATAATTCTCGGCTTCCTCCTGCAACACAAATAGCCATGGCTCGCAAGGCTGCTGCTTATCGGGGTGATAGCGTTCCGGTCCACCGTCAATGGTGGTCATGCTGATGCCATCGTTGTAGCCGAAGGGCACTTTGGACGTGAATTCGGACTTCCCTTCTTTTGTTTCGACCCATGCCATTCCGTCGCATCGCCATACTTCACGGAATGCGTCAGCTTCTGCAAATAGTGCGCTGAGTCGATCGCTGTAGGCTTTCATCGCGTCCGGGCTTATGGCGTGCAGCGTCACAAGCACGTGATCACTACCTTTGCCAAAATCCCCCACCCAGTTTTCGGGAGCGCTCGGCCCCGTATCGCCCACCAGACTCGCGCGCTTGGCAGCGCCAGCTATGAATGCATCGAAGGATTTGAAGGACAGTGCCGGGACGCGGTCTTTTATCTCTAGCGCAACCAATCCGGGCCAGGTGATTCCGAGGTTGAGGCAATAGTCCGGCTTACGACGCGGCGCATCGGCCAGATTATCTGCAGGACCGGGTTCAAATCCCACGTGCCAATCTTCGGCGGTGGTAATCTGCGGAGCGTCCGCTTCATTGCCATTGACGAATCTGCCCAGTAATTTTCGCGCTTCCGCGGGCACACCAACGCTTAACAAGAAATGCCTAACCAGGGGCATCCGATATCCGCGCAGGATGAATCCCTGAATGTCGCTCAGCGTCAAAGTGGGATGTAGGCCCTTAGCCGCGTGCGCACCGGAAGGCGCCGTCTGTTCGCTCTTTCCGAACAGGTGCCCAAACATGCCTCCGCGCTCTTTCACCTCTGCCATGTCCGATCGTCCTGATCCAATGGGTGTGTTTTCCCGAAGATTTGCTAGGAAGCCGCCGCCGATTGCGCTTTGCTATCGGCGATCAGCGCGTGCACGTCCTGAACACTCAATCCCGGATATGCCTCATAAAAACCAATCGGCGCGCGGTTCGCTCCGGCTGCGAAATCCACGAACTCCTGCAGATGCTTTCTCACCGGCGAAGGCGGCGCTCCCGCAGTGAACTTGAACAACAGGTCAAAAACCTCTCCGATATTTTTAGTGAAATCCGCGATGTACGTGTCAAAGGTTCCGTCATACACGGTGAAGAATCCTACCTGGTTATCCTCAAGTTTCACGAATTGCGCAAAATGGGGAGTGCCGACCTTGTCCAGATCTTTCGTAGTTCCCCGCCCGCGCGCACGCAACAACAGCTGCACTTCGAAGAATGCCAGCTTGGACTTGATCGGCAGTACCACAAGGAAAGGCCGTTGTTCAGTCGCTCCAGTAACGTCCGCGCTGGCGGCTAACGCCTTGATCTCTTTCGCGGTAATGTCCGGATAGGCAGTGTAAAGGTTCAGCGCCGTTGCCATGTGATCCCCGGCCCACTCCGCAAAGGCCTCGGCATTACTGGTAACTGGGGAAGGCGGCGGTTCGCTGACATGAAGGAAAATTGCGTCGAACACCGGCCCCGCTGACGTGGCGAGATCCGTCATGAGTTGCCCAAACTCGCCGTCAAAGTCCCCTAGAAACAGCAGCGTTTTGTCGCTCAGCAACGTGAATCGCGAATAATGGATCGTCCCAATCGAATCTTCCGCTTTTAGAAACCCCGGCATCAACGCTGGAAGCTCTTCCGCAATTGCTTTCGCATCTCCCGGCGACTTCAGCGGGAAACTAAGCGTAAAGTGACTCTGACTCATGCCCGACCTCCGGATTAATCCTTCGCCGCCGCAAGTTTCTTCTCGGCGTTCGCTTGATCTTCTGCCGACAATTGTGAAGGCCCGAGATTGTAAGTTAGCTTGTCGATCTTACCAGTAAAGTGAAACGGTACTTCATAATCGAAATCACTCACCGGCGTGCGAGTATCGCTGCCGATGTCAAAAGTCTCATCCACAGACATGAGCAACGGAATTGTGTGCGGAATGGTCTTGCGGTCAACTTCTTTGCCATCCACCGATAGCACCCCGGTGCCCCCCTTGGCCGGACCCGGACCATTGTATTTGAAGTCGAATGTAATCGTATGCTTGCCGGCGCTAAGGGCGTTGCCAGCCCATCTGAAGCGTTCCAAATCCAGGAAGTTATACAGGAACACGGGTCTGCCTCTGCCGATTCCCGCCGCACCCGTAGCAAACACCACAAACACTCCTAGCAAACCAAGCAGCGCCAGTCCGTAGCCAAATCGCATTTTGCCGCGTGACCACTTCCGGTATTGCCCCAGCCAGATAAACAGCAAGCCCAACACGAATATTACCCAACCGATCCGCCTGAATAGGCGCTCATGAAACCACCAATTGAACGTTCTAGTTAGGTACAGACCGTACCCTGCAAAGCGCCCGCCAAGGGTCGCAATCATTCCTTCCGCGCCCCCTTCTGGGATGGTTACCTCTGCCGTGATGGTGTAATCCCGATCTAGAATGCTCGGTGCATTCCCAACGGGAATTCCGGCGTTCTCACCGGTATAGGTGAACACCGTTCGCCCAGCGATAGCGCTGGGCTTCGGCGCCAGCAACCGGACGAATCCCGAGTTGTCCAGTGGATACACTTGATATTTCCCTGCTTCCGTCTGAAACAACGCCTGCAACTCCTTCAACTTCGCTGGCTGTTGTGCCGCCAGGTCGTTGTACTCGGAATAATCCTCGGCGATGTTGTAAAGCTCCCATTTGTATTCGTCCATGGGCGGCATCTTTCCGGTACCCAAGAGCCACGGCGGAGACGGTGGCGTTGTAGCGGCGATCCACCCGTCATGATAGATCGCGCGGTTTCCGACCATCTCGAAATACTGCGTGTCCCGTTTTGAAGGTGCGTTGGCATTGGCCTTATCGAAGGTGTAGGCCATGCTGATGCCTTCGATCGGCTTCTGTTTGATCCCGTTAACGGTGTCCGGCGCCTGGATTCCCGCGGCCTCGAGAATCGTCGGAACGATATCGATAACGTGGTGAAACTGCGTGCGTATTCCACCCACATCCTTGATGTGCCCCGGCCACGAAATCGCCAATCCCTGGCGGGTCCCTCCAAAGTGCGACGCCACCTGTTTGGTCCACTTGAACGGCGTATCGAACGCCCAAGCCCATCCCACTGCCATGTGCGCATAGGTCTTGGCCGAGCCCCAGTCGTTGTAATGCAGCATCTGCAGCGGCATCGGCACGTCCATCACGCCGTTGTACGCGGTCATCTGGTTGTAAGTGCCGGTCAGGCTGCCTTCCGGGCTGGTGCCGTTGTCGCCGTCGATGTAGATGATCAGCGTGTTATCCAGCTTGCCCATATCCTGTACCTGCTGAATCACTCGGCCAATTTCGTAATCGGTGTAGGCTGTATAACCGGCGTACACCTCGGCCTGGCGGGCGAAGAGTTTCTTATCTAATGCCGACAACGAATCCCATTTCGGAATGTCATCCGGCCACGGCGTTAATTGCGCGTTCGCCGGAATTACCCCCAGCCGCTTTTGATTCGCGAATATCTCCTCGCGCATCTTTTCGTAGCCCATATCAAACTGGCCCTTAAACTTGTCGATCCACTCCTGCGTCGGCTGATGCGGCGAGTGACTTCCCCCTGGAACGTAATATAGGAAGAACGGTTTTTCCGGCGCAGCCGCGTTCAAATTGCTCAAGTACTTGATGGCTTCGTCGGCCATGTCCGTAATCAGGTTGTAATTCTTTTTTCCGATCCACGGGAATATCTGGGTGTGATCCTGGAAGAGATACGGCTGCCACTGATCGGTCTCGCCTCCCAGAAATCCATAGAAATACTGGAAGCCCATGCCCGACGGCCACTGCTCAAAAGGCCCGGCCGTGCTGCTGTATTGGAAGCCCGGAGTGTTATGGTTTTTCCCAAACCAGGAGGTCGCGTACCCGTTTTCTTTAAGAATTTCGCCGATGGTCGCACTCTCCGGCCCAATCACCGAGTCATACCCTGGAAATCCTGTCGACAATTCACCAATGACCCCGAACCCTACGGAATGATGGTTGCGACCGGTGATCAGCGCCGCCCGCGTTGGCGAGCAAAGTGCGGTGGAGTGGAACTGCGTATAGCGCAGTCCCGCATTGGCAATCCGATCCAAAGAGGGGGTCGGAATGACTCCGCCAAATGTCCCCGACACGCCATAACCTTGATCGTCGGTCATGATCAGCAGCACATTAGGCGCGCCCTTCGGCGGCACCACCTGCGGCGGCCAATAGGGCGTCGAGTCCTTCGCGCTTTCCTTAATCACTCCGCCGAATTTCGTAGGCTGCGGCGGAAGTTGTTTTCCGTCGAGTGTGATTGTGGCGCTGGGTGAACCAGGCGTACCGGTGATCTGCTGCGCCACCGCGCGCGGTAGCGCCGTCAGCCCTAGTGTCACTACTAACCCCACACCAGTGAGAGTGATCCGGGAAGTTCGGTTCATGAAGTCTCCACTATTTTTTAAGGCCTCTGAATGCGCTTGTCAGTCGGGGGTACAACACCACGGTCCGCGAACTCTAATGGCGCTGCTCGCTTTGCGCAACTGTCAAAAGTACGGGGTATGTCGGAGAGGCTAAACGAGGTTGCGGGTGTCGAGTGCGGCCGAGAATCTCCGGCAGTCCTGTAGTTGGGGCTACCGTTATTTTTAATAGTTTCCAGTCGGGTCAGGTCGCGGCGTTCTCGGACGGCCGCCGCCCAAACTTCGACCGTTCACGGGTCGTCCCGTCGCACTTCACCGAAGAGCGTTTATGCGTTTAAATCAGTCTCGGCCTGCCCCGCGGTAATCGGATCCGCGGCGAACTCTATTTGCCGCCGACAACCACCAGCTCCGCCATTTTCGAATCGCACATTCCGAAGGTGGCTCCGGAAACGCACGCCCCGATGGAATAGCGATAGCAGCCGGGCTTAGTGGCTACCACGGAGACGGCGCGATCAGATCCCCCGGTAATGGCGTCCGCCGGATCGAACGGCGAAGAAGCGCCGAAGTCGATCACGAAACCGGTCCCCTTGGACGTGCTCTTCCAAGTGACTGTGGTTCCAACCTTCACCGCGAAGATTTGATTGGCTTTGGCTCCGGCGATTCCGGGAGTGGCGGAAGCCGACGAAGAGGTGCGCTTGACGTCGACGATACAGGGATCGGAACTGGACCCGCAAGTATTCGCCGGCGTAATCAAACTTGCAGGATTTGCCTCCGTGCACCCGGCTTTGCTCTGCGGCTCCGCAGCCAGATGACGAGTAACCAATAGCGGTACCACCAGAGCGATCACGAAAACCGCGATTCTACGACTCACTGCCAATGCGTGAGATTCCATTGTTGTATCCCCTTTCCGGTTTCGCGGCTTCTGTTCATGCTCAGCCGCTCTGAGCAAGACGCGCGACGCGCTAATTTACGCCGGCCGTACCTTTCCAGTCGATGATGTCAGCGAGTCTCCAGGGATTCTGGTTCAGGTCCCACTGTAGTTGACCTTCTTTGTCTAGAACCAGCTGCGCCATCGGATACAACACTCCGGTGCTCTTGCTCTTGTCCGAATCGTTTATCTCGATGATCCCCGCGGTTAAATCGAAGGACATCGATTGACTGTCCGCCCAAGCTTCACCAAAGCGAATCTGCCGATTGGTCACGAAAACAATTTTGCGTCCCGTGGCCGTTGGAGTCATCTTGATGTAGGAGCAATCATTTCCCAGCGTTCCGGTAATCTCCACGTGGCCGACCGCCTTCATCTTGGCGAGCGCGTTGGCGAGACCCTGATTCTGGCCTTTTTGGTAGGCTTGGACTAAGGCTGCGCGGTCGGCGGGAGTAGAGAACTCGTAAATATTCAGCGTCACGCCGATGTTCTGGCCCAATTGCGTGCCAGTACCGAAGGCTTGCGCTTCAATCGTTTCATTCTTGTCTCGCGAAAAAGCGGAACTGAGTCCGAACGTCAGCAACCCGCCGACCAGCAGTCCACAAATGGCCCGCCTCGTAATCCGCAAACTTGATTCACTAATTTGCCACATTTTGTTTCCCCCTTTGCCCTGCTACCACGAATGTAAGGTCCGTTGACGCTTGTAAAAAACCCTAAATTGCTGACCCTGTTTGGCGCCTACCGCGGGGCGGCAAAACCGGGCCGCTCCAGCCTCAACAACTGGCCCATCATGAACCGCCGGGTCTGACTCATTTCCCCGATTCGGGCCTGAGGGCTGGCGCGACCATAACACAAGCCATACTTTCTAGTAAGGGCCTTTGCCCAAATCGCGCGGACTGAGGTTAGGTGCGGACGGGTGAACTGCGCAACTGTCAATTCTGACAGGTACCACTGGAAACTCGAATTCGCGGCAGACGCCCGATTTAGGGGCGCTTTACCGGATCAATGAAATCCTTCTTCGACCCGCTGTTAAAGCGCTTCTGAAGTGCCGTATTCAGAGTCCGTCGTGCACCCTACACAACCTTTTCATTACCCCTGTCACTGAACATGACGTTGACTCGCTCGCCGCATGCCCACTAGTCTGCCTGCATGACCGACTCAGTTTGCGTGGAATGCGGAAGACACGATGACCCGGTAACGCCGGACAACGGTGTCTCGGTTCCTGACATCGTGGGAAACGTGGTGATCGTTCACAATCGATGCGCACCGGATTGGGTCAACAGACAATCGAGAGGGGCGGGCGGATAGCTCAGCATGCGGGCCACACAACTTAGAAACACACTCCTCGCTCTATTTTCGCTGTTTCTGTTTTCCTGCGGCGCTAAGAAAGCTCCTGAGCGTTTAACCGTGGTCGCCCCGGAAGACTTCGTGGGGAAGATTAAAATCATCACCTGCGATGCAACCGCAAAATCAGATTATGTTCTTCTAGATGCTTCCGGTAACGGACGTACAGCCGTGTGTGCTGCAACGCCCGACTTCACGTTGCGCGTGGTACGCGGGAGTTCGTCGGTAGAGGTTCCTGCTAGTACCGCAAAAACGGGAGACGACATCGTTGTAAGTATTACGGCGAGTGTCGGGCCGCGCAACACAGCGCCCAAATAACCCGGGAGTTCTAGGTGCGTCCAGCCACGGAGTAGTGCTGCAGCGCGGGCTTGTGCGGTTCAAGCCGAGGCAAAGGTCTGTGACCGTCAGCGGTCCGGCGGGGCCATATGACTTCGACGTGCGCTTTGCAGATCGGACACGGAAACGTATTGGCGCCTTCAGGTATCGCGTCCAATCCGTGAGCGCCACCATTGCAGATCGTCTGGCCGTTCATACTCGTTCCCAAACGCACTATAGCACTTTGGCGGGCGGCAAACCCTAATCCAAAAAATACCTTCAACTGCCTTTTTGGAGCCGAAACCCACTCATTCGATAGTTGCCATGTAGAGCCAGTTTCCTCGATGAATCCTGCAATTCGCATCGCCGTCGCGTGCAGACGACTAACGTTTTGCCCCAGCCTTCGTCTCTACTCTATGTACGCTCACACGCGTCTGACGGCAGCCGGTCACTGAAGTCTGCGAGACGCGCCTAAAACGCTACAATTCTGTTTATGCCAGCCACAATTCCACAAAACGCCTCGCAGAAACTGCGCGAAGTTGCCATCGTCTATGCCGTCGCCTTCGGAGTCTGGGGCAGCCTTGCGCCGCTAATGGCTGCCGAGGACAAAGTTCGCCTGGCGCATCGTGACATTCACACCGCATTTCAGAAGCTTTTAATGGTGAACGGAGTCTGGTGCCTGGCGTTTGCCTTGCTGACCCCTCCGATCTATTACATCGTGCGGCGCTACCCCATTACCCGCCGTGCTCCACTGAAACGCGCCACGGCTTACCTTCTCGGCCTCGCGCCATTTATGGTCGCTTTCGCCTGTTTGCGGTGGGTCCTGCTGCCGCCCTGGGATTCCGCACTTCAGGATTTCGGGGCCCGTTCTTTCAAAGGCTTCGTCTCCGTCTTTTACATTTTTGCCGACCAAATTTGGACCTATCTGATGATCCTGGTGACTGCGCACGCGTGCGAATATTTCATTCGCTCCCGCAAACAGGAACTGGAGCAGGCCGAATTACGTCAGGCCTTGGCCGCCAGTGAATTGCAGGCGCTTAAAAGCCAGCTACACCCGCATTTCTTATTCAATACCCTGCACGGAATTTCCACGCTCATAGACACCGACCGCACCCGTGCCAAGGCCATGATTCTTACCCTCTCCAGTCTGTTGCGGACTGCGTTGCAACACGGAAATGTCGACCTGATTTCGCTGGACGATGAACTCCGTTTCCTGCAGTCCTATCTGGACCTGGAAAAAATGCGTCTGGAAGAAAGATTGCGAATTGATTGGGATGTAGCGCCGGAGGCCCGCCAAATGCTCGTCCCCCAGTTGATTCTTCAGCCGCTGGTAGAGAATTCGATCTTGCACGGAATCGCGGCGGCGCGTTCTGGCGGCTGGTTGCGCATCCGCGCACAAATGAACGGAGACCGGCTGCACCTGATGGTCCAGAACAGCATCGGCGGAAAAAGTAAGTCCGGCATGGGAGTGGGCTTGTCGAACACCCGTGCAAGATTGAAGTATCTATACGCCGAAGATGCCAAGTTCAGCTTTGTAATCGGCGTGGACGCCGTCGGCACCGCTGCCCTGGAATTTCCCGCCTTTCGTGCGGAACAAATGCAAGTGGCGGGATTGCTGGCTACCCACTCGCGCGCTTCCTGACTCGCCCAATGGAGGAGCCCAACATGCGTGTATTAATCGTCGATGATGAGCCGCTGGCCCGCAGCGCCTTGGCCAACGTTCTGGCCGAGCGCAACGACGTCGAGAAATTCGACTGCGCTGTAAATGCCATGGACGCCATGAACAAGTTGCAGGACACTCCGTACGATGTGCTGCTGCTGGACATCCATATGCCGGAACTTTCTGGCATGGAACTGGCGGATTCGTTGAAAAAGCGGAATGTGCCGTTTCCCTCGATAGTTTTCGTCACCGCGCATAATCAACACGCCATAGCTGCTTTTGAGAGGCACGCCGTCGATTACGTCCTCAAGCCTTTTTCCAACGCACGGATCCACGATGCCCTGACCACCGCGAACCGCCGATCAGAGGCCGAACGCCTGGCAAGATTTACCGAACTGTTGCCGCAACTTGGCGCCAAGACGCCCAACCCCGCGCGAATTGCCATCAAAGCGAAGGGCCGCATACTCTTCGTTGATCCTGCGGACGTAGCGTCCGTCGAGGCCCAGGGGAATTACGTGTTGCTGCAGCGAGCTTCCGGTTCGTATTTGTTACGCGAGTCCATCACCGTGGTGGCGGAAAAATTAAAACCTTTTGGCTTCATTCGTATTCACCGGTCCATGCTTGTGAACACCAGCTTCATCGAAGAGATTCAGCCCTGGGTCACCGGCGAATATATTCTGCGTATGCGTGGCGGAAAGGAATTCACCGTCTCGCGGACCTATAAGAGAAATCTGAAATCCATAGCGCGCTTCTGGTTTGGTGCGGATACTTTCTCCGCCGACTAGCTCGCGGTCAGGGCCGGAATGAAAAATCGCATAAGAATTCGACGTGTGACTTGGGGCTTCACAGCGTTGCTTCTGGGATCAGCTTCAGGAACCAGCCCCCGAGAGTGGCGATCCTCGGGTGCAGGCAATCCGACGGAAAATTCTTCCGCGAAGCCCGCCGTGGTGCTCGAATTGTTCACTTCCGAAGGATGTTCGTCCTGTCCGCCCGCCGATCTGCTGCTTTTCGATCTACAGAACAAGCCAGTTATTCCGGGTGTGGAAGTAATTGCCTTCGAGGAGCACGTCGATTATTGGAACAATGGTGGCTGGAGCGATCCCTATGCGTCCCACCAATGGACCCAGCGCCAGGGGGACTATCAGTCCACGTTCGGACGTCCATCCGACGGAATCTATACCCCGCAGCTCGTAATTGATGGTAACCACGAAATTGTCGGCAGCCGCACCAATGAAGTTCTGGCGTCCGTGTTAGCCGAAGGCCAGAAACCGAAACTTGCGGTAAATCTCGCGCCCGGCGAATCACAGAAATCAGCGCAAGTATTTTCAGTCTCCATCGGCGCTCCGCCGGATGGCTCCAGCGCGCCAGACGCCGAGGTGTTTCTCGCGGTTACCGAGACCGGACTGCATTCCTCGGTGAAAGCCGGGGAGAACGCCGGCAAAGCGTTGCAACATGCCGCGGTCCTGCGTCGCCTGGACAAGATCGGCGCGATTCACGCCAAGAACAGCACATTTTCTGCGACACCGACGGTCAAGTTCGATTCGTCCTGGAAGAAAGAGAATCTTCGCGTAGTGGTCTTCGTACAAGAGAAAAAGTCACGCCATATTCTTGGCGCATCCGAAGTCCACGTCGCCTTAACCGGCAATTAGCTCACAAGTCTTCCGGCCGCAGTAAACCTGAAACGTTTAAAGCGCGCGGGTCGACCGTGAGCCGGGGACCCGTTAAACTCGATTCGGCATCGCAAAAAATAAAAAAGGGCGCTCTGAACATCCAGAGCGCCCTCGGAATGTCCGTCGGCTTGCGCCGACTGGATTAGGTTTAGAAGTAGATCTTCAGCCCCAAAGTCATCGTCCGCGCATTGCTTGCGAACACCGCAGAGGGGTCGTTGAAGGCGCCGGATCCCGGGATTAGCATATTGCGCTCGGAGCCCGTGAACCCGACCGACGCGACATCGTTAAGAAAGCCACCAACATACTGCGGATGGTTGAATAGGTTGAAGGCTTGCGCCTGGAATTCCACGCGGAACCGCTCGGTAATCGTAATTCTCTTGAGGAGCGTAACGTCCACGTCGTTGATCGCATTCAGCTGCAAGGTGTTACGGCCAACGTCTGCAACTGCGCCGTAACCGGCTTGGACATATTGTCCCAAGTTGCCGTCGGCATTGGGTACTTCAAGGTATCCGACGACTCCCGCAGGATTATTGATGGCGCCATCCACAGTGGTCGGGCAGGTTACCACGGTGCTGTTGCATAGTGGTTGCACGATGGATCCTTGTCCCTTGACACCGCTGGGGTTCCAAACCGTACGGTCAGGAGCTGCGTCACCATTCAGGTTAGAGTCAATGCCGCTCTGCGCGGTGACCCACTGCCCAGACTGATAGGTGTAGATGGGCGCAATTTCCCAATTTCCGAGAGTGTTCCGCAGGAACTTGTTGCTGTTCTTGAAGAACGGCTCATCGTAAATGAGGGCCAGGGTGAAGCGATGACGGTGGTCCAGAATCGAATTGGCGCGATCCGCGGAAACGTCTTGGAAGTCTTGCGGACGGCGGGGTGCGAGCACCGTGCTGAAGACATCGGCGGTGGCGTTGTCGATCGTGTGGCTGTAGGTGTAGGCGGCTACGAATTGCAGGCCTTTGCTAAACCGCCGTGTGAGCTGCGCAGCCAAGCCGTTGTAGGTGGAAGCCGCCCAAGGCTCGAAGGCGACTACGTAGTTGCCGAAGAATCCGGCATTTTCGTAAGCCGGAACCAGCCCGTCTCCGTTGCCGTAGGCCCCGTTGAGAATACCGGCCAAATCGTAGGGAGACGAATTCAGCGTCGCCTGCGAAGGGGCGGTAGTGTACGTGGGTAGATTTACGGTGTCGTTAATTTGCGACGCGGCGTTCAGGCGATTCTGCGTCGGGAGGTGGAGACCGCGGTCGCCAACGTAACGAACTTCGAGCGTGTAGTCATTCCCGAAGGTATGCTGAATGCCGAGAGTCCAATCAATCGACTTCGGATCCTTCTGATTTACAGGCACGTAAGCAGAAGTATTGAAGGCCGCTTCCGCCTGGGTGGGGAACACGTTAACTCCACCGGGGCCTGGAGGAATACCGCCATTCGCTAGGAACGGGGTCGCGCAGGCCGCAGTGCCGACCGGGGCGCAGTCGATCGTCGCGCCGAGTTGGGGCGGCAGCGAGAGCAAGCCGAGGTTGTCGTACAACACGTCAAAGGCCTCGCCGAATCCGGCGCGGATGGAAGTCTTGCCGCTGCTGCCCGGAGACCACGCAAAACCGATGCGCGGAGCATAGTCGTTCTTGGGTGCGTGCGGCTGGGTAAAGTTGATTAGCCCCGGGACGCTGGCGATGGAGTTCAGCTCTTGCAAACGTTCGGTGTACGGGATGGTGGTGTATTCGTAGCGCAAACCCAAGTTAATGGTCAGGTTCGGCTTAATGCGCCAGTTGTCGTTCGCGTACCAATATATGGACGATTGGTCGCCGTAATACACGGCGTTGCCGTTGCTGCGTTCCGCCAAGTAGTCCGGCACCTGGTCCTGGAGGTAAGACAAGGTGTTGTTGTATTCGTAGTCGCCACGAACGCGCTGCGTGAAGGTTTGCGGCGCGATCGCTTTGCGGCCCTCGATACCAAACTTGAGGGTATGCACGCCTTTCGTCCAGGTGATCGCTTCGGACAACTGATACGTGTTTTGAACCGCGCTCTGCGGAGCGTTCGGATCAGGACCGACCTGCAATGAGTTTAGATCGTTGAATTGCAAGTTCGGGAAGCTGTCCAGTCCCGGGAAAGCGAAGTTGCCGGCTGACGTAACGTTCGCAAAGCGGTTGAACCCCAGGCGAATTTCGTTGGTCAGTGTGGGAGTGAAGGTGTGGTACTCGTTGATGGTCACCAGGTGGAATTTATTCGGCAGTGGGGTGAAGAACGCCGGCAGCGTTGCCGCGATGTCGATCCCGACAAAGCTGTTATAGATGTACCGACCGCGGAGTTGGTCCGAGGTCGAAATGTTGTAGTCCAAGCTGGTCACGAGAATCTTACCGTTCGTGTAGCTCGGCGCCACAATTGCCAAGGGACCGGTCGGAAGCGTGGTACCACCGACCCAGTTCATCGGCGTGCAAGAGTTGCCCACGACATTAGGCGTACCGGCCGGAACGTACTTCTCAAAAATAGCCAGGTTGGTCGCCGAAAGGCCCGGGGTAGCGTTGATCACGGAAAGAGCATCCGGTGTCGGAGCGCACGCAGCACCTGCGCCGCCCGCTTGACCGAGGGGTTGATACTCATAGTTCACGAAGAAGAACAATTTGTTCTTCAGAATCGGGCCGCCGATTTGTCCGCCGATGCGGTTGAAGTCAAAGCGCGGTCCAGGCGAGCAGAACTCTGATCCACCGGGGCCGCAGGGAGTTCCTAGTTGCTCGATGGCTTGCAACGTATCGAGAGCGTCGTAGTCGCGGTTCTCATTGTAAATGTAAGCCAGGCCGTGGAACTCGTTGGTTCCGCTGCGAACTACGGTGTTGAATTGACCGCCCGAAGAGTGCCCAAACTCGGGCGAGAAATTGTTTTGCAGCAGCGAGAACTCCGCCACGGCGTCGTTAGGAACGAAAACCAACGGGCCAGTTACGCCTTTGTCGTTGTTGTCCACGCCTTCAATCGTAAAGTTATTGTTACGCGGACGTTGGCCACCAACCGTGGGCCCCATCCCCGCGCCGACCCCGCCGCTGGTGCCTACGCCCGAGCTAAGCAGGGACAAGTTCAAGATGCCGCTTCCGGATCCCGCTGAAGGCAAATCCGTCAGCTGCTTTTCCTCGAAAGTTGTTTGCAGCTGCGCCGTGGTGGTATCCAGCGCCGCAGCCTGACCGGAGACTTCGATCGAGGTTACCGCACCCTTGATTTCCAGAGTGATCTGCAAGGTGCTGGTCTTGTTCAAGTCCACTTTGAATCCGTTCACGGTGGTCGCCGCGAAGTTCGGTGAAGATGCCGTGATGTTGTAAACGCCTACCGGCAGGTTGTGGATGTGATATTCGCCGGAAGGTTCCGTCGTAGTGGGATACCTTACGCCGGTTTCGCTGTTTACCGCTTCAACCGTCGCGCCTGGAACCGTCGCGCCGGTTTTGTCTAGAATTGTGCCGACGATGTCGCCGCTGATCACCTGGGCATTCACCGGCGCTATCGGAGAAAGCGCCAGAGCCACTAGGAATGCGGTGATCGCCAGGATGAATCCTTGCGTAGTTCGCTTCATTGGGTTTTCACTCCTGAATTTGTGAAGTCGCTCCACACACGCAACGAACCGGGCCAAAAGACACACCCGTACTGCGGGCGCCGAAAATCGCGTCCAGAGCACTTGCTCGTGTTTGTAGCGGCACTGCTGCGGAAAGAGACTGCAAGCGCAGCGCCAAAACTACGGACTGTGTTTGCAACACTTTACAGCCGTAATTTACGGGCGAGAATATGACTTCGCGTAGCAGTAAAAATGCTTCGTCCCGAAACTTGACGCACTGACAGCACGGAACGAGTCACTCGTCACAGATGCGTGTGCACTGACAACCGCGCTACTGCGAATACAAATTCTGGAAGGTGTTCACTGGCGGAAATGCGTATTTCCTGGCTGGCGAGCCTTATGGATTATGATTGGGATACTTCGATCTGGAGACTCCGGTACTCGAACCGCTGGAAAATCCCATTCGGCCCAAAACTGTTACCCATGCCTTAGGCACGTTGCGTAGCCCATGTGTCAGGGTTGAGCCGAAAAGGAATGGTGCGCCCGGGGGGATTCGAACTCCCGACCTTCTGGTTCGTAGCCAGACGCTCTATCCAGCTGAGCTACGGGCGCACAGTCCTTGAATTGTAGCACAGCAAATTATTTTTTCATCCCCGCCCAACCGCCGCCCCGGGCACAGTGGCACAGCCAATCCTGGCTGTGTGCGTCTTCAGCAACTCGCACAAATCAACCCGTCCCCTCACCATCGCAGCATCTCTAGGCCTTCTCGTTATGCACGAAAATCTTCCCGTGCTCCTCGGCCCCAAACCACAGCAGCAGCGCCAGCGCGCCAATCGTCACCATCTCAAACCCGGCAATCGCCCATTGGTAGCCCACACGAGAACGCAGCGCATACTGCACAGTATTTGTCGGCGAAGCAAGAAGGATCCCCAGCTGATACGCCAGACCCGGCATCAAACCGCGCGCGGAATCCGCGGACAACTCGTTCAAATGCACGGGAATCACGCCCCAAGCTCCTTGCACTCCAATCTGCATCACGAACGCGCCGACGGTCAGCAGCGCCAAAGCATTGCTAAAGGCCCACAGCGGAATCGCCGCCAGCGAGACGGCCAGCGCCGCCATCATGGCCTTACGGCGCCCCGCGCGCTGCGAAAAATACCCAAAAATAATCGCGCCGCACACCGCGCCAATGTTGTAAATGATCGCAATGTTCGCGCGTACCGCGGACGCCACTCCATGCACTTCCTGTAGAAAGTCCGGATACAAATCTTGCGTGCCGTGCGAGAGAAACATCATGAACGTCATCAGCACCACCAGATACACGAACCGTTTCCAGTGTTTGCCAACCACCCGCAGCAGTTGCCCGGTACTCGCCGCTTTATGTTCCTTCCAGGCCTGCGACTCCGGCACTTTCGCGCGGATGTACAGCGCCAGCAACGCGGGAAGCGCGCCGATCCAGAACATCGCCCGCCAGCCCCAATGCGGCAGCAGAAATCGCGTAGCCATCGCCGCCAGCAAATACCCGATGGAATACCCGCTCTGCAAAATTCCGCTAAGAATGCCGCGCCATTTTCGTGGCGCGGCTTCCATCGCCAGCGACGCGCCCACGCCCCACTCCCCGCCCATGCCGATCCCAAACAACGCCCGCAAAATAAAAAACACGGTAAAGTTGGGCGCAAATCCGCACAGCAATTCAATCAGCGAAAAATAAATCACGTTGCACATCAGCGGAATGCGCCGCCCATAACGATCCGCCAGCAAGCCAAACAACACCGCGCCCACTGGACGCATTGCCAGAGTCGCCGTAGTCGTCAGTACAATTTCTTTTTTGCTGACTCCAAATTGATGAGCCAGCGTATCGAAGAGAAAAATAACGATGAAGAAATCGAACGCATCCAGCGTCCAGCCGAAGAATCCCGCCAGCACCGCGTGATGCGTTCCCGCGACTGGAGCGTTTTTCGACGCCGAGATATTCGCCGGCGCGGAGGGATTTGCCGGCGCGCTCATTCTAAGTTTCTTGCCAGTTTCCGGTGTCCGCCACCATTCGCCAGATCACAATGCCGCAAGCGATTGCCAAGGCTCCCAACAGGCCGCCAGCCTGGTAGCGTCCGAAACAAATTTCGCCAATCGAAAATAAAGTGGAATAAACGAGCACGCAACCCACGATCCAGCTCAGTAAATTGCGCCCGAGATCCCGCGTCACCGGTCCGTCGCCGGCAAGTTTCGCCACCGAACGCCATCCGGTAATTTGCGGACGAACCTTGCGGTAAAACGGAATCAAAATTTCGCTGGGTTCGGCCGCGGTGATGAATGTCACCGCGAGCCACACCAGCGTGGTAAATCCCGTAGTACACAAAGTGGTCTTCGCAAAGACCACTGGGTCGGAACCGGTAAACGGCTGCGCTCGACCAATCAGCGCAGTCCACAAGGAAGCGGAATGCAACGTGAGCGCCGCCACCAACGCCGCAATCATCGCGGAGATTTCGCTCCAGGCATTTACCCGCCACCAGTACCAGCGCAGCAAATACACGCCGCCCGTTCCCGCGCCCAGTTCCAAAACAATCTTCCATCCTTCGCTGACGGATTGCAGATTCCACGCCACAAACGCTGCGGCAAAAACCAGAAACACCGTGGACAAACGCGAAGCGTTCACGTAATGCGATTCGCTGCCCTTTTTATTTATGAACCGGCGGTAAAAATCTTCCACCAAGTACGAACTGCCCCAATTCAGTTGCGTCGCCACGGTGGACATGAACGCGGCCATGAATCCCGCCAGCAAAATTCCCAGCAGCGCGTGCGGAGTCTGCCGCGTGGCCACCAGCATGTAGCCTTTTTCCGGCTGCGCTAATCCTGGGTACAAAACTACCGCCGCGAGCGCCGTCAAAATCCATGGCCACGGACGCAGCGCGTAGTGCGCCAGGTTAAACCACAACACCGACAGCAATCCGTTGCGCTCATCCTTGGCGCTGAAGATTCTCTGCGCGATGTATCCGCCGCCGCCCGGCTCCGCTCCCGGATACCAGAACGCCCACCACTGCACCGCCAGATGCACCACAAACGTAATCACCGGAAGAGTCCATAAAGCTTCGCCAGTGATACCGCGAGAAAAATCCGGAAGCAGCGCGGTGATATCGCTCGCGCCCGGACCAACCGCCGCGCGTTTCGCCGCCAGCGTCGCGAGTAATTGCTGCATCCCGCCCGCGGCGTGCACGCCGTACCACGCCACCGCAATTACGATCGCCATCTTCAACACAAACTGAAAAAGGTCCGTCCACAGGACTCCCCAAAGTCCGCCCAGCGAAACGTAAATTCCAGTGAACGGCATCAAGAAGAAAACGCAAATCGCCAGCGCTTTGCCGTCGCTGACGCCCATCGCCGTGCTGATAATATTCACCATCGCTTTGGTGACCCACCCAAGAATCAAGCAGTTCATCAGCAAGCCGAGATACACGGCGCGGAATCCGCGCAAAAACGCGGCCGGTTTTCCGGAGTACCGCATTTCCGCGAACTGTACGTCGGTAATTAGTCCAGAGCGGCGCCACAATCGCGCGAAAAGAAAAACCGTCATCATGCCGGACGGCAGAAAGCTCCACCACAGCCAGTTCCCTGCCACGCCCTGCGTGTACACCAGTCCGCTGACCGCCAGCGGAGTGTCCGCCGCAAAAGTGGTAGCCACCATGGAAGTGCCGGCCAGCCACCAGGAAACGTTGCGGCCCGAGACGAAATAATCTTCGGTGCTTTTTCCCGAGCGCCCGCGGAAATACAAACCCATCGCCAGGGTAACCACCAAATATCCCAGGATGGCGGCCCAATCAGCAGCGGTTAAGTGCAAAGTGTTTCGCTCCTTCGTTGCGACTTCTGCATTCTATGCGTAGCCACGACAGAAACAAAGTTGTGAAGATGACCGCAGCGCGCAAAAAAAAATGCACGCCAACCAAATCTGAAAACGCGAAACGAAGCCTAATTCACGAGCGGTGCGCGCGCCGCCTTCCCTGGAAAAATGCCGTCGACCAGTTTCCCATTTTTCACGACGGCGACGCCATTCACCAGAACGAATTCTATGCCTTCGGAATACTGTAGCGGTTCATCGAAGGTAGCTTTATCGATGATCCGCGCGGAATCGAAAATCGTGATGTCCGCATCGGCGCCAACCCGAATTCTTCCTTTGTTGTGAAACATCGGCGCGTGTTTTTCCAAGCGTTGCGCGGGCATCAACGTCATTTTGCGCAGCGCGGTCATCAGGTCCAGAACTTTTTCTTCGCGCACGTAGTGCCCGAGCACACGGGAAAACGTCGCCTGCCCGCGCGGATGGACTTTCGCTCCAGTAATCCGCGAGCCATCGCTGGCGACCATCACGATGGGATTGGCGAGCGCGATGCGCACATCCGCTTCCGGAATGCTGAAGACCACCACGCTTCCGCCTTGTTTGCGATATTTTTCAAATGTTTCGGCGGTAAGCCGTTCGCCGGTGTCGGTCCACTGCAGATCGTGGAACGTAATTCCCTGCCGCGCTTGCCAGCCGGGATCAAAAATGGCGGAATCCAGCCGCGTGCTTCCCGCGGTATAGGGATAGGACTCGGTGGTTACGTCGAGCCCCTGCTTTTGCGCTCCTTCGACGGCGGCGATCAGTTGCGGAGTCGCAGCCAATCCCATGCTGGTGATGTGCACCACGTGCAGCGGCGCGCCCGTGGTCGCGGCGGCGGCAATCACTTCTTCAATTCCGGCCAAGCCATTCTGCGGCTCCAACAGTCCCGCGTAACGCAAATGCACGTGTACGGAAGCGTGGTACTTCGCGGCGGCGCGAAACATTTCCAGAATTTCTTCGTGCGAGGCGGCTTCGGTGTAATTGATGCCCATGCCGACGGCCAGGGCTCCGCGCTGCAAGCCCTGTTCGATTTGCTTGCGCATCTCCGCGATTTCTTCTGGCGTGGCCGGTTTGTGCGCAGCGTCGCCGTTGGGCAGGAAATCGGAAGGGTCACCAATCACTTTTATGCGCACGGGAATATGGCCGATACTGACGCCGTAGTTGATCAGCGATTTTCCTTCGCGCTGCGCGTACCAGGCGTCGACGTCGCCGGTGCCGACCTCGAGCTCCAGCGACGTGGTTACGCCGTCGTGAGCCTGAAATTGGTAATTGCGTGGTTCCTGCCCGTGCTCGTGCAAATCGATAAATCCCGGCGCGACGACTAAACCTTTGGCGTCGATGGTCTCTTTTCCGGTGAGCGCCGCTTCGGAGATGGCGCGGATTTTCCCGGCGGTGATGCCGACGTTTCGCACCGCGTCCAGACCGGACTCCGGATCCATCACGCGCCCGTTGGCGATTACCAGATCAAACGTCTCGGTGGCCGTCTGCGCGCGAAAATTCGCAGCAGTCAGCAGCGCGACAGCCAGCGCCAGCCACACAACGGTCAGCGCGCGAAAATTTCGGGCCATTATGGTCTTTAGCGATTGGGACACAGTTTGCCGACGCTAAGTTTCGTCACGGAACGCGCCGCTGTCAAAGGTTTTCTGAAACGATTTAATAGAGGGTTTGGTGGAGGAGGTCAGAAGAAAGCCCCCCTCACCAATCCGAGGGCCGGGCACCCAAAGTCATTTTTCGCAGCTAAAGCCCGGGGCACCCGCCGGGGTGGTTATTGAAATCTATTTGGCCTTATCCTTCATTACCTTAATGCTCGCTTTCACTAGTTTCTTCACCAATGTCGCCTGTACTCGCTTATCCATTGGGAAGCTGACAATGGCCTTCGTTGTGGCGTAGCCTGCAAGTTCTTTCCCGGGATTTTGTATGACTGGAGGGCGCACATATATTCGTATGTGCGGTTTTTTGAAGCTGAACCAAGCAAACATTCCGTCATAGTCAAATGATCCTGGATAAGAATATCCGGGCATTCGGAAATAATCGGTGCGTTCCGTGGCGCCCGGTGCCACGGAACGCAGAACCGTTCTGATCTTCTCCAACCCGGCTTGCGCCTCTTTTGGACATCTTGCTATGTATTCATCCACTCCACTATTTTTAGGTTTTTTCACGGTTGGTTGCTTCCTAGTCGTAATGCTTTGTCATCGTAAGCGACTGTTGGCGCGGGTTACCCACAGTCAGTTTTCGTAGCTGAAACTTGGGCCACGCGCCTGGAGGGTATTACTCGCCTAGCTCTTCTTTAGCTCAATACCACCATTTGTCGTCGCGGCCTTCAATTCTCTTCCCCCGCCGCCCACCGTGCCAGAGAGCGTCTTCGGGCCAAGGGTTCCCTGTACAGTAATTGGAAAGTCCGAGTGAATCGCGCCATTGGTGGTGGCCGCACTCACCTTGAATTCCGCGGAAGCCGGCAGCGTCACCTCTACTCTTCCATTCGTGGTCATGAGTTCCAACTCGCCGCTCCATTTGGCATTGCCCATAGTGACCCGCACGCTACCGTTGGTGGTCTTCGCGGAGGCCCACTCGCTCGTGGACACGTCCACATCGCCGTTCGTCGCGGCCGCCTGCACTACGCTCTCCAGGTTCGCGCAGTGCACCGCGCCATTGGTGGTCAGCGCGTGGAAGAGCACGCCGCGCGGCACTTGTACGTCAAAGTTGATCTTCGCGCGATGGTTATGCGACCAGATGCCGGAATCCGACGACACTCCGCCGCGATGGCAGCGGCCCGGCGCTTTTTCTTTCGCGTATACAGCGCAAACCGTGACGCCATCCGCGTACTCGACGACCTCGATAAACAGTTGGTTGTCCTCTTCGTTGCCGCCGCGCACACTTGCGACGCGCGCCGCATCTCCGGAAGCGAGGTTCGCGCCAATCTCTCCATTGGTGTTGACCACTTCCAGCGTCTGCCCGGCCTTCACGCTTCCTTGCCAATGAAAATCGCCCGGATCGAAGACCGTGCGCATTTCGCTCTGCGCTTGTGCGGGCGCACCCGCCACGAGCGAAATCATCGCCAGGCACGTCGCTAGAAACATCGCTAAGTAAGGGGCACCCGGTATCCAGCCCCGTACGAAACTTTTGATCTTGTCCATAATTCCTGTCTCCCTGACGGTTGACTGACGCTTGAACCGCCCCGCCCGTCTCTTACTGTAGCTAATATACGGAATTCGACCCACTTTGGTTCCCTGGTCGGCTACAGGGGCACGAGGCACGGGTCTGAACACCCGCCGCTACAAAGGCAAAGGCGACCGCCTGGTAGGTTGCCGCGATTTCGCTTGAATGGGCGGACGGGGTGGGCGAGAATCGCGCCGTGAAAAAATCCATCTTGTTATTGTTCGCGCTTGGCCTGCTTCCCTGCTGTTCCTTCTCGCAAACTATTGCGCCTTATCTTGATCCCGCGCTGCCCATCGAGCAGCGCGTCAACGATCTGGTTTCGCGGCTTACGCTGGAAGAAAAAGTGGCGCAGATGCAGGATGTTGCGCCGACGATTCCCCGGCTGAATATTCCGGCGTACAACTGGTGGAACGAAGGACTGCACGGCGTGGCGCGGGCGGGCACGGCCACCGTTTTTCCGCAGGCTATCGGACTGGCTGCCTCCTGGGACACCGACCTGCTGCATCGCGTTGCCGAGGTGATTTCCACCGAGGCGCGCGGAAAATATAACGACGCGATTCAGCACAACAATACGGGGCGCTATTTCGGGCTGACGTTCTGGTCTCCAAACATCAACATTTTTCGCGATCCGCGCTGGGGCCGCGGCCAGGAAACCTATGGCGAAGATCCTTTTCTTACCGCGCGGCTGGGGGTGGCCTTCGTCACCGGTCTGCAAGGAAACGATCCGCATTATTTGAAAACTGTTTCGACTCCCAAGCATTACGCGGTACACAGCGGTCCGGAAACGCTGCGGCATCGCTTCGACGTGCCCGTTTCGCTGCACGATTTTTACGATACCTACACTCCGGCTTTCCGCGCCACCGTCATGGAAGGGCACGCCGATTCGATCATGTGCGCTTACAACTCGGTCCGCGGAACGCCGGCGTGCGCGAGTCCGCTGCTCTACGATTTGTTGCGCAATAAATGGGGATTCCGCGGCTACGTGGTTTCCGATTGCTGGGCCATCAACGATCTGTACCAGGGCCACGGTTTCGTGATGACCCTCGATCAGGCCGCGGCGCTTTCGCTCAAGGCGGGGACGGATCTAACCTGCGGGCCGCAATATGAAATCCTGGCGCACGCGGTAGCGGATCGACTGGTGGGAGTTGAAGACATCGACCGCGCGGTGAAGCGCTTGTTTGAAGCGCGCTTTCGTCTGGGAATGTTTGATCCGGCGGATCGTGTGCCTTGGTCCAAGCTTTCTCTGGCCGACGTAGACACTCCGGCAAATCGCGCACTGGCCCGCGAAACGGCACGCGAATCCATCGTGCTGCTCAAGAACGAGCGACAGACGCTGCCGCTAAAATCGTCCATCAAGTCGATTGCGGTCGTTGGACCCACGGCCGATTCGCTGGATGCGCTGGTCGGCAATTACAACGGCACCCCTTCGTCGTACTCCACAATTCTGGCCGGGATTCGCGAACGCTTTCCCAAAGCCACCATCAACAGTGCTATCGGTTCGCCATTGACGGAGACTCGCGCTCTGGCGGTGCCTTCTGCAGTGCTACGGCCCTCCAGCGGAAATTCCCAAGCCGGCCTTGCCGGCGAATATTTTGCCAACACCGAATTGGCCGGCCAGCCAGCGTTCCATCGGATTGATAGTGCGGTCAATTTCGAGTGGATGTTCGTGTCGCCTGGAAAGGGCGTGCCGGCGGATAATTTTTCCGCGCGCTGGACTGGCGAACTGGTTGCCCCGGTCGACGGCGACTACCGGCTGGGAGTCGGCTCCAACGGGGGCGCTCGTTTGTATGTCGACGGCAAACTCTTTGTCGATGATTGGGCGGCGCACGGTGAGCGCGGCTTAACCAAGACGATTCACCTCCAGGCTGGGCACGCTTATCCGATCCGGCTCGAGTATTTCCACAATTATTGGGAATCCGCGGTGCGGCTGCTGTGGATTCCGCCGAACCTGCAGCAAGAAGCGGTCGAGGCAGCGCGCAAGTCCGACGCAGTGGTGGCGGTGGTGGGCATGAACGCACTGCTGGAGGGCGAAGAATCGGACGCCAGCGATCCGGGATTTTTCGGCGGGGACCGCACGGACATTACGCTCCCGGCGCCCCAACAGGGTTTGCTGGAAGCCGTCGCGGCGACCGGTAAGCCAATGGTGGTGGTGCTGACGACGGGGAGCGCAGTCGCGGTGAACTGGGCGAATGAACACGCGGCAGCGATTCTGGAAGCGTGGTATCCCGGCGAAGAAGGCGGCAGCGCGGTCGCCGATGTGCTTTCTGGCGATTACAATCCGGCGGGGCGATTGCCCGTTACGTTTTATAAATCGGCCGCGCAGTTGCCGCCGTATACCAGCTACTCCATGTTTAACCGGACGTATCGTTATTTTTCCGAGGAGCCGCTGTATCCGTTTGGATATGGGCTCAGCTATTCTTCGTTCGCATATTCCGGCGCGAGCGTCACGCCGGAGTCGACGGACGCAAATTCTTCGGTGGTGGTGCGAGTGGTGCTTACTAATTCCAGTTCAATCCCTGGCGATGAGGTGGTGCAGCTCTATGTTTCGCATCCCGGCGTGGACGGCGCTCCGTTGCGCTCGCTGGCCGGGTTTCAGCGGGTGCATGTTGGGGCGCACGCTTCGCAAACGGTCAGTTTCACCGTCGGGCCTCGCGAGTTGAGCGTGGTGGATGCGAACGGAGTTCGGCAGGTACCGGCTGGCGCTGTGGAAATTTGGGTTGGTGGCGGACAGACTGCGGCGGGACCGGGCGGGCACGGCGCCAACGGTTCCACACTGAAACTGACGATTACCAATACCGCGACGCTACCCGAGTAAGACGCAGCTTGCCTCTGTAGCGGCCGCCTTCTGAGGCGGGCGGCCCTTTTTCTCATGCCCAGATGCAGAGGCGAGCTGCGTCGGGTGCTGGGTCGGCGCGGCGGAGAAAAGCAGATCCCTCGCAGCGCTCAGGATGACAAGCTTTCATTTATTGGTCCGCCAAGAAAAAAACCCGGGTCGCTGGGGGGAGCGACCCGGGCGGGGTTTACTGCTTGAGGGGGGCCTGGGGTAAAGTCGCGAACTGCAAGTCCTGCAAAATTTTTAGTGCACGTGCTGGGTAGCCAGCACACAGATTTGCCGCAAATCTTCGTAGGTGAAGAAAATCTCGTCTTCGCCACCGGCAGTTTCTTTGTGGCCCAGTCCGGACTCACAAGACAAGTCGTACAATTCCTCTTCCGAAAGTCCCAGCAAGAGCGCGGCGCGGCGGTGCGTTACGTATTTGAATTCGTGAGCTTTCATTCGTCCTCCCTCAGAACCGCGGTACGACACTAGTCTCGCCATATCGTTTCCGCGCGGTTCAAACCGGCAGCAGCGCCAGGCGATCTTCTTCCACTCCCATAATCATCGCCTTATAGATGTCCACGTCCCAGCCATCGCCGATGCGCATCCGCACGGTGTCGTCGCCATCTTTTAGGAGCTTGCCTCGCAGCGGCACCTTGATGTCGCCGAGCGCCACTTGCAGAACTACGGCTTGCCCAATCCACGGCTGAAATGCGTCCATCATGTCGTCCCCCTCGAACAGCGCAACAGCCTTGGTGCAACCGCCGCTACGGCGGAACCTTCTTTAACGCAACATTCTTTGCCTCAACATCCTGCCGAGAGAGAGAATCGCGCACGGTACTGCGGCGGCCAATGGTACAGAGAGGGTACTCGGATGGTAAGAACGTACTAGTTGGACGTTGCGCAAAAATTTTCAGACCCGCGCGAGAAAAATCATGCAACGGCCTGCTAAAGCTCGACGAGTACATCGGTACTACCGCGGCATGACCCCGGTTCCATTGGCCGCAACACTCTTGGAATCCATCCTTTATCGATGGAGCGAAACGCCCATAATCCCTCTTCGCCGATGGGAGCGTTCGATACCCCCACGAGCGCCCCATCGGCCCGCGCCGGAATCGGCCTGGCGCTGGGCGGCGGATTTGCGCGCGGCTTCGCGCACATCGGCGTGCTGCAAGTTCTGGAAGAAAATCACATTCCCATTTCGCATATTGCCGGCACCAGCGTGGGCAGCGTGCTGGGCGCCGCGTACGCCAGCGGCGCGCCGCTGGAACGCATCATTGATACCTGCCGCACGCTGCGCGTGCGAGATATCGCGCGCTGGCGGGTTTCCCGGCTGGGCTTGGTCAGCAACTATTGTCTCGGCGACTTGATCGAGCGCGTTTTCGAGTCGCGGCAATTTGAAGATTTGCGAATCCCGTTGAGCGTGGTGACCACCGATCTCGCTTCCGGCGAGCCGGTAGTTTTCACGCACGGGCCGCTGGTAGAAGTGATTCGCGCGAGCTGCGCGTTCCCGGGACTGTTCGAACCGGTCGAAATAGGCACCCGTTTTCTCGCGGATGGCGGACTGGTGGCTCCCGTGCCGACTCTGGCGGCACGCAATATGGGCGCCACCCGCGTGGTCGGTGTCTCCGTGGGAATCCACGATGGCCGCCGCGGCGCGCCGACGAATATTTTTCAAGTGGTGAGCCGCGCGCTGAGCGCCGCACAAAAACACCAGGCAGAAATCTGGGAGCGCCACGCAGATCTCGTGTTGCGCCCCGATGTGCAATCGCTGGCCTGGGACGATTTCGATCGCGCCAGCGAAGCGATCGCCGCTGGAGCCGAAGCCACTCGGCGCGCGTTGCCGCGCATCCGGCAGTTGCTGGAAGTGGTCACCGCGCCGCTGATGCCCATCCCGGACATCGTTCACCGCCCGGAGCTCTGGCTGGCGGAAGTGTCCCAGGCCAACGCCAAACAAGTTGGCGCAAAAAGCGGAACCGCGCAATGATCCGCCTCTCGGCGCTGTTTTCTTCGGTGTGTATCCTCGTCTTGATCTGGCATGAATGCGGAGAGAATCCGGCGTTTTTCTGCTACCGTATTGGTAACGGCGCTTTCAAGTCCGCGCGCGCTCGTGCGCTCGCTCCGGTGCCGGTTTCTTCAGAAACGCACTCCCATGTTGCGAAAAGGAATCGCTCCGCGTGCTCGACAGCATCCTCCATTTTCTCCGCGCGCTCTATAACCCCGAGGGACTAAGAGAACTCATCCGTTGGGGCGGCGCCCCGCTGGTTTGCCTGATCATTTTTGTGGAAACGGGATTTTTCGTGGGATTTTTTCTGCCCGGCGATTCCCTGCTGGTCAGCGCGGGAATTTTTGCCGCAGCCGGGGTAATTCCGCTGCGCTGGATCTTGGTACCCGGAATTTTGTGCGCCATCGCCGGCGATCAGATCGGCTACTGGATCGGTCGCGCCATGGGCAGCACTCTGTACACCCGCAAGGAATCTTTCCTGTTTCGCCGCAAGCACCTCGAAAGCGCCCACGCCTTCTACGAAAAGCATGGCGGAAAGACCGTGATCCTGGCCCGCTTCATGCCAATTATTCGAACGTTCTGCCCACCGGTGACTGGCGCGGCGCAAATGAATTACGCCAAATATCTGGTCTACGATATTTTCGGCGGAGCGCTCTGGGTCGGCAGCATGATTCTGGGCGGATACTTTCTCGGCCGCCATGTTCCCAACATCGAGCACCGCATCCACTACGTAATTTTCGCCGTGATTTTCGTTTCGATTTTGCCCGCAATTATCGGCGGCTTTCGCGCCTGGCGCGGCGCTCGCGTTGCGCCGGCCGCCCCACTTCCCTCGCAAGTTCCCGGTGAGTAGTCCATGCCCGCCACAAAATTTCGCGCCATTATTTTTGACATCGGCCGCGTCCTGGTGCCGATCGATGTGAACCGCGCGATGTCTGGCCTGGCGGAAACCGTGGCATTGTCCCCGGAAGAAATTTGGTCGGCCCTCGAAAAGCATCCGAGCTGGCTGGACTGGCAGGCTGGGCGGATCGCCCCGCGCGATTTTTACCTCAGCGTGAATCAGCGCTTCGGCCTCACCCTCTCATTCGAGCAATTTACCGAGATCTGGAACCGCGTCCTGGCTCCCACCCCCATCCTCGGCGACAGTTTCCTCGCGCCGTTAGCCAAGAGCTACCGCCTCTGCCTGCTCTCCAACACCGACCCAATCCATGTCGCACACATGGAAGCGAGCTACACCTTCATGAATTACTTTTCCCGGCGAATTTACTCCTGTGCGGTCGGCGCCTGTAAACCTGATCCCCTGATCTACCGCGCCGCCCTGCAAGCCTGCAAAGTGGACGCCCAGCAGTCCATATATATTGATGACATTCCCGCCTACGCCCAAGCCGCCCGCAATCTCGGCCTAACCGGCATCGTTTTTCAGTCCCCCGAGCAGCTTTCCGCCGATCTGCGCGCCTTAGGCGTTCCAGTACCCTGATTTCCGTCCTCGTAGCGCACTTTTAACAAGTTTGTCATCTGCCGCGTAATCTTTTCGCGGACTAGTACCAGCCCGCCTTCGTCCTAGTCCCCCGCAACGCTAACCAAACAAGCCTCTTAACCAGCCCCTCCCCCAACGGCCAATTGGTGCGCAGCATGCTACCTCTGGAGTACGGACACGCGACCGATAGCCTTCAGCCCCGTTGTACGAAGTTTGGAACCAAGTTTGGGTTCAAAAATCGCGTAGGAATTTAACTCGGCACTTTAAAAGCTTCTAAAGAACAACCAAAGAGGAGATCAGCACATTATGGTCGAAGAACGAATCGTGGAAACACATACCCCGGCTTGGCAGCTTCCAGCCATCATTATCACGGCGCTGTTGGCCATTGGCGGATTAGCCTTTGCCTATAATTCGTCAACCAAGCTGGACGCCACCCAACAGACCGTGGCCACCCAGATCAAGAACGAAGAAGCTGCCGTGCAACAGGACGTCTCCTCGCTGAAAGATCGTTTGGCGCAAGATGAAAAGGCCAACACCGATTTGCAGGGCGATCTTAAAGTGGTCACCGACAAGCTCAAGATCACCCAGGGCCAACTCCGCAAGGCCCGCGAAGAGTCCGCTAAGCTGAACGACGACACCACCCAAAAGATTACCGCGCTGGATACTTCCGTTCATAGCGAACTGGCCACCAAAGCCACTTCGGATGACGTCAAGACTGTCGACACCAAAGTAGTCGGCGTGCGCACCGATCTCGACGCCACGCAGAGTGACCTGAAAATGGCCCGCAGCGAAATGGGCACCCTCATCGCCAAGAATCACGATGAAATCGACGCGCTCCGCCGCCTCGGCGAACGCGAGTACGTCGAATTCACGATTGCCGGCAAGAACAAGCCGCAAAAGGTCGGCAACGTAACCGTCGAACTCAAGGGCGTCAACGAGAAGAAGAATCAGTACAGCGTGGCGATGACTGTCGAAGACAAGCGCTTTGACAAGAAGAATCGCGCGCTCAACGAGCCGATTTTCTTCTACACTTCCGGCACCAAAATGCCAGAAGAAATCGTGATCAACAAAGTGGCCAAGGATCAGATCAGCGGCTACATCAGCGTGCCGAAAGCCAATGCCTCGGCACAAAACGTTTCCACCTCAGGCCGCTAGGCCCAGTTCTCAACTCCGTGCACCAAAAAGGGAGCGCCTCGAAGCGCTCCCTTTTTTATTGTTCGCGCGTCTCTTTCTCGTGGCCCCAACGACGTAATCCGTTAAGAACGATTGTGGGTGCCCCACCCTCGGGTTTGTGAGGGTGGGTCTTTCTTTTGATTTTCCTTTTCACAATTTTTCGCAGACCTCGCACCACACCAGCCGCACACCCAGCTACTCGCGAGTACCTACACCGATGGTATGCTCTGCCCGTGCGCATACCTTCAAAGAAAAACGTATCAGGTCCATTGGCCAAATGTTCAGACTAATTAGACGCATTGATAGATTCCTGCTCTTTTTTATTGCGCTAACTATTTTAGGCTCGGCGATCGGGTGCGCTTGGTTTCCTGAGTCAACCTTTAAACTAGCGAGCGAGTCGAGATTGCCGAAATGGAATACCCTCCCGCCGGGACTTACACGCCCCGATGTTTCAGTTACGATGAGCAACTACGTCATGCCATGGGGTAACAGCGCGAAATTCATCTTAGAAGACGCGAAAGGGCAAGTACAGACCACGATAGAAGGTAAGGTGAAAGGCTCAGAGCCTTTCCAATTGAAAAATCCTCCGCCTGGATTTCCTCCTGGTTATCCGTCCTACGAAATAATCACCGTAAACGGCACAACTGAAATTATCGAACATAGAAAACCTGAGCCACTATTTTATGTGACGGATGATCCTGCGGTTTGGAAAGAGCTCGGGGTAGCGCAAAATTAAAAGCAGGAAGAAACCGGGATAGACGATCAACGCTCGGACAGCGAACCCTCAACGAAATTCCTTCAGTCAGGAGATGCGCAAATGAATCGCAGAGGAGCCTTAAATACCATTTTGAATAGGGCGATACTGTCTCCATTGAGTCGCTTTCCGATAGGTGCGGAGGCGGGTGGCACACCCCTAGCCACGAAGAACCTTCCTGGGTGTCCTGCGATGAGAGAGAAAGCCACTCAGCATGTCGCTGTCCACAGCTTTGCGGCAGTACTCAATGGTGGATATTGGTTGGCCGAGGTACGTAAGCTATCTGCCAAGTCTTATCCGCTAGTTCCTGTATTATACTGTTCGCTCATATGACTAAGACAGAGGCGAGCTTAAGGGGTCGCATAACCGTCGAAAAGAGAAATCTGCACAAGAGTGATTTTAAGTTGAGAGCGTATGAGTGGCTTCGAGGTATCTACTATCCCTCCACCGCTTCTTTGACAATTGTTGCCGGTCTCTTGGCTGTGGCGTTCGCCTGGGCCCTCTGGAACGGGCGTTGTGCTAATTCAGCTGACCTAGCCAAGATCGCCCGATTGCAGCCCCTTGGCGTCGGCATCGCCTTGGTATTTGTGCCTATAACTGTTTTTGTTGTTGGCCTATCATCCCGAAAGACTCCGAGCGGTGTTAGCCTCGCTGAAATTCTCCTAAAAGAGACCTACTTATTCCCAATTGCAGTATTCGTAATCGGGCTATTAGCGATTTTCGTTGTTGTGAGTACGGTTGAGGCTGCTCGCGTCATTATCTTAATTACGGCTGTTCTAGCCATTTTCACACTCTATAAGCTCGTGCAAGTCCTCTTGGACGGTGATCGCCAGTACTTGAGCGGTCTTGACTATGTTAAGGACAGAATCACAAGAAGCATCGACCTCGCTATCGATGAGCGAATCGGGAGGAATCTGCTGTTGAGAGCACTGGATGGGATGAAGCTCGAATACTCGCCCTTCGCTGTCCAAACTGCCGCTGACGAGGTTTTCACGATCCGGCACACCGAACAGGGGAGGGTTTGCGATGTCCTGTTGGATCGACTGGAGCAATTCTCGGAGGAGCTGGAAAGAATCGCGAATGAAAACGGGTATGCTTTTGTTGAAAAGCAGGTTCCGTGGTCTACGGCTCTCGTCCTTGGGGACATTAATCTATCAGGAAGAACGTTGACAGCTCTGAAATCTCGATGCCTAACGGTTTTGTACAGCGATTCAGTGGAAGGTGAACACTTAGTGATCGCGCGTGTCCCTCAAAAGCTCGTTCCTGAAGAATCCGAACGGCAATACCTGGGTAAATTGGCGAGGCGAGCTATTCAGCTCGGCCCCCAAGAGCCGCATTTGGAACGCATAAAACGGCTCATGGCTGAGATCAAGGACCAAGCGGTCGAAGCGATAAGAAGCGCCCAAACCGGCAGACTATCTGATCTCTTAAACGTGTACAAACGTGCCGCCGAGACTTTTTTGGAGCGAATGAAGACCTTCCAAACCGTACACTCTTTCTCCAGAGCCAGGCTCGAAACTAACAGCCTACTCGGAGGGTGGAATGAGGTGAAATGGATGAGGGATGATCTCGCCGAAATTCATCGGCGAGCATGCCTATCAGACGACGTGATCATTGTGCGCGATGTTATATCCATCCCTTTCGCAATAGCTCTTGCCTCAATTCGCGCTAGGGACCACTTGATATTTCGTGAGTTCATATCTTTTGCAAGGTTGTTATATTCGAGCTCGAAGACGGTGAAAGTTGACGACGTACGCAAGCTCTTATTCGACCGCAGCTGGCGGTACCCCGTAGATCTTGCGGACTATGGTGTCCAGTGGGAACTTCAGCATAGCCCGAACGACGCAAATGCACTTGAGACGGTCAGTGACTTTGGAATTACGATTTTTTCTAATTTTCAGGACTTGATGAGGAGTGCGCTCGATAGCAGAGACTACTGCGAGTTTGAGGCTTTTGCGCGCGCCGCACAGGGTTTGTTCGGGCGATTGAGCACGACGACCAGTTCCGATGCGGAATTAGTCTCGCTGCGAGTGCGAATCGAAATGCTAGTCGTCCAGGGGCGGTCTACAGTGCAAGTCGCTAAGCGAATCAGAGAATTGGAACAACTAGAGAATGTCAGAGAAAAGCTTACGTCTCGAAAACATCAAATGCTTTTCGGTGTCGGAAGCCTTGTGCTCGAAAAATTACTTGAGAGTCCAACCGACGAGAGCATTCGAAAGTGTTTGGATTCCGTCGTGGGACTTCTTGGCGGCGATCCTCTTGGATTAACGAAGTTATTTAGTGACGCCTACCAGGACGACACACAGGAGCTTTGGGGCTGGCACTGGTGGACGCGAATCCCCGAACACGGTGGGTTCGTAGGAGGTCCGATCCCCAGGCTAACTGACTTTTACTGTTATACGTTATTGAAAGCTTGCCAAGCCTTCACTCCTGCTCACATTACGGAAATGGAGTTACCCCTCGGCCGCGACATTCTATTCGACGTGGGAAATCAGAGTAGAGTCGTTGCAACGTTTCACGAGTTCGCAAATTCGCGAACGAAATGGGCACTAATAGTGCCGGAGCCGTGGCTTGCTGCCGTCGGCCCCTTCGACGCGCTGTTTGCCAGGTTGGTTAGCAGCCAGAAGCGGAACGACGAAGACCTGGACATCGAAGCCAACTTGAGCTCATTGAAAATTGGCGAGTTCGAAGTTGCTTTCAGAAGTAAATTCCACAAGAGCGCCGGCATGCGATCCATCTTTAAATATTTTCATGCGTTCACGGACGAAACCACTCAACCAAGTAAGCAAGACGGGGCGGTCATATGGGGCCTGAACTCGCTCAACGACAAGAAGACCTTCATTGATCACTCAGATTACCCGTGCAAAGAGATTGGAGAGAACTTCGCGTGGCAGCTATCTCAGTCAGAGTCGTCGACCGTCTTAGATATTATTCTGGACCAGCTGCGTTTGTGCGACTGCCCCGATGTTCCACAAATCGATGAAAAGTTGAGGGTGCTGGTAGGTTCTCTGAGTAGAGCAGGTTCCAAGGCCAACCTGTTAATTGTTGGTTTGGAGGTCAAGCAGTTGATGGAGTTAGAGGATGCCCCATCTTTCAGTCCGAAGTGGCGCGACAAGAAGTCACCTTGGCACGAGATGCAAAATTTTGAAGGGACAATGTCTGTTGGAGGAGAAGACATCCCGGTTTTCTGGTTCCGTCCGGCCAAGATGGGCAGCTTCGCGTGTGTCTTGGACTTACCCAGATGTCTGAATTGGAGGCAGGAGTCTCCGCTGGAAAGCGGAGAGCGCCAAGCTGGTTCGCCTGACTTGTTCTCTGTTCACTTCGCAGATCTCGCAAAGGACCACGAGTTGCGAGAGAAACTCCTTAGCGAAAATCCGCCCTGGTTACAGCAACAAGATGACAGGGACCGGTACCTGCGTCTTCGTGTTAACTTGCGGATACTAGAGAAATTCAAGATTGAATTGTTGGACGACCTCGCGGGTTGCAAGATCATTCTCTGAAAACCTAGGGACAGGAAGCTGTGAAGAAATGCATATTTGCGATTTCTACGAAATCGGCGGTCGAGAATTTGGCGTTTAGAGACCGCATGAGCAACGATCACAATGTCGGGATACATTTTGGATCACCCGAGACAGTAGCGAATCGATTTCTTCACAGCTTCCAGACGAGCCGTTTTCCGATTCTTCTGTCGCTCGCAATCGAGACCAATCCCATTCGAACGGAGTACCTATGAGTTACTAACCCACATTGACAAGGTCACGCTCCTCAGCTACACTTCCGCGTGAACTACCAATCGCCCGCCGGGACCGCTCCTCCCCAACCGCACTCCACCCTTGACCGCCCACTCCCCTTCTCCGCACCGATCTCACACCACAAGTTAGCTCTAACCCCTTTAGAATCCGCACTTCCACGATCCGCGCAAATTCATTTTGTAAGTCCCATAGAATCAACACCGATTCTTGAATTTGTGCCAATTTCCACCAATTTAACTCCTCTAAACCCAGCATCTACAACACTTACAAGAATCACTCCCGTAACCCCTGTATCATGAACACTTCCAGCAAACGACGTGGCTCCTTCACGCGCAATAATTGTATAACTTATTTATATTCAATATTTTACGTGAGTTGTACGGTGCAACATGTGACGCCTAATGTTGTTGCAAGCATTCTTTTCACGCAGGTAAAAAATCACTTCGTCTCCGCCGTCAACACGCTGCGCCGCAGCCGCTCTGCCGACTCATCAAATCCGCGCAGCAGTTTCCTAAACCGGCCAGGCGCGCATCGCGCGTTCGGCAACGCTGCGCAACTTCTGACGGTTGGTGCCGCCCGAAGCCTGAACAGACATTCCGTTGTGCACCGTGCTTATGTAGCTGGCCAGTTCCGCGGCGTCCACCTCGCGGGACAAATCGCCTTCGGCTTGGCCGCGCTCCAGGCGCTTGCGAATCGCCGCTTCCCCCGCCGCGCGTCGCACGGACAATTCTTTACGCACCGACTTCGATTCATCGCCGCACGCCAGCGCTCCCTGTACCAGCAAGCACCCGCGTGGATATTTCGGATCACTCAGCAAATCCGCGGAGGTCATCAGCATTTTTTCGATCGCTCCCCGCGCGGTCGGCTCGCCAAAAGCTTCCGGCACAAACGCCGCGGCATTTTCCGCGTAGCGATCAAGCACTTTACGAAACAGCTGCTCTTTGTTTCCGAAGGTGGAGTACATGCTCGGCCGGTTGATGCCCATCGCCTTGGTCAAATCCGTAAGCGAGGCGCCCTCGTATCCATGCTCCCAGAAAACGCGCAGGGCCTGGTCCAAAGCCTTCTCAGGATCGAACGCCAACGGTCGCCCCGGAACCCGCTTGGAGCCTCCTGCGGCTACCCCCGCCGTTACTCTCGCCGTTACTCCCGCCAGAATCCGCCCAGAGCTGCGTTTAGCAGCGCCGGCCGGGCCAACTCCGCGGCTAACTGCTTTCCTTGCCGTCTTTTTACGGGATTGCAACATTCTTGTATCCTTCCGGGCTACAACGCATCTTAACATACCAGTCGGTACGAAACACCTTGGCGGCCCGCGAGCCGCGCGACACTTTATATACCGATGCGTATGAAACCATAAGGAGATTCTCATGAGCAAGAAACTGTCCAACAAAGTAGCCATCGTCACCGGAGCTTCCAAAGGCATCGGCGCTTCCATCGCCAAGCACCTCGCCGCGGAAGGCGCCTCCGTAGTAGTGAATTATTCCTCCAGCAAAGAAGGCGCGGACCGCGTGGTTGCGGAAATCGTCAAGGATGGCGGCAAGGCCGTAGCCGTAAAAGCGGATGTCGGCAAACAGGCCGACATAGACAAGCTCTTCGCCGACTCGAAAAAAGCCTACGGCAATCTGGACATTCTGGTGAACAACGCGGGAATTTATGAATTCGCTCCGCTCGAAGCCGTGACCGAAGATTCCTTCCACAAACAATTTAATTTGAATGTGCTCGGGCTGATTCTTACGTCGCAAGCCGCGGTGAAACATTTCGGCCCCTCCGGCGGCAACATCATCAACATCAGCTCGGTCGTCAGCAAGATCACGCCCGCGAACGCCTCGGTGTATAGCGCCACCAAGGGCGCGGTCGACGCGGTGACCAAATCCCTGGCCAAAGAACTCGGACCCAGGAAGATTCGCGTCAATTCCATCAATCCGGGATTGGTAATCACTGAAGGGGTCAAAACCGCGGGATTTGAAGGCGGCGATTTCCAGAAGGATTTTGAAGCGAAGGCCCCGCTCGGTCGCGTTGGACGTCCGAATGATATCGCTCCCGCCGCGGTGTTTCTGGCCTCCGACGATTCTTCGTGGCTGACCGGCGAAACGCTGGTGATCTCCGGCGGCACGCAGTAAGACGACCGAGGAAAGCAACGGATCGATCCTTTAGAGATTCGCCGAAGGGTCGATCCATCACGACGCGAGTTGGGGCGCACAAGCTTTGCGCGCCCCAAGTTCGCAGCGTGCCAGAACTAGCAGCGAGACGATCTTTCGGAGGAACCGATGGGCAAGTTAGACGGAAAAGTAGCAATCGTTACCGGCGGCAACAGCGGCATTGGCTTGGCCACCGCGCAGCGCTTTGTGGCAGAGGGCGCGTATGTATTTATCACCGGCCGGCGACAGGCGGAACTCGATGCGGCGGTGAAAACCATCGGGAAAAATGTTACCGCCGTGCAAGGGGACGTCGCGAAACTCGCCGATCTCGACAAACTTTATGATGTCGTCAAAAAAGAGAAAGGGCGCGTCGACATACTTTTCGCGAACGCTGGCGGCGGCGAATTCGCGCCCCTCGGCTCCATCACCGAAGAGCATTTCGACAAAACATTTAACGCCAACGTGAAAGGTCTGCTCTTCTCGGTGCAGAAAGCGTTGCCGCTGTTCACGGACGGCGGTTCGATTATTCTCAACGCGTCAATCGTCTCGGTGAAGGGTATGGCCAATTTCAGCGTCTACAGCGCCACCAAAGCGGCGGTGCGTTCCTTCGCGCGCACCTGGACGATAGATTTGAAAGCTCGCAAGATTCGCGTGAACGTAGTCAGCCCCGGGCCGATCGATACTCCGGGAGTCGCCGGCCTCGTCTCCACCAAGGAGGAACTGGAGCAACTGAAAGCCGGCCTGGCCGGAATGGTCCCGCTAGGCCGCATCGGCACCTCCGACGAGATCGCCAAAGCCGTAGTGTTCCTGGCCTCCGACGACAGCAGCTTCGTCACCGGCATCGAGCTATTCGTCGACGGCGGGGTAGCCCAGGTATAACCCGGCGAGTTCCGTTAGAATGGGTGCAGACTTTTCGGAGCTTATCTGCGCCAGACATCGTGCGTCATTTATCTTGCGGTCGATTCGTTTATCCCCGTGCGCGGAAAACTGTTTGAGGGGCTCGACGAGTTCAACGCCCGGCTCGACCACACCGCGGTTCCGGCGGTGTGGGTCACCAGCCGCACGCGGCTGCAGATGGACGATCCGCGCCGCAAAAATGGGCACACGCATCCCTTCATCGGCGAGGGCGGCTGCGCGGTCTATCTTCCGGAAGATTATTTTCATCTCAAGCCGGAAAAAACTTTGCGGCTTGGGCGTTTCACCAGCATGCCCGTGGCGCAGCCGCAGCCTGCGGCCCAGGAAGCGCTGGCCAGCCTGGCGGAGGATACCGGGGTTGAGGCGGTTCCCCTGCGCAGCCTTTCGCCGCGCGAACTGATCCAAAATTCCGGCTTGCCGGCGCGCGATGCGGAAATGGCCCGGCAACGCGATTTCGACGAGCTTTTCTTTTTTGCCGGAGCGTCGGAAAGCGATATTCAACGTTTTGTCGCGGAAGCCAAACTGCGCAAGCTGGCGTTGCGTCAGCATGGAGTGTTGTGGTCGCTGGCCGTGGGCGCCAGCCTGCAAAAATGCATTCGCGATCTGACCAAACTTTATGACCGGGCGCTGCGTTATCACGCGGTGGTGCTCGGCGTGGCGACCGAGGAAGAAGCTGCCGAGCTTTTTCCGTGCTGTGAACGAAATATTCTGCTGGCGAACAGTGACGCTGATGAGGTCAACGAAAGCGATGGCACTTTCCGGCCAGCCAAGAATCCCAAGTTTGGTTCGTACAGCCTAACGATTCCCTTCCGGGCGCCCGAGACCTGGGAATGGCTCCTTGAGACGGTTGGCTCGCGCAGCTACAAGTGATTCCAGCAGAAACGCCTATAGCGGCGCGCGGAGGTTCGAATCGCGCGGCGTAGAGTTTTCCAATCGCAACGCGCAGAAGTTCGAGCCGCGCGGCCCAGCGGTTCGAATCGCACACCGCTGCTAGAGCGCGCGTAAGGAAGTTATTTCGCACTAATGTGCGTGCGGTTGCACACCGTGCCAATTTCCTGGCAGTTCTCTCCAGCGGACTATTTCTCGCAAGTCTCCTGCTTGCCATCTAATACGGCCAGATTCGAAGTCGCCCAGCAGTGGTCGCCGGATTGCCATTAGGTGGGCATCGGTACTCCTCATCACTTGGTGTTTTTGTAGGTGTTCGGACTTTCGCGCTGAAGAAAGTCCTGAGGGTACTAGGAGACCATTTACTATGGCTTGGCTGATTCGCACGCTGCGCATTCCCGCCACCGAATCGAACATGGGGTTGATTCTAGCGATCTGTGCGCTGACCATGAGCATCCTGTCGCTGGCTGTCGCCTGGCAAGCGCAAATCATCGCGCAACAGCAAGACGTGATTCAGTGGCTCACCAAATTGAAGTTGGGTGTCTGAAATTTCTGCGACGCGCGGCCCAACGCCACCTAGATAACCGCAATCCATAGGATCAGAAACTGTCCTAGTGAACAGGGGGAAATTCCCGGTCTTTTTCCCGGGCGACAATCCTGCTAGTTTGTGCTTCAATATGGGGAAGAAGTGCAAGCTCCGCAGGAGTATTTTGGTATGGCCCAACTTTCAAAATTGTTGCTGCTGGCTGGCGCAATAGTGGTGCTGAGCGCTGGATTCGTTACGGTGACCGCGGCTTCGGCGAGACCGATGGCTGCTGCGGCCAGCTCTTCAGCGAACAACAATCCGGCGTCCGCGCACGATCGGCGCAATCATCGCACCAGCAATATCCGGCGCCACCATCATCATCACGCGCATAGTTGATCCGCTGGTCAGAGAATTTCGCACATAAAAAAGGGGAGCCACGTGGCTCCCCTTTTTTAATTTAGGAATAGAAAACTTAACGGACTGCGCGATTACACGCGGCTACTTAATGAACAGCGTTTCGCGCAACTGGTCCCGGCCGACGAAGGACTTGCTGGTGCGATAGCGCGCGAATAAATCCTGAATTTCGCGGTTTTGATAAACTTTTTGCGCCGGGCAGATCAGCGGCGCGGAAATAACCTGCAGGGTACTCGAATCCGCGACGCGATAACGCTGAAAGCCTTCCGGCTTTTTGCTGTGGAACATCGCGAGAACCACGCCGCCAGGACGCAGCAATTCGGTGATCCACGCCACCGTTTGCTTGGCGACCGCCGGTTCCAGATAATCCAGCAAATCCCACAGCAATACGGCGTCGAAAGAATTTTTTGGATATTGCAAATTGTTGGTGAGGAAGCGCACGGCCCGGCCGCCCGGGGTCATGTCTGTGGTATCGGCGCCGCCGGCGGCAACATCCCGCAAGCGGGCTTCTTCTTCGGCCAGAAATTCTTTCCAGCCGCGCAGAATATCTTCCGAGGAAACGCGAAAGCCGCGCTCGATGAAAAAACTCAGGGTGGTTTGCCATGCGGGACCGAGATCCAGCATGGTTCCGCGGCCCAAGCCGTCCAGGTTCCACAAGAATTCTTTCAGGCCGTTCGAAACGCGATTGGATTCCTGCATTTGGGGCGCCCGCGTGGAGCCTACAGCGGCGACCACAGTGTTGCCGCTGCCATTGCCGTTGTGGTGCTTGCCATTGGCCGGAACAGGGTTGGAGGCTTGCCGCGAGACGCCTCCGCCCATCGCAATTCCCAATTTATTGAGAAAACCCATAGATTAATCCGCCGCCGAACCAGAAGTAGAAGCTGCTTTACTCGCACCCGCCGCGGCCATGGCTGCGCGCACTTCCGCGATTTTGGGAGGAACCTTGCCGGCTTCCACTTTGCCGCGCAATGACGCGCCATCTTCAATCGCCAAACGCTCGGTGCGCACTTCGCCGGAAACTTGTCCGCTAGCCCACAGTTGAACTTTTTCGCGAGCAGTAATATTTCCATCGATGCGGCCGCTGACCACTACTTCGCGGGCATCCACATCGGCTTTTACGACGCCGTTCGGCCCGATCGTCAAAGTTCCATTGGACAAATTCAGTTTGCCTTCGACTTGGCCGTCGACGTACAGATCTTCGCTGCCGGTGACTTCGCCTTTGATTTTAATTCCCTGGCTGATGGAGGCGCCGGTGCGCGCGGCGTTGGCGACGGGAGCGCTGGAGGCTTGCGGAGAGCTCGTTCGCGAATTCGCAAAAGTACTGGCGATGGGAGTTACGGGAGCGGCAGCACCATGAGCTACCGGAGTTTCCGGCAGGCCCTTGGAATCTTCCTTTTTCCACATTTGAGACACCTCGACCCAGAGTTTTAGTTGCGAAGTCGCGTCTCGACTGGGCGGGGGCTGCGACTCAGAACCATGAAGATAGTACAGGACTTAGCGGGTGTAAAGTGGAATGGGGAGGGGTAAATGTAGGGTGTTTCGTGAAGGTCTATACTGCTAATAGCGGTTTCGGTACAGGCGGGTCTACAACAGATTGTGATGTGGATTTCGTAGCACTTTTGTCGCGCAATTCCCACATCGCCGCAATCATCCCAAAGAACTCTCGGGTTAACTGTTTAAAGGACTTACCCTTTTCCCACCATTGCTGCGGATCAAAGTCGCCGTCCCGGGCGCTCACTATGGCCACCTGCACGCCCTGTGGAAAAACTTTGCGAAAAATGTAGCGGGCCCGGCGAGTGTGATAGTTGGAAGTTACAATAAGCACGCTGGACCATTTATTTTGTGCTACCAACTTTGTTAGAGCTTCGGCTTCCTCGCGGGTATCGTCCGCGTCGTGGGGGAAGGCGATAATTTTTTCTTTGGGAACGCCGCGCTCGATCAAGTCGTGCTGCATCAATTCGGCGATGCCCGCATAGGGACGCAATCTTCTGCCGCTGGCGACCACGACCGGAGCTTTGCCTTCGCGCATCAATTCCGCGGCGCGGGTCACGCGGTCGGCGTAGAAATTATCGTCACTGAGGACGATGATGGCGTCCGCGTGATCGAGGGTCTCATCGACGATCCAGGATTCGCCGGCGAAGCGCAGCAAGGGGCGCCGCGCGAGATAGATCGCGCCGCAGAGAATCACCAGAAACAGCAGGCCAATCAGGGTGCTGAGAATACCGCCGCGTTCGGAGTGGCGAAATCCGCGCGACGAGAACCAGGACTTCGCAGTGCTCGCGGTACGCGAGCGAAAGATGAGAGCCTTCATGAATTAGGGTCGATCGCGCGCAACTGCTCGGCGGCCTGCTCGGGTAACGCGGCGTTAAAATACACTTCCTTGATGCTGTAGGACTTACTGCGGGCCTCGACGATGGGCATAATTTCGATATGCCAGTGGTAATCGTCGGCCAGAGTCTTCCAATAACCGGCGAGTTCGCCTTTTTTGCTGCGGGTATTCGGCGAAGTGTGAACCACCAGATGAAAAGCGGGCGCGACTTTTTCCAGGCGGCGCAACACGCGTCCCAGCAGCGACGCCAAATGCCGACGATTAGAGCCCGCGCGGGGCTGCTCGAAGAGATGATTGTGCCGGCGGTGCATCACCCAGATTTCATAGGGCACGCGCGAGGCGTACGGGCATAGCGCGTAGTAATCGCCCTGGACATCTACGATGCGCTTGCCGATTTTTTCTTCCTGGCGCACCATGTCGCAGAAAATACAGCGCTCTTTTTCTTTGTACCATTCATGCGAGGCGGTCAGCTCGTACTTCAAACGGCGGGGGACGAAAATGGTGGCGGTAATCTGCGAATGGGCGTGGGCAAATTCTTCTCCGGCCATCGCACCCTGATTCTTAAAGATGCTGACGTACTTGAAGCGCGAATCTTTTTTCAAATCGGTGATACGCGCGGCCCAAACGTTCAGGACCCGTTCGATTTCTTCGTCGCTGAATTGCGACATGCGCTTATCGTGCTGGCGGGTTTCGATGACCACTTCGTGCGCGCCGGTGGCGCCCATCTTGTCGTACATACCTTCAGCCAGGCGGCCGGGTTCGCCCTCGATGCGGTACAGCGGATCGGGATGCGCCACCACCCGGACCTGCCAGGTTCCTTCAGCGGGATACGACAGGATCGCCGGCTGTTTGTCTACAATTTCCGGATCGAGCGGGCACTCGTGGGTTTCGCCGAGCGATTCCCTTTTGCCCAGGACCACCCAACTTTGCGTGATGGGATCTTTTCGAAGTTCCATGCCGTCGTTTTTGTCCAGCGCGCGAACCGCAAGGCACGCGTCCTTAGGGGAAGATTTATTTTTGAGAGTTTCTGGGAACTAAGTCTCTTTCCCTGCAGCTGGATTGTCAAGCAAACGGGACACGGATTTGCGGCGCGTTGCCGTCACTGCAAGTTGAGGGCAAATTGCGGGCGAGCTGCGGGTGCGCGCAAATGTTATCCTCTATTTCGCGTGGAAGCCGATCTCCAATTTATGCTGCAGGCGTTAGAGGAAGCCCGAGCCGCAGCCGCGGCCGGCGAAGTTCCCATTGGAGCCGTGCTGGTTCATAGCAACGAAATTATCGCGCGGGCCAACAATCGCACTATCCGCGATTGCGATCCTACCGCTCACGCGGAGATCGTGGCCTTGCGCGTCGCCGCCAGGCACTTCGCAAATTACCGCATGCCCGGCACGACGTTGTACGTCACGCTCGAGCCGTGCATCATGTGCGCCGGGGCAATGATTCAGGCGCGCATCGAGCGCGTCGTTTATGCGGCGGACGATCCGAAAGGTGGCGCGGCGCGGACGCGCTTCACGGCACTTAGCAATCCCGCACTAAATCATCAGGTTCCCTTCACCGCGGGAGTCCTGGCGGCCGAGTCCGCCGCAGTGCTGCAATCTTTTTTCGCGACGCGTCGCTAACGGCCGGGGAAATCGCGTCCCGTAAGCAAAATCGGAAGCACCAAGCTGGTCGCGACCAATTGCCCGTCAACACAGCCCTCTGTTACGATTGAGCAGTAACCGCCGCGGAGAGGTGACTGAGCGGTTGAAAGTACTCGCCTCGAAAGCGAGCGTGCGGGAAACCGTACCGTGGGTTCGAATCCCACCCTCTCCGCCATTTTCCTTGAATCTGTCGTGCCTCCCCACTTGTCTATCGTCCTTCCATTTACGGAATTATCTGAAGCTTTTTTGTATATGCGGAGAAACTACGCTGGGCGGCTCGCTGCGCGATCTTGGGACTGAAAGTGATCGAGATTTCGCGATTTCGCAAATCCTGGAATGGCGGCCGAGGTCACCTTGTTACAAATTCGCTGCAAACTGAGTTGCAAACCTTGGTTGCGAGACTTGGTTGCGAAACTTGATTGCGAAACCCGGTGCGAAGCCCGGTACAGACTTCAGCACGAGCCTCGGTACCAGCTTCTGTACATCGGGGAACGCTCCGGCTGCATCCGAGTGCGTAGGCGTGAGGAAGCGCGTGCGTAGCAGTCCTTGGTTACGCAGCGGATGGAACATTGTTACAGCTCCGTCCGTCCCTCCTAAATAGCAGCTTGTATACTCAGGAAGACCGGACTTGCCGCGCCGCCCCGCGTGTGCCCGGATTGGCACCCAGAGTGCTCGGATAGACGCGCATGAGTCTCCGTAACATCGAACAAGTTCGCCGGGTCTTTCGCATCGTAGCGGGGTTTACCCTGCTGGCGGTCGGTGTGGTCATGCTCATTACCCCCGGTCCCGGCTGGCTGGTCATCCTGCTAGGTCTTAGTTTGCTCGCCGCCGAATTTATCTGGGCCCGCCGGCTGATGGACCGCATGAAACGCGATGGCGCGCGAGTGCGCGACGTCGTCTGGAAGCACATGCCCCGGCGCAGCGCGGCGTCAGAATCTGCGGCGCACGACAAGGTCGCAGAGAAGCCCACCGAAGCGGAACCTGTCTAAGAACGCAATCTCGTAGCACAGGCAAGCATCTGTAGCGCGGGGCGCTGGCTTCTGAGCCCTGCTTGCCCCCGTCAGGAGGCGGCTTTCTCCGCGCCCACCCGTCCCCTCATTTGCCCCACGCTCACCACCGTGGCAAGCTACCCACGCACGCGGCAATTATTCAAAATCATCAGGATGGACAAATGAGCAACGAGTGGCGGGGAAAGTGGGCCTTAGTAACCGGAGCAAGCGCCGGCATCGGCCAAGCCTTAGCGCGCGAACTGGCCGCTGGCGGCACTCACTTGATTCTAACCGCGCGCCGCCAAGACCGCCTGGAAGAATTCGCCGCCGAACTGCGCGGCAAATTTAACGTGCAATGCGAAGTATTTGCCGCCGACCTCACACAGCCGGACGCTCCAGAAAAAATCTTTGCGTTCACCAAGCAGCGCAACCTCACGGTGCAACTGCTGATCAACAATGCCGGCTTCGGACAATTCGGCGAAACTTCTGGAGTCGAAACGCAGCGTTTGCTGGACATGGTGCAGGTGAACTGCAGCGCGGTTGTGCATCTGACGCGGCTTTACTTGCCGGAGATGATTGCCCGGCGCAGCGGCGACATTATGATTCTCTCCTCGGTGGCCGCATTCCAGGCGGTGCCGTACCTTTCCACCTACGCGGCCACCAAAGCTTTCGATCTACTTTTCGCCGAAGGCCTCGCCGCGGAAGTGCGTCCGCACGGCATCCGCGTTTCCGCGCTGTGCCCCGGCGCAACGGAGTCCGAATTCCACAAAGTGGCCAATCAGGATAAGCTCTTCTCGAAGAAGCACCAGGAAACCGCTGAAAAAGTAGCGCATGTAGGTTTAGTGGCGTTAGCCGCAGGCAAAAGCGCGGTGATCAGCGGCGCAGCCAACGCCTTTAACGTGGTGGCCCAGCGGTTGGTCCCGCGCAGTATAGTAACCGGCCTGGCTGCAAAACTCTTCAAACCGGAAAAATAGCGTACAGGCTGTTTTACGTAGGCGCCGGACTTTAGTCCGGCCTATTGCTGCGTGTGGCCTCGAACTTATGCAGAGCCCACCCACCCGATTCCTAGTCCATATGCGACCGCCCTACCTGCCAATTATTTCCGCAGCCCGTGCACTTCCAAATACTCCGCCTGAATCTTCACGTGCTCCGCGTCCCCCATATTATTTTCCGTCCATAACGCCACCAAATCGCCGCGCATCCGCGCTTGCCCATCCGTGTCGAGCCGGGAAAACGCCACCTTGGTCGGACCAAAATATTCGCGAAAAAAATCCACCGCGCCCTCCGGACTCAGTGGCAAATCAAAAATCACAATGCGTTTTTCCATCTGTAGAGTTACATCCGCTCCAAATCGTTCATGCACCACATCGGGCTCGCCCCACAACACCGGCGCCGCAATCTTCGGCGGCGGCAAATATTTGCTATTCACGCGAAATGTTTTTCCCACAAAACTTTCCGGAGTCCAATTCGCCATGGCGAGCAATCCGCCAGCGCGGCACACCCGTTTAAATTCGCTGGCCACCACTTCCGGCCGCGGCGCAAACATCGCTCCAAACATCGAGAGGACCACATCAAATTGCCCATCGCCATAAGGCAACTGCTCGGCGTCCCCTTCATCAAATTGGATCTTCAGATGTTCGTCAGCCGCCCGCTGCCGCGCCTGCTCCAGCAAGTTGGCGGCAATGTCCACGCCCGTAACGTTGGCCCCAGTTCGCGCCGCCGGAATCGACTGGTTCCCCGAGCCGCAACCTACATCCAGCACCCGCATCCCGGGCTGCAGTCCTAGCCGCGCAATAAACTCTCCCGCCCCGTTCGCTAGCTTTCGGGCAATCTGCCCAAAGTCCCCAGCCATCCACGACGCCTTCATTCGTTGTTTCAGTTCTGAGAATTCCTGATCCGTTGACTGCACTTCATGGCTCATGACGCTGGACTCCTCGATAATCTCCTCGGGCGACAAAAGACTGCAGCACTACCTAAATGTTTACTGTTTCTCCGCACTTTTTTTCGGCTGGTTGAACGACCGCTCGACCGCATTCTTCGGATCATCAGAGAATTCATGGTCGCGCCAGAGCCAGCGCATCATTTCCGGTAAAATCGCGCCTCCCATCTTCTGTCCGTGTTTGTTGATGCCCCAGGCGAAATTCACGTCGTAGCCCTTGGCGGTAAGCGCCTGCATCATGCGCACATTTTGATAGAACCAGTCGAGCGCCTGGTTGTAGGTGGCGTCGCCGGGCTTTTGCCCGCGATTGTCGTTCCGCCCGTCGCACAGAAATATGCGGATGGGCTTCTTTTCGCTGCTGCGAATTATTTCGGGGTAAGCATTGCCGCCACGCAGATCCACAAAGCTGCCCACATTGCTCAACACCTTGCGAAATTCGTTGGGACGCTGCCACGCGACGGTGAACGCCGCGATTGCGCCAGAACTGGACCCGCCTATGCCGTGCCGTTCCGGATCGCGCGAAATGTTGTACTGCTTGTACAGCACCGGCAGCAGTTCATCCACAATTACGCGGGCGTATTTATCGTCCAGCGTATTGTATTCGGTGGGCCGATTGGTGGTGCGGTCGCCCCACTCCTTGGCATCCGGCTCCGGCTGGTCCGGCCGCCGTCCCGGATTGATGAACACCGCGATCATCACCGGCAACTCTCGCCGGAAAATCAGATTGTCCATCACGTTCTGTGCCCGCACATCGCCCTCGGGATTTAAGAACGCCTGGCCGTCGTTGTAAATCATGAGGCTGGCCGGAATTGCCGCATCGTACTGCGCGGGAACGTAGACCCAATAGGTATGCTGCGTGCCAGGATAGGCGTTGCTCGGCAAGGTGAACGGGCCGCGAATTTCACCTTTGGGGACGCCTTGCTGCGGCAGCGAATCGGGACCCAGGCTGTAAAACGCGTCGGGGTTTGGAGCGTCCGCAGGAGTCGCCTGAGTCGAGGGCGTCGCGGGAGCACCGTTTGAGGTAGCAGGGCCGGATTGGGCAGGCAGCCCCGCGCCTGGCAGCAAAGAGGCAAAAAAGACTAGGATTAGCGCTGATTTCATGGCGCCGCCCAAGATAGCACATTGGCCCACCGGCCACGGATTGGCCCCCAGGAACCTCAGGGAACTATTTTCGCAGGCGCCGGGAATATACCCATGAAAGCCGCCACAGCCGTCTTATCTAGAGAGATGACGATCCTGAAGGAAACTGCAGACGACGTATTACTGAGGCGGGCCGCCAAGGGCGACGAAGAAGCCTTTACGGTGGTGTATCGGCGGCATCAAGCGGCCATCTATCGCTTCGCTTTGCGAATGACCGGCAGCGCCTGGGCCGCGGAAGAGATTGTTCAGGACGTGTTCATGACCCTGGTGCGCACGCCCGAGAAATACGACGCCAGGCTCGGAACGGTTTCCGCGTTTTTGTATGGGGTGGCCCGCAATCGCGTTCTGAAATATCGCGAACGTTTGCCCCGCGAGCTGGCGCTGGAAGAAAAGAATGAAGATGGCAGCGGATCGGGCGTGATTTTGAAAGACACCTTGACCCCGGCAGTGTGGGCGGAAAAACGCGAACGTACCGCGCAAGTCCGCGCCGCAGTACTGGAATTGCCGGAAGAATTTCGCGAAGCAGTGGTGCTCTGCGAACTGCAGGACATGAGTTACGAAGAGGCGGCCGCAGTAGCAGGCTGTCCCATCGGAACGATTCGTTCCCGCTTACACCGTGGACGCGCCCTGTTGCTAGCCAAGCTGGAAATTTTTCGCGAACCGCGCCGCATCAGCGCCGTCGGATAAGCACCGGCATTTGTAGCGGCCGCCGTCTGCGGCGGGCGTCTTTAGGTTGGTGATTTAACGGAGGGCTTTTGACCTGGTTGTGCGGACGTCAAAGCCCGACTTGGTTGCTCTTAACGGGAGGGCCCGACTTTAGTCGGGCCGTAGGTAGCGAGCAAGAAAGGGGCTTTAGCCCCTGAGGTAGCAAGAGTCAGGTAAATGTCACGGGCCGAGTAGAGAAGTTGAACAGAGGATCGTAACCATGAATTGCGAAGAATTCGCGCTAACCGGATTAGGAACCGAACACGACACCGAGCTCACCGCGGCCCAGCGCGCCGCTGCGCTCGAGCATTCGGCGATCTGTGGCAACTGCGCCTCCCTCGCTCAGTCTTGGGACGAAGCCCGCGAAAAACTGGACCTCCTCGCCGATGTAACCCACGTCGATGGCGCTCCCGCCCGCGTCGAAATGCGTCTGCGACAGGAATTCCGCACCCGCCACAGCGCAATGAAAACGCGGCGCACCGCGGTCGTGGCAGCCTGGGCTTTGGCCGCGGCGGCAGTTCTGGTCGGCGCGATCAGCTTGAACAATTGGCGCGCGCAGCAGAATCTTGCGCAACACCATGCGACCAACGTCGCGGCAAACACCGCGGCAAACGATTTCTCCGCGAACGCCGCCAACAATTCTAACGGGGACGCCAGCGATTCCACGCTCGTCGCCGACAGCGATGAAAACGAATTCACCCCGCTGCCCGGCACGATCTACACCGGCAACGATGACGCCGAAATTGTCCGCGTCCGCATGCCGCGCAGCTCGCTCGGCGCGCTGGGGTTTCCGGTGAACGAAGATCGCGCGGGCGACGTAATTCAGGTGGATCTGCTGGTCGGCAACGATGGCTTGCCGCAAGCAGTGCGGCTGCCCGGCGAGAACGCGAGCCAATAAGTTGGTGTGCGAGTTTCGCCGCGCGGAACGAAAACGCAATCCCTGCGCAGCAGTTGGAAAATTGCACTGAACAAAGTTTAGTAGCTCACAGGAGAGAAAGAGGAGAAACAAGAATGAATCGCAATCTTTTAATGAACGCAGCAATCGGTGCCGCGTTACTTCTCGCCGCGGGAACCGCGCAGGCTCAGGGCCCCGGCGGCCCGCATCACGGCGGACCACCCATGGGCGGCCCGATGGAGTTGATGGGCTTTGAAGGCGGACACGATGGAAAATTGGTGAAGGGCGCGCCCTTTTCCGCCACCGCCACCTCGGAAACCACTGAAACGCTTTCCGATGGGACGGTGATTCATCGCACCGCGCAAATCACTTTGGATCGAGACAGTCAGGGCCGTTCGCGCCGCGAACTGACCGCCTCGGGATTCGGTCCGCTAGCTGCTTCCGGCCAGCCGAAGACTATGGTGATGATTTCCGATCCGGTCGCGGGATTTCACTACATGCTGAACTCCAGCGATAAAACCGCGAACAAGATGCCGATCCATCAACACTCGGATGCAGCGGATAGCACCGACGCGTTCCATCAAAAGATGGAAGCGGAAATGGCCAAGCAGGAAGCCGCGGGTCTATTGAAGAAGGAATCGCTGGGCACGCAAACCATTAACGGGGTGAGCGCGGAAGGCACCCGCATCACGAAAATTATTCCCGCCGGAAAAATCGGCAACGATCGCGCCATCAATATCGTTTCCGAGCGCTGGTATTCGCCCGATCTGCAAATCGTGGTGAAGAGCTCGCACACCAGCCCGCAAGAAGGCACGACCACCTATCAAGTGACCAACATTCAAAAGACGGAACCGGCAGCGAGTTTGTTTGCCGTGCCGTCTGATTACACCGTGACCGCCGGTGGGCCGCGCGGTAATCGCCGCGGACCTGGCGGGCCGGGTGGACCGACTGCCGATGCTCCGCCGCCGCCGAACGAGTAACTCTACGGGCTAAGTTTCCCGCGCACGACGAGAATCGTGCGCGATGACCCAGCGGCAGGGGCACGAAATTTGGTACCCCTGCCCGGCCCTTGGACGAACAAAGGCGAGCTTCGCGATTTTCTTTAGACGAGCTTCTCTCCTGAAGATGGAACGCTCTTTTCGCAGCAGACGATCGCGGCGGAAAGAGCGTTTCCGTTTTTAGGATGAGGAAAATCGACGTAATCAGGTAACGAAGTAAGGACGTAAGGAAGTAAGGATTTCGTTTGGCGAAGATTTGTCGGCCTGCGTTTTTGCGTCGCGCCGCGGCGCAAAAATTAGCGAGCCGGGCAGGGGAAATTGCCGCGGCGATGCAGTCACGGTCGAAGTTGCCGCGCGGATATAGTCGCGATCTGAAGTTGGCGGTATCGTTATCGCGAAGCCGCTGGTGTCGTCATCGCGAGGAGGCGTTCGGCGTCATCGCGCGATCGAGGAGTTCGATTACGTGGAGGACTTGTTGATTTGTTTTGTGCCGCGTGGCGCCGGCGCGCATCTGCAGGAGACAGCCGGGGTTGGCGGTGATGATCAGCTCGGCGTTGGTGGATGCCGCGTGCTGCATTTTTCCGGCTAACAGATCGAGCGACGTTTTTGTTTGGGTGATGTTGTAGCTTCCTGCCGAGCCGCAGCAAATTTCCGAGTACGGCAACTCCACAAATTCCAGGTTGGGTATAGCCCGCAATAGTTGCCGCGGAGCTTCGCGAACTTTTTGTCCATGCAGCAGGTGGCAGGAGTCCTGGTAAGTAACGCGGAGTTTTGTTGACGACGCTGGCGTCTCCACCAACCCAGTTGCGTTTGTGTAGGCGCCGGACTTTAGTCCGGCCTGGTTATCTGTCGTCGTTGGATAACTTATCGAGGCACCGATCGGGGTACCCATCGAGGTACCGATCGAAGCAGCATTGAGGCCGGACTGAAGTCCGGCACCTACACGGGCACCACCAGATCCCGATGAGGCTACTGCGTGCAGCGGCGCCGAAAGACCCAACGCCGCCAGAAATTCCGTAACGTCGCGAACCTTTCCGCTGAACGCTTCGGCTGCGGCGTATTCGGGCTCGTCGTGACTGAAGAGGTGGTGGTATTCCTTCAGAGTAGATCCGCAGCCAGCCGCGTTGGTGACGATAGCGTCAAACTCCGCGAGATGAAATGCGATCAAATTTTTGCGAGCGACCGCGCGAGCCTCTTCGCGGGCCCCGGCGTGCGCCGCCAGCGCCCCGCAGCAGCGTTGCGCGTCGGGTACAACCACGTCGCAGCCATTCGCGGTGAGCACGCGGATGGTCGCCTCGTTGAGTGGCGTGAATGTGACTTGCGCCACGCAGCCGGCGAAAAATGCCACGCGGGCGCGGCGCGGACCGATCGCAGAGTGGGTGGTGCCAAGCTGGTCGAAGAAAAATTTTCTGTCGATCGGCGGAAGCAGCGCTTCCCTTCCCGCCAGACCGAGCAAATTGAGAATCCCGGTGCCGCGCGCCAGTTTTTGCAGTCCGCTGCGCTGATAAATTCGCAGCAGCGTCGCCGCGGCGGCGATTCGCTTGGGATATGGCAACAGCTGGCGGAAAACAAAATTGCGCGTGAGCCGCGAAAAAAATGGCCGCGGATATTCCTGCGCGATCCGGGCGCGAGCGTACTCCACAAGTTTGCCGTACTGCACGCCGGAGGGGCAGGCGGTTTCGCAGGCACGGCAGTCCAGGCATTTGTCGATGTGGTCCACGAAGCTGGCGGTGAGCGGCGCGGCTTTTTGCGTGGGATCGCATTGCGCGGTTTGCTCCACGCTGACCATTTGCCGAATCCGTCCGCGCGGCGAATCAGCCTCCAGATTCCACAGCCGGTAGGTGGGGCAAGAGTTGAGGCAAAGTCCGCAATGCACGCAGCGCGCGTAGTCTTCGTAGGTGGGGACGAGTCCGGGGATTGCGTTGGGAATTGTGCCAGGAGTCAGAGTTGGGGCGGACATTGTGTTGTCAGCATTGATGATACGGCCAGAGGCGCGAAATTGGCGAGCATTTGGAACTAATAGCGGGATACGAGCGGAAGATCAGCGAAGCATGAATCTTAGTAGCAAACAAGAACGCACATTACGGCCCTGCACCGTCACCGCGCCGACCTCAATCATTTCTTCCTCGTTCTGGCGGACGCTTCCCTCTTTGGGAGTACGTGAACCCGGCGGCGTGGCGACGCGGCTTGATCCTTGAAGGCCAAGGTTGAAGTTGCCGATCGCACCATATAAGCGGAACGGGTCATCCCAGCTTGTCTGGCCAGGCCGTCAATCAATTCTATCTGGTTGGCGCGGGCGGTTACATTGACGCGCACGGTCTTTGACTTTTGCAGTTTGTCGAAATCGGCGCTGACTAGAAAGGCCACGGCATCTTGCCGGTCAGGATCATCGACCAAATCGTCAATCTTCGAGGGCTTGGGAATTCGCTCTCCGTCTTCGAGCATGCCGGCGATATGAAATGCCAACGCTTCTGGAGCCTTACGGCTGGCTTCGTCCAGCGATTTACCGGCGGTAACGCAGCCGGGAAAATCGGGGAAGCTGACGCCAAAATCAGATTTGCGGTCTTTGTGCAGGTAAGCGAGGTAGTGCATTTTATCTGAGCCTTATGTTGGCTTGCTTTTCGATGCTTCTCAGCGTGCCAATAGGAATGTCTCGAACCGGATGTGGCACGGTAACTCTTCCCGGTTTGGCGCTGTGCTTAAACTGTATGTGGCTTCCCGCGTGGGCCACTTCATACCAGCCGTCTGCCCGCAGACTTTGGATCACTTCACGGCTGCTCATATAATACACACTTTTGACACACTGTGCCATACCATGTTCTCATGCATCCTCCCTCCCGACAGCACGTCAGCTCCCAGTTCCAGTACTTTTAGTGGAACTATTGAAAAAGTAAAGATACCTATGCTACCATGTCGAGTGTTGAGTCCAACCATCTCTCCTACCCATCGAGAATCTCCTGCATATGTGTAACTCCTAAAGAATCTATAAGAATCTATCTCTTTCAAGTTCCTCTCTTCCAACACCTTTAGAATCTATCTCTTTCGTAAAACAGGGGAGTGGGGTCCATGTCTTAGCAATTTAGGTTTCCAATTTGGGAAAGTCGCCCGCCTCAGACGGCGGGCGCTACAGTGCGGAAGGGTGGCGAGGGCCGGTGGCTACCAGGGATTCGATGGCGGGCACGGGGTGGATGCCGCCGCGGGCGCCCACGGCGGTGCAATTTAGGGCGGCGGCGGCGTTGGCGAAATTTAGTTGGCGGGTGATGGGCCAGTTTTGCAGGAGCGCGTAGATGAAGGCTGCGTGGAAGATGTCGCCGGCGCCGGTGGTGTCCACTGTAGGGACGTCGAAGGCTGGGGCGTAGTGGAGTTGGTCGTCTTGGAAGGCCAGGACGCCTTCTTGCCCGAGCGTAGCGGCTACCACTTTCGCGCCGTATCTTTTGGCGATTTCGGGGAGGGAGGCTTTTAGATTTTGGTTGTTGGTTAGGCGGGCGGGGATGTCGCGGCTGACGATTAAGTAGTCGATGTTGGGGAGGAGGGATTCGTAGCCGGGGTAGAGATCGTCGAGGTCGGCTACTACTGGGATTTTGGCGGCGCGGGCCCACTGGGCGGCTTGGGTTGCGGCGGCAGTGTCGTGGCCATCGAGATGGAGGATGCGGGCGTTGGTGATCCAGTCGCGGTTTAGTTCTGCAGGCAGCAGGGTGAGGCGGGCGTCGCGCTTGAGGAGTACGGTGCGTTCACCAGTGGGTTCGACCAGTATGAAGGATTGCGGGCTGGTGCAGTTTTTCGCGGTGGCGATGTGGGCTTCTACCCCCAGGCGCGCGAATTCGGCGCGGTGAAGATCGGCGGCATGATCGTCGCCGAGTTTGCCGACGTAGCGCGTTTTGAGACCCCAGATTTGGCAGGCGGCCATGGCGGTGGCGACTTGTCCGCCGAGAAGGACGTTTGCGGAAGGGATTACAACTTTGGCGCCGCTGGTTGGGAAATGCGGGACGGGGAGTTGAGTGTCGGCGGCGTTCAGGCCTACGCCGACGACGTCAACGATGGGGAGAGTGGTCATCCGTGCGGAGGATACTGTACAGCGGGTGGGGCGCTCCGGATAGAAAAAGATGCGGATAGAAAAAGAAATGGAAGGCGTGACCGCGAAAATATCCTGTGAGGAATATCGAGGATCGGAATCGCGGCTCACAGGCGAGGTTTGTGCGGACCGATTGGGAGGATTTCACGGAAAAGGCGACCGCCTCAGAAGGCGGCCGCTACGAAAGCAAAATCTGTCGGCGGGGAATGATTTTTAGTGGAAGCGGGTGGTGCGCCAGAGTTTGCGGGCGGTTACGAAGAGCAGGACTAAGAGTACGAGTGTCAGGGCTGCGGCGGGTTGCCAGTTGAAAGAAAATTCTGGGACTCGGGCGATGGTGGCGAAGCCGATCAGGATAGCGGTGGCTGCGGCTACCAGCAGCCAATCCAGCTTGGTGCGAGTGGGTAGAGCTTCGTCGGCAGATTGGCGGCCCTCGAAGCGGGCGGCTACGTAGTCTGCGGAGACGTTGTAGCGGGTGCTTTCGCGTTCGGCGGATTCTTTCCAGTGTTGCTGTTCTTTGCTGGTAGCGGTGGAGAGGGCGATGGCGGCTACGCCCAACATCATCAGCAGCGAGCCGCCGATTACTTGCGCATATATGGCGGAGCTTTTGCCGTGGAGTTCGCCGAAGACCAGGATGCCCCAGAGCAGGCCCCAGAGCTGATTGGTGTTGCTCAGTGGGATGCCGCGACTGATGCCGACGTACTTGGCGGCGTATTGCTGCGCGAGATCGCCGATCACCCAGACGAAGCCGCCGAGCATCAACCAGAACGCGACTGTGCGAGCTCGCAGCAGTTCGTGCCAGAGCGGAGTTACGCCGAGGTAGGTGATCGCGAGCGTGGCCATCATGCCCAGTTCGCCGAAGGTGAAGAAGGTGATGAAGGAGAGCGGGCTCATTCCGGTTAAGTAGGCTTTGCGATAAGGAATATACATGGTGCCCCACAGGACGCCGGCACCGAGCGCGGCCCAGACGCCGTTGAGGGAATGACCCGCGGGGCCTTGGTTTGCGGAGGCGATCGCCAGAATTGCGGCGCCTACGCACATCACGACTGTACCGCCGAGAACCGCGGCCCAGCGCTTCCAGCCGGCTTGGCGGAGCTCGTTGAAGAAGAGAAAGCCCCAGAGGATACCGAGGAGGCTGTTGGAATTCCAAAGCGGAAACGCGATGCTGAGGCCGATATCGCGGATGGCGAAGATGGTGAGAGTGTTGGCGACGGCCCAAAGGCAGCCGGCGAGCAGGGCCCAGATAATCAAATGCGGAGCGCGCTGAACGTCGGCGCGGACGGAGTTGGTGCCGAGGATGAGGGCGGGCAGGCTCCAGCGGGCGAGGAACACGCCGACTACCATGATCAGAGAAATAACGATCGGAGACAGGCCCAAGGTAACAAGTTTGGTAGGGGCTTCGGCTGCGCCTAGCCAGGCTCCGGCGGTGAAACCGGAAAGAATGCCCAGCAGCTGCAGGGTGCGATGACGCGCGGCGTTTTCTGGCGCAGCAGATGGGGTGGGGGCGGAGTCGCGTGACATATTTTTTAAATTGCTAGCTGATTAGTTTCAGGAGCAGAAGTCCAGCCAGCAAGACCAGGGCAGGAACCCAGAAATGGATGTCGGTGCAGACGCTGGCGGCGCGACTTCGCGGCGATGAAGTGGCAGGAATGTTGGACACGATGGAACCCTCTGAGCTGCTGGATGGCCGGCGGAATTATACATCTGCGGAGTCGCAATCTGATCATTACACGCTACCTTTGCAGCTCGGGTGTTGTAGCTGGTGAGGAGCAGGTTTCCCAGGGCGAGGCGAATCAGGCGTTGTTGTTTAGCGCGGAGTTGTATTGATGGGATTTTTTTGGGTGCGGAATTGATTTTGTGGTGGGCGATTGCGCGGCGGGAGATTATTTATGGTTGGTGCGAGAGTTTAGGTCGTTAGAAGAGGCGGATGCGAATCTAAAGATTCGCCACTACGACTGCGAAATCAAGGAACGAGTCTGCCCTTCGGTGCTCAGGGTAAAAAGAACCCGCCGCTACAACGACCAGGCGCCTGTTACGTTCTCGCAAAATGGGGCGCAGCATGCTGCGCCGCTACAAAAGACGACCCGGGCTGAAGAGATTGTTGGGATCGAAGGCGGACTTCAAGCGGCGCATCGCGGTGGCGTCTCGGCGGGCGGGGCCCAGAATGTCAGGACCGAGGATATTGAGTTGGCGCTTCAGAGGCGGCGGAGCGAATTGGATTTGGGCGGTGGCGGATTCGGCGGCGCACGCGGCGAATGTGGCGGTTGAGGCGGCGGCCAGTTTCGCGTAAGCGTCCTGGTACGAAGAAGCGACGATGGGGGTCATGGCTGGAGCGTCGAGGCCGGCTTGGAGTTGCAGCTGGTCGAGATGTTTCAGCGGATCTTCCGGCAACAAGGCGAAGTAAACTATGCCGAGGCCGCGGGCGATGATGGCTTGCGGAATGTTCGCGATGCGGGAAACTTCCGCGAGGGCGGCGAAGAGAGCGGTTAGTTTACCCGGAACTTGCGTGATTTTAAAGATTACCGGAACCCGCGAGGCTTCGCGGAGATTGTGGATCGCGTTGAAAGCTGTAGCAGCCAGTTCATCTGAGAGTTTCGTTCCTTCCTGCTGGGCTAATTCTTTGAGCGCTTTTTGGTAGCGAGCCCGGAGCTCGAGTGTGCCGTGAAAGGCCACGAGGACATTCCAGTTTGGCAAGAACGGCGGCGGCGTAAGCGGGGGCGCGGTGAAGGAGCCTTTCGCGGCACGGCGCGCGAGTGAGTGGGAAAGAATGTGGGCGGCTTCGGGGCTCAGGATTTCAACGGCGTCGGGAGTGAATGGAGATTTGGCGATTTGGTCACGAAAGGCCAGCGCGGATTTGGCGTGGGCGAAAGAAGCGCAGAAGTTTTCTATTTGTGATTCGCCGGAAGCGAGGGCGGGAAAAGTTCGGAAGTTTAGGCGGGTGATTATGCCCAGCGTGCCGAGGCTGCCGATTAAAAGTTTGTGGAGGTCGTAGCCGGTCACGTTTTTTACCACGCGGCCGCCGGATTTGCATCGGGCTCCGCTGCCATCGATGAATTCCGCGCCGATCAGAAAATCACGGGCGGTGCCGAAGAATTGGCGGAGGTGGGAGTCCACGCCGCTGGCGATGGTGCCGGCGATGGTGGCGTTTTCTCCGAAGGCCGAGGGCAGCGGGAGGAACTGGTTTTGCGGATTTAGAGTGGCCGCAATTGTTTGCAGAGTGCAGCCGGCGTCGATGCTAACTGTTAGATCGCCGGGATCGTAGTTGGCGATTTGGTTCAGGGCGGTCATGTCCAAGGCGATGTCGTAGCGGGCAGGCGTATTACCAATTTGGATTTTACTGCGGCTGCCACTTGGGATGATCGAGAGATTTTCTTTTAAGGCGAAGCGGACTACTTCGGCGGTTTCTTCGGCGGTGGCGGGTTTGGCGATGGCGCTAGGGGTCAATTCATCGACGGCGTAGGCGGAAAGCTTGGTCGGATCTCGCTCGACACGATTTGAGCCGAGAACGGACGCCAGACGATCGGAGAGAATTGTTGTAGAGGTCGGCATTTAACGGGTGCTGGCCGCCGGTTCCGCTTTTACTTGGGGAAGAGTCGTCGTGTTGCCGGGCGGTGGCGTGGCGGGCGGTGCGTGCAGGCCCGTATGTTTGACGCGGATTTCGCCGCAGCCTTTGCCCAACGGGAAAATCTTCGCGGGGTTGAGGCTGGCGGTAGGATTGTAGGCGTCGTGGACGCGGCGCATCAGAGCAAAGTCGGCATCGGAAAAAATCAGAGACATCAGCTCGGACTTTTCCATTCCCACGCCGTGTTCCCCGGTAAGGGATCCGCCTACTTCTACGCAGTAGCGGATGATTTCGTTGGCGGCGTCCAAGGCGCTCTCCAGTTTTCCGGGAGTGCGTGGATCGTAAAGCACAAGCGGGTGAAGGTTGCCGTCTCCCGCGTGAAAAATATTTCCGATTTGGAGATCGCGCTCTTTGCCAATCTGGTAGATACGGCGCAAGGTTTGCGGGAGTTTGGAGCGCGGGATTACGCCGTCGAGAACGTAGTTGCAGGGAGCAATGCGGCCCAGCGCGCCAAAAGCGTTCTTTCTTCCCTTCCAGAAAAGATCGCGTTCGTGCGCGTCTTTCGCCAAGCGCACTTCCCTGGCGTGATGGGCCAGGCAAACTTCTTCAATGGCTTTCGCCTGCGCGTCCACCGATTCCTGCAGGCCTTCGATCTCGAGAAGGATTACCGCGGCGCTGTCCATGGGGAAACCGGCGTGGACGTAGTCTTCGATTACGCGGAGCGTCCAGCCGTCCATCATTTCGCAGGCGGCGGGAGTGATGGCGCGGGCGGTGATGTCGACTACGGTTTCGCTGGCGTCGTCGATGGAATCGAAGATGGCGAGAAGAGTTTTAACGGCTTCGGGCTTGCGGCAGAGGCGCACGGTGATTTCGGTTACGAGCGCCAAGCGTGCCTTCGGAGCCCACAAAGAGGCCGCAGAGGTCGTAACCTGCGGCGTCGCCCTGGGGATTGCCGATGCGGAGGATTTCGCCATCAGGAAGAACCAGCTCCAGAGCCGTAACGTGATTGGTGGTAACGCCATAGGCCAGCGTGTGCGGTCCGCCAGAATTTTCTGAAACGTTGCCGCCGATGGTGCAGGATTTTTGGCTGGAAGGATCTGGAGCGAAGTAAAGCCCGGCATGTTCGACCGCGCGAGTCAGTTCGGCGTTCACCAGACCTGGTTGGACTACGGCTCGGAGATTTTCGTAGTCGACGCTGAGAATTTTGTTCATGCGCGCGAAGACGATCATGAGGCCACCTGCGCGGGCAATGGCTCCGCCGGAGAGGCCGGTGCCCGCGCCGCGGCCGACGATCGGGACGTCAAACTTATTGGCGATTTTTACGATTTCGGAGACTTGCTGTGTGGTGGTGGGAAAGACCACGGCGTCTGGAAGAGATTTCTCGATGGAGCCGTCGTATTCGTACATTAGCAACTCTTCGGGAAGAGAGAGAACGGAGGCCGGTCCCAGAAGCGCTTGCAGTTGGCGAATGAGCTCGTGGTTCATTAGTCAGGCATTCCGATGGCACACGGAGTAATTCCGCGTGTCGTGTTTCCTTGAGGACGCGCATGCGGCAGTGGTTAAGTGCCCACTGCCACTATAGTGAGACTCACGGCGCGTGCGCAATGGTCTGGTGAAGAAAGCGTGGCGGGATATGTTAGTGTGAAATTCGAGGGCCAGCCGGAAAGTCAGCGATGCCAAAACCGAAAGTGTTAGCGACGCGTCCGCTGTTTCCCGCGGCGCGAACCATACTGGATGCAACTTGTGACGTGGAGTATTTTCCGCCGGGACAGACTATGTCCCGCGAGGATTTGCTACGGCGAGTTAAGGATAAAGAAGGACTGGTATGTCTGCTGACGGACAAGGTGAACGAGGAATTGCTGCGCAACGCGCCGAAACTGCGGATTGTTTCGAACGTCGCGGTAGGGTTTGACAATATTGATGTGGCGGCGTGTACCAAGCGCGGGGTGATTGCGACGAACACACCCGGCGTTTTGGATGAGACTACAGCGGATTTTGCCTGGACGCTGATGATGGCGGTGGCCCGGCGTTTGGCAGAGGGTGAAGCGCTGGCGCGCTCCGGAAAATGGGCCGGATGGGATTTGGACCAGCTGGTGGGCACGGATGTGTGGGGCAAGACTTTGGGGATTGTGGGATTCGGGCGGATTGGGCGGGCCATGGCGCGGCGGGCGCGCGGATTTCAGATGAAGGTGCTGTACACGAATACGGCGCGGGTGGCGGAAGAAATTGAAAAGGAATACAACGCGGAGTATCGCGATTTTAATTCCCTGCTGGCGGAGTCAGACTTTGTTACGGTGCATGTGCCGCTGAATTCCGAGACCCGGGCGCTAATGAGCGCGCCGAAGTTTTTCCGGATGAAGCCGACGGCGATTCTGATCAATACTTCGCGCGGGGCAGTAGTGGATGAGAATGGACTGGTGGCGGCGCTGGAAGCGGGAAAGATTGCCGGCGCGGGCCTGGACGTATACGAGAATGAACCGTTTATTTTGCCGGGCTTAAAGCGGACCAACGTGATACTGGCGCCACACATCGCTTCGGCTACCGTTGAGACGCGAACCAGGATGGCCTGCATCGCAGCGGAGAATTTAACGGCGCTGTTTCGCGGCCAGCCGCCGCCGAATATGTTGAATCCGGAAGTGTTGAAAGCGAAATAGAGTTTTTTCTGGCTGCTTATGGCTGAATTGAAGCAGATAGCCCTCCGAATTTTCCACGAAACGATTGCGGCAATTGATATTCCCGAGACGATGCGGAGGAAGCTGCAGTTGCGCGGAAAGATTTTAAGCTGCGGCGACGCAAATTTTGACCTGGGCGCATTTGATCGCGTTTGCGTGGTGGCTTTGGGCAAGGCTTCGCGCGCGATGCTGGATGGATTGTTGAGCGTATTGCCATCTGAATTGGCGGTGGAAGGGATTTTGGTTACGCCTGCCGACGGAGCCGGCGGCGATGTCGAGCTGCACGCGCGAATTTCTGGAAAGCTGCAGCAATTTGCGGCCGGGCATCCAGTGCCGGATGCGGAGAGCTGGAAGACCGCGCAGGCGATTCTGGCAATGCTGGGAACTTGCAACCGGAGGACGCTGGTTTTCTTTTTGCTTTCTGGTGGAGGGTCGGCGCTGGTGGAGTTGCCTCTGAATACCGAGCAAAGCTTAGTAGACGTGCAGGCGGTGAATCATGCGCTGGTGACTTGCGGAGCGCCGATCGATGCGATCAATACGGTCCGGAAGCATTTGTCGGCGGTGAAGGGTGGACGATTGGCGGTGGCAGCGAGTGCGGCTACAAAGATCACGCTGGCGGTGAGCGATGTTCCGGTGGGGAAAGAGTCGGCGCTAGCTTCCGGGCCGACGATCGCGGATCCCACTACGGTGGAGGATTTTGCACGAGTGGTCCAGGAGTACGGGCTCGAGCCGAAGTTCCCGGAGTCGGTGAGGAAGTGGCTGGCCGCGGGGAAAATGCCGGAGACGCCTAAGGCTGCGCATGCGGCGTTTGGCAACTCGCATTTTTTTCTGATGCTGGGGATGGATGATCTTTTTCACCCGGCGCACAAAGGCGCAGAAGCTGCAGGGTGCGTAGCTTGCTGCGATAACGCCACGGATGACTGGCCGGTTGAGAAGGCTGCGGACTATTTGCTGGGGCAGCTTGCGGAATTGCGCGCGGCGAATCCGGATCGGAGGGTGGCGGTGATCGCCGACGGCGAAGTAAGTTCCCCGGTTACCGGAAGCGGAGTGGGCGGAAGGAATTCGGCGTTCGTGCTGGCGTGTGCGCCGAAAATTGTCGGGAAGCGGATTGCGGTGCTCAGTGCGGGAACGGATGGTATTGACGGGAACAGTCCTGCTGCGGGCGCGATGGCCGACGGAGAGACGCTGGCTCGCGGGAAAGAAATGGGCATGGATGCGACGGACTATTTTCGCCTCAGCGATGCGTATCGATATTTTTCGGAACTGGGAGATGCGATTACGACTGGGCCAACGGGAAATAACCTGCGGGACTTACGGATTCTGATTTCCGAGCCCTGACCGGTTTCAAATAAACAAATCGGCGCCGACGTGGAAAAATTTGGCCAGCTTCTTCGCGTGCGCTTTGCTAATCGCTCGTTTGCCGTGAAAGACTTCGGAAGTGATTCCTTTCGAGCCAAACACTTCCCAGAGATCTTTTTGTGTGAGGTCGCGCGATGCCATCAAATGCTTGAGCATCTGTTGCGGAGTAGCGGTACGAATTGGATATCGCCGCTCTTCGTATCCTTCGATAAGAACAGTCAGAAGTTCAGCGAGTTCCTTTTCTTCGGGCGAAGGCTGTTCCAAGTCGTCCAGCCTCATGAGTTCATTGGTGAGACGTTCACATTCCTCGGCTGTGCGGATTACACGAGGCAGAGTTCTACGCAACAATTGGCCATAGCTTTTCTCGTCCAGGCTTATCGTCAGAGTACTCATCGTCTCCAGGCTCCCTTGTCATACTCGGCGTGAGTCATGATGTATAAAACAAAGACTCTTTGAGTCCGGTAATTTACCCGCGCAATCAGCCGGTATTTATTCCCCGCAATATTAAACACGGTCCTTCTCCCGACAAGATCCGCGTGCTTATAAATGAGTCGTAGCTCGGCCGGCGTTTTCCAATAGGCCCTGCGCATAACTGCAAACCACGACTCGAGACTGGGTTTTGAGTCCGGATGGGTCCGCCGGAGCTGTTCTACGGCGCCCCGCTTTATGATTCTCATGCTCTACCAGGTTCTCACATTGAGAACCTGGCCTGGTAGTCAAGAGGACGCTACCATTCCGATCGAGCTATGTGGCCGTCAACGACTACTGATTTTTCGCTGGAGGCAGGCGCGATTCGATCGCTTTGAGGCGGTCGTTCATTTCCTGAGTGAGCCGCTCGATGCGTTCGAGACGGCCGGTATTGTCCGCAGCGCTTTTCGATGTCGTGGCGGCGGGTTCGTCGCCATCTTCGGTGTCGTGGGCGGATTTTGCGCCCGGCTTATTTTGCAGATGGGCGATTTGGCGTTTGATGATCGGGGCCATCTCTATGCTGAGATCTTTACTGCTGAGCAAGGCTTCGAGCGCGGGGATGGCGGTGGCGTCGCCACGAGCGCCGAGAGCGCTGATGGCGGAAATGCGGATCGAGAAGTGCGGCTCGGACATATACGTAGCGAGCAACTGGGTGATCGCGACATTACTTTTATCCAGCTGGCCGAGGCTGCTGATCGCCGCGGTGCGCGACGGAATGGCTTTGCCCACCGCGGACCATTCGCGAAGCGTGGGGACAGCTTTGTCGTCACCAAGAGGACCGAGAGCGCGCAGCGCAGCATTGCGCAAAAAATCGTCGGGAGATTCGGCAGCGACCGCGGCGGTGAGCGTCTGGTAAGCGTCTGCCGGCTTGAGATGACCGAGCGCTTCGAGCGCGGCGGCACGGGCGCGATACGAGGTGTCTTCACGCGCGATGGCGTCGAGCCTGGTGGCAACGGCCGGATCTTTGGACGAACCTAACGCGCTCACGATGGCGTAACGGGCCAGCAGCGCGCCATCTGGCGAAGATGTTTCCGATTGATCCAGCGCCTGAAGCAGCAGCTTGGTGGCGGCGGGAGACTCGTCGCGGCCGAGCGCCTCGATAGCGATGGTGCGCAGTCCCCACGCTTTATCATGCAGCACCGCGTAACCGATGGCGGCGACGGCTTCGTCATCGTTGGATATTTTGGAGAGAGCCATTACGGCATCGGCTCGATCGGCCAGTTCGCCGGCATTCTTCAACTGGTAGAGCCATTCTTTTTTTTCTTTGTGAAAGTCGGCGGATTTGAGGACGTGCCCACCTTTGTCAAAGAGGACCATAAGCGGAGCCGAATCGGAGGGTAGCGTGAATACTTCGCTGTCCTTATCCGCATCCTTGCCAATCACTAGGGGATAAAGTTTCACTCCCGACGCGGTGGTGATTTCCACTTCTACCGGAACGCGGAAGATTCCCACACGGCTACCTTGCTGTTGGGTTTGCCGGACCGTCAAAGCGATCTGGCGTTTGGCGTCGTCATAGACGTAGCTGATGGCCAGTTTGGGCGCGCCGGCGCCGTAAATCCATTGCGTAAGGAATTGATCGATGTTTGTGTGGGTGGCTTCTTCGATGGCTTTACCAAAGTCGGAGGTCAAAGCGTTCTTTCCGCGATTTGTCTCCAGATAATGCTGCAAGCCGGCATAGAAAGCGTCTTCGCCAAGTTGATAGCGGAGCATGTTGATGACCCAGCCGGCTTTGTCGTAAGCGTTGCCGTCAAATTCGTCGGAATCGTCGGAAAAATCGTGGCGGACAATAGGCTTGCTGAAAAGATTCGGCTGATGAAACCAACCGCGCGCGGCTTCCCAGCGCTTGTAGTCTGCGTAATCCTTGCCGTAATGGGCTTCCTGCCACATAGTCTCGCCGAAAGTAGCGAAGCCTTCGTTCAGCCAGATATCCGACCAGGCTTTGCAGGTCACTAGATCGCCGAACCACTGGTGGGCCAGTTCGTGGGAGATTAAATCATCCTGATTGGCAATATATTCGGGAACGAGTTTGGGATTGGTGAGCGACTCGGAAGCGTTGGTGGTGGCGCTGGAATTTTCCATGCCGCCGGCGACGAAGTCGTCGACCATGGCCTGATCGTATTTTTCCCAGGGATAGGGCACGCCAAATTTTTTGCTGAACAACTCCATCATCGCGGGAGTGCGGCCGTAATTAATGGCCAGGCGATCTCCGCGGCGTTTGGGCGCGTAGTAGTTAACGGGAATACCGCGCCAGGAATCTTTCAATTCGTCGAATTCGCCGGCTACCACAGTGATGAGATAGGTCGAGCTGGGAAATGATTCTTTCCAGGTCCACGTTTTCATGCCCGGCTCGGATTCCGTGACGCTGATCAGCTTGCCGTTGGCAACGGTGGTCCATGCCGCGGGAACGGTGAGAACGGTTTCCGTGGTCAAACGATCATTGGGGTAATCGTAGGTTGGAAGGTAGAAGCGGGTATCTTCCGATTCGCCCTGGGTAAAGATCTGGATGGGGCGCTTGGGATAGGCGGCGTCCGGAAGGATAAAGTAGGCGCCCTTGGCAGGTTTGCCATCGTACTTAATTTCGATTTCAAATTTTTGCCCGATTTTAGCGGAGGCTGGCAGAAAGATGTTTAGCTTAGTGTCAGTGGTTTCAAACTTAGCGGGGGCGTGGTTCACCGAGACGCTGTGGATGTTGAGTCCCACGGAATCGAAGGAAATTCTGGCGGTGTTGTCTCGCAGGATGGCCAGACTGTGGGTGACGTCGCCGATGACCTGCTTTTGCGAGATGTCAAAACGCAGAACAATTTTGGAATGTTGCAGATCGTAATCGCGGCTGCGCGCGTAGGGCTCGTCGGCAAAGGCAACCCGCCCCAGCGAAGCCAAGGCGATGAATAAAACGAAACAGGCGAGCACAAAACGAAAGTATCTTGTGCCCCGGGCGGGACCGGAACTGCTGACCATCATTACGATGCGCTCCTCTGAACTTTATGGCCGGCGTTTTCGAGAACCGTGACGGCCTGCTCGATGTCGTGGTCGGCGACCAGGATGTAATCGGTGTCATACGATGAGACGGCGAAAATGCTGATAGCGGCTTCGGCCAGCGGAACGGTAATAGACGCTAGAATGCCGGTCAGCGAAAACGTGAGAATACTTTCAATTTTGAGCAAACGGCGGCCACGCTCGGCGCGAACGCCCGGCGGCAATTCGGATTGCGCGCATACGATGGAAATTTCCTGATTGGTCTTGGTCAGACTGAAGAATGAACTTTTTGCGTAATCAAAATTAATCGTTTCATCAGGCGCAAAGCGGGCGATGGCGTAGAGATCCGGGGCCAGGCTCAACAGAAGTTGGTGCGAGATGGCCATCACGCTAGAGCAGGCTCCTGACGATTCCCCCATCGATCGCGATGGAAGTCCCGTTCACATAACTGGCGCGTTCGGATGCCAGAAAAGTAACAACCGCAGCGAACTCTTCGGGTGTACCCAGACGCCCTGCGGGAATTTGCCTCTTCCACCCGGCAACGACTTCCTCCGGCGTGACGCCATTTCGCTCGGAGAGAACAGAAGTTAGCTCGCTCAGGCGATCGGTGCTGGTGTAACCAGGGCAAACGTTGTTCACGGTGATCCCGTACGGCCCATATTCGTTCGCTAAAGTACGCGCCAAGCCAGTAACGGCCGCGCGCACTGAGTTGGAGAGCAAAAGACCGTCAACCGGCTGTTTGACCGTGTACGAAGTAATGGTGATAAGCCTTCCCCACTTATTCCTCTGCATCAGCGGAAGCGTGGCCTTGGCAAAAAACACCGTGCTCATCAATAACAGATCGACGGCGGACTTCCAGTCAGAAGACTCGGTGTCCTTAAACAATTTAGACGGCGGACCGCCAGAATTGGTTATGCAGATGTCCACACGACCGAAGCGCTTTTCGACGGCGGCGACGAAACTAGCGACCGCGGCACCATCGGTGACGTCCACGGCCTGCTGAAACACTTCATTGCCCGTTTCGCGGGAGATTTGCCTCGCGGCCTCAACCAGGTCGGCGGCGGTGCGGGCGCAGATGGCGACGCGAGCGCCCTCCCGCGACAGTTCGGTGGCCACGGCGCGGCCAAGACCTTTACTGGCAGCGGAAACGATGGCTACGCGGTTTGTGAGTCCCAGGTTCATTTCGCGAGTGCTATCCAAAACTTCAATCGTCTCGCGAATTGGCGTCGCGGTCAAATCCCGGAAACGGCCGTAAACCAGCCGAAGTGGCACGTAGAGTGCCGTTGCGCTCCAATCTTCGGCACAGAATCACGTTTCGCCCCACGCAGCGTGTTCCAGGGTCCGAGAATTGACTTCAATCCAAAACGGAGTATCGTAAAATGACTTTTGCCCGCTCTGGAGGATGTACATGAACCGTTTGTCACACATATTATTGCCCGCGCTATTCGCTGCGACCCTGCTGATCGGCTGCCAAAAATCCGCGAATCAGCCCGCCACGTCGAGCACTCCTGCGACCGCTCCCGGAACCACTCCCGATAGCCAGACCACGATGACGCAGAACGCACCCGCGCAGCCGGCGCCCGTGGTGCCTCCTCCCCCACCCCCGCCCATCGTCGTTCCGGCGTCCACCGCAATCTCGGTAGTTCTCGATCAACAGATCAGTTCCAAATCAGCCGCGGCCGGCCAGGGCTTTTCCGCCACCGTCAGCGCTCCAATCGCCGTGGATGGTGTCGTGGTCATCCCCAAGGGCACTCACGCCAATGGCGTAGTCAACGATGCCAAGGCCGCTGGCCGTTTCAAGGGTGGGGCTTCTTTGGATATCTCGCTAACTCGCCTCAACATCGGTGGCACCACTTATAAAATCGACACGTCTACTCACGACAGCGTTAGCAAGGGCAAAGGCAAACGCACCGCCGGACTCGTCGGCGGCGGAGCAGGCGGTGGAGCGCTCATTGGCGGGCTCGCCGGTGGCGGCAAAGGCGCACTCATCGGCGGGCTCATCGGTGCCGGCGCTGGCACCGCGGGCGCGGGACTCACCGGCAACGACCGCGACATCGTTCTTACCGCAGAAACTCCGCTGACCTTCCGGCTCCGCCAGCCTATTCAGATCGATCAATCGCAGGGAGCGCCATCGCAGCCTCAGCAGGCGCCTCCGCAACAATAGCTGTCTCCATCAAAGATTTTTTACGGGCACGACTAACGTCGTGCCCTTTTTATTTGTCCTCATCCGGAGTTGCCGGTCCCCCCAAAAACGTTTGTCCCCCGCTAGCGCTTGCGTGTACATTCCCTCTTACAGATCCATTGCGAAATAGGTCGCCACCGTGAAATCCAGAAAACCGAACTCCCCAAAAGCTAAAACCGCACCAAAGAAAGCCTCGGCGGCCAAAGCCGCGGCACCGGCAAGCCAACAAGTCGCCGGCTTCATCGCCAAATTCGACCCCAGAATCGCCACGCTCATCCGCGAATGTCGCGCCATACTCCGCAAACGCTTCCCCACCGCTCTCGAATTGGTCTACGACAATTACAATTTCTTCGTGATCGGTTTCGCCGCCACCGACCGCCCGGCCACCTGCATCGTCTCTCTCGCCGCCAACTCCAAAGGTGTCGGCCTGTCGTTCTACTGGGGCGCCACTCTCCCCGATCCTTACAAACTCCTGCAAGGCAGCGGCACCCAAAACCGCTTCATCCGACTGCCCACCGCAAATGTTCTTGTAGATCCAAAAATAGTGGCCCTGATCAACGACGCCATAGCTCAAGCCAAAACTCCGCTAGCCACTTCTACTTCCGGCTACACCATCATCAAAAGCATCTCCGCCAAACAACGACCGCGCCGCTAGCTGGTAATTCGTAAGTCTCGCATTCGTCGCGGCGTCAACGCATCGGCTCTTTGCTGTGGCCTCGAAGAAGCGCCGCGCACAGCCGTTCGAATGGTTACCATTCAGTGTACTATTGACATGATACTGTTTTCCTGCTACCTTGCCATGTGCGACTCCTCACCACCCCGGTGTCAACGACGGTTCCTTCGGTCACAAACCACAAAAACGCGCTTTTTCTTGACTCCGGCTACATTGCAACCCCAACAGAATCAGAACCTTACAAAATGCCTGCGACGCAACTCCTTTGTTTTGATAACCATCCGCAAACACCGGGGTGCACCCCACAACTTCCGTCCTCTCTGTTTCCTTTTCTCCCATCGACCCGTCGCATCGAATTGCACATCGGCGGCCCGAAAGCTCTGGCGACCCCGCAGCGTATGATAAGTAGCGATCCTATGACCCCAACTCCCGCACCGTTTACCATCCAAGCCGAAAATGTCGCCCGCGAATACCACCTGGGGGAAGCCGTTGTCCGCGCCGTGGCCGGCATTTCCCTGGCGATTCCCGCTGGGCAATTCCTGGCGCTGCTGGGCAGCTCGGGCTCTGGCAAATCCACCCTCCTCAGCATGCTGGCCGGGCTCGACCGCCCCACCTCCGGCAGTATTCGCGTCGGCGAAAAGAACCTGGCCGAGCTTAGCGCGGAAAATCTTGCGCGGTACCGCCGCGAAACTGTCGGGATGGTCTTTCAATCGTTCAATCTTTTGCCCCGTATGACCCTGGAAGAAAATGTGGAGCTGCCCTTGCGCCTTTCCGAAGTGGATCGCGGCGACCGCGCCGCGCGAGTGCGGGAAGCTCTCGACCGCGTAGGCCTCGGCGCGCGCAGCAAGCATCGCCCAAGCGAACTGAGCGGCGGCGAACAGCAGCGCGGCGCACTGGCTCGCGCGTTGGTAAATCGCCCATCGATTCTTTTCGCCGATGAGCCTACTGGAAATCTCGACAGCACCAACGGGGAGCAAATTCTGTTGCTGCTGCGAGAATTTCAAACTTCACTGGGCATGACCATCGTCATGGTCACCCACGAACGCCCGCTCGCCGAACGATTCGCGGATCGCATCGTAATGCTCTCGGACGGAAAACTGATCAGCGATGCTCCGACATCGCATCAGAACGAGTCGCGCGAAATGAATCGCGGCGCCGAGGCACTCCAGTCATGAAGACGCGCGATCTCACCGAACTCGCCATCCGCAATCTGCGCGAAGCCATTTTGCGCAATTCCCTCACTACGCTGGGTGTGGCCGTAGGCGTCGCTTCCCTCGTCGCCATGCTCTCTCTCGGCGTTGGCCTGCAGACCCTGGCCTCCAAACGTCTGTTGCGTTCCGGCCTCTTCGATTCCGTACTGGTAAGCTCCGGGCGCGATAATCGCGGCCCCGGAGGAAACCGCCGCCGCGAAAGTTCCGAGTCTCCAAAAACCGCCGCAGTGCTGGATGAAGCCGCCCTGCAATCCTTTGAAAAACTCCCCAACGTCTCCGAGGTCTATCCGCAAATCCGTTTCTCGACGGACATTCGCTACGCCGGCGGCAACACCACCACCAACGCCCTGGGCATTCCCGATTCGTCACGCAAGGGCGAAGCCTTTGAAGGTATAACTGGAAAGTTTTTCTCTTCTCCGACAGCTGAAGAAGTAATTCTTCATCTGGATTTGGCGAAAGATTTGGCGGAAAAAGCTGCCGCTCCAAAAAATACCTCGCCGGCCAAGGTAGACGCGGCGAAACCGAACCTGGAGCAAAAACCAAATCCACCAAATACCGCCGCTTCCCCCGCTGCGCCCCCGGCAACTGTCACGCCCGCAATCGCTCCGGCAGTTCCTAGCGAACTCATTGGCAAAACCTTAGTTATCCGCTACGCCGAACGCGCTTCTTTCGCTTCCGCAGCCGAACGCGACGACGCTTTACTCGAGAGCGCCATGACCGGCCAGCTAAACGGCAGCTTGTCTGTCGTCCCCAGGGAAAAAACTCTGCGCATCGTGGGCATCATCGAGACCGATCCCTCCGCGGGGATGGGCGGCTTCGGCGGCGGCCGTTTGTATCTCCCCCTAAAACTGGCCGAGAGCCTCAAGGTTGCGCAACCCACCGATATGCAAGCGCTGCTGAGTGCCACAGAAACCAAACCGGTCTACACGGCATTAACGGTGCGGGTAAACGGGCCCAAAGACGTTGCAGCAGTCGAAGCCGCAATCAAAAATATGGGGTTCTCCGCATTCTCCTTGCTGGACGCTACGAAAGGTCTGCGTATCGTTTTCACGGTATTCGATTCCTTTCTCATATTGTTTGGCAGTCTTGCGTTGACAGTATCCTCGCTGGGGATCGTCAACACGCTGATGATGGCCATACTCGAACGGCGCCGCGAAATCGGGGTGCTAAAAGCATTGGGAGCCACCGACGGTGACGTTAAAAGCCTGTTCTTTGCGGAAGCGGCCACTATGGGATTTTTCGGAGGAGTGCTTGGTTTGGTCCTGGGCTGGCTAATCGGTCAAGGCTTGAGTGCGGCGATTGGGTTTTATCTACGGCAGCAGGATTTGCCGAGCGTGCAAATCTCTCACGTTCCTTTGTGGCTCGCTGCAGGAGCAATCGTATTCGGAACGGCGGTTAGTTTACTCGCCGGCATGTATCCGGCGGCGCACGCGGCCCATTTGAACCCGGTGGACGCTTTGCGCTATGAATGATGGCTACGAAAGTCTTCGGAAACTGGCGCGGCCCGTGTCACTCCGCGAACGGCAGGCCGACATAATTTTCGGCCAACGTGGTGGCCGCCGCTCGGGAACTAGTCACGTAGTCCAGTTCCGCCAAATGTAGATTGTGCGCGAAGCTATCTTCACCGGGAAATTTGTGCAGCATGCCGGTCATCCACGCGGAAAAACGCTGCACCTTCCAGACGCGTCGCAGGCATTCCTGCGAATACCGCGCCAATCGCTCACGGCTCCCCGTTTTGTAAAATTCCACGAGAGCGCGCGCGAGGACCCGCACGTCAGCGACCGCCAGATTGAGCCCTTTCGCTCCGGTGGGCGGAACAATGTGCGCGGCATCCCCGAGCAAAAACAATCTGCCGTATTGCATCGGCCCAGCCACAAAGCCGCGCATCGGGGTGATGCCCTTTTGCGTAATCGGTCCATCCTGCAACACGAATCCATCGCGGGTGGCCATGCGGGCGCCCAGTTCGCTCCAGATGCGATCGTCAGACCAGTCCGCGATGTCCTCGTCGGCCGGAACCTGCAGATACAGCCGCGAAACTTGCGGCGAGCGCATGCTCAGCAACGCGAATCCGCGTTCGTGGTAGGTGTAGATCAATTCGTGCGAGGCCGGCGCGACGTCCGCCAAAATGCCCAGCCAGGAAAAGGGATATTCCCGCTCGTGAATCTGCAAAGTTTCCGCCGGTATCGCACCGCGGCAGATTCCGTGAAAGCCATCGCATCCGGCGATGAAATCGCACTCCAGCTTTTGCTCGCCGCCCGGTTGCCGAAAATGCACGGCCGGTGCGCTTTCGATTTCCGCGAGGCGCAAAACCTCCGCTGAAAAGTGCAGCGCCCCGCCATAAGCCAGCCGTGCGGCTATCAAATCTTTAATCACTTCGTGCTGCGCGTAAATGGTGATGGATTTTCCGCCGGTGAGTTCCGCAAAATCGATGCGATGGCGTTGGCCCCCAAATCCCAGCTCAATTCCGTGATGGACCAATCCCTGGCGCGCAAGCCGTTCGCCGACGCCGGTTTGCGTCAGCAAATCAACCGTACCCTGCTCGAGAACTCCCGCGCGCACGCGATGCTCAACATATTCGCGCGAGCGGCTTTCCAGGATCACTGACTCGATGCCTTCGAGGTGCAACAGGTGCGCCAACGTCAGCCCCGCCGGCCCTGCGCCAACAATTCCCACCTGCGTGCGCATTCCGCGATTTCCTTCTCTGAAGTCCGGAAAAATATTGGGTTAGAAACTTTCTGCGAACTAACTTTCGCTCAACGGCCCGAAACGCTCGATCACTTCGCGCGGAATCGCTTGTCCGCGGATGCCCCGCGCATCGTCGACGGCGCGAACGGTCCACACCCGCTTCTCAAAACCTTCTACGGCCAGAACGTGTCCGCGGAACAAGCGATGCTCCACGGAGAAACTGCTCTTGCCCCATTTGCTGATTTGCGATTCCACCACCACCGTGTCGCCAAACGCCGAAGGCAGCAGAAACCGCGCGTGGGCATCCACCAGCGGAATCCCGGCAATCTGATATTTGCGCAGCAATTCCTGCTTGGGCATTCCCGCCAACTCGAAAAGAGAGTTGGTGCAGGCATCAAAAAATTCAAAGTACCGCGGGAAATAAACAATTCCCAGCGGGTCGCAATCGCCCCACTCAATGTGTATGCTTCGTTTGTTTACCAGCATCTCCGTCTTCACCCATGCTCAGCATAGAATCCGGCCACTGCCGGATCGCCACTGGCGCGCCCGAGTTTATCGCACCGCGGGCGGCCAAGGCACGCCTATTTGGAGTGCGGCGGCTTGACGCCGCTTTGGAACGTCACCGGCGCGCAAACCTGGCAAGGAATTCGATGCCTTCCGAACCGCTGAAAATCGTCGGCGAGGCAGTCAGCGCGCTTGCCACATTAGGATTATGGCCTTGCGATGTTTTGCAAAGCGGCGTCAAGCCGCCGCACTCCAAAAAGCGGCGTAAACTAGCGTTATGAAGACTAGTCTTTTCGAACTGTTCAAAATTGGCATTGGTCCTTCGAGCTCGCACACCGTCGGCCCGATGCGCGCTGCCAATCTTTTTGTGCGAGGCCTCGAAACGCGCGGATTGCTCGCGCGCGTCTATCGCGCCCGCGTGGAACTATTTGGCTCGCTGGCGCTCACCGGGATGGGCCACGGCACCGACCGCGGGATCATGCTCGGACTGATGGGCCTGCAGCCGGATGAAGTGGATCCGACAGAAATTCAAGACATCGTCGCTGGGATTCGCCGGCGGCAGACCATTTCGCTTCTCGGTAAAAAATTGGTGATTTTCCTTCACGAGGATTTGGTCTGGAACAAGGGTGGTCTGTTGCCGGGCCATTCCAACGGAATGCGTTTTACCGCTTACGGCGCAGATGGCGCAATTCTGGATTCTCGCGAATATTATTCCATCGGCGGCGGTTTCGTTCGCGAAGAAGGTCAGGAAGATTCGGGCGAAGATAAGTCGCCCGTGCCGTACCGCTTTCGCAGCGCGGCGGATCTTTTGGAGTTAGGCGCACAGCACCAGCTGAAGATTCACGAACTAATGCTCGCCAACGAAATCACCTGGCGCACTGAAGCTGAAGTGAACGCGGGCATCGAGCGCATCTGGCAAGCCATGCGGGATTGCGTGGCGCGCGGCATGGCGACCGAAGGGGAACTTCCTGGAGGGCTGCAGGTACAGCGGCGCGCGCCGGCGATTGCCCGCCGCCTCGCAGAAACAAAATCGAAGGAAATGTTCGCCGATCCGCTGCAGGCAGTCGACTGGTTGAACGTGTGGGCTATCGCGACCAACGAAGAGAACGCCGCAGGCAGCCGGGTGGTCACCGCGCCAACCAATGGCGCAGCGGGCATTATTCCTTCCGTCGCACACTACTACGAACGCTTTTTTCAGGGCACCACCGAAGGTATCCGCCGCTATTTTCTCAGCGCAGCTGCCATCGGTGTGCTGTACAAAGAAAATGCATCCATCTCCGGCGCGGAAGTCGGTTGCCAGGGCGAAGTCGGCGTAGCGTGCTCCATGGCCGCCGGTGGATTGGTTTCGGCGCTAGGTGGCACGAACGAAGAAGTGGAACATGGCGCGGAAATCGCCATGGAACACAATCTGGGCATGACCTGCGACCCGGTCGGGGGGCTCGTCCAGATCCCTTGCATCGAACGTAACGCTTTCGGTGCGGTCAAAGCTGTGAACGCCGCGCGCATGGCCATGCAGGAAAGCACCGAACACAAAGTTTCGCTGGACCAGGTGATCAAGACGATGTACGAAACCGGGCTGGATATGCAGTCCCGCTATAAAGAGACCTCGCTGGGCGGCCTGGCGCTCAACGTTATCGAATGCTGAGCCATTATTTTTTGCAACGGCGGGATTTTTGCAGCATCCAATGGCCAGCAAGCAATTCACGATTGTTCGGGATTACACGATGGCTCAGGAACCAAAAGTAGAATGCTCTTTCACCGTAAAGCGCCCATTTGGCTGCATGGAATTGTGGGCTGGTAATGAAAAGGCGCATCGCCAGCTCGATCTCGCGGGCCTCGAAGGGGATGTGATCGCGGTACCTTCCGGCGCGGACCGGGGCGGAGATCTGGCCGCAATTTTTTCGTGTAGCGACGATGTCGCCCGTGTAGTGTTGGCCGATTGCGTAGGCCACGGATACGTAGCCGCCGGGGTCGCCCGCCATGTGCACCACTTGCTGCACAAATATCGCGACGTTCGCGATACTTCCGGTCTGCTCGAATCACTCAACAACGAATTCACTCTGGCCACCGAAAGCGAAGACGGGCCGCTGCGCCTGACCACGGTGGTTACCGGCACCTTCGATGGCCGGACCGGCGAGTTTACCTACGCCTACGCCGCCCACCCGCGCATGCTGCTGTGGCGCGAACACGAACAACGCTTCCATCAACTCGGCGACGGGCTGGAAAATTTTCCTTTGGGATTTATTACCGGTGAAAAATATCTGGAGCAGAGTGTGCGGCTGCAACCGGGCGACATGATTCTGGCCTTTTCCGATGGCGCCACGGAGGTGGAATCGCCGCAGGGTGAACAGCTGAGTCCGGCGGGATTTTTGGCGCTGGCGCAGTCCGTGGCAGACAACTTGGCGAAACCGCGAGCGCTCTGCGATTTTTCCGCGGCGCTATTGCAAGGCATTCAGAATCATCGGGGCAACCTGGAGCAGGAACTGGCAGACGATATCACGCTGCTGACCATGCGCCGCGTCTGCAATTAGTACGAACGAAGCCGCGATTCGTCCTGGTTAATTCCCCGAAACTGCTACAGCCTTCTTGGGCGGGTTTGCCGCAAAATACTGATCGAGTCCCGCGGTGGTCTGGCTGGTTCCGCGAGCGATATTTCTATCCAGCGCGGCTACCACGTCGGCCGGAGTCTTTCCCGTAACCGGTTCGTCCTGGTGATACGACATTCGCCAAACCGTCAGACCGCTCTTGTTATCGCGCAATTCCACATCGAATGTAACGCGGGCCAGAAGAGCAGGACCGTCCACTTCCTTGAAATCATACAGCTGCCCGCGCAACAAATAATCTCCCCGGACCGCGCTGCGCACCGCGTACACCTGCGCAAAACGTCCGCTGGTACGCAACTGGCGAATGAACAGCGCTTGAATCATCTCGGTCGGAGGCGAAGCCCAGCGTTGATAATCGTAAAAGCCCATGCCCTCAGAGGTGGTGCCGTACACGATGCGATTGTCGCGGTATAGCGACGACGAGAAGAAGGGTCCCATCACCAGAGTGATGGGATAGGGATCGCTGCCAGCCGCCGCCGGCTGGTCCGAGGGATTCAGCTGATAGTAGTGTATGGATTTCGCGGCTCCGCAACTGGAGAGCGCGAAGACCATCGCCAAAAGCGTTGTGGCGAAGGCGGCGAATTGAACAACGCGACCGCGGCGAGTGGCAGATTTGTTTTCGTCCCGCACGTTGCACTCCCTACTGCTGGATTTCGGAAATTTCGGGCTGTCCTGCATGTGTCGTTCTCCCACGTTATTGCTTTTCTCCCGGCTTGTGTTCCTTCGGATTCGTGATGCGAATCAGCGAATACGGACGGGTCTTGATGGTGTCGGTAAAATCCCGCAAGTTTTCCGTTACGGCGCGCATGTTGTCGAGCAACTCGTCGATATTTTCCGAATTGTTCTCGAGCAGGCCGTTGACGTTACCCACCAAATCATTCGCGGAGTTCAGAGTCTGGCGCAATTGCAGAATCGCTTTGTGGATGTCCGGGCGATTCTCCGCGATCATGGCGTCCACGTGATCCAGGGTCTTGTTGGCATTGGCCAAGGTCTTCTTGAAGTCGTCGATCAGCGGTTCCATCTTGGCGGTGAGGTTATCCACGTGGGTGAGCGCGGACTTAATCTTCGGCCGATCCTCTTCCAACATGCCGCGCGCGTTGGCAATCGCCGCGGAAATATTGTCACGGTTCCGATCGTTCAACAGGTCGTTGACCCGCGCCAGCGTAACTTTCAATTCCACCGCTCGCTCATTGACGGTAGTGAGCAGCTGTTTGGCCTGCGGGGTCAGCTCATTCAGGCTGGTGGCAATGGCATTGAGATCTGTGTATGGACCGGCGACGAGGGTGGCACCGGGGGCGGCGCGAGGCGCGGTCAAGCTGCCGGCCACAACTTCCAAGTGATTATCGCCGAGCGGGCTGAGGCTCATGATGCGGACCTGGCTGTCGGTCTTTACGGGAATGTCGGGTTGAACGGAGAAGTCGATCTCCAGGCGCGCGGAATTCTGGGGATCGATGTGGACCTGTTCCACGCGGCCGATTTTCGGGCCGCCGGCATAACGCACACCGCTGCCGGATTCGAGGCCGCCGGCGAAAGGAACGAAGGTGCGATAGTGCACGGCGGAGGTGGCGAAGGCTCCGCTCAAGGCCACCACGGTGGCAATCAGCACCCCCACGGCGACGATGACGAATAGTCCCACCAACGCTTGTTCTCGTTTAGCTTCCATGCTTCCCTCTCTGGCCTTCCGGCTTGCGCCTGGATCTCGATGCGGCTTAGCGATTCGGCCGGCGATGCTCTGCGGTCAGCATCTGCAAATAATCCATTTCCTGCTCGACTTCCGGTTCAGCAACGCGATCAAAAAATTGGCGAACACGGGGCAGCGGATTGGCTTTCATCTCCGCGGGAGTGCCCCTGGCGATGACTACGCCTTTGTCCAGATAGACCATCTGGTCGGCGATCAAAAAAGCGCTGGCCAGTTCGTGGGTCACCACGATGATGGTCATGTGAAAAGCTTGTTTCAATTCGAGGATCAGCTGATCGATGCCGGCGGCGATGATGGGGTCGAGGCCGGCGGAGGGCTCGTCGAAAAAGAGAATCTCCGGGTCCATGGAAAGGGCGCGGGCGACGGCAGCGCGTTTTTTCATGCCGCCGCTGAGTTCGGAGGGGAAATAGTCCTCGAAACCGGCGAGGCCGACTTGCTCCAGCTTGAGGCGGAGCATGATTTCGATGGTGGACTGTTCGAGTTTGGTGTGTTCGCGCAGCGGCAGGGAGACGTTTTCGCCGACGGTCATGGAGCCGAAGAGGGCGCCACCTTGAAAAGACATGCCCATTTTCCTGCGGATGTCGTCGAGGTCGTCATGGGAGATCGTGGCAAGATTTTTACCTTTGAGCCAGATTTCCCCGGAGCTGGGCTTTTCGAGGCCCACGAGGGTCCGCAGCAAAGTGCTTTTGCCGGAGCCGGAACCGCCGAGAATGACCAGGGTTTCGCCGCGATACACGTCCATGGTGATGCCATGGAGAATTTCGCGTTCGCCGTAGCGAACCCGCAGGTCGCGCAACGAAATCATGGTCTCCTTGTTGTCGGTCGGTGGCGGCATATTCTTCGGTTACAGAATTTACGTACCCGCGAAAAAGAATAAAGACGTAAAAACCAAATCCACGACAACAACCAGAAAAATCGAAACGACCACGGCGGAGGTGGTGGACTTGCCTACGGATTCCGCACCCGTGCCGGTGGCCAGGCCTTCCTGGCAACCAACCGCAGTGATGGTCATGCCGAACATGACGCTCTTGATGAGACCGGTGACGATATCGCGGATAAAGAGGGCGTCCACGGACTCGCGCATGTAGCCAATCCAGCTGAAGTCCGCGCCATAGACGCCAAAAAGCGAACCGCCCAGAACGCCCATAAAGTTGGCCCAGATGGTCAGGCAGGGCAACATGACGAACATGGCGAGAAATTTGGGGGTGACCAGAAACTGGACCGGGCTGATGGCCATGGTCTCAAGAGCGTCGATTTCTTCGTTGACCTTCATGGTGCCGATTTCGGCGGCGAAGGCGGAACCGGAACGACCGATGACGACGATGGCGGTGATGAGCGGACCGAGTTCGCGCGTCATGGAAAGAGCTACGCCATCGGCAACGAAGTGGATGGCGCCAAATTTGCGGAGTTCGTAGGCGGCTTGCAGGGCGAGGATCAAGCCGATGAAAAAAGTAATGAGCGAAAGAACGGGAAGGGCGCGAACGCCGACTTCCATGGCTTGCGTGAAGGCGCGTTGGATGCGCAAAGGCCGTCCGCGGAAAGGCCCGACGAAGGCGTAGTAGGCCGCTTCCAAGGTCAAGCGGGCGAGGCTGCCAAGGTACGCTAGCGAATCAATTGTGCCGCGACCGATCTGCTCGGTGAATTCCAAGGGAGTGTGTCGTGCTGGCCGGGTAGGGGGTGACTACCTATTCAGGCCAGCGCTTGCTCCTCGTTGTCGTGAATTTCAAAAATTTTAATGAGCCGCGACAGTTGCAAAACTTCGCGGGCGCCTTTGCTCAGTCCGACCAACGCAAAGCGCATTCCCGTATCGCGAGAGGCCTTAAGCCCCTCAACCAGCGAAGCTACACCGGAACTATCGATGTACCGAACCTTGGACATATTTACGATCACGCGCGGGGTCTTTTTTTCCTTCAGCTCCCGCAGCAGCACTTTTCGTAAATCAGGCGAAGAAGATAGGTCAATATCGCCGGTAATGTCGATAATTGTTGCTTCCCCAACCGACCGCTCAGCGATATTCAATACGGTGCTCCTTTACGGATTCCACGGCAGCGCTGGTACTTTACCAGAAGCGGAGCGATTTGGCAGAAATTGTGGCAAGAATTCTGCGCTGCTCGGCAGACGGCATGCGACCTGTCGTTTTGGAACTTGCGGGGGACAACATCCCGTTGTGACAACACCCGAAGGGGCCGGGCGCCGCTACAATCGGCCGGTCAGTAATAACACAAGTACGATGAGAATTACCAGACTTACTCCACCGATCCCGTAGAAAGACCATTTTTTGCTGTGCGGCCAAACCGGGAGTGCGCCGACGAGCGCAACGACCAGGACTACGGTAAGAATCAGCATCAACATGCAGGCATACCCTCCGACGTAAGTTACAAGCAGCCGATGCCGCGATGCGTTGCGCTCAGGTGCTTATCTCAGCGCACGTTTCAAATTGGAACAGCGGGCTTAGCGCCTCAGGACTTAGGAGGCGCTACCGTCAATTGACTGTGCACGTTGTCCTGTCCCGCGACCGCAGCGGCTTTGGCCTCGATGTTAGCCTTTTCGTCGTCGGAACGCACGGGGCCTTTCAGGGTGACCGAGCCGTTCTGCGTGATCACTTTGATGTTGTGCGCGTATGTGGAGAGAGACTTGTCCTGATAGATCGCCGCGCGGATTTTCTTGGTGGTCTCGCGGTCGGCCGGATTCATTTTTTGTTGATCAGCTGTCGTGGCGCCGGTGCTTCCGTCGCCTTGATTCGTTTTGGTGTTGTCCGGAGCCGTCTGCGGATCTTGCGGAGGTGCCGGAACTGCCAGTAGAGCGGTGCTCAGGAAAAGTGTGCTGCCTAGCGTGATCAGACGAAATTTTGTGCGATTCATTTTTTAACCTCGTTGAGAGTTAGGTGCTCGGCCGTTTTGGGATCGCTTGCCTTGAGCAAGAGTAGTGGATGGGTTCGACGGCACCTATCGGGTGAAGTTCGTAATTGGTGATGGCGAGCACCTTAGGGCCATGCCGGATTTTCGTTCCGAGCGCAGCGATCGAAGATTCCGACCTTGTCCGAAGGAATCTCCTTCCTGGGACCGCCCCCAGTCCTCTCGACGAAGCTCCGCAGTCGCGATAGTGGCGTTACAGCGATGCTCTTCGCAGGCGCAGCGCGTTGGTAATTACCGAGACAGAACTAAAGCTCATGGCCGCGCTAGCCAGCATAGGGCTTAGCAGCCAGCCGAAAGCCGGGTAGAAAACGCCTGCGGCGATAGGAATTCCCAACGCGTTGTAGAGAAATGCAAAGGCCAGATTTTGCCGGATGTTAGCGATGGTGGCGCGGCTTAGTCTGCGGGCCCGCAAAATGCCGCGCAGATCGCCTTTGAGCAAAACGATGCCGGCGTTTTCTATCGCCACGTCCGTGCCCGTGCCCATGGCGATGCCCACATGCGCGGCAGCCAGAGCCGGGGCGTCATTGATGCCGTCGCCGGCCATCGCCACGATTTTTCCTTCCTTGCGCAGGCGGTTGATCACTTCGCCTTTTCGCTCCGGGAGGACGCCGGCTTCTACTTCGGTGATGCCGACTTCGTTGGCTACCGCCATCGCGGATTCCTGGCGGTCGCCGGTGAGCATTACGATGCGCAAGCCTTCGGCGCGCAAATCGCGGATGGCATCAGGAGTCGAGGCTTTTATTTTGTCGCGCAGCGTCAGACGGGCTACCGCGACGCCATCGATGGCCACGAAAATCAGCGTTCCGCTGGTAGCTTCAGCGGAATTCGTATCCGCGGAAGACTTTTCTTGCACCGCAATTCCCTGCTTCTTAAGAAACAGCGCGGCGCCCGCCAGAATTTTTTGGCCGTTCACCGTGCCGGAGACGCCGCCGCCCGTGGTGGAGCGAAAGTCTTCGACATTCCGGAGCGCGATCTTTTTTGCTTGAGCGGCGCGCACTACCGCGCGTGCAAGCGGATGTTCACTGTGGCTTTCGAGGCTCGCGACCATGGCCAGCAGTTCATCGCTCGAACGGCTGGCGGAATTGTCGAGAAATTCGATGCTCGCAAGTTCCGGTTTGCCCTCGGTGAGCGTTCCAGTCTTATCAATTACCAGCGTATCGACTTTGGCTAACAACTCCAGCGCTTCGGCGTTGCGCACCAGTACGCCCATGGCCGCGCCGCGACCCACAGCCACCATGATGGACATCGGTGTGGCCAACCCCAGCGCGCAGGGGCACGCGATAATCAGCACCGCAACCGCGGCAACCAGCGCGTGCGCCAATCTCGGCGCCGGGCCGAATGTGGCCCACGCCGCGAAAGCAAGAATCGCCGCAACCACCACCGCAGGAACAAAGTACCCGGCTACGCTATCCGCCAGACGCTGCATCGGCGCGCGGCTGCGTTGCGCCTCACTGACCAATTTTACGATTTGCGCCAGTGTGCTTTCGCTGCCAACGCGTTCGGCTTGCATTACGAAACTGCCGCTGGTGTTTAAGGTGCCGCCGGTAACGTGGTCTCCCGTGGATTTTTCCACCGGCAGGGATTCGCCCGTGACCATCGACTCGTCCAGCGCGCTGGCGCCTTCACGGATCACCCCGTCGACCGGAACGCTTTCGCCCGGACGCACCCGGACCCGCTCGCCACTCACAATTTGATTCAGGGGTACGTCTTGCTCGCTGCCGTCGTCTTTGATCCAATGCGCTTGCTTCGGCGCGAGATTCAATAAGCCCCGGATCGCCCCGCTGGTTTTTTGGCGGGCACGGAGTTCGAGAACTTGGCCCAGCAGAACCAGCGTGACAATCACGGCCGCGGCCTCAAAATAAACCGGCACCACGCCATGCACATCGCGAAACGACGCTGGGAAAATTTGCGGGAAGGCGGCGGCGATCAGACTTTCAAGATACGCTGCTCCGGTCCCCAGGCCGATCAGCGTGAACATATTCGGGCTGCGATTTACCAGCGAGCCCCAAAAGCGCTCGAAGAACGGCCAGCCACACCACAGAACTACCGGCGTCGCCAGGCCGCATTCCAGCCAGTTGAGCGCGTCATCCGCAACGTGCAGGTGAATGTCCAGGCCCAGCATCGGCGCCAACATCCGGCCGACCATGGTGAGGATCAGCAACGGTGTAGTTAACGCCACTGCCACCCAGAAACGCTTGCGCATCGAATCGTATTCGGGATCGGACGGCTCTTCGCCCGCAACCGCGTCCATCGGCTCGAGCGCCATCCCGCATTTTGGGCACGTGCCCGGACCTAGCTGAATAATTTCCGTATGCATCGGGCAGGTGTAACGAATTTTTTCCTGGGAACCCGTAGGCGCAGCGGCGACGGAAGTTCCTGGAGCTTCCGCGATTACTTGAGCGGGCAGTTCATCAGTCCCAGCCTGCATTCCAGCAGTTCCGGGAACCACCAGAAACTTTTCGGGATCGGCCGTGAAACGCTCCGCGCATCGCGGCGAACAAAAATAATATTTTTCCCCAGAATGTTCTGCGGTCTTGGCCGGCTTTTGCGGATCCACCAGCATTCCGCAGACCGGATCTTTCTCGCGCGCTCCTGCAGCAATAACTTTCAAACCCGCCGCCGGCGGGAGACTGGGATTAGCTGGGTCAGCCATGGATGCATATTAGATGATTTTCATCCGTGCGGCGGCGCATCGAAAAAACTCCCTCGGGCTTCACCGCCGCAAACTTGGGTTGGTCCAGCGCGTGTTCACCACCACCGGCACTTGCACGGTGGTCGGTAGCCCGTCTGTTCCGCGGGCGGCCTGGAAACGCCACTTCCGGACCGCCGCAATCACGTCTTTCACTATTTTTTCGTCTGACGTTTCAGTCAGCTCCACAATGGTTACGCGCCCTTCGGTGTTCACAGTCACCAGCAGCTTCACCTTTGCGTCTTTGGTGACGTTCCAAGGCGGCGGACAATCGAGGCACGCCGCAGGCGACGGGCTGCGCGCTATTCTGCCCATTCCGGCCGACAAGCGGAACGCTCCAACCGGCGTCTCCGCCAAGGAATGAGTCATAACCGCTGCGCGTTCCGGAGTCATCGGAACCTGCAAATCGATGGGCGCAAAATGGTTTGCCGCCGAGAGTTCTGCGTCGTTGTGGGTTGCCGGCGGAACATCCCATACCCGTAAAGCAATCTCAATGTTGTTGTCGGCGGTCGGGGTCAGCTCACCGGTAATCACCATATCGGATTTAGCCGAATGCGCGAGCGCGGCGACCGTCTTGCCTTCGAGAAGATCCTTCTGCCCTGCGAGGTGCCCATCGAGGCTCCCTTCGGAGTGCCCATCGAGCTTCCCATCGGGATTGCCTTCAAGGTTCCCGTCAAGGTCCTGCTGAGTGGCAGTGTTCCCTACTCGCGGAAGTAGTTGCAGTCCCGGACCAGCTTTCGCGATCGCCAGGGAGAGTTCATCGGAGAGTTGCCGGCCCAGTTCGTTGATTTGCTGATCGGGACCAAGCAGATCTGCGACCAGCACTCGTTGGCAATGCTGCTTCTTTGCCAGCTCCACGATCTGCGCCCCGGCCTTGTCGATTTCGCTGGGTTGCACCCGCGTGCCATGGGCGGGCACCGCGCAGACCGCTGCGAAAATGAGAGCAGCGAGCCGCCGCCCATACCAGAATTCAGCGCCAAGGAATGCAATTGCCGGCACGACCGCAATTTATAATTCGCCTACGGGGCTGTCAAATCCCCGTGCCCTTGGCGACTAGAGATATCGCGCAACACCCTTCGGAAATTTGCCGCCACTGGTATACTGTCCGGCATGACGCTCCTCGAAATTACTTACGAACTGCAAACTCCCTTGACCATGGAACAGCTGGCCAGCTTGGGCGAGTTCGCCAACACTTACGGCTTGCGGCGCTTCCGCGTCGATGAAACCAAGAACCACTTGTCGTTGGAATACGACGCCTCGCGCCTGAAGGAAACTCAGGTGATGCACGTGCTGCGCCAAGCGAAAATCACGGTGACCCGAAAAGTAGCGGCCCGCGGAACGGACGATCCCATCCCGACCGAGCCTGCGGCTCTTACCGTGTCTCGCTGATCTCCATAAAATTCGCCGTTGCGCGGCAGTGCCTGCCGACGCCGTCGCTTTAGAAAATGGAAATCGTTAACATTGCGGCTGGTTAGTTTGGAGTTCGGCCAAAAAAATAGGCCCCCGCTTGGGATCGGGGGCCCTGGAAGGCGCGTTCCGTTGCCAGTGTCGTTTTCACACCAGCGCGTGGGGTCATCCATCCTAGCTTCCCTCTCAGAGGCAGGTGGGAACAGCAAGTAAAGAATGACAAGCAAGCCCCTTCCCCCTCGCTTGTCGCCCTTCACTTACCGTCATTTGAAACGCGCCTACACTCCGGACTTATGCACGGGACACGCCAAATGACCCGCGCTGCTACCTTTGGCGTAAGTGTATTCATATCTGAAGTTTGGCTTCGCGGTGCGGTGCTTCTGCACCCAATTTGCGAATGCCCGTTCCGAAATGGCTTCCGCCCAGCCCCGACTCGGGAATCCGTCCGGCTTCTCGCCCGCTCTGGTCCTAGAACTCTGGTAATACCCTTTCTGCCTCACCGAGTTCTATCGGTTTTTTTCGGCCCTGGAGCGAGACTCGTCCCATGAATCGCCCCCTTTCCGATCCGTCGACGGCCCCTCGGCCATGGGAAGCACGCCTCCGGCGCGCTCTGGCCTTTCTGGTTCTCGATTGCGTGGTCGGGCTGGTGGCCTGGTCATGGCCAGTTTTGGCAGACACCTCCAGCGCGTTACATCGCGCTCCTTCCGCAGTATGCTACTGCTCTTGCGCGGAAGCCCACGCGCATGGGGGATGCGCCAAGATGTGCGAGATCAAAAAGTACGCAACCCGCTGGTGGGCCACCACTTGCGTCAAGCCTCATCAACACGCGCCCACAAGTAACGCCGGTAGCGGCCCCCACTTGCCACATCCAGCTCACGCAGAGCACGCCCAGCTCTAGCCGCGAGCCTCGCCCGGCCATGATTTAGATTAATAGCATGGAGATAGGTCTCGTAATACGCTCAGGTAGAGAGCAGCGTCTCTCCTCACGCCGTAATCGAGCCCCACGCGTGAGCAGTGACACAAAAACTGCGTAGCCGCTGTTTACTACCTGCGCATCAATTCGTGACTATAACTCTATAGGAACGCAGGACTTGCCAATCGTTATCAAAACAAAGGACTTTAAGCCCCATCGAATGATAACGATTCACCATTCCCCTCCTCAGAAGGGCGCCAGTCTCCCAGAAGTTTCGCAAGAATTTCCGGTATCTCGAAGATGGCCTGATTGTTCTGCGCCGCTACGTTCTTGCGGAATTCGGCCAGCGTTGCCGGCTCCAGCATCTGGCGAACCCCCTCAACTACCTGCTTAAAACTGTCCAACACGATCCCCACTCGTTTTTCCTTCACCCACTCGGTGTTGTAGCGCTCTTGCGGCAGCGTCCAGGCGTTGCATTCCACGAGCACCGGCAAGCCTTTCACCATGGACTCCGCGATACTGCCCGGACCAGGTTTGCCGATCAAGAAATCCGCCGCCCGCATATATTTCGGAATTTCCTTGGTAAATCCCGCGATATGTACTGGCATCTTCCATTTTTGTCTGCGGAGTTTGTTGGCCAATTCCTCATTTTTGCCGCACATCAGGATCAATTGCAGCGGTAGGTTCGCGGCGTCCAGGCGCTCAGTGATTTCGTACATCGCTTTGGAACCGTGTCCGCCAAACAGCATGATCGTTGTCGGCAGGTCGGGCAGCAAACCCATGTCTCGGCGCAGTTGTGCGGGATGAAGTCCCAAGGGATCCGAATTGTCCGGCAGATAAAAATCGGGGCGCAGGATCATTCCGGAAGTCTGGAAAATGTGCGCCGCGTCGTATCCCAAAGCGCGAGCTTGCTCTGCGGCTTTTTCTGTCCCCGCGATTACGAATTGTTCCGCATCTTGATTCTTCGCTGGCTCGATCCAGAAATGCGGTGGAAAGTCCGCCAAATCCGTAATTAAAGTGACGAACGGATTTCCGGGATTCGTGGCGTGCCAGCTTTCCGCAATTTCGCGGTTGAAGTGCGGGATGACCGAGATGAGCATGTCCGCAGGGCGTGCGCGCCAGACCTTGGCGAGGAGATTGACCAAAGGCCGGTGGAACAAACGGATCGTAGTCTGCAGAATGCGAAGGAGTTGCGTGGCGCCCAGGGTCCAGCCATTTTGCAGAATAATATTGTATTGCTCCTGGATGCGAATGCCGGTGAGCTTGCGGAAGACGTCGAGATGGTCGGTCAGATCCTGAAACTGAATCAGTTCCACCTGCCAGTTGCGATTCTGTTGGGCGGCGATGGATTGCAAAGCCACCGCCGCGTTGCGGTGCCCGCCGCCAGCATCGTGGAAGAGAATGTGGATTTTTTTGGTAGCGAGACTCGGCGATTTTGGGGCTGACTTGCGCGGAATTTCAGCCGTAAGCTGATCCATAGCGGCAGTGTGCCACGGAGATTGGGGGTTTGCGGAAGAGCATGCTCCATGCCATGTGGATAATTATCTAAGCCTATTGTGCTCTAGGAGTTCCATGGGCACATTCACATAGTTTTCGTTACCTCTTCATATAGTGTTCATATCTATAAACTACTGTCTACGCATGCGATGCGACCTGCACATCCACTCCGTTGCCTCGGGAATGTGTAATACCCCAGGCCTCAGCCGTGTATGCCTGGAATCGTATAACCAGCCACTGCAAGTCTACCGGCGGCTAAAGCGCTTGGGGATGTCCGCCGTGACCATTACCGATCACGACTCCATCGATGCGGTGGAGGAGCTGCGCGAATATCCCGATTTCTTTCTCAGCGAAGAGGCGACCGTCCGGATGCCCAGCGGAACGGAAATTCACATGGGCATTTACAACATCGCGGAACGCGACCATGCGGAGATTCAGCGACGGCGGACGGATTTTGTTTCCCTGCTTATGTATCTGACCGAACGCAAATTATTTTTCAGCGTGAACCACTTGCTCTCGGGACTGACAGGCCGCCGCGAAGCAGAGGACTTCAACTGGTTCGCCTCTTACATTCCGGCGTTTGAGACGCGCAACGGCCAGATGTGGTCCGAGGCTAACGCCAGCGCCGCACGGCTGGCCGAAAGACTGGGAAAAATTCCGGTGGCTGGAAGCGATTCCCACACCATGTCCGGCGTGGGACGGACGTTTACGGAAGTGCGAGACGCGCACAATGTCGACGAATTTTTTGCGGGACTGCGCGCCGGGCACGGGGTGGTCCACGGCCAGCACGGAACTTTTCTAGGATTAACCGCCGACGTCTTCCGCATCGCCAAGCGGGTATTTGAGGAGCGCCCGGCGATGCTGGCGATCTTGCCATTCACCGTTTTGATTCCCGCGATCACTGCGGGGCATTGGGTGAACGAGATTCGTTTCTGCAAGAAATGGACAGCCGCCCTGGAAAACCGTGAGGCCCGTCCACGCATGCTCTGGGATATGGACTCCCGCTGGGAAGCGACTTTGGCAAACTAGTTTTTGCAACGAAGCACCGGGGGCGATCGACGGTAACACCCCGCTAGATAACTCGCATCCGAATCGCCGGCATCAAAATAGGTGGCAGCGTAACAGCCGGCAAAGTAACACGCGACAGTCTAAGGACGGGCAGCAGTGAGGTGTAGCGATGGCCGTCTCACGGAACGTACCGCGCAACGTCTGGGGATTTATCGAACGCCGCGATCACCGCGTGATGCGGCGGCTGAACCGCTGGCGCGCGCCGCGCTGGATTCGTTACTGGATGATTGCCGCTACCCGCATGGGTGACGGCTGGCTGTGGTACGGCCTGGGCGGCATGTTGCTGCTGTATGGCGGGGAGCAACGGTTTGCGGCTGTCGGCGCAGCCGGAGCGGCGGCGCTGGCGGGCGTGCTCGTTTTCAAGACCATCAAACTGATCAGCCAGCGGCCGCGACCCTGCCAGCTGGAGCCGCACTGCTGGTCGAAAGTTTTGCCGCCTGATAAATTTTCTTTTCCCTCGGGCCACACCATGACGGCTTTTTCCGTGGCTTTGGTGGTCAGCTATTTTTATCCGCCTCTCGAAGGCACGTTATTTTTTCTGGCCATCAGCATCGCGGTCTCCCGCGTCGTTCTGGGGATGCATTTTCTCAGCGACGTTCTCGCCGGAGTGGTTCTCGGTGTGGCACTCGGTTGCGCGTCCATAACCGCGTTCGCTTCTATGGGATTGATTTAGAATTTATGGAGTGCGGCGGCTTGACGCCGCTTTCTTTTTCTTGCCGCTACCAGCCGGCGGCAACTCTGGTAATGGCAAAGAGCACAAACTGAAGTCTGTCCCACGGATTTCTCGTGGCGTGCCGCTGCACACGCAGGATGGGCTGTGCTACCGGAAGAGTGGCGGCGTTATTTTTCGTGCTCCGCGGCGGTGGCAACCTCAAAAGCGGCGTCAAGCCGCCGCACTCCAAAAAACGACCGTTCCTTGGGTTTTCTTTCTCGCTTTACTTGCAACCCATCTCCTGGTCCTAGACAATGTGGTCGAAACTTGCCGCGACCATATTTGGGTTACCGGCCATTGCCGGAACGCTTAAGGTTGCGCCCGAGTTGGCGAAACTACGGTAGAGGGAGCAATCCCAGGGGATTTCTGAACTTGCCGAAGACGATCGTTCTGGAAGTTAGTGTCGAGAGTATGGGCGCAGCGCTTGCCGCGGAACGCGGCGGGGCGCAACGGCTGGAGCTTTGCGACGACTTGAGCGCGGGTGGGGTTACGCCGAGCAACGCATTGATGACCGGGGCGCGCGCCGCAGTCAAACTGCCGCTGTTCGCCATGATTCGTCCGCGCAGCGGAGGCTTCGTATATTCCCAGCCGGAATTTGCGGCGATGGCGCAGTCTATCGTCACGGCCAAACAGCTGGGCATGGACGGAATTGTGCTGGGCATTCTGACGGCGGATCACGAAGTAGACGTGGCCCGCACTCGCGAACTGGTACAGGCGGCCGCGCCGCTGCCGGTAACGTTTCACCGCGCGTTTGACGTCTCCGCCGATTTGCGCAAGTCGCTGGTGGACGTTTTGCAAACTGGTGCGACGCGCATTCTTTCGTCCGGCGGAGCGTTCAGCGCCTTCAAAGGCGCCGCGACTCTTGCACTCTTGCGAGTGGCCGCGCACGGGAAGATTGAAATCGTGCCGGGAACCGGGGTCAATCCGGAGAATATTGCGGAAGTAGCCCGAATCACCGGCGCGAACGAAATTCATTCCGGGCTGGGCAGCGTCCTGGCATATGGCACAGAAGATTTCCCGGCTTTTGAAAAGGAAGTGCGCAAGATGGCGACCGCGCTCGCCGAGCTGTCCGAGTAAAACCTATTTGCGGCGCCAGCTTTCTGCCGGTCTTAATCTTTTTGCCGCGTCTTTTTGCCGCTCTCTAATTCTACTGCCACATTCCGACGCTCTTCTGCCGCATTCCAAATTTTTCCGCCGCACTCTAAGATTGTCATCCCGAGCGCAGCGAGGGATCTGCTTTTTGTGACCAGGGCAAGGACTGATCCGTCAGTATCGGCACTGGGCTACAGTGCGCTATATGCGCCACAGAATAACCGAACCCGCTCGCGGACAGGTCGTCGCCACCGTGAAAAAAGCAGATCCCTCGCTGCGCTCGGGATGACCATCTTTTAGTGTGGGAAAAACAAAAAAGGCCGCGGAATTCGCGGCCTTTTTTGTTTAGCAGAATTGCGATGGGCTCAGGCTTTTTGCGCCTGCCTGCGCATGAAGGTGGGAATCTCCAGATCGTCGGCGGGAACTTCGCGGCGAACTTCATGCCGGACTTCGTGCCGCGGCTCCGGAACAGTTTCTTTTTCCTGGTGGATGACATTCGGCAAAGCCTGCTGCACCGGTTCGGGAGGCAACTCCGGAACTTCCGGCCCAGTCTTCCACGCCCGGGGGATCAAGGTTTGGCGGGGCTGGACGTTTTTCTTGTTGGCTTCTTTGAAACCTGCGGCGATCACGGTGATCTTCAGCGAGTCCTTCATATTGTCGTCCTGCACCGCGCCAAAGATAATGTTGGCGTTTTCATGCGCGGCCTTCTGGATCACGGACGAAGCTTCGTGAACTTCATGCAGCGTCAGGCTGTTGCTGCCGGAAATGTTGATCAGGATACCTTGCGCGCCCTGAATGGAATTATCCTCGAGCAGCGGACTGGAAATAGCGCGCATGGCCGCTTCCGTAGCGCGATTCGCGCCGCTGGCGATCGCGGTGCCCATCACCGCGTAGCCTTGACCGCTCATAATGGTTTTCACGTCGGCAAAGTCGCGATTGATGATGCCGGGCACGGTGATGATGTCTGAAATTCCTTGTACGGCTTGACGCAGAATATCGTCGGCAATGCGGAACGCGTCAAAGAAACTCGTGCCCGGTTCCACGGTTTCCATCAACCGCTCGTTGGGAATCACGATGACGGTGTCGACGCAGCCCACGAGGTCTTGCAGCGCCTGTTCGGCCTGCATCATGCGGCGCTTACCTTCAAACGCAAAAGGTTTGGTGACCACCGCCACGCTCAGCGCGCCAAGTTCGCTGGCCAGCGAAGCTACCACCGGCGCGGCACCGCTGCCGGTGCCTCCGCCGAGACCGGCGGTAATGAAAATCATGTCCGCGCCTTCCAGCGCTTCAATAATTTTCTCGGTGTCTTCGAGCGCGGCTTTGCGGCCGGTTTCCGGGTTCGCGCCAGCGCCTAGACCTTTCGTCAGCTTCGCGCCGAGCTGCAACTTGGTGGGCGCCTGCGAAAGCCGCAGCGCCTGCAGGTCGGTGTTGGCGGTAATGAATTCGACGCCTTCGACCTTGGCGCGGATCATGCGGTTGACGGCGTTGCATCCTCCGCCGCCGACGCCGATCACTTTGATTTTCGCCGGCTGCAGCTCTTCGCTGAAGCTCATGCGGATTCCTGCGTCTTTCTCTCGCGGTTCTTTTCCGGACATACGTTTCCTCGGCCTTCCTCCAGATTTATCGGCTTCGCTCGGGCAGGTTCACGAGGCGCCGACAAACATGGCTTTCAATTTGGACATCATATTTCCCGCGCGTTGCGGCTGAGTTCGGCGCGCTTTCGCTGCGTACAGCACCAGACCAACAACCGTTGCATATTCCGGCTGAGCTACCTGCTCCGGCAGATCAACCAAGCCCTTGGGCTCCGCGATGCGCACCGGTAGATGGAAGGTGTCCTCAGCCAGTTCCGCCAATCCGTGCAAACGCGCGCCGCCGCCGGCAAAAATGAAGCCAGCGGGAATTTGCGCCAGCATTCCAGAACGTTGCAATTCATCGCGCAATAGAGCCAGAAATTCCGTAGCGCGCGGCTCGATAATGTCGGTGAGGGCGCGGGCAAAAATCGTGCGCGGCGGACGATCGCCGACGCTGGCAATTTCAATCGCCGTATCCTCTTGCAACAAAGATGCGGCCGCACAGCCGTGGCGATGCTTGATACGCTCGGCTTCCGGAATCGGGGTGCGCAGGCCGACAGCCAAATCGTTGGTGAAGTGATCGCCGCCCACGGGTACCGCGCCGGTGTGCCGAACCACTCCGCTTCCGTAGACGATCCATTCGGTGGTGCCGCCGCCGATATCGAGCAAGCAGCAACCTAAGTCGCGTTCATCCTGCGTCAAGCAGGATTCCGCGGCGGCCAAAGGCTCCAGCACCGTGTCGCTGATCAAGATTCCAGCCTTGTTCGCGGCAGTAACTAAATTTTGTGTGGCAGCCACCGAGGAAGTGACCAAGTGCACGTTGGCTTCCAACCGCTGGCCTACCATGCCAATCGCGTCGCGAATTCCATCCTGCGCGTCGACGATAAATTCGTGCGGCAAAACGTGCAGCACTTCGCGATCTTCCGGCAGGGTAATATTGCGGGAAATATCGATGGCCCGGCGCACGTCTTCGCGTTCGATGTCTCGCGCGCGATTGCCCAGGGTTACGCCGCCGCGGCTATTGACGCCGCGCACATGGCCGCCGGCCACGCCGATCAGCGCCGACTCCACCGGAACATTGGCTACGCTTTCGGCTTCCTCTACCGCGCGCCGAATCGAACTCACCGTTGCATCCAGATTGACGATCAGGCCTTTGCGCAGGCCTTTGGATTCCGCCGCGCCCAGCGCCAGAAATTTTACCTGTTCCTGATCGACTTCCGCGATCAACACAGAGGTCTTGGTGCTGCCAATATCCAGCCCCACCAGATATTTATCTCGCTTCGCCAAAATGCCGCCCCCAACCGTTCCACTCGTTGCTGCAAATCTGTACCGTAATATCTGCAAAACTTTATTTCGCGCGTGACGCCGAAGCGCTGTTGCTGGCGTCCGGATTAATCACTACCTGCCGCGCATACTGCAAATCAATCGAACGCACTCGCCCGGCATTGGCCTGCCACTGCGCAAAATTTTCCACCAGCATGCGGTATTTACCGGCAAATTCGCCGCTGCCGAAATGTACGGTCACCGCTTGCGCGTCAGCCGGATCGGGAATTCCCGGAACCGCAGTGCCGCTGCGGCCGAGTCCGGTCATCACCGCGCGCAAGTCTTTGGGATTGGCCAACTCAATCTCGCTCACCCGATCCGAGGAGCCGGGCCGCACCAAGTCCACATCCTTAATAAATTCCTGATAAATCTGCATGCGTTTTTCGCGTTGTTCCCGCGGCACGTCTTCGCTGATGCCGGTGACGATGGGAAAATGTAAATCTTCGCCTTCGGGACGATCGAGAATGACGCCCTGGGCATCCACCAAGGCCAACTCATTGCCATTTTTCAAAAAGGCGATAGGCGTCCGCTCGGTCAACTCCACGTGCAGGCGATTTGGCAGAATCCGCTGCACTGTGGCGGACTGTACCCACGGCATCTGCTCGAGTTCGCTACGCCGTTTATCCAGCGGAATACTCAACACGCTCTTGTTGCGATCCCGCAGGAATTGTTGCAGCACCGATTCGCGGGTCACGATGTGATTGTTGGTCAACTCAATCTGATCTTCGTTGAGCAACAGCATTTTCGGCGAATACAGCAGGTAGTGCGTTGCGGCCCAAGCTGCGCCAATTCCAATTACGCCAAGCACGCCGTAACTGACCACGCGGCGGTACAACGGCCAATTGCGGCCGCCAAATTTCTTGCGCCGAATTTCCAGGGGCTTTTGCCGGCGCAGATAGCGCGGCTCTTCGTCGGTGACTAATTCCGGGCGATAGTGCTCCGCTTCGGCCGCCGCGGCGCCGCCTCCGCGGGGCATGGCTTTTACGCGAGCCATAACACCACCTCATGCTCCAGCGTGACGCCAAAAGCTTTGGCCACCCGATCGCGAACCTCGGCAATCAGCGCAAGCATGTCGGCCGCACAAGCGGTTCCCGCGTTCACAAAAAAATTCGCGTGCCGGTCGCTGACCCGGGCGTCGCCAACGCTCAAGCCCTTGAGTCCCAGCTCATCAATCATGCGGCCCGCGGACGCGCCCGGCGGATTTTTAAAGATGCATCCAGCGCTTTTTTGACCTAGCGGCTGGCTGGCTCGGCGTTTCTCGTTGCAGATACGTATCCCTTGGAGAATTTCTTTGAACGGCTTGGAGGGAAGTTCCAGTTTCACTGCGAGCATCATATCATCAGGCGCAAAAGAAGTGTGCCGGTATTCAAACGAAATTTTATCGCCGCTGAGGATTTCCAGTTTTCTTTCGGCGGCGCGATAGAGCTTCACTTCCCGGACGTACGTGCCGATCTGCATGCCGTAGGCTCCGGCGTTCATGCGCAAGGCTCCGCCGACCGTGCCCGGAACGCCGATCAAGCCTTCCATGCCGCCCAAATCGTTTTTGGCGCAAAACGTGACCGTGCGGCCGAGGTCCGCAGCGGCGTCGACCTGGGCAAAATTGCCATTGAGGGTCACTTCCGGCTCGGAGCGGGCCAGCTGCAGCACAACCCAGGGAAGCTCGCCGTCTTGAACGAGCAAATTGGAGCCGCCACCTAGGAATTTGTGCGGCAGGTGATTGGCGTCCAGCAGCTTCAGCAGGTCGGGAATGGAATCGTGGCGCGCAATGCTGAGCAAATCGGTAGTGCCACCAATGCCCAGGTAGGTTTCCGCGGACAGCGCAGTACCGGCTTTGACTTCCACGCCCAGCTCGGCGAGCGACGCCAGAATTTTCGGGTCTTCAATGCGCATGGCTAGTCGGGCTTTCCGTTCCGAGTAAGACCACGAGCTCGTTGCTGGCGCGGGTTACGTTACCGGCGCCGATGGTGAGAATGGCGTCGCCGGCGCGCGATTCTTTCAGGAGCATTTCGATGGCGTCCTGCATGGAACGGACATAATGCACATTTTTGTGCCCGGTTTCGCCAATGGCGGCGGCCAAAGCTTCTCCGGTGATGCCGGGGATCGGGGCTTCGCTGGCTGCGTAAATATCCGTAACGATCAGCAGGTCCGCCAGATTGAAGGCCAACGTGAAATCATTCCAAAGCTGCTGACTGCGCGAATAGCGGTGCGGCTGGAAAAGCACCAGGAGGCGATTAAACTTGCAGACTTTGGCGGCTTCCAGGGTGGCGCGGATTTCTACTGGGTGATGGCCGTAGTCATCGATCACCGCGACGTCGTTGACGATGCCTTTGATGTCGAAGCGGCGGCTGACGCCGGCGAATTTGCCGAGGGCTTCGCGAATTAGATCCGAAGGGAACATTTAAATAGAGCGCTACGGCAGCGGCGGCAGCGGCGTTGCGCACGTTGTGAATGCCCGGAGGATGCAGCAGGCGGAACATGCCCAGGTCGTCGCCTTTGAAGGTGAGGCGAAATTCACTATTTAAACCCTCGAGGTTGATGTCGCTGATAACCAGGTCGGCTTGATTCGAGACACCGTAGGTGATGATCGGGCGCTTCACTTGCGGAATGATGGCCTGCACGTTGGGTTCGTCGAGACAGAGGATGGCGGCACCGTAGAACGGCACACGATTCACAAATTGGACGAAAACCTCCTGAATTTCTTCCAGCGAGGAATATTGATCGAGATGTTCGCGGTCGATGGTGGTGACTACGGAAACGACCGGCGCCAGTAATAAGAAGCTGCGGTCGCTTTCATCGGCTTCGACCACGAAATATTCGCCTTTGCCGAGGCGCGCGGTGGTTCCGGCTTGATTCACCTTGCCGCCGATCACGAACGTGGGATCGAGATGCGCTTCGGCCAAGATTGAGGCCACCATCGAAGTCGTGGTGGTTTTGCCGTGCGCGCCGGCTACGGCAATGCCGTATTTTAGGCGCATCAGTTCGGCCAGCATTTCCGCGCGCGGAATCACCGGGATTTTGTGTTTGTGAGCTTCGACTACTTCCGGATTGTCGGCTTTTACCGCGGAGGAAGTGACTACCACGTGCGCGCCATTCACATTGGCGGGCTTATGTCCGCTATAGATTGTTGCGCCAAGATTTTGCAGCCGCTCGGTGATGGTGGAAGGCTTGGTGTCCGACCCGGAAACCGAATAGCCCAGCGTCAGCAGCACTTCGGCGATGCCGCTCATGCCGATGCCGCCGATGCCCACCAGATGTATGCGTTGAAAATTGCGAAACGAGACCATCATGCGCTGGCCCTCGCTTCGTTTCCGTGCAATTTTGCGGCCGATTCGATCAGGTCGACGATGTCGCGGGTGGCTGTGGGACGAGCCAGTGATTTGGCTGTTCGCGGCGATGAGCTGCGTTTCATCGGGGCGGTCAATCAACGCAAAAATTTCTTTGGCCAGACGTTCGCTGGTCAATTCGGGCTCGGCGATCAGCCGGCCGGCGCCGGCTTTCACCATTTCCTGAGCATTACGCAACTGGTGGCTGTCTGTGGCGGCACCAAACGGGATAAAGATGGCGGTGCGTCCCGCGGCAGCAACTTCCGCCGCGGTAATAGCTCCGGCGCGGCACACGATTCCGTCCGCCCAGGCGAAGCGCTCCGCAATATTATTTAGAAAAGGACTAACCTCCGCCAGAATTTCCCGCCGTGCGTAAGCCGTACGTACCGCATTATAATCGCGTTCGCCGGTCTGATGCACGATGCTCAATTCGTTTTTACGCGCCGCGAGTAAATCCATCGCATCCACAAACGCGCGATTGATCGGTAGGGCACCCTGGCTTCCGCCGGTAATCAACAAGCGGAACGGTTTGCCGACCGGGCGAGGTTCAATTGCAAAAAATTCTGGGCGGACCGGGCAGCCGGTAACTACCGCTTTCGGTCCCCAGGCCCGCGCGGACACTTCATAGCCGGTGGCGATTCGTTTGGAGATTTTCGACAGCAGCCGATTCGTCAGGCCAGATTCCGCGTTCGGCTCGAAAATAATGTTTGGTATTCCGCTGAACCACGTCGCCAGCATCATTGGGCCGGCGGCATAACCGCCGACGCCAAACGCGGCAATGGGATGGTGTTGACGCAGCACGCCGCGCGCGTCCGAGAAACCGGACCCCAGCATCGCCAGATTGCTCAGCAACGTCATTCCGCCTTTACCTTTCAATCCGGCAACGCGCAAAGTCTCCAGCGGCAGCCCCGCCGCGGGCACCAGGCGCATTTCAATGCCGCGCTGTGTTCCGACGAGAACGACTTCGCGGTCGCTGCCGCGCGACAGCCATTCCTGCGCCACGGCAATCGCCGGGAACACGTGCCCGCCCGTTCCTCCGCCCGCGATCAGCAGTTTCACCGGCGCCGCATCATCCTTCGGTCGCCTGCTGGCTCACGTTAAGCAAAACTCCGGTGGCCAGCAGCATCACCAGCAAACTCGATCCGCCGTAACTGACAAACGGCAGCGGAATGCCTTTGGTGGGCACCATGCCCAGCACCACCGCAAAATTAATCAGCGCCTGGCTCAACACCAGAGTGGTTATTCCGGTGGCCAGTAGCCTGCCAAAATTATCGGGTGCATTAAAGGCCGCGCGCAAACCGCGCCAGGCAAAAATCGCAAACAGGGCCAGCACCAGCAGCGCGCCAACAAATCCGAGTTCTTCAGAAATCACCGCGTAGATAAAATCGGTGTGCGCTTCCGGGAGATAAAATAGTTTTTGTTTGCTCTCCATCAGGCCGACGCCGGAGAAATCCTCCCGAACCCACCGCGATCAGCGATTGCATCAATTGAAATCCCGCGCCTTGCGGATCAGCGTCGGGATGCAGAAAAGCCATCACCCGTGCATTGCGGTAGCCCGACACCGGTAACGAGAAAATACAGCACCGGCATAGCGGCGCCGCAGACTCCGACAGCAAGCCACTTCCAGGACAGCCCGGCGACAAACAGAATCGTCGTCGCCACCAGCAAGATATCCACCGAGGTTCCCAAGTCCGGCTGCGCGATGATCAATGCAACGATCAACAGAACGGGGCCGGCAGCCGGAAGAATGGTCTGCAGAAAATCCTGCTTGTTAAATTCCATGCTGGCGGCGTTGCGGCGTTGTAAATCCAAGAACCAGGCCAAATACAAAATCACCGCGAGCTTGGCGAGTTCGGAAGGTTGCAGGTTTACTGGACCCATCTTGATCCAGCGGTGCGTGGCATGCGATTTGTCCAGCAGAAATACACCGACCAATAACAGCAGCACCACGCATACCGTGGTGTAAATCACCGCGGGCTCGCGCAGTTTGCGATAGTCCATCCGCATCAGTGTAAACATGCCCAATAATCCGGCCACCAGCCACACCGCCTGGCGTGCCAAAAAAATATAGGAGTGGCCGTACTGGCTGTCCGCGGTTACCGCCGACGCGCTGAAAATCATTACCGCGCCAAGCAGGCAGAGGGCTAAGGTTACGCCGAAGAGCCATTTATCGGTTTCCAATCGTCTCGGCATTTTTTCTCACTTTCTCGCGGGCAGCGGCGCAACATCGGTGCCCACCGCCGCGCGTTCTGCTAGTTTGTGAACTAAATCCTTGAAAACCCGACCGCGATGCTCGTAGTTTTCAAACTGATCGAAGCTGGCACAAGCCGGCGCCAGTAAAACCGTGTCCCCGGCATGCGCGATCTGTTCCGCGCGTTCCACCGCGCGCTCCAGCGTCCCCACCAGTTCCAGTGCTACGCTTCCCGCAATGTGACTGGCAATTTTGTCCGCGGCACTGCCAATCAGCAAGGCGCGAACTGCCCGCTGGCGCAGATCTTTGCGCAGCGTTCGATAATCGCTGTCTTTATCTTTGCCGCCGAGAATCACAATCACACGGCCGTCGAAAGATTCAAGCGCTTTCTGCGTAGCATCTACGTTGGTGGCTTTGGAGTCGTTGTAGTACAGCACTCCGCCGATTTCCGCTACGAACTCCAGCCGGTGGTCCACGCCAGTAAACGTGCTGACCGCGTTGCCAATCGTCGCGGAATCGGCGCCGGCCAGTTTCGCGGCGACCACCGCGGCCAATACATTTTCCAAATTGTGCGCGCCCACTAGAGGTATGTCCTCCACACGAAGAATTTTTTCCTGTCGGTCCGCTTCGCAAAAAATAATGTCACCATCGATTACGAACGCGCCTTGTCGCACCGGTTGTTTCCGGCTGAAGGAATACACCGAGGGACCGACCGGCGAGTACGACACTACTGCCGTATCGTCGGCATTTAAGATCGCCGAGTCTTCCCGAGTCTGATTCGCAAAGATCTTGGCCTTCGCAGCGCCGTAGGCTTCCATCGTGCGGTGCCGGTCCAGATGATCCGGGGTCAGATTCAGGAACACCGCGATATCCGGCCGGAACTTGGCTGTCAATTCCAGCTGAAAACTGCTCAGTTCCGCCACGGTCACGGAGTTGTCGCGGGACTCTTCCACGCAAGCGATTAATGGTGTACCGATATTTCCGGCCAAAATCGTCGGGAGTCCCGCGCTGCGCAGGACATGCGCCACCAGAGATGCCGTAGTGGTCTTGCCATTTGAGCCGGTGATTCCAATTATCCTGCCAAGCAGAAATCGCGAAGCCAGTTCGATCTCGCTCCAGATGGTTACGCCTTTGGCACGGGCCGCGAGCATAGCCGGAGCATCCGCGGGGACGCCAGGACTCGCCACGATCAAGTCTTGCGCGATAAAAAGTTGTTCCGAGTGGGCGCCAACTTCGCAAGTTACTCCGGCCGACTGTAGCTTCGCCAGCACCTCCGCCAGCTGGTTCGCCGGTTGGGAGTCCGTGGCCGTGACTCGCGCTCCGCGCGCGGCGCAAAAAAGAGCGGTGGCGACACCGGTGCGCGCTAGCCCCACTACCAGCACGCGCTGCCCTTTTAGTTCGAAGCCCTTCGCCATATCCACTCCACTCATAAATTCTTGCTGCAGCGATTGCTTAGCGCAATTTCAAAGTAGTCAGCGCGAATAGCGCAAATACCAGCGCCACAATCCAGAAGCGCACAATTACTTTCGATTCGCTCCAGCCCAGCAATTCAAAGTGATGATGGATCGGAGCCATGCGAAAAATCCGCTTACCGCGCAATTTGTATGAACCCACCTGCAAAATCACCGAGAGTGCTTCAATCACAAAGATTCCACCGACAAAGAACAACAAAATCTCCTGTTTGATGACCACCGCGATCACGCCCAGCGTTCCGCCCAGCGACAGCGAACCCACATCGCCCATAAATATCTCGGCCGGATGCGCGTTGTACCAGAGAAATCCGAGCGAAGCACCTACCAGCGCGCCGCAAAACACCGTCAACTCGCCGACTCGCGGAATATATTGAATGTCCAAATATTGCGCCCAGCGAAAGTTGCTGCTGACGTACGTCAGCACCGTAAGCGCGCCCGCAGCAATGACCGTGCAGCCAATCGCCAAGCCATCCAGCCCGTCGGTGAGATTCACTGCGTTCGAGGACCCCACAATGACCAGCGCAATAAATACGAGAAACGGTACAAACGCCAGTGGCCACAGATGTCCGCCAAAATTCGCAGGATCGAGAAACGAATGCACCACCAGGTCCGGCTGAAATTTCTTGAAAAACGGAAAAACCAGTTGTGTGGAATGCGCGCTGCGCGTCGCCAGCACCAGCAACACCACGCCCACCACCAGGCTCACCACCACCTGCAGCAGCAATTTGTAACGCGCGGTCAGACCCAGGTTCTGTTTCTTCGCGACCTTGGCGTAATCATCTATGAACCCGATGGCCGCGAATCCGATCAACGCAAAAAGCGCCAGCAAAATAAATGGATTGGTCAGATCGGCCCACAGCAGCGTAGGCACCGCCGTCGACAACACGATCAATACTCCGCCCATTGTGGGCGTGCCGGCCTTCTTCTGATGCCCTTGCGGCCCTTCTTCGCGAATGAATTGCCCAATCTGCATTTCGCGCAGCCGGCGGATCAGCCACGGACCAAACACCAGCGCCAGAAACATGGCCGTCAAACTGGCGTACACCGTCCGCACCGTGATGTAGCGAAATACATTCAGCGGACTGAAATAGCGCTGCATCACATGGTTGAGCAGGTAATACAGCATGTCAGTGGCGAACCTCAGATTCGGCCGCGGCTCCCGGCTGCGAGAAGCGCGCGATCAACGCCTCAACAATTCTTTCCATCTTCACGCCGCGCGAACCCTTCACAAGCAGCACGTCGCCGCTTTCGATAAACCCTTCCAGAAATTTCGCCGCCTCTTCACTCGTCGCAAAATACTTGGTGCGCTCGCGCGAAATTCCGCCGCTAACCGCCCCTTCTACAATCTCCGCGCCGTGTCCAGCGACGCCAATCACCCAATCAATCTTTCCAGACTTCGCACCCGCCGCTCCAGCCTGACGATGCAATTCCGCAGAAGTCGCTCCCAACTCTCGCATTTCTCCGGCCGCCAAAATGCGCCGCTTGAAATTTGGAGTGGCAGCGAGCACGGCAGTCATGGCCTGCAGCGCCGCAGGGCTGGAGTTGTAGGAATCATTAATCAATGCCGCCCCATTTGAAAAGCGCAACAACTCCCCGCGCATCGCCGGAGCTGCCAGCTTCCGAAAAACTCCTTGAGCCTCAGCCGCGCCGATTCCCCAAACGCTAGCTGCGGCCAGCGCACCAAGCGCGTTCGAAATCACATGACGCCCCGGCAACGCCAGGTCCAACCGCACGCGTCCTTCGGGGCTCACATAATCGAACGCCGAACCTAGCGCTCCGCGATCCTCGATATTTTCTGCCGAAAAAAACGCGGGCTGCTCAATTCCGTAGGTCAGCACGCGCCCCGGCGCAAACGCGCCGAACGCCGCCACTCGCGGATCGTCCGCGTTCAATACCGCTGTCGACTCCCGGCCATTCAATCCCTCAATCAGTTCCCGCTTGGCCAGCGCAATTTCGTCGAGCGAGGAAAAAAATTCCAGATGGGCAGCCGACACACGCGTCACTACCCCCACATCCGGCCGCGCAATCTCCGCCAAACGCGCGAGCTCCCCACGCCGGGACATGCCCATCTCTAACACCGCGGCCTGATCCGTTTCTTCCAGCCGAAACAACGTCAGCGGCAATCCATACTCGTTGTTAAAATTTCCCTCGGACTTCAAGACCCGCAGCTTCGCGCCCAGCAATGCCGCCAGGATCTCTTTGGTAGTGGTTTTGCCAACCGAGCCCGTGACGCCGGCAATCTTGCCGCCCCAGGCGTCGCGTACCGCGCGTCCCAATTTTTTAAGCGCGGCGAAGGTGTCTTCCACGACGAGGCATCGCGCGAGAACGTTCGCGTCGAATCCCCCGGCACGCTCACGCGCCACCACAGCGGCGAACGCTCCGCGCCCAAACGCGGCAGCCAGATGGTCGTGTCCGTCGTGACGCGGTCCGTGGATGGCGATGAACAGTTCTCCGGGACGTACCGTGCGAGAATCAATCGACACGCCGGCCACCCGGGCCACAGCGTCGAGCCCCGCTCCCGTCCGCGCATCCAGCGCGCCAGCAATCTGTGCAATCGTCCACCGCATAAATTCCTCAACGAGTTAGCGAAGTTTCCCGCGCGTTTGGTTTTCACCGTAAGAGGAGTTCCTCCTTTTCGCTGCGTAGCTAATCAGCCCCGAGCGCCCCTCCGCAGTGAACCGCAGCGCCGCCGAAGCGAGCGCACGGTGATCTAACAAAGCGCGCTAGGTGCCAAACTCTTTTTCGCTCTTCGTTCGCTCCCGGGACGCCTGCGCGTCACTGCCTTCATAACCCCGCGCCCGTAACGCCGCCCGCGCTATCTCCCGATCATCAAAATGAGTAGTGCCGTTAGCCAAAATCTGATAATCCTCGTGACCCTTGCCGGCCAGCAAGACGATATCGCCGGCACGAGCCTCATCCAGCGCCAAGCCAATCGCTTTTTCACGATCCGGCTCGATGAAATATTTTCCGGAAGTTTTCTGCAAACCCACAATAATGTCGCTGATGATTTTCAGCGGATCTTCGGAGCGCGGATTATCGCTGGTCAAAATTGTCAAATCGCTTGAACGGCCGGTAATTTCGCCCATCACCGGACGTTTGGTGCGATCTTTATTACCGCCGCAGCCAAAAAGGGTGATCACCCGGCCTTTGGAATTCAGTTCCCGCGCGGTTCGAATCAAATTTTCCAGCGCGTCGTCCGTGTGCGCATAATCCACAATCACCAGAAACGGTTGCCCGGCATCAATCTGTTGGAACCGCCCGGAAACGCTCTCTAGATCGCGCAAGCCTTTTTCAATCGCGGCATTTTCAATTCCCAGAGCCTGGGCTGCGCCAATCGCCGCCAGAATGTTGTAAACGTTGATTCGCCCAACCAGTGAGGAAACAACCTCCACTTTTCCCGCCGGCGCCAAGGCGGTAAACGTCAGTCCAGAGAAGGACAGCGAAAATTTCTTGGTGGTAATTTCCGCTCCATTTTCCAGTCCGTACGTAACCGTCTGCTTAGCCAGCCCGCGCAGTTGCTTGCCGTAAGAATCATCCGTGTTCACAATGGCGACATCCGGCGCTCCCGCCCCGGTTCCTTCAAACAATCTCCGCTTGGCCGCGAAATAATCGTCAAAGTTTTTGTGATAGTCCATGTGCTCGCGCGTTAAATTCGTGAACACTCCCGCGGTGAAATGGCAGCCCCACAATCGCTCCATCGTCAAGGCGTGCGAACTGGCCTCCAGCACTGCGAACCTGCCGCCCTCGTCGCGAATCTCCGCCAAAAATCCCTGCAAATCCACCGATTCCGGCGTGGTATTCGGCGCGGGATATTCCCCGCGGGGCGTGCGATATGCAATAGTTCCGAACAACCCGGTCTTCGCACCAGACGCGCGCACCATCGCATCGATCAAAGAGGAGGTGGTAGTTTTTCCGTTAGTTCCGGTAACCGCCGCCATGCGCAGCGCCGCAGCCGGATGCCCATAAAAATTAGCAGCCGCAATCGCCAACGCTCGGCGCGGCTCGGAAACCTGGATCCAAGCCACAGAAGGCGGTAACCATGCGGGCGCGGCTTCCACACTGGCAATCGCCACGGCTCCATTGGCAAGCGCATCTTTCAAAAACGCATTTCCGTCCACCTTCGCGCCCTGCAAAGCAAAAAACAAGGTGCGCGGACGCACTTTCCGCGAATCACAAGCCACCTGCAAAATCTCTAGGTTCGCAAATTCAGAAGGATTGGCGATCCCCACCGAAGCGACACCCTGCAGCAATTCACCCAGGCGAACGCTTCGTCCAACACGCGGCCCAGCTACAAACTCAGTTCGCGCCCCTGAACTATCCGCCGTAGTAATTTTGCCCTGCTCTCTCGTTTCGCTAAGCCCGGTGGTCATTCGAATGTCGTCATCCTAATTTTTCGCCTTCGCTCCATGCGCCGGCTTCGCTTCGATCTCCCCAAACTCGACAGTAATCTTCGCTCCGTGCTTCACTTTTGCGCCCGCGGCCGGGGATTGCCCGGTAGCCAAACTGCTCCCCACCAGCACCGGATTAAGTCCCAGCCGCAAACACTGATCGGTGACATCCCGCATCGTCCGCCCAGTAAAATCGGGCACCGCGATATCTCCACTGTCATCGACAGACAGCGTCGCGATCGGAGCCGGCGCTGGTTCCTTACTGTTTTTCGCGCTGACGCCGCCACGACTCGCCGCCATAGCGGTAGTCCCGGTCGTCGGCGCCGCAGTAACTTCTTCCGGCTGCGCTGAAAAATCGGCGGAGCTGAAATCCTCCAACGAACCGCCGTCCGCCTCGTTCTCTTTGTAAGCGGCCTGCACCAGCTTGGCATTCACCGGCACATCCCGCGGCACATCCAGATACGCAAGCACCTGCTCTGCCACTCTCTTAAACACCGGCGCGGCCACCATGCCGCCTTCATGCGGACCAACCGGAGAATCCAGCGACACCAAAACTGTAATCGCCGGACTATTGATGGGCGCAAATCCCGTGAACGAGGCAATCAACTGGGTCGGCGAGTATCTTCCGGTGTTCGGATCAATCTTCTGCGCCGAACCGGTCTTTCCCGCGGACGTCCATCCGTCAAGTCGCGCCAGCGTCCCCGTGCCGCCCTTGAGCACCACGCCTTCCATCAGTCTCCGCAGGGTGGCCGCGGTTTGTGGACGAATCACCGTCTTTGGTTCCGCGGCCGCCAGCAGCCCATCCGCCGGCAAAACTTCATCGCCGCGTCGCAACTCTTGCACGATGTGCGGCTTGTAAAGTGTCCCGCCATTCGCGATGGCCGAAACCGCCGCAATCAATTGTATCGGGGTCACGGCCACTTCCTGGCCCATCGCCACTGCTCCAATAGAGCTTGGCGTCCAATGCTCCAGTCGGTGCAGCAGTCCGCGGCTTTCGCCCGGCATATCCACGCCGGTGGGCGTGCCGAACCCGAACGCGCGAATGTAATCGTAAAACCTGGTCTGGCCCAGGCGCATTGCCACTTCGATTGCGCCTACGTCGCTGGATTTCGCCAGAATATCCGCGACACTCAGCAATCCGAACGGCTTGTGATCATGAATACGATGCCCAGCAATCACGATCGATCCGTTCAGGCAATCAAACACTTCGTCTGGCCGGGTAATTTCCTGATCCAGCGCCGCCGCCAGCGTAATCAGCTTGAAGGTGGACCCTGGCTCGTAAACCGCGCTAACTGCGCGGTTCATTCGCGCTTCCGCCGGAGCAGTCACCGCGGTGTTCGGATCGAACTTCGGCCAATTCGCCAGCGCCAGAATCTCGCCGTTGTTCGGGTTCATCACGATCACAGTACCGGCTGGGGCATGCGTTTTAGCGATCGCTGCCGCTAGCTCACGCTCCGCGACGTACTGAATTTTTTCGTCCAGCGTCAACACGACGCTGGCGCCCCGTTCTGCCAACGCTTGCCCGGCGTCGAAGATGTGGTGGCGGGCGTCCGCCGTCACCATTACTCTTTCGCTTTCTCCGCGAATCTCGCTATCTAATTCAGATTCGATTCCCCCCAAGCCCTTTTCGTCCGGATCCACAAACCCCAATACGTGCGCCGCCATATCATGCTTAGGATAAAAGCGCTGATTCTCTTTCTGAAAATAAATACCCTTTAGATTTAGCTTTTGAATCGCTTCGGATTGCTCGGCAGTAAGTTTTCGCTGGATCCAGGCGAACTGTCCTTGCGCGCCCAGCCGCGCTTCCAGCACGTCATAGGGAATGCCCACCGGGCCGGAGAGTAAATGCGCCGCCAGGCCCGCATCGTTAATTTCTGCCGGCACCGCAAACGCCGAGTCCACCTGCACACTCATCGCCAGCGGTCGCATGTTGCGGTCGAAGATTTCTCCGCGCTTGGGAGAAATCTCAATGGTGCGCTGCTGCTGCCGTTGCGCCCGGGTCAGATAGTCGCTGTGTCGGATCAACTGCAGGTAGGCCAACCGCCCGGTTACCGCCAACATCCAGAGCAACGCAAACATCGCCACAATCAGCAGGCGGCTGGACGGTTTGTTGAACGAGTTTTGAACAGAGTTGCGGCTCGGGTTCCCGTTCGGGGTCCGGCCGCCTTCGACAACGTTAGCTCGGTTCTGTGCCATGGCGATGTCGGCTCGGCCAACGCTCCGAAAAACTCACATAGTTAAAATTTTAAACAAGTTTGCCGCTTGAGAAATTGTCTTGCCGGGGACGGCAAGGCTCTGCGCGCCAAAGCGCGTTACGGGCGGCTCGCTCGCGTGTAACGTACGCTGGCCACTTCCGCGCCGTTGGGAGCTTCGTACTCCTGCACTTGTGCCGGCTGAACGTCCGTCAAGCCCAACTGCCGCCGCGCGATCTCATCAATACGCCGCGGATCAGACAGCCCGGCGATCTGCAGATTCAGCGAAGAGTTCAACGCCGCCGCATCCGCCTGCTGGGTCTTCAACCCTTCCAGCTGAAAGCTCAAATCGATGCAGCGAAAGTGTTGGTAAACATACAATGTCAAAAATGCCGCAATCACCGCGCCCAGCGCCACCGTGCGATACAGATTGCGCATTTTCACCGGCGCCACGTTGCGCACCAGCCGCGAATTATCAATCCGCTTTACGGTGTGCACTTCGGCAGCCATCACCACTTTTCGCTTTACAGGTCGTCGCGTCATAACGTACCCAGTTCTTTCCGTTCACCAACTCCGAAACTCGTCCTGCACACCGCAACTTTGGGTGGCACAGCCAATCATGGCTGTGTGCTTTGCCTCACCCCTACGCCGCCACTCGCTCCGCGCACCGCAACTTCGCACTCCGCGACCGGGGATTCTCAAACAATTCCTTCTCCCCTGGCACCACCACATGCCGCGTCAAAACGCGCAACACTCCTTCGCGCTCCGCAGCCTGAAAAGCCTGCTTTACGATCCGATCTTCCCGCGAGTGGTACGTCAACACCACCAATCGTCCACCCGGATTTATTGTGGTAGGGGTCCGAGAAAGAAACTGCCCGAGTTCCTCCATCTCTCGATTCACCGCGATCCGCAGCGCCAGAAACGTTTTTGTTGCGGGATGCAGTCTCTGCCTTCCCCATTGCTTTCGGGCCCCTGCCACAATCGTTGCCAAGTGTGCGGTATCGCGAATCGGTCGCGCGCGCACGATCATCTTGGCGATTCTTCTGGAATCATGCTCATCGGCTTCGCGATAGAGCAGGTCGGCTATCTCGTTCTCCGACCACTGATTCACAATTTCGTCGGCCGTCAGTTCGTCGTTGACGGTATCCATCCGCATATCCAGAACCGCAGCTTCCCGGAACGAAAATCCCCGTTCTCCACGATCAAGCTGCATGCTCGAAACCCCCAAGTCGGCCAAGACCCCGTCCACCATCGGAATCCCCAACTCGTGCACGACCTCCGCAATCTTCGAGAACGCCGCGTGTACCAGCGTCACCCTGCTCATCAAATCGCTGCCGAGCTTCGTGCCTAAGTCCGTCAACCGGCTCTTCGCCAATTCGAGCGCCTGTACGTCCCGGTCCAGGCTGATCAATCGTCCGGACGTTAGCCGCTGCGCGATCGCTGCCGAATGTCCCGAAGCGCCGAGCGTGGCGTCTACGTAGTTTCCGTCCGGCCTGATTTGCAGCCATTCCAGCACCTCGTCCAGCAAAACCGGCGTGTGAGGAGCACCACTCAAAATCCCATGTCCCCCGCCACGAACCACTTCTTCTACAAAACTCGAGTAATTTCGTTACTTCATTACTTCCTTACTTCGTCCTTAAATCCCAAGATCTTCCAAAGCCCGCGAATCTTCGCTGGTGAACGGCTCGTTCTTCAGCTCGTCCAGCACCCGGGTGTGATTCATCACCTCGAGATAGTCCAGCGCCCCCAAGACGTCCACGTCGCTCTTGGTCTGGGCCTCTTCCCGCAATACCGCGGGAATCAACAGCCGCCCCTGGGCGTCGATCTCCACCGTCTGCCCGAAATAGCTGGTCCGCTTCAGAAACTTGCGCTTGGCCGCATTCTGGCTGGAGACCTTGGCCAGCTTGTCTTCGATCTCGGCCCAAACCTTCATCGGATATATGCGCGCCGACTCGCCCGTAGGACTGGTGATATAAAACTGGTTGCCATACTCCGTCAGCGCTTCGAGAAAGATCGCGGGGACCTTTAATCTCCCCTTCTCGTCGACCTTCGCTGGACAGTTTCCCCGCAGCTTCATTCGCCCTTACCCTGCTCGACCTTTGTTCTAGGGTCGCAATTGCCATATGTCGTTAAGCCTGCGCTCCGCGCACAAAATCCCCGAGAAAAACCTTGTAAATCCTAGAATTGCAGCCCAAACTGGCGCGGTATGCCCTATTTCTCAGCCCAAAAGCGCGATTTCCTTGCCCGAAACCGCTTTGCCCTACTGCCCTCTACCTTGGCCTACCGCGTCCTACTTGCCACCACTTCACTCCACTTTGGACCACATAATATGCCGGATTCGCCGCATGTCAATAACAAAATTCCATTTTTTCAAAAATAGTTGTGGAATCTAGATACGATACAATTTTCCAAATTTCCCTACGACCGCTTGTGCCTCAAAAATCCCTGAACCACAATCCGCTGTACCCCGTTTATTTCCACAGGTAACCATGAATTGGCAGTTCTATTTTTCCCGAAATGGGCCGCCACGCGAACGCAGATCTTGGCGCAGAACCGTATCGCCGCCTTCTGCCTGCCCGGATAGATCCGGAAAGGGGTTGGTTCTTGAGGTGGCTAAAATAAGACTTGACAAACTTTGTATGGTGCAGTACTCTGTGATGGTAAAGAACTACGCCGAGCATCAACCACCCAAACACAGCCTTGGATCGTTCCACTCCGAGGTAGGGGTACGGCATGCTGTGCCGGCCGATCCGCGGCAGCCTCATAACCATCTGCTAAGCATCGAACCGCTGCAACTCACGCAAAATGAACACTTACAGAACCGTATCAAAACAAGCGACTTGATCTCTTTTAGAATGAACACTTACAAAAATCCCTAGGGGGGTACCCACGATGGGTGCAGTTTACTTCGGCCCTTCTCTCGGAACCGCTTCCCGTGCTAGTATCAACCTGCATTTGAACAAGTTTCCCAAGGAGCAGACCCAATGGAATGGACCACTCCGACTCACGAAGTAATCGACCTGAACTGCGAAATCAGCTCCTACGCCAACGCCGAACTCTAGTCGTTGCCGCTAGTTAGATCCAATAGTTAGGCCCTTAGCGCACAGGACTCCCTCTCGCCTGTGGATTCAACCTCTCAGCACCCCAATTCAAATGTAATATTGTTGTGCCCGGTCGACGATCGCCAACATGCGAATCAAAATCCTAGGATCAGCAGCCGGCGGCGGCTTTCCCCAATGGAATTGCGCCTGCCCCAACTGCCGACGCTTCCGTGAAGGCAAATTTCACGGCAGCGCCCGCAGCCAGACGCAAATCGCCATCGATGCCAACCCCGAGTACGCCAACCGCCGCTACTGGAGTTTGATCAACGCATCCCCCGATCTGCGCTCGCAAATCCTCGCCACCAAAGAGCTGCGACCCTTCTCCGACGGCAACAGTTCCACTCCCGTGCGGGACATCTATATTCCCAGCGCCGACCTCGATTCCATGGTTGGTCTGCTGCACCTCCGCGAGTTTCAGGGCTTCCGCATCATCTCCACGCCCGCGGTTCGCCGCATCTTGTCCGAAGAAAATTCCATTTTCCGCGTGCTGGGCCGCGCTGCGCCTCCAGTGGAGTGGGAAGCATTTCGCCTGGCGATTCCGAGCGATATCGATAAAACCTACGATCCCAACGCTCCGGCAGTGCTCATTACCCGCGCGGTGTCCCTCGGCGGCGACTATCCGGATTACGTGAGTGGAAAGCTGCGCGCCACGCTTCCGCTGGATGAAGCGGTAATGGGCTTGATTCTGGATTATTGCGGCAAACGCGTTTTCGTCGCGCCCACCCTGCCGAACTGTAATGCCGGCTGGAAAATCTGGGCGGAAACCAGTGACGTGGTCCTGCTTGACGGAACGTTCTGGAGCGACACCGAGCTGCTGCAAACCGGCCGCAGCAAAAAAACTGCGCGCGAAATAGGTCACGCACCGCTCTCCGGCGCCGGCGGTTTGCTGGAACAGTTTCCGAAACATTCCAAAGCGCGAAAAATTTTGATCCACATCAACAACACCAACCCCATCCTGGACGAAGACAGCGCCGCGCATCGCGCCGTGCTGGAAGCTGGATTTGAAATCGCCTACGATGGCATGGAGATCACTCTGTGAACGTTACGCTAGAAAGACATTTGCTGCCGGAACCGGAATTTATCGCCGGCTTTCACGCCATCGGCAAAGAGCAGTATCACCACCAGCATCCTTTCCACCTGCTGATGCACGAAGGCAAACTGACCCACGCGCAACTGCAAGCTTGGGCCCTGAACCGCTACTACTACCAAAGCCACATTCCGATGAAGGACGCGGCCATCCTGGCACGCAGCGACGATCCCACCTTTCGCCAGGTCTGGCGCAAACGCATCGTCGACCACGACGGCGAACACGATGCCGTGGGAAGCAAGCCGGGCGGCATTGAGAAGTGGCTGAAACTGGTGGAAGCCACCGGACTTCCGCGCATGCAAGCCGTTCGCGGCGAAGGCATTCTTCCTGCGACGCGTTATGCGGTCGAGGCTTATGTAAATTTTGTTTCCACGCGAACCCACCTCGAAGCCGTGGCGTCTTCGCTCACGGAGCTTTTCTCCAAGGATTTGATTTCGCTCCGTGTGGATCGTTTGCTGCAACATTACCCATGGCTTTCCGGCGGGTTGGAATATTTCAGCGGGCGGCTGACACAAGCCACGGAAGATGCCGACTTCGCGCTGAGCTGGGTAGTGAAACACGCCCGCACGCGCGACGAACAAGACCTGGCGCACTCCGCACTGCGAGCCAAATGCGATATTCTGTGGGCGCAGCTGGACGCGCTGTACTACGCCTACGTCAATCCCGGCTGGCCACCGCCCGGCGCGTTTCGCCCCAGCGATCTGTAATCGAAGGCGATCGATACACAAGTACGACCTACCAACGAAGGGCGACCCGTAAATATCGGACAGCTTCTTGTAGAATGACGGGCGATTCGCGAAAGACGAGCAATCTCTAAATGACACCAGATCTGCAAAGCAAACCACGGCTGGCTCCTGGCTGCCGCCTCAACGAGGACGGCAAAGAACCGCGCACACTGTTGATGCCGGAACGCGCGCTGCGTTTGCAAGGCCCCAGCCTCGAAATTATCGAACGCTGCGATGGCAGCCACACCGTCGAGCAGATCGTTACCGACCTGCAAAAAATTTACAGCAAAGCCGCCCCGGAAAAAGTACAGCAAGACATTCTGGGCTACCTGCAACTTTTGCACGATCAACGAGCCTTAGATTTTCAGTAGCTTTTAGTAGCACAGACTTTCAGTCTGTGCGCGGTGTGGCCCGCGCCAAAAGCATGCGACTCGCAGCTATCAAGATTGCCGCGTCATAATGCAATGTCCTCAACTTCCAATCCGCTAGCGCTGATCGCCGAACTAACTCACCGCTGCCCGCTGCACTGCGTCTACTGTTCCAATCCGCGCGAACTGGAATCGCGCGCGATGGAACTCTCCACCGAAGACTGGTCCAGAGTGTTCAAAGAGGCCGCGGATGCCGGAGTACTGCAAGCCGATTTCACCGGTGGCGAACCGCTGGCCCGCACAGATATCGTGGAGCTAATTCGCACGGCTCGAGCGGCGGGCTTATACGTAAACCTGATCACGTCGGGTTTGCCAATGGACCAGACAAAGCTCGACGAGCTGATTGCTGCGGGCCTCGACCATCTACAACTCAGCTTTCAGGGCGCGACCGCCGAGATCGCCGAAAAAATTTCCGGCAGCAAGACGCACGCGCACAAATTGCGCGTTCTCGACTGGCTGAAGACTCGGCGACTCGCGCTCACGCTGAATTTCGTGATTCATCGCCGTAATATTCATCAGCTCGCAGAAATGCTGGCTATCGCGGAATCTTCCAGCGCCACGCGCGTGGAATTTGCCAACGTGCAGTATTACGGCTGGGCCTTCGCAAATCGCGCTTCCCTGCTTCCTACTCGCGAGCAGCTGGATAGTTCGCTGGTAATTCTTAAAGCTGCGCAAGAGCGTCTGCGCGGAAAACTGCGCATCGAATACGTTGTCCCGGATTACTACGCGAAATATCCCAAAGCCTGCATGGGCGGCTGGGGCCGCAAGCTAATGCTGATTACTCCGAACGGCGACGCGCTTCCCTGCCACGCGGCGCGGGTGATTCCGGAACTAGTCTTTGCGAATGTGAAGAATCGCAGTCTGCAGGAGATTTGGAATTTCTCGGAAGCGTTTCAGGAATTTCGTGGGCAGGACTGGATGCAGGAGCCGTGCAAGTCTTGCGACCGGCGGGAACTGGATTTTGGCGGGTGCCGGTGCCAGGCGCTTTTGCTGGCTGGGGACGCGGCGGCTACCGATCCGGTTTGCACGCTTTCGCCGAGTCGCGGCGTAGTCGATGCGCTTATCGCCGGGGTGAACGCTGCTCCGTTGCCGATGATTCCGGAAAAAATAGATTGGATTTATCGTACGAATCCTGGTTGATCCCAAATCACGAAACCATACGAAGCGGCATAGTGGAACAGCTTTACGCCCGGGCAAGCTGGGGCGCAGCATGCTGCGCCCCTACAAGGTCTGGGAGCGTTGCGCGATTCGAGTGGTTGTGATCGAGAGCGCCGGCAAAGGCACACAGGCTGAAGCCTGTGCTACTAAAACCTCAGCTTGCTGCGGCTGGGAACTCGGTTGGAGTGTGGCGAACTTTTAGGACTACGCGGAAAAGGAAGACGAGGCTGGCGGTTAGGACGAGCAGGCCGAAGATGGTCAACGTGTCGGGAGCGCCGATATGTTTGGCGATGCCGCCGGCGATCAGCGAGCCGATCGGTTGCACGCCCATGAACATCGTGGCGTAAACGGCCATGACCCGGCCGCGCAATTCATCGGGCACGCGGTTTTGCACAATGGTGTTGGTGGCGGCCATTTGCACGGTGGCGGCAAAGCCCACAAAGAAAATTACCAGCGTGGACAGAACGAAAAAGTGCGATTGCGAGAAAACGATCAAGCCGAGCGCGCAGACCATCGAGGTTCCGGCAATCCAGCGGGCTAAACCGGTGTAACTGGTCCGTCCGGCAAAATAGAGTGCGCCGATTACCGCCCCAACGCCAGCGGAACTCATCAAGAAGCCCATGCCCTTGGCGCCGCCGTGCAAAATGCCATCCGCAAAAATCGGCAGGAACACCGAATACTGCAAACCGAAAAGGCTCAACACGCTCAATAAAATCAGCACCGAGCGGATGGGAACGTCGGCCATGGCAAAGCGAAAGCCTTGGATGAAATTCAGCCACGGTGATTCTTTACTGGGCTGGGGCTTGGTGTGACTGACGCGCATGGCCAACAGCGCGGCAATCACCGCCAGAAAACTGACGCCGTTCAGGAAGAAACACCAGCCCGCACCGATCCAGGTGATCGCAAATCCGGCAATCGCCGGACCGACTACTCGGGCCCCGTTGAAGATGGAAGAGTTCAATGCGATGGCATTCGGCAAATCTTCTTTGCCGACCATCTGCACAAACAGCGATTGGCGGATCGGAACGTCGAAGGCATTCACGACGCCGACAAGAAACGCAATTACGATGATTCCCCACTCGCTCAACATATGGTTGAGCTGCAGCACCGCCAGCACGAACGCCAAAATCATAGAGACGGTCTGGGTGGCAATCACACCGTACAGCCGGTTGTACCGATCTCCGACGTATCCGCCTACGCTAGCCAGCAGCAGAATAGGTACGCCGTTGGCGAATCCAAAAAGCCCCAGCAGCGCGGCAGAATTGGTCAACTTATAGACCAGCCAAAGCTGCGCCGTAGTCTGCATCCAGGTCCCAATCAATGAGACCAGTTGCCCGCCAATAAACAGTTGAAAGTTGCGATGCTGCAAGGCGCGAAAACGCGTCGTCACGAAGCGGACCACCCTTCAGCAGTTCGATGCGCAAAATCCGAACAACTGACGATGCCGCGAGAACCGGGAAGATGTCAACGCGCCGGTCGAAATTGGTTGCTACTTGAGGCTGCGATTAATCACGGTCATCGTCCCTTGCGGGGAGGATTACGATGCCGTGCGGACGCGCGGGACCGGTAGCGATGTCGCGATTGAAATCCAGGTCGAAGCGCGGATCGAGTCTGATGTGGTCACGGTCCACTTTGAGCACATGGACTTTGTGATCGCCGTCGGCCCGAACCACTCCTCCGGGAGCAAGATCTTCGACGAGGAAATAGTCAGAGACGACCAGACGCTTTTCGTCGGCAGTCAGGTTGAGGTAGTGGGGACCCGAGCCGGGGCCCAGGTCCACGGAGCTGAGCACTCGGGGGTTTTCCGGGTGTGAAATATCAAACAGCACCACTTTGCCGGCGTTGCCCGCATAGTTCAGGGTAATGAAGAGACGGGTGCCATCGCGATTGATGCGGAAAAGCTGCGGCCAGGTTGGCGCGCCGGCAACTGCGAAGGGAGCGAAGTCGTACACCGCTGTCGCGGTGCCCTGTTTCGTATCGATTAGATACAGCTTGTTGTCGGCCATCCCCGCGGTGAACGCGCGCAACTGGCGATCGCCAGGAATGAGGCCGACGTCGATGGTGCCGGCGGGGCTGGCGGGATCGCCCACGGTAATGGTTCGCACGATGGAACGCTTGGCAAAATCCCAGACCCGGACGCTACCGCGCAGCAGAACCTCGTCGCCGCCGGAAACGTTCAAGGTGTGCAGGGGGCAGATGAAATCGCTGGTGAGGATCAGATTGTGCGCTTCATCGATGGCGAGGCCATGAGGATCGAAACCATCCGACGGGGGATTGAGCGGCCAGGCCTGCACGTAGCGCTGGTTGGCGTCATATTCCACCAGGCGGCCGGGGTTGGCGCCGTCTGGCGAGCCCATGAAAGTGCCGAAAAACCCTCCGTTGCTGAGGGAATCGAATTCATCGGCGATGGAAGCGTGTGGCGGATTGTCGGATCGGATGAATTGCGGATCGCGCGGATGGCTGACGTCAAAAAAGAAAACCTGGTCCTGACCGCGCAGAACGCTCAGCAGTCCACCACCCACAAAAGTTTTGCCATCGGCGGAAAGGCCGACGTGATGCGGTTCGTTGCCGATGGCCGAAGGTCCGGTCAGGGGCACAGTGCGCAGCACCTTGCCGTACCTGGGAGAGCGCTCATCAAAATCGATGACCGCCAGGAAGTCCGGCTTCGTGTGGGCCTTGTCTCCGGCCCAGATAATTAGGGTGTCTTCGGAGCGATAGTGATGCTCACGATCCTGGTCATGCTGCGTAGAGACAGCGTCTTCTTGGGCACTTACGCTTCTGCTGACCAAGCAAAGAAGCAGACCAAGCAGCGACAAATTCATCAAACGGATAAGGCGGTTCCTCGAGTTCATGGAGATATCCTCTCTTGGGATCCAGTTTCCTTTCGGGAACGGATTGGAAAATTCAGATTTTGGTTGTAGTGGGAGACAGCCCTAGTACGAACAGGCGTCACACGGAACAGATGTCAGTGAACAGATGGGAGTAAAACAGAGGAATCAGCGACAACAACAGCTTGCGGGGTTGCAAGCCGATTTGAAGCAAGAAATTCCAGACAATTCCTGCCACGAGCAGGAATTGAGAGATGGCGACCTGAAAATAGTCTGGAATACCATAGCGAGTAATAAAACCTACCGGGCGAGCTTACGCGAAGGGCGCAAGCTCGCAAACTCAAAAAACCAATCGTCCTCATCGAAAATCTATATGCGCGCTACCATCTGCGGAATCGTATGCCATTTACAAATCCAAAAAGTCCCAACAACACGGCGGACTTCGTCAACTGGTACACCAGCTAAAGCTGCGCGGTGGTCTCCATCCAGGCCCCAAGGCTCGATTGACGCTGCTCCCATAAATATGGGAGTATGATTTCATGAAGACGACGCTGGAAATTCCCGATGCGGTTTTCCGCCGGGCGAAATCGAAAGCTGCCGAGCGCGGAATACCTCTGCGGCAATTTGTGACCGAAGCAGTGGAAGACAAGTTGAAGACGGCTCCCGCGGCGGGCCAGCAGCCCTGGATGAAGCATATTGGGAAGCTAAAACACCTGCGCAAAGAAACAGCGCGGATCAACAAGATCATCGAGGAAGAGTTTGGGCAGGTCGAACCGGAAATGTGGAAGTAAGGGCCCTACGTTGATTCCGCAACTGATTTTAGATACGAACGCTCTCTCTAGCGCGGAAGACGCAAATCCAGATATTCTCAAAATCCTGATGGAAGTTCAGCAACTGGCTTTACCTGTCGTGGTCATTGGTGAGTTCCGCTATGGAATCTCGAGATCGAGACATGCGATGGAATACGGCCAATCGCTGGATGGTCTGATTGATGATTGCCTCGTGTTGGACATCACCGACCGGACCACACATCACTACGCATCCATACGTCTTGAACTACGAAAAACCGGAAGACCAATTCCAGTAAACGACTTGTGGATTGCGGCATTGTGCCGGCAGCACGACCTTCCACTGTTAAGTCGCGACCGGCACTTCGATGTAGTTCCCGGAATCCAGCGGCTCGAATGGTGAAGGAAAACTAGCGGCGGTTTAATCCTCCATGCCGAATGCCCTCACGGCCCTCGCGAGTTCGCATTTTCTGGTTGCGATCGAGATTTCGCGGTCGCAGCTGCGGTGGGAGTTTGCGAATACTGCGGCGGCGGTGGCGCTGCTGGCGATTGCGTTCGCGGCGATAGCGGTTTTCTTTTTTCGGCGCGCGACGGGCGACAAGACGCTGGTCTATTTTGGCCTGTTGTGTGTGCTGTACGCGGTTCGCTTGTTGAGCCTGCTGCCTTCCTTTCGAGAGCTGTTCAACGAACCGGAAACGTTTTGGCGTTACGACAGCTGGATTATTACCTGCACGATCATCATTCCTTTTGGACTTTTCGTTTATCAAGTAGTGGGCGAACGCCTAAAGAAATTGCTGCGCTGGCTGCTGGTAGCGCAGACCCTGTTCGCGATCGGTGGAATCGCCGGAGCCGCGCTGGGGATGAGCCTGTCCAAACTGTTTGCCGCGAACAACATCATGGTCCTGGGCATCAGCGCGGCGACCATTCTGTACCTGCTGATCGTGCGTCTGCGCTTCGGCTCCGGGAAACGCTGGACCCATGAAGTGCGGGTGCTCACCGCGGGATTCTCCGTTTGGCTGCTGTTTATCGTGTACGAAAATCTCGAAAGCCTGGGGATCATCAAGGGAATAAACATCGAGTTCGTGGGATTTTTGGTATTCGTTGTCTCGCTGGGATATGTGGCGGCTTATCGAACATTCGCCAACGAAGAGCAACTGGTGGCGATCAACAAAGAACTGGAAATTGCGCGGCAGATTCAGGCCTCTACCCTGCCGCAAAAAATACCGGCGCTGGCGGGCCTGGAGATTGCGGTGCGCTACGCGCCGATGAGCGCCGTGGCCGGGGATTTCTACGATTTTATTGCGGTAGATGCGAAACACGTCGGCATTTTGGTGGCCGACGTTACCGGACACGGCGTGCCGGCGGCGCTGATTGCGTCGATGCTCAAGGTGGCGTTCGCGGGCCAGGTAGAGCACGCGCAGGATCCCGCACGGGTAATGAGCGGATTGAATCAGGCGCTCTCGGGAAAATTTGAAGAGCATTTCGTGACAGCCGCGTATCTCTTCGTGGATTTGGAGCGCGGCGTGTTGCAGTACTCCGCAGCCGCGCATCCACCGCTGTTGATGGGTTCGCGAAACGGAAGCGACGCGCAAGAAATTGAAGAGAATGGATTGATGCTGGGAATGATTCCCGAAGCCGCCTACACTTCCGTGGAAATTCCGATTCGGGCCGGGGACCGGTGTTTGCTATACACCGATGGACTGTTCGAGACCCACAACGCGGCGGAACAAGAGTACGGCAAACCCCGTTGCAGAGAATTTCTGCTCGGGCATCGCGAACTCGCGGCGACGGGGTTCGCTGACGCGCTACTGGCGGATGTCGCGAAGTTTTCCGGGCAGGATTCAGCCGGCGCGCAGGAAGACGACATTACGCTGATCGTCCTGGATATAACGTAGGATTTGGGCGTGTTAAAATGCGTTCGTGCAATATGCGAACGTTTTGAAAGCGAGGCTTTTGTGGAAACGAAATTCGTATCGAAGCAAATCACCCGGCGGGAAATGTTGCGAGCCGGAGTGGCCATGGCTGGCACCGGTGTTCTAGGCGGATTTCTGCCGGCGAGCCTGCTGTCGAAGGCGAAGTCGAGCGCCGGAACTCTGCAGCAAGTGACATCCTCCGCGGAACGCTTGTCGCAGATGCGGACGCAAATGTCCGCAGTGCCGCTGGTAACGAGCAAGCTGCGGGAAAACATTTATTTGCTATCCGGGCCGGGCGGAAACATGGTGGTGCTGAGCGGCGCGGACGGAAAAGTATTGGTGGATTCGAGCTTCGCGGCCGTGGCGCCAAAGATTAAGAGCGCGATGGACGGATTCGGCGGCGCTCCGCTGAAGGTGTTGATCAACACGCACTGGCATTTTGATCATACGGACGGCAACGAAGCGCTGCACGGCCCGGATGTACTGATTCTGGCGCACGAAAATACCCGCAAACGGCTTTCAGCGGCGCAGGATATTACCGCGTTTGGATTGCATTTTGATCCAGCGCCCGCGGCTGCCTTGCCGCAACAGACCTTCCCCGATGGGACGAACCTTTATTTCGATGGCGAAGAGCTGACGCTAGCGCATTTCGCGCCGGCGCACACCGATGGCGATATTTATGTGCGGTATGAAAAGAGCAATGTGTTGCACATGGGCGACGTGTGGTTCGCCGGAGCGTATCCCTTTTTCGATGCCAGCACCGGCGGAAACATCGACGGGATGATTGCGGGTGCCGCGCGCGGAATCACGCTGGCGGACGGGGACACCAAAATTGTTCCCGGGCATGGGCCAGTGGGCGGTAAAGCCGACTTGGCAAAGAGCCACGATATGCTGGTGACGGTGCGCGATCGCGTACAGAAGCTGAAGGCGGGCGGCAAATCGCTGCAAGATACTGTCGCCGCCAAGCCGACGGCGGACCTGGATGCCACGTGGGCCAAGGGAATGGTGAACGGAGATTTCTTCACCACGCTGGTGTACACCACGCTGTAGCAAAAAACAGAAGCGACCAGAAGTCCCGAGCACCCGAAGAAAACGCAGTTGTACAAATCAAAAAGGGCCAACGCGATATGCGCGCTGGCCCTTTTTGCCGTCCGGAATGGACTATTTCGGGATGACCTGTTCGATGAAGACGTACAGCAGTGGTTGGCCGCCGTCGGTAGAGTCCACGCCCAGGACCAGGGTGCCGTTGGTGGCAAAGACCATTCCAAGACCGCTGCCGTCGGTGGCGGTGAGGGATCCAGAGCCATCCATGTTGACGTTGTAAGAACCGTTCCCCGCGACCCCGCCTGTGGCGCCAGTCGCGAGTCCGTTGGACACCAGGATTGAATCCAGAGTGCTGGCGTAGGTGATAAATCCGGCGTTTGAGAAGGTAAATACCCCGTCCGATGCGCCTTGGACGCCGGCGATATCTTCCGAAGTGCCGAAGGAATAGGCTCCAGTCAGCGTGGAGGCAGCGTAATTGGGAGCAGCGCTGGTCTGAAACGCAAGGAAGCCGGACGATGCAAAGGCGTCCGTGCCGACCAGGAAGCCCGCGATGCCATCTTCCTCCGCTGTAGAGGTGAGATAGACGATCGGAGCGGGCCCCTTTGCGCTGGTGAAAACGGTCCTGCCGGTAGTGGTATCGGTTGCGGCAGTTACGTTCGGATAGCTGGAGGTGGTGAACGCACCGGCGTCATTGGCGAAGATTGTAACCGTAGGAACGCTGGTGCCGGAGATCCCTTGGAAGAGACCCGTGGCTGCATAGTTGGCACCAACGTCGACGGGGCCTTGATTCAAATCCAGACCGCTGAAGGCCACCATATAGTTTCCGCTTAACGCGGTAGAGGTCGCGTCAGACGCCAGAGCGCGCCCGCTGAGAAGGTACGAGTTTTCGGTGGTGGGATCGTCGATGCTCAGTAAGAAAGTGTCCGAGGCGTTGACGACGTAGTAGACGAAATGGACTGTCGTAGACAGATTGTTGTTGTCGAAGGTATAGGAGCCCACACCGCGGCCGGTGGTCGCCGAAGGCGGAGTAGTCGCCAAGGTTCCGGTGCCGCCGGACAACTGTCCGGACAGCGTGCCATTCACGTTGTAATCGGCGACGCCGAGGGAAAGAGTGCCTGCAGCGTCGGCAAAGGTGCCGGCCACCGCAGTCCTGACTATGTCGCCTTCCCCGTCGGTATTGAACCAGCCGTCGAGGCCGAAGGCGAAGTTCGCACTAAGGCTGCCTAGGGCAAAGTCGCCGGGCGTTTGTTGGTGCATCTGGCCGGCCGCGACGATTCCGGAATTGGCGTAGTCGAACTGGATGATGCGGCCCACCGCGCTGGAGGAACCGACCGTAAAGCTGAACGCCACGGTGCCGACATTAGGTTGCGCATGCGGCTTAGAGTTGGATCGCAACATGGCTCGCAGGGGCGACTGATCGGCAGAATTCAGTTTGACGTGCCGGTGAGCCTTGCCAATCGGCAGGTTGATGCGGTTGGCACCGGATTTGGCGGGAGTCGCTGGTTCCGTATTTTCGGCTTGGAACGCGAGATACAAGCAGCCGCGGCCATCCGCGCCGTAGGAATAGGAGCTTCCGGATAGTTGGATCTGGAAGGACTCGGCTCCGTCATCGAGAGTGATCACGTCGAGATCGGCGTTGGTGATGCCACCGTTTCCGTCAGGAGTGAAACTGCCCACCCAGGCGATCGGAGAATCGTCGCTTTCTGAGCCTTTCAATAGGAACGCGAAGGGAGTGGTCAGGGCCGCTTCGTCCTCTCGGGATTTGGGCGATTCGCAGGTTGCGGCGGTTGTGGTGCCGCCGGTCACCGTGCCGGTATAGCCTTGCACGCCGCTGCCCTGAGGCGTGGCGGAATCGGTAACGGTTAAGAAGAAGCTGTAGTTACCGGAACCCGCCGGGGTGCCAGATATAGTGATGGAATTGGTTGCTGAAGTTACCGAGGTGGAACTGCTGGTGTTGCCGTTCAACAGTAATCCCGCTGGCAGAAGGGTGGTACCGCTGACCGTCCAGGTGTAGGGACCGGTGGTCGCGGGCGTAGCCGTTACGGTGATCGGCGTGATGGCGGTGCCGTGTACCAGAGTGCCGAGAGTGGTGGGGCTGATCGTGAACGTCGCGCCGGTGGACGAGGAGATGACTACGTTCGTCGTAGACGTGACCGTGTGTGCGGCTGAGTCGGTGAGCGTGACGCTCACGTTATAAGTTGTGGCGGCAGTTGGCGTACCAGCGACGCTGACGGTCGCGGTGTTGGCGCCGGTAATCGTGAAAGCCGCTGGGAAGCCGGTGATGACCCAAGTGTACGGAGCGGTGCCGCCACTGGCGGTGAGCATTCCGGCGTAAGCGACGCCGACCGTGCCGGTGGTCGCGAGCGAGCCGGTGATCGTGGGAGCGGCCGAAGCGGCAATCACGATTGTGGTCATGATTGTCGTGGTTCGGCTATGACTATCGGTGAGCGTCACACTCACGGTGGAGCTGCCGGCAGTCGTCGGCGTGCCAGAAATCGTAAGAGTTGAAGTCGTCGTGCCAGACGCCATCAGACCTGGCGGGAGTCCGGTGACTGTCCATGCGAAGGGGCCGTTGCCTCCCGTAGCGGTCAGCGTGCCGGTGTAGGCCTGACCGACGGTGCCGGTCGTTGGCAGCGTGCCGGATATCACGATCGGATGTTTAGTGTTGCTGCAGCCGAGTAGCTGGATACTCACCACAAATAAAATCGCTAAAAACACAAAAGGGTTACGACGCGGCATGGAGCCTCCTTGATTTAGTCGAGACTGGGTGTCGACGACATTTCATTGAGAATTTTCGAAGTGCACGATTCAGTAGTCCGTGCTTCCGGGGAGGCCGGTCGAACCGGGCGGGAAGGGGCGTAAAACGGAATCCAACACGTGCGTTTCCAGCTTCGACTGGGCTGAGTACAGGACCAGAACGAGCGCTGAATTGTGGAGTGAACAATACTGATATTTGAGAAATCTGGCAAGTGGCAAAACGTACCGGGTCGGGAAGGTTGAGTCGGGCGGCAGAAAGCTACGCAAACGCTGACGGGTACTACCCGGTGGGACTCGTTACTCGTCCGGAGGGTCAGTTATTCGTTCGGAGGGTCCGGGCCGCCGCCTACGTGCAGGTGGCTTAGGTCGCGGAGGGTCGACTTGTCTTCCTCGCTCATGCCGCGAGTGAAGTTAGGGTCGTTGAGGTGCTGATTGCGGGCGCTTTCCGGCATGTTTTTCAGGACGCCGAGGCGGTTTTGAATTGCGCGTTTGCGGTCCGGAGGCAGTTGTTGCCACTTGGGCAGCACGTCGTTCTTGATGTGGTCGCGCTGCGCAGGGGTCATTTTCTGCCAAACCTGCTGGCGCTCTTGCACCTGCTGCCGTTGCGCGGGGCTCAGGTTCTGCCATTTCCGGTTGTTATCGAGAACGCGCTGTTTTTCTTGTGGCGATAGATTGTTGTACTTGGGCGGCGGAGTATTCGCCGAAGGCGGACGGTCGGGATGCACCGTTCCGCCGCCGGGGCGATTCCAGTCCGGATTGCTCTGAGGGGCATGGGCGCCCGCGCCGTTTTGCCCGCCCTGAGAATTTTGGTGCGCCTGTTGTTGATGCTGGTGCTGTTGGTGCTGGGCCTGATTATTTCCCGGATGTTGGCCTTGATGCGGGTGAGAACCCTGATTCGCGGGTTTAGGCGGTTTCTGACCTTGCGCTCCGTTGCCGCGCCCGTGTTGCGCGTTGACGGACGGCACCAGCAGCGCTGCGCCAGCTAACAGCGCGAGGACACACCCGGCGAATTGGAGTTTTACTCGCATGCCTGCTTACATCTGAGAATTTGACTGACCCGCGTCATCCTGCTGCGGAGCATCGTCTGCTACCGGCTGCGGCAGATCACTCAGCGGCTCGAAGTTGGTAAGTACATCGTAATTTTCGAGCACCGGCATATTTTGATTGATCTCCGCTTCGGTTGCAGGATTCAGAGCAAAACCCGAAGGACGCAGGCCGACCCAAATCATGCACAGGGCCAACAAAGCTCCAGCCATGAGCACTCGCGGCGACGGCGCAAACCAGGCCCACCACGCTTGCTTCACCGGCTCGGCAGCTACCCGCGCGCGCACGCGCACATCAAAAGCGGGAGACGGAGCGATTTGCGGCAGTTCATCCAAGAGCGAAGAGACCGCGCGGAATTCATTCACGCGCAGTTCGCACGCCGTGCAGCCGGCTAGATGCTTGTCCATTTCCAGGCGTTCGCTCTCTTTCAAGCGCCCGTCCACATAACTCAGAATTTTGTTTTCCATTCGTCCACAACTCATGACGGCCTTCCCTTCCCAGCTCTGGGCTCAGTACTTTGCATAAGGTGGCTCCGCATTTTATTGCTTCGCCTGCTGCGCTACCAGTGGGGCTAGTTCCACTCTTAGCGCTTCGTATGCCCGGAAGAGCAGCGATTTCAAGGCGCTCTCCGAGCATTCCAAAATTTTCGAAATCTCGCCGTAATCCAGCTCCTGATATTTGTGGAGCAAGACTGCGGCGCGTTGCTTTTCCGGCAATTTCTCGATCGCGTGGCGAATCATCTTACTCCTCGCCTGCGCTACTAGATGCTGTTCGATGTCCGGATGTTGGTCCGCCACATCGAGGGGCCGCTCGTCGCCATCTTCAGAATCGGCGGTAAGCGGAGCGTCCAGCGAAATTTCCATTTTCTGATGCCGGGTGTCGCGGACGTTGTTGAGCGCCAGGTTGGTTGCGATGCGGAACAGCCACGTCGTGAACTTGGCACTCGGGACGTAGTCGGCACGCGCCCGATAAACGCGCAAGAAAACCTCTTGCGCGAGATCCTCCGCCTGCTCGCGATTCCGCACCATACGGTACAGAAAGTTCACGAGCGGACTGCGGTAACGATGCAGGAGAAGCTCGAACGACTGTTCGTCGCCGGACTTCACGTCCAGCATCAGTTGGACGTCCGACCTGGCCATAGCTACCACATCCTATCGAACACCAACGGAATGTGAAAGTTGCGAGTGGTTGGGGGTTGCGGGAACCGCGTATTTTCGGTCTAGATGTGGGCGAAGTGCCGCATTATCAATAGGCTTAGGACGCCCCCGAAGACCAAGAGGGCCAGCCGCCAGTTGGGTTCCCGGTTGACCTCGGGAAGGAGGTCGGTGGCGGCTACGTAAAGGGTGACTCCTCCGGAAAGGGGTAGGGCGTATTTCAGCTGGCTTTGTAGGGCGCTGGTTAGGAGGACACCGATGAGGGTAGAGGCGCCCAGAAGTCCGGCCGCCCAAATTGCCGCGCGGCGGCCTTTGCCCCCGGCCATTACGATCGTGGCTACCGTGAACCCTTCTGGGAGTTTATGGAGGAAAACGGCGACGAAGATGGCTGCTCCCAGCCAGGTGGAGACTAGGAAGCCAGCGGCGATGGCTACTCCGTCGAAAAAGGTGTGGATGGCCAGACCGATTAAGACTGTGGTGCTGGGGCGGTGGTGGTGATGCTCGCCCGCTTCCTGGCATTCCGTTTCGTCCCCGAAGTGGAAGTGTGGGGCGATGGTGTGCTCGAAGAGGTGAACCAGAAAATAGCCGATCAGAACGTAGAGCAGAGCGCCTTCGCCGCCGAGGTGGACAGACTCGGGAATGATGTCTACCAATGCCACGCCAAGCATGTAGCCGGCGCCCAGAGCCAGGAAATATTGGAGATATTTGCGAGGCCAGCTTTTGTGGATTACGAAATAGCCGCCGAGCAGGTTTCCGCCCGCAGCTACCAGGCCGAGGACCGCGGCTAAGGCTGTTCGTTGGGCTAGTTCGTGATCGATTGCCAAATGAAACCCCAAAAGTGCCCGCCTCAGAAGGCGGCCGCTACAACTGCTAGCCGCTGTGGCGGAACAGGATCACGTCGCCCTCTTGGACGATGTATTCGCGGCCTTCCAGGCGGACCTGCGCTTTTTCCCTGGCGGCGGCCAGGCTGCCTGCTTTCAAGAGATCATCCCAGCGAACTACCTCGGCGCGGATGAAACCTTTTTCGATGTCGCTGTGGATTGCGCCCGCGGCTTTTACCGCGGTGGAACCTTTGTGGATGGTCCAGGCGCGGACCTCCGGTTCGCCGGCGGTGAAGAAAGAAATCAGACCCATTAAATCGTAGGTGGCGCGGATCAGGCGATTGAGGCCCGGTTCTTTCAGTCCGTAGGACGCCAGCATTTCGTCCGCTTCTTTCTCTTCCATCTCCGCGAGCTCGGCTTCGAGTCGGCCGCAGATGGCTACCACCGCGGTGTTGGGACGGCCTTGGAGAGCGCTCAGCTTGTGGCGTTCTACCGCGGTATCGAGATCAGCGGCTTCGTCGTCGCCCAAATTCAAGACAAAAAGCATTGGGCGTTGTGATAAGAAAAGAAACCCACCGATGGGCTTGCGTTCTTCAGCGGTCAGAACCAGTTCGCGGAGCGGCTTTTCCGCTTCTAAATGCGCTTTACACTTTTCGAGAACGGCTTTTTCGCTGAGCAGCACGGGTTCGGATTTCTTCTTCAGATCCTTTTCCACGCGCTCCAGACGGCGGGAAATCTGATCGTGATCCGCGAGAATCAATTCCAGCTCAAGATTGGTGGCATCGCGAACGGGATCGACGCTGCCCAGCGAATGCGGCACGCTCGGATCGTCGAACACCCGTAAAACGTGCGCGATGGTGTCCACGTCGCGCAGCGGCGCCAGGGCGTCACGATTTTTTTCTTTTTGCATGCCGCCGAGATCTACGTATTGCACCGTGGCGTAGGTAATTTTCTTGGGATTGTAGAGCGTGGCCAATTCTTTCAAGCGTGGTTCCGGCACTTTGGCCACGCCGACATGCGTGGCCTGACCGCTTTTGCCTTCAATATTCGCCTTGGTCAAAATGCGGAAGAGCGTAGTCTTCCCTACTTGCGGCAGTCCAATAATTCCAGTTTGCATAAGCTGAAAAGTTTAGCACACCATCAACCCATACTTCGGCTGCTCACTTAAGGCAGCTCAATGGTGACGAAGCAAATTCAGGTGTATATACTCCGCTTAGGTGAACACCCATGGAACAGGCTGAAATCGAACTTGCTCAAGCGCTCGAAACGAGTGTTAAGAAAAACGCAAATCGGCTGAATATTATTCTGTTTCCGACTAGCGCCCTACTCGCCACGGTAGCCGCGATGGTTCCCCGGTGGCACAATTTTGATCCGATCACAAAATTCATCGCCGTCTTGTTCATGCTCCTACTAGTCACTCATCCTTTTTTGGAGATTCTCTCTGAGCATAACGTGCGCAGCGGAGTCCGTGATCGTTTTCGTTACGCATATCCATACATTCTCGTAATTTTGGCAATTGCGATTTTTGGCAGATCCTGAATCGCTCCTGCATCAACAGCGGACCTCCGAACAGCGGCTAAGAGTGGAATAGCAATCTAAGTTGCACATTCACTTTCTGCCGCGATGGTTTATCCTCATGAATATCCTTATGCTTGGGCAGACCCCTTCATACTATCCCGCAGGTTTCATCCCTATCCGCCTATGAGCGCAGTCTCCTCCATACTTCCATTTAACCTCGCCGAGGCGATTCGCCACCTGGGCGAACGCGACGATCGTTTGAAATCGCTGATCGCCGAAACCGTCGCCTTTGAGTTGGATATTGCCGGAGCACGCTCGCCCTACGAAGCCCTGATGGAATCTATCACCCATCAATCCATCTCCGGGAAAGCCGCGGCAACGATCTACGGGCGCGTCAAAGCCCTGGGCTCCAACGGAAATCCGCCGACACCGCTGGAGATGATGCGCATCCGCAAACCAACGCTGCGCAAAGCGGGGCTCTCCGGCGCGAAAATTCTGGCGATGAAAGATTTAGCGAAGAAGACCATCGAAGGAGCGGTTCCAACGCTGGAACAAGCGCAGCTGATGTCTGACGAGGAACTGATCGAACGCTTGGTCTCCGTGCGCGGCATCGGCGCGTGGAGCGTGGAGATGTTTTTGATTTTTCGGCTGGGGCGACCGGACGTTCTGCCGATTCACGATCTCGGCGTGAAAAAAGGCTGGTCGGTACTCTACGGGAAGAAGCATATGCCGCGACCGGCAGAACTTTTAGCGTTTGGCGAGCGCTGGCGGCCCTATCGCAGCGTGGCCAGCTGGTATATGTGGCGAGCGTTTGAACGCGCCGGTTACGCGGCCACCAACAAAATCCGCCCACACAAACTAAAACGCAAATCCAAAACCAAAAAAGCTAAGTCACGAAAACGCAAAACACGCTGAATTTCTCTGCGCACTCTGTGTACTCAGATTTTCTCTGCGTTAAATCTTTTGACTTTTCTAACGCGGACCGACCGGCTCGCAAAAACTCACTCGTAACGCAGGGCCTCAACAGGATCGAGCTTCGCCGCCTGCATCGCCGGCAACCAACCGCTGAGCACGCCAACTACAATCAAGATGCCCGTGGACAACATCATCGTTAGCAGCGACAGCGTCAAATGAATATCCACTTTGCCGGTATCGTCTTCGTAGGCGGGGCCCAGGAACGGAATTGTGCCCACCAGCGCGGTGATTCCGGCGGATAGCAACATGCCGACCGCGCCGGCCACCAGCGTCATCACCAGCGCTTCCAGCAAGAATTGCCAGCGAATATGCGCTTTGCTCGCGCCGAGGGCGCGGCGCAAACCAATTTCGCGCACACGCTCGTCCACCGACACCAGCATGATATTCATAACCCCGATGCCACCGATGCCCAGCGTCAACGCGCCCACAAAAAATAGCAGCGCTTCGATCCCGATGGTAATGCCTTCGTAGATGGGCTTGAACTCTTCGCGTCCGAACATGGTAATCGCCCGTTTATCGGTGGGCGAAAACCGCTGGTGGCTGGCCACCGCGCTGCGCACCTGAGTCATGGCGCGCGCTTCAAATCCCGGCGCGACCGGCTCAAACAGCATCACGCTGGCGTACTTGGTGTCCCACAAATCGCCGGCGGCAGTGTACGGAATGAAGGCGGACTCGTCATCGCTGGTGAAATAATTGCTGTCGGAAAATTTTGTATCCATCGATCCAACCACGATAAACTTCACGCCGTTGATGCGTACCGCTTCGCCTATTGCGGGCGTTCCGCTGAAAAGCTTTTTGCGCAGGCGCGCTCCTAGAAAAACCACGCGGCGGCGCTCGGCAATATCTTCCGCGGAAATCCAGCGGCCCTCGATCGGAATTTCGGTACGCATGTCGCCGTACTCGGGAAAGACACCGCGAATCGCGGTGTCAGAAAGGCGTTCTTCGTGCGAAATGGCCTTGAAACGCGTGGTTTCGAGGGTGACGCGCTTCACCAGCGGCGACTGCGCCTTTACCCAGTCCGCATCGTCTTGATCAAAATGCACGGCTTTGCCGGCGCGTTCGCCTCCGGCTTGTTCGCTGGTAGTGCCCGGCCAGCAAACCACCGCGCCCTTGCCGAACACTTCAAAGGTGTACATGAGCACGCTGCGAAATCCCGCGCCATAACTCAGCAGCAGCGTCACCGCTACGATGCCCCAGGCGATCCCGGTCATCGTCAGAAAACTTCTCAGCGGGTTGCGGCCCAGCGCGGCCCAAGCCTCGCGAAATATCTCTTTGAACATGGCGCTAGCCTCCCGCCTCGAAGCGCAAGGCTTCGATTGGATCCACGCTCGCCGCGCGATTCGCGGGATACAACGCCGAAAGAACTGCAATAATCGCGAGAAGCAGCACGGAGACCGCACCCAATTTCCAACTCGCCAGCATTCCTGCAAAAAACGGCGGCATCGGCAGCAAATTCACGAGTGCACAGAAGCCGTACGAGATAATCAGGCCAGCGCCCCCACTGAGCGCGACGACGATGATCGTCTCCAGGAAAAACTGTCGCAAAATCGAATTGCGGGTCGCACCCAATGCCATGCGCACGCCGATCTCTCGCGTGCGTTCCCGCACGGAAACCAGCATCACGTTCATCACGCCAAGGCCGCCGAGAAAAAGCGTGGCGATTCCTACAGCGCCCATGAACACTTCCATTCCCACAATGATCATGCGGTTGGCTTCCGCGCCTTTGACGGTGTCCCAGATGCCCGCGGCTTCTTTGTCTCGCGGATCAAAATTATGCAGCCGCCCCAGCGAACGGCGCAATTGCGCAACGCAGTCCGGATGCGTCGCCAAACTCCACGGCGCGGCCAGAACCGGTCCACGCTATGTTCGGGCGACGGCGGCTTGTTCGGAAAATCGCGTTTCATGGCGTTGAACGGAATAAAAATCTTGCGGGTGTCGGTGCCGTCATAGCTGGAATTTTGTTCTTTGGATTTCATTACCCCGATCACGGTGTAGGTTTTTTCGTTCAACCAGATTTTTGCGCCGACAGCTTCGCGATCGGCAAACAGCTGCTTCTTGGTGTCGCTGCCGAGAAAGGCCACGTTGCGCGCTTCCGCGTTGTCTTCGAAATTATAGAAGCGGCCCTCGGCCACCGTGATGCTGCGAATCTCCGCGAACGGCGGCAGCGAACCCACCGTGTTAATCGTTCCACTGTTGTACAAACTGTGCGCCTGGGTTTCGTTTCCCAGCTCTGGCATTACGTACTTGCAGGCCGGTGAATCCGCCGCGACTTGCTGATAGTCATCTTCCATCCAGCGAATCGCCCGGCCAGAGCGCAAGCCTCCGGCCTGCATGCTGGTGCGCCCGGAAAAAATCACCATCACATCTTTGCCAAAAGTTTCCTGATTTTTCTGAATGCCTTTGCCGAGGCCTTCGCCTGCCGCGACCATCACCGTGACGGAAATAATTCCCCATGCGATGCCAAACATGGTCAGCATCGTTCGCCGCTTGTGAGCCCACAACGTCGCCAGCGTATCCTATCTCAAGCAACCCATCTTCAAATCGCCTTGTAGGGGCGCAGCATGCTGCACCTTCTCGGCAAGGTGCAATCCCACCGCCGTGCTCTCGTATTGAGCACGCGCTATTGCAAGATGACTTGCTGCTTCTCGTTTAGTCCTTCCAGCACTTCCGTTTTTACGCCATTGGAAATTCCCAGTTTCACCGCAGTCTTCTTTTTCCCGTTTTCGCCCTTAGCGTCCGGCGACTCCACCGACGCTTTGCGGTCCTTGTCATAAATCAGCGCCGCTTCCGGAACCATCAGCACGTTTTTCTTTTCTTCCAGCAAGATTTCCGCGTTGGCGCTCATGCTGGCCTTCAATTCGCCGGTAGAGTTGGCGATCGATACGCGGACCTCAAACGTGGTGACGTTATCTTTTTCTTTGCCTAACGGAGAGATCTTCGTCACTTTGCCGGTGAATTTTTTGTCTTTAAAAGATTCCACCACGATCCGCGCGGGTTGATTCAGATACACTTTGCCGATATCCGCCTCATCCACCTTGCCCTGCACGTACACTTCGCTAATGTCGCCCAACGTCATGATCGGCGTTGCCTGCGACCCTAATACCAAAATCGAGCTGACCGCATCGCCCACGTTTACGTCGCGCGACAATACCAATCCGTCGATCGGGCTGACAATCGTGGAATTGTGCAAATCCTCCTCGGCGTTATCCAGCGCCGCCTTGGATTGCGCCAGCACCCCTTCCGCCTTGGCAATCTCCGCCTTGGATACCGCCAGATTGGCCTCCGCGCTTAACTGTTTATTCAATCCCAACTGATAATTTTTCTGCGCGTCTTCGACTACGCTCTTGGAAACCACGCCTTCGTTAAACTCTTTCTCCGCGCGCTCCATGCTCAATTTCAAGAACGGCACATCCGGCCCCTGGGCATCCACACGGTTGCGCTCCAGTGAAGCCACCGCGGAATTTTTCGCCGCCTCCGCCGCTTGCAAATTCGCCTTGGCCGCTCGCTCGGCTGCTTCGAGTTGGATCTTGTCCAGCTCCGCGAGAATTTGCCCGGTCTTTACCTGGTCACCGTAATCCACATAAATTTTCTTGACGATTCCGCTGGCCTTCGATTTGATCTCCGCCTTCGAGAGCGGCTGGATTTTTCCTGTCGCCACCACCACTCGCGCCAAATCTCCGCGCTCTACCGTCGCCAATTTTGAGGGATCGATTTCGTGGCTAGGCCGCAAAGCCGCCATCACGCCATATCCTCCGCCACCCAGCACCACCAGCGCGATCGCCGCCCAAATCAGCCGCCGGCGCCGTTTTTTGCCGTTCGTCGCCGCTAACCCGTTGCCATTGCTTGCCATGCAGACCCCCGCCGATCTTCCGGCTACTCAGATGTACGCATTCCACAGCGAAATGTTCCGCGATAATCTGTTCAAGTTAGACGCACCCCGTCCCGTACGGTCGCGAAGTTGTCGGTGACTTCCTGAGCCTATCCGACCGGCATTCCGAAACAAATTTCACGAACTACGAAGATTTTCGTTGACACTACGAATTTCTTCGTAGTAGAGTGCGGCTCATGACGCAGCCACCGCAAAAACCCACGGCCTCCGAACTGGAAATCCTGCAGGTTCTATGGACCCGCGGCCCTTCCACCGTCCGCGAAGTCCACGAAATTCTCAGCGAGAAGCGCGATATGGGCTACACCAACGTCTTAAAGCTCATGCAGATCATGACCGAAAAAGGCAGCGTGCGACGGAACGAAACGCAGCGCGCCCACGTTTATGAGGTATGTCAGCCAGCGGAGAAAACCAAACGCGGCCTGGCTGCCGACTTAGTCGAACGGGTCTTCGACGGTTCCGCCAGCGAACTGATGATGCACGCTCTCGCCGGCCGCCGCGCCTCAAAAGAAGAAATTGCCGAACTGCGCCGCCTGATTAACGAGCATGAAAGGAAAAACTCATGAGCGCTTTCGCAAACTGGTTCACGCCTGACGTTACCCGCACTGCCGCCATGACGATTCTACATTTCCTGTGGCAGGGCGCGGCTCTGGCGGCTTTGGCATCCGCGGCCATGGCGCTTTTCCGCACTTCGGCGGCCCGGTACGCCGTCGCCGTGGTCACCTTGGCGCTGATGGTCGCCGCGCCGGTCTGCACATTTATCGCGTTGCAACGACGCCTCCCAGTTGAAAATCCGGCGGCGCAAACTATCTCTGCTGACGCGTCCAGCGCAAGCGCGGCCGCAGCGAGAATCTCGCAGGCGGGCACTCCGTCGCGGGACTCGAACCCAGCTTCATCGGACTATCTGCTCTTCCTCGTGGAAGCGTGGCTAGCTGGCGTATTCCTGCTCAGCCTCCGCCCCGCAGCCGGCTTCGTCGCGCTCGAGCGTCTGCGCCGAAAGCAAGCTCGTCCCGTGAAAGATCTTCTCCTTGCGCGTTGCTTGTCGCTGCAGAATCGTTTGGGGCTCAACCGAATCATCCGCTATTGTGAATGTCTGCATCTTGAAGCACCGGCGGTGGCCGGCTGGTTCCGACCCGTGGTTTTTCTGCCGCTCTCGGCGATCACGGGCCTTACCCCAGACCAACTGGACGCCGTTGTCGCCCACGAAATCGCGCACGTAAAACGTCTCGACGCGTTCGTGAATCTTTTTCAGATCGCCGCGGAAACTTTGCTCTTTTATCACCCGGCCGTCTGGTGGCTCAGCAAACGCATCCGCGTAGAGCGCGAGAATTGCTGCGACGACGTAGCCATTGCAATCTGCGGAAACGCTGCGTCTTACGCCAGCGCCCTTGCCAGCATGGCGGAGTGGCAGGCCGCCCCTGCGCTGGCGATGGCGGCGAATCGCCATCCATTGGCAGCCCGCGTCTCGCGCATTCTTGGCGTCGACAAATTGCGCGACGGAGTTCGCAACAATCGAGTTCGCAGCGCCAGTCTCGCTGCCAGCGTGCTTTGCCTCTCCGCATCTTTGTTCGCGGGACACGCTCTTTTTGGCGCGAGCCACCCAGCCGCTCCGCAAATTTCGCCTGCTGTTGCGGTCGCTCCTTCAGCTCCCTCGGTGGCACCCGCGGCCGTCGCTCCGACGCCCACGGGTGTACCAGCGGTTGTGTCAGCGGTTGCGCCCGCCTCTGCGCCGGCGCCAACTGCTGTCGTCGACCAGATCGTTGTCACCGCGCCAGCTATTGCCCCAACGCCGACAGCCAACGTCCTCGTCGTTCCTGAAATAACGGTGACCGCCTCCTTGGCTGAAGCTTCCGCGCAAGATAGCGCCGCTCAGGAAAAAACATCCGCCCCTTCGACCCTCAAGTCTTCCTACATTGATGACATGAAAGCCGCGGGCCTCGACAATCTCACCGTCGACCAGCTGATCGCTCTCAAGATTCAGGGCATCACTCCTGAATACGTTCGCGAGATCGCGGCGCTCGGAATCAAAGCCGACACCGACGAGATTGTCGCATTAAAAATTCAGGGGCTCACTCCGGAGTACGTGAAAGGCATGCGGGATCTGGGTCTCAAACCCGATGCCGGTGAATTGATCGCCATGAAAATTCAGGGAATTACCCCCGAATACATCAAGAGCCTGCGCGACTCTGGATTCAAAGCGGGCGCCGACGAAGCGATCGCCATGAAAATCCAGAATGTCACTCCGGCGTACGTCAGGAGCCTGCGCGATTTGGGATTCCAAGCGGATGCTGACGAGGCCATCGCGATGAAAATTCAGGGCATCACTCCCGAGTACGTTCGCGAACTGCAATCGCTGAAGCTGAAAATCGACGATCAGATCGTAATTGCCATGAAAGTCCAGGGCATCACCCCGGAATATGTGAAAGCCATGCAGGCCTCGGGGTTGCAATTCGACGCGGAAGAACTCATCGGCGCCAAAGTGCAGGGCGTCACTCCGGAATTCGTCGAGAGCGCCCGCCGCCACGGATTCAAGAATCTGGACCTGGACAAATTGATTCAGCTGAAGCATTCCGGTGTTTTGGATCAGTAGCCTGCACCACACCACAATCTAGTTCGCCAAGCAAAGAAGGGAGATTTCCGTGATGAATCGTCGAGAGGGTCTACTTTGTTACGTCCTGGTCGCCACTTGCCTGCTCGGAGCGTTGATCACCAGAGCGGCAGACACGCTCGCCGGCAGCTGGACCATCAGTCATTCGGACGAAGCCGGCAAAGTGTCGTTCGCGCTGATCGAACATCGCCGTGGCGGCAACTCCAATCATGAGTCCGATTGGCCCGCGAGCACCTTTGTGGGTCTCGACCTGACCCAGGCCGGAAAGCGCGACGTCCACTTCACCATCACCCGGGACGCGGGCCGCTTTGATTGCGAAGGCTATATGAACAACGCCGAAGGCGCGGGCACCTTCCATTTTTTCGCCGAACCAAAATACGCCGCGGAAATGAAAGCTCTGGGCTTTAGCGGCGTCGACGACGAAAAACAGTTCACCATGGCGGTGATGGACGTCAGCCAGGATTTCGCCCGGCAAATGAAAGCTGAAAAACTGGAAGATCTGGACACTGACAAATTAATCGCCTTCCGCATCTTCAACGTCAACGCCGCGTTCATCGAGGATTTTCGCAAAGAAGGCCTCCCCATGGCCGATAGCGACAAGCTCGTAGCCTTTCGCATCCACGGCGTCACCCCGGAAATGGTCCACTTTTTGCATCAAGCAGGCTACAAGCCGGATGCTGATGAGCTGGTGGCTATGCGCATCCATGGCGCCACACCCGAGTGGATGGCCCAGCTAAAAAACGACGGCTATGGGCAAGTTGATCTAAACGAACTAATCGCCTTCCGCATCCATGGCGTCTCCCCGGATTTTATCGAACGCCTGCAAAAACTGGGCTACCAGCACCCGGAACCGGACCAACTGGTAGCCATGCGCATCCACGGCGTAACCCCCGACTTCATCGCCAACCTGAAGTCCCGCGGCATGCAAAACCTGACGGTCGATCAGCTAGTCAACATGCGAATCCACGGCATCGATTAGCCCCGCGACGAAGCCTCGCCTCCTCGCCTTGTAGGGGCGCAGCATGCTGCGCCCCAGCTGCCCAAGACTCAGGCGTCGCATGGGTGCCGCGCCAGTGTTATCTCGTCGAATTTCTCTGCGCTAACTCACCGTGCACGGAGTTCCATGGTAGAAATAACTCTACCGTGGTAGAATCATCCTATGACCCTCAACATCAAGGATCCCGAAGCCCACAAGCTGGCTCGAACTCTCGCCGAGGTTACTGGCGAAAGCATGACCCACGCCGTCACTGTAGCCCTCCGGGAACGTCTTGACCGAGTTAAGAAGTCCCGCAAGTCCGCCTCTCGCGCCGCTCAGCTTCTGGCCATAGGCCGAGACTTCGCCTCCGGTCTCCAAGGCGCCAACATCGACCACGCGGACCTTCTTTATGACGATCAGGGTCTGCCCAAGTGATCCTGGACACATCCGCAGTCCTCGCCATCCTCTTTAATGAGCCGGAGGCTGCGGTTTTCGCTCGTATCATTGCAGAAGCCGAATCGTGCGCCATCTCCGCTGCCACTTTCGCGGAAATTTCGATTGTCGTCGAGGCGCGCCGCGGGGACGCCGGCATCCGGAAGTGGGACTCCTTCTTCCGCGCCGCAGGAATCACGATCGAACCCGTCACCGAAGACCACGCTCGAGCCGCCGCTCTGGCCTGGTCGAAATTCGGGAAAGGTCGACACCCGGCCGGACTCAATTTTGGCGATTGTTTCCCTTACGCGCTGGCCAAAATAGCTGACGAACCACTGCTGTTCAAAGGCTCGGATTTCCGCCACACCGATATTATTGCCGCCGCGTAAAGCACCCTTCCAACTCTGAAATACGCAACATCCACGGTTCCGTCCGTCCCGCTTCATTCTCCAGTCGTTAGTAGCACTCTGCTAAACCTGCCCCCAGTTCGCCTTGGCGCGCGGGTTCTGGCCTCTTCATACTAAGAGTTCGTACGAGGAAAGGGCGCTTGCCAGCGACCCGCCCGGCCATGGGGACGCAAGACCTAATAACAATTGAGGACCAGGCAGCGAGCCCGTCGGCCGTATCGCCGGACGGCGAGACTTCGTCGAGCAAAACCCCGCACCAGGCTCAACGCCCAGCGCTGCCTTCCCCGGCGGTACGACACGCTTCTGCCTATCGAGAGAATCCTAACCTTGATTTTCTCCGGACCTTCGCCGTCTTACTGGTCTTGTTCGGACATCTCACCTGCTTTTTTGGAAAGCTAAGTCTTGGCCCGTGGAATCTCCTGTTGATGGGCTCGCTCGGCGTTCTGTTCTTCTTCGTTCATACCTGCATGGTCTTGATGTTATCGCTCGAAAGACACTGGAGTGCTCACTCTTCGCCGGTCGTTAACACCTTTCACGGACGCAAAACCTTCTTCATAGAGTTCATGGTCCGCCGCTGCTTCCGGATTTATCCGTTGAGTGTCACGGCCATCCTTCTCATCGTGGCGTTTCATCTTCCGCAAGCCACGGTGGAGCCAGGGCGCTTCGTCGGGTTCACCCCAGACAGTGGCGACCTCATCGCTAATCTATTCCTGGTTCAGAACCTCGCGCATCGGGTTCCACTGCTCGGCCCCATGTGGAGCCTGCCGTACGAGCTCCAGATGTATCTTTTGTTGCCGTTTATTTTTTTCTTCGTACGGGTTGCTCGTCCCATGGCTCGCATCCTGGCAGTATGGGCTGTCGTCACTGGGGCGGCCTTGCTTATGGCCGACTACCAACCCAATCCCAATTTACTTTTGTTCCTGCCGTGCTTCTTGCCGGGAGTGTTGGCCTACCTGCTGCAAAGCAAGGTATCTCCCCGCCTGCCCGGGTTTCTGTGGCCGCTATTTGTCGCAGCTCTTAGCGCGGTTTTTTTGATGGGCGGCCCGGGCGAACATTGGATCGCCAAGTGGACCGCGTGTCTGGCGCTGGGATTGGCGATTCCTATGTTCGCTCCAGTTTCTGCCCGCTGGCTGGTTGCGGCTTCCCATCATGTCGCGAAATATTCTTACGGCGTCTATCTGACGCACTTCTTCGCCATCTGGTTTTCGTTTGAATATTTGGGTAGCTACAGCGTGCTGCAAAAAGTTGCGGTATTCCTGGTACTCGTAGCCGGACTTCCAGTTTTCTTCTATCACGCGATTGAGGAGCCTATGATCCGCTTCGGCAAGCGTGTAGCAGATCGCTATGTGGCCTCGGCATACCCCAAGCTTTCCCATTGACCGGAACCTGGCTGGGGGAAATGTTAACGGTATGAAAGCGCCCGTATAGCCGCTGGAATCCTTCTAATAGTTATCCCGCCACTGCGGCGGTTTCGGTTTTACGCGATTCTTGCCACAACTCCACGTAGGGTCGCAGCTCCCGCATCATTTTCTCGAATTGCAGCAGGTCCAGTGACTGCGCGCCATCGCTGACGGCCTTTTCTGGCGCCGGGTGTACCTCTACGATCAGGCCGTCGGCGCCAATTGCTACGCCCGCGCGAGATAGAGCCGGCACCAGGCTCCGTTTTCCCGTGGCGTGGCTGGGATCCAGAATCACCGGCAAGTGCGTGAGTTCCTGTAACGCGGGGATAGCCGCGATGTCGCAGGTGTTGCGAGTCACCGTTTCAAACGTGCGAATTCCGCGCTCGCACAAAATCACGTCGGAATTCCCATGCGCGGTAATGTATTCCGCGGACATCAGCAATTCTTTTACCGTGCTGCTCAGTCCGCGCTTGAGCAATACCGGCCGCCCGCACTTTCCAAGCGCCTTGAGCAACACGAAATTTTGCATGTTGCGCGCGCCGACCTGCATCACGTCCGCATACTGCGCGATCAAGTCCACGTCGCGGTCGCTCATTACCTCCGTCACGATACCCAGACCGGTCGCGTGCTTGGCCTTTTGCAGCAATTTCAAACCTTCTTCCTCCATGCCCTGGAAATCGTACGGCGAGGTACGTGGTTTGAAGGCCCCGCCGCGGAGCAATTTCGCGCCCGCTTTGGCCACTCCCTCCGCGCTCTGCATGATCTGTTTTTCCGATTCCACGGAACACGGTCCGGCAATCACCACGAATTCGTCACCGCCAAATTCCGCGCCGGTAGTGCAGTCAATCTTGATGCGTGTCTTGCCGGTGCGAAATTCCTTGCTCACAAATTTGTATGGGGCGGAAATGCGTACCACTTTTTCTACTTGCGGCATGGCCTCGACGGATTCAAAACACGCGGTCACATCGCCCACGCCGACCACCCCAATCACCACGCGCTCTTCCCCTTCGATGGAATGCACCTTGTATCCAAAATGCTCCACGTGCTTGCGCACTTCGTCGATGGCCTCGCGCGTCGAATGTAGCTTCATGGAAATAATCATCGCTGGTTACCCATCCTCTGGTGTCGGTACATTCTTGACCACCCAGAAACTAGTCCAAAAAACAAAAAGCCCACTCTCGGCGAGTGGGCTGAAGTCGTTTACCGCTTTGCTTTACAACTGCGCCCCTCGCTCGAATTGGTTTGGCACCGCAAAATACGTGCTAAATCGATATCCAAACCACGGAAACGAGTGCGTGAAGCTGAGCGAGTTGGAAGTTTTAACCATATCTATCGGTTTCTTCGCTTGCGCGATAGTGTATTTGGTCTGCCCCCGGATGACAACCGTATTTTACCGCACTTCAGTACAACAGCACCGCAAAGCGAAACTGGGTAAATCCCGTTCCGGAGCCCACTGCCGGGCAAGCCCCCACTGCGGCGGTACGATACTTTCCGGTCCGCAACGAAGCCTGCAACTGTGGCGGCAACCGGCTCAAATCAGAAGTTGTGAAGTGCACCACTGACAGAGGCTTCCCCGCAAAGCCACTGGCCATCGTGCAGCTCTTTCGCGCATCCCTCCACTGAGTATGTTCGGGATCATCCGCAGTGCGCACTCCCGTGGGCGCGATCAGCGCACGGATTCTTTCTTCCTGTTCGCTCAACGACAATTGCTCGACCATGCGCGCGAAGTCCTGTACCGCGTACAACCCTTTATTTCCCGGCATCGCGGCGATCCCGATGGCCGTCAACTCAGGATCCAGAATGTTCGCCCGGTGCGGTGGCGAATGCATCCACTCGTAGTGAATTTCATCCGGCGTCGGCGCCACCGCCACATTTTCCGCGGCAACGGAAAATTCGGCCCCGGCGTCGTTCAGCCGTTGCTTCAGGTCAGGCTCGCCGGAGAATTGATGCGAAAGCGAATCGTGCTGCACCAGCAACGCGCAGTGTTTGCGGGCCGCAGCAGCCAGCTTCGCGTCCCAGTGCAGCGCCGCAAGCCCAGCTAACACCCGCGATTCGTTTAGGCGGTCGAAAAGTTCTTTCTCTGCGCTGGATGGCTGCGGATTCGCTTGCTGGCCCGCATTCCCAGCCTGCGCGGCTGGGCTTCGCGCGGGTCGTTGCGATGAAGGCGGCCGGTTGGGGTCGCCCGATTGTTCAGCCGCAAACGAAGGCAGCGCGGCCAACAGCATCATGAAAAACAGTCCGCTAAATATTTTCATAAGGAACAGCACTTCAGTGCGAGCGCTGCTACTAGCTAAACACTGTCGCGACGCAGAAGTTTTGTGAAACTTACTAAGGAGTGCTTAACCGCGTACGCGCACGGCGCTGAAGCTCAGCATTACGTGGCCGCCGTTGGTGGGACGGCCAAAGCTGAGCATTGGGCGGAAACTGGAGAACATCAGAATCTGGTCGAGTTGCCGGCGAGTTTCAGGGGTGACCGGACCGGAGAGAATCTGGTAGCCCTCAAATTGCCCGCGGGAGTTGACGCTCACATCCACCAGCAGACCATGCGCGGTGGCATCGCCGTCCGAAGATTCCGGCGCCCAGGCTTCCGGATAGTCCGCTAGGGTGAGCAGTTCGGCGGGCCGCATGAGATTGATTTCGGTATCGTTCTCTACCGCGCGAACGGTCAGCCCTGGAGCGATCATCTGGAAAACCACCGCAAATACCACAATGGCCGACAGAACTCCGCCGGTAGCGGGCAAGGTCAGCGGACGCGCCACGTTGTCGAACAAAATTTCTGCGCGGTCACGGATCCTCTGCAAACGGCCGCGCCAGGTTTGGGTCGGCTCCCGTTGCGCGGCAGCCACCTTGATGCGCACCGCCAAATCGCTGGGCGGAAGATTTTTGGGAACGCGCGACAGCAGCACCGCAAGTTTGCGAAAACGTTCGAGTTCCGTTCGGCACGCGGCACAGCCTTCCAGATGCGCGCGAATCTGCACGCGTTCTTCAATACGCGCCGCCCCGTTGACGGTGTAGTCCAGATATCCGGCGAGTTTATTTTGTACGCTAAGGCACTTCATTGGGAACGCTCACTAATCGCGGTTTGCTGCATCGAAATGCGCGTCGAAGGATCTTCCTGCACTTCGGAGCCGTGCGCTAAAAACTCACCCGCGGCCGAAAGCGCGTGCGAAAACGCCGCATGCTGATGGGAGATCGCGCTTTCCAAGGCGGAAGGCTGCGGCTGTGAAAGAACTGGTTCTGAGCGGCGATGCTGTTCGCGGTCGCCCAAAAGGGGTTCCAGAATCTCGCGCAAAGCCCGGCGGCCGCGCAAAATTCGCGACTTCACGGTTCCAACGCTGCATTCGAGAACCTCCGCGACTTCCTCATAGCTGAGGCCTTCCAGATCGCGCAGAATTACCGCGCTTCGGAAAACCTCCGGAACCTGTTGCAGCGCGCTGTGTACGGCAGTTTGAATTTCCCGGGTGGCCAGCTGCTCGAACGGCGATGCGCCGAGATCTTCGACATCGATGTGCGCAAAGCCTTCTTCGGGTTCGGCATCAATCGAAACATTTTTCTGCAGATGGCGTTTGAACCAGCGACGGTGATTCAAAGCTTCCCGAATAGCGATCCGATACAGCCAGGTTTTCAGGGAACTGCCACTGCGGAAACCACGAATGCCGCGAAACGCCTTTAGGAAGACTTCCTGGGTGCCGTCGGCAGCGTCCGCAACATCGCCGAGCATGCCCAAAATGAGGTTGTAGACCGGGGCGTGGTAATGCGTGACCAGCCAGTCGAATGCCGTTTCCGAGCCGGCTTGCAGCTCGACGACCAGTTCGGCTTCATCGCGGCCCCACGAGAGGGCGCTGGCCCAATTGGACACTGCCGGCCTTTCCGACCCGCATCGAGATCCGCCACCCGGCCACTCATTCAGCCGAAGGCGCAGATAAGAGTCAGCGAGCCCTGCCGCTCTACAGCATTAGACACCGGAAACCCGCCAGAAGTTTCCCGGGCGAATTGCCCGGCTGCCTTGCGCGAATCCTCGCACAAGGGCGGCGCCTCAGCGCATTGTGGCACCGCGAAACATGGCGCGCAAGGGTACCGTGGTGTAGGACCAGTGGTACTTGGATTCGGGGCGCCGGCCGAGTGAAGCTCCGGGAGGGAGCATATTTCTGTGAGATTCAGGCCGGCCCGGCCCGGGCCTTTCTAGTGTCATGGCCCGCGAACGGTGCACATCGGGGCCACAGGGGCGTGTTACAATCCGGGGCTGGACGGGGTATGGGCGGCAATGTCTGAAACGGCTTTAACACCTGGGGCGGGAGAAGCGGTGCTGGAAGTGGTATCTCCGGACGGAGCCCGGAGGTACGCGCGCGTGGTGCAGAGCCCGTTCATGATTGGGCGCGGCGCGGAGACCGGAAACCACCTGCAACTTTCCGACCGGCGGATTTCGCGCGAGTGCGCGCAGATCATCATTGAAGGCAACAAGTTTCACCTGGAAGACAAAGGACAGCGCCGCGGCCTGTACGTCAATAACGAGAAAATCGAAAGTCGCGAACTGAAAGACGGCGACATCATCACGTTTGGCCTGGAAGATTCCTACGAGATTATTTTCCGGGCGTCCGGCGGAGGCGGCGAAGAAGATCTGCCGCATTTGCTCACGCGCATCGAACACATAACCAGCTCGGAGCCGGGCAGCGGCGGCTTGCGCAAGTTGAATATGTTGCTGGAAGCGTCGAAGCTGCTGCATTCGCAGCTGCCCCTGGATTCCGTGCTGGGCACGATGCTGGATCACGCGGTGTCCGTAACCGATGCGGATCGCGGACTTTTGCTGGAAGCCGACGCTGCCGGCAAATTGCAGGTGCGTTTTGCGCGCCGCGCGGGTGGAATGCGGCTGCCGCCGGAAAGTTTGACGCCGAGCCAAACGGCGATTCAGCTGGCGCTGCGCCAAGGGACGCCGGTGATCACCGAAGACGTGGCCCAGGCCGATATGGATTTGCAGGCCGCCCAGAGCATCGTGGCGCAACGTTTGCGCTCGGTGGTGGTGATTCCGTTGTACGCAGTTTCCCGTGCGAACACCGATGAGTCGATGGTCAACATCAAGCGTGGACAGTTTCTCGGCGTGATTTATCTGGATTCCCGCAGGCCTGCAGCCTTCTCAAAATTAGACCGGCAAATTCTGGAGGCGTTGGCGGGCGACGCGGCCAGCATTCTGGACAACGCGCGACTGGTAGAGCGCGAGCGCGAACGGCAGCGCATGGAGCAGGAAATCAATATCGCCCGGGATATTCAGCAGGCCCTGTTGCCAAAGGATTTTCGGGACTTTCCGCACCTTTCCGTTAGGGGAATTAATTTCCCCTGCTTGTCCGTGGGAGGCGATTATTTCGATGTATTCCCGCTCAGCGACAATCGGACTGCGTTTTTGATCGCCGACGTTTCGGGTAAGGGCTTGGGCGCCGCGCTGCTGACCACCATGTTGCAAGGCGCGCTTTCCGCCATGACCCTGGGAACCGATCCGGCGGTAGTCTTCAATCACGTAAATAAATTCTTGTGCAGTCACGCCGAAGTAGGCCGCTACGCCACCATGTTCTTTGGGATTCTGGATCTGGACGGACATCTGGAATTCATCAACGCCGGGCACCCCTCGCCGATTCTCTTGCGTGGCGGGGTAGCGCAGGAAGCCTTTGCGGAAGGGTCTTTCCCCGTAGGCTTGGTTCCGGAGGCGGAATACACGGCGGTCTGCCTGAAGCTGGAGCCGGGCGACACCATGGTGCTCTTCAGCGACGGCGTTACCGAGGCGATGGATCCCGCGGAAGAATTGTATGGCGTGCCGCGATTGGTGGAATTGCTGAATGGGCGGCTGGAATGCCCGCTGGAAGATTTGCAGAAATGCGTTCTGGAATCGGTGGAGAATTTCACGCGTGGCGCCAGCCAGGCGGATGATTTGACGCTGCTGATCGTGCGCTACCGCGCCACCGTTGCGGACGCAGGCCGCGATACCGATACCAATGTGAAGGCCTCGTCCTCAGCATCGCTTACAATCTAAAATTTTCCCCTTCGGACCTGTAGCGCGGGGCGACTGATTTTGAGCCCTGCGGCTTTTGACTCGGTTTTCGGTTTTTGGTGTTCGGTTTCAGCTTCAGTTCTTTGCAACCGATGCGAAGTCGCCTGGCAGTTTTCCGTTCCGCAATAAAATAAGAGTCAAAGGCAAAGGCCGCGGGGCCAAATTGTGGCCGCCCTGCGATACAGGTGTCGGTAACACCTATGGTGCGCTTTTACGCCAGGGCAAGCTGGGGCGCAGTCCGCCAAGGCGGACGCCCCTACAAAGGACGGTTGCGCGATTCTTGTTACAGGTCGCGGAGGGCTTGGGCGACGGGGCGACGCGCGGCCCGAATTGCCGGAAACATGCCGCCTAGAATGCCCATCACCAGTGCGAACAGCACGCCAAGCAGCAATAGATTAAAAGTAATTTTGAATGCAAACGCCAAACTGGAAAACGTCTGAAAATTCATGGTGCTGGTTGTCCAGCCATTCAGCGGGAGAACCAGCAGGCAGCCCAGGACTCCGCCCACGAAGGAAATCAGCAGAGCTTCAAAGAGGAACGAGAGAATTACGTTCCAACTGGAGAATCCTACGGCACGCATGGTGGCGATTTCGCGGCCGCGTTCGGCGACGGCGGAATACATGGTATTAAGCGCACCAAAGACTGCGCCGATAGCCATCACCGCGGCGACCAAGCCTCCTAGGACCGTAATGAGAGTGGTCATCGAAGTGGACTGTTTGGCGTAATAATCCACTTCGCGGGTCACGTCCAGATTCAGGCGTGGATCGGAAACCACTGCGTCCTTGAACTGTTGAAACGATGCGGGCGAAGTGAGATGCACGGTGATGGACTGGAAAATATTATCCGGGCGCTTCAGAACTTCGTTCAGCAACTTCGAATCGCACCAGACTTCGGAATCGAATGACGATCCGCCGGCGTCGAAAACCCCCACCACTTTCCAGGAACCTCCGGCGAAACTCACAGAGTCTCCGAGTTTGAGCCCGGCGTAAGTTTTGACGGCGTTCTTTCCCACGATCAGTTCCGAAAGCCCGGGCGAGAACATCCGGCCCTCGGTAATCTTCACGAAGGTGCGAATGCGCAGAACATTCGGCGAGACACCCCGGACCTGCACGTTGGCGTCGGTACCCGTGCTAATGAGAGGAAAGGGCATAACTCCGACGACTTCCTGCGTGACCAGCGGACCGTTGGCATCGCGCGCGATACCCGGAGCGTCCTGCACGATTTTTACGGACTCCAGAGTAACGCCGCCCATCATCTCGGAGGGCGAGCCGGCGCGCAGAACCAGCGCATTGCCGGGAGATCCGGAGGCGACTAGCGTGGATTTGAAGCCATGCGCCAGTGAGAGCATGGCAACGAAAACGCCGACCGTGCCGGCGATACCGAGGACGGCCACGATGGTGGAAGTCCAGCGTGCGCGAATACTGCGGAAATTGTAGGAAACCGGGACGTTCCCAATTAATGGGGCCAATAGTCCGGCAATGATACCCGCAAGGATTGTCAGCGCGAAGATCGCGGCAATGGTTACCACGATTCCGCCCAGTAATTTACCGACCATATTCAGACTCTCCGAAGCGCGTTAACCACGCGCATGCGCATTGCGCCAATGCCGGGAATAAGACCACTGATCAATCCGACGATCAGCGCCGTGCATATCCCGTTTATCAGAATGGATGGAGCGAGTATCAGGTTAGGCAGGAGACCATTGAGCGCGCGGCCCATCACGGGGACGGCGGCGATGGCGAGCAGCAGCCCCAGAGCGCCCCCCACTAAGGCGATAACTAACGATTCGCCCAAAACAAAGAAGAGCACCGCGAGGTCTGAAAAGCCAATGGCCTTCAGCACCGCGAGTTCGCCGGTGCGTTCGCGGACGGCGATGGCCATGGTGTTTCCGGTGACGAGAAGGAGGGTGAAGAAAACCACCGCCCCGATCGCCAGAATCAGGAATTTGATATTGCCGAACTGTTTCACCCAGCCCGCAGCGAAGGCGGATTCGGTTTGTGTTTTGGTTTCTGAGGGAGAATTGTCGAATTCTGCGTCAATCGCTTTGGCCACCGGCACGGCATCGTCAACGCTCTTCAGACGCAAAACATACCAGCCCACTTGCCCTTTGACGCCAGCTGGAATGCGCTCTTCAAAATAATCCCACTGAAACCAGAACTGGGTTTCGTCATCAGCCGGGCGCTTGCCATGATAAATCCCGACGATGTTGAATTCCCAGGTGCCCCCGCCGTACAAGGTGGTCTTGATGGGAACGCGGTCGCCGATTTTCCAATGGAAACGCTCGGCAGTGCGCGCCCCCACGATGGCCCCTTGGCGATCTTTAAGAAAGGCGGCCCACTGGTCATCCGGAACGATTAACTCTGGAAAAACCTGACGTTGATTTTCCGGGTCGATAACAAATTGCGGGAAAAAGTTTTTTTCTTCCTGGTACACGCCGCCGAACCAGTTGTTATGGGTGATGTAAGCGACCCCGGGAATGCGCAGGATTTTGTCCCGATAAGAAAGCGGAATGGTATTGATGATCGAGGTGCGGTTGATGACGACCAGGCGATCCGCACCGGCGACATCCGCGCCGCGGCCAAACGCATCTTTCACCACGCCGAGAAATGCGAACAGGAACAGCGCCACGGCGAACGAGCCAAGCGTTAACGCCAGACGAATCTTCTTGCGAAACAGGTTGGCGAAAATCAGCCGGCTGTATTTCATGCGTGGCTCCCTATCGCGGCGCCTTCGACCAGCACGCCCTTATTGAGATGGAGGGTGGCTTGCGCGCGATCCGAAGCCGCCGGGTCGTGCGTCACCATCAAAATCGTCTTGTGATACTCGGTGCACAAGGTGGTAAGCAAGTTCAGGATTTCGTCTGCGCTTTTGCGGTCCAAGTCGCCGGTGGGTTCATCGCACAGTAGAAAGGTCGGGTCGGCCACGATGGCCCGGGCGATGGCGACACGCTGCTCCTGTCCGCCGGAGAGTTGGCGCGGAAAGTGGTGCATGCGATCCGGCAGACCGACCACGCTGAGCGCGGTTTCGACGTGTTTGCGACGATCGGCCTTGGAAAGACTGGTGAGCAAGAGCGGCAGCTCCACGTTCTGAAACGCCGTGAGCACCGGAATCAAATTGTACATTTGAAAAATGAACCCAACGTGGCGGGCGCGCCACTGCGTGAGTTTTCCGGAGGACATATGGGTGACTTCGTCGCCGTCAACGGTAATGCTGCCTCGCGAGGGAACGTCCAGCCCACCGAGAAGATTGAGCAGCGTGGATTTGCCGGAGCCGCTAGGACCCATAAAAGCCACAAATTCGCCTTTGTCGACATCCAGATTGAGGCCCTGCAGCACGTGAATCTCTTCCCCGCCGCGAGTGTACGTTTTGTCCAGGCCTCGCACTTGAATCAGGCCTCCTGCGCCGCCGCTGCCGTCTACTTTAACCATTGCCCGAGGCTCCTGTTTTTTGGCTAACTTCTTAACTCTTTATTTTTTAACGCCTATTTCTTAACTTCAACCTCTTCGCCGTCTTTCAAATTCGCTGGCGGCTTGACGATAACCACGTCTCCCGCAACGAGCCCGGCGAGAATTTCGACGTCCGACCCGCGATTGCCACCCACCGATACGGCCCGCCGCTCGGCATGATCGTTCTTCACGAGGAAGACAATTTTCTGCGAGCCATCATTACGAATGGCATCTTGCGAGACGATGGCCACGGCAGGATTCGCGCCAGGTTTTTCTTTTTCTTCAGCGCCCAGGAACGTCACCTTGATGCCCATGTCCGGCAGAATGAAGTCTTCGATCTTGTCGAACGTGATGCGCACCTTTACCGTGGCTTTCTGGCGATCGGCCGTGGGGATAACCGTGCGCACGTATCCCGTAAGTTTTTTGTCGGGGTAAGCGTCGAGAAACGCTTCGACCTTCTGCCCCGGAGTAACTCGGGAAATATACGATTCGTTGACGTCGATTTCCATTTCCAGCGACTTCATATCGACAACGGTGGCGATACCTGTCCGCGTAAAGCCGCCACCCGCCGAGACGGGCGAGATAATTTCTCCCACTTGCGCGTCTTTCGAGACCACGATCCCGGCAAATGGCGCGCGGATGATGGTGTTGTCCACCGCTTGCTGCGCTTCGTTGATACGCGAGTTAGAGGCGATGACCTGTTGCTTGGCCAGCGCGATTTTCGCTTTGAGGCTGTCGGTGGCCATTACCGCGTTGTCCAGAGCTTCCTGCGTCTGCACTCCGGCAGCCTGAAGTTTTTCCGCGCGGTTCAGCTCAAGTTCAGCGTTTTTTAGCTGGACCTGATAGTCGGTGATCGCGGCTTGCGCCGAGTCCCGGTCGGCCTTGGCGGATTCCAGGGCGCGCTGCACGTCGGAGTCGTCGAGCGTGGCCAGCAACTGGCCTTCTTGTACCCGGGTGCCTTCGTCAAAGTGCACGGAGGTGACCCGGCCGGTAATTTTTGCGGCGATCGTGGCGCGGCGCCGCGGGGTCACATAGCCACTGGCGTTCAAAAGCGCTTGCCGTCCACCCACTTCGGCTTTGCTGGCGGTGGCCACATCTACCACTGGCTTAATGCTGCGAAAGGCGAAAGCCGCGGCTCCGATGCCGGCCAGCAGCACGATCGCCAGCAGCGCCAGCCCAAAACGCTTGCCGGTGTTGCTTTTTTTGCGCGAGGTATCGTGAATGCGCAAAGAGCCGAGGTCGGGCTTCGGTGGTGTAGAGATAGATGCCATTGTACGGGGCCCTGCTCCTTGAGTGGGAAGCCACTGCTTGTTCTACGCGCCGCAAGAAGAAATGTTTCGCGGGCGGGTGGCCGGAAGTTAGTTTCTGGAGATATTGTAACGTGCTGGCGGGGTTTTCGCTCGGGAAGGTTTGCCGGTGGAATGTTGCCCGCTGGGGGAATAGTCCGTAGGTTAAGGATGCGCCGAAGTTCGCCTTAAACCGCGCCTTAAAAAGGTCAATTCGCACGCGAATATCGTGCGACTGAATAACTACTTCGGTGGCACGGTCCCAGGAGCTGGCGCTACGGATTGGGCCGGGGCGGTGTTGGTAAATAATTTGACGGCATTTAGCACCGTGTTGTAGACGCCCCAGCCCGCGGGGATGCTGACCACCAGCCACGCCAATAAGATCACCGCTGCGGAAGATTTTTTAACTTGGTCGGTCATAGCAAGTAGAACTCCACGTAAAGATAGATTCTCCTGGCGATTACCTCATAGCCTTCCGGCCGGTTTTTCGGCCATCCAGTATCTTTCGGCCACCGGGCGAACCAACAGGTTAGCCACGAAACCAATAATCAACAGTCCCGCCATGATGTGCAACACGGTCTGGTAGGCGCTGGCCTTATCCACCCCGCTGGCCAGTTGGCTTTCACGGATCTTATTCACCAGTAGCGGCCCCAGAACGCCCGCCGTCGACCACGCGGTAAGCAAGCGCCCGTGGATGGCGCTTACATTGTGGGTGCCAAACATGTCGCGCAAATATGCCGGAATGGTTGCGAAGCCACCGCCGTACATCGAAAGCAAAACGCAAGTGATAGTCACGAACAGCTTCACGTTATTCAGATGGTTGCCGCCCGTTTGCGGGACGAAATAGTACAGCGCCGCGCCGACCGCAAAAAAGATGAAGTACGTAGGCTTGCGGCCGAGAAAATCGGAAACCGAAGCCCAGAAAAATCGTCCGCCCATGTTGAACAGGCTGAGTAGGCCCACGAATCCTGCGGCGGCCACCGGGCCCACCGTCCCTTTGAACAAATCTTGAATCATGGGCGACGCTTGCTCGATGATCCCGATCCCCGCGGTAACGTTCATGCACAGCACGATCCACAGCAGCCAGAATTGCGGAGTTCGGAACGCGGTGTCGACTTCGACGTTGCGCGTGGTGATCATCGCTGAAGCTTTCGCCGGTTGCGTCCAGCCCGCGGGCTTCCAGCCTTCGCGCGGCACGCGGATCGTGAACACTCCGAACATCATGAAGACGAAGTACAGCGCGCCCATCACTATGAAGGTGTGTGCAACGCCCAAGTGCCCCGGCGTCTTGAAATGGGCCATCAGTTTCACCGCCAGCGGCGAACCGATCATCGCGCCGCCGCCGAAACCCATAATCGCCATTCCGGTGGAAAGGCCGGGACGGTCCGGGAACCATTTAATGAGCGTGGACACGGGAGAAATGTAGCCGAGTCCCAGGCCGATACCGCCGATCACTCCGTAACCGAGATAAATAATCCAGAGTTGGTGCAGATGCACGCCGATCGCCGAGATGAAAAAACCCGCCGAAAAACACACCGCTGAGGCGAACATCGCTTTTCGCGGCCCGGCGGTTTCCAGCCATTTGCCGAAGGTAGCCGCCGAAAGGCCCAGGATCACGATGGCCAGGGAAAAAATCCAGGCAATTTGCGATTGTAGCCAGTCCCCAGCCGCCGGATCCGGCTTTGTGACGCCGATCAGCTGCGAGAGGGGGATCTTAAATACGCTGAACGCGTACGCCTGGCCAATAGACAAGTGGATCGCCAGAGCTGCGGGCGGAACCAGCCAGCGGCTATAACCCAGGGGCGCGACAGAGTGTTCGCGGTCCAGGAACGAGAAAAGTGCCATGGGAGAGTTACCCTCGGTGCGTTGATCAAGCGCTGGGACGTGAGTGCGCCCGAAGATTTAAAATCATTCCATCGGTCGAGAAGTTCGGCGTGGAGCTGGGTACTTCAGGACGGGCCTACTATCCTTGAGTAGGCACGCAGATGCAAGTACTAACTTATGCAGTTACCTGCGTTGATTTTCTGTCGCGCAGACTTGTTCCGAACATCAATCAGGCTTCGACGCGAACACCCTTCCAGAAAGCGACGCGGTCCTTGATCTCGGCCGCGGCAGCTTTTGGTTCCGGGTAGAACCACGCGGCGTTGTCGTTTTGCATTCCGCCCACTTGCACGTGATAGTAGTGCGCGGTGCCCTTCCACGGGCATTCGCTGGTATGCGAGCTGGATTTGAGAAATTCCTTCTTTACCGCTTCGAGCGGGAAATACTGATTGCCTTCGACGACGACAGTGGCGTTGCTCTCGGCGATCGTTTTACCGCCCCAGGTTGCTTTGGCCATGATTTCTTCTCCGCGGGTAAATGTCTGGTGCCGCACTTTATTTTATACTGACGCGTCAGATGAAGTTACACAGATTTAGATGCAGGAATCGAGTACTTAGATAAACCGTGCTGAATTTTGCGCACTAACGTCCCGGACGTCTAGACTGTACCCGCTGCAGGAGGGCGTCTTCGTGGAACAACAGAATTTCAAGAATCATGGAAAAGTTGTGCCGGGATTTATATTTTTCGTCTTGCCAGTGCTGGCTTTAAATCTTGGGTGGACTTTGAATCACTGGAGGCTCGCGCATTTTTCGTTCGCTGGACTGGTAAGCGTATTGACCGCCGCAGCCTTGCTCCTGGGGATGATCCTGGCGCGCGGTTTCGCACTTCGTGTCCAAGACCGGGTGATCCGTCTCGAAGAGCAGGTTCGCTATGCGCGGCTGCTGCCTGCAGATCTGCAGACGCGCGCGGCCCAGCTGACCCTGGCCCAAGTGATCGCGCTGCGCTTCGCAAGCGACGAGGAATTGCCGGGCCTTCTGAGGAAAGTGTTGGATGAGCGAATCGCAGACCGCAAAGCGATAAAGGGCATGGTCACCAACTGGAAGGCAGATCATCTGCGCGCGTAAGCTGGAACGAATCGGGCGTGCTCAGAAGATACCGCGAATGACACCGCCTTCTGCGCCTCTGCCGCCGTCCATCGTAACGGTTTGTGCGCTAACCGCGAATGCGGGTCGGCCGTACTAGCGAGCGCTGGCAATCGCTGCCGCGCCTTCAATCTCTTTAATTTCATCTGGACTGAGTTTCAATTCTCCCGCGCGCATTACACCTTCGGATTGCTTCGCATTGCGCGCGCCAACGATCGCGCCAGTAATCACCGGCCTACGCAACGCCCAGGCAATCGCTACCGCTCCCGGCAGCACCCCATGACGTTCACCCACCTTGCGAAGCCGCTCGACCAGCTCAATATTTTTCGACAGCCGCGGCTCGCGAAACTCCGGATTTCGGCTGCGGAAATCATCGGCTGGTAGCGCCGCCGCGCGTTCGCGGGTCATTGCTCCGGTCAACAAACCGCTGGCCATCGGAGCGTAAGAAATCACGCCAATTCCCTGCGTCTCGCACTCTGGCAACACGCTCTCTTCGATAGCGCGGCGAATAATGGAGTATGGCGGCTGTAGCGAAGTGATCTGCGCGATCTTGGCCGCAAACTGCAGTTGCTCGGCTTTGAAATTGGAAACCCCAATCCACCGGACCTTGCCTTCTTTTTTTAATGCCGACAGGGTCTGCCACGCTTCCCCTAACTTTTCTTGATTGCCATCACTGGGCGGCCAGTGCATCTGGTACAGATCGATCGTTTCCACTTGCAGCCGCCGTAAGCTGTCTTCGCATTCCTGGCGCAGGCCCGCCGGCGAGAAATCCTGGCTGATTTTGCCGGCCTTATCCCAGCGTAAAACGCACTTCGTGAAAATGTACGGCTTGGCGCCCTTCCAACTCTGTAGCGCTCTGGCGACCACCTCTTCGGAGTGCCCCATGCCGTAAACCGGCGCGGTATCGATCCAGTTGACGCCTAACTCTAGCGCGCGATGGATAGCCGCGATGGAATCATCGTCGTCTTGTTGCCCCCACGCGAACTCGTAGCCAGGCCCGCCGATGGCCCAAGCGCCAAATCCCACCGGCGTAATTTTCAGATCAGAATTGCCGAGCAATCGGGTGGTCATAGATTCCCTTCCTGTGGTTGCACTAGCACGGCGGTGCAAATCTGTTCGATGAGAACAACATTTGAAAGGTTAAACAGGCGTTCTGGGACTCCTGAATGGTAAATCCAAGAGGAATTCTATCACTTCGGCGCAAATGGCTTTGCGCCCACGATATCAGTTAGCCGTGAATGCCGCGTCCAGGGAGACAACCTCGCCATCCGGGTTCTTGATTTGTAGCTGTTGCGCGCCGCTGGCAAGAGTCGGCGAAACAATCGTGAGCGTGCTGGCGTCTTTGAATGTCGCGGTTGCCGCTTTGCCGCCAATAGTAACTGTCGCGCCGCTAACGAAACCGCTTCCCCGAATCGTGATCGTCGTGCCTCCCGCAGCGGGCCCCGAAGACGGCGAAAGCGTGCCTATACCCAGCGGCACTTTGGCCAGCTGAATCACCGTAACGCCAGAATTTTGCGCCGAGCCATCCGTGGAAGTAATCGCGAACAGGCGCTGCCCATTTTCATCCGTCGTCAGAAAACTTCCATGCAGCCCATCCACATCGGTCATAAACTGCTGTGGCAGCAAGATGCGCAAACGCAACGCCCCCGAATGCGCGTCGATAATATCCACTCCACCTTGAGTCCCGGCGCCACCAGCCGCGCCGGTAAGAAATGGCTGGTACACCAGCGCTCCAGAAGGATACAACGTGATCCCCGGCACCGCATTCCGCCCGGGATATTGCGCAAGTTCAGCGGAAACCGGCACCGCATCCAGCGAAAGGTCGGCGCCATGCATTTCCGTTGCGCCACCCGAAAGCACGCCGAACGTGGAACCGTCGGCGGAAGCCCCGATGTCCGTGGCATTAGAACTTGCAGTGGAAATGGTGAATTGATTCGGCGAACTCGCCTGCCACAGCGCCAATGGACCGCCAGAAGTAGCGCCAAACGAAACAAGCACACGATCGCCCGCGGCGTTAGCCTGCAGCAGCGGCGCTCCGGTAATGCTGGTGACTTCCGGTTGCGTGGCAGCCTGCAACACCGGCGGATTCACCGCCAGATCGAGTTGGCCGAGGCAAGAAGAACAAGCGCCTTGCTCCCCGTCACCGGTCAGCCCAACGAAAACAGTTTGCGCGCTAGTCGCCGCCACCCGCGCGGGACCAGAATTCGCAAAGCCCGCAACGCCTCCGACCGGCACCGTCGTGCCCGTTCCAGTGTCCGGATCAATCAGATACACGCTCTGCGCCCCGAAGTCCGCAACCACCAGTTGCGTTCCGTCCGGCGAAAGCGAGATCCCACGCACCCCGGAATCCGGCGGCGGCCCGCCAGGCGGCTCCAGCGGCGCAAGGTAGGCCTGCGCCCCCAGATCGAAAACGTCCACGTGATCGATGTTGCTCAAATAGAGGCGCTGCCGCTTCTGATCGTAGGCGATAAATTTGAACTCGCCGGGTTTGCCAAAGAACTGCACGCTTTGCAAATACTGAAACGATTTTGCCGCGGTGGCCGCGCCGGACGGCGCAGCGATCGCCACATCCGCCTTACCAGCCGCGCCCGCGGGAGTCTGCAGCGTAATGCTCTCCAGCGCAAACGGATACGTAGCGTCAAGCCCCAACGCGGGCGAAATCCCGGTGATATTCTGCACGGACTGCACAGTGGCACTAACGCCGCCAATTTTGACCGAGATCTTCGTGGCATCGCTGCCAAACCCGTGCCCGTAGATCCGCACCGTATCGCCGCCAGCGTTCGTACCAGCGTTCGGCAAAATCTGCAGTATTTGCGGACCGTAACTGAAAGCGTCAGGCGCCACGGCCAGCCAGCCATTCGCAAAATACGCAGAAATATTGGCCGCGCCGGGCGACGCGCTGGCGGGTGACGTAACTTGCAGCTGATCGCCATTGCTCAGCGCAACATTGCCGGCAATTTGCGCTCCAACGCGCACTTGCGACACTGCCGTAAAGTTCTCCCCGGAAAGCTGCAGCACCGTTCCCCCGGTCGCAGGACCCTCCGCCGGGACTGCAACCGGTGCCGCCGCAAATGTTGGGGCCACCTGCGGCAGCGTAGAAAGCGCCGAGGCATCCAGAAACACCACCCCACGATTGCCCAGCGCAAAGAGTAATTGCGTCGAATCTGCATCCTCAATTTGCGACGACACCCCGTGCATCGCCGCATCCGGGATCTGCCCCTTCAGCCCCAAAGACTGTCCGTCGAACACATTGATCACCGGCAATACCGCCGCCGGCTGCGCTGCATACAACGACGTGCCATCCCGCGAGAAAATAATACTGGTAGCGCTGACAGCCACCGGACCAGCGACAATATTAAGGGCCCCATCCAGCAAATAAAGTTGCGACACTCCATTCGCAACCAGCAGCGCCGCGAATCGGCTACCGTCAGTATTCGCCGCAAGCAGCGGCAGTGTCCCCGCTCCCAACCCCCGAGGTCCGGCAACGGTATTGCCATTGCCATCAAACAGCGCCAACTCCCCGCTGCCGTCACTCGCCGCAACCAAAACATGCGCTCCATCACCGGAGCGAGCCATCGCCCCGAGCCCGTTCTGAAAAAGTTGTGGCTCCACAGCCGTCAAATCCATCGGCGCATTAGTCGCAGGATTCCACACCGCGAGCAGTGCCTCCGCAGCGCTAGGCTGCCGCAGCCGCAAAAGCAAATTGCCCCCCGCTAGCGCCATCACTTCTTCCGGAAGCTCAAATACCGTATTCGGAATCGGCGTCAGCGGCGGCACCGTGTACCTGGCCTTCACCTGCAATGCAGTAGTATCAATCGCGAAAATTTGTTGCGTCAGCGAACCCGCCCAGACCGTCGTTCCATCCGGCGAAATATCTACGCTGGACACTCCGGGAATCGCAATCTGCGCGATGCGCAGCTGTGTCGCGGAGGAAAACACCTCCACGCGATTCATCGCGCGGTTGGCCACAAAAATCTGCTGGTGCGCACCATCATAAATAATGTGCCGGTGGTGAAACTCTCCTGGCGGGTTGTCCAGCGCAGAAGTGGAATCGGTACGCACGTACGCCGTGCGCGCCACCGCAGGCGCGGCAGGGGCCTGAATAGCCAGCGTCAAATTCGCAGAGTGCTCCAGCGAACCGCTAGTCCCTTGCGCGGAAACCGCGCTGCTGCCCACCAAAGCGTTCGCGCCCGCGCCAAAAACCACCGAAGTCTGCGCACCCGCAGCCACCGTGAAAGGGCTAGCCGGATTGGTAGTCACGCCTCCCGGAACGCCCGACAGCGTCACTTGCACCGAACCCGTAAATCCGTTCTCCGGCGTGACCGTAATGCTGACCCCTGAACTCATCGCTCCCTGCGTCACCGACACACTCGGAGACGAGAACGCCAGCATGAAATCCGCAGCCACCGGAGGAGGCGGCGGTTGAAACGCCGCCGAGCCTCCTCCACAACCCCAACTCACGGCGGCGAGTAAAGACACCACGACGGAATGGATGCCAAATCGGGAACGGCCCATGAGAGTTTCTCCCTACGATTGTGTGCGCTGAATATGGCCGCGGGGAACTGCGCCGGGGAAGCATCGTCCCAAGTAATTTACTTGTCAAGTTAATAAATAAGGTCCTGCGCTATTTTGCCTGATGAAATGCCGGATGCCGCACATAAACCGTCCCGTTTCGGGAAAAGTGGCCACCCACCCTCGAGCCCAGTCAACCGGCCATTGACTTCCTCTAGCAGGATCCTTTCCCAGACCCGATGCACGTATCTAAATATCGTGCGATTCCCATATAATGCGGGGAAACTTTCTGACGGCGAGGCAGGCGAGGGTTACATGGCGGCGAAGAGCGGTCTTCATGCGGGCATGGTTGTGCTCTGGGCGGCGATGACGCCCTTCGCCACGCTCGGGCAACAACCCGTGCCGACTCCTCCCTCTCCAATCCTCAAACTCTCCTTAAAAGAAGCCGTTCAGCTGGGATTGAAGCAGAATCCTCAACGCATCAACTCCGCGCTGCTGACCGCCGAAAGCAAGCGCACCAGCGACATCGCCAGGTCCTCCCTGCTGCCGCAGGCCGCGCTCACCGCCGACGGTGCCGTTAAGCAATACAATTTTCAAAGTGTGGAAGAATCCACGCGAAAAGCGGCCGGACCCTTTCAATACATCGAAGCAGGACCAGCTTTTTCTCAAACCATCGTGAATCTTCCGCTGATCCGCGGTTACCAGGTCGGCCGCGAAGGCGTCCGGCAGGCCACCGCGCAAGAACAGACGACCCGTGAGGACGTCGTCGCAGCGGTCGTCGGCCAGTATTTGTCGGTGCTCCGAGCCATGGCCACCCGCGATGCCGCCCAGTCCCGCGTGGATTTAGCACAGCGCCTCTACGACCAAGCCGCGGACCTGCAGCGCACCGGCATCGGCCTGAACATTGACACGGTCCGCGCTAAAGTCGAACTCTTGAATGAAAAGCAAAATCTGGTCGACGCCGACACCCAGACGCGCACCACCAAGTACGTCCTCGCGGAGCTTTTGGACTTGCCCAAAGAACAGGAAGTCGACGTCACCGATCATCTGGATTTTTTCGATTTGCCCGCGGTGGATCGCGATGAACTGCTAGACCGGGCCCTGCGGGTGCGTCCGGAAATCCGCGCATTGCAATCGGAGCAAAAAATCGCCACCCTGCAGCGTAAGTCTGCGACGGACGAGCGCCTGCCGGAACTGCAATTTTCCGGGTTCTGGTTATACCAGGGACAGCACTTCAATGATGGAATTCCCGCCTATACCTACGAAATGTCTTTCGCGATGCCGCTCTTCACCGGGGGCCGCATTCACGCTGAAGTGCAGCGCGCCAAACTCGAAGAGCAGCGCGTCGCCGAAAGCCGCAGGCAAGTGGAAGCGCAAATCGTGCGCGAAGTAAAATCCGCGCTGGATGAATTAACCGCCGCGCGCACCAACGTGGACGTCGCCACCCAGGGCTTCGATCTGGCGAATCAGGAAGTGGCTCAGGCCCAGCGCCGCTTTCAAGCTGGCATCACCACTAACATCGAAGTCATCACCGCGCAGGATGCCCTCGCCCGCGCCAGCGACAATCGCATCGCCGCGCTGTACCGCTTCAATCAATCCCGCGCTTCTCTGGCCCGGGCCATGGGCGACATCGAGAATACCTATGCAAAATAAAAGGAACGGTCCACAGTGAGCTCCTCTACCACGGTTCCCACATCCGCTGCCTCGGCCGGGCCCGCGGTCTCGACAGATTCCGTGCAAGCCAAATCTCCCTTCGGGCTCAAGCAGTACGTGGCCATGGGAATCGTGCTTCTACTGGTCGTACTCGCGCTTTGGTATTACTTTTCCGGCCGGGTCACCACCGATGACGCTCAAGTGGACTGCCACATCACCGCTGCTGCTTCCCTGGTCTCCGGATACGTCGTAAAGCTAGGGATCAACGACAACGTGATGGTGAAACAGGGCGATCTGCTGGTACAGATCGATCCCCGCGAATACCAGGCCGAAGTGGATCAAGCCAAAGCCAGTTTGGAAGTTGCGGAAGCCGAAGCGCGTTCCGCGGAGTTGCAGATTGGTCTAACGCAACAGACCACCACCTACAGCACTGGGGGCGCCGCAGCGCAAAAAGATTCCGACTCCGCCGACTACGCGCGCGCGGAAGCGCAGCTCGCGCAAGCCGCCACCGCAAATCTGCTGCAAGCCGAAGCCAACGTCGCTGCGAAACGCGCCACCAACGAACGGGCGCAAAGCGATCTGGAACGATACAAACCGCTGCTGGGCACCGACGACGTTTCGAAATTTCAATTCGACGCAGTCGAGAGCACCGCCCGCGTCGCCAAAAGCGATCTGGAAGCCGCCGAACAGGAATTAGCCGCCGCTCAACAAAACGTGGAAATTTCCCGCGCCAATTCCCGTTCCTCGCAAGCCAAGTTGGCCAGATCGCAATCGCAACTGCTCGAAACTAAAGCGCGCGAACGCCAGGTTCCCATCACCGAGGCCACTTACAAGTCCGCCCTGGCTAACGTAGCCCGAGCCAAGGCGCTGCTCGAACACGCGGAGCTGAATCTGAATTACGCCAGCATAGTCGCCCCGATCGGCGGACAGATTACTCAGAAGTCCGTGGACCTCGGGCAATACGTTTCGCCGGGGCAATTGCTGTTCACTATCGTTCCGCTCGACCAGGTCTACGTCACCGCGAATTTCAAGGAGACCCAGCTCGCCCACGTTGCACCCGGACAAAAAGTGAGTTTTCGCGTCGACACCTACCCGGACGAGTTTGAAGGGGTAGTCAATTCTATCGCCGGCGCCACCGGCTCACGGCAAGCGCTTTTGCCGCCGCAAAACGCCACCGGCAACTTCGTGAAAGTGGTCCAGCGCATTCCGGTAAAAATTCTGGTGAAGCCCGGGCAGCATCCCAACATTGTGTTGCGACCGGGAATGAACGTGGAAGCCACGATTTACACCCGATAGGATTTCGGCATTCCAGAAAGACCATGGCCACCTCCAACGACCAACTAGGCGCCATATCGGCTTCCCTGCCCCAGCAGGTTTCCGCAAACATGGAAGCCCTGAGCGTGAAGCGGAAATGGATCATACTGCTCACCATCGCCCTGGTAACCGCCGTCGAAATTGCCAACCGACTTTCGGTCAACGTCCTGCTTCCAGACATGCAAGGCAACGTCGCCGCCAACTCCGACGAAATCAGCTGGGTGTTAACGCTCTACAACATCGGCTTTATTTGTTCCATGGCCTTAAGCGCCGGCACCCGCCGTTTTCTCGGCGCGCGCCGCCACTTCATCGCCTCCATGGCTCTATATTCCGTTGGGGCCATCGGCTGTTTTCTGAGCGAGCATAGTTTGACTCTCCTGCTGATTTCGCGCGTGATCATGGGTTTTGGCGGCGGCGCGTTTCTCGTGCGCTTCGTCGTAGTAGCCTTTGCATTTTTCCCGGGACCCGCGGGACGGCGGCCCATGACCTTCGCGCTGTGCATCCTCTTCGGCATGCAAATCGTTTATCCCACCCTGATGGGCATGATCAACGACGCCTTCCACTGGAACTACGCTTTCCTCCTCGACTTCCCGTGCCTGGCGATTGGGGCCTACTCCGTCTGGAAGTACATGCCTCCGGGCCATATGTTTGTGCAGGAAAAAGGTCTGCGCTTTGATTACCGCGGCGCGGCGTTTTTGGTCATCTGCATGTTTGCGCTGCAGGCCGCCTTGAGCCGCGGTGAGCAGGAAATGTGGCTGCAATCCCGGTGGATTGTCGCGTGCCTGGTGACCAGCATAGTTTCGGCCATTCTGTTTCTGGTCTGGGAGCTGCACCCCAGAAATGATCAACCGGTCTTAAATCTCCGGAAGATTTTGGAGACCCGTTCGCTGCGCGCGTCCTTTGCTTTGGTGGTCGTTCTCGGGGCCCTTATGGGAACCTCGCTTTTCATTCTTCCGCAGTATCTGCGCAACGTTCAGAATTTCAGCGCCACGCAAACCGGAGAATTCTTCAGCCTGTATGCCGCGGGCCTTTTCATCGGCGGCTTGCTCGTTTTGCGCGTGATCCTGCCGCGCTTCGGCGGACTGAGCACCACCCTGTTCGGTCTGTTTCTTACTGCCTTTATCTTTTTCGCCAGCCTCAACCTGTGGACTCCGGACACTCCGACGTACGTGCTCGTCATGATTTGTTTCGCGCAGGGATTCGCAATCGGACCGTTATGGTTTGGCGTCTCGAACATGGCCATCGGCCAGATCGATTTGCCGCACGTCAGCGAAGGGGAAGCCACTTATTTCTTTGTGCGGCAACTGGGAAATTCCTTCGGCGTCTCTGCCGCGACGGTGCTTCTCGACCGCCGCCTGAATTTCCACTCCGCGCGCCTGCTGGACGAGGCCAATCGCCTGAAGCCCATCGTTCCCCGCTACCTTGCGGACTTCGCGGCAAACATCGCGAAAAATGGCGGACCCGGCAGCGATCCCTCCGCGGGAGCCTTGCAAATATTTCAAGGATTGATCGTAGTGCAGAGCAGGCTGCTCTCGTTCGTGGATATTTCTTTCTGCCTTGGCATCCTCAGCTTGTTTGGAGTATTCCTGGCGCTCCGCTGCCGCGGCAAAATCAACAAAGCCCTCCATTTTCTCCACATCTGGTAGGAATCTTCGGCCGGCAGGTATTGTTAACGCCTTTGTAGCGGCGGGTCTTCAGACCCGTTCCTTTGACGTTGTTTTTTTTCTTGTCGATGAAGGAACCAACTGGTGGGCCCGGAGGGGCTCGAACCCCCAACCCTTTGCTTCGAAGGCAAATGCTCTATCCAGTTGAGCTACGGGCCCGCTCAGGAGTTTATCACGAGGGGTCAGTAGCACAGGCATTCCTGCCTGTGCGCGGTGTACGAAGAGCGAGCGAGATTGCGCGCGACGGAGGAGGCGCTGTGATTGGCGTTGGATGGCAATGCGGTAGGCACCGTGCCTACAAATTTAAATTTTGCGTGATGCGTGCTTGGTCTGCACAGGCAAGAATGCCTGTGCTACTCCCTACGGCTTGGCAGTTTGCCGAATCAAAACCACATCGCGGTCGAAGTGAATACGCAGCAAGCCGAGCGTCTTGCCATCCGGGGTCCAGTGAAAATCTGCGATACGGTCCGGCGCGAACTCCGATACCTGATGGCCGGGCGTTCCATCCACCGGGGAAACCCACAACGCATATAAACCTTTTTCGCGAACGGGATAACCGATGGTCAAGCCATCCGAGGTGTAGCGAATCTCGCCGCCGGCGCGGGGATCGCGCGGAATCTCTTTCTTCGGCGCCAGCGTGTCAAAATCCAGCAGCTTGATCACCACCGCGCCGCCCGTCGTCGGCTGGGTTTGAAACGCCAGATCTTTTCCGTCCGGCGAAACGTTGATGCATCCACAAGTCAGCAGCGATTCGGAAATCTGCGTCGGGGTTCCGCCATCGATGGGAATTTTCTTGCCGAGATATTTGCCCCCGTCGAGGCTGGAATAGAGCACCCACTTGCCATCCGGCGAACACATCGCCGGAGAATCCAACGGACCTTTGGTCAGCTGCTTGGGATTTCCCCCGGTGGCATCGATGCGCCACACCGCCATGGCGCTGGAAGATTCTTGCGAGGGCGCGGAATACAAAATGTAGCGGCCTTTGTCGCAGGAGATCGGAGAAAAAGAAACCGCGTTGTTATGCACCAACGGCGCGCGATTTGTTCCATCAGCGTCCATGCGGAACACGCCGTTTTCCTGCTCCAGCAAAAGCTTGTTGTCGGGCGTCCAGTTAAACGCGGTCACGGCCGGGCGGCTGCTAATGGTGACAGGTTGACCTGCGCCTTTGGCGGGATCCCAGGACGCAGTCTGCAACGCGGTCTGGGCCTGCGACTGCACCGTGGCGATGGTTTTTCCATCTCCAGATAAACTCAGCGTCGGATAATCGTTGGTGTCGTTCGTAATCGCGTGATAGATGCCTTCGGGATAGGTGACCATGCCGATTTGTTGCCGGTTGAAATTTGTCGAAGGCCCGGTGCTCAGCACCAGCAGCGCTTTTTGATTGGGCATCCAGAGTGGCTTGTCCAGGGACAACTCCGATTCCATCAACACTTTTTTCTCGCCGGAAGTGCTGTCGAAGAGCCAAATGGCGGAAACAAATTTTGCGTCCGGCAAAAACCTGGCCACCGCAATCCACTTGCCATCCGGGGACCAGCTGGGATTGCCCATCTGCGCGTTGTCTTTCACCAGCACTTTTTCGTTGCTGCCATCGACGTTCGCGATAATTACGTCGCCTTCGCCCTCCTGGGCCTTGGTGCGCAAAAATGCGATACGCGAGCGATCGGGCGAGAAGGTGACATTGGAACGAATGTCGTGCACCACGCGTTCGGCATCTCCGCCCAGTACCGGTTCGCGATACAGACTCTCGACGTTTTTCTCGGCTTTTTCCGAGCGCACAAAATAGATGTAGTTGCCATCCGGCGAGAAGGCCAACGCTTGATACTGATCGTCGGTGGGCGGAACGATTTGGGTGTTGCTGTTGGTGGGGACGTTGCGCAGCCACAAGCTTTGCTGGCCCTTGTCGCGCTGCACATTCAAAATATAATTTCCGTCGGGAGAAATCGCGGCTAACGCGGCTTTGCCGGTTTGCGTCGCAACCGTGACGGTGAAGTTCTCAAAGCCGAGCGATTTCTGGCGAGACAAGAAAGAGTAGACGCCAAAACCGGCGGCGGCGAGGACCACCAAAGAAATTAGCGCGATTACTCCGGTGCCGAGTTTGTGCTGGCCGGCAACTTGCAACACCGTGGAACTGGAAGCCATGGGCACGGAAGCGGAGCTTCCCTGTCCTACTTGGGCTGCGGTTCCCGATGGCATGGCAGGCATCGAGCCGGTTGCTGGAATTGCGGTGCTGCTCGAGACGTGGGCCGGCGAGGAATCGGAAACGCGGCCGGACGATTCGGTTTCGCGGCGCAGGCGTTTCAGGTCCGCGCGAATTTCCGCGGCGCCCTGATAACGCATTTCGCGATCTTTCTCGAGCATCTTCTGGAGCATGGCTTCGAGTTTCGGCGGAACATCCGGATGAATGCGTGTTGGCGGAGTCGGCTCGCGATTCATGATCTGGTCGAACACTACGCCGGTGGTTTCGCCGCGGAACGGCAAGACGCCGGTGGCCATCTCGTACAGCACTGTGCCAAAGGAGAATAAGTCGCTGCGCGCGTCGAGGTCCTTGCCGCGGATTTGTTCCGGGGACATGTACGCTACGGTGCCAACTGCTTCGCCGGGACTGGTGTAAACCGAATCGGAATCTTCGGTCATGTGGCCCATGCTGCCCATGGTCTCGCCGACTTTGGCGGTGCCCGAGCGGGTAGTGACCAGTTTTGCCAAACCGAAATCCAGAATCTTTCCGTGGCCGCGCTGGGTGACGAAGAGATTTGCGGGCTTGATGTCCCGGTGAATGATTCCGTGAGCGTGCGCGGCGTCCAACGCGTCGGCGATATCGATGGAAACGTCGAGGAGTTGTTGCATCTCCATCGGGCGGCCGTGGATCACGTGCTTCAGCGTGGAGCCTTCGAGATACTCCATGGCGATGAAGGCTTTGCCGTTTTCTTCGCCGATATCGTAAATGGTGCAGATACTGGGATGGTTCAAGCCGGATGCAGCCTGAGCTTCGCGCTGGAAACGGCTGAGCGCCAGGGGATCGCGCGCGATGTCGTCTGGCAGAAACTTGAGAGCTACGAAGCGATGCAAGCGAATATCTTCGGCTTTGTAGACGACGCCCATGCCACCGCCGCCGAGCCGTTCAACAATTTTGTAATGAGAGATGCTCTGACCGATGAGGCTGGGAGGGTTGCTCATGTCGCAGCGAGTTTAGTGGTTCGGCGGTTTTCAAGTCAACCTGCGACGACGGGAGAAACTGGCCTTTTTTTTCGAACCCAACCGATTCTTGCGAATCAGGGTCTGGGGGGACCCCCTCTAGGGTTTTTTGTAAGTGTTCATTGCAAAGGAGTTGAAGTCCTTTGTTTTGATACACTTTTGTAAGTGTTCATTCTGAACGTGTTAGCGATACACTTGATTTGCTATTTGGTAACTAGAGAATGAAGCTTAATTGCAGTTGGGTGATCGGGGCAACTTCGATGGATCGGACGCACTTCTAAACGAGGGTAGAATACGTTAGTATTATTATAATGTCAAGAACTTTCTAGGGTACTATGGGTACCGTTTTTGTGGTGCGCGAGGCGCGTGCCATTTTGGGAAGGATGGTCTGATAAACTGGTCACCTGGGTAACGGATTGGCTGCGATGCGTTATTGGAGTTGATGATGCGCGAAAAGAAAAATGATGCGGTGGCGAAGCTGCCGATGGCGGTACAGATTCGGCGGGAAGTCCTGGCGTGGTTTTGGGTGGGGCTGGCGTTTTTGCTGATCAACGGGGCGGTGGGACAGGCGAGGGTGATCCCGTCGGGGTCTATGGAGAATACCCTACTGGTGGGCGACCATCTGATCATGAGCCGGGTGGGATACGACGCGGGGGTGCCGTTTACGAATTGGCATGTGCCGCTATGGCGCACGCCGGTGCGGCAGCAGATGATTATTTTTACCCCGCCGTATGCGCCGGGTCAGACGGATTTGATCAAGCGGGTGATTGGGTTACCGGGCGATGTGGTGGATTTGCGAAGCGGATCGGTATTTATCAATGGGCAGAAATTGAACGAGACGTATACGACTGGACCGAGCGAGCCAGCACCTGTTGGATATAGCTTGAGTGGCCAGACCGACGTGAAGTTTCCCTACAAGGTTCCGGACAAGTGCTATTTCGCCATGGGGGATAACCGCGGGAATTCTTACGACAGCCGGTTTTGGGGCTGCGTGCCGCGGGAAGACATTATCGGGACGCCGATCATGATTTATATGTCGGTGAATGCGCGGGATGATGCCTGGGAGCCAGGTCAGGTGCGGGAACGATTTTTTGCGTATACGAATGCGCTGTTGCATCCGAGCACAGTGCGGTGGGGGCGATTGTTCCATACGTTTTGAAGGCCGCGATATAAGATCGAGGTTGCCATTGACGGAGCGACGGTCTTCGTCCACAAACCATTTACGTTTTCGACCTGGCGTCCCCGAAGACGCTGCAGAACTGGCGGCGCTGTACACGGCGGTCGCCGATCATCTAACGATCCATTACGGCAAGGGCCCGTGGTCGTCGCACACGTCCCCAAAAGGGGTGCTGTTTGCGATGCGTCATTCTGAGGTATTGGTAGCGACGGAAGGATCCGCGATTGTCGCGACGTTCCGTCTGGCTACGAAAAAACCTTGGGCGATCGATGTCAGTTACTTCACGAAGTTCGAGAGGCCCGTCTATCTACTGGCGATGGCCGTCACACCAGCCAGGCAACGCCAGGGGATTGGGCGAAGCTGTCTGGAGGAAGCCGAACGGATCGCCAGGGCGTGGCCGGCGGATGCTATTCGCCTCGACGCGTATGACGCCAGCGCGGGAGGCGGATTTTTTTATCACCGCTGCGGTTTTACCAAAAAGGGTCATGTCTCCTATCGTCAGACCCCGCTCATTTACTACGAACTTCTCCTAACGAAGCCTGATTCGGACTGACGCTGCTGCGACAAATCAGGATCTACGACTAGCCAGCAGTAGACACAACGAAGGGGAATGGGCTTAGTTTTGGCGGGGCTTCTTTTCAGAGACAGCTTCGAGCCGTTCGGCTAGGGCGAAAAGTTCGTCATCTTCATTCTCGAGACGGGCGGCATGCAATTTCAGCTTCTCAGCGCGCATGCGAAGTTTCTTTGGATCATCCTTGGGGATTTCGGGAGGCTGGGCGACTTTGGTCTGCCAGGGACCACGCGGCGAAAATTTTCTCTTTGCCATTTCCGCAGTTTCCCACAGGTCCGCACACTTCGCTATCCAGGTTACCGAAAACAGGATTTGTCTGTACCGCCGCCATCAGCGGTCTCAAGTTCCTGGCAGATCCACCTCAAAACAGCCGAGAGTGAATGCGTAGGGGAATGGCCCGGGATCGCTCGTTCGGTATGACCCGTCAAAGAAGACAAGTGTGCGCTCCCCCATTTCTTCGTCAAATTGAAACGAGGGCTTCCATGGACCGGAGTGCCAGCCGCGGTCTTCAGCTGTCATGATCTGGAGCGGCTCGCTCCAAGCGGTGAGCTCGCCAGACGGTGTTCTCCCATTGCACCACCACAGACCGGTTTCAGGCGGCGCTCCGCCCCCGGAAAGCCAGACCCGAGAGAAGATCGCGTCGAAAGCATCCCCTCGCTGACGTACGCAGAAATCGAACATCTTCATTTCAGGCGGCGCAAACACCTTGTGCTTGCTCCACCCGCTGCTACCGTCTTCACTCTCCGCGTATCCGTGGACCAGGTAGTCCTCCTGATTCGATCCGGCCACGTACCACATCTTCCATCTGCCATCGTGATAAATCAGGTTTGGTTCGTAAACGCTTCCGTGTTCCCATTCTTCCTGCGCAATGAACACAGGTTCGGGCTGAGCCATCCACTTCTCTCCATCCCACTGCAGAAACCCAATGGTGTATGGCCCCCAGAGGTTCTCTGCCGCGCCCGCGTAGTAGATCCGTTCTACCCACGCCGCTTTGCGAGGGTCCCATCCCCTTACGTACGATGGGCAGTGCCGTCCACCATTGCTATCCCACCGGCCGCTAAGGATTGGCCCAGCAACTTGTTCTAGCTCTCCGGCTGCATCCCGGGTCAGCTTCCATCCAGCGGCGGAGAGCGGTGCTTTCGGAGGCAGTGACGCGCTATAGATTTCCGTCGCTCCGTATCCGTGGGCTTGGCCGGCCAGGTACATCCACCATTGGTCGCTTCGTTTCACAATGGTCGGATCAAGCACTTCGGCTCCGCCCGAGCCGGTAGCGGGATCGCGAGGATCGAAGATCTTCACTTCAGTTCCTGAAAGCGGTTTTTTGAGGTGAGCCATCGTGCTCCTGGGTGTCCTGGACGTTAGGCACTCCTGTGTCGATCTTGAAAGCCGAGTTTAACCCGTCGAGGTACACGGGCGGAATAGCGCCGACGCTCCACGATAGTATCGGAGTTATTGGAGGGTTGACCGCTGGCCGGAGGTTATCAAATCGCGTCATCGTGCCACGGACGGGCGAGAGGGACATAACGAGATGGGTATAAACTGATGGCGTTTTCGAATTCAAAAGGGATTCCCGATGAAACGAATTGCGGTCTTGACACTGCTGGTAGCGTTGGGCGCGGGATGGCCGATGCCAACGGAAGCGCAAGACACGAGCGTCGCAAAAAGTGATCCCCAGACCGATAAAGCAGCCCAGAAGCAGGCAAAAGCGCTATACGAGTATCAGAAGAAGCAAGCGAAGGTACAGGAAAAGACTCAGCGAAAAGCGGACAAGCAGCAGCAGAAAGCAACGAAGAAATACGAAAAGCAGCAGCGTAAACAGCTCAAGAATGCGAGTGTTCCCGCCAAACACAAGTCGTAATTCCAGCGCACGACATCCTGCACCGTGAGTTGATGTTGGTTGACTTTAATTATTTGCTGGGACATTACCGACGAACTATTTTCTGAGTCATAAGCAACAAGAACTTTCGACTAACCGGACGCCTGGATCATTTCCAAGTGGAACGTCGCCCGGAATCGGCGAATGTTCTGGACAGTGACGACAAGTCACTTGATCCTGCGAGGATGGACCGTTTGGTGCGGGTGATGAAACAAGACTTCTTATTTGCGCTGCGACAAATCCGGCGAAATGCACGGTTCCACCTTTTGGCGGCGGCAACGTTGGCGCTGGGTATTGGAGCGACGACGGCAATATTCAGTCTGGTGAGCGGCGTGGTGCTGCGGGCGCTGCCATTCCCGAATGCGGACCGATTGGTGGCGCTGCGCACCGTGGAATTTCCGGCGGGGTTGCCACTCGGAATGGAAGCCTCGGCGGGAACACCGAATGACACTTCGTTTCCGGATTTTTTTGATTGGCGGAAGCAGAACGGCACGTTTGAAACGATGGCGACATATTCGTACGTGACCAGACGGAAATTTACGCCGGGAGGAGCTGGCAAGCCGCAAATTATCGAAGGGGTCCACGTTTCGTCGGATTTTTTCAAGGTGTTGGGGATCTTGCCGCAGTATGGGCGGTCGTTTACCCGCGACGAGGAGCGTGCTGGGACATGCGCGCTCGTCATCAGCCATGAGTTTTGGGTGAGGGAGTTTGGAGGGTCACTGAGTCGAATCGGCGGGCTGATTCGACTCAGTGACCAGGCTTGCACGATTGTTGGAGTGATGCCCGCGGGATTTACATTTCCCTATCGTGCGAAGGGGCCGGAGTTTTGGGACAACGTCGGGTTTTATGGGCGGGCACTCGGGTTAACCGACAGACGAAACAGAGATAGCAATGTGATTGCGCGGCTGCGGAAAGGCGGGAGTCTTTCGCTGGCGAACGCCGAAATTAATTCCATTCAGCGGCGGTTGGCGGAGAGTTTTCCTGAAGACCGCAACTATTCCGTAGTGGCGACGATAGCGTTGCAGAGCGATGTGAGCAGCAATGTGCGACGACCGTTGCTGCTGCTTTTTGGTTCGGTGACCGGGATACTGCTGATCGCGTGCGTGAACGTGGCGGGATTGCTGGTGGCACGAGGCGTGGTGCGGAGGAGCGAGTTTTCGGTGCGCACGGCACTGGGCGCGAGCGCCGGCCAAATTGTCAGGCAAGTGTTGTTGGAGTCGACGATTTTGTCGGTTGTGGCGGGAGTTGCGGGAGTGGCGCTGGCGTTCGTGCTGTTGAAGGGTTTTCTGGTAATGGTGCCGGAGAGTTTGCCGAGGGCACATGAGGTGCGCATCGACGGCGTGACGCTGGCTTTTACGTTGCTGGTTTCGTTGCTTACGGGAATCTGCTTCGGCGCGCTCCCAGCGTGGAGCGCATCGCGCATGGATCCGGCTCTGGCGTTGAGACGGGGACGTAGAACGAGCGGTGGGCGACGGGAGCAGCGGGTGCATGGCGGATTGGTGGTGGCGGAAATTGCCATCAGCGTGGTGTTGCTGGCGGGCTCGGGACTGTTGATTCGCAGTTTTGTTGAGACGACGCGGGTGAATCCGGGGTTCGAGCCTCACGGTCTGCTGACGTTTCGGCTGGGGATGTCTAACGTGGAATTTCCGCACGACAAAGCGCGGCAATTCTTGAGGGAGGTGCGGGAAACGATTGGGGCACTGCCTGGAGTCGAGACGGTAACGAGCGTGTCTCCGCTGCCTTTCACGTACGACAGTAGCGGCGGGTTCCGGCTGAGAGGAATAGCGGAAAATCTGAGCGCTCCGCCTACCGCGAAATTAGCGGTAGTGGGGACCGGATATTTCGAGACCATGAAGATTTCGTTACTGCGCGGCCGAACGTTCGACGAGCGGGACGACGAAAAGGCCAAGCCAGTGGCGATTGTGGATGAGCAATTCGCGAAGCGGTTTTTTCCGAACGGAGGGGCGATCGGGAAGTTCGTTCAGCCGACGAACGAAGACTACGCAACCGATTGGTACGAGATTGTGGGGGTTGTGCGTAGCATTCGAACAACGGACCTACGGGAGAGTCCGGACCCGGAATACTTTTTAGCGTTCGAACAGGCCAGCGACCGGCCGCAAGGAATTATTTTAAGGGTGGCCGGGGATCCACGAGAGTATGAGCGGCCCGTACGCGAGGCGATTGGCGCGCTGAATCGTGAGTTGCCGATTTTTGATTTAAGTACGATGGATGAGCGCGTCAGACAATCGATGGTGTACGCGCGGTTTGAGGCGCAATTGTTAACTGCGTTTGCGATCGCGGCGCTGCTACTCGCGGGGGTCGGAGTGTATGCGACGTTGTCGGAGATTGTCGCTCGGAAGACGTTCGAGATTGGAGTGCGGGTGGCGTTGGGGGCGCATCCCCGAGATGTGTTTCAGTTTATTTTATTGCGAGGATTGACGATGGCGGTCGTCGGCGTGGTGTTAGGGCTGGGAGTTTTTTGGGCGGTGTCGCGACTGCTCGTGGAATTTCTGTACGGCATTTCGGCGTCAGACCCGGCGACGATTCTGGTGGCGGGCGCGGTGTTGCTGGGGGTTTCCGTTGTGGCGAGTGCACGGCCCGCGTGGCGAGCAGTGCGATTGGATCCAATCAAGGCGTTGCGGGAACTGTGAGGGGCAAGATCGAAAGCTCGTTGCGGATTGCGTTCAAAAACATGACCAATTCCTGATTCGTGCGCTTACCAACTCGCGTGAGTACCGTCTTGTGGGGGACATGGAGGAATGTGTAACTGGAGGAATGGCAATGACTCGAGAAGAGGCTTGGAAATTGGGGAACGAGTGGGTTGCGGCCTGGAACGCGCACGACCTGGACGCGATCATGTCGCACTATGCGGAGGCGGTGGAGCTGACTTCGCCCGTGGCTGCGCAACTTTTGGCAAGGCCTGATGGCAAGGTGGCCGGCAAAGCAGAGCTGAGAGCTTACTTTCAGCGAGGGCTGGAAGCCTACCCGGAATTGCAGTTTCGCCTGGAGGACGTGCTGTGGGGCTTGCACAGCGTGGTGCTCTATTACACAAATCAAAAGGGAACGCGCTCGGCGGAGTTTATGGAATTGTCGGCGAGTGGAAAAGTGGTGCGGGTGGTGGCGAATTACAATGTTTAGCGGGTAGAGCGCGCGAATGTCGGAGAAAAGCTAGACGCTTGACTTCAGCATTTTATAGCTGAGAAAGAATTGTATTTCTGCGTTGACCGGCAGCCTCTGGTGAACAAAATTGTAGCGATTTTCAATCCTCGGTACATCAATAAATCTGCTGGGATTACATTCCTGTTCTTTGAGAAATACCCTCGGCCCGCGTGAGAGGCTACGCGCGTTTCTGTGCCGTTGTGATTCGCCAATGAGAACCGCAACAGGTATGGAAGCCGGCTCCGCGAGAATGACGGAACGTGCGTGAAGGAAATGGGAGGAAAGAAAATGTCTGAAGATATCAAATCGACGCGCCGCAGTTTTTTGGGCGCGGCGGCCATGACCGTGGCCGGCGCCGAACTTGGCGTGTTCGGTTTTACGAGCGCACACGCAAGCGAGGCGAAACCGGTGCGTGCAATCACAAGCCAGCAGGAAGCGAACGCGTCGTTTGGCCCGCTGAAGCAAATCGATGCTGGGCTGCTGAATGTTGGATACGCGGAGGCCGGACCCGCCGATGGGCCGCCGGTGATTCTGCTGCACGGCTGGCCCTACGACATTTACAGCTACGCGGACGTTGCGCCGCTGCTGGCAAAGGCGGGCTATCGGGTGATCGTGCCGTATCTGCGCGGGTATGGCACCACGCGGTTTCTTTCGAGAGGGACCATGCGGAACGGTCAGCAATCGGTGATTGCGGTGGACATTCTCGCGCTGATGGATGCTCTCAAGATCCAGAAGGCGATCCTCGGCGGTTTTGATTGGGGAGCGCGGACGGCGGACATTATGGCGGCGCTGTGGCCCGAGCGCTGCAAAGCTCTGGTTTCCGTCAGCGGCTATCTGATCGGCAACCAGGAATCCGGGAAGATCCCGTTGCCCCCCAAGGCGGAATTTCTCTGGTGGTATCAATATTACTTTTCCACGGAACGCGGGCGCGCCGGCTACGATAAATACCGGAACGATTTTGCGAAACTGATTTGGCAGCTGGCTTCGCCAAAATGGGAGTTCAGCGATGCCACGTTCGAGCGCAGCGCAGCGTCCTTCGATAATCCGGATCATGTGGCAATCGTCATCCACAATTACCGCTGGCGGCTGGGCTTGGCGGAAGGCGAAGCGAAGTATGACGACCTGGAGAAGCGACTGGCACAATCACCCGTGATCACCGTGCCTACCATCACCATGGAGGGCGATTCCAATGGCGCCCCACACCCGGATCCCAGTGCTTATGCGGGAAAATTCTCCGGCAAATACGCGCAGCGTACAATCGCGGGCGGCGTGGGGCACAATTTGCCGCAGGAAGCTCCGCAGGCGTTTGCCAAAGCTATCGTGGATGCCGACCGGCTCTGAATCGGGGCCAACCTGACCTGCTAAGGGCCGACGGGCACGATTCCGTTCGCTGGGGGTGAGGTGTTTTGCTTTCTTTGAGCGCCTTCTGAATAAAATAAGAGCTGCACCGGTTTCCGACCCTGGTACATCAAAACGCCTACTCGCATCTTTTCCTCTGGATCACGAAGCAGAGATGCGGGCAATCGGCAATCAGCCGAAGGAGTTTCGCAATAATTCCTTGCGATTCCGGAAATCGGGAGTTTGTAGAAAACAAGATTTGTAGAAAACAAGATTTGTGGAGACCAAAGGGAGGCCCTATGTCTAAGTTAGCTAAGAAAGTTGCGCTGGTTACCGGCGGCTCGCGCGGGATTGGCGCCGCGATTGCCAAACGCCTGGCCGCGGATGGAGCAGCTGTGGTCATCACGTATACGAAAGGGGCGGAGGCGGCTGCCGCAGTGGTAAAGGCCATTGAAGGCGCCGGCGGAAAGGCTCTCGCGGTTCAAGCGGACGCTGGGGACGCCGAGGCGGTTAAGAGCGCGGTCGAAAAGACCGTTAGCACCTTTGGTGGGCTTGATGTACTGGTGAACAACGCGGGCACGGCGGTTCCGAAGCGATTCGAAGATACGACGCTGGAAGAGCTGGATCGCCTGCTGGACATCAACGTCCGCGGGACCTTTATTGTGACCCAGGCGGCGCTGAAGCATATGAAGAGCGGTGGGCGCATCATCATGATCGGATCGTGCGTGGGCGAGCGGGTGATGACGCCCGGCCTGGTGCCGTACGCAGCGACTAAGGGCGCGATTAAGATGTTCGCGCAGGGATTGTCCAGAGAGGTCGGGAGCCGGGGCATCACGGTCAACAACGTGCAGCCGGGTCCGATCGACACGGAACTGAATCCCGCGGCGGGCGATTGGGCGGTGCCGCAAAAGGCCGCTACAGCGCTGGACCGCTACGGAACTGTTGACGAGGTTGCGGCGCTGGTCGCGTTCGTGGCTAGTCCGGAGGCGTCGTACATCACTGGTACGAACCTGACCGTCGACGGCGGAACGAACGCTTAGCGGAAACAGCTTCGAGCGAGCGTTGGCTCATTGTGCGGCCCGACTGTAAAGTCGGGCCGTCCTGTTAAGAAGGCGAAGAGAGCGGTTTTTACATCGGCATTCCTGTCCAGTAACATCGCGCGTGTGAAGCCCTTCGAATTGCTCAGCGAGACGGTGTGTCCGGACGGCAGCGTGATGAAGATGGTTCGCCGCGGCGAGGAGTACATTATTCTCGCGGACGGGGCGACGTTGATGTCCAGCCGCGTACATGGCTCGGAGGAGGAACTGGCTGAGTTGGCGTGCGCGCGCTTGCGGAGTTTGCCGCGGGCTTGCCTGCTGATTGGCGGGTTGGGAATGGGTTTTACGTTGCGCGCGGCGCTTGATCTGATCGCCGCGGATGCGGCAGTGGTGGTCGCGGAACTGGTACCCGCGGTGGTGGAGTGGAATCGCGGGGTGCTCGGGCCGCTGGCGGGAGATCCGCTGAAGGATCCTCGCGTGCGGGTCGAAACTGGTGACGTCGCGGGCGTCTTGAGCGCAAGCGTGGGTCGGTTCGATGCGGTACTGCTGGATGTGGACAATGGCCCGGCAGCGTTTACGGCATCGGCGAACGCCGGACTTTACGATGAGAGTGGGATCGCCGCTGCGCGCGCGGCGCTGAAGAGTGGCGGAGTGTTGGCCGTGTGGGCAGCGCAGGATGACGCGAAATTTGCGGAGCGTATGCGACGCGGCGGCTTCGACGTGCAGGTGAAGCGAGTGCGTGACCGAGCGAACAAGCGCGGTGCGCGGCGAACTATTTTTCTTGGTCACAAACGATGAATTCGGGTTTCCGATCTACCTGGACGCCTCGGCTGGCGTGATTGGCCGTGACACTCGCGAAACGACAATTTCAATCGCGCCAACATCTTCAGCGAATATCCAGGCTAGACACAAGCGCTTCGACCTTGGCAGACTGGTTGCGCTAGCAGCCCAAACGCGGACGGTGAAAATGTCAGGCCGGCGCCCATTGCGGAAGGAAGACATGCGGCCAGGAGAAACTTCCCGATGAAATGTACTCTTTGGCTGCCACTTTTTGCGATTGCGGCGGTCTTTTCCGCATCCTGTTCCTCCCACAATCCGATCCTTACTAACGCCGAAGCTGCTTTCAGGAAACCTCCTTCACTCGTTGACACGGAATGGCTGCTCACCGGCCTGCCGGGCACTACGGTTCCTGCTACCTCGAAAGCTTCCGTTGCTTTTCTCGCTGATGGCCGCGCCTCGGGAAATGGTTCTTGCAACCGCTTCACCGGCGCCGTCGAGATCAACGGTACGGCCATCAAAATCGGGCCGCTAGCTTCGACTCGTATGCTCTGCGGCGATACGGCGCTAGACGCCCAGGAAGCAGAATTTCTAAAATTCCTCTCGGCGGCGAACCATTTCGAAATGCGCGACCCTTTTCTCCTGGTTTTTGCGCAGGGTTACGATCAGCCGTTACACTTCTCCCGCATCCCGCGGAATACATTTGACTGACCGGAAAACCGTTTGGTTCGTACCGCGACCTTATCGGAGATCGGTAGCCGAGGTCCGCTTGGTGGCCAGAACCAGCGGTAGGACGACCCCACGTGCGAAAAACTAGCTCCCTGGTTGCGAGAATCGCCTGGGCGACGGCTGGGGGAATATGTCTGTTCACCGCGGAAAATATCTGGATTGACGCACGTTTGGTTAGGCGGTCGCACCACAGACTGCCGTCGTTCGTACCGGAAGCGCTCGGCGGCATGTGGTTTATGGCGTTTTTGGCGCTGGCGATCGGCTTAGTTTTGGCGGTGTTCTGTCTGGTGGTGTTGCTGAAGGACGCGGAGGTGGCGGGATGGAAGAAGGCGCTGACCGGGACTCTGGTGCTGGCGGCGGCGATCCTGGCGGGCGAATGGTTTGCAGCCACGGGGGGAATGGCAGTACTCGCGCAGATACATCCGCATCGAAGAGATCATCCCGTCGTGCTGCATTGGGAGGCAAGCACTTCCCCGAATGTGCGTTACAACATCTACCGGGGTCCGAAGCCGGGAATTCATCCAGATAAAGTGAATTCTTTTCCCATAGCCGCAATAACCTTCACCGACACGACCGCGGAAAACCATACGAAGTACTACTATGTGGCACGCGCGGTCGATGGCAACGGGCGGGAAAGTTCTGATTCGAACGAGACATTCGCCAATGTACCGTGAATTTGGCGCGCCGTTATATCGCAAAGGTTGGCTGACGCCCAGCGTCAACAGAACAAATAACACGCCGAATCTAACCGCTCGGCGCAATTACAGGAGCGCTAAATGATCGTGGTCACAGGCGCAACGGGGCGCACGGGAAGTGCGGCAACTCACGCGTTGCTGGCAAAAGGCGAAAAAGTTCGAGTAGTAGGGCGTAACGCGAAAAAACTTGCGCCGTTTGTGGAGCAAGGGGCGGAAGCATTGATCTGCGACGTGGGAGACGTTGCTTCCATGACGCGCGCTTTCGAAGGCGCTTCGGCCGTGTACCTGGTACTGCCTGAGGATATCGCACAGCAGGATTTACGCGCGCACCAGGAGCGCGTTTCCGATTCCTACGCCGCAGCAATCGCTAACGCCAATGTGCGATTTGTCGTGAATCTGAGCAGTATCGGCGCGCAGCACGCGAAAGGCACCGGGCCCATCGTCGGCTTACACAATCAGGAGCAAAAGCTCGATCGAATCGCCGGGCTCAACGTCCTGCATCTGCGCGCGGCGTATTTTATGGAGAATCTTTTCATGAGTATCGCGCCGTTGCGTTCGACCGGAACGCTACCGGGCGGCTTACGGGGCGAGGTGGCAATTCCGTGGATAGCCACGAAAGACATCGGCCAGTATGCGGCGACTCGGCTCGCCGGGCGAGACTTTTCCGGGAGCTCGATACAGGAGCTGCACGGTCAGCGGGATATTTCCATGAATGAGGCGGCGTCTATTGTAGGAACCGCGATCGGCAAGCCCGATCTTCCGTACGTGCAGGTGCCAAGCGTATCGCTTGGGGCGTCCTTGGTGCAGATGGGGTTACCCAAAAAAACCGCGGAATTGCTGGTTGAAATGTGGGACGGCGCGAATGCGGGGCTCATCGTGCCGCAGGAGGTGCGCTCGGCAAGAAATACAACGCCAACGACACTGGAATCATTTGTGACCGAGGTGTTGGCCCCTGCGTACCTCGGCGGAACGCCCCGCTGACGCGCTGAGTGGTATAAGCGGCTCTAGTCGCCAGCAACTGTTAGCTGTTCACGGCAATCAAAAAACCAACGGCGCGGAGGGCGTCCGCGCCGTTGGTTCCCGAACACAAACATTCTTGAAGAAAAATTAAATGGTCTTGGTGGCGGCTGCAGCGGGTGTAGCGTTGCTGCGCGCGAAAGCGTTGGCGCTTTCTTTTTCACCGGACTTGTCGATCTCGATGGAGCCTTTGAAGTAGGCGCCGTCTTCGATCATGATGCGCGCGGTGGTCAGATCCCCATTGACCGAGCCATCTTTCTTGATTTCGATGCGATCCTTGGCGCGCAGATTGCCTTTGACCGTACCGAAGACCACCACTTCGCGGGCGATAATGTCCGCGGTAAGTTTGGCGGTGGCGCCGACGGTGAGCTTGCGGTCGTCGAGCTGGATCAGTCCTTCGACCGAGCCATCGACCAGCAAATCTTCATTGCCGGAGATTTCACCTTTAACGTGCAGGCTCGCACCAAGCCGCGCTGTTCCGCCGCTGGTCGCTCCTCCTAGTGGACGCATCGCATCTGTACTCATGGCGTTCGTTTCCTCCCAAGACGCCGGAGCGGACTTCGGCGGCTGATTCGTAGAATAATTTTTTGGCTCCGGTTGCGCGGCTGACGGCGTTTCCGGTCGTTTCGTATTACCCCACATCGGACCTCCAAGGGACAGCAAAACCCCACGCAAGTTTCCGGCATCGGGGTAAAGCAAACTCTATGCCTCTGTAAAGGGCACAGCAAACAAAGTATGCACGTCCTGTTTCGGGAAAGTAACTGCACCGAGGGACAGTGCTAGGACTGGCCGGGGGCAGTGGGGTAAGGGCGGCGGCGCATGCTACGAGCTGGGTCTTTCGGGGACCGGCTGCGTGGCCAGGAAATCGTGAGCGAAACGCGGGGCGTAAGCGTCCAGCAATTGCTGCACGCGTTCGGGGTTGGCGGATTTTACGATCAGGCCGGCGTGATGATATTTGCTGACGCGATAAATAATTTCGGGATCGTTGTAGGCGGAAGTATCGGGATTTTCCTGACGGGCGAGGGAAAGGATGATTCCGGCGTAGTCACGACGGACGGCTGGTAGCCGGTAAGGGATCTTCCCTGCCCCGACTTCGAGGCGCGCCCATTCGCGCCAAAGGTTTATACCAGAGGCGGCTTCGACGATGTCAGAGATATATGCCCCGCCGACGCGAGCAGCCACCTCGATGAAATAAAATTTTCCGTCAGCGTGAGATTTCAGAAATTCCGCGTGGGTTACTCCGCGTAAAAGGCCCAGGCCTTCGAGGACCTGGCGATTGGCGTCTTGCAAATTCTTCGAATCGGCGGAATCGCGCTGCAGCGTGCGGGTGGTGAACACCCCGCCTTTATGGGAAGTGTCGAGCGGCGGGGTGCCGTAAGCATGCACTTCCGCGAGCAATACATTTTTCTCGGAAACCACGCTGTCAACATGGAAGACCGAGCCGGGAACGAATTGTTCGAGAAGATAGAACGATTGCTGGTCGCCTAGTTGCTCGAGCAGGGGCCACAGCTCTTCCGCGTGGTGCAGCTTCTTCATGCCGATCCCGGAGGCTTGGGAACGCGGCTTGAGCAGCCATGGCGCCGGAACGCGGGCCATGAAATCGCTTAGCTCGCGATGATTCAGAACGTGCACAAATTCTGGAACGGCGATGCCGGCTTCTTTGGCGCGGGCGCGCATGGCCAGCTTGTCGCGAAAATAGCGGACGGTGGTGAGGCCCATGCCGGGAATGCGCAAGTGCTCGCGCAAGGCGGAAACATTTTCCATGTCGAATTCATCGAGGGCTACGATGCGATCGATTTGATGGAAGCGCGCGATGTAGCTTACCGAATAGAGAATCGCCTGCAACGGCAAGTCTTCCGGCATGGTGAAGACTTCGGAGATGCAGTTGAAGGGCCAGTCGGCGTGGCGAAGTTTTTCCACGGTGAGAAGCAGGACGGTACAGCCCAAGGCTTTGCAGGTACGGATGAACTCCTGGCCCTTCTCGAAGGAGCTGACGACGAGGATTGTGAGTGGTTTCGGTTCCGGCATTCGTGCTCCCTGCAGAGCTGGCGATACCTGAAAAAACATCTCAGGCCGGACGTAAAGTCCGGCGCCTACACAAGAAAAGGCATGGCAAACTCTGCGCAGTATACTGCGGGCTAGCCCGCCGGGAATAGAAATTGCAAAAAGGGTCCGACGCGCGCGGCCCAGGCGGCTTCATTGTGCTCGGCGCCTTCGACCCGCTCATAGTGCAAGTCGCGATCGGGTTGCCAGCCTTTTTGCAGCAGGACGTCGCGGAATTTTTCGACGTCGTCGACGATGCGCGGGCCTTCGCGGGTGCCGATGTCCAGCCAGATGCGGGGGCGGGGCTCCACGGGAGCAGCGGAGGCGAAACGCAAAATGATGCGCTGATTCCACCAGACGGATGGCGAGAGCGCGGCAATTTTGCCGAAAATATTGGAAAACTTTAGCCCTACGTAAATGGAAACCAGCCCGCCAAGTGAAGAGCCGCCGATTCCGGTCCGCCACGGCTCGGACTGGGTGCGATAGTCGCGGTCTACAAACGGCTTTACTTCTTCGATCAGAAATTTCGCGTAACGATCCGCGCGGCCGCCGCCGAGCTTCGGCACTTTCGTGGGCGTGTACTCGCGGATGCGCGCTTTGCCAGTGTTGTAAATGCCGACGATGATCAGCGGTTCGACCAGCCCGGCGGAGATAGCGTAGTCCGCGGTTTGCCCGATGTGCCAATCTTGTCCGTTGAACGCGGTGGCGCCATCGAAAAGATTTTGCCCGTCGTGAAGATACAAAACCGGAAAGCGGCGACCCTGCTGCTCGTCGTAGCCGGGCGGGAGATAGACGATCAGGTCGCGTTGATTGCGGAGAAAACGCGAGCGAAAATTATCGTGTTTGCGAAGTTGACCGGGACTCACGTTGCGATGGCCACCAGTAGATCTTTGGCTTCGACATGTTGCCCGGGCGTGACCAGGAGTTTCGTGATGCGCCCGGCGATCGGTGCGTAAATGTTCGACTGCATCTTCATGGCCTCTAAAGTGAGAAGTTTTGCGCCTCGCTCCACCGTTTGATTGTTTTGCACCGCAATGATGCCGATGACTCCGGCGGTGGGCGCGGCAACCTGCCCGGGGTCGGCGGGGTCAGCTTTCGGATGGGCGCGCTCGGTCACGCGCAGGGCGCGGTCGCGAACATTTACTTCGCGGGGCTGGCCGTTCAATTCAAAGAAGAGGGTACGCGTTCCGTCGGGATGCGGCTCGCTGATCGTCAGGAACTTAATGATCAAGGATTTGCCGGAGGCGATCTCCACGGTAACTTCTTCGCCGGATTTCAGCCCGTAGAAGAATGCTGGAGTGGGGAGGACGCTGACATCGGCGTAGGTCTGGCGAAATTTGTCGTACTTCAGGAACACTTCGGGATAGAGCAAATAGCTGAGTAAATCGCTGCGTTCTATCGCGTGGCCAGTTTTCTTCTCCAGACCCTTCTGCTCTTCCGCAAAATTCACTTCGGGAAGATTTGCGCTGGGGCGGCCCTTCAGCGGAGCCGCGCCACGCAAAATAATTTTCTGCAGTTTCGGCGGCCAGCCACCCGGAGGAACGCCAAGCACGCCGCCGAACATTTCCACTACAGAGTTGGGCAGCGAGAGATCGTGTTTTTCATCCAGCTGCAAAATATCCGCCGGCTGCATATCCTTGGCCATCAGGAACAGGGTCATGTCACCGACAACTTTGCTGCTGGGCGTGACTTTGACGATGTCGCCGAAAAGTTGATTCACTTCGGCGTACATGATTTCCGCTTCGCGCCAGCGGTGCCCGAGACCCATCGCGGTGGCTTGTTCGCGCAGATTTGTGTATTGGCCGCCGGGAATCTCGTGTTGGTAAAGGCGTGCGGAGCCGGATTTTGGTCCGGAGTCGAACCCCAGATAGTAGCTGCGAACGGTCTCCCAATAATCGGAACACTCATTCAACAATTCGATGTCGAGTTGCGTATCGCGCGGGGTGTTGCGCAAAGCTTCGACGATGGCGTTGAGATTGGGCTGGCTGGTTCCGCCACTCATCGCGGCCACTGCCGCATCGGCCACGTCGACTCCGGCGTCTGAGGCCTTCAAAATGCTCGCGGCGTTCAGTCCGCTGGTGTCGTGCGTATGGAAATGGATGGGTAAGGCGGTCTCTTCGCGGAGCCGCTCGACCAGTTCGAACGCGGCATAAGGCTTGCACAACCCGGCCATATCCTTAATGCATAGGAAATGCGCGCCGAGTTTTTCGAGTTGCTTCGCCAGCGTCACATAATATTTCAGCGAATATTTTGGACGATGGGCATCGAGGATATCCCCGGTGTAGCAGATGGCTGCTTCACATACGCCGCCGCTTTCGAGCGCGGCATCGATGGCCACCCGCATGTTGTCGATGGAATTGAGCGAATCGAAAATACGAAAAATGTCGATGCCCTGCGCGAACGATTCGCGGACAAATTCCTTGATCACGTTGTCGGGGTACGAGGCATAGCCGACAGCGTTGGCGCCGCGCAACAGCATCTGAAAGCAAATGTTGGGAATGCGCTTGCGGAGCAGACGCAAACGCTGCCAGGGGTCTTCATGCAGGAAGCGCAGCGAAGTATCGAATGTCGCCCCGCCCCACATTTCCACGCTGAAAAGATTGGGCAGGCGCTGGGCCACGGCGCTGGCGGTGGCCAGCAGGTCGTGCGTACGAACCCGCGTGGCCATCAAGGATTGGTGGGCGTCGCGGAAAGTAGTGTCGGTGATGAGCAGACGTTTTTCTTTACGCGTCCAGGCGGCAAATCTTTTCGGACCGAGCTTTTGTAACAGCTGCCGCGTGCCCGGCGGCGGCTCGATGCCGGGAACCTTTGGCAACACGGCGTTTTCGAGGGCATGCGGGGTAGGCTTCCCTTTTACTTCCGGGTTGCCGTTGAGGATTACGTCGCCCAGATAAGAAAGCACCTTCGTGGCGCGATCGCCGCGGCTGGGAAATTTGAAAAGCTCCGGATAATCTTCGAGGAAAGAGGTAGTAACTTCGCCGGAGCGAAACTTCGGGTGGTTCACTACGTTTTCGACGAACGGAATATTCGTTTTCACGCCCCGGATGCGGAATTCGCGCAGGGCGCGATCCATGCGCTGGCAGGCTTCGGGAAGATTGGAGCCCCACGCGGTGACTTTCACCAAGAGCGAATCGTAATATGCAGCAAGTTGCGCGCCCGCGTACGCCGTGCCGCCATCGAGGCGAATGCCAAATCCAGCCGGCGAGCGATAGGTGGAAAGCTTGCCGTAGTCCGGCGCGAAATTTTTGTCCGGATCCTCGGTGGTGACGCGGCATTGCAGCGCCGCGCCGTGCAGCGGGATGTCTTTTTGCTGCGGAAGCGACAGTGGAGGGTCATGCAACTGGTAACCCTGCGCTACCAGAATTTGCGAACGCACCAGATCAATCCCGGTGATCATCTCCGTTACGGTGTGCTCTACCTGGATGCGCGGATTCACTTCGATGAAATACCATTTGCTGGCATCCACGTCGTACAGAAATTCGACGGTGCCCGCGTTGCGATAGCCGGCTTTATTCGCAAGCTGCAAGGCGGCGTTGCACAATTCGTCGCGGATGCTCTTTGGCAGATTCGCGGCGGGCGCAACTTCTACGACCTTCTGATGCCGCCGTTGCACGGAACAATCCCGCTCGTATAAGTGCAGCAAATGCCCGTGCTGGTCGCCGAGAATTTGCACTTCGATGTGCCGCGCATGCGGCAAATATTTTTCTAGAAATACGCTGGCATTGCCGAACGCCGAGCGCGCTTCGCCCTGCGCTTCTTCCAGCAGAGCATTGAGCTGCGAGGCGTCATGGACTACGCGCATGCCGCGGCCCCCGCCACCCATCGCGGCTTTTACAATTACGGGATAGCCGATTTTTTTCGCGACTTTCTGCGCCTCTTCGGGAGAGGTGACCGGATCGTCGGTCCCCGGTAGCACGCGGACGCCCGCAGAAGCCGCCAGTTTTCGCGCTGCGGTCTTGTCGCCCAGCAATTCCAGCAATTCGGGAGTTGGCCCAATAAAGATTATTCCGGCTTTATCGCACGCCCGCGCGAATTCCGCGTTCTCCGCCAGAAAACCATAGCCCGGGTGGATGGCATCGACGCCTTTTTCCTTGGCCAGCGCCACAATTCCGGGAATATCCAGATAGGCCTGGACCGGACCTTGACCCGCGCCGACGAGGTAGGCTTCGTCGGCCTTGAAACGGTGCAGCGCCAGGCGGTCTTCCTGCGAATAGATCGCCACCGTGCGCAGACCGAGTTCATTCGCGGCGCGAAAAATTCTGATGGCGATTTCGCTGCGATTGGCGGCGAGTACTTTCTTGATGGGCTGCAACTTGGCGGTTTTTGGGCTCATTCGTGGCGCGATGCTGCTTCCTGGCGCAAAAGCGTTGCGCGAATCTTACATTGTTTCACGGCGCGAACGCGAGACCACGCCAAATTTTTCGATGGGAGGCAGCAGATTTTTACTGTTGAGAATTTCCCGCAGCGGCGACGCTGGAGGCCGGCTTGCCTCCCGGATTCGCGAGCGCATTATTCGTCGCCAGAACTGGCGGCGGTGCATTTTTCAATTGCTGGAGTTGCGCCTGGACCTCAGCCCAGAGCTTTGGCTTAGCTTTCGTAGCGTAGGGGGCGTCGGGCTGGCTGTAGAAATCGAGCAGCTCCGCACGCACGTCACTCAGCGCGGTAGCAAACTTTTCCTTCGCCAAGGCATCGAGCAACTCCGCATGCGCCTGGTCATTCAAGCGGTATTTGCCGGGACCGGAAATTTCACCGGTATCGAAATTATCGTTTACCAATTCCAGCTTCCCGGCTCCCTGCTGCGCCAGCAAACCCTTGTAACGATCCAGCGTAGCGTTGAAACTGGCCTCGAACATTTTCTCGGTTTCGGGAGTCGGAGTCTTAAATTCCAGAACCTTCAGCGGGCCGATCTTAGGAACCAAGCGCCACATAAAGGCCAGAAACTTGTCGCCGGACGTGGGCTGCTGATAGTCGTGCCCCCATTCTTTTTCATAACTGGCGCGCGATAAATTGTAGAGAAATTTCTTCTTGGTGATGCCTGGCTGGTCCTTCATGATTTCTTTGCTTTTCAGACTCCAGGCAATTCGCGTGGCCTCTGGCAGCAGCTTGCTTACATCGCGGCGATAGGAATTGAGCGCTTTGTCTTCGTTGGAGAGAATCGATTTGAGTTCCAGCCCATAGGTTTCGCGGAAAGCCTGTTCCAGAAGCGGCGCGTCAACTGCGAAGCCGATGAAATCGTGATAACTGTCCGGGGCATAGCGCTGCTGCGCCACCTCAATCACATCGAAACCAAATTCCGTTTTCACGTGGGCTAGCGGATCGTCTTCGTAAGTTACGCTGGCGCCAAATTTCTCGTGCAGTTTCGGATACAGCGCGGGGACCGCCCGATTGGTACCGATTTTGTGCCCGTCACTGTCGGCGGCGTAATGCGCCAGGGCCCCGAGCGCGAAGGCGTAGCCGTTCAAATCCTGCGAGTCACGCAGCAGCGCGATCACGAAATCTCCGCTGCGCACGTAATGCGCAAGATCGCTCACGAATTTGCTGCCATGCGGGTAATAACCCATATCTTGAATGATCGCTCCGCCGTAAGCGTAGGCGTGCGCTACCTTCAATTCTTCCGGAGTGGCGTGAGGAAAGCGCTGTAGTAGGAGCGGCTTGATACTGATGTCCCACGCGGAATCGATGATCGCTTCATGAGACAAGACCGCATAAGCCTGCCCGGCCGGCGCCCCCGCAAAAAGCAAAGCAGCCGTACAAATTACAGACCCAGCGATTCTTCTGAGCTTCCGCGAGGTGAGACCCAAAAATAACTCGCTTTTCGCTATCACGTTCCCTTAGATGAGCTCGCAGACACGGAAGGGTGCCGGGCCAATCGCCGGAATACGCGTACTTGGCAATGCGGGCTATTTTCGGATGGGGAACAATCTAGTACTTACGGAGAACGCCAATCACGCGGCCCTGGATTTTCAGGTCGCTGGCGGATACAAAGATTGGCGCCATTTCGGAATTCGCGGGTTGCAGGCGGATTTTCCCGGCAGGCTCGCGATAAAAGCGCTTCAAGGTAGCTTCGCTGTCGCCAATCAGAGCCACCACAATGTCCCCGGCGTTAGCTACCTGAGTCTGTTCGCAGACCACAAAATCGCCATCCATAATGTGATCTTCAATCATCGAGCTGCCCGTCACTTGCAGGACAAACGAATTCCCGCCGCGCGCAAAATCGCCTAGCGACAATGTCTCGCGTTCTTCCACCGCTTCCAGCGGTCGGCCGGCCGCGATGCGCCCCAGCAGCGGCAGCTCCTGGTTTTTGCGGTCGCTCACCTGCTCTTTCACCGATTTTGGCAACTGCAAAATTTCGATCGAGCGGCTCTGGTTGTAGCCGCGACGGATAAATCCCTTTTTCTCCAGCGTGGAGATGTGCTTGTGCACGGTGGCCAGCGACGTCAACTTCAAGCCCTTGCCAATTTCTTCAAAGCTCGGCGCGTAGCCATGCTTGGTCTCAAAAGAAACCAGATAGTCGAGCACTTCTTTTTGTCGCTTGGTGAGGGCCATTCGAGGTGCCTCCGAATTACGGTGCGAGCGCTACAAAACCTTCGCCTACTTTAGGCGAAAAGAAAGCGAACGTCAAGCGTAAGTTGCTAAGACGACAATCCCCAGTATTTCTTCGCGCTACGTCCAGAAATGATATATATCCACTTCCATGATTACCGACCGTAAACCTTCGGCATCAGCGTCCATTATCGCTTCGGCCATCGTGGCAATTCTCGGGAGCCTATTAACGATCCTGCTAGCTGGTCTCGGATTCCTTGGAACGCTATTCGTACGAAGCGGAGCTGCCGCACCAACACAGCCGCCGGGAACCCGAGCCATTTCTCTGATATTTCTGGTTATCATTTTGGCGTTTGGAATATTTGGAATTTTCAGTGCGGTGGGACTTTGGCGCCTGCGTAATTGGGCCCGCATGGCTTTCTTGATTTATTCCGGCGCGATGGTTTGTGTATGTGCATTCGCCCTGGTATTCGTGTGGTTCGTTCTGCCTTCACTGCCCAAGGTCCAGCCGCAGGCTGTCGGCTTTGTGCACGTTTTCCTGGTGTTGATCTACGGTATTCCCATCGGCATTGGCGTCTGGTGGCTAGTACTCCTCAATCGCAAAGATGTCGCGAGGCAGTTCACATCCGAAGGCATGCTTCAGGGAGACGGTGCAGCATCCATAGCCGCGAAACCGCGCTGTCCGTTGCCCATCGCGATTTTGGCGTGTTTTCAGTTATTTTCGGCATGCTGGATGCCGATGCTTTTGCTACTTCCAGTCTCGATTCCTGCGGTTCTCTTTGGCCACGCCATCTTCGGCCGTCCCGCCGCGATCATCTACGCAGTTCTCGGAATCACCTTGGCACTGTGCGCGATCGGACTGCTGTTGCTCAAAAAATGGAGTTATAGCCTCCTTATCGGTTACCACGTTTTTTATTCCGCAAGCGGCCTTGTCGGTCTCTTGAGTCCCAACACTTGGACAGTCATGAACGAGATGATGAGCAAATGGCAAACTCCCCGATATTCGGGGCCGCAGTTTCCCTACAGCCACACTCAGTATGTGGCCACGTCCATAGGGGGATTATCCCTAACTATCGTCATTCTGGGTCTGTCGATATATTACCGAGCCGCGTTTTATGAGCAGAGCGATCGAAACGCAAACGCCAACCTGAGCGCTACCGTTCCGCCCGCGGTTCCCCCTCCAGCGCCGCCAGAGCTGGCGAGCTAGCGTTCGAGAACAACTATACGTATTGCTCGCTATGGTATTCTTGAGCTTAGGATTTCTGCGGTTCACAGCTCAATTTCGCGCTTTCGCCGCACGATTTCCCATTCACGGTGTATTTGCCTGGCTGGAACCCTAGGGTTCCGCTATACCTGTATTTAGGCTAATAAGGTTGAACGAGGGCTTCGGAACAAATGGCAACTATTACAGATATACCGCTGCCGAAGAGCAAGCCGGAAGTCATCGACCGGGCGGTGATCCGCTTCGCTGGAGATTCCGGCGACGGCATGCAGATCACCGGCAGCCAGTTCACGAACACTGTCGCGCTGTACGGCAACGACATCGCCACGTTCCCCGACTATCCCGCGGAAATTCGCGCTCCTGCAGGGACTCTTCCGGGCGTCAGCGGTTTCCAACTACATTTTTCCTCCGACGACATCAACACCCCAGGCGACGCGATCGATGTACTGATCGCCATGAATCCCGCGGCGTTGCGCGTGAATCTCGCGGACCTCAAAGCCAACGGAATTCTGATCGTCAACAGCGACAGCTTCACGGAAAACGACCTGCGCAAAGCGCAAATGACCGTGAATCCGCTGGAAGATCATTCGCTGGATAAGTTCCGGCTGTTCCCCGTGGAACTCGAACGCTTGACCCGCCGCGCGCTCGAACATCTAGGCCTGGACGCCAAGTCCATGGACCGCTGCAAGAACTTCTTCGCGCTGGGCATGTGCTACTGGCTCTACAACCGCTCGATGGATTCGACCACCCGCTGGATCAGCGATAAGTTCAGCAAAAAGCCGCTGCTGGTGGAAGCCAACAGTCTGGCCATGAAGGCCGGCTATTCCTATTGCGAAGCCACCGAAGCTTTTCAGATCAGCTATGAAATTCCGCCGGCGCAGTTAACGCCCGGACTGTACCGCAACATGAGCGGGAACCAGGCGCTGGCGCTGGGCTTCGTCACCGCTTCGCAAAAATCCGGGCTCACTCTGTTTCAAGGCAGCTACCCCATTACCCCGGCGTCGGATATTTTGCACGAGCTTTCGCAATATAAAGATTTTGGCGTAATGACCTTTCAAGCCGAAGATGAAATCGCGGCGATCACTTCTTCCATCGGCGCGGCGTACGCCGGTGCGCTGGCGCTCACCACTACCTCCGGCCCCGGCATGGCCCTGAAAACAGAGGCGCTGGGCTTCGCCGTCGCCATCGAAATTCCACTGGTCATCGTAAACGTGCAGCGCGGCGGACCCTCTACCGGTTTGCCGACCAAAACAGAACAGGCCGACTTGCTGCAAGCCATGTTCGGACGCAACTCCGAAGCGCCGATTCCCATAATCGCCGCGTCAACTCCCGGCGATTGCTTCTGGGCCGCCATCGAAGCCTGCCGCATCGCCGTGAAATATATGGTTCCGGTGATTTTGTTGTCCGACGGCTATCTCGCGAATGGCGCGGAGCCCTGGCGAGTGCCGGAGCTAAGCGACATCCCGGAAATTCCCGTGAATTTCGCCAAAGATCCGGAAGGCTTCAAGCCGTACAAACGCAATCCCGACACCCTCGCGCGCCCTTGGGCCATTCCTGGCACGCCCGGCCTTGAGCACCGCATCGGCGGCCTGGAAAAGCAAGATGTCGTCCGGCAACATCAATTACGAGCCGCTGAATCACGAAAACATGGTCCGCATCCGCGCCGCAAAAGTTGCCGGAATCGTTCAGGACATTCCGGACGCGGTTCCCACCGGCGACCCCGACGGCGACCTGTTAATTGTCGCGTGGGGCTCCACCCACGGTTCGATCACCGCCGCGGTTAAAGCCCAGCGTGCGCTGGGCCGCCGCATTGGACATCTACATTTGCGGCACTTGAATCCGCTACCCGCAAATCTTGCGCAGATTTTCAAGCGCTACAAAAAGATCCTGGTGCCCGAACTGAATATGGGCCAGCTGTTCTGGCTGCTGCGCGCCAAGTATTTGATCGACGCCATCGGCCTGAACAAAATTCAAGGCCGTCCGTTTAAACAAAGCGAGCTGGAACAAAAAATCGAAGAAGTGCTGGGCCTTTAAGTAGCACAGGCATTCCTGCCTGTGCAGCAGCGTAAGCAACGTCGCGAAGTAAGCGTCGAAACGTAAAAGGATCAAAGTTCATGACCACCGCAACGCTACCCGTCCTGACCAAAAAAGATTTTCAGACCGACCAGGAAGTCCGCTGGTGCCCCGGCTGCGGAGACTACGCCATCCTCTCCGCCGTACAAGCCGTCTTCCCCGAGCTCGGCATCAAGCGCGAAAATTTCGTAGTGGTGAGCGGCATCGGCTGCTCCAGCCGCTTCCCCTATTACATGAACACCTTTGGCTTCCACACCATTCATGGCCGCGCCCCTGCCGTAGCCACCGGAATCAAAGCCATCCGTCCAGACCTGGAAGTTTGGGTCGCCACCGGCGACGGTGACGCGCTGTCCATCGGCGGCAACCACACCATTCACATGCTGCGCCGCAACGTCGGACTGAAAGTTTTGCTCTTCAACAATAAAATTTACGGCCTTACTAAGGGACAGTATTCGCCAACGTCGGAAGTAAACAAGAAGACGAAGTCCACTCCGTTCGGCTCGCTGGACCGCCCCTTCAATCCGCTGGCTCTGGCCATCGGCGCGGAAGCCACGTTCGTGGCCCGCTCGGTGGACGTCTTCCAGCAACACCTCAAAGAAACGCTGAAGTCTGCGGCAGCCCACCGCGGTTCGGCCTTCATCGAAATTCTGCAAAACTGCAACATCTTCAACGACGGTGCATGGTTCTCCCTCACCGAACGCGACGCCCGCAGCGAACACATCATCTATCTCGAACAAGGCAAGCCCATGGTTTTCGGCAAGAATCGCGACAAGGGCATTCGCCTGATTGGCATGGACCTCGAAGTAGTACAGCTCGGCAACGGCACCACTGAAGCCGACTTGCTGGTCCACGACGCCCACAATCCGAATCCCACGTACGCATTCGTCCTGGCCCAGATGGAAAAGCGCGAAGGCTTCCCTACCCCGGTCGGCGTCCTGCGCAATTGGAACGATCAACCCCGCTACGAAGAAGTCTTGAATCAGCAGATCAAAGAAGTGATCGCCCGCCGCGGCCCCGGCGACCTCAACAAACTGCTGCGCTCTGGCGACACGTGGGAAGTCCGCTAGATATCGCGGACCCACACGGGGTAGGGCGCATGATCCCCGCGCCGCGCGAAACCCGAAACTCCCGCCCTCTCTCATCTCCCCGTGACTATTGCACTGCGCCCCGATATTTCTGTCACTTCGTGCGCGTATCAGCATCAAATAACCAACGCGACGCTCTCCCTTAGACCATGGATGACCTCACCAAACGCGAAATTTTCAGTCCCCGCCGGGAACCCGACCCCTTGCCCCCTGGCTTGCTGATTGCCCGGACCGAAGAATCGCGAACCCTCAGCTTTCTCGAGGAACTGGTCCACGACTTTACGCCGTTTATGAGCCGTGACGAGCTGCTACGCGCGGTGGCCGAACGCCTCAAGACCCTGGTGGACTTTCACGTCTTCAGCGTGATGTTGTGGAATGAAGATACTCAGTTGCTGCAATCAGTGTTTGCTTTGCGCTACAACGAATCCATTCCCGCGCGCCTCAGTCTTCGTCTGCATGAGGGCCTCACCGGCTCCGCCGCCGGTCAACGCCGGCCACTGCGCGTCAATGACGTGATGCAAGATGCTCGTTACATCCGCTCCGAGACGGGAGTGGACGTCCGCTCGGAGATGGTCGTGCCGCTGCTCCGCCGGGATCGCCTGATCGGCGTGCTCGATTTGGAGAGCACCGTGCCCCATGCCTTTACCGCTGAGCAGGAACGCATGCTCGGCATGGTCTCCGCCTTTATTGCCATTGCGCTCGAAAATACCACCCTGTACCAGGATGCCCGCGAGAGTCACCGGCGCCAGCAAAGCGACCTGGACACCGCGCACGAAATTCAAATGCAGCTGCTGCCCACGGGTGCGCGGGATATTGCCGGGCTCGATCTGGCCTCCGCGTACGCTCCGGCCCGCGAACTCGGCGGAGACTTTTACGATTTTGTTCCCTACGGCGAGGGGAAATTAGCGCTCGCGCTGGGCGACGTCTCCGGTAAAGGCACCGCCGCCGCACTCTATGGTGCGCTGGCCATCGGAATTTTGCGCGAACACGTGGTCACGCATCGCTGTCTGCCGGCCGAAATGCTGGCCACTTTGAACGACCGCCTGCAGGGTGGCAGGCTCGAAGCCCGCTTCATCGCCATGATTTACGCGGTGTACAACGCGCCAAAACGCCGCCTGATCATCGGCAATGCCGGTTGCCCTTATCCCCTGCTGCTCCGCAATGGCCAGGTCCGCGAACTGCTCCTTGAAGGCGTCCCCTTGGGGCTCTTTGCCGGCACGCAATACGAAGAAGAAACCTTCGATCTTCTCCCCGGCGATGTAGTGCTATTCGCTTCCGATGGCATCGTGGAATCCGACAACGCGCAAGGCGAAGACTTCGGCGCGGAGCGCTTGGCTGCAGTCCTGGCGGAAAGCTCGCCAACCGATACGGCCCGAATCATTGCCGACCGCATTTTCGCCGCCACCGACGAGCACAGCGGCCCCAACTGGGCCCCCCACGACGACCGCACCCTGCTGGTTCTCCGCGTAACCGACGAATCCGTCGCAAATTTTTCCGGCATGCCCATCATTTACTAGCCCGCTTTGCGGTTACGCGAAAATGCTCTCTTCCTCCCCAGCGAGGCGATCCCGTAGAAGTGGATACCACCATCGACGTGGTCTTCCACATGAAGGAACGTTAGATACCAAAACGCGCTTTTAAATTGAGAACTGTAAAAAGGACTAAGGAGATTTAGTAACGGATCACTCCGCCGTTTTGGCCGGCGGCCCCATGAAAGGCGGGCGGGAAACCGCCACCGCGGCGGCACTGACTGGTGCGGGTTTCGCGAAATAATTTTCTGCGCGCAGCTTGCGATAAATCTTCCCGGCTACTTCCGCCGCTGTCGGGCCCTTTACTGCGCGGGTATTTCCGCGGAGCAAAACGGCTAACGCTATCTTGGGATGAATTTCGTCAGCGTAGGTGACGAACCAGCCGAGTCGTGAGGGCGTGATGTGGTCGTCGCAGGTGCCGGTCTTGCCCAGCGACGTTTCATCTCCATCGCTGTCGAAACTCGATTTCGCCGTTCCATACAAAACCGCCGCCAGCATGCCTTCGCGAATTTCCGGCAGGATCGGCGCGATATTCAAATCGCGTTTTACGCGGGGCTGGAAGTTATCCACCTCTTCCTGCGTACGCGGATACTGCAAATAATAAAGCGTTCCGCCGTTAGCAAACGCCGACGCCATCGATACCAGTTGCAGCGGCGTCATCTGAATGCCTTCGCCGAAACTGGACATCCGCGCAATCCCGCCAAACGCCGGCGGCGCCGACGGGAAAGCTCCGGGATGCTCTTCCGGCAAATTGTAACCAGCCAGTTCGCCCAAGCCTACCAGCCGCGCATATTTCGCCACCGTGGCATAGCCCATGCGCCGGCCCAATTCTTCAAAAAATACGTTATTGGAATGCGCCATCGCTTCCGTCAAATTCATGTATTTCTTGCGGCTCACCTTCAACATGGTGTCCCGCGTGATCACATTTTCTTCCAGCGCGGCGAGCGCAATCGTGGGCTTAATCGTCGAGCACGGAATGTAGCCTTCGCCGAAAGCGATCTTTTGATTGACTACCGCTAGAATTCTGCCGGTATTGGGATCGACGGCTACGACCGCGCCGTTAAATTTTCCGAGCCCTTCCACCAGCGCATCGCGCACCACGGGATCGTCGAATCCGGTTACATCATCACCGCTGGAATTTGCAAAGGTGGGCACACCGTAACGCGGCTTGGCTTTATGTTTCTTCGCCGTGGTCGTATCCGCCGGGGCCGCGGGCAAAGGCGTCACACACAACGCCGCGAGCAAAATCGCCAGAGCTACTTTTCCCGATCGTTGCCGGCCCATTCTCACCCCTGCGTGGTCTTTAAAAATTCTCACGAATGATCGGCGCGATTCTCATACAACGGCAGCGCCCGAACCACAAATGTATTGCACTCGCTGGTCCAAAACCCGAACACCAGGATCGCTACTGATAAGATGCAACTTAGCGGCTCCGCGCTTCCTTGCGGCTATGCCGGAAGTCGTGGCCCGCGTAGCAATTTGAAACATCGCTTTCTGCTTGAGACGTAGTGTAAGGTCCAGCCGCCGCAAGAAGCAATAGCCGACTCGCTCCAGTACGCTTTATGTGCTTTGTTTTGAACGGCTGGCCCTTCGGGCAGTGGACAGTTTTCGGCCAGCTATGATCGCTGTCGCGCGTGATGTTGTGCTGGCTCACGAATCGAACTGGAGAGTTAGCCTAAGGAAGTCTCCGGGAGAGACAATCCGAATATTTTCGTAGCCATCAAGAACCAGCAAATCTTGATCGCCGCTGACGATGTGCGTGGCCTTTCCATCAACCGCGACTTCCAAAAACATGTTGTCCTTGGGGTCTCGACAGGCGGTAATCCGGAGCTCGGGTTCTACCCACTCAACGCCTTCCGTCAGCTTACCCAAAAAAGCTGCTGCGTCCTCTACTGCGAAGTACTTCCGAAATCGGTTTCTGTACAAAACCTCTCTCAACTCCAGCACCGTCCGGAGCGAAAAAAGCAACTCTCCTTGTCCCTTGGCCAGCCCGAGCGCCTTGTTGGGGTTTGTATCAGGAAAAATAAAAGCGCTTACTAAAACATTGGTATCAAATACGCAGCGCAATCAGTTGCCTTTAAGAATCGAGTCCAATATTTCCGGAGTCATCCCTCGGGCTTTGGCCTTGTTTCCAACCTCATCCATGATCTGCTCTAACGTGCGAGACTCGCTCAATGCCAAATCTTGCAACCACGACCGCAACGACATTTGCATTCTGCGCTTCTCTTCGGGGTCTGCAGACTCATAAACGCGCAGCATCTCCGGGTTCAGGGGAGAAACAATAGTTGGCTTGCTCATCTTTTGATCCGCCTTTCCCCGCCGATTGCCAGCAAACCGCCAGAGAGTAAACCTTTGTCAAAGGAACGTATCAACAATAATAGTCCGAGCGTGACCACCCACGCAACAGTGGGCCACAGACCCACTTCAGCGGCTATGGCTAACCGCAGCCGTCGAAGTCGGCGCCGTCGCCGTCCCATACACCGCGCGGTAAACTTCTGCGTTCCGCAAAACCACCTGCACGTATTCGCGAGTCTCAGTGAACGGAATGGACTCAACCAACTCCGCAATCTCGTCGTAGTTGCGCTCCGCTTTCCACAGCACCACGCGATCTTCGCCGGCGTTATACGCCGCCGCGGCATATTCCGGAGCTCCTGTAGCCCGCAACAATTCCGAAATGTACAGCATCCCCAACTGCAAATTGTAGTCCGGCTGGAACAATTGGTTTTTCGTGTATTTCACTTTGAGCTGCTTGGCCAGCTGCTTCCCGGTCTTCGGCAGCACCTGCATCAAACCAATGGCATTCGCGTGCGACACCGCATCTGCCTGAAACGTGGACTCCTGCCGGATCAACCCAGCGGCCAGCATCGGATCAAAATCATTTCTCGCCGCTTCCCGGCGTAGCGCCGCCTCATACGGCAGCGGATACAGCGTCTTCCAAACGATCGAGCGGCACTTCTTCAATCTTTCGCGAATCAAAATTCGGCACGATCAGTCGCCCATACGCCATGCCGGTTCCGAAATGTCCCTGATCGAACGCGGCTTGCGCGGCTTCCAGCAGAAACCGCGGCGAGTACGTCGCAAAATACGCGGACTTCAATTCCAGTTCCGCAGAACTATCGAACGAAATGCTCCGCAGCGCTTGCGCCCGCGCCCAGCGATCCGCCACTCCCGGGAAAATTGGTTCATCGAAGCCCCGCAATGCTGGCGGAGGCGGAATCTTCGCCAGAAACTCCGGTGCATCGGCCTCGCCCGCGCCCATTTTGGCGAGTCGGGCGGTGGCCGCATGTGCAAAATAAGTTTGCGGATACCGATCCACCGCTTTGTTGTAGTACGCCCGCGCATGGCCCGGATTCCCGCTGCGTTCCGCGCTCCGTCCCAGCCAGTACAGCGCGTCCACGGAATTCGCCGATGCCGGATACTTCAGCAAAAACGCCGTCAACCGCGCGTCCGCATCACTCTGTTTGTTCAGGAACGCCATCCAAGCCGTGCGCCACTCGGCATTAAAGGCATTCTTGCCGCTGGGAAATCCGTCCACGATTCGCTGGTAATACCCGGTAGCCTTGTTGCGGTCCAGCGCCACCCAATAATAATTCCCCGCCGCCATCAGCGCTTCTTCCGACCATTTGCTCTGCGGGTATTTTTTCTGCAGCAACTCTACCGCCGCCACCATTTCGCTTTCATTTTTCACCGAACGATACGCCTGCGATAGCGCATAAATCCGCTCTGCATCCACTTCCGGATCACTTGGACTCAGTGCCGTCAGCAATCCCGGCGCAGCCTTTGGATACTGCCGCGCCTGCGCGATGCGCAACTGCGCCCGCTGCCGCGTAGGATTCGCCGGATCCTTCACCATGTTCAGCAACTTCTCAAACTCCGCCCGCGCCTCTCGCCATTTGTGCCCATCGAAGAACAGCTGCGCGCGTTGTTCCTGCAATTCCACACCCGGATAGGAATACTCCTTACCCAGCGTCTTAGAAATGGCCGCCAGTGAAGTGTTCGCGGCTTTCGCCTCATCGCTCAGCGGATATTTGTAATACAGGGTCTGGTAATCTTTCGCCGCCCGCGCAAATTGGTGCGCATCCTTGTAAGCCTGCGCGCGTTCCAGCAACAGCGCCGGCCGTGTAGCCGTCGCGGAGTAAGCGTTCAACGCATCGATCGCCTCTTGCGGATGGCCCAATTCCCTGGCCGTGGGCGAGTAAGCCTCCAGGAACTGCTCCTCGAACGCCAGATTCGGATACTTTTTCTGAATTGCCTGCAGGTCCGCAAACGCTTCCGCGCTGCGCTTCAGCCCCCGCTTCGTCTGCGCCGACCAGAACAGCGCATACTCCCGCAGCACCGTATCGTCCTGCGCTTTCGTCAGCCACGTAAGCGCCTGCGCCGAGCGATTTTTCGAGTAATCGTCATACCCCAACGCCAGCGCCGCCCGCGCTCCCCAGACGTTCGCGGAATTCGTCGTGGCGAACGCCGCCAATTTATCGTACGAACCCGGCACCGCCGCGTGCAGCTCGTGCGCCAGATCGGCCAATTGCTTCTGTAAAGCTTGCTCTTCGGGAGTGGTCGCGGAACTTTCCGGAACGGTAGTGTCCGGTTTGCATCCGGTGCGGCAAGGCCCAGCTTTAGGGTGCGTGGGTTTTTTGTGCTGCTGAGAAGTTTGCGGCTTCGGAGTAGTCGATTGCGCCGCAGCTTCGAGCGGTGCGCCCGCCAGCAGCGACGCGCTCAAAAAACAAGCCGCAACAGCGCGCGAGGCGCCAAAAAAATTCTCAGCGCTGCGGCGCGGAGATGGCGTAAGGGTATTCGCCGAGTGCGTGCGCATCCCCTTCGGCAAGAATTTCCACCATCCAACGGTAAAAATAATCCACCGGGTGGTCCATGATCGGCCGGAATCGGCGGTCGTATTCGCGATGTGCTTTTTCAATGTCGTCTTTCAATCGGATGCAGAGATCGCGATTTTCGCGGCCTTGCTTCACCTGTTCAGGCCGCAACATCTTTATATCCTGCATCGAAACTTTGGCCACCCGATTCGCTCGCCGGTGCAGCTCTTGTTCCTCGGGAGACAGGCGGTTGATGTCGAAATCGCCGCTAAGAATCGGTTCGCTCGAAGCCGCGGAAGCCGGTGCGGAATATTGTACCGAGTTATTCTCGGAATCGTGCCCCACTTCTTGCGGTTCCGTGAAATTTGCGCCTTCGTGTTCCAGCTCTTCAATGTGCGTTTCAGGAACCGCTGGCGCCGCTTCCGGCTCCAGAACCGATTCTCTCGCCATTGACGCCGGATGCCCCGGCTCTGCAGGCGATGGTGCCGGCGACTGCACAATCGAAGGAGCCGCGCCCGTCCGCGGACCAGCAAATTCCAAAGGCTGCGTCGCCGTCGAAGATCGCTCTATAGAAGACTTCGTCCCCGTCTGCAGCGATGACGTCACAAAGCGCGTCAGCACTTCCAGCGCCGCGGCTACCGAAGCCGCCGCCGTTTGCGCCCGCAACATCGGAGGCAAAGCATTGGTGGGCTTATTGCTCCCGCAAGCGGACACCACATCGTTCACCGCGTGGTGCAGCTCGTCCGCGGTCCGCTGGATGCGCTCCAGGTTGTCGCGCAACGCCCGCGCTACCGCTTGTTCCACCGTGCTGGATTCTTGTGCCATAGCAGTTTCGCCGCTCCCCATGCCCAGCTAGCCACGGAACGCGCCGAAGACCCCTCGTCAAGTCATTTTGGAAGCCGCCCCCTCGCGAGTCAACGACCCGTACGTACCCCTGTCGCCTACAGGTTAGTAGCGTTAGGGGTGGACCCCGAATGCCCTTGGCCGCAGTGGTATAATAAGACCTTACCTGTGGGGGCGACCCGGTTTCGACGGAAGCTGTCGCGCCCTGAAGGCATGCCGGGAGCCAACTGCCCGTAATCGGTTGGAAACTAGAACTGCCAACAACAACTTGGCACTTGCTGCTTAATTAATTAAGCGCAACGGTTGCCCACGCTTCGCCCGCGGGTGTGGGGTCAACCGTCATTCAGTGGGCTGGCCAAAACCTTTCGGTCCGCAAGGTTCGGCGAGATTCATCGGACTAGCTTGTTGCGTTTCTTGCTCATTCTGAGCGCCGCGGGCGAAACAAACTGAACTGAGCTAAGCATGTAGTCTTCAGGCCGTAGCGCTTTTCGGACGGGGGTTCGACTCCCCCCGCCTCCACTTAATTTTCGCGCGCCAGCGAGCGAAAATTAAGTGCCCGACGAAGCCCAACCCAACAACCAAAAAAATAAACCATACACAAATATTACCCAACGATATACAATCCCACCAAGCAAGCGAAGGCGGGCCAGATCTCTGGCAACGTCCCTACCACCGAGAGGCCAGCCACACCAATGTTCTACACCTACATCCTCCGCAGCCACCCCCATCCCCAAAAACTCTACACCGGCTCAACCCAAGATCTCCGCACTCGCCTAACAAGCCATAACCAAAGTAAATCCAAGCACACCGCCAAATTCGCCCCCTGGCACCTAATCTTCTACGCAGCCTTCCCCCAACAACCCCAATCCCAAACCTTCGAAAAATACCTAAAAACCGCCTCCGGACGCTCCTTCGCCAAAAAGCATCTACTCGAGCTATGCAACAACTAAATGCTAGAATCACTCCTAGGCAAGCATCGATCCGCAATAAGAACGGAAAAGCTATGGCAAATCTGAACATCTCAATCCCCCACAACCTCCCGCAAGACCAGGCCCTCCAGCGCATCAAAAACGCGATCTCCGAAGCCAAGGTTCAGCACTCCGGCTTCCTCAAAGATCTCCAAGAAAGCTGGAACGGAAACGTCGGCACCTTCAGCGGTTCAGCCATGGGCCAAACCGCCTCCGGAACCATCACGGTAAATCCCTCGGACATTGTTTTCTCCATAGCAGTGCCTTTCGCCGTCACCTTCTTCAAAGGCAAGATAGAATCGGAGCTACGCGGTTTTGCCGGCAAGCTGCTCAACTGACCCTGCACCGCCATCCGTTTGCGGCCGTTCGTTCTGTCAGAGCCTGCTAAGAGTTTAGATTTATTTTGTTTTGGACGCTGCGTTCGTTGGTGTTTCCCGCTCTACCCTTGATGTATCGCGCTGTAAGCTCAGCATCCCAGACTCCCCCGACAGGCTTCATGCACGTCCTCAATATAGATAATAGATAGTCGTCCAGAAGCGTCCGCATTCCCGCGTCACTCTTCCAGTTCAAACGTCCGTGTAATTCCATAACAATAAAACACTTACCAGTTCAAGTGCGGTTCAATTGCAGTTGAATTGACGGCCCCGCGCCCCACCCCTATCCTGCCCTCAAGTTCGACGCCCGCTAACCGGCCTGACCGCGCGATGCTCCCCAACCGGCAGTGCCGCAGCCCTTGGCTGCAGGGCCCAACTAGGAGACACGCTTACCATGAACCGCAATCGCCTCAAGCTGACCGCAGTATTCGCACTCGCCGCCCTGATACTCGTAATCTCCCCGGCATCCAAAGCTCAGACGAGCATCAATGTCGGCACCGCCGCCGCCGGCTCGGCCAGCTACAATCCCTTCTCCGCCTCCGGCGGACCGTTCCCCTTCACCAATTTCGGCGTCCAAGCTGGCGTCAACCTCGGCGGCACTAACGTCAACCTCAATCTCGGCGGACTCACCAATTTCCTCCTGCCGCAGTTTAACAGCGGGCAAGTCCTGACTCCTGGATCCTCCGGCGCGTCAGTAGGCTACACTCCCGGCTGGACAGGCAATCTGGCGGCGACCTCAACGCTGGCCGCGAACGTCACTTTCGTCTACAACATCGGCCCGTTCAGCGGCTCGGACAATATCTTCAATCAGAACCTCGTAAACCCTCTCGGCGGAAATCTAGCCTCCGGCGGTGCGCTGGTCGGCGGCTCGAGCGTCGCAACCGCCAATGGCAACCTGTTTGGCTTGGGATACTCGGCCAGCGCGCCGTTCGCCTCCGCCTCCGCTACGATCAACGTTGGTCTGCAATACCAGAGCAGCCTGGCTTGGAATCCCGCCACCAGCTACGGCGTGAACAGCTGGCTTAGCGCCGCGCCAAACGGCGCCGCTCTGGGTCCCACCACCACCAGTTCCGTTTCCAGCGGCGGCTTGAACTACATCGTTCCCACCGGCGCCGGCCTCACCACCGGCGAACAGCTGTACATCAATCTGCAGCCCACCGTGGATCTGAACATGGCGATTACCCCCGTTTCCGCGGTCTCCACGCCCATCAGCGGCAACCTCAACGTTCAGGCTTTCGGCAACACCATCGCGAATTACAACTTCCCCATCGCCAATCCCTTCACCCTGCCCATCGGCTACACTCCGTGGGACGCCTCTGCCAGTTGGGACTCCGGAACCGTCCTTAGCATTCCCGTGCTCTACGCCTCCAGCTTCAACGCCAACGGAATTTCTTGCCCCATTGGCGCGCTCTGCAACGATTTCGTAGTCGACGATCCCTCGTTCACCTTTCAGGTTCCCACCCTCGGCAACGGCGGCCTCAACGACTTGACCGGTGGCGGGGTGAGCGGTGGCTGGAATCCCACAGTGAATGGCAGCGGCATGGTGCCCACCATTTGCGACCCAAACAACGACACCTGCTACGCCTCGAACGATCCCAACCTGCCGGTCGGCCAAGGCAGCGTAATGACCAACGTGACGCAACTTACTACCACGCCGGAGCCTGGCACGTTCACACTTTTCGGCTGCGGCATCCTCGCGCTGGCCTTCGGCCAATTGCTCCGGCGAAAGCGCAACGCTCCGCCGTATTTGGCGGCGTAACAATTTAATTTTGGGAATCGGATCGGAAGATGCGGGCGCTAGTCCAGCGCCCGCAATTCTTTTTTAGCCTGCACCAACACCGGAAGATCGGCGTCCGCGTCCTTCCAAAGCGTAAGAAAATCCTGGTAAGCTTCGCGGGCCTTTGCGGAATCGTGCTGCTTCGCGTACCCGCGTGCGCGGCCCAATCGGGCCAGGGCAGCCAGCGGATAATTGAGGACCATGCCGGGATTGTCGATTAATTTTTGAAATTCCGCAGCTGCTTTGCCACCGTCTCCCGCCGCCAAATACGCTTGCCCTCGAGCATACGCGGGATAAAACGTGTCGACGAAATGTTCATCGGTAATCGCCGATTCCAGCGGCCCAGCCGCCGCCAGGCTCAAGAGCGCTTTATCGGCTTGCCCTTGCCGCAATTCCACTTCTCCGCGAAGCAGTGGCAGCCAATACTTCTGCACTAAAGTGCCAGCGGGGAATTCCTTATCCAAATCTTCCGCAGCCTTGAGAGCTTGCTGCTCGTCGCCATCCAGGGCCATCACCAGCGCCGCCAACGGGGTGACTCGAGACTTATTTAATTTTTCCGCGTCCTGCAGAAAGGCCCGCGCTTTTTTCGCGGAACCAGCTTCAGCTTCGCGCAACGCGGCCTGGGTCAGGCAGTTTCCTGCCGACTCCACATCGCCTTCCTTCTCCATCAGCGCCGCGGCGCTGCGCGATAATTCCTCCGCCTTCTCGAAACGTCCGTAAAACGCCTCAGTATTGGCTTGCTCGCAAAGCATCAAGGACTGTCCACCAGAGACCGCAGGAGCCTGCTGCAGAATCCGGTCCATTCCGCCCTGATCCTTCCGCAGAAAAGCCACCCAGTAATTGGCCTGCAGCAGATAGTCCGTATTAAGGTTTTGCTTCTCAGCCTGCTCCAATACCGCAACCGCATCGGGAACGCGATTCAGCCGCAAGTACGCTTGCGCCAGATTGGCATACGTAGTCGCGCGACTGGGATCCAGCCGCAAAGCCTTACGCAGGTCTTCGACGGAACGCTCGTATCGCGCAATTTTTGCGTCGGTATTTCCCAGATGGTTCCAGGCGCCGGCCGATTCCGGATACTCTTGCGCAAAAATCTCGTACACCTCATCGGCTTTTTCCAGCTCACCGGTTACGTAGATGTAGTAACGGGCTTCAATCGCGCTTTTTTCGGATTCGGTCACCCGCTCCCGCAGCTCATACGCTTTGGTGGTGTACGTACTGGCCATCTTGGTCTCGCCAAGATTGTGATACACGGTGGCCAGCGCGCCATAGGCCATCGCGAAATTGGGATCCAGCTCCACGGCTTTCTGAAAAAAGGGCAGCGAATCGCGATCCCCTTTGCGGTCCCAAGTCAGCAGCGCGGTGCTGTACGCGTTCAGGGCCTCCAGCGACGAAGTAGTGGCCTGCTCGAGCGGAGCATTGTACTTCTCGATCGACGGCAGCGATTCGCCAAGACGCGCGCGCAATTTCGCCGCCGCTTTTCCCAATCCATCGATCACATCTTCTTTTCTGCTGGACTCCACTTGTTCGTTGGCAATCAGTTTCCCGTTGTCGCAACGGATCGCCGCCAATCCGATGAGATACGTCGTCCCCAGGCTAGAAATGGACCCTTGCACCGTCACCAGGCCGCCATTGCGCCGGCAAACCTCCAACGCAATTCGCCCGGTCACCCGCTGCTCGGGGGAAAAACCCATCTGCTTCAGCGTGACCGCCGACTTCCGCTCGGACAGCACGCTGACCAACGGAGATTGTTTCAGCCCAATTTCCAGCGCTTGCCGCAGCGCATCATCAAACACCGCTTCGCCGGTGGTATTCACAAAGTCCGCCAGCACAATGGTTCCTTGCGGCGTGAAACGAAATGCGGTGTGGCGCCGATATAAATAAGCGGCCAGCGAACCCACAACAAGAAAAATTGCGAGGGCCACGGAGAGAACTCGAACCCAGGAAACTTTGCCGCGGATCGCCGGCCCCAGCTCACTGGGCGGCGGCAACTCCGCAAGAACTTGTCCCTGCTGCGGAACCTCAGCAACCCCGCCAGGCTGCGCGATAAAATTCTCGACGTCGCTCTTGGCAACGCTATTCGCAACGTTATTTGAAACGTTCGCCGCAACGTTCTGCGCGACGCTAGTCACCGGCGCGATAAAACGATACCCGCGCTTGGGAACCGTCTCGACAAAGCGCGGGTTATCCGCATCGTCGCCGAGCGCCTGCCGCAGCTTGGTAACCGCCGTCCCCAGGCTTTGATCGAACTCCACGAACGTGTCGTGCGGCCACAACCGCGCGCAAATCGCTTCGCGCGACACGATCTCCCCCGGCTGCTCCAGCAGCGCTACCAATAACTTAAACGGCTGTTCTTGGATTTTGACGCGCTGCCCATGGCGCTGCAGTTCGCCGGCCTCCGGGAACACCTCGAACAGGCCGAAACGGTAGGTCGCCAGGCGCTTCTCGCTGCTGCTCATGGGGGAAAAGGAACGCAACCCCTAGAAAAATGGGACAGGCCGGGAGTCTACCACAAAGATTTGGCAGGATTTAATTGCTTCAAGCCCGGGACTAAGGGCGCGGGAACTGCGTTAGATAGAATCAGGGCCACATAGCTTCGGGCGTCTTGCAGTAATTGCTCGCGCGCAATACCGGCCTTGGCGCGAAGCTGCAAACCCTGCATCAAGTCGACGAGCGCACGGCCTCGCACCTTGGCAGAGGGTGTGCGAGTCAGGCGCCCCCTTCATCTCCTTTTCGAAACGTCTCGCGAAAATATCAGCGGCCGCGGTGAGGCCCTTCTCGACATACGAACGGATCTCGGTTACCCGCTCGGACTGTCCCAGCGCCGCGGCAGGAGCACCAAGTCGGCCGCTTCCTCAGCATCTTTGAGGAGCGTCTTGCGCGGCGTGCCTATCTGCGCACGCATGGTCAGGCCACGAGCAAAATCCGTGACTTGGATCGCGCGCACGGCTACCGGAAAGTCAGGCGGGATGTCTCCCGCGCTGATCCCGTCCCGGAAACGGCGCTCCACCAGCGCCGCGCCGCCCGCGACCGCGCTCTGCAGGAACCGCTGAACCTCAGCGTCGTTCACAAGCGGCGCGACGCACATCATAAGGCAGCCCCGGGCGGACCCTTTCTCGGTCGCACTTTCGACGGCGTACCTCAGAAAGTCCGCGATCGAGTCGCGAAGACTCTGTGGCGAGAGGAGTGCCTTCGCGGCTGATGCGCCCTTCCGTTCTGCGTACGCCTTAAGGACGCGCAAGAATATCGCCCGCTTGTCCCCGAAGACGGCATACAGGCTCGGCCGTCCCACACCCATCCCGGCGACGAGATCGTCAATCGTCACTCCGTCGTAGCCTTTCGACCAGAACACCTGAGTCGCCTTTTCCAGCGCCCCCGTCTCGTCGAAGCTGCGCGGTCGACCCCGCGGCCTAGCGGTATTTTGAATCATTTAGTTCAAAACTCCTTGACAATTTCCATCGCCACCAATATATAACCGAATAGTTCGAAATTAGCAAGCCGGCTCTGGCCTCGCGGGGCCTCACGACTCGGCCTTCACCCTTCACCACGGAGACGCCCATGGAACATTCGATCGCTCATCAACGAAAGTATATTAATAACCGGAGCAAATGCTGGGCTTGGGAAAGAGACTGCCCGACAGTTAGCATTGAAAAAAGAAACAAAAAAGGTAATTCTTTTTTGCAGAAATCGAGCGAGAGCAGAGGCAGCAAAAAAAGACCTTGAGGAGAAAACGGGGAAAAAGATTTTTGAAATTATTATTGGGGATGTTACGGATGCAAATTCTGTAAGAAAAGCAGTAGAAGAAATAAAGGAACCTATTGATGCAATAGTTTTAAATGCAGGTGGAGTAGTTGGGAAAACGGCTGCGAAATCTACGCCTTCCGGTATGAATCAATTAGCTGCTACGAATATTTTAGGTAATGTAATTCTAGTGGAGGAATTAATTAAACGGGACAAGTTAAGGAAAACAGTTCTATCAGTCAGTGCGGAAGCTGTTCCAGGAGTAAAGATGCTCGGAGTAAAACCAGTTTCAATGAGGACTTCTTCTGTAGATGAGTTTGCTGCTGTTCTTGATGGATCATATTTTGGTAAGAAGTTCAATGCATTGCAAGCATACGCATATGTCAAGTATGCAGAAACCATGTGGACGTTATCAATGGCAAGAAAATATCCTAAGCTCAAGTTTATTGTTGTGAGCCCAGGGAATACAAAAGGAACTCAGGCGCCAGATAGTCTTCCCCCGCCAATGCGGTTTATGTTGAAGTACGTGATGATGCCTATTGTATTCCCATTGATGGGCGGAATGGTGCATACGCTGGAAGTAGGTGCAAAACGCTTTGTAGATGCCATTTCGGATGAGCGGTATAAAAGCGGCGTTTTTTATGCCAGTAAAGAGGGTAAGTTATCAGGGGACATGGTGGACCAGAGCACTTTTTTTACTGATTTGAAAAATACTTCATTTCAAGATAACGCCAACGAGGCAATTCACCATTTCATAAATTAGGCGAGTGGCGCAGCCTTAAGGTAGCGACAGACTTTCGGGGTGGCCTACCCTTTGCGGTTCTGTTTCGTGCAAAGGGTGGGTGCCTCTTCGCTGCGCCGTTCGGGGGCGGCATATCCTTAAGCGCCGGAGAAGTTTCGAGGGTGGCGAGTGGCGCAGCCTTAAGGTAGCGACAGACTTTCGGGGTGGCCTACCCTTTGCGGTTCTGTTTCGTGCAAAGGGTGGGCGCCTCTTCGCTGCGCCGTTCGGGGGCGGCATATCCTTAAGCGTCGGAGAAGATTCGAGGGTGGCCTACCCTTTGCGGTTTTTGCAAAGGGTGGGCCGCTCGGCGCGCCAACTACCGTGACCCGCTGCTCTCGGCAAATCACGTCCACGGATCCATCTTCAGCAATGCCTCTCGCCCATAGTAGTGACACCAACTGCTCCACGGCCAATCCCCGGGATGCCGCACCAGCTTCGCCTTCACCGGATTCGCATGCATGTGGTGGAGTTTCTCCGGAACTTTTGCGCTAGAGTACACATTCCGATCAAAACAGCGCCGCTGCCAGAATCGCCGCAACCCACTCCCGGCCTCCGGAAACGCCAGCGCCAACTGCCCTGTTGCCGCCCGCTTCTTGCCGCGCAACCGGCGCGACACTCTTTGCTTGAAGACCTGAATCACCTTTTCTGGCTTCAGGGATGCCGATTCGCTGATCAGCAAGTGCATATGTTCGGGCATGATGACGTAGCCGATCAGCGCAAAGCCGTAACGTCCGCGCACTTCGCGAAGGATTTGCAACGCCGTGTTCCTGGCCCGGACGCTGCCCAGCAAAGCTCTGCGCTGATAGCAACAGAATGTGATGAAATGAAGATCACCGCGGCCGGTAATACGTCTCAGTTGTTTAGGCATAGGCGAGCGCCAAGAGCGGCCCACCCTTTGCCCAAACCGCAAAGGGTAGGCCACCCAGGATGTCGCTGTCTTATCATCTTGCGGTAATATTTAATAGTGGATATTCGTTGCGGGAGATCAAAATCGATGGCCATGCGTGAGCCACCCGCCACTCAATATGCGCTGTAGGGGGTGTCGGATGCTTCTAATGTGGCTGACGCTTTCGGGCGTTCTTTTCTCAGGATTGGCATCCTTGTCGTTCCGAGGTGAAGGAAGGACTCTTCCCAGCTTCAGAAAAGTGATGTTCGCGCTGGGGGTAATCGCAAACTTAGTAAGCACAGTCTGCCTTTTCGTTTTTCTAGTCATGGCCTATAAAATGGCAAACGGAACGATGCGCCCGATTAACCTCGATAGAGCTTACCCGGTCTTTGTCATGTTCGGCCTGGGAATTCTTGCGGCGGTCCTTGCTCTTTTTGGAAGACGCATTTCTCGGCTGCTCCTCTTGATTTCCGGCCTTCTTGCCGCCTACACATGGTATCTAGCTAGTTTGGCTGTTAGTCCATGAGGGCGGATGGCGCAGCCTTAAGGTAGCGACAGACTTTCGGGGTGGCCTACCCTTTGCGGTTCTGTTTCATGCAAAGGGTGGGCACCTCTTCGCTGCGCCATTCGAAAGAAGTACCTATGGGTTACTGAAAAATCGGGACAGACGGGCCGTTTTCCGATTTTTCTGACGCTCGGCGGGTGGCATACCCTCAGCCGTGAAGAACCTTCCCGGGTAGCCCTCGATAGGAGAGAAGGCCACCCAGGATGTCGCTGTCTTATTACCTTATGGCAATATTTAATCGTGTATATTTATTGCGGGAGGCCCAAATCAATGGCTAATCGTGAGCCGCCCGTCACCGCCTCCACCAACACCGTTGAAGCCATGAAAGGAACAGATGGTGGACCTGACATATAGGTGGGAGGGACTAGCCCCACTGGCAGTCGAAGTGGCGAAGCCGATAAGACATGTCTCAATCGAATTCGAGACGCATGGCAAGCCTATGTATATAACTCTCTGGAGACCGGATGGGAGCGGGTTGCGAGTCCATTCCGAAGTGCGCGAGATTGCAGAGAGGATGGAGATTGGGGTGCTGTGTTTTGCGCATTTCAAATCGCCGTCGGTCAGCGACGTGATGCTGCCTATAGCTCGTGAATTCGATCAGCAGGTTGATGCATTCAAACTTGTCGTCCATGAATCGGGAGTGAAGGCTGAGTCGGGAATCCTCCTCAGGGCAAAAAATGGAAGCGAGATTGCCATCGTCGCCGCGGCTTTTCCCTTCATGATCGCAATCGATGGGGTGGTACAGAGGCCGCACATTTTTGAACCGGAGTATCCCATGGAAGATTTCGAGCGTATCCCCATCAGAATCGGAGAGTCATAACTAAGTCGCCGAGAGCATCCTTCGCGGCGGACAAGAGCACGCTGCTATGCGCTGTTCGCGAGAGAAAAGCAATTCTCGGGTTCCGGGCGGATGGCTGAGCCTTAAGGTAGCGACCGACTTTCGGGGTGGCGTGCGGCGCAGCCTTAAGGTAGCGAGAAACTTTCGGGGTGGCCTACCCTTTGCGGTTCTGTTTCGTGCGAAGGGTGAGTGCCTCTTCGCTGCGCCGTTCGAACGCAGTACCTATGAGTTACTAACCCATATTGATAAACCAACGCCCCCCAGCTACACTTCCGCGTGAACTACCAATCGCCCGCCGCGACCGCTCCTCCCCCACCGCACTCCACCCCTGACCGCCCACTCCCCTCCTTCGCCCCGATCCCTCCCCGCAGATTCGTCCTAACCCCTTTAGAATCCGCACTTCCGCAATTTGCGCAAACTCAATTCCTGTAAACCCTATAGAATCAATACGAATTTTCGAGAAGTGGCAAATTTCCACCAAATTCACGGCTGTAAACCCAGCAGTTTCAATACTTCCGAGTCTGCGCTTCGTAACCACAGCAGAATCAACACTTCCCCCAAACGACGTGGCTCCCTCAATCGCCACTTCCACATAACTACATTATTTGCAGCAATATACAAGGAGTTCTCGCACTCTGCTGTTACGCGTTCTGCGCAGTTCAGCGTCGCGCCCCAGACAACTTCAGTGCCGCGCAAATTTCGCCATCATCGAAACTGCCAGGTTACCGCGAGCTAATAGTGAAACGAATCAGAATTCCGTCCACGTACGTCGCTTCCACCCGGCGGTCGTCCACCAGATATTCCATGACGATCGTCTCCATGCCATTGTCCCCGCCGGATACTGACAATTTCTTTCCAGCTCCCAGCAGATCGGCGACTTCGCTGATTTTCATCCCGCGCTTCAAGTGCGCCGTTGGCGACGCATCTTGCTCTGCCGCCGGAGCAGGTGCGTTTGAAGGCGGCGCACTGGAAGGAGCCACACCTGAATCCGGCGAATCCGCGCCGTTCTGCCTGGCAGCAGGGCGAACCGCTGCCCCAGAATCGCCGCCAAACTGCACATATTCCGCCAGCGCCTTCATCACTCCGTCAGGCGTGTCCGCACCCGCGGGTATCGAACCCTTCCACCGCAAATTAAACCGCGAACCGCCGCGCATGCGGTTATCCGCCACTTGCTCCGCTTTCGCCACGCTGGCGGCTTGCGCCTCTCGCTTGTTGGCGGCATCTTCGCGCGCCCGTCGCGCCCTTTCGCGATCGAGGTCGCGCTGCAGATCCGCTTTGCGATCGGGATCGTCGGTCGCCGCGATTTGCGCTTCCAAATCTTTTTCGTAGCTGCTCTTGTCTGCGACCTTCGGTTCGACGGTGGTCTTAGTATCGTCGCGCGCAGTGCCGAAGCCGCCGCCATCCAGCTGAAACTCAATCATGTCTTTCTTGACCACAATCGTCGTCACTCGCGCAGTGTCGCCCTTCCGGATCGACACTCCAAAATCGCGGATGCGCGAGGAATACTCTTTCCAATCCATCGGCGTAGTTTTATCAAACCGCAAGTCGACGCCCTTCTGGCTGCCGGGCATATCAATTTTCAGTACGACTTGCTTGCCCGCAAAATACGATTCGATGGCGGCGTCCCCGCTCTGCGCGCGCGCAGAACCGGCGGCCAGAATGAAAGCTAGTAAAACGAGAAGTCGTGCCCGCAGGTGCATGGTGATGGTCCCCTTTAGGACCAAAATTATTCCTGTCACGCGTCGCGGAGTCAATTGTCTTGTGCGTGTTGCGCGGAGGAATCTTCGGGAGTTCGTGACAAGGTTGGTGGCTAGTGGCGGGGACAAAAGCGGAGGCGGCGAAAAAATTTTGAACAGTGCGCGGACGGAGACTTACGCAATGCCGAGTTTTTTCTGCATCTCTTCCAGAGTAAACCCTTTAGTCTCCGGATACACGAACAGCACCACGAAAAATTGCAGCACCATCATCAGCGAGAAAAACACAAAGGGATAGCCGCCAGACTTGGCCGCCAACAGCGGAAACGTCGCGGATATCGCCGCGTTCATGATCCAGTGTGAAAAACTTCCCAGACTCTGGCCCTTCGCGCGCACGCGGTTCGGGAACACTTCGCTGATGAAAACCCAGATCACCGCGCCTTGGGAGAACGCAAAAAATGCGATGTAGCCGACCAACAACCACACCAGCAGACCCTGATTACGATGCGTCAGAAAAATCGTGGCAACGCCGCCTAAACACAGCGCCGTGCCTACCGAGCCGATCAGCAGCAGCGTCTTCCGGCCAATTTTATCGATCACCGACATCGCCAGCATGGTGAACAACAAATTCGTTCCGCCTATGGCCACCGCCTGCAAGTCTCCCGAAACTTTACTGAACCCCGCATACGCAAAAATATCGTTGAGGTAATACAGGATCGCGTTGATGCCAGAAAGCTGGTTGAACAGTCCGATGGACACCGCTAAAAATATTGGGAAGCGGTACTTGCGGACAAACAGCGCATCGCTAGTTTGATGTTCCGCGTCGATGGAAGCCACAATCTCCTGCAGCTCGGCCTCGTAATTCGGCGCGCCAGTCTTTAGCAGCACGTCGCGCGCTTCGGCCACTCGCTGTTTTTTCACCAGCCAGCGCGGACTGCGCGGAATTCCAAACAGCATCAGCAAAAAAAACAGCGCGGGAATCGCCGGCACGCCCAGCTTCCAGCGCCACTCCGCGTCTCCCAGCTGCATGGTCCCAACGATATAGTTAGAAAAATAGGCGAGCAAAATTCCGAAGACGATATTGAACTGAAACAGTCCCACCAGCCGTCCGCGCCAGCTCGCCGGAGCAATTTCGGCGATATACATCGGCCCCAGCACCGAAGATCCGCCGATGCCCAGGCCACCGATGAACCGAAACACCAGCAGCGCCGGCCAGCTCCAGGCGAACGCGCATCCCAGCGACGAAACCAAATAAAGTATCGCCATCAGGCGCAAACTGTCCCGGCGTCCCCACTTGTCACCGGGAATTCCGGCGGTCATCGCGCCAATTACCGTGCCGGCCAAAGCCGACGCCACCGTTACGCCCAGCCCCAAGTCTGAAAGTTGATACAGCAATTTCAAGGCGTGCGTCGCGCCAGAAATTACCGCGGTGTCGAACCCGAACAGCAATCCACCGAGCGCCGCCACGATCGTGCTTCTCAGCAGAAATCCGTTAATTTTCATTCAGCCTTCCATGACCCCGCGACCGAGCGTAATTGCCAACGCTTATTTTTCACTTCGAAAAGGTCTGTGCGAGAACGCGACATCAGAACGCGGCTCCAGGACTCGGCCACGGAACACGACTACAGAACGCGGTTACAGAACGTGGGCGCCCCGGCCGCAGCGCCGTAATAATACATCCAACCTAGTGCGATAACTCGCCCTTTCGCGCGCCCCACCTAACGCAACTTGGGATTACACAACCGCCTTTCACGCAGCCGCGGATCGCGCAGCCCCGGATTTCCACCTACAGCATCCCCCGTACGACATTTCCGCCGGCACCGGGTTATATTCGCAGAGCCCGAAGCAGAGCAGGATTGGGCATTTCGAGGAGAGCCTTTATGAAAACTATTCGAACATTCACGCAGTTAGCGTTAACCGCCGGTTTACTGGCGCTGTGCAGTGTGCCCGCCACGGTCCGCGCGCAGGAAGCGCCGCAGAGCGACCCGCAAGGCGCGATGCAAGGGCAAAACCCGGCGGGCCGTCACCAACACCCCGACGAACTCGCCAATCTAAATCTCTCCGACGATCAAAAAGCCCAAGTGCAGAAAATCCGCGATGACGCGAAGTCGCAGATGGCTGCGGTGAAGAACGACTCCACGCTCTCCGCGGATCAACAACAGGCCAAGATGCAGGAGATTCGCATGGCCACCCACAAACAAGTGCGTGCGGTGCTGACCCCCGAACAACGCAAGCAGATGAAGTCCGACGAAATGGCCCGCAAGGCCGCTAAACAACAGGGTTCGAGCGCTCCTCCGCCGCAGCAGTAAACCACGGGCCGTTCGAAGCGCCCCTTCGCCTACGGCAATACCGGCTTTGCACCAAACGCGGCGAGTGCGTCAAAACGCCGCGAACGCAACGCAGCAATACATCACAGGGACGGCCTGCCAGCCGTCCCTTTTGCGTTGCAAATCTCCGCGCGGCTGCGGCGCAGCCCCATCCGTTTTGATATGCTGCTCGACGTGAGAATTGTTTGGCCCAAACTATCCGAATCTGCTCCCGAGGATAAATCTCGAGAATATCTTTGGCACGCGGCGGCTGGCGCGCTGGTTTTGTTGCTGCCGCTGATATTTCTTCCGTCTGCTCCGCGAAGCGTCTCCGCGCAGACGTCTTCGCTGGCACAAACCCCGCCAGCCACATCGACAACAACCACGGTGCAGGCGCCGCCACCCAGCGTACCCGTTCCGTCCGCCAAAGTATTTCCGCCGCCGAGTGCGCTTCCGCCAAATTCCCTGAATGTCGTGGTGCTGGACGCCGCCCACGGCGGCACCGACCCCGGCGCCCGCGGCACCGGCGGAATCCGCGAGAGCGAAGTGGTCTTGCAATTCGCCGCACAAATTCGCCGCGCGCTCGAATCCCAGGGCTTCCAAGTAGTGCAAACGCGCCTCGCCGACGAAAATCCTTCCTTCGACGACCGCAGCGCCATGGCCAACGCGCAACGGGGCGCCGTTTTTATCACTCTGCACATTTCCTCCACCGGCCTCCCCGGCACCGCTCGCGTTTACGTCAACTCTGACCTGCCGCGCCCCAGCGAGGCCAACGGTCTGCTGCCGTGGGATCAAGCGCAAGCTCCTTTCCTAGAACTAAGCCGAAAACTCGGCGACACCGTGCAAGGCCTCCTCGCCCAGCGTTTCAAAGGTTCGCCTAGCGATTCGCAAACCGCCGAAGTTCGCCAGCTGCGCACCACGGCCGCGCCGGCCATTGCCGTGGAAATCTCCAGTGTATCCGTGGAGCGCCGCGAAGATTTAGATCGCATGGCGCCGGGAGTCGCGGACGCCATCGCCCGCGGCGTCGTGGCCTTCAAACCTTCCTACGTGGTACCCACGCCCGCTGTGGCTTCCTCGACTCCGTCCGCCGGAGTTTCGCAATGACACCGCGTTGGCTGCTCTGGGGATTTATGGCGCTGGCGATCGCCGTCGCCGGGGCCGCGCTGTACTTCCCAACACTTAAAGCGCACGTAAAACAAGCCGCGGAAATAACCCAGCAAACCGAAGAGCAAGCCCGCCGCGAACTAACCCAGCCGTTTTTTGGTAATTCGAACGATCCGCGCATCAAAGCGAAAATGTTCTGGGCCTCGCACGCCGATGACGAAGCGCTGAAACCGGTCACCATCGATCTTCCACTCAGCAGCGAGCCAGTCCTGCGCGCCAAACAAGTTTTGAATACCCTGCTGGCCGGGCCGGTCGACACCGAGCTCCGCACTTTGCCGCCCGACGCCGCGCTCCTGGAATTTTATTTATTGCCGGACGGCACCGGCATCGCCGATTTTTCCGAGGCGCTGGCCACCTCAACGCCCAGCGGAATCGCGAGCGAACAACTCGCGGTAGAATCCATTGCGCGCACGCTGGAAGCCAACGTTCCACAAGTAAGGCGCTTGAAAATTTTAATTCACGGCCAGGAAGTAGAAACCCTGGCGGGACATCTGGATTTAACCAGCACGTTCGAACTATCGCCCGCACCCGCGCAAGGCGCAGGGGCCAGAAAACCGTAGGGGCACGGCCTGCCGTGCCCGTCGATCACGGGGGCAAGCCTTTGTAGGGGCACAGCACGCTGCGCCCCAGCTCGGCAAATTCGATCCGCTCGTTTCGGCCCGATTCAGGCAGTCGAAACCTTTAGAAACCGTCCGGCAGCGAAAGGACCACATGGCACTCACCACCAAACAACGCAATGACGGCCGCAATCCCGACCAAATGCGCGCGCTAAAAATAACTCCGGACTTCATCTCCACTGCTGAAGGCAGCGTCCTAATCGAACTCGGCAAGACTCGGGTAATCTGCACCGCCACCGTCGACGACGGCGTCCCGGGGTTCCTCAAAGGCAGCGGCAAAGGCTGGGTGACCAGCGAATACGGGATGCTCCCGCGGGCCACGGAAGAACGCACCTCCCGCGAAGCCACTCGTGGAAAACAGTCCGGCCGCACGCTGGAAATTCAGCGGCTGATCGGACGCTCGCTACGCGCCATCACCGACCAGGAAGCATTGGGCGAGCGCACAGTATGGTTAGATTGCGATGTAATTCAAGCTGATGGCGGCACTCGCACCGCGAGCATCACCGGGGCATTCGTAGCGCTGGCGCTGGCGTTCGATCGCCTGGTGTCCGCAGGGATTCTGAAGACTTCTCCCATCATCGACACGATAGCCGCCACCAGCGTAGGTATCGTTGATGATCGCGCGCTCTTGGATCTGGCCTACGAAGAAGATTCTCGCGCCGAAGTTGACATGAACGTGGTCATGACCGGCAGCGGCCACTTCGTAGAAATTCAAGCCACCGCGGAAGGCCGCCCTTTCTCTGGGAGCGAGATGCAAGATTTGCTGGCCCTAGCCGCCGCGGGAATCCGCCGCCTCAACGAAGAGCAGCGCCAAGTGCTGCCGGTAAAATTCAATACTCGTGCGCGGTAAGCCAGCCGTAGGGCGATTTGTTTTGGAGTGCGGCGGCTTGACGCCGCTTTGGGGAACGCCGTGGCGCGCGAATCCGTTACACCGTCAAAGCGGCGTCAAGCCGCCGCACTCCACGGTGCTCTTGTGAGCGGCAAAATTATGCTGGCCTCCTCTAATCCCGGCAAACTAGCGGAATTCCAGTCCATGGCGAATTCGAATCCATCGATCCATCTCGAACTACTCGAGAATTTCTCCACGCTCCCGACCTTCCCCGAAAACGCCCCCACCTTCGCGGAAAACGCCGCAGGCAAAGCCCTCCACTATTCCCAATTCACCGACGATCTAATATTCGCCGACGACTCCGGCTTGGTTGTCCCGGCCCTGGGCGGCGCGCCCGGCGTGCGCTCCGCAAGATACGCGGGACCAAACGCCACCGACGGCCAGCGCAACGAAAAATTACTCCACGAAATGGCGGCGCTGACCGGCAAAGCCCGCCACGCCCATTTCATATGCGCGATAGCCGCAGCACGACAAAATCGCGCTATCGCGGTGATCACCGCTCGGGTCGACGGAGAAATCCTGCCAGCTCCGCGCGGCTCTAAGGGATTCGGCTACGACCCAGTTTTTTTCATTCGGGAAATGGATAAAACCTTCGCCGAACTATCCGCGAACGAGAAAAACAAAATAAGTCACCGCGGTAAAGCGTTTCAACGCCTCCTCCAGGTGTTGTAGCGGCGGGTCTTCAGACCCGTTCTTTTGACTTTTCCCTCTGCGCTCTCGCGCGTCTCTAACGCAATGAATCTGCTTTCTGCCCCCGCACCCACACTCTTAATCGCCGCGCCATCACTTCAACCAAACCTTCGGCTCCACGCTCATCCCCGGCCGCAACATATGTTCCGAATCTTCCCCCTGCTTCAACCGGATCCGCACCGGCAATCTCTGCACCACCTTCACATAATTTCCCGTAGCGTTTTCCGGCGGCAACAAACTGGTGATCGCTCCGGTAGCTCCCGGCAAACTCTCCACATACCCGTGATATTTCTTGCCAAACGCATCCACGCTCACGTCCACCTGCTGCCCGGGACGCATTTTCTTCAGCTGCGTCTCCTTGAAATTCGCGGTGATCCAGATATCGTCCAGCTGGGTAATGGCCAGCAACTGCTGCCCAATCTCCACCCGCTGCCCCAGCTCGGCGTTTTTCTGCCCGATAATTCCGGCCACCGGGGCATAAATTTTGGTGTACGAAAGATTCAAGCGGGCCTGCTGCACCTGCGCTTGCGCCGCTTGCAGCGCAGCCTCCCGGGCCCGCACTCCCGCTTTGCGAATCGCTACGTTACGTGGCGCGTCCGTGTTGGTTTGCTGCAGCTTGGTAAGCGCTTGGCGCAATTGATCGTGGGCCTGGTCGATCGCTTTCTCCGCAGCTTTGGCGGAGGCTTGCGCCGCTTCCACTCCGGCGGCTTGCGTTTTGGCCTGCGCCAGAATCGTATCGAACTGTTCCTTGGAAATTTCTTCTTTCTGCACCAGCGGACGGTAACGCAGCACATCGGTCTGCGCTTTCAGGTTGTTGGCTTCCGCCTGGCGCAATTCGGCGAGCTTGGCCTGATATTGCTGCTCTGCCGCGGTTACTGCTGCTTGCGCGGTCGCCACATCCACGTTGCCGGAAGTGATGTTCGTTTGATTGGCGGTTTGGGTGATCGGCACGTTGGGATTTTCCGCGGCCAGCTGCGCCAGCGCGTTGGCTTCGCTGGCCTGGGCCTGGTCCAGCGCGGTCTGATAGTCATGGGTATCGAGTTCCAGTAAGAGTTGGCCCGCGGTGACCGCCTGATTATCCTGCACGTAAACTTTCGTGACGGTGCCGGTGATGCGTGAACTTACGGCGTTCAAATGTCCGTCGATTTCCGCGTCGTCGGTGCTCTCGTAAGAGTTGAGATAAATGATCAAAATAATTGTCAGAATTACGAGAACGACGAAGCCGATAGTCCCCCAGAAAATCCCTTTGGGATGCTCGCGCACAAAGGCTTTCGCGCGTTCTTTCAAGGGCGGCTTGGGCTTTTCCTGATCTTTGGCTTTTTCATCGCCCTGGCTTTCAGCTTTATTTTTGTCGTCGCTCGAGTCTTTTCCGTCTGCGCCTTTCGCGGAATCCTTATCACCGTCTGCGTTCTTTTTCGTGGCTGGGGCATTGCCATTGGTGGAAGGCGTTTTTTCGCGGCGCAACTTTTCCTGTTCATCGCGCAGCCGTTGTTGCTCGTCCCGCAAGCGTTGTAGTTCTTCGGTGATTGCCGCGTAATCCCGATCATCCATTTCCATCGCGCTCTGCTCCTTCAAATCTTTCTGAATTCTCAGCTGCTATCGCCGGCAAATCAATGACCCGCGGGCGCCGCGCCTTGCTTGGCTTTCACTTTCTTTACAATGAAAATCACTGGCGCGCACAAAATGCACAGCAGCGCCATGTACCGCAAATCATCCACGTAGGCGTAGACGGTGGCTTGCTGGTCCAGGCTGTTCTGAATCATCGCGTAGGCGCGATGCGTGGCCGTGTTGGAAGCCACATGCGCGGTCATCAGCCCCTTGTATACGTTCAAGGTGTGTTGAAAAGCTGGCCCATGCGAGATGTTATGCGCCAGTTCGGTACGGTGCGTTTGCGTGTGCCGCGCGATAATCGTATTGACGAGAGAAATTCCAATACTGCCGCCGACGTTGCGCAGCAAATTGTAAAGTCCGCTGGCGTTGCCGATTTCCTTGTTGCTCAGCGTGCCCATCGCCGTGGTGGATAGCGGCACGAAAACCAATCCGCTGGCTACCCCGCTCAAGATCACCGGCCAGGTCAGCGACCATTGTGAGATCTGCAGCGTCAGCGTGGCCATCCACAGCGCGCAACAGGCGTACAGTCCAAAACCAAACGCAATCAGCCAGCGATTGTCCAGCCGGCTGGTGAGCACTCCGATCACCGGCATCACCAGAATCGCTCCGACGCCGCGCGGACTCACGGCGAAACCGGCGGACATTGCGGAGTAGCCCAGCAGAGTCTGATAAAAAAGCGGGAGAATCGTGATGATTCCGTAAATCACCGCGCCGAATAATCCAATCAGCAGCGAACCCACCGCGAAATTGCGATTCTTAAAGGCCGACAACTTCACGATCGGTTGTTTCGCCGTAAATTCGCGAATCAGAAAAGCTATAAATCCGGCCACCAGAATCGCCGACGCCCAGCGCACCCAGGTGGCTCCAAACCAATCGTCTTCCTGTCCTTTATCCAGAATAATCTGTAGCGCGCCCAGCCACACCGCCAGCAATCCCAAGCCGATGCCGTCGAATTTCGTGGGCTTCGCATTCTTGATGTACGGGGGATCGACGATAAATCTGGAAATCATCACGACTGCCGCGACACCGATCGGAATGTTGATGTAAAACGCCCAGCGCCAGGAATATTGATCGGTAAGCCAGCCGCCCAGCGTGGGGCCGAGCACCGGAGCGACCACCACTCCTAGAGCGAAAATTGCCATGGCCGCGCCGCGTTTTGCCGGCGGAAAACTTTCCAGCAGAATTGCTTGAGAAAGTGGCTGCAGCGCGCCGCCGCCCGCGCCTTGAATCGCGCGGGCAATCAGAATGAAACCCAAACTGGTGGCCGCACCGCACGCAAAAGAAGAAATGGTAAAAAGCACAATGCAGAACAACAGAAAATTGCGCCTCCCGAAGCGCATGGAAAACCATCCGCTGGCTGGCAGGATCACCGCGTTGGCCACCAGGTAACTGGTCAGCACCCAGGTGGCTTCGTCAGTGGTGGCGGAGAGGCTGCCGGCAATGTGCGGCAGGGCCACCGACGCGATGGAAGTATCCAACACTTCCATAAACGTGGGCAGCATCACCGCCGCGGCGATCAGCCACGGGCTCACGGTCACACTTGGATTTGGACTTTCGCCCGCCACGTCGCTCGGAGACACTCCTGTATAAAATGGATGCTGCGTTCTTGAGGATCGGTACGCAATATGCCGCTGCCGCGGACTGCCGGCGCTGCTGTTGCTGAGCCAAGCGCGGCTCGAGGTAAAAGATCAGATTCTACAAATTTGCCGACCGTCAGGTATATCCGGTAGTTACTGCATATCGCCGGATAGCCGGGAGCAGAGCGTTTGACAATCGCGGGAACGGGTTGTGCTATCCTGCGCCTTCATGGCCCCGACTCGAAAAAATACTAAGAAGAAACAAATCTCTGCGAAGCAGTTTGGAAAGAAGTCCAGCCAGAAGTTCCCCGCGTCAGCATCGGGCAAGCATGCGGGAACTGACCCGGTGCGGGTGGCGGCGATATTGGCGGGGCTAGACGCGGCTTATCCGGATGCGGTTTGCGAGTTGACGCATGCCAATCCGTTTCAGTTGCTGATCTCTACCATTCTTTCCGCGCAGTGCACGGATGTGCGCGTCAACCTGGTGACCGCGGAGCTTTATAAAAAATATAAGAAGCCGGAAGATTTTGCGTATGCCACGCCGTCGGAGCTGGAGCAGGAAATTCGCCCGACGGGATTTTTTCGTAACAAGACCAAGTCGGTGATGGGCGCGAGCAAAGCGATTGCGGAACAGTTTGGCGGGGTGGTGCCGCGCACGATGGAAGAGATTCTGACGCTGCCGGGCGTGGCGCGAAAAACGGGGAACGTGGTGCTGGGTTCGGGCTACGGAATTGCGGTGGGAGTGGTGGTGGACACTCACGTGATTCGCCTGTCCAACCGGCTGGATTTGACACGCCATCAGGAACCGAAAAAGATCGAACAGGATTTGATGAAGATTTTGCCGCAGGCGAAATGGATACAATTTTCACATCAGATAATCTGGCATGGGCGGCGGGTTTGCGTGGCGCGGAAACCGCGCTGTGTGGACTGCAACATTGAGAAATTGTGTTACGCGAAGGATAAGACGTATTGGAGTTCGCCGGAATCTGCGCCGCGGCGTTGAGTTTCGTTCTCGGCGGAACGTTAGCGACAATTGGGGGCGCGGGCAGCAAAAGCAGATTCCTCTCTACGCTCGGAATGACAATTTTTTGTTTTGGAACATTTGTTTGGAACAGAGGTTGCAGTTCCCTCGGCGCCGCTGAGATTCATGTGATTTGTTCCGGCAAAGCGTTTCCTGCCACGGTCGGTTTGAGCAGGGTGCCGGACTGTTGCAGACGGCGTGATTCGCCCAGATAAAACAGCAACAAATTTGCTGCTTCCACGTAGCTTAGGCCTTCGGGGCGAATGTTGGAGATGCAGTTGCGTTCGGCGTCGGTGCGGCCGGGGCGCGGATTCCAGGTGATGTAGACGCCTAAGCTGTCTGGAGAGCTGAGACCTGGGCGTTCGCCGATCAGGATTACGCTGATTTTTGCGCTGAGGATTTCGCCGATGGGATCGGCAATGGCTACGCGGGCTTGTTCTGCGATGCAGATTGGGGCGATTTTCCAGGTGGAGTCGAGTAACGGCATTGCGGCGTCGAGGAGTTGGAGGGCGTGGCGGTCCACTGCTAGCGCGGAGAGGCCGTCGGCGATTACGAAGATTAGATCGTGCATGTTGTCGGGGCTTTTTTTCGATACAGACTGCAACTGAATTTTTGAATTATTGCTCAGCGTTCGTCCGAGTGTTGGATGGAGTAGATAGTCCGCGCGATTGTTTGCGGCGCTGCTGAGGACTTGGTGCGGGAGATTGCGCTGGGTTAGGCCGGCGACGATTGCGGATACGTCTAGGTTTGCGTGGACGGCGTCGCGGGCCTGGGCGTTGGCGAGTTGCAGATTTAGGATTTCTGAGGTGGCTAGAGAGTGGCCGGTTTGTTGGAGGGAGACGCGGGCGGGAGTGTAGGTTTGGAGCGGGGGCGGGGGGAGTTGGGGTGGGGTTGTGGAAGGCGCACAGGCAGGAATGCCTGTGCTACTCACTTCTCGCGATTTCTCGGGTTCTTTGTTCATTGCGAATCGCTTTCACTGGGCGGATTTATTTGCGGTAGAAGCGCCTGGACGGTTAGTTGGCGGGTGCTGGATTGCTGCAGCCATTGCTCGAATTCTGGCGCGGGGCGTAATCCTAAAATGCTGCGGAGGTAGAGCGCGTCCTGGAACGAAGAGGTTTGGTAGTTGAGCATGACGTCGTCGCCGCCGGGGATGCCCATGATGTAGTTGACGCCGGCGACTGCGAGGAGCGTGAGCAGGGTATCCATGTCGTCCTGATCGGCGGCGGCGTGATTGGTGTAGCAGACGTCGCACCCCATAGGCAGGCCGAGTAATTTCCCGCAGAAATGATCTTCGAGGCCGGCGCGAATGATCTGTTTTCCATCGTACAAATATTCGGGACCTATGAATCCCACTACCGTGTTTACGAGCATGGGTCGAAAATAGCGAGCGACTCCATAGGCGCGGGCTTCCAGCGTTTGCTGGTCGCAGCCGTGGTGGGCGTTAGCGGAGAGTGAACTGCCCTGCCCGGTTTCAAAATACATAATGTTGTCGCCGATGGTGCCGCGGTTGAGTTCGCGAGCGGCTTGGTGCGCTTCGTTTAACAGCGCGAGATTTATTCCGAAGGATCGGTTGGTGGCTTCGGTGCCGCCGATGGATTGGAAAAGCAGGTCGACAGGGCGCGCCCTGCTGCAGCGCGGCCATCTGGGTGGTGAGATGGGCGAGGACGCAGCTTTGCGTGGGGATGGAGTATTTCTCGCGGACGAAATCGACAAGGCGCAACAGGGTGGTGACCGTCGCGGGATTGTCGGTGGCTGGGTTGATGCCGATGACTGCGTCGCCGGAGCCGAGCGAGAGGCCGTCGACGATGCTGGCGGCGATACCGGCAGGATCGTCGGTGGGATGATTCGGTTGCAGACGGGTGGAGAGGCGACCCGGGAGTCCGACCGTGGAGCGGAATTTGGTGACTACGCGAACTTTTTGCGCCACGGAAATCAAGTCTTGCGCCTGCATTAATTTGCTGACGGCGGCAGCCATTTCCGGGGTGACACCAGGGGCGAGCGCGGCCAGAGATTCCGTCGTACCCGCGGGGGAAAGCAGCCAGTCGCGGAATTGCCCGACGGTGAAGCTGGAAATTGCCGCAAAGGCGGAGCGATCGTGAGTGTCGAAAAGCAGGCGAGTTACTTCGTCGGATTCGTAGGGAACGACCGAGCCTTCAAAGAACGCGACCAGCGGCATGTCCGCCAGAGCAAAGCGAGCGGCTACGCGTTCTTCCTGGGTGGCGGCAGCAATGCCGGCGAGTTGGTCGCCGGAACGGAGCGGGGAGGCTTTGGCGAGCAGCTCGCGGAGGTTCTGGAAGTGGTAAACGGTGCCGCGAATTGAGTGACGGAATGGCATGGTGGTGGCGGAGTTTTCGGGAGAAGTTTAGCAGGCGTCATGTCGCGAAGGCGGCTGGGTGATTCCCGTAAAAGGAATATCTGGGAATTGCGGGTGACCCCACCCCCTGGTGTTTGTGTAAGAGATAGATTCTAAGGGGGTTGGAAGGGATATCTGCGAAAGAGATAGATTCTGTTGGAGTTAGATGGGAAACAGAGGAATTGGCCGGATTTTGGATACTGCGGCGTGCTATGTCGGGGTGGTTTGGGGCGGATTGGGTGGGGGGCGCGAATCGCATGTGAGACGGTAGCATGGATTAGTTACTCTGTCAATATAATAATTCATGAGTAACCATTCGAATGGGATTTGTGGCAGCCACGGAGGGTTGGTTGACGTGTTTTCCCAATTTGGGACGGGGTGCGAGCGGTTCAAAGGATCGGTCTTGTGCGGGTGGGGCGTTGGGGTTAGGATTCGGCTGTTGGTGGGAGGCTTTCGGATTGTGGAGTGCTTCGGAGACGAAAGGCAAAAAGCACGGGTCTGAAGACCCGCCGCTACAACGGCTGGGCTTGGCTTGGTGAAAGCACGGGTCCCTTCCTTCATCAGGGTAAACTGAAGACCCGCCGCTACAAAGGCGAGTCAAAAGCACGGGTCTAAAGACCCGCGGCTACAACGGCGGGATGGCACGGCGGTGGAGGTTTTATGCTGGGAGGACGGAGTTGGGATAGTTGGATTGCGGAGTATGCGGAGGGGCACCAGCATCCGGTGAACCGGATTACGCATACGTTTGGGATACCGATCATTATTTTGTCGGGGCCGGTGGCGCTGGCGGGAATTTTTTGGCATCCGCTTCTGTGGGTGGCGCTGGGGTTGTTTTTGTTTGGGTGGTTGCTGCAATTTATTGGGCACGCGTTCGAGGGGAAGCCGCCGGAGTTTTTCAAGGATTGGCGGTTTTTGCTGGTGGGGTCGCGGTGGTGGGCGGCCAAGATGCGCGGTAAGGCCTAGAAACGTTCCTGACGATTTTTGGTTTACGGCTGCGCTCCCCAATCAAATGCGGTTGCGAGCGTGATTCTTCCTCGGCAGATTTCTCCAAATTCGTCTTCGGCGCATCTGACAGTGCATGCGCAATACTTTCAAAAATAATTGGGGCAAGTCTCCCTGGCGGGTTGATTTTCCGCGAGCCCGGAGGAGAATTCCGTCGACTGCGGATTTTGTGGTGATCGGTGGCGGATTCAGCGGACTCTCCGCGGCGACCTGGCTGGCGCGGTTAGCGCCAAACAACAAAATCGTGCTGATCGAAGCGGCAGAACTCGGCGCCGGAGCCAGTGGAAGAACTGGAGGAATGACCCTGGCGGAAACGGCTGGGGGAAATCTGCCGGGGTTGGGAGATGTGCTGGCGGGCTTTGCGGAGATTCTGAAGGAATTGAAAATATCGTGTGACTTCCTGGCGCACGGGGCGTGGGAAGTGGGCAGAACGAAAGGGCGGAAGAATTCCGAAATTTCGTGGAAGGATGCGGGACGGCTGAGGAGTGATTCGGGAAGTTCCGGGCGGGACAGTGGACGCGGGGCAATTGCTGAGTGGATTGGGACGCGCGGCGGTTGCGGCCGGCGTGACGATTCTAGAAAATCATGCGGTTTCCGGGTTGAAACGGGGCAAGCGAGTCCGAGTGGTAGTGGGCGGCAAAACAATTTCCGCCGGGCATGTTTTGATTGCGACAAATGCGCAATCGCTAGAGCTGGCGGGACTGCAGGACAAAGCGATCCCGAAATTGACGATGGGGGTCGCTACAGTTCCGTTGAGTGCAAGGACAATCAAGGCGATTGGACTCGGATCGCGGCGGCCGTTTTACACGGTGGATTTACCATACTTGTGGGGGCGCTTGACTCGCGACAACCGGGCGATTTTTGGGTGCGGGCTGGTGACCGTGAAAGATTGGGAAGAGTTGCACACACTGGATGTGCGCGACGGGCAAGCGGCGGACTTGTTGAGAACGCTAAGGGAACGGGTGCAAGGATTGCATCCCGCTCTGCGTAAGGTGCAGTTTACCCACGGATGGGGCGGGCCTATTTTATTGACGGATCGAGCGCGGCCAATTCTTGCGAGGACGCAAGGGAAGAACGTGACGTATTTGGGGGGATATAACGGACACGGAGTGGCGCTTTCTGTGTATCTTGGCCGCTGGGCGGCCGAGGCGCTGCTGGGAAAAAGAAGACTGCCCAAATGGAGTTAGCCCCACCTGTTGGAGAGAAGTGATGGGTTCAGATCGCGCATCGTGAACGATGCGGCAGCGACGCTTTAATGGCGGTGGACTTGTGGACTTATTGACGGCCATGGTTGCGGTGCGGGATTTGGGTGTCGCCGTAGGCTTCGTCTGGATCTTTGTTTAGATTTTCGTTGGGAGGATTTTCGGTGTCGGTGGGTGGCGGGGTTTTGCGGGGCGTCGAGGGATCCTGATTTTCTTTTTGATTGGTGACGTCTTCGATGCTTTTGCGGGACGGACGCGGGGTAGAATTCTCGCGACTCTGAGGCGATTTGTTGGAACGGGTGAAGTTTGCAAAGGGCATGGTGTTCCCTCCTAGTTGTGGACACGTATCAATGCTGTCCAACGTCGTGCGACTTTAAATAATGTTCGCGTAACTGCCTCGAGGAAGAGTGCGCCTGGCGGTCTGCCGGCGATATCCGGTGGATGCTGTAGTGCGTGGATAAGAAGGGCTATAGGTGGAAAAAACGCTACAGCTTCTCCCCGATGGTGGGATATGGGAGCGGCTACTACACTTAATCAGGCGCAGAAACGCATAGTTCGCGTGGCAGTGCATGTAACCGAGCACGTAAACAGAGCACGTGAACAGAGGCAGAAGCGCCGAACGGGGCCCCTATCCATGAAAATCGCACAAGTAGCGCCGCTGTATGAGAGTGTTCCACCGCATCTTTATGGCGGAACGGAGCGCGTGGTTTCGTATCTGACGGAAGCGCTAGTCGGATTGGGAAATGAAGTGACGCTGTTCGCGAGCGGAGATTCGATCACCGAGGCGCGGTTAATTCCGGGGTGCGAACGCTCGCTGCGCTTGAGCGAAGATTGCGTTGATCCGCAAGCGCACCACGCGGTGATGCTGGATAACGTAATCGAGATGGCGGAAGAGTTCGACATTATCCACTTTCATACGGACTATTCGCACTTCCCTTTCAGCAAGAATATGGGATTGCGAAACGTGACTACGCTGCACGGGCGGTTGGATTTGTCGGATTTGAAACCGCTGTACCGGCATTTCGACGAGATGCCTCTGGTTTCCATTTCGCACGCGCAACGGAAACCGATCGGGCGAGTAAACTGGGTGGGCAACGTGTATCACGGGTTGCCGGCGGACGTGCTCAAGGGGAGCGAGGAACCGGGAGAGTATCTGGCGTTCCTGGGTCGGATTTCTCCAGAGAAGCGGCCGGACCGAGCCATTCGGATCGCGATGGAAGCGGGAATACCGTTGAAAATTGCGGCGAAAGTGGATCGCGCGGACCGGGAATACTTCGAGACGCAGATTAAGCCGCTATTGAAAAATCCCGGAATCGAATACATCGGAGAGATCACGGAATCGGAAAAGTCGGAGTTCCTGGGGAATGCATATGCCTACTTGTTTCCGATCGACTGGCCGGAGCCTTTCGGATTGACGATGATCGAGGCGATGGCTTGCGGGACGCCAACGATTGCGTTTAATTGCGGGTCGGTGCCAGAGATTTTGCAAGACGGGGTTTCGGGCTACATCGTAAACTCGGAGGCGGAAGCGGTGGAAGCGGTGCGGCAAATTCCGCGGTTGAGCCGGGCGGCTTGCCGAGCAATGTTTGAGCGGCGATTCACGGATGTGCGGATGGCGAAAGACTATCTGAAAATTTATGAGGAGTTGTTGAGCGAGCCGGTGCAGGTGGCCTGGAGCGAAAGAGCTGGTAATAGGTCTCTGGGAATCCGTAAAGAAATCACTTAATGGATGATTCGGTAAAAGATATTTTGCAGGTAGAGGATCAGTTTTATGTCCGAGCGACCTCATCGCTGGCGGACGATCGCACGCGCGTACTGAAATACGGAAAAACGTTCGCGGTTTTCAACCGTTTCGGGGACCTGGAAGCGCTGGGACCGCTGCAATTCGGGATTTTCTATTCCGAGACGCGGCACCTTTCGCGGCTCACGTTGCGGCTGAATGGGCGCGAGCCGATGCTGCTGAGCTCCACGATTCGCGGAGACAATGGATTTCTGGCCGTCGATTTGAGCAACGTGGACGCGACGGTGGGCGGAAAGATCGTGTTGCCGCGAGGGACCATCCATCTTTTCCGCTGCAAATTTCTGGACGCGAGCGGCTGCCACGAGCAGATTCGGGTGCAGAACTACGGGACGGAGACGATAACCGCGTCGGTGAATTTGCGTTTTGACGCTGACTTTGCGGATATTTTTGAGGTGCGTGGTTCGGTGCGAGAACACCACGGACGACGGCTGGCAACGCGGGTGGGACGCGACGAAGTGGTGTTGGGATACCTGGGGCTAGACAGCGTGGAGCGCCGAACGCGGCTGCAGTTTGTTCCCGCGCCGCAGTTACTGACAGAAACGCAAGCGCAGTTTGATCTGACGTTGAAGCCAAAAGAAGAGGTGTTGCTCAACGTTACGGTGCAGTGCGAGCAGAATGAAGAACGAGCCAAAGCAATTCCCTACCAGGCGGCGTTCGAAACATTGCGCGAGCGGGAATGCACGGGGCCGCTGCGGGAGACCAAGATCATAACGTCCAGCAGGCGATTTAACGATTGCCTGGAACATTGCGAAGCGGACTTGAGCATGCTGATCGAAGGAAATCCCGAGGAGAATTATCCTTATGCGGGAGTGCCCTGGTTCAGCACGGTCTTCGGACGAGACGGAATTATTACCGCGCTGGAATGCTTGTGGCTGGCGCCGGACATTGCTAAAGGCGTGCTGGGATATTTAGCCAAGGCGCAAGCTACGGAAGAAAATGAGGAGCGCGATTCGGACCCTGGAAAGATTTTGCACGAGATGCGGCGCGGGGAAATGGCGGCGCTACAGGAAGTCCCCTTTGGAAAATATTACGGAAGCGTAGATTCGACACCGCTGTTTTTGATTTTAGCTGGAGCGTATTACGAGCGAACCGGGGACCTGGCGTCCATCGAGAGCCTCTGGAGCAATATTACGGCGGCGCTGGCGTGGATGGGCGAGTACGGAGATGTGGACGGGGACGGCTTCGTGGAGTATGAGCAGAAGTCCGCAAAAGGGCTTTCGCAACAAGGCTGGAAAGATTCGTACGACTCGGTATTTTACAGCGACGGGCAGCTGGCGGAAGCGCCGATCGCTTTGTGCGAAGTGCAAAGTTATGTGTATGGAGCAAAGCGAGCGGTGGCGCTGCTGGCGGAGGCGCGGGGAGATTTGGCGCTACGCGATGGGTTGAACCGCGAAGCGGAATTATTGCGAGATAAGTTTGACGCGCAGTTCTGGTCAGACGAACTGGGACTGTATGTGCTGGCTTTGGATGGCCAGAAGCGGCCGTGCAACGTGCGAGCTTCGAACGCGGGGCACGCGCTGTTCAGCGGAATTGCCAAGCCGGAACGAGTGGCGACGCTGGCCGAGACGCTGATGAGCGAGCAGATGTTTTCCGGGTGGGGAGTACGCACACTGGGAGCCGGAGAGTCCCGGTACAACCCGATGTCTTACCACAACGGATCGGTGTGGCCGCACGACAATGCATTGATTGGGCTGGGACTAGCGTTGAACGGGGAACACGAAAAAGCGGTACATCTCCTGTCGGGCTTGTATGAGGCGAGTCTGCATTTTGATTTGCAGCGTCTGCCCGAACTTTTCTGCGGATTTCACCGCCGGACGGACGGAAGCGGTCCGACACATTATCCGGTGGCTTGCGCACCGCAAGCATGGGCTTCGGGCGCGATATACCTATTGCTGCGGGCGTGCATGGGAATAAATATTCAAGCGGTGGAAAAGCGGATTACGTTTGTAAATCCGGTGTTGCCGGCAAACCTGGACGAAGTGCGCGTGGAGCGGTTGCGGGTGGGCGCAGCGTCGGTGGATATATTGTTGAAGCGGCATTCGCGGGGTATTGCGGTGGAGGTGTTGCGAAAAGATGGCGAGCTGGAGATTGTGAAGTCGATTTAGCGGTGGGAAGTTCGGGATGTACTCCGGCTGCGCAGTGCGGGCTATTCGGAGCATTGCTGGAGACCTGTGGGATGTCAGCAGGAAGAATGCGAGGGGCTATTTAATTGACGGCTGGGAGTTGGGTAAGCAACATTTGCGAGAGAGATGCTTTGTGATCGTTGCCCGCTCGGAGCCGCCGCCGGGCGCTTTTAGTACCGCCTCTACTTCAGTTCCTTAACGATCGCCTCCGCAGCGTTTCCCGCCACCACCCAGCTTGCCGACCCGGCCACCACAGCTTCATCCTCAAACCAGAGAAACCCGAAGTCATCGATGCACTCCGGAAAATCCGGCTTGATGATGATGTATCCCGGAATCACGGCGCCCGGAATGTACGAATTGTCCGCGCGATTGTTGCTGTAGGTTTTCGTCTTCGACACCGTTCCCACTCCAGCCACATACGAAGTGCTGGATACCGGGTGCGTGCCAAGAATGTAGTTGACCGCGCGAAGTGTATATTCGGGGCTGACCAGATCCGGAAAAGCCTTGTGCAGGAAATACATTCGGATGGCCATGTCCACTACGGCACCCGATCCGCCCCACGTGCCGAGACTCGGTGGAACTCCGAAAGGGGTGGCGTCCAGCCGCTCATCCAAACCCACCATATATTTCTTCACCGCTTCACGCATTTGACCCTTCGCGCCGGCGTCCAGGTAAGGCAATGCACGCACCGCGCTCCAGCCATGCGAGTCCATCTGTTGTGGCGTGATCATCTGCGGGAACAATTCCTTCAGCCGGGATTTGTAAGGCTCGGCGCCATTCGTAGCGATGGTCAATTCCAGCGCCGCTGCCCACTCAAGTCCGGCACTATATCCTCCACGACCGGAGCCGGCCGGAGGAGTTGGTTGTGCGCCGATCGTGCCCGTGTTCGTCGGAGCACCCCGGCTGCTCGCTGCGCTACCACCGCTTTGAGCGCCAGAGACTACGCCCTGCGATGCGGCCAGCACACCGCCTCCCGGTGCACCTGCCGGAGCCGCTCCCCCAAGCCGCCGCCCGCCGGATTCTGCGTTGGATGAGCCTTCTCCTCGTTCCAAGCCTTGATCGCGGTATCCAGGCAGTCTCTCGCTAAGGTATCGTCCCAGCCTTTCAGCGTATCGGCCGCCGCTGCCAGCGCTGCAATGGCGTTCCACTGGAAAAACGGGTTATTCGTAGTGAAGATCCACCGATCGTCCGGCCTGCCTGAGTAGTCACCCTGTGTTTCGTTCGCGCCGAGCTTCGGATCGTAGATGCGGCCGTCCGTTTTCGAAGCGCCGTCGCCCACCTGGGTGTACTGCCGCAGATCCGGCTCGTGAGTGCCACGGATCGCGTGGCCGATGTTGTGGAACTGCGCCAGGATGAGCAGTGCACCATGCTTCACCTGCTGCACCGTATCTGGCACGCCGTCGGGCCGATGCATCTCCACCGCACGCGCGCTTTCATCCACCGTAAGCTCGTCGTACGTGAGGTGAAATTCGCGATATGCCAGCGCCAGGCTCTGAATCACGCTCAGTTGCGCTGGCTCCTCCAGGTCGAAATCCCCGGCGTCATACCACCCGCCCACATTCATCCCAGGGATGTGATCGCCGCCTTTATACTTCCCGTCCGTCGCTGTGGCCTGGTTCCAGCCGTCAAATTGCTCCCCGACGACCGGCGCCATGCGTCCATCATCGAGGTGCGAAGCACCATGCCACACCCGGTATCCTTCGCGAACCGCAACGTGATCCATCTGCGCCGCAAGGTGATGGTCCAGGCTGTCCTGCCAGACATTTGCGTAGACGTCCTGGGAAATCGGGAAAGGGGCGGTGCGCTGATCTGCGTACTCGATTACATAAAGGCCGGGTTCCTTCACGGGGGTGAAGTCAAATTTCGAATACACGTAGCGCAGCCAGGGTGTTGAAGGCGTGATCGGACCCTCGAACACCTGCTGGTAAGATCCGCTCTCCATCAAGCGCAACACTCGGGCATTCTTCGGGCCGTTGTATTTCGGGTCGAGTTCGAGCACCGCCACCTTGGAGAAGCCCGGCGCGTAACCCACCTGGCTGTGCGCGATCATCGGCGGCCGCGTCCAGTTCGGGATCACGTCCGGACGGATGTGCCACACGATGGCGCCTGTGGTCTTACCGGAAGGAATCAGCGAACGCAAGACAAACCAGCCGTTCTGCGCGCGGTCGCGACCATCGAAGAGCATGAGGTTGGCCGTATCTGATACCACATTCACTCGGGCCAGCGCGTCGTCGACACCCAGGGTGATGCTCTTTCCTTCGGCGAACGGCAACGGCTGAGTGTATCCCTTGGCCTTATCCCAGTCCTCCAGGTAGTAGGCCTTTTTCGGCTCATCGGGCAGGGGCAAAACCTTTGTCATCGGATCGTTAGGCGTACGCGGGAAGATGCCGGCTTTGGTTCCCTCCACCAGATAAGCTTTGCCCATGTAGATCGAGGGCAGGAACTCCAGGTTGAAGCCCGCCCGCCCCACCAGTTTCTGCGGTAGAGGCTTGTCGAGATTGATGCTGACTTTCACGCCGCCCGGTTCCGCTGCCACCTCTAGGGTGTAACTGAAGTCGAACGCCGGGAAAGCGAGGTCCGCGGTGATCCGGCCGTTCGCCTTGTCGGCATGGCGAGCTTTGAGGGTTGCCACCAGGTCCCACTGTTCCGGCGTTGGCATCAGCCGCACGTCGCCGTTGGTGGCGATCCGCTGGCCGTGGAGAATCATTTCCATAGCCGTGTTCTTTTGGTCCACAAAAACGGGGTGGTACGTGCTGTCGTAGAGAAAAACGCTGAAACCTTGAGTATCGAGGTAATTTTTGTCGGTCACCTTCATGGAAAAATCCGTGCCGGACAAGCCTGGGGCCGAGATCAGGACCATGAGGGCACAAACGATTCGCGTAAGCATAAATTGGGATTGAGAGTGCTCCTTTACCCCAACAGATTAGATTTGAAATTTCTGGCGCATAACATCGAAGCCTCATTACAACGCGCAATTTCGGCTGGCATGATCAACGAATATGAGCACCCTGATAGCTCATTTAGCTCCAGCAGGCTCTTGCTTGCTAAATCCATGCACCTTGCCGCCGGCCAGAAACTGAGGTGCATCTATCCGGCCGAATATCTCAATCAAGTTTGCTACGAGTCCCGTCCAGCCGGTCTGATGACTGGCTCCCAAACCCGCGCCGTCGTCTCCGTGGAAGTATTCGTGAAACAAAATATAGTCTTTCCAGTTAGGGTCGTTCTGGAATTTCTCCATTCCTCCGTAAACCGGCCGTCGCCCCGACTCATCTCTGAGGAAGATCCGCGCGAGCCTCTCCGCAATCTCCTGAGAGACTTCGAATAGGTTCATCATTTTCCCGGAGCCCGTAGGACACTCCACCTTGAAGTTGTCGCCATGGTACAGATAGAAATTCTGGAGCGCCCGGATAATCATGACGTTCACGGGGAACCAGACGGGGCCCCGCCAGTTGGAGTTGCCGCCGAACGTGCCGGTATTCGATTCCGCGGGTGAGTAATCCACGCGGTATTCCTGGCCGTTGGTGTGGAACAGGTACGGGTTTTGCTGGTGGAACTTCGAAAGCGAACGGATTCCGTGGGGGCTCAGGAACTCGTTTTCATCGAGCAACTTGGAGAGAATCCGGCGCAATCGTTCCGGGTTAACGACGGCGATGATTCCGCGACCGGCCACTCCCCAATTTCCTGGACCCGTGGGGTGAAGGGAACTCATAAGGTCAGCCATCTTGCCCAAGCGCGCGTGAAAGGCAGCGGTGGCCCGGGGAGCAAGATCCCGCTGCGATTGCTCGATTATTGTGGTGGCACACATTGGCAGCAGTCCGACCAGCGACCGCACCTTGAGCCGCGTAGCACTGCCGTCCGGCAGCCGTAGCAGGTCATAGTAGAAACCGTCTTCTTCGTCCCACATCCCGTCTTGGTCTGTCTTATTTATCGCCGCGGATATATAGACCACGTGCTCCAGAAACTTATAAACCATGTCCTCATAGACGGGATCGTGGGCGGCGATCTCCACTGCAAGCTCGCACATATTCTGCGCAAAAAGCGCCATCCATGCGGTGCCGTCGGCTTGCTCCAGGTACCCACCGGTCGGCAAGGGAGCGCTGCGGTCGAAAATGCCGATGTTGTCGAGTCCCAGGAAACCGCCTTCAAATACGTTCTTTCCAAACCGATCCTTTCGATTCACCCACCAGGTGAAGTTCAGCAGGAGTTTGTTGAAAGCGTGTTTGAGAAATTTGAGGTCAACCTCGCCCCCCATGGCCATTTCGGTGCGGTGCAGGAACAGGGCCGCCCAAGCATGCACGGGAGGGTTTACGTCGCTAAAATTCCACTCATATGCGGGAATTTGGCCGTTCGGGTGCAAATAGCGTCCGCTGAGCATGCGACGAAGCTGCTCCTTGGCGAAGTCGATGTCCACCACGGCGAGTGGCAACGTATGGAAAGCCAAGTCCCACGCCGCATACCAGGGATACTCCCATTTATCAGGCATCGAGATGACGTCCTCGTTGACCATGTGGAACCACTCGTGGTTGCGAGAGTAACGGCTGTTAGGCAGGAGCGGGTGGGCTCCGTGTTCCCTCAACCATTGGTCGCCATCGAACTGATAGAACTGTTTGGTCCACAACATGCCGGCGAGCGCCTGGCGCATAACGTTAGCGGCGTCCGGAGAAGCGGAGGCCGGAGTCACGGAACGGTAGAATTCATCCGTCTCCTCCAAACGCTGTTTTATTAATTCATCGAATGTCGGACCAAATGGTCCACGACTCTTTCGGTCTGACGGATCTTCGGAGGCCACGCCGGTAAGGCGAAGTCGGATCACGGCTGACTTGCCCGGGCCAACGCTCAATACGTAGTGCGCTGCTGCTTTTGTGCCTTCGGCTGCCGGATTCACCGCGCCGGCATTCCCTTCGAGCAAACAGCGGTGAAAAGCATCCTTCACATACGGGCTGGCATTAGGGCTGCCAAACAAACGTTCATGGTTGGTCTCATTCTCAGTGAAGAGAAGCTTCGGATCTCCCTCGCAGTGCAGGAGGTATTCTCCGAGTTCAGCGTGGGAGGCTCGAACGGTTTCGGCGCCCTTCTGGGCGGACATCCGACGCAGGGCGGGTTTCTGCGTTCCCTGGTGCCAAGACCAGTTGTTACGGAACCATAGCGTGGGCAGGATGTGCAGTGTCGCTTCTTCCGGTCCGCGATTGCAAACCGTAACCGCGATCAACGTGTCCTCCGGTGCGGCTTTGGCGTACTCCACGAAGACGTCGAAGTAGCGGTCGTCGTTGAACACCCCCGTGTCAAGAAGTTCATATTCGGGTTCGTCCCGGGAGCGTCGCCGGTTCGTCTCGACAAGATCGGAGTACGGATATGCCGCTTGGGGATATTTGTAGAGATACTTCATGTAGGAGTGCGTTGGTGTGTTGTCTAAATAAAAGTAATACTCTTTGACGTCCTCGCCGTGATTTGCTTCGCTGTTCGCTAAGCCAAACAAGCGCTCCTTCAGAATAGGGTCACGCCCGTTCCAGAGGGCTAGCGCGAAGCACAGTCGTTGCTTGTCATCGGAGAACCCGGCGAGGCCGTCTTCGCCCCAACGATAGGCGCGGGAGCGCGCTTGATCATGAGGAAAGTATTCCCAAGCAGCGCCGTCGTGACTGTAATCTTCGCGAACCGTACCCCATTGTCTTTCACTTAGATAGGGGCCCCACTTTCGCCATTGCGCGCCAGATCTTATTTCTTCAAGTCGTCGCGCTTCCGCATTCTTCGTCACAGTTTTTTCCTGTCCCGGCTTGCCGTTACTGGGCTTTATGGCAACATTTCCCGAATCGAGATCGGGTTTAAGCCTTTCGTCCCGTTCACTCACGCGCGGGGACTGGATTAGTTTTCGTCATCCGTGACATGCCAGGTTTTGTCCGGATTGTAGAGCTCCATTTTCTTGACGATCTCAAGGGAGTCCGGCCCCAGGTCCTTCTGGTAGACGACTCCATCGTAGCCGACGGTAAATGTCATTACGCCTGTGACGCGATAGTGAGCAGGCACGGCAACCAAGGCAAAGCCTCCGATCATCGCTCCCTCGATCACGTAGTTGAGTCGGCCCAAAGGGGCAGCCGGCCCTTGTCCTTTCAAAACCTTGAAGTAGTACCCGTGGAAGGGCTTTCCGTTTTCCGTGTAGCCTTCTTCCATCCCTTTCGCTACCGCCTCTCCGACTGGTCCTCCCCAGCTCCCGTCCGGATTTTTCCAAGCCAAGCCATCATGCTTCCCGGGAGAACTGATAATTCTCTGTGCATATTGATTCACACCGGAGTCATCGTGGATTTCCTCCGCGTACTCCTTTTGAGCATCGTCGTAACCACGGCAGATAAGGATGGCGTCCAGTTCGTTTGCCCCAATGTGCCGATCAAGAATCTCCTTGCGACCGGCCTTCGAATCGAAATGCCACTTGCCGCCCACGTTGACAATGGGAACCGGTAAGGGCCATTCCTCATCGCCGACCGAGATAATTGCGCGGTTGGAGTTATGAGAATCTAAATCCACTTGGACTTTCTCGGCTGCCATGGCGGCAAAGTCAGCGCGCGAGTTTTTGTCTTGCACGTCATCTCCGGAGGAGACGAAATCCTTGCCGGCTGGCCCGAAGATTTGCAGCAGGGCGGCGACATCATCGTTTTTGACAGCAAGAATCATGGCGTCCGCCGCCTGCTGTGGAGTATCAAAGGTTTTCTGCGCAGGCTGAGTCGCAACGGAACTGACCGCCTTTGTTTGTGCTTCTGCAGGCAAGCCGGTTACCACACAGCACACGGCAATAGCGATCACTGTCCAGATAATTTTCGTGGAGAGTGGGTTGACTGTGGATTTCATATATTTTTCCTTGTCCATGGGATTATCGCCGCCGCCCGCCGCCCGAACGGGCACCACCACCGGATGCTTTCATACTGGATGCTCCCCGCGAACCAGTGCTTTGGGCTCTGGCTTTGTCTGACGATCCTCCGAAGCTGCTCGTATTCCGCGCCCCGCCGTTACTCGGAAGCTGCCGATTGCCAATGTTGTTTCCGCTTCCGTTGCCGCGATTCCCACCTGGGTTGCTATCTCGCGAATTACCACTTGAACCGGCTCGGTTGCTCGCGCCGGGTTGTTGGCCCGCGCCACCACGATCCGAGGTGCCCGCTTGCGGCCGATTGCCCCGCTGACCTTGATTCTGGCGCGCATTCGCTTGCCGGTCAGCTACAGAGTCTCCGCGAGCGGAACCGCCATACTTCGTAGCGGTCGCTTTGTTGGAATAGGGAGCGCCGCCGCGATGCGAGGGATTGTGTTGCCAATTGCCATTGCCGCCCTGAACTCCGTTGTTGACACGATTTCCGCCGTTGATATTGTTGCGATTTCCGCCATTGATATTCGATTTGTTGTAGTGATTTACGAAATTATTGTTGTTGTTGATGGTTATGTTGTTGTTGCTGCCCCACCCGGCACCGTAACCCCAACCCCCGCCCCAGGCGGCGCCGATGGCAATGCCAACACCAAACCCGATGACGGCGCCCGCGTAGTACCCTGGAGGCGGGTAAACGATTGGCGGATAGGGATAGACGGGCGGACCGTAAACCACCACAGGGTTATATGAGGGTACGTAAACGACCTGAGGACTCGCCTGCTCAATGACCACAACGGTTTTGCTCTCAACAACTTTTGTTTCGACCTTCATCTGCTCATTGGACTTCAAATTCCCCGCGGCTTTTGCCTTGGCGCGCATGCGTTGCACAGCGTCCATTACATCGCTTTGCTGCGCCAAGAAAGCGTTTCCGAGATCTGTAGTCCACTTGATGTTTTCGGCCAGTTGTTTGACGGCGTCCGGAAGCGCTGCCATACCTTGGATACTGGGATCCCAGTCCTCCTTCTCAACCGCCGCCACTAGGGCGTCGCCTTTCAAGTCTTTGTGTTGCGCCAGCCACTGCTGCAGCTGAATGATTTCCAATGGATACGTCGAAGCAACCAACACCTGGCTCAGAAGCGGGTCCGGATACAGTGCGATTGGGGCCACCAGGGCATCCAATTGGTCGTTGGGAATTGTCGGAGCCGCTTCGCCCTGCGGCGCGGTTTGTTGCTGAGCCTGGCGTGCGTACACCGCGGTGTCACCCGGTGCGAGCGAGAGTCCGCAGAGAATAGCCAGGACCCCGTGGCCCATTCTGAATTGGAGTTTTGTTCGAGTACCGTTTCTAGTCATTGGCTTTTCACACCTTCTTGATTTCGTTTCGATGAAAGGGTTGCTAGACCTAACCTTCTTGACTCTTTCAACCATTCTCTGAGGGAGAGACTGCCGATCACGATGGCCATGCGGACGAACAACGCGCGCAGCATATCCCAAAAATTGCCGTCGAGGAAGGACGAAGAAGCTAGCGACCAGCATGTATGTCCCAGCAGCTCGAATCGCGCGTTCCCTCGCACTCAGGCAGCGTTTGTTGCGTGGACCCTTTAAACCCACACGACTTATCGGGACATTCGTTGACTTGTCTGTGTTTGGGGACATAAGATTTCGCCACCATCGATGGGCCATCACACTACTTCACGCAAGCTGGTCTTCGCGTTGACCATTGGAGTGGCCCTTGTCGCATTGAGTCTTCTGGCCCCGTGGCATGCCGAAGCTCAAAACACGGCAATTTCCAAACGCTCAAATGACCAAGCCGCCGTCACTCTCTGGAATCGAGTAATAACCTATCAGCGCGGCATTCTTGCCGGTGCAACTCCAGAAGAACGCTCCCAACGGTCCTCGCAGAGACTCGCCGAGCTTCCACTGAACACTTCCCCAGACGAAATCGTGACGCGGGCTGTGAAGGTCGACGACCAAGACGGACTTGGATTTGGCTACAGAGGCCGCCTCTTGTTTTTTCTGGGAACAAACGATCTGGATAAGGAATCGGGTGAAACTCTGGAGGAAGCCTCAAAGTCTGCGCTCCACAATTTGAGCGAGGCGTTGCAAGCGCGTAACGCGGAACGGTCTTGGCCGGTCATACGGACGGGCTTGCTCTACACCTTTATTGGGTTAGCGGTCCTCGTGTTTCTGTGTGTCGCCCTCTGGAATACGCAAGCCGCCGTGGTCAGATTCCTGCGAAAAAAGGAAAATTTCTTTTCGTTGAATATTTTCCGGTTTGATTTGGTGTCACATATAGCTGCCGCATTTTATGGACTGCTGCGCTTGTTTTCGTGGGTGGTTACAGTCTCCTTGATCTATTTGTGGATCACCCTTTCGCTTCGTCGCTTTCCTTACACGGAGCCTTGGGGAGAGCAGGCTGGCGGCTATGTGTGGCAAGCGCTCCTGGAACTGGGGATCACGGTTGTTGAGTCCCTACCCGGCTTGTTGATGGTGTTCCTGATTTATGTTTTTACGCGCTGGGTTGTACGGATGGCGAATGTGCTTTTCGATCAGATTGCCACAGGAAGAATCAGAGTTTCCTGGATGGACGCGGACGTGGCTCACGCTACTCAGCGCATCTTTTCCGCAATCTTGTGGATCTTTGCCATCATCATCGCTTACCCCTACATACCTGGTTCGCATACGGAAGCATTCAAAGGCCTCAGTGTTTTCTTCGGCCTCGTGATTTCTCTAGGTTCGACCGGAATCATCAATCAAATCATGAGCGGACTCTTCGTCGTGTATTCCAGGGCGTTAAAAACAGGAGAATGGGTGCGGGTCAATGAGACCGAGGGCGAGGTGCTGGAAGTCGGGCTGCTAGCGGCGAAAATTCGCACAATAGAGGGGAAAGAGGTCACGGTCCCCAATTCCGTGCTTGTCGGCACATCCACAGTGAATTTCACCCGTCTAGGTCACCCCGACGGGATGGTCGTTAGCTCGACCCTGACAATCGGATATGACGCGCCATGGCGTCAGGTACACGCGCTACTCGAATTGGCGGCGGATCGAACCGATAATCTTCGCAAATCCCCCAAACCATATGTGGTGCAGCGGCAGCTCTCCGACTTTTACGTGGAGTACATCCTCGTTGCCCGCCTGGAAGAAGAGAGACTTCGTATCGAAACGGTTTCCCATCTCCACTCTGCGATCCAGGATGCCTTCAATGAGTTTGGCGTGCAGATCATGTCTCCACACTATATGTTGCAGCCCAGCACGAGCATAATCGTCGGTCGCGAGAAATGGCATTCAGCCCCAGCGTCACCCATGGCTGATTCTTCCGGCGTGGGGGATGATCCAGACGCTTCCGCACCGCATGATTAATGCACCCAATTAGAAAGAATGCGGTGCCTGATAAATGCGTTGACCGAAAACGCGGGTACTGGTGCGAGTGCAACTAGCCTCCCCCGTTGACCAAGAATAAAAGATGAGACAATCCGTGGTTACAAGTTGCAGAATAGCCCCAACGAACCATGCCGCCGAACCGCAGAAATCCGACGCGCCAATACATTGTGGTGTTGTCTATTGCCGTCGTGGTATTTGCCGCGTTGAGTTGGCTGATGTTCGCGGTGCTTCGCCCGACACCTCCGCGCTCAGTGACCATGGCAATCGATCCAGAAGGCAGCTTCAGTGCCGAAGTGGCAAAGCGCTACCACGATTTGCTGGCACGCGACGGGATCGAGCTAAAACTCGTGCAGTCCAAAGGCGCGGTTGAAAGCGTAGCTTGGCTTCAAGACCCGAGTTCAGCTGTCAGCGTCGCAATCATTCCGAGCGGTATTACGAACGAACAGAAATCGCCAGAGTTGATTTCATTAGGGACGCTGTTCTACGAACCGCTTTGGATCTTCTCGCGGGGTCGGCCCCTACGAAGTCATAAGGACTTTGGAGGCCTCCGCATCTCTATAGGTCCGGAAGGTAGCGGTTCGCACGCACTGGCCGAAGAATTTCTTGCACGTACGGGGATCATTGACCAAAAATCCGCGACGCTACTTTCGCTTCCGGCTCGGGAGAGTGCTACCAATCTACAGAGTGGCGATATTGATACCGCGATTCTATTGGACGCGTGGGAAACTCCGATCGTGCATGAACTCCTTACCGCCAAGGACGTGCGGGTGGACAGTGTTACACGGGCAGATGCCTTCGTAGCCTTATATCCCTTCCTACATAAGCTGACCCTACCGGCGGGTGTGGCCGACATGAAAGAGAGTCGGCCACCAAACGATGTCGTTTTGCTGGCGACCACGGCAAGTTTGGTGGTGCGCCAAAATCTGCACCCAGCGATTCAGTACCTGTTGCTTGAGGCTGCCTCGGAAGTCCACTCCAGCCCGGGTTTATTCCACGCCGCAGGCCAATTCCCCGCTGCTGAAACAATAGACCTCCCGTTGGGTAGTCATGCTCGTCAATTCTACAAAACGGGGTCACCGTTCTTGCAGCGTCATCTGCCTTTTTGGTTGGCGGTCCTCGCCCGGCAACTTCTGGTGTTGCTCATTCCCGTGATGGGGGTGGCGTACCCGTTGCTGCGATTTTCACCCGCAATATATAGCTGGGTGCAGCACCGCCGGATCTACAAACTATATTCTGAATTGATGGTACTCGAAGACGAGATAGTCTCCGCTCGCTCAAATCCGATGGAGAATCAAATGAATCGATTAGACCAGCTGGAAGATCGAGCGAGCCGCCTATCGCTCCCCATGTCGTTTCAGCCACTGGTCTATGCTCTGAGACTACATATTGGCATCGTGAGGCAGAAGGCAGAAAAGAAGTTCCCACAAGCGTATAGGACACCCAAAGTTTCCTTGGATCAATCTATCAAATCCTGATTAACGCTGTTTGGATTCCGGACTCCAAGACTCCGAACGGAATCGCTGAGGTCCCACTCACGCCACTTGCCACTGGCGCTCAGAGATCAACTGGCGATTGCGAGACATGAACCGTTTCTATTCCCCAGCGATTTGAATTTGACGGGACACCAGGTAACGCTGAAGACCGTTTGGCAAATGACTCTCCTGGGAGCGAAGATGCCCTACTTTCGGATTTACGATTTGCGGTCCACGTATGCCACCCGTCTCAGTGCGGGCGGCGTAGCCGACGAGCGGGTGACACAATTGTGCTTCGCCAAGGGGACTCTCAGGTCTTCAAACGCTACTCGCAAATGAAATTGCAGATGAAGCGAGGAGCTCTGGAGAAAATCAACCGTCAGGCCAATGAAATGCCTTTGGATTCTGGCACAGCAATGGTGCAGTGAAATCTATTGGGCACAGTTTTGGCACAGTTGAGGCTCAAATTGGTTCGATGGAGCAACGTTTTGTTGGGAAGTGCTTTATAATCTTTACGTACTTCATGTCGGGGCGTAGCGCAGCCTGGTAGCGCGCCTGCCTTGGGCGCAGGAGGCCCCCGGTTCGAATCCGGGCGCCCCGACCATTTATTTCCTCAACTTCCCTTGAACATTCCTAGTTGTTGAGCCTGCGAATCCGGCGCGGAGCTATATCCGTGAGTTGGCAAAACTAACAGTGGCCGGGGCCTGAGCGGTTGCGTAATATATCCGCCCGTGACAATTGTCTGGCGCGGTGATATAGAGAATTGCGCAGACCGGACCCTCGAGGAACCGGACGGCAGTAAAACACGGGATGCGATCCCGGATGAAGAAGCTAAACGGTCTGGTGTGTTGCGCGAAGGACGTCAATGGAAGATCTCATGCTTAAAACTGAAAATTTTTCAGGTCTGGAACGAAGACCAGTGCTGGGCGGGTGGGTGTTCCTGGAAATGCGGCTGCGCTCTGGCGTGGGGCTGCTGGCAGTAGCAACGATGCTGCTCACGGGATGCGGGGCGAAAATGGGATTGCCCCCCGCGGGGCCTCCGGATGTGGAAGTCGTTCCGGTGGTGCAGAAGGATGTGCCGATCAGCAAGGACTGGGTGGCGACGCTGGACGGACTGGTAAACGCGAATATTCGGGCCCAAGTGAACGGACTGCTCATGAAGCAGTTGTATACCAACGGTGCGTACGTGCAGAAGGGCACAGCGCTATTTCAGATCGACCCGAGGCCATTTCAGGCGGCGCTAGATCAAGCTACGGGAAATCTCAATTCTTCGCAGGCGGATCTGCAGGTGGCTCAAGCCAAGTTGGGTAAAGCCGAGCAAGACGTGGCTCGCTACACACCACTAGTAAAGACCGGGGCGATCAGCCAGCAGGAAATGGATGACTCCATCCAGGCGGATTTAGCGGCGAAGGCCCAGGTGCAAGCGGCGACCGCGGCGATCTCTACGGCGCAAGCGGCGGTTGAGAATGCCAGGATTAATTTGGGTTTCACGAAGATTGCTGCGCCCGTGGACGGCGTGGTAGGGATTGCGACGGCGCAGGTCGGCGACTTTGTGGGGCCGACCGGCGCGGTGCTGACGACCATCTCGACGATAAATCCGATTCTGGCGAATATCACACCCAGCGAGCAGGAATATCTCACGGCCATGAGTCCGGCATACCGCAAGGGTCTGAGCGAGGATGAAGCGTTGCGCAAGCTAGAGTGGCGGCTTACTTTGACGAATGGCACGGTTTTTCCTTACACCGGGCGCTTCTATGCGCTGGACCGGCAGGTGGACATCAAGACCGGAGCGATCCTGGTGCAGGTGCAGTTTCCGAATCCCGGGAATATGCTTCGTCCGGGCGGTTTCGGCAGCGTAAGCACGGTGGCTAACACTCAGCCGGGCGCCTTGCTGGTGCCGCAGAGAGCGGTGAGTGAATTACAAGCCGGGTTCGTGGTCGCGGTGATTGGGAGCGATAACAAAGCGCATATCCTACCCGTCACCATGGGACAGAAAATTGGCGATATGTGGATCGTTACCAGCGGCCTGAAAGCCGGGGATCGAGTGGTAGCCGAAGGGGTGACGAAGGTGCGGGAAGGCATGGAAGTGAAACCGAAGCCTTATCAAGGCGGCGCGGCAGTCGCAGCGAACCATTAAGAGTAAAAGCCGATAGCAAACTGGGTAAGAACGCTCGGTAGGAACGTTCGGTAACAGCATTCGGTAGCCGTACTCGTTAGCAGCCCTGGGCAACAGAGGACCGAAACGATGTCAAAGTTTTTCATCAACCGCCCGATCGTCGCCATCGTGATTGCCATTGTTATGGTGATCGCGGGGTCGGTGGCGATGTTCAGCCTGCCCACGGCGCAGTTCCCTTCCATTGCCGATCCGCAAATCCAAGTGACCGCCACCTATCCTGGTGCAGACGCCCAGACGGTGGATCAGTCGGTGGCGATACCGATCGAACAGCAGATGAGCGGCGTCGACAACATGGAGTACATGTACTCGTTGAACGCCAACAACGGGCAGATGAAGCTCACGGTGGACTTCAACATCACCACCGATCCCAATACCGATTTGATTTTGACGCAGATGAGGCAATCGCAGGCGGCGTCGCAGCTGCCAAGTGAAGTGAATACGCAAGGAGTGGTGGTACAGAAGTCCACGGCCGCGCCCTTGATGCTGTTCGATCTGTACTCGCCTGATGGAACGTACGACGCCAAGTTTCTCTCCAATTACGCTTACATAAATCTTCTGAGCCCCTTAACGCGAACCTATGGAATCGCCAGCGTAACGATTTTTGGCGCTGGCCAGTACGCGATGCGGTTCTGGGTGAATCCGGACCAGCTGGCCAAGCTGCAAGTCACGGTCCCGGAAATTATCATGGCGGTGAAGTCGCAAAACAACGTGAACCCCTCGGGACAAATCGGCGGCGAGCCGGTTCCCGCGGGACAGGACTACACCTACAGCGTGATTGCGCAAGGCCGCTTGGTTTTGCCCGAAGAATTCGGGAACATCGTAATCCGCGCAACCTCGAATGGTTCATACATTCGGCTCAAGGATGTGGCGCGGATTGAGCTGGGAACACAGGTTTACAACCTCACCGGTCATTTGAACGGCAAGCCGGCCGCGATCGTGGCTATTTATCAACTTCCGGGATCCAACGCCATCAAGGCGGCGCAGGGCGCCAAAGATTTGATGGCCGAAGCCAAGAAGAGTTTCCCTTCCGGGCTGGATTATACGATTGCGCTGGATACCACCCTGCCGGTAACCGAAGGTATTCACGAAATTCTGATGACGCTGCTCGAAGCGCTGGGCCTAGTGATCCTGGTAGTGTTCATTTTCCTCCAAGGTTGGCGGGCTACGCTGATTCCTTTGCTGGCTGTTCCCGTGTCGCTCATCGGTACGTTCATGGTTTTCCCGATGCTGGGCTTTTCCATCAACACCCTTTCGCTGTTCGGGTTGGTGCTGGCAATCGGCTTGGTGGTGGATGACGCGATTGTGGTGGTGGAAGCGATTGAACACCACATTGAACATGGGCTAGCGCCAAAAGCTGCAGCGTTTAAAGCGATGGAAGAAGTATCGGGTCCGGTAGTCGGCATTGCCATCGTGCTATCAGCGGTATTCATACCGACTGCGTTCGTTCCAGGAATTACCGGGCGGCTGTACCAGCAATTCGCGGTGACCATCGCGGTCTCGGTAATTATCTCGGCGTTCAACGCGCTGACTTTGAGCCCAGCGCTAGGCGCGCTGCTGCTGCGTCCGAAGACCGAAGGCCGTGGACTGTTACAGAAGTTTTTCAACTGGTTCAACAAGGTATTTGCCCGCGCAACCACAGGTTATGTGGGCTGGTGCGCATTTCTGATCCACAAGATGCCGGTCACCATCATTTTGTTGGTGATCTTCTCGGTAGGGGCGGGATTTTTTGGCAGCAAACTTCCGAAGAGTTTTCTGCCGGAAGAGGACCAGGGCTATTTGTACGTGGCGCTGCAGCTTCCGGATGCTTCGTCGCTGCAGCGAACCACCACAGCCTCCGCGAAAGTTGAACAAATCCTGCTGCAGACACCGGGCGTCGAAAGCGTGACGACCGTAATCGGCTACAACATGTTGAGCGGAGTGCAGAATACTTACAGCGCGTTCTTCTGGGTAACCCTGAAAGAGTGGAAGGAGCGCAAAGCCGCCGACGAACAATATTGGGCCATCAAAATTCACTTAAATGTTGCCCTTCGCGACATTGCGGAAGGCACCATCATCGCTTTTCCGCCTCCGGCAATTCCGGGTGTCGGGGCGTCCGGCGGAGTCACCTTCATTCTGGAGGATCGCTCGGGGCGGGGCGTAGACTTCTTAAGAGCGAACCAAGAGAAATTTATGGCTGCGGCACAGAAGCGACCAGAATTTGCGTTCGTATTCACTACGGCATTGCCGTCAGTTCCGCAACTATTCGTCAATGTTGACCGCGACAAGGTGCTGAAGCAGAACGTTCCGCTAACCGATGTGTACCAGACGCTGCAAGCTTTCATGGGTGGAGCGTTTATCAACTTCTTCAACCGCTTCGGACGCGTATGGCAGATTTATGTGCAGGCCGAGGGGGATTTTCGGACGCAGGCGGATAACGTGGGAAAGTTCTACGTCCGAAATAACACAGGGCAGATGGTGCCGCTGTCGGCGGTGACCACGATTGAGCGACGGCTAGGGCCCGAATTCACCATGCACTACAACCTTTACCAGTGCGTGCAGATTAACGGAAATACCAAACCCGGATACAGCTCGGAGCAGGCGATGAAAGCGCTGGAGGAGGTTTTTGCCGAGACGATGCCGGCAGGTATGGGCTTCGACTATATGGGCATGTCGTTTCAGGAGCAGAAAGCAGCCCAGGGCGTTTCACCGAACGTGATCTTCGGGTTCTCGATTCTGTTCGTCTTCCTGATCCTGGCGGCGCTGTACGAAAGCTGGACGTTGCCGTTCAGCGTGTTGCTGAGCACGCCGGTCGCAATATTTGGTGCGTTTTGCGTTCTCTTTATGCGGCGGATCATTGGGCTGCTGGTGTTCCACAGCTACGAGAGTCTGGGGCTGGAAAACAACGTGTATGCGCAAATCGGACTGGTGATGCTGATTGGCTTGGCGGCCAAGAATGCCATTCTGATCGTGGAATTCGCCAAAGCGGAATTTGAAAAAGGTAGACCACTTATGGACGGGGCGCTGGAAGGCGCCAAATTGCGGCTGCGACCCATTCTGATGACTTCTTTTGCATTCATCCTGGGCTGCGTCCCTTTGTGGCGCGCTTCGGGCGCCGGGGGAGTTTCTCGACAGGTGATGGGGACAACGGTGATTGGCGGAATGATGTTCGCCAGCGGGATTGCCATCTTCATTATTCCCGCGCTGTTCTACGGAATCGAAAAGATCAGCGGCGCGGAAGCGGAACAAAAAGCAAAAGCCGCGGCGGGTACCCCGGATTTGGCACCTGGAGATTAAATATCCGTCCGGGAAATAAAAGAAGAACAATGACAAAAAAACCTTCAGCCCTGAAGAGTGCGAGAAATGGCGGACCCGATAGCGTGCTGGACGCTGGCGGGGTTCGGCAGTCGGCGCGGACGAATACGAACCCTCGCGGAGGGGTGCGGTGTTTGGCGTGTGTGCTGGCGATGGCCACTGCGTTTTCGGGATGTGCGGTTGGTCCGAACTATCGGCGACCAACTGTGAATGTGCCCACGGACTTTAGAAGCGCGGAAGGCCAGGCGCAGCAGGCGTCGCTGGCCGACTTGCCCTGGTGGGAAGTGTTTAAAGATGACCGATTAAAGGAACTGATTCAGACAGCGCTGAAGAATAACTATGACTTACGTATCGCAATAACCCGAGTAGAGCAATCTCGGCAAATTGCGGCGCAGGCGAGGTCGCAGTACCTGCCGTTCGTTAACTACTCGACTACGAACAGCGAAGGCCGAAACGAATTCGGCGGGGTCGTTTCTCCGAACGGAGGAGCGATTCAGGGATCTTTTGCGGCGGTGGCGAGCGTTGCGTGGGAGCCTGACGTGTGGGGCCGCATCCGGCGAATGAACGAAGCGGCGCGGGCACAATACCTGGCTACCGAAGAGGCGCGGCGCGGTGTGATGTTGACGCTGGTCAGTGACGTGGCGCAGGCATATTTTGAGTTACTGGAACTAGATCTGGAACTGGACATCGCCAAGACTGCGACTGATTCGTTCGGGCAAACGCTAAAGTTTTTCACGCAACGTTACGAAGGCGGAGTGGGAACGAAACTCGACACTTCCCGAGCGGCTGCCGCACAGGCCAATGCAGCCGCAGCTATTCCCGAGACGGAACGGCAGATTGCGCTGAAAGAAAACCAGATCAGCGTGCTACTCGGAGCGAACCCGGCGGCGATCCTTCGGCAGGCGAAACTGGTGGACGAGCCGGTGCCACCCGAGGTGCCGGTTGGATTGCCTTCGGCACTGCTGGAGCGGCGGCCGGACATCCTTCAGGCCGAGCAGCAGATGCGCGCGGCCAACGCACAAATTGGCGTAGCGGTGGCAAATTTCTTTCCGCAGATTGGACTGACGGCGTTTCTGGGACGGGCGAGCACGCCCCTCTCTGCAATAAGCTCCGGCCAAGCCAACGCCTGGAGCATTGCGGCTAACATCGCTGGGCCGATCTATCAGGGCGGCAACCTTACGGCGCAAAAGCGGCAAGCGAATGCGGTGTGGGCACAAACACAACTGCAGTACCAGCAGACCGCGCTGAACGCGTTCGAGGATGTTGCGAATGCATTGATCTCGCGACAAAAATTTGAGGATACCCTGGTCCAACAAAAGTTGACGGTGGTGAACTATCAGGAGTCCGTGAACATCTCGACGCAACGTTATGTGAACGGCAAAGCGAACTACTACGAAGTTCTGGAAGCACAACAGCTTCTCTTTCCCGCGGAAAATGCGGTAGCGCAAACGGAACTGAACCGGCGGGTGGTGATTGTGCAGCTGTACAAAGCGTTGGGCGGCGGTTGGAATCTGGCCGACCCGCAATGGTACAACTCACTTTCCGGCGTACCGCAAACAGCGACAGCTCCCAAGCCTTAGAAACATCCGGTCAGAAATGGCACGTTAGAAAGTTGCTCGGCTATTGGCTCGGAAAGGCCACCAATGATTCCGGGAATTGATACGAACTGGGGCGTCGATTGGGCATGGGGCATGCCGCTAATCGTGCTGACAGTGGTTTTCCACTCGTACGGTCTCGGTCTACTCGACAAGACCGCAAGCGCGGCCATGGAGGATAAGCGGGTCTTCAACAATCTGGTTATCGGCGCGACGGCTCTCTGCGCCACCATTTTGCACGGGCTGGAGTGCGGGATCTGGGCGGTGGCTTATCGCATCGTGGGGGCGATTCCCGACAACCGGTCTGCGATGCTGTATTCCCTGAATGCCGTGACCAGTTATGGCCACGAGCATATCGACCTGGCATCGCGGTGGAAGATGATGGGCGCGCTGGAAGCGTTGAACGGCTGGATTTTGTTTGGCCTGACCACCGCGTTGATGTTCACGGTGATTCAGAAGGCGTGGCCGCGGAACCGGCACGCCTAGAAGTGAACTGGGGTCTTTAGGAGGAGGCGGAGACCTAGGACCGCAGCGAGTTGTCCTTCAGCGTGAGGCGAAGAAAGAGATAGCCGAGGGCGCCGGCAGCCAAAGAGGCTGCTAGAACGGCGACTTTCGCGGTGGCTACCAGTGTCGGGTCGTCGAACGAAAGGCCGCTGATAAACAAGGCGACCGTAAAACCTACTCCGGCTAAGAGACCTACGCCGGCAATTCCTGTCCACGTCAAGCCATCCGTCATACCGGCAATTTTTAGTTTCACGGCCAGAAACGAAAATACAAAAATCCCGACGGCCTTTCCTATGAGCAGGCCCACAAATATCCCGAGCGCAATCGGGCTCGAAGATGCCAGCTTCAATTGCTCAAGGGACAGGGCGGTTCCGGCGCTCGCCAGGGCAAACAGAGGAAGAATCAGGAAGGCGACCCAGGGGTGAACGCTGCGCTCGAGGCGCTCGGCGATTGAATCGGTGCCGCGAAGGAGTTTATCCAGTTCGGCGATAGTGGCTTCGGCTGAAGCTTTCTTGTTGTCCAGGATCTGCTCGCGAAAGCTATCGAGCAGAGGTACGGCGCTTTCAGCTAATTTTTCCGGGCGGAACTTTGGTTTGATGGGCGCTACTAGCCCTAGAATTACTCCGGCGATGGTGGCGTGCACGCCGGAACTCAGTACGGCAGCCCAAAAAATAATTCCGACGACTACGTACAAGGACATCGGAGCCTGGCGAATCGCCAGCGTGATCAGGACTACCAACAAAATCCCTGCGAGGATGAGAGCTTGCAGAGAAATCGTGGGGGTGTAAAAGAAGGCAATGACCAGGATAGCTCCGACGTCGTCCACGATGGCCAGAGCCAGCATAAAGACGCGGAGACTGGAAGGGATGCGCTTTCCGAGCAGGGCCAGAACCCCCAAAGCAAAGCCGATATCGGTGGCCATCGGAATACCCCAGCCGTGTGCGCCGGCGCCGCCCCGATTCAGAAAGAAATAGATCACTGCGGGGAGAATCATGCCGCCGAGGGCAGCCATGATGGGAAGCGCGGCCTGGCGAAACGACGCCAACTCGCCTTTGACGATTTCGCGTTTGATCTCCAGCCCGACAACCAGAAAGAACAGCACCATCAATCCGTCGTCGATCCAGTGATGCAGGCTCATGGAAAGCAGCGGGTGGCGACCAATCGTGACGGGGATTTTCCAGAGGGCAAAATAGGATGCGCTCCACGGGGAGTTGGCCCACACCAGGGCGATTACGGTGGCTACGAATAACAGGATTGAACCCGAGGTCTCGCTATGAACGAACTGTTCGAGCATGGACCTGGGGCGCGATAGAAATTGGTTACTCAACAATCAGTCCTCGGCCCTGGTCGGGCCTTGCGATTTCCTAAATATCTAATTGCAACGTGTCGAACGGTCGCTAGGCCTTTTTCAGCGCGCGGTAGCGGCGGATCAGATTGTTGGTGGAATTGTCATGGTTAAGCTTGGGTTCGGTGGGACTTTCGAGTTCCGGGATGATGCGCTGCGCGAGAACTTTGCCGAGTTCCACGCCCCACTGATCAAATGAATCGATGTTCCAGACCGCGCCTTGGGTGAAGACGTTGTGTTCGTAGAGGGCCACAAGTTTGCCCAAGGCTTCGGGAGTTAGCTTGTCCATTAGGATGGTGTTCGAGGGGCGATTGCCTTCGAACACGCGGTGTGGCACGAGCCAATCGGGCGTGCCTTCCTTTTTAACTTCCTCGGCGGTCTTGCCGAGTGCCAGAGCTTCGGCTTGAGCGAGAACGTTGGCCAGCAGCATGTCGTGATGGCGGCCCACCGGATTCAGCGCCTGACCAAAGGCGATGAAATCGCAGGGGATCAGTTTGGTGCCCTGGTGGATCAACTGGTAGAAGGAGTGCTGGCCGTTGGTGCCCGGCTCGCCCCAATAGATCGGACCAGTTTGATAGTTGACGTGCGTGCCGTCCAGGGTGACGTGCTTGCCGTTGCTTTCCATGGTGAGTTGCTGGAGATAGGCCGGGAACCGCTTGAGGTATTGTTCGTAGGGAAAGACGCCGCTGGTTTGGGCTCCGAAGAAGTCGTTGTACCAGACGGCCAGCAGCCCCATCAGCACCGGCAGATTTTTGCTGAATGGCGCGGTGCGGAAATGAACGTCCATTTCGTGAAAGCCGGCGAGCATCGCGCGGAAGTTATCGGGTCCGATGGCCAACATGGTTGAGAGGCCGATCGCCGAGTCCATCGAGTAACGGCCGCCGACCCAATCCCAGAAACCGAACATATTGTTGGTATCGATGCCGAACTTGGTGACCTCGGCAGTGCTGGTGGAAACGGCCACGAAGTGTTTGGCGACGGCTTTTTCATCACCGCCGAGTTTGGCGAGGGTCCAATCACGCGCGGAGTGCGCGTTGGTCATGGTCTCCAGCGTGGTGAAAGTTTTTGAGGAGACGATCCAAAGCGTTTCGGTGGCGTCGAGATCCTGAACGGCTTCGGCGAAATCCGTGCCATCCACGTTGGAGACGAAGCGGAAAGTGAGCGAGCGGTCGCTGTAATGTTTCAACGCTTCATAGGCCATTACCGGGCCGAGGTCCGAGCCGCCAATTCCGATGTTGATGATGTTGCGAATGCGCTTACCAGTGTGGCCTTTCCATTCACCGCTGCGGACGCGGTTACAAAAAGCGGTCATCCGGTCGAGCACTTGGTGCACCGCGGGGACGACATTTTCGCCGTCGACAACGATGGACTCTCCCTTCGGTGCGCGTAACGCGACGTGCAGCACGGCGCGCTTTTCGGTGATGTTGATTTTCTCGCCGCTGAACATCGCATCGATACGCTTCCGCAAGCCGGATTCTTCGGCCAGTTGCAGCAGCAGCTTGATGGTCTGATCGTTGATTCGATTCTTGGAATAGTCGAGGAAAATGCCATCGGCTTCGAGGGTCAGACGCTGGCCGCGCTTGGGGTCATCCGCGAAAAGCTTTCGCAGATGTACTTTCGCCATTTTCTTGTAATGCGCTCCGAGAGCCTTCCATGCTTTGCGCTTGGTTAGCGGGGTGATGGGTTTAACTTTCGCGACAGACTTTGCGGCTGCGGCCATGTTCATGCTCCTTTGCTTGTTAACCTTCATCAAGAACTAGACTTCTGGCGAAGAATTGGGGGCGACGGAGCCACCGACGCCAACCATTTACGTTTTCCACGGAAGCGGAATCGCCTTGTCGTGGAGGCACCAGAGTATCCCTCAAACTCCCGTTTCTTTCTACCTACGCAGCCTCCGCTTTCGAATGGGCGTAGCGCTGCCCAGCAATGGCACGCGGGCCGAAAGGAATGGCGTTTTCTTCGCTCGACGCGAAAGGCGAGAGCATCTGTACGGTGATCAGAACCGCCGGAATCAGATACGCGATGGAGCCGAACATCCACATGAGCGCTCCGGCGATTACCTGATCTTCAAACGCGGTCACATGGAAAAGCGTCGGCGCTGAAGCGTACGAAGGATAAATTACGCGGTCGCTAAAGATCAGGAATGCACCGAGGGCTCCGCCGGGCAAACTCCCCAAAAACAAATATAAAGGCACGGACCAGCGGGGCCACTGAGCTTTACTCGGAAAAGGCACGACCACGGGCCACCAGAACAGTAGTGAGGTCGCATAAAAGCTTATGTGTTCTACTTCGTGCCATGCATCCGACTTGAGCGCTAATTCAAAAGCCGCGGGGATATGCCATGCAATTAGCGCAACTCCGGCCACCAGCCAGCAAAATGCCGGTTGCGTGATATAGCGGCCCAGCGCCTGGATCGGAGACCAGCGAAAAAAGGGACCGATCACGTGGCGGACGATGTCTCTCGGCAACCCTCGAAGTAGAGGCACCAAGGGCTGGCCGAGCAGCACGAGAGGTGGGGCGACCAGCATCAGCAAGAGGTGCTGCACCATGTGCATCGATAGCGATAGGTCGTCAAAAGCTTCGAGGGGGGAACCTATTGCGAGGAACAAAGAAAAAACTCCGCCAAGAAATGCGGCTAGCCGCGCCAACGAAAAAAGATTCGGGAATGCGCGATGCAGACGAAACCAGCCTCGTATGTAGACGAGGGCGGTCAGAAACAAAATTGCATTGAGCGCGAGCGGTGGAGACCAGTCTCGCAGAATCGCTTGGGCGTCGGGTGTCATCGCAAGGTACGAACAAATCTACGGCTTGGCAGCAGGCGCTTCCGGCGCGAGCGAACCTTCCAGTGCGCGTGAGGCATCCTGGGCAGGAGCGCGACCCGGAGGACGCAGAGTCTCGAGGAAAGCGACCAGCGCGGTGGTCTCGGCTGGACTCAAGTTCTTACCATAAGCGGGCATATTACCGCCGCCTTGAATCACTTGGCGTATCAGCTGATCGCGGGTCAACAGCAAGGACACGCTATCGAGAGCAGGACCGCGCTTGCCACCGTCCCCTGCCAGGGAATGGCAGTTGTGGCATTGTTTTTCCTGAAAAACCAGCGCGCCTTGCCGTTCGAGCGCAGTTCGATGGATCAAATATTGCTGGGGAATAGGCATGGAACTCCAGGCATCCATCACCGGGCTCCATGGCGTGTAGCCTGCAAGGTGCGTGAACGTTCCCAGAGAAACCGCCACAAGCAAAATTGTGAGCACTGCGATAGGCCGGCGCTTCCAGCTTTTTTCACCTTCGCCAGAAATAAACGGAAGGAGCAACAGCGCGCCGATTCCGACAACTGGACCGATGAGCAATGCGGGGGTTTCCATCGCGGGCGGCAAGAGCGAGAGAACCGCGTATAACCACAAGAAAAAGAAATCCGGACGCGGCGCCGTCTGAATGATTGTGGGATCGGGCTGCCCAGACGGTCCAAAAGGTCCGAGGAGAACAGCGCAGGCTGCGACACATAGCAGTATGAATCCCGAGAAGAAAAGATCTTTCCAAACGGCAGACGGAACGAACGGAATGCCATCCTTTTTCGTTAGCTCGTGATACTCCTTGACGTAGGTCGCTTTGCGAACCAAACGCCCAGGCATCGGCCACTCATTAATGCCCAGCTTGATCACCATCAAAAGGTGTACCGCGACAAATAAAATCAATAATCCCGGGATCACAAAAACGTGCAGGGCAAAGAATCGCGTCAATGTGGCCCCGGCAATGATGGGACCGCCTAACATGAGGTTGACGATCTCCTTGCCCATCAGCGGTACCCGACCGGCGATGGAGACTCCGATCCCCAGACCCCAGTAGGCGTCCTGATCGAAACGCAGAACCTGGCCGGTGAAGGCCATTCCCAAGGTCATCAACAACAACAGCACGCCGACCATCCAGGTCAATTCTCGGGGGTACTTGTACGCGCCGAAAAGAAAGACCTGCACCATGTGGATCAGCACGATGGCGACCATGAAATCCGAGCCCCAGCCGTGCAGCCCGCGAATAAACCAACCCAGCGAGATGGAATGATTCAGGGTTTGTAGACTGTTCCAGGCTTCGCCCGCTGAAGGCACGTAAATAAGCGCGAGCATGATGCCCGTAACGATTTGCAGCATGAAAACGACAACGGCGGCGCTGCCGAAAACGTAAAACCAGCTGGCAGTTTCACGGGGAACGGGATGCTCCGCGGTTTCGCGAATCGTATCGCCAATCTGCAGGCGCGCGTCGAGCCAGCGGCCGATATCGTCGATCAGGCGCATGGCGGCTTCCTTGAACCGGAATTCGAAGCACTGTTGCTCAGCGTGGGTATTTGGCCAGCTTTGATGAAGAGCTTGCCGGTCTCGATCTTATAGTCGTACGGAAACAGGCCGCGTTCCGGAGGGCCCGAGGCGCGCGAGCCATCTTCATAGTATGCGCCGCCGTGGCAAGGGCACATAAACAGCCGCGACTGCGGGAACCAGCGAACCGGGCATCCCAGATGCGCACAATTGATCGCGAAGACCTGAAAATTTTGGCCGTCTACGTTGCGGACCCAACAAGGAATGTTGGCGGTGTCGCCGTCCCAGGAATCGACTACGGGATTTCGGTAAACGGCTAGTCGAGTTTCACCCGCGGGAAATTGTTCCAGTTCCCCTAAAGAGAGCCACGAATCGTAACCCGGCTTTCGCGCGCGGGAAACGGGGGACATCACGTACTTGACGATCGGGACCGCCAAAATCGCAGCGACGATGGTGTTAAACAAAATTCCCAACTTCATGAGCAAGTCGCGCCTGGTGGGTCGCTCCGGCGAAGTCATCGCGTTTCTCCCGTCGATTTTTCGGTACTGTACGGCTGCCCCGGATACTTTGAACGCTGGGACACGAGCCACGCGACTACGTCAGACACATCTTGCGCGGACATCGGCTTCCCAGGCACATTCCCACGCCAGTCTGGCGCTCCCAGTTCCGGGCGCCCCACGATTACGATTGTGCGCAGCTCTTGATCGCTCATGAGCGCGAGGAATGATCCGTCTACGATCGAACCGGCTTTCTGCCCGCCTCGCCCGGCCGGACCATGGCATGACGAACAATAAGTCGCGAAAACATTTGCTCCGGTTGAAGCGTTGCCTGGAGTCGTCGAGGCATACGGTGGAGGATTCGCGCCACGCACAGCATCCGGGTTCGACGACTGCTTGCGAAGTCCCTGGACAATGATGTCAATCTGCTTGTCCGTGAGCATTCCGCCTTTGCTCTTCGCAAATGCCGGCATCAGAGTTCCCGGGATGCCGTTCGTCGCTGCGTGTTTCATGGAAGCGTCGTCCGCGATCGCCAGATAGACTGGATCGCCGAGCGCCAGGGCCGCGCCGCCTTTTCCATCGGTTCCGTGACAGCCCGCGCAATTTTCTCCATACAGCGTCGCGTAATCCGTGATCGCATCAGGATTGATTTTTTCCGAAGCCAGTGTCGGACGGCCAGGGGAATCTGCGCACCCCAACAACCCGAATGCGGCAAATCCTACAATTCCCAGGGCGAGGTGGCGAACGCTCATCGCGGCCTATCCTTCCCGCGTGTTTCCCCCATGGTTTGGGAGGTCTCAAAACCGGCGCGCATGGAGAAGGGCAATATCTGTCGGGTTCGAATTTTGGTCTGCCGGGCTACGACCAAGCCCGCGGTTATTCCAAAAGCGAACTGCGAAATAACGAACCAGACCCAATCGATTCGTTGGTCCAGCATCGGATTTATGAATCCCAAAACACTGTGAATTAATCCTGACCACATGATGGGAGCAATCACTCCCCCTAGCAGAATCGGCCGGCGCGGGAACATGGGCAGCATCGCGCCATACATGAGACCGACCAACACCGAGGTAAGCAGATGCAGGAAGCACGCCATCAGGAAGCTTCCCAGGTGAAATCCGTTGAGCGTTCCGGGCGTCAATAACATGGATTGCCCGTAGATCGTCGCCGCGAGCAAATTAATGGGATACCAGATGCTCCCCTGTTTCAGAATGCCGTAGAGACACGCGCAGACCGCCATGGCCGCGGCGCCGGCAATCCCACCTTTCACGCCGGCGGAAATGGGATACGTCTCGAGGGGGAGCATCGCGCGAACTAGCTCTGGAGCTTCGGGCAGCCGCTCAACCTTGCGATGGGAACTGGGGACCACGCCCGCTTCGTCTTCTGCTGGCACCGTCACGTGTTTTTCGTGAGGCAGCACATCGCGGAACCATCCCACGCAGCCGACCACCGCCAAAATTGCTCCCAGGATACTTACCGACGAACTGGTGACCAGTCCAGCCGATAGCAAAGTGACGCCGAAGGCCAGCACGATCGGCCACGCGGTCGGAGCCGGAAGCTTTACAGTTCCCAGCGCAGACTTTTCCACTTGGTGTTGTGAATCAATCGAAGGCATCTGCTCCGTTCCTTATCGCCCGACAACGTAAACTACGATAAATACCACGATCCAAACGGTATCTACGAAGTGCCAGTACAACGAAAAGACTTCGGCTCGCTCGCTGTGCTCTGGTTTTATTTTTCCGAAGAGCGCCAAAAGCAGGGCAGTAAAAATCATGATCAGGCCGACCGTGACGTGGAAGGCGTGCAAGCCTACCAGTGAGTAATACGTGGTGCCAAAAAGATTGGTGCTGATGGTCAGGCCTTTGTCGTAAATCAGGTGGTACCACTCGCGCCCCGTCTCGCCGAGAAAAATACTACCGAGGGCAAAGGTTACAAACCACCACAGGCTGAAGGCGCGAACGGCTCCGCCTCGCAAAGCCTTGACCGCCATATGAATCGTCAAACTGCTGGAGAGGAGACAGATGCTGGCGAAAATGGGAAGTTCCAGCACGTCCTTCGGAAACGGCCCCGAAATGCTCTTCCCTAAATAAAAAATGTAGGCGACCACAAAAATCGTGAAGATGGCAGATTCGGCGGCAATCAGACTGAACATGCCCACGCGGCCGCGTGAGGGCAGAACCCACTGCGCTTCCGTCGATGGCGTTGGCAAACTTGCGCTGCTCAATTGAGAATCTCCCGCTTACACATCGTTCAATCAGGATCTTCAGGGTGCTTGATGTCCCACAGCGGCCGCCGGCTATTCACCAGCGGTAGCGTGGCAAAATTGTATTCTGGCGGCGGCGAGGCCGTGGACCATTCCAGCGTCCAGGCGTCCCACGGATCGCGGCCAGCGACTTTGCCTTTAAAGATGGACCACAGCAAATTGCCGACAAAAATCAAGACTCCTGCCGCTTGAAAGAAAACGCCGATCGTTACGATCAGATTCCAGATGTCCCAGCCGCGGCCGGGTTCGTAGGTATAAATCCTGCGGGGCATTCCCATCAGGCCGGGGATATGCATGAAATCGAAGGTAAGATGGAATCCGATTAAGAATAGCCAGAAATGCCATTTGCTTAACGCGTCGTTGTACATCCGACCGCTCATCTTCGGGAACCAGTAGTAGAAGGCGCCAAAGAGCGCGAACAGAATTCCGCCAACGATCACATAATGAAAATGAGCCACGACAAAGTAAGAATTGCCAAGCTGCCAATCGAAAGGCGCCACGGACAGCATGATTCCAGTTAAGCCGGCGATCAGGAACTGAAAGAGAAACGCGATGCAGAACAGCATCGGGGTCTCGAACTGGATCTTTCCGCCCCACATGGTGCCAATCCAGTTAAAAATTTTGATTCCAGTAGGGACGCCGACCAGCATCGTGGAGATCGTAAAAAAGCTGTTGGCGTAGGAATTCATTCCGACGGTGAACATGTGATGCGCCCATACCAGAAAGCTGACGAATCCGATGGCTACGGTCGCTCCAACCATTACCGGATATCCAAAGATCGGCTTGCGAGAGAAAACCGGGATGATTTCGGAAACGAAAGCGAACGCCGGAATCACCAGAACGTACACTTCTGGGTGTCCGAAGATCCAGAAGAAATGCATCCAGATCACCGCGGAGCCGCCAGCTTGGGTATCAAAGAAGTGCGCGCCGAGATAGCGATCCAGGGAGAGCATGATTTGGGCGGCGGTCAAAGGCGATATAGCCAGGAGAACTAACGCCGCCATTACGAGATTCATCCACGCAAATAGCGGCATTTTGTTCAGCGTCATACCCGGACAGCGCAAGCACAAAATAGTAGCCACAAAATTTGCCGCAGTCCCGATACTGCCAATGCCAGAGACTAGCAGCCCCAGCGTCCAGAAATCCGTGCTGTGCCCGATAGAGAATGCGCGCGAAGTGAGCGGGGCATAGGCGAACCAACCAACGTCCGGAGCTTGGCCTGCCCCGTAGAGCCCGAATCCCCCGATAAAGCTGAAGTACAGAAGCATTCCGCCGAACGCTGCCAGCCAAAAACTGAAGGCGTTCAGTCGTGGGAATGCCATGTCTCGGGCGCCAATCATCAGCGGCACCAGATAGTTTCCAAAACCGAACATGATGGGCATGGCGACGAAGAAGATCATCGTCGTGCCATGCATGGTAAACATCTGGTTAAAAACCTGAGGCGAGACGAAATTGTTGTGCGGCACGATCAGCTGTATCCGCATGATCGTGGCTTCGATGCCGCCAATCACCAAAAACACCAGGGCGTACAGGATGTACATGATGCCCAGTTTCTTGTGATCGACGGTGGTGACCCATTCGTGCAGAGTCTCCGTCAACCGCCGCGCTGGCGCATCAACTCTGCCGATTGCAATTGATTCTGAGGCCATCAGACTATTTCCCCACGCTCATCGAAGTGTCTCCAGATAGGCCGTCAACGCGTCTATATCCTTATCACTCAGCTTCATTGCCGGCATTAACGAACCGGGCTTGAACCCTTCGGGATCCTTGATCCAACTCCTTAAATTTTCGGTAGTATTGGTGGCCGCCCCAGAGGCAATCGTCGCGCGACTCATCAGATGCGTCAGATCCGGACCAAATCGTCCGTTGGCCACAGTTCCAGTGACCGTATGGCAATTTACGCAAGCCGTCGTCTCAAACACGTGCCGACCCGCATTCACCGCATCGGTCACTTGCGCGGGCTTTTTCTGGTCCGCTACCCACTGGTCAAATGTTTGACGCGATTCTACGTCAACGCGAAGGAGCATCTTGGCGTGTTGCGTACCGCAATATTGCGCGCATTGTCCCAAAAAAATCCCGGTTGTATGTGGATCGATCCAAGTGCTGTTCGGATGATTCGGAATCAAATCCGTCTTCCCTGCCAGCTCCGGCACCCAGAAGCTATGATCGGTATCCGCCGAGAGTAACGTTATAAAAGTAGGCGTCGGGTGGGCCGGATCGCTGACCGGAACATGCAACTCGTTCGCCGTGACGATCCCCAAAGCGGGATAACGAAATTCCCACCAGAACTGATGTCCAATCGCGACAACTTCTATCGCTTCCGCCGGTTTTACGGCCTGCTGGATGGAATGAATTACGCGCGCTGTCGCCAGGAACAAGACCAGCACGATTAGTACCGGCATCACCGTCCAAGCCAGTTCCACCTGATTGCTCCCGTACACTTGGGGGGGCTCGTTATCGTCATCGTTCGCCCTTCGGCGAAATTTGACCAGCGCATAGACCAGCAGGCAGACCACCACGACGAAGATGATTCCGGTGATCGTGAGTACGAAACGCGAAATTCGGAAGATGGAGTCCGCAGGCGTCGACGCCGGATTGAACATGTGCGGGAGTGTGGAATCAGCGAAGGACAGACAAGGCAGCAGCAGAGAACCGGTCAGCATCGCCCCGAAGGCCGCGATTTTGCCGCCGAGTCTGCTAGTACGCGATCGTCTGTCAATTCGCAGCATTCGATTCCCCACGTACTAAGCGGTTGCCTGGGCCCGAGCCGAAATTTGTTGCCGTAGTTGGTTCAGAATCCAATAGGTCATCTTATCCACGCTTGCGTAACCCCTCAGCCGGCTATCAGACTTGCTTGCGACTACCGGGATCCAACTAAGTCCGTTTTCGAGCATCGCCGAGACCACGGCTAGGCTTGTTTCGTCGGCACACACCGTAACACCGCCCTTAGCCATGCACTCTCCTAGTTGTATTTTCGTGATGTCCTGCTGATCACTTCCCTGCTGATACGCAGCGATTTGCGCAGCCACCGCAAGATCCGATCCGTTCGATACTCCCCACAGCTGCTGCTGCTCATCCAGAATAAATAACAGGCCGTCGCTGCTCTGGTTCAACATTGCGACCGCTTCGCCGAGGGTATTTTCCGGTCTTAGCGTTGCCGCGGGAATCGGTTCCATGAACGTAGTGAGCGGCTCGCGGCTCAAAAGCTCTTTGGCCTCTGGATAATGCAGCCACAGATTTTCCGCGCGCTGCCTTACGGATTTGGCGACAATATCACGCAACGGCGCCATGGTACCAACATGTTGTGAAAAAGCGTCGCGGTTCATGGTCACTACGCGGACCGCGGTCCGGGCTCGAACGCTGGCGAGATATGATTCGTCTTGCGCCAAGGCGGCTTCGCCCATGAAATCTCCGGGACCCAGCACGGCGAAGGCTTTCTCGTCCTGGCCAGTACCCTGATTGCGCAGAATTTCGACTTCACCCTCTTCGATCGCGAAGAAAGAGCTCGCGTAATCCCCTTTGCGATAGATAAAGTCGCCCGGCCGATAAAACGCCCGCGAAAAATGCTGGCTCGAATTCGCGGTAAAGGCGCCGAGATCCCGCGGAAACAGCAGATCCCAAACCCAATCGGTGCCAACTCGAAAGCGCCGCGACCAGCTCGGCAATTTCATTAGATAGACGCCGCGCCACATAAACCACGCCAAAATACCGGAAACCCGCATCCCGAACATCTCGGCTACCGCGCGGTGCCCGCCGATCGAACAGAGCTGGCCGAGGGCCTTGAAATAGAACGGCCTAGTAGGCTGTCCACGCAGCACCCGAACGATATTATCCGCCGCTTGTCTCCCCTGCCGCTCCGCAAATTGCCCGGTAGTCGGAGAGGGCTGATTATCGAAGGCATTGGTGATGAAACCGCAATCGCCAACCGCCCACACATTCTGATGCCCGGATACCCGCATGTCCGCGTCAGTGACCAGCCGGCCGCGCTCCTTTTTAACATCCAGGTTCTTGATGATGCGCGTCGGCGCGGTCCCGATCGTGCACACCACGGTGGCTGCTCGCAACATGCTGCCGTCTTGCAGGCCAACGCCTTCCGGAGTCGCCGCCGCAGCCCTGGTATTCAGCAGGAACTTGATTTGCGCCCGCTGCATCTTTTGCAACGCGAAATCACGCAAGCTCGAGCTAACTTCGGGAAGAATCTGGTTTCCCGAATGGACCACCGTCATGCTGATGTCGTCTTCGGTAAAATTGTGGTAGAAGCGGGTGCTGTCGCGGACTAAGTCGTTGACCTCGCCGGCCAGCTCGATTCCGCTAAAACCGCCTCCAATAATCACGAACGAAAGATGAAACTTCCGGCGCTCCGCATCAGAGCAGGCTTCGGCTTTCTCAAGTTGATCAATGATGTGAACACGTAAGGCCACCGCGTCCCGCATGGTTTTAAACGGAAACGCGTGATCGCTCATTCCGGGAATCACGCCCAGGTTGCTATCGGCGCCGCAGGCAATCACCAGATGGTCGTAATTGGTCCGCTCCAGCCGACCCTGGTCATTTTGAATTTCGATTTGCTGCCCGGCCAAATCTATATTTTCGACATTCTCCGTACTGCATTCCGCTCCCGGCAACATTTGCCGGATCGTCGCGGCCGCTGAATCAGGGTGAATCGATGCACCCGCGACATCCGCCAGGAGCGGATGAAAGACCATGTGATTTTCGCGGCTATACACCACAATCTGCCGTTCGTCGCGCGACAAACTTTTCAGCAGCGTTCTGGCGCACTTAACCGCTGCAAATCCGCCGCCGATAATCACGATCTTGGTGCGATTCATGGTTCTGCCCCGCGCCGTGCGAATGCGATGTGGATTCTACTCTGCGCCTCTCGCAGAGTCGATAACTACCTTTGAGGAATCCGCAGTTCCCGAGATTCGTTCAGGGCCCAACTGGTTAGCCAGCCTTGGATGATCGAGGGCCTCGTTGGGACGTTTTAATTCACGGCGGAGCGTGTGAGTACTGTCAATACTGACAGGGGCGCAAGCGGGGCGTAAATTAGGTGTATATTTCCGCCAGACGAGGTGCAAGCGCCCTAATAATGACATCCGATTCTGGAGGCTGGTTCAGGAGAGAAAATCGTGAGCACATCCAACCAAACGTTGAAGCAAAAAGCCTTACGGAGTTTTAAGGAGTACCTGATCATCGCCGCTTATCTTGCGATCGTGTTGTCCTTGTTTGCTATCTATAAATCCGTGGTCCTCGCCAAATACAGTATCGAGTTCGCGCCGCAAGGATTGGCCCTTCTTAACGCTATGGCGCTGGGAAAGGTCATCGTGATTGCCCAGGAGTTTCACGTTGCCGACCAATACCGTGACGCGCCGCTGATTTATCCGACCCTGCTGAAATCGTTCGTGTTCGCCGTTCTCCTGGGTTGCTTCAAGATTGTCGAAGAACTCGCTGTCGGCATGCTATTTCACGGCAAGGCTCTGCAGGCTGGTATCGCCGCGGTTGCCGAGTCGTGGAGGGTAAGCCTCGCTCTCACATCCTTAATGTTCGTGATACTCATTCCCTTCTTTGGCTTTACCGAGTTACGGCGAGTTTTGGGGGAAGATCGGCTAGCGGGGATCTTTCTTCGTCATCGGAGTCTTCCAGAAGCGCAGTTGGAGTGACTGGGATTTTCTACTGTTGAGCGGGTTGCCAATGTTCGGAAACACGCGTTCTCGTCACCACTGCCTACAAATACTTCACCAGCACCACTTCATTCCGCGCTTCGTTGTAGACCAATTCGTCGATCATCTGCTGCGTCATCATAATTCCCAAGCCGCCGGGACGCAGTCCCTTGGCCTCCCGCGCCTTGGTATGGGCCAACGGATCATCCTCGGGATTATTCACCGCCGCATGCGCCAGCTCTTCCATGCGAAAGCCGGGCCCTGGATCATCAATCCGATACATCAACATCCGCTTGGTGCGGATGAACGAAATCCTCACCTTTAAATTAGGGTCCAGCCGACCGCCCCATTCCACGGCATTGTTCAGCAATTCGCGAAACGCAAATCCCACACTCTCCCGCAATTCCGCAGGTAAGTCCGACTCCAGTCCCACCAGGAAACTCTGCACCCGCGCCACAATCGAACGGTCGCACGGCACCAGCAGCTCCACCCAATGCGGCTGGGCCGAAAGCACTTCGATCGCCGGACAGTCCGGAACTGCCGCCAGCGCATCGCGCACCAACTCCTGCAGCAGGTGCGCCTCGATCGGCTTGGAAACAAATTGGTACACCCGCCCGCGCAAGGCGCCCAGCAGCGTTTCCGGCGTCTGGTCGGAGGTCATCACCACTATTTTTGGCAGCTGCGAAACTTTTTGCAGGCGATTCAGAAGTTCCAGCCCGTTCATCTTCGGCATCCACACATCCAGAAGAAACAGGTCGAATTTAGTTTTCTTCAGCGCTTTGAGCGCCGCCATTCCATCGTTAACCGTGGTAACCGTATATCCCTTGGCCTCCAAAACCCCGGTAAGCATTTCGCGAGTAGTGGCGTCGTCATCACAGATCAGGATATTGGGCATGGGAAGCTCCGAAAGCTAGACCGATAACGAAAACCGGTACGACGAGGCAGACTCATTGGTTTGCGCGCTTTCGCTCCCTGCCGTACGCGCCCCTTGCCCTGGCCGGATGGTGCTTTCGCCGTACTTATGTCCGCTGTGTATCCTCTCAGTTTCTTCTCTAGCTTGGCAATCTCTTCTTCCAGAAGCGCAAAACTTTTTGCCGCTCCGGAAAGTTGCCCTTTCTTGCCAACTTTGTGGTTTAGCTGGTGGCCTGTGGCGGGACCAGAGTCACCAACCATGCCACGACCGATATCTTGTAATTCTTGCGCATATCTCCCGGCGTTCGCGGTATCGAATATGCTCACTGAACCTTTCAGCGCATGCGCCGCGTCGGCCAATGCCGCCGCATCCTTGCGCTTTAGAGCTGCGCGCAGTCGCTCCATCTTTTTTGGATAGTCCTCTAAAAACGTAGTGATAACCCGCAGCAGAAGTTTGGCATCTCCGCCCACGCGTTGCAGTAACACCGGATCGATGGCGCCCTCCCCGGTCTCGTGGATGGTTGCTGTGGGCGACTGGGCCACGGGAAACGCGAACTGTGCCAACGCCCGATTCAGCTCATCGGCATGGAATGGTTTGCTCAAGCAGGCATCTACTCCCGCATCCATCAACCGCAATTTGTCGGCGTCTGAATTGTTTCCGCTCAACGACAATATAAATTGATGCCTCCCTCCGGACTTCTCTCCCGCGCGAATGCGTTTTGCGGTTTCCGCCCCGCTCAACCGCGGCATCTGGTCGTCCAGCAGCACCACGTCAAATTCGCCGCCATCTAACCGCCGCAGCGCATCCGCGCCGGTAGCTACCGCCACCACGTGATGGCCCTGTCGGGTCAGCAGCAGTTCGGTGAGTTCGCGGATCGCTGGATCGTCTTCCGCGAGCAAAATACGTAGGGACGATTTGGAAACTTGCTTGGTTCCCTCGCCGACGCGGGTTGCCGATTCCACCGGCGCGACGGGCGAAGGCGACGCTGTCGTTGCGGAGTCCTTCGACGCCAAGAGCCGAAACCAGAATCGCGCCCCGTGGGGAGCCACCGTCTCGCAACCAATCGTTCCGCCCCACCGTTCCACCGTCGCGCGGCAAAAATATAATCCCAGACCCGCTTTGCCGCCTCCATCTTTCCCTTTGGCGAAAAGCTTGAACGCTTCGGACGCCTGAAAATCGCTTGGCAGTCCCGGACCCTGATCTTCCACATACGCTTTCAAATACGGCGCGTCTTCCTCTATGCCTACGGTGACCACCGTTCCTGCGGGGGCGTAGCGCAGCGAGTTCTCAACCAGATTAGAAAGAACCCGCTTCAATCGCGAGTACTCCGCCATCACCGTCCAGCCGGCGTGCCCCTGCAGCCGGGGATCGACTCGCAAGTTGATTCCCTTCGACTCGAACATCGGCGCAAAGGCCGCAACCGTCTCCGCCGCGCAGGTCAGCAGGTTGGGGAGCGTCTGCGATTTTCCTTCAGCATTGATGCTCCCCTGCAGATCAGCGGAAAACGCCTGCAGCACTTCGCGAATCATCTCTTCTTGCTGCTCTGACTGTTGCTTCCCGATTTCCACTACTTGCCTGGCGCGCGCCGTTGATTCTTCAGTCCCCAGAATTTCGAAACATCCGCGGATGGCTGTGAGTGGTTGCGACAAGTCGTGAATAATGCAATGCAGCAAAATCTCTTTTTTCTGAATTTCCTTCAGCAGCCGTTCGTGAACCAGCAATCCGTCCCGTGCCGTTTGCAAAACGCGCGTTTGTTCCGCAAAACCTTCGGCCTGGTTTTGTATGGAGATTACCCGCTTGCTCCCGATCGTCGAAGCCAGCGCTTCCAGCGCAATTTCGTGTGGAGTTCCAATCTCGTCACGCAGGGTTTCGATCCACGGCCCAGATTCTATCGTTCCAGCCTTCCGCGAATCCCAGAACGCCGTAGCGTCCGCCAAAAATCCTTCCAGAAATGGCGATTTGTCGCCCAAGCGCAAAGTATTTTTCTGGCTGTCCGCGGTTCCCCAAATCCACCCGAACCAATCTGGTGCCGCCGAGAGCAGCGAAAATTCTCCGCTGCCGTGGTATTCGCAAAGTACGTAGCCTTGTTGTAGAAGAAAGCCTTGCAGGAACGGAGCCATAGTCAGGCCAACATCTTGCTGGTCAATTTCGCAAACGCTTCCTCGACGCCTTCGCCGGTTTTAGCGCTGGTGTGCAGGATTTCCCATCCTCGCGCGAAAAGCGCATCTTCAACGCTGCTTTCCAATTCCCACTCCGCTTGGCGGTCGCTCTTGTTGATCAGCAATACAAAGGGAACCGTCCCGATTTCCTGCCGCGCGCGCGCTTCCAGCGCCTCAGCCTTCTGCATGGTGGCCGCCCGCGTCCCGTCCGCTACCAGCAAATATCCCGACGAACCGCCTAAATAAGACCAGCGCATCTTCTGAAAATCATCCTCGCCGTACAGGTCCCACAGCACCAGCGTGACCTCATTGTCTCCCACCCGCACAACTTTATTGACGACTTTCACTCCCACGGTAGTTTGATAAGTATCGGCGTAAATCCCCTCGACATACCGCCGCACCAGGCTGGTTTTCCCCACCGCAAACGATCCGAGCATGCAAACTTTCTTGAGTAGCATGGCAGGTGGACTACGGATTAACCGGCGCTGCAGGGCTTGCAGAATGAACAGGAGATCCAGCAGTGGGCGAGCTAGCAACGGTAACACTAAAAGTCACGCTACGGTTATATTGCCGCGCTTCCTCATTCTCTTCCGGCCGCAAAGGCTCGCTGGACGCCACTCCACGGCTTTGCAGCAGCTTGCGGTTGACTCCATCGCGGGTCAACTGTCCCAGCACGCGGTCCGCACGGCTCTGGCTCAGTGGCTTGTTGGTCGACTCTTCCCCGGAACTATCGCTGTGTCCCACGATATTCAGCGCCAGATTCTTGTGCAGCAACTGGGCTTTATCAAACAGCAATTTTATTTGCGGCACCAGAGCGTTCAAGGCTTCCATCTCGCCCGGCAGCGGCGTGGAACTGCTCAACGGAAACCGAATCACCGCAGCCTGTACCAATCCCTGCAACCGCGCCAACTCCGCCTGATCCGCATCCATCAGTTGCGACAAATCCACACTGCGCACTCCAGGCACCAGCAGCGCGCGTTCACGCAGCGCCGCAACCCACGCAGTCGAAGCCGTGCCTTCAGCGCGTAACACCCCATCCACCACCGAGAGTTTTACTCCCGCCGGCGGCGCCAAAATCGCTTCCGCACGTTTTACTAATATCGCGTCGTCCATGGCGTAATATCCAGCCCAGTGCAACTCCCCTTGCCCTGCGTCTAAATCCGATTCCCGCAGTAAAACTCGAGGATCGGCCGCCAACGGATCGCGCAATCCGCGAACCACATATCTCCCGTGCTCGCGATCAAATCCGGTAACCACCAACCCCGGCTGCGCCCGCAGCGTCTCTACAAATTGCCCCCACCGGTGATTCTCCCAAAGCCGGTAGCCCAACCAACTCGCCAGCAAAACGGCCACCAAGCCCGCCACGATCAACGCATACCGGTTCGAAGAGCCGCCGGCTTCCTGCTTTTCCTTATACTTAAACTCCAAGCATCGCGACAAATCGTCAGCGGTAGCGGCGAACGGCGCAGTATCCCCGGCAAACTTCTCCATCTGTCCCGCAAAATTCCGGTGAATCTTCTCCAGCGTCTCCGCCATACGCAAACGATAATCCGGCGGCGGAATCCCGCGAATCACCGACGCCAAAATCGCGTAAGGCCCGTCTTCCACCCAAACTTCCAGCTGACCCACATTTATCTTTTCCAGAATTTCGCCCTTGGCGCTCTGAAACGAATCCCTTACAAAATCCTGAATCGCCGAAAGCATTCCCGAAACCAAACTCGCATCCTGCATCGCCACCGCCGGAGCCACCGCATGCGCCAGCGGCAGCCCAGTCTTCTTGTGAATCAGGAAAACCTGCTCCACGCGAAACACCAGGCTGTGCATCAGAATTATTTCGGAAAATGTACGTCCCGTCCGCAGCGCTTCAAATCGCCACTTCAATCCGCGCACCGAGAGGCTGTGCTCCATCGCTTCATTGAACGATTCAAAGAGCGACCGCAGCGTCTGTTGAATCGAACGCCGAATCGCCGGCCCCATCACCGGGAACAGCGCATCCGCCAGCGAATGCGGATCTTTCTTCACCGATTCCCGCAGCGCCGACTCTAACGTCGGCCCCAGCGCCGCGCCCAACGCCTCTTCGCCGCCCGCCGCCCGCCGCATCTGAATCGCTTCCGGCAGCACCGCGCTTAAATCCCGCGTGCGCGCCGCTGAATCTTCCACCCGTTCCCGCAGACGCGCCAAATCCTCCTGCTCCGGCGCCAGGATCAGGTGCCGCAACTGTTCGAACGAGCCTCCGTGCGCGGATGTTCGTTCTTCCGCATCCGCAGAATCGTCCAGCGGCAAACGTACGATGGGGTCTTCAGCCATGAAAGTAGGAAACTGCCGTGGCAACTACCCTGGGGGACATGCTATTGGCGCGCCCGGCGCACCATGCTATTTCTCCGGAAGCTGCAGCTCGCCGCGCAAACGCAAGCCCAGCTCGCTGAACAAATCGCCCAGCGTTTCGCGGTCCGTCTTCTCATGCCGCAAAATCGTCGCTTCGCGCTCCAAGGCCGACTCCAGATCCGATTGCGACTTGCGAATCTCCGCGCCCAGCGTCTTGGATTGCTCCAATATCCGCGCCCGCAAATCTCCCTGCGCGCCGGCCAACTGTTCCTCCAGCGCCGAAAGCTTATGCTCCAAAGACTTCCCGGTGTCCCGGGTCTCCCGCGTCAAATCCTTCAACGCCTCCACCCGCTCGGACTTCTCCGTCTTAATCCTCGCGCCCAGCGCTTCCACTTCCGCCTGGACAAACGTCTCCAGCGAATCGATCCGCTTCTTCATATCATCGCGCAAAGCGTCCGAAGCCTTGGCCAGCCGCTCTTCCAGCCGCACAAAGCGCTTCTCGTAATCCCGCATCTGCGAACCAAACAAAATATCGCGGATCTTGTCGACATTTTGCCCTTCGCGTACTTCACCGTTCACGTGTTTCTCTTCATTTTCGCCTGACATGACGTCCCAACCTCTCTTCTGTTCCAGCCGGGGCTCTGGCTATGGGGGGACACTACTACGTTTATACCCGTTCCATCAAGCCGCCGACCCGCTCTTCGGCCGGGCCCCGCCGTGGTATCTGCGCAGCGCATCCAAAATCTCCCGACCATACAATTCCAGCTTTTTTTCGCCAATTCCCGGAATCCGGGTCATTTCCTTCATGCTCTCCGGTTGTTGCAGGCAAATCGCATCCAGCGTCGTGTCGTGCATCACGATAAACGCCGGTATGCCCTGTTTCCCGGCCATCTCCCGCCGCCACTCCCGCAAATATTCCCGTAAGTCCTTGGGTATGTTTCCGGTCGGAACTTTCAGTTCTCTGTGCAGCCGCTTACTGTCGCGTGCCAATTTCGCCTGCCAGGCTTCGCTGGCCCGCCGCGCTTCTTCTGCACTCACTCTTATTCTCTCGTTAAACCACGAGGGCATGCCCATGCAGACATCACACGCCTCGCAAGACTCCCAGTTCTTCGTTTCTCCAAAATGCTTGCAGATTAGCTTGTGCCGGCACTCCTCATTTTCCGCAAATCCCATAATCTCGTGATACCGGTCCCACGCACGATTCTTCTCCGCCGCATCCTGAATCTGCCCCGCGAAATATGCCAGCGTGCCCGCGTCCTTGCGCCGCCAAAGCAAAAGACACTCCGAAGTGAGCCCGTCGCGCCCCGCCCGCCCCGCTTCCTGGTAATACTGCTCGATCGACTTCGGCAAAGCCAAATGCACAACGCAACGCACCGCCGCCTTGTTAATGCCTAGTCCAAACGCATTCGTTCCCACCATCACCAGGACTTCATCGGACGTCCACTTTTCCTGATTCACCCGTCGCGAATCCGCGTCCATCTTGCCGTGATACGGCAGCGCCTTAATCCCCAAGCGCTTCAACATCGCCACGGTCTCTTCCACTCCCTTGATCGTGGACGCATACACAATCACGCTACAGCCTTCGTATTTCGCCAGCGCCTTCAGCAGCAACGTTTCCTGCTCCGGGCCTTCGCACTCCTTCACGATGTACTGCAAATTCGGCCGGTGAAAACTGGCAATAAATCTTTCCGGCTCCCGCAATTGCAGCTGCGCAATAATGTCGTGTCGCACCCGCTTCGTAGCGCTGGCCGTAAACGCTGCAATCGGCGTTGTAGCAAAATGCTTCCGCAAAGCGTTCATCTGCCGGTATTCCGGACGAAACTCATGCCCCCATTCCGAAATACAATGCGCCTCGTCAATTGCAAAAAATGAAATGGGTATCGACCGCAACCAATCCACGGTATCCGCGCGCGCCAACCGCTCGGGTGACAAATACAGCAGCCGGTACTCCCCAGCCTTGGCGCCCTTGATAATCGCCGCCTGCTCGTTCTGCGAAATTGTACTATTCAGAAACGCCGAAGGAATGCCCATCAAGGAAAGTTGCGCCACCTGATCCTGCATCAGCGCAATCAAAGGAGAAATAACAATAGCCGTCCGCTCAGAAAGCAAAGCCGCCGGCAACTGGTAACACAACGACTTGCCTCCGCCAGTCGGCATGATCACACAAGTGTCATGCCCCGCCAGCAAACTCCGCACAATCTTTTCTTGCCGCGGTCGAAACGCCTCATACCCCCAATATCGCCGCAGCGCCTCCATCACCTGCTGATCAGAAACCATCTCCGCAGTATATCCGGCTTCGCGAATGCCGGCGCTCACCGCCGCCGGTCTTAAACTCACGAGATATAATCACTGCACCTCAACCCGCAAATTGTTCACTCCAGCCTTTCCCACAACCACCTTGGTCCCGCCCGCCAAATACTTTGCCAGCACCTCTGGCTTTGACCACTCCAGCTCCCAGCCATCCGCAATCCCCACAGCCACATAATTTCCTGGCACCACCCGCGAAAACTCAAAGGTTCCATCCGAATTGCTTTCGTTGCGCTGATAAAGCCCGGCATTACCGCCAAAATCTTGCGGTACCAGCAGTATCATTTCGCCTTCGACTGCGGCGCCATCTTTCATCACCACGCCGCGAACTCTCGCGGCCCCGATCGCGATCGTCACGATGAGTTTCACTTCTTTACCCGATCCGATCGTGACCGTTTGCCCCGCCACCGTCCCCTCGCTTGCCGTCACTCCGACGACGACTGCGCCCTCGGGCTCTTCAACCCAGACTCTGTAGCTTCCCGGCTGCACTCCCGGCTCGGCAAAATGAAACTGGCCGCTGGCGTCGCTGCGGGCGTCGAATCTCCAGTCGCTTACTCGCGGGTGTTCCAGCCAGATTCGCGATGGTTCGCGCCAAACGGCTCCTCCAGAAGTTTTCACCACACCGGAAATCTTTACGTAATCCTGCCATGTCGCAGGATCAATCTCCGCATTCGCAGTGAGCTCCAGCATCTGGGTAGTTGCGGGCTGTTCCCCGGATGAGGACGGTACTGACAACCGCAGCGGTCCGGGCCTCAATCCGCCGATCTCCGTCACCTCAATTGTTCCACCTTTACCCCGGTGGCCTGGATTCATCGCGAATCCCTCGCGATCCGTTTCAATGGTGAATTCACTCCTGCTGTCATGGCGCAACAGCAAATGTAACGATGGAATGGGATGCATGCTGAAGTCCGCGCTGGCCTGCTCGCCCCAGCCGACATGAATTGGCGAAGCCGCAGTTTCCGAAGTGCTATCCGGAAAATATGTTTCGGGATAAATCACGTCGAGCGAGACGTCGCGAGAATCGCGACTTCCGCCGGCGTCGCGCGCTACGATTCCGTCCGCGTACCAGGGCCGCGCACGCAAACGAACCAGATAGTCGCCCGGATCAAGTCCAGTGAAGCGATAGCGCCCTTCGTCATTGGTGTTCGTCTGATCTTGCAATTCGATCTGATACTTGCCGTCAGAAACTTTCTTGCAGAATAAGGTCACCACCCCATTCCGTATCGCTTCGTTGGCTTCGTCCAGCGCTGTACCAGAAATCACTCCGCCTGGCAGCAACGCGAAGCGAATTCCATGGGAGGTTTTTCCCGGGCCGGTCACAATCGCGCTCGAATACCCTTCATGTTGTTTGTAAAATCGGGATGCGTAACCTCGCCGCGTGGCGGAGAGCCGGTACCGCAACGCGTCCAGATTTTCGAAAAGGAACTGACCGCTGCTTCCGGTGATCACGGAACGCGCGCCCTCCTGCTGGTCCACAGGCGTTACAGTCACTTTCGCGTCGGCTAGAGGGCGGCCGTCGCGGCCATCCACAATCGTTCCGCTGATGCCATAGCGTTTTTCTGAACTCTGTTCTGGGAGTCGTGCTGGGAGTTGTTCGGGGTTTTGCGCTGCCCGTCCCGCGCCGGAAAGCAGCGTCAGGGCCAGCGCCAGTGTGGCTCTTCCCCTATTCCCGGCTCGCCAGCTCGTTCGCATTACTCGGGGTCCTTCGCTAATTCGATCGTCAGCGTCGCGTTCTGGTTTGTGGCCAAGGTGATTTCCTGCCACTGCGTCGCATATTTCCGCAGAAATTCCGGGCTGCGATACTCCGGGTCGCTTCCCGCCGGCAGCGCCAGCACCCGGTAGGTTCCGGGCATCAGATTGTTGAGGTGTACGGGAACGCTCTGGATCGTGTTCCTCGCTCTAACTAACTTGGGTGCGTCTTCGGACCAGATCACGACCGCCGCAGGCGCCAGCGTACCGTTCTGTTGCGGGGAGACGGCGAGAGTAGCGCCATCCTCTCGCAGCACGATTTCCACCGGAGGCTCGGCGCCGCCGCTGACACTCAAACTTTCCTTCAGCAAATCCACTGTGCCGGCGCGAGCAGACTCCACATAATAGCGGCCGTGCGCGAAGGCTTGCACATCGTAAGTGCCCGGGGGAACGCTCTTGACCACTCGCAACCCATCGTCCTCTTTGCTCGCAGCTTCTGAGTAGTATTCCATCTGCACTGAAACGGTATCCTGCAGCGGCAATAAGCTCACCGTCACCGACCCATTATCTGTTGCGAAGAAGGACGGATTGAGCCGACTGAGCTGCTGCGCGGTTCCACCCTCCAGTTCGCCGCGTGTACCTTCCTTCCGTATCCTTATCGGAATATCCACCGAGGAAAGTAAGTTGACCCGCAGATTGGCCACATCGGATGCCAGCTTTACTGCGGTTGCTCCGGAATAGGTGCGGTCATTTTTATCTTGGCAAATTGCGGTGAACTGGCTGGCCCCGCTGGGCACTTTGCCGGCGTTGAACGCACCGGTATTCCGATCTACGAAATAGCGTCCGATGCCCTGCCCGATATCGTTAAGGACTGCTAGTTGCACCTCGCAACCCGGCGGGCCACCGCTCACCACGCCGGACACTCGGTACAGCGCCTGCCGCACTAGCTTGAAATCGGTTTCCGCGCGCTGTCCCGGGGCGATCTCTATGGCGATCGCTTCGGAAAAGTCCGATACGCCGGGATAAAACATCGCGCCGTATTCTGTGGCTGTTGAGGAATCAGCGCCGTTCGCTAATTCACTAAGGTTTTCCGGTCCAGCCATCAAAAAATATCTTCCGGGATGCAGTTCGGACGCGCGAAAGCGGCCCTCGTCGTCGGTCACCATGCCGCCGGCGGCAACACGGCGCTTGCGGCCATTCACCACCCGCAGCTGCAGAATTTGGATTTGAATTCCGTTGACCGGCTCGCCATCGTCACCGCTGATGCGTCCGTAGATGATCCCTTCTGGCACCAGCTTCAAGACTTGCGGTCCGGTGTCGGGGCCGATGAGAACGGTCAGCGGGGGCACCTCGCGAGGAACATTGTCGGTACCGAAATAGCCGGGTTTGCTCACGTGTATCGCTGCATTTCCCGCGCGCACAGCAGAAATCTCGAACGTGCCCGCAGCATCAGCGCGCACTGCGCGCTGCCCGTTCAGGAATATGCGTACCAAAGCTCCGGCCACACCCTCGCCGGTGACGGAGTTCACCACGGTTCCGTGCAAAGTGTAAGTGGGAGGGTCAGAATTTTGCGGAGATGGGGCAGCGACCGACCGCAACGGCGAGCCGGCGAGTGCGGCTAGCGAAAGCAGCGCGAAGAAAGCCCGGCAGTACATCTGCGGCACCTACCCCACCGGCGACACGACGCTCCTTAGCGTTCGGTCCCCCCAGTTTGCGATGCCGCGTGGACCCAGCGGTTGCCCACGACATTGGACCGGCGCGACCCGATGCCCCGTGCGGCGGGCGCAGGCGGTTCCGAAATCAGCGCCAACTCCGCACGAAAAAATAAATTGTCATCGACGTTCCCACCGCAATCACCAGCCCTCGTATCCAGGATTGCGGCAACTTCTGCGCATAGTGCGCGCTGGCATACCCGCCTACGACCGCGCCCACGGTCATCACAATCGCCTGCGGCCACAGAATCGCACCCAGCGCGATAAACATCACCGCCGCCACGCCATTAATCACCGCGCCGAGCAACACTTTCAGCGCGTTCATCTCATGAATATCGGTCATGCCCATGGCCGCGAACATCGCCAGATTCATAATCCCAATCCCGCCGCCAAAGTAACCCCCGTAGACGGATACGATCAGCTCGAAAATCGACGCCCCCACCACCGCTTTATTGCTGGCATCCACCCCTATTCCCGCCGAAATCTTCCCGGTCAAATGCTTCCCGAACGCAAAAAGCAAAGTAGCCGCCAGCATCAGCCACGGCAAAACATGCAAAAACGTCTGCGCCGGAGTCTTGATCAGCAAAATCGCTCCGGCAATCCCCCCCACCACGCTGGTAACTATCAGCGGCACCATCACCCGTCGCGAAATCTTCAATTTCTTGCGATAAGCCCCACCGCTCGCGGTCGTCCCGATCCACAAAGCCAATGTATTGGTAGCGTTAGCCGGCACCGGAGGCACCCCGGTAAACAGCAGCGCCGGAAACGCCACAAAGCTCCCGCCCCCAGCCACGGCATTAATCCCCCCGCCGACCGCCGCCGCAAAAAACAAAAATATCGCCTGCTGAACGTTCAATCCGTGAAGTTCCAAGCCCCAATTAATATCACGCTTCCCCAGTTCTCTCCACTCCACCCAACCGCTCCGTGGCCGAGGCCATTGCCGCGACCGTTTCCGTTGCCGTATATAGGTGCCTGACTTTTAGTCCGGCCTTGTTTTTTTCTGCTTTTGACTTCACCTCTCGCCTTTGTAGTGGCGCAGCATGCTGCGCGCCGTTTAATGCCTTGGACCCAGGCTCTAACGTCCACCACGGTTTGTCTTTGCTCGTATAGGTACCGGGCTTTCAGCCCGGCCTACTTACTGACCGGACACGAAGCAAGCCGGGCGGAGAATTCGCCGGTCTTTTGGGGGTCGGAGCTTTAGCTCCGACATTCCGGGCGCGGCAATCAATCGGCTTTAGCCGCTGAGGAATTGCTTCTGATGCACTCATCCGCAAAAGGACTTTTTCCGCAGCATGTCTAGTCCGGCCTAATTAACCGTACTAGCCGGCCTAGCCTGAAAGGGCCTCACATGCTCGGCTACCAAACAGACAATCCCGGAACGGGTCATTAGCCCACCGGCCAGCCCCCAGCCCTTCCCGTGCTCCCTGTGAAAACTACACAAATTCCCAAATCGGAACTCAAAATAATGAACAAAAGAGTTCTTGACATTCTAATACCGAGATGTTACTCTGCACTCGTTCAGAACTACGTCTCCAGAACTTCAATCCCCAAAAGAATAAAATGCTGCTCCACTCCTGGGGATAGCCGCGTCCGAGGTAAAATTCGATAATCAACTGCTAAACCAAGCGACCCGATAAACCCCGCAGAATGAACACTTGCAAAACCGTATCAAAACAAAGGACTTCAACTCCCGCAGAATGAACACTTACAAAAATCGCTAGGGGGGTGGTCGGTATCAGCACAACGTATCAGCACAACAGTTCACTGTCGTCAGCGCTTCCCCAGTGCGAGCAAATCCCCATAACCGGCCACTCTCCGGACCCGGGCGAATCGTGCACACTTCCGCGCCTCGCAGCCAACTATTGACTTTGCCTCGCTCTACATATATTAACGGAGCGCTTTAACGCTCCATTCATCATTCCGTAGTATTGTCCGGCGTCCCCAAGCACGGTTGGGATGGCACAGCTCTGTGGCGTATCGCAACCCGCCCAGTTCTAACGGTTCACAGGAGGAAGCATGGCCAGCAGGACCAGCGCAATGGCAGCGGGCACCTCGACCGAGTTCAGCATCCCCAAAGTAATCTTCGCCTCTTCGGTCGGCACCATGATCGAGTGGTACGACTTCTACATCTTCGGCAGTCTGGCCGCCGTCCTCTCGCTGAAGTTCTATCCGCCCGGCAACGACACCTTCGCCTACATCGCTTACCTGGCTACCTTCGCGGTTGGCTTTCTGGTCCGCCCTTTCGGCGCGCTCTTCTTCGGGCAAATCGGTGACCGCATCGGCCGCAAGTACGCCTTCATGGTCACGTTAATCATCATGGGCTTTTCCACAGCGGCGATCGGGTTGCTCCCCACTTTCGCAACGGCCAAATGGTTCGCGCCGATTACGCTGATTTTGATTCGAGTCCTGCAGGGCTTGGCACTTGGCGGAGAGTATGGCGGTGCGGCCGTTTACGTCGCCGAACACGTTCCGGACAGCAAGCGTGGCTTCTACACCAGTTTCATTCAAATCACTGCGACGTTCGGTCTTTTTCTTTCCCTACTAGCCATTCTTCTCACGCAACAGTCCATGAAGCCTGAACAGTTTTCAGCTTGGGGCTGGCGCATTCCCTTCCTCGCCTCGCTCCTGCTGGTCAGCGTGTCTTTGTATGTGCGTATTAAGATGAAGGAATCGCCGATCTTTACCGAGCTGAAGTCTGCCGGCATGACTTCAGCGCGACCGCTGAAGGAAGCCTTCACAAAATGGCCGAACCTTAAGCGGGTGCTGATTTCGCTACTGGGCGCCACAGCTGGCCAAGGAGTGATTTGGTACACCGGCCAATATTACGCGCTGTTTTATATTCAAACCATTCTCAAAGTTCCGCTGAAGACTGGAAATATCATTGTTGCAGTTGCACTGGTGTGCGCCATGCCATTCTTCGTATTCTTCGGCTGGCTGTCGGATAGAATAGGCAGGAAATGGTTGATGATGGCCGCTTGCCTGCTGGCCGTTGTTTCCTATTTCCCGATTTATCATGCGATGCAGCGCGCTGCCGGCAACAACGTGGTCAGCGTAAAATCCACGAAAAATAAAGTCACCGGTCAGATCAGCTTGATTGCATCCACAACTGATGCGACTGGAGCATTAATTCCGGCTCCCGCTGCTGTTAACGCCAATGTGCCGCTTCTCGTGGGCCTGGTATTTATCCAGGTTATCTTTGTTTGCATGATTTATGGCCCGATCGCTGCATATCTAGTGGAGGCGTTTCCCGCCAAGATCAGATATACCTCGCTCTCGCTTCCCTATCACATCGGTAACGGCGTCTTCGGCGGATTATTACCGCTGATCGGACTGTCGTTGTGCGCGCGTAATGGAAATATCTACGCCGGGCTGTACTATCCCATAGCGGTTGCGGCGGTAACGCTTGTGTTCGGAAGTCTCTTTCTGCGCGAGACGCATGGCGTGAAGATCTGGGACGAAGTCGAAACCAAATAGTCTGCCAAGCAACACCGATTTCGCAGCATTCGAGCCGCCTTTGTAGGGGCGCAGCGTGCTGCGCCCCAGCTTGGCAAGACCGCGCATTGACGCATCCTATTTTTCAGTAGCATCATCGTCATGCGCGGTGAACGGGTAGTTCCCTGCGCAAGTCTAACCACACAGAAAAACGCACCGCAGTCGATCACTCACCGGGAGCCATGCCGTGGCCAAAGCGCGTCAGAAACAAAAAGCTAAGACCAAAGCAAAGATCACCGAACCGAAAAAGATTGCGCATCCTGACGCCAAGCCACCCGTCGACAACGCCGCGCAAATCGCCGTCCACTGGAAAGAGGAGGAATACTTCCAGCCCTCCGCTAAATTCATCGGCCAGGCCAATCTGAACGACCCTGCGATGGTCGAACGCTTCAGCGAAAAACATTTCCCGGAATGTTTCCGCGAGTATGCCGATCTGCTCGATTGGGATACCTACTGGCACACCACGCTGGACACCAATCGATCCGCCCTTCTGGAAATGGTTTGTCGGCGGCAAACTAAACGCCTGCTACAACTGCGTCGACCGTCATCTCGCGAAATATAAAAACAAAGCCGCGCTGATTTTCGTTCCCGAGCCGGAAGAACGAAGCCGCCACCGTCGTCACCTACCAGGAACTCTATCGCCGGGTGAACGAAGTGGCGGCGCTGCTGCGCGATTTCGCCGGACTGAAAACCGGCGACCGCGTAACCATCCACATGCCGATGATTCCCGAGCTGCCGATTACCATGCTGGCCTGCGCGCGCCTTGGCATCGTGCACTCCGTGGTCTTCGGCGGATTCAGCGGCGAAGCCTGCGGTCTGCGCGCCGCGGATTCCGGCAGCCGCGTGCTGATCTACGCGGATGGCTACTATCGCAGCGGCAAATGGATCGATCACAAAGGCAACGCGGACATTGCCGTGGCCACCGCGGAAAAAGAAGGGCAACCAGTCGACAAAGTCTTGGTCTGGAAGCGCTATCCGGGAAAGTATTTGTCCGACGCGCCGATGATTATGGGCCGCGATTTCTTCGTCGACGAAATCCTGGAAGATTTTCGCCATGCGATCGTCGAGCCGATTTCCATGGACGCCGAAGCCCCACTCTTCCTGATGTACACCAGCGGCACCACCGGAAAGCCGAAGGGCTGCCAGCATCGCACCGGCGGATACCTGGCATACGCCACCGGCACTTCCAAGTTTTACCAGGACATTCATCCCACCGACGCGTACTGGTGCATGGCGGACATCGGCTGGATCACCGGCCACTCCTACATCGTCTACGGCCCGCTGGCGCTCGCCGCCACCAGCGTTCTCTACGAAGGAGTCCCGCAATTCCCGGACGCCGGCCGCCCGTGGCGCATCGCCGAGCGGCTGGACGTAAATATTTTTCACACCTCGCCCACCGCGATCCGCATGCTGCGCAAAGCCGGCGGCGAAGAGCCCGCCAAATACAACTACCACTTCAAGCACATGACCACCGTCGGCGAGCCGATCGAGCCGGAGGTTTGGAAGTGGTACTACAACGTGGTGGGCAAAGGCGAAGCGGTCATCGTCGATACCTGGTGGCAGACCGAGACCGGCGGATTCTTGTGCACCACCAAGCCTGCGCTGGACGCTATGAAGCCCGGCAGCGCTGGGCCGGCCGCGCTGGGAATCTATCCGGTCATCTGGGACGAAAATAAAAAAGAAGTGAAGCCTGGCGCAGGCGCGGCGGGAAATATCTGCATCCGCAATCCCTGGCCTGGAATCATGCAGACGATTTGGGGCGATCCGGATCGCTTCGTAAAACACTACTACGAAAAATACTGCAAGAATCCGCACAGCAAAGACTGGCGCGACTGGCCGTACTACGCCGCCGACGGCGCGTTGCTGCCGCCGGACGGATATTTCCGGATCCTCGGCCGCGTCGACGACGTGATCAACGTGGCTGGCCACCGTCTCGGCACCAAGGAAGTGGAGTCGGCGTGTTTGACGGTGAGCGAAGTCGCCGAAGCCGCAGTGGTTCCGGTGGTCGACGAAGTGAAAGGCCGCGTTCCGGAGGTTTATGTTTCGCTGAAGCCCGGCGTTTTGCCGAGCAAAGCGATGCAGGACAAAATTATTTCCACCATCGAAACGATGATCGGCAAGATCGCGCGCCCGAAAAAGGTGCATTTAGTGCCGGACATGCCGAAAACGCGCAGCGGCAAAATCATGCGCCGCGTTTTCGCCGCCATCTCCAACAACATGGATACCGGCGACATCACCACGCTGGCCAATCCGGACATCGTCGCGCAAATCAGAGAACAGGTGCAGGGCCGGCACGCCGCGCCGGTGAATGAAGGGCCGGCGGACATTAAATTGTTCGGCGTCGATTCGTAGGGTTCTGCAATTGGGTTTTGCCGTTGTAGCGGCCGCCGTCTGCGGCGGGCGTCTTGCGGTCGGGATCACGATAACGCCACAGAAAGCAGATTCCTTCCGACCAGGTCGGAATCTTCGATCGCTGCGTTCGGAATGACAATTTGGGTGGTGAGGTAATAAAAAGCGCCCGCCGCAGACGGCGGCCACTACAAAAGCAACCTCGTGCCGGACGGAGAACGTCAATGTTGGGGACAAATAAAATCGTCGCGTTTGTGGCGGTTACGGATTATGCAAAGGCTCGTGCGTTTTACGAGACCACGCTAGGATTGAAATTCATCAGCCAGGATAATTTTGCGTTGGTGATGGAAGGTGACGGAACACGCATTCGCATGGCGAAGGTTCCAAACCACCAACCCGTGCCATTCACTGTTCTCGGATGGGAAGTATCTGATATCGAGAAAAAAGTGGCAGAGCTTCAGTCCAGTGGAGTAGCGTTTGAGCGGTACCCGTGGCTGCCGAAGGATGGGCTGCCGATCTGGGCGGCTCCCGGCGGCGACAAGGTGGCTTGGTTCAAAGACCCCGACGGAAATGTCCTCTCGCTGGCCCAACACGCAGCCGCCAAATCATAAGCCTCGTCGAGCACATAATTCTTTTAGACAAAAGGGTTGACGACCCGGACGTTCCCGTAACTCTGGCCATGCGACATATCTTCAGAATACAAAATATTCGCTTCCGCAATTGCGGCTGCCTGCAGAATCAGCGCGTCCCAAAAGGAAAGGTGATATCGTTTCCGCAATTGCAAAGCCTCTAACGCAGCGCCAGGGGAATTTATGATGACTTCCCAGCGCAACAAGGCGTCCAGACGCTCCTCTAACTCCTGCGTATCTGCCGGGCGAGGAGACTTCCGGAGCACCGCCGCACAAAATTCCTGGAGGACTTGCGTGCTCAAAACCCCTTGTTTCTCCAACCAGAGTCGCTCGAGAAGATCTCGCGCGAGCTGGTATTTTGTCCCTGCGGAACGGTCGTGCGCGTAGACCAGGATATTCGTGTCTACGAAACACTTACCGTTCATGCAGTTCCTCGCGAGGGACGGACTTGAAACCCAAGTCCCAGCCTTTCCGCATGCCAGCTACGGCCCTTTTCCTGGCCTGTTCGTAATCATCGTCTCGCTTGGCGCGAGCTTCCATCATCCCGGCGACCAAAGCGCTGATCGAAGTATCTTCCTTGGCGGCGATGATCTTTATCGACCGAAGAAGACCTTTGTCTATGCTAATGGTTAGATTGGTCTTGCTCATGGAGCCGATTATAGCACGGAATTGTGTGAATCACATAAACATGTGAAACCGTGGACTAGCCCTGGCCGCCGCCGAGTTCGCGCACAATATTTCCGACGAAACCTTTGGCGTCGCCGAAGAGCATCAGCGTTTTCTCATAGTAATAAAGGGGATTATCGATGCCGGCAAATCCCGGACTCATGCCGCGCTTGATAACCATCACGGTGCGGGACTTGTCTACGTCGAGAATGGGCATGCCGAAAATGGGACTGGACGCGTCGGTGCGGGCGGCAGGATTGGTGACATCGTTTGCGCCGATGATCAGGGTGACGTCGGTTTGCGGAAAGTCGCCATTGATTTCATCCATGTCCAGCAAACGGTCGTACGGAATATCCGCCTCGGCCAGCAACACGTTCATGTGTCCGGGCATGCGTCCGGCAACCGGATGAATCGCAAATTTCACATCGACGCCGCGTTTGGAGAGCGCGTCGAAAAGTTCGCGCACTTTGTGTTGCGCCTGCGCAACGGCCATTCCGTAGCCCGGCACGATTACCACTTTATTGGCTGCCGAGAGAATCGCCGCCGCTTCTTCCGCGGTGGCACTGCGGACTTGCTTGGCTTCCTCGGCGCCGCCCGCCGCGGCCTGCACCTGGCCAAACGCGCCGAAAATTACGTTGGTGAAAGAACGATTCATCGCCTTGGACATGATCACCGACAAAATAAATCCCGATGAGCCATCCAAAGCGCCGGCGATAATCAGTAACTTGCTGTTCAGCACAAATCCCATGGCCGCTGCGGAGAGTCCGGCGTAGGCATTCAACAGCGAAATCACCGTAGGCATATCCGCGCCGCCAATCGGGATCACCATGGAAATGCCAAAGAGCAAAGGAATGCCGACGATAAACGGAAAAACGTGCGTCGCTTCCGGATGCATTACTAAATAAACCGCCAGCCCGATCGCCACCGCCAGTAGAGATAGATTCACAAAATTCTGGCCGCGATAGGTGAGCGGACGCTGCGGGAGAATTTCCTGCAACTTGCCCGCGGCCATCAAGCTTCCGGTAAAGGTCAGCGAGCCCAGAATTACTTCCATGCCCAGCACGGCCATCATGAAGGGCGGCACATCCGGTGCGCGCAAATAATATTCGGCGGTTCCGACTAGCGTGACGCACAGCGCACCAAAGGCGTGGCTCAGCGCGGTTCGCTGCGGCACGGCGGTCATCGCAACGCGCCCCAACGGAACGCCGATGATGGTGCCCAGCACCAGGGCGATGGCGATCCATTTGTAGTCGATGATGCCGTGATGCAGCAGCGTGCCGCCGATGGCCAGCAGCATGCCAACTTCTCCGGCCAGGACGCCGCGACGCGCAGTAGTGGGCGAACTCATCCAGCGCAGCGACAAGATAAAAAGCGCGCTGGCGATCAGATAAATCACTTCAATTACGATTTGCGGAACCGCGAAGTTGCCGGTCATGACGCGCGCCGGCCCCTCAAGACTTGCTACCCCGGCTGGATTTAAACATCTTGAGCATGCGGTCGGTAATCAAAAAGCCGCCGACGATGTTGCTGGTGGCGGCCACGACGGCGATAGTGCCGAGAATTGCCGCCATATTGGATTTGTGTTCGCCGGCCAGGACAATCGCGCCGACCACGGCAATCGCGTCCAGTGCGTTGGTCAGCGACATCAGCGGAGTATGCAACAGCGGGGAAACGCGGCGAATCACTTCGAAACCGATGAATCCCGCCAACATGAAAATAAATAAATTGTCGAGTAAGTCTCCCGACATGTGGCCTCCGTACTGCTTACTCTCCGGCAAAATACCTGACGCCCAGATACATTTCTACGCTCGGGCAAGCTGGGGCGCAGCATGCTGCGCCCCTACAACTGGTCTGGCGCTAACCAACTGCTGGCTGTAACGCCGGCAACGCAAAAAATTCTCGGACGCGGTGATTCACGATTTCTCCGTCGCGCGTCAACAGGGTATCTCGCACGATGTCGTCCTGAAGGTTGCAATTCAGCTTGCCGTCTTTGACCAGATGCAAGAGAAACGCGGTCACGTTGCGCGCATACATCTGGCTGGCGTGATACGGAACACCGCTGGCCACGTTGATGCGCCCGATGATGGTGACGCCGTGACGCGTCACGGTCTCGCCTTCCACGGTCACCTCGCAGTTGCCGCCGCGTTCCGAAGCGAGATCCAGAATCACCGAGCCGGGCGCCATTTTCTTGACCATTTCTTCAGTTACCAGCACGGGAGATTTTTTCCCGGGAATGACCGCCGCGGTGATGACCAAATCGCTTTCGGCTACGACACGACCTAGTAGCTCACGCTGTTTGACGTAAAAGGAATCATCCTGCGCGGTGGCATAGCCGCGAGCATCCTGCGCGTTGGCGGCTTCGATGGGCAGTTCGACAAATCTTCCGCCCAGACTCTGTACCTGTTCCTTGGCCGCGGGGCGCATGTCGTACGCGGAAGCCACTGCGCCAAGGCGGCGGGCGGTGGCAATCGCCTGCAGCCCGGCCACGCCAGCGCCAATCACGAAGACGCGCGCGGGTGTGATCGTTCCGCCGGCGGTCGTAAGCATCGGGAACATGCGCGGCAGAGCGTCGGCGCCGAGCAGCACTGCTTTGTATCCGCAAATTGTGCCCATGGAAGAAAGCGCGTCCATGCTTTGCGCGCGGGTGGTGCGAGGCATTAGTTCCACCGCGAAGGAGGTGACACCGGTGGCGGCCAGTTGCTGCAAAACGCCTGGAGAGCCCAGCGGCCGCAGGAATCCGATCAGCACCTGACCAGTCTTAAAGAGCGTCAGATCGGCGTCGCCCGTGCGATCGTTCGAACCGTAACAAAGAACCTGGACGATGACGTCCGCGCTGGAGAACACTTCGGCACGGCTAGCGGCAATCTTCGCGCCTTTTTCTAGATACTGAACGTCGGGATAACCAGCCGCGAGCCCAGCACCGGCCTCAACTACCACTTCCATTCCGGCTTTGGCTAAAAGAGGAATTACCACTGGCACTAAGGCAACGCGGCGCTCGCCCGGGTAACTTTCTTTCGGGACCCCAATTATCACGTGGCAGTTTCCCTCGATGGCATGAAGAGCACGGCGTTACATCGCGCGGCGAGAGCATAGCATCGCCGGAGCGCTTGGGCCAGCGCAGCACCGCCGCCGTAACACCCAGAATGATTGCTATTCCACGGAGAAAAAACAACAGGCAAGTTTTCGCGGGAGCCCGAGTCTCTCAAACAGACGATTACCGCGTAGCTGGACACTGCGTTTGTAGTGCAGCCGCGAGATCGGCGTCGAACATGGCGCCTTGCCATTTTGCTGCGCAAACTTGGGTGGCGGAGAGGCCCAGCGCGCCACGTAAGTCGGCACCAGAAAGATTCGCGCCGGTCAGGTCCGCGCCGCGGAGGATAGCGTCGGCGCCGGCTACGCCTCGGAAGTCGGCGTTGCGTAGGTCGGCGTCCAGAAAGATGGTGCCTTTCAGGCGGGCGCCACTGAAATTTGCGCCACTGGCTTTGGCGGAGGAAAAATCCGTTTGCTCGAGATTCGCGAAAGAAAGGATCGCGTTATCCATTTTGGTGTCGCGCAGGTCGGCGCGAGATAAATCGGCGCGGAGTAATTTCGCATTGCGCAGATCCACCGAGTACAGCGAAGCACTGTTGAGCTTGGCGCTGGAAAGTGTGGCGCTTTCGAGTATGGCGTACGAAAGGTCGGCGTTGCGCAGATCGGTGCCGGTGAAATTTCCGTGGGTGGCATCCGCCGAGACCATTACGGTGTTTTCGGCTTGCGCGCGATCGAGAATCACATCGCGCATATCGGACTCACGAAGATTTGCGCCGCGCACGTCGGCTTCCGAAAGGTATGCGCCCTCAAGATTGGCGCGCCATAACTTGGCATTGGCCAGGAAGGAGCGATAGCCGCGCACGAAATGCAGATTCATTTCGTTCATGCGGGCGCCCTGGGTGGCTTCCAGGGAATCGTCGTTCCACTTCCCTTTTGGCGCGGTGGAGAGCGAGGCTTCGGTTACGTCGGCGTAGGGACGGTAGCCGAAGGATTGAAAGAGTTGCGCGGGCCAGCGGCGAATGTTGACGCGAGAATGTTCCGGAGCGACGTCCTTGTCCGCGGGTAAACCGAAATTCACACCGATGGATAGGGCGAGTACCACGGCGCCGGCGATCATTGCGCCGCGAGTGGTCCGCAGGAACAATCGCAACAGATTGTGCGGCTTGGGAAATTGCAATTCGCCGGGACCGAGCACGCGCGTAACGATCGCCGGCAAGCAGGTGGCTCCGGCGACAGAAATCGTGAACAGAAATACCTGCAACACGGTGCCGTGCAGATCCTGGCGAACCAAATAACGCAGCCAGAATAAAAACAGCGTTGCGGGAACGACCCAGTAGGCCAGCGTGGTGGAAAGAACCGTCTCCAGTACCGCGAACGGCGAACGCGAATCGCGCTGCCAACGGAAATGGCGGCGGACGACGCCCATCAAATACCACGGCCCGTCGCGCTCGAGAGTTTGCCCATCGGGAAAAACCGCGGGCATCGCGGCCATGTTGCCCCACAGGCGCAACAGCAGGAAATGAAAGCGCAGATACAAGCAGACCAGAACGATTGGTGCGCCGAGATAAAAACCCATCATCGGCAAGGCGCGGCCAAAGTGCGGAATAGGAATCGCCGGGCCGTTGATGAGCAAACGCAAATCGGAGGTGAAGGCGATCATCAGTACGCAAATGGCGCTGATGGCTAGAGTTGTGAAGTAGAAAAATCGCGCGACGCGGGTGGCTTGCTGAATGGCCCGGCTGCTATCGAAAGTGGCCAGCAGAGTTTCGGGCAGCAGTGCGTCGAATAAATTTGTGCCGCCCAGGCGTCCGACCCACATGCCTTCGGCGCCGTAGAAAGTGGCGCCCATTAGATTTGCGCCGTTTAGTTCGGTGCCGAGAAGAATCGCGTCACGGAGGTCGGCTTGCACCAGGCTGGCGCCGCGGAGATTAGCCATGGAGAGATCCGCGCCTTGCAGCTTGGCTTTGTCGAGAGTCGCGCCGCGCAGATTTACGCCGGTCAAATCGGCGTTGGCTAAATTTATTCCGGAGAGGTCGGCGCGACGGCCAGACTCGCCGCCGGATTCCACCCAGAGTTTGTGCTGATCGAGGACTTCCGCGAATTCGATTAACGGGAGTTCTACGGCGACGTCTTCGATGGCGCTGCTGAAGAGTTCGGTCTCGAAAGCCAGAGAATCTTCGCTGGGAGTGACGGGCGATTCGTTAAGCGATTCCTTGGGCGCGGGTGCTTCCGGTTCTTCGCGCTCTTCGCTAGGAGATTCGGTCGCGACGGATGGGAAGTACTCCGTGCTGCCGCCGTCGATCGGCGTGGCGTTCGCGAAATCCGCTAGCAGGCTTTCCGCGGTGACCGTTGGTGGTGACACGGGTTCCGGCGGCAATACTTCGTTCGCAGCGAGCTCCGCCGCCGCGCGCGCGTTCGCACGCAATTTCCTAAATTCCGTGACGATCTCCAACGTCTTATCCCCCATGGGTTGCGCGCGATTCGCTTGCGCGACATCACGCCTTGTTGCTGACGGCTTGTTGCTTAACACGATTGCGACCGCGCCATACTCCGGCGCGCATTACAGCCCGAGGACGCGCGAGCGATCCCAGGCTGTTCGGCTGGGACATCCATAGTCGCTTAAGGAATGGCGAAAATCGCCTGACCTGAGGTACAGGCGGGGCGTGGGGATAACACTGGACGGAGGACGGGTTGGTGGGATGTGGGGCTAAGGATTCGTTAATGCGGCGAGCTCATCAGTTTAGTTGCGAAGAACAGGTCAGCTGCAAGGAACGGGTCTGAAGACCCGCCGCTACAACTTCGCGCTGCGTCGTACGTCCGGGCAAGCTGGGGCGCAGCATGCTGCGCCCCTACAAGGGCTTCGAGATCGGACTGATTTCATGGGAAGGATCGCTAGAAAAAAAGAGCCGGGGCGCTTCGCTGAGGGGCCAAGGTACCCCGGCTTATCCTGCCCGCCTCCGCAGTGAGCGAGCAAGAAACTCGTTGTTGCAAAACCGATCGCTCAGGAAGAGCGAAAAACGTTACCGCAAAATTGCTTTCCAGGAATTCCTAGACGGCGGTTACTTGTCTTCGTCGCCGCGCAAGAATTCGTAGCGTTCGATGGCGGCTACAACACCTACTGCGCCCTCGTCGCGGGTCTCGGTGCGTTGCACCCGGCCCAGGCAGCGGACGCGAACCGGTCCGGCCAGGGTGATTTCGTTGGGCAGGGTCAGCAGAATCTCTACAGCGGAACCTTCTTTAACGTCTTTGGTCAGAAAGAAGTACACGCCACGAGAGCTGACATCGCGGGACTCCGTGCTGGTTTCGCCGACAGCAACGCCGGTGGTCCAACGAACCGTAAGAGGTAGGCGCATAGTGAAACGTTGGGTAGTGCGGCGTTCGGTGCCAGTCAAGGAAAACCTCCACTATCGAAAGGAGAGTGTAGCCGGGGTAGTGCCAAGGAACAATAGGACTCCGGGTACAAAATGATTTGCGCCCGGCGAAGTACTTCTGTACTAGGACGAAGGGCTTTCCCTAGAACGATTTGGCTAAGGGAGGCCATTACTGGCCTCCCCTAGCGCAATTTCGGGTGCCCGTTTACTGGGTTGGCGGTGGGGTTGCGGGCGCCGGTGTCGGGTTGGTCCCGATTTGGGTACCAATTACTTGGCCGCTGACGATGATCTGTACGCAGCGGTTCTTCTGGCGCCCGGCGGCGGTGGAGTTATCCGCGATGGGCGAACCTTCACCCAGGCCAACCGCAGTCATTGAGGTGATGGGCAGCCCCTGGGTAACCAGGAAGTCGCGGACGGCATCGGCGCGCTGTTCGGAGAGTTTCTGGTTGAAGTCGGCGTTGCCGGTCGAGTCCGTGTGGCCTTCGATCGTCAAAATCAAGCCCGGATAGTTCAAGACGATGCCGGAGAATCTGGCCAAGGCCTCACGCGCCGGGGTGCGTAGCGTGTATTTGCCGAGGTCGAAGAGCACGTCGCCAACGTTGACGACCAGTCCGCGAGGACTGTCGGTGGTCTCCAAAATCCGGTTGAACTGTTCCAGCAACCGGGCGCGGAGTTCCTGCTTCTCTTTCTCGGCTTGGGAAGCTGCAGCTTTCGCCTGGGCTGCTTGTTGCGCTGACTGCGCCGCGGCAGCGTCGGCTTGCTGGGCCTTCAACAGGGCTGCCTGGCGAGCTGCGTCGGCCTGGGCGCGAGCGGCAGTGGCCTGCGCTGCCGCTAGCTCGGCTTGCAGCTTCTGTTGGTCGGCAACCTGGCGGGCCTGGGTTTCCGCAGCCTGCGCGGCTTGCGCGCGGGCAGTGGCCTCGGCTTCGGCCTGTTGCTGCTGGGCGATGCGTTCGGCTTCGCGGCGCTTCACGGCCAGGGAACGCGCGTCTTCGGCGGCTTGGACGGCGTTACGGGCGGCCGTGGGGATCGCCTTGGTTTGCTTGCGGGCCAGGTAATCTTCAGCCTGCGCTAATGCAGCCTGGGCCTTGGCGAAAGATTCGGGCGCGTACTTGGGAGCCAGCTCGGCCTCGGCGATTCTTACGGCGTTGCGCGCTTCGTAAAGCGAAAGCGGGGTTTTGCTATCCATCGTGTACGCAGTGAGATTCAGCTGATCGTACGTGCCGCGTTGCAGAAGGTCATACTTGGCGTCGACAGTGGTGACCGCGCCCTTGGTATTCGAGCGAACGATATTTTCAATCACTACGATCTCGCTGGGATAACTGACCGCGAAGTACGGTTCAGCGGTGACGATCATGCCGAAGGTTTGCAGCTTGGTGGTGACTTCCAGCTTAGCTTTACCGCTGTTGTCCACCAAAACCTCGCCAAGGTTATTGGCGCGCCCTTCCGGCGAGATAGCCCACAGAACAAAAGTCAGATACGCGGTGCCGAAGGACGTTGCGGGCTGCAGGCCGCTAAACTGTGCGTCGATAGCAACGCGGCCGTCTCGCGCGTTCACTTTGGCGTCGCCTTCGGCGCGAGCCATCAGCGCGGTACCCTGGAAATCGATCTTGGTGGAAGTGTTGTTGCGGTAGTTCACGGCCTGGGTGGAGTGGGAAACGGTGATGTTGATCAGGTTTCCGTTTTGCCCGGTTTGCGTGGATGATTGCGCGAAAAGCAACGGCGCGGAGCAAAGACTGAGTGCTACTGCTAAAGTGAGTCGCTTCATTTCTATATCCTCGAATCAAAAGTATTGGGCGTGATTTGCTGCCAGCTAGTATGCCGGGTTGCACTTTGAAGTGCACCTCACCCGCCTGTCAAGATGGTAGTTCTAACAGGACGCGTCGCCGTTGGCTAACAGTCCCCCTTTGATTCCGAGCCACCGAAAAAAGGCACGCCCCTTATTGAGGTCTGGGAGCGTCTAACGAGTTCGTCATGTGGAGGGGTTCGGAAGCGACCGCATTAGTACCCAAACCATTGGCCAGCGCTTCGCCTTATACTGCGAGCGTCCCCGGGCTTTTTACCTTGCCTGACTTTCACTTTGCCTAACTGATGACCAACCTCTTCCGCTATCTAGGGCATCTCGCGTATCACGCCGGGGTTGCCGGGCTTTTGGTAGTGGGCTTCCTGGACTCCTCATTTCTGATATTGCCGTTCGGCAACGATTTCCTGCTGATTGCGCTGAGCGCGCATCATCACAACCAAGTGGTGTTTTACGCGCTGGCCGCCACGGCCGGTTCGGTTCTAGGTTGCTGGTTGACCATCTGGCTGAGTGGCAAAGGCGAAGAGAGCATTCGGAAACGAGTCTCCAGCAAACGTCTGAATTACATCGAAAACAAAGTGAAGAAACACGCCGGATGGGCGATCGGATTTGCCAGCGTGATGCCACCGCCATTCCCCTTCACTACTTTTGTGGCGGCCGCGGCGGCGTTTGATTATCCGCGCAAACGGCTGTTCGCGATTATCGGAGTAATGCGCTTCGTGCGCTTCGCGGTGGAAGGTTATCTGGCGGTGCTTTACGGGACGCACATCTTAAAATTTCTAAACTCACGCGAACTGAAATACGTGGTGGTGCCGCTGGTGGTGATTTCCATCGCCGGAAGCGTTTATTCCGTTTACCAATGGATTAAGAGCAGCGCGCCGGGGAAACGCAAACTCAAGGCAACCTGAGGTCCTATTGTCACGGATCGAGGCGGATTGCTAGCGAGTTTGCTTGATTCAAAAGGGTTGATAGGCCGGAACTACTGCAACGTTATGGTGAGATTGCTGGAATGGACTGTACCGCCGGTTTGGGCGTTTAAAGAGACTGAGGTGCTTCCGGTAATCACCTGATTGAAAGGCGCAGAGGTCGAACCCAAATTGTTCGCGTCTCCGCTATAAACCGCCTGGATGGCCGTGGTACCCGGCAGCAGGTCCGTAAGTTGCGCTTGTGCCGTCCCGTCAACGACCGGCACCACGGCGAAGTTGAAGCCGCTGTCGCTGAATGTGACGGTGCCGGTAATCGTGTTGGTGGATGTGACGGTAGCCGTGAAATTTACCGGGCTTCCGGAAGGCGCTTTGGGGGTCGTGGACGTAATCGTGGTGGTTGTTGGGACCCGTTGCGCCGGAGGCGGGATAGGCGGCGCGGTGGTGCCGCTGCTCCCGCCCCCGCAACCCATAACCAAGCTGGCGACGCAGAGCAAAGTGGCGGCACACGCAGCCGCAAATAAGGGCTGTTTGCGCGAATCATGCGCGCCCACGCTTACCAACCACAACGCGATAAACCCCGCGAACAAGCTGACTACCCACCAAGGTTTGCGCGGGCCGCCGGCAAAAAAACCAATATGTGATTTTCGCTGTGGACTGGAAATGGCCATGGCACCAGAGGGGCCTACGGAGGTTACGGAAATCGTGGCAGTGGCGGATTTTCCGCCCGAGAGATTTACGGTCGCAGGCGTGATGGTGCATACCGAACCGATGGGCGGGTTTCCGTAACAAGTGAGATTCACCGTGCTGCTCAGATTGCTCGCGGGAGTAATCGTGAGCGTGGCCGTCCCGATTTGCCCCGCAGTGATAAGGAGAGTTGACGGCGCAGCAAGCGTAAAGTCCGGCGTAGTTACCTGAATAGGATTGCTCTGGCCTAATGACGTGGCGAAATTCGGGTCGCTTTGGTACGTAACCCCGATCGACTCGTTGTAAATGGGGGTAACCGAGATCGTGGCGATGATTTGCGTATTTCCATTGGCATCGGTCCCCAGCGTCTGGGTGGCGGGGGCCATGTTTCCATTGTAGGGCTCGTAAAAGCTAATCGTGCCCATCAAGGTCGGCGACTTCACATTGGTGTTAATGGTGGCAGTTACGGTTACGGACGCGCCGTAAACAATACTTTGCGAACTTAGAGTCACGGTGGCAGTGGTGGGGTACAGAGCCACCACACTGGACGCAGCCGCGCTGGCCGCCGCATAGTTAGCGTCTCCGGCATATTTTACTGAGAAGGTGTGGGCTCCTCCCGTGGTCACCGTGGTCGTCAGGTTGGCAGACAGAAACGCGGGGTTACCGCCGCCGCTGGTCGAGACGGTGCCGGGCAATGCGGTGGTGCCGTCGTAAAACGTAAGGGCCCCGGTTGGCGTGGCTCCACTGGCGACATTGGTAGCCAGTTGCGCGTACAACGTGTACGGCTGGCCCACGATGGGTGGTGACGAGATAGGGCCAAACGAGAGCGACGTCGGCGAGGGCGTAACCGTCAATGTATAAGGAGCCGACGCGCTTTTCACAAAGCTATTGTCGCCGTTGTATTGCGCGGTCAGAACGTGCGCTCCACCGACAAGCATTACCGCTTGGTCTTCGCTGTAGCCTGAGCCGTTCAATGCGAAGGTTCCACCGTCCAGGGGTTTCGCGGCTGCGCCATTGAGTGCATCGCTGAGGCTCACGGTCCCGCTGGGGCAAACCGGAAGGTTGATGCTGGTGCAGAGCTGCGTCGGTGAACCAGTGGAGTTGGTGACATCCACACGCACCAGATAAGGCGAGCCGTAAACCAAAGTGCTGGGCGTGGAGGAGAGTTCGCCTCCGGTATTCGGATCGAACGTCGGAACAGTTAAAAAGGTCTTGCTGGTTTCGGGCGCAACGGTGACCTGCACGCCAGCCGAATCGCTGGGCGCATTGGTGCCGTCGCCTTCGTAGTGCGCCGTGACGGTATAGGTTCCCCCGGCAAGGTTGGACGTCGACCCAGAGGCCGTTCCGTTGGCCAGCGTGAAATGCGCCATTCCTACGGTGTTGTTATTGGGCAGCGCGCCGACCAGCGCCACATCGCCGATGGCGGCTTTGGGAGTTACCGCAACGCTCACAGTGACGGCCGAGCCATGCGTGGTATTCACGGCTGCTCCGCCGTTGAGCGTCAGCGTGGTAGTGGTGGCGGTGGAGTTCGCGGACTGCCAGTTCGTGGCCAGATTCTGGGCGTTTACGGAGCCGAGCCCGGTGGCCAGGTCGTAGCCGGCGTTGGTGGTCCAGGCCGGAGTTTTGGTTGTGGTTGTACCTGGTGCCACCAGGATGCCATTGGCACTGGCAACCGCGCTGCTGCAATTCGGCGTGCCTCCCTTGCACGGCACAGAATTATTTCCTACCGCGCTGCTGGCGAAAAAACTATTTCCCTTGGTGACGTCGTTGAAGGTACAGGCAGCCGCCGGCACTGTGGAAGCGTTGCAGTTCAGAGCCGGCGTGGTGTTGCTCTGTTTTTTTGCCAACGCGTACAACACATAGTTCGCGTTTCCCTGGCGGGCGCTCAGATGTTGTTGCGCCTGGGAATGATTGACCAGCGCCATAATTCCAGCGAAGGCCGGGGCGGCCGCGGAAGTCCCGCCTACCTGGTTATAGGAGAAATCCTGAATGTTGGCCTGGCAGTAGCCACCCTGATCCGCCTGGCAGACGAGGTATCCCGAGCCGGTAAACCCGTTGCTGGCGAAGAGCGCGACGTCGGGAATATCGCGTTTGTTGTCTAGGGGCACCCCGGTTCCGTTTTGCCACGAAGGCTTGTTGTACAAGCTGCTGGGACCGCCGCTGCCCGCGACGATGTCCATAAGATTTCCCCCTGGCGCTGAAGTGCCACAGCCCACCAGCCCCAACTGCGCGCAAGAATCGTTCCAGGGAATTTCCGGGATGTAGCCCAGCGCCGAAGCCAAGGTGACGGGATCGTTCGTAGGGCTCCAGAACTGTTGCCACTTATTAACCTGATCGAAATCGGTTCCACCGACGGCCACGTTGAAGGGCGTTGCCGCATAACCGCTGACCGCCAAACCCTGCGAGGCGGTTGTGTCGTGATCGAAATCGTCGCAACCCGCGGAGCCGCCGTCGCCCGCGGAGATAACCACGGTAATGCCCTGCGCGGCAGCCTGTTCCCAGAGCGTGCTGTAATACTGGTTATTCGTAGCGCCCAGCGACTGCTCGCAGACTCCGTAACTTTCGCTGAGCACCGCAGCCACATTATTGTCCACGATGTACAGCGCGGCCAGATGCACACCCGAAGTAGATTCTGTCGATGCCGCGGTAACAAATTTTATGGTGGCATTTTTAGCCACAGCGCCGGACCACTCTATATCTAGATCCGACTCAGTCTCGTCATCATTCACGATTCCCGGATCGATGCCATCGACGATTACATTGGCGCTGCTGAAATTATTTGACAGACCAAACAGCGCGCGAAAATTTTGAATATCGGAAACGGAAATATCCGTTTCGCCGACGATCGCAATGCTCTGCCCGGCGCCGTCGATGCCGGCATTCCACAACGGCGCGACATTGTAGATTTTTGCAAAGTCCGCGGGTGCCAGCGGGAAATTTTCCGTACTGCCGTCCGGGGTGTACAGCGGATGCCCGCTTCCCGTTTTCGCGTTGCGCTGGTACGTGCCCATTTTTAGCACATGCGATTGCGCCGGAAAATTATTCAGCGAAACAATGCCCGCCACAACCGGCGCAAGCACTGCGGGAATTTCCGGATCGCTGGCGTTGGCGATGTGCTCCTGGCCATTCACAAGATACTGGTGAATTTGCGTGTGAAACGCATTGCGCACCTGCCCGGCATTGCCGGCAAATTCGATGACCGTGAGTCCCGCCGAGACCCGGTTGATCTGAAATCCTTGCGACTGCAGCCACGCGGTCACGGCCTGCACATCCGACGGCGCCGGACCGAACTGCGCACCAAATTGCTGCGGCGTGAGCCACGCATGAAAATTTCCGGAAGAGTTACTTTGTTGCTGGTCGAGCAGTTGCCGCAAGGCAGTTTCCTGCTCGCGGCTCCGCTGCAGGAGCAGCAGCATGCGATGTAGCGGTTGACCGTCGGCCACTTCCCCGCGGTCGTATTCAGCGCGCGCTAGGGGGTGGACGTTGCCACGCAGCGTTACGGTATTTTGGGGATCGATAGCGCTGACGATCCGGGGCGGCACTGGGGCGACCTGCGGATTATTCTGCGCGGTTTGCGCGACGGCTGTTTGGCAGGCTAGCCCCATGAACAGCGCGCACACCACCGTGTAAACAGCAGACTGTCGAGTCCGGGTTGCCATAATCCGCCCAAGTCAGGATATTGCGCGGGTCCACCACCGGGGTGCGGCGGAGAGACCAGGCGCATAAGCCACCAACAACGCCCGTGTGCGGAGAGGCAGGGTTACCCGGGGCGCGCGTTTCGGACCTGCCAATTTGCGGACGGAGCTTAGCACAAGCGTGCGTAACGGTGCAGGTACTTGCCGCGAAACTAATTGAAGAGGATGCGGAACCAGTTACTGGGAGCGCCTGAACCAATTCAGCGAATTAGGTGTGGTCGATAAGCCGGTGGTGAATCGCGTACAGCGCCAGTTCCAGGCGGTCGGAAACGCCCAGCTTGTCAAAAATATTGTGGAGATGATTTTTTACCGTTTGCTCGGAGATGAATAGCTTTTCGCCGATTTCCTTGTTACGGAAACCTTGCGCCACCAGCTGCACGATCTCTTTTTCGCGATCGCTGAGCAGCGGCTTTTCGCGGCGCGGGCCGGACTCCGAAGACTTGGAAAACGCCTTCATCACTTCCGCGGTCATGCGGTTGTCCAGCCAGATTTCACCGGCAAAAACGCGCTGAATACTTTTTACCAGTAAATCGGTAGCAGACTGCTTCAACACCACGCCGCGCGCTCCCAGGCGCATCGCGCGCACCACATCGCGGTCATCTTCTGCCGCGGTCAGCACAATTACCCGCGTCGGCAAAGTGTCGAAATTCACTTCTTCCAGCACCGCCAGTCCATCTTTATCCGGCATGCGCAAATCCAGCAGCAAAATGTCCGGCTTGAGCTTGGCCAGCAGCTTGATGCACTCGGTGCCGTTCTGGGCTTCCCCGACAATGGTCATTTCTTCATCGGATTCCAGCATTTTGCGCAGTCCATCGCGGAAAATGGCGTGGTCGTCCGCCAATAGGACTCGAATTTGTTGTTTAGGTTTAGCCATGGTCAGGCGAGCGGTATTTCGATAGTCAGACGCGCACCATGGCCCGGGTTAGATTCGATCGTCAAAATTCCCCCCACGGTCCGCGTTCTTTCCTTGATAGAGATTGGTCCCAATCGCAAGCGGTCTAATTCATCCCCAGTGAACTTGCCTGCGAAACTAAATCCATCGCCGTTATCATCTACTACTAAAGTTAAACGGCTTTCGTCCTGCGTCAGTTTTACCACGACATGGGAAGCCTTAGCATGCTTTTTTATGTTGTTGAGTGCTTCACGGTAAATCTGGAAGATTTCGCGGCAGATGCGGTCCGGAGACTGCAGCTCCGCGGAATCGATCAATAAATCCAGTGCCAGGGCCGATTCATTGCGAAAACGCTCGGCAAACCCCCGCATCAGATCGACCAAATCAGCGCTTTGCACCCGCAAGGGACGCAGGTCGGTGACCATGTGGCGCAGCTCCGCGCCCTCATTGCGGACGGTCTGTTGCAGGTTGGCCAATCCGGTGACTGCGGACTCCGGGGTTGTCGGCACCCGCCGCCGCAACACATCCAGCTGAATTTCCACGCTCAACAGAGTCTGCAGAATGCCATCGTGCAGATCCCGCGAGATGCGGCTGCGCTCCGCTTCAATAGCGCGTGCCCGCAGATGGCGCAGCAGAAAAATATTTTCGAGGGACGGGCTGATGTGCCGCGCGATGCGCTCCAGCCAGGCCAAATCGGCCTTCTCGAAAGGCTTATTCCCTTTGCGGCCGTTGAGCAGAAAAAATCGCCCTACCGGCACTCCAGCCTGATCGAACGCCACCGTCATCAGCGAGCGAATTTTCAGCTCCATCTGCGTGGGACCGGGAATCCGCGGCAAATTCTTAAGCACTCGTCCATCGCGGCGATCCCATCCAAAGCCCGATCCCGCACCGACTAAACTGTTCCAACACAGCGTGGCGTCCAGATCGTCCAGCAGAAAGCCGTCGGTACGGGAGAGCGGCAGCGTGTCCGGCACCAGGCGTTCGCTTTCGCCGCTGCGCAGCCGCCACAGAAAAATCCGCTCCAGGTCGACATCGCGATACAGCAGCATCGCTTCATCCGCCGAGAAAGCCACCGCCAGCTCTTCGAGCAACAGCCGCAGGGACTCTGCCAAACCCTGTTCCACATTCATGGTGCTGCTGATACGCGAGAAAAAAGCATTCTCGGTCTCAAAGCGCCGGCTCAGGTCCCCGAGGAACGCCAGACCCGCCCCGCCCGCAAACGTGCCCCCGGTAATGGCCAGCCAGCCCATCACCCGCATGAAATGCACTTCGCCGCGACCCGCAGTGAACAACACGATACCCAGCGCCAACAGCCCCGCCAGGGGCAGCGCGCCGTCGAATCCCCAGCGAATCCCCGCGGCATAGCAAATAAAGAGATACGGAAACCACACTGGCACCGACGAGGGGCTGAGGTACAGGAAAAAGGCCAGCGCCAAGATGTCGCACGCCAGCGGCAGATGCCAGGAACGGCTGCGCAGCGCACTCTCCAGGCTCATCACCAGCAGGGACAAAATAAAATACGCAACCATGAACGACACTGATCGCCGCACTGCTCGCGAAGGATCGAGTTCAAACAGCGCCAGAATCGACAGAATAATAATGATGGGGCGAGCGGTTACGATTTGCCGCTCGAAATAGCGTTGTTCGGTCGAATGGGGAGTCATGCGCGAGGACGCGTGTGCTGTCGCCTTAGTCTAGCAAGGGCGGGCGGCTTACAAGCGCTGCGTTTCCATCGCCGTAGGTGGGGAGTGCTCTAGATGCAACGCAGGAGAAACGGTGGCGTCCGCAGGCGCGATTCAGAGGTGACTCGCCGGGTCAGACTTACGTTTGCCCGGCCGCAGCCGGCGAGGCGCCGCTCTGCACTTCGTCGCTGACCACCACAAACTTCGTCAGCTCGGCATAACCGAATGAGGTGGTGATCGCCACATCCGCGGCATCCCGTCCCACACCCATCAGTACGCGCCCAATCCGCGGAATGGCGTGGCGCGCGTCAAAAGTCCACCACCGGCCGCTCAAATACACCTCAAACCACGCGCTGAAGTCCATCGGCGCGGGGGGAAAGTACATCCCAATATCGCCAAGATATCCGGTGGCGTAGCGCGCCGGAATATTCATGCAGCGGCAAAAGGTAATCGCCAGATGCTGAAAATCGCGGCACACCCCGTTGCGCTCGGTATACACGTCCAGCGCCGTTTTGGTAGAGCGCGCGTAGTGATAGCCGAAGGTTACTTTGCTGTGCACCCAGTTCACGATAGCCTGCACCCGGCCCCAGCCGGGCGCGGTATTTCCAAATAGATCCGTCGCCACATGCGACAGCCGATCCACTTCGCAATACCGGCTATTCATCAAATAAATCAAATTCTCCACGGGCAGCTCTTCCACCGGATGTTGCACCGCATAGTAATCAACCGGATCGGGTTGTCCGGAATCCTCAATGAGCGTGGAATTGGTGAGCTTCACCAAGCCCTGCGGCGCCAGAAATCGCGTGCACAGGTTTCCGAAGCGATCGAGGTACGTGTCCGCCTTGACGTGCGGCTCGATATGCAACCCATCCGGCTCGCGCAAATCCGCCGAACGCGAAGGATGCACCAGCAGCATGGCCACAATAGCCACCGGCTCCGTAATCTTGAACTCGATGTCGTAACCAAGGCGGATGAGCATAGGGCAATTCGATGCGCCAAAGCGCCGGAACGGGGCGCCAGACGGGGCGATTGTAGTCCTTCTAACATTCGGCTGCCCGAAAATCAGCACGCAAAAAGTGATTGCGATGTATCGCTGTGGCAACGCGAATCGCCTCACGGCTTCCCGAGCACACCGCTGGAGGCGGTTTCAAACGCCATAACGATGGCGTAGAATTTGTGGCAATCCCATGGAGAGCGAAAAACAATGCGCCGGTACCATCACATCGGAATTCCCACCACCGAAGCGAAGCCTGGGGAGACCCACCTGAAACACCTGAAAGTCTTTGTCGTCAGCCACGAGAAAAGCGAATTCGGCGTGGAGTGGATGCGTTTCGAGGCGGACGCAGCGGTCCCTGATCTCGTCCGGCATGTTCCGCACGTCGCGTTTGAAGTGGCTGATCTCGCTTCCGAGCTTGCTGGCCGCGAAATCCTGATTCCTCCTAACAGCCCATCCGCCGGCGTCCGCGTCGCGTTCATAGTCGAAAACGGCGCGCCTATCGAACTGCTCGAATTCACCGACCCCAACCACCCGGGCCGCCGCCATTAGAACAAGATGCCCGCCCGGGTAATTGAAAACTGACCCACTACTCTTCTACGGGAACGCTTTTCCGGCTGCGAAAATTAGCGTAAACTGTATCTCTGCGGTGGGAGTAGCTCAGCTGGTAGAGCGTCGGTCTGTGGCACCGAATGTCGCGGGTTCAATCCCCGTCTCCCACCCCAACACCAAAACACCCAACAAGAACCGCCAAGAGTGTGGCACCCGGCCGATGAATAGGTGAATTGGGGTGTGCGATTACGATTCGGTAATGCACTAGTGCGTGTAGGCCTCTGTTATAAGGGGGACCATTCGTAGGGAAACAGTTTCCCGGCGTCGGCTGGGCTCAGGCTGACTCCTGCCAACTCGGCCGCTCGGGACAGCACCGGGTCGCGACCGGCGGCCAGATCCGCAGCGGTAGGGAGAATCAGCTCGTCGGGGGTTACCCCCACGTGTTCCAAACTTTTCCCATCGCCCATAATAACGTCCGCGTTGCTGACCGACACGCCGTAGAAGACTACGACATCCGCACCCATCTTTTCACTCAGTTGTCTAGACTGCATCACGCTTCCGGAAGTGCGGTCGCCCAGCACAACACCGCGCTTTTGCAATTGGATCAAACGGGCCAATATTTCGGCAGCCGAAGCTGACCTGTTGTCCGTCAGAACGATCAACTTCCCGTCGTAGGGGGAATTCGACGTCTTGGCAACCATGGGCTTGTGCTCTTTTTTTCCTTCCAGGTCGGCAATCTTGGTGTCTTTACCGAAAAGATTTCCCGCAAAATATTCCAATGTTTCTACGCTGCCGCCCGGATTGCCGCGCAAATCCAAGATGAGCGCCTGGTGCTTCCGAACCTTAGACATCAGTTCGCCCACTTCGCCCGGTGAAAAAGCGAATTCCGGAAGTTTCAATACCATTAGCTTTTCGCCCAATTCCGCATACCTGGAGCGGCCATTGTGTTCCTCGGATTCGATCTCGTGAATAAGGTTCCAAATGTCGGAGCCGTCAGGATCGGAAATATTGGTGAGGCGCTTGGTTTCTTTGACGTAGGCGGCAACTTCCAGAGAGCGCTGTTGGCCGTCGGGAGATTGTAAAACCAGCTTAAGGGCGGTTTGAGGCCGCAACACCCCGAACATGTACTGTAGCTTCCATGTAAGATCCCGGGCCGGAGCGATTCCGTTGATCGCGAGGAGCTGATCGCCGGGTTTGACACCCTTGGCCTCCGCGTCGCTCTTGGGTCGCACCTGGGTCACAAAACAACGGTCTCCGACCATCTGATATTGCCATCCGTAATCAAACCGCATGGGGCGCTCGGGGGGCAGAAAGAAGGTGTGCGAGTCGTCCAGGGCATCCAGGAGATTCGCGATATTGGCGATGGCCATACTCATCGTGGAGACCTTTTCGATTCTCTTTTTGGCCTCGGAATATTCTTTGTCCAGATCGATTCCGTGAAATTTAGGGTCGTAATAGTGTTTCCGCACATCGTCGACAGTTGTCTTTAACATCTGTTGGGCGCGCTCGCGATCCAAACTGGAAAGCTGAGGAGTTTGCGCGAACGTCAAGGCAGGCGCAGTCGCCACGAGTACGCCTAAGCCCACGATCACGAGAAACCTGACTTTCATAAATCCTCCACGGAAATGGGCGGATGACCCGGGTTTGAATTAGTGATTCTGTTGGCATTGATAAACGGAGAGAGGTTACCACTTTCATAGATGTTAGATAAAGGTGAAGTAGATCGAGACAGAGGGTACCCTCCGTGTCTCCAGGTTCCATCTAGAATTGTGAAAGTGTCGTCCTGCTACAGTTTCGGGCCGGGAGTTAGGGTTAGAAAGAAAGCAGTGTTTATACAGCGAAATGCAAACTCTTTGTTTTCAATCCTTCGATCGTAGCCGCCCAACGAATACCAACAAATCTCGCCCTCAAAATGCGGCAAGTCAATCCCCGTCTCCCTCCCCAAAATCCCCTTGTAAAAATTGGCAATTTGCATTGCGGATGATTCACTGCGGAAACCGTGGACCCAAAACTGTACCCAAAACCTGCGCAAATACCCCAATGAAACGACATATAGTACATGTCAATGATTGGAGACCCTGTATGAACTTGCGTTCGATACTTTTATCAGGGGCCGGCTTAACGATGATTGCTGGCCTTACGTTTGCTCAGGGCAACACCTCGCAACAACCCGCCAAAGCCATCGCGCCCGCTTTTTCAATTCTAATCACAGCGGACCACGACACAGTAAAGATCGGCTCACCTGTCGGGATCACGGTGGTTAAGAAAAATGAATCGAACCACGAAATCAATAACTCAAAGGCACGTAGCATCCAGCCGCTCTACCAGATTGCAGTGACCGACAGTCTGGGTAGCCCTCGCCCGGAGTCCGCGGAGTTGCTCAAGTCCAGAAAAGCCTCCTTTCTGGGCCGAAACTGATTCAGCATGTTCTTCGGCAGTCTGAAGTCCGGCGGATCGGATACCGATGAAATGGACGTCTCTCGTTATAGGGATATCAGCCAACCCGGGAAATACACCATCCGCCTCTCGCAATTCGATGCGGAAAGCAACACCACCATCCAATCCAACGCCGTCACTGTCACTGTCACTCCATGAAGCCAGGATTGGAGTCACTGGTGTTGGCGAACCTTACCCGCAGATGGATAGTGCCCGTGCTGGCGGCAAAGAAAATTCCCTGGTCCGGGTGGCATGGGTTCCGCCGCGGACTTGCGAGCACGTTGTACGGTTTGGCGGTGCCGGACAAGGTCATCCAACAAATCATGCGGCACGCGGACGTGGCGATCACGATGAAACACTACGTGAAGACTTCGTCAGGCCAAGCGGAAGCGGCAATGAAGAAACTGGGCGAGGCATTCGGTGAGTAGGTGGACCCAAAACTATACCCAAAAAACCTGCGCAAATACCCCAATGAAACGACATATTGCCGTTTGCGCGGTTGTAAGTGCTTGGTTTCATTATGGTTCTACTACTGAATAACTGCGCTGTGGCACCGAATGTCGCGGGTTCAATCCCCGTCTCCCACCCCAACAAGATCTCTGCAAAATTTCGGCGATTCATGGTTTTTTTGAGAATTTTCCTAGCGGAGCGGTGTGGCGCTAACGCGGACGACCGACTTCAAATCCCGATCAACTACTTTTTGACCGGTCGATATTTCTGGCAGTCGCAGCCGGGATGATTGCACGCGCTGTGCAGTTTCCCATCAACAGTCCTCACGAAGTGCATGCCCTTGCTGTGGGAGCACTTGCAAGGCTGGATGTGCCGGCTCCAAGTCATGGCCGGATTTTATCACGCGTTGGCCCTGCTAAGGTCGCGGACGCGGAACTTTTGCTCTCCTCTTGGCCACCCGATACGCGTTACCATCTTCCCCGTCGAGCGCGGCGTATCCAACACCATCGTTTCACCACGCGGCCATCCCCGTGCGGTCGTTCTGCCAATTGTTCCGTGGTGTTGGCGCTACAATCGCAATGCGCATCGCGCATCGCTCATGGGACTTCTCAATCCCGATTGGAACCAACCAAAACCCGCGCTGCCAGAAGTGCAGGCGATGTGCCAACGCCTCCAACTCAATCCCGCAGCGCTACCCAGCGAGCCGTTCCACAAGCTGCTAATCCAATTGCGCGCCAGGCATGAACGCGGCGGCGCCTATCTCGCCGCTCTCGATATAGCGCCCGACGCGACTTTCGATTGGTTCGCTTCCCGCAATCGGCTATGGGAATCAGATATTCTCGATACTCTATTGGTTCATCCCACCATTCTCGCGGCACTCCCTGAACTAAAAATTCCCTCTGCGCCACAGGTCCACAGCGGACTCGCCATGCAAGATCCGTTTCTCTTCGACGGCCATCTCGCCAACATGCTCCACAATGGCGGCGCATACAAAAATCCCGAAGGCGACGGCCGCCGCGAACGCCTCTTCGCCCTCGAAGTCTCCGACGCTATGTTTGGTTTGCGCTACAGCGAAATAAATCTCTGCCTCAGCTACGACCGCTGGACCCCGTGGTTCCTCGGCTCCGGCTGGGACTTCACGGCCGTAATATTCGACCGCCGCTTGCGGCGGCTCTGGATTCTAGCCGTCACCGACACCGACTAAATAGAACCGCCCTACAAACAAAAATTGTCATCCCGAGCGCAGCGCGCGTCCGCCGTAGGAAGGAGGGATCCACTCTCCTCACCCACGCCGAGAAATTTAAGGATGGCGAACCTGCGCCCTCATAGGTAGCGTGTCACTTCCCGGTTAGCGCAGCCTTCATCAGGAGTTGAAGGCCAAGAACACCTCGGCTGATATAAGCAACTCATTCGCCGAATTTCCGCATTTGGCCTCCCATCTGCGGTCTAAACTAAAGCAGTAGCCACTAGAGGTGGAAAATCCATGCGGCCTGCCTGTACGATTCTCATGATGTCCGTAATGCTCGTGCTGTTACCCCGCGCATCCGCACAGGGTTCGGCTGACCCCATACCCAAGGTGGTTCAACACAGCGAACCCGTGTATCCACCACTCGCACGCCAAACGCGGACCCAAGGCGACGTACTCATAAAGGTTTCGACCGACGGTGAGTCGGTACGTGACGCGGTTGCTCAGACTTGCCACCCTTTGTTGTGCAAGGCCGCCGAGGACAATGTCAAAACGTGGAAATTCGCGTCCACCAATCCAAAAACATTCGATGTGACGTTCCGCTATAAATTATTGGAAGGCAATGCGGTAGTAGAGTTTCTAGAGTTGCCTGCCCTTGTCAGAGTGCTGGCAGTGCCCCCAGAGATTAGTATCGATTATGCCTATGTTGGGCTCGGAACATGGAAAGCACAGATGAAAAGCGAGCACGGTAGATTTCAGCGCGTGTTCGATTTTTCGTATACGGGCGCAGATGCGGATTGGCTGAACGCGAGAACGCTGACCTCAATTGGCGAAGGCGAGGAGAGCGACTTTGGCCACAAAGACGGAGACCTCATAGCATTCACAATCACGTTGTTCCGACCCGACAGCCCGGCAGTCAAAGTTTTCTTTGTCGGAAAAATAACGGGGAACAAAATTGTTGGCACATTCGTGGATGCGACGGGGGTCGTGGGCAAGTGGACCGCGATACGAACACCTGATGGTCCAAACTCGGCAATCAGAAACTGAACCCACTACCCATCCATACCACCACTTGACATAGGAACCCACTCGCGAAATTCATCTCCTCTCTGTTGTACGATGGATTCATGGCCGAAATTATTTGTCGAGGACTTCTGTTCGATTTAGACGGTGTACTGGTAGACTCCACGCCCGCCGTAGAACGCGTCTGGCGTTCCTGGGCCACCGAACACGGTTTCGTACCAGACGAAGTCGTCCGCCGCGCGCACGGCCGCCCCAGCATGACCACCATTCGCGAACTCTTACCCAATGGCGATCACGAAAAAGAAAACAACGAAGTAGAACGCCGCGAAATCGCCGATGTCGAAGGAGTGGTCCCCCTGCCAGGCGCGCTGCAGCTGCTCCAAAATTTGCCGGCAATGTCCTGGACCATCGTCACCTCCTGCACCCGAAAACTGGCCCACGTCCGCATCACCGCCGCGGGCCTGCCGGTTCCCAAAGTTCTGGTGACCTCCACGGACGTCAAAAATGGCAAACCTAATCCCGAGCCCTACATAAAAGGCGCGGAAATTCTGCATTTCGCCCAGGCGGAGTGTGTCGTCGTAGAAGACGCCCCCGCCGGCATCCGCGCCGGAAAAGCCTCAGGCGCGCGCGTCCTCGCCCTCCGCACCACCGCCCCCGACTCAGAACTAACCGCCGCAGGCGCCGACTGGATCATCGACGATCTCAGTAAACTTTCTTTCCGCGTCGACAAAAACTCAGCGTTAGTCCTGACACTCTAGCCTCAACAAAGTACTGTCCCAACGGCCAGTAATCTTCACGCAATGCCACCGTCATCGCGAATGCCGCCCCGCGCTTCGCCCCGCTAGAATTGTCTTGCCAGTCTGCCTTCAGGACCAACTTCAGGCGACCTCAAGCAGCATTCGGGCCACTTTCTCACCGGCCGCAGTTGGGGCGCATAACAAGGACTTCGACAAGGATCTCAACGACGATGGTTACCCAGCCTCTGGTTCCCGCGCAGGAAGTTTCTCCAATAGCCATTCCTGGGTCTGCACCGCCAAACGGAAATACCGCGCAAATTACTCCCGCGCATATCCCCAGCTCTCGCGGAGCCGCCGAACCGCCACCCACGACGCAACGCACCATCCACACCGCGCAACTGATCACCACCATGCTCAAAGCTCACAAACAAGTGAGCGATTTAATTTTCTCGCCCGGCCGCGCGCCGCAAATCGAATCCAACGGCCAGCTCATCCAGCTGAAATTCAAGGGCCTCGAAAAACTCACGCCCTACGACACCAATTTTATCGCCAACGATTTAATGGCCGGCACCGAACACTCCAAGCGAAAGCTGGAACAGGATGGCTCCGCCGACCTCTCCTACGGCATCGAGGGCATTGGACGCTTCCGTGTAAATATCTTTCGCCAGCGCGGCAGCATCGCCGTGGTCATGCGCGTAATTCCCGATAGGATCCCCAGTTTCGAGGAATTGAAATTGCCGAAAGTTCTCGAAGAACTGGTCCACCTGCGCAACGGCATCGTCCTGGTCACCGGGCCCACCGGCTCCGGCAAATCCTCCACGCTGGCCGCCGTACTGGACAAGATGAACGAAGAGAAGGCCTATCACATCCTCACCATCGAAGATCCCATCGAGTTTTTGCATCGCCACAAGAAGGCCACCATTCACCAGCGCGAACTGCATTCCGACACTCCCACTTTTTCGCTAGCGCTCCGCGCCGCGTTGCGCCAGGCTCCCAAAGTAATTCTGGTCGGCGAAATGCGCGACCGCGAGACCATCGAGATCGCCCTCGAAGCCTCGGAAACCGGACACTTGGTCATGTCCACCCTGCACACCATCGACGCTTCCAAAACCGTCGAGCGCATCGTCGGAACTTTTCCTCTCAGCGATCAGCAGTCCATCCGAACTCGCCTCTCCAAAGCCTTTCGCTACATCGTCTCCCAGCGCTTGCTGCCCAAGCGCGACGGCACCGGACGCATCGCCGCCATCGAAGTTCTCAAAGCCACCATGCGCACCCGCGAATACGTGGAAAAGGGCGAAAGCGAAGGCAAGAGTCTGCTGGACGCTATGCGCGACGGCGACAACGACGGTATGCAGCATTTCGACTCTGAAATTCAAAAGTTCATTCGCGCCGGCGTGGTCGACTTTGAAGTCGGCCTAACCTATTCCACCAACGCCGGTAACCTGCGCCTGGAACTGGCCGATTTTCTCGATGGCCAAAAGAAACCAGCCATGGGTCTGCAAGCGGCCCAATCCGTCAAAGAACCTTCCGGCGAGCCCGAAGTCGAAATCGAGCGCTTCTAGCCCATTTTGGGTCCGGCCAATAAATATCTATAATTGTTCTTGACATCTGCGTAAGAACGCGGTACACTCTCCCTCGTAAAGAACTGCGTCCAGTTCTTCCCCGATTCTGTCCTTGATCAATTCCGTTAGAAGATCCCTAGAAGGCGCTCCGCTATTCCGGCGTTCGCTTTGGCGACTTGTTGCCGCTCAACCGTGTTGACAACTCTGCAAATAATAAGCCTCGCTAACCTCCGCAGAATGAACACTTGTGAATGTGTATCAAAACAAAGGACTTTAACTCGCGCAGAATGAACACTTACAAAAAACACCCAGGGGGCCCTCATAAGCCGTACTTCCCTCTTAGGCGTCTAAATCCGTAAAGCCGTTCCGTAACCGTCGCTTCAGCCGAGGCCTGGTAGCGGGGAACCCACCTTGGTCTACGCTGGCGGTCGGGTTAGAATCTTTGCGCGATCCATAAAGCACTATCCTTAAAGTTGTTGGCCAACTTCTTCTTTAGCCCTAGGAGCCATGGAATGAATCGAGTACCTCGTCTGGCAGTCTTGTGTGCAGCTGGTATGTTGTCGTTGGGTATGCAGTCGAGCATTTGCCAAGCTCAGGACAAAGACGCCAAAGCTCCCGATGCCGCCGCGGCCCCGACACCTCCGCCGGCCCCGCCCAAGGAAGAATCCTCGGTCACCGATCACGTCGCCCATATCAACGGCCAAGCCATCCCGTACAAAGCAACCGCCGCCACCATCATGCTCAAGAACGACAAAGACGAGCCCACCGCGCTCATCTACTACACCGCCTACACTCGCAGCGACGTGAAAGATCTGAGCCAGCGCCCTGTGGCCTTCCTTTACAACGGCGGACCCGGCTCCTCCTCCCTGTGGATTCACATGGGCTCGTTTTCTCCCAAGCGCGTCCAGATCACCGACGCCGAAGCCAGCCCGCCAGCTCCGTACAAGCTCAACGACAATCCCTACTGCCTGCTGGACAAAACCGATCTGGTATTCATCGATCCCGTCGGCACCGGCTTCAGCCACGCCGTCGGCAAATCGCAGGATAAAGATTTCTGGGGCGTCGACGAAGACGTGAAATCCCTGGCCCAGATGATCAACACCTACGTCAGCCGCACCGACCGCTGGAACTCTCCGAAATTCCTGATCGGCGAAAGTTACGGCACGTTTCGTTCCGCCGCCCTCTCCAACTATCTCCAATCCAGCGACGGAATGTACTTCAACGGGATCGTACTGATCTCTTCGGTCCTCGACCTCGGCACCATCTCCTTCAATCCCGGCGAAGATATGCCCTACGTCTTCTACCTGCCCAGCTACGCCGCGACCGCCTGGTATCACAAGACCCTCAAAGACCGCCCCGCGAACATGCTGCCCTTCGTCGAAGAAGCCCGCACCTTCGCGCTCACCGAATATGCCGCCGCCCTGAACAAAGGCTCCAAGCTGACCGCCGCGGAAAAAGCGGACATGGCGAAAAAACTCGCGCACTACACCGGGCTCAGCGAGGATTACATCCTCAAAGGCGATCTGCGGATCAGCCTGCCCCAATTCATGAAAGAACTGCAACGCAGCCGCGGCCTGACCACCGGCCGCCTCGACGCTCGCTTCTCCGGCTTTTCCTACGATCTACTCGGCGAATACGCGGAATTCGATCCGCAGGATACCTCTATCAGCGGACCGTTCACCGCGGTCTTCAATAATTACGTTCGCACCGAACTGAAATTCGGTCAGGACAAGGTCTACCACTCCGAGTCTGGCCCGGCCAATCAGCAATGGAACTGGAAGCACAATGCCGGCGACAATTTCGGCTTCCCCGGCTCCCCCAATGTCGAAGGCGATTTAATTCAGGCCATGCTCACCAATCCGCATCTGAAAGTGGAAATCGAAAACGGCTACTACGATCTGGCCACGCCCTTCTTCGCCACCGAGTTCACCGTGGATCATCTGGGCTTGCCGGAAAAACTGCAGAAAAATATCGACCTGCAATACTACGACGCCGGCCACATGATGTACGTCCGCGAAGACGATCTCGCCAAGCTAAAAACCAACGTCGCCAATTTCATCGACAGCGCCGTAAAACCCTGAACATTTCGTGGCGACGCGGAACCACCGCTCTGCGAGATTTTTGCAACCACCACAGAACGGTCGTCCCGAGCGCAGCGCGTGTCCGCCGTAGGAGGGAGGGATCTGCTTTCCCGATCCGTCGCGACGGCCTGTCAATTGGCGGACTCGCTGCGTTAGCTGATTTTTGCTTTTCTCAGTGCAGCCACAAAGTGCAGGCCGCGGCCAACGATAAGGTTAAACGGCCCGGGATAAAGCGGAATGTTTGTATAAAAGGTAGCAGGCTGCAATCCCGCCGCAGCAAATTGCGCGTGCCACTGCGCGCGACTCTGATAATTGTAAGTGAGCGTTACGCCATGCGGGCGGTTGCCAACCCAATCCATGAAGCGCAGTGTCGCGTGGTCCAGCGCGTTTTCGCTGAGGTGATCTTTCAACAAGACTGCCACTCGGCTGACCCGCGCAGCTTCTCGTAGCAAAATCGAGACATCGGTCGTGTGGTGCAGTACATCCACCAGCATGGCCACATCGACGGAGTCATCGGCGAGCGGCAGGGTGTAGCCGTCAAACGCGGAACACGCTATGCGGCAATCCGGTCGAGGCATTACTTCGACGCCCTGGATCGAAATGTCTGGCCGCAACTGCGCGATCAGGCTGGCGATTGTTCCGTCGCCACAACCTATATCCAAAACCGATGCAGCATTTGGAATCTGCGCAGCCAATGCTTCCGCCAGGACGCGCACGCGTCGCTGGTGCACAAATATCTGATGACTCTGCTTCACCGCGGAAAGGAGTAAAGAGTTTTGCTCCGGCGCTGTTTTCGGGGAGTCCATGCGCTATTTGCGTTCGTAATCGCCGATAAACGTTCCGCGGCTGATGCCCAGCATGCTCAAAATGAACGAGCTGAATATCACCTGTACGCCGAGAAAAAGCCACATGGCCCAGAACAATATCTGGCGCACTTGATGCAGCGGACCGAATCCGCTGGAAGCCCATCCCCAGGTGATCCACGCACAGCCCGCGAGTCCCAGCAGAAACATCGAGGTGCCGAGAGCGAGCCCAAATTCCAGCGTGAACCGCCGCAAAATGCGCTTCAGCGAAACTCCGCCGCGATCGAAGCGCTCCGCGTAGCTGAAAACTTTGGCGAAAGCTCCCAGAGAAATAATCTGTGCGCCGAGCAGCGTGAAGAACACTCCGAAAATCATGGTGTGCACATCCAAATTCACGTTGCCGATTTTTCGCGGACCCGGCAGCAACCAGAACACCAGCGCCAAGCCCACGGCGCCAAGCGCGCCGCCTGGCAAAAGGAAAAGCCAGTTCGGCGCATACATCAGCATGAAGCGCAGGCTGCGCCAACCATCGCGAAAGCTGCGCAGATGCGGCGCGCGTCCGCGTTTATCTGGCCACAGCGTGATGGGAATTTCCGTAGTACGCGATCCCATCTGTTTGGCTTTGATGACCATTTCCAGCGCAAATTCCATGCCGGTACTGCGCACATCCAGTCGCTGGGCCAGAGCGCGAGTAAACCCGCGCATTCCGCAGTACACATCGCCGACGCCAGAACGAAAAAACAAATTCAGGAGCCTAGTCAGTCCCGGATTTCCAAAATGTTTGTGCAACGGCGGCATCGCTCCAGGCTTGATCTCCCCGAGAAAGCGATTGCCCATCACCAGATCGAAACCCTCGCGTAGCTTCGCGACGAACTTGGGCACTTCGCTGAAATCGTAACTATCGTCGGCATCGCCCATGACGATGAACTCACCCCGTGCCGCAGCGATGCCCGCGCGCAGCGCAGCGCCGTATCCGCGTTCGGCCACGGCCACAACTCGGGCTCCGTGTTCCCCGGCGATCGCGACCGAGTCATCCGTCGATCCGTTGTCGGCGATCAACACTTCGCCGCGCAAACCGGCGGCGCGAAACGCCGCTGCGGCTTTATCGATACAAAAAGCCAGCGAGTTGGCTTCGTTGAGGCACGGAATCACCACGGACACATCCAGCAAAGGAGCACTGCCTTCGCGCGAGAAATCGAGGGAGTTGGAGGGCGCAGCAATGGGCATGTTCGCATTCATCATATCGCTGCACGGCCCCAGTTTCATCTTTTTGCCGGGCGGACTTATCAGATCGTTCACTGCCAGAGCGCTACGCGGTGTGCGAAACGCCACACTACGTTTACAATGTGGGCCAGCGCGGGATCTACTGCGACCATAAGCCCCATGTAACTTGGGATGGCGCCCCCGCCGTAGCGTTCGCCAGATTCTGGAGAATTCTCGAACCTTGCCCAGTTCACTTGCTCCTTTTCTCTTTCCTTTCGCGTGGCAAAATCTCTTGTTTTCCGCGACGGTGATTGTCGTCTTCGTGTTGCTCGCAATCCCCGAGCGCAATCCCGAAGATTTCCTCGCGCGGGCCGAAGGAGCGTTCGCCGCATTCGCGCGCCGGAGATTTCTTGTAATTTGTGCGGTATTTATTTTTGTAGTCGCGATTCGCGTGGCGCTTTTGCGGATGCTGCCGATTCCCTTCCCTGGTATTCACGATGAATTCAGCTATCTGCTAATGAGCGATACGTTCGCGCACGGCCGATTGACCAATCCGACGCATCCGATGTGGCGCAGCTTTGAAACCTTTCACGTCAACTGGCTGCCTACGTATTCGTCGATTTATCCGCCAGCGCAAGGCGCGGTCCTGGCGCTCGGGCAACTTCTCGGCAATCCGTGGATCGGTGTGTTGCTTCAGCAACGCCGCAATGTGCGCCGCAATTTTGTGGATGCTGCAGGGCTGGATGCCATCGCGGTGGGCGCTGCTCGGCGCGCTTCTGGTGGCGTTGAAACTCGGCGTGGCCAGCTACTGGATGAACAGTTATTGGGGCGGTGCGGTCGGAGCAATCGGTGGCGCACTCGTGCTCGGCGCGTTGCCACGCATCAAGGGCAATGCGCGAGTCGGCGATGCTCTGTTGCTCGCTGCCGGAGTTGCCATCCTGGCGAATAGTCGGCCCTACGAAGGATTGCTGCTCTGCTTGCCAGTAGCGGTGTGGCTGGGGTGTTGGCTCGCGGGCTTGCTGCGATCCAAGGTTCCCCTGCAGACGCGGCTACGCCGGGTGCTCGTTCCTATCACTATCGTCCTGGTATTCACCGCTTGCTTCATGGGCTTCTACAATTGGCGGACCACAGGAAATCCGCTGTTGTTTCCTTACACCTTGAATTTGCGCACGTACGTCACAGCTCCAATTTTCTTGTGGCAACAGGCCAAACCCGCGCTGCACTACAACAATCAACCGTTCGAAGATTTCTACAACGGCTGGGAGCGGACCGACTATCATCCAAACGAGGCCGGCATCCAAAGCGTTTCGCTGCTGAAATGGACGCGGCTGAACTCCGTATTTTTCTGGCCGGCCGCAGTGTTGTTGCTTCCGGGTTTTGCGATGGTCTTTCGCGATAAACGCGTACGCTTCCTCTTGCTGGTATTTTTAATCGTGGTACCGGGGATTTTCGTCGCAGTGTGGTCCAATCCGCATTACGCTGCGCCGCTAGCCTGCGTGATTTTCGCGCTACTGGTGCAGTCCGTCCGGCACCTGCGCGCATTGAGAATATTTGGAAGACCAATTGGCGCCGGCCTTTCACGCGCAATTATTCTCTTGCTGGCGATTCAAATCGTTAACGACGTGCGGGCCCGCAGGTGCGATGAGCTAGATTGGACCTGCGGCGGGGATTCCAGCCGCCAAGCTATCCTGCAAAGATTGAGCAATCTTCCGGGCAAGCATCTGATCGTCGTGCGGTACGAAGCGGACCACAACATCCACGATGAATGGGTATTCAATGGCGCCGAGATCGACGGCGCGAAAGTCTTGTGGGCGCGCGAACTCGATCCCGGGCAGAACGCCGCATTGGTGGCGTATTTTCGGGATCGCAGCATCTGGCTGGTCGATCCGGAAGTAGATAACCTCGAACTGACCCCGTATCCAGCCGCGCCTGGGAATAAACCATGAACAAGCAGTCAGCGCCGAGAGACTCGTTATCGTCGCCAGATGTAGCCGCAGCCGCGCCGGATCCCTGGGAAATTGCCTACGCCCGTTTTGAAACTCCAGAGCAGGAAATTCGCAAGTTCGTCGCGCGCTTGAAAGAATCGGGCGCCGAAAAGTGGCCTAAAGATTCTGCCGTGGTGGAATTATTCTGCGGCCGCGGCAACGGTTTGCATGCCCTCGAACAGCTGGGCTTTTCTCAAATCGAAGGTGTGGACCTGTCGCCGCGTTTGCTCGAGCAATACAAAGGGACCGCGCATTGCACGGTCGCCGATTGCCGCCATTTACCATTTGCGGATCACAGCAAAGACGTCGTAATCGTGCAGGGCGGCTTACATCACCTGCCAACTCTCCCCGGCGATCTCGATCAAACATTTTCAGAAATTCGGCGGGTGCTCAAAAAAGATGGCCGCGTCCTCTTTGTGGAGCCCTGGCTAACTCCGTTCTTGCGCCTCGTGCATGCCATTTGTGAAAATCCTTTGGCACGCAAGTTTTCTGCGAAGCTGGACGCCTTGGCCACCATGATCGAATACGAACGGCGTACCTACGAGCAGTGGCTTACGCAGCCAGAGTTAGTGTCGAGCGTGACCAAAAAACATTTCATCGCGACGCAAGAATCGTTCACGTGGGGCAAATGGAGATTCGTCGGCACACCGCGATAGCGAGGAGACGGCTGGCTTCTTGCCTCCGGGACAGAAAGCAGATCCCTCGCTCTCGCTCGGGATGACGACTTTACCAGTTGTAATCGCAGCTTGCTTTTTCTAATAGCCACATTAGTATGACCTCTTCCGGGCACACGCCCGGCACATGCCCTTGAACCCCGCAAAAAGCGAACTGCAAAAACCCGCGCTCCGCACCGGAAAGCTCCTGCAAGTGCTGGGCGTATGGTTCGGCGTGGCTGCGGCCATCGGCAACACCATTGCCGCGGGGATCATGCGCACTCCCGGCGACATCGCCAAATTGCTGCCGAATGCCTGGCTATTCTTAGGCGTGTGGGTTTTGGGCGGAGCATACGCGCTGTTGTGCGCGTCCTCGATGGCCGAACTCGCGGCGGCCATTCCCCGCAGCGGGGGACAATACAATTATTCCCGGCGCGCGATCGGGGAGTACGCCGGATTTGTAGTGGGCTGGAGTGATTGGCTTTCCACTTGCGGCACTAACGCCGCGGTGGCCATCGTGATCGGCGAATATAGCGGCGCGCTGATCGGCAAACTCGCGGGGCATGAAAAATTAATTGCCGCCGGAGTGCTGCTCTTTTTCGCGGTTCTGCAATGGCGCGGGGTGAAATGGGGCAGCGGCACGCAGTTGGTCACGGCGGTAATGAAAACTGTGGCCTTCGTAGTCCTGGTTATCGCCTGCTTTCTGCTCGGCGGACCGGCACACCACGCCGCAATTGCCGCGGCCGCACACGTTCCCGCGTTGCCGGGGGGATGGCTGCTGGCCGTCGCTCTGATGTTGGGCTTGCAGCAAGTGATTTACACGATCGATGGCTGGGACGGAGTGATTTATTTCGGCGAAGAAGTGAAAGATCCCGGCCGCGACGTTCCCCGCGCAATTTTTGGCAGCGTTTTTTCGATCATGGCGATTTATTTGCTGTTGAATATTGCCGTTTTATACGTGCTTCCGCTCACCGAGATCTCCGGGAACACATTTGTGCTGGGTTCGGCGGCGAATAAGATATTCGGCCGCTATGGCGACGTGATAGTTCGCTCCATCATGATCGTTTCGCTGCTGAGCTGCATCAACGCCTGCCAGATGTTTTGCGCACGGATTCTTTTCGCGATGAGCAGCGATGGGCTATTTTTCAAGCGGGCGTCGAAAGTAAACGCCGGAGGCACTCCGGTCATCGCGTTGCTGCTAAGCACGATCGTGGGAATTATTTTTGTGCTGGGATCTTTTGAGCGGGTGATTGCCATGCTGTCGTTTTTCTTTGTGGCGAATTACACACTTTCGTACACCTCGCTATTTATCTTGCGTCGACGCGAACCCGCGCTGCCCCGTCCGTATCGCGCCTGGGGATATCCGTGGACTACCGGCGCGGCGGTGCTAGCATCAGCGGCATTTTTGGTGGGATCGATTGCCACGGACCGCGACAACGCTCCGCTGGCGCTGGGGATGTTGGTGCTCAGCTACCCGATTTTCCGGATAATGAAGAAGTTTTCAAAACCCGCGCAAGCTCTGTAGCGGCCGCACACTCTTAATCAGCTAACCTTTTCCGCGATGGATTTGGCCTGCAGGTAATGCAGCAAATAATCTTTGCCGCCGGTTTTAGAATCCGTACCGGACATATTAAATCCGCCAAAGGGATGCGCGCCCACCATCGCGCCGGTGCATTTGCGATTCAAATATAAATTTCCAACGTGGAAGGCTTCTTCGGCCTTTTCGATCTTATCTTTATTCTTCGAGTAAACTGCGCCGGTCAGGCCAAACTCGGTATCGTTGGCAATCTCCAGCGCATGATCGAAGTCTCGCGCTTTGATTACCGCCAGCACGGGACCAAACACTTCTTCCTGCGCGATGCGGGACTTGGGATCCACGTCCGCGATAATCGTGGGCTGAATAAAATAGCCTTCGCCCGGCGCGCGGCCGCCGCCCAGTACCAGCTTGCCTTCTTTCTTGCCGACATCAATGTAGCCGAGGATGCCTTCCATTGCCGTCGCGCTCACGACCGGGCCCATGTAGTTTTTTTGCTCGTCGGCGGGGCCGATAGTGAATTTCTTCGAGCGCTCCACCAGTTTGTCCACAAAGGCGTCGAATACTTTTTCTGAAACAATGGCGCGCGAACAGGCGGAACATTTTTGCCCCGAATACCCGAATGCCGCGAGCGCTACACCTTCTACCGCGGCGTCGATGTCAGCTTCCTCGTCAACGATGGTGGCGTCTTTGCCGCCCATTTCGAGTACGGCGCGCTTGATCCAGATTTGCCCGGGCGCGCGTTTTGCAGCGGCTTCGCTGATAATCAGCCCCACTTCCTTGGAACCAGTGAACGAGATATAGCGCGTTTTGGGATGCTTGACGATAGCGTCTCCGGCGATTTCACCGAGCCCGGTGATAAAATTCAGCGCTTCTTTGGGCACACCGGCCTCATAAAAAATCTCGACAACTTTCGCGGCAATGGCGGGCGCTTCTTCGGAAGGCTTCAGCACCACGGTATTGCCAGTGACCAGGGATGCCGCCGTCATGCCGGCAGCGATCGCCGCCGGGAAATTCCAGGGGGGAATCACCGCGCCGACACCGAGCGGGATGTATACGAGAAAATTCTTTTCACCCTTCATGGGCGTTACCGCGTGCTCGCCGGCCAGCCGCAACATTTCGCGGCCGTAGAATTCCAGGAAATCGATGGTTTCGGCAGTGTCGGCATCGGCCTCCACCCAGGACTTGCCCACTTCGTAACAAATCAACGCCGACACTTCAAACTTGCGCTCACGAAAAATCTGCGCGGCGCGAAAAATAATCTCTACGCGCTTCTCTGCCGGCACCCGCTTCCACGTGGCAAACGCCGCATACGCCGCTTCTACCGCCAGGGCGGCCTGATCTGCGTTGGCCTTTTGAAAAACGCCAATGACCTGCGAAGGCCGCGAGGGGTTCGTGGACATCATCTTCTCGGTGGTAAACACTTTCTGCCCACCGATGTACATCGGGTACTCGCGCCCGAGCTCGCCGGCTACCTTGGCCAGCGCGTCTTGCATGGCTTTTTGGTTCTGGGGCTGCGAAAAATCCACGAACGGCTCATTGGTAAATTCCGGGACGTGCAATTTCACTTCGGCGGTAGCCATAGCGCGATTTTCTCCTAGCGTTGCAACATTCAATTCTACTGCGTTCGTAAAGCGGCCGACAACTGTCAGGGCAGTGACCCCGACCGTTAGCGCCCTCAGAGGACAGGGCCGTTTTCTGTACCACCGGACGGTAGTAAGGGGTGCGGCCTGCGAGTAATGTTCAGCGCAACCGTATCCTGTTCGGCAAGTCACCAGAGTTTCTTCCAGCTCTTCTGCGCGACGTCGATCCTCGACCCTCCCTCGACGGATTCATCAGATCGGAGTTTCCGGCTGTCTCACAGCTGGGAAATAACCCATGGATAACAACTCTTCTTTGTTTTCCGCATTAGCGGCGAAGCTGGCCACGCGGCGCGCGAAACTGTTTTCTCTCTTGGCGGCGCTGCTGGTTCTTTCGGGGAGCGCGACGATCGCGCAACAGTCTGGCCGTGCTGGAGGCGGGCACTGGTTTCTGACGGATGCACTGGCCACAACTTCATCCGCGCCACAGGAAGCTCCCACGGGATTCGATGGGTTGGCGAACGGAATGGTGGACGATACAACGCACGCCGCCGACCAGGCGGTTTTCGATGAAGTCGATAGCGTTTCCAGCGGGCTGGGACCGGTGTACAACGCGCAGTCGTGCCGCGAGTGTCACCAGAGTCCGGTGTCCGGGGCCATCAGTCAGGTCACTGAGCTGCGCGTGGGACAAATGAGCAGCAGCGGGCAATTCACCAATCCTAATGTGCCGATCGGGAACGGTACGGACGTCATCGCCAACCGCTCACTGATTAATGACCGCGCGATTTGCCCTAGCGGCGCGTTGCCAACCAACGAAGTGCAGGAGCGCGTGCCGGAGGGCATGAACGTTCACGCGTTGCGCACTTCGTTGAACACACTTGGCGACGGTTACATTGAAGCCATCCCGGATACCACGATCACCAAGATTGCCGCGAAACAATGCGGCCAAAACAATGGACAAATTTGCGGCAAAGCGATTTCGGTGCCGTTGCTGGAAGTTCCGGGGCAGACCCGGATCGCGCGATTCGGCTGGAAAGACCAGCACGCCAGCCTGCTTTCTTTTTCGAGTGACGCCTATTTGAACGAGATGGGCGTAACCACTCGTTTGCTGCTGCAAGACACCACCACCGTGTGCAAGACCACCACGGATCCCGAGGATCATCCGGACGCCGCCGGAATGGATGACATCGATCATTTTGCGCAATTCATGCGGGCCAGCAAACCTCCCTCGCGTGACGCGATTCTGGCCACCACACTGGATGCGCAGCAAGGCAGTGATCTTTTTTCGAAGATCGGCTGTGATACCTGCCACGTTTCATCGATGGTCACTGCTCCGACGGGATCGGTGATCAATGGAGGAGCGTTTACGGTTCCCGACGCGCTGGGAAATAAAATCATTCATCCTTACAGCGATTTTCTTTTGCATAACGTGGGTACCGGCGATGGGATCGTACAAAATGGCGGGCCGGCATCGGCGATGACCATGCGCACCCCACCGCTCTGGGGCGTGCGGTTGCGAACCCGCATGCTGCACGATGGGCGAGCGCTGACTTTTGACGATGCGATTCGCGGGCACGGCGGTGAGGCGTCGCACGTAGTACACAGTTATGTACAACTTACGGAACAGGAACGCGAGCAGATCGCTACGTTCTTGCGGTCGTTGTAGGCTGCAATTTTTGCGCAGAGTTTATTGCTAGCTCAATAGTTCGGACGTCGCCTCTGCAAAAATTTTCGTGTGCAGGTCAACGTCCGCCTCAGTTGTTGCGGGGCACATCAGCGCCATATTGTGGAAGGGCGTCATCAAAACACCACGATTCAACGCGTAGAGATGCAGGAAGCGCTCCAGTTCAAAATCCGCGGCCGCGGCGGATTCTCCACCGTTGCGTGGACGCTTCTCGCTGAATGTATATTCGGCGCGGCAACCGAGTTGCGTAACGCTCCACGGCAGTTGCGCGGCGCGAATCTGTTCGCTTACGCCAGCGGCAAATCTGGTGGCAAGCGGAATCATTCGATCGAATGCCTCAGGAGTTAGAACATTTTCCAGAGTAGCCCGCACCGCTGCCAGCGATAATGCGTTGCCTGCCAGCGTCCCGCCGATGCCGCCGACGTCGCAATCTTCCAGCTCGATTCGCGCGGCGATGCGCTGAGCTACCTCTTCAGTACATCCAAAGGTCGCGGCGGGAATTCCGCTGCCAATCGCTTTGCCCAGCACGAAGAGATCCGGCTCCAGATTCCACAAGCGCGTGCAGCCTCCTGGACCAGCGCACAGCGTGTGCGTTTCGTCGGCGATGAATAGCGAGCCATAGCGCTGCGCTAGTTGTTGCGCGGATTTCCAGTAGCCGTCGTCCGGCAGAATGATGCCTACGTTGGTCATCGCCGGCTCGGCCAGCACGCAGGCTACATCGTGATGACGCAGCGCTTCTTCGAGCGCGTTCAAATCGTTGAATTCCACGACGCGCGTGGTTTCCGCGGGATTCACCGGTGGGCCAACGTTCCCGCGGCGTGGGCCAACTACCCCTTCGCGCAACGACACGATCGATTCATCCACCGTCCCGTGGTAGCAATAGTGGAACACCAAAATTTTCGAGCGCTGCGTAATTTCCCGCGCGATGCGGATGGCAAAGCGATTGGCATCCGTGGCGGTTAGCGTGAATTGCCAGAAAGGCAATCCGAATCGGCGCTGCAATTCTTCGCCCACCCACACGGCGTCTTCGGTGGGTAGCATAAACGTGATGCCTTCGCGGACGCGGCGAGCAATCGCATCGCTCACGACCTGCGGGGAATGGCCGGTCATCGCGCCGGTATCGCCCAGGCACAAATCTACGTATTCGCGTCCATCGATATCGGTAAAATGCGCGCCGCTTCCCTGCGCAACGAACACCGGAAAGGCTCCCGCCCATTTCTTCATCCAGTTCATGGGCACGCCGCCAAGCAGCGATTTTTTGCGCGCTCAAATAAGTTTAGCTGAACGCGGAATGTTCCGCGACGAAGCGTGTCTCTTCACGCTCCCGCAACGCCTGTAGTTTTTTGCGATTGATGTTGGCCATAGAAATTCGTTCCGGTGAAATTGGAAGCCTGCGGCTAGCGCAAGTCGCGAATAATCTCTTTCGCCGCGTTTGCGCCGGAAGCGCCGGTCAGCCCGTTCCCTGGATGGGTGCCGGACCCGCACAAATATAATCCGCGGATCGGCGTAAGATAGCGCGCCCAGTCCAGCACCGGTCGCATCGTAAACAATTGATCGAGGGCCAGTTCGCCGTGATAAATGTGCCCGCCGGAGAAGCCGTAGGTTGTCTCCAAATCCAGCGGGGTGATCACCTGCATCGCTTCCACTAAATTTCGCAGCCCTGGGGCGAACGCGTCCAGTGTCTGGACGACAGCGCGGCCCAACTCATCGCGGCGCGTATCCCAACTTCCCTTTTTCAATTTGTACGGCGCGAATTGCACATAAGCCGAAAGCACGTGCTTCCCTTCAGGTGCCAGTGAAGGATCAAGCAGAGTGGGAATCGTGACGTCCAGATATGGCGCGGCAGAAAATTCCCCATATTTAGAAGCATCGAACGCTTTTTCAAGATAATCGATCTCCGGTCCGATGTGGATCCGCCCAGAAAGCGCCTGGCGAAAACCATCCGCTCCCACCGCCGAAGCCAGCGAGGGGAATTGCGGCAGATCGCCCAGTGCGATATTAACTTTCGCCACCGTACCATTCGCGCGCACATTCTTGATGCGCATTGCGAACGTGGGATCGAGTTGCGAAGGATCCAGGAGCCCGAAAAATGTGCGCTTCGGATCGACCCCGGAAACTACGGCTTCCACCGCGAGCTCTTCGCCATCGGCCAGTACCACGCCGCTGACCGCGCCATCTTTGACCCGGATGTGTTGCACGTCGGTGCCGGTGCGGATTTCCGCGCCAGCTTTACGCGCGCTATCGGCCAGCGCCGCGCTCAACGCCCCAAGCCCGCCGCGCGGAAAGGCCGCCGGGCCTACAGGGTGCGCATCCGCCGCGGCACGCATCAACAACACCGCCGTCGATCCCGCCGACCACGGTCCCAGCGCGGTGCCAACAATTCCGCGAGCCGCAACCACCGCGCGAATCAATTCCGTTTCGAAGAACTCCGCCACAAAATCCGCCGCGGCCATCGGACCCCAGCGCAGCAGATCGAAAATTCCAGTCTTGCCCAGACCGCGTACGCCGCGCCCGGTCTTCAGCAAATTCCACAAATCTTCGGGAGACGGCTTGTCGACTCCTGGCGGAGTGATCGCACAGATCTGTGCGAAGACGTTGGCGATTTTTCCCAGCGATTCCGCGAACTTGGTGTAGCGCTCCGCGTCGTGCGCGGATAGCCTGGCGATTCCGCCCGCGGTCTTGGCGTGATCGTTGTAAAAGAGCAGCGCTTGTCCGTCCAGCGTCGGCGCAAACACCCGCGGATCGGGATGCAAAAGCTCGCAGCCAAATTTTCCCGGCTGCATATCGCGCAACACATCGCCGCGCAGCGGTCCCACAGTGTGCGCCAGCGTCGACGCGCGAAATCTCGGATAAAATTCCTCGGTGACCGCGCCCCCGCCAACGATTTCCCGGCGTTCCAGCACCACCGGCTTGAAACCGCCCTTGGCCAGGTAAAACGCCGTCACTAATGCATTGTGTCCGCCGCCAACAATCGCTACTCGCTGTCCGATAGGCAAGTTAGTGGCCCGCCTTCTGCGAACCAGCATCGCCTGAGGCAACCGCTGCCGATTTCGCCGCGCTCACCTTGTTGCCATTCGAACCGCCACGATTTGATTTCGCGGCCCGTTCCACGGAATTCCAATCCTTCAGCATCACCTGACTCGCGATCCGACCATTCGCGCCCATAATCCCGCCACCCGGATGCGTCGCCGAACCGCACATATATAAGCCATCCACCGGCGTGCGGTAATAAGCCCAGCCCGCCACTGGCCGCAAAAAGAACAGCTGCTCCAGCGAAAGCTCGCCCTGAAAAATATTTCCCTGAGTCAAACCAAACTCCCGCTCTAGATCGAGCGGCGTCAAAATCTGCCGACCCACCACGATGTCTCGAATGTTCGGGGCATATTCCGCAATCGTATCGATCACATTGTCGCCGAACGCTTCGCGTTGATCGTCCCACGTGCCTTTCGCCAATTTGTAGGGTGCATACTGCACGAAGCAGGAGAGTACATGCTTCCCTGCCGGCGCCACGCTGGGATCGGTCAAACTTGGAATTACCATGTCGATGTAGGGGCGCTTCGAAAAATTTCCATACTTCGCGTCGTCGTAGGCCCGCTCCATATATTCCATGCTCGGCGAAATGGAAATCGCTCCGCGTAAATGCGCGCCATCGCCGGGTATTGCTTTAAAGTTCGGCAGCGCATCCAGCGCCAGGTTGACCTTGCCGGACGACCCGCGGAATTTATAACGCCGCACGCCTTCCAGAAAATCTGCCGGCAGTTCATTCGGCGCAAGGAATTTTTCAAACGTTAGGTGCGGATCGACGCTGGACGAAACAATCGTCGCGCTGATCTCTTCCCCACTCTGCAGCACCACGCCCGCGGCTCGCCCGTTCTTCACCACGATTTTTCCAACCGGCGCTTTGGTGCGAATCTCCACGCCGGCTTCCCGCGCCGCCGCGCCAATGGCGTTCGAAATAGCGCCCGTTCCGCCGCGACTGAATCCCCAGGAGCGGAACGCCCCGTCAATTTCGCCCATGTAGTGATGCAGCAAAACGTAGGCGGTGCCCGGCGAGCGTATGCCCAAAAACGTTCCGATAATGCCCGAGGCCGACATCGTGGCCTTCAGCACGTCGGTCTCAAACCACTGGTCCAGAAAATCCGCTGAACTCATGGTCATCAACTGGATCAACGTGTAGCGTTCATCGGAAGAAAGCTCGCGAAATCGCTGCATCAAGAAGTGCAGCTGTTTCAAATCGCGCGGATTTAAAGTTGTCGGGTCGGGCGGAATCATCGACAGCAGCGGCTTCACGAACCGGCACATGGGCGTCATCATTTTGGAAAATTCGTCGTAGGCCTCGGCGTCCAGCCGCGAGTGCCGCCGAATTTCCCGCAGCGATTTTGCATGATCATTCATCCGCCATAGGTGATCGCCATTCGGCATCGGGGAAAACGTTCCGTCCAGCGGAAGTATTTCGAGGCCATGCCGCGGCAAATCCAGTTCGCGGATAATCTCCGGGCGCAGCAGCGAAACTACGTAAGAGCATTCCGAAAACAGAAACCCCGGAAAGATTTCCTCCGTGACTGCGGCTCCGCCCAAAACGTGCCGCCGCTCCAGCACCAGCACTTTCTTGCCGGCTTTGGCCAGGTACGCGGCATTCACCAGCCCGTTGTGCCCGCCGCCAATCACAATCACGTCGTAGTGCTGCGCCATCCGAATACTCCGCTATAAAAAAGGAACCTTGCCGTTCAAGTGACCGCACATTCTACTTTTTCCTGTGCCCACTGTACAACTCAACCATCGAATAGCGCCCGCACTTCGGCGCGCGCCCCAGCATGGCGTGGCAAATTCTTCGCATGCTCTGCTATATTTTCAATCTCATGACCGACACCAATCCCAGCAGCCCCACTCGAGACGACGCCTGGAACCTTGTCTGCGAATACACCCAATCCGAATCGCTCCGCAAACACATGCTGGCTGTAGAAACCTGTGTCCGCGCCTACGCCAGGAAAAATGGCGCGGATGAATTGCTCTGGGGCAACACTGCGCTTCTGCACGATTTTGACTACGAGCGATTCCCTAACAACGCGCACGCCGCTGACGCCGAGCACCCCGCCGAAGGCGCAAAAATTCTGCGCGCTGCCGGCTATCCCGAAGAATTGGTCCGCGCCATTCTCTCCCACGCCGACTACACCAACGTCCCGCGGCAAACCGCGCTCGAACACACGCTTTTCGCCTGCGACGAACTCGCCGGCTTCCTGGTCGCTTGCACTTACGTTCGCCCCTCGAAAAGCATTCTCGATCTCGAGCCGGACTCAGTCAAAAAGCGCCTCAAGGATAAAGCTTTTGCCCGCGGCGTGAATCGCGAAGACGTCCGTAAAGGCGCCGAAGAACTGAGCATTCCGCTGGAAGAGCACATCGCCTTCTGCATCGCCGCCCTTCGCGAAAACGCCGATGTTCTGGGCATTCGCGGCACCCTGTAATAGCCCAGAGCAGCACCGACGCCGACCGACGGACGCCCTGGCGTGACACGCGCAGCACCCTTCAAACCGTGACGAATGAAGCGACGTCCACGTCGACGGAAGTTATTCTCGATTTTTGGGATTGTGGTACGTGTAGCGCAGAGCGGCGGTTTTTCAGCCCTGCGGATTTTATCGTTCGGGAACGGCTACCGGCCGTGCCAAAGCAGGCTAACAATTGCCGCAACCAAGATCGCCGCTAGCCCCAAATGCAGCATCACCGAAACGGTCATGTCCGACGCGACGAAACGGAAAGCTCTAGAGCGCACGTCCATACCCAAAGCCTACACGCAGCGCGTCGCACGGCCACATCACACATACGAAAATGTTCTCGAGATGTGCAGAATCCGCCAGAGGCCGATTGAGCACAATCCGGAGACTGCAAAACCACGCAATTTCAGTTTCAGGGAATTTCATCCGCGAGCCAAATCACGTTAGAATTGAAGAGTAATGCTGACCCAGATTGCTGGATTCGATGCTGCGGCCGCGAAACACCCGCGCCGCAAAACCTATGGCGTGAACGTAGGACACATCCGCGTGGGCGGCGGTGCGCCCATCGTCGTGCAGTCCATGACCAACACGGATACGGCTGATGTGGACTCAACTTTGAAGCAAACGCTGGAACTGGCGGAAGCTGGTTCGGAGCTGGTGCGCTGGACGGTCAATGTTCCAGAAGCTGCTGCGGCGGTTCCGGTTATCAAAAAACGGTTGCTGGAAGCCGGATGCCGCGTGCCGATCATCGGAGATTTTCATTACAACGGGCACGTATTGCTGATCAAGTATCCGGAATGCGCCAAGGCTCTCGACAAATACCGCATCAATCCCGGCAACGTCGGCGCTGGGCAGCGCCGCGACGAACAATTTTCCACCATCTGCAAAGTGGCCGTGGACAATGGCAAGCCGGTGCGCATCGGCGTGAATGGTGGCTCGCTCAACCAGGAACTGGTGATGAGCAAAATGCAGGAAAACACCGACAAGAATCTTGGCTATGAATCGGAAGACATCATCAACCAATGCATGGTGCTTTCCGCGCTGCAGTCCACCGAGCTGGCGCTCGAAACCGGATTGCGCCACGACCAGATTATTATCTCCTGCAAGACTTCGCGCCCGCGTGATCTGATCACTGTGTACCGCGATCTCTCCACGAAAACCGAGCAGCCGCTACATTTGGGACTTACCGAAGCCGGCATGGGCATGAAAGGGCAGATCTGGTCGGCCGCCGCGCTGGGAGTACTTTTGTATGACGGAATCGGCGACACGATTCGCATTTCGCTGACGCCGAAACCCGGTGGAGATCGCCGCGAAGAAGTTTACGCCGCGTGCGAAGTGCTGCAGTCGCTGGCGCTGCGCGCGTTTTCGCCCAGTGTTACCGCCTGCCCCGGTTGTGGCCGCACCACCAGTTCCACCTTTCAGGAACTTGCCGAGCTTACGCAGAATTATATTCGCGAGATGATGCCCACCTGGAAAACGCAATACGACGGCGTCGAAACTATGACTCTCGCGGTGATGGGCTGCATCGTAAACGGTCCCGGCGAATCCAAAGCTGCGAGTATCGGTATCAGTTTGCCGGGAACTGGCGAGGCTCCGCGCTGTCCGGTTTACATCGACGGCAAGAAAGACGTCACGCTCGAAGGCACTTACGACGAATTGGCCGTCGCGTTCCAAGCGCTGGTCGACAATTACGTTGCCACGAAGTATCCTCGCAAAACCGCCGAAGTTTCCGCGTCAAAATAGTAAGCAAAAGTAAAAAACACTTTTCGTTGGTTAGCGCGCGCGATTTGATCGCCTGAAATAACTTCTTAGCGGGCGCGAGAATTTGCTGACCGAAAAACGATTTTTTAGCGTGAGCGTGATTTCGGCGAATTGGAATTTCGCCGAGCGGTGACGGACGCCAGTGCCGGAAGCCGCGGAGACGCGGGAGTGGCTACGCTGGCGAGGCGTTCGCGAACATTATCGCGAGCGCGAGAATACGCGACGGGATCGTCGAGCAACTGGTGCGCCCAGTGCGCGCCAAGTCCGATGCCCTGCACTTCGTGAGCCAGCAAAGTGGAATTGGTTTTTGCTTCGATGTGGCCGGCTTTTTGCGCTTCCCACACTGCGCGCTCCAAAGTGGACATCCACTCGCGCATGATTGCGGCGATGCGATCGCGAACCAGTCCGCGGCGATCGTCAAATTCAAAAGACGCCGCGGTGAAAAAACATCCGCCGGCGTAAAGTTTGCCTTCCACATGTCCCAGCCAGCTATCCACCAGACTCCACAGGCGCAACATTCCTTTCGGGGCTTTCAGCGCCGGCAATGTAATTTGGTCGATAAAAATCTGCCGTGCGGTTTCGACGGTGGCGAGTTGCAGTTCTTCTTTGGAGCCGAAGTGCGCGAAGAGTCCGCTTTTGCTCATTTTCAAATCTTCGGCCAGACGGCCGACGGTGAGTCCTTCCAATCCTTCGACGGATGCCAGCTGTACCGCACGCAGCAGAATGGTGTCGCGGGTGCGCACGCCGCGAGGTTGGCGGCGCGGCGGAGTAGCTTTACGGCGGCTGGCGAGTTGCGGCACGAGGTGAGTGTAGCACAAAATAAATAGCACGAACGTTCGTTTTTCTGTGTTATGCTGCCCAGCGAGAAATTCCTATGCGCTTTCGTTTGCCTGGTGAGACGGCTGGTGGGCCGCTTCGATTCCGCGGGCGAATCCGACTTCGCGGACGCAGCGAATTTGGCAGGAGCGCCAATGGTGATGCGGAAAAAAGGGTAGGGTTCGGCCGCAAACGCCAAACCCCTTCTCCACAGGTGTTGCTGGGAATATTGCCGGCATTCACCCAAGGTTTGCCGCTCCCTTTGCGGCCTGTTTTTCCTGTTCCGCGGCTGGATCTGTTCCGGCGTTTGCCGGTTTTGCCTCAGGTTTCGCTGGCAAATTTTCCGAAGGTTTTGGCGCGGGTTTTGCGGCCAAGTTTGCCGCTGTTGTCGCGGATATTGCTGCTGGTGATTTTTGCTGTGTTGGCGGGATTGAGTGCTTCCCCGCCCTTGCTGGCGCAGGAAATTGCGCTGGAGAAGTGCGATGCGTTGCCGGTGATTACTGTTACGGTGGCGGGACGGGCTACTACTTTTCTGGTGGATACCGCGGCGACGTCGATGCTGAATCTGAAGTCGTTTGCGGAGGGCAAGACCAAGGATATTCGGGTTACTTCCTGGCATGGAACGCTGGCTACCAGCGCCAAAGAAGTTACGCTTGGCGAGCTTGTGGTAGGCCGAACGAAATTGGTGGGGCTGAAATTGCCGGCGATCGATCTTTCGGCAATTGGGGAAGCTTGCGGTCGGCGAATCGATGGAGTTCTGGGTGTGGATCTGATTGCCAAGCTGGGAATCACGATCGATCTGAAGGGCGAGACTCTGCATGTGCGGACTGTGGACGAGGAGCGCGGGGCGGAGCTGGTGGCGGAGATGCAGCGCGGGATGCACGCGTGTCTGGAAGCGTTCAACACTTCTGATGAAGCGGCGTTTGCGGAATGCTTCGATCCGAAAATCGTTTTGTTTACTTTGAACACGGAACTTTACGGGCGCGAGCAGGTGGTCGGTTATTTTCGGGACAAATATTTTCATCAGTCGCCGGCAGCGAAGATTGCGATGCGGGAGAGTGAGTTCCATCCGGTGGGCGAAGCGGTCTGGTATGAGTACGAATTCACGATTGAGTCGGCGCGCGGAATTTTGCGCGGGCGCGGGATGGCGATGTGCAAGAAGTCGGATGGCCGGTGGCGGACGGCGAGCATGCACCACACGGTGGAGAAACTGGAGCCGGCGGTGGCGGCCAAGTAGCGCGGCGGATGGGGCAACGTAATGGGACCGGCCAGAGATTTTTCACTGGCTTGCTCATCGTGGGAGACCCCGGGGGAACGGCGAATCGTTGTCATTCTGAAGGAATTGAAGTCCTTTGTTTTGATAACGATTCGCAAGTGTTCATTTTAGAGTCTTTAGACCGGCAAAATGTTTAGTGAGTGGTTACGCCCTCCCCTGCCTTTCTCCCGGCGATTGCCTGGGGAGTTAGGCGGCCGGCTATATGAACTACAAGTGGAAGTGTGTAGGGATGCATCATGGCGGTCAAGGGGAGCGTGGTACAGTTGGCCTAAATAGTTGGGCGTTTTGGGATGCCGCGGGAAGCAGGAGGCCAGAGTTGGTGCCGACCAACAATGTTTAGTTGCGGGAGACCGCGAGAAGAAAAGTCCAGAAAAGAGCGGCCCACCTTTTTGAGACCACAAAAGCACCCTGAAAGGTTTTTAGCGGCCTAAGGATGCGCCACCCTCCGCAGGTAAAGTCTCTCCTTATGCTGAACGACTGCTCAGAACGACTGCTAAAATCCATCTCGAGACTCGGCTAGCGACCAAATCCGCACTTTCCCTTCCCAAAGGCTTGCCATAACATGGTTGTATCGCAGTACAAAACAAGACGCCGGGAGAGTTTGGAAGCCCGTCGCCGAAAATGTGGGTTCTGAAATGGGCTGCATACCGCGGCCCGAGAATCGCTGCTCGTCGTTCTGGATGGACGCTACACGGAGTTTCGCGAGATACTTAACTATGACCTTTCTGAGGCGCATCGCAATTCTCTTTCGCAGCCGCAAGGTTGGCTGCTATCCGAAGGCCAATCGGGCGCGTGGCGTGCTTGGGACGATTCAAGCGTCGATTCCTTCGCGGGTGCTGGGCACTTTGCTGGTGATGGTGCTGCTGTTGCATCCCTCGCGGAACTTCGCGGCGAGTTCTGACCTGGACACGGTGCTGACTGGCTCGCGGCAGCGTGTTGAAAAATTAGACTACCGCGTGACCGGGCGGTTGACGCGAGTGGAAGGCGACGGCAAGCGCACGAACTACAAGTTGGCCGCCAAGGCGCACTGGTTTCCCGACGGTCTGCTTGTGCTCAGCGAGCTTACGGCACCTAACGGAGACAAGACGATTTTGCTGGTGCGTTTGACCGACAGCGGGAAGATCACCATCGAGGCCCAACTTCCTGGGCAAAAAGCCGCCAGCGTGGTGCCGTTCGAACATTGGAGCGACGCACTGGCGGGAACGGATTTCTCGTATGAAGACATGGTAGAGAGCCAGTTCTTCTGGAAGCATCAGGAACTTTTGGCGCCGGAGAAATACGGCGCACGGGATTGCTTTGTGCTTAAGAGCACGTCTGGCGCGCAAGAGCGGAGTCACTATGATTCGGTGACATCTTGGATTGACCGCAAGATTATGTTCCCGGTGCATGTGGTGAAGACGCAGCACGGAGCGGGACCGCAGAAAGATTTTGTTTACTATGGTCTGCGAGAGGTCGGCGGCGAATGGTCCGCGACGCAAGTGGAGGCGAAGCAGGCAGGCAAGCCCGGGTCGTCAATCATGGTGATCGACCGGGGCACGGGGAAAGCGAATCTGGCGAAGAAGGATTTTGAGATTGCCGGGGCGGCGAAATAGGTCGCGTCGCTTATTTCAGTCCGCTGAGCGGACGGCTAGCGGGCGCTTAAGCGGGGACGTTGCAAGGCCGGGTGCGGTTACTGGAGCATCTCGGTTGTTCGTTGTGACGGCGTGGCCAGTTCTTTTTCAGACGTAACCTTAGCTCCGTATAAGCCCAAGGGCCACCAATTCCAGTCACCGGCGAGGTGCAATAGCGCCGGGCAGACCACGATCCGCACGACGGTAGCGTCAATCAAGACCGCTACGGCGAGCGTAAATCCCAACATTTGGACGACTAGAAAACTTCCGACGGTGAAGGCAGTGAAGACCGCAATCATGATGGAAGCGGCGCTGGTGATGAGGCCGGCGGTGCGAGCGAGGCCCTCGATCACCGCGGCATCCTCCGATAGACCGCGGCGGCGTTCTTCGAGGACCCTGGCAACCAGGAAAACCTCGTAGTCCATGCTCAAACCGAAGACGATGGCGAACGCCAGAATCGGCACGATCGGATAGACGGTACCGGTCGGGCCGTGCAGGCCAAAGATTCTGCTGCCGTGGCCTTCTTGAAAAACCAAAACTAACGCACCGAAAGAAGCGCCGACGGAAAGCAGGTTGAGCAGAATGGCTTTGACCGCGGCGATCAGAGAGCGCAGGCCGAGCAAGAGCGCCAGCAAGCTCCCGAATATCACGCCGAGGACCACCTTCGGTAAGCGTTCTCTTACGACCGCGTCGTAATCCGCTTCGAGAGCGGGAACGCCGCCGACGCGGAGCACCGCGCCGGGCACGCCAGTGATGGCGGCAACGTCCGAGGAGCGCACGTCTCGCACCCAACGCGTCTGTTGGTTGGGCGTGAGAGCAGAGGTGGGCAGCAACTCAAGCAACGTGGCTTGATCATCGTTGCGAATAAAGCTTTTGCGGATGGAGTCGGATTCGGGCACATCGTTGACGGCATCCGGCGAGTCGGCCATGCCAGTGAGCGTCGGAAGAGAGAGAACCTCTTGTGCGCGAGGATCGTCCTGGAAGTGCTTCGTCAGGCGACTGACGGCTTGCCAGCCAGCGGGAGAGAGCGGCGGAGATTGCGGCGGCAACTCCAGGACCACGCGAAGAGACTGAACGATACCGGAGCGCCCCATGGCTTGAAGCGTGTGCAGTGCATGCACGGACTCGGCTGCGGCGGGAAATGAGTCGTGGTCCGGAATGCCGGGAGAGATTCTCCGCGCCTGGGCTGCGAGGATAAGCAGCGGAATGCCGGCAATAAGGAGAGAGGTCCACGGCCGGCGGGTGGTCATCTTGCCCCAGCGAACCCAGCGCTCGCTCGCCGCGCACAGGTCCGTCGACTCGGGTCGTTTGCGTGAAAGGCGCAGTCTGGCGGAGTTGATGCGATGGCCCAGCAGACCAAGCACCCAAGGCAGAATGAAGGTGCAGAGCATGACGCTCAAAACGGTAACCAGCAGGCCAGCTATGCCGATAGAGCGCAGCTCGCTGATGGGCACCGTGAGCAGCGCGGAAAATCCGATGGCAACGGTGGTGGCCGAGATGAGCAGCGTTTTCCCCGCTTGTTCGGCAGCAATATCGGCAGATAGGCCGGGAGAATATCCCTCGGCCAAAGCTTCGCGAAACCGGCTCACCATCAGCAATGCGTAGTCGATGCCTAAGCCGAGGCCGAGCATGGTGACGAGATTCTGGACCAGGATCGACAGGTGTAGATGATTCGCGAGCAGAGCGGCCGCGCCCAGGGCCATCGAGATGGAGAGCAGTCCAACGCCCAGCGGCAACACCGCGGCGACAATACTGCCGAAAGCGATCAGCAGCAGCACGAGAGTGACGGGCATCGCGCGTTCTTCGGCGTGCCGGACGTCTTCCGCGCTGACCTTGCGGAGATCGAAGTTCAGCGGCGTTTCGCCGGTAATCTCCAATTTTATATCGGGGTATTGCGACCTGAGCTGGCCTTCCATCCAATCCGTCTTCGCTCGCAGACTGGGAACCAACTTCTCAAAATCATCGTTCTGCGGGTCCAACCCGAAGATGATTAAGGCCCCGCCATTTTCCCCGGTGAATAGAGGATCTGGCCAATCCATATTCGAAACGGCGCCAGACACGCCCGGCACGCTACGCAACGAACTGGTCAAGAAACCCAATGCGTCTGCGCCTTTGGCTGAATCCGGATCGGGCATGCCGCTGATCACCAAAACCAGGCGGTGGGCGTACGGAGACTCGAAACGTTGCGCCAGTTCCACGTCAACCTTTTCGGATTCTCCGCCCTTGATGTGAACACCTGTCTCGAGGCGGCGTTCGACCTTGTAGGAAAAAGGTACCAGCGCCAGCGCCATCGCAAAGCCCGCCATGGCCAGCCAGAATCGGCGGCCAGCGGCACCACGGCCAGTCTTAAGGCTTGGCATTACCATGGAAGATCCACGTCGTTTCCTCGTTCATCTGAGAACAATGATACAACTCTGGTGATCGGGCACATCTATGATAGCGGATCAGACTGAATATTTATTGAGGTTTGCCATTGAGCTTCCTTAAGGATCAACGCACTTATGGCGTAGCCGTAAGAGGAGCGATTCGATTGTCAGCGGTGGCGTGCGGCGGGGGCGGAGCGGCCTCAGCGGGCAGTTGGTGGTTCACGCGGAAGTCTAGCTGGGAAGCGTTTCCTTGTCAATATGGGTTAGTAACTCATAGGTACTTCGTTCGAACGGAATGCTCTCGATTGCGGGCGACAGAAAAATCGGAAAACGGCCCGTCTGTCCTTCCGGACCGGCCATCATTTTGCGGGCGAGCAGCGCAAGGACGGATATGAGCATAGGAATGAAGAGAGAAGGCTCGGGTGTTACAACAGTCGGGGTGTCGGACGACAAGAACGCCGAATGACGCGCGGCGGGTGGGGCCGAAACCATTAAGAACGACGGCAGCGTGGGCGAGATGATGAATCGACCATCTTCATCGGGAGTTAGGAAGAATCCGCCAGCTAAACTGCCGGTCCTGCTCGAGATAAATACGCTCATGCCTCCTTCTTCGGGAGTAAAGATCAAGCCTGTATAGCAGGGAGACGGGCGAAAGCCGATTGTAAAATGAAAGGAAGAAAGCTCGGAACACGGAATGGCCGACGTCAAGTCGATGAAGCCGTTAGGATCTGTATAGGTGACGGAAGCGAAGTTCGAGCGAGACCAGTAGATGTAAACGCTGTAAGTTTCCCGTGCGGCGTCGGCCTTTATGGCGGTGGCACATCCCGCCAGCAGAAGCGACATGACGATCAATCTTTGCAGCATGACAATGATGGTGCATGCCCGGTGCCAACCTGTTTCTCCGTAAAGTCTTTCGATTCATCAGTGAGCTGAGCACAAAGCCGGGGTCCGGTCTCCCGGATCGGGCACTTCTGTGTCGTCCGCCCATTTTGGGATACTACTGAATCGTGACCGGAACGTTGGCATTGGCTGAGAATAGGACGGAATGGTTCGGTCCAGGCACAGTTGCAACGACTACGAACGTGTAGACGCCTGGTGTGGTACCGACATTCTCGCTACCGCCTATTCCACCATGAGTTCCGCTGCTTCCTGAAGTTGTGCAGCCAGCGAGGCTAACCCCGAGCAACAAAACAAAAAGAAGCATAAGTGTCAAGGATGATCCTCTTAGCGCCGGAGGGTACTGAATGCTGCGTACTTGCTTCGAGGAAATTATAAGTAGCCCGAGGCCGAAAAGTAAGCCTATCAGTATGTCGGCGGTTGTCGCTGGCGTGGATAATCTTCCGAAAACTGCTGCCGAGCTCACAGCGCTTGCGGTCGAGGAAATGGTAATTATCGAACTCACTGCTTTCGCGCCCGAAATATTGATCGAACTCGGTACCGCACAAGTCGGTACGAATTGCGCTCCGAGGGGCAGGTTCGAAGTGGACAAACTACAAGTGACATTCACTGAGCCAACGAATCCTCCTGCGGGAGAAACGGTGAATGTAGAAGTGTTATTGCTGGTGGCGCCTGCAGCCGCGATGGTCGCAGGGGTTCCCGTTACGACGAAAGGTTCCGTGATGGAGAGGGGCACCGCTATGTTCGCGGGCTGATAGTTGGAATCTCCGCCGTAAATAACTTCGACAGATGCGAGCCCGATAGGAAAATTGTTCGCGGAAAACGTTACCGGACCGCTTCCCAGCTCAACGGTCGAAACACTTGAATAATTGGCAGCTTCGAACTTTATGCTGAGAGTGCCCGTCGGGTTCGGCAGCCCAGAGGAGCCCAGAATCGTGCTGTTGATGGTAAAACTTCCGAGTTGATCTATGGGAGACGGAGTGATTTGGGCCGAAAGGATGGACGGTTGTCGGCTCGGGGGGACTGTGTCAGAGCTAGGTCTTAGGGCAAGAGTGAAGCCAGCCAAGCCGACATCTCCCCTCGTTACTGTGATTGTACTTGTGCCGGATGGAGCGGAGAGTAAGTCCGCTATTCTGGTTTCGTTATTCGAGTCGCCCAGCGATGGCTCGCGGTCCGTTTCAATTCCTAGACCCGACCAGGTATTCGGTCCACTGTTGGTTACGTTTACCGAGAACAATAGATCTCCTACCTGGGCTGGAGTAATTGAGTAAGACAGGCTATCTTCGGTGGTCGCAGAAGAAAATGCCGATGTATCTAGAATGTTTTCCGAGGCTTGACCAGAATACTCGATAGCCACCACATCCACAGAGTCTTGAACTCCATCTGCCGTGAAGTTACAAGAAATGGTGTTTCCGAGATTGGTGCCCGCAGAGCCGTTGACAGCGTACACATCGGTGAATGTTCTCAAGAAGCCGTCAAATCGCGAGAACAATTTGCCGTAGGTATTACCCGCTGTATCCGTTACGGATGTAATTTGATCTGCTACCGGGAAAAACTGATTGCACACGACCAGGACAAGGTCACCCGCACTGTTCCCGCCGGGGAATGAGCATTGGGAAGGGGATCCTGGGTCAGGGCTTAGAGTTTTGTTCAAACTTTCGCAGGTACGAATGAAGTTGTAGCCGGGGGCCGGGGCGGGCAACTGCGATGGCAAAAACGCCGCCATCTTTAGCTCAAGAGCATCCGGAGCACTGGACGTAACTTGAAAAGAGTTCTGGCCTTGCGCACTGCTCAGGTTATCAGCCCACGCGGTAAACGAAGAAGCAGCGCCGGCTTCGATGGTGTAGCCAGCGGTTACATTGGACCAATCCACAGCTTTCGACGTAGAGTCGAACATAGAAACTACAAGCGCACCGGGGTAGCCAAGCAGTATTTGGTCCGTGGCTTCAGTCGTTGTTTTCTCAAAACCGAAATTTGTTTGATCCAGGACAACGCCTGTTTGTGCTGCGCCCGAATATTCGGCGATCGCGAGAAAGCCGCGCGAGACCGAACCCGACTTACTAAGCGACACAGTGTTTGCGCCGCCTTTGCAATTCTGCGCATACCAAATGGAAATATTGTGCGTTGATCTCCCTGCCCGAAACCACACGTTGCCTTGGGAGTCCGTCAATCCCGTGACGTCGTCCCCATCGATTCCGATGCTCCCTACAAACGCCACGAGTAAATTCCCAGCGATATTGTCGGATTGATAGTCTGCTACAACTGTCTTGGTAGTGTCGCTGGTAAATCCTACCTTTTGTACGAGAAGAATCTGATGCTGGGATTGCGGCACGTTGGGGGACTGCGCCAGAAGAGGGTTCTCAACGGTAAGCGATATTAACAGCAGGAAACCGATACGTAATAAACGGCTCGGATACCCGGAGGTGGAGGACGAACCTACCGCCCGAATGAGTGAGGTCAATCGCTTAAATCCAGTCATTTGAACAATTCATAGCACATTTATATCTAGGTAACCGTTTAGGGGTTGGTGTCTTGTTATCTATGAGTTATCATTTATACTTGAGCTTAAAGGCGCGAAAGAATTCTATTTTCGAACCTCTGTAAAGGTAAAACACCTCCTAGCCATTTCCCGACCCACGCCGGGGAATCAAGACACCCGGTGAGGCGGCTATATTCGACGAAAATGCCTATTCCATCTCTTCTTCACCGCCCACGCCGAGGGTTGGGTACTTTCGTCGCCCTCGTATAACACCCGCGCGACACTTGGCAGGCGCAAAGTAAGGTGGCAATACCGGCGGGCGTCGATTGCGGCGTCCTGCGGGAAGCTTGAGGCCTATTGGCCAAACTGGGTGGTCGCGAATGTGATCAGCGACGTTGCAGTTGCGAGTTCCCGAGCGCTATGTTCAAGCGGCTAGTGATTGCCCGGAAGATCGGAACGGAGATCACTGCTTACGTCCGCGATATCTACAAGTATTAGGTCGCGTACAAACTAGCGCTACCGCGCACAGGCAGAAGCCGACGAGGTGCGGTTGCGGATCCCGCCGAACGCGCATTGAGCGAGAGCGCAGTCTACGGACGAGTGCGGGGCCTGGGGCGATTTAGCAGGCGATTCGATTGTCAGCACTGGCTTGCTGCTGTTATTCTGCCTGGGAATGCTGCATTTAGAGGCACTATGACCCCATCCAATGGACCGCTCGACTCACTGCTGCTCACCATCGTCCTGGCCACGCTAGCCGTTGGCTTGCCGATTGTTCTGGTATTGGCGATACGCTTTTTGTGGGATCGCAACGTGAGTCTGGGACGCTCGAAAGAGATGGATAAGCTGACCTGGCAGTTGCACCGGATCGCCAGCGCAATGGAACACCAGATGAATTTGTCATTTCCGGCGGTGCAGCCGGGGACGGAAGAGGCTCGCGATCTGGTATATCTGCAGCAGCTTGCGGCGCGACCGGCTGGCGGCGCCCAGCCTGCGGCAGTTCCCGGTGGCGCGGGGACGACGCCGGCTATTGCTCGACCGAGTGCACCTCGAGCGAACGCGCCTCGGCCTCTCGCGCCTCAGCCTGTGGCCGCTCAGCCTGTTGTGGCCCACCCTGTCGCGGCCCACCCACTCGCAGCGCAGCCCGTTGCATCCCAATCTATTGCGGCCCAGCCCGTTGCAACTCAGCCGGTTGCAGCGGAGCCGGTTGCTGAAGAAGCTGCAGCTGTGCCGGCGGCCGCTGAACAGGCGCATGCTCCTGGGCTTGAACTACGGGATCCCTCGGTCGAAGCTCCGCGTGCCGGGGTCAACTCCATGTTCGGGCTGTAGACTGGTTTTTCCGAGTTGTAGTGAGCTGCAGATTGAGCAAGCAACCGGGTCTTCAGCGCGTCTTACCCCCTCCAGCAATGACATCTAATTAGCAGCGGATCGTTTTTCGTTTTTTGCCTACGCGGCCGGAGGCTTCCATTTTTTCGATTTGTGGGGTGGCCGGTCGTATGGTGCAGGCGGTGTCGCCGAGGTCTACGGAGACCGTGCCGATTTGGCGGGCTGCGGCTTTGGCTTGTTTCAGCAATGGCTTGACGTAAGTTCCTACCGCGATTACAAAATTGTTCATGGTGTAGCGGACGCGATTCGGAGCGCTGTTGATTTCTTTTACGACCGTGGCGAGAAGACTTTCGATTTCCGGCAGGTCCAATTCCGAATCCGGCTGGGTGGCGAGAAGCCCCGAGTAGGCGCACCACCCGGAAGTTGCGACGTGGGCTTTCTTCGATTTGATCCATTGCGTAGCCAAGTCACGGCCTTGCGGATTCTCGACTGTGACCCAAGCGACCGTATATTCGGAAATCATCTGCAGATTTGCGGCGGCTTCGGCCCACGCGTTTAATTGTTTTTGGGTCATCTGCGAGCCGTCGGCGACCAGGCCGGCGAGATACATGGCGTCCGAGTTGCCGGTTTCGTAGAGTTCGAGAGCGAGAGCCTGTTGTTTCTTGATTGTTTTCGCGAGGACTTTCAGGTCCGCCATGCTGACGCCGTACATGTTCTTGGCGGCCATGCCGTGGCGGGCGTACATTTGCCGGGTCTTCTCGCTGCCCTTCTTTTTCAGCCCGGCCATGATGGATGCGACGGTCGGCATGATCTCTCCCTCAGCAATTTTGCGGATCGTCAGGCTGGGCGACGGCGTGCTCAGAATATTTCATGCGGACTTCCGGGGAACTGCGACGACATTACCGCTTCCGGCGGGGATCGTGCCGTGGTGCTTCATCACCCAGCTTCCGATGAAATAACCGATCGTTCCGGTAAGCATTCCGGCGAATACGTCGACCAAGTAATGGTATCTTCCCCAGACCGTCGAAGCGCACATTCCGATATAGAACGGAAGAAGGAACCAGAATAGTGGGCGGCGAAATTTCCAAGCGCCCCAAAGAGCGGCGGTGGCTCCGGTAACGTGGGCGGAGGGAAAGGCCGCTCCGCGCACGCGTCCGTAATGCTCGATAAAATTCATCATGGCGGTGAATGGGCCGCCATGCAGAGGCGCTTTCCACCAGCCGGCCATGGCGAAATAGGGGCTTTCGATGGGAAAAAACATGGCGATGAAGTAGCCGATCATGTAGCCGGACAGGGAGATGGTCATAACCGACCAATACGCGAACCAATCGCGGCGGAAATAAAGCGTGGCGGCCACGATCAAGAGGTAGGCGAAATAGGTGAAGTAGACAAACTGCATGGCGTCGTTGCGAAAGGGAGTGGCGAATTGTTCCAGCCAGATCGAGGGATGGACGCCGGTCAGGCGATAGTCCGCGGCGATGAGTTTGGAGTCTTGCCAGCCGGGCGTGTAGAGGGTCATGAGATAGGCCAGCTCTTCAAAGCAGAAAAGAAAAAACAGGTGCGGATACCAATGACGCCAGAAATGCCACCAGCCGGTGCGAAAGGAAGGTCCACTCTGGGCTCTTATCGCGGCGGTACGAGACTGGATGAGGCAAAGAGCAAGTATGATGGTGGCGACGATGGCTTGCGCTGCAAGAAGGCGCAGCGGGTACTTGAGATTTTTGGAAAAAATAGCGATGAGAATACTGGTGGCGCCTAAGTAGGCGAAGGCCAGCCATTCGAAGGCGCCGCAGGCGGCCCAAGCCTCGGCTAGCGTGCCGGTTGGCCTAACCACACTAAGATTCTGTATGCCGGATTTTTTGCGCAATTCCCTTCCATCAGACAACGGCCACGCTAAAAAAGTAAAGGAAGAAGCGACGCCTGCGCAATGGCGGGCGGCAGCAAATGGCCGACAGCTGCGGCAAAGGCCGACAGCGGCGGCAAAGGGCCGGCGGCTGCGGCAAACTCCCGGGTGACGTTAGAGGCTGTGCTAGAATTTCGGAGTTGGCAATCGCAAATCGGCGGGGAATCCTTTGAAAATCACGCGGGATGATGTGGTGCGGGTGGCGGAACTTGCGTACCTGGAGTTATCGGAGGCGGAGCTGGAGAAGTACCGGCAGCAAGTGGACGATATTTTGGAATATATCGGGAAGTTGAACGAGCTGGATACGTCCAGCGTGGAGCCGATGGCGCAGGTTTTGTCCGACGATCAGAGCGCGGATACGACTTTGCGGGAGGATGTGGTGGTGCAGTGCGATGTGGGGCCGGAAGTTTTGCGGGGGGCGCCGGATGCGGATGGGATTTATTTCCGGGTGCCTAAGGTGATTGAGCGGTAGGTTGGAGAAGGCGGACGGATTGGGTGCACCGTTGGATTGGGATTTTAACGCAGAGAACGCAGAGAACGCAGAGAGCACAGAGAGCACAGAGAAGAGAAAATCGAGAGGGTATGGGGAACTGGACGATTGATGGGGTTAGGGAAGCGCTTGGGGCGCGGAAGATTTCTGCGCGGGAGTTGACTGCGGATTTTTTCTCGCGGATTGCGGCGGAAAACCCTGGATTGAATGCGTTTTTGGCGTTGTCGCCGGAGCGGGCGTTTGCGCAGGCTGACAAGGTAGACGCGGCGATTGCGGATGGTGAGATGTTGCCGCCGCTGGCTGGGGTGCCGGTGGCGATTAAGGATGTGTTGAGTACGCGGGGGACGGTCACTACCTGCGGATCGAAGATACTGGAAAACTATGTGCCGCCGTTTGACGCGACTGCGGTTGAGAGGTTGGAGGCGGCTGGCGCGGTGATTTTGGGAAAGACCAATTGCGATGAATTTGCGATGGGCAGCTCCAACGAGAATTCGGCTTATGGGGCGGTAAAGAATCCTGCCGATTTGGACCGGGTGCCCGGCGGATCCAGCGGTGGGTCGGCGGCAGCGGTGGCTGCGGGTTTGGCGGTAGCGTCGCTGGGCACGGACACGGGAGGGTCGATTCGGCAGCCGGGGTCATTCTGTGGGATTCCGGCGATGATGGGGACTTATGGGAGGGTATCGCGGTATGGGCTGATCGCGTTTGCGTCTTCGCTGGATCGAATTGGGCCGTTCGCCAATAGCGTGAAGGATGTGGCGAGCATTATGGAAGTCATCGCGGGGCGCGATCCGCTGGACTCTACTTCTACTACTGCGGCGGTCCCCCGGTATACGGAGGAACTCAAGAAATCGGTCAAGGGCCTGCGCATTGGGATTCCTCGGGAATATTTTGGAGATGGGATGGACGCGGGGGTCCGCGGAAAGATCGAAGGCGGCATTGCTATTCTGCAGAAACTCGGCTGTGAACTGGTCGACATTCGCATGCCACATACGGACTATGCGATCGCGACGTATTACATTATCGCTACGGCGGAGGCCAGCTCGAACCTGGCGCGCTTTGACGGGGTGCGTTTCGGTTTGCGGGCTAAGGGTGATTCCCTGCTGGCGATGTATAAGAATACGCGGGGGCAAGGATTTGGCTCAGAAGTGAAACGACGCATTGTGCTGGGGACTTATGTGCTTTCGGCCGGTTATTATGACGCATATTATTTGAAGGGGCAGAAGGTTAGGGCGTTGATTGCGAAGGACTTCCGGGAGGCGTTCTTGAAAGTGGACACTATTGTCACGCCTACTTCGCCGGTGCCGGCTTTTAAGCTGGGGGAACGGATGGCTGACCCTCTACAGATGTATCTTGCTGATATATATACGGTTACGGGGTCGCTCTCGGGCGTGCCGGGGATTTCGGTGCCTTGCGGGAAGATCGACGGGAAATTACCGGTGGGATTGCAGATATTTGGGAAGGCGTTCGGGGAGTCGCAGGTGCTACAGCTGGCGCACGCGTTTGAGGCGGCTGGTGGGGCCACCGTCTGACGCAAACTGAGACGGACCAGCCTTGAGTCGTGAACCCGCGCAAACGCGGGGAGGGTGTGGCGTGCCCGTACAAGGATTAACGCATGGCGGCTGTTAGCGATATCGTCGAAAAGCTGGGTAGCGCGCAGGCAGGGTTGCTGCGAGCTGCGGACGCGGTTAGCTCCGAGCAGTGGCAAACGAAGCCCTTCCCCAACGTTTGGGCGGCGGCGGAATTGACCTGCCATTTGATGACGATTGAACGGGTAGTGCTGGGCGCGGCTGATCGCTGCCTGCACAATCCCCCTAAGACGTTCCCGCTGCTGAAGCGGCTGCATTTGCCGGTGGCAATCTCGTCGTCGCGCCTATTCCGATTGAAGACTCCGATCCCGCTGGACCCAACTTTGATTCGCGAAAAAGAGGCGATGCTGGCCGAATTGCGTGACGTTCGCGAACGGACGCTGGCGTTTATAGAAGAAACCAGCGCGCGGGACTTGAGTGTGTACCGCTGGCGACACCCCTTTATGGGGGTTCTGAACGTGTATGAGTGGATGGAAATGATTGCGGGACATGAGGTCCGGCATACGAAGCAGATGCGGGAAATCGCGGCGAGCCTACCGAAAGTCGTAGCAAGTTTACAAAAATAGAACATTTTTTCCTAAGTGAGGCCGAGTGACTCGCGGGAGTACTAGTGTGCGAACGCGGAAGAATTGCGACAAAAGGGCCGTTATTCAACGGTTTTCATCAGAAAGTACTAGAGCTGTCGTTTTGCTGTAACGGAACGGTACGACTATTGCTCATAGATAGTGCAGCTCTTACGATGGAGTCCGCATCGAAGGGTAAGTGAATGCGGGAAGTACAGGAGCCGAGGCCATGGTCACGGTAAAGTCGAGCCAAAAAATCTTCACGGACTATGAAGTAGCCAGCTTGACGGGCATCTGCCTCGAGCACCTGCACAACTTCGCGAAGATGCGCCATTTGGGATTCATCGCACGGGCAGCGGAAGCGGCCGGACGACAGGCGGATCAATGGCTGTTTACCTGGTCAGATCTGAGCGTGTTGACGACGTTGTTTGAGAAGTGCTCGCACTAGAAGTGGAGCGGTAAAAGGCCCGCAAATTTGATGGGATTTAAGGCTCTCGATTTTCGAGAGCCTTTTTTGTTTGCAGCGCTCGGTCCAGTATTGAGTAGTTCTGAACGACCTCCCGCCTTCGCAGGGTTCCTTCACACGTCTAACCCCTTCGATAGAACGAGGACCGTCCGCTGTTGCCGAAGAGATATTCGGTGTCCATTCATGCGCGGCGACATCCAAAGGCTGATACAGGATACTGGGGCGGCGTTGGCGGATTTGCCCGACGAATGCGGGGTGGCAGATGAAAAATCGGCAATGGCGATTGGGAGTGCTGCTTCTATTGTTCGCCGCAGCAGCTACCGGCGCGCAACTGCGCAATGGGGTCAATGGCTGGGATGACGCGGCTACTATTTCACCGGCTTGGACGGAGTTGACGGCGGGCATGGAGAAGATGCACCTGGCGATGATGGCGGTTGGACCCTCCAGCAATAGCGACACAGACTTTGTGCAATTGATGCTTCCGCACCACCGGGCGGCGATCGACATGGCCAGGGTGCAGCTGGCGTACGGAAAGGATCCCCAGATGCGCCGGCTGGCTCAGGAAATCATCACGGACCAGCAATCGGAAATCGAGCTGATGCAGCTGTGGTTGAAACAACACGAGGATACTTCCCCGCAGGGAAAGCCCGTGTCCGCAGTGCCGGGAAAAGAGGAAAGGAAATGAGAGCATTTTACTGCGCAGCGATTTGCCTGCTGGCGTCTAGTTCTGCGTTACCGCAACAAGCGCCGTGGAGCCGAGCGGATATTCCGGTCTCTACCCACGACCGGGTGTATGCGGCGGACCAAACCTCAAATACGGTTTCGGTCATCGATCCCGCCAGCAACAAGTTGCTAGGAGTCATTCGGCTGGGCGATCCAATTCCTGGTGCGCTGAGCCCGTTATACAGAGGTGAATTACTGGTTCACGGTCTGGGATACTCGCCCGATTCCAAGACATTGGCAGTCGTATCGGTAGCCTCGAATTCCGTGACATTGATCGACACAGCTACCAATAAGGTTAAAGGGAAAGTCTACGTGGGCCGTTCGCCGCACGAAGCATTTTTCACAGCTGACGGCAGTGAGTTGTGGGTAACCGTGCGCGGTGAGAACTATATTTCGGTCATCGACCCGGCAGCGATGAAAGAAGTGAGACGAATCGAGGTTGCCAACGGCCCGGGAATGACCATGTTCGGGCCGGACGGCAAGTACGGTTTCGTGTGTTCGAGCTTTACGCCGGAGCTGGATGTGATTGAGGTGGCATCGCACAGCATTGTAAGTCGGCTGACGCAAGGGAGCCCTTTCTGCCCGAACATCGCAGTGACTCCGGAGAACGACGAAGTGTGGATCACGCTGAAAGATACGGGAAAGGTTCAGATCTACAGCGCTACGCCTCCCTTTGCGCAGAAGGGCCTGCTGGAAACCGGGCCGATCACCAATCACGTGAACTTTGTGAATAACGTAAACGGGAAATTCGCTTATATGACCATCGGGGGAGCCAACCAAGTGAAGGTGTACCGCCGGGGCGCGACGCCTGAACTGGTCGCAACGATCCCAGTGGGCGAATTGCCGCACGGTTTGTGGCCGTCTGGCGACGGGAGCAGATTGTATGTTGCATTAGAGAACGGCGGCGCCGTCTTGGCCATCGATACGTTAAGCAACAAAGTGATGGCGCAGATTCCGATCGGCCAGACGACACAAGCGCTGGTGTATGTGCCCAATGCCGTTCCTGACGGCAGCGGGGAACAGAACCTGGTCGCTCTGGGAGAAGCTGGAAAAGCGGCGCGTTTACACCTGGAGGCTGCGGATCCGGCTTTGCCGAAAGCGTACGCGTCCGTGGCGGTTAATTCGCTGGGGCTGATCGATCTGGTGGAACTGGCCGCAGCTGGGCTCACGGGAAAGATGCAATATCAGGTGTATCTTGCGGAAGCCGACCATCCTCCCTATGGAAAACTTGAGGCGCTGGCCATTTTCAAGACCAATGCGGATGGGGCTGGGATTGTACAAGTGGTGGGACCGCTGAAAGCGCTGGCGAGCGAAGCGGCGGCGAAGGCGATGGGCCAACCACGAAGATTTTTGGTCGTGACCGATATCCAGGATTCAGCACGGGTGGTGCTGCGGCAGGCTGACGACGCGAACGCGCCGAAGTGAAAAGCGCTAACAAGTAGAATCCAGCCACAATTCATCGACATAGATTCGAATGAAGTGCTCGCACCAAGGTAGTTCCTCCAGGCCTGTTGCTATGGACGGTTAGAGAAGACTTTTGCGTGGGGATGTCGTAGTTCGCTCCGGGAAAGCCCCGAGCTATTCGGATTTGGCGATGGAAGGGGAAGGAGGCTGATCGAGGTATTTAACGAGGACCACCTCGTTGCCCTGTTCATTGTAAATCAGCTCATCAACGAGCTTCTTTGCGAGCAACATACCGAAACCGCCGGGGCGCAATCCCTGCTGTTCGCGGACGGCCACGTGGCTGAACAGGTCTTCGGGCGAGTTATTGATCGCTGCGTGGCGAAGTTCCTCCAGCGAGAAACCCTGGCCCGGATCCTTTACCCGGCAGGCGATGGCGCGGCGGGTACGGATGAACGAGATTTCCACGTGCTGGCTGGGATCGAAATTCGCGCCATGTTCCATAGCGTTGATTAGGATTTCCCGGAAGGCGGTGGCGATCTCGTCTTTCTCTTCCTGCGGAATGTTTCCGACACCCTGCAAGAATTGAACGAGGCGATCAGCGGTAAGCAGGTCACATCTGGCCGTCAAACGAACCCAGCTGGGAGTAGCGGAAAGGATTTCGATGCCATCGTCCCAGCAAGGCTCGGACATAGCCGCGCGAACCATCTCGGCCAATGCGGAGCCTTGGAAAGGGGCCACGAAATAACTGAAGGCGCCCTCGCGGATAGCCGCAACGACATCTCCCGGGACCCATTGGTCAGCAAGAATGATCAGGCGAACATGCGGGCGGGAGCTTCGGATTTTGTGGAGCAGCTCGACATCTTGGGCGCCGGAAGTTTTTCCTCCGGTGATTATCAGATCGAAGCCGTGAGTACGCGCGAGCGCGAGCGCCTCTTGATTGTCAGGAACCCGTTGAATTGTCCAACCGTCGGCAGTCAAAACGTCCATGAGCATGGCGTCGGTATCGCTGCCGCTGGAAGCAACTACCAAGGCGCTCTTTTGGGCGGCCGCAACTACGGCATTGGGTAAGCAGGTGGTCATGAGGTTCCCGAGTTTATGGGAAAACCCGGCGCGGATGCCCTTTAGACTAATGCCAAGCAGGACCTAAGCGCAAACGACGACGGCAAAGCGAATCCGTTCAGCCGGGTAAGTTGCAGGGCCGGAAGCCGAGAGAGTATTCTGGCCGAGTAGACAAACCGTGGAGCTGTGCGGGCATCGCATCTGTGGGAATCGGCCATGAAATTATCGATTGTGATGTTGGGCGTAGGCTGGGGAGCGGCGCTGGGGATTTTGGTTAGCGCCTGGCCAGCGGAAACTCGGCCGCTTGCAGCACCAGTGGGTAATTCCGAAAGGTCCGAATTTGGCGCCGGTCAGAACCCCGCGGGGTCGCCGGGCGACGCTTCAACCGCAGTGCCACCGGCGGCGCGTGGACAGAAGCTGATGCTGAAGGGCGGCGGTTTTCAATTAGTGCGGAGCTATGACCGCATCGGGGACCGCGTCAGATACCTGAGTGCGGAGCGCGGAGACTGGGAAGAGCTCCCGGCGGCGATGGTGGATTGGGACGCAACGGCGAAGGCTGCCGCGGAGGATTCGAAAGCAGCCGACAAATTGGTCACCACCGTCCATCAGCAACAGGCGGAAAGCCAGGCCCAAGTGCCGATGGATGTGGACGTTAGCCTGCGCGTGGGGGGCGGAGTTTTTTGCCGCCAGGCGACGGAATGTTCGCGGTGCAGGGAAAATCGGTGATGAAGCTGGAACAAGCCGGATCAGAGAATAAAGTCGACAAGAAGCTGGTAGTGGCTCAAGTGATCACGGGAACGCCGCTGGTACCTTCGAAGCACACAATTACGCTAGCCGGGGCGCACGCGAAGTTGCGGGTGGTTCCCGACAGCAATCCCCTGGAGTTTTTCCTGCGTGAGAGTCCGGCGGATCTCGAACATCCCTCGCCAGTCATCACCAGCAGCAAGGCCGGGGACTCTGGACCCGAACTGGAGCTGGTGGTGGCGACGGTGAAGGCCGGCAAGCGGCAGCTGGAATCGATCACCTCGCGCTTGGGGCAGCAACTCAGCGACAATAAGAAAGTGATTTCGGTGCAGCGCTGGGATGTAGCTCCGAACGTCTATCGCTTTACGCTGAGTGAATCGCTGCCCGCAGGCGAGTATGCGCTGGCGGAAATTTTGCCGGATGGCATGAACCTTTTTGTGTGGGATTTTGGGGTGGATGCTACGTCGCAAATGCCGACGGTGCCAGCCAAGAAATAATTCATTCAGAAAAACGAGCTGGACCGCTGTTGGGCATTTCTATGGGGCAGATTCGGAGATTTCTTACCGTCGAAGAGCTTCGATGTCCGCTGGGACAGTCCATTCGATCTCCCGGAACAGAGCGAGGACGTCGGAAATGCGGAAAGGCTTTTGCAGGCGACGGACGGCCCCGTGCTTGCCGTGGCCGTTGCTCTCGACCAGTTCACCGGTCATAAAAACTACGACAGGCTTTCGCGCGCCAGAGGCCGCGAGAACCAGATCGGCGGCGCCGGTACCATCGATAATCGCGCCCCCAGAACTCAGATTTAAATCGCACAGCAACAGATCATAACTGCGGCGGCGGGCCATGGCGATAGCCTCTTCAGGGTTTGCCGCACAATTTACAAGAAATCCCTGAGCGGAAAGACCTTCCTCCAGCAGCATGCGAATGCTCTCTTCATCGTCGAGGACCAGAATGGCGCGGTCTTTCAGCGCCTTGGCGTTGGCATTGGAGTTAGCCTTAGCGGCATCCAGCGAGACAACGCCCGAATCGACCATCGGCACGCCTGGCGTGGTCCCCGAGAGCGGTAAATAGACGGTGAACGCGGAGCCGCCGGCGGGCAGAGCCGCGGCTTCAATGGTGCCGCCATGTTCCTTGACGATGGAAAGACAGATGCTGAGGCCGAGACCGGTGCCGCCCCCGGGACGTTTGGTGGTGTAGAACGGATCGAAAATCCTAGGAAGAGCTTCGGGACGAATGCCGACGCCGTCGTCTTGGACCGTGAGCAAAAGTTTTCCGGCGTGTTGCGAGAGGCGAATCTGGATGCGGCCCGTTTCGCGGACTTCGCGAATGGCTTGTTCGGCGTTGGTGATGAGATTCAGAAAAATCTGGATGAGCTGATTGCCGTCGCCGACGACGCCGGGAAGTTCGGGTTGCGGTTTGAAGTCGACGACTACGTTGTTGCGCCGGAGGGAATGCTCGTGAAGCTGGAGGGTGCGCTCGACCAGGCTGTTTACGTCCAGAGGCTTTTTCTGCGGCGATGCTGGGCGGGCGAATTCCAGCAAATTTTGCACGATGCGCGCGGCACGGCGGGCCTGGCGATGGGTGAGTTCGAGCTGGCGTTTGGCGGGATCATCGAAGTCTTTCCGCTCTCTTAGTAATTCGGTGACGCCAAGAATGGCGGTGAGGGGATTATTCAGCTCGTGAGCCACGCCGGCCAGCATTTGGCCCATGGCGGCTAATTTTTCCGCTTGGATTAATTGTTCCTCGAGGCGTTTTAGTTCGGTGACGTCGCGGCAAGACATGACCACGCCTTCAATGTGGCCCTTTTCGTCGGAGAGCGGACTGAAATGGCAGCGCAGGCGGCGCCATTCGGCGTCTTTATGTTTCACGCGGACTTCCAGGGAAGCGAAGACTTCTTTGCCGGAAAGGACTGCGCGGTAGACGGTCTGAAAAGCCAGGCGATCTTCGGTATGGGTGCGGCCGCCGAGATCCAGTTCGCGAATTTCATCTGGCTCGTAGCCGAGAACATCACGCACGCGCGGACTCACGAAGGTGTAGTGGGCGTGGCCATCGACGACGAGTATGAGGTCCGGGAAACTGTCGACGAGACGGCTGGCAAATTCCTGCTGCTGGTGCAGGCGGCGCTCCATGATGCGGCGCTCGGTAATATCGGTAAGCGAGCCTTGATAACGGACGACGTTGCCGGAACTGTCGCGAATGGCGGTGGCGGTGTTCAGGCAAACAATGGTGCTGCCATCTTTGCGAGCCAAAGTGATTTCGCGGCCTTGCGGTTGCGGTTCGTGCTCAACTTCCTGTTTGAGAGTTTTGCGTTCGGTACGATCGGTGAGAATTTCTGGCACGGAACGCGCGAGCAAGGCATACTTGGATTCGTACCCCAGCATCCGGACCAAGGCGGGATTCACGTCCAGGATAGCCCCGGCAGGCGTGGCCACGTAAATGCCTTCGTGGAGAGTTTCGAATAATTCGGTAAAGCGCGCTTCGTTTTTTCGCAGGGCGGTGACGTCGCGGGCGAGGACGGTGATGCCGTGGACCTTGTCCGCACGGGTCATAGCGTGCGCGGTGCAATCGAAATAATGGACGTTGCCCTGATTGCGGAATCGAACCTGGAGGATTCCGGTCCAGGTGCGGCGTTCGAGGAAACGGGGCATGGAACGCTGCACCATTTCCGGTCCATCGCCTGCGGTTTCCTGGACGAAGTCGCTCAGAGGTTTGCCGATGATCTGCTGAAAGGGCAGACCAACCAGATCCGCGAAACTGCGATTTACGGAACGGATTTCGCCTTCGAGGGTGAGCGCCACCAGAACGTCATCGAAGGAATCAATGAGATCGCGGTAGCCCTGCTGGGAGCGCGCGATAACCTCGAAGAGTTGATCCAGTTGCTTGTCGCTAGGCGGGGCCGAATCACGCTGTTCGATACCCCTTACCAGCCCGCGAAGCTCGGAAATTTCCTGGGTACGCTTCCAGGCGTAAAAACCAAACAGCGCTACAAGAACGACGAGGCCAATGGGTAATGCCTCGTAATGGTGAGCCATGGAACGAATTGTGTCCCAGGAAACTACCGCGAAGACGATGGCCAGAACCAGCAACAGGAAGAACGTGAGCCTCCAGAGTTCGCCTTGGCGTTTTTCAAAGCTTTCCAGACGCGAGGATACTGTGGGGCGAGCGTCCGTGGTTACGGCGCCATTGGTGGAAGAGGAGACGCGCTGATCGTTTAAGGGCATGGGTCGATATGGCCCCGCAAAACTCCGGTTGCGGGGACAACTGCGCAATCTATGTAGCTCTATTGTAGAAACGATGATTTGGCTTGGGCAATGAGAGAAGCAGGTTGCGTGCCGCAAGGATACCTGTACCAGTGGGTTAGCAAAATAATAACGGCGTCCCGAAGCTCCGGGACGCCGTTAAGGTTACGGAAAGGCGGGCAAAGGCCGCATTTCCAGCAATTTATGGTTATTCGGCCAGAGCGTCCGATTCGCTGTCCTTGTTGAGGAAGTCCAGCGCTGCGGCTTCTTCCGCGGTGAGTTCCGCAATTTCCGGAATCTCTTCTTGCGGTGCCGGGGCGGGCATTTCCGTCAGCAACTGAATGCTGCGGTAGTGCTCGAGTCCGGTGCCGGCCGGGATGAGGCGGCCCATGATGACGTTTTCCTTGAGGCCGCGGAGGTAGTCCACCTTGCCGGCGACGGCCGCTTCGGTAAGGACGCGGGTGGTCTCCTGGAAGCTGGCTGCGGAGATGAACGAGTCGGTGGAGAGCGACGCCTTGGTGATGCCAAGGAGCAGCGGGCGTCCAGTTGCAGGACGCTTGCCTTCGGCGATGATCCGGTCGTTCTCTTCACGGAAGCGGAACTTGTCCACTTGCTCTTCCAGGAGGAACGGCGTATCGCCGACGTCTTCCACTTTGACCCAGCGCATCATCTGCCGGGAAATGGTTTCGATGTGCTTGTCGTTGATGTTCACGCCCTGCAGACGGTAAACCTCTTGAATCGCGTTTACCAAGTAGGCTTGGGTGAACTTCTCGCCAAGTACGGCCAGCAAATCGTGCAGGTTCAGAGGACCGTCAATGAGGGCTTCGCCGGCTTTGACGCGGTCGCCTTCCTGAACGTTGATATGCACGCCGCGAGGAATGGAATATTCCTTGGTGGTCTTGCCGTCTTCGCTTTCGACGTAAATCTTGCGCATGCCCTTGGCGATGTCGCCGTAGCGCACGCTGCCGTCGATTTCGCTGATGACCGCCGGATCGCGCGGCTTGCGAGTTTCGAAGAGTTCGACCACGCGCGGGAGACCACCGGTGATGTCTTTGGTCTTGGTGGTTTCACGCGGAATTTTCGCGAGCACGTCTCCGGCCTGGACTTCGTCGCCATCCTTGACCATCAAGTGGGCGCGAGAAGGCATCAGGTACTTTTTGCGAACCTTGCCGCTGGAATCGCGGACCAGGATCGCGGGCTGATGTTTTTCGTCGCCCGGCGGCAGGGTAACCACGTCCTGCGAGAGGCCGGTGACTTCGTCAACTTGCTCTTCGATCGTCAGGCCGAGGCTTCAGGTCGTCAAACTTGATAGAGCCCGCAGTTTCGGTGAGGATCGAGAAGGTAAAGGGATCCCACTCGGCAAGAATCTGGCCGTGAGTGACGTGTTCGCCGTCGACTACACGGAGGCGCGCGCCGTAGACCACATGGTAGCGTTCCTTTTCGCGAGCCTTTTCGTCCACGATGGCGATCAAGCCGGAGCGGTTCATGGCGATAGACGTTCCGCCGCGGCCCTCAACGAATTTGAGATCCACGAACTTGACGACACCGTTGTTGCGGGCTTCGAGCGTGGAGCGCTCGGAGACGCGCGTGGCGGTTCCGCCGATGTGGAACGTACGCATAGTGAGCTGGGTACCGGGTTCACCGATGGACTGCGCGGCGATGACGCCGACAGCCTCACCGAGTTCGACCATGCGGCCCGATGCAAGGTTGCGGCCATAACACAGCGCACAAACTCCGCGGCGGGATTCGCAAGTCAGAACCGAGCGGATGCGAACGCGTTCAATGCCCGCGCCCTGTACCTGGTTGGCCAGTTCTTCGGTAATTTCCTGGTTGACGTCGACGATGACGGTGCCTTCGAAGTCCTTGATTTTATCGAGCGAAACGCGGCCCACGATGCGGTCGCGCAACGGTTCGACTTCGACGCCGGCTTCAACGATCGGTTCGACGAAAATGCCGTCCGAAGTGCCGCAATCGCGCTCGTTGATGATCACGTCTTGCGCAACGTCGACGAGGCGGCGAGTGAGGTAGCCAGAGTCCGCGGTCTTAAGCGCGGTATCGGCCAGACCCTTACGCGCGCCGTGCGTCGAGATGAAGTACTGCAGCACGGTGAGGCCTTCGCGGAAGTTGGAAGTGATGGGCGTCTCGATAACTTCGCCGGAGGGCTTGGCCATCAATCCGCGCATACCGGAAAGCTGACGAATCTGCTGTTTGGAACCGCGCGCACCAGAGTCGGCCATAACGTAGACCGGGTTGATGACGCCTTCCTTGTCCTGATTCTCCAGCGCTTTAAACATTTCGTCGGCTACGCGTTCGGTGATGTCGCCCCAAATCGCGATGACTTTGTTATAGCGCTCGCCGTTGGTGATGGCGCCGTCGAGGTATTGCTGCTGCACCTTGACGACTTCTTTTTCGGCGTCAGCCACCAGCTTGTACTTATCGCTGGGGATGAGCATATCGTCGATGCCGATGGAGATACCGGACTTGGTGGAATACATGAAGCCAAGCTCTTTGAGTTGATCGAGCAGGACCACTGTTTTCTCGAGACCGAAACGCAAGTACGCGTAATACACCAGTTGCTGCACGCCCTTTTTCTTGAGCAAACCGTTGATGAACGGAAAATCATCCGGCAGGCTCGAGTTCAAAATCACGCGGCCAACCGTGGTCTGGATGAATTGGCGTTCCATCTTCACGGGCTCGGTGTGCGGGATGTCCTGGTTGTCGTAGGCGGTGGTCAAATCGATCACTTCGCCGGTGTAACGGAGACGGATCGGCGTGAGCAGTTCAACTTCGCCACCCTCCAGCGCGAGTACGACGTCTTCTGGAGTACCGAACACGCGGCCTTCGCCCTTGGCTCCGGGACGAGACTTGGTCAGGTAATAGATGCCCAGCACCATGTCCTGCGACGGAACGGCGAGAGGCAAGCCGTGTGCCGGAGAGAGAATGTTGCGGGAGCTGAGCATCAGCACCGAAGCTTCGACTTGCGATTCCGGAGAAAGCGGAATGTGTACCGCCATCTGGTCGCCGTCAAAGTCCGCGTTGAACGCGGTGCAGACGAGCGGGTGAATCCGGATGGCTTTGCCTTCCACCAGGACCGGTTCGAACGCCTGAATGCCCAGGCGATGCAACGTCGGCGCGCGGTTCAGCAGTACGGGGTGTTCGCGAATCACATCTTCGAGAATGTCCCAGACCACCGGCTTCTTGCTGCTCGACCATCTCTTTGGCTTGTTTGATGGTGGTGCAGTGGCCCTGCGCTTCAAGCTTGTGGTAGATGAAGGGCTTGAAAAGCTCCAGCGCCATCTTCTTCGGCAAACCGCACTGGTGAAGTTTCAGTTCTGGGCCGACGACGATTACGGAACGGCCGGAATAGTCAACGCGCTTGCCGAGCAAGTTCTGACGGAAGCGGCCCTGCTTGCCTTTCAGCGTATCGCTGAGAGACTTGAGCGGGCGGTTGTTGGTGCCGCGCAGCACACGACCACGGCGGCCGTTGTCGAACAACGCGTCAACGGCTTCCTGCAGCATGCGCTTTTCGTTGCGGACGATAACGTCCGGCGCGCGCAACTCCATCAGCTTCTTGAGGCGGTTGTTGCGGTTGATTACGCGGCGATACAAATCATTCAGGTCGGAGGTTGCGAAACGGCCGCCATCGAGTGGCACCAGGGGGCGCAACTCGGGAGGAAGAACCGGAATTACGTCCAGGATCATCCACTCCGGCTTGTTGCCGCTCTTGCGGAAGGCTTCCAAAACTTTGAGGCGCTTGGCGAACTTGATGCGCTTCTGGAGAGAGGCGTCATTCTTCATCTTTTCGCGCAGCTCTTCGGAAAGCTTGTCTACTTCGACGCGGCGCAACAATTCCTTGATGGCTTCGGCGCCCATCTTGGCCACGAACTGGCCGGGATATTCCTTCTGGAGTTCGCGATATTTATCTTCGAGGAGAACTTCGCGCTCCTTGAGGATGGCCACTTCGCCGACGTCAACTACAACGAAGGCTTCGAAGTACAGAATGCGCTCGAGGTCGCGCATGGAAATGTCCAAGAGGTAGCCGATGCGGCTGGGCAAGCCTTTGAAGAACCATACGTGCGAGCAAGGCGAGGCCAGCTCGATGTGTCCGAGGCGTTCACGGCGGACTTTGCTGAGCGTGACTTCCACGCCGCACTTGTCGCAGATGACGCCGCGATGCTTCATGCGCTTGTACTTGCCGCACAGGCATTCCCAGTCGGTGACTGGGCCGAAAATTTTGGCGCAGAAAAGTCCGTCACGTTCGGGCTTGAACGTACGGTAGTTAATGGTCTCCGGCTTGGTGACTTCGCCGTGGGACCACGAACGGATTTTCTCCGGGCTGGCCAATGAAATACGAATCGAATCGAAATCAGCAATCAAACTTGCGCGATCATAGGGGCTGCTGCGATACAAGGTTGTTTCCTCCCTCCCGCTGCCTTGCGGCTGCGGGATACAGTGCGATGTTCTGGCATCGCGCCGGCTGAGAACCCAACTACGGAAACTGCTAAACAGTTCAAAACTTGCCAGGGGCGGGCACGGCGTGCCGTGCCCCCTACAAAGCCCCGGCGATTCTTAATCGGCTGCTTCTGCTACCGTGGGCTTTTGGCGCTTCATTAGTTCGACGTCCAAGCACAGCGACTGTAGCTCGCGTACGAGTACGTTGAACGATTCAGGAACGCCCGGCTCGATGCCCGGCTCGCCCTTCACGATGGCCTCGTAAATCTTCGCGCGGCCATACACGTCGTCAGACTTCGCCGTGAGCAACTCTTGCAGGATGTGCGCGGCGCCATAAGCTTCAAGGGCCCACACTTCCATTTCTCCGAAGCGCTGTCCACCGAACTGCGCTTTACCGCCCAGCGGCTGCTGAGTGATGAGCGAGTATGGCCCGATGGAGCGCGCGTGAATCTTGTCGTCGACAAGATGCGAGAGCTTGAGCATGTAGATGTAGCCGACGGTGACCGGTTGATCGAACTGCTCGCCGGTCATCCCGTCGAACAAGTTGATTTTCCCGGCGTGCGGCAATCCGGCGACTTCGAGCAAGTGGCGGATTTCCGCTTCGCGCGCGCCGTCAAAGACGGGGGTCGCGAAGGGAATGCCTTCCTTGAAGCCTTCGGCGTATTCGAGCAGCTCTTCGTCGCTGAGATTGACCAAGGTCTTCCACACCGAGGTATCCGTGAACACTTCGCGGAACCAGCGGCGCAGCGCTTCGGCCTTAACTTCCTTGCTCAGCAAACGCTTCAGGCTGTTGCCCAGTTCCTTGGCGGCCCAGCCCAAGTGGGTTTCGAGAATCTGCCCGACGTTCATACGAGAAGGAACGCCGAGAGGATTGAGCACGATTTCCACCGGAGTGCCGTCGGGAAGCGCGGGCATATCTTCCTGCGGAACAATTCGCGCGATGACGCCCTTGTTACCGTGGCGGCCGGCCATCTTGTCGCCGATGGATAGCTTGCGCTTCATGGCGATGTAGACTTTGGCCAGCTTGATAACGCCCGGCGGCAGTTCGTCGCCCTTCTTCAGTTTTTCTTTGCGCTCTTCGGTGATCTTGCGCAGCACATCAATCTGCCGCGAAGTCATTTCCTCAACTTCTTCGATTTTCTCGATGAGCAGAGGATCCTTTTCGTTGAGTTTCAGGCGCTTGAGGTTGCGCGTGGAGATCTTTTCGATCAGCTCGCGGGTCAGCTCGACACCCTTGGTCAACAGGCGCTTGTTGGTTTTTTCGTCGTGCAAGTCGGCTTGCAGAATCTTGCCGCCGAGAAGATCGCCGAGGCGCTTGAGGCGTTCGTCGGTGAGAATGCGGATTTCGTCCGCCAGGTTCTTCTCCAGCTTAAAGATTTGCGAAGCTTCAATGGCCTTGTGGCGTTCGTCTTTTTCTCCGCCCTTACGGGTGAAGATCTTGACGTCCACGATGGTGCCTTCAATGCCCGGCGGGCAGTAGAGCGAAGCGTCACGCACGTCGCCGGCTTTTTCGCCGAAGATGGCGCGCAGCAGTTTCTCTTCCGGGGTCAACGTGGTTTCGCCCTTGGGCGTAACTTTGCCGACCAGGATGTCGCCCGGTTTGATAACCGCGCCGATGCGGATTACGCCGCTCTCGTCGAGGTTGCGCAGGAACGATTCGCTGATATTGGGGATGTCGCGAGTGACTTCCTCGGGTCCCAGCTTGGTGTCGCGCGCTTCGATTTCATACTCTTCAATGTGAATCGAAGTGTAGTAATCGTCTTTGACCAGTTTTTCGCTGACCAGGATGGCGTCTTCAAAGTTGTATCCGCGCCAGGGCACGAAGGCTACGAGGACGTTGCGGCCGAGAGCGAGTTCGCCGCGCTCGGTGCAAGGACCGTCAGCCAATACTTGGCCCTTCTTCACGCGATCGCCTACGCGAACCAATGGCTTCTGGCTGATGCAAGTGTTCTGGTTCGAACGCTTGAACTTAATCAGCTGATAGATGTCCGCGCCCACTTCGCGGCTGAGTACGCCGGAGTGGTCGGACTCGACGCGCACGATAATGCGCTCGGAGTCGACCTGGTCCACGATGCCTTCGCGCTTGCAAAGGACCACCGCGCCGGAATCGCGCGCAGTGACGCGTTCCATGCCGGTGCCCACGAGCGGAGCATCGCCACGGATCAAAGGAACGGCCTGACGCTGCATGTTGGAACCCATGAGCGCGCGGTTGGCGTCGTCGTTTTCAAGGAACGGAATCAGGCTGGCGGCTACGGAAACGAGCTGCTTCGGCGAGACGTCGACGTAATCCACTTCGTCGCGGCTCTTGAGCACGAAGTTGCCCGCCTGCCGGCAGTTGACCAGTTCGGTGGTGATCTTCAATTTTTCGTCGAGCGCAACGTTGGCCTGGGCCACGACGTACTTGTCTTCTTCCCAAGCGGAGAGATAGAAGCAGTACGGCTCGTAGGTGACTTTGCGGCGCTTCAGCTCGTCGTTGAGTTCTTCAACCCGGTCTTGTTCCACGATGTCGCCAGCTTTGAATTCGCTGTCGCCGGCATTGACGATCTGAACGTAATCGATGATGCGGCCGCCCTTGACTTTGCGGTAGGGCGACTCGATGAAACCGTAGTCGTTGATACGCGCAAAGCAGCTGAGCGAGCTGATCAAACCAATGTTCGGACCTTCCGGCGTTTCAATCGGGCAGATACGTCCGTAGTGCGTGGGGTGAACGTCGCGCACCTCGAAGCCCGCACGTTCGCGCGAGAGACCACCGGGTCCAAGAGCCGAGAGCCGGCGCTTGTGGGTGATTTCGCTGAGCGGATTGGTCTGGTCCATGAACTGGCTGAGCTGCGAGGATCCGAAGAATTCGCGGATCGCCGCCATAACCGGCTTGGCGTTGACCAAGTCATGCGGCATGGCCGTGGACATTTCCTGGTACACGCTCATCTTTTCCTTGATGGCGCGTTCCATTCTCACGAGGCCGATGCGGAACTGGTTTTCGAGCAGTTCGCCAACCGCGCGAACGCGGCGGTTGCCGAGATGGTCGATGTCGTCGACTACGCCGATGCTCTTGCGCAGCTTGAAGAGATACTTGATCGCCGAAACAAAGTCCGGCGCTTCCAGCGTGCGGTTGTTGAGCGGCGTGTCGAGACCCATCTTGATGTTGAACTTCAAGCGGCCCACGCGGCTGAAATCGTATTTACGCGGATCGAAGAACATGCCGCGGAAAAGATTGGTCGCCGTTTCGAGCGTCGGAGGATCTCCGGGACGCAGCTTGCGGTAAATTTCGATGAGCGCTTCTTTGGAAGAGCGAATGGCGTCCTTCTCGAGCGTTCGCGAAAGCACCATTCCGATGTCGTCGCGCTCCGGGAAGAACACGTCCACTTCCGTGATTCCGCTTTCCGCGAACGCCTGCCACAGTTCGCCGGTAAGCGGCTTGTTGGCTTCGAGCAGCACTTCGCCGGTCTGTCGATTCACTACGTCGGCCACGCTGCAAGCGCCTTCAAGGTCCTGCAACGCCGCGCGAACCTGGGAGATGCGAGCCTTGATCAGTTCCTTGAAGAGGTTTTCGGTTATGCGCTTGTGCGCGCCCACGATCACTTCTTCGCTCTTGGGATTGCGGATTTCGTGGGTCAGCTTGCGATCCACGATGCCAGGCGAAATATTCCAGTAGAGATCCTTGTCGCGCAGGGAAATGCGCTCCACCTGATAAAAGGTGCGCAGGATGTCTTCATTGGACTTCATGCCCAAAGCGCGCAGGAAGATCGAGCCCAGGAATTTGCGTTTGCGGTCGATACGCACGTACAGAATGTTCTTGGTGTCGTACTCGAACTCTACCCACGAGCCGCGGTACGGAATAATTTTCCCAAGGAAATAGCTGCGGTTGTTGGCGCTTTCAAAAAACACGCCGGGCGAACGATGCAACTGGCTGACGATTACACGTTCCGTTCCATTGATGATGAACGTGCCGTTCTCGGTCATCAAAGGAATGTCGCCGTAGAAAACTTCCTGTTCCTTGATGTCGCGAATGGTTTTCGCGCCAGTGTCGGGATCTTTATCGTAAATAGTTAAACGAATCGTGACTTTAAGTGGCGCGGAATAGGTCATACCGCGCTCCTGACACTCATTCACGTCATACTTCAACTGCATGGCGACCGGGTCGCCGCACTTGTTACAGAAGGTCGGCGTGTTCTTGTTGAACGTACCGCACTTGTGGCAGATCACGTCGCCGGTCTGATACGGATTGGTGACCACCGAAGCGCCGCAATTGCGGCAGGTGGCGCGCAGGTGGTGCAACCCCTTCAGGTTGCCGCACTTACACTCCCAGTTTCCAATCGCGTAATCCACGAATTCCAGCTGCGACATTTCGCGGAAATCGCGGATCGGAAACACCGAAGTGAAGACGGATTGCAAACCGCCGTCGTCGCGCTCGCTCGGCAGCAAATCCATCTGCAAGAAGCGCTGATAAGACTTCATCTGCACTTCGATCAGGTTTGGAATCTGAATCGTACCGTGAATTTTCGCGAAATCCAGGCGCTGACGCTCCCGGACATGATGATTGCTAGTCGGCATGCTTGATCCTCATTCTGAGCCACTGCGAAACAGTGGATCTCGTTTGGGCAGCGTGCGGAAAATACAAATCGCCAGCCGCGTTACGGCTGGCCTTGCGGCAGACACTTTGAGGGTTGCCACCGTTCCCCAGCGAAGGGGTACCCGAAAAAAGGTGCAGTGGTCCAGTCCGTGTGTTGCGCTGCCCGCCCAAGATCAGCGCGCACACGGCTGCCGGTAGCTCCGTAGGAGCCCATCGACTTGCAGTGATGACCGGCCTCGACTTGCGTACGTGAATTCCTTTGGCCTCGCTCATCCGCGATTCACGCGGCCGCTTGGGACAACTTAGCGACCGCTTGTTTCAGGTGCGCCGCGAGGCGCACCGATGAGCCGGGCAACATCAGAAAACGTAAAGCAAACGTCTGCGTAATCAATTGCCGGCGAAGGTCCTGCCTCCAGCAGGTTGCGCTGGAGCCAACTTCGCCAGCGCAGTTACTTGATTTCGACTTTGGCGCCCGCGTCTTCGAACTTCTTCTTGATGGTCGCGGCTTCTTCCTTGTTCACGCCATCCTTTACGGTCTTGGGAGCGCCGTCGACCAGGTCCTTGGCTTCTTTGAGGCCCAGGCTGGTGACTTCGCGGACCGCTTTAATGACGTTGATCTTGTTGCCGCCAACGTCAGTCAGCACGACGGTGAATTCCGTCTTCTCTTCCGCAGGCGCCGCAGCTGCGCCGCCGCCACCGCCACCGGCAACTACCGTGGCTGCTGCCGCGGAGACGCCGAAGGCCTCTTCCATCTTTTTCACCAGGTCCGACGCTTCCAGCAGCGTCAGCCCCTTGATTTCTTCCAGAATCGTGTCCACTTTCGCCATGACTGCGTTTCTCCTCTGAGTCAGAATTTTAATTTTAGCTGCTAAATCCGTACCGCAAACTCGTGCTGCAAGATTTATTGGGCCGCTTCCGGTGCTGTTTCGGGTTTTGCTTCTTCCGCAGCCGGTTTGCCCTCGGTGGAGGACGCTTCTGCCGCAGGCGTTGCTGCTGGTGCCGCTTCGGGAGCAGCCGCCGGTGCTGGCGCAGCGCTCTTTTCCGCGGTCCCGCCGGACCCAAACTTGTTGATCTTGATCGCTTCGCTGACCGTCACCGCAATATTGCGCGGTAAGGCATTCAGCGTCATCGCCAAACGCTGCGCCGGAGCGTTCAGCAGGTACATCACCTTGCTGATCAACTCTTCCTTGGATGGCAGATTCGCCAGGCTTTGAATCTCGGCAATCGAGATAACCCGGCCTTCTACGACGCCGGCCTTGAACTGAAACGCCGGAACATCCTTCGCAATCTTGGTGAGAGCCTTCGCCAGCGCGACCGGATCGTTATAGGTAAACGCGATCGAGTTGGTGCCCTTCAAGTCTCTTAGTACGCCTTCGGCAGGAGTTCCTGCGCCCGCGCGTTCGGCCAAAGTGTTCTTAACGACCTTGTATTTGCCACCCGCGGCTTGTACCGCGCGGCGCAGCTTGGTGTCATTGTCCACGGTGATGCCTTGAAAGGTCGTCAGAATCAACGTCGAGACCTTCGCCAGCTCGGTCTTCAAAAGATCCAAATCCGCTTGCTTTTCGCTGCGTTTCTTCATCTCATTGGCTCCGCTATATTTTCCTTACGCTGCCAGCACTTCTGCTTCCGCCAGGTCCACGGTAATCGCCGGACCCATCGTCGAAGTCAGCGTGATTTTCTTCACGTACGTGCCTTTGGCTGCCGCGGGCTTGGCTTTCACCACCGCCACGATTACCACATGCGCGTTTTCCGCAATTTTTGTAGCTTCAAACTGAATTTTCCCAATCGCACAGTGCACGATTCCCGCTTTGTCCACGCGGAATTCCACTTTGCCGGCTTTGGTTTCTTTGATGGCTTTGGCGACGTCCATCGTCACCGTTCCGGTTTTGGGGTTCGGCATCAGCCCGCGAGGACCGAGCACCTTACCCAGTTTTCCGGCAGAACGCATCATGTCTGGCGTGGCGATTACGGCGTCGTAATCCGTCCAGCCTTCCATGATTTTCTGCACCATTTCATCGCCGCCGACGAAATCCGCTCCAGCCTCTTGCGCTTCGCGAACTTTATCGCCGCCCGCGATTACCAGCACGCGAACCGCTTTGCCCAGACCGTTTGGCAATACAACTGTGCCGCGCACGACTTGGTCCGAATGCTTGGGATCGACTCCCAAATTAATCGCCAGCTCCACCGTCTCGTTGAACTTGGTGTGATGCGCCTTCTTAATCAGGTCCGACGCTTCCGCCAACTTGTACGGACGCGCTTCCACCTTCTTCCGCGCGGCCACCATGTGCTTTCCAGACTTCTTCGCCATACTGCTACCTGCTTCCCACGATCTCTTAGCGCCTGAACTCCTAGGCTTCCACGACTTCCAGACCCATATTCTTAGCGGTGCCCATAACGGTGCGCATCGCGGCGTCCAGATTGGTGGTGTTGAGATCGACAAGCTTTAACTGCGCAATTTCTTGAACCTGCTTCTTGGTAACTTTGCCGACTTTGTTGCGGTTCGGCTCAGCTGAACCCTTGACGATTCCCGCGGCCCGCAACAGCAAAATCGAGGCCGGCGGGGTCTTCAAAATAAACGTGAATGTGCGGTCGGTGTACACGGTGACCAGCACCGGAAAAATCATCCCGTCCGGTTCTTTGGCGGTCTTGGCGTTGAACTGTTTGCAGAAATCCATAATGTTCAAACCATGAGGACCGAGCGCCGTTCCCACCGGAGGTGCTGGAGTCGCTTTGCCCGCGGGCAGCTGCAATTTGATCGTTGTCTGTATTTTCTTTGGCGGCATCTTAAATTCCCTCTAAACTTTTGTGCGCAACTCGCGCCCAACTCGCGCGATAAATATCTGCTCGCAAACTACCCGAGCTTCTCAACGCTCGCAAAATCCAGTTCCACCGGCGTCGAACGTCCAAAAATTGTCACCGAAACTTTCAGCCGGCTGTGATCGTTGTCGATCTCTTCCACCGAGCCGTTGAAATTCGCGAATGGTCCATCCACGATACGGACCTGCTCGTTGCGCTCGAAAACCACTTTCGGCTTCGGGCGATCCTGCGGCGTATGCACCCGGTTGATGATGCCATCCACTTCCGCTTCCGTCAGCGGGGATGGCGCAGTCGCCGAACCCACAAAACCGGTAACCCGCGGCGTGGACCTCACGATGTGCCAGGTGTTCTCGTCCAGATCCATTTCCACGAGCACATAGCCCGGGTACGACATGCGTTGCGACACCACTTTCTTGCCGCTGCGCACTTCCACCACTTCTTCCATGGGAATCAGCACGCGCCCGATTTTGTCCTGGAGCGTGAACGCTTCCACCCGGCTCTCCAGGCTCTCTTTTACCTTCTTCTCAAAGCCCGAATACGTGTGAATGATGTACCACTGCATGCTCATGAAGTCGTAATCCCCTTACACGCCAAACTTTTTGAAAAGCAATTGCACGGCGTGCTGCACGCCCATGTCTACCAGCCAGAGAAACACGCCGAAGAACGCCACCGTAGCGATCACTACCCAGGTCGTCGAAATCACGTCTTCCCTACTGGGCCAGGTGACCGCTTTCATCTCCACACGCACATCGTGCAGAAATTCCCGCGTGTCGGTGACCGTTCCCGAAACGCGCGTGCCTACGCCCGCTGCCGTTTCCGCCAGTGCATTCTTAGCCGGTTCTTCGTTCTTCACTTTGACCGCCTGTGTTGCCATGCATCCTCTTCGTATTCCCGGCTCCGGCCACTTTCCGGCGCCGCTAACAATCTGGCAGGGGAGGAGGGACTCGAACCCCCATACCCGGTTTTGGAGACCGGAGTCCTAGCCGTTGGACGACTCCCCTAAAACCAAAACCGCTCGCCCCGCCCGAACGTTCGCGGGTCGAACCCACTGCCGTTACTTACTTAACTTCCTTGTGAGCTGTCTGCTTCCGGCAGGTGTTGCAAAACTTCTTGGTTTCCATCCGCTCGGAATGCTTTTTCTTGTTCTTCGTGGTGGTGTAGTTGCGGTTCTTACAGTCCCCGCACTGCAATGTAATGATCTCGCGCATGACTTAAAAAACCTTTCAGTAAGACCGGAAAGCTCTTGGTTAAACAACCAAACTACTCGATGACTTCGGCTTGCCCTGAGGCCCGCATCAGCGGGCCGAAGGGTAACCGCGCTTATTCAATGACTTCGGTAACCGCGCCAGCGCCGACCGTGTGTCCGCCTTCGCGAATCGCGAAGCGCAAACCCTTTTCGAGCGCTACCGGAGTGATCAGCGTCACTTCGCAGCTTACGTTGTCGCCCGGCATCACCATCTCTACGCCCGCCGGCAGCTTCATGTCGCCCGTCACGTCCGTGGTCCGGAAGTAAAACTGTGGACGATAGCCCGAGAAGAACGGAGTGTGCCGCCCGCCTTCTTCCTTGGTCAAAACGTATGCTTCCGCCTTGAACTTGGTGTGCGGCGTAATCGAACCCGGCTTGCAGATTACCTGCCCGCGTTCCACATCTTCTTTTTCCGTGCCGCGTAGCAAAAGGCCCACGTTGTCCCCGGCCAAGCCTTCGTCCAAAAGCTTCTTGAACATTTCGATGCCGGTAACAACCTTCTTCTGCGTTGGACGGAAGCCTACGATCTCCACTTCTTCGCCAACCTTCACTTTGCCGCGTTCCACACGGCCAGTTACCACCGTGCCGCGTCCGGAAATCGAGAAAATATCTTCGATCGGCATGGCAAACGGTTTGTCTACATCGCGCACCGGCAAAGGTACGTTCTTGTCCACCGCGTCCATGAGCTCATCAATCGTCTTTTCGTACTTGGCATCGCCATTCAGCGCTTGCAAAGCCGAACCCTTTACGACCGCTATCGTGTCCCCAGGGAACTGATAGCTCTTCAAGAGTTCGCGAACTTCGAGCTCAACGAGCTCAAGCAGTTCGGCATCTTCGACCATGTCGCACTTGTTCAAAAACACCACAATGGCTGGCACTCCGACCTGCCGGGCCAAGAGAATGTGCTCGCGGGTTTGCGGCATCGGGCCATCCGTCGCCGCCACCACCAGGATCGCGCCATCCATCTGCGCGGCTCCGGTGATCATGTTCTTGATGTAGTCCGCGTGTCCCGGGCAATCCATGTGCGCGTAGTGCCGGTTCGCCGTCTCATACTCCACGTGCGACACCGCAATCGTGATGCCGCGCTCGCGCTCTTCCGGCGCGTTGTCAATCGAATCAAACGCCCGGAACAGCACCTTCGGGTTGTGCTTGCTCAGCACTTTGGTAATCGCCGCCGTCAACGTCGTTTTGCCGTGGTCAATGTGACCGATCGTCCCTATGTTCACGTGCGGCTTATTGCGTTCGAACTTCTCCTTGGACATTGCTTTTGCCCTCGTCCCTCAATTTGTTTTACGCTTTGCTGCTTACTGCCATTTCGCGTTTCTACTTCTCGTATTTACTTCAATTGCTAAATTCTGGAGCGGGGGACGGGATTTGAACCCGCAACCATCACCTTGGAAGAGTGAGACTCTACCGTTGAGTTACCCCCGCCCAAGCTCTCCAAATTTTTTTCCCGTCCTGCGCCATCCAACTCGTTAAATCCTGGAGCCTGGGACCGGGATTGAACCGGTGACCTCGTCCTTACCAAGGACGCGCTCTACCAACTGAGCTACCCAGGCCAAGCCCGTTTCCCTGCTAAATCCAACCGTCGCGGCGCACTTTGCCCCTGCGGCGTTTTTGCTTCACGACCGCGAATCGATCCGCTTTAGAACATCGCTTCGTGCGATTGCCCTGCGGCTTCCGCTGCCACACTCTGGAAACATATCTACAGCCTTACAACTACTTCCTGCTATCGCCTTCGGAATCTCGCGACGGCATCTGGTGGACGGGGAAGGATTCGAACCTTCGTAGCCCGCAAGGAGCGGCAGATTTACAGTCTGCTGGTTTTAGCCACTCACCCACCCGTCCCGGAAAACTTGTCGGGGATGCCCAGCCGCATCCCGCAAATCCGGAATGCCAACCACGCATTCCTGAAACTGTGCCCAGTTTGCTACGCCGTTTTTACGAAGCTTGGAGGGCTACCGAGAAAACACAAATAGGACTCGTGTCAAAAGACACCAGCCCGTTAATTTTCTCTGCGAGAATTACTCCGCCTCACTCCCCAACCTTACGCACAACTGAAGCTAGTGGAGCTGGCGGAGGGAATTGAACCCCCGACCCTCTGATTACAAATCAGATGCTCTACCAGCTGAGCTACGCCAGCGCTAGTCGAACCGGGCAAGGATAGCAGACTGGACACAAGCAGCGCAAGGGGCAGGGCCAAAATTCAGAGCACGTCGATGGCCAGCACTGTGGAAAACACTTCCCAACCCTTCACCGCCCTTGACAGCTATATCTTTTGTTATCTGTTAATTAGCACGTAACTGCTGTGCTCCGCCACCAAACCTTCAACAGTTGGCGTCGGCACACGTGCCCCCGTAGAATTATTCATTTTCGCTAACCGTTATTTTCATAAGATGCCACCCAGCACCTCATCGATTCATTGGACCCCCAGGTCCGCCGTCGAAAAACAGCTAAACTCCCGAAAAAATCTCGGCTTCCGCTTCGCCTAGCTTTCGATTTCTGATTCATTCTCGGCAAATTTCCGGTGTAGTCTGAAACGCATGAAAAAATCATCTAGGATTATGTTTGCCGTCGCCGCCATTTTGCTGGGGACACTACTCCTGTTCGCGGCCTTCCATTGGATCGCTCCACGTACCCTCGGACTCGACGAATTTCTCGGGACTCTACTGCAACATGCGCCCGCAGGAACCAGTGGAATTCTCTACGTCGACGTCGCGCAGGTGCGGCAATCTCCTTTCGCACAAAAACTCTTTGCGTGGGCGCCTAAACCCGAGGCCGACGCCGAATACGCGCGCTTCCTTCAGGACACCGGCTTCCACTACGAGCGCGATCTCGACCGCGTAGCCTTTTCTGCCGCCCGTCGCGGGTCGCAATCCGTCTGGTTCGCCATCGCCGACGGCAGTTTCGACCAGAAAAAAATAGCGGCCTACTTATCGAAAATCGCCGTACCTCAAAAACGGGATGGCCACGACATTTATTTGATATCGGCAAATGTTTCCGCCAACATCACGCCAAACTCCGCAACGAACGGTGTGTTGACGCCCGCACCGGCGCCGATTTCATTAGCGTTTCTCAGCAAGGACCGCATCGCGGCCACCAACGACGCCGACCTCTCGCTCCTTTTAGCGCAAAAAAATCTCGGCGAAGATTTCCCGCAATGGCAAACACGCTTCACCAGACTAGCCGGATCACCGGTTTTCGTAGTCGTCCGTCAGGATGCCAACACTGCGAACTCCCTCGCCGCGCAAACTCCCGGCGGTTTGCAATCACCGCAATTGTCCGCGCTACTCGCGCAACTGAGTTGGCTCACCCTGGCGGGCCAACCGCAAACCGATTCCCTCCGTCTGGTCGCTGAAGGCGAAACCAGCAACGACGTCGTGTCTCGCCAACTCGCTGATATGCTGAATGGCATAATCATCCTGGCGCAAGCCGGTCTCAACGATCCGAAAACTCGCCAGCAAGTCAATCCGGAAGCCCGCGCCGCATATCTTCAACTACTGAAAACCGCCGATGTCACGCAAATCGACCGTCAAGACACGAAAGCCGTTCGCGTGGTTCTCGAAATAACGCCGAACTTCCTGAACGCCACTACGCTACCCAAGCCATCGCCGCCCACGCCAACGACCATGCAGCCGTCCGCTGGCGCTGCTACCCCAGCAAGAGGCAAAACAGAGACTCACAAGCGGTGAAAAATAAAGGTGGGAGCTAAGGAAGAAATCTAAGAAGTAGAAATTGCTGCGAACTAATCGCCGGCGGGGGTTGCCCGCATGTAGCGCCACGGATTTACCGGCGCGTTATTCATTCGCACCTCATAATGCACGTGCGGACCCGTCGAGCGCCCGCTGATTCCCGTATAGCCCACCACTTCGCCTCGTTTCACGCGCGCGCCGGGCACTGCCGAAAACGCCGAAAGGTGCGCATACCAGGTCGTGATCCCAAACCCGTGGTCTATCACCACCAGCCGCCCATAACCCGCGTGATCATCCGCGATCGTCACCACGCCGTCGGCAGTAGCATGCACAGCCGCGCCGTAATCAGACGCCACATCCACACCGGTGTGAAACGCGCCTTCTCCGCTAAAAGGATCCAACCGTTCGCCAAAGCTATCCGTGATATGTCCCATAACGGGCCAGATGGAAGGCGTATAGGTAGAATCCGCGAAGTTCATCCCGGGCATCAGGCGCAAACCGCCAGTCGAAATCGCAATTACCGCCGCGTTCCGCTTCAGAAAGGTGTATTGCTCCACGCTGCGATCGAACGCATCCTGCTGGCTGACCGGATTGTCGCTCTGATCAAACGCCGCCGGATGGTAGCGCAACACGCCGTAAGTCATGGCCACTTCGGTGGCCAGCGATTGCAGCGAATCGAGCCGCTGGTTCGTATCTTGGACATTATCTTGGAGCTGGCGGTACTGCTTCTTGAGGGTTTCCTGATCGTGCCGGAGGGCGTTGTAGTTTCCAACCTTCCAGAGCATCCGCGAGTACGAGCCCACCGCCGCCGTCACGGAAATCATTCCGATGATCGCCAGCGCCGCCAAGCCATGCAGCACGTAAGCCGGAATGATCAGCTTCCGCATCTTGCCTGGCGTGGACGCGATAAAGAACGTGTAGCTTTTTCCCGTCATTCCCAAAAAGCCCCTCAGGCTTGGTTAGATTGTCGATCGCGGACCTCAACTGCCCCTGTCCGCCTCACCACGATTACTCCGAACAATTACTGTAGAGAACCAGTCTACCCAACTTCGTTCCGGAAGTCTCTTCTCCGGGCTCGCCACATACTAAATTTCATAGCCGGTACAGTCAACCCTGTATTCTCGAGTTCATCGACCAGCCTGTGCAAAGCTGCCCTCCCTGTTCGCAGGTACAGGTTCGCGCTCGGCGGTCCATCCGCCAGGGGCTATCGGTTAATCCCGCTATCTCTCAGCACCGCGCAGCCGGATAACCTGTCGTGAATCGCCCGTTTGCCCGGCGGCACCGCAACGCAAAGGCAGTCGAGCAGGAAGTAGTAGCCTCCCACCACCGGCACATGCATCATCAGGCGTCCAAACAGGAACCGCGCGCTGGCTTGCGAGAACCGCACAGAACTCCCCTGCACGTCGCCAACATACAATCCCAATAGGCGCTTGCCAGGAGTCGCGTGCCACTTCGAGCTTTCGCAAAGGGCAAAGTAAAGCCATCCACTGACCACATAAAAGCACAGGCACAAAGTTAAGAATCGCGGCCCAAACTTTGTCAGAAGCTCGCTGGGCGGCTCCCCTGGATGCAGCTGCAGGAAATCCACGGAGATCCCCATCGCGACTGACAAAAAGGAAACAAACACCGCGAAGGGAACCGCCAAAATCATAAAATCAACGATGGCCGCAAAAACTCGCGCCCAAAATCCCGCGGGATGCAGCGTTGCCGCGAAAGGGATCTGCCCGCGCACCGTTTCTGTCTGAGTCTGCAACTGAAGTCCTTCTTTACGGCGCAGAGAGCGAGCGCAGACTCGCGAAAGAACCAAGCGTCTGCGTTAGAAAAGAGAACTTACCTTACTTCTCGGCCAAGTGGTGGTCGTAGCTGATCGCCCGCGTGATTTTCCACGCCCCATCCTTATATTGCCACAGCGAAATGAAGCGCCCCTCACCAACCGGCTCCGTATCGTCATGCCCGGGGTGGTGAAACCGGTGCACGCCGAGCTGCACCGCTCCATACCCTTCCATGTGATGGTTCTGCAGTGTTCCCGCAACCAGTTCCCGCGAAACCCTCCCACAAATATTTTTCTTGACGCTATCTGTCAACGCCTGCGCTCCGAGCGTTACGCCCCCCTTGTCGTGATAAAACTCCACGTCGTCCGCAAGAAAACTCTTAAATTTCACCAGGTCGCACTTGTTGTAAGCATCAAAAAACGCCGCATCTAGCGCCGCCATCGTCTTGTCCAAATCCTCTTGCGACTGAATATCGGGCAGCGCTAAAAACGTCTGCGCACCCACCCGGCCACCCGTGGACATCAACAGCGGAAACAACAAAAAAATCCCGATAACCCGGAATCGTATTTTCATCGAACCATCCTTCCCCTGCGCAGCTTCCTACGCCTGTAGGTACGCAGCCCCGAAAGGAATGTTCTGCAAATTAAATTATTTTTGAATTTCAGATATGTCTAAGAGTCTGCGAAACTCTGGATCGTCATGCAGTATCTTCAGGTCCGGATCCTTCATGGCCCAGTCCGCGTTGGTGTATCCCGCCTCTACCGCCCGCCGAAACGTATCCAGCGCGTCCGCTTTCATCTTCAGCAATCCGTACGTACAAGCCCCGTTATACAAAATATTCGCGTCATTCGGCCGCATGGCTACCGCGATCCGCACTTGCATGGCCGCGCCATCTGCATCCCCGAATATCGCCAGATCCGACGCCAGCAAAATCCGCGCCCGCACATCGTCTGGAAACCGCTGCAACTGTTCCTGCAACACTTCCATTTCCCGCCGCCGCAAACGCTCAGCGTCCGCCGCGCGCCCCAGGCGCTCCAACGAGTTAATCAGCGGAATCAACGAGTTGTAATCGTTGCTCACAATTTCCGTCGATGTCTCGGCCAGCAGTGCCGCATCCTCATATCGCCCCGCAGCGAAGTACGACCGGCCCAATACATCGTGCGCGCCTTCGCACTCCGGCTCTTTCGCTACCGCCTGCAATGCCAAATCGATCGCCCCTGGATAATCCCTCATCGCAAATAAAGTGCGTGCTCGCGCGGACAGCACCTCGGGCAAATCCGGGGCCAGCTTCTCCGCCATATCGCACGCCGCCAAACCCTTATCGATATATTCTTGAATCGCGTTACGAAACTCGTGCATTCCGCCCCAAACATGCGCAATTCCCACGTAAGCATGCGCAAACTTCGGATCCAGTTTCACCGCTTCTTGATACATCGCTAGCGCGTACTCAAACTGCCGCTGCCTCAGATAATTTCTTCCCCGCAGATAAAAATCGTATGCCTTGGGATTCGCCGTCGGTTTCGACGCGATCACCTTTTCTTCCTGCGGCGAAAGCGTGATCTCCAGCGCCTTGGCAATACTCAGCGAAATCTCTTCCTGAATTGCGAACACATCTTCCATCTGCCGGTCGTACCGTTCCGCCCACACCGAATGCCGTGTGTTGCTTTCCACCAGCTGCGTCGTAATACGCAACCGATTTCCCGCCCGTCGGATCGACCCCTCCAGCACATACATCGCGCCCAGCTTTTCTCCAACTTGCGGCGCGGTCACCGGTTTGTCCCGGAATTGCAGCATCTCCGACCGCGGATAAATCTCCAGCCGCGCAATCTTGGATAACTCGGTAACAATATCTTCGGTCATGCCGTCGCGGAAATATTCATCCTCTTTCGCCCCACCTAAATTTTCGAAATACAAAACCGCCACGGTTTTTTTCTTGGGCGCAGCTTCCACCTTCGGAGCAACCGCAACTCCCCGCGTCCCGTCCGCATTGCGCCCCGCCGAATCCACCCGCCCCGAGGAATCCATATCCCGCCGCAACCGTTTCAGGTCCGCACGCAATTCCGCGGCGGTTTGGCATCGGAAATCGCGGTCCTTCTCCAGCGTCTTCCCCACTAGCCGTTCCAACTCCACTGTAGCTTTGGGATTAATTTTGGAAATTGGATCGGGTGTGTCGTTCAACATCCGATCAAAAATAATCGCGGTGGTATTTCCCTGAAATGGCAAAACTCCCGCCGCCATCTCGTACAGCACCACTCCAAACGAAAATAAATCCGTACGCGCGTCCAGGTCCGCCCCACGCGCCTGCTCCGGAGACATATAGGCCACCGTCCCCAGCGTGCTGCCGGGACTCGTCAAATCCCCGGCCGAAACTCCCGCGGTCGCCTGCAGGCGTAGGTGCGTTGGCGCCCCAGTGTCGCCATCCAAAGACTTCGGTTCAACCTTCGCCAATCCAAAATCCAGAATCTTCGCCACCCCTCGCCGCGTAACAAAAATATTCGCCGGCTTGATATCTCGATGCACGATCCCCTTGCTGTGCGCCGCATCCAGCGCATCCGCAATCTCGATCGCCAGCGAAAAGTACGTCCCAAAATCCAGCGGCCGTCCGCCAATCTTATGCTTCAGCGTCATGCCATCCAGATACTCCATAGCAATAAACGCTTTGCCGGAGTCTTCCCCCACATCATAAATCGTGCAAATGTTCGGATGATTCAACGCCGAAGCCGCTTTAGCCTCGCGTCGAAACCGTTCCAGCGATTGCCGGTCCTGCGCTACCTCTTCCGGCAAGAATTTCAGCGCCACAAAGCGATCGAGTCGCGTGTCTTCGGCTTTGTAGACCACACCCATCCCTCCGCCGCCGAGCTTTTCTAGTATTCGATAGTGGGAGAGCGTTTGGCCTAACAGCGATTGTGTTTCGGGCATGGTTCCGCAATGTTAAAGGTCCGCACAATTCAAGTCAACGCGCCGAATTCCCGCCGGCTAATCTTTCCGCATCAACTTCATCTATCCGCTTCACGCGAACGGCACGCTATACTTTCGAGGCAAGGTATACGCTACATGCCCCGCCCCACGCATACAGAAAATTCGCTTCTGGCCAGAATCGAAAAACGGTTCCGCAGCTCCGCCGAAAAGCATTCCAACGCGAATAAATTTTCAGAAATTTCAAATCAAGTCTCCCTCGGTATCGGAGACGACGCCGCTCTCTTCCATCCCACCCCCGGCTGCGAAACCATCCTCACCTGCGACTGGTTCCTCGAACGCTCCCATTTTCTGCTCCACAAACATCCCGCCGACTCCGTGGGCTGGAAATGTCTGGCCCGCGCCATCAGCGACATCGCTGCCATGGGCGGCGTTCCCCGCTGCTTCCTGATGAGCCTCGCATTGCCGGCCACTTCAACCGGCGCATGGCTAACTGAATTTTTGGGCGGCCTTCGCCGCGCCGCAAACTTTTTTGATTGCCCGTTGGCGGGCGGCGACACTACCAGACGCAACGAAATCCTGATCAACATCACAGTGGTGGGCGGAGTAAAACGCGGCCGCGCACTACGCCGCGATGGCGCAAATGTCGGGGATGTTATTTTCGTCAGCGGCCGGCTCGGTGGAGCGGCGCGCGGCCTGCAATTGCTTCGCAAACGCCACGGAATCGCCGACCGCAACGACCCCCAGCTCCGCGAACATCTCTATCCCCAACCGCGACTGGCGCTGGCTCAGTGGCTGGCGGAAAAACGTCTGGCCACCTCCGCGATGGATCTTTCCGATGGCCTCTCCAGCGACCTGCCGCGCCTTTGCGCAGCAAGCCATGTAGGCGCGCGCATCGACGCCGCCAAACTTCCCACCATGAACTTGGGAGCGTCGCACAGGAATCACAACGCAACGGAGAATCGCGCATACGACGACAAATCTCTCGACCTAGCTCTAAACGGCGGCGACGACTACGAACTCCTGTTCACGGTCCCAGAAAAATCAGCAGTAAAAATCCCGTCAAAGTTCGAAGGCCTCCCATTACAACCCATCGGAGAAATCACCCGAACACGCAAAATCCTTCTAGTCGGCGCCGGTCGCAAGCCAGATGAACTAAAACCGGGCGGCTGGGACCCTTTCCGCTAAGTCTGCAAACGTACATCCACGGGGGTTGTGTAGGCGCCGGTCTTCAGACCGGCCTAAGATTTCATCTCTTTAGATGCTTGGGCCTCACGCCGATGGACCGTTCCACGCGCAAAGCCAGCGCCGGAGGCGCGCCACAATTTAGCGCAGCGCGGAGCGCTGGGTACTCGGGCCGACAAACACGCGAGCGCCGTAGGCGCGACACAAACCCACCAAAACTATCCGGTCGAACTATTGCGGAGGCGCAGCAGAATTCCCAACCGGCGCCACGCCAGCAGCCGGAGCCACCGTACTCGTCTTCGTAACCGGCGCCGTCAACACCGGCTTTTCCTTCGGCGCGCCCTTCGGCTCGTCCTCAGTCGGCGCAGTGTCCGGCGTATCCACGTTCACATGATGCTCCGCCGCCTGCTGCTCCAGCGAAACCACGTTCGGAAAATCCACCGACGGCATCCCGCCCAGCGCGCTCTGCATAAACTCCAGCCAAATCGGCAGCGCCGCCTTAGCTCCAGTCTCTTTTTTCCCTAACGAAATCTGCTTATCGTCGAATCCCACCCAAACTCCAGAGGTAAGCTGCGGCGTAAATCCAATAAACCACGCGTCCGTATAATCCTGCGTCGTCCCAGTCTTCCCGCCCGCCGGCCGGCCCAGCGCCTTCGCTTGAATCCCTGTCCCAAACTGAATCACTTCCTCCAGCATCGCCGTCATCGTCCGCGCCACTTCCGGAGCGATCACGTCATGCACCTCTGGATGCGCTTCCTCCAGCAATGCTCCGTCGTAACTAGCTACCCGCCGAATCATGTGCGGGTCAATCCGAATCCCATCATTCGGAAAAACCGTAAACGCCGAAACATGCTCGATCAATTTCATGTCCGCGGAACCCAGCGCCAAGGGGAGGTACGGCGGCAACGAAGTAGTAATCCCAAATCGCCGCGCCACGTCCACCACGCTGGAAATTCCCACCTTCTCCGCCAGCTTCACCGCCGGCACGTTGCGCGATCCAGCCAGCGCCCGCCGCAGCGTAATGTTCCCCTCGTATTTTTCATCGTAATTGTGTGGAGAGTACGGCTGCCCGCCGCTGATCACCGTCATCGGCGCATCATAGATCGTGTCGAAGGGCGTCGAGCCCTTCTCCAGCGCGTCCGCATACACATAAACTTTGAACGAACTGCCCACTTGCCGGTACGCCTGCGTGGCCCGATTGAATTTGGAATCCTCAAAACTATATCCGCCGACCATTGCCTTGATCTCGCCGCTGGCGTTATCGATCGCCACCATCGCCGCCTGCGGACCGGGCTGCTGCTCAAGCTGCACCCTTACCGTCGTATCTTGTAATTCACGGATGGAAAATTGCGCCAGATCTCCAACCTTCAAAAGGTCCAAAGGTTTTTTCTTTCCAGTCCAGGCATAATCGGAAGGCGAAAGAATCGCCCGGTACGGACCAATTTTAATCGTCGCGTCTTTGTCACCAGTGGTCAGCACCAAGCCCGTAACGAAACTCCCCTTCTCAATCGGATGCCGCCAATCGTCATCCTCGTAGCTATCCAGATTCCCCAGATTGTCCCGCACCACGTTCGGCAAATTCCCGCGCCAGCCGTGCCGCCGGTCATAAGAATGCAAACCATCGCGCAAGGATTGATTCGCTGCCTTCTGCATCGCGATGTTTAATGTGGTGTAGACCCGCAACCCGCGCTCGTGGACCGCTTCTGTTCCATACGTCGATTCTAGATATTTCCGAATTTCTTCAAAGAAATACGGCGCCAAGTCATTGCGCGGATATTGAATATGCAATCCCAGCGGAGCCTGTTTCGCCGCCTGCGCTTCCGCGGCGGTAATCTTTCCCTCTTCGAGCATCCGAAACAGCACCAGGTTCCGCCGATTCAATGCCCCATCCGGATTCGTCAACGGCGAAAATTTCGGTCCATTAACCATTCCCGCCAGCAGCGCCGCCTCCGGCAATTTCAAATCTTGCACCGACTTCCCAAAATAAAATTGCGAGGCCGCCGCAAATCCATAATTTCCATGTGCCAGATAAACTTGGTTCGAATACATCGTAAAAATCTGCGGCTTCGTGTAGCCGCGTTCAATTTGCAGCGCTAAAAGCATTTCCTGCATCTTGCGCCGAAACGTCCGGTCGCTGCGGTCCAGAAAAAGATTCCCCGCCAGTTGCATCGTAATCGTGCTCGCGCCCCCGGTTATGCGGTGATGCGCCAGATTGCGATACGCCGCTCCGGCAATCCGCGGAAAATCGATCCCCCAGTGATCTTCAAAATGCTGATCCTCAATCGACGTCACCGCGTTGTACAAAACCTTAGGGCACTGCTCAAACGTCATCAAAATGCGCCGCTGCAAAGCGAAGCTGCCCACCAGTTGCCCATCATCCGCATAAATCTCGGTCACTACGGTAGGACGGTACGTCTCCAGCGCCCGCAATTCCGGCAAATCGCTGGCATACACAAACAGCAATCCCGCGCCCGCGCCAAATGCAATCGAGCACAACAGCAAAAACGCCAGCGCCACGCGGTCAATCAGTTTCCAGCCGCGCAATCGCAATGTAAGAGGAGGCAGACTCAGCATCGAAAAACAATTCTATCGCACAACTCCCAACCGCCATACTTGTCCTAAGAAATCTGATTCCTCCCAAGCAATTCACACGTGCCCGGAAACGCAGCAGGTTTCGGGAATTCCCTCGACGCGGGTATCATCAGTGCCGTTCCTGACGGCCAAATGAAACCTGACTTCGCCCAATACGGATTCACTCATCAACAAAATTTGATCATGGCCTACATCGGCGGCTCTGAAGCCCACGGTGCAAAGCTCGGCGCAACCGACGACACCGATTGGTACGGTCTATACATTCCGCCGCCCGAAAAAATTCTCGGTCTCGATCGCGAGGAGCATTTCGTCTTCACCACCGGGGGGCAAGTCGGTGGCAACGGGCCGCAAGACGTCGACGTCTGCCTCTACACTCTGATGAAATGGGCGGGACTCGCTGCCAAGGGAAATCCGTCAGCTCTCCATTTTCTTTTCGCGCCGCTCAAATTCACCACCAGCACGTGGGATCGCGTCGCGGCTCGTCCAGAACTCTTCCTCGCCAAGGGGCACGTCAAACCATTTTTAGGGTTCGCGGACGACCAGATGAAGCGGTTGCTGGGCCAAAAAGGACAGAAGAACGTTCATCGTGCTGACCTCGAAAAAATATACGGTTACGACACCAAATACGCGATGCACGTCATTCGGCTCTACGGGGAAGCAAAGGAGTTGATGGAACACGGCCGCATCTCGCTACCAAGGCCGGACCGCGATGAACTGGTCGAAATTCGCAAAGGCAAATATTCTCTGCGCGAAATCCAGGAACTCGGCCGGCAACTTGAAGCAGAAGCCTTGTCCGCTCAAGCCAGTTCGCCTCTGCCAAACGAGATAGACCGAACGGCTATCAGTAGTCTAATTGCCGATACCCACCTTCAATTCTGGAAGACCTAATCGTTCGGGTGCCGTACCCTTTGGTCTAAGAGTGCGATCCTTGAATTATCTGGCGGGCATGCGCCGCGATTGCACCGACCACACCCAAGTGGTTCCCACTTCGACCAAGCAGCGCCGTAGGCGCGTCACAATTTAGCCCAGCGCGCAAGCGCTGGGTGGCCGCTCGTATCCAGACGCGAGCGCCGTAGGCGCGGCACAACTCCGTCGCCGTTAAGACCCGTGAACGAGGTTCGCCTCACTCCTTCACCCTCAACGAGCCGCCTCACCAGTTTGCGACGCGAGCCACGGGTGCGGTTTCCGCGCCTCAATATACGCGCACACTGTCACCGCCACGGCGAATGCCACCAGCGCGCTATCCCGCACCACCGTCCACCCCGTCAGCGGCTCCGGCTTCGCAAAACATCCGCAGTTGATCTGCATGTGTAACAAATACGCGCGGGTCACCACCGTCAAAAACCCCAGCAGCAGCAAAGTGATCAGCGTCGCCCAAATGCGCAGCTGCCAACCGATCAACAGCAGCATCCCCAGCAAAATCTCCGCGAACGGCAACGTATGCGCCACAAACGCCGCAGCGCTCGGCGACAGCAATTTGTAAGACTCCACCTGGTAGCCGAAATTAGATAGATTGGAAAGTATGGAAAACTTCAGCGCAAACCACGGCGACGCCATGAAGTTCGGCAGGAAAATCTTCGCGTACCCCGCGTAAATGAAAATTCCGCCCAGCACCAGCCGCCCAATCCAAATAATCACGCGGCGATAATTCAGCGGGCTGGACTCCATCATCTGCGGTCGCTACCTCAGGGGACACTTCAGCAATCGCCATACGCCTATTTCTGACCCAGGAGCTGATCGATAAAATTATGCAGAATTTCGAAGCTCACGATTCCCACCACCGGATACGTCTGCCCTTTGGCATGTAAAACGGTCGTCGGTGTCGAGTTCACGTGATAAATCATCCCCAGCGCGTAGTCCTTGTCGATCATGGCGTCCAGCGTGCCGCCCTTCACCAGCGCGCGAACCTTCGCCATCTCCGCCGGTGTCAGCGCCGCAGCCACGGTGCCGTCCACGTCCCCGCTGACCTCCCACTTCTCCTGATTCTGAAAGAGCGCCTGTTCCGCCGGAGCTAGCTTCCCGATCTGCGCCGCCGCCCGCGCATAGCGCGCCGCAACCTTAGAATACGCATGCATCGGCAGCGGAAAATCCCGGTGAATCAAATAAACCTTCCCGGTATTCACATAATTGTCGACGATCAAACGATTCGTGCTCAGATACAGCGATTTGCACGACGGACACTGATAGTCGCTGAACACTTCCATGACGATCGGCGCGCTCTTCGACCCCTCCGCCTGATGCGGATCGATATCCGGTATCCCCTGCAAATCTTGCGGCACGCCCGCAGGCACCGCCGCAGCAGCTACGTTCCGGTGAACCGACGACACCCAACCGACACTCACAACCGCCAAAGCCACCAAGATTCCTGCCTGGGATAGCCGCCGAATCACGAAATCCTCCTTGAATACAGCACGTCCGAACCGACCACTCGCCCTATGCGTATGGACTTGCGTCGCACAAAAATGAAGAGCACAGAATTCTACCGCGAAATTTTCGTCCCACGGTCCAAGAAATTCGCAGTGCCTCCCATACGCGTTCCACCATCATATAACCCGGAACGGAACGCCTGTACTCGGCGGAGCCTCGAGACGCAGCCTATAGGCCAATAGATAGGATGCGCCGGTTCCAGTCGCTGGATCGTCGTCACCTTCCCGGCAAAAGCTAGGTCCGGGAGAAACCTATGTCTTTTATAATCAACAAATTACAAACGTTTTGCCATTGCAAAAATTGTCCAAGCGCTTTTAAATCAACAACTTCCCCACGTTTTGCAGAAAAACACCCCGGGGTGGGGGTCCCCCTCCCCCTTTTTCGCTAACAGCTGCATCTTCTTCGGCTTCCGAGCATCTATAAGATAACTTGACAATGGCACACTCAAGCTCTATAGTCTCAATCGAGCTCGGGTTAGCCCCTCAAGCCACAATTTTCGCAGCTAGTAGCAAACGCAGCAGATTCTGGGAGGAAGCAAGCAATGAGTAAGATTATCGGTATCGACCTCGGCACGACCAACTCGGTCGTCGCCGTAATGCAAGGCGGCGAACCCGTCGTAATCCCCAACCAGGAAGGCGCTAGAACTACGCCTTCGGTTGTCGCGATCACCAAAGGCGGCGAACGCCTGGTAGGACAAGTCGCCAAGCGCCAAGCGGTAACGAATCCCGAAAACACGGTGTATTCGATCAAGCGCTTTATGGGCCGACGTTTTGACGAAGTGGGCGAGGAAACCCGCCGCGTACCTTATAAGGTTGTAAAAGGTCCGCATGACGACGCTCGTGTGGACATTTTTGGCAAGAGCTACAGCCCGCCCGAAATTTCCGCGATGATTCTCGGCAAGCTGAAGGCTTCCGCCGAAGATTTTCTCGGCGAAAAAGTCACCAAAGCGGTGATCACCGTCCCCGCGTATTTTAACGACGCGCAACGCCAGGCCACCAAACAGGCCGGCGAAATCGCTGGCCTCGAAGTCGTCCGCATCATCAACGAGCCCACCGCCGCAGCTTTGGCGTACGGTCTCGAAAAGAAGAGCGACGAAACCATCGTGGTCTACGACTTGGGCGGCGGTACGTTTGACGTCTCCGTGCTCGAAGTCGGCGCCGGCGTGGTGGAAGTAAAGTCCACCAACGGCGACACGCACCTCGGCGGCGACGACGTTGACCAAAAAATTGTCGACTGGCTCATCGACGAATTCAAAAAAGAGAACAGCATCGATCTCAGCAAAGACCGCATGGCGTTGCAACGCCTGAAGGACGCCGCGGAAAAAGCCAAGATCGAACTCTCGCAAATGATGGAAACGGAGATCAATCTTCCCTTCCTCACTGCCGGAGCTGCTGGCCCGATCCACTTTGAAAAGAAGCTGACCCGCACGCGCCTCGAGCAATTAATGGGCGACTTGCTGGATCGTTCCATGAAGCCGGTGAAGCAGGCCCTCGAAGACGCGAAGCTTTCGCCGAACGATATTCAAGAAGTCGTGATGGTCGGCGGCTCCACGCGTATTCCGAAAGTGCAGCAACTGGTTCGCACCTTCTTCGGCGAAAAAGAACTGCACAAGGGCGTGAATCCCGGACGAAGTAGTGGCGGTAGGCGCGGCGATTCAAGGCGCGGTGCTGGCGGGAGAAGTGAAAGACATTCTCTTGCTGGACGTTACGCCTCTTTCGCTCGGTGTCGAAACCCAGGGCGGCGTAATGACCGTGCAGATTCCGCGCAACACCACGATCCCGACGCGCAAGGTAGAAACCTACTCGACCGCCTCGGACAATCAGCCCGGCGTGGAAATCAAAGTCCTGCAAGGCGAACGCAAATTCGCCAACGACAATCGCTCGCTCGGTACCTTTAAGCTGGACGGAATTCCGCCCGGGCCGCGCGGCACTCCGCAAATCGAAGTGACCTTTGACATCGACGCCAACGGCATTCTCAACGTCAGCGCCAAAGACAAGGCCACCAATAAGGAACAGAAGATCACTATCACCGCATCGAGCGGCCTCTCGAAAGAAGAAGCCGAGAAGATGCGCGTCGACGCCGAAACTCACAGCGAAGACGATCGCCGCAGAATGGAAGAAGTCGAAGCCCGCAATCGCCTCGACGGAATCCTGTACCAGGCCGAGAAGATGGTGAAAGAGAATCGCGAGAAGATCGAAGCCGGCGACTTGAAATCCGTCGAAGACGCGATCGAAGACGCGAGAAAAGCCATCGGCGAAGGCGGCGTAGCCCGGCTGCGCTCGGCAACCGAGAACCTGGAAAAGTCGCTGCACAAGGTCGCTGAAGTTTTGTACAAGGCGAACGAAGCAGCGGCCGGCGCGGCACAAGCCGCAGGGGCCGGCGCAGGAGCCGGCGGAGACACAGGCAGGCGCCGCAGGCGGCACGCCAGCCGGCAAAAAGCCGGAAGACGTGATCGACGCCGAATACGTAGACGTAGACGACAAGCGCCCACCCAACTAAACGGGTGGTAAGTCCCAAGTCCGAGACGTTTTTGTAGGGGCGCAGCATGCTGCGCCCCATCTCGGCAAAATTTCAGAAGCACGAAGTTTTTGAATTATGTAGGTGCCGGACTTTAGTCCGGCCAATTTTTGCAATCGGCCACGCACTCAGCAATCGCAGCGGCAACCGCAGAAAAAATGGCGACAACTAGCAAACAAGACTATTACGAACTCCTAGGTGTGGCCCGCAAGGCCAACGCCAAAGATATCCGTACGTCTTTTCGCAAACTCGCCCGCAAATATCATCCCGACCTGAATCCCGGCGATAAATCCTCCGAAGAAAAATTCAAACAACTCCAGGAAGCCTACGACGTCCTCAGCGACACCAAAAAACGCCAGATCTACGATCAATACGGCTTCTACAGTGACAACGTAGCCGCCGGCGGCGCTCCGGGCTACAGCGGCGGCAATCCCGACGAGCAAGCCGACATCAATTTTGATTTCGGCGGCTTTGATTTCGGCGGCAATCAAGGCGGCAATTCCAGTTCCGGCTCGGGCACGGGCACCGGCAGCTTCCGCGATCTCTTCAGCCAATTTTTCAAAGGCGGCCAAGGTGCCGGCGGCGCGATGGAGCCGGAGCATCAACCTGGCGGCGACCTCGAATACCAGATCGAAATCACTTTCTGGGACGCGGTCCGCGGCGCCACCAAAAAAATCCAAATCACCCGGATGGAAACTTGCGAGACGTGTCACGGCACCGGCGCGCAGGGCCAGGCGACCACCTGCGCCACCTGCGGCGGCACCGGAAGCGTCCAACAGACCGCCGGCAAAATGAAATTCAACGTGCCATGCACTCGCTGCGGTGGCACTGGAAAAATTCGCACCGCTTGCCGGACCTGCGGCGGCGAAGGCCGCGTCCGCAAAAACGAAACGATCGAAGTCCGCATTCCCGCAGGGTTAGCCAATGGCGGACGAGTCCGCGTACCGGGCAAAGGCAACGCCGGAACCATGGGCGCTCCGGCGGGCGATTTGTACCTCCGGGTAGAAGTGAAGCCGCATGAATTTTTCGAGCGGCGCGGCGACGATCTCTACACGCGCATTCCGGTAAAAGTCACCGAAGCCACGCTCGGCGCAAAAATCGAAGTCCCCACCATCGATGGCCGCGCGCTGGTGCGCATTCCGCCCGGCACCGATAGCGGCAAAACGCTACGCCTCAAAGAAAAAGGCGTCCCCAGCGTCCGCAACGGCGCCCGCGGCGACCAGTACGTAGAAATTCAGGTTGTAGTCCCGCAACCCACGGACGAACGCGTGCGCACCTTGATGAAGGATCTCGAAGCGGTAGTCCCAGAAGATCCGCGCAAAGATTTGTTTGCCAAGGCGGGGGTGTAATGAAGGTTTTAGTAGCACAGACTTCAGTCTGTGCAGCGTAGGACGAAAAGCAGATCCCTCGCTTCGCTCGGGATGACAAGTTTTTTTGACGGGTTAGAAGTGGGTCGAAAAGTGGCTCAGCAAGTTTGATTTGGTAAAAACGCAATGCCAGTAAAGACCAAAAAACGCGCCAAAGCCGGCTACATGATCAGTGCCGTGGCTGAGCTGTACAAATTGCACCCGCAAACCTTGCGCCTCTACGAACGCGTAGGCCTGCTAAAGCCATCCAGGTCCCAAGGCAACACCCGTCTCTACACCGACGGCGATCTCGAACGTCTCGACGTAATCCTGACGCTGGCCCGCGACATGGGCGTAAATCTAGCCGGCATAGAAATCATCCTCAACATGCGCGAAAAAATGATCGAGATGGAAAAACAAATGGGCGAGTTCGCGCAAGTAGTCCAACAGGAATTGTCTCGCGTAGCCTCCCGCACCCCCAGCCACGCCGAGCGCCACGCCATAGTCCGCGCCAACCCTAGAGCCATCCGCCCCATTCGCGAAGTCTAGTCTTTCACCGATATCCACACCTCACGCAGTTGCCGTGCCCGCGACACCCTCGTATGCTGTTGCAGTCGTAGCGGCCGCCTTCTGAGGCGGTCGCCTTTGGTTTTGTAGGGGCGTCCGCCGTGGCGGACTGCGCCACATCTCGGCAAGCTCGATCCGATTTAGGGTTATGTAGCGGCCGGGCTTTAGTCCCGGCGATTTTGAATTGTTTGTACGTGCGAAAATCTAATCCAAAGAGCCGGGACTAAAGCCCGGCCGCTACAAAGTCAAAAGCAGAATCAACATCAGACGCAAAGGCCACCTATGCCCATCGACAATTGCTTATTGTGCCGAGGGACCGGTTGGCAAATGGTGCCACGCCCAGACGGCGCGGGCCTCGCCGCCGTGGCCTGCGACTGCGGCATGGTCGAACGCGCCGTGCGCGTAATGGAGCGCGCCCGCGTCCCTAAACGGTACGAGCATTGCGATTTTGAAAGCTACAGCACCGACGTAGGCGCAACTCCGGCGCAAACCCAATCGCTGAAAAACGCGATGAACCTTACCAAAGGCTTCGTGCAAAATTATCCAATGTCCGCGGAAAAAGGCTTGCTGCTCACGGGCGCTTCGGGCGTCGGCAAAACGCATCTAGCAGTCGCCGCATTGAAAGAACTGATCGCCCGCGGCCATGCCGGACTTTTCTGCGATTACCGCGAACTGCTGAAAGAAATTCAATCCAGCTACAATCCCTCCAGCGAATCCACGGAGATGAGCATTCTCGAGCCGGTGCGCACCGTGGAAATTCTGGTGATGGACGATTTAGGCGCCAGCAAACCGTCCGCGTGGGTGCTGGACATCATCGGATCTGGTGCTCAACGCCCGCTACAACGAAAAGCGCGTCACCATTCTGACCACCAATTATTTCGACGAAGCCGATGGCGCTCCCGAAGCCATAAAAGGTCCCGACGGCAAGCGCGTCTCCGTCCGCGAAGACACCATCGCCGACCGCATCGGCGCCCGCATGCGTTCCCGCCTCTTCGAAATGTGCCGCACCGTAAACGTAGACGCCCCCGATTTCCGCCGCGAAGTCCGCCAATCCGGCCGCGCCACCGCGCGATGAACCTGCTCCGCATTGTCGAGCGCTCATTGACAACGGTGATTCTGGTATCGCTCGTTACACCAAGGATTTATTCTCAGACTCCGGCAACCTTGGAAACTCCTCAGGCCGTTTTGACGAGACTGTTTCTGCTCACATATCCTCCGCTGGCCCGACAGACTCGGATTTCGGGGGATGTCGACATGTTGGTCGAGATTACAAAAGATGGCACCGTCAAATCGGCGGTCGCCGTTAAAGGGCACCCGCTGCTGACGGCAGCTGCGATCGACAGCGCACAAAAGTCGGAATTTCAGTGTGCTGGCTGTAATGACGAAGGATCTTCGGTTCATTTGATATACACATTCCACCTTGAGTATTCCGATACTTGTCCGCCAGAGGAAAAAAGTCCTGGCGATCCTCATCCGGCTCCTGTTGCCTCCCGAATCGCGCAAACACTCAATCACATCACTGTCACCGACCAAGTGGTGGGTACCTGCGACCCGGTTGGAACGATCATCAAGGTCCGCTCGATAAAGTGCTTGTATCTTTGGTACTGCAGCAAGCGATACCCGCTATAGTCCCGCCTTCATTGACACAACCTTTATGCGGCTTGTATCATTCGTAGGCTGTATGCGTTACGTACGCCCGCAGCAGTTCGTCCCAGAGGGCCGCTAAGAGAATAATGTCGGGCTGGCCGCCAAACGGCCGGTCTCGCTGGTAATCGCTGAGCGGTTCACCTCCTTGCAGTACACCCAGACAGGGCCTCAGCAAGGAACTCCATTCGACTAAACAGGGATACTTATCCCGGAGGCAACAACCATGTTTGACCATGACAACCAGACCGCGGCCGCGGCCGCACCGGTGCACGACGAAGCGACAGCAGCAAATCCGCAAAGTGAAGGACAGGCAGTAGCGCAGGTGGCGTCGCAAGAGACGGTGAAAGAAACTCCGGCGGCCACAACCGAAGCTACCTCGCATCAGACTTCGCCAGAATCGGGACATTCCATTCCCGTTGCTGCGAGCGAAACCGCGCAGGCCGAAGCCCACGATAAAGCCGAAGCGCAAACCGCGAAGCACGCGGCGGACGCTGAAGCTTCGAGCGATGCCGACGAAGCAGCCGGCTCCGAAGAGATGAGCAAGCTGATGGAGCAGTACGACGAAAAGCAGGAAGCTGCGGCGTCGAAAGAAGTGATCGAAGTTACGGTCGTGGCCTACACTGAGCACGGCGTCGTAGTGGACCTCGGCGGCAAGACCGAAGGCTTGATCCCGGCCGCGGAATTTTCCGAGACGGAAATTCCCCGCCCCGAACCCAACAGCAAAATTGAAGTGCAACGCACTGGCGAGCACAAAGAAGGCTACGCCATCGTTTCGTATCAAAAAGTTCTGCGCCGCAAGACCTGGGAAAAACTGGACGCGGCGTTCAAAGCCAAGGAAACCATCAACGGCAAAGTGGTCGACCGCATCAAGGGCGGCCTGGTCGTAGATGTTCTGGGCGTGCGCGCGTTTCTGCCCGGCTCGCAATACGATCTGCGGCCCACCGCGAATCTCGACGATCTGAAGGGCAAAGAGTTGCCGGTACGCATCACCAAGCTGAACCGCCGCCGCGGCAATATCGTGGTCAGCCGGCGCGCGCTGCTCGAAGAAGAGTTGCAATCGAAGCGCGGCGAACTGCTGGAATCGCTGCACGAAGGCCAGAAAGGTCCACGGCTTCGTGAAGAATGTCACCGAGTACGGCGCGTTCGTGGACATCGGCGGCATCGACGGCCTGCTGCATCTCACCGACCTCAGCTGGGGCCGCGTGAAGCATCCTTCCGACGTGGTCAAGCCGGATCAGGAGCTCGACGTCGTCATTCTGAAGTTTGACAAGGAAAAGCAGCGCGTTTCGCTGGGCCTGAAGCAGTTGATGCCCGATCCGTGGGTCAACGCCTCCGAGAAATATCCGGCGGGCGGAAAAGTGAAGGGCAAAGTTGTGGGCGTGGTCGACTACGGCGTCTTCGTCGAACTCGAACAAGGCATCGAAGGCCTGGTGCACGTCTCCGAACTCAGCTGGACCAAAAAAGTGCAGCATCCTTCGAAGATCGTGAAAGTCGGCGACGAAGTGGACGTCGTGGTCCTGGACATTAAGCCCAGCGATCGCCGCGTTTCTCTTGGCATCAAGCAGGCGCAGCCCGATCCCTGGCTGCTCACCGCGGAGAAATATCCCGTGGGCACGGTGGTCACCGGAAAAGTCCGCAACATTGCCGAGTTTGGCGCGTTCATCGAACTCGAAGACGGCTTCGATGGCCTGGTGCACGTCAGCGACGTCAGCTGGACCGAGCGCATCAAGAATCCGCACGAGGTCTTCAAGAAGGGCGAAGACATCACCGCCAAAGTGTTGAAGATCGATCCGGAAAATCGCCGCGTGTCGCTGGGTATGAAGCAGGTCAACGACATCTTCGGCGAGTGGCTGAAGACCCACAAAGTGGGCGACGTGGTGAAGGGCAAAGTTTCGCGCATCGCCACCTTCGGCGCGTTCGTTGACGTCGGCGAAAATATCGAAGCGCTGTGCCACAACACCGAAATCGAAGAGCGCAAGCGCCGCGACGAAGGCGTATCGTCCTTCCGCCCGACGACTGGACCACTCAAGAGCGCTGGTCCGCTGGAGCCGGGCAAAGAGTACGACTTCAAAATCATCAAGATCAGCCCGGAGACCCGCCGCATCGGTCTCAGCTACCGCGCCGCGGCCAAACAGATCGAGCGCCGCGAAATCGATCACTACAAGCAGACCGTCAAGACCTCTTCGACCGCTACGCTCGGCGACGTGATGCGCGCCAAGCTGGCTTCGACGAAATAACGGGATAGCCGGTCATTCGGCCGGACTTTGTCGTGCCGTTCTTTTAATCGAACCGCGCCAAAGTTCGGCTGCATAATTTCATTTACCTGCGGCCTGATTTAATGATACGAAGGTGGGCACCGCAGGGGTGGCTGCCCCGATTAAACCGTTCCGCTTCAGGCAGCTACGGTGATGAGCAGGCTCGATTCGGGCACCAGCACAACAGGGTAGAGCACCACGACGAGGCAGAGGGACGATGACCAAGCAACCAACACTGACGAAGGCCGACTTGATTGCCGAGGTCGAGCGCATCACTGAGCTCAAGCGCACGGACTCCGAAGTGATCGTGGAGACCATCTTCGAAAATATTATTCAAGCTCTGCAAAAGGGCGACAAAATTGAGATTCGCGGATTTGGCAGCTTCCGCACGCGCGATCGCCGCGGCCGCGTAGGACGCAATCCCAAGACCGGCGCGAAAGTAGACGTTCCCGCGAAAAAAATTCCTTTCTTCAAGCCCAGCAAAGAACTGAAAGATTTCGTAAACAACTCCAACGGCGACGCTGCGTAAAGCTTTGGTAGCGGCCGCCTGCTGAGGCGGTCGCCTTTGAATTTGTAGGGGCACGGCATGCCGTGCCCGTTGCAGCCAGCCCAAGACCTGAACCAGCTAACCTCGCGGTCTCCTCTTTATTGCAGATGCCGGATTTTCTAGTCCGGCCTAATCTTTGCGCCATCAACTGTGCTGGCCGGTCGCGGCGTCGGCCTTGCGAACCTGCGGGCACGGCATGCCGTGCCCCTACGCAATCACGCCAACCGAGAAGATGAGATATTCTGTATCACGCAACCCGCGCATCGGAGGCGCCCTGGCCAAATGGATTATCTGTGGACTCCCTGGCGCTACCAATACATCGCGCAAGTAACCAGCGGCCGCCAGGTAGACTGCGTCTTCTGCGACGCCCTCGCGCAAAATAACGACGCCTCCACGCTGATCGTCGAGCGCGGCAAAAAATGCTTCATAATTTTAAATCGCTATCCGTACACTTCCGGCCACGCGATGGTCGTTCCGTATGCCCACGTAGCGGAACTCGATGGATGCGATGCGCAACCACCACGGAAATGATGGAACTCGCCAAACGGCTGGAAATCGCCCTCCGCGTCCTCTACAAACCCGACGGAACAAATCTGGGAATGAATCTGGGTAAAGCCGCCGGCGCTGGCGTGGCCGGACACTTACACCTCCACGTTCTGCCGCGCTGGTTTGGCGACACAAATTTTATGACCGTGGTGGGCGAGACGCGCGTGCACCCGGAAGACCTAGCGACCACCTACCAGCGCTTGCACGCCGCGCTAACTGCACCCGCCGCTATCCCTAGTGGAGACTCGAAGTGAATCTAGAATTAACGGAAGAGCAGCAACTTCTGCAAAAAAGCGTGCGCGAATTTGCCGAAGCCGAAGTGCGTCCGCTGGCCAAAGAGCTAGACGAAACCGGCCATTTCCCCCGCGAACTTTTCGCCAAAGCCGCAGCCCTCGGTTTGACCGGCATCGCCGTTCCGGAATCCGACGGCGGCGCCGGATTCGACCATATCGCCTATACCATCGTCATCGAAGAAGTGTCCCGCTGCTGCGCCTCGACCGGAGTAATTCTCTCGGTGCAAAACTCGCTTTATGGAGCGCCGGTCCAGCATTACGGCACGCCAGAACAAAAAACAAAATTCCTCGCGCCGTACGCCCGCGGCGAAAAGATCGGCTGCTTCGCGCTGACCGAGCCGCAAGCCGGCTCCAACGCATCCGCGCTGCAAACTAAAGCGGTCCGCAACGGCGACACCTACGTTCTCAACGGAACCAAAGCCTGGATCACCAACGGTGGCGTGGCTGACGCGGCCATCGTCTTCGTCAACACCGAGCCCAGCAAAGGCGAAAAAGGCATCACCGCGTTAATCGTCGAACGCGGCACACCCGGTTTCAAAGTCGGCAAAGAAGAAAAGAAGCTGGGCATCAGCGCCACCGCTTGCAGCGAATTAATTTTCACCGATTGCGCCGTCCCCGCTGCCAATCGCCTCGGGAACGAAGGAGAAGGTTACAAAGTCGCGCTCTCCACGCTGGATGGCGGCCGCATCGGCATCGCCGCGCAAGCCACCGGCATCGCGCAAGGCGCGTTCGAAGCGGCGCTGAAATATGCGCAAGAGCGCGTGGCCTTCGGCGGCACCATCAGCCAATTTCAGGCCATCCAGTTCATGCTCGCGGACATGGCCACCGAACTCGACGCCGCCCGCCTGCTCAATCGCAAGGCCGCCTGGAAGCAGGACACCGGCGCGCGCTTCAGCATGGACGCCGCCATCGCCAAACTTTTCGCCAGCGAAATGGCCACCCGCGTTACCCACAAAGCCATACAGATCCACGGCGGCAATGGCTACAGCCGCGAATATCCCGTCGAGCGCAACTACCGCGACGCCCGCATCACGGAAATTTACGAAGGCACCAGCGAAATCCAGCGCCTGGTAATTTCCAGTTGGGTTTTGAAGGGCTAGCAGTCGATCGCCATCTACCAATTGTCATTCCGAGCGAAGCGAGGAATCCGTTTTCTTATGCGTCGAGCAAAATTCTCCAGATATCTACCAACGCGACTTTGCGTTGCCACCATCGTCGCCGTTCTTCTACTCGCTCCCATCATCGTGTCCACCTGTCGTGCTCAACAACAGAAACCGACGACCGACGAAACCAACCAACTGCATGAAATGCTGGCCACACCTAACGGATTCTTGGCGATCGACAGCCCGAAAAACTGGATTCGCGAAGAGGCTCCAACTTTGGCTTTTTTCGTTCCTCCTGGTACGACCCAAGAAACCGCTCCGGTTTGGATTTACATCAGCTCAGCTCCCATCGGTTCCGAAGGGAATCCGAAGAATATTCAGGAGTACATCGCGAGCGATATCGCGGGTTTCAGGAAGCAATTCAAAGCCGGAATAGTCCACCCAGAAGCCCCGATCAATCTCCCCGCCGCGAAGCGACAGGCGCTCGTCTACAACTTCCAAAGCGGTGAGGCTCCCAACGCCTTCGAGGAAATCGTCTACGTTGGCGAGGCAAACCGAGTTTTGATTCTGGTGTTAAGCGCGAAAACAAAAGACGCATTCAATAAGGCGCGAAGCGACTTTCGATCATTCGTCGAATCGTATCGAGGTAGCATCACCACGACCGATCCATCTTCAAAGTAACATCTCGCTTCCATACGTCTCCTGCCACCTCCGTAGTATTCTGAACACGTGCTGCGGCTCGAAAACGAAATCCAATTCGATCCTGCAACCGCCGAAGAATTCTTCCGGCAGTTGCCGACGCGGCCCGCGGTTTGCGCGATCGAACCGCGCGTCCCCGACGCCCAACCATTCCTGATCCGCACCCAGGATTTGCGGCGCCGGCTACAGCGCCTGCTGGGACCAGAAGATCCAACCACCAAACGGCTGAATTTGCGGGAGTTTGCCAAAGCCGTGCGCTTCCGCACAACGGCGTCGCGTTTCGAGCAAACGCTAACCTTCTATCAGAACGCCAAGCTGCTGCATCCCGGGCGGTATCGCGATCTGCTGCGCATGCGTCCGCCGGCCGTTCTGAAAGTAAGTCTGAAAAATGCCTACCCGCGCTGCTTTGTAACCCGGCGCATTCCCACCAACGCCGAAGGCCTGCCCATCGCCGGCGCGTACTATGGGCCTTTCAAAAAACGCAAAGTGGCCGAGCGTTTCGCCGAAGGCGTCCTCGACTTTTTCAAAGTCCGCCGTTGCCAGATCAAAATTCGCCGCGACCCGACTTTCCCCGGCTGCCTCTATTCCGAAATGAAGATGTGCCTCGCGCCGTGTTTCGCCGGCTGCTCGAAAGAAGAGTACGGCGCCGAAGTTCAGAAGCTCGTAAATTTTCTGGACACCGGCGGCAATTCCCTGCGCGAGGCACTCGAAAAAGAACGTGAACAAGCCAGCGAGGATCTCGATTTCGAAAAAGCCAGCGTCCTCCACAAGCGCCTGGAGAAACTCGATGGCGCGCTGCGCGGCGGCCCGGAGCTAGCCCGCAATATCAGCGACATCAACGCGGTGATTCTCCAACGCGGCGCCGAAGACCAAACCATCGCTGCCTACTCCGTCCGCAACGGTTTCCTGGGCGATGAGCCGTTAGTCGTGCGCTTCGCGGAAATGGCCAGCGCGCCCAAATCCGCCGAACAACTTTTCCGGGATTATCTCGAACCAGACGCCGACGAAGATGCGGGCACGGCATGCCGTGCCCCTACGAAACCCGACGTTGTAGGGGCACGGCACGCCGTGCCCGCGCTTGATGCCGCACCACCCACCAAACCGCCGATCGGCAAATTCGAACTAAGCGAGCACCTCTGGCTCCTAGCCCGCTGGTATTATGGCAACGACCGCCAAGGCGAAATTTTCTTTCACAATGAAGCCGGACGCCAAGCCGGCTGGCCCTATCGTAGAATCTTGCGGGCCTGTTCGCGGCTGCTCGCGCCAGAAGAGGAATCGCCCGCGGACCAAGGCGCGGAAAAGCCGGCAATTGCGCAGCCACCGCCGACGCCAGCGCCGACCCCGGTTACTGCAACCGCAAAGCGCTCTCGTTCGCGTACCACGAAAAAAACCGAATCGCCGCAACAAAATCTTTTCGACAAATCGTCCAACGAAGGAGTGACATGAGCGGAGCCGACCTGAAAGGCGCAACCAAAGAAGGCACAGTACGCTACGCGGCGAAATTCCCCAAAGCCGCGCGCGGACATTTCCGCGATGCCCACCGCCTCAATATGTCCTCGCTGGGCATGGGCACCTACCTCGGTCAGCCAGACGGCAAAACCGACGAAAGCTATACCGCGTCCGCATTCCTGGCCGCCGAAAGCGGCGTCAACGTTTTCGATGCCGCCATCAACTACCGCTTCCAGCGCAGCGAACGCAGCATCGGCGAAGCTCTGAAGCAACTCGCCGCACAAGGATACGCGCGCGACGAATTTGTCCTCTGCACCAAAGGTGGCTTCCTTACTCCCGATGGCGCCATGCCGCCCGATGCCAACGATTATTTCTTCCGCGAGTATGTTCAGCCCGGAATTTTCACCGCGAAAGATTTGGTCGGCGGCGGCCACTGCATGACTCCGAAATTCCTGAAGAATCAAATCGGCCGCAGCCTCAAAAATCTCGGCGTCAGCTGCATTGATATCTATTACCTGCACAATCCGGAGACCCAGCTCACTGAAGTCCCCAAAGAAATATTTCTAGAACGAGTCCGCGACGCCTTCACCTTTCTCGAATCTGCCGTCGACGCCGGAGAAATTTCTTACTACGGCATGGCCACCTGGAACGGCTTCCGCGAAGACGCCGACGCGCCCGGAGCAATGCAGTTGGCCGAAATCGCGCAAATCGCTCAGGAAATCGCCGGCGGCCGCCACCATTTCCGCTTCGTCCAACTCCCTTTCAACCTGGGCATGACCGAAGCTCTGACGCTAGGCAATCAGCTAATCGCCAAAGCCAAACGCACAGTAATGGAAGCCGCCAGCGATCTAAATATTTCCCTAATCGCTAGCGCCTCCCTGCTGCAAGGCCAGGTAGCCAAAAACTTGCCAAGCTTCGTAGCCGACGCTCTGGGCCTCGATAACGACGCCGAACGCGCCCTGCAGTTCGTCCGCTCGAGTCCGGGAATCACCACCGCGCTGGTAGGCATGTCCAAACCCGCCCACGCCCAGGCCAACGCCAAGCTCGTCCAGATCCCCCCAGCCACGGAAGAACAATTCACCAACCTCTTCGCCCGCGGTAACTCTGCGTAATTTGGAGTGCGGCGGTTTATCCTGAGCGCTACGCGAAGGGCTTGACGCCGCTTTGCCTTTGCCATTGCCGTTGCTTTGTAGGGGCGCAGCATGCTGCGCCCCAGCTTGGCAGGATTGCCGACGCGAGCGGTTTTGTTGAACCAAGCCAACGTCTCCTTGGTGAGCATGCTGGTCAATCAGATCCGCAAACCAACTCGAGCTAATTCTACAATCGTGCCGAGATGGGGCGCAGCATGCTGCGCCCCTACAAAGAATCCGCCTCAAGCACCGGCTTAAGCCAATGCACAATCGCCCGGTCCACTTGATCCAACTTCCCCGCAAAAAAATGATCCGCCCCGGGAACATCCACCAAAAGATTCTCTCCCGGCAAGGTCACAAACAATTCGCGCACTTTGGCCAGCGCGCCGTGTTCATCATGCTCGCCGTGCACAAACAATTTCGGTTTCGCGCATTCCTGCAAAAATGAAAAATCCGTGTTGTTCACCGGGATTCCCAACCCGATCAACCGCACCACGCGGTCATCCTCACAACCCACCCGCAGCCCGACCATCGACCCAAAACTAAATCCCGCCACCAGCAACTCCGCATCAGGAAATTCTCCGTGAAGAAAATCGAGAGCCGTCCGCACATCCCCGCGTTCTCCGTGTCCGCGATCGTGCGTGCCAGCGCTCAATCCCGCTCCGCGAAAATTAAAACGCAACACGGGAATGCCCAGCGCGCTAAGCGATTTCGCCGCCTGATACACAACCTTGTTATGCATGGTCCCGCCAAACAGCGGATGCGGATGGCACACCACCGCCGCGAGCGGCGACGAGTTCGGCGGCGCGGGAGTCCACAGAATTGCTTCCAGCTTTCCCGCCGGACCTTCCAGAAATAAATTTCGCGAATCGTGTCCAGTGTTCATGCGTGGGACTAGCACCCGATTTAATTTACGATTTTTTGCAGGCTGCCGCGAGTTTACCGCACGCAGTGACAAATATCTAACGTGCGACTCCGCCGGAATTTTACGTCGCTGCGAAATTCCACTGAAAATACAGCAGATACGCGCATGTTGGCGACCTCGTACTAGGACATAAATTATCGATTTTCGCGTTGCAGTTCCGCAACGCCGATGTTAGTTTTCCAGCAGAGACCTCTACCAACCCGCACTGGCTCTGGGGGATTCATGAGTACTGGAACGGACCGCCGGGAAGCCCGGCGCTTCACGATGACGCTTCCGCTGCACGTGATGTCCGGCGCGGACTCGGAAGTGCGCACCCAGACCCGCGACGTAAGCTACCGGGGCTTATATTTTTTCGCGGAAAAACCCTTTCGCGCGGGAAACGCTATCGAATTCGTGATCACTCTTCCCGAAGACGTTACCGGCGGCGATGTAAAAATCAAATGCCAGGGTGAAATCGTGCGCGTCGATCCCGGTGAAAATGGCCGCGTGGGCGTGGCCGCGAAAATTGAGCATTACGAATTTATTCCTACCACCTCCGCGGCTTAGCTTTCTCTAGCTACTCCCCTCCCGCTTGGTATTCTCTTCTACTCGCTCGCGATGTTTGCATTCCACATGCCCAGCGCGAGTACAATGTTTTTTCGTATGGCTCGCTCTCTGGGAGGTCTCGATGTATCACTACGATGCAAAACTGGCTTTGGAAGAGTTACAGGAAGATGCCTTGCTGCCGCATCCCGTAAAATTGCGAGATATGATTTTGCGCACCCAACTCGGCCCCGAAGAAGCCAAGCTGCTCAATCATGATTTTCAGGAATATTTGACGCGCTTCGGTGAGCTGCAAAAGACAGCGCGCAGCGTCCTCGAACGCCTGGCTGCCGGTCAGCCCAAGTCCACATCCTAACGCTCCAACCAGCCTGATGATCCTTCGTAACAATTCCAAAGTATCGTTGCGGATCAATTCGAAGCCGCGAGTGTTGCTTCTGTCGGCCTCCTCGGGAGCCGGACACGTGCGTGCCGCGCAAGCTCTGGAAGCAGCATTTCGTGCGCGTGGCGAGTGTATCGTCGAGCACGTCGACGCCATGAATTACGTCAGCAAACTTTTTCAGAATATCTATGAGAAGGCTTACATCAGTATGGTGCGGCGTGCGCCCAGGGTGATGGGCATGCTGTACGACCGCACCGACCAGCCCTGGCAACACGAAAGCCGCAGGTTGGCGCTCGACCGTCTGAATACCGGTCCGATGATCAAACTGCTCAACAAAATTCAGCCCGATCTCTGCGTGGCGACTCATTTTCTCCCCGCGGAAATCATCGCGTGGTTGATCGCGAAAAAGAAATTGCAATCGCGCCACGCCATCGTGATCACCGATTACGATGTGCATGCCATGTGGCTGTGCCGCACCGTGGACCGGTATTTCGTGGCGATTCCGGAAGCCGCGGAGTATCTGGCGAATATTGGCGTGCCGCGCGAAAAAGTTCGCGTCACAGGAATCCCTATCGATCCGATATTTGCCAAACCAATCGAACGCGCTGAGTCGCGTAAACATTTTGATCTCGATCCAAACGCTCCCACGATTTTGATGGCGGCAGGAGGATATGGCGTTGGGCCAGTGGAACAGTTGACGGAGTCACTGCTGGCGTTGCAGCGGCCCTGGCAGGTCGTGGCGATCGCCGGCAAGTCTGAGAAAATTCGTCAGCGTCTCGAGAAAGTCGCGGACGCTGCAGGCAAATTAGCGAGCGGCAAACCGCGACTCCGCGCGGTGGGATTTACCAACGAAATGGATCGCTATATGGCTGCGGCTGATTTGCTGGTGGGCAAAGCAGGCGGACTTACGAGTTCCGAGGCCATGGCTCGCGGCTTGCCCATGGCGTTGATCGAACCAATTCCCGGGCAAGAGGAACGCAACGCCGATCACTTGCTCGAAGCAGGAGCAGCGATGCGTTGCAACAATCTTCCGGCGGCGGCGTGGAAAATCGCAGCGCTGTTAGACGATTCGGCGCGGATGGAGCGGATGAGGGCCGCGGCGCGTGGCATGGGTCGACCGAATGCCGCGGCGGATATCGCGGAAGATGCGCTTCGGCTGGTAGACTAAATAGTGTGCTTGACGATGCGTTCGCGTGCGGCTGGATAATTTATTCGTCGCAAGTAATTTGACGCGACAATTTCAATCTAAAACCATTTAATGCGACGAAATACTTTGATGATTGATGCGGACGACACGCTGTGGGAAAACAACGTGTTTTTCGAAAATTTGATCGAGGATTTTATTACCCTGGTCGAACCCTGCGGCTACGCGCGGGCGTACATCCGGCACATCTTGAATGAAACCGAGCGGAAAAATATCCGTCAGTACGGGTATGGAGTGCGCAGCTTCGGGCGGTCACTCGAAGAGACCTATCTAAAGCTTGCGGATCAGATGGCCAAGCGCGAGACGCTGGCGCAGATTCACGAGCGGGTGGTGGACCTCGAACGCACCCCGCCAAAAATTTTGGATGGCGTCCCCGAAACGCTGGCCTACCTGACGCAGCGGCATCGGCTGATTCTTTTTACCAAAGGCGAGCCCGCGGAGCAGGCCGCGAAAGTGGAACGTTCGGGACTGCAAGGATTTTTTGAGTTTATTGAAATTGTTCCGGAGAAAGACACGGAGACCTACGGATCGTTAGTGAAGAAGCACAAGATCGTCAAATCGCTGGGCTGGATGATTGGCAACAGTCCCCGCAGCGACATCAATCCGGCGATGAAGATCGGGTTGAATGCCGTTTACGTTCCGCACCAGCACACCTGGCAGATGGAGCATGAGCCGGTGATGGCCGGGTCCGGAAAATTGATCATTTTGCCCGCGTTCCGCGAACTCCGTTCGCATTTTTAGAATCAGACCCGCGGGCTTTTATATGATCCCTCAGGGGTTAAAACCCCTGAGGCTTTCCCGCTTTTCGGCGCGGCTGAAGCCGGGCCCTCCGGAGATGCTACCCAAATTGGCCGTTGCGCTCCCTTAGCGCAGGCTTACGCTTGGTGCAGCTTCGCTAAAGATTGGAAGGAGAATTTTTATGGCCTCCGCTGCAGTTCTTCCCCGTGTCGATTGGCGCAAAGAATGGTTTGAGATTGAAGATGCGGTGTATCTGAACACCGCGATGCAATCGGCGATGCCGAAGGTGGCGGTGCGCGCGGTGCTGGAAGCAGTCGAAGGGAAAAAGTTTCCGCATCGCATGTCACAGGTGGCCCATTTCGAGGTGCCGATGCGGGTGCGGGCGGCGATTGCCGAACTGGTTGGCGCACAGCCGGACGAGATTGCTTTGACTACCGGCGCTAGTTCGGGACTGGCGGCGCTGGCTTACGGATTGGCGTGGAAGGCCGGCGACGAAATCGTTACGGCAGCGGGGGAATTTCCCTTGCAGTATTCCACTTGGCGGCCGATGGAAGCGCGCGAAGGCGCGACGCTGAAAATTGTGAAGGCCAGCGGGCGATTTGTTAGCGCGGAGGATTTGATTGCGGCGCTGACGCCGAAGACGCGGCTGGTTTCTGTGAGCATGGTGCGGTTCGACGATGGCTCGCTGCTGGACGTGGCAAAGCTTGGCGCGGCTTGTCACGAGCAGGGTGCGCTACTGTTGGTGGACGCCAGCCAGTGCTGCGGGGCGATTCCCTTGAACGTGAATACGCTGGGCGCGGATTTTGTTACGTGCGCAGCTTACAAATGGTTGCTGGGGCCGTATGGCACGGGATTTTTCTGGGCGAGTCCTGCGGTGACCAAGACTTTACGGCCCGGTCCCTTCTATTGGCAGAGCATCGATGGGATGGATAACCATCATTCCGGTTCGCTGAATCTCGCGGATGCCAAGCCGGCCGCAGGTTCGCGACGGTGGGACTCGGCGGAGACGGCCAGCTATTTTAATTTGGCGGCGCTAGAGGCTTCGCTGAAACTGGTGGCGCAGATTGGCGTGGCGGCGGTGGCCGAGCATACGCGGGGGTTGATCGACTACATGTATGCGCGGCTGCCCAAGGATCGGTGCGTGGTCACCAGTCCGTTCGATGCTCGGTTGCGTGGGCCTTATGGGTGCTTTGCGGCGCGGTCTCTAGAGAAGACGGCGGCTATGTATGAGGCTTTGACTGAGGCGCGGGTGATGGTTAGTTTGCGGGAGGGGAATATTCGGGTCTCGCCTTATGTTTTTAATACCGAGACGGATATGGATCGGTTGATTTCCGTGGTTACGGAGTAGCGCGGTTGCTGATGGGGATCCTGGCGGAATGGCGAATCGTTGTCATTCAAAGGGAGTTAAAGTCCTTTGTTTTGACAACGATTCGCAGAGTATTCATTTTGAGGGAGTTACGGTCCGGTTTTATTTAGTAAATGGTAACTCTCGACTGGGTCCCTTCGGGCCTGCAATCCTGGAACAAAAGTCAACGGAACGGGTCTGAAGACCCGCCGCTACAACCCCGCCGCTATAGCTGCGCGGCGTCCTAGTCGGCGCGGCGGGCGTGGAAGGGGATGTGGACGATGGCTTCCAGTTCAATCGGGGTGTCGTTTTTGGTGGCGGGGTGGAATTTCCATTGGCTTAGGGCGCTCATGGAGTTGGCATCGAGTTGCGCGTCGAGGCTGCGGACGACCTGGATGCTGTCCACCGACCCATCGCGGCGGATTACGGCGTAGAGGACGATTTCGCCTTCCACGCGATCGGCGGCGAGCGTAGGGGGATATTTGGGATCGACTTTCTTGCTGATGACTGGAGCGGCGAGGTTGGACTGAGCGAGGTGCGAGCTGGCGTCGGCCTGGAGCTCGACAAAATTCAGAATCCAGCTGCCGCTGACGCTGTTGAAATTAGGCATGTTGACGTTGAGGGTGAAAACTTTTCGGTTATTAAAGATTTGTTCGGGCTTGGCGTCGGGACTCAGCGCGGCGAAATTCGGCGGGGTGTGGGGTTGCGGCTCGTCGGCGACTGCGGCGCTCGCGTGATTTACGGGCGTGTCGCGGGGAGCAGCGAGATTGATTTTCGCGGTGGAGTTCCCTGCTCCGCCGGCGCCGTTTCCACCCAATCCGGAGACGTTGGTTTTAGGATTGGGATTGCCGCCGCTGATACTTACGGTGACCGGGCTATTGCCGGCGCCGCCGCCGGAGTTTCCACCGTCCGCGTGATTTTCTCCCGTGCCACCTGGAGTTCCCGGTTGTTTGCCTTCTGGACCGATCGAGACGCGCGCAGAAATATTTCCGGCGGGGGGCGCGACGCTGGCAGAAGGAGGAGCCGGAGACGACGACAGTGCGATCAAGGTTGAGGCGCTGTTGCCGGAAGCGGAGGAACTGGACTGCGAGAGTTCAGGAGCGGCTGCGGGATCGCCGGATTGCGTGCGCTGCGCCAGGCGAGGAGCGGCACCGGCGTTGAGAGCGAGCTTGGGGCGAGCTGGGGCGTTTGGTGAAGCGGGGATGGTCAGGTCAGCTTGCTGTTGCTGAAAAGCAGGAACATCTGGGGGAGCCACCGTGGACGTGGCCACGCGACGTTCGCGGGGATGGAGATTGGCTAAGGCTTTGGTGTCGATCTGAATTTTTGGCCGGGCCGGGCCAGCGGATTGTTGGAGCTGAACGATATTGGGCAGCGGCGGCAGGATTTTTGGAGCCACTGGCGGGGCTGCGGGATTGATCAGCGTTTGGCGCGGATGGTTGGGATGCGCAGAGTCCGTGAAGATGCGTTGGCGGGGATGGAAAGCGTCAGCGCCCGCTTCGGGGTTGGAGTGCTCGGCAGCTGTGTGGGTGGGCGTTTTTGCTTTAGCGGTCGAAAGATTTAAGAGCGGAAGATCGTTGATGGGACCGGACCAGGTCAGCTCGGTGTTGTCAAAGGCCGGATTGTGGCGATAGGCAGTGAGTGATTTGGGAAAAGGAATCAGCACCCAGGCGATGTGGAGGACCAGCGCTGCCAAAAGAGCGAGATACGGAATGCGGCCTTCGATCCAGCCATCTTTGAAAAAACCATCGTAGACAAATTTTCTGGCGTAACTGGGTCCGGTGAAAATTGCGGCGAGGTTACTGAAGGCGCTTTGACGGAAGGCGCCCCAAGACACGTTTAGCGTTGGGGAGGTGGGACCCGGGAGATGGACGGACTCCACCGGCTCCTGGGTTTGGCCCAAGAGATTAAAAGCACTATTGACCTGGTGCAGCGACATGAACCTCTGAGTATAGCTTGGGGCGCTTGTGGATTTCAGCGCAGATTTTTTCCGCAGGTGGGTGGCGGTTGAGTTTGATTAGATGGCGTGGGGGTGGGTGGGGTTTGCTTTGGGAGGGATTTTTTTGCGGGTTTTTTGTGGGGTATTTAGGTGCAATTAGGTGCGGATTGTGACATGAGAGGCTTGTGCCGCACCTATGGCGCTCTTCGCGCCGCCTCACCTCTCCCAGCCCTGCGGGCTGGGCTAAATTGTTTCGCGCCTCCGGTGCTGGGTTGGTGTGAGGTAGTCGAGGCGTCTTGCTCCGGTGTGGGAAGTGCTTTAGGATTGTCGGCACATGGCGGACCCCCAACCTCTTGCCGGTAAAAAAATTTCGCGTTACGCCATCCTCGAGAAACTCGGGGGCGGCGGTATGGGCGTGGTTTACAAAGCCGAGGACACTGAACTCGGACGATTTGTCGCGCTGAAGTTCCTTCCGGACGATCTCAATCGCGATTCACAGGCACTGGAAAGATTTCGCAGAGAGGCGCGGGCAGCGTCTTCTTTGAATCACGCCAACATCTGCACGATTTATGAAATTGGCGAGCATGAGGGGAATCGCTTTATTGCGATGGAGTTTCTGGATGGGGCGACACTGAAGCATTTAATTGCCGGGCGGCCGATGGATCTGGAGCAGTTGCTGGGCCTGGCGATTGAAATTGCGGATGGGCTAGATGGGGCGCATTCGCAGAATATTGTCCATCGCGATATCAAGCCGGCGAATATTTTTGTGACCAAGCGCGGCGGACACGCGAAGATTCTGGATTTCGGATTGGCGAAAGTTTCCGGGGCGGGACGGGCGGCGGGAGGCGGTTCAAGTGGCCCTGGCGGAGCTGGCGCCATGGATACGGTCGCGGTGGATCCTGAACATTTGACGTCGCCAGGGACGTCGCTGGGGACGGTGGCGTACATGTCGCCCGAACAAGTGCGCGGAAAGGAACTCGATCCGCGAACGGATTTATTTTCGTTTGGCGTAGTGCTGTACGAGATGGGAACCGGACAGCTGCCCTTTCGCGGAGACACTTCGGCGGTAATTTTTGAAGCGATCATGAACCGGGCGCCGACTTCGCCGGTGCGGCTGAATCCGGAGCTGCCGGTAAAGTTTGAAGCGATTTTGCAGAAGGCGCTCGATAAGGATAGGAATTTGCGGTATCAGTCCGCGGCCGATATGCGGGCGGATTTGATGCGGCTGAAGCGCGAAGTGGAGTCGGGGTCGAGTCCGAGCGCGTTTACGGGAGTGCTGCCAGCGGAGACCGCCCAGTCGGTGGCGCCTTCCGGATCGGGACCGGCGGTGGTGCAGGCTTCTGGTTCGGCCGCCGTGGCGGCATCGGGGAACGCGGCATCTGCGGCGGCGGGTTCGGGGTCCTCTGCGTCTGCGAGTTTTCCTTCGGGATCGTCAGCGGCGATGCCTTCCGCAGCCGTGGTTACGCCGACGACGATTGGAACGCGGAAATGGATTCCCTGGGTTGGCGGATTGCTCGCGCTGGCGGCGATCGCGGCGGGCGCGTTTTTCTTTTTTCCCCGGCACGCGCGGGCGCTGACGGAAAAGGATTCGGTGGTGCTGACGGATTTTGTGAATACTACGGGAGATCCGGTATTTGACGGAACCTTGAAACAGGCGCTGGCGGTACAGCTGGGGCAGTCGCCGTATTTAAATCTATTGCCGGAATCACGGATACAGGCGGCGCTGCAGTTCATGGGGCGGAAACCGGACGAGCGGATCACCAAGGATCTGGCGAAAGAAATAGCGGTGCGGGAAAGCGCTAAAGCGATTATTTCCGGGTCGATCACGCCGCTGGGGAGCCATTACGTGATTGCGCTGGACGCGATCAATGCGCAGACCGGGGACTCGATGGCGAGCCAGCAGGCGGAAGCGGAGAGTAAGGAAGCGGTGCTGAAGTCGCTGGATTCGGCGGCTACGGATTTACGGAAAAAATTGGGAGAATCGCTTGCGAGCGTGCAGCAATTTGCGACGCCACTGGAGCAGGCGACGACGTCGTCGCTGGAAGCGCTGAAAGAGTACAGCCAGGGAGTGGGGCTGCACAACCGACTGGAAGATGGACAGGCGATTCCTCATTTGAAACGAGCGGTAGGCCTGGATCCAAACTTTGCCATGGGCTATGCGGTACTGGGGATCTGCACCACCAATCTAGGCGGGGCGAAGGAAGGCACCGATTATCTGAGGAAAGCCTATGAACTACGGGACCGGGCCAGCGAGCGGGAAAAGTTATACATCGAAGGTCATTACTATGATTCGGTGACTGGCGATGAAGAAAAAGCTGTCGAGCTGTACGAAAAGTGGCACCAGACGTATCCGCAGGATACGCGGCCGCTGAGCAACCTAGCGCTACACGACAACATTGTGGGCAAGTTCGATAAGGCGCTGGCGGCCGCCGCACTGAATTTACAGATCGATCCGAGCGATGCGTATGGATACACGCATGGGGCGAACGCCTATCTTTTCAGCAACCGGATAGACGAAGCCAAAGCGATGGTGCAAAGCGGACAAACGAAACAAAGAGATTCAGATGGGCTGCATTTCGCCACGCTGCAGATTGCCATGTTACAGAACGATGAAGCAGGGATACAAAAAGAGAAAGCATGGAGCGCGGGCAAGGATGGTGAGCCGTGGGTAATGCGCTTCCTGTCTGACCACGAGGCCAGCAAGGGTCATCTGAAACTGGCGAGCGAATACGACCAGCAGGCTGCGGACGCCGGAAAACGCGTCGGATTCGCCGAGCTCGCTTCTTGGGTGACGTGCGCCGAGGCACTGCACGCGGGGGAGATGGGGTATCCGGAGAGCGAGAAGCAAAGGGCGGCGGAGACGTTGAAGCTGCCCGGAGAGCGATTTGCGAAGGCGTGTGCGGCAGAAGCGTTTGCAGATGCCGGGGATTTGGCGCAGGCCCAGAAATTGCTTGGGGAGCTGCAGCGGGATTTTCCGGCGGATACGACCATCAACAATTTGAGCGGGCCGAGTGCGCAAGCGATGGTGCTGGCGCACCAGAAAAAATATGCCGAGGCGATTGCGGTGCTGGAGCCGGCGCGAAAGTATGAGCTGGGGTTCGCGTTTTATTCCGCGGCGTTCTATCCGATTTATACGCGGGGGCAGATTTATCTGCAGATGAAGGATGGGAAGAACGCAGCAGCGGAGTTTCAGAAGATTCTGGATCACCGGTCGCTGTATTCCCCCAGCGAACTGCTTTCTCTGGCGGAGTTGGGCTTGGCGCGAGCGTATGTGTTGCAGGGGGATACGGGGAAGGCCAAGGTGGCGTATCAGGATTTTTTTGCGGCGTGGAAGGATGCGGATCCGGGGATTCCAGTGATGGCGGCGGCTAAGGCGGAGTATGGGAAGTTGTAGGTTTAGGTTGTGCTGAACTCTTTTGCCGGTTGTCTTAACCGCGCTACCCCGGTCAAAAGCAAAAGCTGCGAATCTAAAGATTCGCCACTACAGAAGAAATACAAATCAAAAGAACGGGTCTGAAGACCCGATGCCACAACTGCGGGCACGGCATGCCGTGCCCCTACAAAGGACGGGTGTCGGCGGTGATGGCGCGGAGGCGGTAGAAGCTTAGGACGGCGTCGCCTTGTTTTAGGACGCGGAACCGTTCTAGCGCGCCGAATTCTTCTGCTAGCTCGAATTTTCTGGTGTGCTCGGCGATTACTATGGTGTTTTCGTTTACGAAGGGGGCGGTGCTTAGAAACTTCATTACCCGCTGATATTCCTCGGCGGCGGCGTACGGTGGATCTAGAAAAATAAAGTCATAGGAGAAGTCTGCGGACTTTTGGCGCTGCTTTAGTTTTTCCAGGGCGCGGTGGGAATCCATCTGCAGAACAGTGGCGCCCTTGTGGATTTCCAGGGACTCCAGGTTTTGGCGGATTATTTTGGCGGTGGCGGCATGGTTTTCTACGAACAGAACGTCTTGGGCGCCGCGGCTTAGGGCTTCTATGCCTACTGCGCCGGTGCCGGCAAAGAGGTCGAGGAATTTTTTGCCTTGAATTTTGGCGGCGAGGATGTTGAAGAGGGTTTCGCGGAGGCGGTCGCTGGTGGGGCGGAGATGCGGGGAGTCCAGAGATTTTAGCTGGCGGGAGCGGTAGAGTCCGGCGATTACGCGCATGAGTAATATTAGAGGAAAAATTGCTGGGAAAAAGAATTTATCGCAGAGGTCGCAGAGACGCAGAGGGCACGGAGACTTGAGAGCCACCTTGAGGGTTCTGCTCGGTGTTTGAGTTTGTGGGTGGGGTCACGCCGCGAAAGCGGCGTCAAGCCCTTCGCGTGGTGCTCAGGATAAACCGCCGCACTCCAAAAAATTAGCCGACGTGGGCCAGGTTGTAGCGGTGCTGCCATTCCGCGGGAAGCGCGGTTAGGGCTCGCTGCAGGGCGGGCTTTTGCGCGGGGTCTTCGGCCATGGCGAAGGCTTCGTGTCTTGCGGATTCCAGGAGTTCGCGATCGCGTAACGGATTGGCGATGTGGAAGCCCATGTCGCCGGATTGGCGCGTGCCGAAGAAATCGCCGGGACCGCGGAGGAGGAGATCGGTTTCGGCTATTTCGAAGCCGTTGTTGGTGCGGACCATAGTGTCGAGGCGGGCGCGGGCAACTTCTGTTAAATGAGCGGGAGCGACGAGGATACAGTGGGATTTTTCCGCGCCGCGGCCGATGCGTCCGCGAAGTTGGTGGAGCTGGCTAAGGCCGAAGCGCTCGGCGTGTTCGACGATCATGGCGGTGGCGTTAGGGACGTCGACGCCGACTTCCACCACGGTGGTGGCTACTAAAATGCTTATTTCGTTTTTGCGGAAATCCTGCATGACAGATTCTTTTTCGTCGCTGCTGAGGCGCCCGTGCAGCAGGCCTAATCGTAATTTCGGGAAGACATCTTTGCGGAGACGGGCGAATTCGTCGATGGCGGCTTTCAGTTCGAGTTTGGATTCTTCGATTACCGGATAGACGATGTAGGCCTGATGGCCGGCAGCTACTTCGCGGCGCAGCGATTCCCAAGCGCCGGGGAGGCTTTGTTCTTTCACTACGCGGGTGACGATCGGGGTTCGGCCGGGGGGCAGTTCGTCGAGAATCGAAACGTCCAAGTCGCCGTAGAGCGTTAGGCTGAGAGTGCGCGGGATCGGGGTGGCGGTCAGGACTAAAACGTGCGGGGCGTGGCCGTGGGTAGCGGCTTTGTCCATCAGGCGTTTGCGTTGCAGGACGCCGAAGCGGTGTTGTTCGTCGATGGCGACGAAGCCGAGCTTTGCGAATTTTACGTTGTCTTCGATTAGGGCGTGGGTGCCGACTGCCAAGTGGGACTCGCCATTTTTCAGGCGTTCGAGGGCCGCGGTTTTTTCCGAGAATTTCATTCCGCTGATGAGGAGTTCGACTCTGTAGCCAGACTTTTCGAGGATTCTTTTCGCGCCCAGATAATGCTGGACAGCGAGAATCTCCGTTGGGGCCATGAGGGCGGCTTGCGTGGCATTTTCAATGGCGATTACCGCGGCTTGCAGGGCGACGATGGTTTTGCCGCTGCCTACGTCGCCCTGCAGCAGGCGATTCATGGGATAGGGTTTTTCTAAATCCGACGCGATTTCTGTCAGGGCGCGTTTTTGCGCATTCGTGGGTTTGAAAGGGAGAATGCCTTTCAGCGCGGCGCGAATTTTCTCTTCGCGCAGGCGAAACGGGATGGCGTTTTCGCGGCGGGTGGTCTGGCGATCGAGGGCGATGCTGAGTTGGTAGCGAAAGAATTCTTCGAAGATCAAGCGTTGCTGGGCCGGAGAACGAAAGGTGTTGAGAGCCTCGACTGATTCTTCCGGCGCCGGGAAATGTGTTTGGATCAGGGAGTCGCGGCGGCTGGGGAGATTTAATCTGGCGCGAAGCTGCGGCGGGAGGATGTCCGGTAAATTTTGCGGAATGGATTGCACGGCGGCGTACATGGCGCGGCGGATTTGCCGGGAGCCAAGAGTGCCGATGGCTTCGTAAATGGGAACGATCCGGCCTACTTCCGTGGAGTCTAATTCTTCGCTGCTGAGAATTTCCATTTGCGGATTTACCATCTCGCGGCGGGCAGGGCGTAGTTTGTCAATTTCCACTTTGCCGTGGAGGATTAAATTTTGGCCGGCCTTGAGGCGATTTTCCAAATAGCCGCCGTGGAAGAATTTGCAGGGGAGCGAGCCGGTAGCGTCCTGGACGAGGAGATGGTAGATGGCGTCGCGGCCGCGCATGCCGCGAACGGCTTGTCCGCTGAGGACTTTCACGCGAAGAGTGTAGATGTTGCCGGGGGTGATTTCTTTTACTTCAGAGAAGCGGATGCGGTTTTCGTAGCGGAACGGCAAATAATTTAGAAGGTCGCCCAGAGTTTGGATGCCGCGTTGGTTGAGGAGTTCGGCGCGTTGCGGGCCTACGCCCTTGATCATGCGGACTTCGGTGTCGAAGTTGAGTACCGCGGGCGTTGGGGCTTTTGCGTTGGCTGGAGCGGGCATGATTGGGGCGTGTTTATTTATACCATTGCGCGCCTGAGGACGCTTCAAACGAAGCACGGCGATGGGAGGGGACTCGTCGCGTCTGGGCAAGCGGGGGCGCAGTCCGCCAAAGGCGGACGCCCCTACAATGGCTTGCTTGGTACGCGCCGGGGGGTGGGTACTACCGATACTTGCTGGAGTGGTGTGCGTATTATTAGGTAGAGAACGACGGGTGGTCCGTACTCACTCGGGTGCGTCGGAAATTTCTGGAGGGTGTGTGGCTGGCGAGCGATTGACGGGGCGCGAGAAGCGGGCGCTGCTCTTGTGGGTGCTGGCGGGAGTGATCGGGGCGCTCGTCGCCTACAAATATTATTTCAAGGCGTTCCCTGAGGCGGACGTCAATTTCCTGGTGTCGCGAGAAGAGGCGCTTTCGCGAGCGAAACAGTTTATTGGCGGGATGGGCGAGGACGTTGGCGGGTATCAGTCGGCGATCGTCTTTGATTTGGATGATCAAGCTAAGACATATCTGGAACGAGAGCTCGGACCGCAGAAGACCAATGAGCTGATGGCTTCGCAGCTGCACATCTGGTATTGGGATGTGCGATTCTTCAAGCCGCAGCAGGAGGAAGAGTTTCGCGTGCGGGTGAGCCCGGCGGGGCAAATCGTCGGGTATGACCATCACGTGGCAGAGAACGACGCCGGCGGCGCGCTGGGTCGTGCTGCGGCTCTAGCAGCGGCTACGCAGTTTGCCTCTGGGAAGCTTGGCGTGGATTTGCACGCGTGGGATTTGTTGGACGATGAAGTCAGTTCGAAGCAGCGGCCACAACGATTGGACTGGTCCTTTACGTGGGAGAAACGAGGGTTTCGCGCCGCAGAGGCGCCCTACCGGCTGGACGTGGAGTTGCATGGCGCCAGCGTGGGCGGCAGCCAGGAATTCTTGAAGATTCCGGAGGCCTGGCAGCGTAGCTTCGCACAATTGCGGGCGCGAAATAACTTTCTGGCCACGGCGGCGATACTTCCCTACATCCTGATTTTAGGCGCGGCGTTGTGGTTGAGTATTGCTCTGACGCGGCGCGGGCAGGCGAACTGGCGTGGCGCCGTAAAGATCGGGGCGCTGGTTACGCTCTTGCTTTTCTGCATGAGCATCAACGATTGGCCCGAGCTGCGGTCTGCTTACAACACAAATACTTCTTATGCGGGATTTATTTTTGAAGAGTTGGTGAAGGCCCTTTTATTTGGCTTGGGTTCGGCGCTGACGGTAACGCTGGTGTTGCCGGCGGCCGACGCGTTGTACCGCGTCACGCAACCGGGGCGGCTGCGTTTGACCAAGGCGTTTACCTGGCGCGGGTTGCGTTCGAAGGAATTCTTCTGTTCGGCAGTAGTCGGACTGTGCCTGACGGCGGCGTCTCTCGGATTTGTAGTCGTGTTTTATTTTGTGGGGAAGCAGTTTGGAGTCTGGGCGCCGCAGGACATTACGTACACCAATTCGGTGAGTACGCTGTTTCCGTGGATTTCTGGCGTGGCTATTGGGCTACTGGCATCGACCAATGAGGAGTTCACATTTCGCATGTTCGCGATTCCGCTGGTCGAGCGGCTGACCGGGTCGCGGTGGCTGGCAGTGATTATTCCGGCGTTTTGCTGGAGTTTTCTGCATGCGAATTATCCGCAGGAGCCGCCGTATATTCGCGGGCTGGAGGTCGGGATTCTGGGGATCGTCACTGGGCTGGTGATGCTGCGCTGGGGAATTTTGGCGACGCTGATCTGGCATTACACGTTTGATGCCTCGCAGGTCGGGCTGCTGCTGATCCGATCGCATAGCTGGTATTTCAAGATTTCCGGAATCGTGGTGGGGGCGGCAGCGGTGGCGCCACTGCTATTTTCGGCGATCTCCTATTTGCAGCGCGGAGGATTTGAGCCAGACGAAGATCTGTTGAACCGCGCGGAGCCTGCGCCAGATGTTAGTTTTCGAAGCCCGGCTGGCGCCGTTGTGGAGAGGGTGGGTGCGCGGCGGTATGTGGCGCTGGCTCCTGCCGTCCTGGGCTTGCTCGGATTGTTGACGGTTTGCGGTGTGGTGGCCTTGGTGCGCTTGAAGCCGGCGAGCATTGGCGAATATCTGCAGCTTTCAATCGATGCGCGCGGAGCCAAAGCCCGCGGCGATGAAATTCTGCGAGCTCGCGGGATTGATCCGAACAGTTACCGACACGCGGTAGTTTTTGTGGACAACACGGATCCGTTCGTAAACGAATATTTGCGTGAACGCATTGGAATTGCGCGGCTCAACGAGATTTATGCGTCGCAGGTGCCTGGTGCGTTATGGCGAGTCCGCTATTTTCGAGACAGTGAGAAGGAAGAGTATGCGGCGATTTTGAAACCGGATGGATCGTTGCACTCGCTGTGGCACGTTTTGCCGGAGGACGCGCCGGGCGCGCAACTAACTAAAGAAGCAGCGCAGGCCGTAGGCGAAAAGTATCTGGCAGAACAAAAGCATCTGGATTTAGCGCAGTGGAAATTGGTGGATGCTGGATCGGACAAACGACCGCATCGCGTGGATCACACGTTCGTGTGGGAGCAGCAGCAACCCATAGAAGCGCAAGGAGCCGGTGCGGGAGCGACGGATGCGGCCCACATTCGAGTTCGCGTGCAAGTGGATGGCGACGAGATTACGCGGTATCAGACCTTTATCAAAATTCCAGATGAGTGGACCCGCAAACAGCAGGAGTCGAACTTGCCGCGGCTCGCGATTGCCTACGGAGCTCCGGCGATTGTTTTTTGCGCGCTAGGAATAGCGATGATGAGTGATTTTCTTGCGGAACCTCAGGACCGAGGCCGCGACCGCTATTCCGTGGAGGCGGCTGGGGCTCTGGTCCCTGTGGGCTCTGGGCGGCTTTTTGGTGGTGTTTGCGTTTGGAGATCGCATCTCCGAATTTTTCAACAGCTACTCGACGTCTGCGCCGTTGAAATTGACTGTTGGTAGTCTCGTGATCGGCTTGGTGATTGGCGGACCGTTTTATTTCGCAGGCATTACTTTTCTCTTTGGACTGGCATGGTTTTTTGCGCGAAAGGCCTTTGCCGAAGAACAACTGCCCGGATGGCTGGGCATGCCCGCGCTCTATTATCGCGACGCATTATTTATCGGACTGGGCGGGACAGCGGCGTTGGTCGCGCTGCGCCGGCTGATGCAGGTGCTTTTTCAGCAATTACCAACGGCGCACCGGGAGATTTCCGCATCGTTCGGATCGGACTTCGACGCTACGTTGCCGGCCGGAGCTGTCCTAGGCTCGGCATTGCTGAGCGGATTATTTTTTACCGGGCTGGTGATGGCGCTGGCCGCATTTGTGGCGGCCTACGTTCCGCAGAGGTGGTTGCGGGCGGTATTACTGGCTGGGCGGAGCACTCGCGTTGGTTGGCGGGAGTTGGGGCAATTCCGCGGACTACCTGCAGCAGCTTGCGATGAAATTCATTTTTCTAGGGGTGATCGCGGTCGGGGTTCGGTATGTGATGAAGTTCAACTTGTTGGGATGTTTTCTGGTCGTGGCCGCGAGTAGTTTGCTGAGCGCCATGGCTGGGCTTCTCGGACAACAGCAACCCTATTACCGCGCGAATGGATTTGCAGTAATGGGGGCGTTGGTCTTGTTGTTCGTTTGGCCACTGGTGTCGTGGATGAAGGCCGGTGGCTCCCAAGAGCCAGCCTCAATGATCTGATCCGGTACAAACCCGTTAATAGTTGGGAGCGATTGACAGCAGATTTCCTCCTGCCTTCCGCGGGCACGCGCTTCCCTCTTGATGACCCGCAGCGATTTTGAGCTATTCCTCGAAACAAACTGGGTGCCTGGTGCGTTGTTATTGCCGGGAGTAGTTTGCTCACGCTTATTATAAGGATGCGTCCAAGTATGCGAGTCTTGCGAACGACGGTTGGGTCACGCCGGGTTTCGCTGTGCGAGGCTGTTGTCCGCAGCGGGCATTTTGCGCTAAGTTGTTGCGGTACGGGTAGTAACACCAGCGTGGACGAAGAGAAGGCGAAGAATGCCGCTCCCCTCATGGAATTTCGCATTGGCTGATCGAACCGGACGCGCCGGCGGGGTCAATGCAGTTTTGTCCACGGAGACCTCTTTGCCCAAGCTCGAAGAGCGAGCGCTGGTGGCGGAAGCACAGGCCGGCAGCCGCACGGCGTTCGAAGAGCTGGTGCGCAGGTTCGACCGGGATGTGCTGCGGCTGGCGTTGAACTTGATGAAGCGCCCGGAAGACGCACGGGACGTTTATCAAGAAGCCTTCCTGAAGGTTTACCGCAATCTGCATCGCTTCCGCTTTGAATGCAGTTTTTATACCTGGCTATACCGGATCGTCACCAACGTGTGCCTGGACCACTTGCGGCGCCGGCAATCGCGTCCCGAAGATCAAGCGCCGGAGACCAATTCCGGCTACTACGATGAGGGCGTGGCAGATTTTTTTGAGCGGCAGAAAGAACATCGCCCCAGCTCTGGATCCAGAGCGGTGCCTGTTTGGGAAAGAGATTACTGCGCGCATCGCCCTGGCCATGGAGCAGCTCTCTCCGCGCGAACGCGTGGTATTTGAAATGAAGCATTACCAGGGGCTGAAACTGCGCGCAATCGGCGATGCCCTGGGCACCACGGAAGAGACGGTGAAGAATTCCTTGTTTCGGGCAACGCGCAAACTGCGCAATCAACTGGGTGAGCTGCGATGAGCGGCGCGGGAAATTCTGAACAGATTTCGCCGCGTGGTTGCGCGGAGATTTCAGCGTTGCTGGTGTTTTATTCTTGCGATGAATTAGACGCACTCAGAAAAAGCCACGGTGGAAGCGCATCTAGGCAACTGTGCGGATTGCGCGGAACAGCTGGCCGTAGAACGGTCGCTCCTGGACGCGGTAACAGCTCTTCAGCAGCCCGCGGATGTGCTGGATAGCTCCGGAGTCTTGCTGGCGCAATGCCGCAGCGAATTGTCTGAAAAAATTGAAGATATGACCGCGCCGGTGCGAGTGGTCCGCTGGGAGCCTTTCGGCTGGGCGCGTCGATGGATGGCCTTGCGGCCGGCGTGGAGCGCCGCGGCGCTGGTGGTTTTCGGCGTGGTGCTGGGCACGCAACTGCTGCCGTGGCTGCGAAACCGCGAATGATGTGGCGGGACCAGCTGTGAACGTGCTGGCGGCGCCGAAACTTACCGACGACCAGCTCGCGAAGATGGCGGTGGACAATATTCGCTTTTCTCCCGCGCAGGGGGCGGGCGGCGAAAATATCCAGTTGCAGTTGAATGCCGAACAGCCGCTGGAACTTTCCGGTAATGTGAACGATAGCGATGTGCGGCGGGTGCTGATGTTCGTGTTGAAGAACGGCGAGCGTTTCGATACGGGCAAGCGGCTGGATTGTCTCGATGCGCTGAAGGTCCGCACAGACGATGAACAGGTTCGGCAAGCGATGTTGGCCGCTGCGCGCAAAGATCCGAACGCGGCAGTGCGTATGAAGGCGCTGGAAGCGTTGCGGGACACTGCGGACGATGATGCGGTGCACTCCGCTATGCTGGACATTCTGGATCATGATGCCAGTCCCGGTGTGCGCATCGAAGCCGTGAATTTGCTGGTGCATTCGTATGAGTTGGATGCACTCAACGGCTCTAATCCCGCAGAAGACCCCGCCCGCAATGGAAAAACCATTCGCGCGCTGACCGAGCTTCAGCAAAAAGATCCGAATCGAGATGTACGGCTGCGAAGCGCGGCGGCCCTGCGGCAGCTTGGCGCCCGATCCTTGCCATAGGGCCTTGCCGTTGAGCGGGTCTTGCGCTTTTTTCGGTGCGCGGCGAGAGAACTTCGGAAAAGCTAGAACTGCGGAACGATGACGATCCCTGATATCGAAAATAAATTGCGCGTGGAACGGAAGCGGGCGTCTATTCACGCGCTGCCCGTGCATTCTTGGGCGCTGACTTGCGCTTTCCTTTGTACTTCCCTTTTTCCGCTCCTCGGTCACGCAGGCTCGGGTTACGCAGGCTCGGGTTACGCAGGCCCGGAAGTCTCGGTCGTTCTCCCCGCTGCGTCGGATCCCACGCCTGCGGCGGGAACGGTTCCCGGGGCGGTAGCGCACGTCTCTGCGGAACGGAACGGCGTGCTGACTACGACCGACGGACTGACGTTGCGTTTGACGGCGGATCTGGGTTCAGTGCGTGTCGTGCCGCTTGAGGCGGGAGCGCCGCCCGTAGTGCGTTACGAGTTGCACCTGGAGACAGACGCGAGCGAACCACTAGCGAAACGTCTTCTGGAAAGTTACGTTCTGAAGAGCAAGAGCACTTCTTCCGGTGTGGAGATTAGCGGACAACTTCCGTCGCGAGCAACGCATGGGGCCCGCGCCAGTGCGCAGTTCTGGGTGCATTTTGAGATCACCGTTCCCGCGGGCTAGGAGGTTTCCTCGGCGCAGCGGAACACTAATCCGAGCCTCAAAAGAGACGGGTTTCGAGAGTCTCAAAAGTCGGTATCGGAGTACGGTGAACGCCGACAGACGGGTCCTCGTTGGGCCGCTCAGCTGTAGTGCGTGGACAGCCGGGCGATCTGGCACCGGCACCCGAAGGGGTAGATGGGCTGCGCCGTTCTCACAAACGCCGTGAAATCGTCGGGGAGCAATTCAGCCAACTGGTCTTCCAGATGGCGGGACACTAAACAAGACATCCGGCTCGACACCCGCGCTGCCAGAATCGAAGACGTCCGGCAACAGAACTGACCAAGATCGTGTTGAATACGACCTGTGGCAGGCGAAGACGCTGATGTTGACCCAAGCGAAAACGGCGAAATGGAAGTCGACTTCGAGGATGATCCACTTCAGTATCCCGGTCAGGCACCGGAAAACTCCGGTGCTTCTGCTGGCGGATTGTCACCACCAGTTGACTCCGCTTGCGGGGCGACGCCTCGGCCAGGCCCGTGTAGTACGGTGTGCCGGATGCCGAGGTCGCGACCGCGCTGAAACGAACCTTCACTACGACCTTTTGTGTCAAAACGTCGCACCAATAAATGGCCGGTTCCCCGTAGTTGCGACCGGCTCAAATGCATCGCCAGCTGTTCTGCGCCGCAAAATGCTCGCGGGTCAAGGGGAACCAGTGGTTCCTCTCGTTCGCGGCACGATTGACAATATCCGTATTGGTGTGTCGGCGCATGTCGCGCGATTTGGGTATATGCCTGCTACTCCTGTGCATGATATCTCGGTTGATTCCACCCCAATAGTCCTTGGTTGGTTTGATGCTCAACAGCTCATGATCCTTGATCGTACTGAGCCAAACTACGACCGCGTCCTTATTTCTTGTAAAGATTATCTTTTGAAACTTGAAGACACCGACGAGGAACTTAACCAACTCTACATGTACGTTTCGTGGCACGGCGCGCTAATGCATCAGCACCAACCCCTTCCTTTAGGTGATCAGTCAAACATTTCATCTTGGCTCGCAAGTCATGTCGGTGAACCCTGGGCCAACAATAGT
>CAWBIB010000008.1:0-44610 GCA_963788785.1 uncultured Acidobacteriota bacterium
ATGCGCCTTCATAAGTTTTATGTGTTCACCGACTCCCTTCACCGCGAAAAAACAGCAAAACCGTTCTGATAAATACGCCGGGTCAAAATGATAGCAGAGTTCAAGGTCGCCGGTTGCGTATGCGTGGTTCAGTTTTTGACGGCGGATTCTTCGAGCGTAAGTTTGTAAGCGACATAATATTTGTAGATATTGCTAACATATTGCACGGTTTGTTGACCCACATCTCTAGCCACCACCAGTTCCACATTGCCAAACCATTGATCGGGATCCAAACCTTCGCTCGCGGCCTTTTTACGCAGCCGGGCGATCCGATTGGGCCCTGCATTGTAAGAGGCAAAGACCATCAGAGTTTTGTTCAAGGGATCAAGCTTGGGATCGTTAAAATAAGTGTCGGCGATATTGCGCATCATTTTCGCGCCAGCCTGAATATTGTTTTCCGCGTCGTCCACGTTCGGAACACTGATGGGTGGAGCGGCGGCAAGCTTCGGAAGCACCTGCATGATGCCCACCGCGCCGCTGGGATTCCTGCGATTCTGATCCAGAAGGGATTCCTGATAGCCCTGAGCGATCAGCATGAGGTAGTCAAAGTCATATAGCGCAGCATACTTTTTGAAATAGCCGACGTAGGCCTGAAATTTTTGCATTTCCTCAGTCGAGGTAGCATCAGCGACCCACTTGGTATTTTGCAGGTAGCGCCGGAACAGGGTGTTCCCGAAGGACGTGCCCATAGCGTGCCCTTTGACGAATGAGTCCAGCAATTGATTCAGCTGCGGACTATCCTGGCGGGTCGCCAAACCGAGCTGCCCATCTACTTTCAACACCAGGGAGGGGTGAAGCGTCAAATGCGGGAATACTTTGGACCAAAAATCGGCCCGTATATTTATGGTTGCCGTCGCCGGGAGTAATCCGGCGTTGACCATCTCCAGTAAGTCTTCATCCGTAAGATTGGCGTCGGCTTCTTTTAATCGAATCGGAGCTCTCCCTGCTTTTTGAAAGGATTCGCTGAGCTGCTGCAGCGTTTGGTAGTAAACCGTCAGCGGGTTGACGTAGACTTCTTTCCCGCTCAGATCTTCAAGCGTATTGATCGTCGGCCCTTTAGGCCCGGTGACAATTACCTGTTTCACGTCAGAATCGATGGGGGCGGTGAACAACACTTCTTTTTGGCGTTCCGGCGTGACGATCACGCCGTAAGCGATGAAGTCGCCTACGCCTGCTAACAGCGCGCTTTCCAGTTGCTCCGGGCGCACCGGAATGTAGGTGACATTCATCTTCAAACTGCTGGTCTTGTACTTTTCGTTTACAAATCGCTGAAACTCATCGCAAAGTTCAAAGTAAATTCCTTGCGGATGACCTTGGTCGTAGAAGAAACCGGAGCGGCTGGGCACCACCAGGGCGCGAATCTCGTGCCGCTTGCGCATTCCGTCCAGATCGCCGAGGTGCCGTTCAAACGTAATTGGCAGTTCAAGCGTGGCTGTTGAATGCCCGGCCTGACTGCGCGGAATCGAAGTGTCGGGCGCTTGTTCGGCGTTGGACTGCGGGTTGGCTTGGCCCTGGGTCGGTCCAAAACTAGCGATAAAAACTGCCGCGGCTATCACTGTAAATAACTTCACCCGAACAAAACTCATACTTCCCTTCCCAGGGACGACGCGTACGCGAACTCTACCACGGGGGCGAAGCGCAGCTGGACGCCGAGGTTACGCCCACTTGTGATCCTTAGCGCAAATCTCGGGTCCCCGTGGCCCGAGATTTGCGAATACATATTGCTCCGGTGTTATCCTGCGCAGCGACGCGTTTAAAAAATTAGTTCGCGATGAAGTGCGCGGTTTTCTTCCCGGCTTCTTCCGTGTAATAGACGGTGACTTTAGCGCCCGTCGCCACGCCTTTACCGGTGGCCTTGCCGGCGTCCGCCACGGCGTTGCCGGTCATTTCAAAGGTCTTCTCGGTACCATCAGCGGCTTTCACCACTACGGTCTTGGTCCCGTCGTCGACTTTTACGATCGTTCCTTTAGTAACCTGCAAACCGTCTTTGCTGACTTTGCCTACTTCCGAGACCGTTTTATCGGCGCCTTTGCCGGTAGTGCGCGCCACAACTTCGGTTCCTTCTTTTAATCCGTCGAAGCCATCTTTGGTGCCCTTTACGGTGACGTCGCTGGTAACTTTCACCGTGTGTTCCGTGCCATCGGCAGTCTTGACCACGATGGTCTGGGTAGTCTTGTCCACCTTCTTGATCGTTCCGTGGAAGAAGCCCACGACATCGTCCGCGGCGGCACAAATCACGGCCCCGAGTAATACGCAAAGCACCAAATATCCAATCTTCTTCATGATTCATTCCCCTCCGTCAATTTTCGAACCTTGCACAAACTCTTATACAGCGGCGGCGCAGATATGGCTACAGGTCGTCACCTAAAAGCCATCTGCGGCAACTTACTTGTCAAAAGCAAAGATCCGTTTCCAATCGTCCTTCATGCTAATCACGATCCAGCCGCTCTTGTTGGCTTCGGTCATCAGCGCATCGGAAAAAGTACCGACATGCGTGTCCGGAAGGCCGCCGCCGGGTCCGTAAGCATATTCTCGGGTGGCATCATCGTGATGCACGAGCATCATCAACCGAGCGCCTTCGCCCGCCTGCGTCCATTCCAGCATCTGCTGATCGCCTCCGGAATTGCCGAAGGCTGCTTGCGGTCGCTTGCCGATAAAGAGATTAATGCCGACTGCTTTGCCAGGCCCATCGTCGATCAAAAAAACTTTTGCCTCGCGCATTAACACCGGCTTGCCATTCGTATCGCTATAGGTGGTGACGATACTCGATCCCACTACTTGTTCCGGAGGAACGCCGTAAACTTGCTCGCTGTAAACGCGCACAAATTCCTGCCCGCCACCGGTAACGATATAAGTCCGGAATCCTTTTTCGCGCAGATACTTCATCACTTCCAGCATGGGCTGATAAATGAGATCCGTGTACAGCCGATCGAAACGAGGAGCTTTTGCAGTGGTGATCCATTGCTTTACGAGCGCCTGAAATTCCTCATTGCTCATCCCGGCATGCGTGACCGCGACAATTTCCAACCAGTCCTTCTCGGTGAACTTGGACATGGCCTCTTTGTCGCCGGTGAGAACGGACTTGAACGGTTCCGTCTCTTTCCATTCGGGGTGTTGCGGAGCCATTTTACCCAGGCGCTCGAGGGCAAACATGCCCTGCGCGTATAAAGGATGCTCTGTCCAAAGTGTGCCGTCCTGATCGAACGTGGCGATGCGATCCTTTGGTTCGACATACTTGGGACTGGATTTCTCCGTCGTATCTTTAACGAAAGAGAGAATCGCCTTTTTCGCGGGCCCGTCATTCCAAGATGGGAGAGGGTCGCGCTGGGCGTGAGCGCTCAGAACGACGAAGAGCAGAAGGGCCGCTGCGATTAACGCCTTGCCAGAAAAATTACGTTTGATATTTTTCATCGTGTCTGGCTCCAGCACAGAAATCGGAAAAGCCATCGATTAACCGGCCTAGAGGGCTGGTTTCCAACCGTCGCCGGGGTTGTACTCGGCCATAGCTGATGCGATGTCCGTAGTTTGTTCGCCCAAGTCTTTTTGGTAGACGACACCGTCCTGGCCGACGATGAAAGTCATGATTCCGGAGTTCCGATAGGTGGCGGGATAAGCGACGAACGCAAAGCCGCCGGTTAGTTTCCCGTTGACCAGGTAGTCTTTTGCGCCGCCGCTGGCTTGGGCTCCCTGCTTGGTGAGGAAGCGGAATAAATAACCCTCGAAGGGTTGGGGTTTATCCCCCGCGTTGGTGTAGCCGGCGGCTTTCGCGAAGTCACGAGCGTCTTCGAGGGGGCTGGCAGGCTGGCCTGCGGCGACCGGCCAGTACAAACCGTTTTGTTTGCCGTCGTCACTTATGAATTTCTGGGCGTATTGTTTTGTGCCGTCGTGAGCTTGGATGACGTATTGTTGCTGGGCTTGGGCGATGGCTTCGCAAGCGGCGATCGCGGTTAATTCATCCCGCCCGATGCGCCGGGCGAGTATCTCGTCTTTCCCCGCGGCGGTGTCGAAGTACCACTGGCCCGCGGGATTTTTGCCCAAAGGAATTGGAAAGGAAAAATTGTCCGCCCCGGTGTAGAGCATTTCGCCGCCGGCTTTGATCGCCTGCCAACGGTGCATTTGATTGTAGGCGGTGACAAAATTTTGCAGGGACTCCTTGTCCTTCACGGAATCTCCCGAGGACAGAACAGCCATGGAGTTGGGCCCGAAAATGGCGGTAAGTGCGGCTTGATCGCCGGACTTGGCCGCGTCAAGAAACGCGGCGCCCGCCTCTTCCGGAGATGCGAAAGTCCTTTGCGCCGGAGTTACGGGCTTTTCTGGCGCGGCGTGACAGGAAGCCAGCAAGGAGATCGCCAATAGAAGCGCAACAAACATCGGGGGACGAGAAGCAAAATTCTTTCGGTTCCGGACATCGCGCCGCATAAAATTTCTCCCGGGGTTGGATTTCCTGCTGCTTTGTGAACGGATTTTCGCGGTCATCAGCGCCGCCCTCCGCCACCGCGGAATCCGCCGCCGCCAGCGCCGCCGCCGCCAAATCGACCACCACCGAAGCCGCTGGACTGCATACTGCCCCAACCGCGGCTGCTATCGGCTCTGGAAGACCAGCCGTTGGAACCACTGGAGTGGCCGCTCATGCCGCTAAAAGCGTCTGAGTGTGAACCGCCTCCGCTGCTGCCGTGCTGTGCCCACGAATTTGACGCAGAAGAATGATCGTTGTTCATGTTCACGGTGTTTTTGTTGTAGGTATTGCCATTATTTTTGTACTGGTTGTTGGTATTCGAGTGGTTGTAAGAAGAATTGTTGTAGTTGTTATAGTTGTTGTGATTGTAGGAATTGTTGTAGCCATAGCTGTTGTGGTAGCCACCGTTGTAGTAGCCGCCGTGCCAGGCGGTATTTCCGTAGTAGGCTCCGCCGTGATAAACGACCGCAGTTCCGTGCCAACCGCAATTCCAACTGCTATAGCCCCAGCCGCAGCAACCGCCGCTCATCATTGCTCCGACAGCGATGCCCGCGCCGAACCCGATGATTCCCGCGGCAACAACGTCGCCGGTGGTGTATCCCGGCACGACGTAAGGCGTGCCGTAAATGACCGCGGGATTGTACTGCGGGACGTACACGATCTGCGGATTCGTGGGCTGAATTACGATCACTTGCGGTGACTGCTGCACGACCGTCACTTGCGGTGTGGACTTGAGATTCCCGTTGGCTTGGGCTTGCGCGCGCAGAGTCTGCACCGCGGTCATCACGTCCGCCTGCTGATTGTGGTACGCCTGGCCCAGCGAAGAAGTCCAGGAGAGATTTTGCGCCATATTGTTGAGGACCGACTGAAACTGGGTGAGGGCTTTGACACTCGGATCCCAGGTTTGTTTGTCAACGGCCTGCATTAGGGCGCTTCCGGTCAAGCTCTTGTTCTCTCCCAACCAGTAACTAGCAACGGCAATCTGATCGGGAAACGTCGACCCCGCAAGAATTTGTGCCACCAACGCGTCGGGATAAAGCGCGATGGGCGCGACCAGTGCCTGCAACTGAGCCGCGGTCATGGGCGCTGCTTCGGTGGGATTTCCGGTGTCAGTTCCCGCCTCTGCGGGTTGACCTTGGGCCCCATATAGCAGGCGCGACGAATAATTGAAAAACACAAGACATAGAATCGCGGTTACAGTTTTTTTCCAAGTGCCAGCGTTCATTGTTAGCTCCGCTCGGTGGTAATCCTAATAATTTCTAAAGCGCCCCTTTTTATCAAACGAATCGAACTCTTGAGAACGAGTGGCATGACCACTCGCCCGCAACCAGGGTGCGCCGAACTTTGACCATAAGACCACATCGAAATATCGCTACGCAAGAAATACCAACGGAGACGGCTCTCGCGAACCGTCTCCAGGTTGGGTAATTAACTACTGGCCCTCGTGCGCTTTGATGGCTTCCTGGATTTTGGCCTTGATAGCGTCCAGGTTGAAGGTTGCCGGATCCTGCATCGGCGGAAAGTCGATGGCAGTCATAGCAAGCTTAGATACGGTCTGTTGAACGTTCACGAAACGCCAAAACTCACGCGCCATGAAGTCATTCATATAGCCGCCGCCCATATTGTTTAAGGTTTCGCCGCGGATCGATGAAGTGCGCTCGAACGGATCCTGGCGAATGTTGGTGATGGTCGGCATGTCTGTGGTGACTTTCTCACCGGGCCAGCCGTAGGGCTGTTGAATAAATTGGTATTTGAAGTCGTCTATGCGGATGGCTCCGAGGTGCGGACCACCGAAATAGAACAGCTCGTGACGCTGGGACGGTCCGGTGCCGGTCAAGAGCGCCATTTGGTTGTAGCCGTCCAAGTGGTTCTTGTAGGTCCGGTCGCCGAGCTTTACGCCCTTTAGGAGTTGGTTGGAGATGTCCGGATTTCCCGCTGCCGCCAGCAAGGTTGGGAACCAGTCGAGTCCGGAGAAGATCCCGTTTTCAACGGAGCCGGGCTTGACGTGTCCGGGCCATCGAATGATGGCTGGTACGCGGAATCCGCCCTCGTAGGTGGTGCCCTTGGTGGCTTTGAAGGGGGTCATGCCGCCATCCGGCCAGGTAAATACTTCGGCTCCGTTATCCGTTGTGAAGATCACGATGGTGTTATCGGTCTCGCCGATGTCGTCGATATGCTTGAGGAGCGCACCGATGCTGTCGTCCATCTGAGCCATTCCCGCTTCTTCCAAGCCGTAGTTGTTCGTGGCGTTCATCATGGCTTGGTACTTCGGAGGAATGTAGGTGAAGACGTGCATGCGAGTGGTGTTGTGCCAAATGAAGAACGGCTTGCCGTCTTTCTTGGCCTTGTCCATGAAGTCGCTGCTGCTCTTGACCAGCACATCGTCAAAGGTCTCCATGTCGTACTTAGCGGGCCGACCTTGTTGCCAGTTCTGCATGTCCTTCATGCTGGGAAATGGAGCCAACGGGCCTTCATCTTCGATTTTCTGTTTCCCTACCGCGCCCCAACGAGGCATAACGGTTGGGTCATCTTTGTCGCTGGCCCAGCAGTGCGTCAGAGTCCGCGGCCCAGTTTTGTCGATCCAATCCTGTGGATAGTCGAACCAGTAAGGATCGGACATTGCGTCTAAGTGGTAGAGATAGCCAAAAAATTCATCAAAGCCATGCACGCAGGGCAAGTACTTGTTGAGATCTCCCAAGTGATTCTTGCCGAATTGGCCCGTGGCATAGCCCTGCTCTTTGAGAGCACTGGCTATCGTGGCCGCCTGCGCTGGCATTCCGACGTCCGCTCCGGCTTGTCCCACCGTGGTTAGACCGGTGCGGATCGGTAGTTCCCCAGTGATGAAATTGGCGCGACCGGCGGTGCAGCTGGCCTCCGCATAGTAATCGGTGAACATCATTCCTTGCGATGCAAGCTTGTCTAAGTTCGGCGTTTTTCCCGACATCATGCCGCGATGATAGGCGCCGACGTTGAACCAACCTACGTCGTCACCCATGATCACCACGATGTTAGGTTTCTTTTGCTGTGCCCTGGCACCAGGCACCAAACCGATGCTCAGAACTGACGCGATTGTTGCCAAACATATCGAGATGTTCCTTAAACACTTCATATCCACACTCCTGACCAAGTTTTCAATCTCATTGCGATGCAGACTAAGCGTTCCTCGCCGGGCTACGGGCAGCGCACGGCAGAAGTAGTGGCACATTGTAAGAGCGAGGCCGATTCGCTGGATACCGTCAAAACTACCAGTTGCGGGAGGAGCGGGGACCTGTCAGTAGTAGGGGCTGCGAAGTTGCATTGGTGAGCCTCGCTGGGACACTCCGTCAGCATAGGAAACGTTGCAAGCACGGATTTACCCTGTCCACCGCAAGAGTTTCCACATAGAATGCGCTGGAACTTGCAATTGAGCTACAAGCGTGCGGGATTCAGAATGACTTCGCTAACGCCCCTGCAGAAATGATTGCGTAGCACTGCAAGTCGGAATCGTCTTCTGTTCTAAAAAAAGGAGAAAAACGATGTCGCATAAACTGAACCGTGGAATTGCCAAACTTGGAATGGCGCTCATCTTAACGCTATTGGCTTGTAGTTTGACGTCGGCACAACAAGTGAGCACCAACGCCATGCCGGGAACAAATTTCGCGAAGTATCACACGTATAAATGGGTCGATATCCCCGGTGCCGCCCACCCGAATCAGATTGTCGATGCGCAGATCAAGCAGGCCATCGATGCCCAGCTGGCCACCAAAGGCCTAACCAAGACCGACAGCGACACCGCTGACCTCTATATCGACTACCAGGTTTCCGTCACCCAGGATAAACAGTGGAGCGCCTACGGCATGGGCGGCGGCTGGCGCTTCGGCGGCGGGATGGCAACTGCCACCAGCTCCACGATCAGCACCGGCACATTGGTTCTCGACATGTACGACGTTTCGTCCAAACAACTTGTCTGGTCCGGACGCGCCACCAAAACGATCAATCCGGGCAACAACCAGGAAAAGATCCAGAAGAATCTGAACAATGCGATGAAGAACCTGCTAAAGAATTTCCCACCTAAGTCCTAAGTGATCTGCCGATCCTTGGCGTCGCGACTCTTCCGATTGCTTCTGGAGGGTCGCGACGTCGAACAGGCAGCTGCAGTTCTCCCTTGAATTTTCCTGCAAAGTGGCGATAGGGCTTGAATATGGAAACCAAAACCGAAACACCCGCCACTGCTTCTGCCGCCGAGATCTCGTTTATTCGCGGTGGCCCATTCTATCGGGCGCAGCAAGCACTCAAGCTCATCCACCACGATCATTGGAACCTGGGGCGCCGAATCGTCGTTCTGCTGGCCGTTAGCTGGTTGCCTCTGTTCGTTCTTACCGCAGTTTTAAATCGCCCAGCACTGCTCTCTCTGCTGCGTGATTATCGCGTTCACTCCCGCGTTCTGGTTGCCCTACCGGTATTGCTGATCGGTGAGCTGCTCATGGAATCGCGCTTTCGCGCGGTTATGAGACACATCCGCCAGGCCGGACTGCTGGAACCCTCGGAACTGGCGGACGTGGACAGATTCATCGGCAAATTAGTACGCGTGCGCGATTCTTTTTTTCCGGAGCTGGCCATTCTGCTGCTCCTCATTCTTCATACGCTAACCTCATATAAGGGTTTGGTGGACGCGACGCCGTGGCTTTCGCATGGCACCGGCGCCGATTTCCATTTAACGGCGGCCGGATGGTACGCCGTCATTGTGACTTCATCTCTTTTTCAATTGTTATTGGGTCTCGGATTCTTGAAGTGGATATTGTGGACGTGTTTCGCTTACAAATTATCGAGATGCAATCTGAAGTTGGTTCCTACGCATCCGGATGGACACGGAGGCCTCGGCTTTCTGGGGCTCACCGCTTCGGCCTTCGCGCCTATCGCCTTTGCCGCTTCCGCAGTCATCGGATCAACCTGGCGGCAGGACATCCTTCACCGCGGCGCGCATTTGATGGACTTCAAGCTGCCAGCTATCCTTCTGATAGTTATCATTGCGGCGATCGCGCTTGGTCCGCTGGTGTTCTTTGTTCCCCGCTTGGCCGCCTTGCGGCGCAAGGGAATACTCGAATACGGAATCCTTGGTCAGCTGCACAGCAGTGAGTTCCACGAAAAATGGATTGTTCATCGGGCGGGACATGAAACAGAATTTCTGCAGGCACCGGAGAGTTCTACATTGGCGGATTTTGGCGGTGCCTATGAAAAGATGGCGCAGTTGAAACCATTCCCCGCAGATAAGGGAGCGCTTTACACCCTGGGAGCCGCCGTGCTGATACCCGCGCTCCCCGTGATTCTGGCCCAAATCCCCCTGATGGTCGTCTTGAAGGACTTGTTCGCAGCCCTCCGCTAGATTCGGCGCTGCTCAGCAGCCGGCGAACTTATTGATTGGCGGGAGTCTCGACCAAAGAAAATAGATACAGCGCCATCCCAGCCAACATTAGAAGCCCGCCGACCGCAACGAAGATGACGAACGCAATGGGGCGCGGGGAAAACAGACACGCCGCTTCGATGAGCAGGCCGATAATCAGCAAGATTCCGGAGATTTGCAGACGCTTTTTGAGCGGGTCGGCACCGGGCATCAGTTGGGTTCCTTCCAGAATTTAGCTTCGTTCAGGTGCGCAATGGCGTGCACTACGTCGTGGCATCCGCTGGTCATGCAGGACATTTTGTTAGCTTTGATGGCGGTCATGGTGGCCGGATCGGCGGTGTGGGTTGCTCCTTCTTCGAACGAGCGAGCGCCCGCATGGCAGTGCAGACAATTGGCGTTGTTAAACGGCTGGTACAGTTTGATATTTTCCGGCGCGGGCGGCGTTCCCAAATAATAGACGTACACGTGGCGCAGGCCGCCAAGTTTCACTTTCAACGTCCCGAACATGGCGTAGTCCGTGTGGCAGGTATAGCAGGCGTGCTCCGGATCGACGCGGTGATTCTGGAAATGCGCGGCGGGAATGTGGTTGGGATCGTCGATATGGAGACTTTTGCCGTAAGAATCCATGGTGTGGCAGGACAAACAGAAGGCCGTGGTCGTAGAGCGCTCCATATCGGTGGAGATGCCCATGGCTCCGCAAATTACCGGAAGAAGAAATAGGGCGATGAAAGCGACAATCTTGCCAGTGGGCGTTCTGACCAGGGTGGGGCGCAACACTACGACGGCAACCAGCGCGGCGCTCACGAGCACCAGAATAGCGACCAGTGTTGTTGCGGGCATCGATACTCTCCGTCCCAAACAGCTGCGGCGCAGCAAATTGCTGGTGTGCGATCTTTGCTGCTATTTGGTTGCCAGCGAGCGAACGTAGGCGACTAGCGCGGTCACTTGTTCCGGTTTCAGGCTTTTGCCGTAGGCGGGCATTTTGTCTTTTCCGCTGGTGATGATGGAGTTCAGAACGGCATCGCTCTGCCCTTGCACATCAGGAGAGCCGAGATCGCGAATGTTGTCGGCTTTTCCAACCGCTGTTGCGCCCTTGCCATCGGCGCCATGGCAGGCTACGCATTTTGTTTTGTAGAGGGCCGCACCGGCGTCCGGCGAAGCAGAGGAAATATTCACAAAGATAAATGCCGCTAGGATCGTAATCCCGATCGCCGAACGTCCGATTCGTGCTGATGGTGTACTCATGTTTTAGAATCTCCCGGCCCCAGCGCCAAGTCGTCCGCTAGGCGTACTCTTCGAGATGTATCGTAAGCGGGTCGCGCGTTGCGAACTGTCCCGTTTTGCACACTTCCCGCGAATGTTCGACCTTGGTTGAATTGCTCTACCTTTATTTGCGCAAATTGCCGCTGATTCCTTAGAACGTGTAGCGCAAGGCGAACTCCGCGGTGCTGCCGTCAAAATCCTGAATGGGTATCGGCGCCAGGCCCGCGATGTTGTTCGAAGCCTGGCCGCGACCGTTGTAGCCGTAATAATTCCAGGTCATTCGATAGCTGAGCCCTTTGTAGATATCGAAAATGGTGGTGACATAGGGCTTCTGATAATTGAAGGCGAGAGTACCGGGAACCTGCAGCGCATCAATACCCAGCGTGCTGCCGCCGACGAAGGTGCCCGCGTAACCGAGACCGATGGTGACCCGGCTCACGGGCTTCCAATTTATTCCGGCGTACGCAAAATTCTGCTTGCTGGAGTACGCGCCCAACCCGGAATTTGCCGCGGGCGCGTAACCCAGGCTGGCGGGACATTGCGTCACCGGCGCGGGGCCATTGGCGTTGGCGTAGTAGCAGATTTGCGCGGCGGTATAGATGTCCGTGTATGTATAGCCGAGCTCGAAGAACAACTTGGAGTTGGGCATTACCGTGGTTACGAAGCTGTAGCTGCGACCGTGCTCGACGTCGTTGACGGTGGCAACGTTGTCCCGGTTCTCGTGGATGTCGACCGCGCCGTCGAAGTTGATCCAGGTGCGAGGCTTATAGCTCGCGTGAATTTTATAGCTCTGCACCTGGCGCGGACTGATTCGAGTGAAAGAGTAATCGTTGGAGCCAAAAAGAAAATCGGCGGTAATACGCAGCGCGTCGATGGGCCGGGCGGTGAAGCCGATTAGCGCGGTCTGCTCGTGGATTCCGGTGAGGTTGCGCGAAGTGTCATTCCCGGCAGCGGGACCGGAGAACGTCAGCGAGATCAGGTCGCCAGTGGCCGGGTCCACTGCGGCGGTGCAAGCTGCCGGCACCGCGCAGGCGCCGCGCGCGGCAAGGAAATCGTTCGCGGGGGTACCGGTGGCGCCGCCGGCGTAATAAGTTTCCGCGGAAAAGAATGTGGCACTGAAATCGGCGATGGTGCGGTCGGTATAGACGTAGCCGATGCGGGCGCTGAGGCGACTGCTAAAATCGTACTGAAGTTCGATAGTGTTTGATTTCAGATTTTGCCCGAGGAAAGTTGAAGTGGGGCCGGCGATGGAATCCGCCGCAGAGCTGGCGGTGTGCCCGGGGCAAGTGGCTGCCGTATAGGGCGCCGGGCACTGGGCGATAAACGTGGCTGCGTTGAAAATCGCCTGTGGTTGATCGAGTCCCACGAGGCCAGGCTGCATCTGACCGAAGACATTTGTCTCGGATGTGTCCCAGAGACCGGGAGTGCGCCAGTTGTCGTAGCGGAATTGATCCACGATACGCAATTTATCGGTGATGGAGTATACGCCGGACCAATCAGCATTGACGGAAACACGCTTGGTGTCCGCGGGACCGCCTGCGGTACTGCCACGCGTACCGCTACGCACCGTGAAATCGTTTACGATTTCGCTGAAATCGGGAACGGAGTTGTTGGCGGTGCTGTAGCCGATCGACCCGGCGGTCTCAAAGTTCTTAAAATAATTTGACGTAAAGCTCAAACGTTCCGTGGGCATGAAATTTCGCGGATTCCCAGCCTGACTATAAGAGAGATAGGCGTTGCACAGCAGGATTTACGATATTAGGCGCGGTAACGATAGGCACCGCGCAAGGCAGAATCTCGACGGGGCCCACGGTGCTCCAGATAATTCCCAAGTCGACGGGTGTGCCGTTGGCGAGTTGGAAGCCGGTATTTTGCGGATTGTCGGTGATGACGTTGTCTTGCTTGTAGTAACTGAGGAACTGGTCGTAGGAGATGGTGGTGCGCGGCAAAATACGAAAATCGACGCCCGCGCGGTAGGAGTTAGTGGTGTAGCTGTAGGTTTGGTTGAACTGAGAAATAGTACCGCCATCGGTGGTGAAGAAACCGGGACCTTCGTCGCGGTTGTGTGAAAAACCCAAACGGAAGCGCACCCGCGATTGCGGAAACAGCGTCAAGTTGTAGTCCTGCATGCGGCGCACCAGATCCATGGAATGCGGCGAATTGGCGATCGCCACTTCGGGATTCGAAACCGCGGGATTCAGCGGATTGGCGAGCAAGTTGTAGTCCCAGAAATTTACATCGCGGCGAAACAGCACGCGAAAATCGTAATATTTATTTTTTTCGATGCGCAGCCGGGTAACGTCGTTCGGATCGCCGCCGTAGCCGAAATTGCTGAAGTTGAGGGTGTCGAAAAGGAGGCCGTTGTGGTCTTTCGCACGCATGTCAAAGCTGTAATCGAATAGTCGAAGCCCCGAGCCCAGATTTATAAACGTGTCGTAAGTATCGAGGTTTCCGTTGATGAACGTGCCGCGGTAACCGGCTTCGATGGATTGCTGGATATTGTAATTTCCCGAGTCAATTCCCTTGGTTTCTTCTGGCGCGTTCTGCGCGCGCGACGACGCAGCGCCCGCCACGAACACTACAAGAAATAAAAACGCACGCCACCGCCAAATGCCCGGACGCTTGCGCGCGGCACCAGCTTTCGCTGGAAGACTCCGGTTCCGCAATGTGAGAAGAGAGTTCATGGCAAAGCTACTTGAAAAAAGTCTGGTCGAAATTCGAGCCGTGAATCTGGATATGACACACCGTGCAGGCCTTAAAGAAAGTCTCTTGACTGTGGAACGACGGAGTCCCGCCAGCCGCACCAGTTTTGGCGTTGGGCAGCGCGTTGGTGTGGCATTGCAGGCACAACAAATTCATATTGCTCACGCGCAACATGTGGGCGTTGGCGCCACCGTGCGGAAGATGGCAAGACTGGCAGCCCTCGATCTTCACGGGAGCATGTTCGAATACGAAAGGCCCCTGCTTGTCGATATGGCAAGTAAAGCAGACCGCGTCTTGCGTGGCCGAGGTGCGCACCTGCTTCGGCCCGACGGTGCCGTGCGGATTGTGGCAGTCCGAGCACTGCACCAGCCCCTCGTTCACGCGATGGTGAAACGGCATCTGGAACTGCGCCTTCTGCTGCAGATGGCAGGAGTAGCAAAGCTCCGGCTGCGCTTTGACGAGCAGAAATTCTTTCGTTTTTGCATCGTGCGGTGAATGGCAAGAGATGCAGCTCACGTTGTTTTGCGTGTGCAGCGAATTGATGGCGTTCATGTGCTGCGGTCCGCCGACGTGGCAAGTCATGCAGCGCGCATTGATATCCTTCGTCGAAGCGTTCTTGAACGTGAAAATTTTGGATACGTCGCCCCCGCCGGCAACGTGTTCTGCGCCCGGTCCGTGGCAACCCTCGCAACCCTGATGCGATGGGCCGCCTTTGCTGTCGAGGGTGGTCTTCCAGTGCGGAGTCTTCGCCCAACCGTCGTAAATTTTCTCGTGGCAAGTTTTACAGGTCTCAGCTCCCACGTATTTGGCTGGGTCTGTGGATTGCGGATTCGTTGTTGGCGTACTGCTCGCGGATGTTGCCGGCGTGACGGAGGACTCTGCGGGCTTTTCCGAAACTTTATCGGGAGTCTGACCTGGCGCCAGGCCCACAACGCAGAAAAAAGAGACAATCGAAAACACAACGAGACGGAGAAGCCTGTAATCCGCCGGCACCAGCACGTCTCCCTCGATGCCCTCGGCCCAATCTGATTATCCGAAGGTGGCTGATGCTACATAAATTCAGCACCGCAGACTGTGCGTAATTGCACAGTTTTGAAATTTTAATGTCTGCCGGTGCTATGCCCTGCCGCCAAGTGTCCCTTTTGGGACAGTACGGTCCGCTTCGAGCGTCTAGACTTGAGCCATCGATCGGGACCGGTCGAGCGAAAGTCAGGTGAAAAAAGTGTCGACTCCTAAAGCCGAGAAATGTGCGCATCCGATTTGTTCGTGCATGACCAATTCGGGAAAGTATTGCAGTACGCAATCCGAGGCAATGGAGAAAACGCCGGACATCGATTGTTCCTGCGGCCACGCCGTTTGCACCGGCCGGACCTCCGAATAAAAAACCCCTTCAACGCTGCTGTGCGGGCGTTCAGGAATAGGAGCAAATTCCCATGGAAGTTTCATTTGCAGGGGATGTACACGGACTTATGAACAAGCTGGCCTACGAATACTGGGAACGGCGAGGACGTCCGCTCGGATCGCCTGAAAAAGATTGGTGCGCGGCGGAAAAGGCCATAGAGTCGGCGCGGGCACATGGCAAAGATGACTTTTCTTTGTACAGCCTCCGGCTAGGGGCCGATGAATGTTCGCATCGCTGACGAAGTATTGTCACCGCCCCAGCAACACTTTGCTCGCTCGCTCCCTTCTTCGCTGAGTTCATAAATCGATGGCGATTCGGACAGGCGATTTATCTGGTGTGCGCGAAGGCTGCTTCTTCCGCGGTAATTTCGACGCGCTCCTTCTTCAGATCGAGCCGAATCCTGCCGAAGATACCCATGTACACGTTGGCCACCCAGACCAACGAGAAGCCGGCAATCAAATAGCCTCGCCAGTCTGGGAATAGAAGTTTGTAGCGGGTGATGATCAAGAAAATCGCCGTGACGTAGTGGCTGAAGCAGTATTCGCAAGTAAAAAGGTAGAAAAACTTTCGCTCGTAGATGCGCCGGCAGGTTTTGCTCTCGGCAATGCAATAATCGCGAAATTCGCGTACGACTTCTTCGTGGGTGATGGTCCAAGCCACCGAGGATATGGGTAAAGCGATTATGAAGAGCGATAAAACTTGAAGGGAAATGCTCATAGGCCAGCCTTTATCATCGGAATCCCGGATGAACACCCAGAGACGGCGCGCTCCTTCAATTTCCCATACTCCCCTTACATATACTGTGCGATTGCGCACAGTATGTCCTCCCAACGCCATACTGTATTTTACTCAGCTGGTTTTCGAGCTCGACATTCACTCGCGCGCAGCCGCACTTCTCCGATCCGCCCAGCTCGCTTATCATCGCGATGGAAATAAATCGTTCGCGTGCGCCTCCCGGAGCTCGTGGTGACACCTCCTCTTTCCAGACACGTATTGACGGTGAACCGAGGCTCCGCGACTTTAAAGTGCGCCCTCTACGAATCTGCGGTTGAACCAACACTGCTTGTCTCCGCGATAATCGAACAAGCCGGACCCTCCCAGGATCATCTGAAAATTACGGATGCGGATGGCAGACCACTGTTCGATGGACCGGTGGAACGCCGGGACTCTGACGAGGCGCTCAATGCCGTGTTGGCATGGCTGACTGAGCATGGATTTCTTTCGCAGCTGGCTGCCGTGGGTCACCGCCTGGTGCAAGGCGGTCCACAGCACTCCAAGCCCGAACGTATTACTCCGAAATTTCTCGCGGATCTGGAACAGCTCGTGGAACTCGATCCCGATCACCTGCCGTCGGCGCTCCGGGGAATCCGGTTCATCAGCGCAAAATTTCCCGAACTTCCCCAGGTGGCCTGCTTCGACACCCAGTTTCATAGCGGCTTGCCAGAGGTTGCGCGCAGATATGCTTTGCCGCGGCGCCTGTACGAAGAGGGCGTCTTTCGCTATGGCTTCCATGGCCTCTCTTACGAATACGTAATGAGCGAGCTGCAACGGGTAGACGGAAAACTTGCCGGCGGACGCATCATCATCGCCCATCTGGGCAGCGGCGCCAGCATCGTGGCGGTCAAAGCCGGCAGAAGCATCGACACCTCCATGGGATTTACCCCGCTGGAAGGATTGGTGATGAGCACCCGGTCGGGCGACGTCGATCCCGGCGCCTTGCTGTATCTGATGGAAAACAAAAATATCACCGCGAAAGAAATGAGTCATCTTCTCAACAAGGAATCTGGCCTGCTGGGAATTTCCGGGAAGACTGGAGACATGCGGGTGTTGTTGGACAAAATGCGCGAGGACACGCGGTCGGCAGAGGCCGTGGAGCTCTTCTGTTACCGTGCTAAGAAATATATTGGCGCGTACGTAGCGGCGCTTGGCGGTCTCGACGCCCTGGTGTTCGCCGGAGGAATTGGAGAACACGCTCCCGCGGTTCGCCAGCGAATCTGCGAAGGTCTGGAATTTCTAGGCATTGCTCTAGAGCCGGCCAGTAACGAATCCAATACCTCATTGTTATCGCCGGCGGGAAGTCGCGTGCAGGTGCGGATAGTAGAGACCAACGAAGATCTGATGATCGCCCGACACGTTAGAGAACTTCTCGGCTGAGTCAGCGCCTGAATGTCCACTATGAGACGGTTCATAGGCGAGCCCAGTGCCATACTTCAGATGCAGATCAATCAACAACCGCGCGGCCCCAGGAGCAAAAATGCTGGAATTTGATGCTGCTTTATCGACCGCCGTCGAAGTAACCAAACAGACCGAAAAACCGCGAGGCTCGAGTACTGCCGTAAAACCGAGTGGCCCGCTCTCCTCCGAGCTCCTGCAAAAGATGCACAGCTATTGGTATGCCGCCAATTATCTCTGCGTGGGGCAGATCTACCTGCTGGATAACCCGCTGCTGCGCGAGCCCCTCCGCAAAGAAAACATCAAACCACGGCTCCTCGGACATTGGGGCACTTCCGCCGGACAGAATTTCATTTACGTTCACCTCAATCGCCTGATCCGCGAGACGCATGCAAATATCATTTATATTTCCGGTCCCGGTCACGGCGGCCCCACCCTCAATGCCTGCGCCTACCTCGAAGGAACATATACCGACGTACATCCGGAAATCACCCAAGACGCGTCCGGGATGCGGCTCTTCTTTCGTTCCTTTTCCACTCCCGGAGGCATTCCAAGTCATTGCGGGCCGCACAGTCCCAACTCTATGCACGAAGGAGGCGAGCTCGGCTATTCGCTGGTTCACGCCTTTGGCGCGGCGTTCGACAACCCCGATGTAATAGTTGCGTGCATCGTTGGCGACGGCGAAGCCGAAACCTGTCCGCTCGAAGGCAGCTGGAAGGGCATCAAGTTTCTGAATCCTGCGCGCGATGGTGCGGTGCTGCCGATTCTGCATCTCAACGGTTACAAAATTTCCGGTCCCACCGTCGCGGCCCGCACCAGCGATGAGGATCTTTCTTTGCTCTATCGCGGGCTGGGCTACGCTCCGATTTTCGTAGAAGGCGACGATCCGGAAGCCATGCATCAGCTTTTTGCCGCGGCTCTCGATCGCTGCTACGCGCAAATTCAAGAGATTCAGCAGCATTCCCGCAGTAAGGACCAGAAAACAACCAGCGAGCAGTCGCAGCAGAAGTGGCCAATGATCGTCCTGCGCACCCCAAAAGGCTGGACCTGCCCGAAAGAAGTGGACGGTGTTCCAATCGAAGGCACCTTCCGTGCGCATCAGGTTCCGCTATCCAGCGTGTGTGAAAATCCCGAGCATTTGAAGCTGCTGGAAGCCTGGATGCGAAAATATCAGCCGGATAAATTATTTGACGAAAGCGGACGTCTGATACCCGAGCTCGCGGAGTTGGCCCCCGAAGGACATTGCCGCATGGGCGCAAATCCGCACGTCAACGGCGGCCGCGTTTTAAAGGCCCTCGATTTGCCGGATTTCGCCCAGTACGCTTTATCCATACCTGGCCCCGGCGCGGTGGTGGCCGAAGCGCCGCGTAAACTGGGAGAGTATCTGCGCGATGTCATAAAACTCAATCCCACCAATTTTCGCCTCTTCTGTCCGGACGAGACCAGTTCAAATCGCTTGAGCGCCGCGTTCGAAGCGACCAATCGCTGCACCATGGAGCCAATCGTCTCAATCGACGACCATCTGGCTCCCGATGGCCGCGTCATGGAAGTCCTTAGCGAACATCTCTGCGAGGGCTGGTTGGAAGGCTATCTGCTCACCGGCAGGCATGGCATGTGGTCTTCGTATGAGGCCTTCGCGCAAGTGGTGGACTCGATGGTTACGCAACACGCCAAGTGGATGGAGGAATGTCAGGAATATCCGTGGCGCAGGCCGCTCGCGTCTCTAAATGTATTCCTTAGCAGCCACGCCTGGCGCAATGATCACAACGGTTTCAGCCATCAGGCCCCGGGGTTTGTTGACAACGTTCTCCAGCGGCGCAGCGACGTGGTGCGCGTCTACTACCCGCCGGATTCCAACTGTCTGCTCAACGTCTTCGATCACTGCCTGCGTAGCCGCAATTATATCAACGTGGTCACTTGCGGAAAACAACCCGAATTGCAGTGGCTGACCTTTGAAGAAGCCCTCGCGCACTGTTCGCAAGGCGCATCTATCTGGAATTTTGCGACCAATGATGGCGGCTTACAGCCGGACATCGTCCTGGCTTGCGCCGGCGACGTTCCCACCATGGAAGCCTGCGCCGCATCCTGGCTGCTGCAAAAGCATGTGCCCGGGATAAAAGTCCGCGTCGTAAACGTTGTGGATCTCTGCGCGTTGAACAGCCCCGACGATCATCCCCACGGCATGGACAATATTTCCTTCGACGCGTTATTTACCCGCGACGTCGATGTCATCTTCGCGTTCCACGGGTACCGCTGGCTCATCCACAGCATGGTCCATGGCCGCTCCAATGAGTCCCGCTTCCACGTCCGCGGATTCAACGATCAGGGCACCACCACCACCCCGTTCGATATGGTGGTGCTCAATAAAATGAGCCGCTATCATCTGGCCATCGACGCGCTCAAGCATGCCCCGCGCTTGGGTTCGCAAGCCTCCGACGCGATCGCTCTGTTCAATCGGAAATTGTATGAACACCACGCGTACATTCGGCAGCATTTTCAGGATATGCCCGAGATTCGAAATTGGAGTTGGACGACAGACTTCGGCGAGCCGACCGCTCCCGCGCCCCTGGCCAAAGGCCATCCTCGGGCCAGCATGTTCACCGACTCTTAGACTATCGCGTGACCGCGTGGTCCGCAGCATCTCCGTTCACGGCTGCGGCGACGCGTTCGCGTACCGCCATTCCACGAACGCTGTCGGGGTCCGTTCAAGCCTGGAGCGTGTTCCTCAACAAATGTCTGGCAGTCCGATTCCACCCGCTGCGGTGTGTTCGCTGAGTTGCGAGAGCGCCGCCACCGCGTGTTGTAAGTCGACAATCTCGTCCGTCGAAACCGGGGACACCGCTAACTCGGCGTACCGTACCAGGATCGCTTCCCCCGCTGCGGCGATAAGCGCCGGCAGCTTTGCGCCGTCCGTCTCCAGTAAAGCCTCGGCGTAGGACCGGTGCCACTTCCGAGTCACGAACAATTCGTTGAGCGCCAGGCGTTCGCGGACCACCAGAGCATCGCTCTTCCAGACCAGCACGTCACTCTTCTGGGCCGGTGCGCCACTCTTCCGAGATTGTTCCGTTGTTGCGGATTCATCCCTGCCGGTGCCGGCACCGGACCTCTCCGGGGACATCGGAGCTGAGTCAAAATCGTTCGCTAGATTGCTGGGGGAAGTAGTGACGGTGTCGGAGTTGCTTTCTTCGCGGAGCATAAAAACCTCCATATCAGCAATACAGCGAACCCGGTAGGCTGTCTGTTCTATTTTGCACATGGGGCAAAACAGCTCTTTTGCCCGGTTTTACCGTTTGAATTTAAGAAAAAGAGCGCGTCTCTTAGAAGAACATTTCCGAAATGAGAGCGAATCCGCAGAAAGCTGCTAATCGTGCAGAACAATGTTCAAAAGCGATCCGTGAATCTGCAGACCATGGTCATGATGACCGTTATATTTGATAAATCCCAGTTTGCGAAACTTGTTCATGAAAAAATTCACTCGGCTGCGCGTGGTGCCCACCAGTTCCGCCAAGGTCTCCTGAGAAATAGCCGCTATTACGGTTTCCGGCGCTCCCGCTTTACCGTAGTGCGCCAAAAGTAAGAGCGCCCGTGCCAGACGCTTCTCAGTCGAATTAAAGAGCTGGTCCACCAGATCCGCTTCGATTTTCAGCGTGCGCTTCAGCATGTAGGCTATAAACTGCTTGGAAAAATCTTTTTCCTCACGCAGGGCTCGCAGCATTTCTTTTTTCTGAATGATCGATAGCCTGGTGGGTTCGGTGGCCGAAGCTGTGGCGTTTCGCAAAGAAGAGCCATTACTGATGCACCCTTCGCCGACGAAGTCGCCGGCCTCCAGAATGGCGATGATCGCTTCCTTCCCCTGCTTGTTAATCACCGTAATTTTGATGGTTCCCGACTCGATGAACAGAATGGTGTTGGCAGCCTCGCCCTGCCGGAACACCTTGGCCGATTTCGCAAATTGCGCCGACGTTCTGACAACCGCGTGCATCAGCGGACCAATAACCGGTACGGCAGCCTGCCTCGCTGAGGTTCGGGATGTCATCGAACATGCCACGGTAGCACCCGGTTCCGTCGCGGTCAATCAACGCCGACCCGACTGTTCCAGACCGAGGTAAACTCCTTATGCCTTCGGCCACGAGCGTTTTCGTTGAGTTCTGAGAACACCTGGCCCCAAATCTTTCCCCGGCCTTCCTCCCAATTTGTGCGTCGTTCACCTTGCGTGCGGCACCCTCCTGTACTAGATTTTGTGCGTTCGGTGTAGCTCACCAATCTACTTGTGCTCGAATGCCGCTAGGGGCCATCCAAATGAAAATGTCCTGGTTTTTCAAAGCTCTGTTTGCGATTGTGCTCGCGGTCGGAGCATCGCTGTTGCTCGGTCACGGCATCAGTTCGGCGAGGCGCGTCCGCGGACAATCCCCAGCCTCTGTTCAAGCGCCGGCCACCGCACCCGCTCTCGCGCCGCAACAATTGAGCCCCGAAGCCCAGGCCTCCCTCCAAGCCATCATCAAATCCGGAAATTTCCCCGAGCTGCGCTGGCCCAATTTCAGCGACTACACTGCCCACGTCCAGAAATTTTATGATTCCTACGGCGGGGCTCTTCCCTGGGTGAGCGGCATGCAACCAACCCCGCAAGCTCAGCAGCTCATCACCTTGCTCCTGAATGCCGACAAAAAAGGCTTGTCTGCTGACGACTACGACGGCCCGCGCTGGAGCGATCGGCTGGCCAAACTCAAACCCAGCTCCGCTAATCCAAGTGAAGCCGACGCGGCACGCTTCGATGTCGCGCTAACCATTTGCGCGATGCGCTATGTTTCCGACCTGCACATTGGCAAGGTAAATCCAAAACGCCTCAACTATGGTTTCGACGTCGATGTTCGGAAATATGATCTCCCCGAATTCCTCAAAGAAAATGTGGTGGCCGCCCCGGACGTTGCCGCTGTGCTGGCGCAAATCGAGCCGCCCTACCCCGGCTACCAGCGCACGATAGTGGCGCTGCAAACCTACATGCAACTCGCCAAACAGGATGACGGCGAACAGCTCCCGGCCGTGACCAAAGCAATCGTTCCCGGCGATTCTTACGCTGGCGTTCCGCGATTGGTGCGCCTGCTCCGTCTATATGGCGATCTTGCGGCCGACGCCACCCTTCCCGCCGACCCGACGCTCTACCAAGGCACGTTGGTGGACGCCGTGAAAAATTATCAGCGCCGCTACGGCCGCACCGTGGACGGGCGCATCACCACGCAAACTGTCTCCGACCTGAATGTGCCGCTCAGCAGCCGGGTCCGCGAAATGCAACTAACCCTGGAGCGCTGGCGCTGGCTCCCTTACTTGAATCACGCCGCGCCCGTCGTCGCCAACATTCCCGAATTCCGCCTGCGGGCCTACGACGAAAAATTCAACATCGCTCTCTCGATGAACGTAGTGGTCGGCAAAGCCTACAATCACGACACTCCGGTCTTCCAGGACTCCATGCAATACGTAGTGTTCCGCCCGTACTGGAACGTTCCCTACTCCATCGCCAGAGCCGAATTCCTTCCGCGTATCACCAAAGATCCCAACTATCTGGCCTCCAAGGGTTTTCAGGTAGTGGACGCCAGTCAGCAAGTGATTACCTCCGGCGCGGTAACTCCTGAGGTTCTCGCTCAGCTGCGTTCCGGCAAACTTTTCATCCGGCAAAATCCCGGACCTAAAAACTCGCTCGGCCTCGTGAAATTTATTTTCCCCAACAGCTACAACGTCTACATGCACGACACGCCGGAACAATCTTTCTTCAACCAGTCCCGCCGCGATTTCAGCCATGGCTGCATTCGCTTGGGGCAGCCGGCCGATCTGGCGGTTTGGGTACTGCGCGACAATCCGGGGCGATGGGATATGGCCAAGGTTCGCGCAGCGTTAAATGGCAGCCCAAATCAGCAAGTGAATCTCGCCAAGCCAATCCCCGTGATGATTGTCTACGCCACAGTAATCGTCAGCGAAGATGGACTAGTTCACTTCTACGACGACATCTACGGCCACGACGCCACCCTCGAAAAAATTCTGCAACAGGGCTACCCGTATCCAGGCTGATAGTCTCCGGCGACACGTAACAACCCCAGGCGAACAGGTAGGGGCACGGCATGCCGTGCCCGTCTTTCTTTTCATCACACGGCAAAGGATGCCAGCCGCAAATTTGTCCAGGCACCCCAGTACACGTAAATCCTTTAGAATCCGCACATCACCAACACGATCGACTCAAGTCCTTTAGAATGCGCACTTACGAAAAAGTGTAAAATAACCCCTTTAGAATCCGCACTTACAAGAAAAGGTGGGCACACTCCTGAGGAGCGTCCGGCGATGCGTAAGAGATTCAATATCTCAAAGCGCCAATCATCTTGAGGGATTCAAGATACGGAATTGAAGTTACGGGATTGAGCTACGATTGAAATTACTAAGTCGAAATTACGTGCGAAGAAGCATTACCTGCATGTCGGTACCCGGATCAGTCCCCACCCTTAAGGCTGGCCGGACAATCAAAGCACCACTGCGTAACGCGCCCTGTATCCACGTGGATAAAATCAGAATGTGGATAGTAACCTACCCCGCCACGCTTCAGCGCCAAAGCGGCCCGCCGCAAGGTGAGTGTGTTAACCCCGGGCATCCGCAGATCGATCGCCTTCGCTTGAATGTGCAGGCTGTGTACCGCCACCCCGTTCGTGCGTTCGCGCAGCGCCGCGTTTGTCGACGGCGTGCGGTAGCCGCACACAATGTCAATCTCTCCGCCCGGCTTCCCCACCGCAGCCGTCAGGTCGTACAGCAGGTCGTACTCGTGAGGATCGAACTCCAGAACTTCGTTGGTATTGTGATCGCGCAAAAAATAATCCAGCTTTGCCAGCGCCGCGGGTATGTACTCTTCCCCCCGCCGGAAAACGATATCCAGTCGTTCGTTAGTATGGGTGTTGAAGAGCACCAGCCGGTGCTCCTGGCCGACCGGAGCATTCGGCTCCTCCGCGCGCGTTTCGGACGATCGCGCATGGGCCGCGCCCGCCGCTAGCACCGCGAGCATGCCCGCGAGTCCCAGACGTCCCAAAATCCACTTTGTTTCTCGAATATTCATTGCACACAATTTGTCGCGCCAATCATAGGCCAACGTAATGAACTCCCTACCATTTTAGACTCAAAATCCCACCAAGAAGTTGTAAGGTGTCGAAACTGATAGGCGGTGGGAATCGAAATTCCGTCCCACCAAAAATAAGTCCTGAATCATCAGAGGCGTAGCGCCTCTGGCCTCGTTCCAAGGAATCGACTCTAAAAACAGGTTTAGATTTTGCGCAACTCTACGATAGACTGCTGCGCACACTGCTTAGTCCCTGATAACGTGAAGTGTAAGCAACATTCCAGTTTCTGAATCGGGAGGGTTTCGATGGCCGAACCAGCTCTGCGTCCATTGTCGCTTGGAGAAATTCTCGACCGTACCTTTTCGCTCTACCGCCGGCACTTCGTGCTCTTCGTCGGAATCACAGCCATTCCTCACTTATTGATCCTGGGAATGAACCTGTGGCAAGCCATTTTCATGAGAGCACCGCAGCTCACCACCAAAGGCCCCCTGGGAACGCAGATTCACAGACCCGCTGGACCCACCGGAATCATGGCGTTAGGTCTGGCTTGGGCAATCGTTGCGCTGGTGGTCTACCTGATTGCTTATCTCTTTTCGCAGGGCGGAACGATCTACGCGGTCTCGGAACTTTATCTCGGCCGAACCGCCACGGTGGAAAGTTCGTTACGCCGGGTCTGGGGCCAGTTAGCCAATCTCTTCGGCGTCATCATCCTGAACGGCCTGGTGATCGGTGTCTCTTTTATTTTCCTGATTATTCCCGGGATTTACATGGCTTGCCGCCTGATCACTTGCGTTCCCGCCGCGCTGCTGGAGGATTTGGGCGCGCGAGAATCGCTAGAACGCAGTTTTTTTCTCACCAAAGATAATGCCGGCCGCGCCTTTCTGATTTACCTGCTTTATTTTTTCCTAACCTACGCCGCCGCGCTATTGATCGCCGGGCCGCTGGGGATAGCCATTGCCATGCACGGCAAAGATCCCAACACGCTTCGAATCCTGACCGCGCTGCTGCAGGTGGCCACCTTCCTGATTGGCATCGTGATCGGACCCGTCCTGTTAATCGCCACTTCCCTTTTTTATTACGATTTGCGAGTGCGCAAAGAAGCCTTCGACTTGCAGCTAATGATGAATCCTTCGGGAAACATCGCCGGCCCTTCGCGCGTCCCGTCCATCATTTCCTGAGCGGCGTGAGACTCGTCACCTCCACGGCCCTAGGGTGCCTATGAAACGGTTTGCGTTTGCCACGCTGTTGCTGCTATGCGCGCAGTGGAACGTTGCGGCGTCCGCGCGATCAGCAGAAGCCCGGTCTACGCAAGACGGCACACCCGGCAACCCTTACGACCCCCAGCATTTCGCCGCGGAGCTGCATCGTCTCGCCACTCTGATCGACAAACATCCCTCATCGCAACAAATCATGGCCGTGCGCGACGCGGTGCCCGCGCAGTGGTTCGTGACCACCCCGGAAAACACCTACGCCATTTCCAGCTCTGAGCTGCGCGAAAAGCTCTTTGCAGGGAACAGCTCAGACGCCCAAATCTGGCTCGAAACTATGTCCGAAGAAACCGCCAATTATTCCGACGGAACCGCCGCGCAGTCTGGCGACCCCGCGACCGAGCTCCACAAAATCCTTGCCGAAGATCAATTTGCAGGAGTCCGCGAGCCTACCGCATGGGAACTTCTTCGCCAACGGGTTACCGCTTGGCTGGAGAAATTGCTGTCTCGTTTCTTCAGCGGACTGCGGCGTTATCCCCTCAGCGGCGTAATTCTTTTTTGGCTGGTAGTTATTGGCGCGGTCAGCCTGATTGGTTTCGCGATATTCCGTTTTTTCATCAGTCGCGATCGCCTCGAATCTATGGTTCGCAGCCAGGACGTGCTGGCCTCGCGCTCCTGGCAGGAATGGCTGCGTCTCGCCCGCTCTGCCGCGAACCGTAGCGATTTTCGCGAGGCGGTGCACTCCGCGTATTGGGCGGGCGTTATGCGCCTTGAAGAGACCGGTATTTTCGCCAGAGACCGCAGTAAAACTCCCCGCGAATATTTGAGCCTCGCCAGCGCGCCGTCGACCACGTACGCCACCGCTAGCTTGCAGTCTCGCGAAGCACTTTCCGCGCTCACCGCCCGCCTTGAAAAAGTATGGTACGCAAATCGCGGCGCCAATGCGGAAGACTTTCAAGATACGCTTCGCCACCTGGAGGCTCTGGGATGCCAGTTGGAGTAGCGTCTTCAGATAAAAAATTATTAACCTTCGGTGGCTGCCTATTGATACTGATGCTGCTCGCCAGCATCGCGCTCGCGCCGCCAGCTGCGCAGAACCAATCCAAAATTCCGTCCAGCTATTCGGCCCAGTCCGCCGGGGCGCAAGCTGCTTACCGCCTGCTCTCCGCGCTGCACTATCCCGTTCGGCGGTGGCAAAGCCCGCCAACGGAACTGAGCGCCGGCAACACCAACACTCTATTAATCCTGGCCGGGCCCAGCCAGCCGCCCAGCGCGAACGAACGCAAGGCGCTCGAAAGTTTCGTAAAGAATGGCGGCCACGTACTGTTCACCGGCGGCGACATTCAAAACTATTTCCCCAGCGCAGACATGTTGCAAGAGGACGCCTCTCCTTCGTGGCAGACCTTCACTCCGAATCTTCCCTCCACCTACACGCACGGCGTGCCAAAAATCACGCTGCAGCCGCAGGCCTACTGGGGAAAATTGCAAGCGCGGCAGCTGGCACTCTATGGCGACAAGGATTCTCCGGTAGTAGTCAGCTGGACTCTCGGCGACGGCCATATCAGCTGGTGGGCCGGCTCCACCCCGCTGACCAACGCCGGCATCACTGCAGAAAATAATTTGCAGTTTTTCCTGAACGCTGCTTCTAACTGGGATAGTGAAGAGCCGTATCAGATCTACTGGGACGAATATTTTCACGGCGAGCGCAGTTCGCTCTGGAGCTACGTGGAAAAAACCTCCATGGCCTGGGGCGCGCTGCAGATCGCTATCCTCGTAGCCGCCGTGTTGTTCACCTTCGCGCGCCGCAGCGGACCAATTTTTATCCCAGCGGAGGTTTCCCGGCTCTCTCCGCTGGAGTTTGTGGACACTCTCGGCGGACTCTACGAGCGGGCCGGCGCCGGCTCGGCTGCCGTATCCGTCTCCCTGCAGCGTTTGCGCACCTTGCTTACGCGGCAATTGGCACTACCTTCCAACACGCCCGCCATAGCGCTGGCCGCGGCCGCCGAACAGCGCCTCGGATGGCGCGACGAGAATCTCCGCGATACTCTGCTTGCCGCCGAAACCACCATCCGGCAGGACAAAATCGCTTCCCGTGCCGCTCTCGAACTGGTAAGAGGTCTGGAATTATTTTCCGCCCGGCTGGACATGCGCTCTCAACTCATCATGGAGAAAAAATAATCGTGGAACATCTTCCCGCTCTAACCACCCTGATCCGTAAGGGCCTTTCCAAAATTATCATTGGCCAACAGGAAGTGATCAATCAACTCGTTGTGGTCTTGGTCTGCAGCGGACACGGGCTGATCGAAGGTGTTCCGGGACTGGCCAAAACCCTCACCATAAAATCCCTGGCGCGTCTGTGCGGCTTAGGCTTTCAACGCGTGCAATGCACCGCCGACCTGATGCCCGCAGACGTGACGGGAACCAATATTTTTAATCTGAGCAGTAGCACCTTCAGCCTGCACCGCGGCCCGATCTTTACCGACCTGTTGCTGGTTGACGAAATCAATCGCACCTCGCCACGCACCCAAGCCGCGCTGCTGGAATCCATGGAAGAGCGGCAGGTCACCATCGACGGGACTACTTATCCACTTTCCGAAAATTTCACAGTGCTGGCCACGCAGAATCCTGTGGAATTTGAAGGGACTTACCCGTTACCAGAAGCCCAGCTCGATCGCTTTTTGCTGAAAATTCTGATTACCTACCCTTCCGCCTCCGAAGAGATGCAAATTCTCACGCAGTATGAACAGGGTTTCGATCCACGCCATCTGGAACAAATCGCGCTCGAGCCCATCGCTGCCGAGCTACTCCCCGCGGCCCGTAAGGAAATCGAAAAGGTCCGTGTGGAGCCCGCTCTGTATTCTTATCTGGTTGCACTGGTGCGCCGCACTCGGGACTGGCCGGCCATTTCCCTGGGCGGCAGTCCGCGCGCCATCGTCGCGCTATTTTTCGTCGCGCGCGCCTTCGCCGCCATGGACGGCCGCGATTTTCTTTTGCCAGACGACGTCAAAGCCGCAGCGCTACCGGTGCTGCGCCATCGCCTGCTGTTGAAGCCAGAAGCCGATCTGGAAGGTTTAACGCCGGACCAGGTAATTGCACAGGTTATTTCCGCGGTGGAAGTCCCGAAATAATTGCGACGACGGAGCATCAAACGAAAGAAGTGAGGAATCAGCAGAAGGTCTCGTTACGTTGGGAAAATATGGCTGATGTATGGAATTTGCAAACGGGAGTCCCCGAATGAGTTCTTCTCGTCCGCTGGTGCCGCTGGCGGTGGAAGCCCGCGCGCATCCGAATGGCTGGCTGCCGTTCGGCTTTGCGATGCGTTTTTTTGTGGTGTTGTTGCTTGGTTTTCTTTGGTTGGTGCCCGCCTGGTGGGCGCCGCGGTTGATCGCTGGGATGATTCTCTGGGACGCTTTTGCGCTGCTGGCGTTCGCGCTCGATTTTCTGGCTTTACCGAAACCCTCGCAATTATTGGTGCAGCGCAGTTGGGAACAGGCCCCGGCGCTGGCCACCGAATCGCAAGTCACGCTCGCGATTCGCAACTTCGCAAACAACGCGGTGCGCTGCAGAGTGGTGGATGAAACGCCGACATCGCTGCGGGAGGCGCCGCCCAATTTTTCACTGGTAGTTCCCGGTAATGCGCAAGAGAGCCGGCGTTATCCGATCCAGCCGCGGCAACGCGGAGACGTCCGCATCGGACGAGTTTTCCTCCGCTACCAGAGTTATCTCGGCTTCGTCGAACGCTGGGCCGTCGCCGAAATCCCGCAAATCGCCAGAGTCCTTCCGGACCTGGAGCAGGCTCGGCAACAAGTGCTGCACTTGATCCGCAGCCGGCAGATTGAAATGGAAAAACGCCGGCGCCGGCAACGCGGGCACGGCCGCGAATTTGAAAGCCTTCGCGAATATCGCATGGGAGATGAACTGCGCGACATTTGCTGGACGGCTACCGCGCGCCGCCATCAACTGACCACCCGCATTTTTGAAATTGAACGCAGCCAGGCGGTGTGGATTGTCTTGGATGCCGGGCGGCTGACCCGCGCGGAAATTCGCCAGCCGGACAGCGATTTACGTTTGGCCAAACTGGATTACGCCGTGAACGCCGCGCTGTCGCTGGCCCAAGTGGCTGGGCAATGCGGCGATCGCGTGGGTCTGCTGGCTTATGGTCGCGCGATTCAACAGAACATCGGCATCGGCCGCGGAGCGCAACATCAGCGCAATATTGTGGAGTCGCTGGCGATGGTCCGCGGCGAAGTTTCAGAAGCCAATCACGGGCTGGCCGCGCGAGTGCTGCTTACGGAACAATCCCGGCGCAGTCTGGTGGTTTGGATTACCGACTTTGCGGAAACGCCCACCACTCCGGAAGTGATCGAATACGCCATGCAGATGACCAAACGCCACCTGGTGATTTTCACCGCGGTGAGCCAGCCAGACCTGGCGGCGCTGGCGGCGGCCACTCCGGAGAACACCGAAGAAATGTATCGGCATACCGCCGCGCTGGAAATTACCTCACGCCGCGAGCTATTAATGCGTGGGCTGCGGCAACGCGGAGTGTTTGCGTTTGAACTGGTACCGGGTCTGCTCGCGTCTTCGGTGGTGAATCAGTATCTGGACATCAAGGAGCGAAACTTGTTGTAGTCGCGGTGACTGTTGCCGCTGACATCACCGCTGTCGCCGCGGATTTTCCCGCAACGGGGGCCTTTCCGGAACCCGAGCTCCTGTACATCCCCGACAAATATCCCGCAAAGGCCAGGAACAACACCGCGGCCAGGCCGAACTTCATCGCCACGGGCACGTGAGTGGGCGAAAAAAATCCTTCGAGCAATCCGGCCACCACCAGCATCGGAATGGTGCCCAGGAGCAAACGCGATGCCCGGCTGCCGGCTTGCGCCAGCGAAACTTTGCGCGGAAGCATTCCCGGAAAAAGCAGGCCGCGCGCAATTTCCAGCCCCGCGCCACCCGAAATAAAAATCGCCGGCAATTCCAGAACGCCGTGCGGCGCCACAAAGCTCCACAATTGCACGGCCATGCCGGCTTTCCAGGTAGCTGCGCCGATGACGCCGATCAGCAATCCATTGAAGGCCATCATCCAGATGGTTCCGAGTCCGCCGGTGATGCCCATGGCGAACGCGGAAAAACACACGGACAAATTGTTCGTCATGATTCCGGACGAGGCCAGCGGTTTTATCGCCACAATCGATTCGGTCCACATTTTGTGCTGTTCGATCGTCTCCATCATCGTCGGGCCGATGACCCGATAGGCAAACGCCGGATCGCGCCAGGTCACCGCCCAAGCTACGATTCCCGCCACCATAAAAATCGCGAAGGCCAGCACGGTTTGCGGAAGCGTTTCGCGAAACACTTGCGGATAGGTGTCGCGGTAAAAACCGAGCAGCCCACTGACTTTGCGTCCCTGCCCGAGATAGATTATGTTGTGCGCGCGGCCGAGCAGTTCGTTGAGGTACCCCGCCAGTTGGCGCGTGGCTACATCTTCGCGAACGGTTGCCAGGTCGGAAGCAGTTTGACGATACAATAGCCCGAGTTCTTGCAATTCACTGTGGCTCAGTCCGCCCAAACTCCGGCCGGAGCGTTGCACCAATTGTTCCAACCGGCTCCAGAGCGGCCTGCGTTTTTCCAGCCAACGATTGGATATCATGTCCTCGAACCCACCCGAAGCCCGCATGCCCTTCGGCTGCGCCGCCGATCAGCTTACCATTCAAACTCCCGAACAGACGGAAGTTGATTTCGCAGTTGCGGGCATTGGCAGCCGCTTTCTAGCGGTGGCTTACGATACGTTGCTGCAGGTACTTGTCGGAATTGTGGCGCTCCTGGGAATTTTTGTGTTCGGGTTGGCGACATCTGAGTTAGCTCACACGAGCCGCATCTGGTTGGGAGCCATCGCCCTGATTTTTTATTTTCTGCTTTATTTTGGCTACTATCCGTTTTTTGAAATTATGTGGAACGGTCAGACCCCGGGAAAACGCAAGGAAAACATTCGAGTCATCAAAGATTCTGGTAGGCCGCTGACTCCTGCGGAATCGATCGGGCGAAATTTAATGCGGATCGTGGATATACTGCCGGTGCTTTACGGAGTGGGAATTCTGTGTGCGTTTCTGAACAAGAACAATAAACGGCTCGGAGACCTGGTGGTCGGTTCACTGGTGGTTCGCGAAGGGTCGTTACAGGAAATGCAGCCGGCATGGCAATCGGACGTCGGCGGCGCTGCTGGTGGACCGCTTTTTCTGACGGTGGGAGGCGGGTTGGCTCCGGAAGATTATGCGTTGATCGATTCCTTTTTGAGCCGGCGTTCGTCGTTGGATTACAACGTCCGCGTACGGATCGCGGAGGATGTACTGCAGCGGCTCCGGACCAAGCTGAATATTTCACCGGACAATTCCCTTTCCACGGAGAAAATTCTGGAGACTTTGGCGCACGACCGGCGGGCGAGCGGGAACCTTTCCTGACCCGGATCAGTAATGGGCGGAACTACGGCGTACCTGGAAGTTTTGGACGGGCGGCGATCACTTTTTCCCGCGGAACGCGTGCCGGCGCAGGCGGGCGGCACCGGCCGGCACGATTTACTCGAACTGCTGGATCGGCTGACTCTCTCGATCGACGAACTTACGGCTGCCGTCGAGCAGGAAGCCAAGAAGTGGCCGGAAGTACAACGACTGATGACGCACCCGGGAGTGGGGCCGCTGACCGCTCTGGCCTTCGTGCTGATCATCGGAACACCTGGAAGGTTCCATCGTGGCAAGCAGATCGGCAGCTACCTTGGGCTCATTCCGAGTGAGGAGTCCAGCGGCGGTCGGCAACGGCTGGGACACATCAGCAAGCAAGGCAACGCGTTGCTACGGTTTTTGCTGGTGGAAGCGGCGCAAGCCGCGGCACGGTGCAATCAGGACTGGCGACAAAAATACTGGCATCTGGCGATGCGTCGGGAAAAGAGCATCGCCAAGGTGGCCCTGGGCCGCCAGTTGGCCGTGCGGTTGTACTGGATGTGGCGGAACGGCTGCGGGTATGCGCAGTCGTTAGAGTTCGGTTCGCACGCGGGACAGCTCGGTACCGGACATGGCGTGCAGTAAAGCGCCGTCCACTTGATTGGGCATCCCGCTCTCTCGTGAGAGAGAGTTCGCACAAGTAATCATGGTCGAAGTGTTGATCGAAGAGATGTTTGGGTCGGACTGAAACCGCCCGCTAGATTACGAACGAGCCGTGGTCGTCAATGTCGAGCAGGAAGAAACCGACGAAAGGCGAAAGACCAAGACTCTTTTAAGTGCGAGGAGAAGTCTGCGTAAAAAAGTGTTTGACGGGGCCAACATGGTTAGAGATGTCCGGTAACGCGTTAATCAGGACCTACAAGCCAAGGCGACAAGGATTGAGCTATTAGGGCTTGGATTTCGTTGAATACTCCGCCTCGTCTGGCTTCCAAAATGCGAACTGAGCGGTAACAATTTCGACCCGTGGAGCTAATCCAATTCGTCCGAATTCGGCCTCCAACTCCGCCGAATTGGCGCAATCCACAAAATGAATCAGATGCTGACTCTGGATGATATCGCCGTAATTGTCGTGGTTGTTTTTCTTGGCAAGCTCCAAAGTTGTTTGCGGGGAATTTGCGATTTGATACGCGTGAATGTCATGGTCCAGCGCATATGTGCGTATTCGCCAGCAGCCACCGTCGCCGAACCACCATTGAACTGTATCGGGAACGTCGTCAGCGTTTTCCAGAACAGTTTCGATTTCCCGCAAGTAACTGCTTTTTACGCTGAGTAGAGCGAATAAAAGAGTGCCACGCATGCGCGCTATTATCCCAGAATTGTTGGTCAAGTCCCGATTAGTCGGATTACCGGACAAGTGCGTTTTGGTCCAATTCCACTTGTCCGATTAGCGCTGCCGGTTCAGACGGTCGATGCAACACTAAGCAACACATTGATTCAATTATGTTTTCCTGGAAGAAGTCTTCTGTTTGGTTGTATTTGTTAAAGCCAAGCCAGGACAGTGTTCCGACCGATCTAACCATGGCAGGGCTTAACCATTTTGTTTTCAATGGAAGGTGGGCTTGTGCTTAGTGTTGCATCGACCCATTGAGACCACCGCGTTTACCAGGACTTAGCCGATGCAACTTACGGTCGAGCCAACCATGCTCGGAGCGTCAAGTAGATTTCCGGGATGCTGCCGTATTTCGACGTTATTTTAAGTTGCTTTCCGCCGATAATTTGCAAAATGACTAACGAGAATTTTGTTCCGCTTTGGGGATTTGCCACGTCTCCGATTTCCACGCCGCTCACGTTCTTCTTGTAAACCTCTTGTACCTTGAAGAGACTTCGCAACACGATTCGATCTTCGAACAACACGGATGGCCCGCGCATCTGTGGGTAGAGGTTAAGGAGAGACACCAAGCTGGCAGCTACAAAACAAAGGAAAAATGCACTTGCCACTCGTTGTCCTTGCTGGAAGGCTATCCACGCAACCAAACCGAAGAGGGCGCTGCACATGGCGAAAACGACGCTTTCATACATCACAGGATTCGATCTCTGAAATTCCATTGGCAGCGGTTTGAGCGTGAATGCCTTCGCATATTCAGCGAGAATCCTGTGACGAATCGCGGCGAAGTTCTGATACTGCTGATCGATCAATACCCTCCGTGCTCCGCTCTTGTCCCACAACGCAAGCTGGGCCATTTTCCGCCGCTCTGTGACTCTACCTAATTCGATCCAGTGAATGCTGCCGATCTGATTTCCCTTCTTGTCTCGAACCGAGACCCCCTCGTCAGTGACCTGGACGGAACGCCCCGAAAGTCTTCCGATGTGCGCTAGAAACGCTATAAGCAGGACTGAGATGAGGAGGCAGAGAACTGCCGATTTTGATCCTTGCCTTGCCGCCGCGATTCCCAAGCCTGCAAGTAGCACTAGCCCAATACCGCCCGCAGCAAAACCTATCCAGATCACCCCCGAATCAAATTTGTAGACGCCGTTGACATTTCGACTTGCAGTCGCCATTAGTTATATGGAGGCCATCGTCGCCCGCCCAATTCTTGACCTTTCCAGTCTAAAACTTACCAAGGGTTTAAAGTGAGTTTGCACGGGCCTTGAGCGACGCAACGGTCAACTCCCGATTAGTCGCATTACCGGACAAGTGCTTTTGAACGAATTCCACATGTCCTGTAAGCGCGTTTATCGGGTGAGTGGCCTATTTCGATGGGCACAATTTCGATTTTTTGGCATCAACGCAGAGCTGGTCGTGTATCGTGGCTAGCTGCTGGCGGTCCGTTACTGTAAGTACTAGCGCCTGTCCATGCTGGATAGTATAAACGGTCGTCGTATCTTCAAGAATTTTCCCTCGCTCGGTAATAGCTAGACACCGAACAGCCAAATCGTCGATGCCATCACCATTGAAATCAGCGAACTTAAAGAGACAGTCTTCCTTGGAGTCTTCCTCATTACCTACGGTATAGTCACCACCAATAAGGACTTCGGTGCTCTTGTCGCTCCACGTTCTTACTTTCCATTTGGCATTAGCTGAATCAAGACAGAATGAACTGAGAAAGTAATCCGCCTCACATTCGGTGCAGCTAGGATGGGTAAAGACAATATCGGGTGCTCTTGAGGAATCGAATCGAACGAGTTTCTTGAATTTCCACTGCATAAAGCCATTGTTGGTCGGTGTCAATGATGTTTTTTCACCGCTCTTGAGATCGTAATTGAAAGCGACGAAATAGTTGCCATACGTAGAGGTTCGCGTCTCGCGTTCTCCGATCAACACAAGAGCAGACGTTTCGAATACCCCAACACGGCTAATCCACTTGTACTCCTGCGCGACGGTAGGTTTCACTTTCTCGGGATCATCTGGCTTCAACTCGTCTGCGAACGCCGTCTGTATGCGCTCGAACAGAGGCGCGTCTTTGCTGGGACTAAGCCAATGAAAATCTATGGATAAAGGCTGGGCGTTCTGACCTTGGGCCGAAGAAGACGCAGCTAAGATGAGAATGGAGGTTAACAAGTTGCGGTACATGCTCTCTATGTTACTGGCGGTTTCGGACTCATGCACCCATAAACGCCGTGGCCAACTACAACTGGTAAACGGGCGGAGCGAGCTCCTGATAAGTCGCATTACCGGACATGTGGATTTTGACTAAAAGCACTGTCCGGTAAACGCTGCCGGCTCAGCGCACGCCGGTAGTCGAAAAATCGAATGACGAGCATTAGCACCCAAAATCAGGTTGTAACGCAGTCCACTTTTCGTGAAATTTTCTCGAGTGTAATCAATGACATGGTCTGCGCCAAGCGATCGCGCCGTGTCCATGTTCCTCGTGCTGCACACGGCAGTCACCTCAGCGCCGAACGATTTGGCAATCTGCACTGCGAAGGAATGCTGGCTCCCATTGCACCCCTGCCGATCACTGGGGCGCTGTGGTACCAGGGAGAACAGAACTCAGAGCGCGGATTCCAATACCGCAGAATCCTGCCGGCACTGATTGCGGATTGGCGGAAGCTCTTCGGACAGGGCGACTTTCCTTTCTATATCGTTAACTTGCCGACCTTCCGGCAGCGCAGTGCAACACCCATCGACGACACCTGGGCGGAAACAAGGGAATCGCAGGCGCTCACGGCCGCCACTGTTCGCAATTCCTGCCTGGCAGTTACGATCGAAACGGGTGATCCCGACAATCTGCATCCCAAGGATAAACAGCCCGTAGGAGAACGCCTTGCCCTGTGCGCGCTGGCAAACCACTACGGCAAGAAACTAGTTTATTCCGGTCCAACGCTCGCTTCCGTCGAACACCCTCCCGGCTCGATCCGACTGCACTTTGCCCACGCGGATGGCGGTTTGGTCGTGAAGGGAGCGAAGTTGGAAGAGTTTGAAATTGCCGGAGAAGGCCGGAAATGGAATTGGGCCGACGCACACGTCGAGGGCGACACGGTCTTGTCTCATCGGCGTCGGTGCCCAATCCCAGAGCGGTCCGCTACGCATGGCAGTCCAATCCTGGGGCAACTCTGTTCAACGGTGCGGGATTACCGGCCGGCCCATTTCGTACTGACAGCTGGCCGGGCATGACCGAGGGCCAAAGACCCTACTGAGAGTGGCTACCGGCAGCCGACCTGAAAACAGAGATTCTGGCTGAAAAAGGGTAGCACGTGATTCTGGATGCGATCGGCGACCTTGCTCGTGTGCGTGCCCCGATAAACTTCGAAGCTATTCGCGATCCCGTATTTATCAAGTACATCGTGCAGCTTGGCGGTATCGACGCGTAAGCCATCCTGGTCGCCAACATCGATCGAAATGCCGCGATATTGGCGCAGAGAATCGATGTATTGGTCTACGAAGGCAAGCGGCGAGTTGGCTGTCCACTTCGCAAGAACATCGTATTGCGGCTGTCCGTCATGTGTTGGCAGATCAAGATACAGAGGTGGATTCTTTGGATAGGGGACCAGGCCGCCGCCGTTGCCAACGTGGCCCGCGTAAAGAAAGGCAGATTGGCGGAATCTTCGGGATTCTTCGCGGCCTCCAGAGCTTTAGCCACGTCTGGGTCCGGTGCGGGCCGAGGCGATAAGCAGCAGGGGCTCATGATGTAGAGACTGCCAAACACATCGGCGTGCTTCATGCCGATACGCGACGTTCCGTAGCCTCCCATGGAGTGGCCAACCAGTCCGCGGCTTGCTCGCTCCGGAATCGTGCGGTAATGAGCGTCGATATATCCGACAACGTCATACGCGATGAACCGTTCAAAGTCTCCCGTCGTAACCGAACTCGAATACATGGAGCCGTTGTGCAACGTTTTCGAATCGGGCAGCACCACGATCATCTCTTTCGCACCCTGGGCGAAAGCGCCTTCAATGGTCTGCGGTACCTGGATCTCATGGGACCACTGCTCTGCGCCGATGGAATATCCGTGGAGTGCGTACACGACGGGATAGCGGCGATCCTTTTCTTTCTGGTAGCTGGGCGGCAAGAACACGATTACATCGCGATCAACAGCGTCGCCCTCCAAATTCCCTTCGAGAGCTTTTCCGTGGATCTTTATGTGTTCGACCGATACAGGCTTCGCACCGGGAACGACTGCGGGGACGTCAGTCGGGACTTGTGCCGTGGCCCCTGGTCCCAGGCCGGCAACCACTACCAGCGTTATCAGACAAAGGACCTTCTTCGGTGTCATCACTATTCCTCCCGGAGGACTATCGCGAAAACGAATACTGTGGGCCGGGCGCAATCAGTGCACGCAGGCGACGCCAACCACTTACCGCGGACAAGCACCATTCATGGACTGCCCTGCAACGGACTAATTCATGGTTCCTTTACCGAAGTAGCCTTCCCCTTGTACTCCACAGTCTTATCGGGGTTGGCCACGGGTGCGCCTGAGGCTCCGTGTCCGGCAGCTACCCACACGATATTGATTTGAATGCTCGCAGGCATATCGGGATACTCGCCTTTTCGATCACCGATCGTGAGAGTCCTGCTGGACTCAGACCAGCGGAATGGAATGACCGCATGCGCGCCATTTTCGTAGTCGTAGCTGTCTCCCGCATCCTGATAAAGATCGAACGTGCCATCGGCCCCCTTGTAAACCCGAAGCTCAATTGGTCCCGCGGGCTTCTCACCCGTGTACTCAATTTCTGGGCCAAGGGGAACGATCGAACCGGCACGTACATAGAGGGGGATGCGGTCTAGAGGGGCCTCCGCGTCAATTTGATGGCCTCCTTTCTGAGACGCCCCCGTCCAGAAGTCGTACCACGCTGGAGAGTCTGGCAAATACAGAGTTCTGCGAGCAGTATCCGGCTGCAGCACCGGGCTGACGAGGATTGCGGGTCCAAACATGAACTCGTCACCGATGTCGCGCGTATTTGGATCTGTCCGCCAGTCCATCACCAGCGGCCGCTGAATTGTGTAGTCCTCATTGGTGACGCGCCAGGCGAGGGAGTAGATATACGGCAGCAGGCGATATCGAAGCTTGTCATAGCTGACCAAGATCGGCCGAACTTTGTCGAACGCCCAGATCTCATTTTGCGGCCGGTGCCCGTGAGTGCGGAAAATCGGACAAAATATTCCGTACTCGAACCATCGCGCATAAAGTTCCTGGAATTTTGGATCTGCCACAGGATTGTCATGTGGCGGCCAATAGCCTCCGATATCGGTTGTCCAATACGGATAGCCGGAGAGCGCAAAGTTCAGTCCGGCGGCCACCTGATGGCGCAAACCCCAGTAGGAGCCATAGACGTCGCCTGACCACACCGTCGCTCCCACTCGTTGCTGGCCGAAGAACGCGGATCGCGTCAGGAGAAAGACCCGCTTGCGGTCCGTCTTCGCTCTCCAATGCTGCTGGATTCCAAGAGTATGAGTGAACGGGAATATATTCGTGTACTCGGCTCCGTTGCCAATCGCAATCTGTTTGTTGCGGAGAATTGCGTCGCCCCAATGCGGCCAGTATTCCTCAGGTTCTGCGCTGTCAAGCCAGAAGGCATCCCAACCCTGCGAAAACAACGGGCCGACCAGATTATTCCAATAGAAATCGCGAGCCTGCGGATTAGTCGAGTCGTACACGCGAGCCGCGGGCACATCGAAGTGTTTGGCGATGAGTTCCTGGTAATTTTGCGCCTTCGCATCAAACATTCCCCACACCGATAGCATGGTGTGAACATGTTCATCGTGCAATTGCTTCAGTTCACCGGGAACATCCGGGAAATTGGAATTGAAGACAGGATCGCCTTCCGTTTTCCACCAGAACCAATCCTGGACGATTGCATCCAGGGGAATGTGCTCTTCGCGGTAACGTTTTGCTATGCCTAAGACCTCGTCTTGGGACACGTAGCGATCCCTCGACTGAAAAAAACCATACGCCCACTGGGGAAGCATCGGTGTGTGTCCGGTGAGGTTTCGGTATTCATGAATCATCTGATCCATTTCGGGACCGTAAATGAAGAAGTAGTCCACGGCATGTCCCGCGAGCGAACTGAGACTCAAATCCAGTGGGAATCGATTATCCACGTAGGTAAGGGAGGCGGTATTCCACATCAACGCGTAGCCCTTGCTCGACAACAGCAAAGGAATCGCAACGTCAGTATTGTTCTGGCCGAGTTCCACAGTGGCTCCGCGGTAGTTGAACAAGCCACTCTGATGCTGTCCCAGGCCGTAGAAACCCTCCGAGAAGTCCGCCGAAAATCGATCTTCGACGTGGAACGTTTTCTCGCCATTCAACTCCACGGGTTCATAAGTTCGTGGGATCGAGTTTCGCTCCCGCAAAAGGGTCTCGCCCGCCAGCGTGTTGTATTGGACGTTTCCCCATTTCAACGAAACCTCGATCTTCAGGGTGTCGGTTGTGAGGATTGCCTCATCCGCAGTCTGTGATATCTGGAACTTCGCCCCTGGACAAGACTCCTTCACATCAAGCATCCACGGCTGGTTCGGCCGGATCGCGTTGGACGGCTCAGGATTGGCGACAAAATGTATGACGCCGGAGCGGCAAACGGAAATATGAACCTGCTCGGATCCCACCGAGAGATTCATCCCATCCGAGGCGGCCGAATAGGTCACGGGGGGTAGGGAGGGCGTGTCCCAAAGCTGCGCCCGCGCATGGGTTGGACTCCCGAGGAGACAGCAGATCGCCAGGACGAAAACACCGCTGTTACTGGATAGCCCGCGACCGCGGACTCTCATTTCGTTTACGGCGCGAAATACCGGTGCCATTATCAATTGATACTCCATTGGGGAGATCCAGCAACCGCATGTTCTTGATCAAGTTTCTGATGCTCACTAGAACTCGCGCTGATACCGGGCGCTTGGCGATTCAGCTCATGCCCAGAAGGTGATCCGCACAGTCGTCTATCAAAACGTTAACCGGAGCACGTACGCATACTTGGCAGGTGGAAGCGCGGGAAGTTGCACGTGCAATCCATCGGAACGCTGCTGGAAATTCGGCTTTGCGTCGCTGCCCAACAGCGAGACGCTTTGTATGGATTGATTTCCCGGAGTCGCCGCGAGCGAGCGGATTACCGCTTCTCCGTTCGTCGGCCACGCGGGTCCGATCACATAGAGCGCGCCAGCTTTGGTGGTGATTCACTGCCATGGTTACTCCGGGAGCGTCATGGATCGTTTCACTCGAAACGTTCCCGAGACCGCCGGCGCTTCAGTATTGGGTTGGCCGCCCCCAATCGACACGGAGTATTTGCCTTCCGCAATGATCGGCACACCCGATTCGGTGACCATGCTCAAGTCGCGATCTCTCAACTCGAATTGCACTTTCTGTGATTCGCCTCCCTTCAGATGAACGCGCTTTAATCCACGCAGCGCCCGCAATGGCGCACCTGCGACGGGTGGAAATGAGAGGTATAGCTGCGCCACCTCATCTCCCTCTCGTTTGCCGGTGTTGGTAATGGTGACTTCCGCAGTGAGCGGATCACCCGCCTTGATTGCCTTCTTCGGCAGTGTTAATCCACCGTAAGAGAACGTCGTGTAGCTGAGGCCGTATCCAAATGGATAAAGCGGCTTGCCCTCGAAGTAGCGATACGTACGCCCTTTCATTGCGTAGTCTTCGAAGGGAGGCAACTGTTCGAGGCCGGTATAGAACGTGACCGGAAGGCGACCAGATGGATTGTTCTTACCAGAAAGAGTCTGTGCGATAGCCGCACCCCCTTCCTCGCCCGGGTACCAGGACTCAAGAATCGCATTGGCGTGTTCGCTGGCCCAGTTCACAGCGAGTGCACTACCGTTGGCTAGCACCAGAACCACAGGCTTTCCAGTCGCAGTTACCGATTCGAGCAGGTCCTCTTCAGGTTTCGGCAAATCGATACTGGTGCGGTCGCCACCCTTAAACCCGTCCTCGCTGACCGGCATTTCTTCGCCTTCGAGTTCGCTGGTAATTCCTAACGCTGCTATCACAACGTCCGCGGCTCTTGCCGCTGCAATCGCTTCAGGACTGGGCCTGGGATCATACTTCGACCAGATCAGCTGCGCTCGCACCGGACCCGCAGTGGGTTTCGAGTATTCCACTTTGAGGGAGACCTTCTTCCCCTGCTCGAGATGAACGTGCCCGACGTTTGCGTCTGCGACGTCGTCGGCGCCGGCCCAGCCCTGAGCGACGGGTTTCTCGTTCACCGAGACTTTCGCGAACCCCGATTGAAATCGCATGCCGATGCTGTAGTCCCCGGTCTCGGTGGGCGTAAGAAAACCGTTCCACTCGATCCGCAGAGGATACTGGCCCGTGGCCTCATGGGGAATATCTTCCGCCTTCAAATCAACAGTGGTTACGTCGCGGGTGGCGAGAATGGTCGGCTTTTCGCTAAATATCTCCCCGGTGGCAAACTCCAGCTTGAGGCCCGGTTGCCCGTCACTGGTAAAAGCCGAGGCCGGAACTGCCTCGCCATCGGTGCGCAGGAATTGGGTTCCCTGGACGAAGCTGATCTGCGCTTCAGGAAATTCCGCCCGGAGGCCCTCCAGCACCGAAACCGTGTGTGTCGGAACTCCGTTGTAGTTTCCAAGCAGGTATTTGGTCTGATCTGCGAGCGGCCCAATCAACGCGATTTTGAGAGGTCCCGGCTTCAGAGGAAGCGTGCCGTCATTCTTGAGCAGCACCATGGATTCCTTGGCGAGATCGCGCGCCAACGCCCGATGTTCAGGAGTATCGAGTTCTTTCTCGTCAATCTGCGAATAGGGCACCGCCTCGGGCGGATCGAACATGCCCAGCTTCATTCTCGCGGTGAACAGACGAACCAGCGCGGTGTCGATCTCGCTTTCTTTCAAGAATCCTTGCCTGTACGCGTCGAGGTAGGGCTTGTAGTCGTGGTCGTCTTTTACCTTTGCGAAGTCAATGCACTCGTTATCCATACCGCGTTGCACGGCCAGTGCGGAAGCTTCAGGCTGGCTCTTGGTGAAGTGATGATCCCGAAAGATATTGATGACCGCGTCGCAATCCGAAACCACATAGCCCTGAAAGCCCCACTTGCCGCGCAGCTGATCCTGCAGGAGAAATTCGTTTACGCAGGCCGGCTGTCCGTTAATGCTGTTGTAAGCGCACATCACCGAGCCAGCCTTCCCCTCTGTCACCGTCGCCCGGAACGCCGGTAGGTAGGTATCCACTTCGTCATGCTTGCTGACTCTCACGTCAGCTGTGTGGCGCGTCGACTCGGGGCCGCTGTGCACCGCGTAATGTTTGGGAGTCGAGATGACGCGATAATATTTCGGATCGTCGCCTTGCATGCCGGTGACAAAGGCCACGCCCATGCGCGCCGTCAGAAACGGATCTTCGCCGTAAGTTTCCTGACCACGTCCCCAACGGGGATCGCGAAAGATATTGATGTTTGGCGCCCAGAAGTCTAGTCCTTCAAAGATGTCGCTATGCCCATCGCGCATGCCTCGAACGTGACTTGGCGCGCCCTTCGGTGCCGATCACGATGGCCATTCGGTGGATCGCATCGGTATCAAAGGTCGCGGCCAGGCCGACAGGCTCGGGAAACTCAGTGGTTCCGTTTCGGGCCACGCCATGCAGCGACTCGCTCCACCAATCGTAGTCAGGCACATTCAAACGCGGCACCGCCCGAGACTGGTTTATCAGCTGGGTCACCTTTTCCTCCACCGTCATGCGACCTACAAGGTCTGCCGCACGCTGCTGTGGCGACAAGCTCTGGTTCAAATATGCAGGTTCGGCGGTGTTTTGCGCGGACAGGCGGCCGACGGCGAGAACCATAAAAATCAAAATTAACAATCGCGATTGAGGTGCTTTCATATCTTCTCCAATAATGCGGCCCAAAGACTTAATGAGTGGGAAGTCTCGCTACATTAAGAATTGCTTTGATGAATATCGTGGTACACGGAATAACGCTCATGCACGATGCTCGATAAAGGCACAAAGACTACAGCTTGATTCTGTGAAGCCCCGCGGAATGCGAGCTTTCGGCCCGCCGGTTCGAGCCAGCTCGCCGGATCATCGAGCTTGCCATTGAATTGCAACGTGGGAGAGGGCTCTTGTTTCTCTGCCGAGCTGAAGTGACGGTACCAGTTTGGGCGCGGTTCTTCTTCAAAGCGTGCGGCCAACACCAGCGGGCCGTACATCGCCGCTTGAAGACTTTGCTTGTCGGGCATAGGCGCCGCGTGCAAATGCATGGGAAGATTCAGTTCAATGCGGTCGCCGTTTTTCCAGGGTCCGCGCAGGACAAGGTAGCTGCCGGGATCTGCGAAAGCCGGTATTGCACGCCCGTTCACCTTGACGCTGCCGCTTTTCGCCCAATACGGAACGCGAAGCTTCAGATCGATATCAACCGGCTGCTCCGCCGACACAAGCAGGGTAGTTCCTTGCTCTTCCGGGAAAGATGTTTGTTGGAGTATGCGAATGCCTTTCTCTGCCCATTTCACCTCGGAGGAGATGTAGAGGTTTACGAAGATCGAGCTGCTGTCATGGAAATAGATCGTGTCCGTTAGCTTGGCGAATTCCTCCGCGCCCGTGCCGTTGCAGCACCAGAAGGAGTCGAACGGCTTGGCGTAGATTTTGGAGTAACCGTTTCCGAGAGGCAGGTAGTAGACGGTTGTTCCGGTTTCAGGATCGATCGTGCCCAGGCGGTGGTTGAACAGCACCCGTTCGTAATAGTCCATGTACTGCGCTTGCGGCGACCAGGCAAACAGGTGCCGCGTCAGCTTCAGCGTGTTGTACACGCAGCAATCTTCGGACGTCTCTGAACTGAGCTGTGTAGACAGCACCCCGGGGTCGGATCTCCAAAGTTCGAAATTGCTGGTGCCTCCTGTGCAGAATGAACGTTCGCTCGTAACTTCGTTCCAGAAGTAGTCGGCAATGTTCCAATAGCGCTTGTCCCCGGTGAGTTCGTACAACCGGGCGGCAGCGATCACCTGCGGAACGTGCGTATTTACGTGCAGGCCGGTGAGTTCGTCGCGGTGCGCCGCAAGCGGATCGAAGAACCCCTTGT
>CAWBIB010000009.1:0-1604244 GCA_963788785.1 uncultured Acidobacteriota bacterium
GCCTGATCCGGATCAGGCCCGGCCGCAAGCTGGCCGCCTCGAGAGTGGTCCCACCCTGGTGGAAACCCAAGCGGGGCATGAAGATGTACACCGTGGGTTGCTCGCACGGCCAGGACGCCACCGCCTGGGACACGACGATCCTCGAACCCCGAGTCGGGATGAGCAACACCTCGACCAAGCAAGGCTTCGCCACCATCAAGTGCGCCTATCAGCCCAAGGAAGGTCGCTCCGGCGGTGGCCTCTACACGACCGACGGTTATGTCGCGGGCGTCTGCGATTTCGCCGACCCCAACGAACACGTCGGACTCTACGCCGTCCCCGAGGCGATCCACAAGCTCCTCGACCGTAACCTGTTGACGACGCTCTACAAACCCCCGACCAACGGCGGCGACGTCATGCTCGCGGGGAACAGGACCCGGCCCAAGGATTCGACCGGCACCAGGCTCAGGACGCAATCTCCCGACGAGTCATCCAACCCCGACGCGGTCACCCTGCCACCGCCGAGCATGGTGGGGGTCTCCACTCCGCCGTCCGACTCCTGGCGTTCGGGGTCGCTCGAGCGGCCGGCTCCGAGGCGGCCCAGGACTGCGAATCCGCCTGAATTCTCCCTCGCGGATTCCGGTGACGCTCGTGTTCGACCCGGCACGGCCCAGCAGACAGAGCTCGCCGTCGACCCAGGGCCGGACGCGAGAGCCCTCGAAGACTCCGAGCCGCCGGTCCCGGCTCCGGCCCCGAAACGAGCCGATAACGAGACCTCTCCGGCGAAGCCGAAGATGTCCGGGTGGAAGCCGGTCCGGCAACCGCTGCCGGACCTGGACGGGTCGCGAAACTCGTCTCGCTGATGATTCCTGAAGTGGCGAGTGCGGGCGGAGCCTTCGAAGGCCCGCCCGCCCTGGCTCAGCCGATCAGTGACCGAAGCTTCTTGATATGTTTCGGGACGGCGACCGTCGGGTCTTCCTGGGCCTCGTATTCGAGGACGACATAGCCCGAATACCTGGCGTCGCGGAGCAGGCCGACCACCCTCGAGAGGTCGGCCTCTTCCTTGGCCTTGCCCTTGGCGCTGACCTCGGTCTTGACTTGCACGTTCACCGCGTAGGGGGCGAGCTGGGCCAGGTCGGCGTAGGGGTCTTCGCCGTGGAAGTTGCCGGTGTCGAGGTTGATGCCGAAATTCGGGCGATCGATGGCCTGGACGAGCTTGAGGAGCTGGCCAGGGGTCGCGGTGATCCCGCCGTGGTTCTCGAGGGCGAGGGTCACTCCTTTCTCGGCGGCGTAGGGCAAGGATTCCTTGATCCCCTCGATCGCTCGGGCGACGGCGACCTCCTCGGTCTCCCCCCTGGGGACGGTCCCGGCGAAGATCCGGATGACGGGCGCGTCGAGTTCGGCCGCCCGGTCGACCCAGGTCCGGACCAGCGCGAGTTGCTTGTCACGCTCGGGGCCGGGGGCGACGCAGAAGTTGTTGCCGACCGAGGTCCCCGAGACGTCCAGGCCGAGGGTGAAGGCCCTCTGCTTGAGCCGGTGGAGGTAGTCGGCGTCGACGTCGGGCGGGAAGTAATAGGACGTCAGCTCGACGCCGTCGAGCGCCAGGTCGGCGGCGAGCTCGACGAACTGGAACAGGTCCATCGTCGGCTTGCCGGTCCTGGGTGCGAGCGAATCTCGGAACGAATAGGCGGCGAGGCTGAGCTTGAGATGGCTGGGCCGGGTCCGACCGATCGGGCCGCCCGCCGAGGCGGTCCGGAGGAGGGCCGAGGGGCCGGCGAGGGCCGCGAGGGCGGCCGAGGCGAGGAGCTGGCGACGATTGATCGGCCACATCGATACGGGCTCCCGGGCGATTTGCGATCTTTCGAAACGACGCGACCCGGATCATAGATCCGGGTCGGGGTCGAGTCCACGGTCGAGCGGTGAATGCCCGCTCGATCAACCCTCCAGCTCGGCGAGCAGGTCGTTGACCTCGCGGTCGAGCAGCGTCCGGCCGATCCGGGTCCGAGCCGGCCCTCCGACCTCGAGCCGGCGTCGGCGAAGACATCGTCCGAATCGCTCCCGGCCGGGGCGTTCGGGTCGCTCTGCGACCGGGCTCGGAGGTAGAGCTTGATCGGGACGTCCTTGAACGGCAGCTTCTCGCGGAAGACGTTGAGCAGATAACGCTGGTAAGGTCGCGTCGAAGAGCGAGGGGTAGTTGACGAACAGGACGATCGTCGGCGGCGCGGTGCCGACCTGGGTGGCGTAGTAGATCCGCGGGTTCCGGCTGTTTCGCGGCGGCCGGCGGATGGGCCTCGACGGCCTCGCGGACGACCCGGTTGAGCGTGCCGGTGCCCACCCGCTGGCTGGACTGCTTGAACATCGACTGCGAGAGGTTCAGCAGCGCCTTGACGTTCCTGCCGGTCTTGGCCGTGATGAACGCCAGGGGCATGTAGCCATCGACCGGAAGGCGTGCTGGACCATGGTGGCGAACCGGCCCATGCCCGGGCTGTCGGCTCGTCGGCGTCGTTCAGCATCAGGTCCCATTTGTTGACCGTGAAGATGCAGGGCTTGTATTGCTTGGCGATGTAGTCGGCCAGTTGCTTGTCGAGCCGGGTGATCCCCTGGGTCGGGTCGAGGAAGAGCAGGACGACGTCGGCCCGGCGGATCGAGCGCTCGGCGCGGTGGACCGAGTAGAAGTCGAGGTTGTCGCGGATCTTGGCGTTCCGCTTGACGCCGGCGGTGTCGATCGCCAGGAACGGCAGGCCGTCGAGCTCGAACCGGACGTCGACCGAGTCTCGGGTGGTGCCCGGCCGCTCGGAGACGATCATCCGCTCGGCGTGGGCCAGGGTGTTGATGAAAGTGGACTTGCCGGTGTTCGGCCGGCCGACCACGGCGATCTTCATCACCGCGTCGGCCGGCTTGGCGGTGTCGGACGTCGGGCAGCCGCTCGTCGATCAGCTTGAGGAGCTGGTTCTGGTTGCGGTTCTGATGGGTCGAGACGGCGACCGGCTTGCCCCGGCCGAGCTTGTAGAATTCGCCGCCTCGGGAGTCCATCTCGGGGTGTCGGCCTTGTTCATCACGAGGATGACGGGCGTCTTCTGGAGGTAGCGGAGCCGCTGGGCGACCTCCTCGTCGAGCGGCATCAGCCGTCGCGGATGTCGACCACGAAGAGGATCAGGTCGGCCTCGTTCATCGCCGTCTCGATCTGGCGGTCGACGTCCTCGGTGAGGTCGTCGCGGTCGACCATGCCGATCCCGCCGGTATCGAACAGCTCGAAGAACCGGGGATCGTCGTCGTCGCCGAGTCTGGGCGAGCGTGCTCGACGCGGTCGCGGGTCACGCCGGCCATGTCGTCGACGATCGCGATCCGGCGACCGGCCAGCCAGTTGAACAGCGAGGACTTGCCGACGTTGGGCCGGCCGACGATCACGACTTTGGGGAGGGGCATGCTCGACTCGCGTCCTTTCCCAAGGCAACGAGGAGGCGCGGTCATCGGACCGCGGAGTCACCCGGCTTGGAAGCGTACAAGACGAATAGCGGGAGGTAATCGGCACCTCGGATCGCTCATTATAGGATACACGTTCTCTTTGACAATCCGAAGCTATGTCGCTCCGCGCGTGAATAGGCGTGCGACTCGGCCAGGCGGAGGGGTTTGCGGCGTCGAGAATCCTGGGACAATGTCGGAGTTGACAGTCGTTCGAACGATTCGAGGGTCGGAGAGAGATGGCGGACCGGGCCGATGCGGGTGGCGGATTCACCGTGCTCGACGGCGTGGCGCTGGTGACGGGCGCGGCGGTCGCATCGGTCCACATCCGCTCGGCGGTCCCCGAATTCGACGGCCCGGGCGACTGGGCCTGGGCGTGGTGCCTGTTCGCCTGGCTCTCGTTGACCTCGGCGGGGCCGTTCGTGTTCCTCGTCCGGCGATTCTTCACCAGGCCGTCGGGATACCCCAGGCTCGGCGACCGGCTCTGGGCGATGTCCGGAGGTCCCCTGGCTCCTCGCGGCGATCGTCAGGACCGGGCGAGCCGGCCGGCGAGGCCGTCTCGGGCCAGCTCGACCCCGCCTACGTCGGCTGCCTGAGCATCGGGCTCTGCCTGTCGGTGATGGTGGGCGTGCCGGTGCTCGCGGCCCGGTATCTCCTGGTCGACCCCTCCCGGCCGAAGGTCCCCGTGCCGTCCACCTGGACGGACCGGCTCGGCTTGTTCCTGACGGTGGCGTGGCCGCATCCAGTGCGGCGGTGGGCCTGGTCGTGATGGGTTGAAGACGGACCGGAGGCCCTTCGACGATGATGTCGACGCCCGAAGCGAGACGCCCGAAGGGGCCTCCGGCTTCACGACCTCGTCGGCCTGGTGGTCGGCTACGGGATGGCCGCGCTCCTGGCCCGGTCGTTCTGGCCGAGGTCCAAGCCGCTGGCGGGCATCCCGGCCGTCGCCCTCGCTCTTCGAGTATCTGCTGGCTCGGCCTGGCGATGAGCGGGCCGATCGTCCTCCTGCTCGATCGCCGAGGCGGGCCTCGACGTCGAGCAACCTCCGGCCGAAGCGCCGGCCCGGCCGGGCCGATTGATCTCGTCGACGCGAGCCGATCGAGCCGCCGGTCGGGCGAGGGCCGGCGAGCCACTCGCCCGGAGCTCCCCCATCGTACACCAGGGCCGAGCTGGCCTGGATGGTGATCGGCGGCTACTGGATCGGCTTGACGATGTTCGTCGTCCCGGCGCTCTCGATCGACACCCCCTGGGCGCTGGCGGGCCTGCTCCAGGTCGTGGCGGCCCTGGGGCTCTGGCTCGTGGTGCCTCGGCGAACCAGGCCGGGAGCCGCGGCCGAATCCTGGACCCACCCCGCGGCCGTGGGGTTGCTCTCGACCTGGCCCATCGCCTGGATCTTCCTGATCTTCCTCAGCCGGAGCCTCTAACGAAGGGTTCGATCCGGCTCGACCCTTTCCGGGACGTCGGCTAGGATGCGGCCGCGGCTTGATGGAGGAAGATGGCAGGGCAGGGCAGGGAGGCCGGGCCATGAGCGTGCGGAATCATCGGATCGCGGCGGTCTCGATCCTGGCGGCGGGCGTGGTGGTCTTGCTCGCCTGGGGCCGGTCGATGGCCATCGACTCGGACGAGGTCCGGGCCGTCCGCGACCAGTTCCAGGGGGCCTGGGTCGCCTCGCTCGTCCAGGCTGGGCGAATCGGAAGGCTGGAAGGAAAGGCGGCCGAGGGCTGCCGGGTCGAGTTCGACGGCAAGGCGGTCGTCTTCCATGGGATGGTCGACGACATCGACGCCCGGGGGACATTCTACCTCGAAGCCCCTCGCCCGATGGCCGGGTCGACTTCAAGCTCGACGCCGGCTGGATCGTCGGCCTCTACGAGCTCGAGCGGCGATACCTTGACGCTCTGCCTGAACCCGTTCGCCCCTCCCGAGCGGCTGGGCGTCCCCACCCTCCCTCGCGCGAGAAGCTGCCGTCCGACGAGCATCGTCACCTCTACGTCTTCCGCAGGGCGACAACCCGCCTCGATCCCTCTCCCGATCGATGGTCGGGGAGGCGATCGAGGGTCGGATGATCTCGGCGATGCTCAACCTGCGCGTTCTTCGTCGCGGGTCCCTCTCTTCGGATGGGTAATCCTCGGGATGGTAGCCGGCCTGCTCTCGGAGCCGGGCCATCCCTTCGCCGTAGGCCTTGCGCATGACGTCCATCTGGGTCTCGCTCCGGTAGCTGGCGAGCGAGCCGTTCGGCTCCCATCAGGGCCATGAAGCTGACGGGGTCGCGCTTCTCGAGGGTCATCACGTAATAGGTCGATCTGGGCAGATCGGGCTCGACGGCGACCTCGCCCGGGGTTGAGGGCGAAGAGGGTGTCGACCAGCGTCTGGCCGGCCTGGCGGATCTCCACGAGGTTGACCGGGGTGGTCGCGGACCAGGGATCCGGTGGCGCCAGCGTGGTCCAGGTGGATGTGGGTGAGCAGGATGGCGTCCAAGTCGGCGACAGCGAGACCCTGCTGCTGCAGGGCCTGACGGAGGTTATCGAGGGTAGAGGCTGGACCGGGGTCGATCAGGGCGCGATGGCCCGAGGATTGGAGCAGGGCGGCGGCTACGGAGTGAGGGCGGCCGGTCCAGAGGGTGTCCAAGGTGTGGATGGAGTTCATGGGTTTACGCGCGCACGCTGGCGCGAGGTGTTGATTTTAATGGAAGGCGAGGGTTGGCTGGTTAACATATTGCTGGCGGATACCCCCACCCCTGGTGTTTTTTGTATAACGTTCAGAACGTAAAGAAAAGAATAGAGATATCGCAAAACTCAAGTGGCAAAACGTGTGTAAGTTATTGAAAACGTTTGAGGCTTTTTCGGCTGTTTACGACTGATGAAAGGTGTGGGCAGCGCTGAACACAGACTGAAGTCTGTGCTACGACGAACTGGGTGGGCGCAGAATTACCAGTGCGTAGGATATCGCGGAAAGGTACTGGTTGTCAATAGTACTAGATGGTACTCGGTTCGGTAGCGCGTTCCGTTTCGGTTTCGGGGTCGGCTGTTGGCGGAGCGGGGCCGTGGACTTTCGTTTGGAGGTGCTCGAGGATTTGCGGGAGGGTGGAGAAAAAGGAGTGCCCTGGCGAAAGTCTCAGGCGCGCAACGGTCTTGGCCGGATCAGTTTCCGAGTGCCAGAGGCAGACAATGATTTCGATGTCCGGCAGGCGGGTGCGCAGGGCGGAATATAGAGTGCGGGCGTGATCAATCGCGAAGGGCGGCAGGGCGGAGATAACTACCACATCTGGATTCGCGTCCGTGACCAGGCGCAACAGGTGATCGTGCGCACCCACTGGAACACTCTGCGCGGTGAAGCCACGCTTGACGAGGAGTTGGCACAACAGAAGGGCCACGATTTCGTCAGCATCATCGCTAGCAGGGAGGCAGAATACGTGCAGCCGATGGTTTAACGCGGCGGAGGCTTCGCCGGATTCACGGGAAGGGGAGTCCGGGTCGGCTTCGGCCGTGGGAACAAAGGCCTCCAGTTCTTCGACAATTTCGCGGGTGCTTTGATAGATGTAATCTTCGGTGTGTTTATCGAGTTGGTCGCGGTGACGATCCTGTTCGGCGAGGGAGAGGGCCGGAATTACTACGGTGCTGTATAGCTCTTCGAGATTTTTGCCTTTGGCGAACTCCTCGGCGATCACCCGGGCATCATTTTGATCGAGAGCCAGAAGGCGTTGGTAGTATTGCGCGTGGGGCTCGAGAACCGGTTCATCACCGAGCAGGATATTCAGATAGCTCAAACTGGGAGAGTAACGACCCATCACGACTAAACAGACGGTGAGCGGAGTACTTAGAACCAGTCCCGGGAAACCCCAGATTAGAGTCCAAAAGACGGCCGCGACGAGTATAGCGAGGGCGGAGAGTCCAACGTGAGCACCGTACAAGAGGGGCTCAACGAAATTCGACACCAGCAGCTCTAAGACGACGAAAAGCGCGATGGTGGCCAGCGCGTGTTGCCACCCAGCAAAGACCGCCAAGGAGAGCAGCACGGGCATCACGGCGGCCAACGGAGGGCCGATATAGGGAAGAAAGCGCAAGATAGCGGCGAAGAGGCCCCAGAGTGACGCGTTAGGAATGCCGATGAAATACAATGCGGTGCCGATCAGCAGGCCGTAGCTGGCATTCACGATGAGTTGCAGAAAGAGATAGCGATGGATGCGGCGGGTAGCTTCATCGAGGGCCTGGGTGGCCTGGGTCATGCTGCTGAAACGTTTACCGCCTGCCAGGCGGATGAAGCGGTCGCGCAGATCCTCGCGGCCGATCAGCATGAAGATGGTGAAGATGGTGACCAAGAAGACAGTCGCCAGTGGTCCAAAAACATTTTGCACCGAGGATATCGGATTCGGCGGCGCGACGATTTCCACGGGCAACGGCTTGACGGGGGCGGAGAAAGCTTTCTTTATTCCCGCGGAGCTTGAATTCGGTGTGGGATCGGAGATTTCGTTCTCCAACTCTTTTACGGAGTCGGAGGCTTTGTCCAGCTGTGGGGTGCTGGTCTTTCTAATGAAGTGAATTTTGTCTTGAATCGTCTTCTTGTAGGTGGGCAGCTGGCTGGTGACATCGATGAATTCCTGAGAAGTTTTCCAGCCGACGCCGCCGAGCGCACCGAAAACAGCCGCCAGCACCAGGAGTACTGCGATGACCCGCGGAAGGCGAACCCATTCCAGAGCCGATACTAACGGGGCCAGCAACAAAGAGAATAGGAAAGCGAGAGCCAGGGGGACGAAGACCACGCGAGCGAAATACAAGGTGGCGACGACTACTATGGCGGTGAGCAAGCCCACGAGGTGGGCGAGTTCACGCGAGGTGGCGGTACGCTTCATTTATGCAAACTCCACGATGGTTCGTATCTTGAGGCTGGTTCAGGCGCCGTTTGATGGAAATCCACTGCGATCCTTTACCGACAGGCAAAGCAACGCCTAAGAGTGAGATTACATTTAAGGGCAAAAGGGTTTGGTCCGGGGTACCCACAGAGGACAAAGATCTTCGGCGGGAAGCGTGACGGTGACCCCTTCAGGAGGCCATATTGCCGAGGCGGACCGCGGCACGAGATGCCGTAGCCTGCGGATCGCCACTCGGTACTTCATGTTTGATACACTCTCACCGAAAGTTCTTCTTGCGTGGGTAGGCGCGACGGCAACGAGTTGCGCGTAAATCTAACCGAACAGGTGAATACCAAGTGATTTGGGTGCGGGAAATGACCGCCGGGGTAAATGCGTTTTTTCGCAAGCTGGCGCGGCGGTATATCGAGAAGAGTTTAGAGATCGTGCTGCAGGGGAGCGATCTGGTGCCTGCGGTGCGGGCGGCGATTACTTCCTCGGACTTTGAGTCCGAGCATTTGCGGAATGCAGCGATATTTAAATCACGGCGGGATTTGTTTGCGGCTTGCCTGGAAGAATCGAAGCGGGTGGCTGGCGGATTGAATGCGGAGTTTGGGGTGTATAAGGGCGATTCGCTCAACCTGCTGGCGAAGATTGCTCCCGAGCGCACCTTTTGGGGATTCGATTCATTTGAGGGATTGCCGGAGCAGTGGACGATTGAATCGAAACGCGGAGCGTTTGATGTGGGCGGGAAATTGCCGGCGGTGCGGAAAAATGTTTCCTTGGTGAAGGGATTTTATTCGGAGACGTTGCCGAAATTTTGTGCGGAACATCCCGCGGGGACCGTGGCGTTTTTGCACGTGGATTGCGATTTGTACAGTTCCACCAAGGAAATTCTGGAGAATCTGGGGGACCGGTTCCGCGCGGGAACCGTGATTGTGTTTGACGAATATTATAATTATCCGGATTGGCTGTGGCATGAGTACAAGGCTTGGCTGGAGTTTGTGGAAGAGCGGGGAGTCAAGTTTGCTTATTTTGGGTTTATCCGGATTGGGACGCAGGTGGCGGTGCGGATCGATGAAATTCGAAGTAATGAGGTAACGAAGTAACGACATGTATGCGCAGAAGTTTCGTGTTGCGGTGTTGATTCGCGGCGAACGGCGGGATTGTCCGTTGGAGTGGCTTGATTTTTTTTGCATGCGGAATTTTACTAATAGCGCGGATTTTGATGACACGTTGCCTACTGGCGATGGAAAGGTGGAGGCTAGTTTCCGGTTGACGCCGGAGCGATTTGCGGAGGGGTTGGGGGCGTGGTTGACGCAACGGGGTAAGGGCGAAGGTGGGCCGGTGGTGGTGGAGGTTACGCGGGAGACGACGTAGGAGGATTGTGCCGCGCCTCCGGCGCTCTTTTCTCGTTTGTCTGGATTTCCCAGCCCTCACGGGCTGGGCTAAATTATGCCGCGCCTCTGGCGCTGGATCGTGGTAAGCGATCGACCAGTGTAAGTTGCGCGTAGATAGTTATGTATGCAAATGCGTATTCCGAAAATCTGAAAACCCAGATCTATTTCTTTTTCAAGTTGTCGGTGGAGCGGTCGTGGTGTGCGTTGATGGTGGTGGCGAGCGGTTCGGGAAGGACATGGCTACGGGGTTTTTCTGGGTGATGCGCGAGGGCAGAGCGGATTTGGGGAAGAGCCGCGAGAGTTGCCGCTTCGCCGGCGGCTACCATTTGTGGAGTCTTGGAGAAGTCGTCCCAGACGAACTGTTGTACATCGGGTTCGATGATTACGTCGGCTTGCTGGCGCCAGGCTACGTCGGCGTAACGCTGGATGATGTTGAAGCTGCGGCTGAGCACATCGGTGAAAGTGCGCGGTTGTTCGCGATTGCCGGGATCGAGATGGACGGCGATGACCACGTCTGCGCCTTGCAGAAAGCAGCCCTCGACGGGAACTGGGGCGGTGAGGAAGCCGTCGACTAGGGTGCGATTGTCGAAATGAATTGGGACGAACAGGCCGGGGTAGGAACAGGAGGCGCGTAAGACCGGAGCGATCGGGCCGCTGTCGTAATAGACGGTGATACCGGCGTTGAGATCGGTGGTGGCGATGGAGAGTGGAACCTTTAATTCTTCAAAAGTGGTGACGCTGGTGAACCGCTGAAGATATTTTTCGAGGCGCTGGTTGGTGGCGAGACCGATCCATGAAGGAGTCCAGCGGCCGAAGTCGGCGAAAGTGGTGGTGAGGCCGATGCGTTCCATTTCTTCGAGAGGGGTTCCGGCAGCATAGACAATGCCGATTAGCGCGCCGACGCTGGTGCCAGAGATGACATCGATGGGGATGCCAGCAGCGAGGAGCGTGCGGATTACACCGATGTGCGCGATGCCGCGGGCAAATCCGCCAGAGAGAGCGAGACCGACGCGCGGCCTGACAGTCGCGGGATCTTCTCCGCCGTTTGCGAGGGTGCGGAGTTTATTCGCAGCGGTGCTTAACCAGCCGGGGTGGGAAGTGGGGTCAGCCATGAAAGATTTAGTGTAAAGGGAATGTGGCAGGGAAGTCAGGTGGTTTGAGTCATCGGTTTGACCGGGGCATGCCGGTTTTGTAACCTGTCCTGCGGTACAAATCCAGAACAACAAATCCAGAACAAAAAGGCGGGCCATGAAACGTCGCATTGAAAAAGCGGTGGTGCTGGGTGCTGGAACGATGGGCGCGCGGATCGCGGCACACTTTGCGAATGCAGGTTTGCCTTGCATTTTGCTGGATATCGCGCCGGCGGGGTCCGCGCCGGGATCGCCGGAGCGCAACAAGATTGTGCGGGCGGGGCTGGAGGCTGCGAAGAAATCCAAGCCGGCGGCGTTTTTTAACGCGGCGTTGGGCGAGAAGGTTTCGATCGGAAATTTTGAGGATGATTTGGGACGGGTGGCGGAGGCGGACTGGATCATCGAGGTGGTGGCGGAGAATCTGGAGATCAAGCGGAAATTGCTGGAACGGGTGGCGCAGTACCGCAAGCCGGGGGCGATCGTTACCACCAACACTTCCGGGTTGCCGGTGCATTTGATCGCCGAAGGGATGAGCGACGAGTTTCAGGAGAACTGGTGCGGGACGCATTTCTTTAATCCGCCACGCTATTTGAAATTGGTGGAAGTGATTCCCGGGCCGAAGACGTCGAGCGATGTGCTGGAGACTTTGCGGGATTTTTGCGATAAGCGGCTGGGAAAGGGCGTTGTTGAGGCGAAGGACACGCCGAATTTTATCGCGAATCGCATCGGAACATTTTCGATGCTGAATGCGCTGCGCTTAATGGGCGAGTTGGATATGACGGTGGAAGAGGTGGACGCATGTACGGGCCCGGCGGTGGGCTGGCCGAAGTCGGCGACATTTCGCACCGCGGATTTGGTGGGACTGGATGTGCTGACGCATGTGATTAAGAATATCTATGAAACGGCGCCGAACGATGAGTCTCGGGAACGGTACAAGGTACCAGCGCTTTTGGAAGAGATGACCAAGCGGGGTTGGCTGGGCGATAAGACTGGGCAGGGATTTTACAAGAAGACGAAAGAGGGCAAGCGCGAGATTTTGACGCTGGATGTGAAGACGATGGAGTACCGGCCGAAGGAGAAAGCGAAGTTTGCGTCGCTGGAGGCTGGAAAAGGAATTGAGGATACCAAGGAGCGGTTGCGCGCGCTGGTGGGACCGATTTTGCAGGGACAAAAGGGCGACAAGGCTCAGCAATTTTTGTGGCAGGCGCTCTCTGAGACATGTTTGTACGCGGCGCGGCGGGTGCCGGAAATTGCGGACAGCGCGGCCGAAGTGGATCGCGCGATGCGCTGGGGATTTGGCTGGGAGATGGGTCCCTTCGAAATGATGGATGCGATTGGCGTGAAAGAATTTGCAGCGCAGGTGGAGAAAGAAGGGCGCGCGGTGCCGTTGTTGATTGAGCGAGTGGCGGGTTCGCGCAAGGGATTTTACGAAACGGCAAAAGGAATAACGACCGTTTTCGATATCAGCGGGAAGCCGCGGACGGTGTCGGATCCGAGCGGCGTGATTATTTTGAAGTCGCTTAAGGATGCGGGGCGCGAGGTGGAAAGAAATTCCGGCGCCAGCTTGATCGATCTGGGCGACGGCGTGTTGTGCTGCGAGTTTCACGCCAAGATGAATGCGATTGGCGCGGATTTGATCAGCATGATTCACAAAGGATTGAAGCGGCTGGAAACGGATTTTGAAGCGATGGTGATTGCGAATCAGGCGGTGAATTTTTCGGTTGGCGCAAATTTGATGCTGGTGCTGGTGGGCGCGCAGGAGCAGGAGTGGGACGAGTTGCACATTGCGGTAAAGCAATTTCAGAACGTGAATCTGGCGATTAAATATGCGCGGAAGCCGGTGGTGGTGGCGCCGCAGGGGATGGCGCTGGGCGGCGGATGCGAAATATCTTTGCATGGTGCGCGGATTCAGGCGGCGGCTGAATCGTATATGGGATTGGTGGAGGCGGGAGTTGGGTTGATTCCGGGCGGCGGCGGAACGAAAGAAATGTTGATTCGCGCGAACGAACACGCGGGCGGCGGCGAGGATTTGGATTTGATTCACGCGCTGCGACCGATTTTCGAAACGATTGCGATGGCGAAAGTAGGAACCAGCGCAGAAGAGAATCGCGATTTGGGATTTTTGCGACGGGAAGACGGCGTATCGATGAATGGCTCACGGTTGATTGGGGATGCCAAAGAGGAGGCGCTGGCGTTGGTGCACGGTGGTTGGAAACCCTTGGCGGCTTCGTGGCAGGAGGGGGCGCAGACTACGCAGATAAAAGTGCTGGGCGAATCGTTTCTGACGATGGGCAAGCTGGCGATTCATATGCTGCAGCGCGGCGGGTATGCCTCGGAACACGATGGAGTGGTGGGGAAGAAGTTGGCAAATATTTTGGCGGGTGGCACCTTGAGCGCGCCGCAGATGGTCAGCGAGCAGTATGTTTTGGATTTGGAGCGGGAAGCATTTGTGTCGCTGCTGGGAGAAAAGAAAACGCAGGAGCGGATTGCGTTTACTCTCAAAACCGGGAAGCCCCTGAGGAACTAGCCGAATTACAGAGCCGATTCGAATTAGTGAGCGAAAGTTGCCTGCGCGGGCGATTCGAACAGTTCGATCAGGATTTTCTCCGGGCCGGTTTCACCGTCGGCGTTAATCAGGAAAAAATTTATGCGGGTGTTGTTGGCCCCGGAGCGAGTCGCTGGATAGATTGGAACTAGAGCGAAGCGATTCTTCAGGAGTTCGGTGGTTAGATCGACATCTTTGCAGAGAAATTCCACCTGTTGGATGCCTTCGCCGAATTTATTCAGGTAGCGGGCGATGGCCCCGGAACCGGAGGGGTCAGAGGTGGTGAGAATGTCCAGTAAGACGCCATTGTCGAAAGTCATTTCGAATTCCCGTGCGTCTTGATCAGGAGGGACTTCGGCAAGGCATGGCGCGCCGCAAGCTTGGTGAATTTTCGCGAAAGTGTCCGGCTGCACGGCCAGTCCGACGGTCACCGAGCGTTCCGGATCGGGCAACAATGTAGAGAGTTCTCGATGGTGGCGGCGCCAGGCGTTGACTACGCGCAACGCCGATGCGCTGCCAACGTGATAAATTTCTTCGGCGGCGATGATACGGGCAAGCTCGTCATCGGAGCACAGCTCGTCGATCAGGTCTGGTGCGATGGCGGGCATGGTGCTGGGGATTGTAACCCATGGCCTGGCGCGAAAGAATGAACGAAAAGGATTATGGCTGGTCGCAAACTTAAAGGGTAACTTAAGCAGCCTTAACATCATCTGAGGAATATGCCGAAGCCAGTTTTATTAACGGTAGATGACGATCCGGAGGTTCTACGGGCGATTGAGCGGGATCTGCGCAGCCACTATTCCGAGCATTATCGGGTAATGCGCGCGAATTCGCCGGCGGCGGCACTCGATACGCTGAAGGAACTCAAAGCGCGCAACAATCCGGTTGCGCTGCTGCTGGTGGACCAGCGCATGCCGCTGATGGATGGCGTTGGATTACTCTCCGAAGCGATGATCATGCATCCGTTGGCGAAGCGCGCGTTGCTTACTGCCTATGCCGACACCAGCGCGGCCATCGAAGCAATCAACGAAGCCAAGGTTCATTACTACCTGATGAAGCCGTGGGATCCTCCAGAAGAAAAACTCTTTCCGCAGCTGGATGATTTGCTGAACGACTGGAATTCCACGTTCCGGCCACCGTACGAAGGCATTCGCGTGTTGGGCACCCGCTATTCGAACCGATCGTACGAGTTGCGTAATTTTCTGGCGCGGAACCAAGTGCCATACCAGTGGATCGATATCGAACTGGCACAGACCGATCCGGAAGTGAAAGGGTTGGTCGAATCTCTGGGAGACGAGACCCACCACTTGCCGGTGATTCTGTTCCCCGATGGCGCGCGGCTCGCAGAACCGCTGCTACCCGCGGTAGCAGACAAAATAGGGCTGAAAACGCACGCGCAAGCAAATTTCTATGATCTGGCAATTGTGGGTGGTGGTCCGGCAGGTCTGGCCGCAGCCGTGTACGGCGCCAGCGAAGGGCTGCGCACAGTGATGATCGAGCGTGAGGCACCGGGCGGCCAGGCGGGACTCAGCTCGCGCATCGAAAATTATTTGGGTTTCCCCTTGGGCTTGACGGGCAGCGACCTGGCGCGGCGCGCCGTGCAGCAAGCAACCCGCTTCGGAGTAGAAATACTTTCTCCGCAAGAAGTAACCGGGGTGCGAATTGAAGGACCGTATCGCTATCTGAAACTGGCGGATGGCTCAGAAATTTCTTGTAACGCTTTGCTGCTGGCGATGGGTGTGCAATGGCGTTCGCTGGATATTCCGGGAATCGATCGGCTGCAAGGCGCGGGCGTTTATTACGGCGGCGGAACATCGGAAGCCTTGTCCTGTAAAGGCGAAACGGTGTATATCGTGGGCGGCGCGAACTCCGCGGGCCAGGCGGCGATGCATTTCTCAAAGTTTGCGGCCAAAGTTGTGATGTTGATTCGCGGGGCGTCGCTGCTGGCCACGATGTCCTACTATTTGATCGAACAGATTGAAAAAACTTCGAACATCGAAGTATGGAAGCAGACCAGTGTCACGGGAGTATTCGGGGAATCGCGGCTCGAATGCATATCGGTGTTGCATGCAGACACACAAATAACCGAACAGTTGCCGGCTGCCAGCTTGTTCATTTTTATCGGCGCGCAGCCCCGCACGGAATGGCTTGAAGGCATGGTCATGCGCGACAAGCTGGGGTTTGTGCTCTCCGGGCCCGACGTCCTGGTAGAAGGCAAAAAGCCAAAATCCTGGACATTGGAACGCGAGCCCGGATTGCTGGAAACCAGCGTGCCGGGAATTTTCGCGGTGGGCGACGTGCGTCATGGTTCCGTCAAGCGCGTTGCTTCTGGCGTGGGCGAAGGCGCGGTAGTAGTACAGTTCATCCACCAATATTTGGCAAAAGTTTAGGCGCGGGGTCCGAGTGAGTCTATTCGAAACGCCGATCAGTTCATTAGCGCAGGATAACGAACCGATCATCGAAAAGCTGCGGCGAGTGAAGCCGTTCGCAGAGCTGTCCACGGAAGATCTCGAGTGGTTCATTGCCAACGCGGAACTCCTCAGGCTGAACGGCGGAGAAATTGTGATCCGCGAGGGCGAGCCGGCGATACACATGCTCGTGATTCTGGAAGGGGAGATGCGCGGCCGGCGAGAGTCCGGCGGCCAGGATAGCGTGGTGTTTTCGTCGCGCGCCGGAGATGTAACCGGAATTTTGCCTTTTTCGCGGATGACCCATTACGGGATGACCGCACGCGCGTTGACGCCCCTGCTGGGCCTAGTTTTTCACACCAGTAAGTTTCCCCAGCTCATTCAAAAATTACCAATGCTGGCGCAGCGACTGATCGGGCTGCTTACCGATCGGGTGCGCGATTTTACGCGCACCGAGCAGCAGCAGGAAAAACTTGCGGCTCTTGGCAAACTCTCCGCCGGGCTGGCCCACGAGCTGAACAATCCCTCGGCGGCCGCCCGACGTTCCGCGGGCGCTTTGCGCGATTGCCTGCAGCGTTTGCGGACGTCGTATCAGGAATCGCGCTTGGGCGCCGAAGATTGCGCATTGCTCGCCCAGAAGGAAGAAGAGATTCGGAAGGTATTGAAGCCGGTGGAACAACAGGACGAATTCGCTCGGGTAGAACGCGAAGAAGCCATTCAAGCGTGGCTCGAAAAGCACAAGATCGCCGATGCCTGGAAATTGTCGCCACTATTGGCGGAAGGCAATTTGCTGGATGAACACCTGGAGACTTTCGCCAAGATCTCCGGAGCTTCGCTTGCGTCCGAACTCATGCGTTTCAGTACGCTCCTGGAAATGGACCGCATCGCGGCGGAACTCGAGCACAGCACTTCGCGGATTTCCGATCTGATCAAAGCGATTAAAGAATATTCGTATATGGATCAGGCGCCTTCCCAGGAGGTGGACGTAAAGTACAGCCTGGAAACCACGCTGACGATCATGAATCACAAATTGAAACACGGCATCACGGTAACCCGCGAATATGCGCCGGATTTGCCGAAGTTAATGGCCTATGGCAGCGAACTGAATCAGGTGTGGACCAATCTAATCGACAACGCCGCCGACGCTATGCAGGGCAAGGGTAAATTGCTGGTGCGAGCCAAGAAAGAAGACGAGTACATCTTGGTGGAGATCGTAGATAACGGACCGGGAATACCTGCAGAAGTCCAGTCGCGTATCTTTGAACCTTTTTTTACCACCAAAGGGGTGGGCGATGGAACGGGACTGGGACTGGACTTCGTGCACCGCATCGTAAAGAAAATGCATGGGCAGATTAATGTAAAATCCGTGCCGGGGGAAACCCGGTTTCAAGTGCGGATTCCGATCAAAGGCGCGGTCTGAAGAGCGAGGAATATACTTATGGCTGATCTTTGCGTGCATCTCAAAAAAGCGCACAACGTAAAACCGAATACTGACGGTTGTGAGGAATGCTTGAAGATGGGTGATGACTGGGTGCATTTGCGGCTGTGCCTCAGTTGCGGGCATGTAGGCTGCTGCGATGATTCGAAGAATAAACATGCGACCAAGCACTATCACGCCACTAAGCACCCGGTGATTCGTTCGATCGAACCCGGAGAGAGTTGGGAGTGGTGTTATGTGGATGAGATGGTGAAAGAGTAGAAGCGAACGGAAGATCAGGCCGGACCCTTCATCCTTCAGGGCAAGCTACAGGTCCGGCACCTACACAGGCGTAGTCGTGGCTTCAAGCTTGATGGGGATTAGCAGCGACGCAGCGACCGAGATCAGCAGCATCGCTCCCACGGTCGCTAAAGACCATTGCACCGGAACATGCAGCCTCGGCTCCACGATCATTTTCCCGCCGATAAAAACCAAGATGAACGCCAGGCCGACGGTGAGAAAACGCAACCGGCCCAGCGCGCCTGCCAGCAGGAAATACAGTGCGCGCAGTCCCAGAATCGCAAAGACGTTTGAGGTGTAGACGATGAAGGGATCTCGGGTAATGCCGAAAATCGCGGGTATGGAGTCGATGGCCAGGGTGATGTCCGTGACTTCAACCACCAGAAGCACGACGAACAAAGGGGTCGCAAAGAGCTTTCCTGCGTTTCGAACGAAGAAATGTTCTCCCTGATAATCTCGCGTGACCCGCAGATGTCTGTTGGCGAAGCGAAATATCGCATTCTGTTCCGGGTGGATTTTTTCCTTTTTGGAGAACAGCATGTGGATCCCTGCATATACCAGGAACGCGCCTAAGATATACAGCACCCAGGAAAACCGCTCGATCAGTGCCGCACCGGCGGCGATCATCACTCCGCGCATCAGCAGCGCGCCAATCACTCCCCACTCCAGCAGGCGGTGTTGCACTCGTTCATCTACCGCGAAAGCGCGAAAAATCAGCAGGAAAAGAAACAGGTTGTCGACGCTGAGGGCTTTTTCAATCAGGTAGCCGGTGAAATATTCCAGCGCCGCGGGAGCTCCGAGATAGTAATGCACGCCCACTCCAAACAGGATCGAGATAGCGATCCAGATGGCGCTCCACAGCGCCGCTTCGCGCATGCTGCTCTTATGCGGTTTGCGGTGCAGAACCCGCAAATCCAGAAACAAGGCCAGGAGAATGAAGGCGTTAAAGATAATCCAGCGAAGGGGCGTGCCCATAGCGACGCGAAAAACTCCTTAGGGAGCGGGGGTGGTGGTATGGGCGTCGGTGGCGTTGAGATTGGTGAGTTCGAGGCGCGTTGTGCGGCCCGGCGTGACGGTTACGGGAACATCCCAGCGTAAGCGGGCGTCTCCGGCATCGGCGTCGAAATTCAGCGAACTGATCCAGTAATTGCCGGAAGGCAGACCGGAAATTGCAAAGTGCCCGTCAAGATCGGTATCGGCTTTGGCGACCAGGTATTTAATCTGGGCAGTTTCTGGAGCCAGGCGCTGCACCGCTTTGCGGTGATCCGCGCCAATCTTGGCCCATTTGTCTTGCGGGTTGACGGCGCGCAATTCCAATTCCATGCCGTTGACCGAGTCTGGGTGGCTTTGAATAAACTTTTTCAAAGCGTCCAGGTAATCCTGATAGTCCTTCTGGTATTTTTCCGGATGTTCGGTCTTGTCTACTTCCTTGTACTTGGGTTTGGGAATGCCGTTGGTCACTCCGCCGCTATTGGAAAGCTGATAGGCCTTCAGAAATTCCGGCACGGTAATGATGTCATCGGGGGAGATGAGCTTATCTACTTCGGGCATGGTCAGATCCATCACGTCGTGAGCCTTCAGCCACTTCTTGAGTTCCGGTGAGCATTTTAATGTGTCGATGAACTCACTGCGGGGGAGCGCTACGTTTTGTGCGTCAATATCGTGCGCTATCTCGGTGTAGCTCCGCGTAAGAATATAAAAGGTAAACTGGCGAACCGGTTCGGGGCGCGCGGCGGTAGGGGTAATGAGCGCGGTGAGCTCGATGCCGCCTTTTTCAGATTGCGCGGGAGCAACAGTGGCGAAGGAGACGGCACAAAGCAGGACCGCCAGAAAAGCTAGGGATAAGTGTCTCATGCGAAAATCGTAGCAGATTGCGCTTCGGGTGGTAGCACTGGTCAAGGCGATGTTTCTTGAAATGTACGATATCGCGTGGGGTTGGCGTTTTGTCGCAGCTTTCGGTCGGAGAAGCCGCAATCCAGGCGCTGGGCTTAATACAGGCGGAAAGAAACGTCGACTTGTACGCGGCAAGCTACGGGCTTACCACCAGGCCCGCCACATGGGCGCATCTTCCACTTGGCCACGGCTTCCATGGCTTTTTCTTCCAGACCCATACCCGGTCCCTTGATCACCATAGGCTGACTCACGTGTCCGTCAACGCTGACCAAAACGTCCAGCATCACGTTGCCGGAGTATTTGGATTTGCGCGCTTCTTCGGAATAGTCCGGAGTCGGGCAATAAATACATTGCGGCTGGCCAACACCATTTACGCCGGCCCGAAATGCCCCGCCGCCCGTGCCGCCACCAGTACCCGGACCAAGGCCCGCGCCGTTACCGCTGCCGATACCGCCGCCTTCGCCGGTGCCAATGCCACCCCCCCCACCCGGTCCGCCAGAAAGGTTCGGCGCGCCAGCGAGCGGATCGCCCAGATTCGGCAAGTCTGGATTCTTAACCTTCAAGGCCTCGGGTCCAAGCAAGGTGGCTTCGACTGGCAATATGGGATGCGGATTCTTGATCATTTCCGGAGGAGACAATTGCGTCATCTTAAATCTTGGCGCTTTGCCCTTGCTGGGAGGAAGCACGTCGCGGTCGCCGCCACCGCCACCGCCGCCAGCCTTGTCTTTACCAGCGGGCAGCTTCGAGACGTAATCGGAGATATCTAGCTGAGTAACGTCGACAGGAGGATTTGCCTGAGTCGTTGGCGCAATCTTTAGAAAAAACGGAATGATCAGTAGCGCCATTATCCCGACGTGCAGTCCAATCGAGGTAATTTGCGTCCAGCCAAAATTCTCGTCTTTGGACCAGATATCCTTAACTTTGATGGGCTTGCTGGTCACTTGCAGAGGCGGAAGCTTGGTGGGCGAGAAAAATTCCTTAAGGCGATAACCGAAGCCGCCGAAATTCGTGCCCCAGGAAACTGCCAGACGGCTGGTAACCGGCCCCTTGGGAACCGGGGCGGAATTGAAAAATTCCTTGAGGTTTTCTTTGAAGCCGCCGCCATAAGTGGTCGGCATCAACGTGGAGTTCGTTTCGCCGGTCACTTTGACCGGTCGCTCAGTGAAAAACTGTTTCAGGTTGGAGATAAAGCCATCGGAAACTACATGCTTGGGCGTGCCGAAATCAGGCACAGCAGAAGCCGGTACTGGCACGTTAGGCGTGCTCGCCGACGAGTTCGGCCTGGTGAGGTCTGGCGGTAAAAGACTTATAATTGGAGCCGGCACCGTATCCCCTTGACTTTAGACGCAACAGGTCCGCGTTCGGTGTCCCAAGCGGGTATGATTCGCGGTGCCCGTTAAAGGTTGCTGGGGCCACGCGGCTGACACCAACCTGCATTCATTGTAACATACGGAATTCAACCGCTTTCCGATGTTTCCCGCCGGATAACCCGTTCCATGGGGCGGCACACAGAAACACGATTCGCTAGTATCAAATGGGAGATTTTTCAAGCGCTCAACCTATGCTCGAACCTCTTGAACTGAAGAAGACACTGAACTTGCCCAAGACCGACTTCCCCATGAAGGCCGGATTGCCGCAGAACGAGCCGAAGCAGCTGGCGGCCTGGGATGAGGAAAAACTGTACGAGCGCATTCTGGCCGCGCGTGAGGGCAAGTCTCTGTTTGTGCTGCACGATGGACCGCCGTATCCCACGGGTACGATTCACCTGGGGACCGGGCTAAACAAAATTTTGAAGGATTTGGTGGTTAAGTCCAAGAGCATGGCGGGCCATTACGCCCCGTACGTTCCGGGCTGGGATTGCCACGGGCTGCCGATTGAAACTCAAGTGGAGAAGGAACTCGGCGGCAAGGGCAAAGTAGCTCCGGCAGAATTTCGCAAAATGTGCCGGGCCTTCGCGACCCGCTACGTGGACCAACACCGCAAAGATTTTAAACGCCTTGGAGTATTCGGACGCTGGAACGATCCGTACCTCACGATGAATTTCGGCTACGAGGCTACCATCGCGGGAGCCTTCCTCGATTTTATGGAGAAAGGTTATGTCTATCGTGGGCGCAAGCCGGTTTATTGGTGCCTGCATGACAGCACGGCGCTCGCTGAAGCGGAAGTGGAGTATGAGGACCACGTCAGCCCGTCTGTCTGGGTGACGTTCAAAGCCGCAGGCGAAGGTCCGGATTCGGCGCAGGGAAAATTGGGCGCTGGAACTAGCGCCGTTATCTGGACGACCACTCCGTGGACCTTGCCAAGCAATCGCGCGCTGGCGTTTCATCCGGATTTTGAGTACGCGGTAGTAGAGACGGAAAAAGGCCGGCTGCTGTTGGCGGCGGAGCGCGTCGCTGCGCTGCAGGCCGAGTGCGGGATCAAGGAAGCGCGCGTTGTCGCCACCTTCAAGGGCCGCGAATTTGAAGGGCTGAAATTTCAGCACCCCTTTTTGCCGATGGAAGTTCCGGGTGTGCTAGCCGATTACGTCACGCTCGATCAGGGCAGCGGAATCGTGCACACCGCACCGGGCCACGGCGCGGACGATTTTCGCACCGGCCAGAAATATGGACTGGAGATTGCCGCTCCAATTGATGATCGCGGCGTGTATCTCGAAGGTTTGCCGGAGTACAAAGGTAAAGACGTTTTCGCTGCGAATCCGATTATCGTGAAATTGCTCGCGGACCGCGGCTCGCTGCTCGGCCATCACGAATACAAACACACCTATCCGCATTGCTGGCGCTGCCACAATCCGGTGATTTTCCGCGCTACGGAACAGTGGTTCATCGATCTGGATCGTGCCGCGCATGGCCAGACCACCAGTTTGCGCAAGCTGGCGATGGACGAAGTCCACGGCGTGAAGTGGATTCCGGCGTGGGGCGAAGAGCGCATTCATGAAATGGTCGAGGGCCGTCCGGATTGGTGCGTCTCGCGCCAGCGTTTCTGGGGCGTGCCGATTATTGTTTTTTATTGCGACGGCTGTGGCAAACGCCTGGAAGATTTTGCCGCGTTGAGAAATGTCCTGAAATGGTTTGAAAAAGAGGGCGCGGACGCCTGGTACGAACATTCCGCGGAAGAGTTGCTGCCTGCGGGGACCAAGTGTTCCTGTGGCGCGGGCAAGTGGCGCAAGGAAAACGACATTCTCGATGTGTGGTTCGATTCCGGCTCCTCGAATCTGGCGGTGCTGAAAGGCGCGGAATGGCCGGCCGATGTGTATCTTGAAGGTCCCGACCAATATCGCGGATGGTTTCAGAGTTCGCTGCTGGTCGCCACGGGCGTCCGCGGTCACGCGCCGTACAAAGGTGTGGTCACGCACGGCTGGACCCTCGACGAGCAAGGCCGCCCAATGTCCAAGTCTCTCGGCAACATCGTGCTGCCTTCGGACATTTGCGAAAAGTGGGGCGCTGACATGCTGCGCCTGTGGGTCGCCTCGCAGGAATACCAAGCCGACGTAAAAATGAGCGAGCGGGTGATGACCCAGCTTAGCGAAGCGTACCGCAAGATTCGCAATACCTTCCGCTTCGCGCTCGGTAACCTCGCGGGCTTCGATCCGGTGCGCGATTCACTGGCGCCGGAAGAGATGGAAGAAATCGATCGCTGGATGCTCGAACGCACCGCGGACTTGGTCAAGAAATGCCGCGAGTGGTATTCCGCGTATGAATTTCACCGCGTCTATCATGCCATCCACGATTACTGCGTGGTGGACCTTAGTTCGTTCTTCTACGACGTGCTCAAGGATCGCCTCTACACCAAAGCACCCGCCAGCAGATCGCGGCGTTCCGCGCAACTTGCCGTGCTGAGAATCACCAGCGCGCTCATCCGGGTAATTGCCCCGATCCTCAGCTTCACCGCGGAAGAAATCTGGAAATATGTGCCGAAGGCGCCGGGCGATCCCAGCAGCGTACACATCGCTCTGTTTTCCGAAGATGCGGAATTGCGCACCGGGCTCTCCGCTGAGAAACTGGCGAATTGGGATCTTCTTGCCAAGGTTCGCGCCGAAGTGCTGAAGGCGCTCGAAGTTGCGCGCGCCGAGAAAACCATCAATTCCGGCCTCGAGGCGAAAGTTTTGCTCAGCGGCGAATTGCAATTGAAAGCCAAGTTGAATCCGTATCTTGCGACGCTGCCGAGTCTGTTCATCGTGTCGCAGGTGGACTTTTTGAACGCGGGGTCCGGTAGCTATCGTTCCGACGTCGTGCCATCACTCGAAGTGACGGTACAAAAAGCCGACGGTCAAAAGTGTGAACGCTGCTGGAATTATTCGATCCACGTCGGCGAAAACAAGCGCTACCCGACGGTCTGCGAACGTTGCACCGAAGCGCTCAATGAAATTGAAGCTTCGCCAGCAAATAACGCCGTCCCGGCGGATAGCAAAGCGTGAACGTCCCGGCTCGTGTCCGTTGGCTGTGGCTGACGTTAGCGGTGGTCATCGCCGACCGCGCCACCAAAGCGTGGTTCGAAACGCAGACTGCCGAAGGCTGGCGTCACGAAGTAGTGCCGAAATTGATTTACCTGGTGCACAGCCAGAATCCGGGCGTGGCGTTCGGCGTTTTGGCTGACTCTGCGTCCATTTGGACTCGCGTCGTGCTCATTACCGGTTCCGTGGTAGTGATCGCGATTCTCGCGTGGATGCTGGTAGCCAATCGTACCGGCGGCGCGCTCAGTGCCGCAGGCCTGGCTTTGCTCCTCGGCGGTGCGACCGGCAATGTTACGGATCGCATCATGCATGGCGGCGTCACGGATTTTTTCGAAGTCTGGCTCGGCAGCTATCGCTGGCCGGCGTTCAACGTAGCGGATTCCGCCATCGCCGTCGGCGCTGCATTGCTAATCGCCGACGTGCTTTTTGGTTCCCGCGTGAATCAAGCTTCCGGGAAATAGTCTCTGGCGCCGACCAAAGTAAAACTCAAATGCGCACAACGTTCTTTATCGCTTCACCAGACGACGTCGGCGAACGGCTCGACCGCGTCGTTACCGCTCACTGCCCGGAACTCAGCCGCACCCGCGCGCAAGAATTGATCGAAGCCGGCCTTGTCCTGGTCGAAGGCAAGACCGCCAAAGGCTCCTCGAAGGTTCATGACGGCCAGCGCATCAGCGTGGAAGAACAACCGCGCCCCCCGATGGAAGCCAAAGCCGAAGACATCCCACTCGCAGTCCTCTACGAAGACGACGACGTAATCGTAATCAACAAAGCCGCAGGCATGACGGTCCACGCTGGCGCAGGAAATCCCACTGGCACCTTAGTCAACGCGCTGCTAGGTCGGGGCCAGGGTCTCTCGCAATCTTCGGATCTGTTGCGCCCTGGCATCGTCCATCGTCTGGACAAAGACACTTCCGGCGCGATACTAGTAGCGAAAAACGATTTCGCCCACGCCAAAGTAGCTGAAGATTTCCGCCAGCGCGTCGTAAAAAAAACCTATCTCGCTCTGGTGCAAGGCACGCTCGCTGAAGAAAAAGGCCGCATCGAACTGGCCATCAGCCGCGACCCGCTGCGCCGCACCCGGATGACCACCAAGCGCAGCGCCATTCTACAAAACGCCCGCGAGGCCCGCACCGACTGGCGCGTCCTCACCCGCATCGCGGACACCACGCTGCTGGAAGTCCAACTGCACACGGGGCGCACCCATCAGATCCGCGTCCATTTCGCCGCACTCAAACATCCCGTTGTGGGCGACACCCTCTACGGTGCAGCCGGCCGTTTGCGCATTGGCGACGTCACCCTGGCGCCCCTCGAAAGAAATTTTCTTCACGCCGCCAAGCTGGGCTTTCGCCAACCGCGCACCGGCGCCTGGATCGAAGTACGGGCGCCGCTGCCCGAAACGCTCTTCCATTTTCTCCACAAGCTCGCCACCGTCTCCGGCGAATCGCCGGCTGCGATTGACGCTGCTCTGGCCCCCTACCTATAATCAGTTCACATGCGAACCCAGTGGATTGTTGCCCTTAGCTGTTCGGCCCTTTTAATTTTTTCCGCCGCCCTGATTGCCCAGCAAACACCGCAGACTCCCGCGCCCCAGCCGGCCGCCCCGCAACCAGCCGCCCCGCAACCGCCGCTGGCCTCGCAGAACGGCGCTACCATCACGCAAAACGTGAACTTGGTCGACGTGCTCTTCACCGTTCTCAATCGCCGCAACAAACTCGTTCCCGAGCTCGACAAGGCCGACTTCAAGATTTACGACGACAATGTGCTCCAGGAAGTCCGCTACTTCAGCAAACAAACCGATCTGCCTTTGCGCATCGGAATGCTTCTTGATACTTCCAACAGCATCCGCGACCGCCTGAAATTCGAACAAGACGCCTCCATAAATTTTCTGTACAGCGTCTTGCGCCACGGGAAAGACGAAGCCTTCGTCATGACCTTCGACGACGAACCGCAGGTTTTGCAAGGATTCACCGGGGACAATGGCAAGTTGCGCGATCAGATTATGAAAACCCGGGCCGGAGGCGGCACGGCGATTTACGACGCCATCTATCTCGCTTGCAAAAATATTCTCAGCCATCCCCCGCGTCCCGCCGGAGACCAGCCGGATGTCGTGCGTCGCGTCATGATTTTAATCAGCGACGGTGAAGACAATCTCTCCACCCACACCCGCTCGGAAGCCATCGAAATGGCGCAAATCACCGACGTGGTCATCTATACCATCAGCACCAACACCGAATGGGTTTCCACCACGCAAAAGGACGAGAACACCGGCGGCGCCCTCAAATATCATCTGACCGATAACGACAAAATTCTGCAGAGCCTTGCGGAACAAACCGGTGGCCGCGCTTTTTTCCCTTATCGCGTCGACGACTTGGACCAATCCTTCCAGGACATCGGCGATGAACTGCGCAATCAATATTCCGTAGCCTACGCTCCCACCAACTCCATCCTCGACGGTCGCTACCACAAAATTCGCATCGAGGTGCCCGACCACAAGGGTTACCAGGTCCGCGCCCGCCAGGGCTATTTCGCGCGTGCCAATCCCACGCTCGCGCCTGATAATGTCGCCCCCCCGCCAGTAAAGCCCGGCGGCGCAACCCACTAATTTGTTTAGCTTGTGTTATGTAGGAGCCGGACTTTTAGCTTGCCCGGAGGGACGAAGGGTCCGGCCTGTTCTTTTTCTTTGAGCCGCTATCGCCCGGCATCCTTCAACAAAATCGCATCCGATTCCGAATGCCCGCGATCGAATGCCACCTTGGACCCATCCGGCGAAAACGCCACGGAGGAAATTAGTTCCGAAGTGAAATGCGTAAGCTGGCGGTTCGCCGAGCCGTCCAGCGGTTGCAGCCACAAGTTATCCACACCTTTTTCCCGCACTACATAAGCGATGTTCTTACCATCCGGCAGAAATAAGAATAATGGCAGCGCCCGTGCATCGGCTGTGATGGTCCGCTTCTCCTTGCCGCCAATCGTGTGGAGCGCCAGCAAAACGCGGTGATCGCTGTCTCGCACTTCTACGGTCAGCAGTGTTTTCCCATCCGGCGACAAGTCGTAGATCAAGCTTCCGTCGTCCAGCACCGTTTCCGGCGTTCCCCCGTCTATCGAAACGCGCTTGATGAGCGCGCCTTTTTCCACCAGGTCCAGGAAATAAATCCACTTTCCGTCGCGCGAACAGGTTGGCGCGTTCTGGTTGCTGCCAAACGTAAGTTGCTTCTGATTCGTGCCATTCGCATCCGCGCGCCACAGATTCATCTCCGTGGCCGAAGCTCGCCCGATTGGCCGGAAAATTACGTAACGTCCATCCGCGCATGCCAGCACCCGGTCCGCGGGATGTTTAGAGTCAGAGAGCAGCACCGTTTCTCCGCCCTTCGGATCGATTACGCGGATATCCGGACCTTGCGCCACGATCAATCGTTCGTTGTCGCTCCAGTTCCATCCCCAGTACGGCAGGGTCGACGAAAACGTCACCTTGTGCACGTCATCCGGCGTGCTCATCGACGCCACTTGCATCTCGAATCGCGGCGTAGACTGAATTGCGATTATGGACTTTCCATCGGCGCTCAACGCCACGTGCCCGTAATCCGTCGTGTCATTGGTCACCGCGCGGAAGGCCCCACCAGGATAGGAGATTATTCCGATCTGTCGCCGGGAAAAGCCCATTTCGCTGGAAGCCACGTTGGTGACGAAAGCCTTGCCGTCCGGAAACCAGGAAGGTTCGTAGAACAGCATCGTCGGGGTGGCGCCCACCAGCGAACTCTTTCCGGTGGCCACGTCCACCGCCATATATCCAGACAAGTCCTTATCGGTAGGCTGCACCACCGGAATCAGAATTGTCTTTCCATCTGGCGACCAGGCCAGCGTAAAGCTATCCGTGCGCACCGGTCGATGTTCGAAGATCGCGTGGTCTGGGGTTCCGTCGCTGTGCGCCACAAATAGATCCATCGCTAAGGAACTGCCATGCTGGTGCAGGTACGCAAACTTTTGTCCATCCGGTGCGAAGGCTACCGGACTGTCAATGTCGTTGAGCAGCAGCCGCGGCGTGCCACCCAGAACCGGCGAACTGTACAGCGCTTCCACATCCTCTTGCGATTCATCCTGCCGCACGAAGTAAATATAATTTCCGTCCGGTGAAAACGTGAGGCCCGTGTACCGCGTCGCGGTCGGCGGAACTACCTGGGTGTTACTGCCCGTGGGAATATGGCGCAGCAGTAGCGATTGAGAACCGTTCTCTTGCAAGACGTGCAGCAGATACTTGCCATCCGGCGATAGTGCCGCCCGGGAAACCTTCCCGTTATTGGTCAGATTCTCAATCGAGATTTTCTCGAAGGGCACATGCCGTGTGCGCTGCAGCAGCGTATATCCGCCAAAAGCGGCCGCCAGCACCAGTAGCGCCAATATTGAAATCACCAGCCCACTGCCAAATTTGTTTTTCTTCGCTGCCTCAATTAGTACCGAACTGCTTGATCCCGTCACTGCCGGTGATACTCCGCTGCTCACCGCGGCGCGCCGGGCGGACGATACTTGCGCCACGTCAACCACTTGCGACGCGCCAGATGGCGGCCGTCCTGGCTCCAATTCCCGCTGCAGGCGCTTCAAGTCGGCGCGCAGTTCCGCAGCCACCTGGTAGCGCAGATCAGGATCTTTCTCCAAAGCCTTATTTAAGATGCGTTCAAATTCAGGAGGCAGGCTCGGTCGCAGGGAAATCGGCGCCACCGGCGCGTTATGCAAAATATTATCGAACACCACCGCGCTGGTCGATCCGGGGAAAGGGTGCTTGCCCGTCAGCATCTGATACAGCACTGCGCCTAGCGAAAAAAGATCCGTCCGCCCGTCCAGCTCTTGTCCCCGCGCCTGCTCCGGAGACATGTACGCGATGGTCCCCACCGCGGTACCCGGACTGGTCAGCAGCTGCTCCCCTTTTTCTGTCATCGTGTCGCCCAGCATGGCGTCCTCGCCGCGCTCCGCCATCAATTTCGCCAGGCCAAAATCCAGAATTTTTACCGTGCCGCGTTCCGTCACAAAAATATTTCCCGGCTTGATATCCCGGTGCACAATTCCTTTTTTATGCGCGGCATCCAGCGCGTCCGCCAGTTGAACTCCCACTTCCACCGTGCGCGGAATGGCGGATTCGCCCGCCGCCATTACCTTGTCGAGCGCGTGCCCCTCCAACAGTTCCATTGCAATAAACGTCACGCCTTCATGCTCTTCGATGGAATAAATGGTGCAGATGCCCGGATGATTCAGCGCCGAAGCTGAACGCGCTTCGCGCAAAAAACGTTCCAGCGCTTGCGGATCACGGTTGGTTTCTTCTGGAAGGAATTTCAGCGCCACCAGGCGCCCGAGCTTGGAATCTTCCGCTTCGTAGACGACGCCCATGCCGCCGCCACCGAGCTTACGCAGTATTTTGTAATGGGCGACGGTTTGGTTGATCACGGTATCGTTGAAGAAAGCATGTTAATCGCTACCCGAAATTCGGTCAATCAACTTGCCGTGCCCTTACCCGTACAACGCAACATCCTCCATAAATCGATTTTGTAATCACAACGATTCGCCATTCACCGGCTCTCTGTGGGAACCCAGTGTTCCACGGTTTCCTACTGATTCGTCCAAGTCCTAAGGATCTGGGGCGTTCGCTCGCGACTTGGCAGCCGGACTGGCTATTCCTTGGGTGCGTAGTAACCTTTGCGGGCTAGGACCTTCAGGTCGTGGTTGGTGGTTTCGACCTTGATCTTGCGAAACTTGCCGTCGTGTACCGTATTCGTCGGGTAGTACCCCAACATGTACTGGCTGCGCAGCTCTTCGGAAATTTCATCGAACGCTTGCGCCAGTTTCCTCTCGGACGAAACGGAAATCACCCGGCCCCCGGTCTCTTCGGTCAACTTTTTCGCCGCGCCCATGTTGCCGCCGTAACGCGGATCAGCTACTAGCAATATGTGGATCACGGTATCGGTGCGCTGAGCGGACTCTATGGCTTCTTCGATCTTGACCCGGCTGCCTTCATCCTGCGCGTCGGTGACGATTACGATCGCTTTGCGGCCCGCTTCCGTGTTCAGTTTTTCGCTACAGGCCAGATAGATGGCATCGTAGAGCGCGGTACCGGTGACGTGCTGGGTTCCCACCGGACCGGGGTTCCCGGCAATCATCCCGCCGCCAGGAGTGTTGACGCGCGCGCGGTGCACCGCGCGATCCAGAATGGCGCGATCATCCGTGAAATCGGAGAGCAAGTCGACGTCCGAATCGAAAGACAACACCATCGCCTCGTCACCTTTGCGCAGTACGCGAGAGAGAAAGCTGCTGCCAGCTTCCTGAATTGCGCCGAGCATGTTCTGCTCGCTGCCGGAAGTATCGAGCAGCAGCGCCAGAGTGATAGGCAGCGTGGATTCTTTGGTAAAGAAGGAAATCTTTTGATCCGTATTGTCTTCCTGAATTTTGAAATCTTCCTGCTTCAGGTCGTTGATGATTCTTTTGTTTTTATCCCGTACGGTCGCAAAGATGTTGACCAGGGTGACTTGGGAGGTGATCGTGCCGCCCGCTTGCGGTGCCGGCTCCTGGCTAAGTGCCGGAAAAGCCATCGTGGTTGCAACCGCCATCGTTAGACACCGCATCAAAATTTTATTCGCAGAACGCATGTATACTTTCCTTGACCATGGATGCCCGGCAGAAAGTTGTCGCTGGGTTGATTTGAGACTGCTGCTTCGGAACTAAGATGCCGTGACGTGCTGCGATGGATGTTTGCCAGGTACGAACGCAGCTAAAATCGAATAGAAGTGTTACCCGAGGGCTATGAAAAGTCTACGAAAAATCGCCGTGAACCCGGGATTCTGGCTGGCTTGCGCGCTACTGGCTGGCTTGAGCGTATCGCTACTGGCGGCACAGACATCGACGCAAACTCCGGCGCAGACTCCTCCGCCAGCCCCCGCGACGCCCGGCCCGGACGGAGCGGAAAAGGGGACCAATGCGCCCGCAGCCGGCACCCCCGCTCCCGGCGCCCCGGCGGCCTCCGGGCAAACGCCCGGGGCAGGCGCGGCGCAGGCTCCGGTCCGTCCGACTCGGCCGGCCACCATCGCGGTCAGCACCGCCATTGTGACCGTGCCGGTAACCGTCAAGGATCGCGACGGCGGACTGGTGGCGGACCTGCATCGCGATGAATTTCGGCTTTTTGAAGATAACGTCGAACAGAAGATCGGCACCTTTACGGCCGAAGCGTTTCCGCTGTCCATGGTTGTGTTGATCGATAACGATTTGAAAAAGAAAGATGCCGATCAAGTGGAAGCCAGTATCAGAGCCGTGGTCCAGGGTATGAGCCTGGGTGACGAAGCGTACATCTGCCGTTTCGATCAGTTTTTCCACGAGGGTAAAGGTTTCACCTCGAATCAGGACACACTACTGACTGAGCTGCAGCGGATGCCCATCGACGACAGCCGTCCGACTGTTGCACCGCCAGGCGGTCCGTTCAACGGTCCAAGCATCAATGGGCAAGCCGCGCCGGGGGTTATTCCGGGGAGTCAAAATCCCTCGACGCAGATCATCGGCAGTCAGCACACGAAAGTGATCGACGATGCGGTCTTCGCGTCGGCGCAGATCCTGGAGACTCGGCCGGCGGCCCGGCGCAGAATTATCCTGCTGATTTCCGATGGAGAGAACGGCGCCAAATTCAACACCAACAAATACCCCAACGTTGTGCAGGAACTGCTGCGCAACAACATTTCGGTCTTTAGCGTGGGCGTGGGGGGCGCGTTTTTTGAACGCAAATTTACCCGCTTGCAGGAATACACCAAAGCCACCGGCGGGGACCTCTACTACGCGCTCAAGCGCGGCACCATGGAAGAGTTGTACTCCCAGATCACGGAAGAAGCGCGCCACCAGTACACGCTGACGTATTCCCCAGTCGGCACCGATCGCGCGGTGGACTATCACACCATCGAAGTGCGCGTGGAGCGTGAAGGGCTGAACGTCACCGCTCGCGAGGGCTATTACACCAGCGGTCTGCAGAAGTAGGTTCTTCAGTATGTAATTCCAGGAAAATTGCACGAGGCAGTTTTTTCATCAAGCGCAAAACTCTTCGAGGTTTGCGCTTGTATTATTTAGATAAGCCCTTCGTGTTCCGGGCATATCATTTTGTAGGCGCAGCTCTTGCAAATGAATTGGTCCTTGGCGGTGAACGAGCCGGCGCGAATGTTGGCGGCGGTTTCCTGCACGATTTTTTCCGCGTCTTCTAGCTGTTTTTTCTCGCGAGTGGTGATCTGCACCAGGTTGGTCTGCAAGTAATAAAAGGCCAGGCGCACGGGATTCCACTCGAAGATTTCTTTGGCGGCTAACGCGTAGATGCTTAGTTGCAAATCCTTGTTGGCAACTTTGGCGTCCTTCGGGCGCCCGGTTTTATAGTCCAGGATCTCCACGTCTTTGCTTTGCGGGCCGCCGAGGGCGTTGATCTGGTCGAAGCGCCCGTGAACCACAACATTGTTTTCGAGCGGCAACTCAAAGGCTTTTTCCTGTTCCAGAATCTCGGGAGGGGCCGCGAGCATGGCAGCGTGGAATTCGCGCAGCTGTGCGAGGCCGTCTTTCTTATATTCTTCTTCCTGGTAGTCGTCTTCGTAGCCGCGTTCGGACCATTCCGTGTCGTACAGGCGCTTCACCTCGTTAAAACTAATGCGATTGCCTTTACGCAATTCGTTCATGAAGCGTTTGATGGTGTTGTGCATGACGCGGCCGAAGGTCAAGGTGGCTTTGGGTGCGCCGTCAATGGACCACAATTTCTCGAACAGGTATTGCGCCGGGCAGGCACGGTAGCAAGCGATGGCCGAAGGGCTGAGCCGCAGCGGCTCGGGAATGATGGTTTGAAACTCTTCGGCCCATTTGCCAATTTGTGAAAATATTTTCGCGGGGCCATTGGCGACCGGAAAGAGTTCCGCGACCGCAGGACTCGCTTCTTCTGAGGGCAGGCGATTCACCGGCCGGGCTTTTGGGCCCAGCTGCAAGACGTCGCGCTTTTTTACGGCAGCATCCATCAGGATGTCTTCGACGAACGTGGATACTTTCCCTTTCTTGTCCGATGTGCAGGTGATCGTGAGGCGGTCTTCGGCGCGGGTGAGAGCCACATAAAAAAGGCGGCGCTCTTCTTGAGTATGGAAATCGCCTTCGGGGAGAGCCTCTTTCATGAGCGCCTGGGGAAACTCAAACAGGCGGTTGCGCTTATTGGCTGGGAACGCTCGCGGGTCCACGCGCAACAGATACACGTGCGGAAATTCCAGGCCCTTGGCGCCATGAACGGTCGTCAGCTGCACTGCGTCGTCACCCGACGATTCATTTTCCAGACAGATTTTTTCTCCGGCTTGGCCGTAGTAATCGAGATATTCCAGGAATTCCAGGAGATCGCGCTTTTCGCTTTTGGGTTCCCAGGCTTTGGCGAATTCCACCAGGCGGCCTATCACTTTCTTATCGCGTTCGCTCGCGCGCTGCGCAATTTCCAGCCAATCCATCAGCTCCGCCAGAATTTCCCGCGCGGTGCGGCGACGCAGCAATTTGCGCTGAGCCACCAAGAACTTCAATAGCTCATCGGTTTTGCCGTGGGAAGTGTCGAAAGCCAGCTCGCCCTGGGGTGACTGCAGGACGTCGTACATCGGACGGCGATCTTTTTTAGCGCGTTCGGCGATGCGAATCAGGTCTTCGGTCTGCATCTGCCAGGCGGGCATGGCCAGAATTCTGGCGCAGGCCACATCGTCGTGCGGCTTGGCAATCAAGCGCAGATAGGAGAGCACATCGCGAACCAGGGGATGCACGAGAATGGAAAGTTTGTCGATCACGTAAGGAATTTTGCGGAGAGACAGTTCTTCGACTAGTTCATCGCGATGGGCATGTTGGCGGTACAGCACGGCCATGTCGCGCCAGTGGCGGCCGAGGGCATGCGTTCGCGCAAGTTCGCCGGCGACCCAGCGGGCTTCTTCCACCTTGTCCAGCAGTTCGACGATCCGGATGCGCTCGCCCTCTTTTTTGTTGGGCGAGAGAATTTTGTTGGGGAAGTCCGCGCTGACTTCGTTGTGGCCGATCACCTGCTGCGCGACGCGAAGAATATTCGGCGTAGAACGGTAGTTCTCGGTGAGAGCCACCCGGAACGGGCCGGAGTCTTGGCCGGCTTTCCAGTCGGCGAAGCGTTCGAGGAACAGCGTGAAGCTGGCAAACGAGGCTCCGCGGAAACGATAAATGCCTTGGTCATTGTCGCCAACCACCACGATGTTGCGAGGTTGCGCGCAGAGCAGTTCGAGTAGGCGGATCTGCGCGATGTTGGTGTCTTGAAACTCGTCGACCAGGAGGTGCGTGTAACGTTGCTGGAGAGTTGCGCGCCTAGCGTCATCGTTTTCCAACAGGGCCACGGCATCAGTGATCAAACCGTTGATTGCCATGGCATTTTTCTCGCGCAGCAACTCGTCGCTGGCATGGTACGCGCGGGCCAGTTCCTGCTGCTTGGCAACTTCCTCGAGGCGTTCGTTATAAGTTTCTTCGTCCAGCTGGGAGCGCTCGGCTTCCAGCTTTTGCGCTTGGCCCTCGGCAAAGCGGGCGTACTCCGCGCTACTGACGAGTTCATCCTGGCAACGTTCAAAAAAGCTGATGAAGTCGTTAAGAAATTCTCCAGGCTCACCCAGTCGGCGATATTTGTCTAGCTGCAAGCGGCGCATGTTGCGGCGAAGCAGAATCCAGTGGTCCACTTTTTCAAGGATTTTGCGATCCGGCGCAATCTCCTTCAGCAGTTCCTGGCAGAACGAGTGAAAGGTGCTGATCGTAATGCCCTCAGAGCGCTCTCCGATGCTTTTGGACACGCGCGAGCGCATTTCGCCGGCGGCTTTATTCGTGAAGGTGAGCGCCAGAATATTCTCGCCGAGCAGGGAAGCGTCCGAGGAGAGCAGATACTTGATGCGTTCGGTGATTACCCGCGTCTTTCCGGTGCCAGCGCCGGCGATCACCAGTAAAGGCCCGTCGCCATGGGTAATCGCCCGGCGCTGGGCGTCGTTGAGTTTCAGCCCGCCGGGGTCTTCTGGCAGTGGGGAGATATCGAAAAGCGTGGCGGACATGGATTTTAGTTTAGACATTTGCAAGGCGAAGTTAAAGCGAAATACGAAGAGCGGAAAAACCGCTACGACTCCCGCGATCGGGCCGAGCGGACTGGAAGACCGCAGATGCGGGAACGCAGTGCCTACGAAGGGTCAGCGTTGTGGTTTGACTCCAGAAGCGACGTCGGCGGCGAATTGCGCGGAACCTTTCTTGGGCACCGAAACCGTTTTCCAATGATCTCCGGTGTAGTGTTTGGCGAGAAGAATAATCTGCCCGATGTGCGAGGAATAATGCGCAACCTGGCGATTGATGGCCTGCATCACGGAATGCGGTTCGGTGCGTATCACAACGGTTTTTGTGAGATCGGCGTCAGTCAAGCTGTCGAGCGCGTCGAGGAAAATTTTCCAGCCGGCATCCCATATGGTGAAGAGGTCGGAGCGCGTCAGGGGTGGCTCCTCGAATTCGCTGTCGCGATCGCGGTCGGGCTTTTCGCCGTCGGTGGTTAAGAAATTGGTCCAGCGGGAACGCATATTACCGGAGAGGTGTTTGACGATGATGGCGATGGAGTTGGAATCTTTATCGAGGGTGGCGAAGAGTCCGGTGTCCGGGCATTGGGCCAGGGCGTTCTCGCCTAATTTTTTATAATGACGGAAGAGGGCGACGGAATCTTTGAGATAGGAAGTCGTTAACTCGTGGGCCATGGGCGAATTGTACTCCCAGTGAGGGGATTGCTGAAAGTGGAGCGGAGGCGTAAGGCGAAGTAAAGAAGTATGGAGCTAATGAAGTAAGGACGAGGCGGAGCTGGGAGGTGGCCGATGAAACACAGCCAGGATTGGCTGTGCCACGGTGGGATTGACGATGCGAGGGCCTCGGTGGAGACGAGGGTTAAGGTGTTGCACGGGTACGGAAAAGCAGATCCCTCGCTTCGCTCGGGATGACTATTGTCGTCGCGGAAAATTTTGCGAGAGACAATTTTTCGCTGTTAGGTGGGAATGGAAAAACGGCGAGCGCCCGTAAGATGCTCGCCGTTTTTGGTGAACTGATCGCGCTGAATTGTTCTGCGGTTACCGCGTTGGGAGTGGGCGCGGCTTGGCAGCGTTGGCTGCGTTTGTGGCCGCCGAACTGTTGGCTGCTCCCGCTGCGGCTGCGGTGGCCTTATCGCTGTGGCCGTTGGCCGGCGTGGCGACGGCTGAGGGAGTGCCATCGGAATTATTGGGGATGGCCAGTTCCAGTTTCTTGCGCAGCGCCGCCTGGAGCCGATCTCGGACATCCTTATTTTCTTTCAAGAAAGTGCGCGCATTCTCACGGCCCTGGCCCAGGCGATCCGGGCCATAGCTAATCCACGTGCCGCTCTTTTCGAGGATGCCCTTATCGACGCCCAAGTCGATCAGGTCGCCTTCGCGGGAAATGCCTTCGCCATAAATAATGTCGAATTCGGCCTCGCGGAAAGGCGCGGCTACTTTATTCTTCACGATTTTTGCGCGAGTACGCGAACCGACAACTTTGTCGCCTTCTTTAATGGCTTGGATGCGGCGGATGTCTACGCGCATGGAGGCATAAAACTTCAGCGCGCGGCCGCCGGTGGTGGTTTCGGGATTTCCAAACATCACGCCAATTTTTTCACGAATCTGGTTGATGAAGATCAAGCAGGTGTTCGATTTGGAAACGATGCCGGTGAGTTTGCGCAAGGCTTGGGACATTAAGCGGGCCTGGAGACCCATCTGCGGATCGCCCATGTCGCCTTCGAGTTCGGCCTTGGGGACCAGCGCGGCGACCGAGTCAACCACGACGATGTCCACAGCGTTAGAGCGGATCAATTCCTGAGCGATTTCGAGGGCCTGCTCGCCGTTGTCCGGCTGAGACACCAAGAGATTTTCGACGTCGACGCCGAGCTTGCGAGCGTAGACCGGATCCAGCGCGTGCTCAGCGTCGATGAAGGCGGCTTGGCCACCGAGCTTTTGAGCTTCCGCGATCACATGGAGGGTGAGAGTGGTTTTACCACCCGATTCTGGACCATAAATCTCAATCACACGGCCACGCGGGAAGCCGCCGACGCCCATGGCAGCGTCGATCGAGAGGCATCCGCTGGGGATCACGCTAACGGGGACCAGCACGTCTCGGGAGCCGAGCCGCATGATGGCGCCTTTTCCGTGGGATTTCTCGATTAGGGATATGGCGTTGGCTAGTGATTTTTCTCTTTCGCTGGTCATTTCACACCTCGGTAGAAGAAGTAGGGGCCGGCCTGGGAGGCGCGGCGACCTTGATACCAGAAACTTGGAACGACGACCTCAGCGCCGGGAAAGCGCTGAACCGTTTGCGGGGGCGTTACTGGCCGGGTAGATTACCACTCGGTTTATCATAACGCACCTACTTTCGGTGAGCCGCCTTACATCGCGGTTGGCAGCGGGTGCTTGCTGGTCATGAGCCCTCTGACGCTGCTGACAGCTTAACTCAGAGGTGAAAAGCCCGCAGGAAGCACCTGTTGAAAACCGCGAGGGTGAAGTTAGCAAAAAGGCGAACAAAAGGCAAACATTATTTTCGCTTATTGTTCGCTATTGTATGATATTCATGCTGTTGGACTTACTTGTGCGTAGCTTTCCAACCACTCTTTCAGCTGTAGGCGTAGAAGCCGCGGCCGGATTTGCGGCCTAGCCAGCCGGCGGCTACGTACTTTTTTAGCAGGGGGCAGGCGCGATATTTGGGGTCGCCGAGGCCTTCTTGCAGGACGTGCATGATGTCGACGCAGACGTCGAGGCCGATGAAATCGGCTAGTTCGAGCGGGCCCATGGGGTGGTTCATGCCTAGCTTCATCACGGCGTCGACGGATTCGGCGGTGGCTACGCCTTCGAGGACGCAATAGGCGGCTTCGTTGATCAGGGGCATCAGGACGCGGTTGGAGACGAAGCCGGGAGCGTCGTTCACAGCGACTGGCTTTTTGCCGAGTCTTTCGGCGAGAGTCATCGTGACGTCAAAGGTCTCAGCGGAGGTCTGCAGCGCACGGATTACCTCTACCAGAGTCATCACCGGGACGGGATTCATGAAGTGCATGCCTACGAAACGGTCGGCGCGCTTGGTCATGGCCGCGAGGGTAGTCATGGCGATGGAAGAGGTGTTGCTGGCGATGATGGCGTCTGGGCCGAGGACGCTGTCGGCTTCGGTGAGCACCGCGCGCTTGATTTCGATTTTTTCTGGGACGGCTTCGACCACGAATTGGGCCGCGGAGATGGCGGCCATGTCGGTAACCAGGGAAATTCTGGAGAGTACGGCGGCGCGTTCGGAGTCCTGGAGCTTGCCTTTTTTAATTTCGCGATCGAGATTTTTGGCAACAGTTTCAAGGCCGCGTTCGAGGAAGCGCTGCTCGACGTCGCGGAGGATTACGTCGAAGCCGGCGCGGGCGAAGACGTGGGCAATACCGTTGCCCATAGTACCGGCGCCGAGGACGGCGACGGTCTTGATTTGGTCCAACTTCATCTAGCCTCCGCAATTGCAGAATAAATCGCCGAAACGGAAAATTCGCTTATGCCGGCGGAGTAGCCTCCGTGACTTCGCGCACGATTTCGTGGGCGCGGGCTTCGTTTGCCGGCGCGACCAAAATGACGAATTGCAACGTGGAGGTATCGTAATGGGCGGGAATCTGGTTTTCGGTTAGCGCGCTCATTAAGAACTGCGCCAACTTTTCATCGGTGCCAGACCAAACCTTTAGAGTGGCGGGGCCGTCGGTGACGGCCGGCATACCGGCCATCGGTCCCGCGCCGAGGGGTTGCGCCGGCAGGGCGGCATCGGTGGGGTCGCGATCGAGCAGGGTTTCGAGAATTATTTGCGCGGCGGGCAAGTCGGTGGAAAGTACCGCGACTTCAAAACCGAAGCGCGGCTTCCAATCGATCGGCAGAGGATCGGCGGTCGGCGCAACTTCGTCGTCGCCTAGCGTTTTGTCGCTGTAGGAAATTCCTGCGTCGTCCAGGGTAGCGAGCAGATCGCTGTGCATTACATCGTTTTCGCCGGACCACAACGTTACAAACGAACCGTCAGGAAGTGTTTCGGTCATGCGTGCCTCATTTCGCAAAAGGGATTTATTCGCCGGCTATGGAGACTGATGCAGCGAGTCCGGTCGACACTAAAGAACTCGGCGGTGTGGGCAAGGCAACGTCGAGTGGTTCAGTCTACACCAGACAGGCGGTTAGTCAGGAGGCGGCGAGGCTTCCACTACTTCGCGGACGATTTCGCGCGCCCGGTCCTGGTCGTTCGGCAAAACAAACAACTTCTGGCGGTTACCATCTTCATCCCAGCGACAGTGAATTTCGTTAGCGCGCAGAGCGGCCACCAGAAATTCGGCGGTATAAACATCGTCCCCAATCCAAATTTCTGCGATGGCATCGTCGGGAAGGAAAGTCGATGGGTCAAAATCCGCACTGGCTCGGGTCGCCTGTGCGGAAGCATCGGCTTTGCCGAAAGCGCCTAGGTTTTCCGCCGCGGGAGCTGCGAGAAGCGGGATGGCAGAAGCACCTTCCTCCTCATTGCCAAAGGCCTGTTGCACCGCGGCTTCCGCTTTTTGATACAGCGAGAAGGGAACTCCAATCTTGAGAGCGCTTTTGGCGGACAGGCGAAACAGAAGCTGTTCGCGGCGCACGGTTTTGTAGGGAATCCCGGCCTCCAATAGAACGGTACAAAGCTCGGCGTGGATCCTCGAATCGTCACCTTGCCAAAATTCGCAGAAGGGGTCTTCTTCAAGGTCATCCGGCGTTCGCTCGGAACTCGCAGGTTCGGCGGACCCGCTGGGGCGGTTGGAAGAGGATCGAAGAGAGAGGGCGGGAAGTTGCGCCACTAAAGGGACATCACAGTCCGCGCAAACCGTGAAACCTTCGCGATACTCGGCCATACATTCTGGGCAAATCATAGCAGGGACTCAGTTTACTACACGATGGGTGGGGCGGCTGGAAAGCTGGAGGGCGATGAGTCTTTTTGCGGGGCTAGCTCGTATTGTTCAGTAGAATGAGCACAACATGCACATTTCCGATCGCGCAAGCATCGCTCCCGGCGGGATTGCTGAACCGCTCGGCATCGCTCTTTTCCGCGCTGATGATCTCTGAGACCGCCGATCGCCGCGAGCTGGCAGACGGTTTGAAGCGCCGCGACCCGGCGGTTCTTGATCAACTCATCGAACAATATCAGTACCGGCTGTTTCGCTATTTGCTGCACCTGACCGCGCATCGCGAACGCGCCGAAGATTTTTTTCAGGAGACCTGGATCCGGGTGCTGGAGCGCGGGCATCAGTACGACGGCAAGTCGAAATTTGAGGCGTGGCTTTTTACGATTGCGCGAAATCTGGTGATCGACTGGCAGCGTCAGCGTAAGGTGCAGAGCCTGGACACGCTGACGGACCCGGGGCAAGAAGCGCCGCTGCAGGTTGCGGATACGCGGAGTCCTTCGGCGCTGCACGCCGTGATCACCGATGAACGGGATTCTGCGGTGCGGGCTTCGCTGGAGCAGATTTCGCTGATCTACCGCGAAGTGGTGGTACTGCGCTTTCACGAAGAGTTACAGCTGGAAGAAATTGCGGCGGTAATGCAGCTGCCAGTTTCCACGGTGAAGACTCGGCTATATCGCGGACTGGAAGCTATGCGCGCGGCGATGCAGGGGGGTGCGGCATGAGCTACTCGAACGAAAACCCAAATCCCGGCGCAGTTCACGAGCGCGCTCGAAAACTGATCGACCAGCATCACGTTGAGGGTTTGGCGGCGAAAGATCGCGAATGGCTGGATGCGCATATGGCCAATTGCGAAGAGTGCGCCGGCGTTGCGCAAGCTACGGAAAATGCGCTCCGGGCTATGCGTACGGCAGCGATTCCTTTTCCTGCTGGTCTGGCCAGCCGGACGCAATTTCGGGTGCACCTGCGGGCACAGCAGTTGCAGGCGCGTGAACCGCGCAGCATAGCGGTTTGGGCGATCGCGGGGATGTCTTGGGCGTTGGGCATCGCCACCGCGCCGTATGTTTGGCAATTGTTCGCATGGACTGGGGAACGTCTGCACGTTCCGAAGCTGGTTTGGGTAATGGGATTTGGTTTGTGGTGGCTGGTTCCGGCGCTGGTGGCTGGCGGGATTTTGCTGGCGGCGAATCCCGCGGAGAAATTCAGCACTAGTTTTTTACGCCGCTAGAGTTTGTGACAGAAACAAAGTTTGCAGCAGCAATAAAGATGGTTTGAGGAATCGAGGATCGTATGGCCGACTATCAAAATCGCGTTAGCTCATCTTTCAATGAACGGATGCGGTTGATTCGCTTCCGCCGCAAGCGCGAACGCACGCGCTTGGGCGATGAGTTTCAGGTGGTTCCGCGTTGGCTGAAAATCACGGTAGCCCTCCTGTATGTGGTGGCGGTGGCCATCGGAATTATGGTCAATCTGGGCTACGGGACTTTCATCACTGGCGGCCCGGCTCATCACCAGCCAGGGCCCTGGGTTTTTCGGAACAATCCGGTGCTGGCGTCCCTGGCGGTCGCGGGAGTGGTTACCGCCTTCGCGATTCCGATTGCGTGCTATCTATTCTTGCTGGGTTACGTTTTTCGGGACGCCAAGCGCCGTGGGATGCACGCCGGCTTGTGGTTGCTGCTAATTCTGGTACTGTCGCCCGCGTATCTCGCTATTGGGTTCCTGCTGTACTTCTTTATGCGCGAACCATTGCCGTATGCCTGCCCGCAATGCGCGGCCACTGTTGGAGCACGGTTTAACTTCTGCCCTAATTGCAAAGCGAACCTGCATCCGGCGTGTCCGCAGTGCAAGCAAGCGGTGGCGGAGACCGACAAGTTCTGTCCGAACTGCGCCTGCGATTTGAAAACTTCTACGGAGATTGCCGCGGCGAGTTGAGGCAATACTAGCGGTGGCGATTAGAGATAGCTCTGGCGCTTTGCGAGGTTCGCAAAGCGCCAGAATCGTTTCTGTCGTAGGTGGTAAGCGCTCAAGGCTCAGTAGCGCTCGACGGCGAGGGCCACTGCGTTTCCGCCGCCTAAGCATAGGGCGGCGATGCCGCGTTTCAGGTTGCGGCGTTCCATTTCGTACAGCAGCGTTACCAAAATGCGCGCCCCAGACGCTCCAATCGGATGGCCGATGGCTACCGCGCCGCCGTTCACGTTTACTTTTTCGGGATTTAGTTTGAGCTGGCGGGTTACGGCGATGGCGGCTACCGCGAAGGCCTCGTTGAGTTCGACCAGGTCTACGTCTTTGTCGCGATCCCAGCCGGTTTTTTGCAGGAGCTTCTCTACGGCGTCGACCGGGGCCATCATTACCCATTTGGGCTCAACACCACTGGTGGCTTGCGCAACGATCCGGGCCATGGGCCTCTTTCCGAGCGATTGCGCGTGGCGTTCGCTGGTGACGATTAACGCTGCAGCGCCGTCATTGGTGCCGGGAGCGTTGCCTGCAGTGACCGTTCCGTCCTTTTTAAATGCGGGCTTTAGTTTGGCGAGGGCTTCCATCGAGGTATCTTCGCGCGGCGATTCGTCGTAACGGATGATTACAGGTTCGCCCTTTTTCTGGGGCACTTCGATCGGCAGGATTTGGGCCTCGAAGAAACAAGACTTTCTGGCACGAATCGCTTTTTGGTGGCTTTCGAACGAGAAGCGGTCTTGTTCTTCGCGGGTGATTCCATATTTTTCAGCGACGAGTTCGCCGGTCATGCCCATGTGAAAATCTTCGAATTTGTCCCACAAGCCGTCGTGGATCATCGAATCTATGAGTTTGCCGTCGCCAATGCGGTAGCCGGTGCGGGCTTGCGGCAGCAGGTAGGGGCAGTTGGACATCGATTCCATGCCGCCGGCGACCACGATCTCGGATTCACCCAGCTGTACCGCTTGGGCCGCCAGTGCGACCGCTTTTAACCCCGAGCCGCATACCTTATTGATGGTCAACGCTGCTACGCGAGGATCGCAACCTCCCTTTAACGCGGCCTGGCGAGCTGGGTTTTGTCCGAGCCCGGCCTGTACCACGTTGCCCATGATGGCTTCGTCGATTTGTTTACCGTCGAGACCGGCGCGACGGACTGCTTCCGCGATGGCTTTGGCGCCCAACTCCGTGGCTGAGAATCCAGCTAATCCGCCTTGGAATTTTCCGATAGGGGTGCGTACCGCGCTCAAGATCACTGGTGTTTCCACGATCTGCCTCCACGCGCCGAGGGCGCGAAAATGCCATTGCTCAAACGATGTTCGCTAAATTAGACGACCGACACGGCGAACCGTTGCCGCGCAGCGATTCCTAGCGAGGAGCGTGTGAGTCACCCGTTGAGTGACCCACGCACATCCTCAATTCTTAGGCCTACATTTTCTCATCGGCGCTGGGGCCATAAAGCCCCGGCAGGGGAACACCCAACTCGCGGAGATACATAGTCAATTGTCCGCGGTGATGAATCAGATGGTTGAAACAGGCTCCGCGCAGCGCCGCATAGCGGGGCATCTCCATCATTACTTTGCCCTTCCACGTCAGTTTCCAGTTTTCGCGCATCTGCTCGTCCGTTACGCCAGAAAGCGCCGCGCGCGCGTCTTTGCCAACTTGTTCATATACCTTCAACAAGTCCGCTGGAGTATCAACTTTCGTGCGTGTACCGCCCTCGATTTCATAGTGGTTGCCGGCGATAATCGCGATGGCGAATCCCGGCAGGGTAGCCACGTGGCTGGACATCCATCCGAGGGTTCCCGATTTTTCGTCCGGCTTCCACTCCCACTTGTCGGTGGGAACGCGTTCGAGTACGCGCTTGGTATTGGCCAGTTCCTGGTCAAACTCAGCAATCAGCAGTTCATTTATCGGCATCGCAGTCTCCAAGTTGGAATTCGCAGAGGTAGTGGGAACACCATTGTACTCCCGGCACAATTTCTTTCGCCAGCCGAGGTACCACCGCCTAGCGTATGGACGGCCCCGGCGAACTTTCTTCTCTAAACGAACCGACGTTATTGCAAAATAGCTGAATGCCCCTCACCGATGGTTCCATCACGCAGGTCGCCACGCGGATGCTCTCCGCCAAGGCCGAGCAATTCACCGAGTCGGTTATCCGCGAGATGACGCGGCTGGCGCAAAAACACAACGCGGTAAACCTCTCGCAGGGTTTTCCGGACTTCGCCGCGCCTGCGGAAATCAAAGAGGCTGCCCGGCAAGCCATTTCTGACGACATCAACCAGTACGCGATTACCTGGGGCGCGAAACCTTTGCGCGACGCTATCGTGGAAAAGTTTGCTGCGACGCAGAACGTGCGTGTCGACCCGGAACGCGAAATCACCATTTGCTGCGGGTCCACGGAAGCGATGATGTCGGCGATGATGGCGATCATCAATCCCGGGGACGAGATCGTGGTATTCGAGCCTTTTTATGAAAATTATGGACCGGACGCTATCTTGAGTGGAGCTACGCCACGCTTCGTGCGCATGCAGCCGCCTAAAGACGCGGATGCGCAGTGGACTTATGATCAAGACGAGTTGGCCGCAGCTTTCAACAAAAACACGAAAGCGATCATCCTCAACACCCCGAATAATCCGACTGGCAAGGTGTTTACGCGTGCGGAGTTGGAATTCATCCGGGACCTATGCATTCGGCACAACACATTCTGCATTACCGATGAAATCTACGAGCATATTCTGTACGACGGCACCGCGCACATCTCCATGGCGCAGATTGACGGGATGCGCGAGCGCACCATCGTGATCAATGGGCTCTCCAAGACGTACAGCGTGACCGGATGGCGCGTGGGCTGGGCTATCGCTCCGCCCGCAGCGACGCAAAGCATTCGCAAAGTGCATGACTTTCTTACGGTGGGAGCGGCTGCTCCGCTGCAACAAGCGGGCGCCGCAGCCTTAAAATTTCCGCAAAGCTATTACGATAGGCTTTCTGAAACCTACTCTAGTAAACGCGAACGTCTGCTGAAAATTCTGACCACTGCAAACTTCACGGTCTATAAACCGCGCGGCGCCTACTACATCATGACCGATATCTCACGTTTCCATTTTCCGCAGGATGATCCGCGCTTCGCCGCGCCAACGCGCGATGTGGCGTTTGCGAAGTATCTGGTGCAAGAGATTGGGGTCGCCTGTGTTCCGGGATCCAGTTTTTATAACAATGCGCAAGATGGCGCGAGCCAGGTGCGCTTCACGTTCTGCAAAAAAGAGGAAACGCTGGCTGCCGCCGAAGTCCGGTTACAGCGCTTGCAACTTGGAAGGAAAATCTCATAGCGCCTATGAGGCCGCGGCCACGGCTGTAAGCTTTTCGTGCGGCAGAACAAAATGGAAGGTAGCGCCTTCGCCGACTTTTCCTTCGGCCCAGGTCGTTCCGTGGTGTCGTGCGATGACCCGGCGAATGTTAGCCAGCCCGATTCCGCTGCCCTCGAACTCTTCGTCGCGGTGCAAGCGCTGAAACACCCTGAATAGTTTGTCCGCGCAGAGCGGATCAAAGCCGACACCATTGTCCCGCACAAAGACGTGGACTTCGTCGCGCGGAGTTTCCAGGCAGCCAATTTCGATCTCAGCCTTTGAGCGCGGCCGCGTATATTTCAGGGCGTTGGACAGCAAGTTCACGAACACTTGCCGTAGCATCGAGTGATCGCCGCGGACTACCGGTAAGTACCCGCGCTTCCAAACCACCAGTCGTCCGTTCAAATCCGCTGCGAAGTCATTTACGACGTTGTCGGCCAGCGCCGCCAGATCCACGCTGCCCCAAGTGACCTCCGCGAGCGAGCCGCGGGAAAAACGGAGCAGTTCATCGATCAGGGTAGCCATTTTCCTGGCAGACTCGTCGATGCGGCACATTTGTTTACGGCTCCGGTCATCCAGCTCTATGCCGGTATTGTCCAGCAATATGGCGGAGAAGCCGCGGATCACGGTGAGGGGTGCGCGCAGGTCATGCGACGCAGAGTAGGCAAACGCTTCCAAATCCTTATTTAACTCGGTCAATTTGGCGGTGCGCTCCTCGACGCGGCGCTCCAGCTCCGAGGCGTAGCTTTGGATATCGTGGTACCGTTGCGCGTTTTCGTAGGCCACACCGACCTGCGCTGCCAGGCTGGCAAGGACGCGTTCATCCTCTTCGTTAAACTCAGTGCCGCCAATTTTTTCCAAGACCCACAACAGTCCAAAGGGGCCAGCCGAGGTCTGCAGCCGCATGCCCAACAGGGAGCGAACGGAACCGCGTAGGGCCGGCAGGCCTGCATTCAGTAGGTCACCAGTCACATCTTTCATGCGCAACGGCCGATTCTCGCTGCTTAGCTCCGCGAGGATTCCGCGATCTGCGAAGCGTGCGCCGATTTCCGCGCGGGTGGCGTCCACGCCGCTGACGAATAGAGGATTCATGCTGCGCTGATCTTCCGCAAGCACGCCGACGAAGGCGAATCGCGCGCCGAGGAGCATGCGTACCGCAGGGCAGAACTTGTCGAGTAGGCGATTGGCGTCGTGTTCTGCTGCAAGCGTCCCGCTCAATTCGAGCAATTCGGCCAATCGGTGGTTGGCCGCTTCCAAGGCACCCACGTTTGCGGACATTTTTTCGGTGAGCAAGCGTAATTGCTCGCGGTCGTAATCTTGCGAAGATGGGGCTTGATCAGTGCCCGGAGCGGCACCCAGCACTGAGCTCAGTGCTTGACTCACCGTGGCGAGAATTTCTTCGGGGGCCGCGGGTTTGAAGATTAGATGTTGCACGCCGCAAGCGTCCGCGAGTATTCGGGCTTCACGTTCATGGTAGCTCTCGGAGTAGAAAATCACTTCAGTACCGGCGATTTGCGGATCGTTCCGGAGTTGCCGGACGAAGTCGTAGCCATCCATGACCGGCATAAGCACGTCAGTGATCACCAGGTCCGGACGATCGGCGCGCACGCGAGCCAGGGCCTCGGTACCGTCCGCGGCTTCAAGTAGCTGGTGTCCGCTGCAGCCCAATAGCTTGGTGAGATATTCGCGATTCAAGTGCCGGTCGTCGGCCACCAGAACGGTTGCCATGCATGCTCCTCGCAGTCGTGTTCTGGTCTGATTGTGAATCGTTAGGCCGAATTGGGCAGGCCTCTTTTGGTACCAGAGGCGCACAAATCACAGAGATGACGATGCGAGACTATTGGCAGGGAATCGCGTAGCTAGGATTTAGGGGCCGAAGACTAAAGCTTGATTCTTTGATAGCAATCAGTCTCCAGCCCCACGAGTGGTTACTGAATTAAACGACAGCTGGTCACAAAATGTTCCGGACGGAAACAAACATCCTTGGGTAAGTAGTTAAATTTCTAGCCGAGATCGACCGTCTGCAGATATTCAGCCACGTCTACTTTCCAATGCAGCTGGTCTGAAATAGCAGCTCCCAGTGCTCGAGCGGCCTGCGGTTCGCCGTGGGTCATGTAGGACTGTTTGGGAGCGGAGGGCAAGCCACCGAGCCAGCGCAGCAACTCGCTCTTCCCCGCGTGCGCCGAGAGCTGGCCCATCGAAACGACTTCCGCGGCAACGTTCACCGCGTGACCGTAGAAGCGAAGGGTTGTGGCGCCATCTTGCAGGGCGCGGCCGCGCGAGCCTTCGGCCTGGAAGCCAGCGAGAAGGACGGCGTTGCGCTTGTCCGGCAGGCGTTGCTCCAGGTGATGTAATACTCGGCCGCCGCTGGCCATGCCACTGGCAGAAATGATGATGCACGGTTTCTTTACCTGATTGATGGCTTTGGATTCCTGCACGGAGCGAGTTAGATGAAATTCGTGCACGTTCAGCGGATCGCCTTTGCCGCCGTCCGCACTTTCCAGCTGTTTAAATTCGGAGTCGTGATCGGCGGAATACTTCACGTACAAATCGGTGGCGCTCAAGGCCATCGGACTATCCACATACACCGGCAGGCGCGGAATCTTGTTGGCATCTTCCAGCTGCCGCAGATAGTACATAAAGGTTTGCGTCCGGCCGATGGCGAACGCCGGGATGACGATCGAACCGCCGCGCTGCGAAACGCGATTCACTACGGTGGCGATTTCGGCCGCAGGGTCGCCGGCTTGATGTTCGCGGTCCCCGTAAGTCGACTCACACAGGAGGACATCGGCGGCCACGGGCGGCGTTATCGGGTCTTTCAAGATGACTTGGTCGTAGCGGCCAATGTCTCCGGAAAAAATTACAACGGTTTTCTTGCCGTTCTCGTTGATCGTCAGGACCAAACTGGTCGATCCCAGAATGTGTCCGGCGTCGTAAGCTACAAAACTGAATTCCGGGCTGACAGCGAATGGTCCGGAACGCGGGACGGGCTTCAGTAACCTCAAAACCGGATCAACATCCGCGCTGACGTATAGCGGGCGGGGATTCGCATGTCGGCTGTAGCCGTGCGTTTGCGCCTGCAGTGCGTCTTCTTCCTGAATGTGCGCGGAATCTTTTAGAAGTATCGAGGTGAGGTCGATTGTGGCTTGGTTTGCGAAAATTGGGCCTTTGTAGCCGGCGTTGGTCAGGCAGGGCAGCCAGCCGGTGTGATCGAGGTGGGCGTGGGTAAGCACGACGTAGTCGATGGTTTTCGGATCGATCTTAAGCGGCGCGTAATTTCGGTCGCTCAGTTCCGGAGAGCCTTGAAAGATTCCGCAATCCAGCAGCAGACGTTTCCCGGCGGCTTCGACCAAATATTTCGAGCCGGTGACGCAGCCTGCCGCACCTAAAAAGGTAAGTTTTGCCATGGTCCATCCTTAGCTAGCTAGCGAATTACGCAGCGTCCAACCTTACCGCAACACCCGGGCGCAAACAAAAAGGCGAGCCGAAAAAATGGCTCGCCTTTTTTCAGGTCCAAATAGACTTTGGGTTAATCCGCGGCGCTGGCCTGTTTTTGTTTTAAGAGCGATTCGATATTGATTCCCATGCCTTTCGCAACACCCGTACCGTAGGCTGGGTCGGCCTTATAAAAGTGTTGCACTTGCAGCTCCTGGATGCGCTTGGGCGCATTGCCGAGGCTGCCAACGATATTGTCGATCAGCCGCTGCTTGGCGCCAGCGTCCATGAGGCGGAATAAATTGCCCGGCTGCGAATAATAATCGCCGTCCTCGCGATGATTGTGGCGATCCACAGTGCCGCTGATCATTTTGGGACGCTCGCGATAGGCGGGATCCTGCGTTGGGCCACCGAAGCTGTTGGGTTCGTAGTTGGGTTGTGCGCCGTAGTTACCATCAAAACGCATCGCGCCATCGCGATTGTAGGTGGCGAAGGGGCACTGCGGTTTATTCACCGGCAGGACTTCGTAGTTGACGCCCAGGCGATAGCGGTGCGCGTCGGGATAGGAAATCAAGCGCGCCTGCAGCATTTTGTCTGGGGAATAGCCCATGCCTGGAACGACGTTGCGGGGTTCAAACGCGGCCTGCTCCACCTCGGCGAAATAATTTTCCGGATTGCGATTCAGCTCGAGTTCGCCGACTTCGTGCAGCGGATAGTCTTTGTGCGGCCACACTTTGGTCAGATCGAATGGGTTGAGATGGTATGTGTCAGCTTCCTTCTCCGGCATGATCTGCACGGAAACCGTCCACTTCGGATAGTCGCCCTTGGCGATGGCATCAAACAAATCACGCTGCGAGTAGTCAGGGTCGATGCCGCGCATGTCGGAGGCGGCTTGTCCGGTAAAATTCTTGATACCTTGTTTGGTTTTGAAGTGCCACTTGCAGTAGAAGAGTTCGTTCTTCGCGTTGATCAGGCTGAAAGTGTGGCTGCTGAAACCGTCCATGTGGCGGTAGCCGTCCGGAGTGCCGCGGTCGGAAAAGAGGATGGTTACCTGGTGCAGCGATTCCGGGGAGAGCGACCAGAAATCCCACATCATCGTGGGCGACTTGAGGTTGGTTTGCGGATCGCGTTTTTGGGTGTGGATGAAGTCGCCGAATTTGAGGGGATCGCGGATGAAAAATACCGGGGTATTATTGCCGGTCATGTCCCAGTTGCCCTCTTCGGTGTAGAACTTCAAGGCGAACCCGCGCGGATCGCGTTCGGTGTCCGCGGAACCCTTTTCGCCGCCGACGGTGGAGAAGCGGATGAATGTCGGAGTCTTCTTGCCGACATTGCTGAACAATTTTGCGGTGGTATAAGGGGTGATGTCCTTGGTCACCACGAAGTGGCCGTGAGCTCCAGAGCCCTTCGCATGCACTACACGCTCTGGGATGCGTTCGCGATTAAAGTGCGCCATTTTTTCGAACAGCAGGAAATCTTCGAAAACCACCGGGCCGCGAGGGCCGACGGTCAGGGAATTCTGGTTATCGCCTACCGGGCGACCGGAATCAGTGGTCATGAATTTTGGACGTTCGATATGCAGATCTTTTTCTTCAGGTAGCTTTTTCTTTTCTTCCGCCATAAGTTCTCCTCAGGGTCGCGCAAATTTGTGCGCTGCCCCGCAAGAGTAGGCCTCGACTTCGTATACTTCCAATATATAGTTCGGATACGATGGATAGGCACAGCCTATGGCAACCAAACACGTGATTGAGGGAACCTGATGGAGCTTCATCAACTTCGATACTTTTGTGCAGTCGCCGAGACTGGTTCGTTTTCTCGGGCGGCGGAGCAATCTCACGTATCGCAGCCATCGCTCTCGCAGCAGATCATGAAACTTGAGGACGAGTTGGGCGCGCGACTTTTTGATCGCCTGGGTCGTTCGGTCCGCCTTACAGACTTGGGCAAAACATTTCTGCCGCGGGCACGCAGCGTGTTGCGCGAGCTAGAAGCTGCCAAGGGCGATGTTGTCGAGCACAAAGATTCCGTAGGCGGGTCGGTGACTATCGGCGTGATTCCCACGGTGGCGCCGTATTTGTTGCCGCCGTACCTCACTACTTTTTCCCAGAAATTCCCGCAGGCGAAACTTACAGTGGTGGAAGAAATCACTCCAGTACTGCTGGATCGGCTGCGGGCCGGAACGGTCGACGTGGCGATTCTGGCTTTGCCGGTTCGCGGCCACGACTTTGAAATTCTACCACTGCTCACCGAGCAGCTTTTTGCAGCGTTGCCAGCGAAACATAAACTTGCGGGGCGACGGTCATTGTCGTTGAAAGATTTGCGGACAGAGCCTTTTTTGCTCTTGCGCGACGGGCATTGTTTCCGTGACACGGCCGTGGCGGCGTGCGACCGGGCGCGATTGAATCCGCGGATTATTTTTGAGAGCGGGCAGTTTAGCAGCTTGCTCAGCATGGTAGGCGCGGGAATGGGAGTGTCGATTGTTCCGCAGATGGCCATCGATAAGGCTGCGGCTTGCAAATATGTGCGGATTGCGGATGCTTCTGCTATGCGAACGATAGGGGCGCTGGTTTTGCGGGGGCGATCTTTGACGCGGGCGCATTTAGGATTCTTGGAGCATTTGCGGGGCGCGTCTGCGGCTTGAGGGTTGTGCATGAACCGCGGACGATGCGACTGCGCACGGAATGAATTCTGTGATACCGAATAGGCCTAGAAAGCCTTTGGAGATCTACTTTACGTGCAGGTATTGTCGACGGGAATGTTCTCGCCAAAGAAATTTGCTGCCTTACGGTTTCACGAGCGAAAAAGTCATACCGCGAAAATCCATCGTCAGCACTGTGCCATAAAATAGACCAAGTCCCACGGTGGCATCAAACAAGCCATCCGGTTCGTGAACATCAGGAGTAGGGAAGTACACCACCGGGGCGCTTACGCCGAGCGCCAGTCCATGAAAACTTTCTTTTGCCGCTGTTGCCACTTTCATCTCCACGCCACCGTCGGTGAACGCGAACTGTTCCGTTTTCTCTGTTTTTGCCGCTTCGGTCAATCCCAGCTTGTCGATGGACAGGGCGTAAATCAGCATCGTCCCGGTAAACATGGTGTCGATCTGGGCGGTGACGCTTTTGCCGTTAATTTCAAATCCCTGAGCGACCATGATCGGGGGACCTTTTTTGCCAAAGGTAATCAGGGAAAATTTGTCGCAGGCATTGCTGCACAGCGCGGGGGCAGCCAAAACTTCCGAAATGCGTAGCTTGTGGGCGACAAAATCAATTTGCACTACGCGATCTTTGAAGGCGGTATAGGCCAGAGTTCCGGCCACGTCCGGCATCTGCTTTTGCGCAATCATTTCGGTGAGCGAAAGGCCCAAGGTGCGGACGTCGCGGAGGGTGACGGCACCGACGTGCACCGCCGGAATTTCAGTCTTAAACATCCCGGCTGGAGCGCCTGCGGGCATGGGATGCGTCGATTTCAATCCAGCGCTCTCGGCTACGTCTTTATCTAGAACCGAATCGACGTCGCCAGTGTCGAGGCCCAGGCGGAGAGCTTTGCCTTCGCCGATGGTCGCTTCAATACAGGGGACTCCGTTGCAGTCGAGGAGGGGAACTTCCGTGGCGAATTTGATGGGGGATTGCCCGTGTAGACAAATCGCCAGGGCAAACAGTGCGGCGGCAGCAGTCGTGAGGCGAAGAATCGCTTTCATAAGAACTCCGATTGGTCGTTGGAGGAACTGTGCTTCGCAAAAAGCCCGCTCGACAATAGACGAACTGAGCGCCTCGATGTTAGCATTAGAAACGTTCGCTGGCAGGGTGTTCCACCAGCAGCGTTGTTCGACCGGTGGGGCTGTGGCGCAGTTGGGAGCGCGCCTCGATGGCATCGAGGAGGTCGTGGGTTCGAATCCCATCAGCTCCACCAAAATTTTTAGACCGGATCTTCTATCTTTACGTTTTGCAGAGTGATTCTTCCAGCCGATTTTACACTCGCCAAACTCAAGTCCTAGCGTCACGAATTGCTCACCACAACTCCGATTATTCCCAATCACTTAAGAATTGCGGGCCGAGCAGGTTTGTTTACAGCGTAAGACTTCGAAACTCGGAGTGCGACGAGATGTCGCATGTTGCGCCGCGTTAGTTTGCTACCGGAACCTTTATGAGGTCGGTAGCGAAAGCGACCGGCCCGCCATAGTTTTTGCGAATCGAGGCACGGACCTCGGGTTGCTGGCTCAGGACGTCGGGGGCGAGATGGCTTAGCAGCAGGCTTTTTACGGCCGCCTGCTGCGCGGCTTCGCCGATCTTTCTGGGGGGCGTGTGGAGTGCGTAGAGTTGTGCCGGTGAACCGGGAGGATCAAGCACGGCGCAGTTGAAAATCAGCAGGTCGGCGTTTTTCGCGAGCCGGATGAGATTTGGTATAGCGGAGGCATCCATGTCTCCGGAAAAGACCAGTACTTCATTTTTATAGGTGATGCGGTACGCGACGGAGGGGCAGTCGTCATGATGGGTGGCGATCTCTTCGACAAGCAGTCCGTCCTCGTCCACTATTTTTGTTTCCGGGGAATCTAAATTTATTTGCAGGTCGTGGACATCGAAAGTTTCCGGAGCGCCGAACGTTTTTTGATAAGCAAAGGCGCCTTGCGGGCCCACCAACGAATCAACTAAGTGCGATGTTTTAGGAAAGAGTCCGGCGCCGCCTGGCCCGAAAACGTGATAGGTGATGGGACCGTCGCTGGTGAGCGCTCGGGCATTGAAAAAGGCTGGCAGGTCGCTGCTGTGATCGATGTGCAGATGGGTGAGCAGGACGGTGTCGACTTGCGACAGGTCTAAGTGTGATTCGCCAATGCGTACGAAGGCCCCGGGACCGGCATCGACCAGGAGGCGCGGAGTGCCGTCGAGCAGCACGAGGTAGCTGGAGCCGGCGCGGCCGAAGGCTCGTGGTCCGCCGGAGCCGAGAACTACCACTTCTAGAGCAGGCTTTTGCGGGGTTGCGTGAACAGCGGGCAGAAAAAAGAGAGCAGTCGCGATAACCATGGTAATTTTCATAGAATCTCTCACCTGACGGTGGCGAGTTTCGTTTCGCTCAAATCGAGCTCGTATTCGATTTTTCGCAGGACTTCATCGCCGATTTGCCCGTCGTTTCGTAAACGCACAGCAGTCTCGCGTTCGATCTTGATTGCGTCGCGCATGACGACTATGCGTCGCTCGCGAAAGGCTACGTGTTCGCGGTGCCCCTCGTCTGATTCATCGTCACCTTGAGAATGCAGGCTGTCCAGTCGTTTGGTGTAGTTGAGTTTTAGCTCTTTAAAAATCGGCGCGTCTAATTTTTCTTCGCCTCTCTGCGAGGCCTCGATCCATGCCAGCGCCGCCTCCAGAATTTCTCGTCGCGCATCCGCTTCTTCTCGAGGATCGGCCCCTGCCCCCGCCAGTCCCAGCCCTCGGATTAGCGGAGGAAGGGTCAGCCCCTGGAAGACCAGGGTGACCAAAATCACGCAGAAGGTCATAAAAATAATCAGGTTGCGATGCGGAAAAGCGCTGCCGTCTTGCAGCATTTCCGGCAGGGAAATGGCGGCTGCCAGCGCCAGCACTCCGCGCATTCCGGCCCAGCCCACCACGAAAATGCCCCGTGATGCCGGCCAGTCCTCATGCTGTTTCAGAATCTTTTTGCGAATGGCGAAAGCAAGGTACGCGCCGGGATAGACCCACAGCATGCGCAACACAATAACGATCAAGCTGAAGAATAATCCGTAAAAGATCAACTGCCGCATGGTGTATTCGCGGATGCCCGCGAGCACGTAGGGCAGCTGTAGGCCGATCAGCACAAATACCAGCCCGTTCAGGATGAAGGTAAGCGATTCCCACACCGCGCTGGCCTGCAGGCGCACGCTGGGCGAGAAAAAATGTGAGCTGCGGCGACTGAGATATAGGCCGCAGGCAATCACTGCCAGCACGCCGGACGAGCGCACGGCGTTGGCACCCAGATACGTAGCGTACGGAACCAGAATACTGATGACAATTTCGATGGGGCCGTCGTCGATCTGGTGCTCAAACCACTCGACTACCACGCCAATCACCAGGCCGAAAATCAAGCCAACTAGGATCAAGTAGGTAAGGCGCGAAAAGCCGGCCCAAACTGTCGGCGTGCTGCCGTTCCACACCATGGCGATCCCAAATTCCAGGGCCAACAGACCGGTGGCGTCGTTCACCAGGCTCTCGCCCTCGAGGATATCCACGATGCGTTGTGGCAAGCCAACGCGCTTGGCGATGAAAGTGGTCGCGATGGCGTCGGTAGTAGCCACCACGGCACCCAAAACGAATCCCAGACGCCAATCAAATCCCGCAAAGACCCAGCGCGAAGTTTCCGCGATGCCGAACACCGTGAAGCCTACCAGCCCAAACGCGAGCAAGAGAATGCTAACCAGGTTGTACTTAAAATCGCGCCAACTGGTTTGCCACGCGGCGTAATACAGCAACGGAGGCAAGACCACCAAGAAGACCAGATCCGGATTTAGTGCCACCTTGGGAATCGTTGGCACAAACCCCAGCAATAGACCGCCAATTACCAGGACGATGGGATAGGGAACCTGCAGCTTCCGCGCCAGCACCGCGAACACCACGACGAAGAGCAATAGCAACAGGAACACCATCTCTATGCCATTTATTCCGTTGCCGTAGAACATTTATCTCGGTAACTACCTTTCTTCGTTTTGCGAGGCGATAAACCGTGCTCGATCACCTTACTGCACTTCGGATGCGACAATCTGCTCGGCCGGTCGCAGCGTGAGCCTGTTCGATGTTGTGACAGAGGAAAGAGCTACCTACTACCGTGGTTTTTAGGGTGCACGTTTTAGTACCGATTACATAGGAGGTGTGATTACATAAGCATCGATTTGCGAGGCGACAGCCGGGAGGTCTTACCAATGCGCACCGCCCGAAGAACGATCATTCTTCTTTTGCTACTTAGCGCCGCGATCCCGTCGCTGAAGGCGCAGTCGGTCCAGGATGCGTATAAAGCCGAACGCATCCAGGCAATGGCGCTGCTCAAGAATCAGCAGGAACTCGAAGCCTTGCCACTTTTCGAGGAGCTCGCTAAGCAGAACCCTGATGATGCGGAGGTCCTGGCGAGTCTGGGAATTTGCTTGGTGAACCACTCGCACACGCTTTCAGACGAGAACGCAGCGAACCAGGAGCGCATACGCGCACGTGCGATCATGACTCGTTCCAAACAACTCGGCAGCACCAACGGTGTAATGCTAAATCTGCTCGACTTAATTCCAGAAAATGGAAGGATTTACCACGAAGCTCGTCCCGAAGTCGACGAAGCGTATCAGGCCGGGGAAACAGCGTTTTCCAAACACGAATACGACGAGGCCATCAAAAACTATTCGGGGGTTTTGCAGCTCGATCCGCAGAATTACTCTGCGGCGTTGTTTATCGGCGACTCCTACTTTGCGAAGAAAGATTTCGCTAACGCCTTGACCTGGTATGACCGCGCGATCGCCGTCAATCCCGATGTGGAGACCGCCTACAGGTACGAAGCGGATATGCTTACGAAGAACGGCGAGATGGAGAAGGCCAGAATCCGGTCGATTCAGTCCGTGATCGCCGAACCCTACAACGCCATACCTTGGCGTGCACTGCAAGCTTGGGCCCGGGCGAATAAACTGCAACTGCGCCCCATTCACATCAATACCCCCAACATCACTGCCGACGGCAAAAGCAACATCAACATCACGCTGGACTCCAACGGCCTCTCCGGACCCGGCGGAATGGCGTGGATCGTTTACTCGGGAACGCGCGCCGATTGGCGTCAGAGAAAGTTCCTGGAGAAATATCCGCAGGAACCGCAATATCGCCATACGCTCGCGGAGGAGGTCGATGCGCTCTCCGCAGCGGCTAAAACTCTGCCAATGGTCGGAGATAAGAAATCAAAGCCACTCACGGACCCGGATTTGGTATTACTGCAATCCCTGGATCAAGCCGATATGATTGAACCGTATGTGGTTTTGAACGGGGCAGACCAGGGAATAGCTAAGGACTATCCGGCCTACCGCGAGAAACATCGCTCGCAGCTCGAAGCCTATTTAAGCCAATTCATGGTTCCACCGGTGCCGACCAAACCGTGAAACGACAATGATGCACATTGGGTCTCCGATATTGAAGAAGGTCTTACTCGCTGCCGGGTTGGTTGCAGTTGCGGTTTACGCCGGCGACCTGGTGTCGCTGCGGCTTCGCAACCGGCACGCAACTGCAACGGATCCCTTTGAAACGCTCACCGCGCCGCGCATGCTGGCTATCTCTGAAAAAGGAGGCAAAACGGAATTTGTGTTGGATTCACAAAACCCGGAGCAGAAAGTCACTTGTGTGCACTCCCTCTTTCCCCACGATGGCTACTCCACCTGCTGGCAGGTACAACGCACCTTGCACCAGCCGATACCCATGTGAGCCGGGAACGTCGCCCTGGGCCCTTATTAATCCGCCCTAACACCCGTGTTATTATTCGCACAGGCGAAGCGTTTGAATCGAATTCCTATTCGGTGAAGAATGCACTCTCGAAAAAAAGTAAAACTGACATTCGCCTCGGCCTTTATTTTCCTGCTCATCGCGGCCATCGCTGCCGGCGTGGTGATCACCCGGCTCACCACCAGCCTCAAATGGATCGCGCACACCTACGAAGTGCAAGTGGCGCTTGGAGATATCAGTTCCACGATGACCGCTGCCGCCCGCGCTCGCGCCGGCTTTGAGGCCAACGCGGATGAGAGCGCATTGCGTACCTTCAATGCCACGATTTCCACGATTCCAGAAAAATTGGCGCATATCGACCGCCTGACCAAAGACAATTCTGACCAAACTTCCACCCTCGCGCGCTTGAACGAACTCGAGAACCAGCGCCGCATCGTGCTGCAATCCGCGATTGACCAGCGCAAAGCGGGCCCGCGCAGCGACGCCGACGTGAAAGAAACGAGCCGTCAGGTTGTGGAACTGGGGACTGCCACCGATTCCGTGGTTCAGGAGATGCTGTCTAACGAGCAGCGCCTGCTGATCTCCCGGCGCGCAGCGTCCACCGCTTTATATGCAGCGTTATTGTGGATTTTGGTTGCGGCCTATGTGATTTCCCTGGCGTTGTTTTATCTCTACTACCGGTTGCTGCACGCTGAGCTGCACGAACGCGAACGCGCGGAAAAAATCGCACTGGAAAGCCAGGCCGCCTCCCGGCTGTTGAGTACCCGGCTGCTGCACCTGCAGGACGAGGAACGCCGCAAATTCTCTCGTGAACTGCACGATAGCCTCGGACAATACCTCGCCGCTGCCAAGATGAGCCTCGACGCCCTCGCTAACTCGCGCGGTTCCGATCCGCTCCTCGACAGCGCCCGCGCGAATCTCGAACAGTCCATGGCCGAGACCCGCACCATTTCCTATCTGCTGCATCCCCCGCTGCTGGACGAAACCGGCCTGGGTGTAGCCGCGCGTTGGTATATCGAAGGCTTTGCGCAGCGCAGCGGCATTCAAATCGCCTGTGATATCGCGGAAGATTTTCCGCGTTTGTCCCGCGCCGTGGAACTGGCCATTTTCCGAGTGCTGCAAGAGTGCCTGACTAACATTCATCGCCATTCCAAAAGCGCTCGCGCAGAGGTCAGCATTCGCTGTTCGTCTACGGACGCGTTCCTGAAGGTCCGCGATTTCGGCGGCGGGATCGCCCCGGAAGTGCTGCGCCAATTCCGCGACAGCGGCACCAATGTAGGCGTCGGCTTGGCAGGAATGCGGGAACGGGTTCGTGACCAGGGCGGCCAGTTGGACATCCAATCGGACTCTTCCGGAGTAACCGTGTCTGTCGCTCTGCCGCTCGAGACCGCTGCTCTTAAGTCTGCCGCGCCAGACGCGCTATCCTCTTCGGCCCATTCGTGATTTGAGGCCGCATTAAGAAAATGCCGGCGATTCTCGTCACCATTTTGCTGGGACTGTGCACCTTATGGGCCGCGGCCGCCCTGTATTTTGACGTTCGCGTACAGTCGCTGCGCATACCATTGGCAATTGCTTATTTGCTCGCGGTGTCCGTCAGCTACTTCGTTTTGCGTCCGTTTTGGCCGCGCTCTTTGGGATGCTTCCTGCTATTCGCCATCGTGCTCGTGTGGTGGCTTTCGATTAAACCGTCCAACGATCGAATTTGGCAGGCGGACGTGGCCCAAACCGCCTGGGCCGAGGTGAATGGAGATTTGGCTACCATTCACAACTATCGCGACTGTGAGTACCGCGCCGAATTCGACTACACCTGCGCCTGGTCTGATAAAACGGTAAAGCTCTCCGACATTCGCGGCATCGATGTATTCGTCGTGTACTGGGGCTCAGACTGGATCGCCCATCCCATCACCAGTTTTCAAATCGGCGATGACGATCACGTCGCTTTCTCAATCGAAACCCGCAAAGAGCAGGACGAGCGCTATTCCGCCATTCGCGGATTTTTCCGCAGCTACGAACTGATCTACACCGTCGCGCCGGAAAGCGATTTGGTGCGCCTGCGAACCAATTTCCGGAAAGGCGCGCACGGGCAGGGCGAAGACGTCTATATCTACCGCACCGTCGCCGGCCCTGATTGGTCGCGCCTGCTGTTTCGGGCGTATCTCCACCGCTTGAATGAATTGCACCAGCGCGCGGAGTGGTACAACGCCGTCTCCAGCAACTGCACCACGAACATTTTCTCCGAACGCGAACTTGCCGATACGTTAGACCGCGTCCCGGCCACTCCGCTCAAGAAACTGTTGAATAGATTCGATTGGCGCATTCTCCTGAACGGCAAGGGCGACAAGATGGAATACGAACGCGGAGACCTGGTTACCGGTGGTCTGCCGTTTGATGCCCTGAAACGCCAGGCCTACATCAACCCCGTCGCGCGCGACACGCAGAATGCGGCCGGTTATTCAAATCGGATTCGGAAAAATCGAGTAGGGTTCTAGTACCCAGAAATTCGTTGCAAAAGCGACGGACTAGCCGCATCGACCTTCGATGCCCTCCTGATCGTCGTCCACGCGCTCCCCCTGCGCGTTCACGGTAAGCTTCCTGAATACAATAAGTTGCGGAGGATGCAACTCCAGTCATCGAAACGGGTTTCTAACTAAGGCTACGGACCAATGGCACGTGTCGGCCAGAGTCCGTAAAAGTAAATCCGGGCTATCAGCTTGTTTCGATGAAACCATGGATCCAATTCGGCTTGCGAACCGCCATAGCGGGATCCTTCGTCTTGGCTCTTTTAGCCTGCTCGCTACCCGCCCGCGCCGAGGTTACAGTGTTCCTCGAGGAACCTTACAGCCTCGATGGTGAACTGGTTGGCACCGGCCACACTGCCATCTACCTGACATCGGTGTGTGCCTCCTCGCCGCTGGTTCTGCGCCGCTGCGAATCCGGTGAAACCGGCGTAGTCCTCAGCCGCTACCATCGCATCGCTGGGTACGACTGGCTGGCCATTCCGCTGCTTCCATACCTGTACGCCGTGGAGCGCCCGCAAGACATTCCTCTCATCGCCGACGCCAAAATTGCCGCCGCCATGCGGGACGCCTACCGCCGGAAGTATCTTGAGAACGTCGTGCCCGATGGCCCAGAAGGGGCAACTCCGCCGGGAGACTGGTACCAACTCATCGGCTCCACGTTTGATCGCACCGTGTTCGGCTTTCAAATCGCCACCACCGCGGAGCAGGACGACGCCTTCATTGCGGCCTACAACGACCGCGCAAATCACCAGTCCTACAAACTCATCACCAGCAATTGCGCCGACTTCGTGCGTGACGCCGTAAACTTTTATTACCCTAAAGCTGCAACCCGCAGCTTTCTAGCGGATCTGGATGTCGCTACTCCCAAACATGTGGCCAAGTCCTTTGTGAGTTATGCGCACCACCATCCGGACCTGCCGTTCTCCGCTTTCGTTATTCCGCAAATTCCTGGAAGCATCAAGCGCAGCACTGCGATCCACGGAATTGTTGATTCCGTATTCAAAGCCAAGAAATACGAAATTCCTCTGCTCGTTTTCCATCCAATTGTTGGTGGAGGCTTCGCGCTTGCCTATGTGGTCAGCGGCCGCTTCAATCCCGCTCGGAACGCCATGATTTTTTCCCCGGATGGCGAGCTGGATAGGCCCCTGAGCAACGAGCAGCGCAAAACGTACGCCAAGAACTTGCAAGAGTTGCTGCGCGGAGAGTCTCAGACACCCCGTGAGCAGGGCCACGCGGAATGGCGCGAAGTTCAAGCCAGGGCCACCTTTGCTCCAGACGCTACTGGGCAGCCGGCACTGCTTGTAACTCTGGACGATCACTCGGCCGCGTTCACCGGTCAACCCGCGGCCGCATCTTCCTTTATAGGACTGGCGCGCGACAATTTTCTCAAGTCCACGGCCCCGGCCACGCTAACCCGCGAGCTACTTGTGATTCGCCTCCGCCAGGAACTTCGCAAGGGCACTTCGCCGCACACTTCTGAAGCAGTCTTCAGATCTGATCTAGACCTGCTCGAAAAAGTCTTGTCTACAGAGAAACAAACCGTCGTTGAGGTCTCCGCAGTACTTCCTGCCCAGCGTTAACCTCCCGGCGCCACTATCGGCGGAAGAGACAACATTCCGCGTACCTCCATCAATCGATTGACGAGAACTGCTCGGCGGTGGTACCTAATCCATCAGAATTTTCTGAGGGCCGAACAAACAATGAGGTTAATGAACTACGAATCCGATAAATTGTTGCTCTTCACGGATCTGGCCGGCACCCTGCTGCTCGGAGTCGAGGGCGCCAATCTGGCCGTCAGCGGATCCTTGGATTTTTTTGGGGTCATGGTCTTGGCGTTGGCTAGCGCGCTCGCCGGCGGAATTATTCGCGATGTGCTCATTGGCGCTGTGCCACCCGATTCTCTGCGCGACTGGCGCTACTCCGCCGCCGCCTTTCTCGGCGGTGGCCTTACGTTCTTCATGCATCATTTCGTCGAAGCCATTCCCGCCAACCTCATCATGGTGCTCGACGCCGGGGGCTTGGCCTTTCTGGCCGTGGCTGGCACCCTGAAGGCCCTTGATTACAAAATGCACGCACTGATAGCCGTTCTCTTAGGAACAATCACCGGTGTCGGCGGCGGAGTTTTAGGCGAAATGATGATGGCCCGCATTCCGGCAGTTCTTCGTGTGGACATTTACGCCACTGCCGCGCTGACCGGCGCGATCGTGATGGTTGTAGCACGGCGACTGAAGCTCAGTCCAACATGGGCCGCGCTCTTGGGAGGGACGGTTTGCTTCTTGCTGCGGGTGATCAGTGCCTGGGAGCACTGGAATTTGCCGCGTATTGGTCCTAACTGACCGGGAGTATCTGCAAGGCGCGTCATTTAGTCGCGACATGCGATCGATTTGAATTGCGCGGGAGTTAGCGAGCCGTCGCCAACCGCCGATCTACATATTCGGAAACGTACGCTCCGAACAGTTCGTTTAATCGCGCGGCCACCGGCCCTGACGGCGTCGCGATTTTGTGGCCGGAGATCTCCCCCACGCCAATCACATTTCGATTGGTGGAAGAAATAAACACCTCATCCGCCGCGTAAAGGTCCTCGGGACGCAGCGTTTGCTGCGCCAAAGAAATCCCCGCTTCCGGCGCAATCTCAGACAGGATTCCGCGCGTAACCCCTTCCAGGCATCCGGAATTCAGTGGCGGAGTAACCACTTTGCCGTCCTTGACCGCGAAAATATTTGCCGAGGTGCATTCCGCCACTTCACCGCGCTCGTTCAATAACACCACTTCGTCAAAACCCTCGCGGGTAGCCTCGTTCACCGACCACACATTATCCAGCCAGGAAATGGTTTTCACGCTGCACAGCGCCGACGCTGCGTGCCGCCCATGCTCGCGCAACGCCAGTCGCACCGGTCGGCGGTACGACGGCATATCCGCCGTAGTGATAATTAAATCCAGTTCGGGACCAGCTTCATCGCTGCGCCAGTACCCTACGTTGTTGTCCACCAGGTAGATCCGCGCGCATCCTTCCGTCACCCGGTTTGCCCGAATCACTTCGTGAAGATGTACCCGTACTTTCGCGCTGGTGTAGGGCATCGGCAGATGCGTAATCGCCGCGTCTTTTTCCAGTCGCCGCCAGTGCCTTTCGTAAGCAAATGCCTCGCCCCGGGCGATTCGCAGCGTGGTGAACAATCCAAAGCCGCAAATCAGTCCGGCCTGCCCGGGGGAAAGCCGGGCCTTCTCGATTGCCAACAGATCTTGGTTATGAAAAATTTGACGATGAATCACGCGCGCCTCGTCCGCTGTCTTACAACGTCACAAGTGTAACCGAAAGCGGAGTCCTGATTAACTGCGAAGCACGGTGGGTTTGTCCAAAACAACTTGTCTGCGGGAGCCGATTCGCTAGATTTTATCGCCAGACTCTGCGTTCCCTGCGTCGACCGGCGGATGACAGCTGATCTCCCACGGTATTCCGAACTGGTCCACCAGCATTCCAAAAGCCGGGGACCAGAATGTCTTTTGAATCGGCAGCCGCACGGTGCCGTTGTGCGCTAGTGCGTGGAAAATCTGTTCGGCCCGCAACGGGTTTGCGACTTCCAATAAAACGTAGAAGCCTTGCGGCTTCTCGTATTGCTTCGGAAAAGCGTCGGCGCCCACCAATTCCGCATCCTCGACAGTCAGATTCGCGTGGACAATCTTGTCTTGCCACTGCGGCGGGACTCGCTCTGCCAGCGGCGAAGCACCGTAGCAAAGCATCGTAACGATTTTTCCGCCCAGCACCCGCTCGTAGAATTCGAATGCCGCGCGGCACTGACCGTCAAACGTGAGATGAGGAGAGAAGCGCACCGCGAACTCCGCAATATTCAGATCTGTTCTGGCGCGATATTGCAATGCACGAAAGAAGAATTCTTGCGTGTCGGCGGCTACTACTCGACGTCGGTCACCTTACCTTTGATGAGCGTGACTTTGAGATCCTTGTAGACCAAAATCTGCTTGGTACCCAGGTTCACGGTCTTTTGTGGTTCGCCCAAAGCCGCTTTTACCTGGTCGATGGTCTGTCCTACCGCAATGTTTACAGTCGCCGCAGGCTGTTGCGCTGGCGCGGGAGCGGGTGCTGCTTGCTGTTGTTGCGCTGCACCGCCTTGTGCTTGTCCGCCCTGGTCTCCGCCACCCTGATTCGGATCGTTATCGATTGCCAGCACTTGCGCCATAGTGGTTTCCACGTCCGCGGGATTCGCCGTGTCCAGATAGCCCTTGGCAAACTGAAACGTCACGACTGCTTTGTAGCTGGAGGCGTTCTGCACGCCGTTGCAAGAGTCACACTCAACTACAGAAACCGAAATCTTGCTGGCCTTCATGTTGATGTCCAGCTTGCTGACGTAGACGCGCTCACCTGCGGTGAGAAATCGCGTGCTCACATTCTGCTTAAACATGCCCGTCAGCACCGGGCTTGGGGAATGGATCGCTCCATTTTCGTATTTAGTCGCCAGCACGCCCATGTCCGTCGGCGGAAACGCCAGGATGCCGCCTTTTTGCACCATCAACACCGTGCCTGCTTCGGTCACCGTAAAGCCGGTCGAGTCCACGCCAAACTTCGTAAGTTTATATTGCGCGGTAATCTCGTCGCTCAGTGAAGCCGTGGGAGCCAGCTGCGCGGAGGCGACCGACGCGCATGCCATTGCGGTCGCAACCAGAAGCGTGGCGGTTATCAATCTAAAAGCAATTCCGCACTTGCAACCCTTGTCGTACATCTGCGACACCCTCCCGGAAGATCTTCCTCGTCGGATGAATTTATGCCACGAAGCGCCAGCGCTTTGACCATCCATTCGCAACCGTTGCGGGATGAATGGCGTCATCGCCATTTCCATCCCGCAATGTCAGCATTGCAGTTCGTCTCTTAGTTCTGTGGAGGTGCTGCTGCGTCCTGTTTGGCCTCGGCTTCGGCTTGGTCGGCGTCCTTCTGTTGTTGCTGCAGTTCCGAAGCAGCAGCAGGATCGGGTGCAGGCGCCGCACCGCCGGTGGTGCCGGTGTCCGGAGCAGCTGGCAACCCATTCTTCCCCGCATTCTTCGCCAGGTTCTCGAGGCCCGCGTCAACTTGTTCGCGGAAGTGGTTATGCATCTCTTGAAGGTCGTTGAGGTCCACCTGCGGTTGCGAACCCACCTTGCAATCCCCACTCTTGCCTGCCCGTACGATCACGTGAACGCCATTGTCGGCACCGGCGTCCGCGTCGACTCGTTCGATGACGTCTCCGGTACTCAACGTGCAATCCTGGCCGTCGTCCGTGCTGACATCCAGGTCCGCGGACACCACGAAAATTTTGAACGCCGGATCCAAAGCCGCGGGTTTTTCGTCCGCGCCCGCAGCCGGTGCTGCGGTGGTAGAAGTTCCACCCGCAGACGCGACCTTTTCTGCGGCAATCTCGGCCTTCACTTCATCGGCGATTTGTTGTTTGAGTTCCGGAGTAAGCTTCGCGGTAGTGCTAACCGTGTCGCTGGCCGATTCGTATCCGCCGCCGTAAGCCAAAGCGCCCAGTTCGTCGATTGAGGCGGAGCCGCCCGCGCTGGCCTGCCCAGCTTCATAGGCCGCTTGCAAATTCGCGGCGATCAAGTAGTCCGTCAGCCACAGTGAGGGTGCAGCATAATATGGATAAGGTTGGAAGTAGGCGCCGTAGTAGCCATACCACGGCGATCCGCCCCAGCCCCAGCCGTATGCCACCGGCGACGCCCACGGGTTATAAGCCCAGCCGTAGTACGCGGGGTGGTAGTAATAATTGGGATAGTAGCGGTAGTAGTAGCCGCCCCGGTAGGGATACCGCCCGTACACTCGTGCGTAACTCCTTCCACCGTAAACGTAGGTGCGCTGGTAATAGGCCCGGCCGCCGACGGTGCGATACGGCCGCTCGGCATAACCGCCGTGGCGTCCGTAGCTCACATAGCGTTGCCCATTGCGCTCGGTAACCACTCGGCGGTTGCCGTTCATTCCGCGATTGACCGTCATACCGTGCCCTTGGATGGTCCGAACGTTCCCGCGCTTATCCAGTCCGACGTTGTTGCCAGACTTAGTTTGTATCGATCGCGATACCGCCGGGGACCTTCCGGCACCTGCCCCTAGGCTGTGGGGCGCGACCGCTCCGCCTGGGTGAGCTGCGGGCGCTCCACCCGGATGCGCACCGGTGGTGGTGGTCGCCGTGTGAGCCCCTGGCGCTCCGGCCCCATGGCTGGTATTGCTTCCCGTTGTACCTACCGGATGTCCAGTTGCCGTATTAGTTGTCGGGTGTGTCCCGGTGCCGCCAGATGTTCCCGTCGCAGGATGTGTTCCGGCTGGGGCTGTGCCAGGGTGCGCTCCCGGCGCTCCCGCAGTCGCGGGCTTGGCCGGAGCCGCCGCAGGTTTCGCAGGAGCAGCAGCGGGCTTGGCCGGCGCAGGCGCCGATTTCTTGGGAGGAGTTTGCGACGATACAAATCCTGGGATCAGCAAAAGCAGCAGAAACGCAAAGAAATCGCGTAGTAATCTATTGCTGGGACGGACGAGATTCATACGGTCTCCTAGTCGGGCACGAACATTGTCTTTCGTTCAATGGAGACGAAATTTGAGAAAGACAATATTGTCGCGGGGCTGGTGGCGTTCTGTAGTTTCATCGCACACACCACAAGTCGCCGTTACGATATTGGCCTTTTTCACGGTAGTCAACGATTTTTTTCGCCGCTACGGTCGTCGAATGTCAGTACGGCGAACGCTTCACCGCGGATGAATCCAAGTACGTTTTTGTGACGCGGTCGCTGCATCCGGCGTGTTTTTTTGCGAGCCCGGATTTCCACCTCTCGAACTTAAACTCCGTTGACATCCACACCCCTCTACTCTAAACTTACGGTTTGTCTCTACAGGGAAAGGTGTGACCGTTGCAATGAGGACGTACGTAGCCAAGGGAGCGGAAGCACAAGCGCTGAAGGAAGGCGCGGATTGGTTCGTGGTCGATGCCACGGACGTTGTTTTGGGCCGGCTGGCCACTAAAGTAGCCCGCATGCTGATGGGCAAAGACAAGCCGACCGTTACCCCATATCTGGATTCCGGTGATCACGTCGTGGTCATCAACGCCGACAAAATGCGCATGACCGGCAACAAAGTCGAGCAGAAGATTTACTATTCGCATAGCGGCTATCCCGGCGGACTGAAAGAAGTCCCCGCCAAGCGCCTCCGTCCCATCAAAGCGGACTGGATGATTCGCGAAGCGGTTCTAGGCATGTTGCCCAAGAACAAGCTCCGCGCCCGCCGCGCCAAGAAATTGCGCATCTATCGCGATGCCGCGGGTCTAGCCCGTCACGCGGGTCAGAAGCCGCAACCGGTATCGATGTAGTTTTTCGGTCAGGCCGTCTGCGCTAAGCAAGAACGCGGCAGCCTGCAAGAAGTAGCAGTGGGGATTGTTGTTCTGGTAGGTCTTACAACCTGCGGTACCAGTCTCCCAGGCACTTTTGAGAATTTTCTGCTTGCGCGCTCGCAAGAGCGCACTGGCTCTCGCTGCCTCAGACGGTTTTCTGAACGCCTCAGCAGCCCGTCATCACCGGATTTGAGTAGCGATTTTCGAGGAGGAACGTTGAGCACCACTGTTTCGCCACTACATGGCACAAAAGTTTGGATCATGGGCACCGGACGCCGCAAAGAATCCGTAGCCCGCGTTTTCCTGCGCGCTGGCAGCGGCAAGTTCACCGTGAACGGACGCACCACCGACCAATATTTCCCGAACCACGCCTGGAAGCATGACGCCACCGAGGCCCTCAAGTTCACCAGCCTCGCGGACCAAGTCGACGTAATGTGCACGGTCCACGGCGGCGGTGTTGGCGGACAAGCCGGAGCGGTGCGCATGGGTCTCTCGCGCGCCATCTCCAAGTACAACCCGGAGCTTCGCCCCGCGCTGCGCACCAACGGTTTTCTCACCCGCGATTCGCGCATGAAAGAGCGCAAGAAGTACGGACAAAAGGGCGCCCGCAAGCGCTTCCAGTTCACCAAGCGCTAGCATTTAGTAGCACAGACTTCAGTCTGTGTTCCTTTGTGCCCAGAACGCGGCACATAAGTTTTGGCGCAATTCGCGCCGCAAAAAGTTTTGGAGTGGTTCCGCAGGGAGCTGCTCCATTAGAACTCCAGCGGATTTCTGCAAAGCAATCCGCTGAGATCACGGCCGGCAAGCTGCCGGCAAAAGGTTGTTCTTCAGTACGCGCAAGGTTGACCGCCGGTATTCGGCAGCCTTGCAAAACGTCGCTGTCGAAAGCAGCTATCCTTAGAGGAGGAAACTTGGCAGTAGAAATCACCATGAAAGAGTTGCTGGAGGCCGGAGTTCACTTTGGCCACCAGACCCGTCGCTGGAATCCCAAGATGAAGGAATACATCTTCGGGGAACGCAACGGCATTCACATCATCGATCTGCAAAAAACTTTGAAAATGTTCCGCGAAGCCAGTCGCTTCGTGAACGATCTCTCGGCTCAAGGCCGGACCGTTCTTTTCGTCGGCACCAAACGGCAAGCGCAAGAAGCTGTGGCGGAAGAAGCCCGGCGCTGCGGTGCATTTTTCGTGAATCACCGCTGGCTAGGCGGTACGCTGACGAATTGGGCCACCCTGCAAAAATCCATCAAGCGCCTGAAATTGCTCAAGGCCATGCACGAAGATGGACGCATCAACGATCTTTCGAAAAAAGAAAAAGCGCGCCTCGGCCGCGAAATGAAGCACCTGAACCAGAATCTCGAAGGCATCGAAAATATGGCTTCGCTTCCGGACGCCATGTTCGTGATCGATTCCAACGCCGAAGAAATCGCCGTGAAGGAAGCTCGCCGCATGGGCGTGCCGGTGGTCTCCGTCGTGGATACCAATTGCGATCCCGACGTGGTCGACTGGATCATTCCCGGCAACGATGACGCCTTGCGCGCCATCCGTCTCTTCACTTCGAAGATTTCCGAATCGGTGCTCGAAGGCCACAACACCTACCAACAGTCTCAGGTAGCTGATCAAAAAGCGGCCGCCGATCAGGCTTTGGTGGACGGCGTCGAATATGTCGACACCAGCGCCTACGAACAGTACGAGAAGCAGGAAGGCGACTTCGTCGAGGGTGTAGTAGAAACTCCGGTCGACATTCCAGTCGAGCCTCCCGCGGAAGCTGCCGAAGCTGCGGCTGTCCCCGAAACCGTCCCGCCGACGGAACCCGCGAAGTAACCGCGGCTTTGGTAGCACAGACTTCAGTCTGTGCGCGGTGTGTTCCGCCACTCCGACGTACCGTCGAAGCGCTGCGAATGCCGCACCAACACAAGAGCAGCCAATTCATAAATTAAACACCCGTTAAAAACAAATTAATCAAACATAAGCGAAAAGAAGACCACATCATGAGCACACAACCAGCAGCCGTAAACATTCCCGCCCAGCTCGTAAAAGAGCTGCGCGAACGCACCAACGCCGGATTCGCAGATTGCCGCGCCGCCCTGGTCGAGGCCAATGGCGACATCGAAAAAGCCATCAGCGTCCTCCGCAAAAAAGGCCAGGCCGCAGCCGCCAAGAAAGCCACCCGCGAAGCTAGCGAGGGCCTGGTCGGCAGCTACATCCATGCCGGCGGAAAAATCGGCGTGCTCGTGGAAATCAATTGCGAGTCCGACTTCGTGGCCCGCACCGACGCCTTCATTCAGCTCTCGCACGACATCGCTATGCACATCGCCGCGCTAGACCCGCGCTATGTGCGTCGTGAAGAAGTCACGCCCGAAATGCTGGCCAAGGAAAAAGAAATCTACAAAGCCCAGGCGCTGGCTACTGGCAAGCCCGAGGCTGTCGTGGAGAAAATCACCTCCGGCAAAATGGAAAAATTCTACGAAGAAAATTGCCTCTACGAGCAGCACTACATCAAAGATGAAAGCGTAACCATCGGCGAAATGATCGCCCAAGCCATCGCCAAGCTAGGCGAAAACATCTCCATCCGCCGTTTCACCCGCTTCAAGGTGGGCGAAGTAAGTGGCTCCACCACCGAGTCAACCACCCCGGCGGCCTAGGGTTATGTAGACGCCAGACTTTAGTTCACCCTGAGGAACGAAGGGTCCGGCCTAATTTTTGATCGATGATCGTTAAAAGGGCTCTGCTAATCCGGAGCCCTTTTTCTTTTGGCGACACCACAAACTTGTCATTCCGAGCGAAGCGAGGAATCTGCTTTCTGCCGCGCTATCGATACTCTCAACAAACTCTCGAGTCCCCAGCTGCAAAACATAGCCGCAACCAACCTTTGTTTGTTACAATTCCGAGGATTTTGCGAACTGAAAATCGGAGCGCTATGGCAGCAACGAACGCGACAAAGAAATCCCCCAAAGCAAAGCCATCCAAAAACGGAAAAGCCGATTCCGCAAAAAGCGGCAAGCCCGCCTATCAACGCATCCTGCTAAAACTCTCCGGCGAATCTTTCCAAGGCCCGCAAGGTTTCGGCATTCACGGCGACACCATCCGCGAAATTGCCGACGAAGTAAAACAAATCCACGAACTCGGCGTAGAAGTAGCCATTATGGTCGGCGGCGGAAATATTTTCCGTGGCGCCCGGCAAAAAGGCTTCGAGATCGACCGCGCCACCGGCGATTACATGGGCATGCTCGCCACGGTAATCAACGCCCTGGCTCTCCAGGACTCCCTGGAAAAGGCGGGCGTCTTCACCCGCGTCCTCAGCGCCATCAGCATGCAACAAATTTCCGAGCCTTTCATCCGCCGCCGCGCCGTCCGCCATCTCGAAAAAGATCGCGTAATCATCTTCGCCGCCGGAACTGGCAATCCCTATTTCTCCACGGACACCGCCGCCGCCCTCCGCGGCATTGAAATCAAAGCCGACGTAATCCTAAAAGCCACGCGGGTAGACGGCATCTACGACGCCGATCCGGAACAAGTCGCCAGCGCCAAACTTTTCGAAGGCATCACCTATCGCGATGTCCTCCACCAAAACCTGAAAGTAATGGACAGCACCGCCATCTCCCTGTGCATGGACAACGGCATGCCCATCGTAGTTTTTAACATGCTGCCCAAAGGCAACCTCCTCCGTGTAGTAATGGGCGAACGCGTAGGCTCCAAAGTCACGCCAGCATAAGCAGCACAGGTTTAGGTAGCACAGACTTCAGTCTGTGCACGGTGCAATCAGCACCCAGCCTTCGCGTTTCAGCAATATTTTCACCACGAGATTGTTTGACTCTTTGGTCTTGCTGATGTCTTTCAGGAGGCCGGAGCTAGAGCACCGGCGTAAACCAAGCCCTCACAAGGGCTTCAGCCCCTGAAGAAAACTTGAAAACCTGACAATCATTCCGTAACAATGAAATAATACCCACGCAACGAGAGAGAAAAAACCGAGGAACGCATGAGCACAAAAGACGCCTTAACCGCCGCAAAAACTCGCATGGAAAAAGCCGTAGAAGACTTCCGCAAAGAAGTCAGCTCCCTCCGCACCGGCCGCGCCAACGCCATGCTGCTCGACAATGTCCGCGTCGACTATCACGGCACTCCCATGCCCGTGAATCAATTGGGAACCGTAACCGTCCCTGACGCCACCATGTTAGTAATCGCTCCATGGGACGCCAGCGCCGTAACTCTGATCGACAAAGCTATCCGCACTGCCGACCTCGGCCTGAATCCCACCAACGACGGCAAGGTAGTGCGAGTCCCAATCCCCGCACCCACCGAAGAACGCCGCAAAGATATGGTGAAGTTGTTGCACAAAATGCTGGAAAACCATCGCACCGCAGTCCGCAACGTCCGCCGCGACAGCAAAGAGACTATTGAGAAGCTAGAGAAAGACAAAAAAATCAGCGAAGACGAAAAGAAGCGCGCGCTAGATGAGCTAGAAAAGTTGTCCCACGCCGAAACCAAAAAAATTGAAGACGCCAGCGCCCAAAAAGAACGCGAAGTAATGGGCGTCTAATTTGGAGTGCGGCGGTTTACCCTGAGTGGCGAAGGGCTCGACGCCGCTTTGCTTTTGTTTCTTGTCCTTACCTGGCCGGCCCTGTTGCGTGGCCGTTGTAGCGGCGGGTCTTCAGACCCGTGTCTTTGACTTTGTAGGGGCGCAGCATGCTGCGCCCCGGCTTGCCCGGGCGTCGGAAATCAATCCGTCGCTGGTGTCGGTCCTGAAATTAATGCCGCCGTAACCAATGCTCACGGCTTGGCGGCCGTCCCCGCCGCATCCACCACAAAACTCTGCGCCTGATCATTCTGCACCGCCCGCACAAACGCGTTGTAATCCGCCGCCCGCCCCCCCGGAATCGTCCGCAACAGAAAATCCACATGCCGCGAAGCCGTAATTTCTGCCGGATGTTCCGCCCCGCCAGCCACCATCGAATACTTCGAAGAGAAGGAAGCATAATCCCGCGCCACCGCAGTCCCCGTAGGCGCCTGCCGTGCGGAAGCCCCAGCGGGCAATCGCAACACCGCAGAAGTTTCCACATCCAAAGGCGTCCCGAGCTCAATCACCGTGGCCCCAGGCGCAGGCAAGTCCGGCAGCGCCACGTTAGGCAGCAGCGCCGGCACATGTAAAGACTTCTTGCTCCAGTCGATAAACTTGGGCTGAGAAATCTCGTACTCCACGGTAAACGGCATGCCGGTAAGCAGTGGATCGGAAGCCTGCACCGCGTTAATCTCTCCGCGAAATCCATCCGAAAGCGAAAGCAACTGCGCCAAACTCTTCCACTTCTCCCGCGGACTCTGGTGAAACGCAATCCGCAATAACAACTCATTATCCCCGCGCATCACGTACTTCACTTTCGCCGTCAGCTTACCGTCCCCGTCCAGGGCCGCATCCACCGTAACCTTCTGCGACGCCGCAAACGGCAGCTCCAGAGGAATCGCTTCCCAATATCGCGTGGCTAGGTCTTGGGACGGAACGTTATCCAGCGCAAAGGCGGGCTTTCCACGTAATGACGCAGAAATCATCCCGAACGGCGCCACTTCAGTGCCTGGGTCTAGCCAATAGAATTTTCCGTCGCATTGACTGTCTTTTGCCTCCGTGCTGGCTACAACCAGTAATTTCGTGAAGACCGACGGGTAGGCCGGTTGCTGTTCGGCCGAAGCCGGCGCTCCGGTTAAATAAGCCAAAGCCGGCAGCGAGACTCGCCGAGCCAGCGCCGCAAACAACTTGTATTTATCCTCCGCAGTCGCATATCCCGAAGCCAGAATTTCTGCATCTTTCCTGGTGCGAAATTCCGTTGCGCCTAGCGGCAAGTCCACGGTAGCGATCTTTTGCGAAACGAAATCGTAGATCGCCGCAATTTTTTCCTCCGCGCTCTTGCCATCCAGCGTTAGCTCATCGCCCTTTTTCGTAACCTCGGGAGCGACGATCCAGCCTCCAGACTCCGCTCGTGGAGGTTCCAGAAGGTCCGCGAGCCGCGCAGATAGCTTGTCCCAGGATGCGAACGTGGTGAGTGCAATATCCGGCGCATCTCCGTCAGCGGGCGGTTTCAGGTTCGCGTTGGCTTTGGCTTCCCTCTGCCACGAATAGATCTCGCGGTCGGGATGCTCGGCACTATTCGTCTCGCTGGCAGTTGTTGGCGTTGCGGTGTTTATGGAAACTTTTACATGCCGTTTCGCTGGCAAATCGATCGTGAAACTTTCTTTCCCCACCACCCCGCTGCGATCAAACGAATGCGCCAGCCAAAAATCCGGCGCCAAAGGATGTTGCGGCGTCACATTCGTGATTACCCGATATTCCAGCGTGTCCGAAGGAGCCAGTCCCAGAATCCGCACCGACTTCACCCGCACGTCTTGATATGCAGAAGCGTTCGCCACTGCCGGATTCGGATTGTCCGTAATCGCCGAAGGCAAAACGTCCGCAGTCCCTCCGCCGGAATGTGTAACCCGCACCAGCGGCACCTCGATCATTTCGAACGCCCGGTTGTAATCAAAATTCAAGTGTGCAAACTGCCGCACCCCCAACTCCGAATTAATCTTCACCAGCGTATGCACTTCTTTGCGGCTGGATCCATCCGCCTCAAACCGATAAGAAGTTTCCAGCAACGTCAGCTGCGCCGGCACCTGTGGCGCTGCAGCCTCAGGCGACTTTTCTTTCGGAGTGGATTGCGGCGGAGCCGAACTTTTAGCCGTAGGACTGGCTGCTTGCTGCAAGCCCGCAGATCCCGCGCTGCCAACTGCGGCAGTCGTTAGCGAGGTGAAATGCGCGGAGACACACACCAACAACAATAGGGACGTGATTTTTCGAGCGAACAAGGGAACCTCGAACGAAGTGTAGTTTCCCTCACCAAACCCCGACAAGCTGAATTCCCCCAGCAGTTGCGCAGCAGTGACGACCAACTGCCCGTGCTTTGTAGGATGCGTCCGCCTGGGCGGACTGCGCCCCAGCTAGCCCGGAGCGCCATCTTCGAAACCGTTCGCTCACGCCGCCGATTCAAGACTCTCCGGCGCCGCACGACCTTCCGCCGCAACATCCGTCAGACCCTGCACAGATGCTAAAGTGCTAACGGCACTTCACTATTCAGGCGACGCGCAGCCAATCAGGAGCCCAACGGGCGTGAAAACCTTAAACCTAAAACTGACCGCGATCACCGTACTGTCCATTCTCCTAACGTCCGCCGCTCTCCTGAACGCCAAACAGGCCCCCCAAGGCCCCAACGAAGACGGCACTGCCCCCGCCCTGATAAAAATCACCGGTGAAGCCATGCTCGAATCCCACGCTTTCGATTACCTCACCGAACTCAGCGACGATATAGGCCAGCGCCTCACCGGCACTCCCGAAGGCCAGCGCGGCATCGACTGGGCCACCGCCAAAATGCGCGCCATCGGCCTCGAAAATGTTCACACCGAGAAATTCTCAATATGGCGCGGTTGGACCCGCGGCACAGCGCAAGCCGACCTCCTGACCCCCATCCGCCGCTCCCTCCACGTCGACGCCATGGGCTGGACCGGCTCCACTCCCACCGGCGGAGTCGAAGCCGAAGTAGTTCCCGCCAATAATTTCGATTTCGATCGCGAACTGAAAGACATGCGCCGCTTCAACAACAAGATAATTCTCATCGTCAGCGAAGGCCGCCCCAACAAAAGCGGTGACCTGCTCTTCGCCCAATTCGGAGACTTCCTGCGCGCCGCAGCCAAAGCCGGCGCCATTGCCGTAATCGGCGGCCAGGCCGGATTCGGCTCCGAAGGCATGAACTTGACCCACACCGGCATCCTGGGCTTTTCCGCCGATTTCGCAATTCCCGTCGTCTCCATGACCATGGAGGATCAGGGTCAACTCGAGCGTGATGTCCTGGGCGGTAAAACCGTTCACCTGCGGCTCAATGTGCAGAACACCTTTACCCCTGGTCCCGTAGAAACTGCCAACGTGGTGGGCGAAATTCGCGGCCGAGAACGTCCCGAAGAGATCTTTGTAGTCGGCGCTCATCTGGACTCTTGGGATCTCTCTGAAGGCGCCACCGATAACGGCATGGGTGCCGCGAGCGTCTTGGCTGTAGCAGAAGCCATTGTAAAAGCAGGGGTTAGGCCTCGCAGAACGATTCGCTTCGTCCTGTTCGCCGGTGAAGAACAGGGTCTATTGGGTTCCTACGCCTACATTCAGCAGCACCAATCCGAAATGCCCAACCACCTGGGGGACTTGATCCTTGACGAAGGCCAAGGTCCCGTAAAGGAGCTGCAGCTCGGCGGGCGTAATGATTTGGTTCCAGCGTTTCAGGCGTTTCTGCGAGAAGTCGCCAACATTCGCCCCATCAACGTCAACGATAAGGTCGAATTCGGCTCGGACACCGGTCCCTTCATCATCGCGGGCCTACCCGGCATCAACATGCAGCAGGATTCCCCAGACTACAAATACACCCACCACTCCGCCGCCGATGCCCTGGAAGCCGTAAAGCCTGAAGTTCTGACCCAGGACGCCACCCTAATGGCCCTCACCGCCTTCTGGATCGCCGACCGCCCCGAGCGCTTGGCCAAGCCCTGGTCTGCCGAAAAAACGGCCCGAGTACTCCGCCAGCAAAACCAATACGACATGCTTAAAGCCTTTAATTTGTGGCCTTTCGGAGACAAAGGTCGCGGCCAGGATGGCTCCAACGACTCCCAATAAGAGACTCCTCCCAGCCTAGCGGGCCAATACCCTTCCCATTCGGGCTACTATTGTTTATAATTTAAGTCTTGACAATACGATAACAACGATGTATTCTGCCCCCGTTGAGAACCGCGTCTCGGCCCTCCGCCGAAGATCCCCAAAATCAGTAACCCCTTTGTAATGAACACTTGCGCAACCCTATCAAAATAAGGGCCTTAATCTCCTTTAGAATCAACACTTGCGCTGGCAATAACATACTTGACGCACAAAGCTCGGCGTGCCATTCCGTGCCTCGCCGTGACAGGGTTACTTCTTTTTCTGGGGCTTCCATACGCCCTCGCTTCGTCGTTCCCAAGTTCCAATAACGGGCAGATCGGAATCGGTAAATCGGGCTGCTTGGCCATCCTTGGAATTGATAAAAGTATAGGCAAATGCGGTGTGATACGGATGGTCAAATTGGTCCGTATAGTTAATGCACCCGACGAAAAACAGATTAAAGGCTTGCCCGTTCATTGGCGGGATTGTGGCCCCAGTGTCGGCGACGAGTCTAGCGGGTTGGCTCATAGTTGGGAAAATCATATCTCCCGCCCCCTGCGCCACGAGCCCTATAGTTCCAGTACAGGCATAATCTTGCGCCCCATCGATGGCGGTCTTTCTTGGGCCGCGCTCAGCAACAAATATCAATTCCCCTGTGGTCTCAGTATTTTGTGCCGGATAGTTCCCGAAGTTCTTAGTGTATGCGGTGTAGGAGCTAAAGATTTCCGTTTTCTCGTTGTTAACTCTGAGAGGAGAAATCTTCAAACCGCCAGAGGGAAAATCAAGCCCAACCCACGGTCGCTGTTGAGCGTAGAGCGCGTCAGAACTAATTTTGTTGGACTGGGCGAAAAGTTTAGCTTGCCTTTCCGCGTCGAAACGTTGCTGTGCCAGTTGGCCGATTCCGAGATTCACGGAATTTCTGTTTTCTTGCAGGGAGTGTTCCATGATGGTCGATTGTTGCCAATAGATATAGGCTTGTGTTGCAGTAGCTACAAGTATCCCGAAGGTCAAAAACAGACTTAATCAACTGGGTGGGGACATTTATTCTCTTCAACAGCAACCGCAAGGCCCTCACAAGAGCTGGTTTTTTCCCACGACGGGTGCTCTGTTGTTCGCTACGGCTTACGTGCTCTTGTGCTTCTCCCTGCACGGCATCAGTAGATTCAAAGGAATCGAGAAGTTTTCCATGCCGTTCGTGTGGACTTGACCGTCAACGTATCGTTCCGCATGGTCAATCGTCTGGTGAACGAAGTCCTGATTGCCAAGTCCCCAATAGGACAGCAAAGCATCGGTGTAGATCGCGCTCTTGGCGGCGACGTGAGTCTTAATCTGCGATTGCAGTTCATGCTTCCGGCGATTTGGGACAACCATCGCGCGTACCTTACCGCCACGCTCCAAGATGCCCATAACAGCGGGCTTGTCCTTCGGGCCGCGCCCGGTAATCACGCGCTTGCGCTTGTCCGCGTGCATGAAGCGAGCGGCACCGCCGATAAAGGTTTCGTCTACTTCGACTTCAACGCCCCGTCCGCCGAGTTGTACCGAGTCTTTTGGGCCGTGGAGCGCCAACCTTACGCGGTGCATCATGAACCATGCGGACTTCTGAGTAATACCCAGAGCGCGGCCTACTTCGTAAGAGCTGATGCCGTTCTTGGCGTTCACGATGAGCCACACGGCAATCATCCACTTGTCCATGCCGATAGCGGAGTCCTCGAATATCGTGCCGACTTTGACCGTGAACTGCTTCTTGCATCCCTTGCAGAACCAAATGCGCCGAGTAGAGATGAAGGAATGCTCCTGCGATTCGCAGCGTGGGCATGTCACCTTGCCATCGGGCCAGCGGAGCTTTACAGCGTAGTCAAACGTGCGCTGAGGGTCGGAGAAGTACGCGACCGCTTGTTGGAGGGTTTTGGGAAGTGCGAGTGTGTCGCTCATGGATAAAACGATACACCCAAACTTCTTGTGTGTCAAGTATATTGTTGCCCTTGCGCTTACACTGGGGGTGGCACCCACCTGGAGCCGTAGACTACACCACCGCCGATCAGCCCTAATTTGGCGGAATCGGAAAAGGTGCTATACTTAATTCATTGCGTAGTTGCTTCTGTTCCAAAGCTTGGATTTCCACAGAGATTTCTACGCTTTTTCGGGAAGATGATTTGACAGAGCACGTATTCTTCCTTATACTCTGTTGTTTGTCGGGCGTTGTTCGTCCTGACAGGGGTCAGCCGGGAGTACACGGGTAGCAATGTTCGCGCGGCTGATTTAGTTGGAAGGGAAATTCTTCCGTCCCGGAACGAAGTACACGGAATGGGATAGAAGAGCGGCCGGAATGGGGCGCCAGCCCCGCAAAGCCGAGTAAGCCTCTCCGAAACGAAGCCAGGATTTGCAATGTAATCGCCTCTTGGCGGGCGCGCGGAGTTCTTGCTTAATCCGGATACGCAGTGAACCTTTCAGCAGTGCAGTGCGCTCTCGCGCATATTTTTGCGCGTGGTTAGCGAGAGCTGCGGAATTGTCCGCTTCCGCGAAGTGTCTTTAAGCGATTTTAGGATCAGCAAGTAGTAGCGCAGCAACAAAGTTTTAAACAGTTACGGAAGTACGCAGCAGAAATAAAAGTCGCAAAGTTAAAAAGAGGAAACGAACTGTGCCGACGTTTTCGCAACTCGTAAGAATGGGCCGTGAAGCAGTACTCGTTAAGACCAAATCGCCAGCCCTCGCCGGCTGCCCGGAAAAGCGCGGCGTGTGCATCCGCGTGTACACGCAAACCCCCAAGAAGCCGAACTCGGCGTTGCGCAAGGTAGCTCGCGTGCGTTTGACGAATTCGATTGAGGTCACCACTTACATCCCTGGCGTTGGCCACAACCTGCAAGAGCACTCCATCGTGCTGGTGCGCGGCGGCCGCGTGAAGGATCTTCCGGGAGTGCGTTACCACGTCGTGCGCGGCACGCTGGACGCCGCGGGCGTTGAGAACCGCAAGCAGGGGCGCTCCAAGTACGGAGCCAAACGGCCCAAGGCTGCGGCAGCGAAATAAGAGAAATTCCGAAGCAACGAAGCGATGAAATAAAGAAGTAAGGAAAAGCGGCAAGTAAAAACGGATCGAGAAGTTGGTAGCTGGAAAAGTTTAGGAGCGAGATAGCGCAATGTCACGCAAAGGTGTCACGTTCAAGCGGTCTACGGCGACGGATCCGGTTTACGGCAGCGACCTCGCGGAGAAATTTATCTGCTCGATGATGTGGGAAGGCAAGAAGTCCACTGCGCAGCGCGTGTTTTACGGCGCCATGGATCAGATTGCCAAGAAGACCAACGACGATGCGTTGAAAGTCTTCAAGAAGGCGCTCGAGAACGTTAAGCCTTTGCTGGAAGTCAAAACTCGCCGCGTCGGTGGCGCGAACTATCAGGTTCCGGTGGAAGTGAATCCGTTTCGCCGGCAGTCTCTGGCAATTCGCTGGCTGCTGCAGTATTCGCGCGAACGCGCCGGCAAGACCATGATTGACAAGTTGGCTGACGAACTAATCGACGCGTCGAATCTGCGTGGCGGCGCCATCAAGAAGAAGGACGACGTACACCGCATGGCGGAAGCGAACAAAGCGTTCGCGCACTACCGCTGGTAGTTTTGGTACTTCTAACAAAATGTTTTGAATTTGTTTCTAACGATTTTAATTAAAAAGGCTCAAGAAAAAATCAAATGCCCCGGGCATTCAAACTCGAAGATACGCGCAACATCGGCATCATGGCGCACATTGACGCTGGGAAAACCACGTCAACCGAGCGCATTTTGTTCTACACCGGTGTGACCTACAAAATCGGTTCGGTGGACGAAGGTACGGCCACCATGGACTGGATGGAGCAGGAGCGCGAGCGCGGCATCACCATCACCAGCGCGGCAACCACAGCTTCCTGGACCCGCTTTGACAAGAAATATCGCGTAAACATCATCGACACTCCCGGCCACGTGGACTTCACCGTGGAAGTGGAACGCTCGCTACGCGTGCTCGATGGCGCGGTCTGCGTATTTGACTCCGTCGCCGGCGTACAGCCGCAATCCGAAACCGTCTGGCGTCAAGCGGACAAGTATCGCGTCCCGCGCATCTGTTTCGTCAACAAGATGGACCGCATGGGCGCGGATTTCGATCACGTAATTCGCACCATCCGGCAACGCCTCGGCGCCCACCCCGTACCGCTGCAATTCCCGCTCGGCCGCGAAGACAACTACATCGGCATTATCAATTTCCTGGAAGAAAAAGTGGTCGTGTGGCTCGAAGAGACTCTTGGCGCCAAGTTTGAAGAATTCCCAGTATCGCAGCTTTGGGACAAGGCGTTCGTGGATTCCCGTCCCGACGTTAGCGCTGCGCTGAAAGGTTCGGCGATCGACAAAGCCTTCTACGACGAACACCGGGCCAAGATGGTCGATTACATCGCCGAGCATGACGACGAACTCATCGAGAAGTATCTGAGTGGCGTGCCGCTCACCGTTGCTGAAATGCGCGCGTCCATCCGCAAGTCCACGCTGGCGCTGAAAATTGTTCCCGTACTGGCTGGCTCGGCGTTCAAAAATAAAGGCATTCAACCACTGCTCGACGCGGTCATCGACTATCTCCCGGCGCCGACGGACGTTCCGCCGCTCGAGGGCATCAACCCGGATACCGACGAGCCGGAATTGCGCCGCGCTTCGGATGACGCGCCCTTCTCCGCTCTGGCTTTCAAAATTATGACCGACCCGTTCGTCGGCCACGTTACTTATATCCGCGTTTATTCCGGCGTCCTGAAATCCGGCAGCTACGTATACAACTCCGGCAAGCGCACTCGGGAACGCATCAGCCGTCTGCTGCAGATGCATGCCAATAAGCGCGAAGAAATTGAAGAGATTTATGCCGGCGACATTTGCGCGGTGGTGGGTCTAAAGAGCGTCAATACCGGCGACACGCTGTGCGACGAAAACAAACAAGTCATTCTCGAATCCATCGATTTCCCCGCTCCGGTTATTTCCGTAGCCATCGAGCCGAAAACGAAAGCCGACCAGGACAAGCTCGGCGTCGCTATGCAGCGCCTGGCGCAAGAAGATCCTACCTTTCGCGTTTCCACCGAACCGGACACCGGGCAAACCCTGATCTCTGGTATGGGGGAATTGCATCTGGAAATTCTCGTAGACCGTATGAAGCGCGAATACGGCGTGGAAGCCAATGTGGGCCGTCCACAAGTCGCCTATCGCGAAACCGTGCGCAAGAATGCTATCGGCGAAGGCAAATACATTAAGCAGACTGGCGGTAAAGGTCAGTACGGCCACTGCAAAATCGAATTGCACCCGCTGCCGTACGCTCCGGGCACCGAAGGCAAAGAACTTTCGACCGACGATCTCGACGCACTGGCCAAAGAAGTGGTTGGCGGCGGTTCAGCCAGCAAATGGAAATTCGACAAGGTGCATCGTTTCCTGTTCGTCGACAAAGTGGTTGGCGGCTCGATTCCCCGCGAATTTATCGCCCCGATCGAAGCCGGCATCCGCGAAGCGCTGGACAACGGAATTCTCGCCGGATTCACCATGGTGGATGTCGCCGCCGTGCTTATCGACGGCAGCTACCACGACGTAGACTCCAACGAAATGGCCTTTAAAATCGCGGGTTCCATGGCTTTCAAAGAAGCCTGCGCCAAAGCCAAGCCGGTACTGCTCGAACCGATCATGAAAGTGGAAGTGGTAGTTCCGGAAGAATCCATGGCCGCGGTATACGGCGACTTGAACGGCCGCCGTTCGGCGATTCAGGGTTCTGAGAATCGCAGCGGCATCAACGTGATTCGCGCGGAAGTTCCGCTCTCGCAAATGTTTGGTTACGCCACGGATTTGCGCAGCCGCACGCAAGGGCGCGCGAATTTCACCATGCATTTTTCGCACTACGCGGAAATGCCGAATCAACTGGCGCAGGAAGTCATCGAAAAGAATAAGGGCCGGGACATGCGGTAGTAGTCCCCGCGATATTCGGGGATGCAAAGATTTTAGTTTTACGACTTTGAATTGAGGAGCGAGAAGCAATGTCCAAGGAGAAGTTCGAACGCAATAAGCCGCACGTGAACATTGGGACGATTGGTCACATTGACCACGGCAAAACGACGTTGACGGCGGCGATTACCAAAGTGCTGTCGAAGCACAACCCGAAGGTGCTGTTCCGGGCGTTTGATTCGATTGACAACGCGCCGGAAGAGCGCGAGCGCGGCATCACGATTGCGGTGTCGCACGTGGAGTATGAGACGGCGAACCGGCACTACGCGCACATGGATTGCCCGGGACACGCGGACTACATCAAGAACATGATCACCGGAGCCGCGCAGATGGATGGCGCGATCCTGGTGGTGGCGGCGACGGATGGCCCAATGCCGCAAACCCGCGAGCATATTTTGTTGGCGCGGCAGGTCGGTGTACCAGCGATCGTGGTGTTTTTGAACAAATGCGACATGGTGGAAGATGCCGAGTTGCTTGAGCTGGTGGAGCTCGAAGTTCGCGAACTGCTCAAGAGCTATCAGTTCCCTGGGGACACGATTGCGGTGGTCAAGGGTTCGGCACTGCAAGCGCTGAATGGCGATGCGAAGTACGAAAAGACGATTGATGAGCTGATGGACGCGGTGGACAAGAACGTACCTTTGCCGGTGCGCGATGTAGACAAACCGTTTGCCATGCCGATCGAAGATATTTTCTCGATTTCCGGACGCGGCACGGTGGTAACTGGCCGCGTGGAACGCGGCAAAGTGAAGGTTGGCGAAGAAGTGGAGATCGTAGGCTTCCGTCCAACGCAGAAGAAGGTTGTTACCGGCATCGAAATGTTCAAGAAGCTTTTGGACGAAGGCTTGGCCGGGGACAACGTAGGCCTTTTGCTACGCGGCACGGAAAAAGAAGACGTGGAGCGCGGGCAGGTAATCTGCAAGCCGGGTTCGATTACGCCGCACACCAAGTTCAAGGCCGAAGCATACGTTTTGACCAAGGAAGAAGGCGGACGGCACACACCGTTCTTTTCGGGCTATCGTCCCCAGTTCTACTTCCGGACGACAGACGTGACGGGCGACATGAAGCTGCCGGCGGGGGTTGAGATGGTGATGCCGGGGGACAACGTAAGCTGCGAAGTGACGCTGATCACTCCAGTAGCGCTCGAAAAGGGATTGCGCTTCGCGATTCGCGAAGGCGGCCACACCGTGGGCGCCGGCGCGGTTACTGAAGTTATCGAATAACGCGGTTAGCCTTCGGCCCGCTGATGCGGGCCTCAGGGCAAGCTGAAGTCATCGAATAGTTTTGGTTTCTCTAACAAACGTTCTTAGCTTTAAGAATTGAAAGGGCAGTGAAGGATTAAATGAGACAAGGCGACAAGATCCGCATACGCCTCAAGGCGTACGACCACAAGATTCTGGACCAGTCCACGAAAGAGATTGTGGACACTGCGAAGCGCACCGGAGCGGATGTAGCTGGGCCGATTCCTTTGCCCACCACCATCAACCGCTGGACGGTGTTGCGTTCGCCGCACGTCGACAAGAAATCGCGTGAGCAGTTTGAAATGCGCACGCACAAACGGCTGATCGATATCCTCGAGCCCACGCCGGATACGGTGGACGCGTTGATGAAACTCGATTTGCCCCCCGGAGTGGATGTCGAGATTAAAGCTTTCGGCCACGCTGGGAAATAAAGAAGCAAAGAAGTAAGGGTGTAGCGAAGTAAAGAATAGCGGGAAAGCAAGAAGCAGTACGCAGCCAATACCTCGTAACTTTTGGGCAAGCTGCAGATGAGGGACTTAGCGATGGCAGTCAACGGGATTATCGGAATCAAACTGGGCATGACGCAGATCTTCACCGAAGATGGTTCGGCGGTGGGTTGCACTGTGTTGCAGGCTGGTCCGTGCGTGGTAGTGCAACGCCGTACCAAGGAAAAAGACGGTTATGAAGCCGCGCAACTCGGTCTGGTGGAATTCGTCAAGCCGCAGCGCGTGAATAAGGCGATGACTGGACACTTCAAAAAAGCGAACGTAGCGCCGATGAAGGTGTTGCAAGAAGTGCGCATTGAAGAGTCCAAAGATGAAACCAAGGTTGGCGATCGCGTGTTGGTCGAAAATTTCAAAGCGGGCGAGTTGGTGGACATCAGCGGCGTCAGCAAGGGCAAAGGTTTCGCGGGCGGCGTGAAGCGCTGGCACTATGCCGGCGGCGATGCGACCCACGGTTCGATGTTTCACCGCGCGCCAGGCGGCATTGGCGGCTCTTCGTTTCCTTCGCGCGTGTGGAAGAACATGCACTTTCCCGGGCACATGGGCAATCAACGCGTCACCGCCCAGAATTTGAAAGTGATCAAGGTCGACAACGACGAGAATTTGCTGCTGGTACGCGGTTCGGTGCCAGGTCCGCGCGGAACGTACATCTTCATCCGCAAAGCGCGCGCCAAGAAATAGTGTTTGCTGCAATAGTTTTGTTTGGGTTCAGCAGTAAGGTTTGGCTGCAGAGTTTAGCTGCAAAGTTTTCTAAGAAGGACGAGAAATTATGCCGGTCGTAGATGTCTTAAATCTGGAAGGCAAGAAAGTCGGCTCGGTAGAGCTCGCGGACGCGGTCTTCGGCGTGAAGATTAATGCTCATCTTCTGCACGAAGCTTCGCGCTGGTATCGCCGCGAAACTCGCGCGGGCACGCACAAGACCAAAGATAAGAGCGAAGTCAGCGGCGCAGGCCGCAAGCTCTGGAAGCAGAAGGGCACCGGACGCGCGCGTGTTGGCTCGATTCGTTCGCCGCTCTGGCGCCATGGCGGCACGGTCCACGGACCGAAGCCTCGCGATTACAGTTACGCTTTGCCGAAGAAAATGCTGCTTGGCGCGTTGCGCTCGGCGCTCTCGTCGAAGGTTGCCGATTCCCGGCTGGCAGTGATTGATGCCTGGTCTCTGGACACCCACAAGAGCAAGAACTTGCGCACTGCTCTGGGCAATTTGAACGGCCACAAGACGGCTTTGCTGGTGGCCCACGGCGAGAATCGCAATCTCGAACTCGCCAGCCGCAACCTGGATGGCGTGTTGCTCTCGGCGCCGAACGGTTTGCATGCTTACGATGTGCTCCGCCACGACCTGGTGGTGCTCTCGAAGGACGCCGTAGCGCGGCTGAGCCACACACTCGATCCGGAGAAAAAGCCGATCGAAGTGCCGGACGTCGAAACCATTGCCGCAGCGCCCGCAGTGAAAGCGGAGAAGAAAGCCGTCCCTGTGAAAGCCGCCGCAAAAGCCAAACCCGCAGCGAAAAAAGCCGAGAAACCGGCCAAGAAGGGGAAGAAATAAATGTCTAATCCCTCGACACCCCACTATCAAATCATCAAGCGCCCGATCATTACGGAAAAAGGTTTGGGCGTAAAAGAGCTGCAGCACACCGTGGTTTTCGAAGTTGCTTCGCGGGCCACGAAAACGCAGATCAAAGAAGCGGTGCAGCAGATTTTCAGCGTAAAAGTCGTCGCGGTGCGTACTTCGCACTTCGTCGGCAAGATGCGCCGCCGCGGACAGAACGAAGGCTTTCGCCGCGACTGGAAAAAAGCGTACGTAAAGCTTTCGGCCGATTCAAAAATGATCGAGTACTCAGAAAATCTGTAAGCAAGAATTCGGGTCCAGCAGTCAGCAGCACCGTGGCAAAGCACGAAACAAGAAATTAGCAGCAAAGAAGGTAAGAGGCAGCGATGGGACTGAAGAGCTTTAATCCATATACAGCGTCTCGGCGGTTTATGACCGTCCTGGACAAGAGCCATATCACCAAGCAAACGCCGGAAAAGGCTTTGCTCGAGCCGAAAAAGCGCAGTGGCGGCCGCAACAATCAGGGCGAAATCGTCGTGTGGCATCGCGGCGGCGGCCACAAAAAGCAGTATCGCAAAGTTGATTTCCGTCGCGACAAGAATGGCGTACCAGCCACTGTCGCAGCGATCGAGTACGACCCCAACCGCAGCGCGAACCTGGCGCTTCTGCACTATGCGGACGGCGACAAACGCTACATTTTGCATCCCGTGGGACTCGAAGTCGGCGCCACAGTTTCGACCGGCGAAGGCTCGGACATTCTTCCGGGAAATGCCATGAAGTTCCGGCACATTCCTCCCGGCACGCAGGTCCACAACCTGGAGCTGTATCCAGGACGCGGTGGACAGGTAGTGCGTTCGGCCGGCGCCTCCGCGCAACTGCTCAGCAAAGAGGGCGACCTGGCGTTGATCAAGCTGCCTTCGGGTGAAGTAAGAAAATTTTCCGTGGATTGCGTAGCTACCGTTGGACAGGTGGGCAATCTCGACCACGAGAATGAAAACTTTGGTAAGGCTGGCCGGACCCGGTGGCGCGGTATCAAACCCACCGTGCGCGGTGTGGCTATGAACCCGGTTGACCATCCGCACGGCGGCGGTGAAGGAAAAGTTAAAGGTAACCATCCGCAAACTCCGTGGGCTTTCCCGACGTTGGGCAAGAAGACCCGGCACAACAAGCGCACCGACAAGAATATTGTCCAGCGCCGCAAGTAAACGAGTTTTTGCCAGGGCGCGCGCTTAAGTGCGCAAGCCCTGGAGGACGAGCAGCAGACGCGAGAAGCGTGCGGTGAAATGCAAAGCCGCAAGCTGAGAGCTGAAGCGATGCGAGCGACACGAAGCAGCAGGCGGACGGCACGAACGTCCGCAGCACGACGCAGCAGAAGGAAAATCGCGGTGAAGCGCTCCGCGAAACGTTCAGTGAAGACTTTGCTGAAACGTTCCGCCAAGCGTGCAGCGGCCAGGCCAAGCAAGGCGGCCAAGCCCGTCGCGAAAGTAGCAGCAGCGAAGATTTTGCGGCCAGTGAAGGTGGTGGCCGCGCCGCCGGTTCCGGTGCTGTACAAGCTGTGCAAGCCGGGCTGGTCGGTGATTGTGGAACAGATTCAGAATTCGCCGGGCACGCGATTTGTTTGCCCGTTCTGTCCCAGGTCGCACCGAGTGCCTGGTCCGGTGCGCGGATTTAAGAAGATGCGGCGGGCTCAATGGAGCCGGTTGCGGCGAGTGGAGGAGTAAAGGATCGATGGGACGCTCACTGAAAAAGGGTCCGTTTGTTGACGGGCACCTGCGCGTAAAGATGGAAGGTCTCAATACGCGTAGCGAGAAAAAAGTTGTGAAGACCTGGTCGCGCCGTTCGACGATCGTGCCGGAATTCATCGGCCACACCATTGCGGTGCACAACGGGCGGAAATTTATTCCCGTGTATGTCACCGAACAGATGGTGGGACACAAGCTCGGCGAATTTGCGCCGACGCGGACATTCAAAGGACATGCCGTGAAAGCGGCGCTCGAGCGTTCCGCGGGCGCGGCACCGGCAGGAGGCGCTGCACCACCGGCGCCAAAGGCATAAATTTATGGCTGACGTACAAACACCAGCAACACCGTTGATCGAAGCGCAAGCCGGCGCGCGGCATGTTCGCATGTCGCCGCAAAAGGCTCGCTTGGTGATCGATTTGATTCGCGGACAAAAAGTGCAAGACGCCTTGCAGACCTTGCGCTTCACGCAGAAACGCGCGGCCAAGCCCATCGAGAAATTGCTGCACAGCGCCATCGCCAATGCCGAACGCAAAGCGGAAGATGCTGGCGCGCCGCTGGACGTCGATGAGCTGTTCGTTTCGCAGTGTTTCGTCAACGAAGGGCCGCGCTGGAAGCGCATTCGTCCGGCTCCGATGGGCCGCGCATTTCGTTACCAGAAGCGCACCGCGCATCTGTGGATCATTGTGCAAGAACATCATGTAGCGGCGGCCGAGCGCCACGCCGCCAACATCGCGGAAGCGGAATCGCAAAAAGGTGTGCGCGGTACGGCGCGCCGGGTTCGCAAAGCATTGACCGGGAAGCAAGCGCCCGGAAAAAAGGGAAAGAAGTAACTTAAGAGGATCACGATGGGACAGAAAACACACCCGTACGGATTTCGCCTCGGCTACAACAAGCCGTGGAAGTCGCGCTGGTACGCCGATCGCGATTACGCGGAATTGCTGCACGAAGACGTCAAGCTGCGCAAAGAGCTGAAAGAAAAGCTCAAAAGCGCGGGCATCAGCTCCATCGAAATCGAGCGGGCCGCCAATAAACTGGTGGTGCGCATTTTCACCGCGCGTCCCGGCATCATCATCGGGCGCAAAGGTGCGGAAATCGACAAGCTGAAGCAAGACGTGCAGAAGCGCACCAAGCGGGAAGTGCACATCGACATTCAGGAAGTGCACCGTCCGGAGCTGGACGCCACTTTGGTTGCGGAATCGATCGCGTTGCAGCTCGAAAAGCGCGTCGCGTTTCGCCGTGCCATGCGGAAGGCCGTGGACTCGGCTCTGCGTTTCGGATGCAAGGGAATCAAAGTGCGCGTTGCCGGCCGTTTGAATGGCGCGGAAATCGCGCGCAAAGAATGGTACCTGCAAGGCCGTTTGCCGCTGCAAACGCTGCGTGCGGACATTGATTTCGGCACCGCCGAAGCCAACACCACCTACGGCGTGATTGGCGTGAAGTGCTGGGTTTATCAGGGCGAAAACGTTCCCAAGCGCGCCTCGAAAATTCAGAAAGAAAAAGACGCCGCCGTCGTAGCCGCGTAATTAGCGGAACAAGTTCAGCAGTACTGCAGTTCGGGAAAGATTAGGAAAAGAGACTATCGCGATGTTGATGCCCAAGAAAGTGAAGTACCGAAAGCAGATGCGCGGCCGGCGCAACGGTAAAGCCTGGCGCGGCGGCGATCTGGCATTCGGCGAATACGGTTTGAAGGCCATGGAGTGCGCGTGGATCACTGACCGGCAAATTGAAGCCTGCCGCGTGGCCATCTCCCGCTCCATCAAGCGCGGCGGAAAATTGTGGACCCGGATTTTTCCGGATAAGCCGTTTACCAAGAAGCCCGCGGAAACCCGCATGGGTAAAGGTAAAGGCGCTCCCGAACGCTGGGTAGCGGTGGTCAAGCCGGGCAGAATTATGTTTGAAATGGCGGGCGTGGATGAAGCAACGGCGAAGGAAGCCATGAAGCTGGCGGGCCACAAGTTGCCGATTCCCACGAAATTCGTATCCCGCGCAGGGAGCTTTTAATTATGGCGAACGAAGCGCATTGACAAAATTCGGGAAGCCAGCGGTGATGAATTGCACGCCCAGCAGAAAGAGCTGTCCGAGCAGATTTTCCGGCTGCGGTTTCAGTTGACCACCGGACAAGCGGAAGCGCTGAAGCGTTTGCGGGACTCCAAGAAAGATCTCGCTCGCGTAAAAACACTAATCCGCGCACAGGAATTGACTGCCGCGCCGCGCGACGCCAAGACTTCGGTCCATGCGCGTGCGGTTAGCAGCTCTGCGGTAGCCGGCGCGGCCAAGAAATCAGCGTCCACAAAATTGCGGTCGCACAGTAAAGGGAAAGCGTAATGACACCTGAACCAGTAAAAGCTCCAGCGGCGGAAGAAACCGCGAAACGCGGCGAGCGTACCGCGCTCACCGGCAAAGTAACCAGCGCCAAGATGGAGAAGACCATCGTGGTGGAAGTGCAGCGCCTGGTGCAGCACCCGAAATATCGCCGCGTGGTGCGCATCTCGAAAAAGTTCTACGCGCATGACGAAGAGCGCAAGGCCAAGCAGGGCGACACGGTACGGATCGTGTCCTCGCGGCCGCTATCCCGCCTGAAGCGCTGGCGGCTGGCAGAAGTGCTGACGCGAAACGCGTCGGCGGAATAATCGGGGTATCGAACAATGATTCAGATGCGAACATGGCTGACGGTAGCCGACAATTCGGGAGCCCGCAAACTGATGTGCATTTTGCCGGTGGGCGGTGACGTAGGTTTGCAAGCCGGTCTCGGCGACGTGATTACCGCTTCGGTAAAAGAAGCTACGCCGGAGAGTGCCGTTAAACAGGGCACGGTTGTGAAAGCAGTTGTCGTGCGCATGCGCAAAGAGCGCCGCCGCAAGGATGGCACCTACATCCGCTTTGACGACAACGCTGCGGTTTTGATTAACGATGCAAACGAGCCAGTCGGGACCCGCGTGTTCGGCCCGGTGGCGAGAGAGCTGCGCGAGAAAAAATTCACCAAAATCGTCTCGCTAGCTCCGGAGGTTTGGTAAGTCATGGCAATCGGCGATAGGCACCAACGAACTGAGCGGCACATTATTCGGGTCCGCAAAGGCGACACCGTAAAGGTGATGGCTGGTCCGGACCGCGGCAAGAGCGGCCGGGTCCTCTCGATCGATGCGCGCAAGAATCGCGTAACGGTGGAGCACGCCAACATCATCAAGCGCCACACCCGTCCGAATCCGGCGAAGAACATCAAAGGCGGCATCGTGGAGCGCGAAGCGAGCATGAACGCATCCAACGTCATGCTGGTTTGCACCAACTGCGGAAAGCACACCCGTATCGGCCACACGATTTTGCCGGACGGCACGAAAGTCCGCAGTTGCAAAAAGTGCAACGAGACGATTGACAAGTAAGCCGGCAAATAAGCTGACAAGTATTCGCAGCAAACGAATTTTGTAAAGGAAACAGAGGAAGGGCAATGAAGAGTCGATTGCAGGAAAAATATCGGAAGGACACGGTTCCCGCGCTGATGAAACATTTCGGCTGGGAAAACATGATGGCCGTGCCCAAGATCTCGAAAATTACCGTAAACATCGGTCTGGGCGAAGCCAGCCAGAACGCCAAGCTGCTGGACACCGCCGCCGTGGAGCTGGGGCAGATCACCGGCCAGAAAGCCATGATCACCAAAGCCAAGAAGTCCATTGCGAACTTCAAGATTCGCAAAGGTATGCCCATCGGCTGCGCGGTCACTTTGCGCGGCGACAAGATGTACGAATTTCTCGACCGTCTTTGCAACGTGGTCCTGCCGCGCGTTCGCGATTTTCGCGGCTTGCCCTCGAACGCTTTTGACGGCCGCGGAAACTATACGCTGGGCCTTAAAGACCAGCTGGTGTTTCCCGAAATTGATTACACCCGCGTGGACAAGATCAAAGGCATGAACATCACGCTGACCACTACCGCACGAAACGATGAGGAAGGTCGCGAGCTGCTAAAGAGCCTGGGTTTCCCTCTGCGTGTTCCAGGAGGAGCGCAATAAATGGCCCGTACCGCAAAAATCGCCAAGTCGCGGAAGAAACCGAAATTCAAAGTTCGGGTGCGCAATCGCTGCCTGATTTGCGGCCGTGCGCGCGCGTACATCCGCAAGTTTAAAATGTGCAGAATCTGCTTCCGTGGAATGGCGCTCAAGGGCGAAATTCCCGGAGTAACGAAAGCGAGCTGGTAGGCCAGCTCGGTTAGAGCTGCCAGGAGAAAAGATGCAAACCGATCCGATAGCCGATTTTCTCACGCGCATCCGCAACGCTGCGGCTGCCAAGCATCAACGCGTGGACGTGCCGTTGTCCAAGCTGAAGACCGAGATCGCCCGCATCCTCAAGGATGAGGGCTACATCTCCACCTACAAGATCGTGGACGAAAACAAGACTCGCAAGCAATTCCGCGTATTTCTCAAGTACACCCCGGACCGCCGCAGCGTTATTTCCGGCGTCAAGCGCATTTCGCGTCCCGGCGCGCGCCGTTACATCGGCACCAAAGAGATCCGCCCCGTCGTTGGCGGGCTGGGCATCAGCATCCTCACCACCCCGAAGGGTTTGATGAGCGGCCGTTCCGCGCGCAAAGCCAATCTCGGCGGCGAACTGCTCTGCGAGGTCTGGTACAAGCATTTCTGTTTTGTAGTGGCGCGGCATGCCGTGCGCGGTTTGTTAGGCAAGATTGTAGCGAAAAAAAAGCTTCGAGGCGGAAAAAGAAATGTCACGTATCGGCAACAAACCAATTCCAATGCCCTCGGGCGTGAAGTTCGCCATGCAGGGTGGCAAAGTAGACGTGCAAGGCCCCAAGGGCAAACTGTCTTTCGCGATTCCTCACGGAATTTCGTTTGAACAAAAAGACGGGATTCTCACGGCCAAGCGCGCCACGGAAGAGTCATCGCGCCGTGCACGGACTGGCTCGCGCGCTGGTGGCCAACGCCGTAACTGGCGTAACTACCGGCTTCAAGAAAGATTTGGATATCGTTGGCGTCGGCTACCGCGCGGAACTCAAAGGTAAAATCGTGGCCTTCGCGCTCGGCAAGTCGCATCCTATCGAATTCCCGATTCCTGAAGGCATTCAGGTGGTGGTCGAAAAACAGACCCACATCGTCGTCAGCGGCGCGGACAAAGGTCAAGTCGGTCAGGTTGCCGCGGACATGCGCTAGCTGCGTCCGCCAGATCCTTACAAGCAAAAGGGTGTGCGCATCACCGGCGAACGTTTGAAGAAGAAGGCTGGTAAAGCGGGAGCCAAGGCCGGCAGCTTAAGCGGTCGGCAGCACAAAAGATTTGCAGCAATTTTAGGCAAGCAAGGGATTGCGTAACACGTTTCACAGCAACCGCGGGCCGTAAGGAGAAGAAACAGTGGCTTCGACTAGAGTTGGAAAATTATCGAAAGATCAGCATCGCAAGCGGATTCATCGCCGCGTGCGCGTTTCGCTGGAAGGTACGCAAGAACGGCCGCGCCTTTGCGTGTATCGTTCGATCGGGCATATTTACGCGCAGGTCATCAACGATCGTGAAGGCAAGACGCTGGTTTCCGCCAGCTCCGTCGATGGCGAAACGAAAAAGGGCTTAAAAGGTGGCGGAAATATCGCCGCAGCCAAAGTGATCGGCAAAGCTATCGCCGAACGCGCCAAAGCTGCCGGCGTCAGTAAAGTAGTGTTCGACCGCGGCGGATACAAGTATCACGGCCGCGTCAAGGCGCTCGCAGATGCAGCGCGGGAAGCGGGGTTACAGTTCTAGCTTATGTCGAAGCAATTGTTGCGAGATAGTTTATCGGTGCGCCGGCTGCTCGAAGTAAATCCTTCAGACTTGAAGGATGACGTGATCGCCATCAACCGCGTCACCAAAGTCGTGAAGGGCGGCAAAAATCTTAGTTTCTCCGCGCTGGTGGTGGTCGGTGACCATCATGGCCACGCGGGATTCGGTATGGGCAAAGCTCGCGAAGTTCCCATGGCTATCAAAAAAGCCATCGAGCAAGCCAAAAAGAATTTGATCAAGCTGAACCTCAAGGGCACCAGCATTCCCCACCAGGTTCTCGGGCGCTACGGCTCGGCGGAAGTTTTGCTCAAGCCGGCTTCCGAAGGCACCGGCGTCATCGCCGGCGGCCCGGTGCGCAAAGTGATGCAAGTGGCGGGAATTCACAATGTGCTGACCAAGTCGCTGGGCACCTCGAATCCGCACAACGTGGTGAAAGCCACTTTCGCGGCGTTGCTCAGCTTGAAAGATATTGCCCACGTCGCGGAGATTCGCTCCAAGACCGTGGATGAAATCAGCGGCCGGCCTCCAAAAGAAAAAGCCGCCGTCAGTGAGACTGTCTAATGGCCACAGAGAAAAAGAAGACGGGCAGCATCAAGATCAAGTGGGTGGTTAGCGACATCGGCAGCACCGATGATATGCGCGCCACCATCAAGGGCCTCGGCCTGCGCAAGATGCACCGCGTAGTCGAACGCCAGGACAACGATGCGATCCGCGGCATGATTCACAAAGTGCGGCATCTCGTGGAAGTGGTGGAGTAATAGCGATGGCAAAACAAGTTCCTAGCGCGCGTAAGCGCACCAACAAGCGTGGCGATCACAAACCCAAGAACGTAGCCCCCAAGGGCACGAACTCGAAACGCCGCATCTTTTCGCTTTCCACGTTAAAGCCGCCCATGGGCTCGCGCAAAAAGAAAGTGCGCGTTGGCCGTGGTATGGGTTCCAAGCTCGGCAAGACCGCCGGAGCTGGCAACAAGGGGCAAAAGTCCCGCCGCGGTTATTCACGCCGCCGGGGTTTTGAAGGCGGACAGATGCCGCTGCATCGCCGCATGCCCAAGCGCGGATTTCACAGCCCGTTTCGCGTGGAGTATTCGGTGATCAATCTCGAGGAGCTGAATGTTTTCCCCGAGGGCGAAACCATCACTCCGGAGTTGCTGCGCGCCCACGGTTTCATTCGTCGCGCCAGAGACCCCATCAAAGTTTTGGGCGATGGCGAGTTAACCGTGAAATTCACGATTCACGCCCACGCTTTCAGCCAGTCCGCCAAGGATAAAATCACCAAAGCCGGCGGAACGTTTGAAGTCGTAGCGTAAGAATTTTGGTAACGAACATCAGTACCGGGAAAAAGGCATGAACCGATTCCTCGAAGCCGTGAAAAATATGTTCCGCATTGCAGACCTGCGGAACCGCGTCTTGTTCACGCTGGCCTTGCTGGCGGTGTACCGCATTGGCGCGCACATTCCCACGCCCGGCATCAACACCACGGTGCTGGAACAATTGTTCAGCCAGTCCGCCGGTTCGGTTCTCGGTATCTTCGATCTCTTCAGCGGAGGCAATTTCCGCCGCCTCACCATTTTCGCGCTGGGCATCATGCCGTACATCACCTCCTCGATCATCCTGCAGCTGATGACCGTGGTGTTCCCGTACCTCGAACGCCTGCAAAAAGAGGGCGAACTCGGCCGCCGCAAGATCACTCAGTACACCCGCTACCTGACCATCGTGCTCAGCATCGTCCAGGGCGCATCCATCGCGGCCACCCTGCAGCACCAGGAAACCAACGGTCAATCGCTGGTTTACCACCCCGGCTGGGGCTTTATGATCATGACGATATTGACCTTAACCACTGGGTCGGCCTTCATCATGTGGCTCGGCGAGCAGATCAGCGAGCGCGGAATCGGAAATGGCATGTCCCTCATCATATTCGTAGGGATTGTGGTCGGCTTGCCGCGCGCCGTAGCCGACCTGTTCGAGAAGGCCAGCACCAAGGCCTGGGGCTCCTTCACACCGATAGCGCTTTTGTTCCTGGTAGCCCTGATGATCGCGGTTGTCGCCTTCATCGTCTTCGTCGAAGGCGGCCAGCGTCGGATTCCGGTGCAGTACGCCAAGCGGGTGGTTGGTCGTCGCGTGATGGGCGGGCAATCGTCGTATTTGCCGTTGCGCGTAAATTCCGGCGGCGTGATTCCCCCGATCTTTGCCAGTTCGTTGCTAGCTTTTCCGGCGACTATCGCGCTGATCCTGAATCACAAGTACGCCTTCGTCGACAGCATCAAGACCAATCTCAGCTGGGGCGAACCGCTGTACACCTTTTTGTACGTAACGCTGATTTTGCTCTTCGCGTTTTTCTACGTGGGTATCGTCTTCAATCCCACTGAGCTAGCGGACAACATGCGGAAGAATGGCGGCTTCATTCCGGGTATCCGTCCGGGCCGCACCACTTCCGAGTACGTCAGCAAAATTTTGAAGCGCCTCACGTTTATCGGCGCCATCTATCTGGCAATCGTTTGCTTGCTGCCAGAATGGATGATCGCCGGTATCCACTTGGACCACTTGGGCTGGGGCATCGGCAGCTGGTTTGACAATCATTTCCCGGTCTGGTTTCTCAAGGGTCTCGGGGTGCAATTTTATTTCGGCGGCACTTCCTTGCTGATCGTTGTCGGTGTTGCGATGGACACCGTGCAGCAACTGGAAGCGCAGCTGGTGATGCGGAATTACGAAGGGTTTGCCCGAAAGGGCCGGTTGCGCGGCCGGCGGTAATGGTCCTCAGCGTCTTGGCTTCGGAACCCCGGGGTATCGCTACCGGGATAGGGGTCCCGAGCCGTGGATAAGGCGACCGAGAAACTGAATCGCGCAGTGGTTTTTCTCGGGCCTCCGGGCGCGGGAAAAGGCACTCAGGCGAAAGAGCTGGCCAGGAAGTACGGTGTGCCGCATCTTTCGACGGGCGATATGCTTCGCGAGTGCATCGCCAAAGGCACGGAGCTTGGTTTAAAAGCCAAGCCGATTATGGAGCGCGGCGAGCTGGTGCCAGACTCCATCGTGCTGAAAATGGTGGCGCATCGCATCGAACAGCCGGACTGCTCGCACGGGTTTGTGTTCGATGGCTTTCCGAGAACTGTGGCGCAAGCCCAGTACTTCGGCGAGCTGCTGAAGCAGAACGGTTACAAGCAGCCGGTGGTGGTGCACTTCGCCATCGATCCGGCGCTGGTGATGAAGCGAATCACCGGCCGGCGAATGTGCAAGGTTGGCGGCGAGATTTACAACCTCTTTGAGCGGCCTCCGAGAATAACCGGGCGCTGCGACAACGATGGTGGTGAACTCGAGCAGCGGCCAGACGATCGGGAAGAAATTGTAGCTCCCCGGTTGGCAGCATACGCCAGGCAAACTGCGCCGCTGGTGGCCTACTACCGCAGACTCGGCTATCTGCACGATGTGGCTGCCGAGAAAAGCGTGGAAGAAGTCACGCAGCGGGTAATGGAAATTGTTCGCGTCACGCGGTAACGGCGAAAGAGTTTTGTAAAGGGATTCGGCAAGGGACGATGGCGATTCATCTGCGCAGTGCGGAAGAACTTCAAAAGATGCACCGCGCCGGGCTCATCGTGCACGAAGTTTTGACCGAATTGCGGGACATGGTGAAGCCGGGTATCACCACCATGGATCTCGAGAAATACGCTGAGAGTAAGTTGGCGGGGCATCCGGGCCGCGCAGCGTTTAAGGGATATCGCGGTTATCCCTGTGTGCTTTGTACTTCGGTGAACAGTGAGATCGTTCACGGTATTCCGTCGCCGAAGCGCAAACTGCACGAAGGCGAAATCGTTTCCATCGATTTTGGGATGGAAGTGGATGGCTACTTCGCGGATTCGGCGGTGACGGTTCCGGTGGGCAAGATTTCTCCGGAGTTGCAGAAACTGCTGGATGTCACTCGTGAGTCGCTGGATCGCGCCATTGACAAGATGCGCGCGGGAAACCGGCTTGGCGATGTGGGCCACGCAGTACAAAGTTGGGCCGAGCAGAATGGTTACTCGGTGGTACGGGAATTCGTGGGGCACGGCATCGGCACCAAAATGCACGACGAGCCGAACCTGCCGAATTACGGGGACGCCGGACGCGGCGCGCGGTTGCAGGAAGGCATGGTCATCGCGGTCGAACCGATGGTCAACGCCGGCACTCCGCAAGTGCGCATGCGGGATGAATGGGTCGCCGAAACGGCGGACGGCAAGCCCTCGGCGCACTTTGAGCACACCGTGGCGATCACGGCGAACGGGCCATGGATTCTAACGCGCCCGAAAGAAATGACCGGCCCGTCCTGGTAAAGGTTTTTGTAGCTACGGGGCACTAACGGTGCCAAGGTTTTGTAGGTGCCGGAGTTCAGCAAGGCCAGGTTGTGTAGGTGCCGGACTTTAGTCCGGCCTACTTAAACCGGAGCGGCATCAGTTTTTGCAAAGCAGTAGAAGTACAACGGGAGCCTATGGCGAAGCGGTACGAAAAGAAAGAAAAGAAGGAAGGCGATTCCGGCAATACCAAGGAAGACGCCATAGAAGTAATGGCCACGGTTCTTGAACCGTTGCCCAACGCCATGTTCCGCGTTGAGCTGGAAAACAAGCACCAGGTTCTGGCGCACGTTTCCGGCAAGATGCGCAAAAATTTTATCCGGATTCTTTCCGGGGATAAGGTCGCCGTCGAGCTTTCACCGTATGACCTGACGCGCGGCCGTATCGTATATCGTTATAAGTAGCAGGGTTTTCTGTAGCGCAGGGCGACTGTTTCTGAGCCCTGCGGCTTGTGTGCAGCACCAGGCAGTTCGATCGATGGCCGCGCAACAAGGGCCAGCAAGGTTTTTCGGCCATCGTTCAGAGGGAGTCAGCATCATGAAAGTACGGGCAAGCGTTAAACCGATTTGTGACAAGTGCAAAGTGATTCATCGCCGCGGTGTAGTCCGGGTGATCTGCACCAACCCGAAGCACAAGCAGCGCCAGGGATAAAGGATTAAGGGAGACAGCATATGGCACGTATCGCAGGTATCGATCTTCCGCCGCAAAAGCGCCTCTGGGTGGGCCTCACCGCCATCTATGGCATCGGCCGCGCGCGCGCGAAAAGCTTGGCGGAAAAAGCCAACGTGGATTTTGACAAGAAAATCCGCGACCTGACCGAAGACGAGACCAACCGTCTGCGCCAGGAAATTGAAAAAGAAGGCCGGGTGGAAGGCGATCTCCGCAAAGAGATCCAGATGAACATTCGCCGCCTGATTGAAGTCCAGGCCTATCGCGGAATTCGTCACCGCCGCAATCTTCCAGTACGCGGTCAACGCACTCACACCAACGCGCGTACCCGTAAGGGCCCACGCCGCGGCGCAGTAGCTGCGAAGAAAAAGGTAACCGGTAAGAAAGGCTAAGCGTTAGCTTGGCCTTTGTAGGGGCGCAGCATGCTGCGCCCCAGTTCAGCAAGATGTAAGACTTTAGCTTTAGCGATCAAGAAACGGAGTCGAAAGTGGCAAAAGAGCAAAACGCAGCGCCAGATCAAGCAACGCGACCGGACAAGCAAGCCAAAGCCGGAGCCGCAGGCGCCGCAGCGCCGGCGAAGCGCAAGAAAGAGTTCAAAAAGAAGCGCGAACGCCGCATCGTTCCTCACGGGATCGTGCACATCGCTGCGACTTTCAACAACACGCAGATCACCATCGCCGATACCGATGGCCGCGTGGTGTGCTGGTCTTCCGCGGGAGCCATCGGCTTCAAGGGTTCGCGCAAGGGCACGCCTTACGCCGCGCAGCAGGCCTCCTTGGCTGCCGCCGGAACCGCGCGTGACCAGTACGGCATGAAGAGCGTGGAAGTGAAAATTCAGGGCCCGGGCTCCGGCCGCGAATCCGCAGTGCGCGCGTTGGCCGCCGCCGGCTTGCACATCGTAGTCATTCGCGACGTCACGCCTATGCCCCACAACGGCTGCCGTCCGCCCAAGCGCAGGCGCGTTTGATGAATTACTCGTTCTGTGTGGATCACCAAGTTTCCAAGAGTTCTGGGAAGGGAGAATAGAAGTTGGCAAGACACCGAGATGCAGTTTGCCGCCTGTGCCGCAGGGAAGCGCAAAAGCTGTTCCTAAAAGGTTTGCGGTGCTTTACGGAGAAGTGCGCGATCGAAAAGCGCAACTTCGTTCCGGGTCAGCATGGCCAGTCCCGCCGTCCGAAGGTGGCCGGCTATGGTCTGCAGCTGCGCGAAAAGCAAAAGGTAAAGCGCACCTACGGATTGCTCGAAAGGCAATTCCGCAATTACTTTGAAAAGGCCGTCCGCATCAAGGGTCCTTCGGGCGAAAACCTGATCATCATGCTGGAGCGCCGCCTCGACAATGTGGTGTGGCGCGCTGGTCTGGCCTCTTCGCGAGCGCAGGCACGGCAATTGGTGTTGCACGGTCACGTGCGCATCAACGGGAAAAAAGTAAATATCCCGTCGTACCTGATCAACGTCGGCGAAGAAGTGGCGATCAAAGACAAGATGCACGAGAACGCCATGGTCCTCGAAGCCCGCAACGTGGCCCAGAGCCAAAGCTCCGTGCCCTGGCTCGAACAGGATCGCGAGCAGTTCAAAGCCAAAGTAGTGGCGTTGCCCAAGCGCGAAGACGTGCAGACGCCGCCGATCAACGAACAACTAATCGTCGAACTGTATTCCAAGTAGACGGTTATATAGGCGCCGGACTTTAGTCCGGCCTAAGTTCTTAGCTTTTGATTTGTAGCGGCCGCCTTCTAGGCGGGCGCCTCTCTCAGAGAAATTGCAACACAGGCGGTCGTGTCGCACCGGCCACCAGAAGGAAGGAACAATATGTGGAAGGGTTTTCAAAAGCCAAAGCGTCTAGCCTCTGAACTGGAATCGCTGACCGAAAAATACGGCCGCTTCTCCGCGCAGCCTTTCGAGCGCGGCTGGGGAACCACCGTAGGTAACGCTCTGCGTCGTGCGCTGCTCAGCTCCATCGAAGGCGCCGCGATCACCGCGGTAAAAATCGAGGGCGTGCTGCACGAATTTTCCTCGATCCCGGGCGTGGTGGAAGACGCCACGGACATTATCCTCAACCTGAAGCAGGTACCCATCAAGCTGAATACCGATTTGCCGAAGACGATTTTCGTCAACATCGAGCAGCCCGGTCCGGTGACCTCCGCGCAAATCGAAGAGGACGCGGATTTCGCCATCCTCGACAAGAGCGTGTACATCGCCACCGTCAGCGAAGGCGGCAAACTGCAAATCGAAATGCGCGTCAAGAATGGCCGCGGCTACGTCGCTGCCGATCGCAACTATGACGAAGATCTCCCCATTGGCTACATCCCGGTGGACAGCGTTCATTCGCCTGTTCGCAAGGTTAATTATTCCGTCGAAGCCGCTCGTCTCGGACAGATGACCGACTACGAAAAGCTGATGATCGAAGTGTGGACCAACGGCGCGATTACCCCGCAGGATTCCATCGGCCTCGCGGCAAAATTGGTCAAGGATCACATGAGCATCTTCATCAACTTTGAAGAGCCGGTGGACAACGTGGAAGTGCTGCAGGATACCGTGCACGATCCGCGCCTCGAATACCTGGATCGTTCCGTGGAAGAGCTGGAACTTTCCGTGCGCTCCTACAACTGCCTGAAGAACGCCAACATCCAGACCATCCGCGAGCTCGTGCAAAAGAGCGAGAACGAAATGCTGAAGACCAAAAACTTCGGCCGCAAGTCGCTCAACGAGATCAAAGATATACTAGTGAAGATGGGCCTCGCGCTGGGCATGAAGTTCGATGAACACGGACGCATCATCTGGCCGCCGCTCCCGAGCCAGACCGCGCCTCCTCCGGCAGAAGAAAACGCCGGCCTCTAACTGGGAGGGCACGACTTTAGTCGTGCCGTTAGCAAGGTAAATAAAGAATTAAGCCCGCCGCGCAGCCGGGATTTTCCCGGCGAGCGTCGGGCGAATCAAGAGACAGGAACAGAAAACAATGCGACATTTGAAGTCAGGCTCCAAACTAGGACGCAATCCGTGGCACCGCCGCGCGACGCTGCGCAACCTGGTCACCAATCTATTTGAGCATGGCCGCATAACAACCACGCTCACGCGCGCGAAAGCCGCGCGCCCGGTTGCCGAAAAAATCATCACTCTCGGCAAGCGCGACACGCTGCAGTCGCGCCGCCAGGCCGCCGCGTACCTGATGACTCCGGAAATGACCAAGAAGCTGTTCAGCGAGATCGCCCCGAAGTTCGCCGATCGTGCCGGCGGCTACACCCGCATCATTCACGCCGGAAATCGCGTCGGCGACAATGCCAAAGTAGCCATCCTCGAGCTGGTCGGCTACGAATACAAAGCCAAAGAAAAGAAAGAACGCCCCAAGAAAGAAGAACCAGTCGAAGCGACCTCGTAGCTGTAGCGGCGGGTCTTCAGACCCGTTCTTTAGCTTTTGCGATCTTCAAAACAAAAACCGCGATGGATTTCCATCGCGGTTTTTTAATTTCAGTCCATTCAAAGTCGCGGAAACCTCCCGAGCGCTGAGCGAAAAAACACGGGTCTAAAGACCCGCCGCTACAACTTCAGCGCGCTGCTGTGGGTAGGGGATTGCGTTCTGTGAACTGCCGCTGATGCCAGTAGGGGTAGATGGGAGTGACGTCGCTGGCCGCATCCAATTTCGCAACCTGTTCCTTTGTAAGATTCCATCCCACCGAACCCAGATTCTGCCGCAACTGTTCTTCATTCCGCGCGCCTACAATCACGTTCGCTATCGTCGGCCGCTGCACCAACCAGTTCAACGCGATCTGCGGAACGCTCTTGCCAGTCTCCTTGGCCACTTCATCCAGCGCATCGACAACCTTGTACAAATATTCATCGTCCACCTGCGGGCCGTAATCCGCAGTCTTATGCAATCGGCTGTCCGCGGGGATCGGTTGATTGCGGCGGATTTTTCCAGTCAGGCGTCCCCATCCCAGTGGGCTCCACACCAGCGCGCCGACCTTGTGTTCCACAGCGAGCGGCATGAGTTCCCATTCGTATTCGCGCCCGATCAGCGAGTAATAAACCTGATGCCCCACATACCGCGCCCATCCGTATCGCTCCGAAACGCTCAGCGATTTCATCAAATGCCAGCCGGAAAAATTAGAGCAAGCGATGTACCGAACTTTTCCGCTCTGCACCAGGGTATCCAGCGTCTTCAACGTTTCTTCCACCGGCGTCAGCGCGTCGAAGCCGTGCATGTGATAAATATCGATAACGTCGGTCTTCAGCCGCCGCAAACTCGCCTCGCAGGATTCGATCAAGTGGTAGCGCGAAGAGCCCAAATCATTCGGCCCCTTCTTCGTGCTCATGCGAAACGTCGCTTTGGTCGAAATCAAGACCTGATTGCGCCGTCCCTTAATCGCCTCGCCCAGAATTTCTTCAGACAATCCATCCGAGTAAATGTCCGCGGTGTCGAAGAGATTGACGCCCGCCTCCAGGCACACGTCCACCAGCCGCGTGGCTTCTGCCACGTCGCTGCTTCCCCAGGCCTTAAAAAACTCGTTGCCCCCGCCAAAAGTTCCGGCCCCAAAACTAAGCACCGGGATCTTCAGTCCTGAGTAACCTAATTGTCGGAATTCCATGCTGTATGGATGTTGAAATCGGAAAGAGCGTTACCGAGGAATCGAAAAAAGTGTGCGGACATACGTCGGCGCCCGCGTTGCAAACAATGGGCTTATGTTCGCCATGCGGCGAAACGCAAAACGAGGCTAGCAATTCCGGGTAGCTTGGCGGATATTCGCTCGTGCCAAAGGCTGTAACACTCGGGGGCTTCGAAGAATCGGATTAAAAGTTGGAGGTGTCCAATGTACGCAGTTATGGGAATTACCGGAAGAGTCGGCGGAGCACTGGCGAGTGCGCTGCTCGCAAGCGGCTCGCGCGTACGGGGAATCGTGCGGGATGCCACGAAAGCCGCGGCATGGAAAGAGCGCGGCGCGGAACTAGCAGTTGCCGACTACGACGATGCAGCGGCGTTAAGCGCGGCGTTCACCGGTGTAGACGGAGTGTTCGTGATGATCCCGCCCAACTTTGCTCCCGCGCCAGGTTTTCCGGAGGCCAAGCGCATGCTGACAGCGATTTATGACGCGCTGGCCAAGGCGCGCGTTAAAAAAGCGGTGTATCTCTCGTCGATCGGTGCGGAGCAGAAGAGCGGGACAGGATTGATTATGCAGCTGCACATCATGGAAGAGATGATGAGCGATTTGCCGATGCAACATGTTTTTCTGCGAGCGGGATGGTTCATGGAGAACTATGGGGCTGATGTGGCCAGCGCGCGCGGCGAAGGCAAAATTTATTCACACATGCAGCCGCTGGACCGCCGCGTACCCATGGTGGCAACGGTGGACATTGGCAAAGCCGGCGCAGAAGTCCTTTGCCAGGACTGGAAAGGTACGCGCCATCTCGAAGTGGCCGGTCCACGGGACTATTCGCCGCTGGACGTAGCAGACGGTTTTTCGGAGGCTCTGGACCGCAAGGTGGAAGCGGTTGTGGTCCCACGGGGCGAGTGGACCAAATCCTTCGTCGCGCAAGGAATGCCTGCGGACCGCACCGGTCCGCGAGCAGAGATGGTGGATGGGTTTAATTCGGGGCTGATTCATTTTGGCGTTCCGGACGCGGAGGCGTATGTGGGGGTGACGGAACTGTGCACGGTGCTAAAGAGTTTGGCCGGCCGAGACAAGGCCACTTCCGCGTAGTCGTGCCGGCCGTCTGGCTTAAGCGGTAGTTTGCTTTTTCAGCGTGTTCCGCACCTCCAGATTGCGCATCAGGCGGTGCAGGTAGTTGGCGTGGACGCCGAGCTGTTTCGCAGCCTCGGTTACGTTGCCTTGCGACTCCTCCAGAGCGTTCAGGATTAACTGCTTTTTTAGACTGCGAACAGCATCGTGATATCTCGCTCGGTTCTCGTTTCCGCTCGGAGCCCCTTCTAAAATCGTGTCCGGGAGATCTTCAGCCAGGATGCTATCGGAGGATCCAACCACTACGGCTCGTTCCATGGCGTTTTCCAGCTCCCGGATGTTTCCCGGCCAATCGTATCGCGCCAAATCGGCCAGCGCCTCTTTGGAGATCCCGTTGATAACCCGATTACACTTTTTTGCGTGCAATGCGGCAAAGTGTTGCGCGAGCGCGGGGATATCTTCCCGGCGTTCCCGCAGGGCCGGCAGCACCAGGGGAATCACAATCGCATTTTTTTTGGTTCACCTGCAACCCCTGATTTTGCAGCGGGATAGCGAGTTTCGCGGACGTACCCCGTTCGCTGGACGTTTGGCAGCCCGCCTGCCTTTGCAATAAGCGTTGCGTGAGTCACACAGAATAGAACGAGGTGGCGAAATGAAAATTCAAAACATTATCCGGATGCAAGCGATCGTAATCGCCCTGGGTGCGGCGTTGTTCCTGGCCGGCTCCCTGCGCGCACAAGAGATTGACAATGTCAGTTTCGACGAAGGCCCCAACAGCATTCCCATGGGGCAGGCCGTACCCGCACCAAAGGCTTCCACTCCTGCTGTGGCGAACTCCCAAGTTCCGAACGCTAACGCGGGGGCCGAAACTCAGTTCGTATCCGAGGAAGTGGTTTACACCCAAATAACTCCCGTGGATCGTTGGTCCATGGCCGCCTTGCTGGTGTGTATCGCCCTGGGCGCGTTGTACCTCCGAGTGATCGCATCCGGCCGCACGCCAACCCTTGGGCACCGCAGCGCTAGCCCGGTGGATAGCAAGACAGTCTTATCCTAAGTATTCGTGAGCATAGGAATGTGACTGCCGGCCCCGGGAAACTTAGTCTAAGTTCCCGGGGTTCTTGCGTTTGCGAAGGATCGCGCCCCACTGAGTCCGTCACGCCCTCAGAGTTCCTTCGTCCCGTAACCTTCGCAAAATGTGTTACAACTGAACATCAGAATTGAATTCATTCGGCTCCAAGTGTTTCCACCACCAGGGTGTGTATGAGTTCAGACCTCTCAACTGCCCAGTCCCCATCCTCCAGTACAAAATTCCCACACGCTAAAGCCGCTCTCACGCTTCTGCTATTCATCAATCTTTTCAATTACATCGACCGCTATTTACTCGCGTCGGTAATGCCCTATATCGAGAAAACTTATTTCTCTTCGCCGCAAGGCCCCGGAGGCTTGGTTGCCCACCTGCTGGACCAGTTCCAGCATCGCTTCGGTTTCACGCCGAAACTGGCTTTGGGCGGACTGCTTTCTACCGCCTTCATCGTCACCTACATGTTATTTGCTCCACTGTTTGGACGGCTGGCCGAACGCTACTCGCGCTGGGCGCTTGTCGGCGTGGGCATTTGCGTTTGGAGCTTGGCCAGCGGCGCGTCCGGCTCTGGCGGCAACCTTCCTGGTCTTGCTGGGGACGCGTTGTTTCGTCGGAATCGGGGAGGCCGCTTACGGACCGGTAGCTCCGGCCATAATCTCGGATCTATTTCCAATTCAACTCCGTGGCCGGGTGCTTTCCTGGTTTTACACCGCATTGCCCATCGGTTCGGCCATAGGCTACGTTCTCGGCGAGCAAATCGCCAAATCAGGGATCGGAAACTTTGGTGCGCAGCATTTCGGGTTCTCGCCGGAAAGCTGGCGCTGGGCCTTTTATCTGGTGATTCCGCCGGGACTGCTGCTTGGAATTTGGTCCTTTTTCATGAAAGACCCGCCCAAGGGACAATCCGATCCTGGCGGTTCACTGCCGTCTCGCCACATTCACGCCAAAGACTATCTGATTTTTCTGCGGACCCCTTCCTTCGTACTATGTAATCTAGGCATGACTTGCATGACCTTCGCCATGGGCGGCATCGCGGTGTGGATGCCGTACTACCTCGAGCATCGTCCGGGCGCGCACAGCTACCCCACCACCATGTTTGGCGGGGTCTTGCTGGTGACCGGACTGCTGGGAACATTGCTCGGAGGGCTGGCCGGAGACAAGCTGCGCGGCCGCTTCAGTGGCTCGTACTTTCTCGTCTCTGGCGTTCCAATGTTGATTGGCTTTCCCTTGGTGTGGGCCATGACCCACGCTTCCTTCCCCGGAATCTGGATCTATATTTTCTTCGCCTGCTTCTGTCTATTTTTTAATACCGCGCCTTCCAACACCATTCTCGCCAACGTCACCCACCCTTCGATGCGCTCTGCGGGCTACGCCCTCAATATTTTGATCATTCACGCCCTCGGCGACGTGCTCTCGCCTTTTCTGATCGGGTTGATCAGCGACAAATACAATATGGACGTAGCGTTTCGTGTGGTGGCCATTATGTTTCTCTTGAGCGGCGTTTTGTGGATTTGGGGAGCAAAATATCTGGCATCTGATACCGCAAGAGCCGCCTCCCGCTTGGCCTGACTGCGCGTCCCCGCTCGCTGAGTCTTGCCTCCGTCCTAAACCGGAACGGCCTTTCTGTGGCTAGCGTCACCGCTGCCCCAAGCCCTTAAAAAAACTCGTTGCCCCCGCCAAAAGTCCCGGCCCCAAAACGATGATTCCAGCTAGTTCGCCTCGGAAATCAGATAACCAGGCGCGAGATTTAACGAAATGGAATCTGGTGGGGCACCATTCGCCGGGTGCTGAATGGGTGGCACAATTTTCCGGGGGTATGTCGGCAAATAGTTTGCCAACGTTATTTCGCCCAGATCAATCTCATCCCGTACGGCGTAAAGAAACTTCGGCGTGGTTATCAGCAGCGGGGTCCCGGAACACACTGGTAGACGAATCTCGTGATCTTCAAACTCATAATATCGGGAGATCGAAATGTTGAATTGCTGAATCGGCGTGAAGTCCAGACTGGGGCTAGACTCCTCACTCAAATTCGCAAACGTCGCCGGCGAAGCGGACCATGCCTCAGTCGTCGCTTCCCGCGAAACCTGGCAGTTTGCGCTCGGCAGATCAGCCACCACAAAAAGGGGCATGGGCTGTTTCAGTGGCGCGAAACATTGCAGCCAGCTCTGGGAAATCTCATTCAAGCAGCTCCCTTCACCCGGCAACCGTAACATGTTGTCGGTCACCTGGACCTGTGTTCTGTTTCCGATCTCAAAAACATTAAATCCCAGCGTGAGGTGCGCCTTGACTTTAAGATTCTTGATCCGGTTAAAGAAACTACGCTTCATCTTAATCGTCGGCCAGTCACGTGTTCGCCCGTAGGAAACTGCGTGATAAGTCGAATGCCAATGCGAGCTCCACACCTCTCCATCCGGAAGAACGATGTCCAGCTTGGTTCCGCGAATCTGTACGATGGATTTCCCGCCCAGATCCGAGATTTTCAACGGAATTTCCAGATACACATCATCACCATAGGAATTCGTATGCTGCCCTTCCGCGTGGTCGAAAGATAAAGCGGCATCCAGTGCGAATTGTGCCGGCGACGGATGCGCTTGCGTTGCGAGGGGAAATTCGCGATCTATTATTCTTCCGTAAGGTGCAAGCACTACGACCAGAACAAAAGCAACTAGCGATCCTGCAATCAGCAGCCTCGTCAAAATCGTCTTGCGATATATGTACTGAATAAAAATGGTCGTCAGGCATGCTCCCAGATAAATAGCCCCCTGCAGCGTGTCCGTCGCGTCCGTGTCAAAATCCATGTCCGGCATCAATTGACTCAGCAACACGATGCCCAGAATCACCATGAACACTGCCAGCAGCACCAGCAAAGCTTGCCCGATTCCGGAAGTAATCACGCCGATGGTCAGCGCGGGCAGAACAATCGCCATTAGGAACATCAGATGGACGTAAAGAAGACCAGGAATCGAAGCCGCCACTGGAAAGTGTGCGATTTTCAATAGCACTAGCTGCGTCACAAAAAGTGGCACATGAATGAACAACAGAATGGAAAGAAGTTTTGCCGCCAGCAGTTTGTGCCACTCATAAGGCCGCGTGATCCAGAACTGTCGGTCACCCACCAGCGATTCGCCCTGCACCAGTCGCACGATCAGAAAGGCCCAGGCAAAAATAATCAGAGCGGGCAGCGCATTCAGCAAGCCTTCCAGGTAACGGCCCCCGACAATTTGTCCGGTCCACTTCCGCGGCTGGTCCACCGCGAACCCGGCCAGCACAGCCAGCGAAATCAGCATCTCCGGCCAGTGATGGCGAACGTCTTTGCGAAAGATGTTTAGAATTTGGCTCATTTTCTGCTCAGGTTCGTGCGGGTTGCCGACCTTCTTTGGCCAGCGTTAAGAAAATGTCCCGTAGCGTCATCGGGGCCTGCTTGATATTTTCCACTTCGCCGAATCGGCGAGCGATTTCAGCCAGAGCGGTCTCGTTTTGGAAAGCAGAGTCAACGAACCGAATCACGTTGTCCGACGTCCTTACTTGCAGCCACGTCGCAGGCAACTCTATAGGCGTGCGAGGAGCAGTGGCGAAGGTGAGCTCAACTTCACGGAACCGCGCGCTCAACGAGACCATCTCCTCTGAAAGTCCCATCCGGCCAGCATCCAAAAACGCCACATGCGTTGCCAGACCCTCGACTTCTGCCAAATCGTGCGAAGAAAGAAACACCGTGGAGTCCGCAGCCCGCTCCTGCAGTGCTTTACACAGTTCGTCGCGCACCATTGGATCCAGTCCGCTGAAAGGTTCGTCGAGCACAATCAGATTTGGACGAAACGCCAGAGAACTTGCCAGCGCCACTTTCATTCGCATGCCCCGGGAGAGATTCTTAAGTTTGCGGTCGAGCGGAAGATTAAATTGCTGGACCAGCCGAGCTTCCAGCGTCAGATCCCAGGTCGGATAGAAGGCACGCAAATAGCTGAGAAAAGCCCCCACCCGCATCCATCCGGGAAGTTGTTGGTTTTCCGAAACGTAGCCGATCGCTTGGAAAGCTTTGCCAGAGATTTTTCTCGAGTCCAGGCCCAACACCGCCGCTTCGCCGCTGGATGCCCGGAAAATATTCATGAGAATTTTTATTAGCGTTGTTTTTCCCGCGCCATTGGGCCCCACGAGAACGTGCACCGCACCTCGCGGCACACAAAGATCCAGTCCGTCCAGAGCATTCACGCGGCCAAATCGCTTGGTCAAGCCTGCTGTTTGTATGGCGCTGATCATTGAGAGCGGTGGTAGAAAGCCAGCTAGTGCTATCGCGATGGTCGAGCCTGCTTGACGCCGACCGTTCGCGAGGCAGAATCACCGCGGTACTATAACATCTATGGACCGCATTGCTACCTCAAACGGCCAGTCTCACGCATCTCCAGGCCCTAAGCCGGTTTCGCCTCGAAGCCCAAGCGGCCGCGGCCCTGAACCATCCGAACACTTTTCGCCACGCGTACACTTGCCAGAATACTCGTCGCAATTTGTATCGTGTTCCGCTGCAGCAGAGCGATTATCCGTCGACCGCAAAATAAGCGAATTATTTCTTCAGCAGCGCAGCGTCGTAAGCGGCTTTCGCAATTCGGGAGATCACCGCATCGCGCGTCGTCTCGTCGCTCCTGGAGTCGGTCACGAAAATCGCGATCGCCAGGCGCCGCCCATCGGGCAGCGTGATTAGCCCGATATCATTGGTGGCGTGCGTTAACCCGCCATCGGTGCCCGAGCTGCCCGTTTTGTGCATCACCACGGTTCCGGCGGGTAGCAGCCCCTTAATCCGGTGAGGACCGCTGGTAGAATTGCCCATCCACTCCAAAAGCAGTCTCGTGTGCTCGGCCTTCAGCGGCGACTCTTCGCTGAGTATCCGTAGCAATTGCGCGGCTCCAGCCGGTTCGAACCAGTTGCGATATTGCACCGCCACGCTGCGGCCCAAATCCCGCTCGCCATTTTCAAGATGAAACCCGGTGACCCCGATGGCTAGAATGTAGTCGTCCACAACTTGCGGGCCGCCGATAGTCCGCAAAACTAAATCCGTTGCAACGTTGTCGCTTTCTGAAACCGCCATGCGCAGAAGTTCACTCAGTGGAACATCCACATTCGCCTGCGGATATTTATCCTGCAGCGGGCTGTGCGTATGCGGAAGTATCCGGTCGCTGGGCAGGAAGCGGATCGGCTGTTCCAGCGAAAACTTGTCATGCTCGATGAGGTGCAATGTGGTCATCGCCAGCGGGAATTTAAAAACCGACTGCATCGGCGGCCGCGCATGTGGATTGAGATCGCAGTTGAATGTCGAGTTCGGCAGGGAACACGCCACGGAAACTTTGCCGCGCGCGTCCGCAGCGATCGCGCGAATTTGCTGTTGCAGAGCAGATTGCGAAAAAACCGGAGAGCTGAGAAGAAGAAATAGCAGCGTGAGGCGCATGCTAAATTATAGCAACTGCACGAAATCAAATTTCAGGGTCCACTCCGGGGGACCGAAGCCCACGCCGACACTTCCGAATGTAGCCTGGGCCGGCCGAATTTAGTGCGCGGATTTGGCCATGGCTTCGTTCAGTCCGTTGAAAACCGCATCGTAATTGCCGTTTTCCGCGGCGAAGCGCAGCGGCTTCACTTTTTCGACGCAGATTTCTTGCGACTTCGGTTGCGCCTTCAGGATTTCCATTACTTCCGCGATGTATTGAGCGAGAGGCATGGCCCGCGGGTCTTCTGCGCCGCCCAGCAGATCCGTCTGCACGTATGGCGGAATCAATTCGAGCACTTCGATTGCTGTGGATTTCAGCTGATAACGCAGCGATTGCGTGTAGGAATGAATCGCCGCTTTGGTGGCGCAATAAGTAGGCGTCAAGGCCAGCGGCACGAAAGCCAGCCCGCTCGAAACCGTCATGATCGCGGCGCTGGGCTGTTTCTGCAATTGCGTCAGCAGCGCGGCATTCAGCCGGATGGGTCCCAGCAAGTTGGTCGCGATGATCGATTCGGCTGCGGCCAAATCTTCCTGATGCGCATGGAGATTTTCTAGCCGCATGATCCCCGCGTTTTGAATCACTACGTTCAGCGCCGGATATTTTGCCGTCATTTCGCCAGCAAAAGCGCGAACACTCGCCGCATCTTCAATATTCAGCGTCGCCGATTTCATTCCAGGATTCGCGGCAGTGGTCTCGTCAAGAACCGGCTTACGCCTCCCCGCGATAATCACCTGGTTGCCGAGTTTGTGGAATGCTTCGGCCAGCCCGCGGCCAATTCCCGAGCCGCCACCCGTGATAAGAATAGTGTTTCCCGTGAGTTTCATGATCTCGCTTGCCTCCTGTTGCTACCAGTGCAGATGCCCATGGGGCGGCCATCGTTACATTCCTAAGAATTGTTCGATGGTAAAGATTCGGCGGTGTTGAAAGAAGTAGTCTCAACGTCCGGATTTCGCTTGTTGCGCCATTGAAACCAGAGAAACAGTACGAGGATCGCGGCGAAGGCCCCGACGGAGTCCAGCAGGGAATCGTAGGGTGACGCGGTGCGGCTGGCTACGAATGCTTGATGAATTTCGTCCAGCGCCGAGTACACCGCCGCCACGAAAAGGGCCAGAAGCCCCCACGACCAGCGCCAGCCCGGACGTCCGCGGCGGATTCCGCGAAACAGCAACAAAGCAAAAACAAAATATTCCGTGAAGTGCGCGCTTTTGCGGGTAAAGAAATGAATGATTTCAAATTGTTCGGTGGTAATCGCCGGGTAAATCCAGCGCAGAATCGGTTCGATGATTGAGCCGGTGTGCTGCGCGGAAAACGTATCCGTGGACATGAAAAAAATTACCGTGGCCCACAGCATGGCCGGCCACCAGGCGCGCAGCCAGTGGAAGACCGGCAAATCCAAAATGCGCGGCTGTACTTCGCTAAGCTGCGGTGCGGGCCGGGGATTGCGCCAGGGTTGTTCAGGCAATTGCGTCGACTCCCAATCAGAAACCGGAAATGAGTAACCGCGAAATAGAAAACTCGAAATTACAATCTAGAACCGCAGATGCGAAAGCTACTCCATGCGGTAGTTGGGGGCTTCGCGAGTAATGACCACGTCGTGCACGTGGCTTTCGCGCAGGCCCGCGGCGGTGATGCGCACGAAGCGGCTTTTTTCAGCTAGTTCCTTCAGCGTGGCGGCGCCGGCATAGCCCATTCCGCTCTTGAGCCCGCCGACCAGTTGATCGGTCAACGCGCCCAGCGGTCCTTTGTACGCCACGCGGCCTTCCACGCCTTCCGGAACGGACTTGCCGCGCTCTGCGCCTTCTTGCGCGTAGCGATCGGCGGAGCCATTTTCCATCGCGCCGATGGAACCCATGCCGCGGTAGGACTTAAACGTGCGGCCCTGATACAAAATTGTTTCGCCGGGCGATTCTTCCGTGCCGGCAAACAAGCTGCCGATCATTACGCAGGATGCTCCAGCTGCGATAGCTTTGCTGATGTCCCCAGAAAATTTTATGCCCCCGTCGGCAATGATGGGAACGCCTGTGCCCAGCGCTGCCCGCGAACACTCGATGATCGCAGTGAGCTGCGGCACGCCCGCTCCGGTAACAATGCGGGTGGTGCAGATCGAGCCAGGACCGATGCCTACTTTAAGTCCGTCGATGCCCAGCGCGATTAAATCTTTGGCGCCGTCAAAGGTAGCCACGTTACCGGCAATCAATTGCAATTCCGGAAGGCGTTGGCGAATCGCTTTGATGGCATCCATCACCCGCTGAGTGTGTCCGTGCGCGGTGTCGATGGCCAGCACGTCGGCTTTGGCTTTAGCCATTTCCACGGCGCGTTCTAAATAATCTCCCGTCGCGCCGATGGCTGCGCCGATACGCAGTCGGCCTTGTTCGTCTTTCGCGGCGCGCGGATATTCCAGTTTTTTCTGAATATCTTTTACGGTAATCAAGCCTTTGAGATTGAAGTCTTGATCGACTACCAGAAGTTTTTCGATGCGATGCTTTTGCAGGATGCGTTCGGCTTCGTCCAGGGTGGTCCCGACCGGTACGGTGACCAGATTATCTTTGGTCATCACCGAGCCGACAAGTTGCGTGTGATTTTTCTCGAAACGCAAATCGCGATTGGTGAGAATTCCCGTGAGCCGCGAGCCGCGCGTGACCGGAAGCCCGCTGATGCGGTACTTGGTCATGATTTCCAGAGCTTGCCGCAGCGTAATGTCCGGCGAAATGGTGACCGGATCGACGATCATTCCGCTTTCCGAACGTTTCACCCGATCGATTTCTTCGTACTGCCGGTCGATGGGCATGTTGCGATGCACAATGCCGATGCCGCCCTGCCGGGCGATGGCGATGGCCAGCCGCGATTCGGTTACCGTGTCCATGGCCGCGGAAGCCAGCGGAATATTCAGGCTGAGCTTGCGGGTGAATTGCGTGCGGGTGTCTACCTCGGTGGGAAGCACGGAGGACTTGCCGGGTAACAGCAGAACGTCGTCAAACGTGAGGCCTTCGGAAATCGGACCTTCGATCATGCCATCCTCGCTTCGGAAATTTCGGGTCGCGCCAGAGTGCCGCCTAAAAACAGCGCAGCCCAGCGAGTGGGCGCCGGGCGCTTGATGCATATCAGCAAGTCGGAAAAATGCTTCACAGTGAATCTTCTATTGTACGGGCGGTGATAGTAGCGGTCAAGCTGCGCGGTTTGCGGGTGAGAGATTGCCGCGTGGCCGGTTCGTGTAGACTAATTTCATTCGCAGCAATAGTTTCATCACTGTTCCGTTGCGAAAGGTTACTGGCGCTTCGCCGATGCGCCGCCCTGAGGGGAGAAAGGTGCCGCTGGTGCACAAAGAGCTTTTGCAAGAGTTTCAAGAATTCGCGCTGACAGCGACGACGCCTAAAGCCCTGATGGAGCAGATGTCGCAGCGTTTGCACGAAAAGATCACCCACTACAATTGGGTGGGCTTTTATCTGGCTGATCCGGCAGACCCCGGCTATTTGCTGGTGGGACCGTTTGTGGGAAGTTTTACACCGCACGGACGCATACCTTTGAATGCCGGGTTGTGTGGCGCAGCGGCCAGCACCGGACAAGTGATCGTGGTGCAGGACGTCTCCAAAGATCCGCGGTATCTGGCAGGCTCGCCGCTGGTGAAGTCGGAAATTGTGGTGCCCATCTTTGTGAAAAAGAAGATGGCGGCGCAACTGGATATCGAAAGTTACTTTGCGAATACGTTTGTTCCGAAAGAGCGGGAGTTTGTGGAAGCCTGCGCCAAGGTGGTTGGAGATTTTCTGGGAAAGAGTTAGCCCCGCGTAACCGTCCGCTCGAGAAACTTCCGTAGTGTCTCCGTATTTTTGTTTCTGGATTTTTGATCCTGTATTGGCCGGCTAGTCGTAGTGGTGTGTTTGGTGATTTGCGTTGATGCGGGAAAGCAAACGTTGTGGGTGAAGAGCGGCCGCTGCTAAAGTTCGCGCGAAAACGTCTGCGCCGGCGGCTGTGGGTTATGCGGATTTGGGGGTTGTGTCGGAAAGTGGATCCCTCGCGGTGCTGGTTTTCATTTTCCGGGTAAACGGGAGGGCCGTTGGAATCGTTGACGGCGAGGTTGTAGTTCGGGTTGGCGGGAGTTGCGGCGGGTGATCCGAGAGAACCAGTGGCAGCAACTGGATGCGAATCTAAAGATTCGCCACTACGAAAGATCGGAAAAAGGAGCGGGTCGCTTTCTTTGTCAGAGTGAACTGAAGATCCGCCGATACGAACGCTTGGAGAAAAGAACGGGTCCGAAGACCCGCCGCCACAACTACTGGAATTATTGTTGGGGTCGTCGTTGATGGGTTTGCCGCGGAGGGGACGGGGCATGTCGATGACGATGCGCTGGGCGTCCTCGGCTTCGGCTTTGGCTTTGGCTCGGAGTTGGGCGGCTTGGGCGTCGCGGTCCTGTTTGTATTTTACGGAGATGCTGTTGAGGAGAAGTTGGGAGATGTAGGCCATAGCGACGGCGTTTCGGCGGGAGATTTTATTGTGGGCTAGTTGGGTTAGGAGATTGCCGAGGAAGAGGTTGACGTTAGCGGGGCTGGAGAGGTCGGAGGTGCCGGCGAGGAGTTGGGTGGCTAGCGCGGCGATCTCGGCGGGATCCTTTTCCAGGTGATGCGCGGTTAACCCATCTTCGCGATGCGCGGGACGGCGACCAGGCTCCGCGGATTGGTAGATTTGGTTGGCGGCGGTGCGTTGGTGGTGAGGGCAGAGGGTGGGCAGCGAGGGCACACAAACTCCCTCGCGGGGGCGAGCGGAAGTCTGTGCTACTGGTGGGGCTGCGGGCATTTGGCAGCGTTTGCGGTCTTTGGTGTGGTATTGGCATTGGGTTGCGGGGTTGGATTTGCGAGGCATAGGTTGTCCTTTTTGTGTGGATTACGTGCGCATCGGCCGAGATTGGGTGCGTGGGTTGGAGTAACTGATTTGCAAAGGCCACCCCTGGGGTGTTTTGTGGAAGAGATAGATTCGGTTGGGGTTAGACAGTATTTTTCGGGAAGAGATAGATTCCATTCTAGATACGAGAAAAGGCGAAGTAAGGAAGTAATGAGGTAATGAAATTCGGGAAAGACGGGGAGGGCAAGAGGGGCGGACAAAGGCGCCCGCCTGGGAAGGCGGCCGCTACAACGGCAAAGGCATCCGTCGCTACGACGAGCGGGTTGGTGGGTGAAGGGGCGGCAATCGCGCACCGGCAGGAATGCCTGTGCCACGTTGAGTGCGGGTGCTGGTCGCGAGGCTGGTGCGGATTGCATGTGATACGGTAGCATGGAACTGGGTAGCTGTCAAGATATATTACTGATACATACTCATTCGAACGATGAGACAGGAGGTTAAGAGCAATGAAGCCAGGGTGATGCGGAGTCGAAAATAATTTTGGGGCGTGGATGCGCTGGGTTGGCCGCCGACATGGTGTGGGCCTGAATGATCGCTTAGTAGTCTGAATTATCAGGAGTTGCGTCCTGAGGTGGGAATGCACTACATTGGCGCGGCATCGCCCCGGATGCAGTCGGTCAGCGCAGGCAAAAATGGAGGGTAGAGATGCACTTCGGAATCAGACAGTTGGCCGTGGGTACTGCTTTGGCATTCGGGCTCTTGGGGTGTGGCGGAGGAGCGGGGACTGAGCCCTCGGAAGCACAGATGAAGGACGCCATGGATTTCGCCATGAATCACCCGCCGGGCGAGCCGGCTGGAGAGCCGATCAAGATCATTTTTTTCAAGAAGGAAGCTTGCGACAATCCGACGCCGCAGGGCTTCCGTTGCACCTTCGACGTAAAGGTGAGCTCCAGGAATATTGGAGCATCCATGTATAACAACATATCTTTCGGGGAGTTTTACAAGGACAAGGAATCGGGCAAGTGGATGATGCGGCCACCGTTTTGAGGGAGTTCGCCAGAGGGAATCCGAGACTGGCCTGGGAAAGCACTCCGTGAACGCGGGGCTAGCGCCCGCGCAGACGCAGGTGGCGTGAGCAAATGTCAGTTTTCGGGGAGTTGGGCCAATAGGGCGGTCAGGCGGTCGAAGCGCTGGTGCCAGAGGGCGTGGAGATTGCGGGCGGATTCTTCCCGGTTGGGGAACCGCGGGTTTGGTTTGTTACCGATTCGGACGATTCCAAATAGGGCGAAGTTCATGGTGGCCTCCGGCGCTAATTGTTAAGTACTGGCTTTAGTATCGTCAGGGCTCGAAGGATTGTCAAGAAAAAATTGTCCGTGGACGTATGACTCGGCGTCCCGAAGGCATGAGTGGTGCGGCCCGTGGATGACATTCCAGCCACCGTCACCCATTTCGGCTTGATGATCGGTGTGAGCATACCCGCTTAGGGCCACACCGTGCTATTCCGGAGCCTACCCGGCTGTGCGCTAAGGGCAATGTTTCTTTCTACTTGCGCTTCCATATTTATTCCATGTTTTTTCCATTTGTTCTCTATGGACGGCGCTCCCAGGCATGCCGCAGAGTCAGCTCACTGCAATAGCTTATGGCGTTTTCTGAGAATGAGGAGATACGATGGGAAAACTTGGTTTGTATTTAGCGGTAGGTGTAGCAGTACTGAATTTAGCGTTACTGGCGGCGCCGGTGGCGAAGGCCGATACGGTGGACGTATTCAATGCGAGCGGGACGTTCGTGGATACCAGCACGTTTTCCGGCACGGTCAGCATCGACGTCACATCGGGAATCGTCACGGCCGTTGATTTAAATTACGGGGGTTACTCCACCTCCACCATTTACGCTCAGGGCCCCTATACCGGGCGTACCGGCACTGGGCTTACCCCGTTACCCGTCGCCTATCTTCTCGACGTCCCCGTGTTCCCCAACTCCCCGCCGCAGTATGACAGCTTTGAACTTGCCATCAAAGGCACTAACACTGCGGATTCGCTGGTGGGTTACACCGGTGGTAATTTTTGCGCTACCGCGTCGCCTTGCGGTCCCGACGAGCTAAGGGAATTTGCGGTGTCCAATTTCGTCGGTGCAGACCTTGCTGTGAATGTAATCCTGGCTTCGGGGAGCCTGACGCTGGTGTCGTCCACCACGACCGGAGGAGGTTCCGGCAATGGTGGAGGTGGTGGCGGTTCGGCGGTGCCGGAGCCCTCGACGATGGCGCTGCTGGGGTGCGCATTGCTGGGCTTGGCTGGAGCGACTGCGGTCCGCCGCTTGGTATAGTCAGTTTTGCAGATAGCACAGAGCCGGTGCGCCAGAGGCTTTTGGCGCTGAGATTCGCAGGAAAGGAAATGACCATGTTGAAGAAGAGCGTTGTGAAGACGGGAAAGAGTTCTAGCAAGGGGAAAAGCAAACTGGCGCCTACGAAGAAAGTGGGGCAGGGGGTTAAAAACCAGTCGATGAAGGCTGTGCATTCTTATATCGGAGAGACGGAGAAGAATCTGTGATCAGGGATTTGGGTGCCTGAACAGACTTCGTCGTTGGCCGCGATAAGCTCGCGGGTCTGATCCCGTCCAAATTCCAGGGTGGTTGCCCGACTGATGTCGAGCCTTTTCGAAGGACGGCCGGAGACGACAGCAACAGCAACGGCAACGGCAACGGCAACGGCGTGCGAATCTAAAGATTCGCCACTACGAAGAGAAATGGACGGAGACGCGAGATTTCCGGTGATCGCCGCGTCTCCACTTCAATCACATATGTGAGATGGAAATTTAGCGCCGGCGGTTACAGGCAGAATACGAAAGGCTGGAAAAGCGCCGACACTCGTTAAAGGGGGACGGCGCATTTCTTTTTTCAAGGGATGCTGCGGACGCAATCCCCAATGGCGAATGACCCCAGGCTCGGCGGATGGCTCGCGAATGATGGGATTAGAGGTAAGGCCGAAATAGCGGGTGGCGTATGACTGGTGTCACGGCGCACAATATTGAGGCGAGGGCGCCATGACATCTGAACAGCACAAAGCGATGACGGCGGTATTGGCAGCAGTGGCGGAAGCGGTGAAAGTGGGGCTAACGGAGAAAGAGATAACAGAGAAGATCCTACGAAACAAACCCAGCGAGCCACCGGAAAGCAAATCCGTCGAGTCTTTCGATAGCTAGCGATTAAATACCGGTGCGAGGCGGCGCCGAATTCAGGGCGCGCCAATAGTAAGTGGCGAACTCGACCAGGGCGACCAGCGAAAAGGCGATGATTAAATTTGCGGGGGACACGTTTTTCCCCTTTGCGCGTTTGCGCGCCGAAGCGGTGTCTCGGAGAACAGTTTTAGGCGAAATTGTTGGCGACGTCAAGTGGGCCTCGGTGGCGCGCGGGTGAAAGAAAAGTATATGGAGGCAGTTGGGAGTGGGAAGCGGAAGAGAGTAGACTACGGGGCACGAAAGCGAACGAGACGGAGCAGGCGACACATGCCCCCAGCACGCGCCGCGAGCTTGAGCGGACATCCCGAATACAAGTTGCTGGAAGGCCTGACTGCGCGAGATCGCGAAATTGTGCTGGCGGGTGCGACGGTTAAACGGTTTCCAGCCAATACGACGATTACCAAACAGGGTTCTCCGGCCGAGCACGTCTACGTGGTGCTGAGCGGCTGCGTGAGATTTTATTTCACTTCGCCGGATGGGCGAAAATTTCTGCTGATCTGGGTGGCGCCGGGGGAAGCGTTCGGCGGCGCGGCGATTTTGAACAAGCCCGGCAAGTATTTCATGAGCTGCGAGACAGTGAAAGACAGCAAGGTGCTGGTGTGGGAGCGGGCGACGATGCGCGGGTTTGCGGAGAGATTTCCGCAGATCATGGAGAACGCGCTGACTATCGCGGGGGAATACGTGGATTGGTACATGGCGGCGCACGTGGCGCTGAGTTGCCACACGGCACGGGAAAGACTGGCGAGGGTGTTGCTTAACATATCGCGGACAATCGGCGAAAAGGTGCCGGAAGGCATTGAAATAGATGTGACCAATGAGGATTTGTCTAACGCGGCGAATATTACGCATTACACGACGAGCCGGCTGATGAGCGGGTGGCAAAAGGAGCGGACGATTGTGAAGCGACGGGGGAAGATTCTGCTGCGGTCGCCAGAGCATCTCATTTTAAGAACTGTTTAGCGAGCGGCATACCCCACGGCGATTTTTTTGCGAGTTAGTTGCGCTGGCGCAACGACAGGGTGGGCCCAAGAATGAAACTCTCTCCGGACTGCTATTTTTCGAGCGCTCGCCAATGATGCTGCAGCGCTTGTTCAAGCGAAAAGGTATTGGCATGAACCTCGGAGTTTGGGTGAATTGCGCCAGCGTTAGCGCGGAATTGACCGTAGCGGTGATTTCGCGTTTCGCCACCGTGCACGTCCCGATGCACTAAAGGCGCCAGAGTTAACTTTTTTCCGTAGTTCTCCTCAGAACAGCACGAAAAGCAACAGCAAACCTGCCCGGATTCTCCGGGTGTGGCCGACGAAGAAATAATTTTGTTCTCTTTTTTTTAAGTTGTGGACCGATCGGATCAGCAGTTTTTATCTCGCACTTTTAGCAGTCAACTCAGGAGGATGCACCCTTGGTTATCAGTAGCCGCTTCAAACAATTCATTCCTATCCTTTCTTTATTCGCACTTTTATTTGCTGGAAATACCGTTCAGGCGCAGACGCCGGTTCCGGCGCGCATTCTCTCCGCGGTGAAGAGTGAAGAGCGGACGCCGGTCGCAAACTCCACCTCGCCATTGTTGCAGGCGAGCGTCGACAATGGGCGGGTGGCCAGCGGGCAGAGCCTGGGCCGCATGTTGTTGATGCTTTCGCCGAGCGCCGATCAGGAGCAACAAGCCGCCGACTTGATCGCGGGGCAGCACGATTCTTCTTCGCCGTTATTTCACAAGTGGCTGACTCCTGCGCAGTATGGGCAGCAATTTGGGGTGGCCGCACAGGATGCCGCCGCGGTGCAGCAGTGGCTGCAGACACAAGGGCTAACGGTTCACCAAGTATCGCAGAGCCGGCGCTTCATCGTGTTTAGCGGAACGGCGGGGCAGGTGGAGCAGGCTTTTTCCACGGAGATGCACAACTACAGCTACAAAAATAATAAGTTCATCGCCAACTCCAGCAATGTGCAGATTCCTACGGCGTTGACGGCAGTGGTCCGGGGTGTGGTTCGCCTGCACAGCGATCCGAAGATGCCCAACCTCAAGATTGGACAGAAAATTTCGGTGAACAAGAAGACCGGCAAAATTGAAGGGCAATACGGCCAGCACTTCATGGGGCCTGCCGATTTCGCAGAGATCTATAACTTGAAGCCGCTGTACGCGGCGGGCATCGACGGAACGGGAGAAACGATTGCGATCGTGACCCGGAGCAGCCTCGCCGATCCTTACTACGGCATCGATGGTATTCAGGACATTCGCGATTTTCGCAACGTCATGGGTCTCCCGGCCAATGATCCGCAAATGATCGTCAATGGCGATGATCCGCAAGTGCAATCGTACGACGACACCATCGAAGCACTGCTGGACGTCACCTGGGCGGGCGCGGTTGCGCCGGGCGCGCACATTATCGCGGTCGCCTCACAGAGCAACTTCGCCGATGGCGTTGATATTTCCGCCGCGTATATCGTGGACAACAATCTAGCTCCGATTATGAGCACGAGCTTTGGGAGCTGCGAACAGACCATGGGCACGGTGGGCACGGCGTTTTACAACGCGCTTTGGCAACAGGCGGCGGCGCAGGGCATCACTTCGTTTGTTTCGGCCGGGGACAATGGGGGCGCCGGTTGCGATTCACAAAGCAGCGGAGATTTTGCGTCGCAAGGACTGGCGGTGAACGGGATTGCTTCGACGCCGTACAACGTAGCGGTCGGCGGCTCGCAGTTCAATGACGTGGGGAAGGATGAGCAATATTGGACGGTTAACGCCGACCCCACTACGCTGCAATCGGCGCTGAGTTACATTCCGGAGATCGTATGGAACGAAAGCAGCAACGATCCTTTTTCTACTTCGCTATGGGCTGGCAGCGGCGGGGTCAGTACCGTCTACGCCAAGCCGAACTGGCAGACGGCGACGGGTGTTCCGAATGATGGCAAGCGGGACTTGCCGGATATTTCTCTGGCGGCAGCGGGACACACGGGATACGCCTTGTGTTTCGAGAGCAGCTGCAGCGATCCAGAATATATAGGCGTTTTCCCGGTGGGGGGCACCTCGGCATCGAGTCCATCCGCTGCGGGGATCATGGCGCTGGTTTTGCAGCAGCAGGGCGGAAAACCGCAAGGCCTGGCCAACTATGTGTTCTACAAGTTGGCGACCACTGCGGGGATCTATCACGACATCACCACGGGCGATAACAAAGTTCCCGACACGAACGGGCAATTTACGGTCGGCTATACCGCGGGACCGGGGTACGACCTGGCTACCGGGCTCGGCACTATTGACGCCAACGCGCTGGTCACCAAATGGGCTAGTGCCGCAGCTACGGCAGGGTCCGCGACGACACTTGCCTTGGGAAGCGGGCAAGCGACGACCGTAGTTCACGGGACGCCGATCACCTTCAAAGCGCAGGTTGCGTGTAGCGGAGGCGGCTGTTCGGCTCCCACTGGCGCGGTTGCGCTGCAGTCCACGGGCACGGGCGCCGTCGCCGGGAATTTCCTGGGCGTAGGTTCGGCCGCGCTCACCACTTCGGGAACCACTGGAATTGCCACGATTGCTTCGCCCAACGTACCGGGCGGCACTTACGGGGTAACCGCTCGCTACAGCGGCGACGGGAAATATTATTCGAGCACATCCAATTCGTTGAACGTGACCGTGACGCCGGAGGCTAGCCAAATGCAAATGGGCGGCCTGGCGGGAGGGTATTACATCCAAACGCCGCTTTCGGTGAATTACGGCGAGCCGGTAACGCTGTGGGTTGCGGTCGGGGGAAATTCGGGGTACGGCCATCCAACGGGGCAAATCACGCTGCTGGTGGACGGCGCTCCAGCCAACATTACGACGAAGGACTTTGCAACACCGGGCACGCTCACGCTGAACTACGGCGAAAGCTCTATCGTCTTCGGCAACGGCACCAAGCCGACCGGGGAGTCCAGTGTGTTTCCCAACCTGACACCAGGCCTTAGTGCTGGTTCGCACCAATTGCAAGCTTCCTATCCGGGCGATAACAGTTTCAACAGCAGCCAGACGACTTACAACATGACGGTGACCAAGGCGGACTCGGTGGTTGCCGACGTATTCCTCGAAGGCACCGCGGTTCCCAACGTTCCGGTAAATATTGATGGGCAACTGGTGCTGGCCAACAATGGATGCGCGCCATATGGCGGCACGGTGTCGATCAGCGATTACACTTCTGGAACGGCGGTGTCGTTGGGGCCTCCGGTAACGGTGAGTTCGCAGTATTGCGATTCGTTCACCTTTCCCACCGTTTTCAAAACGGCAGGCCAGCGCCTTATTAAGGTGAACTTCTCGGGCGACAGCAACGTGAATGCCTCGAACAGCTCCGGTTACATCACGGTGAACAGCAACACTTCTCCATCGGTGAATTTTTCCGCCGACGTTCCGAACACAGTGGTTGGGGGGGTGATTAATCTCTCCGCACAGGTAACTTCGGACGTGCGGCAATACACCGCGACGGGCAATGTGGTTTTCGTTGACGGAGCCACGACGATCGGAACGGTGAAACTCGACGGAACCGGGACCGCGAATCTCGCGATCAGCACGCTGGGCGCCGGCACGCACATGCTCTCGGCCAACTACGCGGGAGACGCGGTGTTGACCGCGTCTACGGGCGGACCGATCACCGAAATGGTAGCGGACTACACGATGCAATCGCAGCCGACCAGTTTGACCTTAACCGCGGGACAAGCCGGCGTGGCAACGATCAGCGTTATTCCGCTGGGCGGCTCCACGCAGACGGTTTCGTTCACCTGCGGAAGTCTCCCCGCGAAGCTCAGCTGCGCGTTCGCGCCCGCGACGGTGACGCTGGATGGAGTGACGATCGCCTCGGTAAAAGTGACGGTCACCGCAGCCGCGGCTACTGCCAGCAACGCCACGCAGCCCAACTTGTGGGGCGTGGTCTCCACCGTCGCGTTTGCGGGTTTGTTGCTGCCGTTCGGGCGCCGCAAGCGGTTGAAGCGCGCGTTCGTACTGGTTGCCGTTCTGGCGTTCGCTTTGGGCGTGGTTGGTTGCGGAGGCGGGAGTTCCACACCGCCCACTCCGGCGACGGCCACGTACGTGGTGAACGTTACCGCCTCTGGGGGCGCCGGAAGCGCCGCCAAAACAGTTCCGTTGGTTGTTACTGTAAATAATTAACGGAAATTCCTGCGAGCGACCAGCCTTGTTCGCAGGACAGCGAAAGCCCCGCTCACGCGGGGCTTTTGTTTTTCTGGGAGATTTTTGTCCACGTATCGGATTTTGGGCGAAACTGAAATGGAACTGGCTGCTGTCCTGGTAAGAAGGCAGCCCGTCCCATTCTGGTCCTGTTATTTTCGCGACTCTCTCCGGGCCGTCGGAGCGCGCGCCTGCAGCGCGGTACGCGAGGATTACATTTTTTTGGGAATCGCAGCAAAACGGAACGGCGCCAATCGGGAGATTCGTCACGCTAAAAACTGCGGGATGGAAAAGAGTTGGCGTTCCCTGGGGAAAAGCTTCGCGAGCTGTACGGGGGGACAGGCGAAGCTGGGGCGTAACTTCTGAGTGCGCGGGACGCGGTACTAAAAAATAGTTCAAAAATACTCTTGACAGAAATTGGCGCTCACACGATACTCCGTTTGCGCCAGTTTCTGCCTTCCCCCGCACGAACGTTCCGACGTTCCTAATCCCTATTTGCACGCCGGATAAACAGTCAGCGAGGAGCACTGGTGTCGGTACAACTAGAAAAAGAAACCCTCAGTTCGCTTGAGATGGATCGGGAAGTAATCCGCTGCAAAACCTGTGGTCTAGTCCAGTACCGTACGCGCACCGGTAATTGCCGGAGGTGTGTACGGGCCCTACCTCAGCGTTTGGAATTCCTGATTCCTCCCCCGGAAGCGCCGGAGGAAGCAATCGTTGAGGCCACACCGGAAAGATTTGCGAACCAAGAGACGGTCGAGAATATCGGCCAGCGGATCCGCCAGTTGCGGGAATCGCGCAGCATGACGCAGAGCCAGCTGCAATCGCGTTCGAAAGTGTCGCGTTCGTATCTCTCGCGTATTGAAAGCGGACAGATGACGCCATCACTGGGGACGCTGGAGAAGATCTCCGAAGCGCTGAATGTGGGATTGAACCGGTTCTTTATTCCGGAGTCCGACGGGGAAGCGCTGCTGGAAGATCCGTTCATCCAGGGATTGCGGCCGTTCCTGCACCAACTGGATTGGGAACAATGGCAGTCGATCCTGAAGCGGCTGCAAGCGATCAGCGATAACGTCAGCGCAGTGCCTGTAACGCTCCGCCCTATCGGTAACCCGGCGCGGCTACCGCAGCCCGCGTCGGCGAATGGACCGGCCAGTGGGAATGGAAATGGTCATTTGGGCCACATCAATCATTCCAACGGGCACAACGGCAACGGGGTTCATTCGAATGGTCATGCGATGCAGCATGCCCATGGTCATCCGCAGGGCTATCCGCTGCGGAGGCCGGGACCGGTGGTGTTTCAACGGCCGGTGGCGCGGTAAGCGTCGCAGAATAAGTATTTAGAGTTTGGGTAAGCATTAACGGCGCGAGTGATTCGAATGCGAATCAGTCGCGCCGTTTTTTTTGGTGCGAAGGAAAATTTCGAAGAGCTGGGAACGCGGTTGAGGGGACGCCCTGAGCATGCGGAACCCGTCGGACGGGCACGGCATGCCGTGCCCCTACTCGCGGGCGATGACTACCTTGGCGGAGGGGACTTCTAGGCGTTGGAGGCGGTGGTCTTTGTCGACGAAGAGTAGAACCTGCAAATCGGAAGTGGTCGCGCGGAGGGCTTCGTAGGATTTGCCGCCAGCTTGGGCTTCGCCAGTAGCTTCGACGGTGATGGAACCGGGAGTCAGCTCCTGCGGAATGATTACGGGGAAAGTTTGCGGGCCGCGCTTGTTCCAATCGTAGAGGCGGGCCAGGACGGCGTATTGATGGTACAGATTATTGTCGAGGACGGCGACTAGCGGGGTGCCGAAAGACATGTCTTGCTGGAAGGGGCGGGCGCCCTGCATTTGCAAAGTGACTTTGGCGATTCCGTTGGCGAAGACGATGTTGGCGGCGTTGGTCTTTTCGGCCTGGGTAGTCCAATCGTAAGTGATGGGCGTGCCGTCGGGTTGCATGGTGAGGGTCCCGGTAACGGTGGAAGGGGTGGTTTAGGGACTTTTAATTCCGTGGTGCCTTTAGCGACCCAGCCGGCGGCGGTGGGGGCGATTTCGAATTCTTCGTGGGCTACGGTTTGACCGTCCAGCTGGATGGTGAATTTGCCTTTGTCGGGAATGAAGATAGTGGACGCCGCGGGTTTGCCGGCGTGGGCCAATGCAGCGCCGGCGCATACTGCTACGGTGAGAGCGGCGGCGAGCAAGCCTGCGGAATTAAGTTGTAGTTGCGGAAAAAACCGCAGGGCTCCGAAGACTCCGCCCCGCGCTACAGGTGATGGTCGATTCGTATCGGGCATAACGAACTCCTGCGTTGGCTTATTCCTACGACAAAATATATCGTGCTGCGAAATTTCTTGCGACGTTTCCTTTTTTACGAAAACACAGCATGCCATTTTTCTGAAGGAAATTGCAGGGTTTCAGGCGGGAGGTTTCTCGACTACCAAATGGGATTCGCTGGCGCCGTTGCCAACGATGCCGAGGCGGAGGATTTCGGCAACGACCTGGGTGGGATCGCCGGAGCTGTCTACGCGATAGTCGGCTGACTGGTAGGAAGGAAGGCGCTGGGCGTGCAGTTCGCGGAAGCTGGCTTCGTCGCGGAAGAGCGGGCGGCCGGTCATGGTCATGCAGCGGGCGAGCAGAATTTCGGGTGGAGAATCCAGCCAAAGGACCGGCACTCCAGCGGAGCGGAGAAATTCGGGGCAGCCGGGCTGGGCGTAGGTACCGCCGCCTAAGGCCAGAACTGTGCCGGCTTGGTCTTCGGTGGCGCGGCCGAGGGTGGCCCGGAGTTGATCGGCTTCGAGCTGGCGGAAGGCTGGTTCGCCGAAGCGTTCGAAGAATTGGGGGATGGTGATGGCGGAGGCGCTTTCGATGCGTTCGTCCAGGTCGACGAAGCGCCAAGCTAGCTGGCGGGCTAGCAGGGTGCCTACCGTAGTTTTGCCCGATCCCATGAAGCCGGCCAGGCATAAGACTTGCGGACGGTTGGCGGGCGGGCGGGTCAGGAGTGATGGAGGCTGGGTCATAGGATGCGTCGCCGGCGGCGGGAATTTACCTTAGGGACTCATGGCGTCCCGCGAAGATTATATAAGGAAGCGGGGGCAAGAGACGAAAATCGCAGCGCGCTGGGAATGGAAATCTGCTGATTGGCGGGTTGGGTTAGCAGGGGTGACAAAAAGTCAAAAACGCCAATCGGGAGATTGGCGTTCCCAGGTTAATCGCGCTTTAGGATGCGGATTGTGCCGCTGTAGGACGAGAGTTCGACTTTGGCGAGGCCTTTGCCGAGAGTGCCGATGAAGGTGCTGGTGTAGCTGGAATATTTGTTGGCGAGGTGCTTCAGGCCGTGGGAGTCGGGCTTGAGATAGTCGGCGGCTTGATTGTCGACGGTGCCGGTGGCGGTCTGGGCGTTCAAGTCGAAGGAATCATTGGCGGAAAAACGAACTTCCACCAATCCTTTGCCGCTCTTCATGGTGTACAGGCCGGTGCGGATGAAGTCGCCATCGAAAAGAATGTTGCCGGAAGTGGTGAAGAGATAGACGTTGGAAAGCTGGGGCTGCAGCAACTGGGCGCCGCCACTGATGGAATTGAAGTTGAGTTTGCCGGCGCATTGGGTGCAGACGAGCGAGCCGCTCTTGGTGGAAACGATAATGTAACCGGAAACTTCCTTAAGATGGATGTCGCCCGCGACGCTCTCGAGGGTCATGTCGCCAGTAACTTGTTCGACGTAGATGAGCCCGGTCTGGGTCTTAAGCTGAAGTTCGGTGTCTTCCGGAACGGTGAGTTGGAAGTTGGCTTCCATCTCGGCGGGCTGGGCGGTGGCGTCGATGAGGGTGGAGGAAACGCCGATGCGGTCGCCGGCCTGTTCGGACTCAATGCTGATTTTGTTGGAGGCCTGAGTGCCGGTAAGCACCACTTCCGGATTTTTCCAGGACTTCACTTCAATGCGGCCGTTACCGAGGTTTTGGATCACCACCACGGGCTTGCCGACGACGGGAAAATGTTTCTCGAAATGCTGCGGACCGGCTAGCGCAGGCGCGACCGGCCAAAGAAAGATTCCAGCGCCCAGCACGGGAAGTACGCTGCGTCCCATCCGTAGCAGACTCATCTTAGTTTACGCTCCTGCCGCGATCCATCATCTCGGCTAACAGTTCGGCTTTTTGTTGATAGGCGCCAGCCAGGTATTCCCGGGCCAGCTGATCTCGTGGATTGACTTTAAGGTGCTGCTCGCACTCGGCGATGAAGGCGTCCAAAGTCAGCAAATCCTGCTGCAGGGAATCGTCGACCGCAGAAGAAGGAGGGGCCGAAGAGAGAGTGCCGGCAGTTTGCACGCTACGCAGATCTTTCCCTTTGCTGAGACCCTGTACCTTGCGGAGATCTTGCGTCTTGCGCTGGTCTTGCACTTTGCGCAAATCGTTTTCCTGAACATTGAGAGCCGCGCCAGAAACAGCCAGGGCATCTGGGGCTTGTTCCGTCTGGGTCGCGGTGCCGGCGGGAGCGCTAGCCAGCGGTTTTCTGAGTTGCACAATGCCAGCCGCCATTATCAGGACGCCGACGGCCGCAGTAGCCAGGGCGCGACCTTGGAAGAGGCCATGCCACCAGGAAGCGGTTTGAGCGGGCGGAAGAACCGCAGGAAGTTCGTGAATGACGCCTTCGGCGGTGAGTTGGGCCTGGAGGGCAATCCAGATGCGCGCGGGAGGCTCGACTTCCGCCGGAAGTTGGTGAGCTGCGGCTACGATAGAATTCAAGTCAGAGAGGTAGTCCTGGCAACTATCGCAATCGGCGACGTGCGCGAGGGTATCCGCCGGAAGGGCAGACAACTCTTCGCGTTCGAGTGCCGCGGAAACGTCGCTGCAGTGCATCGGACTAGACATCGACAACCACCCCGGAAATATCAGCAGGAATCAGGCTACAGGCCCAAGAGCGCGAAACAGCCGCGCGAAATACGCCGACCGCCGATCCCGATAAACTTTTTTCTTGTACTGCACACCCTACAATTTCCATCATTCTATCTCAATCGCCTTCGCCCGTCTGCGCCTTCGCGGCGGTTCGTTCGTCTCGAGCATGCTGCCGGACATCTTCCTGTAACAATTCGCGCAACCTGGTTCTGGCCTTGTGCAGCTGAGATTTGGAGTTGCCCACAGAGCAGCCCATAATCTCGGCAATTTCGTTGTGTTCGTAGCCCTGCACATCGTGCAGGGTGAACACCGTGCGGTAGCCGGGCGGCAACTTGTCAATCGAGCGTTCCAGATTGACCCGGTCTACCGCACCGCTCAGCCGCAGGTCTGGGGCGCCAACATCCTTGCGCGGCCCACCTGTTTCGTCATCGGGATCAGTAACCTCGTCGAGCGAGGTGGCGGGAAGCGTCTTCTTGCGCAGGCGCATGAGCACGACGTTAACCGTCATGCGATGCAACCACGTAGAGAACGCGGACTCTCCCCGGAAAGTCCCGATCTTACGGAAGAGTTGCAGAAAGGCTTCCTGCATGAGGTCTTCCGCGTCGGATGGCTCTCGGACCATCCGAAGACATAAAGCGTAGACGCGTCGACCGTGGAGCCCATACAGGAACTCAAAGGCCGCGGCGTCGCCCGCCTGCGCCAGGCGTATGGCTTCCGCTTCAGTCATTAGTTTAGGTGTCTGAATTCAGGCACCCCGCTCGGAGCGGCTGGTCGAGTTCGGGCCAACGTTCCAATAGCGGCGCATTTACAGGTTCGGATGCGCCGATTGCTCCTTTGAGTTGTCCTCGCTGCAATGCGGATTGTTCAAAAGGTACGCGCACGAGCGGGCCGCCGGTGCCTGGACCGGAGGACTGCATAGATGGCAGTGGGTTATTCTCCCGCGAACTGGGCGATACGTCTATGCCGTATCGTTCGGCTCTGGGGAACGGGGCGGCGGGGAACGGTCTGCGAGGCTACGGTTTTCTGGAAGGAAAGCAATTGATCGTCGGGAAGCACTCGGAGGAAGCACTTGAGCAACACCATGGATTCGCGGAGGCAGGTGTTCAAGTCGTAGTGATCCTGGTCTAGCGCCTTCCACAAGCGATCACGGTTTTGGGCCGGGGCTGAAAACAATTCTTGGGCGGCATCGCAAAAATCTGAGTTCGCCTGTCCCACGATGTGTTTGAGGGACGTAATCTTGCTGAGGAACTGGGTGCGCTGAGAAAGCAATATGGCACTTAGCAGGGAACTCATCCGGGCGGAGCGCTGGCCATGAAGGCCACGGAAATTCTCAGCGTCCAATGGGGCCACGCTGGGTACGATGCCATAGTGTTTGGCGTGCTCGTCGAGGGAGCATAGCATGCCGTATAAACGGTCGGTGAGCCGGGAACACAAGGAGGGGGTGACTTCCATTGCCACGAAAGATTTTCGGAACTGTCCAGAGTCCCGCAGGCCTAACGCTTCGTCGAAGGAAACACTCAACATGCTGTAGCAGGTCTCAAAGTCACCCGCGTACACCCGGAACGCTTCCATCTTGGCTTCGGGAAGCCAGCCATACCAGTCAGTCTGCACGGAAGCACCCAAAGCCGGGCGGGGCTTGGAAACTTTCAAGCGCTTCTCTCCCAAGGGACTAGGCGGGGAGCATACCATGAAACCGCTAGAGGGGTGTGCAAATTGTGGAGGGTATTTTTGCCTGGAATGAAATAGATTACGGAAAGAGTTCTAGTACTTGAGGTAAACTACTGTTCGGTTGGAGGGCCGAGGTGGCCACCAGCGTTGGCTGCGGACGCCTCTTTTTCACGGCAACGTTGGCCAGCCCGCGAGGGTGGACGTTTTCGAGGAAAGCGAGGCTATCCGTTGCCGTGGCTTTCGACCGTCAGATTTTTCAGGCGGTCCAAGACGTGGGTAACTCGGCCGTAAGCGAGTATTTCGCCGGTACGCTTTTGCCACTCTGAGCTGCCGACTGGCGCCGACTGCCGTGCGGCAGTGGCCTCGCCACAAGCCACCAAGATCTCCCGGAAAACCAGTTCCACTAAGTGTGTGACGGCAGTTTCTGAGGTGCTTTCAAGGCTCGCGGCGGGCCGCGTTTCTGGGGTTAAGAGTCGGGAAAGCAAGCATGGGCTCCTTTTGTGAAGGTCGGAAAGTATGGAGAGTCTAACTCAATACTGTGTTATCGACTATAGTACTAAAATGGTCCGGCAATACTGAAACGCTACTAAGCGCATAGATGCATATAACTCATTCGTTCTAACATCACTGAGTACCCGGGGTCAACAGCGTATTTTCGGCTTGAGGATTTCCCTGCCGCCTGCCGTGTGGTCACCCAGATGACCCGGTACGCAGTTGCCGCGAGCGCGTAGGGGCCGCTATACTCGCCTGCTACCTTTTCCGAAAGGATTTCCGCATTGCAATTCGAGCCACGGGACCAGTTTGAACAGCGCCAGAAGAAGCTGGAGCAGATTGAAGCGCTCGGCTACCCGGCGTTTCCCCATGAATTTCGCTGGACGCACACCGCCGAGGCGGTTTTAGCGGAATTTGGAGAGGCCACCGCTGCCGACCTGGACGCCACCAAGCCACAGGTTCGGGTGGCCGGACGGATTGTCTCTTACCGGCTGATGGGCAAGCTGGGATTTGCGCACCTGCAGAATGGCGGCAAACGGCTGCAGATTCTGGTGCGCAAGGATGTGGTGGGCGAGACGGGATTTGCGCTGTTTCACCTCTTGGACTTGGGCGATTCGATTGGAGTGCGCGGGTATTTATTTCGGACCAAAACCGGGGAGCTTTCGGTTTGGGTGGAAGAGATTACCTTCCTTAACAAAGCGCTCCTGCCCTTGCCGGAGAAATGGCACGGTTTGGCGGATGTAGAGATCCGCTACCGGCAGCGCTACCTGGATTTGCTCGCCAACGAGAAATCGCGGGAGATTTTTGTTACCCGGGCGCGGATTACCCAGGAGCTGCGAAAGTTCTTCGATGCGCGCGGTTATATAGAAGTAGAGACGCCGATGATGCATCCGGTAGCCGGCGGAGCGGCGGCGCGGCCCTTCGTGACCCACCACAATACTTTGGATATCGACCTTTATATGCGCATTGCGCCGGAGCTGTATTTGAAGCGGCTGACGGTGGGCGGATTGGACCGGGTGTATGAGATTAATCGCAACTTCCGGAATGAGGGGATTTCCACGCGGCACAATCCGGAATTTACGATGCTGGAGTTTTACGAGGCTTACAGTAACTACCGGGATTTGATGGATTTGAATGAGGCGCTGTTTGCGGAGGTGGCGAAGGCGGTGACGGGTACTACTACCGTTAAGTTTGGCGAACATGAATTGGACTTTTCCAAAATGGAACGGGTCTCGATGCGCGACGCTATCGCTAAGTATTGGCCGGCGGAGGCTGGTGCGGCGCCTACTGCGGCGGAACTGGCGGCTCCGGGAGGTCCTGCGGCGATTGGACTGCGCTACAACGCCTGGGCCAAGCCGGCGGGAGCGCCTTATGCGGCGGCGAAAGGTTCGCTGAGCGATGGACAGTGGATCGGACTGCTGTTTGAGACTTTTGCCGAGTCCCAGTTGATTCAGCCGACGATTTTGTATGATTTTCCCACGGATATTTCGCCGCTCTCGAAGCAGAAGCCCGATGATCCGACGCTGACCGAGCGTTTCGAGATTTTCATCGCCGGGATGGAAGTGGCGAACGGATTTTCTGAGTTAAATGATCCTGCGGAACAGGAACGGCGATTTTTGGCGCAGATTGCGCAGGGCGGCGACGAAGTGCCGAAGCAGCTGGATGTGGATTACATTCGGGCGCTGGCGCACGGCATGCCGCCGACCGCGGGCGAAGGCATCGGCATCGATCGGCTGACGATGTTGCTTACGGATTCGCAATCGATTCGCGATGTGATTTTGTTCCCGCAATTGCGGCCCGTGGCTGAGCACCCCGCAGACGATGCGGTAAACGATCCATAGATTTCCGGTGCATCTGCCAACTATCGTGCGGCAAACTCAGGTTGGCGTAGTGGAGGTGTTCATGGCGACCGGAGAAACTCAAGCCGGGCGTGGCTCAGATGGTGGGCTGCGCTGGCTCACCACAGCAGGTTCGCTGACCGCGGGCGCGGGATTCCTCGCGCTGTGGTTTTGGTTGCTGCCCGCTTGGCTGGGTTTTCAAGTGGACACAACGGGGGTGCGAGAGCGGCGGTGGATTGCAGCGGTCCCTTCAGCGCTGGGTTTTGCGGTGGCGCTGCGCTGCATCTGGGATTTTGGATGGACCGGGCTTGGAACGCCGATGCCGATCGCACCTCCACAGCGCTTAGTGGTTGTCGGGTTCTATCGTTACGTACGGAATCCGATGTATGTCGGATTTTTTGTGGGCTGGCTGAGTTTATGGGTGATTTTCGGGCAGGCCAGCCGAGCGGCGCTAACGGTGGCGCTCGTTGCGGTGGTAGGAGTTACGCTGTTCGTTAGATTTTACGAAGAACCTACACTGCGTGAGAAATTTGGCCCGGATTATGAAGAATACTGCCGCAACGTTCCACGATGGATTCCGCGAGTGCACAGCTGGAACCAGTGAATTGTTTTTTCCGCGAGAACTGCGCAAGTCGAAATGCCTTGCCTGCATAATGGTTAGTACTTGGGGTTAGCGGACTCGACGATCCATGCGATTTGAATGGTTTGTGGCGCGGCGGTATTTGCGGTCGCCTTATCGGCCGGCGGTGCTGCGGCTGGTGACGCTATTTTCGATTATTGGCGTGGCGGCTGGAGTGGCTACGTTGGTGATTGCGCTGTCGATGAACACCGGCTTCCGCGAAACTTTGCAGGATCGGCTGCTGGGAGTTACCGCGCATATTTCGCTAACCCGTCCGGGTACTGGCGGTATTCATAATTACGAGGAGATGGCCAACAAGCTTGCGGCATTGCCGGGAGTGAAATCGGTTACGCCTGCGGTGTATCAGCCGGTGCTGATGTCGTTTGCGGGAGATGCGCGCGGGGTGGTGACCAAGGGCGTTGATCCCGAGCGCGAAAAGCGCAGCGATGAGGCACTGCGGCACATTGTGGCTGGGAATCTGGATTTTGCGCCGGACGCGGACGGCATCGACGCGCTGATCGTCGGGCAGATACTCGCTACCGACTGGAAATTGGCGCCCGGAGATTACGTAACGCTGATCAGTCCGCAGGGGCGGTTGACGCCGTTTGGCATGACGCCACGGACGCGACGATTTCACATCACCGGCGTTTTCGATTCGGGATTTTACGATTACGACGCCAACTGGTGCTTTATGACGCTGCCCGCGGCGCAGAACCTTTCCGGTACGGCGGATGTAGTGAACGTTCTGGAGTTTCGGTTGCAGCAGCCGGAACGCGCCGAGGAAATCGCGCGCGCCGCGGAACGGGCCGCGGGAGAAGGATTTATCGCGAATACCTGGATGGACCAGAACCGGGCGCTTTTTCGCGCGTTGCGGCTGGAAAAATTGGTTACCGCGGTTTTTATCGGGCTGATTACGTTTGTTGCGGGGCTGAACATTTTAGTCGTTCTGTCGATGACGGTTACGGACAAGGCGCGAGATATAGCGGTGTTGATGTCCATGGGCGCGCGGCGCGAACAGATTCGCAGCATTTTTCTGTGGCAGGGAATTACCGTGGGCGCGACAGGGACGCTGATTGGTTTGGCGGTTGGTTACGCGTTCTCGTTTTTCGCCGGGGCTTACCATTTGATTCCGCTGGATCCGCAGGTCTATGCGGTTCCCTATGTGCCGTTTCATCCGAATATGGCGGATGGCGTGTGGATCGCGCTGGTTTCCATGGTGATTGCTACCGCCGCGACAATTTTGCCGGCGCGGGCGGCGTCGCGATTGCTGCCTGTGGAAATACTGCGATACGAGTGAGCTTTCGCGCCCGGAGGCGAACCCCCGGCGAAATCGCTCTTTCCCTCTCCTCATTTGGCGCGCCATTTGCTGTTATGTATGGGTAAGATTATCGGCGGAATCTTAGCTACCAGCGTTCTGTCGCTAAATCGAATTTGGCCACTGTAAGTGGTTGCATTAGCAGGCAGTTAGAATCGTACCGATTTGGTACCATCGAGAGGTTAATACAGCATTCCCGTGGGCGCCAGAAAAGGGAAAGATTTGGGCCTTACACGCCACGGAAATCGACCATCCGGGGACATATGTGGAAGGCAAACCCGGCATCTAAGACAGTTACAGAGGTCCGGCGAGAGCCACCCATTTTTTAGGCCTGATTCGAACGCAGTCCGAAATGTGCGCGGGAATTTGAATTCAGCAAGCGGCAAGACTAGAAGGAAGCAACGCGAATGAATGGCAGCACCCCAGTTCCGCTACAAGCAGCCGCGAAAATTGCGGCGGTTGGTGGAGTGCAGGCGATGACGATGGGCGTTCCCGTGTTGGAAGGGCGCAATCTTCGCAAGGTCTATGGCAGCGGAGAAAAATCTCTGACGGTTTTGTCGGACGCCAGCATCGCTTTGCAGAAAAATGAGATGGTCGCGATCGTTGCGCCGTCAGGGGCCGGAAAAAGTACTTTATTGCATCTGCTGGCCACGCTAGACACGCCAACAAGCGGTGCTATATACTTCGAAACGAAAGCCATCGAATTAAAAAATGAAGCGGCGCTCGCGGAATTTCGCAATTGCGCCGTTGGTTTTTTATGGCAGCGTCACCAGTTGCTGCCGGATTTTACGGCCGCGGAAAACGTGGCCATGCCGCTGTTGTTACGTGGCACGTCGCGCGGTGGGAATTCTACTTCAGCGCTGCAGTTGGCGCGGAAGTGGCTGGCGGAAGTCGGCTTGGCGGATCGGGCCGAGCACCGCGCCGGAGAACTTTCCGGAGGGGAACAGCAACGCGTGGCGATCGCTCGAGCGCTGGTCACCGGGCCGCGGGTGTTGCTGGCAGATGAACCTACGGGAGATTTGGACGAGCAGAATGCTTGGGCCGTGTTTGAGTTGCTCGAACGGTTGCATCGCGCGCATCAGTTGACGTCGTTAATCGCGACGCACAATCTGGCACTCGCGGCACGCTGCGACCGCATTGTGGGACTGGAACATGGCGTTCTGAAGACTCGCGAAGCGAAAGTTTCGTCGGGAACCCTCGGGGGAGAAGCGAGCTAAACGTGTTCGAACGGTACACCGAAAAAGCGCGACGCGTCATATTCTTTGCACGCTACGAAGCCAGCCAGTACGGCAGCCCGTACATCGAGACGGAGCATCTGTTGCTCGGTTTGATGCGCGAGGATAAAGCGCTGGCCAATCGTTTTCTGCGGCAGCAAGGCTCGATCGAGAGCATCCGCAAAGAGATCGAAGCGCGCATCACGATTCGCGAGCGTATCTCCACGTCCGTGGAAGTTCCGCTCAGCCAGGAATGCAAACGCATTCTGAATATGGCTGCGGAAGAAGCGGAGCGGCTCGGACACAAGCACGTCGGAACCGAACATTTGCTGCTGGGCATCCTGCGCGAAGAAAAATGTTTTGGTGCGGAAATTTTGATGGAGCGCGGACTGCGGCTTACGACACTGCGCGAAGAGTTGGGCCGGACGTCTGGCGAGAAAACCGCTGCAGCGCGACCGAAAGAAACTTCCCTGCTCGCGGAATTTAGCCGGGACCTCACACAAGCGGCTTCCGAAGGTTCGCTCGATCCGCTGGTGGGGCGCGATGGCGAAGTCGAGCGCGTGATTCAGATTCTGTGCCGTCGCACGAAAAATAACCCAGTGCTGATCGGCGAGCCGGGCGTTGGAAAAACCGCAATCGTCGAAGGACTCGCGCAGCGAATTTCCGATGGCGACGTTCCGCCGTTTCTGGCCGACAAGCGCATTCTCTCGCTGGATCTTTCGTTAATCGTGGCCGGCACCAAATATCGCGGCCAGTTTGAAGAGCGGCTCAAGACCATCATGAAGGAATTGATGGAGAGCCAAAACTCCATCGTGTTCATCGACGAATTGCATACCCTGGTTGGCGCAGGTTCGGCGGAAGGCTCGCTGGACGCAGCTAACATTCTAAAGCCCGCGCTTTCCCGCGGCGAGATTCAATGCATCGGCGCAACGACGCCCGGTGAATACCGCAAGTCGGTGGAGAAAGATCGTTCGCTCGAGCGCCGCTTCCAGTCCGTAAAAGTTCCCGCGCCCAACGAAGAAGAAGCCGTGCAGGTGATTCAAGGCGTGCGCGAGCGCTACGAAAAATTCCACGCGGTCAGCTACACTGATGAAGCGTTGAAGTATTCCGTTTATCTATCGAACCGCTACATTCCCGACCGTTTTCTTCCGGACAAGGCTATCGACTTGATCGACGAAGCCGGCGCGCGCGTGAAACTGCGCCAGGCGACCGTTCCCGAAGAAGTCGGGGAAGTGCAGAAGCGTGTGAAATTCATCACCCACCGTATGGAAACGGCGATTGCCAATCACGAGTTCGATAAGGCCCGTTTTTATTCCGAAGAAGAGCGCAAAGAAAAAGAAAATCTGCGCGGTTTGCGAGACCGCTACAAGCTGGACGACGCCTCCACGGGCATTGTTACTCGCGAAGACATCGAAGATGTGGTCTCCCGCTGGACCGGCATCCAAGTCAGCTCCATCAAAGAAGACGAGCAGCAAAAGTTGCTGCGTATCGAACCCGAACTACACAAGCGGGTCATCAGTCAGGATAAAGCCATCACTGCGTTGGCCCGGGCCATTCGCCGCAGTCGCGCCGGACTGAAATCTCCCGGGCGCCCTGTGGGATGCTTCTTCTTCCTGGGGCCCACTGGCGTAGGCAAAACCGAAGTGGCTCGCCGCCTTGCGGAATTTTTGTTTGGCTCGGAAAAATCGCTGATCCGCTTCGACATGTCCGAATTCATGGAGAAACATTCCGTGTCCAAGCTGATTGGCGCACCTCCGGGCTATGTGGGTTACGAAGAGGGCGGGCAACTCACGGAACGGGTGCGCCGCACGCCGTACGCCGTGATCCTGCTCGACGAAATCGAGAAGGCCCATCCGGATGTTTTCAATATTTTATTGCAAGTCTTCGAAGACGGGCAGTTGACGGACGGCCTCGGCAACACCGTGGACTTCCGCAACACCATCATCATCATGACGTCGAATTTGGGCGCGCGCCACCTGCAGAAGCGCACCTCGCTGGGTTTCCAATCCGGCGGCGAAGAGGCCGGAGCCAAGTCCGTTGAGGATTTGGTCATGAATGAAGTCAAGCGGGCCTTCAATCCGGAGTTTCTAAATCGCCTCGATGAGGTTATTATCTTTAATCCGCTAGCCGACGAAGATTTGCTACGCATCATCGACCTGCTAGTTGGACAAATGAACGACACGTTGATTCACCGCCAGGTGCAAGTGGTGGTTTCGCCGGAAGCCCGGCAGTGGATCCTCGAGAAAACCTGCGCTGATCGTAACTATGGCGCGCGTCCGTTACGCAGAGCGTTGCAGAAGTATGTTGAAGACCCGCTGTCTGAAGCCTTGATTCAGGGGGGCATTCAAAGGCCCGCAACGCTTCAGATATACGTCGGTGAAGAGGGTCTGGCATTTCGGCCGGTGGTTGAGGCAACCCCGGTCGTCCACTAGCGAATCTGACACCAGCACGGGAGGGTCCCGGCTTCGTCGGGGCCAACGCACAGCTGAGCCCATACCGGGTTCGGCGGGAGAAGAAAAATTTGTGTTTGGGGGCGCGGCCTTGACGACCTCATCGGCCGCTGAACGAAAATTTTGTGTTTGGCCCGGATTTTCACCGCATCAAGCGTTGAAGTTCGCAGCACTTTTTTATCTGCTGACGAGCATTTCTCCGGCAATGGCGCGAAAAGAGCCCGAAGCGGAACCGCATTCGCACGCGGTGGTACTTTTCTCTCAACACTTGGATTCTTCAGAGCTCTTCGGGGATACAAAACCCACAGCGGCAAGCACGCCAGAGCCGGAAAGCGCGACTCCTTCCCGCGCCTCGATCGGTATCTCGTCTGCGGACCCGCAGCAGCCCGCGCAATCTGCCGCGCTCGATAACAACGGTCAGCCCCATCTGGTCATCGACCGCATTGAATTCATCGGCAATCGTCGTATCCGCAGCGACACTTTAAAGGCCCGTATTTTCAGCCGCGATGGCGACCCCTACAACGAAGAAACTTTGCGCCGCGATTTCCAGGCCCTGTGGAATACCCAATTTTTTGAAGACGTAAAGCTGAGCGTGGAAGATTCTCCGGACTGTCCTGACGGCCGGATTATTATTTTTGAAGTGAAAGAGCGGCCGATTATCCGGCGCATCCGTTACGAAGGCATCCACTCGGTTTCCGAATCGGACATTCTCGACCGCTTCAAGGAAAAAAAGGTCGGGCTCACGGTAGAGAGTCAGTTCGATCCCACCAAGATCAAAAAGGCTGAAGTCGTTCTGGAAGACCTGCTGGGCGAACATGGCCACCAATTCGCCAAAGTAACTCCGGAATATGAACGCATCGCGTCCAGCAACGCGGTCATCTTGGTTTTCAAGATTGAAGAAGGCCCCAAAGTTAAAGTCGGGAAAATTCTGTTCATCGGCAATCACGCCTTCAGCAACCGCAAACTGATCCGCGCTATGCACAACGATCGCCCGTACGCCATTCCCTTGTACATCACGGAGATTAACGTGATGTCCAAGACTTACGATAAGGAAAAGCTGAACGAAGACCTGGAAGTCGGCATTCGCGGCCTGTATCAGGACAACGGCTACTTCAAGGTGCTGGTTGCGCCCAATGGTCCGATTCTGGAAAACCTGGACACCAATAATTACAAGCTAGGCGTGCCTCTCCCATTCGCGGGCAGAAGCCCGGGCAAAGCTGTGAACATTACTATTCCCATCGAAGAAGGGGATCAATACCGGATGGGCACGCTGAAAATCGTCAGCGCCGATCCGGATAAAGCACTTTCCCTGAAGGTCGAAGCCCTCAAGAAACTGTGGCCTATGGCCCCGGGAGATGTTTTCTCGGCCGACAAAGTCCGCAAGGCTTTGAAAAATTACACTTCCGCTTACGGCGAATTCGGCTTCATCGATTTCACTCCCGAACCCGAAACGGAAGTCGACGACGCCACCAAGACCATCAACATGACGCTGAAATTTGACGAGCAGAAGCAATATTATGTTCGCCGCATCGACTTCAGCGGTAACACCACCACCCGCGACAAAGTGATTCGCCGCGAGTTGCTCATCGACGAGGGGCAGCTCTTCAATAAACGCCTGTGGGAAATCAGCATCCTGCGCCTCAACCAGCTCAATTATTTCGAGCGGATCGAAGCGGACAAAGCCGCGGAAATCAAACGCAATACCAAAGACGGCACCGTGGACTTGACTTTGAAACTCAAAGAAAAGGGCAAACAGTCCATCGGGCTGCAGGGTGGCGTCAGCGGCCTGGCCGGCACCTTTATCGGCCTCACATACCAGACCAATAACTTTTCTGGGACTCGGCGAGACGCTTACGCTCTCCGCGCAGTTTGGAGATTTACAGAAAACCTTTACCTTCGGCTTCACGCAGCCCTATCTCTTCGACAAACCGATTCAATCGGGATTTACGATCTTCTCCAGCGAGTACAAGTTTGACCAGGCGCAACAAGTGGCCCAACAGACCGGCCAGAGCGTCAGCATCAATCCGGAATTTCTGCAGGACTACAACCAGAACAGCCGGGGTTTCACGGCCTACGCCAGTTATCCGCTTCGCCGGTTTTCGTTTGCCCGCGCTTCGATCAGCTACGGGCTCACGCACACCAACATCACGGCTTTCAACGACACTTCCCAGCTGTTGTTTACTTCGCTGCAATTCCGCAGCGTTGCGGGGCCGAGCGCGCTGGATGGCATTGTTTCCAGCACCATCACGCCCTCGATCACCAAAAACACCATCAACAATCCGCAAAATCCGACCACGGGCAAAGCGTATTTTTACTCCGCGGGATTTTCCGGCGGACCGCTGGGTGGCAACGTAAATTCCATTTCCAATACGTTCGATTTCAAGATGTTTCGTCCCACCTATCACAAGCGCAACGTGATCGGAGTGCATTTCGCCACCGCGTTTATTACCGGCTACGGCGGCAAAGACGTTCCTCCGTATAGCCGCTTCTACATGGGCGGAGAGAACGATCTACGCGGTTACGACATTCGTTCCATCTCGCCGGTCGCGTTCATTCCGGTGGCCACCGCCCAGAACTTTACTTATTTCTCCAATCAGCATCTGAACGGCGGCGGCGGCAGCACCCTGGTATCTTTCAACGTACCTATCCTGGCGTACAGCATCGCCTTTCCGGGCGGCGACTTGATGGGCTACGGCAACTTTGAATACCGCATTCCCATCGCCGGACCGGTCACCATGGCGTTCTTTCTGGATGCCGGCACCGTGGGGATCGTAAACACCAGCGGATTAAAGCTGGATCCCAGCGGGTTGGCCAGCCTGGAAACGCAATTCCCGCTGGCTAGCACCACCGCGGATCCGAAGCTTAGCCAGCATTTGACTATCGCCAGTGGCACCAACTTTCGTCCGCGGGCTTCCACCGGTATTGAATTCGTGGTGCAGTTGCCCATTATTCAGGCGCCGTTCCGTATCTACTACGCCTACAACGTCAATCGTCTGTACGAACAGATTTTTGCGCCGCAGGATTACATCGATCCAGGCGAGCGGGCTTCGCTGCTGGCTTTGCCGGCGGCATTCAAGCAATTTGTCGTGGATCCGTCGCTGCAGAAATATATCAATAACCCGGGCAACCTGAATTATTTTGAACCGCTGCGGACGTTCCGTTTCACCGTCAGCCGTACTTTCTAGGGGATGAATCGCGAAGAGCGCGATGTGTCGCTCGGGAGCTTCGGATTTTCTGGTTTTTTGTTGGATTTGATAAGTGAGGCCACGCGGTTGTAGTAAGGCCGCGTTCTTGAAAAAGGTTGTCGCAATCACTGGCCGAGGGTCGCTCCCTAACCAGCGATGAGGCTGCATTCTAGGGCGGCGATGGCGCCGCAATTTGTGGGGGAGAGCGTCGTGAGAATTAAGTCTATGTCTGTACTAAAGGTGTTGTTGGGAATTTTGGCGGTCGCTTGCGTGCTGCTGAGCGGCTGCGGCGGGGGTGCTGCTGGCAACGTCCTGACCGTAACCCTGACGGACACGCTGGGCGGGACCGTGGTAGTCACCCAAGCCGACACCATTACCGGCACGGTGACCGGACCGGATACCGTCAATGGCGTCGCCGATACTACCGTCACGTTTGCCTGCACGTACACCACGACGACCACCACGGGAACTACCACAAAGACCAATCCGGCGAAGACTTGCGAGTCTGCTAACGGCGCCGTTGGCGTGCTCTCCAACGTGCAAGACACCACAGTGGTGTATACCGCGCCGGCTACTCTGCCGGATCCCACCACCTACCAGGGCCTGATCATCATCATTACCGGCACCGCGGATGCCAACAAGAGCAAGACTGGAACGATCAATCTTTTCCTGGACTCCGGAATTCGCGTTACGGTTTCCCCCACTTCCGCGGCCATTGCCTTGGGCGAGACCAAGCTGTTTACTGCCACGCTGACGACCGATACCGTTCCGAATGACGTCACCTGGAATGTGACCAACTCCACCGTGAACACTGGCGGCACCCCATCGATCGCCAACACCTATAATGTGAACACGCCGACGTGTTCGCCAAGCTGCGGTTCTGTGGACGTCAACGGAAACTACACCGCGCCGACGACTTTGCCCGCCAACACCACCGTCACCATTTTTGCCATCGCCAAGAAGGACACAAATCGCGTCAACATCGCTACCATCACGCTGGTTACCGGCGGGGTGATTGCTTTCAATAGCCTTTGGCCGACTGTCGTCCCGCAAGGCGGTTCGCAAGCGGATGTTTTCCTGAACGCCACCAATCTCACTTCGCAAATTGGCGCCACGCTAACGAACAACACCACTGGGGTCACCACAGTTATCAATGCGGGTTCGGACGCTTTGAAAGTATTCTTTACGCCCAGCACCCTGGCCGCAACCACTGGGCCGGTTTCTACCGGCGCGCGCTTGCGGCTTACCCCGCAGCAACTCGCCGCTCCGGGAACCTTCACGGTAACCATCACTCCTGGGAGTGATGCCACGCAAGGTGGAACGCCCATCGCGTCGCACACTTTTCAGGTGGTTCCGGTGCGTCCTGGCCTGGTGGCTTCTTATCCTGCGGATATCAGTGAGGGAGTCAAAAATCAGAACATCTCGGTGGACGGCGGGTATTACGGTCCGCTGGGAGCTCCGATTGTCGGTGTTAACTTTAACGGCGGCGCTGTAATCATTCCGCCCTCCGGGACGAGCACCGATCCTCGCCGCTTGCTGGGACCAATTCAGAATCCCGGCAGCAATCCCGGTTTGCTTCCGCTCGCCGTTACGAATTCCTTGGACGTCGCCTCTTCGTCAACCGTTTACAGCAACATCGCGGTGATACCAAATTATGCGAACGTCAGCGCGACCGCCAGCCTGCCCTACGACATCAACAAGGTTCTCTTTTACCCTTGTTTGACGGAGGCCGGACAGCCGGCTTGCACCACGGATGCTAACGGAAATACGTATTACCGCGCATGCGCTCCCGCCCCGGGGATTACTTGCGTTCCTGCCGCAATTCCGCTGGGCGCGAGTACCAAACCAAGCGCCATTGCCGTTGACCCGATACTGAATCTAGGAGCCGTCACGGAAGCTGGCACGGACATGGTGCAGTTCCTCAACTTGGGTTCGGGGACCACGCCTCCGACCTTGCTCGGCGCGTTCCGAACTGGCCCGGCTGGAACCACGAATTTACCTACTGGCGTGGCTATCGATCATAATGTTTGCGCGAAAGGCACTGCCGCGGATCCGAACACCGGTCAGTGTCCCGCTGCGGGGCCGTTCCAAAACATCGTAGCCGTAGTAAATTACCAGGCTCAGACGCTGGCGGTGCTCACCATCCCGGCGGGAACGCTGTTGGAGACTATCCCACTCAATAATTTGATTCCGCCATCGCAAGCGGGAGGCGTCAACGCCAACACCTCTCCCTATCCCTATTCCGTTGGAATCGATCCCTTCACGCATCGCGCTTTGGTGGCCTTCGCTTCCACCAACGCCGGGTTCGTGGTGAACCTCGATCCCTCGCAGAGTCCTTCGATTTGTCTGCCGGGTTTCGCGCCCAGCGACGGCACTTCTTATTGTCCGGTCGCGTTGGCCGAGCTGAACACCGGCACGAATCCGCAAATCGCTTTTGAACCGGGCGCGCACCTGGCCTACGTAACTCCGGGAGGCGCTGGCACGCTAACCGCTGTTAACCTGTCTAATCCTTCGCAGGGCCCGCTTAAAATCGCCTCTGCGCAGCGCACCGCGAACATCGTGACCGTGACTATGGCGGCGAATACTCCGCACAATCTAGTACCCGGTTCCCAGGCCACTATTCTGATTAGCGGCTTGCCGTTGGGTACCGGAAGTCCCACCTCGAAACCACCGATCGCGCCCACCAGTTTCAACGGCGCATTTTCGCTTTTGACCGTCATCAATAACCTGGAATTCACCTACGCGCAGCCGGGTCCGAACGATATGACCACCAGTACCGCGGCCATGCAGGGCTATCTCAGCAGCGGAACTAACTTCTTAACGTATTCCCTTACTCCCACGGTGCAAGGGATCGATGTCAATCCCATCTCGCACAGCATAGTTCTGGCCGATCCCAACGCCAGCATCTCCCAGATAACCTTCATCGATTCACTTGATCAAAGCGTATCCTCTTTGAATTTGTGCTTTGGCCTCAATCTCACCAGCACCACGGTACCTTGTTCTGCGGAAGTCGGGACTTCGGCAGTTGCCTACCAGCCGTTTACCAACACCGTGGCGTCCCTAAACGTCCAGACCAATCAGATCTCCTTGCTCGACCCGGCGGCGAGTCAGCGCGTGACTATCGTCCCCACAGGGCAGATCGCCGCGAACACGGCCAGCTTTACGCCGGAGGGGGGCTCGGCGGTCACGATCAATCTCAATGGCGCGATCGCCGTTGATCCGATTAACAACCTCGCGCTCGCGGTGAACTCCGGCAGTGGCTCTATCACTCCGCTATACCTCGCGAACATAGTACCGCTGCAAATCGAAACTCTCTCGACGCCTCCGGTTGACAATCCGAAGACGGTTCCCAACCCGGCGATCATCGCGCAATCGGTGCTGATCAATTCCGGTACACCAACCCAATCCATCTCGGGGATTCAGGTCTTTGGTCGCGGCTTCAGCAACGCCACGCAAGTACGCTTGGACGGTGTGGCCTTGCCGCCCTCTGACGTGGTCTTTTCCGCGACCAAACCCAATGAGCTGGACGTTACAATTCCCAGAACGAATGGCAGCCAGAACATTCTCACTGGCCCGCATAATTTTGGATTGGATCTCGCCAATCCGGGGAATATCACTTCCAACGTTATGGATTTTCGCGTGATCGAAGCCGTCAATATTCCCCCGTGCGCCGGAGTTGCCGCCGCGCCGGGTGGAGTTGCAATCGCCGACGATTTAGTGGGCACCGGGAAAAACTACGCGCTGGTTACGGAGACCGCCTGCAGCCAGGCGGCGATGATCAGTCTCAACCCAGACGCCACGTTTGGCGCTTTTACCACGATCCCAACGGGCGGCACTCCCATCGGCATAGCTGCGATTCCCCGCTTTGGCTATGCGGTTGTTACCAACAATGCCGATGGCACCGCCTCCGTGCTAGATTTGACCAAAGGCACCAAAGCCGTAGCCACTGACGTTGTTGTCGGCACCAGCCCGAACGGAGTCGCTATCGAGCAGGAAACCGGATTGGCCGTGGTCGCCAACACTGGCAGCAACACCGCTACGGTCATCGATTTAACACCGTTGCAGGCCGCCACACCCGGTACGTTGGCTCCCTTAACCGCCGCGACTGGTTCCGAACCAATTGCCGTGGCCATCGATCCGGACCGTGGAATTAACGCCACCGGTCTTGCTGTCGTGACTTGTCTGAACATCGCAACTAACCCTTCGAGCGGACAGTTGGACTCCGTGGACATCAGCATCACCGCGCCAGCCGTGAACCAGGTTAACGTCGGCACCGTAGGTTCCGTTCCTACGGGTATCGTGTTTGACCCGGCCGCTTCACCGTCAACGCTGTTCTACGCCTCCGAAAGCGACTCTAACGCGTTCGTTGCTTTCAATCCCGATACACTCGCGACGGTGACCATTCAGGTAGGCATCAATCCAGCCTCGATTGCGTACAATTTCCAAACCAGTTCCATTCTCACCGTAAATTCCACGAGCAATACGGTGAGCATCGTCGATTCGCAGACGTTCCAGAACAAAGCCACTCTCGGCATCGGAGGCGTCTCGCTCTTTTCTGCTGCTATCGAACCGTTCTCGAATGTGGCGGTTATCGCCGACCAGCAGAACAACCGGGTACTGCTCTTCCCGCTGCCGCATTGATCGCTGGCGCTGGTTTTTGGCCTGCGCGCGCGTAAAGGCCTTTGTTATTGCGGTGACTACGCATCGTCGGCTATAGTATGAAGTTTGCAAAACGCCCGCTGAAGCCTGTGTGTGGGCCAGTCTCAGCGCAACGAGTTTCTAGCCAAGTTTTATTTGGCGCAGGTTGGCCGCTTTGCGGCCACCTATAACTAAGGAGAAAAAAGTGAATCGCAGATTTACATTTCGTACCGCCGCCCTGTTGGCTGTTTCGCTGCTCGGCACCGCCGCAATTCATGCGCAGGGAGCGCCTGGTGCGGCAGCCTCAGGAAAAGTTGGTGTAGTGGACGTCCGGCAGGCCATCGTGGCAACCGGTGAAGGGAAGCAAGCTTCCGCCGAGCTGCAGTCGCAGTTCGCACCCCGCCAGTCGGAACTCGAAGCCTTGAACAAGCAGATCTCCGATATCCGCCAGCGCCTCGCGGCCGGCGGCGAAAAGCTCAGCCAGGAAGAGGGCGTGCGTCTGCAGCGCCAGGGCGAAGTTCTCACCCGCCAGTTGCAACGCAAGCAGGATGAATATCAGGAAGACGTCAACGCCGCGCAAGCCGACGTGGTCGACCGCATCGGCCGCAAGATGATCGACGTGCTCGATCGCTACTCTCGCGAGAACGGCTTCGTCATCGTGTTCGATTCCTCCGCGCAGAATTCTCCAGTCCTGTACAAGTCCACGCAGATTGACGTTACGCAGGACATCGTTCGTCTTTACGACCAGGCCTACCCGGCCAAGGGCGGCACCACCGCTACGCCGAAGCCTGCAGCAGCTAAGCCTGTAGCTCCGGCCACCACTAAGCCTGCCACGCCTCCGGCAACTAAACCGTAAGCAAGTTACAGGCGGAGCTCAACGCGCCGCCACGCAAAAACAAAAAGCCCCGCGCCAACCGCGCGGGGCTTTTTGTTTCACTTCATCTCACTCTAATAGCCACACCGGTACTCTTCCGCAAAAATCCCGCTACGGCTTCTTCGGCTCGTCCTCATCCGGCGGCGGTACATTCTTTGGAGCGCTGATCGTATTGTTGGTATTCACCGAAAACAGACTAAAGTTCGAAAGCGTATGGCTGTGATGGTAGCGCTTGCCATGCAGCTCGAGGTACATGTCCGCATACCAGGGCAGCCATAGCTCCGAAGCTCCATTATCAAAAGTCACCGGCCCATAATCGATCGAGAGGTGGTCCCGCGTAAGCTCCAGATCTTTCATCGGCTCCCGCAAGTCAGATTCCACGTGCAATACGTTGTAGCTTCCGGCTGCAACCCACACCCGCCCCTTCAGGGGCACTTCCACCGTCTTCGTTTTGGTTTCCCACAGCCGGAGATAAGACTTCACTCCGGGTTTCTGCTCAAAATGCATCACCCATGCGGCCTTGCCGCGCCACTGTCCCAGCCCTTCACACTTGAAATCAAGGGCTTTGGCAAAGCCTGGATGAAACACGTCTACGCCCAGGCTCACCAGCCCCACCGTGGCCAGCGACGTCGGGAACGTATCGGTACTGGTTCCGCCATCCCGCCGTTCGTCCAGGAACACCAATCCGTCCTTGGCGTGCTCCACGAACACCATGTACTGGAAATTTTTATCGCGAAGCTGAGAGACTTCTCCGTGCGCGTTAATCTCTTCGTGTTGAATATGTTCGGTCGCGAGGAACTTCTCGAGACTATCCAGCTGCCGGTCGGTGCTGGCACTGGTCCGCTCCACAACCTCTTCCGCAGAGCATGTTACGTCCGACGCCACGCCGGGCGAGGCCGTATCCACGTTCGGTGGCGCCCACGCCGTAACCGTTGCCGCTTCCATTGCTGGCAGCAACGACTCCCTCGCCGCCGAATGCGATCCAGCTGCTGGAGGCCCTACCGCTCCGCTCGTCCCCACCGTCGCTACCGCACCGGAGGAAGGATCTGCGAGGTGAGCCAGCCCCTCCTTGGCCAATGCCGTGCTCGGTGCGTTCGGAAAGTCGCGGACCACTGCTTCAAACTGCAGCTTCGCCCCATCGCGGTTTCCTTCCGCCGCCAGAATCTCGCCCGTTAGCGTTCGCGCCGGGGCCGCGTCTGCCGGGGACAGTTCGTCGGCCCGTTGCGCGTGTTCCTGCGCTTTCGGATAATTTCGCAGTTGCGCGTACGCATTGGCCAGCAGCAGATGTGCCCGCGCGGAGTTGGTGTCCAGTTGTATTACCTTTTCCAGCGACTGTACCGCCGGCGCCCACTGGTTCGTTTGCACCTGGGTATAGCCCAATCCCAACAGCGCCCGTTCGTTATTCGGCGCGTAAGAGACCGCTCTTTGGAAATGCTGTGCCGCCGCGGCGGTATTGTTTTCATCCAGCGAAATCATCCCCATCAGATAGGCCACATCGGGGTTCGTCGGCGCGTACACCGCGGCTTTGTTCAGATGCGCCAGCGCGTCCGCATCCTTCTTCTTCTGCATCAGGGCCATGCCCTTGTCGATCTCTTTTACAGCCTTTTCTGGCACGACTACTGGTCGCGCGGTCGACCCTGCGGCTTCCGACTCCGGATGCAGATACACGAACACGTATTGGTTGTGGTGCGTAACGGATTGCAACACTGCGACGGTTTCTTTGGCAACCTTGTATCCTGCTGCGCTCACTTCCACCCGGCAATCCCCGAAAGGAATGCTGTAAAAATGTGCCACCGGGCCATCATCTTTCGCCGGCCGCGACAGGTTCACATTCGATAGCGGGCAGGATAATTTGACCAGCGCGGTCTGCGAAACTGGCAATCCCGAGGCTTCGCGCACGCTCACGTACACATTCGAACCGGCGGCAGTTTGCACCGAGGAGAAGGAAGAAGGCCCGTTACTGGGATTAATAACCGTCGTCGAATTGTCCACATCCCCTTGTTGCGCCTGCCCCGCTAACCCGAACAGCAGCCCGAGCGCAAGCACTCCCGCCAATCGAAGTACTAAAAAATTCCATCGGAAAATGTTTGGCATAGCCTAACCCTTCAAGAGCCGAAGATAATTTTTCGCAAAAACTAGAACTGCACGTGTCAGCCTGAAGTGACGCAATTATACTTCAACTCCGTTCCTGTCGACTATCGCCAGTACCGCGCTCCATAACGCTTCGCCGCCGCCCCGCTGGCCGTACGTCAACACTCCACGGACCCTCGTCCCGGCCCAAAACTTGACACCTTGCAACCCTGCGACTAGCGTACCTATGTACCCATCAGGGGGATTTTGCCGCGTGGCGTCTTTGTTTTCACCACAATTAAAACGTTTGTTCGGTTACGTCCTGCCGTACGGATTGCGCCTGGGCTTCGGTGTTGTGATGGTCGCTTTCGTCGCCTTCGCCGAAGGTCTGGTCGCGCTCATGATTCGCCCGGCGGTGGACTACGTTTTGAATCCCTCCATCGTCACCCACAACTTACCGCTGGTAACCCTTCCCTGGAACGGCCGCACCATCCTGCTGAATGAATATTTCCCGGCGCGCATCCACAACGTCTGGGCGGTTTTTGCCATCTCCCTGCTGATCGTCTATTTCGCCAAAGGCATCGCCGAATATTTTGGCACTACAGAAATCCAGTATGTGGGCCAGGCCGCCGTCAAAGACCTGCGCAATCAGTTGTACGCGCGCCTCATCCGCCAGCCCATCGGCTTCTTCCAGTCCAATCCCACCGGCCGCATCATTTCTACCACCATCAACGACGTCGAACGCGCCCGCTACGCTCTCGGCGAATATCTTGCCGACCTTTGCCAGAAGGGTTTTTCTTTCGTCGTATTTATCGCCATCATGCTGCTCATCAACTGGCGCATGGCTCTCGGCTGCGCCGTGTTGCTGCCCCTGGTGATCGTTCCGGTAAATAAATTTGGAAAGAAAATCCGAAATTCCGGCGAAAAAAGTCAGGCTCGCCTCGGAGACCTGAGCCACATTCTGCAGGAAACCGTCAGCGGCAGCCGGGTGGTAAAAGCTTTCGGCATGGAAGCTTTTGAAATTAAAAAGTTTCGCGAAGGCGCGCAAAGATTGCTGCGGGAAAATATGCGCTGGGTGCGTGCTGCGGTAATCACCGCTCCGCTCATGGATCTGGTCGGCGCGGTGGCCATTCCTTTGCTGCTCCTGTTTGCTCGCGATCAAATCCATCACGGCCTGATGACCGAGGGCCAGTTTTTCACTTTCCTGTACGCTATGTTCAACGCCTATATGCCGCTGAAGCGCACTGGATACATTTATCAGCAGCTTCAGGCCGTCGACGGCGCGGTCACCCAGGTATTCGCGTATCTCGACCGCGACATCGAAGTGAGTGAGCAGCCCGGCGCCGGCCCGTTACTCGCCTTTGCCCGCGAAATCGTATTTGAAAATGTGAATTTCAGCTATCACGGTGAAGCCGCCACGGTGCTCACGAATATCCGCTTGGCCGCGCGCAAAGGCGAAGTCGTCGCGCTGGTCGGTTCCAGCGGGGCCGGGAAGACCACCTTGGCAAACTTGCTGCCCCGCTTCTACGAGCCAACCTCCGGCGAAATCCGCATCGATGGCGTCAACATCGCGTCCGTCACCATTCGCTCGCTGCGCGAGCAAATCGCTATGGTCGCCCAGGAGAATGTTCTGTTTCACGACACCGTGTGGAACAACATTTGTTACGGGCTTGCCGATGTTCCAAAAGAACGCGTCTTGCAAGCCGCGCAAACCGCGTTGGCCCACGATTTCATCATTGGCTTGCCGCAGCAGTACGACACCATCATCGGAGAACGCGGTACGCGCCTGAGCGGCGGCCAGCGCCAGCGCATCGCCATTGCCCGCGCCATTCTGAAAGATTCCCCGATTTTAATTTTGGACGAAGCTACTTCCGAACTCGATGCCGAGTCCGAAATGCTGGTGCAAAAGGCGCTGGCCAACTTGATGACCGGGCGCACTACGTTTGTAATCGCCCATCGCCTGGCCACCATCCGCCGGGCCGATCAGATTTTAGTTCTTGAAGAAGGACAGATTCGGGAACGGGGCACCCACACGGAGTTGATGGCCCGCGGTGGCACTTACGCGCGCCTGCATGCGCTGCAGTTTGCGCACGATGATTTTGCATCACCGCTGCAAACCGCGGCGCCCAGCAGCTCGGCGCTGGCCGGCTAAAAACAGGAAGAGGAACATTTTGTCAGAGAAGAGCTGCTATTCCATGACCGGTTACGCGCAGGCGCGCCAGCAGTCCGACGCCTGGATGCTGCGGGTCAGCATTAAAAGCGTCAATCACCGCTTTCTGGATTTGAAGCTGCAAATCCCGGAAGGTTTTGATCCCTACGATCTGCGTATCCGCCAACTCGTTCGCGACCACATCCTGCGCGGCCATCTTTACATCGTCATTAATTTCGAGGCTCAGACCAGCGCCGGGGTCCAGGTAAATCTGCCGCTGGTCGAAGCCTATTTGAAAGCCGCGGAAGATCTGCGCCAGAAAACCAAAGCCGCAACCGGCATGGATGTAGTGGGCCTGTTGCGCCTGCCCGGAGTAATTAAAGGCTCCGGGCCGGCGGTCCCCGAGGATGAAGACGAACGCGAAAAATTATGGCAAGTGCTGAAAGCTTGCATCGAAGAAGCGCTTACAAATTTGCGTGCAATGCGCCGCGGCGAAGGCGCGCACCTGGTGCAGAATTTGCGCGAGCGGCTGGCGACAATTGCGGAGCAATCCGTTAAAATTCGTAGCCTTGTCGAGATTTTGCGGCCCGCATATGCCCGGCGGCTCGACGCACGTCTGAAGGAGGTGCTCGGCGGCACCAACATAGACCCTGCAAGGCTGGCGCAGGAAGCGGCGCTGCTTGCGGAACGCAGCGATATCAGTGAAGAATTGGAACGCCTGCAAAGTCATTTGAAGCAGTTCCATGCGCTGCTCGACGGCGCCGGCGAAGTGGGGAAAAAGCTGGACTTTCTTTTGCAGGAAATGCAACGCGAAGCCAATACCATGCTTTCCAAAACCCCGGGCGTCGAAAGCGAAGCTTTAGCGATCACCGGCCTGGCGCTGGAGATTAAATCGGAGATTGAAAAACTGCGGGAGCAGGTGCAGAACATCGAATGAGCGAGGGAAAAGATATTTTGCATTTGCCGCCTTCTGCGCCTTTGGTTTTAGTCGTCTCGGGTCCATCCGGCTCGGGAAAATCCACCCTAGTGGAACGCATTATGGAATTGCCCGGTACCATGGCCTCGGTGTCATGTACTACCAGGCCCCGTCGCGCGACTGAGGCTACTGGGAAGTGTTATGATTTCGTCACGGAAGCGCAGTTTGACGAGATGGTGCAGCGTGGCGACTTCCTGGAATATGCGCGAGTCTTCGGCAAGCATTCTTACGGCACGCCGAAGAAGTGGCTGGACGAATCGCGCAAGACTGGCTTGGACCTGGTCCTCGAGATCGACGTTCAGGGCGCGGCCCAGGTAAAGAAAAAATTGCCGGAGTCGGTGGCTATTTTTATTTTGCCGCCGTCCCGCGAGGAACTGGAACGCCGGCTGCGCAGCCGGGGCACCGATTCGGAAGAAGAGATCATGCGGCGGCTGGCTAAAGCCCGTGAAGAGATTTCGGCGTATAAGACGTACGATTATTGCGTGGTCAACGAAGATGTCGCCTTGGCGGGCCGCGAAGCTCTCGCGATCGTTACCGCGCTGCGCTGCACCACCGCCAGGCGGCAGGGCCGCGTAGAACAACTTTTGGCATCTTTTGGGGGTAAAGACTGAAATGAATGTGCTGACGAAAGCTCCACAAAGCCAGTTTGCCTATGTCGTACTGGCATCGAGGCGCGCGCGGCAGATCATGGCGGGCGCGCCGCCATTAGTCGAAAACCCGAGAACGTTGAAGGCCACCCGAATCGCGTGCGAAGAGCTGGAACACAGCATGCTCGAGTACGACTTCGTGGAACCCTCCTCGATCGACACGGACAAAGACGGCAACAAGCGCCGCAAATAGTTTTGCGCCTAGGTCGCCAGTCGGTTCGTCGCGATTTCCGCTCGTGTGGGCGACTGCTCTGAGCGATGTTCGTGCCGCGTCAGCGCCGGTTATAAGCAACTTTCGTTTTATGTCAGCGCCGGTTTGTGCTTTAGGGGTCGGAGCTTTAGCTCCGACATTACGGGTTTGGCAAGAACGGGGCTTTAGCCCCTGAGGAATCGCAGTTCCGAGGATTTTATGCGTATCACGCTCGGCGTAACCGGAGGAGTCGCGGCTTACAAAGCCGCCGAACTGGTGCGTCGCCTGCAACAGGATAATTTCACAGTTCAAGTGGTCATGACCCGCGGCGCGCGCGAATTTGTCACTCCGCTTACCTTTGCCGCGCTCAGCGGACAAAAAGTAATCACCGATCTTTTCAGCAACGAAGAAGGCGGCGAAGCGAATCTCGATAGCGCGATCGAGCACATCGCGGTTGCGCAACGTACCGATTTATTGCTGGTGGCTCCGGCCACTGCGGACATCCTGGCGAAATTTGCGCGCGGCATCGCTGACGATTTTCTCACCACGCTCTATCTCGCCAGCACCGCGCCGGTGGTTCTGGCTCCCGCGATGAACGTGAACATGTGGAATCACGCGGCCACCCAAGAAAATATTAAGTTGCTGCGCGACCGTGGCAACATCATCGTGACTCCTGATGAAGGCTACTTGGCTTGCGGAATGGTTGGGCCAGGGCGGCTGGCCGGGCAGGAAGAGATTATGCTGGCAGTGCGCACTGCACTGCATGCGCACCGCGATCTGGAAGGCGAAACAGTTTTGATTACTGCGGGTCCGACGTGCGAAGACCTCGATCCAGCTCGCTACCTGACCAATCGCTCTTCTGGAAAGATGGGCTATGCCGTGGCGGAAGCGGCCGCGCGACGCGGTGCAAAGGTGACGCTGGTCAGTGGACCTTCGGTACTCGAAACTCCGCAAGGTGTTACGCGCATTGACGTTCGCAGCGCGGATGAAATGCATTGCGCCGCCACAAAGCATTTTGCCAATGCGAGCATCGCCATCATGGCTGCGGCCGTCGCCGACTATCGCCCGGTTGTCGACCGCTGAGAACAAAATGAAGCGCGGCAAAGAGCCGATCGATCTGAAGCTCGAACCGACTATCGACATTCTCGCGGCGTTGGCCAAAGAGAAAGGCCACCGGCTGGTGGTGGGTTTCGCGGCGGAGACGAAAAACGTCGCGGAAAACGCCCGCAAAAAGCTTGCCGCAAAAAACGCCGACCTGATTGTCGCCAACGATGTGACCGCAGAAGGCGCGGGCTTCGATGTCGACACCAACGTAGTCACCATGTTTTCGCGCGACGGCCGCGATGTGCCTTTGCCCAAGCTGACCAAAGCCGAAGTAGCGCAGCGCATCCTCGACGAAATTGTTCGTATGCGTAGTCTCCGCCAAGAAGTTCTAATGGAAGCGACGAACGCGTTCATGACGGCCGTCAAAGAGTCCACTAAATAGCAGACATGACCGCGCGGATCTCCGAGCAACTCCAAAACAAAATTGCCGGGCGCCTCGCTTTCTACGAAGACCTCGACATCAAGCTTTTTTATCGCGATCGTTCGGTTGCCGGAAGCCGCACGATGGCCGCAGCGGTTCCTGTTGAGGTCGCCGCGAGTTCTATCGACACCCAGGAGCAAGCCACGTCTACCGCCGCTGAAAATCTCGACGCGGTTTCTCTATTTGAAGAGGAAGAAACTTTGCCCAAGCAAAAACGCACCGCGGCAGCCGTTGTAGGGGCGCAGCATGCTGCGCCCCAGCTCGCCCCGCAGTCAGACATCGATAAGGCTCTTTTCGCCGCGCCAATCAAGACATCGAACTTCTTCGCATCGCTCAAAACCGTCCCAAATGATTCACTCTTGAAAATTCGCGAAGACATCGGCGACTGCCAGCGCTGCCGCCTGGGCAAGACCCGCAAGCACATCGTGTTTGCCGATGGCAACCCCAAAGCCGAGCTGGTGTTTGTCGGCGAAGGCCCGGGAGCCGACGAAGACGCCACGGGCATCCCCTTCGTGGGCCGTGCCGGAAAATTGTTGACGCAAATGATCGAAGCCATGGGATTGCAGCGCAAAGACGTTTACATCTGCAATGTGGTGAAATGCCGTCCGCCGGGAAACCGTCCGCCGGAACCAGATGAAGTCGCCACGTGCTCGCCGTTTTTGGTGCGGCAACTGGAAGTGATCAATCCGAAGGTGATTGTGGCGCTGGGCGCCACCGCGGCGAAGACGTTGCTGGAAACGGAAATGGGCATTTCCAAGTTTCGCGGTCAGTGGCTGGATTTTCGCGGGAAGAAATTGATGGCCACGTATCATCCGGCGTATTTGCTGCGCAATCCACCAGCGAAAAGCGAAGTCTGGAAGGATTTGCAGAAAGTAATGGCTGAGCTGGGCCTGGAAGTGAAGAAAAACAAGCCGGCCTGAGCGAGTGGCGATGTTTGTAGCGGCCGCCTTCTGAGGCGGGCGTTTTTTTAGACCGTGTCGAAATTCCAACAGATTCGACGGTACAGCCGCAGACATTCCGGCGGTGACCGCAACAACTCAGTGTATTCCGCACAAGGCGCCCGCCTCAGAAGGCGGCCGCTACATAACCGTCTCGTGGATTGAGGCCTGGGCGAGCTGGGGCGCAGCATGCTGCGCCCCTACAAGAGCAAATTCCTGCTGCGAACAATTTACATAAGACTCAGGGGATCGACGTCCACCAGGACCGCGGTTTGCGGAATTTCTTTGGCGTCGCAGAAATTCATGGCGCCGGCCAGTAGTTTGGTCATTGCGGAGCGCTTGGGCGATTTCAGTAGAAATTGGAAGCGGTGTTCTTTTTTCAAGCGGGCTAACGGGGCGGCGGCTGGACCCAGAACGCGCAGTCCCTTGCCGTTGTGGGGCGCGAAATATTCAGAGAGTTGCTGCGACCATTTAATGGCTTTATCGAGTGCGACGTCGCGGACGATCACGTTGGCCAACGCGGTGAACGGTGGGTAGGCCATCATCTTGCGGAACTGCATTTCGCGATCGAAGAAGCTACGGTAATCCTGTCTTACGGCGTCTTGAATGGCGTAGTGGTCCGGGTAATACGTCTGGATCAAGACGCGGCCTTTTAGATCCCCACGGCCGGCGCGTCCGGCTACCTGCGTCAGCAGTTGGAAGGTGCGCTCGGCGGCGCGGAAGTCCGGCATGGTCAGCGCGGAGTCGGCGCTAACTACTCCCACCAAGGTTACGCGGTGGAAGTCGTGGCCCTTCGCCAGCATTTGGGTGCCGACTAGAATATCCAGCGCGCCTCCCGCGAAGGCGCCGAGCGTATCTTGGAATTGTTTTTTGGTGCGAGCGGTGTCACGGTCCAGCCGGGCGATTCGGGCGCCGGGAAATTCCTTGCGCAGTCTTTCTTCCAGATGCTCCGAGCCTTCACCGAAAAAATAGACGTATTTCGATTGGCACTTGGGGCAGACCTGCGGAACGCTCTGGATTGATCCGCAGTAATGGCATTCCAGACGATTGCGGTGCTTGTGATAGGTCATGGAGATGCTGCAGTTTTCGCACTGCACCGAAGCGCCGCAGCTTCTACACAGCACGGACCAGGAATAGCCGCGGCGATTGATTAAAATCAACGCCTGGGTGTGCGCGGCTAGACATTCTTGAAGGCCGACGTGTAACGCTGCACTGATCGGGCTGGTCTGTTTGGTACGCTGAAATTCTTCGCGCAGGTCGATTATTTCCACGCTGGCCATGGAGCGGTCGGCCACGCGGGAAGCCAGGGTCAACAATTCGTATTTGCCATTTTCCGCGTTGTGAAAAGATTCGAGCGAGGGGGTTGCCGAACCCAGCAGGGCGATGGCATTTTCCATTTTTGCGCGGACGATCGCCACGTCGCGTCCGTGATAGCGCGGAGTTTCTTCTTGCTTGTAACTGTTTTCCTGTTCTTCGTCGACGATGATCAGACCGAGATTGGTGAGTGGAGCGAAGATTGCGGAACGCGTCCCCACTACGACGCGAGCTTGGCCATTACGCACGCGCCACCATTCGCGGGCGCGAGCCACGTCGCTCAGCGCGGAGTGCAAGACAGCGACACCTTCAAAGTGGGCGCCGAACCAGGCGCGGCATTGGCGGCCCAGCCATAGCGTCAGTGCAATTTCCGGAACGAGAATAATCGCAGTTTTTCCACGCGCCAATGATTCCTGTACTGCGCGCAAATAGACTTCGGTCTTGCCGCTTCCGGTGACTCCGAAGAGGAGCTGGGTGCCGAATTCGCCAAGAGCAGCGCGCTCGCGAATCGCGCGCAGGGCTGCTTCCTGGTCGGGATTCAGTTCGTGCGCGGGCGGCGTGTAGCCGGCGTCGAAAGGATCTTCAGCGGGATCGATCGGCTCTTCCCAACTTTCGAGTACGCCTTCGTGGAGGAGGCGTTCGATCACGCTGCGGGAAACATCGGCGAGCTTCAGGAGTTGCGGCAGCGGAAGAGGCCCGCGTTCGGTTTCCAGTAGTTCACGAATGCGCCGTAAGCGATCCTCGGGTATCGGCTTGGCGCGCGATGGAGTCTCTCGCTGCGGGCGCTCGCCGCTGCTGTCGCTCGCGGATTCCTCTTTTGCTGAGGCACTTGATGAGTCGCCTGCCGCGTCTCGACTTGTTGCCTCTCGACTTGTCGTGTCTCGCCAGGCGATCACTTGCTGCGTTCTTCGGGTGCTTCCGGAGACTCGCTCGCAGATTTCCAGCAGTCCTCGGCGCTTCAGAGCTTGCAGTCTTGTGACGGTAATTCCAGTTTTCAACGCTGCGGCGAAGGTCATTATTTCTTTCTTCTTGGTCAGCGCCTGCAATAGTTTGGTTTCGTCTTCCGAGATGCCAGGAATCGTTTGCGGGGCGCTTTCGTCGAGGCTCCATTGCGCGACGGCGTTGTGTCCTTGCGCTGTGATCAGAACTTCGCGAACGATCTTCCCCTCTTTGTCCGGCGGCAACATACCGCGGAGGACTTCGCCGATGGGTGCGAGGTAGTAGCTGGTGATCCATTGGGCTAGCTCGATCAGTTTGGGCGTTAGCGCTGGATGGCCTTCATCCAGCAACTTGGTGATTTCGCGAATCTTTAGATACGGCTGCACGTCTGCGGGCAAGGTGTCGAATACTTCCACCACTGCGCCGACCAGGGACTTCCTGCGGAAGGGAACCAGGACCCGGCTGCCGGGCTGGATCGTTTCGCGGAAAGTGCTGGGGATCGCGTAGGTAAAGGTGGTGCGCAACGGGACGGCTAAGGCCACGTTGCAGTAGCTGGGACTCATCGTTGGTTAGTGTATCAGTTAGGCGAAATCGGTTTGGGTCACACGTCGCGAGCTGGGGGGGCCCCAGGGCTTTTGTAAGTGTTCATTCTGCAGGAGTTGAAGCGCTTTGTTTTGATACGGTTCTGCAAGTGTTCTTTTTGTGGGGCTTACGGCAAATTCTTGATCGGAATCAGTCGTTATCGCTGCGGAGTTCCATAACGGGATGATATTTCGTTTGTGTTGAGACTTCTCGCTGGGGGAGAGACGTGGTTCTTTACCGGGTTAGTGTATCAGTCGGTTATGTAGAGTCAAGGGTATCGGAGGACAGTTTTGGTACAGGTCGGTGGAAGGTCGAGGTTGGGGGGAGGAAGGATTTAACGCAGAGCACGGGGAGTTCGCAGAGGTCGCGGAGGCAGCGTGGTAGGAACAGGGTTGACAGATACAGGGCGTGGCTCGATTGGAAAACCGCAGAGGAGACGGACTAAAGAGATTCGGCTTGGGCCGAGTGCTGGCGGACGTCGAGGGAAGTCCGCGTTCACGATGGCCGCGGACGGGCACGGCATGCCGTGCCCCTACGGGACGACGCTGGTTGGATGGTTTTTGGGTGCGGTGCTTTCCCTATTGCATTCCCATAGGGGATGAGTTTAAGATACGTATGGGATTGCCATAGGAGGAGCGGTGGGAGATCGGAAAGACGTTTGGCAGGGGACGCTGGCGTTGATGGTGCTCAAGACGCTGGAGACGCTGGGGCCGCTGCATGGGTATGGGATTGCGCGGCGGATTGAGCAGACCAGTGGGGATTTGCTGGCGGTGAACTATGGAACGTTGTATCCGGCACTTTTGAAATTGGAGCAGGAAGGATACATCGCGTCCGAGTGGGGCGTTTCGGACAATAACCGGCGGGCCAAGTTTTATAAGTTGACGCGGGCGGGGCACAAGCAGCTGGGTAAGGAAGCGCGGGAATGGGCGGAGACTACGGCGATTCTGGCGAGGTTCTTGGCGGGGAAGGAGCAGGCGTCGTGAGATGGAGAAAGAGCGAAGTAATGAAGTAATGAGGTAATGAAAAAATGCGGAGTTGGGGCGCGATTTGTGGCGGTTTGGTCTAGAGGGGCCGAACTAGAGTTTGACGTATAAGTTCGAGCGTAACGCGAGGGGATTGTGATGAGCATGCGAGCTTGGTGGAAGAGGGTGGGCGGGATGTTTGGGAAGGGGCGGACGGATCGCGAATTGAGCGAGGAGTTGGCCAGCCATTTGGCGATGCACACTGAAGATAAGTTGCGCGCCGGGATGACGCCGGAGGCGGCGCGGCGGGAGGCGTTGATGAGATTGGGCGGACTGGAAAAGACCAAGGAAGAGTATCGCGAACGGCGGGGAATTACCTGGCTGGAGACGATGGCGCAGGATTTCAGTTTTGGCGTGCGGATTTTGCGGAAGAACTATGGTTTCAGTCTGGTGGCGGTGGCGGCGCTGGCGCTGGGGATTGGATTTTCGTCGGTGGTATTCAGCATTTTTTACAACGGAGTGCTGCATCCCTTTCCGTATCGCGCGGCCGATCGATTGATGGCGATTGTGGCGAGCGATGGCAAGGACGGTCAGCAAAAGCGGGCTTACTTCAGCATGGAGGAGATCAACGCGTTTCGGAAAGAGAACCACACGTTTGAAGAAATTGTGGGGTATTCGGGGTGGGAAGCGCTTTACAAGGCGAATGGGATCACTCAGTCGGTACACGGATGCGTGCTGACGCCGAATGGGATGGAGTTCTGGGGGGTGCGTCCGCTGGTGGGGCGGGGGCTGGTGCCGCAAGATTTGCGGGAAGACGGGACCGCTGCGAGCAGTCCGGTGGTGCTGCTGGGATTTGGTTTCTGGAAGCGGGAGTTTCACGAAGATAAGAGCGTGGTGGGGAAGCCGATGCTGCTGGACGGTCAGCCGCGGACGATCGTGGGGGTGATGCCGGAACGTTTCGGATTGTTTGGAGCGGATTTCTACGCTCCGGTTTCGTGGAACCGGCCCGATCCTACCTTTCAAGCCATGATGGCCGGGGAACCGAAAAATCTACTGGCTACCGGGATCGTGAAACGGAACGTGAAGCCGGAAGCCGTGGCGGCGGATCTGCAGGCCATCGCAGACAGGTTTACCGTGGAGCAGAAGAAGGATTTTCCGGAAAAGTTCCGGATGCAGGGAATGCTGATGAGCGAAGCGATTGTGGGCGATTTCAAGCAGACGATGATTGTCTTGATCGCCACAGTGGCACTACTGCTGTTCATTTCGTCGAGCAACGTAGCCAGTTTGCTGCTGGTGCATAACAGCGGGCGGGCCAAGGAGATTGCGTTGCGGACGGCGCTGGGAGCGGGGCGCGGGAGATTGATCCGGCAATTATTGATGGAGAGTTTCCTGCTGGGAGCGGCGGGCTGCGCGGCGGGAAGTTTTCTAGCATATGCGGGATTGCGGACGGCGATGGCGATGCGTTCGGTGGCGCCGCTGCAGATACCGGGAGAGGCGGATGTGTCGCTGAACTTGCCGGTGCTGTTTTTCGCGGTGGGAGTTTCTTTGATCACTACGCTGCTATTCGGAATGTCTCCGGCGTTTCTTGCGGTGGGGAAAGATGTGCGGGGGAACTTGCAGAGTGCGGGAGTGAACGCGAAGGCCTCGGACCGAGGGACCAAGGTGCGCTCGGTGCTGGTGGTGGGGCAGGTGGCGCTGTCTTTGTTGCTGCTGGTGTTTGCGGGGCTGATGATTCGCAGCTTTGTGGCGGTGACGCACTTCGATTACGGATTCAATACGCGAAACATTCTGGTGGCGGACATACGGTTTCCGGCCAAGGGGTATGAGTCTGCGGAGAGCAAGCGGGCGTATTTTGAAGCGGCGTTGCCGCGCCTGGCGGCATTGCCGGGAGTGACGAATGTGGCGACGTCGATTGGACTACCGCTGGAAGGCGGGCCGGGAACGGAAGACGTGACGATTCCGGGAAAGCCGCACGACGAAAAATGGATGACAGCGATCGAGGCGGTGAGCGAAGGATATTTTCCGACGCTGGGGCTGCAGCTATTGCACGGACGCTTGCTGAGCGCGTCGGAAGTGGCTGGGGCAAAATCGGTGACGGTGGTGAACCGCACGCTGGTGGAAAAATATTTCGCGGGGCAGGATCCGCTGGGGAGCAAGATCAAGTTCAACTCATTCGATGAGACGCCGGTGACGCCGCACGATACCTACTACGAGATCGTGGGAGTGGTGAGCGATTTCAAGAACGGGCGGCTGGAGCATCCGGTGCTGCCGCAGGCGTTCATTCCGTACACATTTTCGGGAATCGGAGATCGCAGTCTGATGTTACGGGCGGGGGTGGAGCCGACGGCGCTGCTGAATACGGTGCGCTTGACTCTGGCGGATGTGGATGCGGGACCGGTGGTGGCGCGTCCGGGGACGCTGGATGAATTTCTGGAGCAATACGATTTAGTGAAGCCGCGATTCCGAGTGATTTCGTTCAGCGTGTGCGCGGGGATTGGGTTGGGGCTGTCGATGATTGGATTGTTTGGCGTGATGGCCTATTCGGTGGCGCTGCAGACGCATGATCTGGGAGTGCGGATGGCGCTGGGAGCGCAGACGCGTAATATTTTGGGATTGGTGATGAGGCAGGGGTTGATTTTGGTGGGGAGTGGAGTTTTGACTGGGCTGGTAGCGGCAGGGTTGTGCGTGCGGCTGCTGCGGTCGCAATTATTTGGAGTGTCGGCGTTTGATGTGGGGGCGTTTGTACTGGCGTCGCTGGCGCTACTGCTGACGGGGCTGTTGGCGTGTTATTTGCCGGCGCGGCGGGCTACGCGAGTGGATCCGCTGGTGGCGCTGCGGTACGAGTGACGGGCGCCGACCGTTTTGGATTGGTTTGACGGGTGGGGCAGGAGGGCTGCGCTGAGATTCGAATGGCGACGGGTGGTTTGCTTCTGCGTGGTTCTGGCTGGATTGCTCCTTTCGTTGGCTGCGGGTCGTGCGGCGGAAAAAAGTTATGTGGTTTATGTGGTCTGCGAGGGCGCGGATCGCGTGGTGCGCGTGCGCTTCGAAGGTGGCGATGGACGGATTGAGAAGGAGATTTCGACGGCGGCGATTGCTTCGGATATTAGCGGGCCGCACGGGATCGCGGCAGCGCCGGATCGCAGCGCTTACTATGTGACGCTGGGGCATGGGCGGCCGTTTGGGTCGGCGCAGAAGTATTCTGCCGGCGTGGATACGTTGGTTGCAGAGGTGCAGCTGGGGAATTTCCCTGCGACGGTGGATGTAACGCCGGACGGGAATTTTCTTTTTGCGGTGAATTTCAATTTGCATGGGGACATGGTGGCCTCGTCGGTGTCCGTCGTGGAGACTTCGGCGATGCTGGAGGTGGCGCGGATTCCGACGTGTGTGATGCCACATGGGTCGCGGATAAATGCGGCGGGGACGCGGCAGTATTCGGTCTGCATGATGGACGATACTTTGGTGGAGATTGATACGCGCAGGTTGCGGGTGGCCCGGTATTTTCGATTAACGAAAGGGACTGAGGCGGGATTTGTTGTCGATGCCGCTGCGAAAACACCGGCGGGCACCAGCGTAATTCCCTCGTCAATGAAGAGCGATTGTTCGCCGACCTGGGCTCAGCCGTCCGTGGACGGCGGTGAAATTTATGTGGCTTGCAATAAATCGAACGAGATTGTGGAAGTGGATGCGGCAACATGGCGTGTCACTCGGCGGTTCCCGGCGCGGAATGGCGTCTACAATTTGGCGGTTACTGGCGACCGGCGGTTAATCGCCACGAATAAGCGGGACGCATCGGTTTCAGTTTTTGATTTGGCGAGCGGGAAAGAGATTGCGCGGGTAGCGACGCGCGGAACGATTGTGCACGGCGTGGTGGCATCGCCGGATGATCGTTATGCGTTTGTGACTACCGAGGGCGTGGGCAGCGGATCGGGCACAGTTGAAAGATTGAATCTGCAGACGCTACGGATGGACGGCGCGGTGGATACTCCGCCGCAGGCTGCGGGGATTGCGTTTTGGAAGATTGAGGCGAGTTCGACGAAGTGACTCGCAATATTTAGTTTGGCGCGCCGGTCGTGGAGTTGTTCATTTTTGGCTGGCCTAGCTTCACAATCCACAAGCCGGAATTGATGTCGTTGAAATAGATCAAGCCTTTGTGCGGTTGACCGCCCCAGGCCATCGGGAGATTGGGGCGGAAACCATCGGGATCGCCGGTGGCCAGCCGGGCGACTTCGCGGCCCTGGCGATAGAGCTCGCCGCGCAGCTCGCCGCTCACGTCGAGGACGCGCCCACCGCCGTTGTAGTAGCCCATGTACAGAAGATCGTCAGCAATCCAGAAATTGTGAGCGCCGGCTTCGGGAACGGCATAGGTGGCGACTTCCACGGGGTGCGTGATGTCCGTGACGTCGAGCACGTGCACGATGCCTTGCACGGGAATTCTGGAGCGCGAGGCGATGTTGTACTCGCCGGGAAGGACTTCGTCGCCAACGAAGACGTAATTTTTGTAGCGGAAGGCGGTATGCGCGCCGGCGTTCCAGCCGTCGCCATAAGGTTGGTGATAGTCGAAATGAGTTTGGCTCACCAGCGCGGGCTTTTCGGGGCTGCCATTTTTGATGCCGTTGCCTACGTCGAGGATCACCAGGCCGTCGCGCCAATACGATAAATACGCCAAGCCGTCCTTTACGTAGACGTCATGCAAAAATCTGCCTGAGGAAATTATTCCCAGCGGATATTGCGTGGTGGCGGCGATTGGATTGTCGAGTTGCCAGCGGGCTACTTCTTTCGGGGACTTGGGGTCGGCGAAATCGAGGATCCGGAGGGAACCGGTGGCGTCATCGGTGATGTAGGCATAGTGGCCATCGAGAAAAGCGCTGTGCACGCCGCCGGTGACGGTTTGCGTGTATTCGGAGATTGGTCTGGGATGGAGTGGGTCGCTGGTGTCGAGAAAGACTACGCCATTTTTTCTGGTGGATGCGCCTTCGCGAGTGATTACGCCGATCTTGCCATCGGCGGAGACGCTGACGTCGTTCATCAGGCGGGCATCGAGCGTTAGCGGAGCGCTCAGTTTGGGGTGGGTGGGATCGGAGATGTCGTAGGCGTAGAGTTTGTCGCCGATGGTGGCGAGATAGGCGGTGTCGCCGAAAATCCATTCCTCGGAGTAGGGAACTTTGGCGTCGGGGATTACGTGGGCGACGATTTCGAGTTCGCGCTGGATTTGGCGCGGTGACACGACCACTGATGCGACGGCTTGCTGCGCGCCGATGTTTGCGGTGATCACGTAGGTGCCCGGTTGTTCCGCTACGAAAGCGCCGTCTGGATAAATGCTGGCGCCTTCGCCGGAGACGGACCAATTAGCCAGCAGATTCTTTGTGTTTGCGGGGCCGTTGGCGTGGGCCTCGGTTGAGAAACGTACAACGTCACCAGTGCGCGCGGATGTTGCGGAGGGATTGATTGCGAGGCGGTCGACGGGGTTTGGTACAACGGTGATTTCAAGAGCATTGCTGACGCCTGATATTTCGGCTTTCACTACCGTGTGACCGGGCTTCAACGCGCTGAGCAAACCGGATGCATCGATAGCGGCTACCGCAGGATCTGCGGAGGTCCACTCGACACGAATATTTTTTGCGGGATCACCTTTCGCGTTGCGTGGGGTGGCCAGCATTTGAATGTGACCACCAGCCACGATTGGAGTGAGAATCGGGGTAATAGCGACGCTGGTGATGGCCAGGGGCCGCACTGTCACGATGGCATAGCCAACTTTATCTCCGACGCGCGCGCCTACACGCAGGACACCCGGCGCTTCGGGCTTTACGACGCCGTTGGCGTCGGATGAGCCGAGATCCCACGGCGCGGTGAACCACATGGTCACGGGAGCGTTTACCGGCTTGCCTGCTGCGTCTAAGCCCACTGCGGTGAAGTGAAGTTCCTGGCCGATCTCGGCAGTGATGTTGGTGGGTTCCACGCGTACGGAGGCAACGACGGGCGAATCTGAGGCCGTTTGCTGCGGCATCGCGAGCGAAGGAACAGCGCTAGAGCACAGAGCGACGGCGATAATCAACAATTTCATGAAAGCTCCGCGGGTGAGTTTGGGATAGTTGAGAGTAGGGGAGCGGCTAAGGGCTGTCAACGCGGATTACGCTTACTGAATCAGCGAGCTACTGTCACAGATGTATAATGACGCCGCGGTTTTTGTCATGAAGGCCCAAAATATACTGTCGTTACTTGAGGGAAAAGATCGCCGGTCGATTGGCGCCGCCGACCGCGTGGTGGCGATGGTGTCGAAAGACCCAAAACAATTTACAGCGCTGATTGCCGGCATGTGGTCTACGGATGGCGTGGTGCGCATGCGTGCTGCGGACGCCGCGGAGAAAGTTACGCGGAGGCGGCCGTCATTGTTGCAGGTGTATAAGCGAGAATTACTGGGATTGCTGGGGGAGGCGCGCGAGAAAGAGTTGCGCTGGCACTTAGCGGCGATGATCCCACGATTGAACTTGAACGCGGCAGAGCGCGTGCGGGTGGTGGAGACGTTGACTGGTTATCTGGACGACCAGGGCTCTATCGTGAAGTCTTTCGCGCTGCAGGGGCTTGCGGATCTGGCGACGAAGGAACCGAGCCTCGCTCCGGCGGTTGTGGAGAAGTTGCGGGGAGCCATGCGCAACGGCACGGCCGCGATGAAGGCGCGGGCACGAAAATTGTTGCTGCAGATGGAACAGGGATGAGGCCTCGCGGGTTGGCGGTTACCGCTTCTTTCGTGGGGTTTTGGCCGGTTTGTTGGGAGTAGTAGATTTTTTTGGTTGAGGCTTTTTTTTCGACGACTTGGCGTTTTTTTCTACGCGTAATTGCCATGCGGTACGGAGCGCCCCGGCTAAGATATCTTCGTTGGCGGCGTCGAGCTTGATGTGCGTAGCCCCCATGCGTCCCCACCCGCCTTTTACGGGAATGAATATTTCCGGTAGCTCCTCAACGAAGGCGGCCTGCTGCTCCGGCGTTAGCATCAAGTTGCCGTAGCCGAGCTTCGCGGAGGCCAGCGTGGCGAAGATTCTGCCGTCCACCCGGAAGTCTGGGCTGCCCATGTGCGAGCTTTCTTCGGCACCATTGAGGCTGAGGGCGATTTGGCGAAAATCCTTGATGTTCATGTTCAGTGGTTCCTAGCCTACGGGCAATATCGTACAACGAGGACGTCGGCGCTATGTTCCCGGATATTTTCCGAGAAATAATAGTATGACGTCGAGAGTGTCTGCCGTTCCGTGCGCCACAATAGGAACCGCGAGATTTTTCCCCGTGCGCAGGTACATGAACGCCAGAAAGAGGCCGGCGATACTTTCTTCGATTATTCCGGTGAGGCCTTGGTTGGAATGGGCTAATCCGAAAACTATATTTACCAGTAGGAGGCTGCAGATCCACGCGAGGCGCGTACGTTTGAAGAGGTCGGCGACGCGGTTCATCAGGTAGCCGCGCCACACGAGCTCTTCGCCAAAGGCGGCGAGAGTCCAAGCCAGCGCTAATCCGAGCAAAGTGTACTTTATATTTCCTTTCAAGATAGCGAAGTCGGATAAATCGGGCTGATGGCCCGTGATCCGCGCCAGGAAAGGTTGGGTGACGAATAATTGGAAGAGTTCGAGCAGCAAGCCGCCGACTATACCCAGAGTCAAAATTTTGCCCCAGCTTCGATTGCGCGTGAAACCTACCTCTCGCCAACTTACGTTCCGAATGCGCAGGGAAATCCAGCCGATCACCAAGAGGAATGGAGTCTTGCTTAGGGGAACGAGATGATGAAAGTCCGCGATGAAGACCAACGCCACAAGCCCGAATTCGACTAAGGCCAGCCAGTTGCTGTCGCGCCAGCTCGGTGGCGCTGATTCTGGATTGTGGCTTGTCGGCAAACCTGATTCCGCAGTCATAACTCTTAGCTCACCGTCCCACCGCTGGAACGTCGCCACAGGAAATAGGCGGGCACGCCGAGAAGAAACAGCACCATGGCGGCGACGAGAAACTGGAAGCCGCCGGGATTGCGGACGGCCACGTAGATGGAATTTCCGACAATTGCCGCGGCGACCAGCACAAAGATGATGGGCGTCCAGGGATATCCGGGAACGCGATAGGGGAGCGGCACGCCTTTCGAGGCGCGACGGATGGGAAAAATTGCCGCGGCGCCCAAGCCATAAAAAATCCAGCCAATGAAAATGGCTCCGCCGGCGAGTTCGGCAAATTTTCCCGCGCTGGCGAGAATCGCGGACCATACACCGAGCGCGATGATCGCTATGGCCGGAGTCTTAAACCGGGAATGGACCTCCGCGAATTTCGTAAAAAAGAGGCGGTCGTTGGCCATTGCGTAGAAAACGCGCGGGGCCGTGAGGATCACACTGTTCGTCGCGCTGAACGTAGAAATCAAAATAGTGGCGGCGATCAGTTTGCCCGCCCAACTGCCGAGGACCACAGTCGTAGCATCGGCCGCGATGGCGCTGCTGTTTGCCGCGACGGCGGGACCGAGAGCCACGAGGTACGCCACGTTGGCGACTAGATAGAGAACGATGAGCAACAAGGAACCCAGCAGAAAAGCGCGCGGGAAAGATTTTTGCGGGTCGACTACTTCGCCGGCGCTGTAGGTGCCGAATTGCCAGCCTTCGTAGGCCCATAGCACCAGGATCATGGCGAGTCCAAAATTGGAGAAGAGATCGAAGCCTTGCTGCGTGGCGCCGAGTGACGGCGGCAGGTCCGGAGCGTGATGCCCGAGCGACAGTAAGACCGCGCTGAGGAGAACCACCAGGCCCGCTTTCACCAGCGTGGTCCAATTCTGCAGATCGGAGCTCTTGCGCGTGCCCCATACATTGACTGCGGTGACGGCGGCGATCATGACGATAGAGACGACTGCGGCCGCCTCGTCGCTGAGCGGAATAATTTCGCGAAGATAGCGCGTGAACGCGTGCGCGAGCGCCGCGATGGTGCCGCTGGCGATCACCAGAAACAGGCACCAGCCGTACAGAAACGCCGGCAGGCGGCCGAATCCGTCGCGAATGAAGCAGTACAGACCGCCAGCTTCAGGATTGCATGCGGCGAGTTCCGCATACGTTAGTGCGCCAAGCAGCGAGAGGACGCCACCCACCAGCCATGCCAGCAGCGCATAACCGACCGAACCACCAAGCTGGCCAAGTACCAAACCAGGAGTTAGAAAAATTCCAGAGCCGATGACCGAACCGATGAAGAGATATAAGAGGTCGCTTTGACGGAGCGTGCGCAGGAGTGGCGGCATCGGTGGTCAAGTGTCCCGTTATTTAGCGAAAATTCCAAATGGGAAATTCGGAGACCGGGCTGTTGTAGGGGCGCAGCATGCTGCGCCCCAGCTCGGTAGGATCGCTGCCTAGGGGTTTTCGGGGTTGCAGATCGTGGAAAAAAAACGAGAGACGGCGACCGCGGCTAGCCAACCAGAATCGGCATGGGCATGAACGACAAAACAAAAACCATGAGTGCCAGGCAAGCTCCGAAACGGCGGGGCGGATCGAGCTCCATCGGATCGTAAATGGGCGCAATCCGCAGAAAGCGAATTCCGAATAGCAGGGCCGCCCAGATGTACCAAAGCATCGACTGTCCAAAGTAGCCGAGCAGAATCAGAGCCGGCGGGAGCAACCAGGAAACGATTCTGTGCGCTCGCGGACTGATCGAACGAAGAATGTGCCCGCCATCGAGCTGCCCGGCGGGAAGCAGGTTCAGCGAGGTCGCAAAGAGCCCGACCCATGCCGCGCGCCCGATGGGATCGATCAAGAGATTTTGCACCGGCACACCGGGATAAATCAGCGCGGACATCAGATACTGCAGCAATGGGTTACCGAACGTAAGCGGAGTCTGCGCGTCCGGCAATACCAGCAATTTCGCGTGTGCAATTCCGTACAGCAGCGCGGGAACCGCAAACACAAATCCCACCAGCGGCCCGCTGGCGCCCACATCAAACAGCGAGCGATTGGTGCGGATCGGCGAGCGCATCAAGATGAAAGCGCCGAACGTCCCTATCAGCGACGGGAAAGGAATGAAAAAAGGATAGCTCGCGTGAATATGATTGCGGCGGCAAGCAAAGAAGTGGCCGAGCTCGTGAGCCAGAAGAATCGTAAGCAGGGTCAATGCAAAAGGTAGACCAGCGAGCAGAGCCGCAGGGTGCTGGTAGAAAAGCTTGTAGGAATTGAACAATTCGGTGAACGATCCCGGTTGATTGTGCGCGAAGGCCACCGCAAATTGCGTCCCGGCTGCCAGGGCCGTGCACATGGTCAGCAGAAACAAACCAATCGCTAAAAACAAACTCTTCAGGGAAGGCCGCGGAAACGGAGCCTGATAAATCTCCGTGTGCGCGGGATACCATTGCGGTTCAGGAGGTAAAACGGTGGGCGAGATTGCGGTGGAGAGATTGTTCACGTGGGCCTGAGCGATTGGCGAATAGTGCCAGACTCAGTACATCACACAACGCAAATCCCGCGCCAGTACGCAGCGACATAAATTTCTTTGTGATGTTCGAAATGTGCGAGGGACCAACTAGGCACATGCAATCGTGAGTGCCTCTCACCGCGAAGCTGGGGAAGGTCGGCGTACCTACGCCGGCTTAATTTCTTCCAGGCCTTGCAGCTCTTTGCCGGGCTTGAAGCGCACAGCTTTGCCCGGCGGAATGCTGACCTCTTCGCCGGTGCGCGGATTGCGGCCGATGCCGGTCTTGCGAGGCTTCACGCTGAAGACCCCAAAGCGCCGCAATTCGATGCGCTGGCCGCGGCCCAGCGCCATCTTCAGCGACTCAAAAACGGTCTCTACCGCTTGTTCCGCTTTGGTGCGGCTCACACTAGTGGTAGTCACCACGGCATTTACAATGTCCAACTTGATCACACAAGCCTCCGGTTTATCCGTTGGCAGATGCTAGAGTGTGCGCCCCGGGTTGTCAAGGACATGACGCCTACACTACACTGAGCCTCTTTTGAATGCAGTTCATTCGCAGTGTGGTGCCCCGCGCCAAGCGCGTCACCCTTGGAGGATATGGATGTCTGTCAGGCCCGACCGCTGGATCCGCAAAATGTCGCTGGAACATAAAATGATTGAGCCGTTCACCGATCGGCAGGTGCGCGAGGGCGTGATCAGCTACGGAGTGTCTTCGTATGGCTACGACATTCGCGTAGCCGATGAGTTCCGGATTTTTACCAATGTGAATTCCACGATCGTGGACCCGAAGAAATTTGATGCCCGTTCGCTGGTCGATTACAAAGGCGACGTATGCATCATTCCACCGAACTCTTTCGCGCTGGCCCGCTCCGTGGAATACTTCCGCATCCCGCGCAACGTGTTGACGATTTGCGTGGGCAAGTCCACGTACGCCCGCTGCGGCATCATCGTGAACGTAACGCCCTTCGAGCCAGAGTGGGAAGGCTTCGTGACCCTGGAAATCAGCAACACAACTCCGTTGCCCGCCAAGATTTATGCCAATGAGGGTTTGTGCCAGGTGATCTTCTTCGAGTCCGATGACGATTGCGAAGTCAGCTACAAAGACAAAAAAGGGAAGTACCAGTCGCAAGCCGGCATCGTACTGCCGCGTTTGTAAGGTTTTTTGTAGGGGCGCAGCATGCTGCGCCCCAGCTTGCCCAGGCGTACGAAGTCTAGTTCGATCCAGTTTTTGACCTGGGAGCCTACCGGAAAAGCTTAGCGGTAATTTCCGCCACGTGCTTCCCCTGAAATTTCGCAATCTTCAATTCATTCTCCGTGGGCTGCCGCGAACCATCCGCGCCAGCCAAGGTGGTAGCGCCGTAGGGCGTTCCGCCGGAAATTGCGCTCATGTCCATTAGCCCCTTCTCGCTATAGGGCACGCCCACAATGATCATGCCGTGGTGCAGCAACGTGCTATGAAAACTAGTGATCGTGGTTTCTTGCCCGCCGTGCTGCGTGCCGGTGGAAGCGAACACGCTCCCCACTTTTCCGATGAGCCCACCGCCGAACCATATCGGCCCGGTCTGATCCAGAAAATTGCGCATCTGTCCGCACATGTTGCCGAATCGCGTCGGCGTGCCGAAAATAATTGCGTGGGCTTCGGTGAGGTTGTCCATTGTTGCGGTGGGCACTTTGGCAAACGAAGCGCGCGCCGCTTTGGCGCCGTATTTTTCCAGGACATCATCGGGAATCGTTTCCGCCACCTGGAACAGTCCTACCTGCGCGCCGGCAACACTTTTCGCGCCTTCCGCGATGGCTTCGGCCATCTTATAAATGTGGCCGTACATGCTGTAGAAAATCACATTCACTTTGATACTCATAAAATCCTCCAGACATTTTGCGTAGCTGAATTGTTGTGTAGCAAATTCGGATGAAACAACTGAAGACCCGGGCCCGTTTAACTGTGCACGACGCCGACCACGGGATACCCCTGTTCGCGCCAGGCGTCCAGCCCGCCTTGCAACGGGCGAATATGTTTGATGCCTTGGCGGCGCAAAAGCAGCGCCAACCGCGCGCTGGTAGCTTCGTTCGGGCACGTGCAATAGAGAATCACTTCGCGATCCCGCGGCAGGCGGTCGTTTTTCTCTTCCAGTTCCTTGGCATCGATGCGGAAGGCACCGGGAATCGTTTCCGGATCCGCGTCGAAGTCCAGAGGATGGCGGAGATCCACCACCATCACTTCTTCGCCTTCGTCCATTTTTTCTTTGAGTTCTTCCACGGTGATGCGGGAGATGCGCAATTCGCGCAAAAAGCGCTGGCGGGCGATGAATTTGTAGAGGATGTAGCCGCCCATGGCCGCGACGATGATAACAAGTAGTCCGCTACCCAGCGATGCAGCGCGTTCGGCAATGTGTTCGATCTGGTTGCTGAAGACGTAGCCCACCATCAGGATGCTGCCGGCCCAGATGATCGAGCCGCCCGTGTCGTACATCAGAAAGCGCCCCAGCCGCATATGAAACACTCCAGCGAGCGGCGGAGCGACTGTGCTAAAGCCTGGGAAGAATTTGGCGACGAGCAGGGAGCGGGCGCCCTGCGTGGAAAAAAGTCCTTCGGTCTTACGAACGCAGGAATCTGGCTCGAGAGAAATTTTGCAGAGCAGCTGCAGAACTTTGATGCCTTTGAGCCGGCCCATCTCATACCAGATGGAATCTGCGCAAACCGACGCGAAAACGCTGACCACTAGGCACGCCAGAAGACTCAGGTGCCCAGTACCAGCCAAAGCCCCAGCCGCGAGCAGCAACGGAAGGGACGGCACCGGCAAGCCGATCTGTTCCGCAAAAACCCAGCCCAGCAAGACGGCATAGCCGTGGTGAAGAAGAAACTCGATCGTGCTATGCATGGGCCGAAGAGAACTCCTCTGCTTGCGACGTCTACGAAAGGAAAGTAGCAGTATGGCCCCACTGGCCAGTCATGACAAATTCCTTGATGGGCTTGCGGGTGCGTGGAGTGAGTTCGCGTTCCTTGTAAGGTTCGGGAAGGGAAGCAGGATCGCCGGGATAACCGAGCGCGAACGCCGCGATGGCGTCCCAGCCTTCAGGAATATTGAAGACCATGCGTGCCTGGTCGGCATCGAACCCGCCCATCTGGTGGACAAAAAGGCCGCGGGCGGTGGCCTCGATGCTCAGAAGCGCGGTGGCGGCGCCAGTGTCGTAATGCGCATTGCGATTTGGAGAATTGTTCTTGGCGAAGGCTCGCCGGGAAACCGCCAGCCCCAGCACAGGTGCGTGCTTCGCCCAGTTGGCGTTGAACTCCACGAGCACGCTGACCATCTGCTCGAACTCGGCTGCATTATCTTTGGTTGCCACAATGTAGGCCCAGGGCTGCTCGTTGCTGCTGGAGGGCGCCCAGCGGGCCGCCTCAAACAGGCTCCGCAGGGCTTCTGCGGGAACGGGCTTGGCGTCAAATGCCCGGGGACTCCAGCGGTTACTGATGAGATCGTCAATCGGATAGTCGGTCTGTGCTGGCTTTTGCATGTCGCTCAGTCCTTTCGCGGCTGGTCCCCTTGTTGCTGTAAAGATGAATTCGAAGAGGTCGTGGATACAAATGAATGGTTCTGGAGCCTCGCCGTGTGCCGGCTAGCTCCGCGAACTCTTCACGCGTCGGCTGGTGACACGCAACAAACTTCGCGTCACCAGCGGTTCTAACGGGGAGTGCTTACTTCTGCTTGACCATTTCCAGATCGATGGTGATGTTGACATCATCGCTAACAACCACGCCGCCGCCGTCGATGTTGGCATTCCACTTGACGCCGAAATCCTGGCGGTTGACCTTGGTGGTAGCGCTGATCGCCGAACGCATATTGCCCCAGGGATCTTTGACGGAAGCGGAAGGCCCATCCACATCCAGAACGACCTGCTTGGTCACGCCATGGATGGTGAGATCGCCGGTGACCTTAAGTTTGCCGACACCAGTCTGCTCGACCTTGGTGGAGACGAAGGTGATCGTCGGATATTTCGCGACTTCAAAAAACTTTTCGCTTTTCAGATCCTTGTCGCGAGCGGGTTCGCCGGTGTCCACAGTCGTGGCGTCGATAGTGACGTTGACGCTGGACTTGCTGACATCGGAGTCGTCCCAGGTGACCGTTCCGTTGACGCCTTTGAATGTGCCGCGGACCGTCGAAATCATTAAATGCTTCACGGCGAACTGCGCGGCAGTGTGTGCTGGGTCAATCTTCCACGCTGTCGTACCCGCCATGGCGGTTCCCGAAAGGACTAAAGCAAGTGCGGTGATCCAAGACGCTCGAGTAAGTATTCTCCCCATCGTTGGTTCTCCTTGATTTTGCAGTTCAGTTTTATTGCCCAAAATTTTTCGCTACTCACATCCATGCCGAATCGTCTTCATCTACCTGACCCGAAAACCTTATCTTTGCGATTTACGCAATTCCGGATTGTAAATCGCCCAGTAAACTGGAGAGTGCTTTCAGCTTGGCCGCGGAGAACTGCTGGAATTGCCGTTTGTGCATTTCGTGGACCGGCCCGTCAAGCGCCTTCAACGCGGCGAGGCCGGCGGCGGTAATCCGAGCCTTTACCACGCGGCGATCATCGGTCTGGCGTTCCCGCGTAATCAAGTGGCGCTTCTCCATGCGGTCCAGCAGCCGGGTAATGTCGGGATCGTGCGAGATCATGCGGTCGCCGATGGCCCGGCAGGCCAAACCTTGCGGTTCGGCGCCGCGCAAAATGCGCAGTACGTTGTACTGCGTGGCGGAAAGCCCGGCAGGTTTGAAGAGTTGTTCGGCCTGCAACGACAGCGTATCCGCGGCTTTTACCAGCGCCACGAAAACGTGGTCTTCCAGCGGCACGGTGGAGCAGGAATCCTGACGGCGGGGTTTCATCAAATGGCGCTCACTTCTGAAACTTAGTCGTTATAACGATTATTGTCAAGAGGAAAATTCCAGCCGCCGGACCGTGCCTGTTCCGAGAGGGCCTCGCGCCCTCCCGTAAATCGCGGCTGCTGCGCTTAGGCTTTTCGCAGCGGCCGGATCTGCAGCTGGCTGATAAAACTGTTAGGGGCCTGCGTGACGATGGTTTCTACCGCGTGCGCCACATCTTCCGGATGCAGCGCATTTGGTTTCTTCTCCGCGCTTTTCCCGGAAAAGTCCGTGGCCACGCTTCCGGGGCAAACGGAGCTCACACGTATCCCATGCGCTCGCAAGTCTTCCACCATGCACGCAGTCAAACCCTGCAGCCCCCACTTGGACGCGCAATACAGCGCTCCGCCGGCGAAAGCATTTAGTCCCGCCAGGGAACTGATATTGATAATGTCTCCCGCCCCGCGCTGAATCATTCCGGGAACAACCGCCCCTGAAACCAGGAACACGCTCTTAAGATTGGTGTCTAATACATTGTCCCAGTTGGCCTCGGACTGCTCTTGTACCGGGCCAAACACTCCGATGCCAGCGTTGTTCACCAGTATCGAAATGGGACCGATCGCCTTTTCGGTGGCCGCGATGAGCTCTGCAACTTGCCCGGAGTCCGTGACGTCGGCGACATGCGCGTATGCTTTCACGCCGAGACCGCGAAGTGTTACCAGCGTTTCGTCGAGTGCAGCTTGTGTGCGCCCGCAGATCGCCACATTCGCACCGAGCCTCGCAAGCCGCAGCGCAATGGCTCGCCCGATGCCTCGGCTGCCGCCCGTCACCAACGCACCCGCGCTGTTCAACGGGCCGTGTATCGCCAGGCTAGACGACTCGCCCCGTGCCGAAATGTTAGCCGCGCCACCATTGGTTTTGCTTATTTGCGTCATGAGAATTCTTCCTCGTGCGGGCCACTGCTTTTATGCGACACTCATCGTATCACTAGCGGTTTCCATCACAGTTTGGATGCGTTGGGCGAGGGCGGCGTGACCATCTCTACGAGTTCGGGGAATTTTGATTCGGAAATACCCATCTCCCTGTACTCGTACAGCTTGCGAAGTCCCCGCGGCATTCCCTATACTTCCAAGGTTTCCTGAATGCATCGTGTTCCCGGAGCAGTTCCCCCGGGAAAAGCAATTTTCCAGTAATCGTTAATCGTTCTAGGAGAGTGGGAATGAAAGCAATCGGAAAAATCGGCGGCCTTGCGATTATCGCGGCGCTCAGCCTGAGCCTTGCAGGTTCTTTGCCGCTGGGTGCCCAGGCGCCCGCGGCGCAGGACAATAACGCCGGCGCCAGCAAACAGCAGTACACCATGGCGGAATATAATGCCGAACAGGCCGCCGCCGCGGAAAAAGATCCCGCCACGCAAATCAAGGAGCTGGACGATTTCGTCGCCAAATATCCTAATTCGACCCTGCTCAAATATATTTATCCGTTCTACTACCAGAATTACTTTGCCCAGAAGAATTATCCCCGCACCATCGAGTATGCGGACAAGACCGTAGCGCTGGGCGACGCCATTATTGACGCGACCACCAAATACGGGGCGCTCAACGCCCATCTACAGGCCTACAACGCCATGCTGGTAGATCCCACAACTGCCGCTGCCGTCGCGAAAGATGCGGTGATGGCTAAGTCTGCGCAAGCCGCCGCAGTCAACGCCATGAAAGTTCTGAACGACGTCAAAAAACCCGACGGCGTCACGGACGAGGCTTTTGCTGCGCAGAAGATTCAGCTCAACCTTTTCCTTAACGGCATCGCCGCGCAAGCCGCGATGATTCAAAAGGATTATCCCGACGCCATCACCTACTACAAAACGGACCTGACGTTGAAGCCCGACGATCCCATCGTGGAGTACAGCCTCGGTAAAGCGGAATTAGCCAGCACGCCGCCGCTGACCCTGGACGGATTCTGGGACGTCGCGCGCGGGGCCAGCTCGAAATCCGCTACCGCCCAGCAATCCACTTCGCTGAAGACTTATCTTCGCAAACTGCTCTTGAACTACCAGCAGGCTGCATGCGACACGTTGACGGATGCCGAGTTGAACGAATTGCTGCAGCTCGCGGCCAGCTCGCCGACTCGCCCCGACAGCTACAAGTTGCCCAGCGCCGCAGATTTGGCTGCGGCCCAAAAAGATATGACCATCGCCTCGGTGATTACCGATCTGAAAGCCGGCGGCGACAAGGGCAAACTCACCTGGCTCGCATCTTGTGGACTGGAGTTTCCCGACGTTCCTGGGAAAATTATTGAGGTCATCCCGGCTACGGACACCACGGAAATCAAAGTTGCTTTCGTCACCAGCGAAGCCGAGTTCGATGCTGCCACCACGCCGAATATGGACGTGAAGATTGTGGGCCAGCCGGACGCCGCCCGTTTGGAGAAGGATAACTCCGTACGTTTCACTGCCACGCTGACGTCTTACGATCCCGATCCCGCCTTCATGCTGCATTGGGACAAGGCCAAGGTGAACGAGGAAGACATTCCCAAGGAAAAGGGCAAAAAGCCTGTCGCCAAGAAACCGGTGGCTAAGAAGCCCAGCTGATTTCCGGTAACTCTCTAACTAGAACGGCTCCCTGATTTATCGGGGAGCCGTTTTTTTATTTGTTGGGTTGTGTGGCTGAAGCTTGTAGCGCTTGCGTTCAGCGCGAACGCTTGCGCCGGTGTCCGTTGTGATCCAGCTTGTACTCCTCAATTTTGCGGCTTAGCGTGTTGCGGTGCATGCCCAGCTGTTCGGCGGCCCGCGATTGATTGCCTTTCGCGCCGTCCAGAACTTCCTTGATGAAGCGTTTCTCGAATTCGCCTACCGCTTCGTCGAAGAGAATTCCGTCTTCGACCATTCTCACTACCAAGCCTTCCAGCTGATCCTTCACGTTGCCACGCTCCGCAATGCTTCTCGTTGATTGAGGGGACCGGGTTAGTCCAGTTCGTGCCCCGCGAGGATCCGATATGCCTCGCGGTACTTGTTACGCGTTGCGGCCACCACGTCCGCAGGTAACTCCGGCCCAGGCGGGGTCTTGGGCCAGTGAATGCTCTCCAGATAATCGCGAACAAACTGTTTGTCGAAAGAGGGTTGTGCGCCGCCCGGTTTGTACAGCGCCGCGGGCCAGAAGCGCGAGGAATCCGGCGTGAGCGCTTCGTCAATCCAGATTAATTCGTCACGCAGCATGCCAAACTCAAATTTCGTGTCTGCCAAAATAACTCCTCGCGGCTCCGCGTAAGCCGCAGCCTGCCGGTAGATTTCCAGGCTTACGTTGCGCACCCGCTCGGCCAGCTGTTGGCCCACCAACGCACTGGCCTGCTCGAAGGAAATATTTTCGTCGTGTCCCGAAGTGGCCTTCGACGCTGGAGTAAAGATCGGCTCCGGCAGGCGATCCGACTCCCGCAACCCTACCGGCAGCGGGATGCCGCAGATTTTCCCCGTGGCTTTGTAATCCTTCCAGCCTGAGCCGGAGATGTAGCCGCGCACCACGCACTCGATGGGCAGCGGCTGCGTCTTACGTACCACCATGGAGCGGCCGGCGAGATCCGCAGCGAACGCGTCGAATGGCGCAGGAAACGCGGTCGAACTAAGAACGTGATTGGGAACTATGTTATGCAGCAGGGAAAACCAGAAAAGCGAGAGCTGCGTGAGCACCCGCCCTTTGTCTGGAATCGGCGTGGGCATCACCACGTCGAATGCGGACAGGCGATCCGTGGCCACAATCAACAACTCGTCGCCCAAATCATAAATGTCGCGGACTTTGCCCCGCGCAATTGGCGCGATGCCCGCGAAATTCGTTTCACGAATCGTACGTATGGAAGGACCGACTGCCACGAATTACGTTCCCCTGAACCGCTCTTGCAATGAATGCAGCATTTTAACGCACAGGAACGCGAAGTCCAACCGCGCAGCGGTGGAAATCGGTGGAAGAAATTATTTAAGGAAAATTCTAATTGAAAATTTACCGCGTCTACGCTGCCGACGCAGCTCGGCTCTGCCGCGGCCCGGAATCCGCTTCGCCTTCCCAGCGCACGCTGACCAGCTTCGAGACGCCCGGCTCCTGCATCGTTACGCCGTAGAGCACGTTGCCGATCTCCATGGTCTTGCGGTTGTGGGTCACCACGATGAATTGCGTCTGGCTGCTCATCTCGGTGATCAATCGCGTGAAGCGTCCCACGTTGGCTTCATCCAGCGGCGCGTCCACTTCGTCCAAAATACAGAAGGGGCTCGGCTGGTAACGGAAAATTGCAATCAGCAGCGCCAGCGCGGTCATGGCTTTTTCTCCACCGCTCAGCAGCAACACGTTTTGCAGCCGCTTGCCCGGAGGCGAAGCCACAACGTCGATGCCCGCGTCTCCGGAGCTGTCTGGCTCCGTCAAGCGCATCTCCGCCATGCCACCGCCGAAAATCGTATGAAACGCGGTGGAGAAATTGCTATTGATCGCGTTAAAGGCCTGCTCGAATTTATCTTTAGAAATCAGATCGAGCTCGGCGATGGCCTGCTGCGTGTCGGTGATCGATTGAATCAAATCATCGCGCTCGCGAGTCATGAACGTAAAGCGCGTTTCGCACTCATTGAACTCTTCGAGCGCCATCATATTCACTGCACCCATGGCTTCTACCCGCTGCTTCATCTCGCGATAGTTGGCTTCCGCGACCGCCAGTTCGTCGCCGGACATGAACGCCGACTCCGTGGCGATTAAATCCTCCGGCTGCGCATTCACTTCGGTCATGCACGTTTCGCGCAAGTGCTCGCGGTCCGAATCGTTCTTCGCCTTCGCGATTTCCGAGTGGCTGCGCAGCTCACGGACTTCTTGTAGCGTCTGCCGCGCCATCCGCAAATGATCGTCCATGCGCGCCACGCTGGTGCGCGCCGCATCCCATTCCGTTTCCAGGTCGCGCTGGCGAATCTCCAGCCGTAGTTTTTCTCCGCGCAGGCCTTCGAGCTGCAATTGCAACTCTTCGTTCTGTTTGGTCAGCGCCGCAGTTTCATCGCTAATGGAAAGTTCCTGCGCCCGCAACGCGGTTTCCCGGCGCTCCAGTTCGCTGCGCTCTTGTTCCAGTCGCGCCGAGTGCGACTCCGCGGCTGAAAGCCGTTCCTGCATGGCTGCCAACTCCGCGCGCCCCGCCGCCAGTTCGTCCTGCTCGGTTTGCACCGAGCCGCGCAGCGCCACCAATCCCTCCGCCAGCCGCGCGGTTTCGGCTTCCGCTTCCGCGCGGGTTGCTGCAGCCGTGATGTGTTGGTTTTCCGCGCGCGCCGCACGTTGCCGCGCACTCTCCACGTCCTGCCGGATGCGCGACAGATCGCTCTGGCACACCGTCAGTTCCAAGCCCAGCCGCGCCAGCGAACTCTGCATCTGCTCATGCCGCATCTTCGCGGAAATCGTCTGGCGTTCGACCTCGCGCTGTTCGCCGTGTACCTCTTCGAGCGCCTTCTCGGTCTCCGTGATCTGCCCGCCGATCATTTGCAGCGCCGCGGTTTTCTCCGCCATCTCGTGCTCGAGCTGCATCAATTCGGCGTCCAGCGCGCGCAGCTCGCGCTTCATCCCCAGCGGCCCGGATTCATCCGGCCGCCCTCCGGTAACCATCCGCCCCTGGTAACAGGTGCCATCCGGCGTCACGAACGCGTACTGCGCATTCTCGCGCGCCAATTTCTCCGCGGACTCCGCGCTTTCCGTCAGATACGCCGACCGCAATCGCGGCAAAAATTGTTTGGCGGCGGCTCCCAGCGGTTCGCGGAACTCCACGATCTTGTCCAGCCGGGAAATTACTCCGTCTTCCGCGCGGAAATGCACGATCGGTTCGTATTCCGCCAGCCGCAGACTCTTCAGGGAATCCACGAAGAAGGTTGCTCGCCCGCCAACTTCTTCGCGCAGCATCGATACTCCGGCGCGCGCATGGTCGTAAGTCTCGACCACCACAAACTCCAGCTCTTCCCGCAAAAATTGTTCCAGCGCCGCTTCGTGCTTTTCTTCCACTTCCGCGTAATCCGCCAGCACGCCCACCGCGTGAAAATCTTCGCCGCTGCCGCGTTCGTTGGCCGCGAAAAGTTTCTGCACTGCGTCCGCGGTGTACGAGCGGTCATTCAGAATATTGGTCAATGACGCATGCCGCGCGCGAACGTCCGAAAGGGAATCGCGCACCACATCCGCCAGCTTGGTGGTGCTGTCGCGTTCGCTCTTGCTGGCTGTCAACTTGGCTTGCAGCGCTGCCGCATTTTCTTTGAGCCCGGTGAGTTGCGCGTTGGCGGTTTCGAAATCGTGCGCCGCGCTGTCCGCGTCGTCGCGGATGCGAATGCTCAGATTCGAGCATCTCGTGCTCGGCCGATTCCAGCTTCTGCAAAGCCGCGGCCTGATGGACCAGTGCTTCTTCGGCTTGCTTCTGCTCGCCGTGCAAGCGCAACAAACTCTCGCCGGCCTCCGACGCAGTTCGCCGCAGCGTGTCTATCCGCAGCTCCGATTCTGCGATTTGCGCGCTCCGCGATTGGGAACGCGCGGTTAGTTCATCCACCCGCAAGGTGAGCGTCGCCGATTCCTCGCGGACCGCGGCCACCGCTTCAAGTTGCGCCGCGCTGCGCGCCGCGCACTCGGAAGCTTGCGCGATGGCTTGGGTCATTTCGGAGGAAACTTGTCCGCGGCGGCCAGCCAGCTCATTGGCGCGCTGTTCATTGAAAGCAACGCGGTTCTCGCAGCGGTCTGCTTCCAGCGTGGTCAAATTCAAAACGTTCTGATTCTGCTTCAGCTCCGCATCCAATTCGTAAATCCGTTGATTGACGCGGTCGTGCTCGCTCTCTTGCGCAAGAATTCCCGCCGCTTGCTCCGTTTCCGAAGCGGTTAACTCTTCCAGCGACTTAGCAATCCGCTCCGCTTCCGCATCCAGCTCGCGAGCCTTGCCCGCCAGCATCTGCCGCACGATGGCCCGCATCTGGTCGCGCACTTCCGAATAACGCCGCGCCTTGGCGGCCTGCCGTTTCAGCGAACCCAACTGCTTTTCCACTTCCACCACGATATCGTTCACGCGGGAAAGATTTAGTTTCGAGGATTCCAGCTTGGCTTCCGCCAGCCGCTTCTTGCTCTTGAATTTGGTTACGCCCGCAGCCTCTTCGATGATCGCGCGGCGTTCCATCGGTTTGGTCGAGAGGATCTGCCCGATGCGCCCCTGCTCGATGATCGCGTACGAATCCGGACCTAGGCCGACGCCCATAAACATGTCCTGAATATCGCGCAGACGAGCCGTGCGCCCGTTGATCAAATATTCGCTCTGGCCGGAGCGATACAGCCGCCGGCAGACCACTACTTCGCCGGGCTTGGTGGCTACGACCAATTTGTCCGAGCCGCGCTTCCGGCGTTTACCCTTATAAGATAAATTCCGGCTCGTTCGCCGTCTCCGCTTCTGGCGGAGCCGCGCCGTCTATCGCCGGTGCAGTTTCTGCGGAATCCACAATCGGGTCCGCCGGATCGAGCGAAATCACTTCGCTGCTCACTTCAATTGCTGATGCACCTTCCCCGTTTGCCATCTCGCCAGCCATAGCTGCGCGCTGGCGCTTCCGAAATCTCCGCGCTCTCCAGAACAAACCGTGCCGCTTCCGCGAGTTCCGGGTCTTCCATCGTGATGGTAACTTCCGCCAGACCGAGGGGCGGCCGTTTCAGCGTGCCGTTGAAAATGCAGTCCGCCATGCGCCCCGCGCGCAGCGATTTGCTGCTCTGTTCTCCGAGTACCCAGGAGATCGCGTCGACCACGTTGGACTTGCCGCACCCGTTGGGGCCGACGATGCAGGTGGTCCCCGAGCCGCTGAAGGTCACGGTAGTGCGGTCAAAGAACGACTTAAAGCCTACAATTTCCACTTTTCGCAGCTTCAGCAAGGTGTCCTCTTTTGTCTCCGCTCACGCACACGGCGCTGTGACCCGCCGTAAGTGCACGAGAAGAGACGACTTAGTATTCCCCGAGAGGGAAGATGGTGAAGCAACAATGCAATCGCGGAGCGATTGCCGGTCTCACGCGCGCTTTTGCACGCAACGATACACACGTGGACACGAACGTTTGGCAGGTTCTCTATGAGAGGCCCTAGCCGCCTGGCGCAACGATGGCGGTACGGAAGAGAAGGCTAGCATGCCATGAATCGCGCTGTAAAGCCCTACGCTAGGAATTGTGGCGTTTTTTTCAACGCCACAAGCCTAGGTTTCGGCGACCGCAGGTTCCGATCTCGGCCACAAGACCCACCCGACCGTACGGCGTAACCCGCTACAAAATGACAGCGAGCGCACAAGCCGCCTCACTGCAAACCGGTCATCCCGAGCGGAGCGAGGGATCTGCTTTTCATCGAGCGATGCGAGGAGTGCGCGTTAGGACAATACTGTAGCGCAGGGCGTCTGGTGTCGAGCCCTGCGGCTTCTTCCGTACCTGGTCTTAGTCGCCGAGCGCACGTGACACTTATTGCGCTATCAGCTTCTGCAAATTCTCCAAATCTGGCATCGCTAGGTCAGAGACGGCCCAAAACTCCATCCCACCCTTGCGCCAGGAAATGGTCTGATAGCCGCGGGTGGAACTGGCGCGCGCGGCTTCATCCGGCGCGGACGTTTCTGGCCAAACGAAGACGTTCACTTCGTGCTTGCGGCGGCCGTAGATCAGCGTGGCGACTGTGCGGCCGTGAATCACGTCCAGCCGCCCGCCCTGCAACGGAAATCCTTCGTCGACAAAATCCCGCACCGGCACCGCGAAATCCACCTTACCGTTGAACCACGGCTTTACCGTGTGCTGATCGGTGGACTGCACATCCACCAAGTGCCCCGGCTGCAGTGACCGCAAATGCGCGTCGATCACCTCGGCGGTAAGATCCGGCTGGCCGTTGCCAGCACGACCACCCAACATCCACCATGCCGAGCCACCCAACAACAGCAGCAGCATCGCGGCGACTGGCAGCCACTGCCAGGCGAAAATATTCGCAAAGCGAAACGGCGAAGACGCTGGTTTTGGCAAGCTCTGTAACACTTTTCTACGCAGCGCCGGTGTGGCCCTTTCGCGCAGCTGGGCTTGCTGCATCGTGGCCCGCAAAGATTCCTGGGATTCCAGTTCCGCCAAACACTCCGGACAGGTTTCCAGGTGCCGCTCGAATTCCGCGGCGCGCACGGCGTCCAGCTCGCCATCCAGATAGCCGTGCAGCGATTTCGAGCGGAGTTCACAGTCCACGGGCTACCTCCTTACGGACATTCTCGGCCGGCGCAGTCAGCGCGACTTGCAACTGTTTGCGCGCGCGGGAAAGCGCGGACATCACCGTACCAATCGGCGCAGAGGTAATCGCCGCAATTTCTTTGTAAGAGCAGCCTTCCAGTTCCCGCAACACCAGAACTTCGCGAAAGTTCGCCGGCAACTGTTCGAGCGCGCGCGTCAAGCGTTCGCGATCTTCGCTGGCGATAGCTTGCGCCTCGGGCGACCCGCCAAGTTGCGCACTGCCAAGAGTCCCCATTCCTGCGGCCGTGTCCGACGCGGTACCCATCGTGCTTCCTATCGCACTCCCCATCGAATGTTGTGTTTCGTCAAATTCCGCCATCGTTTCCGCCGGACGATTCTTTTGCAGCCAGGTGTAGCAGGTGTTGCGCACAATCTGCAGCAGCCACGCCCGGGCATCTCCCCCGTGGAAGCCGCCGAAAAAGCGGTACGCGCGCAGCAGCGCCTCCTGGGCCACGTCTTCGGCATCCGCCCGGCTGCGCAGCATCCAGCGCGCCAGGTTGAACGCCGCGTCGAGATGCGGGAGCACGATCTGCTCAAACCGTGCCCGCTCGTCCAAATCCATACCGCTGCCATCCCTTCGCGGCCAAGCCCTACAGAACAAAGTCCTGCTGCACGACGTCCTACTGGAGAAAGTCCTGCTGTATCAGTCGCCTGTAGCTCACCTGCAGCCACACCGGCGGTTGGTACTGAGGGAGACTGCCGCAGGGCTAACTTTATTCCCGATTGCCCCGAAAAACCCGAAAATTAGTTTTTTAGCCTATTCCTCGGCAGCCGGGAATAAAAACCGCGCCTCCGGAGTCTTGCAGGGTGAAACGCGAATATTGGAACGCGATCTCGAAGGAGCCACCATGAACACGAAGAAAGATTCCAGCTTTCAGCGCGAAACAACCCACGTCGACCAACCTGTAGCGCAGGGCGCAGCCCTGCGGCCTTTTCCGCAGCACGACCACCACGCTGGCCACGACCACCGTGTTGGGTCCGACCAGGACGGCATCGACCGTCGGGGCTTCCTCAAGTGCATGGCCTGGGCCGGCACTGGCGCGCTCTGCGTAATGCAGGGAGGGGTGTTGAAGTCTTACGCGCTGGGGACCTCGGACGCCTACGGCGCGGCGGCATCCGCCGGCGAGTTGAGCTTTGTGCAGATCAGCGACAGCCACATGGGCTTCAACAAGCCGGCCAATCCGGACGTCACCGGCACTCTGCGCGCGGCAGTCGACAAGATTAACGGCCTGAAAGTTTCGCCCGAATTTATGTTGCACACCGGAGACATCAGCCATCTCTCCAAGCCCGAAGAATTCGATACCGTCGATCAGATTCTGAAGAGCGCCAGCGCGAAGGATGTGTTCTTCGTTCCCGGCGAACACGATGTGTTGAACGATGACGGAAAGTCGTATCTCGAGCGCTACGGGAAAGAGAGCCAGGGCGGCGGCTGGTACAGCTTTGAGAAAAAAGGCGTCCACTTCATCGGCTTGGTCAACGTGATGAATCTGAAGGCCGGCGGACTGGGTTCCCTCGGTGCCGAACAAATTGCCTGGATGGAAAAAGATGTAAAGTCGCTCAAGTCCAGCACCCCGGTGGTGGTGTTTGCGCACATTCCTCTCTGGACGGTGTATCCCGAGTGGGGCTGGGGCACGGAAGACAGCGCGCAAGCTCTGGCGCTGCTGAAGAAATTTGGCTCGGTCACCGTTTTGAACGGGCACATTCACCAGACCATGCAAAAAGTGGAAGGTAACGTGACGTTTCACACCGCGTGCTCCACGGCGTTTCCGCAGCCCCAGCCGGGGAAAGCTGACGCGCCGGGGCCGATGAAAGTTCCCGCCGATCAGCTGCGTGGGCTGCTCGGGATTACCGAAGTAAATTCCGTGCAGGGCAAGCACGCGATCGCAGTGGTCGACGAATCCCTGGCTTGATTCACGTAAACATTTGCATGCTTTTTGCGCTTAATTTCGCGCACTGGCACTAATTTCTGAAATAAATCTAAGGAGAACGATGATGAGGATACGGGTGTGTGTGGTTTTTGCGGCTCTGGTGATTTCGACGTTTGGCGGCGGTTCTTTGCTGGTATCGCGTGCTGCGTTGCTTTCCGCGGCGCAGGCTGTTCCTGCAACCGCGGAAGTGAAGATCGATAACTTCAAATTTGGTCCGGAAGCGCTGACGATTCCCGTTGGAACGACGGTTACCTGGACCAACCGCGATGATATTCCGCACACCGTGGTCAGCACCAACGGTGTTTTCAAGTCCAAGGTGCTGGATACCGACGAAAAGTTTTCCTTCACCTTCGCCAAAGCCGGCAGCTACGAATATTTCTGCTCGATACATCCGAAGATGACCGGGAAAGTGATCGTGCAGTGAAATGCTGGCCACGATTAATCCATTCGACCCGCGAAACGCGTTGTTTGCCAAGCATGCGCAACATGTGGTGCTGATCCATTTTCCCATCGCGCTATTTTTGACTGGCGTGGCCTTCGATGTGGCCGCGCAATGGACCAAGCGCCAGACTCTGGCGGTGGTGGCTGGTTACAACCTGATCGTGGCGGCGTTCTCTACGATTCCGGCGATTGCTACTGGGCTGATCGCCTGGCAGTGGGCGCTCGAAGGTCAGCGGCTCAAAGGAATTTTGCTGATGCATCTGGTGCTGGCGCTGATTTCCAGCGTGCTGATGTGGTTTATTGGCTGGCTGCATTTTCGTTCGCTTAATAGACCACAATATCTGCTGCCGACTTACCGTATTCCGATCGAGGTCATCGCGGTGGCGATTGTCGCGCTTACTGGACATCTCGGCGGATTTCTCAGCGGCGTTAATTCCGCGGGATGACCGCCGATCTGGCTTTCGAGTCGAGATAATTTGCCAGCAATTCGACGGATGGGCTTTAGCGAGGCCAAAGAAAGCAGATCCCTCGCTGCGCTCGGGATGACCGTTTTGTATGGGGCGCGCGGGCAGAGCGGGCACGGCATGCCGTGCCCCTACAACGTTATTTTGTTTCTGCGGTTACCGGCGGCGGTTTCAGATGGGCGTCGAACCAGTTCAGGATGCGATTCACGCGATCCAGTAGATGCTTGGCTTCGTGGAAGCCGTGCGGTTCGCGCGGGTACATCACCAGCTCCGTCTCCACGCCGTAGCGTTTCAGGCCGCGGTAGAGTTCCTGGCTTTGCCCTGGGGGATCGGTAGTGTCGGCGTCGCCCTGCAGAATCAGCATGGGTGTTTTAGCATTTTTCAGATACAGGAACGGCGAACTGTTTAGAAATCCTTGGGGTTTTTCGTACGGCAAGCCGTAGAACCATTCGTCGTAGCTGGGGCCTTCTTCGGTGCCGTATTCGGAGATTAGATTGGAGAGGCCGGCGCCGCTCACCGCGGCTTTGAAACGGGTGGTTTGGGTGATGGCCCATTCGGACATGTAGCCGCCGTAGGACCATCCGCCGATGCCGAGTTTTTTGGGATCGGCGATTCCTTTGGCGACCAGATCGTCGATACCGGTCATTACGTCTTTGAAATCTCCGCCGCCCCAATCGCCGCGATTCATTTCGATAAATTTCTGTCCGTAGCCGATGGAGCCCCGAATGTTGGGGTAGAAAACGGCGTAGCCGCGCGCGGCGAGGAGTTGTCCCCAGGTTTCGATGGTGTCTTCCCAGGCGCCGGTGGGTCCGCCGTGAATCAGGGTGATGAGCGGGAGCGGCGATTTGCCGTCGTAGCCTGCAGGCTTTAGCAATTCGGCTTCTATTTCTACTCCGTCAAAAGATTTGTATTTGTAAAACTCCGGCTTGATCAGGGCGAATTGTTTCCACGCGTCGTTCAGATGGGTGAGTTGTACGGGCGCGGATTTTTCGTCCCAGGAATAAAGTTCTTGCGGTTGCGTGGCGGATTGGCCGACGAAGAGCATGCCGCCTTCGGTTAGGGCGAAGGCCGCGGGATTTACGGAGAGAGAATCGTTCGCTGGATCTTGTATCCCGCCTTGCGCGTCAAAGTTGTGAAACCTGGTACGGAAGCCGTCTGCCGCGATGAGCGTTATTCCGCCAGATTTCGACCATTGATAGTCGAAGATTTGGCGGTCCAGCGTGATGCCGGTGACATTCTTCGGCGCGGTGGCTCCGCCGTGAGAGATGTCCAGCAGCATCAGATCGTGCGGATCGGGACCATCTTCGCGCGCGCCAACAAAACTCGCGACTCCGCCTTGCTGGGAGATCTTCAGGGAGCCAAATGGTCCGCGGGGCGCGGCGAGTAGAGTCATTGCGCCATCGGCAATTTTGATCGCAAAGATGCGATTGGTGTTCTGATCGGACTCGGGGTGATCGGTGGCCACGGCGACCACGCTGTCGCCAGTGGGTTGCCAGGCGATTTCGCTGACTTCCCACTTCGCATCGGTGATGGCTTTGGTTTCTTGGGTTGCTACGTTTAGGAGCCAGAGTCGCGCGTGTTTGTCTTCCTTGTCGGTTACGTGCGCGTCGTCTTTATCTTTTTCTTTCTTTTCTTCGGCTTCGGTTTTGGCGTCGGGAGCGAGGAAGGCGATCTGTTTGCCGTCTGGGGACCAAGCGAAGGCGCTTATTGAGCGCTTGCCTTTGGTCAAGGCTACAGGTTCGCCACCATCGGCGCGCATCGCGTAGATCTGTTGTTGGTCTTCGTGTTGATCTTCGGCGGGGCTTCCTGAGCCGGAGACGCTGGCGCGATTGGAGAGGAAAGCCAGTTGCTTGCCATCCGGGGACCAACGCGGCCACTTTTCGGATTTCTTGGAGTAGGTGAATTGGCGGGTGGCGTTGGTGCGTTGGTCGTAGAGCCAGATGTGGGTGGCGCGGCCGTCGTCGGTGGGCGGCTCGGTGACTACGAAGGCTAAGCGGGTGCCGTCGGGGGAGAGCTGGAGGTCGGAGAGGAATTTCAGGTTTAGCGAGGCTTCGGGGCTTAGGGGCTTGGGTTGGGAGGGGGTAGAGGGGTCTTGGGCTCGCGTGGAGATTACGCAGACGGTGATTGCGACGAGTAGAGCGGCTACAAGCGCGGTCTTCGGTTTCATTTTGCGATGTGGTTGCAACCGTGCACAGGCAGGAATGCCTGTGCTACTGGTGGCGGCGACGGACAGGTGTTGCGGGCTTCGCGCTGGGGAAGCTGGTGACGGCTGATCGCAGTTCATGTTGGTTGGGACTCCTAGCGTTTCGGCAGCAACTTTAAGAGGGTTGAAGTTCGGCGTCAACGTTCGGGGCAAGGGTTACGGCAAAACAGGACGGAGATCGGTGGGATACCCCCCTGGGTGTTTTTTGTAAGTGTTCATTTTACAGGAGTTGAAGTGCTTTGTTTTGATACGGTTTTGCAAGTGTTCATTCTAGGCGGGTTATGGCTCGTCTTTGTTTGATATTTGGTTATCCTTCGTTGCTCACGATTTAGATGACGGAACGGCGGGCACGGCATGCCCCTACGGGCGATGGCATTGCGATTTGGCTGGTGGTGTGGAATTAGTTGGCCGGACGTGGTTCTCTACGAGGGACAGTGTACGGCATAGTAAGACGGATGTCAAGTCTTTTTTGCGATACCGCGGTACTGGTTTGAACGGGACGGCAAGGGCGGGGTCGCTGCAGGCGTAAGGGTCTAAATTGCGGCGTCCTGAAGGGCGGCCCTGCATAAGCTGCTCATTTTGGAGGGCTTTATGGAGCTCCTCGCAACTATTGTCCAGTTCTTCGCAACTGCGGGGATTGGTGTGGTTTGTTTTCTGGGGGGTTGCGGATAGAATCATCGTTTTGGTTTTGCGCGACTTTGGCGCTGTTGAGGTGAAGGGCGCGGAACGGCAAAAGAACGCGTCTGAAGACGCGCCGCTACAACGGCCAAGTACAACGGCCAAGTACAACGGCGTAGCCGTACAGCAGGGCTCAACGACGGCGACTCAAACTTATGGCTGAGATCCGGTTGCACAACACGATGGGTGGGGCTACGGAGGTGTTTGTTCCGTTGAAGGCCGGGGAAGTGCGCATGTATACGTGCGGACCTACCGTATATGACTATGCCCATATTGGGAATTTTCGAACGTTTGTGTTTCAGGATATTTTGCGGCGATTCCTGAAGTTGCGTGGATTCAAGATGTTGCATGTAATGAATTTGACCGATGTAGATGACCGGATTATCGCGAACGCGGCGGCCGCTGGAGTGGGGATTCGGGAATATACCGAGAAATTTGTGCAGGCGTTTTTTGCAGATTGCGAGGTGTTGAGTATTGAGTCGCCGGAGCACTGGATTCGGGCTACTGACCATATTGAGGATATGGTGAAGTTGATTGAAAGATTGCAGAAGAAGTCATTTACGTATGAGGGGGAGGGTTCGATTTACTACCGGATTCTGAAATTTCCGGGCTATGGGAAATTGTCCAAGATTGATGTGGACGGGATTCTGGCGGGGGCGCGGGTTGACAACGACCGGTATGAGAAGGAGAGCGCGCGTGATTTTGCGCTGTGGAAGGCGCCGAAACCTGGGGAGCATTTTTGGGAGACGTCGATTGGGGCGGGTCGGCCGGGCTGGCACATTGAATGCTCGGCTATGGCTATGAAATATCTGGGCGAGACTCTGGATATTCATACCGGGGGAATCGACCTTTCTTTTCCGCATCACGAGAATGAGATTGCGCAGAGCGAAGCGGCGACGGGGAAGACGTTTGCGCGGTACTGGATGCACGCGGAGCATTTGCTGGTAGAGGGCGAGAAGATGTCTAAATCGCTCGGGAATTTTTATACTTTGCGGGATTTGTTTGCGAAGGGATATAAGCCGTCGGCTTTGCGCTTTGCTTTGGCTAGCGTGCCTTACCGGAAGCAGCTGAATTTTACGTTTGATGGGTTGCAGCAGGCGGCTTCGTCGGTGGAGCGGTTGCGGAATTTTGCGGATCGTTTGGCTACGGGGAAGTTTCCGGCCGGCTCGTCGAAGGAGATGGTGGCGCGGACGACGCAGGCGGCTGCCGAGTTTGATGCGGGGCTTTCTGACGATTTGAATACGGCGCGAGGGTTGGCGGCGGCGTTCGATCTGGTGCGGGATGTGAATATCGCGATCGATAGAGGCGAGTTTCGGCAGGACGACGTAAGTGGCGTTCAGAAGTTTCTGGATGATTTTGATCGGGTGTTTGCGGTGCTGCGGGATAACGATGGAGAGAAGTTAGCGGCACTGGGCTATGGCGCTGCTGCGACCGGCGGGGACGATGCGGAGATTGAGGCGCTGGTGGCGGAGCGGCAGGCGGCTCGGCAGAAACGGGACTTCGCGGCGTCAGATCGTATACGTAAAGAGCTAGCGGAGCGTGGTATAATCCTCGAAGATTCAAAGGACGGCGGCGTCCGGTGGAAACGCAAATGAGAGCTTTTCAGTATCTTCGATTTCCAACGTATTGTTCGCCGGCCGAGCTGCGTCCGAACCTTTACGGTGTTGATTAAGTAGTTTCCCTCCTGGTTTTTGTCACGCCTTTTTCCTGGCGTGATTTTCTGATTTGCTTCGATTTGGATTTTTTGGCGCGGATTACTCCGTTAAAGCGGCGGCGTATTCCAAGTCTAATTAGTACTTAGAGTGGATTCAAAAAGATAAAGATTTAACGCAGAGGAAACAGAGAGCACAGAGTTCGCGGAGAAGCCGCCGGACTTCAGGAGAATGAGATGACGACTGCTACTGAGACGAGTTTGAAGTTGCCACGGTTGATTACCGCTTTGCCTGGGCCGAATGCGAAGCGGGTGGTAGAGCGGGATGCGGCGATTATGTCGCCCTCTTATACCCGCGATTATCCTTTGGTGGCGAAGCGCGGATCTGGCGCGATTGTTGAAGATGTGGATGGAAATGCGTTTTTGGATTTCGCCGCAGGGATTGCGGTGTGCTCGACGGGGCATTGCCACCCGGACGTGGTGTCGGCGATTCAGAAGCAGGCTGCGGAACTAATTCACATGTCTGGCACGGATTTTTATTACGAGAGCATGCCGATTCTGGCCGAGCGGATGGCGGCGACGGTTCCCGGCAGCGAAGCGAAGAAAGTTTTCTTTTGCAATTCGGGGACCGAAGCAGTTGAAGGCGCGATGAAGTTGGCGCGCTACGCGACAAAGCGCGACAAGATGATCGCGTTCTACGGCTGCTTTCACGGCCGGTCGATGGGCTCGCTTTCGTTGACGGCTTCGAAGGCTACGCAACGGAAGAATTTCGGCGCGCTGCTTTCGGGTATTGAGCACATTCCCTATCCTTACGCGTATCGCTGCGCGCACGGGCACACCGCGGAGACTTGCGGAGCGGAAATTCTGGAACAGCTCGAGGGGCAGATCTTTAAGCGGCTTTTTGATCCGGAGGACGTGGCGGGAATTATTATCGAGCCGATTCAGGGCGAAGGCGGATATGTTCCGGCGCCGACGTTTTTCCTGCAGGAGCTGCAACGGATTTGCCGGCAGCACGGGATCATGCTGATCTGCGATGAAGTGCAGTCTGGCATGGGACGGACCGGCAAATGGTGGGCGCACGAATATGCGGGGATCGAGCCGGATATTTTGTGTTCCGCGAAGGGAATTGCCAGCGGGATGCCGCTGGGAGCGTTTATTGCGCGGGAGAGCGTGATGCGCTGGAAACCGGGAGCGCATGGGACTACATTTGGCGGGAATCCTGTTTGCATCGCCGCGGCGTTGGCCACCATGGATTTGATCGAGGGTGGGTATCGTGAGAATGCGGCGAAGATGGGCGATTACATGTTCGGGCGCATGGCGGATTGGCCAAAGAAGTTCAAGATTGTTGGCGATGTGCGCGGTCGTGGATTGATGATCGGGATCGAGTTAGTTCGCGATCAGCGGACCAAAGAGAAGGCGGCGGATCTGCGGAATTTCGTGGTGGATTCGGCGTTTCATAAGGGGTTGCTGATTCTGGGTGCGGGAGAGAATACTTTGCGGTTGTCTCCGCCGCTTTTGATTGATCAGAGCCAGGCGGATTTTGCGATTCGGACGTTGGAGGAGTGCTTCCGGGAGGCGGAAGGGAAGCTGTAACCGGCGTATCGGGTTTCTACATTCTCAAATATTTCTGGTGGAGCGAGAGATTATCTCGCTCCATTTTTTTGGTTGTCATGATTTACGGCCCGCATCCGGGAGCGGGGTGCGGACTTGTTGATCAAGTCAAAGGAACGGGTCTGAAGACCCGCCGTTACAACGGCTGGGATGGGGCGGGATTTTTGTTTATACTCTCGGCGTTTGGGGATAGTTCGTCAGGAAGCCAGCGATGCCGATATTTTCCCGGATGATATTTGGGGTTGTGGCCTGGAATGCGCGGCGCGGGTTGCGTGACGAGACGGTCTCGCCCGGCGCGGCGGAGGCGTCGGAGATCTTGGAGCGGAAGGAAGGCGCGCGGCGAACCGGGATTCGCGGGGAGACGTACGCTTACTGGTATTTACGGCGGCTGGGTTATGTGTTTGTGGCGCGGAATTATATGCCGCAGCGGGTTAAGGGCGAGATTGACATGATCGGCTACGATGGAGGCACTCTGGCGTTTGTGGAAGTACGGACTCGAACGGTGCGCGAGGAGTTTACGGCCTTGCCGGAGTTGAGCGTGACGCCAGGGAAGCAGGAATTGGTGGCGCGAACGGCGAAGCTTTTTCTACAGGAACGGCGGGTCAAGGAGTGCCCCTGTAGGTTTGATGTGGTGGCGATTGATAACGAGCCGGGGCGGCCGCCAGTGGTGCGGTTGCATAAGGATGCGTTTAGTCCGCAGATGTGAAGTTGAGGCCGGGCGACTGTGCTGCGGCTTTCGCTTTGGCTTGAAAGAGTTACAATCTTTGGGCGATTTGTAATTGTTGTTGAAGAGGTCCAAGGAACGGGTCTGTAGATCCGCGATTACGACTGCAACTAAATCGATTTTCTGCGGCGGCGTTATCCGCGACGTCTCCGCGAAATGTTTCCAGGAGGAATGCTTTGCCAGAGTTGCGAAAAGACCCGATCACCGGGCGCTGGGTGATTATTTCCACAGAACGCGGAAAGCGGCCGAACGATTTTTTGCGCGAGAGCGTGGTGGCGAAAAGTCCGAAGAATTGTCCCTTCTGTGCCGGTAGCGAGGGGAAGACGCCTTCGGAAATTTTGGTTTACGGGCGCGAGGGTAACGCGGCAAATACTTCCGGCTGGAAGATTCGGGTGGTCCCTAATAAATTCCCGGCGCTGGGAATCGAAGGGGAGCTGGACCGCGAAGGCGAAGGACTGTTCGACAAAATGAACGGAGTGGGCGCGCACGAAGTGATTATCGAGACGCCGGATCATATGGCGACTTTGGCGACGTTGCCGGAGCGGGCGCTGGAAGATGTTTTGTGGGCGTATCGCGACCGCATGCTGGATTTGAAGAACGACAAGAGATTTCGCTATGTGCTGATTTTCAAGAATCACGGCGAGGCGGCGGGGGCAACTGTGGAACATCCGCACTCGCAGTTGATTGCGCTGCCGATCGTGCCGCGGCGGGTGCGTGAAGAGGTGGATAGCTGTTGGCATTATTACGACGAGAAGGAACGGTGTATTTTTTGCGATATTATCCGGCAGGAGCGGGATACCGGGGAACGGGTGATTGGGGAGAACGAGCATTTTATTACGCTCGCGCCGTACGCGCCGCGGTTTCCGTTTGAGATGTGGCTGCTGCCGAAACAGCATGGATCGTCTTACGAAAATAATCAGAGCACTATGTACTCGAGCCTGGCGCGGATGCTGAAGGATACGCTGATGCGGCTGGACGAAGTGTTAGACCGCCCTGCTTATAACTTCATGATTCATACTTCACCGATCGGGGAAGAGATTAATCCGCACTATCACTGGCATATTGAGATTATTCCAAAATTGACGAAGGTGGCGGGTTTTGAGTGGGGAACGGGGTTTTACATAAATCCTACGCCGCCGGAAGAGTCGGCCCGATTTTTGCGGGAGGCTAAGATTACCGCAGTGGCGGAGAAGAAATAGTTTTGGCGCCCGCCGGAGGTCCACGCGGCTCCCGTGCGGCATTTTCCTAAGTGCCTAAGAAAACGCACAGGCAAGAATGCCTGTGTTACCAAGAGTTGCTATACTTGGAGATTCGGCGCGGTACCCAAGTGGCCCAAGGGAGAGGTCTGCAAAACCTCCATTCGTGGGTTCGAATCCCACCCGCGCCTCCACTTTTCCGCTTTTGAAATCAACAGGATAAACCGACCATTCTCCGCGTGTACCTCGCACGTACCCCCTCGTATGAAATGTGAAAACTTCATTCCGCTTGACTGGAGCTGATTCGTTATTCTGGTGATCCCAACTCTTCGGCTTTTGACGATTTTGCGAACTTGGCACGAACTCACCTAATTCAAATATTTCTAACGCTAGCGAGTCGGGACGAGGAAATACACAAATGCCGTTCGTTCAGAATCAAGGAGCAAAACTCTATTGGGAAATGTCAACGATTTGACCACGCGAGTCTCTAAAGATGTTCCTAGCAGCCTCTGTAACGCCCGGACGGCTCGTCCCAATCCGCTCTTTCTTCAGCACTCCTCGCGCTCGAATGAAAAAACTCGGTGAATGGTTTTCGTGGCACACAAACGGACTCACGTCATTGGAATATTGAATTTTCAACCATCCGCGGGCCGCAAGGCCGAGTCCAAGCTTGTTGTTCAAGAATTGCCACGGGATCGCAAAAGCATCGCTTCATCTGTTTATTGCTGAACGGAGATTTCGGGGAGCTCCTGTGTGGGACTAGCATAAAATCGTCTCTCCTAGCGGCGACGCACCTTTGAGAGCCTGGGACTTTTCGAGATACCAGTAGTCGGACAAATACGCTCTGGTAATTGACAGCAGGGAAAAAATCATCTAGCCTCGGACGGAAATCGTTTCAGTTACCGAAATTATATGCTGTTTTGTGAGCTACTCTCCCAGGCGCCAGGGATGCCATTTGCGCGCCTAACCGCAAAAATCGAGGCGCGTGTGAACAGACTACCAAAATGCGGTTTGCTGCTCTGCGGCGCTCTTCTCGGCGTTTCTTCTGTTTCACCGCTCCTAGCGCAATCCGCAAGTCCGCCATTATTTGCACCCACACCGCCGATGGGGTGGAACAGTTGGGATTCTTACGGGCCAACGGTTCGCGAAGACGAAGTAAAGGCCAACGCCGATTATATGGCTACGCATCTGGCAAAATTCGGTTGGCAGTACGTGATTGTGGACATCGAGTGGTACCAACCGAACTCCAAGTCACACGGCTACATTCCCGGTGGATCGGTAACCATGGACGAGTATGGCCGCTTTGTTCCCTCACCGAACCGTTTTCCTTCCGCCGCGAACGACGTGGGCTTCAAAGCCCTCGCGGACTACGTCCACAGCAAAGGCTTGAAATTCGGGTTTCACATCATGCGCGGTATTCCCCGGGAAGCCGTGGAGAAGAATCTGCCGATCAAAGGGACTACCTTTCACGCCACGGACGTGGCGGACAAGATAAATATTTGCCGCTGGGAAGGCATGGCCGATACCTACGGCGTGGACATGTCTAAACGCGGCGCGCAGGCCTACTACGATTCGATCGCGGAATTGTACGCCTCGTGGGGAGCGGATTACATTAAAGCGGACGACCTGAGCACGCCGGCGCGGGCGTCGGAAATATTGGCGCTGCATGAAGCGATTAGAAAAACGGGGCGGCCGATGGTGCTGAGTTTGTCGCCGGGGCCGTTCACCACGGAATACGCGGACTTTTTGCGGCCAATGGCGCAACTGTGGCGCATCTCGTGGGATTTCTGGGACAACTGGGACGCGCTGAAGAAACAGTTTGAGATTGCGCACAATTGGGCGCTCTACGTTCAACAAGGCGCGTGGCCCGATGCGGACATGCTGCCGCTGGGACGAATTGGCATTCGCGCCGAACGCGGCGATGACCGCCCTTCCGGATTCACGCACGACGAACAATATACGTTGATGACCCTGTGGTCGATTTTCCGTTCGCCACTGATGTTCGGCGGAGATTTGCCGAGCAACGACCCGTTCACGCTGGCGCTGATCACCAACGACGAAGTTCTCGCCGTCAATCAAAACAGCAGCGGCGGGCATCAGTCGTATCAGGACGGCGACATCGTGGCGTGGACAGCCGATGCTCCGGGAGGCGCGGGAAAATATGTTGCCGTTTTCAACATTGGGGATATGCAGAAGAAAGTAGAGTTGAGCTGGTCCAGTGTGGAAGTCAACGCCAAAACCGTCTCGGTTCGCGATCTGTGGGCCAAGAAGAACTTGGGTGACGCGGACCAACTCAGCGTAACACTACCCCCACACGCCAGCGTGCTGTACCAGATACGCGCGAAGTAACAATCCCGGTTGCTCCAGTGCTCTTCAAACCACTCAGGTTGGTTTGGTGCGATAAGATGAACGATGAATGTTGGCGCGATGAAGCGCCCCGCGAAGGACGCAACAAGAAAGAGCATGATTGAACTGAAACAATTTCACCGCAAGGCCATGCAAATATCTCCTCAGGATGACTTGGGAGTGGCGTTGGCGGATTTGTGCGCCGGTGAGGAAGTTTCCATCGCGGGCCGCACCCTGAGGCTGTCGATGAATGTCGCGGCTAAACACAAGTTCGCACTGGAAGATTTTGCGCCCGGCCATCAGATGATTATGTACGGAACCATGGTCGGCGAAGCGGTGGTAGCCATTCCCCGCGGCGGAGCGGTGACCACGGCCAACACCCGCCATCGCGGCGCGGCATTTGAAACCAGGCACGCGGCGAGTGACTGGCAGCCTCCGGACATCGCCAAGTGGAAGGGTCGCACCTTCGACGGCTATCACCGCAGCGACGGAGGAGTAGGAACCCGCAACTACTGGCTGGTAGTTCCCCTGGTTTTTTGCGAGAACAATAACATTTTGGCGTTGCGCCGCGCGTTCGCTAAAGAACTGGGCGATACCGCGCCGGATACTTACGGTCAGTACGTGGCGCAATTGGCCCGAGCATATCGCGAAGGCAGCACGGAAAAAGTCCAGCCGTACCCGATTCCCGAGATAGGTTCCGTCCGACAGAGGCCACGGCTCTTCCCAAATCTGGATGGCGTCAAATTTTTGACCCACGAAATGGGCTGCGGCGGCACCCGCGGGGATGCCCGCGCCCTGTGCGGCTTGCTGGCCGGGTATATCTGCCATCCCAACGTCGCCGGAGCCACCGTCTTGAGTCTCGGTTGCCAGAACGCAGAAATTTCGATCCTGCGCGAAGAGATCAAAAAACGTAGCGGGCATTTCGATAAACCGCTTCTCATCTTCGACCAGCAGCGTAGCAACGTGGAAACGGAGATGTTGACTGCGGCGATTCGCGAAACGTTCGCGCAGCTAGCGAACGCCAACGAGCTACGACGCGAACCGGCGCCAATTTCTGCGCTGACCATCGGGCTGAAATGTGGGGGCTCCGACGGCTTTTCCGGACTGAGCGCCAATCCCGCGATAGGCCACGTTTCGGATCTCCTCGCAGCTCTAGGCGGCAAGAGCATCCTGAGCGAATTCCCGGAGCTCTGCGGAGTAGAACAGAATTTAATCGACCGCTGCACTTCCGATGCGGCGGCCGACAAATTTATTTCCTTGATGCGCGCTTACGCCGCCCGCGCGGAAGCTGTCGGCTCGGGATTCGACATGAATCCTTCGCCGGGAAATATCCGCGATGGACTAATCACCGACGCCATGAAATCGGCCGGCGCAGCGCGTAAAGGAGGCTCCAGCCCGGTCTCCGATGTGCTGGATTATCCGGAAATGGCTACGAAGAGTGGATTAAGTCTGCTCTGCACTCCGGGAAACGACGTGGAAGCGGTCACCGCGCAAGTCGGTGCCGGAGCCAACGTCGTTTTGTTCACCACCGGGCTCGGCACCCCAACCGGAAATCCAATCGCGCCGGTAATGAAAATCTCCACGAATACTGAACTGGCGCGCCGCATGCACGACATCATCGATGTCGATACCGGAGGGATTATCCGCGGCGAAAAAACCGTCGAGCAGATGGGCGAAGCTCTACTGGAGGAAGTGCTGCGCGTGGCCTCGGGCGAAGTTCCCACCAAAGCAGAACTGAAAGTTCAGGAGGATTTTATTCCCTGGAAGCGCGGCGTCTCACTGTAACTCTGACGCGAAGAATGCAGCCAGGGTGGGGAACGCCGAAGGCCAAACATGAGACTGTTAGCTGTTGTGCTTAGCCTGATTCTTACCTTCCCGAGCGCTGCACTGCTCGGCCAAACGCCTTCGGTGACGAAGCAAATCCCCACAACGGCGGCGGCAGAAGACAGGTTTCCACAATTTTCCGACGTTACCCAACGAGCGGGCGTGCACTTTCGCACGGAGACCAGTGCCACCTCCCAGAAATATTTACTGGAAACTATGGGCGGCGGCGTAGCGATTTTTGACTACGACGGCGACGGCTGGCCGGATATTTTCTTCGTGAATGGCGCGCAGTTGAGCGATCCCATGCGGACGGACGAGCAACCCAATAAATCCGATCCGCGCTACTGGAATCGCCTATACCACAATAACCACGACGGAACGTTTACAGACGTAACGGAAAAAGCGGGCGTGCAAGGCTGCTGTTACGGAATGGGCGTGGCTGTGGGAGATTACGACAACGACGGCCGTCCGGATTTGTATGTCACCGGCTGGAATTCCAACACGCTCTACCACAACAACGGTGACGGCACCTTCACCGACGTCACGAAAAAGGCCGGTGTAGCCGCCAGCGGGTGGTCCACCGGCGCCGCGTTCGTGGATTATGACCGCGACGGCTATCTGGATATTTTAGTGACCCGCTACCTGGCATGGGATTTCTCGCAAAATATCTGGTGCGGGGACCACGAGGCGAAAACGCGCTCGTTCTGCCACCCCAATGTGTTTCAGCCGGTCACCTCAATTCTTTATCGAAACAATCACGATGGGACATTCACCGATGTTTCCGAGCAGGCCGGACTCGACACACATCCCGGTAATGGACTGGGCGTAGCCATTAACGACTTCGATCACGATGGCTGGCCGGACATTGCTGTAGCCAATGACGCGCGGCCACAACAGTTATTTCGCAATGTGGGGAATGGAACATTTGCGGAAGTCGGCGCAAGTAGCGGACTGGCGTGGGACGAACATGGACAAACTTTCTCCGGCATGGGTATCGATTTTCGCGACTACGATAACGACGGCTGGGCGGATATTTTCATCACCGACCTCGCCAACCAGAACTGGGCGTTGTTCCGTAACGCCCAGGGGCAGTTGCAGTACGGAAGCGCCGCAGCGGGAATTGCAAAAATCAGTCACCGCCACTCAGGATGGGGCACTGGTTTCGTCGATATGGATAACGATGGCTGGAAAGATTTATTCGTCATGCAGGGGCACGTCATGGATGACGTTGACGTAACGCAACCAGGTTTGCGCTACCTCGAACCGCCGGCAGTCTTGCGCAATATGCGCGGAAAATTTCAGGACGTTTCTGCTGATAGTGGTGAAATCTTCAAAGTTCCGGTCGCGGGCCGAGGGGTGGCCTTCGGCGATCTCAACAACGACGGCTTTGTCGACTTGGCCTTCACTTGCTTGAACGGCGAAGCGCGAATCCTTCGTAACGGTGGCAATGCCAATCATTGGCTGCTCATCAATACCATCGGCACCAGCAGCAATCGCGACGGCATCGGTGCACAGATCCACCTTACATCTGAGTCCGGACAAGAACAGTGGGAAATTGTCAGCACTGCGGGAAGCTACCTCAGCGCCAGTGACAAGCGGGTACATTTTGGCCTCGGTAGCGAACGGACCGTGAAAAGCATCGAAATTCGCTGGCCGTCAGGCATTCTACAGGTGCTTTCCAATGTCCCTGCCGACCAGATTCTCAACATCCGAGAGCCCGCGAAAAAATAGAGAGCGAAGTGTGAATGTGCCTGCGAAATTGCGTGCGTGTTTTCTGTCCACTCTGCTGATGTCGTGCGTCACGCTGGCGCGCGCTTCGCAAGATTCCTTTCCCCAAAATGTCTCATCCCAGGATGAAATTGCCCGGCATCTTCGCGCCGGCGCGCAAGACGCGCAGCAAGGCAATTATTCCACGGCCATGGTGGAACTCCAGGCCGCAGTAGCCCTCGATCCCAATAATCCGGAGAGTTGGTATCAGCTCGGACTGTTGCTTGGGCAGATTGCAGATTTTCGCGGCGCGGAAACCGCGATACGCCGTGCGGTCAAGTTGCGCCCTGATTTTTCCGAAGCTCACTACAATTTGGGACTCACACTCATCGCCAATCCACAAAGCAAGCTGGACTGGCCTAGTGCCATCACTGAGTTTCGCGAAGCCCTGAAAATACAACCGAACTACGCGGAAGCCCGCAACCTGTTAGGCGCCGGCTTAACCAGCGAAGGAGACCTCGACGCGGCAATTCTAGAATTGCAACAGGCCGTCACTCTGAAGCCCGCGCTGTCGGAAGCTCATTTCAACTTAGCCATCGCATTGGAACAAAACGGACGCTTCGATGAAGCTGCCAAAGAATACCAGGCAGCGATCACCGCCAAAGGTATCTATCCCGAAGCCGCCACTGCGTTGGGGGAGCTGTTCTTCAAGCTGGGAAAACGCGAAGAGGCCACGCACGAACTGGAAAACGCCATCCGCAGCAATCCAGATCTGGCCGATGCCCACCACGCACTCGCCGGCCTGCTGCAATCGCTCGATAAACGCCGCGAAGCGGACATCGAATTGGCCATCGCCAGCGATCTTTCGCAGCGCACCGCAGCCGCTATGCAGTCCACGCGGCTAAGTAATCAGGGTCTCGAACTGGCATCCAAAGGGGATCTACCGGGCGCCAACGTCGCTCTGCGCAAAGCCATCCTGCAAAAGCCCGATTATGGCGTTCCCCATTTCAATCTTGGGCTGATACTCGCCGACCAAGGCGATTTGCCGGGCGCTTTGCAGGAATTTACGAAAGCCAGTTCACTGCTACCCGGTCAGGCCAAACCATGGTTCGAAATTGGCCGAGTTCTCCGCAAGCAGGGACAATCGCAAAATGCGCTAGAAGCTCTCTCGTGGGCCAGCCAATTGTCCCCGAGGGATGAACAGCTGCGCGCAGAAATTATCTCCCTCCACACTGATAATCCTGCCCTAAACTCCGGTCAGAAATCTTCCGAAGCGCCGTCGCTACCGGCCCTTGGCTCTTTATCCGATACCGCCCAGGACCACATGGCCTTCGCCGACCAGCTGAGCACTCGAGGAGACTACTTAGGTGCGGTCGGCGAACTGCTCCGCTCACTGACGTTGCAGCCGGAATCTTTGCCCGCCCGACGCCAGTTGGCCGGTTCTTACGGACTCCTCGGCGACCGCGATCATGCCATCATTGAGTACTATAAAGTACTGTATTTATCGCCGGAAAACGCCGAAGCCCGTGTCCTGTTGGGAAAATTGCTCCTAGCTCGGGGCGATGCCCGGGCCGCAGTAGAAGAATTTCGAATTGCCCTAATCTACAAGCCCGATTCAAAGCCCATCCAAGCCGCCCTCCAACAAGCTCTGCGGTCCCTCCCAGACCATTAAGGTAGGACCCAAAAAAGTATCCGGTACGGTCACGATTACTCCTTAACTACAACAAAATAAAATAGATACTGGAATGCTGCCATTTCGGGGCCACGACCTCTTCGCCTGGCGGCGATTCAGCTCCCTGGCCCGCCGGGCGCAGATCGGGGCTGGGCCAACATGGTTCCCACTCCGGGAGTCAGAAAGTCCCAAATACGAATTGCCTTGACACCCCTTCTAGTATTTTGATATTAAGCATTCAATTTTCACCGAGACAGTAAGCGTTACAGTAAGCGATTTAAATCGGCCTTTATTCGTCTCGGGACGTTATTTAAGAGGAGGCAGGGGTGATGTCAGAATTCTTCAGAAATTTTCCCATCGCGCGGACCCGTCCCGCGATTAGTACCACACGATCTGGACGCAGCGTGTTGCTCGCAGCGCTGCTCGGCTCGTTCGTGCCTGGAATTATTTGCGGTGTATTGCTGCTGGGGTCGCCCGGGCAGTTGGTGGCGCAGATCAACAGCGCCAGTTTGCAGGGTACGGTCACGGACGGTTCCGGAGCGGCGGTCGACGGCGCGCAGGTCAACGTCGAGAACTCCGCCACCAACTCCGTCCGCTCCACCATCACCAACGCTACTGGCGCATATTCCATCCAAGCGCTGAGCCCGGTACCTACACGGTCACGATTACCAAAACTGGGTTCAGCACGTTTAAGCAGACCAACCTGACTTTGGAAGTCGGGCAGATTGCAACGCTGGATCAGGCTCTCAAAGTTGGCAGTGTCACGGAAGTCGTGGAAGTCAGCGCCCAGACCGCCACGCTTCAAACCGCGGACTCGACGCTCGGCGGCGTGATCACCACCCGCGAAGTCATCGACCTTCCCCTCAACGGCCGGATGTTCACCCAATTGCTGCAGCTCGAGCCCGGCACCGTGCCGGTAGACCTCTCGCAGAACAACGGCAAGCAGCCCGGCTTTGGCTCGGGTTCGCCGATCCCCGCCATCAACGGCGGCACCAACCGCAGCAACCTGTTCTACATCGACGGCGTTTACGCCACCGATCCCTTCTTTGCGGGCTTTTCGTTCAGCCCCTCCATCGACGCGATTCAGGAATTCAAAGAACAGACCCACACCGATCAAGCCGAATATGGCGGCTCTACCGGAGCTACGGTCACCGTCGTAACCCAGCCGGGGACCAACTCTTTCCATGGGTCCGCTTTTGAATTCTTGCGGAACACCGCTTTCGACGCCCGAAACACCTTTGCCGTGAGTCCCACAACGGGCCTAGCCACCAAGTTCCCGTATCACCAGAATCAATTCGGCGCCACCTTCGCCGGACCGATTATCAAAAACAAGCTATTCTTCTTCGCTTACTACGAAGGTGGCCGCCAAGTCCAAAGCACGCCTTCTTACAACTTTGTTCCCACTGTTGCTGAACGCGACGGCGATTTTTCAGGACTTGGCCCAACGGGCGCTCCTCTCCCGCTTATTTACGATCCGGCAACTTACAACCCGGTGACCCAGACCGAGACCACTTTCCTAGCCGAAACTGGCAAGAACGCCATTCCTACAAACCGCATCGACACGCAAATGCAAGCGTTCCTCAACGGAACCTATCCGATGCCCAACTCTACCGCCGCCCAAGGCAACTACCTAAACACCTTCGGAAATCAAGGTAGTCAGGACCAGGGTTCGATGCGCATTGACTACAATCTCGGCCCTAAAGACACAATTTTTGGCCGCTTCAGCAAGGGCGAGGCTACCAATGCCTCGGCCAGTGCTCTTGCCAACGTTTTCCAAACCGGCTTCAGCGGTTACAACACGGGCGTCAACTGGGTACACACTTTTAGTCCCACCTTGATCACCAATGTGACAGTCGGGATCAATAATCTGGACATCCCCCAAGCGATCATCTACCCCGTTGACGAAGGCGCGCTATTCACTGCCAGCGGCCTCGGGCGCCGGGTTTACTGCCTTCCCCGGCGGCACGGCAGGCCCACAAGTCCCTGCAGCCAACCTCAGCGGCGGGCCCTACGGTGGCTTCTGGAACGGTGCCGGTCCTATCGGACCGATGACGACCGGACAGGTCGCAGCCTCTGCTACCAAAGTCGTAGGAGACCACGTCATCAAGTTCGGCGGTGCGTGGTACAAGACCTGGATGTACACCAACTGGAACGGCAACAGCGATAACTTCTCCAATGAAGGCACTTGGAACGCTGCTTGCCAGTTCGCCGCAGCCGGCAATGCCACTGCCGCCACTGAATGCCCCGGCCTCTTGCCGGACGGCAGCAACCTCAACGCCATCGCCGGTGGCGATCCGCTGGCCAGCATGCTCCTCAGCCTGCCCATCAGCGCCAATCGCAACCTCGGAAACAGCGGCGTTTCGTTGCGGATGACCAATCTCGATCTGTTTGCGCAGGACTCCTGGAAGATTTCGCGCAAACTGACTTTCAACTATGGCCTGCGTTGGGATTACAACTCTCCGGTAACGGAAAAATACAACCGACTGCCCACGTATGACATTTACACCAAGACCTACCTCGTACCCGACGGCGACGTAAATACGCCTCCCGGAACTCTTCCTGACAACGTCGCACTGTCCGGCCGCAACAGCATCACCAACCCGCGCTACGCGAATTTCTCCCCCCGGCTCGGTCTGGCTTATCAGTTGAACTCCAAGACGGTCATCCGTGCCGGTTTCGGGCGTTCCTTTGACAGTTACTCCGAGGCCTTACAGGTCGCCCAGCAGAATCGTGGAGCGTGGCCCTCGGGTCTCTCGCAGAATGCCGCCGCGGGTAATGTCAACACCGCTGGCATCTCTCAGAAACCGGATGGCACGCTGTATACGGGCCAAAACCCATTCTTCGGACCTGCGGTGATTCCGCCCAGTCCTTTGCCGGCCAGTTTGAGCTTCGGCGACGTCAAATGGCAGCCCGATTCCTCTTTGCAATGGAACCTGCAAGTTCAACGGGACTTGGGCGCCCCAGGAATCTTCTCCCTAACCTACGTCGGTTCAGAAACGGAACATACGACGCTGGCGTATCCCTACAACACCGCCCTCGAGCCCACAGCCACCCCTTGCGGCGCTGCAGGCTGCGACCGACCGGATACCATCTTGGGTCTTGGCGCCACTGACCTCCTCAGCGAGGGAACGTCGAACTACAATGCGTTGCAGGCGAACTTGACGCATCCCTTCACCCACGGCTTTTCCTACACCGCAGCCTTTACCTGGTCCAAGACGATGGCTATCGCCAACTGCGGCGATTTTTACCAGGCTTGCATCCAAACTCCCTACGACTTGCACGCCGACTATGGCCCTTCGGCCTTGAACGTTCCCCTGCTCTTCACCTTCAGCGGTCTCTACGAGCTGCCGTTCGGAAAGGGACAAAAGTATGTAACGGACGGAGTTGGGGCGGCGATTCTAGGTGGCTGGCAACTGAACACCATCATCGCGTTGCGCAGCGGTCTGCCCATCAACTTCACCAACGGAGTCAACGGCGACGTAGCGAACGTAGGCGGCGGCACGCAACGCGCCGATCTCGTCGGCAATCCCAACTCTGGCGCTCTGCATAGCACGTCCGATTGGTTCAATGCCGCCGCCTTCGCCAACCCGAGTCCCGGAACCTTCGGAGACATCGGCTTCAACGCCCTCCGCGGTCCCGCTTTCCGGGACGTGGACTTCTCGGTTCTGCGCACTTTCACTTTCACCGAACGCGTGAAACTGCAATTCCGCGCCGAGATGTTTGACCTGTTCAACCATCCTAACTACAACAACCCGGGTGGCAACGTCGGCGGCGGTGGTTTCAACATCATCAGCAGCACGGTCGGAGGCCCTGGCGCTAACCGGGACGTTCAGTTTGCTCTCAAACTGATGTTCTAAAACCAGTTTGTCGAGGCTGCTTTAGGCCACCCCAAAGCCCGCTCTCCGGCACGTCCTTAGAAAAAAAAGGACCTGCTGGAGGGCGGTTTTCTTTTGCGTTGCGGATCCTAGAACGCAAAATTTCCGCGCCCGGTTTTTAATTCTGCTAAGGTTTGCTTTTGGTTTTTGTAAATGCGCAATTCCAAATTCATATGCTTTTCAGCCCTGCTAGTGTGCGCGATTCCCGCGCTCGCCCAATCTCGTGACCCCCAGCAACTCTTCCGGGAGGCAGTCGCGGCCGAGCAACGCGGCGATAACCTCACCGCGCTGCGCCTGTACCAGCAACTTCTGCAAGCCCATCCCGAAGCCACCGCGGTGCGCGCCAATCTGGGCGCCACCTACGCGCACCTGAAACGCTACGACGAAGCCATTGAGCAGTATCGCGCGGTGCTGGCTGGCGACCCCGCAAACCTTCCTGTGCGCGTCAATCTGGCGCTGGCCTATGAGGAGCAGGGCCAGCTAAAGTCTGCGGCCCAGGAATTGGAAATTGTCCACCGCAAACAACCGGGCAACGCGCAAGCCGCGGTCTTGCTGGGCGATTGCTACAGCCGTCTGGGTCGCTACGCCGACGCGGTCGCGATTCTCTCCCCGCTAGAAGCCGCGCAGCCCGATGATCTGGATCTAGCATGGCTCCTGGGCGCAGCGTTGCTTCACTCAGGGCATACTGAAGAGGGGCTGCAACGAATCGATCGCGTGGCCGAAAAAGCATCTAGTGCCGATGCCTACTTGCTGGCCGGACGAACTCGCCTGCAACTTACTCAATATGATTTGGCGCGGCGCGATGCCGAAGCGGCCGCGGGCCTGAACCCCACGCTGGCAGGCTTACCAACGCTGCAGGGCATGATTCTGGAGCAAACCGGAGACTATCCTGCCGCGGAAGCCACCTTACGCCAAGCCCTGCAAGCCGATCCGCAGGATTTTGACGCGCATTTTTATCTTGGGGCGATCCTCTATTTTAATCGCGACATGGAAGACGCGCGAAGCCATCTGGAAAGGGCGCTGCAGTTGCGCCCTACATCCTCCCAGGCCCGTTACGAATTGGCTTTGGTGCTGCGCGCCCAAGGCGAACTGGACGCCGCATTGACGGAACTTATCAGGGTAATCCGCCAGAGTCCAGATTGGTTGCAGCCGCACATCGAGTTGGCCGCGCTGTATTATCGGCTGCATCGCCCGGAAGAGGGCGCCGCGCAACGGCAAATTGTGGACCGCCTGACTGCGGGACCGACCGGACCAGCGCTCGGGCCGATGCCGTAAAGAAATGCCCCACTTCCTGCGGCGGTTTTCACTTCGCGGGTTCCTTCACTTGTAACATCCGATCCGCAGCCACATCCTTCAGCACTTGCACCACACCCGACGGCCAAATAATTTCGATGAGGTCCGCACGCGCATCAGTGCCGAGTCCGAAATGCACCGGGCCGTCGCTAGAAGATGCATATCCTACGCTGGTGGTCATGTGGTTGTATTGCGCGCCCCGTGCCGTCACAAGCTTGATTCGCGCGCCGATTCCATCGCGATTGCTCCGGGTGCCTTCCAGCGCGATATCCAGCCAATGGCCGGATTCTTCGCTGCGGTTCATCCAGACCACCGCATCCCGGCCCAACGCAGTAGTCACCACATCCGTGCGGCCATCGCCGTCAAAATCTCCGAACGCGCAGCCGCGATTTCGCGCTGCCGCGATCGTTTGCATACCCGCGTTCGCGCTGACATCCATCCATCTCCCGCGCAGCCCGGGATTGCGGAAAACTAAATTGTACTGATCCACGTCCGCTCCCAGCGTCATTAGCGAAAGCACATGCCCGCCCGTGGCAAAAATATCTTTCCATCCGTCATTGTCGAAATCGTAGAGTCCCAGGCCGAAACCGGAATGATGCAGCGTCGCTTCGCGCATCCCGCTCGGCGCGGTGATCTCGCGAAACTCTTTGCCGTCTGCGTTGTGAAACACGGGAAAGGTCTGATTGTTCAGCGCTGCAAAGGCCAAGTCCGCAAAACCATCATTATCGATATCCCGGAAATCGAGGCCCATCCCCGAAATAAAATTGCCATCATCAGTCAACGCCACTCCGGTCTGCAGCGCCACTTCTTCAAATTTCTTGCCGGTATTGTGAAACAAAAAATTGTAGTACCCGTCGTTGGTCACGAATAAATCCGGCCGCCCATCGTGATCGTAATCCGCTACGCCTACGCCCATACCTTTCCCAATATGCCCGCGGATTCCCCACTCCTGCGAAACATCCTTGAACGTTCCGTCTCCCTGATTCAGAAAAAGTTGATTGGGCAATCCCTTATAAAAACTCGGCGCGCAATAATCGGAAATATCTCCCGACTTGCAGATCGTTTCTTTCGCGTAGTCCCACTGCAGATAATTCACCACGAATAAATCCAGCAGACCGTCTCCGTTCACGTCCACCCATGCTGCCGCCACGGACCACAGCGGCCCATATTGCGGATCGGGATGATCCAGGCCCGCTTTGGCCGTAACGTCCTTGAAAGTACCGTCTTTGTTGTTGTGGTACAGCGTATTGCGATGCACACCGGCGACGAAAATGTCGGGATAGCCGTCGTTGTCGTAGTCGGCGACTGCCACTCCGGTGTCGTAGCCCGTTCCGCCCACCCCAGCCGCGTCCGTCACGTCCGTAAAAACTCCGTCGCCATCGTTGCGGAACAAGCGGTTCTTGTACTTGGGGGCGTCTTTGCGCAGCGTTTCAATATTGGCGCCGTTGGTGAAGAAGACATCCGGCCAGCCATCTTTATTGAAATCCAATACCGCCACCCCTCCGGCCATCGTTGCGGGAACGTGCCGCGTCGACGTTTCGTCAGTCTCCAAATGAAACGGAATAGTAAAGGGCGAAAACTTGATGTGCGGCCCCACAGCGGCCCCGGGATTTTGTATCGCAGGAAACAACGCCAGCGGCGTCAGTAGAACCAAGAACAGCACGGGCGCTGTCAAAGAACACACGATGTTCGCGAAATTATCGCGGCCCTGCGCATTCGAATCAGCCATGCTCAAACGCGTTCCACGATTCTCATTATTTTTTAGTCGTTCGCCAGAAAACCAGGTCCCTAAGGATTGTCAAATAAAACCGTTTCCTGTAACACTAACTGTATAAGCGACGGCGGTCCTTGGCGTCAAGGCGAGACAGAGACCTCAACCGAACCCGGGTATGACCTTCGATCCCTTCAACGAATTCGACCTCCCGGCAAACTGCGCGACCCCGGCATTTTCGCGCCGCGGTTTTCTGCGCAGCGGCGGATTGTTGCTGGCTCTGCAGGCCGCGCAGCCTCGCGGGTTTTTTCTACATGGGACGACCGTCGCGCTGGCTGCTTCGACTTCGCTCCCATCTGCGCCCCGGTCTGAGTTAGCCGCGCCCGGCTGCATGTCCCCGACGCGCACGCCCTACCCGCCGCAGTTGCAAAGCATCATCGCCAAACTCGATCCGGCCGCCGACGATTTCCTTTCCGAGGTATACGCGGAGCAAATCGACATGATATTGCAGTCGTGGAGTTCCGCGCTGTGCAGTGCCATCCATGAACTGGCGGGAATCGGCGAAACTCTTGGGGATCCGCTGACCGCCTCCCCGCTGGCGCCAAAGGAAACCACCAGCTTGCGCAGCTCTGGTCCCTTGCGTATCGAGCGGCGGCAATTTCCCACTCCGCAGATTTTCAGCCGGGAGAAATTTCTGGCGGATTTGTCGTCGTATCTTGCCTCCTTTAGCAAAATCGAAACACTCGAGTTGCAAATGTATGGCCTGCGCATCGTTGGCGAATCGCCGCTGCGCGTTGAAACTGAATTGCGTTGCGACCTTGTAGGCACGGGAAAAGATGGAACGCGCGAGCAGCGTGTAGGCTCTTGGGCGATGTCGTGGCTCCGCGATCCGGCACAACAATGGAAAGTTCAAACCTGGATTTTCAATCCCGAAGTGCGCAGCCGACTTACTGGCCCTGGCTTCACGGACATCACCGCCAGTTGCGTCGCGATGGGCGCGCCCGGAATGGAGCAGCTACTCCCGGGCATCGATGAGTGGCGGACTGCTCTCGACGGCGCCAGCGGCATCGACGTTTACGGAAATCACGGCATCGCTGTCGGTGATATTGATGGCAATGGATTTGATAGTTTTTACGTCTGCCAGCCTTCCGGCTTGCCGAACCGGCTATACCGGAATCGTGGCGACGGAACGTTTGAAGACATCACGGAAATCTCCGGCACCGGAATCCTCGACGGCACCGGCTCGGCGCTGTTCGCCGATTTCCTAAATCGCGGCAAGCAGGATTTGTTGGTGGTTCGCACCGGCGGACCATTGCTTTTCGTTAACCAAGGAGACGGAAAGTTTGAACCGCGTCCCGACGCGTTTCATTTTGCCGACACGCCGCAAGGAACATTTACCAGCGCGGCGATCGCCGACTACAACCGCGACGGGCTTCTGGATATTTATTTCTGCGTGTACAGCTACTACCAGGGATTGAATCAGTATCAGTTTCCGTCTCCTTACTACGACGCGCAAAACGGTCCGCCAAACTTTCTATTTCGCAATCGAGGTGACGGCAGCTTCGAGGATGTAACCGCGGCGAGCGGCCTCAACCAAAACAATAATCGTTTTAGTTTTGCGGCCGCGTGGTGCGACTACGACAATTCCGGATTTCCCAGCATCTACGTGGCTAACGATTTTGGGCGAAAAAATCTCTACCACAATAATGGCGACGGAACATTTCGTGATGTGGCGGATGCCGACGGCGTGGAGGATTATGGGCCGGGGATGAGCGCGTGCTGGCTGGATTACGACAATGACGGGCGGCAGGATGTTTACGTGGCGAATATGTGGTTACCGGAAGGCAAGCGGATTACGGCGAACGACCAGTTCTTGCGCGGCGCGCCTGCGGCGATTCGCGCGCTGTACCAGAAACACAACGCGGGAAATTCGCTGTATCAGAATGCTGGGAATGAAAAATTTGAGGGCCGCTCTACGCAGGCGGGTACGGAAGTGGGGCGGTGGTCGTGGTCTTGCGCTTCGTGGGATTTTGACCACGATGGCTTTGCGGATATATACGTAGCCAACGGATTTGTTTCCGGTCCGAATACTTATGATTTGCAGAGTTTTTTCTGGCGGCAGGTGGCGCAGCGTTCGCTGTCGCCGGCGGGAGCTTCACCGGAATACGAAATGGCGTGGAATGCTGTTAACGAACTGGTGCGCGCGGATTACAGCTGGAGCGGATACGAGCGGAACGTTTTTTTCATCAACAATCATGACGGAACATTTTCGGATGTTTCGGGAGTTCTCGGACTGGACTTACGGGACGATTGCCGCGCGTACGCGCTGAGCGATTTCGATCACGATGGGCGGATGGAATTCGTGCTGAAGAATCGCACCGGGCCGCAGCTCAGAATCTTCCGCAACGACCTGGCCCAGATTGGCAGCTCGGTGGCGCTGCGCTTGACGGGCCACACCAGTAACCGCGATGCGATCGGGGCTATCGTCACCATCGAATCGGAAGGCAACCGCCAAACCAAATTTATTTCCGCGGGTTCCGGGTTTGCTTCGCAACACACCAAAGAATTGGTTTTTGGCGTTGGGGACGGCGTCAAAAGGATTTCTGTTTCTGTCGTTTGGCCTAACGGCGCGACAGAAGTTTTTGCCAGCGTTCCCCTCAATCATCGCGTGGAAATTGCTGGAGGGCCAAAGAGATTTAAAGGCGACGCCGTATCGGGCCGCTCCATCTTCACCAGTGCCTGCTTCAACAATGCCTGGCTCAGCGGACTCCCTGTCAACGAAGACCGCGTCACACAACCCAGCGTCAGAGAAGCCGGCGAAACCGACTCCGCGCTCATCCCCTGCGCCGCCGACCGTCAGCACCTGGCTCATTTCGCCGTTATTTGCGCCAGACGTTAAACTTCCAGACTTGACGGGAACAATTCATCAAGTTAGCGAAATGCGCGGACGGCCGATTCTGCTTTCGTTCTTCCGGATGGACTGCGAAGGCAGTCAAAAGCAAATTGGGCAGTTGCAGAAAGATCTGGCGGAGCTTTCCGCTGCTGGATTGGCGACGCTTGCGGTGGCCGTGAATGGCGGCCCGGACCGCGCGGCCATTGGACAATTCGCGAAGTCTTTCGGAATCACGATTCCTATTCTTCTGGCCGATGAACGCACTCTTGGCGTGTGGAACATCCAGTTCCGTTATCTTTTTGATCGGCGCCGGGATATGTCTTTCCCGATATCGTTTATTTTTGATCAGAGCGGCGCGGTCGTTCGGATTTATCAGGGGTTCGCCGATCCGAAAGACGTTATCGCGGACTGGACTTCGGCTCCGACGTCGGCTTCGGAAAGATTTGCGCGGGCCATGCCGTTTCCCGGCCCGTATTACGGAAATCCCATGACCCATAACTATTTCACGGATGGAATTGCGTTCGTGGAGTACGGCTATCTCGATGAAGCGCAAGCCGCGTTGCAGCGGGTGGTGGAAGGCAATCCCAGTTACGAAAGCGCGTGGTTCAATCTTGGAACAATTTTTCTGAACAAGAAACAATACCCGAACGCGCGTCGATGTTTGCTCGAAGCAGTGCGCCTCGATCCGCAGGACGCCGAGGCCTGGAACAATCTGGGATTGATTTCCGGCGAGCAGGGAAATTACGAAGAAGCTCTGCAGGAATTCCGAACTTCCGCGCGGACCAAACCGAATTATCTAGTGCCGGTGCAGAATATGCTGGGCATTTACCGCTTCCAAAATCGTCCCGCGGAAGCGCAGAAAGCTCTCGAAGAGCTGATCGCGTTAGCTCCGGACAATGCCGATTTGCATCTGGGACTGGCGATGACGTTGGCGGGCCAAAACCAGAATGAACAAGCCCGCAAAGAGTTGGAAATCGCGGTGCGGTTACGGCCGGACAATACCGACGCACTGAATAATCTTGGCGTCATTCTGTTGCGGCTGGGCGAAACGCAAAAAGCGCTGGCGCGATTTGAAGAGTGCCAGCGCTTCGCGCCAGATTTCGACCGGCCCTTCATTAATGCCGCACTCATCTACAGTGGCGCAGGGAAGGCAGAACAGGCGCGACAAATTCTCAGTGACTTTCTGGTGTGGCATCCCGACAACGTGGATGTTCGGGCTGCGCTCGACAAGCTGGGTGCGAAATGAATTTAGGCCGCATCGCGCGCTGGTCCTTGCTGTGTGGAGCATTGCTGATTGCTCTCCCGGCCATCGGGGCCGATTTGGGTTCCATCTCCGGTGTGGTGCAAGGAGCGGATGGCCAACCGATTCAAGGTGCGGTCATCACGCTGGCAGCCGCGCCGGACGTGGCTGCGCGAGTAGTTAGAACCAGTGGGGTTGATGGCCGGTATCGGTTCGACAGCGTTCCATTTGGAGAGTTTCACGTTTCCGCGACGCTGACTGGGTATGTTTCGGCGCCGGCGAAGACCGTGATAGTTTCTGCGTCCGCGTTGCAAAGCAAAATCGATTTCACGCTTTCGCCGGTGAGCGTCCAAACGGAATCCAGTGGCGCGTCCACCCCGCAAGCTGCTCCGAAGTTTGCAGCCGCGGGAGTTCGCGGGCTGATCGATCCGGGCGGTTATTCGGCTCCCGCCAATGCCGCGGCTGCTTCGGGACTTATCAAGGGGATGGCCGACATCAAGCGTGGAGACAAGGAGTCCGACGTTTCGGCCGCCGGAGCATTTCCGTGCAGCGAGGAACTGGAACTGCAAACTGCGCTACGAGCCGATCCCCAGAACCCCAGCGCGAAACAGAAGCTTGGGAATTTCTACGTGGCGCACGGTGAAGCGGCGAAAGCTGTCCCGTTGCTGGAGCAGGCGCGGCAGTCGAATAGTTCCGATGCAGGGATTGCCGAAAATCTCGCCATCGCTTACCTAAAAGACGGAAAATTCGAGGCGGCGCGAACGCTGTTGGTAAGATTGCCAGCGACCACGCCGAATCTGCACGAACTGCTCGCGCGCGCCGATGAAGGCTCGGGAATGTTTCGGCAGGCTTCGGAGCAATACCAGGCAGCCGCGCTAGAGAAACCCAGCGAAGAAAATCTGTTCGGCGTTGGCTATGAACTGATTCTCGCGGGTCTGCCGGCGGATGCCGGACGCGCCATGCAGTCCGGGTTGCAAACTTACCCCCAATCGATCGAGCTTTTGCTCGGCGCGGGAACCGCTGAATTTCTGCAAGGACACTCCGGAGCTGCCGTTCAATACTTTTTGCTGGCTGCGGATTTGCAGCCTGCCGATCCACGGGCATACGCGTTTTTAGCCAGCGCCTCGGAAGTTCACGAAGAAGAAGCTGCGCAACTTCGCGAAAGGTTCAACCGCTTTCACGAACTGGCGCCTGGCAGTGCTGCAGCTTCCTACTATTACGCGGTGAGCTTGTGGAACTCGCGCGAAGCTGGGGGAGGCCCTGCGGAACCCGACAAAATTGAGTCGTTGCTGAAATGCGCGATCGAGATTGCTCCTAATTTTGCGAAAGCGCATTTCCAATTAGGTGCGCTGTACTTTGAGCGCGGAGATTATCAAGGCGCGGTGCGGGAATTCGAGAGCACGGTGCGGCTTGCCCCAGACATGAAAGAAGGGCATTTCCGTCTGGCGAATGCCTACAAACATACCGGGCAGGCGGAGTTGGCAGCGCGAGAGATGCACCTATTCGAGGCCGAGCGCGCGCAGCAATCCGCCACGAATGGCGGAGCGGGAATCAGTATCGAGCAATTCATTTCAGTGCTTGCGCAGCCTGGTGGGGAGGGTTCAGCTGCACCGGTCGCGTGTGCGGCTCTACAGCGATAACCGGAACATGTGGAGGAAGTCAGGGAGAATGATGAAAGGTTCTGATTTTGTACAAGTTCAAGCTCCAAGCGGGGAATATGAATGGCTGCGGCCGGTCGCAAAAGTATCTAAGAACCTTGTGCCGATAGTGTAATATCACCAAGCAAAATCATGCCTGCTACCATGAAAAGCATCGCGCACGACCTGGGCGTTTCGGTCGTGACGGTCTCGAAAGTACTGCACAACCACACCGACATCAGCGCGGAGACGCGGAAGCGCGTGCTGCGGCGGATGAAGGAAGTGAACTATCAGCCGAATCTCGCGGCGCGGGCGTTGTCGACGGGGCGGACGAGTTTGATCGGGTTGATTGTGCCGGACCTGGTGCATCCCTTTTTTGCGCAAGTGGCGAAAGGAATTTCTGCGCGGCTGAGCGCTCACGGATACAGCCTGATTATTTCCTCGTCCGAGGAGGATCCCCAACTGGAGCGGCGGGAAGTGGATCAGATGATGGCGCGAAGTGTGGATGCGCTGATTCTGGCGTCGACGGAGACTGGCCAGGATAGCGTGCGGAAACTTACCGAACGGGAGGTACCGTTCGTGCTGCTGGATCGGAAGATTCCGGGATTTGCGGCAAATTTTGTGGGCAACGACGATGTACTGGTGGGAACGATTGCCACCAAACACTTGATTGATATTGGGTGTAAGCGAATTGCGCACATCGGCGGCTCGGAAGTGAGCACGGCGCTGGATCGAAAAGAAGGCTACGAGGCCACGCTCAAGGAAAATGACATGGCGTTCCCGGAATATCTGGTGCGGCACGGGCGCGGGGATGATGATGGCGACGCGGCGGGATACGGCGGAATGAAGAGCTTGTTGAAATTGAATCCGCGGCCAGACGGAGTGTTCTGCTGTAATGACCCGATTGCCATGGGAGCGATTCGCGCGGTGTTGGAAGCTGGGCTGCGGATCCCAGAGGACATAGCGATTGTGGGATGCGGAAACGTGCACTACGACGATTTGCTGCGAGTGCCGCTTTCGAGCGTGGATCAGGATACAGCGGGGCTCGGCGAGAGTGCCGCGAAGCTGGCGTTGCGGATTATTAAGTTGAAGCGGAATGCGCCGGTGAAAAATTTACTTTTCCCGGCCTCGCTGGTGGTGCGGGCATCGACTCGGAGATAGGCATTTCTAGGAAAACGCCCGCGTGTTTTTTAAATCGCAATTTGATCGTTACGATCGTAATTCCAAAACAATCACAGTTTGGCGAACTCGAAGGCGTAGCTCATTCCTGAAGACATGGTTACTGTCTGAGTCGCGAGATCTGCCCCCGGTGCAGCGGCAGGCTTGAGTGGCGGACCCGCGTGCGGGCGGATCTGGCTGATGCGGTAGCCGGTCGGCGCGCGGAAGCGGTGCTCGCCGGAACGCAGCGCGCGGACTTCTGCTTTTGGAGCTGCGCCGTCCCGCCAAGCCATATCTACTTCAAGTCCTCCCCGAGTTCGCAGCCCTTTTACCGAACCGCTTGCCCAATCCTTCGGCAGGGCCGGAAGAAAAGCGATTTCTTGCGCATGGCTCTGTAGCAGCATTTCGGCCATGCCCGCGGTGGCGCCAAAATTTCCGTCAATTTGAAAAATCATGCCGCCGGGGATGGGATGGGTGTCGAACATATTTCGGCCGGTGCTGTGCTGGACGAGCATTTTTAGGGAATCCCAGGCGGCATCGCCATCGCCGAGTCTGGCCCACAGGCCGATAGCCCAGGCGCGGCTCCATCCGGTGTAAGCGCCACCGTGCGCGATTCGGCGTTCCAGGGATTTGCGAGCCGCGGCGGCTAGTTCGGGCGTAGTTCTTGGGGTGATTTGGCTTCCAGGATAGACGCCGTAGAGGTGGGACATGTGGCGCTGTTCGGGTTCGCTCTCTTCAAAATCTACGGACCATTCCTGGAGCTGGCCATAGCGGCCGATCTGGTACGGCGGCAGGCGTTTGCGGAGAGCGGCGAGATGGCCAGCGAAGGCGGTGTCTTCTTTTAGCAGGGCGCTGGCGGCTTCGCAGTTGCTGAAGAGTTCGAAGATCAACGCGAGATCGAGAGAGCATCCGGCACTGGTAAAGGCACGTTTGCCGTCGGGCGCGGTGAAACTGTTTTCCGTGGAGAAAGATGGGCAGGTGGTGGGATGGCCTTTTCCGTCGTCGGTAATCCAATCCAGGAGGAATTCGGCGGAGCCTTTCATGATCGGGTAGGCGGTGACGCGCAAAAATTCGAGATCGCCGGTGAAAAGATAATGCTCCCAAAGATGGGCGCAGAGCCACGGACCGCTCATGCAGAAATTGGCCCAGGTAGGGCTGGCGAATTGGGTGCCGAGGCCCACGGGAGCGGATTGCCGCCAGAGATCGATGTTGTGGTGGGAGACCCAGCCGTTGGCGCCGTAGTTTAAGGTGGCGGTTTTGCGGCCGTTTTCGCTGAGGCCCTGCAGCATGTCGAAAAGGGGAAGGTGGCATTCGGACAGATTGCAGGTTTCGACGGGCCAGTAATTCATCTGGACGTTGATGTTGGAGGTCCAGTTGGAGCTCCAGGGCGGGCGGATGTCGCCGTTCCAAACGCCCTGGAGATTGGCGGGTTGGGTGCCGGGGCGCGAGCTGCCCATCAAGAGATAACGGCCGTAGTTGAAATACAGCGCAAGAAGGGCGGGATCGGGCGCGGCGGCGAATTTTGCTACGCGCTGGTCGATGGGAAGATCGGTTTGGGGTTGCGGGGCTTCCAGCGACAGCGAGACCCTGCGAAACAGACGCTGGTGATCCGCTACGTGGGACTTTTTTAGCGATTCGTACGGCTTCGCCATCGCGGACACCACGGGCTTTCGAGCAGCGGCGGCCACGGTTTCCAGCGGAGGGTCGGGGGCCACGGCGTATCCGCGATAGCCGGTGGCGGCGCCGATGTAGAGTTCCGCGGCGGTCGCGCCTTGAATGTGCAAGCCGCCGTCAGGGAGTTGCGAGAGGGCGCCGCCGGTGAGTTTGACGCGCAGGACGGAGGCGAAATGCATGCCTTTTCCTGGGACGTCGTCGTAGCGGATCGGATTCTTTTCTTCGCGGAGATAGTTCGGGATGCTTTCACTGGGGGCTTTGCCGGATAGAACGATTTCCCCGGCCGGGCTGGATTGCGACGTGGCCCGGAGTTGGCTCGTTAGGCGGACTTCGCAATCTATTTGCGCGGCTTTACTGGCGGACAAACGGACCACGATCACTTGGGCTGGGGCTGAGCAAAAAACTTCACGAATAAAAGCGCTGTCTTCAATCTGATAATTCACCGTGGCGATGCCGGTATCCAAGTTCAGGTCTCTGCGAAACTTGGTGACTTCTTCGCCATGGGCAAACTTCAGGGAGAGGTCGCCGAGTGGCTCGTAGGCTTGGTTATAGGGGCCCTGCATTTTGCGACATTCTTCGTCTGCGGCGTGATAGCTTTGCTCCTGCAAGACGAGTTTACGGACGATTGGGAGATGTTCCTTGGCGGCAGGATTATTCCAATCGCGCGGGAAACCAGACCACAGGGTGTCTTCGTTGAGAGCTACGCGTTCCGTGGAATATCCGCCGAAAACCATTGCGCCCAGCCGGCCATTGCCTACCGGGAGCGCGTCGCTCCATTGTTTAGCGGGTTCGGCGAACCAAAGTGAGAGTTTGCTGGGACCGTCTGCGGAGGGTACCGGGTTTAGTGCGCCGGCCCATAGATTGGATTCTTGTAGGCCTAGCAGCGCGGCTGCGGAACTCAGATGCCCCAGGAATTTTCTACGCGAAATAGGCCAGTTCATAGACTCCTTTGGCTTGGGGACCGGAAATACCCCAATTACAGCGGGAAATATGGCGCCCGAGTTTAAATCGAAAGCATGGCCCAGAAGCGGTGACTGGGGCGCGAGCTATGAGTATTTTACAATGGAAAAGCGCTTACTGTATCGTGTAAAGTGACCGTAATGGTGCAGTCCTCTTTAAAAGTCGAAAGGGTCCGCGTCCGCTCATGGCCTCAGAGTTATTTGCCCTAGAGGGTAAAACCGCAGTGGTCATCGGCGGAACTAGCGGCATAGGGCGCACCCTCGCTTTGGGACTGGCCGATGCTGGGGCCGATGTGGTGTGTTCCGCGCGCCGGGCATCCCAGGTAGAAGAGACCGCCGAAGCTATCGAAGCGCGGGGGTGTAAGACGCTTCGTGCGCTTACGGACGTCCGCGATCGCTGGTCGGTAGTAGCGCTGCGGGACGCCGTACTGGCGCGGTTCGGCAGAGTGGACATCCTGGTTAACGCCGCAGGGATTACCAAGAAAGCGCCTACCGTGGATTTTAGCGAAAAAGATTGGCAAGACATTATGGACACCAATCTGGGGGGAACGTTGCGCGGGTGCCAGGTCTTTGGGGAACACATGTTGCAGCGCAGGAGCGGTCGAATCATCAACATCGCGTCTCTAGGGTCGCAGGTGGCTCTGTATCAAGTGGCGGCTTACAGCGCCAGCAAAGCCGGGGTAGCCTCGCTAACGAAATCGCTGGCGGTGGAATGGTCGAGGCACGGGGTGCTGGTGAACGCCATTCTTCCCGGTGTTTTCCGCACGGACATGAATGCGGCGCTGCTGGAGGGCACGGAGCGTGGGCGAGAATTTTTGATGCGAACGCCGATGGGGCGTTATGGCAAGTCCGAAGAGCTGGTGGGCGCCGCGGTGTTTCTGGCGTCGGATGCGGGGTCGTTCGTTACGGGTCAGCTACTGGCGGTGGATGGCGGTTTTCTGGCCAGCGGTGTAAACCAATGAGCGGGCAGCTTGCAGTGGATGTGAAATTTGAGGAAGCCCGACAGTGAGCGCGCCGTTGACAATTCCGCGAGGGGCGAAGGAATGCCGCTGGGATCTGGTGAGCCTCGGAGAAGTAATGTTGCGGCTGGATCCAGGCGACGGGCGGGTTGCGACGGCGCGAACCTTCCAGGTTTGCGAAGGTGGCGGGGAATACAACGTGGCCCGGGGTTTGCGACGGTGTTTTGGGTTGCGCAGCGCGCACGTGACGGCGCTGGCCGACAATCCGGTAGGGCGGCTGATCGAGGATTTGATGCTGCAAGGGGGCGTGGACCTTTCTCACCTGCGATGGTCGGAATATGACGGAGTAGGCCGCGCCCTCCGCAACGGACTTAACTTTACGGAACGGGGCTTCGGCGTTCGAGGTGCCGTGGGGTGTTCAGACCGCGGACACACGGCAACCTCGCAATTGCAGCCCGGGCAAATTGACTGGGAGGAGATTTTCAAAACGGAAGGGGCGCGCTGCTTTCACACCGGGGGAATATTTGCGGCGCTTTCGGAGAGCACTCCGCTAGTGGCTAAAGAAGCGATGCAGGCTGCCAAAAAACACGGCGTGGTGGTTTCGTATGATCTGAACTACCGGGACTCGTTGTGGAGGTCGATCGGCGGGAAGAAACGGGCGATTGAGGTGAATCGCGAGCTGGCCGCTTTCGTCGACGTGATGCTGGGGAATGAAGAAGATTTCACGTCGGCGCTGGGTTTTGCAGTGCCAGGCGTGGATGAAAATCTTTCTGAGCTGGAGACCGCGAAGTTCCGGACGATGATCCGTTCCGTCGTGGCCGAATATCCCAACTTGCGGGTGGTGGCTACTACGTTGCGCAATGCGCGGACAGCGACAGTGAATGACTGGGGCGCGATTTGTTATTACGGCGGAGAATTTTTTGAAGCGCGTGCCTATCCGAATCTGGAAATTTTTGATCGTATTGGCGGAGGAGATTCCTTCGCGTCGGGACTAATTTACGGATTTCTGCTGGGCAAGGATCCGCAGTGGGCGGTGGATTGCGGATGCGCGCACGGCGCACTGGCCATGACGACTCCCGGCGATACCAGCATGGCCACGGCGCCGGAAGTTTTGCGGTTGATGAAGGGAGGCACGGCGCGCGTGCAGCGATAGCGCCGCAGCCAACCATCATGCCGAAATTGCAGACTTTGCGGCGCATCAGGGAAATTGGGATTATTCCGGTGTTGCGCGCACGCAAACAGGAAGATGCGATTGCCATAGCGCACGCGATCCGGGAAGGCGGCGTGCCCGTCCTCGAAATCACGATGACCGTTCCGGGCGCGCTCGAAGTGATCCGCCACTTGGTGAGCGCTTTTGGCAATCAGGTATTGGTCGGTGCTGGAACGGTCCTAGACCCTGAGACAGCGCGCGCCTGCGTTCTGGCCGGCGCGGAATTTATCGTTAGCCCGGCGCTGAAACTCTCGACCATCGAAATCTGTCATCGCTACGCTGTTCCCATTTTTCCAGGGGCGTTGACTCCCACGGAGGTGCTGACCGCGTGGGAAGCGGGTGCCGATGCGGTGAAAATTTTCCCCTGCGGATCGATGGGCGGCGCAAAATATCTGAAATCCTTGAAAGCTCCCCTTCCGCAGATCGAAATGATTCCGACGGGCGGCGTTTCGCTGCAAACCGCAGCGGAATTTCTGGCGGCTGGGGCGTTCGCGCTGGGAGTGGGAGCCGATTTGGTTGACGGCGACGGGTGTGAACCGGAAAAGCTGGCGGCCATCACAAGTAACGCCAGGAAATATATGGAAATCGTCGGCAAACATCGCGTTCTCCATTGAGTGGTGACGGGGGTCCAGAACTCGACCGCGGCTGGATAAGTCTTCAGATGCGATACAGGGCAGTTGCTGGCGATTCTTAGGGTCGTGAGGCGATGTACACAGACACTCGAAAAGGTTTATTGGAACACCGCAAGCTTGGCCGCACGGAGCTTCATATCTCCGTCCTGGGCTTTGGAACTTCGCCGCTCGGAGATGTTTATGGAGCCGCCGATCCGGCGGAAGCTACGCGGGCAGTCCATATGGCTGTGGAGCAGGGCATCAATTTTTTTGATGCCTCTCCGTATTACGGATTACAACTTGCCGAGCAACGGCTGGGAGAAATGCTAGTAGGCAAGCGGGACCGAGTGATCCTGGCCTCCAAGGTAGGGCGTTACGGGCTGAACGAATTTGATTTCTCCGCCAAACGGATAACCGCGAGCATTGACGAATCGCTTAAGCGCTTGAAAACGGATCATCTGGACCTGGTGCAAGCGCACGACGTGGAGTTTAGTGATTTTCGCCAGATTACGGAAGAAACGGTGCCGGCGCTGCGCAAAATTCAGGAGTCCGGAAAAGCTCGCTTCGTGGGCATCACCGGCTACCCGCCAAATTTTTTGACGCGTATCGCGCGGCAGGTTCCGGTGGACACCATTCTCAGCTACTGCCACTACAATCTGCTGACCACCAACATGGACGAGGTTCTCACTCCCTACGCCAAAGAGAATTCCATCGGGCTGATCAATGCCTCGGCGTTACACATGGGCGTGCTCACCGAGCGGGGCGCACCAGGCTGGCACCCGGCGTCGCGCGAAGTTCAAGTGGCCGGCCGGCGGATTGTGGAAATTTGCGCGCGTTATGGCGAGTCTGTGTCGTCCGTGGCGATACGGTTCTGCCTCGATCATCCGTACGTGGCCAGCACCCTGGTAGGTATGGCCACTCAAGCCGAGGTGCAGGCCAATCTAGAGCTGCTGCAGGCAAAGTCCAATCCGGAGCTGCTGGCCGAGATCCGCGGGGCGGTAGGAACCGCTTTTGACCAGGATTGGCCTTCCGGAAAGCCGGAAAACAATGGCTGAGCAAGTGAAATGGATTAAGCGAGATGAGTGAGCGAGTCGACGCCCATCATCACTTGTGGCGTTACAGCAAAGAAGAATATGGATGGATCGGCGAGGAGATGTCGACCCTGGCGAAGAATTTTTTGCCCGTCGATCTGGAGCAACAACTGGCGCGAACCGGAATTCAAGGCAGCGTGGCGGTGCAGGCACGGCAGACTTTGGAAGAAACCCGCTGGTTGCTGGAACTCGCCGAGAAATCCCCCGTGATTCGCGGCGTGGTGGGCTGGGCCCCAATCGCTGCGGCAGAGTTTCCAGAAGAACTGGAACGGTTGCATGGCTCGAAAAGATTGAAGGGACTGCGCCACGTAATTCAAGACGAACCGGACGATGAATTCATTCTGCGAGCGGATTTCAACAAAGGAATTGCACTCCTTAAGCGCCACTCGCTGGTTTATGACATTTTGATCTATGCGCGGCACCTGCCAGCGGCCATTTCATTCGTGGACCGCCATCCCGGGCAGACGTTCGTTTTGGATCACGCGGGAAAACCGAACATCCGCGCGCACGAGCTTGAACCTTGGCGGAGTAACTTGCGCGAGTTGGCGCAACGGGAAAATGTGTATTGCAAGCTGTCCGGTTTGGTCACCGAAGCCAACTGGTTAGCGTGGCAGCCGGCCGATCTGCAGCCGTACGTGGACGCCGTTCTGGAAGCGTTTGGTCCAAAACGGGTGATGGCTGGATCGGACTGGCCGGTCTGCCTGTTAGCGACGACCCACCGGCATTGGTATTCCACCCTGCAGGACTTCATCGAGCCGCTCTCCGCGCGCGAGCAGGAACTGATTCTTGGCGGAGTGGCTACTAAGGTGTATTCGCTCGAGCGAGGCGCGTGACCAGCGAACTATGCGAGCCCTAGTCATCAAGAAACCGGGAGAAGCGGCCATCGAGTCGATCCCGGAACCCGCGCCGGATCCCACCAAGGTTTTGCTACGGGTCCGGATGGTGGGCTTGTGCGGTAGCGATTTGAATTCTTATCGCGGGCGAAACCCGATGGTGCAGTTTCCGCGCATTCCTGGGCACGAAATCGCCGCGACCATAGTCGAAGGAAATTCTTCGTGGCCGGCATTGCCGTCTGGCGCGAATGTGACGATGTCTCCGTACACCAATTGCGGCCAGTGCGCCAGCTGTTTACGTGGGCGGCCTAATGCCTGCGCCTTCAACGAGACTCTCGGTGTGCAGCGCGATGGCGCTTTGACGGAATACCTCAGTATGCCGCCCGAAAAGCTATACCCGGCGGCGCTCAGCATTAAGGAACTGTGTCTCGTGGAACCGCTCACCGTGGGATTGCACGCCGTGGCCCGCGGACGAGTGACCACCGCGGACAAGGTGGCAATTTTCGGCTGCGGCGGCGTGGGCCTGGGCGCGATAGCCGCTGCGCATTTTGCCGGAGCTACCACGATCGCCGTTGATCTGGATGATGAAAAACTACGAATCGCGGCAAAAGCCGGCGCGGCCCACGTCGTCAATTCCAGCAAAGCTCCGCTGCACAAACAACTTCTGGAGTTGACCGACGGGCGCGGCCCGGACGTGGTGATCGAAGCGGTGGGACATCCGCAGACGTTTCGCGCCGCGGTGGAGGAAGTGGCCTTCACGGGGCGGGTTGTCTATATCGGCTACGCCAAAGAGCCGGTGGCCTACGAAACAAAGCTTTTCGTGCAGAAGGAACTGGACATTCTCGGGTCGCGAAACGCTTTGCCTGCGGACTTCCAGGCAGTGATCCAAATGCTGCAGGACGGGAAATTTCCTGTTGAGGATGCGGTGGGCTCCATCGTATCTCTCGACGAAGCTCCACAAGTCCTCGAGGCTTGGAGCGCGGATCCGACCAAGTTTACGAAAATCTTGGTGCGGCTCGACTAAGTGGGAGGGCCGAGCAAATAGAACGGTTCTGCAAATTCCGCAATTAGGAGAGGGCTTACGATGGCGACGACGCGAATCGAAAATTTGTCGGGAGCGGGGCGAGTTCGCCCCAGTCATTCGCTATTCCCCTCCGGACAGCTCGTTCCGTTCATTCTGGTCACCGCGCTTTTTTTTCTTTGGGGCATACCGAACAATCTGAATGACGTACTGATTCGCCACTTCATGAAATCGTTCGCCATCTCCCGGTTTCAGGCTGGGTTGGTGCAGTCCGCTTTTTATATGGGCTATTTCCTGCTGGCCCTTCCCGCGGCGCTGATGATGAAGCGCGCGGGATATAAAGCGGGTTTCGTGGTTGGGCTGCTGCTCCTCGCCTCTGGCGCATTTCTTTTTTATCCCGCGGCGCAGTTCGGCAGTTATGGCTTTTTTCTCTTCGCCTTATTTGTTATCGCCAGTGGACTCTCATTTCTCGAGACGGCTTCGAACCCTTTCATTGCGCAACTTGGCGATCCGGATAGCTCCGAACGCCGTCTGAATTTTTCGCAGGCGTTCAATCCCCTCGGCGGAATCACCGGGGCGCTGGTTGGGACGATCTTCATCTTTTCCGGCGTGGAACTGAAACCTCAGGAAATTGTCGCGCGTCAGGCAGCACACACTTACGAGGCCTATTTGCGATTTGAAACGCTTCGAGTGGTTAGGCCCTATCTGGTAATTGGGTTCATCGCTGTCGTGTGGGCCGTACTAATCATTCGAACAAAATTTCCCGCGCTCTGGACGGAAAACGAATCTAGCTCCAGCGATCGCGGTAGCTTTGCGCAGTTACTTGGACAGCGTCACTTTCTCCTCGCCGTTATTGCGCAATTTTTTTACGTTGGAGCCCAGGTGGGAACCTGGAGTTATTTCATTCCGTATGTACAGGAATATACGCACCAGCCGGAAAAAATCGCTGGTTATGTTCTCGTTGGGACGCTATCGGCGTTTGGTGTTGGGCGCTTCGCGTCCGCTTATTGGATGCGGTTCTTTCCGCCCAGTCGACTTATGGGCTTCTACGCAATTGCCAATATTGTTCTCGTCTTAATCGGCGTGCTCCAGCCGGGGTGGGTAGGCGTTTGGTGCATCTTCCTCACCAGCTTCTTCATGTCCCTGATGTTTCCTACGATTTTTGCGCTGGGGCTCAAGGGATTGGGAGCCAATACCAAAATCGGTGGCTCGTTCCTGGTGATGGCGATTATCGGCGGAGCCGTGCTCACCCCGCTGATGGGACTGGTCTCGGAGAAATTTCACAGTTTGGCGCTGTCTTATGCGATTCCGCTGTTCGCTTACATTTATATCTGCGCGTATTCCTTCTGGGGTTCGCGGCGGATGGAAATCCCAGGGGCGCTCCGTGAATCGGCGCAATCTGGCCACGCGAATTGAATCTGGGGTACTGGCTCTTGCGGGAGCATCTTATTTGAGAATAGCCTGAAGTTAAGAGCGACGCTGGTCGCAGGAGGAACTCTCGTGGCTAAACACCGAATACTTCTGTTCGCATTCCTCCTGGCGGGAGCGGCTGGCAGCCTGCGCAGCGCAGCGCAACGGGGGCAAATTCCGGGTTCGGTCGCCGCCAACAATACGCTGAGCAAAACTCCTAACAACCGCACCTCACAGGGGCAACCCACAACAGATCCCAGCCTGCCCACCCCGGACAAACAGGCGCTCGAGAAAAACGCGCAAGAACTCAAGACGGAAGTGGCGCGGCTGTATGAATTGGCGTCCGATTTAAAAACAGAAGTGGACCATACGGACACCACCAAAGTTCTTTCCACCTCGTTGACCAAGAAGGCTCAGGAAATCGAAAAATTGGCGAAAGACATCAAGTCTCGTACCAAAGGGTAGCCGCGCGGGAATACGATGTTGTGTAGCGGCGAGACCGTGCACACATCTCGATACCATCGCCAATTTTCGTTGCCATCACACACCTACGATTCCCGTGCCGCTGAAGTGCCCGAACTGTGGATTCGCGACTCATTGCGCGGCGGCGGCGCGGCATTGAAACTGCCACTGCGGACCAGCCAGCGGCACTGGCCAATTTTCATCCGGACACGGACACCGTTACCTTGCATCTCGCGCCAGGGAGTCCCCTAACTGTGCATCTGACTGTGGGAGACCGGCAACCTTCGGACTGGATCGGTGGGAAGTTAATATAGAGGATCTTGAAAAGGGTAGTTCCGATTTTTTACAGCACGACAGTCCAAATCTTCTTCATCTCCGGCGTCGGCTGCGCCTGGTCAAGACGGATGACATTTATGGAGTGCTGAGTCCCACTCACTGTGATGTCCGCATACCGCTATTTGCACCCAGTACAGTGCTGCTATCGGTAGACCTGTTAGAGCTTGACCGCCAGTTGCACTGAAGAAATCCAAGGAGGAGTTTGACAAAGCAGGGAAGCAAGTAATACCCTTTACTTTATCGATTCAGGCAGCGCTATCCAAAACACCAAAAATTATGTTTGCTGCAAGAGCGCCGCGGAAGCCCCTCCGAAAGTCTAGGCAGTCCACCCTTGTAGACATCCGGGAAATTGCGCATCGCGCAAGAGTGTCGATCGCCACGGTTTCGCGGACATTAAATAACGTCTCCACGGTGAGCCGGAAGTCGGCAAACCGCATTTGGAGCGTGGCCAACATGCTCAATTATTACCCCAACAACCAGGCGAGAGCATTGGCCTCCGGCCGGAGCAAAATCGTGGGCCTAATCGTCGCGGATATCACCGATCCATTTTTTTCGGAAATCGTGCACATCTTTCAAGAAACCGCGCGGCAACACAACTACGAAGTCCTGATAAGCTCCACTCAGAGGCAGGAATCCCGAACGAACGTTGTTGTACAGCGTATGTTGGAATACAAGGTCGAAGGACTGGCAGTCCTGACGTCGCAGATTGACGAAATACGCCTTCAAGAGTTAACTCGGGGCAAAGTGCCCCTTGTGCTCCTCGGTTGTAGTCGCGAAGGTCTGCATCCGAGCAATATCCGCGTCGATTTCCTTCACGGCATTCGTCAAGCTGTGCAACATTTGGCGGCTCTTAGACACGAGCGAATTGGCTTTATTTCCGGCCCCTTGAGACTCAAGTCTTCAGTTGCTCGGCGCGATGCTTTTCTGACCGCGCTACGTGAACTGGAAATAGCGGTGTGCCCCGACTTGATAGTGGAAGGCGACCACACTCCGGCCGGAGGCCAACGGACGTTTGAGCAACTGATGAAGTTAACGAAGGTGCCCACAGCGATCCTTTGTTCGAACGATATGACGGCATTGGGCGTGATGAAGAAGTGTTTTGCGGAGGGAATCGATGTCCCTCAGAATCTCTCGCTAATCGGATTCGACAATATTCGAATCGCCGAATACATGTCTCCCGCGCTAACAACGATAGAACTTTCGCAAGAAGGATTAGCGGAAATGGCGTTCCATGCGTTGCTTAAGGACATCAGCCGGACTGTGGGTGCAGCAATCGGAAATCAGTACGAGCTGAAAACCAATCTCATCCTGCGAGAAACCACGCGACTTAACCCGCATTCCCGAAAAGGAACCTGGAAATTGGCCTGATCAAGTCGGGCTCGATAAACACATGTCAACGCGCACAGATAGCCGGAGCGGGCGGTAGCCGTCCTGTGAAACCGAGAGAGGCAATATCTGGGAAGTAGCTAAATCTCTAATTTCTCGAGTGAATCATCGAATAGTAATGTAAAGGCGTTAAGCAAATTTTGATCGTTTACTTGCAAGTCGGCTGTTGCACGCCGCAGTCACGGCGCCGGCCTTGCCCGCTATAACGACGTGAAGCGAATTGTGGCGCGGCACATAGTGACACTGCCGCGTCGCGTCTTCAATCGCGACGGCGTTGCCTAGCAGTCGTGAAAAATGGTGCAACTCGCCGCCAACAATCTTCTGTTCAAAAAACAGGAGTCCAGACTCAGGGTCCGCGTATACTGTGGCGCTCTTTAATCGGAGAATCTGCTGTGGATGTCCCCGGCGTGTACCTCGATGTGGCGCCTTTGCACTTTCCAGCGGTTCTGCCGTCTTGAAGAATCAGCAACTTGCGCGTCATCAATAGGAGTTCTGGGTTCGAATCCCACCCGCGCCTCCACTTCTTCTTTTCGTTCCCTTGCGTATAACGGCCTCGTTTCCCTGCCTGCCGCTTCCGGCAACAACTGATTGGACTTTTGTCCGCCGCCCGCGGTGCCAGATTGAACCGTTTTGTGCAGAGCGTTCCAGCGCGGGTCTAACTCCGCGTCCACGATCCATCTCTTGGAAACCTAACGCTAATTGAATCAATAGCCTCGGGCCGGGTTCGGACTGGCGCTCGGCGTGCCACTAGCCAGAGGGGATGTTTGTTTCTACACGAAAACTAGAACGCGAATATGAACGACTTTGCGGCGAAAGCGCTGGACAAACAGTGTTTCAACTACGGCGAGTTACTCGAGCGCGTCGATAACGATCGTGATCTAATGCGGGAGCTTCTGGCGATATTTAAGAAAGATTTTCCGCGACATCGCGAAGAGTTACGGGCGGCTGTAGCGGGCGGGGACCTGCATCGTGTTCAGGTGGTCGGGCATATATTGAGGGGTATGTTTGCCAATTTGGCCGCGAGCCGGGCTTCAACGATAGCGGCGCAATTGGAGCAAATCGGAGACAGTCGTGAAGGGACGGGCTTGCCAGAGGCTTTTACAGCCTTGGAGGCGGAATCCATGAAACTGTTATCGATACTGGACGCCTGCATGGAGGAGGCCTTTCGGTGAAAATATTGATTGCGGAGGATGATGCAATGTCCCGGCGACTTCTGCAAAAAACTCTGGAGCGCGCGGGATACGACGTGATAGCGGTGGAGAATGGACGACGGGCGCAAGAAGAGTTGTGTCTCCCGGACGGCCCGCGGCTGGCGTTACTGGATTGGGAGATGCCGGAAGTTGATGGTCCCGGGGTGTGCCGGGAAGTGCGCGCACGAAAAGACAAAAGCTATGTGTACATGATTTTTCTGACGTCCAAGGAATCGAGTGAAGACAAAGTCGCCGGCTTGCGATCCGGGGCGGACGATTATCTCACCAAGCCTTTTAATGCCGAAGAACTGAAGGCCAGATTGCGAACCGGTCTGCGTATTTTGCATCTGGAAGACCGGCTGGTGGAAGCACGCGAGGAGATGCGTTTTAAGGCCACCCACGATTCGCTGACGGGTTTGTGGAATCGCGGGGTGATTATGGAACTACTGAATCGCGAATTGATGCGCTCGCAGCGAGAGGGTGGCTGCACGGCGGTTCTGCTATGCGATATCGACCACTTCAAATCTGTAAATGACAGGTACGGACACCCGATAGGGGACGAGGTCTTGCGCGAAGTGGCGCGGCGATTGTTGGCCGCGGTGCGGTCCTACGATTTCGTGGGGCGCTATGGCGGCGAAGAGTTCCTGGTGGTACTCAACAACTGCGATCCAAACTTTGCGCTGGGCCGCGCGGAGCAAATGCGCGAGGCCATTGCCGGCCGCGAAGTGATAACCGATGGTGGACCGCTGGCGCTGACCGTGAGCGTGGGAGTGTTACGGAGTGTCGATTGGCCAGACCTTCCCGCGGCGGCCTGCCTCGGGGAAGTGGACGTTGCGCTCTATGCCGCCAAAGCGGCTGGGCGGAATTGCGTACGGGTAGCAATGCCCGCAGAAAAGAACGTGGAGGGCATGTTGCATCCCCCGGAAATCACGCATAGGGCCTAACCGCCACCGACGAGACCGTAGCTTCAGGCCGTCTTGCTTTTGGGCAGGTTCTCTCCCATCATCTGACGCATGGCGGCAGTTGATCCGGGAGAGCGACGCTCTCTCCACTGCTCGAGGCGCTTGCAGGTTTCTTCAATATTCGAAAACAGCAGCGGATTCTTGAAAGCGGCTCGCCACACCGGAACTACTGAGCGCATGCGGTCCCACACCACCCAAATTTCGCCGTTGCTCTCAAAAAAGAGTTCGTCATTGATGAGCCCGCGGTTCACGATGCTGCCAACCATTTCCCAATAACTGATGACCATTCGAATGTAGGTGTTTTCTTCGCTGCCCTGCGGATATTTCTGCATCATCTCGTCCGGCGATTGCGGATGAAAATGTTCGGTGAACCAGGCGCGGGCCTTGCGGATTTGCGGTTCGCGCCGCATATCGTAGAGCCGCAACAGCAAATTAACTTCTTCGTATCCTACTTGAGACATGATGCTCCTCCTCAAAACGGTATTATTATGGTGCGAGAATATTTCCTAAGTTTGTGTTTCCGGGGAACCGGTCACTGGCGTCTGCGATTTCGAGAAGATCGCGGAGTCAGAATCGGGATCCTGTAATTCCGTTCGGGGGACGCCTGCGGGAAGTGCCGAGTTACCAGAAAATTCGAAGCGCTGCACGCTGGATAGCGCTATGCCCTGCTTTTGAAACTCCAGCTGAATGCGCCGGCGCAGCTCGCGGGCCACTTCGTCCTGGCGAGTCGGTACCGTTCGCACTTGTAACCGAATAGTAGAGGAGCTGCGATCGATATTCTGCACGCCGAGAATGCGTGGGCCATCGACGAGCGCCTGTGACCAGGAAGGATCTCCGCGCAATTCTGCCGCAGCGGTCTCCAGCGCCGCCAAGGTTTTTTCCACGGGACTATCGGGAGCCAGCGCAATATCCACAAAGGCCTGCGACCAGTCGCGGCTCAAGTTGGCCACCGTCCGAATGTCTCCGTTGGCTAAAGTCACTAACGCACCACGCGCATCGCGCACCACGGTGCGGCGCAGCGTAACGTGTTCGACGCGGCCGAGAGTCTCGGCAACTTGGATCGTGTCGCCCACAACGTATTGATCTTCTAAAACAATATAAAATCCGGTGATGATGTCGCGAATCAGATTCTGCGCGCCGAATCCCAGGGCCACGCTGGCCAGGCCGGCGAGCGCCGCTACCGGCGTAACGTTGATACCGAATTCGGACAACGCCGTAAGGATTGCCACGGCCCAAACTATTTTGCTTCCCGCGCTGTAGAGTACTCCGCTCACCGTGCGGGTTTGCTGCTCGCGGCTCTGCGCTACCCGAGACTGCGAGGCGGCCGGACGAACCAGCAGTTTGGTGAGAATCCGCAGCAACCGGTTGAGCACCAGCGCGACAAGGAAAATTCCCGCAAGATGCAGGACGTTTACGAGCGAGAAATTCGACCAGGAAGTGAAGGGACTGGACATAATCTTTATGAGAGAGCGAGTATAGCACTGGAAGATGCGGCCTTTTGTAGCCTGCCAATCGTAAGCATCGTGAAGGGAACTTAATTATGCGGACCTCCGAAGCGCGGATTTTGGCTAGCCGTCGGCGCTGGCTGGGCATGTTAGGGATGGGCACTGCGGCCTATGTAGCCACCGGATCATTTCTGCGCACGGCCGCGCAGAATCCCCCTAAACGACCCACAGGCAATGAGCCCGGGTCCGATGAGGACGGCCCGAAACTGCCAACGGCATCTTCGAAAGTGGTCCTGGAAGCCAACGACAAAGACATAAAGAAGAATGTCGAGAAACTGTTCCAGCTCGCCAGTGAGCTGAAAGATGAGGTGGACAAGACGGACTCGGCGCAGGTGTTGTCTTTGGCGATGGTAAAAAAGGCGGAGGAAATCGAGAAGCTGGCCAAAGAAATAAAGTCTCGGGCGAAGGGTTAGGCACGGGCCACGCCCATCTCCGCCCGCCGGCGTGGCTATGAACAGCGCTATGGCGGAGAGTCGGACTAACGCGCTAGAATTGGAACGCGCAGCCAGGTTTCGGGCCTCTGCGCGAGTCATGCAGCAAGCGCCCGCTGTCAAATGCGCCTGTAGCTCAGCTGGATAGAGCGCTAGCCTCCGAAGCTAGAGGTCGTGAGTTCGAACCTCACCAGGCGCACCATACTTTCAAATCCCAAGTTATCTATGTCTGAGCGAGCATCCGCCAACTGCGCCAAGTGGGTGGCCTTGGCATCGGGGAATGCCCCCCTTTCCTAAGATGAACAAGGGCCAGAGTTTTTCGTGAGAAGGGGTATAGAATTGGCGGTAAACCCGCCTAAGGCTCGAAGCGCAGGAGGTCTACGGTGTCTTATTCACGCTGGAAGATTCGGCTAGCAGTATTAAGTCTGGTGGCGTTACTGGCGGGTTCGACGTTCACGTTGCGGGCGCAGAAGCCGAGCCTTTCGCCCCCGAAGCCGATACCCTCGCCCAACGACCCGAATCCGAATTACCCTCCTGGACTGCAAGGTCCGGACGCTAAAGGGTCCGATCCTAAGCAGGTCGATAAGCAGAATCAGCTGGAGCTACAGAATGATATTGATAAGCTTTATGCTCTGGCGTTTGAACTGCGGGAGCAAATGAAACAGATCGATACCAAATCGACGATGTCAGTTACGGTAGTTAGACGAGCGCAGGCGATCGAGAAACTGGCGAAGGAAATTAAGGATAGGGCGAAACGTTGAATCGTCCGTGCTAGAAGCGTGACAAAAACCCGCTGGGCTAGGGATTAGATATGACTGCCAAGAAACAAGATAGCCGGATGCCGGAAGCCAAGGTCACTCTGAAGACGATCGCCGAAAGCCTGGGTCTCACGCCGGGTACGGTTTCAGCGGCCCTGAACAACTCCGCGGCCGCCCGTTCCATTTCCGAACAGACCAAACAGCGCATCTTCCAGGCCGCCAAGGAACTGAACTACCGGCCAAATTATTTTGCGCGCTCTCTACGTTTACGGCGGACTTACACCATTGGCGTGATTGCTGAGGAAATTGGCGACGCTTATGGCGCGACGGTCATCAGCGGAGTTGAAGAATACCTTCGAAAGAATAATTATTTTTTTCTGACGGTGATTCACCGGCACGATCCACAGCTTCTGCAAGCCTACTCGCAACTGCTGCTGGAGCGTGGAGTCGAGGGCTTCATCACTACGGATACCTCGCTCAAGGAAAAGCCGCCGTTGCCGACAGCGGCGGTGGCGGGCCACGAACGCGTCGAAGGGGTGACCAACATAACGCTGAATCATAAACTTGCGGCGCGACTGGCGTTGACGCATCTTGCAGAACTGGGCCATGAAGAGATTGCCTTCCTCAAGGGGCACCGCGCGAGTTCCGACTCTGCGGCGCGCTGGAGCGGCATCTGCGAGATCGCCGCCGAACTCGGCATCCGAATACGCCCGGAACTGACCGTGCAGATCGACACGAAGGAATCCTCGCCGGACGTTGGCTATCCCTGTGGGCGCCAGCTTTTGGCGAGGCGACAGCCGTTCACGGCGCTATTTGCATACAACGACGTCTCGGCAATTGGCGCGATTTGGGCGTTTCGCGAGGCGGGTCTGCGAATTCCAGAGGACGTTTCGGTCGTGGGTTTCGACGACATTCCCGGTGCGGCCTATGCAAATCCTGGATTGACCACCGTGCGGCAGCCACTGCATCGCATGGGAGAAATTGCGGCGCAATGCGTGATTGATCAAATTGAGGGTATAGCCGAGTACGTCCCCGAAATCGCCATAGACCCGGAATTCGTGCTGCGCGCATCGAGCGGTCCGGCACCTTCGCTGTTTGGCCGCACCAAACTTAAGAGCCTCGACCATTTGGCCCAAGAATAGTGGCTGTGGTTCTGTAGACCACGGTTATTGCGGGGTTGAGCATGCGCCTTTGGAGAGAAACTCACGGGCCCGGTAACTGAACAGATTGTTTTTGTGCATGGTACGGAATTCCATGCGTGATTAAATCGTTAGCTGTTGGTTTTTCGCTACACTCTCGGCCGACTCAGTTTCCCGCCACTCCAGCAACGCTAAAATCGCCAATGAAGCTGTCGAATCGGCGCATCAGGCGAAAACCATTGGCGGACTGTAAATATCCAAATTACGAAAAGGCTCGACGGGCGCTGAGGCTTTTTAGCGGTCGAAGCGCGTGGCCATTCGCTGCCCTGGCGCTCCTCGTCAACGTTTTCGGCGCCGCAGATGTGGCAGCGCAGGGGCTATATCGTGACGGTATAGGTGCGCGATCTGTTTCTCTGGGCGGCGCGGATGTTGCCTATGCGGTCGACCCGCTTGGGGCTATGACTTCCAATCCCGCGGCGCTCGGTTTGCTCACCGCGCCGCAACTAGATGTCGATCTGGGATTTGCCTCGGCGAACGGGCAGTTTACGAATAGTTCGAATCCCAATAGCAATCTGCACGATGCCACGGGATTCTTGCCAGATTTGGCGTTCGCCACCCCTTTGCGAGGACACCGTTTCGGAATCGGTTTCTCCGTTGTGCCAAATATCGCACTGGCGGGCACTTGGAACTATATCGATCCGCCGGGTGGGGTCGGCGGGACGTCGTATGGCGCGCAGCAGATCAAGTCGGAGATTATCGGCGTGCGAACAGCAGCAGGTCTTGGTTTCGCGTTGAGCAAGAAGGTTTCCATCGGCGCTACGCTGGGGGTGTTATACAACCAGAACCGGCTGGAGTCGCCTTACGTTTTTCAGACGCAGCCGGTTCTTGAGGGACTCAAGACTCTGCTGGATATGAAAACGACCGGCTACGGCTGGGACGCTACGGCGGGCGTTCTGATTCGTCCCACAAGAAAATTGCAGCTGGGAGCGGACTATCAAAGCAAGACGAGAGTTAAGAGCAACGGCACGGCCACCGGCAACATCGACGCGCAGTTTGACACCCTTGGAATTACCGAGCCGCCCACGTTTCGGTATGACGCGCGAGTAACGAACGTCTTTCCGGATGAACTGTCCGCGGGCGTCTCCTGGCACTTCCACCCATTGCTGCGTGGAGTAGCACAATTTGACTGGATTCGCTGGGGTGCTTCGTTTCTTCAGCTTCCCGTGCAGCTCACCAATGGGAGCAATTCCTTTATCAATGGGCTGGTGGGTAGCGGCGCGCTGCAGGACTACGTGCCTCTGGATTGGCAAGACCAGCATGTGTATCGCTTCGGACTGGAAGGCATTGCGACAGAATCTTCCACACTTCGCGCGGGCTTCTCGCACGCCAATAGCCCCGTTCCAGATAGTACGCTTACTCCGCTGAACGCTGCGATCATGCAAAACTCGCTGAGTGCCGGCTGGCAATATCGTCGTGGAAAGTTTCGCTTTGACTCCGCCTACCAGCGTGCACTTTCCGTGTCTCGACAAGTAGGCATTAGCGCCGTTAAATCGGGCGAATTCTCCAATAGCCGTACGCAGGTGGGCGAGCAGACGTTTACCTTAACTACTTCCTACGTTTTTTGATTCGGGGAAGAGCGCTCGGCTACAAGGCCTGAGTTAGCAGTACGGCACGCCGGTTCGCTTGCACAAAACGCAATTCTAGCGAGCCACTATCTTAGGACAGGAGGGACGCCATGACAGCTGTCGAAGTTCAAGAGCAAGCAGTGTCGTCTCCCGCGTATTTGCGGATGTCCGATCTGATATCCGCGCTTTCTTACGCCTTAGATCTGACCGAAGGTCAGCCGATGGGCCACTCCGTGAAGTGCTGCATTCTGGGGATGCGGTTGGCTGAGATTTGCGGTTTACCAGCGGCCGAGTGCGGCGATTTGTATTACGCGCTGCTTCTGAAGGACGCCGGTTGCAGCAGCAACGCTGCGCGCATGTACGAAATCCTCGGCGGCGACGAGCGCAAGGCCAAGCAGGAGGCAAAGCTTACGGATTGGAGTAGCGTCACCTTCGATGGCCTGGAGTATTTGTTACGCAACGTGATGCCGGGACGTTCGCGTTTGGATCGTCTGTTGGCCATCGCCAGTGTGGCCGCGAATCGCAATAAGCAGAGCAACGAACTTATAAGCACCCGCTGCGATCGTGGGGCGCAGATTGCCCGCAAAATCGGCTTTTCGGAAAACACTTCAAGTGCAATCTACTCTTTGGATGAACATTGGGATGGCAAAGGCTTCCCTGGGGGTCGCGTCGGCGAGGGAATTCCGCTGTTCGCACGGATCATGAACCTGGTCCAGACCTTCGAGGTTTTTGCCGCCATAAATGGACCCGCGGATGCCTACCAGGTACTCGAAGATCGCTCGGGGACGTGGTTCGATCCTGAGCTGGTGAAAGCGGCGCGAGAAATTCAGCAAGACGCCACGCTGTGGGAAAAGCTGGAGGACCGTTCGGTTCGCGATGCGGCTATCGCTCTCGAGCCCGTAGGATTGATTCTCTACGCTGAAGATGCGCGGCTTGACAGCGTTTGCGAGGCTTTCGCCGACGTAATCGACGTGAAGTCGCCCTACACACACGCGCATTCACGTGGAGTGATGAACGCAGCGGTGCACATTTCCCGCACGCTGAACTTTGACGAAGCGCAACTAAAGATGGTTCGTCGCGCCGCGCTGTTGCACGATATTGGCAAGCTCAGCGTGCCAAATAACATTCTGGACAAGCCCGGCAAACTAACGGCGCAAGAGTGGGATATCGTGCAGCTACATCCCTACTACACGCAACAGATTCTGGAAAAAATCGCCGGGTTCGAAGAGTTGGCTTATGTGGCCAGTTCGCATCACGAAAAGCTTGATGGTTCCGGATATTTTCGCAAGCTGAGCGGAGACCAACTGTCTATGCCGTCGCGGGTTATCGCCGTTGCGGATGTCTACGATGCTTTGTCGGCCAAACGTCCGTACCGCGACGCGCTCCCGCGCGAACAGGTTTTTTCGATTATCGAGAAGGACGTGCCGCGGGCGCTGGATGCCGAGTGCTTCGAGGCATTAAAGTCGATTGGTTGAGCGCACCTGCGCTCGCCGCAGCCAAGCTCTTTGGATCCAGCGGCACACTGGCTCTATTTTCCGGCATCACACAACTGCCCCAGATGATTCTCCCTTGCAGACCCTGAGTCTCCTTGCTAGTGTCGTGTTCGGTCGGCTTACCGGCCCCTTCTCCCAGTCGAATCCGAAAACCTAACCCTCACGTATATAGAACGGAGGAAGACATGCGAACCTGGCTGTTGGTTGTCGCCTTGCTGATCGTTGGCTCTTCTTCCGCAGGTTCGGCTGCCGCACAAACGACACCCGGCCCAAAGGCTACTGCCGCTTCGCAAACCAGACCTGCCGGCTTTTCTAAGATTCGCTGGCTGGGTTGGAATGATGAGGTGTTTGCGCAGGCCAAACGCGAGAATAAATTTGTGCTGTTGGATCTGGAGGCGGTTTGGTGCCACTGGTGCCATGTAATGGAGGAGACCACCTACCGCGATCCGAAGGTGCAGCAGTTGTTGCAGGCCCGGTATCTGGCGGTGAAAGTCGATCAGGATTCGCGACCGGATTTATCGAATCGATATGAGGACTACGGCTGGCCTGCGACGGTGGTGTTTGATTCGAACGGGCAGGAAATTATCAAGCGGCAGGGGTACCTGGAGCCTGGAGAATTTGCGCGGATTCTGCAGGCGATTATTGATGACCCGTCGCCCGGACCTTCGGTGCAGCCGGAAGTGGCGATTGCGTATCCTGCGAATCCTTTGTTGACAGATAAATTGCGCGAGGAGCTGCGAGCCAACTACCTCAAGGGCTACGACGCGAAAGAGGGCGCGTGGGGCGACGATTTCAAGTTCATGGATTGGGATTCCGTGGAATACGCGCTGTCCACGGCAGCACGCGGCGACGCACAGAACGAAAAGATGGCAGGGCAAACGCTTACCGCACAACTGAATCTGCTCGACCCGGTGTGGGGTGGCGTGTACCAATACTCGACAGATGGAGTATGGAGCAAGCCGCATTTTGAAAAAATCATGTCCATGCAAGCGGAGGATATGCGGATTTATGCGCAGGCCTATGCGCTGTGGCACGATCCGGCGTATCTGCACGCGGCCCAGGAGATCGACAAATTTTTGACGACGTTTCTGTTGAGCCCCACGGGCGCGTTTTACACCAGCCAGGACGCGGACGTTGTTGAGGGCCAGCACAGCGCCGAATATTTCAAAATGGACGATGGCGGGCGGCGCAAGCAAGGCGTGCCGCGGGTCGACAAGCACGTGTACGCGCGCGAAAACGGCTGGGCGATTACCGGCCTCACGACGCTTTATGGGGCCACAGGCGATCGCCAGTATCTGGACCAAGCCACACGCGCGGCGCATTGGGTCCAACAGAATCGCAGCTTGCCAGGCGGGGGCTTCCGGCACGATGGCAAAGACCTCGCGGGGCCGTATCTGGGGGACAACGTGGCGATGGCCCGGGCTTTCGTTGCGCTTTACGGCGCCACCGGGGACCGGCAATGGCTCGCCAATGCTGAGAAGACGATGGGCTACATCGAGGAGACGTTTAAAGGTACCGCGGGCTATCTGACGACCGCACACCCGGCGGATAGCAAATCTAAAGCGCATCCACAGCGGGACGAAAACGTTATGCTCGCGCGCACGTCCAACATGTTGTTCCAGTACACCGCGCGTACCCAATATAAGGCTATGACCGACCAGGCCATGCGCTATCTTGCCGCTCCGGAAATTGCTCGCCGCCTCCCAGCCGCCAGCGTGCTTCTGGTCGATTACGAAGTGGTGCGTCCCCCGCTGCACCTGACGGTGGTAGGACGCAAAGATGATCCTGTGGCGCAAGCGCTGTTTCAGTCGGCGCTGCATTATCCTTCGGGCTATAAACGGTTGGAATGGTGGGACGTTCGCGAAGGTCCGCTACCGAATCCGGACGTGCAGTACCCCCAATTGAAGACCTCCGCGGCATTCATTTGCACCCAGAGGGCCTGTTCGCCCCCGATATTCAAGCCGGAAGAAATTCAAGCCAAGGTAGATAAGCTGTCCAATATACAGGCGCGGGCGTCGGCAGGCGAGGCTCGCTAGACTTATGTTCTCGAATCCCATGCACTCCGATCGTTTCGAATCAAAGAATTCGATGATGGAGCAGCTGTACTTTCGTACCTGCCCTGTAACCTTGGGCCCGGTCGCGACTCTTATTGAGGCTGGACGCAGTTCGGGACTATACTTCCGGCTATTGCCCGGGGTCCCGAAGCGATCCAAACCGCAGGGCGAACTGATTCTCCCTTCGGAATGCCTATCTACAGGTCTTCGCGGCACAGTTCGGCCCGAAGTAGTAGGGAAGTAAAATCACACTGGAGGGAAGTAATATGACCAAGTCAAAGAAAATGTTGATCGCTAGCGCGGCTATTGCTGGCTTGCTCGCAGGCACAGGCGCGACCATTCAGGCCTCGAACCTGTTGCCCAGCATGCATTCCTCGCTCAGCGCCCAGGATACTCCTGCTCCCGCGGCCAAGCCCGCGGCCAAGGAAAAGCACGCTTGCAAGGGTCAGAACTCCTGCAAGGGCAACGGTGGGTGTAAGAGCAGCGACAACGGTTGCAAAGCCAAGAACTCTTGCAAGGGCAAGGGCGGCTGCGCGACTGACGGCTCCAAGATGCCGACCGCGTAATTCCACAATAACAATTAACCTTTCACCTCCAGTGGGGGCTGGAATCGCGCCAGCCTTCCGCTGAGGTGACGGAGTGTCGAATGCCCGCGAATCGCTTCAATAATTTTACGGATTACGGAATCGGTATTGGCCTGCGCGCCACGCATTACGACCATATTCTTACGCGCAAGCCGGTGGTGGATTGGTTTGAGATTATTTCCGAGAATTTCATGGTGGATGGCGGACGTCCGCTGGAAATCCTGGATCGAATCCTGGAACAGTACCGTGTGGTGCAGCATGGGGTTTCGATGTATTTCGGATCGGCGGAGAAAATTAACCGCGATCATTTGCGGCGGCTGAAGGCTCTGGTTCAGCGTACCAAAACGCCGTGGGTTTCGGATCATCTGTGCTGGGGCAGCGTGGATGGGCGTTATACACACGACTTGCTGCCGATGCCGTACACCTTCGAGGCGGCGAAAATTACGGCGCAGAAAATTCGCGAGGTGCGCGATTTTCTGGAAGTTCCGGTGGTGGTAGAAAATGTGAGCAGTTATGCTGAATTTCACGTTTCAGAGATGACCGAGTGGGAATTTTTGAACGAAGTTGTAGAGCGCGCCGACTGCGGCATTCTGTTGGACGTCAACAATATTTATGTTTCCTCGCAGAATCACTCGTTTGATCCGCAGGTGTACGTGAACGGCATTCCGGCTGAGCGGGTGGCACAGATTCATATCGCCGGGCATTCGAAGTACCGCAAATATATTCTGGATACCCACGATCATCCGGTGATCGATCCGGTTTGGAAGCTGTACGATCGCGCGATCCAGCGCGCTGGCCACACCGCCACCTTACTCGAGTGGGACGATCACATCCCATCCTTCAACGAAGTTCACGACGAAGCTCTCAAAGCCGACAGGTTCCTCGCGAGCGCGTCACTGGCCACCGCGGTATGAAGTTACTGGCATTGCAGCGCCGCATGGCCCGCGCGGTGATGACCCCGCTCACGCCAGGCGAACGGATGCGCAACGTTTCGCCCGCCGGCCGCTCGATGCGCGCCGAAGCTAACAGCTTCATTAAGCCGAACGATCGCCTCACCTCTTTCGAACGGCTGGAAATCTACAATCGGCAATATTGGTTCCGGGTTCTCAGCGCGATGACTGACGATTTCCCGGGTCTGCGCGCGGTTCTGGGTGATCGCAAATTTGACGCTCTTTCCAAAGCCTATTTACGCGAATGTCCCAACACCTCGTTTACTCTTCGCAATCTCGGTTCGAAGCTGCAAGCCTGGCTAGCCAAGCACCCGCGTCACGCGGGCAATCGCAAGAACCTGGCTATCGATATGATCCGCCTTGAGTGGGCCGACATCGAAGCCTTTGACGGCGAGTCTGTACCGCCGCTGAAGGCTGAGAGTGTGGCTGGCGTTAATCCTGCAAAGCTGCGTCTCCGCCTGCAGCCTTATGTGCAGCTACTCGATCTGCGCTATCCCGTGGATGATCTTCTGCTCGCGGTTAAAGGCAAGAACCAAGACGATGCCGACTTTGCCAGCAACGCCTTCAACGAAAAACACAGTCGCAAACGGGTTGCCGCAGTAGCTCGCTTGAAGCCAAAGGATATTTTCCTGGTCGTACATCGCGTGGATTATTTCGTCTACTTCAGGCGGATCGATCGCGAAGAGTTCGCGATCCTGACCGCACTCCGCGCTGGCAAAACACTGGGAAGCGCTGTAGTGGGAGCTTTCCGCAGTAGCTCCATCCCCGTAGACGACCGACCGCAAAGCGTCGCCCAGTGGTTTCACAATTGGGCGGCCCTCGGCTGGTTTTGTCTTCCCGAAAAATAACTCGAACGAATCTGCGATCTTCTGAAACCGAAGGAGCACGAAAGCGCTATGAATGGTATTTTGCTGCGACTACACAAACTATATGCTTGGCTTGCCAGAACCGCGTCCTATCTGCGATCGCCCTTCCTGCTTTTTGTGCGGCTTTATTGGGGATACCAAATCATGCAGAACGGGTGGGGCAAACTGCACAATCTTGCGCACGTATCGGAATTCTTCGCCAGCCTGGGATTGCCAGCGCCAGGAGCCACTGCTACGTTCGTGGGTACCTTCGAATTTGTTGGCGGTATTCTGTTGATCGTGGGGCTGGCATCGCGACTAGTGGGACTGATGCTTGCGGTTGACATGTTTGTGGCCTATTTCACCGCGGATCGCGAAGCCTTGCTTTCATTTTTCCATGATCCGGGGAAATTTTATGTTGCCGACCCCTATACGTTCCTTTTCGCCGGGATGTTGATTCTGATATTTGGGCCGGGAATCTTTGCGCTGGACACCCTACTGGAGCGGTGGATCATCACACGGGGGAAGCTTCCGGCGTAGACTTTGCGCTAATAGGACTTTCCCCAAAACGCCTGGGAAACTTTCAGAACGGTGGTCCAATTGTCGCTCCAGCAGAGTTTTCGGCGTCGGGCCAAACCCGCATCTGCCACACTGATCACTGCATTCGGCATGGTCCTAAGCCTTGCAACTTGCTTCGGCTGCTCAGGTAGCGCGAGCGCGGATCAAATGATTTCCACCATCCAAGTCGGCAGTTCCCGTATCGATGTGAGCTTGGAAGACGGCGAACCAGACGTCTCCCACGAAGAACTACTCACCTGGGTACGCAACGCGGCCGAATCAGTAGCTGCGTACTACCAGCGATTTCCCGTGCCGCACGTCAGCCTGCACATAATCGTCACCGATGGCCAAGGTGTGCGCGGCGGACGCACCTTTGGCGCGGAAGACGGCGGCGTGATCCGCATCCACGTGGGCAAATCTACTACTGCCGCCCAACTGAGCAAGGATTGGATGCTCACCCATGAAATGACCCATCTCACCTTCCCGTCGGTCCCCGAAAAAAATCACTGGATCGAAGAGGGCATCGCCACCTACGTTGAGCCCATTGCCCGTGTCCGCGCCCAAAAAATGGATGAGCACGAAATGTGGTTTGAAGTGATGCGAGACATTCATCAAGGTTTGCCGAAAGCGGGGGATCAGGGACTGGATCGCACGCACACTTGGGGCCGCACGTATTGGGGCGGCGCGCTCTTCTGTTTGCTTGCGGACGTCGAAATTCGCAAAAAGACCAACAACCAGAAAGGGCTGGACGATGCGCTGCGCGGCATCATGAATTCCGGTGGTGACATGCGCTACGATTGGCCGCTCGAATCCGCGCTGGACGCCGGAGATCGCGCCACCGGTGTCCCGGTCCTCAAAACGCTCTACGAGCAAATGAAGAACGATCCTTATCCTGTTGATTTGCCCGGACTATGGGAACAATTGGGCATCGTGCGGGAAGGGAATAACGTCCGATTCATCGATACCGCGCCGCTCGCCGCGATTCGCGAAGTTATAACGTTCGGAAACGCCCAAGGGGTCCCCTAAATCAACAGCCGTTCCGTTGCCGGGCGCTATCATCCTCGGCCGCAGCGCCAGTTCGAACGTAGGCAACTGGGTGCGTTTTAGTGCTGGCGAAAATCAGCGAAGTCTTCTCTTACACCCGTATATAATCCGCTTTCTTTCATTCGCTGAGGTGCGGTCGCTTGAATCGCCGGGAATTTAGCCTTTCTCTCGCAAAGTTGTCTGTCTCAGGTCTCATAGCTCCGCGCTTGTTCGCGCAGCGAAGGGATAATCCTCCCTCCGGCATCGCCGACCTATATCAGCGCGCAATTGTTATCGACTCGCTTTGCGGACCGTTTCTCGATACCGATGTTCCGCCAGACGCTGAATTACTCAAAGTGATTCAACAATCAGGAATCACGGCGATCAATTTCACCATTTCAGATCGCACTTTCGAGGGCACGCTAAAGAATCTTGCCTGGCTGGATGCGCTGATTGAGAAGTACCCCAACACTTTCGTCTTCGTCCGGCAGCCGGCGGATATCGCCAACGCCAAACGAGACAAGAAACTTGGCGTTCTCCCGGGTTTCCAATTCACGGCATTCCTCGAGGAGGATCCCGAGCGTATCGCGATGTTCCGGGATCTCGGCGTACGCATCATGCAGCTCACCTATAACAATCGGAGCATTTTCGGGGATGGGTGCCTGGAACCCGGAAATGCCGGTTTGAGCAACGCTGGAATCGCAGCAGTAAGAAAGATGAACGAGGTAGGTGTTGCGGTTGACCTGAGCCACAGCGGATATCGCACTACATCGGAGGCCATCGCCACTTCCGCCAAACCGGTGTTGATTTCGCATTCGGGATGCGCCGCGGTGTATCAGCATCCCCGCAACAAGCCTGACGAAATTCTAAAGGCGCTGGCGGATCGTGGTGGCTATTTTGGCGTCTATCTGATGCCATATTTGGTCGCTTCGCCAACGGTTCCCACGCGTCAGCACGTCCTCGATCACCTTGTGCACGCCATCAATGTGTGCGGTGTAGATCACGTCGGAATCGGTTCAGACGGCTCGATCCAGAAAGTGGTTTTGTCGCCCGCTCAAAAGGCTGATTTTGATGCGGACATCGCTCGCCGCAAAAAACTCGGCGTCGGCGCGCCCGGCGAGGACCGCTATCCATACGTTCCTGATCTGAATGGTCCAGACCACATGCAAATCATCGCGGATGAGCTCGCCCGTCGCGGACAACCCTCGTCTGTGATCGAGAAAGTGTTGGGCGCGAACTTTCAACGTGTCGTCGCCGAAATTTGGGGTCCAGCCTGATCACCCATTGCGACTGCAAGTATCTGCGGGCGACGACCCGCTCAAGGCGCAACCATGAATTGGGTCGCTAGGATCCGAGTTCTGGCGGGTGACCTCCATCCGGAAAACTGTCACCATCCCTCTAGCCAAAAAGTAAGTGTTCTGGCCGTCGCAACTAGTCGTCGCAACGTTTCTCACCGCCAATCAGGTATAATTTCTTAGTAGTTCAAATTTGCCATCTTCGTGGGCGCACGGGACTTGCGTCCCGCCGTGAATTAATTTTGGAGAGTGTAGCTTTGCTAGTACGAAATCGCGCGGTCATCGTGGGAACCAGCATCTTGGCTTTGCTTGTCCTCATATTTAATGTGCGGGTAGCGGCCGGGCATGCCGTCTTGCTTGAGTCTTCGCCCGCGGCCGGCGCCACAGCCAAAGGACCCGATGTGGCGATTCGGCTGCGTTACAACGTGCGCATTGAAGCCGCCCGCTCCAGGCTCTCTCTCGTTGCCCCAGACAATACTGTGATCGCCATGCCCATCGGCAAACAGCCCTCTCCCGATACGCTCACCGCCAGTGCCACTGGTTTGAAGTCCGGAGCGTATCGCCTGCGTTGGCAGGTTCTCGCGTCGGACGGGCATATCACCCGCGGAGAAGTCGCCTTCACCGTTGCCAGCTGATTTTAGAACATGGATAAACTGCTCAACATTTTCGGATTTCTTTCTGTCCTTCTGCGAGCTGCCACGCTGTGCTTTCAGACGCTCACCATCGGTGGGATTGTTTTTATAATTGCCGTCACGCGCTCCCCGGAGCTGCGCACGGACGCAGTAATTAACAATTGCCGTAAATGGATTATTTTCTTTGCGCTGACTCTCGCGGGCACGCAAATCTTTTATGTCTTTGCCGATACCCTCATCCTGATGTCCTCCGCGGATATGCCCTTTAGCGAAGCCATCGGGGCCAATTTTGTGTACGCCGGCGCGATGTCGGCCATATGTGGATTACTTATCGCCGCGGTCTGCGGCTTCGGCAAATGGCGCGGCAATTTCGCGATGCTGGTTCCGGCGTTCCTTATTCTTTGCGCCGCCTTGATGACTAGCCATTCTGTAGCGCGCATGGAACATCGTGTCTATTTGACCGTGCTCACTGGGCTGCACCAAGCGGCTACGGCCGCATGGATAGGCGGTCTCCCCTACCTATTGATTTCGCTCAAGCACGAGCCAGACGCGACAATCCGCACTCGTATCACTGCAAATTTTTCGCAATTGGCGCTGGTTAGCGTGATCGTCCTTTTCGCCGGAGGCTTGGGTTTGTCGCTGTCGTACGTCGGCTCCTGGTCGGGCTTTTACGGCACCACCTACGGGGCCATGGTCAGCACCAAGATCATTCTATTCGGCTGCCTGCTGATTCTCGGAGCGCTGAACTATCGCATCGTGCACAACAGCATTCCGCAAATCAGCTCAGACCGTCCGTCCAGCCTGATGCGTTTTGGAGAAGTGGAAATTGGCATCGGCCTGACGATTATTCTGGCCGCTGCTTCGCTCACCTCGCAGCCGCCGGCCATCGATCTGGAATCCGACCGCGTAACCGCGCACGAAATTTTCCAGCGTTACGCCCCACGTATGCCGCGCCTCACCAGCCCGGCGCTGAGTGAACTGTCCGAGTCCTCGGAGCAGGTGCAAAAACGTGCGCAAGCCTCAGGGTTTGTCGTTCCCACGTCGTACATTCCCGGGCAACCGGTGCCACACATGGACACCCCGGGCGACATAGCCTGGTCCGAATATAATCACAACTGGGCGGGCATCATCGTACTGGGAGTGGGGCTTCTCTCGTTTCTCGCGCGCACCGGTTACTTCCCCTGGGCCAAACATTGGCCGCTGGTCTTTCTTGGCTTGGCGATATTCCTCTTCCTGCGCTCGGATCCGGAAAATTGGCCTCTCGGCCCCAACGGATTTTGGGAAAGTTTCTCGGCTCCAGACGTTCTCCAGCACCGCGTAATCGTTCTGCTGGTCACCGCGTTCGCGGTGTTCGAATGGTCGGTAGTCACCCACCGGATTCATTCCTCTTGGGCGGGACTGGTCTTCCCAGCCGTTTGTTTCACCGGCGGAGCCATCTTACTGACTCACTCTCACGCGCTCGGCAACGTCAAAGAATCGCTGCTCATCGAACTCAGCCACATTCCGCTCGCCATTTTCGGTATTGTCGCCGGTTGGTCCAGATGGCTGGAGTTACGCCTCCCGCCCGAAGATCGCACCCGCCGCATCCTCTCGTGGGTTTGGCCAGTCTGTTTCGTTCTGATTGGCTTGATCCTGCTCGATTACCACGAAGCCTGACGCGAGTATCCGCCGCATCAACGCTATGCCGCGAATCCTACCAAACCACTTGGCATTCTGTGTTCTAAGTCTTTGCGCTTTCCTCTTTCCCTGTGTTTCAAACGCGCAAAGCGTCCGCGTTCCTATTCCACCCTCCGCGAAAAAACCTCCCGTTCAAAAAACGGACCGCTCCAATTTCCCGCCAGTCCCAATCTTCAAAGACATTGCAGCCGAAGTCGGGCTAAACGTTCCGCACATCTCCACCAGCGACAAACGCTACATCGTGGAATCCATGAGCGGCGGCGCCGGTGTCTTCGATTGCGACGAGGACGATCGCCTAGACATCGTCGTGGTAAATGGTTCCACTATCGATCACTTCCGCAAAGAGGGCGGCGATCCTCTGGTCACCCTCTATCACCAACTCCCCGACGGCACCTTCAAAAACATCACGCAAGAGGCTGGCCTGACTCGTAAAGGCTGGGGAATGGGCGTAGCAGTGGCCGATTACGACAACGATGGCCACCTCGATCTTTTCGTCACCGGCTACGGCGGGAATGTTCTCTATCGTGGCCTCGGAAATTGCAAATTCGAAGATGTAACCGAAAAGTCTGGCCTCCGCGGCGGCGGCTTCAGCACCGGCGCGGCCTGGGGCGACTACGATCGCGACGGTCACGTAGATTTGTTCGTGGCGCGCTACACCCACGTAGACCTCGACCACCTCCCCGAATTCGGCAGCAACAAATACTGCAACTTCAAAGGTCTCCTCGTGCAGTGCGGCCCCTGGGGACTCACCGGCGAGACCGATCTCCTCTATCACAACCGTGGCGACGGCACCTTCGAAGAAGTGAGTATCAAAGCTGGCGTCCATGACGACATCGGTTACTACGGCCTCGGCGCAATGTGGGCCGACTATGACAACGATGGCTGGCCCGATCTGCTGGTCGCCAACGACTCCGTCCCCAGCTATCTCTACCACAACAATCACGATGGTACCTTCACCGACAACGGCATGCTCGACGGTGTAGCTCTCAGCGGCGACGGCATGGCCCTCGGCTCCATGGGCATCGATTTCGCCGATTACGATCACTCCGGCCGCCTAAGCTACTTCGTGACCCATTTTGCCGAGCAGCCAAACTCCCTCTATCGCAACCTCGGGGAAAAAGGTTTCGACGACGTGAGTTGGACCAGCGGCGTAGGCCAACCAGGCTACCCGTACGTAGGCTGGGGCACCGCCTTCTTCGACATGGACAACGATGGCTGGCTAGATCTCCTCGTAGCCAACGGCCACGTCTATCCGCAGGTCGATTCCGCTGACGTTGGCGCCCGTTACGCCCAGCCCATCCTCCTGCACCGCAACAATCGCGACGGCACCTTCGACGAAGTCTCCAGAGAATCCGGTCTCGCCTCACTACCGCTAAAATCCAGGCGCGGAGCGGCCTTTGGCGACATCTTCAATACTGGAAACATAGACGTAGTTCTGCTGAATGTCGGCGAACCGCCCAGTCTTCTGCTCAACACCAACCACGACGGCAACCACCGCGTGCTATTTCACCTGGTCGGCACAAAAAGCAATCGTGCCGCCATCGGCGCCCGCGTTACCATCCACACCGGTACCATCCAACAATTCAGTGAAGTCCGCAGCGGCGCCAGCTACCTCTCACAAAACGATCTCCGCCAGCACTTCGGCCTGGGCTCCGCCACCAAAATTGACGCCGTAGAAATCCGCTGGCCCAACGGCAATGTTGAAAAGCTCCAGGACTTAGCGGCAGACGCGATCTACACGATCACCGAGGGCTCCGGAGTCACCTCGCGGAAAGACTTGCCCACGCTGGCGAAGAACTGAGGTCCGTTTGTTCCCCCCTGCACGATTTCGCTGCCCACGGCACTTGCCTAAAATATCGTTATTCCATAACATCTCTCTCGGCCCAGTGGAACTACTTCTACGCCAAATTTTATGTCGAGCGCCACTTCACCCTTAGCTCATCCCAACTTATTTAGTAGTTCCAACCCTGCTCCGCCATGCTATAGAATTGCGCCGGGCCTTCGGCACCGTCCCTGCAATTCTGAAGCGCTCGTTCTCTAACTACATGACCAAGCTACGAATTTTGGTTTCGCTAACCACCAACGACAACGACTATCAGATCGAGCAAGCGGAGTCCGCTGAAATCTCTGCGCGTAAAGCTGGCGTGGATCTGCAGATCGTCTACGCCGACAACGACGCCATCAACCAAAGCACGCAAATTCTGAAAGCCGTGCAGTCTGCACCCGCCGTCCGTCCTCATGCCGTAGTTTTCGAACCTGTCGGCGGCACCGCGCTTCCGCAAGTCGCTCGCGCTGCCGTAAGCGCCGGCATCGGGTGGGCTATCCTCAATCGCGAAGCCACTTACGTCGCCGAATTACGCAAGAATTCCGCCGCTCCGATTTTCTCTTTAAGCTCCGACCACCTCGAAATTGGCCGCATCCAGGGCCGCCAGTTTGCCGCCTTGCTGCCCAAAGGTGGCGCTGTCCTTTACGTTCAAGGCCCCACTGAGAATTCCGCTGCCAAGGAACGCACTCTTGGCATGCAGCAGACCAAGCCGGCCAACATCCAGGTCACGATGCTCAAAGCTCAATGGACCGAAGAAAGCTCCCAGAAATCCGTCCGTTCTTGGCTGAAATTAACCACTTCCCAGCGCGCCGCCATCGACATCATCGCCGCGCAGGATGATTCCATGGCCATTGGCGCGCGCAAAGCCTTCCAGGAATTGCCAAGCGAGGCCGACCGCGAGCGCTGGTTGAAATTGCCGTACCTCGGATGCGACGGCCTGCCTAAAACCGGGCAAGCTTGGGTCCGCAGCGGTCTCTTGACCGCCACAGTATTCGTACCTCCCAACGCCGGCCAAGCCATCGAGATGATCGTTGACGCCATCCAAAAAAAGAAGCAGCTCCCGGATACCGCGCTGACCGTCCCGCTCTCCATCCCCGACCTGACCGACCTGAAGAAAGGCTAGGAATGGAGTACCGGTGATTCGGAGAGGGGCTGCCGTTGAACTTGTAGAGGCCGGGCTTTAGTCCCGGCGCTTTTTGGGCCGTGCCAAGATTGCTCCGTGCTTCAAATCGCCAGTAGAAGATCGATTTACTAGCTTGTTTGCTCCAGGCGGAGGCGTATAATGCCGCCATCCACCGAATGCCCATATCAAACAGTGCTCGTCGAGGGGACACTCGTGAAAAAACATGAAACGCTTCACGCCATGGACCGCAGAAAATTCCTAGCCGCCGGTGGTGGTGGCCTGTTGGCTGCCGCAATTCCCGCAGCCGCGTCTTCTTCAAATCCGCCGGCCATGCCCAATTGGCCGGTCGTAAATAACGAGACTGCGGAACAAAGCAGCTCCGCTCCGGCCGCCAGCGGCAAGCCCCGAAAAATTCCTATTGGCGTTTTCGATCCCGTCTATGCCGACCTCTCCATGGACGCCATGCTGGACACCGTCACCGCGCTGGGTCTCGAAGCCATGGAAATTGGCACCGGCGGCTATCCAGACAACAAGCATTGCCCGCTGGACGACTTAGTCGCTGATCCCGCCAAGGCCAAAGCCTGGCTCAAGAAATTCACCGACAGAAATATTCAAGTAGCCACACTGAGTTGTCACGGCAACCCCGTGCATCCCAATGCCGCGCATGCCGCCAAAGATGCCGACACTTTTAGGAAAACCGTCCTCCTCGCCGAAATGATCGGCGTAAAAGTGATCGTTGGTTTTTCTGGTTGCCCCGGTGGCGCTCCGGGCGACACTGCTCCCAACTGGATCACCTATCGCTGGCCGCCCGAATACGCCAAAGCCGTGGACTGGCAGTGGAATGAGAAGGTCATTCCTTATTGGAAAGAAGCCGCTAAATTTGCCCGCGACCACGGCATCCATCGCCTCGCTTTCGAAATGCATCCCAACTTTGTGGTCTACAATCCCCGCACTCTGCTGCGCCTTCGCGAAGCAGTCGGTGAAGAAATCGGCGCCAATTGCGATTTGAGCCATCTGTTCTGGCAAGGTTGCGACCCCGTGGAAGTAATCCACTTCTTGGGCAAGCAAGGCGCGATTTATCACGCCCACATGAAGGACACCGTATTTTTCCCGGACAACGTTAACAAATACGGCGTCCTGAACTTTTCTTTCGAAGCCAACGATCTCGCTCTCGCCTCAGAAACTTTCCGCGCCGTCGGCTATGGTCACAGCGCCAGTCTGTGGAAGTCGGTCATCAAGGCCTACATGGACATCGGCTACGAAGGCATCCTCAGTATCGAGAATGAAGACCCCATTCTCCCGGGTCCTGTAGGCGTTGAACGCGCGCTTTACGTCCTGAAAAATGTCCGCAACGAATTGCTAGGAGCCTGACATGGAGCGCAGAAAATTCCTGGGTGCGGCCGCGTGTGCGCTCGCCTCTCCCGCTTTGGCTTGGCCGGCTTCTGGCGCTGCGCTTTCCGCGGAATCTGCTTCGCCTGCTTCTCCCGCTGCGGATTCTACTCCGTTTCCACTCTCGGTGATGCTCTGGACCGTGAAACGCGAATTGCCCTTCGATCAACGGCTCGAAATTGTTGCCCAGGCCGGCTATCACGCTGCCGAGCTCGTCGGTGAATTTAAGGATTGGACCAAGGAAGATTACGCGCGCGTCCATAAGCAAAGAGAATCTCTAGGCATCGTCTTCGACGCCACCAGCGGCATCTCCAGCAGTTTGGTAGACCCAGCGCAACGCGACGCCCTGCTGAAAGAAATCCAGATCCACCTCCCCAAGATGGAAGAGCTGCAGTGCAATAAGCTTATTTTGCTTTCCGGCAACCGTGTAGAAGGCCTCAGCCATACGCAAATGCACGCCAACTGCGTGGAGGCCATCAAAGCCGCCGCCGATTTAGTCGCCAAAAACAACGTCGAACTGCTCATCGAAAACATCGACCCTGAAGAAAATCCGAAATATTTCCTAACCTCCGTGGGCGAAGGTTTTGACATCGTTCGTGAAACCGCTCACCCCAATGTGAAATTCCTTTACGATTTTTTTCACGATCAAATTGCCGAAGGCAACCTCATTGCCAAGCTGCCTAAGAACATGGATATTTTGGGTCTGGTCCATGTCGCTGATGTTCCCGGCCGCCACGAACCGGGCACTGGCGAAATCAATTATGGAAACATTTTCCGCAAGCTCCGCGAATTGAACTACAAGAACTACGTAGCTATGGAATTTATTCCCACCGGTGACACCGTGGAGTCCCTGCGGGCCGCCAGACAGTTGCTCTCGTCGTCGGTCTAGTTGAGTTGTAGCAGCCGCCTTCTGTTTGTCTCGACAGGGAAGCCCGGCGCTTTTGCAACGAATACAGGAGGCTGTCCATGCATCGCCGAGAACTATTCCGCATCTTAGCCGCCGGGGCCGCCATACCCGCTCTCACTCCCAACACCTTCGCCATGTTCCGTGCGTCCCAGGCAGCCTCCGCCGTTGCATTACGCACTCTGGACGCCCACCAAAACGCCACGGTGACCGCCATGTCCGAAGGCATTATTCCGCAAACCGAAACTCCCGGCGCCAAAGGCGCTAAGGTAAACGAATTCATCGATGTGATCCTCACGGACTGGGCTACCGATGCCGAGCGCCAGCGTTTCCTCGCCGGCTTGGCCGCCGTGGATGAGCGGAGCAACAAACTCTTCGGCAAATCTTTCGTCGACAGCTCGCCAGACCAACAAAATGCTCTGCTCCAGGCCATGGACGACGAATGGGTCCGCAGTGAGTATGGCCCAAAGCCTCCCAGGACCGGTTACGCCGACCGCGATCGCCAACTCGATGGTAATTTCTTCGGCGTCTTCAAACGCATTACGCTGGTTGGTTACTACACCTCCGAAATCGGATTTACCCAGGAACTAAAAAAAGTGATCATCCCCGGCTCATATCACGGCTGCCAGCCGGTCGGCACCACCAAAGTCTAGCTAAGGCCTTTGTAGGGGCGCAGCATGCTGCGCCCCATCCAGGCAATCTTGAAAAATATCGCAGTCCTCGCTTTCGATCTTATGCACGAACGAAAGCCGCCAGGTACCAACGGAGAGACCAGAATGCCAAAAGTAGAATACGACGCCATCGTCATCGGCTCCGGCATCACCGGCGGTTGGGCCGCCAAAGAACTAACCGAAAAAGGCCTGAAAGTCTTGTTACTCGAAGCCGGTCGTCCCATCGTTCCCGAGCGCGACTACGTCGAACACGTTCCCGCATGGGATCTAAAATTCCGTGGCTGGGATAACCGCGAGGTCCGTGAACGCACCCAACCCATCCAGCGCGAGTGCTATTACGCCTGCGACGAGTATTCCAGCCAGTTCTTCGTCAACGATCTGGAAAATCCCTTCACCACCGACGCCGGAAAACCTTTTGCTTGGATTCGCGGCCGTCAGGTCGGCGGCAAGTCCATCATCTGGGGCCGCCAAAGCTATCGCTGGAGTGACTTGGACTTCGAGGCCAACCTCAAGGATGGCACCGCTGTAGACTGGCCCATCCGCTACAAAGACATCGAGCCGTGGTACGACTACGTCGAAGACTTTGCCGGCATCAGCGGCCAAGCGGAAGGTCTTCCGCAACTCCCGGACGGGAAATTTCTCCCGCCCATGGAAATGAACTGTGCGGAAAAAGTGGTGAAGGAGGCCATCCCCAAACATTTCGATGATGGTCGTATGATGACCATCGGTCGCGTCGCCGTCCTCACGCAAGTTCACAAAGGCCGCGCCGCCTGCCACTATTGCGGCGTCTGCCATCGCGGCTGTATCACCCGCTCATATTTCAGCAGCCTGAATTCCACGCTGCCAGCAGCAGAAAAAACCGGCCGGCTCACCCTCCGGCCTTACAGTGTGGTTCACAGCCTGATTTTTGATCCCGCCACTCGTCGCGTCACCGGTGCCCATGTCATCGACGGTCAAACCAAACAGTCGCTCGAATTTTACGGCAAGATCGTTTTCGTCTGCGCCTCCGCGCTGGAGTCCGCGCGAATTCTTCTGAATTCCACTAGTCCGGAATTTCCCAACGGGCTTGCCAACACCAGCGGCCAGGTTGGCCGCAACATCATGGACCATGCCATGGGCGGTGGCGCGGAAGGTCTGATACCCGGCAACGAAGATCAAGGAAGATTTTGGGAATCGCCCCAACGGCATTTACATCCCGCGTTTCCGCAACGTTAAAAGCAAAGATCCCGGATTTCTCCGCGGCTACGGCTATCAAGGCGGTGGCTCACGCGAGGGTTGGGGCCGGGGTATCAGTGCCCCCGGCATCGGCGCGGACTTCAAAAATTCCCTGCGCCGCCCCGGCGCTTGGCATTTTTCTTTTTATGGTTTTGGCGAGTGCCTGCCCAATCCCGCGAATTATCTGGAAATCAATCCCGAGCAGAAAGATGCCTGGGGGATTCCTACCGTCAAAATTCATTGCGAATTCGGCGAAAACGAAAAAGCGTTGCTCAAAGATATGTCCATACAGGCTGCCGAAATGCTCACCGCCGCAGGCGCTACCGAGATTCGCCCCTTCGTCGAAAATAATCCGCCGGGACTCGCCATTCACGAAATGGGCACTGCCCGTATGGGCCGCGATCCGAAAACCTCTGTGCTCAACGCCAATAATCAGGCTCACGACGTGAAGAATCTATTTATGCCGGACGGCGCCTGCATGACCTCCTCTTCGTGCGTGAACCCCTCGCTCACCTACATGGCCCTCACCGCCCGGGCTTGCGATTTTGCGGTTTCGCAAATGAAGAAAGGCGAACTGTAGTAGTTTATTCCCCATGGCCCAAGTCACGAAAACTCCAAAGACTTACGACGTCTGCATCATTGGTTCTGGCGCCGGCGGCGGCATGGCCGCCAAAATCCTTACCGAAGGCGGCCTCAACGTCGCCATGCTCGAAGCTGGCCCGCAGGTGTATCCGGAAAAAGATTTCAAGATGCTCATGTGGCCCTACGAGCTTCCGCACCGCGGTGCCGGAGTTGGCGGGCGGGCCAGCGAAAATTTTGGTGAATTCCTCGCTCCCAACGGTGCGTGGAATATTTCTGGCGAGCCGTATACGTCTGCTCCCGGCGCTAATTTCCAATGGTTTCGTTCCCGCATCGTCGGTGGCCGCACCAATCACTGGGGCCGCATCGCCTTGCGTTTCTCTGCAATCGATTTCAAATCCGGCACCCGCGATGGTCTCGGCGACGATTGGCCCATCGCCTACGAAGATATTTCTCCGTACTACGATAAGGTCGAGTCTTATATTGGCGTCTTCGGCACCAAAGAAAATGTCTCCAGCGCCCCAGACGGCGTTTTCTTGCCCGCACCCAAGCCGCGTTGCACTGAGCTTCTCGTTAAAAAAGCTTGCGACCGGTTAAATATTATCTGCATCCCGGCGCGCTTGGCGGTTCTCACCAAATCCATAAACGGTCGCCAACCCTGCCACTACTGCGGCCAGTGTAGCCGCGGCTGTACCACCGGTTCCAACTTCAGTTCCAGCCAGGTCTTGATTCCTCCGGCCATGCAGACCGGCCGCCTCACGCTGATCACCGGAGCCATGGCCCGCGAAATCATCGTTGGCTCAGATGGCAAAGCCACCGGCGTTTCCTATATCGACAAAGCCACAAAATCAGAAATGCGCATCAATGCCCGCGCTATCGTCGTCGCTGCCAGCGCCTGCGAATCCGCACGCTTGCTCTTGAATTCCAAATCCAAAACGTTCCCCGACGGCCTGGCGAACTCTTCCGGCACCGTCGGCAAATACTTGACCGATTCCGTTGGCAGCGACGGCTGGGGCACCATTCCGGCACTCGAGAAAATGCCGCCGCACAATCACGATGGAACTGGCGGAATGCATTTGTACATTCCGTGGTGGAAATTCGATCGCAAAAATGATTTTCCGCGCGGCTACCACATCGAAATCTGGGGCGGCCGGGACATGCCCGGCGTCGGCATGTTCAATGGCATGTGCCACCGCGAACAAGGCTACGGCGCTTCACTGAAACAAAAAGCGCGCCTGGCGTACGGCACCACCGTGGGATTTTCCGGGCGCGGCGAAATGATTCCGAACGCCGATACCTACTGCGAAATCGACCCGGAAGTGGTCGATGAGTTTGGCATTCCAGTTTTGCGGTTCCACTTCAAGTGGACTGAATACGAACTGCGCCAGGCCCAGGACATGCAGCAGACCTTTCGTTCCATCATCGAAACTATGGGCGGCGAATACCAAACCAAAACACGCATCGATGGCCAGTATCCCTACGGCATCCTCGAAGGTGGAAAAATTATTCATGAAGTGGGCACCGCCCGCATGGGCGCCGATCCCAAAACATCGGTCCTGAATTCTTACTGCCAGGCCCATGACGTAAAGAACGTTTTCGTCACGGATGGCGCGCCGCTGGTCACCAATCCGGATAAAAATCCCACACTGACAATCATGGCGCTTTCCTGGCGCGCTTCGGAATATCTCCTCGACGAAGCCAAGAAAGGGAATCTCTGATGCCCGCCGAATTTTCTGTGACCAAGTCGCCAAACCTCGGAAAGCCCACCGTCGAATCGACGCGGTCTGGGTTGTCTAGCCCTGGATTGCCTAACGCCGAGTCGCCAAGCGTTGACTCAACGAGAGGTAAATTGCCCAGCGCGGGAATTTCCCGTCGCGACATTTTGCGTTCGCTGGCCATCGGCGTGGTCGGCGGCTCAGTGCTGCAGGTGATTCCGGCCGAGGCCGCGGAATATATTCACGAGCTAGTACGCGCTGAGAAAAATTCGGCGGGTGCCGCCGTCACGAAATATGCGCCAAAATATTTCTCGGCTCACCAATACGCCACGCTGATTTTTTTGTGCGACGCGATTATTCCGAAGGACGAAAAGTCCGGCGGCGCGGTAGAAGGTGGCGCGCCAGAATTTATCGACTTGCTGACCAGTGAAAACGAGAAATTCCAGCTGAGGCTCGGCGGCGGTCTTTACTGGCTCGACGGCCTGTGCACGGACCGCTACGGAACCACTTTTCTGGAATGCACCCCGCAGCAGAAAACGGAAGTGATGGATTTAATTGCCTTTCGCGAGAACGCTCACAAGGATGAGTCCCTGGTTTCCGGTGTGGCGTTTTTTTCGCTGCTGCGAAATATGACTTGCGACGCGTTTTATACCAGCAAGATCGGCATCGCGGATTTGCAATACATCGGGAACACTTCGCTACGCGAATTTCCCGGGTGCCCGGCGCTTCCTTCGCAAACCTAGATTTGGTCTGCCAGCTAAAAATTAGAGGGCTTGGCGGAGCGAGCTTGCCGAGATGGGGCGCAGCATGCTGCGCCCCTACAAAGGTTGTCCGTCGCGTGCTCGGTGTTGTCGGAGCTATGATTCGTTTGGCCTTCCTAGTACCGCAGATTGCTTAGATATTTGTAGCTGATAGCAATGTCTTCGATGGATTTGGCGGCATCGTTCTCTACGAAATAATGTTTTATACCGGCTTCTTTGGATTCGGCGAGAATCCGCTTGAAGTCGATATTGCCCTGGCCGACGTCGGCCATCCTGGTGGCTTGATCCTCCATGGTGCCGCCTTGGCCCTTCCAATCTTTGACGTGGACCAGCGGGAAGCGCCCGGGATAGCGTTTGAAGTAGACCAGCGGGTCGGCTCCAGCCACGGTGATCCAGCAGAGATCCATTTCCATCTGCACCATACGCACGTCGCAATTTTCCAGAAAATAATCGTAGGGCAGCTTTCCATCCAGCGTGGGCGAGGGTTGAAATTCAAAGGTGTGATTGTGATAGCAGAACTGGATGCCCCCTTGCTGGCAGGCATTTCCGGTGCGGTTGAATAAGTCGGCGGCGCGTTTCCAGCCATCTGGTTCCTTGCGCTGGGCTTCTTCGATCCAGGCGCAGACCAGGAATTTCTGACCCATGACGTGGGCGGTTTCAATCGCGGCGGGCAGACCATTTGCCAAACTGTCGTAGGGAATGTGCGAAGAGGGCGAAGTCATGCCGTGGCTGTCGAGGATCGCGCGAACTTCCTTCGGCGAGTGATCAAAGTAGCCGGCCATCTCCACTTCTTTGTAACCAACTTCAGCAACTTTCGCGATAGTGCCGGCGAGATCGGTCTTCATCATGCCTCGGACGGTGTAGAGCTGCAGCCCGATGGGGCTGACGCGACGGTCGCCCTCCGCGGCGGATTTGCTACCGCCGAGGTTGGCCCAGGAAAAAGGTGCGTTTAAGAGAGTGGATGCAGCGATGGAGGTGCCGATAAATTTTCGTCTGTTCATGCGGCGCATCTTACTACTCCGAGTGAAAAAGCGGTATGTGATTTGGACCGCTACAATCCAGGCCTCGTGGATACGTGGTTAACAGAATATGGCGGGAGGGCCATACGTATGTTTTGCGATGGTTATGATTCGATGGGGTTTGCGCGGAAAGCATCGCGTAAGATATTGATTCTATTGGGGCGGAAATCGACAGTTTAAGTTTGTCAAATTTGCGGGCTAAAGCGTTTGGCATCAGGCGGATAGGGCGAGATGGGAGGTTTTGACTCGCTGGCGGGGAGCTGGAAGCGGGAATGAGGCACAGCGTCATGAGCGACGCTACAACAAAGATAACTCAATGTCAATAGTACCTTAATATCTATTCGAACGGAAAACGAAATGAACACGCAGCACCGGCGCTGAAGACTGCCAACTACGTGAAGGCGCTCCAGATCGTGGCGGCGACAGACTGGTGTGGACAAAGAAAAAGGCGGCGCTAGTTTCGCGCCGCCTTTTTCGGAAGGAATACCGTGCTGATTAGAACTGGAAGCGTAAGCTGAATTGCATAATGCGCGGATTATGGGCGCCATCAAGGGTCAAGAAGCCATTGCCGGCGCAGCTGGAATCGCCGGCGTTAAAGGCCGGGCAACCGTCAGAGCCGCCCAAACCTGCGCCGCCGGACGAAGTGCCGCCCGACAGAGCGTTAAGGTTGGTGTGATTGAAGACGTTGAAATTCTCCCAGCGGAATTCGAAGGCGTAGCGTTCCTTGAACGCGAAGCGTTTGAGAAGTCCGAAATCGAAGTTCAATTGTCCAGGCAGACGCAGCTCGTTGCGACCGGAATTTCCAAAGGTCAATCCGGTGGGCAGATCGAAAGCTGCGGGATTGTAACGCAGAACGCCAAAAACACCGGTGGCGGCGAATTGCTGCTGTTGGGAAGCCGGCACCACGTTCGGATTGCCAACCACGTCTAGGTACGCCGAGGTGCCAAGGCCCTTGGCCACTCCGGCATTGTCGGCATACGTGCTGCCATCCGAAACAGTGAAGGGCAGACCGGTTTGCGCGGTAGTAATTCCGGAGGCCTGCCAACCACCCAGCAAAGTGTGTTTCCATCCTGCGCCCTTGAAGAAGGGGAACGCATAAACGTAGCTCAGGGTGAATTCGTGGCGCTCGTCAAAGTTAGAACTCGCATGGCTGGCTTGAGGATCGTAGGAATTAACGAATCCAGCGTCGTAGCGGTCGGAGGAATCGTCAAGAGAGTGGCTATACGTGTAGGACGCGCTAAAAGTAAGGTCGCCTACGGTTCTATTAACGCCCACTTGCAGGGCGTTATAAGTGGAGTTGGCAGTATTTTCCAAGCGAGTGATCGTACCGTAGCCCTGATACGGACGATAGTACCCAGCAACCGGATTGCCGCACGCGACAAACAGATTTACAGCGGCTTGCCCAGTGACCGGAATTCCGGTGGCACCGATGGAACTGGACACCGGGAGACCTGTCGGTCCCGTCGAGAAGTTTGAACAGTCGGCGCTGCTGATCGGCGTACCGGCCGGATACGGGTTATCGGCGGCAGGCACTGGTTGCAGCTGGTTCAAATCCAATTGCTGGGCCAGATGCGTGCCTTTGCTGCCCACGTAAGAAACCTGCATGAGGATGTGGCCCGGCAACTCGTGTTGCACATCGAGATTCCATTGTTGGACGTAAGGCCATTCCTGCTGGTCTGGAATCGAAATGGGGTTAAGTGGGCTCGCGCCGCCAGCTTGCGCCCCGGCGCCGACGTTCGCGTAGCCCGTGACGTTACCGACCCCGCCATTAAGTACCGCCATAGACGGCCCTTCCTGCAGCGATTCGGCATTGGCTTCATTACCATTGGAGTGCTCGAAGAAAATACCGTATCCGCCGCGAACGGCCCACTTGCCGTCACCCAGAGGATCCCAGGCGAAACCGAGGCGTGGAGCAGGGTTGACCAGCTTATTCTTCGTGCAGCCGACCACCACGCCGGGAGCCCCGCAGGTGATGAAGCCGTTAAAGAGATTGCCGCTGCCGGGAATGAGCAACTGAGAGTTGGCCGGATCATTGTAGGCGAAATACTGCGGTACATCCCCGGCAATAAATTGTGACGGGGTGAATCCGGCTTCCTGATCAAATTTTTCCTGATATCGACCGAAGAAGCTCCAACGCAAACCAAGGTTCAAGGTGAATTTCCTGGTGACGCGCCAGTCGTCCTGGAAGTAGGGCTCAGCAATCTTGTAGCGGTCGTAGAAATAGGGTTGCGCGCTGGTTTGACTATAACCTCCAACTTGTCCGACCAGCAGGTCCGCAAAAGGATTGCCCGTGGTGTTGGGGCTGGAAGTGGCGTAAGTGAGTTGACCCTGTAAATTAACGGTGGAGTCCTGATTCTTTTGCACCGCCGCAAAATAGGCACCGAAAATAAGAGTGTGGTTGCCGATTATCTTGGTCATGTTGTCGCGGTAGGTGTAGGTAGGATTGGCGTTCTTCCAAGGGAAGTAGCCGGTGTCGATCGAGAATCCGGCGTTGCCGTATTCGTTGCTCAATGTGTTGCCAACGGCAAAAGCCGGAAGTTTGCCGCCCAGGCCGTTGTCAAAAAGAGGAACGAGATCGATTCCGGCAGCTGGAATGTTCACGTTGCTCGCGGTAGTGAGATGGATGTGATCGGCGGTGTAACTGGCGACAAATTCATTCAACAGGGTGGGCGTGAAATTCGATGTGAGACGCGCCACGAAACTGGTGGTGGGCCCGGCAAAGTTGGTATTCGGAGTGTCGAAGCTGCTGCCATAAATTCCCCAGAGCGGTCCTTGATTCAAGGTCTGCCAGGAATCATGAATGTAGTGAATCGACAGTCTCTCATGTTCCGTGATGTTGTGATCCACGCGGATCAAATACTCGGTCCACGAGGTGGGATAGGAGGGGTTAACCGTGTACGTGGGGATCGGAGTACCAGCGGCCTGGCCAGCGCCGTACACTCCGCTAATTCCTGAAAAATTGTTGGCCTGCGGAATAAGATTTGCCAGGGCCTGACCCGTGCTGGTGAGAGGTACGGTATTGCTTACAAAGGGGGTTCCCTGCCCACCTGCGGTAAGTCCCTGGTACGGGCACTCCGGGAAAGCGCCGGGATCGAAGGTCGATCCGGCGGCGTATACCGGACAAACGTCGTTGAAATTTCCCATGCGCTCGGCAGCGGATGGTACCGCCTGGATGATTGGCCCATTGCTGCTGGGCACCTTTTCGCGGCGGAACTCATTGGAAAAGAAGAAAAACGTCTTCTGTTTTCCGGTGTTGTAGACGTGGGGAATGTACAGCGGGCCGCCGATGGTATAGCCAAAGTCGTCCTTATTATATTCCGGCCGTGCGACTCCAGTGCCATTATTAGCCCAGGAATTGGCATTGAAGAAACTGTTGCGCAGATATTCGAAAGCGCTTCCGTGAAATTCCTTGGTGCCAGATTTCAACTCAACTTCGACGGTGCCGGAGGCGTTGCGGCCATATTGTGCGCCGTAGTTGGAAGTGAGGACTTTAAATTCGGCGATGGCATCGAGGTCGGGGTAGACGTTGAGGCTGGTGTTGCTGCCGTTGTCCATGTTGTCGCCGCCGTCGATTTCCCAATTATTGTATTCCGTGCGGCCGCCGTTGATGCTGTACGCCACGTTGCCGGCGATACCGACGGTACCTTCGTCCTGACCGGTCTGGCTCACGACACCAGGGGTTAGGGTCACAAGCTGGGTGAAGTTTCGGCCGTTGAGTTCGAGTTTCTCAACCATTTTGCCCGTGATGGTCGAGCCCAGTTCCGCGGATTGCGTTTCGACCTGCGCAACGTCGTCACCGCTGACGACGACTTCTTGGGTGACCGCACCGACCTGCAGCTGTATATCGATGCGGGCCTTTTGGGCTACGTCCAGTACCACGCGCTTGGCGATGTATTTCTGGAACCCAGTAGCCGAGACCGTAATGGAGTAGGTGGCTCCTGGGAGACCCGCGACGGTGTACACGCCTTCCGCGTTGGTCACCGTGTCACGCGTCAAATTTCCCGTAATGGTGGCGATGATCACGGTCGCACCGCTGATGGCAGCGCCGGAATTATCGATTACCGTGCCGGTGATGTAACCGGTATCTTGAGCACGGCTGGCGATCGGGAGGCAAAGAAGAAGCACGGTAGCGCAAAGTTGCAGCAAGCGGCCACAGCCGAAAAATTGGGAAACGAAGAGCTTAGCCTTCAAGTGAGACCTCCGAGATTTTTTTAAGCTGAGACGGAAACACTCTAGGCAAGCCGTTGCGCGACGCCACAGCGTGGAAAAACCGCCGGAGGCCCTGGCAGACGGACTCGTTTCACGTCCCTTTGCGATGCTCGACGTTCTCGCAAAACACCCCGAAACGCACTATTAAAACGGATTAATACTGCATTTACACTAGGGTGTCAAGCGCGAAATTCTGAAATGGCGTATTTGTATTTCGCGACGATGCGTAATTCGGCAGGGATCAGCGGGCCGGGATCCGCGGGGAGCCCTTGTTTTCGCTGGCGGGCTACTGGAGACTACGTTGGCATGCGTGAACGAATCCATTTAGGCGCGGTTTGGTGCGTTGGGTTGGTTTGCCCGGTGGCCATGGCTGGCGCGGCCCGTGGCGCGATGGTTCCTGGACAAGCGGCTGCTGCTGATCAGTCCACTGCGGCTGTGCGGGTCGATCCTGCCGCGGCGTTCGCCTCAGGACAGGCTGCGATGCAGGCCGGGGATTTGAATGCGGCTGAGAAATCGTTTCGTCAGGTGCTGAGCGCCGATCCTCGCTCGGCGGCGGCTTATGCGAACCTTGGCGTTATTGCTATGCGTCGCAGGAATTGGGATCACGCGCTGGAGTTGCTGCAAAAGGCGGAACATCTGGATGGCAAAATGGCGGGGATCCGGTTGAATGTCGGCATTGTGGAGTTCCGCAGGGCAAATTACGGGGCGGCCATTCCGCCGCTCGCCTCGGTGGTGCGCGACGAGCCGAATTCGGCGCAGGCGCGTTACTTGCTGGGACTGTGCCAGCTGTTCACCGAAAAATACGCCGATGCCGTGAGCACGCTCCAGCCGCTGTGGGCCGAGCGTGAAAATGACGTGATGTATCTCTACGTGCTAGGAATGGCGGCGCACAATGCTTCCAATGACCCCCTAGACCGGCAGGCGATTTCGCGTTTGATCGAAGTTGGCGGCGATAGTGCGGAGCTGCATTTTATTTTGGGCAAATCGCATTTGGGACGGCAGGAAGAAGACGCGGCGGTTACGGAACTGAACCGCGCGGCGCAGCGCGATCCGAATTTGCCTTTTGTGCATTTCACGCTGGGAGTGGCCCACGCCCGGCTTGGCCATGACGACTTGGCGGAGCCGGAGTTTCGCAAGGATATCGCCGTCGAACCAGATCTAGCGGATAACTATGCGCAACTTGGATTTTTGTACACGCGAGGGCAGCAGGCGGAGCAAGGCGAGAAGGCGTTTAACGAGGCGCTGCGGCGAGATCCGCGCATGGCGTCGGCGCATCTCGGGCTGGCCCAACTTTATTTTAATGAAGCGAAATTTTCTCCGGCGCTGCGCGAGGCGGATGCGGCTTTGGCGCTCGCTCCGGAAAGCCAGAATGTACATTATCTGCGCGGCAGAATTTTGACGCGACTGGGACGGCAGGAAGAGGCCAAGGCGGAATTGGCGATTGCGCAGAAGCTAATGAATCAAAGCCTGGGAAAAGCGCGGGCGGATTTGGATGAAAAGGCTATCCCTACGCCGGAATTGACTCACGATCCGAATTGATTTCGAGTGAATTGCTTAAATTTTCGGTTGTGGAAACGGCCCGCGCTCTTCTTCCAGCTGCGTGGCTACTTCTAACAACAATTCCTCTTCGTTGGGGCGGCCGATGAGTTGCACGCCGATGGGCAGCCCCTCATTTGAAAGATCCATGGGAACTGAAATAGCCGGAAGGCCAACCAGATTGAGCCATTGCGACGCGCGCATGGTTTGACGATAGCCGCTTGGGCCAAGCCAGGTGCCCTCACCGTGACGGAAAGCTGGCGCCGAGGAGACCGGCGAGAGAAGAATGGGCACATCGGCCATCCGGCGCAGGATGCTGGCGCGGACCCGGTCGCGCGCGACGCAGGATTTCAAGAGTTGGTCGAGCGCCGGTGGGGGATCGGCCCCGGCGGCGCTGAGATATTCGCGGAACTGTGGGCTTAGTTGCGGCTCGTTGGCCGGCGTGATGGTTGAGCGGAAAAGATGAGCGATCACTGGGCCGAAGAAAAACCACCAGAGGTCCAGCGCTTGCGGTAGTTGCGGGAGCGCGAACGATTCGAGATGGAAGCCGCGTTGTGTCAAGGCCGCCGCGGATTTTTGTACAGCGTCGCAAGTTTCGGCGGTGAACGTTCCCAGCGCGCTGCTGTCCAGTACGCCGATGCGTAACTCTTGCAAGGATTTTGCGTTGTAGAGCGGCGGCGCAATTGGCGCGCTGAGAGTGTCTCCGGGATCCGGGCCGCGGAGAACTTCGAAGAGGGCGCGGATATCGGCGACAGTGCGGGCCATCGGGCCGACTACGCCGAGCCACGGGAAAGCGCCATCGTTGGCGGGGAAATGGCCGGTAGCGGGAACCCGGCCGGGAGTGGGCTTGAGACCCACGATGCCGCAGAAATGTGCTGGCACGCGGATCGAGCCGCCGCCGTCGCTGCCAATACCGCCGGCGGAGCAGCCGGAGGCGATGGCTGCGGCTTCGCCTCCGCTGGAGCCGCCCGCGGAATATTCGCGGTTCCAGGGATTGCTGGTCGGGCCCTGCAGCGTGTTGGTGGTTTCGTAGGACATCAAATTTTCTGGGGCATTGGTATTGCCTAAGAGAATTGCGCCTGCGGATTTTAATCGCTGGACCAGCGGGGCGTTTTCCGTGGGGACGTGAGTCTTGCGCAATTGCGAGCCGGCGGGGGACGGCCAGTTGGCGACGTCGAGCGAGCTTTTTAGGGTGATGGGGACTCCGTGGAGCGGGCCGAGCGGTCGGTTGGCCCGGCGCGCGGCGTCGAGTTGCTGAGCTTGGGCGATGGCCGTGTAGTCGTCGATGTGCGTGAAGGCGTTGAGTTGTGGCTGGAGGCGGGCGATATTTTTCAGGTGAGCTTCCACAATGTCGAGCGCTTGGAATTTTCCGGCGCGCAGGCCGCGCGTGATTTCGCCGATAGAAAGAAAAGTTAATCCGGACATTGTTTGCAGACTAAGCGGCGGAGAGAGGCAGGTCAAGCGCGGCGGACGTCAGAATTGGCGGGTTAAAATCGGTTGACGACGCGGGTGGCAGCCGACACACTAGTAGTCGCAGCAGAGCCGCGGATTTACGCTCTGCGGCTTTCCGCGCGGATAGGAATCAAGACCTTCATGATTAAGTTTTCTCGACGGTTTGCGCCGGTGGTTCTTACGTGCGCGCTTACGTGCGCATTGATGCTTTCGCTGGGTCTGCTGTCTTATGACGCTGCGGCACTGCTTTCTGGTGCGCCCGCGCCGCGTCCAACTTCGCAACAAAATACTCCCCAGAAATCGCCGCAGAAATTGGCAGTCGCAGTCGCCGACGCAGAAGCGGGCGCTTCGCGCGATAACGCGCAGGCTTTGCGCTTGAATACCCTGGGCGTTGCGTACATGAATCAGCAGCGTCCGGCTGATGCGCAAAAGCTTTTTGAGCAGGCGCTGCAGGCCGATCCAAATTTCGCGGTGGCCAAGGTAAATTTGGGGATTGCGCTGTTGGCGCAGCAGAAACCGGAAATGGCGCGGACGAATCTGCTGGTCGGCGCGGAGAAGCGGCCCGACGATCCCTACGCCTGGTACAACCTGGGGTTGGTATACAAAGATTTGAGCGAGCATGAAAAGGGAATTGCGGCCTTCGAACACGTGACGCAGATCGCGCCGAACGAAGCGGACGCGTTCTATTTCATGGGCTATTTGTACACGCAGTTGCAGAAGTACGATTTGGCGATTGCCGCATTCCAGAAAGGCCTGGCGATTTTCCCGTACCACGCCTCCGCGGAGTTTGGCCTGGCGCGCGCTTATCAGCGCAACGGAAATATCGAGGCGGCCAAGGAACATCTCGCCAAATTTCAGAAGATTACTAGCGAACATCTGGGCGCGCCGTTTGGCGCGGGTTATGGCGATCAGGGGCGATATTCTTACGCGGAGTTTGCGAAAGGCGAAGGCCAAGACGCGCCCACAGCGATCGCGGTGAAGTATTCGCCCGAGGCAATTGATTCGGCATCGAATGGAAAGCCGAGCACCATTAATGGTGCTTTTTCGGCCGGGCCGACTAGCGGTGCCTGCTTCTTTGATTATGACGGCGATGGGAAGCCGGATCTTTATCTCGTGAGTGCAGTGGCCGATGGCACCAGTCGTCTCCTGAAAAATCTGGGCAATGGACGCTTTGGCCCGGTTGCAGAGGCTTCGCCAGTGGAAGTAAAAGGTGCGGGACTCGGCTGCGCCGCAGGCGACTACGATAACGATGGCAAGACCGACTTGGCCGTTTGTTTCGCCGATGGCGTGCGTCTATTTCATAACGATGGCGGCGGGAAATTCAGCGACGTCACGGCGACGGTTGGCATCAAGCGGACTCCCGGCTGCGTCGGGCTCACCTTTGTCGATTACGATCACGACGGTGATCTCGATCTTTACGTAACTTCCGCCACGGGCGAAGGCTCCGCTCAGCCCGCCCACAATTTTCTCTGGCGAAATAACGGCAACAGTACGTTTACGGACGTTTCCGCGGAAACCGCTCTGGGACTCGCAGCAACGGGCGGCGGCGTAGTTGCCACCGATTTCAATAACGATCGCGCAATCGATTTCGTAATCGCCGGCGGCGCCAACGGGGCTTCTGTCTATCTGAATCCGCGCGACGGAAAATTCATCGCACTCGATGCCATTGATTTCAAGAAAGAAAACCTGCCACCTGCCGTTGGCGTGGTCGCGCTGGATTTCGACAAAGACGGCTGGATGGATCTGGCCTTCACCCACGATGGCGCGCCGGGCATCAGCCTCTGGCGCAACGTGGATGGCAAACATTTGCAACGTGTCGCTCTTCCGGATTTTGGTTGGAAAAAAGGCTGGGGCCTGGCGGCTCTCGATTTCGACAACGACGGCTGGGTCGATCTCGTTGCCGCGGGCGAAACGGCCGACGGCGGCGAGATTCGCATGTTGCGCAATCTCGGTTCGAAGGGCTGGGGCGACGTCACCAAGGACCTACAACTCGATGCCGTAAAATTGAAACAGCCTCGCGCGCTAATCGTGGCCGATGTCACCGGAACCGGTGGCGCCGATCTGTTGGTGACCCAGTTGGGTGGACCTCCCATCCTGCTGCGTAATCAGGGCGCAAATAAAAACAATTGGATGCGCATCGATCTCAAAGCCCTCAACGACAACAAAAGCGGCGTCGGCACAAAAGTGGAGATGTACGCCGGTCCGCTCTATCAAAAATGGGAAACGGTGAGCAGTTCCGGGTATCTAGGCCAAAGCGCCGCTCCGATCCTCGCCGGAATGGGCAGCGAAAAAAACGCCGAAGTCGTCCGGCTCCTCTGGCCCACCGGCGTCCCGCAAGACGAAGTAAATCTGGCCGCCGAGAAATCGCAAACCATCGCCGAACTCGATCGCCGCGGCAGCAGTTGTCCGGTCTTGTTTTCCTGGAACGGCCGCGAATACGAATTCATCGCCGACATGATCGGCCCCGGAGTCGTGGGCCACTGGGTCGCCCCCGGAGAGCGCGACGTTCCCGATCCCACGGAATATCTAAAAGTCCCCGCGCGCAGCGTAAGCGCGAAAAACGGCCTGTTGAGTTTCCGCTTCATGGAGCCGATGGAAGAAACCGTCTATCTCGATCAAGTAAAACTTTTAGCGATCGATCACCCCGCGTCCTACGACGTTTTCCCCAACGAACGTTTCGCCAGCAATCCGCCATTCCCCGAATTCCGCGTTATTGCCAGCAAAAATGCCCGCCCGCCGCAGGGCGCGTGGGACGACAAAGGCCGCGACGTCCTCCCGCTAATCGCGAAACACGATCGCCGTTACGTAACCAGTTTTGAAGAATTGCCTTACGCCGGCTTCGCCAAGCTGCACTGGCTGGAGTTGGATCTAGGTCCATGGGACGCCAACAAGCCTCTCCGTTTGCTGATCGATGGCTACACCGACTACTTCACCGCCACTTCGATGTACGCCGCAGACCAAGCCGGCATAAAAGTAATCGCTCCCTACGTCGAAGCGCAAAACGCCCACGGCGACTGGATAAAAGTTGTAGAAGACATGGGTTTCCCCGCAGGTCTGGCCCGCACCATGGTCGCCGACCTCACCGGAAAATTACCCGCTGGCACGCGCCGCATCCGCATCGTAAACAATTTGAAAATTTATTGGGACGACGTCCGCATCGACCAAACTCCCGAGCCACAAGGCCCCGCGAACGCCGCGCACGTCACCGAAGTCCCGCTGGCCGATGCCGCGCTGGCGTTTCTGGGCTTCCCGCGTGAAACGCGCCTGACCCCCGCCAGCGACACGCTCTATTCCTATAGCCGTCGCAGCATGACCGGCCCCTACGCCCGCGCTGCCGGTAACTACACCCGCTACGGTGACGTCCGCAATCTGCTCGCCACCAGCGACGACCGCTTCGCAATCTTCAGTTCCGGCGAAGGCGTAAAATTAAATTTCGATCCCCGCAAACTTCCCGCGTTGCCCGCCGGATGGGTTCGCGATTATTTCTTCTTTGCCGATGGCTTCGAGAAAGATCTGGATTTTTACGCCGCCGACGGTTTCACGGTTGAGCCGCTCCCCAGGCACTCGCTTACTTCGTATCCCTATGCCCCGGGCCAGGAATATCCCGTGGATCCCGAGCATCTGAACTATCAGCTGGACTACAATACCCGCCAGCGCTCCGATCGCCTGCCGTCAGCGTTGCGGTACGACTACACCACTCCGCAGTAAGGACACGCGCATGCCCAAGCCCGCGGTGATGACTATTCGCGACGTTGCTCGCGAAAGCGGTTACTCCGCGTCCACGGTCTCCATCGTCCTCAACAACGCCCCGCTCGCCCGCTACATCCCCGCGGACACCAAACAACGCATCGAAACTGCCGCGCGCAAGCTGGGCTATCGGCCCAATCCCTTGGCCCGCTCCCTGCGCAGTCGCCGCTCCAACGTTGTCGGCGTGATGCTTTTCGATATCACCGACCCTTTTTGTACTCCGATCTTGCGCGGCATCGAAAACTCTCTTTATCAAGGCAGCATGCTTTCGCTCCTCGCCGACGCCCACAACGAACCGCGCCGTTTTGAACGTTATCTGGAATTGTTATTGGACCGCCGCGTGGAAGGCCTGATCGTGATTGCCAACTGGCTGGTTATGGACATCAAGCTTCTTGCCGACGTTACCCGTCAGCAGGTTCCCACCGTAATCGTCGGCCGCGAAATCGACATTGAGACCGCCAACACCGTCTCCGCCGACAATGAAGAAGGCGCGGCCGCCGCCCTCGATCATTTATTTCGCCTCGGCCATCGCGATATCGCCTTCATTCGCGGACCAAAAACCCTGGCCAGCAGCGGCCAGCGCTGGAAAGGCATTCGCGCCTACGCGCAGCGTGCCGGCCTCACGCTCGATCCCAAACGCATCGCCGAATTGCCCGAATCGCTCGACCCCAATTCCAGTTTCGAAGCTGGCGCCCGCCTCACCGCCGAACTTCTCCGCGGCGGCGGAAAGCGTTTCAGTGCGCTGATGGCTTTCGACGATATGACCGCTCTCGGCGCGCTCCGCGCCCTAAAGAAAAAAGGCGTAGGCGTTCCAGAAGAATGCTCGGTAATCGGTTTCGACGACGTCGCCCAGGCCGCGCTCTCGCTGCCATCTCTCACCACCGTGCGCCAGCCCATGGAAGCCATGGGCACCCTAAGCGTAGGAATTATTCTAGAAGCTATCGCCGCCGTAGAAGAAAAACGCGAAATCCCCCTAGTCCGCCGCCGTCTCCCCGCAGAGTTGGTCGTCCGCGAGTCCACTCATCATCTGTAGCGCCCAACTAGCCAATAAGAATTTCGATGACGAGGCTGTCGCCCTGAGACTGTTTGCAATCGAGTCGTTAGTCAAACGGAATTAAACCAGCCGATCGCAAATGTTTCCCGGTTCTTACCGCGTAGGCATGCGCGAATTTCTCTTTTTCTCTACTTGGCCGACTGTGAAATTTGTCCAGAAGATGTGAGTACTTCTCCAATTCATCGTCGTTGCAAATCAAAGAATATGGCTTTTCGACTTTCTCAGTAAAATCCACCCAGTGGCCCACTTCGTGCAGCAGTGTGCGGTAAAGTTGCGTTGCACGACAGCTCTCGGGACTCGGCTTGAGACGGAAAGATCGTTTGGTGACAGTGATTTCGTGTCCGTCCGATTTCAATTGTGCTAGCTCTTCGCCGTGGTCGTTGGATAAACCATTTCCCCATTCGATGCATTTCGAAAGATCTATTGCTTCGAGAACGATTGCCGGACCTCGATAAAGTACGCCCCCGCGTTCGTTCACAAAATCTGCCGCGTAGGCCAAACGGCCCCATACCGGCGCTAGCGTTTCCTCTTTCCGTCGAGGCTGCCTGAAAGCCACTGCTTCAATGCCGTTCCAATCTCGGGAGGGTATACATTCGAACATCCGCACGACATCATCGACGCTGCACGGATGAACGCAGTCTTTGCGTGTCGGCTGCACATAAAAGTCTATGGCGCGTCCAGCGATCGTTCGGCTCACTCGTTGAGATTTCTGTATCCGCTCCCAGAACTCATTCCTGCCGTGGGCAACTTTGGGAACGGTCATCCGGTTGTCTTGACCGTGTCCGCTTTTCGAGGTTCCAATGTTCCTGTTACGCCGAGTTGGGTTACTAGCGCGCATGCGTGCGAGAAGAGATCAGGACAACTTCGGAGAAAAATCCGCCAGCGTCATAAACGTCGAATCAATGCTCTCCACCAATTTCCCGTTCGCCTCGGATTTTTCCTTCACACTAACCCACGCCGGATCACCCTGAAACGATTTCCAGTTCGCCGCCGCCGCATCCCGGCTGGGATGTCGCAAAATATAGATCAACGTATTGCTCTTCAGGGGCTCATCCGCGGGAACCCAGTAGGCCACACTTTGCAGTCCGTGTTGTGCAAAAAGTGCGACGGTATGGTCGCGAAAGCGCGCCAGCAAATCACCCAATTTTCCCGGAGCGCAGTGATACACCCGCAGTTCATATACGGTCGTCAAATCGTCCGTAGCCGAGGGCTTTTCTCCCAAAGGTTTATCGATGGCCGTATCGCTGCTCCGGCTGTTCATTTGTATTCCCGCTGCCCACCCCGCCGCCGGCAGCAATGCCGCCGCTGGAAGCGTTTGCAATAACGTTCGCCGTTTCATACGTGCACCCTCCCGGGATTTGCCCGCTTATTCGGGCCGGACCAGTTCGTGGTTACCCGCCAAACATAGCGCTAATCCACGCTCGCGCCGTCTTCAATTAACTCTTGTCTTTCTTCTTCTCGCTCTCCAGCTGCCGCCGCACTTCCGCCAACTCCTTGCGCTGCGCCTTGTCCACCTTGGGATATTCTGGTCGCAAGCTGTTCAGCGTATCCACCAACGCCGCGGAAATCACCAGCCGGGTGTACCACTTGTTGTCCGCCGGCACCACGTACCACGGCGAATCCTTCGTAGCCGTCTCCTGAATCATCTCCTGATACGCTTTCTGATATTCCTTCCAGTACGCCCGCTCCTGAATGTCTGCAGTGGAGAATTTCCAGTTTTTATCCGGATGGTCCAGCCGCGCCATGAATCGTCTCTTCTGCTCGGCCTTCGATAAATGCAGGAAAAACTTGCGCACCACCACGCCGTTCTGCGAAAGGTAATTCTCAAAATCGTTGATCTCTCGGTACCGCCGGTTCCACACGTCTTTGCCCGCCAGCTCTTCCGGCAACCCTTCCGGCTTCAAAAGTCCCCGGTGTACCCGCACCACCAGCACTTCCTCATAGTAAGAGCGGTTAAAAATCCCAATCTTCCCGCGCCCCGGCACCGACTTGTGCGCCCGCCACAAATAATCGTGATCCAGTTCCTCGGCGCTGGGCTTTTTAAACGACGCCACGTCGCAGCCCTGTGGATTCACTCCGGACATCACGTGCTTGATGGCCCCATCCTTTCCGGCCGCATCCATCGCTTGAAAAATAAGCAACAGCGCCCATTTATTCTGCGCGTAAAGTTTGTCCTGCATGCTGCACAGCAACTCATTTCCAACTTCCAGCAGCTTGTTTGCCAGCGCCTTGGAATGAATCGTGCCCGTATCCGCCGGATTGCAATCTTTCAGGCTGAAATGTTTTCCTTTGCTGATGCGATAAGGTGCGGCGATGATCGCAGCGTCTTTGGCGAATCGGTCGGGTTTCATAGGTACGAAATTGTAGTGCACTTCCGCCGCAAAACACTACCGCCTTCCGACAGACGAAACTTGTCATCGACCGTAGGGGCACGGCATGCCGTGCCCGTCGATCAAAACAGAAAACCCCAAAAGTTCGCAGCCCAAACGCGCGGAAGGGAGCCCTTTGGAGCGCGTGGTCAATTTGTCTTCCGCTATTTCGACTCGCTAAACAAAAAAGCCCGCCGCGAAATCCGCGGCGAGCTTTTTGCTCTAGCTGGTTGTTGACCGTCGGCTCTGCAGCTTAGTCGATATCCTGCTGCAGCGGCGTACCCGTGGAAGGATCCAGAATCAGCTTATGATTCGCCGGTTTCCCGTCGAAGTCGAAAAACCCGTTGAGTTTCCCGGCCTTTTCGTCCAGCGATCCGTTGCCAATGCGTCCCAAATCCCAATTGTCTTCAATGAAACGCAGGATCGAGGATTGGTCGGTAACCCGATGATCCACGTAGTTGTGCTTGGCATACGGCGAGATCACGATCAGCGGCAAGCGCGGACCATATCCGCACCGGCCAGGCGTTCCACCCGCGGCAGTGATGCCGCAAGCTCCGGGGCCGGTCAGTTGGTCGTCGGAAACGTCGGACTGGCTCACCACCACATCCATCGCGTGGTCATACCAGCCGTCGGAATCGTCGTAAGCGATGATGATCGCGGTGTCCTTCCAGTATTCGCTCTGCGAGATGGCATTGATGGTGTTCACGATGAAGGTTTGCTCGTCTAAAGGATCGGAGTAACCCGCATGGCCATCCTGCGCGCCCACCGCCTTCAAGAACGAAACCGCCGGTAGCCGGCCTTCGTTCAGCGCCTCTGCGAAAAGGCTCAGGTCGTACTGGTGGTTGGCCTGATCGGTCTTGCCGATTTTGGAGGCATTGCTCGGCGGCAAGTGGCTCGGGTTGGCCGTCGACTTGTAATACTGAAACGGCTCATGATGCGGGATGTAGTCGTGCGTGCCGGCCGGAGATGCAAGCCCCGCCGTAACCGCTCCGCAAGCTGGCGTGCCGTCCGCGTTCGTACCGTTGATCGCAAATCCGCCCGCAAACCAGCCCCACGTAATACCCTTTTTGTTCAGCAGGTCGCCGACGTTCAAACCAGACATGGTCACCAGGGTGGACTTGGCGGTTCCCACGACCGGTGTCGTCAGGCACTTGTCGTATCCAGGACGCGGGTCGCCGATTAAGGCGCCGTTGGCCAGTCCGCCAGCGATTGAACCGCTTGCGTTGCCAGGAGTTACGCCGTTTGCCGCGAAGGGTAGCAATGTGGCGCAGCAGGTGTTCCCGCTGATCAGGTTGATCGCCCCCACGCTTGAAGGTCCAAAGTTGGTGCCGAAGGAATTGTCGCTCATCGCGAAGTGCTGGGCGTAGTTCCAGATCGCGGTCACCGTGTTGCCGTCGTAATAGCTCATCACGATCCCGGTGCCTTTGCCGGCGTCAAAGCAATAGCCAGGTGCGCCAGGCTGTAGTGGGTTCCCGTTGGCGTCGGTTCCGTTTCCGGAGCCTACCGCTTTCGGAAAGTTGTCCATCAAGCCTTTGTCAAATGCCAGCTGCTCGTCGCCATAATCATGATCTTGATCGCAAGTTACCGCTTCCGCGCGGCTCAGCAGAAATGGCTGTGTCGAGTTCGGGTTCTCATCTAGCAAACCGCCGGCCAATAGATTGTTGACCCGCGGCGTATCCGACCTCTCGTGGAATGCCGGGACGCCCTTGGGATTCGTGGCATGCGGATACGTCGCAAAATAATGGTCGAACGATACGTTTTCGTCGAAGATTACCACCACGTGTTTGATCGGTGTGGTGGTCTCTTCGGTCTGCTGACCAAAGGAAATGGTCGGCAATGCCGCAGTCAAGGTAAGGGCCGTCAGCGCGGACGCGAGACAGCGTAAAGACTTGTGAATCATAGTTCTCCTTTGCACCTGGATGAATTCTGAAGCGCGCTCCTGAATTCCCGGCGGGACTCGCTCAACCACTAACGCGGCGTCCGGGCCAAACCTGAGGGCACACAGCAGCTAGGTAGATACGCGCAACTTGTTATCCCCATGTGAATGAAAAATGAATACTTGGCAGCCGCCCAACGCGCCCGCGCGGCACCTCTTTGTAGGGGTTGCAGGGTTTGTAGGGGCGCAGCATGCTGCGCCCCAGCTTGCCCGGGCGTAAACAAATCGCCAGTTTTGCCCCCCACTCCCGCGCCAATACGCCCGGAAACAAATCCCCGCATGTCGCGGGCGAACTGCCCCACCGGCCAGCACCACCCCGCAATCGTACAGGCCCAAGTTTTGTCTTGACGCCGGAGGTACTAAACGCTACACTTCACCCGTTCAGAACCACGCCTCGAGCATCACCAAACCCAAGACAATCTAAATTTCGAACATTCGCCTACGCCGGGATTGGGCTGCTTAGCTATTTGCTTCAAAGGTGGAACTTCGCTATTTATAATTTCGCCAACACGTATCGAATATAAGTCTCGTGGAATGAACACTTACAGATCTGTATCAAAACAGAGGACTTTAACTCCCGTGAAATGAACACTTACAAAAAAACCGTAGGGGGGTACCCCACCTCCATCGCTCGCAATGAGGTCGCTCTACCCGCTCATGTATACTTCTCAAGTCCAGAACGATTCATGATTCCTTTTCTCCACATACCTTGGCTTCACTGGCCGATTCCCACGTTTGGCCTGATGGTTGCTACCGCGCTCCTGGTCGCAGGCTACGTGCTGCAGGCCGACCTGAATCGCCGCGCCAGTGGGGTCGGAAAGCCCGCAAAGAAGGCTAAGTCGACCGAATCGCTTGCCAAACAAGACGATGGTTTTCTGATTGTCACGATCGCCGGGATTGCGGGGTTAGTCGGCGCGCGCCTCTACCACGTACTCGAAACGCCCACGGAATTCTTCGCCGATCCCTGGCCCATGCTGTTCACGCGCTACGGGTTTGCCTGGTTCGGCGGATTTCTTGGCGGATTCTTCGCGCTGATCTTGCTGGCGAGACACTTCAAGACTCCGATTCTCGAATTCTTTGATATCTGCGCACCGGCCGCCGCCGTCGGTTACGCCATTGGACGCATCGGCTGCCTGCTCTCCGGCGATGGCGACTACGGCAAGCCCACGCTGCTTCCGTGGGGCATGAGCTTCCCCAACGGCGTAGTGCCGACCACCGACACCTGCGTGCTGGCGGGCTGGCCCGCGAGCTGCCGCGTGCACCCCACTCCGATCTATGAATTTTTGATCTGGATCGCCATCGCCGCGTTCCTCTGGCACATGGGCACGAAAACCCTGCGCGGCCCGAAAGCCAAAGGCGAAATCTTCTGCAATTATCTAATTCTTACCGGGCTCGCCAGATTTGCGGTGGAATTTCTGCGTATCAATCCGCGTTCGTTCTTTGGTCTATCGAACGCCCAGGCCGCCAGTTTGCTTTCCATCCTGGTTGGCGCGGTGCTTCTTTGGCGTATTAAAAGCCGGTACTACGCGCTTAAGCAAGAGCACCGCATAGTCGAACACATTCATTCCCGCGGCGACGTCTTGCAGCAGGAATATCACAAACCCACTCCCGAATGTCCGCATCCTGAACGGTGGCACATGTACGATTCCATGACCGCGGAAGTAGAAGTATTGGATTTTCTCAAAGCGCTGGTGACCACGCTAAAGCCGGAAGTAGTGGTCGAGACCGGAACATTTTCCGGACTCAGCACCCTGCGCATCGCCGAAGGATTGCAAGCCAACGGCGTCGGCAAAATCATTACCTGCGAATATGACCCCAAAATATTTGCCGCTGCCGTAGAACGCTTCAAAACCTCGGGCTTGGCGCAATGGATCGAGGCCCGCAACGAAAGCAGCCTGGAGATGAAAGTCGCCGGACCAATCGATTTCCTTTTCTGCGACAGCGAAACCTCGATCCGCGAACAGGAAGTCCGCCGCTTCCTCCCGCAAATCAATCCCTACGGCATCATCGTGATGCACGACGCCAGCTCCTCGATGAACACCGTCCGCGAAGGCGCACTGAAAATGGAACAGGAAGGTTTGCTCTCGGTCCTGCTGCTCCCAACGCCTCGTGGCTTAGTCCTCGCCCAGAAACGCCAAGGCCGCGTCTAGATTCTTCGATCCACGTAACTCGAATTATTTTTTCGACAATAGAACGAAAATCTGTCATCCCGAACGCAGTGAGAGATCTGCTTTCTTGCACGCCGGCAAATACTCAGCGACGACTACTGCTTGTAGATTTTTCCTTCTTTCATCACGAAAGATACGTGCTCGAGCGCGCGAACATCCGAAAGCGGATCGCCACTCACCGCAATAATATCCGCCGATTTCCCAGCGGCAATCGAGCCGAACTCTTCCGGCTTGCCAATCAGCGTCGCCGCGCTTATGGTCGCGGACTGAATCGCCTGCATCGGCGTTTGCCCATACTTCACCTGGTACGCGAACTGTTTCGCATTCGTGCCATGCGGACAGACCGAAGCATCCGTCCCGAACGCGATCTTTACGCCAAGTTGCACCGCTTTCTTGAAATTCTGCCGCTGCAATTCTCCGTAGACGCTTTCTTTGGCCTGAAAATCACCAGGCTCGCCGTTGAGTCCAGTAGAAATACAGTCGTCATCATAGATATCCGCAACCAGATAGGTGCCGTGCTCTTTCATCATCCGCAAACCTTCGTCATCGATCATCGTGCCATGTTCGATGGACGCAACCCCCGCGCGCACGGCATCTTTGATTCCTGTAGCTCCGTGGGCATGGGCGGCCACGCGCAAACCTTTCTTACCGGCCTCTTCCACGGCCGCGCGAATTTCGTCGTACGTAAAATCATTGGTGGTCGGCACGCTGCCGTGCGATAGAAACGCTCCCGTGGCGATCACCTTGATCAGGTCCACGTTGTTGGCTTCCAGCGCGCGCACCCGCTGCCGTACCTCTTCGGGACCGTCGGCCACGCCGAATCGCAAGTCCCACGGCAACGTAATATCCGGGGCCACGCCGTTCAGCGAGCCGCCGCCCCCGGTAATTGTGATATAGGCGCCCGCCACAAACATTCGCGGACCAATCACATCCCCACGCGCAATCGCATCCCGCAACGCCACGTCCACGAGCGCGCGGTAGGTGCCCACATCGCGCACGGTCGTAAAACCTGCAAGCAACGTGACCTTCGCGTTGGGTATGGACTCAAACGCCCGCACGGCGGAAGTCTTGCGCAATTCAGAAACGGGATCGGTATCCGCAGCATCGCCGACCAGATGGGTGTGGCAATCGATCAGTCCCGGCAACACGGTCATGTGGGAAAGATCAATCACCGTGGCTCCCGCGGGGATCGCGAAGCCGGCGCTAGAGTTCACCGAGACGATCTTTCCATCGCGGATCACAATCGACTGATCGACGAGTACTCTGCCCGCGTCCACGTCCACAAGTTTTCCGGCTTTGACAACGGTCGTCGGCGAAGGCGACTTAGGCGCGGCAGGAGCAGCGGTCTGGGGCGCGGCCAGAGCAGGGAAGTAAATCAGAAATAGAAAAATACAAAACACGCGTTTCAGCACGTGATTCCTCTCATGGTTCCAGCTTGCTAGTAAAGGAGGGACATTCTGTTCCGCGCAGTGCTCAATTTCAAGGCGGAAACAGGTGATCGTCGACTCGTGAACGGCGAATCGCGGCCACGGAGTTTCTGGGAGGCGTAGTCGCCTACAGCATTTGCCGCAGGACGTATTGCAAAATTCCGCCGTGCTTGTAGTACGAAACTTCTTCGGGAGTATCGGCGCGCGCGATCGCCGAGAAAGTTTTCACCGTTCCGTCGGCCGCAGTGGCTTTCACCGTGATGTTCTTTTTCGGCGCGAGCGAGGCAACGCCTTCAATGCTGAATACTTCGTGACCCGTCAGACCCAGCGTTTCGCGATTCTGCCCGGACAGAAATTCCAATGGCAGGACGCCCATCCCAATCAAGTTGCTGCGATGGATTCGTTCGTAGCTTTCTGCAATGACCGCGCGAACGCCCAGCAGTCGCGTACCTTTGGCGGCCCAATCGCGCGACGATCCCGAGCCGTATTCTTTTCCGGCGAGCACTACCAGCGGCACGCCGCCTTCGCGATATTTGAGCGAAGCATCGTAGATGAACATTTTCTCGCCGTCCGGCAAATGCAGCGTCCAGCTGCCTTCCGTACCGGGCGCCAGCTGATTCTTCAAGCGAATATTGGCGAACGTGCCGCGCATCATCACTTCATGATTTCCGCGGCGCGCGCCGTAGGAATTGAATTCGTGCGGCTTCACGCCATTGGCAATCAGATATTTCCCCGCCGGCGAATCCACCGCGATGGAACCCGCCGGAGAAATGTGGTCGGTGGTAACGCTATCGCCGAGAATTGCCAGCACCCGCGCGCCATGAATGTCCGCCAGGTCCGCCGGAACCTTGGGCATGTTCTCGAAGTACGGCGGCATCTTGATGTACGTCGATTTCGGATCCCATTGATAGACGTCGCCCTTGGGAATCGGCATAGACTTCCAATGTGCGTCGCCTTCGTAAACTTCAGCGTATTGTTTGCGGTATTGCTCGCTGGTGACCGCGGAACGAACGGTGCTGGCGATTTCCTGCGGCGTCGGCCAAATATCTTTGAGAAATACCGGCTTGCCATCGCTGCCGGTCCCCAACGCTTCGGTGGTCAGATCTATGTCCATGCGCCCAGCCAGCGCGTAGGCCACTACCAACGGTGGAGATGCCAGATAATTCGCGCGCACCAGCGGATGAATGCGTCCTTCAAAATTGCGATTGCCGCTGAGAACTGCTACCGCCACCATGTTGTTGTCTTTGATGGCCGCGCCAATATTTTCCGCCAGCGGACCGCTGTTTCCGATGCAGGTGGTGCAGCCGTAGCCCACCAGCTGGAAATTCAGTTTGTCGAGATATTGCGTGAGATTCGCGGCATTCAAATAATCGGTTACCACTTTTGAGCCCGGCGCCAAGCTGGTTTTGACCCATGGCTTGGTGTGCAGCCCCCGCTCGACGGCTTTTTTCGCCAGCAAAGCTGCGCCGAGCATCAGCGAGGGATTCGACGTGTTGGTGCAACTGGTAATCGCGGCAATTACCACCGCGCCGCTGGAAAGATCGAAAGAATCGCCGTTATTTTTTACTGGTACGGGCTTCACGCCGGCGGCGTCAACCACCTTGGAGAACGAAGACTTGGCATGGCGAAGCGCCACGCGGTCTTGCGGTCGCTTGGGTCCCGCAAGCGTTGGCTCGATGCTACCGAGATCTAGTTCCAGCATGTCGCTGAAGATCGGATCGCGAGTTTCGTCGGTGCGGAAAAGCGACTGTTCTTTGCAATAGGCTTCGACCAGCGCAACTTGTTCCTGGCTGCGTGCGGTGAATTCCAGATAGGAGAGCGTTTCGGCGTCCACCGGGAAAAATCCCATGGTCGCGCCATACTCCGGGGCCATGTTGGCGATGGTGGCGCGGTCGGGAATGCTCAGGCTGGAAAGTCCCGAGCCGTAAAACTCCACGAATTTTCCGACGACACCTTTCTTGCGTAACATTTCCGTAACGGTGAGTACCAGATCCGTCGCGGTAGAGCCTTCGGGAAGCCGCCCATGCAACCGGAACCCGACCACCTCTGGAATCAGCATCGACGAAGGCTGACCGAGCATTGCGGCTTCGGCTTCAATGCCGCCAACGCCCCAGCCAAACACGCCAAGGGCGTTGATCATGGTGGTGTGCGAATCGGTGCCAACCACGGAATCCGGATAGGCTTCGAGGCGGCTGCCCGACGGCGTGACGCAAACCACGCGCGCCAAATATTCGAGATTTACTTGATGGCAAATTCCAGTGTCCGGAGGAACGACTTTGAAATTCTGGAAGGCGGTTTGTCCCCAACGGAGAAATGCGTAGCGTTCCACGTTGCGCTGAAATTCCAGTTCAGCGTTTAGTCCGAAGGCGTTTACGCTGCCGAAATTATCCACTTGCACGGAGTGGTCGATCACCAGTTCGGCAGGGAAGAGCGGATTGATGCGCTTGGGATTGCCGCCCATGCGGGTAAAGGCTTCGCGCATGGTGGCCAGATCTACCACGGCAGGCACTCCGGTAAAATCCTGCAGCAGCACCCGCGCGGGCATGAAAGCGATCTCTTTTTCCGGCGAATTGGGTTTCCAGGAGGCCAGCGCTTGAATGTCCGCGGCATGAACGAAACGGCCATCTTCGCAACGCAACAAATTTTCCAGCAGGATACGCAGGGAAAAAGGCAGCTTGCTGAGGTGGCCAATGCCGTTCTTTTCCAGCCGCTCGAGACGCCGGATCTCAAAACTCTGCGCGCCAACGTGCAGCGTATCGCTGGTGCCAAAAGAATTTGAAGCGGAGATGGCCATTCCTGCCGTCCTTTCGATAGAAATCCTGCGTATATGATAACTGAATTTGAATTACGCTGCGGGCGGCTATACTGGAGCGGTCGTAAGTCCGGCAACTGAGTTGGCATGCCGTTTTCCATGAATATCGTACTCATCTCTACTTATGAACTTGGCCGCCAGCCTTTTGGCCTGGTGTCGTCTGCGGCTTGGTTCCGCAAACGCGGGCACCAGGTCACGTGTTTTGATTTGACGAGGCAAACTCTTGATCCCGAAGCAGTAGCAGCGGCGGGGCTTATCGCGATTTATTTGCCGATGCACACGGCTACCCGGTTGGCGGCGCAGTTGATTCCGGAATTGCGGCGACAAAATGCGCATACGCACTTGTGTTGCTACGGTCTGTACGCGCCGATGAATGTGGAATATTTGCAGAAACTAGGCGTGCAGACGCTGCTCGGCGGAGAATTTGAAGCCGGATTGGCAAATCTCGCCGAACAACTTTCTGCGCGAGCTACCGCCGGCGACGCGGCTACAAACGGGGAAACTGCCCAGCAATCACAGCCGCTGATCTCGATGGAGAGACTCGCTTTCGAGGTGCCCGATCGCGCGGGACTTCCGCCGATCGAAAAATACGCTCACCTGATTATTCCGGGTGACGGCTTTCGCGTAGTTGGTTCCACGGAAGCCAGTCGGGGCTGCAAGCATGTTTGCCGACATTGCCCGATCGTTCCGGTTTACAAGGGTGTTTTCCGCATCGTCTCGCGTGAGGTGGTCCTCGAGGATATCCGCAGGCAAGTAGCTGCGGGTGCGCAGCACATTTCTTTTGGCGATCCGGACTTCTTCAACGGCATCGGTCACGCTCTGGAGCTGATGAAGACGTTCCATCAGGAATTCCCGAAGATCACTTACGACGTCACCATCAAAGTGGAGCATCTGTTGGAATATCGGCAGCACCTGGTCACTCTTCGCGACACCGGCTGTCTTTTCGTGATCAGCGCGGTGGAATCCGTAGACGACAAATTTCTGGAGATATTGGACAAAGGCCACACGCGCGAGGATTTTCTGGAAGTGGTTGCCGCATTTCGCAATGTCGGACTGACACTGCATCCCACGTTCGTACCGTTTTCTCCTTGGACCACGATGGAAGGTTTCATCGATTTGCTGAACGTGATCCATGAAGAAAATCTGGTGGAGAATGTGGCGCCGATTCAGTTGGGGATTCGCCTGCTGATCCCGGCGGGCTCGCGGTTGCTGGAGCTTGCCGAGGTCAAGGAGATGGTCGGGCCGTTTGATCCGCAGTCGCTGGTTTTTCCCTGGACGCATAGCGACGCGCGCATGGACGCGCTCAGCATCGAAGTTCAACGAATCGCCGCCAACGCGGACGCGCAAAAGCTTTCGCGGGCTGTAGCCTTCGAGCAAATCCGGCAGGCGGCGCACGCAGCGGCTGACCGCGTCGCGCCGCGCCTGGCGCCGCAGCAGACGAGCAAGCCGGTGCCGTTTCTCAGCGAGCCGTGGTATTGCTGCGCCGAGCCAACGCCTGCGCAGTTCGTGTCGATCGGTGGGGTGGCGGCGCTGCCGATTGCGACGAGTAAGGTTACGCCTGCGGTGCATCCTGCGGTCTCTGCGGATCAGTTTGTTTGAAATGAGACGTGCGAATGGCCAATCCGTAGGAGCAGAACAGAAAGCGGTTCCCTTCCCGCGGCCGGCAAGCGCTGCGCTCCCTTCCTTCGTCAGCGTAAACGGGATGACAAGATTTTAGCTTAATGACTGGCCCACGAAAACGCGTGTTGCTCTTCAGCTCGAAGCTCGGTTATCAGACGCGCAGCTTTGAGGCTGCGGCCCAAAAACTAAATATGGATTTGGTCTACGTTACGGACCGCTGCCATCAGCTGGATGATCCTTGGGAAGATCGCGCCATCGCAGTGCATTTTGAGAAGCCCTCGGAGGCGGCGCGAGCGGTCGTCGATAAATTACGGCATCAGAATGTCGATGGAATATTGGCGTTAGGAGATCGGCCCGCACACGCAGCCGCGTTTGCAGCGCGCGCGCTGAGTATCGCGTTCCACCATCCCGCGGCGGTTGAGGCTTGCCGTAGCAAACTGCGTACTCGCGAAGTGTTGCGCGATGCGGGCCTGCCAGCGCCGTGGTTTCGCGTGGTGGCGCTCGATCCCACTCCCGAGCCGGCGCTGCTTGCCATGCAATATCCCTGCGTCCTGAAGCCCCTTTCGCTGTCGGCGAGTCAGGGGGTAATCCGTGCGGACAATCGCGAGGAATTTATTGCGGCCGCCATCAGGATTCGCAAGCTGCTGCAAACTCCGGAAATTCAAGCGACGCGCGAACCGCGCCTGGGCGAAATTATTGTGGAAGGATATTTGCCGGGCAGCGAAGTCGCGGTGGAAGCGTTGATGACCGCCGGCGAGATTCGCACGCTAGCGATTTTCGATAAGCCCGATCCGCTGGAAGGGCCGTATTTCGAGGAAAGCATTTACGTAACGCCCTCACGTTTGAATGCGAATCTAATCGCTGCAATAGAAGATTCGCTGCGACGCTCCGCCACCGCGCTGGGGCTTTCGCACGGGCCGGTCCACGCGGAATTTCGTGTAGAGGAAGAATCCGGTTCCGTGTGGACCTTGGAGATTGCGCCCAGGCCGATCGGTGGTTTGTGCGCGCAGAGTCTGCGTTTTGAATTTCCGAGAGTAGGCGAAACGATCGGTCTAGAGGAGCTTTTGTTGCGGCACGCACTGGAAATTCCTGGCAGTGACGCGCCGCGGGAAAAAGCGTCGTCGGGCGTGATGATGATTCCGGTGCCCGCCAGTGGGATATACGAGGGCGTAAGCGGCGAATCGCAAGCCATGGCCACGCCGGGCGTGACGCAAATTTTGATTACTGCGCGCGCCCATGATTACATCGCCGCGTGGCCGGAAGGGGCGAGTTATTTAGGATTTATTTTTGCGAGCGGGGAAAATCCTGAATTTGTCGAGAACGCTTTGCGGAAGGCCCACACTGAACTCAGTTTCAAAATCACGCCGCGCCTGGTAGTGCATCACCCGTCGGCCCAAATTTAGGTTTGCGATGAGGTATAAGAAAGCAGATTTCTCGCTTCGCTCGGAATGACAGTTTGGAGTAAGGAAGCCAGCGTCGAAGTCTCAGCCTTTGGCCTTCGGAGCGACGTAGCCCTCTGGCAACTTCGCGCCAGCGCCGAAGAAAAACTGCTCCATCTGCTCTTCCATAATTTTCATCGAGTTGGGATCCAGAGGATTCAGGCGGTACTCGTTCATCACCATCTTGGAATGCTCGATCCAGAGTTTCCAGGCGTCCTTTGAAACACTTTCATACACGCGCTTACCAATATCGCCCTTCCAGGGAATGCGGTCGAGCCCCGGCATATCTTTATCAAATTTTACGCAGTGCACGATGCGCTCGCCCGGTTTCGCGGGAGCGCTGGGTGCAGGTGTCGGTGCGCAATTGTCGTCAGCCATAGGTAATCTCCCAAATTTAACGAAACTTTACCTTACTGCACAACGCCGCAAATTCCTAGCGGCGCAAGGCGGAACGAAGAATCTCCACAAATCGACTACTATTTCTGTTTTACTTCAGCGCAGAAGTGCAGGAGTTCCGGAATGACTCGAACCACGGCTGTTTTTATTTTGTTGCTCGCGGCAGTGCTGGAAGCCGGCGGGGACGCAATCGTTCGGCTGGGCTTACGGTCGGGGATGGCCTGGCAACGTTATCTGCTGTTTTTGGGCGCGGCGGTCGCGCTGTTCGCGTATGGCTGGACGGTGAACCGGCCGTCATGGGACTTTGGCAAACTGCTCGGTCTGTATGTGGTGTTCTTTTTCGTGATCGCGCAGCTTATCTCCTGGCTGGCATTCAAGCAGCCGCCTTCGCTGCAAGTTGTTTTGGGGGGAGCGCTGATCGTCGCCGGCGGCGTGGTGATCGCGCTGGCAAACTAGCGGCTCGATAGCAGCGCCCAACGTGCGCGCTTTCTCCGCGATATTCAGAATTTGAATCGCGGAATATCTGAACAAAAGCGCGGCGAGTCCGTTAGACTAGCTGGCAAAATGATGCGCGCAACCGATTTCGAGTTTCGCAACCGCTGGTGGATCTTTGTACTGCTGTACGGGTTGCCGTTTTTGCTTTATTTCGTGGACAATCAACCGGTCGGGGCCAGACTGGCGGACCGCTTAGCCGCAGGCGTCCCGATGGAAGAGATCGACGCGCTGCACCTCGTCTACGGCGGCGCGGCACTGCTCATGCTGGCCGCGGTATTTTTCCGGATGTGGGGCTCGGCGTATCTGGGTCAGGAAGTGGTGCACGACCACGTGGTACACAGCGAAGCGTTGCACGCCGACGGTCCGTATCGGCATATGCGCAACCCGCTCTATTTCGGCAACATTCTGATGGCTTGGGCCATGGCGCTGTTTTTGCCGATGATCGGCTGGCCGATCGTGGTAATCGCGGTTCCGTTTTTTTGCTATCGCTTGATCGGCCGCGAAGAAGCCGCGTTGGCCGCGCAGCAGGGAGAAGGTTACCAGGCATTCTTGAGTGCTGTGCCGCGGCTGTTGCCTTCGGTACTCGCGCGAATCCCGGCCACCGGCCACAAGGCGAACTGGATCAGCGCCCTTGGCGCCGAAGGTTTTTTTATTTCGTTTTTTCTAGGCATCGCCGCGTTCGCGCTCACCATCGACATTCATTTCTTTTACGCCGGGTTGCTCGGCTCGCCCATATTGGGCTGGCTGGCAAGATTCCTGACCCGCAAACACGTCGCCCCCGCCGCCGGCTAGCTCACCGCTGACGACCGTGGGGCGACTGTCGTTCCCTTGACAGATTTCCGCCCTATCTTCACTATCTCGTAAGCGAAACGGCGCTCCAGTACTGCGCCGCACGGATTTTTGGACAGAGAATCGAGGTCCGTCAACGTGCCGGACATCACCACGCTTTTTTGGGACATCGGCGGAGTAGTCCTAACCAACGGCTGGGATCGCCATGCACGCCGCCGGGCCGCAACGGAATTCAATCTCGATTGGGAAGAATTTCAGGACCGCCACGATCTGGCTTTTCCCGCGTTCGACGCCGGCAACACTTCGTTGAACGAATATCTGGACCGTACGCTTTTTTATCGCCAGCGCCCGTTTACCCGCGAACAATTTACCGCCTACATGCTCGCGCAATCTCAGGAGTTCCCGGAATCACGGACCATCCTTCGCGCCGTGGCTCACTCCGGAAGATATTTTGTCGGGGCGATCAATAATGAACCGCTGGAACTGAACCAATACCGCATCGAGACTTTCAAGCTACACGAGGATTTTCAGGTTTTTTTCAGTTCCTGTTACCTGCATTCCCGCAAGCCTGAAGAACTCATTTTCAAAGTCGCTCTGGCCGTTACCCAGCGCAAAGCTTCCCAATGCCTGTTTATCGACGACCGCCCCCTGAATCTCGAAAGCCCGCGCCGCCTCGGAATGCACGCCATTCAGTTCCAAAACGCCGACCAACTACGTTCCGAGCTCAAATCCTACGGGGTTGAGGTATAGTTTCGGGACGCCATTCCGCGATCTTCGGTTAGCGCCGCAAGAATGCTCCGATGGTAGTATTGAATCGTTTAAACGTTGCAGTTGAATGGAGGATATATGGCCGAACAGACCAATCGTTCCGGATACGGTGGTGTCTTGGAACCAGTCACCGTAATTCTTTTCGGGGCATCCGGGGATCTCGCGAAACGTAAAGTGATTCCGGCCATGTTTGACCTCGCCACCCACAAAGCGCTGGGTTCGCGTTATGCCATCGTGGGGTTTTCCCGCACCGCGATGACCGACGAAAGCTTTCGCAGCAATATCGGCGAGGCCGCCAAAACAATTTCGGAAGTTGGACCCATCGATCCGACGCAATGGAGCGAGTTTGCCTCCAACCTTTATTACAGCCAGGGCGACTATGGTAAGCCCGAGTCCTTTGCAGCTTTGGCGAAGCGCCTCAAAGAACTTTCGGAAGCGAAACAGCTGGGCGGCAATCGGCTTTTTTACATTTCCACGCCCCCGGAAGTTTATCCCGACATCGTCGAGCAAATTGGCAAAGCCGGGCTGAACAAGCCTTCTTCGCCCGATTCCTGGGTGCGGATCATCATCGAAAAGCCTTTTGGCCGAGATCTCGCTTCCGCCGTCGACTTGAACCGCAAGGTGCTCTCGGTGTTTGACGAGAGTCAGGTTTACCGCATCGATCACTACCTCGGCAAAGACACAGTGCAAAATCTTTTGGTGCTGCGCTTCGGCAACGGCATTTTTGAGCCGCTCTGGAATCGCAATTACGTGGACCATGTGCAAATCACCGCTGGTGAAACGTTGGGCGTTGAGCGCCGGGGCGGCTTTTACGAAACCACGGGCGCGTTGCGAGACATGATTCAGAGCCACGTTTTGCAACTTACTTCGCTGGTGGCCGTCGAGCCGCCGGCGTCTTTCGGCGCCACCGCGGTGCGTAACGAGAAATTGAAAGTTCTGCAATCCATCCGCCCTTTTAATCCGGAATTGATGGCGCAATCCGTGGTTCGCGGGCAGTACGCAGCGGGCACTATCGCTGGTAAAGATGTTCCCGGCTATCGCCAGGAACAGGGCGTTGACCCGCATTCGCGCACCGAAACTTTCGTGGCCGCCAAAGTGGAGATCGACAATTGGCGATGGGCTGGTGTGCCATTTTATTTGCGCACCGGGAAACGCCTGGCAAAACGCAGTACGGAAATCGTTATCCAATTTCGCTGTGCGCCGCACATGGTTTTCCGGAACAAAGGAATCGAGCCTAATCGTTTGGTCTTGAATATTCAGCCGGACGAGGGCATCTCGGTTTCTTTTGGTGCCAAGCGTCCGGGCACCGAAATGAATATTGGCAACGTCACCATGAAGTTCAGCTATGAGGAAGGCTTCGGCAAGTCTACGCGTCCGGCTTACGCCACTCTTCTGAACGATTGCGTGCGCGGCGACGCCACGTTGTTCGACAGTGGCGAGAACGTGGAAGCCGCCTGGTCGTTGGTCGATCCCATTCTCGATGTTTGGAACGCCACGAAGACGGCCGTAGTTCCCCAGTATGCATCGGGCAGTTGGGGACCCGCGGAATCCGACGCGCTGATCGAGCGCGACGGCCGGCACTGGCACAATCCGCGGTAGTAACCGCTGTTCTACGCCAAGCACCGCCGTTTATTCACGAGTGCGAAGCTCGCGCGGTACCGCGCGACGCGAACGAAACGACAATTTTGGGGGCCATGGTGATTCTTGCAGGTGATGTCGGCGGCACAAAGTGCAATCTGGCGCTATTTGCGGAAAAAGACGGAAAACTTACGCTGGTTTTCAACCAGCGCTTCGCCAGCAAAGAATTTGCGCAATTTGATTTGATCGTCAAGGAATTTGCGCGGCTCGCAGCTCCGCATGTGGGCGACGGCAAGATCGCCGCCGCCGGATTTGGGATCGCCGGACCCGTGATTAATGGCCAGGTGCGGGCCACCAATCTTCCGTGGATCGTGGAAGCTCAGCACCTTAAATCCGACCTGAAAGTCGCGCATATTGAATTGATGAACGATCTTGGGGCCTGGGGCCATAGCTTGCAGCATCTTGCGCCGGAAGATTTCTGCGTTCTAAATCCCGGCAAAGCCGAACCAGGCGGCACGCGGGCGTTGCTTGCCGCCGGAACCGGTTTGGGCGAATCTATTCTGGTGTGGAATAAAAACCGTTACTATGTCGTGCCCTCCGAGGGCGGCCATTCCGATTTTGCGCCGCACTCCGAGCAGCAAATCGAATTACTGCGATTTATGCGCCGGCGCTATCCGCAAGTCAGCTGGGAGCTGATTCTGAGTGGCCGCGGATTTCGTACAATCCACGAATTCTTGAATCCCGCGATTCGACATTCCTCTTTTGAGGATCCGGATTCCGATCCGGCGCCGGAAATCACCCGCAACGGCCTTTCCAAAGCCTGCCGCACCTGTTCGGACACGCTGGATCTGTGGACCGCCATCTACGGCGCCGAAGCGGGCAACCTCGCGCTGAAGGTTTTGGCCCTGGGCGGAGTCTACGTCGCAGGCGGCATCGCTGTAAAAATTCTGGAGAAAATGAAAGACGGCGCATTCTCCGCGGCCTTCAAAGACAAATGGCATTTCGAAGGGCTGCTCAGCAACATCCCCGTCTCGGTGGTCCTCAACGAAAACGCTCCGCTGCTGGGCGCGGCCTACGAAGCCCTCGCGGCACTCGGCAGGTAGTGGTAGCGGCCGCTCTCTGAGGCGGACGGTTGTTCCGCCACGTTTCGCGTCAGGAAATGTCCCCCGCATCTGCAGTAACGCCTCCGAACAACCTTGCTAGGCTTGCTCCCATGCAGTTGTTTGAAAATATTCCCGATGAATGGAAGCCGATCTCCCGCAGCGCAGGGATCGTCTGGCTAATCTGCTATCTTCTTTTCCTGATTTACGCGCTCACGGATCGCACGGAATTTCTTTTTATCGACTACGTGAATCTGATCATTCACGAAGGCGGCCATTTCTTTTTCAGTTGGTTCGGGAATACCATCATGATTCTTGGCGGAACCTTGGGGGAATTGCTGGTTCCGCTGCTGTGCGGAATTTATTTTTTCTGGCAGCGCGAAGTGCCGGCCACGGCCTTTTGCAGTTTCTGGTTTTTCGAAAATTTCCTGTACATCGGCGTGTACATGGCCGACGCACGCGCCGAAGCGCTGCCGCTGGTCGGCTCCGGCGAACATGATTGGGCCACGCTCTTCGGTCAGTGGGGCCTGCTGCTGCAGGATCAAAAAATCGGCGCCGCTACGCGCTCTCTCGGATGGCTGGGAATGCTGGCGACCATGCTGTGGCTGGCGTGGCGAATCTGGAAAAGCAACCAAACGGAACGACATTTCCTCTCATAACGTTTGATTGCGGCAGGTCCGCTCTAAGCGCTTATAACCTACCATCTGCCCCTGTTTTTGGTAGACTACAACGCATGCAATTCGCCGCTTGAACGCGAGAAAAGCCACCGCAGCCATTTGCACTATTGCCAGGGACTGGAGAAAACCATGAGCAGCACCATGACCACCGCCGCCGAACTGCAAAATTACGTGAACGGCTCGTGGCAGCGTTCTGCGGGCACGGAATTTGTTGACGTGACGAATCCCGCGACCACCGAAGTACTGGCGCGAACCCCGCTCTCCACAGCCGCCGATGTTGACGCGGCCGTGCAAGCCGCCGCCGCCGCGTTTCCTGCGTGGCGCAGAACCCCTCCGGGCGAGCGCATCCAGTATTTGTTCAAGCTAAAAAATCTTCTCGAGGAACACATCGACGAAATTGCGGCCATCACCACCCGCGAGAACGGTAAGACCTTCGCGGAGTCCAAAGCTGAATTGCGTCGCGGCATCGAAAACGTAGAAGTCGCGTGCGGCATCCCGATGATGATGCAGGGCCACGTTTTGGAAGATGTCAGTACCGGCGTGGACGAAATGCAGATCCGTCAACCGCTGGGTGTAGTCGCGGCGATTACTCCGTTCAATTTTCCGGCCATGATTCCTTTCTGGTTTTTGCCGTATGCCATCGCCTGCGGAAATACTCTGGTGCTGAAACCTTCCGAGCGCGTTCCGCTGACCATGCATCGCGCGATGGAGTTGATCGAGAAGACCGGTTTGCCCAAGGGCGTCATAAATCTGGTGAACGGCGGACGCGATGTGGTGGATGCGCTTTGCGATCATCCGCAAGTGCGCGCGGTGAGTTTTGTGGGTTCGACTCCGGTGGCCAAGCATGTCTACATGCGCGCGGCGGCCAGCGGGAAGCGCATGCAGTGCCAGGGCGGCGCGAAAAATCACGTCATCGTTTTGCCGGATGCCGATATGGATCTAGCGAAGCAAATTATCAGCGACAGCGCATTTGGCTGCGCGGGCCAGCGCTGCCTGGCGGTATCCGTAGCGGTGACCATTGGAGAAGCGCAAAAAACATTTCGCGACGCCATCACCCAGGCGGCCTCGGCGATTCGCGTCGGCAGTGGCATGGATAAAGCCACGCAGATGGGACCGGTGATTTCCGCTCAGAGCAAACAGCGCATCGAAGGTCTGATCGCGGCCGGAGTGAAAGAAGGCGCCAAGCCCTTGCTGGACGGACGAAACGCCAAGATCGACGGATTTGCGACGGGAAACTTTTTGACGCCAACGGTGCTGGACGGCTTGCCCCCCGACAGTTCACTCGCGCACACGGAAATTTTCGGCCCGGTACTGAGCTTGGTCCACGCCGATTCCATCGATGACGCGCTGGAGTTCTTGCGCCGCAGTCCGTATGGAAATCAAGCTTCGCTATTCACCACCAGCGGCGCCGCCGCGCGAAAATTCCGCTATGAAGCGCCGGCTGGAAATATTGGCATCAACATCGGAGTCGCCGCGCCCATGGCGTATTTCCCGTTCAGCGGATGGAAAGAAAGCTTCTTCGGAATTCTGCATGGGCAAGGCCGTGACGCCGTCGAGTTCTACACCGAATCGAAAATTGTGGTGGAACGCTGGTCGCGCCAGGAAACTCGCAAGTTCTAGATTCTTGGAGTGCGGCGGCTGGACGCCGCTTTCGCGGGAGCTCGCTGAGGCAAAGTCTAAATATGCCCGCAATAACCTGGTTGGAATTTCGTGTGGTAACGTAGCTCATCGCAGAAACTTGGTCGCAGGTTTACTGCGCAAAAGCGGCGTCAAGCCGCCGCACTCCAAACGACGATTTCTATGATCACCAAGCCTTTGCATCTGGATGTTAACGAGCAGATTGAATGCGCGCACACCCTGGCGTCACGCTTCTACACCGACCCCGCGATTCTGGCGGTCGAACACGCGCGGATCTTTCGCCGTACCTGGCAATTGGTCGGTACCTTGCAGCAATCATGCGGCGACGTCGGCGGCGTGCCGCGCACAATTTCCGATCCGGAAAGTTATTTCACGGCGGAAGTGGCCGGGGAACCGGTCATCGTAGTCCGCGATAAGTTGAGGATTCTGCGTGCCTTCAGCAACGTTTGCCGCCACCGCGCGGGACCGATTGCCCTGGGGAGCGGCTGCAAGCACGTCTTGCGCTGCCAATATCACGGCTGGACCTACACGCTCGAAGGGAAGCTGATCGGCACGCCGGATACCGACGGGGTGGAATTTTTCGATCGCAGCACCATGGGCATGGTGGCGCTGAGAGTGGAAACCTGGGAGCAGTTTATTTTTGTGAACTTCGATGCAGCCGCGCCTCCGCTCGCCGATTTTCTGGGAGAAATTCCCAAACAGGCCGCCGGTTTTGAATTTTCGGGACTGCAATTCGCTGAGCGCCGCGATTACGTGATCGACTGCAACTGGAAGGTGTACGTCGATAATTACCTCGAGGGCTACCACATTCCCATTGCCCATCCGGGGCTGATGAAGGAACTCGACTACGCCAACTACCGCACTGACACTTTCCGGTACCACTCCCAGCAATTCGCGCCGATCCGCGCGATGCACGATGGCGACAGTGGCGAACGCTTCTACAAGCCGGGGAAAGGCTTGCAGGAAGCCTTGTATTTCTGGATTTTCCCCAATTTGATGCTGAATATTTACCCGGACAATATCTCAACGAACCTGATCGTCCCACTCTCACAGGACAAGACGCTTACGATCTTCGAATGGTTTTTCCACGACGTGAAGTCCGCAGCCAGTCAGGAACGCATCGCCCGGGCCATCGCCTTCAGCGACGAAGTCCAACAGGAAGACATCACCCTGTGCACCAACGTCCAAAAAGGTTTGCGCTCCGCAACCTATGATCGCGGACGCTACTCGGTGAAACGCGAAAACGGCGTCCACCATTTCCACATGTTACTAGGCGAATTCCTCGGCCAGATCTAAATACGCGACCGCCCGGCGACAACAGTCCGCGATCAGGCAGTTTTATGACGCAACCAAAAACGCTGGAACGTCTCCCCTTAAAGGGCGGTACGTTCCAGCGTCTTGAAAGCGTGCGGTTTTTGTCGCAGACCTGGATTGTTAAGCTGTGGCCGACTTTTGCGCTCCAAGGAACGCCAGCAAATCTGCATTGATCACGTCTTTATTCGTCGAGCACATACCATGCGGTTGGCCGGGATAAACCTTTAGTTGCGCGCCCTTCACGATTTTTGCGGAGAGTAATCCGGCGGCCACGATCGGCACGATCTGGTCGGCATCACCGTGCAAGATCAGCGTGGGGACGTCAAACTTTTTCAGGTCTTCGGTGAAATCGGTCTCGGAGAACGCCTTGATGCAGTCGTAGGCCGATTTGTGGCCGCAGAGCATGCCCTGCAGCCAGAAGGATTCGCGCAGGCCATCCGTGAGTTTACTGTTGGGGCGGTTGCCGCCATAAAAGGGTTCGGCGAGTTCTTTGAAAAATTGCGCGCGATCGTGCTGTACGGCGGCGCGTAGCTTGTCGAACTCTTCGATGGGCAGTCCGGCGGGATTTGCGGCGGTCTTCAACATGAGCGGCGGTACCGCGCTGATGAGTACGGCCTTGGCAACGCGCTTGGTGCCATGGCGCCCGATGTAGCGAGCCACCTCGCCGCCGCCGGTCGAATGGCCCACATGCACGGCATCTTTCAAATCCAGGTGTGCGGTAAGCTCGGCAAGATCGTCCGCGTAGGTGTTCATCTCGTTGCCGTCCCAGGGCTGGCTGGAACGCCCGTGTCCGCGGCGGTCATGCGCAATGCAGCGGTATCCGCGTTCCGCGAGGAAGAGCATCTGGTCTTCAAACGCATCGGCGCTAAGCGGCCAGCCGTGGCTGAAGACTACCGGCTGCCCTTTGCCCCAATCCTTGTAATAAATCTCTGTGCCATCTTTGGTGGTAAATGTCGCCATAGAATTGTCTCCTTCGGATAAGCTGGTTTGCCGGATCCGGCGAAAAAGAAGCCGGGGCTTGGCCGTGTCCTCACAATGGGGTAGATGCGGGTAACCCGCGATTGGTCTAAATTATTTTTTCGCCGGCAAAATGGCAATCGGGCTGGGCTAGGCCTAGTTGCGTCCGGCTTGCGAAGCAGTAACACCGCGGCTACGCCCAGAGGAAAGTTCTGCGTAAGGATTTCGCCAGCGTGCATGAACCGTAGTGCCGGACCCATCAGCTCGTTCGGCAGCAGTCGCGCAGCGAGCGTTTTAGTCCTACGGATGCGCCGGCGCTGGCGTCGGCGCCGGTGTCACGGGAGCCGGCTTATTGAAATCGAAATTAACCTTAGGAGCGTTCCGCGCGCCTTCATCCGTCTTGAAATATGCGTCGTTGCGCGTAAAGCCGGACATGCTGGCGATCAGGCTGTTCGGGAACGTCACCAGGAACGTGTTGTAATCCTGCACCACCTGGTTGTACTTGCGGCGTTCGATGGCGATGCGATTTTCGGTTCCCGCCAATTCATCCTGCAGCCGCATGAAATTTTCATTCGACTTCAATTGCGGATAATTTTCCACAATCACCAGCAAGCGGCTCAACGCCGAATCCAGCTGCCCGTTGGCCGCGATCTTGTCGGCCGGCGTTTGCGCGCCGATCAAAGCCGAACGCGCTTTGGCGATATCGCCGTACACAATTTGTTCCTGCGAAGCGTAACCCTTCACGGTTTCCACCAGGTTCGGAATCAGGTCGGCGCGGCGTTGCAGCACCACGTCTACTTGCGACCACTCCGCGCTGACGGCTTCCTTCTTCACCGCCATCTGGTTGCGAATTCCGACAAACCAACTGCCACAGATCAACGCAATGACGATAAGTACCGCGAGTAAAACCAGTGCTATTTTCATGGCTCCCTCAGTTTGCTGATAGTTGAAGATATCTCAGAATTTGAAAATTTTGCCGGAAATCTGAAAAAATCTCCCGGCCTCTCACAAATTCTGTAAAACACTTTGGGCGAAAAGTTTGGCCGCGTCAGGCCTTCGCGACCCGTTGCCATTCATGCTTGGGAATTAAGTGGTCTAGCGCCACGATCACTTTTTCTATCCCCTGCAGATATGCGCCATACACCGCGGCGATGTCCTGTCCGCTCTCGCCGGTATCGTGTAGCTGGAACGCCGCGGCAAACGCTGAGACGTCCGTGCCGCCCAGCGCCGCGGTGCGCGCCACAATTTCCTGCCGTGATTTCGGCGGAGCTTCGTCGAACGCAATCAGTACGTGGCGGAACAGTGTGAGTACCGAAGACGTCGACTTAGCCAAAACTGCGCTCAATTCCCCTGAATTGCCCGTCGCCAGAAAATGTTGCCGCAGTTTCAGCAGCGTCGTGCGCAGCTCGTGCTCCAGCTCCACGCGGTGCAGATTCATGGGAATGTTTATCGCCGCTACCGGGTCTTTACCGAACAGCACCCGATGGGCGTCGCGAATATCCAGAATCTCAATCGCAAAAACATCGGACGAACGGCGAAGCTCTTCTTCGGTAAAAAACAGCGGCGCCGGTTCTCGCTGCTGGCCGATCCACCATTGCACTGCCGGGGCTACGCGGCGAAGCTCCGCAGCCTCGAGTGACCCGAGAACGCAAAGCACATTCAGGTCGGAGCGCTTTTCCTGGAAATCGCCGCGCGCCGCGGAGCCATACAGCACCACCGACTTCAGATTGGCTCCGGCCAGCTCTTTCAAGCGGTTCACCAGCTCCGTCAACTTCGATTCTGTCGATAACATCACTGCCTCCCACCTGACGCTTGCCACTGTGCTTCTCGTTTTCCCCGTCTCATCGCACGCTTGCAAAATTTAAAGTTCGCGGGCCGTGCTACCAACTCCCAGACGCTCCGCCGCCACCGCTGCTGCCCCCGCCGAACCCGCCAAATCCCCCGCCGCCAGAGTAGCCTCCGCCACCCCCGCCGAATCCGCCACCGCCGCGATAACCTCCGCCCCCACCGCCGCTGTTGGCCAGCATGCCGAGAAGGAACCACAGCCAGCCGCGACCGCCGCCTCCGCCGCCCCCTCCACCTTTAGCCGCCATGATCACCAGAACCACGACGATCAGGAAAATCCAGATGCCGATCGCGCTGCCCGAATCATTGGAAGCCGGCGCGGCACGCGCTTGCGGCTGCCCAGTCAACGTGACTCCCTTATCATCGGCGATATATTTCGCCAGCTGCCACGCCCCAGTCTGAATGGCCCCGTTGTAATCGTTGGCTCGCAGAAAGGGAACCATCGCTCGTCCGGCATCTCCCGCCCGCGCATCGTTGATCACCGGCTCCAGGCCGTAGCCTACTTCGATGCGGTATTTTCGTTCGTCCGGCGAGACCAGCAGCAGCACGCCGTTGTCATTTTTCTTTCCGCCAACTCCCAGCTTTTTGAACAGGTCGACGGCGTAATTCTCCACCGATTCGCCTTCCAGCGAATGCACCGTAACGATCGCCATCTGCGCGCCGGTTTTTTGTTCCAGCTCAGTGCCTAGCGCTTCAAGTTTCGCTTTGGTGGCCGGGTCCAGCGTACCGGCGAGGTCCGTGACGTACCCGACTGGCGTAATTTTGGAAATATCTTCCGCGCGAATGGCCTGCGAGCACAGCTGCAGAGAAACCAGCAGAAACAACCACGCGGCAAAATATCTGGAAAGAGGAAGACGCATTTTTCGGCGGAGCGGACCGTAGCTGACTCCACGACTATAGGTCGAGAGCAGATTGCTGTAAAGGGGACACCGGCAGCGAACCTTTACATCCGAGAGCGTTCAGCCTCGCGGCAGCCTGTCCGAAGGGCCAGTTAATGCAAAAGTACGTTCAGTGGCTCCGAAGGGTGAAATAAGTACCAAGAGTACTAATACTAGCTTCAGAGGGAAAGCATCCGTGGAGCTCTATTTCGCCAAAACCTTGTATTCCTGCCCCAGCTGCGAAAGTGCCGCGATTCGCAGGTCCACCCGCCGGGGCTTCGTCGAGCGCGTCTTTTTGCGCGTCGCACTGGTCTGGCCCTACCGCTGCGACGACTGCGATTCGCGTTTCTGGGGCTTTCAACGCACCATGTCCACTATGGCAAGGCCGAGCTCTGACCGACGCTTGAAAGCTGCTTAGCAGCTGATAATAATAGCCTTATGCCTAGCCGAGTGTAACCGCCCACTCGATCCTCGATCATTTTATAATTTCACAATGCGTCCTCATAAACCGGCCAATTCCCATTTTGGTCCAAATGACATCTTTCACTCGCCCCGATTTCCTGAGTCCACGAAGTTCGTTTTACCCACTGCAAAATCCGACCTGGCCCGTTAGCCACCACAGCTCCCAATCTCGAATCTCTAGCGCCGCCGTCCCAAGTGTGAGAAATTAGCCTCAGGCGCCCGTAGCTCAGTTGGATAGAGCATCTGCCTTCTAAGCAGAATGTCGCGTGTTCGAATCACGCCGGGCGCGCCACTCTAGAATTCGCCCCATTTTTCGCTATTTTCACAGTGTCGCGTGAGGATGTTGTTAACGACACTAAACGTTCACCACCGATAATGAACTACGTGACGGTCTTCGATATTTCGAAACAGCAATTCGAGTGGTGGTGGCCCGCTATTGGCATTTTGATTTTCGCCCTCGGCATAGTCTGCATTAAATTTGTTTCCAGATGGCCGAGTCAGAACAACGCGAAGATCATTGGCTGGGTCATGCTGGTGTTAGGCCCACTTTTCTCAGTCCTCATCTACAATAGCCAAACTACCATGTGGGCAGGCTTGCGACGCGCGTACGACCGAGGAGCGTATCCCATTGTCGAGGGTGTCGTTCACGACTTCAGGCCGATGTGGTATGAGGGCCATCCGGATGAATGCTTTTGGGTCGAGAATCGAAAGTTTTGCTACTCGGATTACGTCGGCCAACCTGGGTTTCGCCAATCCGCTTCGCACGGGGGACCGATTCGCGAAGGATTGCCGGTTCGGATCACATATCACGATGGGCAGATTCTTCGCCTGGATGTCAGAGCAGATAGTTTGGCGCCGGAGGCTGATCGGATCGCGAACGCGAAGGCAGAGCAGGCAAGAGCCCAAGAAAGGCTTATGAATGAACCATTTGCGGACCGCATGAATTTGGGCTTTCTGTTTGCCGTGGTGGTCATGTTCTTCCTTTACAATCTCGACTGGAGGCGTCAAATTTCGTATTGGATTCGACGCGACCCGCCGTACTCCTCCCTCCTGGAGCTCGGCTTCCGTGCTTTCTTCGTACTTTCATTTGTGGCCGCCGCAGTTCGCTTATTTCAATTAATCAACGAAAAACATCGCAGCGCCGTCGATTTCGAGAAAGCCGCGTTATTAAGTTTAATCTGGATCGCAATCTTTGGTGTTTCTGAGTTCGTCATCGGTAGGAGACGACCTGCGCCGAATCAGCCTGCAAACACCCCAGCGCAGCCAGCCTCAGGTTCCTGAGCGTCGGGTAGGACTCGTCGCATTCTACTTCATAGACACTGGCTCTTATCGTTTCGCAGGTGCCGGCCCAGAAGGCGATGCCATAGTGCGGGCACATCCGTTTCATTCGTGGTAACTTCAGCCTGCGGCAAAGTTCCTTCCATGAATCCACTCGAAACCATCGGCCTCGCGCTCGGCACCGGATTTTCTTCCGGCTTGAACATCTATGCCACCGTCGCCACGCTAGGCGTACTCCAGCGTTTTGGTGTGATCGAGTTGCCGGAGTCGATGCGCGTCCTCGCCCATCCCTGGGTGCTAACCATCGCCGCTGTTTTATACGCGGTAGAATTTCTGGCCGACAAAATTCCTTATGTGGACACTATCTGGGACGCCATCCACACTTTTATTCGTCCGCCCGCAGCCGCCGTCCTTGCCTACGCCGCAACAGGTGCCGCCCCTCCGGAATGGCGTTGGGGAGCCGCGCTGCTGGCTGGCGGCGTTGCGCTCACTTCCCACGGAGCCAAAGCCAGCACGCGAGCCGCGGCCAACCTCAGCCCGGAGCCTTTCAGCAATTGGGTGTTAAGTTTTGGCGAAGATGTTCTAGCCGTGTGGCTCAGCTGGATGGCTTCAGCCCACCCGCGCGCCACCATTATCGTAGTGGTCTTACTAGTCGCGCTGGCCGCGTTCTTGATCTACCACTTATTTCGTTTCGCCCGCAGCGCCCTGCAAAAAGTCCTAGAATCCTGAATCCGACTTCTCCGAATTTGTAGTGGCGCAGCATGCTGCGCGCCTTTACGCTCGCATCCTGAACCTGACTTTGTAGGGGCGTCCGCCTCGGCGGACTGCGCCCCAGCTTGCCCGGACGCACACCTCTGCTGCTCGAGCACTGAATTTGAGTTTGTAGTGGCGCAGCATGCTGCGCGTCTTTATGCCGAGCACACCGGGTCCGCCCCGTTCCAACGACTTATCCCAGAATTCTGTTGGCGATCCCCATCCACCACGAAGGGGCACCCCGCCAAAGGTAAATCGCCAATCCCTGCCCGGCGATCAACACAGGAAGCGCATACCGATACACCGCGTGAACCCGCCGATCAACCAGCAGATCCCGCGCGACGCCAAGAAGAATCACCACATCCAGGCAGAGGTAAAAGAGATTGTTGTTGAAGATGTAATCAAACCGCGCAATCGGTGCGTCCAGTAGCATGCACGTCGCGATGAACAGCAACCGGCGATGCAACTCCGGTTTCTTGCGCCAGGAAATCGCGAGCGCCAGCAAAACGCCAAACGCCAGCATATCCAGGAACGGAATGCTCAGAAACGCCGGATCGGACTGATGAAGCTGCGCGGCGTCGAAACGACCCATGACGACCGACGTCGTAATTCCGAGCGGAACCATCACCGCCCCGAGCGCGGCGCCAAACCATCCGAAAAAGCGATGCCACTTCACGTTGCGGGTGCGGATCAATGCGGACTGGAAAATGAAGAACAGAATCCACGCAGAAAATGCCGCCGCGTGGAACCACAGGATCCGCGGCCGCGCAATGGCGGGATGGAACAGGTTCTGATTAACCGTGCGGCTGAAGCCGATACCCACAATCGCGGCGAACAACAGCGCCATCCAAAAGTAGAAGTACTGCTGCAGCAGTCTGCTGCGGCCGCTTGCCGCACTCGTCCCGCTGGCGACGACGTTTTGCGATAAAGAAACCATATGTGATTGAGATCCTGCTTTTTTCGAGGAGCGATTGCTGTGAGCCTAATCGCTCCCGTGCGGTATTGCAAGGACAATGCGACCGGTGCCAAGGGAGAAGTCAACTCCCGCCCTGGAGACAGTGTCATCCCGTTTAGGAGGGCCTAACGAGGGATCTGCTTTTTTCACGAACTACGCAAAAGTTTCCGTTGCGCCGAGAACTACTTCAAATACGCCGCCAACCAATCCAAAAATGTCTTATACCAAAACTGGGAATTCTGCGGCTTTAACACCCAGTGCCCCTCATCCGGGAAAACCACCAGCTTCGAAACCACCCCCTGCCGCTGCAACGCGCTGAAAAATTCTAGAGACTGCGTGTACGGCACGCGATAATCATTTTCTCCGGCAATCACCAAAGTCGGCGTCTTAAATTTCCCCAGCTCTCCCGCATAACTCACCGGCGACCATTTTTTATACCCTTCCGGATTTCCCCACGGTGTTCCCGGCGTGTCGTGTTCGTTGAACCACAACTCTTCCGTCGCGTACATCGACGTCAAATCATAAACTCCCGCGTGGCTGATGATCGCCTTGAACCTCCCGGAATGCGTAGCGATCCAGTCCGCCATAAATCCGCCGTACGATCCGCCGGCTGCAGCCATCCGTGTTCCATCCGTGTAGGGATAGGTCTTGAGCGTGTAATCCACGCCAGTCATCACATCGCCAAACGCTTTGCCGCCCCAATCCCCGGAAATTTCATCCGTGAATTTCTGTCCGTAGCCCGTCGAGCCGCGCCGGTTAATCATCAGCGTTACGTAACCGGGCGCGGAGAAAACTTGCGGGTTCCAGCGATAACCCCAGGCATTCGACCACATCGTTTCCGGCCCGCCGTGCAGCAGCACCAGCACCGGATATTTCTTCGTTTTATCGAAATTCGGCGGGCGAATCAGCATTGCCTGGATTTTCGTGCCATCCGCGGCAGTCGAACCAGAAAGTTTCCGGCGCATTCATTTCCAGCGCGGCTAGCGCCGCATCGTTCTGGTGCGAAAGTTGCCGCACATTCGCTGCCGTCGGAATTCGCGGCGAAAACTTCCCCGGGCATCGTCAAGCTGGTCCGCTCGAACGCCAGCGTCTTGCCGTCCGCACTCAGGGAAATAGCGGCATTAAAGCTGTCACCGATCAACTTCTTCGGTTCTGCTCCAGCCTGGGCGCTGATGCTGTAAATCGGATTCAGTGTTTCGTTTTCTGCATCAAAGAAAATCGTCTTGCTGTCGGCAGACCACGCCAGGTCCGCGGCGCTGCGATCGAACTTCTCCGTCAAGTTTTCCGATTTTCCAGATTGCCGGTCGTACAGCAGAATCCGCCAGCGATCCGATTCATACGCCGCAGTAAGTTGTGCGTGATAGGCAATGAATTTCCCGTCCGGCGAGTAAACCGGGTTGCCGTCGAATCCCGGATTGCTGGTGATCCGTTTCGCGTCTCCGCCGGCTACCGGAACTATAAACAGATCCCCGTTCGTGCTGGTCGCTTCCACTTTGTCGGTGACCGCGGTGAAACACAGTTCCTTTCCGTCCGGAGAAAAATTTATATCATCAGGTCCGCCCCGCTCGTCCGGCGGCACATCGTAATTTGCGCCAGGTGTCAGATCCTTCGGCGGTACGCTGCCATCCGCCGGCACCACGAACAGGTGCGCGCGCTTTCCTTCGGACCAATGCGTCCAGTGCCGGTACAAAAGTTGCTCGGCTACGTGGGCTTTTACTTTGGATTTATCTTTTTCCGCATCTCGCGCGCTGTTGCAAGCGTCATCCTTGCAATCCGGGTACACCGACGACGTGAACGCCAGCGTTTTTCCGTCCGGCGAATATTTCACGATATCCGCGCCAGTGGACAGATGCGTCAGTTCGCGCGCTTCACCGCCGTCCATCGGCAACAGGTAAACCTGCGAATTTCCGTCACGCGCGGATAGAAACGCCAGTGTCTTCCCGTCGGGAGACCATACCGGCGACGAGTCCCGTCCTCCGCTCGTCAGTTGCAGCGCGTCGCCGCCACTTGTGCGCACTGCCCAGATGTTCGAGACTCCGTGATTCAATTCCATGTCTGGCGTGGAAACCGAATAGGCGATCCACTGCCCGTCCGGCGAAATCTTCGGCTCGGCAACGCGGTGCATCTTGATCATGTCCTCGAACGTAATGGGCCGCTTGGCAGCGGTCTGCGCGCCGGCAAACCCCGCACTAAAAAGTATCGCGACACAAAATATTCCGCTTCGCACCGCATTGCGCATCATTAATTGCTCCTCGTCGTCTATTGCCGCGTGAATTATTTCGGGGACGTCAACGTTGCCGCTAAATGTTGTCACGATTCGTGCTGGATTCCAAGGATAGGTGCCCTAGTAAGCAGTTTGCTACAATTTACGCCGCGACGAGCTGCTCTCAATCAACCACGATGATGGAATCCAAACTATTCTCGCGCAATCTGCGAAAGAATTATCCCGTTGCGGTCCGCGGCGAAGGCTGCTGGATTATTGACGCGGAGGGCCGTCGCTATCTGGACGCCTCGGGGCAAGCAGCGGTCGTTAATATTGGCCACGGCGTGAAAGAAATTGGCGCGGCGATGGCCGAGCAATCCAGCAAGCTGGCCTTTGCGCACACTTCGCAATTTCATTCCGAACCCGCGGAAAAATTAGCGGCGCGATTATTGGCGGTGGCGCCGCCGAGTTTTCGCAATGGCGGACGCGTCTACTTTACTTCCGGCGGCTCGGAAGCCACCGAAACCGCCATCAAACTGGCCCGGCAATATTTTCTGGAAAAAGGCGAGCCGCAACGCTACCGCGTGTTGTCTCGCCGTCAGAGTTATCACGGCAGCACCTTGGGAGCGATGTCCGTCAGTGGAAACGTCGCCCGCAAAGCGCCGTATGCGCCGCTGCTCTCCGAGTGGGGGCATATAGCGCCGTGTTTCTGTTACCGCTGTCCCTTTGGCAAAACGTATCCGGACTGCGGCCTCGCCTGCGCCAATGATCTCGAAGTGGCTCTGAATGCGGACAGCGTAAAAACAGCGGCGGCATTTATTTTTGAGCCGGTAGTTGGCGCCACGCTTGGAGCTGCGGTTCCGCCCGAGGGATACGCTGCGCGCATCGGAGAGATTTGCCGCGCTCACGGAATTTTGCTGATTGCTGACGAAGTCATGTCCGGCATGGGCCGCACCGGCAAAGCGTTTGCCATGGAACACTGGGGCGTCGTGCCAGATATTATTTTGGTAGGGAAGGGAATCGCCAGCGGTTACGCGCCACTCGGCGCCGTGATCGTTGCGCCGCATGTTGTCGAAACGTTTGAACGCGGCACCGCAACGTTCCAACACGGATTCACGTATCAATCGCATCCAGTATCCGTCGCCGCCGGGAATGCCGTGCTGGATTATCTGGAATCGCAGAAACTGTTTGACCGCGTCGCTCCAGTAGGCGAACTGCTTCGTGAAAAATTGCGCGTAGTTGCCGAACATAAAAACGTAGGAGAAGTGCGAGGCCTCGGATTATTGCTGGGCGTTGAATTCGTGAAGGATAAATCCTCGCGCGAGCCCTTTGCCAAAGCAGAAAACATCGCCGAGAAAATCAGACAAGCAGCCCTGCTGGAAAACGTTCTGACCTACCCGACGCAAGGCTGCGTCGACGGCGTTCGCGGTGACCACATCTTGCTCGCTCCGCCGTTCATCATTTCCGACGAAGAATCGACGATCATCGCCGGCGCCTTGCAAACCGCATTGGCAAAAGTGTTCCCCTGATCCCAGCCCGCGCTCCACAAAATCATGCGAACTCCCCAAGCACCACCATATCTCCGCGCCCTCTGTGTGCTCTGCGTTAAAATCCCCACTAAGCCTTTTCGCCGACACTCCGTCCAGCCTTCACCGCTACTCCTTCACATGCGACTACTTTATAATCCCACTCATTGCTTTGACGCATTCATAAGCGCAGCCCATCCATACCCAAGACCGGAGAAACGTGGAATGTCCAGCCGACCCCGCTTTTTAGCAGCATTGTTTTCATTTTTCCTATTCGCCGCACTCGCACCCGCGCAGCAGGTTTCGACTGCCAAGGTGCGTGCGCGGGATCTCGGCGTTCCTTTTGAAGGCACACCCGGCCCGCTCAACGCCATCACCGACGTGGCGGGCGTCACCGTGGGAATGACAACCTTAATCTCTGGTGAAGGGAAGTTGGTCGTTGGAAAAGGTCCGATTCGAACCGGCGTCACCGCCATCCTGCCGCGCGGAAAAGATTCCATGAACAATCCGGTGTTTGCCGGATGGTTTTCGCAAAATGGCAACGGCGAAATGACCGGAACCACTTGGGTTGAAGAATCTGGCTTTCTGGAAGGTCCAGTAATGATCACCAACACCCACAGCGTGGGAGTAGTCCGCGATGCGGTGATCCAGTGGCGCGTCGCGCACGGCCAGCCGGATCCCACCGAATACTGGTGGTCGCTGCCGGTGGTGGCGGAAACCTGGGACGGCTGGCTGAACGATATCAACGGATTTCACGTCAAGCCCGAGCACGTGTTCCACGCCATCGATACCGCCGCCAGCGGCGCAGTCCCCGAAGGAAACGTCGGCGGTGGTACCGGAATGATCTGTAACGAATTTAAGGGCGGCACTGGCACCTCGTCGCGCCGGCTGGAAATGAAAGAAGGCGGCTACACCGTCGGAGTGCTGGTCCAATGCAATTACGGACGGCGGCCAAATTTACGCGTTGCCGGAGTTCCGGTCGGTCTGGAAATTCCCGAAGATCCCGCATACGCGGCAGCTTCCTTCGATGGCGCGGAGCGCGGTTCGATCATTGTGGTAGTTGCAACGGACGCTCCCTTGGTAGCCCATCAACTGAAGCGTTTGGCGCGGCGCGTCTCGCTCGGGCTGGGCCGTGATGGCAGTGTTTCCGGCAATGGCTCGGGCGATATTTTTATCGCGTTCTCCACGGCGAACTCGGGTGCGGCGGCGGTAGACAAAGTCGTCAATCTCAAAATGCTGCCGAATGACCAGATGGATGGACTGTTCGCCGCCACTGTGCAAGCTACAGAAGAGGCCGTCATCAACGCCATGATTGCGGCGGAGACCATGACCGGAATTGAAAATCATAAAGTGATCGCGCTGCCGCACGACAAACTGCAGGCGGTCTTGAAGAAGTACAATCGTCTGAACCAGTGAATTGTTCTGATCCCAGGATCCGCTCGCGCGCTCTGAAACTATGGATGGTCATAGCAATCGGCGGGCGCTTGCGCCTGACGATTGCTATGTGCGTGGCCGTGGTGATCTGTCTCTCGCTGAGTTCTTGCGCCAAGCGGGAGTTTCGCGAAGTTGCTCCGCTGGCGATCACCCACGTTACCGTGATTGATGCGACCGGCACGCCGCCACAGCCGGATATGACCGTGCTCGTCGAGCGCGGGTACATCACGGCGATTTCTCCTTCCGGTTCGGCGAACCTTCCCGCGCATACAAATACCGTCGATGGCCGAGGAAAGTTTTTAATTCCTGGGCTGGCTGATATGCACGTGCATCTGACAGGCGCAGGTGAACCCGAAGGAAGCCGCGAGTTCATGATTCCGTTGCTCGTGGCCAACGGAATTACCTCCGTGCGCGATATGGGTGGGTACCTCGAATCGCTATTGCCGCTACGCAAGGAAATCGAAGCGGGCACGCGACTAGGTCCACGGATCTTTTTTGCGGGGCCTTATCTGGACGGCAATCCACCCTCGTTCCAGCCTTCACTGCTGGTGACTAACGCGGTGCAGGCTTCGGATGATGTCCGCGATCTGAAGCAGCGTGGCGTTGATTTCATCAAGGTGCAATCGATTCTGAGTCGCGACGCCTATTTTGCGATCGCCACGGCATCCAAGGCCGAACACATTTCGTTTGTTGGACATGTCCCGGACCGGGTGACGGCGGCGGAAGCTTCCGCTGCGGGGCAGAAAAGTATCGAGCATCTCACGGGCGTGCTGCGGGCGTGTTCCGCGGATGAACCGAAGCTGATGCGCGAACAATTTGGCGCGGCGGGCGGAAAAGAGCACGGCATTTCTTCGAGTGCGCGACAATTTGATTGGGACCGCGAGCTGCTGCACAGCTTTTCAGAAACCCAAGCGCATAAATTGATCGAAGAGTTTGTGGTCAACGGAACGTGGCAGACGCCTACGCTGACTCTGCTGCGGCAGGATGCTTATCCTTCGGTGAATCTGGCGGCAACGCGCGATCCGCAGATGAAATACATTCCGCGAGTGGTGCTGGATCGGTGGATGAAGATGGCGGCTAAGAATGCGGCTGCTACCAAACTGCAAGATCACTCCATTCCGCAAGGCTTGATGCAGAAATCCGAATACGTTGTTGGCGAGATGCAGAAAGCCGGAGTCAAGATTCTTGCGGGGACGGATACGCCGGCGCCGTTTGTTTATCCCGGGTTTAGTCTGCACGAGGAGTTGGCGCTTTTGGTGGGTGCGGGTTTGACGCCGATGCAGGCGCTGCAGGCGGCGACGTCGCGTGCCGCGGAATTTATGAATAAGAGCGCTACGCAGGGGACAATCGAAAAAGGGAAAGTCGCGGATTTGGTGTTGCTCGATGCCGATCCGCTTGCGGATATTCACAATACGTTGCAGATTCGCGCGGTGATCGTGCGCGGTAAGTTGCTGGACCGAGCTGCGCTGGATGCGTTGCTTTCGTCCGTTGAGAGATTTGCCGCGGCGCATTGATCCCGCATTAATAGACGCGCAGAAATATTTCGCTGCGATTTCACGCCGCGGCCTTGTGGCGCACCTACGGCGCTCCATCCCGTTGGGCCGATCGCACCCAGCGCTTACGCGCTGGGCTAAATTGTGCCGCGCCTCCGGCGCTGGTTCATCGGCTCACCGCAGCTCCACACTGCATTGGGATATGCGCGACTCGCGTTAGGTGATTGCAGTCGCGTTAAATTATTGGAACGGCGGTTTTGCGTGGCGGGTTGAAGAAGGGGGTTGGGACGATTTTGGCGGAGACGGTGTGGCGGACGGCTTCGACGGTCATTTCTACTTGCAGGATGTTGCCGGGCTTGGCGCTGTCAGTGGCTACGCAGGCTAACGCGATCATTTTCTTTAGCGTCGGCGACCAGGTGGTGCTAGTGGCTTTGCCGATGTGTTTGCCGTTGCGGTAGACGGGCACGGCGGTGCGCGAAGCCATGCTGGGGACTTGGGGGGCCATGCCCATTTTGTCGAAGAGCGCTTCCACTTCGTTCCAGTTGATTTCGAGTCCGACCAGCGCGCGTTCCGGGCCTTTCTTTGCTTCGCGGACCAGAGCGTCGCGTCCTACGAAAGTTTCTTTCTTTAGATCGACCAATTTTCCCAGTCCGATTTCTGACGGCGTGAATTTTTGCGAATCGATTACCGCTTTTTTGCTGGAGGTGTAATCGACTTCGATCAGGATTAATCCCGCTTCAATTCTAGCGACGTCGAGGGCGATCATGCCGGCGGGGTGGACGTCGAAGGCTTTGCCCTTGCTGACCAGGGCGTCCCAGACTTTGACCGCATCTTTCCAGGGCATCCAGATCTCGAAGCCGAGGTCGCCGGTGTAGCCGGTGCGGGAGATGTCTACCGGGACGCCGGCGATTTTTCCGTGGGTTACGCGGAAATATTTCAGGTTGAAAATACTCGCGTCGGTTACAGCTTTCAGCAGGCGGCCGGAAGTGGGGCCTTGAACGGCCAGAGCCGCAACCTCTTCCGAGATGTCGGCGATGTTTACGTCCAAGCCGAAAGCGTTTTGCTGGAACCAGCGCAGGCTGGGATCGGCGGCGGTCCAGCGATAAACGTTCTCGCCGAGACGGGTGATGGTGCCGTCGTCGATGACGTGGCCTTCGGGATCGCACCAGCAGCAGTAGATGACCTGGTCAACGGCGACTTTCTGGATGTCGCGGGTGATTACGCGATTGACGAACTTGGTGGCGTCCTTGCCGGTGACGCGATATTTGAAGAGCGGAGAGATGTCGATCAGCGCGGCGGAGTTGCGGATAGCGTTGTATTCGTGCTCGTGGTGCATTTCGTAAACGCCGACGGTGTAGTAGCCGGACCATTCGCGATAGTTGAGGCTCTCGCAGAGGGCGAGGGTGCGTTCGTGGAAGGCGGTTCCTACTGGCACTGGTGGCTCCGTTTACTTTTGGTCGGTGATACTTCGTTTGGTACTTTGCTGCGATTTGGTACACCACACAGCCAGGATTGGCTGTGCCACTCAGAGCGACAGGCGATTATAGGTGCGGAGTTGCATTGCTCGCAAGCGAGGACCGCGGTACCCCCCCCTAGGGTTTTTTGTAAGTGTTCATTCTAAAGAAGATGAAGTTGTTTGTTTTGATACGGTTTTGCAAGTGTTCATTCTGTTTGAGTTAGCGGGGTCGTTTGTTTGCTGAATGGTTATCCCGGTTGGCGGTTGAATGGGCCGAGCTTCAGCTACTCTTCGGATTCGAGGTCGCCGCCGCCGGAATCTTGGGCAGCGGGTTGAGATTCTCCGTCTTGAGCTGATACGGGAACTGGGCTCGGTTCAGGACCTGCGGTCGGCTGAGAAGTTGACTCGGGCTCGGCCTCGCTGTCCTTTGGAAAAAGGTGACCTTCTATTTGGCCGCGCCAAGACCTCTCGCCGAAGGTCTTGATGAATTCATGTTGGGCGAGCTGGACAGACTGAACCAGGGTTTGGCCCAGGTAGGCCAGGGTGTTGGCGGTTTTGGGTTTGATGTGGCCTTGCGCCACGGCGGAAAAGAGGTGGGCGAGGGCCGCGGTCAGGTCGTTGGCGGTGGTGAATTTGCCAGAGAGATCGTAGCTGATGTCTTTACCTACTTCTTCCGCGGCGCGGGCTTGGGCATCCTTACGGGCGTGGTAGGTGCAGAGATATTGGTGATGGGCGGTGCGTGGAGTGCGGCAGCGGCGGCCGTCGGCGAAGGTGAAAGTACAGATAGAGATACGAGGTTCTAGAGAGAGAGTTGTGGACATGGGGCAGCTCCAGGATGAAGTTGAGATTTAGTTGTTTTGGGGGATGCTCGCGGAGGCGAGGCGTGGTTCTTTACGGGGATAAGAGTACAAGATAGTCTAAAGATTGTCAAGACAATTCTGCGGTACTAGGTAAAATTCTTGAGGCTGGGCGCGTGGGTTGGTTCCATTTTGGGAATTATCGCTCGCAAAGGATCAAAAAGAATCGAAACGATCCGTGGTTGCTCCATACGCCCGGGCTAGCTGGGGCGCAGCATGCTGCGCCCCTACAAACGTCAGCCTCGGTGCCAAAGTGGGAATTCGGGGTACTGGGAAATCTGTTGAGGATTACAGGGGGGACCTGATTCGATTTTCGGGGGTGGCTGGATACAGTGGTGGCGATCGATTCAGTAGAGGTGGAGGAGATTGACTATGAAGATCGCCGCACTTATTGGTACTGGTAGTTTGCTGTTGATGCTGGGAGTCGCTGGGCCGGCGTTTGCGCAGGACAAGCCGGAAGAGAAGCCGCAGGAGCAGAAAGCCCCGGAGGAGAAACCCGCTGAGAAACCGGCGGCAAAACCGGCAGCCAAGCCTGCCACGAAGCCCGCGTCCAAGCCGGCGAGCAAACCGGTGGACCAGCCAGGGGCAAAACCTAAGGAATATCCGAAGACGGCGCACGACACGACACACGACACTACGCACGACGCGGCGCATCCGGCGGCGGCAGGCACATGCCAGCGATCAGGCTCATCCGGCGGACAAGCCTGCTACCACCAAGAACGTGCGGGTCCAGAACGATCAGACGCACACTGCGGCACAGCAAAACCACGGCGGCGCGGGACGGATCCCGGACGACAAATTTCGGGCGCATTTCGGACAAGAGCATCACTTCCATGTGGGACATCCGCAGGTGGTTGGCGGTCGTTCACAGTTTGCGTACGGCGGATACAATTTCTATTACTCGCAGCCGTGGCCGGTTGGCTGGGGATATGACGACGACGTTTATATTATCGATGATGGCGGCGTGTATTACCTGGTGGATGCGGCGCATCCGGGTGCGCAGCTTTTGGTGACGGTGGTTTTGTAGGTTCAAAGAACGGCTTAAGCAAAATGCTTCGGCGCGGTTTGTGCCGGGGCATTTTTGTTTTTTGAGCGGTGATAGGGATTGGGGGAAGAAAGGCAAAAGATTTAACGCAGAGTTCGCGGAGGCGCAGAGTTCGCGGAGAAAAGCAGAGTAGCGAGTCCCTCAGCGGCTAAAGCCCCATCGGTGGGTGAGGGTTTATGGCCCGACTGAAGTCGGGCCCTCCCGAAACTTGGCAACCGATCGAGGACTAGGCCGGACTGAAAGTCCGGCACCTACATAAGGCAACGGCGACGTTGACCGCGCTCGTGGTGTAGAGTTTTGGGGTGGATTATTCTGCGGCTTCCAGTGCTCCGGGGTTAGTAGCGTTCCCTCCGTTTGAACCTTTGATTTTTTTGCGTAGTGCGCATGCTATGACAATGGCGGCGGCGTTTTGGCCGCGGTCGTTTGTGCTGCCGGTGGCGGAAGATCGATTGTTTCGGGTGGATGCGTGGTCGCAGATTTTGGGGCATTGTCATTGGCAGGCTGGAAGGTCGGTGGATGCGCCGGTGATCGTGATTGTGCACGGGTTGGAGGGGTCCAGCGACTCGGGGTATATGCGGGGGATTGGGGAGAAAGCGTTCGCACGGGGTTATCACGTGGTGCGTTTGAATCAGCGGAATTGCGGCGGGACGGAAAAGCTGACGCCCACTTTATATAATTCGGGGATGAGCGGGGATTATCGGGCGGTGTTTGAGGAGTTGGCGGGAGAGGGCTTTCGCGAGGTATTTTTTGTTGGGTATTCGATGGGCGGGAATTTAGTTACCAAGATGGCTGGGGAGTTTGGGTCGGAGGTGCCTGCGGCGTTGCGCGCGGTCTGCGCGGTTTGCCCGGCACTGGATTTGGCGGCTTGCGCGGATGCTTTGGAGCGGCGGGACAACTATTTTTATCAACGGCACTTTGTCGCGGGTTTGATGGCGCGGTATGAGCGGAAGCGGGCGCTGTTTCCGGATCGCTATCCGGCGGTGCATAAGCGGGGAGCGATACGGACGGTGCGGGAATTTGATGATGCGATTACGGCGCCGTCGGCGGGGTTTCGCGATGCGGAAGATTATTACGAGCAGTCCAGCGCGAAGAATGTGGTGGATAAGATTTCGCTGCCGCTGCTGTTGATTACGGCGGAGGATGATCCTTTCGTGCCGTATGTTTCGTTTCTGGCGGCGGGGGTGGAGAAGAATCCGCGGATTCGGTTTGAGGCGCCGTTGCATGGCGGGCATTGCGCGTTTATTTCGCGGCATCGCGGGGTGGAGAGATTTTGGGCGGAGATGCGGGTGGTGGAGTTTTGCGAGGGAGTGCGGGCGGGGGGCGGTGATTGAGAATGGTGGGGTCGCGTCGATTCGAGTTTTTTGGTTGGGGATGGAATTGTCTGAAGGCTGGGTGCCTGTGGTACTTTGCGGTAATCGCAGCACGTCTCGATTGGGGAGATACATAGAAGTGCGCGTTCTCAGTGCCGAAGAAGTGACCGCATGGTTCAAGTGTTTTGAAAATTTGGAGAACCCGGACGACTACGTGCACGCCGACGAGGACGGACTGTATTTCACACATCCAGAAGCTAGCTGCATCGACCTGGAATATCCGGCCAAACTTGAACGCCTTCCGTTTTTTTCCCGTTGCGTTGCGACCATCGGCTACGAGGATAAGCACTTCAATGGCGCTTTAATCTGGATTCAGGGATGGGGCGTATGGAATTCATTTGATGAGGGTATCGGATACCGCATCGTAGAAAACATGAACTCTGGAGCTGGTCAACCGAAATCGTTTGAGATGAGCCCGGGGCATCGATTTAGAGCGGACGAACTTCCCGATGCTATCGGAATGCTGCTGCAGCCAATGATATTCGCCTGGGATAGTTATTATTTGCCAATTTGGGCGTACGGCACAGGACAGTTCTTCCTACAGATAAGCCACGATTCGCACGTGACGATCGTTACGCGAACTGAAGATTTTCACAGGCGTATATTTCAAGAGTTGCAAGAACTTAAGCTAAACCCGATAGCGGCAAACGAGTCTCGCGCAAGTCGGTTTTGCCGTAGGCGTTAGATCGGATTGTGTCGCGCCTACGGCGCTCGCGTTTCGGGAGCATTGCGCACCCAGCCCTTGCGGGCTGGGCTAAATTGTGGCGCGCCTCTGGCGCTGGTTTGGTTCGTCCGGTTAGGGATTTTGACGCGACTGCAATCGCGCACAGGCGGGAATGCCTGTGCTACTTAAAAGCGGCGTCAAGCCGCCGCACTCCAAATGGGCGCGGAGGAAAATATTTGACTTGAGGGGCTGGGCGGCATAGTGTGGCGCAAGTCATTTTTCCACGGGCCCTGCCAGGTACGGTTTCCGCAGCAAGAAAATCAATTCAACGAATGAAAGAAGACCCAAGGAGGGTCGCACATGAAGCATGTTCTAAAGGTGGTTGCGATTGGAGTGTTGGCAGTGGTTGGAGCGGTGGCGGCGCAGGCGCAGAGCAATCCGATTGTTGGAACCTGGAAGCTTAATCTTGAAAAGTCGAAATACGATCCGGGACCGAAACCGACGAGCCTGACGCGCACGGTGGAAGCGCAAGGGGATGGATTGAAATATACGTTTGCGGGAGTCGCCGCAGACGGCAAGCCGATCGCGTACGGTTTTACGGTGCAGTTTGATGGCAAGGATTACCCGGTTACGGGTTCCATGCCATCCGGAGCAGACAGTGTTTCTGGCAAGCGGATCAACTCCAACCACTATGAGGCGACTCTGAAAAAGGGTGGCAAAGAGGTGGGCAAGTCCAAGGTGAGTATTTCGAAGGATGGAAAGGTTACGACCGTGGATTCGACTGGCACCACCGCGACCGGCGGTAAAGCGCACGACGTGCAGGTGTACGACAAGCAGTAGTCGGCGGCAACTAGCTACGCAAGCTTGAAAGATAGAGTAATTCGATGGCGGCTCTTTGATGAGCCGCCATTTTTTTATTAAGACCGGGACTAAGGCTCAGCTATCAGGGCAACCTACGCGGGATTGGTGGTGGAAACCGCTTGTGCCGCACCTACGGCGCTCGCGTGTCTGGCTTTGCGTGCCCAGCCCTTCGGGCTGGGCTAAATTGTGTCGCGCCTCTGGCGCTGGATTGACTAACGGAAAAGGGTTTCAGTGCGACTGATTTCACTTGAGTTGAAATATGTACGTGAGGCGGTCACCGGCCTCCAGGTGGAGTGTTATAGAAGAAAGTGATTCGCAGATCTATAAAGGGCAGTGTAGATCCACCTGGCAAACTCGCGAACGGGGCCGCCGTTTGAATCGCGCCGACGGCCGCCTTATCTAGATCATCTTTGCCTGAAGGAACTATATCTAGTTTTACGGAATCTGGAGGAACTCTTCCATCGGATTGAATGCGAAACGAGACAATCACAGTGGCTCGTTCGCCTTTCGAAACTGAAGCAGGCATTGCGGCAAACCATTTTTTCTTAACTGAATCGAAAACAGACTTCAGGTACGCACTGAAATCAGTGCCTCCGTCGGGTGTAAGCATCTCAAGGCCCATGTAGGCCGCAGGTTTGGGCGATTCTCTTGTGGAATTACTGGTTTGCGGATTCGCAAACGCGTTTCGCGCAAGCAACATCGATATAGCGACGGCAAGAACCAGCGGAAGGACTCGAGGGAAAGCCGACGAATGTTTATTCGAGGATTTCATAAGAGGATCTCCTTATGCGACGTCTAGCGGTTTTTCTAGAGAGAGTTGGAAGCCTTTGGTTAGGAGTTGGGCGGGGCCGTCGGGGGTGATGACCATGTCGTCTTCGCAGCGGAGGCCGAATTCGCCGGGGATGTAGATGCCGGGCTCGTTGGAGAAAGTCATGGTGGGTTCGAGGAGTGTGGTGCTGCCGCGGACTAAATAAGGATGCTCGTGGCCATCGAGGCCGATGCCGTGGCCGAGGCGGTGGGTGAAGAATTTGTAGTCGGGGCCGTAGCCGGCGTCGGTGACTACTTTGCGGGCGGCGTCGTCGACGGTGCCGCTTAATTTTCCGGCGCGGGCGGCGTCTAACGCGGCGTTTTGCGCGGCTCTTACAATCTCGAAAACTTGCTTTACTTTTTGGCTGGGAGTGCCGAGGACGCCGGTGCGGGTTACGTCGGACTCGTAGCCTTCCACGGTGCAGCCACCGTCGATGAGAACTACGTCACCTTCTTTTAGGGTGCGCGGTTTGGTGGTGCCGTGGGGGAGAGCGGCGGATTCGCCGATTAGAGTTAGCGCGCCGCCTTGCAGATTCATTTTCGCGAAGCCGGATTCCACCAGGCGGGCTAGATCGCTTTGCGAGAGGCCTTCCTGGAGGGAGGCGAATACCGCGGTGAATACATCGAAGGTGGCGTCGCAGGCGGCGCGCATTAGGTCGAGTTCGTGGGGAGATTTTTTTGCGCGGCAGGCGATGGTGATGGGGTCGGCGGAGACGAAGGTGAAGCCGGGTGCGGCTTGGCGGAAATGGTCGTAAAAGGTGAAGGCGGCGGTTTCTTCGATGCCGATTTGTCCCGTGCGGATATTGCGGTCGGCTAGGGCGCTGGCTGCGATTTTTGTGGGGCTCTGGTCTTCTTGCCAGACGCGGATTTCGATGGGGAATTTCAGGCGTTCGCGAAGGCGGCCTTCTTCGAAGGCGGGGACTACTAATAGTGGTTGGCCGGTTTTGGGGATTACGAGAGATAGGAGGCGTTCGCTTAGTCCCCAGTGGATGCCGGTGAAGTAGTAGAGGGTGGTGCCGGGGGCCAGGAAGAGGGCGTCGTACGGCGGCTGCGATTGCTGCATTTTTTCCTGGGCGTTTTGCAGGCGGGCTTGAAATTCTTGCGGTTGGATTGGGTGGACACGGTCGATCTGGAGTTTTAGATGGGCGAAAGCTGGGGGGAGTTGGTCGGGCGGGGGTTGGGCGGCGGTGGTTTGGGGTTTTTGCAGGAGGAGGGCTGAGGTGGCTGCGGCGGAGGTTTGTAGGAAATTGCGGCGGCTGGTTGTTGGGAGCGTTGATGGGAAATTTTTGGGCATTGTGTAAATGAGAGTCGGTCATGGTGTGGCGGGTTGTCAAGGTGTGGGGAGATTTTGTGGCGGGCGAATAACCACGAGTTTCGCAAATTCTGGGCGCGGAAAAAGCCGCCCAGGCAAGCAGGGCTCAGAGGCGGGCGCCCTGCGCTTGAAATCTAAGAGAGAATCTACAGGATGCGGATACGTTCGCGCTACGGGATTAGTTCGCGGGGCGGAGTAAAAAGGCACACACAGCCAGGATTGGCTGTGCCACAAGGGCCTCACGCGGAAAAATTATTCGCGGCGGATGGCTTGGATGTTTTTGTCTTTGATTTTTAGTTCGATGCCGAAGGGAGGGCGGACATCGGCGCCCTGGACGATGGCGCCGCGGACCCAGATGTTGCCGGAGAGGGCGGACATTTTAGTGGGGTCGAAGACCGTGCGGCTGCAGGGGTCGCCAATCATCGCGTGGGTGGCGCCTTTGAAGCCGTAGTCGGAGCGCAATTTGTTCAGGTCGGTTATGTATTCGAGCTGGCAGCTGCCGTAGGCGGCGGTCATTACCAGGCCCCAGTAGCCTTCGGGCTTGGTGGGGGAGCCGCTCGGTAAGCGGATTAATAGAGACCGGACGTTTTCGCCGGTGACGGCGTCCTGCAGGAAAAATTCTTTGGAAGACCACGGGGCGGCCATCTCGGCGACGTTGGCGATCACTGGATCGCTTTGGGTGACGTGGGGGAGCGCGGCGGCGGGGTCTGGCGCGGGCGGGGGGACTTCGAGTTGCGGAGTCGCGGCAGCTACGGGAGCTTCCGCGTGTCTGCTGCGCATGGCGAAATGCGCGCCGGCGGCTACGAAGAATACAACCACGGCCACCGCGGCAATCATACCGATCGGGGGCGAGCCCATGGGAGGCTTTTTCGGCGCAGGTCCACTGGGAGCTGGTCCCGAAGAAACTCCCGGGATGTGGGGCATTTCGGATTTAAATTTGTCGGAACTGGGCTGGTCCGGCACTGGTTTTCACTCGCTGGAGTTATTGTACGGGCACGGAGTAAGTGCGGCAACGGAAGCGCGGAGGGATGTGTCGTATGTGCGTTGGGTGGATGGGGAGCTTGGTTAGTGAAGAGAAAAGACGCCCGCCGCAGACGGCGGCCGCTACAGAAAACGACCGTTTCGATGGGGAGATTTCTGCCCGGCCTGAGGCGGAGTGCGTCGATCATCTCGCCAAGAATGACGAGCTAAGGATAGTCACGAACGATGACTCCCGAGAGTGCCTGAACGGACGGCCAGCGAAACGGAGCGAAGGAATCGTTATCTTAAGGGTGACATAGCGCGAGGCAAAAGCTTGTCTCACGGGAGAAAGAAAACTACTGTAGGGGGACGCGAGGTTAAAGGCAGTAATCGCCGTCGAAACGTATGAGCGCCGACACACGTGGGGGAGCGCGGACGTTTGTCCGCAGCTTGAATATTCTGCTGAAATTCGCGCGTCTGTACGAATTTGGACACGCGCGAACGGCAGCCCAATTTGATAGCACTTGGAAAGAACTGCGCCAGGCTCTCGATGAGAGCAATGGCGGCGGTCTGTTGCTGGGCGCGTCCGGAAGCCAGATACTTTTGGACGGAGTGCCGCTAGGCGCCGCGGCGGGTGAAAAAAGTTTCGCGCAACTGCTGATTACGTCCGGTATTGCCAGCATTCACTTTTCTACATCACTGACCCAGCCGCAATTTGCGCGGTTTGTGCGGGCGTTTCCCAGCGGGAACGCCAAGCCCTCTTCGTTGGCGGACCAATTGAAGTCCGCATTGGCGGGGGAAACCACCATCAAGGTGAACGAGATACGTTACGTTGCGGAGGATTCTTCGACAGCGGGAATTAAGATCGCCACCCAGCTGGTGGCCAAGACGCTGGGCGCGCAGGGCGACAAGTTTCGCGATTTTCTGGAAGACCCCAACAAGATGTTGCAGATGATTCTGGCGGCGGAAAGTTCGCGCGGCGGCGGGGGCGGCGGAGGATTGCCGGGGCTGGGTTCTGGCGGTAGCGGTCCAGGATTTGGCGGCGGAAGCGGGGGCGGCACGGGAACTGGCGGCACAGGCGGCAGTGATGGCGCGACGCGAGCGGGTGGCGGTGACGGGAGCGCGGGAGCTGCGAATTTGTGGGAGGCGCGACCGGGAGGTGGTTCTGGCGGAGGAAGCGGAACCGGCTTAGGGAGTGGTACTGGTATAGGAAGCGGAACTGGCGGCGGATTGGGGCTGGGAACGGGCGGCGGCGGAACTGGTGGCGGTGGAACCGGCGGTGGTGGTGGAACCGGTGGCAGCGGTACCGGTGGTGGTGGAACGGGAACAGGTTCGGGAGGCGAGGGCGGCGTTACGGGTAGATGGCTGGCAGCATCCGCGATGATTCGCGGTACCGCGCCGCCGGGATTAGGCGCGCTGGGTGCTAACGGCGAGGGCGGTGGCGGCGCGGCCGAAGGCACGTACATGGTTGCGGAAGAGAGCATCCGTTCGGTGCTCGGGCTCTTCGCGCAGCTGGGAAAATCGCGCAAAGACTCCGGACCCAAAATGGACGCGCAGATGTTTCAATCGCGCCTGAGCACCATGCCGGTGCGCACGCAGTACACGCTGCAGCAGGCTTTGGCGGGTTTGGCGGCGCAAGCTCCGGATGAAAAGCCCGATCAGCCCATGCTGCTGAAGCTGGCGGAACATGTGGCGATTCGCTTTGCGCTGGATAGTTACGAGCGCGGGGAATTGCGCGTCAACGCGGTGAAGCAAATGCTGGACCGCATGAACACGGAAATCGAAGGGCTGCGAAAAATTTTGGGCCAGCAAGAGCAGGTGATGGCCAGCGCCGGTTTGCAAGTGACGAGCTATACGGAATTGCTGGACCAGGAGTTCTGGGAGCAGGTTCCGGAAGAAAACAAGAAGGAAGTGTTGACGTCGGATGAAGCATGGTGCGTGCCGCCGCGCAACGTGCGCATATTTTTGGAAGATATGCTGCGGCGCGGAGAATTGAAGACGGTCAACGAAGTGTTGATGAAGTACGCGGCCTGCGTGGGACTGGAAGCTCCCGAGGCGCGGCGTACCACGGCGATCGGGCTTTCGGATTTGGCGGAACTGTACGGCAGCGGCGATGGCAGCGCGTTGATGGAAGCGATTCGGCGGTTGGGGAATCAGCTGGCGATCGAACGCGAGCCGGAAGTGCAAACCTTGGTCAGCGCGGCTTTTGTGCGCTTGAGCCAGGAAGCCGCGTCGAAGCGTTGCTATCCCGCGATGCAACAAGCGCTGGCTTCGCTGGACAGTATCGAGGCGCAACGCCCCGGTTCCACGCAGAGTCTGCGTCCGCGCATTGGCGCGGAAGAGCGGCTGCCGGAATTCATTGAAGAAACGCTGCGCAGCGGACACATCGCGGATGGCATGACGGATATTCTGAATTTGATGCCGCTGGCGACGATTCATTATGTGACCAACCGCTTCGGTCATTGTGGATTCCGCGAAGATTGCGAGTTATTGGGCCGCATCGTCGGCGATTTGGGCCCAGAGGCGACGCAGAATCTAATTGAAATGCTGCAGACGGCTCCCGCAGCGGAGGCTGCGGAATCGGTGGGCTTGCTGAGCCAGATCGATCCGGAAAGCGTGGAGAAGATTTTGCCAGTGCGCTTGACGCAATGGCCGCGCTCGGCGCACGACCGCACAGTACGGCAGCTTTCATCGGCTCCGGCTCCGAATCGCGCGCGTTTGCTGGCGACCTTATACGATTCGCTGGACGTAATGATTCGGCCGCTGGCCATCGACGAGATGGGCATGAGCGGCCAGCACGAAGTGATTCCGAAGTTGCTGGAGCTCGCCGAAAATGACGAAACGGCGCCCTATATCAGATTGAAGGCCGTGGAATCATTGGGAAGATTGCGCGCCGCCGCAGCCAGCGAAGTGCTGCAGCGCATCCTGGATGCCCGGCAGGTGTGGCGCTGGCTGCATCCTTCGGAGTTGCGCATCGCGGCGGCCCAGGCATTGACGCGAATCGATCCGGCAATGGCCCTGGAAAAGATTGCAGCGAGCGGCCTGGAGCGTAAAGATCTGGTGCTGGAGCCGCTGGATCCGGATTCGCAGTCTTCGGTGATTCGCCAGCGGCGCTATGCGCGGTTGAAGCTTTCGCGCAATATCGTCGCCAGTACGACGAACCTGCGCGAGAATTTCAAACTTTCGATCCCGGAACTGAATCTGGGTGGCGGAATTGGGTCCGGTGAGCGGCATCTGGCGCCGGGTTCGCTGCTGACGCTGAAACTTTCGCAAGGCGTGCGTCCAATCAAGGCGCAAGCGATTGTCCGAGGCGCGCGTCCGCAAGCGATGGCTTTTGAATTTGTGGAAATGGATCTGGACGACCGCGCGAAACTTCGCAAGATGCTTCTGGATATCGGCGGCATGCCGATGGCCTCAGTAGTTAGCAACCGCACCCGCCGTCGCGGACGCATCACGCTGGCAAAACATTAAGAGTTTTCGCAGTAAACCTCGCTGCAACTATGCGGCATGACCCCTGTTCTTTCGGCGGAGCACCGTACCTATGGGCAGGAGGCGCGCTTGCCCTATCGACCGTGTGACGAGCGGGACACACGGGCCAGCTGTACCATTGCCCCAGGCACGGCGTACTTCTAACGTACTAGGTGAGAAGTCCTATTGCGGACGGCCTCGCCTTCATGAAATCGGATCCGAAAAGCGCTTCTGGACGCGCATTTGTTCGCAGTCTGAACATCCTGCTGAAGTTTGCCCGCCTGTACGGTTACGATCACGCGAGAACGATGGAACAGATTGACACCGCGTGGGAAGAGCTGCGCGGGGCGATTCCTCCGGGAAGCGAAACGGGTTTGCTGCTGGGCGCCACTGGTTCGCAATTGCTTTTGGACGGTGTTCCCTTGGAGGGCGCGCCGGCGGAAAAACAATTTGCGGCGTTGCTTTCGGCTGCCGGGCTGGCAAGCATTCAGTTTTTTCCTTCCGTAACGCAAGATGAGCTGGTGCATTTTGCCCAGGCCTTTCCTACCGGCAAAGCGAAACCTTCGGAACTAGCCTTGCAGCTGAAAGCCGCGCTGGCTACGGCGCGCGGCATTCGCATTAATGAAATCTGTTTTGTGGCTACCGATGCGCGGCTGAAGGATGCCAGCGTGGCCGCGCAATTGGCCGCCGCGTCCATGGGCGATAAGAAAGATGACTTCACGAAGTGGCTGAACGATCCGCAGAAATTGCTGGAGTTGATCGCCGCGGCGCAGGGGTCACGGAGCGAGAACGATAAAGATAAGCCTGCCACGAATGGGGGCGGGTCTTCGCGACAGTCCTCAGGTACCTCGGCGTCGAGTACGTCAGCGTCTGGCATGCCGGGGCTGGGCATCACCGCGTACGGCACTGCTGTTTCCGGAACTTCGCAAAATGGCGGCAGTGCATACGACAGCGGCCCACTCGAAACCGCAGGTTCCGGCGAATTTATCGTGCCGAGTTCGCCAGTTGTACGCATGCTGCGTACGGGTGAGCCAACCGAAGACGAGCTCTACAGTATCCTCAGCGCGCTAACCAGTTTCGGACAGTTAGGATCGGGCGGCAGCCAGATCGCGGCGGCCGGCGCGTTCCAGGCGCAGATGGCGGAACTGCCTGGGAGTACGCAGGACAAATTGAAGCAGGCCATCGCGGGATTGGCGGCACAAACGCCGATGGGCAAGCCGGACGAGTCTGTGCTGGTACAGCTCGCGGAGCATCTGGCGATTCGTTTTGCGTTGGAACGATTCGAGCAAGGCGAAGTAAAGGTAAACGCAGTCCGGCAGATGCTGGACCGCATGAATTCGGAAATCGATAATCTGCGAAAGATTCTCGGCGCGCATGAAGACAAGATGAGCGACGCCGGAATGCTGGTGGAATCGCACCGGGAAATTCTGGACCGGCAATTTTGGGCGGCGGTGCCGGATAGCGGGAAGCGCGAAGTGTTGTTGTCGGGAGAAGCGTGGTGCATTCCGCCGCGCAACGTGCAGTCCTACGTCAGCGATCTGATTGCGAATGGAAACGTAGCGGAAGCGATCAGTGTGCTGCAGAATTATGCGTCTTGCGCGGACAACGAAGATCTGGAGGCGCGGAAGAAAACGGCCCTGGGTCTTTCCGAGATGGCTGATTTGTACGCCAAAGCCGATCCACACCTGCTCGGCGAGGCGCTACGGCATCTCGGTTTGCGGCTTAACGTGGAACGGGACCAGGACGTGCAGGGCATCGTGAGCGCAGCGTTTGTGCGCTTGAGCCAGGAAGCCGCCACTAGCCGGTGTTATTCGGCGATGGAGCAGGCGCTGGATTTGCTGGTCGGCGTGGAAGCCGCGCGGCCCGGAGTCGGACGGAGCCTACGCTCGAAGATGGGCATTGAAGAGCGCGTTCCGGAATTTGTAGATGAAGCGCTCAAGGCCCGGCAGGCTGCGGCGGGATTGACCAGCGTGCTGAAGCTGCTGCCCCAGGCGGCCATCGAACAATTGGCTTCACGCTTCAACCGCTGTTCGTTGCGCGACGATTCCGAACATGTCTCCAACCTGGCGCACGATATGGGCGAAGAGGGCCTGCAATATTTGCGCAGCACGCTGCGCGGCGGCCCAGTCTCTGAGGCAGTGGAGATCGCCGGGTTGCTGACCAAGCTGGATCCCCAGGCGGTGCAAGTATTTCTGCCAGGGCGCATCAAAGATTTTCCGCGCACGGCGCAAGATCGCATCGTGCGGCAGATTTCCTCTTGCGGCGCGGTGGAACGTTGCCGGCTGTTGTTGGCCCTGATCGATCACGTGCATCCCTTTGTGATTCCGCTAGTGATAGACGAAGTCGGGGTAACCGGAGACCGCGAGGCGCTGGGGCGGCTCTTGACGATTGTCGATGGAGATTTGCCGACAGGTAGCGGCCCGTATCTGCGCGTAAAAGCCATTGAGGCCCTGGGGCACATTGCCGCACCGGAAGCGATTCCCACGTTGCAACGCATCGTGGTGGCGCGAAAAGTATTTGGCTGGGTGCATCCGCAAGAGCTGCGCATCGCGGCTATGCAAACGCTAGGAAAGCTGGCGCCCGATTGGTTCACGGAATTCTGGCCCAAGAGCGGGGTGGATGACGACGAGATGCTGCTGGCTCCGCTGGAAGTTTCTTCGGATTCGAAATTTGTGCGGCAGCGGCGGCATACCCGGGTTCGTTTGCGCAAGCCAGTGAGAGCGATCAGTACCAACTTGAAAGAGAATTGCTCGCTGGACATCAAGACCGCCAGCCTCACCGGCGGGGTGGCTACGATCAGCCGGCATTTGGCTCCCGGTACGCAGGTGCAATTGCGGATGCAGTTGGGTCTCCGCAATTTGCAGGCTACGGCGATGATGCGGGATTACCGGTCCGAGGACATGGCCTTTGAGATTGTAGATATGTCTCTCGACGAGCGGAACAAGTACCGGCGGATGCTGATGGATAACCGCTCCAGTGCGATGCCTGCCGGACAGGGGCAGGGATTCCCGGTGGATGCCGAAGAGTCCATGGCTCGCTGAGCGATAGATTCGCGGCTCTGCGCTGTGAATTACCGCTACGAACCGCGTACGACGCGTAGGAACTCCCACAACAAACGTGCATGTCGCGCTCCTTGGCGGAGGCGCATCCAACCAGTTAGAATGGTATGTTGCGTGGACTGCGAACTCGCGGCTGTTCGGTTCGCGGATATTAAAACGTCAGGAAACGGCGAAGCCCTTCATGGAAGCAGCTCAGATACTGGACCGCGTTGTTGCCCGCTTCATCGGCACCAAGCACGAACGCGATGTAAAAAAGTTGCAGCCCAGCGTGGCGGCGATTAACGCCCTGGAGCCGGAGGTGCAGGCGCTCAGCGACGAGCAGTTGAAAGCGCGTTTTGCGGAGCTGCGGGCTGAGGTGCAAGAGCGGTTGAAGGACGCGGACCAATCGGAGGCGGGCTACCGCGAGTTGCTGCAGCGCGCGCTCGATCCTGCCGTCGTTCCGACGTTTGCTTTGGTGCGGGAAGCTGGCCGACGATTTCTGAAGATGCGGCACTTTGACGTGCAGCTAATCGGCGGCATGGTTTTGCACGAAGGTAAAATCGCCGAGATGAAGACCGGCGAAGGAAAAACGCTGGTGGCCACTTTGCCCGCGGTGCTGAATGCGCTGGCGGGACGTGGCGTACACATTGTTACCGTGAATGATTATTTGGCGCGGCGCGACGCCGAGTGGATGAGTCCGCTGTATCGCGGCTTGGGATTGTCGGTAGGGATTATCGTTCATGATTTGGACGATGCGCAGCGCCGCGCGGCGTATGCAGCGGATTTGACCTACGGCACCAACAACGAATTTGGCTTCGATTATCTGCGCGACAATATGAAGTATGACTTGGCTACTTGCGTTCAGCGCGGGCACCATTTCGGAATTGTTGACGAAGTTGACTCCATCTTGATCGACGAGGCGCGGACCCCGCTGATTATTTCGGGGCCGTCGGAAGAGTCCACCGACAAGTACGCGAAAATCGACAAGATTATTCCGAAGTTGATTCAGGACATCGATTACACCATTGATGAAAAGCATCGCACCGCTACGTTAACGGAAGAAGGGTTTGCCAAGTGCGAGCGCTTGCTGGGGCTGACCAATATGTCCGACCCGGTGAACATCGACATCATGCACCACGTGTACCAGGCGATGCGGGCCCATGCGTTGTATCGCAAGGACGTCGATTACGTTATTAAGGACGACGAAGTAATTATCGTGGATGAATTTACAGGGCGGCAGATGCCTGGGCGGCGCTGGTCGGACGGCTTGCATCAGGCCGTGGAAGCCAAAGAAGGCGTGAAGATAGAGCGAGAGAATCAGACGCTGGCGACCATCACCTTTCAGAATTATTTCCGCATGTACAAGAAATTGTCCGGCATGACCGGCACCGCGGAGACCGAAGCTTCGGAGTTCGCGAAAATTTATAATTTGGATGTGGTGGTGATTCCCACCAATCGCTCGCTGATCCGCAAAGAGCATCCGGACGTGGTGTATCGCACCGAAAAAGAGAAATTTGAGGCGGTGGTCAACGGAATTTTGCAGGAAGACGATTCGCTGGCGAATGGCATTCGGCAATACCACGAGCGCGGGCAACCGGTGCTGGTCGGAACGATTTCGATCGAAAAATCGGAAGCTATCGCGGACTTGCTGAAGCACCACGGTATTCCCCATCAGGTGTTGAACGCCAAGCAGCACGAGCGCGAATCGGGCGTAGTGGCCCAGGCCGGACGCAAAGGCGCGGTCACCGTAGCCACCAACATGGCCGGCCGCGGCACGGACATTTTGCTGGGCGGCAATCCCGAGCAGATGACTCGCGATTATTTTCTGAAAAAACGTGTGGCGATTCCCTACGCCTCCGCGCCTGCGGTGATTGGCGAAGGGGCCGCGGCTGTCGATGCGCCAGTGGTCGCGCCCATGGTGCTGTTCCAACACGAAGGCAAGATTTTTCAGGTTCCCGCAGACCAGTGGAAACCGGTGTACGACGAGTTTGCCCTGCAGTGTAAATCCGAGCATGACGAAGTCGTAGAGCTTGGCGGGTTGCACATCCTGGGCACCGAACGTCACGAAGCCCGGCGTATCGATAATCAATTGCGCGGACGCGCTGGCCGCCAGGGCGATCCGGGCTCTTCGCGGTTTTTTCTCTCGCTTGAAGACGACTTGATGCGCATCTTCGGCGGCGAGCGGGTGAAGGCCCTGATGTTCCGCTTGGGCATGACCGAAGGCGTACCCATCGAGTCCGGCTTGATTTCGCGGCGCATTGAAAATTCCCAGAAGACCGTGGAAGCGCAAAACTTCGACGCCCGCAAACATTTGTTGGAATACGACGACGTAATGAACAAGCAGCGCGAGACGATTTATGGCATTCGCCGCTCCGCGCTGGAAGGGAAAGACCAACGCGATTACGTTTTGAGTGTTGCGGAAGAATTGGCCCGCGAACAGGTGGAGACTTTCTGCCCGCGGGATCAGCATCCGGACCAGTGGAATGGCACGCAGTTCCTGGCGGAGACTAATGCTCAGTTCGGCGTCGACGTGAAGGCTGCGGGCGCCGACCCTGGAACCTTGGCGCACGATGAGCTGGCCGAAGCGACCGTTGCCGCGATTAAGTCCCGCTACGAAGAAAAAGAAACGCAATTCGGCGCAGACTTAATGCGTTGGCTGGAACGCCGCATCATTCTGGACGTGGTCGATTCGCAATGGAAAGACCATTTGCTGTCGCTCGATCACTTGAAGGAAGCCATCGGTCTGCGCGGTTACGGCCAAAAAGATCCGCTCGTTGAGTTCAAGAAAGAAGCGTTCACCATGTTTGAAGACATGATGGCGCGCATTGACAACGAAACGGTCCGCTACCTGTTCCACATTCAGGTGCAAAAAAACGAGCAGGCTCCGCAAGGCGGGAATCCGCCAGACGGTCAGCAGGCCCCGGTGCGTTTGCAGGCGCGGCCGGAGCCTCCCACGCCGCAGCAGATGCGGCCCGCGGCATCGAACGTGAGTTCGTCCGGCTTGCCGGCGCCCGCGCAACGCATCGGAGCAGCCGCTGCTGCCCGCAGCGATGCCGCGCCGAGTACACCCGCGCATTTGCCGGCGTTCGCCAAAGAGATGGACCGCCGCCAGCAGCGCGCCCAGCAAGATTTGCAATACCAGACCGGTCAAGGCCAGGCTGAAGCGCCCAAACCGGTGAAGGCTGGAGCGAAGGTGGGACGCAATGATGCGTGTCCATGTGGCTCCGGGAAGAAATACAAAAAGTGCCACGGCGTGAATGCCTAGTTCTGTGTCTTGAAATAGAAGCAAAAAAATATGTTTCGCTCTGCTCGGCACCACGGATTCCCGATAGTTTAAGAAAAATAAAATTATGCCTCCAGCTCCGCAAGCAACTCCTGAACGCCATCCAATTCCGGGCGTAAAAAATCTCGTAGCGGTAGCCAGCGGAAAAGGCGGCGTGGGCAAGACCACCGTCGCCGTAAACCTGGCTATCGCGCTGGCGAAATTCGGCCACAAAGTGGGATTGATGGATGCCGACGTCTACGGCCCCAACGTGCCCATCATGCTCGGCACTTTAGAACAGCCGAAAGCCACGGCGGAGCACCGCATTTTCCCCGTGGACGCGCTCGGCGTGAAAATGATCTCCATGGGCCTGCTGAATCCTGGAGACAAGCCGATGGTGTGGCGCGGGCCCATGCTGCACAGCGTAATCACGCAGTTTCTGCGCAGCGTGGAATGGGGCGAGCTCGATTATCTGATTATCGATCTGCCACCCGGCACTGGCGATGTGCAACTCACGCTGATTCAAACGGTCGCGGTAACCGGAGCGGTGGTAGTCACGACGCCCTCCACGGTCGCTCTAGCGGACGTCCGCAAAGCCATCGAGATGTTCCGTCAGGTAAACGTCGAAGTCCTGGGCGTAGTCGAGAACATGAGCACTTTTTCGTGTCCGCATTGCCAACAGGCCATCGATATTTTTGGTCATGGCGAAGGCGCCAAAACTGCGCTGGAATATGGCGTGCCGGTTCTGGGCGAAATTGAAATCGATCCGCGTATCCGTGTTGGGGGAGACGTCGGCAAACCAGTAGCTTCGCTCGGTGAAGATTCCGCGGCCGCCAAGAGTCTCTTCGCGTTGGCGCACGCCGTTGTAAAACGCGTCGACGAAGTTCGCCCGATGTCCGGCGGCCCTTCCGTTCAAATCGACTAAGCAGGCTCGCGCTGAAGAGCCGTGAGGTTCTTCGTGGCACAGCCAATCTTGGCTGTGGCCCCGCCCTTCCTGCTATATTCTCAAGTCACGCTGCGAAACATTTCCTCGTTTCGTTGCGTACGTCTCACCGAGGCCTCCCATGAACGAACCCGCGCCCGATGCCACTCCCGCCGTCGCTTATTCGATAAGGGCCTCACAGCAGCCTTCCAGGGATAGCAACCGCGCGAACTGGCTCATCCTCGGCGGATTCGCGCTCTTCACTTTCGCCATCCATCTAATTTTTTACAAAGGCTACGGCGTTTTCCGCGACGAACTATATTTCATCGCCTGCGGAAAGCACTTGGCGTGGGGCTATGTCGATCAACCTCCCGGCGCCCCGCTGGTCGCGTGGTTTTCCCAGAAACTCTTCGGACCAACTCTGTTTGCCATCCGTTTCGTTCCGGTCCTCTTTGCCGCCGCGCAAGTGCTGCTGACTGGCCTGACCGCACGCGCCATGGGCGGCCGCGGCTACGCGCAGTTTCTGGCCTGCCTCTGCGTGCTCGCCGCGCCGCAATATTTCGGAAGCTATCTGAATACCGATATGTTCATGATGCTCGGTTGGGCCGCCTGCGCATGGGTAGCCACGAGAATCCTGGCAGGAGAGAGTCCGCAACTCTGGTTGCTGTTCGGGCTCTTCGCCGGCCTGGCCCTCGAAGGCAAACACGCCATGCTGTTTTTCTTGCTCGCATTTCTCGCGGCGGTGGTCGTTTCCCCGCAAAGAAAAATCCTTCTAACACCGTGGCCCTGGTACGGTGCAGGCGTCGCATTCCTGATCGCGTTGCCCAACGTGATTTGGGAATACACGCATCACTGGGCCACCTATGAGTTGCTGTCCAACATCGCCAAGAGCGACAAAAATGTAGTCCTCGGCCCCTGGCAATATCTGCACTCCAATATCGACGCTCTCGGCATGCTCACTCTGCTGGTCTGGATTCCCGGACTTCTCTGGTGCCTGTTTCTGAAAGGCGGCCACCGTTTCCGCGCGCTCGGTTGGATGTGGGTTTTTTCCTACGCCCTATTCATCGCGCTAAAAGGTAAAGACTACTACCTGACTCCGACGTACCCGATGCTGCTCGCCGCTGGTTCGGTCGCCGTCGAATCGTGGTTCGCCAACTTGCCACGACCCGCCGCCTGGATGCTGAGGGTCGCGTTCGCGCTTCTGGTTTTCGCCCGCGGAGCGATTGCCTGGCCGTTCGCCATGCCGATGATGTCCGAAGAAAAATTCATCGCTTATGAAAAAGCCCTCGGGGCCGCGCCGAGCAAAACCGAAAACACCGAGATCAACGATCTCTCTCAGCAATATGCCGACATGCACGGCTGGCCGGAACTAGCCGCGTCGGTAGCTAAAGTTTACAACTCGATTCCGGAAGCCGAGCGCGCGCAGTGCGCCATCTTCATGGGAAATTATGGCGAGGCTGGCGCTATCGATTATTTCGGTCCGCAATACGGACTCCCTCCAGCCATCAGCGCCCACCAAAATTATTGGTATTGGGGACCGCGCAACTACACCGGTGAGTGCCTGGTGGTTATCGCGGGCCAGGGAACCCGCGAGCTACTCGCGAAAAATTACACCAGCGTGGTGCAAGCCGGCGAAACCCATGCCAATTACGCCATCCCTTTCGAAAATCACCGCGCCATCTGGATCTATCGCGGCCGAAAAAATCTCACCCTGCAAGACCTGTGGCCGCAAATAAAACTCTGGATCTGATTTTAGGTAGCACAGAATTTATTCTGTGTGCCTTTGCATGCCGCAGATCGCGCCGTAGCTAACATCGCAAAAGCGCACAGGTTGAAACCTGTGCTACAAAACCCCCTTCCTTGTCAGTTCTCCGCGCGAATGTTATCTTGTCGGAGTTCCTTTTCATTACGGGATTGCGCGCGGCGCACTGTATGTCGTTCCCCTGCAATAAGATAGCGCCCGCGGCGCATCCCGGGAAAATATTAAATTGAATCAGCAACCAGACATTCGCCCCTATCGCGGCACGCGCCCGACGATTGCAGCTTCGGCCTACATCGACCGCTCGTCGGTGATTATCGGCGACGTGCACATCGGCGAAGATTCCAGCGTCTGGCCCATGTGCGTAATTCGCGGCGACGTGCATCACATTCGCATCGGCGCGCGCACCAATATTCAGGATGGCTCGGTGCTGCACGTGATGCGCGACGAGTGGGCCCTGATTCTTGGCGACGAAGTCACCGTCGGCCACTCCGTCACGCTGCACGGCTGCACCATCGAATCGCGCTGCCTGATCGGCATGGGCGCGATTATTTTGAATGGCGCGGTGGTCGGCAGCGGCAGCATCGTTGCCGCCGGCGCGCTGATTCCCGAGCGCACCGTGATTCCGCCGGGCAGTCTGGTGATGGGCGCGCCCGGAAAAGTAAAACGCACTTTGCTCGATAGCGATCAGGCGAGCATCCGCGACTACGCGCAGCGCTACGTCGAATACAAGAATATTTACAGAGAAGAAGTGGCGAGTGGCGAGTGATGAGTGGCGAGAACACAGCGGACCTTCCGAAGGCGAGACATTACAGAGAGCTATTGGTTTGGCAGCGCTCGATGATCCTCGCCAAGCTGGTTTACCAGCTGACTGCGCATTTCACTCCGGACGAGCGTTTCGGACTGGTTTCCTCCATGCGTCGCACAGCTGTTGCCATTCCGACCAGTATCGCCAAAGGCCAAGCGCGCCACGAAACACACGATTTTCTAAAACAGTTGTCCTACGTCGACGGCTCTTTGGCCGAACTCGAAACGCAGCTATTATTGAGCGTCGAGCTGGAATTCTGCAGCGCCGCACAAGTAGAAGAACTTCTGAAAGAGGTTGACGAGTTACAACGAATGGTGCACGCAATCGCTCGCAAGCTTCGCATTAACTCGCCACTCGCCACTCATCACTCGCCACTTTCTTCAAGCGAAGACAAGGATTCCTCCAAGCAAATATGAGCGAGCAAGATCAGGAAAAAGCCGCCAAACGCGCGCAATGGGAAGAGATCAATCGCGCCAAAGCGCTGGCCAAGCAGCAGCAAAAGGAAGCTGCTGCGGCAGTTACCGGCGATGGCGCAGCGCTTCCAGTTGAAGTGAAAAAAGAGTTTCAAGCAGTAAAAGGAACGCGCGATCTGCTTCCTCCGGATACCTCTCTATGGAACCAGGTCGAAAACACTGCTCGACAAGTTTTTGGCACCTTCGGTTTTGGGGAAATCCGCCCGCCAATCTTTGAGGCCACCGAACTCTTTGCGCGCTCCATCGGCCTCGACACCGATATCGTCGGCAAGGAAATGTTTGCATTTCCTGATCCGCCCATGCTCAACGATCCCCAATTCATAGCGGGTTGGACGAAACTGAAGGAACTGGCAGTCGCCTACGATCCTGGGCTGGGAAACATCGGCGCTGAATCACAGAGCCTGATTCTCGGGAGTGCTCGGAAATGGACTCTGGCAGCATTCACAGCGATGAAGTGGGCTATTGAGGACGCTCTTCATTCGGTTGCACTTCGCCCCGAAGCCACCGCCTCCGTCTGTCGCGCGTACATCGAGCACAATCTAAATCAGCTCCCGCAACCCGTGAAGTTGTACTACACGGGCCCAATGTTTCGCCGGGAGCGCCCACAAAAGGGCCGCTACCGCCAGTTCTACCAGATTGGCGCGGAAGTTTTGGGTGGCAACGACGCCCCCGCCATCGACGCCGAAGTCATCGAAATGGTGATGACCTTCTTCGACAAGCTGGAGTTGCCCGGCCTCGAACTAAACATCAACTCGATCGGTCATAACGCTCCAGAGTGCCGCCCCAAATACGTAGAGCTCCTGCGCACCGAACTCCGCAAAGTAAAAGAGCAACTTGGCGAAGATAGCCAGCGCCGCATCGAAACGAATCCGTTGCGAGTACTCGATTCCAAGCTCGAATCCGAGCAGGCTATCATCGCCACGCTTCCGCATATCGCCGACCATCTCTGCGACGCCTGCAACACCCACTACGCCGACGTAAAAAATCAGCTGCGACTCCGCGGTGTGATTTACAAGGAAAATTGGCGCTTGGTCCGCGGCCTGGACTATTACATGCGCACCACTTTCGAAATCACCGCCAAGGGCTTGGGTTCGCAGAATGCAGTCTGCGGCGGCGGCCGCTACGATGGATTGGTGGAACTGCTCGGCGGCCCGCCGACCAAAGGCATCGGCTTCGCAATCGGCGAAGACCGCCTGATCCTCTCGCTGCAAGATGCCGGCAAAGTGCCCGCCAAGCAGGGCAGAGACATTTACATCGCCTGGATGGGCGAACACGCCTATCCCGAAGCCGTCCGCATTGCGAAATTGTTGCGTACCACGGGCTTCAGCGTTGAGCTGCCGCCCACCGAACAAAAATTTGGCAAAGCCCTCGAGCGCGCCGCCCGACTGGACTCGCGCTACGCCCTCATCCTCGGCGATAATGAAGTAAGCGAAGGCATGTTCACCCTGAAGACGCTGGCCGACGGCTCCCAGGAAAAATACACCGAGCCGCAGCTGCTAGAGTTCTTGAAGTTGTAGCGGCGGGTCCTCAGACCCGTTCTTTTGACTCTGCCTTTGTAGCGCGGGTCTTTAGACCCGCATCTTGTGCGATCCAAAATCGCGCAACTAAAAATATAACCGCACCGACGGAAGGAAACAAAACTAGTGTTGGATTTTCTAGGCAATCTGAAACGTACCAACTATTGTGGCGCACTCCGCAACAGCGACGCCGGACGCAACGTGGTCCTGATGGGCTGGGTAGCGCGTCGCCGCGACTTGGGTAATCTTCTGTTCCTGGATATTCGCGATCGCGCCGGAATCGTGCAAGTCGTTTTCAATAAAGAAACGCAGCCCGAAGCGCACGCCAAAGCCGAACAAGCCCGCTCGGAATTTGTGGTGGCCATCGAAGGTAAAGTAATCCTGCGGCAAAAATCGAATCCCGAACTGGCCACCGGCGAGGTGGAAGTAATCGCCACTCGGCTGCACATTTTAAACAACGCGAAAACTCCGCCGTTCCAGATCGAAAACGACATTAACGCCGCGGAAGAAACCCGTCTCCGTTTCCGTTATTTGGATCTGCGCCGCCCCAAGCCGCACGCTAATCTGGCGCTGCGCCACAAGATTTTTCTGGAAATTCGCAAAACGATGGACGAGATGGGTTTTCTGGAAGTCGAAACCCCCATGCTCACCCGCTCCACTCCGGAAGGTGCGCGCGATTATCTGGTTCCCAGCCGCGTGCACAACGGACAGTTCTACGCGTTACCGCAATCGCCGCAAATTTTCAAGCAGATTCTGATGATTGGCGGGCTCGACCGCTACTTTCAAATTGTGAAGTGCTTCCGCGACGAAGATTTGCGCGCGGACCGCCAGCCGGAATTTACCCAGCTGGACGTGGAAATGTCTTTTCCGCGCCAGGAAGACATTTTTAACGTGATCGAAACGGTGATGGTGCGCGCCTGCGCGGTGGCCGGAATCAAAACCGATGCGCCTTTTCCGCACATGCTTTACAAAGACGCCATACGCAAATACGGCAGCGACAAACCAGATATGCGCTTCGGGATGGAACTGCACGAAGTTACCGAAACGTTCCCTCCCGAGGCTAAAGAAAAATTGGGGATCGTGGGTAATGTGTTCGCGTTTGCCGCGCCCGGAGCTGCGGGTTATTCCCGCAAGCAGCTCGATGAACTGACCGAAAAAGGGAAATCCGTAGGGGCCCGCGGCACGTATTTTGTGAAGCTCGCTCCGGAAGGCACGACGTCCACGGTGGAAAAGCTGCTCGGCCCGGAAAACGTAAAGAAACTCGCTGACCTTTGCAAAGCCAAAACCGGCGATCTGGTAGTTGCCGTGAGCGCCAAGGAAGAAATCAAAGGCACCGAAGCTGCCGCGCTGGTCGCTGGACAATTGCGTCTGCAACTCGGCGAAGCCCTCGGGGCGATCGACAAGACCAAATGGAAATTTCTGTGGCTCACCGGCTTCCCGCTCTTTGAATGGAGCGAGAACGAAAAGACCTGGGCCAGCGCGCAACATCCTTTCACCGGAATCGTCGAAGAAGATTTGGAAAAACTGGAAACCGCGCCATGGGAAGTTCGCTCCAAAGGCTACGACCTGGTGCTCAACGGTGTGGAACTTGGCTCCGGCAGCATCCGGATTCATCAGCAAGAAGTGCAAGCCCGCCTCTTCAAGGCGCTCGGCCTAACGGAAGAACAAACCCGCCGCCGTTTCGGCTTCTTCCTCGACGCGCTAACCTATGGCACTCCGCCACATGGCGGGATCGCGCTAGGGCTCGATCGCGTGGTGATGCTGCTCGCCGGAGAAAAATCCATCCGCGAAGTAATCGCCTTCGGCAAAACCACCGCCGCGGTAGATTTGATGGCCGAATCGCCGAGCGAAGTAGACACCGCCCAGCTCGATCAGCTCGGCATCGCCCTCAAGGAAACCAAATAGGGCAAATCGCAGCGGAAGGATCCTGCAAATGCTCGCATGGCGCTATTACAAATACTCCTGCAGCAGCTGCAAGCAGGTCTATCTGCGTTCTCTCAGTCCTTTTCAGCTGGGTTCTGGCAAACGTCGTTGTCCGAAATGTGCGATGATTTTCAACGACGGATCGATCGAATGGCCGGTCTTGCGGCCAATTCAGAAGTTTGAATATATATTTCCAACTTCTGTTCTCGGGGCTCTCGGCGGAACCGCTGTGACCGTTGTTTTTGCGTTTTTTGTTGCCGCTGATATGCGGGAGTTGGGTCTTATGGTCGGAGTTCTGTTGCTTTTCATGGTTCTCCCATGGGCTCCATATTTTTTGCGGCGGATAGACGCGGTCCGCAATTCCAAGGAGCGATTTGTTCGTCGACAGACTTTTGGTCAAAATGAGGGCATGATTCTGCCGGATTGAACTATTTGAACGTTCGAAAATATTTTGAGGATCGATGAGCCGCATACGCATATTGCCGGAAGCTGTCGCGAATAAAATTGCTGCGGGCGAAGTTGTCGAGCGGCCGGCGTCGGTGGTGAAAGAGCTGCTCGAAAACGCTCTGGATGCGGGCGCGAAGAGTATTCGCGTGGAAGTGGAGGCTGGCGGCAAGCGTATGATTCGCGTGATCGACGACGGTCACGGCATGACCCACGACGACGCGCTGCTGGCTTTCGAGCGCCACGCCACCAGCAAACTGCGAACCGCGGACGATTTGATGTCCATCGCCACGCTGGGTTTCCGCGGCGAAGCGATGCCTACGATCGCGGCGGTTTCGCGGCTCACACTGGAAACTCGCGACGAGTCCGAGGCCGAAGGTACTCGCGTAGAATTTGCCGGCGGCAAACTGATCAACGTGAAACCTGCTGGCGTTCCCGCGGGAACCACCATCAGCGTGGCGGACCTTTTTTATTGCGTGCCGGCGCGGCGCAAATTTCTGAAATCGGATACCACCGAGCTTGGCCACATTGCGTCGCTGGTCACCCACTACGCGCTGGCCAATCCCGGCCGGCAATTCCAGCTGACAACTCCCACGCAAACCATCATTGACTGCGCGCCAACCGAAAAAATGGCGGACCGCGTGTACCAACTCTTCGGGCGGCAAGCGCTGGAAGAATTGGTGGAGATGACACCGGCGTCGTCGCCGTTTCGCTCGGCCATTACCGAGCCGGAACTCGAAGCCAGCGAAGAAAAAGCCACGCTCACCGTTTCCGGCTTTACTTCGCGGCCGGAAGTGCAGCGCCCGAATCGCAACGGCATCTACGTGTTTGTGAATCGCCGGCTGGTGCGCGATCGTTTGATTCTGCACGCCATCAACGAAGCCTATCGCAACATTTTGCCTGGGAGCATTTTTCCGGCCACGCTGCTGTTTCTGGAAATGCCGTACGACGAAGTCGACGTCAACGTGCATCCCGCGAAAATCGAAGTGCGCTTTCGGCGCTCGCAGTTCGTCCACGACTTCACGCGTGATTCCATTCGCCAGACGTTGATGGGGGCGCGGTCAGTTCCGAGTTTCGCCGCGGCTGCCGGAGCTTCGCTGCAACCTGCAGGATTTGGCCAAGTGCCAGCCATGGCGGCAATTGTTGCGGCGTCCAACAACGAATCTGCGCAAGACGGAATCACTCCCGCGCCGATTTCTTCCGGAGTTCCGCGCGCCATTATTCCTGCGCTCGCCGAGGTTGGGCTTGGTTCCGGCGTTGGATCAGACGGCGGATTCGATCTTTCATCTGCTCCATTGCGGCCAATGCCGCAACGCTTTGCATTTGAATCGGCGACTTCTTCCAGTGCGGCGGCCGAAGTCATGCCGCATTTCGATGGGCAAGTGGCCGCGGCGGAAACATTCGACAAGAAACCGGCTACGCCGAACTGGGCTGCGGATTTTGGCACCAGCAACGGTGACTCCAGCGCATCGCTGCCGCGACCGGATCAAATCATGGATCTGAAGCCGCTCGGTCAGGTGAGCTCCAGCTTTATCATCGCGGTAAACGGCGCGGGACTATGGATTGTCGACCAGCACGTGGCGCATGAACGAGTTTTGTTCGAGCAACACCTCGATGCGCGGCGCGCGGGGAAAGTGGAATCGCAACGCATGCTGATGCCGGTGATAATTGATCTTTCGCCACGGCAGATTGTGATCTTCGAAAAAATCGCCGAAGAGCTGGCGGCCAACGGGTTTGAAGTGGAGCCGATGGGTCCGAAAAGTTTCGCGGTGCAGTCTGTCCCCGCGGGCATTCTGGCGTCCGATGCCGAGCAATTATTGACGGAAATTCTCGACGGGCTGGACCGCGAGAACGCGGCAATTTCTATCGACACGCTGCAGGCTAAAATTGCCGCGTCCACTGCGTGCCACGCAGCAATCAAAATAAATATGCCGCTAGACCAGACTAAGATGGAATGGTTACTGGGTGCGCTGGCCAAAACGGATTGTCCGATGAGCTGCCCGCACGGCCGGCCGGTAGTTCTGCGATACTCAATAAAAGAAATCGAGAAAGCTTTTCATCGTATCTAAGCAGATTTTGTGAGCGCTGGGCTTTAGCCCGGCACCTTTATCGGAGAAACGCCGAATGTCAGAAACACAAAGAACCGCGGTGATCTTTGGCTTGGCCAACAAACGCAGCATCGCGTGGGCCATCGCGCTGAAATTGCAGGAAGCCGGCTACCGGCTGGCCGTCGTATATCAAAACGAACGCATGGAGCAGGAAGCCAAGGATCTGATCACCGAGCTTCCCGGCGCGACTGGCTTCATGTGCGATCTTTCATTCGACGAGCAAATTGCCAAACTCTTTGCGGAGCTGCAAACGCGTTACGGCGTTTTGCACGGCGTGGTGCATAGTGTCGCCTTTGCGCCTGCGGAAGAATTGAAAGGCGAGTTCGTGAATACCACGCGCGAAGGGTTTCGCATCGCGCATGATGTCAGCGTGTACTCGCTGATTGCAGTGGCCCGCGCGGCGGCGCCGCTGATGACGGCGGGCGGCGGCATTGTGACCATGAGCTACTACGGCGCGGAGAAAGTGGTGCCAAAATATAACGTGATGGGCGTTGCCAAAGCCGCGCTGGAAGCCAGCGTGCGCTATCTCGCGAGCGACCTGGGCAGCAAGGGCATTCGCGTGAATGCGATTTCAGCGGGCCCAATCAAGACGCTGGCCGCGCGCGGAATTGCCGGCCTGGGCGAGATGCTGAAAGCGCACGCGGAACGTGCTCCCCTAAAGCGCAACGTGGACCCTGCCGAAGTCGGCGGGACTGCCGTGTTTCTGCTATCCGACGCGGCGTCCGGCATTACCGGCGAAACGATTTACGTCGACTGCGGCTACAACATTATGGGTTTTTAGCCGGGTTTCCAACTTTCACGAATCCAAGCGTGAACGCTTACAAATTCTCGCTATTTTTGCGCCTGGCGAGATTACAATATCCGCGCCACTGACCTTTTGCTGAACCGGTCTGCTACTCGACAGATTGCCACTCGACTAATGCAAAAACTGACCATCGCCATAGACGGACCGGCTGGCTCCGGCAAGAGCAGCGTGGCTCGCCTCGTCGCGCAAATGCTGGGCTATCTGTATCTGGATAGCGGTGCGATGTATCGCGCCCTGGCGCTGAAGGCGCTCCGCGAAAACATCGCCATTTCCGATGAAGCGCCGTTGACGGCGCTGGCGCGGGTTACCCACATCGAGTTACGCCCCCCGACTGCGGAGCAGGAACTGGCTGGCTCGAAAAATCGCGTGTTTCTCGATGGCCTGGAAGTGACGCAAGCGATTCGCACCGAGGAGGTTGCGCAAGCGGCATCGCGGCTGGCGACGGTGGGACCGGTGCGCGAGGTGCTGGTTGCCGAGCAGCAGCGGGCTGGGGCCGGAGGCGGCGTGGTGATGGAAGGCCGCGACATTGGCACGGTGGTATTCCCTAACGCGGAGCTGAAGATATTTCTCGAGGCGGCGCCGGAAGTTCGCGCGGAGCGCCGCTGGAAAGAGCACCAGGAGAAAGGCGACCACCTGACGCTCGCGGAGGTGCTGGAAGAGGTCCGCGAGCGCGACCGCCGCGACCGCGAACGCAAAGTTTCGCCGCTGGTGCGGGCCGGCGACGCCGTGCTGGTCGACAACACCGCGATGGATATTGAAGAAACAGCGCGGCTGGTGGTTCTGCTGGCGCGCCAGCGCGATGATGAATTGAGTCGACTGGCAGCCGCGACGTGAGCACGGCCAAGACGCCCGCCTCCCCCTTGCGGGGGCAAGCAGAAGGCGGCCGCCAATACGGCATCGCGACGCGCGAACGCGACAAAAACTCCAGTCACTGAAAAGGATAGGGCATGAATACTACGTCGCAACTTTTTCTGGTTGTCGCTGCGCTGCTGGTGACGCCGCTGTTGTCTTTGGCGCAAAAGGGAACCATGCGACGCGCCGACGAAACGCAGAGCGTTCGCAGATTTCGCGCGTACCTCGAAGAGGACTGGAAGCGCTGGATGATCGAGTATCCCGAGATGGCCACCGGCGTCGGATTCCCGGGACAGAATCGGCGCTGGAGTGACGATTCGCCAGCGGGAATTGAGGCGCGCAAGAAACATCTGCATGAAAGTCTGGCAACGTTGAAAGCGATTTCGCGCGATACATTGCCCGAGGCTGAACAGCTTAACTACGATCTTTATCTGGAGTTGCTATCCACCGCCGAAGAAGGCTTGCAGTATGGCGACGATCCGATTCCGTTCCGCAATGTGGTGCCTGGTAATTTCTATATGCCCATGACGCAGATGGGTGGGGTCCAGCAGGGTGCCGCGGACGCCCTGGCGAGCATGCCGAACAGTACGGTGGCGAACTATGAAGATATTCTGGCGCGACTGACGGCATTGCCGGTGAATGTGGGGCAGCAACAGGCGCTGCTGGAAGCCGGCCTAAAGCTGGGATATACACCTCCCAAATTGATGCTGCGGGATTTGCCGAAACAGATCGCCGACTTGATTCCGGCGGATGCTTTGAAAAGCGCACTGCTGCAGCCTTTTACCGACTTTCCGTCCGCGATTTCTCCGGCAGAGCGAACCCGGCTTACCGATCAGGCGGTGAAGATTTATCACGACTCCGTGGCGCCGGCGTTTCAGAGGTTGCACGATTACGTTACCAACACTTACATTCCGGCGTGCCGGGACACGATTGCGGCCAGCGCTTTGCCCAATGGAGCCGCGTCTTATGCCTTTCACGTACGCTGGCAGACTACCACTAATTTAACTCCGCAACAGATTCACGAGCTAGGCCTTTGCGAAGTGAAACGGATTCGCGCGGAGATGGATAAAGTAATCGCTTCCACACAATTTAAGGGAAGCTTCCACGAGTTCACCGAGTTTCTGCGAACTGATCCGCGTTTTTATTACACGAACGCCGAGGATCTGGTGAACGGATACCGGATCATCGACAAGCGTATTGATCCGGAACTGGCGAAAGAGTTCGGCAAGTTGCCGCGCCTCACGTATGGGGTTACGCCGATCCCCGATTTCAAAGCGCCTTCGCAAACGACTGCTTACTATCAGCCGGGTGCGCCGGATGTTGGCCGGCCGGGATATTTTTTCGTCAACACCTACAAACTGGGTTCGCGTCCCAAGTGGGAGATGGAGGCGTTGTCGCTCCATGAGTCTGTGCCGGGTCACCATTTGCAGCTTTCACTGGCACAGGAGCTTGTGGGGCAGCCGGAGTTCCGCAAGCATGTGGGTTACTCGGCGTTTGTGGAGGGCTGGGCGCTTTATGGCGAGAGCTTGGGAACGGAACTCGGTTTGTACAAAGATCCGTACTCGAAATTTGGGCAACTTACTTACGAGATGTGGCGCGCGGTTCGTCTGGTGCTGGATACCGGAATTCATTCGATGGGCTGGACCCGCGAGCAGGCGATCCAGTTCTTCAAGGACAATACTGGCAAGACGGATCAAGACATTACCGTGGAAGTGGACCGGTACATTGTCTGGCCGGGCCAGGCGCTCGCTTACAAATTGGGCCAGCTGAAGATCCGGGAGTTACGGACCACGGCGGAGAAGCAGTTGAGCGACAAGTTTGATGTGCGGTCGTTTCATGATGCGGTGCTGGGGAATGGGGCGGTGCCGCTGGGAATACTGGAGTCGCGGGTTAGTGCGTGGACTGCGGCTGCGGTCGCGGCGCGGTAAGGGGACCCCAGGGTTTTTGTAAGTGTTCATTTTGCGGGAGTTGAAGCCCTTTGTTTTGATGCAGTTTTGCAAGTGTTCATTATGGGGCGGTTGGAGGGATAGGGCATGGGGATTCCGTTGTCGACATTTTGCGTTGAGTTTGGATTTGGGACGGTGCGGGGCGTGGTTCTCTACGTAGGCAAGTATACGTTATAGCAATACGTGATGTCAAGAGAAATTTCTGAGTTTTTTTAGGTGGGCTGGTTCCAAATTGGGAAAGCTTAGCCGACGGATCGTGGAAAAAAATCCCAATTCATGGACGTGCGGGCGTCTACAAACTTTGTGTCGCACCTACGGTGCTCGCGTTTGCGATGCCCAAATACCCAGCGCTTGCGCGCTGGGCTAAATTGTACCGCGCCTCCGGCCGGGATACGTCGTTCTGCGACTTCGGCGTTGAGCTAAATTGTGCCGCGCCTCCGGCGCTGGGGCTGGGCTGTGGGTTGTTGGGAGTTTTATCGATTAACTAGCGCGATCAACTCAATTTGTGAATTGCGGATGGGAGTGGGTGGGGCAGCTACGTTGTGGCTGCGTTTCCCATGCACGCAGCCCGGAATTTATTGTGCCACTGGGTTGGAGAAGCGCGCACAGGCAGGAATGCCTGTGCTACTGAAAGGCAAAAGCCGGGCGAGCTGCCCGGCTTTTTGTTGGAACGAGAAAACGCTGGAAGTGGGAGATTGGTGGTGCTGCCGGAGCAGGGGGCCGAACTAAAGTTCGGCGTCTACATTACCGGCTGCAGGTTCGGCACACAGCCAAGATTGGCTGTGCCACCTTGGGCGAATGCTGCCTAGGAAGTGGGGCCGGGGGCGGACATGGAGCCCAGGAAGTCGGCGTTGGATTTGGTTTTGGTTAGGCGGCTGATTAGGAGTTCCATGGCTTCGACGGTGCTCAGCGGGCTCAGGACCTTGCGCAGGACCCAGACGCGGCTTAGTTCGTCGGCGGGGAGCAGGAGTTCGTCCTTGCGGGTGCCGGAGCGCTGAATGTCGATGGCCGGGAAGACGCGCTTGTCCGACAGACGGCGGTCTAAATTGATTTCCATGTTGCCGGTGCCTTTGAATTCTTCGAAGATTACGTCGTCCATGCGGCTGCCCGTGTCGATGAGGGCGGTGGCGATGATGGTCAGCGAGCCGCCTTCTTCCACGTGGCGGGCGGCGGCGAAGAATCGGCGAGGGCGCTGCAAAGCGTTGGCGTCGATACCGCCGGAGAGCACTTTTCCGGAAGGCGGGGTGACGGCGTTGTAGGCGCGAGCCAGACGGGTAACGCTGTCCAACAAGACGACTACGTCGCGCTTGTGTTCGACGAGGCGCTTGGCTTTTTCGAGAACCATTTCCGCGACTTGAATGTGGCGGGCGGGGGCTTCGTCAAAGGTGGAGCTGATGACTTCGCCTTTTACGGTGCGCTGCATGTCGGTAACTTCTTCCGGGCGCTCGTCAATGAGCAGGACGATCAGGGCGACTTCCGGATGATTGACGGTGATGGAGTTGGCGATGGATTGCAGCATCATCGTTTTACCGGTGCGCGGCGGAGCGACGATCAATCCGCGCTGACCTTTGCCGACGGGGCAGAGCAAGTCCAGGACGCGGCCGGTCATATTGTCTTTGGTGGTTTCCATCTTGAGGCGGCCCTGGGGATAGAGCGGCGTGAGGTTATCGAAGAATATTTTGCTGCGGGCGACTTCGGGATCTTCAAAGTTAACGGCTTCGACTTTGATCAGGGCGAAATAGCGTTCGCCATCCTTCGGGGGGCGGACCTGGCCGGAGACGGTGTCGCCGGTGCGCAGATCGAATTTGCGGATTTGCGACGGGGAGACGTAGATGTCGTCCGGTCCGGGAAGGTAGTTGTACTCGGGCGCGCGGAGGAAGCCGAAGCCGTCCGGCAGGCACTCGAGAACGCCTTCGGAGAAGATGAGGCCGTTCTTTTCGGTTTGCGCGCGGAGGATCTGGAAGATCAACTCCTGCTTGCGCATGCCGCTGGCGCCGGGGATATTCAGTTCCTTGGCGATCTTGGCGAGGTCGGTGATGTTCTTTTCTTTCAGCTCAGCGAGGCTGATGCTGATTTGATTCGCGGTGCTTTCCACTGTTTCTTTCATATGTCCTTAGCTTTTTTGAATGTAAAAATATTTGGTTGTGAATGGCCTGATCTTCGGGATTTTCCTACGGGGTGTCGCACCGAACTAAATTTCCATCGCGCGATTGAGAGAAAATGCCGACCGTTTTGCGGAAGCACTCACCGGCGAAGAAGACTAGCCTCGATGGGCAAACCAGACTTGCGATACTGAACGTGCTTTCTATCTCAACTGGGCGGCGAAGCGAGGCCACATCAAACTGGCGACAGTCCACAGGGCGGACTGGGCCCGAACTACGCTGCTTAGTTGGTTAAAGTCGTGTCTTTCTCTGCGCCAGCGACAAAGGCATCTGCTACGGGCGCTACTACTGCCACATGCTCGATGGGCACAATCGGCCGTTCCAGAGCTACTTGCAGCACTTCATCCATGGTCTCTACGAAATGAATCGTCAGGACGGAGAGGATTTCCTGCGGGATGTCCGCCAGGTCCTTCTCATTGTCCTTCGGAAGTACCACTGTACGCAAGCCCATTCGGTGGGCGGCGAGAAGTTTTTCTTTCATGCCACCGATGGGGAGAACTTTGCCGCGGAGGGTAATCTCTCCGGTCATAGTGACGTCGCGGCGGACGGGATTGCGGGTCAAGGCGCTGACCAGGGAAGTGCAGATAGTGATTCCGGCGCTGGGGCCATCTTTGGGAATGGCGCCTTCGGGAACGTGGACGTGAATATCGATGTTGCGGTAGAAATCTTTGGTCAAACCCAGTTGCGCGGAGCGCGAGCGAATAAAGCTCATGGCGGCTTGCGCGGATTCCTGCATGACGTCGCCGAGTTTTCCGGTTAGGGTGAGGCGGCCTTTGCCTTCCATGATGGTGGCTTCGGTGGCCAGAACGGTGCCGCCCACTTCGGTCCAAGCGAGGCCGGTAGTGAGGCCGATTTCGTTTTGTTTTTCGAGCCAGAACTCGCGGTACTTTAGAACGCCGAGGAAGTCGTTGACGTTCGCGGGAACGATCTCCGCGGTTTCGCTTACGCCGTTGGTGACTACCTTGCGGGCCATCTTGCGGCCGATGTTTTGAATTTCACGTTCGAGGCTGCGGACACCGGCTTCGTGGGTATAGTGCCGAATCATGTGCAGCAGGCCCTCGTCAGTGAACTGGAGATTTTTCTCGGTGAGGCCGGTGGCTTCGCGGGCGCGTTTTACGAGGAAGCGCTTGGCGATTTCCAGTTTTTCCTGTTCGGTGTAGCCGGGGATCCGCAGAATTTCCATGCGATCCTGCAAGGGCTGCGGAATCGTGTGCAGAACGTTGGCGGTGCAGACGAACATTACTTTGGAGAGGTCGTATTCGACGTCGAGGTAATGGTCGGTGAACGCGTGGTTCAGCTCCGGATCGAGGACTTCCATGAGGGCGGCAGATGGGTCGCCGCGGAAGTCGGTGGACATTTTATCGACTTCGTCCAAAACGAAAATCGGGTTTACCGCGCCGGCTTTCTTCATCATCTGGATGATTTGGCCGGGAAGCGCGCCGATATAGGTACGGCGATGGCCGCGAATTTCGGCTTCATCTCGCACGCCGCCAAGAGACACGCGCACGAACTTGCGGCCGGTAGCATGGCCGATGGACATGGCCAGCGAGGTTTTGCCAACGCCCGGAGGCCCGACAAAGCAGAGAATCGAACCTTTGGGATTTTTTACCAGCTGGCGAACGGCCAGGAATTCCAGAATACGCTCTTTAACTTTGTCGAGGCCGTAGTGCTCTTCGTTCAGGATTTTTTCCGCGGCCAAAATGTCGCGAATTTCCTTGGATTTTTTCTTCCAGGGTACGGCGAGGAGCCAATCGAGATAATTGCGGCTGACGGTGGATTCCGCGGACATCGGCGGCATCAGTTCCAGACGCTTTAATTCCTGGATCGCTTTTTCGTGGACTTCCTTGCTCATGCCGGCGGCATCGATCTTCTTTTTCAGTTCGTCGATTTCGCTTTTTTCGCCGCGTCCGAGTTCTTTCTGAATGGCTTTGAGCTTCTCGTTGAGGTAGTACTCTTTTTGCGCGCGTTCCATCTGACGCTTTACGCGAGTGTTGATGTTACGGTCGACGTTGAGCTTCTCGAGTTCGATTTCGAGAATGTCGCCGATGCGGTTGAGGCGCTCGAGCGGATCGGTGGTTTCGAGCAAGTCCTGCTTTTCGTCTACGGGCAATTGCAAATTTGCGGCGATGGTGTCCGAGAGGCGAGCGGGATCGTCGACGCGGGCCGCGGCGATCATGGTGTCGTAATTCAGGCTCTGCGAGAGTTTGATGAATTGTTCGTAGAGGCCGGTAATCTTAGCGACGGTCTGTTCGACCTGGGGCGAAGGTTCGACCTTGGCGCCCAGCAATCGTACGGTGGCGCGAAAAAAGCCGTCCTCGGTGACTACGGAAACCGCGCGGGCGCGTTCCACGCCTTCTACCAAAACTTTGATGTTGCCGTCGGGCAGTTTGACACTCTGCACAATGTTAGCGAGAGTGCCGACCGCGTAAATTTCTTCAGGCTTGGGGTCGTCGATGGAAGCATCGTGCTGGGTGGAGAGGAAAATCTTCTTGTCTCCAGCCAGAGCTTCTTCGAGCGCGCGGACGCTGGCTTCGCGGCCGACGATGAACGGGGTCATCTGCTGCGGGAAGATGACCATGTCCCGCACCGGCATCATCGGAACGCGTTTTAGTTCCTGTTTTTCACGAGTGAACATTAGGACCCCTGAAATTCTCCAGCACGCGCTGATTACCGGCGTGCATCACGCAACTTATTGTCGCGGTACTCGTTCTTCGCGAAACCGGATCAGCCAGCCTTTTCGAGCAGGCTCCAGTTGATTTCGCGGGTGCGCACCATTTCCGCGGTGACGATAAAATCTCGCACCTTGCGCTGCATCGGCAGGTGGTACATCAGTTCCAGCATGAGGTCTTCGAGAATCATGCGCAAGCCGCGCGCGCCAACTTTGCGCTGAAGAGCCAACTCCGCCACGGTATCGAGGGCGTCATCGGTAAAGCGCAATTTCACGTTTTCAAACTCAAAGAGCCGCTGATATTGCTTGAGCAGGGCGTTCTTGGGCTCGGTGAGAATTTTTACCAGCGCGCTTTTATCCAAATCATTCATTACGCCAGCAACTGGCAAACGGCCAACGAATTCGGGAATCAAGCCGTAACGAATCAGATCGCCCGGCTGAACGTGCTCGAGCAATTCGGTGTTGCGGCGCTGCGCGGTGGTTACTGGGGTGCCATCGTTGTGAAAGCCCAGGGAACGGCGCCCGGCGCGCTTTTCGATGATTTTTTCCAGGCCAACAAAGGCTCCGCCAACGATGAAAAGAATGTTGGTGGTGTCCACCGGGGTAAATTCCTGGTGGGGATGTTTGCGTCCACCCTGCGGAGGCACGTTGGCCACGGTGCCTTCCAAAATCTTGAGTAACGCCTGCTGGACGCCTTCGCCGCTCACGTCGCGGGTGATGGAAGGATTTTCGTCCTTCTTGGCGATCTTATCGATTTCATCGATATAGATGATGCCGGTCTGCGCCTTTTGCACGTCGCCGTCGGCGGCTTGCAGCAGCTTCAGAATAATATTCTCGACGTCTTCGCCGACGTAGCCGGCCTCGGTGAGGGTAGTGGCATCCACGATCGCAAAAGGGACGTCGAGCATGCGCGACAAAGTCTGCGCGAGCAATGTTTTGCCCGTTCCGGTGGGACCAATCAGCAGAATATTGGACTTGCTGAGCTCTACTTCGCCCGGTTGCTTGTTCAAAAAGATGCGCTTGTAGTGGTTGTAGACGGCGACGGCCAATTTTTTCTTGGTGCGGTCCTGCCCGATGACGTAGCCATCGAGGAATTGCTTGATCTCGGGAGGGCGGGGAAGGCGGCGAGCTGGAGCGGCGGCCTGTTCGCGCTTTTCGTCTTCCAGAATGGTCTGGCAAACGCCCACGCACTCGTTGCAGATGTACGCGCGCGGATAGTCCGAAGGCGAGCTGATCAGCTTTTCGACCTGTTCCTGCGTTTTATGGCAGAAGGAACAGCGTAAAGGCTCATCTGGAAAGGGTTTTTTCACTGGTATGAAGGCCTCGTCTCCGCTGGGCTAGGGGCGAAGTTACTGACCACATTCTAGGCTGAAATATCTCCGGAACGAAATGGAAACTCTTTGAGGTGCTACCTCTTTACAACACCGCTCGATGGTTCGCGGAGTCGAGAAAAAAACAAAGGAACGGGCCTGCCCTTCGCAGCTCAGGGTAAAAAGACCCGCCGCTACAATACCATCGCTATACAAACCATCTTAGCGGTGCTTGTAGATAATTTCGTCGATCATCCCGTATTCCTTGGCTTGCTCGGGATTCATGATGTAGTCGCGTTCTACATCCTTTTCGATACGGTCCGCCGGCTGCCCGGTGTGTTTGGCCAGCAGGTTGTTGATGGTGGTGCGCATGCGCAAAATTTCTTTGGCGTGCAAATCGATATCGGTGGCTTGACCGCCGAGGCCGGACATCCACGGCTGGTGAATCAGGATGCGGGCATTGGGCAAGGCGAAACGCTTTTTCGCGGCGCCGCCGGCGAGAAGAACCGCGGCGATCGACGCGGCTTGGCCGACGCAGGTGGTAACCACGTCCGGCTTTACGAATTGCATGGTGTCGTAAATTGCGAAGCCCGCGGTGATCGAGCCGCCCGGCGAATTGATGTACAGCTGAATATCGCGCTCGGGATCTTCGGCCTGCAGGAAAAGCATTTGCGCGGTGGCCAGGTTGGCGACATGGTCGTCAATCGGCGTGCCGATGAAAATGATGTGTTCTTTCAGCAGGCGCGAATAAATGTCGTAAGCGCGTTCGCCGCGGCTGGTCTGCTCGACGACCATGGGAATGAGCGTGGTCGCTTGAGGAGAAGCGCCGGGCGCTGAGAAATCTGTGGCGTGATACGTCGGTTGCTCGGGATTTTTCATTGGTCGTTTTTTATGGATTAGGACTGTGAACTGGCGCCGGCTGCGTTAGCGTTGGCTTCCGGTTCGGCTTTGGCGACGATCTTGATCTGGGAGTTTTGCGCCAGCCAGTCGAGTGTTTTGTCGCTGCGCAGCTTGGATTTCATCCTATCGAGCGTACCTTCCTTTGTCAAACTTGCGCGAATTGCATCAGCGGATTCGCCACTATGGCTGGCCATGTGTTCGAGCTCGGCTTGGACTTCTTCGTCGGTGGTTTCGATATTTTCCGCGGTGGCGATGCGGTCGACGATTAATTCGGCTTTGACGTCATCCTTGGCGCGCTCGCCTTGACGGTCGCGCAACGAAACCCAATCGATATTTACCGCGCGGGGATCGACGCCTTGCTGCGCCAGTTGGCGGACCATGCGTTGGAGGCGGACATCTTTTTGATGTTCGACGAGGGCTTCGGGCACGGGGAACTCGTGGAGCTTGACCAGTTCGGCCAAAACCTTCTCGCGCTTCATGTCTTTTACCTGGTGCTCGAGTTGGTGTTGTTGGTTTTCGCGAATTTTAGTCTTCAGTTCGTCGAGGGTGGTGGCGTCGCTCACGTCTTTGGCAAATTCGTCGTTGAGCTCCGGCAGTGTCTTCGTTTTTACGCCGAGGACCTCGACTTCATAGTGGTAAGTCTTCCCCGCGAGCTTGGGGTCGGGATAGTCGGCAGGATAGTCCACGTCAAAGGTTTTGTGGTCGCCCGCGCTGGCGCCTTTGAGGTTTTCGTTGAATGGCGCCATGGTCTCTTCGGCGCCGATGTGGCACAGGACGCTTTCCGCTTGCAGCGGTTCGCTGCCGTCGCTCGGGGTACCGACCAGTTTCAGCTGGGCGTAATCGCCGTCGGCTACGGCTCGGCCTTCTACTGGGGTGAAGGTGGAGGCGCGTTCGCGAGCTTCTTCGAGGGCGCGGTCCACGTCGGCGTCGGTGACCTCCATGGGTGGGAGCTCGAGCGTCAGATCTTTGTAATTGCCCAGATCAAATTGCGGGAGAACTTCAAAGACCGCGGTGAATTTCAGGGGCTGGCCTTCGTTGAAATCGAGTTTCTCTACTGAAGGCTGCGAAACCGGTTGCAGCTTTTGCTCGTTGACGGCTTTTTCGAGTTTTTCCGGAACGAGCGACTGCAACACTTCACCTTTAATATCCTCGGCGAAGCGCTTGCGGATCAGGGTTAGCGGGGCTTTACCTTTGCGGAAGCCGGGGACGTTGGCCAACTTGGCAAATTCCTTGGTGACCCGGTCCATTGCTTTGCTGACATCTTCGGCTGGAATTTCCAGCTCCAGCTCGCGGCGGCAGGTTGCTTCGGCAGTTTCGGCCATAAGAAAATCCTCTCGTTGTTTCAGTAATTTCGTGCAGATCGCGCTTCTGTGAAAATAAAATTATCGCTGGTCCCGCAGCGCGAACGTTGCCCCGAAGTGATGATTTACTTGGGATGCCTTCAGAAGGTGGAAACAGGCGAGAACTCACCTTGCTAAGCGAACACTCAGTATATTTGACGCGGCGAATAGCGTCAATTCGTGCGGCTCCGAAGACGGCTGACAATGTCTTTCCGTTTGACACACTAGCGCCGCATTACTAAACTCCCGTCAACTCTCCCAGAAAATCTGAGGTGTGCCATGTCGAGTCCCCGACCTGAGGCGCCCGCTTCCGGTTCTACAGGCGCCGCGCATTCTCCCGGCAAACTGCCGCTCGTAGCCGTAATCGCGATTCATGGGGTAGGCCGTCATGAGCCTGGATCGTCCGCGGAAGCCATTGCCACGCTGCTCGCTAGCGCGGACCGGGCCAACACCGCGCAGGACTACCTGACGTTACCTGCGGGTCCCCACCCATTGCTGGGATACGACATTCAGCTGGTCGAAGTGCCGCTGGCTGCGGTGGCGACGACTCTACCCCTGGCGGCGCCCCCGCCGAAGCATTGGTACTCGGCGGTTTGGAGCGTGTTTGATGAGCGGCACGGATTTCTGGACCGCAAACGGCAAGAGTCTGCCGAAATGCCTTCAAAGGCCCGGGGTGAAGTTCCAGCGTCTGCTCCGCCGCAGGAACATTTCGACTATCAGTACATGCTGTCTCAGTTGGCCGAGTATCAGGCGGAGCCGGGGCGGACGTTTCAGACCATGCGCTACGCGTCTCGCGGGACGAAAGCGAAAATTTCCGGAACGCAGAACTCGACGGACCAGCTCACTGATGTTTTGCTGCCACCCTCGTTTCATATTTACGACGCGCATTATTCGGATCTGAGCAAGCCTGAGAGTTCGATTGTTGGATTTTTTTATGCCTTCTACCAGTTGCTTTTTCACCTCGCGGCGCTAGGGCTGAAAGCGGTCTATTGGGCGGAGGCCGAGAATGCCGAGCAAGGTCCACGGGGTTGGCCTTGGCGCATTCTTTCCTCGTTCCATGCCACCGCAGTGCGGATGCTCACGATGTTCATTCCCCTACTGAATCTGGTGATGCTCGCAATCGGGCTTGCGGCGTTTGCGGATAAATTTAGTTCGTCGTGGCAGATTGCGGCGGGGCTTAGCTTGGCCGGAGCTATGGGGCTGGTTGCAACGCTTATCGTTGGCAAGAAATTTGGTTCGCCGCGCCGGCCTTTTTTTTGGTCGGGGATACCATTCCTGGGCGCAGCCCTGTCGATGGCGATTTTGGGGTTGGCTGCGGTACTTGGCAATTGGTGTCTGCCGGAAATTTCTATCGAGAAGTGGCTGGTGCTTTTAGCCTGGCTAGTGGTCGCCGGTATCGCCGTTTTGAAGATCGCCCAGAAATTTTCGGAAATGCGTCCCGGCGCGGGCTGGGTAGGGGGACTGCTTTATCTTTTGAACGTGATGCTGTTTCTGCTTTTATTTTTGCGCCGCGCGGCCGCGCCGGATGAGCCGCAGGCGGCGACCGCGGCATTTCTAACGATCCAAGTAGTTTTTGGGGAGCTGGCATTTTGCTGGGTGACGTGTTTGCTCGCGGAGTTCTTTTCGTGGCCGCTCAGCGAACTGTGCACAGCCTTGGCAAACGAGCCTGCGCGAAAATGCCGCGCGCGCGCCGCCCACCGGACCGGGCGATTCACGTTTGCGATTTCCGCATCTTTTTTTCTGATTGTGACCTTGGCTATTTGGAGCGGGATCGCCAACTACGCCAGCAGGCGTCTGCACATTTTCAAAAATGTTTCGGCGATGACGATCGATAACGGCTCGGTTGCGGCAGGCTGGCGGGCTTACGTCATTCCCGACACTGCACGGCTCGAAGCCCGAATTGCTTCGCTGAAGTGCGACCCTGGCGCGCAGCTTTTAGCCACCAAATGGGCCGGGTGTCCCAAAACACTCGGAAATCCTACGGCGCCCTGGAGACCGCTCGAAAATTACCTCGACGGGCTGTTGCTGGTGAGCGTGACTCCTGGCTTGCCGGTTACCCTGGCCCTCATTGCGCTGAGTTTTCTGATGCTGTTGTGGGCGGTATTGCCTTCGGTGATTTTTGAAAGTTCGCAGCACGTAACTCCGCCTTCGGATTCCGTGGATACCGGGCGAGCGGGAGAGTGGCTGTCGCGCGGGCTCGACAACATCGCGATTTTAATCCGGATACTGTGGTTCGCCATCGTTCCTACCACTTTATTTTTCGGTTCGCTTAATTTGTTGAGGTGGCACGGTTTTATTATTTTTCCGACGCTGGTGGACACCACCAGTCGCTGGACCTTGCCGCTGATTCAGGGAACCGGCGCGGCGCTGGCAGTTTCGGCGACTGCGCTGGTTGCGGTGATATTGAAATATGGCGGTGCGGTGCTGGATACATTGCTGGATGTGGACAACTATTTGCGGACAGTGCCGGCGCACATGACTCCCCGAGCGCGCATCGCGGAGCGTTGCACTTCGCTGCTGCGTTACGTTGCGGCTTATCGTGACACCGAGGGACGCCCTTACCAGCGGCTGGTTATCGTAGCGCACAGTCTGGGAACTTTGGTGGCCGCGGACTTGCTGCGCTTCATTGCGCGTTCGGCGGCAAACGATAAGGATCCGGTGCTCCATAAGGACGGCCTGCATGCGGGGGCCGACGCCCCGGCGATTCCCATTTATCTGCTTACGATGGGTAGTCCGCTAAGGGCGTTGCTGCATCGCTTTTTCCCGCACTTGTACGAATGGGTCACGGAGATACCAGACAACTCTTCGGCCGGCAGCGAGCTCGGGGCAAGTCTGGAGAATGCTCCGGCAGAGATTGGGCAGCAGGCGTTGCCGCGAACCGATGAATTGTGCGTCAAAGGTTGGTGCAACGTCTATCGCAGCGCGGACTATGTGGGCAGATATCTGTGGAACGTTGGCTGGCTGAAACGTAACGACGCGGGCAGCGGCGGCGGGCCGATCTCGGTGATCCGTGACGCATCCCCGGCCTCGCGGGCGGAGATGTGTATCGGAATCGGCGCACATACGCACTATTGGGACCGGACGGCGCCAGACGTAGGTGAGGCGCTCAGGAAATTGATCGTGGATCCGACTGAGATTTTTTCGTAGCAGGCGTTAATCAGCCGCCGCGGAATTTTTCAGTTCGCGAGTTAAATCGGCGTGCAGCAGGCGGTGAAACAGATGCTCACCGGCTTCGCGGCGTACCGAGAGGCGGCCAGCGATGTACGCGCGGGAACCGAGTCCGCGCTGCACGGAATCGCAGATGGCTTCGTCTTCGTCCTGAACCTTTTCGCTGACGGCAATGCTCTCCCGATTGCGAACCGCGGCGGACGCGCCGACATCGCCGAAATAATAGTCGAAGACCACCGCACACTTATCTACGCCCAAGGGCAACACCAAATTCGTATCCATTACCCCTTCGTAAGCGTTGATCATGAAATTGGGATAGATCCACAAATAAAACGCGCGGCCCTGCCGAGTGGCCGCCACGCCGGCCTCGGAATTACTATCGGTCGATAGCGGGCTGGACTGCAGGCACGCGGTTTCGAAATTTTCGATCGTATATTTTGTGTACTCGATTACGCTGCTCAGACCTTTGTGAGCGTGGGGTACGTGGTAGCCACCGTCAAGATAATTGTCCACGTAGACTTTCCAGTTGCAGTTCAGCGTGTAAATGCGGCGGTCGAAATAATGCAGCTTGCTCGTCATGGCCAGCGGCGCGACAATTTCTGGCACCACGCCGAGAAATTCCCGCAGCGGCCGCGCCTGGTTGTCCAAATTCACGAAAACAAAATTCTCCCAACTCTCGACGCGTACCGGCACCAGTCCATTCTTCGCGCGGTCAAAGTCGCAGACTCCTTCAAATTCAACCATGCCTTTTAACGCGCCATCGTTTCCATACGTCCACCCGTGGTACGGGCAGCGAAACTGCTTTGCGCAGCCTTGCGCTTCGGTCACCACGGCAGCGGCATGATGCCGGCAGACGTTGTAGAAAGCCCGCAATTGGCCATCCTCGCCACGCGCGACCACAAATGGCTCGCCGGCAATGTCCGCGGTAAAGAACTGCCCGGGGTCGCGCACTTGATCCACTCGTCCGACGGCCTGCCAAGACGCGGCAAATACGGCGGCCCGTTCCGCTTCATAGAAATTCGCATCGAAATACCACGGCGAAGGAATAGTCCACGCTTTTTCAAGCGGGTCGCTGGGACTATATAGATCTACGAGGGAACGCACACTGCGCGGCATCGCAACTCCTGAATCGGGATGCACTGCTTTTCCGCCGCATTCTAGCACGGCGCCTAAACCTCGGGGGTTGAGCCACCGCGACCGAGCGCCTGCGAGCTGTAAGGGGTAGCCATGGATAGGGCTTCGGTCACATCGGGATATTTTCCTAAAGGTTTTCCTGTATTCAAGAGTTGCCATCACAGGTCCAACCTGTAAACGGTTGTTTCCTACTCTTTAAGAATCGGACTCAGGAGCCGGGTGCCTGCTGCTACGGAACACAATTCCTTCGTGCGGATACTGGTTGCGGATGACCATGAAGTGGTCAGGAAAGGCGTAATCGCCATCCTGGCCTCGCGATCGGACATTCGAGTTTGTGGCGAAGCGTCCGACGGTGAGGAAGCGGCGCAAAAAGCCGGAGAGCTGCGCCCCGATCTGATCATTCTCGATTTGACGATGCCCGGCTTAAACGGCATTGGCGGAGCTAAGAAAATCAGGGAGATTTTGCCGAAAGTTCCGATACTCATTTTGTCCATGCACGATGGACGCAGTTTGACCGAGACCCTGCGCCGCGTAGGGGTGCAGGGATTTGTGCCCAAAGGCGAGGCTTCGGAAAAATTGCTGGCGGCCGTGGATACCTTGCTGCAGGGCCAGACATTCTTTTGACAAAATATAAGGGTTTAGCGGACGCCCTTAAACCTGCCGCTGGTGTTTGACGCGCGCGGCCCCGTCGTCGAAGGCACTCCTGTTGCACCCGTCAGTGAGCAGTCTGCAAAACCAGCTTAAAACAGTACGCGTAGTTCCCGGGCGCTTTGTCAGGAAGATGAATATGCACGCCATCCGCTTTCTGTTCGTAGGGCACAGTTCCCCCGAAACCCAGTAATGACACGGACTCGATTGTGGAGCCGCCCAGCCCCGTGGAATCCAGCGAATGAATCACCGCCTCGTGATTTTCCGGCCAGGCCATCGCGATGGCATAAAGCACGCTGCCTTTGCTCGTGAATCGGAAATCCTCTGGAGTGTACGGTTTTACTTCTGTATCGTGGAACGCCCCCTCCACAATGGCCGTGGGTCCTTCGCCAAATTTATTCCACGGGCGCGTCCCGTAGATAGCTTCACCGTTGATTTTTAGCCAGCCGCCGATATCACGAAGCGTCGCCTGAATCTGTTCGGGGATCGTGCCGTCGGAGCGTGGACCGATGTTGATCAGCAGATTTCCGTTTTTGCTTACGATATCGATCAGCTGGTGGACGACCACATCCGCGGACTTGAAACTGTCGTTCTCGATGTAGCCCCACGACTTGTTGCTGATAGAAGTGTCCGTCTGCCAATACAGCGGGCGGATACCGGAAAGTTGTCCGCGTTCAATATCAAGTACCGCGGAACGTTCTTCCATGGCGCTGAGCTTGTAATTGATCACCGGAACTTTGCCCTGGCTCGCGCCGCGGTTGTAATAAAACGCTGCGAACTTCGCGACGTGGCTGCGCGCATTCGGCTGCCCAATCCACCAATCGAAATAGAGGATGTCGGGATCATATTTCTCCACGATTTCCGCATCGCGCGCCAGCCAATCGTCGAGATACTCGTTGCTGAGATAAGTCCAGTCTTCCAGTAGAGTTTTTTTGCCGTCCAGCCAGGAATGCGCTGGGCCGTAGAAAGCCGCATACGCCGAATCGTTGACGTCGGAAGCGATCTTGCGCCCGCCGTCCAGGAAGAAATCGTGTTCAATGCGGTGCGAAGAAGCGCCCAGGCGCAGTCCCCGCGCACGCAAGGCTTTGGCGAGTTCGCCATACACATCGCGGCGCGGCCCCATTTTCACCGCGGTCCAATCGGACAGCCCGCTGTCGTACATTGCAAAGCCATCGTGATGTTCGAATACCGGAACCACATATTTGGCGCCCGAAGCCTTAAAAAGCTCGGCCCACTGATTGGCATCGAAATGCGTAGCCGTGAAACGCGGAATGAAATCCTTGTAGCCGAATTGCGTTAGCGGGCCGTAGGTAGCGATCTGGTGTTTGTTTTCTTCCGAGCCTTCCTGATACATCAAGCGCGGATACCATTCGCTGCCAAACGCCGGGACGGAGTAAACGCCCCAATGAATGAAAATTCCAAACTTGGCGTCCTTGTACCATTCGGGAATTTCGTAGCGCCGCAAGGATTCCCAGTCCGCCGAAAAAGGGCCCGCCGTTGCCGCCCGGTCCACGTCGGTCAACAGCGCTTTGCGCGCCGCGTCATATTTGGAACTGGCGTGCTGCCAGGTTTGATCGATCTGCAACGGCGTTTCGCCCGCAGTCGGACTCGTGTTAGCAGACTGGGTTTGCGCGTCACAGGTAAGCGCCGTGAGAGCGAGAACGCTGAGACACGCAGTGAATACCACGCGACGAACTGAGTATTTGTTCATTCGAATCCTGCACTCGCAGCGTCTTAATACATATTCGGCGCTTGCGGTTTCAGCAGGTACAAAACCGAGGCATGCGCCGGAAGTTCGATCGACAGCCCCGCCGCGGCGCCCCGGTCTTTACGTTCCCACAGGTCTCTCTGCAAATAGCTCATGCCCTTCAGACCCAGCGCGCTCCAGCTATACTCAAATTTCTGCGCCGCCGCTCCGCGATTGAATACCGCGAGATAAAATTCCCCCTTCGCCGGTGCTTCTGCCAGCCAGATGAGGCTGTCGTCCTTGACGATCACCGGATGATTGCCCGTGGAATGCTGATCCACTGCGATAACTTCCGGGTTCGTGAGCAGCGACAGCGTCCAATCGTCGGCCTTCGTCAAATCCCCGCCAATCACCAGCGGTGAAGGGAACACCGCCCACAAAGTCATCAGCGTTCGCTGTTCATCGTGCGTCAAGCGCGTCTGCCGCGCTTGTCCCCACCCCGGCGCCGGCCCCAAATATCCTAGCGGCAACATATCCGCATCCGGCCAATGTCCCGGCTGCGCCAGGCCCGCCCATTTCACAATATTCTGGAATTGGTCGCCCAGCCCTTGCGGGTACGGCACGTCGCTGTGCCAGATGTCCCAGATGTCGTCGGAAATCCGCCACATCTGCGAGTACTTCCGCATCTCTTCCACTTTATCGAGCGGCGCCGCTCCCGGCGAAAGGCTCAACGCGATCGGCCGCCCGGTCTTCCCGAGCGCCTCACTCAACATGCGAATTTCCTCGCCGCGGTACGGATGGCTGCTGATGCAATCCACTTTGATTAAGTCCACGCCCCAGCTCGCATACAATTTTGCGATCGAATCGTAATACGCCTGCGCCGCCGGCTTCGCCGCATCCGCTCCAAAATTGTCGAAATTCCACGGACAGGTCTCGCCCGTATCTGCCGCGTCCGCCGCGTGATACTCCGAACCCGCGATCGGCGTATTTGTTGCCACCGCTTTTTTCGGAATTCCTCGCAGGATATGAATGCCGAACTTCAGCCCCAGCGAATGAACGTAGTCGGCCAGTGGCTTGAACCCTTTTCCTCCTGCCGAAGAAGGGAACCGGTTCACCGCCGGAATGTACCGGCCATTCTCATCCATCGCATAGTCCGACGTTTTCGAATTGCCCTCCGGCGTCGGATTCGTAACGAACCATTCCATGTCCACAGTGATGTACTGCCAGCCCGCCGGCCTCAGATGCTTCGCGAACCAATCGGCATTCGCCTTCACCTGTTCTTCAGTGACCGTGGTCCCGTAACCGTCCCAGCTGTTCCACCCCATCGGCGGTGTCGCGGCTAGCACCGGACTCTTATCCGCGGGTTGCGCGGCGGGAGATGCCGTAGCAGATGCTTCGCCACCGCTTGTTGCCACCCCGGCGGTTGTTGCCGCGCCGGATACCCCGTTCTCACGTTCGCCGCGCTTCGCTCTCGAGCCTGGGCCCAACAACAGCGCGCAAAGCAAGAGTCCCAAGCATCGCAGTACGGTTTTCATATGAAAACGTTCCTTCCAGCGTCCCATCGCAACTGTTAAAAACTTTTTTGCAAGCAAGACTGCTGCTAGCTCTTTTTCTTTACTTCCTTACTTCATTACCTCTTTACTTCGTTTTCTAAACGCCCCACTGATAAACCGAGTAAGACCTGGCCGGCACCTCGATCTTCGTCACCCCTCCGCTCGTCACCGGCTTATCTGCTGCTTGCGGTACGACCTTCTGCGGCGCATCGAATCCGTTCGCCGCTTTCAGGTCCGTACCTGTCAGCACATACGAAGCCATCAGTTGGCTCCCAGCCTTGCCTTCCCAATTGATTTCCACCTGATGGGCATTCGTTAGATCCCGGTTCAAAACAAATAGGGAGATCGTGCCGTCCGTGTCCAGCGTTCCCGCAACGTCCAGATACGGCACTTTCCCGAAGTTGGGCACGTCGTAGCTCGGCCCCGGCTCCACCAGTACTTGCAGCGCTGCGCCCTTCGCGTATTGCAATGCCCAGTTGTACGGATAGAAAATCGTCTGCCGGTACATTCCGGTCGCATTGGTCATGATCGGCGCAATCACGTTCACCAATTGCGCCAGGCATCCGACCCGTACCCTGCCTGAATTTCGCAGCAGGGAATTGATCAGTCCCCCCACCAGCAACGCATCTTCCAGGTTGTAAACCTCCTCCAGAAGGTGTGGCGCAGGTTGCCGGTTTCCATCTTGAAACGCACCGCCCCGCGCCCGATACCACACGTTCCATTCATCGAACGAAAGCCACAGTTTTTTCGGCGAGCGCTTGATCCCCTGTACGTAATCGCAGACCGCTGCTACTTCGTTGATCTGCTTTTCCATGCTCAAATTCAGCGCCAGAAAATTTGCGCTGTTCCCGCCGGTCTCGGAGGTGTTGTCGAAATAGCGGTGCAGGGAAATCGCATCCACGTATTCATAACATTGTTCCAGCACTTCGCGATCCCATTTCAAGTAAGTGGACATGCCTGGTCCGCTCGAACCGCACGCAATCAATTTCAGTGAAGGGTCCACGTAGCGCATCTGCCGCGCGGCATCTTGCGCTTTTTCGCCATACTCTGTGGCGGACATATGCCCGATCTGCCACGGACCGTCCATTTCATTCCCCAGGCACCAGTTCTTCACCGCATACGGTTCCGCGACTCCGTGGCTCCTCCGCAAGTCGCTCCATTTCGTGCCCTTGTCCACATTCAAATATTCCACCAACGCGGCCGCCATTTCCGGCGTGCCCGTACCGAGATTCAGTCCCATCAGCGGCTGCGTGCCCGCCAGTTTGCACCATGCCAGAAATTCGTTGGTTCCAAACTGGTTGGTCTCCGTCGAATTCCAGGCCTTCTCCAGCACCGTTGGGCGATCCTTCTTCGGTCCTACGCCATCCAGCCAGTGATAGCCGGACACAAAATTTCCCCCGGGATACCGCACGATCGGCACACCCATCTTGCGGATCTCATCCAGCACGTCTTTGCGAAACCCATTCGCGTCCGCCAACGAAGACTTGGGATCGTAAACTCCCTCGTAGATCGCCCGTCCCAGATGCTCCAAAAACGATCCAAATACGTTACGGTCCAGCGCCGGGAGCGTCCGTCGCGAATCCACGTCCACGCGAAACACGGCGTTATCCGTCGGGCGACCCATCAACAGGGACGCACCCAAACCGTCAGCAGCCACCGCCACCCCGGCCACTGCCGCTGTTTTCAGAAATCCCCGTCGTGAACGCAGGTCCATTCGTGCTCTCCTCAAGCTTCCTTTTGTTGACATTCGCGGGCCGGATAAATACATCGAGAATCAATCACATACCCGCCAGCAAACGTTTACCGCAGCGCATCTTAGCACGACTCCCGACCTCCCGCGTAGATATGGTTGGCGTCCCAGGACGCATGCAAATTCCGCGACGGTGTCGTAGTCGCGCAGTCCCTAAGGGCTTGCCATGAGCTTCCAGAGGGAATACGTTGGTCCATCGGTGCGTGCTCTCATGGATTCTCCTATGCTGCGTTGTCTGGGACTTGGTTCCCGATCGTTCTGCTTCCTCGGCTGCCTACTGCTTCTTTTTTGCGGGGATTTACATGCCCAACAAGAGTGCAACGTGGAGGTCAAGATTCTGCTCGCGCCGGGCGAGACTCCGGCGGTTGTCGCCGCGTTACGCGCAAAAAAAGAAACTGCGGGCAGCGTCTACTTTTTTGATACTGACAGCCTCGAGCTGCTGGCCCAAGGGGCGATTGTGCGGCTGCGCCGCGGCGCACCAAATGATCTCACCGTAAAATTTCGGCCGCCCAACCCTGAAAAGTTTTCGGCGGCGGCCCTCGCAACCAACGATTTAAAATGCGAGCAGGATTTGACCGGCGACGGCGAAACTCCGTCGTATTCAATTACCAATCCATTAAGCGCGGAACAATTTCCGCAAACGGGAGATGATGCATCGCGCTTATTCACGACGGCACAAACGAAATTCCTCGCCGCGGCGCATATTTCCATCGATTGGAGCCGCGTGAAAAGACTCGCTGAAATAACCTCCACCGATTGGGAGATTCGTGCGCGGCCCCCGCTTGGCAAACTCACTCTCGAACTTTGGGAATGGCCGGGAGGAAAAGCGCTCGAACTCTCCGCCAAAGTTTCTTCAGAGTCCGCGTCGGCGACCTACGCGCAATTGCAGCAACTTGTAAGAGCGAAGCACCTGTCGCTGAGCGCCGAACAGCATCTCAAAACGACCATCGTTCTCAAGTCCATCACGCAGGCCCCTGCGCCGTAATATGGAGCGAGTTCTATGCTGGAGCGGGGGTAGGTCGTGGTTCTGCTTGGTTGCTGAAAGCTACTGGGATCGCGCCCGAAGTATGCTTAAGACCATGGCGATCTGGCCGGCGTGGTAAATCGCGTGCTGCACGATTCCGTGGAGCAGCGTTTGGTAGGGATAATCGCGCCCGGGAACTTGTTTTGCCAGATCTTCCAAGGGAAAATTTCGAAGCTTCTCTTCCAGTTGGTCGCGGCTTTCGTTCCAGCGGGCCACCAGTTCGTTCCAGGGAATCGTCGGCTCGGCCCACTCCTGCGCAGCCTGCCAAAGGGGCATCGGATTGCTTTCGGACGTGTTGCGAACCCGTTCATTCCACAGCAGCAAATGCTGTAGCAGCGCAGAAATGGAATGAGCCTCAGGAGTGGGTTTGATCGTCGCCAGTTGCGGCGAAATCTCCGCTAGCAACTCTGCAAGCGAAGGTCCGTACCACGCGCCTTTGATCGTCACAGCGCGGTAAGCATCGGCCATTTGTTGAAGTGCAGTCATGGGCGGGTGGCTGATAGCCGCGATCGAATCTCTGCTGTCCATTCACGGTTGTCCAGTGACATTGCGAGCCAGTGGTAGCTATCGGTCTCCAGGCCGTCGGCCGGTTGAGCGAGATTGATAAAGAAATCTAATGCTTCATCCAACGTGTCGCCTGAGTGCCATGTCGTCATAATGGGTTTGTCCGTTCTCGCACCAGCAAACACGCGGTCCCCAAGGTGATCACTAACGATTAATTCGTCCACGATGTCGTGAAACCTTTCGCAGTCGGGTCCCCATGCGCAAAAATAAACCATTCCGTTTTTCAGGGCCGAACTAGCAAAATCCGAAATCGCGTCGGTCGAGATATGGGTCAGATCTGCGGCCACGAATAGACGAAAGCGTGCTTGGGGGACTTGAATGGTTGGAGGCCAGGTCAGCGATTCCAATTCAATTAGAGAGAAGCGCATCTCATTTGGCATTTAAACACCAACATATCACCGAATTTGTCTGGTCCCATCTGAGGCTCCGTTGATTTCCTTCGGAAACTTCAGACCGACTGCAACGCCACCACGCCTTTCACATAGTCCGGCGCATACATGCCTTTGGATAGTGCGCCCTGCACATCATCGAGCGAGGTGTATCGATGCGTGATGAACGGCGCTACCGCGATTTGTCCTTGCTCGATGAGCCGCAACGCGCGCACATAGACTGAGGGTCGCCCATCCTTCTCGAAGCCACCGGATGCGCCGACGGGAGTAATCAGCGAAGGTTCCTTGAACATCACACCGTTGAGCGCGCTGAGATCGACTCCGGCGTGGCCGTGTCCGTAGAGGAGCACGGTAGCCTGTTTGCGTATCAGCGTAGGAATTGCGGCGAACACGCGGCCCTGTCCTGAGGCTTCGATCAGGTACTCGACACCACCGCCCTTGGTATGTTCGCGCACCGCTTCGGCCAAATCGTTCGCGTTGGGATCCAGCAATTCGTCCGCGCCAAATTGTTTCGCGAGCTTGCGCTTTATCTCGTTGGGTTCGGCCACCAGCAGCAGCCCGTCGTAACCCAAAACTTTGCGCAAGTACTGCACGAAAAGCAGGCCCGATGGTCCAGCGCCGCAAATCAAAATATGCCGGACTCGTCGTTCGGGCGCGCCAGCGCTAATCGCATAACGCGTGCGAGCGCGGGCCACCGCATCCGAAGAATGAATCACGCAACCCAGCGGCTCTGCGAGCGCTGCCTCGGACATTTCCAAGTTGCCGCTCAGGCGCACCGCGTTGGCCGCTGGCACCGCGATGTATTCTGCGAGTCCTCCGGGCAATCCGGTGATCCCGTGCTCGGTGTAAAACGCGCATTGATGCGAATCCCCGGTAAGGCAATATTCGCAGAGTGGCTCGCGATGCTTGCTGACGCAATTCAAACCCTGGTCGATGATTACGCGGTCGCCGGGCCCAAGATCGCGAACATCGTTTCCGACTTCTGTGATTTGCCCGCTGACTTCATGGCCCAGGATTTGTGGATGCACGCTGAGCGGGATTTTATTTCCGTGTGGATCGGTGTTGTAGTTGGCGTGGCCGGCAAAAATATGCGCGTCCGTACCACAGATCCCTACGGAAGAGACTCGTAGTAAAACGCCATCAGGCGAGACTCGCGGCGTCGGCACATCGCGGACTTCGATCTTGCCCACATCCGTAAGTACACAGGCTTTCATTGGTAAAGGTCGCAGGAGTTACTGTATCTTCTTCTGTCCGTAGTACGCGGACGCGCCATGCTTGCGCAAAAAATGCTTGTCGTGCAGATAGCGCGGAATCTCCACGATGCTCGGATTCACCGCTCTGGTCTGCAGCGCCAGCGCTGCCAGTTCTTCCACAATCGCCGCGGTATGTGCCGCTTCAGCAGGAGTTGCGCCCCAGCAAAACGGCGCGTGCGAGGCCACCAGCACCGCGGGCGCTTCCAGCGGATCGAGTCCCTTAAATCTCCGCACAATCGCATGCCCAGTGTTCACTTCGTAGTCGTTCTCAACTTCTGCCGAAGTCAATTCCTCGGTCACGGGAACCGGCCCGCGAAAATAATCCGCGTGGGTGGTCCCATAGCAGGGAATCTCGGTCTCGGCCTGTGCCCATGCTGTCGCGGCCCGCGAATGGGTATGCGCCACGCCGCCAATCGCCGTGAACGCTTGATACAAAATCAAGTGGGTCGCCAAGTCCGACGAAGGCCGCAGTCCGCCCTCAATCACCCGGCCAGAGAGATCCACAATCACCAGATGCTCCGGCTTCATCGATTCATACGGCACGCCGCTGGGTTTGATGACCACTAGACCTTCGTCGCGCGCGATTCCGCTGGCATTCCCGAAGGTGTACAAGCACAAACCGCGGCGCACCAATTCCAGGTTCGCTTCCAGTACCTCTTCGCGCAGCGTTTTTAATCTCACGCGTTCCCCCGTGACTCCGCGGCGATGCGCCGCAAACCCGGCAGCACCTTGCCAACCGCGATGGCCGGGGAATTTGTTTGGCCAAAGCCGAAATAAATTTCGCGATAAAACGCAAACAGCTCGTTGTAAACTCCCGCGGTTTTCTTGTCCGGTTCCACCACGCGATGCGGAGGGCACAGCGCCTCTTGCCCCTCGCGCACATTTTTGAATGCGCCGGCAGCCATACCCGCAAAAATTGCCGAGCCCAGGCTGGTCACATCTCCCGACGGCACCAGCACTGGCTTCTGCAGCACGTTGGCGTACACCTGATTCAGCACTTCATTTTTCTGCGGAATGCCTCCCGCATTAATCACCCGCGCGATGGGGACGCCATATTTTTCCATGCGTCCAAAAATCACCCGCGTATGGAACGCCGTACCCTCGATCGCCGCAAAGAGTTCATCTTGCGCGGTATGTGTCAGGTGCCATCCGAGTGTAATGCCGCCCAGCGCCGGATTTACCAGAACGGTTCGATCGCCGTTATCCCAGGTTAGGCGCAGCAATCCTGTTTGGCCCGCATGATATTTCTCGAGGCCCGCGGAAAGCTCGGCCACATTTTTTCCGGCGCGGCTGGCGATCGCCTCAAAAATATCCCCGGTAGCGGAAAGCCCGGCTTCCACTCCAGTCTTGGTTGGATCCACGGAGCCGGGAACGACACCGCAAACGCCCGGCACCAGTTGCGTCGCATCGCTCATGGCGATGATACAGGTCGAAGTGCCGACTACGTTGACCACGTCACCGGTGCGCGCTCCGGCTCCAATCGCGTCCCAGTGCGCGTCAAACGCGCCCACGGGAATGGGAATGCCTTCGCGCAGAGCTAGTTTCTGGGCCCACTCCGCGGATAAATTTCCCGCAATTTTGTCGCTGGTCAAATATCGCCCGTTCAGTTTCGCGCGCACGCCGGCAAGCAGCGGGTCCACCGCCACCAGAAACTCTTCCGGAGGCAGCCCGCCGAATTTGGCGTTCCACATCCACTTGTGCCCCATGGCGCAAACTGACCTCGGCGCCAGCTCGGGGTCAGTGATTCCGCAGAGCACCGCCGCCACCATGTCGCAATGTTCCAAGGCCGTAACAAACTTGTCCCGCTTGTCCGGATTATTGCGCAACCAGTGCAGGAGCTTCGAGAACCCCCACTCCGATGAGTACGTCCCGCCGCACCACTCGATCACTTCCAGCTTCTCGCGCTGCGCCGTCTCGGTTATCAGCGCCGCTTCGCGCCAGGCCCGGTGATCGCACCACAAATAATATTCGTCCAAGGGCTCAAAATTTTTACCAACGGGAATTACGCTGGACCCGGTCGTATCGATCGCCAGCGCTTCGATTTGCGTTCCCGCTACTTTCGCAGCCGCACACGCCGTGCGCATAGCTTCCGCTAACGCCTTCATATGCTCGTCGTGACTCTGCGTGGCGTAGTCCGGATCATCCTTACGCCGGTGCAAAGCATACGAAGCCGACCCCGAGCCGAGTTTCCCCCGCGCGGTGTCCGCAATCGTCACGCGTACACTCAACGTACCAAAATCTACTCCCGCAACAATTGCCATGGTGAACTGACCTTAGCTCCGATCGTAGTTATCGTGAATGTGTTCTAAGAAGTCCTGCAGGCCCATTTTGGTTTTCGGCGCTTTTGCCTACGCTGCGGACATCGTTCGGTCCGTTTTTCAGAATTATTACCGTCAGCTGACGCACCAAATGCTTCGTGCGGTGAATGCCTTAGGCTCCGTGGGCATACATATCCCAGCCGAGGTACCGGCTGGCGGCTTCATGCACCACATCGGCCACCGTCGAGAAGTTGGCTGCCACATGATGCTCGAAACCGTGTTCGCAGATGTACCGCAGCAGTTTTTGTAACTCCGGGATTTCCACCACGCCTGCTCCGCCAAAGGTCTCGAGCGGATCGTCGGTAAACGTTCCGGTTCCGGAATAACCGCGAATCCGCCCGGTGAGATCGTCGGTAGAGAAGCGCGCGAAGCTCATCGCGCCGGGCTTCACGCGGCCTACGCAAGTCCCGAAAGTGTTTTCCTTGCCCACCGTGCCCGCGATAATCGCCTGGAAATCCATTTTCACTTCCGTGAAAAAGTGTTTCGGCAAATTGCTGCAGTGGAAACAAACCGCCTTGTTCGGATTCGTTCCGTAGTTATTATTCCAGTCCAGCAACGCACTGGGCGTCCCAGACGCCAGCTGCAAGGCGTGCATCCCAATCACCCCGCATACATCCACTTCGCAGGCACTTGAGAGCAGCGATTCGCTCATCATGCTCATCACCGTGCAGGGAACTACGCCCAAATTTTCTTCCAGCGACGTCCAGCATTGCACCGCGCTGATCTCGACCTGGGTGTCGCGCATCCAGCCATCTACCACCGCGCCCAGCTTAGCCATTTTCATTAGCGCAGCTGCAGGAATCCCGGAAGTGCTCACATACTTTTCAATCGTTCGCAGCTTCTGTTGCGCGGCCTCGTCGGAATCCTTCATCCGCTCGATACGCCCGAGCACTTCCGAAAGATCCAGGGTCTCGACGCTGATTCCGCTATGCTCCAGAAGCTTCTCGCTGTACCGAACAGTGTTAAACGCCGCCGGACGCGCTCCGATGGCTCCAATGCGCAGATTCTTTAATCCTTTTACGACGCGGCACACGCCCGCGAACCACTGCAAATCTTTCGCAAATTCCGGGGAGGCCGGAGCTTCGGTATGCAGTGTGGTGAGCGAGTAGGGAATTCCGTACTGCTTCAAATTGTTGCAGGCGGACATCTTCCCGCAAAAGCTATCGCGCCGGTGAGTAATCAACATCTGCCCGGGAACATCTGGGGTCGCCTGAACGAGCACCGGCACATCCAGTCGCGCCAGCCGTAAAGTGTCCGCAATGGCGCGCTCATCGCCAAAGTTCGGCAGCGTTACGATCACCCCGTCGATGCGCTGGGCGTTGGCTTTGAATAAGTCCGCGCAACGTTTGGCTTCGGCGTACGTCTCCACCGCTCCGTGTTTACTGTCTTCCGGGCCTAGCACCACTACGTCCATGCCGGCGGTTTGCAGTACCTTGATCAGCTCTTCGCGACCGGTGGTCGCCAGATGCCCGGGAAAAAATCCGCGATTGCCTACAATCAATCCAAACGTCATCTTACGAGTCGTGCTCATGCGGTTTTTAGTCTCCAGATGGCCTAGGCGTCCCGCTTAGTCGGTGCGAAGAAAATGCAATACAACAAACCTACGACAGCCAATATCGCGCCCCACCAGATGCCAGCGTGCAGGCTGTACAACACAACTTTTTCGACGGGAGGATTAACGTATTCGTAGATTCCCGCGCCGCAAATCACCACGCCGTTCACCAGCAGCGACACGCCGATAAAAAACCAGATAGAAATTTCGCGATTTGCCATGGTTGTCCTCGCCGTTTACCGCTTTTCGTTCAACGCGTGCCAACTACCAGAAGATAACGTTCAATCCCACAAAGACCAGCGTCACTACGCCAGCCCAAAAAATCGGCTTTTGATAGATCGAAAGCCCTTGTTGTGAAGGGATGGGCGTCAAACCGTAAACCAATCCTTCCAACTCGGCATCCGTTTTCGGCTTGGTCACCAGACTGACTGCGACGGTAACCACCACGCAGATCACAAACGCCCAGAGCGCCTGGAACATGTCCTGGGCCATTGGCTTGGCGTGCGATGACAGCGCGACGTATGCCAACGCCGCCGGATTAACTTTCACCGAAGCCCACATGGCGATCGACGAGAGTGTGCCGAGGAAAAGCCCCCAGAAAGCTGCCGGACCGGTTGCGCGTTTCCAGAGCATTCCCAGAATCACCGTGCCGAAAAGTGGCGCGATGAAAAAGCTGAATAAGGCCTGCACGTAATCCATGATGCTGGCCGACCGCATCACCAAGTACGCCGTGCCCACGCTGATAAGTACGCCGACTACGGTGGTCCAGCGGCCCATGCTCACGTAGTGGGCGTCGCTGGCCTTTTTGTTGATCAGCGCGCGGTAAATGTCATAGGTCCAGACGGTAGTGAAGGCGCTGACGTTGCCGGCCATGCCAGACATAAATCCGGCGATTAACGCGGTGACTCCCAACCCGAGCAGACCTGGACCGCAATAACGCGCCAACATCAGCGGCAACACATCGTTGTAACTGTGTCCGCCGGTGAGGAGGGCATCAGCTTCGCCGGTCAGCTTCATGGGCAGCAAGCCGAGTCCGAGAAGGCCCGGCAGAATCACGATGATCGGAACAAACATTTTGAACCCGGCGCCGATGATCGGTGCCAGTTGCGCACTGCGCATATCTTTCGCGGCCAGGATGCGCTGTACGACCAGGAAGTCGGTGGTCCAGTAACCCATCGAAATGATGGCGCCTAAACCAAAGACGATGCCGACCCAGTTGATGCCCATCGGATTGGTGTCAAAGGATCCCAGCCCCGACCATAGATGCACGTATTCCGAGGAAGCTCGTTGCGCGATCAAAACTTTGAGGTTGGCCCAGCCGCCGGCTTCGTACAAACCAAGAATCGGAATCAGCAGCGCGCCAGCCCAGATCAGGAAGAACTGCAACACTTCATTGAAAATCGCGGAACGCAATCCGCCGAGGGCCACATAAATCGCCACAGTCAGCGAAGAAACCCAAATGCTGAACGACAGGGGCCAACCCAAAACAATTTGCATGACCTTGGCCATGGCAAACATGTTGACACCGCTCATCAGCACGGTCATGAAGGCGAAAGAGACTGCGGAGAGCGCCCGGCTGGCCTCTCCAAAACGCAATTTGAGATAGCCGGGAACGGAGTGGGTCTTGGAAATGTAATAGAAGGGCATCATTACCAGCGCGAGAAATAACATCGCGGGAATTGCGCCAATCCAATACCAATGGGTGGCCAGAATGCCGTACTGATACGCCGACCCGGCCCAGCCCATTAATTCCAGCGCACCAAGATTGGCGGAGAGAAAGCTGAGCCCGGCGACCCACGCGGTCATCTCGCGGCCAGCCATGAAAAAATCTTCTCCAGTGTTGGCGCGGCCGCGCAGATAGAAGCCGATGGCCAGCACCAGCGCGAAATAAAAAACTATGATGACGATGTCGATGCTGGAGAGATGAACGAGGTGTTGTGTGGTCACGAAGCCTGTAGGCATCAGCTGTTGATCCCCGACTTTCCCGAACTTCGCCTGCGGGACCATCCGCGGTGCATCCCTAGAGGCGGCTACAGAGTGAAGGGCTAAAAATTAGCAGCCAGTAAACGTTTACTGACTGGCGAATCTACTGGAACCTGCGCCGCATTGTCAACGTGTTTTGCGGCGATGCTGTTCGCGCCAGCACGGCCGCGAAGCTGAATGCAATCACGCAGCCCTTCACATTTTCGCAAACAGGATTTACCCGCAATCGACGGCGGTTAGAGTATCGCGCGGGCCGTTGCCCGGTGCAAGTGCGGCGCGGATCTTCGCGCCACTACTTGGTGGAGAACTTATAAATCGTCTCCGAGGTGAACTTGGCGCCCGGCAGCAATTCGGTAGTCGGAAAGTTCGGTTGATTGGGAGAATTGGGAAAGTGCTGTGTTTCCAGGCACAAAGCGGAACGCTGGACATACGGCGCGCCCGCTTTGTCCTTAATCGTGCCATCCAGAAAATTTCCGGTGTAAAACTGGATTCCCGGCTCGGTGGTCAGCACTTCCATTTTCCGGCCGGACTTGGAGTCATACACGACGGCCGCCAAGGTCGGCTTGGCGCTGCCTTTGCTATTGAGAACCCAGTTGTGATCGTAGCCGCGGCCGAATTTCAGCTGCTCGTTGTCGTCTCCGATGCGCGAACCGATCACCATCGATTTGCGAAAATCGAAAGGCGTGCCTTCTACGGGCTGTAACACGCCGGTGGGAATCAGAGTTTTATCTACGGGAGTAAATTTATCGGCCGCAAGCATTAGCTCCTCATCGAGGATAGTTCCGGTGCCGGCCAGATTGAAGTAGGTATGGTTGGTCAAATTCAAAACGGTTTTCTTGTCGGTGGTGGCGGCGTAGTTGATCTTCAGTTCGTTGGAATCGGTTAGGGTAAAAATCACGCGCACGGTCAGTGCCCCAGGAAAACCTTCTTCGCCGTTCTTGCTGACGTAGTCGAGTTGCAATGCCTCACCGTCTTTACCCGAAACATCTTTCGCCGTCCAAAAAACCTTGTTGAAGCCGATGAGACCGCCGTGCAGGGTATTGTCGCCGTCATTCTTCGGCAAGGTGTACTGCACGCCGTCGATGGAGAATGTTCCGTGGGCAATGCGGTTGCCATATCGTCCGATGGTGCCGCCAAAACTCGCTTTCCCGGTTTCGTAGCCGGATACATCGGCGTAGCCATGGGTGATTTCGCCGATGGTCCCTTTGTTGTCCGGGACTTTAATGCTGACCACGGTGCCGCCATAATTGGTGATGGCTACCTGCATGCCATGTTTGTTGCTGAGGGTATAAAGAGTGGCGGCAGTTCCGTCCGCGGTTTTGCCAAATGCTTGCTGAGTCATTTTAGGAGTTCCCTCAGCGCCGGAGATTTGCGCTGTAAGTATCAAAGCGGCCGCAGCCAGCGAAGCCCAGAGCACAGCTTTAACAGTCTTCGATGACCACAATGTTTAGCACTACGGTTCCCTCCAGAATTTCCCCACGCCACGCAGCCCACGGTATCACCGAGCAAACGTTTTCTACAAGCGATTCACATGCCTTTCTGGAGCCGGCGACGATTCACCGAATAACGGTACAAGCTTATGGATTCAACCGGGTGTTACAGTCCTCGAGCCTACTTCTCCGGTCGTGAGCCGGTGATCAAGATGTCCACCAGTCTCTTAGCGCTTTGCTTCCAGTCCGGGCTGGAGGCCACTTGGGCCACGCCGATTAGCGCCCGCAATAGGTCGAACGGGACGAGATCGCGGCGAATATCTCCGCTCTGTATGGCGCGCCTTGCCAACGCGTCAATCGCTCCGCGGATCTGACCGCGGGAACCTTCGTACAACTTCGAGGGGCCTCCCACCAACGTATTCAGCGCCGGGGCGATGATCTGCTTCGCCGCAATGTGGTCGACGAACAGCAGCATCCAGGCTCGCAACGCTTCGAGCGGAGGCATGGCCGCAGCGAAGTCGTGCGCTGCAACTGCCAGTTTTTCCACCTCGGCCCGATAGACCGCCTCGATGAGAGCATCTCGCGTTGGAAAGTGGCGATACAGCGTTCCGGGTCCTACCCCCGCCTGTCTGGCGATATCGTCCAGGCTGGCGTTTGCGCCGAGGCGCGTGAACGCCACCTTAGCGACTTCCAGGATGCGCTCGCGATTTCGCCGGGCATCCGTGCGCGGCTGGCGCGCTGCGGATTTTGCACGCTTTTTGGCCATAGGCAAAATAGTTTGTAACCGGAGGCAGTCTCCGTTAATCTATAAATACGGAGAGTATCTCCGTTTCTATCAGAGTCTCGATCGTCCGTCAAGCTCCGCTGCGGCTTGGCTGCAACTCGCACCGGACATTACTAGGAGGAATAGAATATGCGTGTATTCATCACGGGAGCCACAGGATTCATCGGCTCCGCCGTTATTCCGGAGTTAATCAACGCCGGCCATCAGGTGCTGGGACTGGCCCGTTCGGATGCTGGCGCGAAACTTCTTCTCAGCGCCGGCGCCGAGGTACATCGCGGAGACCTGGAGGATCTGGCCAGCCTGCGCAAGGGCGCGGAACGGTCGGACGGCGTGATTCACTTGGGTTTTAACCACGACTTTTCGAAATTTGCGGAGAACTGTGAGAACGACCGGCGCGCCATCGAGGCCCTCGGCTCCGCGCTCGCGGGCTCGGACCGTCCCCTGGTGATCACTTCCGGGACCGCGATGGCCAGGACGTCGGGGCGCCCTTCGACCGAGGAAGATGCTCCCAACTCTCCCCACCCGCGCATAGCTTCGGAAGAGGCCGCCGCGGCATTGGCAGCGCAGGGCCTGCGCGCTTCGATCGTGCGCCTCCCGCAGGTCCATGACACCGTCAAACAAGGGCTCATCACCTACCTGATCGCGGTGGCCCGCGAGAAGGGCGTCTCGGGGTATGTAGGCGATGGGCTCAACCGCTGGCCCGCGGTGCACGTGCTCGCCTGTGCGCAACTCTATCGACTCGTGCTGGAGAAGGGCAAAGCGGGAGCCCGTTACAATGCGGTCGCCGAAGAGGGAGTGCCGCTTCGCGAGATCGCCGAAGTGATCGGCCGCGGTCTCAAGCTGCCGGTGATATCCATCGCGCCTGAGAAGGCCGGCGAGCACTTTGGCTGGCTCGCGGCGTTCGTGGGTTCTGACATACCGGCTTCGAGCGCGCTGACGCAGGAATGGTTAGGCTGGCACCCAACGGGTCCGGGGATGCTCTCCGATCTCGAGAACATGCGCTACTTCCCAGCCTGAAAATCAAAGGTGACAAGACCAATGGTCGACGACACTCCGACAGGCATATCGGTCGCAAGTCGTCGCCAACTTCTTGCCGCGAACGATGAGACAGCCAATATGTTGGGTGAAGACTGCCGAAAATAAAATGTGAGAAGTTTGGTGCGGGAGAAGGGATTTGAACCCCTATGGCCTTGCGGCCGCCAGCTCCTAAGGCTGGTGCGTCTGCCAGTTCCGCCACTCCCGCAGCGTCGAGCAGCAATAACTTTAACTATACCGAAATGTTTGGTTCTCGCGCTATTGCGGTGCGAAATCGCCGAGGGTGCTTACGCTGTCGCTTTGCGTAAGCCGGCGCACAGGCAGGAATGCCTGTGCTACTGAAGGCGTGGCGCTGGATTAACGGGGCGGTGCAGCGCATAATAGCGGTCCCGCGCGGTGCACGTTCGACTCCTTTTCCTTAGGGTCCCAGTCGACGGCTTTCGCGATTGTCGGCATCAGAGCGAACCCCGCTGCTCTCGAGGGCAGCTGCATGATCATTCAGGACCAAGGTACTCAGCTGGCGTTAATCCGCCAGACGGACCACGCGATTCTGGCGGGATTTTTTGCGCGCGAATGGGGTAACGAACTGTTCACGCGGCCCGAACCATTTGAATCCTTTCGCCTGGCCGTCGCCGAACACGATAATGGCTGGAACGAGTGGGAGTTGCATCCGCAGGTCGATTTCGCCACGTTTGCGCCGTACACCTTCATGTCGATCCCTACGGCAGAGCACATTGAAATTTACAAGCGCGGGATCGACCGGATCGTGAAAGCCGATCAGTACGCGGGGCTGCTGACCACCATGCACGTTGCTGAACTTTACGATCGCGCGCGGGCTACCATGCCGGGCTTTTCCGCGAAGTATGTGAAATCCGGGGAAACCCAAATTGTTGCCGAGTTTATTCAGCGGCTGCGCTTGCAGCAGTTGCGCTTGAAAGTGGATTTGCGGTCGATCCCCGAGCGCAAACCGTTCGCCGAAGAAAAAGCGCTGCAAACGAACTTGCAAAGGATGGACGCGCTGGATCGGCTATCGCTGTACTTCTGCCTGGCGCCCCTTACGGATGCGGTGATCGATGGCGTGCCGCAAAACGAGGAAGGCCGCGAAGTGGATTGGGAGTTGCGGCCGCAATCCGGGCAGGCGGTTACGCTGAGCCCGTATCCATTTCGCCGCGATCCGCTGGACATCAGTATTCTCGCGCGCCGGATTCCCAAGCGGCGATACTCCGATGACGAGGATCTGCAGAAAACTTTGGCGCTCGCGCCGTTTTTTGCCACCCATTTCACGTTGAGCGCGGGCAGCACTGACGCGCTTTCCCGCGCCGCGCGAGCTTAAAACAAAAGCCGCAGGCTATTGCAACTCTGTCCCCAAGGTCTCCGGTACCGTCAGCGCCAGCATCGCGGCGCAGAAAAATGCTCCGGCTTGCAATAGGAATGCCGGACCGATGCCGTGGCGCAACGCTAGCGCGCCCACCGCGAACGGCGCCACTGCAGAGAGTCCCCGCCCTACGTTATAACTGAGCCCCATCGCCGCGGCGCGGATCGGACCCGGAAAGATTTCGCTGGCCAGCGCCGCGTAGCCGGAAAAAAATCCGGTCCCGAAGAAAGCCACCAGCGGTCCCAGCACCAGCAGCGCCGCGGGGCTGCGCACCATTCCGTAAACCGGCACGAGAATCGCCGCCATCAATAAATAAATGAAAAATGGCCGGCGCCTTCCGAATGCATCGGCGAAAAATCCGAACAAGGCGTACCCCAGCCACTTGCCCGCGCACAGCACCAGAAAGAACGCGGTACTTTTCACCAGGCTTAGTCCGCGGCCGCCCTGCGCCGCCGGGAGCGACAAGTACGCGGGGATCCAGGTAAACAATCCCCAGTAGCCGAACATCGCGCAGGCGTTCATGGCCGTGGCTAAAATTCCGTTGCGCAAGATGGGGCCGCGCAGCAATTTCCAGGATTCGCCCCGAGCCGCGGCAGCCGATTGGCCGGGGAATTCGCCGCGGTTCGCGGACTCGCGCTCTTGCCGCGTTTTCCAGGAAGAGGATTCAGCCACGTCGCGGCGGATCCACAGGACCAGCAGCGCCGGTGCCACGCCCACGAAAAACACTGCACGCCATCCGAAATGCGGCAAGACCACCAGCACCGCCACGGCGGCAATGGCTTCTCCGATCGCGTAGGAGGATTGCATTAAGCCCAGCGCTTTGCCGCGATGTTCCGCCCGCCACGTCTCCGCAATTAACGCGGCAGCGGCCGTCCACTCGCCGCCCATTCCCAAGCCCAGCAAAAAACGAAAAACCGCCAACTGCGGGACCGAATGCGAAAATCCGCACGCTGCGCTAGCTATCGAATAAATCAAGATCGAACCCATCAGCGCGCGTTTACGTCCCACCCGATCGGCAATCAACCCGAATCCCAGTCCCCCGATTGCCGACGCGATCAGCGTCAGCGAATTCAGCAATCCCGCCGTTCGCGTAGTCATGCCGAACTCGCGGATCAGGTACGCCAGCACCAGCGAGTACAGCATCACGTCCATCGCGTCCAGCATCCACCCAAGCGATCCGGCCAGTAGCGACGTACGCTCGGCTGCCGTAGTGTTTTTCGGCCACGCCAACAGCGGTGCCTTCGTGGAGGATTGCATCGGCTGTGCGCTGCGGGGAATTTCGTTCATCAGCGTTGCATTCTATCGAACCGCTCGCGGTTGCAGTACAGTTTTGCTCGGCGACCGCAATTGTTTCTCCCTCGCGCTCATTCCGAACTTCGCCGCTTTAGTCATTGCGCCCTTCAGCTGCTTTTGTTACGCTCCGCGCAATCTTGGTCACAGGAGGACTCTAAATGGCATTTTGTACTTCGTGCGGTGCAGAGGTGAGCGGCGCGGCGTTCTGTCCCAAGTGCGGCGCCAGTCAGGGAGCGGCCGTGGCGGCTCCTGCAGCGGTAGCGGTTTCGAGTGATGGCCTCGCGGAAAACGTTGCCGGCCTGCTTTGCTACGTTTTGGGCTGGCTCACCGGAATTATTTTTCTGTTGATCGACAAGCGCCCGTTCGTGAAGTTTCACGCGGCGCAATCGATCGTTATTTTTGGCGGGCTTACCGTGTTGCGCATCGGTTTGGGCATTGTCATCAGCACTGGCGGGCTGGTCGGTTTCGGCCTATGGGCCGCGATTAGTGCCGCACTGGGCATTGTTGGGCTGGTGCTGTGGATCCTGCTGATGTTCAAAGCGTATCAACACGAATTGTTCAAGGTTCCCATCGCCGCGGGGATCGCTGAAAGTATCGCAGGAAAGTAGATTCGGTCGTCTCGCTGCTTCCAAAGTTATCGTAACGAAGGCGCGCACATTTTGGTTGCGCGCCTTTGCAGTTCCCCCTGCAAACCCTTTCCGCTTGACTTTCCCGCAGCCTGCCCGCATCGTAAAAAGCTTCGTTAGTGCTGATTTTGCTGACGGATACCCGAGAAAGGTTCCCGCGCTCCCTGATGACCCGAGTCCGCCTGTGCTTCCACGACCGTTGCTTCGATGGCACCGCTTCGGCAGCAGTTTTTTATCGTTTCTACCGCGAACATTTTGATTCCGCCGCCGAATTTGGGTTCACCGGCATGGCCCACAAAGCCAAGCAACCGTGGGAGCCTGACCTTTTCGACGGCAACGAAAACGTGATTGTGGATTTCAAGTTTTCCAATTCTCCCAAGCTTACCTGGTGGTTCGATCATCATCAGAGCGCGTTTCTTACCGCAGCCGATGCCGAGCAGTTCCGCCAGCATCCCGGCAAGCACATGTACTACGACCCCACTTTTAAATCCTGCACGAAATTTATTGCCACGGTGGCCAACGAAAAATTCGGCTACGACATTTCTGGACTTGCGGAGCTGATTCACTGGGGCGACATTATCGACGGCGCGCAATACGCCTCCCCGCAAGCTGCGGTAGAAATGGTAGAGCCCGCCACCCAATTGGCGCTGGTCATCGAAGCCGCGCCGGAAGATGGCTTGCCCGCGCGCATTATTCCCGAGCTGGCGTATCGTCCGTTGAAAGAAATGGTCCAGTTGCCGATCGTGGCTCAGTATCTCGGCCCGCTGCTCAAGCGCCACCGCGATTCCATCGAAATTCTGCGCCAGCGCTGCGACGCACGCGATGGCGTGGTGTTCTTCGATGTCGCCGATTTGGATCTCGAGGGTTACAACAAATTTATTCCGTACTTGTTGCACCCTGAGTGCGTGTATTCCGTCAGCGTTAGCGCCTCAAAAACCCGCGCCAAGGTCAGCCTGGGCACCAACCCGTGGAATCTGGCGAATGCCAACGCCAATCTCGCGACGCTCGCCGAACAATATGGCGGCGGCGGACACCAGCGTGTCTCGGCAATCTCTTTTGAGCCGACGGAGGTCGCCCGCGCCAGGGAAGTGGCCGCTATTTTGACGGCGCAGCTCCGCAAGAAATGAGGCGGCCTTTGCGGCTGGGACTCTAACTTCCCGGCGGTTCGGGCTCGCAAGTACAATCGACAAAAATCCCGGCCCCGTGTAAAATTCTTAAGTCGTGGACCGGTAGCTCAATGGTAGAGCAGCTGACTCTTAATCAGCGGGTTGCAGGTTCGAGTCCTGCCCGGTTCACCAATTTTTTCAAGCAAGTTAAACCCTTCTGATTTTTCGCTCGCGAGAACTGTAGGCAATCTCTCAAAATACCGTCGCGCCAAGCCTGTCGCCGGACCATCCCTGTCAGCTGGGAGCCAGATACCCGCGTAGGTATCCGTAGTTCAAAGTGTCACCGGAGATGCGAGTAATCGTCGATCCCGATAGCACCACAATTCCGGAAGGAAACTGATACTCAGTGGTGGTACTGCTGGCGGTAACCGCCCACCGCTCGAGTCGTAAGGCACCGCTTGGCGGCGTCCATTGCACGCCAAAGATCGTGGTGGTTACTCCCGTGCTCATCGCTGACGATATTTCCACATCCGTGATCACATACTGCATGCCGGCTGGCACTGTCCAGGCGGCGTCAACGACGCCGCCATCCGCATTGATCTGTGCGCAATTTCCCGCCGTGAAGGTGCAGGCCAACTCCACGTACTGTTGGGCGGAGGCGCACACATCGAATACGGGCACGGGATTTGCCGCAGTGTTGGTGACCTGCACCACCGCCGCCACGATGGCGTGCGCGGACTTGGGCGCCGCCAACGCCAGCAGCAGCGCCGCGGCAAGGATCGAGCCAAAACCCATCAACAACCGTTTTAAAATTCGCATCCCGTTTCTCCCTTTTTTTTGGTCATCGTGCCGAAATTCGTCACCCAGCGCTTCCTAGTGCTGCACCGCCGGACAACCGGTCACCGCGCAGTTCTCGAGGTAGCCGCTCAGCGTAACCGTGGCGGAAGACAATCCATACCAATCCGCCGTGAGAATCAGGGAGGGCGTCTCCCCCGCGTTGTGATAGCTGGTTATTTGTTGATTGATCACCGCGAAATTATCTCCGGCATACGTCCCGATGAAGCTGGAGATTTGGTCCCCACTGCTGTTGATGAATCCGCTGGGCAAAGGAGCTCCCGATTTCACCACTAGTTGCGCGCTGATGTTTTGAACCACCAGCCGGTAGCCGGCGGGGGCCGGTGTGAAACCGTTGAAGAGACACAAGGGTGCGACGTAGCACCCGCTGCCGGAGAATCCGCTGCTGCTCTGATACGGAATGCGCGTCGCGCGGTCGGCATCCTCCGCCACCACGGGATTCGTCGTGGTGTTCGCCACTTGCACCAGTGTAGCCACCAGCGCGTGCACGGACTTGGGTGCCGCCAGCGTCAACATCGTAATCAATAGCACCAGGGCCACAAATCCCGCCAACCAGCATTTTGCCGTCTGCATTTCCGTTCCTCCATGTGGTGCAATGTGGCGCAATGTAGCGCGAAGTGACGCGCCTAATTCTGAATCGGCGGGCAGCCGGTTACCGCGCAATTTTCCAGGTACCCGGTTACCGTGGCAAAGTTGGCGCCGCCGTTATAGTCCGCGGTAATGTAGATGGATAGAGTTTCCCCCGCATTTACGTAGCGCTTTACCGATTGGTTGATGACAGCGATCTGAACCGAGCTGCCGAGATAGCTGCCGCTAAAACCGGTTGCACCTTTAAGAGTGCTCGCCGCAGCGGTGTAGATGATTCCGCCTGGCGCCGGATTTCCGGACCGTACATACAAATAGGCGCTGATGTTTTCGATCACCAGGCGGTATCCTGCCGGAGGCGTGGTGATGCCGCTAAAACTGCAATTCTGGTCCACGCCGCTGCAAGGCAAACCCGTTACGAAGTTCGTGCCCTCGCTAGAGCTCTGATACGGAATCCGCGTCGCCTTGTCGGCGTCGAGCGTCACCGCCGGATTGGCCGCGGTGTTCGCCACTTGCACCATGGTGGCCACGATCGCGTGCGCCGCTTTTGGAGCCGCGAGAGATATAAGCGTGACCAAGAGCGCTAGCGAGCCTAAAACCATCAACATTCTTTTTGCGAATTGCATTTCATTTCTCCTTGTCGCTTCGGCCTTATGGGGTATTTACGTAATGGCCCGAAAAGGATGCGCTGCAACCAAGCCCGGGATATCCGGTCAAGTTGTTCCCGGTGGTGATCTGCAAATAGCTGCCAGGATCTGCGTAGATGTGCACCGGTTGCGTGACAATGAGTTCATTCCCGAGGACCGTCGGCACAAAGTAGTAGACCGTCGCGATGGTGCTGTTTTGAACGTTAAGGATAATTTGGGTCTGAACCAGCGGATCGGTGGAAAACACGCAATCCACGCCGAACTCCTCCAGCACCAGGGTCTTGCCCGCGGGCACCGTAAGCGTGAAGTAAGGTCCGCCGGCCTCGGTAAACTGAAAATTCCCCAGCGGCTGCAGCGCCGGATTATCCGTCGCCACGGTGGGCACCGGATTCGCCTTCGTGTTGGCGACCTGCACCAGCGTCGCCACCAGCGCGTGCGCGGACTTGGGCGCCACTACCGCCAGCAGCAGCGCCGCGGCAAGGATTGAGCCAAAACCCATCAACAACCGTTTTAGAATTTGCATGCTGTTCTCCCTCTTTTTCGTTCATTGTGCTGAAATTCGTAGTGCAGAAAATTCGTCGCGAACTCAATCGTTGCGGGGGGGAACAAGACTCAAACGATTAATTTCCGAAGCCTGGTACCTCGTTACGCGAGGCGCGTCGAGTTGCGCGTCGAACTGAGCAACTGGCCACGCAGACTGCAGACAACCGCGAGGGCGAGCAAGCCTAGAGCGAGCGAAGGAAACGTTGCCGGCTCAGACACGCCGGTGGTCCCAATGGGAGCCGTGGTGACGTCGAGTGCGTAGCCGCCAGTGCAAGTCAGACCGATGGTGTCGCAGAAGTTGCTCGTGCCGCCGGTGAAGTCGGTAAACCCTTCGCTGAGATTGCCGTCATCGAAAATGGCGTTGGCGAAGTATTGGCCATCGCTGAGGACGATGGTGTAGGTTCCCGCCGTCAGGTCGGCGATGGACATCGTGATATCGCCGCAACCGACGCCGCCGCCAACGGGATTCGCGGGCGGACAGCCTTGGAAGGTGGAATAGTTGCTCTGAATCGCCGAGGTACCGTACGGATTGCCGCCGTTCGTCAGAATATTTCCGGCCGAGTTAAATATGGCCAGGAAGGGATCAACACCGCCGGCGGCGAAGACGTTTCCCAAACTGTCTGTGCCGCCGCCGAAACCGTATGTTTGCAGCGTGACGTTGGAGGCGGAGCCCAGGCTCAGAACGATATCGACCGTGGAGTCTTCTGTCGCCAGTGTGCCGGTGTACGTCGTGGTGGTATCGGCTTTGGCCACGGCGGTGAGGATTGAAAGTGAAACGAATAAAGCACCGGCCAATAGCCGGCCAATGCGGTTTAGTATTTTTCTCCGGTCCAAACAGTTCGCCATTTCATCGCTCCTAACGCCCAGACAGACTCTTGACGCACCCTTGGACGCGACGGTTTTCCATGCTAAATTCCCGCTGGAAAGCATCCCGTTTTCGTCCCTAGCGCCTGCAATTTCGGGCACAGATTGCTCTCTATGAGCATGCGAAGTCTTTAGGAATTCCTCAGGAAATTCTCAGGATTTCTCAGGACCACCTATGAGCAACAATGGCTTGGGCTTATTCGAGTTCGGTCCATTTCGCCTGGACGCGGACCGGCGTCTCTTGCTCCGCGGCGAGCGCGAAATTCCTTTGCAACCCAAGGCCTTTGACACCCTTCTGGTACTCCTGCGCAACTCCGAAAAGGTGGTTTTAAAGGGCGAGTTGCTCGATGCCGTCTGGGCCGACACCTTCGTCGAGGAATCCAACCTCACCCAGAACATCTCCGTGCTGCGCAAGGCTCTCGGAGACGTGGACTCCGAACGGCGCTACATCATCACCGTGCCTGGGCGGGGGTACCGCTTTGGCGAGAAGGTACGCCTAGCCGCCCCGCCGGTGGTTGAAGCTGTCGTCGAGCCTATCGTCGAACTGCCTCCCTCCGTCGCCCCCGCTTCGCCAACATTGGGTACAAAAGCGCTGGAGCCGCCCACCGTTCCTGCAACCTTCCCGCGAGCGCCAGCCACGTTTTGGCAGCGTCGGAAAGTGGTTTTCGGCGTCGCTGCGGCGGTTCTCGCAATGGCCCTTCTGCTCTTCGGCTATTCACGCATCCGCCATCTGCCGAAGCTCGGCGAAAAGGACACCGTGGTGCTCGGCGATTTCTCTAACACCACCGGCGACCCGGTTTTCGACGGGACCCTCCGCCAGGGCCTTTCCGCGCAGCTGGACCAATCCCCATTTTTGAATTTGCTGAGCGAGCAACGCATCAGCCAGACTCTCGCGCTGATGGCCCAGCCGCGCGACGTGAAGCTGACCCCCGCTCTGGCGCGCGAGGTCTGTGCGCGCACTTCCAGCGCCGCGGTACTGCAAGGTTCTATCGCGCAAGTGGGCTCGCGCTATTTACTGACCCTCACGGCGGAAAACTGCGCCACTGGCGACGTGCTTACTAGCGCCGCGGCGCAAGCCAACGACAAGAGTCGCGTGTTAGACGCGCTCGGCTCCATGGCCGCGGACATCCGCGGCAAACTCGGCGAGTCTTTGGCGTCCGTACAGCAATTCGACACTCCGCTTGAGAACGTCACCACCTCGTCGCTGGAAGCGCTGCAAGCCTACACGCTGGCTCACGCTGCCCAGGTCGCCAACGCCCCGCAAGGCGGCAACCCTCTGTACGAGCGCGCCATTCAGCTCGATCCCAACTTCGCCACGGCGTATTTGGGGATGGGCGTGAATTATTTCAATATGGACGAGCCCACCCGCGCCGCCCAGTGTCTCCAAAAGGCCTACGACTTACGCAACCGCGTCAGCGAACGCGAAAAGCTCGGCATTGAGACTATATACGAGGCCGTGGGTATGGGCGATTTTGACGCGGCGGTCAAAACCAACCTGCTCGCCATGCAACTTTATCCGCGCGACCCGCGCGCCACGGCCAATCTCGGAACCTTCTACTCTTACCTCGGTGATTACGAAAAAAGTCTAGCCGCCATCCGGGAAACGCTCCAGCGCAACGGTGGCGTGGGGCAGAGCTACTCGAATTTGTTGGTGGGCTATCTGCACGTGGACCGATTGGAAGACGCCCATGCTGCGGCGCGCCAAGCCCTCGAGCGCCACTTCGATTCCACCTACCTGCATCTCAACTTGTACCTGGTGGACTTCCTGCAGAATGACGCTATGGGCATGGAGCGCGAGGCCGCGAAAATCGCCGGCAACCCGGACGGCGAGGATGTTCTCCTCTACTACCAATCGGACACCGCGGCCTATCACGGGCAATTCGCGCAAGCCCGTACGCTGACCCGCCAAGCCGCGGCCGCCGCGTCGCGCGCCGATAAAAAAGAAGCCACTGCGGCATTCACCGCGGAAGCGGCCGTGCGCGAGGCCCTCGTCGGCAACCTACTCGTAGCCAGGCAGCAAGCCAAAGCCGCGCTGGCGCTCTCGAACGGCAAAGATGTGGCTGCCATGTCCGCAATCGCGCTCGGCCTGGCCGGCGACGCCGCAACGGCCGGAAACCTCGCCGACGATCTGAACAAGCGTTTCCCGCGCGATACCGCGGTTCAATACAATTTTCTTCCCTGCGTTCACGCCGCCCTCGCGCTGCACGCCAGCCAACCTGCCAAGGCCATCGCGGCGCTCGCCGCATCCTCGCCCCACGAACTCGGGCAGACCGCCCAGAGTGTTACCTTCGTGTTGTATCCCGTGTATCTGCGCGGCGAAGCCTACCTTGCGGCGCGGCAGCCCACGGAAGCTTCCGCGGAGTTTCAGAAAATCCTCGACCATCCAGGGCTGGTAGAAAACGAACCCATCAACTCTCTGGCGCATCTGGGAATTGCCGAAGCCTATGCCTTCGCTCACGACGCGCCCAAAGCGCAGGCGAGCTACGCCAACTTCCTGGCACTTTGGAAAAACGCCGACCCCGACCTTCCCATCCTGAAGAAAGCCAAATCAGAGTCCGCGCATCTACCGCATCTCCATTGACCCGTTGCTATCGAACATTGCCGTTCGGGACAAACGCTTCCCATCCTGGCAGAAATACTTCACGGTTAACCTCCGAATGCCTGGACCTCTCAGGCCGGGACTGCTCGCATCAAAGTCCGCGGGACCGGCGAGCGCCTTTCCATTTCCCGGTGCTATCATTAAAAGCCCAGACTTGAGAAAGCCCCGGAATTGAGATCTCGTCAGGAGTCCCCGATGCATCCCCTGAAGGCCATATCCATTGTGTTACTGCTGGCGTTTGTAGGAGCCGTCACCGCCCCCGCCGGACGGGCTCAGGCCCATTTCGGACCCGGCGTCGCCAACATCCGCGACTATTCCATGCCGGACGACGGCCTTTACTTCGTAGCGTATAACTACAGCTATCTGACCAACACGCTCAACGATAACAACGGCGATAAAGTCAGCACCGTCACTCTAGGTCCACCCAGCGGGCCGAACCTGAACTTGAATCTGAACGTTAACGTCAAGCTGTATGCCTTAGCCCCTACGTTTCTCTGGGTCGCCAAATGGAAGGTTCTGGGCGCACATTACGGTGCCTACATCAGCCCGACTTTCTCGAATAGCAACATCACCGCATCCCTGGAAACGGTGGATGGCAGCGGCATCAACCCGCACACTGGGCAGTTTGCCGTGGGCGATATGTTCGTACAGCCGTTGTGGCTGGGCTGGAACCGCAAACATTACGATGTGGCAGCAGGGTACGGTTTCTACGCGCCGGTAGGGAAGTACAACTACCAAACGGTGACGTTTCCCACCATCGGGCCAAAAGTGGTGACCGATCCGGACAACATTGGCTTGGGCTTCTGGACCAACCAGCTACAAGGCAACCTCACCTGGTATCCCAACGTAAACCGTTTCCAGGCCATCACCAATACCGTCACCATGGAATTCAACGGTAACCAGCGCGGCGTCAATACCACCCTGGGAGATTTCATAACCTGGAACTGGGGTCTCAGCCAATACAAACTATTTGGCAAGAATCGCTACCTGCTGGAAGCCGGAGCCACCGGCTATAGTCAGTGGCAGATTACCGACACCACCGGCGCCAGTGTCACCAATGGGTATCTCCACCAGAAGGTGTATGCGGCTGGTGTGCAGTTGGCGGTGATCTACCTGCCTTGGGAACTCCAGACCAGCTTCCGGTTCCTGGGGGAAATTTATTCCGCGAACCGCTTCCGCGGAGAGTCCTTCAGCCTGAACGTCTCCAAAACGCTCAAGAAGCCCAAGCCACCCGCTGCCAAGACGCCCTAACCTCCACATAATAAATAGCATCGGGGTGGCGCAGATTTCACTTGACAGAGTAATGCTTATCGTGGTAGTCTTCCTGGGTAAAGAATTGCGCCCATTACCAGCCCCAAGCCCAAAATAAAGCAGTTCCGGCATTGTTCCATCGAGAGTGTAATCAACTCTCGCGCCTCGACGTTTCTATCTCCCCTAGAATGAACACTTGCGGAACCGTATCAAAATAAAGGACTTTAACCTCCTCAAAATCAACACTTAGGGAAACCCCTGGGGTCCCCCAATCGCCAGTTAGATTTACTTGCGCCGTAAAGGCATCGCGGCGATCCGCGAGCGAGTCCACCTATTTGCGCCGGCGTTCGGGTGGGACCGCTCACGACCACGAATCCGTAACTGCCGTCCCCGGACTTGAAAAGTTTGTCTTCCGCAAATTGTCCGTGCTACCGTTGCTGGTCGCCGAGTCCACGGCCCGAGTTATCGAGTCCCAAATGCCTGCAAAACCCACAAAAAAATCGTCAAACAGCGCGAGTCCGTCTCACACCGCGACACCCTCGTCCCGCCGGTTCACAATCGTCCTGACCGCGGTGGCGGCCCTCCTCATCGTGGCTTTGGTCGTATGGAAATTCACTACCAACGCCTCGGTCCCGGCCGAGAAGGCCACAACTGCGGCTCCGATTGCAGCCCCGGTCGCAGCTTCGGCAGGAGCGACCTTACCGGCTGCGGCTCCAAGCGCTGCTCCCGTTCCTGCAGCGGATGCGCCTTCTGAGGCCGCGCCTGTCGCGCCCCCTCCAGCGGGTGGCTTCGCGGCCACGGTGGAAAACAAGCAGCCTGCCCCGGCCAAAGCTCCTGCGGGAATGGTATGGATTCCCGGCGGCGAGTTTTCCATGGGCGCGCAATCCGCTGAGTCCATGAACGAAGTGGGTATGCAGGCCACCAAGGATTCGCGGCCGATCCATCGCGTCTATGTCGACGGATTTTTTATGGACAAGACCGACGTGACCAACGCCGAGTTTGCGCGCTTTGTGAAAGCTACCGGGTTACGTCACGATCGCCGAGCGCAAGCCGCGCGCGGAAGATTTTCCCGACGCGCCGCCAGAGAATCTCGTAGCCGGCGCGGTGATCTTCTCTCCGCCGGATCACATGGTTCCGCTCACTGATCATTACCAATGGTGGTCGTACGTGCACGGAGCCAACTGGCGTCACCCAGATGGTCCCCAAACGGACTTAAAAGGTAAGGAAAATTATCCGGTCGTAGATGTTGGCTATGAGGACGCGGTGGCTTACGCAAAATGGGCCGGGAAGCGCCTGCCGACCGAAGCCGAATGGGAATTTGCCGCCCGCGGCGGACTTTCCGGAAAAATCTATCCGTGGGGCGATGAGTTTCGCCCCACTGGTAAGTGGATGGCGAATACCCACCAGGGACAATTTCCGATCAAGGATACTGGCGAAGACGGCCATATTGGCACCAGCCAGGTGGCGATTTTTCCCCCGAACGGTTACGGACTTTACGATATGGCCGGAAACGTCTGGCAATGGACTTCGGACTGGTACCGCCCCGACTATTACGCCCGGTTAATGGTGGCGGGCAGCGCGGTAACTCGCAATCCGGAAGGCCCCAGCGCGCCGTACGATCCGGCTGAGCCCGGCGAAAAGAAGAAAGTCCAGCGCGGCGGATCGTTTCTGTGCACCGATCAATATTGTTCCCGGTACATGGTCGGAACGCGCGGCAAAGGCGAAGTCAGCACCGGAACGAATCACCTGGGGTTCCGTTGCGTGTCGACGCCCGGACACAAAGCTTCCGCCGCGGCATCTTAAGCGCAGGCTCAAAGTTATTTGCCGGGCGTAAGTCGCCGCCCAAGACAGCATCCAACTTCACCTAGGTTATCGCGCAAATTCTTCGCTCTGATCGCGCCAAACTGATACGTCCGGAATTTCGCCGAAAATATTCACGGCATGGGTATTTTGCGTGGTACGCTTCCATGGGTTTTTTCACCGAGGTTGTGCGCTCGCCCTCGCCGCCTCGTCTAGCCGCATCTTTCCAAGGAGCTTGCGTATGGAATCTACCCCGAGCATTCCCATCCGCAGATCAAGAATACTGCCCAAACTTGGGATTTTATTCGCGGTCTGTTGCGTGGCGGTTTGTATGTTGCCGTCGCAGTCTTTCGCTCAAACCAAAAAACCAAACATTCTGGTCATCTTTGGCGATGATATTGGCCAGGCCAACATCAGCCGCTACACCCACGGTGTAGTGGGCTACATGACGCCGAACATCGATCGCATCGGCGCCGAAGGCATGACCTTCACCGACTATTACGCCGAGAACAGCTGCACTGCCGGCCGCTCCTCCTTTATCACCGGGCAGTCCCCGATGCGCACCGGCCTGACCAAAGTCGGCGCTCCGGGCGCTCCGGTGGGTCTTCAGAAACGCGACATCACCATCGCGCCGCGCTGAAACCGCTCGGCTACGCCACCGGACAGTTCGGCAAGAATCACCTGGGCGACCGGGACGAATATTTGCCCGACCGCGCATGGCTTCGACGAATTCTTCGGCAACCTGTATCACCTCAACGCCGAGCAAGAACCGGAAATGCCGTACTGGCCGAAAGATGACCCGGCCTTCCTCAAGGTGTACAACGTTCGCGGCGTCATCCACTCCTACGCCGACGGCAAAATTGAAGACACTGGTCCGCTAACCATCAAGCGCATGGAAACCATCGACGACGAAACTTCCAACGCTGCGATGGGCTTCATCGACAAGCAAGTAAAAGCGGGAAAGCCATTTTTCGTCTGGATGAATTTCACGCGCATGCACGTCTTCACGCATATTCGCCCGGAGTTTCACGAGAAGAGCGGCATGCCCGGGAACGATTATGCCGATGGCATGTACGAACACGATCAGGATGTCGGCAAATTGCTCAAGCAGCTCGACGATCTGGGCATCGCCAACGACACGATCGTGATTTACACCACCGATAACGGGCCCAACATGTTCAGCTGGCCAGACGCGGCCATGACTCCCTTCCGGAGCGAAAAAGACTCGAACTGGGAAGGCGCTTTCCGCGTTCCAGCCATGGTTCGCTGGCCCGGGCACATCAAGCCGGACGTTTGGTCCAACGAGATCGTGTCTGGTTTGGACTGGTTTCCCGACGTTGCTGGCCGCGGCCGGCGATACCACCGTCAAAGACCGACTGCTGAAGGGCTGGGCGCCGACAGCCGGTGGCCTGTCCCACAAAGTTCATCTGGACGGTTTCAACATTCTTCCGTATCTCACCGGACAAGCTCCCAAGTCTCCGCGCCGCGACTTTTTCTACTTCGACGACGATGGACAACTGGTAGCCATGCGCCACGACAACTGGAAATATATTTTCTGCGAGCAGCGCGCCGCCGGCAATCTGCAAATCTGGATGAATCCGTTCACCTGCTTGCGGCTCCCGAAAATAGTGAATCTGCGCATGGACCCGTACGAGCGCGCGGAAATTACTTCCGACCAATACTACGACTGGCTGGTTCACAACGTTTATTTGAACGTCCAGGGAACCATCATTGCCACCGAGTTCATGGAGACGTTTAAGGAATATCCGCCGAGCCAGGCTCCCGCAAGCTTCACAGTCAACCCCGACCAGATTCTGGATATGCTGAAGCGGCAGCAAGCGGACGCCGCGCGTTCGCACGATTAATCTGAAACCGAAGCGTTGCAAATATGCGCATCAGAAACCGGGTTCATTGCCCTGCGATGAACCCGGTTTTATCTTTTGAGGGATAGCCATGTCGCGCGCCAGAAGCAGACGCCCGCAGCAATCGCGGAGGCCAGACCGGGCGGCAACGCAACGCCGCCGCGGAGCCAGTTGCCAAGCTGCACCATTCTCGCCCGCGTTTCAGTTCTAACTCCCTCCGTTTTTCGCTGTTACTGTTTGGCTCCGGAGCAGCAGCCCTCGTCTATCAAGTTTTGTGGATCAAACAGCTTTCGTTAGTCGTCGGAATCGAGGTGTATGCGGTGACGACCGCAGTGAGCGCCTTCTTCGCCGGACTGGCACTTGGCGGAGCATTCTTCGGCTGGCTGGCGGATCGCGTCGCGCGGCCGTTGCGCCTGTATGCGCAACTGGAATTCGGCGCAGCTGTGACCGCGGTAGCTACCACCGTCGCTTTAGCTCACGCGGCTTTGCCGTTCGCAATACTGGAAAACAAAGTTGGCATTATCGTGTGGCTCCCGCTTTTTGTTTTAGTTGCGGCGCCGGCGTCGCTTATGGGTGGAACGCTCCCGGTACTGATGCGCGCCCATCATCCGGACATTGAGGATATTTCGCGCGCTGGCGGAGTGCTCTATTCCGCGAATACCGCAGGAGCGGTTTACGGTGTGCTAGCCACGCCATTTTTTCTTGTGCCACAGTTTGGCGTGCGCGGCGCCGCATTTGCCGCAGCGCTCCTCAACGTGGCGGCCGCGCTCGCGGCAATTTATCTCGATGGTCGAACTGAGCCCAAAACCGCGGCGCCTGCGAAAACGGAACCGAGAGTTAGTTCTACTAATGGCCGAGCCGCTCTGCTGCTCTATGCGATCGCCGGTGGAATCGCTTTGGGTTATGAAGTGGTGTGGTCGCAGGCCATTGTGCAGTTCATGAGCACCAGAAGTTTTGCATTCGCCATTGTTTTGGCGACGTACCTGACGGGACTCGTTCTCGGCAGTGCCCTATATGCCCGTTTCGCGGCTCGAACTCGCGATCCGTGGAAAGTGTTTGGAATTCTTATCTCCGCCGCGGGCTTGTTCGCGTTGTTGGGGATCGCCGGCATCGGTAAGTGGTTCCTGTTCTTTCAGTATTACGCCGGACTATCCGCCTATAACGCCACCGCGAGCGCCATGGCGGAAATGTGCGCACGATTCCTGGTTGCCGTGTTGGTGATCGTGTTTCCCGCTTCCGTTCTTCTGGGAGCGGCTTTCCCCGCAGCGTTGCGCCTGGCGGTCGATGCGGGTTATGTGGGCCGCGACGTTGGCCTGGTGGTGGCTCTGAACACCGCCGGAGGAGTTCTCGGAACTTTATTCGTGGGCTTTTTTCTGATCCCCCAATTGGGCATCGTGCGCTCGCTGGCGTTTTTGGCGATCGCTGCGGCGCTAGTCGGCCTGATCGCAACTTTCTGTAAGCCGGTGTCTGCAAGCGTGGACGAAGTATCCAGCGCGCGGCCCAGTCGTAGATCGTGGCCTGTGGTGGCGGCGGGAATCGCCACGCTGTGCATCGCTGTCCTTACCCCAGCGCAGAAACTGATTCAGCTCATTCCGAGAAGTCATGGATCCGCAGGAGCGGTGATTTTCCACGAAGACGATCCAGGAGGCTCGGTCGCGGTTGTAGAAGAACCTGCGGCGTCAAACAGCTTTCGCCGGCTCTATATTCAAGGAGTTTCCAATTCGGGCGACAGTTTGCCTTCGCTGCGATACATGCGGCTGCAAGCTTTAATACCTCTGCTGATTCACACCGGCGAACCGCACTCCGCACTGGTCATCGGCCTTGGTACGGGGATCACCGCGGGCGCTACGTTGCAGTATCCGGGCCTCGACCGCCGGGTGTGCGACGAACTCATGCCCGGCGTGATTCGCTCTGCGCAGCTCTTCGCCGGTAATTTCGGCGTGGCTTCCGATCCGAAGATAGAGATACGTCATCAGGACGGAAGGCGCGATTTACTGCGGCGCGACGAACGCTACGACGTAATTACTCTGGAGCCGCCGCCGCCTTCGGCGTCCGGAGTTGTAAATCTGTATTCGCGCGATTTTTACGCGCTGGCGGCGAAACGACTGGAGCCGAACGGCATTCTGGCGCAATGGCTGCCGATCGCAACGCAAAACGACGAAGACACGCATTCACTGGTCCGCAGCTTTCTCGACGTTTTCCCGCATGCTTCGCTGTGGAGCACCGAACTGCACGAGATGCTGCTGGTTGGTTCGCTACAGCCGATGAACCTGGATTTGAACCAGATCGCCGCGCGGTTCCAGCAACCGCAAGTGGCGAAAGCGCTCACCGAGGTTGGCATCGATTCCCCCGCAGCATTGCTAGCTACCTGGATTACGGATCAGGAGGGCCTGGAGCGCTACGCCTCGGGAGCACCGCCCGTCACCGATGACCGTCCGCGCATTGAATACGCCAGTTGGGTGCGCAGGGGGGAGATTTCGAGGACACTGCCAGCGCTGCTCGCGCTGCGCACACCCCCTCCGATCCGCAACGCAGACGAATCATTTTGGACTGAAGTAGCCGAACGACGGGAAGGACTCCTAGCCTTTTATGGCGCCGGCCTCGCAGCTTATCGCGGCGACCGCGAGCGATGGGCGCGTGAAGTTGCGAGCGCGAATGGCCCCGATGCGCGTAATCCCTACTACCGTTGGCTGATCGGCGGGGAAAAATCGCCAGCGAATTCCGAGCAATGAGCGGCCCTCACGGAAAACCAGATGGACTATCCCGCAGGAGTGCGGTGGTATCTCTACGCTGCGCATCCGGCTTCCGCTTCACTTCGCGGCGAAGTAGAATAGCGCTCTCAGCCGGAACAAGAGGCCCTGGAGCGCGCGCCTGAAAAACGTCGGGAAATACGAAATTTTGGAAGAAATAGGGCGCGGCGCAATGGGCGAAGTGTATAAGGCCCGGGACTCGGTGATTAATCGCACCGTGGCGCTGAAGACCATCACCACGAATCTGGCGCACAACTCCGACTTGCTGGAACGTTTTTATCAAGAAGCGCGGGCCGCCGGGACGCTGCAGCATCCCAATATCGTCACCATCTTTGAGTTAAACAAAGAGGGCGACACTCCCTACATCGCGATGGAATTTCTTGAGGGCGACAGCCTCGAGAAAATTATCAACAACAAAGTCGCGCTTACCATTTCCGAAAAATTGAGCTACATCGTGCCGGTGTGCCGCGCGCTGGACTATGCGCACAAGCGGGGCATCGTGCATCGCGATGTGAAGCCCGGGAACATCGTGGTCAGCTCGGAGGGCGTCGTCAAAGTTGTGGATTTTGGCATCGCACGGCTGGTGGACGGCGGGTTGACCCAGACCAACATGCTGATTGGCACGATTGCATACATGTCGCCGCAGCAAATTCAGGGCGACCGCGCGGACGAACGCTCGGATATCTGGGCGATGGGCGTGACCTGCTGGGAGTTGATTGCCGGCGAGCGGCCGTTTAACGGCGACAATCACGCGGCGCTGATGATGAAGATTATTTCCGGCGATCCACCGGCACTCAGCAAAAAAGTTCCGGGCAGCCCCGCGGAGCTGGACGCCGTTGTGGCGCGCATGATGAATCGCGATATTGCCGAGCGGTTTCAGACCATGGAAGAAGTGTTGCTGGAACTGGAACCGGTGTGGCGGCGGATTCAGCTGGGAACCGTTTCGCAATTGATCGAAAGCGGCAAGAATCTGCTGGAATCGCAGGATTTGTTGCGGGCCCAGCGGGTGCTTCGCGAAGCTTTGCAAATCGATAGCTCGAATACGGAAGCCCGCGCACTTCTGGAAAAAACGAATGCGGCGATTCGGCGCAGCCAGGTTTTGCCCAAGCTGCACGATCGGGTGGAAAAGGGCGGGCAGTTACTGGCTTCCGGATTGTCCCAGGAAGCGCGGGTGGAAGCGGAAGCGGCGCTGAAGGTGGACTCCACCTTTGAGCCCGCGCGCGGGCTGCTGGCCGGAGTGCAAGCTGCGAATGATTACTCCCGGCTGATAGGCGATAAGTTGCGGGTGGCCAAACAGTCTCTGGCCAGCGGCGCGATTCTGGATGCCGGCCAAAAACTGGAAGCGGTTTTGTCCTGGGACCCGGAAAATAAGACCGCGCTGGAATTGCGTGAGCATGTGCGCGAAGAGGTGGAGCGGCGGCAGAAGCGCGAGCAATTCTCGGAGTCTCTCAAACGCGCGCGGGAACTTTGGACCGAGCAGCAGTATGAACAGTGTCTGCAGTCGCTGGCGGCGATGGAGAAAGAGTTTGGCGCCGAACCGGATCTACTGCGCCTGCGCGAGGCCGTGCTGCAGGACCAATACGAACAGGAAAAAGCGCTGCGTCTGGCGGAAGCTAGAAAACTGGTAGCCCGGCAACAATTCGATGGGGCGCTCTCGCTGCTTTCTGGCCTGATCGAACTGCACCCAGAGGATACCGGGGTCAAATCTTTCCGTTCGCTGATACTGCAGCAAAAAGAAGGTGAGGCCCAGCAGAAGCAATCCAGTACGCAGCTCGAGGAATTGCGGGCGCTACTGGGTGGCGGAAAATTTGCGGAGGCCGCCAGCAAGGGCGAATCGTTGCTGAAGGATTCGCCCCAGAATTTCGAACTGCGCGAGATCGTGCGGTTTGCGCAGGAAGAGCTTTCGCAGGGCGCGCACAAAGAACGACTGGAGAAGTTGCTGGCGCAGATTGACGAGGCCCGCGGGGCGCACCGTTCTGCCGAGGCCATCCAGCATGCGGAACGCGGACTGGTGGAATTTCCGGGGAATAGCGAAATCAGCGAACGGCTGGAGTCCGCAAAGCTCGAGCAGAAAGATAACGAAGGCCGCGAACGCCTCCAGGAACATATCCGCGACATCGAAGCGCTGATTCACCGCGATGATTTGACGGAAGCGATCGACATGGCCCGGCAAACGCTGATGACCATCGGGCCGAGCAGCGCGGTTACCAAACTGCTGACGACCGCGGAATTTAAAATTAAAACGCGGGCCAAGGAAAAAGAGCAGCAGGCCGGACTTATAACGCTGCAAACGCTGATCGAAGGCGGAAAGCTGGAAGAAGCCAAGACGGCGATTCACGCTTCCATCAAGAGCGAGTTGTTTGACCCGCTCGATCCGCGAATTGCTTCCTTGCGCGAAACGATTGCGGAGCAGGAAGGCCGGACGGGGCTAGCCGGTCAAGCACCGGCTAGCGGCAGCGGAGCGCTTGCGAAAGATCAGGTGCTCCAGCAGGACAAAACTGTGAAGCCCGCGGCTTCGCGGATGGCGGGCCCGGGTTCAGCTGCGCCCTCCGTTAGCGAGTCGCGCTCGGCAGCGGATGCGCCGCGTGTGGCGCCGAGCCTTACGTCGCCAGTTACATCGCCAGTTGCGCCACCAGTTGCGCCCCCAGTTGTGTCGCGGGGTGCGGCGAGTATCGACGAGGATAGCTCGCGCTGGGGGAAATTGGCGGGGCTTATCGCGATTGCCGCAGTGGTAATTTTCGCGACGGTTTATGGCTGGAAGCGGTTGCATCCGCCGCCCCTGCAGGCTACCACGCAAGAGCTGGCGCTAAAGTTTGACGCGGAAAATCTTTCTTATGACCGGCACCTGGGCGACGCCATCAAGAAATATACGCAGTTGGCGGCGCTGCGTGGCGCGCTGGCCGGCGAAGCGCAGAAGAAAATTCAGGATCTAACGGCACTGCAGCAACAAGAGAGCAGCTTGATGGCCGACGGCAAGAGCGCGGAGGATGCGAACGATCTGGCGCGTGCGCGCGACGACTATCAAAAAACTATTGCGTTACAAGGGGAGCACGAAACCGAGGCGAAAGATTCCATCGAGGCTCTCGACAAGAAACTTGCGGGACTGAGCGATGCGGAAATCGCCGCGCAAAACTTTCAGGCCGGCGTCGCGGCGTTTAACGCGCGGGATTATTCCCGGGCAAAGATCGCCTTCGAGGAAGGTTTGCAACGGGGTGGAGACGAATGGCCACAACATGCGCAGGCCACCAGCTATGCGCGAAAAAGTACGCAGCGAATTGTTCAGGCCCAGCTGCTGAAACGCGCGCAGTACGAATTCAGCACGCAGGATTACGCGGCGGCGCAAAATGATGCGCAACAAGCTGCGGGGAATAGCGATGGCGACACGCAAGCGACCGGCGAGGCGCGCAAGCTGTTGGCGAAACTTCAGGAAGTTTATAGTCCGACTGGTTTGCCAACGGCTGCCACCGGCAGCGCGGCGGTTAACAACGGCACGATTCTGCAACTTACCACGCAGGCGCAAACGCTGGTTCAGGGCGGTTTATATAGCGCCGCAGACGACAAGGCAAATCGCATTGCCCAATTGGGCGGCAAGGCTGAGCCGGTCTATCAGTTGATCAAAGACTCCGAAGAAAAGAAATTTCATGAGTTACAAGCGCGATACGAGAGCGTTGACAAGCACAACCAGGCGGAATTGCAGAGCCTCTTCTACGCAGTCCAGCAACTGCAAAACAACGGCTTTTACGAAAAGCAGGATGCCCGGCAGGAGGCCGACGCAATTTCCGCCGATCTACGGGCGCTCGCGCCGCACCCGGTGGCGACGGAAACAACCGCGGCGAAACCCGGGGACGATGCTGCGGAAATTACGAAAGTTCTCAAGCAGTTTGCGGATGCGTTCAGTCAGGGGAATTTGAACCAGATACGAGAGGTGTGGCGGCTAACGTCCAAGCAGGAAAAGAAATTTAACGATACGCTGGTGGCGCAGCCCAGCGCGGCAGTTAGCCTGAGTGACTGTTCCGCGCCGAGCATCAAAATCAAAAATAACGGGGCCAGCGCGCAGACTACCTGCACCGTCACTTCCGGTTACCGGGACTATCCTTCAAGAAAAGTGAAGTTTTCCCTGCAGCGTGATGGCGCCCGTTGGGTAATTGTGGATTCGCACTGAGACGTTTATTTCGCTGGCTGCACACTGCCGCTTAATTCCACTTCAATGTCCACCGCCGGATTCGCCTTGAGCAAGAACGTGCTGGGATTCTTCAGCCCCCACTGAATATAGGGAACGGTGAATTTGGCGGTCCCTTTCCAGTGGCCTCCGTTGATTTCTTCTTGAACCGGCACGGTCAGTTCGTGTTCCGCGCCGTGTAGCAAGAATGTGCCGTGCAGCTGTACGCTGGCTGGCCCATTGGGGGATACTTTTCCGTCGAGCCGGTCGGGGCGGAACACTACATCCTGGTATTTCTGACTTTCCAGAATTTCCGTATGCATTTTTTTGTCGCGCGATTCGTTTCCGCTGTCGCCGCTCGTGGCGGCCGCCACGATTTCGCCGCTGGCCTTGCCGCCGTTCGCGTTGAAAGTGATGGTGCCGCGCTTCAGGTTGAACGTGCCGTGTACGGTGTGCAGCGTGGTATCCAGGGAATAGTGAATCGAGCTTTGCGCGGGATCCAACATCAACAAATATTCTTGTGCCGCTGGCGAATTGGCCTGAGGTGTAGCCTGGGCAGTTGCGGGCGCAGATTTTTGCGGCACTCCATGCGGAAGCGGCGTGGCCGTCACAGTAAAGGCAGCGATAACGACGCCGATAACAGCATAACGGAGCAGCGCGCGCCCTCCCGCAGTGGTGTTCATTTGGTTGTTCCTCACACCGTAAGAACTCTCAACCAGAATAGTGCGCCAGTCCCAGCAATATGCGTCACCGAAGTTTCTCCCACGTGCACGGCCAGCAATCGTTTGAACAAGCTCGGATCCCTAACGAAAGCTCGCATCACGCGTTCGCGCACCGTCGGTCGACCATCCAACAGCAGCATAATCTTCGCCATAAACGCGGGGCGCCGCGCCAAACGTCGATGCTCTTCTTGGTACAGCGAAATGTCTCCGGATGCCAAAGCATTCGCCAGCGTCGTTGCTTGACGGAAGCTAAGGCACAGTCCTTCACCGGTAATGACATCCACCCTGCCCGACGCGTCGCCGACCAGCGCGACGTTGCCGCGGGTCACGTGCTTCAGCCTGTGCATCGATGTAACGGCCCCGCGCTCCAGTGAGGTTGGTTCGGCGTTGCCCAATTTCTCGAGCAGTGCTGGAAATTCCTGCAGCACCAAATCAATCCGTTGGTGGGCGTTGCGGGTGACCACCGCGAGGCAAATCTCGTCCGCGGCAACCTGAGTCACGTAGGCCTGCGCGTGTTCCCCCCAATAGACTTCCGAACAGTCCGTCCACGGAGTAACGCGATAGTGGCGCCGGTAGGCGAACCTGCTGTCCCATTGCGTAAAGTTTTCCAGCCCACTCCATCGACGGACCCGAGAACCGGCTCCATCTGCCCCGACGATCCACCGCGCGGTAATTTTTCTGCCGTCAGCGAGAATAGCGGCCCCATCCGCTAGGCTCACTACCGGTGTTTGCCACAGCAAAGTCACTCCCATTTCGCTCGCGTAGTCGATCATCTTCTGATGCAAGGTGGGGCGGCGCATGCCGACGCCCGCGCTACCGGGAAAAGTCGCGTCGACGGTTTGTGCGCCATTCATAAATCTCACACCGCGAATCGGAAAGCCTTCGCCGCGACCGATGTTCACGCCTAATTCCGAGAGTGCAGCCAGCGTGTCCGGCATCAAGCCTTCGCCACAAGCCTTGTCGAGGGGAGGTTTCCCGCCATCGGCGACCATTACACGAAAGCCCTTTTTTCGGGCGGCAATCGCGGCCGCTAGTCCGGCGGGCCCGCCACCCACGATGAAAACGTCAGTAGTTGAAGGCATGAGATTCTTACCCTCGCGCAGCGCGGAGTTGCGTGTGATTCGGAGAGAGTCGCGTCGTGACCATGGGAAGTGTTTCTTGCTGTGCATAGGAGATGCCGCCCGTCTAGGGTTGGATGCACCAGCAGGTGCGGTATCTACGCGTTGCGCCTCTTCCCGAAGCGCTTTTGAGCCAATTTCACGGAAGATCCGCCACCCCGGAAGCTGGATGCAACCGCAGGTCTCCTGGGCCCATCTTGAAAGATTGGATTCCGATGCCAGACAACGGGTAAACTGGCGCATCGCCAGAAGAATGAGCAGTTAAACTAAGGAGAGGAAAATTTTATGGGCAATCGCGACGCACGAGGGAGAGAGAAGAAGAAGCCGAAGAAGGCGGTGGTGAAGCCGTCTGGACAACCGCCACGACCGACGACTGTCTACAAGCCGGTCCCGCCGACGCCTGCGCCGCCCGCGCCGGAAAAATCCTGAAGTTGAATTGAAGGCGAATCTGCAATTTTACGCCGGCCGTTAATGTGCTGCCGGACGGGACGAAGGAAATCAGCCTTAAGTTATGCGGCTGGCTCGTCCCGTTTGTTGCGTCCGCGCCGGTTATCGGGATCCAACCGCCGCCGGTGGGCTGCGACTTGGCGTCGAAATCGATCCTGTCCTCCCTTGTACCGTGCGAACAGTTAACCGCCGTGGCACCTCTGCTCACATCGGTACTTTACTCGCGGCTTTAAACCCGGAAAATCTCCTTATGCGTTACTACCTGTACGCCAGCGTCGCGGGTGTCATCTTCTTTTTCGCCGCTTATAAATACACGCAAGAAGCTAAGATCGACAAATATGGCACCACCGTAATGCAAGCGCTGGTCATCGAGCGCGTACGCGAGGACGTCACCGAGATCGCCGCCGCCGAGAAGGAATATATCGTGGTCAACAGCGTGTGCCTGGACTTGGAGGAACTGATTCAGTCCAAGACGCTGGTAAAATCGTTGACCGAACGGCACGGATACACGTACGCGATCCGCTGCACGGATTTGGAATTCTTGGTCACCGCCACACCACCGCGCGAACCGCTCGGCTCGAAGATCCGTAATCCAGTGATTACCGTAAATCAGCGCCTGGAAGTCCACGAAGAACGTTAGTAGAGACCTTTAAGTGCTCGTTAGGGTGAAGCGGGTTTCGCTAGATAGCTTCGCGCAAGGTTGCGGCCAGCGGGCTGCCAGCCTCCACCACCCGGCACCTGCCAACATCACGATCAAGGGTTCGAGCAGCGGAATGCGCAATCTGGTGTTCATCACCAGCGGCAGGTGCAGCAGAGTAAAGCCGGCAGCGTACACCTGCAGCACCAGTGCCACCCGCGGATTGCGCTTCCGCAAGACCCACCAGCCGAATATCGCCAACAGTAGCGCCAGGCAGTAGCTCAACACGCCACAAAACCGCAGAATCCGATCGCTAAGGGGCAAAGAGCCAGTTCCCGTGAGCTGGTCGATACTCAGCCAAAAGTCGGCAAGCTTTTTCGTCAAAAGCGGCAGGGTACGCCACCCTTCGCGTGCCCATAAGGCCGGCACCAAAGCCAGGGCGCGGCGATCCAGGATCGCTTCAGAAGGCAAGGCCAGGCGTGAGCGATCATTGGTTTCGATCTGATGCAGTTCCCATCCCAGGTTTTGTCGAAGCTTTTCTGAATCACCCGGTTGCGTGCGGCCTTCCGTGGTCAAGACCCCTTGCACGGCGTTGGGGCCAGACTGCGTGGAGTACAAGACCTGACCGCGAAACGCGAGCTCATTGCGAATCAGCCAAGGCATCACAATCAATAGCGGCACACCCAAGGCGATGGCCAGGCGTTTACCCAGAGACTGGCGATCGCCGCTATCGAGAATCGCGAAAGCGGCGAACATCGGCAAGGCTGCGGCATTAAACCGGATCATGGATTCCGCGCCCGCCGTCCAGCCCATGCCCCACGCGGACTGTACGTCTCTGCGTTCGTACTGCTTGACCAAACTGGCTAGAAAAACTGTTGTGAGTAGGGCCGCGCAGCACTCAGTGAGCAACTGGGCCGTCGAAAAAATTAGCGTGGGCATAAATAATCCGACCAGCAAACTCGCGCGAGCCGCCCGGTCGCCAAACAGTCTCCGCGCTGTGGATGCGCAAATTCCGACGGTCAACAGCCCCAGCAGGAACTGCAATCCGCGGATTGCGAGGATGTAGTTGTGGCCGAAAATCGCCATGGCCGCCGCAACCAATAATGGAAATCCTGGCGGCCGTACTGCTGAGGGCAATCCGGCGTAACTGAATCCCAGATGAGCGAGCAGATTCTGGGCTAGCAAAATGTATGACGGCGCATCGCTTCCGCCACTATGAAACGTCAGGGCGTTCCGATCGGCCATCGCCACGAACGCGAGGCGTACCGCGATCCCGGAGGCTACCGCAATGTGAAATGCCAGGCGGGATTGCCGGAGCGAGGGCGCAATGCCGGGTGGTCGCGGCTCCGGAGCGACAATTTGCAGCGAACCGTGCCGTTCGATGCGTTCGGCAGGCGATATGCGTTCCGGCGTGAGGACGGGGAAACTAAACAGCAGGAAGGGCGTTTTCAAACGCGCACGCCTTTACATTCGATCATACCCACTCCAGATAATTTTCGAGCTGACGGCTTGGCACTACAGGCCGGAGAGCAATCGTCTGGCCACCGGCGCAGTCGGCGCGGGACGCTAAACTCTGTGATTGCAATGTGTTATTCGGAGGACGACCAAGGAAAGGTGCGGCAGGATTCCCAAAAAGATAACCGGGACCAATTTGAATTTACTAATCCCTGATAATCGGATGTAGCTCCGCAAACGCGCTTGTGGGCGCGGAGCCGAGGAATTCAAAATTAATGTGTGAGGTTTCTCCGAGGTTGCGCAGTGCGAGCGGCCGGGAAACTCTTACTTCTCGACAGACTTACAAATTCCGACAATTCGCCGGCCCACAACAACACGTCCAAGAGCCGTGCGCGTTGTAGATTGCTCATATTTTGCACCCGGAGAGAAATATTCAGCGCCTGCGCCGAACACTCTTCCAGAAAATCTCGAAGTCGCGAGCGATTCTGTTCGCGGTCCACGCGCGCATTGTCGCGGTATTGATCGAAGTCTGCGAGAGCCGTGTAACAGCGTGAGAAGAAATGATCCAGACACAGCGATCGCCCTTCGAGAAGTGCGACGGCAGCTCTTTGACAGTCTGGGAGAGCACAAGTCTCTGCAACCCCGGCACCTTGATGATTGGATAGTTCTACGGCCATGTGGATGGTGCTCCCGGGTCCCAAAAATAATCGTTAATCCAATCCCGCTTCGCGCGCCGCGGGCTTCGATCGCCAATCGCTACGCCACGTGAAGGTGTTGTTCGTTCCGCGCAGAGTCATGCGTTTTAGGCGCGGCCATCGCCAGGTGGGTACGCATAGTCTGTATGCGTAAGCGATGATCTACATACCGTTCCATCAACTTGCAAACCCATCCGGAATTCGTGGCCGCGGTCCGGGAGTTTAAATCGCCCTCCCAGAAGGTCAGTACTGTCACCAGCCGCTCTTCCCGGTTTGAAACCATCACCGCGCATCCGGCGAAGCCGGCCACACCCTGAAGAGTGCTGGAGATAGCCGCAGGCAGAAGCCCATGTATGCTGTGGGACTCATTCGGCTTGGCCACGAATTCCACACTAATCGTGGTAGTGCAAGAGGACGCTGCACTCGGGATAACTCGTGATTCCGCCTTACTCGCTGCAACGAGGTGCTGCTTGTAGCCGCTGTCGCTCGTTGTCGCGGTCTGACCTGCTATCCAACTTGCATTTGCCGAGTGGGTCGCCAAGAATCCTCCGATACGAACTTCCCAACTCCCCCGATCCAGCCCTGAATCCAGCCGCTGAATCCAGCTGCCGAAAAAGGGGGGGGCGCGCCCAGCTTTTTAACCCAGCGGCTTCGAGATCGCGGGGTTGACCTCGGGGTTCGGACCGAGATCAGTTCAGGGTTGCTAAGACGCGCCCTTTTGGGGCACGCGGGAACGGGGAACGCTTCCCGCGGGTAGAATCCATCGACCAGGGGTCGCTGGCTACGGTGGGTAGTGCGGCAGGCGGGCGATTCGTTTCAAAACGGGCCTACCTTTTCGTACAGGTTGCTATGTCCGCGCGATTCATTGCCCAATTTGGCACCGCGCGGATATACTCCGTCACAGGCTTCGAGGCCCAAAGTGGAGTTTTTCCAATTTACCCGGGAGTATCTGGACCGGTTGTGTGCGGGGGAGCCAGCGACGGTGGCGCATTTCTGCGCCTACTTTGAGCCACTCTTGCGCATGCAACTCCGGGCGCGGCGGGTCGCGCCCGATTTGGCTGACGACGTAATTCAGGACACTTTTCGCAGGGTGTTTGAAAAGCTGCGAAATGGGGCCGTGCGGGAGCCTGACTGTTTCGGATCTTTCGTTAACTCTATTTGTAAGAATGCTTTACGGGAAAAGGGCCGCGAAGGGCAACGTAACGATCCGATCGAGGACGCCCATCTTGAGCTTCCAGACAAGGTTCCTAGCGCCCTGACCACCCTGGAGAAGAAGGAAACCAAAGAGCTGGTTCGCAGTATTTTGGAAAAGATGGACAAAAAAGACCGTCAGGTGCTTCGGGCTCTCTACTTCCTGGACAAGGACAAAGACGAGATTTGCCGCGAGCTGGGGGTGGATCGGGAATATTTAAGGGTGCTGCACCACCGGGCTAAGGAGCGGTTTCGCAAGGAATATAAGGGCAAATAGGGCGAGGTGAGCTGCAATTTGGGGAAAACAAACGGTTTGACGCACTTTTTTGTAACGAAAGGGAACTCAGCTGCACTACCCTTTGGTGACAACAAATGAACCATAAGGAAGCTATAGAGCTAGGCGCTGCAGAGAAGTACGCACTCCGGGAGCTTCCGGATGAGGTGCGCGACGCCTACGAGGACCATTTCTTTGACTGCGCGGACTGCGCTGCGGACATTCGGGCCTTGGCCGGTTTTGCGGACGGCGGTAAAGAAGTCTACGCGGACCTGGGTCAGCGGCAGATTGAGAATAATTTCAGCAAGCCGGAGAGCTTCTGGACCCGTTGGCTGCGCCCGGTGATCGCGGTGCCGGCGTTTGCAGCGTTATTACTGATAGTCGGCTATCAGAATCTTTCGACGATTCCCAACCTGAAGAAGTCGGGGTCCGCGGATTCCGTGCAGCTGCTGAGGTCTTTTCCCTTGGCGCAAGCCAACACGCGGGGCGGCTCGGCGTTAGACATTCCGGTTCGCCCGGGCGAGAGTTTTTCCCTGAAATTTGACATCCCGCCGATGAGCGGAGTCAGTCAGTACTCGTGCCAGTTGCAGGATGCTTCCGGTCGGGTGCTGCGCCAAATAAACGTAGACGTAAAACGGGCCAACAAAACTGTTGAGCTTTTGGTACCGGGGGGTATGATTCACCCGGGAACATACTATGTCGTCATCGCTGGAGACACCAACGAAAGCGCGCAAATCCGCAAGGAAGAGCGCCTCGCGGACCTGGGCTTCGAAGTTAAATTCGAAAACTGAATTCGCGTTAGAAGAGTCGCCTTAAAAAATTAACAGTAAATTCCCAAATCAAAAGTTCTGAAACCGAATTTGTTTGCCGTCACATCAACCCCTAAGGAGTCCCCCCGATGAGTGATGTTAAGCGGGTATTTCACTACAACGCCTGCGCCCACGCGCTAAGCGGCAATCTCACCAGGCCAATTCAACATGACATCGAAGTGCAGGCGCCGGTGGCCCTGCCGACCATCGGCGGACACGGGAGTTCCCGCGTAGAAAATTTTCGCGTAAAGGAATTTATCCACGTGAAGGCGGCGTACTCCCATGTTTCGGGCAGCGAACAAAAAGATAATCAGAAGGTGTTCCATACGACGCTGGCGACGACCACGGTGGAAGGGCTTAACATTCTCGACGTCATCACGGCGGACCGCGTGGTGTGCCGCGTTTCCGCTTTCTGGACGACGCCTCATTATTATTCGCATTTTTCTTTTTCGGGCAGCAGATTTGACAACTTGCGTATCGCCGGCTGTCCCGTGAAAGTGGATCTTAATTCCAGGCTAATTTCCGAATTGCCGACTTTCAAGGATGCGCGAGCAGAGTTGAAGAAAGATTCTAAGTTCCGGAAAATGGCCGAAGATCCTTTCCAAAATGGCAGTAAAGTAGACCTGAAGAAAAGCTCCGGGGTGATTCTGTGCTCGCTCGCGCAAGACATGAATGCGGAAGCGCCTGGCGTGACCTCGGTCGGGCACATGTTCCAGATTCCGCATGTCGGCAGAGTATTCCTGGCGGAAGTTTTGTTGGAAGCACACCGCAGAACGCTGACGATGATTCGCCTGGAACTGGGATCGCCAGTTGGTGGCTCAGGAGTCGTAGCGCAAGGAGGAGTGAATGGCCGCCCGTATCCGCCCGTGCCGCCACCGCCCGACGGCGAATAAAGGCTTTTTTTGTATGTGCGATTCTATTGGCCGGATGTTCGTCCCCGAAGCCCCAAGTGGCGCTGGCGCCGCAGGTTCCTGAAGAACTAAAAACGGCTCCCGAACCTCTAACTCCGAAAAGCATCGACAAGGAAATCTCGTTAAAGATTGGACGGGGTGAGTTTGATGCGGCCTTGCAAGAGGCGGATGAGGCAGCTCGTGAGTACCAGCATGATGTGTACTGGAATTGGCAGTTTCGGATATTAGCCGCCAACGCACAGGTTTTTCGCGGACAATTTCAAGATGCAATCGACCGCCTAAAGCAGCCGTTGCCCCCGCAACTTTCCACCGGTGAAATCGCGGTCCTGCGCAAGATGAATCTCGCAAGTGCCGAGCAATCTGCGCAACGTTTGGGGGCGGCGGAAGTAGACATCGCCGAGGCCGAGCGACTGGGTGCCAACTCACCTCCCAAAATCGTCATTCAGGTGCTGCAGGTGCGCGGGAACGTGGAGATGGAACGTAAAAGATACGCTCAGGCAGAGAAAGCGTTTCGGAAAGCTTTGCAAATTGCTAAGGACTCTGATTTGAAAGGCTCTGAGCCGCAACTTCTCGGCAGTCTCGGCTGGGTCAGCAACGGAATGGAGCATTACGACGAAGCAGCAGACCGCTACCGAGCCGCTCTGACGTTGACGGAGGCGACGGGGGAAAATTCCGCCCTTTCTACTACGCTTGGAAATATTGCCTCGAGTTACGCGGCGTTGGGAGACTACCAGAACGCTGGCGACTATTATCGCCGAGCGGAACAAGCGGCCCTGCACGCCGGCCAAAAAGCGGAACGCAACCAATGGCTCTCGGGATTGGCATATGTCTACGCCGAGGTTCCTGATTATCCAAAAGCGGAGACGTCCGCTAACCAGGCCCTGGCGCTTTCTTACGAACTCCGGGATCCGCTGTCTACGGTCCAATCGTTAAATGTTCTTACAGAAATAGCGTTTCGGACCGATAGGCTCGAGATAGCCGAGCAACACAATCTTGAGGCGCTGAGAAGCGAGTCTGGAGAGTTTGATCACGGTGAAGTCGTTACCACGGAACTGAATGCCGGCTACATCGCAGAGTTGCGGGGCCGATTGCCGGAAGCCGAACAACGGTTTCAAAAAATTGCCCAAGACCCAAAAGCGAGACATTCGGCCCAGTGGGAATCGCAAGCTCGCCTGGCGAGTGTATACGCGAAAGAGCGACGTATCGCGGAAGCGGAGCGTGAATTCCGAAGGTGCCTGCGAACCGTTGACGAAGCTCGGGAGGAAGTGCAGCGTGAAGAGTCACGACTTAGCTTTCTGTCCGGCGCCATTTCATTTTATGGAGAATACATCGACTTTCTAATTTCGCAAGGGCGCTTCTCGGATGCGCTGCAAATTGCGGAGACAAGCAGAGCGCGAACACTTGCGGAAGGGTTGGGGGCAACTAATAAAAGGCAGGCGCTTTCCTTCAGCCCGACGAGCCTCCGCGGCTTGTCCAGGCGGCTGAACAGCACGCTGTTGTGCTATTGGATGGGACACCAACGTTCGCATTTGTGGGTAATCAGCCCTGATAAGTTTTCCTACTTCCTGCTCGCGGGGACGCGAGAGATTGAGGAAGAGTTGAAAAATTATCGCCAAGTGCTGGTTTCGTCTGGCGATGCACTCGACCCGGTGAGTTCAGATGGGGAAAAACTTTACGCCGCATTGCTCGAGCCAGCCAAAAACCTGATCACCAAGAATGGTCGGGTCACCATTCTGCCAGATGGAAATTTAAATGGGCTGAACTTCGAAACGCTGATCGTTCCCGGGGCGCAGCCACACTACTGGATTGAGGATGTTTCGATCACCACGGCGTCGTCGCTCACCTTGCTCGAGGCCTCTGCGGGACACCACGCACCGGGCACCAAGGGGCTGTTGCTGATCGGGGACCCTGAACAAGCCAGCACCGAATTTCCCAAGCTGCCCCAGGCCGGCGCGGAAATACAACGCGTAGAACATTACTTCGCCCCGGCTGATCGCCAAGTCATGGAAGGGAAGCAGGCCACCCCCGCAGCCTACCTGGCGAGTCATCCCGAGCGCTTCAGCTATTTGCACTTTGTCACGCATGGAACCGCAAGCCTTACCCACCCGTTGGACTCCGCAGTGATCCTCAGCCCCCAAGGCGCGGACAACATTTTCAAATTATATGCGCGCGATATCGTTACACACCACTTGAACGCTAACCTCGTAACAATTTCGGCGTGCAATGGCGCGGGCATCCGCGCGTACTCCGGCGAAGGCCTGGTGGGACTTTCCTGGGCATTTCTGCGCGCCGGAGCACACAACGTGATTGGCGCATTGTGGGAAGTGAACGACCGCTCTACGCCGCAACTGATGGACTCGCTCTACGGTGGACTGACGCAGGGTCAAGATCCCACCACCGCGTTACGCAACGCTAAGCTGGCGTTCTTGCATTCAGGCACGGTCTATAGCAAGCCCTTTTACTGGGCGCCATTTCAGTTGTACGCCGGCTCGTAATAGCCCGTCGATAGAGCATCTAAGGCACTCGAAAAATTCTGTCGCGTTGCGAACCAAATCTCCGCATCCCACCCTGACCGGAACCAGTTAACCGCCAAGCATGGATTACAGCCTGCGCTATTGCTTGTCCGGGCGGCATACCTGAGAATATTAGGTTTGCGGCGCACTAAAATTCGACGTAAGAGGTCCACTTGAGGCGGGGACGCGAGCGAAATGTCGACTGAGAATACGGCCGGGAAGCGCAAGATCGCGTATTTCTCTATGGAAATTGCGCTGGAAAATGCCATGCCCAGTTACAGCGGCGGCTTGGGCGTGCTAGCCGGAGATACCATCCGAGCCATGGCCGACTTGCGGCTTCCGACGGTGGCAGTTTCGCTCTTGTATCGCAAAGGATTTTTCGAGCAACACTTGGCGGAAGATGGTAGCCAGAGTGAAGAGCCGGTGGAATGGCGCATTGAAGACTTCCTTAAGGAAGAAGCGGCCCGCGCGACGGTTTCCATCGAAGGCCGCGCGGTGGAATTGCGCTGTTGGCGCTATGAAGCGAAAGGCGTGCGTGGGTATCACGTTCCCATTTATTTCCTCGACGCGGATTTACCTGGCAACGCGGACGTCGATCGCTCGTTGACTGGTAGCTTGTACGGCGGCGACTCTTACTACCGCTTGCGCCAGGAAGTTTTGCTCGGCATCGGCGGAGTGCGGATTCTGCGAGCACTGGGCTATAACAATCTCGAGCGCTTTCATATGAATGAAGGCCACGCGGCACTGCTGTCGCTGGAGTTGCTTGCGGAGGAAGCGCGCAAGCGGGGCCGTAAGCGCATTCGCGGCGAAGACATCGAGCACGTCCGCAGCATGTGCGTATTCACCACCCACACGCCCGTTCCGGCGGGTCACGATCGCTTTCCGATGGAATTTCTGACGCGGGTATTTCCAAATCAGACCGATTTTCTGGATCTTTCCGATTCGGGCTCCGCGGCGCTGATGAATCGTGTGCTGCAAGTGCAGGAACCATATTCGGATCTGCAGGCCGCCGCGAAAGGTGGCGCCACGCTGAATATGACCCAGCTCGCGTTGGGACTCACGATGTACGTCAACGGCGTCGCTAAACAGCACGGCGTGACCTCGAGACAAATGTTCCCCGGCGTGCCTATTGAGGCCATCACCAACGGCGTGCACGCGGGTACCTGGACTTCACCGTCTTTCCAACATTTGTTCGACCGGTACGTCCCGGATTGGCGCGAGGACAATTACAGTCTGCGCAACGTACTCAGCGTGCCGCCCGAAGAAGTGTGGACGGCGCATTTACTGGCCAAACACGAGCTATTTGATTTGGTGCGCAAGAAAACCGGTATCAAGTTGGATCCCGAGGTGTTCACGATCGGATTTGCGCGTCGTGCCACTGCTTATAAGCGCGCCGACCTGTTGCTGACGGATCTGGATCGCCTGCGGCAGATCGCCAAACACGCGGGGAAATTTCAGATTATCTACGCCGGGAAAGCCCACCCGAACGATGGCAGCGGCAAGGACTTAATTCGGCGAATTTTTCAGGCCAAGAAAGCTTTGCGCAAGGCCGTGCCCACTGTTTTCCTGGATAACTACAACATGGATGTCGGCGGGAAGATGACCGCGGGCGTGGATCTGTGGCTGAATACCCCGCAATTTCCGCTGGAAGCTTCGGGAACCAGCGGCATGAAAGCAGCGTTAAATGGTGTACCGAGCTTGAGCATTGTCGATGGCTGGTGGGTCGAAGGCCACATCGAGGGAGTTACCGGCTGGGCGATTGGTGAAACACATCGTGGATCGTCGCCCGAAACGCCGACGGATGACCGCGGCGAAGCCGCATCTCTCTATCACAAACTGGAATCCGCCGTGCTTCCGGCTTTCTATCATGATCGTGGCAAATTTATCGAAATCATGCAGCACGCGATTGCCGTGAACGGGTCCTACTTCAATACGCAGCGGATGGTGCAGGAATATATCGCCAACGCGTATATCCGCTAGTCGTCAATTCCTTCGATGCGATTTTTATTTCAGGCGATTTTTGTACATCGCCATTCCGACAGCTGCGTCCATGCCCAATCGACCTAATGCCGCGACCTCACGTTGCGTTTTTATTCCACCGGCGGCGATGATGGGGTGTTTTGTGGCTCGCCGTAATTCGCGAAACCATGGGAGGTTGGCGCCGGACATGGTTCCTTCGCGGTCCACATCCGTACACAGAAAAGCCGAGCAGTATCGTTCGAGTTGCGGCATCACTTCTGTCGCGGAGAGTTGCAATTTCTTGCGCCACCCGTTTATCACGATGCGGGAGTGCGCAGTGTCCAGCGCGACCACAATGCGCTTCGGATCGATCTTGCTGACGAGCGCACGCAAGAATCGCGCGTTGATTTCTCCGTCCTTGAACGCAGCGCTTCCCACAATAATTTGTTCCGGCTTCCACGCCGCTATTTTCTGGGCATGGGCCACGGTGCGGATACCGCCCCCAACCCGCACCCGCATTTTGTAATATCGCCGCGCTTTCTTGCACAGCTCCCGCGCCAGCTCTTGGTTCGAGCCTTCACCGGTAGCGGCGTCTAAATCGATAATATGTAGCCACTCGTAGTCCTTGAAAGCCTCGAGCTGTTTGAAGACGTCCGGAACAGCCAATTCGCGCTTCTTTCCGTGCACCAGTTGCACGGCCTGGCCACCCTGCAGATCGATGCACGGTATTAGCACGGAAAGCGCACCTCGATGTTCTGCGCGGCGAGGAATTGTTTTAGTTCGCGAATCGATTGGATGCTGTCGTGGAATATGGACGCTGCCAAGGCAGCGTCGGCGTGGCCTTGCCCGAATACTTCGGCAAAATGTTGCGGGAGTTTAGCCCCGCCGGAGGCGATGACCGGAACGTTTACAGCCGCGGCGATCGCGGAGGTCAGCGGAAGATCAAAACCGCTCTGCGTACCGTCGCGATCCACGGAAGTCACCAATATTTCGCCGGCGCCGCGTTCCACCGCGGTTTTCGCCCAATCCAGCGCGTTCCTTGCGGCCGATTCGCGTCCGCCGCGCACCATCACGTCCCAATGATCCTTCTGGAATTTTGCGTCGATGGCGATCACCACCGCCTGCGCGCCAAATTCTGCAGAAAGTTCGGAGAGTAGTTCTGGCCGTTCCACCGCTGCGGTATTCACGGTGACTTTGTCGGCGCCGGCGCGGATCACGGCGCGAGCATCCTCGAGGGAACGAATGCCTCCGCCGGCGGTCAGCGGGATCGCCAGCTCCGCCGCGACGCGCCGAATCGTTTCCAGAAAAGTGGGCCGGCGGTCGCGAGCTGCCGCGATATCCAGCACCACCAGTTCGTCGGCGCCCTGGGAATTGTAACGGGCCGCCAACTCGGCGGGATCCCCGGCATCGCGCAGGCCGACGAAATTTACGCCCTTCACCACGCGCGAGCCGTCAGTGTCCAGGCAGGGAATGATGCGGTGCGCCAGGCTCACGCGGCCAGCCTCAAGAAGTTGGCGAGGAGTCGCGCTCCGGGCGCGCCGCTTTTTTCCGGGTGAAACTGCACCGCGTACACGTTACGGTGTTCGATGACGGCGGTAAATTCCTGTCCGTGGTGACTGGTGGCGACCACGGGAAAATTTTCCTCGGCCTCTTTCGGAGTTGCGGCGTAAGAGTGCGCGAAATAAAAATAATCTCTCTCAGAGATACCCTCCAGCAGTTGCGAATCGCGTTGCAATTGCAGCGTATTCCAACCCATGTGCGGAAGTTTCGCGGTGTGCGGAAGGCTGGCAATGCGGCCATAGAAAATCTGCAGTCCGCTCAATTCCGGCGCTTCGTCGCTCGAAGTGAAAAGCGCTTGCAAGCCGAGACAAATTCCTAGAAAAGGCGCGCCGGAATTTATCTTCTCGAGCAACGGCTGCCGCAGAGATTGCTCGTCCAGCGCGCGAATCAGCGCCCCGTAATGGCCAACACCCGGAAGAATCACAACTTTCGCCGCTGCAATTTGCGCGGCGGTCGAGGCCCGTTCGGAATTCACTCCTAAGCGCTGCAGCGCACGCTGGACCGACGGCACATTTCCCGCGCCATAATCGAGCAGCGTCACGTTCACGAAGAACTCCGCTGGATGCCCACCCGCGCGATCACAGCAATCCCTTGGTGCTGGGCAATACGTTGCGCAGCCGCTTATCGCGGGAAACCGCAAAACGCAGCGCCCGCGCGAAGCATTTGAAGAGCGCTTCGACCTGATGATGCGATGAACGCCCATAAAGACAACGCAAATGCACATTGGCCTTAGCCGCTTGCGCGAAACCCAGAAAGAAATCTTCCAGCAATTCGGACTGAAAATCGCCAACCCGCCGCGCATTTATTTTTGCGTGGATCACGCAGTGCGGGCGTCCGCTGAGATCGACCGCGGCGGCCGCCAGCGTTTCATCCATCGGCATCAGGAAATATCCAGCGCGCAAAATGCCCTTCTTATTTCCGAGCGCGGTCGCCACAGCTTCTCCGAGCGCAATTCCCACGTCTTCCACGGTGTGGTGCTGGTCGACATCCAGGTCTCCCCGCGCGTCGATTGTCATGTCGAACGCGCCGTGCCGCGCCACCAGATCGAGCATGTGGTCGAAAAAGCGAATCCCGGTGGAAACCTTGGATTTCCCGCGGCCGTCCAGATTTAGCTTCAGCCGAATGGCGGTCTCACTGGTCTTGCGGTGGATGTTGGCTGTTCTCGGCATTGTCTCTCTCTGAGTCTCAGATAAATCTGCCGTCCGTTTTTGCGGCGAAGCGCTGCGCAGCCTGCAGTAAACGCTGCATCTCCGCTTTGGTTCCGATGCTGATACGAACAAATCCAGCTCCAATGTCTTTGGTTCGCTCGCGCACCAGGATGCCGTCGCGAGCAAGCGCGGCAAAGAGTGCGGGCCCCTGCACACCGAAATCAGCCAGAAGAAAGTTGCCAGCGCTGGGAAAAACCGTCACACCCAGACGCGATAACTGTTTGCCAAACTCCGCTCGGAGCCGCACCGTCTCGCGAACATATTTCTTAATCGCCGAACGCTCCCTAAGCGCGGCTTCCGCAGCCACCAATGCCAGCAAATTCACCGGAAACGGCGGCATAGCCCGGCGCAGAAACGCCAGGGAATCGGGATGGGCCATGACCGCGCCCAAACGGAGAGCGGCCAGGCCGGCGGCTTTCGAAAAAGTGCGGACGACGAAGAGATTGCGGAAGGTGCGAATCCACGGCAGCACCGTGACGCCGGAAAATTCGGCGTAGGCTTCGTCGATCACCACCGCAGTGTCAGTGCCGGCTTGCAGAATGGCGCGGAGTTCTTTCTGCGGAATCAGCGTGCCGGTGGGATTGTTGGGATTGGCCAGGAACAGCACTCGCGGTTTCTTTCGGACGGCGGCCAATGCTTCGAGCAGCGGAAATTTCATACTGGTGTCGTAGCGCAGGGTGGCGATTTTTGCGCCCGCAATTTCCGCATAGTACCGATACATGGGAAACGTAGGCTCGCAGATAAGCACCGTACTCGCGGGTTCGACGAAAGTGTCGAAAAAAACTCTCAGGGCGTCGTCGCCGCCATTGGCGAGTAGCAATTCCTGCGGGCGAACGCCGAGAAGTCGGGCCAAGCGTTTTGTGGGCGCCGCATACTCGGGATACATCGCTAATTTCTTGGCGGGGATTTTGGAGATGGCGCGGCGCACCGCTTCGGAGCAGCCGGAAGTGTTTTCGTTGAAGTCCAGGCGGATTTTACCTTCACGGCCCTCTCCCGGAGCTTCGTAGGTGTGGCGCTCGAGGATGGCTTGGCGCACCGGCAAGCGAGTTTTCATCGGCGGATCCTCCCTCGGCGGATTCTCACGGCGTTGCGATGGGCGAATAGGCCTTCTGCGGTTGCCAAGGCTTCTACGGAATCTGCGAGGCGCAAGAAACCATTCTTGGAAATGTTTTGCACGCTGAGGCATTTCACAAAGTCGGCCGTGGATAGTCCACCGCGTTTACGCGCCCAGCCACCCGTTGGCAGGACATGGTTGCTGCCGCTGGCATAGTCGCCGAGCGGCTGAGCCCCCCAAGGTCCGAGGAAGACTGTCCCGAAGGAGCGAATCTGTTTGAGCAGTGATTCTCCGTTTTCCGGAAGGCTGAGGTGCTCGGGAGCAAAGCGGTTTATGAATTCGACGGCCCCGGAAAGCGACGGAGCGATGAGAATCTTGCCAACGACGCGTGTAGAGATTTTTGCAAAATGAGTCGAAAGCGGAAGCTCGGAGAGTTGCGACTGAAGTTCTCGTTGAACCTCGCGAGCGAGCTCGACGGAGGTGGTGACGAAGAACGAGCCGGCATCGCGAGCGTGTTCGGCTTGCGCCAGCAGATCGGCGGCGATCCAGCGAGCGTTGCCGCTAGCAGCGAGGACGATCGCCTCGGTCGGGCCGGCGGGAAGATCGATGCTGCAGTCAGCCGAAACCAGTTGCTTTGCGGCGGTTACGAAACTATTGCCCGGGCCGCAGATTTTCTCGACGGCGGGAATCGATTTTGTGCCGTAGGCCAGGGCCGCTATGGCTTGCGCGCCGCCAATCCGCGCAATCCTGCGGATGCCCAGAAAATCGGCCGCGGCCAACAACATATCGCTGGGGTGCGGGCAAACGACCTGGATACACGGAACGCCGGCGACTTGCGCGGGAATCGCGGTCATCAACAGAGTGGAGACCAGGGCAAAATGGCCACCGGGAATGTAACAGCCGATCGATTCGATGGCTGAGACGCGCTGGCTAATTTTTACCCCCGGTTCGACCTCAAGAGTCCAAGGCCGGGGCAATTGTTTTTCGGCGATGCAGCGAATGTTGCGGGAAGCTTGGCTGATAGCTTTTATAAAATCAGCGCTGACCTTCCTGCGCGCGGTTCGAATTTCTTTGGAGCTGATCCAAATTCCCTCGCGGCGCAGGTTGCGGTTGTCGAATTTTTTAGCGTAGTCGATCAGCGCGGTGTCGCCACGTTTGCGCACGTCGGCAACGATCTCCACGGCGACCCGCTCGGCTTCGCGGTCGCGTTCACGGCGGTCGCGGAGGAGCTTTTTTTCGACGGCTGGCGTGAGTTTGAGGATGCGCATTAGAGCACAATTTTATTCAGCGGATATTCGACAATTCCCTGGGCCTTCGCGGCCTTTAATTTCGGCAAGATTTGCCGCACCACCGATTCCTCAATAATCGTATTCACCGCAACCCAATCGGGATCGCTCAACGTGGAAATCGTCGGATTTTTCAAAGCTGGCAGCACCGCCAGCACTGCCGCTAGATTGCCGCGGTGTACGTTGAGCAGCAAACCCACTTTGCTGGCCGCGGCCATCGCCCCGTTCAGCATCAAGATAAGATTGTCCGCTTTCTCTTTCTTCCAGGGGTCCGCGGTGGCGGCGCGATTCATGATGAACACCGTCGCGGATTCCAGCACGGTATCCACAATCCTTAAACGATTCGCGCGCAGCGAAGATCCCGTCTCCGTCACCTCCACAATCGCGTCGGCCAGCTGCGGAACCTTCACCTCCGTCGCTCCCCAGGAAAATTCCACCCGCGCTTTGACGCCGTGCCGCGCCAGATAATTTTCCGCGATGTGCACCACTTCCGTGGCGATCACTTTGCCTTCCAGATCCCGCGGTTCCCGCATCGAGGAATCTTCCGGAACCGCCAAAACCCACCGCACACGCGACAATCGTTGTTTGGCGTAAACGAATTCCGCCAACTCGGCGACATCCGCTCCAGTCTCCACCACCCAATCGTGGCCGGTAATTCCCGCGTCCAGTGCGCCGGACTCCACATAGCGCGCCATTTCCTGTGCGCGCACCAAAAGACACTCAATCTCCACGTCGTCGATGCTGGGCACATAGCTTCGCGAACCAAGTGAAATCTTCCAACCCGCGCGCGCAAAGAGATCAATGGTGGCGTCTTGCAGGCTGCCCTTGGGAATGCCGAGCTTAAGTTTGTTCGGAACGGGAGCTGCGCTCATTGGGAATTTCCATGATTGTAAACTTGTTGGGGGTCAAAAGTTCGTTCCGAATTCGCCACCAGCTCTCCATTCGCCGCAACCGACCGGAAGAAACACGAACGATACCCTTCGTGGCAAACTCCCGGACCTACCGGCTCAACCTTCACCAAGATCGCGTCGGCGTCGCAATCCACCAACAGTTCCCGCACCTTCAGAACGTGCCCGCTGGACTCACCCTTCTTCCACAGTTTATCGCGCGAGCGGCTAAAGAAAACCACTTCACCCGAATCACGGGTCTGCGCCAATGAGACCTCGTTCATGAACCCCAGCATCAGCACTTGGCCGTCGCGGTGATCCTGAATGATCGCGGGCACCAAGCCACCGACCTTCTTAAAATCGATATTCACGAGCAGCTCCTTGGTTCTCAAATGCCACGGTCTTCCAACTTTGTCCCCAAAAACAAAAAACCCGCTGGGCTCGGTAAAGGCCAGCGGGCTGAAGAAGAGTGTGTTGTTAGCGAATCGCTATGCACACCTTAGCACGCGCGGCGTATGGCCGTGATGGTGGTGGCGGTGCGCGTGAGATGTGGAAGTAGAAATCATCGAATTTCGAAGTTAAACGAATTCCGCCGGGCTGTCAAACAACTTCCCGGCACTCCGTGCAAGAATTCGGCGAGTCCTCGATCGAATGTCCGCCCTAGGCCGTCGCACTCTTGGCCATTTGTCGCTGGAAGTCCGCCTTGTCGAAGTGTCCGCGCGACTCCGCTATCAGCGCGTCCTCGCCCATTTGCCACTCTTCAAAGCCCTTGATACACACGTGCTGCCCAGTCCCACCCGGCCCGGAGTAGATGCCCGTCAGCGTCCAATGAAATTCTGAACCATCGCCTACGATCAAGATGTCGTCGAGAACGATCCGCAAATCGGGGAACGCGGTCATGAATTGCTGCACAAACACTTCAATCGCGCTTCGTCCCACGGCTGGAGCGTTCCCATTCGCACAGAGCGAGCCGCGCGGCGAGAAATAAGCAGCGACGCTCGCCGCATCCTGACTGCACCAAGCAGCGGCGTAGCGCTCCGCGAATTCGCGCAACGAATTTAGGTCCACCCCGCCGGCGCGGGCATCATTTCCAGGCAACGTTTCCATAAGGCACTCCCAAATAAAAACGACATTCTACCTGATAGAGACGCTAAATTCATTCTGGCGGATGTCTGGATACGGCAGAGTCCCGCTCCATGAGTTTCTAACATTCCTCTCATGGCCGGTCGGCGCGACCACCCACTCACCGTTCGCGTTGATGAATTTTCTGATGGGAAGGTCTAAGTAGGGTTACTTCTTGCTGTAATTCATGGACATCTTCAAATCCACGGCTACGCCGAACTTACCATTCGGCAAATCCTCAACCCGCACAACTTCGGCTACGTATTCGCAATTCATCGGATCATGCGCCGAAGTATACGGAAACGTTACGAATACGCGCATCCCCTTGTAATACCCTTTGCGCCGGGAATGGAAGTAAACGCCTTCTTTTGATGCATTTATGCTGGTAATGAGGTCTTCAAAATGATCATCACGCGGTTCCGACGGCCGCACCCGCACCGGACGCGACATCTTCACGCGGCGGCTGCGCCGCTTTTGGGCATAGCTCTCTTCGGGAGTCGCGATGGCTGCATTCGTGGTGGTAGTCTCTTGGGACATAACTTCGCAGGCGAACAAAAGCTGAAACTCAGCTACCCTGCTAGGAATCATATAGAGCACGGCATGCACCACAGTGGAAGCCAATCGAGGAGCCACCATGGCAGACAAGATCCAGAAGGACGACAAGGACTGGAAGAAACAACTCACGCAGAATCAATACTATGTGACCCGTGAGAAGGGCACCGAGCCCCCTTTCACCGGCGAGTACGAATCCACCAAGACGCCTGGCACGTACCAGTGCGTCTGCTGCGGCCAACCTTTGTTTCGTTCTGAAACAAAGTTCGCCTCCGGATCGGGTTGGCCCAGCTTTTATGCCCCCAAAGACGCGCAAGCCGTTGAAAAAGAAAGCGATACGACCCACGGCATGCGTCGCACAGAGGTAAAGTGCAGCCGTTGCGAGGCCCACCTGGGACACGTCTTCGACGACGGCCCCAAGCCTACGGGCGAGCGCTACTGCATCAATTCGGCAGCCTTAAAGCTCGATAAGGACTAACAAGGAAAGCATTCCACGGCGCTGACCAGACCGAACGGCGGTCTACGCTGCAGCGGTACAGGCCAGCGAAGCCAATTCGGCCACCCGGTCTCGTTCCCACACGGCTACCAGCAGGATCTTGGTCCCGGTAGGATACTTAAACACGTAATAAACGCTCTCCGGCCCTTCCACCTCAAAAAATCCCGGCCTGCGCGGATCGGGCCGCGAAGTCGCGTTACGGCAAAGCAGCAGGCGCAACTCAGCGAGTTGCTCTTGTGAGTGATTGCGTAGGTCTTCAACCAGCGGCGGTCGTTTCGTAATGGTGCTCATGTTCGTCTCGCTTAATTTCTACAACCAGCTTAACGTTCCCCTCATAGATACAGACGTCAAAACTCCGCGAATGTTTCATGAAATGCAACTTTTTCCTGGGCTATAGAGCAGTCCCAGTTTTGGGAATTGTCTCGAATTCGCAATTCCAAACTCAATACTTCGATGCCGCGGCCTGGGCGCAGGGGCATATAAATTAGAGCCTTGAGAACTTCAGAAACTAGTGTCAAATAGCTAAATCGCCATCCGCGACTCGCCCAAGAATTGTGCATCGGATTGCGCGTTTCGCTTGCGCCGTCGCGTCTTCTCTGAGACATTGTTGGGACTAGGCTAGCCTCAGATTCGGCTCGTACATGATTGGAGTGGTCAAAGTGCCCAAGAAGGTAACCAGCAAGAAAAAAGAGACCAGCGGCTTTGGGAAGGATAAACGCCGCAAGCACCACCATTTTCTGGTAACCGTTTTTTACGCCGACGGCGAGCGCTTCGGCCGCGTCTACACGGACAAAAACAAAGCTACCCGCTTCGCGGAACGCCAGCGGCGCTCCCCAGTGGTCAAGTCTGCGCGCATCACTTTAGTTTCGTAATTTCGCACAGCGGCACTGGCAACGTTGCCGGTGCGCGGTTTGCAGGTCACTTGCGCATCGGATTTCGCGTCAGGTTACGAATCGAGTTGCGCATCGGTGGTTGAAGCAGGGCTTGTGGGTCGTCTGTCGGGCGTGTTATAAATTAAAGAAGGTGAGCGGCCTTAGTATAGTGGTAGTACGGAACCTTGCCAAGGTTCAGGTGTCGGTTCGATTCCGATAGGCCGCTCCATAATTCCTCAGACCTTCCAGAGTTTTCCGCTTACTTCAGTTTCGCCAAAATCTTTTTCTGATTCGCTATGATCGTGCCCAGCAGGCCCTGATTCTTTAGGATCGCTGCCTGGTTCTTCTTGATCGTTTCCTGGTTGGACTTAATGGCTCCCTGGTTCGCCAGGATCGTTTTTTGATTCTGCAAAATCTGTTTCTGATTTGTGATCACGTTCTGTTCAGACATTTATCAACTTCCTTTTCGCAGTTCAAGATTTAATTCCCGCCCCGATTATACCGAACAACCGCGGCCAGCGTATCTGGACTGCCCTCGTGTCGAAGTGTCGCAGTGCCGAGTTGTCGAGGTGTCGAGGCTCGGCGCAGTTCAGCAAATTTCCTTCACCCTCCCGGCCACGCCCGTGGCAACCGCCCTTTTGGAGACCCATAATATAAATGTACTATTGAGAGCCCGCAGGGCCTGGCACAGAATGCTCTCCGACAGTAACTATCTGTGGTTCTTGGGCAAGATCGGAATTTGGAGGTAACGGCATGGCAGTCTCCTCTCCTGCGATTCAAAGCGCGCACTTCCCGGTGACCGCCGGTTCCAGCTTTTACGACAAACTGAATTCCGTCTGGCACGAACGCGCCCTCCAGATTTTTATGGCCATCGTGCTGGCCCACTGGGGCGAGCATCTGGTGCAGGCCTATCAAATCTGGGTGATGGGCTGGCCCCGTCCCAAGGCCAATGGCATCCTGGGGCTGTGGTATCCCTGGCTGATTAAGTCTGAAACCCTGCACTATGGCTATGCCTTGGTGATGCTCGCTGGCATCTGGGTTTTGCGCAAGGGTTTTACCGGTACCGCGCGCACTTGGTGGACCGTAGCCTTGGTCATCCAATTCTGGCATCACATCGAACATTTCCTGCTGATCACCCAAGCCACCAGGCATCACAATTTCTGGGGCAAGCCCGTACCCTTCAGCGTGCTGCAACTCTATTTTCCGCGCGTGGAATTGCATCTCTTCTACAACACCGTTGTCTTTATTCCCATGGTCATTGGCATGTACTACCACATGTTTCCTCCCAAGGGTGAAGAAGGCCTTTCGGTTTGCTCTTGCGAGTGGGATAAACACGAGAAGGTCGCGCCAGCCAACGCTGCCGCGTAGAATAAATCCGCGCCCTGCAATAGCCGGCGTTCCGGGCATCATCAGGGTGAATTGTGCTTACGCAGTTTAATAGACGACGCGGCTTGGCTTGTCTCGCGATGCTTTGGCTCGCCAGTTTTCAGGCGCAGGGTTGCTCTAAATCCTCGCAAGCCAACAAGGACATCGCATTTGCGTGCGAGAGTAATCCCCAGCCGCCCCGCACCGGAATGAACACGTTTACAGCTTCCCTCTCTGGTCCAGCCCATGAACCGGTCGCGGGCGCACATGTGTCTCTTGAAGGCGATATGTCCCATCCCGGCATGAGTCCCGTCTTTGCCGAAGCCAGGGAAGTAAGTCCCGGTCGTTACCAAGGTACGCTGGACTTGAACATGTTAGGCGACTGGACCATCCTGTTTCACATCACACTAAGCAGCGGCCGTGCTTTCGACCGCGAAGTGAAAATCCCGAATCTGCAGCCCAACTGAAACGCGTTGCTCGCCCAATCTCCCAACTCGTCCGTCGCCGCTATCGCGGCTCCCCGTTTTGACCTCCTGCGCGTTCCAATAATCGGCAGTTTCTTGCGTTGGCGGCATTCCCGTACCGCATTGCAGATTCCCTTGTTCCTTGCCGCCGTAGCGATGATCGTCGATGGATTCATCGGCCCCACGCTCGCCCCCAAGAATCTCGCAACCGTCCTCACCTGGGTGCACTTCCGCGGCGCCCTCGTTCTGGTGCTGCTTTGTGCCGGCAATTTTTTCTGCCTGGCTTGTCCGTTCATGCTGCTCCGCAACGCCGCCCGCCGCCTCTTTCGCCCGCGTTTCAATTGGCCGCAAGCCCTTCGTAACAAGTGGCTCTCGGTCGCCCTGTTCGTCGCCATCTTATTTACCTACGAACTGTTCGACCTCTGGTCCTCCCCATGGTGGACCGCTTCTCTCGCCGCAGCCTATTTCGCTGCGGTCCTCATAATCGACGGCCTGTTCAAACACGCCGCGTTCTGCAAGTTCGTCTGCCCCATTGGACAATTTAATTTTATCGCCTCAACGCTCTCGCCTCTGGAAGTGGCCGTCCGCGATCACGCCGTCTGCGACCGCTGCAAAACCAAAGACTGCATTCGCGGCCAACGCGCCAAAATCCCCGCGTCCGCCACGCCGCCAGCAAACGCAGGAACCGCCGCGCCTGACCAGGCATTCGTAATCCTTCAGCGTGGCTGCGAACTCGCCCTCTACCAACCGCGCAAAGTCGGTAACATGGACTGCACCTTTTGCCTCGATTGCGTCCACGCCTGCCCGCACGACAATATCGGCATCACCACTCGCGAAGCCGCCTCCGAACTAATGGCCGACCCGCTCCGCTCCGGCATCGGACATTTCTCCCACCGCAAAGATATCGCCGCGCTCGTAATCGTCTTCACTTTTGGCGCTCTTCTCAACGCCTTTGGAATGGTCAGTCCTGTCTACGCTGTCGAAGCCTGGCTCGGAAAATTGCTCGCAGTCACTCACGAAGCCCCAGTCCTCGCCATAATTTTCGCCGCGTTTCTAATCGTCGGGCCGGCGATCATGCTCGGCTCAGTCGCCTGGCTCACCCGCATTCTCCAAGCCAGCAAACGGAAAATGATTCCGCAAGCCGTCCGCTACAGCTACGCGCTCATCCCCCTCGGCTTAGGAATGTGGCTGGCTCACTACGGCTTCCATTTCTTCACCGGAATTCTGACCATCGTTCCCGTCACGCAAACCGCGTTAGCGAATCTCGGCATTCACCTTTTTGGCGCTCCGCACTGGACCTGGACCGGCCTTCCGGTTCGAATCGTCCGCCCCATTGAGCTAACTTTCCTGGCTCTGGGATTCGCCGGCTCACTTTTCGTCGCGCACCATTTAGCCGAAGAAGACAGCACCGCGCATCCGCTGCGCGCTTTTTTGCCGTGGGCCGCGGTGTGTCTCGTAATTGGACTGGCCTCCGTCTGGCTCATGTTCCAGCCGATGGAAATGCGCGCAACCTTGATGGGCGGATAATAAAACTCATGAGCTTGCAGACCAAAACAAAGTGCCAGATCGCTCAGGCGGCATTAGCTTGTTTTCTAACGAGCACGGCAATGCTCGTCTTCGCCTCGCTGGCGCAAGCTCACAACGGCCCGCCATTTCCCATCATCACCGACCAACGCGTAGGCCCCTGCATCGTCTCCCTCTGGATTCATCCAGACATCGGCACCTCGCCAATTTTCGTAATCGTCGATCCCGCGCCCGGCGGCTCCATTCCCAAAGATCTGAAAATCAACATCGGAATCCAGCCAGTCAGCAACCGGCTGGCCGAAGTCGTATACCCCACCAGCGCCGAAGACGAACGCGGCCAATTGCAATACAAGACCGACGTCCAATTCGATCAGCAGGAATTCTGGAAAGTTCGCCTGATTCTCACCAGCTCCTCGGGCGGCGGTGAATCTCTGGCGAAAGTCGAAGCCACCCCAGTGGGTTATGGCCGTTGGGATTTGCTGCTGTTTGCCTTGCCGTTCTTGGCGATCGGTTTCCTGTGGTTCAAGGCCATTGCCAAACGGCGCCAGCTGCGAAAACTTCGCTTGCAGCAGGCTTCCCAGGCTTTTGCGGACACCCAGGCGCCGTGAGAAACTGTAAGCACTGGGTGGGTCACGCCTTTCTAGTGATCAAGGGGTTTGATGTTTAAGAACAGAGCGGACATGCCTCCCGCGGCAAGCCGCCGTGCGTCTGCAAGTGCGGCAGCTCGCGTGGAACCGGTTGCCCGCGGCGCAATCTTCGTCCTTCTATCCTGCGCTGTTGCCATCGGTCTGTGCGCCTGTCGCTCTGGCGATACGTTCCCGCAGAAATCTTCCAAGGAATACGCTGACGCCGTTTCCGCTTTTTACATCGGGCTCGGCGCGTTGCAGGTTGGCGACGATATTCATGCCGAAAGTAAACTCTCTGAGTTCACCAGGCTGGTCCCCGGCGAACCCGCCGGCTGGGCGAATTGGGGAGTGCTCGCGCTGCGCCAGCGCAAACTGGATGTAGCCGCGCAACGGCTCGAACAAGCCCGCAAGCTGGCCCCCAAAAACGATCAGGTCTACCAGTTGCTCGGCTATCTGGAAAGCAGCCGCGGAAATTCCGCCAATGCCATCGCCAATTGGCGTAAAGCCGTCGAAATAAATCCCGGCAACTACCGCGCCGCGTATCAGCTTGCCGAGGAAATCGAACGCCAGGGCGACCCCCACAGCGACGCGGAATATCTGAAATTGATCCAGAATATTCTTTCCGCGCAGCCAGATAACTTGGCGGCGCAACTGGAACTCGCCCGCATGGCCGCGAAAAGTGGCGATACCGAAACCTTGAAAAAAGTTCTGGCCCAAATCACCGCGCGCTCCGCGAACTGGCCGCCTGAAGTGAAAACCCAATTGGCCGCCCTGCAAAGCGCCGCCGATGGGCCAAATCCCAAATCTGCGGCCACCCGCACCACTTTCCTTCGCAACACCCTAATGCGCGTTCCGGAGTTTCGTGAGAGCTTGGCCGTCTTGAAAGCGCCCCCGGGCGAAGAAGCCGAACCCTTCACCACATTTCTCCGTCTTGCTCCGCCAGACTTCGTTCCGGCTCAGTCAGACGCTGCGCTGGCCTTCACATTACAGCCGGTGGCCGATGGCGATACTGCTGCCTGGAGCTGGATCGGCGCGATTCCGCTGGGGAGCGCCGGTGCTCCGGTAATCGCTCAGGCTAACGGCCACGAAGTGCGGCTCTCCACCGGTGCGAAGTTTCCTTTTCCCGGCGGTCCTTCGAACGCTGCACCGCTTCGCGACGGAATTTTGCCCATCGATTTTAACTACGACTTCAAAACCGATCTCGTGCTGGCCGGCGCGGGTGGTTTGCGCTTGATGCGCCAGGATTCACCCGATAAATTTACCGATGTCACCGCTGCCACCAAACTCCCAAAGAGTATTACCAGCGCGCCGTACACCGGAGCCTGGACCGCCGACATTGAAGCCGACGGCGATCTCGACATCATCCTCGGTACCAAAGAGGGCGCCCCGCTGGTACTCCGCAACAATGGCGACGATACCTTCACGGTCATCAAACCGTTCCCCGGTATCTCTGGCGTCCAAGCCTTTGCCTGGGCCGATTTTGATTCCGATGGCAACGCCGACGCGGCCATCGTCGATGGCAGCGGCCGCCTGCACATTTTTCACAACGAACGCCAAGCGCAATTCCGCGAAGTAAAGCTGCCGGATCTGCCGTCCATCAAAGCCTTAGGCGTCGCCGATACCGACAACGATGGAGTTCTCGATTTGCTCGCTGTTGAGTCCACCGGCAACATTGTGAGTGTCTGGTTTAGCGAAAAAGATGGCTGGAAAGTTTCGCCGCTCGTGCAGATTCCCAACCCCGCGGAAATTCTCGCGGGTGAAGTGAAACTGCAAGTCGCGGATCTAGATAACAACGGCGCGCTCGATTTAATTCTTAGCCGGCTGCCCTCCGCTGCCGCGCATTCCGCGGCCGCCCCGTTGATTTGGCTGGGTGATGCCAATTCCAAATTTACCCTGCTGGATCACCTGCCAGGACCAAGTACCATTTTCGATGTCGCGGACCTCACAGCCAACGGCCGTCTCGACCTCCTCGGCTTCGATGCCGCCGGCAAGCCCGTGCAAGGAAATAGCCACGGCTCCAAAAATTATCACTGGCAAGTGGTTCGCCCGCATGCCAAACAAGCTGTCGGCGATCAGCGCATCAATCCTTTCGGCGTCGGCGGCGAAATCGAAATTCGCTCGGGGCTGCTGGTCCAGAAACAACCGATCGACGGTCCTCAATTGCACTTCGGTCTTGGCAATCAGACCAGCGCGGAAGTGATCCGTGTCGTCTGGCCCAACGGCACCGTCCGCGCGGAATTCGGAGTCCAGGCGGATCAGGATGTGGTCACCGAGCAGCGCCTGAAAGCTTCTTGCCCGTTTCTGTTTGCCTGGAATGGCACCCGCATGGATTTTGTGAAAGACGCCGTGCCTTGGGGCTCCGCCATCGGCCTGCGCATCAACACCATCGGCACCGCAAAAATCGCCACCACCGGTGAGTGGTACAAGATTCGCCGCGACCAGCTCGTTCCCCACGACGGCTATTACGATCTCCGCATCACCGCGGAACTTTGGGAAGTCTATTACTACGACCGCATCGCTTTGATGACCGTCGACCATCCGACCGGCACCGAAATCTACGTCGACGAACGTTTCGTTATTCCTCCGCAGAAGCTCGCTTTCACCACGGTAGCCACTCCGCATCCCATCGCTCGCGCCACGGACGATCTAGGCAACGACGCTACCGAACTTGTCAGCAAACTCGATGGCCGCGCGCTTGATACCTTCGGCCGCGGACAGTATCAAGGCATCACCCGCGATCATTACTTGGAAGTCGATCTCGGCGAAGACGCTCCGAAAACCGGTCCGCTGTACCTAATCGCGCAAGGCTCCATCCACGACACCGAATCCTCCATTAACGTCGCCGTCACTCAGGGCAACCGTTGGCATGCTCAGGGCATGAGCGTCGAAGTTCCGGATGGTAAAGGCGGATGGGTTACTGCGCAGGCCAATCTCGGATTCCCGGCTGGCCGCAAAAAAACTGTAGTCTTCAATCTCACCGATATTTTCCGGCCTGGAACTCCCCGCCGCGTCCGTTTGCGCACCAATCTTGAAATTTATTGGGATTGCATCGAATGGGCCCAGGGCGATCCCTCCGCGCAAGTCAAAACCCAGACGCTCGACGCCACCGTCGCCGACTTGCACTATCGCGGCTATTCGGTTATCGATCGCCCGGACGCTGGCGCGCCGGAAATTCCCAACTACGACCAGATGTTGGGGAGCAAGCAGCGCTGGCGCGACCTGATCGGCTATTACACTCGGTATGGAGATGTCCGCGAGCTGCTCAAAAACATCGACGATCGCTATGTAATCGTGAATTCCGGCGACGAAATGTCCCTGCGTTTTCCCGAACAGCCGCCGCCTCCACAAGGCTGGCTCCGCGATTTCATCGTTGTCGGCGATGGCTGGATCAAAGACGGCGATTTCAACTCCACTTTCTCCAAAACGGTTTTGCCTTTGCCGTATCACGCCAAGAACGAATACGTCACTCGTCCCGGCGAACTGGAAGACGAATACGTCTATCGCCAGCATCCGGAAGATTGGCAAAATTACCACACGCGCTACATCACGCCGTATGTTTTTCAGAATTCCCTGAGGAGTGCGCCCCCCAAGTGAAGAGAGGCCTCGTAGCAAGAATTATTCTCGGCATCGTTTTTGCCGCATTGGTTTTCTCACCGCTATACATCAAGCGGTTCGGCTCCGGTCGCGACGCCGATAAATCCAAGATGGATCTGCAGACTGCCTTGGCGCGCCACGGTTTTTATTTGCAGGAAGTCTCCCATGCCGCGGGAGTGAATTTCGTTCATCAAGCTCCCACGCTTGATCCGCGCTTGGACCACATCATGCCCCAGGTCGCTTCGATGGGCGCGTCCGTATCCATTGTTGATTTCGATCACGATGGCTGGCCGGACATTTATGTCACTACCAGCAAAGAAGGCGCGAAAAACGCCCTGTATCACAATCTTCACGACGGCACCTTCAAAGACGTCGCGGAAGAGATGGGCGTCGCGGATGTAAATGTCGTGGGCACTGGTGTCTCCATGGGCGCGGTGTGGGGAGACTACGACAATGACGGCTACGAAGATCTCCTGCTGATCAAATGGGGCAAGCCCGAACTATTTCACAACAACGCCGGCAAAAGTTTTACTCGCGTCACGGAAAAAGCCGGTCTTCCGCCATGGATCAATGCCAACACCGCTTTGTGGTTCGATTACGATGGCGACGGCCTGCTCGATTTATTTATCGGCGGCTACTACTCCGAAGATGTTGACCTCTGGCATCTCGCTTCCACCAAGATGATGCCGGACAGTTTTGAGTACGCGAAAAACGGCGGCAGAAAATATCTCTTCCACAATCTCGGCAACGGAAAATTTGAAGAAGTCAGCGCCAAGCTTGGCATCGACAGCCGCCGCTGGGCCTTGGCGTCCACCGCGGCGGACTTGCGCGGCACTGGCCATCCCGATCTCTTCGTAGCCAACGATTACGGCGTATCCGAATTGTACTTCAACGATGGCAAACGCTTTCACGAAGTCGGCGAACAAGCCGGCGTCGGCTTCGCGCCAAAAAGCGGAATGAGCGCCAGCTTTGGCGATATTCTCAACCAGGGCCACTACTCCGTTTATGTTTCCAATATTTCCGAAGATGGCGTGCTCATCCAGGGAAATAATTTGTGGGTGCCCAAAGAAGGCACCAGCGGCGACAAGCTGCAATATGAAAATCTGGCGCGGGATTTTGGCGTAGAGCTCGGCGGCTGGAGTTTCGGCGCGCAATTCGGCGATTTGAACAACGATGGCACGCTGGACCTGTATCTCACCAACGGTTACGTCTCTCTCGATCACAACAAAAGTTACTGGTACGACTTTTCCAAAATTGCCGGGGGCCACAGCGCCATCATCAACGACGCCAAGAATTGGCCCGCGATGGAAGGCCGCAGCTTGTCCGGATACCAGACCAAACATTTGTGGCTAAATGATGGCAGCGGAAAATTTGTCGACGTCGCTCCCTCCGTTGGAGTTACCGATACCTACGATGGCCGCGCGGTGGCATTTGCGGACTTGTGGAACCGCGGCGTGCTGGACGTGGTCGTCGCCAACGAGCGCGGACCCTTGCTGATTTACAAAAACACCGTAACTCCGGAAAACAAGTGGATCGAGTTTTCTCTCGAAGGCACCAGAGAGCAATCGCAGTGCTATCGGCGCGCAGGTCACCGTGTTTTGGAATGGTCAGCAGCAGGCCCAGGAAGTTTCCGGGGGCAGCGGTTTTGCCGCGCAGAGTCAGCGCCGCCTGCATTTCGGTCTTGGAAAATTTCCCAAGATCGAGAAGGCGGTCATCCGCTGGCCCTCTGGTAATATTCAGACCATCGATTCTCCGGCGCCCAATGAGATTCACGAAGTTAAGGAACCTTCATGAGCCAACCAAGCGCTCTCGTTACGCCCCAACCTCCGCAGCCGCTCAATTGGAAGCGCTTCTTCAGTCTTGATAATCGCTACGTTGCGCCGATGTTCATCACCTGTATCTTGATTGCCGGCCATTTGTCTTTCGGCATTCTCGAAAGCTACAAAAAAACCGGCATCGCCATCGTCGCCAGCATTCTCACCGAATTGCTGCTCGGAAAAATGTTTATGGGCAAGTGGCCCAACATCGCCAGCGCGTATATCAGCGGCATCAGCGTGGGCATTCTGGTCCGTTCGCCGGCATTCTGGCCCTACGTTCTCTGCGCGGTTATTTCCATCATGTCCAAATATGTTCTGCGCGTAAAAGGCCGGCATATCTGGAATCCTTCCAACTTCGGTATTTCCGTTCTGCTTTTTCTGGCCCCTGCAACGGTTGCGGGATTGAGCATTCAATGGGGCAACTATTTGTTGCCGATGATCGTGGTATGGATTCTGGGCTCCATCACCATTTCGCGATTGCATCGCTTTCACATCACCGGCACATACGTCGCGTGCTTCATCGTGTTCGCTTTTCTCCGCAGTTTTCTCACCGGTAATCCCTGGCAGTCCGAGATTGCGCCGCTCACCGGTCCGATGTATCAGCTGTTCATCTTTTTCATGATCACCGACCCCAAAACCACCGTGCGCTCCACGCGTTGGCAGTGCATTGTCGTAGCAATCGTCGCGCTGGTAGAAACGATTCTGCGCCTCAACCAAGTGGTCTACGCGCCGTTCTACGCGTTGTTCATGGTCGGACCAATCGCGTTGCTGATTGAAATGTGGTTCGATTCGCGCAAAGCGGTTGCGGTCCCCGCGCGCGCGGCGGCATGATTCAGCCTTTGCGCTGCCCAGGAGTGTTTTCTGCCTAAACTTTTTCGGTTCACGATATCTTTTGGGTTGCTCTCGCTCGCGTTGGCAGGCTGCCAGCACAAACCCGCTAGCGACGACCACGCAGCCGCGTTGCAACAACAGGTTGCGCCCAACGCGCCGCCCGTCGCCGCCGCGCCGGCCAACTCCACCGCAACAGAGACGGCAACGCCTGGGCAATCCGCCGTGCCTGCGCAAGCGGCAAAGCCGCGGCCTTCCGGTCCGATCGAATTCGTTGATGTAACCGCGCAGGCGGGAATTCATTTCAAACACAACACCGGCGGATTCGGCAAAAAATATCTGCCGGAGACCATGGGCAGCGGCGTCTGTTTCTTCGATTACGACAACGACGGCTGGCAGGATATTTTCTTCGTCAACTCCATGGACTGGCCGGAACACAAATCCGGCAAGTCTTTCCCGGCGCTGTACCACAACAATCACGATGGAACTTTTACTGACGTGACCCGCCAAGCGGGCTTGGCAATTGAAACCTACGGGATGGGCTGCGCGGTCGGAGACTTTGACAACGATGGTAACGAAGATCTGTATCTGACCACCGTGGGTTCCAATCACCTGTTCCGCAATTTGGGCAATGGAAAATTTGTGGATGTGACGGCGAAAGCCGGCGTCGCCAGCCCGGGATTTTCTGCAAGCGCGGTGTGGTTCGACTACGACAACGATGGGAAGCTCGACCTTTTCGTCACCCACTACATCGAGTGGTCCATCGACAAAGATCAGTACTGCACGCTGGACAACAAAAATAAATCCTACTGTACGCCGCAAACCTACAAGGGCGAAAGCTCCCGGCTGTACCACAACAAAGGCAACGGAGTTTTTGAGGACGTCACCAAGCAAGCAGGACTGCTGGATCCGAAGAGCAAAGCGCTGGGCGTTGCGCTGATTGACTACGACAACGATGGCTGGATGGATCTCTTCGTCTCGAACGACACCGAACCGAACAAGCTGTACCGCAACAATCACGATGGAACGTTTACGGACGTTGGCGTAACTGTTGGCGTAGCGTTCAGCGAATCGGGGAGAGTGCGCGCGGGAATGGGCGTGGATGCGGCCGATTTCGATGGCTCCGGATTTCCCAGCCTGCTGATCGGAAACTTCACGAACGAGAGCACCTCGCTCTATCGCAACGATGGTTCGGGATTGTTCGCGGACGAATCGGGGCGCTCGGGCATCGGACCGATGACCACGCAGTCGCTGACCTTCGGCTGTTTTTTTATGGACTACGATCTCGACGGATTGGTGGATATTTTTGCGGCCAACGGGCACGTTTCGGATGACGTTGCGGTGGTGCAGCCGACGGTGAAGTATGCGCAGCCTCCGGGGATTTACCGCAATCTGGGAAACCGAAAATTTGAGAACGTTTCCGACAAGCTGGGGCGCGCGATTCAGAAGCCGGTGGTCGCGCGGGGAATTGCTTACGCCGATTTTGACAACGACGGAGACCTGGATCTGGCGATTACCGCCAACAACGGAACGGCGCGGCTCTTTCGCAACGACAACGCCAACCAAAACGACGTGCTGCGGATGAAGCTGGTTGGCACCAAGTCTAATCGCGACGCCATCGGCGCGAAGGTTACGGTGACCACCAACTCGGGCGCAACGTTGTCGCGGATGGTCAAGGATGGCTCGAGCTACCTTTCGCAGAGCGAGTTGCCGCTCACCTTCGGTCTCGGAAAGCCGGGAACCGTGAAGAGCGTGCGGGTCCAGATCGTCTGGCCTAGCGGCCGGAAAGAATCGATTGCCGACGTCCCGCCCAACCAGGCCCTAACCATCCAAGAGGGAAAGGGAATCACCGCGTCCGCGCCGATCGCGTTTGTCCCTCCGGTCCTGCAAGCCTCCCCGAAGCAATAATTCCACGCGCTCAGGATTCTCCACCGCCGTCCAAGCCACGATTTCCCGAAACGGGACTGGTGCACATGGTGGCACCCCACCCCCCACATTTGTGCAAGAGATAGATTGCAAAGGGGTTGGAGAGGAATGTTTTTGCAAGAGATAGATTCTAAGGCGGTTAGAAGGCGAGTCCGCGAAAGAGATAGATTTTATTGGAGTTAGAGGAGCGGGAGAGGCCGCAGCCGGGATGGATCGCTTTAACACTCGGAATAGTAGCATAGTCTAGTTACTCTGTCAATAGGTCCACTATGAGTACCGGGACCGACGGGATCGTCGTATCGCTGAATGGGTCGGTGGGAGTCGGCTGTCCTTCGTTTGAAACTGGCCGGTGATTGAATCTCGAGGGTGTCTACCTCGGGGCAGAAGGCGGCTGGAAAAGGGGCGCGCTTAGGCTTCGTTGCGACTGAGCGCCAGTAGTTGATTCCTACTATGTTGCGCTGAAATGGGCGGTGATACGTTGCGAGCAAGATTAAGCAATCACGAGGGTTAGTCTGCGATCTGGAGGTTTTTTCAAGGGTCGAAGATTCGTGATTTTGGATTGTCGAGGAAGGCCGTCCCCGAGGCGCTGGCGACAATTTTTCTCGGACCACTTTTACTTAGATCATTCCGCGGAGTACGGGACCACCGGTGGCAAACATGGAACGCGAATTCCAGCAGGCCACCTCGACCAGCACCCCGACTAGCTGCGATGTAACGGTGATCGGCGGGGGCTTGGCCGGGAAAGCTGCGGCGATGCATCTGGCCAGGGCGGGATTGCGCGTGATTTGCCTGGAGCCCGGGGAAGCGCGGCGGCAGATGGTGGGCGAATCGCTGGACTGGTCCGCGCCAGCGCTGTTGAGCGATCTGGATTTGCCGATGGAGCACCTGATTGGGGAACGGTCCGCGACATGGAAGCTGCACGTGATCCTGAAAACGCGGGCCGGATGTTCCGAAGACTATGTGCCCACTCCGTGGCTGGCGGGACCGCCGTTTCATATCGAGCTGCGAACGCTGCACGTGGATCGAATCCGGCTGGATGACGAGCTACTGAAAAAGACGATCGATTCCGGCGTTACGGTGGTTAAAGAAAAAGTGGTGAGCGTGGAGAGAGACGGACAGAAGATTGCGGCGGTGCAGACCGATCGCGGCAACCGATTTTCTTCTCCGTGGTTCATTGATGCTTCGGGATTTGCGACGTCGTTGCTGGCGCGAGAGTTCAAATTGGGAGCGATCGATTTTGGGCCAGCCAAAGTGGCGATGTGGAGTTACTTCCCGGTGACCGAATCGATCGAGGGAACGACATTGCACATGGACCCGGCTGCGAACGAGTACCTGGACTGGACCTGGGAGATTCCGATCAATCCGGAACTGATCAGCGTGGGATACGTAGCTTCCGGAGCGGCGATAAAGGCCAAGCGGGAGAGCGGGCGCACGGTGGAAGAGATATTCCTGCAGCAGCTGGAAAAATTTCCGCGGTTTGCGGAGTTGCTGCAAAACAAAACCATGGGCGAGCTCAATGTGACCTCGTTTCGCTGCCGGGCGCACCACGGAATCGCGGGACCGAACTGGCTGATCGCTGGGGAAGCCGCGTCCATGGTGGACCCGATTACCGCGAATGGGGTGACGGCGGCGTTGCGACAAGCCGCGGAAGCTTCGGAGCTCATCCTGAAGTATCGCCAGCGAGCGACGCTGCCGTGGCGAGCGAGGTTTTGCTACAACGCGCGGGTGATGCAACTGGCGAAGTTTTTTAACAGCGGCATCGAGCGAATCGTTTACGAAGCGCCGGTACGGAATCGGCTGGGCATGGGGCGTTCGGGAACGGTGTACACGAGTCCGGCCTGGTCGATGAACGTGGTGTATGCGCGGCTGCAGCCGAAGGGAATGATCAGCACATTTTTGTTTGGGCTGGGTTTGGCGGTGTTCCGGTTTGGCAGCTGGCTGACGTATGAGATTTGCAAGCGGCGGAACAGCGTTACCGCCGCGGCAAATTGATGTTGCAGTGCGGGTAGAGAGGTCTGTCCATGCACTTAGTGGCGCGAGGTTCAGGTCAGCCGGTGCTGTTTATTCACGGCATACCCACCAGCAACGAGCTGTGGACTGAGGTCGTTGACCTGTTGCAGGGAAGATTCACTTGTCTGGCGGTGGATTTACCTGGCCTGGGTGAAACTCCCCGGTCGCCGGAAGGCCTCAGCCAACTGCAAGCGTTGGCCGAATCGCTGGAACGCATCCGGATCGAGCGCAAGATCGAGAAGTGGCATGTTGTAGGCCACGACGCGGGTTCCGCAATCGCGGTGCAGTATGCGCATCAATATCCGGAGTGTGTGGAGCGGCTGGCGTTGCTGTCTCCGGCGCTATTTCCCGAGTTGCAACCGTTTCATTTGTTCCGGGTGGTCCGCCGGGCAGTGGTTGGCGAGCTGCTGGCGCCAGCGGTGAATTTTGTTTTCTGGAAAGTAGCGATGCGGCGGGCTTTGCGAGAGCGGAGAGCGGAACTGGCCGCTGCGGTGAAGCATTTTGCGACGCCGTTCCGCGGGCTGCTGGGAGCCTGGCGGTTCATGTCCGTGTTGCGATGGGGCAATCCGGCGGAAGTGCTGGCCGCGACCCCGGCGATGTTGCCGCAACTGCACATGCCTACTCTGATTTTTCATGGTTCGCACGATCCAGCGTTGCCGAAGACGTTCGCGCAGCGGGCCGGGGCGCTAATTCCAAATTCGAAGCTAGTGATGGTCGACGCCGGACACTTTATTCCCTTGAACAATCCCAAGGTGGTAGCCACGGAACTTCTGCGTTTCTTTGAAGGCAGGAACGATCGCAAAAAGCTACAAACGCGGGCTCGGCGGGTGCGTCGCGCAGATAGCCCACGCGTTGACCGCCGTAGACGTCGCGTGACTGCGCGGCCTTAATTTCCGAAGACGCGCGCACGAATATTTTTTCCACAAGGTTTCTGCCGCGTACAATTTTCTTCAACAGCTAATTCTTTTCCAGTATTGCCTGTTCACCTAGTGCCTCGTATTCTCGCCGCAGGTTTTACGGGTGTGTTCCACGGCAGGGGGCCGTGGAAATTTGAGCAAATTCTGAATTATTACGAAAGTTTCGCAAGCCATTTTGCGATGCGCGCTACAGGTGTGTTCGCACAACGATTCCTAAGCGACGGGGAGAATTGCATGAAAGCTTCGGCCAGATCGATCTATTTATTGATGTTCGCTATTTTTTGCGTGGGAACTGCTGCGGGGCAGCAAATTTCGGGAAGCATTCGCGGCACAGTGGTGGACGGAACTGGCGCGGTGGTGACTGGCGCGAAGGTAAGCGCGGTGCAGGCCGAGACGGGCTTGCAACGAAGCGCGGCGACCGATTCGCAAGGCTACTATGTTTTGCTGGCGCTTCCTGTGGGGAACTACACGCTGCATGCGGAAGCGGCGGGATTTAAGGAGTACATCCAGGAAGGAATTTCGCTGGATGTGAATCAGACTGCGACTGTGGCGGTGCAACTATCGATCGGCGGTACGACGCAGCAAATCGAAGTGCAAGCGAACGCGCCGATTATCGATAGCACCTCAACAACGCTGGGTAAGACTGTAGGAGAGCGCGAGGTGATCGATCTGCCGCTGAATGGACGGCACTTCACGCAGTTGGGGCTGCTGCAGCCCGGCGTGGTGCCGATCACGCCCGGGCTGGCGCAAGCCGGTGGGACGTTGCGGGAAGGCCAAGCCTATGCGGTGAACGGGCAGAGGCCAGAGTCCAATAATTTTCTAATTGATGGCGCGAACAATTTCAATACCGTTGACGGCGGGTTTGTTTTGGAGCCGCCAGTGGACGCAATTTCGGAATTTCGCATTCTGACGCATACGGCGAATGCGGAATTTGGGCACAGCACGGGATCAACGACGAATATCATTACGCGTTCGGGTACCAACAGCTTTCACGGCACGGCGTGGGAGTTTCTGCGCAACGATGCTTTCGATGCCAAGAGTTTTTTTGCGGATAGCGTGGAGCCGCTGAAGCGCAATCAGTTTGGCGGGGTGTTTGGCGGGCCAATCAAGAAAGACAAAACATTTGTTTTTGGCTACTACGAGGGGCTGCGGAACCATCAGGGCGAGACGACGCGCACCACAGTGCCTTCGGACGCGGAACGCACCGGAAATTTCGCGGATCAATGCCCGCTAAACAACGGAACGTTTAACCCGGCGGGGCTGTGCATCGACAATACGACGGGGATGCTGAGTCAGAACGGACAACTGTTTAACGAGTTCAGCGGGCAACCGATTCCCAATAACCAGCTGCCGTTCATCAATCCGATTTCGCAGAATATTCTGCCATTTTATCCGCTGGCTAATTCCGGGCCGTTTACCTATGTGGGTACGCAGCTGTTTACCGGGAGCACAGATCAGTTCGGCGTGCGCGTAGATCAATACCTGGGGCAGCGCGATGCGCTGAATTTTCGTTACAGCTTTGGGCAGCGCAGCCAGACCGATCCGCTTTCGACGGCGGGCGCAAACGTTCCGGGATTTCCGGTGGGCGAGAATCAACGGGACCAGAATTTTGTGGCGCAGGATACGCACACCTTTACGCCGACAATACTGGGAATTCTGAGGTTCTCGTATTTGCGGAATAAATTTCTGCTGGACGAGCATTTGAATCACACTGACCCCGCGAGCCTGGGATTTGAGTATGAGCCCACGCTGGAATCGGCGATTGGGCCGCCATTTGTGCAGGTGGGCGGATACGCGTCCGTGGGTGATCCGATTACCGGGCCGCGGAACACTTACCAGAACAACTTTGATATTTCGACTTCGCTGACCTGGGTGAAGGGCCAGCACCAATTCAAATTTGGCGGAGGCTATCAGTACGATCAGATCAACGTGCTGCAAGGCATCGCGACGAATGGGTTTTTCGTGTTCTCCACATTCCCGGTGAACAATTCGTTCGCGAGTTTCCTCTTTGGCCAGCCGGTATTCTTTTTGCAGGGCGGCGGCGATTTTGACCGGCACCTGCGCGGCCATTCTTTCGACCTGTATGCGCAGGACACCTGGAAAGTTAACTCGCGGCTGACCGTAAATTATGGATTGCGGTACCAGGTACCGTCGCCGTACACAGAAACTCACAACGAGCAAAACTTGTGGATTCCCGGCAGGCAATCGACAGTGTTTCCGACGGCTCCGGCGGGGTTGCTGTATCCCGGCGACAAAGGAGTTCCCGACGGGCTGATTCCCACGGAACGGGATGCCTTTGCGCCGCGCATCGGCTTGGCGTGGGATGTTAACGGAAATGGGAAGCTGCTGATCACCAGCGCATACGGAATTTTCTACGATCCGTACTACACGGGCCAGGGCGGGCCGCTGCAGACGCCGATCAGCGCGCCTCCGTATTTACAAACGCCGCAGATCAGCACTCCGAATTTTGCCGATCCGTATAACGGACAGAATCCTTTCAACGGAAGTTTCGCCCAGCCGATGACCTTGCTCACGCTGGACCCCAACCTGCGGCTGCCGTACGCCCAGGATTGGAATTTGAACGTGCAGCGCGCTTTCGGACAAGACTGGGTTTTTGAAGTTGGGTACATAGGGACCAAGGGAACCAAGCTGCCGCGTTTTATCGAAGCGAATCCTACGGTTTACGATCCAAATTTGTCGCCGTCGGACAATTCGAATTTGTCAGACCAGCGCCGGCTGTATTCGGGTTGCACTGTCGCGGTGCCGGAGCCTTGCACGTTTTCTTCGGTGGGCGAGATTGCCGGGATCGCCAATTCCTCGTATAACGCGCTGCAGGCCAGTGTGAAAAAGCGCTTCAGTCACGGTTTTTCCGCGCTATTTTCCTACACGTTCTCGAAAACATTGGATGACGCCTCGACGTTTAATATTACGGGCTCGGCATCGCAGAGCACCGCGGGAGAAAACGATCTGGCGCAGAATCCTTTTGATGTGAAGTCGGAGTACGGAAGGTCGATGTTTGATGCGCGGCACCGCTTTGTTGCAAGCTACCAATGGAATTTGCCGTGGTTCAGCCATCCGGACACATGGTACGGACATGTGCTGGGCGGCTGGATGGTCAATGGCATCACTACGTTGATGAGCAACACGCCGTTCACCGTTTATGATTCGAGCGACTCTTCGCTGCAGGGAAGCGCTCCGGAAATTTCGGGATTTTACAGCAGCCGGCCGAATCAAATCGGCAGCCCAGACTCGGGATCCTGCCAGCAGAATGGAGTGGCGGTGCCGATCCGGACGGCAGGTTGCTGGTTTAATACCGGCGCCTTTCAGCAAGCGCAGCCGGGGACGTTTGGCAATGTGGGGCGCAATACGCTTAAAGGCCCGGCCTACCAACAGTGGGATTTTTCGGCGATCAAGACTATTCCGATTCACGAGTCGATCAATCTGCAATTTCGCGCGGAGTTTTTCAATATCTTCAACAATGTAAACTTCGACCTGCCGAATAACGACATCAACTCGCCAAACTTTGGACAGATTCAGACGGCGCAGCCCGGGCGGATCGTGCAGTTGGCGCTGAAGCTGTCGTTTTAGCCTGTCGGGGTTCACCCATGCCGGCCTGGCACTCCAGGCCGGATACTGAGCTGGCGAGTCGCGATGGCGAAATCCCGCCGGAATTATTTCCATATTGTTTTGGACATTTAGCGCTGTTCTCACGGGGCCGCTACCCGTTAGAATCTGCACGGCCTGGTGCGTGCTTGAAAAGTGTGTGCCGGGCACGTGCGTTGTTGACCAACTGAGATTTGCTGGACTTCCCAGAGATATCGTCGGGCTCGCAGAAGTTTGTCGCGGCTATTCTTTGCCGCTTGGAGGCAAGTGCTCGTGGATATTGTGAAGGGCAATATGGGCTGGATCGAAGTGGTGGTTGGCCCGATGTTTTCCGGGAAAAGCGAAGAGCTGATCCGCCGATTGCGGCGCGCGGAAATCGCGCGGCAGCGAGTGCAGATTTTCAAGCCGGCGATTGATGCGCGATATGCGGCCAACGAAATTGTGTCGCATTCGGGACTGGGGATTCCGTCAGAGAATGTGTCCAAAGCCGGCGAAATTCTGGAGAAGGTGCAGCCGCGGACGGAAGTGATCGGCATTGACGAAGCACAATTTCTGGGCGATGAAGTTGTGGAAGTGTGTACCAAGCTGGCGAATCTGGGAAAGCGGGTGATCGTCACCGGATTGGACACGGACTATCTGGGGCGACCTTTTGAACCGATGCCGCGTTTGCTGGCGGTGGCGGAAGAGATTGTGAAGCTGCTGGCGATCTGCGTGCGCTGCGGAAATCCCGCCGTGCACACCCAGCGGCTGGTGGAAAGCGATGAATTGATCGTGGTGGGCGCGGGAGAGATGTACGAAGCGCGCTGCCGGCGCTGTTTCGAGCCCAACATCGCGCTGGCGCAAGAAAAGAAAGACGGACCGCTGTTTATGGTTCGCAATCGCGCGACCGCCGCGGGCAGCGGGGCGTAGCAACCATTTCGTAACTGCAAAAAATCTGCTGAAAAGGTGAACATGATCATCGAAGCCAAAGCGCCGACGCGCGTGGATTTGGCCGGGGGCACGCTGGATATCTGGCCGCTGTATTTGTTCCATCCGGGAGCGGTGACCGTAAATGCGGCAATCTCGCGTTACGCCTACTGCAAACTGGAAACCCGTTCGCGCGGGGACAAGCGAATTGACCTGGTTTCGCGGGATACGCAACGCAACGAATCCTTTGCGTCCTTTGCCGCGATGGAGAGAGGTGCGCGATACAAATTGCCGCTGCTGGCGGAGATAGCCAAGTTTTTTCGTCCGGAAGGCGGCTTTACGCTGACGACCGATTCGGAAGCTCCCGCAGGCGCGGGTATTGGAGGCTCCAGCGCGATGGCGGTGGCAATTTGCGCGGCGCTGGATCGCTTCACCGGAGCGGGCAAGAGCAAAGAGGATTGGATCCATATCAGCCGGGATGCGGAAGCTATCGTGATTAATGTGCCGACCGGCACGCAGGACCATTATCCGCCGGCGTTTGGCGGCGCGGCGGCCATCGAGCTGCCGCCGGGCGGGGAGCATCGCGTGGAACTCCGCGTGGATCTGAATCAGTTGGAAAAGCGCATTGTGGTTTGTTACACGGAGAAGCCGCGGCAGCACGGCATCAACAACTGGGAGGTTTTTAAGGCGCACATTGATGGCAAGCGCGCGGTGCGCCACGGATTGGGAAGAATTTCCAGCGTGGCGCAGGGCATGCGGAAGGCTCTGGAACGCGCGGACTGGAAAGAAGCTGGAGCGCTGATGCGCGAAGAATGGTCTTTCCGCAAGAAGAATTTGCCGACGATCTCGACGCAAATGATCGACCGCGCGATTGCCGGGGCCCGTAAAAATGGGGCGTTGGCGGGCAAAGTGTGCGGCGCGGGGGGTGGGGGCTGCGTGGTGTTTCTGATCGAACCGGGCGCTCGGGAACGCGTGGAGCGGGCCATTGGCGAAGCTGGGGCGAAAGTGCTGCCAGTCAACGTGGATCGGCAGGGCGTGCAGGTGGTTTCGCGGTAAGATACCGTCCGAAGGGCCAGTTAGGGCGGCGCAAGGTCAGTTTAATGGCAGGAACGCTCTGCACACGCTGGTATCTGTTCAAGGCCTTCCGCGCATCATAAGATATTAAGTATCGCAACATGGTTACCGAAACCTGGGTATCGCTGCCGGGTTATCGCAACCTGGTTATCGCAGCCTGGTTATCGAAAGTAGGGCACTCACGTCTGCGGTGGTCTAGCGCAACCGCGGAACGACAGCGGGGTTAGTGACCGGATGATGCGCTGCTCGGCATAAATTTATGTCTTTTTCGATGGCATGTTTGCTCTCGTTGATGCTGTTGGCCGATGCGGATATCCCGCGCATCAACAGCTTGCGTCCGGCCGCGGATGCCTCGCCTACCTTCGTGCGGGGAGACGAGATTGAGCTTTTTCCCGCTGCCGGAGCGCCTGCGGGATCGGACCAACAGACTCCGCCACCGGGGACCGCGCCGGCTGCTCCCGCCACTGTAAAGCTGAGCGGCACCTTGGGAGACAACTCCAAACTTCTGCTGATTCGCTATGTGTCGGGAGAATATGCGAAGGCTATCAAGGCCCTTCCTGCGGGTAAAGAGGGACTGGTTGTATACGTGGGCACCGGGCCGAGTGCGGATCTGCTGGATCGCGCGGTAGCGACTCACGGTGCGGCGGTAAATAAGGGCGACAACGTTCAGATCAGCAAATTGGAATTTCAGAATCACCAAATTGTTGTGGATCTAAATGGCGGGGGGCGCGGCAAGAAGCGTTTGCGCGACCGCATCCATCTGGAGATGAGTGGCGCGCCGACTACCCAGACCACCAGCACCCAACCCACGAATCCCGATGCTGGGCCGGCGGGTCTGCAACCTGGAATGGGCACCACGATCTACCTGGATTTTAACAAGCCGGTTCCAGACCTGACGCCCGACGATTTGAAGACGCTGCTTTCGCCATATCTCGATTTTGCCAAGCAACGCTCGGCGTCGGTGCAGTGGATCGACACGCTGCCTCCGGACATTAAGAAGGCGATCCAGGAGCGGCAGGCCGTCGTGGGCATGGACCGCGACATGGTGGTCGCGGCGGTAGGGAAGCCGGACCACAAAGTTCGCGAACGCGATGCCGATGGCAATGATATTGAGGATTGGATTTATGGCCAGCCGCCCTCGAAGACCGTGTTTATACGGTTTCTCGGCGATCACGTCACAAGCGTCAAGCAATTCCCAAAGTAGCAGTTCCAGTCCGGTCTCGACCAGCAGTTTCCACAGTCTCAGCAAAAAGAACTGCTATTTGTCTGTTTATTTTCGCTTTCGTTCTTCTTCAAGCAATGCCTCGAGAAGTGAGGGTGGATAGCGGAAATTCGTCTTTTGTAAGCGCCAGAAGACATCCTGCAAAGTAAGCAGGCCTGAGCGGGACGCCAAATCTAATATTCCCAACGTTCCGGTTACTGCCAAGCCTCGCTGTTGTGCCAGACTCGCTCCGGCGCGTTCATCGATCAACAAAAGTTCAGCTTCGATGGATTCCGCAAGTACGATTGCAGCCCGCTCTCCGGAGTCCAATGCTAACAAAGAAGAATCTACGGAAGTCGTGACCGTTACAGGGTGGATTTCGAGCCACGCTGGCGGGTGCTGCATCCAAGTCCGAACAGGTATAGGAGCGCCCTCGCTGGTCAGTTCGGAGCAAACTTCGATGGGAATGTGGATTTTCTTGAAAATGTCGAATAGGACGTCAACTGCGTCGATGAGGACCAGATAATGGATTGGAGTCGCGTCGGCGACGACCACCCGCATTTAGCTGCCGAAGCCCAATCGCCGCAAGGCCGCGCGTTCGCGTTGAAGATCTTCGGGCGTGTAATTCAGCCAAACTTCATGGGCCTTCAGAAAGCCATCGAGCGCGTTGCGCGTTGCGAGGCCCAGCAGTTGTTGTAATTGCGCTTCCGTGAGGCGGCCAGCCTTGTACTCCTCGAGAGAAAAGGCCTCCAAGGCGCGCCGCGAGAGATCGCTGCCAGCGGCCGAGAGGCGCTGAGCGACATCGTCCGGGATATGGAGGGTAAGTTCCATTTATCAAAGTTTAGCATGAGAAGTTGGAGGGTGCAGAGGCTTCTAAATTGCGCTGACCGCGGTTCCGCGCGTTGACTTTTGCTCGCTGTAGCCCATAGCATTTTGTGTTCGGCATCGTGAGGATTGTTCCGTGCGCGCGCGAGGTTAGCGCTGGTGTTTCTAACGATATTTTTAACGCGGGTTGCGTTGGTGGCCCGCGAAATTGAACCGGAGGAAGAATGGCTATCAAGGTTGGGATCAACGGGTTTGGCCGCATCGGGCGCAATATCATGCGTACCGCGCTGGATGATAAGGATATTCAGTTTGTAGCGGTGAATGACGTTACGGATGCGGCTACGCTGGCGCACCTGCTGAAATACGATTCGGTTTTGGGGAATTTGCATCACCGCATGTCGCACACGGAAGATTCCATCACCGCGGAAGGCAAGACTTTTAAAGTTTTCAAGACCAAGGATCCAGGGGAAATCGATTGGTCCAGCGTTGGCGCGGATATTGTGGTGGAGTCCACCGGCTGTTTACCAAGGCTGCGGATGCCAAGAAACACTTGCGCGGTTCGGTAAAAAAGGTGATTATTTCAGCGCCGGCGGAGGGTCCGGACGCTACTTTTGTGTTGGGCGTGAACGATAACACCTACGATCCGGCCAAGCACAACGTGGTTTCCAACGCTTCCTGCACCACCAATTGCCTGGCGCCAGTTGCGAAAGTCCTGCACGACACATTCGGCATTCGAGCCGGCACGATGACGACGATTCACTCGTACACGAACGATCAGAAATTGCTGGATTTGCCGCACAAGGATTTGCGCCGGGCGCGGGCCGCGGCTTTGAACATGATTCCTTCGTCTACCGGGGCGGCGAAAGCTTTGCATCTGGTGATTCCAGAGCTGAAGGGCAAGCTCGATGGCTATGCCATGCGGGTGCCGACGCCGAACGTTAGCGTGGTGGATTTGACGGTATTTGTTGAGAAGCCGGCGACTGTCGAGAGCGTGAATGCGGCTCTGAAACACGCGGCGCACGGTCCGATGAAGGGGATTTTGGGTTATACCGAAGAAGAATTGGTTTCTTCGGATTTCAAAGGCAATTCGCATTCGTCCATTGTGGATGCGGGGTATACCAAAGTCGTGGGCGATCGCTGCGTGAAAGTTCTCGCGTGGTACGACAACGAGTGGGGCTATTCTTGCCGGTGCCGGGATTTGATTAAATTTATGGCGGCGAAGTTTTAGTTTAGAATCAAAAAGAACTTAGAGGAAAAGCGGTCCTCGAGATTCTAGGGATCGCCATCGGATCGTCGTGCCGAGTATCGGGGCAGCGGCATGCTGCGACCCTTCCAAAGGCTGGACGAAGGTTTAGTTTTGGCGTGAAATTTAACAACTCATGAGCAAACTCACGATTCGAGATTTGGATTTGGCGGGGAAGCGCGTGTTTATCCGCGTGGATTTCAATGTGCCACTCAATGATGGCGTGGTTACGGACGACACGCGCATTCGGGAAACAATTCCGACGTTGCGGCTGGCGATAGAGAAGGGGGCGCGGGTAGTCCTGGCTTCGCACCTGGGACGGCCTAAGGGCGGCCCGGACCCGAAATTTTCTCTGTGGCCTGCCGCCAAGAAGCTTGAGGAGCTGCTCGGGCAGCCGGTGGCCTTCGCGAAAGATTGTGTTGGCCCCGGCGCGGAGGGGCAGAGCAAAGCGCTGCGCGACGGGGAAGTTTTGTTGCTGGAGAATGTGCGGTTTCATCCGGAAGAAGAGAAGAACGACGAGGCGTTTTCTAAAGAATTGGCGGGGCTGTGCGACGGATTGTTTGTTTGCGACGCGTTCGGTTCGGCCCACCGGGCCCACGCGTCGGTGGTGGGTATCACGCGATTCGTCAAGCAGGCTGCGGCTGGTTTGCTAATGGAGCGGGAGCTGGCTTATCTGGGAAAGGCGCTAAGCGAGCCGGCGCGGCCGTTCGTGGCGATTATTGGCGGAGCTAAAGTCAGCGATAAGATTGAAGTGGTCGAAAATTTAATGAAAGTAGCGGACACCATGCTGATTGGCGGCGGCATGGCGTACACCTTCCTGAAGTCGCAAGGCGTGCCCATCGGGAAATCGCTGGTGGAAGAAGACAAGCTGGACCTAGCGCGTAAACTGCTGGCTGAGGCTAAGGCGAAAAATTTTAAATTGCTGTTGCCGGTCGACCACATAGTGGCGCCGGCGTTCAAGGCCGATGCGCCTGCAACAGTTACATCTGTCAACGATACTCCAGCCGACCAGATGGGTTTGGACATTGGTCCGAAGACGATTGTGGAATATGCTGCGGAGATCGCGGCAGCCAAAACGATTTTGTGGAACGGGCCGATGGGCGTCTTCGAGATGCCGGCGTTTGCCGCGGGAACGTTGGCAATTGCCAAAGCGGTGGCTGCTGCCACCAGCAAAGGCGCGACCTCCATCGTCGGCGGCGGCGATTCGGTCGCCGCAGTGCAACAATCCGGCGTCGCCGGCGGCATCTCGCACATCTCTACAGGCGGCGGGGCATCGTTGGAATTTCTGGGCGGAGCGAAATTGCCCGGTGTCGAAGCCTTGACGGAAAAATCATGAGCAACCGGCGGCGAGTAATCGCAGGCAATTGGAAGATGTTCAAGACCATCGCGGAGACTCGGGCGTTTTTTGCGGCGTTCCTGCCGCAGGTTTCGTCGTCAAAGCACTGCGATGTATTGATCGCTCCTCCGTTCACAGCGATTGCCGCGGCCGCGGAGTCTACCAAGGGCAGCAACGTGGGGGTCGCGGGGCAGAACGTTTACTGGGAAAAGGACGGCGCGTACACCGGCGAGATTTCGCCCGGGATGCTGGTGGAAGCGGGCTGCAGGTACGTGATCGTGGGCCATTCCGAGCGGCGGCAATTTTTTGGCGATACTGACGAGATGGTGGCCAAGAAGACCAAATCTGCTCTAGCGGCAGGACTTACGCCAATTGTGTGCCTCGGGGAAACCCTCAATCAGCGCGAATCCGGGCATGCGGAACAGGTCTGCCGCGGGCACTTCCTGGCGGGTCCTGGTTCGTTGACCGCGGAGGAATTCTCCCGTATCCTAATGGCATACGAGCCGGTTTGGGCGATAGGTACCGGTCGCGTGGCGACCCCGGAAATTGCTGCGGCCGCTCACAGGTTCATTCGCGAATGCGCGGCTGAACAGTACTCTGCCGAGCACGCTTCTGCGCTGCGCATCTTGTACGGCGGCAGCGTCAAACCTGACAATATTCAGGGGCTGATGGCGCAGGAAGAGCTGGATGGCGCGCTGGTTGGCGGGGCGAGTTTGGACCCCAAGTCGTTTGCAAGCATCGTGAACTTTCAGTAGAGCGCAGACAACGAAATTTCGAAAGATGGACGAGGTGTAGTACATGGAAGGTATGGCTGGCTGGATGAAGTGGGCGATTGCCCTGTTGGCGGGATTCGCGATTATCGCGCTGGGATTCAAGTTCGCAGGCTGGCTGCTGACCGCGTTTTTTGTGCTGAACTGCCTCGTGCTGATCATCGTGGTGCTGCTGCAGAGCGGCAAGGCGGCCGATTTGGCCGGAGCGTTCGGCGGGGCCGGCAGTCAGACCGCATTTGGCCCGCGCGGCGCTGCCAACATACTTTCGAAGGCCACCACCTGGTGCGCGGTAATGTTCATGGTCTGCGCGATGGCTCTGGTGTTGCGTACGGATAAGGCCGCGGAAGCCAACGGCTCGATTTTGGAGAAGTTTAGCAAGCCTGCGCCGAAAGCCGTGACACCGTCCAAGACAGTGGTGCCCAATCCGGCGCCGCAATCCGTGCCGCCGGCGACACCGCCGACTTCCAAGCCCTGATCCAGGCCTGATCGAAGAAGGGACCGAGACCTCCGGATCCCCGATAGATCGGTGCTGAATTCCAAGTAAGGTTGGAATAACCCCCCTCCGGGATCCCGCGTCCCACTTGTTTGCAGAAGAGATAAGCGTTTTCCTCCATTGTGCAACCGCTTGCAGAGTACTAGTTCCTCCCTCCCTGGTAGGTCATTTATTTTCAACATAACTACATTGGCAACGGCCGTGCTCTTAGGAGGCCTCTCCCGGATCTCAGAGGCCATCCCACGGCCAAGAAAGTAGTGTCCAATGCGAATCTCAAACTTTGTCCTCCCAGCTATAGCTGGGTTATTGCTCCTCGGTAGCGCGGCCAAGGCCGACACTCTGGTTATTACGTACGGGGCTCCGGGGGCGCAGACTGCGGACAGTGCGATCATGGCCGGGGCCACGGTGCTGGGCACCGAGACGTTTGACAGCCAAGCGCCGGGCACAGGCGGTTTCACCACAAACTATGGTACCGGCGGGGCCATCACCGGCGTGTACTCAGCTGGTGCGGACATCCACGCGCCATCGCAATATGGCGCGGCCGGCGGCGTTGGGCAATACATCGTTACTTTCGGAGGTACTCCTGGTTACACGATCATGCTTTCGACCAGCGGTGCGGCCTCTCCGGGCGTGAACTACTTCGGTTATTGGCTCTCCGCTCTGGATTCCGGCAACGAACTGGCGTTCCTGGAGGATGGTTCGGTGGTTGCGACCTTTACGCCAGCAGATGTGATCGCCGCCTTGGGGCCCTGCACCGGGACCAATCTGTATTGTGGCAATCCAAACGCCGCATTCCTGGGGCAGGATGCCGCGCAGCCCTACGCTTTTGTCAATTTCGTCGATACCACCGGGTTCTTCAATGAAATTGCGGTGACCGAGGATGCCTCCGGCGGTTACGAATCTGATAACCACACCGTGGCTTACTGTAGTAACGTACAGGCTTGTATTTCCGGCAATGTGGTCGGCGCGCCGGAGCCATCGGCCTTTGTGCTTTTGGCAGCCGGGCTACTCGGGCTCTTGGTCGTGAGCCTGGGCGTATTCGCGGTGCAGACTCGCCGCCACGCGCTGCAAACGGCTTGCTGAACATTCGCTGGTCGCACAACCCGGAAACTTCTCCCGCAACCTGGCCCCACAAACTGCGCCGCGAGTGAATTGACACTTTGCTCTTAGCCCATTAAAGTTGTACTAACGCGGTCGTGGCGGAACTGGCAGACGCACTAGCTTGAGGTGCTAGCGCCGCAAGGCGTGGAGGTTCGAGTCCTCTCGACCGCACCAAATTTTCAGCATTTTCCTCGCTCCAAATGCTTCCTTCGCAAATATCTTCACCTTGAAATTTCACGCGGGATGTACTGTAGTGGGACGCGTACACTGCCGCGATTTGGCGGCGTGCTCGGCCTTCGTCAAGCATCGAACTATCCATAGAAATGACCCGCAACCAGCGAGACGGACTGAGTCAGCAGCAACAACCGCCGGATGAATCGCGCGGTTTTCTGCGGCGATTTCTGTTTACCTCCGATCACCGGATGATCGGGTTGCAGTATTTGTGGCTGGCGCTGCTCTCCGTGTTGCTGGGCATGGGGCTTTCTTTCCTGATGCGCATACACCTGCTGTGGCCGGGCGCCGGGGCGGGCCTGCTGGGGGAATTTGGGCGTGCGCCAGAACGCTATGCCGCGCTGACTCTGTTGCACGGCTCGCTGATGGTGTTCTTTGTGCTGACGGCGGCGCCGCAAGCGGGCTTTGGAAATTATCTTTTGCCTTTGCAGATCGGCGCGCGCGAGACGGCGTTTCCAAACTTGAATGTCGCGGCAGTGTGGGCTGCAGGGCTGTCGCTCGTGGGAATGGTCGCGGCGTTTTTTGCGACGCCTGGCGCCGGAATAGACGGTGTGGATTGGCAGCGTTGCCGTTTTCTGTTTGTCGACGCTCTTGGTGGCCCTCAATTTGAGCGTCACGGTGATCGATTTGCGTGCGCGGGGCATGACCCTTCCGCGTTTGCCAATGACGGTGTGGGCCTGGTTCATCAACGCGATTCTAAGCATTTTAATCTTCAGCATATTGCTTGCGGCGTGCGCATTGCTGCTCAGCGATGCTTTGCTGGGAACGAATTTTTTTAGGGAGACTTACAGCGCGGCGGGCGGGATCACCTGGCAGAAGCTTTTCTGGTTTTTTGCGCAGGCCGAGATTTATGTAGCAATCCTTCCTTGCTTCGGAATCGTCACCCACTTGTTGGCGGTTTTCACGCGCCGTCCGGTCTGGAAAGAGCGGGCGGTGGTGCTGGCGCTATGCGGAGTTGGAATTTTTGGTTTCTGTATCTGGGGCTACCACATGTTCGCCACCGGAATGAATCCCGCGGCTCCGATGTTTTTTGGTTTGCTGGCGGCTTCGCTGGGATTGCCGGCCAGCATTTTGCTGTTGAGCTGGTTTGCCACCTTGTGGCACGCGCGCGTGCAACTCAATACTTCCATGCTCTTTGTGCTGGGTTTTATTTCTTTGTTTGTCTCCGGCGGTTTGTCCGGATTGATTCTGTCGCGCCGCGATTGGCCGCGGTGTCCACCGGCGACGATTTTATTACCGGACACTTTCATCTGGTGATGGGGGTGGCGGCCACATTCGCGATTCTGGCGGCGCTGTTTTACTGGTTTCCGAAGATGTTTGGCCGGCGGTTGAACGAGAATCTTGGAAAAGTGCATTTTTGGCTGACTTTTACAGGAGTTTATTGCGTATTCATGCCCATGCACTGGCTGGGTCTTATGGAGCGCGCGCCTCTTGCCGCCGCGTCCAGCGCCTCAGTGGGCGCACTGCGCACCTTCATTAGCGTCGCGGCGCTGCTGACGCTGGCCGCGCAAGCGGTGTTTTTTCTGAACTTCATCGGCACTTTGTGGAGTGGAGAACGCGTCGTAGAAGTGAATCCCTGGCGGTCCACAACGCTGGAGTGGATGCCCGCGGCGTTCGCTAGCGCCAGCGACTCGCGCCTGGCGCCGCCAGTGGTGTACCGTGGAGCTTACGCCTTCGATGAGTCTGGCCGCTGCGACGATTTCATTCCGCAATATGTTTCACCGGAACAAATCAGCGCGCCGGAGCAGGTCATAAAGACGCGCTGACACAAATTTTGAAAGGTCACATGCCGGGCATAATCGCGGACGACGAAATCGAGCTGATCATCGAAGACTACGGCGGAGGCGGCGGCGGTGTGCGCCCGCCCGCCCGCGATGGCGGCGGCGATGACGACGAAGGCAAGACGCGCCCGCACAGCCAGCCATTACCCAGGCGCTACTACACCGCCGTCGCGCTGGCGATTGTTTCCATCCTGATATTTTTCATGGTGCTGGTCAGCGTGTTTATCCTGCGGCGAAATTCCGCGGACTGGGTGCCGGCGCGCATTCCCGCCATCTTGTGGGCCAATACGGCGGTGCTGCTGGCCAGCAGCGGCACTCTGGAGTGGGCGCGCCGCCGCCTTGCTGTGGGGGATTCACGGCGCTTCCGAGCTTTATGGGCGGTGACCACGGGCCTGGGCATTTTGTTTGTAGCCGGGCAGGTGTGGGCCTGGAAGCAGCTCGTGTCGCAGGGAATATTTATCGCCAGTAATACCGGGAGCAGTTTCTTTTACGTTTTCACCGGGCTGCACGGTCTGCATGTGATGGGCGGCCTGGGCGTGTTGCTGTTCGTGCTGACTCGCAACTTTTCCCGCGCGAGGATCACCCAACCGGTGGCCGCGGAGGTCGCCGGAATTTACTGGCACTTTATGAGCGCGCTGTGGGTGTTCCTTCTGGCGCTGCTGTACATAGGAAAATAGGACTGCCCTCTGTTCGCCACCCGAACCCACTGGGATCTCACGCCGAATCCGCTGAGCATTGCGTTGGCGGAGCGCCGCGCGGCAGGGAAGCCGGTGCTGGACCTGACGGCGTCCAATCCCACGGAATGCGGCTTCGTTTACGACAGCGAAGCTATCCTCGCTGCCCTGCACAATCCCGCGGCGCTGCGCTACGATCCCGATCCGCGCGGATTGCTCGTGGCGCGCGAGGCGGTTGCCGGCTACTACGCCGCGCGAGGCGATTCCGTCTCTCCCGAGAGCCTGGTGCTTACCACCAGCACCAGCGAGGCGTACTCCTTCGTTTTTCGCTTGCTGTGCGACCCCGGCGATGAGGTGCTGGTTCCCCAGCCCAGCTATCCGTTGTTTGATTTTCTGGCCGATTTGCAGGATGTCCGGCTGGTGCGCTATCCCTTGCTTTACGATCACGGCTGGCAGATTGATTTTCACGCCTTGCAGCAGGCCATTACCCCGCGCACACGCGCGGTGATCGTAGTCCATCCGAATAATCCCACGGGGAATTTCTGCCAGGCGCGAGAAATGGCGCAGCTGAATGAACTGTGCGCCGCTCGCGGATTGGCGATTATTGCGGACGAAGTGTTTCTCGACTATGCGTTGCCAGATCCCGCGTCGTTAGACCCCGCGTTGCTAGGCCCCGCAGTGCTAGCCTCCGCAGTAACTGGGCCAGCACCGCGCTCCTTTGCGACGAATGAACCGGCGCTGACGTTCACGATGAGCGGCCTTTCCAAGATTGCGGGCCTGCCGCAAATGAAGGCGTCGTGGCTAGCCACGAGCGGCCCGGCCGAAGCGAAAAGCGAGGCCCTGGCCCGCCTGGAAGTAATCGCAGATACCTTTCTTTCCATGAACGCCCCGGTGCAGCACGCTGTGCCCGCCCTGTTGCAACTGCGGCAGGCCTTTCAGCAACAACTAAAGACCCGCATCCGCGGCAATCTGCGCGACCTGGATCGCCAGATCAACGCCCAGCAAATCTCCGATGGGCAGGGAATTTGCACCCGCCTGAAACTCGAAGGCGGCTGGTACGCAGTGCTGCAGCTGCCAGCGCAGCAAGCCAGTGACGCCCTCGCGCTGCAGCTTCTCAACGACCACGGCGTGTACGTGCATCCAGGTCATTTCTACGAGTTCCCCGGCCAGCGACACGTTGTCGCGAGCTTGATTACGCCTCGCGAAACTTTTTCAGCGGGCATACAGACGCTGATCGAATTGCGGCCGCGCTGAGCGAGTGAATTAGGCGCTCGCCTGCCAACAAAGACGCCGCGGCGGGCGCACCGACCCCAGATTATGACCTTTGACGGCGTATATATACGGCCCTAAGATACTGGCCATATGAATCTTCCGCTGTTCGCTTCTTCGCGCCGTTCGCATTCTTTGGCTTTCTTCTCCCTGGTTGCGGCGTGCGCCACCGTTGTTTTTGCGGCCGATACCAGGGTGCAATACCTGAATCTGGCGGAGGCCTCCGAGACCCTGCAGCTGTTCGCGGATTCCGGCATAGCCGGCAGCAACATTACTGACCCGGGCGCATGGGATCGCTGGATTCGCGAGCAGGACGCGCAGGTCCGAAGCCGCATCGATGGCGGCGTGGAAGATTCGATCAGCAATTTGATTTTGTACGGCACTTCCTACACCGAGCTGCCGCGCTTTGAGAATCCAGAGTCAGCGCTGCAACCGGACGGCGAAGTTTCCGAGGCTGCGCGCGCGCGTATCAATGCGCTTTACGCGGCCCTCAAAAGCGCTAACAACCATGAGCGAATCCGGTTCATCCGAGAATATTTAAAGCGCAAGGGAATCCCCGGCGCGAACACGCCGCAATTTCTAACCGCAAATCTGCGCAGATTCGCGCAGGAACAGCAGGCCTATCAGAAAAAACTGCAAGAAGCGCAAAATTCCGGCGACGTAAACCAGATGCTGCTGACCCGCGGGACGCTTTACGAAAATCGCGGACTCTCCGCGGACACCTCGCTGATGACCAATTACGCGCTGGAAGACACCCTGCGGGCGCTGCTAGCCAAAGGAGTCCTGACGGAGGGCAAAGTTCGCCGCATCGCGGTGATTGGCCCCGGGCTTGACTTCACGAACAAGCACAACGGTTATGATTTCTATCCGTTGCAGACCATCCAGCCTTTTGCGCTAATGGAGATGGCGTTGCGGCTCAGGCTCGCCAAGCCAGACGAAATTTCGGTAGTCACCCTGGATTTGAATCCCGCCGTGAATGAACACGTCGCCAAGCTGGCGCAAGATGCCCGGCTGGGTCGTCCCTATACGGTGCAATTGCCGAGGGACACCGCCGCGGACTGGCCCCCCGCCGCGGCCGCCTATTGGGAACACTTCGGCGAGGTCATCGGAGAGTCCGCAAAGCCCATCCCTGTGCCCCAAGCTGCCGGGGCGGTAACCCTCCGCGCGGTGGCCATTGCGCCGCGCTTCGCCTCGCGGGTGACGGCGTTGGACGTAAATATCGTGACCCAGCGAATGAAGCTGAAAGAAGGGCAGGGATTCGATCTGGTGATCGCCACGAATATCCTGGTTTACTACGACCTTTTTCAGCAGGCCTTGGCGATGGCCAACATCGCACAAATGATGAATTCTGGCGGCGTCTTTCTCTCCAACGACACTCTCTCGGCGCACCACGTGCCGTCGCTGGTGTTCCTGGACCGCCGCAGCGTTTCATTTTCGACCAGCGGCCCTTACGGCGACAACGTGCTTACCTATCGGCGGCAATAAAGTGGATGAGTTCTGTAGCCCGCGGTCCAAACCTTAGATCATAGAACGCATGCTCCCGGATGGCGGTGTCCCGCCGGTTCCTCTCCGAGTCGATTCGACGTGGCAAAAATAAAAAGGGCGCTCTGAACATCCAGAGCGCCCTCGGAAGGTCCGTCGGCTTGCGCCGACTGGATTAGGTTTAGAAGTAGATCTTCAGCCCCAAAGTCATCGTCCGCGCATTGCTTGCGAACACCGCAGAGGGGTCGTTGAAGGCGCCGGATCCCGGGATCAGCATGTTGCGCTGTGAACCGGTGAATCCGATCGAGCCAACGTCGTTGATATAGCCGCCAACATACTGTGGGTGGTTGAATACGTTGAAGGCTGCCGCTTGGAATTCCACGCGGAACCGCTCGGTGATTGTAATTCTCTTGAGGAGCGTGACGTCCACGTCGTTGATCGCATTCAGTTGCAGGGTATTACGGCCAACGTCTGCAACTGCGCCGTAACCAGCTTGAACATATTGTCCCAAGTTACCGCTGGAATTGGGCAACTCCAGGTATCCGACAACTCCCGCCGGATTATTGATGGCATCATCCAAAGTCAACGGGCAGGTCACCACAGTGCTGTTGCATAGTGGCTGCACTGGAGATCCTTGTCCCTTGACACCGCTGGCGTTCCAAACCGTGCGGTCAGGAGCCGCGTCACCATTCAGGTTAGCGTCGACGCCGCTTTGCGCGGTGACCCACTGTCCAGACTGATAGGTGTAGATGGGCGCAATTTCCCAATTTCCGAGAGTGTTCCGCACAAACTTGTTGCTGTTCTTGAAGAACGGCTCATCGTAAATGAGGGCCAGGGTGAAGCGATGACGGTGGTCCAGAATCGAGTTGGCGCGATCCGCGGAAACGTCCTGGAAGTCTTGCGGACGGCGGGGTGCGAGCACCGTGCTGAAGACATCGGCGGTGGCGTTGTCGATCGTGTGGCTGTAGGTGTAGGAAGCCACGAACTGCAGGCCCTTGCTAAACCGCCGTGTGAGTTGCACAGCCAAGCCGTTGTAGGTGGAAGCTGCCCAAGGCTCGAAGGCGACTACGTAGTTGCCGAAGAATCCGGCATTTTCGTAAGCCGGAACCAGCCCGTCTCCGTTGCCGTAGGCCCCGTTGAGAATACCGGCCAAATCGTAGGGAGACGAATTCAGCGTCGCCTGCGAAGGAGCGGTAGTGTACGTGGGTAGATTTACGGTGTCGTTAATTTGCGACGCGGCGTTCAGGCGATTCTGCGTCGGGAGGTGTAGACCGCGGTCGCCAACGTAGCGAACTTCGAGCGTGTAGTCATTCCCGAAGGTATGCTGAATGCCGAGAGTCCAATCAATCGACTTCGGATCCTTCTGATTTACAGGCACGTAAGCAGAAGTATTGAAGGCCGCTTCCGCCTGGGTGGGGAACACGTTAACTCCACCGGGGCCTGGAGGAATACCGCCATTCGCTAGGAACGGGGTGGCGCACACCGTGCTGCCAACCGGAGCGCAGTCGACCGTCGCGCCGAGTTGCGGCGGCAGCGACAGCAAGCCCAGGTTGTCGTACAACACGTCAAAGGCCTCGCCGAATCCGGCGCGGATGGAAGTCTTGCCGCTGCTGCCCGGAGACCACGCAAAACCGATGCGCGGAGCGAAGTCGTTCTTGGGTGCGTGCGGCTGGGTAAAGTTGATTAGACCCGGAACGCTGGCGATGGAGTTCAGCTCTTGCAAACGTTCGGTGTAGGGGATGGTGGTGTATTCGTAGCGCAAACCCAAGTTAATGGTCAGGTTCGGCTTAATGCGCCAGTTGTCGTTCGCGTACCAATATATGGACGATTGGTCGCCGTAATACACGGCGTTGCCGTTGCTGCGCTCGGCCAAGTAGTCCGGCACCTGGTCCTGGAGGTAAGACAAGGTGTTGTTGTATTCGTAGTCGCCACGAACGCGCTGCGTGAAGGTTTGCGGCGAGATCGCTTTGCGTCCCTCGATACCAAACTTGAGGGTATGCACGCCTTTCGTCCAGGTGATCGCTTCGCTCAACTGATAGGTGTTTTGAATCGCGCTCTGCGGAGCGTTCGGATCAGGACCGACCTGCAGCGAATTTAGATCGTTGAATTGCAAGTTCGGGAAGCTGTCCAACCCGGGAAATGCGAAGTTGCCGGACGAAGTAATGTTCGCGTAGCGGTTGAAACCGAGGCGAATTTCGTTCGTCAGCGTCGGAGTGAACGTGTGGTATTCGTTGATGGTTACGAGGTGATACTTGTTCGGGAAGGGAGTAAAGAACGCCGGCAGCGTCGCTGCGGTGTCGATCCCCACAAAACTGTTGTAGATATAGCGGCCGCGGAGTTGGTCCGAGGTCGAAATGTTGTAGTCCAAGCTGGTCACGAGAATTTTCCCGTTATCGAAGCTGGGCGCCACAATTGCCAAGGGACCGGTCGGAAGTGTAGTGCCACCGACCCAGTTCATCGGCGTGCAAGAGTTGCCCACGACATTAGGCGTACCGGCCGGAACGTACTTCTCAAAAATAGCCAGGTTCGTCGCCGAAAGGCCCGGGGTAGCGTTGATCACGGAAAGAGCATCCGGTGTCGGAGCGCACGCGGCGCCTGCGCCGCCCGCTTCGCCGAGGGGTTGATACTCATAGTTCACGAAGAAGAACAATTTGTTCTTCAGAATCGGGCCGCCGATTTGTCCGCCGATGCGGTTGAAGTCATAGCGCGGTCCAGGCGAGCAGAACTCTAATCCGCCGGGGCCGCAGGGAGTGCCCAGTTGCTCGATGGCCTGCAACGTGTCGAGAGCGTCGTAGTCGCGGTTATCGTTGTAAATGTAAGCCAGGCCGTGGAACTCGTTGGTTCCGCTGCGAACTACAGTGTTGAATTGACCGCCCGAAGAGTGCCCAAACTCGGGCGAGAAATTGTTTTGCAGCAGCGAGAACTCCGCCACCGCGTCGTTAGGCACGAAAACCAACGGGCCAGTTACGCCTTTGTCGTTGTTGTCCACGCCTTCAATCGTAAAGTTATTGTTACGCGGACGTTGGCCGCCGACCGAAGGACCGGAACCCGCGCCGACGCCACCGCTGGTGGCCACGCCAGAGCTAAGCAGGGACAAGTTCAAGATGCCGCTTCCAGATCCCGCCGAGGGCAAATCCGTCAGCTGCTTTTCCTCGAACGTGCTCTGCAGTTGCGCCGTGGTGGTGTCCAGGGCCGCAGCCTGACCGGAGACTTCGATCGAGGTTACCGCGCCCTTGATTTCCAGCGTGATCTGCAAGGTGCTGGTCTTGTTCAAGTCCACTTTGAATCCGTTCACGGTGGTCGACGCAAAGTTCGGCGAAGATGCCGTGATGTTGTAAACGCCTACCGGCAGGTTGTGGATGTGATATTCGCCGGAGGGTTCCGTCGTGGTGGGATACTTTACGCCGGTTTCGCTGTTTACCGCTTCAACCGTCGCGCCTGGAACCGTCGCGCCGGTTTTGTCTAGAACTGTGCCGACGATGTCGCCGCTGATGACCTGAGCGCTGACAGGCGCGGTGGCGGTGATGGCCAACACCACAAATGCGATGCTGAAAAATACTACTAAACCCCGTAGTCCGTTTTTCACGGAACCTCCTGAAATTTAAAAAATCCCCGAGTGCAGGTGCGGATATACAGCTAACTCCGTACCAAAGGGTAGCAATCGTCTCTCCAAATGAAGATTCTGGCAAGATAAAATTACAATTTATATATCCAATTATATCAGTAGCTTACAGGCTTTATAGGTTTTCCACACCTCAAATCTGTTAGCTCGTCATACGAATTGACGTAAAGCCTATGGAATTCAGGATTGTGCCGCAAGCGGGGTCAGTTATACGTAGATTAGCTTCGAAGCCCAACACTTCGGATGGGAACGCCGATGAGCGCCTGCAACTCTGCGAGCTCGAGCATCAGCCCCTCGTTGCTCTAGCGCCGGCTGTTTTGCGCGGTCTATTGCACGCGACGCATAGCGTTTTTCAAATGCGCCATGCGAAACGGTGAGCCTAGATTTTGCCGCAATTCGACCCAGTGCTGATCCGGAATGGATAGGAACACTTCTACAACCTTCGGATCAAACTGCGTGCCGGCGCACCGGCGAATTTCTTCGCGGGCGTGGGCCATGGGGAGTGCCTTGCGATATGGGCGGTCGCTGATCATCGCATCCAGCGAGTCGGCCACCGTAAATATGCGCGCGCCCAGCGGAATCTGCTCTTCCTTAAGACCACGCGGATACCCGGTGCCATTGAAGAATTCCTGGTGAGCCAGGACGATTTCCGCTGGTTCCCGCAGAAACGGGATGCGCATCAGCATGTCATAGCCGATCTGGCAGTGGCGACGCATCACCTGCTTCTCGTCGTCATCCAGTGGTCCGGGTTTGCGCAGAATGCCGTCCGGAATGGCCATCTTTCCAATATCGTGCAGAAACGCCGCGCGCGCCAAGACCGGCAAATACGGGTTGGGTACCGGCATAGCCTTAGCGATGGAAATCGTAAACGCGGTCACCCGCTGGCAGTGACCTTCCGTCTCCGCATCCTTCAAGTCCAGCGCGCTACCCAGCGCTTCCAGGGTGTCGTCGTAAGATTGCTCCAGCTGTGCCAACGCTCCGCTAAGCTGCGCCGTGCGCTCTTCCACTTCCTGCTCGAGGTTGCGTTGGTAATTGCGGTTTTCCGCCACCAGCCGACGATGCTGCAACGCGCGGCCTACGCCCATGAACAGCTGGTCCTTTTCAAACGGCTTCAAAATATAATCGTAGGCCCCGCGGCGAATGGCTTCCAAGGCCGTGGAAATATCGTGAATCGCAGTGACCATGATCACCGGAACTTCCGGATCGTAATTGCGAATCCAATCCAGCAGCTTGATGCCGTCCATTTCCGGCATGATCATGTCGCTGAGCACCAGGTCCGGGGTTACCCGCTTCACCTGGTCCTGCGCCGCGCGTCCGTTGCTTACCGCGGTGCAATGGTAGCCCTTCGATTCGAGCATGGTCGAAACCACCTCGCGAATGGCTTCTTCGTCGTCCACCACCAATATGTTTTCCATCTCCACTGGGCTCGTCCTCGTAGCCATTATATGGGACAGCACAGCCTTCCGGTTGGGAGCTTGCCCACTTAGAAAACAGCGTGTTAGCGTCAAGTTACGGTCATCACGTAGCTCTCTTAGTACCTAACCCAGCCGGCCGGCCGGTTTTATCAGCCGCGGCCGGGCATTTCGCGCCGGGAGGCGGTTCAACCGTGTTGCAGAATCAGGGCCTGCTCGGTAGCGCTTTCTTTGAGGCCACCGCGTCGATAATCCTACTTGTACTGTTCGCCCTGTTCCGCAGGGACCAGGACTCACGGTACTTCCGTCTCTGGCTCTCGGGCTGGGTCTGCCTGACCGGCGCAGCTCTGGCCGAGATCGCCCTCCTCTCTAGAGATTTCCCTGAACTGGCCATGGTCATCGTGCTGGGCCATGCCGCCGCTCTGCTATTTTTCCTGATTTCCGTCATGGATCTCACCTCCGCGCCGACCCTCCGGCGCTGGCCGATGATTCCCGCAGGCTTGGTGGCCTTGCTTTGGATCTTTTACCTGGAGCGCAGCAGCACCCAGGATTTCGCCGCCGTCCACTGGGGTACCGCGATTTTGGAGAGTGCCGTCTGCCTGGCCGCCGGGCTGCTGATGTGGCGCTGGGCCGCCGGACGGTCTGGCCACGGCCCGCGGCTTCTTGGCGGGCTGTTCCTGTTGGCGGCGATCCATGGAATGGACCGCCCACTCTGGCCGGAGCATCCTCTGTTTATTCTTCGCGTGGCCTTCGACCATTTACTGGGGGTCTCGCTGGGCATCGCCATGGTGGTGGTGGTGCTCGAAAAGGCTCGCGCCCGCACCGAGGAATTGAACGACAAAATGCGCCGGCTCACCTTGCTTACAGCGGCAAGCACCCAGAGCCTATCTGTCGACGAAGCCTTGGGCGGAGTACTTAAACACCTGGTGGACAGCGTAGGCGCTACGCACGGAATCGTGCGCTTGCTCGAAACCAAGGGAAATTCTGTCGTGTTGGTGGCGCGAGCCGCGGTGGGGTTCACGCCGGGCTATCTGGCTAGCCATGCTGATCTTCCCAGCGACGAACCCTGGGCGCAGCAGGTACTCAAAGAAGAATGCCAGTGGATGCGCTTCGACCAGGAGAAAGATCCCACCGCGAGAGCCCGGATGGCCGAATGCGGCATCAAGGAAATGATCACCGTGGGGCTGCGCGCCAAAGAAGGCCCCGTCGGGATTATCGCTATAGGATCTTCCCGCGCCGAGGAATTTCTGCCGGACGAAGTGGCTTACCTGGTGAACCTTTCCAATCTTTTGGGCCTTACGCTGCAGAACGTCAAATTATTTGAACAAGTCGCCGCCGCCCAACAGCAATGGGCAGATACCTTCGATTCCATCGGGGACCCCATTCTGGTACATGACCGTGGCGGGCGCGTGCTGCGCGTCAATCAGCGGCTGAGTCAGTTGCTGGGGCGCGAATTTCGCGCGATCGTCGGCCGCCAGGTTACCGATAGTTTCTCCCGCAAGGGCATAGCCTACGTGAATTGTCCGTACTGCGAAGGCGTCGCCGGGGAAGGGGACGACGTCGATCCCTGGTTGCCGGGATATTTTCTGGCGTCGAATTCCACATTTACCGATGCCAGCGGTAAAGAGCTGGGAGTGGTGCACGTCCTGAAAGACATCACCGAACGCAAACGCGCCGAGGATAAATACCGCGTATTGGTCGCCAGCGTTCAGGAAGGCATCTTCATCTCCACGCCGAACGGCCGGTTTCTGGATTTCAACGACGCCATGTTGCGGATGACCGGATATGACACCCGCGAAGAGCTGCTGGCCCTGGACATCCCCTCGAAGCTTTTTGTAAATAGTGCGGAGCGGGACCGTCTGCGGCGCCTGCTTCAGGAACATAGCGCGGTATCGGACTTCGAATTTGAAATGCGCCGCAAAGACGGCGAGATTCGCAATATTCTCGAATCTTCCACCGCCGTGCGCGATGCCGCCGGGCAAGTCACCGCCTACCAGGGCTTTGTGCTGGATATTACCGAACGCAAGAGCGCCGAAGGCGAAATTCGCCGACGTAATCGCGAGTTAATGGTCCTGAACTCCATTTCTCAGACGCTTACCGAATCGATGGATTTGAGCGACTCGCTGCAGCGCACCCTGCGGCAGATCATTGAACTGTTCGGACTGGATGCGTGCTCGATTTATCACCTGGAGGCCGACGGCAGCACCCTGCGGCGCCTCGCGGCCGTCGGGCACCGCTCCGAATATGCCCGCAATTTCCCCACGATTGCTCTGCCGGCGGAAATGTTGCAGCAGATCACCGCCGTGCATGCCACGTTCCTCTCCACTCAGGGATTGGCGGTTCCCCAGCTACTTCGCGATGTAATGCAGAAAGAAGCGGTGGTTTCCGCGTATGCCGTGATTCTCTGGGCGAAAAATCGTATTCTCGGCACGTTGGTAATTGGCAGCCGGACTCGCCGCGAATTTTCTCCGGCAGACGTCAACTTGATTATTGCTGTCGGCAGCCAAATCTCCAGCGCTTTGCAGCGCTCCCTCCTGCACGAAGAAACCCGGCAAGCCTACGATAATCTGCGGCGCACTCAGGAACAGCTGTTGCATAGCGACAAAATGGCCGCAGTGGGCCAGCTGATTTCCGGTGTAGCCCACGAACTCAACAATCCGCTCACCGCCATCCTCGGTTACAGCCAGCTGCTCACCTCCAGCGGGCAGACCGGCCCACAGGGCCTGGAGTATGCGGACAAACTTTATAAACAAGCCCAGCGCACCCACCGCATCGTACAAAACCTGCTGAGTTTTTCGCGTCAGCACAAGCCGGAACGCGTGGCCGTGCAGCTCAATCGCATCCTTGAAGAGACTCTGGCGTTGCGCGACTACGACTTGCGCATGAGCAACATCCGCGTACACATGGAACTTAACGCGGAGCTTCCCGAAGTCGCCGCAGATCCTCACCAGTTGCAGCAGGTTTTTCTGAATATGGTAAACAACGCGGTGGACGCGATCCTCGAGCACTCCCCGGATGGCGATCTGTGGGTTGCTACAGAGAGTAAGGACGGAAACGTATTTGTCGAATTTACGGACAGCGGTCCAGGTGTTAAGGATCCTTCGCGGGTGTTCGATCCGTTTTACACCACGAAACCGGTGGGCAAGGGAACTGGATTGGGGCTAAGTATTTGCTACGGAATTATCACCGAGCATGGGGGCACGATTCTTGTGCGCAACGTTCCATCGCGCGGGGCATCTTTCCGAATCGAATTGCCGCTGCAGGGTAAAGTTCCCGCGGAAACCGCGCCATCCGGCTCAAGAGAGATGCACGTCGCGCCGCTCCATCGTTGACAACATTTCCGTCGCCAGCGCGGCCCGTTCGCCGAGTTCGCGCATCGCTGCTTCCATCCGCACGCTTAACCGGCTGACTACATCGCTCAAACTGTGGAAATCGTGGAGTGGCGCGGTACCCGCAAACAATCTCAGCCGCACGAACTGTAAGCGGCACTCAAACATTGCCGCCAGGCGCAGCCGCTCAAACTCTTGCATCGGCGCGACCTCGGGGGACAATGAGGTGATTACCCGGGCCTGTCGCAGCAAGTGTTTGAATTCCGCGCGCAATGCATCCAGAAATTGTCCAGCGACCGCCCGGCGTTCGCGCTTGGTTCGCTTCGCCAGCTCCACACTGCCCTGGGCCACGAGAAATTCGTAATCTTCTGACGACAGCGCTTGCTGAATCTGCGGGAAATATTGCACATGACTGTCAACCTGCTCTTCCAGTTGCCCCAGTCCCTTGCGGTTGCCCGTCATACTGCGTACCGACCAGATAAATACCAGCAACAAAGTCAGGGCCGTTCCTGAGAGGATCCACAAAACGGGCGTCATGGTTGTTGTTGCTCCTGACGCTTGGTCAAAAAGCTTAGTCGATCATTTAGGGCACTTAACCGCCGGTTCACTTCCGGCGAGAAAGTCTCATAAACGATGGCTGGCAACATCGTTGGTGCGGCCCTTTTCACCGGGGCAATGCGCAAGGCCCACACCCACACCAGAACGCTTCCGATAAATGCCCAGGTGCCCAGAAAATTCCACATGGAACCATATACCCTGATTCGCGTTTCGAGCACCGTGTCGTTGAGCGCGGTGAAACAGGAAAAAAGAAAAAGTCCCATGGCTATCGCGCGGGCCGGTTCTGTCGGTAAAACCTGGTAGTACCGCGCGAATAGACTAATGAGAACAATCACTAACGATACGGCCAGCGACACCGCGCGATCGGCGTACAAGATTCTGGCTCCCAAGTCGGCCTTCACGGAAAGCATCGCGATCCATCCAACCATGAGGACCACAGCGGCCAAGACCCGCCAAATTAGCCCCCAGATTCCTCGATAGAGTCCAAACACGTGCCGGCATAGCTCGGCAACCGCGAGGCATCGCAGCAGTGTAACCAGGGTCTGTGAGCTCCAGGCAATCGCCATCGAGGTGTCTGACAAGAATCCCCAGCGACGGTATGTCGCGAATTGCACGACATTTTGCAAGACGCTCGCGACCAGGTAGATCGTGAATGCCGGATATTGTAGATAGTGTCTGCGAACTAGCAGAAGAACTACGAGGAAAACTTGCAGCGCAAAGCATAGCGCCCAAGAAACGAGTTCGAGTGTCCCAATCTCACTCATCGCAGAACGAAATACTACCATGAATGAAACGGTAACGTATCTAAAGCGGACTGGTTTTTTCGGAAATTGAACGTACTGGAACCGGGGTGACTCGTTGGGCGCGTTTACGGCCGCTACATTAGAGAAAACTTACTTTCGCGCGACCTCCCAGCCCTCCCGGTTCCAGCGTTTCCACCTATCCTTTTCTGCTCACGCTGCCTGCGGCGGCTTGGGTCCGGGTGGCGGCGGGGGCGGTGGCGGCGGGTTTGGCCCTCCGTCGGCTTGCAACACCGGTCCGGCCCCTGAAACATTACTGATACTTAGGTTGACGCCACTTATAACCGGCAGTAGCATCACTGCCAGGGTCAGCGAAATCACTGCGGCACACATTAGCTTTTTCATGAAGGACAACCTCCATGGCCAGTGTGCGAAGCTCCGCAGGCAATTTAATTTTTCGCGGAAAAACGTTCCGATATCGGAACAGGACGCTCGATGAAAGTTCTTACGCAGCTGCAGCAGAACAGCCGGGTGGTGCAGGATTTTACGCTGACCACTCTGGAAGGGTTGCCGGGTTCATTTGCCCGGCTGGTGTACATTTCTTCGCTGCGCGATCTTTCTACCGGGCGCTACGAACATGCTGGTTTAGCAGTGCTTTACGAGGACGAGGCCATTCAACAGGCCATCGAAATTTGTCACGAACAAATTTTCGAGCGGATATTGGAATCGCCACTGCAGGAGCAGGAAGCGGATTTGAAAGTGTGCTTCCATTCCATGGCTGGGAACTACCGCGAAACCGTCGAACATTGGCGGCGTCTGGAAGCCTTCCGTGTTCTGTTACCAGAAGAAGCTCCGGCCTATCTCAAAGAGCTTTTCTGCTCGAATATGCGTGCGCTGCTGGAGATTCTTCAGCGGCAGTGTTCCACGGCTCGTTCAGACGCGTAATCAGGCTGACCACCCGGCCGACCACTTCAGCTCCTTGCGGCAGCGGCCAGAATTCCGACGCGCAGCGCGAAAGCGGATGCGGTTGCATGGTCAGCCGGGTGCGCTCGTGATGAAACCACCCGCAGCGATATCCGTCCCGTACATCCACGAAATAAATCGGCCGGTCGTATTCGGTGGCCCAATCGGTATCGGCAACGCGGCAATCCGAAGCATCGATCAGCACCAGGCTTCCGGGGCGCAAAAGCGGCACCATCCGGCGGTCCGACAATCCAACATAGCCATAACGGTATTTCGATTCGCCGCCTCGCGCTTCGCCATCGTCGAGTGCGCCATCGAAGCGCCCCCACTGTTGCACCATGCGGGAAAGGAATTCCGTGCGGCGCGGATCGAAAGAAGGATCGAAACGCAGTGGGGTCCGCAGGGATAGCGGAGGCGCGGCCAAATGAGTGTTTGGCGAACGGGATAACGCGCCATCCTGGAACAGTTCGGATACCGGGGCGTCATACCACGCGAATATCTGTAGCGGATCCAGATGATAGATGCTGGCTAGCGAATATACCTTGTGGATGCCGGGAATTACTCCGTGGTTTTCGATATCAGCGAGTCGGCTGATGTGCAGGATGAAATCCGGGCGGCCGCGGCGGGACGCCAGCTCCATACTAGCGCGTTCTACATCGCGATAGGTCAGTCCCAGCCGCTCTCGGATTTGCCGTAGGCGCAGTCCAGTTTCCATCTCTAACCTCGTTGTACGTGCATTCCGGGGTTAAAAGTAAACTAGCAAGTAACATAGTCATGTAATATTTTGCGAGCAAAACTTGCAGCCCTGTGCAAAACTCGCGGGCCGCCGGAAAACGACGGGAGTCCGACCGAAAGTGTGGTTTCCCGCGCCGTGGCTCCGGACCTGCCACTGCCAGCTGTGGGGAAAATAGAATCTGCTATTCTGGCTATATCATGGATTTCGTTAACGCGCTTGCCTCCCGTCGCGCTGGGCCAGTTTGTCGCACTTTAAGTCTCCTCGCTGCCTGCTGCTTCGGGCGGCTCGGCGCTGCGCAACAAGTGCCGGTCGTGCCGCCCCCGGCCACCTCGCCAGCTACCTCACCGTCTACCGCGCCCTCCGCGGGACGGCCGACGGCGCCCCCTACCGCATCGCCCGACAATCCGAGTGGGTCTTCCCAGCCGGACGCTGTTGCCAAGCCTTCCACAGCGGAATTTAACGCTGCGGCCAACGAAGTGATCGCGCAAATGAGCGACATTACTGGACTTTCCCAGCTTACGCCGGTGAAAAAGACGCTACGTTCGCGGGAAGAGATCCGGGCTTACGTAATCCGGGAAATGAATGACGACAAAGAACCTAACGAGCGCTACAACTCGGCCCGCAGCGCAGAGGCTTTGGGATTGCTCCCCAAAGGGTTTGATCTTGATAGCTTTATGGTGGACTTGCTCACCGAACAGATCGCCGGGTTGTACGACCCGAAAACCGAAGAATTTTATATCGCCGATTGGATTCCGCTTGCGGATCAGCGCATGGTGATGGCCCACGAGCTTACGCACGCGCTGCAGGATCAGCACTACAAGATTGAAAAATGGGTGAAGGCCGCGCGGCCCAATGACGATGCGGAGCTGGCCCGCGAATCGGTGCTGGAAGGCAGCGCGATGGCCGCGATGATCGATTACCTGTTGCTGGATAAAGGCATGTCTATCAAGGACGTACCGGATATCGATCCCTCGATGATGGTCGGGGACCTGGGCGACACTCCGCTGATGAAAAAAGCGCCGCTGTTTCTGCGGGATTCGCTGATTTTCCCGTATATTGCGGGACTGACTTTTTCTTCATCGATTCTCAAGCCGAACGGGTGGCCATCGTTCCCGAGAGTGTTCGCCAAGCCGCCAGTATCTACGCAGCAGATCATGCATCCGGCACTCTACAAGACTGGCAAAGTACCTGCGGTCATTACTCTGCCGGCGATCGACAATCTGTTAGGCCCGGAATACGCGAAGCTGGAAGACAACATCTTGGGCGAATTCGGCTGGAAAGAAATTCTTAAACAGTTTCTGGATGAGGACCGCGCGACCCCGCTGGCGGCCGCCTGGGAAGGGGATCGGTATGTGGTCTACGAGCAGAAAAAGACCAAGCATCTGGTGCTGGTGACCCACTTGCGGCTGGCCGGGGAAACGCAGACGGCGCGGTTCTTTGGGCAATATTCCGAAGCGCTGGAGAAGAAACATCCGGAGCGCAGTAAACTGTTTCGGCGGGCGGATTTTTTCTCCTTCAGTACCCCTGACGGGGATGTGTTTTTGCACTGCTCGGTGACGGAGTGCATCACGGTGGAGGGTAGCACCCGGATCGTGTTTGACGCCGTGAATAAGGCGGTGGGCTTTCCGGTTCCGGAAGCTACTCCGATTGATCCATCTAAGCCGCAAGGTAGAACTGTTACCCAGACTCTGGTTGTGCCACAGCCTTCAACTGCTTCCTCTCGCTGAGGGGCCCCCCCCATGGTTTTTTGCAAGTGTTGATTCTGAACGACTTCAAGTGCTTTGTTTTGATACGGTTTCGCAAGTGTTCATTCTGAACAGGTTATTTGGGTTGATTAGTTACTTAGTAGATAGGAGGACGGATTCTGCCGCTGGGTCAAAAAAAATGCACAGTCAGGAATGCCTGTGCTACCTAAAACTATTTGGGCGTGGTTTTATACGTTGGGTAGATTACTGGAAAGGTAAGATTTTGTCAAGGGAAATCTGCGCTTTGGATAATTCCCATTCTGGAACTGGATTGCAGCGCGTGGGATGAGGTGCCGTGGAAAAACCCGCCCCCTGACGGGGGCAAGCAGGGTTCAGAGGCGAGCGACCCTTCGCGAAGCTCAGGGCAAGCCCGCGCTACAGGAAGGTGGGTGGGGATTGGTTCAGGCGTTGCTTTAGGCGGGTGATGCGTTTTTGGAGATTTTGTTCTTGGCGGGATTCGCCGGTGGTTCCGGTGCGGCGGAGGGTCATGGTGGCGGGGAAGGCTCCGGCGTAGTGGCTTGCTGGGCCGCGAGCGGCTAAGAACTGGGCTTTGCGGAGTTCGGCCAGGGCTAGCTCGGCGAACTCGAGGGCGCGAGCGTGATTTTTGACGCGGCGTTCGTAGTGGATGGCTAATTGTTCACAGGCGTGGACACCTTCCGCGGGATCCGAGACAACAATTTCGTGCCAGAGGGCGGCGGCCTGATCGTGGGCGCCGCGGCGTTTGGCGTGTTGGGCTAATTCGCGGCGGGCTTGCGGGCGGACTTCGTGGGGCAGGCCAAAATCGAGGGCTTGGGTGCAGGTGGTTTGGGCGCGGTCGGTGTGGCCGCGGCGTTGCAGGTAGCGGGAAAGGCCGAAGAGATCGCGGCCGTCTACGCTGCCATGTTCAGGGGATTCTTCGCTCAGCAAAACATTTAGTTTGCAGTAGAGGGCGGCTAGGCCGCGGAGATCCATCTGGTTGTGCTTGGCGATGCCGAGGAGGGGTTCGGGCGGGCCGCCGCGGAGGTAGTCGAAATAGTATTGGGGGATTAGTGCGGAGGTGGTGTCGTCGTCGCGGGTCCATCCGAGGCAGATTGGATCGAGGACGTGGCGTTCGAGATCGCTGAGACGGACCGAGCCGAGACGGAGCTTCCAGACGGCGCGGGCGGGATGGAGCAAGTCCAGATGCGCGGCGATTTTAGGGACGGGGATACTGCGGGTCATGGTGAAGCGGCTGTGGAGTAATGGCCAATCGAAAGACTTTCCGTTGTAGGTGACCAGCACCGGGCGGTCGGCGATGCGGGTGGCCAGTTCGCAGAGGATGGAATGCTCTTCGGCAAAATCGCGCATGAAGAGTTGTTCGACTTGCAGGCCGCCGGCGTCCCACCAAGCTAGGCCGATTAGGAAAGCGTAGGTGCCGGTGCCGCCGGAGAGGCCGGTGGTTTCGGTGTCGAGGAAGAGCCATTTTTCTGGGTTGCTGAGGGCTTCGCGGGTTTTGCGGGAGAGCACCTCATCTTTTGTTCGCGAGAGAATTTCCAGCGTGGATGGGGAGGGGTGGACGAATTCTGGGCTGGAGTACCAGTTGCGGACGGCTAGGTGTTCGCCGAATTTATTGCGGGTTACGCCTGCGCCTAGCAGGCGGGCCAGGGTGTCTTCGGCGCAGGGTTCGGGTTGTTCGGGTAGACGGGTTGGAGTTAGACGGGTCGGTCTTAGGGCGGAGAGGCGGGAGAATTTGTCGGGGGATGCGGACATTAGCGGAGTGATCCGGAGCGGGCATTGACTGTCGAGGGACAATCGGTGGTGAGAGTTGCAGAAAGGCGCGCAGCGTGCTGCGCCACTACAAAGGCCTCGGCGTTGTTGGTGTTGGTGGTGGTGGTTTGAGATGCGATGGCGGCGGATGTGCGAAGAGCGGGCACGGCATGCCGTGCCCCTACGAGCGACGCGTTTTTGGCATTGCGAGAAAAGATGGTTGGTGCGGTTGCGATCTTGCCGAGATGGGGCGCAGCATGCTGCGCCCCTACAAAGACCGAGGAGATGACAAAGGCGTTGGAGGCGGAGATTTTCATGGGTGACACAGACTGTCTAGGATGGCTAGGGCGGCTTCTTTGGCGCGGGGGGCTAGGTCGCCTGCAGGACCTACGCAGCTGGGGCAGCCTTGGTCGCAGGGGCAGGCGGTGATTAGTTCGCGGGTTTGTTGGACTAGCAGAGCGTGGGCGCGGAAGAGTGGTTCGGAGAAGCCGATGCCGCCGGGGTAGGCGTCGTAGAGGTAGAGATTTGGTTCGAAGAATTCTTTGGCGTTGGGGGCGGTTAGGTCTTGGAGGCGGGTGGGGGTGAAGTCGTTGGAATCACCGGAAGAAACTGCGGTGCCGGCGACATTTTCAATTGTGCCGAGATGGGGCGCAGCATGCTGCGCCCCTACAAAGGCGGGTGGGGTGGCGTCAGCGGGCACGGCATGCCGTGCCCCTACGGAGGAGTTGGCGGCGTCGGGGGATGATGCGGCGTCGGGTAATGGGGGGCGTTCGCCTATGGCGGTGCCTAGGTCGCGGGTGTCGCACATTAGTAGGAGGGTGGCTACGGATTCCAGGGCGTGGAGTAGGCCGAACATGCCGGATTGGCGTTCGCTTACGGTGAACGGGAGGGATTCCAGGAGCGGGCGGTTTAGGGTGAGCCAGTAGCTGGTGGTGTGCATTTCGTTTTCGGGGAGCTGGAGTTGGCCGGCACCGATGTTTTCATTGGTGAAGAGTTTTATTTTTTTGAAGCCGATTACCTGGGAGCGGACCAGGACGTCGCCGTGGGAGTGGGAGTTGTAGGGGCATGGGGTGCCTTGCCCGTCGGTTTTGGCTTTGGCGGAGAAGATGGGTGGTGCTGTCGACAGGAAAGCAGATCCCTCGCTGCGCTCGGGATGACAAAGTGTTGCATGGGTTGCAGCGGGCACGGCATGCCGTGCCCCTACCTGAGGAGGCGTTGCGGTGGCGATCTTGCCGAGATGGGGCGCAGCATGCTGCGCCCCTACAAGGCGCGCGTCGGCACTGTTCGCGGTGGCGGTGGTTTCCAGGATGCGGACTTGGGTGTAGCGGATGGCGTCGGTGTAGTAGTCGACGTCGACTTTTTTTACGTAGGCTTTGCGTTCTTTGAAGTCCAGGTGCTCGACGTGGAATTGGGTGCCGCTGTGCATGTAGATGGCTTTTTCGTGGATGGTGGTCAGGGCGCTGGGAAAATCGCATTCGCCGATTACGTTGGGCGCGCCGGTGATGTCGATGATGATGAAATTGTCGCTGGTTACGCTGCGGAGGCTTACGGTGTCGGCGGGGTAGGCTTCGTGAGTCCAGTGAAAGTTTTCTCCGGCTTTGTGGAGATAGCCGGCTTCGCTCAGGCGGGCGCAGAGATCTTGCAGATCTACGTCGCCGATTTTTTCTTCAGGCGTTATGGGCAATTCAAACGCAGCGCATTTCAGGTGATTGATTAAAATTTCTAGATTGTCTGGCTGGATGAAGGCTTGTTCGGGAGTGTTGCCGAAAAAATAGTCGGGATGGCGAACCACGTATTGATCTAGGGGGGCGGAGCTGGCGACCAGGACGGCGCAACTGCTGCCGCTGCGGCGACCGGCACGTCCGGCGCGTTGCCAAGTGGCGGCGATGGTGCCGGGATAGCCGGCCATAACTACAGTATCGAGCGAGCCGACGTCGATGCCTAGTTCGAGGGCGCTGGTGGAGACAACGCCGCGGATGCGGCCTTCGCGCAGGCCGCGTTCGATTTCGCGGCGTTCGCCGGGGAGATAGCCGCCGCGGTAGCCGCGGATGGTGTCTGGTTTGCCGAGAGTGTGCGGGTTGGCTTGCTGCAGATAGGTGAGCAGCAATTCGGTGTGCAAGCGGGAATTGGCGAAGACCATGGTCTGCATATCGCGCTTGAGAAATTCCTGGGCTACGCGGGAGGATTCGTTGATGTAGCTGCGGCGAATGCCCAGAGCGCGATTTACCACCGGGGGATTGTAGAAGACGAACGTTTTTTCAGCGGAGGGGGCGCCGTTGGCGTTGAGAACTTCGACTTCTGCTTCGAGGAGGCGGGCGGCTAGTTCGCCGGGATTGCCGATGGTTGCAGAGCAGCAGATGAATTGCGGATCGCGGCCGTAGAAATTGGCGATGCGTTTCAGGCGGCGGAGGACGTTGCAGAGATGGCTGCCGAAGACGCCGCGATAGGTGTGCAGTTCGTCGATGACGATGTAGCGGAGATTTTCGAAGAGGCGGGTCCACTTGGTGTGATGCGGGAGGATGCCGGTGTGCAGCATGTCCGGATTGGTGAGGACGACGTGGGATTTTTCGCGGATGGCTTTGCGGGCGTCGCTGGGAGTGTCGCCATCGTAGGTGAAAACGCCGAAGCGGTTTTCGAGGCGAGTGTTCAGATCGTGGAGTTCGGCGAGTTGGTCCTGGGCCAGGGCTTTGGTGGGGAAGAGGTAGAGGGCGCGAGTGTCTGGATTTGCGAGGATTTCGTTGAGGACGGGGAGATTGTAGCAGAGAGTTTTGCCGCTGGCGGTGGGGGTGACGATGACGATATTTTTGCCGGCGTGGACGGCTTCGGCGGCGGCGGATTGATGTGTGTAGGGGCGGCGGATGCCTTTGGCTTGATAGGCGGAGCGGAGGTTGGGGCTGGTCCAAGCGGGAAAGTCGGACCATTGGGCTTCGCGGGCGGGGAAGTGGCGGACAGCGGTTAGGGTTTCGCCAGTGTGATCGCGGGCGGCGAAGAGGTTGAGGACGTCGCGGACGGGGCTTAGGGCTAAATCGTCAGGAATGATCGCGGAGGAAGAGTCCCGGGCGGTGCGGACCGCGAGAGATTCGGACATGGTGGTGGCCCCTAGTGGTTCGCCTTTTGTTCGCTCAGGCTAGCATGGGCGATGGTGGACGCGCAATGATCTTATTTACGTTCTAGGAACTGGAGCCTAGGGCTTCGCAAGCGATGCTTCACAACGTGCGGTAAGGAACTTTAGATAACCGTGGTTCGAGATCGAGACCATGTGCCTTCAGAAAGCGCCGTAAAGCAAAGACGGAGTTTTCGTCGCCGCCTGGGCCGAGAATTACATCGACGAGCGGTAGCAGCCTAGACGCCGAGAAGGGATGGGCAATGTAGGGAATTAGCGTCGTCCTCTCAGCTCGGAACCGTGGCGGATTGTTCAGTTGTTTCGAGTCGTCCATGAGGGTCGGAAGCACTAGTCTCCATTCGTTTTCTTCCATAAACGACGAGTGTTTTAGAAGCGCGGCGATTCTTAGGCAATCTATACGGGTTTTGAGTACCGCCGATTTAAACCTTTCGATAGGTGCTTTTTTGTCCGGGTTAGCGTCCAGGTATTCCTTCACGACCTGTTCTTTGTCCGTCGAATTAAGGTTTTCCGAATTAATTTCGCATGCGGCCTTGAAAGCCTTATCTCGATACCCGCCAACTTCTTCCTTAAAGTGGTGGAGAGCTCGCGATACGAGGGCTTCTTTCTCATCGGAATCGTAAACGCACGGAGCGAACGATACGAGAGTGTCTGAATCTGCCGAGGGGCGAAGAGTCTTTAGGTCAAAGCCCAAGCTCACCCCGACCGAACCGTGCGAGTATCCCCGCCACTGGCCTAGTTGGTCTTCGGCCGCCGAGAAGGAAGCGACAAATACTTGCGAATTCGCCAGTGGGCCGCTGTTGAACGCCAAGTCAACTGCCATCGCTAGGAATGCTCTGTTTAGAAACCCATCTGCGCCCAGCTCGGGAGTCGCGGCAACCATTTTGTCAGCTATGTTCCGGGTATGTACGAATTCCTCGCGATCGTTGAGAAAACGAAGGTCTGTGGCCCAGACACTCTTGCTCTCTACAATTGCTTGGAAGCCTCGGATCGAAGTGTAATGCCAGAGCTTGTCCGGGATTGGTCTCTTCAACAGTTCATCAATTGGGTTCGACATGACGGTTTGAATTCTAGCTGAAAGCTGACGGAAGGATAAACGTTAACTGTGAGTGTTCTTTATGCCTCGCGAACAGTTAACTAACGCCGTAACCGCAAAATCAGAATTGCGCCGGCGAAGAAGAGGATGGCGGAGGCGCCGAAGGCGGTGGCTACGTTGAAGGCGGACCAGAGGGCGCCTACGGCTACGCTGGAGATGAAGTCGCCGAGGGCGTTTACGGCGGCCATGGTGCCGAAGGCCATGCCGTGTTGCTCTTTGGGGACTAGTTCGGCGGCGAGAGAGTCTTCGAGGGCTTCTTCGGTGCCGAGGTAGAGGCCGCCAATTATGAAAATTACTGCTAGGAGCCAGAGGGATTGCGTGGCGGTGCAGAGAAGGAGAGCGGTCACTCCGGCGAGGGCGTAGCCTGCGGCTAAAACATATTTGCGTTGCGGAAGGTAGTCGCTTAGCCAGCCGCTTAGGTAGGCGGAGGCGGCGTAGAAAACGTTGTGGAGAGTGTAGAGGCCTACGGCAATGCTGGCGGCTTTGGCTAGGCCGTGAGCGGGGGTGAGCATTTTGGTGGCGTAGAGAATTAGCAGGGTGTGAGAGAAGTCGCCGGCGCCGAAGACGCCGACTCCCAATAGCAATTTGCGGAAGGGGATTGGTAACGCGCGCAATCCCGTCAGGAAGGATTTTTTTTCTTTGGGGGCTATGGGGCGTTCGCGGACTAGCAGGGCGAAGATGGCTACGGCTAGCAGGCCGGGGATTAGGGTGTAGAGAAAGACTTTTCGGTAACTGTGATTGGTGACGTTTAGGAGCCAGAGGGCGGTTAGCGGGCCAGCTACCGCGCCGACCGTGTCCATCAGGCGCTCGAAGCCGAAGGCGCGGCCGTAGGCGCCGGGAGGAACGTCGGCGGCCAGCAGGGCTTTTTTGGAGGGAGAGCGAACGCCACGGCCTAGCCAGGCGATTACGCGTCCGAAGAGGACGCCGTAGGCTTGGGTGGCGAAGGCGAAACTGGCGGTGGCCAGGGCGGTAACTGCGTAGCCGACCAGAACTAACGGCTTGCGTTTTTGGAGGCGGTCGGTGAAGTGGCCGGCCCAGAGTTTGGAGAAGCTGGAGAGGCCGTCGGCGATGCCCTCGATCGCGCCTAGCCAAGCGGGGCCCGCGCCGATTAGTGCGAGGAAGGCCGGGAGGATGGCGGTGGCGGTTTCGTGGGCCCAGTCGGAGAAGAGGGAGGTTAGGCCGACGCCTAGGACGGTGCGGTTTAGCCAGGGCGTTTTGGGTGGGGGTGGCGGGGGCATGGAATTCGTAGGGGCAGAATAAGCGAAAACAATTTTGCGCCGAGAACATTATGCCTTGGTGCGGGCGGGCACGGCATGCCGTGCCCCTACAAAGTCAGGAGCGATTTATTTTTTGGCTACGCGGTAGAGGATTACGCGAACTTTTTCGAGGGTGATTAGGCCGCCGCCGATCATTTCGTCGAGGCGCGGGAGAATGGACTCGATGCGATCTTGCGAGTCGATTACCTCGATCACAATGGGGAGATCCTGGGAGAGGCGGAGGATGCTGTCGGTGTGAACTTTGCTGGAACCGCCGAAGCCGGCCACGCCGCGCAGAACCGTGGCGCCGGAAAAGCTCTCTTTGCGGAGCATTTCGATGATGGAGGTGGCCAGGGGTTTGCCTTGCCATTTATCGGATTCGCCGATGTGGATGCGCATCAGAGTTTGTTCACCTTCAAATTTCTCGTGGGTCATGACGGCTCCTAGAATCTATTGGCCAGGCGAATTCCAGCAACGGAGAGGAATAAGCCGATGACTACGCTGGCGCTTACGTACGCGGAGGCACGGGCCCAAGCGCCTTCTTCGAGTAACTTGGCGGTCTCCCAGCCGAAGCTGGAGAAGGTGGTGAATCCGCCGAAGAATCCTACGGCGATAGCGATACGGAGGTCTGGGGAGATGACCATGCGGTTCAGGGTGAATTGACCAATCAGGCCGAGGAAGAAACAGCCCAGCAGATTGATCAGCAGCGTGCCGTAGGGGAAGCCGCTGCGGGTTTGTATTACACCTTGCAGGCCGTAGCGGGCCAGGGTGCCAACGGCACCGAAGATTGCGATTAGGATTAGCCGCACGGTTGCTCCGATCCGTTTTGAAGATGGTTGCGGGATATTCTGGAACAAAATTCTTTAAACAAAAAAACTCCTGGCGCCGGTGGGCATCCAGGAGTCATCAGCACCGCGATTTTTTGCGGGGCGGTTATGGCGAACTCCATCGCCGTCAAATTTTCAATCCGAGTATATCGTGGCGAAACAGGCTCCGCAACGCTTGAGAATTTGATCATGACGCATAAATGAATTCACTTCGAGGTCCTACTCGCTTGCTGAAACGCCAGCTCTGTTGCACGTTCCATTGCGGCGAGGGGATTCGTAATGGTCACGCCATGACCGGCGGAGAGTCTCGTCGGCCGTAGTTCGCAGAGCTTCCGAGCACTATTCGCCGCTGCATGCCGATTCCAAGAGAACCAGGCCGGAAACGGAAAATAAGGCTTAAAGACACCCGCCGCAACAACGCCCATTTGGGTGGTAAACGAATCGCCGCCAATCAGGGATCCATCTCGGACATCGAAGTACGCCACGTGTCCCGGCGTGTGGCCGGGGCTGAAGATGGTTTGGAGCGATCCGACCATTTCCGTGTCTTTGAGCAGTTTAGGAGTGGATCGGACATTCATGAATCCGAACGGTCGCTGACCGGGACTGAGTCCGTAGAAAGAAAAGTCACCTGCTAGCAGCGGAGCTTCACCGGCGCCAATGTATATCTCGGCGTTGCGGAGTTTGTCATGGAGGGCATCTAACGAGCCAATGTGATCCATGTGCGCGTGCGTCAGCACAATGCGTCGTATCGGTAATTCAAGCTTTCGAGCTGCTTTGAGAATTGCTGAAGCCGAGCCGGGTAGGCCAGTGTCGACGAGCGTGGCGGTGCCATCGTCTTCCGCAAGCAGAAAACAATTGATCATGCCAAGTCTCGTCAACCGATGCAGTCCGGTGGTTTCCTGAAAGATTTGCATGTCGGGACCAACAGCACGGTATCAGCTATCCGGCGCAATCATCAATGCACTCTAAAAATGGAAGCGATAGCGGATTTGGACGAAGATTTCGCGGGGGTAGTTGTAGTGGGTGCCGCCGAAGGTGAAGCTGTTGTCTAGGAGGACGCGGAGGTTGGTTACGTTCAGGGCGGTTACGTTTACGGAAAATTTTTCGCCGAAGGATTTGCCAAGCGTCAGGTCGAAAGTGGTGTGCTGCGGCAGATGGGTGCCGGGATATTGTTCGGAGGGATCGCCGTTGGTGAAACCGGAGCCGTAGTAGACGTCGGTGGAGGCGTAGGAACGCCAAGGGAGAATATATTCGCCGCCGACGTGGAGAGTGTTGCGTTGGTCATGATCAAGGAGGCCGAAACCGTCGCCGAACGAAAAGTCGGTGAGGCCACCGTTGATGTCGCCGAAGCCGAGGGCTAATTGATTCGAATAGGTTACGTAGATTTGGGCACGATTTTTTATGCGCGGGGAACGGAGAGTTAATTCCCAGCCGGTGATGCGAGCGCCCTGGATGGTGATGGGGATGAAGAGGTCGGAGTTGTTGAAATTATTGTGGTCGAAGAAATTCTTGGCGAGGGTTTGAAAATTGTCGGCGTCGATGGTCCATCCGCGGAAGGGGATAGTTACGCCGAATTGATGTTCTTCGTCGCGCTCGCCGTGCAGCGGGATGAAGCCTAAGTTCTGGTCGGTGGCGAATTGGAGCAGCGGGCCGGAGATGGTTTGCAGCGGCGGAGCTTGGTAAAAGTGGCCGTAGAAGGCGCGGAAAACCCATTTGAGTTTAGGGACGGTTAGAGAGAGTCCGACGCGAGGGCTGGTGGCGTTTTCTACTACATCTCCCGAGAAATGGGTTTGGCGCAATCCGGCGTTGATGGACAGCCAGGAGGCGACTCGGAACTGATCTTCGATGTAAGCGGCGACCAAGCTGCCGTGGACGTCGCCACCGGTGGGGGCGAGACTCTCGACGCACGGTTCTACGTTGGGAGGCACTGGCGGCAGGGCTTGGCCAACGCAGGTGAACTGAAACAGATCGTTATCCTGCTGCGCGAAGGCGTAGAGTCCGGCACGGAGATTGTTGCGGTCTTTCACCCAACTGATATTGGTTTGGCCGCCTTCGTAATTCGAAGCGCGCTTTTGCGTGGTGATACCGGGAGAGTCAAAGGGGGCGCTGGCGTAGTTGGCGCTGTTGTAGTGATAGAAGGGAGAAACGGTGGCGACCAAGCCGGGGCCGAAGGTATGGACCCAGGAAAAGGTGGCGAAGGCGTCCTTTTCGGTGTTGGAGTCTTTCAGGTAGTTCGGCGGGGTGATGTCCTGAAGATTATTGGGATCGTTGGGATCGAAGGGAACCTGGTAAAAATCCCGGCGGACTTGGGCTACGAAGCGGAGCTGGTCCTGGGAAGTTGCGTTGTAGATCAGCGAAGTGAAACCGCCGAAACCGTTGGCTGCGTCGTGGATTACGTTGGCGGTGGGAGTTTGCAGGCCGAGATCGGTGCGGTTGCCGTTGAGGCTGCCGTAGTAGGCGAAGCGGTTGGTGTGTCCGCCGAAATTCAGCTGGTCGTTGGTTTGGTAGAAATTGCCGAAGCTGGCGACGAGTTCGGCTTCGTTGTTGCGTTCGAAGCCGGTGCGCGGAGATACGTTGAAGATGCCATAGGTGCGATCGCCGTAGTCGGCGTCGTAGCTGCCGCGCATGGCTTCGAGGGTGTCGATATCGTTGGGATCGATTTGCGGGCCGAGATTGCTGGCGATATTGGTGTTGGGGATGGTGACGCCGTCGATCAGCCAGCTGACTTGATGGCCGCCGCGGATGTGGAGCTGGTCGTGGGTGACGTAAGAGCTGGGAATGTAATCGGTGATCATGGCGAGGCTGTTGGTGCGGGAGGCGCCGGGAGTTACGGCGATTTCTTCGCGGTCGACGAGTGTGGTGGGGGTGACGGATTCGGCTTGCGCCGGGCCGGAATCCGCAGCGGTCACGGTGACGGATTGATTTTGCGCGGCCAGATGCAATTCAAAATGGAGAACTGGGGCGCTGCCGGATAGGACGGTGACGTCCTGCGCTTGGGGGATGAATGCGGGGTCGGAGACGGTGACTTGATATTCGCCTAACGGGATAGCGTCGAAATGGAATTCACCGTTGGAGTCGCTTTGGGTGGTCATGGTGAAGGCGGAGTGTTTCGCTTTCAGGGTGGCTTGAATGTTAGGGACAGGGCGGTGTTGCGGGTCGTGGACGATGCCGCGGACGGTGCCGAGGACTACGGCGGCTGCTGCGCCGGCGGTTGCGAGCCAGAAAATTACGGAAAGCCAGTGACTGCGTTGCATGAATGCGGGTCTCCTCAATTGGAATGAACTGAGCGCGGATTCAACTGGCCGCGCGGCCGAGGGGAATCAGAGGTGCCAGAGAAGCGATTGGTCATCGAGAGCGGAGTGGTCAAGCGTCGCGATGATCGGGAAAGGAAGCAGATCCCTTCCAACAAGGTCGGAATCTTCGATCGCTGCGCTCCCTTCCTTCGTCAGGGCAAGCAGGATGACAATTCTCTAGAGGTGGCGGACTTTATGCTTTAGGAGGGGGTGGTAGAGGAGATTCTGCGCGAGAAAACTTGTCTGGCGTTACGAGTTGTTCTTGTTGCGCTACCGCTGTTGCTGAGAATTTCACTACGCTGGGCGGAAGGACGTAAGCCACCGGAGTTATGGACGCGCGTTCCTGATCTTGGCAGCAGGCCATGTTGCAGTCGGTCATTGCGGGCGTGGCGTGATGGCAAGCCATGTCGTTTTCTGAATCGGCGGGGACGGTGCGGTGGCGATGTTGGGGAATCGCGCAGTGGTTGCCGGTGCAGCAGGACGGAGAGGTTTGCAACGCGGAGAGTGTTAGGGGCGCGTACAGGCATAGCGTGGCGAAGAGACATAGCGAGGCGGCCAGGCGAGTTTTGAGACTGCGGCGCATCTGGATCGTTTAGAATGCGAAAAGACAGTCTACGATAATTTTTTGCGGCATGCACCCACGTTTGTGGATTGGGGTTTATTGGTAATCTGTTGAGGTGAACAACCTATTGAGGCCGTCTTGACTTGGGCGGCATGCTCGTCCCAGACTTCCGTTATGGCACATACCTACATGAAATTCGCTTTTGGAACGGACGAAGAGACGGCGCAGCAGGCTCGCCACAAATTGGATGTGTGGAAGCAGGCGTTTCGGCTGGACAAGAAATTACAGTACAAGCTGGATCGCGGCGAGGAGTTGGAGGGTGAAGCTGTGACGTTGGCCAGTGAGGAAGCGCATGAAGAGCACAGAGAAGCAAAGGCCGCGGAGAAAAAGCACCCTGACAAAAAGCGTTCCGTGGGTAAGCCCAAAGTCAAGCAACAGAAGCGGGAAGCACGACGAGGCTAAAGACGAAGCGGAGGCGGTTTCTGACGGGCGCAACGTGACGCTGTTGGTGCGTTTGTATTTTTCATCGCATGAGAAGCTTTCGGAACAGCGGTGGTTTGACAGACTTCCGGCAGAAGAACCCTTTAAGAGTGCTTCGCCGCAGATTATTCGGGAGGGCGATGCGGAGTTTGAAGAGTCGGAGAAACATTTTTCGGATCTGGGATAGTGTTCCTGGTTGCCCGGAGGACGAGCCCGCTAGGTGAGAATTTTAACCCCAGAGCGGGCACGGCATGCCGTGCCCCTACAACGACAAGGCTTGTGGAAAACGGCGGCAGGGCGATAATTTTCGATATAATCTAGGTTCATCCCCGAGACTGTAAGTATCCCCACGAGGACGACACGAATGGCGTCACAGACCCGCGTCAAAGCAGCTCGACTTGATTTGCACGCGACGCATGGACTGGATGCCGATACGCTGGTGCGGCTGTACCGGGCGATGTACTTGTCCCGGAAGTTGGACGACCGCGAAATTCAACTGAAGCGCCAGAACAAAATATATTTTCAGATTTCGAGCGCCGGGCATGAGGCGGTTAGCGCGGCTGCGGGGTTACTTCTTCGACCCGGCGTGGATTGGCTGTATCCCTACTATCGCGAGCGCGCGCTGTGCTTGATGCTGGGCGTTACGCCGCTGGATACTTTGCTGCAAGCGGTGGGTGCGAAGGATGATCCGGCGTCTGGGGGACGGCAGATGCCGTCGCACTGGGGCCATCCAAAGTGGAATATCGTCAGCAAGTCTTCGTGTACGGGAACGCAGTTTGTGCAGGCGGTGGGAGCGGCCGAGGCCACTCTTTATTTTGGGCAGCACCGCAAGGCGATTGCGGAGGCTAAGAAAGCGCCGCTCGGGGAATACGTTAATTATCGGGACAATGAAATTGTGTACGTGTCGTCTGGCGACGGGGCTACCAGCGAAGGGGAATTCTGGGAGTCGCTGAATGCGGCTTGCACGAAGAAACTTCCATTGCTGTATGTGGTGCAGGATAACGGGTACGCGATTTCCGTGCCGGTGGAAGTGCAGACGGCGGGTGGGAGCATTTCCAAATTAACGCGCGGCTTTCCGGGGCTGCACGTGGCGGAATGCGATGGCACGGACCTGCTGGAAAGTTATGCGACTTGCAAGGAAGCGGTGACGTATTGCCGGGAGCGGCGCGGCCCGGCGCTGGTGCACGCGCATGTTACGCGGCCGTATTCGCATTCGCTGTCAGATGACGAGAAACTTTATAAGTCGGCGGAAGAGCGGGAGTCTGAGGCGCTGCGCGATCCGATTGCGAAATTTGCGTTATTTTTAGTGCGCGAAGGCGTGTTGGATCAGAAGCAGATTGAAACGCTGGAAGCTAACGTCGACCAGGAAGTGCGAGACGCAGCCGATGAAGCACTAGCTGCGGAAGAGCCTTCGATCGACTCGATCCTGGTGAATGTCTATTCGCCGGATGTGGATCCTACGTCCAAAGAGTTTGAGTCCGAGCCGAAGTTGCATGGCGCGCCGAAAACCATGGTGGAGATGGTGGCGGCGACCTTGTCCGATGAGATGGGCCGGGACGAGCGGATTCTGGTTTTCGGCGAAGACGTGGCGGACGCCAGCCGCGAAGAGAACCTGAAGCAGGTGAAAGGGAAGGGCGGGGTTTTTAAGGCTACCGCCGGGCTGCAACGTAAGTATGGTCCGGACCGGGTCTTCAATACGCCTTTGGCGGAAGCTAGCATCATCGGGCGAGCGATCGGCATGGCCACCCGGGGATTGAAGCCGGTGGCAGAGATTCAATTCTTCGATTACATCTGGCCGGCGATGATGCAGATTCGTGACGAATTGTGTGTGATGCGCTGGCGTTCGAATGGGACGTTTAAGGCGCCGGTGGTGATTCGTGTGCCGATTGGCGGCTATCTGACAGGTGGCGCGGTGTATCACAGCCAGAGCGGGGAATCGATTTTTACGCATTGCCCGGGGTTGCGGGTGGTGATGCCGTCGACGGCGCTGGATGTGGCGGGGTTGCTGCGCACGGCGATTCGCTGCGACGATCCGGTAATGTTCCTGGAGCACAAACATTTGTACCGGCAGCCTTACAACCGGTCGGAATATCCGGGGGCCGATTACACCGTGCCGTTTGGCAAGGCCCGATTGGTTAAAGAGGGGACGGAAGTCAGCATCATCACCTATGGTGCGGTGGTGCATCGCGCGGAAGTGGCTGCGGCACAGTTGGAACGCGAAGGCATTTCGGTAGAGATTGTCGATTTGCGTTCGCTGTCACCGTATGACTGGCCGGCGATTGCCGCCACCGTTCGGAAGACGCATCGCGTGATTGTTGCCTACGAGGATATGCTCAGCTGGGGTTACGGAGCGGAAATTGCGGCACGCATCGCAGATGAATTGTTTGAAGAGCTGGATGCTCCGGTGAAGCGCGTTGCGGCTATGGATACTTTCTGTGCGTACCATCCAAAGCTGGAGGATGTAATTTTGCCGCAGACCTCGCACATTACTGCCGCTGTGAAACAAATCCTAAACTATTGAAGCTGCTCGGTTTCTAAGCAATCCGCTTGACGCGAATGAAACTTTTCGCCATATTGCCTCGTATCTAGTGGTGAAGGCAGAGCGCGAACCCGCGCCTGCGAGGAGTGATCCATGACCTGCGTAAATTGTCAGAAGGATATCGCGGCTGGCTCTAACTTTTGCTACAACTGCGGAGCTGCGCAGCCTCAAACGGCAGCGGCGCCTGGTTATGCGTACCAGAACGCTCCACGGAAACGGTTAGTGCGTTCGAGCACGGACACGAAAATTGCCGGAGTGTGCGGCGGGTTGGCGGATTACTTTGATATCGATCCGATGATCATTCGGCTGGTGTGGGTAGTGTTGTTCTTTTGCGGCGGGACTGGCGGCTTGGCATACATCATCCTGTGGATCGTGCTGCCTTTGGCACCGACGGGAGTGCATTCCACTTCCGCGCCCGTAGCTACTTAGCCCATCGCTACGTTATCGCTACGTAACGGTTAGAGATTGCTTTTTTGTGTAGCATATTTGGAACGCAGGGCCGAGTGTCATTGGCCCTGCGTTTTTTGTATGCGCCGGCAGTCGAAGCGGGAAAATGGGAGCCTTGGCGGGAAAGTCATCGCGCTGATGGCGGCGTCCGAGCCTACTTCCAGAATCAGGTACAATCTGTGCCGGAGAGCTGCTCGCATTGACGGCACCCATCCCGAATTATGAAGCGTAAGCTGCTGGTCGCCGTGCCATTGCTGTGCCTGGTAGCGCTGCTGGCGTGGTATTTTCGGCCAAAACACGAGACGTTAGGCGAAATGTACGTGAGCGAGCGTAGTGCGACGCTGTGGAGCAGCGTTGCGCAGGTGCGCGAACCGCTCGGGACGCTGCATTATGGCGACAAAGTGGATGTGCTGGCGCACCGCAACGATGCGACTAAAGTGCGTACAGCGGCCAATGGCGTGGGTTGGATGGATACGCGATATCTGATGGAGCCGGCGCTGTGGCAGCGCAGCGCGCAATTGCTGGAACAGGCGCGGCTGATGCCGGTGCAGGCGCGCGGGCGAACCAAGGTGGCGACAAATCTACGCGTGGAGCCGGGACGCAATCAACCGAGGCTGTATCAGTTTGGCCGCGGGATCGCGGTGGAAGTTCTGGGGCGCGCAGTGGCTGATTCGGTTCCCGCTTCCGACGAAAAAGAACCTGCCGAACCGCAGGAAGCGAAGAAAGAGGAATGGTATCTGGTGCGGGGATTGGCTACGCGTCCGCCGGGGGAGACCGCCGGGCGCACGGCGGAATCGAACACCACGACGCAGTCTGGGGATCAAACGATTCCCATCGCCGGATGGGTGATTGCGCGGTTCGTGGAGTACAACCTGCCGGAACCGGTGGTGGAAGGCACGGCGTCTGCCAACGTGCGAACGATCGCGTGGTTTGAGTTAAACCGCGTGACGGATCCCTCTGGTGAAAAGCCGCAGTATCTGGTGGCGGGCGCCAGGGGAACGGACGGGCAGCCGTGCGATTTCACGACGTTGCGCGTGTACACCTGGGATGTGCGGAAGTCGCGATACGAGACGGCGTTTATCGAGAATGATTTGTGCGGAGCTTTGCCGATTCGCCTGGGGCATGGTCCCAAGAACGAGCCGGAGTTTCGCTTTCACGATATGGATGGGGACAAAAAGGAACGTCTTTATCGCCTGATACAGACGGTGGTGCGGCGGATTCGCGAAGAGGGCGATGCCCGCGGTAAGAGCGCAGCAAAATCGAAAAAGCGAGCGAACACTCGCTAGAGGATTTCTAACGAAGATGACGCTGCATATTAATGAAGCGGAAGTGCGCGCGACACTGACAATGTCTGTGGCGATTGCAGCCGTGGAAGAAATTTCGCGGAAGCAGGCTACCGGCGAAGTGGTGGTGCATCCGCGACGGCGGTTTGAGCTGCCGGGCGGAGGATTTTTTCACTATATGGCGGCGGCGGACTACGCCAGCGGACACATCGCCATGAAGCAGTACACGTATTCGCGAGGCAAGGTGCGGTTTCTGGTGCCGCTGTATGCCATGGCCAGCGGAGATTTGCTGGCGATGATTGAAGCCGACTACATGGGACAGTTGCGAACTGGGGCGGCTACCGGAGTGGCTACGAAATATCTGGCGCGGCCGGAGGCGAAGATCGCTGCGATTATCGGAACCGGTGGACAAGCTCGGACGCAACTGGAAGCGGTCGCGGCGGTGCGTAAATTGCAGACGGTACGGGCTTATGGACGGGATCGGGAGCGACGCGAAAAATTTGCCAAGGAAATGACTGAGCGATTGGGAGTCAGCGTTGTGGCGGCGGAGTCTGCGGCGGAGGCGGTGCGCGGCGCGGATATCGTTACCACGGCTACCACTACTACTCTGCCTGTCTTGCACGGCGCGGATCTGGCGCATGGGGTGCATTTGAACGCCATCGGCGCGAATCACGCGAACAAGCGGGAACTGGACGAAGAGGCGGTGGCCAGCGCGGACGTGATTGTGGTGGATTCGATTGAACAGTCGCGACAGGAAGCTGGGGATTTGATTATCGCGTTTCGCGGAGACGAGGCTTGCTGGACCGGCGTTAAGCGGCTTTCGGAAGTGGTGGCCGGGAAGACGGCCGGGCGCTCGAGCGATTCGGAAGTTACGTTGTTTAAATCGAACGGAATTGCGTCTTGGGATTTGGCGGTGGCGGTGAAAGTTTATGCTGCAGCGAAGGAAAAGGGGCTCGGGAGAGAACTGCCGTTTTGGAGCGAATAGTTGTTGCGCAGCGCAGAACTTACTGCGTTTGGCGGGATCTGAGGCGCAAAACAAAAGGCGCCCGCCTCAGAAGGCGGCCGCTACAGAGTCCGGAGTTTAGTGCGGAGTGCTTCGTAGAGGCGGGAGCGGACTTCAGCTGGCAAGTCCACCGGTTCGGCATCGCAGAAGAGATCGACGGTCTTTTCTACCTGGTGCAGCACCACCGTGCAATGTTCGCAGCCGTGCAGGTGAATCTCTAGCTCTTGACGGACCACGAGGTCCAGTTCGCCATCGATGTAGTTCGACATCTCCCGAGTTACGCCGTCGCAATTCAATGGACTTCACCTTTGCGGAAATAGCGATGCAATTTTTCGCGCAGCTTTAAGCGCGCGCGCAATAAGCGGGATTTTACCGCGGGCACGGAGATGCCAACAATCTTGGCGGTTTCTTCGGTGGACAACTGTTCAACGTCGCGGAGTACGAAAACCGTGCGAAAGGCGGGTTCAAGCTCGTCGATCACGCTCGAAAGGATTTCGTGCATTTCGGCCTGACCATATTTTTGTTCCGGGCTGGGCCCCCAGTCTTCGATATCGCGGGGGATTAATTCTTCGTTGTCGCCGGCGATGGGTTCGTCCAGGGAGAACTGATTGGGGCGGCGCTTGCGGAGGCGCATCAGGGCTTCGTTGGCGGCGATGCGTACCAGCCAGGTGTAGAAGCGGGACGTGCCCTCAAAATCCTTCAGGTGGGAGTAGGACTTCAGGAAGGCGTCCTGCATGGCATCTTCCGCGTCTTCGCGATTGCGCGTAATGTTCATGGTTAAGCGAAAGATTTTGCGTTCGTAGCGGCTGACGAGTTCGTTGAAGGCGGACAAATCTCCGCCCTTCGCGGCGGCGACGAGCAGGTGCTCGTCTTCTTTGGCGACGGTTGAGGGCGTCTTGTGTGGGTTGGGAGCCGTCAAGATTTTAGAGGTCGGTTCCGCTTTCTGTTTAATGTGACGGCCAAAGCCGGGACGGACAGTTCCGCCGGGATACCATTTGCCGCTTTCTTCAGTCATAAAGGTAGCACAGAGCAACGCCACACCTCTGCTGTCCCTCAATTTGATGTGGTGCCCCCTCCTGGGGACTCACAAAACTGGAAACGGTTTCGGGACGGGGCTTGACGGACTGGCGGGGCCGAAATACAGTTTTGGTGACGATTGAGTACGCTGAGTTGCGCACTCATTTGCCTTTATTCTGCCAAGTACTCAAAAGTCGCCACCGCGAAAGGGCCAGCTCGCCGTATACTTTTCGCAGCCTCCTCCCTAGGCCGTCGTGCGGAAAAGCAAGGCTGAACGATTACATGCGAACACTTCCGGACCATTTGCGAAAAGGCATGAAGCTGGTAATTGTCGGTTGTAACCCCACGGAGTCTTCGGCGCGGGTGGGCCACTACTATGCCGGCCGCGATAATCAGTTCTGGCCGATTCTTTATGAAAGCGGCGTGGTGCCTGAGCCGTTTGATTATCACGACGACAAGCGGGTGATTGAGTTTGGAATTGGTTTAACCGATCTGGTGAAGCGGCCTACGAAAACCATTGCCGAGCTGACTCGCGAGGATTTCGCGGAAGGGCGCATAGTGCTGTCGCAAAAGCTGGGCGAGTTCGCGCCGCATGTGGTGGCGTTTAACGGCAAGATCGTCTACGAACAATTTGCGCAGCGGAAATGTAAGTTCGGGATTCAGAAGCAGATACTGTATGGCGCCAAGGTGTACGTGCTGCCAGAAACGGCTGGACCGCAGACAGCGGGCAAGTCGGAAAAACTGGGACACTTCAAGAAGTTGGCGCAGTTGGTGGCGCGCACGGCAAAGGGCCCAGACCCCAAGAAGCCGGGGGAGGACGATGATGAGTGAGTCCGCACAGGCGACGGCTTCGGAACAAGTACTGCTGGAGACCCGGCACGGCGGGATCGTCAGCCTGGTTTTGAATCGTCCGGAAAAATTAAATGCCCTGAATAACGAACTGGCGACTGCGCTGAATGATGCGTTTACGAGACTAGGGGATGATCCCGGCGTGCATGTGGTGGTGCTCTCCGGCGCTGGACGGGCGTTCTGTGCGGGCGGTGATTTAGGGGTGATCGGAAAAGGGCGCGAGTCTGGGAAAGCCGATGAGCTCGAGCCGCTGCTGCGCTCAGGGATGCAAGCGGTGTTGAAAATTCGAACGATGCCGCAACCGGTAATTGCGGTGGTGCATGGGGCAGCCGCCGGCGCGGGCCTGAATATCGCACTGGCCGCGGATATTCGTCTGGCTTCGGAAGAGGCCACTTTTGGCGAGAATTTTGCGCGGGTGGGTTTGTATCCGGATTATGGCGGAACATTTTTTCTGCCGCAGTTGGTGGGACCGGCAAAGGCTGCGGAAATGTTTTATACCGGAGAGATGATTGATGCGGCGACGGCGCTGCGGCTGGGGATCGTCAACCACGTCTATGCTTCTGCGGAGCTCGAAGCGGCAGCCCGCACTTTAGCGGAAAAAATCGCGCAAGGACCGCCGGTCTCGATTCGCGCGATCAAACAGGCGGTCTTTGGAGCACAGGAAAAAGAGCTGACTCGCGCACTGGAGCAGGAAGTGCGCCGGCAGATTCAGTGCTACCTCTCGGAAGATTGCCGCGAGGGCATTCGCGCCTTTATGGAAAAGCGGCGCCCGAAATTCCAAGGGAAGTGAAGGATTCGAGCGCGTTAGACTATGGACGATTTGCAGATTTCGCCGGCGGAAACGAAGACCCATTTGGATCGCGGAGACCAGGTGCTGCTGGTAGATGTGCGTGAGCCTTGGGAAACACAGTTGTGTCATATCGAGGGCGCGCTGTTGATGCCCATGGGTACCATCCCCACAAACTTTCAGAAGCTGGACGTGGACGGCGAGGTGATTTGTTATTGCCACCATGGGGTGCGCAGCCTGGATGTGGCGCTATGGTTACGAGGCCAGGGAGTTGAGCGGGCCCGTTCGATGACTGGTGGGATTGATCGATGGTCCGCGGAGATTGATCCGCGCGTTCCGCGATATTAGACGTAGGTTCTTCAGGTAGTTGGCGTTCCCTGGTGTTCCGTTTTTCTCCTGCCGCTGGCTTATAATGAAAATCGGTCCATGGCGAAACGAAAAATTCAATTCCTGCAAAAACCTTCGTGTACTACTTGCCGAAAAGCAAAGGCTTTTCTGGAAAGGTCTGGAGCGCAGTTGCATTTGCGCAGCCTGGACGAGCAACGTTTGAGCGAAAGCGAGTTGGACCAGTTGATCGGCGAGCGTGACTACGTTCCCTTTCTAAGCGCGCGGAACGAGCTTTACCGTTCGCGCAAGATGAATGAGCGGCCGCCAAGCCGCAGTGAGGCTATTCGACTGATGGCCGCGACCCCTAATCTTATTCGCCGACCCATCGTGATTTCTGGCAAGCGCATTGTTCTTGGCTACGACGAAGCGGCTTACAAGGAGTTATTGCGGTGAGGCGCTTTGCGATGACGTCGTCCGAACCTGCCCCGTGCTGATCAGAACGATCGTCGTGATAGGCGCGACCGTTACAGGGTGCGCTTTTGCGAAAGCCGCCGCACTCGCGGGCTACGAAACGGTGCTGGAGGACGTGTCGCGGGAAATGCGCGATCGCGGGCTCTCATCGATCGCCGAGTCGTTGGGCGCAGCGGCGCAGCGCGGTGAACTCAGCAAAAACGAAAACAGCGATGCGTTCGCGCGTATCACCACGTCATCTACCCTTGAGGATGCGATTCGCGACGCGGATTTAATTATCGAGGCCGTTCCGGAAGAACTGGAGATGAAACTGGAACTATTCACTGTTTTCGATAAATTTGCCAAACCGGCAGCGATTTTCGCCAGCACCGCGGCAACGTTGTCTGTACTGGATATCAGCGATGTTACGATTTGCCGCGAGCGCTGCATCGGAATGCGCTTCCGCGAGGTCGGGAACGGATGGAATGTTCTTGAGTTGGTTCGAACTGCGCTGACGTCTGAAGATACCTTCAATACCTGCCGGGACGTCGCCCGCAGGCTAGCGAAGGATGTGCGCGTGGTGCTGGACGCGCCGTCGGCATCGTAAAAATCATTGTCGCTTCGTGAAGTTGCGACGTTCTCTAACGGGACATTCCTGCGTTATCGCTTTCGACCCAGTTGTCGGGACGCTTCAGAGTGGGCTTTCCCGATGCTGGTGCGGGAATATCCGAGGCCGGGGGGGCTTTTGGCGTATCTCCCGTAACGGGTGCGGCAACTAAAACTCCCTCGGAGTAAGGCTTTTTCAAGAAACTCTCCGCGACTTGCTGCGCGCCGCCGGTATCATCATTGGTCTGCCGGGCTTTGCTGTACTCGTTGACAGCCCGCTCGCGCTGCCCGAGCAAATCGAAAATCTTACCAAGATAAATGTGGCTCCAGACTTCCGTCCATTTTTCCGAAGCGTCCGGCACGGTTTGCAGGGCCTCGCGAAAGGCGTTGGCAGAGGCTTGATAATTCTTCTGGTAGAAAAATGCTTCGCCCATTCGGAAATTGGCGAGCGGGCGATTGGGCTGAATAGAAAGCGCCTTCTGGTATTGCGAGATCGCGTCGTAGTAGCGGCCCTGCTCAGCCAATTCTTCGCCGCGGGCGATGGCCGCGCGAGACCGTAGGGTGCTGCTGGCTTTGAGAATCAAATTTCCCGGATCAATCTTGATGCCGCCAGGTTTCGGGCGCCCGAAAGTCTCGATCGTGAACGCCGACTCCGTTCCGATCACATCGATGGTCTTTATCTCCGGATTTCCTTCGGTATCCACTCGTACGTCCACAGGCATGCGAAAAGTATCCAAAGGCTGCTTAATCTTTCCGGCGATGCGAAAACCCTTGGGGGTGCGGTAGACGACGTATTCAAGCGAGAATTCCGGAACGCCCGTGGAGTTGAGCCACTGCACGAAGAATCCGCGCAGTTCTTCGGGGGTTTCACCGCCCTTGAGCGCGGACTTTTGTACTTTCTGCACGGCCATCGTCTCGAAGTTTTCTATCGTGGCGGTCTTACCCGCGTACTTCTCATAAAAATCATGGAGCAATGAGCGAAAGGGCACTTCACCCATCTGCGCGCGGACCATGTGGAAGATCATTGCGCCTTTATTCATAACTACGGAGCGATAGTCCGGAGAATACGGCGCGAGGCGCGCGGATTGCGCGATAGGCGCGGCATCGTCGTACATCAGCGCGCCAACGGCGAATTCATCGATGGTACGCAGGCCAGCTTCTTTGCCGGCATTCTGTTCGGCGTAAAGTGCTTCGGAATATTGCGCGAGGCCGTCGCTGATCCACACATCGTTGGTACTGGCCGGCAGGACCTCATTGCCCCACCACTGCGCGGCAACTTCTCTAGCGATGGTCTTGTCGTTGGCTTTGGGATTCCACGCACGCTGGCTTAGAAAAACCACGCCCGGACCGGCAAAATCCCGCAAGGTGCCGTCGGGAAGTTGAATTATCTGCATGTCCGAATCCGGCAAGCTGCCGAACATATCGGAAAAAATAGTCATCGAACGCGCGATGCTGGCGGCGAAGTCTGCAGCGTTGCCGGACTGCGCGCGCGGCGCGAAGACCGACACGTTGATACCTTCCGCTTGTTTCGGGCTGAGCTGAAGGTTGCCGGCCACGAAGCTTCCGTGTGGAGCGGCGTTCTTGCATTCAAATGTGTACAGGAGCCGTCCGCCGCCAGCCGCGGTGGTGCTGGCCATCGGCTGGGCGGCGAGCGCTTTACCGGTGCCCGCGACAGCAAAATTATCTGGCACGTTCAGGCGAAACGTAGCGGTGTAGCGATTGGAAGGATAATTCGTGAGCGGAAACCAACGCGAAGGCAGCAACAGATAGGCGTCTTCGTGATCGATCAGCGCCACGCGAATGCCGGGGACCGGACTGTTGTCCGCGTTAGCGAGCAATCCCGCGTAGGTGAAGGTGACAGTGACTTTAGTTTCGCGTGGCGCGGTCGTCGGCAAGGTCACGATTACGTAAAGCGGGTTCTGATTGTCGCGCTCGAAGACCAGCGGCTTTCCAGCTTCGCTTTTGACTTCTCGCACTTCGAGATTCGGATGCAGCTCAACGCGCAGCGTGCTGGAAGCTTCCTGCGCGCGAAAGTCTACCTTCGCGGTGGCGGTCAGCAACTGGGTGACGCTATCGAGCGTGGCGGAGACGTCGTAATGTTGTGCGAGAAAGGAAACCGTCGGCCGCGGGCCCTGCGAACGCGCCGGCGGCGCGCATACGGCAGCGAACAGCAGCAAAAACCAAAGAGAGGGAAGCAACGCTCGGCGGCAGGCCATCACACACCTTTCACGAAAGAACTGATCTACCTACTAGGATAGCAGACACCCTCTGCGGCGTTGCCAGAGCCTTAAAACACCGCCAAATCAGGGGATTCGCCGGCGACGTGAGCGAGCCGCGCTGCATGGACCCCTGCATAAGTACCGCAGTCTAACGCAACAATTCCACGATCGCGTCCGCCGCTCGCTCCGCGGCCCCAGTCGGTCCCAGCTTGTCGCGAACTTCTGCCAAACCCCGCCGCACTTCTTGGCGAGCTTCGGTGGAATCCAGCAGGCGTGCCAGTTCCTGAGCGCACGCTTCGGGGGTGAAGTCGTTCTGGATAAGTTCCTTCACGACTGGGCGGCCGGCGATCAGATTTACCATGCTGAAAAATTTCGTACGCACCAACGGCTTGGCCAATATCGCCGTAAGCGCCGTTACGCGGTAGACCACCGCCATCGGCACGTCGAGCAGCGCGGCTTCGATTGTGGCGGTGCCGCTGCATACCAGCGCTACATCGGCTGCGGCGAGGGCGTTGTAAGTCTCGTCCTGCACAATCACCGCACCCGGTGATGCGGCGGTAAGCGTCGCCAGGTGCGCCGCAGCGATTCCCGGCGCCATAGCGATTACGATTTGGTATTCGCGTTGCGTCAACCCTCGCAAGTGGTTGCACGCCGCCAGCATCGTAGGTAGGTGCCGGGAAATTTCTCCTGAGCGGCTGCCGGGCAGCAACGTCACAATTGCGCGTTCGGGATCAAGCGAGTGTCTCTCGGCGAACTCGGCCTTCGTGGAAGTAGCGCGGACCATGCCCACCAGCGGATGACCGATGAACTTCGTTGGAACGCCCGCGCGTCCGTAGAATTCTTTTTCAAACGGAAAAATGCACAGCGCTTGGGTAAATCTCCTCCGCACCACACGCACGCGCCACGGCCGCCAGGCCCAAAACTGTGGGCATACGAAATAGACATTGCGTACCCCGAGCGGTTTCAATTTTCTTGCGAGCCGCAGGTGGAAACCTGGGAAGTCTGTAAGTATCGCCAGCGCTGGCCGTCGCTTGCGCGCTTCATTCACCAGGCGGCGCATAGCGCGTACCAGTGACGGCAGATGGCTCAATATTTCCGTGATTCCCAGCACGGAGACTTCGGAGTAATCCGTAACGACGTCCACGCCCGCCGCGCGCATTAGCGATCCACCCATGCCAAATATTTCCACGTCCATGCGTTTCTTAATTTCCGTAGCCAGCCGTGCGGCATACATATCACCGCTGGCCTCGCCCGCCGAAAGTAGAAGAGAAACCGGCATCAATGTATCGAAAGAGGCCAGTCAGACTTGAGGAATACAAGTGTGCTTATGTGCGTTCGGGTTGATCCGTTGCGCAGCATCAAAACTCTAGTCATGAGCAGGTGAAGGGGTCGGGATGATACCCGCCACGTTGCTGTCGCTTGGACCGAGAGAACTACCGAGCGCCGGAATCCCCAATTCCTGGTCCTTGTACTGCAATTGGTACAGCCGATAGTAGATTCCACGCTCGGCCAGCAATTCCTGGTGTGCGCCTTGTTCGCGCAATCGCCCTTTATGGAATACCAGGATGCGGTCGGCGTACTGAATGGTGCTCAGGCGATGCGCGATCACCATAGCTGTGCGGCCGGACAACAGGCGATCCAGCGCGTCGCGAATCTGCAATTCAGTTTTTGTATCTACGCTGGAAGTAGCTTCATCCAAAATCAAAAATCGCGGGTTGTGAGCCAACGCGCGGGCGAAGCTGATGAGTTGCCGCTGTCCCACCGAGAGTGTTGAGCCGCGTTCGTTCACCACAGTGGCCACACCTTCCGGGAGCCCAGTGACGAAATCTCCCAGGCCGATCTCGTTCACTGCGTTTTGGACGGTCGCGCGGTCAATCCCAGTGGTACCGAGGCGGATATTCGATTCGATGGATCCGGTAAATAGGAACGGATCCTGTAGCACGATTCCGAATTGGCGGCGCAGGTCCTGCAAATTAATCAGACGAATATCGACGCCGTCCAGCAGGATTTGTCCGCGTTGCACGTCGTAAAAGCGCAGCAACAGGGAGATCAGCGTGGTCTTGCCTGCGCCGGTGTGGCCCACGATCGCGACGGTTTGCCCTGGTTTTACGATGAACGAGACGTCGCGGAGCACCCAATCCGCGTCAGTCGGTTCGCTTTCGTGCTTGTAGCTGAACCACACACTGCGGAATTCGATTTCGCCCTGCGGATTCACCAAGCGCGCCGCATTAGGATCCGATTGAATGGTCACCGGCTCATCGAGCAAGCGGAAAATACGCTCGGAGGCGGCCATGGCCGACTGCAAAATATTAAATTTTTCGCTTAAGTCCTGGATCGGCCGGAAAAACCGAGTGGCGTACATCGTGAAGGCCGTCAAAACTCCGAGGGATAAGCCGCTGGCCAGCACGCGGTTGCCGCCCGACCAGTAAATCAGTGCGATGGTAGAGACGCTGAGAAATTCGACGCCTGGATAGAAGAGCGCGAAAGCCAAAATCGCGTCACGCCAGGCCAGCATGTTGTCGCGATTGCGTTTTTCGAATTCCTCCTGGGCTTTGTGTTCGCGATTGAAAATCTGCACCACGCTCATTCCGGAAATGTATTCTTGCAGGAAGGCATTAATGCGCGCGATGGCCGTGCGGATGCGCCGGTTGGCGTCCCGCACGAATTTTCGGAAGAAATAGGTAACCAGCAGGATAAAAGGCAGCACTGCAAAAGCGTCTAGTGCCAGGCGGCGATCGATGGAAAACAAATACGCCGCCATTACCACCAGCAGGAAGAAATCGTTGATCATGGTAACGACGCCGGCGGCAAACAGATCATTCAGCGCGTCGACGTCGGTGGTCACCCGCGTGAGCAAGCGCCCCACGGGATTGCGATCGAAGTAGCTCATCGGCAAGCGCTGGATGTGCTTGAAAATCTCCGTGCGCATGTCGTACATGGTTTCCTGGCCCACTCGCTGCATGATGCGAATTTGCACGTACTGCGCCAGAAAATCGAAGATTAAGACGCCCAGAAAAATCAGGCTGATCCACTTCACCCCGCTCCAGGCCGCGCTTTCCGCGATTGCTCCGCTCACCGCGGGCGTAAAATATTTATCGATCGCCGTGCGGAACAGCATCGGCGGCGCGAGTTCCAGAGGTGTTACCACCGCAACCAGAGCCATGGCTAGCACCACGCGCCAGCGGTACGGGCGCATGTACTGCAGCAGGCGCCGCATTAAGTGCGCATCGTAGGCCTTTCCGAGTGCTTCTTCTTCGTGAATATTGCTCATGCCCGTTCGAGTTCTTCTTCCAGCAACTGCTTGTGATACAGCTCCGCGTAATATCCGCCGCGGGAGAGTAATTCGTCATGCGTTCCGCATTCATGAATGCGCCCGTCGCGCAACGTTACGATCTGGTCCGCATCGCGCACGGTGGAGGTGCGGTGGGAGATCATAATGGTGGTTCGTCCCGTCATAACTCCGCGCAAGCCGGTCAGTATCTTCTCTTCCGTCTGGGTATCTACGCTGGAAAGGGAATCGTCGAGAATCAGGATGCGTGGATCGCGCACCACCGCGCGAGCGATCGCCGTGCGCTGTTTCTGTCCCCCGGATAACGTAATGCCGCGTTCTCCCACCATGGTTTGATACTTTTCGGGAAACTCTTCTACTTCCGCGGCAAAGCTGGCAATGCCGGCCGCTTCGCGGACGCGCGCCTGGTCATATTCCGGCAAGCCAAAAGCAATATTTTCGCCAATCGTTTCGCTGAACAAATAAGTGTCCTGCGGAACATAACCGATCGCGCGGCGCAGCGATTCCAGGGGCCATTCGCGAATCGGACGGCCATCTACGAAAATCGAACCGTCTGGCGCTTCCCACAAGCGCGCCACCAGCGCGGCCAAGGTAGACTTCCCGCTGCCTGTCGGTCCCACAATCGCCAAAGTAGATCCCGCCGGAATGCGCAGGTTGATGTTGTGCAGCACGGTCACGCCTTCGCCGTTACGCGAAGAACTATTCGTGCTGCCGTTGGTGGAAGCGACTCCGTGGCCGGATACACCGGTTTTCGCCGTAGTCGCCGCACCGCTGCCAGCGGTGGTCGTCGGAAAACCGAACGTCAAATCGCGGAACTCAATTTCACCCTGTGGCACGATTCCGGCTGCCACTTTCGCGTAGCGATCATCGATTTGTGGCTTGGCTCGCAAAATATAGGTGAGCCGTCCCATCGACGCCGCGCCGCGCTGAAAAATGTTGGTCACCCAGCCCAGCGCAATCATCGGCCAAACCAGCTGCCCCAAATAGGTATAAAACGCGATCAAGGCCCCCAACGAAATTTCTTTGCGCAACAGCTGATGCCCGCCCTGCCACAGTACAATCAGAAACGTGACCCCTATCAATGCCTGCAACGACGGCATGAACATGCTCCAGTTGCGGATTAATTTCACGTTAGTCGCTACGTACTCACGGTTCGGTTCATCGAATGCGCGAATCTCCGCCTCTTCTTGGGCGTACGCTCGTATCACCCGCACTCCGGAGAGATTTTCTTGCACTTTGGCGGAAAGCGTGGCCAGCGAAGCTTGAATTTTCTCGTACAGCTCGTGAATGATTTTTCCGAAGTGGCGTACCACTACGAAAACGACCGGCACCGGCAGCATTACCCACAAGGTGAGCACCGGCGACAACTTCATCATCACGCTCAGGGCTAAGACCATTGTCGCCAGGGTAGTACCGCTGTACATAATTCCAGGGCCGAGCACCATGCGCACGGCGTTCAGGTCGTTCGTAGCCCGGGACATTAATTCGCCGGTGCGATTGCGGACATAAAATTCCGGCTCCAGCACCAACAAACGTCGCAGCAAATCGTTGCGAATATCAAACTCGATGTCCCGCGAGACGCCGATCAAAATCCAGCGGGTAGAAAAGGAGAGCAGACCCTTCACGGCTACGCACAACACCAGGATTAGGCAATAAATCATTAACGTGTAGTGGCTGTGAGGCTGGTAGAAAGGAATTACGCGGGTTAACCAGCCCGCGCCGATTGTGGGCGCTCCGCTTTCCCCAACCGCATGAGCGAAGGGTCGCGGACTTCCCGCCAACGTGTCCGTCAAAATTCCCGTTGCCAGTGGGACCACGTTGCCGACGACACCCATCAGCAGTAGCGTGATCATGCCCAGCGTGATCGCACCCGGGTAACGCCGCAGATACGGACGCAGTCCCGCGAGGTTTTCCATCGCGGAAGACTTCGGTGGCTTCACCGCATCAGCCTTCTCACCGGACTTACCTGGCGCGCTCGAGGATGCGGTGCTCATCGCAATGTGGACCTCGGCGTCTCACCCAATTGTAATGACTCTGGCAAAAATTTTTCGAACGCGCGATCCAAGGATTGGTACCGCTTCACTTTCGGATTCCAGCGCACTCCGATTGGTAACACGTGCGGATCGCTAGTTTTTACTGGCGTAAAATAAAGCCGTATCCCCTGAACCGGGTCTTGCTCAAACTGCAGGCGCCAACCGGTTACTGGTTCCAGCGGCGTCAAACCGAGAAAACCCTTCTGGTTTTTCAAGTGTTCGTCGACATGCAGCAGCTCCGTCCATTTGCCATCGTCGTTTTCCACGATCACCGCCCGCGTCACCACCGTGCCGGGAATATTATTTGCGGGAGTTTTGGGCACCACGTTCGCCGCCAGAAATTGCTGGTTGCCGTTTTTCGCTAAATCCCCGAACACTAACACCTGCACCTCGCTGCCCAGCAACGTCTTGGCCGCCCCTTGGATGTCATCGGGCACGGCCGGGGCGGCAGGCTTCGCTTCCGCTGCGGTTTCGGGTTTATTTTCCGAGGCCGGGTTGGGTGTGCTTCCACCGCACCCGGCGAGCACGCCGCCGAAAGCCACCGCGAACGCCAACACTAATAAGACGCGCCCCCGCCGGTTTCGACTCAACGCACGTCGGCATGCCGCTAAATCCCTACCCATCGTCATATCCGCAGACCCCAGGCTCGTCATATTGGTTGATTTTCCGCAGCTACAAACTCGGCGCCGCCAACGTGATTTCCTCAACTCGCCCAGGTTTTCCATCTTCCTCCACTGTGCACGAGACTTCCATCACTTGCGGGACCTCCGCTCCTGCCCAATCAAACGCGTAGTACAGCAATTCTAACTTCCGCCCGGACTTCGTGGAAGGGCTGCGCGAATCCGGCTCGCCATAAAGCTGCACGACTCGCGCAGCCTTCGCCCCGGCGGCCAACCCTCTCCCGCTTTCCCAGCCACTAATCGGGAAGGGACTATGCTTGGAAGAAAGAATCCCACTGTGAGCGTCACCGTGCGACACCCGGATAAACTGCACGACATCCGACTTGTCCACATCGAGATTCAATGAATAAGCCCCGTCCGATCCTTCAATTTCCCAACTCAGTGATCGATTATCCGGCGACTGAAAACTCGGCTTTCCAAACAGTTTAATGGCCTTGGCTGCCTTGTCGCGGCCAGGACGCAAGCCCGCCAGCGTCAGCTCATTAAATTTCCGATGAACCCCCGGTTTGGTTTGCGCCGCGGCGGGAGTTTGCCCATAAGTGCTTACAGCGAAGACCGCCGCCAAACTAACGCTGACCCAAAATCGCATCGAGCCGCGCCTCAAAATTTTCTTCACCCTCGCTCCACAGTTCGCTGCGCTCCACGGGCAACGCACCTTCGACTCGCTCTACCCAGGCAAACAATTGTTGGATGTTCTCGCGGGTCCGCGCGTGATATTCCTTCAGATTTCCGCCCGAAGCCATCCACCGGCGAAATGTGTGTTCTACCGGATGATCGGAGGAATCAAAGGGATTAGTAGCCGCCCCGGGCGCCAGCAACCCGGCATGCCCCGTGAAAAAATGCTCAAATCCTAAATCCACGGAAAAATTCCCGTCAGTGGCGGCAATTCCGTTGTCATAGTCCAGTCCGTTACAGGTAAGCAGCAGCGGTTCCGGCTTGTGCTGCCATTTTAGGCTCTCAATATCGAGCCCCCACAAATCCCATTTCCCGTAAACCAGGTAGGCCGAATCGAAACTCAACTGCTGAATCGCCAAAGCCGCCACTTCCGCAGGGCCGAATTTCGTCGGGCGCAGATCCCATGACGCCACCGGCGTTTCAGTCGCATCGATGGGCTGCACAGTAAGTTCCCTAAAGGTGGGTTCCGACGCTGAAAGCGGTGCAGTCGTCAAAAACCGCGCGAACTGCGCTATCAGTGTAGGTTCGGTGAAATCGCGCGTCCAAACGCGCAGGTAAGCCCGGTTAGCCATGAACCGCAATTATAACTGCTTCAACCAAATAGCAGTAATCCGCTATCGCAACCGAGCTGAGCTTATGTAGGCCGCTGACTTAAGTCAGGCCGAATTTTCAGTCGCTTCTCAACGGTGATCGCTCTTTACGCTGATTTGCCCTTAGCCTTGGCATCCATGCCCGCGGCGATCTCTCGCATCCGCTCGCGCAACGAATCCCCAACTCCCGCGAACACCTGCTCGCAAACGACCCGCAACTGCTCCTCCGCCGTAGCGGCAATATTGGCCACTACCCCGCGCGCCTGTTGATCGAGCGACGCTACAGTCGCCAGCATCCATTGATTGGAAATTCCCTGCAGTTTTTCCCGATGTTTCTCCGCGGCCTCATCCCCAGCCTTTTGCAGCAGCCCGCGCATTTCATCCTGATGCACCTGCGACACGCCACGCACCGAATCCAGCAGTGGCGCAAAACTTGCCTCAACGCTCTTTCGCGCCTCGGCCACGCTGTTCTCCATTGCCTGGCTCATCCCAACCTGGAAGCGTCGCAGAAAATCTTCCTGTTCGGCATTCGTGCGCAAAGCCAACTCTACCCGCGCCGTCTCGATCTGCGAGCGCATCTCGACCGACGATCGCAGCACTTCCTCGCCAAATCCCGCCAGCTCCCGCCGCGCCGTGCGCTGGATCTCATCCGTAAACGCCGCCTCGGTAGTTTCCGCGGCCTCCGCAAACAGCACCCGGGAACGTTCAAACGCGTCGCGCAATACTTCTTCCATCTGAGTGTGTGTGTGCCCCACAAAATTGCGGCTGGCCTGGTCGACTTCGCCGGCAAAGGTACTGGATACTTCGCCCGCTTTTTCCCGCAGCAAGTTCGCCGCGTGCTCCACGGCGCGCTCCGTGGCATTCTGGATGTGAGTCTGCGCTTTCTTCTCGTACCACTCGGAAGACTTCAACATGTCTTCGACGGCTTGATGCTTCAGGCCTTCAACTTTTCCTTCGAGCTCGCCCAAACCTTTATCCGTAATCGCTTGCGAAGCTTCCTGCAACACTTGTTCGACGCTTCCCAGATTCTCCCGGAAGCGCGCCAGTGAATCTGCAAAGGCCTCGTCCGCAAAACCACGAATGCGGTCTTGCTGCAGGGTCATCGCCGCGTCCAGCAGCGAACGTCCCCCCGCCAACCGATGGACCGCCTCTTCCGCTTGCCGCACGGCATCTTGAGCTTGCGACACGTGCGGTTGTACCGTGGCGCGTACTTGCTGCTCAAACTCGTCAAGCGCCTGGCGCTTCGTCTCCGCAAATGCGTCGCGAATCCGTCCGTTAATCTCTTCAAACAGCGATTCGGAGCGGCGATGCAGTTCATTGCGATGCAAACTGAGCACATCGTCCACTTGCGCGCGGAAGCCGTGCAGCGAATCTTCCTGCGCGGTATCCAGCCGGGAAGAAAAATGCTCTAGCCGTCCGATGGTCTCGTTCGCCTTCCACAAAAGCGGCTCCAGCTTTTCCGTCTGCTCCTTCAGCGAGCCGTTCACAAATTCCTCTAGCGACGCCCGCAATCCGGCAACGCGTTGCTCCCCGTCGCCCGCCATTTGTTCCGCCGCATCGCGCATCCCCGCGATTCGATGCTCCGTTTCGCCCACCAGCCGGTTGGCGGCTCCATGCAGCTCCGCCAAATGCCGGTCCAACTGCCCGTCCAGCTGACCGGAAATTTTTTCGTTCAACTGTCCGGCCAGGTGCTGATCGAAATACCGTTCCAAGTGTTGATTCAGGGGCTCTGCAATCCTCGCTGCGATCTGTTGGTCAATCTGTGCTTCGATATGCGCGTTGAGGTGCGCTTCAAGATTTCGGCCGGCTTCCTGTTGCGAACGTTCTCGCAGCTGCCGCGCGTGCTCCTCCATACCTCGGGCCGCCTCGTCGCGTGCCGGCCCCATCGCCTTCGCCACCGCCTCGGCCACGCTGGCCTGAATCGCGCCACCTACAAATTCCTGCCAGTGACTCTTCGCCGCTTCCATCTCCGCCGTTAGCTGCGAGCGCCAAGTAGTTTCGAACGCCGCCTGCAACGCCGCATGCCGCGTTGCCGCTTCCTCCTGAGTTACCAAGACGCGCGCCGCGCCGGCATCTCCCGCTTCCGTGATCGATTGCAACGCGCCGCGCGCTGTTTCTTGCGCGCGCGCTTCCGCTCCAGAAATCTCCACCAGCGTCCGTGCACTTTCCTGGGCTGCGCCGCGCAGTTTTTCATCGTACGCCGCTAACTCGGCTTGCAGCTGCCGCACCGACTCTTCCGCTGCCTGCTGCCGTTCCGCGAAGACGCGCGCCCGTTCTTCCAGCTCACGTTTGGCTTCCTCCAAAACTCGATTTGCACCGTGCGCCTGTTCCTGCAGCTGCGTCTCCCCTGTTTCCCGGTGGGCCGTCAACTTGCCGACTGCAGCATCCGCCTGTTCGCACAGCGTTCGCAGCGTCTCCGCAGTTCCCGCAGCGTGCTTTTCCAGCTCCGCCCGTTGGGCCGCGCCTTGTTCCGCCAGCTTCCCGGATAATTCCTGCGCCACCTGATCAGCGACTTCGTGCAACCTCGGCGCAACTGCTTGTGGCAGTTCGTTCTTGGTTCTCTCCGCGTGTTCGTCGGCAGCAGCCGCAACGCGCTGGGCTTTCTCGTCTGCTTCTTTCTGAATCCGCGCTATGGCCCGCTCGGCCTCGTTGACGACTTCCACGCGCGCCGCGGCAAATTTCTGCTCCCACTGCTCAAACGCCGCATGCCGCTCCGCGGATACCGCCTGTGTAGCCGCATCCCGAGCCGCAGTCTGAATTTGTTGTTTCGCATCATTTAGTAGTCGCGACATTTGCCGCGCCAGCTGCAAAGATGCATCTGTAGCGCTAACCGGAGAAGGGAAGATCCGAATATTGTCAGCAGCACCCACAACCGTGGGCACGTCCGTATCGTGCGTACCCGGATCGTTCATAAATCCCGCGGCGTGTTCACCGCTGTGCCCTGGCGCATCCGCAGCACCGTTTCCCGCAGGCATCCCAGATACATTCCCGCCCGTTGCTCCGTGGCTCGCTTCCGGAAACGTAAACCAGTCCTCCGGGGGAAACGCCATCCCCCACGCATTCCCCGGTTGCTCCAGCTCCAGCGCCACCTGAAACAACTGCCGCACCGTCCGCGGCCGCTGAATCCACGCCACTCGTCCGCGCACACTGCGCGCCGGCTGTCCGCCTTCGGAGTGCGGAATTTCCAGCGTTACCCACATATTTTTCAGTACGTAGTGTTTCGATTGGTACCGGCAGCCGTGGCAATTAATAATCAGCGTCGAAGTGCGCTCCGTAAACGGCCGGCCCAGCGCATCCACGCCCGTCACCGCCAGCGGCACCGCTTGCACGATTCGCGTGCTCCGTCGTTTCCGCAGTTCGTTGCTTGCGCCCATCACACTCTCGGAAGCCATTTCGTTCGTCTCGTCGGCAAAATTGCCGCTAATATCGTCCATGAACTCGTCCGCCGTTCCTTGTTTTTGCCGCCCTCAGCCCAGCAACAACTTGGCCCGCGGCTAACGATTGGGTAAAGCAATACCTGCACCAACCGTGAGATGTTTCACGCCACTACTTCCACCACTAGATTGTAGAGTTCCAACGTGAAACCCAATTACCGGGCTAGACCTTCATCGCCGGAAATCGTGTTGCACCACGAAGTACGCTCAATTCACTTTCTGCGTACCGCGTCAGGAAGGACTTGCTCACTGCGGGGGAGAGTCTTCCAGCCGCCAGACTCTACAACGAAATTGCGTACTTGCCTAGACCGTCCTGTAGCTACTAGTAGCCCCCACTCGACACGGAAGCGCCAAGCCGATCGTCCCATTACATCTTTGCTTCACTCTTCCTCACAGATCCCGCCGACCTTCCATCGCCTTCATCATGGTTACTTCGTCTGCGTACTCGAGATCTGCACCAACCGGAATCCCAACGCCGATTCGGGAAACGCGTACCCCCAGCGGTTTCAATAACTTAGACAAGTAAACCGCTGTCGCCTCGCCTTCGGCGGTAGGGTTCGTCGCCATGATGATCTCTTCGACCGTCCCGCCCTTCAGCCGCTCAATCAGCGACTTGATGTGCAACTGATCCGGCCCCCTCCCAGACAGCGGCGACAGGGAACCGCCCAGCACGTGGTACATCCCGCTATACATCCGCGTTTTTTCGATGGCCATAATGTTGTGCGCCTCTTCCACCACGCAAATGGTAGCCTTCGCGCGCGTGGGGCCAACGCAATACAAGCAGGGATCAGTATCGGTAATGTTGTTGCAGGTAGTGCAAGTGCGAATCTTCTCTTTGGCGTCGCGAATCGCCTCCGCCAGTCCCAAGGCATCTTCTTTATTCGCGCGCAAAATATGAAACGCCAGCCGTTGCGCGGTTTTCTGTCCAATTCCCGGCAGATGTTTGAATTCCTCGATCAATCGTTCCACAGGAGCGGCAAAATCAGGCATGCCCCTTGTGTAGCACACCACCACGCCGCAAGCAAACCACACTCGGGTATGGACCTTCCAAACACTTTCGCTCCGGGTGCCGATATTTCAGACTCTTGTGCGTTCGAGTCGATGAAAAATAAGTACAATACAGGACTGGCATGCTGCTACAGCTGCTTCTAGCCCGCATCCATTTCAAATCCATTTTCGGAGGCCTTTCCAAAGCCTTGTCCACCTCGACTAAAAGCGTGCGGGCTGTCAACACTCTTAGCTGGCCCACTCTTCTGCTCTCTATTTTTCTTTCGGCGGCGTGCGGTGGGGGCGGGTCCTCCATTGTTCCCCCGCCGATCTCGCTGAATCTCACCCTCAATTCCTCCATGGCCCTCGCCCCCCAAGACGGCACTCCTTCTGTAATCAATGCCACAGTCACCGGCAACTCCGGCGCAGCCACGCTCTCCGTCGGAACTTTGCCTCCTGGTGTGAGTGCCGTCTTCGTCCAGCCGGCGGCCGCCGGCGCGGGCAGCGTCTCCTTCAGCAGCTCTCCTGCTGCGACTCCCGGAACCTATACCGTCTCCATCACGGCCACTGCTGGACCTTCGACAGCCAGCAAGAGCGTGTCACTTGTAGTTGCCATTTCCGCGGTCGTTGCCGCATCAACGGACGCCACCTCGGGCATCAATGGCCGCCTCCAACAATTCATGTCCACGTCCTTCCAACCCGCCGGTTACGACGACGCGTTCTTCACTATGCACCCGGACACCACTCCGCTGAACAACCTCGCTCCCCAGCACATCCGTTTGCAAGGTGTCGCCGAAGGCGTCCCCATGAAGGCCAACTCCAATCCGCAACAAGCTGCAGACTGGGATTTCAGTACCCTCGATGCGGTGGTCCAACCCGTGCTCACCGCCGCGGACCATAGCCCGGAATTTCAGGTCGCCGTAGCCCCATCCTTTATGAACGACGCTAACGGCCATCTAGACATCGCCAATCACTTGAACGACTTCGTGCAATACAGCGCCAATTTAGTTCGCTATTACAACAAGGGTGGCTTTGATTGGGGCGGCCAACATTTCCAGTCGGCCAGCGCGAATCACATCACCTGGTGGGGCGTCTTCAATGAATACAACATCAACGGCCTGACCGCTGCGCAATACGTGCAGCTTTACAATGCTATGGTTCCCGCCATGCTGGCGGTGGATCCCACGATAAAATTCTCGGCTCTGGAGCTTTCTGATTTTGATTCCGGCGAGGGCGATCCCCGCGCCAATCTGCCTACTTTTGTGGCTGCGAAAAATGCAGGTGGAGTGAACGCCCAGGTCGATATTGCGTCGACGCACTTCTATTCCTCTTGCAATCAAACTGACCCTGATGCAGCGCTGCTCGCCAATGTCGCCAATTTCGCGTCGGACATTTCCTATTTCCGCGCCGAGTTGCAGTCCCGTGCCGATCTCGCCGCCGTCCCCGTATGGGTTACCGAGAACAACGTTAACGCCGATTACGATGCGGGTAACGGGATCAGCGCGTGTAATCCTGGTCAGAAATTCGTTACGGACCAGCGCGGCACCAGCGCCTTCTTTGCAGCGTGGCGGCCCTTTGTTTTCTCGCAGCTGGGCAAAGCTGGAAATCAAGCGCTCTATCATTGGCAATACGATTCCGACCAACAATACGGTGAAGTGGACTACACCTCCGGCAATATCTACCTGAGCTACTGGGTGGACTCCGCGCTCGGCCAGAATTTCCCTGCGCCGCCGGGCGGCCCGTATCCCAGCATCCTCGCGCTCACCGATTCCGAATCCACAGCCCCGCTATCCGTGGAAATCTTGGCCACCAAAAATCCAGACAATTCCGTGGTATTGATGGTCGCCAACCACGCTGTCCATTCGCCCGCAGACAATAACGGCGCCGGGGATCCGCGCACCACGATCCTCGATATCTCGGCGCTGGGAAATTTCTCCACCGTCACCCAACTCAATATCGATGCCTCTACGGACGTCACCGCCGGCCCGCAGCCCCTGACCATTCCGTTCGCATCGAAATTCACGGTCACGCAGCCGGGCTATGGCGTGGCGTTTTTGGTTTTAAAGCCATGAGCTAAGACTGAGTGTCCATGGCGCATTGAGTATTTTTCAGCTGCGGTGAAATAATCGGTTCAGCTGAATTTTTTTGAACCGCAGCGGCGGTGAACACCGATTTTTTATAAATCACTCGCGAAAGAGCGGACTCATGAAAAGAGAAAACATGGTTGGGGTTTGCCGATCTGCAATACGGTTCGCGGCGCCATTTCTCATCTTCACCGCCACGGCACTTGCGCAGCAACCTCCGGGAACTAGGCTCGCAATCCCTTCGGTAGTGAACTTGCGCGATGTCGGCGGCTATACCACCTCGGACGGCTCCGTTGTGCGCCGCGGAGTTGCCTATCGGTCCAGTCAGTTGAATCCCATCACGCCCGCCGACATGCAGAAAATCGCGGCGCTAGGCTTGAAGACCGATATCGACCTGCGCACCACCCCGGAACGCCAGGCCCGGCCCGACCAACTGCCGCCGGACGTCAAGAACATCTGGGCGAACGTTCTGGCCCATGAGCAGGGCGCGGGTCCGGCGGACATGGAAAGTCTGCTGGCGGATACCCAGGCTGCCAACCAGACTTTGGGCAACGGCAACGCCGCGGCACTGCTCAAGCAGACCTATCGAGAATTCATCCGCTCGGACAGCGCCAACGACGCTTACCGTAAATTATTTCTTGAGCTGAGCAATGAGAAAGTCTTACCCGCGCTTTTTCACTGCACCAACGGGAAGGATCGCACCGGCTGGGCCGCTGCGGCGCTCCTGGCTCTGTTAGGCGTACCCGAGGATCAGGTGTACGCCGATTATTTGCGCAGTAACGACTACATTCTCCCCGCCTATAAAACCTCGATCGATCGTTTTATCGCGGCCGGCGGCGACCCCTCTATACCCCGCGACCTTCTTAGCGCCAAGGTCGAATACCTGCGCTCCTCGTTCGATCAGGTAAAACTACAGTACGGCAACATCGAACAATATTTTGCTCAAGCTCTGCTCATCGACAAGGGTGGTCAGCAAAAGCTTCGCGAACGTTTTCTGGCAGCTAAGAATTAGAGCCAGGAATTGGGGCGAGCAAATAAAGGCTTTGGGATATTTCCCGGCGGTGGGAAGGGAAATGCCGGGCAGGGAACTAGGAATTGTTGAAGCGGATGAAAGAGGCGACTAAAACAGTCCTGGAATTTTGAGTCCGGAGATCCCGGGTACCGTGCCGGCGATATTTTTCATCTGGCTGGCGAGTTCGTCGTCCACGCGCCGGGTGGCTTCATTGACCGCCGCGCGGATTAGATCCTGCAGCATTTCCTGATCTTTGCCGGCGAAAACTTCCGGCTCGATGCGCACTTCCACAATCTGCTTCTGGCCGTTCATCTTCACGGTGACCATTCCGCCGCCGGCGGAAGCTTCCACTGCCACCGCATTAACCTGCTGCTGTAGATCTTCCTGCACTTGCCGCAACCGCGAGAGCATTTGTTGCAGAGCGTTGACTTCCATTTTATTTGCCCCCTGTGCTCACCGCTACCGCTCGAACGTTGCAAATCAATTTTAGCCGCCGAGCCGCGCTAGGAATCTGCTTGCCTCGGCTTTACTTCCGAAATTTTTCCGCCGAACCGTTCCAGCATCGAGCGCACCATTGGGTCGCTTTCAAAGCGGGCCCGCAATTCAGGCGTTCCCGTATCATCTCCGGCCCGCGCTGAACTTCGCGCCGAACCTGGCATCCCACTACGCGTTCCGCCGTTGCCACCGGCTGCGGCAGCCGCCGCCATACTTTCGATTTTAGCACACACCCGCACAGGCTTGCCGAGCACCTGGCTCGCGACGCCGCGGATTTTTTCTAGAGACTCCCGCGCTTCCAGCAATTCTGCAAACGCTCGTTTGGCCGCCGGGAAAAAAATGCGCAGTTCCGCGCCTTCCAACTGCCAGCGGCCGCTTTGTTCCAGTAGTCCGCCGACGAATTTCTTTTCGTCCTCGATAATCGCTTTTATTTTCGCAACCTGCTCGGCGGAAATTCCTTCCGTCCCCACAGCCGGACTTGCCTCTGAATCCGTAGCGACCTGCAGGTCGTCATCCTGCGTTTCGCTCAGCATTTCGCGCACCGCAACGGGAAACGACGGCGGCGATACTTGGGCATCGGAGAAAGATGAGGCAAAATTCGACGCCGGCAGAACAAGTCGCGGGTCGTCTTTTTTCGCGGCGACAACTGGTTTGTCCGGACGCCATGTTGCGACGTCGTCAGCGGATTCGCCGCGAATGCTCGCAGGAGTCGGAGCCGAAGCGACGGAGCTCTCCGCGTTAATTTTTTTCAGGGGAGCGCCGGCAGCGGCCGAAATTACTCGAGACGCGCCGGGGCTTCCCGTCGCGCCGCCTACACCGATCTTAATCTCGGAGATCAACTCTTCCAGCGGCACGAGTCGGCCGGCATTGATCAAGCGCAGCAGCCCCATCTCCAGATGCACCCGCGGATCGGGCGCTCGCCGCAAACTGTCGTCGGTCTGCAACAGGATCTGAAAAAATCGCGTCAAATCTTCTTCGCCAAACAGCGCCGCAGCGCGCGCCAGACCGGGGCGCTGGTCCGGGGTCGCCGCAATCAATTCGGAATCCGCGCCGCTCACCCGGGCAATCAGCAAATTGCGAATGTGCCGGATCGCTTCGCGGCAGAAGTGCTGCAAGTTGCGGCCATCTTTCTGGAAGCGATGGACCAATCCGAGAGCGCGGTCCGCCGAGCCTTCGGCAATGGCATTCACCAATTCTTCCAGCGCGTCTTCTGGAACTACACCCAGCAGCTCGCGGACTTCCTTGTCCGGAATATTGTCGCCGCAATACGCGCGAGCCTGCTCGAGCAGCGACAGCGCGTCGCGCAGACTGCCTTCGGCCATTCGCGCAATCACCGCCAGCGCGCCCGGCTCAATCGTTAATTTTTCTTCTTTGGCGATTTGCTCCAGGCGTCCCGTAATTTCCGCAAAGGTCAGTGCGCGGAAATGGAAATGTTGCGAGCGCGATCGGATGGTATCTTCCAGATCTTCCGGCTGGGTGGTAGCCATCACGAAAATGACCCGGTCTGGAGGCTCTTCGAGGGTTTTTAGCAAGGCATTGGACGCTTCAGTGGTCAGCATGTGCGCTTCATCAAGGATGACCACTTTATTGCGCGAACCGGCCGGGGCGTAACGCACCATTTCGCGCAACTCGCGAATCTGGTCGATGCCGCGATTGGAGGCCGCATCGATTTCAATTACATCCAGGGAATTTCCCGAAGCGATCTCTCTACAGGAATCGCACACCCCGCAGGGGCTCGCGGTCGGCCCATCGGCGCAATTCAAGGCCTTGGCCAGAATGCGTGCAGCGGTAGTCTTACCGACACCGCGGGCGCCGGAGAAAATGTACGCATGCGCCACGCGATTTTTTTCAATCGCGTTTTTTAGTGTTTCGGTCACATGCTCCTGACCGACCAGATCGAGAAATGTCTGCGGCCGCCACTTGCGGGCGATCACCTGATAGTTGCTCATCGTTGTCGGGGTCTCATGAAGTTGCCGAAAAAGGTCTCTTCGTATCGCCGGCATCTTGCCGGCGGGTTTTCGGCAAGACATGCCGGATCTTTAGACGTAAGAAAAACTCGCCGGCTGGCGATGAGAGGAACTTCGGGTGGTCTGCGGCGCCCAAGGCGTTCCCGGTACCGTTGCTCCCTTCCGGGCCTGGCGGGGTTCGCGGGACCTTGTCGCACAGAGCCCGAAGCTCCACTCTCCGGCAGCCGTACGCTTCACAAATGCCGCGAGGCGTTGCTGCTGATGCAAAAGTTTAGCACAGCCCCGCGCGCCCCCGAAGTTCGCCGCGCACGAAGTGTGCAAGGAAGTGCGAACGCTGCGGAAATTATCGCGATGCAGCGGTGCGCTATTAACCGGAGCACGGCGGGCATCGCCGCCGCAGCGATTGGCGCCCTACGGGGCTGACTCTACTCACCGTCGTTAGCAATGCCGCACGCGAAGGGATGTCGAAGGCTCGCACCGGCGCTGCGCAGTTTGTGCCCTGAAAGTAAACACTTCAGCAAAACCCGTTATTCCGTCGCCAGCGAACACACGTACACTCGTTCACTGGATGGAGTTCCTCCGCCGTCCGCCCGCATCGCGCCGCAACGCGATGCCGGGTCCGCTGCGCCAGCGGCTCGCATTGCGGCATCGCCGCAATGTCTCCCCACGACACGGGGCTTAAGCCCGCTTCTCTAAAGCGCGCAGGAGGATTCACCCTTGAAAAAAACTTTACTGTCGTCCGTAGTGGCGGTCGTGTTTCTCTTTACCTCGCTGGTTTCCTACGCCGAACCCAATCAGGTGATGCAAGGCACCCGCGTCAAGCTCAGCCTGATCACTGATATCAGCAGCACCAGCGCTCGCGATGGCGATCCCTTCGTGGCCATCGTGGCGGAACCGGTATTCCTGGGTAACACTTTGCTGATCCCCCAGGGCACCCGTATGAACGGCACCATCGGTACGGTGCAGAACGCCAAATGGTTCTCGATCTTTCGCGGGCAGTCCTACATGAATCTCACCTTCCGCACCATGGAAGTCGACAGCCGCGTCATTCCCATTCAGATGAGCATCCTGGCCATCGAAGACCGTCACGCGAACGGCGACACCAAAACCCGCAAAGACATCAAAATTGACGAAGGCCAAGTCCTGCAGGAAAAGCACGATTTCCGGGGTGACATCATCGGTGGCGCCATCGGCACCGGCGGCGGCGCACTGGTCGGCGCGATCTTCAGCAACGTGGTGCGCGGCTTCGGCTTCGGTCTGGCCGGCAGCGCGGTGTACATCTGCGTCCGCAAAGGAAAAGAAGTCGAGCTGCCGTCGCAAACAGGCATGGTCGCCCGCCTGGACAGCACCATCACCATGCCGGTTCTGGTCGGCGGTAACAACAACGATGCACCGAAGCCTGTGCCAGTAGCGGCGGTGGTCCCCGCTGTCACGCCCGCGGCCGACAGCGGTAATTAGTTTCTAAACTCGCGTCGCGTACGGCGACGCAGCCGGCGACCTCTCGACGGGCGAGCACGGAACGCGAACCAGTTGTTCTGCGCAAAAAATCAAATGCGCCGCTAGCGACCAAAATCGTTGGCGGCGCATTTTCGTTCTTGGAGGCGATTGTATCTATGGGGTGACAGCTCTCTCTGGCGCTGGAGGAATGAGCGCCGCGCTCTGGAATGAACCGGAGCACGGCGCGATAGAGGATTCAGGCTGGGTAAACGGGGTGGTTTGCGGTACTTCTGTTGGTGGGAACCTTTTGGCGCCGGCAGTCGATACTAAATTGCGGCCAGCTGCGCGGAATTTGTCTCTCCTGTTTGCGATGCTTTGCGCCGCGGAGCTGGCGTCTCGCAAACTTGCCATGCTTCATTGCAGCGGAATGGCCAAAACGCGCGACTGCGTAATCGGTGCATTTTGAGTGCAATGCGTAGCGGCCGCCGATGGCGACCCTGCGTCAACGGGAAACACTGTTCCGCCCGGGAACATTGGCCGGGTGCCAGACGGTTATACGAGGAGTGGAACGCAGGCCTCACGCGGCGGTGCTTCCAGCGCGCACGTATCCGTTCTGGGCGGGCGGCGCGACGGCGTCGCGTTTCAGATAGCGATACAGACTGGTGCGTCCAATGCCCAGGATTTGCGCGGCGCGCAGACGATTGCCCTGACACATATCAAGAACCCGCTGGATATGCACCTTGCGGACATCTTCCAGCGACAGCGGACGCCAATTTTCCTCGTCGGCCGCACTTCGCGGTCCACGGCGTTGAAAATGTTCCGGCAAATCCCCGAGATCGATGAAGTCGCCCATGGCCGTGATGCTGGCACTGGAGATTACGTTCTCCAGTTCGCGCACGTTGCCGGCCCAGCCATGCTGCAACAACACAGTCTGCGCGCGCCGCGTCAATCCGGCAATATTCTTCCCGTAAGCGTCGTTATATTTTTTCAGGAAGAACTGCACCAGTAGTGGAATGTCTTCCAGCCGTTCGGTTAGCGACGGAATCCGAATCTGAATAGAGCTCAGGCGGTAGAAAAGATCCTCCCGGAAACGCCCGGCCAGGACTTCGGCTCGCAAATCGCGATTGGTAGCGGCAATCAACCGCACGTTAACGTGCAAGACTTGCGGTGAACCAACCCGTTGCACTTCGCGGTTCTGAATCACCCGCAATAATTTCGCCTGCATGGGCAGGGATGTTTCTCCCACTTCGTCCAGAAAAACTGTTCCGCCGTTGGCGTATTCGAACAATCCGGGGCGAGTGTCCGTAGCACCCGTAAACGAGCCGCGCATGTGGCCGAAAAGCTGGCTCTCCAGTAGGGAATCGACCATCGCTGAACAATTGCATACCGCCAGCCGCTGTTGGCTCACCGGACTGATCTGGTGAATGGCACGGGCCACCAGCTCCTTGCCGGTCCCGGTCGGGCCAATCAACAACACATTGGTATAGTGCCGGGCCACTTTGCGCGCGAAATCAAAAACCTCCAGCATCGCGGGACTCTTCCCCACAATCCCGTGAAACTCCAAATCGCGGAGCAGTTGTTCCTCCAGCGCTTTCACCCGCCGGCGCTGATCGTACAGTGCCGAAGCTTCGTCCAGTGTGCGTTTCAGGCGAACGGGGTCCACCGGCTTGGGCAAGAAATCAGTGGCTCCCCGGCGAATCGCTTCGAGCGCGGAGTCCAGCGTATAGTCCGCAGTCATCACAATGACATGCACGCCGGGATCGCTGCGCAGCGCGCGATCCAGAAATTCGTATCCGTCCATCCCCGGCATGTGCATGTCCGCAAGGACCATGCGGCAGCGGCCCACGCGTACCAATCGCAGCGCCTCCTCGGGATCGGAGGTCGGGATCGCCTCATACCCCATGCTGGCGATCAGCGCCTGCAATTGCGCGGGTTCGTCGTCGAGGATGCACGGCGTCAGCACCGCTTTTGGGGACAATAGTTCTAAAGCTTTCGATTGTGCGTGTGCCACGATACCCCCTAGTTGGCACGCCATGGGCCACACGAACATCGAACTGACCACTGAACCTCGGGTTTTGCCGAGCTCCTTATACCTCACCGCTTTATTGAGGAAACTTCACTACTATCAGGGGGTTGGCCAAGAACTCGCCAAGAATGGTGTGACGATCGCGTGAACCGTTGCGGGGAATTGAATCCAGACCGACCGCCAAATTGAATCATACGAGTGCCATTTTGGTGAATTCGCAGAGGGAGTTCCCGTAGCGGAACGCTGCTGATGTTCAACAAACGGCGGGTGTGCGCTTCCCTCAGAACGTTTATACTTTCCGAACCTACAGTACCGCCGGAGTTTTCGTGGATAAAAAGGATTTGGAATTGGGAATGGGCCGCGATATCACCCGCCGCGATTTCTTAAATGGTGTCGCCGTAACTGTGGCGACCACCGTGGGCGGCGCGCTTACTGGCTTGCACGCGGAATCGCTCCTCGCAATGGGATCACCGGGCGACGCCGCTGAGCAGTCCGCAACTTACTACCCGCCCGCGAAAATGGGCATGCGCGGCAATCACGATGGCACCTTCACTTATGCCCACATGCTGCGCGACGGCGTGAACTGGAAGGAACTGGGTAAGGACGCGGACACCGGCGAAAGCTACGACCTCGTAGTGGTCGGCGGCGGCATCAGCGGCCTGGCTGCAGCCTATTTCTTTCGCAAACACGCGGGCCCCGGCGCCAAGATTTTAGTCCTCGATAACCACGACGACTTCGGCGGTCACGCCAAGCGCAATGAATTCACCGCCGCTGGCCGCCTGGTGCTCAGCTATGGTGGAACCCAGTCCATCGAGAGTCCGGGAAGCTATAGCGCGGTAGCGGCCCAGTTAATCAAGGACATCGGCATCGATGTCCAGCGCTTTTACAAAGACTATGATCGCCACCTCTACGACCATCTGGGCACCGCCTGTTTTTTTGACCAGGAAACTTTCGGCCGCGACGCCATGCTCACCGGAATGAATAGCACCCCTTGGCCGGAATTTTTGGCTCGTGCGCCGCTCTCCGATGCCGCGCGGAAAGATATTGCGCGGGTCTACACCGAAAAAGTCGATTATTTGCCGGATCTTTCGCCCGAAGAGAAAATTGCCAGGTTGACCAAAATCAGTTACGCGGACTATTTGACGAATTATTGCAAGTTGACCCCGGAGGCTCTGCCGTTTTTTCAGGCCATGCCCCACGACTTGTACGGTGTGGGGATCGATGCCGTGCCGGCGATGGGCTGTTACGCCAGCCCCGACGACTACGAGTCTTTCACGTACCCCGGTTTCGACGGTCTGGGATTCGCCGAGCGCGAGAAAGAAGAACCCTACATTTTTCATTTTCCGGATGGCAACGCCTCGGTTGCCCGTCTACTAGTCCGCGCCTTACTTCCCGCCGCGGTACCGGGCAAAAGCATGGACGACGTGGTAACCGCCCGCGCGGATTACAGCCAGCTGGACCTTCCGGCAAATCCGGTCCGCATCCGCCTGAACAGTACGGTGGTGCATGCTGCGAACGATTCTTCCGGCGGAGTAGCCATCGCTTATGACCGTGGCGGAAAATTGCAAACCGTTCGCGGGAAACAATGCGTTTTGGCCTGCTACAACGTAATGATTCCGTATCTCTGTCCGGAATTGCCTGCCAAACAAAAAGAAGCTCTCGCGTATCTGGTAAAGACTCCGCTGGTGTATACCCACGTGGCGCTGCGCAATTCGGAAGCGTTTCACAAACTTGGTATCCGGCAGATTGTGGCTCCCGGGGCCTACCACACCCACACCGCTCTAGATTTTCCCGTCAGTGTCGGCGAATATAAATTTCCCAGCAAACCCGGCGATCCGGCCGTGTTGTTCATGTTGCGCACTCCGTGCAAGCCGGGGCTGCCCATGCGCGAGCAATATCGCGCGGGGCGCCGCGAGCTGTTAGATACATCGTTCGCCACGTTCGAACGCAACATCCGCGAACAGTTGCAGAAGATGCTGGGCGCCGCCGGATTCGATTCCGCCCGCGACATCGAAGGCATTACAGTAAATCGCTGGGCCCACGGTTATGCCTACACGCCGAATTCGCTGTTCGATCCAGATTGGCCGGAAGATCAAAAACCCTGGGTCATCGGCCGGCAACGTTTCGGAAACATTGCCATCGCCAATTCCGATGCCGGCGCCAACGCCTACACCAACGAAGCCATCGATCAAGCCCATCGCGCCGTCCAGGAACTGCTCGCTGGCTAACGAATTTCTCTTGTCCCGGAGTTTCTAAATGAATCGCCCAACAACAAAAATCGTCCGCACCCCCTATTACGCAATTATTTTGACGCTCGCGATTCTTTTTGCCGGCAATTCCGCAACGCGGGCGCAGGAGCTCGTTCCGGTTCTCACTAGCGACCACGGACCCAACACCCCGCAAACTCTGAATAAACATTATGTGGTCCTGGTCTCCCTCGATGGATTCCGCTACGACTACGTGACCAAATACGCCGCCAAGAATCTTCAGGCTATGGCCTCCGCCGGCGCCACCGCCCCGGACGGCATGATTCCCGCCTACCCTTCGATTACCTTTCCCAATCATTTGACGTTAGTCACCGGCTTGTATCCCGAACATCACGGGATTGTCGCCAACAATTTTTACGATCCCGTCCGCAAACAGATCTATCGGCTCAGCGATCCCGCGGCGGTCACTGACGGCTCCTGGTACGGCGGCACGCCTATCTGGGTACTCGCCGAACAGCAGGGCATGCGCACCGCCTGCTTTTTCTGGCCCGGCTCCGAAGCGGAGATTCAGGGAACTCGCCCCTCCTACTATTTGAAATACGATGGCAAAGTTCCGAATGATCGGCGCGTAGCGCAGGTGCTGGCCTGGCTGCGCTTGCCGGAGGCGCAGCGTCCGCATTTGATCACCCTTTATTTCGGCGACGCCGATCACGCTGGCCACGAATTCGGCCCAGATAGCGAGCAGGTCCGTCAGGCCGTGGGGAGTATCGATACCCAGATCGGCGCCCTGCGCGCCGGCCTTGCCGAGCTGCACTTACCCATCGACTTAGTCGTAGTCTCCGATCACGGCATGGCCACGGTTCAGGGCGATTGGATTACGCTCGACGAATTTTTTCCGGACGGCGCTAGCGCGTTCGAAAAAATTGTTTCGCCGGCGCTCTACGCCAAGTCCGAAGCCGACGCCCAGCGCGCCTATGAAGCCCTGAAAGGGAAGAGCGACAAATTTGAGGTTTACCGCCGCGCACAAATGCCCAGGGTCCTGCACGACGACAGTAATCCCCGTTCCGGCGATCCCATGATTGTGGCCAATGGCCCGTATCTCGTGCGTTTTTCCGCGCACGCTCCAGACGGCTCTCCCGCCTTGGACACCAAAGAAGTCGGCGCTCACGGTTACGATCCCGCCCGGGTGCCCGATGTGAAAGCCAGCTTCTTTGCCGCCGGACCCGACATTAGGGTGGGAGTTACCGTGCCGAGTTTCGAAAACGTCAATCTGTATCCATTCATCGCCCAAATTCTGGGCTTGGATATTGCCCATTTGAAAAGCGGACCGATTGATGGAGACGCCAAAGTGCTCGCGCCGATTTTGCAAGACGCACCAGCAGGGAAGAAGGCTGCTGTGATGGAAGACACCACACCGAAACAACCGCGCGGAGATAGTTAACTTCGCGAAAGCACTGCGGACGGTTCGTCGACCACCGTCAATTGTTTCTCCCACCGTGCCACTACGGCGCACGCCAGACAATTCCCAATCACGTTCACCGCTGTTCGCGCCATGTCCACCAGCGTATCGATCCCTAAAATGATGAAGATCGGTTCGGTAGGCAAGTGAAACGTTGCCGCCGTGGCCAGCAAAACCACCAGCACGGCGCGCGGCACCCCCGCCACTCCCTTGCTGGTGAGCATCAGCGTGAACACCATCAGCAACTGCTCGCCCCAGGACATGTGTATACCCGCGGCTTGCGCCACAAAAATAGAAGCCAGCGCCAGGTATAACGTGGACCCCGCCAGATTAAAGCTATACCCCGCGGGAATTACAAACGCCACAATCTGCCGCGGCACCCCGAAAGCTTCCATACCTTCCATCGCGCTGGGCAGCGCGGCTTCGGAAGTGCTGGTGGCGAACGCGATGGTTGCTGGCTCCGCGATCGCGCCAAGAAATCGCCGCAACGGCAACCGCGCAAAAATCGCAATCGGCAGCAGCACCACAACTAGAAACGTCAACAGCGCCGCGTAGGCGGTCAGCAGCAATTTTGCCAGCGGCATCAGCACCGAGAGCCCCATGTGTCCCACGGTGTACGCCATGGCCGCGCCCACTCCGATCGGCGCGTAGTACATAACGATGTTTGTGAACTTGAACATCGCCTGGGCCAGCGATTCCGCAAAGCGCAAGATAGGCTCTCGCTTGCTCTCGGAAAGTTGCGTCAGCGCAATCGCGAAAAGTATCGCGAAGACCGCCACCTGCAGAATCTGATTCTCCGCGGCCGCCTTCACGATATTGTCCGGAAAAACGTGCAGCAGAAAATCGTCCCAATGCAGCGGAGCGGGCGCCGCCGTCGGCGCCGCGGTCGTTAACTGGGTCTGCACGGAGGGCGCGGCAATCACCAATCCCTCGCCGGCCCGGCTCAAGTTGATGGCCGCCACGCCCAGAAAAAGTGCAATCGTGGTGACCACTTCAAAATAAATCAAACTCTTCAGCCCGATTCGCCCCACGCCCCGCAGATTCCCGTGTCCCGCGATCCCGGTAATCAACGTAGCCAGAATCAGTGGCGCCACAATCACTTTGATCAGCCGCAGAAAAATATCGCTGAGAAAGCGCAGGTGCTCGGCAAATTGCGGCTTGTCGATTCCAATTTCCAGGCCCAGCAGCAGCGCGAAGAAAATCCAAAAGGTGAGCGAACGCATCCGAATCGCGGCCAGCGCCAGGATCAAGAGCGCGCAGTCGCGGATCAGCGCCGGCCACATCTGGCTGGCCGTGAAGATTTGCAGCGCCGCGCCGGCCGCGAACATCGTCACGCCCGCAACAGCCATCACAGCTGCGACGCTAAGCGATTTTTTCTCCAAAGTTTTTCGAGGCATCCGAGCCATCGGCTGAAATCTGTTCCACGCGCCGACGCATCATACAACGCTTCGTAGGGGCACGGCATGCCGTGCCCGCCGGTTGCAGCAGCAACGCGGTCCAAACCCGTTCCACCCAATCCGAAACGAACGCCGATTTTGCGCCGCCACCCAAACTTGCTCCCCACTTCGCCACACTGCTAAGGTTTTCCCATGCCAAAAATTTCACATTTCGAATGCTCGCGCTGCCACGCCCCAGTTCCCGCCGATAAACCACAAACCGTTTGCCCCACCTGCGCCGGCGCCCTATATGTTCGCTACGATCTCTCCGCCGCCAAGGGCATCGCCGCCCGCGACGCCATCGCCAGCGATGCCGCCAATTCCGCGTGGCCCGGAATGTGGCGCTACCGTTCCGTCATGCCAGACGTCACACCCGTAACTCTCGGCGAGGGCTGGACCCCAGTAATGCGCAGTCGCCGCTATCCCGGCGTCTATCTGAAAGAAGAAGGCGCGAATCCCACCGGAAGTTTCAAAGCCCGTGGCTTGGCGTTGGCCGTCACCATGGCCCGCCATCTCGGACTTCGCAAACTCGCTGTACCCTCCGCCGGAAACGCGGCAGGCGCCCTCGCCGCGTACGCCGCCGCCGCCGGAATCGAAGCCAACATTTTCATGCCCAAAGATGTGCCCTTCGCAAATTATCTCGAAGCGGTTTTGTACGGCGCGAACGTCACGCTGGTCGATGGCCTGATTTCCGATTGCGGGCGCATGGTCGCCGAGCGCAAAGAAAAAGAAGGCTGGTTCGACATTTCGACGCTGAAAGAGCCCTTCCGCATCGAAGGCAAAAAAACCATGGGCTACGAACTCGTCGAACAACTGGGCTGGGAATATCCCGCCGCCGTTTTCTATCCAACTGGCGGAGGCGTCGGCCTGATCGGCATGTGGAAAGCTTTCGCGGAGCTGGAAGAATTAGGCTGGGTTAAACCGGGAAAACGTCCGCGCATGATTGCCGTGCAATCCTCAGGATGCGCCCCAGTAGTGCGCGCATTCGATGCCCACGAAGCCGCCAGCACCATGTGGCAAAATGCCGCCACTTTTGCCTCCGGCCTGCGCGTGCCAAAACCCTACGGCGACTACATCATGCTGGAAATTCTCAAAGAATCCGGCGGCGCAGCCCTGGCATTTTCCGACGAACAGATTTTGGCGTCGCTGAAAGATTGGGCCCGCAACGAAGGAATCTTCCTGTCACCGGAAGGGGCCGCAGCCACCGCAGCCTACGACCACCTGCTGGCCATCGGCGAACTAAAACTGGAAGACCGCGTAGTCCTATTCAACACCGGCGCCGGCCTAAAATACGCCGACGTCCTAGCTAAGGTTTTGAATTTGCACTTGTAGCGGCCGCCTTCTGAGGCGGTTGCCTTTTGCAACCGCCAACCTTCCTTCATCATTACGTCGGTCATCGCTTCTCGAAAAAAATCTAGCCCACGTCCCCTGCCGCGCATCTCACGTTGTGTTTCTTTTGGCACCTCGATAGATTGGCGGTTTGGATTTCCCGCCGCCGCAAATATTCAGGAGGAGCGTTGCCAGCACGTCTGGTATCGATCAATGTCGGGCTCCCGCGAGACGTCACCTGGCGCGGCCAGACCGTCTACACCGGCATCTGGAAAACCCCAACGCCCGGTCGCGTCATGGCCCGGCGCCTCAACATCGATGGCGACGGTCAAGGCGATTTGGCCGGGCATGGCGGCTTGAATCGCCCCGTCATGGTCTATCAGCTGGATTCTTATCGATACTGGGAACGCGAACTCGGTCGCAACAATTTGTCGTATGGGCAATTTGGGGAAAACTTCACCGTCGATGGTTTGCCTGACGCGGAAGTCTGTATCGGCGACCGCTTCCGCATCGGTTCCGCTTTATTTGAAATTTCCCAGCCCCGGGTAACCTGCTATCGCGTTGGCATCCGCATGGACGAGCCAGCCATGCCCGCGAAGTTAGTGGCTCATCACCGCCCCGGTTTTTACTTTCGTGTACTGGAAGAAGGCGAAGTCGGAGCGGGCGACGAAATCATAAAGGTCGCCGATGGCCCAGAACACATGAGCGTCGCCGAAATTGACGCGGCGCTCTATCTGCAAGGGCATACCCGCGAACAATTAGATCGTGCGCTCCGCATTCCCGCACTGAGCGCGGGCTGGAAAGGTTCCTTTGCAGCCCTTTTGGAAGAAGAGACCAAAGGAAAGTTGAACGGAAACCCGGGACTCGCGCCATCCAGCGGACCGCCCCCCGCGTGGCCGGGTTTTCGCACGCTGCGGGTTTCCCGGATCGCTCACGAAAGCGCCAGCGTGCTCTCGCTATTTCTCGTGGCGGAGGATGGCCGCCCTCTGGTTGCCGCTCTACCCGGCCAATACATTGTTTTGCGCATGCAGCCTGAGCCTGGCAGCCCAACTCTACTCCGCAACTACTCGCTTTCCGATCTGCCTGCTGCGGACCACTATCGCGTGAGCATCAAACACGAGCCAGACGGCGCCGCCAGTACCTATCTGCACACCAAAACAAAAGTCGGCCAGTTGTTGGACGTGGCCGCGCCGCGTGGCAGTTTCACCCTGCAGCCCGGCGAGAAACCCGTCGTCTTGCTCAGCGCCGGCGTAGGAGCGACTCCGGTGCTGGCCATGCTTCACACCCTCGCCCACGAGCCTTCGCCGCGCCAGGTTTGGTGGCTATTTGGCGCGCGTAATCGCGAGGAACATCCCTTTGCGGAAGAATCCCGCAATTTGCTCAAGCTCTTACCGCGTGGCAACAGATGCATCTGGTATAGCCGCCCAGGTCCGCAAGATCGTTGCGGCGTAGACTTCGACGAGTCTGGACGCATCGCAATCGACGCCCTCGAAAAAATCGCTGTGCCGCGCGACGCGGACTTCTATCTCTGCGGCCCAGCCGCCTTCTTGCAAGAACTGACAGCCGGACTGGCTGCCTGGGGAGTTTCCAGCGCGCAGGTGCACGCCGAAATTTTTGGCGCAGGCAAGGCGATCACGCCAGGCATTGCCGAAACGCCCCATCCGCCACCCCACCCGCCAGAAGGATCTGTTGGCCCCGGCCCGCAAGTTTCATTTGCCCGCAGCGGTCTCAATGTCCGTTGGGATCCAAAATTTCCCAGCCTGCTCGATTTTGCCGAGGCCTGCGATGTACCGGTCCGCTGGTCCTGCCGCACGGGTGTCTGCCACATGTGCGAAAGCGGACTGATCTCCGGCAATGTTGCGTATCAGCCCGAGCCCCTGGAGCCGCCCGCCCAAGGCAACCTGCTGATTTGTTGCTCGCGACCTCAGAACGATCTGGTGCTCGACCTATGAATCGAACAGCAGGGAAGTCTGGTCGCTTGAGAGACGCAAATTGCTATCGCCCCAGGTGCGGCCGAGCTCCAACCACTCGCCCTCAGTACGAGGCCAAATTTAGTTTTCCAATTTATCTGTAACGCCAAGGAGAAAAAACATGACCACTCGGCCCCCGTTGCCTCCCTTCACCCGCGAAACTGCGATCCTCAAAGTTCGTCTGGCGGAAGACAGTTGGAATTCCCGCGACCCAGAAAAAGTAGCGCAAGCCTATTCGCTCGATTCTCACTGGCGAAACCGCGCGGAATTCGTCAACGGCCGGGCGGACATCGTCGCCTTCCTCACCCGCAAGTGGGCCAAAGAATTGGACTATCGCCTGATCAAAGAGCTTTGGGCGTTCACCGAAAATCGCATCGCTGTGCGCTTTGCCTACGAATGGCGCGATGACTCCGCGAATTGGTATCGATCCTACGGAAACGAGAATTGGCAATTCAATGAGGATGGACTGATGTTGCACAGATTTGCCTGCATCAACGATCTGCCCATCAAAGAATCAGACCGCAAATACCATTGGCCGCTCGGCCGCCGTCCTGACGAACACCCGGGGTTGACCGATCTGGGATTGTGAAATTATTTCGAGTGCGACGCTGCCATATTGGCGAGCTCTTATACGACGCAGGAAAATCAACGAAGGAAAACCGATCAAAAGGAAGCGCCGAAATTTCATTTGGAGGATTGGTTCCGGGACGTGGACTCGAACCACGATACTCAGCTCCAAAGGCTGATGTCCTACCAATTAGACGATCCCGGAACAGTTTGAGCCTGATAAGTTTAGCAGAGGAAGATTCACTACGCACGTCGCCAGAAGAGTGAAACCAGCGTCCGTTCCCAGGCCGCAAGCGCGCTAGCGCATCCGGGAAATACTTTGCACGGCGCGGCCGCCGGACTTCTGCGCATCGGAGCGCCGGGCGTTGCTGTGCCGATCGCCGAATTGCCGGGCATCGGAGCTCCGGAGGTTGGAGTTCTGGAGATTAGCGTGCCCGAGAGCCGAGCGGCCGCCCATCCTGCGCGGTCCCGTCGTGGGCACGGAGTTAGAGCGCAGCCGCCTGCGCTTCCAGCGACGCTCTCCGTAGGTCCACTGAAAAAGCGCGTACAGCAGAAAGTCCAAACCCAGAATGCTGAATGCCAGAAACACTGTAGCGGTCATAGCACGCTCACTCGCATCGCTCGAGACGTTTCGCCCAGCCAACGAGATTGTCCCGCCGGCCACGCCAGAAAGTCCTGAGAGGTTCGTGAGGAAATAGTTAAGAAAGTATTGCCAAACCCTTCGCGCCTCGAATCGGCGGGCGGCCCCGAACTTTATGCTTTCCTATTAAATCGGTCGGGACTTCCTCACGCGCCCTTTTCTACCCTGAATCTGCCGGGACTGATTCGGTTCAGGAGGCCATCCCCATGGGCGGAGACTTATCTAGCGTGCAGCAGGACTTGCGCGGTGTTTGCAGCATGTGCGGCCAATCGACAGAACTGTTCGAGCTTCCGGGTCGAACTGAGAGGTTATGTCTCGGATGCAGCGCCGATGTGGCTTCCGCAGTGGTCTTGCGAACGGAGATCGACGCCGCGACCTGGGCCGGGCAAAACGCCAACGATCTGGTAGCTGAGTTTGCCGACGTCAGCAGTCGCATCCTGGCGCGCACACAATTTGCAGGCAACTTAGGCAGTTGGTAACCGCGCGAATCCGGGTGCGAGCGAGAAAACTACAGGCCGCGATCGTGTGCGTCGGCCATGAGTTTCTGCTAGATTAGTAAGGTTGTTTCCGCACCGTTTTTCTCCCTGGAGAAACGATGCGCGTGGAGAGGTGGCCGAGCGGTTTAAGGCGCACGCTTGGAAAGCGTGTGTAGGTTAACCCCTACCGTGGGTTCGAATCCCACCCTCTCCGCCATACTGCAACTCAATATCTTCTCTCAAGCTACAAGGCGCCTATTGCAGCACTGGCAAGACGATGCTCGAGCCTTGCGGTCCGCCGTAGTAGACGCGTTCGGTGGCTTTCTGGAAATCGGCGGCGGTGGCGTCGGGAATATTTATGAATTTCTGCGGATTGCGGTCGGTTAGCGGGAACCAGCTGCTTTGGATTTGTACCATGATGCGATGGCCGCGGCGGAACGTGTGATTGATGTCCGGCAGCGAGAAATTTAGCGCGGTGGGTTGATTCGGCGTCAGCGGCTCGGGAGTTGTAAAGCTGTTACGAAATTTTGCGCGGAAAGGTTCGCCGCGAACCAGTTGCTGGTAGCCGCCCATCTCCAATTCCCGGGGATTGGGATCCGGGTTCGGATAGTTCATCGGATACACGTCGATCAGCTTCACATCGAAATCGGAGTCCGTGCCCGAGGAAGAAACCCACAGTTTCGGCGACACCGGTCCGGCCACGGTTACATCGTGATCGAGCGGTTCGCTGACGTACACCAAAACGTCTGGGCGTTTCGCCGCGAAGCGTTGATCGGCAACCATGTACTCCTTCGGAATGCCCGTCGTTTGCATTTCGGTGAAGGGAACTGGGTGACTCGGATCGCTGACGTACTCGTCGGACGCCGCGGCAGTTTCCTTGGGCGGATCAAACGTAAGTTTCCCGTTAGCTGCGAAATAAAGCGTCTTGGATTGCACGTTTTTCGGTGGCCAGGAATCGTAGCGCCGCCAAACATTCGTGCCGGTTTCATACATCAGCGCCTTGGGCAGCTTGGCATCTGGCGCATCCTTCAAATATTGCTGGAAAAACGGCAGCAACACTTGTTCGTTGTAGAAGTCGGAAGGTTTTCCTGCGAAATTCACCGCGCCTAAATGGTCTCCCGGCATATAGGCCCAACCGCCGTGGACCCACGGACCTTCGACCAGCATGTTCGGTGTCGCGGGATCGTATTCGGCGACGGAGTGAAACACGCGGTACGGCCCGGCGAGATCCTCGGCATCGAATAATCCCCCGACCGTCAAGACCGCGCACTTTACATTCTTCAAATGCGGAGTGATGTTCCGCGCCTTCCAATAGTCATCGTAGTTCGGGTGAATTACCTGATCGTCCCAATACGATTCCTGCTGCTGGAGCAGTTTTTTTGAATTGGCCAGCGAACCCATCCGCAGATAGTAATCGTAGCCATCGTTCGTGCCGTAATCGAATTCCGGCCACTGTTTCGGCGGGTATTCGAGTCCCACGGGCGGGTTTGAAAAAAGTGTAGAAGCCGAAATTCGCTTCCAGCATGAACGCGCCGTTGTGGTACGCGTCGTCGGTCATGTACAGGTCGGTCACCGGAGCTTGCGGTGAGGCGGCCTTCAGCGCGGGGTGCGAGTCCACCATCGCCGCCGCGGCATAAAATCCCGGATAGCTGATGCCGTAAATTCCAACTTTACCGTTGTTGTTCGGAACATTTTTCAGCAGCCAATCGATGGTGTCGTAAGTGTCGGAACTTTCGTCGAAATCCTTCGGCCCTTTTTTATCTTTGTGCGGCGTCATTTCCAGAAACGTGCCTTCGCTCTGAAATCTGCCGCGAACATCCTGGTACACAAAAATATATTTGTCGGCTTCGAAGATTGGCGCAGGCCCAAGATGCCGGGGATAGTTGTCCACCCCATAGGGGCTGACGCTGTACGGAGTTCTTTCCATTAGGAATGGATAGGTCTTCGTGGGGGACGCGTCTTTCGGGAGGTATACCGCGGTGAATAGAGTCTTGCCATCGCGCATCGGAATGCGGAACTCGTATTTTGTATACTGTGCGCGAATCGCCTGCCGCGGATCGTCTTTCTTTTGGTCTTGTTTGTCGTCATCCTCGTCTTGGGCGACTGCGGTGTGACTCGACAACGTTAGCAGCAGGGCCAGAGCAATTAGCGAGGCAAGAACCCGCAGACGAGTACGCAGTTCAGACATTCATTCCGCTCCACGCGATGATTCGTATATCGCTTTTCGAGTGTATGGAAGATAGCGTTCGACTGATTTGGTGTCAACGCATTCGGCATTTTCGTTTACAACGCGTCTCGAGGAACCTACCGACGCGCGACAGTATCATCTACTGTTTCTGCGCGAGCATTTTTCACGCATTTGTCGCTGCGCGATTTTAGAAATGGCAGCTGGAGGCGCCGCGCTTTTCGAGGTATTTCTGGTGATATTCCTCGGCGCGATAGAACTTTCCGGCGGCGGTGACTTCCGTGGCGATGGGCTTCTTGAATTTCCCGCTGGCATTAAGCGCAGCGATAGTGGCTTTGGCTTCGGCTTCCTGTTCGGGGGAGTGGAAAAAGATCGCGGTACGGTATTGCTTTCCGAAGTCCGGGCCTTGCCGATTCACCTGCGTGGGATCGTGCAGCGAAAAGAAAGCGTCCAGCAAAGTTTTGAAGGTTACTTGTTTGGGATCGTAGGTCACCTGGACGACTTCGGCGTGTCCGGTTTCGTCGGTGCAGACGTCTTTGTACGTCGGATTTTCCGTGTGCCCGTTGGAATAGCCGACGGCAGTCTCGGTGACTCCCGCAATGTTGTTGAAGGCGGCCTCGACTCCCCAAAAGCAGCCGGCTCCGAATGTGGCAATCTCGCTCATGTGTGCTCCATTTACGTCAGGATTATTCTAGCGCGTTTTTCTATCGTGACATTCTATCGTGCTTCGGAACACATTGGATGTTCCGCGGTGCTTGCAGGTCGCTAGTCGCTCGCCTTCTGGATCTCGGGGCAGGGAAATGGCGGGGGACCCCCCTATAGGTTTTTTGTAAGTGTTCATTCTAAGGGAGTTGAAGTCGTTTGTTTTGTTGCGGTTCTGCAAGTGTTCATTCTGGAAGAGTTAGACAGCGTTCTATTTTCGGTGGACGCACGCATGGGACGTCGTCGCTAACCGAGCATTGAATCTGCATTGTAAGTGGCTTGGTGAAACTGGCGAACGCACTTCTCTACCCGCGTAGAATACCAGGATCGGTACCACTTTGTCAAGACTTTTCTGCGGTACCTGTCGTTTCTGTTGTGGGCGAAGGAGGCGCGGCGTAACTCCTAGTGAATCAGCGCGCAGGGCATGGTGCTTTCAGGACGTGCCACGGTCTCTGACCAAGGGTCGGTTAGGGCCTGGCCAGCGACGATCATGATGGCAGCTTCGTACAAGTTGGACGCGACCAGCGGCCCTGTTTTTGCCATTGAAGGCGGCTCCAGAAAGGCATCGCGGCGCACCAGGATCCCCGGGCAACCGGCGCTGGTGGCGGCCTGCAAGTCTGCCGCAGCGTCGCCAACGAAGTAGGTGCTTTGCGGCTCGAACGCGTAGTCCAATTGCGCGCGGAGAATCGCTCCGGGCTGCGGCTTCCGGCAGGAGCAGCGCTCGGACTCCTCGTGGACGCAATAGTAGACTTGGCGGATATTTCCGCCAGCCAACGCCACTTCGGTGAGAAATCTTTGTGTAATGGTCTCCAGCTGCGAGACATTCAGAAGTTTTTTCCCGACGCATGCCTGGTTGGAAATCACCAGCGCGGCATAGCCATTCTCGGCCAGCATTCGCAATCCTTCGAGGGACCCCGGCAGAAACTCAAATTGCCCCCAGGAAGTAACATAGCCCCCGGCAATGCGGCGATTGATCACCCCGTCGCGGTCCAGCAGTACGTAACGTTGCGGTTGGTTTGGCATAAAGTGGTTGGTCCCTTCGCTGCTCGTCAGATTCATTTCGGTACCTAATCCTGTTCCGGGAATCTCTTTCCAAACTTACCGAGAGCGAACCGCTATCACTTGAGTTGGCCGGCAGCGTTTCTTTCGAATTCGCACCAAACGGTGGCTATTTCGTTTCCAGCGACGCGGCAGGTTGCTGAAAACTAATCCGAAAACAAAGAGGAAGCACGATGCTGGCCGATGAGTAAGTTGTAATCGCATCGAGCGATTGTCCGACGAACATTCTTCGGGGAGGACCGCTCCGGGGGCACCCGGCCCAAGAAAGTACCCAGCCCAGGAAAGTACCCACACCTCAACAACTCCGTAATCTCGTTTGACACCCGCACCCGCCCCGCACAAACTCGCCTCACCCCTTTCAAATTGAAGCGTGTTTTTCGTGTGAGCCGATGCGCATTCTTGTTGCTGAAGATGACGCGCCGCTGGCCGATTTTCTGCACCAGCGGTTGCTGCAGGAGCAGTTTGCGGTACATATGGTTTCGAACGGGGTAGAAGCGCAGCGCCTGGCCGCTGAGCAGCCCTACGATGTGGTGCTGCTCGATTTGTCCATGCCGGGAGCCACGGATCTGGAAGTGTTGCGGGTGATCCGTTCCAAGAAGCCCGATCTCCCCGTACTAATTGTCACTGGAGCGTCGCTGGTGGAAGAGCGGGTGCGCGGCCTTGACGCCGGCGCGGACGATTATCTCGCCAAACCCTTCGCGTTTGCCGAACTCGCCGCCCGCATTCGCGCGGTTTTGCGTCGTGGTAATCGCACCGTCAGCGTGATGCTGCGCGTGGAAGACCTGGAGCTCGATCGGGTCGCCCATACTGTGCAGCGCCGCGCCCGGCCCATCGAGCTGAGCCCCAAGGAATTCGCGCTGCTCGAATTCTTAATGCGGCATGCCGGCCAACCCGTCGCGCGCACCGCGATCGTCGAGCAGGTCTGGAAGCTGCACTTCGACACCATGACCAACGTGGTCGACGTGTACATCAATTATCTGCGGCGAAAGGTAGATTCAGGATTCGATCGTCCGCTGATCCGCACAATTCGCGGCGTGGGCTACCAGATCGGTCTGAACGCATCCAGAAATTAAGCGCGGCCGCTACTCACGAATTACGTTTCCCAATAAAAAAACCGCGGAAAGCCGATCCGCCAGGATCGAAGCTTTCCGCGGTTTCTAAAAACAAGCAGCCGTTGGTTCTACTGTTTCGGCTGGGCCATGCCGTTCGTCGCAGGAGTCACCTGCGACACGCCAACGCCTGCGCTAATCGAACGCGCGGCGCCCGGATCCAGCGAAAGCAAACCCTCGGTCGCCGACGCCGCAACCAATCCACCGTTGCGTCGCACGCGCACCACCGGGAAGTAGCTATCCGCCAGCGGATCGCTCAACCGTTGCCAGGTTTTGCCGGAGTCAAACGACGCCAGCAATCCACGCTGCTTCAGCGAAACGACCATTGCGCTGCCGTTGCCCGCTACGTCCTGAAATTGCAGTTCGCGGACATCGCTGCGGCTCCAGGTGCGGCCCGCATCTTGCGAACCGTAGAGCCCCATGTTGGAAGTGAGGAACAAATTGTTATCGTCCACGCGGTGCAGCTTCAGGTTGCCCGCAGCCGCGAAACTAAGTTCCTTGGCGTTCCACGTTGCGCCTTTGTCCGCCGAGTACAGCAAGTTGCGCTGCGAAACGGCCCACACTTGCGAACCATCCGCGGAAACTTCCAGCGATTGCGCCGGCTGTTTCACCAACTCTTCTTTACCCGCGGACTTCCAAGTGGTGCCCTTGTCGGTCGAGACCAGCAAGCCGCCAGTCGTTGCGGCGTACCAGGCATCGTTCGTGAACGCCATATCATTCACAAGAAACGCGGTGAGCTGCGGCGCAGGAGTCTTTTTCTTGGGAGCCGGTTTTGCAGCAGCAGTCGCCGCACCCTTGCGGGTCTTCGACGCCACTGGAGCAGCCACGGGCGCTGCAACTGGCGCTTCTGGAACGTACAGTCCAGCCTTCACCCATTTATTCGTCGTATCGTCATACTTCATCCATCCGCCGGAAGTGAGCGAAGCCCACCAGCCGTTCGGCGCGGCATACACGTGCCGCAAATCGGTGCGCTTCAGTCCGGGTCCAAGTGGAGTCCAAGACGTTCCGCCATCCTTGGTAACCAGGAAAGCGTCGCTATCAAAAGTAAGGACCACCAGCGCGCGGTCAGCCCGCTCCTTGTCCATAGCCACATCGAGAATGTGCTGGTGATGGAAACCGACATTGGCCGCCGTAAACGTGGCGCCACCGTTTTCGCTGATCTGCACGCCTTCGCGTTCCGTGCCGATAATCAAACGTTCCGGCTTGTTCGGATCGATAACCACTGCGTTGATGACCCAGTCGCCCGGAGTAATCCGCTTGAAATCTTTCTCGTTCGTCGTCTTCCAGAGTCCGCTGGTCGTCGCCGCATACAGCGTTGAAGGATCGTGGGGATCCTGCCGAATCAATTGCGTGCGGCGGAAGGTGAAGGGAATTCCCTGATATTTCGTCCAGGTCTCGGCGCCGTTCACGCTGTGATAGATACCGGAGCAGGCCGTGGCGTGCACGTTCGTGGGATTGTTGGGATCCACGATAATGCTCATCACGTCGGAGTCGTCAATCATTCCTACCTTGATGGGGAACCAGTCTTTGCCGCCGTTGCTGGTCTTCCATGGCAAGTGGTACGTTCCGGCATAAATAATATTGTCGTCGTGGGGATCGAAGGCTACCGAGTCAAAATTGCGAAGATCGTCGTGATGCTCTGGAGTGATGCGGGTCCAGGAAGCCCCGCTGTCCGTCGAGCGGTATACGCCGGTCAGCGAGCCAGCCAAAAATACGTCAGGATGGGTGGGAGATTGCGCCAGCGCGCGCACGGTTTCCTTCGGCAATCCAATAATGTTCCACGAACGTCCCGCGTCGTCGCTGCGATACACGCCGCCGCCGCCGGAATACAAAGTCCAAGTGCTGGCGTACAGACGATTCGAGTCGCGTGAATCCACTAAAATGTGGGTGACCACGTCATCTTGCCCGGTTCCGATGCGGCTCAACAGTTGCCAGTGCCCGCCTTCATCGTTGGACAAAAACACGTGTCCGTCTGAAGTTCCCAGGTACAGTTTCTTCACGTCGTGGGGATCTGCTTCGATGGAGATCACCGTGCCGCCCGCAGGGCCAACCTGTTTCCACGTCTGCGCCGGTGCGGTCGCGGTTGCCGCGAGCGCCACCGTGAGTGCTGCTAGCCATTGAGCCTTCATAGAGTTTCATTCTCCCAGAGGGCAGGGGTGCCCACAAGAGTTGAGTCTAGGGAAGCGAAACTAAATTAGCGCCTGTTCCGAAGTACAGATTTGGGGCTAGTTACCGTAAGAAGCAGCAGTACCGTCCCCAAGCCCGGACCCCCGCAAAGATTTGCGAATGTTGAACTTGGACGCGATTTCCCGCATCTATATGGTAGGACAACTTTTTTCCCTCTGCCGGGTTCTACCCCATGGGACGAATCTCGTGCATAGTAGATGGTAATGTCCCCAGGCTTTTAACGTGTTTGGTATAGATCGAGGACAAAATATGTTGAAGACCATTTTTGCCGCTAAAGGCCGACTTTCCCTGTCGCTGAGCCTGATCGGTCTTCTGAGCTTATATTCCGCCGGAGCCGCTCGCGCCCAGGGCGTAAGTCAAGATGCCGCGACTAACGCCGGCAACAACCAGTCCCCCTCCGAGCAAGCCGCCGACCGCCAGTTGGCCGGCGCCCAGAACGCCAACGCTCCAACCGCGCCGAACGACCCGAACGCGAACCAACCAGATCCCCCCAGCCGCGCAGCCCGTATCAGCTTGCTGGAAGGCTCCGTTTCGCTGCAACCCGGCGGACAGGGTGACTGGGGCAACGCCGTTCGCAATCGCCCGGTAACTGTTAGCGACAAAATTTGGGTCGATCAGAATTCCCGCGCTGAACTGCAATCCGGCGCCGCAACGTTCCACTTGGGCAACATGACCGCGATGTCCTTTCTGAATCTCGACGGAAATACCACCCAGGTGCGCATCGCCGAAGGCGGAGTTAATTTCCGGGTTCGCGAAATGCGCGAGGGCGATATCTATGAAGTGGATACGCCCAACGTAGCTTTCACGGTAAAGGAAGCTGGAGCGTTTCGTATTGACGTCAGCGAGAACGGCGACGGCACCCGCATTACCGCCATTCGCGGCAGCGGGGACGTAACCGCCGCCGGGCAAACCTACACCGTGCACACCGGCGAACGCGCCGAATTTGTGGGCACCGATGCCAACATCAAATACGTAGCGCACGGCGCAGAACCGCCAGACTCGCTGGATCGCTGGGCCAACGATCGCGACATGCGCGAAGATAACTCCACGAGCGCCAAGTACGTGAATCCCGATGTTCCCGGCGTCGCCGATCTCGATGACAACGGTACCTGGAGCGAGCAGCCCAACGTGGGTTCTGTTTGGACTCCCAATAACGTCGGCCCAGATTGGGCGCCTTACAGCGATGGCTCTTGGAATTACGTTGGCCCGTGGGGCTGGAGCTGGGTCGGCTATGAGCCCTGGGGCTACGCGCCCTATCACTACGGGCGCTGGAATTATTACGGCGGACGTTGGGGTTGGGCTCCCGGCCCTTATTGGGCTAGCCCGTATTACGGTCCGGCCTTCGTCGGATTTCTCGGCGGCGGTTTCGGGTTCGGCGTGGGCTTTGGAGTTGGATTTGGCTTCGGCGGCGGCATTGGCTGGTTCCCGCTGGGCTACGGTGAGCCGTATCATCCCTGGTATCACGCTGGCGCGGGCTACGTGCACAACGTGAACGTCAACAACACCGTGATTCGCAACACCAACGTGATCAACAGTCACAATTATAATTACGCCTACGCGCACAACACCCACGCGGTCACCGCGGCCTCGCGCAATACGTTTGTCAACGGCGCGCGCGTGAATCGCAGCGCAGCGAATATTACAGAAGCCTCTTTGCGCAACGCGACGGTTAGCAACACCGCCGGAGTTACTCCGAACCATTCGAGCTACGCGGCGGCGGGACGCACCGGGGCAAATTCGGCCTCCTCAGCTTCCGCGTTGAACAATCACGGAGCTGCGGTGCACAGCAATGCCTCCGGCACAGCGACTTCGCGCCAGAATGAGATGGTGGCGAATCGCCCACCCGCCAGCACCATCAGCGCCAATCGTTCCGCCAATACCCGGACGTGGTCCGCGCAGGGTAACACCACCGACCATGGCGTTGCTCCTCAGGGTGCCGGGCACTCGAACACTTTGACGACCAGCTCCAACGGGCGTTCCGCGCAGACTGATCGTCCGCAGTGGGCGCAGGGCAATGCCAATACGCAGCGCAGCTTGAACACTTCGGCCACTAACGTAAACCGCGCGCCCAATAGTAATGTGAGCCGCACGTATACTCCGCAGCGCACCTACACCCCACAGAACCGCACCTATTCGGCGCCCCCGCGGACGTACTCCGCGCCGCCTGCGCCGAGTCACCCGAATTCGGCGCCAGCCGCTCATCCCAGCGGTGGCGGAAGCGCTCCCCACGGCGGAGGCGGGGGCAGTCCGCACGGCGGCGGTGGCGGCGGATCGCATCACTAAAAGCCCGCCGATATTTTTGGTGAACTTGGGAACCCGCTGCCGCGTCTGACCGCAGCGGGTTTACCTTTTGTACCTCGCACCGCGACTCTTCCGTTCATTCCGGGTTTCACAAACTAGCTGCGCTATCGGGCTGTTGCTTCCGGGGTGAACCCGAATGTCGTGCAGGCCAGTGTCGTCGGCATGCCATGCTATCGTCAGCTGAACAGTCCTTGCGCCCAGCAAAGACGCCGTAACATCACATCAACCGAGATTTGTACGATTCAGGAGAGAATCGATGAGAAAACACGCGCTTACGCTTTCGAGTTTATTGAGCTTGGCGCTCCTGGCGGCTTTATTCGCAGCCTCGCCCGCCAACGCCCAGGATTACGATCAGCAACAGGATCAGCAAGACGATCCTCCCAGCAGAGTTGCCCGCCTGGCTTTCACCAGCGGCGCAGTTTCCTTTCAACCTGCCGGCACCGACGATTGGGTCGACGCCACGGTAAATCGCCCCATGACCACCGGCGATAAACTGTGGTCCGACCAGGGTTCCCGCGCCGCTCTCAACATCGGCTCGGCTTCCATTAATCTTTCCGAAAACACCGGCTTTTCCTTCCTAAACCTGACCGACAACGTCGCTCAGCTTCAACTCACCGCTGGCACGCTGCGCATCCGCGTCAAGCGTCTGGGCGACAATGAAAATTTTGAAGTGGATACCCCGAATCTGGCCTTTACCATCCTGCGCCCCGGTATCTACAGGATTAATGTCAACGAATCGGGCGACACTACCGTCATCGAAGATCGTACCGGGCAGGGCGAAGTTACCGGTGGCGGCTCGGCGTACACCCTTAACCCTGGCGATGCCGGCACGTTCTCCGGAATGGATCAGCTCAACGCGGACATCGAAAACATCGGCAATGACGAAGATGACTTCGAGCTCTGGAGCGAACAGCGCGACCATCACGAAGACAATTCTGTCTCTGCGCGCTATGTTTCCGATGACGCGATCGGCTACGACGATCTCGACGATAACGGCGGCTGGCGTCCCGTTCCCGAATACGGCACGGTCTGGTTCCCGCACACCGCCATGGTTGGCTGGGCGCCCTATCACTACGGACATTGGGCTTATATCGCGCCTTGGGGATATACCTGGGTTGACGATGCCGCGTGGGGTTTTGCGCCATTTCACTACGGCCGCTGGGTAACCGTTGGCGGAGCGTGGGGTTGGGTTCCGTGCGCGCCGCGTCCGGTGGTTTATGGCGGCGGCTACGGCGGCGCCGTGTACGTGCGGCCGGTGTATGCTCCCGCGTTAGTCGCGTGGGTTGGCGGCCCGCACTTTGGCATCGGTGTGGCCGTGGGCGGCGCAGTCGGCGTAGGCGTGGGCTGGTTCCCGCTGGGCCCGCGCGAGGTCTTCGTGCCCTCGTATCACGTCAGCCGCAACTACGTGAACAACGTGAACGTCTCCAACACCACGGTGAACACCACCGTCGTCAACAATTACTACAACACCGTGGTCGTGAACAAAACCGTGAACGTCACCAACGTGACGTACGTCAATCAACGCGTCCCAGGCGCAGTCGCCGCGACCTCCGCGCAAGCCTTCACCGGCGGCCAGTCCGTCTCTCGTAACGTGGTTCATGTCGATGCGAGTGAAGTCGCTTCCGCTCCCGTGAATGCCATGACCCCTGCCGCCGTCCCGCAGCGCGAAGCCGTGCTCGGCGGGCGCACCGTGGTAAACGTTCACCCGCCCGCGGCAATTCAGGCTCGCGCCGTCGTGGTCAAAACCGCTCCCCCGCCGCCTCCGCCATCCTTCGCGCAGCGCCAACAAGCCATCCAGTCCAACGGCGGCCGCCCCATATCCATGGCGCAAGCTCGCCAGATCGCCCCGGTTCGTGCGCAAACCGCCGCCGCTCCGCAGGTCCGCGTAGCCCCGCCGGCTAAGCCGGCCACGCCGCAAGTCGTTCACGGAGCCAAAACCGCTCCCGCACAAGCGAACGCCAATCGTCCCAACAACGTGCCGCCGCCGGCCAACACCAACCGGCCGCCCACTCAGGCAACGACGCAGCCAACGGTCAACAGCAACATCCAGCGCCCGCCCACCGCCCACCCGGCCAACGAGCAGCTCGAGCAGCAGCATCAGCAGCAGAACGAAAATCTGAACAAACAGCAGGATCTCGAGCGCCAGAAAGTGGAACAACAACAGCAGCAGGAAAACCAGGCGGCCCAAAAAGAAAAAGCCGACGCCGCCAAGCAGCAGCAAATTCGGCAGCAACACGACCAGCAGCTGCAGGAACTGCAAAAACAACACCAGCAGCAGCAACAGCAACTGCAGCAAAAACAGGAACAGGAACACAAACAAGAGCAGAAGCAGCAAGCTCAGCCCAAAGAGCAGCAATCCAAGCCCAAAGACGACCGTCCGCCCAAGAAAGACCGCTAAAGTCGGCGGCGTTCGCGTTCAGACACCACCTAGGAAGGGGACGGCGGCCACCAGCCGCCCCCTTTTTTTGCGGCGAAGTACCGGCGAAGTACGGCTGTACCAAAAATCCGGACGATTCAGTGTAAATTAACTTTACAGCTATATGGCATCGGTGCTATCTTTCGTGCATTAAGAAGTGCGTCTGGTTCCAAAAACATCCCCAAAACAAACGCCGTACCAACCTGACAGCTCGAGCTGCGCCCTAACTCACGCAGAATCAACACTTGCAAAACCCTATCAAAACAAGCGACTTTAACTCGCTTTAGAATCAACACTTACAAAAACACTGATGAGGGGGTGTCCGCCCGCGTCCCCCCATTCGGCGCGCTCCGGCGCAGTGTGATATCGTCTGAAATTCCGCCAGTGACCTCGTCCGCACCCAACGCGCTAGCTTTCCGCCAGGCCCTGGGCCAATTCGCCACCGGAGTCACGGTAGTCAGCGTCGAGTACGAGCCCGGCAAAATTCATGGCATGACCGCCAACTCCTTCACCTCGGTCTCCCTGAATCCCTTCCTGGTTTTAGTCTGCGTGGACCACCGCGCACTGATGCTCCCGTTCCTCCACGAACAAAAGCGCTTCGGCGTCAGCGTCCTGAAAGAGCACCAGCAAGCCATCTCGGAGTTTTTCGCGCAACCCGGCCAGAACGAAGACGTGGAAGATCGCCTCAACATCCGCTTCCGCCGCTCGCCCAGCGGTGTCCCGATGTTGGACGACACCCTAGCCCAGCTAAGCTGCAACGTAGCCGCCTCCTATGTTTCCGGGGACCACACCATCTTTTTAGGCCAAGTAGAAACCGTCGATATCAGCGAAGGTCGCCCGCTACTTATTCTTCCGCGGCCGCTACACCCAAATCTCCGAAATCAAGTAAGCGTATTGCTAATCGTTTGTAGGGGCGCAGCATGCTGCGCCCCAGCTTGCCCGGGCGTACAACGTGCCATACTTTGTTTTCGATTTGCTGAAAGGTTCTGGTGGGGGTCCGACAACCGCCGAATTAATCCTTAACGAGCGATCCAACAATCTGCGCAATTTACTCTAGTGATGACCGCCCAACGAGTCGCGCTTAACGCCATACTCCGTGCCCCAGGCATCGGTCATCTGTCCGCGGATTTCCCAAAGCTCCGGGAAAAATTTCTGTTTCATGCCATCCGTGAGAATTTCCACGGGCCGGCCCTTCAGCGACATGGCCCCAAACCCAATCGTCCGGTGAATCAATTGCATGTGCTCGTAACGAAATTTCTGAAATAGCTCGTCAAACTCCGCCAGCGCCTCGGCCACCACGTAAGCGTCGCCATGCTTATATTCCGAGTCATAAATCTTCTCGACGGTCAGCCCGTGCTTTTTCAAGTAATGGGTTTCAAAGGAATTCCAGATCGGCTGAAACATCCGCAGCAAAATGCGAAACCCGGGCGACTCCTGCCCGCTACCGTTGCCGAGCTTGGTCCGAATGGGCTGATATTCCTTGGGAGACATGGTCTCCAACAGGGCTACTTGCTCGATCATCATTTTTTGCGCGATATGCACGCGGCGAAAAAGGGTAAGCACCCGGTTGGTATTTTCCGCCTGCAGATAATCATCGATATCCAGCAGGGTGTAGGCGATCAGCTTCATCCACAGCTCTTCCACCTGATGCACCACCTGGAATTGCAGCTCATCCGCATTGCAGAGCTCGGCGAAAGGGGATTGGCAACTCAGCAGCGTTTTGGTCTGCAGATATTTTTCGTAGTCCAGCGTGCCTTCGCCGCTCATCGCGGCATAAAACTGTTCTCGATTCATGGTGAATCCTTTTGCAATCAGGAAGATTGCGGCAAGCGATTGCTCAGAATGGGATGAATTTTACCGCTCGGAATTTCCAGAAGGACGGGTGGACTCCGCGGAATCGCCAGTTTCCTTGCGGTGACTCTTCACTTCGCGCAGCGCATAAATCGGTTTGTTCTGCGATTCGTAATAAGTGCGCGAACTGATTTCGCCCAGAAGTCCCATGGAAATAAACTGAATGCCGCTGACAAACAGCGCCGCAGCCAGAAGAAGCAGCGGGCCGTGCGTCTGCATGATCGCAATGTGGTTGTAGAACTTGTCAAACGTCAGATAGCTGCCGATCAACAAACCCAGTCCCGAGCCGGCCATGCCCAGCAAACCAAAAAATTGCAACGGCCGGGTCGAGTAATCCAGCAGGAACTTCACCATTAACAAATCGAGAAACACACGAATGGTGCGGCCAATGCCGTAATTCGATTTGCCGTTCTTGCGCTGTAAATTGGCGATGGGCACTTCGGCAATCTGCGCGCCGGTAGTCGCCGCCAGCGCAGGAATAAAGCGGTGCAGCTCCCCGTACAGTTGAATCTCTTGAATGATTTCGCGGCGATACGCTTTGAAGGTGGTGCCAAAGTCGTGCAGATCCACGCCGCTCAGCTTGGCCATCATCCAGTTAGCCACCCGGCTGGGAATCTGCCGCATCAGCCAGTGATCCTTGCGGTCGTGGCGCCAGCCGCTGACCAGATCGAAACCTTCTTCGATTTTCTCCAGGAAGCGCGGAATCTCTTCCGGGTCGTGCTGCAAATCGCCGTCCATGGAAATGATCACTTCGCCGCGCGCGTAATCGAAGCCGGCTTTGAGCGCCGCCGTCTGCCCGAAATTGCGCCGCAGGCGCACCAGATTCACCCGCCGGTCGTGCTCGTAAATATCCGAAAGCACTTTAAAGGAATTGTCTTTGCTGCCGTCGTCCACGAACACCAGTTCGTAGGGTTCACCGATGGAATCCATCACTTCCGTCAACTTCATATACAGCGGAGGAATATTTTCCTGCTCGTTGAAGTAGGGAACGACGATGGAGTAGCGGATGCTGGCTTCGCTTACCATGTTTCTCAAATATGCCTCTTAAGCCTCTTGTACCACGAAATTATAGTCTATCAGGCGGATACCTTGCTCCGCGACAAGATTTCGAATTCCCTTGTCGGTCAGGATTTCCACCTCCAGGCCGCGGGATTTCTGCAGCCGGGTCACCGAACGCGCCAGGTCCCCATCCACGAATCCGGGATGGCACATCAATTCCGTGGTGCCCTCCGGCAGGCCGCGCAGCAATTTGGCCACGCCTTCGAGGGTCAACTCTCCGGTCTGCGCGATGCCGCAAAAATAATCCGCGGTGGCAATGCCGGCGCGCGTTGCTTGGGCCCGCGCATCGCGCGCCAGCAGCTTCAGTCCGCGGGCCTGCACGCCCTGCTTCATCACCTGGCTGGCGTTGTGTTTTTCTCCGGCGGAGAGCGCGGAACGTAGCGAAGAACTTTCGTGGGAAACGCGAATCGCGCCGATCTTATGACGCTTGGCCAGTTTCAGCGCGATTTCAAATAATCCGGGAAGCATGTGCACGTGCTTGTGACCGTCTAGATGCGTTGGCGAAATTCCCGCTTCCCGCACTTTGCCGATTTGCGCGTCCCACTCTTCTTCCACTTCGGAGAGCGACATCGCGCGGCGCGCCAGTTTCACCAGGATGGCTTCGGGCCCGCCGGCAAACAGCCCTTCGTCGTTCAGCAGGCTGGTGACCAACTCGCGCGGGGCAATTGGCGGCCCATCACTCAAATTCAGATGGACACCCACGCCCAGGCCTTCGCGGGACAAGGCCAGTTCCACGCCCGAAGCGAACGCGACTCCATTCGCCAGCAGCGATGCACTGGTGACGATGCCGTTGCCGTGGGCTTCGGCAATTCCCAGATTGACCCCGCCGGTCCAGCCCAGGTCATCGGCGTTGACGATCAGATTTTTCACGGGAGTCTCGGTCGTTTGAGCGTGGCCTGACGAAAATTGCTACAAAAAAGGTCAAAGGCCGCAGGGCTTAAAACCGGTCGCCCTATGCTACAGGAGCCTTCCAGAACGCTAAAGTACCTGTCCCTGGGGACAGCTATTTCTTGCGCTGCCCCTGACATCTGTACCATTGACCCATCTGAGCCCCAACTCTAGCATGGCCTTACGAGGCCAGCATGCCCGGAAATCTAAGAGAATTGAAAGCCAAGCCGATCGGTGAGCGCTATCGCGAGAATCGTCGCGGCCGCCGCATGAATTCTCGGGTACCCGTGCGCCTCGAGTGGGATGTTGCCGCCGGGCCCCGTATTTCCGTGGAAGCCCACACCCGGGTCGTGAATCCGTATGGGTGCATGGTGGTGTTGGAACACTCTCTGGAGCTGGAACATCGCGTGGCCCTGACCAATCTTGCCACCGAAAGCAGTAACGCTGCAGTGGTGGTGTGGAAGGGCACTCCACGCCCGGATGGCTGGGAGTATGGAATCGAATTAGTAGCGCCTGAGATGGATTTCTGGGGATTGGAGCTGTGAGTTCTATGCCGGATCGAAAGCCCGCCGTCGCCACTGTGCGTCCCGTATCTACGCGGCCGCCTACTGCTGAAGAACGCCGCCGCGCGCAGCGCGTGCTGTTGCGCATGCCGGTAGTGATTCACGTCGCCGGTAAACCCTCCATGAGTGGCTTCACGCATACCGTCAGCCAGAACGGCGCGATGGTGATCGTTCCCGAGCCGCTGGCGGAAGGCGCCAAAGTTTCCGTCGAGAATCCCAAGACCCAGAAAACGGTGGATGCCCGGGTGGTGCGCCCGCCGCAAATCACCAGCGACGGTTGCCTGATTCCGGTGGAGTTTTTGACGGCTTCGCCGCAATTCTGGAATGTTTTCTTTCCGCCGTCGATTAATTAACGATTCGAGCGCACAATCTCAGTAAATAAAAAGCGGCTCCGAGAAATCGGAGCCGTTTTTGTTTCTGAATGTTGGTTCTGGGTTACTCCACGGTGATACGGATTACCGAAGACGTCGAATGCGCGTAGTTGGTATTGCCACTATAAATAGCGGTGATGCTGTCAGTGGTCCCTCCGCCGCCTCCACCACCTCCGCCTCCCCTCCACCTCCGCAACCGGCGATTCCTGCGGTTGCGCAGACGAACAGTAGCACGCCGGCGCAGGCATAGATTGAGCGCTTGCGCGGAGCGACGCGTCCCAGCGTCAGCAGGAACAGGATCAAACGCGACCATCAACAGCACAAAGCCTGCAATCCACATCGGCCCGATGCTGATACGTGGCATTTGCCAAGGTGTTGGCTGCGGAACCAGAAATGAGAGTGCCGTAGTGATTGTGGCGGAGCAGGATGGCGGCGCGCCGGTATTAGAGTTGAACCCGACTGGCGAACCGCAGGTGACCGGGCTCATCAGGGTTGCCGAGCCGTTTCTGAACTGCACCGTTCCTGTGGGAGCTGCCCCATTACTGCTCGGGCCGATCACAGAAGCGGTCAGCGTGACCATGGAACCCGCCGTAACGGTCGCAGTGCTCGCGCTGATGTTTGTTTCCGTCTGTGCTTGGGAGATTGTTAGCGCGAGCATGTTGCTGGACGACTGGGCCGTGAAGCTGTTGTCTCCCGCATAGGTGGCGGTGATGGTGTGAGTGCCGGCATTCAATTGAATTGGTTGATCCTCAGCGAATCCCGAATTGTTGAGTTTCGCGGTATTTGTGGGGGTTTTGGTGTTAGCCACCACGAAATCGTTCAGAGGCTGTCCGGCATCAAGGAGCGTAACGTTTCCGGTCGGGCACGACGTGGATGGATTGCCCTGCACGTTGCTGAACGGCGGTGGCGTGCAAACCGTGCCAGGAGCGGTGGAGGCGTTGGTTACCGCCACTTGCAAAATATAGGGTGAGCCGTACGGGAGCGAGGTCGCAACTTCGCTCAAGATCGGGCTGCCGGAGTTGGGATCGAAAGTGACAAGGTTTACGGACACCTTACTCGGTTCCTTGGTGACCGAGACCACGCTTTGCGCAGGAGACGTGCTCGGCGCGAAATTGGTGTCGCCGCCGTAGCGCATGACCACGCTGTAGGGAGTGCCGTTGGTACCCGGGAGCAGGGTGGTGCCTTGGCCAAACGTTCCGTCAGGTTGGACGGAGAAAGTGTCAATGATCGGCCCGGGCGCGCTGGTTCCTTGGATAAGTTCTACAAACCCTGTGGGAACTGCGGTGCCGGAAGCGGGGGTAACCTTACCGCCTACGGCGACGCCGCTTCCATGGACGTTGTTCGTTACTGGTGCGCCGGTGCCGAGTTGAAAGGTGGTGGAGGTGGGACGAGTGGCGAAGGACCGAGGCCCAATTCTTCACTAGATTGGTGACGTTTACCGAGCCGAGTCCGGTGGCCAGGTCGTAGTTTGCCGTGGTGTTGAAGGATGGCGTGCCGTTGATTTCCAGGATTCCGAATTGATTGCCGGCGTTGCTTTGGTTGCTACAGCCGAAGGAGCCGCCAGCGCAGGCGACAGAGTTATTGGAGCCCGCCGGAATGTCATAAAAGATGCAGGTGTTGGCAGGGTTGGCCGCCGAAGTACAGGTTGAGCCAGACTTGCCCGCAAGCTTATAAAGAACGTAATTAGGGTTGCCTTGCCGCTGTCCGGTCTGCTGATTGACAAGGGCCATGATGGCCGCAAACGCCGGGCGAAGAAGCGGATGTTCCGCCGACCCCCTGAAAGTCAAGAAAGGGAGAATTGAGATCGCAGGAGGAGGTGCTGCTTCCGGTGCCATGATTGGCATCCTGGTTGCAAACGATATAGAAACTGTTGACGTGGCCATTGCTGGCGAATAGAGACACGTCGGGGATATCGCGCGCGCCGTCGGGTGGTACGCCGAAACCGGTCTGCCAACTGGGTTTCAGATAGCCAAACTGTCCAGTGAAGTCGATGTTGCCGGTGACGTTGTCTTGGGTCTACCGAAGGGACAATGCAATTGCTATCCCCGCCTGCACCCGCGACGAGGTCGGTGCCAGTGACGTTCAAACCTGTCGAATCGGCATCGATAATCGCGGCGGTACAGCCGGTGGAACCCTTGCTGGCGCAGGAGGCGTTCCACGTGATCTCCGGGATATACGAGAGCGCGGAAGTCGGCGTTCCGGTGGGACCCCAGTAGTTCGTCGCGTAATTCGCAAGGCTGCTGTCGAAATCCGTGCCGCCGACGGCTACGTTAAAGGGCGTGGAGGCGTCGCCGCTCACCGCTTGGCCAAAAGCGAAAAATCTAAAACTGGCGCTGGAGGGATCGCACGCCGCGGAACCCGTATCGCCAGCGGAAACAAAGCCGGTGATGCCTTGTGCGGAAGCCTGTTCCCACAAGGCGCCTCGAGTTGGTTTCCGGAGGCGCCCAGAAATGGCTCGCACTCGCCGAAGCTCTTGCTGACGACGGGCGCCAAGTTGTTGTTGATGGCGTAGAGTACCGAGAGGTCTACGCCGGCTGCGCCGACGCCGGAGTCCGGCTGCTCGGTTACCACCAGGACGATTTGCGCGTTGGGCGCAACACCGCCAGCGGTTTGCGTGTCGAGGTCGGCTTCGATTTCATCGCCGTCCGGGCCGCTGATTCCGGGATCGGGGCCGTTCACCACGACTTGAAGCGGCATGTTCGGCAAACCGAACAAGGTGCGGAAGTCGTTGAAGTCCGCAGGATTCACGTTGGAGTCGCCGACGACCACAATCGTTTGGTTTTTTCCAGCTGGCTGGCCGCCCACCATGGCGGGGACGCTGTAAATCTTAGCGAAGTCCCCTGGACCCACGGCGTAGCATTGCAATGTGCCATTCGGTCCGCAATCCATAAATGTGAAAAGCGGCTTGGCTTCGTGAGTGCCCTTGGTCCTGCGGAACGTTCCGAGGCGGTGCACATGCGCTCTGGGGCGGAAATTGCTTAGCCCCACCACGCCGGCAATCACCGGAGACAGCGCCGCCGGAATTTGCGGATCGCTGACGTTGGCGTTGCGCACTTGGCCGCGCAGCAGAAATTTGTGCACGTCGGTGTGAAAGGCCTCGCGCAATTGCCCCACGTTTCCGGAAAACTCGATGGCGGTCTTTCCTTCGCCGACCTTGAATGTCCTTGAAATCCGTGCGTGGTCAGCCATTGCGTGACGGCCTGAACGTCCGAGTCCGCCGGGCCGAACTGCGTGGCAAACTGTTGCGGGGTGAGCCAGGCGTGATAGTTGGCGGTGGGACCTGTTTTGCTGGTCGTCGAGCAACTGGCGCAGGGCGGTCTCTTGCTGCGGGCTGCGCTGCAACACCAGGTGCATGCGGGTGATGGGTTGGCCATCGGACAAGAGGCCGCGGTCCAGCGAGGGCTTGGCGAGCGGGTTGAGTCTCCCGGGCAGAACGACCAATTGATTTTCGTCCACCGCCTGGGTCACGCGGACGCGCGGGGTTGCATAGGCCGGTGTCGCTGCGCCTTCTGCGTTTGGCGCCTGAGTTTGCGCTCGGTTTTGCGCCGGAGTTTGCGCTTGGGCTCCGACAGCCGCGAGTCCCAGCAAGGCCAACGTTGCCAACATCAGCAGCAAGTTCCTAGCAACTTGCGGGAAATTACGCAGTAATTGCGGGTTCATATTTGATCCGTTCTGGAGTTGGAGTTGGTGAACAGCATGCGCCGCGTTTCCGGCATACCCGGGGCAGCGATTCGCGCGAGAGGGGGAACGGTCGCTTGATAACGCATGATGTTGGCAGAGAGGTGACGCAACGTTGCTGAAATACTCTAGCACGCCTCGCCGCCCTAATCCTTGAAACGCCTTCGTTAAATTTTTTGTAACCACACCCGGGGTGCTAGTTCGGATGCAGGTGCCCAGTGACGGGATGCTTCCGTGACTGGCTGTTACCGTACGGAAATTGTCTGCCACCGGCCAGTGTTTTTAACCCGGAGGTTGCGCCAAGGTTGTGCAGGGTGAATTGCCCTTCCAACCGGTTCACCTCTTCCAGTTGTCTCAACAGCGCCGTCGACCTCCGTTCTGCACAGCTGCCAAATATCCTGCGACCAATCGGCTGGCCCGGCATCCAACACTCGCTGCTGCAGGATCGGGCGCAAAACCTCGACGTAGAATTTTGATTTCTGGAGATCTCGCCATGGCAAAGATGAAAGTAGCGCAAGTGGGCAAGGCCAAAGGGCCGTTTGAAATTGTGGAACGAGACATCCCGCAACCGGGACCGGGGACGGTACGGATCAAAGTGCATGCTTGCGGCGTCTGCCACAGCGATTTTGTTACCAAGGACGGGGCGTTCCCGGGCATCAGCTATCCGCGGGTGCCAGGCCATGAAGTTGCGGGCGTGATTGATGAGGTCGGCGCCGACGTGACCAACTGGAAAAAGGGACAACGCGTAGGCGTTGGCTGGCACGGCGGGCAGGACGGTACGTGCATCAATTGCCGCCGCGGCGATTTTGGCACGTGCGTGAATCTGAAAATTTCCGGCGTCAGCTACGACGGCGGATACGGCGAGTATACGGTGGTGCCGAAAGAAGCTGTGGCGGCGATTCCGGATGGGCTGGATTTCGCGGACGCTGGTCCGCTGATGTGCGCGGGAGTCACTACGTTTAATTCGCTGCGGCACAGCGGTGCGGGGCCGGGAGATTTGGTGGCGGTACAGGGGATTGGCGGGCTGGGGCACTTGGGCGTGCAGTTTGCCGCAAAGTCTGGATATAGGACGGTGGCTGTCGGCCGCGGGCCGGACAATGAACACCTGGCTAAGAAGTTGGGAGCCGTTGCGTATATCGATAGTTCGGCGACCGATGCGGCCGCGGAATTGCAAAAAATGGGCGGAGCCAAAGTGATTTTGGCGACCGCGACCAGCGCTAAGGCTATGTCGGAAATTTTTGGTGGATTGGGAACTAACGGCAAGATGGTGGTGGTGGGCGCGCCGCCGGACAATATCGAGGTGAATCCGCTGCCGCTGATTTTTGGGCGAAAGATTGTTCAGGGCTGGCCGTCGGGCATTCCTACCGATTCGGAAGACACCATGAATTTTGCGGTGCTCAGCGGCGTGCGGCCGATGATCGAGAAGTTTCCGTTCGCCAAAGTTGCGGAAGCTTACGACCGAATGATGAGCGGGCACGCGCAGTTTCGCGTGGTGCTGGAGATGTAGCTCGTAGGGGCGCAGCATGCTGCGCCCCAGCTTGCCCGGGCTTCGCCAAACGCGTGTTTTTTTTCAACCTAAAACGGCAGAGAAGAAAAATCCAAATTTCCGCCGGAGAAAATAATTCCTAATTTCGGCGGGCTTCCGTCGGCACGCACTGGTAAGCCTAGGCTCTCCAGCGTCCCCCTGCGCAACAATGGCGCGATCGCGACAGCGCAGCTTGGCTCGATAATAATTTTCATACGTTCCCAGACTAGGCGCGTGGCGGCGATAATCTCCGCTTCGCTTACCAGCAAGATTCCCGCGGCGCGTTCGCGCAAAATCGCGAATGTGCGTGCGGAAAGGGAAGCGCGCAAGCCGTCAGCGATCGTGTCGGTGGTTTCCAACGATTGTAGCGTGCCGCTTTGCAGCGAGCGGTAAGCATCGTCCGCGCGTTCTGGCTCGCAACCATATACTCGGATGCCGGCGCGCGCGCCCTGCGCACCAAGACAGGTTCCGCTGAGCAATCCGCCGCCGCTCACCGGCGCGAACACGGCATCCAAATCTGATTCTTCCTCCAGCAATTCTTTTGCGGCGGTGGCTTGGCCGGCGATGATTCGGTCGTCGTCGTAAGGATGCACCAGGACTGCGCCAGTGTCCGCCTGTACGCGGGCCGCGGCCTCGGCTCGCGCGGAAACCGTGGGCTCGCAAAAGGTGATGCGTCCGCCGTAGGCTTCCACCGCCAGGCATTTCACCGCCGGGGCGTTGCGGGGCATCACGATGTACGACGCCACACCGCGCCAGGAGGCGGCGCACGCGACCGCTGCTCCGTGGTTGCCGCTCGATAGCGTTACGATACCGCGGGCGATTTCTTCCGCGCTCATGGAAAAAATCGCGTTGCTGGCGCCGCGAATCTTGAACGAGCCGGTTTTTTGAAAATTTTCGCACTTAAAAAACAAGCGCGCTCCGGCCATTTCATCCAACGAAGCGCTGGTGAGTACCGGGGTACGGTGAATGCGCGGAGCGATGCGCGCGTGGGCCGCCACGATGGTGGGCCAATCTGGACCTGGTGCATGAGTTGGCTTTAATTTCGGTTCGCTCATCTGTCTTGTTCACTCGCTTCGGTTGACCGAATCTAACATACGGCGAAGATATGTTCGCCGCGAAGAAGAAGTGAAACCAGAGCCAAATCGGACTGTAGCGCCGGCTAAAGAGTTCCTAATTTGGCCCTTGGCACTTGACGCTCACGCCGTCCTTGCCTACTCTTACCAGACCCTCCCTCAATCTCGCGATCCGCGTAAGACCTTCCTCTCGCGCGGAGGAGGAAGACATGCAGGGTTCCGAACGACGTCAGCTGACTCGCTATAATTTGCGCACACCCTTGCGTTTCCGCGCGGCCGGTTTGTCATCCGACAAGACCGAGCATTTCACGGAAGCGTTGAACGTTTCGCGCGGGGGCTTCTTCTTCGCGTCCTCTGCCGCGTTGCAGATCGGCGCGCCCATCGAAGCTACGCTTCGCATGCCGGGAGAAGTCACCGGCGGATCGGCCGAAGAGACGCGCTGCACCGCCCGCGTCGTTCATGTGCGCGACGAACCCTACGGCGACGGGCGCATTGGCTTTGGAGTGGAAATCGAAGAGTTTCGAGCGCGGCAGGCTTTAGGCGAGGCCAATCTGCCAACAAAAGCAGATCGCCACGCCAACTAAGAGTGCTCCATCCGCGAACTAGTCAGAGGGCGGCGATGGCGCCTCGTCTGCTTCGGTCAGTTTCCCTAGAACCGGCAAAATTTCATTGGCGTCTTTGCAGCCGCTCAATTTGGTCAGGCAATCCAAATTATAGGCGTAGGCTCTTTCTCGTTGCGCTGGTGTGGCGGCTGAGGTGATGTGGACCCAGATGGATTTATATACCAGCGCGGACACCGCTTGTTTGTGGCGCACCTCGTAAGCGCTGACCGGGGAACCGCCGACGGTCTCTTCGGTATTGGCGTCATAACCCGGGTTGCACGCATAGGTCGCACTGATTTTAACGAGCACGCCTTGTCGTACTGTTAAGCCACCGATAAATACGGCTCCCGGCACCAGACCTAAGTGATAGAGCCACTTGTTTCCGCCCGAAAAACCCATCTCACATGAGTTTTGGTCACAGCTGCCAAGATCGTTCAACGAGCGAGACCGATATTTTGCACGAATTCTCAGGACATCTTCATATGTCGATTGGCCGACGCGCAGGTTGCGGACATCGGAAAGAAACTCACCTCCAAATTCACGAGCGCGGTATGCCTGCGCGAACGCGGTTGCGAGCAGCGTTATAGATATAGCCACAGCGGCGGCCAGGACCGCGAAGATTATCTTTCGTGGCACTGAATAGCCTTGCCCGTCAGCGGGAATTTCCGCCCGCAATATTTACGACCGTTTTTGCGCTGCCCACATTTTCAAAACGATCGTAGGCCCGCACTGCGATTGTATGTTCGCCGGCGCTCAGTTCCGGGATCGTCAGAGTGTAGTTCTCTTGCGGTGCGTCACTGATGCGTCCAGACGGCGCGCAAATAATCCAATCGCCGCCATCCACGCTGTACTGTGCCCGTTCGATCGATGTCGCAGTATCCCGCGCTCCAAACGTGACTGTTACCGCGCTTTTCGCTCCAACCACCGCCTGCAGTTTCTCAATCACTGGGGGGGTGTTATCGATCTCGAAGCGCTCGCTCTCGCGCTCCGCGGTGAGGGCCACATCCGGCGGATTCGATGGCGCGTCGCTGGCCACAATTTTCAGGTAATAGCCGCCGTCCGCCATGCCGGTGGTATCCCAGGAATAGTATTTCTGATCCAGTTTATCTTTCAGCAAAAGCCATTCGCGTTGATTTTCTCCGCGAAAATAAATCGCATATTTCAGCTCGTCGTCGTTGGCGTCATGGGCGCTCCACAAAACCGAGTCGTAACCCTTTTGCAGAAATCCCTGTGGCGGCTGTTCGAAGCGCGGCGGCGTGCCACTTTGGGTGATGATCACGCCGTTGGTATTGTCGGAGGGCGGCATTTTTAAGGTGACGTTTTGTTGCTGGCCGGCGGCGATCACGAAGGTGCTCTGCGTGCGTACGCCCGGTTCCTGAATCGCGATGCCCTCAATTACCGGCGCCACATTGCGCGGCAAGTACGCGATGCTCACCCAATAAATTCCGTCGCCCGGGCGGCCATCATGAATGACCGCTTTCCATTGCACGTAACGGGCAGGCGGCGCTTGAATCACTGCGCCCGGTTGAGCATAAGGCCCAAACCAGCGCGACCATTCTCCGCCGGGATCCTCGGTGTTGCCGCTGCGCACAAAAAATTCCAGGCGTGGTTCGCTGCTTACCCGTTTCCCGCCGCTGGCCACAGTTTCGACCGGAGCGGTCCACCATTCCACACGCCCCCATTGTGAAAAATTCTGCGCGTCGTAGGAGCGCGATTCGTAGGTGCCTTCGGGCTCGTACTCTGGACCTACGGAAAAAACCTTCCCCGGATTGGCGGTACACAAAAATATTTTGCCTGCCGCGTTGCGCACGATTCCGGTGATCTGCGCCGAGCCGGCTTTGGCCAACTGCGCGTAGGCTCCGCGCTTATCGATCGCCAGTAACGACCCGCTGTTGCCGGTTCCCGCCAGCAACCGGCCATCTGGGGCCAGCCCCAGCGAATAGACCACGTCGTCGCGCGAGGTCCACAATTCGTCGGGCGCGCCATCCGGGCTGAGGCGATAGATGCTGCTGGAAATCATCGTGGGGAAAGGGGTGAAGACCGGTTGCGCCGAACCGGAAGACATAACTCCACTGTTGGTGAAAGTGGTCGTCCCCTGCGGAGTGGCAATGATCGTGGTGGGCGCTTGGCCCGCAGCACGTTGCTTTTCGCCGATGGCTGCGGCATAGATCGTGCCGTCGGGCGCTACGCTCAAAGCGGTTACTTCGCGCTTCGAGGTTTCATATAGGACATAACCGTCGGCGCTGCCCTTGTTGGCCGGGGCGCTCTCGTTGCTGCGAGGATTATCTTTCCCTTGCGAACCGCGCGCGGTGATGCGTAACACTCGCCCGCTCGGTTCGGTTCCGGCGATGAGTTGGCCTTGGCCATCAAATGCCAGAACGCGAATGTGGGCTTCGTCGCTATCGTAAAAGACGCTGCTCTTGCCATCCGGCGCAACCGCAAAAATCTGGCCCTTGTCGCCAGTGGCTACGTACAGAGTTCCATCGGCTCCAAAGAGCAGATCCCAGATGTATTTGCACTTCGGGTCGAAAAAGATGGACTTCTCGCCGTTGGCGGAAATTTTATAGACCTTGCCGTCGGGAGACGTGCCTACATACAAAACGCCCTTGGCGTCGAACGCGATGGTTTGCGCCGAGAGATCCGTGGACTCAAATACCACTGCCGGTTTTCCCGTGCCATCAAAACGAAAAACGCGAGCCGGCGAGCCGCCCGCGGCATATAGGCTGCCGTTCGGCGCCACGCGCAGGGACCACAGATACGACGCGTCCGCATCGGCCAAGAGCGTAAACTTCGGCGCCAATTCCAGCCGTCCATCGCTGCGCACCGCCACTCCGTGAGCCGTACCTTTTACAAATTCGTCGTATGAAGATTGCCGCCAGCGCCGGGTGTGTTCCGCGGACGCGGCCAGGCACAGCAATAAACAAAACACGAGCGCCGCACCGGCGACGATCGCGGGGCGCGAATAAAATCCGCGCCGTCGCGAATCTTTCGTTTGGCGCGGCTGCGCAGCGCGGGCGATCTGGGAGGCTCTGGTCATTTACGATTCACCGAATTTGCAGATTGAGAGAAATCACGCCGGATACCGGGCCATTGAGCGGAATGGAAGATTCGCCGGCCAGAGATTCTCGGAGCACTTGCACGCTGCCGGGAGCCGGACGCCCATCCACCACGTTGATTTCCGAGAGCGGCACGTTTGGCAATTCCTTGTCGTCCCACAGCATCGTCGGTGACGGGGTAAAAAGTCCCACGTACACGCGGTCATTGCGCCGCTCGCGATTCAGCAGGGCGATCAGTTGATCGATGCCACCCACCCCGCCGGCGCCCGCCAAAGAAAATCCCCGCGACGCGCGATTCAAAGTTTGGCCATCGGTTACCAGTACGCGCAGCATGGTTCCGCGAGCGACCTGGTCCGGAACGCGCACCGTGGTTTCTTCCACATGGGCCGCACCGCGATAGGGATGCAGCATCACCCGCACCTTCAGGGTTTCCCCCGGAGCGGCTTCGCCCTTTTCCAGCCAGGCGCTATCGATGCTGTAGGATTGCCGGCCGGGCACGCTTTCTACTTTCAAGGCGATGCGCTCCACGTTGGTGGCTTCAAAGGTGTTGGTGAACAACCGCGCGAAAACCGACTGCATGGTTAACGCGATCGGCAATCCATCCGGATTCATCGAGTCGCCCGGCGCGAAGGTATTTTCAATTTGTACCGGCGCGTGACCCTTCAAGCGGACTTCGCCGGACAAATGCAGCGTGGTTCCTTCGCCATAGACGCTGTTTTGCGAAAGTCCGTTAAAAACCGTGAGCGCCACGAGCAGAGGAGTGAGTTTTGGATGATTCACAACTTCAAAGTGAAATTTCTTTTCGCCTGCGGGAGCAGTAACTGTCAAATCCAGCGGAATCATCGTGGGCAGCGGGCCAAGCTTTCCGGTGACCGCCGTTATGTGATCTCCGGTAATCGTGCCGATGTTTCCTGCGAGATTCACGATTTTCGTCGAGGCCAGCGAGGAGGAAAGGGTCGTGACCACGCGAGTACGGGCCATTGGTAACTGCACTTCGCCCAAACTTAAGAACGGGTGTCCGCAAAGAAAAACGCGATCCCCGCGCACCGCGGTCACCGTGCACGCCGAATTAATAGACGCGTCGCCTTGCACCAGAACCATTCCGGCCATGTCTCCTGCCACCAGTTGCGCATCATCGCTGCGCGGCGGAGTGCTGCCGCCTTGCGCCGCGACAAATCCCAGATTCTGAATCTGCAAAGTAAAAGGACCCAGAGAAGCTGCGGGAAATCCCGAAAATACCAGTGGGGTTTCAATGGGTTCCAGCGCAGAGCCCGAAGGCAAACCGTTCTTTGCCATTTGGGGCGGAAGAGAAAAATTCTGCATGGTAGCGTCTTGCCCGTCACCGTTTCCGTAGCCGTTGCTGCTGGAGGTGACATTGGCGACGCTTTGCGCCAGCGGATCCATCACGTCGCGAATCGGCGTGACCCCGCCGATCGGTTCCTTGGTAAATACTCCCAGCTTCAGCGACAGCGCCCCGGCCAATTTTCCTTCCAGATATACCGGGCTTCCGCTCATTCCCGCGACCACGCCGGTGTGCTCCACTTTCTCGCCCTTGAGCTGCACCAAAATTATCGATTGCCGCGGACCTAGAAAATTATCCAAAACCCCGATGACCACCAAGTCGAACTTCTCAATCTGGTCGCCGGCAAAAATCGTATAGGCGTAGCCCTCCATTCCCGGCCGCACATCCGCGAGCGGCATGATTTCCGTGGACTCCGCAGCAGGTTCGGCCGGGGTCTCGCTGGAAGATTTAGCGGGTTTTTCGCCGTTCGCATAGGCGAGGGGAAGGAGGGACGAACAGCAAATCGCGATCGCGTTAAGAAGTAGAAATCGGTAGAGCGGGAGCAGCGCACGCAGCATGGGCCGGAACGGAGACATGAACTTGTAATCCTACGCGGCACCTAACCCCAAAGCAATCAAACCACCGTAAGCGGCCGGGTAGTCCTAATGCTCCAGCAGTTCTAGTATTATCTCCGCCCGCTCTGGTGTTAACACTCCATTAGACGTACTCGCTGGGGGACTGCGTTGCGTGGCCCACCACCTGTTTTCGTTGCGCCGTCTCGAACGCGGTGGGACGGGTTGGCCGCATCCTGTATATTTATCCGGTGAACTTTACCCTGAACGATGTGGAAGCGCGGGTGCTTGGCGCGCTGATCGAAAAAGAAGTCACCACTCCGGAATATTATCCACTTTCGCTGAACGCGCTGATGAACGCGTGCAATCAGAAATCCAATCGCGATCCGCTGATGCATCTGGATGAAGATGCTGTACGGGTAGCGCTGCGCGGGCTCGGCGAGCAATTTCTAGCGCGTTCCGCGGGCGGCGACAGCCGAGTGGCGAAATTTGAACATCGCCTGGCCGAGACGTTTAATTTTGATCGCAAGGAAACTGCAATTTTGTGCGAGCTGCTGTTGCGTGGGCCGCAAACTCCCGGTGAGCTGCGCAGCCGCGCCGAACGCATGCATCCCTTTGAAGATTTGAGCGAAGTGCAGACTACGTTGCAACGGCTGATGCGCCGCGAACCGCCGCTGGTCGTGTTGTTGGCGCGACAGCCGGGCATGAAAGAGGCGCGTTACGCGCAGCTGCTTTCTGGGGACGTCGAAGCGGCCAACACCGAACTTCACGCTGCCGCGGCGCCGCGTTCTGTCGGCGATTCGCTGGCCAGTGGTGGTACTTCATCACACAAAAACTCAGAAGCCGAACACATCAAGCGGCTGGAAGAGACCGTGGCGGCGTTGCGGGAAGAGGTTGCCGCGCTAAAGTTGCAATTTGGGGAATTTCGTAAACAGTTTGAATAACCACCCACTACCAGAGCGGGCACGGCATGCCGTGCCCCTACACGAGCTAGTCCATGTGCATATGCATGGCGTAAATCTTATCCAGTGAGTCCTCGTACGGGTAGACGTGCACCATCCAGCCGAAGATTACCGGGTAGAAGCGGCCGCCGGCCGCGTCGCAGGCTTCCTGCGTGGTGATCGAGCCGTGCAGGCCGAACTTGGTCCAGTCCGAGGTGAGGGCTTGGGCTTTTGGCGGGATGCACAGATTCGTATGCAGATGCCACATGGCGATGCTGAGCGGCACGCGCTCGTTTAATTGTTCTTCCGTCGCGCGTTTCGGCATGGTGTACATGGCGCCGACTAGCTCGTACCCGGTCGCGGTTTTTTTGTAGAGAAGCGAAGTTGGGCGCGCCGGATCGAAATTGAACGCTTCCAGAAAACCGTTTTTATAGCTGGTGAAGTGATATTCCGGCTGCGGCACGTTGGGCAGAAATATTTTGTAACCCTCGTCGAGGGCCACGTGGTAGTCCTTGTATTTGGCGATGCCCGCGCGCAGTTGGGTCACAATTTCATTAGCTTTGGCCACGTCTTCCGGCCTTTGCGGGCGCATGGCGGTCATGTACATGTGCTGGCTGTGCGCGTCGTGATGCTCGCCGCTCATGTCTTCGACCGCGGCGCTCTCGCTGGATTTCTCGTCGCCAGACATTTTCATACCCGGCATGCTGGAATGGTCCGCAGCGGACGGGGGCGCGGCCTGCTGCGGCGTGTCGCTGCTGCTTTCTGCCGAGCCGACGGTGGGGGCGTGATGCCCGGGCATGGCCGCCAGGAGCACGCTCACCAGAAAAAGAGCGCCGATTCCTACGGTGGCCTTGGTGACCAGTTGTACGGTCGTGCTGCGCGCTGACATGACTATTCTCCTCACTTAATATTACGCGCTGGCCTATGCAGGAGTTTCGGGGCATTTGCCGGAAAGTGTCCCTGCGAAAACTGTCCCTCAGGGCAGGCACTATCCATCGAATTTTCTGATGCTTCCGTGCGCGGGCGGGCGCTTGTGGAATTCGCCGTGCTAAAATTGCCGCGTGAAAAAACAAACCATTCATCCCGCCAAATCCATCAACGGCGGCATCGAGCTTCCGGGCGACAAATCCATTTCCCACCGTTACGGCATGCTGGCGGGAATCGCGCAAGGCGTGAGCGAACTGCGGCATTTTTCGGCGGCCGCGGACTGCCACAGCACTTTGGCATGCATGAAGGCTCTGGGCGCCGAGGTGAAAATCGAGAAAGATCTGGTGCGCGTTACGGGGAAGGGTCCGCGCGGTTTGCAGGCTTCGCGCAAAGCGCTGGACGCGGGGAATTCCGGCACCACAATTAGACTGCTCTCCGGGATTTTGGCAGGACAAAACTTTTTCACCACGATCAGTGGCGATGATTCGCTGCAGAAACGCCCGATGAAGCGCATCGTGGGACCGCTGCGGCAGATGGGTGCGGAAATTAAAGCGCGCGAGGAGCAGTTCGCGCCGCTGGAAATTCGCGGGGCCAAACTTCATGCCATCAGCTACGAGATGCCGATGGCCAGCGCCCAGGTAAAGTCGGCAGTGTTGCTAGCGGGCCTCTTCGCGGACGGGGTAACCCGCGTGATCGAACCGGCACGCACGCGGGACCACACGGAAATCGCGCTGGAAGAATTTGGCGTGGAAATCGAACGGCACGGTCTGACGACCACGGTGCATGGCCTGGGCGCCGGCAACGAACACGGCACGCTGACCGGCCGCGTGCTGGATGTGCCGGGAGATCTTTCGTCCGCGGTGTTTTTTATCGCCGCCGCTTCGCTGTTTCCAGAATCGAGTTTGCTGATTCACAACGTGGGACTGAATCCCACGCGCACGGCGATTCTCGATTTTTTTCTGTCCATGGGCGCGGACATAAAGACTCCATCGCTGCGCAGCTCGCACGGCGAAATCGTCGGCGACCTGGCGATCAAGGGCGCCCCGTTGAAGGGCGGAGTCATCAGCGGCGACACGATTGCGCTGCTGATCGATGAATTGCCAATGCTGGCCGCGCTCGGCCCGTTCACCGAAGAGGGGATTGAGTTTCGCGACGCCAGCGAACTCCGGGTAAAAGAAAGTGATCGCATCGCCGCTCTGGCAGAAAATCTGCGGCGCATGGGCGCGACGGTCGAAGAGCGCCCCGATGGTTTGCGCGTGGCAGGACGCAAAGCCGGCAAGCTGCATGGCGCGGAAATCGAGCCGCATGGCGATCACCGCATTGCCATGGCATTCGCGATTGCCGGGCTGGCCGCCGAAGGCAAGACGATCATCCGAGACGCCGAGTGTGCGGGAGTATCATTTCCGACGTTCTACGCGGAACTTGAGCGATTGGCGGGGCGCTAACGGGTGGTCCGGAACACTGGGAGTTTCCAGAAGAACCGCCCGTCTTAGAGAACCTAAGAGTTCGGCAATCTCAATTAATTTTTCGGCGTCAACGTGATGCGGATCCCGGGGCTCGGCAGGGAAGTGTTAAATAGCCAGAATTCGATAATCCGGGGATTCAGGTTTTGCGCAGCTAAGGCTTGCGCTCGGGCTATTGCCGAGTCTTCGGTGTCGTGCCCGAGCGAGTGCTCGAAGATGGTGTGGAGTTTTATCGGCTGATCTTCGGAAAAAGGTTGATCCAGTCCGTAGACAGTCCATTTATCTTTCGATGTGTCTTGCATGGGATGTCGCTGCCGATCGCGCTGTGGGTTTTGCGAGTGGAGCGCGGTGCGGTTCCGTTACGTTGATGAATCCGACGAAGGCTTGGGCGCTACAGGCGCGGGATGAGCCGGCGGAGCTGGACGCTCTCGTCGCTCCCGTTCTGGCGCTTCCGGCTTTTCGGGCCGCTCAGGGGCTTCCATGGAGCTGGTTTTGTGCAGGGATATCGAGCCGTAGCTGGTCTTCAAAGTGATTTTTGGTCCACGGCCGTTGCCGAATTTGCCTTCCAGATGATTGTCGCCGGAAGTGGTGGTGGTTTTGTTGAGCGAATCGGCGCTGAAATCGGAGCTAATATCGCAGGATTTGCAATCGGCGACGATTTGAAAATTGGCGGCGTCTGGCAAGCTCAGGGAAATCGAAGAATTGGAGTTGATGATCTGCACGTCGTCTTTCGGCATGGTGGAAAAGCGCACGTCCACGCTGGCGTCGCGATTTTGAATATCTACTTTGCCGCCCGCATTTTCCACGTCGATATCGTAGCGATTGGTGCGCAGACTGAGATTTCCCGGGGCATCGGCAATTTCCAGATTGCCGGAGCTGAACTCCATGTGCCCGGTAAGCTGAGTCAAGGTAAGGTCGGTCCGCTGCGAAATAAAGCGCACGCCCTTGGCGATTTTTTCGGCGCGGATAGGTCCAAAAAACTCGCCGTTCAAAGTTAAACCGCCGGTGGCGTTGACCACGTCCACTTCTCCGCCGTGACCCTCCAGCTTGATATTGCCTTTGATATCGGAAACTTTGATGTCCCCGTGGCGGGTGTCGATGTTGACGTCCCCGTTGTTGTCGCGAACTTCCACGTCGCCATTGCCGTTGCTGACGGTCACCGCATCTTCCATGTCGGAAACGGTGACGTCACCTTTACCGTTGCGAACGGTAACCGAAGAGCGTGGCGGCACGGTAACGTCCATGTCGACGCCGATGCGTGAGTCGTCGGCGCCGGTGCCCGTGGGGCGAATTTCGTAGCCGTCGCCATTCTTCACAATCTGCGCGGAGACCGGTTTAGCCATACGCGCGGCCTCGGATTCGCTCCAGGTATGAACATTGGCTTTACCGGAAACGCGCACTTCGTTTTTCTCGCCGGGGCGCACGGTGATATCTCCGCGATTGCCTCGAACGGTAATGCGCGAATCGGCGGGAACGTTCACCGGCGCGACGTCGAGATCAAATGGATAGCTGTTACCCATATCCACGTTCCAGTCAGCGCCATGCTTGCTGAGCTGTTCGAAGCCGATTACGACGCCGGTGATGGCCAGGATCGCCAGGATCAAAAAAATTTCGCCGCCGGTGATGCGCGCAGCGCCTGGCTCTAGATAACGCGAGCCCGCGGTACGTTCATAAAGCTTGATCATCCCCAGAGCGATAAGTAGCAGCGGCCACCAGTGGGTGAACAAGCGGCTCAGCTCAAAGCCGCCATAATTGTGGGCCAGAAATACAAAACCGAAGATCAGCAGCACCAAGCCGCTAAAAAGGCCACTGCTATTGCGTGGGCTGTAGGCCATGCCGTTATTGCCCCTGGCCTGGCAACGGACCCTGAGGCGGAACGACTGGCGGGGGTACCGAGGTCGGTGGGACGTAGGGTGGCGGCATCGATGGGGGGATTGCGTTGACCGGTTCGATGTGGCCGTCCATCGGCGCTACCGAGCAAGCCAGACTCATGGCTCCGAGCACCAGCAAAATCACCGGCCACGTGTGACTGATGGAGAAGTAATCGCCGCGCATCTCGTGCAGCAGAAACAGAAATCCCAAAGTGATCAGTACCGCCGGACCCCGCAAGCCACGAACAGTACAGCGCGGACAACGGCATCGCGGATTGGTGTTATCGGCCATCGGCTGAGCTCCTAAAGATCCTTGCTGATGCGGTTACGAAACATCAACGCTCCGGCGCCAATCAGAATCAGCGGCCACAGAGTCTTCACTCTATAAAACGCAAACCACGAAAAATTGTTCAGCAAGAACAGCGCGCCCAAGCCGATCAAGATAATTGGACCGACGGGGCGTTCTTTGCTCCAGGTCTCCAGCGGGTCCACGTACGGTTGACCAGCGCTGCGCGCTTTCGCGGTCCGCATGGCGTCGAAAGCCATGTAGAAAACAAATCCGGCAACCATGAAGCCCAGCGCAGTTTCGGCGCTGTCGCCGACGTCGCTGTTAAGGCCGACGATCATCGCGGCGAACACCACGATATGAATCAATGCTTTGTTGTACTCGCCGTTGTATACCGCGCCGAGGCCGGGAACCAGGCCCAGGATAAAAGCGATGGCGGCGTTGGTGTTGTTATAGCGGGGCACTGCGCCCGCGGGAATGGGAATTCCGGAAACCACGGGAGCGGGCGGAACCGCTGCAGCGTAAGGATTCTGCGAAGTGGCAACGAACGCGGATGACTCGGTCCCCCCGATCGGAACGCCGGCAACATTCACGGGTGGCGGAGTTGTCGGCAGGCCCAGCGTCGCCGCCAGGCAATCTTCGCAATAAATCACATCACGAATCGGCCGGGCGCACACGGAGCACAGCGGCTTACCGCAATGTCGGCAGTACGCGACCGCGTCCGCATCGGTGTGAACGGCGCACTTCATCGAGTGTTCCTCCCGTTAGCTGCGCCGGCCAGCAGTGAGGCTTCGTTCAGAAATGCCTGGTTCATAAATGTTGCACTCTCGCACGCGCGCGATGTGAATGCGGTGGCTACCAGTTGCAGATTGTGGTCGAAACTGGTGGCGCGATTCTGCTGCTTCGGGCTGCCCGGTTTGCTGCCATCGGTGCTGCCCGGGGCGGGATTCTGCCGCGGAGTCGTCTCCTCGTTGGTGTTGGGAATTTCGTTGTTGTCCTGGCGCAGGCGAGTCTGAATTTCGTAAACCACACGGAGGTCGCTGACAAATTTAGTGCCGCGTGCGAAAACCAGATGGGCTTGGCGATCGGCGTTGCGGGCAATGTTCGTGGGCTGCAGGTCCGCGAGCTTCGGGTGTTTCCAGGAGAATCCAGAAACGCTGGCGATCATTAAGAAAGTTGCCGAGACCGAGAGTGCTCCGTATGCCAAGCGCGGCATACCCAATGTGCGCAACCATCCGAAGAATCCTGGAGCGGCTACCACCGCGTCGCGTGGGCCAAGGGTCTTATCGAGAATGTTGTAAACGAGGCGCGGCGGCGTTTCCAACTCTTCCATGCTGTGCAGATTGCCGACTAACGCCGACAGGCTGGCGAGCAGCGGAGTGCAACGGTCGCAGTCCTTCGCATGGGCCTGTAGCGCCGCGAGTTCGCTCGGTTGCAAAAAGCCGTCGAGATAGTCGCTCAACTGCGCTTCGGTTTGTTCGCAAGTCCAGTTCATAGTTTGCTCCCCGCTCATGATGGGCGTACTCCCATCTGCTGGAGGATGCGGGCCAATTCAATGCGCCCGCGATTAATCCTAGATTTTACCGTTCCTTCGGGTACAGACAAAACCTGTTGTATCTCGCCATATTCCAGCTGCTGCAAGTCCCGCAGGATGACGGCTTCCCGCAATTCCGGGGAAAGCTTGGTCAACCCGGCCTGGATCTGGCTGCTGAGTTCGCCGAGCAGCGCTAGTTCATCGGGCCGCCGCGCCGAAGATTGCTTGTTTTCGACCACCGGCATCGCGTCATCGAGCGAGTCGGTGATGCGGTCCCTTCTGGTTCTACGGTAATGGTCGATCAACAGATTGCGCGTCACGCTAGTCATCCAGGTTGCAAAGCCGCCGTTGGCCGAACGATAGCTGGCTAACGTGCGGTAAACCCTGAGGAACACATCCTGCGACAGGTCCTCGGCTTCCGTGCGGTTGCCGGTAAACCTGTAACAAATGTTGAAGATACGCCGGGTGTGGCGGCGTACAAGTTCCTCCCAGGCCGAACCGTCGCCCTGGAGGCATTGCTGGACCAGTTGGGCATCCTGCTCCAACGTATCATCAGCCTCGGATCCTGCTACGGTGCAAGGGGTTAGCTCGCTGGGCGCCCAAAAGCGGGGAACCTACCGAACTTAACCTCGGCCTGCAATGTATGGAACGCAAAGTGCTACCGAAATGTTCCCTGGAAGTCAGCGCGGCAAAGCCAGTCATCGTGCCTCGCATCTTACTCGGGGAATGACGCGGCCACAAGGAGGGCTCCGAACCTCCCTAGACATAGAGATAGTCAAGAATTGGCGCCGGCTATATACTGTGGAATGTACTTTATCGATATGAGGGATGGTTATGAAAACCGAACTGTCCAAGCGGGGTAGCGGCCTGGTTGTGCGAATTCCCAAGTCGGTGGCCGTGGCAGCTAAGTTGAAGACCGGCGACGCACTCGATGTTGACGCCGAAGATTCAGGAAGTCTGCGCATCCGGAAGCCGAAGCGCGCGCTCTCTCGAAAATCCAAAAAGCGCCCTACGCTGCAGGAGCTGGTTAGTCGGATCACTCCAGAAAACCGCCACGAGCTGGTTGACTGGGGCGCGCCCGTCGGAAAAGAAGTGTGGTAACACCGGAGTATATTCCGGACACTGGCGATGTAGTTTGGGTCGATTTTTCTCCCCAAGTCGGCAGGGAACAAGCTGGGACACGCCCCGCTTTAGTTCTTTCGCCCCGGACCTACAATCAGGTTGCAGAATTGGCTGTGGTTTGTCCCCTGACGAACCGCGCCAAAGGCTATCCTTTCGAGGTTCGTCTTCCCTTCGGCCACCGACTCAAAGGCGTGATTCTCGCGGATCAAATGAAAAGCGTCGATTGGCGGGGAAGGGGCGGCTTTCGAAAGGTCGGAAAGCTCCCGCGCTTCGTTGTCGACCACGTTTTGAATCGTATTGCCGTGTCATTGCAAATCTCCTAAACAACCCGCGCCTTGACGATGTTGCCTGCCCCCAGTACGCTCGTTGAACATGTCATCCACGTCGAGAAAAATCCTGCTCCTGCTGGTTGGTGTGCTCGTCGTGGCTTTCCTGGTTCACCAGACCCACGGCCTCTCGCACTTCGCAAATTTCAGCGGCGCGAAATTATTAGACGCGATCAAAAATGCCAATTTCTATTTCCTGGCGTTAGCCGTTCTGCTGATTTATGTCTGCTACGCAATTCGTTCGGCTCGCTGGCACGTCTTCCAGAAAAACCTGGGCGCTTCCCATTTCCTCACGATTTTTAGGATGACCCTCGCCGGCTTCGGCGCAGTTTTTCTTCTCGGGCGCGCCGGTGAACCGGCCCGTCCGCTCCTAATCGCCCGTGAAGAAAAACTTCCAGTCGCCGATATGTTCGGCATCTACGTTCTGGAGCGTCTCTTCGACGCCGCCAGCACCGCGGTAGTAGCCAGCATTGCGCTGATCCTATTCGAGGGCCACGCGCACACCGGAGATACTGCCGCCAAGCTGGAAGCCGCCGCAAAAACCACTGGCACACTTCTCGCGGTCGGAGTCTTTGGCGCCGTCGCGTTTCCTGATCTATTTGCGATTGCACGGCACCGCCTTCCTCGAGGCGCGCCTGAAAGGCTGGATCGGCGCCCCCGGGTGGCGCGCCACCGTGGCAAGAATCCTGCTGGGCTTCGCGCGCGGAGTGCAAACCATCCGTACCTGGAGCGATCTAGCCGCCGCCGTATTCTATTCCGCGCTCCACTGGTTCCTGATCGTAGTGGTTTATTTCCTGGTAGCGCACGCCTTTAGCGGGCAACTCGGCACGCTCAGCGTTGGCGATGCCATGCTGGTGATGGCCTTCAGCCTGGTCGGCTCCACGGTACAATTGCCCGCGGTCGGCGGCGGCGCGCAGGTCGCCACAATTTTGGTTTTCACTACAATTTTCAACGTCGCCGACCGAACAGGCCACAGTAGCGTCGCTGGTCCTATGGGTGATAACGTTTGCGTCGGTTACCGTGGTCGGCATTCCTCTGCTGATTCGTGAGGGTTTCTCGTTAGGCCAGTTGCGCGAAATGGGCACCGAAGAAAAACAAGAAGAAGCCGGCGTATTGCCCGCAGGCTCCACGCAAGCTACGTTGAATGCATTGGAAAGAGAATTGCCCGCGGCACGGCAAGGAGATCACCGCAATTGAAATGCCCTTTTTGCGCGAACATCGACGACAAGGTAATTGATTCCCGCGAAGGCCGGGCCGGAGACACCATCCGCCGCCGCCGCGAATGCCTCAAGTGTTCGCGCCGCTTCACCACCTACGAGCGGATCGACGAAATCCCTTACATGGTCATCAAAAAAGATGGCCGCCGCGAGCGCTTCGAACGCCAGAAAATCCTACAAGGATTGCTGAAAGCCTGCGAGAAGCGCCCGGTTCCCACGCCCAAACTCGAAGCCATCGTCGACGAAATCGAAGGCGTGGTGCAGGAAGCCACCGAGCGCGAACTCACCACCACCGAAATCGGCGAGCTGATCATGCGCGGCTTGAAAAAATTGGACAAAGTGGCCTATGTACGCTTCGCGTCCGTCTATATGGATTTTAAGGACGTGCAGGAATTCATGAGCGAGCTGAAAAATCTGCTGAAAGATCGCGCCAAGAAATAAGTGGCATAGCTTTTAGGTAGCACAGACTTCAGTCTGTGAGCCTTTGACTTTTGCAGATGGCCCACGGACGATCGAACATCCAAAATGTCCTGCGGAGGAATCAATCGGTGAGACCGAGCAGCCTACTAAGCAAACTGGCCCCAATCTTATTAGCGTTAGCCATGCTCTCCACAACCGCCTCCGCCCAAAACTCCACTCCTCCCGCTGACCCCGAAAAAATCCGCGCCACCGTAAAATATCTCTCCAGCGACGCCCTCGAAGGCCGCGGCATGGGCCAACCCGGCGGCGATTTGGCCGCCGACTACCTCGGCAAACAATTCGCCTCTTACGGTCTGCAACCCGCCGGCGACAACGGCACCTTCTTCCAAAACGTCTCGATGGTCGCGGTGAAAACTCTGCCAGACACCACCTTCCAACTAGTTCCAGCCGCCGGCGCTCCGTTAAATCTCACCCTGCTCGACGATTTCGTCACCAACAACGAAGCACAAAAAGAAATCTCCGACATCGATGCCCCGATCGTCTTCATCGGGTACGGCATCACCGCTCCCGAATACAAATGGGACGACTACAAGGGCCAGGATCTCAAAGGAAAAGTAGCGCTCCTCTTCGTCAACGAACCGGTCTCCGACGATCCCAATTTCTTCAAGGCCAAAGCCCTAACCTATTACGGCCGCTGGACCTACAAATTAGAAGAGACCGCCCGCCGAGGCGCAATCGCCACCCTGATCATTCATCGCACTGATTTAGCCAGCTATCCGTGGGAAGTAGTTCGTAACTCCTGGGGCAATGAAAAGTCCTATCTGGTTCTCGACGGCACTCCGAAACTCCAAGCCGCCTCCTGGATCACCACTGACACCGCCAAAAAATTAGTGGCCATGGCCGGCCTCGATCTCGACAAATTGTTTCAGCTGTCCCAATCGCGCGACTTCAAGCCAATTCCTCTCGACGTAAGACTAAAAGCCCACGTAGTCAGCCGCCTCCGCCCATTCGTTTCGCGCAACGTTGTCGCCATGCGCCCCGGTAGCGACGCCACTCTCAGAAACGAAGCCGTACTCTTCACCGCCCACTATGATCACCTGGGCATCGACGACAGCATCAAGGGCGACAAGATTTACAACGGCGCGGTAGACAACGCCACCGGCTGCGGCATTCTTCTCGAACTAGCCCGCATGTGGGCCAGCGCTAAATCTGCTCCGCCGCGCTCCGCAATTTTCGCCGCAGTTACTGCCGAAGAGCAGGGTCTGCTCGGCTCCGAATACTTCGGCAAGCATACCTTCGTCCCCGCAAGCAAAATTACGCTGGACCTGAATTTTGACGCGCTAGCCCCACTCGGGGAGCCGCAAGAAGTAGAAGTAAGCGGCGCGGAACGCACCACTTTTTATCCAGTAGTGGAAGCCACCGCCAAAGAATTCGATCTAGCCATCAAGCCCGATTCCCGGCCGGAAGCCGGCCATTACTACCGCTCCGATCATTTCAGCCTGGCCCGCGTGGGCATCCCATCATTTTCGATCAGCGAGGGCCAACTCTATAAAGGCCACGACGCCGCCTGGGGCGAAGCCCAAGCCAAAGACTACGTCGAAAATCACTACCATCAACCCAGCGACGAATATAAATCCGAGTGGAATTTTAGCGGCCTGGCAAAAATCACCCGATTCGGCTTTGCCTTGGGCTGGAAAGCCGCCACCCAACCCGCCGAAATCCAATGGCAACCCGGCGACGAATTCGAACCAGCACGCAAAGCCGCCAAGTAGCACAGAATTCATTCTGTGTGCATTTCTTGGGGAACAGATCAAATCGCACAGAATTCATTCTGTGCTACTGAATTACCGCGGCCAAACCCCCGCCGTAAACGACCGAATCGTATGAAACCCTAACTTCTCATACAGCTGCACCGCCGTCCGATTCTCCGCCGTCACCGTCAACGTCAATTCCTTAAACTTCTGCGCCCGCAAAGCCTCCACCGAAGCCTGCATCAGCATCCGCCCAATCCCATGCCCCTGATACCCAGGCTGCACGCAAATCTGCGTGGTATGCCCCACGCCCGGGCAAACTTCGCTGGTCAACACCGTAGCAATCAACTCCTCACTACCCGGCTGATGCAAAACAAATGACGCCCCCGGCACGAAATTCCCGCATCCCGGCAGCAGAATAATATTCTTCAAAAATCGCAACGCGCCGGATCGCGACCGATATTGGTCGTTAATCTCTCCATCGATGTGATTCGCATACGAAAGATAAATCAATTTCGCGCAAGGCTCGAAATACCGGTCGTTCCAGCGAGACAAGCGCATCCCAGCCGGAACCCCCGGCACCACCGGCTTACTCTTGCCAATATCCAGCAGCATGAATTGCCGCGTGTACAGGCGAAATCCCTGATCCCCCAGCGGCTCATCCATCGGCCCGCTGAAAGGCATCAACTGCGCTTCGATTCTCACCAGATGCGGAATCGCCCGCATCCCATAAAGCATCTCGTCGAGCAACCGCCGGCCAATCGCATCCTGCGGATATTTGGAAGAAACATACAATCCGCCAATCAACCCCTTCTGCTCCTCCAACACATAAAAGCAATACCCGGCCGCCGTCCCATTTTCAAATGCCACGCACCCCGAAAGCGCATGCGCCTCCAAAAACCGCTTGATCAGTTCCAACGCCCCGCGATAATCCCAATGCAATTCATCCCGCCAATGGCGAGCCTCTTCCTCAAGCAGGGAATCCAGTTGACGCGCAGTAGTCTGCCGGAGATCAACAATATTCATGGAAGGATGGACGTGACGTAAGCCGTAAACGTCTCATAATAACCGATTTTTCTAGCGGCGGGTCTTCAGACCCGTTCTTTTGAAGTTCGCCTCTGCCTTTGCCTTTCGTAGTGGCGAATCTTCAGATTCGCACGATTCTTCTGCGCCTTCTTCAGCGTCGGGATGCCCGCTCCCCGACAAATTCCTGTCCCAAACGCCACGATATTCATGCGACACAGCCCCCAATCCTTCCAAATCCCCGCCCAAAACCGCGTGTTAACATCCGTTTATTGAAAGTTTTGCGCTAGAAAACCGTGTAACTCGCTGGGTGAATCGAGTTGCCGCCGCGCAAAAGGTTCAGTGCAGCTCCGTTCACCCAGGAGACCAGCCTCATCCGGCAGCCCAATGGCTCGACCACCATTTTCGCTTGTCTTTGAACTGCGCTACCCCACGCGCTGGTACACCAAACTGGGCATGGCCATCCTGGCCTTGGCGTTCTTCGCCGTACTGACCACCTCGGCGGTAGCCGGCTTCCTGGTCTATCGCATCATCAAGCCCCAACGCACCAGCAGCGAAATCAATCTGCAGAGTTTCCCAGGGCGTCCGGACGCCGTCCAATTCAGCCGTTCCCGGCCGCGGCACTCGCGAAGGCTACTTTTTCCCTGGTTTGCGCGGCGCACCCACCATCATCCTGTGCCACGGTTATGAATCCAGCCGAGGCGAGCTTCTGACGTTGGTCTCCGCCCTGCAAGACCACCAGTACAACGTCTTCGTTTTTGATTTTGCCGGCCACGGCGCCAGCTCTGGCACCACCACTTTCGGCTACAAAGAAGCCGACGAACTGCGCACCGCCATCGACACCCTAGCCGCCCGCAATGACGTGGACCCCATGGGCTTCGGCGTCTGGGGCTACAATTTGGGCGCCTACGCGGCCCTCCGCGAAGCTGAACACGATACCCGCGTAAAAGCGCTGGTCCTCGATTCCGTCTACGACAAGCCCGAGCAAATGGTAAAAATCGGCGTGGAACGCAGCGGCCTCGGCGGCTTCCCGCTGATGGTCAACTCCGCCGAAACCAGCTTTAACTACATGAACTATTCGTTCCGCAACGAAATGCCGCTCTCCAAGAAATTAGGCGCCATGGTCGGCGTGCCTATCCTATTCATTCAGGCCATCGACGATCCCGAACTGGCGCAAATCACCAGCCAGATGTTCTTGAAAGCTCCCGAACCCCGCGAGCAAGCCATAATCCCCCACGGCAATTTCGTAGGCATGAACGACGACGACAAACGCGTCTACGAAAACCGCGTAGTAACCTTCTTCCTCCTACATCTCCCAGCCACCGGCAAACCCGCGAAGTAAGCAGCAGCTCCGGAATCCGCCTTCGTCTTTTGATTGTCCTTCGAGCTCGTCTCTGCCTTTGAATTCGCCTTCGTCTTAGATTCCGCCCTTGTAGCGGCCGCCTTCCGAGCCGGTCGCCTTTGACTTTGCCTCTGTCTTTCGCTTTTCTCTTTGACTTCGCCTTTGTCTTTGACTTCGCGTTTGTAGCGGGCGCCTTTGACTCTGCCTTGGCGGTTGCCTTTGTAGGGGCGCAGCATGCTGCGCCCCAGCTTGCCCGGGCTTACACCATCAAAGCTCGATTCGTTTTTCGCTTTTGTAGCGGCGGGTCTTCAGACCCGTTCCTTTGCTTCTTAGGCCTGTCGGAAATATAGCGTCGCTGCCGCCGATCCCGTTGTGGCTGGCCGTTGTAGGGTCCGGTTTCAGCCGCGACCGGCCGCAACTCGGCGCAGACCATCACCCCAACAACCCGAATCTCCCATTATCGAGAAAACAGCACCGGAGGTGCGGCACAATTTAGCCCAGCCCGCAGGGCTGGGTACGGTGGCAAAGAACCCCACGAGCGCCGGAGGCGCGGCACAAGCCATCACGCCGCCCACGCCTCGCCACATCCACGCATCACTTTCCACCCGCAATCGGAATCACCAAATACAAAAATGTCCCAGCACCATTCAAATCAAACGGCTGTGCTTCGCAATAAAACCCCGCCCCCACCACCGCCTCGCAATTCTTCGATCCCGTCAACAAATACCCGCCAGTCTCCGACGCGGGAGTCCAATTCTGAATCTCCTCGTGTAAATAAAAGCCAAGCCCATATTGCAACCCGCGATTCATCCCCGTCACGGAGATGAGTTTTCCCGAAATCCCTTTCCGCTGGATTTCGCTTGCCATCGCTCGCGCCGAAGGATCTCTCCGAAAGAACTTCTGCGCCGAGCTACTCGCGACCGTCATCGCGATCATTATTGATACCGAAGCGAACGTTGCCGCGACCAGCGGATTGGTGCGTCGGTCGGCCAGGAAACTAAAGCCAAGACTGGCGGCCCCAAGCAATACTAGAACTGCACTGAATGCTCCCACTGCCTCCACGGGAACAAAACCTCGCGATCGAATGAACGCTTGCCCAAGAGAAGCAAAAAGGCAAAGCGCGGACCCAAAGAAGCCCATAGATTGGTAAGACCATCGACTTTGGGGACCCAACAAAACGAAAGTCCGGGCTACCAAGAGTCCGACCGCTGGGAAGGCCGGGAGAATATACCCGGGCAGCTTTGAGTGCGAAGTCGAGAAAAACAGGATGCAGAAGGTGGACCAGCAAATCAGTAGCAGCGTGATGTGGCTCACCATGCGGCGGCGAAGGACTTCTTTTGTTCCGACCGCCGCCGACCAAAGAAACAACCCAACCAAAGGCAAAAACGCCACCAACAAAACCGGCACGTAATACCAAAACGGCTGCACATGCTGAAACTCCGGCGTCAAATACCTCTTAAAATTATGCTCAATAATAAAAATCCGAAAAAAATCCGGATTCCGCCGCGCGCATAGCACATACCAAGGCAAAGCCGTAACACAGAACGCGAGTACCGCCGCAGGATGCAAAAGCCGAAACGCATCCCTCCAACGCCTAGTGAAAATCGCCCAAAAGAAAACCCCTCCCCCGCAAAGAATAATCGCCGCCGGACCCTTAGCCAAAACCGCCAACCCCAGAAAAACCCCAAACAACACCAGCGCAGTTAGCCTTTGTAGGGGCGCAGCATGCTGCGCCCCAGCTTGCCCGGGCGCAAGACCTATCGCGTCCTCGTCTTTGACTCCTTCCGCCACGTCCGCACCTGACCCCCGCACCAACCCCAAAACCACCGCCGCACAAACCATAGCCACCGAAATCATCCCGGCAAAAGGCATATCCGTAGCCGCGGCATGCGAAAATCCAATCATCCCCACGCTGCTCGGCAACAAAATCAAAAACCAGCGCGCCGTAGCCACTCCATAAACTCGCCAAGCCAACCACCCCAGCGCCAAGGTAGCAATCAGCGCCGAAATCGCCGAAGGCAACCGCGCCGCCGCCTCGGTAACCCCAAAAATCTTGAAACTAACCGCCGCCTCCCAGTAATAAAGCACCGGCTTCTCAAACCACGGCACCCCATAAAGCCGCGGCGTAACCCAATCCCCGCTCTCCGCCATCGCTCGTGCAATCCAGGCGTACCGCGGCTCGTCCGGCCCCACAAACCCAATCGCCCCCAGCTGCGAGAAGTAACAAACGCCAAGAGTCACGGCGATCAGCACAATCCACAAGATTCGAGTGACAGGCGATTCCGTCAGGGAGGGGTTGTGAGTGGAAGAGGTTTCAGTCACAGAACGCCGAGTCTACCATCGCCGCCAAGACCCGTCATATGTACCCGTCGTCCCGGCAGGCCAATTAGCAGGCCGTTGTAGCGGCCGCCTTCTTAGGCGGGCGCCTTGGTGGCCAGGGCCGCGCAGCGAACCAAGGACGGGCTAATGCGCGAGTCATCCTTCTCAGCTGATATGCCTCTGGTACTTGTAGTACCTTAAATATGTCTTGACAATAGAATTATAAAAGCGATATCCTTCACTCGTTCAGAACTGCGTCCCATCCCCGTCGCAACCCAATCAACGAAGCTTTAAATCAGAGCCATCGCTCGTCATGCAGTTGGGAATAGGGATATCGTCAAGTAAACATCGAAGCTCCCTAAGCCCCGCAGAATGAACACTTGCAGAACCGTATCAAAATAAACGACTTTAAGTCTCCCAGAATGAACACTTACAAAAAACCGGTAGGGGGGTCCCCAGATCCCGAATGCGCAAACTCCTCCAGTCCATGAAATACTGGCTCGGTGAAGGATCGTCTCCAATTCGCGCTAGCAGTAACTATCGTGAAATCCCTAGGAGCGCTACCCCGGCCACTGGCACGCATGATCGCTTCCGGCGTAGCCCGAATCTGCTACGCACTGCTGCCCAAACTGCGGAAAACCACAGAATTTAATCTGAAGCTCGCATTCCCAGATTGGAACGAAAAGCAGCGCCACGAAGTAACCCGCAAAATGGTTCGCAACCTCGGCTGGATGGCCGCCGAATTTGCCCGCCTGCCGAAATACACCAAAGAAAATATCGAGCAGTACGTCATCCTCGACGGTCACGAAAACTTTCTGGCCGGCAAGCAGAAAGGCAAAGGCGTCCTCTACCTAACCGGACACATCGGCGCGTGGGAACTTTCCTCCTTCGCCCACGCGCTCTACGGCTTCCCGCTGCACTACATGGCCAGACCGATCGACAATGCCAGGCTCGACAGCTTCGTAAACGGCTATCGTTGTTTCTCAGGCAACAAACCGATCTTCAAGAATGAATCCGCGCGCGTGATGCTGAAAATCCTCAAAGAGCAGGGAACCGTGGGAATTCTGGCGGACCAAAACACCATGCCGCAGGAAGGCGTCTTTGTGGATTTCTTCGGCACCGAAGCGTGTACCTCCACAGGGATCGCCAGGGTGGCGCTGCACACCGATGCCGCAGTGGTCCCCGGTTACGTGTTCTGGGACGCGGCGATCCGCAAGTACCGCCTGCGTTTCGAGCCGCCAGTAGAATTGATCCGTACCGGCGACGCCGAGCGCGACATCCAGGAAAACACCGCCCGCTTCACAAAAATCCTGGAAGAAATCATTCGTCAGCATCCCGAACAATGGGTCTGGCTGCACGCCCGCTGGAAAACGCGCCCTACCGGAGAAGGGAAGCTCTATCCATTCCTGAATTGATCGCGGCGGGTTGGGTTTTGGTAGCACAGGCATTCCTGCCTGTGCACTTTGCCAGTAGCACAGAATTCATTCTGTGTGCCTTCCAATTGGATGGCTGCTGCCCAGAGAAGCCGCAATTGTATCTACAATGTAGAGGGATCACAGTCACGCAGGACGCAGGGTTTTCGAGAAAGCGGTGCAACGTGAAGCGAACAGTAAAAGAAATCGCCGCAGCGATCAGCGCGGAAATAGAAGGCGATCCAGCGCTCGAGCTAGTCTCGGTCGCCGCACCAGAGCGCGCCGGAATTCACGACCTGATCTATCTCGACAACGTCAAACACGCCGACCGCGTCAACGCCTCCGCCGCGCTATGTGTGATCGCTCCCAAAGACATCGCTCTCTCAGGCAAGACCGTCTTGCGCAGCAGTAATCCCAAGCTGGCCTTTGCCAAAGCCGCCGCGTACTTAATTGAACGACCAATCATCGCCCGCGACATCCATCCGACCGCCATCATCGCGCCACTCGCCAAAATAGCGCCAAGCGCCAGCATCGGCCCCTACGCAGTAATCGGCGAAGACGCGCACATCGGTGCAAGCACGCAAATCGGCGCACACGCGGTCATCGGCGCCGCCTGCTTCATCGGAGAGAATTGCCGCATCCACCCCCGCGTTACCCTGTACAACGGTGTGCGGCTCGGCAATCGCGTAGAAATTCACGCCGGCGCGGTCATCGGCGCGGACGGTTTCGGCTACGCCTTCGGCGAGAATCGCTACATCAAATTCCCGCAACTCGGGCTGGTAGAGATCGGCGACGACGTGGAAATCGGCGCCAACACCACCATAGATCGAGGCTCTCTCGACGACACTCGTATCGCGGAAGGCGTAAAACTGGATAATCTGGTGCACGTCGGCCACAACGTACAGATCGGCGCCCACACGGTAATCGCGGCGCAAACCGGCATTTCCGGTTCTTGCACGATTGGTCATCACGCGATCATCGGCGGCCAAGTAGGTATGGGCGACCACAGCTATATCGAAGGCGGGGCCATCGTGGGCGCGCAAGCTGGAATCCCCACCGGCAAGATCATCCGCTCGGGACAAACCGTATGGGGCACCCCGGCCCGCGACCTGGACAAATTTAAAGAAGCCTATGCCTGGCAAGCCAAGCTCCCGCAGCTCGCCGCGCGCATCAAAAAGCTAGAGGAGACCGTGAACGACTAGCCGAAACTCGCCACGAACCCAGTATCGTGCAGATCCGAGCGTAGGGGCACGGCATGCTGTGCCCGTCGATCCGCAAAAGGTAATTGATCTCCGTCTATGGACAAAAAAAGCGATCTCTGGCGAATTATCGTGATTGGCGGCCATACCCGCACCATCGGCAAAACGCAACTGGTCTGCGACGTGATCTCCGCCTTTCCGGAAGCCCGCTGGATCGCCGGAAAAATCACGCAGTACGGCCACGGCGTCTGCGCGCAAAACGGTCACGATTGCGATTGCGCGCCAGATGAACATATTTGCGCGATAAGCTGGGAAAAATCCGCCACCACGGGGACCGACAGCTCGCGTTTCCTCGCAGCCGGCGCACAGAAATCGTTCTGGCTGCGCACCAAGCAGGGTTTTCTCGCAGAGGGTCTACCGATTTTGCGGAACGAGTTACATGAAATTTACGCCGCTGATTATCGAGATCGAGACAATTCCGCTGGCAATTCGTTTTCGTCCGACGCTCCAATCGCCCCCACCAAACCTCTGGCGCTGATCGTGGAAAGCAATTCGCTGATGCAATTCGTGAAGCCCACGCTTTTTTTCTCGGTGGTCGCCCCTGCCAAAGAAGACTTCAAGGATTCCGCACGCGCTGCGCTTGATCGAGCGGACGCCCTGGTCGTGCGCGGCGTCGGCATCGGCGCCGGCGGCGAACCGCTCTGGATGAAGCTTCCCGCGAAGCTGCTCCGCGAAAAGCCTTCGATCAATCCCGCCGAAGGGGAGCCCCTACCCGAGCCTCTTGAGGTTCTGGTCCGCCGCGCACTCGAAGCCCCTCCCGATGTCGCGATCTGAGGGCATACCCACCCTAGCTCTACCTGCCAACAAACCAAAAAACGAATACGACCGATGAGTACATAAAAGCATCTTAATCGTTGACCGTTCGTCGCAAGGCGGCGATAATTTAGTAGTACTGGTGTTACCCAAGCGTTCCGGCAGGTCACCTTGCCCGGAAGTGCCGAGGAACACAGTAGTTAGGACATGCAGCGTAGTAATTGAGGGACGGCTCGAGCGCCGAGTTTGAAGCGTCCGAACCCCCCTTTCAGCGCGTGATGTCCAGCTCCGGGGGGAGCAAAGCATAGATGGCATCGATTGCAAGGTTAGGCGAGGAACTCCCCGTCTCACCAGCGCCCCAACCGTGGAAAGAGCAGAATTTTAGCTCGCGCCTCGAGAAAGCCATCGAGCGCGGCGCAACGCACCTGGTTTCCCTGCAGGATGAACGCGGCTACTGGCAGGGCGAACTCGAAGCCGACACCACCCTCGAATCCGACTACATCTACTATCTTTTTGTTCTGGGCAAAGCTGCGCCGGAGCGCATCGCCAAGCTAGCCAACTATGTTCGTGCCCGACAGCTTCCCGATGGCGGCTGGAGCATTTATCCCCACGGCCCATCGGAACTGAACGCCACTTGTAAAGCGTATTTCGCCTTAAAGCTGGCGGGGGATTCCGCCGATTCGCCGCACCTCACCAAAGCCCGCGAAATCATTCATAGTTTGGGCGGTCTGGAGTTCACAAACTCTTACGTGCGCTTTTATCTCGCGCTGGTTGGCGCGGTTGGCTGGGAACTGGTTCCCTCGATTCCCCCGGAGCTGATGCTGCTGCCGAACTGGTTTTACATAAATATTTACGAAATGTCTTCCTGGACCCGCGGCATCGTAATCCCGATGGGCATTCTCTCCGCGGTGCGCCCGGATTTCCGATTGCCGGAACATGCCCGCGTCGACGAACTCTTCAAGGATCCCAATCACAAGACGGCCGCGTTTGATTGGAGCAGCAAGCTCATCTCCTGGAAGAACATTTTCCTGGCGGTGGATCGCGGGCTAAAACTTTACGAAAAATTTCCGTGGAAACCACTGCGCCAGCGCGCCTTGGGCAAATCCAAACAGTGGATGCTCGAGCACATGGAGCGCACCGAAGGACTAGCCGCGATTTATCCGGCCATGATGAATTCGATTTTCGCGTTGATCGCCCTGGGACACGACGCCAACGATCCCGTCACTTTCCGCGAAATTAAAGAGTTCTCGAATTTCGAAATCGAAGACGAAGAGACCATTCGTTTGCAGCCGTGCGTTTCGCCGGTCTGGGACACCTGCATCGCGATGGTAGCGCTCGAAGAAGCCGGCGTCGCGCCGGATCATCCGTCGCTGGTGAAATCGGCCGAATGGATTTTGTCCAAACAAGTTCTCGGGCCTGGCGACTGGCAAGTGAAAAATAAAGATGCCGAGCCCGGCGGCTGGGCGTTTGAATTTCGCAATGATTATTACCCGGACGTCGACGACACTGCCTTCGTGCTGATGGCTTTGCAGCGCGTGAAATTTCCCGATCCCAAGCGCATGGAAGGCGCAATTCGCCGCGGCCTGCAATGGCTGCTGAGCATGCAGAATCGCGATGGCGGCTGGGGCGCGTTTGATCGCGACAACGACCGCAAGTTCCTCTGCAATATTCCGTTCGCGGACCACAACGCAATGATCGACCCTTCGACAGCGGACGTCACTGCCCGCGTAGTGGAATGTCTGGGGCGTTTCGGCTGGACTGCGGAAGACCCGACGATCCAGCGCGCGGTGAAATTCCTGTTGAAGGATCAAGACCGCGACGGTTCCTGGTTCGGGCGGTGGGGTGTCAACTTCGTTTATGGCACCAGCGGGGTTTTGCGCGCCATGGAGACCGTATCCATGACCAGCAAAGATTTTTGCCAGCGGGCAGTAGGCTGGCTGCGCACGGTACAAAAGGCCGATGGCAGCTTCGGCGAGTCGCTGCGAAGCTACGACGAAATTGCGACCAAAGGCCAAGGCCCGAGCACGCCATCGCAGACCGCCTGGGGCCTAATCGGCATGCTGGCCGGAGCAGAAACGGCCGATCCGGCGATCACCAAAGCGGTGAATTATCTGGTTACCGAACAGAGCAATGATGGCTCGTGGCGCGAAGACGATTTCACCGGCACCGGATTCCCCGGCGTTTTTTATTTGAAATACCATCTCTACCGCAATTCCTTCCCGGTGTACGCCCTGGCGCGTTACTACAATCAAGCCCTCAAATCCGAAGACTATTGCGCGTTAAAATTCCAGCCCAGCGAGTTCCGGCTGCGCAGCGGGTTTTAAGCGCGCAAATGCGCACCCCGTTGCGGCTGGCGATCACCGTTTTGCAAGCCCGTCTTTCCCAATCCACTGGAACCAAAAAAAAATATCCTCCAGTCCACTGTATTCGGATCCCGGACGATGGCCGCGAAGCTATTTTGTCGCCAACGAACGCGAAGCTTCTCGCCGGATCAGCAGTGCCGAGGCGCCGCCATACGCCGCGGCCCGCACCGGTAGTTTGGCTAACGAGCACCGCCGAAACGCTCGAGCATTCCAGCATCAGCAGACTGACGCGAGAGCTTCAGGACAGCCGTCGCTTTGTCTTTCTCGAAACGGACGGACAGCAATTGCGCCGCCGCATTCACGAATTCCGCCCCGACAATCGCCTATATCTGACGATTCGCTTGTACGGCACGGCAGCAACTCACGATCTGCGGGTAGGGAAACCGGGCGCCTTCTCCCTGGCAATGGAGGGAATTCGCGCCGCACAGCTTTCTGGTCATCTGGTCTGCGTGCACGTGGTGATCAACGCCGAAACCAAAATGCCCGATATTATGGCGCTCATTCACGAGTTGGGTGCTTTCAATCTCGACGGGGCGGTGGTCACCGCTGCAACTTCAACCCGTCCTGAACCCGAGAATATTCGTCAATTCGTTTACGCGGCCAGAAGTCTTCTCGGTAATTCATGGTGGGCTGAACTCTCCGTCGATGTTGAACTCGCTCTGGGAGTCTCACCACGCAAAATTCTGTTTGCCCCGGATGTCCGTCCCTCGCGCGAAGATGCGTTGTCGACGGATGAGGTGGCGGCGCAATGAGCGTAGCTCCCGCGACCACGCTGGTTACTGGCGCCGCCGGCTTTCTGGGCAGCCACGTTGTGCGGCAACTCGCAGCGCGGGGAGACTCGGTGCGCGTGTTATTGCGGCCGTCCAGCAGCAACCGCGCGCTCGTCGATCTTTCTCTCGAATACGCGACTGGCGATCTGCGGGATGCGGCGTCGCTCGAACGCGCGATGGCGGGCATCAAGCACGTCTATCACGTCGCGGCTGATTACCGGTTGTGGGCGAAAAATCCCCAGGATATTTACGATTCTAACGTGGGCGGCACAAAGAACTTACTGACCGCCGCGAAAAACGCAGGCATTGAGCTGCTGATTTACACCAGCACGGTTGCTACGATCGCCGTCGACCGCCACATTGCCGAAAATTCCGCTTCCTCCAACAGCTCCGCATCTTTGCCCAACGAATTTACGGATGCCAAACTCGAAGAAATGATCGGCCACTACAAACGTTCCAAGTGGCAGGCGGAAGCCGAAGTCCTCTCCGCCGCAAAAAATGGATTGCCGGCGATCGTAGCCATGCCTACCACGCCGGTAGGTCCGTGGGACTGGAAGCCGACGCCTACGGGAAAAATCATCGTGGATTTCTTGAACGGGAAAATGCCGGGATACGTGGAGACCGGGCTGAATTTCGTGGGCGTCGAGGATTGCGCGGCAGGGCATCTGCTGGTTGCGGAGCGCGGAAAAATCGGCGAACGGTATTTGCTGGGGGCGGAGAATTTAACGTTGAAGGGTCTGCTGGATACCTTGGCGGGGATTACTGGATTGCCCGCACCAAAATTGAAAATCCCGCACGGCTTGGCGTTGGGCGTGGCGTATGCCGAGACGGCGTTCTCCCGGCTGATCGGGCGCGAGCCGCAAATTCCGATCGAGGGCGTGAAGATTGCGCAGCATATGATGTTTGTAGATGCCTCGCGCGCGCAGCGGGAATTGGGATTTCGGCCGGCGCCGGTAGCGGCCGCACTGGAACGGGCGGTCCGCTGGTATGAGGCGAACGGGTACGTCTCGGCGCGCCGGGCCAAGCGAATTACGTATGCGGCAGCAGCTTGAGGGTTTTGTAGCGGGGAATCACGAATCGGCATCGTATAGGTATGGTGTCGATCTGGAGTCCGCACAAATTAGGCCGGTCTAAAGACCGGCACCTACATAATCCGATTTCGTAGTTTTCGTGACCGATGAGATTTCTAATCACATTCGCGATTGACGCCGAATTTAATCCGTGGAAATCGCGACATCCCTTCGTGCTTTACGAGTACGATAACGGCGGAAGGAAGCGCGATTTTGACATGTACCGTGCCAACATCGGAGCGCACGAAGTGACCGTATTATTGACGGGGATGGGGCCAGCCAGCGCCACCCGGGCGATGCAAATTATTCCGCCGGAAATGCACGATGCCTGGATTTCTACCGGTTTGGCAGGCGCGCTCGATTCCGAATTGGCATTGAGCGCCACAGTGGTAGCCCGCACTGCGATGACCCGCGATGAAACCCTGCACGTCCTCAGCGATGCGGACTTTGTGAGCGTGGCGACCGCGTGCGGAGCTACCGCGGTGACCACTTTTCTTACCACCGAAACGATTATCGCGACCTCGCTGGAAAAGGAGTCGCTGGCTTCTACCGCCAGCGTGGTGGAAATGGAATCCACGCACATTTTGGCGGCGGCCCAGAACCGGCAGATTCCTGCCGTAGCCGTGCGGGCGATCAGCGACATCGCCGAAGAAGATTTGCCGCTAGATTTCGAGAAAATCGCCGACGAGCGCGGCCATGTGAAGGTCGGCGGATTGCTGAAACAGCTCGCACTGCATCCGCACCGGCTGCCGTTGCTGATTCGCTTTGGGCAACACAGCCGCGCGGCGGCCGTTTCGCTGGCGGATTTTCTGGATCGCTACGTTCCGGCGCTAGCAGAAGATGCCCGGCGCAATGCGGTGGCGAATGAATACGCGAAGACCGCGGCTCGCGCGGTGGCCCGCAAGGAAGGATGGCTGCAGTGAGTAGCGCTTCAACCCTGACTTCCACCAAGCTGACGGCGATTCCCAAGACCATGCGCGCCGGCGTCTATCGCGAAAAGGGAATTGTGCGCGTAGAAGAAGTCCCGGTGCCGGAAGTGGGTATCAACGAAGTTTTGATCAAGGTAGCGGCCTGCGGCATCTGCGGTACGGACATTAAGAAAATCTTTCATGCCTACGTTGCGCCACCCCAGATTTTGGGACACGAGGTAGCCGGAACGGTCGTAGCAATCGGCCCAGGCGTCACCAAATGGCGCGTCGGTGATCGGGTGATGAGCTTCCACCACGTTCCCTGTGGCACCTGTTTCTACTGCGAGCGCCGTCTCTTCTCGCAATGCGCGCAATACAAGACCACCGGGCTGACCGCCGGGTTCACCCCCAACGGGGGAGGCTTCGCGCAGTACGTAAAAGCCATGCCCTGGGTGGCCGAGCGGGGGATAGTGGCTCTGCCCGATAATGTGACCTTCGAGGAAGCTACCTTCATCGAGCCCATCAACACCATCGCCAAGGCCGTGCAGAAAGCCCGCGTAGTTGCTGGCGAATCGGTGATGATCGCCGGTTGCGGCCCGATCGGGCTGCAACTCCTGATGGTAGCCAAGCTGACCGGCGCGAAAATATATACCAGCGACCCCATGGCCGTCCGGCGGGAAAAGAGCATCACATTAGGAGCTGTGGAATCCTTTGACCCAACCAGTGGTAAGCTAGTGGAAATGGTTAAGGCCCGTAGTGAGGGCAGGGGAGTGGATGCCGTGCTCGTCGCAGTGGCCCATCCTTCGGTGGTGGTGGACGCGTTAGCAGCCGCAAGACCCGGTGGCCGGGTGCTGCTCTTTGCCGCCAACGATCCCGTCACCAAAATCGAATTTCCCGCCTCCGCCGTAGGCATCGATGAAAAAGAAATCCTGGGTAGCTACAGCGCCGCCGCGGACATCCAAGACGAAGCCGCAGACCTGGTGCTGCGGAAGAAACTGCCGGTGATGGAAATCGTGTCGCATCGCTTTCCGCTGGATAGAATCCAGGAAGCGCTGGAACTCGCGGCCCATCCTACTGCGGAGTCTTTCAAGATTTTGATTGATCATCAATAGTAACTGAGGGTTGAAGACAATCGCATGAGCACGAGAACGTCACTTACCAAGCGACCGGAGTTGGAAGAGGATAGTAGCGCGGTACTCGCAGCCCGCGTTGCGGTTCCTTCCAAGATGACTGCTGCCGTGCTGTATGGCAGTGAAGATCTGCGCATCGAGCAGATCGATGTACCCAACGTCAAGCCGGATGAAGTGTTGTTGCGCGTGCGCCTGGCGCTGACCGACGGCACCGACCTGAAAGTGTGGAAGCGCGGCTATCACGCCAAGATGATTCAGCCGCCGGCGGTTTTCGGGCACGAAGTGGTAGGCGAAATTGCTTTAGCGGGGAAGCGCGTGGACGCGCGGTGGCGCACGGGGATGCGCGTGGTGGCAGCGAATTCAGCGCCGTGTTTGCGGTGTTACCACTGTCGGCGCGGGCAGGAAAATCTCTGCGAAGATTTGTTGTTCAACAACGGCGCGTACGCCGAGTACATGCGAATTCCGGCGCGCATCGTGATGGAAAATATGCTGGAAGTGCCGCACTCGGTGGACGATGCTTCGGCGGCGCTCTCTGAACCCCTGGCTTGCGTGCTGCGCGGCATTCACGAAATGGAAGTGCGGACCGCGGATACCGCGGTGGTGATTGGCTGCGGTCCGATCGGGTTGAAATATGTGCGGATGCTTTCGCGGCGCGGAGTTCGCGTAATTGCGTTGGCGCGGCGGAATGCTCCGCTGAATGTGGCGCGGCATCTGGGCGCGTTTGCCACGATCAACGTCACGGAAGGCAAGGATGCGATTGCCGCGGTGCGCGCGCTTACCGATGAAGGGCGCGGCGCGGACGCGGTAGTGGAAGCCGCGGGTAATCCCGCCACCTGGCGGCAGGCGCTGGAAATGGTGCGGCGCGGCGGGGTGGTGAATTTCTTCAGCGGCTTGCCCAGCGGAATCAAGGTAGAGATCGAGCCTGCGGCCATTCACTATTCCGAGATTAAATTGATTTCGCCGTTCCACCACACCCCGCGCTTTATTCGCGAAGCGCTGGAAGCGATTCGCCGCGGCGATATTTCCGCGCATGATTTTGTGACCGAAGAGATTCCGCTAACCCAGCTGCCGCAAGCCTTCGTGCGCATGAAGGCCCGCAGCGGAGAAATCAAAGTAGCAGTACGCCCGTAAGCGGTTGTGTAGGTGCCGGACTTTAGTCCGGCCTTCTCTTTTGTTTTTCACGCTAGAATAAATCGATGCTTGAATCAGCCCGCTGCCCGCTGTGCGCTCAGATGTTTCCAAAGGACTGTCGAGCTTAATGTTGCTTCCCGGCGAACTGGAAATCGCAAAAAAAGCTCCACCCAACGGCTGCTCTCCGGCCGAAGCCCAGGCCTATACCCGCTGGCTGGCTACCCATCACTACGAAAACTTCGCGGTAGTCTCCTGGTTGCTTCCCAAAGACCTGCACCAGCATTTTTACAATGTCTATGCCTACTGCCGCTGGGCGGACGATCTAGGCGACGAAATCCCGCAAACGGCGCGGGCACTGGAACTTTTGGATTGGTGGGAGCGGGAGCTTCACCTTTGCTACGACGGGCGGCCGTCGCATCCGGTCTTTGTGGCGCTGCGCGAGACGATTGTCGCAAAAGAAATTCCCGAGCAGCCTTTCGCGGATTTACTAAAGGCGTTTCGTCAGGATCAAGTTGTGAAACGCTACGAAACCTGGCAAGCGATGCTGGATTACTGCACGTACTCGGCGAATCCAGTTGGGCGCCTGGTGCTTTATCTGTGCGGATATCGCGATGAACATCGCCAACAGCTTTCCGATGCGACGTGTACGGCTCTGCAGCTGGCTAATTTTTGGCAGGACGTAAGCCGCGACTTGAAAAAAGGCCGCATCTATATCCCGCTCGATGTCGCTCAGCTGCACGGCGTCTGCGAAGCGGACATCGTGATGCGCCGCTTCAATCAAGGCTACGTGCACTTGATGCAGGATTTGATCGTGCGGACCAGAGTGCTGTTTGAAGCGGGCGCGCCACTCCCGAAATTGGTGAGTGGTCGACTGAGCGTTGATCTGGATATGTTCAGCCGCGGCGGGCAAGCGATTCTGGGTGCCATCGAAGAAATGGGCTATGACACGCTGCATGTGCGACCGGTAGTAACGAAAGGCCATCGGTTGCGCTTGCTGGGCCAATCGTTGCTGGCAAAACTCACGGGGGCTCCCGCTCCGCGCAGCATAGCCGCCTTTGTAGGGGCGCAGCATGCTGCGCCCCAGACGCCCGGCCCGAAAATTGCAGGTACGACTTCGCGAGAGGTGATCGCCGAGTCTTACGAAGCTTGTAATCGCGTGGCCAAAGCCGCGAATAGCAATTTCTACTACGCGTTCTACCTTTTACCGAAACCCAAACGTAACGCCCTGGCCGCCCTCTACGCGTTCAATCGTTTGGTTGATGATGTGGCCGACGAAGGCGCGGAGCTCTCCGTCAAACAACGCGGACTGGCGCGTTGGCGAGCGGAACTGGATGAAGCGGTGACTGGCGTCGACCAATGCTTCGACGGTACCGCCGCGATGACTTTGGCTGATTCGCCTCCCAACAGTTCGCTAGCTGTCTTGCCGGCGCTAGCGGACACGCTCGAGCGCTACAAAATCCCCACTCGTTATCTGCACGATCTAATTTCCGGCGCGGAGATGGACCTCACCATTCAGAGCTATCCGACTTTCGACCGTCTCAAAGAGTATTGCTATCGCGTGGCGGGGACGGTGGGCCTTACGTGCACGCATGTATTCGGTTTTAAGGATGGGCGCGCTGTCGACCTAGCGGAAAAATTGGGGCTGGCGTTTCAACTTACAAATATTATCCGCGACGTTCGTGAGGACTACGCCGTCGGCCGCGTTTATTTGCCCGAGGAGGATTTGGCGCGCTACAACGTGAATGCGGCAGACTTTGCAAAGTCCGAGGCCACCCTTGGGGTGCGGGAATTGTTGCGCTTCGAGGCCGACCGGGCCTGGCAAAACTATGAACAAGGCGCGGCGCTGATCGATCTTGTCGATGAGGACAGTCGCGGAGCGCTTTGGCTCTTGGTGCATACTTACAGCGCGTTATTGGCGCGCATCGAATCGGTGGACTTCGCCGTTTTCGGCGAACGGGTCCGCCTCAGCAAACCGGAAAAAATGCTATTTATCGCCAAGGCTCGTTTCGCGCGCCTGACGAAAGAGAACATTCTTGAAAAACGTGATCGTGATCGGCGGCGGACTAGCGGGTCTGGCAGCCGGCGTCGCGCTAGCTGAGGCGGGCTGGCAAGTCCGGCTGTTCGAGCAGCGGCCCTTCCTGGGAGGCCGCGCCACCTCGTATGTCTTACCCAGCGGCGAGCATGTAGATAATTGCCAGCACGTTACCCTCGGTTGCTGCACCAATCTGGAAGATTTTTATCGCCGCGTCGGTTCCAGTAACAAAATCAAATACTTTGACCGGCTAGTTTTTCTCGATCCCCAAGGGCGTCGCGGCGAAATGCAGGCCGGTGTGTTGCCCGCCCCGTTTCACATGACCGGATCGTTCGCGACGTTTGCTCCGCTAACGTTCGCGGACAAATTCTCGATCGCCCGCGCCATGCTCGATATTCTGCGAGCGAAGGGCCACACCAAAGATCTCGACGAATCGCCGGCAATCTCCATGCAAACCTGGCTGGAGCGCCGCAAACAAACCAAAGGCGCGATTGAAAGATTTTGGCGCGTGGTCTTGGTCAGTGCGTTGGACGAAGAATTGGACCGTACCGACGCGCGCTTCGGCGTCGATGTTTTCTGGAAGGCCTTCCTCTCGAACCGCACCGGCTACCGTATGGGCGTGCCGACCGTCCCGCTGGCCGACCTTTACGACGGCTGCAAATCCGCGATAGAAAAAAAGGGCGGGGAAGTAACGCTGCGCGCTCCAGTTCGCAAGCTCAAGATGGAAAACGGAAAAATCGTCAGCATCGAGTTCGATAATCAGCGAACCGAAACTGCCGACGCCTACGTATTCGCGCTACCGCACGCCACACTAAGCGAACTATTGCCCGCGGAAATACGCGATGCCGATCCGGCCTTCGCCAATATTTGCAAAATAAACGACGCCCCTATTACCGGGGTGCATTTGTGGTTCGATCGCCAAGTGATGGACGAGCCGTTCGTGACGCTGCTGGATACCCACACCCAATGGATCTTCAACAAGACTCTGCTCTACGGTGATAGCGACGCCGGGAAGAATCCCGCGAGCGACGCCGAAAACACTCAAGTAGCGGGCAGTTCGCAGTATTTGCAGATGGTCATCAGCGCCAGCTACGATCTCATCCCTAAATCCCGCCAAGAAATTATCGATTTGGTTTTGCAAGAGGTCCGCCAGGCGCTGCCAAAGGCTCGCGAAGCCCAGTTGGTGAAAGCCACGGTCATAAAAGAAACCACCGCCACGTTTTCGCCGGAACCCGGGGTGGATCGCTGGCGGCCTCCGCAGAAAACCTCCATCGACAAAATGTTCTTGGCCGGTGATTGGACCGCGACCGGCTGGCCCGCCACCATGGAAGGCGCAGTTCGCAGTGGGTACCTAGCCGCTGAAGCGGTGCTCCAGGTCGCCGGCGCTCCGCAGAAATTTATGCAGGATGATTTGGCTTCCGACGGATTGATAAAGCTCTTCGGGTCGTAGCGTAGAGTGCCAACAGAACCGCGACGGGGAACTTTGTAGGGGCGCAGCATGCTGCGCCCCATTTCAGCAACACGCCTCCAACCGAGACGCAAAACGCGCAACTGCTTACGACGCGAAAAAATATGAGACCTAATTACGCAATTTCCGCACCAAACGAACTGAGATGCCGCTCGTGAGTCGTCCACTCGGCGCATCTGGCATCCAACTCCTGATACGCTTCGCCCGTTTCACGTAGAAAATGTTCATAATCCGCCTGGCTTTCCCAAACGTCCATGGTCACGAAGCGTAACGGCTGCGAAATATTACGCAATAACTTGGTCTCGCGGAATTTGCCGTGCCGGGCAAAAAGCCGCGCCCACTCGCCATCCGCTGCGTACGCTAAAGTAAACTTTTCTTCGTGCTCGCTCTTGACATCGAACTCCCAGAGGACTACAAACATAAGTGTCCTATCTCCTGCTCCTGGACGCACGCAGCTCTGCAACAAAACCTCAGGGATTGGTTGCGCCGTCCGGCCGAGTGTAGCAATCCGTACTACTTATGGTGCACCACGATTTTTAGTTGCTGTGTTCATATGTTTCGCGGCGTGTGTTCGCACCTTGAAACACGCCGAAGCTGGACGAGTGGCATGACTGTCCCATTCCACCTGGCTCCATCATTTTGCCGGTGACCTTATATAACTCGAATTCAGTTGTTGTAGTCCCTTTAGTAGTGGCAGTCCGTCGAATACGGACGGACGGAGGCTTGTGTGGATCGTAAGTACAGTCACCGCGGCTATCGTGACGCGGAAAATAAAGAAAAAAAAGAAAAGCCTCGCAAACCACCTTCCGGCGGCCCTCGTGGCGCCGATCAGTTCGGCCCCCGCACCCCGCGCATGGTCGGCACCGTCACTCGAGCCCGCTGTTCCAACTGCGGCGCAGTGCTCACCCCCGGTTTCGATCCGCAAGGCACCTGCCCGAAATGCCAATTCGAGCTGCACTGCTGCAAACAATGCCGCTTCTTCGATACCGGCGTCCGCTTCGAGTGCACCCAACCCATCCCCGAACGGATCACTCCCAAAGACGTAAAAAACAACTGCACCTTTTACGGTTTCCGCACCACGGTAGAAAAAGACACCGCGCCCACCACCTACACACAGCCGAACAATATTCCGCAAGCTCCGCTCGCGCCGTCCCGTCCTTTGGACGCCCGCCAAGCCTTCGAAAACCTCTTCAAGAAGTAGATTCTTTTATTGTATTCGGAAGCCGAGCTCAAAGTGCGTCCGGCCGAAGCCGCTCGGACAAAAGCTATGTTCACGGCCAGTTTACTCGCAGGCAAAAAACAAACGCCGCGCGAGGAGTAACCTGCGCGCGGCGCCGTCAAACTTAAGGAAGGTACTCAGGGTTGACGCGAAATCAATCCTGGTAAGGCAGATACCTCCACATATCGTTGAGGTAACCGTTCCCCGTAGTACTTGTGGAATCGTAGCCCTCTCCGCCGAACAGCCAGAGTTGGCCTTTGCCATCAACCCAGCGAGTCGCATTGCTGCGGCCACCCGGGGTCCATATTTCATACGTCTTGTAGGGGCGGAACTCGTCACCATAAACGCCATTGGCGCTGCCGGTGTTCGAGCCCTTGACCCAGACCCACGTGCCCGGCTGTCCGTCGGTCGAGCTTGGGGTGTAAACCCACAGATCGTTGAGTGCGCCGTTACCGTTGGTTCCGGTTGAATCTAGACCCCAGCCACCGAACAACCATAGGTTTCCGCCCGCATCCGTCCAGGCGCTAGCACCCCAACGCGATCCCGGCATAGTGCCGGTTGTGGGGACCGGGGAACAAATGATGTTACTGCCCACCGTGAGGCCAACCGTCAGGCCACACGTGCTCGCAGCGCCCGTGGTGCTCACCGGACCCACGACTGTCTGAGATTCGTAATCGCCCGTCTGGTTGGCGGTAGTGTTTCCCATCACGAAAGTCCACTGCTTGCTGCCGATGTTGTACTCCCACAGATCATTAAGGATTCCATTGGCCGTTGGCGGAGCGTTTTGATCCTCACCTTCTCCCCCGAACAGCCAAAGATTCCCATTGGCGTCCACCCATCCGGACGCTTCTTGGCGTCCTCCGGGCGCGTTGCCGCCCGCCGGAGTTCCCTGAGTGCCGTAGATGCCGCTCTGGTTAGCCAAACTGGAGCCAGACACGAAAGTCCACGTGCCGCCCGCGTACTTCCACAGGTCATTGAGGAATCCCAAGGTTCCCGCGCCGTCTTTGCCATACCCCCCGAAGAGCCAGAAATTCCCTGACTGATCTGTCCAGGTGACCGCGTTTACCCGGGCTCCCGGATAAGGATTGGCCGTTGGCGGGTATACACCGGGTCGATCAAACTGGTCCGTGTTCCCCACACTTTGACTCTCCCAAGTCCACTGTCCAGGGTTAGTGGTGTAGGTGCTGGGGTCGGTCGTGAAGCTGCTGGTGTCGAATTTCCAAAGGTCGTTTCGATAATGGGCGCTGTAAGAACCACCAAACAGCCAGAGGTTTCCGCTCGTGTCGGTCCAGGTGGCCGCTCCCAACCGTGCGGAAGGAACGCCATTGGTTGTGTATACGCCGGGCTGCGCTTCCGTTTGCGCATTAGCAATAATCTGTGCGCCGCCAGCGCCATAGCCGCCTACCAACTGCCACTGGCAATAGTCGAAAGACTTGACGCAGACCCACAGGTCATTCATGGGCGCATTTAGCGTGTCCGGTGCTGGGTTCCCCGTCAATTCCCATCCGTCGCCGCCAAACAGCCAAAGGTTTCCAAATTTGTCCGTCCATCCGGCCGCAGCGTATCGCGCTCCAGGAGTATTGCTGTACGGGTTCGGTATCGTCGTTGGTGCGCTGGTTGGGAACGAACCATACTGTGGTGTCGTAATCGTCCCCGCCGTTTTCGTGCCGTCGATCCAGGTCCAATCGTCATGCGCGCAGTCGACGATGATGCTGTTGATGTTCGCCGTTACCACGCCCTTGTAGTTCCACAACGTGCAGCCTTCGGATTGAGTGCTGGCTGCGTGAAAGACTGAGATCTCAAATTGGTCGTTAAGGGCTTCCTGCGTAGCAAAGGTGAACGGTCCGTTCTCCGTGGCAATCAGGGTATTGCCCAAGTTATTCTGTAAGACAAAGCTGTTGTCCGTGAGTGGACCATTATTCGTTGGGACGCCGGCGAGGCCAACAACCGTTCCGCCAACGCTAAACGTTACTGCCGGGCAGACAATCGCGACATTGGTGACGTTCGCAGTCGCTGTGCCGCTACCCGTCCCCGTGGTTACCACGCAAGCCTGGGTCGGACTCGTGGGCTCCGCGAAGATTGTCACCGTGTAGGCCGTGCCGGTAGGAACGAGGTTCGTGAACGTGAAGGCCTGGTTCCCGCTTGCCGGGCTGATGGGCAGCTGTTCGGAATCGCTGCCATTTTGCAGAATCAAGCCGGTGCCCGCGACTCCAGTTACCGTGCCACCGATCGAATAGCTCAGAACGCAGTTCACCCCCACGTTGGCCACGTTTGCCGTGGCTACTCCACTTCCACTCGTCACGGTGCAAATCTGGTTGGGGCTGACCGGTTGGGTGACAACCGTTACGGCGTAAACATCCGCACCCGTAACCGGCGTCTTAAAGGTGAACGGCCCGTTCGCCGTAATGGTCAAGCTATCGCCGGCGTTATTTTGCAAGATCACGCTGGAGTTTGCGACCAGGTTGGAAACCGTGCCGCCAATGGTTGCCGTAACTGGGTTTGTGACGCACGAGATGGCAATCGGGCCTACGTTAGCCGTGGCCGTCCCGCTGGCAGATCCGGACACTGCGCATGTCTGGGTCGGACTGCTGGGTTGCGTTTGCACGCTTACCGCATATAAACCGCCGCTGACGATGACGCTCGCAAACGTAAAGGTGCCGTTTGCATTGATCGCGAGATTGTCCTTGGCGTTGTCCTGCAAAATTAGCCCGGTGCCAGAAAGCCCCGAGACAGTCACACTGACCGTGTAGGGTCCGCCTGCGGTGGAGCTTCCGGCCCCTGCGGGCACTCCGCTGCAACCGCTGAATGCGAACAAAATCGCGGTTATACAAACCAGAAGCAAAGACTTTTGGGCTGCTTTCATGACCGTGTTGTCTCCTTGCATTTCCTGTTAATTTGGCGTCCGGGCAACCCAGGCCTAACTCACAGTACCTATCCAGTACTACTAGGACTTGTCGTTCCAGCCTCAGAATACGGTCGGGGTTCGGACTAAGCAATTTGTATGGGAAGTCGCTGTGCTTACTTGCGCAATAACCGTCTACGCCAACGCTCTCGGCGAGCGGGCCAGCGGCAAACATGTGGGATGAAATAACGGGGTCAGCTCGGGTCTTGTCTGCCTGGCGCGGTTGGTGCTTTAGTCAGTCGGGCCCCTTTGACGCTGGAAGCTAAGCGAGTGACCCAATAAAGAAAAGGCGACCAGAGAACTCCTTTGTCGCCTGATCGCCTCTTTTCCTTTGTTTTCAATCTCGTGCGTTACTCTTGGCCCCGCCGCAATTTCCAGACGATCTGCCCCAGCATGCTCTGCCACAAATCCGCGTCATTGGCCGTCAAGTTATGCCGCCGCAACAGCCTCCGCACCTTTTCTCCCGGAATTTTTCCAGACTTGGCATGCAGGTATCCACAACTGTGCAATGCCTCCATGAGCGTCGCGGTAATGCGTTCCACATCTCCAGCGCTGGCCGGCTTCTTCTGTGCCCGTTGCTTGGCAACGTTCCGCGATCGTTCCTCCGCTTCACGCGATTCGGAACTCTTGCCGTCCGCGGGACGTCCCATTCCTGCGTTGGCTACTTCAGTCCGCGCGCTCCGGCGTCGCGTTCTCCTCTCAATCGCCCCAGCTCGTACATGCAAATCGCCACAGCCTGCCCCAAATTCATCGAGCGGTGTTCCACTCGCGTAGGAATGCGCAGCAGCCAGTGGCAATGGCTCAATTCCTCATTCGAAAGCCCCACGCGCTCGGAGCCAAACAGCAGCGCCACGTCGCTGGCGCGCATCCGTTTGCGCATTAATTTCGCGCTCTCCGCCAGCGGCCGCACCCGATGATGCAATTCGCGTTCGCCCACCGCGGTAGTGCCAATCACCAAAGTACAATCCGCCACCGCCTCCGCGACCGTGGAAAACTCCTGCGCGTCGGCCAGCACTCCGGACGCTCCCACCGCCGACCGCGCCTCGCGAAACCCCGCGTCATACGGATTCACCACCCGCAGACGCAAAAAACCAAAGTTACTCATAGCTCGCGCGGCCGCCCCAATATTCAGCGGATTTCGCGCGTTCACCAGCACCACTTTTAATCGATCGAATTCAGCAGGAACCGTCACGCCACAATTCTACCGCGTGAAAGCCTTTGTAGGGGCGCAGCATGCTGCGCCCCAGCTTGCCCGGACGAAAGAGATCGTCAGCTCACTTTGTAGTTTTTGAAATTGTTTTGGAGACACAACTGGGAATAAAACCTAACCGCGGCTAATCCGTAGCCCCAGCCGAACTGCGCAGCTCGCCCGCCGGACCCGTCTGGTCGTATCCATTCGCAACAGCCGCCATCGCTCGCGCCCGCAGACCCCGAGTCACCACGTAGAGCACCACGCCAATTGCAATAATCAGCGCGCCAAACACCAGGCCATTCATCCCCAGCACGGTCTGCGCATCGCTCTCCACCATCGAGAGACTCAACAGCGCCAGCGGACAAATCCCCAGCATCACCGCGCCAGCCATTCCGCCCGGCACCTTAAAATCGCGCTTCAATTCCGGCTCGCGGATCCGCAACGCCACCAAGGTCACAAATTCCAGCATCAGCGCCGCGCCATACAGCATGATGTCCAGCGTGATCAGCCGTTGAAATCCCAGCAGCAGGCAGGGAATCCAGCACGCCGCGCACACCAAGATCGCCACCCACGGCGCATTCGTCCGCTTGCTGACCTTGGCAAAAATCTTCGGCAACATTCCATCGTTCGCCATAGCGAGCGGCAAACGCGAATAACTCATCACCAGCGCGTTGAACATGCCAAACGCGCTCATCATCCCGCCAACCACAATCACAAAGCGCAGCCATTCGAATCCGTATATGGTCCCGCCGAGTTTTCCAGCCACTGCGGCCCACGAACCTTCGCCATTAAACGCGCTCGCCGGCACCCCGGCAAAATACACCGCCAGGAAAGGCACGATGTACGTCAGCGAAACCAAAATTACCGCCGCGATCATCGCCTTGGGATACGTGCGCTGCGGTTTTTCTACTTCCTGCGCGATGGTCGAAGCATTGTCCCAGCCCATGTAATTCCACATGGCCACCAGCACCGCGCCCACCAACCCAAGTTCTGGACCGGCCGAAGTGCTTGCAACCACGTGCGTATCGGCAAACATGCCGATTCGGAAGGGAGCCAAGTGCCACCACCAAGCCGAACGGCGCCGACAGCAAAAAGAACAGCCACAACGAAGTGATTCCCACCACCCGCACGCCCGCCAGATTCAGCACCGCGCAAGTGACCACCACAAACAATGCCGCGAACGCTCCGCGATTGCCCACCGCAAACCAGGGCGCGAACTGCTTCAAATAAATGACGAACAGCGTGGGATAAATCGCCATGTCAAAAATACTGGCGGCCAGCGAGAGCCACGCTTCCTGAAATCCCCAAAAATTTCCCAGCCCGCGGCGCACCCACGCGTAATATCCGCCTTCGGAAGGCAGCGCGCTCGAAAGCTCGCCAATCATGAACGCCGTCGGCAGGCACCACAGCACTGGCAGAAAAATCAGCGCCAGAATGCCGTGCCCGTATCCGGCGCCGGAGACAACTTCTTCCGTGCCATACGTGCCGCCGGAGACCATGAAAAACGTCGCGGCCACAAGCGGCCACAGAGTCATTTTTGCGGCTCTAGTTTTTGTGCTGGAAATTGTTCGGGAAGGCAGCTGGGCGGGCAGTGATAACGTGCTCAATTTTTACTCTCGTCCCCCTTAAGCGACGTTCGTTTTTATTTGCAAAACGAATTCGCATTTGAAGAATACAAGTTCTACACCTGCACGCAAGAAAATAATGCATCGCCACGATAATTTTTTTCGCGCGAGTACCCGTACTCAAGTACGGCTCGTTATCCGCTTCCAAAAAACTTGTTCCGGCAGTTCGTGACCAGCCCACGCCGCTGCGGCTGGTAGCCGTCTTGATTGTCCGCCTGAGTGGTTCAACAACTCGCCGTCCAGCGAGTCGGCATCCGATGGATTCGAACTCTTTTGTCGTCACCACGCGCTCGCAACTGCCCGCTCGTACGACCCGCTCCCCACCCTGTGCTAAACTCCGTTTTTTCTCTTTGCACTCATATTCGTTCTTGGAGCCTCGGTAAATGAAAATCGCAACACGCCTCGTCCTGTTCGCCTCGCTCACCTTTCTCCCGGCCGCCCTCTTCGCCCAGTCGCCCAGTCCCCGGCCCATCACCGTCGAGGACGCCCTAAAAATCCGCGAAGTCCACGATCCGCAACTAAGCCCCGACGCTAAATGGCTGGCCTATACCGTCACCACTCCCAAGTTGAAAGACGACTCCAACAAGGAGCGCATCTGGATGCTGCCGATCCCCGCCTCCAGCACGGCGCCAGCCGAGCCCATCCCGCTCACCTCCGAGGACGCTTCCTCAACCCATCCGCGCTGGAGCCCGGACGGCAAATACATCGCGTTCCTCTCCGGGCGCAATGACGAAAAAACGCAAATCTGGCTCCTGAATCGCCTCGGCGGCGAAGCCGAAAAACTCACGGACACCGCTCAGGATGTCGAGGAATTTTACTGGTCTCCGGACGGCCGCCGCCTGGCCCTGCTCCTCCGCGATCCCACCCCGGAAGAACTGGAAGATGCGAAGGATAAAGCGGCAGACAAAGACGACGCGGACTCTGGCGCCAACGCTTCCGACGACAAGAGCGACAAAGACAAAAAGAAAAAAGCCGACAAACCCTGGGTTATCGATCGTCTGCAATTCAAGCAAGACGTTCACGGCTATCTTGATCGCCGCCGCACTCACATTTACATCTTCGATTTAGCTTCCAAATCTGTTACCCAAATCACCAGCGGCGATTACGACGACTCCGCGCCAGCATGGTCGCCCGATGGCCAACAAATCGCTTTCAGCAGCAATCGCTCCACGCCCGATCCCGATGCCAACTACAACGAAGATATCTGGGTGGTCTCCGCCGGCAACGCCGACAAAGGCGCGCACCTCACCAAAATTTCTTCCAGCCTGGGGGAAGATCACTCTCCCAGCTGGTCGCCGGACGGCAAACTGATCGCCTTCACCACCCAACTCGATCCCAAGATGATGGAGTACGGCACCAGGCACCTGGCCATCGCGCCGTCTACCGGCGGCCCCGTAAAAGTTCTCACCCAATCTTTCGACCGCAACGTCACCGTCCCGCGCTTCTCCGTAGACGGAAGCTTCATCTACTTCATCGCTGACGATGACGGCACCCAGAATCTTTGCCGCATCCCGGTGGCCGGCGGAGAAATCACCCGGCCCATCGGCGGCCGCCTGATGGTCTACGACTATTTCCTCGCCAGGTCCGGAGAAATCGCCGCCGAGATCTCCAAAATCGATCGTCCCAATGAGATTTATTTCCTGCCCGCGCAATCAACGGCGGAGCCTGCACGCGTAACCCACGTCAATGACGCGATCCTCGCGCAACTCCGTCTGGCCCCGGTCGAGTACGTCCATTACAAAAGCAAAGACGGCACCCCAGTCTCCGGCTTTCTCTACAAGCCACTCGATTACGCCCCCGGCAAACGCGTGCCCACGCTGCTGCGGCCCCACGGCGGACCAGTCTGGGCCTGGTATTCGGAATTTAATTTTGACGAGCAACTCTTCGCCGCCAATGGTTACGCAGTCTTGTTGCCGAATCCGCGCGGCTCTTCCGGTTACGGGGAAAAACATGCCAAAGCCATCTACGCCGATTGGGGCAACAAGGATTTCCAAGACGATCTCGCCTTCGTCGATTGGGCTATCGAGCAGGGAATTGCCGATCCAGAAAAACTAGGCGTCGGCGGCTGGTCCTACGGCGGCATCTCCACCGATTTCATCATCGGTCAAACCCAGCGTTTCAAAGCCGCCATCAGCGGCGCTGGTGAAGCCCTCAACATCAGTAACTACGGCCACGATCAATATCAACTCGACTACGAAACGGAACTGGGTCGCCCCTGGGAAAACGCGGCCCTCTGGGACAAGCTCAGCCCCTTCTACAAAGTTAAGAACATCACCACCCCAACCTTATTTATGGGCGGCGAAATCGATTCCAACGTCCCCATCCTCGGCGGCGAACAGATGTACCAAGCCCTGAAAAGCCTCGGCCGCATTACCGAGCTGGTCGTTTACCCCGGCGAATATCACGAATTTACCAGCCCCAGCCACATCCAAGACCGCCTTCGCCGCTACCTCGCCTGGTACGGCCACTACGTAAAAGGCGATCCGGCTCCAGCAACGCCACCCTTGGATCCGTCAAAACCAACGAAATAAAGCAATTAGAGAGGTGTCTGAGCTGATTCCAGCGACGAGATCTGAAATGTCAAACTACCATTGACTATGGTCAGACTATAGTCTAAACTACCTTCAGGTGAATCCCATGGACGACATAGCCATCTCCAAATTCAAAGCCACGTGCCTGGCGGTGCTTGAGCAGGTTCTCAAAACCGGCAAGCCCGTCCTCGTCACCCGCTTCGGCCAACCCATCGCCGAAATCTATCCTCCGGCATCGCAGCGTGTGCCACGCCGCTTCGGTGCGCGCGTCGGTTCCGGCGAAATACTCGGCGATATAGTCGGCCCGATCAGCGATGAAAACGATTGGAACTCGAATCCAGGAGCTTGAAATTGTCACTACTCCGAGCTGCCCGAAAAGGCAGTTCGGGTCTTCTTTCAGATGCTGTCACTGTTTCAGGTGCAGTCCACGGGCGAGCTTAGGAGGCGTACAAAATGAAGCTCCTTCTCGACACTCACATCTGGATTTGGAACGAATTAGAGCCTTGGAAGCTATCTTCCGCAATCCAGCAGCAGCTAGCTTCGCCCCACAACGAGTTGTTTCTCTCTCCCATCAGCGTCTGGGAATTGGTGTTGCTGGTCGAGAAAAAGAAGATCAACATCGCCGCGGATTTCGCGGAATGGGTAAACGGCTCCTTTGACGATCTGCAAATCCAAGAAGCCCCTTTCACCTTTGCGGTGGCCCACGAACTCCGCTATACCCAGCTGCCGCATAAAGATCCAGGCGACCGTTTCATCGTCGCCACCGCCCGCGTTCAGGGCCTGACCTTGGTCACTTCCGACACCAAACTGCTGGAACTGGCGAATCTCTCCCTCTTACCCAACCTCTGAAACGCCCCAGCATTTTTTTTCGCCCAACCTGTATTTTTCTCTTGACAGACATTACTATGTATCATACAGTGTGCATGACACACCGTATATCGCACACGCTATGGCAACCACCCTCAACTCGACCCCGGCTCCAGCCAGCGAACTTTACGACGCTCTCCGCCTAGAACTCCGCCGCGGGTGCCTGGTTGTCGCCGTTCTAGCCCAGCTCAAATCCGAGCAATACGGCTACACCTTGAGGAAGTCCCTCTCCGACGACGGCCTGATCATCGACGAAAGCACCCTCTATCCTTTACTCCGCCGCCTGGAATCCCAAGGCCTGCTGCTCAGCGAGTGGCGCGAAGAAAACAAGCGCAACAAACGCTTCTATCGACTTTCCCCCAGCGGCGCTCAAGTCCTCGATTTGCTTCTCGACGAATGGCGCCGCATTAACAACTCTCTCGACCGCATTTTGAAGGAGTCCTGACATGCAACTCGTAGATCGTTATCTCAATGCCGTAAAACCCATGCTCCCCAGATCGCAGCAAGACGATATTTTGAAAGAACTGCGAGCCAACATCCTCAGCGAAATGGATGACCGCGAAGCTGAACTCGGCCGCCCGCTCACCGAGGATGAGCAAACCGCCATCCTCCAGAAGCAGGGAAGCCCCACCCTGGTCGCCAGCCGCTACCGCCAGGACCAACGCACCTTCACCTTCGGGCGCGTAATCATTGGACCGTTGGTCTTTCCGCTCTACATCAGAATCCTGACCCTCAACCTAGCTCTCACCATGCTGATTGCTCCGCTCGTGCACGTCTTGGTTGAGGGCAAAGTCCCGTACTCCACGCTGCTGTTTCCGGCCGTAATGCAATTCCTAATCGTCACCGCAGTTTTTGCGGCCATCGAACAAGCGCAAAAGAAATATCACATCCTGGACCGTTGGAATCCCCGCGACCTGCCGCCTGTCCGCGACAAGCTGAAAATTTCTCGGGCCTCCACCATTTTCGAAATGTTCTTCAGCGCGCTCTTCGTAATCTGTCTGCTTCGTGTCCCCGGAGCCGCCCACGCTGTGGCGTACATGTTCGTAGGGCCCTTCGCGTCTTACCTGGTCCCAAATAATTCCACGGCCTGGCAATTCTCGCCTGCTTGGCAGGTTTTTTATTTGCCGATCATCCTGATGGTCCTGCTCAGCATCGCCCAGCAGGGCTTGAACTTCGCCTTCCCACGTTGGACGCGCAATCGCCTGATCGTTCGCGTCGCTCTTAGTTTGCTCGGTGTACTCGTAAGCGTCGGCCTCTTCCGCGCCGGCGACATGCTCCTCGTCAACCCCGATGTTCCTAACGCCGCCCAATACGCGCCACTCTTCCACCTGGTCAATCTGTGCACCCACTACAGCATTCTCTTCAGCTTCTTCATCAGCGGCATAGAGATCCTCAAACAAATCTACCGTATCTCCCAACTAAGCCCGGCGCCCTCAACATCGCGCTCCGCCACAGCAGTCTGTTAACTCAGCCTTTGTGAGGCGCCCCGACCTGGTCGGGGCGCCTCATCTTGGCAAGATCCCCCAGTCGCCGCTTGCATTTGCGTTTGAATGTGCTTTTGAATCTGTAGTGACCGCCTCGCTCTTTGAGGCGGTCGCCTTTGCTTTTGAATCGGTCTTTGAATTTTCTTTTGAATCTGTTTTTGAATTTGTAGCGGCCGGGCTTTAGTCCCGGCGCTTTTTCTTGGCATCGAATTTTTGTAACCATAAACAAGCACTACAATACGACGACAACAAATTCCTAACTCAGCTGGATCGGAGCGCAATAGAAAATGTCCGAAGACCTGTACACCGCCGTTGACACCTACCTCACCCAAACCCTAATCGCATCGGATCCCATCATGGACGCCGCACTAAAATCCCACGCCGACGCGGGCCTCCCGGCAATAAACGTAACTCCTACGCTCGGCAAATTCCTGCATCTACAAGCCCGCGCCATCCGCGCCACGCGAATCCTGGAAATCGGCACACTGGGCGGCTACAGCACCATCTGGCTGGCCCGCGCCTTACCGCCCACCGGAAAATTAGTCACCCTCGAGTACGATCCCAAACACGCCGAAGTAGCGCGCAAAAATTTCCAGCACGCTAACCTCGCAAGCCAGATCGAAATCATGGTAGGCGCCGCTCTCGACAGTCTCCCCAAACTCGCAGCGCGAAATCTTCCGCCCTTCGACCTGATCTTCATCGACGCGGATAAAAAAAATAACCCCCACTATTTCCAGTGGGCCATGAAACTCTCCCACCCCGGAAGCGTGATCATCGTCGACAACGTAGTCCGCGACGGCGCGGTCGTAAACGCCCAAAGCGATGACCCAGACATCCGCGGCATCCGCCAGTTCCTCAGCGATCTAGCCAGCGATCCCCGCGTAAGCGCCACCGCCCTGCAAACCATTGACGCCAAAGGCCACGATGGCTTCGCCCTGGCCCTAGTTTTGTAGCGCTCTCCCCCGGGAACGCCAATCTCCCGATTGGCACCTTTTGTTTCGCGCTCCGAATACTCTCCGTCGGCTGTTGTGGCGACCGCCTTTGTAAGTGCCGGCTTCAGCCGCGCACCTCGCCGCCCGCATCGCCGAATGTCCCGCGACATCCCGATCTCCCCCGCGTTCTGATCTCCCACGTATCCTGATCTCCCACGCATCCCCATGCGAATTTTCCGCTCGACAATTTTGAATTTCCCCCACCCCTATGCCATATTTCCCCAGAGGCCAACCAAATGCCCTACCTGCTAAAAACCGAACCCACCGTCTACTCCTTCGCCGATCTCCAACGCGACAAAGAAACTCTCTGGGACGGCGTCACCAACCCCACCGCCGTAAAAAATCTCCGCGAAATGACCCCCGGCACAAAATTAATCATCTACCACACAGGTGACACCAAATCCGCAGTAGGCACCGCCACCGTAATCAGCGTCGACGCCTCCAATCCCAAAACTCCGGCGGTAAACATCAAAGCCGGCAAGCCGCTATCCAAACCGGTCACGCTAGCCGAAATCAAATCCAAAAAACTCTTCGCCACCTCACCATTAGTCCGCATCGGCCGCCTCTCCGTAGTCCCCCTAACCGAGGCCCAATACGAATCCCTACTGTAGCGCCCGCGTTCCGCTGCGACGCTTATCTGAGCGCGAACGAGAGCCAACGCCGTTGTAGGTGCCGGCTTTAGCCGCGCACCACGCCGCCCGCGTCGCCAGAACTGTCGCTGTGCGAAAATTTGGCCGCCAGAAAATCTCAGCCCAACTCGGGCGATGGCACGCGCAAAAAAACAGCCGCCGCGGCACGAAGAAGCCACAGCGGCTGGTAACCGCTAGCAGATTTGTTGTTAGACCCGTGGACGAAACGCCTACGGCGTCACCGTAACTCGGTCGCTCTCCCGCGCGTTTTTCCCGTCCGTATACATCAGCAATAACCCCGTTTGTGACGGAGAGTTTCCATTGTACGGACCCGTAAGGTACGGGGTAGCGGCGTTGTTCGGAAAAATGACATTCGGTGTAGCCGCGTTCGGCGCGGCGGTGAAGTCTGAGAAAGCTGGATAGAATTGCGGCATATCCAGCTCGTACTGCATCGGTCCAATTTCATCGGTAAGGTTCCCGGTGTAGTAGTTATCAAACGCCAACACCGAGAATGTGAACGGTGTCGATATCCCCAGCGCCGGCCCGGTCGATGACACCAACGCGCTCAGCGGCACGGTGAAGATCATGTTGGCCGAGTCCAGATCCGCGATCGAATAGAAATACGGTCCCGATGCGGTGCCGGCAGCCAGATCCGCGATAAACACGCCGTTCTGTCCACTGGTCGTGCCGGTGGTTTCCAGGCCGATATCCGCGTTAAAAACATCGAGATCGGGGGTTCCGTCGTTGTTCACGTCCAGCAGCACATCAAACTCTGCCGGAACGTCTGGATGTGAACGTTGCCCAAACGTCGTAATTGCAAATTGCACCCCGAAGGTTCCTGCGCTCGAGCACGAGCTGGTGAGACACACCAGTCGCAGGCCCACCGACTGTAGATTGATCACCGCGTAGTCAGCTCCCGGTGCCGGAAGAACAGAAGCGGGGAACTGTGTGCCAGTTCCAGTCAACGAGAATATGCTCACCGCCCCGCCGACCGCTCCGCTGGTATTGGTCACGCTCGTGAGAAACGGGTTCCCGCTGAGCGCGATTGTGCTGGTCCCCGGCATCACGTTCGCCGCTTTGTGCGGCAGAATGTGCCACGGAATGTGAGCCTGCTCGCTTCCGCTGGTCAGCGTCAGATAACCCGCGTACTCCACGGTATTGAGCAGTTCGCCGTTGCTTCCTTGCGTGCCGCCGTTCAGCGTCCAAACCGGCAGCGACGCCGGCGCAACGCTCAGGCTCATCGTGAAGCTTGCCGTGCCGTTTGCCGGCACTGAGATGCTCCCCGGTACCGCCAGCGTTACGCCTGTGGTGTTCGGCGCATCGCGATAGGAGTTAGCTATCGCGTACGTCCGCGCCGTCGCACTGTAATTCTTCACCACAATCTTCTTTTTGAAGGTTTGCGGTGTATTCAGCCGGTAGGTTCCAAAGGAAATGCTCACTGCCAGCGGTGCACTGGAATCCCATATTGCCGTCGTTCCAGCCGCCGCCCGGTCAGCGCGAACTTCTCCTGCTCCCATGCGGCTCAACGGCGCCAGAACACCCGGCATCGTTGCCGCGTTTTCGAAAACGCTAGTTTCCGAGGTCTCCATCAAAATTGCTTTGATGTCCAGCGGTCCCAGCGAATGGTTCTTGGAAAGCAGCAGCGCAGCGCTTCCGCCGGTCAGCGGACAAGAGAACGACGTCCCGCTTTCCGTAACCTGTCCTGTACCGGTCCCCACTGCCGCACCGTTAACCGTTCCCGGAGCGCTGATATCCGGTTTCAGCATGTTGTAGCTGTAGTTTGGGCCCCGCGAAGAAAAGCTCGCTACGTTTGACGCCAGCGAAATTGCGTTGCTCGCGCTGATCGTGCCGTTCACCGTTGTCATCATGAGTGCATTCTTGATGACATTAGCATTCGGCTGCGTAATCACCAGGGTGGGCACGAAGTTAGTCCCGCCGCCGTTACTGAAAGAAACCGCGTCGCCGGGCGCCACCAATCCCACCAGAACTCCCACCGCGCCGCTATTCGCCACGTTATCCACCTTCAGGCTGACCGCACAATTCCCGCGATCCACCAGAGCAATCTTTCCGCTGGGATTCGCCAGCAATGGATCGGCGGGAGTAGACCCCGCCGCCGGGCACGCTCGCCCCACATACACTATGTCTGCCGTCACCGTTCCGTTTATCGGCGCCCAATCCACCGTCGCCGTATTCGCATATGATCCCGCAATCGATGGCGGAGCGTTCACCACCAATGGAATTCCAAACGCATTCACCGCAGACGTTGCTGCCACCGCCAAGACTTCCGGCGTCGCTGCTGGATTCCCGACGATATACGGGATATCGCCGGAATTTCCTGCGGAGATTACGCTGAACACTCCAAAATTCACCACATCCGTAAACGCTTCGCTTTCGTCATCCTCGCGCTGTCCGAAGTTTCCGCCGATAGACATACTGATTAAGTCCACCGCGTCATCCAGCGTTCCGGTGTTGTTCGGGTCCAGCGCAAAATCGATGCCTTCGAGAATCGCCACGCCGCTGCAGCTGGAGGACACCGAACTGCAAACTTTCACCGCGTAAAGTTGCGTTCCCGGCGCCACGCCTTTGTGCATTCCGTCGAGGCTCGCTCCACCCAGCGAGTCCGCCGTGAGCGAACCGTGCCCATTGAGATCGATCGGATTCGGGTCCGGCGCCAGCGGACCGTTTGGCCACACTTCGCCCGTGAAATCGAAGCCACCGATCACTTTGCTTGTTGGGAACAGGGAAGGAGGTGGCGTCGTCGCCGCGGCCGCTTTCGCAAGATTGTAATCGGACACATTTCCCGAGCCGCCCAGGTTGTAGTGGGTGTAGTCGATACCAGTATCCAGCATCGCTACCCGTACGCCCGCGCCCGTAACTCCGCCGCTTTGCACCGCAGCGGCGCCGATGTATGCATTCGTCAGCGCCAGCGTCGGATCCCCTGTCGCGGTCAACTTAAAATCTGCTACGGGACGCACTGCTATCACGCCTTCCACTCCATGGATGTCCGCGATATGGCTCGAATCAATCGAAACGATCAGCGCGTTATGCCCCTTGCTGACCCGGCCCAGTTCCGTGCCGCCCATCCCTGCAATCTGCGACATCACCGCGTCCTGCTTCTGCTTCAGCGCCGCCAGATACGCGCGCTGCTGGGTGTCAGACATGGCGATGCCCAGCTGTTTCGCGTTCGCTCCGACCGCCACCACCAGCGGTGGATCCTGCAGTTTCACCGCCACCTGCACGATTCCTTTCACCGCGCCGCCGGTATTTGCCGGCTTCGCTCCTGGAATCGGTCCGCTGGGTGTGAGGGCCTGCACATTCGTCAAAGGCGTTAGGTTTGAACCTTGTTGCGCATTCGCGATCTGCCCCGCCAACATCAAATAAAAAACTCCGCACGCTATCCGTTTCATCAAACACCCCTCGTGAAGCTTTTTCACCTGCACCTACCTGGACCTGTGGAGCACAAAAAAGTCGCGGGTATCCAACTGCGCCATTGCCTCGGCGCGGCCCTATGACCCGTTTCTGATTCCGTTTGGCCTGAGCAGAGACGCAGCAAGCCGCGTCTCCACAAAAATATTTTTAGGAATTTACGAATTTATCTGCGACTGGGAGTTGTCACAGATCATCAACTGCTTTTTCCGCAACGCAATGCACAACAATCCGATGGCCAACAGCGCCAACACTCCAGGCTCCGGGGTTTTTGAAACTCCGGTTACCGTAATGTCAAAGTTCACTAGATCCGTATCGGGCGATGTGAATGCGTTCCCGTCCCAATTCGCGATGGGGACACTCGAGCTTGGTCCCACCACGTCCGTCGAATCTAAAATATTGAAGATCTCATTGAAGTCCCCATCGAGCGGCCCATTCGCCGAACTGGTGATCGCCAGATAGTAGATCCCATCGGACGTCGGGCCTACGCCTGACGGCCGCGTGGATGGGCAAGGATTACTGCCGTCCGCCGACGGCAAGCACGCCAGTGTGTACGCGACGGGGTCGCTCCCTCCCTGATCATCGTTGCCGTAAACGCCCGCGCCCGTGGAATCGAACAAAAACAGCTCCGTATCCGTAATTCCAAACGGCAGGCCATTTGAAATCGCAGAAAAATCCAGATAATCCGAAATGTTCAGCTTGAACATTTCCACGCTCAGCAGCGGGTCCGTGGTATCCGGAATGCTTCCCGTAATCTCGGTTACGTTAATTCCCGTCAAATCGGCGGCAGTGCCTGGTAACGCACCCGCGCCGACTACGTTCACCGTATCCGCATGCACCGGCAGCGCAATGCACAGCAGCAGCAACGCACCCACACAGAAAATCGATTTTCCAAACATTTAGTGGACTCCTTAAGAGGGAACCTCAGCCTTCGGAGATCAGTCAGTTGGTAGCGTTACCAGCTTGGGAACAGCCAACCGGTCCACCGCAACTGTCTCCGCAGACTTTCGAGCTTCGCGCACTTCTGGGAAAATGCGCTCCGTCTTGCACGGGTCATATCGCAGAATTCTCAACACTGTCAAGCGATATTCAATACCTCGCCGCTACAATTTTGTTCCATTACTTTCAGTACCCCGCAGGAAAAACCCGCTGACGCATCCAAAAATCCCGTAGCGGGTATCAAAAACGGTAAACTTTTGCGCAAGCCGTTACCCCGGCCATTACTTTGTTCGCGCAGCTGGTAGTCGAGAAACTGTAGTTCCGGAAACTTCAGTTGTCCGGCTTCGGAAGGGCAGCACCGCCTCTCGCTTCTCATCGAATCGAAAGGCGTGACGAATCCCAAACCCAAAACAAAAATCCTTGCGGCACTCCCTTTGCGGCAACTACCATCTAACTTGTTCAAGGAGCCGCCAAACCCATGAAGCGATTCGCAGGAACACTATTCGCACGAGCAGGAATTTTGTTTGCAGTGCTGGGCATCGCTATCGCCATTTCGTTCGCCATTTCGTTCGCCGCGCAAACTCTCTCCGCGCAGGAATGGTCGCAACCGTGGGCTCGCGAACGCATCGACAAATCTCCGCGGCATAGCGAGTGGGTCGCGATCAAACATGATGGGCGCGAAGTGCAAACGCTGATTGTGTATCCGGAATCGAAAGAGAAGCGTCCGGTGGTTATCGTCATTCACGAAATTTTCGGATTGAGTGATTGGGCGCAGGAATTGGCGGATGAAGTCGCGGCGGCCGGGTACATCGCGGTGGCGCCGGACCTACTAAGCGGCATGGCGCCCAACGGGGGGCGGACCAAAGATTTTCCGACTGGGGTGACCGAAGCCGTCAGCAAACTAAATCCCGATCAAGTGACCGCCGACCTTAACGCGGCGGCCGACTACGCTAATAAACTCCCAGCGTCGAATGGGAAACTTTATGTCTCCGGCTTCTGCTGGGGCGGCGGACAATCTTTTCGCTTCGCGACCAATCGGGCTGATCTTTCTGCCGCTTTCGTTTTTTACGGGCCGCCGCCGGACAAATCGGCGATAGGCAACATCAAAGCCCCGGTCTACGGATTTTTCGCCGGGAATGACGCGCGCATCGGCGCGATGATTCCGGACGCCATTACAAATATGAAAGCCGCCGGGAAAATTTTCGAGCCGGTCACTTATGAAGGGGCGGGGCACGGTTTTATGCGGGCAGGTGAAGCGCCAGATGCGTCGGCGGCCAACAAAAAGGCGCGCGACGATTCCTGGGTTCGCTGGAAAACTTTGCTGGCTCAACACTAGATTTCGTTCAACACGACAGGCCGACACGACTGGGCTCGAGGAGCCAAACTCCAAATCCTCTTGATTGACTTGCCTGGACAAACACTCCTAAGATACGCCAAGAATGGAGGATCCACGGACGCCACCCAACGACCCGACGACAGCATCGCGATACCGCATTGTCGAAAAGCTTGGAGTCGGGGGAAATGGGGTGGTGTATAAGGCCGAGGACAGTCGGCTGGGTCGTTTCGTGGCCCTCAAGTTTCTCACACCGGAAGCACAGCGGGACGCACATGCGCAGGCGCGTTTTCAACGCGAGGCGCAGGCGGCATCCAGTTTAAATCACCACAACATCTGTACGGTCTATGACATCGGCGAGCAGGACGGCCAGACGTTCATCGCGATGGAGCTGCTCGAAGGGCAGACGCTGAAGCAGGAGATCGGATCGCGCCCTCTGTCGCTGGAGCGGTTGCTGGACGATGCGATGCAGATCGCCACGGCGCTGGAGATTGCGCACAAGCACGGGATCGTCCACCGGGATATCAAGCCATCCAACATTTTTGTGACCAGCCGGGGTGAAGTGAAGCTTGCGGATTTCGGCTTGGCAAAACGGGTAATTCTGGATAGCACCCCCATCGGCGAGTCCCCAACGGTTTCGGCTTCGATCACGGAACGCGGCGCTATCGTCGGGACCGTAGCGTACATGTCGCCGGAACAGGCGCAGGACAAGGACGTCGACGCGCGGAGCGACATTTTTTCATTTGGAATTGTGCTCTATGAAATGGCCACGGGGAAGCGGGCTTTCCCAGGAGATTCTCCCGCAACGATCGTGGGGGAGATTCTGCACAAAGAGCCGCAGCCCATTCGTGAAGTAAATCCCCAGATACCCGAAGAACTCCAACGAATCATAGGGAAGACTCTGGAGAAGGATCGCGAGGACCGTTACCAGGCGGCGCATGAATTGATGGTGGATTTGCGCCGGCTGATGAAGAAAGAAACGGAACGATCGCAGAGCGGGTTGCGGGCAGAGCCGGCGAAGCAAGAAGAGTCGAGGAAGTGGATCTGGATTGGGGCCGCGCTGGCGGTCGCGCTGCTGGTTGGGCTGGCGGTCGCGTTTAACAGACCCACCCCCGTTTCGGGCCCGCTGACTTTGCAGCAACTGACCTTTTCGAGTGAACCCAAAAGTCAGTCGATCTTCACGGACGGATCCCGGATTTATTTCGTCAGCGTACACGACCCCGTGGAAATGTCAGTAAAGGGCGGAGCCACCGCACCGCTGCGCGCCGCGATCGGCTCCATGAGCATCCTGGATATTTCGCCGGATGGCTCGGAGTTTTTGCTGTTGCAGAACGATTTGAACGACGAAACGCAGCGGGGAACCATCTGGACGATGCCGGTGCTGGGAGGTCCGGCGAAGCGGCTGGGAACGATCACGGCGCGCGGCGCAAGTTATTCGCCGGATGGGAAGCTGATTGCGTTCAATGAGAAGCAATCGGTCTATGTGTGCGACAGCGACGGACAAAACGTAAAGGAGATCTGGAACACCCACCGGATGGTGCGGGACAATCCTGTTTTTTCGCCGAACTCCAAAAGAATTCGGGTGACGGTCTCGAAAAGCAACCTGATAGACGACGTTACGAAGATCTGGGAGCTGAACGTGGACGGCAGCAATCCCCATTTACTTCCACTTCCGCAGCATTGGCCGGCGGACGCCGGCACTTTCAAAGGAATCTGGACTCCGGGAGGAAGGCATTTTGTTTTTAGCTCTTACAAAGACGGCTCCAATAATCTCTACGAATATTTCGAGCCGCGTTGGTACGAATTCTGGAACAAGCCAACGGCGGTGCGTTTGACGCCGGACCAGCCCGAAGTGACCGGGATGGCGCCGACTCGCGATGGCAACGGAATGTTTGTGGTCGCGCGCCTATCGCAAGGCTCGCTGCATTTCTATGACGCACGGGAACAGCGATTTTTGCCGTATCTGGGAGGATTGCCCGCGTCTCAGCTGGTGGTTTCCCCGGATCGAAAGTGGATGGCTTATGCGGATTATCCGAAAGGCCGTTTGTGGCGCGCGAAGCTCGACGGCAGCGAGAGATTGCAACTCACCGAAGGTTGGGGGCAGATGCCGACGTGGTCGCCGGACAGCAAATGGATCGCGTACACCGATTGGCATGAACTGTACCGCGTGAGTGTCGATGGTAGCGCGCCGGAAAAGCTGACGTCCGAAGGATTTACGGAAGTGCTACCGAGCTGGTCGCCGGATGGGAAGTCCATCTACTTTAACGATTACCCCATCGCGGGACACTATCGCATTCGTATTCTAGACCTGGAGACCAAGAAGATTTCGACGATGCCGGGATCTGATGGCTATTACGCGCCACAGTGGTCGCCGGACGGGCAGTATCTGGCAGGAATCCAGAATCCGCCGAGGACCCTGGCGATCTTTTCGGTGAAAAGCGGGCAATGGAAACAGTTGAAGGTTTTTGACCACGATTGGGGATTTTTCGTGTGGGCGCCGGATTCCAAGAGCATTTACATGATGCGCGGGCCTGAGGAGGCCGCAACCGACGAGCAGACTGGTATTTACCGGGCCAGCGTACCGGATGGTAAGTGGGATTTATCCGCGAAGCTTACGGGATTGAATCCCTTATTGAATGGAGTGAATAATTTCGTGTCGGTCACCCCGGAGGGGAATCTTGCAGCGCCCAGCGATACCGGGGTGACGCAGATTTATCAGATGAAGTGGAAGGGTGGGGAGGAATAGGGCGCGCGCCGATCTTGACAGGAAACTGCTAATGCTACTCACGCGTCAGCGCGAGCAAATTCCGCGAACCGTGGACCACGCGCAAAATATCCACCCCATCTCCGTGCGCGCGATACAGCACCAACATTTTTTCGAAGCCGGATACTTTAAACATTCGGACGGACGCCAGCTCGGGATGCGCAAGCCGGGGATGCCATCCCATCTGGGGCTGAGAAGCTAAGAGTGTGAACGTTTCATGTGCTGCTAAAAGGAAGCGGTGGCCCAATTCCGGCTCCGCCTGCGTTGCAAAATAATACGCCTGTTCATTCAAGTCCTCGTCGGCCTTGGGACGCACAACGTACCTACCGCTCATTGCCCGCCGTTTTTGTTCAGGCGCTGATCCAGCAGGGCATGTTTCTCCTGCCAGTACGCGGGACTTACTTCCTTCGGCGCGCCGGAGTTCAGCCCTTCGAGGGCTAGCGATTCCAACTCTTCCGTCCCCAGCTGCTCTGCACGAACGAGTTTCTCCAAATACGCTTCGACGCTTAGTCCTTCGGCCTCTGCCCGTTGGCGAATGCGCGATTCCAGCTCGGCATGAATAGCGATGCTCATAGGCGCTCCGAACTTTTTAGTTTAGTCCTGCAGCCAATTCTACGCTGTACCTAGCGCGCCTTTCTACCGGAAAGCAGCGCTCCTGGATTACCGGGAGGAGCGCTGTTCGCGGAGGGCGACGCTGCGTCCTACGAATGCGAAGAGGAAGAGGACTAGCGCGGTGAACCAGGCTCCGAGGCTGAAGGATGCGGAGGGCAAATAGAGCGCGATGGCTAGTCCTGCGCCGAGTAGCGTTGCGGCCAGCACGCCGAATTGCCACATTCCGTACATGAAGATGAAGGGAATGTAGTGCGCACCCACGATGACCATGCACGCTGGGTAGAACCAGTTGTGGCGGAATAAAGTGGCAGCCCCGGCGAGCGGCAGGCTGAGGGGAACGGTGAAAGCCACTTGCATGCCTAGAGCGTTCATCGGGTGGCCTTTGGGCAGGCCAGCGGGTCTGCCCATCGTCCGCAAAAGCAGCAGGGTTGCGGGAAAAATGAGCATGCCGCCGAAGACCAGCGCGTAGATCGCCGAGCGCGACGAGTGCCAAGTGGCCAGAGCGGCGGACACGCACCACACTGCGCTGGAAACCAGCTGGCCGGCAAATCCGCCCAGGAAAACAGTTCGTACATCGCGCTGCGCGTCGCTGATGTTCACGGCGGCTCCGATCTACTCTCAGATAACTTTTATTACGTTTGGGTATTGCGTTGGGTTTCGGATGCAGGTTGCGCTGTCGCGGATTGGGGGTGTGTTCGGAGTAAACCCCCGATACGTCTTTTTCTGGAAGTGCACATTCTAAAGGGTTTATTTGGGCGATTTGCGGAAGTGTTCATTCTACAGGACTTACTGTTAGTATTTTGGGGAAGTGCTCATTATTAAGGGGTTAGGTGTGCTGTGGGGGGCGGGCTGTTTCAGCCTCCGTGGAGTGGCCGGGCGTGTGCCAAAAACACCGCCGCGATAATCAATGCGGCCATCCCGGCGAAAAAGTATCGCTCGGTTTATGGCCGCGGTTTCACGAGGTGGTTTGGAACCTTAGCGTCCGTGGACATGGGTTATTGGAAGAACCATGGGTCTAGGTTGGGCAAGGTTTGTTAAACGAGGGCGCGGTGCAGTTCGACGGAAAAGATCATCGCTAAGGGCGTCCCACCCTTGCATGAAGCGAGCCCGCAAGGGTACGCCAACCTGAAGGTTCGCCACTCGGCGACAGTGCGGGCCTCCGGCCTGTCAGTTCTGCTAGTATTTATGGCCTCGGGGCCTGCTACAATGCGGCGCGTTCCTCCCAGCGAGGAAATTTCATGCTGGCGCCTAACACCGGGATGTAGCGGCGAAGGCGAAAAAAGAGGATTCAGATTGTCGTCAGTGGAGGATGGCGCATTTTCGCTTTCGAAGAATAGCGATCTTATTTTTGAACCTTACCCAACGGAGAGATACATGGATATTTTTTGGATGACCCGCTCGAAGAGTTTGAATTCTTCTCAAGTAAAGATAGTCCTTCAAAATGGTCGCGCGCGCCGGCTGTTCACGGCGCTCGCACTTGGGTTGATGTTGGTAGGTCTTCAGGGCTGCGGCACGCAGAAATCCGCCCCAGAGAATGCAAGCACCGCAGTTCAAAATCCCGCGCCGACGGGCCAGGCGCCCAGCGGTACTCCGCTTCCCAAGCTGACAGCAGTTCCCGGCAGCGTCGTCGGTCTGGTGCTTGGAGGCGGCGCGCCGATCGCCAATTCGACAGTTACCTTGTGGGCGGCCAGCGCAGGCGAACCCAAGCAAGTGGGGCAAACAAAAACTAGCGCTGATGGTCGATTCGAGCTTGGGTTGGGTGGGAGTCCCGACAAAGATACAAGTCTCTATCTCGTTGCCAAGGGTGGCGAGCCGGCAGGGAGCACAGTCAAAGGAGATAACCCCGCAATCGCATTGATCGCAGTCTTGGGTAACACTCCCCCGCCAACTGTCACGATCAACGAGATGACGACGGTGGCATCGGTATGGACAAACAATCAGTTCCTCAATGGAACTGCGATTAGCGGTACCCCACTGGGATTGCGCATCGCCGCGGGGAATGTACCCAACTTCGTGGACCTCGCGACAGGCGGCTACGGCGTCATGATTCAGGACGGATTCAACAGCACCCAAACGCCAACGATGGCGAATTTTGCGACACTTTCCAGTGTGCTGGCTGGGTGCGTCAACCGGGTAAAGGCGGGCGCCTGCGAGAGTGTTTTCGCTGCCGCGACCGGACCGGAAGGTAAGGTGCCCACGGATACACTGGCTGCGGCCCATGCCATTGCGCGCAACGCTGGCTTCAAACCGGAACGAGTCTTCGCTTTGTTGGATGCGTTTTATCCAGTGCCGCAGGGCAAACACCTTCGCCCCACCCCGTACATGCCTTATCTAAGCTTTGCTCCCGGCGCTTGGGTTCTGCCACTTAAATTTGCGGGTGGGGGTTACGCCGGTGGCGCCAAAGTGATGTTCGACAGCGAGGGGAACGCATGGAGCGGCGCTAATTTCATCGTCGGAGGCCAGGGGCATGATGCGTTGTGGGACGGCAATATGGCGAAGTTCGCTCCGAATGGACGGCCACTATCGCCGATGACCACTGGATTTACGGGTGGCGGTCTACTAGGTCCCGGGTTCGGAACGGCAATCGACGCCAACGATCACATATGGTTTACCAGCACCTCCGGCCAGACGATCTCGCTGTTCGACAAAACCGGCAAACCGCTTTCGCCACCGGAGGGCTATAACTTCGGCGGCAAACTCGGCGTGATGCAAGGCATCATCGTTACACCGAACGGCGACGTCTGGGCGCTCGACTTCGGCAAGGACAGGGTTGTATATATGCCGCAGGGCGACCCGACCAAGGCGAAATTTTATTGCGAGGCTCCGGCCGGTACTCCGAGCAAAGACGGTCCCTGCAAGTTGAACGGTCCTTTCCATCTGGCGATCGACCAGCAAGACCGAATTTGGATCACCAACGCCATCGGTGACACCGTGACGCGCTTTCCCGCGAGCGACCCGAGCAAGATCGAAGTATTCAAGGCCGGCGCCAGCGGTAAGGGTATGGCAATCGACAGCAAAGGCAACGCGTGGATTACCAACACGGCTGGTGATGGCCTGCCTCTCAACGTCAAGTTACATCTTCTTGAATTGAAGTTGTCGGGCAAATTAACCGATGTCGATCACGTGATGGTTGATTGGCTGTCCGCGCATCCCGGCCAGGGCAGCGTCACGATGATCCGGCCTGATGGCACCCAAGCGCCGGGTTCCCCATTTCACGGGGGTGGCAGCATCTGGGGAGCTTGGGCGGTGTCCATCGATGGTAACGACCACGTCTGGGTTTCCAACTTCGCGCCAGGCGGCGGCCTCACGGAGCTTTGCGGTGCACGAACCGAGACCTGTCCGCCAGGCATGAAGACCGGCGATCCGATTTCCCCGAAAGGCACGGGATACAAAGGCGGCGGCATGCAGTTGACGGTAGATGCCTCTATCGATCCCGCGGGCGACGTGTGGATGTCCAATAATTGGCAGGATTATAATTCCTGCTACGGTAAGCCCGAGGAGGGTGCTTCGACCCGTTGCGGAGGCCAGGGAATGGTCGTGTTTTACGGCATGGCTAAGCCCGTCCGCGCACCGCAGATTGGTCCAGTGCGCCAACCTTAAAGGGTTGTTGTTGGCTATTGGCGGCCAGACTTCAGAAACTCAGCGAGTGGCTCTCTCACCTTTGAGTGCGTGGAGAACAGATGAAACGATTTTTCGATCTTACGTTCAAGCCGTTCTTTGTTATCACCGGCATTGGAACGGCTTTAGCCGGTCTCTATGCGTTTTGGCCGCGATGGGCGGCGGAAACCGTCGGGAAATTCCCGTTCGTCCCGGACTACACCATCATCACGCAGCACTGGGGCATCATGGTGGGGCTGATGGGCGTCTTCATGATCGTCGCCGCGTTTAATGTTGAATGGCGAAGACCAATTCTCATCTACAGCTTATTTGAAAAAGCCTTCATGGTTTATCTGGTTGTGGCAAACGGAAGCCATGCCTACTCACAAAGCTTCAAGGGCGGTGCAGCGATGGATGCGACCGTGGTTCTCTACACGATCGTTTATTTCGCGGTATTGGGATTGGGACGTTAGCCCTCGCGTTGCGCGAAGTTCTCGCGTGGCATAAAGGTCTTCCCGCTGAAGCTGTCGAGTTTGGATGCGTCTTGGGGGTTGTATTTCGAGTCAACCCCCGATACGTCTTTTTCTGGAAGTGCACATTCTAAAGGGCTTATTTTGGCGATTTTCGGAAGTGTTCATTCCAAAGGACTTACTGTTGGGATTTTGGGAAGTGTTCATTATGAGGGGGTAAGGTTCACTGTGGGGGTGGATCGTTTCAGCCTCCGCGGAGCAGGCGGGCGTGGGCTAAGTTCCAAGTGGCGAAGCTTTGCGGGTGGTGCGAGGCCGCGTCAAGTTAGGATTGCTCGACGAGATTGAGGGGAGGACGTTATGCCCGAAGCAACGCATATTCAGGATTACAAACTTCGTCTGGAAGCGGCGAAAAAACTGCTCGCGGAACTGGAAGCTACCATCGTCAACCCGCAGGCCAAGGAACATTTTCTTCAGATGACCAAGAATCAGCTGCGAGAGAGTGAAGCGTTCATTGCGGATACGAAAAATCAGAGTGTGGGCGTCGCGAGTTTCGCGCTCACGATGGCTGAACAAAATCTGGTGTGGGTAAAGAAGTTGGTGGATAAGTACGGCCCAACGATTCAGATCGTTGGCGGATAGGAGGCGGCCGCGAGGGCACTCGGCACGCGCGGGGAAAGATCAGCGGTAAGAGTGACCCACCCTTGCATGAGGCTAGACCGCAAGGGTAGGCCACCCCGAAGGGTGTGCCGCCGCCCGCCTAGCTTGTTTTACGTTGCGCCAGTGTGATTCAATAACGTGGCGGCAAACTAACCCATGCCCCTCGTTTGTGTCTGCCGAGAGAGGTATCTACTTGTCGGTTTCAAGCCTACAGTTCCACGCCGAAGATAAGTCAATTGAGGACGTTCTCTTCACCAACTCCAAGTACCGAGTTCCACGTTATCAACGGCCGTACTCTTGGTCCGCAGACCACATCGAGGATTTCTGGACAGATCTTCAAGAAGGAGGAGCTAACACTTTTTTGGGCTCGTTTGTGTTCAATCACGAGAGTGAGAAAAAAGATGGTTACCTCGAAATTATTGACGGGCAGCAGCGGCTCCTGACAATAACTCTGTTTATGGCTCTCCTTAGGAACATAGCCAGCGAGTTGGGCGATGAGAAATTGGCCGGCAGAATACAAAGGAAGTGCATTGCGTTTGAAGATCTATCTGGGAAGGAGTCCTACCGAATCCAACCCGGTGATTCCCTTCGAGAGTTTTTTGAAGCAAATCTGCAAAATCAGAAACAGCCGAATTGGCCTTTGAAGGGGAGTAAAGAATTCTCACTCCTGGCGTCCAACTACGCTCGCCTTAAGGAGCTCGTCGAGGAGCAACTGCAGAGCAAAGAGGACAAATCGGACAGAATCGATGAATTACAAAAGCTCTGGGTCAGGACCGCGGCGTTACGCGTCATTCAGATAGATATCAACAGCGAGGAAGACGCCTACACCATCTTCGAGACCGTAAACGCTCGCGGTGCCGAACTTACCGCAGCGGACCTTCTAAAGAATTTGATATTTAGAAATGTAAAAAAGCTCCCGGGGGGTGACGACAAGGCGAGGGCGAAGTGGCAAACGTTAGAAGAGAATATCTCAGGCACGAGAACGGACTTGTCGAAGTTTATCAGGCATTACTGGCTCTCAAAGAATTCCTTTACTAATGAACGTGCGCTTTATAGACAGGTCAAGATCGGGACGACTGATTTTTCAAAACTGCTCAACGAGTTGGTTGCCGCGTCGGAATGGTATAACCGGCTTTTGGTCGGCACACGGGAGGATTGGTCGGCTTTACAGCTGAGGGGAGAGAAAGACATATTTCAAGCTCTCCGAGGCGTGCGAGCCATGAGGGTCAGCCAGTGCCACGTCCTGTTTCTTTGCCTGCTACGAAACGCGAGTAAAATCGAAATGGATTTCAGTACCTATTTCACAAAGATTGAGAATTTTACGTTTCACTATTCTGCAATCGGCAAACTTCAAGCGAACAGGGTTGAGAAGCTTTACGCGCGAAAAGCAATCGAAATTGAGCACGCGGTTGCCACAGGGTCGTCAGCGAAGCACATCCTTAAAAACGTCTCGCGGTCGTTGGAGACGCTAATGAACGATCTCAGGGACCTAATGCCGGGCCCCGAAGTGTTCAAAGAGAGATTTCGGGAAATAGGTTATCGGTCGTCGGAGCAAACCAGAATCCTTCTGAAATACTTTCTCTCCAAGATTAATCGTCTCAGTACCACTGGTGAACTTGAGGTCGATTTTGATGTCGTTAACATCGAGCACATCCTCCCCATCAACCCGGAGCCTGCTTGGGGCGTCAAGAAAGATGAAATAAAGGACTACGTGAATCTGCTCGGGAATTTAACGTTGGTTCATGAGGTGATAAATTCAAGAGCGGGGAACAAAACGGCCGCAGCGAAGGCATCGGAATTAAGCAAATCAGAAATTGGTTTGACGAAAGATGTCGTCCGACTCCTTGAGGCTCGCGATTATGTCTGGAACGAAGAGGCGATTCGGCAGCGCCAAGACGCTTTGTCCAAGATCGCCCACGACAAGGTTTGGACCTTGTAATGTCGGGTCGCGCATCCTTTCGTGCCTGACGAGAGCTGTCCGCTGCGCTGAAACCCAAGTGTTGCAAGCCCCAAGGAAGCGGAACATGCGATTGCTATTGGCTGTGATCCTGTTGTTCATGATTTGCATGCCAGTAGGCGCGGAGGATCACCCGCCGAAATACGAAATCGGATCGCTCCTCAGGAATCAGGTACAACCAGACGGCACTTACTCAAGCAATATTTATTGCGGCGAGGGTACATTTTACACATGCACGGGTTCGGCAGGCTTTAACACGGTCCGGATTTATGACGTACGGACCGACGAGGGAACATGGCACCTCATTACCGACCGTCAAGCTAATGATGTTACCCTCCGCCAGCTTGGGCAAACCCCCATGCACTCCAAGAGCGAGAAGCCCAATCTTCTCGATTCTTTGAAGGCTGGCGACAAAGTGGTTTTCCGCACTGAAAAAGACCACCGCATCGGAGCCAAGGGTCACTTTCACGTCTTTATTCCCCGGGCCGACGATCCGAAAAAAGAAGAAAAGTTTGAAGGTTGGTTCACGCCAAAGAATCTTCCAGTTGAACCGCCAAAACCGACCGATAACGTTAAAGCGATGTGCGACGCGCATCGCTTTTCGCCCGATGATGAAAAAAAGTATTGCACTCAAAAGGAGAGTCCTGCAACGGAGGCTGTATCTTCTCCCGTCGAGGAAACGAATCAACCACCAGCTGAGAAAATAAGTCAGCCGCCGGACGGAAAGGCACCGCCGCCAGTCGAAAAGTATCAACCGACTGCACAATCTTTGTCCGACCCTCGTATCGAACAGTTGAGAAAAATGTGCAACAGCGGCATGTTCAAACCCGGCAGAGACGACTTCTCAATCAATCTGTGCGGGATTACATTTCCGCCAAAACCCTGATCTTAGGGCTAAGGCACTCTTCTCTCGGCCTGGGCCCACAATCCTCTCGCGCGAATGCTGCCCTCGCAGCCGATACGCCCCCCGTTCCATTTGCTATACTCGACTCGCTGTCGCCCACATGCCCCCAAAACAATCCAACTCGCGGAAGAGCAAGCGCGCTGCGCGCGTCAAGCCCGCCACAGCTAAGAAGTTCGAAGCTCCGCTGATCGCAGCCAATACTCGTCTTAAAAAGAAGGCGGACGATCTGCTGCTCCGTCTGGACCAGCAGGCTCGGGTTCTGGACATCACCCTTTCTTCGATCTCGGACTTCGCCTACATTTTTAACCGCGACGGGCGTTTCGTATTCGTGAATCAGGCGCTCTTGAATCTGTGGGGGCTGAAGCTGGCCGACGCGGTGGGCAAAAATTTCTTCGAGCTGCACTATCCGAAAGAGCTGGCGGCGCGCTTGCAGCGGCAGATTCAAACCGTTTTCAAAACCAAAGCTGGCTTGACCGATGAGACCGAATACACCAGTCCCACTGGTGCGGGCGGCGTTTACGAATATATTTTCTGCCCGGTATTCGATCGCGCGGGAAACGTTGAGCTGGTGGCCGGGTCCACGCGGGACATCACCGATCGCAAACGGGTGGAGGGCGACCTGCGGCAAAGCCAGGAACGGCTGCGCACGCTGGCGGAATCGCTGGAGAGTCAGGTGCAGCAGCGCACGCGGGAACTGGAGGTCCGCAATCAGGATGTGGTGCAGCAATCGGAACAGCTGCGGGAACTTTCCGTGCGGCTGATGAAAACGCAAGACGAGGAACGCCGCCGCATCGCGCGCGAAATGCACGATAGCGCCGGGCAGACCATCGTGGCGTTATCGATGAACCTGGCGCAAATCAGCAGACGATGCGCGGGGCTCGAGCCGGAGATGCAGGAACTGGCGGGGCAATCCCAGGCGATGCTGAAGGAGTTGGAACTGGAAATTCGCACGACTTCGTATTTGCTGCATCCGCCGATGCTGGATGAGCTGGGGCTGCGCGCGGCTTTGGAATGGTATGTGGAGGGTTTGCAGCAGCGGATCGGGATCGAAATTCGGCTGGTGATGAACGAGTTTGCGCGGCTCTCGGAAGACATGGAGCTGACCATTTTCCGCGTGATTCAGGAGTGTTTGACGAATATCCACCGGCATTCGGGGAGCAAGTCCGCGGAGATCGATCTGACTTGCAATGACGCTGGCGTGGTTATTAAGGTGCGCGATTTCGGCAAAGGCATTTCCGAAGAAAATCTGGCCAAGATTCGCAGCCGGGGAGTGGGCGTGGGGCTCCGCGGAATGTTCGAGCGAGTGCGGCCGTTTGCCGGGGATGTGCAGATCGATTCGCAGGAACATTACGGGACTACGATTACCATTACGATTCCTTACAACTGCTCTCCGCAATTGTAGCGCCGCCCTTTAGGGATGGCATCTTCGCCGTCAACCTCTTGCCGCTGGGCGCAGACATCTCCTATTGTTTCCACCACACGTCTCATGCAAAAATTTCCGCCATGCGCTTACCAGCCCTGTTTCTCGTTCTCGCACTGGCATGGCCGCCCGCAACCTTGGCCCAGGATTCCGCGACGGTTCCGACTTTTGACGTTACCCCAGTAAACAGTTTCATCAAATTCTCGGTGAAGGCTTCTGTCGCCATCGTCGGCAAATTCGATCAATGGGACGCCAAATTAACTTTTCAATCTCCGGACATTAAGAGTGGGTCGCTGGAAATCACGATTCAGGCCGACAGCGTCGATACCGGCAGCGGAATGAAAAACGGAAAGTTGAAAGGGAAGGACTTTTTCGACGCCGAGAACAACCCGACGATTGTCTTCAAATCGACCAAATTTGTGCAGACCAGCCTGAACACCATCGAAGTCGATGGAGACTTTTTGATCCGCGGAGTGTCTAATCCGGAAAAATTGACGCTGATCGTCTCGCACAAACAGGGGCACCTGGGCGAAATCGAAGGGAAAATGATTTTCGATCGCAAAAACTATGGGATGAATAAAGGAATCCCCTTCATCAAAATCGCCAACCACGTAGAAGTAAATTTCAACCTGAAGGTGAAGCACACGGCCGGCCCGCAGGTAGACTTTACGCAACCGATCAAGCCGTCGTAGCACTGAGCCGTTCAGCGCGACACGGTTCTCGGCGCCTTCGCGTTATTCTTTCTCGCTCGGCAATTCGCGCTCCAAATACCGCACGGTCTTCCCATTCGCCAAATCCGCGCGGCCGACTTCCACAAAATCCATACGGGCATGAAAGGCGTCCGAGCCCGGATTAGGCGGAATTAGATTTACCTCACATCCCACGACCGTATGTCCCGCCGCGCTGGCCCGCAAAAATAAATCCTCGTACAGGCGGCGCGCCAACCCGCGACGCATGGCGTGCTCCGCGGTAATTACCCGATCGATATAAACAAAGCGCTCCCACCGGCTGCGAAAAAACGCAAAATTGGGATTCACATACGCGGCCCGCTGATCAAACCCAATCAAAAATGCGTCTAACTTTCGAGATTCGCCGACCACTCCATCATTCCTCTTATCAACAATCCCGCGCGCATAAAAGGCCATCCGCAGAAGGTCGCGCATTTCCTCTGGACTTAAATGCGAGGTCTCCGCAGCAAACAAATTATTTAACTGGCACAAACTCGGTAAATCCGACTCTTCCAAGTCCACAAACTCCATCTCGACCTCCTATAGGCGGTGCGGTGGCGGGTGTTCAGACGCGCTCTGGTGATTTTCCTGCTTCCGCCGCCGCGAATAGTCGCGCCAACTTTCTCACAATCCAACGTGCCGGGCGGGTTCGCGCTGCAGACATCCGCGCTGCAACCGTCGACACAGCTGGCCGACAACTACATTGCTCACCCAACCGGCACGCGCTATCCTCCTGAATTCCGCGGAGGAACTCGTGTTCATCAGAAATTTCACCAGAAAAATTCTGCTCGTGACCATCGGATTGATCGCCAGTCCAATATTTTTCTGGGCGCCGGATTCCGCCGTGGCGCAAACGGCACCACAAATCGATCCGAGCCTGTATTCCGATATGCGCTGGCGCTGCATCGGCCCGTTCCGCGGCGGACGCACCGTAGCCATCACCGGTGTCGACCAGCAACCTGGGACCTTCTACATGGCCCCGGTTAATGGCGGCGTATGGAAAAGCGATGACTTCGGCAACACCTGGAAGCCCATCTTTGACGAGCAGTCTTCCGGCTCGGTCGGCGCTATCGCTGTTGCGCCCAACGATCCTAATATCATTTACGTGGGCAGCGGCGAAGGATTGCAGCGCCCGGACCTGGCCGTCGGCGACGGTATGTATAAGTCCACCGACGCTGGAAAAACCTGGACGCATCTCGGCCTTCGCGACGCCCAGCAAATTACGAACATAATCGTCGATCCCGATAACGCCAAAACTCTTTTTGTTGCCGTGCAGGGCCATCCCTACGGACCAAACGCCGAACGCGGAGTTTTTCGCTCCACCGACGGCGGCGCCACGTTCCAAAAGGTTTTGTACAAGGATGAAAACACCGGCGCGGCCGATCTGGCTTTTGATCCGGACAATCAACAGATTATTTACGCCGTGCTGTGGGCGGCGCGCGTGGCTCCGTGGGAAGTTCGCGACGGGAGTTCTTTTATCTCGGCCGGTAGCGGCCTTTTCAAATCGACCGACGGAGGCGACACGTGGCAGCAACTTACCAAAGGGTTGCCGAATTACGCCGACGATAAACTGGGCCGCATTGGCATTGCCGTTTCGCACAGCCAACGCAATCGCTTATACGCCACGGTCGAGGCGGCTGGCGACAAGGCCGGCGTGTATCGCTCCGAAGACTCCGGCGCAACCTGGCAACAGGTCAGCCATGATCATCGCATCGGCGGCCGCGGACCTGGCGCGATGGGCATCGCGGTGGCTCCCGATAATCCCGACACGATTTACGTCGCCAACACTACTACTTGGAAATCTATCGACGGGGGAAAAACTTTTGTCGGGCTGAAAGGCGCTCCTGGCGGCGACGACTATCAACGCATCTGGATCAGCACCGGCATTCCGCGAATCATGGCGCTCTCCGCGGATCAAGGCGCGGCGATCAGCGTGAACGGCGGGGCGACCTGGTCCAGCTGGTACAACCAGCCGACCGCGCAGTTTTATCACCTCACGACGGACAACGGATTTCCGTACCGGGTTTTTGGTTCGCAGCAGGAGAGTGGATCGGTCGGCACGCTCAGCCGCAGCGATTACGGCGAAATCACGTTCCGCGACTGGATTCCGGTGGGCATCGAGGAATACGGTTACGTGGCGGTCGATCCGCTGGACGACAATTTGCTATACGGCGCGCGGATCACCCGGACCAATCTTTCGCTGGGCGAGGTCGCGAATATTTCTCCCGAGGTAATTCGCCGCGGAGAATATCGTTACGATCGCAGCCTGCCGGTGGTTTATTCGCCGATCGACAAACACGCGCTGTATTTTTCCGCCAATGTACTTTTCAAAACGCTCGACGGGGGACGCAGCTGGCAGGCGATCAGTCCGGATCTTTCGCGCGCGAGCTACGAAATTCCGGCGAATCTTGGGGTCTTCACCGCGTCCGATCCGCAGAAGGGGAAACACCGCGGGGTGATTTACGCCGTGGCTCCCAGCTATCAGGATGTGAACACCATCTGGGCGGGCACCGACGACGGATTAATTCACCTCACGCGCGACGGCGGAAAATCCTGGACGGATATTACTCCGCCGCAACTCACACCGTGGAGCAAGGTTTCTATCATCGAGGCGTCGCACACGAACGCAGGCACTGCTTACGCCGCCGTCAACCGCTTCCGGCTGGACGATCTGCGCGCGCACATTTATCGCACTCGCGATTACGGAAAAACCTGGGCAGAAATTGTTAATGGGCTGCCGGACAACGCTCCGGTCAACGTGGTCCGCGAGGATCCGCTCCGCCCGGGTTTGCTGTACGCCGGAACGGAAACATCAGTGTACGTTTCGTTCAATGACGGAGACAGCTGGCAGCCGCTGCAACTGAATTTGCCGCACACGTCGATGCGGGATTTGACGATTCACGGCGACGATTTAATCGTGGGGACGCATGGACGCTCGTTCTGGATTCTGGATGATGTAACGCCGCTGCGCCAACTCGTCGCTGGCGACGGAGTGAAAAAAACGATTCTGTTCGCGCCGCAGACGGCCATGCGGGTGCGCTGGAATCGCAATACGGATACGCCGCTGCCTCCGGAAACGCCGGCTGGAGCTAATCCTCCGGACGGCGCGATCATCGATTATTATCTGGCACCGACTTCCGGCGCGGCCTACGGAGCAGTCACGTTGGAAATCTTTGACGATCAGAATCATCTGGTCCGGCGCTATTCGAGCGACGACAAAGCGGAGTCGCTGGAAAAAATTGCCGACGAGCATCCCATACCGATGTATTGGGTGCGCCCGGAAAGAATTCTTTCCGGCAAACCGGGAATGCATCGCTTCGTCTGGGATTTGCATTACAGCAAGCCAGAAACGCTCTCGCACGAATTTCCCATCGCTGCGATTGTCCACAACACGCCAGAACTTCCGCTCGGGGCCTTCGCGCTTCCCGGCAACTACACCGTGAAATTACGCGTGGACGCCGTGCATCCAGACCCGGCACATTCGGACCCGGCACCTCGGGACGGATTCACGCAACCGCTGGTTCTGAAGATGGACCCACGCATCAAGGTTGCTTCTTCCGATTTGGCGCAGCAATTTGCGATGGAATCGGCCGCGGTGATCGGGATGAACGATACCTACGCCGCGCTATCGCAAATCGCTTCGGTGCGGGCGCAAATCAAGGAGCGCCGCGTGCTCTCTTCGAAGACTCCGGTCGCGGCGGCCTCGCTCGCTGCGCTGGATCAACAGCTCGCACAATTTGAAGGCAGCGCGGAAAGTGGATTCGCAGGACTGCCGCCGAGCGGTAAACAGCCAGAGAATTTTTCTACGGCGCATCAGCATTTCGCCACCATGCTGGGGGTGGCTGACAGCTACGACGGCGCACCGACGACGCAAGCTATCGTGGCGTTCAAGCAACTGGAAGACGACACGCAGCAACTCATGGCCAGCTGGAAAAATGTTAAAGATCGGGATCTGGCCAAATTAAACGCCGAGCTGATCAAATCCGGCGAGCCGCCTATCGACTCGAGCAAGCCGCCGGCGACCGCACCGAGCGCCGACGACGACGGGGACGACGAACCGTGAGCCTCCGGCGCGGCGTTTAGCGGCATCGTAGTAGTGTTCCCAAATGGAGCAGCCCGGAGAAAAAATGAAACCACGCTGGTTGCCGAGAAAATCGTTCTTGGCATTTTTTCTTTCGGCCGCCATGTTACCGGCGAGTTTGCTAAGTCTAGGTTCGCAATCGCCGGTGGGCACTCCCGGGACGATAACGATGAACGTGCAGCCGCTTTCTCCTGAACTGCTGCACGCTCGAGACCAGTATCGCAGCGGCAACTTTCCTGCGGCAATTGCGGAATACAACACCATCATCGCCGGAGGCAACGCGGATGTCGCGGGCGCGTACGCCGGACTCACGCGCGTTTATCTAAAACAGAAAAATTCTGAGGCGGCGTATTCCGCGGCGCAAAAAGCCGTAGAGCTCGATCCGCATCTGGCTGCGGCGCACAGCGCGCTGGGCGAAGTGTATTTTCGGCAGGGAAAGCTGTTTGACGCGGAACGCGAATTCCAAATCCCGTTGAAAGAGAATATTGCCGACGCCCGGATATTTCTGGGACTCAGCCGAATCTCGCGGGCCAAGTCGAACTATCGAACGTCTAAAAGTACGCTGGACGACGCGCATGGCATCGACCCCGGGGATCCAGAAATCCGGCGTTACTGGTTTAGTACGCTGAGCATACCGGAGCGCATGAAGGCGATTCAGGAATACCTTGCGGGGCGCACCAACGATGATGACAAAACGCTGGACGGATTAGAACGCTCGCTGGTGGTGTTACGAGATGAAATAACGCGGCCGGAACGCGGCTGCCAGCTTAAAACAAGAATCACGGCGACGCAGACAGGGCTAGAACCACTGCACACGGATGCTGGACGGATGCGCGGCTACGGATTGAAAGTAAAACTGAACGATGCCACAGCGCACCTGTTGCTGGACACCGGGGCGACCGGGATCGTGGTGAACAGCAAAATTGCGGAAAAAGCTGGCATTCATAGCGTGGTGCAACAGAAGCTCGGAGGAATTGGGGACAAAGGGGCGGCCGGCGGGTTCATCGGATTTGTGGAATCCATTCAGGTGGGCGACCTGGAATTTGAGAACTGCTACGTGGACGTGGTGGACAGTAAAAAATCGGTGCCGGCGGACGGCCTGATTGGCGCGGACGTCTTTCAACATTTCCTGGTGGACATTGATTTTCCCGACGAGAAGTTCAAGCTGTCGGAATTGCCGAAGCTACCGGAACAGCCGGCGGAGGCCGCGACGCTGGATACCCACATAGCGTCCACCTACCACTTGCGGGACCGGTACATTGCACCGGAGATGAAGTCGTACACGCAAATTTTCCGCTTCGGCCATATGCTGCTGATCCCGGTCAGCGTTAATGATCACCCTTACAAATTATTTCTTATCGATACGGGTTCGTTCGACAACACCATTACGCCGGATGCGGCGCGCGAGACGACGAAAATTTATTCCGATTCGAACCTGCACGTGACGGGGCTTAGTGGGCAGGTGAAGGATGTTTATTTGGCCGAGGATGTGTCATTGGCTTTCGCGCATTTCAAACAAAGAAAAACGATTGTGGCTTTTGATCTGAAAACGGCGAGTGATTCGGCGGGTACGGAAGTATCCGGGACGCTGGGTTTCGGGATGTTGTATATGTTGGATATTAAAATCGATTATCGGGATGGATTGGTCCAGTTCAGCTATGAACCGAATCGCGTGCATTGAGATTGGCGCGGACCGCGGACAGCCTGGCGGGTTCGGAGTTGACAGGAGAAGTATGCGGCGTTTAGCGAAAACGGCAGAATTGCCGCGTTGAACCAAGCGGGGAGGAAGCCAAGCAGAGGACACTTAGTACACCCGTCGCTTGGGATCTATTGACAGATTCGTTAAGTCGTCGCAGAATGCGCGACGGTCCTGGCCGCGGAGGTATCCGGCAGACCGGGAATTCACTCTTGTGTCAGTGGGGAACCCATGCCGCTCCGCTTCGCCGCAACGATGTCGCAGATTTTGCTGGGAGCAATCTTTGTCGTTGTTCCGGCGGCGGCGCAAACACCGCCCGTGAGTCCGGTAGCGGCCCAACCGCCAGCGGCGAATAGTGTCGCGACGTCAACTGCGACTCCGGCACCCGCGGTTGCACCTGGTGGTGCACTGGAACCGCCCACGATCTCGAAAGCAATGCGTCTTTATCGGGAAGGGAAGTTGCAGGATGCGGCGGCGGAATACAAACGGGTGATCGATGCGGGCCTCAGCGCGCCGGCGGGATACGCCGGGTTGGCGCGAGTGAACCTGCGAGAAGATAAAGTGGACGAAGCCGCAGTTGCGGCGGCAAAAGGCGTGGAGCTGGGACCGAATCTGGCGTCGACGCACGTGGCCCTTGGCGAGGTGTATTACCGCCAAGGAAGGCTGGAGGACGCGGCTGAAGAGTTTCGCAAATTGGTGAGCGCCAATACGTCGGATGCCAGCGCGTATTACGGGTTGGCACGCATCTATCACCTGGCCTCTTACCACAAGAAGGAAAGCATATTGATCAACCGGGCGCACGAACTCGATCCCTCGAACCCGGACATTGAGCGTATGTGGCTGCGTTATCAGAGTCTGGACGAACGCATCAAGGCAGCTCAGGCAGAGCTAGATGACAAGACGCTGGATGCCGAAGAACGAAAGACTTTGGAAACGCGATTGGAAATATTAAAAAAGTACGCGGCGCAACCACCGCGGCCTTGCGGTCTGGCCTCGGGGGTTACTTCCACCGAAACGAGCCTTAAGCCAATTTTCACCAGCGCGGAATCCGTTCCGATCGAACAAGGTTATGGTATGGGAGTCAAAATTAATGGAACTCCGGCTACGCTGCTGCTGGACACCGGAGCGAGCGGGGTAACGATCAGCCAGCGGATCGCCGATAAGGCCGGGATAGAGAAAATCGCGGACGAAGAATACAGCGGCATCGGGGACAAATTTATTGTCCGGGGGTACCGAGGCTATGCGAAAACCATAGAAATTGGCGCGTTCGAGTTTCACGATTGTTACGTTGATGTGCTGGGAAAAACCGTGGACGAAAATTCGGACGGGCTGCTGGGGGCGGACGTGTTCGCCCACTTCCTGGTGGAGCTAAATTTTCCCGATCACAAACTGCGCATATCGCCCCTGCCCGTTGATCCGGCGGTAGGAGTGGAGAAGGCGACGCTGGATTCCAGTTCGCAGACGGTCGCGCCGCCGCGGGACCGCTACCTCAGCCCGGATATGAAAGACTATTTTATGGTCTACCGCGACGGGCACAACTTGATGATTCCCACCAAGCTCAACGAACAATCCCCGTTTTTGTTCTTTCTGGATACTGGTTCGGAGTCCACCGTCGTCTCGGTGGCCGCGGCAAAACATATTGGCAAAGTAAGCAAAAGTGACACGGAGTTTCGGGGAATCGCGGGAAAAGTAAAACAATCCTATCAAGTGAGCAACGTGAACCTGCAATTCGCGAATTTTCGGCAAAGGATCGACAGGCTGGACGCGCTGGACTACAAGAACCTGAGCGATTCTACCGGGATCGAGGTGTCCGGCTTTCTCGGTTTTGCGATGCTGCGCATGATGGATATTACGATTGATTATCGCGATGGCCTGTTGAAACTGAAGTTTGATCCGAAGCGTTTTTACAACGATGCAATGCCGCAGGGGAGCTACACGCATTGATTCGCAAGGCGTGTAGGCCGTAGAACAGCTGCTGTAACCAAGCTACTTTTTCTCGAGGGATTCGAGGTCGGCCAGGACTTCGGCGCTGTGCACGTCGGGTTTGACGTCCACGTAGACTTTGCGAACTACACCGTTGGGATCGATTAAAAAGGTGTGGCGGGCGGAGAGTTTCATTACCGCGAGATTCATAACCGAATCGTAGGATTCGGAAACTTTGTGGTCAGTGTCGGCCAGGAGTTTGAAGCTCAGGCCTTCTTTGGTGCAGAACTTCTGGTGAGAGTCGGCGTCCTGGACGCTCACGCCGACGATTACGGCGTTTAGTTTTTCATACTGGGCCAGGTCGCGCTGGAAGTTGTGGGCTTCGACCGTGCAGCCGGTGGTGAAATCCTTCGGGTAAAAATAGAGAACAACCCATTTGCCTTTGAAGTCATGCAGGCTTACGGGTTTGCCTTCCTGGGAATTCAAGGTGAAATCCGGAGCTGGGGCGCCTACTTCAGGAGCTTTGGTGTCGGCGCGCGCGGAGCGCAGAAATATGCCTACGGCGAGCAATGAGTGCTAAGGCCAGTATGATTCCGGTGATTTTCATTTTTTTTTATCCCTTCGCTACGGTCGTGCAAAATCCCACCGAGTTAAATCCTACGCTTGTAAGGACGGTATGCCAACCTGGTAGGGGTACGGGCGAAGCGAGTCTTGATCGGAAGGATCGCGATAGGTGCCAGTGGGGCGGCCCTCAGGGGCTAAAGCCCACATTTATGGAGCGGTCAATGGCCCGACTAAAGTCGGGCCCTCGCGAAGGAAAAGCAAGAGGCTAGCGGCGGGGCGGGGGACGGGCACGGCATGCCGTGCCCTTACGAACCCGGCTCGGGTTTCGTGTCTCGGGGCAGGCAGGCTAGAGTCGGGCCCTCGCGAAGTCAGAGGAACGAGTCTGAAGATTCGCCACTACAGAGTCAACGGCCAAGTCAAAGGCCGAGTCAAGTGCCGAGTCAAAGGCGCCCGCCTCAGAAGGCGGCCGCTACAACTGCAATACAACGGCAAAGGCAGTACAACGGCAAAGGCAGCACAACCGCAAAGGCAGTACAACGACAGAGGAACGGGTCTGCCCTTCGAAGCTCAGGGTAAAAAGACCCGCCGCTACAACTAGTTCTTTGGACCCGAAGGTACAACCCGCAGGCGCAACCCGACAATACAACTACTTTTTTTGGCTGAACAGCCAAAGCCTAGGCGGAGCTGGATGGTGTTGATGCCGGGGTTGGGTTTGGTCATGCCGGCGTTGGAGATGTGCTGGAAACGGACTTCGGCGCTGATGTTGTATTTGCTTTGCAAAAAGTGGACACCCAGTGCGCCGCCGGTGGTGAAATTAATTTGCGAGGTTCCGGGGGGAGTTTTCATGTTGGTGAAGAGGGTGCCGCCGCCGATTTCAAAGTAGGGCGCTACTTTTTTGGGTTTGGAGAGGATCCATTTGAAGGCGAAGGGGTCGACGCCGCCACCGCAGGCGGTGCCGTTTTTCTGGGTGACGCAGTAGAGCGGGAGAACGCTTAAGGCGTATTCCAGGCGGCCTTGCAAAAAGCCGGGGCCGTGCGGGGCCGTAAGTACCAGGCCGAAACGTGCGCCGATGTTGAAGACGCCATCGTCCATCTGGCTGCCGTTGATGCCGTGGCCGCCGCTGGTGAAGACCTGGTATTCAGCCTCGCCTTCGACGGGGCCGGCCTGGGCGCGGGAGTTTGGCGCGGTGAGTAACGCTGTGAAAAGAATTGCGGTGGAGATCGCTAGAAAACCTTTGGTGAGCTGGGGCACCCGGGGCTCCGTTTTTGTTTGGCGCGGATTTGCGCGCCGTTGTGATGCTAATTGGTGGAGACACGATACACATTTTTTGGCCGGGGCGCACGCACGTTTGCGGATAAATGTTTGCGTCCGGGCAAGCTGGGGCGCAGCATGCTGCGCCCCTACAAACGGCGGGTTGGAGGGGAGCTCGGACTGGACTGGGATGTTGCTGGGGCGGGGGCGGAGAAAGCCGCCCCCACGGGGGCAAGCAGGGCTCAGAGACAGGCGCCCCTTCGAATCTCAGGGCAAGCCTGCGCTACAGGTTGGGCGCACGGACGATGACGATTTGCGCCGATGATAGTTAACAGTGCTTTACACGTGGTGTTAACCATGATTAATATTTATAGCAGAAACGTCGCTTAGGACACTGCGGGCTGGTACATCAAACTGTAATATATGGTAGCTATGCTGCCCGGTCATACGGATGTTCGGGGTCAATCTGAAACAGGTCAAATGATTGAATATTTTTCAGGCTTCCGCGGCGCAACCGTGATGCTACGCGGCGTTTTGATGTGTCTCGTGTTAGGTGGCTCGGGAGCTCTGCAGGCGCAAGAGGCGTCGCAATACCCGGTGATGGTCAGTGTTCCAGATGAGACGGCAAACCCTTCGCAACCGCTGATCCTGCAGGCGGCCACGGCGATGGGGCTGGTACCACAGGAGGCGCAGCAACCCGCGGATTCGTCCGGGCCATCCGAGGATGTGGATACGTCGGCTGCGGAGATTAGTGTGCCAGCGATGTTTCCGCATCCTTCGAATACTCACATTTGGATTTCCGGGCAGGCGAACATTATTTCGCAGTGGCATCCGACGTTCACTTCGCCATACCAGGGAGCGCATAGTTTGCCGCCGGAGGCGCAGGACGCCACTTCGCGAGTCCTGACGCTGTACACCGGGTTGCGACTCTCGAACACTACGGAATTTTTGTGTGACGTGCAGGAAACGGGCGGGCACGGAATCGGCGAGGCGCTGGGGCTGGCGGGGGCGACGAACCTGGACGTGGTGCGCAATCCTTCGCTCAGCAAAGCGCCGTACATTGCTCGGCTGATGTGGCATCAGATTATTCCGCTGTCGCACGGAGCGAACGCGTCGACACGCACACCGTACTCTTTGTTTCCTACTCTGCCGGAGCGGCGGCTGGAACTGCGTTTTGGGAAATTCAGCATGGCGGATTTTTTCGATCAGAATACTTATGGGACGGACACCAATCTGCAGTTTATGAACTGGACGGTGGACAACAACGGAGCGTATGACTATGCGGCGGATACGCGCGGATATACGTTTGCGGCGTTGCTGGAATATCACGACAAGTTTGGCGTGATTCGCTTTGCCGAGGCGCTGATGCCGAAAGTGGCGAACGGCATCCATCTGGATGCGAATCTGAGCCGAGCGCAGGCGGAAAATATTGAAGTGGAGTTGCACGGCGATCCGCCACATTTGAAGAACGGAGTGCTGCGGCTCTTATCGTTTGTGAACCACGCGAATATGGGGACATATCGCCAGGCGATTGATAATTATCTGGCGGGAGAGACACCCACGCCGGAGATTACCGACCATCCTTTACAGACGAAGATTAAGTACGGATTTGCGGCGAATTTCGAGCAGCCTTTGAATAGCTGGATTGCGTTGTTCGGGCGGTGGGGCTGGAACGAGGGGCGGCACGAATCGTACGCGTACACCGAAGTGGATCAGACGGACCAGATTGGGTTGGGAGGGAACGGGGCGCGGTGGGGACGGAAATACGATCGAATGGGATTGGTGTTTGTTTCGAACGGGATTTCGCGGGACCACCAGGAGTACTTAGGGTTCGGCGGACTGGGATTTTTGTTGGGTGACGGGAAGTTGAATTACGGGCGGGAGAATATTGTGGAAGCGTTTTATACGCTGCATTTGTGGCGGGGGCTGTATCCGGCGGTGGGAGTGCAGCATATTAATAATCCCGGGTATAACCGCGATCGTGGGCCGGTGGTGGTGCCTACGGTGCGGATCCATGCAGAGTTTTGAGGGCGGGGGGAGGTGGCATTGGGGGAAGTTAGTCGGGGCGGAAAAAGCCGCCCCCGCGGGGGCAAGCAGGGCTTAGAGGCAGGCGCCCCTTCGCGAAGCTCAGGGCAAGCCTGCGCGACAGTTTGATGGGCTTGCGCCACAGCTTGGTGGCATCACAAAATCGGCATGGAGTTTTTAGATAATCTTAATGCGCGGTCGGGTAGACTCCTTTACGTGGATTGGGCGGGGTTTGAGGGAATTGAAGAACGAACGACATTGTGAGGTAAGGCTGAAGCCCGGGCTAGTTGAGGCGCAGCATTCCCTCGAAGCTCGGGATGAAGCTGCGCCCCTACAAAGGCGGGGTGGTGGAGTGCGGCTGGTGCTTGGAGCGCTGGCGGTGGTTTTGGGTTTGGTTTTTTTTGCGGTGGGGTCGGCGAGAGCCCGGGCGGTTGAGACTAGCGGGCGAGGCGGGTTGGGCGCGGCCGGTGCGGATTTTGCTTTTGCGGATTTTGATGGGGACCGGATGCCGGATTTGGCTTCAGTGCAGGCTGGGCCGGAATTGGCTTCGCGGACGCGGTACTGGATTCGATTTGATTTTAGTTTGGGGAATGCGCGAACGTTTGCGGTGACTGGACCCGCGGGTGGATTGCAGATTGTTTCGCGGGATGTGAACGGGGATAGCTTTCTGGATTTGATTATTTCGACGCGCTTGGCGAATGAGCCGGTGGCGGTGTTGTTGAATGATGGAGCGGGGAATTTTCGGTTGGCGGATGTTGGAGAGTTTGGCGCGGGGATTTGGGAAACGCGGCTGGAGTGGGCGGCGGGCGATTTTGGAGTGCATCACGGTGACGCGGCGATTGTAAGTGCGCGGTCGGCTTGCGCGGGCGGCGGGGAGTGCGGTTTCGGGAAATCGCCGGTGGTTGCGGATGAGGTTGGATTTTCGTTCGAGGAATTTTTGTATTTTGCTCTGCTGCGAGAGATTCGCGGGCGGGCGCCTCCGGTTGGGTAGTTCGCAGGTCGCGGGAAAATTTCCAGGAAATTTTGTGGCGTGGCGGGTAGGAATGCTCCTTGGGGATGCGGGCTAGCCCGAAGTGTAAGTGAATGGTTTTGCGGCGGGCACTTTTGAAAAGGGAAATTGTCATGCGGAATTGGTCGGGAAAAATCAGGGTCGGGTGGGTGGCGCTGCTGGCGTGTGGGGCGATGCCGGTCTTGGCTCAACAGGCGCCGGCTCCCGCGGGCGGGACGCAACCGCCGGATGTGGCGCGGCAGGAGCAACGGGCGTCGCAGACTTCTGCGGTGGCAGGGGCTTTGAGTTGGGAGGAAGTGCGAGCGCGATTTGAGGCGGCGAATCCATCTTTGCTGGCCGGGCGGATCGGGATTGATGAAGCGAAGGCGCAGGAGATTACGGCGTACTTGCGGCCGAATCCTACGTTTAATGCGCTGCTGGATCAGGTGGATCTCTTTACGACGAATCCTTACCGGCCGCTGGCTTTGTCGCAGCCCGTGGGTACGGTTTCTTATTTGCACGAGCGGGACCATAAGAGGGAATTGCGACGGGACAGCGCGCGCGAGGCTACCGGGATTGCGGTGGCGAGCCAGTCTGATTTAGAGCGCAATTTGCTTTTTAATTTGCGGAATGCGTTTGTGCAGACACTGCAGCAGAAGGCGGTGCTGGGTGTGGCGCGGGAAAATTTGTCCTACTACGACCATTTGCTGGATGTAAATCGCGAAAAATATCACGCGGGGGCAATTGCGCAAGTGGATCTGGACCGACTGGAGTTGCAGCGAGTGCAATTTGAAGCGGATTTGCAGGCGGCGCTGGTGGCTCTGCGGACGGCGAAGATTCAATTGCTGACCTTGATGAATGACCGTACGCCGGTGGAACAGTTCGATGTGGTAGGACTTTTTGATTTTAACAATCAGATTGCCGGGCTGGAAGAATTTCGGCAGATGGCGCTGGATTCGCGGCCGGATTTGCGGGCGGCGGTGGAGTCGGTAGAAAAAGCGCGGACGGATCATCAGCTGGCGGTGGCGAATGGCTCGACCGATCCGACGTTTGCGGTGGATGGGGGAAAGAATCCGCCGTTGGATCATTACGTCGGATTCAGCGTGAATATTCCGCTGCGGATTTTCGACCGTAATCAGGGCGAAAAGTTGCGCACGCAGCTGGACATCGATCGCAATGGACAGTTGCTGACGCTGCAGCGGGCGCAAGTGTTCAGTGATGTGGATTCGGCGTACGCGATGGTGGAGAGCAATCTGGCGCTGTTGCAGCCGTATAAGGATCGTTATCTGAAGCAGGCGGACCGGGTGCGGGATACGATTTCGTTTTCGTACCAGCATGGGGCGGCGTCGCTTTTGGATTTTCTGGATGCGCAAAAAGAATACCGGGATGTGCAGCTGAATTATTTGAATCTGGTGGGAGCTTATCTGACGGCCGCAAGCCAGCTAAATCTGGCGGTGGGACGCGAGGTAGTGCAATGAGCAGGGCAATGAGTTTTGCGATGAGATGGCGTTTGCTGGCGATGGCGTTGGCGGGCGCGGCGCTCGCGATTCTGGCGGGTTGCGGCGGAGAGAAGAAGGCGGATCCAGCGGCGGAGGCTCCGCCGGCGGCGCAGGTGGAGACGGCGCAGGATGCGAGTCTGGTGACGGTGGACAAGCCGGAGCAATTTCCGCTGTTCGCGGCGATCGCGCGGCAGGCGACATCGAAGTTGGTGGCCACCGGAGTGGTGGCGCCAGACATTTCGCGGACGGTACCGGTGATTTCGATTGCGACGGGGCGGGTAGTGGACATCAAGGCCCGGCTGGGCGACACGGTGACCAAGGGTCAAGTGCTGATGCGGGTGCAGAGCGCGGATATTTCCGGAGCGTTTTCGGATTATCAAAAAGCGGTGGCGGACGAGCAACTGGCGAACACGCAACTGGAGCGCGCGAAGATTTTGTACGACAAAGGGGCGATTTCACAAAACGATTTGCAGACGGCGGAAAACGGGGAGAACAAAGCGAGAGTGGATGTGGACACTTCGCGCGCCCACCTGCGCGTATTGGGCGTAGGGACCGATCACCCCTCGGGGATGGTGGACATCGTGGCGCCGATTTCGGGTGTGATTACCGACCAACAAGTGACGGCTGCGGCGGGAGTGCAGGGCCTGGCGGCGACGGCGAACCCCTTTACGATTTCGGATTTATCGACCGTGTGGATCTTGTGCGACGTGTATGAAAACGACCTGGCGAATGTGCATTTGGGGGAGACGGCGGATATTAAAGTGTCGGCGTATCCGGATAGGACCTTCAGCGGAAAGATCAGCAACATCGGATCGGTGCTGGACCCAAACATTCGAACCGTAAAGGTGCGGATCGAAGTGAAGAATCCCGGGCTGATGAAGGTGGGGATGTTTGTCACGGCGACGTTCTATGGGCAGAAGGAAGAGACCCATGCGGTGGTGCCCGCCGCGGCGATCTTACATTTGCATGACCGCGATTGGGTGTATGTGCCGGCGGGGGATAAGAAATTCAAGCGGGTGGAAGTAAAGAGCGGCGGGACGCTGCCGGACAATATGCAGGAAATTTTGTCTGGAGTGCAGGTGGGGCAACGGGTGGTGACAAATGCGCTGGTGTTGCAGAACACGGTGGAGCAGTGAGGCGGGAGAAAGCCAGAGAGCGCAAAACGGTTGACGCCCGGGCAAGCTGGGGCGCAGCATGCTGCGCCCCTACAAAGGCTTCAAGTGACGCGAGTAAGTTTTTTGCGGGGACCATCGGATGATTCGCGGGATTGTCGATTACACGCTGAACAATCGCTTTATTGTGTTCACGCTGGCAATTTTGCTGCTGATCTGGGGGGCGATTTCGTTTCGGCAATTGCCGATCGAAGCGTATCCCGATGTGGCGAACAATTATGTGCAGCTGATCACGCAATGGCCGGGGCGCGCGGCGGAAGAGGTGGAGCAGCAGGTTACGATTCCAGTAGAAGCGCAGATGAACGGGATGCCGCATCTGGCGCACATGCGGTCCGCGTCGCTGTTTGGAATTTCCAGCGTGATGCTGATTTTTGACGATGCCTCGGACAACGACACGAATCGCGCGAAAGTGGTGGAACGGCTATCGCAGATTACCCTGCCGGGTGGATTGCAACCGCAGATGGGGCCGGATTTCAGTCCGGTGGGGCAGATCTACTGGTACACGCTGAAGAGCACGAACCCTTCCTACGATTTGATGGCGCTGAAGTCGTTGCAGGATTGGTCGCTGGAGAAGCAGTTCAAGTCGGTTACGAACGTGGTGGATGTTTCAAGTTTCGGGGGAATCACGCGTGAATATCAGGTGCAAGTGGATCCCGCGAAATTGATTTCGTACGGGCTAAATATCGGGCAAGTGGAAACGGCGCTGGCGAACAATAACGTGAATGCCGGCGGAAGCTTTGTGGAGTCTGGGCTGCAGCAGATTAACGTGCGCGCGGTGGGGCTGTTTACCAGCGTGCAGGACATTGCGGCGACGCTGATTAAGGTGCAAAACGGAACGCCGGTGCGGATTTCTGATATTGCGACCGTAGCGCAGGGAGCGAAGATCCGGCTGGGGCAGATCGGAAAATCGTACCGACATGAAGACGGTAAAATTATCGACGACCCGGACGTGGTGGAAGGGATCGTGCTGCTGCGCAAAGGCGCGAACGCCGACGAGACGTTGGTTGGGATTCACGACAAAGTAAAAGAGTTGAACGAGCGCATTCTGCCGCCTGGCGTAACGATTGTGCCGTTCCTGGATCGCAGCCAGCTTCTGGAATATACCACCCACACGGTGCTGCACAATCTGGTGGAAGGAATTCTGCTGGTGTCGCTCGTGTTGTTCTTGTTTCTGGGAAATATTCGCGGCGCGCTGATTGTGGCGATGACCATTCCTTTTTCGCTGTTGTTTGCCTCCATCTGCCTGGACCTGAATAAAATCCCCGCGAATTTGCTTTCGCTGGGGGCTCTGGATTTCGGAATGGTGGTGGACGGCAGCGTGGTGATTATCGAAAACATCATGCGGCACTTCAGCATGAATGCGAAGTCTATCAAAACGCCGATGGAACGAATTCGCGACGCGGTGTTCGAAGTACTGAGGCCGGTATTTTTTGCGCGGGCGATTATTATCACTGCGTATCTGCCAATTTTCACCTTGCAGAGCGTGGAAGGGCGATTGTTCAAGCCCATGGCCTGGACGGTTTCGTTCGCGCTGCTAGGGGCGCTGCTGTTTTCGATTGGAATAGCGCCGGCGCTGGCGGTGTGGCAATTCGGCAAAGGCGTGAAAGAGTGGCACAACCCGGTGATGGAGTTTTTGCGGGACAAGTACACAGTGCTGGTGCGGCTGGCCATCCGGCGGCGCGGGATTACCGTGGGAATCGGCGGGCTGGTGCTGGCGATCGCGGTATTCCTAATGGCCAGCGGAGTGATTGGTTCGGAATTTTTGCCGCACCTGGATGAAGGAGCGATTTGGGTACGCGGGACTTTGGCGCCGAGCACGGGACCTACGGAAGGAACCCGGGTGATGAATCAGGCGCGCGTAATTCTGGCCGGATTTCCCGAAGTGAAGCAGGTAGTGTCGCAGGTGGGGCGTCCGGACGACGGGACGGATCCGACGGGATTTTTCAACACGGAATATTTCGTCGATTTGAAATTGAAGAAGGATTGGCGGCCGGTTTTTCGCGAGGATAAGGATGAGCTGGTGGCGGCCATGGACCGCGAGATGGAGAAGATTCCCGGGGTGTTGTGGAATTTCTCGCAGCCAATTTCGGACAACATGGAAGAAGCGGTGAGCGGAGTCAAAGGCGAGCTGGCGGTGAAGTTGTATGGCGACGATCTGAAAACGCTGGAAGCTAAGGGCGACGAGATTGTAAGCGTGCTGCGAAAAGTCCCGGGCGTTGAGGATTTGGGATTGTTTCGCGTGCTGGGCCAGCCAAATTTGAACATTGTGATGGACCGGGCGGCGGCGGCGCGGCACGGAATTAACGTTGCGGATTTGCAGGATGCGGTGGAAACAGCAGTGGGCGGGAAAGCGGTGACCCAGGTTCTGCAGGGGGAGCAGCGCTACGATCTGGTGGTGCGTTTCCAGCAGCCGTACCGGGATACGCGGGAAGCGATCGAGAACATTCGAATTGTTTCGCCGACCGGGGAGCGCGTGGCGCTATCGCAACTGGCAACGATTCAGGTGAGTGATGGAGCCTCCGAGATTTATCGCGAAGAGAATTCGCGCTATGTGGCGATTAAATACAGTGTGCGCGGGCGGGATCTAGGCGGGGCAGTCGAAGAAGCGATTCGCAATGTGGATCGCGACGTGAAGCTGCCGGTGGGTTATCACCTGAACTGGGCTGGGGAGTACGAAAGCCAGAAACGGTCGCAGCGGCGATTGTTAATTGTATTGCCGATTACGATCCTGGTGATTTATGTGATTTTGTATTCGATGTTCGGGTCGGCGAAATGGTCGGTGCTGATTCTGGCGAACGTGGCGATGGCGCCGTTTGGCGGTTTGCTGGCACTGCTGATTACCGGCACGCATTTCAGCGTGTCTTCTGGAGTGGGATTTCTGGCGCTGTTCGGCGTTTCGGTGCAGACCGGCGTGATCATGCTGGAATATATCAACCAGTTGCGGGTGCGAGGACATTCGATCGAAGATGCGGCGGTGGAAGGCGCGGTGCTACGCTTGCGGCCGATTATGATGACGATGCTGGTGGCGATGCTGGGGCTGTTGCCGGCGGCGCTTTCGCGCGGGATTGGCTCGGATTCGCAACGTCCGTTTGCGATTGTGATTGTGGGTGGATTGGCCGGGGCGTTGTTTTTGAGTATTTTCCTGTTGCCGGCACTTTATGTTTGGGTGGCGCGCGATGGGGATAAGTTGCCGGAACCGGATGGGGAGTTTGCCGAGGATTCGTGATATTGCTGCATGGCGAAGGCAAGGATGCGAATCTAAAGATTCGCCACTACAGAAGCATCGCGGGGCCGTTTGCTTACTCTCCGCGAGAATGTTGCGTCTGAATAAAGTACAGTGGTTGGCGGTGCGTTGTCAGGAGAACTTATGAGCGGGAATTGCGCGCGGTTATTAGTCGGTATTGGCTCTGCGAGGCGTGATTATTTTTCGCGCGTGCTGAGGTTGCTGCCACTGCTCGGGGCGGTCGTGGTGGTTCCGTTCGCGGTGAGGGCGCAGACCGTGGACGAGGTCATCGCCAAGAATATTCAGGCCCACGGCGGGCTGGAAAAAATCAAGGCGGTCAATACGCTGCGGAATAGCGCCAAGCTGAGTTTTGGGGCGTTTCGCGCGACGGCCACGCAGGAAAACAAGCGGCCGGACAAAGTACGGGAAGAGTTCGCTATTCAAGGCTTGGCGCAGGTGCAGGCGTACGACGGGAAAGTGGCGTGGCAGGTATCGCCGTTCGAAGGGCGAAAAGATCCGCAGTTGATGAGCGCGGAAGATGCCAAGAGCCTGATCGTCGATTCCGATATCGATGGCCCGCTGGTGGATTACAAAGCCAAGGGGCACAAAGCCGAGTTAATGGGGCACGATTCGGTGGAAGGCACGGATTGTTACAAAGTGAAGCTCTCGATGAAGAATGGGGACGTCCGTTACTACTATCTGGACACCGATTCCTTCTTGGAATTGAAGATGGAAGTGCAGACTACGGTGCGCGGAACGCTGCAGGAGAGCGAAACGTACTACGGGGATTACGAGCAGGTAGATGGTATTTATTATCCCTTTGCAGTGGAGCAGGCGCAGAAGGGCAGTGAGCAGCGGCAGAAGCTGAGTGTGGACAAGATTGAGATCAACGTGCCGATCGCGGATTCGCGGTTTGAGATGCCGGTGATCAAGGAAGTGAAGAAAGACGAAGTAAAGAAGTAAAGAAGCGCGGAAAATGTTGGCATGTAATCCGCTGCGAGAAATTTCCAGTTTTGAAATGAGGATTATCGAATTATGACCAAGAGCCTGACTCGCTTTGCAATAATCGCAGTAGTTTTGGGTGCGCTTTTTGTGCAGAAGGCTCCGGCGCAGAATGCAAAGTTTGACTCCGATACGATTTCGGGATTGGGGGCGCGGAACATCGGTTCGGCGACCATGAGCGGGCGGATCTCGGCGCTTACCGCGGTCAAAGAGGATGGGCGGTTGACGATTTATATCGGCGCGGCCAGCGGCGGAGTTTGGAAATCCACGAATGGCGGGACGACCTACAAGCCGGTGTTTGACAAAACCACCGCGCAGTCGATTGGCGCGATAGCGATTGATCCACAAAATCCGAAGACGATTTGGGTGGGAACCGGGGAATCGTGGTCGCGGAACAGCGTTTCGATTGGCGACGGGATTTACAAGTCGGTGGACGGCGGCGACAACTGGACGAATATGGGTTTGCCGAACTCGGAGCGAATTTCGAAGATTATTGTGGATCCGAAAGATAGCAAGACGGTTTACGCGTGCGTGCCGGGAAAACTTTGGAGCGACAGCGAAGATCGCGGGCTGTACAAGACTACCGACGGCGGAACGAGCTGGAACAAAATTTTGAAAGGCGCGAATCTCTCTACCGGCTGCGCGATGATATCGATGAGTTCGGCCGATCCGAAGGTTCTATTTGCGGGAATGTGGGATTTCCGGCGCAAGGGCTGGACGTTCCGCTCTGGCGGCGACAGTCCGACGGCGCCCAGCGGCAGCGGATTGTTCATGTCCAACGATGGCGGCGCGACGTGGAAAGACTTGGATGAGAAATCGGCGGCGGGACTGCCCGCGAAGCCGTGGGGTCGAATTGCAGTGACAGTGGCGCCCTCCAAGCCGAGCGTGGTGTACGCCATGATCGAATCGCCGCGAAGCGCATTGTTTCGCTCTGATGATGGTGGCAAAACGTGGAAAGAAGGGGATCGCAGCCAGTTGATGGTGTGGCGGCCATTTTATTTCGCGAATCTGATCGTGGACCCGAAAAATGAGAACCGCCTGTTCAAGCCGGATCTGGGCTTGATTGTCAGCGATGATGGGGGCAAGAGCTTCAGCGGGGCGGGAAATGCGCACGGCGACTTCCACGATTTGTGGATTGATCCGGAGAATACCGACCGCATCGTGGCTGGCGATGACGGCGGAGTGTGGTACTCGCACGATGGCGGGAACACGTTTTTGAAAGGCGAGAACCTGCCAATTTCGCAGTTTTACCACGTCAGCACGGATATGGCGGATCCTTATCACGTATTTGGCGGATTGCAGGACAACAGCGACTGGATTGGAGATTCTGCGTACCCGGGGGGTATTACAAACAGTCGCTGGGAGAATCTGTGGGGCGGCGATGGCTTCTGGGCGTTCGCCGATCCGGCGGATGCCGGTTACGCGTACGTGGAAGCGCAGGGCGGTTCGGTGGGGCGCATTAATTTAACGACCCATGAGGCGCGAAACATTGCTCCGCAGCCGAATTATGGTGAAGGGAAATTACGGTTCAACTGGAATACGCCAATTCACATGAGTCCGAACGAAGTTGGCACGATTTATATTGGCGCGCAATTTTTGTTTCGTTCGCGGGACCACGGACAATCCTGGGACCGCATTTCGCCGGACCTGACCACCAACAATCCTGAAGAACAGAAGCAGGAGCTGTCCGGCGGAGTAACCGTCGATAATTCTTACGCGGAAATGCACACGACGATTTATTCGATCAGTGAATCGCCGAAAGATGGGCAGACGATTTGGGTGGGAACGGACGACGGGAATTTGCAGCTGACCCGTGATGGCGGCAAGACCTGGACGAATGTGGTTGGCAATGTGCCGAATCTGCCGAAGGAATCGTGGGTTGCGTGGGTAGAAGCGAGCCGTTTTGATCCGGCTACGGCGTACGCCGTGTTTGACCGGCACACCTTTGGCGATATGGCGCCGTATGCTTTCAAAACTAGTGATTACGGAAAAACCTGGACCCCGGTGGTGAGCGCGGCAAGCGGGGTGCGCGGGTTCGCGCATGTGATCAAAGAGGATACCGTTGCGAAAGATTTGCTGTTCCTCGGCACAGAATTCGGATTGTGGGTGTCGATCGATGGCGGTAAGCAGTGGGCTCAGTATAAAGGCCACGAGTTTCCAGACGTTCCGGTGCGCGACATCGTGGTGCAGGCCCGACAATCGGATCTGGTGGTGGCTACCCATGGGCGTGGTATCTGGATCATCGATGATATTTCTCCGCTGCGGAAATTGACTCCAGAAGTAATGGCGCAAGACGCGACGTTCGTGATGGGGAATCCGGCGCAACAGCGATTCAACGCCAACGGCGGTTGGAGCGAAGGGTCGGGAATGTTTAGCGGTCCGAATCCACCGGATGCCGCACTGATTACTTATTACCAAAAAAAGCGGAACATCTACGGAAAGATCAAATTGGAAATTTTTGATCCGCAAGGCAAGTTGGTGGATACGCTGGCGGCGAACAGCCGGCGGGGAATCAGCCGGGTGGAGTGGCCGATGCGGCTGAAGGCTCCGCACGTACCCCCGGCGGCGACGGCGGCGTTCGAAGCGGCGCAAGGTCCGCGGGTGTTGCCGGGGACGTACACCGTGAAACTGACGCGGGGCAAAGAGGTGTACACCACGCCGATGGTGATCAAGCTGGATGCCCGCGCTAAATTTACCGGGGCGGATCGCGCAGAGGAATTTGCGGCGGCGATGCGGCTGTACAATTTACTCGGGGACATGAGCTTTGACGTGGATGGCATTAACGAGGTGCACGATGCGCTGCTGCAACGCGCGGGCCAAGCGGGTAGCGACGCGGCCTTGGCGAAGCAATTGACTGCCCTGGCGGGGAACCTGGAAGAAATGCGCAAGAAGATCGTGGCCACCACGGAAGGCGGCGCGATTACCGGGGAAGAACGCATCCGCGAGAAGACGGCGCAACTGTATGGTGACTTACTGGGATATGAAGGGCGGCCAGCGGACTATCAATTGGCGCGGATCGATTCGCTGACGCGGGAACTGAAGGATGTGTCTGATTCGTTTAACGCTTTCGTGGCTAAGGATTTGCCGGACGTGAACAAATCCCTGGCGCAAAAGAAGCTGAAAGAAATTCAGCCGCTAACGCGCAGCGAGTGGGATGCGGCCACGAGCGAGTCCGGGGTGCCGGGCGGAGCTGGTTCGCATATTTTCTGGGAACGCGATTAAGTTCGCGATTAAGTCACAGTGGGATCCTGGCGGAGCGCGACGTTCCGCCGCACTCCCACTGCTTGCAACGCTAAGTTCAAAATCGACACGTACGCGATTATTTTTTGGGCCACTACCTGGATGGCCAAGCCGCGAGGCGTGTCCAGATGCGGCCCGGCAAACAACAAATACACATAAATGAGCAACAGCACGAGATAGGCGCAGTTGGCCGCGAAGTAGAATTTGTATTTAGGGTTCCCCTGTTGCAGCGCAAGCAGCCCAACGATAAAACCGAGTAAAAGACTGAACGCGCCTTTGACGCAGGCGTTATGCGCCGGCAGAAACAAATTCCACGGGGTGATGGCCACTCCGAGATAACACAAACCCGATACCACAGCGAAAATTTGCGCGGCGAATGCCGCTGGTGACCGCCGCCGCGCCTGAACAGAATCGAGCGGAACCGCAAACTTCCACAAGGGCGCCGAAATAATCAGGCCCAGACCCAGCGTGGACAAGGCCACGATGAACAGCGCCATGGAGAAAAGATTATCCCGTCCGGAGTAGGTGGCGGTGGCGCCGAGATCGCTGAAAAAATTCTGGAGAAAAAGATAGTGGCGGGCGTCCAAATCGAATTTGGCGCCGCCGGGATACACAAACATGGCCAGGATGGTGAGTACGAAGAACTGCGCACAAGAATAGAGCAGGATGTTGGAGCGGAAAGCGGTTTCTTGCAGAGTGGAGGAAACTGGCTGTGCGTCTGGACTCACGGAACTCCATCGCCGCAGATTGAGAATCGATTCTGGAATAACCTTACGTAGCGCCGAAAAGCGCGCGGCAAATATCGAGAGTTATGCCGTGGGAGAGTGCTCGATTTTGCCGTCGCAGGAATCGCTTTCTTTGGCAACCAGCGAGGGACTTTCCCAGGGTTCGACATAATGTTTCACGCTGACCAATCCGACCAAAGTCCCGGTCCAGCCGCAATGGCAGTGGGGATTGAAGAGATGGGCGTCGGCCATTTCCAGATTGCTTTGGGTGCTGGCGCAGGCGGAAGCCAAGGGCCGGCCGCATCCTGGACAGCGGAATAAAAATACGTGGGCGAATTCCAGAGAACCTGCCATGAGCACCTCAGTATTTGACAGCGAAATTTAAGTTTAACATGCGCAGGAAATATTTCATGCCCGCGTTCCAAATGGACTGTGGGCCCGTCTTTCGGAAGCCCTTATTCAGCGGGTGTTTCGATCCCCACCATGCGCATCAGTTGCGCTTGTACCTTGGCCAATTCCCGCTGTCGTTCGTGTTCTTCGGCGGTTCGATTATGGAGTGCGCGCTTCAGTGACACCAAATTGCGCCGCAAGTCCATCTGGCCGAGAACGAGGCGGCTAAGGGCGAGCAATGCCTCGGTTTCCGCGGATGACAGGGTGCGCGGCGTATTGTCGATCACGCAGAGCGTGCCCAACGCGAAGCCTTCCTCATTGATCAGCGGAACGCCGGCGTAGAAGCGAATGTGCGGGTCGCCCTCGACCAACGGATTGTCGCGAAAGCGCTCATCCTTGAGGGCATCTGGAACTATGAACATATCGTTCTGTAAAATAGCGTGAGAACAGAAGGCGATATCGCGGGAAGTTTCTTCCTTGGACATTCCCACACGGGATTTGAACCATTGGCGATGCTCGTCGACCAAAGTAATCAGCGCGGTGGGAGTTTTGCAGATGAAGGAAGCCAGCAGCGTCAAATCATCGAACGACGGTTCGGGATCGGTGTCCAGAATAGCGTAGGAAGCTAGAGCAGCGCGACGGGCTTTCTCGTTGTCGGGAGTGGGTGCTGTCATTTCGCGGAGCCTCAGCAGGCCTACGATAACACGAAGTTCCGCTCGCGGTTCGCAACACTCCCAGCTGGATCAACGTTGCCGCGCGGTATCGGCGGCCGGCGAGCTTTTCTCCACGGGAGTCGTGAGTTTGAGGATCAGCACCTGGCCGTTCGAATGGAAAGAGCCGCCCGTGGCGGTTTTGGCGGCGAGCATGGGGTTGTTCGGCAGGAAGTGCGAAACTTCCGCGACCAGTCCGGTACCGCTCAAAGTCTTCTCAACGTAGTTTTTTTCGAGGTCGATGTCTGGATCGATTTTGTGGGTAATGGCGGTAGCGCTTTTGCTGCGATTATCGTGCTCGAAGCCGATGTCGTGGGTGGCCGCGCCGACCCACAACGTTTCGCCGTTTACGGTGAACGGCGCTTTCCAGATGCGCAAGTGGTTGCGGGAAGCGACCACCTGAATTGGTTCGGCATGGGCCCAGCCGTAGTCCTGGCTGCGGCCGAAGAGGTATAGCGGGCTCATGGGCATGGTCAGGTACGATTCCTTGGACATGCTGGCGATAAAGCCATTGAGAACCGTGTCTTTCACGTCGGCATCAACTTTGACCCAGCCGGCGGTCTTGAAAACTTTCTCCATGGCGGCCTGCGAGCCGAGGATCAGGAAATTAACCATATCTCCCGGGTCGCCGGCTTTATCGCTGATGCGGCGGGGGATTTTGGCAAACAAGGAATTATCGATACCAGGTATCGCGGTTACGCTGCGCACGGCTACGTAAGTGGCGTTGGCATCTGGCGGGTAGACTGCGATACGTAGCTTATAAGTTCCGTCGCCGGTATCGCTGGAGGTTTGGTTGATGCCGATGGATAGGCGGCCACCGGCGGGCGCGACCATGTCACGCTTCGTGCCGATCAGGAAAGGTTGCGCAACGTCTTTGTCTCCGATGCGCCCGATCACCGCGCCGCGGCCAGCGTCGTTGAAGGGCAAGATGCGGATCAGGTCCTTGAATCCGCGGGTGAGGCCATCCGGAGTGTTGTCGGTTTTGGCGTCGGCATAGCGGAGAGTACCGCTGGCCGAGAAGAGGAGGCGCTCGCCGGGAAGAACGTCGATGTTGGTGTCCACCCAGGTTTCGTCGCCAGTGAGTTGAATTTCTTGCGAGAGGCGCGGCTTGCTGGAGAGCGTAGCGGCTGTCGCGGATGGTCTGGCGGATTGGGGGGCAGTGGATTGTAGCCGCGCCGGGAGCGGCGCCGCGAAGCCAACGCCGGCGGGGATAGCACTGAGCGCAGCGGCTGCGGCTAACCCCAATACTCGCGATAAATGTCTACTGGGCAACTTTAGGGCAACTTTAATTCGGTAAGGCATCTTGTTTAGCCATCCTAGGGTCGATTGCCAGCATCGGTACTTTTACAGATGGGTGTATCACAAGCAAGAGTTGCTCGAGACAGGAATGCTGAAGACCGCCTGACGTCCATTGCAGCTTGGCAAGAGGCCCGCGAGTTGCGAAAATAGGAACGGCTCGCGGCGGGTGCGGGGTTGGGTCCAGAGTGATGCAAATTTCTTCGGAGTAGACAGGCGTAGAGACTCTAAATGCGGAGCACGCGGCGCGAACTAATGAATAAATCGGCGGGACGTACGTTCCTAGTAATGTTTTCCCTATTAAGCGTGCTGGTCTGGGGATCGATTCCGTCCAGGGCACAAACTCCTCCGCCTGCGCCTGGTCCGGCAGCCACGAAGGATGCTCCGGCAGTGGTTCGGCCCGTTCATCCCCGTAACGAGGTCCCGGCAGTACAGAGCGCTGTCAGCGTTGACGGCAGCGAAGCGATGTTCACGACCATGTGTGCGCTGCTGGCGGCCGGTTACGAAGCGGATGTTAGCGCGGACCATTGGTCGGCGTACCGCGCGCAGATGCGCGCGAAGCTGCAAGCGCAACAGGGGCCGGCGGTCGAGGCGTTGCGGCAGTTCTATCGCGAGCATCAATTGAACGATCCTGGTGCCATGCTCTCGCGCTATCTATGGTTTGGCCTGGTATCCGGACCTGCGCCGCGTTTCACGCCGACGCTCCGGCGCGATGAATTACCGCCGGAAATTTTGGTATTGGAAGGTTTCAGCGAAATTCTCGCCGCGTATTACACCGAACAAAAGATCGGCCAATTGTGGCGGCAGGTGCAGCCCGTATACACCCGGGAAATCGATAGCCTGCACGAACAGGTGTCGCAGATCGTTTTTCTTGCCTCGGGGTATCTGCGGGAGATTGTAGATCAGCGCAACGAGCGAACTTTCACGATCGTGGTCGAACCCCTGGTGGGCCGGATCACCAATGTCCGCAACTATGGCGACCACTACGCAATCGTATTGAGCGGCGGAGAAGATATTCCCACGGATTTGGTCCGCCATGCCTTTCTGCATTACATGCTGGACCCGCTTCCACTGCAATATCCTCACGTAATTGTTACCAGGCGGCCCTTGTTTGAAAAGGCCGCGGGCGCACCGCGCCTGGCGCCAGATTTGCGCGATGACTTTCCCTCTTATCTGGCAGAGTGCATGGTGCGCGCAGTGGAGCTCAAGTTGAAGAAAATGTCGCCGAGCGAGCGGGATGCGGCGCTGGGGCGTGACGACGTGGATGGCTATGTTCTGGTACGGCCGCTATTTGTGGGGCTGACGAAATTTGAAGAATCTGAACCGGCGATGAACCTGTATTTCCCGGACTTGATTCGCGGCATCGATATGTCCACGGAAACGAAGCGCATCGCGGCGCTCACTTACGCGCCGGAAGAACCGGCTCACGCCAAAGGGGAACTGTCGACCGAGGAGGTGGCGCGGCGGCGGGCCTTGCAGCCGGTTTCGGTTCCGAATGATTCCGCGGTGATTGCGGATTTAACCGAGGGCGAACGGCGCATCGCCGAGAAAAATCCGCGAGCGGCAGAGGCTTCTTTCCAGCGGGTGCTGGCAAAGTATCCGGACCAGACGCGGGCGTGGTACGGATTGGGTTTAGTGGCGCTTCTCGATCACGACGCGGCACGGGCCAAGGAAGTTTTCGGACGGCTGACGGACGGCGATCATGCCGCGGCGCAAGATCCCATGGTAATGTCCTGGTCGCATATTTATCTGGGAAGAATTTATGATGATGAAGGGCACGCGGATCGGGCCAAGACTCAGTTCGAAGCGGCCCTAGGTGTGCAAGGCTTGCCCGAGCGCGCGCGGGATGCTGCGCAAAAGGGTTTGGAAGTGGTGAATACGGAAAAGCCGGTGGCGGAGCCCTAGCGGGCACTCCATTGTCTTGTTTGCTTCATCGAATTTCGTAGCGCGGATCATGCGGGCGTTGCCCCAGTACGCAAATTTATTTGGTTTTGGAAAGTTGGAATCCAGCTGGCAGGCTTGTGCGGGACGGATCTTGGTGAGTTTCGGACCTCCCCGTGCGAAAATGCCACTTCACGCGAAAAAAGGAGAATCGAGATGAATCTGAAGCTTACAACGGGAATTATCTTGGCCACGGGGCTGCTACTGGGACTTGCGGACACCTCCCACGCCCAGGCCAACACCACCCGTAATACCGGTAGTAATACGGGATCTGCGCCAGACCCCTCCACGGGAGCGCGGCCCACGTCCAGCACTGCGACGCTGGGAACGACGCCGGCGGACACCACCAAGAGCGTGTCGTTAGATACCGCACCGGCACCCGTGAGTGCCGCAGAAGAAGAAGCCTTCAAAGGGTTTCAAGATACGCCCAACTCTGACGCCGCGAGAAAGATATCGATCGGAGAAGACTTTTATACCAAATATCCTGCGAGTCGCTATCTTCCAGTTGTCTACGCGAACCTGACGATGTTGTATCTTCAGACCAATCAGGTGGCCAAGATGGAAGAGGTAGGTGACAAGGAAATACAACTGACTCCAACGGATGTGCAGACCATGGCTATTTTGGGGCAAACCATACCGCGGGCCATGTCCAACGGTGGAGGAGCCGATTCGGCCAAAGAGCTGGCGAAAGCCGAAGCCTATTCGAAACGCGCCATTGAGGTAACACCCACGATCGCGAAACCCGCGAATTTAACGGATGAGCAGTTCGCCAGCGCAAAAAATACCGCTTTGGCGATGGCGTATAGCGGACTCGGTCTGGTATATGTTCGACGCGGGAAATTCGAGGAAGCTATTCCGGAACTCGATCAGTCCGTCAAGCTCGATCCGGTTCCAGACCCGGTCAATTATTACCTGCTGGGGCTTGCGAACCAGAAGGCTTCGCACTTTGACGCCGCCGTGGCCGCCTATACGAAGTGCTCCACGCTACAGAGCAGTATGCAAGACACCTGTAAGAGCAGTGCGGAAGCTGCCAAGAAGATGGGCAGCACGCAATTGAGCGTTCCCAAATAAATCCGGCGAGCGGCCAAGCGAAAAACAGGCGCCGCAGATGCGGCGAACTATGGAAGAAAATCTCGTCTTAGAAAAGAATCGAAGCGCCGACGCTGCGCTGGAGAAGCGCCTGGGGCACCGCTTCCTGCGCCCGGAGCTGCTGGCGAGGGCGTTAACGCACAGTTCGGCTGCGCCGGAACGCCGCGGCGGTGCGGAACGACGGGGAAACGCCGAGCCTGTCGCCGACAGCTCCAGCGGGGAATCCGGGGTTCACCAGGACAACGAACGGTTCGAGTTTTTGGGTGACGCGGTGTTGGAATTACTAGCCAGCGAATATCTGGTGCTCACCTTTCCGGACTGGAGTGAAGGACAGCTCTCGAAAAGCCGCGCCCGGCTTGTAAACGCCCGCACGCTGGAATCAGCCGCGCGCCGTTTGAACCTGGGAGAACATCTGCGGCTCGGCCGCGGAGAAGAAAAGACCGGCGGTCGGGAAAAGCAAACATTACTGGCGGACGCGTTTGAAGCGGTGATTGCGGCCGTTTACCTGGACGCCGGACTGCACAGCGCGCGCGACGTTTTGCATCGCGTGCTTTTCGAACACGCCATAGAAGAGCGCGGCGACAGCCTCGCGGATTCCGATCGCAAATCGGCGTTGCAGGAATTCTTACAAGGCCGCCGCCAATCACCGGCGGAATACCGCGTGGCGCGGGAAACCGGCCCGGATCACCAGAAGACCTTCGAAATCGAAGTCTGGGTCGAGGGGAAATGTATGGCTAGTGGAGTGGGTAGCACCAAAAAGGAAGCTGAGCAGCGGGCCGCGCGCAGCGCGCTGGCGCGTATCGCTTTACTGGAATCCCCGGAGCAGTCGTCAACCACGGTGGAACTGGAGAGGTCCGAAACGAATGGCGGATGAGCTAACTGGACCGATCAGGGAAAGGCTCGCGGAAGCCGGCGCGCCTGTAGAGCTCACCGAAGAAACTATTCCCCTGGAAGCGTTGCCGGCGGCGGCGCATCCCGTACATCCTGACGATCAGACTACGATTTCCGAATATCTAGAATCGTTATTGGTGACTGTAATCCTCGCGCTCTTTGGCACCAGTTTCGTGGTGCAAGCCTTCAAAATTCCCTCGCCTTCGATGGAGAGCACTCTGCTGGTCGGCGACCACCTGCTGGTCAATAAATTTATTTTCGGCGGTACCGGTGCGTGGTACGACAAACTGCTGCCTTACCGTAAGCTGGAACGCGGCGATATCATCGTTTTCAAATACCCCTACCAGGACCACCAGCATTTCGTGAAACGCGTTATTGGTTTGCCCGGCGATCACTTGAAACTGGTGGACGGGGAAATGTACATCAACGGCAAGCTGCTGAACGAGCCGTACGTGCAGCATGACCCAGCGGCGATCGGCGATCCGCTCAATTCGGATTTTCCTCCGGCGGCCAAGCTCATGATTTCTTCGCAGATGATTCCGGAGTGGGCGCGGGAGATGCCCAAGTACGTCGTGGGCGATGAACTGGTAGTCCCTCCGGGGAAATATTTCGCTATGGGCGACAACCGCGATCGCAGTTCGGACAGCCGCTATTGGGGATTTGTGGACCGCGGCGCGATCATGGGCCGGCCATTCTTGATCTACTGGTCGGTGGACGCTACCACCGCCGACTATGCGCAAGAGACCACGTTTTTCAGCCGACTGAGCAGCGTGTTCGAGAATATTCGCCACCTGCCTGCGCGCACTCGCTGGAACCGCATGCTGCACACGGTGCATTGAGCGCTCTTCGCACATTAGGTTTGGTGTGCCTGGCGGCTAATTTCGCAGCACTGCAGCACGGGCGGGCCTTGGCCCGCCCTATTCATTTGCTTAGGAGTCTGCGAAGATTTGGACCAGCGGGGGTTCGCTATCAATCGCCTGGCGGCAACCCTCCTAAATATTCGAAGTTTGGGAGCGCGTGAACGGAGCTCATGGCATTGCGTCGGAAATGGCTGAGAGTGGCGATTGCCTTGTTGGCGTTGTTGGTGATTGCGCAGCTCGCTGCGGGCGTTCTCGTGCGGACGTCGTGGATGCGCGCCTATCTGATCGCCCGTCTCGAACGCGCGTTTGGTCGCCAGGTGGATGTCGGCCAGTTTGACGCCCAAGTGTTCCCGAGCTTGCGGCTGGACGCGGTCGGCGTCACCGTCGCGGAAGATCCCGCTTTTGGCAATGAATATTTCCTCCGTGCGGAAAAATTAAGCGCTGGCCTGCGATGGATGGGCCTGCTGCGCGGCAATTTTGATTTCGGCACACTTTCTTTGAGCCATCCCAGTTTGATCCTGGTGCGCAACGGCCAAGGCCGCTGGAATCTGGAAGACTGGTTGCCTCCAGCCAGAAATGGCAACGCCGGGACTCCGCGAATTTACGGGCCTCCAAGCGCTGCCAGCGCCGCCAACCGCCTGCAAAAAATCGAGTTCGAGGACGGCCGCGTAAATTTCAAGACCGTACAGGACAAGCAGCCGTTCGCTTTCATATCGGTGCGCGGCAGCGTCGAACAAACTTCTGCTGGCCGCTGGCAATTGCAGCTCGAAGCCCAGCCGTGGCGCAGTGGGGTAGCCTTGCAATCGACCGGCACATTGCAGGTCCGTGGCGATGTCGCAGGCACCTCGGCGCGTTTGCAGCCGGCACATTTTGCGGTTCATTGGACGGATGCGTCGCTGGCGGATTTGCTGCGGTTGTTTCGCGGCCAGGACTATGGGGTACGCGGTTCCTTCACTCTGGATGCTGCGGCGCAAAGTGGCAGTCTGCTTGATGGAGAGAACAATGCTCCGACGGTCGCGGTGGCGGAAGTGACGAAAGAGCTGCCCTCCGATTGGACCTTTACCCTGCAGGCTCATGCTGCCAGCATCCATCGCTGGGACCTGACCGAGCGGCCCGACAATCCGCGCCTGACGTTGACCCTGGCAGGTCGAGGGAACATCGCCGCGCGGACTTTAGACGCTACGGAAATGTCTCTGTCATCTCCGCTCTCAAATTTACGCGGTTCGTTGCATGTCGCCGCAGCTACGCCTGACGTGCAGGTAGACTCCGCCGGAATCCAGGCGACCGATCTGCTGGCGTGGTGGCGCGCCTTCGAACCCGGCGTCGACGAAGGGCTAACCGTTGAACAATATTTCACAGGATCATCTCGAATTCGCAACTGGCCGCCTCGCGTGGAGCAACTCTCATTTTCAAGTTTCGGCGGCGCCATATCAATTCCGGGTGTTGTCGAACCGGTCTGGATCGGCGCAGTCCGCGGCGGCCGCGATCGCGAAAAGCTCACGATGGAGCCGGTGCGTATTCAGCTAGGCGGCGAACGCGGCGCAGTTCTCTCTGCCGCCAAGCGCCGCAACAACGTTCCGCTTCACGATGCTGGCGATTTAACCGCCGGCCAGGATTTCGCCAACCGCGAAGGTGGCTTTGTGCTCGAAGGCCAGGTCGATCAGATCGCCACCGTTCTCCGTGCTGCCGCCGCGATCGGCCGTCCCATCAATCATGGTTGGGAGCTGAACGGGCGCGCTCTGGGCGGTCTGCAGTGGGATTGGAATCGGCCGCGTGGCCAGCGTTGGAGCGGCAAAATCGTGATTTCCAAGTCTCATCTCGCCGTCGCGGGTCTGAACCAGCAGTTGCTGGTCGAAAATGCCGCCTGTGTTTGGGATCACGGAAAATCCAGCGTGCTTCTGGGGCAGGTCGATGGATTTGGCACCACCTGGTCCGGCGCCATTCGCGAAAATCCCCTTGTTGAAGCCGATACGGTGCCGCGCTGGAATTTCAATCTCCACGGTATTCAACTCGACGCTGCGGAAATCGACCGCTGGGTAGGCCCGCGCGCCCGCCCGGGTTGGCTGCAGTCTCTCCTGACCTCGCTCAGTAGTTCACCTAATACCGCTTCGCGCGAAGCCGGAATCTCCAATGCCAGCGACGTGCAAAGCGCGCCCGCCAGCGAACTTATCCGCCGCTTGGACGCCGAAGGCAATCTCACACTCGACCAACTCACCATTGAGAAACTTAAATTTGCCAATGTCCGCGTCGCCGGCCGTTTGCGGGGTCTGCAGCTGCAGCTTCGCGATGTCGACGCCGAATGGTCTGGCGGAAAAGTTCAGGCCACCCTTACCGCAAAATTTTCTCCACGCCCCTCCTACGATTTAGCGGCGCAACTCGAAGGGGCCAGCCTCTCGCAGCTCCCGGCCACCGAAAATATTTCGGATCATCTGAGCGGCCTCGCCAGCGGCACTGTGCATCTCACTACGAATGGCGTGGGTCGCGAAGACTTGCTGCAAAATCTCGCCGGGCAGGGAAAAGTGTCGCTGAAAAATGTAGAGTTCCGCGGATGGGACGTCGGCGCCAGCGTTATAGATGGCGCCGCGCGGCCGGGCGTCTCTCATTGGAGTTCCGGTTCCGGCATGTTTGCAGTTCTCAATCGAAAACTGTTATTGGATGCCGTGCGTCTCGACGGCGGAAAGCAATGGATTTTCGTTAATGGCAGCGTGGATTTCGCGCGCGAGGCTGATTTGCAAATCAAAGCCGCGGACAACTCCGGATCGCTCGACCGCCCTTCGCTCTTTGGACGCACGCTGAAGGTCAGCGGCCCGCTAGACGCCCCGTTAGTCACCGTCGAAGTGACTTCTTCCCACAGCGCGTCGAGCATTCCCGCGAGCGTCTCTCGGCCTTGATATGGCTAGAATCTGCGGCTGCGGCTTGTAACGAGGCGATGAAAACCTATCTCGTGCGCAATAAAAAACTCCTGATCATCGCTTTTACCGTAGTCGCGGTAGTCGCTACCACTACGTCGCCATCACCGGCTGTCGCTGGCTCGCATCCGGCCTTGCGCATCCCGCAACTCCATGCCGGCCAAAAATTCGTCTACCGCGTCAGCTACCAGACCGACAAAGTCACTCGTTCCGAAAGCCGCGTCGTCACTCCGCTGCTTCCCGAAGGATCGAAAAGCAATACCCAGCGGTTGCTCAGCGTCGAAATAAAAAAGGTACAGGGTTCCGGCGCTGACGCGCGCATCGCCATCCACACCCAAATCTTGCCCGAGGATTCCTCCGCGCGCCAAGCCACGGGCGACGGCACCGTAGACTTCACGCTCCTTTCCACCGGTCTCGCCGCCGACGTCAACGGTCTCGACGCATTGGTTCCCGACGAGCAAGCCCTGTGGCGCCAGTGGATCGCGCAATTCGCGCTGAGCTGGACCTTTCCGCCGGCTGGCATAAAACCCGGCGACAAATGGCGTAAAGACGAGCCCGTTCTCGGCTCCGCTCTCGCCAGATTAACCTGGGAAAAACAATTCGAATACGTGCGCGACGAAGCCTGCCCCAATCGCGGCGACAACGGTACTCCCTCGAAGTCCCTCGGCAAGTGCGCCGTAATCGTCGTCACCACCGCCATGAAGCAGCACGGCTCCCACGATGACGCCACTCCCGACGATTACAAAGCCGCGCAACTCAAAACCAGCGGCACCGCCCAAGGCAAAACGCAACTCGTTACTTTCATCTCGCTGCAAAGCGGCTTCGTCGAGCGCTCCACCGAAGACTCCGCGCAAGCCATGGACGTCCTGATCGCCAAAGCTGACGACTCCAACAAAGCCCATTTCAACATCGAAGCCACCAGCCACAGCGAAGTAGTCCTCATGCAGTAATTGGTAGCGGCCGCCTTCTGCCTGCCCGGGTTTGTGTCGGGGAGGCGGGCGCTTTTTGTTTCGATATATCGCGGTGCCCGCTGAATCGCGAACCCTTATCCCACTTCAAGCAAGTTCCCCCGCCGAGGCGTATAATGGAGGTTTACGCGCACCCCGACAAAAATCGGGATCGCGACGGTACAGCCTTCGCAGCCAAATGTCGGCCACAAGGAACTCTCTAAATGACCTTCAAACTCCAAAGCAACTACCAGCCCCGCGGCGACCAACCCGCCGCCATCGACCAGCTCCTCTGCGGTCTCGACGCCGGCGACAAACACCAGGTTCTTCTCGGCGTAACCGGCTCCGGCAAAACCTTCGCCATGGCCAAAGTCATCGAACGCAGCAATCGCCCCGCACTAGTAATGGCCCACAACAAAACTCTCGCTGCCCAGCTTTACCACGAGTTCAAAACCTTCTTCCCCGAAAACGCCGTGGAGTATTTCGTCAGCTACTATGATTTTTACCAGCCCGAGGCTTACGTTCCCGCCGCCGACATTTACATCGAAAAAGAAGCCACTATTAACGACGAACTAGACAAACTCCGCATCAGCGCCACCCGCTCGCTCTTCGAACGCCGCGACGTAATCATCGTCGCCAGCGTTTCCTGCATCTACGGCCTTGGCTCGCCGGAAGCATACTACTCGATGGTCGTCACCCTGGAAAAAGGCCAGAAAACCACCCGCGAAGCGTTGCTCCACAAATTGGTCGACGTCCAATACGATCGCGCTGAAGAACTCCGCCGCGGCACTTTCCGCGTCCGCGGAGACATGATCGAGGTTTATCCCACTTACGAAGACCAGGCCTATCGTCTCGAAATGTGGGGCGATCAGATCGACTCCATCCGCCAGTTTGATCCTCTCACCGGAGAGATTCGCGCCGGCAAAGAAGATCTCCCCAGCGTTCGCATCTATCCCAAAACGCATTACGTCATGCCCCAGGAAAAACGCGAGAAAGCCATCGTCACCATTCAGGAAGAACTCTGGTGGTGGAAGAAAGAGCTGGAGAAGCAGGGAAAATTCGTCGAAGCGCAGCGCGTCACCCAGCGCACCATGTTCGACATCGAAATGATGCGCACCGTCGGCTATTGCCACGGCATCGAAAATTACAGCCGCCACTTAAGCGGACGTCTCCCCGGCGAAGCCCCGCCAACTCTCTTCGATTATCTCCCCGAAGATTTTCTCCTCTTCGTCGACGAGTCTCACCAAACCGTCAGCCAGGTCGGCGCCATGTACAAAGGCGATCGCTCCCGCAAACAAACTCTGGTCGACTACGGCTTCCGCATGCCCAGCGCGCTCGACAATCGCCCGCTCACTTTCGAAGAGTGGGAGCATCGCGTAAACCAATCGATTTACGTCTCGGCCACGCCCGCGGCCTACGAATTGACCAAAGCCGGTGGCGTAGTAGTAGAGCAAGTTATTCGTCCCACGGGATTGGTCGATCCCCAAGTAGAAATCCGCCCAGTAAAAGGCCAAGTGGACGATCTGCTGGAAGAAATCCGTATCCGTTCCGCGAAAAATGAACGAGTGTTGGTCACCACGCTGACCAAGCGCATGTCCGAAGATTTGGCGGAGTATTTTGCCGAAATTGGCGTGAAGTGCCGCTACCTGCACTCCGAAGTGGAAACGCTGGATCGCATCAAAATTCTGCGAGATTTGCGACGCGGCGAATATGACGTTCTGATCGGCATCAACCTATTGCGCGAAGGCTTAGATCTCCCGGAAGTCTCCCTGGTGGCGATTCTCGACGCCGACAAAGAAGGCTTCCTCCGTAGCACCACCTCGCTGATCCAAACCATCGGCCGATGCGCCCGCCACGTCGAGGGCCGCGCCATTCTATACGCCGACCGCATCACCGGCTCCATGACCGCCGCCATCGGCGAAACCAATCGCCGCCGCGAAAAACAAGTCGCCTACAACCTCGAAAACAACATCACCCCCATGTCCATCATCAAGGGCGTGGACATGGAACTAGCCAAAATCGTGGAAGCCGATTACGTAATGATCCCCCTCGGCGAAGACGATCTGGATCGCGCCACCGCTGGGATCAAAAATGAAGAACAAATGGCAGCCATGCTCGCCCAACTCGAAACCCAAATGCGCGAAGCCGCCAAAAAATTCGAGTTTGAAAAGGCCGCCCTGTTACGCGACAAAATCCGCTCCCTTAAACAACGCGACGTAACCGGCCTCTTCGTAGCCGAACCAGAAACCGTTCAGCCCTTGTAGCGGCGGGTCTTCAGACCCGTTCCTTTGCCGTTGTCGTTGGATTCTGCCCAGCTCCCAACGCAGCGCTGGATGTGCGCCACAATTTAGCCCAGCGCGGAAGGGCGGGGTACCTATCTTGCGCCAACCGAGGGCCATAGGCGCGGCACAAATTCTTCGATCTACGCCTCGCACACCCCTCTTCATCGCTCGCGACCACAATGCGACCTAAACCATGCCCCGCTTCAAATCCTCCAACTTATAAAACGTCCCGCGCCAGAAAATCCCACCCTGCCGCAACGTCACCACTGTCGACCGCAACAGCATATACGCCAAAAGTATCGCTCCCAGCGGATGCGTGAACGCATACAGCGGCGAAACCCGCATCACCACATCGACTCCCGCATGAAATAACAACGCAATCACCACCGACACCAACGCCAGCCCGAAAGCCCATCCATGCAAAAACGGCAAAGCCACAAACGGAAAAACATTCATCAACAAGATCCCCAATATCGAGAAACCTACCTGCCACAAACTAAACGAAGCCCCCGCAAAAAAATTCTTGGTGACTCCGCGAATCAAATTTCCAGCCCCCGCGTGCCAGCGCACCGCCACATAATCCTGCGCCACGGCGACTCCCGAGCGAAATCCCGCCAATTTAATAATCTTCCCCAATTTCATGTCATCCACAACTTCCATGGCCAATCGCCGGTGTCCCCCGCTAGCCTCGTATGCTGCTCGAGTCAACATCTGAAACGCCCCGACTCCCACATAAGCCTTGGTATTCGGATTTCCCACGCGATAAGGATCCGTGGCCATCTGAAAAGACAGCCCAAAAAACGTCAGCAACACCGTCTCCCAAAACCCCTCCATCTCCACATCGCAAAAAAGCGTCAGATGCTCCAGCTTCTTCGCTCGCACCATCGCGATCGACCGTCGCAACACGTCCGGACGAAACCGCACATCCGCATCGGTAAATACCAGCCACTCGCCGCTCGCCATCTCCTCCGCGCGCAGCAAAGCGTGCGGCTTCCCCAGCCAACCGGCGGGCAGTTCTGCTATATGCGCCACCCGAAACCGCGGATGCAACGCTGCAAACTCATCTAGGATCCGCGCGGTCGCATCTACTGACCGGTCGTTCACCGCAATAATTTCCAGGTTGGGATAATCGATCAACGCCAGGCTGGCTAGCGCCACCGGTAATTTCTCTTCTTCATCCCGTGCCGCAAACAGTAGGGAAATTCGTGGGCATTCCGCATCGGGAGCCGGTGGGAAATCTTTAATCCACGGCAGCCGAATCGCTCCATACGCGATCCGCAACCCATAAAATATCCAGAACAGCCCGACGATCCCCAAACAGGAAATCATCGTAACTTTCATGCCGAATTCCATAGAGGGTCGCATGGCGAATTGGTGTGCCGGCGTGCCTCGGGTTATCCTAGCATGTGATGGTGAACAGTCTGGCCGTCGTCGGTGCGGGGCGTGTCGGCCGCGCACTCGCCAAACGCTTACGCGAGGAAGGTTGGCGCATCGGCGCCGTTACAACGCGCAGCGAATCCACCGCGCGCAAAGCCGTGAGATTTATTGGTGCCGGTAGGCCCTGCGTGAGTATTTCCCCTGAGATTCTCGCCGCCCGCGTACTGCTGCTTGCCGTGCCGGACGACCAAGTCTCCCAGGTTGCTCAGCAAATCGTCGGCCTCCTGGAGCCGGCCGCGGACGATAGCCTCCGTGGAATGGTCGTGCTGCACACCAGCGGAGCTCTGGATTCCGGCATTTTGAAAGTGTTGAAGCCGTACGGTGCGGCGGTCGGTTCTCTGCATCCGTTGCAAACTTTCACTGGAGTCGGCGTTCCGCCACTGGAGGGTAGATACTTTGCCATCGAAGGCGATCCCGGCGCGCTTCGTGTGGCGCGCGGAATCGTACGGTGCCTCGGCGGACGCGCGGCTAAAATCGTGCCCGGCAAAAAGCGTTTGTACCATGCCGCAGCCGCGTTGGCCGCTGGGCACGTACTAGCCGTGGAAGAAGCCGCCACGCGGATGTTGATGTCCGCGGGAATGCAGCGTCCGCAAGCCGTAGCCGCCTTGCTTGGTTTAACCCGCCAAGTACTGGATAATTTTGAACGCCTCGGTTCCCGCGCCGCGTGGACCGGGCCGCTCGCCCGCGGGGACTATCGCGTAATTCTCGCTCATGGAGAGGCCATGAGCGATCTGCCTGCGGAATATGTCCAGGCCTACGGAGCCTTGAATCGTCTGGGGGCCCGGGTCTTGGCCAACGATGCGAAATCCACGTTGGCGCGGCTCGGCAAACTCGCAAAAGAGAAATAGCAACGGCAAAATGCAGCTGCACTGCATCGAATCACCGAGGAGACCTCAAGCGTGACGCCAGCGAAGCAATTAAAAGTAGCCATCTCCAGCACCACTCTCGAAAACGGACTGCAGGTAGTTATCGCGCCCGATCCGACCGCGCCGGTAGTCACCGTCGGCATCTACTACAAAATCGGCTTTCGCCTCGAGCCCCAGGGCCGCAGCGGCTTCGCCCACCTCTTCGAGCACATGATGTTTCAAGGCTCCGCCAACGCCCCGAAAATGCAGCACATCAAATTAATTAACTCGAGCGGCGGCTTGCTCAATGGTTCCACCAGCTACGACGTAACAAATTATTACGAAGCGGTCCCATCGAACGCCCTTGAACGCGTCCTGTGGCTCGAAGCCGATCGCATGCGCGCACTCAAAGTCGACGACGAAAATCTCAAGAATCAGCGCGACGTAGTGAAAGAAGAAGTTCGCGTCAACGTAATGAATCAACCTTACGGCGGCTTTCCGTGGCTCGATATGCCACCGGTGGCTTTCCGCAACTGGGCCAATGCCCACAATTTCTATGGCGACTTCAACGATCTCGACGCTGCCAACCTCGTCGATGTGCAGGAATTTTTCAAAACCTACTATTTGCCGAACAACGCCGTCTTGCTGATTCTCGGCGACGTAAAAGCCGAGGAGGGAATCGCGCTGGCGAAGAAATATTTTGCGGATATTCCCGCCGGCCCGCCGCCACCTTTCGCCGACCCCACCGAACCCGAACAAACGGAAGAACGCCGCGGCCACGTCGAAGAAAAATTCGGCACCCTGCCCGCGATTGCTATAGGTTACGTTATGCCCAATCGCCGCACTCCCGATTGGTACGCCATGGCGTTACTTGATCAAGCTTTGCACGGCGGCCGCGCTGGCAGAATCTATCGCGACCTGGTCCTGGAAAAACAGGTCGCAGTAGAAGCCGACGGCGGCATTGACGATCTCTTCGGCTACAACGGACCCACCCAACTCACTACCCGCATCATGCACAAGCCGGAAATTTCCGCCGATGCCACTGTCGCGGCCTTCGACGAAGTCATTCGCGAAATTCAGCAAAACGGCATCAGTCAGGACGAACTCGATCAGCTGAAAGTAAAATGGCGCTCCGACTATTACGCTACGCTCGAAAGCGGCCGCGGCGGTTACATGCCCAAGTACGGACTGATGCACCTGTTAGCTTGTTTCACTCTGTTCGATGGGGAGCCGCAACTGGTCAACACTATTCTCGATGGTTTTCTAGCCGTCACTCGCGAAGACATCCAGGCCGCCGCAAAAAAATATCTGCAGAATTCGCAGCGCGCTATCGTCTTCCGCACGCCGGTCGCCACCACAGCGCCAGAATCAAATGGCGCGGCCAAATCTAGTACCGCCAAACCTGGCAGCGCGAAAGAGGCCGCATAATGGCCTTCTTTTCGACGGATCTCGCGGTTGGCGTTCCCGCTCTCGCTCCCGAACGCGCGGTCACTTGGCCGAAGCGCACCCGCGCCAAGCTGGCCAACGGGCTGGAAGTAGTTCTGGCGGAAGCGCATTCCATTCCCAAATTCCACGGTGAACTCGTCTTCCGCTCGGGTAACGCGGCCGCACTGCATCGCGCGCCGGGACTCGCGGAAATGACCGCGTCCGTGGTTCGTACCGGAACGAAAAATCGTGCCAGCCGTCAGATCGAAGAAGACCTGCGCCGCATCGGCGCCGATCTTTCCTCTAGCGCCGGAGCCGATAGCAGCGCCATCGCTTTCGCCGGCCTCTCTGAATTCTCGGAGCAACTGCTTAGCGCCGTGAACGACTTGGCTCGAGATGCATCATTTCCCGAAGCCGAGTTCGAGCGCGAACGCCGCCAAAAACTCGAAGAAGTAAAACTGGAACGCACTTCGCCCGGATTTCTCGCCAGCGAACGATTGCGCAAAGTGCTGTTCGGTACGCATCCCTACGGAACGGTCAGCGCCAGCGAGCCGCAAGTCGCCGCTTATAAACGCGACGATCTGCTGCAAACCTATCGCGAGTTCTATACCCCAGAAAATGCGCTGCTGGTAATGGTCGGCGACTTCGATCCTCCCGCCATGATCAAGAGCATCGAAAAAGTTTTCGGTGCGTGGACCGGTAAGAAACCGCAAGTACCGTCCTCCGTTGCCGCAGCCAATCCCCGCGGCCGCCGCGTTTATCTCGTTGACGTTCCCGGCGCGGTCCAGTCGCAAATCCTGGTCGGTTGCCATGCCATCACTCGCAAACACCCCGACTGGGTAAAACTCGGTCTTACCAACAGTCTCTACGGTGGCGCTTTCAATTCGCGCTTGGTGATGAATATCCGCGAAGACAAGGGTTATACTTACAGCCCGCGCAGTGGAGTCCATCCCTTGCGGGACGCCGGATACTTTTCCATCTCCGCCGCGGTACGCAACGACGTGGTCGCTGCGTCACTAACAGAAATGTTCTACGAGCTAGACAAACTTCGCGCGCTGCCCGTTCCGCCGAGCGAATTTGCCGATGCACAAAACTATCTCAGCGGCATGTTCAGCATGGGCCTGGCCACCCAAAGCGGCCTGCTCTCGCAACTGGCCACCGTAGCCATCAACGAACTTCCCGACGACTACCTCGAAACCTATCGCGACAAAGTCCGCGCCATGACTCCTGCCGATTTATTAGCCACGGCGCGCAAGTATTTCGACTCCGCCAACATGCAAATCGTAATCGTCGGCGACCGCCGCCAGATCGAAGAACAAGCCCGCCTCTTCGGCGAAACCGAAATCTACGACGCCCAAGGCGCGCTGGTAAAGTAACGATAAATTCCCGCTGGCGCGGCCGAATCTTTTGTAGGGGCGCAAAATGCTGCGCCCCAGTTACTGGGACGCCCAATATCTCCGCTGCTTGACGTTCCGCACCTTTCCCCTGTTATTGCTTTATTCATATGATTTAGGCATCATCAGATTGCCATGTTCTGGCGATTACGCTTGCTTGTCATCCTTCTCGCTATTGGCCTGTTCGCTTGCTCCCCTGTTTCCGCTACCAAGAAGCCGCCGCCGGCTCCGATTAATTTGAATACGGCCACCGCTGCGCAGTTGCAGCAAGTGCCGGGGATTGGTCCGTCGACCGCCGACAAGATTTTGCAGATGCGCAAGTCGTACGGACCGTTTAAGAGCGTGAACGATCTGCTGGCGGTGCGGGGCATTGGTCCGAAAAAGCTGGAGAAGATGCGGAAGTATTTGGTGGCAGGGAAGGTCCCGCCGAAAAAGCCGGTTACGTCGACAGCCAAGACTCCGACAGCGACAGGTCCGACCGTGAAAAAGCCGCCGCCGGTGTCGTCGGCAACGTCAGCAGCGGCCGCAGCGAAAACTTCAGGTTCCACTGCAAAATCGACGACGGTGCCCTCAGCTAAACCACCCGCTGTGACTGCGGCAAAACCTACGGCCGCCGCCGTGCCGGTTGCCAAAGTCAAGCCTGACGTCGGCGACGAAGAACCACAGTAGTCAGCTACAGTGCGGGCCACGGACGAGAAAACAGATTCCTCGCTACGCTCGGAATGACAAGTTCTTGGGTTGGCGCAGTTGCTGGGCTTGGAAAGACAGCTCTGTAGCCAGGGTCTCGCCGTCGCGCTCCCAGTTGTGGCGGCTGTCGTCATAGGCGCTGGTGGGTGGGTCTTTCTGCGTCTTTCTCGTTGACGTGCAGGGGGACTTGGTCGGCGATGCGGATGCCGTAGCCCTCCAGCGCCACCACTTTTTTCGGGTGGTTGGTCAGGACGCGAATATCTCTTAATCCTAAATCGATCAGGATTTGCGCGCCGATCCCGCTCTCATGCTGCACCATCCGCAGACGGGCCGGTTCGCGATCCAGTTGCCCGCGTTTATGGAAATGAATTTGCGGCAGCGCTCCGGATTCTTCCGGCGCATCCACGCTGAATCCGCGTCCAGTGTGATGGAGGTACAGAAAAACGCCGCGATCCTCCTTGGCAATGGCGGTTAACGAACGCGCGATCAGTTCGTTGCAATCGCACGCGGTGGAACCGAAAACGTCCCCGGTCAGGCAGTGCGAGTGAACGCGGACCAGCGCGGGTGTTTCGGCGGCCAGATCGCCGCGCACCAACGCTACATGCTGGTCGTGATCGACGTCGCTCGAGTACGCAATCATTTTGAAATCGCCAAAACGCGTTGGCAAATTTGCTTCCGCCACCCGGCGAACGTAACGTTCGTGCTGCATGCGATAACGAATCAAATCCGCCACCGTGAGCATCTTCAAATTGTGTTCACGGCAAAAGTCCAGAAGTTGCGGCACCCGAGACATGGTGCCGTCTTCATTCATAATTTCGCAGATCACTCCGGCGTTGCCGAGTCCGGCGATGCGCGCCAAATCCACGCTGGCTTCCGTCTGCCCGGCGCGCACCAACACGCCGCCATTGCGGGCGCGCAGCGGAAACATGTGCCCGGGCCGCGCCAAATCCTGTGGCTTGGTTTTCGGATCTATGGCGGTCAGAATGGTGATGGCCCGGTCGCTGGCGCTGATCCCGGTGGTAACCCCGACGCGTGCGTCGATTGCTTCGCAAAACGCCGTCCCGTGCACGCTGGTATTGATCGGCGACATCAGCGGTAAATGCAGTTCGTCGCAGCGCTGTTCGGTGAGCGTCAAGCAAATCAGTCCGCGGCCAAACTTAGCCATAAAGTTGATGGCTTCCGGCGTGATTTTTTCGGCGGCCATGGTCAGGTCGCCTTCGTTTTCGCGGTCCTCGTCGTCCACCAGGACGATCATGCGGCCCTGGCGAATTTCTTCGACGGCTTCTTCAACGGTGGCGAATTTGTGCTCAGTGTTAGTCATAACGTTAAAAATATAGCAGATAGCGGATTCCAGGAGCGAATAGGCCAACAGGTAACGAGTTCAGTTTTCGACTGCCTCGCATCTGCGTAGTAGCTGCAAACCAGCACAAACCGGCGCCCCGCGCCCACGGAATGGATGGCGTGAATGGTGATATCGCGATTAAACCTTACGGATGCGGGGATCGGGGATTTTGACCCAGGGCATACCGGCGGCGATGGCGGCTTGGATTCCCAAGTCGGCGTCTTCGAAGACCAGGCAGGATGCGGGTGGGACGTTCAGTTTGGCGGCGGCTTGCAGAAAGGCTTCGGGATCGGGTTTGCCTTTTTCGTATTCGCCGGCACAGACCATGGTTTCGAAGCGGTCTAGCAGCTTTACCATCGAGAGGGAAGCGGTGACCGATTCGCGAGTGCTGCCCGAAACAACCGCAAGCGGGATGCGGCCGTGGTTGGTTTCGATTTGTTCTAGAACCTCCGGGATTGCTTTTAGTTGCGGGAGATTCTGTAGATAGAAATCTTCTTTTCTCCTGGAGACTTGCTGCGGAGACATTTGCAAGCCGTGTTGCTGGTTGAGGCGTTGCACCACCTCGGCTACCGAGACTCCGCCCCATTCGTAAAAGAGGTCTTCGCTGAAAACGCAATTCTGCTCGGCGAGCGCTTTGGTCCAGGCAATGTAGTGCAGCGGCATGGAATCGACAATGGTGCCGTCGCAGTCGAATAGGTAGGCCCGGAATGGTCCGGGCGGCAAAGTAAGTTTCATCTTCACTATTTTCGCATAGCCATTGGTGGTTTATGCGGATTGGCTTCCGGCTGTATTCGGAAGGTGAGTTGAGTGCGACGGCGGACTTTGGTCGAGATGGTGGCGGAAAACAGATCCCTCGCTTTGCTCGGGATGACCATCATCTAGCGGAGGCTGTAGCGGAGGTTGCGAGATGACAATTATTTTGCGGCGGGCGCTGGTGTAGGTGCAGACGCTACGATCTTTTGGAATTCTGGGTCGGAAGATAGGATTCCGAGGTCGGGGTAATCGGCAGTAAGGGACTTCAGGTCTGCGGAGTTCAAGCCCAGGGAGACGGCCTTTTGCAGTTCGCGCAGCGCATCTTTTTTGCGGCCCATTTTCGCGTCGCAGCGTGCCAGGGAAAGCTGCGGCCATGCTGACTCCGGACGAGCTTCAGCGGCGAGCGCGATATAAATTCTAGCCAGGCTGGGATCACTGGAATTTATCAGCGGTTCGCCGCTTTCGATGAAATAGGCGAACACGGCGCGGCGGGCCCGCTCGACGACGCGGCGCTCGTCGCTACTCTTTTCGTGCGCGGCGCGGTCCCGAAGCCGGACGACTTCTGCGGTGGTTTGCTGCGCGACGTCGTTGCGCTCGGCATTCGGCGAGGAAATGGGTGCGAAGACCTTATAGACCGCGTCCTCGATCGCCTGTTGCTGAGCCATCGCCTCTTTTTCGTGTTTTTGGCTGGCGTGAACAGCGGGGTTTTTCTCGAGTTCGGCGGCGTGCTGCTCGAGCGCGGTCAGATCCGCCAAGCCAGAGAATACCGCGGCCGTCTCGCGCAGAAATTGCCAGGCGAAGTAGAGGTCGCCCGCCTGCTCGATTTTCTGGGCGGTGGCAACAAAGTTTGCCAACTGTGCGGCGATGAAGGCGTCATCGCGGTCTTGGTGTTTGGTTTTCATGGCCAGCAGATCAGCCCACGCGAAAGCTTCTGGCCAAACGTCCGCGGGCGCCCATTGGTGGCTGCCATCAAAGCGCCGCAGGAAATGGGGAACATTCAGGGTTGCCAGGTGCTCGTCCAAGGCCGCAAGTTCGGGGTAGTTGAAGTCCAGCAGACCAGCAGTTAGGAACACTCCGAAAGCGTCATGGCTGGTAGGCGGAGCGCCGGTGGAGAACCCCGCGCCATTCAGAAAAACTGCCTGCGCGCATTTGCAGGACTGCGCCAGTTGCGAGGCCACGCGCGCGCCCCCAGAGAAGCCGGCGAAATAGATGCGCTGTTCGTCAACCGCCAGGCGGTCGTGGGTGTCATTGAATAATGTTTGTGCGGCAACGGCGTCGGGTGCCCACGGGCCGTTCTTGGAATTATTCGAAGCGGCAATGATGTAGCCAAATTGTTCCGCGGCGGATTGCATGATAGCAGCGGCGATTTCTCCGTGGGCGTCGGGAGACAGAACGTACACGATCGGCCAGCGTTTGGTGGCCGAATAGTGGGAAGGGAGATAGAGCGCGTAGGTCTGGCCCGGCGCACCGACGGCTGCGACTTTGGGGATAAGTATGCCAACGGGAAGAGCTGGCGGGTGTTGCGGCGCGATTAATGGCGTGGGAGCTTTTTGCTCGGCCTGCGAAGAAGATAGAATCGCGGATTGCTGTGCCGTCAGCGGGCGAGAAGAACACGCCAATGTCAGGAGCAAAGATGCTGGGAGGATCCGCACTTGCTCACTATAGACGCGGCAGCCGGGGAGTGGGTAGCACTGCCGGTTCGGGAGTTTCGTTGCAGCCGGAGTTTTGGGTTGACTCAGCGAAGCTGGGTAGCGCGACGCTGAAAGATTCTTTTATATTATTCAGAATGCAATTATCAGATGGGAAGTACGCGCCGTTGTAAAATTGAAGTGTGGAAAAAGCCCGATCATCGCGAACGGCTGTAGCCGTGGCCATGCGCCGCGCGGCTCATCAGCTATGCGACTCACCACTAGTGTTCCGCGATCCGCTAGCCGCCGCGATTCTTGGCGAGACGTATGCCGAGCGCTTGCGGGCCGCGGTTGATTCGGTGGATGAACCCTTTTCCGCAGCGTTCCGGGCGTTTCTGGTGGCGCGCAGCCGCTACGCCGAAGACAATTTAGCGCAAGCCGTCAACGCCGGCGTTCGCCAGTACGTCCTGCTCGGCGCGGGGCTGGACACTTTCGCCTATCGGAATCCTTACGCAGAACTCCGGGTCTTTGAGGTCGATCACCCCGCGACGCAACGTTGGAAGCGAGAGCTGCTGGCGCGCAGCGGGATCGTCATTCCCCCCAGCGTTACCTATGCACCCGTGGATTTTGAAACGCAATCTCTAACGCAGCAGCTAGCAGCGGCGGGATTCGACGCTGCCTCGCCTTCGTACTTTGCCTGGCTCGGCGTGGTGCCATACCTTACCATCGGCGCCTTTCGCTCGACGATTGCCTATGTCGCCGAGCGCCCGCAGGGCAGCGGTCTGACTTTTGATTATGGACAACCACGCGAAGCGCTCTCCGAGGACGAGCGCGTCTCGCGGGATGCGTTGGCTTCGCGAGTTGAATCTCTCGGCGAACCATTCCAACTGTTTTTCACGCCGGCGGAAGTGGCCGCGGAACTTTCCGGGTTCCGGAGCATCGAGGATCTCGGCGCGCAAGAACTTAACGCACGCTATTTCGCGGGGCGGCAGGACCGCCTGGCTCTGTCCGGCGCATCCCCGCACATGCTAACTGCCTGGAGGTAGGAACTTTTTGTCGCTAATCCGGGAATGAGTGTTAGGCGCGGTTTGCGCCGAAACATTCGAAGTGTGCGCGGTTGCAAGACGGTGGGAAGATAGGCGGGTTCATGGTTGGAAAGACATGTTTGGTGGCGGCGCTGGCGATGTTACTGGTTGCCGAAGCGCCGTTGCGCAGTCGGCAAACTGCGCCCATATCCGTGGACGTAAAAGTTGTGACCATGCTGGCCACCGTGCGAGATAAGCACGGCAAGCTGATCCGCAGCCTCACCAAAGATGACTTTGTGTTAGAGCAGGATGGGCACGCGCAGGCGATTCGCTATTTCACACAAGAATCGGATGTGCCGCTGACGCTCGGTCTGCTGGTGGACACCAGCATGAGCCAGAGGCGTCTGCTGGATCAGGAGCGGACCGCCAGCCGGCCCTTCGTGGATCACTTGTTGCGCGAAGACCGAGACAAAGCGTTTCTCATTCACTTTGATCGCGAAGTCGAGTTGCTGCAGGACGTAACTCCCTCCCGTCAGAAGCTGGAAGCCGCAATCGATCAGGTCGGCGCGCCCCAATTTTCGCAGACCAGCGGCTCAGGCTCGGGAAACGGCGGAGGCGGCGATCCGGGAACTAACGGCGGCGGCCACGGCATGCGCGGCGGCGGCACGCTGCTGTACGATGCGATTTATCTGGCGTCCGACGAAATTATGAAGAAGCAGCAGGGACGCAAGGCCGTAGTCATTTTGTCGGATGGCGTAGACCGTGGAAGCAAAGAGAGCCTGACCGAAGCCATTGAAACGGCGCAACGCTCGGACACCCTGGTGTATTCCATTTTGTTTGCCGATAAAGACAACTATGGCGGGCAACGCGGTGGAGGATTTGGCGGTCCACACGTTGGGATGGGCGGTGGGGGAATGGGTGGCGGCGGCATGGGCGGACATGGTGGCGGTCAAGGGCGTCGGCCAGAAGAGCCGCGACCGGATGGCAAAAAGGTTCTGGAACAGATCTCACGGGAAACTGGCGGGCGTTTCTTTGAAGTTACAAAAAAACAGACCATCGATCAGATTTATTCGGAGATCGATGAGGAATTGCGGAACCAGTACAGCCTGGGCTATACGCCGGAGAAGGCTGACTCTGGCTCGGGCTACCACAAGATTCAGCTGGCGACGAAACAGAAAGACTACGTAGTGCAGACCCGCGAGGGCTTTTACGTCGGGCAATAGTCGCTAACCCAAAAATTCGCCGGCAGTGTGATGCGCCGAATCGCCGGTCTCTAACATCTAATCCGGCATGATCCCTTTTTCCGTTCTTGATCTCGCGCCCGTAGCCGCGGGTTCGACTCCGGCCGACGCCCTGCGCAATTCTCTGCAGCTCGCGCAGCACACCGAGCAACTGGGCTACCGCCGCTACTGGGTGGCCGAGCATCACAGCATGCCGGGAATCGCCAGCGCGGCCACTGCGGTGGTCATCGGCTACATTGCAGGCGGCACCAAAACAATTCGCGTCGGCGCCGGCGGCATCATGTTGCCGAATCACGCCCCGTTGGTAATCGCCGAACAATTCGGCACCCTGGAATCGCTCTACCCCGGACGCATAGACCTCGGCTTAGGCCGCGCGCCCGGAACGGACATGGCCACGACGCGCGCGCTGCGCCGCGACAGTAAATCTACCGGCGACGATTTTCCGCAGCAGGTGGAAGAATTGCAGTCGTACTTTGCGCCGCTCACGCCGGGGCAGCGCGTGCGCGCGGTTCCGGGAGCTGGTCTAAAGGTACCGATCTGGGTGCTCGGTTCGAGCTTGTCCGGCGCGCAGCTGGCGGCCGTGCTTGGCTTCCCCTTTGCCTTCGCTTCGCATTTCGCGCCCGCTGACATGCTGCAAGCCGTGCAACTATACCGCTCCGGCTTTCGCCCTTCGCAGCAACTGCAGAAGCCCCACGTAGCTCTGGGGATTAACGTAGTGGCCGCGGAAACGGACGACGCCGCTCGCCGCATTTTTACCTCGCATCAGCAGGCCTTCGTGATGCTTCGCCGCGGCGCGCCCGGAGAAATTCCTGCGCCCATCGACGACATCGAAGCCTTCTGGACCCCTGCAGAACAAGCCATGGCCAGCCAATCGCTGCTGTGCTCTGCGATCGGCTCCGCCACCACCGTCGAACGCAAACTGCAAAAGTTTATCGAGGTCACCGAGCCCGACGAATTATTCATCACCGGACTGATCTACAACCAGGGAGACCGTTTGAAATCCTACGAATTGGTCGCGCAAATCAGGGATCGCATTGCGGGGCAAGCTAAGAAAGCGCGCGTCGAAGTTGCGGTGTAAGCGGCTCCGTGAAGAACTGCAGATCCAAGCCGTAATCTCTACGACCCTCTACAACCCCTCAACAATCACAGCCCGGTACTCCGCGGAGTTGAACCGATGCACGCGCACCTTCAGATACGCCGGGCTCTCGTACCACGCCTTGGCTTCTTCCATCGTCGGAAACTCCATAATCACGATGCCCTCGTGCTCGGGCCCTTCCAGCACCTCTTTGCGTCCATAAGCCGCGAGAATTTTTACATTGTGACCTTTAATCGTTTCCATCACGCTGTCGTTGTACGTCTTCAACTCGACCGGGTCAAATGTTTTCACTCTCGTAAAGATCGCGTAGGCGCTCATCGGTTCTCTCTCTTAGATTTTTGGAGTTCGATCCTCTCGACTAGCCACAAATAATCCGCCACCGTCACTATCGGCGCGCCAGCTTCGCTGCCTAATTCTTCCAGTTCCATAGCCAGTTCGACCATTTCTAAAGAATCCACTACGGACGTTAGCGGTGCATCCATCGGAAGTTCTCCGCGCTCAACTGCTAGCAGAACTCGATGACGCAGGTCAGGACTTAGAAGCAAACGGCCTATTCCTTCTCGAACCTTCTCCATCATTCCCATGCCACGGATTGTAGCAGTCAGGTTGCTTGGCCTGCACAAACAAAAAGGGCGGCCCGATAATCCGGCCGCCCTCCTCGCTTACCACAGATCGTTTCAGCGATCTTAGTACATGCCGCCCATGCCGCCGGGGCCACCAGGGCCGCCGCCAGCTCCCGCCGCTGCCTTGGACTCTTCCTTGATGTCCGCGATCAGCGCTTCGGTGGTCAGCATCAGTCCCGCGATCGACGCCGCGTTCTGCAGCGCCAGCCGAGTGACCTTAGCCGGGTCGATGATTCCCATCTTCAACATGTCGCCGTAATCGCCGGTTTCCGCATTGAACCCGAAGTTCTCTTCCTTCGAGTCGCGTACCCGGCCGATCACCACGGCGCCTTCATGCCCAGCGTTGAGAGCAATCTGGCGAGCAGGCTCTTCCAGAGCGCGCTTCACGATGCCCGCGCCAACCGCCTCGTCATCATGCAGCTTGAGTTTTTCGACGACCGAGATGCAGCGCAGTAACGCCGTGCCGCCGCCGGGGACGATGCCTTCCTCGACTGCCGCGCGCGTTGCATGCATTGCGTCTTCGACGCGAGCCTTCTTTTCCTTCAGTTCGGTTTCCGTAGCCGCACCAACTTTAATCACGGCCACTCCGCCGACCAGCTTCGCAAGGCGCTCTTGCAACTTCTCCTTGTCGTAATCGCTGGTGGTGTTTTCGACCTGCGCGCGAATCTGCTTCACGCGGCCTTCGATGTCCGAGGATTTCCCGGCGCCTTCGATGATGGTCGTATTGTCCTTGTCGATGGTGATTTTCTTGGCGCGCCCGAGGTCCTCGATCTTCACGTTCTCCAGCTTGATACCGAGGTCTTCGGTTACCGCCTTGCCGCCCGTGAGGGTGGCGATGTCTTCGAGCATTGCTTTGCGGCGGTCGCCAAAGCCAGGGGCCTTGACGGCAGCGCACTGCAGCGTGCCGCGGAGTTTGTTCACGACCAAAGTCGCGAGCGCTTCGCCTTCGATGTCCTCAGCAATGATCAAGAGGGGCTTGCCCATCTTGGCGGTCTGCTCCAGCAACGGCAGCAAATCCTTCATCGAGCTGATTTTCTTCTCGTGGATCAGGATGCGCACATCTTCCAGCACGCACTCCATGCGCTCCGGGTCGGTGATGAAGTAAGGCGAGAGGTAGCCGCGGTCGAACTGCATGCCTTCCACGACTTCAAGGGTGGTCTCCATCGTCTTGGACTCTTCGACAGTGATCACGCCATCCTTGCCAACCTTCTTCATCGCTTCGGCGATGATCCCGCCGATTTGCTTGTCATTGTTCGCGGAAATCGTGCCGACTTGCGCGATCATGTCGCCCTTTACGTCTTTGTGCAGCTTCTTGATTTCTTCGACCGCAACTTCCACGGCCTTCTCGATACCGCGCTTGAGAGCGGTCGGGCTGGCGCCGGCGGCGACAGTCTTTACGCCTTCACGGAAAATCGCCTGAGCCAGTACGGTGGCGGTGGTAGTGCCGTCGCCCGCGACGTCAGACGTCTTCGAAGCCACTTCACGAACCATCTGCGCGCCCATGTTCTCGAGCGGATCGCGGAGTTCGATTTCCTTCGCTACGGTTACGCCGTCCTTGGTGATGATCGGCGCGCCAAACTTCTTTTCGATTACCGCGTTGCGGCCCTTGGGACCGAGCGTAATCTTCACTGCATCAGCGAGCGCATTCACGCCACGCAAAATCGCCTGGCGGGATGCCTCACCCGTTACAATTTGCTTCGCCATCTGGTAATTCCTCCTAAGATTTTCTGCTACGACTTTGACTCATGTAGGCGCCGGTCTTTAGACCGGCCCACTGCAAATTCACCGCGAGACGCCAACATCAAAGCGCCTTTTATTCCTTAATTCTTTACTTCCTTACTTCACTACTTCTTTACTTCGCTTATTTCTTGCTTCCCGCGGCCTTGGAAGCTCCGCTCAACTTCGCCAAAATATCCGTCTCCGCCAAAATCAAATACTCTTCGTCTTCAACCTTGATGTCCGTTCCGGAATACTTACCGAAAATGACTCGGTCTCCAACTTTCACATCCAAAGGATGCAATTCGCCCTTCTCGCGCCGGCCAGGACCAACCGCGATCACTTCGCCTTCTTGCTGCTTCTCTTTAGCGGAGTCGGGGATGATGATGCCGCCCTTGACGCTTTCTTTTTCTTCGATACGCTTCACGATTACTTTGTCGTGGAGCGGGGTGAGATTCACTGCCATCTTGAAAACCCTCCAGTAATTTGAGCTTGCGATGATACGTGTAGAGCGAGGAAGGGAATTAGCACTCCTCGTCCTCGACTGCTAATATACGCAGTCTTTCCCGCCATGTCAAGGAAATACCCGACACCTTGAGTGCTTGTCGCTCATATTTAGAATTCATTTAAAATGCTTATTTACAATAACATGAGTGGTGCAAGAAAAATATTGCACTTGGCAATTGCCCTGCTTTCCTTCTGTCTGTACACTCTCTTTCACACTACCAGTTTCGCCGGAGAATCCACATCGCAACTGCTATGCATTCAATTTATAACTTTCACCAACGGCCCGCCGTTGACTTCATTTTTGACCCGGCCGCTGACGCGGCCGTTGACGTGGCCGTTGACGTTGCCGTTGACTTCGCCGTTGTAGCGGCCGGGCTTTAGTCCCGGCGCTTTTGCTTCTTTGTTTTTGACTTTGCCGTTGATTTTGCCGTTGCACCGGCCGGGCTTTAGTCCCGGCGCTTTTGCTTCGCTTCGGAGACGCAAACGCCCTTGATCCAATATCTCCAATTCATAATCTTCACCGCCGGAACGCTCCTCGCTTTTTTCTGGATGGTGGTAATTCTCGGCCACCGCCGCCAGCGCAATTTCGAACGCATCCTCTTCTTCCTATGTCTCGCGCTCTTTTTCTTCTACGGCGCCTCGCTTCTCGATTTTAATGCCGAGGCCTACTACGCCGCTCCGCCCCCCGCGTTGACGACCTTCGCCTGGCTCTTCGTATGCCTCGGCTTGACGCTCATTCCTTCATTGCTGCTGCATTTGCAAATCGAATACGCCGCAATCCGTGAGCTCTTCCCGGAACGCAGTAAAAAACTCCTATGGCTGGCCGCCGCCTACGCTCCGCTCCTCTATTTTCTTCCCCACTTAGCCGCAGTCCTTACCAACTCCGGCGCCTACGATTTTGTCGCCCCCGTGAATTCCCTGGGTATGCCATACAAGATCTGGCTGGTGGTAGCTCTCGCCGCTGCCGCAGCATGGCAATGGCGTTTCGGCGCAATCGCGCCGGACCGTGATCAACAGCGCTTTCACCGCTCGTTGGCCTGCGCCCTACCGCTACCGGTCGCCGGCATTTTCGCCATTCATCTGGCGTTACGCTTCGGTGCGCATTTCAATATGGGCGTGAGCGTATTTCTCGCCGCCGTGCCCCTGGTGCCGCTCAGCGCTCTGGTCCGTAATGTCCAAAAGTTTAATTTCCTGCAAATCGGCCGCCAACGAAATCTTATTTACGCCGTCTTTGTAACGTTCATCGGCCTGCTCTATCTAGCGCTGGTCCGCCGCGTCAGCATCTGGCTCGCCCCATCCATTCCGCCGGAAAGCACCGCTGCAATCCTGTTGTTTCTCCCGGTAGTTTTTTTCGAGCCTCTGCAACGCGCCTTGCGCGCCAGCCTGCGCCAAACCGCTGTAAGCGAAATGGACCGCACCCAGCGCCTGATGAGCCCAATCCTGGAAGTAGCGCGCTCCGGCAATCTTGAGAAACTAAAAAGTTTTTCCGAGCAATGGATTCGCGAACAGTTGCAGCTAGCCGACGTTCAACTGATGCTGTCCGGGCCTCGAAACCCAAACTCCCGACAATACAACCATTTCCAAGAAGCCAGCCTCTCAATTCCCCCCAACCAGGACCGCTTCACCATCCAACAAGCCGGCCGTCAAATCGGCGAACTCCGCGTTACCGCCCACGGCGCAATGCTCTCCGGCGAAACATCTGGCCGCCCTTGAATATCTTATCCGAACAACTCCCCGGCCCCATCGACCTCTGCCGCCTGATCGCCGAAAAACTCCATCTCGAACGCGAACTGGCCGAACGCGAACGCCTCGCCGTCCTCGGCCAGATGGCCGCCAGCATCTCCCACAATCTGAAAAATCCTCTCGGATCCATAAAAACCATCCTGCAAGTTCAACTGGAAAGCTCCGAACTCCCCGAATCCCTCCGCGCCGAAACAAAAATGGTCCTCGCGGAAATCAACCGTCTCTCCACCACCCTAAGCCAACTCCTAAAATTCAGCCGTCCCACTCTGCTGGGAGAAACTCCCGCCGCGGAAGCCTGCGACCCCAGCACCGTCCTGGCCGAAGTCCTGACGGTCCTCTCTCACGAAGCCGAAAAACGCAGAATCAGCATCAATTTCGAGCCGCCACAAGCCCAAATCCAGGTCGCCGCCAGCAAAGAAGCCGTCCACGACATTCTCTCCAACCTCCTCCTGAACGCCCTGGAAGCTACACCATCCGGCGGCGACGTAACCATAAAAATCCAACCCGCAAACGCCACCTGCGAAATCACCCTGGACGACACCGGCCCAGGAATCCCCGGCGATCTCCAACAAAAAATTCTCGCGCCTTTCTTCACCACCAAAACCCAAGGCACCGGCCTGGGCCTAACAATTGTCACCCGGCGCCTCAACGAAGCAGCGGGCACCCTAACTTTCCAAAGCCCCACAAAGAACGGAGCAGGCACCAAATGCACAATATCTCTCCCGAAGTTGTAGCGGCGGGTCTTTTTACCCTGAGCTTCGAAGGGCAGACCCGTTCTTTTGCCTTTGCTTCTGCTTTTGAATTTACCTTTGAATTTGTAGTGGCCGCCTTCTGAGGCGGTCGCCTTTGACCTTGCTTTTGACTTTGCCCATGTAGGTGTCGGACTTTGATCCGTCCTAATATTTTTTTTTTCGTATCACCAACAGAGGCCAAAAAAATGAAAACCATCCTAATCATCGACGACGAACCCGCCGCCCGCTACGCCCTCCGCCGCGCCCTCGAATCCAAATACCGTATCGCCGAAGCCGACTCCGCCGAGTCCGCTCAACAATCCATAGCAACAGAAGATCCCGATCTAGTTTTGCTAGACGTCGTCCTCCCAGGCCAAGACGGCCTCTCCTTCCTAAAATGGCTACGCGCTGAAGGAAGCGAAATCCCCGTCCTAATGGTCAGCGCCTTGGACACCGCAAAAAAAGCCGTAGAAGCCCTGAATCTAGGCGCCGCCGACTACTTGGTAAAAGGCTTCGAACTCGAAGAACTCCGCCAGCGCGTAGCCAACCTCCTGAAACTCTCAACTCTCGAAAAGGAAAACGATTCCTTACGCCGCCGCCTCATCACCGAAGGCCAATTCGGACAAATGCTCGGCAGCACCCCCCCAATGCGTAAGGCTTTCGAAATGGCGGACCGCGTAGCCCAAACCGATTCCACCGTCTTAATCCTCGGCGAAAGCGGCACCGGAAAAGATTTGCTGGCCCAGGAAATTCATGCCCGCAGCAGCCGAGCCAACAAATCCTACGTGGCGGTAAACTGCGCCGCCCTCCCCGAAACCCTGATCGAATCCGAACTCTTCGGCTATGAACGCGGCGCTTTCACGGGCGCCATGCAGCAAAAAAAAGGCCGCTTCGAACAAGCCCACGGCGGCACGATTTTCCTGGACGAAATCGGCGACATGAATCCGGTGACCCAAGCGAAGGTTTTGCGCGTACTAGAAAATCGCACCATCGAACGCCTCGGCGGCACCCAATCCTTTCCCGTAGACATCCGCGTAATCAGCGCGACCCACCGCAATCTCCCGGAAGAAATCCGGAACGGAAAATTCCGCGAAGATCTTTTCTACCGTCTGCGTGTGATGACCATCGAACTCCCTCCACTCCGCGCCCACAAAGAAGACATCCCAGCGTTAGCGGAAGCCTTCCTGCAAATGCACAACTCCAAGCTGCGCCGTACCAGTCCGTCGTCCGCCGGGGCCTCCGCTGGGTCATCCGCCGCGCCGTTCGCCTCGTCACCCAGCGGAAACTCCGGCAAAAATCTCCGCCTGACCCGCGAAGCCTTCGCCGCGCTAGAACGCTACGACTGGCCCGGCAACGTCCGCGAACTAAAAAACGCCCTGGAGCGCGCGACGGTCCTCTCCCGCGGCGACGAGCTAGGCGTAGCCGATCTACCCGACGAAGTAGTAAGCGGCCAGCGATTAACCCGCAGCGCATCCGCCGATGCCGGAGCCGCCAGCGCCGACCTAGCCGAAAAAGATTTTCGCGAAGCCAAAAGAAAATTCGAAGTAGCCTACCTCCTGAAGCAGTTGAGCGACCACCACTGGAACGTCTCCCGCACCGCCGCCACTATCGGCCTCCATCGCCAATCCCTCCAGGAAAAACTCCGCGAGCTAAACATCCGCCGCCCTGGCCGCGAATCCCCCGAAGAAGATGTCTCAACCGAATAAATTCAATGATTCGCAGCTACAATCTTCTTTGGAGTGCGGCGGCTTGACGCCGCATTCGCGCATCGAACCGCAAAGGAATCTTTCTGCTCTCGCAAATCACGACCGACAAGAGCCAACAATTGGGCCGCATCGCTGGATACGTCATGTCCGGAGGCGGCAGCACCCGTTTTGGCGAAGACAAAGCACGCGCAATCCTCGTCGGTCAACCAATGGTCACCAGAATGTGCGATCTACTTTCCTCCGTCACAACCACAGTAAGAATCGTCGCGCCACTCGGTCGCTACGAATTCGCATCAGCGCCAGTCATCGAAGATCGCTGGCCCGGCGAAGGCCCGCTAGGCGGAATCATCACCGCGCTCCTCCATTCGAAGCAAGATGTTGTAGGGGCACAGTATGCCGTGCCCGCCGCGTCCCCTGTGTCAGCCGCGTATTCTGTCTCCGTTGCGCTCGGCGCCGCTGACTGGAATCTAATCCTCAGCTGCGATATGCCATTCCTGACTCCCGAATGGCTGAAATACCTCTGCGACTTTGCGTTGGCGAGCGACGCCAAAGCCATCGTTCCGCAATCCCAGCACGGACGTGAACCGCTTTGCGCCTGCTGGCGAACCTCCGCAGCAGCGCAGCTGCAAACTGCGTTCGAGGGCGGAATGCGCCGCGTGAATGACGCCTTGAAACTCTTAAACGCGGAAGTGCTTGACGAAGCGCACTGGAAACGATTTGATAGCGCTGGGCGATTATTCTGGAACATGAACACTCCCGCGGACTATGCGGAAGCGCAACGCATCCTTGCCACGGAGCATCCTTGAGCGAATCGAAGACTTCTGGACAGAACGAAACGTTTTTCGAGTTTCGCGGCGTCAACAAAGGCTTTGACGACCGCATGATTCTGCATGACGTCAGCTTTGTGGTGAAGCGCGGACAGACCTGCGTGATTATGGGACGCAGCGGCGTGGGCAAATCGGTCACGCTGAAATTGCTGATGGGTTTTCTTAAGCCGGACAGTGGCACGATTTTTATCGATGGGGAAGACGTCACCAATTTCACCGAAGCACAGTTTGAAAAAATTCGCCTCAAAGTGACTATGGTTTTCCAGTCCGGCGCGCTTTTCGATTCGCTAACCGTGCGCGAAAACATTGCGTTTCCGCTGGATACCCAATCCGGTCTGGGTATCGACGACATCGACGCCTACGTCGAAAAATATGCGCACATGCTGGAAGTCGACCAAGCACTCGACAAATTGCCGGGCGAAATGTCCACCGGGCTGCGGCGCGCGGTAGCTATTGCGCGGGCTCTGGCGCAAAATCCCGAAGCGATTCTTGTACGACGAGCCGACCACGATGGTCGATCCGATCATGGCCGACCACACCGGCAATTTAATTTTGCGATTGAAAGAAGCCTTCCATCGCACTTCAATCGTGGTTACCCATGATACGCATCTCGCGAAAAAGTTGGCGGACACCGTGGTATTTCTGCAAGAAGGCAAAGCCACAGTGTTCGAGTCCTGGGCCGACTTTGAAAATTCCAACGATCCCTTCCTCCACAATTTCCGCATGCAGGATGAACTGATTCCCGCGCTGGACGTGACTCTTTGAGTTCTCCCGACAGCGCTTCCAGCCACGCTGCAGCCCATCATGAGAGCACGAAGTTCCGCAGCAAATCCCGTCGCGCTGCTCCGCCGGGAGATGAATTTCTGGGACGTTTTCCTTTTCAACATTGCCACGGTCCTCGGTCCGCGCTGGATCGCCGCCGCCGCGCACAACGGAACTTCTTCGATCAGTCTTGTGGGTGCTGGCCGCGGTTTTGTTTTTTATTCCCAGCGCCATGGTGATCAACGAGCTGTCGTCGCGCTATCCCTCGGAAGGCGGCTTGTACGCCTGGTCCAAAGAAGCCTTCGGCGATTTTCACGGCTTCATCGCCGGATGGTCCTACTGGGTGTATACCATTTTTTATTTTCCCGGATTGTTGCTGGCCAGCGCGGCGATGAGCGGCTACGTCGTTGGTCCCGGCGGCGCGGCGCTGGCGCAGAACAGAACTTTTCTGCTGATCGGATCGATGATTTTGTTGCTGGTGGCCGTAGGCTTCAACATTATCGGACTGAATATTGGAAAGTGGCTGCAAAATGCCGGCGGCGTGTCCACTTATCTCCCCCTGGTGATTTTGACGGTCATCGGCGCCGTGCTGTGGTTCCATCACGGCTCGGTTTCGCAGTTTACCTGGGCCAGCATGAAACCGTCGTGGAGTTGGGACACCGTAAATTTCTGGTCGCAAATCGCTTTTGCATTTACCGGATTGGAGTTGGTTTCCGCGATGAGCCAGGAAATTCGCGATCCGCGCAAGACCTTGCCGCGAGCGGTGATGGCTTCCGGCGCGATGATCGCGGTGATTTACATTTTCGGAACCTTTGCGGTCGCTCTCGATGATTCCCGCGGCGGATGTGGATCCGAAGAGCGGAGTGTTTCAGGCGATCACGCAGGGAACCACCATGTTGAAAATTGGCTTCGTGGGTGTGCTGGCGGCGATGCTGGTTTCGGTGGGTAACGCCGGTGGAGTTGGCAGCACCGTTGCGGGAATTTCCCGCGTGCCTTTCGTGGTGGGCATCGATCGTTATTTGCCGGCGGCCTTTGGAAAGATTCATCCTAAATGGAAGACGCCGTACATTTCGATTCTGGTCCAGGCGGTTTTGTCGGCGGTGGTTTTGTTGCTCAGCCAGATTAACGAGACGACTCGCGGCGCGTATCAAAGCTTGATCGATATCACCGTGATTATTTATTTCATTCCGTTTTTGTATATGTTTGCGGCGGCGATGAAGTTGGCGGGCCGTTCGGACCGCGCGGCGAATAAGCAGGCGGTTTTGATTCCTGGCGGGAAGATCGGCGTCTACATTACGGCCGGGATGGCTGCGGCGGTTACGTTCGCCAGCATTATTTTTTCGATCATTCCGCCGGGGGATTCGTCCAATAAGGTTTTGTTTGAGATAAAAGTTGTCGGCGCGTCGATTGCGGCGATCGCTTGCGGTTTAGTTCTTTATTATCGCGGGGCGCGGGCCAAGGCGCGGGACGCGGTTTAGTCTCGTTGTATTCGTAAATCCAGACAAGACAAATTTAGGTGTGGTTGACGCCCGGGCAAGCTGGGGCGCAGCATGCTGCGGCCCTACAAAGGCGCGCATGGTTCACCAGCCTTGCTCGATCAGTTTTTGGATTGTTAGTTGGGACGGTGATTGCGATTCGGGCTTCGGTTCGGGTTGGCTCTGGGGATTGTTGCGAGCGGCTAAATGTTGCTCGATGTATTTTCCTAAAATGTCGGCTTCCAAGTTTACTGGGTCGCCGGCCTTTCGGGCACTTAGATTCGTGTTCGTATAGGTATAGGGGATTATGGCGATTTGGGCGATGCGGTCGCTCCAGCGGGCGACGGTCAGGCTGATGCCGTCAATGGTGATCGAGCCTTGGGGAACTACGTAGCGCGCGAAATCTTCGGGGACTTCTACGCCTAGCCACCAGCTTTCGCCTTCGCGAACCAAATTTGTTACGCGACAGGTGGTGTCTACGTGGCCTTGGACTATGTGTCCGCCAAATTCTTTTCCGGCGGTTAGCGCGGGCTCCAGGTTGACCTGTGCTCCGGGCTTTAGGATGCGCGGATTTGCGCCGAAAGAAGTTTTGCGGATAGTTTCGCCGCTGAGATCGGCGCTGAAACTCTTGGTGCTGACGGTAACTACCGTCAGGCAGCAGCCGTTTACCGCGACGCTTTGCGAGACGGTGAGTTTGGGAGCCAGGGTTGGGGCGTGGATGCTGATGCGCCCGCCGGCGTCTTTCCCGTCCGGGCGCACGTCGAGAATTTCGATGGTTCCAAGATGCTCAATGATTCCGGTAAACATTTTGCAGATATCCTTCCACGGCAACGTCCGGGCCGATCTGGCGGACGCTCAGATTTTCGATATGAGCATGTTCTAAATTTGGGGCGGCGGCGAATGGCACCGCAGTACTGCCGGCGATTTTCGGAGCGTAGAACAGAACTAGTTTGTGAACGATCTCGGCGGAAAGGGCGGAGCCATTTAGTTTTGGTCCGGCTTCGAGCAGGGCGCTGAGAATTTCGCGGCGGCCAAGTTCGGCCAGCACCATACGCAGATCGATGCCCGTTTGCGAGGGGCGGACGTGGAAAACATCAACGCCAGCCTCCTGCAAATTCTTCACGCGGGGCGCGGTGAGCGGGGTCGTGGTGACTACCAATAGATCGTCGTCCGCAGTTTTTACGATGCGCGATGCCGGAGTTAGCCGCAATTTGCTGTCGAGAACCACGCGCAGTAGACGGCGGCGGCGCGGGAGTCCGCTGCGGTCGGTGAGCAAGGGATTGTCGGCGAGGATTGTGCCGATTCCAGAGATGAGCGCGTCGGAGGCGTGGCGCATACGATGGACTTCGGCGCGCGATTCCTCCGAGGTGATCCAAGTGGTGCTGGATTTGTCCGCTAGTTTGCCGGATTGCAGACTCCGAGTTTTTTTTGTGCTGGACGTTTTTGCTGACGGTAGCGCGAGTTGGCCGTCGAGGGTGAGCGCGGATTTCAGGGTCACGAAAGGTTTGTGAGTCAGAATCCAGCAGGCGAATGGCTCGTTGAGTCTGCGAGCTTCTTCTTCCAGTAATCCGACGTGGACTTCGATTCCGGCGTCGCACATTTTCTCGAAGCCGCTGCCGCTCACCGAGGGGTTGGGATCCTGCATGGCGGCGAAGACTCGCTTGACGCCGGCGGCGACGATAGCTTCGCTGCACGGCCCGGTGCGGCCGGTGTGATTGCAAGGTTCGAGCGTGACGTAGAGAGTTGCGCCGCGGGCTCTTTCTCCGGCGGCTTTGAGCGCCAGAATTTCGGCGTGTTTTAGGCCATCATATTCGTGGAACCCTTGACCGACGATTTCGCCGTTGTTAACGATTACGCAGCCGACCAGCGGGTTGGGGCTGGCGAGGCCGGTGGCTTTGCGCGCTAGGGTTAGCGCGTGTTCCATGAAGCGTGTATCGTGTGCGTCCATGGTTTGCGTTTTTCTAAAACCTCGCGTCGTAACGATTGCTTTCTCGGATGCGAATTCTACGGTGCTTACTGCACGAAAGCGGCGTCAAGCCGCCGCACTCCAAATGAAAAACTCTAGTTGAACAGAGAATCGGCGTAGGTTTCGGCGTCGAAGGGGACCATATCGTTGATTTGTTCGCCGGTGCCCACGAAACGGATTGGCAGATTCAGTTCACGAGAAATTGGGACGACGATACCGCCTTTGGCGGTGCCGTCGAGCTTGGTGAGGATAATTCCGGTGACGCCGACGGTGCTGGTAAATTCGCGGGCTTGGGCCAGGCCGTTCTGTCCGGTGGTAGCGTCGAGGACCAGTAAAACTTCGTGGGGGGCGCCGGGGATTACTTTGGCGGCGGTGCGTTTCATTTTTTCGAGTTCGGCCATCAGGTTGGATTTGGTGTGCAGGCGGCCGGCGGTATCCACGATGACGATGTCCGCGCCGCGCGCTTTGGCAGCGGCTACGGCGTCATAAACCACCGCGGCGGGATCGGCGCCGAATTTCTGCTTAATCATTTCGATGCCGTTGCGTTCGGCCCAGATCGCCAGCTGCTCGATGGCGGCCGCGCGGAAAGTGTCCGCGGCACAGAGGACTACGCTGCGGCCTTCCTGCTTGAGGCGATTGGCCAGTTTACCGATGCTGGTGGTTTTGCCCGCGCCGTTTACGCCGACCATAAAAATCACGCGCGTACCAGTGCCGTTGGTGGACGGGGTTGCCGGCGGTTTCGCAGTGTTGAGGATGCGGACGATGTGACTCTTGATTTCGCGTTTCAGTTGTGAGGCGTCGGAGAGGGCGCTGCGGTCCAACTTTTCCTTGATGGATTCCAGAATTTCTTTGGTGGTGGCGACGCCGATGTCGGCGGAGAGCAGCGCGGTTTCCAGCTGCTTGAGGAGCGCGGGATCGATTTTGCGCTGGCCCTGGAAGATGGTGTCGACGGTTTCCGAGAGCGCGGCTTTGGTTTTGCTAACGCTAGCTTTGAGCTTGTCGAGGAGTGAGGGCTCGACCGGTTCATTTTTTCCGAAGAGAGAAATCATGTGATTGGGCGCGGCGTTTGCCGGTGGTACTGGTGGTTGCGGTGCCGCGGCGCTGTTTAAAAGTGTAGCAGAGAGTGTGGAAGGCTGTGGCTTGGCGGGATTGTGGCGCTTGCGACGTGGGCTTCGGGTTTGGGGCGGGGGAAGCCGGATGCGAATCTAAAGATTCGCCACTACGACTGCGCGGAGAAAAGAACGGGTCTGAAGACCCGCCGCTACAGTCGGTCTGGCGCGTGCGCACGACGGGCCGCTAGATTGGGTCGGAGTCTTGGGGCGGGATGGCGCTGGGGAGGTGGGTGACGTTGGGGAGTAGGGCGGTGAGGAGGCCGAGGGCTGGGAGGTAGGCGCAGAGTTTGTAGACGTGGACGATGCTGGTGGCGTCGGCGAGACGGCCGAGGACGGCGGCGCCGATGCCGCCCATGCCGAAGGCGAAGCCGAAGAAGAGTCCGGAGATTGCCCCAACGCGGCCGGGGACTAAATCTTGCGCGTAGACCAGAATCGCGGAGAAGGCTGAGGCGATTACGAAGCCGATGATTACGCTGAGGATGCCTGTCCAAAAAAGATTTACGTAAGGCAACAGCATGGTGAACGGCAAGACGCCGAGGATTGAGCACCAGATTACCAATTTGCGGCCGAACTTGTCGCCGATGGGGCCGCCGATCAGAGTGCCGGCGGCTACCGCGCCGAAGAAAACGAAGAGATAGATCTGGGAACTGCGGACGGAGAGACCGAATTTTTCGATTAAGAAGAATGTGTAGTAGCTGGAAAAGCTGGCCAGATAAAAATATTTGGAGAAGATCAGGGCGACCAGGACGGCCATGGCGATGACGATCTTTTTTCGCGGCAACGATGAAGTGGTGTCCGCGTGTTTGGCATGACGGCTGGCCAGGTGGCTGATGCGAGCTTTATACCAATGGCCTACGCGCATCAGGATCAAAATTCCTAACAGCGCGGCCAGGGAGAACCAGGCGGCACCGATTTGCCCGCGCGGAAGGATGATGAAGGCGGCGAGGAGCGGGCCGATGGCCGAGCCGGTGTTGCCGCCGACTTGAAAGAAAGATTGGGCCATGCCGTGTTGTCCGCCGGAAGCCAGGCGGGCGACCCGGGAGGATTCCGGGTGGAAGACCGCGGAGCCGACGCCGATCAGACTGGCGGCGATGACTAGCAGGGCGAAGGTTGGCGCGACGGCCAAGAGCAGGAGGCCGGCCAGGGTGAAGGCCATGCCCATGGGCAGGGAATAGGGGAAGGGCTTTTTGTCAGTGTAGTAGCCGATAAGCGGTTGGAGTAACGAGGCAACGATCTGGTAGGTAAAGGTGAGCCAGCCGATGCGGGTGTAGTCGAGGTGGAAGTTGGTTTTTAGGATGGGGTACATGCTGGGGACTAGCGACTGGACCATGTCGTTCAGTAGGTGGCAGAAGCTTATGGCGGTGAGGACGCGGTAGAGGGTACGTTCCTGGAGGATGGAGGGCGTTGGGAGATTTGGAGCGGCGATGGATTGGGTACTCATTTTGCTGCGCGTTTCTATTTTATGGCGGATTGGAGTTTGATTCGTATGAAAAGAGATGATTGGGCCATATTGGAAAAGTTTATTGGGGACTGGCGAGGCGATGCGGGGTGGTAAGGTTGGTGACGAAGAAGTCGGGGTGCAATCTGCGGGCGATTCGATGGGAGTTTTATGAGTGTTTCTAAAGGGATGGCGGTGGCGATGAATGTTTTAGGCCAGCCGTTGCAGGCTTGCAGCCATGATCCGGTTACGGGATTTTATCGGACGGGGTGTTGCGAGACCGGAACGGATGATTTGGGATTGCATGTGATTTGCGCGCAGATGACGCAGGAGTTTCTGGATTACACGCGCGCGAATGGGAATGATTTGTCCGTGGCGTATGCGGGATTTCCCGGGTTGAAGGTGGGGGACCGGTGGTGTTTGTGCGCGGCGCGGTGGCTGGAGGCGCAGAAGGCGGATGTAGCGCCGCATGTGATTTTGGCGTCCACGCATGAGGCGGCGCTGGTGGTGGTTTCGCTGGATTTGTTGAAGGCGCATGCCTTGGATCATGCGGTGAATTGAGGTGAGAGCCGGGGATGCGGAAAGAGAAAAGCTTTACGCAGAGGGCGCGGAGTACACAGAGTACGCGGAGAATGCGGAGTTCGATTTTGCGACCTGGGCGAGGCACCAGAAAGCAGATCCCTCGCTTCGCTCCGGATGACAAAATTGTTGTTCGCAGAACGTTATCAATGAAAAGTTAGACGTGGACTTCTACGGCGGAGAGGCGGAGTTTGCCGCTGTTTACGGTGGATTCCAGGGCGTTAACGATTACGATGTCGAATTTCGCACCAGCCAGGGATTTGATTTTGCCCAGGGCGAAGTCTAAGTCCATCGCGGATTGGTAGGGGCGATTGGTGGTCATGGCGTCTAGCGTGTCGGCAACGCCGATGATTCTAGCCATTAGCGGAATTTGTGGACCTTGCAAGCCGTAGGGGTAGCCGCGGCCGTCCATGTGCTCGTGGTGCAGCTCAATGCCGGGCAGCATTTCTTTCAGCTGCGAAACGGGGCGCATGATGTTGGCGCCTTTTACCGTGTGCTGCTTCATGAGTTCGAATTCTTCGGGGGTTAGCGCGCCGGGCTTCTTGAGGACGCGGTCTTCCACGCCGATTTTTCCCACGTCGTGGAGCAGAGCGGAAATTTTCAGACGGTCGAGTTCGTCGGCGGGGAGACCTAGTTCCTGGCCGATCAGAGTGGAATACTTTGCTACGCGGCCGGAGTGACCACGGGTGTAGGGATCCTTTTCGTCGATGGCCGCGGCGAGCATGCGGATGGAACCCAAAAACAGTTCGCGATTTTCTTCGGCCGCTTCTTTGAGGCGCTCGATGTACTCTTCGATGTCGCCGGCCATTTTGTTGAAATTTTCGGCAAGCTCGCTGATTTCGGCTGCGCCGCGGACCTGGGTGCGTTGATGAAATTCACCGCGGCTGATGGCACGAGTGGAAGCGGCGAGACCGCGAATCGGTTTGCTGATGCCTACCGCAAAGAAATAACCGAAGAGGATGGCGACTAGGACCACCACAGTTACGAAGGCTAACGCCTGGCGATTTAGTTCCGGGACGCCGGCGTCGGCTCGCGCATGGTCCAGACTGCGTTCGGCAATTACCGCCCAATTTACTTCGGGGAAGGTGCTGTAGGTGCCGATCATTTCGATGGGATGTTTTTTGCCCTCTTCGGTGAAGCGCACGGTTTCGGTATTGCGCAATTCCTGCGGCAGGGCCATTACCTGGGCGACCAGCTTGGAGTTTTGGCTGGCGTCGGCGCCGGGTACGAAATGCTTGGTGTCCGGATGAGCGACGATGTGGCCGTAATGGTCGACTACGAAAACGGTGCGGCCGCGGACGCTGGCGTCCTGCAGGCGGTGCAGGATGGGATCGAGAGAGACCACTGCGGCGAGCATGCCAGTGAAATTATCGTTGATGTCTTTCAGCGGGACTGCGATTACGAACGCGGGGCGATCGTCGGGCGCGAGGGCCAGGGGATCGCTGCGAAATTTAACCATTTGCGAAGAGCGGGATTGCAGGCAGGTCATGAAAGCGCTTTGCAGGGCTTTGGCTACGAAGGGATCCTGCTCGGCGCGGAAATTTCCTTGCGAGGCGCTGGTACCTTTGCCGGATTTGCCCACGGCAGTCAGGTAGATGAAGGTGTTGCGATTGCTGTCCAGAAAATTTTCGAGCAGGCGGGTGACTTTGGGTTGCTCGATGGGATCTTCGATGTGATCGATTAGGCCAGTGAGGGCAAGGATTTGGCGTTCGCTGACGAGCTGCTGGGTCAGGTTGGACTCGAAAAATTGGATTTCTTGGGCCAACGAGCGCGTCAGGTCGGTTTGCTGGACGTTTTCGGTGTCGACCAGTTTATCTTGGCTTAGCTGGAGGACCTGGCGGTGGTACAGGCCGATGGGCAGCGCGCTGACGAGCAACAGGGCGCCCAGCACCAGCCACAGGATGCGGATGCGGCCGTGGCGGAGACGGTCCCAGACGGACGTGGGGCTGGAGAGCGGCACGAGAGACTATTTTGAGGCTTGGGGACACGATGGGATAGGTGGTCGAAAGGACAGGCGTGGCGCAAGGTTAAATGGCCGGCGGTACTAGGGAGCCTGAACGGGGAGGGTGATTTGCGCTGCGAGGGGTCTGCGGGGATACGTTCCCGAATCGCAACTGCTATTTGATTCGTGACATTGCGTTGGCAAATGGGGGGAAACCGACCCGCCGATGGACTAGGCTGAGCTTATGAACCAAGACCGACGGGGATTTCGGTTTTCGTGTGAGGTTCCGGCAGAGGTGGCGCCAGACGACAAGCCGAACGCGGTGGTGACGGCGCGAGCTACGGAGCTTAGCCTGCATGGTTGTTACCTGGAGACGCTTTCGCCATTTCCCATGGATACGCCGGTGCTGGTGAAGATTTTCCAAACGGGCGAGTATTTCGAGGCTAAGGGGACGGTGATCTACGTCAAGCCGGCGGCAGGCATGGGGCTGGAGTTTCGCGATATCAAGCCGCATTGCAAGAATGCGTTGCAGAAGTGGATTTTGGCGGCGTTGCACGAACGAAGAGACCAAGAGAGCGGCGAGTAGGTTATTTTCCTGCCAGCAAAAGCCGTTACATTTTGCGCTTGGGTTCTAACCATGTGCCGTGCGTCATCATCTGGTCGATGAATCCGCTTCTGTCTACGTGAAACATGTTCCGACACGCGCCGAGCGGTCCATCCTTTGCAAAAGCCGCAAAGGGAAGCCACCCGAGCTACCTTTCTTATTTGACGGTGTGCCACCCCCCAACTGGCGCGCTACAATCCTTTTGCTCACGAGTGTCTAATAGACCTTGCAAATGGGAGGTGTTGACCATGTCCGATTGCGGAAAGTCGAAAAATTACTTTGTCCGTCTACTTAGATCGGGGAACTTTCTTGTCGTCCTGGCGATCCTGTTGTCTTGTATCGTTTGTCTGGCAAAACAATCCGGACAGTCTACTCAAACCGATCGGTCATCTCCTGATTCTTTCCTGGGCGCTTGGAGATTCAATCCGGACAAGAGTCCCCGTGCGGGCCTAGAAAGCAAGTCCATTGTGATTGAGTCCCAAGGAAACCGATACAAGCTAACTATCGATTACGTTCAGCAGAATGGAGTGAAATGGTACTTTTCAGCGACAACGAATATGAACGCAGAGGTTGTGAGTACCTTTGATAAGACCGGGAAACAGACAAGTCAACAGTGGCGTGTTACCAGGGATGGGCCGAGTTCGTTTCGTCTGGATTGGCTCGGTCCATACGGCATGCAGCAACGATATGAGGTCACTGCCGACGGCAAGACAATGACGATGCACGACGTGACTGCCAGTCCCAAGATTATTGGCGGAACCGATAAAGGCGGTAAGTTGGTTCCTGTTGATCAAAGTGAAGTGTTTGACCGAGTTCTGACCAACCCAGTGAAGTAGCTAGTCCGCGATTCAGTAGGCCGCGGAATATCCGAAGCATTGAGCCGGTTTGTACGGGACTGACTGGAACGATGATTTTGCCGGGAAATTGATGGCGCGGGAAAAGCCGCAGGGCTCAAAACCGGGCGCCCTGCGCTACAGGCGTTGGGCCATCGCGATTCACATAAAATTCATAAATTAGCGTTTGGAGCTGCCTAGCAGCGAGCCTAGGACGCCACGAATGATTTGTCGGCCCACCGAGCTGCCGATGGTGCGGGCGGCGGATTTGGCCATGGCTTCGGCCAGGCTGTCGCCGCGGCCGCTGCGGCCGGTGCCTTGGGTTAGGCCGGGGATTTTTTCGTACCACGCGGGACCTTGTGGCGCGGCTGGAGCTGTGCCACCCGTTCCGCCGGTTGTGCTGGGGCTGGACGGTAGCGGTTGGCCGGCGCGGGCTTTCAGGATTTCGAAGGCGGATTCCCGGTCGACGGATTTTTCGTAGACGCCGGCGACCACCGAGGATTGCATTAATTGTTGGCGCTGCTGTGGGGTGATGGGGCCGATCTGGCTGTGTGGCGGAGCGACCAGGGCGCGCTCCACGATTCCGGGCGTACCGTTTTCGTCCAGGAACGAGACCAGTGCTTCGCCGGTGGCCAGCTCGGTGATTACTTTTTGCACGTCGAGTTTGGGATTGGTGCGGAATGTGTCGGCGGCTGCGCGCACGGCTTTCTGGTCGCTGGGAGTGAAGGCGCGGAGGGCGTGCTGCACGCGATTGCCGAGCTGGCCGAGGACGGTGTCCGGAATGTCCAGCGGATTTTGCGTTACGAAATAAACGCCGACGCCTTTCGAGCGGATCAGGCGAACCACCTGCGTTATTTTATCTTCGATATTTTTTGGCAGATCGGCGAAGAGCAGATGGGCTTCGTCAAAGAAAAATACCAGCTTGGGCTTTTCCGGGTCGCCAGCTTCGGGAAGATGTTCGAAGAGCGCGGTGAGCAACCATAGTAGGAATGTGGCGTACAGTTTGGGATTTTGGTACAGCTTGTCGGCGGCGAGAATGTTGATGACGCCGTGGCCGCTCGCGTCGGTTTGCATCCAGTCGTCGAGATTGAGCGCCGGTTCGCCGAAGAATTTTTCCGCGCCTTGCTGCTGCAGAGCTTGCAGTCCGCGCTGGATCGCGCCGATGCTGGCGGCAGAAATGTTGCCGTACTGGGTTTGAAAATCTTTGGCGTGGTCGCCGACGTATTGCAGCATGGATTGCAGATCTTTTAGATCGAGGAGGAGCAAGGCGTTGTCGTCCGCAATTTTGAAGACCAGGGCGAGGACGCTTTCCTGAATGTCGTTGAGATTGAGCAGACGGGCGAGGAGCAGCGGACCCATTTCCGAAATTGTGGCGCGGATCGGATGGCCTTGTTCGCCGAAGACGTCCCAGAGGGTGACCGGGTTGGCAGCGTAGGCGAAATTGGTGAGCTTCAGTTTTTTTACGCGGTCGGCAATTTTGGGATTTTCCGTGCCGGCCTGGCTGATGCCGGAGAGGTCGCCTTTGATGTCCGCGGCGAAAACGGGGACACCGATGCGGCTGAACGCTTCGGCCATTACCTGGAGCGTGACGGTTTTGCCGGTGCCGGTGGCTCCGGCGACCAGGCCGTGGCGATTGGCCATTCCGGGCAAAAGGTAGAGCGGCGTAGTGCCTTGAGCGATTAGGAGTGGGTCGACCATGGAGTGGGATTCACCTGTCTAAGTTATTTGCAGAGCAAAGTTTTTGTGATGCGTTTGCGTTCGATAATTCTAATACTTCAGAAGCGGTTCTGTCTGCGATTGATTGACGATTTGCGGCGTCTTTGCCGGCAGAAAAAACCGCACAGGCAGGAGTGCCTGTGCCACTGAAAAAACGTCTACCGCGATTCGTGTTTTTGCGGGCGGTCCATGATTTCGCGGATGGCGTCTTTGGGGGCGCGGCCGTGGTGGAGGATGGCGTCGACTTGCTGGGTGATGGGGAGTTCAACGTTGTGCTGCGCGGCCAAGGCTAGTAATGGAGCGGTGGTGCCTACGCCTTCGGCGACCATGTAGGTGGCGGCTAAAATTTCGTTCAGAGATTTTCCGGCGCCCAGTTGTACACCTACCTGGCGATTGCGGCTTTGCTTGCCGGTGCAGGTCAGGACTAGATCGCCGAGGCCGGCGAGACCCGCGAGAGTTTCTGATCGCGCCCCTAAAGCTACGGATAGACGCGACATTTCTGCGAGGCCGCGGGTGACTAGAGCCGCGATTGCGTTGTGTCCTAGGCCCAGGCCTTCGCACGCGCCCGCGGCAATGGCCATTACATTTTTCATCGCGCCGGCTAGTTCAACGCCGAGAACGTCATCGTTGGTGTAGAGGCGGAAGCCAGGGGCGGCAAATTCTTCCTGGATGAGCGAGGCCGCGGCGCGATTTGGACGGCTACGACGACGGCGGTGGGTTCGCCGCGCGCGGCTTCCGCGGCAAAAGACGGTCCGGAGAGGACGGCCAATCGCGGTGTGGAATTCGCGGCTGACGTTTGCGCCAGTAATTGCGTTAGTACTTCGCTCATGCGCAGGTTGGTCTCGGGCTCGAGACCCTTGGTGGCGCTTACGATTATGGATTCGCGTGGCAAATATTTTGTTGCGGCCGCGAATACGTTGCGAACATGCGCAGAGGGAATCGCGCAGACGACGATTGCGGCGTCGCTCAACGCTTCTTTCAGATGCGGAGTAACGCGTATCTGCGGAGCAAGCTTGCAGCCGGGCAAATAGGATTTATTTTCGCGATCACGCGCGATGATGCCAGCCAAGTCCGCATTGCGCGCCCACAGCGTGATTTCGTGTTGGCGCGGGCTGCGCGACAGGATGATAGAGAGGGCGGTGCCCCAGCTTCCGGCTCCAAGGATGGCGATTTTGCTCATGAGGGGCGGAGGATTACGCGGCGTCTTTCTCGTCGGGCGCTTTCGGTTCCTTGGGCTTGCTACTAAACGAAAATTTTCTTTCGGTGCCTTCCACCAGGCGCTGCATATTCGCGTCGTGCTTGTACATTACCAGGCTGCAGATGCCCAGCGAGCCGAAGCTCACCACCAGCGGCGGTGCGTGATGCGGGGCCCACAAGAAATATATCAGCAACGGAATAGCCGCGGCAGCCGCCAGCGAACCCAGCGAGACGTACCGCCAGAACGCTACCGTGAGAATAAAAATGGCCAGCGCGAGGTACAGAGCCATGGGACAAAGCACCAGAAAAATTCCCGCCGCGGTGGCGACGCCTTTGCCGCCCTTGAATTTCAACCACACAGGATAGCAGTGACCGATGAGCGCGCAGACTCCCGCGACCATCATCCAGGTGGCGGAATCTCCCGTGGCGCGCGCTGCCAGCAAAACCGCTACGCAACCTTTGGCGGCGTCCAGGAACAGCGTGAGAATTCCCGGGCCGGTTCCCGCAACGCGCGAAACGTTGGTGGCGCCAATGTTGCCGCTGCCCACCTTGCGCACATCTTTGCCGCCGAAAATGCTGCCGACCAGCAAGCCGAAAGGTATCGAGCCGAGCAAGTAAGCGATCAGTGGAATAGCGAGATGAATCAGCGACTGGTCCATGCTAGGACCTTTTCGCAGCGGGAGTATGTAGGCCGCTCGGTGCGGCGAATTGCGAGCCGACCTGGCTGCCGTGTTGCTGCTGTGTTCCGTTGTAAAGAAAATGCGTGCGGACCATATCCAGCGCAGCCTGTGAGGCCTGGATGCGGATCATTTCGCGGTCGCCGGGAAAATGCAGGCGGCGCTCTTTTACTCCCGCGGCGCTGCTTAGGGCGATATGCACGGTGCCAACGGGTTTTTCTTCGCTGCCGCCACCGGGACCGGCAATTCCCGTGATGCCTACGCCGAGCAGGCTACCGGCACGGTGGCGGATGCCGTCAGCCAGTGCGGTGGCGACCTCGGCGCTGACCGCGCCTTTGGCTTGGATTAACGCAGCGGGAACGTTGGCCCAAGCCGTTTTCAGTTCGTTGCTGTAGCAGACTACGCCGCCGAGAAAATACGTGGAACTGCCGGCGATGCTGGTCAGGCGCTGGGCGAAAAGTCCGCCGGTGCAGCTTTCCGCCGCGGAGATGGTGGAGTTATTCAGGATTAATAATTGGGCGACCACTTCGTCCAGTGAAGATCCATCTCGCGAGAAAATGCGATCCGTCAGGGCGATGTCGAATCCTTGCACTATTTCGTCGAGAGTTTTGTTGGCGTGCGGGGCGTCATCAGTCCACATGCGCAGATGGATTTGTACTTCGCCGGGCGCGGCGAGAATTGTGGTGATCACGTCGTCGTAGCGTTTGTAGATTGGCGCGACGCGCTGTTCCACGTGTGATTCGCCGAGGCCGGTGACCCGAAGTTCGCGGTGAATCAGGCGGACCCCAGAAACGCGGCGCTGCAGGCGCGGCACGATATGTTCGAGGAACATCGGCTTCATTTCGCGCGGCGGGCCAGGCAGCAGCGCGATCATACGGCCGTGGTCTTCAATCCACAGGCCGGGAGCGGTGCCGCGCGGATTGTCCAAAGGCTCGGCACCTTCGGGAACCATCGCCTGGCGCACGTTGATGTCCGGCATTTCGCGTTTGAAGCTGCGGAAGCGCGCTTCGATGGCGCGAACAATTTCCTCGTGGCGGATTAGTTTGCGGCCTAATAAATCGGCCACAGTCTCGCGGGTGAGGTCGTCGGCGGTGGGACCCAGGCCGCCACAGCCGATCACCAGTTCCACGCGCTCCAAGGCTTGTTCGAAGGCGGAACGCAGGTCGTCGCGATTATCTCCCACGACGGATTTGCGGACTATTTCGACGCCTAACTTGTTTAGTTCTTCGGTGAGGAAGAGGGAATTGGTGTCCAGGCGATCGGGGGTCAGCAGTTCGGAGCCGACGGCTATGATTTCAGCTTTCATTGAAAGTTAGTGTACCGTTTTTCGCCGGAGATTTTCTCGATCGAGTTTTAATGGTGGTTCGATTTTGTAGCGGCCGCCGTCTGCGGCGGGCGCCTTTCCTTTTGTAGGGGCGCAGCATGCTGCGCCCCATCCCGGCAACCAACAACAGCGTTTGCGAGGATTGGTTTCGAATTTGTAGCGGCCGGGCTTCAGTCCCGGCGCTTTTCGCTAAGGCAAAAGCGCCCGCCGCACACGGCGGCCGCCACAAATGCAAAATCTCAACCCAGCAGCGAGAGTCCGCGAACGTCCCAGTCCAGTGTGTACAGCGCGTCGGTGGTGGCCAAAATCGCGCGGCCGCTAGGTTGCAGCGCTACGCCTACGATTCCCGATCCGCTGAGCGCGATATCCGCGTGACCCTGCGGCGAAATACGAACCAGTCCACGGCGTCCGCCGAAACTGGCCGCTACGTAAAGATATCCATCGCGATCGAACGCCAGGCCTTGCGGACGACCCAGGCCGCGATAGAAAACCAAAACCTCGCCGCCCTGCGTGATGCGAAAGACCCGCTCGAAACTGGAAGTGGTCGGCCCGGTGACGTACAAATCGCCGCTCGGATGAAACGCCAAGTGATACGCGGCGATACTCGGCTCCAGCGTGGCAAAAACAAAAATTTCGCGGCTCGGGCTGATCTTGAAAATTGTTCCGCTACGATCGCCGACGTACAGGTTGCCGGATTTATCAAAAGCGATGCCCGTGGCCACGCCCATGCCTTCGATCCACTCTTCGGAGCGCCCATCCGGCGTCACGCGGTGAATCGTGCCGTCGTGGCGGCAGGAAACGTAAAGATCACCGCCGGGGCCGATGGCCAGTCCGCTGGGATTGATCAGCGAAGTTACGAACGGCTTCACGCTGTAGTTCGCGGTGATTTTGTAGAGCGAGACCGGAACGCGCTGGCCACGCGGTCCGGAAAACGTGACGTAGATATTTCCTTCGGCGTCGACCGCGGGATTGGCCACCGGATGCAAATTGTCGGCGATTTGCAGGCCGATGGAAACGGGATGCGGCGCGCTTTGATGGTCGGCCATGGAGACTTGCAGCATTCCGCCGCTGGCGCCTTCGGGAACTTTGGCGACCAGCCGCGATTCGCTGGCCAGCGAAAGGTTGGCTTCCTGTTCGCCGAAACGCACGATCGGGCGCGTACCGTTGCGCGAGGCAAAGCCGCTGCCGTAAATCGCGATTTCGCCGCCCGGAATGGCGGCGGACGGCGCGATCCGCTCAATGCGCGGAATGCCGTTTTTCGCGGAAGATTCACCCAGGCCGAATTTCATAACAGGTTAAAGTGTAGCGCGAGACGCAGCAGAATTGCAGCGTAGATGCCCGCCAGCCAGTCGTCAGCCATAATGCCCCAACCGCCGGGAAGTTTTTCCAGGTGACGGATGGGGAAGGGCTTCCAGATGTCGAAGAGGCGGAAGAGAATGAAGCCGGCCAAGAACATGATCCCAAAGGAGCCGACCGCGACAGGCAGTCCGGATACACTCAATAGCAGAGTTAGCATCTGTCCGGAGACCTCGTCAATAACTACAAATTGCGGATCCTTTCTCCCAACGAAGTTCGCTACGCGAGAACTCGTCCATACCCCAACGAGTGCAACGACGAACCAACAGAAAGCAGGAAACAAGGGATAGGCGATGTAGCGGTCGTGGATCCAGAAGTCCGTTGAAATCCATCTTCGCACGAGCGCTATCTCGATCAGGCCTGTGAGGACTAGACCCGCGAGCGACCCCCACGTTCCAGGGGCCTTTGGCAAATAGCCGAGGCCAAACCATGTGGCGAGCAGAAATGAGAGATGCGGTTTTTTGCGCGGCGGCGCGACGGGAACGGCGGTGTCAGTGTCCTGCGTCATTCGGCTCGTCGAGTTCCAGATCGAGGATTATAGTTTTGCGCGGGGATTCGAGTTCTTCGAGTTCGTCTTCGTTGAATATTGGATCAGAGACCACGTATTTTTCCGTGGCCCAGTTGCCGAGATCGCGGTCGCGGCAGCGTTCGCTGCAGAAAGGGAAATCGCCCTGGACGGCGGAGTCAGTAGGCGTTTTGCAAATCGGACATTTATGTAACATGACGCGAACCCTGTGATTTCAGAATTTGTGAGCGAACCGGAAAGGAAAGTCTACCTCAACTAGCAGCAAGTAGGAATTTGCTTGGTGGCACAGCCAATCCTGGCTGTGTGCTCTGGCCTTACGCTCCATCGCAAAAACTCTACAGCCAGGATTGGCTGTGCCACTGGAACTCTACGCCAACACGCGCAGTGGCGCCCCGGTAGCAATGCGATGCAACTTCTCAACCGGCACCGAACTTGTAGCGCCGCCCTTCAGGGCGGCATCTTTCTCTATCTCGCTCCGCAAATCGCGCCGTCGCGGAATAATCTCCACCACCCGACCAATCAAATCATACGCATCCGTCTTGGTGATCTCGACACGCGCCACATCGCCCGTCTCCGCCACATCACCGTTCGGCAACTCAATATCCGTCAAGTAAAGCTTCCCATCGATATCCGGCGCCATCCCTTCCAGCCGAGCCTCCCACACCAGCGGATTATCCTTCGACGGCCCTTCAACCAGCGCGGTATGCGTCTGCCCGCGGAATCGCTTCAGCCGTTCGCGCGAAATTTTCTTCTGAATCGCCATCAACTCATTGCGCCGCCCAGCGATCGTCCCGGCGTCGACTTTTTCGTCCAACGCAAAACTTCCCGCGTTGTCGACATCCGAATACTCAAACACCCCCATCCAATCGAGCTGCGCTGCCTTCACGAAATCGCAAAGCTCCACAAAATCGCTGTCGGTCTCGCCCGGAAAACCCACGATGAACGAAGTCCGCAACGACACGCCGGAAATCGTCCCGCGAATCCGTTCCAGCAATTTCAAAAACGAATCGCCGTTCCCGCCGCGCTTCATCCGCGCCAGGACGTTGCGGCTGGCATGCTGCAGCGGCATATCCATATATTTTGCCAGCCGCGAATAGTTCGCCAGAGTGTCCAGCATCTTCTGCGTAACGCGATTGGGATACGCATACAAAAATCGCACCCACAGTAAGTCATCGCCGTCCGCAGCCTGCGCGCCGCCAATCTGCGCCAATTTTTCCAGCAACTGCGCCAAGCCATCGCGCAATCCCAAATCTTCGCCGTAGGAAGTGGTGTCCTGCCCGATCAGCGTAATTTCCCGCGCGCCGCCAGCCGCCAGATTCTCCGCCTCGCGCAACACTGATTCGAAGCGCCGGCTCCGAAATTTCCCGCGCAGCTGCGGAATAATGCAGAACGAGCAAGGATGATCGCAGCCCTCGGCAATTTTGATGTACGCCGCATGCTTCGGCGTGGTGATAATCCGCGGCGTCAAATCGTGATACAGAAACGCCGGCGGCTGCGCCGGCAACACGCGCAAGTCGCCTTCCACCGCTTCCATAATCCGTTCCACTTCGCCGGTGCCCACCACCGCGTCCACTTCCGGCACCTGCTCCAAAATCTGCGCGCGGTAGCGCTCCACCAGGCACCCCGCCACAATTAATTTCTTGGCTGCGCCGAATTTCTTATGCTCTGCCATTTCCAGAATCGCGTCGACCGATTCTTTCTGCGCGGACTCAATAAAGCTGCAAGTATTCACCACCAAAATCTCCGCCTCATCCGCGCGCGGCGTCAGTTCATACCCTTCGCGCGCCAGAATGCCCATCATCACCTCGCTATCCACGAGGTTCTTCGGGCAGCCGAGGCTGACAAATCCGACTTTGGTCACAACCTTAGTCATAGGGAGCAAAATGGGAGCTTTCGCTAACATTTGATTGTAACACGCCGCAGCGATGGCGTGATTTCGTGCGAGTTCAGCGCGCCCGCAAGCTCGTCCGCACCTGCGTCAACAGCGCCCGCATCCGTGAAGTATCGCAAGCCGCCCCGCCGAATCGCGCTTGCGCGTAAATCTCCGTAAACTCCCGCACCGCCGGCGATAACGCCACCGCCTTGGGCTGCAACGCAGCGCCCGGCGACGCCGCGCCCAGCGACGCGGCAAATTCGCGCGGGGTCTGCGCCTCGCGCCGCACAAACCCACCTTTTTCCAGCAGCCGCAGCATTTCAAAATAAAGTCGCGACGCGATCTGCGGATTCGAAGCCGCGGTTGGCCGCCAAGTGATACGCAGCAAAGTCCCCAGTCCAGTCAGCAACCGCGAAAATAGATCCAGCCGCAGCATCACCAATGCGCCCACCAACCCCAGCGGCAGAAAATAACGCAGGCTGGCATGCGTAAATTGCCAATTCTTGAACCACTCTTTGCCGCGCTCCTGTTTGCGCTGGAACCATTCGCGGCCATTCTCCGTCCAGTTGCGCGAGCCGCGCTGCAGCGTTTGCGCCAGCGAAACCTGGTGCGCGAAATCGTAGCTGATCACCCAGTCTTCCCAGGTCAACTCCATCCAATCGAAATATTTTTGCATCTGCGAAAGAAAACTCATCGAGCCTTCGGGGGCGTCCGGAGTGGGATCAAAAACAATCCAGCCGTTTCCCGGAAAATAAACTTCCACCCAGCTGTGCGCATCGCTGGCCCGCACCACGTAATCTCCGGCCAGATCGTTGTATTCGCCCGGCAAAAATCCGTTCACGTCGCGCGTGGGAATCCCCAAAGTCCGCAGCATCACCGCCATCGACGACGCGAAATATTCGCAGTGCCCCGAATGCGTGTCGAACAAAAATCGCGCCAGCGGATCGTCGCCCGGCTTGCCGGCAATCGTCAGCGTGTACTTAAACCGGCTGCTGTGCAGATATCTTTCGACCGCCCGCGCGCGATCATAAGCGTTAGTGGCGCCCGCGGTAACTTGCTTCGCCAGTTCCGGAATCCGCGGATCGAGTTCCGGCAGTTGCAAATATTGCCGCGAAATTTCCGCCGAATATTCGCTGGACGCCGCCCGCAGCTTCGGCTCGTCCAGTTCCGGCAGCGCAGACATTCCGGTGTACCGAATCGCCGTGTAATTGTGGAACGGATTGAACAGCGTGCCAGTGCCATCGCGGAAAACATAATTGTTGCGGATCGATCCGTAGGTATTGTTCGCCTGTCCGCTGAAATTTCCTTGCAGCGTCAGCGGTTTGCCCGGCGCAAAAATCACGTCGGTGGCCATTGGCTCCAGCACCACCGTGTACAGCACGCCTGCCACACCCGGCTCCGGCCGGCGAGCGCCGCCCGTCAGATAAATCCAACCGTCGGGGCTCGCAGTAATCTGCGTGATCACGTGTTCGGGCGCGGTCCAGCGCTTACCGTCGAAGCGCGAAAGCGCAATCCCGCGCCAGCGCAGCAGGCCATACCCGATGGGATGTCCAGTCTCGATGCGCATCATCACTTGCGAATTTTGTTTTAGCTCGCCGATTTGCCCGAGCTCCACGTCGTCGCTGAACCCGGTGCCCAGTGGAGGATTCAAGCTGGTGCGCCCCAAATAACCGGCGCTGACCCGCGGAAAAATAAAAAACAACACCGCCCCAATCAGGATGGCGCCGATAGCCACGCTGAATGACGCCAGAGTTAGCGCTCGCGTAAAGCGATTGTCCCGCGTCCGCTGTTGCACCAGAAACGCCGGCGGCGTAATCGCACCTTTTGCCGCCCGCCGCAGCTCCATTCCCAGAAATGTGCCCACCGCGAAAAGCAAATACAGAAAAAAGAACAGCATGAACGCGGTGTCCACCGTGAGGACTGCGGCCGCCAGCATCGCCGCAAACGAAAGCATCGCCAGGAACAGCGCGTCGCGATCGCTGGTCGCGCTGTAAAAGCGCACCAGCATCACAAAAAGCAGAAAATGCACTACGCCGATCAACGCGGCGAACAAGGGAGGATTGGAAGAGTTGGCCACGTAGGCCCGCGACAGGAAAAAAACATCCAGCGGCAGGAATGCCAGATAGCCAATCACCAGAAACGTCGCGGTACGGCTGGCAATTTCCGCCGGCTTGCCGTTCCACAGCCGAATGCCTTTGAAAGACATCGCAACCACCGCGATCAACGAAGAGACGGCGTCCAGCTTTCCCGTAGTGGCCAGCGTAGCCACCGAAACGAACAACAGAAAAAATAGCGATAGCCGAAAAAACCGCTCTGCAGGCGGCGCCGGAAGGTGCGGAAGCGTGGAGGAGGCAGCCATGGGGAACTTTTATGGTAGCACCGGGGCCGCAAAGCGAGACTCCGGCCAGCCATTCGCGCGGCGAAAGGATAACGTTTACAACGTCCGGGTACTACGTGCGGGCTCGTCCCAATCCCCGTCCCAATCCCCAAACCTGTCATCCCGAGCATCGCGAGGGATCTGCTTTCCTCAACCACCGCAAGGTCCATCCGAGTCCGCACGGCCTGGGCCATGCCTTAGCTCAATCCCTCAGCGGCGAGGCGATCGCAACCCGCGCAATCTTCCGAGTCAAATTGGAAATCGGCAGAGCAGTAACCTCGTCCAGCGAAACGATTTTCGTCCCGGCGAATACAGGCAGTCTCGCAACGTCGACGCGAAAAGGAAAAATCGCAATTTTGCGATACGTTACCCCGTGCCGCACCCTCGGGAGCTGTTCCAGTCGTAAAGTCTTGTGCTCCGCCGGTTTCAAACGCTGCGCGAGATACGCCTTCATCTCCGCCCCAGGATCCGCAGTAACCGCCACCGTAGGAAAATGCAGCATCCCAGACACCAGCGTCGGAATATCATCAGCTGCCGAGGTTCTGTCGCCGGGATTCGCGCGCGCCAGCAGCAGCGTCCGGCCCTGCTTATCGACAAACACCGCCGCCGCCAATTTCACCACCACGGCCGCACGCTTCACGCGCTTTTCCGGAATCTCTTCCTGCACGCCCTGCTTCCGCGCGCTGCAATATTTTGCGGCCGGGCATAGCAAACACTGCGGAGACCGCGGCGTACAAATCGTAGCCCCCAGTTCCATCACCGCTTGATTCCAGTCGCCGGGCGATTTGCGGTCCAGAAGTTCGTTGGCATGTTCCTGCAGCGCCTGCCAGCGCCGCGGTTCGCGAAGATCGCCGCGCATCGCGAAAATCCTGGCCAGCACGCGCGCCACGTTGCCATCCAGCACTGCAAATTCCTGCTCGAACGCAATGCTCAGAATTGCCGCCGACGTGTATGCCCCTATTCCCGGAAGCGCCAGCACGTCGGATTCGGTAACAGGGAACTTGCCGCCGTGCTTGGCGACGATTTGCCGCGCCGCCAGCTGCAAATTTCTAGCCCGGCTGTAATACCCTAGCCCCGACCAGTGTTGCAGCACATCGTCGGTAGCAACTTCCGCCAGCGCACTCACGCTCGGGAAGCGCCGCAGAAACCGCTCGTAGTAGGGAATCACCGCCGCCACCCGCGTCTGCTGCAGCATAATTTCCGAAAGCCACACGCGATACGGATCTTTGTTGACGCGCCACGGCAGCGGCCGCTGAAATTCGCGAAACCATCCAAGCAAATTCTTGCGAAACGCGCGAAGCTCTGGGCCGCTCAACATGGTCGGGGAATCTTCCCATAATCTTGACAGCGGAAGCTAAATGGGACGGGGCTTAGTGTTGGCTCAATTTCCGGTTAAGACGTTCTCTGAAGCATTGCGAAAGTAAAACGATTCTAGTCATTTACAGACGCTCTCTACCTTGGGGTTTGGTAGGACGCGTATTTCCAGCGGATCGGTCTTAATCAATCCTGTAACGACTCGTCCTTTTTTCCACGATTGTTCAAAATCGGTCGGTACTCCAGCACGATTCCAAGCCGATAGCTGCATCTGCAATACGTGGCTACCAGATCTGATCGCGCCGCTTATATTTTTTACATTTTCGTACTGCGCAACCACAGAAGTATCGATCTCACTCTGAAACGACTGGCCTGGAGACAGAACTGCAAACCCGGGTCCCGGGCCATCTAAGTTTGGGTTCTTCGGAAGTTTGTCTTTATCGGTAAAGAACCAATCGATATTCGGATTATATTCATATTTCCCAGACTCTAAGTTTTCGCGAGTATGGGCCACTGTGACCCCATACCAAGCTTTTCCGATTTCCTTGTCCAGTATCAAAGTTTTATCGGTTTGATTTGTGTACGTCATGCGCAGCCGGAGTTCGACAACGAATACTTCATCGTCGGCTGAACAGTATCGCTGGCTGATAAGCGTTGGAGTGGCCTTCAAGGGCTGATCAGTCGTGCCTGCAGTCGCGCTAATGCACAACGAAGTCGCAGCCAGGAAACCCGAAATGCACGGAAGAAGTCTCACGGGTTAAGAATATCCCTGAGAAAGTGGGCCAGCACCGAGAACACTGAAGAAGTTTCGAGACACGCACTGGGCGGCGCCAGAATCTAATGGTTCCAATAATACGAGTTGCTGTTATTAACTATGAATTTTGCAATCCGCAAACCCTACTGCAAATCATCCAGAAAAATAACGTAAGACGAAAACCAGATCGACGCCGGAATCGACCCATGCGATTGGCTGGTAATAATAATTTTGAATAGCTCTGGCGCCGACGCCAGATCCGTAATCAGCGTCCCTTCCGGATCAGGCGGCAACGGCTTCGCCAGCGCCAGATGCCGCAATATCGGGAAAATATTTTCGCTCGCGGCGGCCAACGGAGTAGAAATGCCCGCCGTCCGAAATTCCATGGCCGCATCGGTCTCCGAAAAATGCCAGGCCAGGCTCGCGCACAGCGTTATGGCGCGTTCAAAAAGTTCTTCAGGCGGTATCGCCGCGGCCCGCGCGGCGATTTTTGCGGCGGCCGCCGCTGCGGCTCCCGCAGCCGCGCCAGTAACATTCTTCGCGGCACTAACGGCAGCGCTAGGCGCCTTAATATGCGGATCCAGCACCAACAACACCCGGCAATCATCGTCCCGCGTAAATTCCCGCACCATCAGCTTCCCGAAGCGCGCCGAAGCTTTCCAATGGACGTGCCGCGCGCTGTCCGTGGACGCGTAATCGCGCAGCGCATATAAATCCTGCCCATAGCCCTTGGAGACGCTCTCCAGCGAACCTTGCAACCCGGGCAAAATTTCGAAAAGTTGATTCGTCGGTTCCACCGAGGGAAACACCAGCGCTTCCGTCTTCAAATCCACCCGCCGCGCCTTCTGCAAAAAGCCAAAAGGAAACCGCGTGACGATGCGAAACGCTTCTTGGCGGTACAGTCCACGCCGCGGAAACGTCATCGGCACCGTTTGCCGCACGCTCTCCCGCTTCGGCAGATACGGAAAATAAATCGGCGTCCCCAGCATCGCCGGGGGCGGCGCGCCTTTTTTCACCGCGGCTTCCACCCGCATCGAAAAAGATGGCAGCGTCAGCTTTTCGTTGCGCAGTTCGATCACGCTGCGCACCGTCTGCTGCGCAAAAATATGCTCGGGCAGCTCCAGACTCATTTCCACTCCGGAAAGGGTGATCGACGAAAGAATCCCAGACATCAGAATGGAGGCCACCAGCGTGGACAAAATCAGAAACAACAAATTGTTGCCGGTGTTCAGCGCCGCCAGCGCCACCAGAATAATTCCGCCGATAAATACCCACCCTTGCCGGGTAAGGCGGTACTCCATTTTGTAGCCGATCCAGCGAAGCGGCGTGCGCTTCGCGAGCACCGGGACGAGCGTCACGGCCACCCATCCGGCTACCGCCAGCGCCGCGAGCGCACTGGTGCTGGCCAGCAGCAACTGCCCGAGCTCTGCGGCAGCGCCCGAATACAACGCCAAAATCAGTGCAACGGTAAGCGCGGCAATAGAAAGAAAAAACGCCCGCACCGCGGAACGGTCGGCCTTGGACCAGAGTTGCGCGAGCGCGGACCTGTTGAAGGATCGTGTGGCCAAAATCAAATCACCGTGGCGCTAAAATAAAACCGTGGCAACAAATAGTAGTCGGCGACAACAAACAAAATCGCGATAAGAAATAAAATTGTCATCCCGAACGAAGAGAGGGATCTGTTTTCTGTGGCCGCACTCGGCCGTATCCGCCGAGCAGTGCACCAAACTCCAAATCACAAAGGAACCGGCACCGACTCCACAATTTCCCGCAGCACCGACTCGGCACTCTCCGACTTCTTCTGCGCCGAAGCATGCCGCGCACTAGCCACCACGCGATGCGCAAACACCGCCACCGCCAGCTTCTTGAAATCGTCCGGCAAGCAAAAATCGCGGCCATCGAGGTACGCGCGTGCCTGCGCCGCCCGTTGCAACATCAAAGTTCCGCGCGGACTCACTCCCAGCGCCAGCTGATCCGTAGCCCGCGTGCGATTCACAATGTCCAGCGCGTAGTCCAGCAGACTGTCATCCACCTTGATATGCGCCACCGCTTCCTGCATGGCCATCACGTCGTCAATGTCCGCAATCTGCCCGAGCGACTCCAACGGATCGCTCGAGGCTCGCCGCCGCATAATCTCGCGTTCGGTCTCCGGCGAGGGATAACCCATCTTGATGCGCATCAAAAAGCGGTCCAGCTGCGATTCCGGCAGCGGATACGTTCCGTGATGTTCAATAGGATTTTGCGTGGCGATAACCAGAAAAGGTTGCGGCAGCGGCAAAGTCTTGCCGTCCACCGTCACTTGCGCTTCGTTCATCGCTTCCAGCAGCGCCGACTGTGTGCGCGGCGTGGTGCGATTAATTTCGTCCGCCAAAACCACGTTGGCGAAAATCGGCCCGGAGCGGAATTCAAACTCCCGCGATTCCGGATTGTAAACGCTCACGCCCAAAACATCGCTGGGCAGCAAATCCGAGGTGAACTGAATCCGCTGAAAGCTGCAGTGAAAAGATTTCGCCAAAGCCTGCGCCAGAGTGGTTTTCCCGACGCCCGGGACGTCTTCGATCAGCAAGTGTCCCCGGGCCAGCAGGGTAATCAGCGCCAGCTGAATAGCTTCTTCTTTGCCCAGAATAATGCGCGCGATGGCGCGATGCAGTTGCGAAACCACATTCTGCGAGGTTGCCGTCAGCATAGTTGAAAACCCGGGCTCTTTCCTGTTACAACTAGAACACTGCATCGCGGCCCGTCTTGCGCCGTTTCGTTAGATGCCACCCGTCAAGAACGGGCGATTAGCTCAGCGGTTAGAGCGCTCGCCTCACACGCGAGAGGTCAAAGGTTCAAATCCTTTATCGCCCACCATTTTTCCGCTCCCCATTCTGACATTATTTACACCCCTTCCTCCCTGGCCGCTCCAATCTGTGCCGAACTTGTTATTTATGCCTTTGACTCACGCCCACCCAGCCCCCTGTAGCGCAGGGCGCTTGCTTCTGAGCCCTGCGGCCCTTTCCACCACTCAATCGTCTCCGTTAAATCGCCCTGGGACCCCACATCAGCGTCTTCCTTCGTTGTGATAGTCTTTCGTCGGTCGGCCTTTCCTGGCGCGGCCGTCCGATTAAGGTATCCAGAAGCTGTTCCGCGCCCCAAAAATCAATGTCCACTTTCTTGCGCACCGTCGAGTTCCTGTTTCTAAGCTTCTGGCTGGGCAGCGACGTGTTCTTGAGCTTTGTCGTCGCCCCAGGCGCATTCCGCATTCTGGGCAACCGGGATCAAGCCGGCGCGATGGTCGGCTACTCGCTGACCCGCATGCATCTAGGCGGTATTTTGTGCGGCGTGGTGTTCCTGATAGCCCGGATGCTGCGGGTGCGCGGTCTGGGAGCTTGGCTTTCCGGACCGGCGCTATGCGTAACCGCAATGATCGTGCTGACTGCCATTTCCCAGTACACGGTGAGCGCCAGGATGGCCGACCTGCGACTCCGTATGGGCTCGATCGCCGCCACCGACTTGAGCAGCCCGCTGCTAGCCGAGTTCACCCGCCTCCACAGCATCTCGGTGGGACTGGAAAGCGGCGTCCTGCTAGCCGGATTCGCGGCAATGTTCCTGATGGTCCGAGAGAGCTTTGTGTAGTAACCGCCAACCCAAATTCACGCACGCCCCACAGCAAGCCTAACCCATTAAGAATCTATCTCTTGTAGCGATATCCCTTCCAACCCCTTTATAATCTATATCTTGCACAAATGTAGGGGGGTGGGGTGCCGCCGATTCTAAGCAACACAAAATAATAGACTTAGCTGGGGCGCGAAAATAGCTGCAAATATTATGTGAACGATTTCGTTCCAGATCTGACTGCTAGTTCTTGCCAGGAGAAGCGAGAATCGCGTCAAAATAAGCCAGCATCTGCGGGGAATCCCACTGCTGCTCGCCAATGATTTTCCGGCCGATCTTCCCCTGCCGGTCGATGATGTAGGTCTCCGGAATAATCGAAGTTCCATATCCCAGCGAAATCTTCTTGGTAGGGTCGCGAAACGTAGGGAAGTTGATTCCGTTATCCTTGATGAAGTTCGCGTAAGCCTCCGGATCCTCATCGATGCTGGCCCCCAAAACCACTCCACCCTTGGGCGCGATGTGATTCTGCAAGTTAATCAGGCTGGGGGTTTCGTTGACGCAGGGCGGGCACCAGCTAGCCCAAAAATTCAGCACCACCACTTTGCCTTTTAGGTCGGAGAGGTGTTGCTCCGGTTTGCCGGCCAGAGTCATCGGAAAGTTTTGCGCAGTTTTTCCCGCCAGCGAGTCTTCGCCTTGGCGGTAACTGGGCAACGCGAAAAGCGCTAGAATTACGAAGGCGGCCGCCACCGCGCACCACACCAGGATTTTCCGAACGATCAGCATTGACTGTTATACTAGCGTATCCGCAGGCGGCTCGGGAAACTGCGCCGCCCTCCACCGCAACTGTTTTTTGAGAGATTGCAAAGCCCGCCAGTTCACAACGATGACCATAGAGAAATCCAACGGCGCGATTTCCAGCCAGACTGCTGCGGACGCTGAACTGGCGCGACGCGAGCGCATCTCGGCCATCGTGCCCGCGCGCAATGAGGAATTATCGATCAGCGGCTGTTTGGACGCGCTTTTGCGGCAGCCGGAGATTCTGGAAATTATCGTGGTGAACGATCAGTCCACTGATCGCACTGCCGAGATTGTCCGCGAGCGCGTGAGAACGGACGCGCGGGTGCGCTTGCTCGAAACCGGCGGCGTGCCGGACGGCTGGGTAGGAAAGAACAATGCCGCCGCGGTGGGAGCTGCCAGCGCAATACAAGCGTGGCTGTTGTTTGTCGATGCCGACGCGGAGGTTTTGCCGGGAGCGTGTGCTCAGGCGTTGGCGACGGCGATTGAATCTGGCGCGGGCCTGATTTCGTATTCGCCGGAGCAAGTTACGGTGAAGTGGTACGAGAAAGCACTGATTCCGTTTATTTATTGCCGGCTGGCACGGAAATTTTCGTATGAAGCGGTGAACGATCCCAAGAAAAAGGCTGCCGCGGCGAACGGCCAATTCTTGATGATTCATCGCAGTGTTTACGACGCGATTGGCGGGCACGCCGCGGTGGCTGGCGAGATTCTGGAAGATGTAGCGATTGCGCGGCGCGTCAAGGCGGCCGGTTACGCCATGCGTTTTTCGTCCGGGATTGGTTTGGTGCGCGCGCGGATGTACCGCTCGTTCTCCGCAATGTGGGCCGGTTGGAGGAAAAATCTTTATCGCTTGATGGGCGGAACTCCGCAGGCATTTGGCTGGGAAATGGAGTCCATCATTCCGTGGATTCCGTTTTTCCTTATCATCGCGGGGCTATGGTTTCCCATCGCTATCCTTGCTGGAGTGCTTTTGTTGCTGTTGCGGCAGGTGCGCTATGGCTCGGAGTTAGTTCGTAACCGATATCCATTTACTCTCATCATTTATTACGTGCCAGCGGTGCTGTTGTACGCGGGCGTGTTGGTGGCCTCGTACTTATCGTATTCACGTGGGCGGGTGGAGTGGAAGGGCCGCGAAGTGTCTACCGCGCCTACGGTTGCGACTTCGGTGGGGATGAAGAAAGCAGATTCCTCACTTCGCTCGGAATGACAATGCCGGCGATCTCGGGAGTGAAAATGTCGGCGAATGGAATTATGGGTAGCATTGAATATTCGGTGGTTCGGCAAGAGCTTTCGCGCATCTAATTTGGTGACACAAATCTAATGGTATTGCTGACGCGCAAAATCGAGTTTTCCGCTTCGCACCGCTACGACAATCCCAAATTGTCGCCGGAAGAGAATCGGCGCGTCTTCGGGAAGTGCAACAACGCGCATGGCCACGGGCACAACTACGCGCTCGAAGTTACGGTCGAGGGCGAACCCGATCCGGTTACCGGAATGGTTTTGGATCTGAAAGATCTAAAAGATTTGCTCGAACAGGAAATCATGCAGCGCATGGATCATCGCAATCTGAATGTGGAAGTGCCGGAGCTGGCGGGGAAGATCCCCACTTGCGAGAACATTGCGTTGGTGATCTGGAATTTGCTGGAGTCGAAGATCCCTGCGGGACGTTTGCATCGGGTACGGTTGTACGAGTCGGCGGATTTATTTGCGGATTGCTACCGCGCGGCAGCTACGAACGGAAATGTTCCCGTTGCTTCGGTGAAAAAGTAATGGCTCCCGCGATCAAAGTGGAAATGGGCCGGCGCTATCGCTTTTCCGCGTCGCACCGTTTGCACAACGCGAAATTGAGCGAGGCCGCAAATCGCGAAGTTTATGGCAAGTGCAACAATCCGCATGGCCACGGGCATAACTATGTTTTGGAGGTCGCGGTCTCCGGGGCAGTGGATGCGGAGACCGGGATGATCGCGAATCTGGCGGATCTCGACGCCTTCGTCGAGAAGAATGTTTTGGCAGACTACGACCACAAATCGTTTAACGACGACGTCGCGGCGTTTCGCGATGTGGTGCCCACTACCGAAAATTTGTGCATCGACATTTTCCAGCGCCTGAAAACTTTTCCTTTGGCAAAGCTCGAACGAATCCGCGTCGAAGAGACCGGAAATAACAGTTTTGAGTATGCCGGGGATACTACCGAGGGAAGCCTACAGTGACCAAGCCTACGGAAGAATTGCTGCTGCACGAGAGTCATCCAGTAGCCGGGGACGAGACGATTGCCGACCTGGTTCGCAAGATGATTGTAAAGCTCGGCGAAGATCCGGACCGCGAAGGTTTGCGCAAGACTCCGGAGCGCTTTGAGAAAGCCCTGCGCTTTTTAACCAGCGGGTACGAGCAGAACGTCGAGAAGATTTTGAACGGCGCCACGTTCAGTGTGGCTTATGACGAGATGGTGATCGTGAAGGACATCGAGTTTTTCAGTTTGTGCGAGCACCATCTACTGCCGTTTTTTGGGAAAGTACACATCGCGTATTTGCCGACGAAAAAAGTTGTAGGCCTCAGCAAATTGGCGCGGCTGGTGAATATGTACGCGCGGCGCTTGCAGATTCAAGAGCGCATGACCAGCCAGATCGCCTCGGCAATCGAAGAAAAAATCGATCCGCAAGGGGTTGGCGTGATCGTGGAAGCCCGCCATTTGTGCATGCAGATGCGCGGCGTTGAAAAGCAGCATGGCCAGGCGGTCACCAGCGCGATGCTGGGGGCGTTTCGCCATAACAAGCAGACTCGCGATGAGTTTTTGGCGCTGGTGCGGAATCGCGCTAGTTAGTTTTCGTTTCTGGTACGGCTCTTAAGAATCCATCCAGGCCGGACTAAAAGTCCGGCACCTACATAACCTTCTTCGCTCCGGCGTTAGTTCTTCTTGGGGAGTACGACGTCTTCCGGGACCGAACCATATTGGTGCTGGATTAGTCGTGGTTGGAGCTTTACGTTTAGTGCGATGGTGCGCAGCGGTGCGGGGCTAAGTTTATGAGCGCTACGGAACAGGTGGTTGCGGTGGTTGAGGCGCGGGAAGGAAAGCGGGCCGCGGCTGCGCCTAACAAGCTTGCGGTGATTGCGGCGTTTGCGTCGTTGTATCTGGTTTGGGGTTCTACATACCTGGCGATTCGCTATGCGGTGGAGACGATTCCTCCGTTGTACACGGCGGGATTGCGGCATTTGTGCGCGGGATTCATCTTGTTGGCGTGGTGCGTCGCTAAGAGATTGAAACCTACCTGGGCGCAAGTGAAGGCTGGGTTTGTCCTGGGAGCGCTGTTCTTTTTGGTTGGGCATGGCTCGTTGCATTGGGCGGAAGTGCATGTGCCTTCCGGATTGGCGGCGCTGCTGATCGCGATTGAGCCGATTCTGGTTTTTGGCCTGACGTCGCTCGCCGAGCGGCGGTGGCGGGTGAACGCTACTTTGCTGGCTGGCGTAATTTTGGGGTTGGCCGGAGTGGGATTGTTGCTTGGCAAGAGTTTGTTGGTCTCGACACCGGGGATGGCGATTGGCGGAATTGCGATTTTACTCGGGGCGCTTTCTTGGGGAGCGGGGGTGGTTTATTCCCGGCGCTCTAAATTGTCTGGGAGTCCCTTGTTGCTCTCGGCGCTTTCGCTGCTTTCTGGCGCGGTGTTGTTGCTTACCGCCGGGACTTTGTTTGGGGAGTATCGCGGTTTTTCGTTTTCGGCGGTCACGGTGCGGTCCTGGTGGGCGCTGGGGTATTTAATTTTGTTTGGGTCGGTGATTGCGTTTACGGCTTATAACTGGTTGTTGGAGCATTATTCACCGACGCTGGTGACTACGCATACGTATGTGAATCCAATTGTGGCGGTTTTGCTGGGGTGGTGGTTCGCGGGGGAGGCGGTTACGTTGAACGTGTTGATTGCAACCGGGGTGATTATTGCGGCGGTTATGTTGGTGGATCGTGGTACGACGCAGTTGGAGCGGGCGGGCTAGGTTGTGTAGCGGCCGCCTTCTGGGGCGGGCGTTTTCGCAGGCTTGCAAGGTGGCGTCCACGATTCAGGCCGCGGAACTAGCCTATCTATCAATCCAGTGAAGGAACCTGCGAACGGATATTCGCCCGGAGCGGGCGATAATCCACCGCGAACGGGATTCATCCAGATATACCAGGCTACTGATTCTGGCGATTCGCCAGCGCGCAGTATGTGATCGAAGAATCTCCTCTGCCACAAAACCCGAGGAGTTCGTCGACCATACGCTCGGCTGGATTTAATCTTAAAGCTCTTCACGAAACTGAGGAGATCGCTGGTCCCGCTGGTCCCTTCGGCCAAAAAGTGGAAATGATCCGGCATGATGCAATAGGAATGGATGGCGAAGGCTCTGGCTGAGGCTTCGCCGCGGAAGATGCTAAGCAGCCATTCGCAGTGGGCAGGATTCGCGAATATCTTTTTGCGCTCGTGGCAACAGATCGTTACGAAATAGAATTGTTGACCGCGATATGCGGGTTTTGCCAGCCGGATATATTTGTGGAATTGGATCGGCGGCCGCATGCCTGAGTGTATAGTATTCACGTACATACAGAGATACGGCATCAGAAGGCGACCGCCTCGGAAGGCGGTCACTACAACGGCTGCTGCTATTTTTTTACGAGGGAGAGGCTGGCGCGGGTGGTTTCCCAGTCCAGGCGCAGGATGCAGCCGGTGGGATTTTTGTCGAAGGCGATGGTGAAGTTTTCCACGTTGCTGGGGAGCGTGGAAGCAGTCATGTCGACGCGGGCGAAGTCGAATTCGGCACCGGGATAGGGAACGCCCCACTCGCCGGTTTTCTTGCTGATGATCAGGGTCCACTTGTCTTTATCGGGGATGGTGAAGAGAGTGTAGGCGCCGGCGGGAATTAATTTGCCGCCTACGCTGACGTCCGAATCGGTGACGAAAGTGGTGGCTTCGTTGGCTCCCGCGCGCCAGACCTCGCCGTAGGGAACCAGTGCCCCGAAGATTTTTCGGCCATTCATACGGGGGCTGGAATAGTCAACGGTGACCGTTTTGCCGCCACCCAAATCGCAGGAAGCCTTCGCGGCGGGGCTGGAACGCGGCTTTTTCTCTTGCGCGGCGTGCATGCCTTTGAACACGCCCAGGAACAGAAGACAGAGTCCGGCGAGTATTGCTAGAGCTCTCATTTGATTCACCCCTTTGTGAAAGTGATAGTTTAGCTGATGGTTCCGAAAAGTCTACGGGTGCCCCGGAGGAGAACCGTCGAATAGGACTTTCGGCCTATTGGTGTCGCGGAGATGAAGTAATTCAATTAGCCATGCAGGGAAATTTGAACTCGTCGTGGTTTCGGCGCGGAGCCATTGCCTGTGGCATTTGTGTTGCCACCTTAGGTACTGCCTCCCTCATCCTCGCGCAGCGGGCGGCGACTTTCGACTTCTCCTCGGAGTCGCCAAAAGCTAGAAAGCACGAGCCTAAACCGTTTCCGCCAGGCACTCAGCTCGCGGGACGCTGCGGCGGGGTGATGGCGAATCCTTCCTTGCGCATTACCCTGGAGTCGCTTAACGCGGCCGAATACGCATATGGTTCTGACGCGTACTACGTGTTTAGACTGACTAACGCCGATAATAAGCCGATGAGAATTCCAGTGGTAGATCGTGTCTGGGACGTCGAACCAGAGGACTCAGCTCAAAGCTTTCACTACGAACCCGTCGAAGTGTGGCTTAATCTCGCAGCGCAAGAGGGAACGACACTTAGCGTACGACTGATCACCCTCTACGGATCGATCGAGAAACCCACCACGGAGGTTGAGTTAGCTCCCCATGAATGGGTAGAAATACGGGGAAAAGTTGCCCTTCTGCCGACGGACAAGCTAACTCAGAACTTTTACATGGGCTACCGCACTCATTCGGACTTGAAGCCGCCGTCCGACGAGTCGGTAGAGGTCGCCGCGTCGATCGGATACTGGCGAGGGGATCGCGTCTATTTCGACGGCCAAACACAACACGAACACGTCGGTTGTAAAAACTATGACATGGAATGGAATCCGTTCCTCGGGCCGATCCGTCTATTGCCTCCAACCGGCCGTTAGGCCTAAGAACGTCGCTCAAAATACCGCCTTCGCCGGTTACGGTTCTTTACACATTTGTTAGGATTGTGTTAGCCTTGGTTAGTCGAAGAGAAAAGAAAAAAATTAGGGAAACGACGGAGACGGGCACTTGAGCGCAACGAAATCAGTGTTGATCGAACAATACCGGGCCCATGTGAAGGATACGGGTTCGCCAGAAGTGCAAATAGCGCTTTTGAGCGAGCGGATCAGCTATCTGACATCGCATCTTAAGTCCCACGTGAAGGACCATGCATCGCGACGCGGCTTGATTATGATGGTGAACAAGCGGCGGCGTCTGCTGGACTATCTTAACCGCCGCGACCCAGTAAGGTACCGCGAGATTGTTGATCGTCTTAGTTTGCGCAAGTAAACACCGGCAGCCCGGAATTTCGGGGCCGGTTTTTTTGCGTTATCGCACAATCACAATGGATTCGAGGCTTCCGAAGAATTTCGGGAGCTAACTCTCGTGGTGTAGTTGTTCCGGCTGGGTTTTGTTTCTGGTTTTTGCTGCAAAACCTTCCGGATTTCTCCTCTCTTCTTCCAACTTAACGTTAAGGGAAGTTTTGGTTGGCTGGCTGCTGGGCGGCTGGCTTACCGGTATACCTGCTCCGCGTGAACGCGGGGCAAAAGGAAAATGAATAATGGCTGATAAAAATACGATTCCAGTAGCACATTCCGTGACCGTGGAAGTGGGCGGCCGCCCGCTGACGTTAGAGACGGGTAAGATCGCCAAGCAAGCGAATGGCGCGATTGTGGCGCGTTACGGCGATACGGTGGTGTTGACCACCGCGTGCATGGCTTCGACCATGAATGACCGCGACTTTTTGCCGTTGACGGTGGACTACAAAGAAAACACCTATTCCGCGGGAAAAATTCCCGGCGGATTCTTCAAGCGCGAAGGACGGCCCTCGGAAAAGGAAGTTTTGACCTCTCGCTTGATCGACCGGCCGATGCGCCCGCTGTTTCCCGAGTCCTGGCGCAATGAGACGCAGATTGTGTCGATGGTGCTTTCCGCGGATAGCGATAATGACCCGGACGTGATTGCGGTGACCGGCGCTTCGGCGGCGGCGTACTGCTCGGATTTACCGTTCACCACGCCGATCGCTTGCGTGCGCGTGGGCATGCTGGAAGGGAAGCTGGTTGCGAATCCGACAGTTGGCGAACAGAAAAAGAGTTCGCTGAACATTGTGATTGCCGGGACCGAAACGGCGATCGTGATGGTGGAGTCTGGCGCGCTGGAAGTTTCCGAAGAGTCGGTGGTGGAGGCTCTGGAGTTTGGACACGCGCAGATTAAGAAAATTGTTGGCGCGATCAAAGAACTGCATGCCAAAGTTGCGCCGAAGAAAGTTACCGTGGCGCCGCTACCGTTCGACGAATCGCTGTACAAGGACATCGACAAGAAGTGGGGCGCGAAGCTGCACGACGCGCTGGACACCCAGAAGCATCCCAAGAAGGAAAGCTACGAGCTGGTTGACGCGATCAAGGCGGAGCTGAAGGCTTCGATTCCGGAAGATGATGAAGACAAGCTGAAGCTGGCGAAGCGCGCGTTTGAAAAATTGCGCGAGACGATCTTCCGCGATGACGTTTTGAATAAGCGCCGCCGTCCGGATGGCCGGGCGTTCGACGAGATTCGGTTTATCTGGTGCGAAGTGGGAATACTGCCACGCGTGCATGGTTCGGCGTTGTTTACGCGCGGTGAGACCCAGGCTTTGGCCACTCTTACCTTGGGCACCAAGGAAGATATGCAGCGGCTGGATCTGCTTTTTGAACACGACCAGTTCAAGCGCTTTATGCTGCACTACAATTTTCCGCCGTTCAGCGTGGGCGAAGTAAAGTTCCTGCGCGGACCGGGGCGTCGTGAAATCGGTCACGGTGCGTTGGCCGAGCGGGCGCTGGCGAATTTGCTGCCGGCGAATGAATCGTTCCCGTACGCGATGCGCTTGGTTTCGGACATTCTGGAATCGAACGGGTCGTCGTCGATGGCTACGGTTTGCGGTGGTTCGCTGGCGCTGATGGATGCGGGCGTGCCTTTGAAGGCTCCTTGCGCGGGTATCGCGATGGGACTGGTTGTTGAGGATGAAAAGAAATATTCGATCCTCACGGACATTGCGGGCGCGGAAGATCATTACGGCGATATGGATTTTAAAGTTGCCGGAACGCGCGAAGGTATCACTGCGTTGCAGATGGACATCAAGGTGCTCGGCGTCAGTATCGGAATGATGCGCGAGGCTTTGGCGCAGGCCAAGAAGGCGCGTTTGCAGATTCTCGATGTGATGGAGAAGACGCTCAGCGCCGGACGCGGACAGATTTCTTCGTACGCGCCGCGTTTGTACAAGTTGAGCATTCCCCAGGACAAGATTCGCGATTTGATCGGGCCGGGCGGTAAGAAGATCAAGTCGATCATCGAACAGACTGGCGTGAAGATTGACGTGCTGGAAGACGGCACGGTGCATATTTTCTCGACCAGCGGAGCGGGCGGCGACGCGGCATTGCAGATGGTGCGCGACGTTACGGCCAGCGCGGAAATCGGCAAGACGTATCTGGGCAAGGTTGTGCGGCTCGCGGAATTTGGCGCGTTCGTGGAACTCTTCCCGGGGACCGACGGATTGCTGCACATCAGCGAAATTTCCGAGCATCGCATCCGCGACGTTCGCGACGAATTGAAACTGGGCGACCAAGTTCTGGTCAAGGTGCTGTCGATTGAAGGCAACAAAGTGCGGCTGTCGCGCAAGGCGTTGATCAAGGAAGCGCGCGACAAGCAGGCGAAGGCCGCGGGAGTTTCCGGCGATGGCGGCGCTCCGCAGTCGGGCTCTGAACAACACGGCGGAGGCTCTGAGCAGGAAGCTCCGGCGGGGCATGGCGGTTCTGATGAGCATTCCGGCGGCGGGGAGTAAGTCGCGCTTAGCAATCAGTTCTCGCTCATCGACTAAAAACAAAAAGGCCCGGCGAAATCGCCGGGCCTTTTTGCTGTGTACTAGAAGCTCTGAAAACTAGCTAGCCGCCGCTTAGTGGGTGACGGGTTGCGGCTTGGTTTGGTGAACCGCGTCGAGGGCGCCCCAGAGGGCGTCCAGGGCTTCGTTGGTGGTGGCTAAAATTTCGGCGTGATCTTCGGTGGCGTTTTCTTCCAGCCAGTTGCGCCAGGCGGCGCGGTGGGCCTTGTCGGCTTCTTCGTGGACTTCGAAATAAGCCAGCGCTTCGGGTTGGGTGATCCCGTAAAACTTTTTCAGGCCGTCAATTTTGGTGGTGGCGATTTCCGGGACTTGCGCTTCGTACGCGTACAGAGCCGCCACGGCTTCTGGGACGGTGCGGTCACCGCAGATTTCTCGGAAAGTTTGCACCACATTCTGCGTGCCCGGAAGGGCGGGGCAGCAGGTGATGTCGTCTTCGCAGACTCCCAAAGCGCTGGCGAAATCGCGCCAGAGCTTGGGATGCGATGCCGCGGGATTTTCTTCTTCAGCGAGATTTTCTTCGACGATGGCGCGGATAGGGCCTTCGGTGCGAGCGGCCAGCACGCGCAGGTGCTTCGGGAACGCTTCTACATGCCGGTAATACTGCGCGGCGTAGAGTTGCAGCGCTTCTTTGCTCAGCTTGCCGGCTTGCCAATCCTGATAGAACGGGTGATTGAGGAGATTTTTCTTCGCGATGGCTGCGTCGATCTGATCGAGTAGTTCGGTGTTCGCCATGGTCATCCTCCGCGGCGCGCGGTTTCTGGTCAGCGCGGCGCTTGGAATTCGAGATGCGGATTGTAGCAGAGTTTGCGGCCGATTGCCTCTGCCGGATGGTACAGGTCAGTTGAAGAGACGGGCCACCGTGGCGGCAACCAAACCTAGCGCGGCGACTGCGGCGTAGGTGGCTGAGGCCAGCTTCCACGAGATGGTTTTGCCGATTACCGAGAAGGAATAGACGCTGTAGATGCCTAGGGTGCAGAGGATCGCGACAACGTAAGGGAGTGGGACGCCGTGGGTCATGGCGATGTAGGCGATTACCACATCGAAGGCCATCGGCACGGGGAGGAAGGCGCCGATCAGGCAAACGGCGATTATCCCGAGCAGACTGACCGGGCTGATCAGTGCTTGTTGCGGAACTAGTTCGATTGCCAGTGCGCCGAGCAGCGCGGCCACCAGCATCAAGGGGATTCCCACCTTAGCGATATACCAAAAATTTTGTAAATAGGATTTGAGCGCGGAGATAAAAGCCTGGCCCCAGGTTTCCGTAACGGGGATGTCGATCGGGCAGTTGACGGAAACTGCCGGAGAGGGATAGCGCGCGGCGACCAACGGGGCAAAAACAAAAAGCATTAGCAGGACCGTCGCCAGTTTCAACAAAGCGATAGGAAGCGGGAAGAGCGCGAAAGTCATTGCCAGGACGACTACGTTCAACGTGGGAGAACTGAACATAGAGGCGAGCACGGACTCCGTAGCCATTCCGGATGCGTAAAAGCCGCGACCGATGGGCGCGACGCAGTTGGCGCAGACTCCTAACGGCATTCCTGCTAGCGCACCTATTAATGCGTTGAGTTGCGGGAAACGGGTGCGGCGGTAGCGCAGCGTGGAGAGGAAAGTGAGCGCTGCTGCGCCAAAGAAAAAGCCGAAGGTCATGCCGATCTTGTTGGCGGCCAGCCAGTTCACGCTGGTGCGCCACACGCGTTGGGTGAGCGGCATGGTTTTGTCGACGGGGTAGAGCGCGTCGAAGGTGATGGCGCCGGTGGCTTTCACGTGCGTGCCGGAATTGTATTTGCGCAATAGCGCGGGGTAGCGGGAGTCGATCCAGAAAAATCCGGCGATGCCGATCATGAGCGCGATAGCGATGACGCGTTTGCGCCAACCGGCGGAGACGTAGGTGCGCGCGTCGGCGGAGAAAGTGGTGGTTGCTGCAGACATTTGTGCCTCCCAAGGCAGGAACTTATTGGTTACGGATTTGGGAGGACTTTAATAAAGGCGTAGCAAGAGGGATATAGTGGAAAAGTATTAAGGCGGCTGCGCGAGTGCCAAGACTTATCGGGAAGGCCAATTGATGGCTACGAAGATAGTTTCGCCATGGCTGCGTTCCTGGGTTTATCTCTTGCCCTTTCTGCACCTCTGCGTATGTCTCGCGATTGCGCTGATGCGCTTGGATGCGGCTTGGGGCTACCTGTTTTTCGTTGATATGCCCATGTCGGTTATCATACTCGCGATCAGTTATAACTCTGACCATCCGCTGGTTCTTTTCGGCACTCTGGGGACACTCTGGTGGTATTTGGTGAGCCGTGCGGTGTGGATGATCGGCAGTAGGGTATTACCTACCATCTGGTATCGACGCGACCCGAGTGCTGAGAAGCCCTAAGTTGGTGGCACAGCTTTTGCCGGAAGCCCCGGTCTGCTCAAAAACAAAGAAACAAAAGCGTCAGACTAGAGTCTTAGTCGGCGGCTTGGGTTGGAGCGTGGAGGCGTTCGATTTGTGCGCCGACATCCTGCAGCTTCTCGACGATTTGTTCGTAGCCGCGATCGATGTGGTAGACGCGCTCGATGATGGTTTCGCCTTGGGCTACTAAGGCGGCTAAGACTAAGCCCGCGCTCGCTCGGAGATCGCTGGCTTGGACCGTTGTGCCAGTCAGTTTTGCGGGGCCGCGGACTACCGCGCGGCGATTGTCGATGGAGATGTGCGCGCCCATGCGCAGCATTTCGCTGGCGTGCAGGAAGCGATTTTCGAAAATGGTTTCGGTGATGAGGCGAGCTGCCTTCGGCTTGGGTGGCCAGGGCCATGTATTGCGCTTGCATGTCGGTGGCGAAGCCGGGATATTCCTCGGTGGTCATATCGAGCGGCGACTAGTTTTTTTGCGCCGCTTACGTGCAAGGTAGTCGCGTCGATAATCTCGATGGGCACGCCGGCTTCCGCCAACTTGGCGATGATGGCGCCTTGATGCTCGGGTTCGCAGTTGGTGATGGTTAGATCGCCGTTGGTGATCGCGCCGGCCACCAGGAAGGTGCCGGTTTCGATGCGGTCGGGAATGACGGTGTGATCGGTGCCGTGAAGCTCTTTCACGCCGCTTAATTTTCAGCACGCTGGTGCCGTCGCCGGTAATTTGCGCGCCCATTTTTCTGAGCATGATGACGAGGTCGGTGACTTCCGGCTCGCGCGCGGCATTTTCCAGGATAGTTTCGCCATCGGCTAGGGTGGCGGCCATCAAAATATTTTCTGTGCCGGTTACAGTAATTTTGTCGAAGACGATGTGCGCGCCTTTCAGCCGGCCGTGATTCGGAACCTTCGCTTCGATGTAACCGTTTTTGGTGACCACTTCCGCGCCCATTTTTTCCAGCGCAGTCAAATGCAAATCCACCGGGCGCGCCCCAATCGCGCAGCCCCCCGGCAGAGAAACCCGCGCCACGCCCACTCTGGCAATGAGCGGACCCAGCGTCAAAATCGAAGCCCGCATGGTCTTCACCAGCTCATACGGCGCGACTTCATCGTTCAACTTGGTGGCCTGCAGCGTGTAATCGCTCGCCGGAAATTCCTTGATCGCCACGTTTACGTGCATGAACGTCAACAGCTTGCTCATGGTGATCAGGTCGCGAACCTTCGGAATGTTGTGAACGCGTAAAGGCTCGGCGGTAAGCAACGCCGCCGCCATCGCCGGCAGCGCCGAATTCTTCGCCCCGCTGATGGGGACTGTACCCTTAAGGGCTTTGCCGCCGATAATCTTGAATTTATCCATGAACGATTTCTTCCTGTCCCGACCAATCCCTAAATTTACAATCCCGCCACGACGAATTCCGTCTTATGTAGGCGCCGGACTTTAGTCCGGCCACCTTCGCCACGAACTCAGCGCCTCAACACAACACCACCCGCAAATTATTTTGAGCCGCCCGCAGTTGCTGCGCAGCCACCGTCGCCGAAACCCTCTTCTTCAACATCACCAAAGCCACCCGCAAATTGTGTCCGGACTGACCGCAGAGCGTGTTCGGCCGCAGACACCGACGCGCCACTGGCCTCCACCAGGATCCGCAAGCCACGCCCCGTAAGCTTCTTATTATTCATCACCAGATCGATCATCAAATTTTCATACGTGTGACCCAGGCGCACCATCGCCGCAGTAGAGAGCATGTTGAGCACCATTTTTTGCGAAGTGCCGGCCTTCATGCGCGTGGACCCAGTCACAACTTCGCAGCCCACCTCCGGCGCAATCGAAATGCCGGCAAGTTTCGCCAGCGGCGAATGGCGATTGGCGGTAAGTGCGATCGTACCCGCGCGTCGCTTGCGCGCGAACTGCAGCGCGGCCAGAACGTACGGAGTGGTCCCACTCGCGGCGATCCCCACCACCACATCCCGCCGACCAACTTTGCTTGCGCGAAGATCGCGCACTGCGTCGCTCGCCGAATCCTCCGCGCCTTCAACGGCTCCCGTGATTGCTTTTTTTCCGCCGGCGATCAACGCAATCACCGCATTCTTTCCAATTCCGTAAGTGGGCGGCAATTCGACCGCGTCCAGCATCGCCAGCCGCCCGCTGGTCCCGGCGCCAACGTAAATCAGCCGTCCTCCTCGCCCAACTGCGCGCACGATGACCTCCACAGCTTCGGCAATGCGCGGCAACTCGCGCGCAACAGCGTCCGCGACTTTGCGATCTTCGCGATGGATCAGCCGCACGATCTGCAGCGCGCTCATGCGATCGAGATTCTTCGACGCCGCAAGCCGCTGCTCGGTCCTCCGCTTTTCCTGTGGCCGGGAAGCGCATCCTTAAAGTATAGCCGCGCGCCACAACAATTCCGCAGCCTGTGCCAGGAAACGACAGCCTCTGCCGACAAAGACAAACCATTAACATCTTCGACGAAACTCTACGTTTCCTTTTCGGGTGCGCTATCGCGAATCAGCTATGATGGAAAATCGTCGCATTTACGAATGGTTTTCTCCGGAATTGCGATCATCTCTATGTCCATGGACATACTGAAAAAGCTGTTCGAGTCCCATTTCCATTCGCCGGTGCAGCAGGTGCAGCCGGTGCAGGGCGACCTCGGTGGCTCAGGGCGAAAAATCACCCGGCTCTCCAACGAACGCGCGACCGCGATCGGAATTGAGTACGGTGTGCGCGAAGAAAACCGCGCGTTTCTGGAATTCTCCAAACATTTTCGCAAGCTCGGTCTGCCGGTGCCGCAGATTTACGGCGAAGATCTGGACCACGGCGCGTACCTCGAAGAGGATCTCGGCGATACCACGCTGTTCCAGTTTCTTTCACAGAATCGCCAAGGCGAACAAATTGCCGCTCCGGTTACCGAAGCGTATCGCCAGGTGGTCGCGCTGTTGCCGCGGTTTCAGGTGGAGGCCGGGCGCGACCTCGATTACAGCGTCTGCTATCCCATCAGCAGTTTCGACCGCCAGTCCGTCGCGTGGGACCTGAACTACTTCAAATATTATTTCTTGCGGCTGGCCGGCGTCCCGTTCAACGAGCAGGCCCTGGAAAATGACTTCAGCCGTCTTACCGATTTTCTGATGAGCGCGGATCGCGACTATTTCATGTATCGCGATTTTCAGTCGCGCAACATTATGCTGCGCGACGGCCAGCCCTTTTTCGTGGACTACCAGGGTGGTCGCAAAGGCGCGCTGCAATACGACATTGCTTCACTGCTCTTCGACTCTAAGGCGGACTTGCCTCCGGAGTTGCGCCAGGAATTGCTGAATGCCTATCTCGACGCGCTCGGCAATTATGTGAAAGTTGATCGCGAAGTATTCCTGCGCCACTACTACGCGTACGTTTACGTGCGGCTCATGCAGGCCATGGGCGCTTACGGTTTCCGCGGATTTTACGAGCGCAAGACGCATTTTCTACAGAGCGTGCCGTATGCGCTGAAAAATCTGCGCTGGCTGCTGCATCATGTCGAGTTGCCGATTGCGCTTCCGGCGTTGATGGCCGCGTTCCAGGACCTGCTGGCGTCGCCGAAGTTTCAGACCCCGGCCAGCGAAGCGGAAAGTCTCGCGATCCGCATTTTCAGTTTTTCGTTTCATCGCGAGCCGCCCAAGGACGACACTGGGCACGGCGGCGGATTTGTTTTTGATGCGCGCGGGCTGCCCAACCCTGGTCGCGAAGAGCGTTTCAAACCGCTCACCGGAAAAGATGCGCCGGTGATCGAGTACTTGAACCAGGAGGAGAGCGTGCACCAGTTTTTAGCCAGCGCGGCGTCACTGGTGGATGGCAGCGTGGCCAGTTACCGCAAGCGCGGCTTCAAAAATTTGATGGTGTCGTTCGGATGCACCGGCGGACAGCATCGCTCGGTGTTTTTGGCAGAACAGTTGGCGCGGCATTTTCGCGCGATGAACGGCGTCGAGGTGGCGGTGCGGCACATCGAACTCGAAAAGATGGGCAAATGAGGATCCCTTCATGAAGGTCGTGTCGTGAAGGCCATGGTGCTGGCGGCCGGACTCGGCACGCGTCTGCGTCCGCTGACCGATGATCGTCCGAAGGCGCTGGTCCAAGTAAACGGGCGTACCCTACTGGAAATTACTCTGCTACGTCTGCCGCGGATTCGGTATCCGCGAGGTCATCGTGAACGCGCATCATTTTGCCGACCAGATCGTGGACGTTTCTCAAGGCCCGTGACAATTTCGGAATGCGCATAGAAGTCTCCCGCGAAGACATATTGCTCGATACCGGCGGCGGCCTCAAGAAAGCTGGCTGGTTTTTCCTGGAGAAATCGGAAGAGCCGCGTGGAAACCCGCATGAAGGTCCGGACGAGCCATTTCTGCTCCACAACGTCGACGTAATCAGCACCATCGATTTCAGCAAAATGCTCCACGCGCATCGCGAAAGCAATGCGCTGGCGACACTAGCTGTGCACAAGCGCGAAAGCAGCCGCCAACTTTTATTCAACGATGAGATGCGGCTGTGCGGGCGCCGCGCGGGAAAAGAAAAAGAACCGGAAATTGTGTGCCGCGCCGCGCATCTCGAGCCGCTGGCCTTCACGGGAATCCACATAATTTCTCCCCGCCTGCTGGGGCTAATGAAAGAAGACGCCGTCTTCTCCATAATCGATTGCTATTTGCGCCTCGCAGCGACCGGAGAAAAAATCACAGCCTTTCGCGCCGATGAATATTACTGGCGAGACCTCGGCCGCATTGAAGATTTACATCAGGCTGGGATGGATTTAGAACACCAGCCACCAAACCACCCATAATCGAATTTGGAGTGCGGCGGCTTCGACGCCGCTTTTACGGAGTAACCAGTCCCAGGGCTTGCACCACCGCGTCATGCAACGCCGGCCTCACCTGCTGGATTTGCGTGTTTTCGCGTGTTGGATTTACGCGGTTGGTTAGCAGGACTACAAAAAGCTGGCGGTCGGGATCGATCCAGATGCTGGTGCCGGTGAAGCCAGTGTGGCCAAAACTATTTTTAGAAAAATAGTGGCCGCTGCTGCCGCCTTCAGTGGGGACGGCCCAGCCGAGGGTGCGCGTACCACTCGAGAGTTCTTGCGGCTTGGTGAATTGGGTTACAGTGGCGCGCTTCAAGATGCGGTGGTGGGCGTAGCTGCCGCCGTTCAGGATCATCTGGCAGAAGGCGGCCAAGTCCGGCGCGGTGCTGAATAGCCCGGCGTGTCCGGAAACTCCGCCAAGCACAAAGGCATTCTCGTCGTGGACTTCGCCTTGGACCAATTTGTGGCGGAGGTTGTTATCGATTTCCGTGGGGGCGACGGTCGGCCACAATTTCTGTGGCGGGCGGAACATCGTGCTCTTCATTTCCAGCGGCGAAAAAATGAAGGAGTTTGAAAGGGTGTCCAGAGTTTTGCCGGTTAGCCGCTCGATGATTTCCGCGAGCAGAATAATTCCTAGATCTGAATAGACTTCCTTTGTGCCCGGCTCGTACTCCAGCGGCTCAGCGAAAATTCTAGCTAAAGCTTCCTGACGATTTTGCGTGGTGCGCCAATACTCTTTGAAGGCGGGCAGGCCGGAGGTGTGTGTAAGCAGGTGGCGGACGGTGACTCTGTGACGCCAGGCCGCGTCTGGAGTGCTAGCGGAGGCCCACTCCGGAAGATAACGTTCTACTTTTGCGTCGAGATCGATGCCTACAGGGAAATCGCCTTCAGCGAGTTTTGCGACGATGGTGGTGGTGGCGACCACTTTCGTGAGCGAGGCGATGTCATAAATCGTGATGCTCGCTAGTAGCGGGAGACTTGGCGTCGTAGCTCAAGTGGCCGAAGGCGTGAATGGAAACTTTTCCGCGATAGCCGACGGCAAGAGTTGCACCGGGAAAAGCTTTGGCGGCGATGGCTTTTTCTATCACGTCGTAGGCGGGTTGCAGGCTGGCGTCGGCGCGGGAATCCATGGGCTGCACCGTCATGGGACTTGCGGGAAGCGTGATTCCAGAGCCGGCTTTGATTTATCCCCACCGGGAATAGTTACCGGGATGTGGCCTTGAATCGGAATTTGTCCGAAAAGCGCACGCGCCATGGAAATTTGCGCCACGTCGCTGATGCCGAAGGCGGTTAGCCAAGTACTGGCTTGCGGAAAACTTTCGATCAGATACGGGCTGCCGAAACCCAACGTGACTACTGGTTTTCCGGATTTGTAAATCTGCTCGGCTACCGCTTGCTGTTCCGCGGGGACGTCTACGTTGCCTTTGCGATCGCTGACGCGGACGAAGAGGGCCAGCAGGGCCACGTCGTAAGAATCGGGAGAAGGAAGTTTGAGAGTGTCCGCTTTGATAAAGCGAGTGTCAGCGCGAAGCGTGGTCACGGAATCGAAGCGGGTGCGGAGTTCACGTTCCAGATCTTCGCCGGGGTAGGTTTCGGGGTCGGCGTAGAAGGCTAGAAGAAGTGCGCGCGTTGGTTTCGTGCCATCGAGCGGTAACAGATGATTCGTGTCGCGCAGGAGAGTTACGCCGCGATCGGAAATTTCTTGCGCCTCGTTCTGGCGAGCGACCGTGCCGAAATGCTCGTTGATTGCTTCGAGATCCACCAGGCGATTTTTGTTCAGGCCAATTTTGGCTTTCGCTAGAAGAATTCTGTGAACGGAAGCGTCTAATCGTTCGCGACTGATGCGCCTGGACTTTACCGCTTGTTGCAGCGCCTCGAAAGCAGCGTCGGGGACGGGAGGCATCAGCAGAGCATCGGCACCGGCCAGGACTGCGCGGACGGCGGCTTCGCCTGGTGCAAAACGAGTGGTGATTCCGCCCATATCCATGGCGTCGGTGACAACTAATCCCTGGAAGTGAAGCTCATTGCGCAGCACGCCCGTCAAAATATTTTGCGAGAGCGTGGCCGGAGTATTGGCGTCCGGCTCGAATGCGGGGACCGAGAGATGGCCGGTCATTACGCTGCTGGCTCCGGCGGCGATGGCGGCGCGGAAGGGAACGAGTTCTAAACTTTCGAGGCGCGCGCGGTCGGCGTGGATTACTGGGAGATCGAGATGCGAGTCGGCGGCAGTGTCTCCGTGGCCGGGGAAATGTTTGGCGGTAGCCAGGGCGCCATTTTCTTCCGCGCCGCGCACGAAGGCTGCTACAAATTCGGCGACTTTAGCTGGATCTTCGCCGAATGAGCGCGTGTTGATGATGGGATTGCCGGGATTGTTGTTGACGTCGGCGTCGGGCGCGTAGAGCCAATGGATGCCCACGGCGCGCGCTTCGAGCGCGGTAATTTTGCCCATGGTGTAGGCGTCTTGCGGATTTCCTGCAGCCGCCAGCGCCATCGCGGTGGGGAAGCTTGTGCCTTCGTCGAGGCGCATGCCGGTGCCGCGTTCAAAGTCGGCGCCGATTAATAGCGGGAGTTTGGATTTGGCTTGCAGCTGATTGGTCAGGACGGCGGTGGGATAGACCTGGCTTTTGATAATTCCCAGCGGCGAGCCTTGGGTGATGTTGATGAAGCCGCCGACGTGCAGGTCGTCGACGTCGTGCATCATTTGTTTGTAAGCGAAAGCGTCGCGCGGGGTGAAGCTGCCGTGATACGTGGTGAAAAGAAGCTGGCCAATTTTTTCGTCGACGGTCATGTCGCGGAGGGTGGCGTCGGCCCATTTTTGCGCGGCGGCTGAGATTGGCCGGAGTTATTCACCGCGTGATTTGCTGCGGCGGATGCGGTCGCGTGCGACGCCGGCTTGCCTTGCGGCGTGCTGCTTTGACTTTGCGACTTCGATGGCTTTGCGATTTGTTTTGGCTTTGTAAGGTGTTGACCATGGCGACTAGGGCGATCGAGACGGGAAGCAGCAGGAGAAAGCGACGGTGGCGTGCTTTCATCAAATAGTGATTTTCCTCGGAATGATTGAGTCCCTTGTTTGTATATAGCACGGGCACTTTGTGGTCACAACGACGGTTGACGTTGGGCGTTCCAGAATATCATTGAGCGGAGAGTGGGAAGAGATCGAAGGGTACGGCTGAGTTTCTAGGAGCCCCGTGAATCGGACAAATGTCGGTGCGTTGGAAAAAAGCAGCTTCCTCGCTTCGCTCGGAATGACAATTCTAGTTTTTGCTGGAGTGTTGCTGTTGGCGGGACGCGCCGATGGAGCGGGCAACCCGCGTCCAGCGACTCCGGGCGCAGCGACATCGACGAACAAACACGCGCAGAAGAAATCGCATGGGCCCCTGGTGCAGACCGGGTTGGATGTACTGGAGTCGCAGAAATTCGCCGCGCTGCGCGGAAAGCACGTGGGATTAATTACCAATCACACCGGGCTGGATGCCCAAGGGCGAGCTACCGCGGATTTGCTGTCGCATGCGCCGGGCGTGGAATTAGTGGCGCTGTTTAGTCCGGAGCATGGACTGGCTGCCGGGAGCAACGACGAAAAGATTAAGTCATCGAAGGATGCGACGACGGGACTGACGATTTTTAGTTTGTATGGCGAGACGCGGCGGCCCACCGACGAAATGCTCCAGGGAGTCGACGCGCTGGTATTTGATGTGCAGGATGCGGGCGTTCGTTTTTACACCTACATAACCACGATGGCGTATTGCATGGAGGAGGCCGCAAAACGGCACATTGCGTTTTATGTTTTGGACCGGCCGAATCCGATTGGTGGGGAAATTATCGAGGGGCCGATTTTGGACGCGGACAAGACCGTTTTGTCGGTGTATATTCCGCTGCCGGTGCGTTATGGGATGACGATTGGGGAGCTGGCGCAATTTTTAAATGCCGAAAACAGATCGGTGCGGAATTGCATGTGATGGCGATGAAAAATTGGCACCGCAATTATTTCTGGGATAGCACCGGGGTTGCGCTGGGTGCCGCCTTCTCCGAGTCTGCTGACTCCAAGGGCGCGATTCTTTATCCTGGGCTGGAGATTTTGCAGAACGCGGGAGTTTCCGTGGGGCGAGGGACGGAGACGCCGTTTGAAGAGTTTGGCGCGCCGTGGATTAAAGGCGACGAGGTGGCGGCCGCGTTGAACGCGCGGAATTTGCCCGGGGTGAAATTTGTGGCGCAGCCGTTTATTACGGTTTCGGGATTGTATGCGGGGCAGAGAAGCGGCGGCGTGGCGGTGCGGATTACGGATCGTGCCGCGGTGCGTTCCATGTCAGTGGGGATCGAAATTGCGACGGCGTTGCAAGCGGCTTTATCCGGAACATTTTGACGTCAGTAAGATGATGTTGCTGTTGGGTAGCGACGCGACAATCGCGGCATTGCAGAGCGCTACGCCGCCTACGGAAATTGTCACCTCATGGAGTCAAGCGCTTGCGGACTTCAACGCCAAACGCCGCAAATATTTTCTGTATAAGTAGCTAGGAATTTTTTTTAGTAGCGCTGGCATTTTTGCCTGTGCGGCGGTTGTCGCAACGCCACAAATGCGTTGCGTCTTCGCCAACGGCGGATAATCAAGTCAGCTTCTGTGGGTTCCGCATCTCGCCGCACAGGCAAGAATGCCTGTGCTACTAAAACCAGGCGCCACGAGGGTCGAGATGCAGTAAGGCGCAAAATTACTGTGATAAAGTCGCGGGAATGCGAATCGTTTCACTTCTACCTTCCGCTACGGAAGTACTGTTTGCGCTGGGTCTCGACAAGCGAAGTGTTAGGCGTGAGCCACGAGTGTGATTTTCCCGCGCGGGCGCGCAGCAAACGCGTAGTGATGATTCCCGCGTGCCGCACGGTGCGACCCCGCGGAAATTGATGCGTTTGTGCGCAACAGGTGGCGAGCGGGCAGAGCATGTATTCGGTGGACGCGGAGACGCTGGAAGAGTTGGCGCCGGATTTAATCGTGACGCAGGATTTGTGTCATGTGTGCGCGGCTTCGCCGGAAGATTTGGCGACGGCTTTGGCGCGATTTGAAAATCGTCCGGAAGTTTTGTGTTTGAATCCGCAGGATTTAGGCGATGTGTGGCGCGATATTTTGTGGGTCGGCGAAGAGACTTGCCGCGGGCGGCAAGCGGAGTCGCTGATCAAAAGGCTGGGCGAAAACTTAGGCGACCTCGCGCACGATTTGAGTGTGACCACCGAGCGGCCGCGGGTGGCGTGCCTCGAATGGTTGCAACCGATTTACGTGGGCGGGCATTGGATCCCGGAGATGATTCAGCTGGCGGGAGGAGAAGATGTTTTTGGAAGCCCGGCGACGCCGTCATTTCGCGTGTCGGTCGAGGATGTGATCAAGGCGGCGCCGGATATTTTGCTGATTGGGCCGTGTGGGTATACGGCTGAGGAAGCGCGCGAAGAATATCGCGGGTTGGCGCTGCCTGCCGAATGGAGCACGATCCCGGCGGTACGAAACAATCGAGTGTACGCGCTGGAAGCGAATAGTTATTGGAGCCGGCCGGGTCCGCGGTTGGTGACGGGAATCGCGGCGATGGCGAAGATATTTCATCCGGGTGTTGATATTCAGTTCCTTACCGAGGGTGCGTATCTGCACCTGGCGCCGATCAGTCAAGCGGTTACCGCATAGAAAAGATTGATAGTTAGCGCTCCTTTGCGAACCTTGCGAAGCTTGGGATGTACGGGTGTGTCCTGCGCCCCCCACCCCCCTCTTTTGTGAAAGAGATAGATTCTATTGGAGTTACAGGGGATTTTGTGGAAGAGATAGATTCTGTTGGACTTAAGCTTGCATAGGCGGGCGGTGATTTTCGGGGGAAAGGATCAACAAAGAGACAAAAGATTTAACGCAGAGGGCACAGAGGATTCGCAGAGTACACGGAGAGTTTGTAGGAAGCGATTAGCACGAGTCAGGGTTGCTGGGCCGGAGGAGCGTGAGTGTTTTTCCAGTAGCGGTAGAAGGGGAGGCCAGCGGCGATTACTGCGAGGCCTAGGGTGGAGCGGCCGGGGCGTTGGAACCATTCGCTGGTGGTTAGGGCGACGGCGCCCAGGACGAAGATGGCGGGGATCCAGGGGTAGCCGATGGTGCGGTACGGGCGGGGGAGATTTGGTTCGGTGCGGCGTAGGCGGATCAGGGCCAGGACGGCGGCGCCGTAGAAGATCCAAGTGGCGAAAATGAAGAGGTTGGTTAGTTCTTCGAAGGTGCCGGTTAGGGCCATTAGGCCGGTCAGGATGCCTTGGAAAATTAGGGCGCGGGCTGGGGTGCGGAATTTGGGATGGATGCCGTCTGCGATATTGAAGAAGATTTTGTCGCGGGCCATGGCGTAGGGGACGCGGGCACCGCTTAGAACGCTGGAGTTCATGGAGCCCAGCGCGGAGATGGCCATGGCTATGGTGATCCACAGGGCGGCGCTGCGGCCAGCAACGTGTTCGACCACGTCGGAAGCAATGTGTGAAGAGGCAGCGACGCTGGAGAACGGCAGAACTTTCAGACACGCGGCGCTGAACAGCAGATAGATTGACCGCCACGAAGGCGACTCCGCCGATTAGCGCGCGCGGAAAATTGCGCTGGGGATTTTCTACTTCGCTGCCGACGAAATTCAAATCTTCCCAACCGTCGTAAGCCCAGAGCGCGGCTGCCAGCGTGGCGAGAAACGCGGAGAGGATTGCGCCGATGCTTTGCCCGGCGGCGGGCCAAAAGGGATCGGGGGCGTGGGGCGGTCCGGCGGGAGAGAAAAACGCGACGCCGATCACGATGGCTACGGAAATTATTTTGATGGCGGTTAGAAAAACCTGGACCGCGCCGCCTAGTCGGACGCCCAAATAATTTATTCCAGTCATGCCCAGGATCCAGCAGACGGCTAAAGGTTGCGCCCAGGTGAACGCGAAATCGTACGGAGCGAGCCAATGCGTGAGGCCGGGGATGACGATATGGACGTTGAAGATTGGCGCGGCGACGGCGGGCACGAGAAAGCTGAGAAAGCGCATCAGGCCCGCGGCGATGGATGCGAGGGAGGCGGGCCGGCCCACCATGGAGTGCATCCAGCCGAAGAGGAAGCCCCACACCGGACCGAAACCGCGACGCAGGTAGGCGTATTCGCCGCCGGCTTCGGGAAGCATGGCGCCGAGCTCCGCGAAAGAGAGCGCGCCGAAAAGGGAAAGAATGGCGCCGACGATCCAGGCGGCGAAGACGATGGAGACGGAACGGCCTTCGCGCGCCATTTCGGCGGGCTTGAGGAAAATTCCGGTGCCGATCATGGTGCCGACTACGATGGCCATGGAGGACCAGGCGCCGAGTCCGCGGACTAGTTCGAGGCGGCGTTCGGTCATTGGGCCTCCAGGCGATTTGAGTGCTTAGTCTGGCGTCGTGGGAGTGGCGACAGAAAGCAGATTCCTCGCTTCGCTCGGAATGACAAGTTTTTTATGCGGGCGATTGTGGTGATTTTGGTGGTTGTTGTGATTTTCTGGGTCGCGGTGGCGGGATCGCTGGATTGCTTGAGTTTTCGTGAGGGCTGAGATCTCGATTATTTTTTGCGATGCGGCTTACTAGCGCGCCTACGAGAAAAGTTGTGAGCGAGCCGAGCATGGCGTACCAGGTGAAGGCGATGGTGCTGAAGCGCAGGGCGCATAGGACGGTGACGAGTCCGGCGATCATTCCGGCTAGCGCGCCGGTGGCGTTGGCGCGGCGGTCGATGGTGCCGAGGAGAAATAATCCGAGAAGGCTGCCGAGCGGGAGGGCGGCAACGGTTAGGCCGGTTTCGAGCAGGCTGCCCCATTTTACGAAACCGAAGGCCATGAGGACGCAGCCCCACAGCAACGTGGCCCGGCGAGATGTTTTTAATAGCGCTGGGAGAAGAAATGTCCGCGTTGCTGCGTCGCGAAAAATCGAGGACGCGTGGAGGCGGCTAAGGAGTTGAGCGAGCCACTGGCATTGGACATGGCAACGGCGACGATCGAGGCGAGCAGGATGCCCGCAAGTCCGACCGGCATTTCGCGAACCAGGAAGAGTGGCAGGATGCGCTCGGTGCGGTCGCCGGGCGCGAGCAGCGGAACATGTTGCGCGAAAACGTAGAGTCCAACTCCAATCAGCAGGAATACGGTGAATTGCACGAGAACGATTGCGCCACTGGTGAGCAGAGCGCGGCGGCTGTCTTTTTCGCTGCGGGCGGCCAGGAGCCTTTGCACGATGGTCTGGTCGGCGCCGTGGGTGGCCATGGTCAGGAATGCGCCACCGATCAATCCGGACCATAGAGTGTATTTTGTGGCGAGATGCGTGCTGAAATCGAGGATTTGCAATTTGTGTCCGGCAGCAGCGGCGACTTGGGTGAGCTCACTCCAGCCGCCGGGGATGCGGTGCAGCAGGACGAAAAGGGTCATGGCGCTGCCGGCGAGGTATAGCGTTAATTGGGCGACGTCCGTCCAGATCACCGCTTTCATGCCGCCTTCGAAGGTGTAAAGAATAGTGAGGGCGACGACGAGGACGACCGCGACGGTTTCGGAAGTTCCGAGAACCACACTGACGACCAAGGCAATCGCGGAGATGCGCACACCTTCGGCGATGGCTCTGGTGAGCAAAAAAGTGCCGGCGGCAACTTTCCGCATTTGCGAGCCGAAGCGCTTCTCGATGAGGGCATATGCGGTGAAATATTCGCCGCGAAAATATCCCGGCAGCAGCAATAGAACGATCAACAAACGGCCCAGCAGATAACCGAAAACGAGTTGCAGAAACGCCAGGTTTCCGGCGTAGGAAATCGCGGGCGTACCGATGATGGTCAGAGTGGAGGTTTCCGTGGCGACGATAGAGAAGGCCAGCGCCCACCATGGAGCGGAGCGGCCCCCAAGAAAGTAGTCTCCGGCATCGCGCTGGCCACGCCGAAAATAAATTCCGAGCGCGGTAATGGCCAAAAGATAGGCAATGACGATTGCCAAATCCAGCGGATGGATGCGCATCGCGCAGAGTTTACCTGTTGTGCGCCCGGAAACGCTGGCTATTTTGCGACTGAGGGCGTGCGCTATGCTAACGGCATGCGCTCGCTCTTGGATTTGAGAGCGGCAATCGTGCCAAGAGTGAGCATCGAGGGCCCGCCTGTGTCCGTCGCTGAATTTGCGGCATGCCGGGCTCGGGCATATCTGGATGATTCCGTGCGACCTGTGGGGGTCGAGTAGTGGACGAACAAACCTTTCGAGACCGGGAGATGGCACGAACGGCAGTCGGCGAAGAACTGGCGCGGCTGCTGCATTCTGCGGATATCGAGGTCTTGCTGGGGCTGGTGACGAATCCGGCGCTGGATGAAACACAGCTGTGTGTGATGCTGGAGCGAAAAACTCTTCCGGCGGAGATTCTGGAGGAAGTGGCTAGACGTAAAGCGCTCACGAAGAGTTATCGCGTGAAACGGGCCCTGGCCTTTCACCCGCGCTCGCCCAGGCTTGTGGGATTAAAGCTGCTGCGCGACTTGTATTTGATGGACTTAGTGCAATTGACACTAATGCCGGCAATTTCGGTGGAGTTGAAACTGCACGCCGAGGATCAGTTGCTGGCGCGCTTGCCGCAGCTTCCGCTAGGGCAAAAAATTACGCTGGCGCGACGCGGTCCGGCGCGGCTGGCTGGTTCGCTGGTGGCGGAAGGGCACCAACGGCTGCTGCCGGTGGCGCTGGACAATCCGCACTTGACGGAGGCGCAGGTATTAAAGGCGCTGGCGCGAGACGGAACTCCCGCTGGCGTGCCGTACGCGATCGCGCATCATCGCAAGTGGTCGGAATTCTACAATGTGCGGCTGGCACTGGTGCGCCATCCACTTGCGCCGCTCGCGAGCGTGCTGGCGTACCTGCCGGAGCTGACCGTCTCCGACTTGCGCGAATTGGTGTCGCCGGGAATCTTGCCGGAGGCGCTGCGCAAGTATTTGCAGGCCGAAGTAGCCCGGCGCATCAAGCGCGGCGAGCAAGCCGAAGTGGCGGGAGAATTATAGACGCCCGGCGGGCGCGTGGAAAAACGTGAGCAGCGGTTATAACCGCGGTTGGTCTTCCAGTAATAACCGGTCAGATGACGGGAACAAAACATTCCCTTGCGGCGTCATATGTTTGCGATGAAAGCAGGCGTATGCTGTAGCCAACCAAGCGGCGATCTCGACCTGGCGCCGCGGTGCGAAATCTCTGGCAGGGGGTTTCACCAGGTCTATGTCCACCAGCGACCTTTCAGTGCGACGAACCGAGCGCCGACGTGCGGCGCGTTACAGCTTTCGTGCCGACCTCGAGATCGAATGGGGCTCGGCGGTGCTGCGCGGAAACACGCGGGATTTGAGCGCGAATGGGATGTTTATCGAAGCGGCGGACACTTTGTGGGTGGGCGCAGGATTTACCGCGCGGCTGAATCTGGATCATCCGGTGCGGCTCGATTGCTCGGTGAAACGCGTAGAGCCGGGGCGGGGAATGGGCGTTACCGTAGATCTTTCCAAAGCCGAGACGCAGCAGCGTTATCAAGAATTGTTGAACCTTATTTCCAATCCTCGTCCTTAAAGCATCCGATTCGCTACTGCGTTTATACTGGTGCCGATGACCAGATGCGTTGATTGTGGGTCGGAGCGGATTGCGGATCAATGTCCCGCATGTGGACTTACTTCACGTGCCGCGGAACTGGTATTTCGCCGGCGGCTGGTGAATCGGACGGCAGTTTTTCTTGTGGGCTCGCTGGCGTTTCCGTATGTGAGCCAGATTTATCCGCCGCTCGATCTGGATTTGATGCTGGTTTTCTTCGGGCTGCTGTTTTTTGTGGCGCTTACACTGGCGTTTTTTCTGGAGCGCCGCGCGCGCAACCGCCAGGAACTGGAAATTCTGAAACGCATCTATTCGGGATTTATTCCGCTGCCCTGGTTGTTGGCGGCAGCGCTCTTTCTGAACGGCAGGTTCGACAATCCTAAAAATATTGTGTATCACCCGACTACGGTGGAGAACCGCTTTTACATGAAGGGGCTTTTGCGGGGAAGCCGGAGATTATTTGTAGATGGCTGGCGCGCCGGGCAGAAAATCGAGCGGTTGCCAGTTGACGCCGACGACTTTGACCGGTTTCAAGACGGTGACGCGGTGCTCGTAGGCGTCGAACCCGGAGTGTTGGGAATTCCGTGGTTCTACGGAATTTACCGGAAATGAAAAGATGCGGCCCCCCTTTGATTAGTAGAAGATTCGTAGAAGGTGATTAATAGAGGGTGATTAGTAGAGGGTTTTTCCATCCAGCCGCAGGGGAACTTGTAACTCCACGACCGCGCCCTTGGGCAATCGAAAGCGCAAGCGATCGAGCGACCCCACGTTACGTTCTTTCCACTCGCTGACGTCCAGGGGTTCGCTGGGCTTGTCGGCGGGCGACCACGAAACACTGTCCGCCTGCGGCGTTATAGTTCGCGGGTCGAGGTCGTAAACTTCCTGCTGGTTCACGTCGATTAATAAATAGCGTTTCCAGATCCGCAGGACCCAAACTCCGCGCTTTTCGGCGTGATACATATTCCAGGAGATGGGCGGCCCATCGTTGAGTTTCACGATGGCGAAGTCTACGGACTTCCAGAGCGGTTTTTCCTGCGCGGGAGTGCTCCAGCAGAGGCAGAGTGCCAGCAGCAACAATCCCGAGGTACGAAGAGTCTTGAGGTTCATTGTCGGCGTTATTGGAAGACTTAAAACTATCGCGTGAAGCCGCACTCTTTCCACAAGGTGCCCCATTCCCAAAGTCCGAAACCGGCTTTGGCAGGAATTGGATGGCCGAGTTGGCGGGCCAGCATGGCGATTTGCCCGCGATGGTGCGCGTCGTGCGCGATGAGGTAGCCGATGAAGGCCACGACATCGGGCCGGAAATTGGGAACTTTTCCCGCGGGATCCGCCAAGCCGGCTTCCAGTAACTTCGTGATTGCGGCGCCGCTTTTGCGCAACGCCTCGCTGGCGTCTTCACGACTGGCTTTTTCATCGTCGAGCTTAGCGGGAATTTTGCCGGTCTTATCGGCGGCGGCGAGCCACATCAGCCGAACGTTGTGAATGTGCGAAGCAATCGCGGCGATGTTACGGCCCTTGCCCGTGGGAGTTGGAGCTTGCCACACTTCTTCGCTGACGTTGGCCAGCAGAAGTTCGTTGGCCTTCTGATTGATCGCAAAAGTTTCGAGGAGCGAGCGCTTCAAATCCAGACTGGTCACTTTCGTGCCGGGCGCCAAAGCTGATTTCATCGCAATAGACCTATTTCCATACGAACTGTGTAGAAACGCAGTTTACGCTGCGGCTCGAATAGCAGCAAGCAACGCCAGCGCAATCAGCGCAGCGCAGGCCACCGAGGAAGCGAAGCTCAAGTGCTATTTGATCACGGGCTTCGGATCCGCTTTGGACATTCGCGAAACCTTTGAGTAGTCGCGGATGTAGGCGCGCAGTCCGAACGTGGGGGTAATTTTGGAATAGCCCGCCACCAGCTGTTCTTTGTAGTGGTCCTGAAACCAATCCAGCGGGTCGGCGGGATCGAGGTCCAGGACCATTAAATCGGCATCGGTCATAGTGAGCTTGCCGAAGCGCAGCTGGCCGCCTTTAATCGCCATATAGTTGCCGGGTTCGAGCGGAGGACTCTTGTCGGGTGTGCCAAAAATCGCAACGATCAGGTTGTTTTCGATGTGTACGTCGGTCACTGCGCCTTGAATGTGCGGCGGCGGCAACAGTTTGCCCAGATCCAGAAGCAAATCGTTCTTATCGGTGTCGATGCCATCGACTTTACTGGTATCCAAAACGTTGGCGAGTTCCACGCCGAACAGATTCATCATGCCCTTTACGGAGATTTTAAACGCTTTGACCTTTTCACTGTGGATACGAATCCTGCCGTCTGGCGTTGGGCTCAGGGTACCGACATTTTCAAATGGCACATCACCTTTGCTGTGCAGCTTGCCTTTGACGTGGATCAGGTTGCCTTCGATGGTCATCGTTAGATCTTTGAGCGGCGCATCGGGCTTGGCGAACACATAGGTGTTCATAACTGCGGCCAGCGCTTCAGGAGTAACCGAGACTCTCGCGGATTTTACCTTCACGGCGAAGGAAGTTTTGTCGTCGAAGACCGGCATGGAGTTATTACCGGTGGGAACGAACTCGCCGGTGAGCGTCTCGATGTGCGCCCCCGCGGCGCTCGAAAAACGAAACATGACGTTGCGCATTTGGGCGTGCACCACCTGGTCGCCTGCGGTGGTGGATGCCGCGGCGGTCTGCGGGGTGCTTGGCGGTGGAGTTTGTGGCGTGGCGCTTTCGGTTTGAGCGGCTGCGGGCTTCTCGGATTGGTGGGAGCAACCTGAGGCGGCGAAGAGCGCAGCAGTAAGGCAAAGTGTGGGAAGTCCGGAACGGCTAATAAGCGCGGCAATCGAGAATGGGCTATTCGAACGGTCCTTCATGGTTTGCTCCAATGTGGGCGAAACTTCTGTTTGAGTCTGCCAGTGTGACACAGCAACGTGGCAACGGCACGCGGCAAACGTTTAACGACTAAAGCGTTGCCAACGAACTGCAAAGCAGGAGCGCCCAGCGCTATGTATAATGCCGTGCAATGCTTTCTGCCTCGACTCTCAGTAAACGTGTTTACCGCATGACCATTCGCGTCTTTCCCGAGTGCGGGACCATTTCGCAGGCGGTGGCGTTCAATTTATTTTTGGCTTTTTTCCCTACATTGCTGGTGGCCGTGGGTATTGCCAATACCAGAATCGGCGGGAAGACCAGCCTGCTGGACCTGATAACCGATTTGACGCGCTTCCTGCCTCCCGGCAGCCAGCAGATCGTGGCGCAATTTCTGGTGAAGCGCGGGCCGGACGCATGGAAGCTCGCCATCGTGGGCTGGGCGGGCACGCTTCTGGCTGGAACCCAGGTTATGAAGCTCTTAATGGAAGGCATTCATATGGTTTACGGCGAACCGCTGAACGCTGGCTTCATTCGCCGGCAGTTGCGTGCCCTGTTGCTGCTGTTGGTTACGATTGCGCCGCTGCTGGCTGCTGCAATCATCGGAGTCTTTGGGCGTCCGCTGCGCCGCTGGTACGGCATAGAATTCGGGCACTCGACCTGGCTGCAAGGGCTGTGGGGCGTATTTTTTCCAGCGGTGGCGATTGTACTGGCGGCGGTATCGCTCACGGTGATTTATCGTGTAGCGCGGCCACATCAGGAGAGTTTGCGCAACGTGCTGCCCGGAGCGCTGGTCGCGACGCTGCTGTGGTGGCTGGCCAACGTGCTTTTCGGTTTCTATGTGCGGCAGGTGCCGTATAGCGTGGTGTATGGCGGACTCGCTGCGGTGATTGGCCTGCTGATCTGGATGCAGGTTTCCAGCATCATTATTTTTCTTGGGGCGGCTTGGAACGCTGAATTGGCGGAAGGCCGCAAAAAACTAGAGAGCGTTCCTGCCAGGACCGCTGTCCCAGGGTAGTTTTTTGCCTCCATCGAGTGCCCGCCTTTTTGCGGAGGGCGCGGATGGCTGCCGTCCCGAGACTTCCGGCCTTCGACGAGAATCCCCAACGTTGACACTAAAATTATCAGCAGCGTATAGTCAAAACAACTAGCCAAACAACACTGTAGTGACGCCGGCCTGGCCGTTAGCCGTCTTGCCGAGGAATAGCATCTTAGGGTGGGTAGAACCCGGGGTCCAGAATGCGTCTTTTCCTGCCGTCCGCTAGTCTTCAGCGCTGCAGTCTCTTGTTCCTACTGCTCGCATTTTGCAGCCGCTTCGCCCCTGCGCAGACTCCTCCTTCCACAGCGCCTCCTGGTAGTCTTGCGCCCGTTACTGGAGCGCAGCCTGCTCCGGACAAAGCCGGGGTTGACGCTGCTCCTGCGCCAGAAGAGCGCCCTAAAGACGAAGTATCCACGCACGACACCCCGGCGACCTTTAAGGTTCGCGTAAACCTCGTGCAGGTCAGGGCAGTAGTTCGCGACGAAAAAGGCAATCTCGTTCCCAATCTACACCGCGAAGACTTTCAGATTTTCGACAATCGCAAACCGCAATTGCTCTCGACCTTTAGCGTGGAGACCGCCGAGCCGCGCGACGCGATTCCTGCGCCGAACGGTGCGCCAGAGAGTGCCGAGGTGGAAAAGGCGGCGCTGCTCGCCAAGCTGCCGCAACGCTTTGTGGCCATGGTTTACGACGACGTGCATTTGTCCATGGAAGACGCGGTATTTGTTCGTACAGCGGGAACGAAATTTCTCGATTCGCTGGCGGCTTCGGACCGCGTGGGTATTTACTCGACCTCCGGCCAAGTTACTCAGGAATTTACCGATGACCGCGCCGCCTTGCGCAAGACGCTGTTGGGAATCCTGCCAAAGAGCGTCTCTGGCGGCGGGTTCCATGATTGCCCGGACGTCAGCTACTACCAGGCGGACCAGATCGAGAACGTGCGAAACACGCAAGCCCTGGCAGTTGCTGCAGAAATGGCCATCCAGTGCGGCTTCAACGGCGACGAAACGAAAACGGCGCAGGCGCTCCAATTGGCGGAGGTGGCCAGCATCCATGCGCTATCTCTCGGCGATGCGGAAAGCACCTTCGCTTTCAGCCATCTGACGGAGATCACCCGGCGGCTGTCTAGCATGCCTGGCCAGCGCATTATGGTGTTTATCTCCCCGGGATTCATTCCCAGTACGCTCTGGCAGCAGATGACCGACTTGATCGACCGCGCGAACCACAACAAGATCACTATCAACACCATAGATGCGCGAGGGCTGTACACCCCTGATGTGAATGGCGATATCGCAGATCCTCCGCGTTACAGCGGTAAAACCGTCGGCTATGAGACTACCTACCGCGTAGCGGCGCAATTCGCGCAAGAGGAGGTGCTGGCTGATTTAGCGCACGGCACCGGAGGCACGTACTTTCACAATCGCAACGACATCCTCGAAGGTATGAAAGAAGCGGGCGCCGCCCCGGCAATTACTTACTTGCTAGGATATTCACCGCAGAATTTGAAGATTGACGGCAAGTTCCATGAGATCAAAGTCACTCTGGCGAACAAACGCAAAGTTGCGATCCAAGCTCGCAAAGGTTATTACGCACCCAGGACCAATCCGGATCCGGCGGTGGCCGCCAAGGCCGACATTGAGGAAGCTATATTTTCTCAGGATGAAATCAACGAGCTACCCGTAGAGTTGCAAACCCAGTTTTTCAAGAAAGACGCCAACGACGCGCGCATCGCGGTGCTCACCCATTTCGATCTGAAGGGCGTGCACTTCCGAAAAGTCGAAGGCCGCAGCAGTGACAGCGTCACCATCGCTACCGCCATCTTTGATGAAAACGGCAATTTCGTTACCGGGGGCGAAAAAGTTCTGGAAATGAAGCTCTTGGATAATACCTACGAGCGCTTGAGCCGTTCCGGCCTTACGGTCAAGAGTAGCTTCGACGTCAAACCCGGGACGTATATGGTGCGGTTGGTGGTTCGTGACGGCGAAGGTTCGCAGATGGCTGCGCGCAACGGTGCCGTGACAATTCCGTTTTGAACGCAGAGTTCTGTAGTGGCTGGTGGCCCAGTGAACTCCGCGCGGTAACGTTGGGCCCAGTTGCTTTGGACCACGTGGCTTTGGAGGCCGTTCGGTTGAGGAGAGAAGCTGCCAAAAGGGCGTCTTGCCGGACCGGGGCCCGCGGCGCGGACACATATCACGTTGCTTGCCACTGTCCGCGGCGTATAATCGCGGTAACGTAGCGTCGCCGTTAGCCGTCTGACAGACATTTAGCATCCAACCATGGGATGCGGCGAGGTTAATCATGTGTCGTGTTCTTCGCGTCTCCAGAGACTCACGGATCGGCGTATTTTTCCTTCTTCTCACGCTGTTAACTCTCGGTAGCGAAGCCCAAACTCCTGCGACTAATCTTGTCCCTGCTCCTGCTCCTGGTCCGGCACAGCCGGCGCCAGAGCAAACCGCTGTTCCGACGCCCGCGGAGACCGAACAACATCCGAGAGACGAGCTGACGACTCGCGACGCTCCGGCCACATTCAAAGTGCGCGTCAACCTCGTGCAGGTGCGCGTCGTGGTACGCGATCAGGACGGCAAGGTTGTCCCCAACCTGCACCGGGAAGATTTTCAGATCTTCGATAATCGCAAGCCGCAATTACTTTCCAGTTTTAACGTCGAAACCGAAGAGTCGCGAGCCGCGGCGGTGCCCGACACCGGAGGAGATGTTGTTCTCACATCGCAAAAGACCGCTGCGATTGAACCGGTCGCGGTCAAGGCCAATAAACTACCGCAACGGTTTGTAGCGATGGTCTTCGACGATATGCACTTGTCGCTTGAGGATGCGGTGTTCGTCCGGACTGAAGCGACGCATTTTTTGGGAACTTTGACGCCCATCGATCGCGTGGCTATCTATTCCACTTCAGGACAGTTCAAACAGGATTTTACCGCCGACCGAGAATTGCTCCGCAAGACGCTGCTCCAAATTATTCCCCACTCCTCGTCGGGCAACGGTTATCACCCTTGCCCAGAAGTGACTTACTACGAAGCCGATCAATTTTTGAATCAAAACAACTCGGTAGCGTTGGAAGTCGCCGCGCAAGATACCTTGCAATGCGACTTCGGCGGCAATCTAAAAATGATCGGGGAAGCGAGGTTGCTTGACAAGCAAATGGCCGCCAGCGTGCTTTCTACTGGCGATGCAGAAACCAGCTACACCTACCAGCACTTGGAAGACATCACCCGTCGGCTGGCCGAGATGCCTGGTGAACGCATCATGGTGATGATCTCCCCGGGATTCATCATGAGTAGGAGCTGGTTACAAATGTCCGAACTCATGGATCGTGCCAATCTCGCAAAGATTGTCATCAATACGATTGATGCGCGAGGCCTCTACACTCCGGATCTGAGTGGCGACATCGCCGATCCGCCGTCTAGTAATGGCAACGTCGGAGGGTTAGCAGCGATGTTTCGTGTCCAACAGCAGTTTGCCCAGGAAGAAGTTCTCGCCGACTTGGCGCTGGGCACGGGCGGAACCTATTTTCATAACCGGAATGATGTTGGAGTCGGTATGCAACGCGCCGCCGCTGCCCCGGAAGTGAGCTACCTGCTGGGCTACGCTCCGCAAAACCTCAAGATCGACGGAAAATTTCACGACATCCAGGTGATCCTCAACGATAACCGTAGAGTCACTATCCAGGCTCGGCGCGGATACTATGCTCCGCGAACGATTGCCGATCCCGCTGCCGCCGCCAAAGCCGATATTGAAGAGGCCATCTTCTCGCAGGACGAACTGCGCGATCTCCCGGTAGAATTACAAACTCAGTTTTTCAAAACAGACGCCAATGATGCGCGTATCGCCGTGCTCAGTCGGTTTGATTTGCGCGCTGTGCATTTCCGCAAGGTGGATGGCCGCAGCAATGATAGTCTTACGATTGCTACCGCAATTTTCGATCAAAACGGAAACTTCGTTACAGGTGGCGAGAAAATTCTCCAAATGAGACTTTTGGAAAGCACCTATGATCGTCTGAGCCGTTCCGGAGTTACCGTCAAAACCAGCTTTGACGTGAAGCCCGGAACCTATATGGTGCGGCTGGTCGTTCGTGATGGTGAAGGCGCAGAAATGGCTGCGCGCAATGGCTCGGTAGTGATTCCGTTTTAATCGGGGGACAAGTTTATGCGGTTACCTGGTGGGACAAGTCGCAAGTACTCGATTCTAGTTGTGGCGTTGTTGTGCCTGTCTTCCAATGTGAAGAGTCTGGCACAAACAACTGCGACACCTTCCCCGGCAGATAAACCAGCCGAAGCGGCGCCAGCAGCGGTAACGACCGCATCCGCTGAGCAACCCCAAGGCGGGGTCATCCATAGAGAGACGCGGTTAGTTCTCGTCGATACCGTGGTTACCGACAAGAAAGGGAATTACGTTCGCGACCTGACCCAGAAAGATTTTAAAGTTTTTGAGGACAACAAAGAGCAGCCGGTGGTGAGCTTTTCCGCGGAAACAGATTCGAGCGGACCCTCTAATGCCCAAAGGCGCTACTTGATTCTGTTTTTTGATAATTCCACCATGGACCAGCCGGAGCAAATCCAGGCGCGCGGCGCGGCTTCCAAATTTATTAATGCCAACGCCAGCTCCGATCACCTGATGGCCGTAGTCGATTTCGGCGGTGCGCTGCACATCGTCCAGAATTTCACCTCAAATGCCGCGACTCTTCAGTCCGCGGTTTCCGGGGTCAAGGGTTCTGCGGTAGATCCGAATGCTGCGAGTCAACCGGTGACCATCGCTTCCGCGGGTATGTCTTCGTTGAGCACGGCGGAAGCCGATTTCGGAGCCCGCTCGATGCTTCTAGCGGTTCGTAGCCTGGCCAAGAATCTACGGAGCGTACCCGGCCGCAAAATGCTGATTCTTTTTTCCGGGGGCTTCCCGCTAACTTCCCAGAGCGAATCCGAGTTGACGGCCACGATAGACGCTTGTAACAAAGCCAATGTGGCGATCTACGCTCTGGATGCGCGCGGCCTGGTGGCGACCGGCGGCAGCGCCAGCAGCGAAAACCTCTTATCAAAGCCGGCGTCCGGCGTCGCAAACGCCGCCGCTGCCGGCATGACGCGGTCATCGACGACCGAGAGTCCTGTTGCTGCGCGCTCGGGCGCCAGTTCTAACGTTCCGCATTTAGTGCTGGCCAGTTATCCCGCATTTTCGGCTGGGGATCCACAGCGTCCCGGCGGCGGAGGTGGCACCGGCGGTACTGGCGGCACGGGAGGCGGGGGCGGTAAACCCGGCGGCGGAGGTGGCACCACCGGGGGAACCGGAGGAACGGGCGGAACCGGTGGAAAGGGTGGCGGCACTTCGGGAACAGGCGGCGGAAAAGGCGGCACCAACGGGGGAACCGGTACTGCTCCCATCAAGAGCCCTTCTCCGAACAATTATAATTCTCCCTACTCGCAGCCACGCAGCATCGTGCCGCCGATCCTGGAATCGACGGCCACGAATCAACAAATACTCGCCGCGCTTGCCGAAGGCACCGGCGGTTTCACCATTTTCAACACCAACGATTTGTTGGGCGGACTGCAGCGCATCGGCAACGAGCAAAGCGAGTTTTATACCGTCAGTTACACGCCCCCCGACTCGCCAGAAGGCAGCTGCCACACCCTGAAAGTGAAAGTTAGCCGGGGTGGCACGGTTGTGCGTTCGCGCAGCGGCTATTGCAACGAAAGAACGGTAAATCCTCTGCAGGGCAAACCAGTCGAGCGGCAACTGGAAGCGCGGGCCAGCGGTTCAGAACCGGGGTCCATTCATTCGGTCGTGGAAACGCCTTATTTTTATACCGCTCCGAACGTCGCGCGCGTAAACGTGGCGATGGACATACCCGCGGAAAATCTGCAGTTCAACAAAGATAAAGGGAAGTACCACGCCAACATTAATATTCTGGGGATTGCGTACAAGCCAGACGGCAGCGTTGGCGCGCGTTTTAGTGACACCGTAAATCTGGATTTTGAAAAAGACGAATGGAAAGAGTTCCTCAAATCGCCGTACCACTACGAAAATCAGTTCGACGCTGCCGCGGGAACATACAAGCTGGCAGTCGTTTTGAGCGCCGGCGGTGATGCTTTCGGAAAATTTGAATCACCGCTGCAAATAGAACCCTACGACGGCAAGCACTTGACCCTTGGCGGCGTGGCGCTTACCAATACCGTGCAACCTATCGGACAAATTGCCACCGGACTCGATGCCGCGCTGCTGGAAGATCGCACCCCGCTGATGGTGAAGGGCATGCAAATTATCCCGTCCGGCACCAATCGCTTTCGCAAAACCGACACGGTGGTTCTCTACTCGGAAGTATATGAGCCCTTGCTGGCTTCCGACAAACCGCCGGTCGTTGGCGTCGGTTTCAGCGTTGTAAATCGTGTCACCCAAAAAGAAGTTTTCTCCACGGGAGCGATTCGCGCCGACGATTTCATCCAGAAGGGTAGCCCGGTGGTCCCCATTGGACTTAAAGTCCCGGTAAAAGATATGCCGGAAGGGGCCTACGTCCTGATTCTCCAAGCGGTGGATGGAGCCGGAAATCACGCCGCCAATCGAACAGTTCAGTTCGATGTGACCAACTGAGCGCCCGGAAGCGTCGACGCCTTATCCGGATCCTGTCCGTCCATCCCTGCGGCCGGCGACTCGCAGCCCCGCGCATCCCACGAAATGCGCGAGCTTATCTAGCGCTAAGTTATTTCCGTCGTGTGGGTTGCCCGCGATTAGCGATAGGGCATGCCCGGCTTTCACCCTGCAACTTCCGGCCTCCCACGGGGTTATTCTACTGGTGACAAGGTGCCCCCAAGTATCGTCTGCAGCCTGGAGAGTGGGATGAACGTGCCCCCGAGCCGCAAGATGGGCCGCAACGCCGGACGCAATACCGGTCTCGCAATCATGCGAAGCACGCCCAAGTCCTTTCTGGCGTTGGTTTTGTCGGCTACTTGCGTGTTTTCGCTAGGCGTGGATGTCACTCCGCTCCTCGCAGCATCGGCGAGTCCTTCCGACAAGACAAAAAAGCTCAAACTTGATCCGGCCCTCAAAGGTCTGCCCATCAGCGAACTCAACGCGGATGAAGCCGTGCTTCACGCGCTCAATCGCCTGGCCTACGGACCGCGTCCTGGCGACGTGGAACGCGTCAAGCAGATGGGCTTGGCGAAATGGATTGATCAACAGCTCAATCCAAATTCCATCGACGACCGCGCAGTGCAAGCCCGTCTGGAAAATTATCCGACGTTGGCGATGTCCAGCACCCAGCTGATGCGCGATTATCCGCAACCAAAACAGGCGGAAAAACAGGCCGCCAAACTGCAGGCCCAGAACGCGTCGCAGACCCGATCTGATGCCGCCGCCGCGGTCGTGGCCCGCGATTCGCAAAACTCCGGAAATTCCGCCAACGCTTCCACCTCCACGGCGCAGGATATGGGCCCCACGTATGCGGCGCAAAACGCGCCAGGCGAAATGAATAATTCTGACTCCGCGCCAGTACGCTCCAACGCGAATTCCACCGCGCCCCCGCCGATCGTGCCTTCGCCGATGAAGGATGAACCGCCGAACTCCGCCAATATGGCCACGCGTGGTGCCGGCGGCAAGCAAAACGTTCTCGGCGGCGCGGATCCCAACGCCGTCCCCAAAGCTATCGCTGACGACAGCCGGAAGCCGCAACGCGTCGTCGAAGAGCTGGCCATGGCCAAAGTAACTCGCGCCATCTACAGCGAGCGGCAGCTACAGCAGGTGCTGGACGATTTCTGGTTCAACCACTTCAATGTTTTTGCCGGCAAAGGCGAAGACCGCTATTACCTCACCTCTTACGAACGCGATGTGATTCAGCCGCACACTTTGGGCAAGTTTAAAGATCTGGTAAACGCTACGGCGCAAAGTCCGGCGATGCTTTTCTATCTGGATAATTATCTGAGCGCCGATCCGCAGGCCGCGGCCCGCCAAGCCGCGGAGCGCGCCGCCCGCCAGCAAGGGCGTTACGGCGGTTTTGGCCGGCCCTATCCGCCGACAGGCAATCCCCAGGCGCAAAACAAAAAGAAGCAGGAGCGGGGCCTCAACGAAAATTATGGCCGCGAGCTGATGGAGCTGCACACCCTGGGCGTCGACGGCGGCTACACCCAGAAAGACGTCACCGAAGTGGCTCGCTGCTTCACCGGGTGGAGCATCGAAAAACCTCGCGAAAATCCTAGTTTCAAATTTGATGAGAAACTCCACGATCCCAATCCCAAGTATGTACTGGGTAAAAAAATTCACGCTGGGGGCATGAAAGACGGCGAGCAGGTCATCGAGCTGTTGGCGCATAATCCGAGCACTGCGAAATTTATTTCTACCGAACTGGCTCGCCGCTTCGTTTCCGATACGCCTCCGCCCGCGCTGGTAGCGCGCATGTCGCAAACTTTTCTCTCGGACGATGGCGATATCCGCTCGGTGATGCGCACCATGATTTACTCTCCGGAATTCTGGTCTCGCGAAACGTATCGCGCAAAGATCAAGACGCCTTATGAACTGGTGATCTCCGCCGTGCGCACTTTGGGCACAGATGTGGACACACCTATGCCGCTGGTGCAGTGGGTGGGCCGAATCGGCGAGCCGCTGTACCAATGTCAGCCGCCGACCGGCTACTCCGATAAAGCCGACGCCTGGGTGAACACCGGAGCGCTGCTCAACCGCCTCAATTTTTCCCTTACGCTGGCCGGCAACAAAATTCGCGGCTCGCGCTCGGACGTCACCGCGCTGCTCGGCACCGATGCTGGCGCCGAACCCAGAGTCGCCCTAACGCGCGCGGTAGATGTGTTCCTCGGCGGCGCAGTCGCTCCGAATACCATCGAGACTCTCGAAAAGCAGCTGGACAGTCCACAAGTGTTGCAAGCCAAGCTTGATGATCCAGCTAAGGCCACCGATTTGGGCGTGGTCAGCGGATTAGTCTTGGGCGCGCCGGAATTTCAGCGGCGCTAGAACACGCCAGCAGGGAAGTACCGTAGGTTCGCGCGATGTGGTTGTGGCAGGAAACGGAGAAGTCCAATGAGCGGCGAAAAATCTTCCATCTACACCTGTTGCGAAGGCTCCAGAAAAATTAATTTCTCTCGCCGCTATTTTCTGAAACAGGGCGGGGTGGCCATGGTCGGCATGAGCATGATGCCCGCTTTTCTGCAGCGCGCTGTCGCCGCTACGCCCATGCCCAACAAAAAGCAGTTCGTGGTGCTATTTCAGCGCGGCGCCGCGGACGGGCTCAACATCGTGGTGCCCTTTGCCGAGCCAAATTATTACCGCCTGCGCCCCAGCATCGCCATTCCGCAACCGAGACGCGGAGACGCCAACACGGTAGTCGATCTCGACGGTTATTTCGGCTTGCATCCCAGCCTTGCGCCGCTGGAGCCGCTGTTCCGCAAAAATCAATTGGCTATCGTGCACGCCGCTGGTTCGCCAGACCCCACGCGTTCCCATTTCGATGCGCAGGACTTCATGGAGTCCGGCACCCCCGGCGTAAAAGCCACCGATGACGGCTGGCTCGACCGCGCTCTGCAAACGATGCCGGAAGATCACGCTTCACCGTTTCGCGCCGTAGCCATGGGTCCAAATCTTCCGCGCATGTTGCAAGGCAGCACTGGAGCCATCGCACTGCCCGATTTGAAACAATTCAAGATTATTCCGCAGTCCGCGGCCATGAATAACGTGGCCCAGGGCGGCTTCGAAGCGATGTATTCGCAATCCGTCGACCATGCCCTGCACGGCACCGGCGCGGAGACTTTCGAAGCCATCGACATGCTCGGCAAAATCGACACCAATAAATTCCCGCCGGAAAACGGCGCAGTGTATCCGAATAATCGGCTGGGGCAAAGCCTCCAGCAGATTGGCCAGCTCATCAAAGCCAAAGTGGGCGTGGAAGTTTTATTCGTGGATTGCGGCGGCTGGGACAATCACGTCAACGAGGGCGGCGCGCAAGGGCAGCTCTCAAATCTGCTGAAAGATCTGGGCCAGGGGCTGGCGGCCTTCAATCAGGATATGGGCGACCGCATGGAAAACATCGTCGTCGTCACTATGAGCGAATTTGGACGGACCGCCAAAGAAAATGGCAATCGCGGCACCGACCACGGCCACGCCAACTGCATGTTCGTCATGGGCGGCCAGGTAAAAGGCGGCCACGTCTACGGCAAGTGGCCCGGCCTCGACGACCACCAGCTCAACGAAGGCCGCGACTTGGCCCTGACCACCGATTTTCGCTCGGTAATAGGCGAAATCCTAACGAAGCACATTGGCGTGAAGGATCTTTCGCCAGTCTTCCCCAATTTCGATAACAACCCCAAGAAGTTTGCCAACTTGATCCGCACGTAATTTTGGAGTGCGGCGGCTTGACGCCGCTTTCACAGCGTAATAGAAGGCAACAAATCTGACCACAAGGGTAAGGCGCCCGTCCGCCGCATCTCGCAAAAAGCGGCGTCAAGCCGCCGCACTCCAAAGCAGCCTACGCCGCCGATCCCCGAATCCGCATCCCGTAAAACGAGCGGTATACGAAGAAGAAGGACACTGCGAAAAACAGCGCCGCCAAGATATGCGTAAGATTCTCCCCTTGGGAAGCCGTCAATTGCACCGCCAGCTCGACGGCCAATAATCCAAACAGGGTAGTGAACTTGATCACCGGATTCAGCGCCACCGAAGACGTATCCTTAAACGGATCGCCCACGGTATCGCCAATCACCGTAGCGTCATGCAACGGCGTACCTTTTTGCTTCATCTCCACTTCCACGATTTTCTTGGCGTTGTCCCAGGCCCCGCCGGCGTTGGCCATAAAAATGGCCTGGTACAAACCAAAAATCGCGATGGAGAATAGATACCCGATGAAAAAGAACGGCTCCACGAAAGCAAACGACAACGTAGCGAAGAACACTGCAATAAAAATATTAAGCATGCCTTTCTGTGCATACTTGGTGCAGATCTCCACCACTTTTTTGCTGTCCTCCACGCTAGCCGCCGCCGCCCCATCCAGCTTGATGTTGGCTTTGATGAATTCCACCGCGCGGTAAGCTCCCGTGGTCACGGCCTGTGTGGAGGCTCCCGTAAACCAGTAAATCATCGCGCCGCCGGTAATCAATCCCAGTACGAAAGGCGCGTGGAGCAACGACAGCTTGTTGACGTTCTCGGTAAGCCCGTGCGTCAGCGCCATGATGATCGAAAAAATCATCGTGGTGGCGCCGACTACCGCGGTCCCAATCAACACCGGCTTGGCGGTAGCCTTGAACGTATTTCCCGCCCCGTCGTTGGCTTCCAGCAGGTCTTTCGCATGCGCGAAGTTCACGTCAATCTTGTAATCGCGCTTCAATTCCGCCTCAATCCCCGGAATCTGCTCGATCAAAGAAAGCTCGTAAACCGATTGCGCATTGTCGGTAACCGGACCATACGAATCCACCGCTATGGTCACCGGCCCCATCCCCAAAAATCCAAACGCCACCAGACCAAACGCAAACACCGGCGCGGCAATCATCAACGCGCTCAGCCCCATGTTGCTGATCAAATATCCGGCGGACATCAGCACCACCATGGCCAGTCCGATGTAGTAAGCCGAGAAATTGCCGGCCACAAACCCCGACAAAATTCCCAACGAAGCCCCGCCTTCTTCCGCGGAGGTAACCACTTCCTTCACGTGCCGCGACTCGGTAGAGGTAAACACCTTCACCAGTTCCGGAATAATCGCGCCCGCTAAAGTCCCGCAGGAAATAATCGAGCCCAGCTTCCACCATTGCGAGCTGTCTCCGCCGATGGTCGGAATGATCAGGTAGGAAACTACGTAGGTCAGCGAAATCGAAACCAGCGAAGTGATCCACACCAGCGAAGTCAGCGGAGCTTCGTAGTTCATGTTGTCCACGTTGCCGTACTTCGCTTTGGCGATGGCACCATTCAGGAAATACGCAAGCGCGCTGGCAATCACCATCACGATGCGCATTACGAAGATCCACACCAGCAATTGCACCTGAACGGTATTAGCAGCCGCAATTGCGGTAGCCAGTGCCGAAGCCGTAGCCGTGTGCAGCGAAACGCCCGCGGGCAAAAAGTGCGAAGGCCCGATCGCCAGCAAAATAAACGTAATCAGCGCCACGCCGGTCACGCCGTAAGTCTCAAATCCATCAGCGCTGGGCCCAACCGAGTCGCCCGCATTGTCGCCCGTGCAGTCCGCGATCACTCCCGGATTACGCGCATCGTCTTCCTTGATCTTGAACACGATCTTCATCAAGTCGGAGCCGATGTCCGCAATCTTGGTGAAGATTCCGCCCGCAATGCGCAAAGCCGCCGCGCCCAAAGACTCGCCAATCGCAAATCCAATAAAACAAGGCCCCGCGTAGTCGCCCGGAATAAACAGCAAAATCAACAGCATCATCAGCAGTTCTACGCTGATCAGCATCATCCCGATGCTCATGCCCGCTTCCAGCGGCGTGTGGTAAATCGGATAAGGCTTGCCGCGCAGCGAGGCAAACGCTGTCCGCGAATTCGCAAAAGTATTTACGCGGATGCCAAACCACGCCACCCCGTAACTTCCGGCGATACCGATCAAGCTGAACGCCAGAATAATCGGCAGGGTAACCGCCACGGATTTGCCAGGCACTGGCGACAACACGCCAAAATAAAGCACGATTACCACGGCGATAAACAGCCACAGTAGCAACAAGAATTTTCCCTGCGTCAGCAAATACGTTTTGCAGGTTTCATAAATCAGCTCTGAAACTTCCAGCATCGATTTATGTACTGGTAGATTCTTCAGCTTGCTGTAAATCACCAATCCAAAAATCAGTCCCAGCACGCACACCGCGATGCCGATCAGCAACAGCTTGTGCCCATCGATCGCGCCATTCAGAAAACTCACTGACGAAAGATCCGGCAGCTTCAAGCTCGCTTCGTTGCCCACATCCCCTTTATCCTGCGCAAATGCCGACGCGCCAGCCAGCAGCGCCAGCGCGGTCGCCGCAAATCCGCCCAGTTTTCTCGCGCTCAAGAGATGGCTCACAATATTCATCCGCCGACAGCCTTGTACCAGCCAATTACTCATCAACGATCCTCCGTCCAAAATTCAGTTCTGGGCCAACGTCTGTTTCCCACGTTTTCCGGCACACACCAATTCGTCCGGACGCTGTTTTTCACCAGCGCCGGGGGAGCAACCTCTCCGGATGTCTATACAGCTCCCAGTACAATGCAGGGATTCACGGCTAAGAGTACGCTGAATCCGTCCGCCCCCTCGACCTTCAGGCAGAACCCCGCGTCCTCAGCGCACGGGCTTTCAAGCCCGAGTTTTATAACATTTCGCTTATGCTTGGTCAAACGTCTCCTAATGCGTCGGAGCTCCCACCAAGATGGGCGCCAGTAAGCGCCTTTTGTAGGGGTGCAGCATGCTGCACCCCAGCTTGCCCGGGCGTCAAACGTACCGGTTAGGCGTGGCTATGCCTGTCCGGCGTAAGGCCGTGTACTCCATTAACTATTCCCATTTCGGAACGTCGAAAAAAACTGAAAAATTTCGCTTGACATTTTAATGACCAACAGGTATATTACCCAAGTAAAGAACTACGCCCAATCCCCCGCAATTCCAAATAACGCAAGCGAATCCTAACTCCCGCACAATGAACACTTACAGAACTGGATAAAAATAAAGCACTTCAACTCCCTTAGAATGAACACTTACAAAAAAACCTAGGGGGGGTGCCCGTCTGGCGACGGTGCGACGCCTAAGAGAATGCTCCACCGATCTGCGTCCCGGCCCGTCCTAACTTCTTGGCAGACGCGCTCACGCCGCTTCCCGGTTAACGACTTAACGCAAGCCCCGCAATCTCAACAAGAACGCCATCGCCAAACCAGTGGTAACATGCCTGCATCGTTTTAACCGCAACATCTGGTGGACGGAGATCGATGGGTACCGAACAACTGTCAGCACTGGGCGCACAATTGAAATCCTCACGGGACACGCGCCATGACTGGACCCGCCAGGAAGTAGCCGAAATTTACCGTACCGCGCTGCCAGACCTGCTCTTCCGCGCCCAAACCACGCATCGCCAGTTCCACGATCCGGATCGCATCCAGACCTGCCAGCTAATCTCCATCAAGACCGGCGGCTGCCCCGAAGATTGCGGCTACTGCCCGCAAAGCGCCCACTACGACGCTGGCGTCGAACGCCAAGGTCTGATGGATCCCCAACACGTAATCGGAGTAGCCAAAGAGGCCGCTGACCGCGGAGTGACCCGCTTCTGCATGGGTGCGGCGTGGCGCCAGGCACCCGAAGGCAAGGAATTTGAAAATGTATTAGAGATGGTGCGAGGCGTCTCCGCGCTCGGCATGGAAGTCTGCTGCACCCTGGGAATGCTCACGGCTCCACAAGCCGCGAAACTAAAAGACGCCGGCCTGACCGCCTACAATCACAATCTGGACACGTCGCCCGAGTTTTATGGCTCGATTATCACCACGCGCGTTTATGATGACCGCTTGAAAACTCTTGCCGCGGTTCGCGAAGCGGGCATCACCGTATGTTGCGGCGGAATTCTCGGCATGGGCGAGCGCGAAGACGACCGGATCGGATTGCTGCACCAATTGGCTTCGCTGGAGCCGCATCCCGAAAGTGTTCCGATCAACATGCTGGTGCGAGTGGAAGGTACTCCTCTGGCGTCGATGCCAACTTTGGATCCGCTGGAAATGGTTCGCGCCATTGCCACTGCACGAATTTTGATGCCCACGTCGCGTGTGCGTTTGGCGGCCGGACGAAAACAGCTTTCTCCCGAAGCGGTGACCCTGTGTTTTGTGGCTGGTGCTAACTCCATTTTTGTCGGCGAAAAACTTTTAACCACGCCGAATCCCGGACCCGATGAAGACGAACAACTTCTCCATAGCCTGGGGCTAAAACCCTTGGAGTCGCATGCCGTCTGATTTTCAGCAGAAGTTTTCTAGCGAATTAGAGAGCGGTCTCCGCGATTTGGCGGCGCGCGATCAGCGCCGAACCCTCGCGGAAATCACCGGCGTCAATCTCTGCTCCAACGACTATTTGGGCTTGTCGCAGCACCCACAACTGCGCGAATCGTTGATTCGGGCTGTCACCGACGCCACCCGCGTCGGCGGCACTGCATCCCGCCTGCTCTCCGGCCAAGACGCTGCCTGGCAAAATATGGAAGAGGAATTTGCGGACTTTGCCGGCACAGAAAGCGCGCTGTTCTTCGGCAGCGGCTACGCCGCAAACATCGGATTGCTTACTTCTCTAGCCGGTCCGGACGACGTCATTTTCTCAGACGCCTTGAATCACGCCAGCCTGATAGACGGCATCCGGCTTTCCGGCGCGCGCAAACACATTTACGCGCATCGCGATCTGAACATGCTGGAGTCGTTGCTGCGGCAATATCAATTCGATCGCGGACGCAAACTGATCGTCACCGAAACCGTTTTCAGCATGGACGGCGATGTCGCTCCACTGCGCGAAATCCTTACGCTTGCCGACCGTTACGACGCAGGCGTAATCGTGGACGAAGCCCACGCCACTGCGGTCCACGGGCCAAACGGCCGCGGAATCTCGGCCGACGTTGGAGACATCAGGAACGACGCGAATATCGTTGCCCGCGTGCACACTTGCGGAAAAGCGTTGGCTTGCGCGGGAGCATTCGTCTGCGGCAGCGCCAATCTGAAAGATCATCTCGTCAACCACGCGCGCTCCTTCATTTTCACCACGGCCTTGCCGCCCTACATGGCCGCGCAGATTCACGCCGCACTAACGCTGGCTCGCGGTATGGACGCGGAACGTAGCGCGCTGCAACGCAATGCCGAGTCTCTGCGCTCGGCGCTACGGGCTCAGGGCTGGGATACGGGCGCATCGTCGACGCAAATCGTTCCGGTAATTGTCGGAGAAAACGAAGAAGCCTTGGCCGCCGCGGATTTTTTGCAACATGAAGGATTCGCCGTACGGGCGATTCGTCCGCCAACGGTTCCGCAAGGAACTGCGCGCTTGCGATTTTCGCTGACTGCGGCAATCGCGCCGGAGGATTTAGTCAGACTCGCGAAGTGTCTCGAAGGCCGGCGAGCGTCGCAACAGAGTCCGGTGACGGCTGGAGCGGCCGCGGCCCACTCATGAGACACCACTTCTTCGTAACGGGCACGGATACCGGCGTAGGCAAAACCACGCTCTCAGCGCTGCTCTGCGCGGCGCTGGACGCCGTCTACTGGAAACCCATTCAGACCGGCACGCTGGAGGGTTCCGACCGCGCTACGGTTATGCGTCTGGCCGGAATTGGCAATGACCGCACGCTCGACGAGGTCTACCAGTTCGTTCCGCCAGTGTCGCCGGATTTGGCCGCACGCTGGGCCGGCGTGGAAATCGATCTCGGGCGCATCAACATGCCCACCAGTTTGATGAACGACTGGCTGGTGATCGAGGGCGTCGGCGGCGTGCTGGTGCCGATCAACGGAAAACAATTCGTACTCGATTTGATGGCGAAATTTAAATTGCCGGTAATTCTTGCCGCGCGCAGCAGCCTGGGAACCATCAATCACACTCTGCTCACGTTGGCCGCGTTGCACGCCGCGGAGTTGCCGGTGCACGGCGTGGTGCTGATCGGCGACCAAAACCGCGAGAACCGCGAAACCATCGAACGCTTCGGGCACGTTCGGGTGATTGGCGAAATTCCGCGTCTGCCAAATCTGCACCGCACCGCGCTGATGCAGGTGTTTCTGAATCATTTCGATCGCGCGGCCTTCGCGCAGTAAACTCGGTTCATGCCTTCGTCACCTAAATCAGCACCGCTGCAAATCTGGCATCCCTTTACGAATGCCGCTCTCGATCCGCCGCCGATTCGCGTGGCGCGGGCCGAGGGCGTCTGGCTGTACACCCAGGATGGCCGCAAGATTCTCGATGCGATTTCGTCGTGGTGGGTGAACCTGCACGGCCACGCCAATCCACGCATTGCGGCGGCGATTGCCGCGCAGGCGAAAAAGCTTGAACACGTGATTCTCGCGGGTTTCACGCATGATGCCGCCGAAGAGCTGGCATCGCGCTTGCGGGAATGGATCCCCGCAAATCTGACCCACATGTTTTTTTCGGATGATGGTTCGACCGCGGTGGAAGTTGCGATGAAACTGGCGGTCCAGCATTTCAGCAATCTGGGGCGCCCGGAGAAAAAAGAAATCGTCGCGCTGGAACACGGCTATCACGGGGACACTGCCGGTGCGATGTCCGCCAGCGACGATTCACCGTTCACCGAGCCGTTCAACGCGATGCGTTTTCCGGTACATCGCGTGCATTCCGCATATTGTTATCGCTGCCCGGTTGGGCTGAAGCGCGAATCCTGCCACATCGAATGCGCGGACCAGCTCGCAACGTTGCTCGCGGAACGCGGCGATCAAATCGCCGCGGTAATCGTTGAGCCGCTCCTGCAAGCGGCGGGGGGCATGATTGTGCATCCCGTGGAGTTCCTGCAGAAAATTCGCAAGCTTTGCGACGCCCACGATGTTCTGCTGATTGCGGACGAAGTTTTGACTGGGTTCGGTCGCACCGGAAAAATGTTTGCGTGCGATTTGGCGGGAATCGTGCCGGATCTGATGTGCGTCTCGAAGGGAATTACTGGCGGTTTCCTGGCCATGGGTGTGACTCTGTGCGACGAGGAAGTGGCTGCAGCTTTCAACGACGACGATCGCTCGCACACTTTTTATCACGGCCATTCCTACACCGGTAATGCCCTGGCATGCGCAGCGGCCAACGCTAACCTGCAGATTTTCGCGGATGAACCGGTTTTCGATCGCATTGCAACGATTGCGAAGATTACCGCCGAGCGCCTGCCGCAGTTCCGGGCGATGCATCAGGTGGGCGACACTCGGCAGATTGGGACCATCGGCGCGATCGAACTGCGCGCTGACGACGCTGGCTATCTTTCCGCGATGCGTCCAAAGCTCTATAACTTTTTCCTGGAACGCGGCGTTCTGCTGCGACCCCTGGGAAACGTGGTCTACGTTTTGCCGCCGTATGTAATTTCGCCGGAGGAGCTACATCGCGCCTACGACGTGATTCAAGAAGCAATCGAAACTCTCTTCTAAGGGCCAACGCTTCGTCGTGATGGTTATCGCGAGGGCATCAGAAAGCAGATTCCTTCCGACAGGGTCGGAATCTTCGATCACTGCGCTCCCTTCCCTCGTCAGGGCGAGCAGGATGACAATTTTCGGTAAGGGGTGGAAGTGCTCTCGAAGCTGAATGTCTGGAAACAAAAAATAATCGTCTTTGCTACCGCCCTCGGCGCTCCGGGATTGTTTTTGATTTCTTTTCTGGATTCTTCGGTTCTCAGTTTTCCGGTAATCAATGATTTGCTGTTGATCCAGCTTTCGATCAATCGGCCGGAGCGGATGCTGCTGTATGCCGCGGCTGCCACCGTTGGCTCGGTGCTGGGTTGCATTGTGCTGTACTTCATCGCCCGGAAAGGTGGGGAAGCGTTCTTCCACAAAAATGCCGGAGTGCACGGCGCGGCGGTGCGGCATTGGGTGGAGCAAAACGGTTTTGTTGGGGTGTTGGTGGCGGCGTTGCTTCCGCCGCCGACGCCTTTCAAGGTATTTGTTTTTGCCGCGGGGGTTTTTGAGGTTCCGGTAGGAAGTTTCGCGCTGGCGGTTTCTATCGCGCGTGTCTTGCGTTATTTCACCGTTGGATATTTAGCCGTTCGCTATGGGCATTACGCCTTGCCCTATCTGGTGCAGCACAAATTGCAGGTGACGGTCATTGTGATTATTTTTGTGGCGATTAGTTATTTGTTGTCGCGGGTGATTTTGCGGCACAAAGGTGAAACGACGACGCAATCTTGACCTTCGGAAAGTAGATTCTCAGGCCGGACCCTTCGTTCCTCTGGGTGAACTAAAGTCCGGCACCTACACAAGACAAGACTGGACGTGAAGGTGTGGTCGCCCGGGCTAGCTGGGGCGCAGCATGCTGCGCCCCTACAAAGTGGGGGTTGCGATGTTGTGGTTATTCCTGGCGGAGTTGTTTCGCCCAGACTATTTCTTGCGAGGTGACGCGGTTATTCGCGTCCAGATGAATCGCGGCTGCGATTTCGCGGCTGGTTTCTCCCATGGCCACGGCGCTCAGGTCGCGAAGAACCACGGTGGTCCCAGCGGCAGTGGTTTCTACCGTGGCTTTTGGAAATCGCGCGGTTTTCAAGAACGTCACGGCTGCTGGAGTTTTCTGGGCGGCGTCCAGAGCTGGCGAAGGTTCGGGTTTAAACAGAGTCTCCGCGGTTTCCGGGTCGAATGACCCCTTGGGTCCTTCCGTGATCGTCACCTGGTGCAGGCCTCGCGTGGTATCGATCAGGCCATGCCACTCCAGCGGTGAAAGCGTCGCGGGATAAGCGGCAACCCGGTCGGCTACCTCGCCGTGATAGGTTCGCGATTCCATTAACGCGACTACATTGCTGTGAAAATCGGCGCGCACTGCGATATACAAAACAATAATTCCGAATCCGATCAGCGCTCCAACGCGCCCCCGCGGCTTCGTATCTCGCGCGCCAATCTCGGCACTTACGAGGTGCAGCAATTCTGGAAATAACAGAGCGCCGAGCAACACCGCGATAATCCCCGGATCAAGATTCACGGTCCAATCCATCGCGAAGCGCCGGACGCTGAACGGCCACAGCAGTTGCGTGCCCTGGGAGCCGCAGATGTCGAATAGGAGATGCAACGAAGCGGCGGCAAAGGCCAGCAAAAAAGTGTTGGCTGCGGAAAACTGTGCACGTAAAGAATCCGTAGCGATGAAGCGGTAGGCCACCGCGAAGAGTGCGGCGAAAAACACCGCGGCCAGCAGGGAATGCGTGAACGTGTGATGCCATTTCAGATAAGCCGCCGCGCCCGCCCAGGCGCTGGCGAAATCGAGGTCCGCGATTATTCCCGCACCGACGGCCACGATCCACAGCTGCTTTGGCGCGCGGGGCCACACCGCGCGGGTTAATGCGAGCGAAGCCAAAGCTTGGGTGAAGATATTCATGAAGGCTTTTTACGCAACGCTGGCGACGGGCCCGGCCAGCGACACTTGGGGTACCAAAAGTTTTAGGGCGCGCGGAGCAATCGTGAATTCGATGGGCAGACGCGCCAGTGGTTCACCATCAATTTGTGCGTAGACGGGATTTTTATCCATGGGCTCGCACACAATCGAATCTGATTTGTAAAAGTGCACGCCGTCGGCGCCCCGCAATTTGCCCATCCATAGCGTGGGCAGATAGCTCAGATACTTGAAGCCGCTTTGGGTGGTCAGAGCCATCACTTCAAACTGGTCTTCGTATAAATCCGCTTCCGTGGTGATCTTAAACGGGCCGCCGTAATTTTTCGTGCGGCCGATCACCACCAGCGAAGCCTCGATGGTTTGCCCCTGGGCCACCACGCGAAAATGGGGAAATTTATAACGCAGCACCTCGCGCACCCCTTGATACCAGTAGGCCAGAATCCCGACTTTAGCTTTCAGCTCCAGATCCACGGAGTAGACGATCATGCCGTCTGGTCCGGCGCCGGCAACGCTTAGAAAATATTTTTTCTTCTCCGGCTGCGCAAGAGGAGTTGCCAGGCCCAGCGCAACCTCCTTCACGTCGCAGCGTAACAGTTTTTGTGTGGCGCCCGGAATGTCCCAGGGGATGCCCAGTTCTTTGGCTAGAATATTCGCGGTGCCACCGGGCAGCAGCGCCAGCGGTACGCGGTGCCCGTTCGCCTGGCCCGCGAGGCCGTTCACGACCTCGTTCAGCGTGCCATCGCCGCCGCAAGCGATTACCAATTGACGGCCGTCCTGGCTGGCACGACGGGCAAATTCCGTGGCGTCGCCGGGGCCGCATGTTTCCGCGAGTTCGGCTTCGATGCCGCCGGCGGCCAAAATTTTGCGAGCTTCATCCAGTTGCTTGCGTCGCGCGTTTCCGCCGCTGCCCGCGTTGGGATTGTGGATGAGGAGAGCATTGTGTAAATCGGTCGGCATCCTCAGTCGGTGCTCCAAAGTTCACAGGCAAGAATGCCTGTGCTACTTAAAACGGTTGTTCGACATTACCTGCGTGTCCATTCTATATAATATGTCCGAGATTCAAGTTAATGTTCTGTGTTGCGTTCTCTAGGACCTTCGCCAATGGCCAAAGCTGCTCCTGCCGCCGTTAAGAAACAGATCGCCGATCTGCGCGAGAAGTTGCGGCATCACGAATACAAATATTATGTGCAGGATGATCCGGAGATTTCAGACGCGGCGTATGATCGGCTGATGGCCCGGCTGTCGGAGCTGGAGACCACTTATCCGGAATTGATTACTACGGATTCGCCGACATTGCGGGTGGGTGGTACGGCGCGGGCGGGATTTGAAACGGTTCAGCATTCGCGGCCGATGCTGAGTTTGGATAATTCTTATTCTTACGAGGATTTGCGAGAATTTGACCGGCGAGCCCGCGAAGTGAGCGGTCGCGAAGAGATTGAATATGTTGCGGAGCATAAATTCGATGGGTTGAGCATCTCGCTGACGTACGAAGATGGCGGACTCGCGCGGGCGGTTACTCGCGGCGACGGGCGAACCGGTGAAGACGTGACGTTGAATGTGAAGACGATTCGCTCGGTACCGCTGCGATTGGATCCCGCAGCGCTGAAGAAGGCCAAGTTGCCGGGGACTTTTGAAGTGCGCGGCGAGATTATGATGCCGCGCAAGAGTTTTGAGGAATTGAATCGCCAGCAGGAGCTGTCCGGAGGGAAGATTTTCGCCAACCCTCGCAATGCCGCAGCCGGGGCGGTGCGAATGCTCGATCCTTCGATTACCGCGTCGCGGCGGCTGGAGTTTTTTGCCTACTACCTGACCGTGGACGGCAAAGCGCCTTTTCCGAAGCATTCGCAATCGCTGGACGCGCTGAAGCTGGCGCGGTTTCGCTCGTCCAGCGACTGGAAATTGTGTGCCGGGCATCGATGCGGTGATTGCCTACTGCGAATCCTGGGACCAGCCACGCATCAAGCTGGCTTACGAAATCGACGGCGTGGTGGTGAAAGTAAATTCCATCGCGATCCAGAATGAGCTCGGATTTACCGCCAAGGCCCCGCGCTGGGCGATCGCTTACAAATATCCGGCGCGGCAGGAAACCACCGTGGTGAACGACATTCAGGTGCAGGTGGGGCGGACGGGTTCACTGACTCCGGTGGCTTATTTGGAGCCGGTGCAGGTCGGCGGAGTCACGGTGAAGCGCTCGACGCTACATAACATGGATGAGATCGAGCGGCTGGGTCTGCAGATCGGCGACACCGTGTTGATCGAGCGCGCGGGTGAAGTAATTCCGCACATTTTGAAAGTGACGAAGGAAGGGAAGCCGCGCCGCGCGTTTCGCATGCCGACGAAATGCCCGGAATGCGGCAGCACGATTCACAAGGCGGACGACGAGGTGGCGTATCGCTGCGTGAATGCGGCGTGTCCGGCCAAGCGGAAGGAGTCGCTGCTGCATTTCGCGGCACGGCACGCGATGGATGTGGATGGCTTGGGCGACAAGATTGTGGATCAGCTTGTGGACAAAGGATTAGTGAAGGATGTCGCTGATCTTTACACGCTGAAACTGGACGATATCGCCGGACTAGAGCGAATGGCGGAAAAGTCCGCGCAGAATTTGCTGGATGGGATTGTAGCCAGCAAAAAGCAGCCGTTGGCGCGTTTGATCTATGCGCTGGGGATTCGCTTTGTCGGCGAACGCACGGCGCAACTTCTGGCGGAACATTTCTCTTCGTTGGATGAATTCGCCGCAGCAAGTGAAGAGCAACTCACTGAAGTTGGCGAAGTGGGACCCAAGGTCGCCGCCGCGATAGCGGAATTTTTCTCGGAGCCGGCGAATCGTCAGTTGATCAAGAAGTTGGATAAAGTTGGGATTCGACCCACCGCCGCCAAGCGGACCGTCAAGAGCGATAAGTTTGCCGGGAAGACGTTTGTGTTTACCGGGACGCTGGCGAATCGTTCGCGGGAAGCTGCGGCGGAATTGGTGCAACAGCACGGCGGGAAGATTTCTGGGTCGGTGAGCAAGAAGACGGATTACGTGGTGGTAGGTGCGGACGCGGGGTCGAAATTGGATAAGGCACGAGAGTTGAAAGTGCCGGTTCTGACCGAATCCGAATTTGAGAAGCTCTTGCCCTAACCTATCGTAGCCCGCAACCGCAAGGGGCACGGTCCAAGCGATTCTTTGTGCGACGAGCGCAACTCGTGAGTCCATACTAAGAACGCATCAGCGGCGTGTAAAAAACCAGGAACTTCGGCTCCCACTTCAGGCTTGAGGTTAGAGTGCGCCGCCGCGCCGCGAGCTTCGTAAAGTTGATTGAGCTTTGACGCCCAGTGGGGCGCATCCTTGGAGAAGTCTTTCCCTGAAAGTTCAGGCAGTAACTTAGTGAGTTTCCACGCGAATCCCTGTCTGCTGCTCTTATATAGCAGATTTGCCACCGCGTCGTTTCGCTTAGAAAGAAAAGCCTTCAGGCACTCGCCGAGTTCAACCTCGCATGCGATTCCGAGGAGAGCGACGGCTTCCCGCAAGTTTCCGTCTCTTAGGGCCAACATTCCGTTGCACAGGATCAAGTCTGAGGTTCTCGGAAACTGTCTGACCGCAAGTGCCTGTCCGAGTTTCTCCCAAATCTCTTTGGAGAGGGCCTCGGGTACTATGGGAGTGCGGATCGCCCCGAAATTAGTTGGAACTTCCTCTCCGGTCGATGCGTCGGTGACTAGACTGCTCCCGCGGACTGGAGCTGTGCCGCTGCCGGCAAAGCCCACCCAATATTGGCGTGTCAAAGCACGGATCCAATTCAGGCACTCAAGTGCGATGGGATAGAGCAGTTGTCCATCCGGCACGGTATCGGAGGAGAGTTCTAGCCGAATTATGGTTGAGAATGCGTCAAGCGGATTATTGCCGGTCGAGCCAGCCACCGAGTATGTTGACTGCTCGGAAATCGGTTTCTGAAGTTTTATGGCGGTGTTATTCGACGGGATGACTATCGCATTCCACGGCGATGGATCAACCATCCAAACGTGCGTTGGAAACAGAAAATCGAAAGTCGCAGCCTTCACAGTTCGAAGCCAGCTTGAAAACCTTTCTTTCAATAGCCTACCACTATCGGCATCTGTGGCAGAACGTCCGACTCTCCTGCGTGAAGACTCTATCCCGTGTGCACGTCGCACCCCCAGCCCTTCTAAACCTAATCCATTTCAACTGCCCATCAGCTATAATTCGATGTGGCGGATGAGCCGGGTGATCGCTGGTTAGCCCTGCGGGACTTAACGGTCCCTCAGGGTAAACGGGAGGAAAGTCCGGACACCACCTGCGTAGTGCCAGCCGAAAGGTTGGCGCGGGCAGGAAGAAAACCCTTCGGCTCGCTTCGCGGGCCTCAGGGCAAGGGGCAACGCGCCTGGTAACGCCAGGGGAGCGGTAGCACAGACTTCAGTCTGTGCGGTTTTTGGGCGGTGTACGAAACACCGCGAAACTAAAACAACACAGACTGAAGTCTGTGCTACTTAGCTCACGGATAGTGCCACAGAAACTTAAACCGCCGGAAGGTGCCGCACGGTGGCAGCTTGCAGGTAAACCTGCGAGACGTCTTCGCTTCGCGCGCACCTTCCGGTAAGGGTGAAAAGGTGGGGTAAGAGCCCACCGCTCCGATGGCAACATCGGGGGCACGGAAAACCCCGCGTGGTGCAAGGCCAAATAGGAGGGGAGAGCTAGCCCGGCTCGTTTGGACCCTCGGGTAGGCTGCTGGAGTCACGGTGCGAATCGTGACCTAGAGGAATGATCGCCGCGTTTTTGCGTGGCGCTTGCGATGCAAATCGCAGGCGCTGTGTAACGACGGCACAGAATCCGGCTTACAGGCTTATCCGCCATTTTCAATTTATTTTTTGCGTCGTTTTGTTGTGTCCGAAGTTGTACCACGAAGCCCTCCACAATTCTTATCGCCAAGCATCTTGCGGGCCGATAGCTACAGCTTCGGCTCCTGAACGATCCAGGTTGAGTACTACACAGTAATTATTGACAAAAACGCTACCGCGCTGGTATCGTTCCTTGTGGCGATTTCGCGAAGCGTCCGAGCCTCTAGAACCGTCATCCTTTCGCGCGCTTGCGAGAGCGGACGCACCAATCCGCCCGGTTTCTTTTCGATACCTCGCGCGCTCTCCGCGCTGCAAGCATTTTGCACTCATGCAGATCCGAAAACGCCCGGATGGCGCCGGCTTACTCAGCGCCAAAATCCCAAATATGCGATATTACTTCCGGAACCTTCGTGAAAACCGATACCTTGCTTCAATTCGAGGGGCGCTTCGCCACCTCGGGCTCTCTGTACCGTGCCCCGGGGCGGGTAAATTTGATTGGCGAACATACCGACTATAACGACGGTTTCGTTCTGCCGGCGGCCATCAATTTTTCCTGCCAAATCGCGATCGCTCCGCGCGCCGATCGCAAACTCGTGTTGTATTCCGAAGCCTTTGACTCCACCGTCGAGATCGATCTGGATAACTTGCCGAAGCGTCCCATGGGAGATTGGTCGGATTATCCCGTGGGAGTCGTGAGCACGCTGGAAAAGGATGGCAGCCGGCTCGCCGGCGCCAATCTGTACATCACCAGTGATGTGCCGCTGGGCGTGGGCCTCAGCTCCTCGGCGGCCATTGACGTCAGCGTCGGGTACGCCTTGCTGGGCAACTCCGGCCTGCCGATCGATCGCACGCGCCTCGCACTGATCTGCCAGCGCGCGGAGAATGAATTTGTCGGCGCGCACGTCGGAATCATGGACCCGTTCGTCTCCTGCCACGGACGCGCGGATCACGCGATCTTGATCGATTGCCGCTCGCTGGATTTTCGGCCGGTGCCAATTCCCACGGAACTTAACCTGGTGATCTGCAACAGCATGGTCAAGCATCAGATCGGCACCAGCGGATACAACACCCGGCGCGCCGAGTGCGAAGAGGGAGTTCGGCTGCTCTCCGCGGTTCTGCCCGGGATCACTGCGCTTCGCGATGTCACGCTGCCACAGCTGGAACGGCATCGCGGGCTGTTGTCTGACGTTGTCTACCGCCGTTGCCGCCATATCATTACCGAAGATGATCGCGTTCAGTCCTTCGCCAAGGCGTTGGAAACCAAGAAATGTTTCTGCGCTCGCTGCACTTATGGCCGAGTCTCATCGCAGCATGCGCGATGACTATGAAATCAGCTGTCCGGAACTGGACATTATGGTCGCGCTCGCGGAGGGCCAACCAGGCGTCCATGGCGCGCGCATGACCGGTGGCGGATTTGGCGGCTGCACCATCAATCTGGTGGCCGCAGATCACACTCAAAATTTTCAGCGCCACATGGCTGCGGAATATTTCGCCGCAACCGGACGCCGGCCCGATATTTACGTTTGCCAGGCTTCGCAGGGCGCCGAAGCCGTTTCTCTGGTAGGCCATCCGAAAGGCCGAGACCGCGAGAAAGTCTGATGAGCGAACCGCAAAAGAGCGCTGGGTTGGATGCGCCGCTCCTTTCGCGGACGCCGCATCGCCGTTTCAATCCGCTGCTGCGCGAGTGGGTGCTGGTTTCCCCGCAACGCACGCAACGCCCGTGGCAAGGGAAAGTAGAAAAAATCTCGTCCAGCGATCAGCTCCGATACGATCCGACCTGTTACCTCTGTCCTGGGAATGAACGCGCCGGGGGCGCGCGCAATCCGCAATACCCCAGCACCTTCGTATTCGATAACGACTATGCCGCGTTGCTTCCGCATACCCCGTCTGCTTCCGTTGATGAATCCGGCTTGCTGGTGGCGCAAAGCGAAACCGGCACCTGCCGGGTAGTTTGTTTTTCTCCGCGGCACGATCTCACCGTTGCGCGTATGTCTACCGCGGAGCTACGGGTGGTCGTCGATGTTTGGGCGGAACAATTTCGCGCGCTGGGAGCGCTCCCGTCCGTCCAGCATGTCCAGATATTTGAAAATCGCGGATCGTTGATGGGCGCCAGCAATCCGCATCCGCATTGCCAAATCTGGGCGCAGGCTACGGTGCCGAATATTCCCGAAAGGGAAGGAGCCTCTCTGGCGGCGTACCTCGCGGAAAAACATTCTTGCCTGCTGTGCGATTACGCCGCGCTGGAGCAAAAGAAGAACGAACGGATCGTTTGCCAGAACGATAGCTTCGTGGCGGTTGTGCCGTACTGGGCGGTGTGGCCGTTTGAAATTTTGTTGCTGAGCAAGCGCCACGTTGCGGCCATCGATGAGCTTTCTTCCGCCGAACGCGAGCAGCTTGCTGATATTCTGCGGCGCATTACCACCCGCTACGACAATCTCTTCACCGCTTCGTTCCCCTATTCCATGGGCTTCCACCAGCGCCCTACGGACGAAGGCGCGCATCCCGAGAGCCACTTTCACGCGCACTATTTTCCGCCGCTGCTGCGCAGCGCCACCATTCAGAAATTTATGGTGGGCTATGAGCTGCTGGCTTCGCCGCAGCGCGATATCACCCCGGAAACTGCCGCGGAACGTTTGCGCGAAGCCGGAGAAGTTCACTATCTTGACCGCGTTCCGTAAAGATTCGTTTGGTCGAACGCATTAGCAATAGGAGCCGCGCGAAATGACCGCAGAAAATTCCCCGCAAAAAATCAAGCGTCGCCTCCGCCTGGGCATGATTGGTGGCGGTCCCGGGGCGTTTATCGGAGCAGTGCATCGCATCGCCGCGCGCCTGGACGATCGCTATGAACTGGTGGCCGCCGCTTTGACTTCGGATCCGGCGCGCAATCGCGCCGCCGCTGACGAACTGCGCATCCCGCGCAGCTACGGCAATTTTCAGGAAATGGCTGCCGCCGAAGCGCAACGCGAAGATCGGATCGATGCCGTCGCCATCGTCACCCCAAATCATCTTCATTTCGCGCCCGCCAAAGCGTTTCTTGACGCCGGCATCAGCGTAATTTGCGACAAGCCGGTGACTACTACATTGTCCGACGCTCAGCAGCTTGCCGAAATTGTAAAGCGCAGCGGACTAGTTTTTGGACTCACGCACAACTACACGGGCTATCCCATGGTCCGCCAGGCCCGCGAGATGGTTCGCGACGGTGCGCTCGGCAATCTGCGTTTAGTGCAAGTGGAATACGCGCAAGATTGGCTCACCACTCCGGTGGAAGCTACCGGTCAGAAACAGGCCGTGTGGCGGAATGATCCCGCGCGCAGCGGCCCGGCTGGCGCGCTGGGCGACATCGGCACGCACGCGTTCAACATCGCCTCGTTCGTCTCCGGTCTCTCGTGCCATGAAGTTGCGGCCGAGCTTTCCACATTCGTTCCCGGACGTCGCCTGGACGACAACGTCCAAGTATTGCTGCGTTTCAAAAAAAACGTGCGCGGCATGTTGTGGGCCAGCCAGGTCGCTCCCGGCAACAACAACAATCTGGGATTACGTGTGTACGGCGATAAGGCCGGCCTGGCGTGGCGCCAGGAGAATCCGAACGAGCTTATGTTTACTCCCTACGGCGAACCGCCCGGAACCATCGCGCGAAATGGCGCGGGTTCACTGCCGGTTGCCGCCCATGCTAGCCGCGTGCCTTCCGGACATCCCGAAGGGTACCTCGAAGGTTTTACCCAGCTGTACACCGATCTCGCGGAGCAGATTCACGCGCGGCTCGAAAAACGCCAGCCCGATCCCGCGGCGCTCCTGGTCCCCGGCATTCAGGATGGAGTCGACGGCATGCGCTTCATCACCGCGGTAATCGCCTCTTCGCAAAATAATTCCGCATGGACTCCGCTGCCGCCAGCTTGAGTGGCTTGTGTAGGTGCCGAACTTTAGTTCGGCCTCGGAAGAATTCGACCGTAATTCTCCACAGAGCGCGGTTTTCGCGACTCGGATCTAATATTGTTAGTTGCAAGTCGGGAATGTTTTCTTGCCGACGAACCTGCCGGACTCACCGTCTCCGGCGACCCAGCCGTAACAAAGCGAAAGTTATGGCAGAGTATTAACGGTATGCCCGCCTCTTCAGGTTCCCCCGGCTCAGGACTTGCCGTTTTCCAGTACCGTGATTTTGGCCTCTTTCAACTGTCGCGTTCCCTCATCATCATCGCGCTGGAGATGCAGTCGGTCGCCATCGGTTGGCAGATTTTCGCCACCACCAAGCGCGCTTTGGACCTCGGATTGGTCGGCTTGGCCCAGTTTCTGCCGGGCATTCTTTTGTTCCTGATCTCTGGCCACATTGCCGACCGCTTTGACCGCCGCAAAGTGATGGTTCTGTGTTATTTGGGATTTGCCGGCTGTTCCGCGCTTCTTTTGCTGATTGCCTGGCGGCACACTGCCAGCGTCATGCCCATCTACTGCGTTCTGGTTTTGCTTGGCGTGGTGCGCTCGTTTAACGGACCGGTAACGCGTGCGATTCTTCCGCAACTTGTTCCCGAACAGCATTTTCAAAGCGCCGTCGCCTGGGCCTCCACAATTTTTCAGGGCGCGACAATCCTGGGACCGGCCATCGGCGGTCTGGCCTACGGGATTTTTCACGGCCCGGTGGTGGTCTACGCCATGGGAGTGGTTGCCGCGCTCGCGGCGGTGGCCGCGACTTTGCTGATCAAAGCCCAACAGCCCGCGCGAAGTCGTGAACCGGCCACCCTGGCAACATTTCTAGTGGGCGTGAAATATATATGGGCCAAGAAACTGATTCTCGGCTCTATTTCGCTCGACCTTTTTGCGGTCTTGCTGGGCGGAGCGGTCGCGCTACTTCCGGTTTTCGCTCAGGAAATTTTGCGCGTCGGTCCGCTAGGACTTGGATTGTTGCGCAGCGCGCCCGGCGTGGGCGCTGCCTTCATGGCCCTGCTGTTGGCCTATCGTCCGCTGCGCCGCCGGGCCGGTGCAACGATGTTGTGGTGTGTAGCCGGTTTCGGCGTCTTCACAATTTTGTTTGGTGCGTCGCACAACGTGACGCTGTCGCTCATCGCCTTGGCCCTCGTGGGCGCCACCGATATGGTCAGCGTGGTGGTCCGTGGAACGCTGATTCAAATCGCCACGCCGGATGAAATGCGCGGTCGCGTCAATGCCGTGGACATGATTTTTATCGGCGCTTCCAACCAGCTTGGGCAATTCGAGTCCGGCGTCACGGCCCAATGGTTCGGCTCGGTTCCTGCGGTGATTTTAGGCGGCATCGGGACGCTGCTGGTTACCGCGCTATGGGCGTGGGGCTTTCCGGAGCTACGTAATGCCGACCAGTTGGTAGTTCCAAAAAGCTGACTGTGCTTACGGTTGTACGAGAGATTTCTGCGGCGGCACAAAAGGTGATGGAGCCGCCGGCAAGACTCCCAGCGCCGGGGTTGCCGAATGCTGCAGCGCGGCGGTTACCGAGGGCGGAACTTTGTCGGCATTTTTCAGCAGCACGGACACCTGCCAGATTTGCGTTTCGCTCAAAGTACTCTTAAATCCGGGCATTCCCGTCATCCGGATTCCGTTTTCCACCTTCCAATACGTTTCCCACGCTTCATCGTCGGTCACTCCGTCGCCATGCCAAAGTTGCGGCGGCTTCGGAAACATTCCCGCTGCAATGGCTGTCCGTTCACCGCCAGGCAATCCGTGACAGACGGCGCAATTCTGTTTGTAGATTTCGGCGCCCGCCAGATAATTCGGCTCGTCAGCCGGAACTTGCGCCGCCGGGTGCGGCAACTTGTCCAGGTAAGCATCGAGAGCTTTGTGGGCGTATTTGCGCTCAAAGGGCATCGGAGGAGCAGTCACCGCCACGGGCGCCTGCCCGCTGGAGAAATAGAGGTGGATTCCCGCCGCCACCAAAATCACGCCGAGAATGATTCCCAGTATCAGGCCCTTAAACATTATTCCTCCCTGAAAAAGCCGTACGGTGAAAAAAACAGAAGCTCCGCGCAGTAGATTTTTTCATTCGACGCGTCGTGTACCAGCTTAGAGTACGAACTGATTTTCTGCATCATGAAATGATTCTAATCTTCGAGCCAAGTGGATGCCGTCCGGGCTCAAAAGTATGCGCCCCGTGGGGCGAAAATCCACCCTCGTACCGCGCATCCTGGAGTGAAACCTTTAGCTTCGATAGGCCGTCTCATCTATGCGAGGACGGAGTTTTCCGGTAGGCTTTCAGTATTTCGTAAACGGTCGCATCGTTGGCTGTGACCGCCCTCGGACGGACGCAAGCTTTTCAAACTGTATCGTTTAGCGATAGGAGCTAAGTGCATGGGTCACCTGAATTCCACGGGCCTTCCAAAACCGGAGGTGCGTAGCGCCCCTACCGATCGGCCGCCGAAAAGCCGCTGGTGGATTTGGGTCTTGGTCCTGATTTTAGTAGTCGGCGGAGTGTGGTATTACCACGGGTCGCAGGATAAAGCCCAAGCCCAGAATCCCCCAGGCCAGGGAACCGGTGCGGCGGGTGGTAAAGGTGGCAAGGGCGCAGGCGGCGGAGTGCCCGCTGTGCCGGTAGTTGTGGCCACCGCGCAAAAGGGCGATCTTCCCGTTTATTTCAATGGCCTCGGAACCGTCACCGCCTACAACACGGTCACGGTCCGCAGCCGCGTCGATGGCGCCATCGTGAAAGTGAATTTCACCGAAGGGCAGTTCGTGCACGAAGGCGACGCGCTGGTGGAAATCGATCCGCGCCCCTATCAAGTAGCCCTCGAACAAGCCGAAGGGCAGCTCGCCAAGGATCAAGCGCAATTAAAGGACGTTCAAGTAGACCTGGATCGCTACAAGTTGCTCTTTAAAGAGGGCGTAATCCCCAAGCAGCAACTGGATACCCAGGAAGCTTCCGTAGGGCAATCGCAAGGATCCATCAAGGCCGATCAGGCAGCCATCGACAGCGCCAAATTAAATATCGTTTATTCGCATATCACCGCCCCGATCAGTGGGCGGGTAGGTTTGCGGCTGGTGGATGTGGGCAATATCGTCCACGCGACCGATACCACGGGACTTCTGGTGATCACCCAGTTGCAGCCCATTGCCGTGATTTTCACGCTGCCCCAGGATCAACTGCCGCAAGTAATGGCCAAGCTACATTCCGGCCCGCAGCTCACGGTGGAAGCGTGGGACCGTGACGATACCTCCAGAATCGCCAACGGCAAGCTGGCCACTATCGACAATCAGATTGATGTAACCACCGGCACCTACAAGCTGAAAGCGATATTCAGCAACGAAAACGATATTTTGTTTCCGAATCAATTCGTAAACATCCACTTGCTGGTGGACACCAAACACAATTTGACGTTGATGCCGGTAGCCGCAATTCAGCGCGGTCCGCAGGGAACTTACGTCTACGTTGCGGCCACTGGGAACGTGGCCAAGATCGCGCCGGTAACCGTGGTGCAAACCACCGGAAATACCGTGGGGCTCTCCGCCGGGGGCGTTAATCCTGGCGACAGCATCGTGATCGACGGTCAGGATAAATTGCAGGACGGCACCAAAATCATTCCCAGCCAGGCGCCCGCTCCCGCTGCAACCTCCGCGGGGAATCCGCCGCCGGCCAATTCGCCGGCCACAACTCACGCCGGCGCGCAACCCAACGGAGGCAACTCCGGCAAAACCTCGGGAGCCTCACCGAAATGAACCTCTCTCGGCCGTTCATTCTTCGGCCTGTAGCCACTACGCTGTTGATGGTCGCCATTTTGATGGTGGGGTTTGTCGCCTACCGGCAATTGCCGGTTTCCGCCCTGCCGCAAGTGGATTACCCAACCATTCAGGTGCAGACGTTTTATCCAGGTGCTAGTCCGGACGTAACGGCATCTTCCATTACCGCGCCTTTAGAACGGCAATTCGGCCAGATCCCTGGCCTGAATCAGATGACTTCGACCAGCTCGTACGGCAGCTCGATCATTACGCTGCAGTTCGTGCTGGACTTGAATATCGACATTGCCGAGCAAGAAGTCCAGGCGGCCATCAATGGTGCGTCCAATCTGCTTCCCGCAGGGCTGCCGAACCCTCCGATTTACAGCAAGATCAATCCTGCCGACGCGCCGATTTTGACGCTGGCCCTCACTTCGGCCACTTTGCCGCTTTCCAAGGTGGAAGATCTTGCCGATACCACCCTGGCGCAAAAAATTTCGCAGCTTACCGGCGTCGGATTGGTAAGCATCAGCGGCGGTCAACGGCCGGCCGTGCGTATCCAGGCGAATCCTACCGCTTTGGCTTCCTATGGATTGAGTCTGGAAGATTTGCGGACGGCTCTCGGCAACGCCAACGTGGACCAGGCCAAGGGAACCTTCGACGGCAAGCATCAGGCCTACACTATCGGCGCCAATGACCAGCTGATTTCCAGCTCCAGTTATGCGCCGATCATTGTGGCCTATCGCAACGGGGCCCCGGTGCGGCTTACCGACGTCGCGACGGTTTTTGACGGCACGGAAAACGTACAGCAGGCTGCCTGGGCCAACAAAAAGCCCGCGGTGATTCTGAATATTCAGCGCCAGCCGGGCGCCAACATTATCGCGGTCGTAGATCGCGTCAAGAAACTTTTGCCGCAATTGCAAACGGCGCTGCCGGCGGCGGTGCACGTCGATATCCTCACCGACCGTACCGTAACCATTCGCGCCTCGGTAGAAGACGTGCAGTTTTCTTTAATGCTGACCATCGCGCTGGTCGTAATGGTCATCTTTCTTTTCCTGCGTAGTTTGCGTGCCACGATTATTCCCGCGCTGGCCGTTCCGCTGTCCATCGTGGGTACCTTCGCGGTCATGTATTTATTGGGATTCAGTTTAAACAACCTCACTTTGATGGCCCTGACCATCTCGACCGGCTTCGTAGTAGACGACGCCATCGTGATGGTGGAAAACATCAGCCGCTATTTGGAAGAAGGCGAAACACCCTTGAACGCCGCACTCAAAGGCGCCGAGCAGATTGGCTTCACGATTTTGTCTCTGACGGTATCGCTGATCGCCGTGCTCATTCCGCTGTTGTTCATGGGCGACATCGTCGGCCGCCTGTTTCGCGAGTTCGCGATTACCCTCGCCGTCACCATTTTGGTGTCCGCGTTTGTTTCCCTGACGCTGACCCCGATGCTCTCCGCCAAACTGCTGCGCCACCAGAAGGAAGAAGATCAGGGCTGGTTCTATCGCAAGTCCGAAGCTGGCTTTAATGCCATCATCGCGTTTTACGGGCGCACCCTGAAAGTCGTACTGCGCTTTCAAACCATCACGCTGATTGTCACCGTAGCCACTTTCGTGGCCACCATCCTCTTGTATATCTACGTTCCAAAAGGATTTTTTCCGGTACAGGATACTGGTGTAATCCTGGGAATTTCCGAAGGGCCGCAGAATATTTCGTTTGCCGCGATGGCCCAGCGTCAGCAACAGTTGGCCGACGTGATTTTGCAGGATCCCGCGGTCGAGAGTCTGTCTTCGTTCATCGGCATCGATGGCACCAACTTCACCCTGAATTCCGGCCGCATTCAGATCAATCTAAAGCCGCTGGCCCAGCGGAAAATAAGCGCTGCCGACGTGATTCGCCGATTGCAGCCCAATCTCCAAAAAATTGATGGCATATCGCTGTTCATGCAATCGGTGCAGGATTTGACGGTGGAAGACCGCGTCAGCCGCACCCAATTTCAATACAGCCTGGAAGATGTGGACGCCAAAGAGCTGGCTTACTGGACCCCGCAATTCATCGACAAGCTGAAAGCTCTGCCGGAATTGCGCGATGTGGCCAGCGATCAACTGAATCAAGGCCTACTGGCAACTTTGACAATCGATCGCGACTCCGCGTCCCGCCTGGGCATCATGCCTGCGGACATTGACAACACCCTTTACGATGCCTTTGGACAACGCCAAGTCTCCACAATTTTCACCCAGTTGAATCAATACCACGTGGTCATGGAAGTGGATCCGCAATTTCAGCAGGATCCCGATTCGCTGAAAAATATTTACGTGCACTCCTCCAATGGAACCCAGGTGCCGCTGAGCGCGTTCACCCGCTTCGAGCCGGGCGCCACTCCGCTGGCGGTCAACCACCAGGGTCAATTTCCAGTGGTCACCCTGTCTTTCAACCTGGCGCCGAATGCTTCGCTCGGTCAGGCCGTGGAAGCCATCGACAAAGTGAAACAAGACCTGAATATGCCGGCCAGCATTCAGGCCACCTTTCAAGGCACCGCCGCGGCTTTCTTGAATTCACTTTCCAACGAGCCGATTTTGATTTTGGCTGCGCTGGTAACCGTGTACATCGTGTTAGGCGTGTTGTACGAAAGCTTCATTCATCCAATCACTATTCTCTCCACGCTGCCTTCGGCCGGCGTTGGCGCAATCTTGGCTCTTTTGCTCTTCCACATGGAGTTCAGCATCATCGCGCTGATCGGCATCATCTTGTTGATCGGTATCGTGAAGAAAAACGCGATTATGATGATCGACTTCGCACTGGAAGCCGAACGCAAAGAAGGCAAGTCGCCCCTCGACGCCATTTACGAAGCCTGCCTCTTGCGTTTCCGGCCGATCATGATGACCACCATGGCCGCGCTCCTCGGCGGCTTGCCGCTGGCCTTGGGCTCCGGAGTTGGCGCGGAGTTGCGTCGTCCTCTGGGTATCACCATTGTTGGAGGACTCATTCTCAGCCAGTTGCTGACCCTGTATACGACCCCGGTGGTTTACCTGGCCTTCGACTGGCTGGCCCACCGCTTCACCTTTAACATTGGCAACCCCATTACCGCGGAAGAAATGGCGCGCGGAGATTAATTTTTAGCGATGACCTCGGGAACAAATTTTTCGGCTCCGTTCGTGCGTCGCCCGGTTGCGACCACGCTGATCACTATCGCCATTTTTCTTTCTGGTGCGGTAGCGTTCCGTCTGCTGCCGGTTGCTCCGCTTCCCCAAGTGGACTTCCCGACGATTTCTATCGGCGCAAGCTTGCCCGGGGCCAGCCCGGAGACGATGGCCTCCGCGGTAGCCACCCCGCTCGAGCGCCAGTTCGGTCGCATTGCCGGTATTTCCCAAATGACGTCGTCGAGCGGACTCGGCTCGACCAGCATCACCCTGCAATTTGATCTGAATCGTGACATCAACGCCGCGGCCCGCGACGTCCAAGCCGCCATCAACGCCGCCCGCAGCCAGCTGCCCACTGATCTGCCCTCGCAGCCGACTTACCGCAAGGTAAATCCTGCGGACGCTCCCATCTTGCTGCTCTCTCTGACTTCCGAGAACGTCCAGCCTCCGGAAATTTATGACGCAGCGGATTCCATCCTGGCCCAGAAAATTGCTCAGGTTCAGGGTGTGGGGCAGGTTTTTGTGTGGGGCAGTTCCAGCCCTGCTGTGCGCGTGGAAGCCAATCCCACACAGCTGAATAGTTATGGCATCAGCTTGGAAACCGTTCGCAAAGCGTTGCAAGGCGCGAATGCCAACCTGGCCAAAGGTTCGCTGTCGAACAGCACCCGCACCTTCACCATTACGGATACCGATCAAATCTTCAAGGCCTACGAATACCAGCCGTTGATCGTTGCGGGCAATAAAAATGGCAACGTTCGGCTTTCCGATATCGGCGAAGTTGTCGATTCGCTGGCAGATACCCGCAACCTGGCTCTTTCCAATGGCAAACGCTCGGTGATCATCGCCATCTTCCGCCAACCCGGCGCGAACATGATAGACACTGTGGACCGCATCTTCGCGGAGATGCCCCGCCTGAGCGCTTCGATTTCCCCGTCAATGCATTTGTTCGTCAGCGTGGACCGCACCGTCACCATCCGCGCTTCGGTGCATGACGTTGAAGTGTCCCTGATTATTTCGGTCATCCTGGTGATCCTGGTCGTTTTCGTGTTCTTGCGCAATGTGTGGGCCACCTTGATTCCCAGCGTGGCTGTGCCGCTCTCGCTCATCGGAACGTTTGGCGTGATGTACCTGTGCAACTACAGCTTGGACAATTTGTCTTTGATGGCCTTGACGATTTGCACCGGCTTCGTGGTGGACGACGCCATTGTGGTGATGGAGAACATCACCCGCCACATCGAAAATGGCATGTCGCCCTATGACGCCACCATGAAAGGCTCCAGCGAGATCGGCTTCACCGTAATTTCCATGAGCGCTTCGCTGGTGGCCGTGTTCATTCCGATTTTGCTCATGTCCGGCATTGTCGGCCGCTTGTTTCGCGAATTCGCCGTGGTTCTCAGCGTTGCTATCGGCGTCTCTTTGCTGATTTCCCTGACTACCACGCCCATGATGTGCGCGCGCTTTTTGCGCCATGAATCAGGGCAGCACAACTGGATGTATCGCTTTTGGGAGCGCGCCTTTAACGGTCTCCTGCACGTTTACGATATTTCGCTGCGCTGGGTTCTCCGGCGCCAGCTTCTGATTCTGGGCCTTACCTTCGCCACCGCGGGGTTCTGCGTATATCTCTTTTTCCACGTCAATAACGGTTTTTTCCCGCAGCAGGATACCGGACGAATCAACGGATTGATTCAGGGCGATCAAGACCTCTCCTTCGCGGCCATGTCGCAAAAAATGAGAGAGTTTAGCGACATCGTCATGAAAGACCCGGCCGTCGACAATGTCTCCGCCTTCACCGGCGGTGGCAGCGGCGGAAGCACCGCCCGCATGTTCGCGCAGTTAAAGCCCCTCGGCGAGCGTAAGCTCAGTTCCGACGAAGTGATCGGCAGAATCCGCAAAAATGCCGCCAAGATCCCCGGAGCCTCGCTGTTTCTGCAATCGGTACAAGACTTGAGCGTCGGCGGCCGCTTTGGCGGTGCGCAATATCAGTACACCCTGCAAGCCGACAATCTGGACGATCTGAACCATTGGGCGCCCATCATGCAGCAGCGCATGCAGAAAATTCCCGAGCTGCGCGACGTAAACTCCGATCAGCAGATGAAAGGGCTGGAAACTTCGCTGGTGGTCGATCGCGATTCCGCCTCCCGCATGGGCGTGCAAATGTCGGACATCGACAACACCCTCAACGACGCCTTCGGCCAGCGGCAAGTCTCGGTAATTTATGAGGGCCTCAACCAATACCACGTGGTTCTGGAAGTCGCGCCGGATGCCCAACAGGATCCCGAAGCGCTCAAATCCATTTATGTGCCCTCCAACACCGGCAAACTGGTGCCGCTCAGCGCGTTCGCCCATTACGAGCCTTCCAACACCGCTCTTTCCGTAAACCACCAGGGAATTTTCCCCGCAATTACGCTTTCTTTTAATCTTGCCCCCGGCGCTTCCCTCGGCCCGGCTGTAGAACACATCGAAGCCGCGCAGCAAGAACTCCACGTCCCCTCCACGGTTCACGCTTCGTTCCAAGGCACCGCGCAAGCCTTTCAGGACGCTCGCAGTTCGCAACTCTTGCTGGTCATCACCGCGCTGGTGGCCGTTTATATTGTTCTGGGAATTCTGTACGAAAGCTTCATCCACCCGATCACCATTCTCTCCACCATTCCGTCCGCGGGAATCGGCGCAATTCTGGCCATCAAGCTCGCCCATTCCGATCTCAATATGATCGCCTTGATTGGCATTATCCTTCTGATCGGCATCGTCAAGAAAAACGCGATTTTGATGATCGATTTCGCGGTGCAAGCGGAAAGAGAAGAGGATCTTTCGCCGGTAGATGCCATCTACAAAGCCTGTTTGCTGCGTTTCCGGCCGATTCTGATGACCACTATGGCGGCCTTGCTGGGTGCGCTTCCCTTGGCGGTTGGCTACGGCGTTGGCTCGGAATTGCGGCGTCCGCTAGGCATTACGATCATCGGCGGGTTGATTGTCAGCCAGTTGCTAACCCTCTTCACCACGCCGATCGTCTACATCTACATGGACCGCTTCCAGACCTGGCTACAGAAATTGTTCTCAGGCGGCGAAGCGCACCACCAACACGCCGCAGCTCCTGCGCATTCGGACTAGGCGTCCAGCTGTCGCCAGTCCTTAGCGGGCGCTAAGAACTGCCAATGATCCAGCCCGTAAAGAACACCAGTAATCCACCGACCACCACTTGAAACGCCGCTTGCAGAAACGGTGTATCCATATATTTGTGGCGGATGATCGCGATCGCGCCTAATTCGAACAACACTACGATTGCCGCGATGATCGTCGCCGTATGAAAATTAGAAATCAGAAACGGCATGGTATGCCCGATGCCGCCGGCCGTCGTCATTCCCCCGATGACGATGCCGCGAATCCACGGCGAACCGCGCCCGGTGAGCGATCCATCGTCGGAAAGCGATTCCGCGAAACCCATCGAAATTCCCGCGCCCAAAGAAGCCGCCAGCCCTACGCGGAAGGCGTCCCAGCTGTTGTGTGTGGCAAAGGCCGCGGCAAAAAGCGGGGCCAGCGTGGATACCGAACCGTCCATCAACCCCGCAAGTCCGGGTTGCACCACCTGCAGCAGAAACAATTTTTCGCTCGATTTGTCTTCGGCGGCTCGGGCGTTTTCTGTCAGGTGTTTTTCTTCCAGGTCGCCCGCCGTGGCTTGGTGCTTGCGTTCTTCATCCGCAAGTTTGTTCAGCAGTTCGCGGGTTGAGGCATCCGTTATCCGGGTTACCGCCTTCGCATAAAAGCGCGCCGCTTCCATTTCCATCGCGCGAGCCTGCCGCCGCGCCACGTTTACCCCCAGCGGACGTACCAACCACGTCGGCCGCCGGGCGATAAAGCCCTTCACGTTTTCCCGGCGAATCAGCGGAATCCGCTCGCCGAAGCGCTCGCGAAACATCGCAAACAGCCGGTCCCGGTGCACCACTTCTTCGTCCCGCATCTCTTCGAACATTTGCGCCGTCGCCGGATACGATTCCCGCAACGCGTCCGCAAACTCTCCGTAGATCCGCCCGTCTTCTTCTTCCGACGCGATCGCCAGCGCCAAAATCTCTTTTTCCGACAAATCCTTGAATTTCTTCAGCATGCGCTTATCCTGGACCTCAACTCGTCCAGAAGAATCGCACAATCCCCAAAGAGAGTCACCTGTCCGGAGGGAAGGGAACCGTCAGACCATCAGACCCTGCACCCGGCACAGGTGCACGATGCTCAAGCGGTCCTCGGCCCCGATTTTATGCTTCATGCGATACAGATGATTCTTGATGGTTTGCTCCGAAAGCGAAAAATGATTGGCGATCTCCTTATTCGTCAAGCCTTTCGCCACCAGCGGTATCAGCTGCTGTTCCCGCCGCGTCAACCCCATCCGCTGGTGAATAGTCGCCGAGGGCAACGACTTGGCTTCCGTCTCAAAATAACGAAATAATCCGGCGCAAAGTTTTCCCGGGCATACCGCCGCTCCCGCGCGCACTGCGACGATCGCTTGCAGTATTTCTTCCCCAGCCGCTTCGCGAGACAAATACCCATGTACTCCCGCGCGCACGCATTGCAGGAAATGCGTTTCTTCTCCGGCTGGCCCCAGCATCACGATTTCGACCCCCGGCTGACTGGCTCGCACCGCGCGAATCACCGCCAGGTCGTCCTGGAAATTCCCGCAGGAAGTTAACAGCAGCACCTCGGCGCACTTGCCCGTCAACACCGCGGCGTCGCAAGGCCCGCTGCTCAGCGTTCCAACCACTTGCACCTGCGCGCTTCTCCGCAACAAACGAGAAAGCATGTCCACTTCCGTCTCCGTATTGCCGGCAACGAATACTTGCACCGCGGCTTGTAACCGTACTCGCGCCGCCCCTAGAGTTCCCACGCTCATCACATTCGCCGTCGCCACCGATCTTTGCCGCGCCGCCATCGCCATTGTTTTTCTCCCCTCATCCCGCTGTGCGCTTGCCGGCTATCCGCACCGCCGATCGCACGCGCCTACCCTGCATTGCACGTCGGAAGCCGCGCAACTGCCCCGCAGGGCGATCTCGCCGGTTCGACAACTGGCACACCCCGTTGGGTTTAGCGAGTCGCGTTGCGCACACCGTCGCCACTGGCGAGTCCCGATTCGGTACCAGATCGTTTGCCCGTTTCCGATTCGAACTTTTGCTATTCCACGCGCCGTAGGCAGCCGGTCAGCTTCCGGTTAGCGTGTTTTATTGGGCCGGTGAAACGGTGCACACTCGCGGTGCGCAATATCGTGCCGGGCATATAATGCCCGCATGCGGGACACTAATCTTGTAGTGCTCCAGTCATTTGGAACCCGGGGTGAAGCGGAGATTGTTCGGGGCATCCTCGAATCGTCAGGCATTGAGGCGATGATCCAGGCTGATACTGCCAGTGGAATGCGTCAGCACTTGGCGTGGAGCGGCCTCGGATTTCGGGTGCTAGTGTGCGAGGAGGATGTGGCGATGGCGCGCGACGTTCTTAGTCCCTCCCTCAACACGGAAAACGTCTTGGTTCACACATTCACGACCCAGGATGAAGCAGACTGCGCGCAGGGGGCGCTCTTGTCCGCAGGGATTGCCGCAACTGTCCAAGATGATAGCGCCGGCGGCTGGCGTCCTGACGTGCCCTGGACTGGCTCGGGGTTTCGCGTGCTCGTACCTTAGGAGGATTTGGCGGCAGCGCGTCACGTGCTTGACCCGCCCGACGAAACGCACACCAAGGCCTAATCAGCTGCATCACCGGACAGGAGTTCTTTTTGGGGCAACGAGGGACAGCCGGGACGTTTAACGCTACTCTTGCCCCCGCATTCACATGCGTTTAAAAGCATCGCGGTGAACGTCCCGTGTGGCCCAATTTTGAATATTGTGGAGTAGACCAGGTGTTTTTTACAAGTCGGCCTATTGGGCCTGAACCACCGCTGGCGGTTGCCAGGTTCCCGAACCCGCGGGCAAGATGGACGGCGGTGTTTCCTTCGGCCAGTACAAGCGCATCACTAAGTAGATGGTGCCGTTGGGCGCGGGCAACCAGTTGGATTCCTTCGCTTTCCCCGGCGAGTCTTTCTGGATATAGAGCGTCAGCGACCCATCCGCGTTCTTTTTCATCGCAGGAAGCATCGGCGAGTTGATTAGATAACGATTGATCGGGTTGTCGATCAGGAATTGCGTCTTGCCGTCGTACATCGTCACCGACCAGAAAGCATTGACCGGCGGCAAGCTGTCCTTTGCGAACGTCAGCGTGTAGTTGTGTTTGCTGCCATCCATCGCCTCTCCACTTCCTGCAACTCTTGTCAGCGGATACATCGCCTCGATGGCGCTGTTGCCGAAAATTCCGCCTTTGGCCGCAGCCGCTCGCTTCAACCAGTCTCCGTTGTAAAAGGCCCGATCCCCGAAGAACGACCCCACGTTCCACCCGTTGATTACCGCACCGCCACTTGCGAGGTACTTATCCACTTGGTTGTCGCCTTGTTTCATTCCTAGCAACAGGGCGGCCCTGTGCGCCGCCGATAAATCCTTCATATCAAACTTTTTCCCGGGCCCGATACCAATGCTGGCCAGTTTCGCGCGAATCGCGGCCTCATCCGGGCTAGGCGGAATATATTGCAGCGCAAAATTAAGCACTTGCCAAAACTCTTTTTTCGCAATGTCCGCGTCGGCCTTCATATACGGAATCGCAGCGGCTGCCGCAGGTGCCGGCTGCTTCAAGTATGCGGAGAGCGCTTGAACCTTGTATCCCGCTTGAATCTTGACGACGTTGGGCATATCCGCCGCGTTGAATAGCTGAGTGCGAAAAAGCACCGCGGACAACGGCGTGGTGGAGTGAAACACTTGCTTGATGTGCGGAGGCGTCGCTCCGTTCCAGTCGGGGCCGACAATCATGTAGTCTCCGGCCGCGGTTCCCGTACTCCGGGTGCCAATGTATCCATAATTAAACGTATTCGCGTCGGTCAGCTGCACCGAGTAATAGCGGGCTTTCGGAACGGCGGGAACCGAAATCACCGTCGGTTCAGAACGCAGATCTACTTCCATCAAGGAATATGGAGTGTCGCTGTTGGGAGTGATGACTGCCGTGTCCTTCGGCGTGAACACCCGCGCTTCGTTGAACAGTTGGCCGACCGGCGCCTTGAACTGGGAAGAAGTGGGGTCCACGAATAATTCGTACGCGGACGTGTAGTACATCACGATCGGCAACCCAAAGATGAAACCCTCCTCGGCGATAGCCTTAGTCTCGGCGATGCTGGGGACCGGAACACCGTTAATCGCGTCTTGTTTCTCGGCTTGCGAGACCGCGTCGTTCTTCGACCCGCATCCCGCGATAACCACACACAACCAAAGCGCAAGCGCCGTGAGGCGGAAGATCATTCTCATAGTTCTCCCAGGAAATTCTTGAGTTGGCCGATTGATGACAAAGTATAGTCCTGCCGCGCTGTCACGAATACTGTCAGAAGTACCGGCCCGAAAACCTGAGACCCCGGTCCCGAACGCTTATGTTGACCCACACCACCCGCCCGCATTTTCTTTCGTGGTACTTTCGTACTATTCTGGACCTGCCGGTACCTACCTTCGGCTAGGTACGTTTTCACTATAGGTTTTTTCTTCCGCCGGGCCGTACACTTTCTATAGAGCAGCAACAGCTTTTTAGAGAGGGTACCGGGCCATATGGCGACTCAGCAGGATTTGATGGTTGGCAAATTGACTTCTAACGGCTTTCCCCAGGGCGGCAGTTCACAGCCCGAACGGCGCGGCACGCGGCGCTGCAAAATCACTCAATTGATGCGCGTCCGCCCTTCCGATCCAGAGAAGGACCACTTCGAGGATCTGCGCGGCTCCGTCAGCGTCTCCCGCACCGGCGTCTACTTCCACAGCAGCGAAACCGGCTATGAGATCGGCATGCGCCTCTTCGTCACCATGCCGTACTCCAAAGACCCCAGCGCGTTGAACCGCGAGTATCTCGCCGAAGTAGTGCGCCGCGATTCTCTCAAGAATGGCCTCACCGGCGTCGGCATCAAAATGTTGATGGAAATGGGCATGCAACACAGCTTCGGCATGGCCGCGCCACGGAAATAATCGCCGCGCCTCGCAAATAGCTTGGACTTTGCCGCGATCGCGGCAGCCCAGCTCAATAGAAACGGAAAGGGCGAATGGCTGATGCCATTCGCCCTTTCCGCGTTTGGGGGTGGTGCAAAATCGCACTGCAAAATCCTACCGCCGAGCCTTTTTATTACTCTTGACCGATCGCTCCCAGCGCCCGGTGCCGCAGCATTCCCAGCTGCCGGTTTAGCGGATGTTTGCGGTGCAGAAATGTCAGCACCGGAGGACGCCGCGACGTCAGCTTGTTCATCGCAATCGTCAACCGCACATCCTTGCGCGCGAACTTCAGCCCCGCCTGGATGGCCTCCACCGCGTCTTCTTTTCGTCCCGCCGTCGAGTACACTTCCGCCAGATTCAGGTACAGCTGCGCCTGGTTCCGCTTCATGCGCACCGCCGAGTCACAGAGCGTTTCCGCCTCGCCCCATTTCTTTTCCGAGCGCGCCAGCACCACGCCCAGATACGACATGTAATAGGGATTGTTCTTATCCAGGTCCACCGCCCGCTTCATGTGCGGCAAAGCGCGATCGGCGTAGTTGTCTCGTAACAGCGTCAAGCCGGTCTTAAATTCGCGGAATGCGTCCGTATCCATCATTAATTCACCTCACGGAGAAAGGAATTTCTGGGATGGATTCTGCCGCCACCAACACCGCCAGCCATAGCCTCGTGCAAGGGACGAGCATCGAGCAGCGCGAGACCAACTGGTTTTGCCAAGAGTGTATTCCGCGTATCCATGCCAGGCACGGTATAGCGAGAACACGGTACAGCGGGAATTAGCGTTGCGAGGTGGTGATCCATTCCAGGCCGTTTTCAACCTACGCGCCTGCGCCCCCCGAATCTACTGCACCGCGGTACAGTCTTGGTACAGCGGCCCCAGAGTAGTAGGGGAGTTGTGGTAGCAGTTCCCGGTGCGGCGGTGGCAGCGAACTCGCGTAACGCCTCTGGAGCTTATGGGTCTTTTAGGTCCCTAGTATTCGACATGAATCGGTGGCATGGTACTCGGACTCTGGCGTATCTCGTGTTGCTTCGACCCATTCAATCCACCGCGTTTATCAGGAACTATGTCGCACCCCAAGATTAGCCCAAGGGGTATGTAGGCGGGCTAACCGCGTGCCGAATGCATGGTAATCAAGAACCAAATAAGAATCGTCGCAGAGATAATCGGAACGAGGATTTTCAGTACCCACTGCAGTTTGCGCGAGGCAACCGTTTCGGTTCCCCACGGTCTTAGCTCAATTCCGTCAGCCGCTGAAGGCTTGGCGACCAGCAGCCAACGCACCAATTCCGGCTCCTCCTCAACATTCAAAAAGACCGACCTTGACGACGATGAATTCGCATTCATTTCACGGCGCAAAAAGCTCCCCGTCTTTAAGTGAAACGAGAGAATGTTCTTACCGAACCAGGACACGCGACCTATTTTTGCCCACGAGACAAACTGCATGGAAATGTACCGTCTGAAGTGCACTCCATTCTCATCGGCGAATCCATAAACAGAAGAGTCAAGATAGACCGCAAACGAGAACCACAAAACTAAAATGAGTGCCAATTGCCACGGAAATGGCCGCCCTGTTCCAAGAACGAAAAGGAGACCAATGCAAATGATGAGAAATTGTGCGAGTCGCATCGCGGCCCAATATCCGACCGACCCGACTGGAACCTTGGACTCGCTCATGAACCACTCAAAGCAATCATCGAGATCCTAAGACCGGTATCCTGCCCTGCCACAATACAGTCTGAACGCTGCCTATCTTGAGTCTATTGATATTTATGTTCACGAGCATACCGCAGTCGAGGAATCGTGACGCTACTAAGTCCAGATCAGTCGGGTTGCCGGACAAGCGTTTTGCTCGGCTTTCGCTCGTCCGGTTAGCGCGTTAGTCAGGACCTGCGTCGCGAAAACAAAGGCCAAAGCAGGCGAAGGCTGTAAAGCAGAAGAATCGCACCGCTGAAAACATAAAAGTACGAAGCCTCATCGTAGCGCTGGAGACCAGTCAGGGGCAGCACTCCCGCCATTACCAGAGCCAGGCCGGTAAAAACGCAAGCAACTCCGACAACGTTGGCTGTCGTCAGTTTTGTCGCATGCAAGTACTTTGTCAGAACCCACAGTAGGATAGCGATACCCACGCCTGCTATGAGGAACAGCGGTATCAGATAGTTCGCCAGGAATTCGACCATCGTGATCTCCTATCCCGCTTAGATTTTACCGGCGTTGCCGGTGGCTCGGATGAAGAGGGCTTGATTCATGCAGACACATTCCACTTTGCCGGGTCAGTTGGCAAGCGTAGTAGACAAATGTGAACCATCGTTTATCAGGAGTTAGGCCTTCGAGCGCAGTCAAAGCGGCCACTGAAACCTTAACGATCAGCAGCGGCGGGGCTTGATGGTGCGCGAGTGAGGAAGAGGTAGAGGCACGCAAGGAAAAAGATTGCCAGAGCACTAAAAAAGAACAGGCCATAGCCCAGCACAAAGATGTGGCTCAGAATGGCACCCAACATCCAAACGGCGATCAAGGCGGCGCCGAGTCTAGCCGTTACGGGAATCAGGAACAACAGCACTAATACAGTTTCAATGGCCACCGATCCTAGCCGAAATACTGGCTGCGAAACCAGTCCGTGGAACGCATTCGACATGGCGGTGAAGAGCGCAACGGAGAGCGGGGCAGCCGTGAACTTAAAAAAGATGGCGGGAAGAAAATTCAGCGCAACAAATAGCCGGATTGCGAGCAACAAGGTATTTTTTCGCATAGGGAATTATACTTTCTTATCGCGCGCATCGAGCGTTGGATTGATTGATTCCCGCGCCGCTTCGCTTCTCTGGCCTTCCTAAAGCCCTTCAGGAAATCGCCGCTTAGCATTGCTTGTGGACATTGAACTCGTAACAATTTCACATGTCCGGTAAGCGCGTTCTATAAAAGGGGATGTCAAGAGAAACACTTCGCCCTGGACTGAAAGGCGGAGAGTTTTCTTGCCAGCCAGCCTTCGTGATGGGGCGAGAGGTTCGCTCGGCGCGGCGGCGCACCCCGGCTTCGGCGATTTTCGCCAGCCACGCGGGGCGATGTCGTGCTGCGTATACCTGCTGGCCCGCGCAAGGAATGGCCCAACTGCGATACAGAGCTTTGATCCGAACCATCACGCGCGTGAGATCCCTGGTGATGGTCATGTAACTGCGCGCCAGTTCCTTCACCGTGCGTATGCCGTGGTCTTCGTGATACACCGAGCGCAGCAGATTCGCGCGCAACAACTCCGCCAGTTTGCGCGCATCGATGCGATCGCTTTATTTCCGACCTTGAGCAGAGCATTTTTCCGGGGGTCGCACACCAACACTTGGCGGACGTGGGGCTTGAGCAGATCGTGCAACCATGCCGCACAGGTGCCCTCTTCGAAAGTCACCTGCAAATCGCCGCGCAGACCATGGATGAACTACAGAATCGTTGCGGCTTTCGTTTCCAGGATAGACTCCATCACGAGTTTTCCAGCGGAATCCAGAACCGTCGCTGAGATCGTTGCCTGATGCACATCCAGCCCAATATACTTGGCGTCATTCATGAGGGCGCTCCTTGTAGGGGATGATCCGAACGATCAAACCTACTTCAAAAGGGCGCCCTTTTATAATGGGTTAATCAGAAACTGGCTCGACTCGAATGCGAGTTCAAGAACTTTCTGACTTCCAGGTAGCTGGCTGTGTCCGGAAGCATTGTTGAGACAATCTCGAACTTGCCTTCTTTTGTGGCAAGAGAAAGCACGGTGGTGCCGGTAAGAAGCAGGTTTCTCTCCCACCAACGCTCGATGCTCGTATACGGAATCCGGGTAGTTCGCACCCGTCCGAAGCCAGTCGGAAGTATAAGTGCGTCCGCGCCGAGGACTAGATAACACTTGAATGCAGACCGGCGCACGGCCAAAAGCAAGCCGAGCATAGTCGAAGCGAGGCCGACCCATAGAGCGATTCCGTGTGGCCTGCATCCACACGCAAGTGCCAGGACTGGTAGATATGCGCCTCCGCCGAAGAGTAGGAAGATCAGCCACAATCTTGGATTATAAGAATATTGGAGCGGTAGGTTCATAGAGATGCAGCGCGTTAGCCTATTGCCTGATCAGCGGATTAGAGGGTATTGCACCGACCGGTTGAGCTCGCACGGGGTTATCGGAGAACTGGTTTCCGCGTCAATCCCATCGGATAGACCGCCGGACTGTTCAGCTCTTTGCCAGCTTCTTCCACCCGCGCCGCCAGTCATCCCAGTCTTCCAGCGTGATCTTGCACATGCTTTTGGCGCTCTTGTGCAGCCAGCGGCCTTTGCGCCGCGCCAAATCACCCCGCACCGCCTTCACCGCTTTCGGCGTGCCCAGATGCATATTCGCGGTTTCCCAACCCATCGAATACAGCAGCCGCGCTTCGTCGCGCTCCGCCGGCAGGGAAGCCAGCTCAATGCGCGAACAATCCGGCGCCAGCCTCCGCACCATCCAGCGCCCGTGAAAAAATACGAACGGATCCCGCACCCGCACCGCCCGCTCCACCAGTTTCACCCCATACATTTCCGCAGACTTGTCCCGCTCGATCCACGCCCACGCCGAAGGCCGTATCGCCTTGGCTTCGCGCGCAATAAAGGCCCCCTGCCAGCCGGATATCGCCAGTATGCGCGGATGTCCCAGGCTCCCCAGTCCTGCGATCCGCTTTTTCAGGATGTATTCCCGCTTCGGTAACGGCAGCGCTTGCTCGATCAGATTCCGGACTTCCTGGGGAGCCTTGGCGCTGTACGGCGAGCACGCGTTCATCTTCTGCCAGAATTTCACCGGATCGCGCAGTTTACCCAGCGCCATCAGCCGCAGCCATTGATTGTCCTCGGCTAAAATAAACGCTTTTCCGCCCGCCGCCATCCCATCCCGATAGCCTTCTTCGATCGCCTCCGAGGCTTCCCGCCGCGCCACGCTCAGGTGCTCCTCCTCAATCGCCAGATACGCGCTCGCGGTAAGCCGCACCAAATCCAGCGTGTACGCCGCCGGCCACGCTTCGTCTAGATCGTTGACCCCCCAGATCAGCCGCCCTTCCTGGTCCCGCCACGTTCCAAAATTCTCAATGTGCAGATCCCCGACGCCCAGCACCTTCGGCGCTTTGCTGACTTTCTGGCATACCTCCGGCCAAAGCTGCAGCCACCGGTAAAACGTCGCCCGAAAGAAAGGGAACACCGCCTCCGCCATGTGCGCATGCTTCAACGTAAGGTCCTGCCGGACCAGGGGAACCTGCTGCTCGAGCCACTTCTCGAATTCCGCTGTCGCCTCAATAACTTTCATGAAGCCTCCCTGCACACTTCCCGAATCGGGAATAGCCTACAACGTCTCCAGCTCCCCCTCAATGGATACCGAGAAACCTATGCCCGAGATTGGTCACCAAGGAACGCCCACCAAGCATCGGCCCGAAGGGAACGCCCACCGAGACCTACTATTCACAGTACTCAGAATTTGTCTTGACATTACAGGCACGATGCAGTATTCTCACCAAGTAGAGAAGTGCGTCCGAAAGAACTATTCCCAGTTCCATTCCGACTTCCAGCTCCGACGTTCGCAGGACGCAAAATTCTGCCCGTTCGCGAGCACGGAACGCCGTCGCTCCAGTGGCTCCACGTAGTTACTCCGATGCAACTATTCTGCGGCCGTAACCCACGCAGAATGAACACTTACGAATCGTTATCAAAACAAACGACTTTAAGTCCCACGTAATCACAACGATTCGCGAAACACCGGGGGCCCCACGGGACACCAGGTACGGGACTCGGAGTACCAAGCACGGAACCTGGAGCACGGTACACTGATCTCGGATCACGGGACACAGAACACGGAACACGCCCCAAATTCACATCAATCGCGCATGCGCCGCATGTTCCGTACCGTGCGTTCCGCCAGCAAGCCGCCCTTCGTAAATCGGAAACTGCCCGGCCAGCGCCGCCACCTGCTTGCGCACCGACTGTTCCTTTTCGGTATTTCCAATCGCGCCCAGCACATCCGCGATCCAGCCGCCAATCTGCTCCATCTGCGGCTCCAGCATGCCGCGCGTGGTCACCGACGGACTGCCCAACCGTATCCCTCCGCCCTTCATCGGCGGCAGGGGATCGAACGGTATCGAGTTCTTGTTCACTGTAATCCCCGCGCGGTCCAGCGCCTTCTCCGCGTCCGTCCCCGTGATCCCGCGTGAATGCACTTCCACAAGAAAGAGGTGATTGTCCGTCCCGCCGGTAACGATACGGAACCCCCGCTTGGCCACCGCAGCCGCCAGCGCTTTCGCGTTGCGCACCACTTGCTCCTGATATTGCTTGAATGTCGGCTCCATCGCTTCCTTGAGGCACACCGCCTTCGCGGCAATCGTATGTACCAACGGACCGCCCTGCGTCCCCGGGAATGTCAGCTTATCGATTTCCTTGGCGAACGCCGTTTTGCTCAAGATCAGTCCGCCGCGCGGCCCGCGCAGAGTCTTGTGCGTAGTTGTCGACACAATATCCGCATGCGGCACTGGACTCGGGTGAACTCCCGCTGCCACCAATCCCGCGATGTGCGCCATGTCCACAAAAAACAGCGCCCCTACCGCCTTCGCCGCCTTACTGATCCGCTCGAAATCAATAATCCGCGCATACGCGCTCGCGCCGGCAACAATCATCTTCGGCTTGTGCTCTTGCGCCAGCCGCTCGATCTCCTCGTAGTCGATGCGCTCATCTTCCTTGCGCACCCCATACGCCACGAACTTGTACATTCGACCCGAAAAATTCAAAGGGTGCCCGTGCGTCAAATGTCCGCCGTGCGCCAGATTCATTCCCAGCACCGTATCGCCCGGCTGCAGCGTGGACATATACACCGCCACATTTGCCGACGTGCCCGAATGCGCCTGCACATTGGCGTGCTCCGCGCCAAAAAGCTCCTTCGCGCGATCGATCGCCAACTGTTCCACTTTGTCAGCGTATTCGCATCCGCCGTAATACCGCTTTCCCGGATAGCCTTCGGCGTACTTATTCGTAAAGATCGATCCCATCGCCTCCAGGACCGCTTCGGACACCAGATTTTCTGAGGGAATCAACTCGAGACCAGTCGCCTGCCGCTGCGCTTCTTCGCGCAGCAAATCCGCAATCGCCGGATCCACTGTATCCAGCGGTCGATTCATCCGTTCGTTTGCATCAGTAGTTTTGCCCATCGTCCGCTCCCCACGTAGCCCGGCTACGAAGCTGCGATTTTATCGTTCCAGACGCCAAACCGCCAGCAGCAGCGTCGGCGCGAACGCACCCGCGCCAAACAGAGCAATCTTTTTAGGGGCGAACTATTTGTGAAATTGCGGAAACGTGGACCTGCGGCGGCGAGAAACGCCGTCAACTATTTCGCGGCGACCGCGTCGCGAATGCCAACGTACTGATCCTCCGTCAAAGCGCCTTTAGTCACCACATCGTGTTTATCGCTGTACGGACGGTCGGCAATAATCTTTCGCGCATCGCGGTGTGAAATCCCCGGCAGCGTCACCAGGTCCGCTTCGCTCGCAGAATTCAGATCCAGCGCTGGGTGCCCGCCGCGATTCCAGCCCTCGCGCACGCCCTCTGCCGCAGCCTTGGCGTCATCCGCCGCAGTCTTTGCCACTTCGCCAATTTTCCGTCCCGCTTCTTCCAGATGTGGCTTGGCATTTTCCGTGGCCTTGGCCACATCTTCCCGCGTTTTTTCGTCGCGCGCCTTCTGCGCTGCCGCGTCGCTCCCGCCAATTTGAAAATATCCGCAACCGCCCAACAGCAGCGCCGCGCCCACGCACGCCACGCGAGCCAGGTTACTGCCGCGGAATCGCTTCTCGAATGTCATGGTTATCTCCTGTACTTTCGATGCGCGGGGCGGCAAATTAGGGGTGCAGCCCTACCGGAGACCGACAGCTCGCATGGCAGGAAAATTCCGCGGCAACAAAAAATCATCAGGAACGGCATCCGCCGGCGCGCGCAGCGGTTCCCACTCGCGCGGCTTAATGCTGATCGCCGTATTTAAACTATTCAAAGGGATAGTTTTACTGGCTGTCGCCTTTGGCGCCCGCCGTCTGCTCAATCACGACCTATCGGCGGACCTCGAGCACTGGCTCGATCTGCTGCGCATCGACCCGCACAACCGGTATATCACCCTTCTCCTGGAAAAAATCGCCAACATTGACGAGCACAAGCTGCGTGAGCTGCGCGCCGGAACTTTTTTCTATGCGACGCTGTTTCTGATTGAAGGCACCGGCTTGGCTTTACGCCAGCGCTGGGCGGAGTACGTCACCGTCATCTCCACCAGTTCGTTGATTCCCCTGGAAGTCTACGAGCTCGTGCAGCACTACTCTCCACTCAAAATTGCGTTCTTGTTCATCAATATCATCGTGGTGGTCTATCTGATTCTTGAACTACGCCGCAGCCGTCGTCGGGGCTGAAACTACCTTCGCTCACTCGAGCCAGCGAGCACCGCGCTTATTTCCACACCGCCAGGATCGCTCCCATGGCCACATAGCACACCAATTGATACCCAGTGTTAATCGCAAATAGCTTCCCGCTTTGATTCGCGAACAATACGCTCGTCAATTGCACCGTCGCGACGAATCCCAGCCACACGAAGAACGCCACTTTCACTCCGTAAATCCACGGCTGCGCCGCGGCCACAGGCGTAAAGCTCAAAGCTCCGTGCCGGCTCAGCGCGTTCAAAATTTTCCCCAGCACCAGCGCTGTGACCAGGCTTCCCACGAAAGACGCCCCGTACGCCGGACCCAGCCGACTTCTTCATCTTGTCCATCGCCGCCTTGTCATTCATGTCGTAGCCCATCTCTTTAACCCACGGCTTGGCAAACAGCGCCGGCGAATACCACAAAAAGCCGACCACCATGGTCATCACGCCGCACACCAGTACTGCGACCAAATTTACGTCCTGGAAATGCATAGGATTCACCTCGCAAGTGAATTTAGCTGCACCAGTCCGCGCTAACCGCCGCGCGCAAGCGCATCGTAGGCCGCAAAGAGGCTCTTGGCAACGTTTTTATCTGGCCGGGAAAGTGACCAGCGGGATGATTAAAATCAGCCGCAGAGTGCCGCGGACTTGTTCTGCTTCTGAGGCATCTTCTAGCGTGGAAAATGTTGGTGCCCGGAACTATGGGAATCTGAACGCGTCTAAACGAATGCGATAAATGTTCGCGAAATTACTTGCCGCGTTCTTTGAGACCTTGCGCGTAAGCTTCGCGCAAACTATCCAGCATATGCAACGCCGCGTCCGCGCGGCTCGTCTTGCTCAAATCCGACCACAACGCCCCGCCGCTCTTGGCGTCCAGCAGCGTCAATCGCGTATAGCCATCCGGTGCAGCCTCCGCCCCGTTGGGCAATAAGGATTGGCTGTTTCCGGCCGCGCTCGGCGATGGCTTCAAACTCATGTCCGGCCGCGTATCGCTCGGCACGGACTTCACGACGGAGCTCCCCGTCAAGCGCAGCACCACATCCGCCTTGTCCGCGGAATCGACCACTTGAAAGTGGCCCCACTTGCCCAGCGCCATGTACGCCGAATTCTGCAAGCCTGCGTCGTTGGCCTGGTTATCGATATAAATTGTTTTCGCAGAGAAAACCGCGTCGGGCAGCGAAGTAGATTTTTTATTTGCGAGGGCGATCTGCGCCATCGCCAGTAGCAGCGCCGCGGCGACCGCGAACGCCAGCATCTGCGAGCGTCCAAGCTGGCTCGACGCGGAGGCGACAACTTCAGCTTTCGGCAAAGTGGTTATCTGAATCTTCGTGCAGGTTTGTAACTTCATGGATGAATCCCTCAGGACATCTGCAGCCCGGCGGCAACGGGAGTGATGCCGCAGCGGCGAATTAGAAATCTGTAAGGCGCAAATCTAGTTGTATTGGACGCGCCGCGTAACTGCACTCAGGCCCGGAAGAAGTGTCCTGCCCCAATCCTGTAGAACGCACCGTCCGTTTGGACAGTGCCAGCAAACGCAATCCGCCGATCGGCGACCGTAACCCGTCGGGGAAGTTGGTTACAATTGCCCCATGCAGCGCAAAGTCTTCTGGCTGACCTTCACCGCCCTCGGCATCATCGCCGACCTGGTCCTGCCGTTCTGGTGGGCCCTCGGCGCCACCATCCCCGTAGGCATGCTCGCCTGGTGGATCGCCTACCGTTCCGACTGGTTTTAGATTTCGAGTCGGGTATAATACAACTGGTTGGAACTAGTTGTATTGGAGGCCTTCATGAACTCGATCGGCGCCTTTGAAGCCAAAACCCATCTTTCCGAATTGCTGGACCGCGTGGAGCAAGGCGAGAAGATCACCATTACCCGTCACGGTGTACCAACCGCAATGCTGGTACCGGTGACAGAGACCAAGCGCAAACTGACCCACGACGAGATCTTGGCGGGTTTTCGCGAACTGCGTAAGACGATCAAGCCGGATCCCTCCATGAGTATTCGCGACATGATTGATGAAGGTCGACGCTATTGAGCTCCGTTGTCCTTGACGCTTCGACGGCCTTAGCGTGGTGCTTCCCCGACGAGGCCAACGCGGTCTCCGACAGCATCTTTTCCGCGCTTCGGACCGAGACCTTGGTGGTTCCGGCGATCTGGTCGCTGGAAATCGCAAATGTCGTGTTGGTCGCAGAACGGCGGGGACGCCTCAAGCCACACCAGGTGCAGCGGTTTCTGGAATTGCTCGCCGAGCTGAACATTGCCGAGCTGTCACAATCGGTGCGCGATTCCGTGCGAAATGTCCTGCCGCTGGCGCACAAGTACGAGCTTTCCGCTTACGACGCGGCCTATCTGGATCTAGCGATTCGTCAGGGAGCGCCCCTGGCCACGCTAGACAACAAATTGCAGAAGGCTTGCCGCGCCGCAAAAGTCGAGATTTTCAGAGGCTGAGGTGGATCGAGAGATTTCGGATCGAGAGGCCCGCATCCCTCACTTCGGCCACCTTGATTGACACACTCTGACGCCTCCGTTACGCTTTTGTGTTTGCAGCACCGCAATTTTTCTATCCGTACTTTAACTGGGGAATGAGGCAACCGCAGCATGGCTGAAGAGAAACTTCCGACTCGCGCGCAGGATTTTTCGGAGTGGTACAACCAACTGGTGCTGAAAGCCCAGTTGGCGGACTACGCGCCGGTGCGCGGCTGCATGGTCGTTCGACCCTATGGTTGGGCCCTTTGGGAAAATATTACCGCGGCGCTGGATCGCCGTTTCAAAGCTACCGGACACCAAAACGTGGCGTTTCCCATGCTGATTCCGCGCAGCTTTATCGATAAAGAAAAGCATCACGTGGAGGGATTTTCACCCGAACTGGCGGTAGTAACCATTGGCGGCGGCGAAGAATTTGCCGAACCACTGGTGATTCGCCCGACTTCCGAAACGATCATCGGCCACATGTGGTCCAAGTGGATTCAGTCCTATCGCGACTTGCCGGTGCTGATGAACCAATGGAATAGCGTAGTGCGCTGGGAATTGCGCACCAAATTATTTCTGCGCACCCTGGAATTTTACTGGCAGGAAGGCCACACCGCGCATGCCACCCGCGAAGAAGCCGAATTTGAAACCCGCCAGATGCTGGACATCTACACCGACTTCGCCGTGAACGATGCGGCCATCCCGGTAATTCCCGGCAAAAAATCCGACGCCGAAAAATTCGCTGGCGCCGACACCACCTTTTCCATCGAAGCCATGATGGGCGATGGCAAAGCGCTGCAGGCCGGCACCTCGCACTTCCTTGGGCAAAATTTCGCGCAAGCCTTCGAAGTCCGCTACCTGGATCAAAACGGCCAGCTGCAACATTGCTGGACCACCTCCTGGGGACTCTCCACGCGCTTCATCGGCGCGATCATCATGGTCCACGGTGACGACCAGGGCCTCATCATGCCTCCCAAGATGGCGCCCATCCAGGTAGTGATCGTGCCGATCTACAAAACCGACGAAGAAAAAGCGGGCGTCCTGGATGCCGCGCGCAAACTCAACGCCGAACTCGTCAAAGCCAATATCCGCGTGAAACTCGATGAACGTGAAGGGCAAAGCGCCGGTTGGAAATTTAACGATTGGGAAATGCGCGGCGTGCCGGTCCGCGTGGAGCTCGGCCCCAAGGATGTTGCCAAGCAAGCCGCCGTACTGGCCCGCCGCGACAAGCCGGGCAGAGAAGGCAAAGTCAGCGCCCCTCTTGCCGATCTACCAGCCACGATCGAGCGTCTGCTAGCGGAAATTCAGCAAGCCATGCTGGACAAAGCGCTGAGCTTCCGCAAAAGCAACACCCACGAAACGCAAACGATCGAGGACTTAAAGCGCGCCGTCGAAACCGGTTTTGCCCTGGCCTCCTGGTGCGGCAGCGGCGACTGCGAAGCCAAAATCAAAGAAGAGACCCGCGCCACCATGCGCTGCATCCCCCTCGAGCAGGAAGGCGTAGCAGGGAACTGCGTCGCGTGCGCCAAGCCCTCCGCCGAGCGCGCCATCTTCGCTCGCGCCTACTAGCAAAATCACCTCAACCAACGCCCGGAACCGCAGTTTCCGGGCCCCTGTCCCAATTGCCGGGTGGTTGCATTCACGCAACACCCTCCGCGCCTGCTTATCGACAGTGGGTTCCGCGGATGCTAACGTAAATCAGCCGCAAAATTGCCGTTTTGAAACGGTTTGGAGACGCTCTTGTTTCTTTCTGGGTTCTTTTTAAGCCGGCGCGAACGCCACGGCCGCCAAGTCGCCGTCAAAACGACGCTCCAGCCGCACCACGCGACGACTCGCGCGACAACTCACGCTAAAACGCGAAGCACGACCTGCGCCCGCCAGGAACGCGGCGAAGGCAAAGCCAAAACCATCTTATTCCTGCTCTTTTTCGCTTCGATGATCTTTATCGGTTTCAAAACTATTCCCGCGTACGTGGCCGAATATCAGCTCGCCGACAAAATGCAGGAAACCGCGCGCTTTTCCGTAGTTACCCGGCAAAATGAAGAGCAAGTCCGCGACGCCATTTTCAAAGTAATTCAAGATTTAGACATTCCAGCCAAAAAAGAAGACATCAAAGTCACCAGCACCAACCAACTGGTCACCATCAATGTCGACTACACCGTGCCCGTGGACCTGGTGGTGTACCAGACCGAAATGCATTTTTCGCCCAGCAGCGCCAACAAGTCCGTTTTTTAGTCTATTGGCTGTCACTCCCAACTCGTTTTTCCCAGCGCACGCCATGCTTTATTTCGGCATCCAACTAAGTGCACCTTTCTTAGTGCCGATGGTTACGAGACAATAGAAGTTCACGCTGAGGGAGCAAAGTTTGCGCATTCGTCTGCAAAAAAGTTTCTTTACTTCGGTGTTCGGGCTCACGCTCCTGGCTATCGTCCTGGCCGGCGTGCTCACCGCCGCCGGGGTCTTCACCTATTACTACGTCAAATATTCCCGCGCCATCACCGCCCGCCTTTCCGGCCACGTACTGCAAAACACCACGCAAATCTTTTCCGCTCCGGAAGAGCTGACCACCGGCCAGCCAGGCAGCGTCGAAGCCCTGACCACCTACCTGATCCGCGTCGGCTACCGCCCGGAACAAGATGACAACGCCCTCGGCCAATTCACCGTGGAAGGCAACACCATCGACATTCGCCCCTCGAAACTTTCTTACTTCGGCGGCACCAACGCTCTGGCAGTCACGTTCGGCGGCAAGAATATTCGCTCCATCCGCCCGCTCGGCGGTGGCGCGGACATGGGCTCCGCGCAAATCGAGCCAGAATTAATCACCAATCTTTTCGACAGCGCCCGCGAAAAGCGCCGCCCAGTCCGCTACGACGATCTCCCTCCCACTCTCGTCCACGCCATTCTCTCCGCCGAGGACAAACGCTTCTTCGAGCACGGCGGCTTCGACTTCATCCGCATTTTCGGCGCGGCCTGGGCGGACATTCGCCACAGCAGTAACCACTACCAAGGCGCCAGCACCATCACCATGCAGGTCGCCCGCACGTTTTTCTTTTCTAACGAACGCACCTGGCGCCGCAAACTCGCCGAAGCCATGGTCTCTTTCGAGCTAGAGCAGCGCTTCAACAAACAGCAAATCTTCGAGCTGTACGCTAACGAAGTCTATCTCGGCAATCGCGGCAGCTTCGGCATTCGCGGCTTTTCCGAAGCCAGCGTCGCATACTTCGGAAAAGACATGCGCCAGCTTGCCCTCGGGGAATGCGCGTATTTGGCCGGAATCATTCGCGCGCCAAATTACTATTCCTCCGCTGACCGCCATCCGGAGCGCGGCGCGCAAGCCCGCGACCGCGTAATCACCCAGATGCTGGACAACAAGTACATCACCGAGGCCGACGTGCAAGACGCCAAGCGCGCCCCGCTCCGTCTGGTCCGCGCCTCAGTCTCCGGCAGCGAAGCGCCGTACTTTGTCGACATGGTCAAAGACCATCTGCTGGACAAATACTCCGAGAACGAACTGACCACCGAAAATTTCCGCGTATACACCACACTGGATCCGGCCCTGCAACGTGCCGCCGGAGCAGCGGTAGAAGCCGGCATGGCCAACGTCGACAAATTGCTGGCCAAAAAATACGACAAGTGGAAAAAAGAACAAGCCAAGAAGGGCACTAACGAACCAATCCCGCAAGCTCAAGTAGCCTTGGTAGCTCTCGATCCGCGCACCGGCGAAATCAAAGCGGTCATCGGTGGCCGCGACTACGGCCAGAGCCAGCTCAACCATGCCCTCGCCCATCGCCAGCCCGGCTCGGTCTTCAAGCCGTTCGTCTACGCCGCAGCTTTCGCCAACGCCGTTGGCAACGTGCAACCGATCATCACGCCAGCTACCACCATCGATGACGAGCCCACCACTTTCGAATTCGACGGCAAAGAATACACGCCCAACAATTACGGCGAAAAATTCATGGGCCACGTAACCGTCCGCGAAGCCCTCACGAATTCTCTAAACGTCGCCACCGTAAAAGTTGCCGAACTTATCGGCTACGGCCGCGTAGTACAAATCGCCCGCCAAATGGGCCTCGGCGCTAACATCCAACCCACTCCCGCGGTAGCTCTCGGCGCTTACGAAATGACCCCGGTAGACGTCGCCGCCGGCTACACCGCCTTCGCCACCATGGGCACCCGCGCCGAGCCCGAATTCATCCACCGCGTTATGCGCGCCGACGGCAGCACCCTCGAACAATTCACTCCGCAAACCAAAGCCGTCCTTGACCCGCGCGTAGCCTTCCTGGTCGACAGCGTCATGAAGGACGTCCTGAACAAAGGAACAGGCGCGGCCGTTCGCGCCAAAGGCTTCACGCTTCCTGCCGCTGGAAAGACCGGCACTTCTCGCGACGGCTGGTTCGCCGGCTTTACCTCCAACCTCGTCTGCGTAATCTGGGTCGGCTTCGACGACAATCGCGACCTCGGCCTCACCGGCGGCGCCGCGGACGCTCCCATCTGGGCGGATTTCATGCTCCGCGCCACCGCGCTCCCGGCCTACAAAGACGTCAAAGACTTCACCATGCCCGAGGGCGTGCAATCCGTGCTGATCGATTCGGAATCCCTGCAATTGGCCACCCCCAGTTGCCCCACCACGCGCGACGAAGTGTACGTGGCCGGTTCGGCACCCACCCAATTCTGCGAACTTCATGGCGGTAACAAAGCCGCCAGCACCAACGGCAACTGGCTCTCCCACATCTTCGGAGGGGGCGGCCAGCCAAAATCTCCGGCCACCAGCCCGGACGGCCAGCCGGTAGCCTCCAGCGATATAGGTGGTCCGGCGGCTACCCAGTCCGGTGACCCCTCAGCCACCCCCGGCGAAAAGAAAAACAATCCTTTGAAGAAGATTTTTGGTATCTTTGGGGGCAAGAAGAAGGATCCGGACAAGGCCAAACCGAACCCGGACTAAGAGGTCAGCCATGAGCCGACTTTCAGCAGTCTTTCCTGCCAGCTTGCTCCTAGTTACTTTCGCTATATCATCCTCCGCGCAAACATTCTCCGACAGTGTCGGGGACAGTGTAGCGGTGCCGGGAGGGCTGCCGATAGGGGTCGCGGAGCCGCGCCTATCCGCTCCGCTCGCGCAAGGGCAGCCGCAGTTGCCGCCGGTTACCGATCCTTCGGTAATCACCGTTCGTCCTGAACTTACCGACGATCAGCTGGGCGACCTATATATGGTCCGCAAGGACTATCGCGAAGCTGCGATCGTCTTCAAGCGCCTTTCCGACGCCAACCCGCAAAACGCCGTATACCTGAACAAACTGGGCATTTCGCTGCACCAACAGGCCGCGCTGACCATGGCCATCAAGTGTTACGAGCGCGCCGTCAAGGTGGATCCGCTGTACGCCGACGCCGAAAATAATATCGGCACCATCTGGTATCAGCGCAAACGTTACGGCAAAGCCATTCGCGCCTACCAGAAGGCCATCAACATCCGCAAAGATATGCCGGTGCTGTACAGCAATCTGGCCTATGCCTATTTTGAAGATAGAAAATACGACCAGTCGCTGGCCTCCTTCCGCCAGGCGCTAGCCATCGATCCGCACTACTTCGAGCAAAACGGTTCGCGAACCGGCTCGGTACTGCAGGATCGTTCCGTGGACGATCGCGGCCGCTTCTATTTCCTGCTGGCCAAGTCTTTTGCGGAAGCCGGCAACATCGAGCGCTGCATCATTTATCTCCGCAAAGCCAAAGACGAAGGCTTTACCGCCCTGGACGCGGCCAAAGCGGACCCGGTCTTCGCGGCGCTGCTGAAAAATCCTGAAGTCCAAGATGCGCTGGCTCCCAAGCCCACCGACGGCACGGTGCACTTCCGCAACGCCGCGCTGGACCCGCAGCACTAACTCGTAATTTTCCGGCGCAACAGATCGGGCCGCTTTTCGGGTCGGCCCGCTTTTGTCTACTTGCAGCTCGCTCCTGTCTAGACGTGGAACGACAACCCCATGCGTCACTGCGTCCTCTGTTACAATGCAATCTGCATGGGTTCCCATGTGTTCATTCAGAGATTCATACTCGCAGTCGCGGCGGTCGCACTCCTGCACCCTGGAACGCTCTGCGCGCAGCAATCCGCCACGCACCGCGCCGCTCCTGCCATCGGCAGCCAAATCTATCTGGTCTTTCCTTTTGAAAATGCCGGAGCTTCCTCGCGCCTGGACTGGCTCGGCGAAGGCCTCGAAGAACTCACCATTCTCCGCCTTTCGGCCGCGGGCGAATCCGTCTACTCGCATTCCGGCCGCATCAACGAACTCGACCGCTACGGATTACCGCCCGGCGCCAAACTGAGTCGCGCCACCATGCTGCGCATCGCGGAAGATCTGGACGTCGACTACGTTCTGTTCGGCAGCTTCACCTCTGACGGCACCACGTTGACCGTGGAATCGCGCATCCTGCGGGTCAACCCGCCCTCGCTTCTGCCGGTAATTCGCGAATCTGGACCGCTCGATTCGCTGATGGATCTGCAGACCAAGCTGGCCTGGCGCACCCTTTCTTCGAACAATCGCTCGTACCCTTTCAGCCTGACCGAATTTGCCAAAAAGCAGCGGCCTCTGCGCCTCGATGCCTTCGAACACTACGTGCGCGGCCTGCTGGCCAACGAAGACGAGGTGCGTCTCCGCGAACTGAAAGAAGCCGCTCGCCTCGAGCCAGATTGGCCCGAACCGGATTTCTGGCTCGGCGAAGTTTATTTTTCCCGCCGCGATTGCAATTCGGCTTTGCCCTGGTATGCCCGCATTCCCAAACAGCACGATCGTTACGCGGAAGCGGTGTTCGCCACCGGCGTCTGCCGCTTGCTTTTGAGCCAGCCGGATCGCGCCGAAGAAGTTTTCACTTCACTGCGCGAATCCTTGCGCGAAAGTGGCGCCGCCGATCGCAGTAGCAGCGTAGTGGCCGGCGGAGACCTCCCGGAAATTCTGAATAATTTAGCCTTGGCCAAGGCTCGTCTCGGGGACGTCACCGGCGCGCAGACCGATTTGCAGCGCGCCGCCGATCTCGATCCCGACGAAGACGATTATCCGGTCAACCTGGGCTTACTCGCGCTGCAGGCCAACGACGCCGCCAACGCCGCGGGATATTTTCGCGAAGCTACCGAACGCGAACCGGACAATCCCGAAGACCGCGCGCTCCTGATTTTCGCGCTGGATAAAGCCGGCCGCCAGCCGGAAGCCGAACAGGAACGGGTATCCGCAGTCGAAATGTTTGGACCCAGCGGATTGCCGGCGCTGCATCTCGACGCCAAGAGCGACACGCTCACGCACATGGCCCGGATCAAAACCGAACTGGACACCACGTCGCTGCGCCAGGAAATTAAGCCCGCCGAGCCCGCCATGCTTGCCTCTTCCGCCCCCGCCACGGATTCCGCGGAAGGTTTGATCCGCCGCGCGCGGCAGGAACTTTCTGCCGGGCACGTAGATGCGGCGAAGAGCGATTTCAATGCGGCGCTGGCCATCGATGGCAGTAACGCTTCCGCGCATCGCGGTTTGGCCGATATCGCTCGCCGGCAGGGCAAGCTCGATGAAGCGGTGTTGCAACTGCAGGCCGCTTTGCAATCGCGCGATAACGCCGTGGTCCGCGTGGCCTTGGCCCGCATTTATCTGGAGCAGAAAAAAACCGCGCTGGCCCGCACCGAAGTGCAGCGCGCCCTGAAGCTCGCCCCTAATTACACCGAGGCCAAAGAATTGCTCGACCGGCTGTCCAGCCCCAACGCAGCCGACGCCCACCCCAACGGAGGTGCGCAATGAAAACTCAGCAAAAAATTGTCATCCCGACCGCAGGGAGGGATCTACTTTCTTCAGCCTCGAACACACTTTCTCGTTTCGCCACAAACGGAAGCCGCATCCGTGCCGCGGCATTGCTCGGCGGAATCTTCACCGCGATCTTGTTGCTCGCCAGTTTTCATTTACGTTCGGTGCAAGCCTCGGCAGACCAGACAACTCCCGCAAGCCCGTTGGTCTCCATCCTGCACATCGACGGCGACGTAGAACCCATCCTCGCCACCTATCTCGACGAAGGCCTAACCGACGCCGCGCAACGCCACGCCGCGCTAGTCGTAATCACCATGGACACTCCCGGCGGCTTAAGCGACTCGATGAAAGAGATCGTCCAGCACATTCTAGCTTCGCCCGTTCCGGTCGCCGTCTACGTAACACCCAATGGCGCACGCGGCGCCAGCGCCGGCTTTTACATTTTGCTCTCCGCGGACGTCGCCGCCATGGCTCCCGGCACGCACACCGGTGCCGCCTCTCCGATCATGGTGATCGGCGGCCTGCCAACTCAAATCGATGACGTTTTCCGCAAGAAAATCAATCAAGACGCCATGGCCTTTCTGCGCAGCTTCACAGAAAAGCGCGGCCGCAATCCCGTCCTCGCCGAGACCGCCATCTCCGACGCCAAATCCTTCACCGAAAAAGAAGCGTTGGACGCCAAGATGATCGATCTGATCGCCAACAACGTAGACGACCTGCTCGCCAAGCTGGACGGCCGCACCATTACCCGCTTCGACGGCAGTAAAGTAACGCTCGCGCTGCACAATCCCACGCAAACCTCTTTCGAACTCTCCAGCCGCCAGAAATTTCTGGCCCGCATCGTCGAGCCGGATATTTTCTTTGTGTTATTGATCGTCGGAGTCCTCGGCCTGTACACCGAATTCACCCATCCGGGCGTAATCGCCCCCGGCGTAATCGGCGGAATCTCCCTGGTCCTGGCGCTCTACGCCATGCACTTCCTTCCAGTAAATTTAGCCGGCGTTTTCCTGATTCTCTTGGCCCTAGCCTTCTTCATCATGGAAGCCAAATACACCAGCCACGGCGTCCTGGTCGCCGGCGGAATAGTTTCCATGTTGCTCGGCGCCATGTTCCTGATACGCTCCCCCCTGACCGGTTTCGGCGTAAGCTTTTTCGTAGCCCTGGCCGTAACATTGCCGTTTGCGCTTATTGCTGTTTTCCTGATGCGCCTGGTGTTGCGTTCGCGCCGTTGGAAGCCCGCCACCGGCAAAGAAGAACTGCTCGGCGAGCAGGGAATCGTAGTAGAGCCGCTGCCCGCAGGAGCTGAAGGCATCATCCGCATCCACGGCGAACTCTGGCGCGCCATCAGCAAGGAACCAGTGGCGCCAGGAAGCCCCGTAAAGGTCCTACGAATCGAAGGCCTGCAACTCTTCGTAGAACCAGTAAAAAGCAGTTGAGCTTTTGATTTTGCCGTTGTAGCGGCCGCCTTCTGAGGCGGTCGCCTTTTTTAGCACTGACGCGATTTTCGCCGAAGCACCAACGTTGGTGGTTCTTTGCTGTTGCTTTTGCAGTTGTAGCGGCCGGGCTTTAGTCCCGGCGCTCTTCGCCAGCACGAGCACGATTTTCGCCGAAGCAACACCGGTTTTGTAGGCGCCGGACGTTTAGTCCGGCCTAATTCGGCCCGGAGCATCTTCGCAACAGCATCATCAGGAGCACAAAAATGGAAATCGGATTCGTAGGAATCATCATCATCGTCTTCATCTTCCTCATCTGGTTCTGGAACTCCCTCTACATCATCAAAGAATGGGAACGCGGCGTAGTCCTGCGCCTCGGCCGCCTCTTGCCGGTGGCCAAAGGCGCAGGCTTGAATTTGGTTTTCTGGCCCATCGAAACTCTCTACCGCATCCCCCTCCGCATCGAAACCCTGGACGTTCCTCCGCAAGACATCATCACCCGCGACAACGTCAGCGTAAAAGTAAACGCGGTCTGCTACTTCCGCGTAGTCGACGCCAACATGGCCCTCTCCCAAGTGCAAAATTATTCCTACGCCGTATCACAGTTAGCGCAGACCACCATCCGCAGCGTAGTCGGCCAATTCGAATTGGACGAAATTCTCTCCCAGCGCGACAAAGTAAACGCCAAGCTACAGGTGATTCTCGATCAAGATACCGAGCCCTGGGGCGTCAAAGTCAGCAAGGTAGAAGTAAAACAAGTCGACATCCCCGAACAAATGCAGCGTGCCATCGCCCGCCAGGCCGAAGCCGAGCGCGAACGCCGCGCCAAGATCATTCACGCCGAGGGCGAGTTCGAAGCCTCGCAAAAACTGGCTGACGCCGCCAAAGTGTTGGAAACTCAGCCCACCGCCATCCAACTCCGCTACCTCCAGACGTTAACCGAGATAGGTGTCGAGAAGAACACAACGATTGTGTTTCCGCTGCCTATCGATATCATTAACCAGTGGACTAAATCGCTGGGGGCGCCACAAAAATAAGTATGGCTGCGCGCAGAAAATCCGGAGCTGGGGATCGTGTGCTTGAAGGCAAGCACGTGATCGGCTTGTTCGTCATCATCCTTTTATTTTCGGCGCTGTTTTTCTCGCTGGGCTTCAAGATGGGCCAGAGCCAAACCGACGTGCAAGCGGGAACCAAGCCGAAAGGCGGTTTCCTCGACTCATCGATAACGCCGCGACCCTTGGTGGGCAAACATCCCACTGGCGGAGTCACGCCGGATGCCGACGAGCCGCCACCGACTGAAACAAATTCGCACGACAGCATTCCCTGGGTAACTCACGAGAGCGGAACACCTGCGACGCCACGCACCGACACCGCAAAGAATATAGCGCCGACGAATGTTGCGCCCGCGAAAACAGCGCCCGCAAATGTTCCGAAAAATGTGATGCAGCCGGCGCACCCTGCTCCCGCCGTCGTAAAAAATACCGCGGCGGTCACGGCTTCGCGAAACAAGCCCATCCTCGCACCCGCGTCGACGCCTGTGGTGCCCGTTGGAAGCTACACGCTGCAAGTGGCTGCGCTGAAAAGCGAAGCCGACGCTCTCGATCTCGCAAACAATTTGCGGAAGCGAAAATTCCAAGCTTTCGTTTTGCCGCCGCAAGGCGATAAATTTTATCGCGTGCAAGTCGGTCCCTTCACGGACCAAAAAGCCGCCGACGCTGCCAAGAAAGGTCTCGACGCTGCAGGCTTCAAAGCAATTGTGAAACACTGATGGCCCCGGGCCGTTGGAACGCTTATCTCCGCCCGCATTCTAGTGCCATAACTCCCACGGCGTTTCGCTTGGTTGTCGCCGCCGTGAGTGGCGCGGCCCTCTCTTTTTCGTTCACCGGATTTTATCTCGCAGTTTATTCCTATATTTGCGTTGGCATCTTGTTGGTCATTTTGTTTGGCGCCCGGCCGCGCATCGCGTTTGCCTGCGGTTTTCTGCATGCCGTGATTTTTGCCATCACTTCGGAATCCTGGATCGCCGGGGTGCTGTTTCTGCACGGCGACGTTCCGCGCTTCGCCAGCTGGGGTTTGCTGTTCATGGTCGCGTCGCTGTGGGGATTCTGCGCCGGGGTGTTCGCCTGGCTGGTGAATCGCTTGTCGCGCCGCAACATCGAAGTCGCGCTGTTGGGCGCGCCATTTATTTTTGTCGCGGCGGAATTTCTGCACGGGAAAATGCCGGACATCGGATTTCCCTGGAACTCACTCGGCTATCCCGCTTCAGCGAATCTCGGACTGCTGCAAATCACCAGCGTTACCGGAATCTACGGTCTCTCTTTTTTCGTCGCCGGTTTCAATGCGCTGGTGGCCTGGACCGACGTCGCGAAAACTCCTCGGCCGGTGAATCGGGTGCTGATCCTCACCGCCGCCACGGTAGGGTTGTTCGCGATTTATCTGATTTCGCCGCGGCTGGTTCCTGCTGCGCAGGCCAATCATCTGGCACGTTCGGTTCAGCTGAATTTTCCGGAAACTAATTCCTCCGAAGGTAACTGGTTTCTGCAGAACGCCAAACAGATGCGCGAAGTCGAAGAGTTGAGCCTCTCGCCCGATGGCGCGAATACCGATCTGCTGGTGTGGCCGGAAGCCCCGGCGCCATTCTCCGTGGAAGAGAGCGAATTTGCCCGGCTGGCTTCTTCCATGGCTATTCGTCTCGACCACCCTTTTCTGGTCGGCGTGGTGGAATTTCGCAAGGCGCCCACGGCGGATGGAAAACCGAGCGGTGGACAAGTCGTTTACAACAGCGCGGTGCTGCTCGATAAACAAGGCCAGCGGGTGTACACCTACGACAAAATCCATTTGGTTCCGTTCGGCGAGTACGAACCTTTTCCGCTAATTCATCAAGTGGTCGCCAACGTTTCCAGCGAAGTAGGCGGTTTTCGCAAAGGCACGCGCTATTCGGTTGGCGCGCTTCCGGGCGGAGGAACATTTGCTACCTTCATTTGTTACGAGGCGATTTTCCCCGGAGAAATTCGGACCTTCGCCAACGATGGCGCGCAGTTGTTCGTCAACATTTCCAACGATGGCTGGTTTGGGCGATCGGCCGCTGCAGAGCAACATCTGCGGATGGTCCGCGTGCGGGCTGCGGAAAATCGCCGCTGGATTATTCGCAGCACCAACAATGGCTACACTGCGTCGATCGATCCGTACGGCCGGATTTATCGACCCTTGCCGCCGGACGTGCGCGCTGCTGCGAATCTGCCCTACGATTTTCGCAGCGACAAAACTATCTACACGCGCTACGGCGATTGGTTCGCTTGGCTGTGCGTGGCCATTTCCGTTATGCTTTTCCTCTGGACTCTGGTGAGCAAAGGCGGCGCGGGCGAGAATATTTCGATTCCCATCGTGGAAACGCCGGTAGTGGTTCTCGAACCGCCGATGGCCACCGCTTTTGAAGACCTCACGCAATCGTGAGCAGTTAGAAAATCTGTCATCCCGAGCGCAGCGAGGGATCTGCTTTTTGTTAAAGCGCTGAGATTCGTTGACCGTCCAGCATTTTGATCTTTGCAAAAAATTAAGGAGCAGCGTCACCTCACATGATTCTCGAAGATCTACAGTATCGCCTCGAAGGACTGAAACCCCGCATCTCTCTCGTCCGGAGTTATCTTTGACGCTCCGCAATATCGCGAAAGGCTGAAAGGTCTGGAAGCCCGCGCCGCGGATCCCAATTTCTGGAGCAATCAGGAAGAGGCGCAAGCTGTTCTGCGCGACCGCAAGCGCGCCGAGGATCAAATCTCCGCGGACGAAAAGCTGACCTCTTTTTCCGAAGACATCGAGACCTATATCAATCTGGCGAAGGAAGAAACCAACGCCGAGCAGCGCAACGAGCTGCTGAAAGATTTGTCTCGCGAACTCGACTCCGCGGAAACGTACATCGGCGAACTCGAAACCAAAACGCTGCTCTCCGGCGAAACTGATCACCTTAACGCCATCATGACCATCAAGCCCGGGCGCCGGCGGAACCGAGTCGCAGGACTGGGCGTCGATTCTGCTGCGCATGTATCTGCGCTGGGCGGAGCGCAAGAACATGAAAGCGGAAGTGCTGGACGAAACTCCGGGCGAAGAAGCGGGAATCAAAAACGCCACAATCCAGTTTGCCGGAGAGAACGCTTACGGATTGCTGGCGGGAGAAACCGGAGTGCATCGGCTGGTGCGAATTTCTCCATTCGATCAGGCGGCCCGGCGGCACACTTCGTTCGCGTCGGTATTTGTGATTCCGGAAATCGACGATCGCATCGAAATCAATATTCGTCCGGAAGATTTGCGCATCGATACGTTTCGCGCCGGCGGCAAGGGCGGACAGAACGTCAACAAAGTAGAAACCGCGGTGCGCATCACCCACTTGCCGACGAATATCGTGGTGGGGTGCCAGGCCCAGCGGAGCCAGGGCAAGAATCGCGAAATGGCCATGAAAATGTTGCGTTCGCGGCTGTACGACGAAGAAATCAAGAAGCGCCAGGCGCACACCGACAAGCTCGACGAAACCAAGCTGGAAATTTCTTTTGGCAGCCAAATCCGGTCGTACGTGATGCAGCCGTATCGCCTGATCAAGGATCACCGGACCAAATTTGAAGTTGGCGACGTCGACCGGGTTCTGGACGGCGATCTCGATCCATTTATTCGTTCGTACCTGATGGCTAAGCGCACCAAAGGGAAGTTGGAAGTGGATCTGGACGACGCTGACCGGGAATAACGAGACAAGGCTGGAGGACGGCAAATGAATGGACACGCTCGGCGACTGCTGATGTGGGGAGTTGCGGCGTGTGGGGTTGCGGCGTGTTTGTTGTTTGCGGTGCAGGGAAGCGCGCAGTCCGCGGCGGGAGAGAAGAAAGTGGACGAAACACAATTTAGGGATTCGAGCAGGATTGGTCCGGATGGAACTGCGTACGTGACGCGGATTGTTCCGGTGCCGACGACGATTAGTCCGGAAGCGCAACGAATGCTGGCGCGTGAGGAGCCCGATGCGGAGGTGCCGACGACGCTGGAGCAGCGGCGGATTGGAACGGATCACTGGCAAGCGGGAGTTGGCGAAGAGTCCAAGAGAATGTATCCGGTGAATGTAGGTACGGACACGATTGCCGGAGTGCCAGTGCGGGTGATTACGCCGCTGACGATTGCTCCAGAAAAAGCGGACCGCGTGCTGATTAATTTGCACGGCGGGGGATTCGATTCGGACTCGGGATCGCTGTCGGAAACAATTCCCATCGCGAATTTGTCTGGGATCAAAGTGATTGCGGTTTTGTATCGGCTGGCGCCGGAGCATCCTTTTCCCGCGGGCCTCGACGATGCGGTGGCGGTGTTCAAAGAATTGTTGAAGACGTACAAGGCGTCGCACATCGGAATTTACGGAACGTCCGCGGGCGCGATCTTGACGGCGGAAGTTACGTCCAAGCTGAAACAGCTGGGATTGCCGATGCCGGCAGTGACGGGAATTTTTTCTGGCATGGGGGACTTCAGTGAAACGGGAGATTCGATCGCGCTGTTTGCGCTGAACGGATTCTCCGGGCATCTCGATCCGCCGAAGACGCGACGAACACGAGAGTAGCTCCTACGCGGCGGCGACGCCGCTGAAAGATCCGGTCCTGTCTCCTCTGTACGCGGATCAGAGTGGATTTCCGCCGACACTGTTCGTCACCAGCGGGCGCGATTTGCTGCTGAGCGGGACGACCTTGCTGCATCGCGCGTATTACCGCGCGGGCGTCGAGGCGCAGCTGGTGGTGTTCGAGGCGCTGCCGCACGCGTTCTGGAACAATCCGCATTTGCCGGAATCGAAAGAGGCCAATCAGATCATGGCCAATTTTTTGGCGAAGCATTTGGCGCAATAGGCTGGCCTGCCGGAGCCGGGCCGAGAAAACGGATTGAAGGATAATTTGGGGTGTCGACAGTTTTGCTACTTCAGGTGTAATTCCGTTGCTGTTTTGCGCTGTGCTGAATCCATCTAAGCTATTCATTATAAAATAGTTATTGAATATTGCGGGTTTTGGGGTGGCCGGCCGCCCTTTTGCAAGTGAGCTTCACCTCGGTTATGGGCCCGATTAGCTCGACTTTCCGTGGTATTGATTCGATCTGACCGTTTGAAGGCCACACGTTTGCCCAGTCTGGTGGTTCGCCGAATGCCTTCGTGGCATTCTCGGATTGGTTCCGCAGTTGAACATTGGTTGGAATGCTGATTCCAATAACGGAATCGCATTCTTCCAGTTTAGTGTTGTAATCCATCAGGAAGAGCTTAGCGTTGTGGGATCTGAGCTTCTCGAAATATAGATAAGAAAGATTCAGTGTTCCCATTTCATCTGTGCGACCGGCAGTAAAGGTGTAGCGAAGATTCCCGCTTGTGAAGAACTCGATGGATACGAGGACGCCGCCAAGCCGGAGAGGCTGCTCTTGAGTGTCCACAAGTTGAATGTAGATTGATTGATCTGGTTTCACGGCTTTCCCTACCCGACCTTCATCGCGGCTAGCTCACGGATCGTCGTTGATTCTATCTGCTCCGGAGAATATCCACGGGTGTTTTTCTCTCTTGTCGCAGGGCACCCGCCCAAGCGACAAGGATGGTGACTAGGCGTTTGCTAACGGTGCAAACGTCTGGTCATGCCGAGCTGAAGCCCGACGCCTACATAGGCAACGGCAAACGGCAACGGTGAACGGCAGTTCAGAAGCAAATCGCGAATATTCGAGGATGGAGCTGCGGGGAATGTTTTGTGGAGTGGGGTGGGTTGGTTGCGGCTGAAGGCGGACCCTGCTGGGACTTGTTCGGCCACTCGAGGAAACGGCGTGCGGCTTAGACCGGTGCTTCGTCCCGCAGGCCCACGAAGAGATAGCCGGCGCCTTTGCACTCCGGGCATTCCTTGTTGCGGTAGTATCCGGTCGCTTGACAGTGGGCACATTCCTCCCAATCAAGTTTGTTGGCGATAGCATTTATTCCGTCGCAGCGCGTTTCGCCGGTGATTTTGCAGCAACGACCGCCGCCGACCTTTATGTTGTGGCCGGCGCTGCCACACTTGGTGCAATTCGTAACCGGGAGGTCTCGCTTCATTTTTTGATGATACGCCTGTGCAGGTAATTCGTATGTTCCATACCGGACACGGTGGTGCTGTGCGACAGGTTGTGATTGGCGGTGCGGTTGGTGGATTGCGAGAACCGGTGACCGTGTTTGCTAACGACGCAAACGCCTGGTCATGCGGGGCTGAAGCCTGACGCCTACATAGGCAAGGCCAACGGCAACAGCAAATGCTAACCCACGCTCGAAGAATCCGAGCGTGGGTTAGCAGAATCGTTCTTGCGGCTTAGGTCCGGGCCGCAACCGTTGTACTTGCGCCGAATGGCCGGCTTCGCCGGGGCTGGGGTTTAGACGGTGCGGTTGAGAGGTTGCGGTAGGCGTTTGCGCATGGCGAAGAGGAAGCCTAGCGCTAGGATTGTTAGCCCAACTGTGCTGGGTTCGGGCACTGTTGGCGTATTGATGAGCTGGGTCTCGACGGCGAAGAATTCGATTTGATTTGGATCGGTGTTGTTGATATCGAATACGGCGTTGAATCCGGTTACGGAGAAGCCGCTATTGGGTCCGGCCAGGCTGGCATACGCCAAGTAGAAGTCAGATTCCGGGAAGGTGCGCGCAGAAGTATTGATACCTGCAGGGCCAGTGTAACCGGGAAGGGTTTCCGTGGAGGTGGCGCTGTCGGTGGAGGGGGTTCCTACCGCGGAATTGAAGTAGTTGGTGTCCAGCAACGCGGCGTAGAGGGCGTTGGAGCCGGTTGCGCCACCGACGGTATAGGTAGGCGTGCTGAAGGTTACGTCGAGATTGACGACGTCACCGGCATGCAGAAATAGGGTTGACGGCGGAACCCAAGCAAAGAAGCAGTCGCCGGCGCTGCAGGTCTGACCGGTCACATTATAGACTTCGTTAAAGTTGTAGATGGTGGCGCTGGCGGGCGACGGCAGCAGCGCGACAGTCGCCAACAGCAGTACGGCACCGAGGATAAGGGCCCTGATCCCTGAAGTTCGCATCAGCTTTTTCTCCCTGTAACGTTTTCGTTTCTCGTACCGGTTCCGTGCCGTGGGGCACACCGTGCCCAGAACTGGTTGCGGAGAAACGATGCACTCTGCGGGCCTGAAAAGGCGGTTATTGGCGATAAATTGGATTGTGGCGATTCTCGTCCGCAGATGTCAGGAGGTGTCCGTTGATGTCCGCCTGCGGAGCGCAAGAAAAACGGAAGAAAAGCGGGACGGTTCACGGGAAATTCAAGTCTAGGTCGGTCCTGGCGGAACTTCTTTGCACACATAGAGCGAACAATTACTCGAGTTTTGCAGAGGCGACTGGGGAGAGGGGGCAGCTACCGGTGGGCGTTTCCGTAAAGGGCCAGGAGTATTCTTTGCGATAGGTTCGTGATATTGTCTGGTGATTAATATATTTTCCATCCTAGATAGATAATGTTGTAAAGACCTACTATCCGATCGGGATAGAGGCCATCCGGTCCCGGGCCCTTTGCATTCGCAAGTTGGCTTTGCAGTCCTTCCCATATCGGTACTCGCGAACATCGTGGGGTAAGGCCTTGCCTAACGATCCAAATCCACCCGAGCAGAGGCGGTCCGACGAGCGGTTGACCTCGTGGAAATCCATTGGCGCGTTTTTCGAACGCGATGAACGTACCGTGCGGCGCTGGGAAGTAGAGCGCGGCCTGCCGGTGCACCGGGTTCCGGGAGCAGGGCGAGGCGGGGTCTACGCGTATACCAGCGAATTAACGGAGTGGCTGAAGACTGCGGATACGGCAGGGGACTTAACTAGTTCCGAGGATGGGCGGGCGGTCGAGCCCGAAATTTCTTCAGTTCACCAGGGATCGGAAGCGCGCACTGCATGGGCGTCCCGGCGCACGCTGCTTATTCTGGGACTCGCCGCCGCGGCCGTGATTCTTCTGGCGGGCACTTTTTTCGGCTATCGGCGTTTTCACGGAAAAGTTTCCAGTGTTGCTGCGGCGATGCCTGTGGGGTTGAAGCCGTCGGCGAGTCCCGAGGCGCAAGATCTTTATTTGCGGGGGCTGTACCACTGGAACAAGCGAACTCCACAAGATCTCAATCAGGCGGTCGATAACTTTACACAAGCGATTGTGCGCGATCCGAATTACGCGCCGGCATATGCGGGACTGGCGAATTGTTACAACCTGCTGCGCGAGTATACGCTGATGCCCGCCAACGAGGCGTATCCGCGGGCGATGGCCGCTGCGCAACGGGCCATTGCGCTGGATGATTCGCTTGCGGAAGCTCACAATTCGCTGGCCTTCGTGGATTTCTATTGGTCATGGGACGAGGCCGGAGCGGAGCACGAATTTCGGCGGGCTATCGAACTCGATCCGAACTCCGCGGCGGCCCACCACTGGTATGCGACATTTCTGATGGTGCTTGGGCGAGAGCCGGAAGCTTTGGAGCAGATTGAAGAGGCGCGCAAGCTGGATCCGGAGTCTTCCGCGATACTGGCGGACAAAGGACTGATTCTGTTCAGCGCGGGGCAGAGGGCGCAGTCCATAGCGCTGCTGAAACACATAGAAGCTACGGAGCCGACGTTTCTATCGCCGCATGCTTATCTGGCGGTGATTGATCTGCAAATTCGGGATTACCAAGACTATTTGCTGGAGTTCGGGCATACGGCGGAGCTATTGCACGATCAAAATGGATTGAAAATTGCGGCGGCAGGGAAGCGAGGTTTCGGAGCGGCAGGCGGACCAGGAATGCTGCGAGCGGTGTTGCCGGTGGAAGAGAAACTCTACGGCGAGGGCATTTTTCCGGCGTATGAGTTGGCCACAACTTACTGTCTGCTGGGTGACAAGCAACACGCGCTGGCATTGCTGAAGGTGTCGGTCGACAAGCGCGAGGCGCGGGATGTGGCTCTGCGCGTGGACGAAAATCTGGATAGCTTGCATGGCGAGCCCGCGTTTCGGGAATTGCTGGCGCGAGTTGGGTTGCCGCCGCTTACGTGAACGCTGCGAAGTTGTACAAATCTGAGGGCCTGCGAGGTCAAAGAGATGAGCCTCGGGGGATAAATTCCTTCCATTCAGGGTGCGAAAACGGCTGCTCGACCTGCGGATAACTCCATTCACTTCAATGCGTTGCTAAGTTTCAAGACGGGATGGTAGGCTTGGAAGGTTAAATGCTCTGTGTGTTGGCGTGTATTTGTGTCTTAACTTGCGTCTCAACACGGAGTCAATCTAAACGAACTGTGCACGGGCATGTCCGCGTTAGGCTGAGGTTTTTGGCCGGCGGCAGGGTGCGAATCTAACGATTCGCCACTACGAAGGCTGAGGAAGACGGCGCGCGGCAACCCCAGAGGAGCGTTCGACTTGAGCGAAACACTTAGGAATTATCTGTTTACGTCGGAATCGGTGACGGAAGGTCACCCGGACAAGATCGCGGACCAGATTTCGGATGCGGTGTTGGATGAGGTGATGAAGGTGGATCCGAAGGGTCGCGTGGCTTGCGAGACTTTGGTTACGACTGGTTTGGCGGTGGTGGCTGGGGAAATTACGACCTCGGCGCACGTGGATTATGACGAGTTGGTGCGCGAGACGATTCGCGGCGTTGGTTACGACGACGCTACCTATGGATATGACGGTTATACCTGCGCGGTATTGTGCTCGGTAAAGCGTCAGTCGCCGGACATCGCGATGGGCGTGGATACGGGCGGAGCGGGCGACCAGGGCTTGATGTTTGGTTTTGCTTGCGATGAGACGCCGGAATTGATGCCTATGCCAATCCAACTGGCGCATCAACTCACGCATAAGTTGTCGGAAGTTCGCAAGACGAAGAAAGTGGATTTTCTGCGGCCGGACGGGAAGTCGCAGGTCAGCATTGAGTACAAAGATGGACGGCCGGTGCGGGTGGACACCGTAGTGATTTCCACGCAGCACAGCGACAAAGTTTCGAACGAAGATTTGCGCAGCGCGATCATGGAGTATGTGATCAAGCCGGTTGTTCCCGCCAAGATGCTGGATTCCAAAACGAAATATCACATTAATCCTACCGGGCGCTTTGTAATTGGTGGACCGATGGGCGACGCCGGGTTGACCGGGCGGAAGATTATTGTAGACACGTATGGCGGGTACTCGCGGCACGGCGGCGGAGCGTTCTCTGGCAAGGACCCATCAAAGGTGGATCGCTCGGCTTGCTATATGGCGCGATACATCGCGAAGAATGTGGTGGCGGCTGGATTGGCGACCAAGGCGGAAGTGCAACTGGCTTACGCGATTGGCGTGGCCGAGCCGGTGTCGGTGATGATCGATACTTTTGGCACGGCAACCGTTGCAGAAGAGAAGATTACTTCCTTGGTGCGCGAGACATTTTTGCTGACGCCGAAGGGGATTATCGAGGCGCTGGATTTACGGCGTCCGGTGTACAAGCCGACGGCGGCTTACGGGCACTTTGGGCGGACTGGCCCGGGATTCACCTGGGAACGCACCGACCGCGCGGATGCGTTGCGGAAGGCTGCGGGACTGGGCGCACCGGCGCAGACGGCTGCGGCGGAAGTTGGGGCGCGGCGGTAATTCTTTTCCTAGCTACTTAATTTAGGCCAATGGTTTTCGCGCAGATTTGAATCGCTACAGAAATATCCAATCGAAGAAAATTTAGGAGCTCTACCGATGCCGACTGCTGAGTTGAAAAAAGGTGATGTGAAAGATATCAAGCTGGCCGATGCCGGCAAGCGCAAGATCGAATGGGCCGGGAACCAGATGCCGGTGCTGGAGTCGATCCGCAAGCGTTTTGTGAAAGAGCAGCCGCTGAAGGGGTTGCGCGTTTCGGCTTGTCTACACGTGACCAGCGAGACGGCGAATCTGATGATCGCTTTGCGGGATGGCGGAGCGGACGCGATTTTGTGCGCGTCGAATCCTTTGTCTACGCAGGATGAAGTGGCGGCTTCGCTGAATCGGGACTACAACATTCCTACCTATGCGATTAAGGGCGAAGATAACGAGACGTATTATTCGCATTTGCGGGCGGCGCTGGATCACAAGCCGCAATTTACCATGGACGATGGCGCGGACTTGGTGACGATGCTGTTGACCAAGCGCACGGATTTGGTGGCGGACGTGATTGCCGGCACGGAAGAGACGACTACCGGCGTCATTCGTCTGCGCGCGATGGCGAAGGATGGGACGCTGAAATATCCAATCATCGCGGTGAACGATGCGATGACCAAGCATTTTTTTGATAATCGCTATGGCACCGGGCAGTCGACGATTGACGGCGTGATTCGCGCGACCAACGTGTTGATTGCGGGATTGAAAGTGGTGGTCGCCGGCTACGGCTGGTGCGGACGCGGCGTGGCGATGCGCGCCAAAGGCTTGGGCGCAGACGTGATCGTCACGGAAATTGATCCGGTGAAGGGCATTGAGGCGGTGATGGACGGGTTCCGCGTGATGCCGATGGAACAAGCGGTGAAGGAAGGCGACATTTACATTACCGTGACCGGAAACAAGAGCGTGATTCGCGGCGAGCATTTTGAAAAGATGAAGACCGGCGCGATTGTCTGCAACTCGGGACACTTCAACGTGGAGATTGATATTCCGGCGCTGGAGAAGCTATCTAGCGGGAAGCGCGAAGTGCGGCCGTTGGTGGATGAGTATGTTCTTTCTGGCGGGCGCAAAGTTTATCTGCTGGGCGAAGGCCGGCTGGTGAACCTCGCAACAGCGGAAGGGCATCCGGCTTCGGTTATGGACATGAGCTTTGCGAACCAGGCGCTTTCGGCGGAATATCTGCGTGCGAATTACAAGACGCTGAAGCCGCAAGTTTACGTTGTGCCGGAAGATTTGGACAAGGAAATTGCGCGGCTCAAGCTGGAGACTATGGGGCATAAGCTGGATACGCTTACGCCCGAACAAGTCCACTACCTGGCGTCCTGGCAAGAAGGCACGTAGGCAGAAGACGCGTATTTCGTTTTCTTCAGAAGAATCCAATCGTCGCACGGAGCCAATGTCCGCGACGAGCACTGCTGCGCTACAATGTCTCTCCTTTACGGGAGAACGCATGAAGCCCAACATTCGTAAACTCACGGCGAGCATAATCGCATTGTTCGCTTTGCTCGTGGTGGCTGGGCCGGCCAGCGCGCAGGCATCCAACGCCCTAAGTACTTACGCCACCATGGCGCCGCTCGAACAATACCTCATCGCGGACCGCGACGCCGAGATCGCTCTGGCACGCGGTGCGGCGCCGGACGCCATCTCGAGCGACGCGGAGGTGCTGGTTCTTTCCCGCCATGGTTACGAGACAGCGATGAAAGGGAAGAATGGCTTCGCGTGCATGGTGCTACGAGGTTGGGCCGCGGCAGCAGACTTCCCCGAGTTCTGGAATGCCAAGATACGTTCCCCGATCTGTTTTAATGCAGCGGCCGCGCACTCCTACATGCCGCTGATTCTCAAGAAGACTGAGTGGGTATTGGCGGGGCGCACCGCAGAGCAGATCGGCGTGGCGATCGACGCCGCCATCACCCGCAAGGAATTGCCGACGCCGGAACCCGGTGCAATGTGCTACATGATGTCTAAGCAGGCGTATCTGGCTGACGATGACCCGCACTGGCATCCGCACGTGATGTTTTTCACGCCGCTAACGGATGCGGCAGCCTGGGGCGCCAATCTGCCGGGTTCCCCTATCATCGCGGCCCCCGCCAAGTCGGAACACTTGACCATTTTCCTGATTCCCGTTCGCAACTGGTCGGACGGAACCGCGGATTCGCATTAAGTTATGTGGGACCTGGCTGGACATTCACTGGATATTGCGAAGCTGCGCGGGGCGACGTATGCCGATGTGCGCGTGATGCATTTGCGGCAGCGCGATTTGACGACGAAAAATGGACAAGTGGGAACTTTGGCCCAGTCCGAATCGATCGGGCTGGGCATTCGCGTTTTGGCCAACGGGGCCTGGGGATTTGCCTCGACCGATCGTTTGACGCGGGATGGGGTGGCCGCTTGCACGGCCCACGCGGTGTCGATTGGAAAAGCTTCGGCGTTGGCCAAGCGGCATGAAGTTTCGATGGTGGATGAACTTGCGTTCGTGGATAGCTGGCAGAGCCCTTTCATCAAAGATCCATTTGAAATTCCGCTGGAATCGCAGCTGGCCCTGTTGCTGGCGGCGGACGCCGAGATGCGGCGGGTTAAGGGCGTGACGCTGACGGAAACGGATATGCAGTTTCGCAAGATTGATTCGTGGTTTGCGTCGAGCATCGGTTCGCGAATTCATCAGCGCAAGGTGATTTCTGGTTGTGGGATTGTGGCTACCGCGTTCCAGGGTGATGAAATTCAGAAGCGCTCCTATCCGAATAGTTTCGGCGGGCAACATGCGCTGGCTGGATATGAGCTGGTTGAGTCGCTGGAATTGTTAAAGCACGCGCCACTGATCGCGGAGGAAGCTGCGGCGTTGCATTCGGCGGCGCAGTGTCCCCAAAAAACGGGAACGCTGATTCTCGGCGGGTCGCAGTTGGGATTGCAGATCCATGAGTCGGTGGGGCATCCGATCGAACTGGATCGGGTATTGGGCGAAGAGGCTAATTTCGCCGGAACCAGTTTTCTTACGCTGGAAAAATTGAATCACCTGCGGTATGGATCGGACATCGTGAACGTGGTGGCGGATGCGACGATTGCACACGGTCCGGGACTGGGGAGTTTTGCGTTTGATGATGAGGGCGTACCGGCGCAGTGCACGGACATCATCAAGGACGGGCAATTCCGCGGGTATCTTTCGAATCGCGAAACCGCGAAGTTGATTGGGCTGAAGCGCTCTTCCGGGACGATGCGAACGGAGAGCTGGAACCGCTTGCCGATTATCCGCATGACGAATATCAGCCTGCTGCCCGGCTCGTGGGAATACGAAAATTTGATTGCCGATACGGACGACGGAATCTTGATGGAGACGAATAAATCCTGGTCCATCGACGACCGGCGCTATCAATTCCAGTTTTCCACGGAAATTGGCTGGGAGATTAAGGGCGGGAAGAAAGTTCGGATGCTGAAAAATCCCAGTTATGGCGGGATTACCACGGAGTTCTGGAATTCCTGCGACGCCATTTCTTCCGCGAAGGATTGGACCTTGTGGGGCACGCCCAATTGCGGCAAGGGGCAGCCGATGCAGACGATGGGAACCGGCCACGGGGCTTCGCCTTCGCGGTTTCGCAACGTGCAGATTGGGACGGCGTTTTCCGAATAATGAGCTCCCCGAAAAAAAATCGCGGAGTGGCAACGCCCGGCACAAAAGCACCGCGGGCGACGCTGTCCGACGAACGACGTCTCCACGCAATTATTCAGGACACATTGCGCCTGGCCAAGGCCGCTGGAGCGGAGGAAGCGGAAGTCCACGTCGATGAAGTGCTCGACGACCTGACGCGCTTTGCCAACAATGCGATTCACCAAAATGTCTCGGAGCATGGCGTGACAGTTTCGTTGCGCACGGTTGCCGAAGGGCGCACCGCGCGGGTCACCACGAATCGCATCGATGAGAATTCGCTGCGGGCGGCGATTGATTCTTCTTTGTCGCTGGCGGCCAGCCAACCGAAAGATGCGAAACTCTTACCGCTGCCCTTGAAGCAACGCTATCGCGGGGTGCAACGCTTTTCGCGAGCGACCGCTGCTATCACGCCCGAAGATCGCGCCCGCGCGGTGCGACGCGCCTGCGACCTGGCGATCCGGCGCGGACAAGTCGCCGCGGGCATTTTTTCTACCGGGCAATCGCAGGCCATGGTGGGAAATTCGCGCGGCCTTGCGGCGTCTTACCGCGAAACGCATGCGGAATTTTCGATAACGATGCAGCAATCGCCCGCGGCCAGCTGGGCGAAAGCGAATGCGGGCGATGTGCGGCAGTTTGATCCACAAGAGCTGGCCGCGCGCGCGAGTCACAAAGCGTACCTGGCCGTCGACGCTAAAGAGTTGCCGACCGGGAAGTACACCGTGATTCTCGAACCGGCGGCGGCACTCGACCTGGTGGGATTTCTTTTTTACGATTTTGCGGCGACTGCGCTTGCCGATAAGCGCTCTTGCTTAAATGGCCGGATGGGCAAGCCGCTCTTTGGCAAGAACATTTCTATTGCAGACGATGTGTATCACCCGTTGCAGATGGGCGCGCCGTTTGATGGGGAAGGGACGCCGCGGCAGCGCGTGATGCTGGTGGATCGTGGCGTACCGAAAAATCTGGTGTACTCGCGGCGGGCGGCGAAGGACGCGCGGAAAAGTCCGACTGGGCACGGCTTCCTGTTGCCGAATGAATACGGCGAAGCGCCGATGAATCTGGTTTTCTCGGGGGGGGATTCGTCGCTGGAGAAAATGATCGCGTCTACCGACCGCGGTTTGTTGGTGACTCGCATCTGGTACATCCGCGAAGTGGAACCGTACGAAAAGATCATGACGGGTATGACGCGGGACGGATTATTCCTGGTCGAAAAGGGCCGCGTTACGTCCGCGGTACGCAACTTCCGTTTTAACCAGTCGCTGCTGGAGGCTTTGCGCAACGTGGAGATGCTGGGGCCGGCGGTGCGGGCGAGCGGGGAAGAAGCGTTTGAGATGGTGATGCCGGCGATGAAAATTCGGGATTTTCACTTTACGGAAGCGACGAAGTTTTGAAGTGGTTTCCGGTCTAAGCGCTCGAAAATTCAATACGTCCGGGATATCCGGGTAATCTGGCGCGCAGCATGCTGCGCCACTACAAGTGCAGCAATTTACCGTCCTCGCAGGGTTTACGGCCTCGTCAGAAAACCAATTTGGCAAATTGAAATTCTGCGTTGTACTTGGACCTCCTCGTGCCTCTATAAACGGGTATGTGTCGGCATCCCAATTGGGGGCACCCAGACCACGACGCTTGCGGTACGGGGTTCGTGGCGCGCCTTGGTGCGCCTCCCGCGCACGATATCGTGCAGTTTGCGCTGACGGCTCTTGAGCGGCTTACCCATCGCGGCGGTGTGGACGCCGATGGCGCCAGCGGGGACGGCGCGGGCCTGCTGACCTCGCTTCCGCAAAGTTTTTTTCGCGCGCGCGCCAAAGAAATCGGCGTCGAGCTGCCCGGGCAATTCGGCGTGGGTTTTGCATTTCTGTACTCCCCATTTGCGCTGCACGCACGCTCGGCGATTCACGCGGCGGCAGAATTCCAGAACCTTGAAGTGCTCGGCTGGCGGCGGGTTCCCGTTGATCCCAGTTCGCTGGGAGCGCGGGCGCGCGAAAGCATGCCGGAGATCTGGCAGTTCTTTGTCGAGGCCGAGAAGCCGGCTGAGGATTTTGAACGCCAAATGTCGTTGCTGCGCAAGCGCGCGGAATCGATGTTGCCGCCGCGTTGTTACATCTGTTCACTGTCGTCAAAATCTATTGTTTACAAAGGATTGCTGACGCCCTGGCAGTTTCCGCAATTCTACGAAGATTTGCGCGATGGAAGTTTTGCGGCTACATTCGCGGTATTTCATCAGCGCTATTCGACCAATACGCAGCCTTCCTGGGATTTGGCGCAGCCTTTCCGGCACGTGGCGCACAACGGCGAAATAAATACGATCCTATCCAATCGCCGTTGGACGCGCGCCAAAGAGAGAGAGCTGCGATCGCGGCTTGGTGTGGAGGATTGGTTTTCCGCGCTCGAACAAGGCGTGAGCGATTCCGCAAGTTTCGATAACGCGTTTGAGTTACGCCTGCTGGAGGGTCAGACCCCGGCGGCGGCGATGTTGGCTTTGGTGCCGCCCGCGTTCGAGAAGGATCCGCATCTCTCGCCGGACGTGCGCGCGGCGCTGCGGGCGCGTTCGCGGGAGGGTGAACCGTGGGATGGGCCTGCGGCATTGGTTTTCTACGGGGCGGATTACGTGGGCGCGAAGCTGGACCGCAACGGGTTGCGGCCGCTGCGTTACACCGTAACGCATGACGGATTGATCATGGCGGGTTCGGAAACCGGCCTGATCGATCTGGAAGAATCGCAGATCGCCGAGCGCGCAAAACTTGGTCCCGGGGAAATGATTCTCGCCAATCCGGAACAAGGAATATTCCTGCGTTGGCGCGACATTCTGAAGCGCCTGGCGGAAAAGCATGCCGAGCTTACCGCGGCAGCGCCGCTGCGCAACGCGATCCCCGCGGCGGTCCCAGTGCCTGGAAAAGCCGCGCCGGTGCCAGCGGAATTCGCCGATCCGAAACGCGTAGCCACCGCCGCTGGTTGGACGGACGACCAATTCAAAATACTTTTTTCCGCGCTGACGCATGGCAAAGAAGCGGACTGGAGCATGGGTGACGACGCTCCGCCGGCGTTTCTTTCTGCGTTGCCGCGCACGCTGTGGGATTACTGCAAGCAGCGCTTTGCACAGGTGACGAATCCGCCGATCGACCCACTGCGGGAGGCGCACGTGATGTCGCTGGACGTGCATTTGCGCGAAGGGGTGGCGCTGCCGGGACCGGTAATCAATGCCGCGGAACTTGCCGCGTTGATTGCGGAACTGGGGACGACCTATGGCCCCGTACAACAGATCGATTTGACTTTTCCTGCCGCCATGGGAGTTTCGGGCGCGCGCCACGCGGTTACTCAGCTTTTAACTACCCCTCTGAGTAGTGGTGAGCGCCCGGGACTCCTCCTCCTTTCCGACCGCGCGATTAGCGCGGAGCGGGCGCCATTGCCGGCGCTGCTGGCAACGGCAGCGGTGTGGAAAGCGATGGTGCGGAATGGATGGTGGGACGTTCCGCTGATTGTGGAATCGGCGCAAGTTTTCGATACGCATCACGTGGCTTTGCTGGTGGCCAGCGGAGCGAGCGCGGTGGTGCCGAGTTTGGCGCTGCAATTTGCTTCTGCGCCCGAGATTTTAGCAGCGGAACCGCAGGCGATGGAGGCGGTGCGCACCGCGATTAATGCGGGTTTGCGCAAAGTGCTGGCGCGCATGGGAGTTTCCACGCTGGCGAGTTACCGCAACAGCCATTTGTTTGAGATTGTGGGGCTGGCGGAAGACTTCTGCACGGAGTTCTTTGAAGATGCCGCCGATTTTCCGGGGCAAAAATCAGCGGACGATTTATTTGCCGATTATCTGCGCATGCACACCACAGCGTTCGGCCAGGCGGCTGACGATCTTGCGGACTCCGGTCTGTATCGCTTTCGCAAAGGCGCGGAGCTGCACGCCAATTCGCCGGAAGTATTGCGGCGCTTGCACGCGTTCGTGAAGGCCCCCGAAGCGAAGAAATATTCTGCGTTTGAGGAACTGGCGGAGAGCCAGGGACCGATTTTCTTGCGCGACCTTTTGGAGACTGCGCCGGATACACCGGTGCCGCTCGAAGAGGTGGAAACGAGCGAATCCATCTTGCGGCGGTTCAGCACGCAGGCAATGTCCCTGGGATCGCTGGGCGCCGAAGCGCATCGGACCCTTGCGGAGGCGATGAATTCCATCGGCGCGCGCAGCAATACCGGCGAGGGCGGCGAAGATCCGGACCTTTATCATCACGAGCCGCACGCGGCGAACAAAATTAAGCAAGTGGCTTCGGGGCGTTTTGGAGTTACCGCGGATTATCTGGTACACGCGGAAGAGTTGGAAATAAAAATGGCGCAAGGCTCGAAGCCTGGCGAGGGCGGACAGCTTCCGGCCAAGAAAGTTACGGCGTACATCGCGCGAATAAGGCACGCCACACCCGGAACGCCGTTGATTTCTCCGCCGCCTCACCACGACATTTACAGCATCGAAGATCTGGCGCAGTTGATTCACGATTTGCGCGCGGTAAATCCGCGAGCGCGCATCGGCGTGAAACTGGTTTCCGGGTCGGGCGTCGGCATCATCGCGGCGGGCGTGGCCAAAGCGGGAGCCGATGTGATCACCATCAGCGGACACAATGGCGGGACGGGTTCGTCGCCGCTAACTTCGATCAAGAACACCGGGCTGCCTTGGGAAATCGGTTTGCGCGAAGCTCATGACACTTTGGTTCGCGCGGGCCTTCGTTCACGTCTCTCTCTCCGCGTGGACGGAGGCCTCAAATTTTCGCGAGACATTGTGCTCGGCGCGATTTTGGGCGCGGACGAATTTGGTTTTGGAACTGCCTCGCTGCTGGCCATCGGCTGCGTGATGGCGCGGCAATGTCACTTGAACACCTGTCCGGTGGGAATTGCCACCCAGGACGAAACTCTGCGCGCGCGATTCAAAGGGAAGCCGGAAATGGTCGTCGCGTATTTCCGCTCGCTGGCCGATGAGGTCCGCGCGCGGCTCGCGCAACTGGGTGTACGTTCGCTGAGCGAACTTACCGGCTGGTACGATCGGCTTTCGGCGCGATCTGGAATGGATCCGCTTATGGTGGTGCCGATCTCCGCTGCGGGCCGTGTTGCGCCGCAGCAAACACCGACCGTTCACGCTGCCGCGCTGGAAGATTCCATGCATTTCAGCGGCTCGCTGGATCAGGAGACGGAATCGCAACCCATCCGCAACTCCGATCGCAGCGTGGGTGCGGGCATCAGCGGCGAAGTGATGCGGCGGCGCAGCAAGAATCCTGAATTCGTTGCGGACATCCGTCGCGAGTTTCACGGGTCCGCAGGACAAAGTTTTGGAGCGTTTCTCGCGGATGGGCTAACGCTGAAGCTCACCGGTGAAGCGAACGATTACGTTGGCAAAGGACTCTCTGGCGGAACGATTAGTATTTCGGCGGGTTCGGCGGCCTCGCGGCGCGGCGACGTGTTGGCTGGCAACACGGTTCTGTATGGCGCAACTTCAGGACAGCTGTACATCGCCGGACGCGCCGGTGAACGGTTTGCGGTGCGCAATAGCGGCGCGCTGGCGGTGGTGGAAGGCCTTGGGCAGCATGGCTGCGAGTACATGACCGGCGGAGTCGCGCTGGTGCTGGGCACGATGGGGATGAATTTTGGCTCGGGAATGACTGGCGGCCTGGCGTATGTGTTGCGTGCGGGCGCCGAGGAAGTGGTGCATCGTGATTTTGTGAGCTTGCACGAGATTACCGACGCTGAAGAAATGTGGCTCAGGCGCGTTCTGGAACAGCACGTGGAGCTTACGGCCAGCCCTTGCGCCAATCGTCTGCTGACCCGCCGCGCGGGCCTACCGCTCTTGCGCGTACAGCCCATCCACTTCCAGGGGTCGATCGAGAATACCTGGCGGCCGCTGCTGGCGCGGCTGAGTGATCATGCCCTGATTTTGACCTCGAATGATGCGGCGCAAGCCTCTTCCGCAGGCTTGCACGTCTGAAAGGATCGCAATTCACAGTCCACTCGGCGGGCAGAATCCGCTATAATTCTCGCCGAGAACTCTGCCTATGGATTTCGACCAACTCGCTACATTCGTGTACGTTGCAAAACTTAAAAGCTTTTCGCGCGCGGGACAAAAGGTTTTCCGCTCGCAGTCCGCAGTCAGCGCGCAGATCCGCCAGTTAGAGCAGGCCTATCGCGCCAAGCTGCTGGATCGCTCGGCGAAGTCCGTGGAATTGACGCCGGCCGGCGAAGTGCTGTTCGAATACGCCGAGAAATTGCTGCGCTTGCGCGATGAATCCGTGCAGGGTGTGGCGGACCGCGGCGATATCGTGCAGGGCCGCGTGGTCTTTGGCGCCAACGAAGCAACTTGCTTGTATTTGCTGCCGGATATTTTTGCGGAATTTCAGCGCAAATACCCGCTGGTGCACGTCAGTATCTATCGCAATTTCAGCCACAAAATATTGCAGCGCGTGGAAGACGGCACGGTGGACGTGGGCATCGTCACGCTGCCAACCAAGTCGCCCAATTTGAAAGTGCATCACATTTACAAAGACCGGATGCGCTTCATGGTCAGCGCGAAGAACGCTTTGGCGCATCGCGGCAAAGTGACTCTCGAAGAGGTGGCTTCGCAGCCGCAAATTTTCCCGCGGACCGGTTACACTCGCCAGGTATTGGACAAACTTTTCCGCCCGTATCGTTCGCGCATTCAAGTCACCATGGAATTGCCGAGCATTGGCATGATCAAGCGCTTTGTGGCGGCGGACGTCGGCGTTTCCTTAATTAGCGAGAGCTTCGCTAAAGACCAGGTAAAGGCCGGCGAAGTGAAACTGATTAACGTGGAAGGCCTTGAATTATTCCGCGAGCTGGGCCTGGTCTATCGCCGCGACCGCAGCTTGCCGCGCGCTGCGCAAGCATTGATCACCATGATCCGCGAGCATCGCAAGGGAAGCGAAACAGCCGACGCCGCGGCCCACTAGTACATTTCTAATTGCAAGGTTCTAAAAATAACAAACGCAGTTACTGCAGGCGCTGCGCTGGGCAATTTTATTTTTAGTTGCCTGCCGCAGGGCTGATGGTGGAGAAATCCAGGCTGGCGATCGAGCGAGCGATTACGTTTTCTTGAATTTGAATCAGGTCGGTGTCGGCGTAAGTCATTCCTAAAATCGTAAAGATCTCATTCCCCCGCGCGAGCACCACCAGCGTTCCCGACCAGTCATGGTCGTCCGCCATTCCGCGATAGCGAAACTCGATGCCGGGAAGACCGCCAACCGTGGTGGTCCGCCGCGAAATTTGCCGGTAGTTTTCGTAGACTTCGCGTACGCGGTGTTCCACGGCGGCGGCTGCCGGTTCCAGCGCTTCCTTGTTTTTTTCTTTTCCTACCACCAAGAGTGTCGACTCGTTGAACGTTCCCATGGCGACGATCGCGTTGGGCAGAGCTTTGCGTGCATCCTCGATCAAATTCCAGCTGGGCGCTTTGTAGATACGAAAGTTGCTGGCGTGATTGATGTACAGGTTGCCGCGGACTTCTTCTTGCGCGGCTTCTTTCGGCGGGGGCAACGGCGCAGCGGAATTCGCGACGATGCTGGGGCCGCCAGTGACCGGCGCGGCCACGGGGCGCAGCGCGGGCGCTACAATTTGTTTCGGCGCGGTCGTACGCGCCTCCGGCTTCACCGTCGCTGAAGTAGCGACGATGGCTTGCGTCTTTTCCCGCTTACTTACTTCTGTTGGGGGCGGGTTCTCGGCATTCGGTGCTTCCGCCGCGTCTGCGGACGGGCTACTGGGTTCCGTCTGCGGCTGGGAGGCTGCCGTGGTCTTAGTTGGCGGGCGCTTCACTACCGGCGCTTCCTTCTTGGCAGCTGGCTTGGGTTCCGAGGTTCCCGAAGAGTTCGGGATGATCGAAGCAATCTTGTCTTTTTCGACGAGGACGTAGCCGAAGTCCGTCTTCACCTTGTACATGTTGTCGTCGAGCGCCACGATTTCGCCGTAGAGTTTTTTCCCATCCTTCAGGCGAATTTCGTCGGCATTGGCGCAATTGGCCAGCGTGAAAGTGGCCGTCAGCAACACAGCCAGAACCGCCGCGCGACGCTTCGAGCGCGCATGCCCGGCTGGCGCACCCAGATGCGTCGTTCCGCGAGTACGTGGTTCGTTTCGAGTACCTAGTTCGTCCATTGTTGCGAGTATGCCGCTCCGCCCGCCCCTCCCGCAACAGCAGCCCCGCGTTAGTTGTCGGTTGTGCTACCTCAATACACCTGCCATCAAGACTCCGGCCATCAAGCGCACCCGGCGGGACAGGGAAGCCTTGAAAGCGCGCCAATCGGCAAACAGGCTGGCATTTCGCAATCTGCGCAGCGATCCGCTCACAAAGTGCGTTTCCGCTCCCGCAGCGAACGCAGCGTCGGAATAAGCGGCCGGCTCTGGCGCTGGTTCGTAATCGATGCCACGGGCCGTCCGCCACACTTGGAGCCCTTCCCGCTTGCCAAACTCGGCTTGCAGCGCAGCCTTCGGAACCCTCTGGAGCTCGCCGATGGTGACTAGCCCACTCGCCCGCAATACCTCGCAGGTGGCTGCTGAGAGACCCTCAAGCCTCTGCAGTGGCAAGGGAGCCAGGAAAGCGGACTCCCGCCCAGGCTCTACCACTAGGACCTTGGCGGCGCCAGCGCAGCGCGAAGCCGTCCGCGCCACACTACGCGAGCGGGACGCGCCGAGAGCCACATCCAAGCCTGTCCGCAGCAGCATTTCGCACTGTGCCGCAGCCAGCTCCGTGGCCAACTCCGCGGACCGAGTAACGTGCGAGCTGCTGGCTGGGACCGCAATCCTCGGCGACCAGATGCGCCGATGGGCAAGCCAAGTAGCGGCTTTCCGCGAGGCGCGCCGGGAGGTCTTTTCAATGTGTCCAAGTTGATTGCCGAGGCGTTGAGAGATTTGTGGGGCCCGGAAGACGCTGCCAACCGATAGGTCCATGACCGCTCCTTGCAGAGGCTGGGGGACGGTAATAACGGACGCTACGCCAGTTCGTGAGAGCCAGAATCGGCAATGGAGCAGGTGCAGCGCCCGTTTCCCGTTTCCTCTACCGTGGGCCATTATAGAGAACAAAAGGCGAAAGTCAACATGTTTTCGCTTTGTATTCGCCACAGGATTATTGCCACCTGCCGAATCAGGTGGTTTGGCCTTCTTCTCATTGCAAGGGAATTCACTTGGCGCAATAAAAGAGGGCGCGGTGACTCCGTGCCCCTGTCTGTCAGATTCCTCGCCGAACCTTTTAGAAAATCTTGCGGAAGGTCCAGAACAAAAATCCCGAAAGCATCATGGCGACCGGCAAAGTAAGCACCCAAGCCAGCGCCAGGTTGCGCACTGTGGACATCTGGATTCCTGAACGGTTAGCCGCCATGGTCCCAGCCACGCCGGACGACAACACGTGAGTGGTACTCACCGGTAATCCGAAGGTATCGGCAGCGCCGATGGTAAACATGGCGGTGATTTCCGCAGCCGCCCCTTGCGCGTAGGTCAAATGGTTCTTCCCGATTTTTTCGCCCACGGTAACGACAATGCGCTTCCAACCGACCATGGTGCCCAGGCCCAGCGCCAGCGCCACCGCAACCTTCACCCACATGGGAATAAAACGGGTGGCCGTGTCAATGTGGCGCGATTTATAGTTGGCAAGGACCGCCGCATCCGCCGCGGAAATTTTGGCCACATTGGACTTGAGCATCAGGCGAATCGCTTCGCCGACCAGATACATGTCGTTGCGATAGTTGCGCACTTCATTGTTAGGAACCTTAGACAGCTCTTTAAAGATGGCCATTTCGGTACCGACCTGGTTGACCATCTCGCGCAAAGCCAGCATGGTGGCTGGCTTGAATTCTTTGGTGCGAATGAAATCGGTCACATCTTCACGAGGATCGCCAACCACTGCGCCAGTTTGCACATATTTATCCAAAGTGTTGGCGGTCTGCTGGGAAACCGCCACGAAGTCTTGGGATTGTTGCGCGGTCACTGCATGATTCAACGCGTAGGTCGTAGGAACGGTGCCGATCAGGATGAGCATAATCAGGCCCATGCCTTTTTGCCCGTCGTTCGATCCGTGAAAAAAGCTAACGCCCGTGCAGGTGAGAATCAGCAGCCCGCGAATCCACCAGGGCGGTGGTTCGTTACCTTTCGGGGCTTCATACAAGCGCTTATCTTTGATAATGGCTTTCATGACCAGCAGCAACAGCCCCGCCAGAAAAAATCCCACGATCGGCGAAAGCACCAGCGATTTGCCGATGTTGGCGGCCTGCGCCCAGTCCACGCCGCTGGTTCCACTGCGCGATTGCATCAGCTGATTGGCTATGCCTACACCGATGATCGAGCCAATCAAAGTGTGAGAACTCGATGCGGGAAGTCCGAACCACCAGGTGCCCAGATTCCAGATGATCGCGGCGACCAGCAGTGCAAAGACCATCGCGAAACCCGCGCCGCTCCCCACTTGCAGAATCAGCTCCACCGGCAGCAGCGACACGATCCCGAAGGCCACCGCGCCGGACGACAGCACCACGCCCACAAAATTGCAGAATCCCGACCAGGTCACCGCGATTTGCGGATCCAGCGAATGCGTGTAAATCACCGTAGCCACCGCGTTAGCCGTGTCATGGAAGCCGTTCACAAACTCGAAAGCCAGCGCCACGAAAAGCGCTACGCCCAGCAACACATACGGCAGTACCGAGCCGCCTTGCAACGCAATCAAATCGTGCGACAAGCTGACGCCGATATAAATGATCCCGGCGATCAGCACCACGCCGAATATAAGCATTCCGATGGCGCCGGGGCCCTTGGCCATTTTCTCGTGTAACGCGTGCGGCGCGGCGGGTGCAGTCGTTGGTGCGACCGCTGATGTGGCTGTGGCCATGACACTCCAGTCCTCTGTAATATTTGCCGAATAGCGCGATTGGTCTTTGGCGGGAGAGTTATAGCGCGAGCTGTGTTACAGCGGTATGAATAACGCGTGGATGGAAGTTCACAGCTCGGCGCGGTCTGTGGAAATCCGGCTATGTTGCTTGAATGCTGCAAATTACGCGACAGGAGCGTGGCCTGGAATCTGGCCGCAAGCCATCCCAAAGCTAGAAAACACGCCCCAGTTGAAAGAACCACTTGTGATGACCGGTGTCGCCCACCGCGCCACCGATGAACAATGGCCCCAGCGAGGTTTCCGCCAACACGCCGGCAGAGAAATCGTTCGGGAAGCCACTTTCATTCGTGACGCCATACATTTTTGCGAATTCGTAAGCGCCGATGGCATAGACCTTGGTGCCCACAAAAGTCGGTAGCGTGAAAATGTCATGCAGATAGCCGGCGCGGAACAAGTAGAATTGATCGCCGCGCAACTCGTTCAAACCGTATGCGCCCAGCGTGGAGGGTCCTCCCAGGAAGAATTGCGGAATCCCCGTATTCGTTGAGCCAAAAGTAGAACCCCCGCTAGCTTGGACAAAAACAGATCCAAGTTCGGACACCGGTCGAAAATATTCGAGCTGCGTGATCAGCGAGGGAAATGCCCTGGGCGCGCCGGGGCTGGTATCAAACCAGCGGAAAGTACTTTCAGTACGAAATCCGCTGCGGGGAACTATCGGATCATCCGTGTGATCCATTAAATAGTGCACCCGCAAATCTCCCGTTCGTCCGCTGACCGATTGGAACTCGGGGCTACCCAATCGCAAGTCGGCGCTGAGATATCCCACTTCGTAACCGGCGCGTAGCTCGCTGAAGCGGCTGAAGCCGTAGCCGAAGTCGCCTCCAATAGCCGCATGAACCAGCCGGTAGTCCGCTATGGGATTAGTCTTGTAGTAAATATTAAAATTCTGGTCGACCGCGTCGGCCCGCGGCGCAAAGAACCACTTGCTCACCGGAGTGAACGGCCGGTACAACTCGCTGGCGATTCCATAGGTCTGCCCGAACGAGAAATCCGTCCGCCACTCCGAGCGGAATCCCGCAACATCCAGGAACGTCAGTCGCGACGCCATGGTGAAACCCACATCCCCGGTTTCCGCTCCATTGACCTCAAATGCTGGCTGAAGCGTTGGCGGCGCGTAATTTTTTTCGTTGACCTCGATGCGCAATCCTTGTTTGCCATCCTTCTCGATGATCTGATAACCCACCGTGTCGTAACGGCCTACGCCGGTGAGTCGAGTCAGGGCCCGATCCAGCGCCTCGGTGTCCAGAGTTTTCCCCGCAAATGGCGCAAGAAAACGTTCGATATCGTCCGTATGCTGTATGGTCGTGGTTCCGCGCACCTGAATGAATTGCGGAACGGGATCCACCGTGCGTTTGCGGGAGTTGCGTTCGCGGACGTATTCCTGCCACTGCTCATCGTTCAATGCGAATTTCTCAAGCAAGCGCGATTTATCTGTCGCGGCTTGATAGCCCTTGGCCATAATCGCGACATCTTTTTCGTAATCGGACGAGCCAAACTCGCTCAGCGGTACCGACACCACCATGTCCGCCTGGGCCATGCCGCGTACTTCGCTCTGCGCCACTACTACGCGCACCGACTGCTGGAGCACGCTAAACAAGGACTGAATGTCGTTAGCGTCCACCGCCTGCGTGTCCAGGTGCACGGCGATGACGATATCCGCGCCCATTTGCCTGGCGACGTCTGACGGCAGATTATTGACCAGCCCGCCGTCCACCAGAACCTGATCTTTCCGATACACCGGGGTAAACACCGCGGGAATCGACATGGACGCGCGCAGCGCTTCGCTGAGCCGCCCTCCGCTGAAGACCACCTGCTTACCGCTTACTAGATCCGTAGCCACGCAGCGAAACGGCGTCGGCAAATCGTTGAACGATTTGTCTTCGTAATAGGGCAGCGTCACCTTGTCAATCAACAGGCTGATCTGGTGTCCGGAATTTAGTCCGCCCGGCAGCTTCAAGCCCTTACGCAAGCCCAGGATCAACGCGTTAGGGTACGCGCGCTGATCTTCTTTTCTGCGAAAGGACAGGTCTTCGTACGGCGTCCGCCCACTCAACACCTGGTTCCAGTCGATGCTCTGAATCAACGCCCGCAGCTCCGCGGGATCCATTCCCGTGGCATAAAAGCCCCCGACCAATCCGCCCATGCTGGTGCCGGCCACGTAATCGATGGGGATGTGGTGCTCATCAAACCACTGCAATACGCCGATGTGCGCCAACCCCAGGGCTCCGCCGCCTTCCAGCGCAATCCCAATCCGCAATCGTGAATTTGGCGCAGTGCTCGCTGCCACAGAAGTTGCGGCACCCGCGGCGCCTGACGGGGACGATCTTTCGGCGGGCAGCGGAGTGTTGATCGGCCCAGCCGGCTGTTGCGCGCCCGCCAGAAAAGGCCAAAGTAACGCGGTGAAAATGCTCAAAAATCGTCGCATGGGAGTTCCTCTTGGTGAAAACTACGTATTTGAAGCAGCGCATCATGGACAAAAGTCGGGCGGCTTTTGTCCCTCGAAGACGTTATGAGTTTCCCTTAGCGGTTGTCGGACGGCAAGTCTCCCGCTGCGAATCGTTTGGCGCCATTCGCAACGGCCCCGGGTATTTCGGACACGCAATGTGCCGCCATTTACAAAGGTGAATTCCTCGGCTCCACATTTGAGCGCGGTGAAAAAGCGTATGCAGCTGCGTAGCCAGCGCGGCCACAAAACGAGTACTCTTACTCAGGGTTTCTGCGCGTGCAGCGTGGGAGGCGGTATATGCCGGGTTCCTTGGAAAATAAATCACTCAACAGCGGTTCGCTGGACACCATGGACCATGTAGCGGTTTCCGTGGCCAATATTTCGGAGACGGTGAAGTGGTACCAGCAGCATTTTCAATGCAAGGTGGCCTATCAGGACGACACTTGGGCGCTGGTGGAATTCGCTAATATTCGGCTGGCTTTTGTGTTGCCGTCGCAGCATCCGGATCACTTCGCGGTTCTCGGCGATCCCAGCGTATACGGCTTGCCAAAAAAACACCGCGACGGCACGTCCTCGGTCTACATTCAGGATCCCAACGGCAACAACGTGGAAATTCTCGCGCTAGCGGACGCCCCCGCCAAGTCCCCCGTCACGAATTAAACGGTTTTCCTCGACAGCGAGTAGTTCACGCATCACTTCCGGCCAGCAAAGTGTTCGCCTCTTGTTCCGGAGCGCTTCGCCAGTTGGCCAGTCCCACTCCCGCAAGCACCAGCACACCGCCCAGGATCTGCGCCGCGTTTAATTTCTCTCCGAGCAAAAGCGTCGCCAGCACCGCCGTCAACGGTATCTGCAACAGCAAGCTCACCGAGGTTACCGTCGCCGGCAAATGTCCCATGGCATACGTCAGCGCCATGTAACCGCCGAGCTGCGTAATTAACCCCAGCGCCAGCAACGCCGACAAGGAGTGTCCTGGGGGAATGCGCAGCGAAACGCCCATGCCCAAATTCATCAGCAACAGAAACACGGCGCTGGTGAGCATGGCCAGTCGCAGAAAAACCAGAGTGCTGATGGTCGAGCGCACTTGCTCGGTCACCATCAAATACACGGCGAAAAACGCGGCAGCCGCTAACGCCATCACATCCCCAGCGCCAAAGCCGACATGCGCGCGCAAATCAGTCCAAACGATCGCGCCTGTACCAACCAGGGCCAGCAGCAAACCGAGCCAGAAAGTTATTCTGGGTCTGCGGCCGAAAATCAGCCAGGTAAGCAAACCCACGACCACTGGAGAATAATTGCCGAACAGCGTGGCGTTGGCCGCCGTCGTTCGCAAAATAGCGGTGTTGTAGAAGGCCAGATCCAGCGAGAAGAAAAGCCCGCCCAGGGCGATGATCAGGAACGCGCGCCGGTCCAATCGGGTAGCTCCGCGCCCCACAAACCACGTAGGCGCCAGCACCACCACGGGAATCAGCATCCGGTAAAACGCCGAAGCCGGCCCCGGCATATCCGTCCAGCGCACAAAAATAGCCGACCATCCAATGCACGCAATTCCCGCCGCGAGCGCCAGGTACGGCCATACTCGGCTCTCGTCATTCACGTTGTGCGGCGCGTCTTTCGGCTTGGTCATTAGCGCAGTGCGGCTCATTTACGTGCAGAAAATTGTGAAAAGCAGTATCGCACACGCTCCCAAGTACTTCCGGACAGGTATCCATCTCGCCGCCAGTACTTCCGTTCCCTTGTACCTTGCGGTCCTCGCGCCTACGTTACATATAGCGACATATTCGCGGTCTTTTGCATTTGGGCCGCTGTACGGGCGCTGCGGGAGAACTTGGTATGAATAACAATTTGCCTTCTAGCGACGAGCGCTCCTCGCTCCACGCCGCGTCCCCTCGCAACACCTGGCAGCTGGCCTTCCGCCTGTTCCGCTGGAGCACTTACGCCGCCGCTGCAATCACTCTGGTTCTGCTGCTCCACAAATCTCCGCCGCCGGATATTCAGGTCACCGCCCAAGCCGCTGCCCGCGTCGACGAAAAATTTCAGCAAGTCGAACAAGCCGTAGCCAACGGCCAGCCCGCCGCGATGCACATGGACCAGACCGAGCTAAACTCCTACCTGGCCTCGCACCTTGAACTTCCCGGCAGCGCCCGCCTGCAATACGCAGCCGTCCCGCCAGTAAATCCAGTTCCCGGAAACTCAGGGAGTGCTTCCAGCGATGCGCCGGCTATCCCTGCCAGCACCCCGGCACCTGACAACACTCTCAGCAATCCCTCGATGCCGTCCGCCGAAGACATCGACCAGATGCGCTCCAACGTGAAAGACGTAAAGGTCCAATTGGTCGGCGACCGCGTTATCGCCTACGTTGTCTTCGACGTCCATGGCAAGGATATGACGCTGCAACTCGAAGGCAAGCTGGGTTCCGAGAATGGCTACATCCGCTTCGAGCCGCTTAGCGGACAGATTGGCGCGCTGCCCTTGCCACTCTCCGCGCTGCAGAACGCCGTGCAGCGCCTGATGGATTCTCCGGAAAATCGCGAAAAGCTTCGCCTTCCGGCGGACGTCACCGACCTGAAAATTGAAAACGGGGAAGTGGTAACTACCTACAAATAGCTTTACTTGGATTCGCGGCGAGTATTTTTCTTCCGGTTTGCCGGGAGTTTCTTTTTGTTCAGTGCCAGTAGTCGCTTCGGGCCGCTCACAAACGGATTCCCCCGTTCATAAAACCTCAACAATTTGTCTGCGGCCTGCGTGATCCCGATACGCACGGTCTTGGACACGACGTCCTTCCGCACCGTTCCAGCATCCTGCGCGGTAGCATCCCCCACCAGTTCGCCGAGCCACAACGAACTCTTTGCGCTGCATAAATCCACTCCATCGTGCCGGCGGTCAATCTGCAAAGCCGCCGCCAATCGTCCGGGCCCCCGCGTCAGGTCTACCAGTCTGAGGGTGTGGCCGCGAGATCCTGCGCGATGCTTCTGCATCCACTCCACGCCCTCCAGCGGCTCCAGCGCCCGAATCAATATCCCTCCGGCTTGGCCGTGCGGTTCGCTGGCCACATTCAACATGAAGTGCACGCCATAATTAAAATATATATAAGCGTGCCCGGGATGCAGATACATCGAGCGAATCCGCGGCGTAGGTCCCCGGAAATGATGCCCCGCAGGATCGCCCGGCGGGTAGGCTTCCGTCTCCACAATCCGCCCGCTCAATCGCCCGCACGCCAGCTCCTGCACTACAACTTTCCCGATTAAATATCGTGCCAGGTCCACCGTATCGTGCGGCAACTCCGCCCGCCGCAACCGTCGAATCTTGAGTTTTGAGGTAACAGCCATGAAATCGATCCATCGTCGATCAAGCAACGCCTTTGTAGGGGCGCAGCATGCTGCGCCCCATCTCGGCAAGCATTCCGACTCAACGGTATTTTCTGAAAATTAAAGCCGCGAGAAATAGGAAATGAGCAAAAACTAACTCTTCGGCGACGCCACCAAATCCGCATACTCCGTATGCTTCCGAAGAAACACCGCCGCATACGAACAAGCCGGCACCACCCGCAAATTCTCCGCGCGCGCAAAATCCAGCGCCGCGCGCGTCAACTTCGCAGCCACACCCTGACTTTGGATCGCGGGCGGAACTCTAGTGTGATCCAGCGAAAGGATTCCGGGCCTCCGGCTGTACGCGAGCAGCGCCACCTGCTTCTCGATCGTCAGCAAAAACTGCTGGCCATCCTCATCGTGCGTAACCGGGAAATTGTCTAGATTGAGCAAGCGAGTAAGTTCCAGAAAATCTATGCCGCGCTTGAGTCCATCGGTTCGGTGTTAAACAGCCGCGCCAGCTCCGCGTGATCCATCACCACCGCCGGGTCCCGCTGAATCGCATCAAAATATTTTTTCTGGAACGCATCGCCAGCTTCCGTGGGTGTAAACATTTTTCGCGCCAGCACGAAAGATTCGCGCATATATTCCACGGTCACCGGCTCTTTGCCCGCCAGAGTCTCGTCAATGCGCACCACAAATTCCGAAATGTTGTGCAGCCAGGCAAACTGCGGATCATCGATCACCAGCCGGAACAGCTCGCCGGTATTCACCGAGCCGTGATCCCGTTCATAATCCAGGCGCTCCATATTCAGGAGCGTTTTGTGGATGCGCAACAGCGCGTGCCGCAGCAGCGTCAACTTTTCGCGCTGGGGCGAAGCGCCTTCGTTGGCATCGGCGTTGGCATCCGGACGGGGTGTATTGTTATCAGTGGGCATTGATAGCAGTTGGCTCGCAATTCTCGAATTCGATCCTCAAAATCGTAACATTCGTCAGAAACGTTCTTCTACTCGTGATAGCGCTTTTCGCCCACCGGCAGCGCCACCGGCAAGCGATTACCGGCCGGCGGCAACGGGCAGGTGGCATACGGCGTATACGCGCACGGCGGATTCTCCAGCCGGTTGAAATCCAGCGACAACGTCCCCGGCTTGTCTAAACCATGGTCCGGCAACACCGTGTAAAGAAACCGGCAAGCGTGATAGGTCGTAGTCGCGCTGGTCGGGTCCCGCAGCACAAAAAATAATTGCGTGGCCTTAGGATCTTCCAGCACCGGCTCCAGCCGATAGGTCTTTCCCTGCAAGGTAAACTCCGCGACTCCCGGCACCGGGGCGTCGTAAGTGGTTCCCGCCAGGGTCGCCAGCGTAATCGTTTTCGCCGGAGAGTAGGGAATCCACTTGGCAATAACGTGGAACGCCGGATCTCCGGGGTACCACTTCAGTCCGTGAAATCCCGTCAGTGCCGGCGATTTTGCATCTTTCACGCGCAGCGCAAAACGATCCGCGCGCTGAATCACATACATGTTCAGCGAGCCAATCGTCAAATGCGGCGCATTCTTATCGTCGTCCGGAGTCACTGGGATCAATTGCTTCTTGGCAGGAATTCCCGCAACCTGAAAATCCGGCGAAAAATCTCCGCCTTTCGGCGGCAGCAACTGCACCGAATTGTTTTCGAGGTGCAAAATTCCCAAATGTCCGGGGCAACCTACCAGCTTGATCTTGTTGTCCGGCGCCGAGCCAAAGCTGTTGTCGCCCGCTTCCAGCCAGTCGAGTCCCGTCAGGGACAGCCATCCCGCCGGTTTCTGCAATTCGCTGGCATGCTGCGCGCGCCAAGCCGCCAAATCACTGGACCATTTCGCGTCCTGGTCCGCCGGCGCAGCAGCGGCCAGCATCACCGCGAAGCTCGCAAAGAAAAACGCTATCGCCATTCGAGAGTCAACTCGTAGTTGTAAAAAACGCATAAGAAAGTATATCCGTATTTCTTTTCAAGCGTCGAGTCGCATCGCAATGGCCAGTTCGTTCGCCCAACTATCGGTCATGGACATCATGGATAAGCCCGAGGGTGACTCCACCGTCCGGTTTCAAGGTTCGTAGCCGGATACTGGATTGCATCGGCCCGCACCCCGCTAGTTAGGCCGTTCCGAGTGCAAAGTTGCCTCAGCGATTGCAGCCCGCCCCAGAAGTCATTATGATGGACGCCGCCCTGGAATATGCCCACTGAGGCCGACTCTGAATATCGGCGTCGAATATAAAGGAGATTTTGATGAAGCGATGGATAGCTGGATGTTTGACTTTTGCCATGTGCGTGGCGCCGATCTTGGCTGCCGATGATGACACCACCAAAGATGCCGACCGCTTGCTCAACTGCGGCACCGTCATGAAGGAAATTTTGAACGTACCAGACGACATTCCTCAGGATTTGCTCAGCAAAGCGGAATGCGTCATCGTGTACCCCTCCGTGCTGAAGGCCGCGTTTATCGTCGGCGGCAGCTATGGCCGCGGCGCAATGACCTGCCGCACCGGCACCAACTTCAAAGGCCCCTGGAGCGCTCCTTCGATGATGGCTCTGGAAGGCGGCAGTTTCGGCTTCCAAATCGGCGGCCAAGCCACCGACTTCGTACTACTGGTCATGAACGACCGCGGCGCGCAAGGCATTCTCAGCAGCAAGGTCAAGCTCGGTGGTGACGCGTCGGTCGCCGCTGGCCCCAAGGGCCGCAGCGCATCCGCAGAATCTGACGTAACCATGCGCGCGGAAATTCTTTCCTATTCCCGTTCGCGCGGCCTGTTCGCCGGTATCTCTTTGGAAGGCTCGACCGTCCGCCCGGACAATGACGCCAACGAACGCCTCTATGGCAAGAAAGTCTCCGCCAAAGAGATTATCTTCGGAGGCGCAGTTCGCACCCCGCCCTCCGGCCAGCGTTTGGTTAGCACGCTCAATGTGCACGCGCGCGTGAACAAGTCCGCCAACAAGTAGTTCGCCGCACCTGTAAAACGGTATTTCAAGTAGTTCGCCGTTTTTGTAAAACTGTTTTTCACAAAAAAAAGCGAGCCTCCAACCGCGGCTCGCTTTTTTTGTCTTTTTTTTCGGGAGGGCCCGACTTCAGTCGGACCCTCTTGCGTCGATCCGTGTTTGAAAGATTTTCGGAGGGGCAACTCACGTCGGCCGATCATTCGAAGGATTTGGGGAGCCTAACTTGAGTCAGTCGTTCGTTCGAAGAGTTTTCGGGAGGGCCCGACCTTAGTCGGGCAGTCTTGAGTCGGCCGATCGTTCGAAGGGTTTTCAGGAGGGCCCGACTTTAGTCGGGCCGTTAACGACGCATCACACGAGGGGCTTTAGCCCCTGCGGCCTCAAAGCACCCGCAACTGCGAATCATTCTCCGTCGCCACTCGCGGCGGAGGGGCCGTCTTCTTCCCGCGGTTCATCAATTTCCCCAACTCATAAAACGCGCTGGACCCCGCATGCTGCATCGCCAACGAACTCTCCACCCCGCAAGTACATCCCGGGCATTCCCGCCGCAACATCGCCGCGCTCTGCTTCATATACGCGTCCGACGCCAGAATATTCGCCAACGAATCCTTCAACACATTCCCAACCGGCGGCAAGGGGTAGCATCCCGTCAAAACATCACCGTTGGACAGTACGAAAACCTGCAGAAATCCCAGCACGCAGGCCGGCTCGTTCACGGCCTCGTGATTGTAATAATCCGTGATGTAATCCACTTCGTAGCTCGGCCGTTGTAAAGTGTCCCGCATAAAATTGGTAATCTGCGGAACATCGTTTTTTGCCGGCCAGATCGAATCAATATCCGCATCCTTAAAAAAGAACAGGCTGCGGCTCAAAATATTCGTTTCCATCCGCGCGCCCACGCTGCGCGCCGTTTCGTGTAGTCGCGTCAACTCCGCCGCCGAAACCTTATTCAATGTAATCGAAATCGCCAGATCCTTATCCTTCAGCAGCCGCAACCCTTCCATGCCCAGATCAAAATATCCGCGAATTCCGCGAATCTGATCGTTGGTCTCTTTCAATCCATCGATGGACACCGCTACATGGGTAATCGGCGAATCGTTGATCTCTTTGTGTAATTTCTTGATCAGCAGCCCGTTGGTTTGCAGAATTATTTTGTGAAAAGAAGAAGTGTTCGCCGCTTTCAGTACCCGAAACAAATCCATGCGCAGCAAGGGTTCGCCGCCGGTCAGCCGCAAATTCCGGATTCCCGCGGCCGCGATCTGATTGATCAAATCAATCGCTCGGTCCGTATCGATATGATCTTCCCAGCGCGATTTCCAGTAATCGCAGCTAACGCACTTAGCTTGGCAATTTTCCGTCAGCTTTATGTGCGCAGCCAAAGGACGCGCCGCAGCCGGCAACAACTTTTCCGATACTTTCGTGCCCAGCCACACTCGCGGAAGATAAGCAGCCTCTAAAGCCATCCAGCAATCCTCACCCATTCATCTTAACGCCGATCGCCCCAATTTGCATTTCACGTTCCATGAGCTTGGTTCTGCCCCCGTGACGCGTCGTCCGCAATCCTGCGATAGAATTGAGCTCATACCGGGCGGCCTCATGATCAAAATGACGACTTCGCGCACTTCGGACTCTGACTGCTTCGTGAAACTGAAAACTCTGCTCCTACCCCTCGTTCTCACGTTGCTGTTCTCAACGATCGATTGGTTTGGAACTCCAGGCCATTCGACGTTTCTTGACCAAATGCCGGCGCTGGGCATTTTGGTGGCTTTTTTCGCTGTCCCTGGAGGCCTCATAGCTGGGATGGTCGCTGCTGGGTTTTCGCCTCACAGTTTCCATGGCGTCGATGAATTTTCTTGGGTTATCCTGCCGGCGAATTTGCTGATCTATTTTTTGTTATTCAGGTTGGTATCTTCGCTAATCAGAAAAAAGCGACAGGGAAACTGAAGGTGCTGTTGGGTTTTCTAACTCGGATTAATCTCCCCGCGCAAAATCATCTCTTCGCTAATCTCCCGAGCCGTCCGCAAAGTCTCCACCGACCCCGGATCTCTCCCATTGCCAAACCCGTCCACCAATCGCCGCAACTCCTCATCAAACAGCGAACGCACCAACTCGGGAGTATGCGCCACCGGCTGTCCCGCCCCATCCAAAATCGGCACCTTCGCAAAATGCTTAATCCGCTGCGCAATCATCAACCGGTAAATCCGGTCCGTAGCCAAATCCTCCATATACCCATCCAGCAGGCTAGCCCCGCGCCCATTCAAAACTCCATTGCGATAGCGAATCACCGTGCGAATCGCCGCCCGCGTCCCAGCCAGCGTCCGCTTACCAACGTTCGCCGGCGCCGGCCGCAGATCCGGATGCACCTCCGCATTCCTCGGCCGGGCACTCAATTGATTCGGAGCCGGGAATTGCGAAACTGCAATTTCGTTCTGATCCGGATGCCCGGTCCACGCCCCATCCATCAATGAGTTCGCTTCATTCTTCTTATCCTGTGCCAGCACCGCCAAAGCTCGCGCATTCAACTCTGCATCTTCCCGGCTGGGATACAGCGCGGTCATCCCGCCAATCGCCAGCAATCCATGCTTGTGGCAAATCTCCGGCATCAAATTTCGCAAATTCTGGAAAAATGGCACGTCGTGCGGAATCGTATTGCGGTCCGGCAATACCCACTCTGGATTCTCCAGATTGAAATGAATCAGGCTGGCCATGTAGTCCCAGCGACCCAGATTCAATCCCAGAATGTGCTCGCGCAGATTCCACGCAAACTCTTCCATCTGATAAGCCAGCGGATGCGATTCCACCAGCGCCATGCACTTGATCGCGTTAGGTTTCCAACCGCGCTCCGCCGGCCACCATCTGAAATAAATCGCGCCACCACAGCGCCTCTTCCGCGGACTCTGACTTCGGAATATAAAACGCCAGCGGATGTTTCAGCGCTGCAAAATCTACCTGATAGGCAATCATTGCCACATCAAACAGCGATGCCGGAATCAATTCATCTTTAAAAATTCCCGCTTGATGCAAATGCAACCCCCGCGGACGCGTAAAAATAGCCACCGCGCTGGAATTAATTCCCACGGTCTTATTTCGTTTGCGATCTTCGTAAGTGAGCTTGCCGGCCAGAGCGGCCAGCACATTCGAAATCCCGCGTGTCAGATGCTCCCAGGTATTCGCCGTTGAATCTTCCAAATCCAGCATCACTCCCGGCGCTCCGGAATTGAGCATCTTCACCACTAGGTCCGCATCGTCCGCCGGACCGGTCATTTGATTCCGCTGATCCGCGCACCAGGCTGGCAGCTCGATTCGCCAGGTCTCAGTGGTCGCCGCGCTAGCCGGAGAATAATTCGGCAGGTTGCCGGCTAGCGAAGCGCGTAACGCGCTGTCGCGCTGCGCAATCAGCACGCGCTGTCGTGGCGTCAGCGCGGTGTGCAGCTTGGTAAGAAACTCCAGGAATCCGCGCGGCAAATCCCTCGCCGCGTCAAACCCTTGCGGTGCGGTATTGACCGGCGTCAGCGGACTTTGTGTTGCCGTGCTGTTGTGTTTTGCGGAAGACGATGCTGGAGACGTAGACATATCGCGTAGGTCCCCCATTTCAGGTTGGTGGGCGCGCATCGGAAGAGACTAGCTGCGCACAGCCTATTTTCCGCCGGACTTGCTGCTCCCCGCCACCGTTAAATTATTCTTCACTGAAAATACGTTGGCCACCGCATTCGCGCGCAAGTTCGCCAGGTTACTGTCGGACTGGCTGTCCACCACGCCTTCCAGCGCCACGTTGCCGTTGTTCACGATGATGTGAATCGCGGGCACCGCCGAATACGCATACTTCATCAGCACCGGATCCTGATACAACGCGCGATAAACCGAGCGCCGAAGCTGGTCATCCATCGCCGAAATCGGCAGCACTTCAATGTTGTTCACTACCGAGGCCACACCTTCGATGCTGGACACCGCCGCCTGCGCATCCGACTTCAACGTCGGCCGCACCACCTGCCCTTGCAACGTCACCACATCATGTTTCACGCTGTACGAAATGTTGTCGAACACCGAATAGTAGGGAAGCAAAAGTATCTGGTGCCGCACCTCTTGCAGCAGAGTCTTCTTGGAAGCTGGCTCCTGCGCTAAGGGGGAGCCCGCAGTCGCAGCCGGAAAGCCAGTCGTACCTAGCACCAGCAGTACCGCAAACAGCAGCCCAATCCAGATGCCGCGCATACGTCCTCCCGATCTCGATTCGCCGACGTTCACTCGCCACTCGCCACTAATCACTCGCCACTTCTTCTCCAAAAACAATTTTCCAGTCTTCCGACCCACACTCCTGCGCCCGACGATTCGCCCTTCCCATTACAACTACGAATTTCTCCCACACACGTCCGTCACCAAACTTCGCGACGGATGCTAGCATAGCGGTAGTGCCGATTCACATGAAAGACCGAGACAACGCATCATGCTGCTGATCGCTCATCGCGGCGCCTCCGGCCACGCCCCAGAAAACACTCTGGCCGCCTTCCGCAAAGCCGTCGCGCAAGGTGTCGCGTTCATCGAAACGGACTTGCAGCTCACCCGCGATACCCATCTAGTCGCAATCCACGACGACACGGTAAACCGCACCACCAACGGTCAAGGCGCGGTCCACGATCTAAGCCTTGATGAAATCCGCAAACTCGATGCCGGCTCCTGGTTCGGCAGCGAATTCGCCGGTGAACGCATTCCCACCCTCGAAGAGATTCTGGATTTCTCCAAAAAGCATGACGTGGTCTTCTATCTGGAACTAAAACCCGCCGGCTCCTGGGGCGGCGAACACGCCCTGATTGGCGCGCTCCGCAAATCCGGCGAAATCGCCCGCACCGTCGTAATTTCATTCGACGCCGGAATTCTGGCCGCAGTCCGCAAAATCGAGCCCACGCTGATGACCGGCCTGCTCTACGAAGGCAACATCGACGACCCGCTGGACAAAGCGCTGGAAATTGGCGCCCGCCAACTATGCGTCCGCGGTGACCTGGTTACCCCGTGGTTGTTAGGCCAGGCCCGCCGAAGAGATTTGCAAATCGTAGCCTGGACCGTAAATCAAGGCGCCCACATGCGCCTGCTAATGGCCGCGGGCATCGACGGCATCATGAGCGACTACCCCGATCGCTTGGTAGCCGCTAACAAAAAATCCAAAGAAAAATCCTAGCCGTTTGCCGCCTCGAAGCTCCCATCCTTTGTAGGGGCGCAGCACGCTGCGCCCCAGCTTGCCCGGGCGAAAACTTCAATCACCTCCGGCTCTTGCCTGTGTAGGCGCCGGACTTTTAGTCCGGCCTGATTTGTTGCCCTTGCCCTTCCGGATTCGCAGTTACGCCTTTGCCGTAACTGCCTTTGCCGTGGCTGTTTGCCGTTACGCCTTTGCCGTTGTAGCGGCGGGTCTTCAGACCCGTTCTTTTGACTTTGCCTTCGTTTGCTATTTCGCATTCGCCGTTTTGCTTTTGCCGTTGTAGCGGTCGGGCTTCAGCCCGGCTCTTTCATTTAGTTTTTTCCCGCAGCCTGTTAACTCCGGCCTAATTCTCAACGCACTTAGGAGTACGACACGCCAAGGCCGAGCGAATCGTGTTCCGGTCCACCTCAAACTCGTCATTCCGAGCGCAGCGCGCGCCCGCCGCAGGAGGGAGGAATCTGCTTCTTGCGCCGTCATCGTCGCACTCCGCAGCGAAGCGCCTCTTATTACGCCCTCGCCAAAAAATACTTCTGCAACTCCGCCAACTGCCCCACCCCAAGCTGCTCCGCCCGCGCATCCGCCCGCAACCCAATCGCGGCCAACCCCTCGCGCACCACGTCCGGCTCCGCAATCTCCCGCAAATTATTCACCAGCGTCTTCCGCTTCTTCGCAAAACACATCTTAACAAACTCAAAAAACGCCTCCTCATCCCCAACCGAAATCTTCGCCCGCGCCCCAGGAAACCGCAGCGACACCAGCGCCGACTCCACCTCCGGCGGCGGCGAAAAAGCCTCCCGCGGAATCTCCAAGGCAATATCCGGCCGCGAAAAATACTGCGTCAACACTGAGAGGTACCCGTAATCACTAGTCCCCGGCGCAGCCGCCAACCGCAACGCCACTTCATGCTGAATCACAATATGAATCTCATCGATCAAATCCGCCGCCGCAAACAACCGCTGCAAAATCGGCGAAGTAATGTAGTAAGGCAAATTCCCATAAATCCGCAACCGCCGTCCCGCAGCAAGCGCCGCGAGATCCAACTCCAGAATGTCTCCAGGTACCACGGTGAGGTTCGCAAACTTCTTAGCCATCCGCTGCAAACCACCAATCAAAGGCGGATCCAACTCAACTGCATAAACCGGCGAACCGCTAGCGACGAGATTCTCGGTCATCTCCCCGTGACCCGCGCCAATTTCAATCCAGCAAGAATTCTCCGCCCCAACCCGCGCTCCGCCAATCGAATGCCGCGACACTCCAATCTCTCGCGCAATCAATTCGCGCGTCTCCAAATCCGCCAGAAAATGCTGCCCAAGTCGTTGCCGAGCCATGCGAAAGTCTACCAGAGCACCGCATCGCCAACCGGACGCAAACTTTGTAGCGGCCGCCTTCTGAGGCGGGCGCCTCTGACTTTGTAGGGGCGCAGCATGCTGCGCCCCATCTCGGCAACATCGATCAAACTCGGCAATGGCTTTGCCTTCCGTTTCTGCCGTTTATCTTCAAGGGTCGGAGCTTCAGCTCCGACATTTACCCTCGCCGCACAACCGGCTTTAGCCGCTGAGGAATTGCATTGCCGTCGATCCTCGTGAATCGCTCGACATTCTCAACACCTCCACCCGCTTGACGCATCCGCCATCGTTCGCTAGCGTAACTGTGGCCGCGAGGTGGCCACCCGCACGTGAGAATTCTCTTCGTAGCATCGGAAGGCCTGCCCTTCTCCAAAACTGGCGGCCTCGCGGACGTAATCGAAGCGTTACCCAAAGCGCTGGTAAAACAAGGCCACGAAGTGGCCGTAGTTTTACCGCGCTATCGTGGCAGCAAGAATGACGCGGCAGTTCTTTCCAGCGTCACGATCCCAATGGGCGGCCGTCTGCGTTTCCCCTCGGTCGGTGGCGGCACCTTCGTCCACGGTGTGCGCTACTTCTTCGTGGAAGACTCCGAATACTTCGATCGTGATGGCATCTACGGCGGCAGCGGTGGCGACTTCCCGGACAACGCCGAGCGTTACAGCGAACTGTGCCGCGCGGCAATCGAAGTCGCGAAACACGTCTGGCCGGCTGACGTTTTGCATTGCCACGACTGGCAGACTGGATTGCTTCCTGTTCTGTTGCGCACGTCCTATGCCGACGATCCGCTCGCTAAAAACTGGCCGGTAATTTTCACCATTCACAACATGGGCTATCAGGGAGTCTTTGGGCGCGACGTGATCGAGCGCGCGGGAATTCCCGCCGGCACGTTCCACCCCGGCGGCCTCGAATATTTCGGCCACGTGAATTACTTGAAGGGCGGTTTGGTTTATTCGGATTACTTGACCACCGTAAGCCGCAAGTACGCGCAGGAAATTCAAACTCCGGATTTTGGTTATGGACTCGATGGCGTCGCGCGTGGCCGCGGCGACCGCATGGTTGGGATTTTGAATGGCGTGGATTACTCGGCGTGGTCGCCAGATACCGACGCGCTGATCGCTGCGAAATATTCCGTGAAGGATTTGAGTGGTAAGCACGCCTGCAAAAGCGATTTGATGCAGATTTTTGGGATTTCCGCGGAGCATACTGCGCGACCCATCGTGGGAATCGTTTCGCGATTCGCGGATCAAAAAGGTTTTGATTTAATTGCCGAGCGCGCTGAGGAATTGATGCGCGAGGAATTGTCGCTGGTCGTTTTGGGTTCAGGCGAACGACGCTATGAAGAATTATTTCAAGCGCTGGCCGCACGCTATCCCGGCCGGGTTGGCGCGCGCATCGCTTACGACAATGTCTTGGCGCACAAAATCGAAGCCGGCGCCGATATGTTTCTGATGCCTTCGCGCTACGAACCGTGCGGGCTCAACCAGATTTACAGTCTGAAATATGGTACGGTGCCAATCGTGCGCGCCACCGGCGGTCTCGATGATACGATTGAGACCTTCGATCTCGAACACGGAACAGGGACCGGGTTCAAGTTCAACGAATATTCCGGGGCGGCGATGATGTATGCGGTGCGGCAAGCACTGCATCATTTCATCGACGAGCGCATCTGGAAGCGCATTCAGCTGAATGGCATGGCCAAGGATTTTTCCTGGGAGGCTCCAGCGCGCGAATACGCTAAACTGTATGGGTTGGCTTGGACGCAGCGGCATCCCGGCGAGGAATTTCCGAAATTGCGGGAGCCGGAGCGGCCAGTCGCGCAGCAGAGCCTGGAACAGCCCTTGGAACGGGGCGGCAGAACTGGCCGTAAAGTTCGCTGAGGCGGTTTTGGGTCGAGGCGCAGCGGCGAAACCAAAAGTCTTTACCATCATCTAATTAAATTGAGTCGAGGGAGAGAGGCAGCTGGGTTCAGCCTAAGCTGCCAAGGACAAAGGACATGGCCGATAACATTCAAGCAGTGACCGATGGCAATTTTGAAGCGGAAGTGCTTACCGCAAGCGCGACGCAGCCGGTGCTGGTGGACTTCTGGGCGGAGTGGTGCCGCCCGTGCCACATGCTGGCGCCGACGGTGGCGGAGATTGCCAACGATTACACCGGCAAGCTCAAGGTGATGAAGCTGAACGTCGACGAAGCGATGAACTCGGCGGGCCGTTACCGAGTGCAGGGAATTCCGACGCTGCTGCTGTTCAAGAACGGGCAGGTGGTGGAGCAGATCGTGGGCGCGGTGCCCAAGGATCAGATCACCAAGGCTGTTGATCGGCATTTGGTTTAATCCGTTTCCTAAAAGATTGTTTGGGCGTGCCGCATCGTGGTTGGTGCGGCGCGCCTTTTGCATTTCGGGGCGAGATGAATGACGAAGTAATGAAGCAACGAGGCAACGAAGTAATGAAGCAACGAGGCAACGAAGTAATGAAATAATGAAAAACATCGGCTTCGCTCTGGGAGCTGCGTCGACTAATAAATCTGTTTTGGTCTTTTGGATTATTGCGTTGGGTACCAAAGTCTTTTCGATTACGGCGCCGGCTAATAAAAACTGTAAAATCCTGTTTTGAGGAATTAGCTTGGAGACTGTGGCTTGTAATTTGTGCGGGTCCGAAAAGTATTCGGCGGTGTATTCCATGCCGGACCGGCTGTACCATCGCGAGGAGTTTTTTACCGTGGTGGAGTGTGATCACTGCGGCCTGGGGTTTCTGAATCCGCGGCCGACGATTTCTGAGATGGCCAAGTATTATCCCGCCGAGTATTTCCGCAATGCTCCGACTTCCAGTAATGCGCGGTACCTGCAGCGGCGGTTCAGCAGGGAAGCGAGTTACCTGCGATCCAAAGAGAGTGATGGAAGCGGCAAGCGGTTGTTGGATGTAGGGTGCGCTACCGGAGACTTTCCACGATTTATGGCGGCGCGCGGCTGGAACGTGGAAGGCGTGGAGATTTCCGAAGTGGCGCGGAGCATCACCGATTTTCCGGTGCACACCGAAGAGTTCCAGAACATTTCCGTGAACGAGCCGACTTACGATGCGGTTACGGCGTGGGCGGTGCTGGAACATGTTCACGATCCGATGGCTTATTTTCGCAAGGCTGCGGCCGTTTTGAGGCGCGATGGGCTGTTTGTGTTTCTGGTGCCGAATTTCCAGAGCTTGGCTTCGCGGAATCTGTTTTGCGAGGACGTTCCGCGGCATATTTATTTTTTCACGCGCGACGCGGTATGGAAATATCTGGAGCAGACGGGGTTTACGCTGGAGCGGGAAGATAACGGCCGCGGCATTTACAAATTGGCGCCGAATAATTGGCTTGGTTACACCTTGCGGACGCGGCTGCTCGGTAAGAAGTATGAGTTTGCCGACGTGCCGTTGACCAGCAAAGAGTTTCGGCGGCTGCGGCAATTGCCGAGCGGGTTCGTTACTTCGATGAAGTATTTCGGATATTCGCCGCTTTCGGCGATCGATAGAATGTTGTGGCCGGTAGTGGAGTCGGCGCAGATTCTGATCAAGCGCTACGGCGTGAGCACGTACGTGGCGCGAAAGATTTCGTAGGCTATGGCCAATCCAAAAAATAAAACTTCCGCAACCAGCAACACTGATCCTGCGAAGAAAATCATTTCCGCTAACAAAACTGCTGCGACAGATCTGGTGCGCTGCCGCTGGGCATCGAACGAAATGAACATTCCTTATCACGACGAGGAATGGGGTGTGCCGCAGCACGACGACCGGAAATTGTTCGAGATGCTGATCCTGGAGGGCGCGCAAGCGGGGCTGAGCTGGGATACGGTTTTGAAAAAGCGTACTCGCTATCAGGAAGTGTTTGACGGATTCGATCCCGAGAAAGTGGCGCGTTACGACGCCAAGAAAGTTAAGGCGCTGCTGGCGGATCCGGGAATTATTCGCAACCGCTTGAAGATTGCGGCGACGATCGATAGTGCGAAAGCGTTTCTTGCGGTGCAAAAGGAATTCGGTTCGTTCGATGCTTACGTCTGGCGCTTTGTGGGCGGCAAGCCGAAGCGGAATGCCTGGAAGCGGCACAGCGGGCTGCCGGCCAAGACGGCGGAGTCTGACGCGCTCAGCAAGGATCTGCAGGCGCGCGGTTTCCGCTTTGTGGGTTCGACGATTTGCTATGCGTTTATGCAGGCCACTGGGATGGTCAACGACCACGTGGTGGAGTGCTTTCGGTATCGGGCGGTGGGGAAGTAGGGAGTCGAGTTTCGCGCTGCGTTGTGAAAACGCGCGCGAGATCACAGTGTAGGAAAACTCACTTAAGTCATTCATTATAAAGTAGTTGGTGGATAATGCGCGTTTAGGGGTGACAGCCTTTCCTCGGAAGTGTTGATTCTGCAGGGGTTGCGTGGAGGGTGGTTGGGAAGTGTTGTAGATACTGGGGTTATGGGCAGGAGAATTGGGGCGAATTCGCACTTATTTGCAAATGCGTGTTGATTCTATTGGAGTTAAAAAGTGCGTTTTGGAGGATCTGCGGAAGTGCGGATTCTAAAGGAGTTACGGCGAACTTGCGGCGATGGATCGGTGCGAATGAGAGGAGTGGGCGGCCAGGAGTGGAGTGCGGTGGTTGAGGAATGGTCCCGGCGGGGCGTCGGAGGTTCACGCGGAAGTATAGCTGGGAGGCGCGGCCTTATCAAGGTGGGTTAGTAACTCATGGGTACTTCGTTCGAACGGCTCAGCGAAGAGACACCCACTCTTTGCACGAAACAGAACCGCAAAGGGTGGGCCACCCCGAAAGTCTGTCGCTACCTTAAGGCTGCGCCACCCGCCAGGGATTCCAACTGACTGTCTAATTATGGAAATGGCTCAATCTATAAGGGTTCTAGGATATAGGATGGTACATTCTAAAAATGGCAGTAAGGGCAAACCCGGAACGAACCTCACCGACAGACTCCGAGATCGAAGCGCGCGTAGTATCCGCCATGGAGAGCATCGAAAAACTAGAGCGACATATCGATGACGCGGGTTTTGTTCCTGCGACTCAGCAGCATCGCGGACAAATAATACTAGCCCTGTTTTCGAAGGCTCTTACGGTTGGCCGGGCGATCTGTGCTCTCGTCCGAGCAGGATTTGGTGAAGAAGCCTTTGGCTTGTCGAGGACGCTGTTCGACATCTATTTTGACGTCCGTTATATTTCCAACAAGGACACGGAACCTAGGGCAGAAAAGTTCGCGATGTTTTTCACGAAAGATATCGAAGGCTGGCGAAAGATTGTACCTAGGTACTATCCTCAAATCAAAATGGTAGAAACGGAGGGGACGAAAGAAATTCTCCAAATAGCGGAAAACTACAGTAACCCGCATGAATGGAGCGGAGAACCCTATAAGACCAGGTCACTCGCCCAAGAACCGGACACCTACGAATTCGACTCAACCGGGGAACCTACAACGGCGTTGTTTGACTATGAGGTGTTCTACAAATTTACTTCTCATTTTGTCCATTCGACGGTGTGCGCGTTGGAGAGTCACATCACCGCACGCGGCGATATATTTACAATCCGGGCGCGTTGGAAGCCATACAGTAATAGAAAAGCGCATCTCGCGGTCTTCAATGTGCTCACGATGATTTCGAAGATTTTCATCTGCGGTTATCGCGCCCTAGGCTACGACCAGCCCGAAGAGATTCTCGAAGAAATGCATGTGAAAATGCAGGCGCCCTAGTTGATGGGGCTTCGGCTGCGCCGAGAGAAAGCTCTGCGCGACCAATCGGGGTGTTGGCTTATCGGTGGAGCCAAGCTTCAAGAAGGGATGAAAGCTGGGGCAATCTCAGCTGTGTCGAGAACGGAAGTCGCCAAGCCACTTGCATCCAACAATGCTGCCCAATGCTTTGCGGACTCAGTCGTCCCACGTCGGAGGACACACATTCAATTTCGCCTAATTTATAGTGGTGAGCTACCGTCTTCCCAAAAGGGTCGGCGTAAAGAGACCCATGCGATACGGCGGCAATTGCACACGCAACTCGCTCAATTGTGGAGTGTAGTCCCGTTTCTTGCCCGCCGGAAAAGTGATGTGGTCAGTGCGGTCACCAAGCGCCGAGATGGCCCAACCGTTAAGACCACTCATCTGCAGGAGATCGCTGGGAAGTTCACTCGGTGCGGTTTTTCCTTTGTGCCATTGATCACTGAAGACGAAGGACTGGCCTGCGCAATAGACATACTCTTTCTGCGCCCGGAGGCTCCCGGTTCCATCATCACAAAAGGTGGAGGAGATATCGACAATCGAATCAAAACTCTTTTTGACGCTCTTAGAATTCCACAGGAGTGCTCAGAGGTTGAAGGACTGTCCCCGAGTCCAAATGAGCATCCGTTCTTCTGTCTGTTGGAGGACGACGCCCTAATCACCGAAGTAAAGGTCACGACAGATCGACTTCTGTCGGGTTCGAAAAACGTCCACGACGTCCACCTAGTGATGACTATTAATACCCAGATTGTGGACCCAGAAAAAGCTTACATTGAGTTCATGGCCTAGGCGGTTGGCGGGTGGCTCACGCATTGCCATCGATTTTGACCTCTCGAATTGAATATTCATCAGTAAGAATAAATCGCAAAGGTGCTAGTACAGCGACAATCCCGGGTGGCCTTCTCTCTTGCCGAAGGCACCCGGGAAGGTTTCTCGCGGTCAAGGATGCCCCACCCGCCCCGCCCGAAGGTCTTTTCGCGGTTTAGGCTGCGCCACCCGCCACAATTATGGGTGGTCGGTGGCTCACGCATTGCCATCGATCTTGCCCTCCCGCAACGAATAACGACGATTAAATGCCACCTGCCACTAGCTACCCGACCTTCGTATGACGACTGTTTTGGCCCATAGATCGCCCAATCGTTGGTGATTCGGAGTTAGTGAAGCAGTCAGAAAGCCGGTCAGGTAAAACGGGAAAAAGTCGATAAGTCGAAGAATATTGCGCTGCAACGCTTGGACGAAAGAAATCTGCTGACCGTCAACGGACGCAACCCGCAGTCCAAATATCAATTTTCCCAGGGTCGCAGAAGCCAGCCATTCGGGGATGATCCAGAATGCCGCGGTGGCGAGCAGTAACAGCAAGGCGGGCGTTCCCGCGAGTACCTTATCTCCTCCCGTCGTTACCGAGGTCAAATCGTGCAGCTCTGGGCTTCGTCCTAAGATCTCGATCGTGTAGTACCAGGCCAGGAATACGATCGCTGAATCGACTATTGCGGCTATGCTGCGGATGCCGAGGCCGCTGGTTCGATTTCGAATTTCCTGTTCCATGTGTGAAATCTCCGCTGAAGGAATTGCGATACTCACACCTTCGCTTCTCGTGATCATCGTGGAGTAGTCGTTTGCGGTGGATGATGAACTTCTTCGCTTGGCGACGAAGGGTTAATACCGGAATGAGTCAATGCTCAGTTACCGCCACGATTTATACCATCCAGGAGCTCGGAAGTATAAGTGAAATCCATAGTGTCGACGACGGTGGACGGGATGCTACGGGGAGGAGAAAAGCGCACGGACTGAAGTCTATGCTACTTGGGTTTGTAGCGGCGCCCGAGGAGTAGTTATCCGGTGGGATTGTCGACGACCACGGCAAGCTGCGGCTAGCGGGTGTGAAAATCACAAGCTACAAGTTATCTGACAGCGGCTGGCGTGTTTTGGCTTCACAGCAATTGAACAGGGAGTTACTATACTGGTTGGCTGCCTGGACGACCAGCAAAGCGGGCACGGAGGGCGATATGAGCATTTATCGGGTTGCGGCGATGCTTATTTGTTCTGCGGTTGGGGCTGGGAGCGTTGGGGCGCAGACGGGGCCTGAAAAACCGGCGGTCACAGTGTGGTTTGCGGCTTTGAGCGAACCCGCCTGTCCGGTGAGTGACAGCCTGGCACCGGCTCCGGTGAACAAGGAAATTCAGGTGCTCTATTTCCCGATGGGACGTCCAGCGAGCATTAAAGATCCAAAATCGCTGATGTTGCATTTGGTGTTTGACCATGGAGGTGCGCCCGAAGATAGCCGGACGACGTCATTTGTCCGGCGGGAGGATGGGGTGTGGGTGGCCACTGTGCCGTTCAATGGCTGGATTCCCAACTTTGCGGTTTATTGGGTGGAGGATCGGGAGAGCAAAGCGGTGGATACCAATGGCGGGAAGTATTTTGAAGTGCCATTTTGCACGCCGTTCGGGAAGCGCGCTGAATTCAGCGTGAAGTACGAAGCGATGTCGTACACGGGAGTACTGGAGTCTTACGGAATCGAACGGGCGGTGGATTTCGCGAAAGCGATCCAGGTTTTAGAGGAATTCATCTACGCCCCACTGCGCGGGGACTCGCTGATCGCGGATTTGTGGACCTACAAATTGCATCTGGGCGGGGGAACGGCGGAAGCGCGGGCGCAATTGCTTACGGAGATTAACAAGTTCATCGGCGAGCATTCCGGGGACGGCTTCGGGTTGGTGGATGCGCTGAACTTCGTGGCGTATCAAGACTGGATCCCTGCGGAAACAACCGAGAAACTGGTTAGCACGATTGAGAAAAAGGATCCGGATGATCAGCCGCGGGTTTTGCTACTGGCAGCACGAGCGGCGATGGAGAAGGACGAGACGAAACGGACCGCTTTGTACTGGCAAATCGTGAATCAATATCCGGACAGTATGTTCGCGAGCGATACGCGGGTGACACTTCTGGTGACGGTGAAGGATTTGGGGCAACGTGAAAAACTCTATCAGCAGGTAGTAAAAACGAATCCTTACGACCCGTATCTCCACATCAATATGGCCCGCGCGTATCTGGAAACGAAGCAAAAACTGCCAGAAGCGTTAACGCAGCTGGATGAAGCCGACAAACTGTTTGACCAATCCGCTCAGAATATTCCGGGAAGAATGCACCTGAATGAATGGGGAGTGAAGATCGGGAAGCAAAATGTGGCCGAACTCCGCGCGGAAGTACTCTTGGACATGAACAAACCGGGCGAGGCGCTGGCGGTTTTGCTGCCGCGAAAGAGTGAGTTCAAGCGAGGCCATTCCTACTACCTACTTGGGGAAGCTCTGGAAGGCACGGGGGACAAGCAAGGAGCGGCGGATGCCTATCTGGAGTCGGTTGTGCGTCCGTCGGGAGATCAGAAAAACGCGGAAGCGGCGTTGCAGCGGCTGTGGCTGAGCGAAAAAATTGGAAGTAAGCGGGAATTGCAGCAGCAGATCGCGGCGAAGGTGGCTCAGAATTTCAACGCCACGGAGTATACGCCGCGAGTGGTGGGGCATCCGGCGCCGGAGTTTGAGGTGACCACGCTACGGGGTGAACATCTGGCGGCTGCGCAGCTGCGGGGAAAAACAGTGGTCCTAAATTTCTGGGCGACCTGGTGCGCGCCGTGTGTGAGCGAGTTGCCGGGATTACAGGAGTTCCAGCAGAAGCATCCAGAGACCGTGGTTTTGACGATGGTGGATGAATCGACGGAAACGAAGGCGTTGGAGGATGCGATTCGGGAAAAGAAGCTGACGGTTTTGCGGGTGGCGCGGGTGCCGTCGGAGTTCTGGGCGAAATTTGGCGCGGGCGGAGTGCCGACTACCTTGATTGTCGATGGGAGCGGGAACGTGCGGATACAACATGATGGAGGCGTGCCGGATGTTCCGAGGTATTTTGAGGCGGATTTGAAGGCGATTGCGGAGGCTGGGCCGGTGAAGGCGGCGGAGCAAGGGGCAGTGCGGTAGCGGCATTGCGAGCTCGAGGAAAGGCTCTTGGCGTGGTCGGAGAAAGCAGATCCCTCGCGATGCTCCCTTCCTTCGTCAGTGCGAGCGGGATGACAATTTTTTGCGTGGGTGAGTGAATCAGGCACGATGGCGATTGGGCGGTGGTGGACTTCTTTTATTTGCGATGGTAAAACAGCTGCGGTTGGTGGGATTTTTTCAAAGTCAATTACACGGGGAGATGGGTATGAACAAGAGAATGTGGATGAACGTTGTGGTGGCGGTTGCGCTTTTGGCGTCGGCGCGAGTGATTTGCGCGCAGGCGCCGGTGGTAAACATCAGCAACCGGCATGGTAATTTGCGCGCGGCGCAAGAGGCGATTGTGCAAGCGTGGCAGAAAATCAACCGGGCGCAGACGGATAATCACGATGAACTGGGTGGTCACGCGCAGCGGGCCAAGGATTTTCTGGTACAAGCCGATCAGGAACTGCGGCAGGCTGCGAATGTTGCGAACCAGGAAGGGCACTAGACAGCGCGGGTGTATGGTTGAGTCGAGGTTCTGGTGGGCGGGATGGGAACCTCGACTTGGTTTTTTCAGTTGAGGCGTTGAGAGATTTTTTGGCACGCGGAGGATTCGTCAAATGGTTAGCGGCTGCGAAGAACGACAACGAGGCAAGGCTTTTTTGTGGGGCGGGCTGGCGGTGATGTTGAGTGTGGCGGGATGCGGACCGCAGACTCCGGCGGACACGCGGGCTGCGGATGAAAGCGCGATTCGCAGTCTGGATACACAGTGGTCCAAAACGGCTGCGGCTAAGGATGTGGACGGCACGGTTTCGTATTACAGCGATGGCGCCTCGCTGCTGCCTCCCAACGAACCTATCGCTACGGGCAAGCCGGCGATTCGGGCGGTGTGGGCGGCGCTGCTCGGTCCGGACGTTTCGTTGACCTGGCAGCCGAGCACGGTGGAAGTGGCGCGCTCGAGCGATCTGGCGTATGTGGTGGGCGTGTATCAAATGACGATGAAAGATGCGCAAGGGCAGCCCGCGGCGGACCATGGCAAGTTTGTAGAGGTCTGGAAAAAACAGGCGGACGGGAAGTGGAAGACGGTGGCCGACATTTTTAACTCCGATGTACCGACGGCGGCTCCGGCGGCGGCGAAGAAGAAAGCGGGACACGCGCATTCCGGAAAGAAGCACCACAGTTCGCGGGCTGGCCACAGCTAAGCCGGGGCAGGCGGGTACTGGCCGGTACTGATTGAGCAAGGCCGCGCTCTCTGGGCATGGGCGCGCGAGGCGATTCCTCCCAAACTGCGAGTGACTCTCTCTCAGGAGGCTTGGGATGGCGGACAAACACAGCTTCGCAGAAGTGCAAGCGGAGCAGGCTAAGATGACGGAAAGCTGGAAAGCTGAGGGGCGGCTCAGCGAAGCGTGGGTAATCGCGGATCCGGAAGTTGTGGAGATTTTCAACGCGGGAGTGGCCTTTGGAGTAGCGGCGGGACGACGCGGTCATGGCGATCCGGCGTACTCGCCGGACGAATGGCGCCGAGCGCTACGGGAAGCTATGGAGAAAGCGGCGGCGCTGGAGGTCAAACTTGCCGCGGCGAAACAGGGAATGATGCAGCGGAAGTGAGCTATTGAGATTGGAAGGATTTGCCTAAAGTCTGGAACCGTCGAGATGAATAAAGTTGGCGACGATACGGATTCGATTCAAAATAAATTTCGTGATCGCGTCCTGCGCGAAACAGTCCACCGTTAATTTGCAGTGAGCAACATTCGAAATCGTAATATCCCGCGTTCGCACCCGCCTATACGCGCAGAAATTTTCACAATCGGCTACCGGATTGTTCCGGTGAGCTTTCACGTTTTCTGCAAGGCTGGCGAGGCGCGTAGTCCGCAACGTCTATTTGGGGGGCTTGGGCGGGCACTGTGCGTCATAGAGCGCCTGCATCTGGCGCAGCTTGAGCACGCCGTAGAAAACGGTAATGACCATCAGGATCACTAGCGCGCCGGAAAACTTTCTTTCGAGGTTGAAGTCGCTGATGCGGTTGGCATAGGAGCTGGCGAAGATTAAAGCCAGGATTACGCCGTTGATGATCCAGTTGACGAACTTGGGGACCACGAAGTGCAGAGTGCCAAAGCCGGCAAGCTGGTAAAGCATGAAGGGCAGGATGGCGATCGCTGGTAATAATTCCGAGGCGCCGAGCGCGACGTCGACCGTGCCGGGCGCAGTGGCGTGGAGCAGACGGCTGTGGGCTAGTTCGTGGAACAGCGCGGGGATCGCGCACAGGAACGGAACGACGCAGAGCAGCTCAAGCACTAAGGATCCGCCCCACGTGCCGACTTTGGACGAATCGTCGGCGCCGGCGTCTGTCGATTGCGAGCCGATATACAGGCCGCCGATAATCGCCGAGGCGGTGGAGAGCATGAGAAGTTCTATGGTGATGCCGAAGGCGGCTGGTTCGCCCGCTTTGATGAGCAGCAGGGCCATGAAGCCCGGGGTGTAAAACATCACGCGGACCAGGCGCGCCCAAACGCGCGCGTCGCGTTCTGGAGGTAGGATGGGGAGTGGAAGTCCGTTGGTGCCGATAGTTGGTCTAGGCTTTGACACTGCGCTTCACCTCGGGGTTGGTTGGTGTCCCTTAACGACGCGTAGCCTATCACAAGCTGTCAAATAAGCGGAGTTCCTCGACTCGTGACGGGCAGTGGGGCCCGCCAAGAATCAGGGCTGGGGACAGTCTGGAAGGTCGCTTATGCCTGTAAAGGGCGGTCCAACCAGACATAAAAGGGCGATATCCCAGGTCAATCGACTTAGGAGTTCATTCTGAATCTGCCAGGAGCGCCCATTATTTCCGCTAAGTTGTTGTACAGTAGATGTTTAGCGAAATGCGCAGGAGTAGTACTGGTGGTTCTTCGGTTGGCCTTCGCCTTGCCTTAAGTAAGGCGTGCGCTGACACAGGAAACTGAAGGAATCTCAAGGAGAATGGATTACATGAAGAAACAAAAAGGGTTTTCACTTATCGAGTTGCTGATCGTCGTGGCGATCATTTTGATCATCGCCGCAATCGCGATCCCGAACCTGTTGCGTTCGAAGATGGCGGCCAACGAAGCGTCTGCAGTCGGCTCTCTGCGCAGCATCAACACCGCAGAAGTGACGTATGCGGCTGCCTATCCTGACACGGGTTATTCGTTGCTCTTGGCGAACCTCGGCGGCGCGGCTTGCGCGGCCGGTACGGTTGCGACCACCACGAATGCTTGCTTGCTGGATCAGGTTCTTTCGACCGGCAACAAGAGCGGCTATACGTTCACCGCAGTTGGTTCCGTAGTCGGGACCGCCACCGTGAACAACGTGTTCGTTTCCACTGCGGTGCCTCAGGGCATCGGCACCACCGGGCAACGCGGTTTCGGTTCGGACCAGTCTGGTGTGATTCGTTACACGCTGACCGGCGTGGCTCCGACGGCTGCCAGCTCACCGTTGCAGTAAACAGGTTACTTGGTTTCAAACCAGGGGGAAGTCGAGAGACTTCCCCCTTTTTTATTTGTAAGCAGGTTCGTAAGACGACCCAACCCGCAAGTTAGAGCCTTTCACTCCTCACCAGGCCACTCCTCCTGAAATCAAGTTTCCGATCTAGCGCAGGCCGCAGTGCTGGAAGCGTTGTGTTGTGTTTCGGTTTTGGGCGGTGCAATATTCTTCGTGCGTTAGTTGCAGATGCGGTTCAGAGCGACTGAATCCCGCAAGAAAATCACGGTTATGGATCGCGGACAATACTGGAGCTTTGCCTGGAACCCGAATGACTAGACACCGAATTGACTCCGCGGCATTTCATAAAGCGCTGTTGAAGAGCGAACACCATCGCATCCTGGGCGTAGTCGCGTTTGTCGCGTTCTTCACCGTTGCGATTATGATCCGCATCGTCGTGTACGGTTCGATAATGAGTCCTTGGGGGATTGGCGCGTCGGTTGCGCTGATTGCCTACGAATCGCTGATGCTGTGGCTGGTGGATCGCTGCCTAAAGGAAAAGCAGATGCTTCCGCGCGGTCTCTGGCTGGTTTCGTTGTTGTTGGAGTTTTCGTTTCCGGCTGTCGGGATGGCCCTGCTCTCCAGCCCCCGGTTGATCGTGGTTTACCGGCCGATAGCCACTCCGTGGGTGCTGGCGTTCTTCGCTTTTCTTATCCTTTCCGTACTGCGCCTGAGCCCGGTGGCGTGCCGCGTCGCGGGGTTTATCGCGGCGATTTATTATCTGGCTGCCGCATTTTATTTGGGGTGGCGCCCAAGTTTTAGTGATCTTTCGAATCATTCGGTGACGCAGACGGCGGTGGGCTTTTACGCCGTGCTGCTGGTTGCCTGCGGATTCATCGCCGGGGCGGTGGCCGGGGAAATCCTGAAACATGTGCAAGCCACCCTGGATGAAGCGGAGGTTAAACGCCAGCTGGCGCACGTGCAGCACGATCTGGATATTGCGCGATCCATCCAGCAGGCGCTGCTTCCGAGAGCGCGGCCGAATATTCGCGGGTTTGAGATTGGCGGGTGGAATCACCCGGCGGACGAAACCGGAGGAGACTTTTTTGACTGGAGACAGCTCGCCGACGGCAGGCTGGCGGTGATTCTGGCGGACATTACGGGGCACGGGATTGGTCCAGCGCTGTTAGCCTCGGTCTGCCGCGCGTATTCGCGGGCAAGCTTTGGGGTTGGCGGATCGCTGACTTCCACCTTGCAGCAGATCAATACGTCTTTTGGCGAGGATCTTACGACCGGGCGATTCGCCACCTACGTGGCGGCGATCTGCGCGCCGGATGAGGATCGCGTGGAAGTGCTTTCGGCCGGGCATGCGCCGCTGTTTTTTTACTCCGCGGCCACGCAGGAATTTACCAAATATGATGCGCAAGCGTTGCCGCTGGGAATTGTTCCGGAGTTTAATGCAGAGGCACCGCTGGCCTTGGAGCTTCGGGCGGGGGACTTGCTGCTACTAATTACGGACGGTTTTTTCGAATGGGAGAATGCCGCGCAAGAACAGTTTGGATACGACCGGTTAGTGGCCCAGGTTCGCAAACACGGCCATTTGCCGCCGGAGGAGATTATCGCGGAGTTGTATCACGCGGTGCTGGCATTTGCGGGGGGCACGAAACAAAACGACGATTTAACCGCGGTGGTTATTAAACGCACTGCGGCAGAGCACAGCAAAAACGATCGTGGTTAGTCAGGTCGTTGTTTCGCTGGGTTTCCCTGGGAAACCTGCAGAGCGGCTTCGGAACTGAATTTTTCCGTGAGTAGCTGGGGCACCGACCCTCTGGACCTGACGGCTCCGTCTGGCGGTTCGAACTCGATATCCGGCAGTTGTTCCACGGCGCGGCGCAGGAATTGCTCCCAGCTGGAATGGATTAGTTTCAGATCGTGATCGCCGGCGCCGACTCGGCGATACCTGGTTACTTCGAGCGAATCCTTCTTATACAGCAATAGGTCGAATGGCGGGCCAACGGTGACGTTGGAGCGCATGGCTGCGTCCATGGACAGCAGCGCATACTTTGCCGCGACTTCCAGCGAGGTACTGGATTGGATGCCGCGATCAAGTACCGGCCGCCCGTACTTACACTCCCCTAGTTGCAGATACAGGGAATCTTCGGTGGCGGCCAACGGATTTCCTTGCGGATAGATCAAGTAGAGATTTGGCTTCTGGCCGCGGACTTGGCCGCCAAGCAGCAAGTGCACGTTGAAGCTGAAAGAATCGCGCTCGAGTGAGGAGCGGTCGAGATCTGAAACGCGGCGAACACATTCGCCGACGATGCGGGCAGCGTCGTAAAGGGAATTGGCTTGCGCCAGGCCGCGGCCGGAATCGAAATCGTCGCGCAGCAGGGTGATCACCGACTGGCTGATGGAGAGGCTGCCGCTGACCAGAATGACGAAAACGCGTTCGCCGGGTTGCACGAACTGGTGCATCTTGCGGCAGGTGTTGACCTGATCGAAGCCGGCGTTGGTGCGGGAGTCAGAAGCCAGAACCAAGCCTTCGTCGGTCATGATGCCCAAGCAGTAGGTCACGATTGGCCTCGGAGAAAATGCTGCGACCGCGTCTGCGCAGAGGCAGGCGGCCGTGGATTTATGATGGGCTACGGAAAAATAGAACGCAAGCGGAAGGGCGGGGATGTGGCGAAAACGGAAATGCAACCTGGGGGTTGCTTTTCGTTTCAACGAAGGATAATATGCAACCAGGAGGTTGCTTAACGTGGAAAATCAAATTGAGAAGCGGATTGAATTGAAGGCCCCGGTGTCGCGGGTGTGGCGAGCGCTCACGGATTCCCGGGAGTTTGGGGAGTGGTTCAAAGTGAAATTTGAGGAGCCTTTTGTGGCCGGTCAGGCGGCGGATGGGCAGATTACCCATCCGGGATATGAACATCTGCGGATGACGATCGTAGTGCAGAAAATTGAGCCCGAGCGGTTGTTTTCTTATACCTGGCATCCTTATGCGGTGGATGCAAAGAAGGATTACTCCAAGGAAACTCCTACGCTGGTGGAGTTTCGCTTGGAAAAAACTGGCACTGGGACATTGCTGGTGGTCACCGAGTCTGGTTTCGACAAGATCCCCAGCGACCGAAGGTTGGAAGCATTCCGCAAGAACGATAACGGCTGGGCGCAGCAGATGAAGAATATTGAGAGCCATGTCACGCGAACGTCGTAGCGGCGGCCTGAATTCGGTTGCGAGGCGGCGGGCGCCGATTTTTGCGGCTCTAGGCGACGAGACGCGGCTTGTGATCGTCGCACGGTTGTCTGGCGGACGGCCCTGTTCCATCTCTCAACTTACCCGTGGCTCCCGGCTAACGCGGCAGGCCATTACTAAACACCTGCGCGTGCTGGAGGACGTGGGGATGGTGCGCAGCGTCAAGGCCGGACGGGAGAATCTGTTCGAATTCGATCCGCAGCCGGTGGAGGGGATGCGCGAGTATTTGGATTTTATTTCCGGGCAGTGGGATCAGGCGTTAGGCAGGTTAAAGGCATTTGTTGAAGATTGAGAGGGAGGGGTGCATGTCGAATAGCTTTGGCACGGATATTTTGATTCAGGCGGAAGATCCGAAGAAGGCCGCGAACTTCTACGTGGCCGAGCTCGGGTTTGAGATCAGCGACGAGGCCCCGAATATGATCAGCATTCACGGCAAGAATATGAATTTGTTCATCGAGCGCGGCCCGGCGTTAGGACCGGTTTTGGAAGTCACGGTTAAAAATGTTGAAAAGTCCAAACGGGATTTGGTGAAAAAGGGTTGCGTGATCGTGAAGGATGAACCCGAATTTCCGCGGTGTTACGTGCGCGACCCCTACGGGCTGATTTACAACTTGTCGGAATAGGCTCGCGTCACCACGGGCGTACCCCTGGTGATTGTTCAGGCGGGCCCTTTGAGTTTTTGTCGTTCGTCCGGCGACAACAGGTGGTCGAAAGTGTCTCGCGGTAACACGCGTCCGTGGTAACGCGCGAGGATGGCGGGAAGATTTTCCTGCAGCTTGGCGATTTCCGTCGGCGTGGGCGGGGGGCCGGGAGTGGTGGGAGTCGCAACTTTTTTGCCCAGTTCGGCGAACTGCGCGTCAAGTCCGGCGGGGGCTACAACGCAGAGCATGCGCGCCGGCTGAGCGCTGAGATTTTTGAACATGTGCGGGGCCCATCCGGGAATGTTGACGGCAGAGAGCGTGTGGGCGGTGGTCCGCTGGTTGTGGCAGAAAACCTCTACTTCGCCTTCCAATACGTAAAACATTTCTTCGAATTCGTGGGAGTGGGGCAGGGGGCCGCCGCCTGGAGGCACGTGCATATCGATTACGGAGAAGGAATTTTGCGTAGCCGCGCCGGGCATGATGATCGAGTAGGTGTCGCCGGCGAAGGCGTAGTTGGGGCGGTCGCCGGGTAGCGTGACGGTCAGTTGGCGGTCGGCGGCTGGGGACGGCTTTGGCTCAGACATGAATCGGTTCTCCTGTGACGTGTTCTCGAATTGGATAGAAGACTGGTTTGCGCGCTAGCTTATCTTGGACGCATGGTGAAGCCGAATTGGTGCCAGAGTTTTTCCCAGTGCCAAATGCCATGAGCGGCGTGTTCTGGAAGCGGATAGCCGAGTTGGCGCGCCAGCATGATGATTTGGCCGCGGTGGTGAGCGTCGTGGGCGAACATGTAGGCGAACATGGTGGCGCCGGCGGGCCAGGTCGTGGGCGCCCAGTTGCCGCGCGAAAATTTGGTAACGCGTTTTTTGCTTTTGGGATCAAGCGCTTGCCGCAGCATTTCCTGACAGCTCGCGGCACTGCGGCGTTGGGCCAGTCGAGTTTGCCGGATAGTGCAGCGGGCGGGATCTAGTTTGGCGGGACGCTTTAGGTGTGGGGCAGAGAGTTCGAGCCAGCGCAGGCGATTGTTATGCATGTGGGCGAAAATTTCGGCGAGGGTGCGGGACTTACCGATAGCACTTCCTGTTGAAGCCGCGCGCCAGGCCAGCGGGCTCAGGTGTGCTAGTAGAAGGTCGTTCATGGTGGCGTTCGCCGCGTAAGTCTCTAGCAAGACTTGGACGACGTCGTCGGAGTGCGAGTTCTTTCTGCCGCCTGGCATTGGCCTCGAACAAGTTATCAGAGAGCGCTTGAGATTTCATCCTGTCCAGTTGCGCGTGAATTTGTGGACGGCGAGTTCCTGGCCAGCTTCGACTTCATGTCCGACTACCGACACAGTCGACGCTTAGACAAACAATGAGAATCAGAGGTATCGTTGTTTCAATGTTTCTCGCCTTACGTCACGCAAACTGGCCTAAGTGTATTTTTGTGATATTCGTAACTCTGTTGATGATCTTTTATGTGAAGCCTCTTTCTTCAACGGCTACCGCAAACGAGATGCCCGTCACTGGGATTGTTGTGAACGAGGATGGAGAGCCTCTCGCGAACGTGACGGTATATGGGAGCAGGTCCGCATGTTGTTCGTACGAAATCGAGGAGACAACCACCAATGTAGAAGGCGCCTTCCGCCTCGAGCGGCCTGGTGCCGTGATCCATTTTTCGAAGGCGAAGTTTCGGCCGGGAGCACTCGTAGTGGCCTCCGCAACGCCCAATATGCAAATTACCCTACGAGCTGACGTTGGAAGCGCAGAACTGCCAGTGTGCAGCAAGCTAGGACCTGGTGAGAAAATAGTTGGCTGGGGCAAAGATAGCCTGCATTTTGCGATCGACACGCGCTCAGCCGAAATACGGGGTGGCAAGCCTGAGGTGGATTACGTCCGGTACGTGATCAAACCGAAGGGCCGAAAGGCCTATCTTGCTCTGTGGTTTGGCGGAAACGCCGCCAGTCTCGATCCGGCAGACGAACTCTTCATCCGATCTACCAGATTCGAGCTCAGGAATGTCATCGACGAGCATAGGAATGTGGTTGGACGGGATAGTTGGGGCGAGCAGGCGAACGGGGAACGATGGCGTCACATAGCGGTCGAATTCGCTGGAGCCGCGATCTACCAGGACACTGCCCTGCGAGACGCTGATCTCTTCGATCGCATTATCCGTACGATGTGTCAAGCACAGGATTCTCCCGCGGCGAGGCCGTCAAAGTAACTCCACAATTTGCGGAAATCGGGTTTGCTTGCGTTGCAGGTTGGGCGGGGGTACGATTTGGAGTTGATTGTTGACTGAATTTTTCGGCTGTGCGCGAGGAGACGGCGACGCATGAAATCCGTGGTGGTGGTGGGCGCGCAGTGGGGCGACGAGGGCAAAGGCAAGGTCGTCGATTATTTGGCAGGGTCGTTTGATTACATCGCGCGCGTGGCGGGCGGGCATAATGCCGGGCATACCGTTATTATTGGCGCGGAAAAATATGTATTGCAGCTGATTCCGTGCGGGATTCTGCGGCCCGAGCAGCATGCGGTGATCGGCACGGGAGTGGTGGTCGATCCGGCGGCGCTGGTGGCCGAGATTGAGACGCTGGCAAAAGCGGGTATCAGTGTTAAAGGTCGATTGCATATCAGCAACCGCGCGCATTTGATTTTTCCTTATCATCGCGAACTGGATAAAGCCGCCGAAGGCGCGCGCGGCGCGGATAAAATTGGCACGACTTCGCGCGGAATTGGGCCGGCTTACGAAGATAAGATGGCGCGGCGTGGATTGCGCATGTGCGATTTGCTTGAGCCGGAACTCTTTCGCAAGAAAGCCGCGCATGTGGTGGCTGAGAAAAATCGTCTGGCCAAGGGTGCGTATGGCGCGGACATAGATTTTTCGCATGAAGTCGAGGAGACGCTGAAGTCTGGCGAAAAAATCCGCGAATACATTTGCGATACCGCGGAGATGGTCAATCACGCGCTAGATCAAGGCAAGTCCGTCCTCTTCGAAGGCGCGCAGGGCACTATGCTGGACATCGATCACGGGACCTATCCCTTTGTGACGTCTTCCAGCGCTATTTCTGGCGGGGCTACGACTGGAGTCGGTGTGCCGCCCACCAAAATCAAGCATGTGTTGGGGATTTCCAAAGCGTACACCACGCGAGTAGGTAGCGGACCGTTTCCCACTGAGATGCCGGACCTCGACGCGCAAGAATTGCGCAAGCGCGGCAAAGAATTCGGCGCGGTCACTGGGCGTCCGCGACGCTGCGGCTGGCTGGACCTTGCGATGCTGCGTTATTCCAAGATGATCAACGGGATCGATTCGCTGGTGGTCACCAAGTTGGATGTGTTTGATACGCAGCGGGAGATCCAAATCTGCGTCGGGTACAAATACAAAGGCACGCAACTTACGGAGATGCCTGCGCTGGCGGAGCATTACGAGCACGTCACACCGGAATACAAGACCTTGCCCGGCTGGTGTGAGTCCTCGACATACGGAGTTAAAGATGGCGCGAAGTTGCCGCCGACGGCTACCAGTTATTTGAGATTTATTTCGGATTTTCTGCAGGTGGAGATTGGGATGATTTCCACTGGACCGGAACGGGATGCGACGATTGTTCCGGAGGGAACGTTACTGGCACGTTGGCTCTAAACAGGCAGGCAGGCGCATCGAACGTAGTCGTGACGTCCGAGCAAGACCCGTGCTCCTTTGGCGTCGATTTTAGAAACTAAAGCAACGGAATGCGAATCTAAAGATTCGCCACTACGAATTCCTCCTTCATGATTAGTTACCTGCGGGCACGTCAAATCATCGTTGAGCAGATTACGAAGCAGAATGCTGCGCTTGATGTAGAGAGCGTAGGGCTGGCTGCTGCGCATGGACGGGTTCTTGCGCGAGCGGTTTTGGCCGATCGCGATTATCCGCCGTTTGATCGTTCGACGCGGGATGGCTACGCCGTACGGGCCGCGGATGTGAGTGAGGGCGCCATCCTGACTTGTGTGGGCGAGATTAAAGCGGGAGATGTTCCCGCAACCGCAATCAAATCCGGAGAATGTCTGCAGATTATGACTGGCGCTGCGGTTCCCGGCGGTGCGGACGCCGTGGTGATGATTGAGCACACGTTACGGTTAGTGGACGCGGTTACTTTTTCGCGAAACGCACGCGCAGGGCAAAACTTTGTCCCGCGCGGAAGTGAGATCAAGACCGGACAGACTGTGCTCGGCGTGGGAAGCCGTATTGGTTACGCGGAGTGCGCCCAGGCCGCTCAGGTCGGTGCGCCGACGCTCGAATGTTTCCGTCGGCCGCGAGTGGCGATTCTCTCAACCGGCGACGAAATTGTGCAGTTCGATCGAACGCCCGGACCCTTTCAGATTCGCAACAGCAACGCCGTCTCCCTGGCGGCGCAAGTTCGAATCGCCGGTGGCGAGCCGGTCTTGCTCGGAAATGCTGCGGATCGCGACCAAGATCTGCGCGAGAAAATCTCTGCCGGCCTCCGCGAAGACATCCTGATTTTGTCGGGCGGCGTTTCGATGGGCAAGTATGATCTAGTCGAAGTGGTGCTGCGCGAAATGGGCGCAGAGTTTTTCTTTGACGCGGTGGCGATTCGTCCCGGAAAGCCGGCGGTATTCGCGATTTGTAATGGCGTGCCGGTATTTGGACTGCCCGGGAATCCGGTGTCGACCATGGTGACGTTTGAGCTGTTTGTGGTGCCGGCGATCGATTTGCGCTGCGGAGCGCCCGCGCGGCCGTTGCCGATTGTAGAAGCTGCGCTGGCGGAAGATCTAAACGAGAAACCCGGGATGACCCATTTTTTGCCCGCGCGGCTCGAGTGGGCCGAGCTGGGTGCCGTTGCAGAACGTTCTGTCGCCGCAACGGTGAAAGCCCAGCGCTGGCAAGGCTCGGGCGACATCGCGGCGATGGTTCAAGCCAATTGCTATTTAGTCGTCGCAGCGGAATTGTCCCATGTGCTGGCAGGAACGCGCATGCCGGTGATTCTGCGCAAGGACGTGGTCTGATGAAAGGGTCATCGCGCAAGCTTTCGCACTATGGAAAACGCGGCCAAGTCACGATGGTGGACGTTTCTGCAAAACAAATAACCACCCGGAGCGCGATAGCCGAAGGCTTCGTAAAGATGAAGCCCGCGGTAGTCCGCGCCGTCCGCAAGCTGAAAAATCCCAAAGGCGACCCCCTAGAGGTCGCGCGCATCGCTGGAATCGCGGCCTGCAAACGCACCGCCGAGTGGATACCTCTTTGTCATCCACTGCCCCTCACGCACATTGCTGTGACTGCACGGCTATGCAAGAATGGCGTTGCACTGCGTTCCAGCGTCACAACGGCCGCCCAGACCGGCGTGGAGATGGAAGCATTAGTTGCAGTCAGCGCAGCCGCCCTCACGGTCTACGACATGTGCAAAGCCATCGATAAGAGCATGGAAATTACGCGACATCGTGTTGGTGGAAAAGACCGGCGGCAAGAGCGGCGACTACCGGCGCGCCGCGATCACACCCACGAACGTGAAAAAATCGGGTCGCCAACGATGAGCGCGGCTTCCAAAAGCGTAACGCTCCTGGTGGCGGATGATAATCCGTTGGTGCGCGAGCTGATCGTCAAGGGTCTCGAAGGTTCCTGCGAAGTGGCTATTGCCGCGGACGGCGCCGATGCGCTGCTGCGCGTGATTGACGATCCCCCAGACGCGATTTTGTGCGATTACAAAATGCCCGGCCTCGACGGCCGCCAACTTTTCGAAAAGCTGCGCGGACGGGAAGCTACCCGCCACATTCCATTTTTATTTATGGCCAGCCGCGCGGACATCGAGGAGCGTCTCCGCCCGATGGTCGACGGCGTCGAAGAGTTCATTACCAAGCCGTTTCTTGGTAAAAGATCTAGTTCGCGTCACCAAAAAAGTGATCGACCGCCTGCATCTCGAGAAATTACAGAAGCAAGCCTCGCGTCCCGGCGTGATTCAAGGCCGCCTCGAAGAGATGAGCATGATCGACTTAATGCAGTCTCTCGAAATGGGCCAGAAATCCTGCCGCTTGATCGTGCAAAACAACGGTGATCGCGGTGAACTTTATTTCGCCAGCGGGCAGTGCCGCGACGCCAAGAGCGGCGGAACCGAAGGCGACGAGGCAGTATACAAAGTGCTCCTTTGGACCGCCGGCGAATTTGAGATCGATTTCAACGCCGCGAACGGTTCAACGCGCACCACTACCACGCGTAATACCACCGGACTTTTAATGGAAGCGATGCGCTTGATGGATGAAGCCAGCCACAACGCCGACGCCGTGGCTCCATGATGAACGCTGATTTCGCCGTAGCGTTTTTCGCAAATGCTGACGCAAAGTTTTCTCTGAATCATCTCCACTAATGCGCATCGCGGTCATCACCATCAGCGACACTGCCTCCAAAGGGCTGCGCGAAGACGCTTCCGGACCCGCAGTGGTAGCCGTTTGCCGGGGCCTCGGCTGGGAAATCATCTCCACCCAAACAATTTCTGATGACTTGGCAACGATCACCACCGAGCTGCGAACCCTGGCGCATTCCGATCGCGTCGACGTTATTCTCACCACCGGCGGCACTGGACTAGGTCCGCGCGATAACACTCCGGAAGCCACGCAAGCAGTTGCCGACCGGCTGATCCCCGGAATCGGCGAAGAAATGCGCCGCAAGGGACTGGAGAAAATTCCTACCTCCGTTTTGTCTCGCGCGACCGCCGCAACCTGCGGCAAAACACTAATTGTGAATTTGCCAGGCAGCCCCAAGGGCGCGGCCGAATCTCTAGACGCCATCGCCCATCTGCTACCTCACGCCATCCACGTTCTGCATGGCGGCCGGCACCACTAGCCGTCGCAGCTGGAGCTTCCTCCTGGAGTAAAACCGGTGAGGCAGGCGCTTTTGGTTGACCAATCAACGAAACCCTCCGACAATACTTCGACCATGTCATCCAAGAGTTCTCAAAGCGCTGCAACGAAAGACTCATCTCATACCCGCGAAAGACTCGCCGATAAAAGGCTCGCAGTGCTTGGCGCCGGCAAACTAGGCGGTATCCTGCTGCGCGCCTACTTGCGCCAAGGATTGTTCATCGCGAAAAACGTGTCCGCCACAGTAAAGCACGCCGAAAAAGCCGCAGCGTTATCCGCGGAATTGGGCATCACCGCGACCACTGAAAATCGCAAAGCTGTCCGTGGAGCGGATATTGTGCTACTGGGCGTGAAGCCCCAGGTAGTGGGGGAGGTCCTGAAAGAAATCGCGCCAGAGCTAAACGCCAACACTCTGATTATTTCGGTGGCCGCGTCAGTGCCCACCAGTTATATCGAACAGCGCGCGGGAGCAAAAGTTCCGGTAGTCCGTGCCATGCCCAACACTCCCGCAACCGTCGGTTGCGGCATGACCGGCATCTGTCGCGGCGCGCACGCCAACAAAGAGCATCTCGACACCGCGCAAGCCATGTTCGACGCCGTAGGCCGCACCGTAGTCGTCGACGAAAAAAACATGGATGCGGTAACCGGCCTAAGCGCCAGCGGCCCGGCCTTCGCCTACATCATTCTGGAATCGCTCGCGGAAGCCGGCGTAAAAGTAGGCCTCCCGCGCGATGTATCCACTCTGCTCGCTGCCCAAACCATGAAAGGCGCGGCTAGTGTGGTCCTCGAAACCGGCGAACACCCAGCGCAACTGAAAGACGCCGTAACCACCCCTGCAGGCTGCACTATCGACGGCATCATGGAACTCGAAGAAGGGAAACTCCGCGTAACCCTGATCAAAGCCGTGGTGAAAGCCACGCAGCGCGCCTCGGAATTATTGTTCGAAAAGTAGTACGGGAAAGTGTTCGTGGCACAGCCAATCTTGGCTGTGTGCATTTTTCCGTTCCGATCGCCCGTTAATGCATCACTGCTTCACCGTCACCCGCATGTCCCGGCTCGTCCGCCGAGACATGATGTTTCCGTCCCAACCAATAAACCACCAACGCCAAAATCGTCACCACCAGCGCAAATCCGCAAACTCCATGCCACTGCGCCAGGCGCCAGCTCCAGGCTCCCAGTAGCGATCCGAGCGACCCGCCGGTAAAATACGAAACCATATAAAAAGTATTCAGACGGCTCTTCGCTTCCGGCGCGATCGCGTAAATCCTCGTCTGATTCGAAACGTGCCCCGACTGCACTCCCAAATCTAGGACCACCACGCCGACGATTAATCCAAGCATCGTCTTGCCCAGCAACCCAAGCCACAAAAACGACCCTAGAACAATCAGTAGAGCAATCCCGAGAGTTGTTCGCGCCCCGTGGCGATCCGCCAGTCGCCCAACCAGCGGAGCGCCGAGCGCTCCAGCCGCGCCCACCAATCCAAATAGTCCCGCGACGTCCGCGCCATAGTGAAACGGGGGCGTAGCCAGCAAAAAGACCAGCGTAGTCCAGAAAGCGCTGAAGCCCGCGAACAGCAATGCGCCGAGCAGCGCAGACTCCCGCAACCCACCGTGTTCGCGAACCAGGCTGGCCACGGATCGCAACAAAGCGAAATACGGCAGATGGACTTGCGCTTCGCTGCGCGGCAGAAAAAACCGCACACTCGCCGCCAGCGAAGCCATCAGTGCCGCAGCCACCACGTAAACCACGCGCCAGCCAAAATGCGCGCCAATCAGTCCGCTGGCCGTCCGCGCCAGCAAAATCCCAAAGAGCATCCCGCTCATCACCACGCCCAGCACCCTTCCGCGCTGCCGCACCGGAGCCAGATGCGCCGCGAACGGCACAATCACATGCACGATGGACGCGCTCGCGCCGACCGCTAGGCTGGCGGCGGTAAGCCACAGCGCATTAGGCGCCACCGCAAACAGCAGCAACGAAACCGTCGACGCGATCAGCAAAACGGTGATCAGCGATCGCCGCTCCCGCGCGTCGCCCAGCGGCACAAACAGTAGCATCCCCAGCGCCGTGCCGATCTGGCTGGTCATCGCCAAAGCCCCGGCTTGCGTCACAGACAAGCCAAATTGCCGCGCAATCTCCGCCAGCAACGGCTGCGCATAATAAATATTGGCGACAATCAGCCCCGTACTGATCGCCATGAACCAAACTGTTCGTGCAGGCACAGGATCGCCATCTTCCGCGAGCTTTGCCCTTGAAACGTCGACCGCGCTAGGTGCGGGCACGCTCGTCGAAGACATTTCCATGTCAATCGGCTGCACGATATTTTGGATGCCGCTCCGACTGATTTCTTTACACATCTTCTAGTATCGCCGTAAACGAATCAGCAATCTAATTCTTCGCCCGACGAAAAGAAAATGTCATCCCGAACGAAGAGAGGGATCTGCTTTTCCCAACCACCGCGTAGCGTGACCATCGCAGCGCGCCCACGACGCAGTCGTTTGTTTCACCGCCCCGCAAACGGTATGCTGAAACCCGCGAGGCCAACGCCACAAATGCCCCCTGAAGATCAGCCCGAAGTAAAAACCTCGCAAGTGGCCGCGCAAGCCCGCAAAGCCACCAACCAGGCCGCGATGGCTCTCGAATTGCCATTCGTCATAGTTGGCACGATCGCTCTCGGCGCCGCCATCGGCTATTTCCTCGATCGCTCTTTCCACACCAAGCCATTCCTAATGTTCATCCTTGGCGCGCTGGGATTTGCCGGCGGCGTTCGCGAAATCATACGCCGTTTACCGGGATGAAGAAGTGACAGAAAGCCTCCCCGATTTCGCCACGATCCCCCCTCCGTCTCAAGGCCAGCAGACCGAAGTCCGCATCGCCTGGCTAACCCTTGCCCTCGGCTTCGCAGCGGCGCTAGCCACCGCGCTATCTGGCCGCAAGGACTGGGGCATCGGCATCGCCGCAGGCGCCGCCCTTGCTTGGCTCAACTTCCGCTGGCTGGCCCGGGGTCTCGATGCTTTGGTCCCCGCCTCCACCGCCCAAGAGGGCCGCGCCAAGCCGCAAGTCCCGTTAACTACGTACTTTACGGCCCTTTTCCGCTACAGCTTGATAGCCCTCGGCGTGTATGTTATTTTTACTTATCTGCACGTTCCCCTTGGAAGTCTCCTTATGGGATTGTGTGCTCTAGGAGCCGCGGCTATCGCGGCAAGTGTGTACGAAATCTTGCGTCCCGCGGCCTGAACGCGGGGACGCCTCTCGGGTGGAGTCGCTTAGTCGATGGAAGAACACGTAAACCTAATCACGCAGCTGGTGAACCAATTCTTCGGCCGCTATGCCTTGGCGCTGCTGTCCGCTTTGCACATTCAGTCGAATAACCCGGCGCGCCCCATTCCTGAGCATGTCGTCATGTCTCTTTTGGTGCTGTTGCTCTGTACCCTGTTTGCGCTGATCCTCCGCTCCCGCCTTTCCGTGGAAAAGCCCGGCACCATGCAGCAGATTGCCGAAGGCTTGCTGACGAACCCCTTGGGATTCGGCATCAAAGACCTTCTCGAAGAAAACGTTGGCCACGAAGGTCTCAAACACGTGGCCTGGATTGGCTCCATCTCGCTGTTCATCCTGGTCGGCAATCTATTTGGAGTCTTTCCGTTCCTCACCGCTCCAACTGGCATCGTCACCGTTCCGCTCGCCTGCGCCATTCTCACCTTTCTCTATTTCAATTTTCATGGCGCCAAGCATCACGGCATTTTTGGTTATCTCGGCACTTTCGCCGGCTCGCCGAAGTCTGCAGGTGACTACGCGCTCGCGCTGCTGCTTTTCCCGGTAGAAATCATCAGCACCTGCGCGCGGTTGCTTTCGCTCACCGTCCGCTTGTGGGCCAATATGTTCGCCAGCGATTTGATCTACGTAATTTTCCTGGGCCTTCTCACCGGTGGGGCAGCTTTCGGATGGTCTAAATCACCCATCCTCGGCATTGCCCTGGGCGTGTTTCCGGCGCTCCTGCCCATCGCCTTCATCGCCCTGCACATTTTCGTTTCCGTCGTGCAGGCCTACGTCTTCACGGTGCTTCCCGCGGTGTACCTCGGGCTGTCCACCGCCGACGAGCACTAATCGATATTTGCCGGACGCAGTTCGCCGGCAATGTGCTGCTCCAGTGTGAGGCCGGCTGCACGGTGTCCGGCAACCACCTCCTGGCAGCAATTCATAAGGAGGCAGTAAATGAAGAAGCTGATGTACGTATGTACCTCGCTCGCGGGCATTTTGTTGGTAGCCGCCCCCGGCGCTTTTGCTCAAGCAGAACCCGCTTCAGGCAGCGGCAAAGGCCTCACGGCCCTAGCAGTAGCCTTGGGCATGGGCGCAGCCGCATTTGGCTGCGGACTCGGCCAAGGCCGCATCGCCTCGGCAGCCTGCGAAGGCATGGCCCGCAATCCCGGCGCCGCCGGACCGATTCGCGCCGCCATGATTCTCGGCTTGGTGTTCGTCGAGACCTTGGTGCTCTTCACCCTCGCAATGCTAGCTCTCAAATCCTAAGCTATTCCCAAAAGGGAACTGCAAGGCCCGGAAGCACTCCTTCCGGGCCTTTTTCTTGCAGGCGCGCGATTTTCCTAAGACAATCGACAGGCGAGGGAGAGAGCATCAACATGCCTTCGGTCCGCGACACACACGCGCTGCTGATCGAACAATTTGTTGCGAGCTTCGCGACCCTCGATGAAATGGCCGCCGATGAGATACTTGATCCGATCGCCTGGAAACTGGCGATCGGGGAAGCGGAGGGCGATGGGTCGAGAGTCTGGCGTCCTTTGCGGTCGCCAGCCGATCCTTCGTGTCTCCCTCCGCTATATGCTGCGCTTCCCGCACGGCTTCCGAGACTCTACGAACTCCTGATCCTAACGTACCGCTGGGCCGAAGTGGACTTGCAGAAATTCAGGCTACTCGCTAACCCACCTGGACCAGACTTCTCCGGCCTCCTCCATGAAATGTCAAAAGATCGGTTTCTCTGGAACGTTCTAATCGGCGCTGGCTTCATCCGATTTGGCAAGGGAACAGACGTGGACTATGACCCGGTCTGTTTTGATCTCAGCTCGCGGAAGAAAAACAACGACTACCGTGTCGTTAAAATCGATCACGAAGAAATACTTTGCAATAGCAGGATAAAGATCGTCATGGAAGTCGCGGCCAGCTTTGAGGACTTAGTGCGCCTTACAATCGCAGCAGCGCAGAACGTCACTAATTCTGCCCATTAAGAACGCAAACTGGTTAGATTGTAAGGAAGAGTGGATCCACAGGCACAAAGCTTTCAGGTCGAAAGGAGGGATAGTTTTCCTTGCTCTTTGCGCGCCGGACGAACCGTAATCTGTACGTCATGCCCCAGCGCTGTTAGAAATTCCATCAGCCGCCCAACCGAAAAATTCCCCGCGCGATTTCGCATCAGCAGGGAAACCTGCGGCTGCCGCACTCCCAGGATTTTCGCCGCTTCCACCTGCTTCATGTCGCTGGCCTTGAGGATGGTATAAATCTGTACGGTCAGCTGGGCCTTGAGCAGCTCTTGTTCCGGGTTCGGAAGTCCCAGGTCTGCGAAGACATTCCCACTTCCTTCGGTTACTTGAGCGATATGTCCTCGGCCGGACTTAGATTTGCGGGTCATCCTAGTTCTGCACCTTTGATAGTCGATTTCAGCGCCACTTGAGCGGGAGCAAGGCCCATATACTAGTATACATATATCAGTATATCTTTAAAAGTTTGATCTTTCACTGCGTTCGCACAGTCCCATTTTGGGACGGTATTGCATAGAAGATTTTGCTTGACACGTGTAGTGACATGCTGGTAAACTGCCTCTCGTAAAGAACTACGCCCCGACATCTGTTCCTGACTCCCTGCAGTCGACCATCTGTTTCGCAAAATCCACTCAACCGTAACTCCCGCAGAATGAACACTTGCGAAACCGTATCAAAACAAACGACTTGATCTTCTTTAGAATGAACACTTACGAAAAACAGTAGGGGGGGTGACGCTGCCGCGCGGATCCACTGCTTTAGTGCAGCCCGCCGATAAGCGTCGGTTGCAGGATGAATTGTAGGACCTTGCTGGGGAACAAGCCCAGATACAAAGTGCTGGAGAAGGTCACGACCAGGACGATAATCACCGTGAGCGGGAAACGTACCAGGGGCAGCGCCGCAATCTCCGCGCTGGTGTCCCGCATGTACATCAACACGATGATCCGGAAATAGTAGAACGCGCCGATGATGCTGTTGACGGCCATAATCACCGCGAGCCAGATCAGGTGTGACTCCACCGCAGCCTTGAAGATGTACAACTTGCCAAAAAATCCCGCGGTCACGGGCAAACCCAGAAGGGAGAGCAGGAACACGCTGAGCGTTGCGGCCACCCACGGTTGGCGCTGACCCAGCCCGGCGTAGTCGTCAATGGACAAGTGCTTTTCGCCGGTGCCGCCGATCTGCGACACGATGGTAAACGCGCCGATCTTGACCAGCGAGTAGCTCAAAATGTAGAAGAGGATTGCCGCGTAGGCTGGGCCAGCGCCGCCGCTCAGTTCCGGCGTCATGTACGTCACCGCAGCGAACGCCACCAGGATATATCCCGCGTGTGCGATGGAGCTGTATGCCAGCAGCCGCTTGATGTTGGTCTGCACCAGCGCGCCAAGATTGCCGGCGAACATGGTGAGCACCGCAAGAATCCAGAACGCCCAGAACCACAAATGGGTAGCCGCGGGAACGGTGGCGAAGATGCGCAGCATCAGTGCAAACGCAGCAGCCTTGGGACCGGCGGAAAACAGCGCAGTAACCGGAGTGGGCGCGCCTTCGTAAACGTCAGGCGTCCATATCTGAAAGGGCGCCGCGGCCACCTTGAAGCCCAATCCAATCAAAATCATGGCCAAGCCCAATTTCAGCAAATTGCTATTCGCGTCCGCGTTGCCCATCTGAACCAGCATGGTGGTCCCGGTGGCGCCGTAGACCAGCGCAATACCGTACAAGAAGAACGCCGTGGCAAAAGAACCCAGCAGAAAATATTTCATCGCCGATTCGCCGGACTTTAGCGAATCGCGGCGGTATCCCGCCAATACATAGCTGGCGATAGAACTCATCTCGAGCCCGACGAACGCGGTGAACAGTTCCTGCGCGCCGGCCAGCACGCCCATGCCCGCGGTGGCGAACAGCAGCAGCGCATAAAATTCCGGGAACTCCAGATTCTCCCGATAAAGATAGGGCCCCGCGGCCAGAACCACCAGAAACGCACCAGGCCAACCAACAGGTGGAAAAATACGCTGAAGGCGTCCGACTGAATCAGTCCATAAAATCCCGCGCCAGGAAACGCCCCAGCGACCAGCGACAAGCCCCGTGCCGATGATCGTGCCGGTCAGCGCCAGGAAGGTGAAGAAATGGCGATTCTTTACAAAAGGCTGCAGCAAAACGATGAGCGTGCCGAATCCGCACCAGACCACTTCTGGCAGTACGCGATAGAAATCTTCAGGAGTCGGAAATGCGGAAACGGGAAGCATTTAGCGGAGTTGCGCGCCTTTCCATGGAAATTTTCTTGACCAGTCGCGGGATTAACGACGCTGGCGATGGATGGCGTCTGCCGGAGGCGGCCGCGGGCGCTGCGCCTTCGTAGAGGCGTTCGGGTTTACTTGCTCGATCACCGTTTGCGAGGAGCGGCGGTGCGGCGGGTGATGAACGCGGAGCCGACACCCATCCACAGCGTGACGATTGCCATGGTGACCAGAATCCAGCGTTCGCGCGCGGAAACATCCGGCAAGCGTCTTGTTTTTCTCGTGGGTGATTTCGCCGAAGAAAACGCGCTGGTAAGACCACAGCAAGTAACACGCGGAGAGAATCACGCCCAGAGCCGCCCAGGAAGCCCATTGCCCAGTGCGATCTGGTAGGTGCCCAGCAGAATCAGATATTCGCCGACGAAGCCGTTCAGAATCGGCAGGCCAAGTGACGAAAGCGCGGCAAACAAAAAGAACGCGGCCAGCTTCGGCATGGGAGTGCCCAGGCCGCCGTACTCGCTAATTTCGAAGGTGTGCTTACGGTCGTAGAGCATGCCTACGAGCAAGAACAGCGCGCCGGTGGAAATGCCGTGCGCAAGCATCTGGTACACCGCGCCCTGCATGGAAATATTCTGGAAGGCGAAAATTCCCAGAACCACAAAGCCCAAGTGGCTGACGGAAGAGTAGGCCACCAATTTTTTCAAGATTGGGCTGCACCATGGCGACCAGCGCGCCGTAAATGATGCCGATGATGGCGAGCACCGCGATGTAGGGCGCGGCGCGATGCGCGGAGTCCGGAAAGAGCGGCAGGCAGAAGCGCATCATGCCGTAGGTGCCCATTTTCAGCAGGATGCCGGCCAGCATTACCGAGCCGGCGGTGGGAGCCTCCACGTGCGCGTCCGGCAGCCAGGTGTGCAGCGGAAACAGCGGAACTTTGATCGCAAAGGCCACGAAGAACGCCAGGAACAGCAGCATTTCTCCGCCTGAATCGACAAGTTGTCGGGGTGCCGGCCGCCAGCATTTCTTGAATACGCGGAAGGTCAAACGTGCCCGTGGCGTGGTACAGCCAGACGATGCCCACCAACATCAGGATCGATCCAGCCATGGTGTAAATCACAAATTTCACCGCGGCATAAATGCGGCGGTCATGGCCCCAGATCCCAATCAGGAAGGCCATGGGAATCAGCATCACTTCCCAGAACAAGAAGAAGAGAAACAGATCGAGCGACAGGAATACACCGATGACGCCGACTTCCAGCATCAACAGCATGATGAAGAACTCTTTTACGCGATGGTTGATGCTGGACCACGAAGCCAGCACCGAAATCGGCGTCAGGAAAGTGGTGAGCAAAACCAAAAACAGGCTGAGCCCATCCACGCCAACGTGGTAATTGATCGGCGGACTGCTGATCCAAGGATGAAACTCGGCCAGCGAATAGCCCGGCGCACTAATCGGAACTTTCCAGAGCAGGAGCAGCGAGAAAATAAACTCGATCACCGAGATCAACATCGCAAAGCGGCGAATCCACACGTGATCGTCAGCCCGCAACAGCAGTAGCGCGAGAGCGCCTAGCGCTGGAAAGAAAATCAAAACGCTCAACAAGCCGGGCAACATCAGAGCACCATCCCAAGGACCGCGGGTTTCAGATGCACCCAGAACACGACGGCGATCACCAAAATCGCGCCGATCACCACCCATACCGCGTAGCTGCGCGTATTTCCCGATTGCGTGTGGCGGCTGGCATCGCCAATCTCTCGGGCTCCGTGGGCGATTCCATTGACTGCGCCGTCAACGATCCCGACGTCTACCGTCTTCCAGAGCACAACGCGCGAAATCCACATCAGCGGAGCTATGATCACCGCAGCGTAAAGTTCATCCACATAATATTTATTGAATACGGTGGTGTAGACGCCGCCCATAGCCTTGGCGATTTTTGCAGGCTTGCCGGGCTGCTTGATGTACAGCCAGAACGCCACCAGCAGGCCGAGGGACGCAGCCACCACGGCAACCAGCGACAGCGTGTGTTCGAGAACCCGCGCCGTTCCTTCATCCATCGCGGCGGCAACCTCGCTGGGACCGAACACCGGGGTCAGAAATCCGTCGAGGTAATGCGGACCGCCCCACAACGGCGGAGCCGCCAGCCATCCGCCGACAATCGAGAAAAATGCCAGAATCACCAGCGGTCCCAGCATGCTCCACGGCGATTCGTGCACATGCACGTGGTGTTCGTCGTAGCGCTCTTTGCCGAAGAAGGTCAAGAAGATCAGACGGAACATATAAAACGAAGTAAAAATCGCGGTGAGCAATCCAAATCCGTAAAGAATGTGGCCGCCGTGTTCGTCGGTAAATGCGGCCATCAGGATCGCGTCTTTACTGAAAAAACCGGAAAGGGGAGGGAAGCCGGCGATCGCCAGCGTGGCGATCAGCATGGTGGCGAACGTCCACTTTATTTTTTTGCGCAGGCCGCCCATGCGCAGCATGTCTTGCTCGCCACCCATGGCGTGAATCACGCTGCCGGCCGCGAGGAACAGCAAGGCTTTGAAGAACGCGTGAGTCATTAAATGGAATATGCCGGAAGTAAATGCGCCCACTCCGCAGGCCAGGAACATGTAGCCCAGCTGACTGACGGTGGAATACGCCAAAACTTTCTTGATGTCGGTCTGTACCAGGCCGATGGTCGCCGCGAAGAACGCCGTCGCGCAGCCGACGATCGCAACCACCACCATCGCGGTAGGGGCGTGCAGAAATAGAATGTGCGAGCGCGCTACCACGTAGACGCCTGCGGTAACCATGGTCGCCGCGTGAATCAAAGCGCTGACCGGCGTGGGGCCTTCCATCGCGTCCGGCAGCCAGACATATAGAGGAAGCTGCGCGGATTTACCGCAGGCGCCCATAAATAGCAGGAGGCAGGCGATGGTGAATGTTCCCAGGTGGCCCAAGGCGTCGGGAGGCCAAGGCGCAGCCGCGGTGAATAGCGCGGCGAAGTCCAACGTATGGAATGTGCGAAATAGCAAAAACATTCCCAGCATGAAGCCAAAGTCGCCGATGCGGTTGACGATGAATGCTTTCTTCCCTGCATCCGCCGCCGATTTGCGCAGGAAATAAAAGCCAATCAGTAAATAACTGGCGAGGCCGACGCCTTCCCAGCCAACGAAGAGCAGCACATAGTTCGCGGCGAGAATCAGAATCAGCATGAAAAACATGAACAGATTCAAGTAGGAGAAGAAACGGTAATAGCCGCTCTCGTGGGCCATGTACCCGGTGGAGTAGATGTGAATCAGGAAACCGACGCCGGTGACCACCATTAGCATGACCACCGTCAGCTGATCCATCTGCAGATCGAAGCCCGCGCGGAACAAGGAGCCGCCGTGAACTAGATCCGGAACGATGATCCAATCGAAATACTGCTTGTGAACGAAAGCTTGGCCCGAATCGAAAAATTCCCGTACCGCTTCGAGCGCGCAAACAAAAGAAAGTCCCGTAGCGCCCAGCGCCACGCTGTTGACCAACTTGTTCGGCCATTTGGCGCCGAGCAATCCGTTGATGGCCGAACCAAGCAGCGGCAGCAGTGGAATAATCCACAAATATTCGAGCATGGGGTAGGTGGGCATTAGAGTTTGAGCAGGTCCACGCGTTCCACGTTAAGGGATTGCCGATTGCGCGCAATCAGGATGATGATCCCGAGGCCCACGGCGGCTTCCGCGGCCGCCACGATAATCACGAACAGCACAAAAATTTGTCCGTCGAGTTTGCCGTTGGCCTGGCTGAAGGCTACGAAGGCCAGGTTCACTGCGTTGAGCATCAATTCAATGGACATGAAAATCGAAATAATGTTGCGCTTAAAAATAAACGCCAGAACGCCCAGCCCGAACAGGACGGCGCTCAGCAGCACGTAGTAATTTGTGGGCACCATGGCTAGTTATGCTCCCGATGCGCGAGAACGATCGCGCCCAGAATGGCGATCAGAATTAGAAACGAGGTCAGCTCGAAGGGATAAACGAAATTCGTGAAAATTAAAGTGGAAAGCTGTTTCGTGGAGGCGAGCGCGCCCGGTACCGCGCCTCCGGTCGTAGCCGCTCCAGAGGCCACCGACCGAGCTACCGTCGCAGCAACAAAACCCATCAGCGCGAGAGCCAGAAGAATTCCGGGAAAGCCCGCGAGTTTCGATTCGCTGGTGTGTTCTTCCAATCCAGCATTCAACAACATAATCACGAACACGAAGAGCACCATGATGGCGCCGCCGTAGACGATGATTTGCACCGCCGCCACAAATTCCGCGCCCATCAGCAAGTACAACCCGGCGAGCGCCACCATCACCACAATCAGCGAAAGCGCGCTGTGAATCGGATGCTTCTGCAGAATCAGGCTGACCGCGCCGACGATGGCGATCGCGGCGAGAATGAAGAAAACCAGAAGTGTCGCCGTCATGGCTTGCTCCGCAGCAAAACGAAGAATGCTGTCAGCACCACATTGGCGATGGATACCGGCAAGAGAAACTTCCAGCCGAAGGACATGAGCTGGTCATAGCGAAAACGCGGCAGCGTGCCACGCATCCACACGTAGACAAATAAAAACATCAGAATTTTACCGAGCAGCCAGAACGGTCCTTGGATAAACACATTGATGAATTGCAGTTGCGGCAGTGCCAGAGCCAGGCCGACGAGCAGCAGCCCGCCGCCGATCACCGGCAGCACCAGTTTGCCCCAGATGGTTTCGTAGCGGATGCCGTCCCAGATAATCCACAACGCGGTGGGAATCAAAAGCAGGGAAGGGAGGTAGTAGGTAAACGTCCAGGACGCGGGAAAGGGGGATAGCCAGCCGCCGAAGAACAAAATCGCGCAGAGGCAAGACACCGTAATCATGCTGGTGTATTCCGCGATGAAAAACATGGCGAACTTGAAGCTGGAATACTCGGTGTGAAATCCAGCGACCAATTCCGATTCCGCTTCCGGCAAATCGAACGGCACGCGATTGGTCTCCGCGATGGCCGCGATAAAGAAACAGAGGAAGCCGAGAAGCTGCGGAAACGGGCCGGAGAAAATATTCCAGCCGAGAACGCCCACGCCCCACGCGGGATGGGCCTGGCCGTTGACGATTTCCGTCAAATTAAAACTGTTGGCCATCAGCAGCACGCCAACCACGGACAAGGTCAGCGCCAATTCGTAGCTAATCATCTGCGCGGAGCTGCGCAATCCCCCGAGTAACGGGTATTTGCTGTTGGAAGACCAGCCCGCGAGCGCCACACCGTAAACGCCCAGCGCCGTAATCGCAAACAGGACCAGCAAACCGATGCTGGGATTCGCGATGTATAGCCAGACGTCGTGGCCCAGAATCCGGATCGGATCCGGGCCAAACGGGATTACCGCGATCGAAGTCAGCGCCAGCCCCAAGGCCAGCAGTGGCGCAAGGAAGTAGACAAATTTGTCCACGCCGGCCGGAGTGGGATCTTCCTTAAACAAAAATTTCAGGCCATCCGCCAGCGGTTGCATCAATCCGTGCGGACCAACGCGGTGCGGGCCCCATCGCGATTGCATGTGGGCGACGACTTTGCGCTCGAACCAGGTGAGATAGGCGTTGACCGTCAACACAATGAACAACAGCAACGCAATCTTGATCAGCGTAATGATGATTTCCGGCGTGCGCCGATATAGAACTTGTGAAGAAGTCGATCACGGCTGGGCTTCGGCCTCCGGCAGAGATTCCATCATGGTGCAGAAGCGTCCCAGCGTACCGCTGGTGAATAGGGTGTCTTGCGCAGAGCGGATCAGGCCCACGGGAACGTCGTAGGCGCCGTGGCCGTTGCGCGAGAATTGCACGCGCGAAGGTTCGGCGCCGCCGGTGAGCAGTCCAGCCGCTTGCACGTTGTAGCTCGGTACCGATTTGCGAATTTCTTCGAAGACGGCGGCGGGCGTCTTGTAGTGAAACGCTTTGCCGAGCCCGAGTTTCGCCAGCTGGTGCGACAAGATGCGCAGCAAATCGAAGTCGGTGCGCGGACCCATCACTTCGGCGGCTTTGCGCAGCAGTTGAATCTCGCCGGAGGTGTTGGTGACCGTGCCATCTTTTTCGTAGGCCGAGGCTGCAGGGAAGACGATGTCGGCCTGATTCGCGGTTTCCGTCAGAAACATTTCGTGGACGATCAGCAAATCCAATTTTCCGCGGCCAAATCCTAGCGTTCCGAAGTGGGCTAGCGGGTTTGCGCCCATCACGTACAGAGCTTTTAGTTTCCCGGCTTGCGCGGCTTCCACCATTTGCGGTGCGGTCATGCCGGACTTGGAGGGAATTACGCCGCCCCACAATTTATCAAAAGCTTCGCGGGTTCCGGCGTTGTCCACGTAGGCGTAACCGGGCAAACGATCCGGCAGCACGCCCATGTCGGCGGCTCCGCGGGAGTTGGCGTAATCAGCCAGGGCCATGTACCGAACGCGGCCCGGCAGTTTCGAGCCGAAGGCAGTGAGCAAGGCAATCGCAGCGCCGGAAATTTCCGCGCCGAACACGATGGCCACTTCCGCTTCCTGTTCGAGCGCAGCTTTCAGTTGGACCAGTTGCTCGACCAGTTCATGACCCAGCTGGCCTTCTTCGTGAGCGATCCAACGCAGCGCCGCGGCTTCCTGGCCGGCAGCTACCTTTATGTATTGCGTGGCTTTGCGTTCCAGCCTGATTTCGCCGGAATTGATGATGAAAAGTTTGCTGGAGAAATGGCGGATGCCGGAGCGAATCTGCCAGGCCACCAGCGGATTCTGATTGGTGGGATCGTTGCCCACCAGCAGCACGGCTTTCGATTCGTACAATTGTTCCATCGTCAGCATCGCATCGCCAGCGCGATCGCCGAGGGCGGTCACCAGGCCGGTGAAATCCGCGGTGCGGTGATGGTCCACGTTGTTGGTGCCGAACGTGGCGCGGGCCATGCGCTGGAACAGATAATTTTCTTCGTTGGAGGTGCGGTTGGAGCCGATAAAGCCGAAGGAATCTTTTCCGCCGGCGTCGTAAACGGCTTTGAGCTTTGCGGCGGCCGTTTGCGCGGCTTCTTCCCAGCTAACGGGATAGAGCTTGTCGCCCTTACGGACCAGCGGCTGGCGAATGCGTTCGGGATGCTGGGTGAAATCAAATCCGAAGCGCCCTTTGACGCACAGAAAATCCTTGTTGATGCCGGACATGTCGCGGTTATTGGCGCGCATGATTTCGTGATTGCGCACGCTCAGCGTGGTTTTGCAGCCGTTCGAGCAGTGGGTGCAAATGGTGGAAACGTATTCCATTTCCCACGGGCGCGTTTTGTAGCGATAGGTGCCGCTGGTGAGTGCGCCAACCGGGCAGATATCGATGCACATGCCGCATTCTTCGCACTCGAGATGATCTTCGCGGTTGGGGATGATGATGCTGTTCGCGCCGCGCATTCCGACGCCGAGCGCTTTCACATCCATACCTTCATCGCAGACGCGCACGCAGCGGAAACACAAAATGCAGCGCGGGGCGTCGTAATAGACCAGCTCCGACCACTTTTCTTCGGGGCGGTGAATTTTTTCTTCGACGAAGCGACTGGAATCGGCGCCGTAGCGGAAGACCATGTCCTGCAGTTCACACTCGCCGCCCTTGTCGCAGACCGGGCAATCGAGCGGGTGATTGGTGAGCAGGAACTCCAACATATATTTACGCGCGTTGCGGACTTGCTCGGAGTCGGTTTTGACCACCATGCCTTCGGTGGCGACCAGCGTGCAGGCGGTCTGCAACTTGGGCATTTTTTCCACTTCGATCAGGCACATGCGGCAGGCGGCTTGCAGCGAAAGGCCCGGGTAATAGCAGAACGAAGGCACTTCGGTGCCGATGCGCCGGGTGGCTTCGATCACCAGCGTGCCGGCGGGAACTTGCGTGTCCGCGCCGTTAATTTTCAGCGTTACCAGTTTCTGTTCAGTCTTCTGATCGGCCATAAGGTTGCTACCACACGACTGCTAAAAATCTTACTTGGTTGCCAAGCTGGGCGCAGCACGCTGCTCCCCTACAAAAAACTTTTGTTACCGGGCACCCAGCAGGGCATCGGCGTTTTTATACGCGCAGCGCCCGTGCAGGTGATCCTCAAATTCGTTGCGGAACTTTTCCACGATGCTGATGGTCGGCATAGCCGCGGCGTCGCCCAGCGCGCAGAAAGTGCGGCCCAGCATGTTTTTCGAGAGTTCCAAGACGTTGGTGATGTCAGCTTCGGTGCCGTACCCCGCGTGGAAACGATCCAGCATTTTCATCAGCCAGGACGTGCCTTCGCGGCAGGGAATGCACCAGCCGCAGGATTCATGCGCGTAGAAATGCATTACGCGGCGGGCCATGTCCACCATGCAGGTGTCTTCGTCCATCACCACCATGCCGCCGGAGCCCAGCATGGAGCCGGCTTTGGCCAGCGAATCGTAATCCATCGGGAATATCGATTTCATCCGCAGTCAGGAATGGGCAAGAGCTGCCGCCGGGAATCACGGCTTTCAATTTCTTTCCGCCAGGAATGCCGCCGACTACTTCGTAAATAAATTTCTTCATGTTCAGGCCGAGCGGCACTTCGTAAACGCCCGGTTTGACGACGTGGCCCGAAATGCACAGCATGCGGGTGCCGCCATTTTTTGGCGTGCCAAGCGCCGCGTAGGCTTCGCCGCCCATGCGGATAATCGCGGGAACTGAAGACAAAGTCTCTGCATTATTAATGACGGTGGGGCAGCCATACAGGCCGACGACCGCAGGGAATGGCGGCTTGATACGCGGATAGCCGCGCTTGCCTTCGAGCGATTCCATCAGCGCGGATTCTTCGCCGCACTCATACGCTCCAGCGCCAGTATGCGAAATTAAATCAAAATCAAATCCGGTGCCGAGAATGTTCTTGCCGAGATAGCCGCGATCGTAGGCTTCCTTCAGCGCGATGTCGACAATGTCCAGAACGTAGCGATATTCGCCGCGAACGTAAATGAAGCCCTTGTGCGCGCCAAATGCCCGCCCGGCAATGACCATGCCTTCGATCAACTGGTGCGGATCCATTTCCATCAGCGGACGGTCTTTGCAGCTGCCGGGCTCCGATTCATCCGCGTTGCAAATTAGATATTTCGGCTTGGGCGAATCCTTGGGGACGAACGACCACTTCATTCCGGTGGGAAATCCCGCGCCGCCGCGTCCGCGCAGGCCGGATTTTTTTACGTCGTCGATGATCGCGTCGGGCGTCATCTGCTTCAGCGCTTTATCCAGCGCTTGATAGCCTTCGTTCTGCAAATAGGTATCGATGCTGCGCGAATTCGGAAGTCCCCAGCGCTTGCTGATGACTGGAATTTCCAGCGGGCTGCGCGGATGGATCGCGCCAGAGGTCACAGCTTCCGGGTCCGGCTTGCGACCAGCGTCCAGCGTCTCGATAATGCGGTCAAACTTCAGCGGAGTAAGATTCTCGTAGAAATCGTAATTTACCTGCATCACGGGGGCGCCGGTGCAAGCTCCGATGCATTCCACTTCTTCCAGGGAAAACACGCCGTCCTCGGTAGTCTCTTTGTTCCCAATGTTGAGGCGCTTCTTGGCGCGATCCAGCAATTCATTTCCGCCGCGCAGCATGCAGGCCACGTTGGTGCAGACCTGCACGTGATTTTTGCCCCAGGGCTTGCGGTGCAGCATCGAATAGTACGCCAGCGTTTCTTCGACCTGCACTTCGTTCAAATCCAGGCGCCCGGCAATTTCCTTGACCATCTCGTCGCTGATAAACCCAAACTCATCCTGGGCATACAGCAGCATCGGAACCAGCGCGCTGCGCTTGACCGGATAGCTGGTCTGCAATTTCTCAAACTTCGCCGTAAGCTGCGTGGAAAGTTCCATAATCTCTTTTGCCCGAAACCGAACAAACCCGAACCGTGCCGAATATTATCTTGTACTTCGTTACTTCCTTACTTCCTTACTTCTTTGCTTCCGCCTCTATCGGTCCACATCTCCCAAAACGATGTCGATGGTGCCAATGCAAGCGATTACGTCTGAAAGAATCTGTCCTTCGATCAATTTCGGCAAAGCCTGCAGATTGATGAAGGAAGGCGAGCGGAAATGCACCCGCAGCGGCTTAGCCGAGCCATCGCTGGCCACGAAGCATCCCAGCTCCCCGCGCGGCGATTCTACCGCCACGAAAGCCTCTCCCGGAGGCGGCGCGAATCCCTCCGTGAAAATCTTGAAATGGTAGATGAGCGCTTCCATTTCCGTCTTCATTTTTTCTCGCGCTGGAGGGACCACGCCCGGCGCCTCGGTGCGGATCGAACCGGTGTCCGAAATCTTGTCCATTGCCTGGCGCACAATCTTCAAGCTCTCGCGTATTTCCGCCACGCGCAGCATATACCGTCCGAAACAATCCGAATCCGTCCTCGTGGGAACGTCGAAATCGAATTCTTCGTAACTCGAATAAGGAAACATTTTGCGATTGTCGTAAGCCAGGCCCGAAGCGCGAATCGTTGGCCCCGTCATGCTCAGCGCAATCGCATCTTCGGTCGATATATAGCCGATGCCCTGGGTGCGGCCCATCCAGATACGATTCTTGGTCAGCAGCGTTTCGTAATCGTCGACGCGGCTGGGCATCATCTTCAGGAATTTGTCTACCGCTGCGCGCCAGCCTGCTGGAGGTTCCAACGCCAGCCCGCCGATGCGAATGTAACTGGTCATCATCCGCTGCCCGGCGAACAACTCAAAAATCTTCAGAATCTCTTCGCGTTCGCGGAAGCAGTACAGGAATACCGACATCGCGCCCATGTCAATGGCGTGCGTCCCCAGCCAGACCAGGTGGGACGAAATTCTCTGCAACTCCACCAGCATCACGCGAACGTACTGCGCGCGCTTGGGGACTTCCAGTCCCAATAATTTTTCAACCGCCAGGCAATAAACCAGGTTATTCCCGAGCGGATTCAAGTAATCCATGCGGTCGGTTAAGGTGATCGCCTGCGAATACGTTTTGTCTTCGCAGGATTTCTCGATGCCGGTATGCAGATACCCGAGGTCGGGCACAGCTTTCACTACCGTCTCGCCATCGAGTTCCAACGCGATGCGCAAAACGCCGTGCGTCGAAGGATGCTGCGGCCCCATGTTCAACACCATGGTCTTGGCCGCGCCGATTGGGGTGTCGACAGTTGTGCTCATGCGTGGGGCTTTCTAAACGCCGGAATGTATGTGGAGGGCACATCGCGGAAACCCTGCGTTGGGAAATCGCGGCGCAGCGGATGGCCTTCCCAGTCGTCGGGCAGCAAAATCCGCCGCAAATCGGTGTGTCCGGTGAAGCGAATGCCCATCAAATCAAAAATCTCGCGCTCCAGCCAATTCGCGCCCGGCCAAACGGGAATCAGCGAATCCGAGACCGGGTCGCTGCCGGAAAGCTTAGTTTTCAAGCGAAGTCGCGCGCGGCGCGGAATCGAAACCAGGTGGTAAATCAGCTCAAAGCGCGGCTCCATCGGAAAACGATCCACGCAAGTAGCGTCGGTCAACAAATTGTATTGCAGCTCGGGATCCTGCAGACAGCGGAACGCCGTCTCGCGGAGCACTTCGCGCGGCACAAAAATGGTCGTCTCGCCGCGGAATTCGATTACTTCGGCAACCGCTTTGGCATTCCACGCGCGCAGGTGCTCGACCACAACATTAGTATTCTCGCTGGTGTTCTCGCTCACGTCTTGGGTGCTTTTCCCGAAAGGTTACGCGCCTATCGATGCCAGTCCAGCGCGCCTTTTTTCCAAAGATAGATGTAGCCGACCAACAGAATCGCAATGTATAGCATCATTTCCCCGAAGCCGTACCATCTTAATGCGCGGAAAACGAAGGCCCAGGGGTACAGAAAAATGGCTTCCACGTCGAACAAAATAAAGACCATGGCTACCAGGTAAAACTTTACAGAAAAAGGTTGCCGGGCGTCGCCGGTGGGCTCCATGCCGCACTCGTACGCCTGCGATTTGGCGCGGTTCGGCCTCCGCCAGCCTACCAGTACGGACGCGGCGCTGATGGCGCTCGCTAGAAATACCGCAATGAGCAGGTGCAGAAGAAGCGGAGTGTAGACGGATATGCCGGAATCGCTCATGGCGAAGGGTTATAATATCTATTCGAGCGCGGTCGGTCAAATGTCTCGAAAAAATAGTCGGTCACGAAGTGCCGGGCCTGGCAGACCGAACTTTTGAAGTCCCGGTGACTGGCGTGCTGCGAGGGCGAGATTTGCGATGTTGTTCGGCCACAATACGAATATAAAAGTTGGCGAGACGACGTTCCACGTGCAAACGGAGGATCGCGGCGTCGCCACCGCGCTGATTGATACCACGGTTTATCATGCCGGGCGGGTGATGCATCGGCGGACCAACAATTATCACGACTTGATTCCGCTCAATACCGATCGTGAAGAGGCGTTACGTTTGCGCCTCGACGAGCAACATCGCGGCACGCTGGAAGATATTCGCTCCGGCGCGTTACATTTGGCCGCTCCGCCGCCAACTGCGAAGTCGATAACCGCTGCAATACCGACGACCGCCCCCGCTGAGCCAACTACAAATGGAACGCACAACGTGGCGGGCTCCGCGAACGCCAACGCTGGCCAGGCCGCGCTGAAGCTTGAACTTCGCAACGCCCGTACCTGGCTGACTGGCAAACAAGCCAGACTGGAAATCAATGTCACCAGCCAAGTCGGAGAGCCTCAATCGGGCGCGACCCTCACCGCTCGGATCGAGGGCGCCGCTACTCCCGAAGAATTTTCTGCTGCGACAGACTCGCAAGGGAACGCGGAAATCAGCTTTGCGATGCCGAGACTGAGCGGAAGTGACGCTGCGCTGGTAGTGGAAGCCGTGCAAAATCACGGGGAAGCAGCGTCGGCAGAATCGGCCTGCGGGAAATTACGTTTCGCTCTGCGTACCAAGCCCCGCCCGGTCTAGGCGGAGTCACAGTTCCGCGCCCTTGTTCGTTTCTTGGTGCTCACGCGAAAAATGGAAACCCACGAACGGCAACTTATACTGGATCAACTAGCCGCAAGTGAGGCCCGTTTGCTGGAACTACTGGACGGTCTGACTCCGGAACAATGGAATTTTCGCGAGGGTTCCGAACGCTGGTCTATTGCCCAAAATGTCGAGCACCTGATCCTCTTTGAGAATTTCATTACTGGAAGGATTGCAGAAGCGATTGGCAAGTCTGCGGAGCCCGAGAAAAAAGCGCAGGCGCCCGCGAAGGATCCGTTAGTTCTCGGGCTCTCCGAAGCTCGACATATCAAATTCAATGCGCGAGAAGTCGTTCGCCCAACGGGGAAGTGGGCTGAAGGCAGCGAGCTGATTATGGAGTTGCGCAAAGCTCGGGCACGAACCAGCGCCTTCGCGGCTGAAACGCAGGCCGAGCTGCGCGACCACTTTTTCCCGCACATTGCCTTCGGAGATCTGGATTGCTATCAATGGCTGGTGGTGCTGGGTCAGCACACCGGACGCCACGCCCTACAAATTGCGCAGATCAAAGCCGATCCGGCGTATCCGGGTCGCTAGCGCCTGTAAGCGGCAAGCGAGCGCGGCCAGATATGCGGCCAGGTTAATGAACGTCCGCGAGAGGTTAACCGCCGCCTACGAACTGCACAATCTCGTAACGATCGCCAGCTTCAATCTTGGTGTCCCGCCAATGCGGCCGCGGCACAATCAACAAATTCCGCTCCACCGCCACGCGTCCACCGTCCAAGCCCAAGTCCCGCAACAAATCAATCACGGTCGCGCCATCCTGCGTTGCTCGAGTTTCGCCGTTCACCGTAATCTGCATCGTTTCACTCATCGCCTATCGCCCAAGCAAAAAATTGTCATTCCGAGCAAAGCGACTGCAAGTTCCGACCCTGTCGGAAGGAATCTGCTTTTTTGCCCCACGCCCAAACCACAAATCAAAGCGCCACCCTTTGCGACCGCGGCCTACACGCCATCGAGAATATGCCCCATCTTGGCTTTTTTTGTCTGCATGTACGCCCGCGAAATCTTGGAGATCCGCGGCTGACACGGCACTCGCTCCACCACTCGAATCCCAGACGCCTCCAGCTGCCGCACCTTCTCCGGATTGTTCGAGAGCAGCCGAATTTTCTTCACGCCAAGCTGCTTCAAGACCTGGCGCCGAAAAATCATAATCCCGCGCATCCGCCGCAAATCCCAACTTCTCGTTGGCCTCGACGGTATCCATCCCGCCATCCTGCAATTCGTAGGCCCGCAATTTATTCATCAACCCAATCCCGCGGCCTTCTTGCGGCAAATACAAAAGGATCCCGCTCGGCGCCTTGGCAATTTTCTTCAGCGAAAGCTCCAACTGCGCCCGGCAATCGCAACGCAGCGAAGCCAGCACATCGCCGGTCAAACATTGCGAATGAATCCGCACCAACGGCGCGTTCTTACCCTTAATATTCCCGCGGACCAGCGCCACAGCCTCTTCCAGCGGCCCGCGCCCCGCAAATCCGTGAATCGTAAATTTGCCAAAGCGCGACGGCAGCGCAGCCTGCGCCACTTCTCGCAACTTCCTATTCTTGTTCTGATTTTTCTGTTTGGCTGGTTTGCTAGTCATAACAAACCACAAGTATAGCAGGTGCTGCGCAGCTCAAATTCTTGCCACAGTGGTCCGTGAACTCCACTGCTTCCGATAGCGGCATTCGTCCGGCAAGGCGTGCGAGCTCAGTGGTGGGCGATCGGTTCCCAAAATGTTATGATTGCATACGATGCGCGCCTTCCATTGCATCCCGGCGTTGATGTTCGCCTTTCTTGGTGCGGGGAATCTTCAATCCCAGAGCACAGGAACTGGTGCAGTTACGAATCAAACTGTTGCGAGCTCGCAGACTGTCACCTATTGCGACCTTCTGGAGCATTCAGAGAAATTCAAAAATCAAATGATTCGAGTGCGGGCCAATTACGAAACGGATTTTGAAGAATCCGTGATTACGTCGCCATCTTGCCCGACACGGGTGCCGATGATATGGATTACGTTTGATGCTCATTGGGAATCTCGGACAACGCGTAGCGTGCGGAAAACAGTCTCGGCAGCGAAGTGGCGTGTCCCTCTCGACGTAGTGTTTGTCGGGAAATTCAAAACTGATGGCCGATATGGTCACATAGACATGTTTCCACTCTCGATTGAGGTTTACAAGGTAGAAGCCGCAACCAGACCGAGAAGCGCGGAGACTTCTCCTAGTCTTGATTAGCGCGCGTATTGAAAGAGTGAAAACCCGTCGCTACATCTCAGTACGTCCCTAACCGCCCAACTTCGATATACGCTAAGCTGAAGTGTAAGCCGAATTTAGCGGCTCAAAAATAAATAATGGACGCCACCACATCAGTCCGCGATTTACTCTTCACCTTGCTGTTAAAGGTAGGCGTAGCCGCGTCCATAGCCGCCCTGCTAGCCCGCTGGAACACGTTCCGCCGCGTGCTCTTCACCGAAGAGCGCGACCCCGACCAAAAATTAAAATTAATGCTGTTCATGACCCCGCCGCTAATCGTCGGCGTAACGCTGCGCCTGGTCGGCTACCAATATCGCTTCGCCGACCTCTCGCTCGAAGGCGCGTTCCTGATGGGTCTGCTCGGCGGACGCGTCGTCGGCCCCATCGGCGGCGCGATCATCACCATCCCCGCGCTGATTTTTCACGAATGGCTGGCTATGCCCGCAGCCGCCGCCGCGGGATTGTTGGGCGGCTTAATCCGCCAAGCCATCCCCAATAAAGAAGACCTCTGGAATTTCGGCCCGTTCACCTTTCTAAACATTCCCAAAGCCACCGTCCGCCTGGTAACCCGCGCCGAACTTTTCTGGGAAATGGCTCCGCTGATGGCTTGCGTGGGCCTGGAATTAGGGCGCGTGGCGCTGGTCTCCGCCACTAAACCGAAATGGTTATTCGCCATCGACCCGCACTGGGACTGGTGGCTGGCGCTTACGGTAATCGCCACTTTAATGTCCGTAGCCGCGCCGCTGAAAATCTGGAACAACACCCGCATCGAGATGAATCTCGAGCGCCACCAGCAACTGCTGCTGAAAGCCCGCATGGACGCACTCTCCAGCCAGATCAATCCGCATTTTTTGTTCAACACGCTGAACACCGTCTCCGCGCTAATCCGCTTCGATCCGGACACCGCTCGCGGCGTGGTCCTAAAGCTAAGTAATATTTTGCGGCGCTTGTTGAGGAAACACGAAACATTCGTCCCGCTCAGGGAAGAACTGGAATTCATTGACAATTATCTGGACATCGAAGTGGCCCGCTTCGGCCGCGATAACCTAGACATCATCAAGCAACTGGACGACGACACTCTCGAAACTTTCGTCCCCAGCATGCTGCTGCAACCGATTGTCGAGAATTGCCTGAAGCACGGACTGGCCCCGAAACTCGAAGGCGGCAAAATCCAGCTGCGCACCACCAACCGCAACGGCCGCCTGCACATCGAAATCGAAGACAACGGCGTAGGCATCAGCGAAGAAAAAATGCCGCACGTCTACGTGGAGGGTATCGGCCTAAGCAACGTACGCGAGCGCCTGAAAGTTCTCTACGGCGCCGACTTCAATCTGCAAATCGACAGCCGCCCCGGCGAAGGCACCGTAATCCGCATCGACATCCCGGAAGTAGTGGCCACGATGCAATCGGTCGGCTGAGCATTCTTTCAGGATAAGCGCCGCGCACCAGTTGCAATGCCTTTCCCGCCCTCACCGTGCGAAAAAGCTCCAAACCTAGTTTAGTTCGAGTTATATTAGATCCGCGATACGTTGGTTGCTTGGTCCAACAGGCTCAAGAATGAAGCTCGCCGCCACCGCACTAGCCCTGGCCCTCTCCGCCATCTCCGCGGACAGTCCTCCTCCTTCCTACGTTTTGAATCGAGTCTCGCTCACCGATATCCCGGCCGTCGCCGGTAGCCTTATAGAGCTTCCCATCGCTTGCGGCCCCTCCGCTCAATTGTTCTTCACCATGTTTCGCCACGAGGATCCTCTCGGAATGCCCATTCTGGAAGTCGAAAAAGATGGCACCTCCGTCGCGAACACTTTTTACGCAGGCAAAATTCAGGACAGCGATATTCCGCATCCGGAGAAGCTTCGACTGCAGCATTTCCAAGTCCAGGGGTCGACTCTTTTCGTCACCGCATCTGCTCCGCAGAGCGGCTACTACATTCTTAAATTTTCCACGGACGACGCTTCGTATCAAGGCGCAATTACAATGGAGAAAGGGTTCTGGCCGATGCGGTTTGCGGTTTTCGATTCGGGCAGCATCGTCGCCAGCGGCTTGTCTACGCGATTGGATCCTGCCACCAATAAGCCGCGCTCCGAAAATGTTATAGCCCAGTACAGCGTGGACGGACGATTGGTCCAATACCTGCATCTGGCCGGGGACGCAGTGTTAGCCGGAACCTCGCCGTCCTCGAACGAACTGCAACGAATGTCTTCCACCTATATGGCTTCGTCCGGCCCCAACATCTACTTGATTCGCCCCGGCGACCCTCTGCTGCTTTCGGTGATTGTGGACGGCGCTGCGTCGATCGAGCAGCACGTCCTGTGGACTCCCGGCGCCGATTGGCGGGTTAGTGCTTTCCTAGCGTTCGGAGATCGAGCCATACTCGGTTTTGTCGACAAAGACGGCGAGAACGAAGAATACGTCCAATATTCGTTATCGTCTTTCGAACCTACTTCGTTGGCGGTGCCCGCGAAAGACGCAGGAGGAGCCTTCGGTTGTACCGACTGGCAAGGAAACTTCTATTCCCTCACAACCACCAACAAACACTTGGCGGTGCTTCGAGCCAGGTGACCCGTCTCGCCGGAGAAACGAATCACCTGGCTGCTCGCACTTAAAACGAGAAAAGTTACTGACGGCTATTTCTCGCCAGCGCAGCATCCATGTTCAGTATTCTTACCATTCGCGCCAGCAGCACCCTTTTCGTTTCCCACCTCCGGCCAATACGGCCGATCCGCATCCGCCAGCACTTTGTCTTCATACCGGTCGTGATGCCGCACCCAACCCATGGAGAAGGGCAGTCCGCCCTCATCCCGGCCTTTCGGCGCGATGTCTAGAAAGTTGTACGCGCCGATAAAACTATCCAGCCCGCGCGCAAAGCTGGAGTAAGTATGGAAAATATTCCCTTCCGCATCCTTATAGAACACGCTCGCTCCCGGCGCTTCCGCGCTCGGGAAGGGAGCCTTCTCGTAGTTGTATTCCACCGTCCCGTTAGCCATCTGGTCTTTGGTGAACGAGACGTGGAAGTCGTAATTGAAATCGCTGCCGTGCGAAGAGACCCACGGAAATTTCCAGCCCATACGCTTTTTGAACTCCGCGATCTTGGGCATCGGCGCGCGAGATACTGCGGCCAGCGTCACGTCGCGCTCCTGCAAATGCGGAATGCTGCCATCGAAATGATCTCCCAGCAGGGAACAGCTCGGGCAGCCTTCTTGCCAGTCCGGCCCGAACATGAAGTGGTAAATAATCAGCTGGCTCTTGCCGCGGAATAGATCCGCCAGTGCCACTTTTCCGCTGGGATCTTCAAACACATAATGCTTTTCCACTTTTTCCCAGGGCAGTTCCAGGCGCTGCCGGCTAAGTTCGTCGCGCAGATGGGTCAACTCTTTTTCCTTCTTCAAAAAGTCTTTTCGCGCTGCAATCCATTCCGCATGCGATACGACCTTCGGGGTTTTACTTGCTGTCGCTGTGGCTTGCATAACTTCCTCCTTTATTCAGATCAGAGAATGTACTTACTACTTTTCCTTGGTGACTGGATTTCTGGTGGTTCAGGGAGTCGGCGAGCTTCTTTACCGCCAGCGCGCCGAAGCCGCCCGCGGAAAGCACCGAACTCACCATCAGAAACGCACTACCGAAACAGAATGGACACATGGCGAACACCTCGCACTGAAAACGAAATCAGCGGCGCGCTTCGGCGCGCTTCACAACCAATTCGTGAATGTGGCCCCAACCGTTCTCGACGTTGCGATAACCGGCCAAAATAATTCCGAAGGACCAGTGGCGGAAAGAGATCAGCGTTCCGCCGTTTTCTTCCTTGAGGCGATACTGCAGATTAGTCATGGTGGGCGAAGACATGAACAACGGACCGGAAAGCTCGAGCAGCGTGGGTCGCTTGATGGCTTGCACGGTGGCCCAGAAGTGGCCGTCGTTTTCTCCCAAGTCGCGATACCAGCGGCCGCCGGGCCACGGTTCGAATTTCATGGGCATCGGCTTGCCGTCTTCGACTTCGTTGTAAGGGCCGAGCTGTTCGAGCAACGCCTCGAAGGTGTTGCTGAGCGAGGCCCGCACGTGAATCTCCTTGCGTAGATCGATTGTCAAATCTTCCATGCGACATGTTTCACTGGCCATTTTGTCGTCCCCTAATTTTTAGATTCTATTCTCTGTTACTTGGACTCGGCGCGTTCCTTTACGCGAGCCAATTGGTGCTGCCAATATTTCTCAAAAGTTCGGGTCCACTCGTGCAAAGGACGAATTGCTTCAGCATTCGTGCGATAGAGCATTTGCCGTCCATTTCTGCGCGCTCGTACTAAACCTACGTCCTTAAGCACCCGCAAGTGTTTCGATACTGAGGGCTGTTCGAGGCGCAAGGCCAGCACAATGTCCCCGACGGCGCGCTCCTGCAATACCAGGAAACTGAGGATCTCGCGACGTCTGGGCTCCGCGACCGCGTTAAAAGCGTCGGAGTTGGTAGCGGCTCTGGCCATGGGCTATTAATACATGCCTATATGGGAATGTGTCAAGCACTTTTTTTACGCCAGCATCCGCGGAGGAATTTCGTCAGTTCATTTGGCTTTTTGCGCGGCGATCCACTGCGTGGTGCGGGCGTCCAGCATGTCCAGCGGCAGCGCGCCACCATTCAGGATTTCGTCGTGGAACGTGCGGATATCAAATTTCGGTCCGAGTTCTTTTTTCGCGCGTTCGCGAAGTTCGCGGATTTTCAGCTGGCCCAGCTTGTAGCTGAGGGCCTGCGCAGGCCAGGCGATGTAGCGATCAGTCTCTGATTGAATGGTGGGTTCATCCACAGCGCCGGTTTTGCGGAAAAGTTCTACCACTTGGTCGCGCGACCAGCCTTTGGAGTGAATTCCGGTGTCGACGACCAAGCGCACGGCGCGGAATAGTTCAGACGACAGCCGGCCGTAATCGGAAACCGGATCGGTATAAAAGCCCACATCCTTGCCAAGCTGTTCGGCATACAGCGCCCAGCCTTCGGTGTACGCGCTGAAACCCAGCCCGTGTTGCCGGAACTTGGGAAGACCGGTAAGTTGCTGTTGAACGCTGAGCTGCATGTGGTGGCCGGGAATGCCTTCGTGATACGCGATGGCTTCATCGTCGATCAGCGAGCGCTTGGCGAAATCCGAAGTGGCCACCACCACGCGGCCCGGGCGTTTGCCGTTCGGCGTTCCAATGTTGTAATGCGTGGCTGCGGCGGATTGAAAGGCGGGAATCGCTTCTACGGTCACGGGAGCTTTGGGCAGCAGCGTGAAGAGTTCCGGAAGTTTTGGCTGCATTTGCGCAATGTAGCGGCGGAAATCATCGAGGATCTGCTCGGAGGACGTCGGAATATATTTCGGATTGGTCTTCAGTGATTCGCGGAAAGCAGCTACATCCGGGAAGCCTTCTTTTTTGGCGATGACCAGCATCTCCGCCTCGATGCGCTCTATTTCTCGCAGACCCAGCTGATGAATTTCGTCCGGAGTCATACGCGTGGTGGTCCGCCCATAAATGTTGGCCGCGTAACGCTTCTGGCCGTCGGGCAAGGAAGTGACCGCCAGATTGGTCCGGCCGGCGGGCGCGTAATCGTTTTGCACAAAGGCGGCAAACTTCTTGTACGCCGGAATCACGTCGGTGTTGACCGCGTCGGTGATCGCCTTCGTTAGCCGCGCCCGATCTTCCGCGGAAATGTCCGCCGGATATTTCTTAGTGGGAAGAAGAAAAGGGTCAGCGTCGATGATGCCTTGGCACTGCACGGGAATTTTCTCCAGCAGGAATTTCACTGGCATGAGTTTGTCTTGCATGCCCGCGCGCATCACTTCAGACGTCTGGTCCAGCACTCGCGGAATCTGGTGCAGACGCGAAATGTAATCTTCGTAATGCTTGACGGAATCGAGGGGCACTGAGAGCGGCAAATCCGCCAGGCCAGTGTGGATGCCGTTCATCTGGTTCACGGGCATCTCATATTCTTTGAGGTCGAAATCGGCGATGCGTTGTTCCAGAACGCGAATCATCAGATCGTGCGAAAGCTGATCCTGGTCCGCGAAACCGGTGGTGGGAATCGCCTTAAATTTGGCGAGAAGCGCCTGGTTGCTTTGGTTGCGCTGGGCGATGGCCGCCAGGGAAACGTCGCCAAGCTGATCGTTGTAGCGGTAATCGCCGAAGGCCGTGGCCCGTTCGGGAAAGTTTTTCAGGTCAGATTCGTATTGCTCGTCGAAAAGCGCGTTTTGCGCAGCCAGCCGTTCGGCAACGGGCGGGACATTTTGCGCGTGAGTTGCAGGAAGCGCGAGGGCCGCGATGATTCCCGCGATCATGAGGGTCTGAATGACGAATCCCACGACAGTCGTGGCCATTGGCGAAACGCTTCGAGTAGTCATAAGGAACGGAAATATAACACGCCAACGCCACGAAACGGTCCAAGCGAAAACGTGATCGCCGAGGAGCGGGATAAAGAGATAGCGGGAGAGCTCTGCGCTTGGTTCCGTAGCTCGCGGTGTTAAGTCGGTTACGGAGTAAGACCTATCCGCCGGAGTAAATCTTTGAATCGCGGATCGCCGCGCAGCGGATCGTACGTGGGATCGACTTTTATAGCGGTCAGGGAGCCGGCATGTCCGGCAAAGGCTTTTTCCAGCCAAGCCATGGCTTGGTCTTGATCGCCGAGGCCGATGTACGCGACAGCCAAAGGTTGCGAAATCTGTTCTTGCGGCCACGCGGCGGCCTTGAATTTTGCCAACTCCTGCCGGGCTTCGTCGGGTTTGCCGGAACGAGCCAGAACGTAGGCCTCAAGTGCCGGATCCCATGGATTTTCGCGATTCTGCCGGGCATGTCCCAGCGCGGCCAAGGCTTCCGGATACTTGCCTTGCTGCACGTAGGCGTAGATCACTAACCCGGCGCGCGGAAAATCCGGCTCCATATCGAGCACCGAACGGAATTGCGCGACGGCCGGGGCGTACTGGCGCGAGAAATAGAAGAGGGCGCCCCGGTCTGCGGCGATTATCAGTGAGAGCGGATCGAGCTGGCGAGCGCGCTCGATTTCCACGAAAGCTTCGTCAAATCTCCCGGTGAGCGCCAGATATTCCGCGTACCAATGGTGGGCGGTAGCATAGTTGGGGTCCAGCTCGATGGCGCGGCGATATTCCTTTTCCGCGGCGGCCCAGTCCCAATCATAATTCTGCGCGATGACCGCGAGGGAAACGTGAGCCTCGGCGAGGCGATCGTCAAGTTTGACGGCGGTCTGCGCGGCGGCGCGGGCTTTGGGCATGGCCGCAGTAGGCGGCAGGACATCATAGCTACTCATCATCGCGTAGCTGTCGGCCAGCCCGGCGTACGAACGGGCGTAGTTGGGATCCTTATCGATAGATTGCTGGAAATATTCCGCTGCGCGCAGCAGGCTTTGGGGGGTGCGCTTGTTCCAGAAATAGCGGCCTTCGAGATACAGGTCATAGGCCTGATAGCTGCTGGGCGAGAGGACGGCCGGCGGGGGAGCGCTCTGTTCGCCGCGCAACGTCAATTTGATCTCGCGGGCGATTTGTTGGGCGATTTCGCTTTGCACGGTGAGCAGGCTGCTGAGTTGGCGGTCGTATTCCTCGGACCAGATATGCGTTTGGTCTTTGGCCTGGATTAATTCCGCGGTGATACGCACGTTGCCGGCGTCACGGCGCACACTGCCCTGGAGCACGTATTGCACGCCGAGTTCTTTGCTGATGTCCGCCAGGCCTTTGTGATCGTTTTTGTAATGCATGGCCGAAGTGCGGGCGATCAAGCCTAGATGTTGCGGGTCCAGGCGGCCAAGTTGCGTGATCATTTCTTCGGTAAGGCCGTCGCTGAAATAGTCCTGGGCTGGGTCGCCGGTTAAATTTTCGAAGGGCAGAACGGCGAGCATGGTCCGGGCAGTAGACGCTGTCGCGAGCTGCCGAGCGCGAGACCAGCGCAGGTAGGCAAAAGCTCCCGTGATGAGCAGCAATGCCAGAGCCCCAGCTAAGGCCCATTTCCATGTCGCGGCGGTCGACCGTTGGGGATCCAGGTCGCTTGTCGATCGCGGAGGTTGTTCTGTCACGCTTTCGGCGGAATTTGGAGTTGGCTCACTAACCTCGGCGGGTGGCTCGATGCTGACGGAGCGCACCATCCGGTAGCCGACCTTGGGAAGGGTCTGGATGTAGCGGGGTTCTGTGGCGGAATCGGAGAGCACGCCGCGGAGTTCTTTAATGCAGGTGTTCAGGCCCAGTTCAAAATCGTTGACCATAGCGGCGGGCCAGAGAATGCTGTGCAGCTCTTCGCGGCTGACGGCATCCCCGGCGCGTTCAACGAGTAGTTGAAGGACCTGATAGGACTGCGGGCGCAGACGTATTTTGGTACCCAGTTTGAAGAGTTCCCTGGACTGGGTACGCAGCTCGTAAGGGCCAAATCTGTAGGTAGCCAGGTCGTTTGCCATGCAGTCCGTGGAGCCGCGGGGGAAATTCTGCGGGGATTATAACCCGTTCGGGAATATAAATCTCCTGCAATCAGATATTTGGACTTCCATATTTTTACCAGCTTTTCTTCATCTTCCTTCTATTGACCAAAAGCCAGGATTCTGCGATTCCACATGCAAGCGCGACGGAAACTCTACTCCTGCAGAGTCCGTTCGCCGACCTAGTTGGCCTTTTTGCTCCAGGAGGAGCGTTTATGAATGCTGTTCGGAACTTTTTGCATTTGGGATGCCTGCTGCTTGCGGCCTTCACGGTAGTTGCGCTCGCCGTGCCGGACCCGGCATCGGGGGCCACGATTTATGTGACAAGTCTGGTGGACAAAGTAAGCAGCACAGACGGGTGTTCGCTGAAGGAAGCGGTGGATTCGTCAATTCTGCACGAGAGTTTCGCCATCACGGGATGGTTCGGCACGGACCAGGATGGGTCGAACGCACACCCAGTCCTGGTTCCGACGCAGTGCGTGGCGGGAACTGGCAACGACATCATCGTGTTGCCAACAGGGGCGGTGCTGCAGATGACGTTTCCGTCAGCAGACGACGGAGACTTCATGGGTTTGGCTGCTACCCCGATGATCACCTCTACGATAACGATCGAAGGAAATGGCGCGACGGTGGTGTTTGCGCCCGCGCCCCCCTTTACGAAGTTTCGGCTGTTCTCCGTGGCGGCTGCGGGCAACTTGACGATTATGAACACGCGCATCAGCGGGTTTAACACCCAAGGTGGCGCGGGCGCCGCGGGTGGGGGCGGAGGAATGGGCGCCGGCGGGGCGATCTATGTGGAAGCCGGGCGGGTGGAAATTCAGAATTGTACCTTCGATGGAAACCATGCGATCGGCGGAGCCGGCGGGGGGCGAGGTGAGGGAGACACGGGCGGGGGCGGGGGCGGAGGTGGACTTGGGGGCGACGGAGGTCCAGGTGGTTCGGTCCAACACGCGGGTGAATATCAGGACGCGGGCGGAGGAGGGGGTGGTGCGGCTGGCCTCGGTAATCAGGGACAACTTTCTGGCGGCTTTGGCGGCGGAGTATTGAGTCAATTTCAACAGCCTATCGAGAATTTCTTCCCCTGCGGAGGACCCGGCGGCAACGGTGCGCTAGGAGATCAGGACGCAACTGGTAGTTCGGGGGTGAACGGAACCTGCGCGGGCGGTGGTGGCGGAGGTGGCGGTGAGGGCAACGTTGAAGGGGTAATTTTCAGCCATGATGGCGGTAATGGCGCGTACGGGGGCGGCGGTGGTGGTGGCTCGGCGCGCGGTGGCAACGGGGGAAATGGCGGATTCGGCGGCGGTGGCGGAGCTGGTTGGGCTGGTGATTTTGGGGGCACGACCGGCGGAACGAGCGCCTTTGGCGGCGGCGGAGGCTCTGCGGCGGGCGGGGAGATTGAAGGGAGCGGCCATCCTGGCACCGGCGGTATGTTTGCCGGCAAAGCCAACTCGTTGCTGGGCGGCGGCGGTGCGGCGCTGGGCGGAGCGATCTTCAATGACAGCGGCGAACTGATTGTGCTGAACAGCACGTTTACCAACAACATCGTGACCCGGGGAGATGGCGGCGGGGCCGGGAATAGCGGCGCTGCGGATAAGGGAGCGGACGCGGGCGGCGCAATCTTTACGGTGAACGGCGGACTGGTGGTGGTGGACTCCACGATCAGCGGCAATCTGGGAACCGGATCAGACAGCGGAATCGCGGTGGTGCAGACCCCGGGCGGCGGACCAGCCAATCTAGAGCTCTACGACACGATTATTTTCAACAACGGCGGGACGGACGCGAGCGGAAACCCGGTGGGCACGGCCAACGAGTGCCACATTTTTGGGACCGGGGTGCAACACCTGGGCGCGGGAAACGTGATCCAGAACAACAACAACTGCGACGGCGTGGTGTCCACGGACGATCCGAAGCTGGGGTCCCTGCAAAACAATGGCGGATTCACTCCGACGATGGCGCTTCCCCTGTTCAGTTCGGCGTTGAATGCGGCGGATGTCAGCACGTCGCTGCCTCAGGATCAGCGGGGACAGAATCGGCCGGCGCTGGGCGGGTACGACATCGGTGCGTATGAACTTTGCCCCGGGTCCGGGCCTTTCATTCCGATTATTTTTCAGTGCGCCAGCAACATCGGCACGAATCCCGGGCCGACCGATCCACTCACGATTATTATTTCGCCGCCGAACAGCGGAACGACCACGCCGCCGGCGGGCGTGAATCCGCAGATAGCGGATTCCGTCACAGTTTTGACGGCGACACCGATTGCGGGATTCACGTTTAGCGGATGGCTGGGGAATGTAACGGAGCCGACGCAAGCGACGACCACCATCATCATGAACACGGCGCAAACGGTGACGGCCACTTTTGTGCCGTGCACCTGCGTCGCGGACATGACTGGCGCGGTGACGATTACACGCGGTGGGTTCGTGCTGAATCCGGCAAGTGGGCGCTTCGCGCAAACCGTGACGGTTACCAACACCGCGAGTTTCCCGCTTCAGGGACCGCTGTCGTTGGTGCTGGATGGTTTGAGCGCCGATGCGACGCTGTTTAACGCCAGCGGCGCGACGGACGGCAGCGAGTCGCCCGCCGGAAGTCCGTACTTTAATTCCAACACGACACTTACGCCGGGACAGAGCACCACCTTCGCTCTGCAATTTGCTGATCCGACCCGTGGAACGATCACTTACAACACGCGGCTGCTGGTCGGACCCGGAGCCCGGTAAATGTTTATGAAAATACATTTCACGAAGTTCAATTTATCGAGATCTAATTTCACGAAATCCAAGGGAGAAAAAATGCACATTCGTCGAGTTTTGCAGGTGCTTAGCCTTGCGCTGGTGGCGGTTACGTTCGCGGCGGTAGCGGCGCAGGCCGATACCACTTCGTTCGATGTGACGCTGAATACTTCGTCGTTGTCCGGCACGCAGACCCTGTTATTCGGAATCACCGATGGCGACGGCGTAGCGGACAACAGCGTGACCCTCGCCAATTTCAACTTCGGGGCAGGGAGCCCGCTCGGTTCTGCCAGCATCAGCGGCACAGGGATCAGCGGAGATTTAGCGAGTGGAATTGCCCTGGATGACAGCGGCTTCAGCGCGTTGTTCTCGCAACAGTTCACCGTCGGATCGTCGCTGTCGTTTCTGTTGAACACCAGCAATGCCTTTACCAGCGGCACGCCGGATGCGTTCGCCATGTATCTCTGTGATGCCGACGTCAGCAACTGCTACTCCGACGACATCAGCACGGGCGCGCTATTGGTACTGAATCTCACCGGCAGTCCGCTGACGCCAGCGAGTTTCGTGCTCAACGGCTCGGCCGAGCCAGACCTCTCTGAACCCGTGGTGACTGTGCCGACCGGAACAGGAACCGGGATGGGAACCGGAACCGGGAACAACAACGTCCCGGAACCCTCTAGCATGCTGCTGGCACTTTGTGGGCTGACCGGGCTAGCACTCGTGCTAGGAAGAAAGACTGGTCGCAGGCCGATGCTCGCGGTGTGAGCGGTAACTCACGTCCAGTCAGAGTCCGTTGGCGCTGCTCGCTGTTGCGAGCGGCGCCAATGCCTTTTTTGGGTCTGAAGATGCGTCTGCTTACTGCCCGGATTTACCCCCGTCTAAGACGCTGAACCCGGAGAAGCGCTGCGTGCGTTCTCCACACTTCGCGAAAGCCGCATCTTGAAAGGAACACCCTTCCTCATGTTTACAGGCATGTTCAGAGCGAAATTTGCAGCCAATTTGGGATCCGAGTGGGGAGCCAAAGCCCGAGCCCAGTTCGGAGCCCAGTTGGGAGGGAAGTCGCGTGGGCTTTTGCTGTGCATGGTGCTCGCGGCCGCGTCGGGTGCTGTAGCGCAGGCGCAATCGATGGTTCTGGATCTACCGCTGGGAAGTCAGAAGGCCGAAGTCTCGCAAAAAATTGGGATCACCGAGATTATGATTAATTATCACCGCCCGCTGGCGAAGGATCGCAAAGTGTGGGGCGGGCTGGTGCCTTACGGCAAAGTGTGGCGCGCCGGCGCGAACGAGAACACCACGATCACCTTCAGCGATCCGGTAACCATCGAAGGCCAGCCGCTGGAAAAGGGCACCTACGGCCTGCACATGATCCCCAACGCCGACCAGTGGACGATTATTTTTTCGAAGAACTCCACGTCCTGGGGAGCTTTCACCTACGACCAGGCCGAAGACGCCCTGCGCGTAAACGTGAAGCCGCTCGCCGCCGATCTGCACAACGCGCTCACCTACGATTTCGATCAGCTACAGCCGGATTCCGCGGTAATCGAAATGGAATGGGAGAAGCTCGCCGTCCCCTTCAAAGTCTCAGTGAACGTACACGAGCTTGTGCAGGCCAGCCTGAAGAAGCAGTTGCGCGGACTGGCGCAGTACACCTGGATGAGCTGGGACGATGCCGCAAACTATTTGCTGGCGGAAAAATTCGATCTGGAAGAAGCGCTCAAACTGGTGAACAAGTCCATCGAAACGGAAGACCGTTTCGATAATGAACTCACCAAGGCCAACGTGCTCACCGCGCTCGGCCGCAAAGAAGACGCCGCCGCAGCGCAGCGCAAGGCCCTGGATTTCGCTACTCCGCTGCAGATGCATGGCTACGCGCGGCAGTTGATGGGCGAAAAACGCAACGAAGAAGCCTTCGCCATCTTCCGCGAAAATGCCAAAAAACATCCCGACCAGTGGTTCGTGCATTCAGGCCTGGCCCGCATGTACTGCGCTCAGGGCAATTTTGACGACGCCGTAAAAGAAATGAAGCTGGCGCTGGCCGGCGCTCCCGATTCGCAAAAAAGCTATGTGGATGGCCTGGTCAAACAGCTCGAAGCTAAGCAGAACATAAATTAATCCGCGCGAATCCAAGGCGGCGGACTCTGGCGCACTTTATTTACCCAATGCGCACCTGCCGCCTCGCCAGCTTTAATTTTCCTCGGCGGCGGCTTTCAGGTTCGCCAGGCCCGCTCCGAAATGTTTCCCGGCCACTTTATCCATATCCACAAACACGCTCATGACTCTCATAACGTAGAGGTTTGTGCCCTGCATTCGCCAGATAACGTTCGTCGAGTCGCCCGCCGGTTCGAGCACAAATTCATTAAGATTGTGGGCCTCGAAGGGTTTCACGAAATCCACTTGTACTGAAACTCTGGCCGGCGGATTGGATTCGGCAATAGCCATCCGGCCTTTCCCGGCGCTGCCACGGCTGCTCCAATCCGAAACCGCGCTTTGTCCCTCGGCGGGGCCTGCAAAAGTTCGGACCATCGTCGGATCCTCTTTGTCCTGCGGCGCCCAGCGACTCCAATTGTGGAAGTTGTTGATGAGCGCGAAGATTTTCTGCGGAGAAGCCTTGATGTTAATCGCGCGTTGCACTCGGAAAGTTTTCGGCTTGGCGGCCGCAATGCCGAGCACAGCGGCAATCACGATCGCGACGATGATAACGATTTTCAGAATCACCGAATCCTCCGGGCTGCAGAAATACCATCATCCTGCCGGGAAAGGTGATTCTACTCAAACCATGCTGCAATCTCGTTGAATTATTTGGACGCGGCAGACATCTGCAGTTGTTTGCGCACCATCGGCGCTACTTTGGTGCCCAGGATTTCGATCGCGTGCAGCATTTTGTCGTGCGGCAAAGTAGAAACGCCCATTTGGAACGTCAGCCGCGCGATGCCGCCGAGCGCTTCGTTCACATACAGAATTTTTTCCGCGGCGGTCTCGGCGTCCCCGATAATCAGCGCCCCCTTCGGACCGCGCGTAGCGTCAAACTGCGCGCGTGTAGTCGGCGCCCAGCCGCGCTCTTTGCCGATCTCCGTAAAAGTGTGCGCGTAGCCCGGATAAAAATCGTCCGCAGCCTGCTGCGTGGTATCCGCCAGAAATCCGATGCAGTGCAGACCGACCTTTAATTTTTCAGACGAATGCCCGGCGCGTTCCCCGGTCTCGCGGTACAGCTCGATCAACCGCCGGAAGCGATGCGGCTCGCCGCCAATAATCGCGACCATTAGCGGAAGTCCCAGCATTCCAGCCCGCACAAAAGACGCCGGCGTGCCTCCAACCCCCACCCAAATCGGCAACGGATTTTGCAGCGGCCGCGGATAGATTGCTTGTCCGTCCAGCGCCGCACGATGTTTCCCGGACCACGTCACGCTGGTCTTGTCGCGAATCTTCAGCAACAATTCCAATTTCTCCGCGAACAGGGAATCGTAATCTTCCAGCCGCAATCCGAACAGCGGGTAAGATTCGATGAACGACCCACGCCCGGCGACAATTTCCGCGCGCCCATTCGAAATCAAATCCAGCGTGGCAAATTCCTGAAACACTCGAACCGGATCGGCAGCGCTCAACACCGTCACCGCGCTGGTCAACCGGATATTTTTTGTGCGCGAAGCCGCCGCGGCCAGAATGATCGGCGGCGCGGAGTCCAGAAATTCCGCGCGATGATGCTCGCCGATGCCGAAAGTGTCCAGACCCACCTGGTCGGCCAAAGTAATTTCTTCCAGCAAATGATGCAGGCGTTCCGCCGGACTAAGCGTCAGCCCGGTAGCCGGGTCAGAGATAGCTGCTGCGAAACTGTCGATGCCGATTTGCATCCAGTGCTCCTGTTGTTCCGTAGTGATCAGTGTGGCGCTTCGTGGGGTCGAGGGATTGGATGCGGGGCAGGTCTATTGGTTTCAAATAGATACCTAACTGCCGCAATTCCCGTCGATTAGCATGAAACGATTGCCCTGTTGCCGGCACTACCCTACGAGCTAAATTGCGGCCTGGTTTTAAGAGGTTTCAGAAGGAATGGTAGTGTCCCGATGACCAACATTTATGCAATCAAAGTACAAGTGGACGGGCGGGTTGCCGAGATCATTCTCAACGCGCTCAATCAAGGGGAAGCGGTGCGCAAAGCCGAAGAGTGGTTCGCCCGCAAGTTTGACCGCGCGGCAGCCACCTGTTCCTGCAAGCTGCTGACCTCCATCGTGATTTACGGCCAAGAGCAGGAAATTATCAGCCACCCAGCCCCAGCATCGCTCGGCCACTACGTGATGCCCCGCAGAGTTCTGGTCTGAACGTCTTCGAGCGGGGATCACTTTTCGCTTTCACACTTCGCCGTCCATGTTCCGTCGCGCTTCGCTTTTGCTCGTGTAGGTGCCGGACGTTCAGTCCGGCCTATTCATTAAATATTTTGGACTCTCTGAGTTTCGATCGCCGACTGGGCAGAGACATTCTCCGGCGTGCTTAATCCTTCCCATCTAGACTATCGACAAAACGGCGCGTATTCTTGGCCCATGACTCTCTCCGCGCGCAATCGTTTGCAAGGAACGGTCACGGAAATTGAATTTGGCGGCGTGATGGCCCACGTGGTCATCCGCGTCGGCGAAAATATCATCGAAAGTGTCATCACCAAGCGCAGCGCGGACGAGATGAAACTCAAAATCGGCGACACGGTTTCCGCGGTAATCAAATCCACGGAAGTGATGCTCGAGAAATAAGCACGCAGTATGCCTATTGCCGGCCGCGAAATTCAGAAAAAAATTCACGAACCAAACCACGCCATGCGCACTCGCTGCCTACTCCACATTTCAGTTCTCGTTACTCTTTCGCTGCTGCTGGCGCCATTCGCGTGTCTGACAGCCCGCGCGCAGTCAGCCGCCCCCCAAGCGGCAGGCAACCCCGCGCAGCTGAAAGTGGGCGGCGACGTAACCACCCCATTGGTTCTGACCGCCGCGGATCTAAAGAAAATGCCCCGCAAGACGATCACGGTTGTGAATCCGCACGAAAAGAAAACCGAAACCTATGAAGGCGTGCTGCTGGAGGACTTGCTGCACCGCGCTGGCGCTTTGCAGGGAGAACAACTCCGCGGACTGGCCATGGCTATGTACGTAGTTGTCGAAGCCACCGATGGCTACCGTGTGGTCTTCTCGCTAGCCGAATTGGATTCCAGCATCTCCGAATCCGACGTCTTGGTCGCCGACACGATGGACGACGCCCCGCTGCCCGCCGCGCTCGGCCCCTTCCGCTTGGTCGCTCCGCATGACAAGCGCCCCGCCCGCTGGGTGCGCATGGTGAAATCCATCACCGTCGTTCGCGCCTTGCCCACTCCATAAGGGCGCAAACCACTCATTCCCATGACCTCATCGCGAGCTGACAATCCCAATACCAGTCGTATCGAAATCTACCCCCTCGACACCCTAACCCTGTCCGAACAGCAATTTCTGACCGGCGCCAAAGACGGCCAATCCGCCCGGATCGCCTCGGAATTGCGACTCCCTTTAGGAACAGCGCTCGTGCCCGCCGTGGTGCCTGCGGTAGTACCTGCGGTTGTTCTGATCCACGGCTCTGGAGGAATCACTGCCAACGTGGACGGCTGGGCTCAGGAATTAAATGCCATCGGCGTAGCGGCTTTGATCGTGGATTCCTTCACCGGGCGCGGCATCACGCAGACGATTACCGATCAGTCCCAGCTGTCCAGCTTCTCGATGATTGTGGATGCCTATCGGGCGCTGGATTTGCTCTCTCGCCATCCCAGAATTGCATCGCAGAAAATCGCGGTTATGGGCTTCTCCAAAGGCGGCTTCGCCGCGCTCTATTCCAGCATGCAGCGCTTTCAGAAACTGTGGGCCCCGCCGAACCTCGAGTTCGCCGCGTATGTTGCTTTTTACACCCGCTGCGATACGCCCTTGCTGCAAGACGAAGATGTCAGTAATCATCCCATCCGTCTATTTCACGGCGCCGCCGATGACTACGTTCCGGTCGCACCCACTCGCCAGTACGTAGACCGCTTGCAGCGGGCCGGCAAGAACGTTCAGATTGAGGTCTACGAAGGCGCCCGCCACGTTTTTGACAATCCGCTGTATCCGGCCATCGTTCCGTTGCCCGATGCCCAGGTCCTCACCGATTGCCGCCGCGCCGAAAATGAGCAGGGCAATATCGTCAATCTAGATACCGGAAAGATTTTTTCGTGGAGCGATTCTTGCGTAACCCGGGGAGCCACCGTCGGCTATCACCAGCCGGCCCGCGAGCAGGCCATTAAATCCGTCACCGGGTTTTTACAGGACCTGTGGAAGTAGAATCTTCGGGAGCGCCGGCGTTTCGCGGGCGAGTCTGCACCAGCCGCCTATCCGAAAGCTTTTTTGTGCGGCGCGAGTGGGCCGAGTTCGCAGCCGTCATTTTTTCTTGCTTGGATCGTCGCTGGCGTTCACGTAGTTGAACTGCAACGGCGATTGTCCGTGTACTTGCACCACAACCTCTCCGTCAGCCATCGCATAGTGATGCATGCTCGGATCCATAAACACGAAGCTGCCGGCGCCAAAGGTCATCATCTTGCTCTCGTCGAAGCTGTCTCCCATCCCCGCTTTAAAGTTTCCCGCAAGCACCGTAATGTTCTCGCGATTCGGATGCCAGTGCGGCGCGATGCGGTAACCGCTGGGCATCTTCAGGCGCACGGTAAAATCTCCTTGCGCGGCTCCCGGATCGCCTTCCAGTACCGCCAGTTGCGCCCCCGAGCGGAGAAATGCCGGTGCCGGTCCGTACGGGATTTTGTCTGCCATAAATGCGTTTTGCGTGGTGGGTCGCGCTGCCGCCAAAACCGCTATCGTGAGTAAAGCAATCGCTGCAAAGTATTTCATAGGAAGATCCTCCGGTTGCCCGGGATTATAGCCCAGCAAACCCTGCCTCCACGCAGCAAAATCGCATGGTCTGACACTAGATCCCAATCGCAGCATCGCGCACCCCTTAGTTCTACGGAGCCGCGGGCGGGTAATAATCTTCAATCGCGAAGGGATACGCCGGGTCCACCCCGCTGCCACCGCCGTCCGGTGTCGTCCAGAAGGTGACTCGTTGCATCCGCGGACTTTTCCCTGCTTCCGTTGCAAACGCTTGTCCCAGATTCTTGCGCGTAGCGTCGTCCAGGAAATAGTAGGTCTCTACCGCGCCATAAAGCTTTGCCGCGCCGAGCGACGGCAGAGTCGCATCCGCGTCATTTAATACCCGGTCTACAACATCCGCGAAGGGGCCGGCGGCCGGATCGGGATAGCACGAGAAGTCGATTCGCGCCGGCAGCGGCAGGCCGTTGGCCACCATAAAATTAATGTCCCGGTAGACCCAGAACATGGTGCGATGTCCGTTCAATATCGGAAAATCGGCATCCACATATCCAGGTACCAGCGGCTGATCATTTGCGGAAGTAGCGGTGATGAAATACACGGCAGGCTTGAACCCGGCGGCCGAAACCCGCGAAACAAATCGCGGATAGTGCGTGGTCATGAACCACTCCTGATTCGCGACGGCTCCAATTTGCAGCTCGCTGAGCAGGTAGATGGTGTCGACGACCGGCAGCCCATCCGGCCGCATCACTCCGGAAATAGAGTTGAGAACCGAGTCCGTCGTGGCCTCCACCCGGCGGGTGAATTCCGCGGCCGTCACCGGTGTGAACCCTAGTCCGTCTGTTGGGTTCCCCACAGTGTAGTCCGCCGCCCCTAGCCAGAAGAGACCGATGTCCAATCGCGGCCGGTTTCCTCCCGCTCCGATTATTTTGGCTACGTCCTGCGCGTACGTTTGTAAGTTTGTGGCCTCCTGGGCTGCCATGGGGAACGTGGCCCGCCAGGTTTCCCCCTGATTGTCCCCACCCGGTTCCGTCACGAACCAGATTTGCGTCGAGATCACCGTCGCCCCCCGATCGGCCATCCCCTGCAGTTGGTTCAAAACCGCTTGTCGTACCGCCGGCAGCTGATATTGGGTTATGAACGCGGTGTGCAGGAAGTCGCTGCCCGTGGCGTGATAGTCCACCCCCACGTCGTACCCGGGAATATGTCCCACCGGGATCACCACCGGCACGCTCTTGGTTCCTGACGCCGAACTATCCGCCTGGGATACCGCCTGGACGGTGAACGTCCCTGGCAGCGCGGGAGCCGTGTAAGTCCCGTCTGCGGCGATCGTCCCGCCATTAGCTTCCACCACCGACCAGGTCACTTCCTGATTTGCAGAGTTCGATACCGTAGCAGTGAAACTTCGCGATCCCCCAGTTGCCAGAATATCGGAGGAACCATTGACCACCACCGATGGCTCTACCGGGGGCGGAGGCGGTGGCTGCGTATTGCCGGAGCCGCAGCCGCACAGAATCGCGGCCAGACACCAAGGCGCAACCAGATATCGCAGAAGTGGGAAAGCGACGCCAATTCCCAAAACGGGAAATGTCCGCTCTCGCCCTACAGGCCAGCTGGAATCCGTCCCTGAAATCGTTGTCTCTAACATGCCGCCAGCCTATCAATTACATTCCAAACTTCAAGCGCCAAGGAACGACACCGGCACTCAGTCGCCGTTCGTCGGGGCGGGCCGAACTCAGTCAGGATTCGTCGCTCGCCTTTATTATTTTTCGATTGTACCTTGACGTGTCGGTACTAGTGTGTTATCTTTGTTCTGTTGATCGGGGGAGAAGGTGAGTCATGCCCCCATTTTGCCGCAAGCGCCCGCCGCAACATCCTGCCAATACCAACCGTTCAGTCTGCTCCGCCAAACATACGAAAAAGCCTGTCCATTGTTTTCAATGGTTTACGCACTCTTTTCCATTTAAGAAACCGTGTATCCCCTTTATTTTGTGGGGCTCCCGCACTCTTTGCCAAAAACACCCGGGGGTGGGGTACCTGCCTATCTTCCCAAAATGGGAATCGCTCGCGCTGCACATTTGCCGCGCGGCGTCTCCCTCCAGATCCAATTATTCCAGATATTATTCGGGGGAAGCTTCCACTTCGGGGACTTCCGCGCGCGTCATCGCCTTCAACTCCCGGCGGATCAAATCTGGAGAAAATCCCGCGCGCATCAGGCTGCCGTACAGCGACGCAATCTTTCGCTCGTCAATCTCGCCGCGGGTCAATTTCAGTTTGCGTTCAATCCGGTGGCGAACCAGCGCGGCCTCATCGTTGGTTTCCGCGGTCTCCGCCAGCGCCGCTTCGATCAGTGCGTCCGGCACCCCGCGCTGCCGCAAGTCGCGGGTAATTCGGAACTTTCCCTGCCGCCGGATTTCCGTGCGCTGCCGCACAAATTGTTTGGCGTACCGCGCGTCATCGATCTGTCCATTCTCTCGCAATCGGGCCAGCACTACCCGCACCAGCAATTCATCGTCGGCCCGGCGCGTCAACAGCTTCTTCATTTCGTCCGCGGAGTGGCCCCGGCGCATCAGCGCCCGCACCGCCACGTCGTACAACTCCGCTTCGGTATCAAGCTTGCGCGGCTTCCCAAACATGCAGGAAGCATAGAAGTATGCCCCGCCCGAAGCAAGCAGCTCCACTCACGCGCGGCGCGCTGCGAAGCTTCCGGATGGCAATGTGAAAGGCGGTGGAATCGCTCGGCGAAAATGCCGAGCGAAGGATTATTTACGAGATTGCGAACAGCGGCCGGTGGATTTTACTTACGGGCGAAACGCTCGAAGTCGGCCATTTGGCGTTCCATTTCTTCGCGCGCGGAATCGGCGGCGGAGCGGACACCCTGGATGCGCAGCTTGAATTCGTCGGCGTTGGAGGCGCGCATCAAAGCTTCTTCCAGAGTGATCAGCTGGCGCGTGTACAGATCGAAGAGCGATTGATCGAAGGTCTGCATGCCGTACTGGCTGGTGCCGGCGGCGATGGCGTCGTGGATCAGCCGCGTTTTATCCGGATTGATGATGCAATCGCGGATGTACGCGGTAGCGATCATCACTTCGCAAGCGGGCACGCGGCCAATGTTATCGGCGCGGCGCACCAGGCGCTGCGAAACTACGGCTTTCAGCGTGGCGGCCAGCTGCAAGCGAATCTGTTTCTGCTCCGGCGGCGGAAAGACCGCGATAATACGCTGAATGGTTTCGGTAGCGTCGAGAGTGTGCAAGGTGGAGAAAACCAGGTGGCCGGTTTCGGCAGCCAGCAATGCGGTCGAAATCGTTTCCAAGTCGCGCATTTCGCCGACCAGAATCACGTCAGGATCCTGACGGAGGGCGGCGCGCAACGCCGTGGAAAAGTTCGCGGTATCTACTTCCACTTCGCGCTGGTTGATGAAGCTGCGTTTGTCGCGATGGAGAAATTCGATGGGGTCTTCGATGGTGATTAAGTGGTCGGCGCGATTGGCGTTGATGCGGTCGATCATCGCCGCGAGGGTAGTCGATTTACCGGAACCGGTGGTTCCGGTGACCAGCACCAGGCCGCGCTGCTCTTCGCAGATGCGCGAAATTACCGAAGGCAAATTCAATTCTTCGGCGGTACGAATCTTCGTGGGAATAACGCGGAGGACCATTCCGACGTTGCCGCGCTGTTGGAATACGTTGACGCGGAAGCGTCCGAGGCCGGCTACGCCGTACGCCATGTCCAACTCGGCGGTTTCTTTGAACTTTTGCTTCTGCCGGTTGGTCATCATGCTGAAGGCCATCGACAGCATCTCTTCCGGCGTGATGCGCGGAACGTCCGTGACCGGCGCGAGCTGGCCGTCCACGCGAAGATATGGATGGTTGCCGACTTTCAGGTGCAAGTCGGAGGACTTGTTTTCGACAGCGCGTCGGAGAAGGTCATCAATGCTAATAGCCATATCTTCGGAAACCCCGCAATCCTTCAGCTAACTGGCGACGTTAGCATCGGCGCGGAGAGGGAGCAAGAAAGCTAAAAGAGTGAGTTGCGGCTTTATTACCTGACCGTAGGGACAGTGTGAGCGTTGCAGCGGCGTCTGGGTGGGCTGTAAGAGCGAAGACGGGCACGGCATGCCGTGCCCCTACACAGGCAGCTATGGGTGGCGCGTCAGTCTGGGATTTTCTTGGCGAGGTATAGGGAATCGTAGAGGAGGCCGGCCAGGAAGCCGCCTGCAATGGGGCCGACCCAATAGACGCCCTGGTTGGCTAGATGCGCTCCCGTGGCGACCCAGGGGCCAAAGGCGCGGGCCGGGTTGAGAGCGCCGGTGGTGAAGGGCATGGCCACGAAGATGCCGAGAACGTAAGTTACGCCGATGGCCAGGCCGGCGCTGCTGGTGGGGATGCCACGGTCTTCGTCGGTGGTGGCGAAGAAAATGAATACCAGGAAAAATGTGGCCACACCTTCGAGGGCCATACCGGCCAATTTGGGGAAGTCGCGAACCAACTCAGGCGTGCCCAGAGCGACGTTGCGCCAGGCTTCTTCAGGGAGCAGGGCGCGCAGCAAGTACGCAGCCGCGATGGCGCCGACGATCTGCGCGGCCCAGTACATGGCGGCTTCGACGGTATTCATGCGCTTGGTGGCCCAATAGCCCATGGTGACCGCGGGATTAAAGTGACCACCAGAAATCTGGCTGAGCGCGGTGAAAAAAACGGCGATAGCCAAGCCGTGAGCCAGCGCCACGGTGAGCATGTTCACGTCGAGAGAACCGTGCAGGTACTGAACGGCGCAAGCGGCGCCTTCGCCGAAAAAAACCAGCGCGAAGGTGCCGAGAAATTCAGCGGTCAGTTTTTGCGACGTGTGAAACATCCAAAGGCCTCCCGGGCGAACGTGGTGCGGAAAAAATGGGCGCGCAGTCCCGGCGCGAAGGGGAAGTGTAGCCGTAACGGTGGGACCGACGCCAGCTTTCTTGAGATGGAACGATACGGCACTTTAGATTTTCGAACTCTGTTTAGTCTTGGCGGTACCTTTTTCGCGGTAGAGCGCGTGGTCGGCGGCGCTGAGCAATTCGTCCAGCGATTTGCCATCGCCGGGAAATACGGCGGTGCCGATGCTCACGGAAAGCTTGGGCAGATCTCCATCGTTCTTGAGGCGTTCGGAGATGCGGGAAGCGACTTGCAACGCCGCTTCGTATTCGGTTTCAGGCAGCACCAAAACAAATTCGTCGCCGCCGTAGCGCGCGGCAGTATCAATTTCGCGGCAGTACACCATCAGAGTGTTCGCCAAACGGCAAATGGCGCGGCTGCCAACCAAGTGGCCGTAGGCGTCGTTGATAATTTTCAAGCCGTCCAGATCCAACAGCAAAATGGAAAAGGAACGATTGGTGCGTTCAGAGCGTTTAATTTCGAGGTCTAGAGCATCGAGCAGGCGGCGATAATTTGCGAGGCCGGTCATGGGATCGGTCACCGCAAGCTGGCGGACGCGCTCGTCGGCGCGGCGGTGCTCGGTGACTTCAGCGGCTAAGGCGAGGGTGGTAATAGCCATAATGCCGATGAAGGCTTGCAGCAGCAGAAGAGAAGCGTCTAGGGATTCGCGGGAGAACGGACCGAAGCCGTGTGCGGTGCCCCAAGTGGCAATCGCGGCAAGAACGCAAGTAGCAGTGACCGCGTAGCGGCGGCCAAAACGGAAGGCGGCCCAGACCAGAAAAGGCGTGTACAAATATTCCAGGGGATAGTGCTTGAGGACCGAGTGAAAGCCGCCGGCGAAGACCACCCAGCAGGTGAAAATAAGTCCTAAGAACAGGGCGGCGAGTTCAGCGATGCGCTCGCTCTTGCGGTTCAAGCGGGGATCCTCAACCCACAACAGAATTAACGGGGTGACGATAATCGCGCCGGCCGCGTCTCCGAGCAGCCAAGTCAACCAGACCGAGACGAACGAAGCGGGACTCACAAAACCACCGGACATGGTGGAGGAGACGCCGATTGTTGCGCTAACGGCGGGGCCAAGAAGCCCGGCGAAAAAAGCAAACTTGAAAATGTCCTGAGCGCGCTCAAAGACCTGCTTGCCGCTGGCAAAACGGGTGACCAGATAATAGCCGACCAACGCTTCCAAGGTGCTGCCAGAAGCTACTCCTGCCGCAGTAGCCAGGTGGTCGGGGGTGGTCATGGCCACCAGGAATGCGCCCAGCAGAACTCCCGGCCATGCGCGCAAACCATAGATCAGCAACGCCGCCAGAGCGATGCCGGTGCACGGCCACACGGCCGTGGCGGTGCCGTTGGCTGTGGCAAATTTCAGCCCCAGCTCTCCGGCAATCAAGTACGCCGCGGCGAGTGCCACGATAACCAGGGCGTCCTTTAGATAGCGTGAACGGACCATGCGCTCCTTAGCGATCTGCAGCTATAGCAAAGAGTAGGCGTTTGCGGAGGCGACGACGCAGGCGCGGCTGGGCCCTTGTGCGAATCCGGCAATGCGGAACCACTCCTCAGAATTAACTATGTTACAGAATTGTGAAGAATAGGGAACTGGCCGCATGGGCTTTGGTCGCTATTTTGGCAATGCTTGGGGTGTAACGGCTTTGGCGTGAAAGGAGCATAGAAAAAGCGCCGGGACTGAAGCCCGGCCGCTACAAAGTCCAATCCACAAGCTGAGCGAAAGACTTAGCGGGTTGCGGCGGCTACTGGGGCGTTTACTGGAGTCAGCCAGTTGTGGCGATCGGCTTTGCTGCCGCTGGTGATGGCGAAGAATTCGTCCTGGAGGCGCTTGGTGACCGGGCCGGCCACGCCTTTGCCGACGACGATGTGGTCGACGGAGCGGATGGGGGTGACTTCCACCGCGGTGCCGACGAAGAAAACTTCGTCGACGATGTAGAGCATTTCGCGCGGGATGGTGAGTTCCTTTACCGGGATATTTAGGTCGCGGGCCAGAGTGACTACGGCGTCGCGGGTGATGCCGGGAAGAATGCTGGCACCGAGCGGCGGAGTGTATAGCGTGCCTTCATGGACGAGAAAGACGTTCATGCCGGAGCCTTCGCTGACGTAGCCGCTGGAATCGAGCGCGATGCCTTCGGCGAAGCCGTTGAAGGTGGCCTCCATGCGGATCAATTGCGAGTTCATGTAGTTGGCGGCGGCTTTGGACATCGCAGGCAGCGTGTTGGGCGCGATGCGGGTCCAGGAGCTGATGCCGACGTCTACACCTTTGGCCAGAGCTTCGGGACCGAGGTAGGCGCCCCAGCTCCAGCAGGCCATGTAAATTTCGATGGGATTGTTAAGCGGAGTCACGCCCGCGTCGCCATAGCCGCGCAGCACGATGGGCTTGATGTAACAGGATTTTAATTTTATTGACGCGCGACCAGTTCGGTGGCGATGTTTACGAAAGTTCATCCACGGTGAAAGGCAGCTCCATGCGATAGATTTTCGCGGAGTTGATCAGGCGCTGCATGTGTTCGCGCAGGCGGAAGATGGCCGGGCCTTGCTTGGTTTCGTAGCAGCGGATGCCTTCGAAGACTGCCGAGCCGTAGCTCAACGACGTGGGAAAGGACGTGGAGGGTGGCGTCATCCCAATTGATAAGTTTGCCGTTGTGCCAGATTTTTTCGGTCTTGGGGATGGGCATGGTGGCTCCTGGGCGTTGCGCCTTGCGGCGTTTTGTACTAAATTCGAGGATACGGGACGGGGTTGGGAGCGTCAATGCGTGGTGCGCAGAAGAGAACATTTTGGCGCAACCAAATTGGCGTGCGGATTGGCCATGCGGCTGTGGGGGCACGGCCATGCCGTGCCCGTCTGGTATTTGATTTTGGGGTGGTTTTGGCGCGTCGGATTTTGCGAAGGTTTGGATTCGCGGAATTGTAGGTGGCGGGTGCGTCCGTGGCGGTGTAGCAACCGGCGGGCACGGCATGCCGTGCCCCTACTAGTGCGGCGGAGGGGAATCGGCTTTGGCGGGGGCGCTCAGCGATTCAGACATGGCTTTGGCTTTGGCGATGGTGCGGCTGGAACTGTTTTCCCAGATTCCCAGGAGAACGAAGGGGAGGGCGGTGGCTAGGACCAAGAGTTTGGCGCGGCGGGGGATTTTGGATTCCGGCTCCCAGCGGAAGAGTTGGGCGGATAAGAAAAAGGTTAAGGTACGCCCACAACGCGAGAGAGGCGATGGCAATCAGAACGTCGCGGTTCCATGGAACGGCGGCCCAGTAGATGGCGTCTTGCAACTCGGTGACGAGATAGGTGGCGGGAAGGAAGAGTCCTACGCGCTGCACGACGCGCGGAAGTTCGATGAGGGGAATCGGTCGCGCCGGAAAGAAAGATCAGCGGCAACCAGATCAACTGGTTGATGACCTGAGTTTCCTGCATGGTGTTGGTTACGCTGGCCACTACAAGTCCGAGTGAAGCAAAAGACATGGTGCCCAGAGTAATCAAAATGAAGGCCGTGCCAATATTGCCGAAATCCTTGACGTGAAAAATGAAGCGGGCAAAGAGCAGCTCGACGATTACCGTGGGCAAGGTAAGAACGAAATTGGCGACGATGCTGGAGGCCAGCATGTCGCTGGGCGTAACGGGAGTGACGTGAAAGCGGCGCAGGATACCTTGCTCGCGAAACATGACTAGAGCGGCGCTGAGACCCCAGAAGCTGCCCATCACCGTGAGAGCTAGCACGGGGCCGAGAAGATAGCGCACGACCACTGGATTGCCCTTGGCGAAGACTCCGGCGTACAGAAAGAAAAAGCCGAAAGGCATGATCACGCTGAAGAAGAGAAACATTTTATTGCGCAAGGTGAGTTGAATGCGCATTTTTGTGAGGGTAAGAAAATTGGTCAATCGCGTAGCCTCCTTCCGGTGAGTTCGATGAAGACGTCTTCCAGGGAAGGCGTCGAGATTTCCAGGCCGAGAAGTTCGTTGCCCGCGGCTTCGAGGTGTTTCACCAGCGAAACGATGGCTTGCGGCGGCCGTCGGGCTTGCAGGATGTAGGCGCCGTTGAGTTCGCGGCAGTCGGCTACGCCATCAAGATTTTTAGGACTGCTCGGGTAATTCGGGTCTGGTGAGGCGGACTTCCACGCGAGTTTGATCGCCGCTGCGTTCTTTGAGTTCGCGCGGAGTGCCGAGAGCGATTACCTGGCCGTGGTCGATGATGGCGACGCGGTCGCAGAGGCGCTCGGCTTCTTCGATGTAGTGGGTGGTCATCACGATGGTTTTCTTTTCGCGCTTTAGTTCTTCGACGATGTCGTAGATTTCGCGGCGGACCTGAGGGTCGAGGCCGGAGGTGGGTTCGTCGAAGAAGAGCACTTGCGGATCGTTGACCAGGGCCATGGCTAGCGCGAGGCGCTGCTTCTGTCCGCCGGAGAGCTGGCTATAGAAGGTGTCGCGTTTTTCTTCCAGGCCGAAACGTTTTAACAAGTTCTTCGGGATCGCGATGGCGCTTGTAAAAGCTGGAGAAAAGTTTGAGGGCTTCCATTACGCGAAGTTTGTCTGGCAGGGAAGTGGATTGCAGGGCTGCGCCGATTTCGTGTTTAAGCTGAGTGGGGTTTTTTTGTGGATCGAGACCGCAGACGGAGATGCGGCCGCTGTCTGGGGCGCGCAGGCCCTCGAGAATTTCTACCGTGCTGGTTTTGCCGGCGCCGTTGGGGCCCAGCAGTCCGAAGACTTCGCCTTCTTTCACGTCAAAGCTAACGCCGCGCACCGCTTGTACGGAGCCGTAGTGCTTGACGAGATTCTCTACCTGCAGGATGGAATTTGGCATGTTTGAAGAACTTACAGTCTACCTCAGGTGGCGATTTGCAGAGGCGCGTCGAAGAGATCTCGCTGCGCTGGCCTGCGGACTTTGCGTTGTCTCCAGGAAAGATTAACGCAGAGAGCACCGAGGGCGCAGAGGGCACGGAGAGGTATCTAGCGGCGATTGCCCCTCGTGCGAATCTAAAGATTCGCCACTACAGGTCATTGAGTCTTACGTTTAGCGAGTGCGGTTTGTTTCGAGGGGTTGGCTGCGCGTTTGCGGGCCGGCGGGGTCCAGGCGGCGGTTTTCATGTTGACGCGAGTTTCAGTGATTTTGGCGCCTTCGGATGCGAGCAGCTTTTTCTGTAGGGAGGCGTAAGGCTCGCGAATCAGTAATTTGCCCCCGGCTCCAACGACGCGATGCCATGGAATGCCTTGGCCTTTTGGTGTGGCAGCCATCGCGTGCCCAGCGGTGCGTGCGCCGCCTTTGAGCTTTATGGCTTTGGCGACGGCGCCGTAGGTGAGGACTTTGCCACGGGGGATCTTTTTGACTAGCGCGTAGACGGCGTCCCAAGACAAGAGATGGTCCTCCTTCGCGGAAGGGCGTTGCCGGTCATTGAGAGAAACCTGTACCGCACTCTAACCTATTAGATGCGATTTCGCGTACCGGCGTTTCGGTAATTTTCCCCGTGCATCGGTGTCTAATATTTAGCCGTACTTATTGGCGAGGGATTAGTGCACCGAGTCCAAATGGCGGCAGCCGGGTTTAATACAGTAGCCGCGAAAGTTGGAAGGGAATTTGAGCTTTCGCGGTGAGCAACAAAGCGCAGAGCGAAAAATCGAGCATGAGGGGAACTGATGAAACGCAGCGAAAAATCGCATGAAAGAAACGGTGAGGAGTTCGGTATCTTCGACTCACAACGTGATCATTACTCATACGCAACAAAGTTCGGGATAGCCGGGTTAGATATTGTGTGTGTAGTGGAAGCAAAGTACACTACAGACAGAATCACGGTTCCGGGGTGAAGTATGGCTTTCGTTCGCCGCAAAGGGAAAGCGTTCTTTCTGGTGCACAACGTGCGCCGTGGCGGAAAAGTGCAGCAAATCCATCTGGCGCGGCTCGGCAGTCCGCGCGCGCATCACGGACGAGGTGGTCCGGCAAGTTTCGAAGAAGCATCCTTTCGTGGAGCTGAATTGGAGAGCTCTGCGGGAACAATTGAACGGCCAACTCAGTCAACAAATGGAACTCGCGGACCCCAACTCTCCCGCGATCCAGGGCCTCGTGGGCACGCTGCGAGCGCTCAATCTGGATCTGGCGGACCTCTTTCCGCCGCTTCTAAAATTTTCCGAATCACCGGCTGTGGCGCAGGAGCTGCTGGTGCAGTTGCGGCTGCTGCAATCCACCATCCAGGTCAAGCTCGATCAATTTGACCGCGGACGCGGGCGGTTCGGAAATGCGTCCGGCTTATCGCGCGTAGTCGTCTAGATCATGTAGTGGTCTAGAAAGGTGCGCGAGAGTCTGGGCGTCTGGAGGCGGTCATGAGCGAAGTCATTCTTTCACTCGATCCACACAAACGCAGCACGCAGACGGTGGATTTTCAAACCGCGCTGCGCGCGAAAATCGTTGGACAGGCCGAGGGCGTGCAAGCGCTGGTCGATCTGTACCAGGTTTTCTGTGCGGGACTGAATTCTCCCGGCCGGCCGGTAGGGAATTTGCTGTTCCTGGGACCAACCGGATCGGGCAAGACGCGCATGGTGGAGGCCGCGGCGCAGATTCTATTTGGAGACGCGAAAGCCATCATTAAAGTGGACTGCGCGGAATTTCAGCACTCGCACGAGATCGCCAAGCTGATCGGCTCGCCCCCAGGCTATTTGGGACACCGCGAAACGCACCCGCTGATCACTCAAGAAGCTTTGGCCGCTTCGCACACCGATAAGTTGAAGCTGAGCTTCCTGCTGTTCGACGAAATCGAGAAAGCCTCTGACGCGCTGTGGCAGCTGTTGTTGGGCATGCTGGACAAAGCCACGCTGACACTGGGCGATAACCGCAAGGTGGATTTGTCTCAAACTGTTATTTTTCTCACCTCCAATCTGGGAAGCGGTGAGATTAGCGAACTGATGCAAGGCGGCATGGGCTTCATCCAACCGAAAGACAAACCGGCCGATGCGCTGGATGAAAAAGTAGAACGCACGGCGCTCGAAGCGGCTCGGCGTAAGTTTTCGCCGGAATTCATGAACCGCCTGGACAAAGTGGTGGTGTTTCATCCGTTGCAGCGGGATCAACTGGAAGAAGTCCTCGGGATTGAGTTGGGAATGGTGCAACAGCGAGTGCTCGAAACCGCTAAAGGGCAATTCCTGTTTCGCGTAACCGAGCCGGGCAGGGAATTTCTGCTCAAGGAAGGCACGGATCAGCGCTATGGCGCGCGGCATTTGAAACGAGCCATTGAGCGACACGTGGTTTATCCGCTGGCGAATTTGCTGGCCACCGAACAAGTGCACCTCGGCGACTTGGTGCGCATCGATTGGGACGGCCAGCACAACGGGCTAACCTTCGTGCGTGAGGGCGAAGGCGCGCTCGTCCACACGCCGCCTCTCGAACTCGAGCCGGTTATGGCCGAAGCGGAGGCCAAAGACGGCAGATCTACCAACGCTCCAGCAGAAGTGGTGGTGGAAAGCCGGAAATCGCGGGCAGCTTTGCCGGCGGGAACGCCGGCGGCGGCGCCACAGGCCAGGAAAAAGCAAGACCGCGTGAATTCTTAGCGCGGTTTGTACGGGAGATCCGCGCAAATTGCAGCGGCACTCGAAAATTGTTCAATCCAGCAAGGGGTGCGTCACACGACGCGCCCCTTTTTGTCGTTTACAGACTGACACAAAGTGTTTCAGCGCTCTCAGTTTGGACGCGAATGAAACAGCGTCTCAGAGGGTGAGACGCGTGGCCGAAAATCCCCATCGCTAAGTTATTGAAAGTAAGCGACCTTAAGAAGCTTCGAGTTTCCAAAAGGATTGGCACTTGCCATGCACAACCTCAGTACTAGCGCGTTGATGAGATGCGCACCGTCTGGGGGAGCTGGACGAGCAAGAGGGGCAAGTAAAATGAAATCCGCGGTTCGACAGCAACTGGATCCAACGATACGCAGCATTGATACGCGGGACTTTGAGTCTTCGTTGCGCGCCAAAGTGGTTGGGCAAGCGGAAGGCGTGCAGGCGCTGGTGGACATGTACCAGGTGTTCTGCGCTGGACTCAATTCGCCGGGCCGTCCCGTAGGCAATTTACTTTTCCTGGGGCCGACTGGCTCTGGTAAAACTCGCATCGTGGAAGCGGCCGCTGAAATTCTGTTTGGCGATGCCCGCTCGATTATTAAAGTGGACTGCGCCGAATTTCAACACTCTCACGAAATCGCGAAATTGATTGGTTCGCCTCCGGGCTACCTGGGGCACCGCGAGACTCATCCTTTGATAACCCAGGAATCGCTGGCGGCTTCGCACACCGATAAGCTCAAGCTGAGCTTCCTGCTGTTCGACGAAATCGAGAAAGCTTCCGACGCTTTGTGGCAATTGCTGCTGGGCATGTTGGACAAAGCCACTTTGACGCTGGGCGACAATCGCCGCGTGGATCTGTCGCAGACGGTTATTTTCCTGACTTCCAACCTCGGCGGCGGCGAAATTACCGAGATGATGCAGGGCGGTATGGGCTTCATTCAGCCGAAAGATAAACCGGCCAGTGGCATGGACGAAAAAGTGGAGCGTACCGCGGTGGAAGCGGCGCGCCGGAAATTTTCGCCGGAGTTCATGAACCGGTTGGACAAGATTGTGGTCTTTCATCCCCTGCGCCGCGAACAGCTCGAACAGGTTCTGGAAATCGAGCTGGGCCAGGTGCAACAGCGCGTACTGGAAACCGCCAAGGGCCAGTTCTTGTTTCGCGTAACTGGCCAAGGCCGCGACTTCCTGTTGCAAGAAGGAACGGATCAGCGTTACGGAGCGCGGCACCTGAAGCGCGCCATTGAACGCCACATCGTTTATCCGCTGGCGAATTTGCTGGCCACCGAACAAGTTCATCTCGGCGACCTGGTTTGCATTGACTGGAATACTGAGCAGGATCGCTTGACCTTTGTACGCGAGGGCGAAAATCTGGCGGTTCCGGTTCGTAAAACCGAACCATTGCTCACCGCGCGGTCTTCGCAGGCGCGAAACGGCAAATCCGTGGAAGCGCCAACGACCACGGTCGCTCCCGAGCCGATGCCCAGGATGGCTCGCTAAAGACCTCAGCCCATTACATTTTGTTTAGTGTCGGGGAAAGCGCGGATGCCTAACGGCACTCGCGCTTTTTGTTTTGGTGTGACGTTGCAACGAGCGCCAAGGCATTTTTGTCGAACAAAGCACTTAGAAGGCTTTCGCTGCGGCAGCGTCGTGAATGTCCGCCGCGCGTTGCAGAGCGTCGGTCACACTCACGCAGATATTTGCAGCGCCAACGTGACGTTCAAACTCCGCCTGTTGCATCAACTCCGCCGGTTGGGGACGCGCGCCACACAGCAGCAGCGTGCGCCCGGAAGCATGCAGCGTGTCCGACAGTTCGCGGATCGCACCGAGTCCCGTCGCGTCGATGGCGGTCATGTTGCGTAAACGAAGAATAACGATCGGCGGAAGCGTGTCCAGTTGTTCCAGGATTTCCGCGAATTTATCCGTCGTGCCGAAGAGGAAGGGACCGTGGATGCGGTATACCGTCGCGTAATCAGGGATGTCTTTGCCTTCCAGAATGTGCACCCGGCTGCCGGCAACGTAGTCTTTCGTCACGCGGGTCACCGTGGTGGTGCGCGACACTTTACGAATGAAGGTGAGCGCGGCCAGCACCATGCCTACTTCCACGGCAAACGTCAGGTCGGTGACCACCGTAAGCGTCATGGTGAGAAACCAAACGGTAATGTCCGCTTTGGATAACTTCATAATCTCAGGAATCTCGTTCCACTCGCCCATGTTGTAGGCCACGATCATCAAAATGGCGGCCAGCGCCGCGAGCGGCACGTGTTTTACCAGCGGCGCGGCGAAGATCACGATGGCCAGCAACGTCAGGGCATGAATCATTCCGGCCACCGGAGTCTTGGCGCCCGCGCGCACGTTGGTAGCCGTCCGTGCGATCGCGCCAGTGGCCGGCAACCCGCCGAACATCGGCGAAATAATATTGGCGATGCCTTGGCCGATCAATTCCACGTTGGGATTGTGCTTGTCGTGGCTCATGCGGTCGGAAACCACCGCGGACATCAGCGATTCGATCGCGCCAAGGATGGCCACGGTGAACGCTGAAGAAAATAACTGGCGCACAAGTTCGTAGTGAAGCTGTGGGATGGCAAACGTAGGCAGACCACTGGGGATGCCCCCAAAACGCGTCCCGATGGTTTCCACCGGCAGACGCAGCAGATAGACGAGTGCGGTTGCGCCGAAGGTCACTAGAATCGCGCCGGGAAGTTTCTTGGCGTACTTCAGGCACAAAACCATCACCGCGATGGATAACAGCGAAATGCTCATCGCCGGAATCGAGATGGTATGCCACGCCTGGCCATACGCCTGCACGCGATGGAAGAAATCCCCCGGCACACGCTCCATCTGTAGTCCGAAGAAATCGCGGATCTGCGTGCTAGCGATCAGAATAGCGATGCCGTTGGTGAAACCGATCACTACAGGCCGCGGGAAAAACTTAACTGCCGTGCCCATTCCCGTTGCGCCCAACAGCACCAGGATGACGCCCGCCATCATGGTGCAGACGAACAGGCCTTCCACGCCGAACTTCGCGACGATGCCGGCGACCACTACGACGAACGCGCCAGTCGGTCCGCCGATTTGCGTTTTACTCCCGCCGAGGGCGGAGACGATAAATCCGGTGACGATCGCACAATAGATTCCGGCCTGCGGTGAGAGTCCCGACGCAATTGCGAAAGCCATGGCCAGCGGCAGGGCCACTAAACCCACAGTAATGCCGGCGATCAAATCAGAAAGAAATTTGTGGCGATCGTAGTCGCGCAGCAGCAAAACGGATTTGGGCAGCCAAGCTGCGAGGGCGGGTGTCATGTGATGTGAAATGCGTAGTTCGTGGCGCGTGGATTTCAGAATAACAGCAGGAGAGACAGATAGCCCGATCACCGCGAAGGTATGTGCGCGAAAATAAAGTCAGACGGTCGGTGTCGCGTCTGGATGGGGGGTCTTGTGTGCGTGGTGTGTCGCGCCTTCGGGTTTGTCGGTTGGCTTCCAGCGCAAGATGGGCTTACGCGCGGCGCCCACCTCGTCCAGCCGGCGAACTCGCGTGGTGTGCGGCGCAGTCTTTACCAGCGTGGGATTTTCTGCGGCTTCCTGCGCGATCGAGCGCATCGCATCGATAAATAAATCGCACTCTTCCTTGGATTCCGATTCGGTAGGCTCGATCATCAATGCGCCGGGCACGATCAGTGGAAACGCCGTGGTATACGGGTGAAATCCGTAGTCGATCAGCCGCTTGGCGATGTCCATGGTGTTGACGCCGTTTTTCTTTTGAATCGCATCGCTGAAAACCACTTCGTGCATCGAAGGCAGGGAATAGGGCAAGTCAAAAATGCCCTCTAGATGTTTGCGAATGTAGTTCGCGTTGATCACCGCGTCTTCGGTGGCTTCACGGACACCGGGTCCGTAAGCCAGAATGTAGGCCAAGGCACGAATCAGCAATCCAAAATTTCCGACAAAGGCTTTCACGCGGCCGATTGAGTCTGGCCGATTGGAATCCAGCGCCAGCCGTCCACCTTCTTTTTCCAGCAGCACCGGCACGGGTCGGAACGGCTCCAGGATTTTTTTCATCGCCACGGGGCCTGTGCCGGGTCCTCCGCCGCCGTGTGGCGTAGAAAAAGTTTTGTGCAGATTTAAGTGCATCACATCAACGCCGAAATCTCCCGGCCGCGTGACGCCAGTCAGGGCGTTCATGTTCGCGCCGTCCATATACAGCAATGCGCCCTTGGCGTGCAGAATCTCTGCAATCTCCGGGATGCGCTGCTCAAAAATTCCCAACGTGGAAGGATTGGTGATCATCAGCGCCGCGACATCCGACGTGACCAGTTCGCGCAACTTATCGACGTCAATCTGTCCGTGCGATTCAGACTTAATATTCTCAACCTCGTATCCGGCAATCACCGCGGTGGCCGGATTGGTTCCGTGGGCCGAGTCCGGGATCAAAACTTTCTTTCGCGGATTTCCCTGTTTTTCGAGGTATGCGCGAATCAGCAGTAGCCCGGTCATTTCGCCCTGCGCCCCGGCCGCCGGTTGCAACGTAATCGAATCCATCCCGGTAATTTCCAGCAGGCACTTTTCCAGCAAATGCAGGATCTTCAAGCAGCCCTGCGATAATTCCTGCGGCTGATACGGATGTTCGGTAGCCAAGCCCTCAAGGCGGGCCACGAATTCGTTCACGCGCGGGTTGTATTTCATGGTGCAGGAACCCAGCGGGTACATCCCGAGATCAATCGCATAATTCCAGGTAGAAAGCCGGGTGAAGTGCCGCAAGACTTCGATCTCGCTGACTTCCGGAAAATTCTCGACACCCTTAGACCGGTGGTGTGCGCCCAGGGATTTGGCGGCGTCCGCTTCAGGGACATCCAGCGGCGGCAATTCAAATGCTCGCTTGCCATTCGACGACTTCTCGAAGATCAAGCCTTCGTTCTGAGAAGTGTGCCGCGCCGCTTTTTTGATTTTGCTATTCATAGTTTTTAGTAGGCGCTGGGCTTTCGTCCAGGTGGTAGCCGAATGCTTGTTTTAACACAGAGTACGCAGAGCACGCGGAGAAGGCAGTATTTTCCCGCTCTGTGCCCTCTGCGTACTCTGTGTTAAGAGAAACACTCTCCGCTGCCGCAGCCCTCGCCACACCAGCGAAAGCGCTCCGGAATCGCCAGTTCCTTAGATTGGCGTCTCGAGCACCCGCCGCAACGCTCCAGCAAACTCTTCAATCTGTTTCCGCGAGGTCGTCTCCGTAACACAAACCAAAGCATGTTTGGTCAGTTCCGGATACGTCGTCCCCAAAACATAAGGCCCGATAATCTTCTCTTTCAGCAGTTGCGCATTCACCAGTTTCACGGACCGCGGCAACTCCACCGTAAACTCGTTAAAAAACGGCGCAGCAAACGCCCGCCGCACGCCAGGAATTTTCTCCAGCTCGCTCAACGCAAATTGCGCCTTAGACAGATTCTGGTGCGCCATTTCGCGCAGCCCCTCTTTACCAAGCAACGTTAGGTGGACCGTGGCTGCCAGCGCGCACAGCGCCTGATTCGTACAAATATTCGACGTCGCCTTCTCTCGCCGAATGTGCTGCTCGCGGGTCGCCAGCGTCAAAACAAATCCGCGCCTTCCCTCGGTATCAGTGGTTTCCCCAGCCAGCCGCCCGGGAAGCTGCCGCACAAATTTATCTCGCGAAGCAATGACCCCAACGAAGGGTCCACCGTAGCTTGGCGCCAAGCCGAAACTTTGCCCTTCCATCGCTACGATGTCCGCCTCTGAGGGCGGTTTCAGCGCGCCTAGAGAAACGCCTTCCGCGATCGCCACTACCAGCAAGGCGCCCGCGGCATGCACCGCGGCGGCCAGCTCCGCGTGCGATTCCACAACACCAAAGAAATTCGGCGACTGCACCACGACCGCTGCGACGTCATCACGCAAAGCCGCGGACAATCTCTTCGTATCGATCGTCCCATCCGCCCCGAAAGAAATCTCTTCCAGCGTGAGTCCGCAGTTCCGCGCGTATGTCTGCAGAACATGCCGATACTCCGGATGCAGCGACCGCGCCACCAGAACGCGCGTCCGACCCGTCAAACGTTCGGCCATCAGCACTGCTTCCGTCGTAGCCGTCGATCCGTCATACATCGACGCGTTGGCCACTTCCTGTCCGGTCAACTGGCACATCAATGTTTGAAATTCAAAGATGGCTTGTAAAGTTCCTTGAGTAATTTCGGCCTGGTAAGGCGTGTAAGAAGTCAGAAATTCGCCGCGCTGAATAATTACGTCGGTAACTACGGAGCGCAGATGGTTGTAAACGCCTGCGCCAAGAAAGCTGGAATACCCGGTAGAATTCTCCGCCGCTCGTTCCTTGAAATACGCAATCACTTCGGCTTCGGACATCGGCCCTGGCAAATTCAGCGGTTTCTTAAGACGATATTTTTCAGGAATGCTGGAAAAAAGTTCTTCCGCGGACTTCACGCCAATCGCGGCGAGCATTTCTTCCCGCTCCGCAGGACTCTTCGGCAAATAGCGCATTAGTGCGCGGCTTCCTTACTCTTTTCGGCGATGTACGCTTCATACGCCGGGGCATCCATCAATCCATTCAGCTCCGCGGGATTCGTCAGCTTGATTTTGATCAACCAGGCTTCGCCGTGCGGGTCGGTATTAATCTTCTCCGGAGTCGCCTGCAGCGCTGGATTGGCCTCCAGCACTTCACCGGACGCCGGCGCAAAAATCTCGCTCACGGCTTTCACGGATTCCACTGTCCCAAAAGTCTTCCCCGATGTAACCGCCGCCCCCACTTTCGGCAGCTCCACAAACACCACATCGCCGAGTTCGGACTGCGCGTAGTCGGTGATCCCGATCGTCGCGGTGTTGCCCTGGGCGTCCACCCATTCATGTTCCTTGGTGTATTTATAGTTCGTGGGATAAGCCATCGCGGAATTCCTTTCGCTCGCTGTCGCTAAAATTTGGCAGTGCAATTATGCAACGGGCGCCGCAGACTTGCGAACCCGTTTGTAAAATGGCGTTGGCACAACTTGCGCCTTCACGCGCTGCCCGCGAATCTCCACAAAAATTGTGGTTCCCACCGCGGACATCGCCGGCGGCACATAAGCCAGCGCAATATTTTTCCCCAGCGTTGGCGATGGCGACCCGCTGGTGATCACACCTATCGCCGGTCCGGTATCCGCGCAACACGCGTAACCGTCGCGACCAATCCCGCGGTCCATCATCTCGAGGCCCACCAGCGTCCGCTTCAATCCCGCGGCCTTGGCAGCCGCTAAAGCCTCGCGACCGATAAATTCCGGCTTGTCCATCTTGGCGTAACGCTCCAGCCCCGCTTCCCAAACATTTATTTCGTCGCTGATCTCATGCCCGTACAGCGCCATCTTCGCTTCCAATCGCAGAGTATTTCGCGCGCCCAGTCCGCAAGGCAAAATTCCAAACTCGCGCCCGGCTTCCATCACCGCATCCCAAACTCTTTCGGACGTCGCCACATTCGACGGCACATAAATCTCAAATCCATCTTCGCCGGTATACCCCGTTCGCGCGATTAGAGTATTCGGCAGCCCGCAAACCGTCCCGTGCGTGAACCAGTAATTCTTGATCGGCGCAAGATTGGCATCCGTCAATTTCTGCAGCACATCCACCGCCCGCGGACCCTGAATCGCCAGCTGCGTGTACGAATCGCTCAGTTCGTCCACCACGCAGTCAAAATCGCGGGTGTTCTCGCGCACCCAGTTGATATCTTTTTCCCTCGTTCCGGCGTTGATCACCAGCAGAAAATCGTCTTCACCCAGCCGATGCACCACCACATCGTCAACAAACGTTCCGCTGGGATAAAGCATCGCGGAGTAATGAGCCTGCCCGATCGCCAGCTTGGACGCATCGTTCATGCTCAGATGCTGCACCGCGGCGAGCGCCCCGCCGGGAGTTTTGCCGGTGCGAATCCGAATATCGCCCATGTGGCTGACGTCAAAAACGCCAACGCCGTTGCGCACCGCCTTGTGCTCGGCCACCAACCCGCCGGTAGCCGGGTATTCCACCGGCATGTCCCAACCGCCGAAATCCACCATCTTGGCGCGCAGACGGCGGTGCACCGCATTCAGCGGCGTCTTGCGCAGTACGGTTCCGGTTGTGGCAGATTCCATTCTGTTTTCTCAGGCGGAAAGCGATACTAACACGCGCTCCAACCGAGGGTCAAAGAAGCGGACAGGGAACCACCCATCGCAAGAAATTGCCGTTGCAAAAAATTGCCATCGCAAAAAATTGTCATTCCGAGCGAAGCGAGGAATCTGCTTTCTGCCACCCCATCGGTCCGATTTGATCCGGCCGCAGACCACTGCGTTCGGGGATTTCTCTAGCGACCCGCCAGCCTGCTCCTCTCAAAAATAATACTTAAGTTCGTGCTTGACAATTGATCGCGCAAGTTAGATACTCAAGCCCGTACTTAACAATATCTCACGACTAAGGAGCGCACCATGCAAGCCACACAAGCCTCGTCCGTAACCCACGGTTCTTTCGTTATCGAACGCGACTACCCTGTAGCGCCAGAGCGCGTATTCGCCGCCCTCTCCGATCCCGCCAAGAAACGCCGCTGGTTCTCCGAGGGGCGCGATTTCGGAGTGGACGAATTCGAAATGGACTTCCGCATCGGCGGCCGGGAGCAATCCCAATTCCGCATTCAGGCTGACAATCCCTATAAGGGAATGGTGGTAACCAACAACACCACCTATCAAGACATCGTGCCCAATCGGCGCATTGTCTATGCCTACACGATGCGCATGGGCGAACATCCCTTTTCCGCCTCACTCGCAACGTTCGAATTAATTCCGGCGGAAAAAAGCACCCGTCTGAAATTCACGGAGCAATCCGCGTTTTTTGAAAACGCCGACGGTTCAAAAATGCGCGAAGAAGGCTGGACCAAACTATTGGACTCTTTGGGCAACGAATTGAAAAGCCAATCGTAGTTAGGGTCAGATAAGACTAATGCCCAGACAAAGAACAAACATCAACCGCGTTTTTCACGCCCTGGGTGACGCCACCCGGCGAGCCATCGTGGAAAAACTGAGCGAAGGACCAATCTCCGTCTCGCACCTGGCCGCTCCGCTGCAGGTCACGCTTGCTGCGGTGATTCAGCACCTGCAGGTGCTGGAAAAAAGCGGATTGGTCCATACCCAAAAAGTCGGCAGGGTGCGCACCTGCCGCATCGAACCCGCGGGCCTTTCGGTGGCAGAGCAGTGGATCAATGATCGCCGCGCGCTTTGGGAAGCTCGCCTCGATCGACTCGGGGATCTGCTCGCCGAACCCGAGCAATAGGCGGCCCACCGTGTTGCGCGACTGGGGAGCAGCAGCCGGGTTTCACGTCCGCGGCGATCCTTCGTGCAGTTGTCTCCAAGTAAACGCTGCCGAAGCTGCGGCTTGCTGCCCATGATGGCCTCGGGTACAGTTTGCTGAGAGGCTTCCTCATGCCCGGACCGATTGCGTGCGATCAATGCAACAAGCCGGAAGAGAACTGCGCGTGCGAAAAATATTGCACGATTTGCAAGGGCCAGCACAACGTGCGGCTGTGTTCGGATGGCTTGTACTATTGCCCAGAATGCCGCGAAGCCTGCGATGTCTCGCTAGCGAATAGCCGTGGTTGATGAACTCCAAAGCGGCGCGACACTGAAGTTTTCCGCCGACCCGCGGTTAGCGGCCGCAGCGGCCGGAGTGGCGCGGTACCTCGCGGACTCGGCGGGAATGGAAGCCGACGCTGTTGCCAAATTGCAGGCCGCAACCTTAGAAACGTGTGTCGCGGAATTTCCGTACTTGCGCGGAGCCGGCGAGCAATTGTCGGTGGATGTCTCGCGATTTGCGGATCGCATCGAAATCGTAGTGGCGGATTCCCGGATCGGCGGGCAACACGCTGGCAGCCTTCCGGGAGTCGACAAGATCGAGCACGAAACTCAGGGCAGCTCGGCCATCACCCGCCTGACAAAATTCATCGCCCAAAGCTAAAGTTTTTGTAGGTGCCGGACTTTAGTCCGGCCTGTTCTGTCGCTCGCTCGACAACTTTCCTGTCGAGCTACTCGCCATCCCAAATTACATCTTCAGCGCGAACGTATTGTGCTGAATTAGCGAGGTCATCTGCTCATCGGAAAGGCTCAAGCGCAATGTTACGCGGTCTCCGGCGGGCGTAACGTTGGCTTGATCGAGCAATTTTCCAAGCTCAGGATTATCTTTCTGCGCTTGGTAACGCTTGTACAGCAGGCCGGCCTGAATCAGTTGCCCGAGCGCGTTCGCGTCATCCACTGAACCGCAAATCGCCTGGAATTTGCCATCGATTCCTGAAGTGGCGGTCACCGAAATAATCATATTCTGCATGCGGGTGATCAGTTTGGCGGCGTCGGGGAACTGTTGCACTTCTGGCGCGAGTTGCTGCATCGCCAGGCGGGTGTACGCGGCGTTGAGCACCGTCCACACGATGCCGGAGCCGTTGGCTTCCGCGACCAAGGGATAGAGCTTGTCGTTACGCAGCAAACTATCCTGCTGACCAAAATGTACCTCGATCATGTCTTCCAGAAGTTTGCGGTGACCGAACGCCGCGGTGCTGGAATCGAAATAGAGGAAAAAGAGATCGTTCGCGCCGGAGCCGGTGCCAAAGGCATATAGCGTGTAGCCGCGGACGTCAAAAGTGGGCAGCTTTTGCGCCTTAAAGTAAGCTTTGGTGGAATCCGGAGTAAAGTTGCCGAGCGCCACGCCAACCACCTGTTCGCCGGTTGGAACCGCTGCGGAGCCGGCGTTCTCGGTCTTGGCCGTCAAACCCTCGGGGACCAGTCCCCACGCCAATTCTTCGACTTGTGAGTTGGGGTCGACACCGGCGGCTGCCAGAAACTTTTCAAACTGCTTAAAATTCGCGGGCAGCATTTGTTCCTGCAGCTGCGGAAACCACTTCATGGTGCGGGCTTTTTTCATGTCTGCGTAGCCGAGTTCACCGGTTTCTTTGGGGAAGAGCGCGAGCTTGTCGGCGCCTAGCGTGCCGGCGGATGCCGGTTGCGGTAGCGCAAACGCGGCCGCGAGAATCAGCGTGGTTGCGGCAATCTTTAGAACATTCAACTTCATGTGGTGCTCCTTTCGAGGGGCCCAGTGCAATTTGTTCAAAACTGTTAGATGCCGCCGAAGCCTGCGGCGAAAGCTGCTATTTCGACCGGGCGCTATAAGCTGGCGATAGGCTGCGGTACCGCTGGTCTTGCAGCTTTTTCCGCGTTATCGAGCCGAATTTGCAGCGCGGCGAGTTTTGCGCGGATTCCTTGCACGTAGCCGGCATCGGTTAGGCCGTCTAGATTGATTTCCACGTTGGCCATTGCTCCGCGAGCTCCCGCGTTGGCCATAAGCTGCGCCACATCCAAGTCTGAACGCATCGACGCGGCGGCGATAGGCCGCAGTTGTCCTAATTGTTCACAAAGCGCAACTGTCCGTTCTGCCACTTCGAGTGGCACTTCGGTGGCGCCCCTCGTGGCGCGCTGCACTTCCTGATTGCGGGTCTTGATTTCGTCGGGATTGCCTTGGGGCAGCTTGAATGCTTTTAGCACTTCGTCATAGGACGCTGCGTCGCGATCAATCGCGGCGGTCAGGGCGTCGCCAGCTTTGCGCAAATTGTCGAGCTGCGCGGAGAGTGCATCCACATGTTCCGCCTGAGATTTCTTCTTGCGCGAGAGCGCCGCCACCATCTGCCCCAGTGCTGCAGCAGAGGCCGCAGCGAAGGCGGAGACGCTGCCTCCGCCCGGCGTGGGGCTCGCGTCCGCGACCGCATCGAGAAATGGGAGCGCCAACGCCGCAAATTTTCCTTTTCCCCCACTCTCGAGTGGAGCGCCAGAAAGCGCCGCTGCCAACTTATTTTCCAGAATTTGCGCGGGGAAAAATCCTCGAATTGCAGGAAGAAATCCGCGGCCATTTCGATGGCCTTTTTAGGGACCAGGCCGACGATTTCGCTGCCGACGGGCATCACGCCGTAGCGCGCAGCTTCGCGCTTCACCATTTCATAGACGCGATGCATCGGCGTCTGCTCGAAATCGGTGAGATTGATGGAGACCTGCGCCAAGTTGCGGGCTTTCAGTTCCACGCCCATGGATTTCACGTAGCGCAACCCGCCCGAGGAATGGCGGATCGCTTTGGCGATTTTGTTGGCGATGGCAACGTCCGAAGTATTCAGGTTGACGTTGTAGGCCACGAGAAACTTACGCGCTCCAACTACTGTGACGCCCGCGGTCGGATGAAGCTTTGGCTCGCCGATGTCTGGCTGGCGGTCGTGATTATTTTTCAGCTGTTCGCGCAGACCTTCAAATTGTCCGCGACGCACATTTTCGAGATTCACGCGATCGGGACGAGTTGCTGCCGCTTCGTAGAAGAACACCGGAATGCGATAGCGTTTCCAAAGCTCTTCGCCGGTTCGCCGGGCCAGCGCCACGCAATCTTCCAGAGTGACTCCTTCGATGGGGATGAAGGGAATTACGTCGGTGGCGCCGACGCGCGGGTGGGCTCCGGAGTGCTCGTTGAGGTCGATCAACTGCATCGCTTTGCCCGCGCCCAATATTGCGGCTTCGGCGACGGCGTCCGGGTCTCCCGCCATGGTGACCACACAACGGTGATGGTCGGCGTCCATTTCTCGGCCGAGAATGTATACGCCGGGAACCGCGCTCATCGCTGCGACGATGGCTTCGACTTTGGCGGGGTCGCGCCCTTCAGAAAAATTCGGCACGCATTCGATCAATCTGGTCATAGTTAATTTTGCCACTTTAGAGATACAAGAGGCGAATTTGCGCTGCGAAGCTGCGTTACGACTTAGCTCCGTGGATGATGACCCCGCCCTTCATGGTCATCACACAGGTGTTCATTCCAAAATAGTAGGGAATTTCTCGATAGTCCGCCACATCGAAGACGGCCAGGTCGGCTTGTTTGCCTACATTCAGCGAACCAATCTTATCTTCGCGGCGCAACGCGTACGCGCCATTGATTGTGGACGCAGTGATCGCTTCGGCTGGGGTCATGCGCAGCTGGGTACAAGCCAGCGACAGAATCATCGGCATGCTGACGGTGGGGCTCGTTCCAGGATTGTAATCCGTGGCCAGCGCGACGATCGCGCCAGCATCGATCAGCGCACGGGCGGGCGCATATTTCTTCAGGCCCAGGTGAAAATCGCAGCCCGGCAGAAGCGTTGCAACGGTTCGCGATTTCCCCAGCGCGCGCATGTCCGCGGCATTGACTTGTTCAAGATGATCGCAGCTCGCAGCACCCAGCTGCACGGCGAGTTGTGTAGCGCCGGTGCGCGTCAGTTGCTCGGCGTGTAGCCGCGGTTCCAGGCCGAATTCTCTCCCAGATTGCAGAATGCGCTTGGATTGTTCGCGAGTGAACGCTCGGCGGTCGCAGAAAACATCGCAAAACTCGGCGAGACCGTCTTCGGCAATTTCAGGAATCACGATTTCCGTCAGCAATCGGATATAGAGTTCGGTGCCGTTGGATTTGCTGCGGTATTCCGCGGGCACCACATGCGCGCCGAGAAATGTAGACGCGATTTCGATGCGCTGCTGTTCGGCCAGCAGTTTGTGCAATACCAGAATGCGCAGTTCGCTGGGAAGGTCGAGACCGTAGCCGCTTTTGGCCTCGATTGTGGTGGTGCCGCAATCTGCGAATTGTTGCAGTGCGCTCAGCGCCCGCAGTTGCAGAGAGTCCAGACCTGCGGCTCTTAGTTTTTTTACAGAATTCAAGATGCCGCCGCCCTTGCGGGCGATCTGTTCGTAGCTGGCGCCGGCAATTTTCAGTTCGTATTCTTCGGCGCGGCTGGCGGCGTGGACCAGGTGGGTGTGCGAGTCCACGAAACCGGGAAGTACAACGCGTCCGGCGAGGTCGAGTTTTCTCGCGGAGCGTGCGCCGGGCAACGCTTCCACGTATTTCTTTGTGCCAACTCCCACGATCAAGCCGCGGCGAATCAACAAAGCGCCGTCTTTGATGATGGATAGCTCGGATAGAGCTTTGCCGCGGCGTGGACCTCTCCCCCGTAGTGTTAAGAGCTGTGCTGCTCCGGTGATGAGTAGGGTGTCGCTCACGCGTTTTGTTGACGTCGTCTATCTATGGATAAATTACTTCGGCACCGGCAACCGCGCACAGGCAGGAATGCCTGTGCTACCAAGATGGATTTTCGTCAGGATCCTTTTGGTGTCTCCATTGGGATTTTTACGTTGTGTTGCGCCGCGAAGACTTTTGCTTCTTCGTAGCCGGCGTCTACGTGGCGAATTACGCCCATGCCTGGGTCGTTGGTCAGGACGCGTTCGATGCGGGCGGCCATTTCTTTGGTGCCGTCGGCGACGGTGACCTGGCCGGCGTGTTGGGAATAGCCGATGCCTACTCCGCCGCCATTGTGGATGCTTACCCAGGACGCGCCGCTGGCGGTGTTGAGGAGCGCATTGAGCAGGGGCCAGTCGGCGATAGCATCGCTGCCATCCAGCATGGATTCGGTTTCGCGGAATGGGGAGGCGACCGAGCCGCAATCTAAATGGTCGCGGCCAATTACGATCGGAGCTTTTAGCTCGCCCTTGGCGACCAGATCGTTCAAGGCCAGACCGAATTTATCGCGCTCGCCGTAGCCGAGCCAACAGATGCGCGACGGCAAGCCTTGGAATTTAACGCGCTTTTGCGCGAGTTTGATCCAGCGGGCCAGGTGGGCGTTTTCTGGGAACATGTCGAGGACTAACTGGTCGGTGCGGGCGATGTCCGAGGCTTCTCCGGAAAGAGCGGCCCAACGGAAGGGGCCTTTGCCTTCGCAAAAAAGCGGTCGAATGTATGCCGGGACGAAGCCGGGAAAATCGTAGGCGTTCTTTACACCGTGTTCGTAGGCGAAGGTGCGGATGTTGTTGCCGTAGTCGAAAGTGATCGAGCCCAGTTTTTGCAGATCCAACATTCCTTGAACGTGCGCGGCCATCGCGGCCATGGAATGTTTCTTGTATTCCTCGGGATTTGTTTTGCGCAGCTCGATGGCGGCGGCGAGAGTCATGCCGTTGGGAACGTATCCGCCGATGGGATCGTGCGCGCTGGTTTGATCGGTAAGCAGATCGGGAACTACTCCGCGCTTGGCGAGTTCAGGAATTAAGTCAGCGCAATTTCCCACCAGACCGACGCTGGTGGCTTCGCCTTTACGCACGGCGTTTTTCAGGATGCGCAACGCTTCATCCAAATCGTTGACCATCACATCGCAGTAGCCGGTTTTTACGCGGCGCTTGATGCGTTCAGCGTCAACATCGATGCCGAGGAATGCCGCGCCGTTCATGGTGGCGGCCAGTGGCTGTGCTCCACCCATACCGCCCATGCCGCCGGTGACGACCAGCTTTCCGGCGAGATCGCCGCCAAAGTGTTTTTTTGCGGCGGCGGCGAAAGTTTCAAAAGTACCTTGCAGAATTCCTTGCGTGCCGATGTAGATCCAGCTTCCGGCGGTCATCTGGCCGTACATCATCAATCCGGCGCGATCGAGTTCGCGGAATTTGTCCCAGTTATTGGCGTAGCCGACGAGATTGGAATTGGCGAGCAAGACGCGCGGGGCGTATTCGTGGGTGCGGAAAATTCCTACGGGCTTGCCGGACTGAATCAGCAGAGTCTCATCGTTGGCGAGTTCGCGAAGGGACCGGACGATCGCGTGAAAGCTCTCCCAGTTGCGGGCGGCTTTGCCAGTGCCGCCGTAGACGACCAGATCTTCGGGCTTTTCGGCGACCTCGGGATCCAAGTTGTTGAGCAACATGCGCAGGGCGGCTTCCTGCTGCCAGCCCTTACAGGAGAGCTGGGTGCCGCGTGGGGCGCGGAAGGGGCCTTTGGACAGGCTAGCTCCGGCGAGAGTATCTGAAATCGTCGTGCTCATGATGAGTGCGCTCCAGCCGTGATGGGAATGTTCATAGTAGCGTAGCTCTGAGGTGATTGCATTCGCTCGTGCGAGCGGCACCAGTTCCCATTTTGGAGTAGATCAGAAGTGGACGGGGATGGTGCGCCCGGGTCGTATCTGTAACATACTCATATAAATAGGGATAGGCCCGATTTCCGCGCAACTTATGGATTCTGCGCGGGTTAGACCTAGTGGATCGGTCGCGGCATTTCGGGCAAGTTTGTTAAAGGGCATACGAATGTTTGTGGATCGTACTGGCCGGCTGGGAACCCGGCTTGGGCCGAAATGGGAATAAGGAGTGGGCAGCCGCGTTGGCCGCTACGGTGATGAAGGTTCGTTTCGACACACGGCACGGTGGCACGCGAGCGTAACTGCATCAATATAGTTATTTATAGGTACTCATTCGAACGGCGAAGGTGGAATACCTGTCCTTTGGAACGTTCCGCAGGAAAATCTTTGATAGTAGGCTTGCAACTTAAACGCCCGGTGACGCACTCCAACGGGTGTGGGCAGTATCTGGATCGAATGTTCACGGCGCCCAGGTCGAAACCAGCATTCGACTGGCGCAGGGAAGCTTATGGAGACTTTTGTGAAGACAGTTGCACGTATAGGGATGCTGGGACTTGCCGCAGTGGCGGCGACGATTTTATTTTCGGGAAATTTGCGGGCGCAAGCTCCCGAGGCGCGAATCAGCGGGGAGATCAACAATGCAGACCGCGCGATGCTGGTGGGCAGCCACTCGCCGCTGGCCCGGGCGGAGTTTGACGCAGGGCGCATGCCCTCTGGGACGCCGATTGCAGGCATCAGCCTGGTTCTTAAGCGTTCGGACGCCCAAGAGGCGGATTTGCAAACGCTGATTGCCGCGCAACTGGATCCCAGCTCACCGCAGTATCGCCAATGGCTTACTCCTGAGGAATTTGCGGCGCGGTTCGGGGTTGCGGACGCGGACATCGCCAAGGTCGAATTTTGGCTGCAACAACAAGGATTTACAATGGACGGCCGCGGGCGAAGTAGCAACCGGATTCACTTTTCGGGAACCGCGCTGCAAGTGGAATCCGCGTTCAGCACCGAGATGCATTACTACACGCTGAACGGGGCGAAGCAATTCGCGGCCTCGACCGATCTATCCATTCCGGCGGCGCTTTCGTCGGTGGTGCAGACGGTCGCAAACCTTTCGACATTCCGGCCCAAAGCCCACGTGAAATACAGCGCGCCACAACGAGCGCCTAAAGCGGATTTTACGTCTAGCCAGACCAGCAATCACTTTCTGACCCCGGCGGACATCGCCACAATTTATGACATTAAGGCAGCTTATAACGCGGGATTTACCGGGGCCGGGCAGTCGATCGCGGTGATGGGGCAGTCCGAAGTTGCGGTTACGGACATAGAGAATTTTCAAAAAGCAGCGGGCCTTAACAAGAAAGATCCGACGATGGTGCAGGTGCCGGGTTCGGGGACGCCTACGATTTCCACCGGGGACGAATCAGAATCCGATCTAGATTTAGAGTATTCCGGTGGAACAGCGCCGGGAGCGACGATTATTTTTGTTTTCGTGGGCAATAATCAGAATTTTGGAGTGTTCGACTCGCTGCAGTACGCGATTGAGAACAAGACGGCACCGGTGATTACGATCAGCTACGGATCGTGCGAATCGGACTTGGGTTCGGGGGAATACACGTCGATCAACGGGATGCTGGCGCAGGCGGCGGCGCAGGGCCAGACGGTGGTGAGCGCGAGCGGGGACGCCGGATCCACGGATTGCTCGGGAGACAAAGACCAATCGACGACCGCGCAGGAAGCGCTGGCGGTGGATTTTCCGTCGAGCAGCCAGTATGTGACCGGAATGGGCGGGACGGAATTTCCGAGCGCGGATGTGGTGTCAACGAATACGACTTTTTGGACGCCGGCGAACGGGACGGATGTGATTGGGTCGGCGAAATCTTACATTCCCGAGATGGTTTGGAATGATGATGCTGGATCGACGGAGCTCTCGGCGGGTGGCGGAGGCGCGAGCACGCTAACGGCGCGGCCAAGCTGGCAAACGGGAGTGCCGGGAATTGCGGCAGGTAATTTTCGGTTGTTGCCGGACATTTCGCTGACGGCGTCGCCAAACAATGCGGGGTTTTTGTATTGCTCGAGCGATATGCAAGATACAAAGATCACTGGCAGTTGCACTCCGGGAAATGGGTTTCGCGACAGCACCGACACGGATCTGACGGTGGCGGGTGGAACCAGCTTTGATGCGCCAATTTTCGCCGGGATGGTGGCGATCATCAATCAAAAGATTGGTTCCAGCGGGCAAGGCGTGGTGAATGCGACGCTTTATAAGCTGGCGTCGAACCCGACAACGTACGCTTCGGCGTTTCATGACATCACCTCGGGAACAAATGAGTGCACCGCGGGAGCTACGTTGTGTTCCGCGGCGGGGGAATCGGAGTTTGCGGCCAGCACCGGGTATGACGAAGCTAGCGGGCTGGGTTCGGTGGACTTTTTTAATTTGCTGAACGCGTGGCCGGGTTCGGCGACGGCTACGCAGCCGGTCGCGTCTACGACTACGCTCTCCGCGGCTACGACCACTCCGGCTTCCGGAGCTAATGATGTGGTCACAATTACCGTGGCGTCAGGATCGAGTTCGAGCACGGCGACTCCCACCGGGACTTTGACGGTGGTGGTGGACGGGGCTACCCAGACGTCGTCGCTGGCATTGTCGAAGGGTGCGGCCACGATTATTTTTTCGTCTAGCGTGGTTGGAGCGCATACCGTTACGGCTACGTATTCTGGGGATGCTACTTATGCGGCGTCGAGCGGGTCGATTAGCTTGACGGTGGGTAACGTGGCGGCTAAATCGTTCTCGATAGCGGTGGGGAGCACCACGGTGGCGGCTGGAAGTAGTGGGAATGCGACAGTTACGGTTACACCGTCGAACGGTTATACGGGGACGGTGGCGTTTACGATCACGAGTAATCCTGCGGTGGCGAATGCTTGTTTTTCTGCGCCTAATCTCACAGTGTCGTCAAACACGGCGGTTATGTCGACGCTGACTATTTCTACTTCTTCAGGGCTTTGCGGTAGTGGCGCGGTTGTCGGAGGATCTGGCAGTGCGCACAAGGTCACCGGGGTTTTTGGGCTGGCGTCGCTGAGGAACGCCCCGACGCTGAGGGATTACGGATCCGGCGGCGTGAATTTGGTTCCCGTTGCTACGGGATTGGCGCTGTGTGGAATGTTTGTTGTGGGATTGTTTAGCTTGCGATCGCGGCGGTTGGTTGGCCTGAGCGCTTTGGTTTTGGTTGCGGTGGTTTGTGGGATTGCGGGTTGCTCTAGTGCGGGATCTTCTTCGTCTACCTCGACGAACTCTTCGACCAATGCGGTAAAGGGAAGTTACACGCTGACGGTGACTGGTACGGATACTGCGAATTCGTCGGTTAAGGCTTCGACTACGCTTACTTTGACGATCGACTGATTCGGTGGACGCGGCGGGCTTGGCTTGTCGCCGCATCTGAATTTGTCGCGATTAGAATAAATTCCTTGCTGAAAATCAATCGAGGTTCGAGAGGGCACACAGCCAGGATTGGCTGTGCCACTGTCTCCTGTTAAAAAAATTGTTGGCGTGCGACAAGGCACACAGGCTGAAGCCTGTGCTACCTGAGGGCGTCGCATTGCGCTTGCTGCGGGGCTGGGGTAGAGTCTGAAATTCTGATGAATTACGGGACACTTCCTTCGCGATTGCTGCAGGCAATGGATGCGCATCCGAATCCGCGCGCGCAGATGGTACGCGGGGAGGCTGGGTGGGACGCGATTTCGTCGCGCGAGATGTTGCGGCGTGTGGCGGGATTGTCCGCGGCGTTCACGGAACTGGGCGTAAAGCCGGGGGACCGCGTGGTGGTGTTTGCGGCGAACCGTCCGGAATGGCATGTCGCGGATTTCGCAATTACCGGTTGCGGCGCCGTTACCGTACCGATTTATTTTCACGAATCGGGCGACCGGATGGCGTACATCTTCAATCATTGCGGTGCGAAAGTGGCGTTCGTAGCTGGCGCGGAGCAGTTGCAGCACTTGCTGGCTATTCGCGAGCAGGTGCCGGCGCTGGAGCACATCGTGGCGGCGGATGGCGGGGACTCGCTGGCCTCGGATACTTTGCGTTATGAAACATTGATTGCCGGGACCGGGGACGCGGAGGTTGCGTCTTACCGGATGCGGGCCTCGCAAGTCCTGCCGGGGCAGCTTTCTTCGATTATTTATACGTCTGGGACTACCGGCGAGCCGAAAGGCGTGATGCTGACGCACACAAATTTCTGCTCGAATGTTTCCGACAGCGTGGTGGAACTCTCGCTTACTCCGGAAACGGATCTGGCGGTGTCCTTTCTGCCGCTGGCGCACGTTTACGGACGGATGCTGGATTACGTTTATCTGTTCAGCGGGATCACGATCGCGTATGTTCCGGCGGTGGAGCAGGTGTCGCAAGCCCTGCTGGAGCTGCATCCCACGTTGATGGCAGCGGTGCCTCGGGTGTTTGAGAAAATTTATGTGCGAGTACTGGAGCAGGGAAGCAAGAATACGGGGGCGAAGAAAAAGATATTTACTTGGGCGATGAAGGTGGCTGGGCAGACGGCGATGTGGCGGGCAGGCGAGAAGAGCGTTAGCCCGTTGCTGAAACTGAAATGGGCGATCGCCGACCGGTTGGTATATTCCAAAATTCGCGCCGGGACGGGTGGTCGATTGCGCGTAGTGCTTTCAGGCGGGGCGCCTCTGGCGCCGGAGTTGACGGAATTCTTCTGGGCGATTGGCGTGCCGATTTATCAGGGATATGGACTGACGGAAACCTCGCCGGTATTGACCACGAATTATCCGAGGAATCGAGTGGGGAGTTCCGGGCGGCCGATACCCAAAGTGGAGTTGCGAATCGCGGAAGATGGCGAGATCTTGGCGAAGGGCCCGTGCGTGATGCAGGGGTACTACCAGAATCCTGGTGCCACGCGCGAAGCGCTGGATGAAGAGGGCTGGTTTCACACCGGCGATATCGGATATTTGGATAAAGATCAGTATTTGTTTATCACCGATCGCAAGAAAGACATGTTGAAGACGGCTGGCGGAAAATTTGTGGCCCCGCAGCCGATTGAGAACGCGCTGAAGACCAGCCCGTATATTTTGAATGCGATGGTGATCGGGGATAAACGGAAATTTGTGGTGGCATTGATTGTGCCGAACGGGACCACGATTGCCGCGAAAGCTGCGGAGGCTGGGGTGCGCTTGGGTTCTGGCGCGGAGCTGGTGGAGCAGCCTTTTGTGCGCGGGCTGATTGAATCGGAGGTTAAGAGGTTGACGGCGCACTTGGCGCAGTATGAGTCGATCAAGCGATTTGCGCTGCTGGCGAATGATTTTACGTTCGATGATGGGAGTCTGACGTTTACTTTGAAGTTGAAGCGGCGGGTGGTGGAGGAGAAGTATCGCGGCGTGATTGATGGGTTGTACGCGGATTCGGCGGAGCCGCGGCCGCAGATGCAAGCTTAGCTCTGAGAACGACGAACCACTGTGTGTGTCCTGGGCCGCGCATCGTCGCGAGTCCTTGTTAGATAACTCCTTTTAAATCAGTCGATCTTGAATGGTCGGAGGCTTGCGTTAGCCATGGTGTGTTTGGAGGAGACTGCCATGGCTGCCAAGATTCCGGCGGATACGGGAGATAAGGTTAGCGAGGAACGCTTGTTTCAGGATGTAGAGTCGGCCGCGGATCTGGGGCCGGGGCGGGCGCGGACGATCGCGGTTTGGCTAGGGCTATTTGTTTGTGCGATTTTAGTCAGTCAGTTCGGGCGGCCTTCGCGGGCGCGAGAGGCCGAGTTTATGCGCGGCGCGGCGAAGGTTGAGAAACTAGGGAAGGCGTCGGCTGCCTCTGGCGGTAAGGACTTGGCGGCAAGGAATTCTGCCGCGCGGCTTGCGGACGAGAAGGAGTTGGCGCCGGCGGTGTACGCGAATCATAAATACGGAGTGGCGTGGCAGTATCCCCGGAATTTTGTGCTGAGGAAAGGTGCAAATGCCGGGCTGGACTTGTCTGGGCATTATGCGGCGAGCAGCGCGTTCGCGGCGGATGGCGGAGTGCCACTGGCTTCGGTGATTGTTCCGCGCCGAGTCTACGTCGGGACGGATTTTGTTAAGGCTTCGTTGACGGCGCGGGTGAATTCGAAAGTTTCGGAGGAGGCTTGCGGGCAGTTTCGGATTTCCGATGGGGAAAGCGGATCGTGGCGAGAGATTCCGGCTTCGGAGATTACCGTCGGGAGCACTGAGTTTGCCGCGGCGGAATTGGATGTCGATGGGGATCCGTCGCGCGGAGCGGAGACACGGGAAAAGTATTTCCACGCATACGAGAACGCGGCTTGTTATGAGTTTGCGATGAGCATTACCGCGGGCACGGCTGGGGAGGACGAATCGTTGCGGCATGTCGACGCGGATGAGGTGTTTGAGCGGCTTACCGAGATTTTGACCAGCGTTACGATTGTGCCGGTGCGGGTTGCGGCGGAAAGAGCGGTACCGGGGAATGTTACGCCGGCAATCGTTTCGCCGGAGCGGCACAAATAAACGGGAAAGAAACGCGCTTGAAGTTCTCGACTGAGCAAGCTGGGGCGCAGCATGCTGGGCCCCTACAACGTCAAAAGCCGCCGGGCACAAAATAAGCGCCCGGCGCCACACAACGCGGTCACTGAACGATTTTGCCGTCGGGCGAGAGGATTTTTACTTCGCCCAGGTTGAGTTCGCGGATGCCCGGTTCGATTTTGGCGCGGTCGCCAACTACGATCCAGACGATATTGTCCGGGTGGACGATGGTCTTGGCCGCGCCGGCGATGTCGGTAGTGGTCAGTGCGCGGACTTTGCCGCCGTAGGTCTGGTAGTAATCGTCAGGCAAATTGTATTGGACCTGATCATCGATGGAAGTCACTAGGTCGTCGAGAGTTTCGCGGGAACCCGGGAGCTTGAGGGTTTCGTTGTCCTGAGTTTTCGCGAGTTCGGCTTGGCTCACTTGATTGTCGGCAAGAATGCCGCGCAGTTCCTTGTTGAGTTCGACCAGCGATTCTTTGGTTTTGTCGGTTTGCACCGGCGCGACGATGCGGAAAGGGCGCTGCGCGCGGGCTTTGGTGAGGCGGGTGCCAACGCCGTAGCTCCAATGCTTGTCTTCGCGGAGATTCATGTTGAGGCGCGAGCCAAAAGTCCCGCCAAGCTCATCGTTCATAGCGATGATGGCGACTTCTTGCGGATTAGCGGTGGGCGGAGCGATGGTGCCGCCGTAGATCACCGATTGCTGGGCGCCGGGCTTATCGATGATGTAGATCGCGGTCTTGCTCGGCAAGGAAACGACACCGATATTTTTCTTGGGGACTTCTCCCGCTTTCCAATTGGCGAAAAGTTTCTCGAGAAGCGGCTTGATCTCGGTGAGCTTGGTGTCGCCGACGATGACCAGGGTGGAGTTGTTGGGGCGGAACCAGACATCGTGGAATTTGACGAGGTCCGCGCGGGTGAGTTTGCTGACGCTGTCCGTGGTGCCCGAGCCGGTCAAAGAGCCGCCATACGCGTGACCCGCGCCATAGAGCAAGGCGGGTAGAACGCGGAGGGGCATGGTGGTCGGAGTATTTTCTTCGCGCTTGATGGTGGCAATTTGCAATTTTTGCGTGCGCAGAAAATCGGCTTCCGGGAAGGAAGGATTGAGAACGATATCCGCGAAAAGATCCAGCGAGGGATCGAGTTTCGATTTCAGCGCTGAGAAATTCACGATGGTGGAATCGAGATTGGAGGCTGCGGTCAATTCCGCGCCGAGCAGTTCGAGGTGATCGCTGATTTGTAGGGCGTCGAGCGTTTTGGTGCCGCCGGTAAGCAACGCGGTGGTCATGCTGGCCGTGCCGGGGGTTGCGGATTGATCCGCGGCGAAACCAGCGTCGATGATTAAAGAGAGGTCAACGACGGGAACGTCGTGACGCTCCGCTAAAACAATTTTCAGGCCGTTGGACAGCGTGGCGTGCTGCAGCGTGGGCAACTTTAATTCGGGGGCAGCACCTGGGACTGGCAATTTGGTGCGATCCGCGCCAGTGGCCGCGGTTTTGTATTCGGGGAAGGGCAGGACACTGAGAATGTACACACCATCGCTGAGCCAGCGATTCGCAGCGTCGCGCAGGTCGGCTGCGGTGGCGTCCTGAATGCGCTTTTGGGTGATTTTGTAGGCGCTGGCGTCTCCGAGGAACACTTCGTTGACCGCGAGGATGTCGGACTTGCCGCCGAAGCCGCCGATGCGTTCGAGGCCGCGAATGAAGGCGGCTTGATTCTGGATTTTCACGCGTTCGAGTTCTTCGGCGGTGGGGCCGTCTTTCAGGAATCTGGCGAGTTCTTCGTCGATTTCTTTTTCAACGCGGTCCAGCTCGGCCTGAGTTTTGGCGGGGTCGGTGCTGGGCTTGGCGGTCACTTGGATTTCAAACTGCCCCGCGATTTCGTTGGTGTCTGCGAAGGCTACTACGTTGGTGGCGATTTGATCGTCGTAGACCAGGCGCTTGTAGAGGCGCGAGGTTTTGCCCTTGGCGAGAATGTCGCTGACCATATCAAGGTAGTCGCCATCGGCGCTGCCGTATTCGGGGATGTTCCAAACTTTGTAAATGCGAGCTTGCGGGACGCGGTCTTGCACCACTTCGCGATGCGTGCCGGTGCGCTTGGCGATCCATACTTGTTGGTGTGCGACTGGCGGTCCGGCGGGGATATCACCGAAATACTTCTCGACTTTCGCTTTGGCCACTTGGGTGTCAACGTCACCGGCGACTACGATCACCACGTTTGAGGGGCCATAGTAGGTCTTGAACCAATCTTTGACGTCGGCCATGGAGGCGGCGTCGAGGTCGGCCATATCGCCGATGGTCGTCCAGGAATACGGGTGACCGGCGGGATAGGTATTTTTAGTGAGGAGCTGACGGGTCACGCCGTAGGGCTGGTTTTCACCTTGGCGCTTTTCGTTCTGCACCACCCCGCGTTGCAGGTCGAGCGTTTTCTGGTCCAGCGAGTTGAGCAGGCTGCCCATGCGATCGGATTCCATGAAGAGGGCGTAATCGAGAGCGGAATTCGGGACGTCTTCGAAATAGTTGGTGCGGTCGCCGTTGGTGGTGCCATTAAGATCGGTGGCGCCCACCTTTTCGAGAGCTTCAATGTAGCTGCCTTTGGCGTGTTCGCTGCCGCCGAACATCAAGTGTTCAAAAAGATGCGCGAAACCGGTTTTGCCGGTTTTTTCGTTAGCGGAGCCGACGTGGTACCACATGTTGACCGCCACGATGGGAGCTTTGTGGTCTTCGTGGACGATTAACGTTAAGCCGTTATCGAGAACAAACTTTGTGTAGGGAATGTCTACGGTTGCTTTCTGCGGCGCAGCGGTCTGCGCCTGTGCGCCGATGGCCATCACGGCGGCTACAGCTACTGCGATTACTGCCAGCAAACGAACTCGAACGTGCATCAAGCATCCTCCAGAGTCATATGCAAACTTTCAGAGTTTACACCTACGGACCGTGCATTGGAATGACGGGACGAAGGTTAGACGGACACGATGGGTTTTCGATAGCGATTTGGCACTCCTTAGAGGGCTGATTGTGGCAGCGGCAACCCAAAGCAAAACTCGGCGGCCCGGGAATAAAAACACCAGGTGCGCGGTCTATACGGGCAGATAGCCAAAACGAAATCGAACGGCGAGCAGAGCGGGCCATCGAAAATCGCGGACGGGCTACAAATTCACGGAGGAAAGTGACATGAAAAGCGTAAACGTTAAATTCGGTAAATCGGCAGGTCGTTTGGCGGCAATCGCAGTGGTCGCCATGGGAATTGTTGCGGCGCCAGTCGTTGACGCCAAACCGAAACCCCGAGAAACGGCCGACAAGGAAAGCAACAAAATCATGCTGGTTACTCCAGCGCAACTTCCGGAATCGGCGCGGCAAACCGGCGAGGCGATGCTGCTGCACGAGACCGGCGACGGAAGGAAGCTTTTGTACATTGAACAGAATCACGGCATGCGGCTAGCGATTTTTGATGTGACTGATCCAAGTAACGTCGTGGCGCAAACCGCTGCGCCGCTGGACGTTCCCGGCCCGTTCGATTTCGTGGTCTCGCTGGGTGAGCACGCGGAGTTGGTGCGCTTCCGGCAGGGCCAAGGCGACGCGGTGCTGGACTTACATAAGGTCAAAGCTCCAGCGATCAAGATTGTCCAAGGTCTGAAACTGCAGGGCGAGACAGAACGTTTGGGCAATGACGGATTCATCGTCGCCAACCAAGCCAACGTGCCGCTGGGGCAATATGCGCGAGACTTCCAGGTGGTGGAGACCGCAAATTTTCAGGATGCGAACCGCGTTTTCGACGTGACGCGGGTTTGCCAGGAAGTTACCAACAACGACACCGGAACAACGTTCCTGCTCACTGCCCAAGGCTTGTACCTGATTCGCCGCCCGGCGGTGGAAAAAGAGTTCGCGACGCATGAAGCGCAGATGAATCACCCGGGATGAGGAGGTTTCGTGCGGAGGTAGCGTCGTCATCTAGAAACGAAAGTGAACCGGGCCTTGCCAATACGCGAGGCCCGTTTTTTATTGGGAGTATTTTGTTCGGTTGCGCTAAGCGACTATGCGGATTGGATTCCTCGCAGAGAGGAGGGCTAGAATCGTTCAGGAGCACTCTATGGCAGACGAGTTGGTCATTGCCGGGCGCGCATTCAAATCGCGCTTGATTGTTGGTACGGGAAAATATCGCAGTTTCGCGGAGATGGCGCGGGCACACGCGGCGTCTGGCGCGGATATGGTGACTGTGGCCGTGCGGCGCGTAAATCTGACGGACAAGTCCAAAGAATCGCTGCTGGATTTTATAGATCGCGAAAAGTTGTTCATCTTGCCAAACACCGCGGCCTGCTACACAGCAGAGGAAGCGATCCGCACCGCACGATTGGGACGCGAGGTAGGCCTTTCGAACTGGGTGAAGCTGGAAGTGATTGGCGACCAGCAGACGCTGTTTCCCGATACCGAGCAGTTGATTGAAGCCACGCGGGTGTTGGTGAAGGAAGGGTTCGTGGTGTTGCCCTATACCAACGACGACTTGATTGCCGCGCGGAAATTGATCGATGCCGGTGCGGCGGCGGTGATGCCGCTGGCTGCCCCGATTGGATCCGGGCTCGGGATTCAGAACGCTACCAACCTGCGGATTTTGCGCGAGCGGATTACGGAAGTGCCGATGATCGTTGATGCTGGCGTGGGTACCGCTTCCGATGCGGCCATTGCTATGGAGTTGGGCGCAGATGGAATTCTGATGAATACGGCGATTGCGGAGGCCCAAGATTCTGTGTTGATGGCCGAAGCCATGCGCGATGCCACGATTGCTGGTCGGAAGAGTTTCCTCGCAGGGCGCATGCCCAAGAGATTGTACGCGACGGCGTCGAGTCCGATGGCCGGGGTGGTGCGCTAGCGTTATTAGAATTGCCGAAGAACAGGCCGGATCGAGATCCGGGAACTGAATTACTTCCAGCTCATAATCCAGAAGCCCAGAGCGGTGCTCACGAACCACGCCAGCAGCGTCCACTTGAAAGATATGGAAAAGTGCCGAAGGCTGTCGATTTTTGATTTGCAGATTTGCGCCAGTTCGTACACCTGGTCGGTTACGTTGCGCAAGAGTTGGTCGGGAGTAGAGCTGGCCACAGCATTAAAATATTGATCGCTGTCTTTGTGGCGGCTGACGTGTTCGTAGTACAGGAGTTCCGAGCCGCGCACCGGCGCTTTGTGGTGGCGGGCGATGCGCGGCATCAATACATGAGAGATCAAGTAGAGCGACCAAGCGAATCCCACTGCCAAGGCAATGTAAGTGGCCAAGTAAAGGATGCTGACGGCGCCCTGAAAAGTGGGCGTCGCATGCACTTTGGGAAAGACTTCTTTGCCCAGCGGAATGGTGCTGGCCCCGAAGAACAACAGGAAAGTTACCAGGTAGCCGGCTTTGAGGTCGGCAGCGCGAATGATCGCTTGTTGGTCCTCGAAATTGCGCCACGCAAAGCTCAACTGATCTTCCATGGTGGCGACGGGTTTTGCGAGCGGGTTGTCGGCGGCGGCCATTTTCTTTTGTCGACCGGGAGGATAGCGCAGCTGGCGCAAGGAGGCCATGTGTTTTTCGGTGCCTGGTGCGTGCGAGTACCAACTGTAGTGAGGTCGACGCTTGCATGAGAATTAAAGTTTGCAAGAAAGAGCAAGGCGGCGAGAAGAATTCCTGCGGGGCTATCCAGTCGCGCTAGAATTTCTTCGGCGCTGCTGCCGTGAAGCCGCCAGCAATGTCGCGAGGCTTCGTAGGGGCACGGCATGCCGTGCCCGCCCATCGGCGGCAACGCGTATCCACAGGTCATTTAGCGAACAACCAAGAGGGGAATTGCAGCGCGCGGATGTCAGAAAACGTACAAGAGCGACTTGCGGGAGGTTCGCGCAGCATGGCGAACCGGCGGCTCGCGTACATCGACTGGATGCGCGGGCTGGCTTGCCTGGTGATGTTTCAGGCCCACTGTTATGACTCGTGGCTGAGCGCCGAGGCTCGCAGTGGATTGCTGTATCGCTATTCGCAGCTGCTGGCGACCATTCCCGCGCCAATATTTTTGTTTCTGTGCGGTGTCTCTTTTGCGCTGGTCACCGAGCGGCTCTGGGAGAAAGGCGCGGATCGCAACGCGATTGCCCGGCAGACGATTCTGCGCGGTGCGGAGATCTACGGCGCGGGCGTGCTATTTCGCGTGCAGGAATTTGTATTGGGCTATCCCAAATCGCCGTGGACCGATCTTTTGCGTGTCGACGTCCTGAATATTCTGGGCATCGCCATGATGCTGATGGGCGTACTTTGCTGGCTGGCGACCTCGGAGCGCCTGGCAGTTTCTCGGCGCGCCACGATCGTCAGCGCCCTGGTGTCCGCCACGGTGGTAGCGATGATGACCCCGGTGCTGTACACCCACCGCCTGCAATTTCTGCCCTGGCCCATAGAGTCGTATATCGACGGCGTACATACGTTTAACGCTCCGCAGCCGTGGCTCTTTCCAATTTTTCCCTGGATCGCTTTTGCGTTCGCGGGCCTGGCGCTGGGATTTTTTCTGTTTACCGACTTTGCGAAGCGCGATGAGCAATTCACGTTCGGTCTAGTTGCCGCAGGTGGGGCGGTCTGCTGCATGGCGGCGATTCTTTTCGATCGTGCTGCGGTTCAGCTCTACTCCGTCTACGACTATTGGCATACGAGTCCGCAGTTTTTCTTGTTGCGCTGCGGAATTTTGCTATTGATCACCGGCGCGGCGTACGCCTGGTGCAAATGGGGATTGCCGCGGTATACGTTCAGTCCCGCGATTCAACTGGGGCAAACATCGCTGCTGGTCTATTGGGTGCACATCGAATTTGTGTACGGGCGATTGTCGATTCTGCCGAAAAGGCAGTGCAGTATTCCGAAAGCGACAGCGGGACTGCTGGTAATTTTCCTCGCGATGATGCTGCTCTCGATTTTGCGAACCAGCTGGAAACGTAAACGCGCGGAAAAACGAGCAACAGGCAGCATGGCTGTACAGAACGTCAGCCCAGCTATTTAGGAATGGGTAGGAACGCTGAGAGAAGGCTACGGTTTAACTGGTTTGTCTTCCTCGAACCATTGTGCTCGCGGAATCTTGATAATTGTTTCGCCGGGTTTTCCCATCAACCCGCCTAGTCGTGCCAGTCCTTCGATGGTTCCCGGATCAGATTTTAGATCGTGAACATAATCCGCCAGGCGAGCGTTTTCTGCATTGAGCCGAGACAGGTCAACGTTCACATTGTTAATTTCGGCCTGGGTGCGGCGCATGGCGAGAAACCCGTGAGTGCCGAAAACATCGTGCACCACCAGCACAAGAATCAGCAGACCAAGAATCCCCCGGCCGTACTGCTGCCACAAGATGGAGACTCGATCGCCGGACTCTTCCGGTTTCGTGTGTCGCGCGGTTGTCGGAGGTATGCTCAAAAAATTACCTAGCCCTTCAAAATCCAGTCGGTCGCTTCCTTAGCCAGCTTCGCGGAAGCCGCGGCGCTATCCGCTTCAATGTATAGCCGCAACAACGGCTCGGTGCCGCTCAAGCGCGCCAACATCCACGAGCCATCATCGAATACGAATTTTGCACCGTCGGTGCGGTCGATAGATACGACTTTGCGACCCAATAGTGTCGAATTGTCCACGGCCACCTTGCCGATCGCGTTTGATTTTTGTTCGTCGCTAAGGTGCAGGTTCTCGCGGATGGGCCAGAATTCGCGGCCTAGTTTCTTAAACATTTGCTGGATCTGCTCACCCAAGGTTGCGCCCCGCGCGGCAATCATTTCGGCGATCAGCAGGCAGGCCAAGATGCCGTCCTTCTCCGGGATGTGCCCACGAATCGTCAGCCCGGCGCTCTCTTCGCCGCCGAGCGCAATTTTGTCTTCGCGGATCAGTTGGCCGATGTATTTGAAGCCCACTGGCGTTTGATAGATAGTCTGGCCGTGTGCTGTGGCAGCGGCGTCAATCATTTGCGAGGTGGCCACGCTGCGGGCTGCAGGCATATTCCATCCGCGGCTTTCCACGATGTAGTCGTAAACCAGAGCTAGCAGGTGATTCGGCTGCATCCATTTGCCGTCGCTATCGACTATGCCGAAACGATCGGCGTCCCCATCGGTGGCCAGACCAGCGGCGGCCTTGGACTCTTGCACCGCCTTTCGCAGCGGCGCAAGGTTCTCTTCCGAAACGTCCGGTCCCGTGCCGTCAAAAAGGCAATCTCGCTCCGTTCGCATGCTTTGCAAGGGTATGCCGTGGTCTTGCAAAATTTTATTCAGGTAGCCGGCGCCAGCTCCGTGCAAGGCATCCACCACAAATTTAGACTTTGATTTTTGCAGGACATCGAAACGCACCAACTCTTCTAACCGCTTCAGGTAGGGCGCCCGCAAGTTTATCTTTTCAGTGGCACTGGACTTCTTTGCACCATGCGCGGGGACTTTCGGGACCAGACCATCCTTCTCGATATTTTCGATAACCCGCGCTTCGATATCTTTGGTAACCTCCGGTAAAGCGGGTCCAGCGTCCCCAGAAGAAAATTTGAGCCCGTGATACTGCGCGGGATTATGGCTGGCGGTGAAATTTACCGCACCGTCCAGCTTGCTGCGCATGATCTCAAAGGCCACCGCAGGCGTGGGGCTAAACGTCTCAGAGAGTAGGGTGCGAATGCCGTGTTCTTCCAGAATGTCCACGGCCAATTGGGAAAACTCTTCGGAGTAGAAACGCGTGTCGTAGCCGACCAGAATCGTTGGCTTGGCGGACTTGCTTTTCACATGCTCGGCGATGGCGTTCATTGCCAGCCGTACGTTGGCGAACGTGAAGTCGTCGGCGATCAGCCCGCGCCAGCCGGAGGTTCCAAACTTGATCGGGGAAGCAGTCATGGGCCTGTATTCTAGCCTGACCGGGTCAGTTACAAAATACTTGTGTATATGTAGGGCCAAACCTCGGGAATTTCCAGCAGCCACCACTAGAGGGGGAGGGACACCATGAAAAGCGTCAAGACGTTAGTGAGGGAAACAGCCGCAAATGGGACCCTGCGGCCTGAGTTGGATGCCAGAATCGTGCTGGTTACAGTACGCACGCTAAGCGAAGGGCGCAGGATTGCCCGCAGCGTGGTGAAAAAGAAGCTGGCGGCCTGCGTCAACATCCTGCTTTCGCCAGTGAATTCGATTTACCGCTGGCAGGACAAAGTCGAGGTCACCCACGAATACTTTCTAGTGGTGAAGACCACGGCCCAACGCTACCCGGAGCTCGAAAAAGAGATCGTCAAGGTGCACAGCTACGACGTACCTGAGATCGTTGCGCTCCCGATAGCCACGGGGCTGCCGGAATACTTGGCTTGGTTGTACGCGTCTGTAGCCTGAAGGCCGCGAATCTCAGCGCGCGGGATGCTCCAACTAGACGTACAGAAGCGCTTGGTCCAGATCGGCGTTGATGTCTTCCACGTCTTCGATCCCTACGGATAGGCGGACTAACCCCTCCGTGATGCCCACGCGCTCGCGGACTTCCGGGGGCATCGATGCGTGGGTCATCTGCGCCGGAAGCGAGATCAAGGTTTCCACGCCGCCCAGGCTTTCCGCCAGCGAACACAGCTTCACCTGGTTCAGGAAGCGGCGAGCGGCTTCCAGTGAACCCAAGTCGAAAGAGATCATCGCGCCAGGCCCGCGCTGTTGACGGCGAGCGATGTCGTGGTGTGGATGCGAAGGAAGTCCGGGATAGAAAACTTTGCGGATCTTGGGATGCGCGTCCAAGTGGCGGGCCACGGCGATTCCGTTGGCGTTGTGCTGCAGCATGCGTACCGCCAGCGTCTTGATTCCGCGCGAAACCAAAAAGCAGTCCATGGGCGCCAAACCGGTGCCTGCGGAACGCTGGATGAAATAAATTTTTTCGGCGTCTTCCGGGCGCGTGAGGATCACCGCGCCGCCGGTGGCGTCGCTATGGCCGTTCAAGATATTTGGTCATGGAGTGGACCACGATATGCGCGCCCAGTTCGATAGGGCGCTGCAGATACGGGCTGAGGAAGGTGTTGTCGACCACCACAGTAATATTTCGGCCGCTGGCTAGCTTGGCTACCGCCGCGATGTCCGTAACCCGCATGGTCGGGTTGGTGGGCGTCTCGATGTAAAGCATTTTCGTGTTGGGACGAAAGGAGGCGTGGACCAGATCCGGTTCGGAAGTATCGACAAAGCTAAACTCTAAACCGAAATGCACCAGCAGTTGCGTCGAAAGCCGGAACACTCCGCCGTAAACCGCCTCGGAAAGCACCACGTGATCGCCCGGTCGCAAGGTGCGAAAGACCGCGTCGATCCCCGCCATCCCGGAAGAAAATACATACGCGCTGTGTCCGCCTTCCAGTTTGGCGACGGTGCGCTCCAGCGCTTTGCGATTGGGATGATTGGTGCGTGCGTAATCGTATCCCTTGTGCTTGCCAAGTTCCTCGTAGACATACGTGGAAGTCTGATAGATCGGCGCGACGATGGCCCCAGTGGCCGGATCCGGCTCCTGACCCACATGAATAGCGTTAGTGGCAAAACCCATGATGCTCTCCTTAGAGTACTGAGCGACGACCGGGCCAACGCGCCCCGGCCAGAAAAATTGTGAGTGCGATCCCCGTCCTGTGTGGTGCGTCCCGAGCCAGGCGTTGTGCGCAGCGATTAAGTCCTAAAAAGCTACAGTAGCCGCAGCAGCTCGTCAAATTTTCCGCGGCTTCTATGTAGATTCCCGGCAATCACGAACCGTTCGCTGCGCCGGGAGTTCGCCAAAGCATCATCCGCCGGAGGTAGGGCATCGTATCTGAGTGGACGGAGACTTGACCGTGGAATGCCATCGCATACACGATAGAGGCTAGCGCAACCGATGAAGATTCGTCCAAGAGTATCGCATCGAACGTTTCTATGGCTGGCCGCGCCGGTACTCTGTCTGTTAGGTACCAGTGGCGGACTCGTGTTCGCCCAGAATTCGTCCAGTCCTCCCGCGAATTCCCACGCTGCTCCAACTCAACCTCAGGCCTCCCAGCCACTTAGCCGCATCACCATCGAAGTGACCGGTGGCGAAAAGAATCTTCCGGTGGAGAATGCCAGCGTCTACGTGAAGTATGTCGAAGAACATCTCGTCAAGGATAAGAAACTCGAGTTGAACGTTAAGACCAGTGCCGTTGGAGTCGCGCACGTACCCGGTGCGCCGGCGGGCCGCGTGTTGATCCAGGTCATAGCGGACGGATGGAAAACGTACGGCCATTGGTACGACATCACCGACGTCAATCAGCAATTCAAGATTCACCTGGAGCGCCCGCCGAAGTGGTACTAATGCTGCAAAAGTTTGTCCCAAGTGAATCTTTGTTTCCATGAAAATTTCTTTTTGCGCGCGGGAACGCGCTGTATTTTTTCGGTACGGTCTTCCCTGGAGCGAAAAAACACCCAAGAACCCGTGCGGCCAGAATATTTTTTTCGCGGCAACCCTGATTGCACAGAAACGGTGCAAAGCGGTGAAGCGTGTTGAAGGCTGAGAAGTTACGGGGAATCAGCGAGCGATTTCCACATGGTTTTCAACACATGTGTTGAAAACTTAATCGTGCAGAAATATTTTTCCGAGTTTTCGGCCCGCACCGTGCATAGCTTTTGTGCGAATTTTTGCTGCGCAAGCCCCGAAATGCTAAAATCCAAGCTGACAATTCTTTATGAATGAATCGTTTGACGGTCCATTTTCTCTCGTGCAGATGCTGCTGGGCAGCATTATTGCCCGGCCGCTGCGCAGTCTGCTGAGTATTATCGCCATCGCGATTCAAGTGATTCTCGTCCTGATGATCGTCGGCCTGACGTCCGGATTGTTTTCCGAATGGGGAAAGCGCGTCGAAGGCGTCGGCGCCGATATTCTCGTGCAGCCGCCTAACTCTTCCATTTTTCTAGCCTTCTCGCGCGCGGTGATGCAGGAAAATCTTGCCGATAAGATCGCCACCCTGCCTGGCGTCGACGAGGTCGCTCCCACGGTAATTCTTACCGAACCCAAGAACCTGATGATGATCTACGGCATCGATTACCAGCGTTTCAACGCTCTAAGCCGCGGCTTTCTGTATCGCGCTGGCCGCCCCTTCGCTGCCCCAGACGAAGCCATCGCCGACGACATCATGGCTCAGGAGCGCCACTTGAAGGTGGGCAGCAAGGTCACCCTGTTAAATCATACGTTTACCGTCACCGGCATCGTGGCCCACGGGAAAGGTGCTCGTTTTTTCATTCCGTTGCACACCGCGCAGGAAATTGCCGGCGCCGATCAGCGCGTCTCCATGTTCTATGTGCGCAGCAAAGGCGACACCGAAGCCACCAGGGCGCAGATTCTAAACCTGATACCGCAAAGCAGCGTGCGCTCCCTCTCTGAGTACGTTTCGCTGATGACTTCCTCCAATCTGCCGCAATTGAAACCTTTCACCCGCACCATGGTCTGGCTCGGCATCGTGATCAGTTTTCTCGTCGTTCTGCTGAACATGCACACCATGGTGATGGAACGCACCCGCGAAGTCGGCATTCTGAAAGCTTTGGGATTCACGCGCATAGCCGTGGTCCGCATGCTCCTCGGCGAAACTCTAGTCCTGGCTCTCCTCGGGACCGCGCTGGGAATTGCGCTGACGTTCCTGACCCAGGCCATCCTCAAAGAGACGAATCCCGGCCTCACCGTGCTGATTACGCCCGGCTGGATTTTCTCCGCGGTAGGCTTGGCGCTCGCAGGTGCCGCCGCCGGCGCGCTGTTTCCAGCTCTGCGCGCCGCCAGTTACGACCCGGTAGTAGCCCTCGCCTACGAATAGAATCTCCACTTACGGAGCAGCGAGTTTCCCGGTTGACTCTTACCCGACGTTTCCGCAACTTCGATTGCCAGCGCTCCCCGAATCAGACAATAATTTGCCATCGCCAGCCGCCAGCCTGATCGAGTTACAGGAATTTAGGCGAAAAACTAGGCGGCAACCTGGCAAAGGAGCCCCACTTGCGTCGTATCCCTCCGATACTGTTGTGTCTGCTTGTTGTCTCGTTCGTTGGTAACTCCGCGGGCGCTCAGATGGGCATGGGTGTTTTTCAAAATCCCACCATCGCCAAGGCCTTCCATCCCGTCGTGGGCGGCGGCGCCGTCTACCAAATCACGCAGAACAGTGCGCCAACCGATCCGCCAAAGCTGCAGGAACTCAGCGTCGTGGGCAAAGAGGCGGTTGACGGTCAAGATGCCTATTGGCTGGAGTTTTATGAGGCCGGCAAGTCCGCCGGCAAGGTACTCATCACCAAGAGCGATTTCCAAGTGCACCGCACGATCTTTCAGCGGCCAGGCCAGCCCGCCATGGAGTTGCCCTATCACGCCAGCCCGAAGGATTCCGCGGACGTGCAAGCCCAGATGAGCAAGTACGTCCAAGTGGGAACCGAAAGTATCACCGTTCCCGCGGGCACTTTCGATTGCCAGCACTGGAAGAACGACTCGGGCAGCGAAGTCTGGATCAGCGACAAGGTCACGCCATTCGGACTGATCAAGGAAATAAACAAGAGCGAAACCAAAGCGCTGGTAAAAATTATCACCGATGCGCAAGACCACATCACTGGCCCGGTAAAGATTTTCGATCCCCAGCAAATGATGAATCAGCGCAAGCAGCAGCCGAACTAATCGGCGGCGAAGCGCTACAGGCGTGTTCTCGCTTCTCTGCATCCAACCAATAGGCAGCCTGCTTTTGCCGGACGGCGCAATATTTGCTCCGTCCGGCTCCATTTTGTGGTCCAATGGCCGCCGTATTTCCGGGAGAACCGCCCATGGAACTGCCGATGGAGAAGCATTTTGAGGCTCGCGTGCTGGAACGACGCGACTTATCCCACGATCTCTGGCTGATTCGCGTTGATCCAGGTGGCCCATTCAAATATCTCGCCGGCCAGTACGCAACACTTGGCGTCGAATACGAGGGCAAACGCTTAGAACGCGCTTACTCGATCGTCTCTTCGCCCTATGAAGACACCTTGGAATTTTTCGTGGAACTAGTACCGGAAGGCTTGCTGACCCCGCATCTCTACAAATTGCAGGTGGGCGACAAACTCCTCTGCCGCAAAATATCTAAGGGCCGTTTTACCTTGGACCTGCGCAGCGGTAGAAAACATCACCTGTTACTCTCTACCGTCACCGGCATCGCGCCGTTCGTCAGCTATGTCCGCACGCTGTATCGCGACTGGAAAGAAGGGAACAGCCCGATGCCCGGCGACCACAAGCTGTATTGCCTGCAGGGGGGCAGTCGTTCCTGGGAATTCGGCTATCGCGATGAAATGGAAAAATACGCCTCGCAAGTGCCGTGGTTCAAATTCGCCACCACGGTAAGCCGTCCGTGGGAAGACACTGCGTGGACCGGAGAAACCGGCCGCGTCGATGATTTGATCAGAAAATACACCGACGTCTGGAGCTTGCGCCCAGCGGAAACCACCGGCTACCTCTGCGGCCATCCCAGCATGGTGGAAAACGGCCGCGGCATCCTGCAGCGCGCTGGATGGAAAAAAGACGCCCTGTTTGAAGAGGTCTACTTCCAGCCCGCCAAAGAAGCGGAAGAATCCTAAGTCGTTTGTAATCGTCTCAGGCGCCAGGACGTCCTGCGGCGATCTGGTCCGTGACATCTTCAATCGTCGCCAGCGGTACCATCACGTGCACATCCTCATCCGCATCCTTCACGTCGATCCTCAGCGCCCCATCCTGCGTCGACACCCGCACATGCTCGTCGGCGTCCTGTACTTCCACTAAAGTGGAATCCGGAAGTTTCCCCAGTTCCCGCGCCACCAGCCGGGCTGTTGGCATCCACTCTCGAGCCTCGCGCATTGCCCGGTCGACTTGCCGCTGCGGCACAAAATGCAACGCCGTCGGTACGACTGCGGCCGGCGCCCATAAATGTACGTGCGAGCCGCCCTCGCGATACTCATCCACGTCCACCCGGATCACTCCCTGGTGAAAGGTGTAGGCTCCCGCCACCGCCAGAGTGCCCACGACGCCCAATCCCAGCTTCGCCATCATAATCATCGCGAGCCTCCCTCAGAACCATTGGTGTTCTTGGAGTCGATCCACACCCGCACGGAACTCTCTTCATCCTTCACCGAAACCAGCTCGGTGTCGCCCTGCGCCGAAAGCACCTTGAGTCCCGCCACCAGGTCCAGTTCATCCTTGCCTGCCGAGAACAGTGCATCCACCACGGACATCGGGATCTTTACTTCCACGTGCGAAACGTTGGCGGCTACTGCGGCCTTACCGTCAGTGGAGTCTTTTTGCTTGCTGTCCGCATCGCTCGCTCCGTGATGATGAATGTGCTGCTTTCCGCTGGAGTCCGTTACATGGACCAGCATGAAGCCGCCGGCCTTGGCGACCCGCACTTCTCCGTCTTTGGAATTCACGGTGACGAACTCGCCGTCCTTGGACGTGCGCACCGCCTCCAGCAACGCCCGGAAGTCGACGCCATTGGAATCGAATTTGTCGATGGTCACTTTGCCGCCGTGCAATTGATTCTTATTAATAGTTGGCAAGATCTTCTCTGCCACTTCCAGCGGTATATTCACGGACACTGTCTCGCCTTTATCGTCCGTGCTCACTACCCGCACATGCAGCCAGCGGTCTCCGGTTGTTGCCGGGGCAGCGTTTGCCGCGATGCCGGACAGCAGCAAAGCGCCGGTTGCCAGCAGTGCTGCATTCTTAATCGAGGTCAGGAAATGTCGAGTCATTGGCCATCTCTCCTTCGTCCATCGCCTACCGTTCCACAAGATACCGGCAATGGCGCCGGCGGTCTGTCGGCGTTTGATAGGAATACGAAGAGCCCTTCGGGAAAGTTCCAGAGAATCTGAGGGAATGTGTGGCACGGCCAATCCTGGCTGTGAGGTTTTTGCAGAACATGCTAGAAGCTGGGCCCGGGGGAGCCGAACTAATCCACGATAGCTGCTGCCGTCGATCCAACAGGTAAGGCCCGCGTGCCGGGACTTGCCGAACTGCCGCTGGGACTACCAGCCCCGTCAGCCGAGGAGGGAACCTGTGTAGCCGTAGCCCGCGTGCCCTGCCGGCCCGGTCCACCGGCGTATCGGGAAATCAACCCGTAACACTCGCAAGCGCAAGCTTCCAGCCGCGCCCGATCCACAATTCTCACCACTCCGCGAGAGTGTTCAATCGCTCCCGCCTTAACCAGCATGCCCTCTGCCAGCGTGACGCTGGGACGATCGGTGCCCAGCATCGTGGCCAGAAAATCCTGCGTGATCGCCACTGAATCGGACTTCACACGGTCCTGCGCCATCAACAGCCAACGCGCCAGCCGCTGTTCCAGATCGTGCAAGCGATTGCACGCCGCGGTCTGCGCCACCTGTAGGCCGAGCGATGTCACGTAACAATCCGCCAGCCGATGCAATTCCGGAAGCTTTGCAGCGAGTTTGCGAAACGTGCTCAACGATATCCGAAACGCACTTCCTGAAATCTGCACAATCTCTTGCAGTGCATGCCTTGAAAAACCCATCAGCGCCGGCAGTCCCACGATTCCTTCGCGGCCCACGATGCCTGCTTCCGCTGTCCGGCCGTCCTTCATAAAAATCACCAGGGAAATCAATCCGCTATTTGGGAAGTACAGATATTTGGTGGCCGCGTGAGGTTCGTGCATCACGAAGTGGTCTGGCATATCCAGATAGCGTAATCGTCCGGACAGCAGACGCAATTCCTTGTCGGGGAGCGCGCCAAGGATTTCGTTGTGAACCGCTCTACCGCTGCCGGCAATGCGATCCTTCGCGCCCGTTTTAGATTTTTTTGTTTTCTTAGCCATGGACCCAGGCAACAGTGATTTTTTTAAGGCTTCGACCATTTCAAGTACAGCGCTGCCAGCGGTGGTAGCGTCAGCTCCACCGAATACGGACGCCCCATATGGGCAATGGACTCCGCGCGAACCGCGCCCAGGTTGCCCACGTTGGAGCCGCCGTAGCGATCAGCATCGCTATTAAACACTTCTCGGTACGCGCCGGCTTCCGGCACCCCGATTCGATAGCCCTGGCGCACCACCGGAGTGGCATTCAAAACCACCACCAGAAAATCTCCTGGCGTTCTTCCGCGCCGGATAAAAGATAGAACGCTGTTGTCCCCATCGTTGGCGTCGATCCACTCAAATCCCTGCCAATCGAATTCAACCTCATGCAGCGCCGGTTCCGCGGCATAGAAACGGTTCAGGTCCGCCACCATGTGCTGCACGCCGCGGTGCGAATCGTGCTGCAGCAAATGCCAGTCCAGGCTGCGCGCTTCGCTCCATTCGGCGCGTTGCGCGAATTCCTGCCCCATGAACAGCAGCTTCTTTCCCGGATGCGCGTATTGGTAGCTGTACAGTAGCCTCAGATTGGCAAACTGCTGCCACAGATCGCCCGGCATTTTGTGCAGCAAGGAATTCTTACCGTGCACCACCTCGTCGTGCGAGAAGGGCAACAGAAAATTCTCTGTGAACGCGTAAATCAGCGAGAAGGTTAGTTTGTTGTGTTCGTACTTCCGGTGAATCGGATTAGTAGAAAAATATTTCAAAGTGTCGTTCATCCACCCCATATTCCATTTCAGGCTGAATCCTAATCCGCCCAGATACGTGGGCCGCGAGACGCTGGGCCACGAAGTGGATTCTTCCGCGATTGTCAGCACGCCCGGGAATTTACCGTGGGCCACTTCGTTCAAGCGTTTTAGAAATTCGATCGCTTCCAGATTTTCCCGTCCGCCAAATTTATTCGGGACCCATTGGCCTTCTTTGCGCGAATAGTCCAGATACAGCATGGACGCCACGGCATCCACGCGCAGGCCGTCGATGTGGTATTTGTCGAACCAGAAAAGCGCATTGGAGATTAAATAATTCCGCACTTCATTGCGGCCGTAATTGTAAACCAGCGTTCCCCAATCCGGATGCGAGCCTTGCCGCGGATCGGAGTGTTCGTAAAGATGCGTGCCATCAAACTGCGACAGGCCGTGCGTGTCCCGTGGAAAGTGCGCGGGCGTCCAATCCAGCAGCACGCCGAGATTCGCCTGGTGGCAGCGGTCGATGAATTCCATGAACTCCGCCGGGCGAGCCGTAACGGCTGGTGGCCGCGAAATAGCCAATGGTCTGGTAACCCCACGAACCGTCGAAAGGATGCTCCATGATCGGCAGCAGTTCGATGTGGGTGTAGCCCAGTTCCTTGACGTACGGAATTAATTGGTCGCCGAGTTCGCGATAGGTCAGCCAGCGATTGTGATCTTCGGGAACTTTGCGCCATGAACCGAGGTGTACTTCGTAGATGGAGATCGGCGCGTCCAGCCATTTCTTGCTGGTGCGCCGGTCGATCCAGTCCGCGTCACTCCACTTGTGAGTGTCGAGGCGCGCGACCATCGAACCGGTATTCGGTCGCACTTCGGAACGGAAGCCGTAGGGGTCCGCCTTCAGCGGCAGCATATTTCCGTGCGGGCCAATAATTTCGTATTTGTAGACTGCGCCTTCGCTGAGTTCCGGAATGAACAACTCCCAGATTCCAGATGATCCGCGCGGACGCATCACATCCACGCGTCCGTCCCAGCGATTGAAATCGCCCACCACGCTGACGCGCTGCGCGCTGGGCGCCCATACCGCGAAATGCACCCCCGCAACGCCTTCGTGCGTCGTTACGTGCGCGCCGAGCTTTTCGTACGTGTCGTAGTGCCGCCCTTCGCCCATCAAGTACAAATCGAATTCGCTGATGGTGTAAGGGAAGGCGTAGGTGTCGTAGACTTCGTGCACTTCGCCGTAGTGCGTGCGGTAATGAATTTTGTAACTGCCCGGCGCCGGCGCCGTAGTGGATCCCGAGAGAAATGTAGCTTCGAAAAATCCCTCAGGCCGCAATTTCGTGGCGTCCACCACTTTGGCCGAAACCATCGGCGGACGTTCCGCCCCAGGACTGTTCAGCGAAATGCTGGCTTCGTCCGCCCACGGCAGAAAAAAGCGGATCGCCCATCCGCCGGAAACCGGATGTGGTCCCAGTAAGGAAAAAGGATCGGAGTTTTTCCCCGCGAGCAGCGCATCAATATCTCGCGCCAGGAATTTGTCCGCACTGCTTTCCGCGGTTTGCGGCGTCACGGATCGAATCGTTTCTTCGGCCAAGGGATTGCCTCTATGCAGATCGCGAACCGGGTTCCATCCCGCCTGAACTGGGGATGCGCAGTCTCAGCAGCGATTCTATGGTTTCGTTACGGCATTATGCAATCGGTATGAACCCTCAGTCCGCCCGTTCGCATTCTCGCGTTTCCATCCGCTTGGGGCTTGCAATTTCCCCTGTATCTGCCGACAATCGAGCGCCCGCATGGCCACCACCGCCGCAGTACACTCGCAATCTGCCGCCGGCGGGCTCAACCGCGTCCTGCTCTTACTCAGTCTCTCCGTTTTTCTCAATTACATCGATCGCAGTAATCTCTCCATCGCCGCCCCGCTTCTCAAAGACGAACTGCATCTCTCCGCATCGCAACTGGGCATCCTGCTCTCCGCATTTTTCTGGACCTACTCGGGCTGCCAACTCGCTTCCGGGTGCCTGGTTGACCGCTTCGACGTGAAATGGGTCTTCGCGGTTGGTTTTTTTCTGTGGTCGATCGCAACCGCGGTCACCGGTCTGCTCCACAGCTTCGCGGCCCTGCTCGTGGTGCGGGTTATGCTCGGCCTCGGCGAATCCGTCGCCTATCCTTCGTACTCCAAAATCATTGCCGGGCATTTCCCGGAGAGTGGCCGCGGCTTCGCGAACGCCATGGTTTCTTCGGGTCTCTTCCTGGGTCCAGCGGTTGGTTTGCTTCTCGGTGGACCGCTGATCGCGCAACTCGGCTGGCGTCCATTTTTTATGGTTTTAGGATTCGGCAGCCTGTTGTGGCTCGTTCCCTGGCTCGCGTGGATGCCACCCAGCGTTGCGCACCCGAGCGGCCGTCAGCAACTCAACTTTCTCGCCATTCTGCGCCAGCGTTCCGCCATCGGCACTTGTCTCGGCCTCTTCTGCGGCAACTACTGCCTCTATTTTCTGGTGACCTGGCTGCCATTCTACCTGGTGCGCGAACGCCATTTCTCGCTGCGCGAAATGTCCCTGATCGGCGGTGCGGTATTCCTCAGCGGCGCGGCTTCCGCCGCCATTACCGGCAAGCTGTCGGACCTCTGGATTGTGTCCGGGGCCTCACCTACTCGGGCGCGCAAAACCGTTTTGGCCGTCGCGTGTATTTGTTTCGCCATCTTCATTGCATCCGCCGTGTACGCTCCGCGCACGCTGTGCATCGTATTTTTGCTGCTGGCTGCCGCGGCCATCGGTGCTGGCAGCTCGAACCTCTGGGCCGTCACGCAGCGACTGGCAGGCGTACGAGCCGTGGGACGGTGGTGCGGCCTGCAACTCTTCTTCGGCAATCTCTCCGGTATCGTCGCTCCCGCGCTCACCGGGTTCCTGGTCGACCGCACGGGGCATTTCCATGCCGCGTTTCTCGTGATGGCGGGCATCGCGGCCCTCGGAGCCCTCGCCTGGGTTTACGTGATCGGACCCATCGAGCCCGTGGCCTGGCCAGCCGATGAATAACTGCGGCGATGCGCCGGCTCACTCATTTGTTATTTGGCGGGCTTAACGGCCAGCAAGTCGATTTTTTCGATCGACGGTGGCTGTGAGAAAAGTTCCGAGGCCTTGGCCATCAGCGCTGCCGCTAATTTCCCGTTCAAATGCGCATTGCGGCCATCTTCACTCTCAAAGGTATCAAAAACTCCAAATGTCGATTTCCCGAGTTGCAGGGCATACCAGGTGATCGTTCCGGGTTCCGCCTCAACGAGGGCCAAACCACTCTTCAGAAAAGCCGCCACTTCCGCTTCTTTCCCAGGCTTCGCTTCCAGCCGCACATACAATGCCAGTTTCACCATTTAGGCTCCTTCGAGTTTGCGGTTGGTCTCCGAGACACAATTCCAACTCAAGATTTCAACTCAAGAGTTGGATGCGAGCAGGGAAGCGATAGGTTCAGAAGAGAACTGCGAATCAGAGGTCGAAGGGAACTGCAAATTGGTCCGCGAAAATTAGTCGGCGGTTGAGGGTTTCCGCGCCCGAGTCCATCCCTCAACCGCCGCTAGTGATGGAAACTTGCGCTTCCATCAAGTTCGTTCCGTCAGGGGGATCGAACGAATGTAGAGTCGCACCTGCGCCGATCACTAGCAACGAAGATCGCCTCGCGAAACACGGTCGCTTTACTGCAGGTGAAAACTTTGCGCTCCGCTTGAACTCAGGTTAAAAACGGCCGCGAAATGCGGCTTCACCGCGTTGCTTGCGGTCCCTGCCTTCGCGCGATACAGTCCAAACTGGCTGGGCACGTCGTGCCTAAGTGTGCTGTAACGTGCCGTCTCGGAAGATCAGAAAATTCCGGTCAAGGAGTAAGTGTCCGCGATGAATAGGAATTTTGCGCTGGGCCGCAAGTTAATACTGTGCGCTGCTCTCGTGAGCATTGCATTTGTATCGGTGTCGCGAACCAGCGCGCAAGACCGCGGGCAGGCGCGTTCCATGGTGATTTCGCGCAACGGTATTGTGGCGGCCGAGTCGCCACTCGCTGCGCAGGCTGGGGTGGAGATTCTGGAGCACGGTGGAAACGCCGTGGACGCCGCGATTGCCGGCAACGCTACGATGGGGGTGGTCGCGCCGATGATGAATGGCATTGGCGGCGACCTCTTCGTAATTGTTTACGATGCCAAAGCCAATAAACTCTACGGACTGAACGCCAGCGGTTGGGCGCCCAAAGGGCTGACACCCGAATACCTGCATAAACAGGGCTTGCGAGATATGCCGCAGGCGGGCGTGAATAGCATTACCGTTCCGGGCGTTGTAGATGGTTGGCAGAAATTAGTAGAGCGTTTTGGCCGCAGAAAACTGGCGGACGATTTGGCGCCGGCGATTCGCATTGCGCAGGATGGCTTTCCAGTCCCTGAAATGACCTCGGCCGTGTGGGGCACATTAGTGGATTTGCTGCGCACTGATGATGCCGCAACCAAGTTGTACTTGCCGCAGGATCACGCGCCGCGCACCGGAGAAATTTTTAAGAATCCGGAACTGGCCGAGTCTTTGCGGGAAATCGCCGCAGGCGGACGCGATGCCTATTACAAAGGCGCGATCGCCGCAAAAATTCTCGACACCATCAAACGGCACGGCGGGGTGATGACCGCGCAGGACCTCGCGGAATATTCCAGCGAATGGGTGGAACCGATCTCGACCACGTATCGCGACTGGACGGTTTATGAAATGCCGCCGAATTCGCAGGGGCTGGCCGCGCTGGAAATGCTCAACATTCTTGAGACCTTTCCGCTGGGTCAGAAAGATACCGGCTTCGGCTCGACCAAAACGCTGCAAGACATGATCGAAGCGAAGAAGTTGGCGTACGCGGATTTGGCGAAATACATTGGCGATCCGCGTAAACAGCAGCTTCCCACGGCGATTTTGCTTTCCAAAGATTGGGCAGCGGATCGCGCCAAACTGATCGATCCGGATCACGCCAACTGTGATGTCTCCGGCGGCGTGATCGGGGGCGGGACGGATACGACGTATCTCAGCGTGGTGGATCGCGATGGCAATATGGTTTCGCTGATTCAAAGCAATTACCAAGCGTTTCGGGTCCGGGATCGTTGCCGCCGGAACGGGATTTGTGCTGCACGATCGCGGCGGACTGTTCAGCCTCGATCCGGCGTCGCCGAATCTGCTGGCTGGCCGCAAGCGTCCGCTGCATACGATCATTCCGGCGTTCGCGCAGAAGGGCGACACGCGCATGGCCTTCGGGATCATGGGCGGGTGGAATCAGGCGCAGGCCCACGCACAATTTATTTCCGATATCGCCGATTTCAAAATGAACATTCAAGGCGCGATGGAAGCGCCGCGGTTTACCAAGAAAACTTTTCCCGGTTGCGATGTGGAAATGGAAAATCGCTTCTCGCAAAAAGTACGCGACGAACTGGCTGTTAAAGGCCACAAGATCACGTTGAAGGGCAGCTTCTCCAGCGACATGGGCGGCGGGCAAGCGGTGCTGCGAGACTTCGCGACCGGCGTAAATTACGGGGCCTCTGATCCCCGCAAGGACGGGGAAGCCATCCCGGAACTGCCACAGAACTAAGGGTTAGAATGGTGCCAGGCTCCTCTTGTCCAGTCCCCGGTTCTCAAGATGAGAATGACCCAGAACTGTACCAGAGGGGAACTTTTCTACCCTGCAGGGGCAAAAGTTCGTTTCGGAACTCAGTTAAACCTAATAAAATGTGCGCCTTGGTGGGCTTAAAGTGGCCCTTTAGGTGCACCTGTACTAAAGGACGGGTAACGCGGCCCCGCAGCTACGCCACCCGACCGTTGGAGCTTTTGATGGACCACCAGTCCTCCATCAGTGCCCGCCTTATCAAGGTGTGTCTAGTTGTCTGCGGAGCGCTATTCTTCTTGCCAGCGTGCCACGCGCAGAGCGCCGACCTTTCCGGACGATATCAATGCGTACAAGTGAAGATGCAGCAGCACGTCGTGGCCTGCACGGCGGCGCCGCTGATCCTGAAAGCCGACGGCCGATTTGAGCTGCGCGGCTGGGAAGGCAGCTACCTGGTCAACGGCGAATGGGTGGAGCTTTCGGATTCGCTGCTGAAAGCGCGCGCCAAGATCGAACCGGGACACAAGATTTCGTTGCGCTACCATGGTAAGGACGGAATGGTGGAGATGATTTACGAACGGCGCGTTGCGGAGTTGGGTAAGACGTCGCTGGGATAGACTCCGCCGGAATTGACGTCGCCGTGCTTGAGGGCGCTGCACTGAGAATCTACCGACGCGAGACTCCGATTATGGAAGTTAACCTCCATTTTGTTTTGTATGAGGATTTGGCCGTTTCCGACGAAGTGCGACCGGCGAATTCTGAGAGCGGTGATTTGCCGACGGTTGCCCGGCTGGTGATTGTGCGCGGTGGCCGGAGTGGCGATTTGGGTTTTGCGGTTGCTGATTCTGAATAACCTGCTTTGCACCGACCGATTACGGCGGTCGGTCAAAGCGGAAAAAGCCGCAGGGCTCAAATGCAGGCGCCCTGCGTTACAGGAAGTTTGCTCTGCGCTGTAAGAAGCCCTCTGGTAACCGGTGGTCCCTCCCTAGTGTTTTTTGTAAGTGTTCATTCTAAAGACTTTCAAGTTCTTTGTTTTGATAGAGTTTCGTAAGTATTCATTCTGCTGTGGTTAGGACGGCGGAATGATTACTCTGACGATACTATTCGTTGCGGTCTTTCAAGCTTAGGCGTGACGTGGATCGGTGTGGGATCCCTCGGCAATCGCGCACAGGCAGGAATGCCTGTGCTACTGGGGCGGGAGACAATTCTCCTCCAGTTGCATAATACCAAGACCTCGATGTGTTGTCAAGTAAATAATTATAGATATGTGATAACCGTTCGAACGGCGGCGTAAGTGTTTGTGGGGGTGGCAGTTGCGGGGAGGTAGGGCGGGAGTCCGTGAATGGGAAGAAAGAGCAACGGAAAGAGTAATACGAATCTAAAGAATGCGAATCTAAAGATTCGCCACTACGAAGGCGTGGGGCGAGGTTCCGCGTTCGGCGAAATGCGGCGCGAGGCATGACCCGCAGGCGACGCCTTGGCGCGCGCGGGATTGACTTGGCTGGCGACGGGCACCTACTATGTGTGCGAACTTGCTGCCGCGGTGAGTAAACGAGCGCAAGTAGAACAAACAAAATTCAGTTAGCGCATGTTGGCGAGCACCGTACGGGGAGTCCTCTTACTTGATCGGACAGAATATTACGCACTACCGCGTGGTGGAGAAGCTGGGCGGCGGTGGCATGGGCGTGGTGTATAAGGCCGAGGACATAAACCTGCGGCGGTTTGTGGCGCTGAAGTTTTTGCCTGAGGATGTGGCGCGGGATGCGGCGGCGTTGACGAGATTTCAGCGCGAGGCGCAGTCGGCGTCGGCACTCAATCACCCTAACATCTGCACTATCTATGAGATTGGCGACGATGGCGGCAAGCCGTTCATTGCCATGGAGTTTTTGGATGGGGTGACGCTGAAGCACAAGATTGATGGGCGTCCGCTGGAGCTGGAGGCGACATTGGCGCTGGCGATCGAGATCGCCGATGCACTGGATGCGGCGCACAGCGAAGGGATCGTGCACCGGGACATCAAGCCGGCGAATCTTTTCGTTACCAAGCGGGGCCACGCCAAGGTCTTGGACTTTGGGCTGGCCAAGATCACGGCAGTGGCTGGCCGGGGCGAACCTGTGGCGGCGGACGCTACGGCGGGGATGAGTCAGGAGTTTTTGACCAGTCCGGGGACGGCGATTGGGACAGTGGCGTATATGTCCCCAGAACAAGCGAAGGGGAAAGATCTGGATGCGCGTACGGATCTTTTTTCATTCGGCGCGGTGTTGTACGAGATGGTCACCGGAGCGGTGCCGTTTCGCGGGGATACGTCGGCGGTAATTTTTGACGCGATTTTAAATCGGGCACCAGTACAAGTACTGCGGCTAAATCCCGACGTGCCGGCGCGGCTGGAAGAGATCATTAATAAGGCGCTGGAGAAGGATCGGGAGCTGCGCTACCAGCATGCCTCGGAGATGCGCAGCGATTTGAAACGGCTGCAGCGGGATAGCGGATCTGGGCGGACGGCGGCGCTCTCTCAGGACTCGCAGGTGACCGGGGAAACTAAAGCGCAATCTGGCGCGACCGCGTCACCGATGCCAGGCAGCGGAGCAAATACTGGAAACGTTCCGGCTCAAGTGGGCGGTAGTGGAGCTGGACCGACGGCGATGCAGCCGTCGCCATCGGCTTCCGCGCAAGGGGTGGCGGCGCAAGCTTCGCAAGTGAGTGGCAGCAGTTCGAGCGTGACCGCGGTGGCGCGGGAACATAAGTTTGGTTTGGCGGCGATTTTGGCGCTGGCGCTGGTGTTGCTGGCCGCCGGGGGCTTCGGGATTTATTCGTTGTTGACCCGTACCGGAGCGACTCCGTTCCAGAATTTTACAATCACGCAGGTGACCAGCACGGGCACGGCGCAAGCAGCGGCGATTTCGCCGGACGGGAAATACGTGCTGAACGTGCAGAACGACAACGGTTTGCAGAGCCTGTGGCTGCGCAACGTGCCCACCGGAAGCGACACGCAGATACTGGCGCCGGCCGCCGCGGTTTACGCTGGCCTGGCATTTTCCCCTGACGGCAATTACGTGTATTTCAAAAAAGCGGGGATCGGAACGCAAAGCGAGTGGGACCTGTATCGCTCCCCGGTGCTGGGTGGAACTCCGCAGATGATCGTCGGGGATGTGGATACCAATATTTGCTTTTCGCCGGACGGCCACCGCATGGCGTACGCGCGAGGTAACGATCCAGAAGTGGGGAAGTACCGGCTACTTACCGCGAATCTCGACGGCAGCGACGAAAGTATTCTGGATATCGCACCGAACACGGGAGGGGCATTCCCGCGATTTATAACGTGGCCGCACGAGGGAAAAAGTCTTCTGTACAGCACTTATACGGTGGGCAATGTGTTGGGATCGCTTCGGGAATTCGTCCTGAGCAGCAAGAAGGTTAAGACTTATGCAGAGTTCAAGGATGAGTTGGTGCACGAAGTAGTGGCCCTGCCCGGCGGACAGAACCTGCTGTTGTTCGACGAAAAGGGGCCGAGCTTCGTACAGTCGCAAATCGGGGTGATTACCCGGGAAGGCGGGACGATCCAACCGGTCAGCCGAGATACCAACAACTATCAGACACTGACGGTGGCGGCGGACGGTAAGACCGCGGCGACGGTGCAATCGCGGGCAACACGCAGCTTGTTCTTGGCGCCGGGCAGCGGTATGGATGCAAACACATCGACGACGGCGATGGTACAGGCGAGAAACCCAAAAGCGGTGGCTTGGACGCCGGACGGAAAGTTACTGTTGTCCGACGGGCAAGCCTTACAGCGGATCAATGTCGATGGCAGCGAGCAAGCAACATTGCTTAGCGATCCGGGCGCATGGCTTATAGATATCGCGAGCTGCGGGGACCGCTATTTGCTGCTGGCGTGGGCTTTTCACGGGGGCACCACTGGAGTACGAATTTGGCGAGCGAACATCGATGGCACGAATCTAAAGCAACTGACGAATGGAAATTTCGATTTACAGCCGATATGTTCGCCAGACGGAAAATGGGTCTATTACTACGACACGGCCGACCGGCAGTCCGCCAAACGAGTGCCTTTGGATGGCGGAGGCGCTTCCGAGTCGGTGCCCGGCAGCGAGGTGAAGGGGATGTACGGATTTGGCGCGGGCCAGGCGCTATCGCCGGATGGCAAGCTTCTAGTGTTCAATGCGGAAATCTCGTCGCCGGACACGCAGGCTGCGATCAGCAAATTCGCGGTGCTTGAGCTCGAAGGTGGAGGCAAATCTGCGCGGTTGATTGAGCCGCAACACCACGCGACCGGAGGGTTAAGTGGCGGGGCTTTTACGAACCTGATGACGTTTACTCCTGACGGCAAAGCAGTGGCTTATGCCATCAGCGACAAAGGGGTGGTTAATATTTGGGTGCAGCCGCTGGATGGGTCCGCGGGACGACAGATTACGAATTTTACCGCGGACCGGATTGTGGCGTTTCGCTGGTCGCCGGATGGGAAGACGCTGGCGGTGGCGCGGATGCATGATGTTTCGGATGTGGTTTTGTTGCGGGAGAAGTAGGGGAAGGCAGTTTCTCAGGGGCTAAAGCCCGGGGCTGGGCGAACGGTGAAAGTCGGAGCTGAAGCTCCGACCCCCAGATTCGAAAAGCAAAATAAAGAAATGAAGGCGCTGAAGCAGAACGCAAAACGAACCCAGTAAAAGATCCAGCAAGAACCCAGAACAAAAGCAACACACAACAAAAGCAACACACAACAAAAGCGCTGGGACTAAAGCCCGGCCGCTACAAATTCAGGATTCAAATTCAAAGAAAAGGCCGGATTAAAGTCCGGCACCTACACGAACCAACTGCAAACCTAGTTGGAGTCGTAGGCTGCGGCGGCGATTTCGCCCAGGGCTTGGCCGGCTATTTGTTGGGCGGCTTCGGGGTCCGGAGGAATTGTCACGTGGTTTACGTAGAGGGCGAATGCCAGGTGTTCGCCTTTGGCGGTAGTGACGTATCCTGCCAGGCCTTTGCCGTTTAGCATTTGCTCGCCGGTTAGACGATTCTCCGAACCGAACGTTCCCGTTTTTGCGTTGACGTGTCCCGCGGCTGGGGAGGCGATCTGAATTTTTGCGAGGGTGCCGTCTTTGCCGAGGATGGGCAGAGCGTGGAAGAAAGTTTGGTAGTCGGGACGGGTGGTCCAGTAGGTGAGGTAGTGGACCATGAAATCTGGGGAGAATAGATCGGCCCAGTCGCCGCCTGCGCCGTCGCCTTGCGAGGCACCGGATAAATCCAGATTAGCGGCTGCGAGGAAGGTACGCTCGATTTTGAAACCATCAGCGACGGGATCCTTGGAATTTGTTGCTGCGAACGCGCCGAGATAAAACTGGCCGAGGCTGGCGTGAAGGTTTTGGCTAACTTTCAGCGTGACCTTTATTTCTTCGGAGAGTGGTAGAGAGAGGTGGTCAGTCAGCAGATTTTCTGCGACATAAAAGCGGGTGGTGGTTGGCTCGAACGGAACGAATTTTGGTTGCTGCACATTTATTCCGGTGCTTTGCAGGGCTTCGCGGAAAACGGTTTGCGCGAACTGGGTGGGTGAAGGAATGGCGATGCTTCCGGTTTGAGGATCGGAGTCAGCGGGAATTCCCCCGGTTAGCGTGACGGTGACGGCGCCGTCTGGCGCGGTAGCTATGGACGGCATGTCGAGGGAGGACTTGCTGGCGGCGGGCAGGGTGGTTAGGTGATTGACGAACTTTGCGTACGAAGTGTGCGGAGAGGTTTCTAGTTCGACCGGGTCTCCCACTTTTTTGCCCGGCTTGCCGAGAAGATCGATCACGTTGTCATTCACGACGATGCTGGAGATCACCACGCTCGTGCCGCCTTCGCGATCGCCGTCAGGAAGCAGGCCGGCGTCGATGTAGACGTGTCCGGTGATTTTGCGGATACCCTTCGCGTACACGGCGCGGGCGATTTCTTTTATGACCGCGAGAGGATCGCCAGCGACAGCGGGACCTTGATAGGAATGATCTTCGTCTACGAAGGCCAGGGTGCCGTCAGGTTGAATACGATTGGAGAGATTGGGATCGCCGCCAGCGACCAGGATCAAGTCGCCTTTGAGAGCGCCTTTTTTATCGAGAGGACCGGTGCGGTAGACGCGGGTGTGGAAGCGGAAATCGGCGCCAAGTTTGGCGAGGACCGTGCCTTCGGTAAGCAATTTTGTGGTGGAGGCGGGAACGAAGAGTTTATCGGGATTCAGGGCGTAGATTATTTTGTTGGTGTCGAGAGAATAGAATTCTATGCCGAAGTTGGCGTGGCGGAAGACGGGGCGGTTGAGGATTTGATCGATGCGGGATGAGAGAGTGTCCGCGGATTGCGCGACGGCAGGATAATTTAAAGCGGAAAAAAGGAAAACGAGTAGGGAGATGGCGCGAAGCAGACGCGGGCTGGACAAAGTGGGAATTCCTCCGAGATTGTTGAGGATAGCTTTGCCCTGCGGAAACGGCAAAGAGTGTTTGGCAAAGAGGGACGAAAACGTACTCTGGATGTTGTGGTCTTTGGACGTCGAGTTGATGAGGGGTTAGGAGAAGTCTTGGGAAGGCAAAACCCGTATCCCCGAAACTAAAGGGAGCGGCAGCCCGGCACAAATCCAGGATTGCCTACGAGGAGGATGGGGGGCCAAACCAGCGGGAGCCTTCACGCTGCTCGTTGGCAATTTCGCGGGCGACGGATAGGGTGTCTTCGCGGCGGTATTCTCCGCAGGTGGCGAGAATGGTGTTGAGCAGGGCGATGGGAGCGGTGTAGGAGGCGATGAAGGACCGAGATTCGATGCCCGCCAGAAACACTTCGTGGCACTCGCGCGCCAATGGGGAGAGATACGTGTCGGTGATGCCTACGCAGTAGGCGCCATGGGCACGCGCGACTTGGGTGCCTTCAACGGTTTGGCGGAGGCCGCGGCGAAAAGAAATCGCAAAGACTAAATCTTGCTTGCCGACATTGCGGGTTTGGTGGGTAATCCGTCCGGCGGAAACGGCGGTAGCAACGGGAAGTCCCAACACACTAAGTTGGTATTCGAAATAGGAAGCGATGCTCTCTGCGAGATCCCCGGCCAAGACCAGAATTTTTCGCGCTTTGTAGATGCGCTTGACGAGGTCCACAACGCGTTTGGCGTCCAAGCTATTTTTGAGGCCCTGCAGATTTTTGATGTCCTGCTCGAGAGACATACGAACGTGGCCGGAGGTGCCGTTGTCGCTGGGCGCGGCTTGCATGGTGTCCAGGGAAGTGGCGAAGGCCAGAGAAAGTTCGTGGAGGTGGTGCTGAAATTCGCGGTAACCGTCGAAGCCGAGCCCGCGTACGATGCGGACGATGGTGGCAGGGTCGGTATTTTGACGCGAAGCGAGCGCGCGCACGCTGAGCAAGACGTACTCGCGCGGGTGTTCGAGGATGGGGCGGATGATTTCCTGGCGCTTCTGGTTCAGCCTGGCAAGGCGATCGTTAACATTCGGGACCGGAGACTGCGCCGGCGATTTTTTTGGCGTCATAGGGCGATGACTGTGTGCGACTCATTGAGCGGTGGGAGATCCGCTGGCCTGGTCCGTTCGCGAATTGCGGACGGACTACGTTTTTGCGGCGGTCTTAGTTTCGAGCCCGGGAGCTACTATAGGTTGCAGGAAAGGCATCATGGCGCGCAACTGGGGGCCCAGTTGTTCGATGGGGTGAGTCTGCTCTTGCTTTCTGGTGGCCAGGAAATTGGGGCAGCCTTTTTCGTTTTCTTCGATCCATCTTTTGGCGAAGGAGCCGTCTTTAATTTCGGCTAACAACTTCTTCATTTCGTTTTTTGTTTCCTGGGTGATCAGGCGATTGCCGGCGATGTAGTCGCCGTGCTCGGCGGTGTCGCTGATGGAGTAGCGCATGTAGCTGAGGCCGCCGCGGTAGATGAGATCGACGATTAATTTTAGTTCGTGCATGCACTCGAAGTAGGCGACTTCGGGCTGGTAGCCGGCGTTGGTGAGAGTTTCGAAGCCAGCTTTGATGAGGGCGCTTACGCCGCCGCAGAGTACGGCTTGTTCGCCGAAGAGATCGGTCTCGGTTTCTTCGGTGAAGGTGGTTTCGAGCACGCCGGCGCGAGTGCAGCCCAAACCTTTTGCGTAGCTAAGCGCCAGTGCTTTGGCTTTGCCGCTGGCGTCTTGCTCGATGGCGATTAAAGCTGGCGTGCCGCCGCCTTCGGTGAAGACTTCTCGGACGCGATGACCGGGTGCTTTGGGGGCGATCATGGAGACGTCGATATCTTTGGGGGGCTTGATGGTGCCAAAGCGGATGTTGAAGCCGTGGGCGAACATTAGTGTTTTGCCGGGTTTCAGATTGGGCGCGATGGCAGTGTCGTAGATGCTTTTTTGTTTGGTATCTGGCGCCAGGATCATGATCACGTCGGCCCATTTGGCGGCTTCGTCGACGCTGGTGACGGTTAGCCCGTCTTTTTCAGCTTTGGCTTTGCTGGCGCTGCCGGATTGCAGGCCGATGTGGACTTCTACGCCGCTGTCGCGGAGGTTTAGGGCGTGGGCGTGGCCTTGGGAGCCGTAGCCGATGATGGCGACCTTTTTGGATTGGATTAGGGCGAGGTCGGCGGCGTTTTCGTAGTAGAGATTTGCCATTTGATTCTGTGAGTCCTTTCGAGTTTTTTCGGAAAATCGCCGGGACTAAAGCCCGGCCGCTACAGAGTCAAAAGCAAGAAAAATCAAAGGCAAAAAAAAATCAAAGGCAAAAAAAAATCAAAGGCAAAGGCGCCCGCCTCAGAAGGCGGCCGCTACAACTACGCGGCGTTTTGGGCCGGCGGTTGGAGCAGGTCGCTGCCGCGGGTCATGCTGATGCGCCCGCTTCTGGCCATTTCTAAAACACCGAAGGGGCGGAGGACTTCGATCAGGCCGTCGATTTTGTCTACCGTGCCGCTTACTTCGATGATCAGCGAGTCAGGGGCTACATCCACAACTCTGCCGCGGAAAACTTTGATCAGTTCCATCAGGTGCGGGCGGTTGGTTAGGTCGGCTTTTACTTTTATTAGGGCTAGATCGCGTTCCAGTAGGCTGCGGTCGGTGATGTTCTCGGCCAGTAAGACGTCGACTAGCTTTTCGAGGCTGCTTTCGAGGCGGTGGCCGCCTTTGGCGTCGGTGTGGGCGACGATGGTCATTCTTGCTATTTGATCGTTATCCGTCGGACCGACGGTTAGGGAGTCGATGTTGATGGCTAGGCGGCGGGCCAGGCTGGCGACGCGATTTAGAACGCCGGGTTTGTTTTCTACGTAGGCTACGAGCGTTTGCATTTTTATCCTCGCTAAAGTGCTGGGCCGAAAAGCGCCGGGACTAAAGCCCGGCCGCTACAGAGTCAAAACCGAAAATCGAAAGCGACGACGAAATCCAAAGAACGGGTCTTAAGACCCGCCGCTACAACGACGAAGCAAAGCTACGGCTCGGTGGCGGTTTCTACCAATGGGCTGTTGGGCCTCCGGATCATTTCGTGTAGACCCTTTCCCGCTGGAACCATTGGGTAGACGCTGTCTTCTTGTTCCACGCGGAAGTCGATTAGGGTGGTTTCCGCGGATTCGCGGGCGCTGCGGATCGTGTTGATTGAATCGGTGCGGTTGCTTACGCGCTCGCCGCGGATGCCGAAGGCATTGGCTAGGGCGGCGAAATCGGGAGCTACGAGCGGAGTGGCTACGTAGCGCTTGTCGTAGAAAAATTCTTGCCATTGGCGGACCATGCCCAGGAAGCCGTTGTTTACGATGGCGATCTTGATGTTGATTTTTTCCTGAACGATGGTGGCCAGCTCGCACATGGTCATTTGGAAGCCGCCGTCGCCGACGACGACCCAGACTTCGGAATTGGGCTTGGCGAATTTTGCGCCGATGGCTGCCGGCAGGGCGAATCCCATGGTGCCGAGGCCGCCGCTGGTGATCAGGCTGCGCGGTTGATTGTGGTGGTAGTACTGCGCTTCCCACATCTGATGCTGGCCGACGTCCGTGACCACGATGGCTTCGCCGTTTGTTTCTTTCCAGATGTCGTTGATGACGTGGGCCGCGTAAAGGTGGCCGTTGTCGGGAAGACTCTGGATGTCGCGGACGGCTGAGTCGCCCTTCAGGCCGGCGATATGTTGGAGCCAATCGGCGTGATCGCAGGTGGAGATGTGGGGCTGCAACAGTTCGAGGATCTCGCGGGCGTCGCCTACCAGCGCGGCGTCCACGGTCACGTTCTTGTTGATTTCGCTGCGGTCGATTTCGATGTGAATTTTGCGGGCGGTTCGGGCGTAGGTGCGTAAGTCGCCGGTGACGCGGTCGTCAAAGCGCATTCCCACGGCGATCAGCAGGTCGGCTTCCTGGATGGCGTGATTGACCCAGGCTTCGCCGTGCATGCCCATCATGCCGAGATTCAATTTTTCGTTGGCAGGGAAGCAGCCGATGCCGAGAAGAGTCATGGCTACGGGGATATTCGCGGCTTTGACGAACTCGGCAAATTTCTTGGTGGCGCCGCTTTGCATGATGCCGTGTCCGGCCAGGATGAGCGGACGCTTGGCGGAATTCAACAATTCCACGGCGCGATCGAATTCGGTTTGATCGAGATTTTTGTGTTTGCGCTTTACGGGGAGTTTTGGCGTGGCGGCTTCCCAGTCGAATTCGGCGGTGGCTTGCTGCGCGTCTTTGGTGATGTCGACGAGAACCGGGCCAGGGCGGCCGCTGTTAGCGATCAAAAAAGCTTCGCGAACGGAGCGGGCGATGTCTTCCGCGCGGCTGACGATCACGTTGTGCTTGGTGATCGGCATGGTAATGCCGGTGATGTCGATTTCCTGGAAGGCGTCGGAGCCGAGCAATTTGCTGGAAACCTGTCCGGTGATGCAGACAACCGGGGAAGAGTCGAGCATGGCGGTGGCGATACCCGTCACCATATTTGTTGCGCCGGGGCCGCTGGTGGCCATCGCAACGCCAACGCCGCCACTGGCGCGCGCGAAACCATCAGCCATATGGGTGGCGCCTTGCTCGTGGCGCACCAGGACGTGATGGAGCTTCGATTTTCCGAGCGCGTCGTAGACCGGGAGAATTGCGCCCCCGGGGTAGCCGAAGAGATCCTTCACGCCGAGCTTGGTCAGCGATTCGCAGAGTATTTCCGCACCGGTCAGCTTCATAGGGTCCTTCCTAATTGCGAGGCGTTGGCGGCTGGCGCCGGACGCGAAAATGATTTGGGTATTACGGCGATGGCGCCTTGGGCGGCGGAAGAAACCAGTAAGGCGTACTTGGCCATTACGCCGCTGGTGAAACGCGGGGCGGGGGGCTTCCAGTTGGCGAGGCGCTTTTCGATTTCGGCGTCGGTTAAATTCACATTTAACTTTCGCGCGGGAATATCGAAGGAGATGATGTCGCCGTCGTTGATAGCAGCGATGGGCCCGCCGTTCGCGGCTTCGGGAGCCACGTGACCGGCCATCAGGCCGTGCGTCGCGCCGGAGAAACGGCCATCGGTGAGTAGGGCGACGGAATCGCCGAGGCCTGCGCCGACCAGCGCGGCGGTTACGGCCAGCATTTCGCGCATACCGGGGCCGCCTTTCGGGCCTTCGTAGCGAATAACGAGAACATCGCCAGCCTTAATTTTATTGCTGTCCACGTCGGCGAAACAGGCTTCTTCGGAATCGAAAACGCGAGCCGGACCGCTGAAAGTTTTGTAATCATGGCCCGCTACCTTTAATACGCAGCCTTCCGGCGCGATATTGCCCTTCAGAATCACCAAGCCGCCCGTTGGCTTGAGGGGATGACTTAGTTTGCGGATGACTTCCTGACCGGGCGTTTCTTTTGCGGCGCCAGCTTCTTCGGCAATGGTCCGCCCAGTGACGGTGAGGGCTTCGCCGCGGAGGAGTCCGGCTTCAACCAGGCGCTTCGCGAGAAGTGCAGTACCGCCTGCTGCGAATAATTCTGTAGCGACAAATCGGCCTCCGGGTTTTAGATCGGCGAGGATCGGGGTGCGGGTGCTGATGCGATCGAAATCGTCAATGTTGAGTTGCAGGTTGGCTTCGTTGGCGATGGCCAGCAAATGCAAAACAGAATTGGTTGAGCCGCCGCTGGCCGCTACACCGGTGATGGCGTTTTCGATGGCGGTTTTGGTGATGATTTTCGAAGGCGTGACGTCTTTCTTTAAGAGATCGAGGACCAATTCGCCGGCGCGTTTGCCCGCGGCGGCTTTGCCGGCGTTGGTGGCCGGAACACTGGAAAGGCCCATGGGTGCGATGCCGAGAAATTCGGAAACCATGGCCATGGTGTTGGCGGTGAACTGCCCACCGCAGGCTCCAGCTCCGGGGCAGGCAGCGACTTCGAGCTTGTGGAGTTGCGCGTCGGTCATTTTGCCGGCGGAGTGTTTACCAATGCCTTCGTAGACGTCTTGAATGGTGACGGTGTGACCTTCAAATTGTCCGGGGGCGATGGAACCGCCGTAAAGAAGCAAGCCGGGAATGTTGAGGCGGGCGAGAGCCATGAGGCCGCCGGGAATGGTTTTGTCGCACCCCACGAGGACGATGATGGCGTCAAACATGTTGCCGCGAGTTACCAGCTCGATGGAGTCGGCGATGACTTCGCGGCTGATCAGCGAAGTCTTCATGCCTTCGGTGCCCATGGTGATGCCGTCGGAGATGGAGACGGTATTGAATTCGAGCGGGGTGCCGCCGGCGGCGCGAATGCCTTCCTTAACGTGAGCCGGCGAGTTCGCGGAGGTGATAGTTGCAGGGCCCGATTTCGATCCAGGTGTTGGCTACGCCGATGAGCGGCTTTTTGAAGTCGTCGTCTTGCAGGCCGCTGGCGCGCAGCATGGCGCGGGCGCCGGCGCGGCTGGCGCCGTCGGTTAGCGTGTGGCTGCGCGGTTTTAGTTTAGGGTCGGACAAGCTCTGTGCTCCTGCTTACACGTTTAGGGCTGGTGAAAGCGGGCACGGCATGCCGTGCCCCTACAAAGTCACAAACTAAAAAAAAGCCATCATCCTCGTTGGATGATGGCCGGAAACTCGGTGCTGCTGTGTGGCCAGGCCGCCATCATCCTGTTGCTCTCCTCATTTTGAGGAGTATGAATTGCACGACACGAGGAATTACGGACACAACCGTAACTCGTCCTGCGTGAATGGTGGCGATGGGTGACATAACTTCTCGCCATCAAAGTAACAGGATGCGGCGGGGCGGGTCAATCAGTCCAATTAATAGTTTTGCTTAATTAAATAAGGTGAGCTTATATGTGATTGGTGGCGTCACAAGTCGCTCGCGCCGGTGGGAACTTTGCCGTGCCGGAACGGGAATTACACTCGACGCAAGAGTGGCATGTGATCCGCCTGTTGCGTTTCAGAACTCTCGGGTAACTCTTGGAGGCTCGGCAGCGTCTTTATTATAGACACTATTTACGCTGGTAGTTGGCGTTCACAAGCGTCGGACCGATGCTTCTCAAGGCTTACTGATCATGGTGAATCGTATGCGAAAGTTATTTGGAATTGGGTTTGCCGCCAGCGCGGCGCTTTTTCTGGTGTGCGCTTTTCCGCTCTTGGCCCAAGATGCCGCGCCTCCCGTTAGTCCCGCACAGGGTGGAACGCCGCCTGCAAGTGGACAAGGGCGTCATCACGGAGGCGATGATAACGGACCCCGCCCGGTATTTGGGCGGATAGCGTCGATCTCGGATAGCGCGATTCGAGTGACGCGGCCAGATGGTTCGGTAGTGACGGTGAACATCAACGCGAAAACGGAATTTCGCAAGGATCGGGAGGCGGCGAAGTTAAAGGACTTTAAGGTCGGCGACGGAATCCTGGTGCGCGGAGAAGAGAATGCCGATTACAGCATCACTGCGCAGATGGTGGCGGGACGGAATGGAAATGGTGGACCGGGTGGCGGCCCGAATCGGCAAAACCCTGTTGGTACGCTCGGGAAGGATTTTGTGGTGGGTGAAGTGAAAGCGATTGACGCGCCAAGCCTGACCGTGATGCGGACGGATAACGTGAAACAGACGTTCGAGTTGAATGAGGATACTTCTCTGCGCAAGGGGCGCGACAGCGTGACGATGGCGGATATCCAAGTGGGCGACCATATTTTCGCACACGGGGCCGAGCAGGCCGGCCAATTTGTGCCCAAGTCCGTGATGGTCATTGGGCCGGAACAGTGGAAGCGTATGCAGGATGCGGGATTGACGACGCCAGCAGCGGGGCGAGCCACGCAGAACGCTCCGGCGCCCAGTAAGCCAGCGGAGCCGCAGAATTGAAGATTGTAAACGCCGCGCAAATTTTGATTCTGGCGGCGGCTTGTGTTTGCGGCGTTGCACACGCGCAGAATGCGCCCGACACGCCGCCTGCGCAGACGACAGCGCCGCCGACAAGTTCCACCCCATCAGCGACCCCACCGCAAACGACGAATCCGTCCCCTGCAGCGACGACGTCACAAACCGAGGGCAGCGCTCCGAAGTCTGTGGTCTACCAAATTTCCGGAAGCGTTCGATCGGCGAAGACTCCGTTGCCGGGAGTGACAGTCACAGCCTCCAATACCCTCACCGGGAAAAAGTTTTCCAGCGTAACGGGAAACGATGGCGCGTTTGTGCTGGCGGGTATTCCACGCGGGCGGTACGTGGTGCGTGTGGAATTTATGGGCTTTGCCCCGGCCACTCAGGAAGTTGTGCTCAATCCAGAAAATACCGCGGGCAAGGTAGATGTCGAAATGCTCTTGGCTTCGCGCCAGCAACAACAAACGGATGTAGTCTCGGCGGCGTTGACTGCGGCGACCGCGGCCGGTCGGGGATTTCAGAGCATGGCGCTGGACAGTGCGTTGTCGTCGCTGGCTGGCGGGGCAATCGCGGCGGGACCGGCGGGCGGAGGTTCCGGAGACATCGCCACGTTGCCGCTGAATGGAGCCGGGGCCGACGCACCGACGGAATCCGTGAGCATCACGGGAGCGCAGGGAAGAACGCAGGATTTTGGCGCGGGCAATGAAGACGAACTGCAACAGCGCATCCAGGAATTTCGCGAGCGCGCACAACGTGAGGGCTTGCTGGGCGGCGGACTCGGGGGCGGTCCAGGCGGCGGGGCGGGTGGCGGCGGAGGAATCTTCTCGATTGGCCGCATACCGAAAGGCTTCAACGTAAATGAACCTCACGGGTTCTTGTACTTCAGCGACGACAACGCCGCGCTGGATGCTGCGCCTTACGGGCTTTTAGGACGCCCTAGCGAGAAAGCCAGTTACAACCAGGCAAAATTCGGAGCCAACATTGGCGGCCCGTTGAACATTCCTAAGATATTTAATGGCGGCAACAAGACATTTTTCTTTTTTGGCTGGAACGGTTCGCGCGGGAGCACGCCTTCGGATTTCTTTTCGACGGTGCCCACACTGGCGGAGCGCGGTGGTGATTTCAGCGCGTTACTCGGCGCGCCGGAGGTAAACCAAGCCGGTAACACGGTCATTAATCAATGCACGGGCACGCCGGTGTTGTCTGGACAGATCTTTAATCCGACGACGATCCGGGTGGTCAATGGCCAGACTTGCAGCGATCCCTTTCCTAACAATCAAATATCCTCGACATTGAGTCCTTCGGCTCTATCGCTGTTGACGTATATACCTGAGCCAAACGGTGCGGGAACTTCGCAGAATTTTCATTATGTTACGACTGCAGAATCGGACACCGACGCGATCAGCCTGCGGCTGATTCACAATTTTGTGGCAGGTGGCGGCCCGGGCCAGGGTCCTGGTGGCGGAGGCAGAAGTGGGGGTGGCGGGCGTCGGGGACCGCAGAACAATCTTAACTTCGGCTTGAACTACGCTCGGAGCTCCACAAATATCGTGAGTTTTTTCCCGTCGCTCGCCGGCGGCACGTCGACGCAAGGACTTAATGCCAGTGCCGGCTGGACCTATGGTCAAGGGAAGTTGACAAATATTTTTCGCGTGACCTATAACCATAATCACGTGGCGACCACGAATCTTTATTCGGGGATTTTAGACGTAGCAGGATTAGCTGGCATCGGGGGAGTATCCACGGAGCCTTTTGACTGGGGATTGCCCGGCATCAGCTTCAATTCCTTCAGCGGGTTGAGTGATCCGACCCCGCATCGCGAGCTGGATCAGACGTACACCTTCTCTGACACGGTGTCGTGGCATCGCGGCAAGCATAATCTGCGTCTGGGCGGCGATTACCGCCGAATTCTCCAGGATTTTCGCTCCGCCAAAAACGCCGAAGGGAGCTTTATTTTTACGGGCTTCGCTACCGCGTTGGGAGGCGACCCGGTGGCTAATCCGGGCACTGGTCTGGATTTCGCCGATTTTCTGTTGGGGCTCCCGCAACAATCGAGCTTACAAGCCGTCAATTCCGGTACTGACGCGTTTAATTTCAGCGCGAACTCTTATGACTTTTTCGCGCAGGATGACTGGCGCGTGCGAGCGAATCTAACGATCAATGTTGGATTGCGCTATGAATACAACGGTCCCTACACGGAAACGGACAACCGCATCGCGAATCTGGACGTGAATCCGGATTTTGAAGCGGCCTCATTGGTGTTGCCGGGGGGCGTCGGTCCATATTACGGCAGTTATCCCAATTCGTTGATCCGACCCGATCGTAATAATTTTGCGCCACGGTTGGGACTGGCGTGGAAACCGCCCACGGCACTTTCACCGAAGACGGTGGTGCGCCTCGGCTACGGGATCAACTACAATCTGGCGCAGTACAACACGATCATCCAGAACTTCGCGTTCCAGCCGCCGTTTGCGCAGACGGCGACGAACTCCAGCAGCGCGCCGGGCGATCTCACGCTCGCCAACGGTTTCCCACCGATCAATCCGGACACCATCACCAATAATTTTGCGGTGGATCCGAACTACGTTCTGGGCTACGTGCAAGTGTGGAACGTGAACGTGCAGAAGGAGTTGCCGCAGGGTGTAGTCATCAATGTTGGATATAACGGCGCAAAGGGAACGCACTTGGATACGCAGCGCGCTCTGGAAATTGACGGGCTACAACCTTTCATCTACGAATCGTCGGAAGGGAATTCCATTTTGCACGCCGGAACCTTTTCGATTCGCAAACGTCTGGCGAAAGGGCTGGGCCTGGGGGGCACCTACGTGTTTTCGAAGTCCATCGACAATGCTGCGTCGATCGGTGGCGGCGCGGTGGTTGTGGCACAGGACGCTTTTGACATTTCCGCGGATCGCGGGCTTTCGAGTTTTGATCAGCGCAACAAATTTACCGGGAACTGGATCTATCAGTTTCCTCTCGGAGCAAATCATCGGTTCGCGGCTACCGGCGTGGCGGCGCACGTTTTTGGCGATTGGCAATGGAGCGGAGACATTACGATAGCGTCTGGATTTCCATACACGGTCCACGTTCTCGGCAGTACTTTGGATATCGATCGCGGTGTGAGTGGTTCGCAGCGGGCGAATCTGGTTTTAGGGCAGTCCATCGGCATTCCGAACCAGAATCCTTCGGAATGGTTTAACGTGAATGCCTTTTGTATTCCGCAGACGACTGCGACGTTGGCGGCCGGCACAATTCCTACCTGCGTAAATGCCGCGGATACTTCATTTGGCGACACTGGGCGCAATATTATCGAAGGACCCGGGCAATTTGTCATGGACATGTCCTTGAGCAAGACGTTTGTGATCAAGGAATTTCGCGCGCTGGAATTTCGAGTCACGGCCAGCAATGTTTTCAATAATGTGGAGTATACGTCGATCGGCACGGTGGTGAACTCTACGAGCTTCGGTGAAGTGACCAGCGCCGGGAATATGCGGCGCGTGACGATGCTGGCGCGGTTCCGATTCTAATGAAGACCCAGACCTCCAAATCGCGACGCCGAAACCACGCTTCCAGAATGCTGGCGGCTATTTTTGTAGCTGGCATGATGATCGTGCAACTGGGGTCTCCCGCTGTTGCGCAATCGCCGCCGCCTCCGCCAGCGCAGTCCTCGCAGGGCAACGCGAGAATTCGCGTCAACACCGATTTGGTGCTCGTGAATGTGGTGGCCCGCGATAAAAAAGGGCAATCTTATCCGCGATTTGAAAAAAGAAGATTTCACTGTTTTCGAAGACAACAAGAAACAGGATATCTCCAGTTTTGACTTTGAAAATGTGGATGCGTTGCAGACGGCCGGTTTGGCGGAGTCGACGGTTTCGGGAACCGCCACGCAGGGAGCCTTGCTCAAAAATACCGAGCAGCCCGGTTTGCAGGCGCGAGATCGCCGGTTGATGCTGCTATTCTTTCGATTTCAGCGCGATGGACCCCGAGCAGATTGATCGCGCGGTGGACGCCGCGAAGAGTTTTGTCACCAAACAGATGCAACCCGCGGATTTGGTGGCGGTGGTTTCGCTTTCCACCAATTTGAAGGTGGATCTCGATTTCACGGATGACCGCGCCAGATTACAGGCAGTACTCAGCGGGTATTCTTCCGGCGAAGGTCAGGGATTCGACAACGGAGCGACGGGCAGTGCCGAGGGCGCCGCGGAAACCGGGGGCTCGTTCACGGCCGATGACACGGACTACAACACGTTCAGCGCGGATCGCAAGCTGCTGGCGTTGCAGTCCCTGATGATGACCCTGGGGAAGATTCCCCAGAAAAAATCTATTGTGTATTTTAGCAATGGGATCACGCAATCCGGCGTGGACAATCAGTCTGCTTTGCGCGCCACAACGGCGGCGGCCGTTAAAGCTAACGTGAGTATATATCCGATGGATATTCGCGGATTGCAGGCGCTCCCCGCGGGCGGCGAGGCGCAGTCGGCCAGTTTGCATGGCACGTCGGCTTACAACGGACAGTCGGTTTTGAACGATCTCAACAGTAATGCCGCGTCGCAAGATACGCTGTCGACCCTCGCTTCCGATACCGGTGGAAAGGCCTTCTTTGATTCGAATGATTTCACCGGGGTCTTCACGCAAGTACAAAAGGATAGCTCGGCCTACTACGTGATCGGTTTCACCAGCACGAACCTTGCGCGAGACGGCAAGTTTCGCCGGTTGCGGGTGCAACTCAATCGACCCGACATAAAACTGGAATACCGCTCCGGGTATTACGCGGGCAGAGATTTCGTGCATTCGAATCGCGCCGACCGCGAGCAGCAACTTGACGACGAGTTGGCTTCCGAGCTGCCGGAGACCGACGTGGCGGTATATGCCGGCGCAGCGTATTTTCGCCAGGATGAGTCTCACTACCAGTTGCTGGTTTCTCTGGTGATCCCCGGGTCGCAGATTCCTTTCGTGCAGCAGAAGGATCGCGATAACGCCACGATCGATATCATCGGCGAAGTGCGGGTCGACGGAAAAGTGCGGGTGGGTCAGCTGCGCGACACTGTGAAGCTGGCGGTCGATTCTAGCCAGCAGGTGCGGCGTAAGAATGTTCAGTACAACACTACCTTCTTGCTGGCTCCCGGCGCCTACCACCTGAAATTCGTAGTGAGAGAAAATCAGAATGGCCGCATGGGAACTTTTGAAACGGATGTCCAAGTTCCGGACTTGCGGAAAGTCCCGCTGAAGATGAGTTCGGTAGTGCTGGCCAGTCAGCGTGTACCGGCCACCGCCAAGAAAAATGCGTCGCGGCTTCTGGTGCAGGATCAGACGGAACTCGTCCCCAATGTCACCCACGTTTTTACGCAGGACCAACATCTCTATTTGCAGTATGAAGTTTACGATGCTGCGAAAAACAAAGGCGGACAAGCCGCAACACCGGCCCAAGAACCAGCGGGGAATGCGCAGTCTGCGCAGCCTAAACCCCCGCGCGGCAGCGTGCGCGTGTTGTCTAGCATTGAGTTCCTACAAAACGGGATAAAAGTTTATGAATCGAAACCGCTGGTGGCCAGCGAGGTTACTGCGCCAGACCGCAAAGCCGTCATTTTTCAAATCGATATTCCGCTTCAAGCTTTGAAGCCGGGCTTCTACACTTGTCAGGTGAATGTTATCGACGATGTGGCCGGTAACTTTGCATTCCCACGCTGGCCAATCCTCATTAAGGAAAGCGCTCCGGCTGCGACTGCGCCGCCGGTTGCGACCGGGAAGTAACGGTTGCGAGGGAAGTCAGTCTTCCGGCTCGTGTGTCACGATATGCACGTCTACCGCCGGCGATTCGCGCAAGAAGCGATGCACCACCGACAAATATAAATATTTGCGCCAATCGTGCATGGGCGCCCGGCCAAAAATCACCTGCGTGATGTGCTTCGTACACACAAAATCCGAAATCGCATCGGCTACGCTGCGCCCTTTCAAGCGCACCACCTGCGCGCCTAGACTATCCGCAAAACGAAAATTGGCCATTAGCGCATCTTGATTCAGATCTTTGCCCCCGATTTCTCTTTCTACATGCACCACGTAGAGCTCCGCATCCATGCGCCGGGCCATTCGCGCCGCGCGGGCCACCAGATATTGCCCGGAAGGATTCGCCGAGACGCAGACCGCCAGGCGTTCGCGCACCGCCCACGTCTTGCGAATCTCTTTGTCCTCCATATACGTTTCGAGGCTGCGATCTACCTGCTCCGCTACTTGCCGCAGCGCCAGCTCCCGTAGAGCGATCAAATTTCCCCGGCGGAAGAAGTTGGTGAGCGAGCGTTCCACTTTGTCGGTGCTGTAAACGTCCCCGCGCTTCATGCGCGCGTGCAGCGCTTCGGGCGTAAGGTCGACCATCACGGTCTCCGCCGCGGTCAGCGGCACCCAGTCTGGTACCGTCTCACGCACAGAAATTCCTGTGATAGAACGCACGATAGGCGCGATACTTTCGATGTGTTGAATATTCAGCGTGGAAACTACGTCAATCTTCGCCGCGAGCAATTCCTGCACATCCTCGTAGCGCTTGCGGTGTTTGCTTCCTGGAATATTGGTGTGCGCCAGCTCATCCACCAGCACCACTTGTGGACGCCGTCGCAGAATCCCTTCGACGTCCATCTCTTCGAAGGTCGTTCCTTTGTACTCCATGTGCAGGCGCGGAACGCTTTCGATTTGCGTAATCAGTTCCTCGATGCCTTTACGTCCATGCGTTTCCACTATGCCAATGACCACATCTTCGCCGCGGCTGTGGCGGCGAATCGCTTCGCTGAGCATGCTGTAGGTCTTGCCCACGCCCGGCGCATAGCCCAGAAATAGCTTGAATATTCCGCGTGTTTTTTGCGGAGGCGACGCTACTGCCAGCCAGTCTTCCGGTTTCTTCACCAAGAGTTGCTCTTCTTTCCGAGTGGTATCTAGCCTGCGCTACAATAGTCCGATGCAAAGATTCCTCGCAGGACGAGTCTTCGGCTTCGCTGCTTCCTGCGTGATCGTGGCGAGCATCACCTTCGCTTACACCCACGTCCTTCACGTCAATCAGACCACCGTGGCTTTATCGTTCCTTTTGGCGATTCTAGCAGTTTCTGCGGTGTGGGGAATGGCCGTCTCGGTGGTCATGTCCATTGCCGCGATGCTCACGTTTAATTTTTACTTTTTACCGCCCACACACACTTTTACTATTTCGGACCCGCAAAACTGGGTGGCGCTCGGGGCCTTTCTCTTCACCTCTATCATGGGTAGCCAGCTTTCCGCGCGCATCCGCAAGGAAGCCGACGAAGCCATCAATCGCCGCCGCGAAATTGAACGTCTATACAAGTTCAGCCAAAAGTTGCTTGGCGAGGGCAACGTGCTGCAGTTGATGAATGCCATTCCCGATTACATCGTGGAAAGTTTTGAAGCCGGAGCCGCCGAGCTGTTTCTCCCTTTGAAAGATAAATTTTACCGCTCAGGTTTCGGGGCTTCGCATCTGGACGAAGAAAGCATGAAGACCGCTTTTGCCCGCGATGAATCTTCGGTGCAGCCGCAACAATCGCTGTACTTTATTCCCGTGCGGCTGGGCATCCGCCCGATCGCCAGCCTGGGCATTTCGGGCGCGCTTTTTTCGCGGCAGACGCTCGATGCCGTCAGCAGCCTGGTCGCGATTGCCATCGAGCGCGCCCGCGCCGTCGAACAGCTCGGCCAAACCGAGGCCGAACGCCAAGGCGAGCGCCTGAAGTCCGCTCTGCTGGATTCCATCACCCACGATTTCCGCACGCCGCTTACCTCCATGAAAGCCGCCGTCACCAGCCTGCTTTCTTCTCCTAGCTCCGAGCCGCAACAAACCCACGAACTACTCACAATCATCAACGAAGAATGCGACCGCCTGAATCATCTGGTCGAAGAAGCCGCGGAAATGGCCAGGCTGGAAGCCGGCGAAGTCGAACTGCACATCGAGCCGCATCCGATATCGGAGATCGTCGACTCCGCTCTGGCCGCACTGAAAGTCTCGCTCGCAGCTCGCCCGGTGGAGATCCGCTTGAGCCCGAATATCTCCCCCGTGGCAGCGGACTTCGACCGCACTCGCGACGTTCTGATGAAGCTGGTCGACAATGCCAATCTTTATTCTCCCAAGGGCCAACCGATCACCATTTCCGCGGAACAGTCTGGCGATTCGGTGACCACCAGCGTCGCGGATCGTGGCCCTGGTATCGACGATTTCGAGCAAGGCATGATCTTCGACAAATTTTATCGCGGCAAGGACCAGCGTTATCTGGTACGCGGCACCGGAATGGGTTTGCCGATTGCCAAAGCGATCATCTCTGCGCATCGCGGCAATATTTCCGTTACCAGCCAGCTCGGCAGCGGTTCGGTGTTTTCTTTCAGCCTTCCCACCGCTCGGGTAGAGGCCACCCGATGAACGCCTTCGCTTCGCAGAGGCCCGCGCGATGAATTCCGCAAACATTTTAGTAGTGGACGACGAGCCGCAAATTCGCCGGGTGTTGCGTTCCACCCTTACCGCCAGGGCTACGTATTGACTGATGCCAAGACTGGCGAAGAAGCCGTAGACATCGCGCGCAAAGCCAAACCCGATCTGATCTTGCTGGACGTGAATATGCCGGGAATGGGCGGTATCGAAGCCTGTCGCGAAATTCGCCGCTTCCTTAGCGCGCCCATCATCATGCTGACCGTTCGCAACGCGGAGCGCGACAAAGTACTGGCTCTGGACGCCGGCGCCGACGACTACGTCGTAAAACCTTTCGGCATCGAAGAACTCCTCGCGCGCATTCGGGCCTCTTTGCGGCGCTATTCCACGGGCGAAGCGCTGCCTCCGTTCTCCAGCAAAGAGCTGTCGATGGATTTTGAAAGCCGCCGTGTGGAAGTCCGCGGGGAAGAAGTGCACCTGACCCCCAAGGAATTTGAAGTGATGCGCCATTTAGTCATGAATCAGGGTAAGCCGTTGACTCACCGCAGGCTTTTGCAGGCGGTATGGGGTCCGGACTATGGCGAAGAAACCGAAAACTTGCGCGTGGTCATCAATCAACTCCGCAAAAAGATTGAAGCCGATCCCACTCATCCGAAATTTATCTTGACCGAACCGTGGGTTGGTTACCGCTTCCAACCGCCGAAAACTCCTGCCCGGAAATCGTAGCTGCGTCTTCTTCTTTGCGCTTACTTCGATTTGCCGTCCAGGTCTAAATTCAACTCCAGCACGTTCACTCGCGGTTCACCCAAAACGCCAAACTGCCGGGCCAAAGTATGGCGCGCCACGATCGCGCGCAATTCCGCTGTGGCAACTCCGCGCGCCTTAGCCACTCGCGGGATCTGAAATTCCGCGGCTGCGGGAGAAATATCCGGGTCCAGTCCCGAAGCCGAAGTCGTGACCAGGTCCACCGGAATTGCCACGCCCGGATTCTCGGCGCGCAATTTGTCGGTGTCGCCTTTCACGCGATCCAGCAAGGCATGATTCGTCGGCCCCAGGTTCGAACCGCCGGAATTGGCCGCATCGTAGCCATCGCCTGCGGCGGAAGGCCGCGAATGAAAGTAGGAATCCCCGGTAAACGCCTGCCCGAGCAACCGCGATCCGATAATCTGCCCGTTGCTGTAAATCAAGCTGCCGTTGGCCTGGGAAGGGAAGAGCACCTGCGCCAAGGCGGTAACCGCGAATGGATAAATCAATCCAAATAAAATCGTGGTAATGATTGTCATGAGCACTGCAATTTTTAGAGTTTCCTTCATTTTGTCCTCAGACCATGTGCATGTAGCGAATCAAGATGTCGATCAACTTGATTCCGATAAAGGGCGCGATTACCCCACCCAGACCGTAGATCAGCACGTTGCGCCGTAACAGCGCCGCCGCGCCCAACGGCCGATAACGCACGCCGCGCAGCGCCAGGGGAATTAACGCAATAATAATCAGCGCATTGAAAATCACCGCGGAAAGAATCGCCGATTGCGGTGTCGCCAAATGCATTACGTTTAAGATGTTGAGTTGTGGAAACGCCGCGGCGAACATCGCGGGGATGATCGCAAAATATTTCGCCACGTCATTCGCAACGGAAAATGTAGTCAAAGCGCCGCGGGTGATCAGCAACTGCTTTCCTATTTCGACGATCTCAATCAGTTTGGTGGGGTTCGAATCCAGATCCACCATGTTTCCCGGCTTCCTTCGCCGCCTGCGTCCCGGTGTTCATGGCCACGCCCACGTCCGCCTGCGCCAGTGCGGGGGCGTCGTTGGTGCCATCGCCCGTCATCGCCACCAGTTTGCCCTTGGCCTGTTCGCGCTTGATCAGCGCCATCTTATCTTCGGGTTTGGCCTCTGCGAGAAAGTCATCGACCCCCGCCTGCCGCGCGATAGCCGCCGCCGTCAGCGGATTGTCTCCCGTGATCATCATCGTGCGGATGCCCATCGCCCGCAGGTGATCGAAGCGCTCGCGCATTCCGCCCTTTACGATATCGGTAAGCGCGATTACTCCCAGCACGCGCCAATTTTCCGTGACCAGCAGCGGCGTGCCGCCACCATTGGAAATTTCCGCCACTGCTTGCTCGGTTTCTGGCGAAATGCTTTGTCCGCGTTCCGCAACATATTTGGCGATCGCATCCTTCGCGCCTTTGCGAATCTCCACGCCATCGATATTTACGCCGGACATCCGCGTTTGCGCGGTGAACGGAACAAAGGTGGTCTCGCGCGTCGAAAGATCTCTTCCGCGCAGTCCGTATTTATCCTTCGCCAGTACCACGATGGACCGGCCTTCGGGCGTCTCATCCGCAAGGGAAGCGAGCTGCGCCGCATTCGCCAAGTCTTGTTCTCTCGACGCCCGGAGCGGGCACAAAGATAGTCGCCGCGCGATTCCCCAACGTAATCGTGCCCGTTTTGTCGAGGAGCAGAATGTCCACATCGCCCGCCGCTTCCACTGCTCGTCCAGACATGGCCAGAACGTTTCGACGCACCAGCCGATCCATCCCTGCGATTCCAATTGCCGACAGCAACCCGCCGATGGTCGTCGGGAATTAGGCACACTAGCAAAGCCACCAACACAAACAAACTCTGCGGCGCGCCCGCGTAAACCGCAAAAGGCTGCAGGGTCACCACGGCCAGTAGAAACAAAATTGTCAGGCCCGCCAGCAAAATGTTAAGAGCGATTTCGTTAGGAGTCTTCTGCCGCTCCGCGCCTTCCACCAACTTGATCATCCGATCGATAAACGTCTCACCTGGATTGGAAGTGATCTTCACGCGGATCTGATCGGACAAAACCCGCGTCCCGCCAGTCACCGCGGAACGGTCGCCGCCAGACTCGCGAATCACCGGTGCGGATTCTCCGGTAATCGCCGATTCGTCCACCGAAGCAATTCCCTCGATCACTTCACCATCCCCCGGAATCATTTCGCCGGCCACCACCAGAACAATGTCTCCCGAGCGTAACTTCGCGCCCGAGACTTCTTCGAGCTCGCCGTCTGCCGTGAAGCGGTGCGCCACGGTTTCCGCGCGCGATTTCCGCAAGGTCTCCGCCTGCGCCTTGCCTCGCCCTTCCGCCATCGCCTCGGCAAAATTCGCAAAGAGCAGCGTAAACCAAAGCCAAATTGTGATTTGCAGGCTGAACGCAAAACCATCCGCATGATGCATCACGCCGTTCGCCAAATCGATGCTGGCCGCGACTGCTCCCACTTCTACGACGAACATCACCGGGTTTTTCCACATCTTGCGCGGATCCAGCTTTAACACCGAGTCCCACACCGCGCGTGCCAGCAGCGCGCCGTCAGTAAACGAAGAAGTTCGAGAATTAGGATTTGGGCTCATGACGAATTAGAAGGATCTCCCTGCCAGCATCAACAAATGCTCAAGAATCGGACCAAGGCTCAGCGCCGGAAAAAATGTCAGCGCCCCCACGATTACCACGGTTGAAACTAGAAGTGTCGCGAACAGCGGAGTGGTCACTGGAAAAGTTCCAGCCGATTGCGGCACTGTCTTCTTTCGCGCTAGATTTCCGGCGATTGCCAGAATGGGGATCACCGCAAAAAATCTCCCCAACAAAGTTGCGATGCCGGTCGACGCGTTGTACCACGGGGTATTGGCGTTCAATCCCGCGAACGCGGAGCCGTTATTGCCTGCCGCGGACGTGTAGGCATATAGAATTTGCGACAAGCCATGCGGTCCGGGGTTGCTGATGCTCGAAGTGCCAAACGGAGACACTGCAGACACCGCGGAAAACAGCAGTACAGTCAGCGGAAATATCAAGATCGCCAGCGCCGCCATTTTTACGTCGTACGCTTCAATCTTCTTGCCGAGATATTCTGGGGTTCTCCCGACCATCAATCCCGCGAGGAATACCGCCAGGATCACAAATACCAGCATTCCGTATAAACCCGAACCCACCCCGCCAAACACCACTTCGCCCAACAATATATTGACCAGCGGTACCAGCCCGCCGAGCGGCGTGAATGAATCATGCCAGCCGTTGATCGCTCCGCAACTCGCATCCGTCGTGACCGTCGCAAAAAGTGCAGAGTTCGCAATACCGAACCGCACATCCTTGCCTTCCATGTTTCCGCCGGGTTGCGTTGCGCTCGCTTGTTGGTCGGCGACCGCCAGCAGCGGGTTGCCGCGCGCTTCGGCCCAGTACGCCGTCGTCACGCCGATCAGAAACAACGCCAGCATCGCTCCCCACACCGCCCACCCGTGCTTCGGAGAACGGGTCATACGCCCCAGCGTGTACGTCAATGCGGAAGGAATTGCAAAAATCAGGAACAGCTGTAGAAAATTACTCAGGGGCGTCGGATTCTCAAAGGGGTGCGCACTGTTGGCATTGAAAAATCCTCCGCCATTCGTGCCAAACATCTTGATCGCTTCCTGCGACGCCACCGGCCCTGTAGCGATAAGCTGCTGCGCAATCACTTTGCTGGTTGGTTTTCCGTCCGCGCCAGTCCCTGCAACCGTCTGGGTTTCCAAAACTTGTGCGGTAGCGTACGGTTTCAAATTCTGCACCACGCCCTGCGACACAAACACCAGGGCCACCACCACGCAAATCGGCAGCAACACCCACAGCAGGCAGCGCGTCAAATCCACCCAGAAGTTTCCGATCGTCTCGGATTCGCGTCGTGCCACCCCGCGAATCAATGCGATGGCCAGTACGATACCCACCGCCGCCGACGTAAAGTTGTGATAAGCCAGCCCCGCCATCTGCGTCAGATAGCTCATCGTGGTCTCTGGCACGTATGCCTGCCAGTTGGTATTGGTGGTAAAAGACGCCGCGGTATTCCACGCCAGGTTCGGACCAACATTGGCGAACTTCTGCGGATTAAATGGCAGCCAAGCCTGCACGCGCTGCATGAGGTAAAGTAGCAGCATCGACACGCCGCTGAACATCAGCATGGCCACGCCATACTCCGTCCAGCGCATCTCCCGCTTTTCGTGAACGCCGGAGATCCGGTAAATCAACTTCTCGATCGGCCGCAGCAAGAAATCCAGCCAGGTCTTCTCGCGCTCAAACACGCGGACCATGAAAACGCCCAGCGGCTTGGTCACCAAAAAAACCGCTGCCACAAATAACCCGATCTGAAACCACCCGTTAGCGGTCATAACTAGAATTTCTCCGGCTTTAGCAGCGCAAACATCAAATATCCAAACAACAAAACGCAAACGATCATCAACAAAATGTTTCCGCTCATCGCCACTCTCCCGTCACTTCAGCCGCTCGCAGGCCCGTAAATAAATAATGGAAATCACAAAAAATGCCGCCGTCACCGCCACGAATAGTAAGTCGCGCACAATCGCTCCCCGCAAATCTGGCTGAATCGTACCGCCGGGTGTCTTAGGAAACGATGAGACGCACCTAAAGATTTTGTTAGCAGGTTGTACTTGGAAATTATTGAAACTAAGCGACCTGGGCGTCACGGCAGGTGCCAACGTTCTTCTAGGGGTTGCTACAGGATTCACTGGCCCAACTTACGGTGCCCGAGGGATAGGCCGCTTTCGCCCCAGTCTTTATGGTCAGTAAGTCGCAAGTATGTTCCACAAATTTCTGGAGGAATTCATGCAATCCCAAGACTTGAAAGAACTTTTCATCGACGAACTACGAGATCTGTACAACGCCGAGAACCAGCTGATCAAAGCGCTTCCGAGGATGGCCAAAGCCGCCACTTCCGAAGAACTAAGCAGCGGTTTCGAGGCTCATCTCGAACAAACCAAAGGACACGCACAACGCCTGGAGCAAATCTTCCAAACTTTGGGAGAGAAAGCTTCCGGCAAGAAGTGCAAAGCAATGGAAGGCTTGATTGCCGAGGGCGCTGAAGTGATGGACGAGGACTTGGAAGGTGAAGTCATGGACGCCGCCCTCATTGGTGCCGCCCGCCGCGTGGAACACTACGAAATCGCTGCCTACAGCACGGTGATCAAGTTTGGTGAGCTGCTCGGCCAAGACCAGGCCGTAAAGCTTCTTGAGCAGACCCTGGAGGAAGAAACCGAGACTGACGAGAAGCTCGTTGGCATCGTTGACGAATTCAAGGTCGAAGACTCCGCCTCCGACGATGAATCGGAAGAGGAAGTTCCCGTAAAGAAAGCTCGCTCCGCGCGCGCATAGCATTTCCACAACCCCTAAAACCAAAACCGGACGCCCTCGCAAAGGGGCGTCCGGTTTTGCATTTTCTGCACGCACCAGGATTCCTCCCAAAAAATCTCCTTGCGTCCCAACCTCCGCGGCGAGAAACTCCCATCGGCCCGGCGCGCGAGTACGCGTCAGGCTAGAGAATCCGCCGTTCTCGCTCCACGAGAGGTTTGTATGAAAACGCGCTTCGCCGTAAGCCTCTGCTTGCTCGGCTGTGCAGTCACGATTGGCGCGGCATCTTCCGCCGCTTCGCCGGGCGTGCAAAATGCCTGCACCGGCGATCCCGATCACCCTCGCCAGCTTTTCAACGGCAAAGACTTAACTGGCTGGAAACATGTCGGCCCCGGGCACATGACGGTGGAATCCGACGGACTGATCCATACCCATGGCGGCATGGGCCTGCTGTATTGGACCGGCGGCAAAGTCGGCAATTGCCACATCCACGTGGTCTACCGCATGCGCGACGAAAACGACAACTCCGGCGTATTCATCCGCATCCCCATCGAGCCCCGCGAAGAATGGATGCCAGTTCACTACGGCTTCGAAGTGCAGATCGACAATCACCCGGAAACCTCCAAAGAAGACGAGTACCACTCCACCGGAATGCTCTACTCTCTCACCAAGCCGCTGGCCAAAGCCTGGAAGCCCGGCCCCGAGTGGAACACCATGGACATCACCCTCGACGGCCCCGCACAATCGTCGTCCTCAACGGCATTAGAATCACCGACTACACGGAAGGTGATCCGGTGCCAGAACGTAAATTCGATTTCGAGCCACAACGCGGTCCGCGCCCCGATTACGGCTACATCGGCCTGCAAAATCACAGCGACAACGACGTAGTCTTCTTCAAAGAAGTCTCCATCGCCCCTTTGAAAAAGCCCGCCGCTGCGCAGAACCAGTAGGTTTATGTAGGCGCCGGACTTTAGTTTACCCAGAGGAACGAAGGGTCCGGCCTGCTCTTCTGAATTTGCTAAGCATGCGCACGGAATCCAAAATCTCCGACAGAAGGAAACCAAATGAAAGAACGCCAAGACTTCTCCCGCCGCCAATTCCTGCAAACTAGCGCCGCAGCCGCTGGTAGCCTCCTGGCCGCATCCACCGCGAAGGCCGACAACGTAATCAGTCTCGATCCCCACCCCTACACTTCCGCCTCTCAATCCGCCGCCCCCAGCGATCGGATCCGCTTCGGCATGATCGGTATCGGTATGCAGGGCTCCGGTCTGCTAGCCGATGCCATCACTCTGCCCGGCGTCGAATGCGTCGGCGCGGCCGATCTGTACGACGGACGCCACCTTCTCGCCAGAGAAATTACCGCCAATCCGTCGCTGCCGGTGAGCCGCCGCTACCAGGACCTGCTCGAGCGCAAAGACATCGATTGCATCGTTGCCGCGGTTCCCGATCACTGGCACATGCGCGTCGTCGTCGACGCCTGCAACGCCGGCAAAGACATCTACTGCGAAAAGCCCATGTCGCACACCATCGCCCAAGGGTTTCGAGATGGTCGCCGCCGCGCAAAAAAACAAACGAATCGTACAGATCGGTTCGCAGCGCGTCAGCTCCGTCCTCAGTTCGCAAGGCCCGCGACCTTTACAAGCAAGGAGTAATCGGCGACGTCGAAATGGTCGAGCTCACTCTCGGCCGCAACGATCCTACCGGAGCGTGGGAATATCCGCCGCCGCCCGATCTCTCCCCGCAAAATCTCGATTGGGACACCTGGCTCAACGACGCGCCCAAAATTCCGTTCAATGATTTGCATTTCGCCCGTTGGCGCTGCTGGAAGGAATACGGCACCGGCGTCGGCGGCGACCTGATGGTCCACTTGATCAGCGGCATGCAGTATACTCTCGGCTGGAACGAAGCCCCGCGCAGCGCGCAAGCTCTCGGCGGCATCTTCCGCTGGAACGACGGCCGCAACATGCCGGATCTCCACGCCGTGCTTTTCGACTATCACGGTGTCCCGGTATATGTCCGTCTGGGTCTGGGCACCGAAACTCCAGAGTTGGCGAGATTCATGGGTCCGAAAGGGATTATCGACACTGGCCAATACGAAATTCGCTGTTCTCCGCAGCGCGGCATTGACACTGGTCCCAGCTATTATTCCAGCAGCTTCCCGCAAAAAATGCGCGAGGCCTATGTCAAACAATGGCACGCCGAAAACGATCCCACCATCGGCAAGGAACCGCTACGTCACGGACTCTCTATATAAAGGTTGGGATTGGGACGACATGCGCCCGCACCTCTGGAACTTTTTCCAGGCCGTGAAGTCGCGCAAACGCGGTCACCGAAGACGCCGTCTTCGGCAACCACGCCGCCATCGCCTGCCACATGGCCAACGAATCGTACTTCCGCAAAAAACCCGTCTATTGGGACGAAGCCACTCGCACCATTAAAACCTAACCCCGACGTCCTCCTTTGTAGGGGCGCAGCATGTGTGCCCCAGCTTGCCCGGGCGTACAATTTCGATCACGGCCCGTGGTTGCCTCATGTAGGCGCCGGACTCGTAATCCGTCGTAATATCTCGTCCAAACTAAAAAATGTCCACCTACCAACTCGACCACCACGCTCTGCTATCCATAGCCATAGCCGAAGCCCGTGCCGGCCTCTCCGAAAACGGCATCCCCATCGGCGCCGCCATTTTCGATCACTCTGGTCAACTCCTCGGCTCGGTCACAACCGCCGCGTCCAACATAACGACCCCAGCGCCCACGGCGAAACCGACGCTTTCCGTAACGCTGGCCGCCAGCGCACCTATAGCGACAAAATCATGGTCACCACCTTGGCCCCCTGCTGGTACTGCAGCGGCCTGGTCCGTCAATTCAATTTCGAAACGCTAATCGTAGGAGAAAGCCAAAATTTCGCCGGCGGCCTAGCCTGGCTCCGCGAACTAGGCATAAACGTAATCGATTTGAATTCTGAGGAATGTTTTCTTTTGTTATCGGACTACATTAAAAAAAATCCAAGAGTCTGGCACGAGGATATCGGCGAGGAAGAGGCTTTGTAGCGGCCGCCTGGCGTTTACCCCGACCGGGTCGGGAGCCGGGCGCTCTCGGCATCCACTCCGCACAACTCGATACCCGCCGTTAGCTCCCGGCAAACACTCCCTCAATTCTTTCCCACGAACTGCAACGTATAAGCCGTCTCCGGATCAAACTCCTTCGTAAACACTTTCAAATCCAAAAGCTGCCGGTACATCGCGGTCCATCGCGCCGCCGTCATACCGCCCAATTCTTCTTTCCCATCTTCCGCTCCATCCACAAACCGCCCTTCCTTCAAGGCCCGCCAGCTGAAATTCATCCACTCCGGATTCAAAGCCGGATTCAACTTGAGAATCTCCGCATGTGCGGCCGCCGGATCTTTCAGATATTCCCGCCAACCGCGCACGGACGCCCGCACAAATTCCCCAACCACCTCCGGATGCGCCCGCAGAAAATCCGTCGAGGTAATCATCACCCGATAGGGATCGTATCCCGCGTCACTCGTCAACAATACCCGTGTTTGAATTCCGGCTTTCTGCGCAAAGAAAGGCTCCGAGGTAGCAAACACTTGCTGCACATAATCTTTATCCGCCACGAAATTGGCCACGCTCATCGTCGCCGGAATTTCTCGCACATCCTCCAGCTTGAATCGCTTCACTATAAAAGCAAACCAGGTTGACCCGGCCTTTACCGCTACGGTATGCCCGTGCAGGTCTGCAAACGACCGAATCGGCGAATCCTTGCGCACCATAATCCCTTGAGGGTCTCGTTGCATGGTAGCCGCTACCGCCACCAGCGGCTGCCCATCCGCCAGGGACTCCAAAGTTTTGTCCGAAGAAGATAATCCGAAATCCGCCGCGCCCGAAGCCACTTGCCGGTCGGCCACCGTAAACGGCCCCCCCGGCACAATCGTCACATCCAGCCCTTCGTCCCGATAAAATCCCTTCACCACCGCCGTATAAAATCCCCCGTGCTCCGGCTGCGGATACCAGTCCGTTTGCAAAGTAACGTGCGTCAATCCTTCGTTGCCTGCGCCACTCTTCGCCGGCGTATGACATCCCGAAATAATCACGACGATCGTCGCGATTCCTATCGACATCGCGATTCCGTGTAGCCGCCTCACTTCAGGCCGGCCCGCTTTTCGCTTCAATCTCGCCACTCGCCACTCCTCACTCGCCACTTCTTCGATCAAAAAAATCTCCGCGAATCTTCAATCCACCCCGCCTGCAAACTCCGCCGAATACCGCAACACTCTCGCATCCTCCCCCCGCCGCCCAATCAACTGCACGCCCGCCCCTCCCGCCGCGGCGAGCGTCACCACCGGTAATCCCGGCAAACTAATCGGTGTCGTATACCGCAAAATCGCCCGCCTCGCAGGACCATGATCCGCTTCAGCCAGCAACCGCCCGACCGGCGCACAAGGACAAATCAAAAAATCCAAATCCGAAAACAGCTCCTCCATCCGCGCAGAAAATTTCGCCAGCCGTCCTCGCCACATGGCGATCTCCGCCTCCGTGATCGTCAATCCCCAAGTTAACCGTTCCGCCGTCGCCGCGTGAAAATGCGAAAAATCATTGCCCGTCCGCGGACCGTGAAATCGCGCCGCCTCATACGCCTGAATCGGCACATAAATATCCATGGCCTCTTCCCAAAATCCACTATCCACCGGGACTATCTCAGCCCCGTGCGCCGCCAGACTGTTCTGCCAGCCAAGAAATCCTTCGAGCACAATCGGCTCGCAGTCAGCGGTGAACTCTTCCGCAACGCATCCGATCCGTACCGCGGTCTCCGCTTTCTCCGGCAGCTCCAAATCGAACAACGCTTTCGCCAGCAAAGGACCGTCAGACAAATCGCGATATAGCAAACCCAGCGTGTCAAACGATTCCGCCAAGGGAACCCCGCCGCGCCATAATCCGCATTCCTGTGCCAGTCCAATCGACGCCCGATACCCGCTCAATCCGCATAGCGCCGCGGGAACTCGAATCGACCCACCCGTATCCGTTCCAATCGCCGCCAGCGCCGATCCTTCCATCAGGCTGGCCACCGCGCCGCTGGAAGACCCGCCAGTCAGCCATTGCGGATGCCCAGGCTGCAGGCAATCCCCGTAATCCGCATTCTCCCCGGTAATCCCATAAGCCAACTGGTGCAAATGCGTCTTACCAACAATCACCGCCCCCATGGCCCTCAATCGTGCCACCACTGCCGAATCGTCGCGCGCAATTCCTCCCCGTTCCGCATAAAATTTCGAGCCGCAAGTAGTAGGGAAGCCCTCCACATCAAAAAGATCCTTCACCGAGACTGGCAACCCATAAAGCAGCGGTTTCCGCGCTCCAGGAAATCGCGCCGGCAGCTCCTCCGCCTCCCGAATCGCCCGCTCCTCATCCAAACCAATAAACACATTGCGTCCTGCATTAGAATTCGCGCGAGCCAACGCCTGCTCCGTAATCTCGCGCGGCGTAACCTCGCACGCGGCTAGTCGCGCGAGCGTTTTCTGTAACACGCTGGTGGTTGACACTTTTTGCATTCTATATCCTCGCCCATGAAATTCGTGTGTCGCCCATTTCGATACGTCTTATCCAATTTTCAACTTATCGCCACTGCTTGCGACTGTGCTAAATTGCCGTTGCCAACCTCCGTCCCAAAGCGCACCAGCGTGAAATCAAAATCGTCCATCTCCGCCGACCAATCGCACATGCGCGCCATCCACCGGTTCACCTTCCGTACCCTCAGCGGTCCGCGCCCCACTCCTTTCGGAGCCTTGATCATGCACTCGAAAACGGGGAAGCCGCTCGCGCGCGCAACCAACGCCGTGAAGCAAGAATACGACCCCAGTTCCCATGCCGAACTACGCACCGTTCGCCTCGCCTGCAAAAAATTAAAATCCACCTCCCTCAAGGGCTACACCTTATATTCCACCTGCGAACCTTGTCCCATGTGCATGGCCAACGCTCTGTGGTCCGGTCTCGATCGCGTCGTTTACGGGGCCACCATCGCCGACGCCAACCGCGAATGCCTGCAAATTCAAATTCCGGCGAAAGAAGTTTCCAGGCGCTCGGACATGCCCATCGAAGTAACCGGCCCAGTAGAACGCGCCCTTTGCCAAAAGCTTTTCACCCATCCCAACATGCAAAAAGCATTTCGCGCCTGGAGCACCAGCCGCCAAGCCAGGAACGTAAAGTAAATATGGGCACTCAACTGCACGCCGCGGCGCTAGCAACAATTCTGGGCGACGAATCGCGCGTCCTCACCGATCCCCAGCTTATCCAACAACTCTCCCGCGATTTCTACTGGTACTCCCCAATCCTTCGCAAACTACTCGAGAACAAAACCGCCGACTTCGTGGTCCAACCGCTCTCCACTCAAGAAATCCAATCCGTCGCGCGTTACGCCTACAAAAACGATCTTCCCATCACCATTCGCGGCGCCGGCACCGGCAACTACGGCCAAGCCGTCCCCCTAAACCGCGGAATCATCCTCGATCTCTCCCGCATGGACCACATCGAAAAAATTGAAACCACTGAGGGCTACGCTATCTGTCAACCCGGCGTCCGCCTCGGCACGCTCGAAACCGAAGCCCGCAAGCTAGACTGGGAGCTCCGCTGCTACCCGTCCACCATCGCCAAAGCTAGCGTTGGCGGATTCCTCGCCGGCGGCTCTGGTGGCATCGGTTCCGTCTCCCACGGCGGCCTCCGCGATTTCCAAACCGTCCGCGCCATCGAAATTGTCACTATGGAATCTGAACCGCGCATCCTCTATCAAGAAGGCGAAGCCGTCCACAACATTCTCCATGCCTGGGGCACCAACGGCGTGATCACGCGCATCTGGCTAGCTTTGACTCCCGCCATCGACTGGGCTCAATCCGTAGCCAGCTTCAAAACATTTGATCGAGCCTTCGATTTTGCCGAAAAAATCGCCGCCACCGAGTCGTGGACCAAACGCCTGGTCACCGTATTCGAAGCGCCCATCGCCAATTTTTTCTCTCCAATAAAACAGTTCGTCCTCCAGGATCAAGCCGTAATCTTTTTCATGATCGCCGGCTCTCAACAAGAGTCTCTGGAAGCCGCCGCAAAATCCGCCGGCGCACAAATCACGCAATCCGGACCTTACCAAGGTCTCCGCACCCGCCCCCTCCTCTCCGACTACACCTGGAACCACACCACCCTCTGGGCCATGAAGGCCGATGAGTCCTACACCTACATCCAGTCCGGCTTCCATCCGCAAAAAGTTCGCGAACAATTCGCTCAACTAAAATCCCGCTTCGCGGACGAAATTCTCTTCCACATCGAATTTATGAAAAATGGCGACGGCCAGGTAATCCCTGGCGCTATTCCGATAGTAAAATTCACCAACGAAGCTCGCCTCAACGAACTCATCGACTACTGCCGCGAAATCGGCGTTTCCGTAGCCAACCCGCACGTAAACAATGTAGAAGGCGGCGGCCGCTACCGCTCCGATAACGCTCAACTGCTCGCGAAAAAGCGCTACGATCCCAAAGGTTTAATGAACCCCGGAAAAATGATCACCTTCGAGCCAGAAATAAGAGAAGCTGGCGCCGCCACGGAAGCGGCCAGAGAAACAGCCACCGAATCCGCCGCGGGAGCCGCCCAATGAAAACCTGGATCCCCGACTCAAGAAATTTCTCCTATTTGAATTGGAAACAAGTCGACGCCTTGCCGCGTGACGAAACTCTTCTTATCCTGCCTACCGCTGCCATCGAACAACACGGCCACCATCTCCCGTTAGCCACTGACACCCTCATCAATAATTTATTGCTGGGCCACGCACTGAAAAAAATCCCAGAAAAGTTTCCCATCTACGCGCTGCCTCCAGTTCACTACGGCAAAAGCAACGAACACATCGGGTTCCCCGGCACGCTCTCTGTCACTGCCACCACCTTCATGGCCGTCCTCCGCGATCTTGGCTCCAGCATCGCCACCGCCGGCTTCAAAAAATTAGTCCTCTACAACACCCACGGCGGTAACACCGCGCTGATCGACGTAATGTCTCGTGATCTCCGCGCCGAATTCAATCTCCGCACCTTCGCCTTGCACGGCACCGCCGGAATCGAGTTCGAGGGACTAAGCGCCCAGGAACGCGCCTACGGTTTTCACGCCGGCGAAGTAGAAACGGCGTTCCTCCTCGCGTCCGTCCCCGAGCTGGTCGATAGCTCTGCTTACACAAAAAACTACATCGCGGACCTCGCCAATCCCGAGGTGCTCCTCCCAGAAAACGCCCCAGCCACCTTCGCTTGGCTCACAAAAGACATCGCCCCCAGCGGGGTACTGGGCGACCCCAGCCCCGCCAGCGCGGAAAATGGCGCGAAGTGGCTGGACCAAGCCGCCACCAAATTGGCCGCCGCTCTTGAAGCCATGTCCGACTACACCAATTACGCGGATGCTCCGAAGAAAAATTCCGCGCAAAAATCATGAGCGATTCCAGCTGGCTCGATTGCGGCAACGGTGTCCGCTGCGAACGCGGCGTAAAATTCCGTCTGCCAGACGGCGTCCACCTAATCTCCGATCACTACTATCCGGAAACAAAAGGTCCGCATCCCACCATCCTGATGCGCCAACCTTATGGCCGAGACATCGCCAGCACCGTGGTTTACGCCCACCCCTCGTGGTTCGCCAAACACAACTACAACGTGGTCATCCAAGACGTCCGGGGTCGCGGAGATTCCGATGGCGACTTCTATCCCTTCCGCCACGAAGCCCAAGATGGCGCCGCAACCATCGCTTGGCTGCGACAACGCCCCGAATGCAGCGGTCGCATCGGCATGTACGGCTTCTCCTACCATGGCGCTACGCAATTGCTAGCCGCGGCGGAAAATCCCGAAGGCTTAGAGTGCATCTCCCCGGCCATGACCGCCCACGATCTCTACCACGGCTGGTTTTACAAGAACGGCGCACTCCGCCTGGCCACAACGCTGGGCTGGGGACTCCAAATGCTGAAATCCGACGCCCGTAGGAAAAAGCTAAAAGCACCCAGCGACCGCCTAGAAAAGGCCTGGGCTAACCTCGGCGCGCAATACACGTATCTCCGATTCCGCGAAAATCCCGCCCTCCATGGCGAATCCGTCCCGCGCTACGTTTTAGATTGGCTCGACCACCCAACCCCCGGCGACTACTGGTCTTCGCAAGACATCAGCAAATCTTTCCAACGCATAAATATCCCAGCCCTGCACATCTCCGGCTGGTACGACATGTTTTTAGACGGCACCATCGCTGGCTTCCAGTCGTTAACAAAAAATGCCGCCACTGCCCAAGCCCGCGAGAATCAATTCCTAATCGCCGGCCCGTGGCAACACCTCCCCTGGTCCGACCGCATCGGCCCCGCCGATTTCGGCAGGGAAGCGCAACTGGACACCGACGCCATCCTCCTCCGCTGGTTCAATCACTGGCTACAAGACACCGGAGAGTTTTCAGCCGAACCCCGCGTCCGCCACTTCGTCCTCAGCGAAAATAAATGGCGCGAAGCCCGGAGGTTTCCGCAGGACGCCAAATATCGCCTCCTCCTTCACAGCCAGGGCCGAGCCAACTCCCGCAAGGGCGACGGCACCCTAAGCGAAATTCCAGCCGCAGAAAACGAACCCGCCGACATTTTCATCTACGATCCCGAAGTCCCGGTAATCGCCCCCGGTGGCCCCAGCTCCGCTCCCGGTCCCCACGATCAATCTCAAATCGAGTCCGGCAACAACGTCCTCGTCTACACCACCGACCCGCTAGAAAATCCTCTCCGCATCTTCGGAACGCCGGACGTCACTATTTACGCCGCCACCACCGCCGCCCACGCCGACTTCACCGCCAAGCTAGTCCGTGTCCGCCCCAACAACATCGCCGACTTCATCTGCATCGGCATCGCCCGCAGCACGTACCTCTTCCGCGAAAAACAATACGCCGCGAACGAAATCACGCAATGGCAATTCGCTCTCGATCCCATCTCCTGCCTCTTCAACTCCGGCGATCGCATCCGCCTCGAAATCGCCAGCAGCGCCTTCCCACTCTTCGACCGCAACCCCGGCACCGCCGCCCCCTCGCCGCGGGCCACCAGCTGGGACTGGCAACGCTCCACCCAAATCGTCTACCACGATGCCCATCGCCAGTCTGCCCTCTATCTTCCAGTCGAAAATGAAATCGAGTCCCCGCAATGACCGCCCAACCAGAACGCGCCGCCGAATTCATCGCCCAACGTCTGGCAGCTCGCTCCGAGGAAGGCATCGTCCCAGAAATTTCCCTGAACGCGGTTACAAAAACTTTCCCTCCCAACCGCCAAATCCTCTCCCCGCTTAATCTAGAAATACCCAAAGGAGAGTTCGTCTCCTTGATCGGTCCCTCCGGCTGCGGCAAATCCACCATCCTCAAACTGATCGCCGGCCTCACCCCGCCTACCACCGGTACCATAAAAATCGACGGCATGACCCCCGCCAACGCCCGCGAAACCGTCAGCTTCATCTTCCAGGACGCCACTCTCCTCCCTTGGCGCACCGTAGAAAAAAACGTAGGCCTGGGCCTCGAGCTGGAAGGCGCAGCCCGCCCGCAACGCGAAGAAAAAGTAGCAAGTCTCCTGGAATTAGTCGGCTTGACCCATGTAGCCAAGTCCTATCCCCGCGAACTAAGCGGCGGCATGAAAATGCGCGTCTCCATCGCCCGAGCGCTCGCCATCAACCCGCGCCTCCTCCTGATGGACGAACCTTTCTCCGCGCTGGATGAAATGTCCCGCGACCATCTCAACGAAGAGCTCCTCCGCCTCTACGCCGAACAAAACTGGACCGCCGTTTTCGTCACTCACTCCGTAGCCGAAGCCGTTTTCCTCTCCACAAAAATAATTGTTCTGGCCCCCAATCCCGGCCGCATCCACAAAACCATCGACGTAAATCTCCCTGCGAAAAATCCCCGGCAACGCACGGCGCAAGACCGCGCCACCGCGCAATTCGAAATGCAAGTAGCCCAAGTCTCGGCCACCCTCCGCGAGGTTCATCCCGTATGACTACCGACCCGCGGACGCCACCCTCCCCTCAAGCCGCGAGCTCGGCCAATCCTGCGACTCTGCCAAAAATAAAATCCCAAGTTCTCACCGTTGCTAACGCTGCCGCCGTGTTCGCCGCCCTGCTGATCCTCTGGCAACTCATATTAATCATCTTCAAAGTGCCAACATTCATGCTGCCTTCCCCGTGGGCTGTCGCCACTGCGATAAAAGACCGCCTGCCAACCTTAACCATCGCCTTCGCCATCACTGCTGCGGAAGCGGGTGTCGGCCTGATCGCTAGCATCGTCGTTGGCGTGGCCATCGCTCTGCTTTTCGCACAGTCCCGCTGGATTCGCCGCACCTTTTATCCTTACACCATTCTCTTGCAAACCGTTCCCATCATCGCTGTCGCCCCGCTCATTATCATTTGGATTGGTGCCGGAGTTCCCAGCGTCACCCTCATCGCCTTTATCATCAGCCTCGCTCCGATCATCGCCAACACCACGCAAGGCTTGATCAGCGTCGATGAAAACTACGTACACCTTTTCCTGATGCACAACGCCACCAGCGCCCAGCGCCTGCTAAAACTCCGCCTCCCGCACGCCATCCCTGCGCTCTTCGTCGGAATAAGAATTGCCAGCGGCATCGCCGTAATCGGCGCAATCACCGGCGAACTCTACGCCGGCAGCAGCCGCGTCGGCCAGGGCGGCCTCGGCTATTCCATCCAATACGCATCAAGCCAGCTTCAAACCGACTATCTCTTCGCCCTGGTAGCCGCCGCCACTCTCTTGGGGTTCGCCTTCTTCTTCGCCGTAACCTTAGCCGAGTGGTATTTCCTCCACACCTGGCACGAATCCGCCCGTCCCCCCGAGCCTTTGTAGCGGCGGGTCTTCAGACCCGTTCTGTTGACTTGGCCTCTGACTATAGATTTTGCCCTTGTAGCGCCGGGTCTTCAGACCCGTTCCGTTGACTTGGCCTTTGACTATAGACTTTGCCCTTGTAGCGGCCGGGCTTCAGTCCCGGCGCCTTTATCTTTTCCGCATTTAAGCTAAAATCGCACTTCGCTCCCCAAAAAAATGCTCCGCCAAGAAACCCAATCCGGCTACTACCTAATCACCCACCCAGACCACGCCAATCTAGCCGCAAAATTCGCCCACCACTGGGGCAATAAAAATTTCCCCACTCCCCAACCCTTTGCCAACGTCATGAAAGGTATCGCCGAGCACGACAACGGCTGGCTCCAACGCGACGCCCGTCCCCAAATCACTAAACAAAAAAAGCCCAGCGCCTTCAGCACCGAACTCGTAGGGAAGTACTCTGCCTTCGAAGAGATCGATCTGCCAGACTACCTGGCCGTCCGCGACAACGCCGTCCGCAAGATCGCCCAGCAAGATCCTTACGCCGCGCTGCTAATCGCCCTGCACACCTACAATCTCCTGACCGCCCACGCCGACCGCGCCACCATCGCCCCACAGCAACTTCCGTTACTCGATAATTTCCTGACCGACCAAAAATTATTCCAAAATACCCTAAGAGCAAAAATCAGCGAAGATCAAACCATCCCCGCCGAACAAAAATCCGAAACTGCCATCCAGGACAACTTCCACCTACTCCAGGCCACCGACAACCTCTCTCTGTTAACCTGCGTGGACTTCCGCCAGCCAAGCAATCTCCTCCACGCCCTTCCGCAAACCAGCGGACTTCGCGCGCCAATCGCCGTCCATTCCATTGGCGAACGCCACTTCGTCCTGCAGCCGTACCCCTTCGATGAACCCACCCTAACCTTCGAATTCCCAGTCCGCCACGTCGCGGCCAAATTCTTCGACTCCCACCAATCCCTGCAGCAGTCCTACGCCGCCGCCCCAGTCGAAATGTTGACTGTGCAGGTTTCCACCTAACCGCAAATCCAAGGGGCCATGGAGTGCTCTTTTTACGTTCCTCCTTAACAAAGAGCTTTTGGCCAGACTGCTACAATCAGCCTGGAGATTCGCAAATGCCCTCCGTTATCACCAAAGACCCGGAAATCCTCGGGGGTGAACCCGTATTCCGGGGAACCCGCGTGCCTTTCAAGGTGCTAACCGACTACCTTGAGGGCGGCGATACTCTCGATCAATTCCTAGAGGAATATCCAAGCGTCACCCGTGAACTTGCGATCGCCGCCTCTCGAAGAGGCCCGTCTCAACCTCATCGCGCAACTCAAATGAAAGTCCTGATCGACGAGTGTGCACCGCGAGCCCTTAAGCGCCACCTCGCCACTCACGGCCAAGAATGTTCCACAGTCCAAGAGCAAGGTTGGTCTGGGATACGAAACGGGGAACTGCTGAGACGGGCGGAGACTGTATTCGACGTTTTTGTAACCATAGATGCAAACCTCCGTTATCAGCAAAATCTGCCGGGCGTCCATATCGCCGTCATCGTTCTTCACGCGCCCTCAAACCGATTAGAACAACTGCGCCCATACTTCCTGGACTGCCTTTCGGCTCTGCTGGCAATCCGCCTCGGCCAAGGCGTTCAAATTGGAACTCCCGAATAATAATCGCCGCTCTATAGCTCAGTTCCAAAGGCACCTTCACCGTGGCGAAATACTCGTCCGGACGCCAAAATCGTCCGCTAGCGATCCCCGAGATGTCCGTGGACCTCGCTGGAGTACTATCTGATTCGCGCAGTTTCTAGTACTCATAAGTTAGTTATTGACAGAATTACCGTTTCATGCTACCGTGCCCTGTGAACATCCGCCCGCAGCTCCGCCCGAGTACCGCTAGTACCACAAACCTCAAAATTGACCATTTTCCCGACGGCTGCACCTCTCTAAACCCAAACCCATCAACACCTTACAGTTTGGCATCAGGGCAACCCGTTTATATTCATAACCATCCGCAAACACCGGTATCCTCCGCACAAAATCCGAAAAAATCGAGGACCAAAATGGAACACCAACCAAAACATACCTCCTCTAATTCCACCAAACAGCGCTGTCAGCACCGCTTCGCCAACCGCAAACGCTGCATGATGTCGACCCTCCACCAGGATCCGCTCTGCCCCGCCCACGCCAAACTCCAGCGCGTCGAGGAAACCGCCACCGAACTCACCGCCAATCTCACTACCTTCAAATCCGCCGAAGAACTTAACGATTTCCTCTCTCGTCTGTTGCTTCTGCTGGCTCAGAACAAAATCTCCCCCAGGCGCGCCGCCGTTCTCGCCTACATCACTAACCAGCTCCTCCGCACTGTAGCGGTAATCCATCAACGAAATGCCGAAGCCCAAGCCGCCCTCAAAGCCGCCGACGAAAAGGAGGTTCGCAGAATCGTAATCGACATGGAACGCCCCAATCACGATGACCCCGACCCAACACCAGAATATCTTCGCCCTGCCTAGCCAGCCCACGCCTTTGTAGGGGTTGTAGGAGTTGCAGGGGTTGTAGGGGCGCAGCATGCTGCGCCCCAGCTTGCCCGGGCGTACGAAGTGCACCACAGAATCGCTTTGAATTTATTTCAGGGATCTACCAGAGGAACCAAACAGAAACGGAGACAACCGCGGATCGAACCATGCGCACCGAACCTACAACGCCATTCAAACAACCCTCTACTTATCTTTGGCTTTATCCTTCTCGAGTTCCTTATAAAGCCTATCGATCTTTTTCCGTACCTTATCCGCGTCTTCTGCATGCGGACTCAAATCCAAATACCGCGTATACGATTTCGCCGCCAGCCGCTTCTGTCCTTTTTTCTCTTGCGCCTCTCCCAGATAAAGGAATGGCAACGCATATCCCGGTTTGGCAACGATCGCATCTTCATACCGGTCAATCGCCGCGTCTACATCGCCCTTATTCATGTAGTAGCGCCCAACCTTTATATCCTTATCCGCCCGTAGTGGATCCCAAACCGGCTGATCCGGCGCATTGGAAGTTGCCGTATCTTTATTCTTGTCACCCGGCTTCTTCCCAGAAGGCGGTGCGGCCGGCGGCGCTGGAGCAGCCTCCGGCGGCTCATCGCCCGGCGGCAACGGCGGTGCCGGATTATTTCCGGAAGGATCCTGCGCCCGCGCCACGGTCGGCGTCACCACCAGCACGCAAGCCGCACTCAATGCCGCGGCGGCCAAAATCCGCAAAATTTCATCTAAAAATCTACGGCGCAAATCAAATCTCCTACGCATCCCGGCGACCGTCCTGCAGCGCAGGGCGCGTGCCTCTGAGCCCTGCGGTTTTTTCCGCACCGCGATGCTTGCCGTTGTCGTTGATCGCCGGAGCAAAGAGTTCTCAACGATTGCACGGGAACCCAAGGTGCAGTCCGGTGCGTCCCGCGTTTGGCTGCGGCCGCCTTCCGGGGCGGTCGCCTTTGTGACCGCGAAGCTCCCGCCTCACCACAATTTAGTATGATGGAAGCGCCCCAGAAATTGTAGCGCGCAATAACAACCCCATGGAACCACGCGAAAAAGCCGCCCTGCTGCCCGATTCTCCCGGCGTCTACATCTTCAAAGACGCCGGCGGAGCGGTGATCTACGTCGGCAAGGCCACGTCCTTACGCAGCCGTGCGCGTTCGTATTTCCTCGAATCGCGCTGGGTCGACGCCAAAACCGGATCGCTGGCTCGCGAAATCGCCGATCTGGACACCCTGGTCGTCGACAATCCGCGCGAAGCCCTGGCTCTCGAGCACAGCTTAATCAAACGCTATCGCCCCAAATTTAACGTTCTCCTCCGCGACGACAAAACCTATCCGTACATAAAATTAACCGCCAGTGAAAAATATCCTCGGGTCTATTTCACGCGCCGCGTTAAAAAAGATGGCTCGCTGTATTTCGGTCCATTTTTCCCTGCCAGCCTGGCGCGACGGATTCTGCATTTCATTCACAAACGTTTTCTGGTTCCCAGTTGTGGCGTCGATCTCAGCAAAACGCATCCGCGTCCGTGTCTGCAGTACTACATCAAGCGCTGCCTTGGCCCGTGTGTTGCCGGGCTGACCACCGACGAGGAATACGCGCAAGCGACCCGCGACGCCCGTCTCTTTCTCGAAGGCCGCCGCCACGATCTGACCAAGAGTCTCGAAGAGCGCATGACCGCCGCCGCCGAAAAAGAACAGTACGAACAAGCGGCCTCTTGCCGCGATTTAATTCGCACCCTGGAAGATATCGAAGAGCGTCAACGCATCGCCGCCGCGCAAGGCGACGACACCGACGTTCTCGCTTTCTACGCGGAGCCGCCACTGGTCGCCGCCAATCTGTTTCACCTGCGTGGTGGGCGAGTAGTGGATCGCCGCGAATTTTATTGGGAAGATCTGGAAGATTTCGAGCCGCAGGAATTCGTCACTTCGTTGTTAAAACAGCTGTACCTCGAATCAGATTATTTGCCGAGAATCATTCATGTTCCCGCGGACTTTGAAGATCGCGAGTTACTAGAGGAGACTTTCACGGAACGTGCGACGCACAAAGTCGAAATCGTCACGCCGCAACGCGGAACGAAGCGCGCGTTCCTGGATCTGGTCGAAAACAACGCCAAGCATTCCTTCGAGCAACGTTTCCGCGTTCTGAAACCCACCTCGAAAGCCATCGCCGAAGCGGTGCAGAGCTCCCTGGACCTTCCCGATGAGCCCCGCCGCATCGAGAGTTTTGATATTTCCCACATGCAAGGCACCGACACGGTAGCCAGCATGGTCGTCTGGGAAGACGGCCGCATGAAAAAATCCGATTACCGCAAATTCATCATCCGCGGCGAAGGCCTGGTAAGTTCCGCCGCCAGCCCCGATGCCGTAACGGATGCGAACCGCAGTGCGGCCGAGAACAGGGAAGCAGAAAAAGCGGAAGTCCTTCCGATTCTGCAAAAGTTGCGGCCGGTTCCTCCCGGTCAGAACGACGATTTTGCCAGCATGCGAGAGGCGGTCACTCGCCGCTACCGCCGCCTGCAAGAAGAACAAAAGCCTATGCCCAGTCTGATCCTGATTGACGGTGGCATCGGCCAGCTTCACGCCGCGGCTCAAGCCCTTGACGCCTTGCAAATCATCAATCAACCGCTGGCCAGCATCGCCAAGAAAGAAGAGATCCTGTACATCTACGGCCGCGAAGATGAACCCTGCATTTTGGATCGCCACTCACCGGTTTTGCACTTGATCCAACAAATCCGGGACGAAACCCACAGGTTCGCCGTGACCTTCCACCGCCTGCGCCGCGGCAAGCGGCAAACTCGCTCAGCCCTAAACGATATCCCCGGGGTAGGTCCCCTCACCGCTCGCAAACTTTTGCGGGCCTTCGGGAGTATTGCCAATCTTCGTCGTGCCGATATCGACGCCCTGGCCAAGGTAGTGGGCCAGAAAGCTGCAGCCCGCATTCGGCAGCAACTCTCGGCAACCCCGGAGCATGACCGTACCTCTACGCCAACCAAGGAACACGCCGAGAATGTGCCGGAAACCGGGCACTAACACCCGAAAAGGACCGCTAAAATTAACCAGATTGCCTGGTGAATACTGGTTAGGCTGTATTGCACCGCACTTTTCGCTATGTTACGGTTTTTGCGGAGGATAAATAAATGTCTGACAACGTAGGCTCCAAGATTAGTTTCTTTCTCGTAGGACTCGGCATCGGTGCCGCAGTCGGTGTCCTCTTCGCCCCCCGCTCCGGTGAAGAAACCCGCGATCTGATCACGCAAAAAGCTGGCGAAGGCAAGGAATTTTTGGCTTCAAAGGCCGACGATGGCCGCGAATTCGCGTCGCGTAAGGCTCGTGAACTTCGCGAACGCGCCGATGACCTTATCGAGCGCGGGAAAGACGTCGCTGCGCGCAAGAAGGAATCAATTTCGGCAGCGGTAGACGCTGGTCGCGAAGCGTATTTGCGTGAAGCGTCCGCCCGCCCAGAGCGCAGCTAGTCAATCGAATAGTTTTGAGCGGGATCGAATTGCCGACGCAGTTCGGTCCCGTGGTTTAGTCGTGGCACGTAACGAACGACTCGCAATAACGGGCTAGAAGGACGATAAGAGTTCCGCACCTTAAGGGCGGACGAGGCACGCATGGCATCTTGGGTAGAATTTTTCAGCATCGTTACCGCGATCGCTCTGGTGGTGCAGGTCACCATATTGGCGCTGTTGTTTTTTGAAGTGAAGCGCACCCTGGTCAAGGTCAACAAAGTGACCGACGACCTCAACGGGCGAGTAAGTCCCATGCTTACCCGCATGCAAATTCTGCTGGACGATACGCAACCCAAAATCACCAGTATGGTCAACGACGCTTCCCACGTTGTTTATTTGGCCCGCGGGCAGGCGCAAAAAGTGGATCGCCTGGTGACTGACGCTTCAGATCGCCTGCGCGGGCAGCTCGTTCACGCCGATCGCATTCTCACCGCCGCTCTCGAAGCCGTGGAAGATGCCGGCATCCAGGTTCGCCGCAGCGTGCTTGGCCCTGTGAAGCAAGCCTCCGCCTTGCTCACTGGCATAAAGGTGGGATTGGATATGCTGCGGAATCGTCGCGCCGGGGCCGGCGCGGCGCCTCCGGACGAACCGCTCGAGCAGCAGGAAGAAGAGCTCTTTATTTAGAGGTTTTCCCCGCGGTCTATTCAGAGAATCGTTCGTTAAATTTTGTCAAATCAGTGCTCGCACGAAAATCCATCGCTTCGGCGATGTATTTGTTCTTTGAAAAACAAAGTAGGCTGAACCTTTAAGGCGGCCGCAGACAGCAAATTCAATACTGACCGGATAGGTCGTCGCTCTTAGCGAATCCAGCCGCCAGCAAGAACACGGTCGCCGTCGTAAAGCACGGCGCCTTGACCACGCGTTATCGCCCGTTGCGCAGCATCAAACGTTACGCGCAGATATGGTGTTCTGGGCCGAGATTCCCCACGAGACTCGACCCGCGACCCGGCCCGCGAGTCGTTGGATGTTTCGGAAGTCGCTTCGCGGTAAAGAAGTTCAACCGTTGCAGGCGCGGCTTCGTGTTTGTGGCGGATCTTTACGTGGGCACGAATCGGTGCTGTCGGTGGATCGCAGGAGACCCAGTTGACGTCGTCGATTTCGCAGACGGTGGTGCGCAGTGCGCTGTCATCGCCAACCACTACGCGATTGGCGACCGGATCGATGCTGGAAACGTACAGGGGTTTTCCGGCGGCAAAGCCCAAGCCTTTGCGCTGCCCGATTGTGAAATTGTGGACTCCGTTGTGATGGCCGACGACTTCGCCCGCTTCGTTGACGATTTCGCCTTCGGCACGATTCAAGGAAATTCCGCGCTCCGCGGAATAGGCTTGAATGAATTGCACGTAGTTTCCGTTCGGCACGAAACACAGTTCCATGCTTTCCGGTTTTTCCGCGACCGGCAGATTCGCGGCGCGTGCTAAATCGCGAACCTCGTCTTTGCTCAGTTCGCCGAGAGGGAATTCACTGCGAGAAAGTTGTTCCTGCGTCAGCCCCCAAAGAAAATAGCTCTGATCTTTGCTGTCGTCGCGGGCGCGCAGCAATTCCCAGCGATTGGTTTCATCGTTCCGGCGGATGCGCGCGTAGTGGCCGGTCGCTAGTTTCGCGGCGCCGATTTGCCGGGCCATGCGGAGCAGTGGCTCGAATTTTACGTCGGTGTTGCAATTGGTACAGGCGATGGGTGTGCGTCCGGACAAATATTGATCGACGAAGGGGCGCACTACTTTTTCTTCGAAGTGCTCCTCGAAATTCACAACATAGTGCGGAAAATTCAGATGTTGGGCCACGCGTTTGGCGTCATAGACATCGTCCAGAGAGCAGCAGCGGTGTTGCGCCGGGCCCGCGCCTTGCAGTTCGGGCAGGCGCCGCTGGTTCCAGAGCTGCATGGTCAGGCCGAGGACGTTGCGGTTTTGCTGCTGGAGCAACGCGGCGACGGCGGAACTGTCCACGCCACCGGACATAGCTACCGCAACCGTGTTGGATTGGGTGGTTGCTGCGACCGGTAGCGCGTCCAGTTGTGTTGCGGTGCTCATGGCAATTCAAACATTATACCGCGTAATCGCTGTTTCTCGCGGCTCACAGGCCGCGACTGGAGATGCTGCCGCGCGATACTACCGGTTGGTGGGGGAGAGTTGGCGGAGTTGTGAAACGGCGGCGGGCACAATTTGGAGAGCGAACTCGACATCGGCTGCGGTTGTGGGGCGGCCGAGGCTGAAGCGGAGACTGGCGCGGGCGTTTTCCGGGCTTAGGCCGATGGCGGTCAGGACGTGGCTCGGTTCTACGGAACCGCTGCTGCAGGCAGCTCCGGTACTGATTGCCAAGCCTTTCAGGTCCAAGGAAATTAGCAGGGCTTCGCCTTCTACTCCGGGAAAAATTATGTTGGTGGTGTTGGGGAGCCGGGGTGCCGCAGCGGCGTTGGCTTTAGTGTCTGGAACCAGTTTCAGGAGATTGATTTCCAGCTGATCACGGAGCTGACTGACGCGTTGCGCATCTTCCGCCAGCGATTTTTTTGCGAGGGCTGCGGCCGCGCCCAGGCCTACGATTCCTGCAACGTTCTCGGTACCCGGTCGCGCGCCGCGCTGGTGGTGGCCGCCGTAAAGAAGTTGTTGCAGATGGGTTCCGCTGCGGATGTATAAGGCGCCGATGCCTTTGGGGGCGTAGATCTTGTGGCCGGAGAGGGCTAGGAGATCTACAGCCAGCGAGTTCACGTCTACGGGAATTTTTCCCACCGACTGGACTGCATCGGTGTGGAAATAGATGTCGTGCTCTTTGGCGATTTCGCCGATTTCTTCGAGGGGTTGGATCGTTCCTAGCTCATTGTTGGCGTGCATTATGGTGATCAGGATGGTTTCGGGACGGATCACGGATTTTAATTCTCGCGGATTGATTTGGCCGTTTTTATCGACGCCCAAATAGGTTACCTGGGCGCCGCGTTTTTCTGCGGCTTGGCAGGCGTTTAGGACGGCTTCGTGTTCGATGGAGGTGGTGATGATGTGGGGGGTGTTGGGGATTGGGCTGGGCGCGGGCGGCGCGGGCACGGCATGCCGTGCCCCTACAATCGCTTGGGGGACTGGGCGTTTGGGGCGCAGCATGCTGCGCCCCTACAGAGTCGGCGCGTGGCGCTGGGTTTTGTGGGAAGGCGGGATTTACTATGCCGAAGATAGCGTGATTGTCGGATTCTGTGCCTCCGCTGGTGAAGACGATTTCTTTGGGGTTGGCGCCGATTAGCGCGGCTACTTGTTCGCGCGCGGTTTCGACCGCATTGCGGGCGCGCTGGCCGGGGGTGTGGATGCTGGAGGCGTTGGCGAAATTGGCGGTGAAATAGGGGAGCATAGCGTCCAGGACGGCGGGGTCCACCGGGGTGGTGGCGTTAAAATCGAGGTAGACGCGGTTCATCGGGGTGATATTAGGATAGCAGGAAGTGTGGAGTGGTCGTACGGCGGGCACCATGGTCCGGTGACGTTGGGATTTGAGCTTGGGTAACGCGGGCACGGCATGCCGTGCCCCTACGGCTGCGATCGGATCGGGAGCGGTGAGTGGGACGATCCGAGGCAGTGGTGGTGGTGCCTGGGCTTGGGATGCAGTAACCTTAGGGCGTTTGCGGGGTCTTACGTTCACGAGGACGCGGCCCGAGTGTTCCGGTGCGATGATCGGAGACGCGGAAGCATTTCCAGGAGGGAAGTGAGATGGGAAATATAACGCCAGAACAAGGTACTTTCTTATTGCACGGCGCGGCGCTGCCGGGCTTGAAGAATGAACATGCGACGACCAAGCGAGTGATTGAAGCGATCCCTGCGGACCATGGAGATTACCGGCCCGATCCGATGGCTAAATCGGCGATGGAACTGGCGTGGCATATTGTCGCCGCGGAAAATCGCTTTATGGCTGGGGTGGCGGATGGAGTTTTTGACTTTACGCCAAATCACAAGCCGGAGGCGGTGCGCACATCGGCAGACATCGCAAAATGGTATGCGGAATCTTTCGAAAAGAATTACGCGCGGCTCGAGAAGTTGTCTGGTGAGCAGTTGGTGAAGACAATCGATTTCCGCGGACTGTTTCAGTATCCCGCTGTGGTTTATCTAACTTTCTCTATGAACCATTCCATCCACCATCGCGGGCAATTGTCGGTTTATTTGCGGCCCATGGGCGGTAAAGTACCGGCGATTTATGGCGAGAGCTACGATTCGGCGGAGGCACGGAAGGCCGCGGGCAAGGCATAGTTCGTATTAAATTAACGGAGCGTTTTGAACGGCGCAGGTTCGTGTACTGCGCCGTTTCTTTTTGCTGCGCCGGCGTATCACCACTGCGGGATGCAAGGAAATGAAGCAGCGAAATCAAAAAAATCACCTTAGAAGTTGAGGGCATGCGGTACCCTGCTGGGAGTTTTGCTGAGTATAGGATTGGTGGATTCCTTGGAAGAGCCGAGGGAACCGACGATGAATAGCGAATTCATGCGCCGCGCCATCGCCCTGGCGCTGGAAAATATTCGCATTGGCGGTGGTCCGTTCGGCGCACTAATCGTGAAGGACGGCCGCGTGGTGGCCGAGGGCGCCAACTCGGTGACGGCCACGAATGATCCGACGGCTCATGCGGAAGTGGTGGCGATTCGCGCGGCGTGCCAAGTATTGGGAAGTTTTCAGCTGACGGGCTGCGAGCTGTACGCCAGCTGCGAACCTTGCCCGATGTGTCTGGGTGCAATTTACTGGGCACGGCCCGCGTGCGTTTATTTCGCGGCAACCGCCGAGGATGCAGCTGCCGCGGGATTCGATGATGCATTCATTTATGAGGAGATCGCGCAACACCACGCGGGACGGAATATTCCAATGGAGCAGCTGTTGCATCAAGAAGGAGTCAGAGTTTTTCACGCGTGGGCACTGAAGACGGATAAGGCTCGGTACTGACACGCGTTTGCGGTGTCACGGATTTTACGAATTCATCCGTCATGTTCGGTGACCTATAGCACAGTGAGAAAATCTAGAAATCCTTATTTTCTGTGAGGATATTGGTAGCAATTTCTTCCGTCGTTTGTTATTTCTACCAGTACGTTATTTTCATAAGGCGCGCCGCCCCGAAAGATACTGTTGAGCGCCTGTCCCTGCGGGGACGAGAAATAGTTTGCGGCGGCTGATCTCCGATACTGCGACGGAGACGGATAGAGATTAATTTCGAGGAACGTAATGTTAGGCTCGTCTCGCTTGGGAAGCGCAACCGCCGTTAAATTCAGTCTGCGGTTATTACCTCTTCTGTTGTTGGTCTCCTCATGGCTGCCAGGAAACGCCGCCAAGGCGCAGGATTCTCCGGATGCGGCGATGGATCTGCTGGATAAGTCTCATGGACCGTCGGGATTTTTCGGCGATCCGGATTCCTTTGCACCACTGACAACTCCTTTTCCGCCGCTTACGCCGTATGCGCCTGCCGGGAGTGTGCCGCCCTTGATTTCGGCTCCGATCGCGAAATTTCCCTTAAACGAAAGTCCTAAAAGCAGTCCCGCGGGGAACAATGCGGACAGCAGCATTACGCCCGGGTCCGGCAAAGACCGCGACAGAGATTTGCGCTTCCGCTGGTGGCCGGCGTTGGGCGAATCGCTTTTGTATACGGGAATCATGCATACGTTCGACATCGCGTCACAAGCCGGGACGCGGGATGCGCTGAATGGGCACTGGTTCACGCACTACATCGATTCGGTCTCGGAGCTGCACGGGTGGGGAGATGGCGATAAATTCATGGCGCCGTATGCGGGGCACCCGATTGAAGGATCGGTTTTCGGGTTCATAGAACGGCAGAATGATCCGAAGTACCGGCTGGTGCAGTGGGGAGACGGCCGGGAATACTGGGTAAGTTTGCTGCGCTCGATGGCGTACTCGGCGGTGTGGCACACACAGTGGAAGATCGGCCCGATCAGCGAAGCCTCGATCGCCAACGTAATGCTGCACGCCCCGCCTGGATTTATCACGCTGGTGGATACCCCGACGTTGGGATTTTGCACGATGCTGGCGGAAGACGTAGCGGATCGCTACGTGATTATGGGGCTGGAGAATCGCACGGCGAATCGCGCGGTGATCATTCTGGCGCGATCGTTCCTCAATCCCGGACGTACTTTTGCCAACATGATGGCCTTTCGCGCGCCGTGGGTGCGGGACACGCGATTGAATCTATTCGGAGACAATTACGAACTGCGCAAGGAACTGCTGGCGGAATATAGGGCCGGAGGAGAGAAGCCGTTTCAATTTGTGAAGAACGCATGGATGCCCGCGGGCGTGGAATTCACGCACACGTATCCGAAGGAAGCTCCGATCGAGCTGACCGCGTTTCCGTATTACGAATCGTTCCTGGGGGGCGGCTCTTGCGTGGGGGGCGGGGGAACCGGGGCCGCACGGGTGAGTCCGAAGTTGCAGGTGATCACCGAGGTAAGCGGCTGCACGATTATGCATCAAGCGGCGGAAAACATCAGCGCGGATTCGCTGTTCTACGGCGGAGGATTTCGCTGGACACCGCTGGCGGCCCACCGTTTTTCTCCCTTTGCGCAATTTATGTTTGGGGGAAGAAAAGTGACGACGACGATCGTAGACGACGAGTTGCGGGAGACTTTGCGCGAGGGATGGAACGATGGCAACGGAACGCTTCCGCATTTTCCGATGCGCAGCGCGTATGAAGTGGAAAACTCGCAGAATGGACCAAGTATTGCGGTGGGTGGCGGGATGGACGTAGTGGTTACGCGGCCGTTCGCCTGGCGGGTAATTGATGTGGAGTACACACACTCCTGGATGAATGATATCGGACAAATTCATCCGCAACAGGGGATCAAGATTTCCACCCAGGCGGTAGTGCGCATCGGGACATGGTAAGTCAAGCGCGGCTTGGTAAGCATGAATCGTGACTGATTGACGTTTGACAATTTGCTCCGCTAGCGAACGGATTTTTATCGTCAGGATTGTCTGGCTATTCCCTGCGTAGTTTGATATTCCTACTAATACTTGATTCTGATAAGGCGTCCCTGCTGCGCGAATATGTTTGGAGCGCAGCGCTACGGAGGGTGATGAATATCCGCCCCCGGCCGAACACTAATGGCGAATTGCCAATGAGTTGGCCAGGAAATTACTACGAGGGAAAGAAATGTCAGGCCCGTGTCGCGAAAGATGCGCAAGCGTAGTAACGGCGAGTCTACGGATAGCAGGTATTCTGCTTTTCTTCAGTTTGTGGTCGCCCCGATTCACTGTAAGTGCGCAAGAATCCCTGAACGTAGCAGTTGATCCCGCCGACGAATACGATGAGTACATTGTGCCGCTGGACTTTTTTAGCGCGCCGGAATTAGTCGCGCCCGTTGGCGAACCGGTGACACCTTTCGTGCCTTTGGTGTCCGCGCCGGAGGCCAAGAGTTCAAGCGAAGACACACCGACGGATCACGCTCCTGGGACTTCAGCAGACCCGGACGGGGGAATCAAACCGCAGCAGCAGAAAAGCAAGGATAAATCGATGCGTTTTCGCTGGTTGCCGGCGACTGGTGAGTCCCTGCTATACACCGGAATCATGCACGGGTTCGACCTGGCGTCACAGACCAGCACGCGGGATGCGCTGAACGGACACTGGTTCACGCATTACACCGAGTCTGTGGAGGCGCTGCACGGCTGGACGGATGGCGATAAGTTCATGGCGCCGTACGCCGGGCATCCGATCGAGGGATCGGCGTTCGGATTTATCGAGAGACAGAACGACCCGAAGTACAAACTGGTGCAGTGGGGCGACGGGCGGGAGTATTGGGTAAGCCTGCTGCGATCGATGGCGTTTGGAGCAGTGTGGCACACGCAGTGGAAGATTGGTCCGGTCAGCGAAGCTTCGATTGCGAACGTGATGCTGCATGCGCCACCGGGATTTATTACGCTGGTGGATACGCCGACGCTGGGATTCGTGACAATGATCGCGGAGGATGTGGCCGATCGTTATGTGATCATGCGGCTGGAGAATCAGACCACGAATCGCGCGGTGATCATGCTGGCGCGCACGTTTCTTAATCCTGGACGCACGGTGGCAAATAGCATGGCATTTAAGGTGCCGTGGGCGCGCGATACGCGGATTGGTCTGTTTGGGGACAACTACATCGAGCGAAAACAGTTGCTCGCGGATTATAGAGATGGCGGCGAAAAACCATTTGTGGTTGTAAAAGACTCCTGGAAGCCGGCGGGAGTGGAGTTCACCCACACGTATCCGAAGGAAGCTCCGGTTGAATTGACGGCGTTTCCCTATTACGAAACGTTTTTGGGCGGCGGATCGTGCGTGGGCGGCGGGGGCACTGGAGCGGCACGGGTAAGCCCCGGGCTGCAAGTGATCACCGAAGTCAGCGGCTGCACGGTTTTGCATCAATCGCCGTACAACGTGAGCGCCGATTCACTTTTCTATGGAGGCGGATTCCGGGTGACGCCGTGGGCGGCGCACAAAATTTCTCCATTCGGGCAATTCATGTTCGGCGGCAGAAAAGTGACGCTGACGGACGTTGACGAGGCTTTGCGCGAGAAGTTGCGGCTGGAGTGGAATGACGGCGCCGGAACGATACCGCATTTTGCCACGCGCAGCGATTATGAAAATGAGAATGCGCAGAACGGGCCGAGCATCGCGGTGGGGGGCGGAGTGGACGTAGTGGTGACGCGGCCCTTCGCGTGGCGAGTGATCAACGTGGAGTACACGCGTTCGTGGATGGATGATGTGGGACCGATCCGGCCGCAACAAGGGCTGAAAATTTCCACGCAGGCTGTAGTGCGTATTGGAACCTGGTAGTCTGCCTGAGAAGCTACTCTTACCGACGGTGGATCTGCTGCGGGACGACCCAAACGGCTTGCGAGTAATGGTTTGATATTCGATATCCAGAGTTTGTAGCCTTGCGCGTCCATGTGCAGGCGATCCCCACAAATAATTCTTTCTTAGTCCGTTCGCTCCGCTGCGTGTTCGCTCACCTTTATTGTTAGACGGAGTCCAAACTCGCAAAGTTGTTTGCTACTGGCTGTAGATTTCCGTGGAGGTCGCTGCGGTGGGGAAGAAACGCTGGTTGGTGGTGCTTATTGTGAGCCTGGCGGGGATGTTGCGCGCGCATGCGACTTGGGCAAGCGCGGGTCAGTCCACTCCGCCTGCGAGTGCGAACGAGATTTCACCGGAGCTGTTTGCTCCGGGCGTAATTTCTGGTCCGGCGAATGATGGTTCGCCGACATTTTCTCCGGATGGGGATACTTTATTTTTCACGCGCAGCACCGCGGGCTGGGGCGTGATACTGGAGTCTCATCGCGTTAATGGCGTGTGGTCCGAGCCGGAAGTTGCGCCATTTTCGGGAGAGTGGTCGGATTCGTCCCCGGGAATGGCCCCGGATGGTTCCTGCGTGGTGTTTGTTTCTCTGCGGCCTAAAGTTGTCGGTACTAATCCTGACGGATCGCCGAAAAAAATCATGGCGGCAAATCTATATCGCGCGAATCGGGAGGGGACGGGGTGGGGCCAGCCTAAGCCGCTGCCGGAGACTGTAAATATTGGGCCGTCGATCTGGAAACCCAGCATGTCTTTGGACGGAACGATCTACTTCGTGGTGATCGACGAAAAGGGACGCAAACGATTATTTTCTTCGCAAAAGAAAAACGGGGAATATCAGCAAGCGCAACCATTGTCTTTCAGCGACGGAGAAAGCTCCGATGTGGATCCAGAGATCGCGCCAGATGGTTCGTTCTTGGTTTTCTGCAGCTCGGGCCGGCGCAAAGAGGATGCAAAAGATCATCTATTTATTGTGCGACGAAAAGGCGCGAATTGGGGCGAAGTGGCGGCGATTCGCTATGCGGGAGACACCGGCGCGGGAAACAGTGTTGATGACGATCCGCATTTGGGGCCGGATCACCGGACAATTTATTTCAGCAGCGATCGAGGAGTGCCGGTGAAATTTCCGCGCACGCATGAACAGGCTGTTGCGGATCTGAAGCGTCTGGAGAGCTGGGACAACAGTAATTCCAACGTGTGGCTCCTGCCGATCGATTCGTGGCTGACCGGCGAGCCGCGCTAGAAGTATTATTATTCGTTCTTGTGTGAGTTCCTGTAAGAGTTCTTGTATGGACCGGGAAAGAAGGCCGGCCGACACCGTGCATTATGCCGCGGCGGTGCCGGAGAATTTTCGCGCGGCCACGCCGAGCATCAGGCGCGAGATGCCGGTCATCAGCAGGTTTACGCCCACGAGCGTGCCAATAGCCCACACGGAGCTGGATGGCCAGTGGAACCAGATCAGCCCGCCGACCAATAGCGTGATGATGGCGTTGAACAAGAGCCAGCTGGAGCCGCCTTTTTCGCGGGCGCGGAAATAGGCCACGATTTCGAAGACCGCTTCCAGCAGCACAATCCCCGCCAGCAGCAGCGTGAGAGTTCCCAGCCCGAGCACGGGATTCCGCACAAAATAGACGCCGCCTGCGAGGTAAACAATTCCGATCAACACCTGGGTGATCACTCGCCACGCACCGCCGCCGCCGAAGGCCGCCACGAAATGGAGCTATGCCGCCAATGATTAGCAGCCAGCCGACTAGAAAAGTTATCGCCAGGCCCGCAACCAAAGGCTCGGCGATGGCCAGTAGTCCAAGAATGATGAAGACGACTCCGATGGCAATAAACCATCCGCTGGCCTTCTTGATGAGTGTTCCGGATCCACGAAGACCTTCCGTGGGGTTTGCTGTAGCCATCAAATACCTCCGCTATCGCGTGTGGCTCTTAATTTGCGTCTCGCCAGAATGGGTCAAGTAGCGAGGATGCACTTGGCTGGAGCCGCGCTCATTCTACTCTCAAACACCTTATCTGCCAGCCGATCGTTTATGTTTTTGAACCGCGCTGACGCCTCCGTCTTTGGGCGCGGAAGTAAAAAACCGGAACTTCAGCGCAAAATATCTTCCAGTGTTACGCGGGCGTCAGTTTTTGCGTCGCGATATTTTACGATTACCGCGCATTGTAAATTCAGGCGCCACTTCGCGGCGTTGGGGTGTGTTGCCGCACGCGAGCCGGGGACTACAATCGCAGATTCGGGAATGATCAGAGGACTATCGTCCGTCGCGGTGTAGATTTCGTCGCGCACTAGATCGTAAACGGGTATCGAGCGATTGAGAATTGTGCCGGTGCCGAGTACGGCGCGCTTCTTTACGATGGTCCCTTCATAGACTCCGGAGTTGCCGCCGACCATTACTTCGTCTTCGATGACTACGGGAAGTACGCCCACGGGTTCAAGGACTCCGCCAATTTGCGAGGCCGCGGAGATGTGGCAGTTCTTGCCGATTTGCGCGCAGGAGCCGATCAGCGCGTGGGAATCGATCATGGTGTTTTCGTCTACGTAAGCGCCCACGTTGACGAACATGGGTGGCATGCAGATTACGCCTCGGGCGATGTAGGTGGCGTCGCGAATGCTGGAGCCGCCAGGAACGATGCGGATGCCGTCGGCGGCGTCGATCTCGCGGGGCGGATAAGTGGATTTGTCGAAGAACGGCTGTTTCTTCGTGTCAACCGACATATTTTCGATTTGGCCCATGCGGAAGCCGAGCAGCAGGCCTTTTTTGATCCATGGCTCGGCACGCCAACCGCCGGGCGAGGACTCAGCGGGAACGGCCGCGCGGATTTCGCCGCGATTTAAGGCGTTTTTGAATTTCTGGAAGAGCGCGAAATGTTCTTCCGCATAGCGCGCTGGTGGGGAATCGAACAACGCTTCAATTTGCGTGCGCAACTTTAGTTCTCTCGAAACTGATTCGGGGTATGGGTGCACATTCGGCTTCGGAATTTTCGAGCAGGCCCAGTGACTCCAGCACTGCCCGAATACGCGCCAGACTTGCTGGCTGCGGAGCGACCAGCGGCAGCCGCCACGCCGGCTCCAGCAAGGACATTTCCGCCATCGCTGCTTTGACCGGCCCGGGATTCGATTCCACAAAATTAATTTCCATTAACGGGTGATAACGGCGGTGAATCTCGCGAGCTTCCACGAAGCGCCCGGCTAGCGCCAGGCTGACCAGCTGCGACATTTCCGCAGGAATTTCGTTGGAGACTACCGAGATCACCCCGCGGCCGCCCAAGGCGATCAGCGGAAGCGTGATGGCGTCGTCGCCGGAGAGTACGGTGAAATCATCCGGAACCTGATTGAGGATCACCGCCATCTGGGAAGTATTTCCGGAGGCTTCCTTGATGCCGATGATGTTCGGAATGCGCGCCAGGCGGGCCACGGTGGCGGGCTCGATGTTGACGCCTGTGCGGCCTTGCACGCTGTACAAAATGATGGGCAGGGAGGTGGAATCCGCGATGGCCTTGAAATGTTGATACAAACCCTCTTGCGTAGGCTTGTTGTAGTACGGCGTGACGCTGAGGAAGCCGTCCGCGCCGACGGCAGCCAGTTCGCGGGCTAGCGCGATGACTTCGACTGTGTTGTAGCCGCCGGCGCCAGCGAGCACTGGCACATTTCCGCGAGCTTCTTCCACGGTGATTTCCACCACGCGCAGATGTTCCGCGTGGGTGAGCGTGGGACTCTCGCCGGTAGTGCCGCAGGGAACCAGGAAATCGACTCCCGCGTGGATCTGGCGCTGGACCAAAGTGCGCAACGTGGATTCGTCCAGCGAGCCGTCTCGCCGGAACGGAGTTACAAGCGCGGTGCCTGTGCCGGTGAACATTTTCTATCTCCTTCTATTTTTCTTTCTGCTGCGTCCTTGCTTCTGTTTCTTGCACGACTCGGTGGCCAAAATGTTCCGGTCAGCGCAAGTCGTCCAAAATTTCGCGAAACTCGTGCACCCCGCGTTTGCCGGCGAGCCATTGCGCGGCACGCAATGCGCCGCGCGCGAAACCTTCGCGGCTGCGCGCGGTGTGGCGCAGGGTGATGGTGTCGGCAGCGGAATCAAAACCAATTTCATGCGTACCGGGATGAGCTCCGGCGCGATTGGAAGAAAGCGTCAGCGTGCTGGTGTACCCACTGTTGCGAATTTCCTGCGCCAAGGCGTTTAGTGTTCCGCTGGGTGCATCTTTTTTGGCGGAGTGGTGAATTTCCCATCCCCAGGCTTCGTAGTCGGGATGTTTGGCGAACGCGGAGGCCGCGTGGGCCACGGTTCGCAGGAAGACGTTAACGCCTACAGAGAAATTCGCGCTCCAGACCAAGCCGGTGTTGGCGGCATCCACCGCCGCGCGAACTTCCGGAAGTCTCGCCAGCCAGCCGGTGGTGCCACACACGGTGTTGACGCCCAGCGCCGCCAGATTACTGAGATTGCCCGGAGCCGCGCCGGGTGTGGTGAATTCGATAGCCGCTGTGCGCGCCATTTAATGTTTCGCGCGAGAGTTCCTGAATATTTGTGGAGGTGAATTTCGCCCGCACCGTCGAAGCCGTAGCCGGGTGCGAGCTGTTCGAGCAGCTGCCCATTTTTCCGTAGCCGACGATTGCCAGCGCGGTGCTCATGACGCGACTCCGGTAGTCAGAAGTTGGCGGACCATTTGCGCGTAAATATTTACGGCGTCCAGCAAATCTTTCTTGGCGATGTGCTCGTCAGCGGTGTGCGCCACATGGATGCTGCCGGGACCGATGAGGAATGGCTGACCCCACGAGCCGTCGAACACGGGAATGTCCGTTGCGAAGGCGACGACCGTGGTGTGAAGACCTTCGAGCGCTTTCATATGCACAGCTTTGCTGTAGTGCACTTCGCGGGCTTCCACTCGACCCGCGGCCAGGCGTTGCACCATTTCGCGGATCGATGTGGGATCGCCGACGGTGCGGAACATGATCTCGGCGCGCGCTTCGTCAGCGACAACGTTTGGCGCGCGACCGCCGGAGATGGTACCGACGTTCAACGTGGCCTGGCCCAGGATCGCGTCGTGCGGCAAGGGAACATCGCGAATGTCGTGCAGCGTTTCCAGCAGGGCATGAATCGCGGAGTGTCCCAGTTCCGGGTACGCCGAGTGCGCCAATTTTCCGCGCGCGCTCAATTCGTAGCGCAGTGCACCTTTCGAGCCAAGAGCTAGAAGATTTTCCGTCGGTTCGCCATTGATCAAATATTTTGAGCCGCGCGGCGCTCCGGCGGCAGCGCGAGCGCCGGCGGAATCGCGTTCTTCTCCCACTACAAAAAGGAGCGCGAAGTTGCGGATGTTTTCGCCGAGCAGAGTTTCCGCCGCCGAAATCATCGCGGCGATGATGCCTTTGGCGTCACACGCGCCGCGTCCGTAGATGTGCGTCTCATTCTCGCGAGACGGGAAGAAGGGCGGAACGGTATCCATGTGGGTGGAAAGGGTCACCACCGGATTGCCAAAGGTAATCAGAATATTGTCGCGATGTTGGGCGGCAAACATGCGCTCGATCTTGCCGTTGCGCTCCGTTGCCAGGTCGCGCAAATGCCCGAAGAGATGGTCGGCCACTGGAGCTTCTCGCCCGGTGGTCGAATCCAGATCGATTAACGCGCGCGTGCGTGCAAAAACTTTCATTAAGCCTTAACCGAAACTCGCAAAAGTTTTCTTGGAAGCGGAAAGAAAGGGAGGACGCGCGAAAACACCACGCGGCTGCTGCCTCTCGATAGCGCTCCATCCCGAAACGTCCATCCCGCAAGGCGGGCAACGTTGGGATGACAGTGGACAGGCTCTTAAGCCCGAACCCCAGAAGCGGCGATTTCAGCTATCGCTGCGACTTCGGCGGACAACAACAACAGACAAACCCCTTTTGCGCAGAACTCCGAAGCGAATCGGATTGTCGAACTGCGCTACTCATGGCGTCCGCACCTCTACCAAGTACAAAAGCAGTGTAGCTAAGCCCGCGCCAGCGGTCAATGAATCTCGCAATCGGGCGTTTATGGAAGTTTCCGGTAGCCGCGTAGCGGCGCTGAATATACATTCGGCTCGCAGCCGCGGAGGCTGACCGGAAGGCAACTTTTCGCCAAGCAGCATGCATCTCGACTGGTAATCGGATCCAAGGTTTCCCTGAGCATGAGCGGGTACAAATGCAAATGTTGATTCGAAGGAGCCTGGGCTGTTGGTTCGCTGCTGCAGTGCTGGCGGCGGTCTTTCTTGTTTCGGCAGAAGTCTCGGCCGCGCGTACGTCCGTCGTGGAGGTTCTTGATTGCCAGCCTTCGTCTCAGGGAGCGCGCATCAGGATTGATTTAAACGGGATGGCAGCGAAGGATGTTCGGCTGATTGTCACCACCCTGGAGAATCAGTTGATCCAGGCGGTATCGATAGACGACACGGGGCTAGCCGTTCTGCCACACCTGGTACCGGCAAAATATCTAGTTACCGCAGCTGCGCCAGAAAATTTCGGCGGATCTATTTGCCTGGAGATCGCTGCAAGGAAAGGGAAGCAGACCAGCTCATTTTCCCTGACGCTCAAGATCCTTCCGCCCAACTCCCTAACGCTGGAGCAAATGCTGGCGGGCTCCGAGAACAATGCTCCCAGCGAAATTATTCAGGAATTCAAGGGCGTGGTCGTCGAACCCACGGGTATTGGGGTCTCCGGAGCCGTCGTCCAGATTTTTCCTAAAGGAGCGCGCGTCCGGGATGATGCGCACTCGGTGAGAGTTATAACCAGCGCCGCCGGGAATTTCTCCGCAGATCTCGGTGATGGAATCTACACGGCCCTGTTCATGAGTCCTGGATTTCAGAGCAAGGTTGTCGTTTTCGAGATTTCCCGCTCCGGACGCGCGAGCAACTTGCGAATCTCGCTGCATCCGGGGAAGTCTAGTTGAGACTGGGTTCACTCGAGCTATCAGTCACAGGCGAGTATTTCCGTCGGATTTGCGGGCGAAAGGCATTGCGTCCCTTTCGGACGGGTGTACGATGCTGCCGTCCTTGAAGTCCAAGAGAGCATGCGGCTAAATTGTTTACTCGCGGTAGACTCGCGCGGAGGAGACCCTATGGCAGTCCGGAAAGCGTTGAACGATCTCTTGATCGGGGTGCTCGTTACGTGCGCGACAGCTGTGCCGATCGCCGCGCAATCAAACCCGTCTCCGGCAAATGCGCCCGGTTCATCGGCGGCTGCGAGCGATAGCGCATCAGGGTATGACCAACCACCGAAAAACCTTCTGGACGTGATGCTCGCGCCTTCGCCACCGGTGCCGGATGTTAACCCGACGCACGACACGATTCTCTTGGTGTCCCGGCAAGACTATCCGTCGATATCTCGCGTGGCGACTCCTTTCTTGCGACTTGCCGGGGTGCGCGTAGAGCCCAAGAATCACAGCAAGCACGACACTCCGGGCGGCTACGGCATCACCCCTTGCGCTCGGAGCTTTGACCTGGTGCGCGTGGCCGACGGTGCACAGGTCCATGTCGCGCTTCCGGCTGGGGCGTGTCCTGGCGATCCCGTTTGGTCCGCGGACGGGAAGCGATTTGCGTTTGCGAACATCGCTACCGAGAGCGTGGAGCTGTGGATCGGCGATGGCAAGACCGGCGAAATACATCAAGTGGGCGGGGTGCGCCTCAATCCAATTTTCAACGACGAACTGCAATGGATGCCGGACCAGAAAACGCTATTGGTCAAGCTGGTGCCCGCGGGTATGGGCGCTCCGCCCGCAGAACCCACGGTGCCGAATGGCCCGAGCATTCAGGAGACTGGCGGTGAAAAAGGACAGAGCAGCACGTATGAAAACCGCGACACGCTGACCAACAAGCACGACGAGGATCTGTTTGATTACTTCGCGGCGGCGCAGCTGGCGCTGGTCGATACCAGCGCTTCGCAGAACAATTCGCAGAGTAGTTCGGCGATCACTCTCATCGGCAAGCCGGGGAATTACGAGTCACTCGATCCCGCGCCGGATGGCCAGCACATTCTGGTTACGGCAATTCATAAGCCGTACTCCTACGTCACCACGGCTGATCGCTTCCCGCGAGAGGTCGAAGTCTGGGATATAGCGGATCGCTCCCACGTTATTCCGCACACCACCGCGTCGATTCCGTTGACGGATCGCGTGCCCATCGGAGGAGTGCCGGTTGGTCCCCGTGATTTTTCCTGGCGAGCCACCGAGCCGGCCACACTGGTTTGGGCGGAAGCGTTGGATGGCGGCGACTGGAATGTCACGGTTCCGGCCCGCGACAAAATTCTGCTGCTGAAGGCGCCGTTCACCTCGGCCGCCGTGGAAATCGCGCGCACCGAACAACGTTATGACGGCTTTTCCTGGGGCGAGCAACCCAGCTTCGCGCTTTTGAACGAGTACGATGACAACCGGCACTGGAGGCGGAGTTCGATCATCGACGTCGATAATTTGCAGCAAAAGCCTCGCGTGCTTTGGGATCTTTCCGTAGACGAGAAGTACGCGAATCCCGGGAGGCCGGTGAGACGCCAGCTGGGGAACGGATACTGGGTGATCCGCCAGGACGGTACTGCGATTTATCTTGCGGGAATCGGTTCTTCACCGGACGGGGACCGGCCGTTCCTCGATCGCCTGGACCTGAATACGTTGAAATCTGAACGGCTGTTTCGCAGCGACAAGACGTCTTACGAGCAATTTCTTTCCTTTAGCGGGTCCGACGCACGCACCTTCATCACCTGGCATCAATCGCCAAGCGATCCCCCGAATGCGTTTTTGCGAACGCTGGGAAAACCCGTGACCCCGGGCCCCGGGGAATCGGCGTTTACGTCAACCAGCGTCGCGATAACCCACCTCACCGATCCGACGCCGGAAGTGCGGGCGATCAAGAAGCAGTTGGTCAAGTACAAGCGGGCCGATGGGCTGGACCTGTCTTTCACGCTTTATACGCCGCCGGGTTACAAAGAAGGCACGCGCGTTCCCACGATTCTTTATGCGTACCCTCTCGACTATGCGGACGCTTCCAAAGCCGGGCAGGTTTCGGGTTCGCAAGAGACTTTCACGCGACTGCGGCAATATCGGCTGCTGCTATTGGCGGGCTACGCGATTATTGACAACGCTTCGTTCCCGATCGTGGGAGATCCCAAGAAAGCGTACGACACGTATCTGGAACAGCTGGTGGCCGACGCCAAAGCTGCGGTCGATGAAGCGGTGCGCCTGGGCGTTGCCGATCCCGAGCGCATCGGGGTCACCGGACACAGCCACGGCGCATTGATGACCGCGAATCTGGTGGCCCATTCGGATTTGTTCCGAGCCGGCGTCGCTACCAGCGGCTCCTATAACAAAACGCTTACGCCGTTCGGCTTCCAGAACGAGCGGCGCTCGGTTTGGGAAGCCCCGGACGTATATCTGAAAGTCTCGCCATTTTTCGTGGCCAATAAATTGAAGACGCCGCTGCTCATCGTGCACGGCGCGGAAGACGCGAATCCTGGCACTACGCCGCTGCAAGGGATCAAACTTTACGAAGCGATTCGCGGCAACGGGGGCACCGCTCGGCTGGTAATGCTTCCGCACGAGCCGCATTGGTACGCCGCATTGGAGTCCAACGAACAGCTTATTTACGAGATGCTGCGCTGGTTCGATAAGTACGTGAAGAACGCGCCGCCGCGATAAGCAAGGGCGGCGCGACCATTTTCAATAGAAGAGACCGAAACGAATCTGCAGAGCGTGCGGCCTCGACGCCATATGCGCTGATGTCGCCCAGCCGCGTACCTCAATGAACGTAATATGCGCTCTTGGCCAAGACTGTGTAATCGCGCCCCTTTTTTCCGAACGAGGGGACCAGGCGAATGTCCAGCTTGTGCGGTTTACCCGAAGCGGCGGTCGCCTGGGTGTAATAGCCGAGCGCGTAGCGGGTCTTGATCCGTTCGATCAATGCGCGGAATACGGCATTCAGGTTGGCCACGTTTTGCACGTCGAAAATTTCTCCGCCAGTTTGCTCCGTAACTTTCCGGATGTTCACCAGCCCGGGAATCATGCCCGCGGCGAACAATGTTCCTGACGGGTTATAGCCCGGGATCTTTAAATTATATAGAACCACATCGGCGGCGATGGTTTCCGTGATGATGTCGCTGGTTCCTTGGCCCCCCGCGTCGGTGCCAACATCATCGCTGATCAAAATAATCACGCGGCGGCCGTTGGGCGGCACTCCGAGAAAATATTTGGCGGCCACGAAGATGCCGTCATTGATGTTAGTAGCGCCGCCAACATGGAACGTGCCGATCTGCCGGGCAATCTCCGCTTTATCGTCGGTGAAGGGAACGCGCATTTCGGCCTCGGTGGAAAAGGTGAACAGCGCCACCTGATCTTCGGGCTTGAGAGCCCCAAGAGCTGTGGCGGCGGCTTCACGCAACGGGCCCAGGAATGGCCCAATCGAGTCGCTCAAATCCAAGACCAGTGCAACATTTAGCGGTATTTCGTCGCGACTAAAGACATCGACTTTCTGCGAGACACCATCTTCGCGAATCTCAAAGTCGTCCTTCTTTAACTCGGACATGATCTGCCCGTTCTTCGTCTTCACCGTGGCGTCCATTAGGACCAGCTTTACGTCCACGTGAACGACAGATTGTTCTTGGCCGGACTGTGCTTTCTCAGATGGTTCTTGAGCGTGGGCGGAAACAGCGATCTGCGCGAAGCACACGAACAGAACGATCAGGATCGACCACCGCATCGTGTTTCGCCAAGATGGATACATTGCCAATATTCCGCGCCTCGCGGCCAGGTTCACTATCGAATAGAAAATTCTGCACAATTAAATTGCGACACGTCAGCAGAAACTATCCGCTCAACCCTGCCTTCCTAATTTTCGCACGAAATCTGCAGCAGCTCAGATCAGTGCGAATAGTGTCATTGTGGGGGCCTTTCCAGTTCGGCGTCCGGCAAACTGACATTGAAATTTCTTGCACAGGCATGCACAGATTTCCACACCGTCCGGATGAAATATCGCTTGCGCACTTTTCGCGCTGCTCGTACTATCCGCACAGATTGATCGAGAAGCAAACTTCGCGAGTCAATTCAGAGATGGCGGCAAGGGTAACACCGAGCTAGTCAGTTCGAGTTGAAACAGAAGTGGCAACCTCGCAGTTCAATGCTAAGAGGCGGCTTGGGTAAAACCGAGTCCCTCGAATGAATTGAATTGCGAGCTTCGCAGCGGAGTCCACGGCGGCCAGGGTAAAACCGGGTTATCGGCGGATGAGGCGGAAGCAAAAGAACTTTGCGGTGCGTTCAAGAGATGCGACGAGGGTAAAACCGAAATCGTAATCGTGAGCTGAACCAAGAAGTAGGGCTTCACGAAACAACTTACAGCGGGCGGCCAGGGTAAAACCAAACCACCTGTTCCCTGAGTGAAAGCGGGAAGCGAGAACTTCGCGAGTCAATCGAATCGGGGGCGGCACGGGTAAAACCGGGGCGCCCCCATTTTTTTGCCTGCTTCACAATCCGTCCGCCTAGCTCATCGATTCATCTTATCTGCACCTGCCGCGATTGGTTGTTAGCCAGACGCCCTCGCCATTTGAAGCGCAACTCCCGCAGCTGACACAGCCCGCGGCGCTGGGCCCGTTTGGCAATGAATTATTGCGGGGATTGGAGTTGCGCCAGCAGCTCGCTGTACACGCCGTTGGTCCAGCCGAAGCCGATTTCATTGTTGCTGTAGCCTACGCGGATCCGGGTGGCGGAGCTGCGGGTTACTACGTTGTATTTCTCGCGGATGGTGTGATCTTTTTCGTAGTTCTGGGCGACCATCGTGACGAAATTCTCGGCGATGCGGTTGGCTTCCAGGGTGTAACCGTAACGGCGGAGCCCTTCCACGGCCAGCAGCTGGATGGGAGCCCAGCCGTAGGGGAAGTCCCACTGGGCCTCGGATTCGCGGGTACTCATCGCGATTCCCCCGGGATGCTCAAAGACTGAAAGATTTTTCGCAACCGCGGCGGCTTGTTCTTTGGTCGCGGCGCCCACCCACAGCGGGTAGAAGGTGGCGGCGTATTCGTATGTGGAGGGCGTCTTGGTCACGGCGTTGTAATCGAAATAGAGTCCGCGCTCGGCGTTCCACAGATATTTCGTCATTAATAGCGCGCGGGCTGCCGCTTTGGCTTTCCAATGCGCGGCCTGTTCGGTCTTGCCCAGGATCTCGCTGATCTCGGCCAGATCGGTTTCGGTTTTGTGCAGCAGGGAATTGAGGCAGACCGGAGCGAAATGATGGGTCTGGCCGCTGAAGCTGCCAAAGCGGAAAGAGACGTCAAAGCCGGATTCGCGCATACTGCGATCGCCCTTGTAGAAATCGGCGGTCAGCGCAAGATGGTGGACTTCTCCGGGTTCTTCTTTATGGGCATCGCCAACAACGCGGGCGTCGCCGAAGAAGGGGAAGATGGGTCCGGTGATCTCGGATTTTGGAGTGTCACCTGCGATTCGAATAAGTTGGTTAGCGTCCTGCCCGTTGTGCCGCAGGAAAAAGTTGGCGATCGCGCGGTAATAATTATTGGGATTGCCCATGATTTCCGGAACGGGACCGTCGCCGTGATCGAAATAGCGGGAGAGCCCGGTGTCCCCGGCGAGGTGTGGTTCGTTGGTCCACTGCGTATAGTCGCGGACGGAGTAGGCGTAACCGCGTTCGAGCCAGCCCAAGTCCGGCGCGCAATGGGATTCGTCTTTGAAAAGCGCGAGAACCATGGATGTCAGGAACGGCGGCTGCGAACGAGTGAGGTAGTAGGTGCGATTGGCGTTGAGGATGCTCCCGTAGTGATCCAGTTCAAAAAAGAAATTCTCGACCATACCTTTGGCGAGTGTGCAGCGCTGGTCGCGCAGCAAGCCCAGAATAATAAAGTAGCTGTCCCATCCATACATTTCGTTGAATTGGCCGCCGGGAACCACGTACGGATGCTCAAGATACAGGAGCCCCTCGTTCTCAATTTTATTCAGATCGACGTCGCCGGGGATGGCCACTAATTCTGGCAGGCGGCGCACGTCGATACGGCACCGGAGCTGCAGATCCTTGATGGCGTCCGGCTCAGGGACTTCTTTGGGGAGATACAGGATGGGTTCGTCGTCGGTCTTGGGATCGCCGTAGGTTTCGCTGCGGGTCAGCGTCCGCGTGAGGGTGTCCCAGCTTTTGGCGACAAAAGCGCGAGTTTCATTCAGGGAGGTTTGTTTATCGAGCATTTGCGGGGCTGGAGGTCTCCATCGCGGTATTCCAAATCATACACAGGCTTGCTGATAGTACGATGCGCGATTGCTTGAAGTCGTTATTGGAACAAACAAAAACAGCCAAACCGAGAGGCTCGCCGCTTCCGTGCATGTGTAGGGAAAACGAGAAGAGGCTCGCGAGGCCCGGCAGTTCCGCGCCCAGCGAGCCATTCGAGAACCCGATTCGTGGCTACACTCGCCCGAGGAGAAGTAGGATGAGCAGCACTAACACCACCAAGCCTAGCCCGCCGCTTGGAAAGTAGCCCCAGCTACGGCTGTGGTTCCAGCTAGGAAATGCGCCGATGGCCATCAATAACAGTACGACGAGAAGGACGGTGATAATCATTTCGTTCGCTCCTTGATGCGAATGTTGATGCAAATCTTTTAGCTGCGGCCATTGAACCGCAGTACCGAAATGGATGGAATCGGTGCAACCATGTACGGCCCGCAGAGGTTATCTGTAGAGACGCAGGGGGACAGGGTCGTGGCTCGCGCGCAGAGCGAACTTGCAGGCACGAAAGGATTTACCGAGCATAGTTGGAATAGGCGTGCGAAAATACATCGAAAATGGTATTTGAGTGGATGCCCGGGAATCGTATGGTGGAGAGCGACGGGGGAGTATGAACCTACGCATACTTGTTGCTGATGATCACGACATTATCCGACGCGGGCTGAAACAGTTGCTCACAGCGCACGCCGGTTGGGAAGTTATCGCCGAAGCCAAGACTGGCCGTGAGGCTGTCGCGCTGGCCGAACAGCATAAGCCGGACGTGCTGGTAATGGACGTCAGTATGCCCGACCTCAATGGGCTGGAAGCGGCACGCAGAATTCGCAAAGCGCTGCCGAAGACCGAGATCGTCATTCTGACGCTCCATTTTTCCGACCAACTTGTGCACGACATCGTGGAGACTGGCGCGCGCGCGTACATTATGAAGTCGGACGCCGACCGCGATCTGGTTGCTGCGGTTGAAGCGGTATCGAATCGTCGGTCGTTCTTTACTCCGCGCGCCGCGGAAATGCTGCTGAACGGATTTCGCAAACAATCGACTCCGAACGCTGCGCCCACGGAGTATCGTAGCCGCTTAACCTCCCGCGAGCGGGAAATCACCCAGTTGCTGGCCGAAGGAAAGAGCAGCAAAGAAGTTGCCGTGGCGTTGAACATCAGCGTGAAAACCGCGGAGACTCATCGCGCCAACATCATGCGCAAGCTGGAGCTGCACTCGGTGAGCGAACTGGTACGCTACGCAGTGAAGAATCAGATCATCGAAGCGTAAAGACGATAGAAATCGATCGGAACATACGAATGAGTGGTCTGTCAGGGACGCTTCGAAGAACAGAGAGAAGTCGCAGGCGGCGGGTTCCCCACGCGCGGCCGGGAGCACTGGGGTGAACATGCCAAAAGTATTGATCGTGGACGACCACGCTTTTATCCGGCGGGGGGTCCAAGGGATTCTCAAGGCCTACCCCGAGTGGCAACTTTGCGGTGAGGCGGACAACGGCAATGACGCCATCAGACTGGCGCACGAATTAAACCCCGAAGCCATCGTTATGGATGTTTCCATGCCGGGACTGAATGGCGTTGAAGCTACCCGCGCTATTCGTAAAACGAATCCTCATGTGAAAATTCTGCTGTTGACTTTGCATGAGTCGTCCGAATTGGTGCGCACGGCGTTTCAGGCCGGGGTCAATGGATATTTGCTGAAGACCGATGCAGAACAGGAACTGGTGCGGGCCCTGCATGTGGTGCTGGACCAAGGCTCATACGTTAGCCCCAGGATTGATCCGGTGGTAGCGCGCGAGCTAGGTGCGCGGGTAAATTCAGCCGGTGATGGCCCCAAAATAGGCACAAATTGACGGGCGCCTGGCGGTATGCGGGTATCATCTAACGGCGCAGCCCTGAGCGAGCGACAGGTTCTTTGCTAGCCCACCGGGGGCGTTCGCGCCCATCGGGATTCTGAATTATTGAGCGTTTTGCAAAACTGAGGAGGTTCGAATGAACGATAACACTGGAAAAGTTTTGATCGGTTTTCTCGCCGGTCTCGGTTTGGGAGCAGCGGTAGCTTTGTTGCTCGCTCCGCAGTCTGGCGAAGATACCCGGGAATGGATCGGCGACACCGCCGAAGAACACGCCTACCGCTTGCGCCGCAAAGCGAAGCGCTCGCTGGATCAGGTGCAGGATGCGTTTGAAAAGGGCGAGCAGACGGTTTCCAAAGTATTAAAGACCAGCAAGACGGCTCTGGATACGCTGGCCGCGAAACTCGATTAAGCTCGACAGCACTGGTGCTGAGTGTTGATGACACGCTGTCCGGCGTGGTGCGGAATGTCACCGCTGTTTGTCCCATCTAAAAGTTTAGAAGTTTAAACAAAATTCAGGAGGCACCATGGCACCCAGCAATGAGAAACAGGAAGCGAAGACCTCGATTACTCGTGAACAGTTAATCCACAATTTGAATGAAGATCTGGCGCGCGAATTTCAGGCCGTTATCGCGTATGTGGTTTATTCGCAGACCCTCAAGGGCGCGGAGTACATGAATATTGCCGGCGAACTGGAAAAGCATGCCCACGAAGAGTTGGAGCATGCGCTCAAGATCGCCAACCAGATTGATTATCTGGGCGGAGAGCCGGTGGTCACTGCCAAGCCCGTGAAACAGACTGAAGATAACAAGGAAATGTTGAAGGCGGATTTGAACAACGAGATGGAGACCGTGCGGAATTACCGGGCGCGGGTGCGGGAATGCGATGAACTAGGCGAGTTTGCCATGGCCGAAGTGATTCGCGAGATTCTGGTGGACGAACAGGATCACCAGATCGCGCTGGCGACGGCGTTGGGAATTGATGTGCCGAGCATCAGCGAGACCCACGGACACAAGAAGTAGACTTTTCGGATTAGGAAAGCATCGGGCGGCGACGCGTTGGCGTTGCCGCCCTTTTTTTGTGGTGCGGGAAAAACATCGGAGCGTTCTTGGACTAAACGTAGCAATACGAGGTTTTATGCCACGACGGGAGCGTCCGGAAACCCGGGAGCGGGATCTGGGATTTCGAGGAGCGGCGGCTCCTTGGGGCTTTGAATGTCGGGGTCCGGCCGACCTTGGGGTGGTAGCGAGCCATGAGGAGAAGCGCAGAAACCAACGGCAAGTCCCTGCGGCGCTGAGGAGCGTCGCCAAATCGATGCTCGCGTCATACATGCTCAGTACATTGGGATTTACAGGGTATGCCGGATGTTGCGCTGGCTTCGCGGAGCTTAGAGTCGCTGGTGAATTGAGCGTGCTGGTGGCCATGTCTCGCAAGGGAGTGACTGCACACGGTAGCCCGAGCGGGCCTTTGCAGTTTGACCGACTTTGGAAGCTATCCTTGGCCGCCAGGTTTTGTTTTGACCAGGTTTTGTTTTCGATCGATGGGCTCACTATTCAGATGTGTTTCGGCTATGCGATTCGTTCACGCAGCAAGCTGTATTGTTCTGCGTGGACAGCTGCATCGCGTAGCGACGCGCTTCTTCTTCAGGGGAAACCTTAACGAAGCTTCGGTTGGAAATTCAGGAGAGCGAGGGATTATGAAAATATTTACGAAGTTTTCCGCGGTGGCACTATTTTCCGGTGTGGCGCTAATTGCCGGATGCAACACGGATTCGAAATCGCCAGATGTGACCTCCAACATCCGAACTGGATTGGATCAGGCCGGGCTGAAAGACGTTAGCGTCAGCCAGGATCGCGATAAGGGCGTTGTCACCCTCGGCGGAACCGTGGCCAGCGACGCTGACAAGGGACAAGCGGAAGCGATCGCCAAAGCGTCAGCCGGTGCGCAAGTCGTCGCGGACCAAATTGCAGTCCGGCCGCCCGGTGCCGAAAGCATGATGAAGGAAGTGGATGCGGATCTGGACAAGGGCATTGAGAAGAATCTGGACGCGGTGTTGCTGCAAAACAAGCTCGAACACGATGTGAAGTACGATGTGAAAAATGGCGTGGTGACCTTGACGGGTACGGTCAATTCTCCGGCCAAGCGAACATTGGCGGAGAGCTTGGCGAACACGGTCCCGAAGGTGAAGCAGGTGGTGAACGAACTGGACGTTAAAGGCCGGAAGGCCACGTCGTCAGGAAACTGAAACAGAATACGTAGTAACTGAAAGGGTGGGCGACTTTTTCGCCCACCTTTTTTGTTCACTTGGAGATTTTTAGCCCAAGAAAAGTCGTCGGGCCGAGAAAGGAACTGCTTGCCGCTAGCCCGCGCTAAGAGGGGCCGAAGACTTTAAGCTTGCAGCGCCATGGCGCGGTCTTTGGAGAGGCTCAAGAGCTGGTTCCGCATTCTCACGCGCGCGCGGAAGATGCGTGATTTTACGGTTTCCACCGTTATCCCCATGGCGCGAGCCAGTTCGCGATTGGTCCAACCCTCCGCTTTGTGCAGGATGAAAGTGTCGCGGAGCGATGGATGCATCCCGAAGAAAGCTTTGTCCGTAAGCTCCTTGGCGATATAGGCGCGCTCGGGATTCGGGCGGCTGTCTTCCACCTCGGGAATAATGGGTTCGTCGCTGTCCGGGCGCAGGATTTCGGCGCTCTTCGCGGCGCGATCCGACTGGGTTTTCCGCAACTTCATCAGCGCTTCGTTGATGGCGATGCGCACCAGCCAGGTAGAAAAGCGCGAGTTGCCTTCGAATTGCCGGACGTTATTGAACGCCTTATATAGGACGTTTTGTACGTTATCTTCGGCGTCTTCGTGATTCTTGAGCATGCGCAGAGAAACGCCGTAAATCTGTTGGGAGTGCCGGCGCACTAACTCCGAAAAGGCTTCAGTACTGCCACGCTTGGCGCGGTTGATGAGTGCGGTTTCCTCAGACTGCGGATATGGTTTTTCCATGACTGCCGCTGCTCCTTCGGCGATGGTTGCCAATCTATTTTCGGTACTTATTTGGGATTCGCTAGCCGGCGTCCTGAACCAGTACGCGACGCCGATAACAGGTATAACGGGTGCATCCAAAACGAACAATACAAGCAACCGTGTAGGCTTCTGGCGGGGAGTGCGTAGAGGCACGATAGTGTTCCTGCGAACTGTTCAAAGGTGCGGGCGCCGTTCGTTTGGACAGGGATAAGTCCGTGAGCAGGCAAGATTTACGCGGATACTCCAGAAAATGCCTGTTGTGGGAATTAATCGGAAGACGTAAGTGCCATGATTGCAACGCGGATTCAGTGGTCCATTAACTGCAATATGTGAATGTTGAGTGGTAGGCATTGCGAAGTGGGAGAGCGAACCATGAATAAAGTCAATTTTAAGATAGCTGGTTTTCTCGCGGTGCTGGCGATCCTGGCTGTGGTCTTTGGTGCCGGGACTGCGGTGGCCGGCTTTGCGCGATTTTTCAACATGGCGGCCGTGAGCGTGTTTGTGATTGCCTCGACGGTGGGGCTGGCTACCCGTCTTCGCGCCTAAGGCTTTGGCCGTATTGTTTCGTGGTTCCTTCCCGGTACTATCTTCATCTTTAGATACTCTACGAGCTTCGCGAAGTAGTCCCGTCGAGCTATGTGGTCAAGTTGCCCGGTCGATTGACCGATCAGGCTGCCCGGTTTTGTGGCCTGCCGTCGGCTCGGCGTGTACAATGAGTCTCGTTTTACGTCGCGAAGTTTCTGAAACGTAAAGCCCATCCAATCGTGGCCGTAATCTCCGAACCCGCTCAAGAGAATTTCCAGAATGCCTGGGGAAAGCGCTTGCAAGCGCTGAAGAATATCCCCCCGGTGCTGCGTATTATTTGGGATTCCAGCCCGGCGGTGGTCAGCGCGGAGCTGACTCTGCGCGCGATTGTGGCCATGGTGCCGCTGGCGCTTTTGGCGGTTACTCGCCTGATTATCGATGCTGTCGTGTCCCATGTGGCGCATGGGGAGGCGCTGCGGCCGCATTTCTGGTGGCTGGTGGGGGCGGAATTTGCCTTGGCGGCCTTCGCCACGATCTTAAATCGCATCGTGGATTTCTGCGACACTTTGCTCTCCGATAAATTTGCCCGGCACATCAGCATTCGAATCATGGAGCACGCCTCCCGGCTGGATCTCTTTTGCTACGAAGACCCTAGCTTTCAGGACAAGCTCGAGCGCGCGCGCGTGCAGGCTACTGACCGCCTCGGGATGATGCGCCAGATGGGCCTGCTGGTTCAGCAGGTAATCACCACGGTAACACTGGCGGCCAGCATCCTGTTTTTCTCGCCGTGGCTGTTGCTGCTGCTGGTTGTCTGCGTGGTTCCCGCGTTTTTAGGGGAAAGCCACTTTGCGTTTCTGGGCTATGCGCTGGCGTTTCGGCTCACGCCGGTGAAGCGGCAGATTGATTATCTGCGGTTTCTGGGAGCCAGTAAGGATAGCGCCAAAGAATTGAAGTTGTTTGGCTTGAATCGCTATTTGACTGACCGCTTTACCGAGTTGTCTGATGACGTTTATCGCGAGAATGTGGCGTTAGCCAAGCGCCGGCTCGGGGCCACCGCGGTACTTTCGTTGGTGACCACCACAGGCTACTACGCGGCCTATGTGTATGTGATTTTCGAAACCGTGTCCGGAAAAATGTCGGTGGGTACTTTAACCTTTCTCACCGGAGCCATCGCCGGGGCCAGTTCGAATCTGCAGATGATTTTCTCTACCTTTTCAAGCATTGCGGATCAATCTCTGTTTTTGACCGACCTGCTGGAATTTTTTGCCCTTCGGCCTTTGGTGACCTCCAAGCCGGACGCGATTCGCGCACCGCGCCCGATCAAAGAGGGAATCGAATTCAAAGACGTGAGTTTTTCCTATCCCGGAAGCACCCGCCTGGTGTTGAAAAATTTGAATTTGCGGGTTGCCCCAGGCGAGCGCATCGCCCTGATCGGCGAGAATGGCGAAGGCAAAACGACCATCGTGAAATTGATCACCCGGCTGTACGATCCGACGGTGGGTAAAGTGCTGCTCGATGGTCTTGATTTGCGCGAGTACGATTTGGAGGATTATTCCAGCCAGATTGCCGTGATCTTCCAGGATTTCATGCGCTACGACATGACCGCTTGGGAAAACATCGCCATGGGCCAGATTTCCGAGCGCAAGAATATGGCCAGCATTGAGCTGGCGGCCCGCAAAAGTTTGGCGGAATCGGTAGTGGCCAAATTGCCGCTGGGGTACGACCAGATGCTGGGCCGGCGGTTCGAAACCGGCGTAGACCTGAGTGGCGGAGAATGGCAACGCATCGCGTTGGCTCGCGCCTATTTGCGTAATGCGCAGTTGCTGGTGCTGGACGAGCCCACCGCCGCGTTGGACGCCCGCTCCGAGCACGAAGTGTTCGAACGCTTTGCCGAGCTAACCCAGGGCAAAATGGCGCTGCTGATTTCACACCGCTTTTCTACCGTGAAAATGGCCGACCGCATCGTGGTCTTGGAAAAGGGGCAGATTGCGGAAGAAGGGCGTCACGAACAATTGATGGCGCGTGGCGGCCGGTATGCCGCAATGTTCGAAATGCAGGCTTCGAGTTATCGCTAGATTCGGAGCCTGGGGCGATTGAATAAAATCTATGAGTGATAAAGATCTCATCGCAGCCGAACGGACGGTCGGCCTGCAAACCGAGGGGTTTGCTGCCGCGGCGTCCGCAACGAGCGCAAGGCTGCGTCCCGCGATGGATGCGGCGCCGGGCAATCGTGCGCGTACGCGCGCGGCCGAGTGGCTTCCCAGCGAAAAAATCGTCGGAAGCGCGGCGCTCTCCGCGCGGCTTGAGCAGGCGATGGAGGCTATTACCGCAGCCGCGCAGCGGATGTCGCCGGCGGACGACGCGCCGGAAAATTCCAGCGGAGAAGATTCCGATTTCACCAGCAACTTACGCCTGATGCGCGCCGCTTCGCTGGAAGTGCGCGAGACGTTAAAGTCGGAAATCCCCGTTCAGCAACTTAAACGCATCGCGGATGGCAGCGTGGAATTTCCCCGCCCCTATATCGCGGCGCGCGCCTACCTCGCCGACGCCCAAGGACTGTTCGAGGAAGCCGCATTTGCGGACTACCTGCGGGCCTTTCAGGAAACACGCTATTTCGAAATGCACGAGATTTGGGCGCTGAAGCCAATGATGCAGCTGGTAATTCTCGAATGCCTGGCAGCCAAAGTGGCGCAACCCGGCGACCCAGCGATGCCCGCAGCTGCGGCGACCACCCCGGCTATCACCGACGACTTTGCCGTTGCAGCGCTTCCGTTTTCGGCATTTGTAAAAAGCCTGCACCGCCTCAGCCACACCGACCTGAAAGATTCCTTCCCGCTATTGAGTCGCACGGACAATATTTTGCTGGATGATCCGGTAGACGCATACCGCCACATGGATTTTGAAAGTTGTGACCTGTATCGCAACGCCATCCAACAGTTTGCACGCTCGTCTTCTGTGGATGAATTTGAAATTGCCCGCCTGGCGGTGGAGTTTTCCCGCCAAGCGGTAAATCAGAGCCATCCGAACGAGCGCGCCCGGGAACGCCGCAGCCACGTGGGCTTTTATCTCCTGGGTCGCGGCCAGAAGCTGATGAAGCAGCAGATTGGCTACAAGCCCCGCGGCGCGCGGGCGTTCCTTGAGACCTTTCGGGATTCTCCCGAGGCATTCTATTTCTTAACGTTGGAACTGCTGGTCTTCGTGATGATGTTCTTTGTGTTCACCAGCGTCAGCGGAGCCGTGCCCATAATCGCCGCGGCGCTGCTGCTGATCCTCCCGGCCAGCGAAGCGGCCGTGGAAGTGGTGAATCAGCTAGTCACTTTCTTGACTCCGGTCCGCGCCCTGCCGCGCTTGGATTTTTCCAAGGGAATCCCCGAAGACTGCATGACCATCGTGGCGGTTCCCACCCTGCTGATTCATGAAGCACAGATTCGCGATCTGGTCCGCAGCCTGGAAATTCGCTATGTCGGAAACCGCGATCCGCATCTTTATTTTGCGTTGCTTACCGATCCACCCGACTCCGAGCAGCGCTTCGATGAACGCGACCAGCTAGTTTCTCTGTGCTCCGGACTAATCGAAGGCTTGAATCGCAAATACGGCCAAGGCGGGCGCGGTCCATTTTTGCATTTTCACCGGCACCGGGTGTTCAACGAAATTGAAAACAAATGGATGGGTTGGGAGCGTAAGCGCGGGAAGCTCCTAGACTTCAATGACTTCTTGCGCGGGCAGTATGATCGCTTCCCGGTAAAGGTTGGCGACCTGTCGATCTTGCCGCGCGTGCGCTACGTGATCACTTTGGATTCGGACACCCAGCTTCCCCGGGAATCCGCGCATCGCCTGGTGGCCACGCTGGCCCACCCTTTAAATCGCGCCTCGGTAAATCCCGCTACAAACTCTGTCGATGAAGGTTACGGCGTGCTGCAGCCGCGCGTCGGCATCAGCGTGCAGTCCGCGAATCGCTCGCGCCTCGCTTACATCTATTCCGGGCAAACCGGACTGGATATTTACGCCCGCGCCGTTTCCGATGTCTACCAGGATTTGTTTGGCGAAGGAATTTTCACCGGCAAGGGAATCTATGAAGTGGATGTGTTCCGGCAGGTTTTGTCCGGGAGATTTCCTTCCAACGCGATTCTCAGCCACGATTTGATTGAGGGCGCTTACGCGCGCGCAGGTTTGGTTTCAGACGTAGAGATTATCGACGATTACCCGTCGCATTTTAGCGCCCACAGCCGGCGTAAGCACCGCTGGATTCGCGGCGACTGGCAGATTTTGCGGTGGCTGCTGCCGCGCGTGCCAGACGCGCACCGGGCGCTGGTCAAGAATCCCCTTGATGTAGTGTCCCGCTGGAAGATCCTGGATAATCTGCGCCGCAGCGTGATCGAAGCAGCCACCTTCGTGTTGCTGATGGCGGCGTGGTTTTATTTGCCGGGTTCGCCGGCGGCGTGGACCGCGGCCAGCGTGGCATTGATGCTGGTTCCTAGTTATGTGCAATTGCTCCTGGCCATGTCTCGCTTGTGGCGATCGAAGGATCGCGCGGGCGTGCTACGGCAAAGCTTCAGCGATTTCACCTCCGGCCAGATCACCGTTTTGATCACGCTTACATTTTTGGCCCACCAGACCTTGATGACCTTGGACGCCATTGTGCGCACCGTTTTTCGCTTGACCGTGAGCCGCCGAAATCTTCTGGAATGGGAGACTGCGGCGCAATCGGAGATGGATACGAAAAAAAGTCGAACCCCGGTGGACGTGTACTTGGATTGGGCGCCGGTGGTAGCTGCGGCCATCGCCATCACCGAGAGTTTATTGCGGCCGCAGGCGTTGCTGCCTTCACTGCCGATTCTGGCGCTGTGGATGCTCTCGAAGCCAGTCGCTCAATGGCTGGACCGCCCGCTGCACAGCGTCCGCAGCGACATTAATTCAGAAGATGAGGATTTTCTCCGTATCTGCGCGTTGAAAACCTGGCGTTATTTTCGGGAACTGTCGAGCGAACACAACAATTGGTTGATTCCCGACAATGTGAACGAGGAACCTCTCACCGTGGCGCACCGCTTGTCTCCGACCAATCTTGGCCTGCAGCTCAACGCGCAATATGCCGCATATGACCTCGGATTTCTCGACATACTCTCCTACGTGGACGCGGTGGAAAAAACGTTGAGTAGCGCCAAACGCTTGCCTCGCGTACGCGGGCATTTTCTAAATTGGTTTGACACCGTTACGTTGCGCGCTTTAGAGCCGCGCTTTGTCTCCAGCGTGGATAGCGGCAATCTGTCCTGCTCCTTGTGGTGCGTGAAGCAGGGATGCCTCGATATGGCCAAGCAACCGATGTTCCGGGCTGCGTTGTTGCTCTCCATTCGAGAGCATCTGCAGGTGGTCGCCGAGCAGTGTGAGCTTGCCGGTGCCGGGCCGGAAGTTGCGAAAATATGCGCGGATCTGCGCGCCGAATGCGCTCGACTCCGGGACGATTTTGCCGCCTGGTTTGTGGCCTTGCCGGCCATCGACCAGGGACTGCGAGAAATCTCCGGGCAATTGCCCGCGGAAATTCCGGACGGTGGGGCTGGGCAGGCGCACGCTTCGCTACGCTGGTGGCTGGCCGCTTGTCAAAGCCGCGTAGTGGACCTACACGAACTCGTTGCAGCCCTGATGCCTTGGATGCTCCCGGAATATGCCGCGGTGCGCAATCAAGTTGGGGAAATGCTCTACGGCAACGTAACCACCGGGCTAACCCTCGCGGAACTTCCTGGATTTGTCGGCAAGCTGCAGAAGAAGCTCGATGAGTATTCCTTTTGGTCCGAGGAGCATCCCGCCTTGCAGGAACTGCGCGAGCGTTTGCCAAAATGCGCCGCGCACGCGGTCGAGCTGCTCGGCCGGTTGGCGAAAGTGGCGGACGACGCGGACGTGTTGGTCCACGAAATGGATTTTCGATTCTTGTACAATGCCAAACGGAAAATGTTGTCCGTGGGCTACGACGTCGAGGAAAATGAATTGCTCGAGAGCTGCTACGATCTCTTGGCTTCCGAAGCCCGCAGCGCGGTGTTTGTGGCCATCTCCAAAGGTGACATCCCGCAAAATAGTTGGTTCCAGTTGGGGCGAGTGCACACCCATGTGGACGGGCGCAGCGTGCTGCAATCCTGGACTGGCACCATGTTCGAATACCTGATGCCGATGCTTTGGATGCGGGCGTATCCTGAGACCCTGCTGGAAAACAGCATGGGCGGCGCAGTATTTGTGCAGCGCGCCGTCGTGGCAAAATTGGGAATTCCCTGGGGTATTTCCGAAGGCGCTTCCAGCGCGCGAAACGATTCCGGGCATTACGAATATCACGCTCACGGAATCAAAGCTCTGGCTTTGAAGCCCGATATGCCTAAGCGTCTCGTGATTACGCCGTATGCCGCGTTCTTAGCGCTGAACGTAGATCCCGCAAATTCGGTGCGCAACTTACGCGAGATGCAGAAACAGAATTGGATGGGCGCGCTAGGATTTTACGAATCGGCGGACTATGGACGGCCGAAACGGGGACAAAAACCCGACGGAGTGGTAGTGCGCAGTTGGATGGCGCATCATCAAGGCATGAGTTTGTTGTCGGTAGCTAATTTGCTCTCCAATGCGGTTTTCCGGCGTCTGTTTCACGAGGAAGTGATGGTGGCTTCCACGGAAAGAATTTTGCATGAACGCAGGCCGTCGACAACCAACAGTGAATCGGCGCCCGCAGGCAGTGAGCAGTGGGCGACGTCTTGAGGTGAGGGAATTGATGGAATCGGGACTATTTTCGACGCTAAATGCCGCACGGAAAATTGCCGCTCGTAATGTTGCTTCGGTGCTGTGGCTCGCCGCGATGTGTGTGTCGGGTTGCTGGCCCGCGGCCATGGCCCAGACGGCGGGCAGCGGAAAGAGCGACGCTGCGGAAAATCGCGAAATCGCCATCAGCGTGGACCTGCAAGCTCCATCTCATCCCTTTCCCCATTTTTGGGAGCAGATGTACGGCTCGGGCCGCGCGGTGCTTTCTCTGCGTGAGAGTTATCGCGAGGACTTGCGCGAGGTGAAGCGCGCGACCGGTTTTGAATTCGTTCGATTTCACGGAATTTTCCTCGACGAAGTTGGTTTGTACGACGAGGACAAAGAGGGAAACCCCATCTACAACTTTTCCTATGTCGACCAGATCTACGACGGTCTGCTGAAGAATCATGTGCGGCCTTTCGTGGAGCTGAGTTTCATGCCGCACAAAATGACCTCCGATTTGAAATTGGTCCAGGCCTTTTGGTATCAACCCAACGTCGGCCCTCCCAAGGATTGGAATAAGTGGGAACAACTGGTAGAGGTCTTTACCCGCCACTTGGTCGAGCGCTACGGCATCGGCGAAGTTTCGCAATGGTATTTTGAAGTGTGGAACGAGCCGAATCTGGATTTCTGGATGGGCGAGCCACGCGAAAGCAGCTACTACGAGCTCTATGACCGTGCGGCCCACGCGATCAAACGGGTCAATCCGCGATTGCGGGTTGGCGGACCAACCACTGCGCAAGCGGCCTGGGTAGACCGCTTCTTGGCGCACTGCAAAGCCAACAATATACCGGTGGATTTTGCTTCAACCCACGTCTATGGCAACGACAAAGCGGAAGACGTCTTCGGAACCCACGAGGTGATTCCGCGAGATCAAATGGTTTGCCGCTCGGTGAAGAAGGTTCACGAGCAGATTTTAGCTTCGCCCTATCCCAACATGCCGCTGATCTGGAGCGAATTCAACGCCGCGTACGACAATCAGTCCAGCGTGACGGACAGCGCGTACATGGGGCCGTGGATGGCCGACACGATTCGGCAATGCGACGGGTTGACCACCATGATGAGCTACTGGACTTTTTCCGACGTTTTTGAAGAGCAGGGCGTGGTGAAGAAACCGTTCTACGGTGGATTTGGGCTGGTGGCCGGAGAACAGCATTCCCAAGCCAGCTTTTAACGCCTTTACGCTCTTGCACAGACTCGGCGACGTGCGAGTGGATTCTGATAGCGCATCGGTGGTGGTTACCCGCACAAAGAATGGTGGTGTGGTATTGGCCGTGTGGGGAAAGATCGTCGCGCCCGAACAAAAGCCGGTTGGCAACGATGTGGTGCAGCTGGAATTCACGGGACTCACCGGCAAGCACAGCGCGCGAGTGACCATCGTGGATGATGAGCACGGCTCGCCGCTGCCCGCTTACGAAAAAATGGGAAGTCCGCACTTTTTGACCCAGCCGCAAATCGCCCAGCTGCGCGCCGCGGCGGAAATGCCGGCCGCGAAGACCATGCCGATTTCCGGGAATACCCTGAAATTAACTCTCTCTGGACACGCCCTGGCGCTGGTGGAGATTGCGCCTTAGCCGGCCGCTTAACTGCTCGCGCATTCATAAAATGTTTTAGGCCGGCCAGAACGGAAACGGTGACGCGGCCGGCGCGGCCGGCTCTTCCGTATCGGCGCCTTCGCTGCGGAAACCGGCCAGCTTCATCCCGCGTTGCGCTTCCTCATTTTTCATAAACTGTTCCCACACAAAACCGCTGCGGGCATTTTCCGCCATCAGGATGGTGATGCCCACGTCGATGCCCAGAACGTCGGCGTTATACCAGTTGGTGAGTGGATTGAAGGCGTCGACGAATCCATATTTGCGCCAGGCTTTTTCGCCAAATTTCTCGCGCACCGTCCGCAAAACACGAATAGTTTCCGACGGCAAAAAGGGTAGCGAACCGCCGGCGGCGCAGGGAACTACGCTGCCATCGGGATGGCCCATCGGCGGCGGGCCGCCCCAGACTTCGTAACCATGCGGCGAATCCGAGGCTGTGAGTCCCCAAAGATCTTCGGTGTAGTCGGGGAACTGATTGTTCAGGCTAAGGCACCACTGCTTGTGAACCCGCGTGGCCAGGATGGAATTGGTGAAATAGTTGGCGAACTTGTCGCGCTTGCCGCGGAAATCAAACCACGCGTGAGAAAACTGGTGAGCGAAAATGGGCGCGTAAGCGCCGATGAAGCGCACCCCGTAGAAATCGAACATGGGACGGGCCCAGGCGTTCCAAATTTCGGCCGGAAAGGGATGCGTCGGGGAAGCCATGCCCAGCAAATACAGCATCATCAGCTCGCTGTACGTATCCCAGTTGTAAGGCAAAAACTTATTTTCCGGGGTCCAGCCCTCGGAGGCGAATTTCTCTCCCCGCAGCAGCCAGGCGAAATCCACGCGTTCGTAAATCTTGCCGGCCAGGTCGCGAATTTCATCATCCTCGAAATACGCTTTGGCGGTGAGCACCCCGCACAAAAAGATGGCGGTATCGATCGACGAGATTTCGGAGGCCAGGACCCGCTCACCGGTTCGCATGTTCAGGAAATGATAGAAAAAACCGTGTTCGTGAGGAATTTTGTTGAATGCGAAGCGTAACGTGGCCAGAACCTGTTCGCGAATCTTCTCAGCGTCTGACCATCCGCGTTTGTCTGCTATGCACAGCGCGGTCAGGCTGAAGCCCGTAGCCGCGATGCTGGCAACGTCGCGGGAGTCGTTACCTTCGGCAGAGCTGCGGTCTTTGGTGAGTCCGGTCTCCGGGTTGGACTGCTCGAAGAAAAATTGCATCGAAGCTTTACAGATTTCTTCGAGCAGGGCGTCGTCATTCGGGCCGAAGTTGGAGGCCGTCGCCGAGTTCTTGAGCGGCATGGCTCCCAGCGGCGGCTCTTGAAAAGCATGAAGCAATTCGGGCGTCAGTAAAGCCGCGCCCGCAATGCCGAGCGACTGCATTAGAAATTGGCGTCGATTTGTGACGTGCGAAAGCCATCTGGGATTTTGCCGTCGCCGCATGTCCAAGACATTTTAGCGCAGGCACGCGTTGCTCCGCGCGTAAACGAAGCATTAGGCAAGAAATGTTTCCTAGATAAATCACTAATTCCCAAGCGTTCGGTAAGTGAGTTGCAGGTCGCCGGGACGCTCCTACACGAATTCAGGTATATGGGGTAATTGAAGTCTTACCGTTTTTGCGATGCCGCCCTGCACGGTCTACTGTATTCCTCCATCTCGCCCCGCCGTGGTCTCCTACTCCTGCAAGCTCACGAAGCCTGAAAAAACACAGCGAGTTTGCAAGTTGGTCCAAGCTTGATTTATCCGTGATTTATCCAAGGGAGGCCTTATGAACTGGGACACAATCGAAGGCAAGTGGAAGCAATCCTCAGGTGCCGTGAAGGAAAAGTGGGGAAAGCTTACCGATAACGATTTGACAGTGATTGCTGGCAAGAAAGAGCAGCTCGTTGGCAAAATTCAAGAACGCTACGGCATCGCCAAGGACGCCGCGGAGAAGCAGGTAAACGAATTCACCACCGCGTACAACGACTCCAATGCGGATCTGGACCGGCGCGAACGCGAGCGGGAGGCGGAACTCAATGCCGCCAACCGTGGAAAGGCCCGGACCGCGGGCAAGAGTTAATTTGTTCATGCGGGGCCGCCCGCAGACCTGATGGGGTACTGTTGAGAGGCTCGCCCACAGCGAGCCTCTTTTTTTGCGTCTCGTGAGTGATGAGTCGGCCAGGCTTGTCGCCATGCGTTTGATGGTGCAATGCGGAGCGAAAATGAAGGAGCGGATGTACGGCGCGGTTTTAGTTTTCGTTTTCGGATATTTGGGAATTGCGGCGACGGCTCGCGCCAGCGATCCGATGGTGACGTTGTCGGCGAACGAGCTGATCTTCGGTACGCAGGCGCAGGGCACCAGCAGCACTCCGCAAACCATCATCCTGAGTAATACCGGTCAAGCCGATCTGACCATCAACAGCGTCACCCTCAGCGGAGAAAATAGCAGCGACTTTGTGGAGACCAGCACCTGTCCCGCCGGAGCGGCGGTGCTGGCGGCGGGAAGAAGCTGCGAGATTCGCCTGGTATTTCACCCGAAGACCAGCGTCACCGACCTGACGGCCACGCTGAATATTTCTGATAACGCCGCAGGCAGTCCCCGAACGGTAGCTCTGCGCGGAACTCCGACACCGGCGGTTCCAGGAATTACGTTAAAACCCGCGAACATCACATTTGCGAATCAGGCCGTCGGCGCGAGCTCGCCGGCGCGTGTGGTGCTGCTCACCAATTCCGGAAGCACTACGTTAAATGTGAATTCGGCGATCAGCATCAGCGGAGCAGACGCCAATGAATTCAAGCTGCAAAAATCTGAGAATGCCTGTCCAGAGGCTAGCGGGCAGATCGCGCCGCGCGCGAGTTGCGAAATTACCGTAGTGTTCGCTCCCACCAGTCCCGGGGGGAAGAGCGCACAGGTCGTGATTGTGGATGATGCGGCTGGGGGCCCGCATGTGATTACACTGAGTGGCGCGGCGGTTGGGCCTTGAGAATTGGGCCTAGCGGGGCGGGGACGACCCTAAATCCGGGAAATCGCCCGGCATGCTGCAGGCGCGGATGAGAAATAGTTTAGATTCGGGCGGGAGTTATATTCGGCCGACGCTTGTAACAATTCCGCGCTCGATCACGTCTTAGTTGATACGTCGGGTTGATGCTCGACGAGTCGTGCGGCGATGAAAGAAAAAGCCGCAGGGCTCAAAAGCAGACGCCCTGCGCTACAGTTGATTGATAACCCAAGAGTTAGCGATGCACCGGGATGTTATTTTTTTTTGCGACGCGAACGCGAACTGAGGCTGGATACATGAGGGTTTGGGAGCAAGCTGGAATCTCGGGAATGCGCGGAATGGCGGCGGCGCCGGTGATTGTGCTGGCGTCCGCGCTGATTTTTGGGGCGCCTAACGGCGCTACAGCGCCGGCGTGGCGCCAGACGACCGGACAGGCGCCCGCACAGTCGTCGACGCAGGCGGCCACAGCGGCAGGCAATCGCACCGTGGGCACGGTGAAAAGCGTAGGGGAAAAGAGCGTGGTGCTCACTACGGATGCGGGCGCCGAAATGACGATCGTGTTTAGCGACGAAACAAAAATCGTGCGGGTGGCGCCCGGCGAAAAAGATCTCAAGCAGGCGACACCGATCGCGGTGAGCGATTTGCAGGCTGGCGACCGGATTCTGGTGCGGGGAAATGCCGGAGCGGACGGGAAGTCGGTTGCGGCGATATCGGTGATCGCCATGGCCAAGACCGACGTCGCGGCCAAGCAGGCGAAGGACCGTGAAGAGTGGCAAAAACACGGCTTGGGCGGAATCGTCAGCGCGGTGAATCCCGCCGCGCCGAGTATCACGGTTTCTGTTACGGCGATGGGTGAGAAGAAAAGCGTGGTCGTAAATATCTCCAAGACTACCGTGCTGCGCAGGTACGCCGCGGACTCGGTGAAATTTGACGACGCGAAGCCGGCGGCGCTGGACAAAGTACAGGTAGGAGATCAAGCGCGGGCGCGTGGAACGCGCAGCCCTGATGGCAGCGAATTGGCAGCCGACGAAGTAGTGTCCGGCACGTTCCGAAATATCTCCGGGACGATCTCGGCGATGGATACCGCGGCAGGAACCATTACGGTGCAGGATTTGGCGACCAAGAAGCCGGTCATCGTGAAGGTCAGCAGCGATTCGCAGTTGCGGAAACTTCCTGCGCCGGTGGCGCAACGGATTGCCGCGCGGCTAAAAGGTGACACTCCGGGTGCTGCCTCTCCAGTTGGGCGCGGAACTTCCGCGCCAGCGGGTGGCGCTACAGGAGGAGCAAATCCTGGCGGCGCGGGAAATTCAGCGTCCGGCAACGGCGATCCAGGAAGACGCGCGGGCGGCCAGGGCGGACCAGGCGGCGGTGGCGGAGGGCAGAGCGGCGATTTGCAGCAGATGCTGGGGCGCATGCCGGCCGCGACGCTTAGCGATTTGCAGAAGGGCGACGCCGTAATGGTGGTGACCACTGAAGGAACCGAGGGCGGCGCAGTGACCGCCATCACGCTGCTGGCCGGCGTGGAACCGATTTTGCAAGCATCACCGAAAGGACAGAGTTCTATCCTTTCGCCGTGGAGCCTGGGCGCCGCGCCCGGTGGCGACAGCGGTACCCCGTGAAGCAGTTGTGAAACTAACTGTAACGCTAGAAGCGAGGCATCGCGCTGCGCGTACCCGGAATCAAAACACCAGAAAACTTTTTTAGGAGAAGTAATGAAAGCCCGGCAATTCCAAGAAATGGTATTGATGTTGGTGTCGTTATTCGCGATTTTGCTGCTGCCGCAGAAGGGCGCCGCGCAGACCGGAAAGGGCGGCTTGCGCGGACAGGTAACCGATCCATCCGGTTCCACGGTAGCCGGGGCAACGGTGCTTTTGACTACGCCGGCGGGACAATCCGTGGATACCACGACGGGCAAGGACGGGACTTACGAGTTTAAGGATCTGGTCCCCGGAAAATACACCGTGAAAGCGGTAGCGGAAGGTTTTGCGCTGTTCACGCAAGAAAACGTGACGATTACCGCGGGGCAAATCTTAAAATTAAATATTGCGGTAACGATCGAAGTGCAGGAACAGAAGGTGATCGTCAACGATTCCACCACCACCGTGGACGTGAATCCCGCGAACAATGCCAGCAGCATTGTGCTGAGAGATAAAGATTTGCAGGCGCTTTCTGATGATCCAGACGAATTTGCCAGCGAGTTGCAGGCACTGGCAGGCCCTTCCGCCGGTCCGAACGGGGGACAGATTTATATCGATGGGTTTACCGCGGGACAGCTGCCGCCGAAATCTTCCATCCGCGAGATTCGCTTGAACCAAAACCCCTTTTCCGCGGAGTACGACAAGCTGGGTTACGGGCGCATTGAAATTCTGACCAAACCCGGAACGGACAACTGGCACGGACAGGTGCAGGCGACCGGAAACTCGTCTGCGTTCAATTCCAGGAATCCCTTTCTGGGCGAAGCGGAAGAGCCAGGGTACTATTCCACGTTTTTCAATGGGAATGTTGGTGGTCCCTTGAGCAAGAAAGCTTCGTTTTTCTTCACTATCGACCGGCGTAACAACAACAATTTGAACATTGTGAGCGCGACGACGGTCAACGACAGCGATCCGACTTTTCCGAGTGAGCCATTTACGCAGGCGGTGCCGAACCCGCAGACGCGGACCAATCTCAGTCCACGTTTTGATTTTCAGCTAACTCCGAACAACACGCTTTCGGTTCGATATCAATACTTCCGCGACAACGAACAGAACGAAGGTGTCGGCGGTTTCAATCTGGCCTCGCAGGCTTACAATTCGTTGGACACCGAGCACACCCTGCAGGTGGTTGACACGCAAATCCTCGGCCCGCACACAATCAACGAAACACGTTTTCAATATATCCATGAGAACAGCAATCAATTGATTGCGACCGCTGGGCTGCCTTTCAGCATCGACAATCCCACGCTGCAGGTGCAGGGCGCATTTACCGGGGGGCCGAGCAACGAGGGCGAACAGCTGGATGATCAGAACCGCTATGAGCTGCAGAATTACACGGCGATGACGCTGGGTACACACCTGCTGAAGTTTGGCGGGCGGCTGCGGGTAACGCGCGACGATAGCAGCGTTGCCCAGAATTTTAACGGGCAATTTACTTTTGGTTCGCGGCTCTTGCCGGGATGCACGCCGAGCGAGATTTCTGCGAACGCTTGCCCCACGATTACCGGACTTGAGGCCTACCAGACTACGCTGACGCTGCTGGCCGCCGGGGCCAGTCCCGCAGCGATTTTCGCGGCCGGCGGCGGGGCCAGCCAGTACACGCTGATTGCGGGCACGCCACAGGTAACCAACACCTATCTGGACGTCGAGCCGTACATCCAGGACGATTGGAAAATTCGTCCTAATATAACCTTGAGCGGGGGCCTGCGCTATGAGACGCAGAACAATCTCGGCGATCATGCGGACTTTGCTCCGCGGGTAGGTCTGGCCTGGGGAGTGGGCGGCAACGCCAAGAAAGCGCCGATCGTTGTAATTCGCGCGGGCTTCGGTATTTTTTACGACCGCTTCACGCAGGATTTGATTTTGCAGCAGGAACGTTTAAACGGAGTGACCCAGACGCAGACCACGATCGTGGATCCGTTATGCTTCCCGGTGGCGAATTCCAACGGAGATTTTGGACCGACGACTTGCCCCACGGCGGGAGGCACAACTGGGCCGCCGACGATTTATCGGAACAATCCGAATTTGAACACGCCGTATACCATGCAAACGGGCATCAGCGTGGAGCGGCAATTGACGAAAAACGCCAATCTGGCGGTTACCTATCTGACTTCGCGGGGCGTACACCAATTTGTGACCACCAATATCAATGCGCCGGTGTGCGCGACGGAGGGTTGCACTATACCGACTCCTCCCGATCCGAGCGAAGGCAACGTGTATCAGTATCAGTCCGAAGGAATTTTCAAGCAGAATCAAATCATCGTGAACAGCAGCGTGCGAATTGGGACGAAACTTTCACTCTTCGGATACTACACGCTGAATTACGCCAACAGCGATACGGCTGGTCCAAACAGCTTTGCCTCCAACTCGAATGATATTTCCGTGGACTACGGCCGCTCCGCTTACGACATTCGGAACCGGCTTTTTCTCGGCGGTACGTGGGGCTTGCCGTATGCGTTTCGGCTGAGTCCTTTTGTGATCGCCAGTTCGGGCATTCCCTATAACATCACCACCGGCGAAGACAACAACGACGATTCGATCTTCAACGATCGGCCGTCTTTTGCCAGCGGCCCCGGGCCGGGCATCGTGGCGACGAAATACGGTTTTCTTAACACGCAGCCGACGTTGGGCGAAACCCCCATTCCCATTAATCTGGGCACCAGCCCCGGACGATTTACGTTTAACCTGCGGCTGAGCAAATCGTTTGGCTTCGGCGCGAAAAAAGAAGGAGCGGCCAGCTTGGGTGGCGGACCAAGCGGCGGAACGTTTGGCCGTCCCGGCGGCGGGCCGGGCGGAGGACGCGGCGGACCCGGGGGCGGAGGATTCGGCGGCGGGAACACTACCAATCGGCGATACAGCTTGACGTTCAGTGTGGCCGCGCAAAACCTTTTCAACAACGTGAACGAGGCGGCACCGATAGGGATTGTTAGTTCGCCAATTTTCGGGCAGGCGAACGCTTTGGCGGGCAGGCCGTATTCTTCATCGACAGCGAATCGCAGAATCGATTTGCAGGCTTTGTTTACTTTCTAGAGTTTTGTACAATCGCTCCCGAAGCACGACGCAGGAAAGCTTAGTCGCGAGCGGAAGAGCAATGAAGAAACGCAAGAAGAAGGGAATTGACCGCGCGAAAGAGGCGCGGCGGAGAGCGCGGAAATCCGCCGCCCCCGCAGGGGCGACGCGGGTAATCACCGACAAGCGCTTGCGCCCCCCGAAGCACAAAAAGAAAGCACTCGAGACAGAAGCGTATTGAGGTCCAGCACAGCATTGACTGTGTCGGACTCTTCCCCAAACACGCAGCCATTTCGTTTATAGGTCCCGACCGGGACCTAATTTTTTGAGCCTCAGCCAGGTTTGTGGGCGGGCACTCGCTCGTCAGCACGAAAAAGCGCGGCGAAGGGAACTTTACGTTGGGTCGCCAGTTTATTCGCAATCGCTTCCAGGTCAGTTTTGTTGAATCCGTTGCAGACCACGCGGACACTGCCGTCCCTGTCGATCAGAAAAATTGTTGGAACGTTGGTCAATCCGTAGCCATTGGAGACCGGATAGTCTTCCTCGTCGCGCAAAACCGGAAAAGTCACGCCGTAGTCTTCCGCAAATCGCCGCGTACTGCGGACGTCATCCTGCGAGACGCCCAGGAAAGTCACACCCGCCCCGCCGTACCTCTTGTACAAGCGTTCGAGGAAGGGAAACGTGAGTTGACAGACCGGGCAGGAGACTTTGAAGAAGGCGACTACCACCGGGCCGTGCTGCATTTCTTTGGCGAGCGAGTATTCCTGGCCATCCAACGACAGCAGTGAAAAATTGGGGGCGATACTTCCGGCAACGATGTTGGTCATAGATTCAGCGGCTCCAAGGTATCGCGCGAGGCGGCGCAACAGTGCCATCCATTAAGTTTATAGCAAGGCACGCCGGGATGGAAAAGCACAGTGGATCAGCTGAGTACTAGTGAATGTTCTTGGTCTTGCGCTGCATATAGTCCATCAGCAGATACTGCCCCAGGTTGTAGGGCGTGGTGAAATACGCTTTACCCTTACACATTTCGGTGATTTTTTGCACGAAGTGCACCAGGCTGTAGTCGCTGGCCAGCATGAAAGTGTTGATCATGATGCCGGCGCGCTTGCACTTGTTCACTTCTTCCAGAGTTTGCCCTACGACGAAGGGGTCCAGGCCGAAGGCGTTCTTGTAGATGCGGCCGTCTTCGAGAGTAAGTGCGGAAGGTTTCCCATCGGTGATCATCACGATCTGGCGCATATCTTTTTTCTGACGCAGCAGGATGCGTTGGGCCATGCGCAGACCTTCCCGGGTGTTGGTGTAATAAGGACCAACCTGCACGCGAGCGAGTTCGCCGATGGGAACTTCCTCGGCGCTATCGTGAAAGAGCACGAGATTCAGAGTGTCGCCAGGATATTGGGTGCGGATTAAATGCGAGAGGGCCATAGCCACGCGCTTAGCCGGAGTAAAGCGGTCTTCGCCGTAGAGAATCATACTGTGGCTGCAATCGAGCAGGACCACGGTGGCGCACGAGCTGTGGTATTCGCACTGGTGAACCATCAAGTCCGAATAGTTCATCTCGATGGGAACTTTGGCGCCTTCGCGGCGCACCGCGTTGAAAAGGGTGGCACTGATGTCCATGTTGAGCGTGTCGCCGAATTCGTAAGGGCGGGAGATGCCGCCGGATTCGACGCCGGTAGCGAGATCGCGCGTGTCGTGGCGGCCGAAGCTGCTGCGGCCCAGCGAGCCCAGCAAATCCTGGAGCGTTTTGAATCCGAGGAAGTCGATGGTCTTGTCGGTGATTTCAAAGCGAACCTCTTGCTGACGCTCTTGCGGGTCGCCCACCTGTCCGCGAGCGGAACTGGTGTTGGGCGGTGTCACCTGCGGAGGCTGCTGCGGATTGATAAAACCTTCCTGGCCGAGACGCTCCATCAATTTGTCGATCAGATCTTTTACTTCCTGGCTGTTCATGGCGCCAGGATCTTTCAGCATGTCGCGCAACTCCTTGCTCATGGCGTCGTCGGGAAGCAAGTCGCCTTCTTGTAGGGCGCGCAAGATTGCTTCCTTCAGCGCTTCCATGGAACGATCCGGGTCCATCTCGTTGACGCCGTAATACTGCGACTCGAAGCCGCTCTGGAGGAAAAAATCACCGAGACGCTTGACCAGTTCTTCCAGGTCCACGGCGTCTGCGGCTTCTCCGACATATTTTCCGTAGCGAATGAATTTCATGAGTGCCTCTTTGTTTGGCCCGTGAAAACTCAAGGCGCCGGGGATAAAGCCGGGCCAGTAAAAAGTCCAAGTCCGAGTCCGAGTCAAAAGCAAAAACTAATGCGACGACAAAAGAACGGGTCTGCCCTGCGAAGCTCAGGGTGAAAAGACCCGCCGCTACGACGGAAAAGTCAAAGGCTCACAGGCTGAAGCCTGTGCTAACTAATTCAGGCCGCGGCGCGGGGGCCGGTTGCCGCCGCTTGGCTCGCGGTCGCGCGGTTCTGGCTGGCGCTGTTTCTCCGCGTAGTAGCCGCGTTCTTCCGTGCGGCCGATGCGGCGATGGGCCCACAAACCTTCGAGAATCATTTCTGCGGCCGCGCCTGCCGCTCCGGCGTCCTTGCGATCGTCGACGTCCAAGCGGTTCACGTTCTCGATGAGACTTGGAATCTTCGAAAGCTGCTCAAAGCGTTCCGCAGTGGTAGCGTTCTCTGGAAGCTTCAGCTCGTTGCCGGCTTCAAACCATTGAATCGTCGGCTGAAAGTTGGTTTCGCCAAAGTTTTTCGAGAAGACGCGGCCAACCGCGCCACGGATTAGTTCGCGGGCAATGAAGTCTGCGCCCTTCAACTCGCCTTCGTATTCGAGCTCCATTTTCCCGGTGATTGCCGGAAGCGCGGCGTAGACATCGGTGACGCGCGCGTAGGAAGCGGCTTCGCCCGTACGGGCGGCACGCTGCTCGGCGCTGCTCACGACGCTCTCCAGCGTGGTGATCGGCAGGCGTTGACTGACGCCGGAGCGGCGGTCCACTCGCTTATCTTCACGCGCCTGGAACGCGATTTCTTCCACCACTTGGCGCAGATACTCCGGCACCTCGATCTTGCGGCCGAGATCGCGCGCGACCCATGCTTCTTGCTTAGTGATGGTCATGCCTTCCGCGACCGTGGCCGGATAGTGGGTGCGGATTTCCGCACCGATACGATCCTTAAGCGGCGTGATAATTTTGCCGCGCGCGGTGTAATCCTCCGGATTCGCGGTGAAAACCAGCAAAACGTCCAGCGGCAGGCGCAGCGGGTACCCTTTAATCTGGATGTCGCCTTCCTGCATGATGTTGAAGAGACCGACCTGAATTTTTCCGGCGAGATCGGGAAGTTCGTTGATGCCGAAGATTCCGCGGTTGGCGCGGGGAAGCAGTCCGTAGTGAATCGTCAGCTCATCGGAAAGGTCGCGGCCGCCGCGGGCTGCGCGGATGGGATCGACGTCGCCGATGATGTCCGCCATGGTGACGTCGGGAGTGGCCAGCTTTTCGATGTACCGCTGTTCGCGGGGCATCCAGTAAATTGGGGTGTTGTCGCCTTCCGCGGCGATGCGTTCGCGGCAGCCGCGGCAGATCGGCTTTAGCGGGTCGTCGTTAATTTCGCATCCGGCGACAACCGGAACTTCGGCATCCAGCAAATTGATCAGCCCGCGCAGAATGCGGCTCTTGGCCTGGCCGCGCAATCCCAGCAAAATAAAATTGTGACGCGAAAGCAGGGCGTTGACGATTTGCGGGACCACCGTGTCTTCGTAGCCATGGACGCCGGGGAAGAGGGGTTCGCCCTTTTCGATGGCACGCAACAGATTGCGGCGTATTTCGTTTTTTACGGAGATTGACGCGCCGCGCGAGTCAAAATCCGGTATACGCTTCAGCTCGCCGAGAGTTCGGGGCTTGGGATGTGTCGAGGTTGCTGAGGTTGCGGTCATGGGGCCCTATTCCGCGCTGGTGATTTCCAGCGCAAATCAAGTGTTTCCGAATCCTCGCCAAAATATAATTTCGCTTCCTGAGAGTTGGATGCCGGTTTAGTTCAATCCGTGGCCATCGCCCGCGGCGTGCTCGCGCACAGTCACCGCTTTCTGTAGATGCGGCGCCCAGTCCCGAAGATACTTCACCAGGCGTTCCTGGCGTTCGGGTTCATCGCGCAGCTCAAGTATCTGCTGCTTCCAAAGCAAGTCCATCGGCAAAATTCCGGCGATCAGGTAAGAAGGGAACGGCGCGGGCTGGCCTTCAGGATTCTTTGGGTAATCGCCGAACACCAGGGTGTAGCAGGTTTCGTACAGTTCGATCAACTCGCGATTTGCGGGTGTATCAGCCGCAAGCTGGGAATCTTCCAAATATTCTACTTGGCCCTCGAGCAATGGCGCTTCGGTGAAAAGCTCCACAACGCGAAACGGCGCGCGGCCGACCGTTAAAATGTCCATGCCGCCGTCATCTTCCGGCTTGGCAACTTCCAGAATTTCCGCGGTGCAACCCATTCGGGCCAATCCTTTCGGCAGTGATAACAGCATGCCAAATTCTGATTTGGCCGCGAGACACGTCTTTACCATTTCGCGATAGCGCTGCTCAAAAATGTGCAAGGGAAGTTCAGCGCCGGGAAGTAGAACGACGTTTAAGGGAAAGAGCGGAATGCGTTCTGGCCGCATGCTTCTTACCCATTATAACAGATGGGGTGAAACGAGGTCGGGGCGCCAAAACGTACCCAGCTGAGGACTTTCTTCCAGCGAAACTGCGGCCGCGGAACTTTACCGGCTGGGTAGCCGCAGCCTTCAATCGAAGGCATGTGCGAAAATGCCGGAGATCCTAGCTGAGTTCCGACAGCAATGTTTCCATCTCAGAGCGCGCGTGATCGTCGCCCTTATTCCGCGCGGCAGAAATGCCCTTGGTCAACACTACTTTCGCGTCATCCGGACGCGAGATCCGCGCGAGCATCTGCGCGTACATCAAGTAAGCCGGGATGTAGTCCGGGTTTCGCGCCGTCAATTCGCGAAAGTGAGTATCGGCGGCGTCCGTGTCGCCGGTGTTCGAGCATTCCAGGGCCAATCCGTAACGCGAAAACGCATCGTCGGGCTTTTTGGCGATGAATTCTTCGAGCATTTGGCGGCGGGATTTCTTTTGTTCAGTCATAAGCTTCTCGTATTATACAGCATGCAGAAAATTCGCCGCGATGCAGCAGCGACATCACCGATCCAACTCGAGGAACGAATGACCAGCAAGCCAGCCAAACAGAAAGTCTCCGGCGACCCAACGTTGCCCGGAAAGCCCGTGAGCGCCTCGCGCTCAGAAATGTCCGAAGTCGTGCTCCCGGCGCAAACCAACGCCCTCGGAAAACTTCTCGGCGGGCACGTGATGCACCTGGTGGACATCGTCGCCGCAATGGCCGCGTGTCGGCACTCCAACAGCTGGGTAGTCACAGCGTCGGTCGATTCGATCGACTTTCGTAACGCCGTAAATCTAGGCGAGATTGTGATTCTGAAAGCGCAGGTGAATCGGGTGTTTACCACGTCGATGGAAATTGGCGTGGAGGTGTATTCGGAAAATGTGATGACCGGGGAGCGGAAGCATACTACTTCGGCGTTTGTGACGTTCGTTGCAATCGATGAGAAGACCCGGCAACCGAAAGCGATTCGGCCGTTGCTATTGAAGACCGCGGAAGAGAAGCGTCGGTTCGCCGAAGCCGCTGGTCGCAGAAAAGTCCGCCTGGCGCTACGGGCGAGGAATAAAAAATAGAGACAGCTCGTGGAGGATATTCGCTAACTAACGCCGCCGACCCACTTGGGCGTGGTGGTGGGTTGCGGGCTGCCGCCAGCAGGCTCTTCCGTAACGGCCAAAGCTTTCGTCTCCGCGATAATCTCTGGCGGATTGCTGACCAACACCACAAAATTGCCGTTGGCATCTGGACGCAGCGTCTGCGAAGGCAAGGGCTTTCCACCGGCCGTCTTGGGGATCAGCCACAGTTGCAACACGCGGTCGCCGGCGGGCTGCGGAATTTTTTGCCCGATGAGCACCAGCCCCAGCTTTGGATTCCAATTCGCCTGAATCGGCGCAAGTTCTGGCTGACTCGTGGCCAACGCGATCTTCACCGACGAAGGATCCGACAGAATCGCAGCCTCGCGGCTCACGATAGCCAGTTCCGCTTCAATTTTCTCGCGGTTATGCATCTCCGCGGCCGCTCGCTCGTTCAGGTCGCCAATCTGCTTCTGTACTTGTCTCGCATTCCACGAAGAGTAGATCGTGGCGATCACCAGTGCCGCCACCGCCGCCCACATCCAGAAGGGCACGGTGGACTTGGCCACAACGGGCCCCATAGCCGCGCCACGCTCCGGCGCTGCCTCCGCCCGAACGATCTGCATCAACCGCCCGCGCAACATATCCGACGGTGCAGCTTCCGGCGCGGTATACGCCAGCTGACTCACCAGCCAGCGCGCCTCGGCCAGCGCTGCGGTGCATTCCGCGCAGCCGCTCGCCAAGTGGGCCTCGAGCGCCGTTCGCTCCGGCGCATCAAGAGCGCCCAGTGCGTACGCGTACAGCAATTCGCCGAATTGGTCGTTCGCACTCACGTAGTTGAAGCCTGCAATCCTTCCCGCAATCGCAAAAGTCCATTGCGAATCCAGCTCTTCACTGTTCCCAGTGGTTCTTTCAGGGTGTCGGCAATTTCCGTGTGGCTGAGTCCCTCGAAGTAAGCGAGCTCGATCGCCCGTTTCTGCTGCGGCTGCAGACTGGTCATTAGTTCGCGAATCCGCGAAGCTCGCCGCTTTTCATCCAGCTGTTTTTCAAATTCCGGCGCAGCGCAACCACCTGGCAACTCGTCGGTTTGATCTTCCAGCCGCCGCTGCCGTTCACTTTTCAGCCGCAAATTATCCAGCGCTCGATTACGCGCCATGGTCAGCAGCCAGGGCAAAAACGGCCCACGCGCCACGTCATAGCGCGCCGCATTCCGCCACAATTGCAGGAACACATCTTGGACCACTTCTTCCGCGGTACCAGCCTGCTGCACAATCCGGTACACCAGCCCATAAACGATACGGCTGTGCCGGTCATAAAGCTGCTCAAACGCGCGCATATCCCTCTTCAAAAGCTGCTGGACCAGAGTTGCGTCGAGCGCAGCTTCACCGTTCTGCTTCGGCAATAAAGCGGCTAAAAACACGGGTTAACGGGACACTCTCTCCTGCCGCACACTACCGCTGCAGCTATAAATACGGTATACAGCGAACAATGGATGTGAGTTACGGCGGCTAACGTGGCGCGCCATCCAGTACATAGTCTGCGACTTTTCTTGCGCGGTCAACCACCGTGCCTACCGCCGGACCGTCCAGATAGTTACCGGCTAGCGCTAATCCGGGAAATCCAGCCACTTTCTGACTGAAGGTTATCCCCCGGCGGAAATGTTCCAGGTCATATTGGGGAATCGCCTGGGGCCAGATCTGCACGTTGGCGATTACTGGCGATTCACTGATGCCCAGCACTCGCCGCAGCTCTTGATGCACGATATTTTGTAGCTCTTGCGGAGGCAACAGCGCGGCTCCCGAATCAAAAGCGCCGCCAACAAAGCTGGTCAGCAGAGCCGAATCCTCTGGGGCGCGATCCGCGAATAGCGACGAATTCCAGACGCAGCCGAGTGTTCGCAATCCTGAGCCACGCGGCGCCAAAAATCCGAATCCGTGCAAGCTATTTGTCACAGCCTCGCGACGGTAGCCGAGCGAAACCACGGCCATCGGCACATACGAAATCGCCTCAAAAAATGGCGCGAACTTAGCGTCCAACTCTGCCAGCAATCTGCCGGCGGCGGGTGCGGGCGTGGCCACGATCACGTGATCCGTATATATCGTGCCCGCGTCTGCGGATTCGCCCGACGCTGCAAACTCCACCATAAACCGCCCCGGTGCCCAGTGCGGCGAGTGCGCAACGCGAGTTGCGGCGCAATCGAGATGTAGAGCCGCGCCGAGACTCGCTGCTATCGCGTCGGTCAGCACTTGGTTGCCGCCAGCAAACGATGCCAGCGTGCGCGGCCCCGATTTCTTCCCCCGCAGCAGTCCGCGAACTACGCTTCCGCGGGAATTCTCCGCGTCATACAGTTGCGGAAATGCGCTGCGCAACCCGAGCTTTTCTGGGTTTCCGGCATAGATGCCGGAAACAAAAGGCCCTACCAGTTTCTCCAGCAACTCGGACCCAAATTTTCGCCGCACGAAATTGGCAACTGATTCGTCGCTAGCATTTGCGAAGTTGGGCGGCTTCGTCTTGCCTAGCGCATCACGAACGACGCTCCATTTCGTTCGCGCACTGAACAGAGGACTCAGAAAAAAAGCCGGCGGACTTAGCGGCGCAGGATTGAGTCGCCCATCGAGCAACAGATAACGCGGCAACTTTTCCGGCGCCGTCAGCACTTGGTTTTCAATCCGCAGTTCACGGCACAGCTGGCGAAGCGAATCCGTGAACGTAAAACTCTGAGGCCCCAGCTCAAATAGAAAACCGTCGCGGCGCTCGGAACGAATCACCCCGCCCGCGTGCCCAGACGCCTCAAAAACGTGCGCGTCCAACCCACGCTGCCGCAGAGTGTGCGCACACGTAAGCCCGGAAACGCCTGCGCCAATCACAATTGCCGGAAGGGAAGTAGGAAGGATTGAGGTCACGATTGTGCGAACCAAAGGGCGCGCATGGGATTACAGCGTCTTGGAAAAAAGTGGCTTGCTGTCGAGCTGCTGCTTCTCAAGGTACGGATCGAACGCCATTGCCAAGTTGCGAATGAAAATTCGTCCTAGCCAGGTAGCACGGATTTCGCTGGAGGTCTCCGTAAGCAGCCCGTCTTCCCGCGCGGCGGAAAGTTTCTGCCGCGCATCGGCAAAATACTCGTCGAACTGAATCCCAAACTCGCTAGAAATCTCGTCTTTGAAAATCACGGTGTGGCACAGCAGACGGCTAATCACCGCGCGCCGCAAGCGATCATCTTCAGACAGCCGATATCCGCGCATGGTGGCAATCCCGCGCCCTGCAATCGCGGCTTCCCAAGACGGCAAATCGCGATGGTTTTGCGCATACGCATTCTGAATCCCGCTGATTGCCGTCACTCCCATGCCGTAAAGATCGGCGCCGGCCTTGGTTGTGTACCCCTGAAAATTGCGGTGCAGGGTGCGATTTTGCTGGGCCACCGCCAACTCGTCTCCCGGTTTCGAGAAGTGATCCATGCCAATATACAAGTATCCTGCGTCGAGAAATTTCGTCAGGCCAGTCCGGAAAATCTCAAACTTCTGCATCCCTTCCGGCAGATGCGCGGCAAACGCCCCTTGCTGTTTCTTTAGCCAGGGCACGTGCGCGTAACTAAAGAGCGCAATACGATCTGGCGCCAAGGAAATTATCTGGTCCACCGCATGCGCAAACCGTTCCGGCGACTGATACGGCAGTCCATAAATTAGATCCACATTAATGCTGTCGAATCCCAGTTCCCGCGCGGTACCGATCAAATCGCGCGTCATCTCATAGGGTTGAATACGATTGATCGCCTGCTGCACTTCCGGATGAAAATCCTGCACGCCCATGCTCAGCCGATTGAATCCCAGCTTGCGCAAAGTCTCGAGGTGCGCGCGATTGGTTACGCGCGGATCAACTTCAATCCCGATCTCGGCGTCTGGCGAAAATGTAAACAGCTCGCGCGTGTAACCAAAAAGCTCCTCAATCTGCACCGGCGTCAGGTATGTCGGCGTCCCGCCGCCCCAGTGAAATTGCACCACTTCGCGTTCGCGCGAAACCGCGCGGCTGACCCGCGCAATCTCCTGTTTCAACACCCCCAGATATGGCGGCGCCACCGCTTTATTTTTATTGATGATCACATTGCAGGCGCAAAACAAACACAAGCTCTCGCAGAAGGGAATATGCATGTACAGCGAAACAGGACTCCGCGCGGCGTTGGCCTCATCATGCACCCGTTCCAGATCATCCGGACCAAACGAATCATTCCAGATCGGCGCCGTCGGATAACTCGTATAGCGGGGTCCGGGGCGATTATATTTCTCCAAAAATTCTTCGCTGACGTGCAATTCCTCGCGCGCCCTTTGGCCACTCTCCCGGGAAGTATCCGCAACTGTCATTGAACCACCTTGGCAGTAAACGGTAGCGGCTCGGACGGGGCGATGGGCGCAGGCACGGCGAACCCCTGGCCGGTCGCGATAAAGAGCTGCGCATTCTCCACCGGCGTATGCTGCAAAATCCCATGCCCTAAATTCAAAATATGGCCGCGCCCGCCCAGCGAAGCCGCAATCTCCAAAGTCGCGCTGCGAATCTTTTCCGCCGGACCAAATAGGATCGCCGGATCCAGATTTCCCTGCAAAGCCATCCGTGGACCAATATATTTTCGAAGCTCCGCGAGATTCACGCGCCAGTCCACGCTTAGAACATCCGCGCCACAACGCGCAATCGCGGGAATCAAGTGCCCCGAAGCCTTAGTGTAATAAATCACCGGAACTTCGCCCGCTATCCGCGAAATAATTTCTTTCACCGCCGGCAGGGCAAACCGCTCGTAATCTTCCCGCCCCAGCTCCCCGCACCAAGTGTCAAAAATCTGCACTGCGGCAGCCCCTGCCGCAATCTGCGCCTTCAGGTACCCGACGGTGGCCTCGGCAATTTTCGCCAACAATTTACGGAACGCTTCCGGATGGTGGTACATGAAACTCTTTACGGTAGCGAAACCCTCTTTGGTCTTTCCTTCAATCATGTAACAAGCCAAAGTCCACGGCGCTCCGGCAAATCCCAGGACTGGCACGTCCGGGCCAACTTCCTTCACAATCCGGCGAATTGCCTCGGTCAGAAATCCCGTCTCGGTTTCCGGATCAAAAATGCGCAACCGCTCAACGTCCGCTTCGCTCCGTACCGGCTCCGGCAGATTTGGACCAGCATCTCCCAACTCCAGCTTCAAGCCCATCGCCTCAGCCGGAATCAAGATGTCTGAAAACACAATCACCGCGTCCACGCCTAATCGTCGAAACGGCTGCAACGAAACTTCCACCGCCAAATCCGGCGTCTTGCAAACCTCCAGAAACGGCCGGTTCGCCCGAATCGCCCGATACTCCGGCAAATACCGCCCCGCCTGCCGCATCATCCACACCGGCAAACGCGGCACCGCCTCTCCGCGGCAAGCCCGCAGAAAAAGCTCCTTACGCGTCAAAATGTCAGCTGGAAGGCTCATGTGTTTCGCAGTGGACAGAATAGCAAATCCGCCACGCCATTGCCCAAGTCGCGCTTTGGAGTTCTCAAGGTCATCCGCGAGGGCAGCGAGGGGTCTGTTTTCTGTGGTGCCGACGCTTCCCGAAACGCCCGCCACTCGTCCGGAGTTCTCGCACGGAACATGCACTCGGCGGCCTCATAAACACTGAGCTATACTGTTCGTTCCGCGGACGTTAGCGCCCGAAGCCATAAATTACTAATGCCATGAACCACGCCTATCTCATCCTGACGGTCATCGCCTACAGCTTCAGCCTGGCCATGTATCTGGGCTTTCTGAACACGGGCAAAGTCGCAACCGGGCGCGCCGCCACGCTTTTCCTGGCCCTCGGCATTGTGGGCCACTATTTCGCGCTGCTTGAACGTTCCCGCGGTCTACACACCGTCCCGTACCACGATCTCTACGGCTCGCTCTCTCTATTCGGCTGGCTGCTAGCTCTTACCTATTTGGTACTCGAGCTAATCCACCGCCAGAGATCCGTAGGACCGTTCGTGCTCTGTATAGTTCTGACCGTATTTCTGGCCTCACACCTCGCCCCTGCCGACCGCCTCAGCCCAACTCCCGCGCACGGCACCGTCTTTGCTCTGCACGTCACCCTCAGTATTTTGGCGTACGCAGCGTTCGCGCTGTCTTTCGTTCTAAGCCTGATTTATCTCGTTGAAGAGCGCCTGCTGCGCAACCGAAATCTCGGCGACGTAGTCTGGCGTTTGCCTCCACTCGATCTTCTGGAACGCATGAGCCGTTCCAGCGTATTGATCGGCTTGCTCTCCATCGCAGCCGGCACTGCGTTAGGCTTTGTCTCGGTGGATCGCCTGTATGGACAATTCTGGTATTACGATCCCAAATACATCATCACTCTACTGGTCTTGTTGCTCTACGCCATTTATTTCCTGGTCGCCCGAACCGCGGCCTGGCGCGGCGCGCGAGCCTCCAGATTTTGTGTCTTGAATTTCGTGGTCGTCATTCTCAGTTTTACCGTTGTAAATTTGTATCTCTCGCATAGTCATCGATATTTTTAGGACGCAGGTACTTGCCAAGCAGTATTGTTCGTTTTGGTTGAGGCGTTCGGCAAATAAATGGAAATTGTCCTAGTTGGATTGAACCATCTCACGGCCCCTCTGGAGGTCCGCGAACGGGTGTCTTTCACCAACGACCAAGCCCGGCGCGCCGCCGATGAGTTGCGTTCACGCGGACTCCTCGATGAGACTCTGGTCCTTTCGACCTGCAATCGCAGCGAAGTTTACGGCGTTCCGCCGGAAGCGATGCGCGAATCCGCGCCTGGTCTGTCATCGTTTCTCAGCGAATTTCACGCCGTGCAGCATGAGGTGCTCAGCGTTTCCCTCTATCACCATTACGACCGCCAAGCCGTCCGCCACCTTTTTCGCGTGGCAGCGGGACTCGATTCCATGATGCTCGGCGAAGCGGAAATCCTCGGACAGGTCCGCGAAGCCTACAAATTTGCTCAGGAGCAGCGTGCCACTGGACCAGTCCTGAATCGCCTGTTCCAAGGTGCCCTCGAAGTTGGCAAACGCGTCCGCTCGGAGACCGAAGTGGGCACCCGGCCCATGTCGATAGGCTCCGCCGGCGTAAAACTAGCCGAACGCATTTTCGGAAAATTGCACGAACGCACGGCGCTGGTTCTGGGCGCGGGCGCCGTCAGTGAATCGGTAGTCTCCCAGCTCCGTGATCGCGGCATCGCCAACCTGATGATCATGAATCGCTCGCCGGAGCGGGCCGAGATTCTCGCGAAACAATTCACTGGCAGCACGGTAGTTCCCTGGGGCGAGTGGGACGACGCTCTCACCAAGCCCGACGTGATCGTGTCCTCGGTCTCCAGCGACGAACCGATCTTGATGCGTTCCGATATCGAACGAGTGATGAGCGCACGCGGCAATCGCGCTCTGTTCATCATGGACCTGGGTGTCCCGCGAAATATCGCCGGCTCCGCCGCCGAAATCTATAACGTCTATCTCTACAACATCGATGATCTGTCGGACATCGTGAAACAAAATCGCGGCGCGCGGGAAAGCGAAGTACCGAAGGCCGAAGAAATCATCGACGAACACGTCGGCAAATTCCTCTCCTGGCAGGCGAGCGTAGAGTTGGTCGGATTCGTGGCCGCCCTGCGAGAACGCGTTGCGCAAGAACGAACCGATTTTCTACGGGAACGTTTGGCGGCCATGCAACAGCTCAGCGCCGACGATCGCGACAAAGTAGAGGGCATCGTTTCAGATTTGCTGGAAAAATTATTGATCGAGCCGGCTCAGCAACTGCGCGGCGAAAGAGAGCTTCGTCGTAAGATCCAAAACGTAGAAGCGCTTCGCGATTTATTCTTGAACGGGAAGGATAAAGTTTGAGGACTCTGCGCATCGGCACGCGCGGCAGCATGTTGGCGAAATGGCAGGCGGAAAGCGTCCGCAAGCAGCTTTTTGCCGCCACCGGCCGGGAAGCCGACATCGTCATCATCAAGACGGAGGGCGACCGCCTGCAGCAGGCACCACTGACGGAAATCGGCGGCAAAGGCATTTTCATCAAGGAACTGGAAGAAGCCCTGCTCGAAGAAACGATCGATCTGGCGGTGCACAGCGTAAAAGACATTCCGACGGACACTCCGACCCGTCTGTGCTTTCCCGCCGTCTGCAAGCGCGCGGACGTTCGCGATTGTTTGGTTACCCCAAACGGAGTAACGCTGGCTAATCTGCGCCGGGGCGCACGGGTTGGCACCGGCAGTTTGCGCCGCCAGGCCCAGCTCCAGCATGCGCGTCCGGATTTGGACTTTCGCGATTTACGGGGCAACGTGGATACCCGGCTGCGAAAAGTAGACAGCGGCGAATATGAGGCGATTGTGCTGGCGAAGGCTGGCCTCGATCGTCTGGGGCTAAGTCAGCGGATCGCCGAAACCCTTTCCCCTGAAGTATGCATGCCCGCGGTGGGTCAAGGCGCAATCGCTGTCGAAGCCCGCCTGAAAGATGCAGAAGCTCAGGATATCGTGGCCGCGCTGGATGACCTCGAAACGCGCACCGCTATCATCGCCGAACGCGCGCTGCTGAAAGCCATGCAGGGTGGCTGCCAGGTCCCGCTAGGAGCCTGGGCGCGCCTCGAACGCGGTGAATTGGTGATGGAAGCCTGCGTCTGCTCCATCGACGGCCTGCGGTACATCAAGGAACGCGCCACCGGTGTTGCCGAAGAAGCCGCGCAATTAGGTGAACGTCTCGCGCAGCAACTGCTAAACGCTGGCGCACTGGAAATCCTCGAAGCCGCAGGACGGCAACGTGCCTGACCCCGCAAAATCCGCGCTGACGGGAAAGCGTGTTATGGTCACGCGCCCGCTCGCGCAGTGTGCCGCGCTTTGTGATGCCTTGCGCGCGGAAGGCGCCGAACCGCTGGTTTTTCCGTTAATCAATATTGTTCCGCTGGAAGATTTTCGGGAGCTCGATGCGGCTCTCCGAGAGCTTCGCGCTGGTGACTGGATTTTCGTGACCAGCCAGAACGCTGTCGCTCCGCTAGTCGAGCGGCTCGAGGTTTTGGGATCGACGGCGGCGGTCGCCAAAGATTTGCGAATCGCGGCCATTGGACCCGCGAGCCAACAATCAGCCGCAGATTTCAGGCTGAAGATCGATTATGTGGCCAAGCTTCACGATGGCTTATCACTCGCCAACGAACTCGGCGAACAGTTGCGAGACCGCCAAGTTTTGCTGCCGCGCAGCGATATAGCCGGCTCCGAACTGCCTGATGCAATCACACAGCGGGGCGGAAAAGTAATCGAGGTAATCGCCTACCGCACCGAGCACGACCGCAGTAGTAAAAAAGAAATTGTATCCATGCTTGATGCCGGCAAAGCCGACGCCATTGTGTGCTTCAGCCCTTCCGCTGTACGTTCTCTGAAAGAACTAGTCGGCTGCGAACGGTTCCTCAGCATCCAGAATCATATTGCTTTTGTTGCGGTCGGCCCCATTACCGCCGGCGCGTTTCGCCAGAATGGCGTGGCGAATCCGTTGGTGGCCGAAGACACTACCGATGTCGAGGTCGTCAGAGTATTGTGCAATTCCTTTGCCGCCGGTGAAACCGACAGGAACGTTTCGCAGGGTTCCACCAATCGCGATTTTGCAGGAGCGAAACAATCATGAGTTTCCCGGTTCAACGCCCCCGCCGCTTGCGGCGTACGGAAGCGCTGCGCGGCCTGGTGCGCGAGACGCGCTTGTCCGCGGCTGGCTTGATTTATCCGTTGTTTGTCTGTCCTGGGGAGAAAGTTAAGCAGGAAGTCAGCTCCATGCCCGGTGTCTTTCAGCAATCGGTGGATGGTGTTGTCGAAGAGTGCCGCGAAGTCGAAGCGCTGGGAATTCCTGGCGTGATCCTTTTTGGCTTGCCGGAGACGAAAGACGCGCGTGGCACCAGCTCACTTGCTGCGGACGGCGTCGTGCAGCGTGCCATTTCCGCCATTCGTAAGGCGAAGCTGAAATTGCTCGTAATCACCGATGTTTGTTTGTGTGAGTACACCGATCACGGCCACTGCGGGGTGATCGAGAAAAACGAAGTAGTGAACGACGCCACAGTCGCGGTCCTCGCGGAGCAGGCTTTATCGCACGCTCGAGCCGGCGCGGACATCGTCGCTCCCTCAGACATGATGGACGGCCGCGTCGCCGCCATCCGTTGGACGCTCGACGAGCACAACTTCTCTGAGGTTTCGATCCTTTCGTATGCCGCGAAATATTGTTCGGGATTTTACGGGCCATTTCGCGAAGCAGCAAATTCCTCGCCGCAGTTCGGCGACCGCCGCAGTTACCAGATGGATCCTGGCAATGCCCGCGAAGCCCTAAAAGAAGTGGAACTGGATCTGGCCGAAGGCGCGGACATGGTAATGGTCAAGCCGGCGCTCCCGTATCTCGACGTGATTCGGCAGGTGCGGGACGCCTGCAATGTGCCGGTGGCGGCATACAACGTCAGCGGCGAGTATGCGATGGTCAAAGCCGCGGCGGCGAACGGCTGGCTGGACGAAAAACGCGTGGTGCTGGAAATTCTCACCGGAATTCAACGGGCCGGGGCGGATATTATTTTGACCTACCACGCCAAGGATGCTGCACGCTGGCTGCGCCCGTGATAATTTAATCCCAGCGCAATGAATGCTCCCACAACAAAAATGAAACCGAATCGCCAACGTTCGCGCGAGATTTTCGCGGAAGCGGAAAAAGTACTGGTCGGCGGCGTCAATAGCCCGGTGCGGGCATTTCGCTCCGTGGGCGGCGATCCGTTGATCATCGAGCGGGGAGCTGGGCAATATCTCTACGACGCCGACGGAAACGAACTGCTCGATTATGTCTGCTCCTGGGGAGCGTTGATTCTAGGCCACGCGCACCCCGCGGTCGCCGCCGCGATTGCCGATCAAGCGCACCGCGGCACCAGTTTCGGAGTCACCACGGAGCTCGAAATCGAACTCGCCGAGACCATCCATCGCGCTATTCCGTCGATGGAAAAAGTGCGCTTCGTTTCCAGCGGCACCGAAGCGACCATGAGCGCGGTGCGACTGGCTCGTGGGGTTACGGGCCGCGACTATATTTTGAAATTCGAGGGCTGCTACCACGGTCACGCGGATAGTTTTCTTTCCCAAGCCGGTTCGGGACTGGCAACGCTGGGTATCGCGGAATGTCCCGGCGTTCCGCAATCGCTAGCAGCGCTGACACTGAACGCGCCGTTCAATGATGTGTCTGCGGTGGACCGTTTGTTTGCGGAGCATCGCGACAAAATTGCTGCGGTAATTGTGGAACCGATAGCCGCGAATATGGGTGTGGTCCTTCCTGCCGAGGGATTCTTAGCTGGTCTCCGCGAAATCACCAAGCGCAACGGCGCGCTGCTGATTATCGATGAAGTTATCACCGGCTTTCGTTTGCATTATGGCGCGGCCCAGAAACTTCTCGGCGTCGATGCCGATCTGACCACGCTTGGCAAAATTATCGGCGGGGGCGTGCCGGTTGCGGCCTATGGTGGGCGCGCCGATTTGATGGATCATGTTGCGCCGCTGGGCCCGGTTTATCAGGGCGGGACCTTGGCTGGGAATCCGTTGGCGATGCGCGCGGGAATTGCGACGTTGAAAGAACTGACCGCTCCCGGCTTTTACGAGAAAGTGAATGAAAGTTCCGAGCGGCTCGTTACCGGACTGCGCCAAGCGATTGCCGATTCCGGAGTTCCCGCGGTGGTCAATGCGATTGGTTCGCTGGCCACGATTTTCTTCACTGCCGATGCGGTTACTGACTATGGCGCAGCGAAGCGTTCGGACAAGTCGCAGTACGCGCGGTACTTCCGCGAAATGCTGGACCGTGGTATTTTTTTGGCGCCGTCGCAGTTTGAGGCGGCCTTTGTGTCCGCCGCGCACACTACCGAAGACATTGACCGTACCATCGCTGCGGCGCTCGCTTCGCTGCGAGAGATTGCTGGATAATTTCGTTCTTTAGAGAGGTGCACCGTGGAAATCGAATTGCCGAAGAAAGAAGAGCGCAACAATCCGCTGCTGATTCCGGTGTCGGTCACGATATCGGTCCTGGCTGTGTTCATCGCCGGCGTGACGCTGCTAGGGCATCGGCAGGCTACGGATCGTGTATTGCTGAATTCGGAAGCCTTCAATCAGTGGAGCTACTACCAGGCCAAGAATGGCCGGTTGAATATGACCGAGGGTTTTGAGTACCTGGTGGAAAATATTCCCCCTGCGGACCCGAAAACCGCGGCGGAGATGCATGAGCACTACGCCAAGGCGATCGCCAAGTATGAAGCGGACAAAGAGGAAATCGCCGCGGAAGCCAAGAAACTGGAAGCCGAGCGAGACAAGGCGGCGCGGCGCGAAGACCATTTCCACGCCGGGGAAGGCTTGCTGGAAATCGGATTGATCATTTGTTCTATGACGCTGCTCACGGACCGCAAGCTATTTTGGTACAGCGGAATGATCGTTGGCGCGATTGGCGTCTTAGTAGCGAGCGGCGCTTTCTTGCTGGTGCATTAAGTTCGTGCGTTTTGTTCCAAGCGCCTGAGTTCCATTTCGGCACAGTCCGGCCTAGTTAACGATAATGCGATAGGGGGAGACACCCCCTATTTTGCGGATCGTTATCAAAACAAAGAGTTTGCATTGTACTGCTTTTGGAAGGTTATGATTCTTAAAGGGTTAAAACGGGGCTTCGCTAGGTTTTTGCGCGTTTTTGAGGTTTGTCTCTAGCTTGGCCCTCGATGGTAATAGCAGTTCGAAGAAGACGTAGTGTCCCCCGTTTAGAGCGGGCACGGCATGCCGTGCCCCTACATTTGAAGCGAGACGTGAGCGCTGTGGGGTGGGGTCGCGACGCAGATGTATCCAGTGACAAGTGTATCGAATGCAACGTTGGTGTCAAGGGCAAAATGTAATGGGTTCATTCGTTGATACTTAGCTCGTGGTATCCCAGGAGTGTTAGCCAAAGCTGTACTTTCGTACAGTAGTGGTTTGGCGGCATAAAGTTACGCCCCGTATGGCTTTATGGCGGCATTGCCGTATTCTAACTTCTGATCGCTGATCGTCGACCGGTTCGGGTTGCAAGATACGTTTGCCATCGGAGGCTGCTGGAGCACTGGTGGGTCGGGTTCCCAGTGCCTGAAGTTTTGTAAGCAGCTACAGGAATGTCACAGCGCGCGCCGTTCGCACAGAACCTTCTCGCCGATCCCGGACAGCTTTCCGCCTTGCTGGATTCCGTGCGCGAACTCGTGGCCATCCTGGACGAGGATGGAACGATCTTGTTCGCCGGTCCCGGATTTTCCCGGGTGCTTGGTTACAACGCGGAAGATCTGGCCGGTTTAAAAATCAGCAGCCTGCTTCACGACAACGACCGAAGCACGCACGAACAACTTCTGCAGGGAGCACGAAGGGGATCCAACGGGACCACGCCCAGTGGAAATGGTGTGGGCGGAGGAGCGGAAGACCGTTGCCGTTTGCACGCGCGGGATGGGGGATGGCGCTGTTTTGATGTGGCGGTACGTGCGCCTTCGCGGGAATTTCCAATCGACGGAATTGTGGTGACGTATCTGGACGTGACGGATCTGCACCGCATGGAATCCGAGCGGCAGGTGATTTCGGAGGTCGTGCATGCGCTGAACCAGACGGCGAATCTGGACGAACTACTGAGCAGTATTCACCAGGCGTTGAAGAAAGTGGTTTACGCAGAGAATTGCTTCGTGGCACTGCATGACGGGGCGACGGATTCCTTTCAATTTCCGTTTTTTGCGGACGAGTACGATACAGCGCCACCGCCGCAAAGAGTGGGGCGAAGTTGCACGGCGTTCGTGTTTCGGACCGGGAAGGCGGCGCTGATTCCGCAGTCTGAATTCGACCGGCTGGTGGAACAGAAGGAAGTCGAGCTGGTGGGTTCGCCCTCGCCGACCTGGCTGGGAGTCCCGCTGAAGACGCCGACGGCGACGATTGGCGTGCTGGTAGTGCAGCATTATCAGAATGAACGAGCATACGATCTGAGGGACTTGGAATTTATCGATTCAGTCGGCGGACATATTGCGCTGGCAATCGAACGGCGGCAGGCTGAGGAGGCGCTGCGCAAGAGCGAATCGACGTTCCGCCTGCTGTTCGAGCACAATCCGCTGCCAACCTGGGTGTTCGACTGCGAGACGCTGCGCTTCCTGCAGGTGAATGAGGCTGCGGTGCGGCAGTACGGCTATAGCGCGCACGAATTTGAAGCCATGAGCATGCTGGAGATTCGGCCTCCGGAAGAGCGCGCAGGATTCAAGGCGCAAATGGAAACGTGGCCGGTGACCGGGCAGTATCAGGCGCACTGGAAACACGTGCGAAAAGACGGGCGCTCGATGCAAGTAGAGATCATCACCCACCAACTGGAATATGCGGGGCGGCAGGTACGCCTGATGGTGGCGCAGGACGTAAGCGAGCGGCAATCGCTCGAGGAGCAGTTGCGGCAAGCGCAGAAAATGGAAGCGGTGGGCCGACTGGCCGGCGGAGTGGCGCACGACTTCAATAATTTGTTGATGGTGATTAAGGGGCATACGGAATTGCTGTTGAATACCTTGCCGCCTTCGGATCAAGTTTCCAGAAAAATTGAACACATCGATCGCGCAGCGGACCGGGCTACGGCGTTGACGCGGCAGCTACTGGCGTTCAGCCGGATGCAGGTGCTGCAGCCGCGAGTGATGAATTTGAACGGCATCGTGGAAGACATGGGGAATTTGCTGCCGCGGCTGATCGGGGAGGACGTGGAATTGGTGATCCGGCCGTCCTCGACGCTGGGAACAATTCGCGCAGACGCCAGCCAGATGGAACAAGTGATCATGAATCTGGCGGTGAACGCGCGCGATGCCATGCCGGGCGGCGGGAAACTGGTGATCGAGACGTCCAACGCGGATCTGGATTACAGCTACAGTATGGGACATCCGATTGTGAAGCCGGGGCGGTACGTGCTCCTGGCGGTTTCGGATTCCGGGACGGGAATGGATGCGGCGACCCAGGCGCATATTTTTGAGCCGTTTTTTACCACGAAGGAGCAAGGCAAAGGCACGGGTTTGGGATTAGCTACGGTTTATGGGGTGGTGAAGCAAAGCGGCGGATTTATCTGGGTGTACAGCGAGGTTGGAAAGGGAACCTGCTTCAAGATTTATTTGCCGCGGGTGGACCAGCCGGCGGAAACGCCCGGAGTACCGCTGCCCTTTGCGGAAGCGCCGCGCGGTACGGAAACGGTATTACTTTCCGAAGATGAGCAGGACGTGCGGGAAGTGGCGCGGGAATTTCTGGAGTCTGGCGGGTACACGGTGATCGAGGCGCAGCATGGGGAAGAGGCGCTGGCGCTGGGGACGAAGTTCGAAGGGAAGATCGATTTGCTGATTACGGATATGGTGATGCCGGGAATGCGCGGGCAAGAGTTAGCGGCGCGCTTGCAGCAGCAGCGGACGGATTTGCGGGTGCTGTATATGTCCGGGTACAGCGAGCACTCGGCGGCAGATGAATTGCTGCAGGGCGGGAATGTGGTGAGGATGCTGACGAAACCGTTTAGCCGGAGTTTGTTGTTGCGGACGGTTCGAGAATTGTTGAATGAGGGTGCTTCGCGGTAGTCGCGGTGCCTAGTCGCGAGACCAAGTTGCGTTGCCAAGTTGCGTTACCAACTTGCGGTACCTCGAGAATTAGAGTCCGTTTTGTGTTCGGCTTAACCGTCTAGCTGAATTTGTTTTTTCCCCGTCGAAGCAAAAAAACGGAAAACGTTGGAGGCTGGACCCTTCGTTCCTCAGGGTGAACGTAAAGTCCGGCACCTATATAGGCAACGTCGGATTGTGCTTGAGTTCTGACGTCCGGGCTAGCTGGGGCGCAGCATGCTGCGCCCCTACAAAGTCAAAACCTGATTTAGAGATGCGGGTGTTGGGTGTGCCAGGTGGTGTGGTGTTGGTAGTCGCGGGCGGCTTGGATTGCGGCGGAGTCGTCGCCGGCGCGGGCTACGAATTGGATGCCAACGGGAAGGTGCTTGTCGGTGAAGCCGCAGGGGACGCTCAGGGCTGGCAAGCCACAGAGATTTCCGATGCCGCCTAGCGGATCGGGGTAGTCGGGACCGCTTTCCAGGTTCATATCGATGGGCGTGGCTGGGGTGGGTTGGCTCGCGGCGATTAACACATCAAAATTCTCGAACAGCTCGGCGATTTTCTTTTGCAGGATGCCACGGATCTTGTTGGCCTGAATGTAATCGGCGCCGGAGATTTGCTCGCCCACGTAGCCGCCGAGTTTTCCCAGCGGATCGGTCAGCTCGCTTACTTTTCCGGAACGAATTAGGTCGCGGTAGGAGCCGGCGGCTTCCACGGAGACGACTACGTTTCCGGCGTCTTCCCAGGCGCCGATGGGGAGAGCTGCGTCGCGCAGCGCTGGAGAATATTTGTGGATGGCTTGCTTTGCGGCGGCTGCGATTTTTCCTACTTGCGGATCGATGTTCGGCCAGGCGTTGGTCAGCCAGCCGAGGCGCAAGGGCTGCGAGTGTTGCTGCGTGGCGGGGGAATAGGTGAAGGCGGCTTTGTCGATGGGGAGGGTGCCGCGGTCTCGCGGGTCGTGGCCGGCGATGGCGGCGAAGATGTGGGCGCAATCTTCGGCGCTGCGGGCGAGAGGGCCGATTTTGTCCATGCTGGGAGCCAGAGCCATCGCGCCGTAGCGGCTGACACGACCGTAGGTGGGACGGAGTCCGCTGACGCCGCAGAAGGCGGCGGGGCAGATGATGGAGCCCCAGGTTTCTGTGCCGATGGCGAAGGCGGCTAGGCCCGCGGCCACGATAGCGCCGGAGCCGGAGCTGGAGCCACAGGTCCAGCATGTGGTGTCCCAGGGATTTTTTGCTGCGCCTTGCAGCGAGGCGTTAGCGAACCGGTAGCCGAGGCCGCCGGCTAGTTCGATCATCGCGGCTTTTCCGATTAACACGGCGCCTACGCTGCGTAGATGCTCGATTACCGCCGCGTCATAGTCGAAGACTTGGTTGGCGTACGGCTTGGCGCCCCATGTTGTGGGGATGCCGGCCACGGCCAGGAGATCTTTTGCGGCATAGGGTATGCCGTGGAGCGGGCCGCGATAGTGTCCGCGACGGATTTCCTTTTCGGCGTCGGCGGCTTGCTCGAGGGCGATTTCCGGGGTGAGACGGGCGTAGGCGTTTAGCTGGGGGCCAAGCTTTTCGCTGCGGTCGAGATAGAGTTTGGTGAGATCGACCGGAGAAAGTTTTTTGGATTCGATGCGTTTGGATAATTCGGAGACTGGAAGATTGAAGATTTCTTCGGTGGGCATGGAGTGGGTTCCTTAGGATTTTGACGTTGCCGGGGATTGGTGTTTGTCGGTTGGGATGGCGGCTTTCTTTTCGCGTTCCCAAAGCGGCTTCAGGTAGAGGGCGGGATCGTCGGCGTTATCCGTCGGAAAAGCACGGAGGCGGTCGAGGGAAGTTTGGGTGTTGTTGCAGATTTTTTTCAGGTCGGCTTTTTGATCGTCGGAAAAGCGAGAGCCGTAGAGGGTGAGGATGGTTTGGAGGCGCTGGGCGGATTCGGAGTGGCTGGCTTCGGGGAGTGGAGGAGCTGGGGATTGGGCGTCGGCGGAGTTAGCGGCGTTGGCTGATGTGGCTGCGCCTAGTGTTGCGGCGGTGGCGGTCAAGAGGGCAGTGGTGGCGAATTGACGGCGCGTTAGTGAGGGAGTCTTGGGGTCCGGCATGGGGGATGTCCTTGATGGATGAGTTTTTGTGGAATGAAGGTATCACGGGGGTGGTGGAGGTGGGAAAGGTTGATTGTTTAATGAGGCGATGTGGTTGAGGTGGATTTCAACGCAGAGACGCAGAGGGGGCGCAGAGAAAGATGTGCGGGTGCGAAATGTGGTTATTCGCCGGAGGTTAGGGCGCGGATTTGCTTTTCTAGCGACTGATTGTACTGGCGTTCGTTTTGGAGCTCGGTCTGGAGTTTTTTTACCAGGGTGTCGAGGAAGGTGATTTCGGCGCGGAGCTTTTGCACTTCGGCCGAGGTGGCTGCGGGGCGCACGGGAGGGTCTAGAGAGTTCGGCGCGGTTGTGGCCTGTGATGCGTTCGAGGCCTGCGCTGCCGGACGCGGGACGAAGGCTTCGGCCAGGGCGCGCGGCCATGCGAACTCCGGGCCAGATGGAGGCGCACCCGCGTTGGGAACCGCGGTGGGGCGAGCGGCTGGCGCGGCCGGTGCCGGAGCAAAGAGCTTGTCCAGCGCGATGCTGGGCGTGGTGGCCTTGTTCAGGCTGGCGAATTCAGCGCTCTTAGGCTGCAGCAGGCTTTTCACCCGAGAGATTAATTCCTGCGGCTGAAACGGTTTGCGAATCAGTTCGTCGGCGCGGACGGCGACAGCTTTATCGGCGACAGCTTTATTGACGACACCGGACATTAGAACTACCGGGATTCCGCCATAGTCGGGATGCTGTTTGATTTCGCTGCAGACGGAATAGCCGTCTTTATCGGGCATGATTACGTCGGTGATCACGACATCGGGGCGATTCTGTTCGAATTGGGCGAGCGCGGATTGGGCGTCGGCGCAGGTGATTACGTTGATGTTTTCGCGGCGGAAAGCGATCTTAATGACTTCGCGCATGGTGGCGCTGTCGTCAATGAAATAGACGGTGGGCAGCCGCTTTTGCGCCGGGTCACCGGAGGGCGGGGGAATCAGCATGGTTTCGCTCATTGTTGATCCTTGTTTGCGAGAGCTTCGCTGTGAAAATGCTCGTTGGATGAGTGCTCGTTGGGCGAATGGCCGTTAGGTGAGTGCTCGTTAGAGAACTGCTCGTTGTTTACCTGGTCGTCGGCGACATGCTCGCCATGGGAATGCTGGTTGTTGAGAACTTCAGCCAGTTGGTGCATGCCATCGATGCTGCCGGCATTATTGATGTCGTTGTTGTTTTCGTCGAACTCGCGCATGGCGTCGAGCATTAGATCGGTGGCACTGCGAAGCACAGTGCGTTGAGCGTTGGTGGCGCCGTAGACAAATTTGTAAACGCCCGCACCGCCATTGACGCAGCTCTTGAGAATGTGGATGACCGCTTCATCGCCAAAGAGCGAAGCGCATTCGGCGTGAGTGATTTCGCCAGCATCGAAAAATAACAGGGCATCGGTTTCGCCGGCATTGATGTGCAGTGCGCCGGTCTGGTGCGCGTGGCCGAGCATTTGCATCACGCCGGGAAGATCGTGATGGGTGAGGCTGCCGCTGAGGCTGGTGTCGGCTTGGGCAAGCATTTGCGTGGGCTGAAAACCGTCCGCTTTGCTGATTATGATTTGCTTAACATGCGACGCAATTACGCCGGGAGCGCGCTGGCGGTCGATGTAGTCATCGCAGCCGGCCTGGAACGCTTCCATAAGGGCACGTTGGCTGCCATCGCCCAGGGCGATAAGCGGGAGATTGGTATTTTTTGCGTCAGCGCGGATGATGCGAGCGATGTCCAGGGCGTCCATCTCGCGCATGTTGGTGGCGCAGAGGATGGCAGTGGGGGCGTCGTATTCGATCGCGGTCAGCGCGAACGCGGCTTGTGTGTTGCAGGTTACATCGAAGCCTTCGCGTTTCAGAGCGTCACTGAGGCGCTTGGCGAAGTAGACGTTGCTGTCGATGAGCAAAATTTTTGCGGGACGGCCAGCGATCATCATGGTTGGGCCTCCGCAGTGGTGCCAACGCTAGCGAGTCGGCGCGCGGCGAAGGGAACCTCTTCGGGACGTGCGGTGAGGGCGCTGACATCGAGAACTTCGATTACGTTGCCGTCGTGAGAGATCCAGCCGGCGATGTGCGGAGCGTCGGTAGGAGAGGCTTCGGTAATTTCGGCGTTGATCAGTTCGCATTCGCCGGTTACCGGGATGGCTACCCATTCGGATTGCGTCCCGTAATCGCGAACGGCGATTAGATAGAAACGACGGGCGGAGACTTTTTTGCCGAGCAGGCGTTCGGCTACTTCGCAAACGGGCACGATGCGGCCGCGGCGGAGGATCACGCCTTCGACTTTCGGGCTTTGATGGGGAAATTTGAAAAGACGGCTCGGGGCGACTAGTTCGGAAATCTGGTTAGCGGCGATGGCGAAGCGGCGTTCGCCAAGGCGCAGGAGAACTACAGACTGCAAGGCGACTTCGGCGATAGTGGTGGTGGCGGCAAGAGTGCTCATTGCGGCAGACCGCCTTGCTCGCGAGCGGCGTCGGCAAGCTCGGTTTCGGAGATGGAGCGCTGGAGCTGGACGACTTCGTGTTCGGTCAGGAAGCCCTCGGGATTCACTACCGGGACTACGGTTTGATCGAGAGCGGTTAGCCCGCGATACCACTGGCGCTCCGCGCCGTGGAAGGCAGCGGGTAGGGCCTGGAGCTGGGTCATGCTGGTCATGCGCTCGATACCGTCGATTAAAAGGGCGGTGCGCGTTTGGCGGAGGATGAAAAGCAGCGTGCCAGGAGTTAGCGGGAGACCGAAATGAATGGTGCCGTTGACTACGAAGAGAGTTTGGTCGCCGCGCTGCAGAGTGTGGCGGACTTTGCGGATGGCGGAGCTTTTCAGTTCGGAGGCGGCGCCTGCGAGGCTGTCCACGCTGCGAACTTCCTGAACGGATGAGGATGAGACCGCGAACAGCGCTCCGCCCACGCGGAACAAAATAATTTGTTCGGACTTAAGCGCGGGAGCTTTCGCTTTGGGCGCGAGGCGCATCAGCGAACTCCTGCGGCGATGGGACGGGCTATCGCGATGACGCGTTTTTCGATGGCGGAGTAAATGTCGTCGATGCCGAGAATTTCATTGACCGCACCGGCCTTGATGGCTTCCGAGGGCATACCGAAAATCACACAGGTTTCTTCATTTTGCGCGAGGACAAAGCCGCCGGCACGTTTGATCGCCAGGCAGCCAGCGGTGCCGTCGTTGCCCATACCGGTGAGGATTGCGCCGATAGACATGGCGCCGGCGAACGACGCAGCGCTTTCCATGGTGACGTCGATATTCGGAAGATAGCCGTTGATGCGACCGGAGCTGGCGTCCAGCTGCAGGCGGCCGGTGGGCGTGATGCGGACGTGGTGTCCGCCGGGGCAAACATAAAGAACGCCAGGGAGTAGCGATTCGTTGGGCTCGGCTTCTTTCACGCGGATGCTGGTGAATTCAGCGAGCTGCGCGGTGTACTGGGTAGTGAAAGCCGCGGGCATGTGTTGAACGAGAATTACAGCCGCTGGGAAATTGGCAGTGAAGCCGGGGGCCAGGCGCATTACGGTGGCAGGTCCGCCGGTGCTGGCGCCGAGAACCACTACGGGAAAGCGTTGGTCGAGTCCGGAGTTTGATGTGGGCGCGGGGTATGAACGTACCGGCTGCGATAGTCTGGATGCTTGCGCGGTCTCAGCGGTGGCCGGCGGGGCGTTGCGCAAGGTGTTGGCGATGCGCGAAGCGGTTCGCACTACGCGAACCTTGGCGGCCATTCGTACTTTGCGGAGAAGATCTTCGCGGACACTCTGCATGTCCAGATCGATGCCGCTGCTGGGCTTGGCTACAAATTCGATGGCCCCGAGTTCGAGCGCGCGCAGAGTACTGGAGGCGCCTTCGCGGGATTCGGAGCTGACCACCACGATGGGTCGCGGGTTGGTGGTCATAATTTCGGCGGTGGCTTGCAGGCCGTCGACGTGGGGCATGTTGATGTCCATGGTGATGACGTCGGGCTTGAGAGATTCGGCGAGGGCGACGGCTTCGCGGCCGTCTTTGGCGTGGCCGACGACTTGAAGTTGCGGGTCGGCGTTGAAAATAGTTTCGAGGACCTTGCGCATGAACGCAGAATCGTCCACGACCAGGACGCGGAATTTTTTTGTGGCGATTACGGGGGCCATAACTGTTTACGAGACCGGGACTGTCGGTCGCGTGGCCTCCGATCCCATGAGTTGTTCGACTGCGGCGATGAGCTGATCTTCCTGAACGGGCTTGGTCAGGAAGGCGGCAGCGCCTTCTTTTACCGCGCGATTGCGATGTTTTTCGCCAGCGCGGGAAGTGACTACCAGAACCGGGATGCGGCGAGTGGCTGGCGTTTGGCGGAGTTGGGCCATTAGTTCGTAACCGGTCATGCGCGGCATTTCCAGGTCGGTGATGACCATGTGGCAGCCGTGTTGCGCTACGAGTTCGGCGGCTTCGAGGCCGTCGGCGGCAAGTTTTACGCGGTAACCGTTCTTCTCCAGCATGCGGCCTACGAATTTGCGGACGCTGATGGAGTCGTCGGCGACGATGATGAGGCGTTCCTGATCGACGCGATCGATGGCTTCGCTCGGGATGGTGCCGCGGGCAACCGCTGCGGAACCCGGGGCGAAGACGCGCGCGGCGCTGGCGCTGGCTTGCAGAGCGCGGCGTTCGGTTGGCTCGGCGGCTACCAGGCGATTGAGATCGATCAGCAGGATCAGGCTGCCGTCGGGAGCGATGGTGGTTCCCGGGAAGATTTTTACGCGACGGAGATATTCGCCGAGGCTCTTGATGACGATTTCATCTTTGCCGAGGACTTCTTCGACGACCACACCGATTTTGCGATCGCCGGCATTGGCTACGACCATGTGGAAATAGCCATTCACCGGTTCGAGCGGAGGCAGGCCGAGATAGGTATCCAGGCGAACGACTTCGGTGACGACGTCGCGAATCTTGGTAAGAAGTTTGCCGCCGACGTCTTCGATTTCGTCGGCGCGGAGACGGCGGATTTCTTCCACGACCGCCAGCGGGAGCGCAAAACTTGTGGCGCCGCAGCGCACGAACAAGGCGGGGGAGATGATCAGGGTCAGCGGAACTTTCAGGGTGAACTTGGTTCCAGAGCCGCGGTGCTTTGAATATCGATTTCGCCGTTCAGGGCGGTCAAGTTGGCGCGAACTACGTCGAGGCCAACGCCACGGCCGGCAAGTTCGGTTTTGACCGGGGCGGTGGAGAAGCCCGGGTGGAATAGCATTTCGCGCAGGTCGCGTTCGGTGAGGCGATCCGCGGTTTCGGTGGAGACCAGGCCACGTTCCACAGCGCTTTGTTTCACGCGGTCGTAATCGATGCCCCGGCCGTCGTCTTCGACTTCAATGTAAATGTGATTGCCGCGGTGATAGGCACGTAGAGAGACTTTGCCGGTGCGCGGTTTTCCGGCGGCGGAGCGGTCATCGGGCCGCTCGATTCCGTGGGCCACTGAGTTGCGAACTAGGTGGACGAGCGGATCGGAAATTTGCTGAATGATGTTGTTGTCGAGCTCGGTTTCGCTGCCGGTGGGGTCGAGTTCCACGTGTTTGCCGCTGGATTTTGCGGCGTCGCGGACGGCGCGAGAGAGCCGGGAATAGAGCGTGCCGATGGGCACCATGCGCGCGGCGGTGAATTCGTCCTGCAGGTGGTGCGCTAATTTCGTGAATTCGTCGATGTCGCCTTCGACCCGTCCGATGAAGCCTTGCAATTGGGAAAGGACTTCGTTCACGTCGGCGGAGATTTCCGCCATGGAGCGGGAGAGAATGCTGAAGTCGTCGTAGCGATCCATTTCCAGTTCGCTGAACTCGGAGAAGAAAGAGGTTTCGCCGGCGGCTACACTGGTGAACATTTCTGGAGCATGAGCATTTTTCCACGCGGTGTTCGATGCGGGAAGTGTTGATGCGCGTGAACTCGTATTTGTCCTGGAATTCGCAACTTTGCCTTGCAGGCGTTCGCGGGAGAAGCTGAGAGTTTCGACCAGTTTTTCCAGTTCGTCGACGCGGCCGACCATGCGGGTGCGGTTGATGACCAACTCGCCCACGGTGTTCATCATGCGGTCGAGACGTTCGAGCGCAATGCGGACGGATTTTGCCGTGGTGCCATTGGCGGCGCTGGGGCTTGCCGGATTTCTTTGTCGCCGGAGTTGCGGATTGCTGCGCGCCAGGCTCTGCGGTGACGCAGAGCGACTTCGATAGCGCCTTCGGGATCGTTAATCGCTTCAAACTCGTCACTATCGGCGGGTGCGAATTCCGCGATGCGACCGAGCAGGGAATCGACGATGGTGCGCATTTCGGCGTCGTCGATAAACTCGCGGTGCAGAGTCTTCTTGAGGATATCCACGGACTCGAGGCAGACATCCACGACAGAAGGTGAAGGCTCGAGTTCGCCGTCGCGCAAACGGCCGATCAAATCTTCCACGCGATGGGCAATGGCGCCCAGACGCTTTAGTCCAACTTGCGCCGCCGATCCTTTAACCGTGTGGATGGCGCGGAAGAGTTTGTTTATTTCTTCCGGATTGTTGCTGCCCTCAAGGGAAATCAGGCAGTCGCTGACGATTTGAAGATGCTCCTCGGCTTCCGGCTGGAAGAATTCGAGAATTTCATCGGGGACTTCATCATCGGCCGGCAGGGAATCAAAATAGGAGCCGGTGGCGGCGGCATCCGGGAGTTCCGGGATAGTTTCGGAAGCGAATGCAAGGTCGGAATTCGCAGCTGGAGATTGGGAGTTGAAAGTGCGATTCGACTTGGAAAAGCGAAGCGATAGCGATCTTTGAAGGCGGCTATGTCGTCGACGACTTCGTTGCCGGTATCGCTGATTTCGAGCAGGTCGGTTTCGAGCAAGCGAAATGCCGTCGGACAGGAATTCGGTGAGCGGGCCGTGCAAATCGCTGCCGAGAGAGACGCTCAATGCGTATTGAAAAACGTGCGCCAGTTTCGCGGCGACTTCCGGAAAATCGCGGATAGCCGTAGCTGGCGGACGTGCCGCTCAGGGTGTGCGCGGAAATATACAGGCGTTCGACGTCTTCGCGGCGCGGTTCGAAATCCTGCAGGACGCCGACGTATTCGCGCAGACGATTGCAGATGCTCCGCGGCTTCCTGCAGGAACAGCTCGACGGCGGCGCGGTCCGGCGAGTATCATGCGCGACCCTCCGCCACAAGCGCGGTTTTCAGCGCCTCTTCTGCGGTCGGCTTGCGGTAAAGAATGCAGTCATTCAAAACGATGGCCTGAAATTTCACCGGCATTTTGGAAATGGATTCGGAGTGGCCGAGGAAGAGGTAGCCGCCTGGTTCGAGAGTTTCATAAAAGCGCTGGACCAGGGCACGGCGGCGTTCTTCCGAGAAATAGATCAGCACGTTCATGCAGAAAATGGCGTCCATGCGGCCGACGTAAACGGCGGAGGCCAGATTCATCTGGGCGTATAAGTAACCATCTTGCTGCAGGCGCGGCTTAATTTGTTGGCCGCCTCGTGCAGGAGTGAAATGTGTCGCGAGTTGTTTTTCCGCTTACGCTGGCCACGCTGCGGCCAGTATAAAGCCGCGCTCCGCGTGTTTCAGCGCTTGCCTTCCGACATCGGTGGCCAAAATTTCCGCGTTCCAGGATTCCGCAAAAGAGCCAGAGTCGCTGATGGTCATAGCGATGGAGTAAGGTTCTTCGCCGGTAGAACATCCGGCGCTCCAGATACGCAGCGTGCGTGGGCTGGTCCAGAATTTCTTGACGTGCAGCTCCGGCAACACGCGCTTTTCGAATGCTTCGTAAACGCTGGGATAACGAAAGAAACTGGTTTCCTGGGTCAGAGAGCCGTTCGAGGAGAGACTTCGTACTCCAGATTGCTTTTGCGCGCGGTGCGCAGGAGATCGGTGCCGCGATCGAAGCTTTTTTCGCGCAGGTGTTCCTCGACACGCGTAACAGAGAATCGTTCACGCGAAGCGAATCAAAGCAAATACCTGTACGTTCTTCGATGAGCATGCGAATTTCGCTCAACTCGTGCTCGCTCAGACCGTGCAGCAATTCCCTGGGTTCGGTTCATTTGTACTCACGCCTGCCATCCGTTTGCTCCGGATGCGGAAGTGAATTTTTTACCGGGCTGCGCCGGCGGGCACGAGACGTTCGGACTCTTCCGTTAGCTTGACCGCGGCGGCTTTGGCGGCGCGGAATTGCGCGAGGGCTTCGTTTAGCTGGTCAGAGAGTTTCACGAGCTGGCTGACGGTGGCGACCGTACCGCGCGTTCCCTGAGAGGTCTGGCGCGTGATGCTGGAAATGATCTGCATCGCGTGCGCGACGCCTTCCGTTCCGCGTACCTGCTGCTTAGAGGCCAGCGAAATTTCCTGAACGAGTTCGGCGGATTGCCGAACGACATTGGAGATAGCGTCCAGCGCGCGTCCGGCCTGATCGGCGAGAGTTGCGCCGCTTTCCACTTCCTTGGTGCCTTCTTCCATGACGACGACGGCTTCGTTTGTCTCGGCCTGAATGGCCTTGATGAGCGCGGCGATATCTTTCGTGGCGCTGCGGCTGTGTTCGGCGAGTTTGCGAACTTCGTCGGCAACGACCGCGAAACCGCGGCCAGCTTCACCGGCACGCGCGGCTTCGATGGCCGCGTTGAGAGCGAGAAGATTGGTCTGTTCGGTGATGTCGTTGATGACGTTGATGATTTCCGAGATTTCGAGTGAGCGGTCGCCGAGCGATTTGATTTTCTTGGCGGTGGCTTGCACGGAGGCGCGAATGCGCTGCATGCCTTCCAGCGTGTCGCGGACGGCGCGGTTGCCCTGTTCGGCGGCGTCAAGGGCACGGCGCGCGGCTTCGGCGCTGGCTTCGGCGTTGTTGGAAACTTGTTTCATGGAGACGGTGAGCTCTTCCACGGCGCTAGAAGTGTTGGTGATTTCCTGATCCTGTTGGGTGGCGCCAGCCTGCATTTCGTCGGCGGCAACGAGAATGTTGTTGGAGCACGCTGTAACTTCCATGGCGGCCTTGCGGACGCGTTCCAATACCTTCATGAAATTGTCGAGCATGTAGTTGATGGAGTCAGTTACGTTGCCAAGGGCATCGTTGGTGACTTTGCCGCGGGTAGACAAATCGCCCCGCGCTACCTGGTTAATCACGTTCAGAAGCTCGGTGATGCTGCGTTGCAGCGAATCGCTGGCTTCCTGATTGTTGTTGGCTTTGGAGACGCGAGCTACGGCGCGGTTGAGATTCTCGGCGATGTAGCCGAACTCGTCGGTACTGCTGACCTCGGCGCGCGCGCGGGGATCACCCGCGGCCAGACGCTCGGAGAATTCCGCCAGTTCTTGGGCAGGCGCCACGAACTTGGAGGTGAGCAGCCAGCCAAGGACCGCCGCGGTGCCCAGCGCCAGCAGTACGGCGAAGATGGTTGTGGTGCTGCCTGGGCTACCTTCGAAGATGCCGACTCCGCCAGACTGCCGCCCGGCGTTATAAGCCAGCCAGACGACGAAGAGTGATGCTGCGCCGGTGAGCGGCACCAGCGTCCAGATTGTAGAACTCAAGCGCGATTTCATGCCTTCCTCCAAAAACCAGAAGCGGTTCGCGTGCGAAACTCCGCGTTACCGCAAAAATCGAGACTTCAGATACTCGGGCCCGGAAAAGCTTCGAGCAACAAACGCAAATCGATCAGCAACGCCAGACGGTCGTCATGCCGCAGCATGCCAACGCAATGCGGTACATTTTCTGGCGCTTGTTGCAGTAGATCCTCCGCACTGACGGAATACGTGCCGATGACTTCGTCGGCAGCGATTCCCAGGCGAATGTCTTCGTGCGAGCCGGCATTGCGAAACGTGGCGACCACCACATGTTTCGGTAAGAGCCCGGCGCGGCGGCCTTCGGTCATGGCGATATCGATCAGCGGAACGATGGCGCCGCGCAGATTGAAAATCCCGATGAGGTACGCGGGACCCATCGGCAGGGTGGTTAGCAACGGCCACTCCACCACTTCTTCCACGTCCAGCACCGGCAGACAAAAGCGTTCACGGCCACTGCGGAAAACGCAGAATTGCGATTCCGGCGTGGACTGTTCGAGCGTCCCGAGGGCCTCGAGCATTTCCGTGGCGTCGGCGTCCGCTGAAATCGGCAGCAGATGGAAGTCGTTGTTCATACGAATCTTCGTACCGCCGTCAGTAGTTCTTCGCGTGTGAATGGCTTGGTTACGTAGCCGTCAGCGCCCTGCTGTTTGCCCCAGTAGCGGTCGCTCTCGGTGTCTTTGGAGGTGACCAGGATTACCGGGATGGTGCTGAATTCAGCGTTGCCCTTCAATTCGCGGCAAACTTGAAAGCCGTTGCGCTCGGGCATAACGACGTCCAGCAAAATCAAAGTTGGGCGCTCGTTGGTAATGGTTTCTTCCACGCGGCGCGGATCGTTCAGGTCGATCGGGAAGTACCCCTCGCGTTCCAGCAGGCCATGAATGAGCTTCACCTGGGCTGGAGAATCGTCAACGATGAGAACTTTTTTTGGCACGAACAGACTCCCGCGAAACTTATCCGCAGAACAGAGGTGCACGCCAAGCGCCAGTAAAGCGGCAAGTTATGGGCGCGTTGCGGTTTTGGCTAACTCATTGATAGGCAGGGATTTGCGCTAGCGGAGCGGAGAGTTAATTTCGTGAACTCGTGCCCGCAGGGACGTCTTGCATCTCAGCTTGAGATGCCGTCTCAGCTTCCTTCATCTCGCTGGAGAGCGATGAGAATCGCTGCATGATTTCGTTGATCCGCAGAGCCATGTTGTGGATGGTTTTGATCTGCGCCAGAGACTGGGTGGTGAGCTGGCCGGGCTCGAGAAGCAGCAGCTCGGCGTTGCCCAGCATGGAGGTGAGCGCGTTATTCACACTGTGCTTCATGTCCATCATGTAGCGGCCGAGGGTGGCGTGACGCTCGTTGCGTTGCGCTTCACGCTGAGCCTCGCGCGCCGTGCGGAGGGCTTCGGTGCGGCGCAGGGATTCGCCAGCTACCAGGAAAAGCGTTTGGGCCCAGTCCTCGCGGAGGGGCACATGGACCAGGCGCGGATAAGCTCCGCGGAGATGGCTCAGTTCGCGAGGCTCGGCGGGCGCGCAGAGAATCACAGCGGCCGTAGGTTCCAGCGAACGGAGCAGCTCGGAAAGTTTGGCGTCACGCATCGGGCCGATAACGACTAAGTCGTAGGCCGGGCCATTTTGCCCATGCCAAACATCGCTATTTAAAATGGTTACGCGCGGCGCCTGGCGCTCGGTTTGCCAGCAGGCCGTGAGCAGGCGCGCAAACTCAGCTTCGTCGGTAAGTATCAGTACGTTGGCGTTTCGCAAGAAAGAGATGCTCCCGAGTGATGGACCATTGCGATTGCAATTGCGCGTTGCAGAGCTACAGCTTTTCCGCTTCGTCCAGTGCTGACAACAAGCGCTTGGTGCTGATTCCCAGATTTACGGCGGCTTCGGTATCTTTAGCTTGCTTCGCGACGTCCACGCGCTCTTGTAGGCGAGTGACTTCGATCCGCGCGACTGGCAGGGCCCGATCGAGTGCGCTAGCGTTTCCGGTGGCTTTGGCTGTTTCGAGCGCGGTGGTGACCAGCGTGCGTGCTACCACGGCGCGGCGAAGATCCTCAGCCGCTGGGCCGTCCTCAGTGACGAATGCCGCCACTTCCCAGGAAGACATCAAGATGCGGGCAGCGCCGACTTTCACCGTGGTCATGGACCGTCCGCGGGAAGGCGGTGTGGCGATCAATTGCTCCCAGATTTTTTCGAGGCAGGTTTCGAAGTCGAGCGGGGCTTCGGCTTCGTCATTGGCAGCCGCGGGAGCGACCGAACTTGACGCGCGGAAATCGGCCGGCTTCTCGATCTCGCGATGGGTCGATCCCGGGAACTTGTCGCCGGTGATAGATTGCCGTTGCGCTGACAGGCTGCTGCTCTTGAGGCCAGCTTTTTCCAAGGCTTGCTCGACATCGTTGCGGAGGGCCAGCAGCTTCTCAAACGCTTGGGTAACGGAACTTTCCGTATATTCCTTCTGAAACGGCTGTTTCCACTCGTCGGCAACCTGTTTGATTTTCGCAAGGGGTTCGGTGGCCAGACTGCCTGAATGATGGCATTGGACCGTGGCCACGCCTGCGGTTTCGAGCTGACTTAGTCCGCCGCGGATGGCGATGAGATCCGCATGCATTAGTTCAATGAGCGTGCGGCGCAATAAGAAGTTAAACCGGATGAAGGTGAGCAGCGCCGCGGTCTCGTAAAATCCATTGCCTGCGGATTCCTTAACCTTGCGGCCTTGCTGAATGAAGTCCGATTTGGTGATGGAGCGCAAAGTGCGGAAGTCTCGCAGGGCTTCGATCATTTTTTCGAGCGGCTCACACCATGACAGGGTAGTGGCGGAGGCATCGCCGAGAACGGGCTTCATCACCGTAGCAACGTCGGCGAGTTCAATCTGCTTGTGGTAAATTTTCGCCGGAGCGCAGAGCGCGAAATATTGCACCAGCAGAAAATCAATTTTGTCGCGGTCCACGTTGTTCTTGGTAGGCTTGCGCATATGGCGCTGGATTAAGGAACTGAGGCCGGATTCGCTGGCGTTCAGAGTGGTCATCTGCAGCAGGTGACGCAATTCATGCGGAAGCACACGCTGGTCCATGGAATCCAGCCAGGTCTGCACCTGGCTAAAGAGTTCGAGGTCGGCTTTTTCTTCCAGGTTGCGCTTGGCCGGCGGAAAGGGAACATCGATCGCCAGCTGTTTGGCGAGCGCTAGATAGATCGGAAATACGGAGCGAGCTTCGTCCCACTGGGCCTGGCGCGGAGCTGTTTCGCTGCGCGGGGGAGCGGAAAGATTCAGTGTGGTCATTTTCATCGCGTTTGTTTCACCCAATCGCACGGTCCGTGCAAAAATCGCACTGCCACGGCCTTTCGTCCTTCGTGATACTGCACTGCCACGACGCTGGCTTCCACCGCGCGTGGACTATCGCGACGAGCCACATTTACTCGGTCGGCAAATTCCAGCGGCAGAGTTGAAAGGAAAATCGCATGCTCTGTTCCGCCGAATTCTAAAATAGTGGCCTCACGTGGTTGCGATTTCCCGGCTCGCGCAGCGGATACTTGTACCGGCACGCGCAGCGCTACCACGTCCGGAAAAAAGCGTGACAACTGCTCGGCGCAATTCTGCGTCGCATCGATGACGGTTGTCGCGTTGAAATCTTGCACGTTCCCTCAAGTTCCGCCGGCGGTTCTTTAGGGCTTTTCACGAGCAGGCTTCTCAGCGAAAGCGAGCTTGCCCATGAGTCGCCAGTCACAAACCCGTCTCAGACACACCACGCGCAAACATAGGCGCAGCGTGCCAGAGAGGGAGTTGCACGCTGCGCTCCAAAGAGGATAGAGCCAGGCGGCTGTCGAACGTGAAGAAAGAGCAGGGGTTAGGTTTTTCCGCTACCGTGGGCCGGTGTTAAATGTCTCACGCTGAAACGCTCTCGTCTCAGCGGCAGGCGAGTACCAGACGCGAAATCGCCATTCTCATGTGACGGTTTTTGCCTATGTCGCGACGTACGCACCGGCGGAACCTTACCAGACATAGGGTCTTAGCTTGCTTGCAACTCTGTTTCTGGCAGATCGGTTTCACCCTTGATCGGGATATTGTAGCGCTTCAGCTTGCGATACAGAGTCGCGCGGCTGATCCCCAGCATCTTGCCGGTGAGTGCTTTATCTCCGTTCGCTTGCTCGAACACTCGCAGGATGGTCATGCGCTCCATCTCGGCGAGCGCGGTAGTGGAAAGGGAAGCAGCCTCAGGAGATTTGTTTCCCGGCGTGTCAGGCTGTTCAGCTCTAATGGCCGGCGGGAGGTCGGCAACATCGATTAGTTTGCCATCGCCCAGCGCCACCGCTCGCGCTACGCAATTTTCGAGTTCGCGCACGTTGCCCGGCCAATCGTACTGCAACAGGCTCTTCATGGCTGCGGCGCTCACTTGAGTTTGCGCGCCTTGCGCGTATCTGCCGAGGAAATGGTGCGTCAGCATTGGAATGTCTGAGCGGCGCTCGCGCAGCGAAGGCAACTGCACAGTGACCACGTTCAAACGGAAATACAGATCTTTGCGGAAGGTACCGGCGCGATAGGCTTCTTCAAGATCCCGATTCGTTGCGGCGACCACCCGAACATCAACGTGAACTTTCTCGTTGCTGCCCACCGGGCGAACTTCCTTTTCCTGCAGTACGCGAAGTAGCTTGGCCTGCATTTCCAGGGGCAATTCGCCAATTTCATCGAGAAAAATTGTCCCGCCGTTGGCCGCTTGAAAGAGTCCGGCTTTCGATTTAATCGCGCCAGTAAATGCGCCTTTTTCGTAGCCGAATAACTCGCTCTCCATTAGCGTTGGCACCAATGAGCCGCAATCGACCGCAAGAAACGGCTCTTGCGCGAGGGCTCCCCGAAAGTGAATCGCGCGCGCGACTAATTCTTTTCCGGTGCCGCTTTCCCCGCAAATAAGTACTGGGGTGCGCGTATCTTTCAGCCGCCCAACCATTCGCAGTACGTCCTGAATATTCGCCGACGTCCCGATAATTCCGTCGAGATTGTCCTCGGTATTGACCCGCTCGCGCAGGAACTCGTTCTCCGTTACCAGACGCACTTTTTCGGCCATGCGCTGCAGCAGTAGGCGCATTTTCTCGACGCGGAAAGGCTTCTCGATGTAATCGTAAGCGCCCAGTTTCATGGCATCAACGGCCGACTCAATCGAGCCATGGCCAGTCATGATGGCCACTTCGGTGTGCGGCAACATCGTCTTGGTGTGGCGCAGCAGTTCGACGCCGGACTTGGTCGGCAGCTTCAAGTCGGTCAGGAGCAAATCGGGAGTTTCGGTGTCCAGCCGAGACAGCGCCACTTCCGCGCTTTCCGCTTCCGCGCACACGAAACCGAGCGTGGTTCCAATGGTCATGCAGAGCCGCCGAATACTCTGTTCATCGTCCACTACCAACAATCGCGTTTTTATATCGTGACTCATGGTTTCCCGAAGGTTTTCTCCACCACAGATATCAAATGCTGCACACGAAAAGGCTTCTCGATGCACGGTGTTCCGCTGCGTTCCAGCAAAGATTGAGTCTCGCTGTTCGCGGTATCCCCACTGATCAAAATAATCCGAGTCGCCAGCTCCGGGCGATTCCTCTGAATCCAGGCATGCACTTCCGCGCCGTTAATCGTTCCAGGCATGCGAATGTCGGAAATTACTCCTCCGTATTTGCCGGATTTCAACAAATCCAACCCGTCCTTACCAGAAACAGCGTTTTCTACTCGGTAGCCTTTGCGCTCCAGAGCCGCACGCAAAAATGCAATCACTGACGGTTCATCCTCAATCACCAGAATGGGCGCCAACGCCTGCGCGGCGAGCGGTGCACTCATCGTCCGGCTTCTTTCGCGACGGCGTTAGTAGCCGCCTCGGTAGCGACCGGAACGCGTACCAGGAACGTGCTTCCCGAAGCCGCATCATTGTTCCAGCACTGAATCTCGCCCCCATGGGCCCGCACGATGCCGTAGCAGATGCTCAAGCCCAAGCCCGTGCCTTTGCCCACCTGCTTGGTGGTATAAAACGGATCAAAAATTCGTTGCGGATCGGCAATCCCAGTGCCGTTGTCACTGATGGCCACTTCCAGCGACTCTCCAACCCGCTTCGTAGAAATCACAATGTGTCCGCGCTGCCCGGATTCTTGCACCGCGTCGTAAGCATTGTTCAAAATATTCAGAAACACCTGTTGCAGCTGCTGCGCGTCACCGAGCGCTGGCGCTAAGCCATCCTCAAACTGTTCCGTTACTTCCACTCCGTGGCTGGCGAAATCATAACTCCGCAACTTAATGGTCTGCCGCAGCACATTATTTAGCTGCACCAGTTCACGCTGCACCGGCCGTTGCCGCGCGAAACTCAACAAATCCTGCACGATATCTTTGGTCCGCTGCGTTTCCTGCAAAATAATTTGCAGATCCTCGCGCGCAGACTCCGGCACCGCAGGGTTTTCCAGCAATAGATCGGTAAATCCGAGGATAGCCGCCAGCGGATTGTTCACTTCGTGCGCCACGCCCGAGACCAGGCGGCCGATGGTGGCCATCTTCTCGCTGTGGGCCAGTTTGGCCTGCAGCAGCGCGGCATCCGTAATATCGGTCATCACTACTACCAAACTATTCACGGTGTTCTGTTCATCGCGCATGGGGCTCAAACTAATCGAAAAATGCCCCATCGACGCATCACTGCGCCGCACCGGCAACTCAATGTTTTCAACTTGTTGCCCGTGCGCCGTAGTCTCCAGCGCAGCTTCAAATTCCTCGCGATGACTGGAGTCTACCCAGTCAATCAAGCGGTGTCCGATCACTTCTTCTTCCTGAAATCCCGCCTCGTAACAGCGCCGATTTGCATAACTAATCAAGCCCGCGGTATCCAGCACTAAAATCATGCTCTGCGTGGTATTTAGGATCTTTTGATTAAAATCGCGTTCCCGCTGCAATTGTGATTGAAAGGTCTTTTGCTCGGTAACGTCCAACATCAACCCGCGAATCTGGACGATACGGCCGCGGGCATCGCGCACTCCCGAAATATTCTGCAAGGTGTGCAGTAGCGTCCCATCGCGACGCCGTAAAGTTTCTTCGTAATTTCGCAACACCCCGCGCTTGGTGAGTGCCTGGAGGAAGCGCTCGCGGGATTCCGGCGCCGGGTAAAGATGGGTGCTGACGTCCGCGCGCAGGAGCTCCTCGCGCGATTCGTAGCCCAGCATGCGCACCATCGCGTCGTTAACATCGAGAAAGCGACCCTCTGGCGTAGCGAAAAAGAGTCCTTCCTGAATGCTGTCAAACAATTCGCGATAACGCCGTTCGGCCTCTCGTCGATCGGTAATATCTTTCAGAACGTGAATCGTGCGGGCATCGTCGTCAGCAACGCTGGGCGTTCGCGACGTAGACACCAGAAAAATCTTTTCCGCCGAAGCCGCCACATACTCTTCCCGGGCCTGCAGCGTGTCACGGCAGAAGGGGCAGGGCAGCGCACTGCCAGTCTCGGCAATTTGCCGCAAACTGATCATCGCTTCGCCCACCAGTGCTACCGGCGGCACTCCCAAATGCGAGGCCAGTGAACGGTTAGTGCGCACAATGTTCCAGGCGCGATCGTGCACCACGATGTAATCGCTGATGGCGTCAATGTCTTCGACCCACTGCCGTTTGGAGCGCTCTAGCTGTGAAAACCGCCGGAAATTTTCCAGTGAAAGCGCGGCGTGACTTGCCAGCGCCTCCAGTAAACGCTTTTCACCATCGGTAACAGTTTTTTTCTGGCGAGCCAGGCACAGCGTGCCCAAGCGTTCCCCGTCGCTGGCGCTGATAGGAACAAAAATCATCGCGGCCGGAGGCTCGCGCGTAAGTCGCAAAAAACTGGCCGCTTGCTCGCGCGGCAAAATGCGGAGCTCCACCGCTTTTCGTAGCTCGCGCGCACTATCAAACAGCCACTCGTGGCGATCAAAGTCCTCTTGCCCGCCGGTGACGCTGCCTGCAAATAGTTCTGTCTCGCGCCCGCGAAATACCGCAACACCACCCCAAAGCGCCTGCAACATGTGCGCCGAGCGTTCCGCAAATCGATTAAGAAAATCGGGTAGGTGGCGAGACTGTGCGGCATCGACTGCCAGCGCCATCAGTTCTTCGGCGTGGCGAGTTTCTGGTGCAGCTGCCTCGATCTTCAGGCGTGCACGCGCCGGGGTAACCGGCGCCTTGGACTTGACGCTTCGCATAGAGAGGGATCGGGCCCGGCGCCCCAGAAGGGTGCCGAACCACCACGCGCCTCTACGTTACGGTCCAGTCTCAATGTGAGTCAATTGTATTGCGCCGAGGTGTTGCTTCATTGACTAAGAGCGCGCAAGTCTCAGCGATCGACGTCTCAGGCTGAGAAGTAGCGCGGTTCCGCTGTTTACCTGAGACGTATTCCTGGATGCGAGCGCTACAGCTCCGCGTGCAGTTTGCGGGATAACTTGTCTTTTATCTTTTAGTTAAACACGTCTCGCGAATTCCGGGCACGAATGCGCCGCCGACGCTCGCGGTGGCAACCGACGTGCCTTTCCCTCTGCGGGGTAATCCGAGCTTTCCACGAGGGATGGTGAAATGGGCATTGGTACATCGACGAAACTAATAGTGGCTTTTGCGGTGGTGAGTTCGTTGGCGGGTTCCGTAGCTCTCGCGCAGACAGCCAATACCAGCGAAACCGGGCGCAAGGTTAAGACCAAGGTTTCACCCGCGTATCCGGAACTTGCCAGGCGCATGAGCGTCTCCGGCAAGGTCAAGCTGGAAGTGGTCATCACGCCCGACGGCCGGGTTAAGAGCACCCGCGTGATCGGCGGTCATCCGATCCTGGTGCAAGCCTGCCAGGATGCGGTGAAGGACTGGAAGTTTGTACCCGCGCCGGAAGAGACCACGCAAATAGTTGAATTCGAGTTTCAGAATCAGTAGCAGCGGTTAGAGAAAGCAACCGCGGTAACAGCCGTGTTCGGTTGTACCGCGTGGGGGCCAGAGTTCCTGCACTTTCGGCGGTAACACCCGCGGGAATCCGGGGGCCAGTGCAAGTGGAGGCTGTTTGCAATGACGATTCGTACGCGACTTTATTTTGGCTTCGGCTCAATCCTTGGATTCCTGACGCTGCTGCTCCTGGCTAACCTCGGAGCTGGCCTCAAAGAAAAATCCGCGCGGAAAGACGCCTCCATGGCGCTTGACGGCGTCCGCACTATCGAATCGGTGCGCTACCAGATCATGCTGAACCGCCTGGATCTGAATAACTTTCTGCTCAGCGGCGATCCCCGTGACGAAGAAAAAGTTACCAAGGGACTTGGCGCGATGTCTGACCTGATCAAGCGCGGTGAATCGCAGGCTACTACGGAAGCTTTGCGTAATGGATTATTCCAGGTGGAGTCCACGGAGACCAGCTGGGCGGATAATTTTGCCAAACCACTCCTCGCCAAACGCCATCAGGTGGATTCCGGTGATGCCACGGTTTCCGATTTGCAAATCTTCTACCTGCAAAAAGATCCCGGGTCCTGGCTGGCCAAGTCTTCTGTAGTGCTCGATCAAAGCGCGACGGATATCAGCAAGTCTTCCGAAGAGTCTTCGAGATCGGCGACCCTGGCGAGCAATGTTAGCTTTTGGGTCACCACGGCGGGCACACTGATCGCGCTGCTTGTTGGTGCGATCTTTGCGGTCCTTACGGCTCGCAACATTACCGAACCTTTACAGCATTTGATTACGGTTGCGCGGGAAATCGGCGACTCCGGGGACCTCGACCAAAATATCGATATCCACCGCAACGACGAAATCGGGGCGCTGGCGACCACTTTCAACAACATGGTGGCCTACCTAAAAGAGATGGCCAGCGTTTCCATGGCCGTCGCCGAGGGCGATCTCAGCGTGGAAGTGGTTCCGCGTTCGAAGCGCGACACTCTGGGCAATGCCTTCTTGCGGATGTCCCATGGATTGCAAAGTTTAGTGCGTACCACCCGCGATTCCGCGAGCCAGGTTTCCGCCGGTTCGAATCAGGTGGCCGGCGCGGCAGACGAATCTGCAAAGGTCAGCGTACAGGCTTCCTCGGCAATCGAAGAAGTCACCAGCACCATGCACGAGATGAGCATCAACGTGCAAAACGTGGTCAAGAACACTCAAGTACAGGCTTCCAGCGTTGCGGAGACCTCTGCATCCATCGATCAGATGGTCACCTCGATCCAACGTGTGGCAGACACCGCCAAGGTTTTGCTGGACATCGCCAATCGTTCCCGCGAAGAGGTCAGCACCGGGATTCAGACCATGGAGAAGGCCACTGACGGCCTGAACCGGACTAACAAAGCAATTCAGTCTTCTGCGGAAATCATTAACGTGCTCGGCCACCGCGCCGACGATATCGGCAAGATCATCGAAGTGATCGACGATCTCGCTGAACAAACCAACTTGCTCGCGCTAAACGCGGCGATCGAAGCGGCGCGCGCTGGGGAGCACGGCTTAGGGTTTGCCGTCGTCGCCGACGAAGTTCGCAAGCTGGCGGAAAAATCCACGCAGTCTACCAAGGAGATCGCCGACCTGATTCAGAGCATTCAGCGCGAAGCGCGTCAGGCCGTTGAGAACATGGATCGCAGCACCCGCATCGTGGAAGAAGGCCTGAATCTCGGCAACGATCTGGGCACCGCGCTACATAAGATTTCCAACGTGGTCACCGAGGTTTATAAGTTCTCCCAGGAAATTGGGGCCGCTACCGCCGAGCAGTCCGTCGGCTCATCACAAATTGCTAAAGCCACCAGCCGCCTAACCGAAATTACCCAGGAAATTAATTCCGCCGTCGAAGAACAAGCTTCCGGCGCCCAGGCCGTGGTTCGCGCGATGGACAAGATGCGCGAGCTGGTGCAGCAGTCTGCATCCAGTTCCACGGAGCTTTCCGCTGCGGCTGAACAAATGCTCAAACTTTCGCGCCATCTGCTCGATAGCATGGACCGCTTCGTTCTCGACCGTGCCGCCCCGACCCGCGCAAAGTACGGCGCGCACCGCGAAAAGCACGGTTCTTCGCAGGAAGCGCCGGAGCAGGATCGCGAATATGCGGAGTATGCCCGCACGTGACCTCTGGGAGAGCAGTGGAAAAAGATATTCAAGTCGTGGGCTTTCGCATCGGCACGGAAACGTACGGCGTCCGAATAGGATCGGTACGCGAAATCGTGCGCGTGCCGGAAATCACCAGCGTTCCTAGCGCTCCCGATTTGATTGAAGGAGTAATCAATCTCCGCGGGAAAATTATCCCAGTTATGGATCTGCGAAAACGATTTGGACAAGCCGAGATTCAGTCCGATAAGAAAAATCGCATTTTGGTTGTGGAACTGGACAATAAATTGCTTGGGCTGATCGTCAACGCGGCTTCGGAAGTATTGAAAATTCCGCCTGCGGATATCGAGCCACCTAGTTCGGTGTTTGCGGAGGGCGAATCGAATTACGTTACTGGGGTCGGCAAACTAAAGGGCCGGCTCATCATTCTTTTGGATATCACCAGGCTTCTGCATCGCCCGGAGTACAAACGACTCGAGGAGGTTGCGGAGCCTGTCGCCCTGGCAAAGTGAACGCCTGATCTCGTGATTCGAGATTGCCGCTTCACTTTTGCATCGCTCACATCTGTCATGCCCACACTCACAGCTCCGATTCAACTGACGGAACCCGAATTGAAGTTGCTGCAAACTCTGGTCTACCAGGAATGCGGAATGTTCTTTGATGAACGCCGCTCACATTTTCTGAAAGATCGTCTGCAGCGCCGTCTGAAGGTCACGCAGCTTGATTCTTTCTACAGCTACTATCGGCTGCTGACTAGCCGCGAAGGCCGCGCCGAACTTGCCGAACTCCTAGAGAACCTAACGGTCAACGAAACCAGCTTTTTCCGCAATCGCCCACAGCTGGATCTGCTGCAGAAAACCGTACTGGAAGAACTACTGCGAAAGAAACAAGAACGCCGCGATTTTAACTTGCGTGTCTGGAGCGCCGGCTGTTCCTCCGGTCAGGAACCATACTCCGTCGCTATTCTGATCGCCGATGCGCTGGCCTACTACTACCTACGAAATCCGTTGCCGTTCGAAATGCCCACGCCGAAACCCGTAATTCCTCCGCCCTGGAAGCTCGAAATGGTGGCGTCCGACATTAGCTACGCCATCTTGCGCGTCGGCCAGCAGGGCCTATACAACGACCAGCAAATGGAGCCGGTGGACTACACCACGCGCCTGAGGTATTTCGAAAAAGCTGGCGATAAATATTGCGTCAAACCACAGCTGCGAGAGCTGGTCCAGTTCGACTTCCATAATCTAAAAACCGAATTTCTCCCGCGTCGCAATGACATCATTCTCTGCCGCAACGTGATGATCTATTTCGATGAAGCCGAACAAAAGCGCCTCATCGACAAGTTCTGGAACTGCTTGAATCCCGGCGGCTATCTTTTTGTCGGTCATGCGGAAAGTCTTTTTGGTCTGACCAAGCGCTTCAAAATGGTCCACGAAAATAACGGGACGGCCTACCAGCGCCTCGAGGTGGGTTCGTGAACTATTTGCCCGAGGATCGCGCCGCAGAACTGCGGGCTTTCTTCTTTGAAAGCGCCGGCGAGATCCTGCAATCGCTGAATGAAGCGGGACTGGAACTCGAAGCGCGTCCAGCGGATGAGGAAGTGCTCCGTCGGGTGCGCCGCGCCGTGCACACCTTAAAAGGCGATTCTGCCGCGTGCGGCTTCACGATCATCAGCGCGTTTGCCCACGAGATCGAGGATGTCTTGACCCCGGAAGTGGCGCAATCTAAAGGCGTCCATCTAGCCGAAGTGGTCCTCGCCGCTGCGGACGCTTTCGATGCGCTATTGATTTCATGCCAGAAGGGCACTGAGCCGCCGAAGTTGGATCATATTCGCGCGATGGCTCGCGAACTCGTGGACGCGCCGGCTGGTGCTGTCGACGCCACAACCGGCTCCACGCTGCCCGCGAAATTTGAGTGGACCGAGTACGAGCAACTGATGATCGCGGAAGCGGTGCATCGCGGCGAACTGGTCTACAACGTTGCGTTGCGCATCGATCCCGATAGCCACATGCGTGCTGCGGCATTTCAATTGGTTCGTAACGTCCTGCACGCCACCGGCACGGTGATTGCCCTTCGTCCCGAGGATAATGTCGCCGCGAGCAAGGCCGAAATTATCGAAGCAGCTGTCGCCACCACGCAATCCGAAGACAAGATTGCGACGCGCTGCAAGATTCCTTCGATTGTCGCGGAGGTCCGCGTTGAGCGCGTTTCCGCGGTCAGCACTCCAGAGCAGGAACTCCTCACCGATCTGCTCGATGCTCAGACCACCGCCGCCTCATCCGCCGCTTTCGACCCGGAGAGCGCGGACGCCGCAACGTTACCGGGTGGCGTAAACCCCGCAGTAGTCGCCGTCGCCGAGAATAGTTTGCGTATTGACGCCGCGCGCATCGATTCCGTAATGAATCTCGTGGGTGAACTGATCATCGGCAAGTCCATGCTCAACCGCGCGCTGACTGAACTCGATCAGCGCCATGCCCGCGATCCGGTCCGCGCAAAGCTGGCTGATGCCCTCGCCTTCCAATCGCGCGTGCTCGATGAACTTCACAAATGCGTCCTCAAAATTCGCATGGTCCCAGTCGAGCAGCTTTTCCGCCGTTTTCCGCGCGTCGTGCGCGACATCGCCAAACAATGCGGCAAAGACGTCGCTCTGGAAATTGCCGGCAAGAACACCGATCTCGACAAGAGTATTCTCGACGCCCTCGCCGAACCGCTCATGCACCTGATTCGCAACGCGGTCGACCACGGAATAGAGCCGGCCGAACAGCGCGTAGCGGCCGGTAAACCGGCCAGGGGTACGTTGTACCTCAACGCCTATCATCAAGGAACACAAGTCGTTATTGAAGTCCGCGACGACGGCGACGGTATCGATTTGCAGCGCGTCCGTGCACACGCCGTGCGAAAGGGCCTCATCAAAGGGGAAGAAGCGGAGCGCCTAACGGATCAGGAAGCGCTAAACCTGATTTTCGAATCCGGCTTCAGCACTTCCGATGAAGTCACCGCTGTCTCCGGTCGCGGTGTTGGCATGGACGTGGTCCGCAGCGTCCTGGACCGCCTAAAAGGTACTGTAAACGTAGTCTCGCACCCGGGCCGCGGCACCACGATTCAACTCCGCGCGCCGCTAACGCTAGCGAGCATACAAACCCTGCTTTTCCGTATCGGTGGCCGTCTCTTCGCTATCCCGCTTTCCTCTGTCGTCGAAATTACCAGAGTCAACGAGCGCGACATCAGCCGCGTCGATCAACGCGAAGTACTACGCCTCCGCGAACAAATTTTGTCGCTGGTCCGCCTCGAGCGTTTCACCGCCATTCACGCGGTAGCCAGCGACGTCGCGCCCAAGAAGAACAAATTTGTGATCGTAATCGGCGCAGCCGAGAAACGTTTCGGGCTGATTGTCGACAGCATGGTCGGTGAAGAAGAACTCGTGATCAAAGCCCTCCCGACTGAAATCGTCTCCAGCGATCTAGTCAGCGGCGCATCCATCCTCGGCGACGGCACGGTAGTGCTGATACTGAACGTTCCGGCAATCTTGTCACGCTTGACCCGCACCACTCCCCTGGGAGCGATCGCATGAGCGAACGCATCCGCGTTCTCGTCGTCGATGACTCGGCTCTGATGCGGAAACTGATTCCGTCTATCCTGAGCCGCGACCCGTCTATTGAGGTGGTTGGCACTGCAATGGATGGCGCCTTCGCCTTGAAAAAAATCGAAGAGCTGCATCCCGACGTCGTCACTCTCGATCTCGAAATGCCCCGCATGGACGGCATGCAAACCTTACGGCTAATCATGCGCACCGCGCCGATGCCCGTAATTTTGCTAAGCACTCCTCCCAAAGAGGGCGCGACATACACTCTCGAAGCTCTGGCTTTGGGCGCCGTCGATTTCATTTCCAAGCCGCAAAACGCTGCGTCCGGCAACCTGGATTCCATCGCCGATTCGCTGATCGAAAAGATCAAGCTCGCGAGCCGGGCCACCGGCCGCAAGCTTCCCCGGCGGCCTTCGTCGATAATCCGCCCAACAGGAAAAAAGCGCTGCGCGCCGCGAATCCCCCGAAACGCATTATCGCCATCGGTATTTCTACCGGCGGACCCAATGCGCTGCAATTCCTCCTTTCTCAGCTTCCCGCGGATTTTTCTTCCGCCATCGTAATCGTTCAGCACATGCCCGAAGGCTTTACAGAAATGTTCGCCCGCCGCCTGGATGATTGTTCGCCACTCTTTGTACAGGAAGCCCGCTCCGGCGATTTGTTGCTTGCCGGACGAGTTCTGCTGTGCCCCGGCAATCGTCACATCATGGTGCGCCGCATGGCTCGCGGCGATATGGTAGTTCTCTCCGACGCTCCACCCGTTAACGGACATCGCCCCTCCGCCGATTTTCTTTTTCATTCCGTGGCCGCCGAATTCGGCATGCTTTCGATTGGCGTTCTCATGACCGGCATGGGGGAAGACGGCTCGGAAGGCCTCGGCGCTATCAAAGCCACCGGCGGACTGACCATCGCCCAGAGCGAAGAGACCTGCGTGGTCGGCGGAATGCCTCGCGCCGCTATCAACAAAGGCTACGCCACAAAAATTATTCCGTTGGATGGACTCGCTTCTTTTCTGGTCGCACAGTGCGGTACGGATCGCGCCATCCAGGAAAAGCCGCAAAAGTCCGACAGGAACGATAAGCTCGAAAAAAATGAAAAGAACGACAAGAACGAAAAATCTGAGAACACGCCGGTCTCCTCAAATCGCAGTTAGCAAGAATGCGCCGAGAGGATAGGAGATAGTTTTATGGCACAATTCGCGGCTCTACTTCGAAAAGATAATCAGCCCGTCCGCTATCTGGTGGTCGATGACTCCGTATTCGCCCGCAAAAATCTCATGAAGATGATTGAGATGTTCGGCGGCGAAATCGCCGGCGAAGCCGGCGACGGACTCACCGCCATCGCGGAATTCAACCGCACCAATCCCGATGTCGTCCTGATGGACATCACCATGCCGCAAATGGAGGGCATAGAGGCGGTCGAGCGCATCGTGCGCCAGCACGCCCACGCCCGCATCGTCATGGTCAGCAGTGTCGGCTATCAGGAAAATATTCTCGCCGCCCTGCAAAAGGGCGCCAAGCATTTCGTGCAAAAGCCCGTAAAGCCCGAAGTTTTATACGAAATCCTTCGCTACGTGCTCAGCGACGATCCAACCGCCGCGGGCGCGCCAACCGCTCTGGTAGGAGAAGCCCGCTCATGAGAATGGAACTCATCCAGCCGTTCATTGACGCCGCCGATTCCGTCTTTTCCGAATCCTTGCAGGCGCCCGCTAAAATTGCGGACCTCAACATGGACGAAAACGCCTATCGCCGCAAAGGCGTTGCCGCGCTGATCGCCATCAAAGGCGACATCGAAGGTCGCGTAATTCTCGATCTCTCTCCCGAAGTCGCCGTGAAAATTGCCACCCAACTCGCGGGAATAGAAGTCCAAGCCACCGATCAGGTAGTCCGCGAAACAGTTTGCGAGCTGGCCAACATGGTGATCGGGAATTCCGTAACGCTGCTTAACGACCAGGGTTTTCGTTTCAAGGTTTTTCCACCGGAGATTCACGTCAATGAAGAAGGCCTGGCAAATTCCGTGGACACTGAAGCTCTAGTCTTGTGTTTGGAAACGCCCTGCGGAGAGATCTATCTGAACATCGCCATGCACTATTTGGTCCGTCGCAGCCGAGACCGGCAAACCGCCGACTCGCTCCGGTAATTCGATCGTTCTAACTTTGTCCAATCAAGCGTAGCTCAATCCCCAAAATCAATCGGCGGTTTGATATACGCCGCCCCATGTCGGAATAATCCCGCCGAAACGATCGGCGTAGAAAACACAATCCGTATCGGCACAAAAATGGCGCTACTTCCCGGCGTAAACGGTACCGCCACTTCCACCCGCGTCCCCTCGGGATATTCATTCCGGCTGCGAAAGCTGATCCCGCCCTTCGACAAATCCTCGCAAACCGCCACCTCTTCCTGAAACCCGCGCCGCCGAATACAAGCCAGAACCCGCGCCTTCACACGCGTGCGATTTCGCCGCGGACTCACCCGGTCTTCCTGCGGTAATGCTCGCCCCGCCAATGTCTCCACCATCGGCGTGTCAGTCACTGCTTCAATCCAGATCGCCGGCGAATCGCAATACTTGCAGTGCCGCGCAACGCATTTGCGAATCTCGAATGACTTCAGATCCGCCTCATTCAAATAAACCACTTCGCGCCGCTGACAAAATCCGCATTCCATCAACAATCGCGCCAGCGCCTCTTCCGATTTGTGCGGAGCAGGGAAGTCGATCCCCCAAAAATCCGCCCGTGGCTCCAGAATGTGAATCGCATATAAAAATCCCTCGGTATCGCGGTCGATTTCCGCCACCACCCGCGCCCGTGCATGCTTCCAGTCGTCGCCTTCGTGCTGCCGCCGCAGTGCCAATTCCTGCCCGGGTGCGAGTTGCTCCGTTAACCGCAACACTCCGCCGTTGCGGCTGACCAGCATGGTCTGCGCCGTTTGCTTCATCGCCATGCCGCTCGACGTTAGCCACGACGCCTCTACAGGCATACGAAAACTCACGCGGTCGCTTTGCCGGTATCCGTCTGAAGTCATAACCACGTTTCAACGCTAAATTTACTTGCTCAATTAGCGTAGCACGCGGTTTCCGGCCCACGGTGCTTTGCCGCAGTGCCCTTGTCGTTCCCAACAATGATTTCTGCGCACCTGCGGCCCGCGCTCTACCACGTGCAGGTGCCCTATAGCAGCTCAGTGCCTGTTAACGTTTTCGTCCACTAGCTCTGTTGCGATCTTTTGTTCGCTTGGGGACTGAGGCACACTGGGCACTCAAGAGATACCGTCCCTTTATTCTGGCAACCAGCCCACTCATGAGCAACGTTATTTCTATGGACGATCGACGCTCCAAGCCTCACCTCAGCAGTTCCGCGTTGCGCGATCGCCGCTACGCCATTCGTTATCCCTTCGCCGCCGACGCCGTCCTTATCAATCTAGCCTCCGGCTCCCGCACCGAAGGCGTCACCTCGGATTTGTCCCTGGGGGGCTGTTTCGTCTGCACCAGCCGCCCGCTCACCATAGGCGACCGCACCCGCATCACTCTGAAGCGCAAAGATCAGACCGTAGAAGCCTTCGGGGTGGTCCGCATCGTAAAGCCCCGCATCGGTATGGGGGTCGAGTTCATCGACGTAGATCCGCCATTCAACGAAGTTCTTTCCCGCTGGATCGAAATCCTGCAGCGCGCCCGTTAAATCACAGTACATCGTCAATCGAGAACGCCTTTTGTAGCGGCCGCCTTCTTAGGCGGGCGTCTTTCCCCCGCGGTGGCCGGGCACTTTAGCGTCATTCCTTATCGTCTGTTTAAATTTTGGAGGCGCGAGGCGGAATCGAACCGCCGATAAGGGTTTTGCAGACCCTTGCCTTACCACTTGGCGACCGCGCCAAAAACAAACTTAAAATCATCTGCAGCCGTTAACCACCGTACAGAATTGTCATCCCGAGCGAAGCTATCGAAGATTCCGACTCGGTCGGAAGGGATCTGCTTTTCCCATCCGCCACGGGGCGCACCGCTCCGTCACCCAGCGGCCCCAACCGCCCGCGCCCCCTCAACTTCCACCAACTTCCCAGACTTCACATCGTAAATAAATCCATACACCGGAATACTCTTCGGCACCAAAGGATGCGTCCGCACCCGCGCCACATCGTCCAGCACCGCCTGCCGCGCGTCCTTAATCGTCAGCCACTCAATAAACTCCCCAGCCTTCGATCCCGGACCCTTTCCAACGTCGCGGAATCCGTCCGGGCCCAGCTCGGCGGTCTCCAAACTGGACGCTAGCAATCCGCGCATCACTTCGTTCGTAAAAAAGAGCATTCCGCAATCGGTATGATGAATCACAAAAAATTCCTGCGTCCCCAGCAATTTGTAACTGATCACCAGCGAGCGAATCGCATCATCGCTAGCCCGTCCGCCAGCGTTGCGAATCACGTGCGCATCGCCCTCCGCCAGTCCCGCAAACTTCGCCGGATCCAGCCGCGCATCCATACAAGTCAAAACCGCAAACCGCCGCGCCGGTGGCAACGCCAACTTTCCCTTCTCCCCAAAATCAGCCGCATACTTCGCGTTAGCTTCAACCACTTCCGAATATATCTTGCTCATTTTGTCCTCTCTTTCCCGTAAGAGTTCTTGTAGAGGCCGCCTTCTGCCCGCCCCGGCAAACCCGGGGAGGCGGGCGTTCTCTATGCCTAACAAAATTTTGGAGGCGCGAGGCGGAATCGAACCGCCGATAAAGGTTTTGCAGACCTTTGCCTTACCACTTGGCGACCGCGCCCTGGAAAAACCGTGTCCTAAAAACAAAAAACCCACGATTCAAAAATCGTGGGCATCAGGAACTCCGAGCTAACTGTTAAAAATTACCGGCTCGAGCCCTCCTGCCCACAGACGCAGCAACACGCACAGCGACAAGCTGTGAGCGAGGAGCTAAGCGCAAATGTGTGAGCAAAGAGCATCCACAAGAAAACTACCTTGAGCGCAGAAACAAGTCAACCGTCATTTTCGTCGTATTTTTTCTGCGAGTACAACTACGCAAACGACAGGGGCGTAGCTGCGGCACCGATTATTCACGCAAACGCGATCATCCAATCTGCGCTGCGAAACCCTTGAGTAATAAACGCTCCACCGTTCGCGAGCCGAGAACGGATTCCTATTGCTTGGTGTCCAACGGACGCTTGCTCTTCTCAAAAAATTCGTTCTGCAATTTCAAGCTCGCGTCGTCCGCTTTCACCGCGCGAATCGCCTCGACAATCGTGCCAATCCACGTCTTCATATCCGCTTCGCCCAACTCTTTATTCGCCGTCGTGCCGGTTCCCGAATAGTGATCCGGAAATTTCGCATACCACCATATCCCGGTGTACACCGTCTCCGGCAATTTAACGCGATCTTGATCCGCTCCAGATTCCTGTCCAGCCCGCTCCACGTGTACCAAATCCGGCCGCGATACCAGCATCTTCGACGTCTCCGATTGTCCCGCATGCATGTCCAACTTGTCCGTGTGCAGGGAATTATTCGGTGTGTTCGAGCCGCCCCACTGGATATACACCACGTAATCATGGAATTTATCCAGCTGGGTCTGCGCAAAATAGGGCAGCAGACTTTCGTTCCCCCCATGTCCATTCACAATCAGAATCTTCTTGCACCCATTCCGCGCCATCTCATCGGTAGTTTCCTGCAACATCAGAAACTGTAACTCCCGGCTGTACGCCACCGTGCCCGGCTCATGCTTGGCCTCAAAAATCTGCCCGAAGTAATACTCCGGAAAAACCACCGCATACTCCTCGGCCGCCGCATGCAAGGCCGCATACCGCACGTTCAACAAATCCGTCCCCAGCGGCAAGTGCGGCCCATGTTTCTCCAAAATCCCAAATGGCAGCAGGCAAGTCCCATGCGCCTGCGCGATCCCGTCGCGAAAATCCGCCCCAGTCAACTCCTCCCAATGAGTAGACAATTTATTCTGCGCGCAGGACGGCATCGCCGCGCCAGCGATAATCAATATTGTCACCAAGCCCCGAGCCACCCAGCGTTTCATAGCGGACATCTCCTCAAATATGCTCCCGTTCCACAGGATTGTAGCGCGACCGCTGCGACGGCGTCCTCCTGCACTTGTAGCGGCGGGTCTTCAGACCCGTTCTTTTGACTCTGTCGTAATTAAGCACCAAAGCCATCTACTCATTCTGCTGGGCCAACCGCTGTATTAAGCTTTAAAAGTAACCAAAAGAATCCCTTCATGCGCAGCCGCCTAATCCTATTCCTCCTATTCTGCGCGACTCCCATCTTCGCGCAAAGCAACACCGGAGAACTCCGCCTTAAAGTTCGCGACGCCAGCGGCCTCGGCGTAAAAAGCTCGATTTTTCTGGTCAGCGACGTAAATCAATTCCGCGACACTTACGACACCGATTCCAGCGGCAACGCTACCGCCAAGCAGCTCCCCTTCGGCATCTATAGCGTTCGCATTACCCAAGATGGCTTCGCTCCGTTCGATGCCACCGTAGAGGTTCGCTCGACTGTACCGACCGATTACACCGCCACGCTAAGCATCGCCGCCAACACTGCATCGGTTCTCGTAAAGGACAACGAAACCCTAATCGATCCCTACCGCGCCGGCTCCAGCAACCACATCGGCGCCGACACCATTCAAGATCGCGAAGCCTCGCTACCAGGCCGCAGTATCGTCGATCTCGTCAACACGCAGCCTGGCTGGCTCTACGAAGGCAACGCCGTCCTCCACCCGCGCGGCTCCGAGTACGTCACACAATTCGTCGTCGATGGCATTCCCCTCACTGACAATCGCTCTCCAAGCTTCGGCATCGAAATCGAAGCCGATGACGTGCAGTCCCTAACGATTTACACCGCCGGATACCCCGCGGAATTTGGCCGTAAACTCGGCGGCGTAGTTCAAGTCGAAACCGCTCGCGATACGCGCGACGGCTTCCACGGTAAATTCGTGGCCGGCGGCGGCAGCTACAATACGCTGGACGGCTATTTCCTCGGCCAATACCAGTGGGGGAAAAACACCTTAGCGGTCAGCGGTGATGGCTCGCAAAGCGATCACTTTCTGAATCCCGTCGTCGAGCAGAATTTCACCAACACCGGGACCAACGGCGACTACGCCATCCGTTACGAACGCGACCTCACCGATCGCGATCGCGTCAGCTTCCAGGTCCGCCACGGCACCTCGCGGTTTGAAATCCCCAACGAATTGCTGCAGCAGGAAGCCGGCCAGCGCCAGGACCGCGCCATCGTCGAAACCCTTGGCATTGCCACCTATCAACACATCTTCTCGCCCAACATTCTGTCCGACGTTCGCTTCATGGTCCGCGACGATAGCCAGACTCTTAATTCCAATCCGCTCTCTACGCCCATCGAAGCCTTTCAAAATCGCGGCTTCCGCGAAATTTATTTCAAGGCTAATATCGCTATTCATCACGGACGCAACGAGTGGAAAGCCGGCATCGATGCCGATTCCACGCATCTCCACGAAGCTTTCAACTACAACATCACCGATCCCTCGCAGTTCGATCCAGACACCCCGCTCAGCTTTGTTTTCCCCGAAGAACAGCGCTGGGATCTCGAACAATCCGCTTACGTTCAGGATTTGATTCGTCTGGGCAAGTGGACCCTCAGCGCCGGCCTGCGCTGGGACCACTATCATCTTCTCGTCAACAAAACCGCCTTCAGCCCCCGTCTCAGCGTGGCGCGTTATTTCCCGAGCGCCGACCTGGTCGCCCACGTCTCGTACGACCGCGTCTTTCAAACTCCATTTTTCGACAACATCTTGATTTCCAGTTCGCCGCTGGTAGTTTCCCTGAATCCAGACACGTTCCTCCGGCTCCCAGTCCAGCCTTCCTACGGAAATTATTACGAAGCGGGCATAACCAAGGGCTTCTTCAACCAACTTCGTCTCGACGTAAACGTTTTCGATCGTCGCGTGAACAATTATCTCGACGACGATCAGCTTCTCAATACCGGCATCAGCTTTCCGATCACTTTCGCCAAAGCCTACATCTACGGCGCGGAAGGGAAGATCGAAATCCCGCACTGGCACCGCTGGAATGGCTACGTCAGCTACTCCTACATCGTTGGCTCGGTCTATTTCCCGGTAACCGGCGGACTCTTCCTTGGCGACGACGCCGAAGAAGCCCTAACCGGCGTAGGTCGTTTCTGGGACTCCCAGGACCAGCGCAACACCGTCCGCAGCCGAGCCCGCTACGAATTCACCAATCGTCTCTGGGGAGCCATCGGCCTCGACTACGGCAGCGGCTTGCCCACCGAATTCGAGTGCGATGATCCCAATACCTGCATCTCCGACGCCGTGGCCCAATACGGCCAAGCCGTAATCGATCGCATCAATTTCGATCGCAACCGCGTCCGCCCGTCACTTTCTGTCGACCTCTCCGTAGGCGGTCAAATCTACAAATCCGAAAAGCTCAACGTAAATCTCCAGGGCGACATCTCCGACCTCAACAACCGCCTCAACGTAATCGACTTCGCCGGCCTCTTCTCCGGCAACGCCATAGCCCCCCAACGCAGCTACGCCCTCCGCCTAACCACCACCTTTTAACCAGCGAGTCCGCCAGCCATCGCATGCACCGAGCTGTCAGTCAACCTGTAGCGCACGGCGACTGCCTCTGAGCCCTGCGGCTTGTTCCACCCCCAACCACACAACGTCGTCTCTATTTCAACCGCATTGCCGATTTCACTTGACACGGAGGTCACTATTAGGGTACTATACGCCCTGGTAAAACCGCGTCTCTCCTAGTATCCCCAATATAAAGCCCCAAGCATCCTAACTTCTTCAGAATGAACACTTGCGAAACTGTATCAAAACAAAGGACTTTAACGCCCTTAGAATGAACACTTACAAAAAACACTAGGGGGGGTGTTCCTGCGCCCGCCGTCCATGCCTCCAGCCTAAGAGCCTATTGACATCCTCCTGTGACAGCAGTATGTTCTGTCAGTACAGAAGCTAGCGAAGTGGCTAAAGCTTCAGCATCCTCAGACACGTTAGGCAGGCTATACATGACCGAACACGCAGAAGTCACCCCGCTCACTCCCGTCGCTCAGAAGTTCATCCTGCACTGGGGAGAGATGGGTACCCGCTGGGGACTCAACCGCACCGTAGCGCAGCTCCATGCGCTGCTGTTCATTTCGCCGCGCCCGCTGCCCGCCGACGAAATCTCCACCACCCTGGCCGTGGCCCGCTCTAACGTCAGCACCAGCCTCCGCGAACTGCAGGGCTGGCGCATCGTCCGCGTAGTTCACGTCCTCGGCGATCGCCGCGACCATTTTGAAGCGATCAAAGACGTAGTCGAAATTTTCCGAATTGTCTCTGAAGAACGCAAACGCCGTGAAATCGATCCAACCCTCCGGGTGCTTGCAGAATGCGTCGAGGAATCGAAAGTTCACCACGGCGCGGACGAAGCCTACACCCACGAACGATTGGTCAGCATGCTCGAATTCTTGACCGCCATGACCGGCATGTTCGAGGAACTCATGCGCATGCCCACCCCAGCCCTGAAAGGTATGGTCAAGCTCCGCGGCAAAGTAATCACGCTCTTAGGAACCGAGAAAAAGAAAACTGGCTAAAAAAGGCGAAGCAAAGAAGTAATGACGTAAGGAAGTACCGAAAAATCGCAGGGCTATGGCGAAGGACACGTGAGTGGTTGTGGTCTCTACTTCGTTACATCATTGCTTCTTTGCTTCGCCGTTATTTCGAGGTCCCAATGCTCTCTCTCTCCAACGAATACACCGACATCAAAGGCCGCCACGCCAAAGGCTTCCTCTTCTTCGACGCCGACTGCGTCTTCTGCACCAAAATCGCCCGCTGGCTGCAGCCGATCCTGGAACGCCGCGGCCTGGCGTTAGCCCCTCTCCAAGACCCCCGCGTAGCCACACTACTAGGCCTATCTCACGACAACCTGATGCGCGAAATCCATCTACTAATGTCCGACGGCACCCGCTACGGCGGGGCCGACGCCGTAGTCGCCCTTGCCCGCCAAATCTGGTGGGCCAAGCCGTTAGTCTGGCTCGCAAAAATCCCCGGTGCAACGCGCCTGCTCCGCATCGGCTACCAATACATCGCCGCCAACCGCAGCTGCGCTGCAACGGCTTGCTCCAATAGCAGATAACCGCGACGAGTTTTCAGCAACGGGTCCCGCATAAAACACAGGGAGCACCAACGATGGAATTTGAGCTGTCTAGTCTTTGGCAATGGGACGGACGGGTGGGCCGCAAGACATATTTTCTGGCCGGTCTTATTGGCTGTGCGATCAAATTCAACTTAGATCGGTTGACCTCGGCGATTTTTTTTCATAAGGACATCCGCTTCGTTGAGTACTGGCAACCGTTAGGTTCCGCGGCACGATTGAGTCGATTGGCGCCGGCCGATCGAAATTGGCTGGCCTTGCTACTGCTCACGGCATTGCCGTTTATTTACGTCGGACTGACGATGACGGTCAAGCGCCTGCGCGACCTGGGCTATCCGCTCTGGCTAACGGCACTATTTTTTGTTCCCGTCGGGAATATTATTTTTTTCGCCGCGCTGTGTCTGTTGCCTTCGGCTAAGGCTGATACCGGCGCTGACGTAGTTCCTTGGACGCCTAAACGCGGTGTGGGCGATCTCATGCCCCAGAGTAAATTGGGCAGCGCGCTTCTGACCGTCTTAGTAAGTGGCGCGATCGGGCTCCTAGCAGTGGTTTTACTTGGCTCGGTCGCTGGCTCTTATGGCTGGAGCCTGTTTCTCTCTGTTCCTTTCTGCATGGGCTTGATATCGGCATTCCTATATAACGCGCGCGCCCTACGCAGTCTGTCGGAGACTCTTGGCGTCGCTCTACTTTCGATCACGGTCGTTGGCGCAGCTATTTTGTGTGTTGCAGTCGAAGGCCTTATTTGTTTGGCGATGGCCGCGCCGGTCGCTTACGGATGCGCCGCGTTGGGCGGACTGGTGGGCCATTCCGCACTTCAGTTGGCACGCCTGGCCCGCGATGAGCATCGCAGACCAACCAGTTCGTTGTGTGTAGCGATACTTCTATTGCCGATCTCCGGCGCCGTGGAGCATCTCACACATGCGGAGCCGCCGACCTATCGCGTGCAGTCTTCGATCGAAATCGACGCGCCTCCGGCGGACGTTTGGCGGAAAGTGGTGTCCTTCTCCGAAATCCCACCACCAGAGGAAATGATTTTCCGCGCTGGAATTGCCTACCCAATTCGGGCGGAAATCACCGGGCACGGCGTGGGGGCCGTCCGCCGCTGCATATTTTCTACCGGACCATTCGTCGAGCCGATTGAAATCTGGGCTGAGCCGAGGCTGTTGCGGTTTGGCGTGACGGAAAATCCTGCTCCGCTAAATGAGTTGTCGCCCTATGGAAATATTCACCCGCCGCATTTGCATGGCTATTTCGTCTCGCACCAGGGGCAGTTCTTGCTGACGGAATTGCCCGGAGGACGCACCCGGCTGGAAGGCACCACCTGGTACACCGACGCGATCTGGCCCTCGGCGTATTGGCACATCTGGTCCGATTACATCATTCACCGCATTCACATGCGAGTGCTCCAGCACATCAAGACTGAGGTCGAAACGAAACCCGTCGAACTACAGGGTGCTTACTGAAATCGACAGGAGCGGCGCGCACTTATCGCGCCGCGATTGCTTCGCACATTGCGGAGAACGCGGGCTTGGCTTGCAGCGCGGAGTCGAAGGGTAGCGGCCGTTTGGGTAAGCCGTCTTGGCGCGGGTGAAAGGTGTTGAGCCAGGTGTCGCGGTCGGAAATGTCCCAGGTCAGCACGGCTTTTACGGCGTTGTGCTGCAGAACGGTTTCCAGGTATTCGCGGTAGACGGCAGCGACTTGTTTGTCGCGCTTGGGGATGTCAGCTGGCAATTCGCGGTCGTCGACGTCTAGCTCGGTGATGAAAACCTGAATATCCAGCTTCTCTAATTCCTTGAAAAAGTTCTTTAGTTCTTTGAAGTGTAAGCCGTCGGGACGGGCGGTCAAGTGGGACTGCATACCCAAGGCTTGTATCGGGACACTCCGCGAGCGCAATCGCCGCAGCAGTCCTAATACAGCATCGCGCTTGCGGTCCTGGTCCGGACCGTCGTGTTCAAATCCGTAATCGTTGTACGTCAGCAGCGCGGCAGGATCGCTTTCGGACGCAGTCCGGAAAGCGATTTCGATATATTCTTCGCCGAGATTTTTATACCAGATGGAATTACGGAAGCCGTTTGGATTGTGGTCTTCAGGATTGAGTGCTTCGTTGACCACATCCCAGGAGTGAATGCGTCCTTTGTATCGTCCGGTGACAACCATAATGTGCTGCCGTAGAAGCCCTGCGGCGTTCGCTGGAGTGATAGTGGCCGCGAGCCACTCTGGATTGCTCTGGTGCCAGCAGAGGTTGTGGCCGCGCATTTTCTGGCCGTGCGCCTCGGCGAAGGCCACCATGGCGTCCGCATGCGCGAAATCGTAGCGTTCACGCTCCGGATGAATCTGCCGCCACTTCATCTCGTTTTCCGCCACCACGATGGAACATTGCGCGGCCAGCAAATCAGGAAGCTCCGGGCGTTGCAGTTGTGCGTAAGAAAATGCCGAACCGGCAAATAGGCCCTTGGGAGTTGAGAGCTGGCGCAACGTCTGAGGAGCATTGTCCGCGAAAGCGCGTTTCCCGACGCCTAGTCCAGCGAACGAACTAGCAGCCAGTTTGAGAAATTGCCGTCGCTCCAAAGCCCAAAACCTCCACTTCGGCCAGTTTGAAGGCTAATCCAAAGAGAAGCACTTCTTTTGAGGGGCAAGTTTCGAAGATTTAGGAACTATTTCAGGCTTGTTCGAGGACGTGCTTGTAATACGCTTCGTATTGCGGGATGACGTCGTTGGCGCAGAACTTTTTCTTGGCGTTGGCGCGGGCCGCAAGGCCCATGGAGCGGCCGCGGTCGGCGCGCGAAAGAATATCGATGGCGTGCCCGGCTGCGGCTTGGACATCTCCCGGTTCGACCAGATAGCCGTCGACGCCATTTTCCACTACTTCGGGCACCCCGCCGACATTGGTGGCAACCACCGGAACCTCGCAGGACATCGCTTCGAGCGCGGCCAAGCCGAAAGACTCTAGTTCCGACGGCATCAAGAACAGATCCGCGAGCGAAAGCTTTTCGTAAACCTGATCCTGCTTGCCGAGAAACAAAACGTCTTTCTGCAGCTTCTTCTTGCGGACTAGATACTCCGCGCTACCGCGGTCCGGTCCATCGCCGATCAGGACCAGCTTCGCAGGCATTTTTGCGCGGACCAGAGCAAAAATCTCAATCACATCGGTGAGGCGTTTGACCGGTCGAAAATTGGAAAGGTGCATCAGGATCGGTTCGCCATTGGGCGCCCACTTGGCGCGCAACTCCGGATTCTCTTTGCGAATGTACAGATCGCAGTTGACGAAATTGGGGATCACTTCCATCGGCCGCTTGATGTCGAACTCTTTGATGGTCTGATTCAGCAGGTAGCGCGAAATGGTGGTCACTCCGTCGCTTTGCTCGATGGAAAAGCGGGTGATCGGCAAATAGGTACGGTTGCTGCCAACCAGGGTGATGTCCGTTCCATGCAGCGTGGTGATGAAGGGCAGTCGCCGCGGCGCTGCCATCGAGCGGGCCAGCATGGCGCTTACCGAGTGGGGAATTGCATAGTGGACGTGCAGCAAATCGAGCGATGCGGACTCGAACACCTCCAGCATTTTGGTAGCGAGCGCCAGAGTATACGGTGCATGGTCGAATAGCGGATACGACGCTACTTCCACCTCATGGAAATAAATATGCGGATCGTTCGGATTCATCCGAATGGGCGGAGCGTAACTGATGAAATGTACGTCATGCCCGCGCGCGGCCAATTCGGCGCCAAGCTCGGTGGCGACGACCCCTGAGCCGCCGTACGTTGGGTAACAGGTGATTCCGATACGCATAGAGTGTGGTCTAGACCTTGTAGCGGCCGCCTTCTTAGGCGGGCGCTTTTTCCATCGACGCAGATGACCTAAAACTCTGACGCAGTCGTCAGTCAAAACTCTGGCTTGTATCCGCTGCCGACCTTCCGCATCCTTGAGGGTAGCAGAGCGCGTTCGGTAACTCAGAACGAAAGCGCCCGCCTAAGAAGGCGGCCGCTACAGAAACCGTCCGCGAGACCGTACAACGAGCTTGTGTAATTAGACGCGCGAGGTGGAGAGAACGTGACACGACTTGCAGGACAGGTTGCCCTAATTACGGGCGGTGGGACGGGTATTGGCAAGGCTATCGCCCTCGCTTTTGTGCGGGAAGGCGCGAAGGTAGCAGTCGCTGCTCGGCGGAAAGATAAGCTGCTGGAAGTAGTTGCGGCCATAGCCGACAAGGGCGGCGAAGCAATGGCTGTCGAGTGCGACGTGACCCGCGGCGCGGATGCGGAACGCGCGGTCCGCGAAACGGTGGAACGTTTCGGCGCACTAAATATTCTAGTGAACAACGCGGGAACCCTAAGCAACGCCACGATCGAGCAGATCTCCGAAGAAGATTGGGACCGCGTGTTGCGCGTAAATGCCAAAGGCCCCTTTCTGATGTCCCGCGAGGCGTTGCCAGCGATGCGCAAAGCTGGCGGCGGCGCGATCGTTAACATCGGTTCGATCCTGGGCCTGGTGGCCATGAAATCGCGCGCGGCCTATTGCGCTTCAAAAGGCGCGGTGACCATGCTCACCAAAGCCATGGCCGTCGATCACGCCCACGAAAACATCCGCGTAAATTGTATCTGCCCGGCGCTGGTGGAAACCGATATGGTCAAGCAACTTTTCGGAGATACTCCGGAAGGCGCGGCCTTGCGGGACGCGCGTCTAGCCACGATGCCGCTGGGCCGTATGGGCGTGCCGACGGATGTTGCGGAGTTGGCGATTTATTTAGCTTCGGCGGAATCGTCGTGGCTGACTGGAGTAGCCATCCCGTTAGACGGCGGGCTATCCGCTTATTGAAGCATCTAGGAAAGGGATCCTTGCATGAAGGCTGCCTCATCGCAGAAAACCAAGCTCAGCAAAGAATCGCTCGCTGCCGCCGCGCAGGTGCGCGAACGCATGAAGGGCAGCCACGCCACGCGCGCGATGGGTTTTGAAGTGGTAAGCGTGGAACGCGGCGCGGCGGTTTTTCAGATGAAAGTAGGGAAGCGCCATCGGCAAGTCCATGGCGTAGTCCACGGCGGCATTCTAGCAACTCTGGCGGACACCGTCGCAGCGATTGCGGCGTACAGCGCGCTGCCACGGGGGACGGCCATCGCCACGATCGAGATGAAGATCAATTTTTTGGAGGCGGTTGCTGGCGGAGTGATTCGGGCGGAAGGCAAAGTCTTACGGGTAGGCAGAAATTTTGTGGTCACCGAATGCGAGATTCGCGACGAGGATGGCTTACTGGTGGCAAAAGCCCTGCTGACCTTCGGCGCAGTCTCCGACCGGGTGTCCGAGCAGCTGAAAAAGCCGGAGTAGTTCTGTGAGGCGGGTCCTGTAAGCGGATTAACGGTGCGTTGAAGACAAATTAAAATTCAGAAATAAGCTTATTCTTCGCCGCCGTGCGCGGATTCTTCGCCGTCTTTATAGACGTATTTGATTACCCGCTTGAAAACCAGCAGATTGGGGCTGCCGGTGCGAGTCAGCTTGATGCAATCCTTGTCGTACCACTCCACGGTCCCTTTTAATACTTCGCCATTCTCCAGCACCACCGCCATCGGCGTGTGCGACTGCATCTGCTTCACCCAGTAAAAATTCTCCGCGTGGGTGGATTCTGGCGGAGCCGGCTTCTTGTTGGGGATCGCGCCGCCGTTGGCGAGCTGCGGGCGGGAACTCCCAACATCCTTCGCGTCCGGAAATCCGGGACGGAACATACGGCGGTTTACCATGACAACTCCTTATCGTGGTGGTTGGGGTGGTTCATTGGGTGAGATGCATAGGAACAGAACCGGGTTACAGCGCCGGCAGTATTTCTCAAAACTCCTCCCCGGGCAAAAGTAAGCAAGAAAACGATTTAGCTGCGCGGCCATGCGCGGTGAGATGCCGGGTTGCTCAGAGAGGCTGCCAAGGCGTCCAATCCAAGTTGTTTATTGAGATTGCGCCGCGAGCCGAAATGCAACTCGTCGAAGCCCGCTATAGCGCGCATCACCCAGGCGGTGTCCACGGAATCGCCGAGGGCCTGCAGCTCGCGGGCCAGCGGGGCGTTACGCAAAACAGGCGATTTGATGCGGGACGTTACTTCGAGCAGATCGCTGAGCAGCCCGTAAAAGATAGCGATTTGTTCTTCAAAAGAGGCTTCTTTATCTTTAGTCAGGGCTGCGGTGGCCGCGAACAGCTGGGAAAAATCCTGACCGCGCGCGGCTTTTTCCAGGATGCGCAAAGCATCTTTGCGGCGCTGGGCGGTTTGCTCGACGTCCATTTCCATGGCCCAGCCGGGGCTGCCTTCGGCCAACGCGGCAGCTAGTTTATTCTCCGCGGGCTTGCGATCTGTTCTCTCCTGCAAAATCTTTTCCACGTCCGCCATCGGAAGCGGCGCAAAACTAAATTGCATGCAGCGCGAAAGGATGGTGGTCAGTAGTGTGTATGGGTTAGGAGCAATCAGAATCAGCGTGGCGTTCCCGGGCGGCTCTTCCAGGATTTTCAGGAAGGCGTTGGCTACGTCGCCGCGCATGGTTTCCGCGCCATCCAGAATAAACACGCGGCGGCGGCCCATCGGCTGAAAATATGCCGCACGCTGGACGGCCCGAAGTTGGCCGATCCGCAGCATCGGGCGAGCCACCGGGGTTTTTGCGCGGACCGGATCGGGCACTACGGCCCAGACGTCTGGGTGCGGCTGCAAAATTAGCGGAATGCGCTCGACGGTAGCGGCGTCGGCGCTTTCTCCGCGCTCGGCCAGACCCTGCTCGGTGAGCTTCGCGGGGTCGGCGAGTTGGCCGATGCGTTGGCAGGTCGCGCACTCGCCGCAGAAATCGTCTTCCAGCCGCTCGCAATTTGCGGCTTGCGCGAACATGCGGGCCAGCGTGAATTTTCCTACGCCGCGCGGGCCGGTGAAAAGCAGCGCATGCGGTACGCGTTGACTCTTCAGCGCGCCGCGCAGCGCTTGCACGATTCGCGGATTGCCGAGAAATTCGTCGAAGCCCATAGCTAGCGGCCGCCCTTTGCTGATGGTTGTTGTGCCAGAGCGGCTTCCACCACCGCCAGAATTTCTGCCGAGATCTCATCCTGCAGCCGCATGGCGTCGCGCATGGAATCGAAACACTGAATGGTGGTCCACGGCGCGTGGGTGGCCAAGCTGTCGAAGACTTCTGCCGCACTTTTGAGGTGCTGCAAACTAGCTTCCTGAATATCGTGCGTAGCCGAAGTGTAGTTGCGCGCGGCCTTTTGCATGACCAGCTTCTGCGCTTGTTCCGCAGAGACGCGCAAGTAAATGATCAAGTGCTCGTGGGGCAGCCCGTAAATTGAATATTCCAAATGGCGAATCCAGGCGATAAATTCCGCGCGTTTTTCCGGTGGTACGCGCGCGCCTTGATGCGCCAGGTTGGAGCCGATGTAGCGATCGGCGACTACGACTTGCCCTTCGTGCAGCGGGATTTCCAGCTCAGCCTTGGCCTCAAAACGATCCCCGGCGTAGAGCAGTGCGGCGAAGCGCGGGTCTACAGCTTCGAGCGGGCCGAATTGGCCGTCGAGAAATTGTCCGATGAGTTTGCCGAACCACGATTCGTACTTGGGGAAGCCGGTCTGATGCACGGGATAGCCGCGTTGCCGCAGCGCATTCACCAACAGTTCCACCTGGGTGCGTTTGCCGCTGCCGTCGATGCCTTCAACGACAATTAATTTTCCGTGGGTGTTAATCATGTGAGAGCGATGCCGTTCTGTTCGCCAATTTAGTTGCCAGTTTAACCGCTGCGGAGCCTGGCCGCAATGTAGCGCCCCCGGGTGGCCCGGGGCGCGACGCAATTCCTCGGCGTGTTACGATTAAACTTCGTCGAAACATGTTGCCCGCATCCATCGCACAGAATCTCGCCAGGATCGAAGAGCAAATCGCCGCGGCTGCGCATCGCGCCGGACGCGCTCGCGGCGACATTACTCTCGTCGGCGTCTCGAAAATGCATTCGGCATCGGCGATTCACGAGGCCTACGATGCCGGCGTTCGGCATTTCGGGGAAAATCGCGTGCAGGAATGGCTGAGCAAGAGCGCCGCGCTTTTGTCGCTGGAGGGCGCCAATTGGCATTTAGTCGGGCATCTGCAAAGTAACAAGGCTGGGCGCGCCGCGCTGGCTTTCGATTGCGTGGACTCCCTCGATGATTTTGCGGTCGCCGAGCGGTTGCAACGTGCTTTATCTGAAAATGCCGAGCCGAATGCGTCTGCTTCCTCGAAACTGCGGGTGTTGATCGAGGTGCGCGTGGCGGAGGAAGAAACAAAAAGTGGCGTGGCAATTGCGGCGCTTCCCGCGCTGGCGGAGCAGATCGCGACGCTGGACAGACTAGAGCTCGCGGGGTTGATGTGCATCCCGCCATTTCTCGAAAATCCAGGGGAAGTTCGTCCCTATTTCAAGAAATTGCGGCTACTTCGCGACGAACTTGCCGCAAGGCTGCACAAACCGCTCCCCGTGCTGTCCATGGGGATGTCTCACGATTTTTCCGTTGCCATTGAAGAAGGCGCGACAGAAGTTCGCGTGGGTACTGCGTTGTTTGGGGCTCGTGCGGTAGTTGATAAACAAATTGTTGTCTGATGTGCGTGGTCCAAGGGGATTCCCATATGTCGCTATTCACTCCGTTTAGAGTACGTGAAATTGAGTTTAAGAATCGCATCGTGGTTTCGCCGATGTGCGAGTACTCCGCGAAAGATGGGCACCCGCAACCGTGGCATCTCGTTCATCTAGGCAGTCGAGCGGTGGGCGGCGCGGCTCTCGTGTTTACGGAAGCGACCGGCGTCCAGGCGGTGGGAAGGATTTCCCCGGCGGATACCGGCATTTACGAGGACGCGCACGTCGAATCCTGGCGACCGATCGCGCAGTTCATTCGGGAAAATGGCTCGGTGCCGGGGATGCAGCTGGCGCATTCCGGGCGCAAAGGAAGTACTGCCGCGCCGTGGGCCGGCGGAAAGAAAATTGCGGTCGCTGATGGCGGCTGGGAACCGGTGGCTCCAAGCGCCGTGGCTTTCTCCGACGATTATCCAATGCCGCACGCCATGACTATCCCGGAAATCGACGCGGTTGTTGCGGCGTTTCGCAAAGCTGCGGAACGCGCGCTGGCCGCGGGGTTTCAAGTGATCGAAGTCCACTCCGCGCACGGTTACCTGCTTCATGAATTTCTTTCGCCGCTATCCAATCGACGTACGGATGAATATGGCGGCAGTTTAGAGAATCGCTTTCGACTGGCGTTGCGCGTGGTGGCCGCGGTCCGTGAAGTGTGGCCGGAGAAGCTGCCGCTGTTCTATCGCGTTTCGGCCACGGACTGGGTCGAGGGCGGGTGGGATTTGGAGCAGACCATTTCGCTGGCGAAAAAATTACAGAGTATGGGAGTCGATCTGATCGACGCGTCCAGTGGCGGCAACGTGCCGCACGCGAAAATTCCCGTGGGGCCGGGCTACCAGGTGCGCTTCGCCGAGGAAATTCGCAAACAGACGGGTCTGGCCACCGGCGCTGTTGGAATGATCACCAACGCCGCGCAGGCAGATACGATTATCGCGACCGGTCAAGCCGATATGGTCTTTCTGGCGCGCGAGATGCTCCGCGACGCGTACTGGCCGCGGCGTGCGGCGAAAGCGCTGGACGTGAAAATCAAGGCGCCCGTGCAGTACGAAAGAGCCTGGTGATTTTCCGCCGCAATCTACGCAGACTCTCTGAGACTTCTTCAAATGTTGCGTATTGAAACGAACCTCGGTGCGAGCACGGTGATTTTTGCTGTGCGCGTGCAACCCCGAGCGAGTAAAGACGAAATCGCTGGAGAGCTAGATGGCGCGTTGAAAATTCGGCTTCGTGCGCCGGCTCTAGACAACCGCGCCAACGAATCGCTCGTTGAATTTATCGCCAACGTTTTGAATACGTCGAAGTCGGCTGTTAGAATTCTCAGCGGCGGACGCAGCAGGAGCAAGCGGATCGAAGTGCGCGGTGTTACCGCTGAACAGGTGCAGGGGCTTCTGATAGTCGAGGCCTGAGCCGCAACACGGCGCGGTTAAGCAACACGTTGTTCGCATTACGAAGCGCTCCGGAGCAATAGGCATGAGTGTGGATATCAAAGAAATCCAACGAGACTTGCGCGCGGCCAAACTCGACGGCTGGCTCTTTTACGATTTTCGCGGCCGCGATCCCATTGCGCACCGTCTGCTGAAACTACCGGAAGGCATGCGCACGCGCCGATGGTTCTATTTTGTCCCCACCAAAGGGACGCCCAGGAAATTAGTGCACAAGATTGAGACTGCGGCGTTGGAAACGCTCCCGGGCAGCACGTCCTATTACGCCGGACAGAAAGAATTGCAGGGCAATTTGAAAAAGCTGCTGTCTGGCGCGAAGAAAGTCGCGATGCAGTATTCGCCGAATAATGAGATTCCCTACGTCTCGATGGTGGACGCCGGCACCGTGGAGCAGGTCCGCAAATGTGGCGTGAAAATATTCAGCTCCGCGGACCTGGTGCAGAAGTACGAGGCTTGCTGGACGTCAGCGCAACTTGCCTCGCATCGCACCGCGGGTGCGGCGATTGACCGGATCGTTGCTGCAGCGTTTAAGTTAGCGGGCGATTCGGTGCGCAACAAGAAATCTTTAACGGAATACGATCTCAAGCAATTTATCCTCGCCGAATTTGCGGCAGCTGGAATCGTTGCGCTGGATGGACCGGACGTGGCCGTCAACGCTAATGCCAGCGATCCGCACTACGGCCCGTCGGCGGAAAATTCGGCGCAGATTCGCGAAGGCGATTTTCTTCTGCTGGATGTCTGGGGAAAAACAAAAGACGCGAACAGCGTCTATTACGATATCACCTGGGTCGGATATCTCGGCGCCACGGTGCCGGAAAAATACGCAAAGGTCTTCCGTGTGGTGCGCGATGCGCGCGATAAAGCAGTGGAGCTAATTCGCTCCCGAGTTGCGGCAGGGAAGCAGGTGCAAGGCTGGGAAGTCGACAAGGCCGCGCGCGACGTCATCGAAAAGGCCGGCTACGGCAAGTATTTCTTCCATCGCACCGGCCATAACATTGGCGAATCAATCCACGGCAACGGCGCGAATATGGATAATCTGGAAACGCACGACGTCCGCCGCGTGATTCCCAAGACCTGCACCTCGGTCGAGCCGGGAATCTACTTGAGAGATTTTGGCATTCGCAGCGAAGTGGACGTCTACATCGACGACCACGAAGCGCATGTAACTGGCGCAGTGCAAAAGGAAATCTTGGCCCTGCTGGCTTAGCGAAATATACCGGCAATCGCCGTATGCCCAAGGAAAATAGTCCTAACTAATTCCATGAACGAACAACCCATCGGCATCCGTCAACGAATTTGCCAGCAGGATCCGTGTCAGCTTCTGCCGCAGAAGGCGGTGCACCTTCTCCGCTTGCCATAGAAGTCGATGTGCCCGCAAGTGGAGATGCCGCACACCGTCCGGACCTCGCCGATTTTGGCGCGCAGCCAATCCCTAAGTTTGATAAATCCGGAAGTCGCCAAGCCGTCGCCTTCGCCATTGCCGTGGCCGGCTGGCTGGTTCCTGGTCTCGGCCACGCTCTTCTGAAAATGTGGGGACGCGCACTCGCGGTTTTTATCACTGTAGGAGTGCTGGTGATTATCGGGGCCGGCATGCGCGGAAATATTTTCAACCCCAGCGGAATGGACGCCTTCGACCGGCTGGGCTACTTTGCCGACCTCGGCACCGGCTGTTTCTATTTCCTGGCGCGCGCGATCGAAAGGTTAGGCGCCGACGTGTCCCACGCCAACGGCGATTACGGCACCCGTTTTCTAGCGACCGCCGGAATTTTGAATTTGCTGTCCGCGCTGCACGCCTTTGAAGCTGCACGGGGGCACAAAGCGTGATGGACGTTTCCGCGATTCACCTCAGCCACTTCCAGGCGATGCTGATTTTCGCCCTGTTGATCTCCATCTCCTTCGGTTTTCTAAGTCGCCGGCGCCCGCTGGACCGCGTGAAATACATTCTGTGGTCCCTGTTTCTATTCCTGGCCATTGGCATTGGCATTGGCTGGGCGATGTACCCGTTTTCCCGCTGAGAAGTTTTTCCAACGCAGAGTAATAGCCGTGATTGTGCCGCAGAAGTGTTCGAAATGCCGCGGAGTTGCGCTAGCGTGAAAGAAACCGCCTCGCGCACCAGAATTGACATGAATTTTCGGCGAATGCTATTGTCATAAAGGCAGGCCGAGGTAGCTCAGTGGTAGAGCAGCCGATTCGTAATCGGCAGGTCGCGAGTTCAACTCTCGCTCTCGGCTCCATTTTTCTAATCAAATCCTTTGCGCAGCGTCAACCCAAGCACAAAATTTCTGGACGAGTTCAATCGCGACATGAAGTTTTTCCTCGTCTATCCTCACGCGTTCAACTCCGGCTATCTGGCAATGTCATTTCTTTCTTGGGGTGCTGAGCGACTAGCAGATTGTAATAAGTCTACGAGCGACGTCTGTGAGCGGTGTATTCTCAAAATTTAGGGAGAAACCAGTGAAAAGAGCATTGCTTGCCACGATGTTTCTGATGACTTTCTGCGTCGCAGTTTTCGCGCAGCATGGGTCGGCTGGCAACGGTTACTTCCCACCGGGCTATGCCGGGGATACTTGGACCGGCGACGTTGTTTCCACCAGTGATGCGACGCGTGAAATCACGTTAACGTACAGTAAGGGAAACACAGCTGTAATATTTACTGGCGTCCTGATCGACAACTACCGCATAAAGTCCCAACAGGACGGCTCCATGATAGAACTGAAACCTTCCGACATTCCCAAAGGCGCTCGAATCATAGTGTTCTATCAGGCCAAAACTAAAAAGGTTAATGGCAATAAAGTGAAATATTACGAAATATTTCAGTTGAACACTGCGAAGTGAATCACAGGGATTGGTAACAACTTGCCGTCTCGGATGACGGACAAGAACCCGAAGTGACCGCTAGAGTCCGTCTCGCCTATTCGCCCACCAGACGTACACGGTGCCGATAACCCCGAGACCACCGATGGTGACGAGGAACCACTTCAGCGTGTTGGGGTTGCCACCACGAAAGAACGGCAGCGAATCTCGGTATTTCACGTTGAGATAAACGTATCCAGCCATACAGCCAACGAAAACGACCCGGCCAAAGTTGATTCCCTCTGGCTTGATTTCTTTCGGTTTCACTCAGGGATTCTCTACCAGACGATCGTATCCGTCTACCGCGCCGATACCCCCGAGGGTGTCGGCGCTTCTTGCGTTGGAAGTGTTTCAGTGATTGGCCAAGAGCGGAAAGGCTGTAATGGCCAATCCTACAAAGGCGATAAACATGATGACCGTTAGAACGCGCTCCCTATCGAAATGATTCCCAGACGGAAACAGTCTTTCATACTCGCTCCGTGTTTGTGCCCTGTTCAAGCCGGGGAAGAGAGTGGGTAACTGTTCGGACGGCGAGAGGTGCTCATTCACCTTGTCGATGGCGTCGAGATGGATGAGCGAAGACCACAGCCCGCAACTCGCGCCCACCGCAAAAAACACGAATGCCAGCGACCATCGCAGCATGGTCGAAACGGGAATGTCGGTTCTGAAGGCTAGAATCATGGTCTTTAGTCGCCGATCTTGTTTTTCTCGGCATTCTCTCAATGTGCGCAGATGTAGGGCAGCATGCGGATTGTTTACACCTCGCAAGCGCAGTGGTCAAGTGTTGCTAATGAAAGAGGACGGCAACATCGCCGCCCTCTTACTCTCCATTTTCAGACTAATGGTCTCGTCTGCCGCGTCTTCCCCAAGGCCACCAGAAACAAAACGGGACGGGAGAATTTGCCCGTCCGTTTTCCATGCGCTCCTCCGAAACTTCATTTTACGAAAACTACGGATTACCCACGTTCGAAATCGTAGCAATCGTCCCGTCAAACTTGGTCAGTTGCACCGTAAACGGTTCGTTGTAGGTTTTCGCTTTGTTCTTGAGAAATGCCAAAGCGCACGCTTCGCCCAGCAGCAGGGAACTATCCGTGTCGCTGCGCCAGTGAATCCCGGCGTGAACCCCATGGCCGAAGCTGACGTTGTGCCCCAGTTTGTTGAGCTCCCCGTTCACCGTAAGCTGCCCCGCATCCGCTCCGCTGTAGGGCTGCAGCGACAGTCCATCGCTGCTGGGCACCACCGGGTTGGCCAGCACGTGGTTGCCGTCATAGAAAAATTTGATCAGCGTGACGCACGCTCCGCCAACTACCCCGTGCCCAGTCGGGTACGACGGATGCGCCGGTGAGCCTTCGGGAAACGCCAGCGGCAGCAGCCACGTTCCGAATTTATTGAAACTGGTCTGCAATCCCAAAGAATTCAGAATCGTGTTGTTGGGTATTACGTCGGTGAACGCGCTTTGCCCGGTCTTCACCAGGTGGACTTGCCCGCCAGTAGCCTCCGGGCGGGGACGCAGATGCACCAGCCACTTGTGATACCACACGGTATTTAGCGCCTTCGTGGCCAGATCGCCAAAGCAGGCCGCAAAGTCCGGAGGTCCAAATGTGCCAAAACCATTCTCAGTTCGCGAGCCAATGTACGGATTGCCCGGGTTCACGGGCGCGCCAATGCCTGCCAGTACTAGAAACGCGGTGAAGTACGCCTGATAGAGAATGTCCACATGCGTGTAGGCCGAAAAGTCTCGGCCATTTCTCGTGTACCGCGGCTGCGAATCAAACTGCACCCTCTTGCCTGTGTCTACGCCATTCTGGATGTCCAGCCACTCCCCGAAATCCGTTCCGTAGTCCACGTTGGGCACATAAGTTTGCAGTTGTTGACTGAGCGGCTGCGCTCCGAAAAACGTCGGCTGTACAAACAGCTGCGAGACGTACGGTCCCAGCGTCTCTCCTGGGAACGTGCCGCGGAACAGCAGATTCGGGGTGACGTTGCCGCCGCTGTCGCGCGGTCCAAGATACGTCGGCTGCGAGCCCAACTCCGCTGCGGCCGCTGCTGCTAGAGCATTGGAACCGTAGTCCACGAAGGACACATCTCGCAGCAAAGCCGCCCAATAATGTTCCAACAATTCGGTTCCGGTCTGCGCTCCAGCGATGGTGGGCGCCGGAGGAACCTGTGGCTGGCCGAACTGCGAGCCATCAGGCTCTTCCAGATCGAAGCAGAAAGCTGCCTGTGGACCATTCAGAGTCCTGGTGCCCCCCATGACGATCGATTCGAACGCCGAAAATTTCCCCGACTTGAAGGCATGCATCATGCTTTGCAGCGAAGCTGGCGTTACCCGTCCGTATTGGTCGTGCAACAAACACTTTGTATACGTCCCGCCGTGATCGGGGTACCGGTTTTGGTCTCCGTTGTTGATATTTTTCGCCGGAGGCAACAAGGCATCTGCCATCGCTGTACTCACCCGCAACTGGAAAGCCTCAAGTACTCGCGGATTCGATACATTGTTCGGCGCCGAAACATTGTTGGCATTGAAGGAATTTTCTTGCGAAGCAGTGGCCACCGCCGGAGCGGCCAAAGTTCCAGCCGCCAGTCCTGCCGCTACCCCTATTTGACCGAGGAACTGCCTGCGGCTAGAAGCCTTCGCTGATTTTTCACGATTTTTGTCGGTGGCCGGTACTGCAGTGGCCACACTATTCTGCTCTTTGCTCATAGGATTCTCCTCCACGGCGTTGTCAAAGCGGGCGAAACAAGTTGAACAAGTGGAGTCGGTCTGGGAGGTCTCGAGAACCTTAAGCCGCACACGTCTGCGGGGGAGGGTGTGCATTGCACGCGGCTGTAATTTCCGAGAAGCGAATCTCCGTCTGTTGCGCGAAAACTATCATCACCCCTGGCGGCGGTCAACTGTCCTGTTGTCCTCATTCGGTACAGGCTCTTCCGGCACAGCGAAGAAAAAATAAAATCCGTAGCTTCTGTGAGTTGGACTTTCGGGTACAGGTAGTACTAAGGGCGCAAAAAGCAAAGTGGTGCGGTGGAGTCCTGGTAGCCGAGGGCGTGCGAGTTCGCGCCAAAAAGTGCGGCGCGCTAGTATGAAGCGGCATAGTGGTTAAGAGGATGGAGTTGAGTTGACCAATTCTGTAGGGCGCAGCGAAGGGTTCTGGGTGCTGGTAGCCGCGATTCTGGGCTCCAGCATGGTATTTATTGACGGCACGGTCGTGAACGTGGCGCTCGCGTCGCTGCAGAGCGCGTTGCACGCATCGATCGCCGACGTGCAGTGGATTGTGGAGGCTTACGCGCTATTTTTAGCGGCGCTTTTGTTGGTTGGTGGCTCACTGGGAGATTTGTACGGGCGGCGCAAAATTTTTCTGCTGGGCACGATACTCTTTGCCGGCGCATCGGCGTGGTGCGGTTTCGCGCCGGATATTCGCCATCTGATTGCCGCGCGAAGTCTGCAGGGCGTGGGCGGAGCGTTGCTTGTTCCCGGAAGTCTGGCTTTGATCAGCACCTCGTTTGCGCCAGAGGTGCGCGGACGCGCGATTGGCACCTGGTCCGGATTCACGGCGATTACCGCGGCGATCGGGCCGGTGGTCGGGGGCTGGCTCGTCCAGCATGCTTCGTGGCGCTGGGTCTTTTTTCTCAATATACCGATCGCTATCACGGTGATCGCGGTTTCTCTTCTGCGCGTAGCACCGGATCGACCCAGAGACGCAGCGCGTACGAAATTGGATTGGCTGGGCGCAGTACTGGCCACCGTGGGCCTCGGCGGCGTGGTTTTTGCGCTGATCGAGTGGAGAAATGGCGGTCTCTTGGCGCTTGTCGCCGGAATTGTTGGCGTGCTGGCCCTGGCGGGATTGGCCGTGGCGGAAAAACGCGTTGCGGCTCCGATGCTGCCTTTCGATTTATTTCGCTCGCGAAATTTTACCGGCGCCAATTTGCTGACGCTGTTCTTGTATGCCGGGTTGGGCGGCCTGTTATTCTTTTTCCCCTTAGACTTGATTCAGGTGCAGCACTATTCCGCCACCGCGGCTGGCGCGGCCTTGCTTCCGCTGATCCTGCTGATTTTTGTGCTGTCGCGCTGGTCCGGAGGTTTGGTGGCGCGCTATGGCGCGCGCAAGCCGCTCATTATTGGTCCGCTGATTTCCGCTGCGGGATTCGCGCTGTTTGCCGTTCCGCCGATGGGGACGAGCTACTGGACTATGTTTTTTCCCGCAGTGCTGGTGCTGGGAATTGGTCTGGCGATTAGCGTCGCGCCCCTGACCACCACCGTGATGGGTGCGGTTCCGCAGAGTCGCGTGGGAGTGGGGTCGGGAATTAACAACTCGGTGTCCCGGGTGGCCAGCCTGTTGGCGGTAGCCGTTCTGGGTTTAGTGTTGTCAACCGCTTTCAATCATTCCCTGGATCGGCGCCTGGATTCTTTGCACCTGGCGCCAGCTTCGCGCGAAAAAATCGACGCGCAGCGCCCACTGCTCGCGGCGATTCAGAGCGACAACGCGGAAGTGCGCCAGGCGGTCGCGGGGGCCTTCCTGGATGGCTACCGCCAGGTGCAATGGATCGCCACTGGACTCGCTGTCTTGAGCGCGCTCATCGCTGCACTGCTGATTCGCAGTGAACCAACCGCGGCGGCTAAGTGAAATATCTTTTCAGCGGCTCCCAATAGTGTCCGTTCCAGCCTTCGGTGAGGTGATCGAAATCGCCCTCCGGAAATCCTTTGTGGTCCAGTATCACCAGTGTTCCCGCGTCCTGCGGTTTTAGCTGAAATTCGACGATAGAGTAGAAGCCGGCGTCCCAATGCGTGGGCCGCCAAGCTTGAACGATTCGCTGATTGGCCACGAGTTCCACGTTTCGTCCCAGGATCTGCCCAGCGAACATCGCGAATGCACCTCCTTCCTTGGCGTCGATCTCCGCCGGCGCACCGCTGAACGCCGCGAACTTCTTGGAATCGAGCAGCGCTTCGTAAATACGTTGCGGCGCGGCCTTGATCGGTATTTCCTGGTGCAACGCGGTCAGCTTCTCGCTGCCCGGCGTGCCAGCAACCTTCTTCATGGTCTCCTGCGCGGCCCGCACCGAAGTACCACCGACTACCAAAGCTCCTACCGTCATAGCCGCGGCGAAGATTGCTTTTCGGCGTGTCGGCAGTTCTCTCGGCACTCCTAGCTCCGTTGTTTCGCTCATCGCTTCCCCTGTCTTGGTGATTTTTTCGCTGTCGCTGGATGAAAACACGCGAGTAAAATATGTTCAACATAATATTTCGCGCGCAGCCGATTCGGAGCCACAATGCTGGAACCCATCATATTAAGGAGACCGTATGCCGTATCCCGCCGGTCATCGCAAAGAAGTTCGCGGTAAAATCGTCCAAAGCGCGCGTAGGCTCTTCAATCGCCACGGATTCGAAAATGTATCTGTCACCCAGATCATGGCGGGAGCTGGCTTGACGCACGGTGGCTTTTACAGCTATTTCAAAAGTAAGAGCGACCTCTACGCCGAGGTGCTCGGCTGCTTCTTCACCGACCCCGAATGGAAGAGCTGCTGGGAAGGCGTCGATGTAGACTTACGCTCCGCAGACGTTGGCCCGCAGGTTGTGCGCGCGTATTTGTCGCGCCAGCATTTCGAAGACGTTGAGAATTCCTGCCCGATGGTGGCGCTTCCAAGTGATGTGTCTCGCAGCGGAGCAAGCGCTAAGCGCGCGTTTGAAACCGTATTTGAAGCTATGGTTAACGTGCTGGAGCGCAGTTCTGCGGAAAATGGCCGTGCGCGAAGAACTACCGCGCATGCCACGGCCGCGTTGTGCGTGGGAGGCATGGTCGTGGCGCGCGCACTGGCCGACCGCGCGCTGGCCGACGAGCTGCGGGACGCTTGCATGGCGGTAGCGCTCAAGCTGGGCGGCTGGGATCACGCTGCCAAATCAAAGAGCAAAATACCGGAACGCTCCCAGTAGACGCGTCGCGCAGCGTCGTACGCGGATCCCGGCCGAACGCGGCATGCGCTTGCGGAGTAGTTGCCCACAAAATAAAAACCGCCCAACCGGGGAAAGGTTGGGCGGCTATGTGGCGGTTGTAACCGCCGTGCATCAGCACGATGGCATGATGCGAACTGGTTTAGTTCTCGTGGTTGAAGGTCAGCGGGAATTCATAAATGGTCTGGCCGACCGGGATGCGCAGAACCACCTCTTCGGCTTTCTTGTCGCGCTCAAACCACACCGCGCCGGAAGACTTGGTGCCCGGATTTACCGGACCTTGGCGCAGCGCCGTATTGTGGATCTGGTGCACCGCGTTAAGGTCTACGTCGTGTTTGGCAGCGGAGAGTTGCTCCGTCTGGGTCTGCACCAGGTAGTTTGGCGTTTGCGTGGCGGCAAATGGTGTCTTGTAGGCGGTATTCATCGTTGCCGCGGCGTCCCCGTGCTGGCCGGCTGGGGAAGTGGCGCTCACGCTGGTCCACAGCACCCCGTGGCTAACCGATTTCGCCATCTCTTTCGGGTCCTGGTAAGGCAGTGTGCGCACGGCGGGTGAGGATTCCGATAGTTGAAAGCTGGCCGGAGTAATCATCACCTGTTCCGAACCGTCATTGGCAACCGCCACGTTGGCGCGTAGTTTCCAGCCGGTATCGTGCAGCGTCACCTGTACGGTTACGCCGTTCACGGTGAGCGATTCCACCAGAGAATCGTCGCTGTAGAATTGATCGCTGCCGGAAGCGCCATTGGTCCAGCGCGCCACATTGTTCTCCACCACTGCGGAGCCCAGCGACTTGCTGATCGGCTTGGGGGCCGGAATCGCCGTCAGGTACATGCTGGCGACGTAACCGGTGTGGCCGTCAGCCGTACGGACGTTCACGGTGTAGCCTTCGGCGTCAGACAGCACGGCAACTTCGCTGCCGCACGCCAGGGTACCGGTGATTTGCATCGGCAAAGACTGTTCCGCGTCCGCGGTCATGGGCACGCCGGACATCCCGTGGCAACGCACCCACTCTTTGGGGGCCGAGTTTGCGAGCGAAGCCAGGGGTGCCTGTTGGGCGGAGGCGGCGGAAGCCAGTGCGAGTCCGGCGACGGCGCCAAGAAACTTGTAGTTGATGGTCATGATCTTGTCGAACACTCCTTCACGCGAGCGGATAAGTAATCTCTAATCCCTTTCTACAAGAACAATTTTCGCGTTACGCTCTGCAGCGGTCTATAGTTCCTCGGTACCAGAGTACAGGTGTAGCATTGGGCACTTCTGCCAGGGCCAAAGAACAGGGGCCTAGAAAGACACAATCGAGCAGGCGGCGAAAAGCCAATGGGGGCGCGATGATTCAGCGTTTTGTAGTGACAGGAATTGTGATGGTTGGGCTGTTATTTTTGCTGGCGGATGCTGCCCGGGCGCAAGTCGCCAGTGGCCGATTCCGCCGCGCCGCAGAGCAATTCGTCCGCAAGTTCGGCCGAACTCGATCAAACCAAGGCGCAACTGGCCGCCGTGACCGCGAAATGGGCGGCAGACCAGAAGATACTGCAGGACTGGCCGAACCTGGCGCGCTATCGCGACGCCAACTCGCACCTGGCGGCGCCGGGGAAAGACGAAAAGCGCGTGGTGTTCATGGGGGACTCGATCACCGACTCCTGGCAGGAGCCGCGCTTCGGCGGATTCTTCCCCGGAAAGCCGTATGTGGATCGCGGGATCAGCGGGCAAACCACTCCGCAGATGCTCATACGTTTTCGTCCTGACGTGATTGCGCTGGCCCCCAAGGCGGTGGTGATTCTGGCGGGCACCAACGACATCGCTGGGAACACCGGGCCGATGACTCTGGAAGATATCGAAGGGAATCTGCAATCCATGGCCGAACTGGCCAAAGCCAATGGCATTCGGGTGGTGATGGCCTCGGTGCTACCCGTGAGCGACTACGGACATAATAATGAAGGACGCCCGCTGAATATGACCAGCGGACGGCCACCCGCAATAATCCTGGCGCTGAATGTCTGGATCAAGAAATACGCCGAAGAGCACCATGAAGTGTATCTCGATTATTTTTCCGCCACGGTGGACGACAAAGGCTTCCTGAAGAACGAACTGAGCCAGGATGGCTTGCATCCCAATACCGCGGGCTATGCCGTGATGGCCCCGCTAGCCGAGGCCGCAATCGCCAAGGCCTTGAAGAAGTGACGGAGTAGCGACGGGTCGAATTTGTGGCCGACTCCAGGAAGCGAGTCAACGCGTTGCTAGCCCTAATCGCAACCGCCTATACTAATGTTGTAGCGGCGGGTCTTCAGACCCGTTCTTTTGACTAGTTTTGACTTTGCTTTGCTTGGCCCGACGAAGAACCGAACGCACTCCGACATGCCCATAAACACGATCATTGTGGACGACGAAAAACCCGCCCGCGACGAGCTGGCGTTTTTACTGAAAGCCTTCCCCGAAATTAATTTGATCGGCCAAGGGCGCAACGGCGTGGAAGCCGTAGCGCTGATCAAGGAACACTCGCCGGATTTGGTTTTCCTCGACGTCCAGATGCCCGGCCTCGATGGCTTTGGCGTACTGAAAAAGCTGGTCGAGCGCAAAATGAAAGTGCCGCATGTAGTTTTCGCCACCGCTTACGATACCTACGCGGTGCAGGCTTTCGATGTAAACGCCGTCGACTATGTACTGAAACCGTTCGACAAAGCCCGCATCTCCAAAGCGATCGCCCGCGCCAAACGTGAAATCGAGTCGCAAGATAGTCCTGCCGACCGCCTGGAACAGTTGGTGAATCAGCTCGGGGCAGGGAAGCCGGCGAGCACCCAGCCGGTGAAGCTGCTGGTGAAATCGCAGCAGCGCATGCTGCTGGTGGACGCCAACGATTTCATTTTCGCCAGCATCGAAGATGGCTTGATCTCCGTCAGCGCCAAAGACTGCGAAGGCACCTCCAACTATCGCACCCTGGAAGAGCTAAACGCCGCGGTCGACTCCGAATCCTTCTGGCGGCCGCACCGCTCGTTCCTGGTGAACATCCACCATATTAAGGAAGTGGTGCCCTGGTTCAAATCCAGTTACATGCTGAAAATGAGCGACAAGAAGCAAACGGAAATTCCCGTTAGCCGCGTGCAGACCAAGCGGCTGCGCGAACTCTTCAAGCTGTGATTTTCCTGGGAACGCCAATCTCCCGATTGGCGGTTTTCTCTTTCACAATCCAACAGGACCGACCGTTAGGGCCGTCCTCAAACTGGTCAACCGCCAACCCGCCAATCGGGAGATTCATCCCGCCGACCCCGCGGGATGGAGAAGCGTTGGCGTTCCCGGGGAACTGCGCTTGCTGCTCGCTCGTGATAGCATCGGCTATCGCATTTGGTATCCTCTAAACGATGGATTTTTCTCTTACTGACCAGCAAAAACTGATTCGCGATACGGTCCGCCAGTTTGTGGAGACGGAAGTACGTCCCACGGTGAAAGAGCGCGACCGGAGCGAGAAATTTCCTAGCGAGGAAATTCGCAAAATTGGCGAACTGGGTTGCTGCGGCATGCTGGCCCCGGAAGAGTGGGGTGGCGCGGGCCTCGATCACATCTCCTATGTGCTGATGCTGGAAGAAGTCGCTCGCGTGGATTGTGCAATGTCCACTTCGCTGGGCGTGACGAACTCCGCGGTGCAGCTGCCGCTGCTGCGATTTGGCAGCGAAGCGCAAAAGAAAAAATATCTACCGCGTTTAGCCAGCGGAGAAATTCTTGGATCGTTTTGCCTGACCGAGCCGCAAGCTGGTTCCGATGCTGCGGGCATTCAGGCGCGCGCAGTGCGCTCCGGTGACACCTACAAATTGCAGGGCACGAAGACTTGGGTGACCAACGGCAGCGTCGCCGGCGTGTTCATCATCTTCGCCAAGACGAATCCGGAAGCCAGCGGCAAGGGTATCACCGCGTTTCTGGCCGAGCCGGGATTTGCCGGGCTGCGCATCGGGCGGCACGAAGAGAAGATGGGGCAGCGCTGCAGCCCGTCCGTAGAGATTATTCTCGATGGCTGCGAAATACCGGCTGAGAATCGCCTCGGTGAAGAAGGCCAAGGCCTGAAAATCGCGCTCAGTGCGCTGGACGGTGGACGCATCGGCATCGCGGCGCAAGCCGTGGGTTTGGCGCAAGGCGCGCTGGATGAATCGGTGCGGTACGCCAAGCAGCGCAAAGCCTTCGGCAAGAATATTGCCGAGTTCCAGGCGATTCAATGGATGCTGGCGGACATGCAGACGGAGATCGAGGCCGCGCGTGGATTGCTGCACTACTCGGCGTGGATGGCGGACGCGCACCCGGATAAGATGGGAGCGGCATCCAGCAAGGCGAAGCTGTACGCCAGCGAAATGGTAAATCGCGTGGTGGCCAAGGCTGTGCAGATCCACGGCAGCGTTGGCTACTCTCGGGAGACCGACGTGGAACGCATGTATCGCGACGCGCGAGTGATCACCATTTACGAAGGCACCAGCGAGATTCAGCGGACTATCATTGCGCGAGAGTTGTTGGGTGTTGGTCGGCGCAAGGGGGACCCCCCTGGGTGTTTTTTGTAAGTGCGGATTCTACGGGACTTAGCTATTTTGTAAGTTCTTTAGAATGTGCAGTTACGAGAGGGCTTGTAAGTGCGCATTCTAAAGGGGTTGCGGGTTTACAGAATGCGTTCTGGAGAGACCGGATCAAGACTGCTGGACGCGATTGTACCAGTCGTGAAGATAACGTATCAGGTACCTAAAGTCAATTGAAAAAAGGTACAGTGGCCATTTTTTATCGAACAGGGTTGAGACAGGAGCGGAATTGGGGATGGGGTCTGAAGTGAAGAAGAAGCGAGTGGTCAGCGGGATGCGGCCGACGGGTCGGCTGCATATTGGGCATTATTTTGGGGCGCTGGCGAATTGGGTGCGGTTGCAGAATGCGGGGCGCGAACCAGTTGAACAAAATCAGAAGAACTCGGTGTTGACGCCCGGGCAAGCTGGGGCGCAGCATGCTGCGCCCCTACAAGAGGCGGGCGGTGAGTATGAGTGTTTTTATTTTGTTGCGGACTGGCATGCGTTGACTAGCGACTATGCGGATACGTCGGCAGTCGCGCAGAATACGATCGAGATTACGACGGATTATTTGGCGGCGGGGATTGACCCGGATGAAAGCGTTATTTTTCAGCAGTCCCAGGTGCCGGAGCATGCGGAGTTGCATTTGTTGCTGGGGATGGTTACGCCGCTGAGTTGGCTGGAGCGGGTACCGACGTACAAAGAGCAGATTGAGAATGTTACGAATAAGGATCTGCATACCTATGGTTTTTTGGGTTACCCGTGTTTGCAGACGGCGGATATTGTGATTTACAGCGAAGCGGGGGTGCCGCTTTTCGTTCCCGTTGGCGAAGATCAGGTATCTCACGTCGAATTGTCTCGAGAAATCGTCGCGGCCTTCAACTTCCATTACGGTTTCGATATCGAATATGAAAAATGGCGGGAAGAAGATCTCGCTGGGTTGACCGAGGCTCTGTATCCGAGAGGTGGAACGCCGATTGCGATTACCTCAGCGAATCCCGTTGCGCACACCCAAGCTCCGGTCGTAAATCGTGAAGTCTTTCGCAGGCAGCTTAGAGAAGAAGGGCCTATCAATTTTGCGAAAAGAATCGGTGAGAAGAACCTAAAATATTTTCGGCTCTCTTCCTCGTTGAACGAGCCTCAAGTAATGCTCACCAAAACCCCGCGGATACCCGGGCTGGACGGGCGGAAGATGTCGAAGAGTTATGGCAACGCGATTACGCTGAGTGAGTCTGACGCTGACATTCGGGCGAAGACCAAGGTGATGAAGACTGATCCGGCGCGGCAGCGGCGGACGGATCCGGGAAATCCGGAGGTGTGTCCGGTGTATGACTGGCATAAACTGTTCTCGCCGCCCGAAACGCTGGAATGGGCTGCGGCTGGGTGTCGATCGGCGGGTATCGGGTGCATCGAGTGCAAGGCCAAGATGGCGGATCATTTGATCACCTGGATTGGGCCGGTGCGCGAACGGCGGGTGGAGTACGAGAAGCATCCGGGGCGAGTTTTGGAGATTTTGGATGAAGGTTCGTATCAGGCGCGCAAGGTGGCGCAGCAGACTATGATTCGGGTTAGGGAAGCGGTTTTTGGGTGGAATAAGAAGCGCTCAGAAATTTTCGGCGACGATGCGGCTGGCGGCGCTGGCGTGGTTTTGTAGCGCCGGCATCTTGCCGGCGGGTCTGGATCGTAGCGCAGCGAAAGTCGCCGCCTGGAAGGCGGCGCTACAAGGAACGAATGGCGACGCCTTACAAAATTAATATCCCGATGTATGAGGGACCGCTCGATCTGCTTCTGGATTTGATCAAGAAGCAGGAGATGAGCATTCACGATATTCAGATTGCGAAGATTACCTCGCAATATCTGGATTATTTGCATCACCTGGAAAAGATGGACGTGGATGTATCGGCGGAATTTATTTATATGGCGGCTACGCTGATTTACATCAAGTCGAAAATGCTGTTGCCGCCGGATCCGATGGCTGGTCCGGAGGATGCGACGGGCGATCCACGGGCCGAGTTAGTCCAGCGGCTCGTGGAGCACGAGAAATTCAAGAATGCGGCGCAACTGCTGTACCAGAAACAGCAGATCGAAGAGAATGTCTGGTCCAAGCCGGATAAATCGCTTTATAAGGATGAGGGGACCGAGCAAGACCTGGTGGTCTCGCTGGTGGACCTAGTAAAAGTTTTTCAGCAGGTTTTGGACCGGCGCAAAGAGATCACCCGGATTGAATTGCGGCACGAGCAATTCACCGTGGCGCAGATGGTGGCGCAGTTGCGAGCGCAGATTTTGGCGAGCGAAACCAATAGCGTAAATTTGATTCAGTTCTTCGAGGCTTGCCCTTCGCGGCACGCGATGATCGTGGCGTTTCTGGCGGTGCTGGAGATGGTGAAGCTGCAGGCTGTGGCGCTGGCGCAGGAAGCGCAATTTGGGGATATTGTGGTGCGCAAACACAAGATGTTCGACAGCGTGTTTGATGAGAAGGGCGAGATTAAGGCGTTGGATGAGGAGTATCGGTAAGCGGGTTGGGATTGCGGTGGTGCCATGGAAGTCAAAGGAACACAGACTGAAGACTGTGCTACCAAAGGCCAAAACATTATGACGAATGAAGAACGCAAAGCGGCGCTGGAAGCGATTATTTATGCGGCCGACGAGCCGGCGACGATCGAACAATTATCCGTCGCGGTGAACGAGGACCGGCTGGTGGTGCAGGCTTCGCTGGACGAACTGGTGGCCAGCTACGCGGTGGAAGAACGGGGAATCGAAATTCGCGCGGTGGCCGGCGGATACAAGCTGTACACCAAACCGCAGCAGCACGATGTGGTGCGCCGATTCATTAAGAGTTTGCGTCCGCCGCTGCGGTTGACGATGCCGGCGCTGGAAACATTGGCGGTAATTTCTTACAAGCAGCCGGTAACCGGCCCGGAAATTGGAGAAATTCGCGGAGTCAACACTAGCGGAGTGTTAAAGACCTTGCTCGATAAGCGCTTGATTACTACTGCGGGCCGCAAAGAAGTGATGGGCCGGCCAATTCTGTATCGTACTTCCAAGGAATTTCTGCTGCGTTTCGGACTAAGCGATTTGGGAGAGCTGCCAAGTCTGAAGGAGTTTGAAGCGCTGGCCCGGGAAGCTCTGGGCAGCGACGAAGGGATGGCCCCGGAGGAAAATTATTCCGGCGTCCCACACGAGACTCCAGCGCCCGGGGCGTTGGATGAAATTGCGATCGATGAGTTGCAAGGCGATTCATCCGCCGCGGTAACAGACAAGTATGAGTCTCCGGAGACCGGGCAGACGAGTGCAAGCGACCCGGAAAGCGCGGTGGAAGTTGTGGCGAACGATGCGCTGGAGCGCGGCCCAGCGACGGTTGGTAAAGATTTGTTGGAAGAAGAACGAGTGGCCACCGGTGAAGGCATGCCCGCGGGCGAAACCGACGAATCGCCAAAAGCGGCAGTAGCCGGCGAGTGATTCGCCGCACTGCACGCACGAAGTCTTACTAGAAAGAGATAAATGGAAGAACGCTTACAGAAATTGATCGCTCGCGCGGGAATTGCTTCGCGACGGCACGCCGAAGAACTCATCACCAGCGGACAGGTAAAGGTAAACGGGAAGACTGTTACCGAACTGGGGACCAAGGCCGATCCGAAGAAAGATCGTATCGAAGCTGCCGGGCGAGTGGTGGGCGCCAATGAACGGCAAGTGTATCTGCTGCTGAACAAGCCGCCGGAAGTGGTAAGCGCGATGGCCGATCCGGAAGGCCGCAAAACTTTGCGAAATTGTTTGCGGGGTTTGCCGGAACGCGTTTACCCTGTCGGAAATTTGGAATATGCCGCGAGTGGTTTGGTTTTTCTGACCAACGATGGCGACCTGGCTGCGGAAATGCTGAAAGACTGGGGTCATCTCGAGCAGGTCTATCACGTAAAAATAAAAGGGATGCTTACGCTGGCGGACCTCGAGCGCCTTGGCAAAGAAATCGGCGCGCAGATGAAAGTGGTGCGGCAACCGGACGCTACCCGCGGACGAGCCGCCAATTTCTGGTATGAAGTGCGTATTCAGGCGACCAAGATGGAAGTGATGCGCCGCACGCTGTCGAAAGAGCGGCATCCGATTGAGAAACTGAAGCGTATTGGATTGGGTCCGCTATCGGTCGAGGGCATTCCGCGCGGACGGTATCGTTTGCTGGAGAAGAAGGAAGCGGACGGTTTGCGAAGGATTAAGAAGGCCGAGAAAAAGAGTTATCAGGCCGCGCAGAAAAAATAGCAGTCGTGGGGAGTGAAAAAGCCGCCCCCACGGGGCAGGCAGGGCTCAGACCCGGGCGCCCTGCGCTACAGGAATCGCGCTCACTTTAGAAGTTGTGACTGACTGAGATCCAAAACCTCGCCATGCCTCAGGAACGCTTACAAAAAATAATGGCTGCCAGCGGAATTGCCTCGCGCCGGGCGTCGGAAGAAATAATTGCGGCGGGCCGCGTCACGCTAAATGGGAAAGTGGTCACCGAGCAGGGAACTAAGGCCGATCCCGCGGTCGATGAGATTCAGGTGGATGGCAAGCCCATCGGCAAGAAACAGAGGCTGCTGTACTTCCTGCTGAACAAACCGATTGGCTATGTCACCACCGTTAGCGATCCGGAAGGCCGCGCCACCGTAATGGAGTTGATGCGCGACACGCCGGAGCGCGTGTATCCCGTAGGGCGCCTGGATTATTCCAGCGAAGGGCTTTTGTTGATGACCAACGATGGCGCGCTGGCGCAGATGCTGATGAAAGCCGGATCGCACGTTCCGAAGACCTACCAGGTAAAAATCAGCGGCCAGCCCGACGAACGGGCGATCGCGAAGCTTCGCGCGGGAGTGGAGATTGAACTGGAAGACGGTCGCCAGGTGAAGACTTCTCCGGCAAGAATCCGGTTGATCGCGGACCGTAGCAATCCCTGGTACGAAGTGATTTTGATCGAAGGGCGCAACCGGCAGATCCGCCGGATGTTTCAATCGGTTGGTTTTCTGGTGGAAAAAATCAAGCGCGTACAGCTGGGTCCGCTGAAACTGGATGTTCCGCCAGGAGAGTTTCGATCGCTGACGGTAAGAGAAGTGGCGCAGCTAAAGGGTCTGGCAGACGTTTCGCGAAAATAACAAGACTTGTGTAACCATACTGCGTGCCGCGTAAATCGCCTATTGCGGGCAAGCTTTTGCACCACGGTCGCCTATGACGCATGGATCATAATCTCTATATCATCGCCGGACCGAACGGCGCGGGCAAAACGACCTTCGCGAGGCAGTACCTTCCTAACTACGCCAACTGTACGAACTTCATCAACGCTGACCTAATTGCACAAGGTTTGGCGCCGTTTGCGCCGGAATCTGTCGCGCTGCACGCTGGTCGGCTGATGCTGGAACAGATCAAACTTTACGCAGAGCGGGAAGAGGATTTTGCGCTGGAAACTACTCTCGCAGGCCGCGGCCATTTGGGTCTCATTCGTCGCCTCAAAGAGCGCGGATACAAGGTACAATTTTTCTTTCTTTGGCTCCCCGCGGTTGAACTTGCGCTCACTCGAATCGGCGCGCGGGTATCGCAAGGCGGTCACGACATTCCCGAGTCTGTGGTGCGTCGCCGGTTCGGCCGCTCGATTCAAAATTTCTTGATGCACTATCGCCCGTTGGCAGATAAGTGGATCCTCTTCGATAACTCAGGAGCGGTTCCGGCAGTTATTGCATTGGAGGAGCAAAGAGAAGTACGTATAATGGAAGCTGATGCATACGTGGCACTGCTCGGCCGCCACGGAACACTATGACGATACCTCCAGCAAACGTTCGAGAGCTACCCTGGGAACAAAAGGCGGAAATGGCGCTGAAAGCTGCCGTCGAGGGAGTCATTGTTCAAAGCGCCCGCATGGGTTTGCCGATGTACATCTGGCGCGACGGCAAAGTAATCGCGATGCCCGCCGAAGAATTGCAAGCCGAAGCTGCCCGCCTCCTCGCGGAATAGCCCATACGCCATCAATGCGGAAACGGAAATATCAGCAGGCTGTGTTTCCCTGGCGGGATCACCGCTAGGAACTTTCCGTCCGGTGAAATGGCCAGATCACGAAACGTGAGCGCGTGCAGCACTGGAGTGAGCGTCGGCTCCAGCACTGGCACGGGCTTTCCTTCCGCTGGCGCGGTTATCGAAGGCAGCGTGATGGAGACTATATCGCCGGATTTTTTCTCCGGCGCGCGCTTCACCAGGATTTGTGTTTCATCCGGCGACCAGCGAATCACACCCACACCGACGCGGAGACGAATAAATTTCGCCGGCTCCGCAAGATTCCGTACTTCCAAAACTTCGTTATCAATAAAATAGGCAACCCGGTGGCCGCCGGGAGAAACGGCCAATCCACCAGCGTAATTATCGAGTGTGGCCAGCTCGACGTCTTCCTGCGCCAGGAGGTCCAGGTGCTGCAGGCGCGGCGGCCCGCTCTGGGCTTTGTCGCGTTCCACGGCGATAGCGAAATTTGTGCGCGGAATTGGATCGACGTCCATGAAGGTGCGGCCTTCAAAGCACTCGCCGGCGGGTCCGGTGGCCACGTTAGTGAAATGAAAAGAATAAAGAGCGTGGGGCGACTTTACCGCCGGAGTGTCGTACACAATGGAAACGTTATCTGCCAGAAACATGGCGTTGCCGCCGGGGTTGATGAGGCTGTCGCCGCCGCCCAGCTTCACTTCCTTGCCGTTTTCTTCCATCACCAGGGTTGCGGTGGCGTCCTGCGTTTTACCGGATTCGTCCATCACCGTAGTGGTGAAAAACTCCGCAAGGAACACCTGGCCGCTGGGGGACCAGCGAAAAGAATTCACATCGTAGGTAAAGGCCAGATTGCCGCGCGTGAATTTATCGCCTTGCAAGAGCCGGCGGCGCTTGCCTCCGGCATCCTGAATCCAGATGTCGTCGTGTTCTAGATCATACTTTTTTGTTTTGTATGGGCGGCGAACGGCGTAGACGATGCGGCCATCCGGCGCGAAAGCGAACGCCGTAATTTCTTCGTCGATAGTTTGGAGCGGCTTGTCTAGATCCTGCGCGCGGGCCGGGGGGATGCTGCAGCACCCGAAAACAACGCAGGCTAACGCGCACAGTTTTCGCAGAAACCGATAGCGGCTGACGGAGCAGGGGCAGATCATGGATGCGGTTGCGCCGCCGGTTTCGAGTCGGAAGCAGAAGTTTGTTGCGATGAGGAACCCGTCGCCGGTCCAGGATGCGGACCGGTGTATGGCGAACAACAGGGCTTTTCCGTAGGCGTGAACTCCATAAATTCCACGCGGGTGTCGTCCGGGTCGTAAAGATTTAACTGCCATTTCCCATCGCGGCCGATTTTCGGTTGCTCCGTGGGGGTCCAGCCGCTGGCTACCAGGTGTTTGTACGCCGCCTGAATATCCGGGACGCCGATCGCGAAGTGATTCATCACCCCGCGGGTGTGAAGGCTCGCGTCCGCCGGAACGTTCAGCATGTACTCAATCCACTCGCTGCCGTCCGGCACCTGCATGTCCACCCAATCGTCGGTTCCATCCTTCATTCCGCCATGCCAGTACAGATGAAATCCCAGAAGGTCTTTATAAAACTTATCTTCCGCAGCTCGATCGTGGACCACGAATCCGGCGTGAATTATCTGCTTCTCAGAATTCGAAGCAGATGGCTTGGCATGCGATTCTTTGGCTCGCTGCAAAAAAGCAATACTGTGGCCTTCGGGGTCGCGGACGCGAAGGTGTAGTTGGCCGCCCACCTTATCGGATTTAACCTGGATCTTCTGAGACTTGAAATATTTCTCGAGTGCGGCAATGTCGTCCGTGAAAAAAGTAATCTCGGCAAGAAGGTTGGCGGGAACCGGGGAGGAGGCTCCGCCAATCCCTACATACTGAACCTCGTTGACGGAGAAGGCGTCGCTCGGGGTTCGTTCGCACCAATCGCAGCCGAGATGCGGCGTCCCCAGCACCAGCGAATAAAAATCGCGCGCGGCGGAAGGCTTGGACGACAAAAGCTCGACGTAAGCGATCCCCAAAATCCGCGGCCGCACCGGCGGAGTCTGCTGGGGAACCGCGGGAAACGGAAAAGAGGCCAGCAGGATCGCTGCGAGCGCGGGAATGCCGTAGATCTTCATGATTGAGAAGCACTCCGTGATTTTATGTTGCGAATTTCCGCCAGGCGCTGGCGAAGGCGCTGTTCGAAGCCTTGATCGGTCGGCTGATAGTACGTGCGGCCCGCGAGATTTTCTGGAAGGCAAGACATGTCGGTAACTTTCTCGTCGAAGTCGTGGGCGTATTTGTAGCCTTGCCCATAGCCGACATTTTTCATCAAGCCGGTTACCGCGTTGCGCAGATGCAGCGGCACGGGGTCGGCTTCGGTTTTTGCCACGTCATCGCGAACTTCACCCGCCGCTACATAGAGCGCGTTGGATTTTGGCGCCAACGAAAGATACACGGCGGCTTGTGCTAATGCCAGATGGCCTTCCGGGGCGCCGAGAAAATCGAAGGCGTCACGCGCAGCGAGCGTCACGGCTAATGCGCCGGGCTCGGCGAGGCCGATGTCTTCGCTGGCCATGCGAACCAAACGACGCGCGAGGTATAGCGGATCTTCACCGGATTCCAGCATGCGCGTCAGCCAATACAACGCGGCGTCCGGATCAGAATTACGCACGGATTTGTGCAGGGCAGAGATTAAGTTGAAGTGCTCCTCGCCGGATTTATCGTAGCGCAGCAGTTTTTTCTGGAGGACATCTTCTAGTATCTGCTTGGTGATGATGCGGGTGCCTGCGGCCGCTTGGGGCGTGGCGTCAAGTTGTGGTTGCGCGGTGCGGGCAGCCAAATCGAGAGTGTTGTAGGCCGAGCGCGCGTCACCATTCGCAAACGATGCGATACGAAACAGGACTTCGTCGGTGGCGGAAATATTCTGTCCGCCGAGGCCGCGTTCCGGGTCGTTCAATGCGCGGCGCAACAGTTCGGCGATGAGCGGAGTCGGCAGGGCATCGAGAATGTAGACCTTGGTGCGGGAGAGCAGCGGCGAGATCACTTCGAAAGAGGGATTTTCCGTTGTGGCACCGATGAAGGTGATATGCCCCGCTTCGACGTGTGGCAGAAAAGCATCCTGCTGGGATTTGTTGAAGCGGTGAACTTCGTCGACAAAAACAATCGTGCGATGGCCGGTCCGGGCTTTCACTTCGGCTTCGGCCATCACTTGTTTGATTTCTTTGATGCCCGCCAGCACCGCGCTGAAGGAGATAAATTCTGAACGGGTCAGCCGCGCAATCATTCGTGCGAGAGTGGTCTTTCCGCAGCCTGGCGGACCCCAAAGCAGCATCGAGCTGACGCTGTCGTTCTCGATCTGCACGCGCAGCGGTTTTCCCGGGCCCAGGAGTTTTTCCTGGCCGATGAATTCATCCAGGGTGCGCGGACGCATCCGTTCGGCCAGCGGCTGATTCGCGGACGGCATGTCCGTATCGGCGGAGTTCTCCGCAGCGCTGGCAGAAGCTACGCGTAAGTCAGGAAAAAGACTCATTGTCCTTTGATGTTCCCGGCGCTTGCCGAGTTTCTTTGCCGCGCCGCCTCGTAAAAAAGTACCGCTGCCGCGGCGGCTGCGTTCAGGGATTCAATTCCACTGGCCATCGGAATCCGGATCCGCGCGTCGGCGTTGCGTTCCACGTCGATGGGCAAACCGGCGCCTTCGTTGCCCACTAACAGCGCAACCGGCGCGCACCAATCTACCTGCCAGGGTGCGAGTAGGGGCGAATCGGCGTCGCCCGATTCATGGACGCTCGAAGCCAAGGTGCTGATGCCCGCAACTTTCAGCTGCGCCAGCATAATGGAAAGTGACATCCCCGGCAGCAGCGGCAGATGCAGAGCCGCCCCAGCGGAAGCGCGCAGCGCCTTCGGCGAAAAGGGACTCGCGGTGCCGCTTTGCCCGGAGGCCGCGGTTACCGCCCCGGTTGCGCCGAAGGCTGCCGCGGTGCGCAGAATGGTCCCGACGTTACCGGGATCCTGAACGCCGGCCAAAACCACGAGCAGCGGGGAACACGCACCCTGTGGGGTGCGCACCAATTCATCAAACGAAGAAACGCGCGGCTCAACCAGCGCCGCGACGCCCTGGGGATGCTCGGTGTCCGCAAGCCCCTCAAAAAGCCGATCGGTGGTACGCAAAACTGGAAAGGCAATCTCTTCCCGGGCGATGTACGGAGCCAGGCGTTCGCGGTGGCGTTCGCCGCTTTCGCTGAACAGCACCGCTTCGATGCGGCAGCCCGAGCGCAGAGCTTCTTCCGTGAGCCGGACCCCTTCGACGCCGACAGTGCCTGATTCCGTGGGCAGCCCCCCACGCAGAGCGATGCGGAAAGCTTTAAGCCAGCGATTGTCGCGACTGGAAAGCAATCCGCCAGCCGCCGGCGAGCCTGAGGCGCTCGATGATCCTGCAGTCCGCGCGGACTTGGTGGGAGAGGGCATCCACAGGGGAGGGTAACAAACTTCGTGTGCAAAACGGTAATGGGCATACGTCCCACGGGCGCATAATGCGATTGGCCGGTGCGGGCGCGGGAGTTGGATCTCCAGCCGTGTGTTGGAAATTCGATACGATTGAACCCCGGGGCATGATCAGACGTCGGTCGAGGCAGTCACGGAACGTGAATCTTGGCGGCCGCTGTCTGTGGTCACTGGAAGCATCGAAAAATCTCGGTGACAGCCGGGAATAACGGTCGGCTGTGGGAAACGAAGCGATCGCGGACTCCTTCTAACCACTGTAGGGTCTTTAACGGGTTTGCCGCGAGTGAGCGACCGATCAATTCTAGGACCAGTTGCCTGTGCCGTCGGATTTCGGGACGGTTCGTGCGTGTTACAGGTTGCATATCGTCGTTACCGGTCGTTTCGCCGAGCGATTTTCCTCTCCCGCCCCGAAATGTCATTAGATGCATATTGCGCGAGTTGCCGTGGCAGCTGCACTCTACGCGCAACCGTGGCGCCCCTAGACCGGTGTCACGGTCAGCCAGCTCGAGCGCCTGCGAAAATCAGTCGCCCGTCTGCTTTGAGCCGGGAACACCATCCGGGGACGATGGTGCTCCCGGCTTCTTTTTTTCCACAGCAACACGTTGTACGTGAAAACATTTCAACAGGCCGGCGTTTTGCAGGCGAATTAGCAAGAGGCGGACACGAGCCTCCGCTTCCTGGGATGGCGATGGAATGAAACGGTCAGGCTCGTTGCGGACGGCAGGACCGCTTCACAAAGACGGCGGCAGAACATGACTCTTTCGCAGGGAGATCGTCAATCCCAGCGAAGTGATGCGGACGCTTTCGAAGCGGGCATTATTCTCGCGGGCCCGTTCCAGGCGAATCATCCGCTCATGGAGTTCCGCGGTGCTGGTCGAGCGCCAATCAAAGTGCGGCTGATCGTCTTCGGCTGGGGCGAGCTTCAGCCCCTCTTCGAGAATATCGATATATTGGTCGCTCATGAAGTGCCTTTCCAGCCTGCTCGCGTCACATGATTCTTCACGGGCTTTCGTCGGGCTTTTACTCGGCGCTTATTGCGGCTTCACGGGCCGGTAATCCTTGCAAGTGCATTTGGGAAAATTACAGGGGCTTTTGAGTTTCCCTTTTACTTTCTTGGTGTGGTGAATGGCTTTGCCGTGCTTGCAGCGGCATGCCAGCATTTTATAGAAGGCCATACGTAAGATTACCATGAGAGCAGATTTGAGAGCAGATTACCCGCTTTCTGGTGGCGGGTGGGCTATTTTAGGAGCGTTCTGCGGGACCGGGTGTCGGTCCACCCTGATGACATGCTCTAAAAGTTGCCAACGCCCAGATCGGCGATGTCGTTGTATTCCCCGGCGCGCGAATGGAGGCTGGAATACCGGAACCTCTCGAGTGGCGGGATGGAAAAAAGGAACTAAAAAGCTTCGAAAAGCGCTTGCGGGGAACCCGCAACGTTGTAACATAAATCGGCGAAGTGGAAAGTGCGGCTGAGTGCTCGGCCCAGTCCTGCTTTTCCTCCAGCATGGTTTCTGAACGCATATCCTAATCTTGGGGATCCTTATGGCCGATGCCACACCTAGTCGTCGCTACCCTCGCGTCAAGCCTCCCGCAAATCTAGTCGTCGCGTGCCAGAATGCCACCCGCAAATGGGTTTCTCGCGTCGACTTGCTAGGTTTGGGCGGCCTGTTCATCCGCACCACAGAAACGCTTCCGGTTGGCTCGATTATCCAGATACTAATCAACTTGCCCGGAGACGGCGTGCGGGCCCGCGCCGAAGTGCGGGACGTAAGACCGAATGAAGGGGTGGGCGTCGGGATTGTCTCCATGGCGCAAGAAGACCGCCAACGCTTGAGCAGTTTTGTGAGCCGGCTCGCGGCTTGATGTAAAATTGCCTCTCTGAATTGTTGCAACCCGTTTAACGGAAGCGCGCACCATCCAGCAGACTATCGTTGGTACGGCGGGAGCCTGCCGCGTATATCAATTCTTGCGATCAGCTGGGGGCCTTCAAGAACATGCCGGCATTCTACAAAATCGACAAGGCGCACAAGCTCGTCATGAGCACCGCTTCCGGAGTGTTCCATCTGGAAGCCGCACTCGCACACCAAGACCAACTGCTGCTCGATCCGGATTTCGACCCCACCTATTGCCAACTGCTGGATTTTACGCACGTCGGCGAAATTGATCTGAGCACCGAGGACATCCACAAGCTGGCGGAACGCCATGTGTTCTGGCCCTGCTCTCGCCGGGCCATTCTCGTGAGCAGCGACTTGGGGTTTGGTTTTGCAAAACTTTTCGAGATGCTTCGCCGCGAAGCCGGAGAGAAGGGAATTCGAGTGTTTCGCAGCCTGGATGATGCCCTCGAGTGGATTCTCGCGGGCAACGTCGTTGCCTGAATAAATTTCCAATCGCAAACCAGCATCCTGGAGCAGCGCCGTGACGCGCTGTAGCTGCGCGTCGACGAGGGTCTCGCCCCAGTGAGTATCTCGCCTATCTCGGAAGGGAAATCCTTTTGCCGAAGCACCCTTGCGCAGGGCATTCGCGTCATTGTGCTGGCCGGAAATAGTTCTTCATCAGTTGCTTGGACCATCTGGGTTGGCGCACTTTTTCGCGGGGCGCGAATTCCCGCATGTAGGGCTTGAGGTCCAGGACGGGGGTGCCGTCGATGGCGTCTAGTTCGGTTACTTCAATTCGTAAACCCTTCACGGATTTTATTTTGCAGATGGAGATGCCCAGGCGGTTGGGGCGGTCTTTGGCGCGTTGCGCGAAGACGCCTACCTGGGGCCATCTTTTGTTGCCGCGAGGATGCCGGGCAGTAGTGGTGATGGAGGCTGGCGCGACTTGGTGGAATAGGTAGAGGATTTCTACGTGGGAGAATTCGTTTAGGCCGCGAGTGGCGGCTGCGGTGAATTGTTTTGGATCGAGGCGGATTTGCATGGTTTGGTTGGCCCAGCAATCGTCGGTGGGGGATTTAATTGGGGAGCGGACGGTGCCTATGGGAGTTACCGCATAGGGTTTTTTTGCGGGTGGTGGGGTTTTTCTTGGTGGCATCGCGGGAGGATAACATGTGTGGTGATTTGGAAGAGCAGTTCCTCAGGGGCCGAAGCCCCGGTTGGGACATATGCGAGCGAGTACGGCCCGACTGAAGTCGGGCCCTCCCGAAAGCAAAAAGAACGGGTCTGAATACCCGCCGCTACATAAGCGGCTACAGAATCCGCTACAGACGGCGTTACAGAAGCTGCTATGGGAGGTGGACTACCGCGATGCGGGTGCGTTCTAGTTTGGTGACGTCGAGGATGTGGTTGCCGTTGAGGTTGTCGGCGCCGCTGTTGGAGATGAAGTAGAAGTTGTTGTCGCGCAGGGCGCCGGTGGTCGGGGAAACGGTGAAGGGCGTACGATTTTCGAGGATGGTGGTTTGGGTTACGGAGGTGTTGTCTTTGTTGAGGCGAAAGACGGCGATCCTGGAGGCTCCGATGCCATTTTGCACCGCGATGAGCGTTCCCTTGCGGTAGTAGAGGCCATCGATGCCGGCCAGGGTGTTGCGGGGGCCGGGAAGCACTTCGGCGGAGGAGTTGGATTGGAGGTCGATGTGGATTACGCCGAAGTCGTCGGCTACGAAGAGTTGCATGTTGTCGTCAGAGAGGGCGATGCCATTGGGGGCGGAGAGTTCGCGCGGGGTTGGGAGCGGAGTGAAGGATTTGTTGGCCGGGGTGAAGCGGTAGACCTGGTTGCTGACGCTGTCGGTGAGGAGGATTTCGCCGTTTTTGCGGACGACCAGATCGTTGAAGCCGTGCTTGAGGCTATCGTTGGGGGAGTAGCGATTCAGGAGATTGCCGGCGGAGTCGAAGTGGAGGAGTTCGGAGCGGTCGGGGGTTTCGTCCCAGGAATTGGCCCACACGGTGGCGTCGTTGGGATCCGGGCGGATGCCCAGGATGGGGAGCAAGTGGTCTCGATGGGCGGGGACGAAGTCGGAGGCTTTGCCGTCTGGAGCGATCGTTAGAATTTTTCGTTGGTACAGGCTGCTGAGGTAAAAAACATTTTGCTTTTGATCGTACGCCAGGCCTTCTGGAATCAGATCTTTATCGTCGCTCAGCATCGCAATTTTGGCGCGGAACACTGGGGGGAAATCGCGATGGACGGCGGCGACGAGGTCGTCAAATTCCTTGGTGCCTTTGAGGGCGCCCAGGCTGGGGCTGGCGGAAGGGTCGAAGCCTTCTTTGAGCGCAATGCAGTCTTTTAGATTTTGCAGGGCTTCGCGGGTCTGGCCGAGGTGTTGTTTGGAGGCGGCCAGGAAATAGAGCGCGGCGCCGCGATCCGGGATTTGCGGGAGGAGTTTTTCTACTTTGGCGATTTGCTCGCGGACTTCGGCGGCGTCGGCAGGTTCGCCGCGGATTTGGTCGGAGTCTTGAGCTTGCGCGAGCGCTGGGACGGCTGACGATAAAATCAACAAAGCGAGGCACAGGGCCAGGGTTGGAAGTTGGCGGGGAGCGCGGAGTCGAGTCATGGGGCGGTGTCCGATAGGAAGGTTACTCCTAGTGAATTGGTTGTTTGCGAGGAACTTGGGGAAGATGGCAGCTAGAGCTCATATAAGATAAACTTTGGTTGCGTATAGATAAATCTAAAGGTGCGGAGCCAACGTGGATTTCCATTATAGCGACGAGCAGCAGGCGCTGCGGAAGACGGTGCGGGAGTTTGCGGAAGGCGAGATTTTGCCGCATGTGATGGAGTGGGATGAGGCTTCGCACTTTCCGGCGGAGATTTTTCCGAAGATGGCGGAGATGGGCTTAATGGGAGTAATTTTTCCCGAGGAATATGGCGGAGCCGGGCTTGGGTACATCGAGTACGCGCTGGTGATTGAGGAATTGTCGCGGGTGGATGGGTCGGTGGGGATCATTGTGGCGGCGCAGAATTCCTTGTGCAGCAACCATATTTTCAAGTTTGGGACCGAGGCACAGAAGAAAAAATATTTGACTGGGTTGGCTTCGGGGAAAAAGCTGGGTGCGTGGTCTTTGACGGAGCCGGAGGCGGGCTCGGATGCTGGAGGGACGAAGACTACCGCGGTGCGCGACGGGAATTTTTGGGTTTTGAATGGGGCGAAGACTTTTACTACCAATGGGCACTACGCGGATTATTGCGTGGCGATGGCGGTTACGGATAAGTCCAAGGGCTCGCATGGGATTAGCGCGTTTATCGTGGAGAAGGGGACGCCGGGATTTCGTCCTGGGAAAAAAGAAAATAAGTTGGGGCTGCGGGCTAGCGACACGTCCGAGGTGATTTTCACGGATTGCCGGGTGCCCGCGGAGAATTTGCTTGGGGATGAAGGCGAGGGATTCACCGGGAGTCTGAAGATTCTGGATGGCGGCCGGATCTCGATTGCGGCGTTGGCCTTGGGGATGGCGCAGGGCGCGCTAGATGCGGCGATCAAATATTCGAAGCAGCGGAAACAATTTGGTCAGGCGATTAGCGAGTTCCAGGCGATTCAGTTTAAGTTGGCGGATATGGCTACGGAGGTAGAGGCTGCGCGGTTGTTGGTGTTTCAGGCGGCGTGGCTGGCGGATCAGGGGACTGTGCGGTTTACGCGGGAATCCAGTATGGCGAAATTGTTTGCGTCCGAAGTGGCCGTGCGGGTGGCGAATGAATGCGTACAGATTCATGGCGGGTATGGATTTATTAAGGATTATCCGGCGGAGAAGTTTTACCGGGACGTGAAGCTTTGTACGATTGGCGAGGGAACCAGTGAGATTCAGAAATTGGTGATTGCCCGGCAGTTGCTGGGGAAGAAATAGTCGTAGAACGTCGGCAAACTTGACGTTTGCGCCAAGACGCGAAGCAAAAAGCAGATTCCTCCCGCCTTCGGCGGGCAGGCGCTTCGCTCGGAATGACAATTTACGTTACAGTTCCAACGACCCCAACGTTGCGCGGTGCAGTGCGACTGCGAGCGGCGGCGTCTCGATGACGTGCGGTGATGTTTCTGCGGCGCTTCAAAACGTGGATTGCGTTGAACCGGTAAGCCCGGGCAAGCTGGGGCGCAGCATGCTGCGCCCCTACAAAGGCTGAGGCGCGCTCCGAACTGGGATGGACGATGGCGGGAACCGTTGAGGAATGGGCTGGGTTGGTGCGGGCGGGAGACGTGCGCGCGGTGTCGCGGGCGATTACTGCGGTGGAGAATCATGAACCGGCGGCCGAGGAATTGCTGCGGCTGCTGTTTCCTTTTACCGGCAAGGCTTATTTGTCTGGAATGACCGGGGCGCCGGGGACCGGGAAGAGCACGTTGGTGGACCGGCTGGCGGCGTTCTATCGCAAGCGCGATGAAAAAGTTGGGGTGATCGCTGTGGATCCTACTTCGCCGTATAGCGGTGGGGCGATTTTGGGGGATCGGATCCGAATGCAGGGGCACGCTTCGGATGCGGGAATGTTTATCCGGTCGATGGCTACGCGGGGATTTTTGGGTGGGTTGGCGCGAGCTACGGCTGAGGTGGCTTTGTTGCTCGATGCGGCGGGGAAGCAGCAGCTGATTATTGAAACGGTGGGCGTGGGGCAGGATGAGATTGATATTGTGCGGCTGGCGGATTGCGTGATGGTGGTGATGGTGCCGGGGTTGGGCGACGATATTCAGAATATGAAGGCTGGGTTAATGGAGATCGCGGATATTTTTGTTTTGAATAAGGCGGATCGCGAGGGTGCGGATCGCTTGGAGCAGCAGCTGGATGCGATGCTGTCGCTGGTGATGCCCCGTGAAGGGTGGCATCCGCCGGTGGTGCGGACAGTGGCGTCAGAGAATCGCGGGATTGATGTTTTAGCGGGGACAATTGATAAATTTCGGGAGCATTTTGCGGCGCGCGGGGAACGCGAATTGAAACATGTGGAGTATTGGAAAAAGCGATTGGTGGAGATGTTGCAGTCTCGGGTGATTGAGAAGTTTTTGGGTGGGGTGAGTGGGGAAGAATTATTAGCGCGGTTGGCTGGGGAGGTTGCGGGGCGGAGGATGGATCCGTTTTCGGCGGTGAATGAGATTGTGGCGAAGAGTGGGATGAAGAATTAAGAGGGCGGAAAATTTGTTTTCGCCCGGGCAAGCTGGGGCGCAGCATGCTGCGCCCCTACAAAGGCGGTTGGGAAAGAATGCATTTTGGGGAGATTGAAGTTCGGCATTTGCATGGGGGGCATTTTTATTTGGATGGCGGAGCGATGTTTGGGGTGGTGCCGAAGCCGTTGTGGGAGAAGAAAATTCCCGCAGACGCGCGGAATCGGATTCGGCTGGCGTGTAATGCGTTGCTGCTGCGGGTGGCCGGAAAGAATGTTTTGATCGAGACCGGCAACGGGACGACGTGGGACGCCAAGCAGCGGGACATTTATGGAATTGAAGACGGGGATCCACTCGCGGATTCGATCGGGAAAGTTGGGCTGACGGCTGGCGACATCGACCTGGTGATTAACACGCATCTGCACTTCGATCATGCGGCGGGAAATTCGCGGCATGTGGATGGGCGCGACGTTTTAACATTTCCCAATGCGGAATACGTGGTGCAGCGTGGGGAACTGGAGCATGCCGAGAATCCCACCGAGCGGGATCGGGCGAGTTATTTCGGGAAGGCGTTTGCTCCGGTTAGCGCGGCTGGACGGTGGCGATTGCTGGAAGCCAGCACCGACGAGACGGGGGTGGAGATCCTACCGGGCATCTCGGCGGTGAGCATTCCGGGGCACAATGCTACTATTCAAGCGATCAAAATATCGGGTGGTGGGAAGACTTTGCTGGTGGTGGCCGATCTGATTCCGACGCGGCACCATGTTCCGTTGCCGTGGATCATGGGTTATGACTTGTATCCGGTCCAGACGCTGGAAACCAAGCGCAAATGGATCGGGAAGATCGCGAAGGATGGATGGATTGTGGCGTTTGGCCATGATGCGGAATTTGCGGCGGGGACGCTGCATGAAAGCGTCGGCAGAGTCGAGTTTGCGAGCGTGGATTTAAACGCGTAATTGCTCGCGGGAAATATTTCTGGGAGACGGATGAATGGCAGCGGAAAAAGTTAAGAAGGTCAAAGGCGCAGACGAGAGTAAGCCTATGATCGGAATTATCGGCGGCAGCGGCCTGTACGCGATGAGCGGGCTAACGGACACCAAAGAAGTAAAGGTGAAGACCCCGTTTGGCGAGCCGTCGGAGGTCTTTGTGGTAGGGACGCTGGAAGGAAAACGGGTAGCATTTTTGGCGCGGCATGGCCGCGGGCACCGGATTTTGCCGGGAGAAATTAACTACCGCGCGAATATTTACGCGATGAAATCGCTGGGTGTTGAACGGATTATTTCGGTCAGCGCGGTGGGATCGTTGCAGGAAGATTTGCGGCCTGGCGAATTTTTGGTGGCGGATCAGTTTGTGGACCGCACCCGCAACCGCATCTCGACATTTTTCGGCGAGGGGTTGGTTGCTCACGTTTCATTCGCACACCCCACCTGCGGAGAGCTATCGGGGGTATTGGCCGACGCCAGCGTGCATTGCGGAGTGCCGGTACATCGCAAAGGAACGTACATCTGCATGGAAGGACCGCAGTTTTCGACGTTCGCGGAAGCTACGATGCACCGGCAGCTGCATTTTGAGGTGATCGGAATGACCAACGTTACCGAAGCGAAGCTAGCGCGCGAGGCGGAGCTTTGTTACGGAACGATTGCGATGATCACGGATTACGATTGCTGGCATCCGGAGCATGAATCGGTGACCGGGGCGCAGATTCTGGCTACGCTGCAGCAGAATGCGGGAAACGCGCAAAACGTGTTGCGCCAGGCGGTGCGGGCGCTGCGTACCGCGCGGCATTGCAAGTGCGCCTCGGCGCTGGAACATGCGCTGATCACCGATATGAAGATTGTGCCGAAGGCGACCAAGAAGAAGCTGGCAGCGATCATCGACAAATATATTCAGAATTAATTCAGGCAAAATCTAATCAGGGAGAGTTCATTGTCCTTACTCGTGGTGGGTTCGGTAGCGTTTGATGCGTTGGAAAGTCCGTACGGAAAGGTGGACCGCGCACTGGGCGGAGCGGCGACGTACTTTGCCGTGGCGGCCAGCTTTTTTACGCCGGTAAATCTGGTGGGCATCGTCGGCGACGATTTCACCAGCAAGGATGCGGCGATATTTAAGGGCCGGTCGATCGATATCGAGGGGCTGGAGCATGCCGCGGGCAAAACGTTCTTCTGGGCCGGGAAATACTCGGAGAATTTAAACGAGCGGGTCACGCTGGCGACGGAGTTAAATGTATTTGCCGGGTTCAAGCCGAAGCTGCCGGAAAAATACAAAAAGTCCAAATTCGTGTTTCTGGCGAACATCGCTCCCGAGCTGCAACGCGACGTCCTGCACCAGGTGAAGGTCCGACCGGCAGTGGCGGCACTGGATACGATGAACTATTGGATCTCCGGTAGCAACGCGGAATTGCGCGAAACGCTGAAACACGTCGACATTTTGATGATCAATGATTCAGAGACACGCGAGCTTTCTAACGAGCACAATCTGCTGCGCGCGGCGAAACACATTTTCAAGATGGGTCCTTCTACATTAATCGTGAAACGCGGCGAGTACGGCGCGATGATGGTGGATAAAAAAGGCGTATTTTGCGTGCCGGCGTTTCCTCTGGAAGAGCCGCACGATCCAACGGGCGCGGGCGACAGCTTTGCAGGCGGGTTCATGGGATATCTGGCCAGCGCGGGAAAGAAAAACGATTTGGCGCTGCGCCGCGCGATGGTCTACGGCTCGGTGCTTGGCAGCTTCACGGTAGAGAAATTCGGCCTGGACCGCCTGCGGACCCTGAAGAGCAGCGAGATACACGCCAGGGCACGGCACTTCGCGAAACTCACGCAATTCAAACTATAGTCGCTTAAAATCCTGCGAGGCGTCCATTTAAGCGCGGGAAAATATGCTGCCATTGAGCACGATTCTGTTGCGGCTGTTGTGGGGCGGGTTGCTGGGCGCGGCGATTGGCGTCGAGCGCAGCTACCGTCGTCGACCTGCCGGAATGCGCACGGGATTCTGTGTGTGCATGGCGTCCGCGCTATTCACGGTTTGCTCGGTGGAAATCGCCAGGCGAACGGGCGACACCTCTACCACTCGTATCGCTTCCAATATAGTGCAGGGCATTGGGTTTCTGGGCGCCGGAGTGATTCTGCGCGAGCGCGGCAGCGTGGTGGGATTGACGACGGCGTCCACGATATTTGCAATGGCCGCGATCGGGATGACCGCCGGCGGCGGTTTGTACGCGGCGTCTGGAGCGGCGTGCGGGTTGACGATTGGCGCGTTGATCGCGTTCTACTACCTGGAAAATTGGCTCAACTTAAAGCCGAGGTACATGTTGTTTCGCATCACCAGCGATTTGTCGGTAGACATGGTGGCGGATGTGCACCGCATTTTTTGCGATTTCGATATCGCGTTGGATAATTTTCAAGTTTCAATGGCCGGTAGCGCGGCGCTCGGGGGAGTGCCGGGAGCTGCGGCAACTGTGGCCTCCAGCGCGGCGGCTGGAAAGAATGTGATTCAGTTTGATGCGGAGGTTAGTCATCGGCAACAGGAGAAAGTGCTGCTAGCGTTGTCGCGGCCGGGCGTGACGTGCGAAATGTATCCGGTCGAGAGGCAGAACGGATGAGCGTGAGCGCCGAGCACGCGGCGATTTCGGAGAAAGTAGCGCGAAAGCCGCGGGCACTTCGCGCTGGGAGTGCGGTGTTGCCGTTTGGTCCCGCATCGCCCGCCGCGCGAGACAAAGTGGATTTGGGTTTGCGCGAGTTGGTGGCGATGGGGCTGCGGCCGCTGGAATATACGGTACGCGCGCCACAGGGATTTGTTGCAGGTACGATGGAGGAGCGACGCGGAGATTTTTTGTCGGGGCTGCAGCGCGAAGATGTGGAGGGCCTCGTCGCCATCCGCGGGGGCTACGGTTCGAATTACTTGCTGGATGGATTGGTGATTCCCGGTAGCGAGAGGGCGAAAACAATTTTAGGTTACAGCGATCTGACGTCGCTGCAGATATTCGTCTGGCAACGACATGGCTGGGTGACGCTTTATGGACCGATGATCGCCGCGGGGCTGGACGCGGGCGCGGGAAATGCAAAGGGATTCGACCGACCGTCGTTCGAAGCAGCGTTATTCAACACGGAGACGGGCTGGTCTGTTGGCTTGCAAGGCGAAAGGCTGGTTCCCGGAGAAGCGGAAGGGCGAATTCTTGGCGGGTGCATGACACTGGTGGAAACTACGCTGGGGACGCCTTGGGAGTTGGATACGCGCGGAGCGATTCTGCTGCTCGAAGATCGCGGGATGAAACCTTGGCAGGTGGACCGCGCGTTGATGCATTTATTGCAGGCGGGAAAATTTGCTGGGGTGCGCGGGATTTTGTTGGGGGATTTCCCGGAGTGCGCGCCGCCGGTGGAGGGCAGCGCTTCTGTGCGCGATGTTTGTGTCCGGATTTTGGGACCGCTGGGCGTACCCGTGATTTTTGGGGCGCCGGTCGGGCATACGATGCGCGCGATGCTTACCGTGCCGTTGGGAGTCCGTGGAAGATTAATTTCTCGAGGAGAAGGCGTGTTGGAGATTCTGGAGCCGGCGGTGGCGGCGTGACGGGTGGTAACGCATATACACATTATTGGTATTGCGGGTTCCGCGATGGCTCCGCTCGCCGGAATGCTTCGTGAAAGCGGATACATCGTTACCGGATCCGACGCCGGAGTCTACCCACCTGCGTCGACGCTGCTTAATAAATTGGGGATACCATTTTTCGACACTTTCGACGCAGCGCATCTGGCCAAGACACCGGACCTGGTGGTGGTAGGGAATATTATTGCTCGCGGGAATCCAGAACTTGAAGAGGTGCTGGACCGCAAGATTCCGTATCGCTCGCTGCCGGAGATATTGGAAGAAGTGTTTCTGCCGAGGCGTCACTCGATCGTGGTTAGCGGCACGCATGGCAAAACCACCACCACCGCGATGTTAGCCTGGATTTTTTTCACGGCGGGGCGGCAGCCGAACTTTCTGGTTGGCGGGGTAGCGGAGAATTTCGGGAAGAGTTATGGCTTGGGCGGCGGGTCGGATTTTATTCTGGAAGGCGATGAGTACGAAACGGCGTTTTGGGATCGCGGGCCGAAGTTTTTTCACTACCACCCGGATGATTTGATCATTACCTCGCTGGAGTTCGATCATGCAGACATTTACGCGGATTTCGCCGCGTATGAGTTGGCGTTTCAGCGACTGGTAAATCTGGTGCCGCGCTGTGGGCGTGTGGTGGCGTGGGGCGATACGGAACAATCCGGGCCGGCTTTGCGGCGCGCGGCGGGCAAGGCGCTGTGCAAGGTCGAAACGTTCGGTTTTGATACGAAGAATGATTGGGTGGCACAGGACGTTGTGCCGCACGGGGATGGAATGAAGTTTTCGGTTGCGCGGGGCGGCGAGACTTTTGGGGAGTTTGAGCTGGCGGCGACCGGGCGGCACAACGTGCTGAATGCGATGGCGGCTATAGCGGTGGCGCATGGCAGAGGAATTCCGGTTGCGAAGATTGCGGAGGCGTTGGCAACATTTCGCAGCGTGAAGCGTCGAATGGATGTGAAAGGCGAAATTAACGGGGTGCTCGTGGTGGACGATTTCGCGCATCACCCGACGGCGGTGCGGGCTACGATCGATGCCGCGCGGGGACGCTGGCCTGGGCGGCGGCTGTGGGCGATTCTTGAGCCGCGTTCGAATTCGATGCGCAGGAAGATTTTCGAGGAGACGCTGCCGAAAGCGCTGGCACTCGCGGATCGCGTGGTGCTCGGGGGAGTTTTTCGGGCGCAGCAACTCGGGGACGAGAATCGGATGAAGCCCGAAACCGTTGCGGAGAGTATTCGCGCCGAGGGTAAAGATGCTCGGGTGCTCGGAAGCTCGGATGAGATCGCGGAGTTTATTACGAATGAAGCCGCCACGGGTGATGTGGTTCTAGTGATGTCTAACGGCAGCTTCGACGGCTTGTGTGACAAGCTGGTGAAGGCGCTGGAAAGCAATGTGCGGCAGCCTGCGGGAGCCACGCGCAGGTGACTGGGCCGATTTCTCGCACGCGAGACGTTTTGCTTCCGTTGTTCTTACTCGCAGCGTTAGCTTGTGCGCCGAGAGCGCAAGCAACCATCCAATATTCCATTTCACTGGCAAATCCTGAGCAGCACCTTTTTCACGTGGCCATGACGATTCCCGACGTCTCTGACGATGTGATCGTGCAAATGCCGGCGTGGAATGCGCTGTACCAGATTCGCGATTTCAGCGCGCACGTGCAGAGAGTGGAAGCGTCGGCCAGTACGGGGACCGCCAAGATTGAAAAGCTGGATAAGCAAACTTGGCGAATCACCGGCATCGGGCACCATCACTCTTCGTTACGCCACATATTGGGATGAAGCGGGTCCTTTCGCGACGCAGTTGAACGCGGAGCATGCGTTTATCAATCCGGCGATGATTCTGCTGTACGCACCGGAAAGGCGACAGGAGGCTGTTGCGGCCTGCCTGGAAAGCCTCCCGGAGAAATGGGACGCCACCACCGAGACCAGCGACCGCAACAACCGTCACATCCGAAAGCCGACAAGAGCCGAAGCGGCGTCGGCGAGGCGGCGGGCGGCGTGGGCCATCTGTGCAATAACGCTGCGAACTACGATGCCCTGGTCGATACACCGGTCGAGGCGGGGAAGTTTGAGTCCTTCGAGCTGCCTGGATTTCAGAATCAGATCTTAGTGATCGTCCACGGCGATAATTGGAAAAGAAAGCAAGTCGAGGAACAGCTAACGCGCATCTGCAAGTACGAAATTAAGTTGATGGGTGGCGCGCCGTTTGAGCATTACACGTTTATCTTGCATATCGGCAAAGCCGCTGCCGGGGCGGGCGGGGGAATGGAGCACGCGAATTCCACGGCCATCTCGGTGCCTTCGGATGAATATCTTGAGAGCGTAGCAGCCCACGAATTTTTTCATTTATGGAATGTGAAGCGCATCCGGCCGGCTTCACTCGAACCCATCGATTACACCAAGGAACAGTACACGCGGGCCCTGTGGTTCGCCGAAGGGGTGACCAGCACTTATGGCTCTTACACTCTCTTGCGGAGCGGACTTTGGAATAAGTCGCAATTTTACGAGGATCTGAGCGAGCAGATTACGGAAATCGAGGGAAGGCCCGCGGAGAGCTGGCAAAGCGCCGAGCAATCGAGCCTGGATGCCTGGCTGGAAAAATATGCGCTGTACAATCGCGGAGAAGAGAGCGTCTCCTACTACACGCAGGGGCAAATTCTTGGCGTCTTGCTGGACATTTTAATTCGAGACCGCACGCAGAATCAGCATAGCTTAGATGACGTCATGCGCTTGATGAACGACGAGTATGCGAAAACAGGCCGGACTTATCGCGATAGTCTCGACGTGCGATTGAGTGCCGAGAAAGTGGCCGGCGGATCCTTCGAGGATTTCTTTTCGCGTAACGTCAGCGGAGCAGGACCACTCCCATATCGTGAGGTGTTGGGCCTGGCTGGATTGGAACTACGCACCATCGAACACAAACGCGCGGCGCTCGGATTTCTGGCCGAAAAGGATGGCAGCGGCAGCGTGATCGTTCGCAGCGTGGAAGCAAACGGATTGGCGGCCCAGGCTGGACTACGCCCGGACGATGTCATCGTTGCGTGGAATGGCGCGGAAGTCCCGCGAAGACTGGAGCGCTGGGTCGCGGAACAAAAAGCCGGGAGCATCGTGCATTTGCGTCTGCGCCGCGAACAGAAAGAGTTTGATCTGGACGTGCGCCTGGGTGAAATCAAAGCAATACGTTACGAAGTGGCGGAGACGGCTCATCCCAGCGAAGAGGCGCATCACATCCGTGAAGGGCTGCTGCACGGGACCACCAGCGCTACGATGGCCCAGGGCCTGCGATAGGCAGCCATGTTCCGCACTCTGTTCATATCGGTTTTCCTTTCCATCTATATTCTTATCGTCGGGCCGCCGCTGATCGTGTATACGTTGCTCAGCAATAATCCCGACCCAATCTATTGGGCGGGAATTAATGGCGTGATGTTTTTTGTGCGGCTGGCTGGCGTGCGCGTGCGGGTGGTGGGCAGGGAACGTATTCCGCCCGGCACATGTTTATTCGCCGCCAATCACACCAGTTCGATCGACGCCCCGGCCGTGGTGAGCGCTATCCCACGGCGCATCGCGATTTTGTTGAAAGAGTCGATATTTCGCTGGCCGGTAGTGGGCCGGGCGTTCCTGGCGGCGCGGTTCATTCCGGTCGATAGAAGGTCTCGCGAGTCGGCGATAGCCAGCATTGACAAGGCCACGGTGGCGATGCGCAACGGACAATCTTTCTTGATTTATCCCGAGGGCACTCGCAGTCCGGACGGGCGTTTGCAGCCGTTCAAAAAAGGTGCGGTGACCATGGCGATAAATGCCGGCGTGCATATAGTTCCGGTGGCGTGCTCCAACGCGCAGCGCGTGATGCGAAAAAAATCGCTGAAAATCGAAACGGGCGAAATTTTAGTGGAGTTTCTTGAGGCCATCGATGCGTCGAAATATTCGCTGGCGGAGCGCGACCAGTTGAATCGGGCGGTGCACGAGGCGCTGGCCGCCGGTTTGCCGGACGATCAACGACCGTTGAGCCCGGATAGTCCCGGAGAATCAGCCCTGGAAAACGCAGCGGTCTAATTTTAAGTAAAGTTTGAGAAATTACGCTTAGCCGGCTAGTGCGAATTCTGCTGCAGCGCAAGAGCTACAGTTCGCCGGTCTCAGGGAGTACGCGTCCCAACTCTCGTTCCAGCTGATTGACGCGCTTTTGCAGCTCTGGAAGGCGATTCAGCGCCGCGGTAACTTTCAGCCACAGCTTATTATCGATGGCCGGAGATCCGGAGCGGATCGCGCCGGGCTCCACATCACCGGGCAGCCCGCTCTGCGCCGTGACGATCGCTCCGTTGCCAACGGTCAAATGTCCGGAACTTGCCGACTGTCCCGCGAAAATACAATTATCTCCCACGTTGGTTGAGCCCGCGAGGCCGACCTGTCCGCAAAGTAATGTGTTTGCGCCAATTTTCGATGCGTGGCCCACCAAAACCAAGTCATCCAGCTTGGCGCCTCGCCCGATACGCGTTTCGCCAATCGTGGCGCGGTCGATACAAGAGTTCGCCTGAATTTCCACATCGTCTTCCAGAACTGCCGGGCCAGACTGCGCAATCTTGAACCAGCTGCCATCCTTCTGTTTCGCAAAGCCAAATCCGTCAGAGCCAACAACTACGCCATTCTGTAGAATCACCCGATTGCCGATGCGGCAATTTTCTCGAACCACCGAATGGGCGTGAGCAAAAAAGTGATCCCCGATAGTTGCGCCGCTATAAATCGTCACGAAGCTGTGTAACACCGCGCCAGACCCGATTTCCGCTCGCTCATCGACAAAACAATACGGACCAATATGCGCGTCGGCCCCGACTTTTGCCTTCGGTGCGATGACAGCCGTCGGATGAATCCCCGGTGGGTATCGCGGAGCCTGGTAAAAAAACTCCAGCGCCTTCGCAAAACTGAGGTAGGGATTACCACAACGCAATGCCGCCAGTGGCGGTGCACCGTCCGCACGCGTTAGGGATACCCGTTCTTCAATGAACACCGCGGACGCGCGGGTGGTTTTGAGGAGGGAAGCATAACGACGATTCGCCAGAAACGTGAGTTCCCCCGCGGCGGCGGTCTCAATTCCCGCCAACCCATGAATTTCAATGTCTGGGTCGCCTTCCAGTCGGCATCCCAGATTCTCGGCAATCTCTGACAATTTCATGGAGGCTCCTGAGGCGCCAGAAAGCATCGCCTGGTTCGGAATGCGCGCAGTATAACCCGCCCTTACGCTACTCGTTGAAGAGCCGCGGCTGCGCGGCGAGAGGAGTTGCCGCCGGCTTGCGTCGCGAAATGCCGACTACACCTAACACCGTAACTTCGCTAAGCGCGGCGCGCGGAATGAAAATTCGATCTGTGGTGGAATTCAGATCTGGAGGCGTAATTTGCACGCCGTTATCCAGAAGTGACAGCAGGTCGTTGGGCACCACACCCTCCAGCGTCTCGCCATCCAGATAACGCAGCCGCAGCCACAAGCCGTCGAGCTTAGGGCGGCTGAGGAAGGCCTTGCGCTCCGGCTCAAAGTCGTCAGAGAAATCCCGTACGAAGTAAACCGACCGAATCCCTGCTAGCGCCAGCTCCTGATGCTCCCCGTCTGGCGTCAAGAGGTCCACCGGATCCACCTGCCCCAGCCTTGCCGGGTTCAAATACCCGCGCACGGCCTTCTTGCTCGAAAGAACGATGACCACCTTCTTGTGCGTGCTAGCTGGGGCGCGAGTTTTCAATTTTCGATAAGTCCAAGAGTCACTAAGGACAAAATTTGCCAATTGGCGAAAATCATGTTATGTTAAGCGCGTTTCCGCTGTCAAGTCATTGTTTCCATTAGGGTTAGGCCCTGGAGTGCCGCCCGTTGACCGAAAAGAAGCAGATCCTGAAGTCGGCTTCAATCATTACTCTTGTCACGATGGTCAGCCGCACTCTCGGCTACGTGCGGGATGAGCGGATAACCTTTCTCCTGGGAACGTCTTTAGCGGCCAACTCCTTCGTTTTGGCCTATCGTATCCCCAATCTTTTCAGGCGTTTAGTAGGGGAAGGGTCGATGACCTCCTCCTTCATCCCGGTTTTTACCAAGTACATGCGAGAGAAGTCTCGCGCAGAGGTTTGGGAGTTCGCCAACAGGCTGTTTTGGACGCTGGCGTTCATCGTGGCCATTATCACGGTTATGGGGATGGTTTTTTCGCCAGCGGTGATTCACACGTTCACCGCATCCTCTGGAGGCAGTTTCGCTTACGACCAGGCCATCACCCTGAACCGCATCATTTTCCCGTATCTCTTTTTTGTGTCTCTGGCGGCCTTGGCGATGGGCATCCTGAACTGTTTCAACATGTTCGGCCTGCCCGCGGCTACCTCGGTGTTCCTGAATATCTCGGTCATTCTCTTCTCGATCGGGGCGGTATGGCGTTACTTCGACGATCCGGCAGTTTCGCTGGCTGTAGGTGTTCTGGTCGGTGGGGCACTACAGTTTTTGATTCAGGTACCCGCGCTGGTGCGCAAGGGCATGAAGTTCAACTTCGGCTTGTCCTTTGGGCACCAGGGAATACGCGACGTCGCCCGGTTGATGCTTCCGCGATTTTTCGGCATCGGAATCGGGCAGATTAATTTCTTCGTGGACACCTATTTTGCCACTGCCGCCCGTATGCCCCAGGGCAGTCTTGCGGCATTGTATGTCGCGGATCGCGTCATGGAATTGCTGCTGGGAGGCTACGCCATCGCGGTAGCGACCGCTATTTTGCCCATGATGTCGCACCAGGCGGCCGCGAAAGATTTCGAAGCATTGAAGAAGACGCTGACGTTCGCGGTTCGCATCGTGGCGTTTATTACGGTGCCGGCCGCCGTGGGATTGGTGATTTTGCGGGAGCCGATTATTCGCGTGTTGTTTCAACACGGCCAGTTCGTTGCCGAGTCCACCCGCCTGACTGCCCGCGCCTTGCTCTATTACGCCCTAGGGTTGCCCGCGTTAGCTTCCGTGAAGCTGATCGTTCCGGCTTTTTATTCAGCGAACGATACCAAGACGCCCGTGATCGTAGCTTCCATCTCGCTGATCATGAACATCGTGCTGAACATCGTTTTCCTCGACTTCTTTTTCAAACGGGTACAAAACGGCGGACCGGCGCTGGCCACGGCGATTGCCTGCTACTTCGATTTTTTTGCCCTGTTCCTGGTGTTCCGCCTGCGCTACGGTGCGCTGGGTACCATGCAGATCTTCCGGTCCTTCGGAAAGATCGCTATGGCGTCCGGAATCATGGGCGTGGCTTGCTGGTTTGGCGCTCGCTACACCGAGTTCACCATTCATTCGCGGTTCTACATCCAGCTGCTAGTCTTCGGCGCGATGATCTCCGGCGCAACGATTTTATACCTGGCGATGGCCTACATTTTCCGTTGCCGCGAGATTGAAGAAGTCTACGGCATCGCGCTGCGCAATCGGCCTGCGGCCGGAGAAGGGTTCTCGGGATCGTAATGGAAATTTCAGCGGCCATTTCGTCGTTCTTGACCCACGTCCAAGTGGAGAAGGGGCTCTCGCCCAACACCGTTTCGGCGTATCGCCAGGACTTGGCGAAATTCAATTTGTTCGCGCATAAGAGAAAATTGCCGCTCGCGGGGGTTACTCGCGATGATTTGGTGGACTTCCTGGCCGCTCTGTACCGGCAGAAGCTGGAAAGCAAGAGCGTGGCCCGAAATCTGGTAACGCTGCGCAATTTCTTCCGATTTTCGCAAATGCACGAACTGATCGTGGACGATCCATCGATCAATCTGGAATCGCCCAAAATTCGCAGGTCTTTGCCGGGATACTTGCGTTTGGAAGACGTCGAGAAACTTTTGCAACAGCCGGACGGCAAAACCGCGCTCGGCTTGCGGGATCGCGCCATGCTGGAAGTCTTGTATTCCACCGGACTGCGTGTTTCTGAGCTGATCAGCCTGCGCGTCAATGATCTGGATACCAAGGTGGGCTGCGTGCGCTGCATCGGCAAGGGTGACAAGGAACGGCTGGTCCCCGTCGGGAAGAAAGCGCTCTCCATGGTTGAAAAGTATCTAGTGGAAGCGCGTGCCGAACTCTTGGGAAAAGCTCCGCCGGTGCCTACCTTGTTCCTGAACCGTCGCGGGCGCGGACTCAGCCGGGTTGGTGTGTGGAAAATTCTCTCCGGATACGGCCGCCGCGCAGGGCTGCGCGTCGCGCTCACGCCCCACATGTTACGCCACAGTTTTGCAACACACCTTTTGGAACGCGGGGCGGATCTACGTTCCGTGCAGTTAATGCTGGGGCATGCGGATATTTCGACCACCCAGATTTATACGCATGTAGTGGAAGAACGCTTGAAGCAGATTTATAAGGCGCATCACCCGCGCGCGTAAGGCGCGGTCGGCCAGCCAGTAGCAGTAGAGGTTTATCGCGGGCGTGTCGCGGAAGATGCGCGCATGCTCAAAAAGTCGAGGGAGCGTAATGCCAGACTATATGTTTTTGTTGGAAAGCCGCCTGTCGCCGGATCAACGGGCCGCTATGATGCGCGTGCAGGAGTTGGCTTCCGCGTTGGGCTTTAATTTGTACCTGACCGGCGGCACGGTGCGCGACCTGATTACCGGCGCCACACTGCGTGACTTGGACTTTACGCTGGAAGGCAATCCCACCAAACTCGCGCGAGAACTCGAAAAAGGCGGCGCTGAGATTCTTCTCGAAGACGAGAAGCTGCGGCATGTCGAGATTCTTTTTGTCGGCGAAGTCGAAGGCAGCATCTCCGCGGCCCGCGATGACCACTACGTGCGTCCGGGAACCCGGCCGGAGGTGCGCTGGTCCACGATTATGGAGGATTTGCGGCGGCGGGATTTCTCGCTGAACGCGATCGCAATTTCCTTGAATCCGGCATCGCGTGGGTTGCTCTTGGATCCGACCAACGGACTCTCGGACATTGAGCGCGGAGAAGTGCGCGCGCTCACGATTCACAGTTTTACCAATCAGCCGGTGCGGCTCCTACGGGTTCTGCGTTTCGCCGCCCGCATGGGGTTCAAGGTGGAGGCCCGCACCCAGGAATGGTTCGATCTGGCTATCGAACGCGAGCTTCACAAAACCATCGAACCGGAAGATGGCGGCGCAGAATTGCGCGAGGCGGCCCGCGAAGAACGCCCTGGCGTGGCGCTGAAGGCCTGGGAAGAGCATGACTTGATGGAGGCCGTCAGTTCGCTGCTGGCGAAAAAACATCCCGACTATGAAGCCATCAACCGGCTCGTGAAAGTTCGCGAAGACTTGATGATGGCGGGATTCCGTCCGCGGTTGGCCGCGCCCATGTTGTTGGCCATTCTCGGCCGGATGAAAGACCGCGAATTGTCAGGCGCTCTGTCAAAAGCCGGATTCAAAAGCGCGGAAGCCGATTCGGTGTTGAAGTTTGAAGAGAAGGCCACCGCCGTGCAGAAAGAACTGGTGGGCCGCAAGATGGAAGCGCCCATCGACGCCTACAAATTCATCGAGAAGATGCCCACCGATCAGCTCGCGTATCTCCTTGCGGAATCCAATAATTCCGGAGCCGTCTCAAAAATTAAAGCCTACCTGAACAAATGGCGGCCGATGCGCGCGGGGTTGCCGGTGGTTGGTACCGAACTGCAGACCTTGGGTATGGAACAGGGGCCGAAGTTTGATGAAATCGTCGAACAGGTTTTCGCCATGCAATTGACCGGGCGCGGCAAAACTCCCGAGGATCGCGAGAAAATTCTGCGCAAACTCTCGGGAATCCGCGAAGTACCGAAAAAGAAAGAAAAAGAAAAGAAACCCAGCAAGGCCGAGGAAAAAGCCTTGGCCGTTGCCAGCGCGGAAGCTAAACAAAAACACTCGGCGGGAATGGCCGCCCGCCGCTCGCAGGCCCCAGAAAAGCCCCAGCCCGCCGCGGCTAAGCCGGCAGGGAAGCCAGCGGCCAAGCCCGCGACAAAATCAGCCCCGGGGAAAAAAGCGACCCGCAAGAAATAATCGGACGGGTGTTGCGAGCGTTGCGGTTGCGAGCATCGCCGTTGTAGCGGCCGCCTTCTGAGGCGGGCGGCCTTGCTGCGATATCGCAAAAAATTCCTGAGGAAAACTCTGGAATGCCGTTCGCAATTCGCGCACAACAGTTTTAGAATTGGAGTCCATGGGGCAACCGCAGTTCGTTCATCTCCACGTTCACACTGACTTCAGTCTCCTCGACGGGGCTTGCGAAACCAGCGAGTTGCTCGACGAAGCTTCGCGCCAGAAAATGCCTGCGGTGGCCATTACCGATCACGGCAACCTGTTTGCCGCGGCGAATTTCTTCAACGAAGCCAGCAAGCGCGACGTGAAGGCCATCATCGGCTGCGAAGTGTACATCGCCAAAGGCAGCCGCCACGAGCGCGGCGAAAAGAACGCTCCAGCCAACGGCAAACAGAATGGCGACGAGATGGAGCCCGGTGGGCGCGGCAACAACCATTTGGTGTTGCTCTGCGAGAATCTCGAGGGCTATCACAATCTCATCAAGCTGGTTTCTGCCGGATTTCTGGAAGGCTTCTATTACAAACCGCGCATCGACTACGATCTGCTCGCCAAACATAGCAAAGGTTTGATAGCGCTGTCGGCATGCCTGAAAGGTCCGGTGACCGAGGCGGTCGTCGAGAAAAAATACGATCAAGCCAAAGAGAACGCCTATCGTCTGCGCGACATCTTCGGCAAAAATAATTTCTTCCTCGAAATTCAGGATCAAGGCCTGGAAATCGAGAAGGGAATTAACCCGGAGCTTGTTCGCCTCTCGAAAGAATCGGGCATCCCTCTGGTAGCCACAAACGATTGCCACTACCTGCATCACGATGACGCACACGCTCAGGAAGTCCTGCTGTGCATTCAAACCGGCAAGACCATGAGCGATGAGCGCCGCATGAAGTTTCAGACCGACCAGTTCTATTTCAAAACCGCCCAGGAAATGTTTAAAGTGTTCGGCGAAATCCCCGACGCCCTCAGCCGCACCGTGGACATCGCCAGCCGCTGCAACGTAAAAATCTCGCCGATCCCGAATCCATTCCCAACTTTCGCCGTTCCCGACGGCCACACGCCAGACAGTTATTTTGAAAAAGTGGTTCGCGATGGATTCGCCGGCCGGGTTCCATTTCTCGAAGCGCTGCTCAAGCAAGGCGCCCTAAGTCACCCGCTGGCCGAGTACGAGCGTCGTCTGACGTCTGAAATAAAAATGATTCAGAAGATGCGCTACGAGGGCTACTTCCTGATCGTCTGGGATTTTATTCATTACGCCAAAGCGCAAGGCGTGCCGGTAGGCCCGGGCCGCGGTTCCGCTGCGGGCAGTTTGGTCAGCTACGCATTGCGCATCACCGATGTCGATCCGCTGCAATACAATTTGCTGTTCGAGCGTTTTTTGAATCCCGAGCGCGTTTCGATGCCGGATATCGACATCGATTTCTGCATGCGGCGGCGCGGCGAATTGATAGAGTACGTCACGCAGAAATATGGCCGCGACAACGTCGCGCAAATCATCACCTTCGGGACCATGGCGGCCAAAGCCGCGGTAAAAGACGTTGGTCGGGCTATGGATATTCCGTACGGAGAGGTAGACCGCCTCGCGAAATTGATACCCACCACTCTGGGCATCACGTTGGAAGATGCCTTACGCGATGCTCCGCAATTGAAGGCCGCGGTGGATGGCGATCAACGCCTGAAAGATCTAATGGCCGTAGCATTGCGTCTCGAAGGGCTTTCCCGCCACGCTTCTACTCACGCTGCCGGCGTCGTAATCTCCCCCCGCCCGCTCACCGACATAGTCCCGATTTACAAGACCAGCCGGGATGAAATCACTACCCAGTACGACATGAACGGACTTGAGCGCATCGGCCTGCTTAAGATGGATTTTCTCGGCCTTACCACACTCACTGTTCTGCACGACGCCGTGCATATGGTCGAACAAAGCCGCGGCGTAAAACTCGATATCGATCTGCTTCCGCTGGACGACGCCGACACCTACAAACTCTTCGCCAAGGGCGACACCACCGCCATCTTCCAGTTTGAATCGCACGGCATGCGGGACATTTTGCGGCGTTATCAGCCCACTAGAATTGAAGACCTCACCGCGTTGAACGCTCTATATCGTCCCGGTCCGATTCAAGGCGGCATGGTCGACGATTTCATCAGCCGCAAGCACGGCAAGACCAAAGTCACCTACGAACTCCCGCAGCTCCAGGAAATTCTGCAGGAAACCTATGGCGTAATCCTGTACCAGGAACAGGTAATGCAAATCGCCAACCGCCTCGCCAGTTTCTCGCTGGGCGAAGCCGATATTCTGCGGCGCGCCATGGGCAAAAAGAAAAAAGAAGAAATGGCCGCGCAGCGCGCAAAATTCATGACCGGCTGCCAGGCTAACAAGATCGCCGACAAGAAGGCCGAACGTATATTTAACTTGATGGAAGAATTTGCCGGCTATGGGTTCAACAAGTCCCACTCTTGCGCCTACGCCTTGCTTGCCTATCAGACCGCGTACTTGAAAACGCACTACCCGGTCGAATTCATGGCCGCGCTGCTCACTTCGGAAGCCGGCAACACCGATAAAACCGTGAAGTACATCAATGAAGCTCGCGGCATGAGCATTCCAATTCTTCCGCCAGACGTAAACGAGAGCGATTTGTACTTTACTCCGATCGGCGAAGCCATCCGCTTCGGTATGGCCGCCATTAAAAACGTCGGCGAAAATACCGCCAAAGCGATTCGCGAGTCGCGCTTAGGCACTGGCGAATTCCGAACGCTGTACGAGTTCTGCGGGCGCATCGAACCGCGCTTCCTGAACAAACGGGTCTTTGAGAGCCTCATCAAATCTGGTGCGCTCGATGCCATGGGTGGCCGCGAAAGCATGATGGCTAGCGTGGATGATGCGGTGAATGCGCTGCAGCGCGCCGCACGGCAAAAGGAATCGGGACAGAATGATTTGTTTGGCGGCGGAGACTCCGCGCCCACCGCAGTCACCTTCGAGTTGCGCGATGCCCCTCAGTGGAGCGAAGAAGAACGGCTGACCAGCGAGTACGCCATGCTGGGCTTCTACGTTTCCGGGCATCCTCTCGAAAAATACGCGTCACGTCTACAGGAATTAAAAGTTGTGGCCCTCAGCGAAGTGGAAGGGCAGCGCAATGGCAAAGAAATCGCGGTCGCGGCATTAATCGTGGGCACCCGGCCGATGCGTTCTAAGAAAGGCGCAACCTGGGCGATTTATACGATTCAGGACATGACTGGCGTACAAGAATTGCTGGCCTTCCCGGAGAGTTTCGCGCGGCTGCAGCCGATGCTGAAGGCCGGAACTCCGCTATTGTTGAAAGTTAAAATTCAGGTGGAAGAAGCCGGTACCCGCCTTTCGCTGCAAGAGGCGCGGCCGCTGGATCAGATCCCCGAGAAAGCGCCGCCGCAAGAGTTCCGCCTGCGGCTGGATGTCAGCAGTCTGAACGAAACGCTATTCGAGGAGTTGGAGAAGCTTTTTACGGCCTCTCCGGGCGCCATTCCGGTAATCTTTGAACTGGTTTCCGACGATGGATCGGTAGCCTTGCTGCCTTCGAAACAATTCGTACGCGTCACGCCGGAACTAGACAACAGTGTCAAACGTCTGCGCGGCGATCAACTTGTCATTTAAATTGGCGGCGTAAAAGGAACAATGAGCGCGAAAGACAAATCCGGCAAAGCTTTAAACGAACGCCAGTTGGAGATCGACCGCCTGGAGAAAGAGGTGGAAGATTTGCGCGGCATGGCTTCCTCCCCGGCGGCCGACGCCGAAGTGCAGCGCGTCCGCGAGCAAGTTGCCGAATTGCGCCGTGAGTTCTACACTCACCTCGGCCCCTGGCAGCGGGCCCAGATTGCTCGCCATCAGTTGCGGCCCTACACCCTCGACTATATCGGACTACTTTTTACTGACTTCATCGAGCTGCACGGTGACCGCGCATTTGGCGACGACAAAGCGCTGATCGCGGGGTTAGCAAAATTCCACGGACGTCCCGTCGCCGTGATCGGCCACCAAAAGGGTCGCGACACCAAGCAACGGCTGCAGCGCAATTTCGGTCAGCCGAAGCCGGAAGGCTACCGCAAGGCGCTACGGGTGATGCAACTGGCCGCAAAATTCGGACGGCCCATCATTTCCTTCATCGATACGCCCGGCGCGTATCCCGGAATCGACGCCGAAGAGCGTGGTCAAGGCGAGGCCATCGCGCGAAACCTCCGCGAAATGGCCCGTCTTCCCGTACCCATCATTGTTACTGTGACCGGCGAAGGCGGCTCCGGTGGCGCGCTAGCCATAGCCGTGGGTGACCGAGTAAACATTTTCGAGAATAGTTTTTACTCGGTGATCTCGCCGGAAGGCTGCGCCTCCATCGTCTGGCGCGATTCCACCAAAGCCGAAACCGCTGCGGTGGCGATGAAAATCACTGCGAAAGACTTGAAAGAATTCGGTATCGTCGATGAAATTGTTCCGGAGCCGGAGGGTGGCGCCCACACCGACTACGATGCGGCAGCGGGTTTCCTCGATGATATTTTAAGCCGCCAACTCCCGGCCCTGTCGCAGCAGTCACCCAAGGAATTGCTTAACGGGCGATACGAAAAATTCCGCAAAATGGGCCAGTATTTCGATTTTGTAGGGCACTGACGGCGTATTCTCCATCGCAATCCGTCTTGCCCACCATACCTGCAAGCCGTCCTCTGAGCTTCGCCTTTTCCGCGCCGCACCCCCGTAGCACATTCGCCACGCTCTCCCACGCCTATCGTTGTTGCCGCGTACTTCGCCGTCTATTCTGAGTAGGCACTCACACATTGGTATCCGCGCAGTGGTGGCTTCTTGCGGATACGCAGAGGAAAGCGCTCACCATGTCGGAACCCTTTCGTCCGTACGAAAAGCTCGTAGAGATCACCATCTACGGCAAGAAGTTTCAGGTGCCCGAGCGCAATTCGCTGCTGCGTTGCTTCCAATTTATCAGCCCCGAAACGATTCCGTACGGCCGCTTTTGCTGGAACCAAGAGTGCCAATATTGCCGGGTTTCCTGCCAATTGCCGGACGATGACGAACCCCGCGAAATGCTCAGCTGTAAATTTATCGTGATGGCCGGCATGGAGATTTCCGAGCTGAGCCAGGAATTGCGCTGGTGTTTGCGCGCTAAGCTGCCCGCGGATCTGCCGGTTTCTTCCTAGCCTCCGGCGTTTCTCTTCCACTCATCGGTTTCCCCGCAATCAACTGCACGCTTTTTCGTCTCGTACCCTCAAGAATTCCTCTTCGCCATCTTCATGCGCTAGCCGTCGTCATAGTTTGCAGTCTGGCGCAGCCTGCACTACATTCGAGTAATGGGAACTGGGCACAATATTCTGTGTGACGGGTGTGGGCAGCTGGCCTCTCCGGAGCATCTGGCGGCGCGCTTTCGCCGATTGGAGTGGTCCACGCGGTATCGTCCGCTGCATGTCAACATTCTGGTGCTCGGGGCGGTTGTACCCTCCGTCGACTCGGAGTTTGTCTATTCCGACTCGACCCCGTTCAGCGGGGAAGCTGCGCGCCTGCTGCGAGTGGCAGGGATCTCCGTCGAGGGCAAGACCGCTGATACGATCCACCACGAGTTTCAACGCGCAGGGTTTTTCGTGGTTCATCTACTGGATTGCCCCCTAGAAGGGGCTGCCGCTGGCGCCCCGGAGGTCAGCGCACTGCTAGGCAATCGCCTGCCGACCACGTTCACGCGCATCCGCAAATCCATCAAGCCCAAACGCCTGGTCCTGCTGGGAACCCAGCTCGATCCTTTCGTCGAAAAATTCCAGGCCGAAGCCCTGGACTGCGCCTTACTGTTGGATGGCGGCAAAGCTTTCAAATTGCCTGAAGGCGACGAAGCTGTCGAACGGTTGCGCAGCGTTTTATCGCTTCCCACTGCGGTCGCGCGTTGAGCTACTATCTTCCTGTAGGCCGGTTAGCTGGCTCGTTTTGGGTGGTCATCCGCAATGTGCAGGTGTTAAACTGCGCTTTCGAGGATTAGGCGGTTTCAGGAGCAGTCTGCTTGCAAAAGCGCGCAAAATTTGGCGTTGGGATCGCTGTAATAGTCGTCTCGCTGGCATTCCTGGCGTGGCTCGGCTACGGCGAAAGCAAAACGTATTACCACACGATTGCGGAGATTTCTACGTTGCACGGAGCTGCGGCCACCCACCGCATGCGCGTTGGCGGCACGGTGCAACCCGGAACCATTCGCAAGCTCTCCGGACGCGTTGATTTTGTCCTGGATGGCGAAGGCAAGTCTTTGCCGGTGAGCTACACCGGGAGCGATCCGCTTCCGGATACCTTCGTCGACAAATCTCAGGCGCTGGTGGAAGGCACCTTGGCGTCTGACGGACGATTTGTTGCCGAGCGGGTGCAAGCCAAGTGTGCTTCAAAGTATGAGGCCGCGCCCGGCGGCACGATTGCGCCGGCGGCAACGCCCGCGGCTTCCACGCAACGCAGCAGCATGTAAGCTTCGCGGTAGTATTCGAGAGAGGCTGGCCGTTTTTTGGACCTTTTCGGATCATTCGCTTTACTCCTGGCGTTCATCTGCGCGGTGTATGCCTTCATCGGCGGGATTTTCGCCATCCGCACGCGGCACCCGCTGCTGATCAAGAGCACCCGGCAGGCGGGCATCGCCACCTGCGTTCTAATTTTCCTCGGCACCTTTACCCTCGAATATCTATTTTTCACCGACGATTTTTCCAGCGCGTACGTAGTGGCCCACAGTAATCGCGATCTATCTCCGTTCTATAAGGTGGCAGCGCTGTGGTCCGGGCAGGAAGGCTCGCTATTGTTCTGGAGCTTCTTGCTGGCCGTCTATGTTTTCTCGGCGTTGATGACTTACCGCAACAAGAATGGCGAGTTGATGCCCTATGTGGGCGTAGTTCTCGCCGGAGTGCAGATCTTCTTCCTGACGCTGAATAATTTTGTGGCCAGTCCGTTTAAGGCTTTGGGCGTTCCGGGCGTGCATGGCGCGATGAATTTGGTAACCCGCGCCGATGGCAACGGATTGAATCCGCTGCTGCAGTATCCGGAAATGGTGATCCATCCGCCGAACCTTTATTCCGGGTACACCGGTTTCACCATTCCGTTTGCCTTTGCTTTAGGCGCGTTGCTGGCGCGCTATCCGGGCGAAAAGTGGATTCACCTCACTCGCAAGTGGACCATGATTGCGTGGGGATTTCAGACTGCTGGAATTCTGCTGGGCGCGCATTGGGCTTATGCCGTGCTGGGTTGGGGCGGTTACTGGGCCTGGGACCCTGTGGAGAATGCTTCGCTGCTCCCCTGGCTGACTGGCACCGCGTTTCTGCACTCGGTGATGATGCAGGAAAAGCGCGGGATGATGAAAGTGTGGAACGTGTGGCTGGTGTTCATCACGTTCCTGCTGTGCATCACCGGCACATTCTTGACCCGCAGCGGAATTGTGGCCTCGGTCCACGCCTTTGCGCAGTCCAGCATCGGAAACTGGTTTCTGGGATTTATCGTCGTGATCTTGCTGGTCTGCTTCACGGCGTACTACAAAAATCGTGATTATTTGAAGAGCGAGAATCAGCTGGACGCTATCGTTTCCCGCGAGTCCAGCTTTCTGTTTAACAATTTGATCTTGCTGGTTTCCTGCGTAGCGGTGCTCTCTGGCACGCTGTTCCCGGTGTTTTCAGAATGGCTATCCAGTTCGCGGATCAGCGTTGGGCCTCCATTTTTTAACAAGGTAAACGTGCCGATTGGTTTGCTGCTCTTGTTCTTAACCGGTGTCGGTCCTCTGTTGGCGTGGCGCAAAACTTCTCTCGAAAGCTTGAAGCGCAACTTCGCTTGGCCTCTGGTGATTGGGTTGCTCGGCGGCGTAGTGGCTTTCGCGCTGGGATTTCGCCAGTTCTACTCACTGGTCTGCATGACTCTATGCGTATTTGTAGCCGCCACCATCTCCATGGAGTTTTATCGCGGCGCTAAAGTGATTCGCGCCCGGTCCGGCGCATCTTTCCTGGCTTCCAGCATCGATCTAACCATGCGCAACACCCGCCGTTATGGCGGATACATCGTACATATGGGCATGGTGATGATTTTCATCGGACTGGCCGGCGTAGCCTTTAACCGCGACGTACAAAAAGATATGCAGCCCGGGCAGACCATGCAGATTGGCCAGTACACCCTGTTACTGCAAAGCATGGACAGTAAGCCGGAAAAGAATTACACCGCCGAACGCATGAACATAGAAGTCCTGCGCGACAACAAACAGCTGATGATGCTGTATCCCGAGCGGCGGAAATTTAACGCCAGCGAACAATCCGGGACGATGGTGGCGATCTACTCCACGCTCAAAGAGGATTTGTACGTCGTCTACGCGGGAGTGAGTCCCGAGACGGAATTGCCGGTGATTCACGCGTATCTGAATCCCTTGGTGAAATGGATTTGGTTTGGCGGAGCGGTAGTGGTGCTAGGGACGTTGGTGGCGCTGCTGCCGAATCGCAAATCGGTGCTGGTGCTTTCCGCGGTGCGGGAAAGTTCCCGCCAGCCGCTACCCGGCGAGACCGTCGCCCAGTCGCTGCGGCCCACTCCAGCGATGCGGGAAGGGCATGATTAAAATGCGCAAGCATTTTTCGTGGACCATTCTTTGCCTGGCGCTGACGCTCGGGATGGTGGCCGCTACTTTGCGCGCGCAGCAAACCGATCGCGCCAAGGAAATCGGCGGCAAACTTCTCTGCGGTGTGGGCACCCCGCTCTGCGATTGCAAACAGATTTTGACCCAGTGTAATCACGTCGGTTGCCAAAACTCTTCAGGAATGTTGAAGAAGCTGGACGCCGGCATCGCCCGCGGAGATTCCGAAACGTCGATTGTGCAGGCGTTTGTGGCGGAATTTGGAACTGCGGTATTGTCCGAGCCGCCGCACTCGGGATTGAATCTGGTGGCCTGGTATTTGCCAGGGGTGCTGCTCGCACTCGGTGCGCTGCTGGTGGTTTTTGTGATTTCGCGCTGGCGCAAGCGGCCGGTGATGATTGCAGCGGCTCCAGGCGCATCCTCGGAATTTTCTCCGGAACTCTTGGCCCGGGCGCGCGAGCAAGCTTCCCGGGAGACGCAGGACTAATGACCTTTCTGGCGCTATCTGCAGTGTTGCCGACGGGGAACTCGGTAGCTTCGAGCGACTGGGCCGTACTGGGCGCGTGTTTTGCGCTGGCGGTGGCCACGCTGCTGTTTATTTTTTACATCCAGCCGGACGCTTCGGACCTCGCACCGCATCGCACTCGGCTCGACCAGTTAATGGAGCGCCGCGACACCATCTACGACAATTTGCGCGATTTGCGATTTGAATATCGTGCCGGAAAATATTCAGAAGGCGACTACGAAGCGATGAAAATCTCGATCGAGAATGAAGCAGCCCTGATTCTGGCGGAAATCGATCAGGTGACCGAGGCCCAGACCCGTCGCCCGCGTGGGCCGCGGCCGGCGTCCGCGCCGGGGAGCAATTTGTGATGAGCGCAGGTCGGATCCGATTTTCAGCGTGGAGCCTGGTGTTGGGTACTGCGATGGCATTGCTGCTTCTACCGAGTATCGCGGACGCGGGAACGCTGAAAGGATTGGCCAAGAATGGCACGACCGGGAAGCCTGCGGCGGGAATCGAAGTTATTTTGATCCAGTTGCAGGGCGGCATGCAGCCGGTCGCCAACACCAAGACTGACGCGCAAGGGCATTTCACGTTCGACAATCCGGGAATTGGAACTGCGCCCATGCTGGTGCGCGCGGTGTACAACGGAATTAATTTTCATCAACCGGTGCCTCCGAACAAGACCGATGTGGAAGTAGAAGTGTTCGAGCCGTCGAAAGATCCCAAGACGATCAACATTCCTTCGCGCGTGGTATTTTTCCAGCCGAACGGCGCCACTCTGATTGTTGGGGAGGAATATTCCGTAGAAAATAATTCTACGCCGCCGCAAGCCTATTTTCGTGCTGATGGGAATTTTGAATTTGCGCTGCCGCCTCAGGGCAAGCTGCAGCAGGTGGCGGCGTCGGGCCCCGCGGGAATGCCGGTGGTCCAGGCGCCCATCGATAAGAAAGGCAATCACTACGCGATTGCATACGCGTTTCGCCCGGGCGCCAGCACCGTGCGCTATTCCTACGAAGTGCCGTATCCCAACAATTCCACCACCGTTACGGTGCCTATTTCTTATTTGACCGGCCGGCTGCTGGTCGTGGCTCCTCCAACCATGCAGATCACTGGCGATGGATTGCAGCTTGGCGGGCAGGATCAAGGGATGAATATCTACGGTCGCGAAAATCTTTCTGCCGGAACCGTTGTGGCCGTAAACGTTTCGGGAACCGCGCCGCCTCCGCAGGAAGCGGGAAGTGGCGCGGAAACACCGAAAGAGGCGGCCGATGCGCGTTCCAGCGAACCGCAAGCGGGCGCGAATATTCAACAAGTGCCCGGTCGGCTAGATGTTTTGAAGTGGCCCCTGTTAGGGGGATTTGCGCTGATATTCGTGCTGGGCGCTCTGTTTCTGGTACGCAAGCCGGTGGCAGTTACTTCGGTAGCGAGTTCGCTGGGCGATGCGAGTGCTCCTTCTTTCTCGCCGGCTGCTCCCGCGGTAAGTTCGGCGCTGGCCAGCGTTGACGCTGCAGTGGGCAACAGCCTGGATGGGCTGAAAGAGAAACTGTTTCGGCTGGAGTTGCGCCATCAGGCCGGAACAATCTCCGAAGAGGAGTACGCTTTGGAACGTGCCAAGGCGGAAAAAATACTTCGCGATCTGGTGCGAGGCTGAGGACTTTTCGCGTGCGCTGCCTGGCCGCGATTGTTGTAGCGCAGGGCGACCGGTTTTGAGCCCTGCGGTTTCTCCCTTTGCGCGGAAAAAGCCGCAGGGCTGCGCCCTGCGCTACAGGGTGCCGCACACGTGGTGAGCGCTACGGATCCTGCCGGGATTCAATTCAAAAACGTCGACAAGCGATATGGCGGCCTGTTTGCGTTGCGCCGCGTTTCGCTGGACGTCGCCGAGGGAGAATGCGTTGCGCTGGCTGGGCGCAACGGCTCTGGCAAAACCACGCTACTGCGGATTGCCGCCAGGCTGGTGCGCCCTTCTTCCGGAGAAGTTCGATTCACGTGGCAGGGCGATCCCGACTGCGCGACTCCGCGCACTGGTTTTGTGGCCCACGCCACGATGGTCTACGACGAATTAACCGCCGAAGAAAATTTGTTTCTGTTTGCGCGCCTACAGGGAATTGCTGGGCCTGGGCCGCTAGTGGAAAAACTGCTTCGCGAAGTTGGCCTCAGCGAACGTAACGGTTCGCTGGTGCGTACATTTTCTCGAGGTATGCGGCAACGCGTGGCGATTGCCCGGGCGTTGTTGCAGCGTCCGCGGATATTGCTGCTGGACGAGCCGGCGACCGGACTCGATCCCGAAGGTGTCCAATGGCTCGCGGATACCTTGCGCGCGCTGCGGGATGATGGCTGCACGTTGCTGATGAGTTTGCACGGACAGTCGGCAATCTCTGAGCTAGCGACTCGTGCGGTGCGGCTCGATGCCGGCGAAGTGGTGGCCGATACCCGAGACGGCGCGAATGTGCATTCCGTGATGGCCTTGGCCGGCGCTTGATGAGCTTGCTTTCCAATAGTGCGGTGCTTCTGGGCAAAGAGCTGCGGACGGAATTCCGTTCCCGCGAATTGCTGATGACCACGGTTGTATTTATTTTGATCGTGATCGTGCTGTTCAGCTTTACGTTTGATCCTACGTCAGCGGAGTCGCGGCGCTTTGGCGCAGGCTTGTTGTGGCTGGCGTTTTTATTCGCGGCGTCGCTGATGCTGCAACCGTGTTTCTTGCGCGAACAGACCAATGACACCCTGAGCGCGCTGCGGCTCTCGGTCAGCGATCCATTTGCGATTCTGCTGGCCAAGCTGGCCGCCAACACCTTGTTTCTGCTCGTCACGGAATTGCTGATGCTGCCGGTGTTTGCGATTTTGTACAACCTGCCGGTCGGACGAGTTTTCGGGCAACTGCTTCTGGTGTTTTTTCTTGGTAGCCTGGGAGTATCCATCGCGGGGACTGCGCTTTCTGCGATTTCCGCGCAGGCCCGCATGCGGGAATTGTTGTTGCCGCTGTTGCTGTTGCCAATGCTGACGCCGGTGCTGGTCGCCAGCACTGAAGTCACCGCGGGATTACTGGACGTCGAACCATTTATGCGCTGGAAAGGTGTCGGGTTTCTAGCTACGTTTGACGTGGTGTTTTTGACGGCGCTATGGCTTTTCGGCGAATATCTTCTGGAGGAATAGCGGAATGCTGAAGCGCGCGATCGGCGGAGCGGCGGTGGTGCTGTTGCTGGCTGCCGCGGCGTATGCGGCATTTTTTATTGCGCCGCTGGATTCACGGCAGGGCGTGATCTACCGCATTATGTTTTTGCATGTTCCCAGCGCCTGGACAGGGTTGACCGCGTTTTTCATTTGCTTCGTCGCGAACATCGCGTACGTGTTGCGCCGCGAACCGCGATGGGACTGGCTCGGAGTGTCGTCCGCCGAAGTGGGCCTCGCGTTCACCTCGGTGGTCCTGATCTCCGGGCCGATCTGGGCGCATCCGGTGTGGGGCATTTGGTGGACTTGGGATGCGCGGCTGACATCAACGTTCGTTTTGTGGCTCCTATACGTGGCTTACCTGCTGCTGCGCACTCTGATTGAAGAGCCGGATCGTCGTGCGTTGCTTAGTGCGCTTTTTGGGATTTTTGCGTTCATTGATGTGCCACTGGTGTTTGGCTCGATTCGCTGGTGGCGGACGCAACATCCGCAGCCGGTGATCATGGGTGAACCGGGTTCCGGGCTCGATCCCGTCATGCTAAAAGTGTTGCTGTTTTCATGGCTGCCGATGTTGGGCCTGATGGTCTTGTTGATTGTCGCGCGCTATCGCCTGGAAGCCATGCGCGATGATTTCGAGTTGATTCGCCGTGAATCGGAGGCCGTGTGAAGAATCTCAACAGCGTGTTTGCAGCATATTTGGGCGCTTGGGGGATTTTTTTCGTGTACTACCTCACGGTCGCACAGCGGGCGTCGACTTTACGGAAAGACCTTGAGCGCCTCAAGGGTTCGCTGAATCGGAAAAAATAATATGGCAGGGAAGAAGCGCGTCGGAATTGTCCTATTCCAACTTGGCGGGCCGGACTCGTTGGATGCGGTTGAGCCGTTCCTGATGAATTTGTTTCTGGACCCGGACATTATTCCCCTGGGCGCTGCGGGGTTTTTGCGCTGGCCGATTGCGAAATTAATTTCGTCGCGGCGGTCGATTCCAGTGGCCAAGAAATATTCGGAAATCGGACGGCGCTCGCCAATTCGAGTGCTTACGGAACGGCAGCGGGTGCGACTTAGCGCCGCGGTAGCCCCGTACATCGATCCGGTGGCGGTGGTGGCGATGCGTTACTGGAGACCCACCACGCGCGATGCGGTTGAAACTCTGCGGCAGGCTGAAAAACTTGATGAGCTGGTTTTGCTACCGCTGTATCCGCACTATTCGTACGCGACAACGCTGAGCAGCACGAAAGAGTTTCGGCGTGTTTATGGTTCGCCGAAAGCGGACATCCCGGAGCGGACGGTTGCGTCGTTCTACGATCACCCGCTGTATATTCAGGCGTTAGTCCAGCGGATTGGTTCCGTGCTGCGGCAATTTCCGGATAGTTCGCGGATCCATCTGGTTTTTAGCGCGCACGGTTTGCCCATGAGCCTGGTGGAAAAGGGCGATCCGTACCCGCAGCAAATTGAGGAAACAGTGCGTCTGGCGTGCGAATTGGGTGCGCAGCAGTACGCCGGGTGGCCCAAGACCCACCTGCTTTGCTATCAGAGCCGAGTAGGCCCCTCGAAATGGCTGCAGCCGCCACTGACCGGCACAATCGAGCGCCTGGGCCACGAGGGCGTGAAGGAAATGCTGGTGGTGCCCATTTCGTTCGTGACCGAACACATTGAAACCCTGCACGAAATAAACATCGAAGCGCGCCTGGATGCGAAAAAGTTTGGCGTCGAGACGTTTCGCATGATGCCGGCGGTGGGGGATTCGCCGTTGTTTATCGCGGCGCTGAAAGATCTGGTGTTGCGGGCAGTGGGGATCGAGAATCGCGAGTTTGACGCTGCCGCGGTTGGGTTACAGAGCAAGAAGACGGCTTAGCAAGTCGTTTAGAACCCGCACTTGCAGATGTGTATCAAAACAGGCGACGTTTAACTCGCTCAGAATGAACAGTTACACAAACCCTGGGGTTCCCTCGCTGCCAAGCATACAGTCCGCACCTTCCAAACCTGGTTTCGCGGGCGTTGAAATCTGAGAATTCTTTGCTACGGACAGACGATTCGGAGGACACGTTCTCCGCGGCATTTCGGCGGCATGGTATTTTCTGTTGGGGTATAATCTGCGACTGGAGTTTCGGCTATGAAGGCCACTTACCATCCCGGCATCCATAAGTTCTCCGTTTTCTTGGTGCTGTGGACGATTTTTCTGTTTGTTTTCGGGGCGCTGGTGACCTCGGAGGGCGCGGCGCTGTCGGTGCCGGACTGGCCTTTGTCTTTCCACAAATTCTTTCCAGACATGAGTGGCGGGGTTTTCTACGAGCATTCGCACCGCATGATTGCGGGCGTGATGGCCGTGTGCACGTTGATTCTGGCGATTCTGATCTGGGCCAAGGAAGAGCGCCGGTGGCTTGGCTGGTTCGCGGGCATCGCGGTGGCGGGCGTGCTGGTTCAGGCGGTTATCGGCGGTCAAGTGGTGTTGCAGTTTTTGCATTACTGGTTGCCGGTGATTCATGCGTGCTTTGGGCAAATTGTCTTTGCAGCGGTTTTGAGCATTGCGGTGTTCACCAGCCGCTGGTGGGTGTCCGAACAGCAGCAGATCGATGATTCCGGGTCGCCTTCGATGCACGCGGTGGCGATTATCAATGCCGCGGTGATTTTCTTTCAGGTGATTCTGGGAGCTGGGTTTCGCCATTTTGAGATTCCGATATGGCCGCACATTGTGGGCGCGTTTGTGGTGCTCGGAGTGGTGATCTGGACGGCGATTGTTTTGCGCCGAAGATTTGGTACGTCGCCCGTACTGTCTGAAGCGCGCGTGTTGCTGCACGCCATTGTGGGGACGCAGTTCTTACTGGGAATCGCGGCGTACTGGTCGCGGTTAATGAACGCTTCGGTGATGCGGCCGCTGCCGTTGATGGTTACGCTTACGGTGATTCATACGGTGCTCGGCGCGATCCTGTTCGCGTTTGCGGTGTTGATTGTGTTGCTGTGCTACCGCATTGATTCCGCGTAAGGGCTCGCAGGACTGCGGCGGCGCACTCTTCTCTGGGTAAAGGGCCGGTGGCGGTCTGATGAGTACGACCCGCACAGCGGAACTGGCGCTCTCTACGCGTGCGGGCGCGTACGTCACGCTGACCAAGCCAGACGTTTCGTTCCTGGTGCTGATTACTACGGCTGCGGGTTACTACATGGGCGTGCGCGGGCCGGTGAACTGGCTGCATCTGATCCATACCGTCTTTGCCACGATGCTGATCGCCGCGGGGACTGCGGCGCTAAACCACTACATTGAGAGAGATTCTGACCGGTATATGCGGCGTACGGCGGCGCGCCCGCTGCCGAGCGGATTGCTGCAGCCGCGCGAAGCGCTGACATTCGGATTGCTGCTGTGCGTTGCGGGCGCGGTCGATTTGTATTTCTGTGCCGGGATTTTAGCCAGCGGGCTGGGCGTGGCGACTTCCGCCAGTTATTTGCTGGCGTACACTCCGCTGAAGAAGCGGACGGTGTGGGCCACGTTCGTCGGCGCGTTTCCTGGTGCGATTCCGCCGATGATCGGGTGGGTGGCGGCTACCGGGTCTCTGGATCGCGGGGCTTGGCTGCTCTTTGCGATTCTTTTCCTGTGGCAGTTTCCGCATTTTCACGCGATTGCCTGGATGTACCGCGAAGATTACGCGCGGGCGGGAATCCTGATGTTGCCGGTGGTTGATCCGCAGGGAACACGCACGTTTCGCCAGATTATCTTGTTTGCTATCGGGCTGGTGGGGGTGAGTCTTTTGCCCTCGCTGATGGGACTGACCGGGATTCTTTATTTCTTTGGGGCTTTGGTGATCAGTACCGCGCTGGTGCAGGTTTGTTTGTGGGCCGCGAGTAATCGTACTAATTCGCGGGCGAAATGGCTAATGCATGCCACGGTGCTGCATATTCCGCTGCTGCTGGGCTTGATGGTCGCGGATAAACTTCCGCGTTGATTCTTCAGGTAGGGGCACGGCATGCCGTGCCCGCCAATCCCGTAAGAGTAGCGTCAGACGGAGAGGACGATTCCTTGCTTCTGTTTTCGCAGGCGGCGCTGAATGCTTCTTTGAATGGCTTGAGCGGAGTTTTGCTGGTCGGTGGTTACGCGGCGATCCGGGCGCACAAGATCCAAGTTCACAAACGATTCATGATTTCTGCGTTTTTGGTCTCCTGCGTGTTTTTGGTTTCCTATCTGGTCTATCACTATCGCGTGGGGCATGTGGCGTTTCAGGGGCAGGGATGGATTCGCCCGGTGTATTTTGTCCTGCTTACTACGCATACGATTTTGGCGATTGTAATTGTGCCGATGATTTTGATTACCCTGCGCCGAGCCTGGCTGGAGAAATTTGATAAGCACAAGATAATCGCGCGGTGGACTTTACCGCTATGGTTTTATGTATGCGTTACCGGCGTAATTGTTTATTTGATGGTGTATCAGATTTATGCGCCGGTTACGCCTCAGCGAGTACGCATCCAAATGCGCCTAGCCGATCCGCCCTGAGGTGGGGCGACTTCGGAATATTCTAAGCTCCGCCACTCTCCTCAAGAGTGATGATGACTTTTCCTTGCGCGTGGCCTTCCGCGAGATAACGGAAGGCGTCCGCCGCGTCTCGCAGCGGGTAACGACGATCGATAACCGGAACAAGTCTTCTGGATGCTAGAAGATCGCTGAGAAAGCCCAAATCTTTCTGGTTCATGTTCGCGACAAAAAAACGCAGCTTGCGGCGCCCAAGCGCGGAAAGAATTGGCCCCAGCACGACAGCCTGGAGAATGCGAGGCATTTTGCCTCCGGCTGAAACAAAAGTCCCGGCGGGATTGAGCGAGCGTCTGTACTGAAGCGGAGAATGGTTTCCGTAGGCGGCCAGAATGAGATCGTAGCGCTGGCCGCTACGCGCGAAATCCTCCTTGGTGTAATCGATAACATGGTCCGCGCCCAGCGATCTCGCGGTTTCCACATTGCGCGTGCTACAAACCGCGGTGACTTCGGCGCCGAACACTTTGGCAAGCTGCACCGCGAAGGTGCCCACGCCGCCGGAAGCGCCTTCGATTAAAACTTTGTGACCGGGCTGGATGCGGCCTTTATCGCGGAGCCCTTGCAAGGCCGTGATGGCCGCGATGGGCACCGCGGCGGCTTCCGCAAACGACAGGTTGGCCGGCTTCAGCACCAACTTATCTTCGGCAGCGCAAACATATTCGGCCAAGCCGTGGCCCGCGAATCCGGTGGCGCCGAAGACCGCGTCTCCGGGACCAAGCTGCGTTACGTTTTTGCCAACCGCTTCGACGCGCCCGGCAATGTCGCAACCGAGGATGTTTTGTTTGGGCGTTTGCGAACCTGGGACGAAGCGATTCCACGGAGCACCTTGGAGCAAGAACAAGTCCAGCGGATTCAACGCCACCGCGGACATCTTGATCAAAACCTCATCGTCCCCGGGCGCAGGTGTGGGTACTTCCTGAAAGTGCAAAACGTCCGGCGATCCGTATTGCGTGCGGACTATCGCTTTCATTGAGGCGCTCCGACGGGCTTTTGAACTGAGGCGGCTTCGCAACTATTACGTCGCGGGGGCGCGTAAATTCCGCCTAGCGCCCTTGATTGCTACTGATTCGCAATCGCAGCGATGGGCTGTGGCGCACCGGCGTCGGGACGCTTTTGCTTCGCTCGCAAATAGCCGCCGAGAAGGCCTAAGGCGGGGCTGGGCGTGAAGCCCAACAAACTCAGCGCTGGCGAACCCGACCCAGTTCCCATAACCAGAGAATAGATGCCGAACCCCACGCATAAAAACGAGGTGAGCGCACCGTTCAGCAGCTCATCGTGTTTCGCCAATCTTGCTCCGACATAACCTCCCAGGACCGAGCAGGCGCAGCCAATGGCTAGCGACAATGCAAACAACGGTCTATTCGATTGCAGAGCGGCGGTGATGGCGGGAGTTACTTGATCGCTCGGCAAGTGAGCGAGATCCATTTTTCCAAACATCAAGTAGACGATGATCGGGAGCGCAAGAATGTTGGTTGCGACGATGTCGGTGATACCCCCAAGCAAAATGCCTTTGAACGAGAGTCTGCTCATTTTCGCCTCGGCTGTGGGATAGGGAGTGTCCATCCTAGATGAGGATGTCGATGGACGCGAGTTGTTCTTAGTGTTCGGGTGGTCAGAAGCGCTTGGGGCTACCGGTCACGGATCGACGGGCACGGCATGCCGTGCCCCTACTTATGGATGCAATCGCTCTTTTCGTTGCTCCTCGTATAGGCTGAGCGGCTCAACATGTTTTCCGGGCGAGATGATTTGACCGGAAGGGTTGCCGCCGCCCTGGCCGCGCTTGATGGATTTGCGTTCGGCGTCAGCGTTGTCGAGTTCACCTTTGGTGCCGAAAGCCCAGTTGTAGGCGACCGGCGGGCTTTCCAGAACATATGTGTCCGGCTCGCAATTCCAGAGGACGTTGTTAGCGCCGGACCAGCCATGTCCGGTGCCCATGTTGCTGCGATTCTGGATGTTGATGGCCCCTGCAATTTTCAATCCTTCATAAAGCGTGCCGGTGGCCCAGCGCTCGTGCGCGCCGGCGTCGAGGCCAGAGCCTTTGGCGGAGCAGTTGCGGAACACGTTGGGGCCGGCAACGCGCGACTGGGTCATCCACACGTGATTGCGGGAAGCAGTGACGCTGCAATCTTGCACAAGGCTTTGCTGCCCGTCGATACCGAAGGCGTGGGGCGGGGCGTGAGTCTCCGGAGTGTTGATGTCGAGGCCTTCGATGTGCTCGACGGTGACGGCGCGGGCGAATTGCTCGATGCTAACGATGCGGGGGTAGTGGCTGATGACAATGTTGCGCATCCAGGCATCTTCGACGGAATCGAAGGCGGCGAAGAGCGCGTCGAAATAGCCGCCGCCTACAAAGCGATCCTGTTCGTCCAAAGTCTGCGGAGTGCCGAAGTTGTGCGCTTTTTCAAAGGCGCTGCCGTCGGTGCGCAGATTTTCGATTCCCGCGTGCGCGATGCGACCGGGGAAAGTGTACTTCCACACTTTGGGATTCTGGCTGCGATACATTCCAGTGGTGAGCGTGGCATCCAGCGTGATTTTTTCCCCGTGCTCGGTGTGCTCGAGGGCCACGATGCGGCGGTCAAACTTGAGGCCCATGCCCGGTTCCCACTGGCGGACGGTGCGGCCATCCTTGCGCGGAGGGATGCGGTCCATGCCGATCGCGCTGATGAATGGGGCGTCCATGGACCAACTCACAATGATGCGGTCGCCGATTTTTAGATCGTGATCGTCATCAACGGTGATGGAGTTGGCTCCAATCGGGACGTAGCCATCGAGAATCGCGTGGCGCGGGCCGGCCTCCTGCCAACTGCCTTGCCCGGCGATGCGAATAACTGTGCGCGGCAGGCCTTCTGCGACGAGGATAGTTCCATCTTTCCCCGTTCCGCTTCCGCGTAAGACGATTCCGGAAGCATCCAGCTTAATCGTGCCCGCGATGCGATAGGTTCCGGTGTGCAGGAGCAGCGCGCCGCGAATGCCATTTTCGTCGAGTGGCAATTGCGCCACTGCGGCAATTGCCGCTTGAATACGCGGGGTGTCGTCGCCAAAGGGGGCGGGATCCAGCGTGCCGCGCACCGCTATGTTGGGGATTTCCGCGGCGCCACCGCCATAGCCGGCTGTGGAGAAGTCTGGGATGCGATTGCCGTTTTTATCGACGCCGTAGATCAGCTTTCCGTCTTTGAATTCGATCCAGTGTTTAGGAGTCGCAGCCTGGACCACGGTCCACAGCGCGAGGGTAGAAAGTAACGCCGCGGGTAGCAATAGGATTGCGGTTCTTGGCTTACTGCGAGAAAACGGGACTGCATCGCGGAAAAATTTCGTTCGCAGTCGTTTTGCGAAGTTGGGCAGAGAGCTTCGTTCTTGCATAGCGCCTCTCTAGCCCGGATTGTATTAGGTTCTGGTTGTTTTGCGCTCCAAAAAAAAACAACGCGGATTCAGTCGGCGCGCAGCGCGCTGACGGTGTCTACCCGCGAGGCTCGCATCGCAGGTACGGACGAAGCGATCACCGCCGCGGCGAGAATTACGATGGCGGAGCCGATCAGCGGCAAGACTCCTGGAGCTTTTAGTTCCTGAATAGAGCTGCCAATTACGCGCAGCAGTACAAAGCCAACGAACACGCCGCTGGCTACGCCGATTACGGCGATGACCACACCCTCCATCAGAACGCTACTAAGAATTGTTCCGGGTTGCGCGCCGAGAGCGATGCGGACGCCAAATTCGCGGGTGCGGGCGCTGACCGAGAAGGCCAGCACGCCGGCGACGCCGACCAGCGCGATCAAGAGAGCGACGGCGGCAAAGCCACCGAAAACCAGAGTGTTCAAGCGGTCGGGAGCGAGCACTTCGGCACGTACATCCTCCAGCGTGGCGGCGTGTTCTACTGGCTGCTCGACAGACATGTCGCGAATGATGCTGGTGATCGGCGTTACCAGCGCGTAGGGATTACTGTGCGCGTGGACGAACAAACGGCCGCCCCACTGTAGTTGCGGGAACGGATGGTAGACCGTCAGGACTTGCCCGGGAGTGAGGTGGTCGTCGTCGATGTCTGCGGCAACTCCCACGATGCGGCGCGGCGCGGGGCTAATGTCGATGAACTTCATCACTGGATCGGTCCACATCAAGTGCTGGTTGACGGCATCTTGATTGGGAAACATCCGCTTGGCGAGGGTTTCGCTGACGATCACCACCGGTTCGCTGTCGCGGCGGTCGGACTCGTTGAAATCGCGGCCGGCGATGATGGGCGAGCCCAGCGAAGCGAAGAAATTGGGAGAAACTGCGCGCAACTGGGCGTGCGGATCTCCTTCGCCGTTGGCGGCTTTGCGGCCTTCGACGGAAAACTCAAAGCCGGGACCAAAGGTTCCAGCGTCGCGCCAGGGAACTATCGTACCGATGGCTACGTTGTCCACTCCCGGCAGCTCTTTGATCTTGCGGATGGTTTCGTTGTAGAAGCCGACGACTTGATCAGGCGTGCGGCCGTAGGTGATTACCGGCACATTGATCGCGAGCACGTGCTGGGTGTCGAGTCCGGTCTGCACCGCTTGCAGTGCGACGAGCGTTTTGAGCAGCGCACCCGCGCCCGCCAATAAAATGAAAGACGCGGCGATTTGGGTCACCGTGAAGACGCGCAAACGGCGGCTGGTGCTGCCGGTGATGCGCACGCTGCCGCTCGAAAGCGACAAGCCGTTTGGACCATCCGCAGAGGGCAAGCGCGGAACAAAGGCCAGGAGAATGGCGGCGAGTATGGCCAGTCCGGCGCCAACCCACAGCAGACTCGAATCTACGTGCAGGTCGAGGGCACGCACAGAAAAGCGCGAAGCGTAACGAGCTAGGACGGCCACGATGGGCCAGGCGCTGAGAACTCCCAGCGCGGCGCCTGCGCCGCAGAGAACCAAACTTTCGGCGAGGAGCGTCCTGCGCAAATCGCTCTTGGTGGCGCCGACGGCGGCGCGGATCGCCATTTCGCCTTCTCGGCGCACGGTGCGAGAGAGCACCAGGTTGGCGACGTTGGAGCAGGCGATGATGAAAACAAGTGCGGAGGCGGCGAGCAGGACCCACAGGATGGTGCGCGCACCGGAGGTGACCTGGTCGCGCAGAAGCGTGGCGCTGATGCCGAACTGCCCTTGCGGGGAGTAGCCGTCAGGATGTTCCTTGACCATGTTGGCGTGAACCGCGCGAAGTTCGGCGCGCGCGGAGTCGAGCGTGGCTCCAGGAGCGAGTCGCCCGAAAAGTTCAGTCATGCGATGCACGCGGCCGGTGACCATCGTGGCGGAAAGATGATGCGGGCTGCAGACCACGTTGGCGATGATTTCGGTTTCGGCGGGGTAGGGAACGGAAGGCTCCAGAACCCCGACGATGGTGGCCGTGCGGGTATCGAGGCGAACGGTCTTACCGATGACTGAGGGATCCCTCTTGAAAGCAGTCGACCAGAAACGGTAGGTGAGAACTGCGGCTCCGGCGGCGTTGGGGCCATCGTCTGAGGAATCCAGCAAGCGGCCCAGGACCGGGCGCAAACCCATCACCTGGAAGTATGAGCCACCGACCACGCCGGCGCGGATTTCGCGGGGCTCGCCGAGCCCGACCATGGAGAATCCGATAGCGGAAAAGTCGCCGAAGGACGACACGGTCTTGACGCTATCTTTCAGATCTTTTATTTCCGGAACGGAGAATGCGATGTTTTCCGCGCCCAGGCCCGGGGCGCTTTGGCGGATGTAAATTAAGCGGTCTTCATCGCGATTCACCAGCGGGCGGAGCAGTACGCCGCGCACCAGGCTGAAAATCGCTACGTTGGCTCCGATGCCCAGGGCCAGCGTGAGGATCACCGTGATGGCCAAGCCCTTGGAGCGGCTCAACGAGCGAATGGCAAATTTTAGATCGTGAGAGAAGAAGCTTTTGATTGAGTTCATCGGGCAACCCCATTTACAGGTTTGACGGACGGGATCTGGAAACGCTTCTCAGAAATGCGTAAGGTCCGCACAAAAGCCGGTCTCTGAGTATTACGCACATGGCGCGCACGAATTTCAGCGATGCGCGGTAAGCACCAGGAAAATGGCGACGACAATTCCAATCACGATCACTAGCGCAAGCAGTTTACCCAGCATTGGAGCTATGGGTCTGGAAACCGGCCCGGTTGGCGGCGTGGGTGGATCGAGAATGCCGATTCCGGTGATCTTCGAGGGCGGGCCTCCGCCGTGCGCGGATGAGGCTTGTGGCTCGGCGTCTGGCTCCCATTCTGCGTATTCGTAGGCCATCGCGGTAAATGTACGCTCCGCCAACGAATTCGTCCACGACTAAAAGTATTATGAAGTTGATTCTGACGAGTGGTCGGACTCTTTGAGAATTTGATCCAAAAATGCCTTTGCCAGTTTTGGTTCGCCAGGCACATTAGAACCGCGCAGCAAACAGAGGCGTAGGAATTCTTCAACGTGAGGATTTGGCTGTCCGAATTCGGCGCGCAATTCATGAATCTCGGTCGCGATCTCTTTCAACTGTGCAGCTTGGTCCCACTGATAATATCGTGCGATCTGAGGCCCGTCGGTTTGTCCAAAAAGACCGTAGCGTCCCGCAGCGCACTCTCGTAGGCATGCCAGAAGAAGCGGTGCAAATTCCAGTTCCAAACCGTCGAGTCGCTGATCTTTAGGGGAACGACGGCTCATCGATTTTTCGATTTTACTTGGGTTGCAGGGCGGCGATTACGGCGTCGGTGAAATCCTTGGTGGTGGTGGTGCCGCCGATGTCGCGGGTGTGGTGCTTGCCCTCGCGATAGACTTTATCTAGGGCGGCTTCGATGCGTCTGGCGGCGCTGCGCTCGCCCAGGTGATCGAGCATCAGGATGCCGCTCATCAGCAGGGCAGTCGGATTGGCGAAACCTTTCCCGGCGATGTCTGGGGCGGTGCCGTGGACGGCTTCAAACATGGCGTCTTCGTCGCCCATATTGGCGCTGGGGACTACGCCGAGTCCGCCGACCAGGCCGGCGCAGAGATCGCTCATTACGTCGCCGTAGAGATTGGGCAGCAGCAGCATATCGAATTGCTGTGGGTCCAGAACCATTTGCATGCAGGCGTTGTCTACGATCAGTTCCTTGTATTCGACTTCGGGATGTAGCGCGGCGATGGCCCGGATGGAGTGCAGGAACAGGCCATCCGAAAGTTTCATGATGTTGGCTTTATGGATGGCGTGGATTTTCTTGCGCCCGTATTTGCGGGCGTACTCGAAGGCGAATTTGGCTATCCGGGTGGAAGCCTTTTCAGTGATGATTTTAATGCTTTCCACTACGCCGGGAACTACTTCGTGTTCCAATCCGGAATATAGGTCCTCGGTGTTTTCACGAATCAGGACGATGTCCACGTTTTCAAAGCGGGCTTTTACGCCGGGCAGATTTTTTACCGGGCGGACGTTGGCGTACAAATTCAGGGTCTTGCGCAGGGCTACGTTTACGCTGGGGGCGCCGCCGGCGATGGCGGTGGCCATAGGGCCTTTCAGCGCAACGTGATTGCGGCGGACGGCTTCTACTGCAGCTTGATTCAGCAGTTGTCCCTGGTCGTTGGATTTGTCGGTGCGGCCTTCGATCTCTTCCCAATCGATTAAAACGCCGGAAGCTTCGATAATGCGCCGGGTGGCGGCAGCTACTTCGGGGCCGATACCTTCGCCCGCGATCAGTGTGACTTTGTGTCTCATAGGAACATCTATTGTAATGGGTAGTGGAGTGCTTTGGCTCGCCGAAAGCGTGCCTGGCGTTGCTTTGCAGGAACTGCGACGCGATGGTTTTCGGGGCGACAAGGCCTGGTGCGGAAAAAGCCGCAGGGCTCAGGGGCAAGCGCACTGCGCTACAGGTGATTGATAGGCTCGCTGCAGATGGTGGTTCGGCTGTAGTTGGCAAAGCGGCGTCAAGCCGCCGCACTCCAAAATGCACGTTTTAGTTGGTTTTGGTATACTCATTACGGAAGACATGCATCGCAGGGAACGCCTGCGAGCGGAGGCCTCTTAAAGTTATGATCAGCTTAACTCCAGTTGCGACGACCAAGGTCAAAGAAATCATGAGCATGCAGACCCCAGTGCCCACGGCGTTGCGAGTGGCGGTGGTGGGCGGCGGTTGCTCGGGTTTCCAATACCACATGGCGTTTGAGAACGCGACCAGCGAAGCCGACGAAGTGGTGGATTTCAATGGCTTGAAGGTGGCCGTGGACCAGATGAGCTCGATGTATCTCGACGGCGTCGAGATTGATTACATTGAGACCGTGGAAGGCGCGGGCTTCAAGTTCAATAACCCGAACGTGAAGAGCACCTGCGGCTGCGGCAGCTCGTTTAGCGTTTAAGATTTTCGCGGCGCAGATTATCAGCAGGCGCGCCGCCGGTTGGTTTCCAGGCTCTTGAGCGTCTTGCGTTCAAGAGCCTTTCTTTTGTCTGTACTAGCGCGGCTTGTTGGCATCTGCGGCACAGGAACCCTCATGAGTTGCGTTACAATAGTCTTAGTTTGTTCGTATGCTGTTGAGCAAGCATGAAGATAGCCCTCGCGCAGTTCAATCCCACCGTTGGTGATTTCACGGGAAATGCAGCACGTATTTTGGAGCTGGCCGCGCAAGCCAAGACGCGTGGCGCGGATCTGGCGGTGTTTACGGAGCTGTGTTTGTGCGGGTATCCGCCGCAGGATTTGCTGGAACGTCCCTCCTTTGTGCAACGCAATCAAGATGAACTGAAGAAACTAGCTGCGGCGATGCCGCTGGATGCGATCGTGGGCTACGCCGGCGCTACGAAAAACGGCCGGGGCAAAGCCGTGGCCAATAAAGCGGCGCTGATTCGCGATGGCAAAGTGGTGTTTGAGCAGAGCAAGATGCTGCTGCCGACGTACGACGTTTTTGACGAGTCGCGTTATTTTCAACCGGCGGAAAAACAGAGCACGTTCGCGTTAGGGTCCGAGACCCTGGGCATCACGATTTGCGAAGATGCCTGGAATGACGTGGAATTCTGGCCCAAGCAACGTTATGAGCGCGACCCGATCAACGAAATTGTTGAGCAGGGAAGCAGCGTGTTGATCAATATTTCCGCGTCGCCTTACAACCTGGAAAAGCGGGAGCTGCGGTTTGACATGTTGCGGTCGATCGCTGTGCGGCATAAGCGGCCGGTTATTTATGTGAACCAGTTTGGCGGAAACGACAGCCTGGTGTTTGATGGTGCGAGTCTGGTGCTGACAGCGGACGGGCGCGTGGCGGCGCAGGCATTGGCGTTTGCGCAAGATTTGGTGATGTTTGATACCACGACCGGACAAGGCGATATTCACGCCCAGCCGAGTGAAGAGATTGCTTATGCATACGCTGCGCTGACGACGGGCACACGCGACTACGTACATAAGTGCGGCTTCAAAAAAGTTCTCGTTGGACTGAGCGGAGGCATTGATTCAGCCGTGGTGGCGGCGATCGCGGTGGATTCGCTCGGGGCGGAGAATGTGCTCGGCGTGTCGATGCCGGGGCCGTTTTCGTCGGAAGGCAGTAAGACCGACGCGCAGGCGGTGGCCAAGCAATTGGGCATCAAGTGCCTCACGCTGCCCATAACTGACGTTTTCAATGCGTACCGCAAGGCTCTGGAACCGGCATTTGAAGGCCGCAAGCAAGACGTTACCGAAGAGAATTTGCAGGCGCGCGTCCGTGGCAACTATCTCATGGCGCTCTCCAATAAATTTGGATCGATGGTGCTGAGCACGGGAAACAAATCCGAGCTGGCGGTAGGGTACTGCACGTTGTACGGGGATATGGCCGGCGGACTGGCCGTGATTTCCGATGTGCCCAAACAGATGGTGTACCAACTGGCGCGGTGGATTAATCGTGAGAGGGAAGTCATCCCCCAGGCGACCATCGACAAGCCACCCTCTGCAGAGCTGCGGCCGGACCAGAAAGATGAAGACAGCTTACCTCCCTATCCGGTTCTGGATTGCGTGCTGAAGGCTTACATCGAGGACTTGCTTAGCCCGGAAGAGATTGCCAAGAAATACAGGTTCGACCTGAAACTGGTGCGCGACATTGCGGTGATGGTCGACCGCAACGAGTACAAACGCAAGCAGGCTGCGCCGGGCTTGAAGATTACTTCCCGGGCGTTTGGATTTGGACGACCGTTCCCGATCGCGCAGAAATTTATTCCTTAAATCTATTCCCTAAAATAAAAGAGGTTCGCGTGAAGATACTTTCCTGCAGCGCCAGAATTATGATTGCCGCAACGGTCACTGCCGGTTTGCTGGCGAGTGTGGGGCTTGCGCAGCAATCGGCAACGCCCGCCAACGGCGCTGCCGCGACCGCGGCCAGCGCGCAGATCCCCAAGAGCATTGAAGCGTACCTAAGGCATCTGTACGCCTTCGGGCCAGAAACCGAAATCCACGTCGGCGAGCCGAAAGAGACGGGGGTTCCGGGGCTACTGGTCTGCGACGTGAAGGTGAAGATCTCCGGCAACGAAGAAAGTGTGAAGTTCTACGTCAGCAAGGACGGCAAATTTCTGTTTCGCGGCGAGATGTCTGACCTGACTAAGGATCCCCTGGCCGAGACCCGGGCGTCGATGAAGACCAAGGATGCTCCGTCGTTTGGGGATAGCAAAGCGCCGATTACCATCGTGGAGTACTCGGATTTTGAATGCCCGGTTTGCCGCAGCCTGCATGACGTGATGCGCGGCGTGCTGCAGCAATACCCGCAGGTGCGGCTGGTGTTCATGGACTTTCCGCTGGAGCAGATCCACCCCTGGGCGCGGACCGCGGCTTTGGCTGGGAGGTGCGCCTACAGCCAGAACCCCAAAGCGTTTTGGACCGTGTACGACCTTATATACGACCACCAGGACCTGATCGCCGCCGGGAACGCCTACGACAAGATGACCGATTATGCCGCGCAAGCCGGGTTGAACGTAGATACGTTTAAGTCCTGCCTGGCTGGGCCGGAGGCTGCGGCGGCGGTGGATGCGAGCATTGCCAATGGGCGTGAGCTGGAAGTCGGGAGCACGCCGACGGTGTTTGTGAATGGGCGACGGATGGTTGGAGCGGATCAGCGTACGCTGGAGAATTATATCAAGTACGAGCTCGCGCAGCTAAAGTCGGGCGCCAAGTAAACCTCGCCTCTAGTAAAAACCCAATAGCAGAGCAGTGATGGAGAGGGACCGCGGGTAATCCACAGGGCTTCCACAACCTTAATAGGCGGGCTTATTTCATGGTTAACATAATATTACTTATCAGACGCAATGTCAAGAGCTTTGTTTGGGCTTGGGGCTGGGCTGTGGATAATCGCTCTCCCAAGGGTTGGCTTTTGATGGGTCTTTGATGGGCACAAGAGGCTGGCGCGGGGGGTGCGCCAGCCTCTTGCCTATAGCGCGGTGGAATGGACCCGATTACAGCGCATCGCAATATATACACAGCTTCTGCCATACACAGCTTTATGCCATCCGACGACTCATCGCAGCTGGCGGTAAACATTCGTATTGATGCGTTGGGGCGTTCTTGTTGAGAGCGCGGGGTGGGCGGCGCTGCGGGCACGGCATGCCGTGCCGCTACTCGGAGGGGCTGGCGGATCCGGTGGCGGCGCGGGTTACACCTGGCACAATGGAGTTGGTCGGCGGTGGGTATGGTTTAGCGCTTGGCTTTTGCGGCTACCGCGCCGGCGGCTGCGCCGATGGCGAACCACTTTGCGGCGCGGAGGGTGCGTTGCCAGATGGAGCCGCCTTTGGCGGCGCGGACCGCGTCGTCGCGGGATTTGGTGAGGGTGGCGGTTTTGGATTTTTCGTCGGCTAAGTCGCTTTGGGCGGCGGTTAGTTTGGCTTGGCAAGCTTTGCAGTCCAGCAGGTAGTTGTAGAGGGGGCGGAGGTCGGCGGCTGGGATTTGGGCGGCGGGAGCTTCGGGAGTTTGCGCGGCTCTGGTGGAACGGCTGCTTGCTGAGGATTGGGACGGTGCTGCGCTCGAAGAGGATCCTTGCAGGGTATTGGGCTGGGTCGAATTCCCTTCTGTGCTGGGTCCGTTTCCGGGTGGTGGTTGCGCTGGCGAGGTGTTTGTCGGCTGCAGCGTCAGCGCGGTTGGCAGGCCTGCCTCGCTTGAGATTCCCGCCAGGAGCTGGTCATTGGTGGCGGGGGCTTTTTTCTGCGCGGCTATGGACGCTAGGACGTCGCTTAGTTTGGTGTCGCGGTCTTGTTGGCGGGCGGTGGCGGCGGCCAGGGCTTGGTTGGCGGCGGCTAGCTGGGATTGGAGTTCGGCGCGGTCGCTGCGGGCTTCGCGCCAGGCGAGGATTACGGCGGCGGACAGGAGCAGGACCAGGGATAGTTCGGCGATGCGGATGTAGAGGGTGGTTAGCATGATTGTTTTATTGGGGATGAACTTGCAGCTTCTTGCGGCTTCGTATTTTTTCGAATGCTTAGTTGGTGGTGCAGATTACATCGCAGACACAGGAGATCGTTGCGAGAGTTTTCGGTGCGGATTACACCGCGCACAGGCAGGAATGCCTGTGCTACTAAATGGTGACGGTGATGGTCATGGTGTCGGAGTCGGTTTGGGTTACTACCGGGTGGACGGAGGCGGCGCGGGTGGTGATTGCGGAGACGGCTGCGGCTAGGGCGGTGCGCGGTGTTGGGTCGCCGGAGCGTCCGCTGGCTTCGAGTTGGAATACGGCGGACAGGGTTACGGTGCCGGCGGAGGTGGCGTTCCAGGCGGCGTTGTGGGTGAGGTTCGGCATTTTTGTTTTCCTTTCTGATGGCGCGACGACGCAGTCGCGATATTTTTTGTTGCAAACAACAATTACGAACAGAGACTGCAGATAGCGGGCTACAGATAGCGGCTACAGATATTGGGGGCGGCGAGCCAGTACTTGCGCTGGGTATGCCGGGTTGCCGCCGCCGTTCCAGGCTAGTAGAGCGCGAGTGGTGTCGCCGGCTGCAGTGTCGAATTTTCTGCGGAGGACTCTGCAGCCTATTGCTAGACCTTGCTCCGGATCGCAGAGCGCGCTTAGGAACGGGGCATCGAAGAAAGTTTCGCGGGCTACTTGTCCCATCACTTGCATTAGGCCCCAGGAGAAGCCGCGGGCGTAGGCTTCCGTGGCGCTGACTTTGTTGTTGGTGTAGAGCGGTGCTACGTATTTTACGAAGAAGGCCGGTTCGTAGCGGACGGCCCACGGGTTCCACGCGGATTCCTGTTCGACTACCGCGCAGACCAGCGCGGGATCTAGCGCGTGGGAGATGGCGGTGCGTTTCGCCAGGAGGATTAGGTCTGGGGGAATGTTGGGCATGGTGGCGTTTTCGTGGCGGGCACGGCATGCCGTGCCCCTACTTTGCGGAGGCAAGAGCGCCATCCGGGAGAATGGCGTTCCCGGGAGGGCCCGTGATTAATTCGGGAGCGATGCTCATGACTCGCGGCCTTGACCGTTGTTGCCGTGGAAGTCTACGAAGCGGACCGCGGGTGCGGCGTGCATGGTAGTTCCCTGCTGCTGGGTGATGCTTTGCAGCGCGTCGTAGATGTGTGGGAGGTGGACCAAGGCGATGTCGCGCAGGAAGGCGCGATTGATTTCGTCGTCGCGCATCCGGCGGTGTAGCCAGCGCAGGAAGAGTACGAATTGTACGGCTGCGGAGGCGATGGCGGTCAGGATGGCGATGGAGTGCATGGGGCCTCGTGGGCTGCGGGTGGCGCTGGCGCTCTTGCCAGTGCGCTGTTTTTGTGTCGGCGGCGGCGATTTAGAATTTGGGCGATGGACGTTTGAGTTTCATTCCGCGGTCCACGCTGCACAGGCAAGAATGCCTGTGCTACAAAATCGATTTGATCGGTGCGGAAAAAGCCGCCCCCACGGGGGCAAGCAGGGCTCAACGGCAAGCGCCCCGCGCTACAAGTGGTGGATCACGCGGGGGAAAGCTCACGGGCTGGGGCTGTGCTACCTAGGCCAATCTTGTGCCTGGGCTTCAGTGGCGGGCACGGCATGCCGTGCCCCTACGGAAGCGAGCTGGGGGCCACCTAAGGGCTAGAGTAGGCTGCCGGCTAGGGCGCCCAGGCTGCTGCCTGCGGCGGTGCCTAGCGAGGAGAAGAAGCCGCTGCTGCGCGAGGCGTTGGCGCGGGTGTTGAGCAATTCCGCGGGGATGCCCAGCGTGCGGCCGAGAAGATTGCTGTCGACGCCGTAGAGGCCGCTGAGTCCTTGCAGAGCGGCTTGTTGGCGCTGGAAGGCTTCGTTGGTGAACGCCAATTGATTTTGCTGGGCTTGATTGCCTTCGGCGATGCCCTTTTGGCGGGCTAAGTCGTCGGTGAGATCGGAGAAGCCCGCGGAATTATTTGTGGCGGCTGCGCGATTTTGCGCGGACTGCTGGAGCGAGTCGAATGCGCTGGCGATGGCGCCTTGGGATTGGCCGGTGACCGCGGCTTGGTCGGCGGAGCTTAGGCCGGGATTGGCCAGGATGCTTTGATATTGCGATTGAAGAGTGTTGCCGGTTTGCTGCTGAGTGTTTAGGAATTGTTGATTCAAGGCGTTGGTGCTGGCTAGTTGTTGGTCGGTGAGTTGCCGGGTTTGAGATTGGGCTCCGCGTCCCATGGGTGGTGCCTCCTCTGGAGAATTTATTGATTGAAGCAAAAGGCACACAGGCTGACGCCTGTGTTACTAAAGGCGGTTGTTGCGCTCCGCGATGCGTCACCAATGCGGAAAAAGCCGCCCCCGCGGGGGCAAGCAGGGCTCGGATGCGGGCGCGCTACGCCACAGGTTTGTGGTGCGGCTGCAAAAGGCGACCGCCTAGGAAGGCGGCCGCTACAAAATGCGCTGGCTAAGGTACGTTTAGTTTTTTGCAGTAGGGGGTCCAGGTGTCGTCGCGGAGCCAGCCTAGTCTGGTGAGGCGGCTGCCGAATTTTTTTGCGATGGGCGGTGGTAGCCAGGCGTGAACGTCTTCGAGGCCGCGTTGCGCGGCGTCGCGTTCGGTGGCGGCGTGTAGGGTTAGCAGCGCGCGCCAGCGGTCGTGCGGGGTGCCGGCTTGGGGATCGAGGAGCAAATAGGCTTCGGCGGTGAGACGCAGGAATGCTGCGCCGCGGATTTTTTCTGCGCTGCTTGGCGGTGCGGCGAAATCGCTGTCGGTTAGGATTATTTTTGTTACGAAGAGCGGGTCGTTGAGATTTGGCAGCGGATAGGCGAAGCCTTGCGCGGCGTGGATGGCGCGTAGCGATTGCAGATCGGTGTCGTGGTATTGGCGAATTTGCATGGTGACAGATCTGGGTGCGAGTTACACCGGCGGGCACGGCATGCCGTGCCCCTACGAATTTTGTGCGAGGCTGGAACGAGTGCGGCGGCGTTGAGTTCACAAAACTGTGGTGCGGGTGATGCGGGCGCCGGGGGTTACGCCGAAGCCGTTGCCGCCTTTTACTAGGCCGTTGGGCAGCGTGCCGCTGCCGGTTGAGGGTAGCGGCGTTGGGCCTGCAGAGCCTCCGCCCACTACGGCGGTTGGCGGTGAACCGAAACTTATGGGGCCTGAAGGCAACGAGCCTACGTATTGCGAATAGGCGCGCCAATACAGCGTTTGATTGCCCAGCTGGGTGTAGAGATTGCGCGTTGCTCCCAGAAAATAGACGCGCGGGTTGCTGAAAGCTGGAGTTAAGTCTGATTCCGCGAAATAAAATAGTCCTGGGCGGGATGGCGATGGGTCGGTGATGGAGATGTCGAACCAGCCGTTGGCGGCTTGGACTGAGACCGAAGCGATCGGTGATGGAGCTGGCGATGGGGTGCTGGAGTCGACGCCGGCGCGTTGGCTGGTGGAATTTACGGCGGAGACGATTTTGGCGAGCGTTTCGTAGAGATAGGGGTCGCGGTCTTTTAATGGAGCGATTTGAGAGATGGTTAGCATTTTTTTGGTACTCGACTGCTGATCTGAATCCGTGCTCAACTCTTGTTGACAGGAACCTGTGGGCATGTATTTCTTGAGCCTGCGAATAGATTCAAAAAAGGCGACTCTTAAACGGGTCGCCTTTTTTATTTTTGGATATTTGGTAGGTGCTGCCTAAAGGCAAAACCTAATTCAGGCCGCGGACAGGGGCCCACGGGTCGACCCGGACCGAAGGGCAGAATTTTTGTAGGCGGAACCAGGCGCCGGTTTGAGTTGTGCCTACCTGAAAGGCTACTCGTTCGCCCAAGACATTTATCGGTAGCTCTAAATCTTTCACGCTGGGGGAGCTTAGCGGCAATGCTTGCTGGGTTTGCGGGGCGCTTTGCGTGTTGATGAAGCTTGTCAGCGCCAAGTTCCCTGCTCCTTCCACGTACATGGTCAGGTAGCTGAATAATTTTCGGTGAGCGCCCAGATCGAGGGATTGCTCTACGGCGCGCTCCGGGAAAAAGTGCGTGGTGTAGTAGCACGGGATGGCGGCACCGTCGTCGGAAAATTGCGTGGCGGAAAGTTGGTAGATTTTTCCGGTGGTTCCGGCGCCGCCGACTCCGGGCGTGCCCGCGCCGATGGCTACTACAGCGGTGCCGTCCGGGCGTTCGATGTTGGCGCAGGAATTTGCGGCGATGGTCCACGGAGACCACTTGCGGGTTTTATCGTTCGCGGTTTTGCGGCCGGCCAGGGTGATGTTGATGGGCGGACGGCTGGCGATGTCGTCGGCGGAATCGAGATCGCGATAGTCGAGCATCAACACGGTGTTCGGCGTGGTGGCAGTGCCTAGCGGGGCGCCCACAAAAATGCGGCGCTCTTTGGTGTCTACCGTGACCCACAGGGTTTGGCCGTATTGCCAGTTGATTTGATTCCAGGTGGGCTGAATTTCCTGGGAGATTTTTAGCGGCTCGCCGCCATTGAAAATATAGAGGCCGGTGCGATGGGCGATGACCACCCAGTCTTCGCCGATGCCTACGCCGCGCACGGAAGGTGTGCCAACGCGCCGCGAAACTTCGGAGATGGACCACAGCGCTGGCTCGTTGGTTCCGTCGTCCTGGGTGACGTGCAAGGAATGTTCTTTAACGAAATACAGGCGCTCACGGAGTTTGAATGCCGCGGTTAGCGCCTGGCCGTTATTTTCGGCGACGCTCAGCAAACCGTCGATGCCGTCGTAGCTTTCGGGATCTTCGACGCGGCTGGCGCGGACAATCGAGGAGTTGGCCGGCTGGGCCGTCGGAAAGATTTCGATGGCGTCGATGTAAAACTGGCCGTTGAGTGTGGGCGTGCCGTCGGCAAAAACGCGCAGCAGCAGATCGGCGGGAATGGTCGAGTCAGCGGAGCGGTTAGCTCGGCGGTGTACTCCACATAGTTTGTGGTCAGCTGCGCGGCGGTGAGTTGCAATCCGGTGGTGTTGATTCCGCCGCTCGGCGCTGAAGAGATGAATGTGCAGCGTGCCGGCGGCGAGCGTGGCGTTTCTTGCGCAGCGGGCGCGCACGGTGTAGTCGGTGTTGGCCTGGATTATTTGCGCGCCGAGGGAATCTCGCACGGCGGTTTGGGTCATGAGTCCGCGGGTGGCGGTGCTGCCATTGCCCACGATGGAATAGGCGGCGCCCCAGACCACAAAATTTTCTTCGTCGGTGCCGCCGGGAGCGAAGACGGGGTCCGGCGTCCAGCCGAGCGGATAGTGCGGGAGACGATGGGCCGGTGAAGCCGCCGTCGAATCCGAGATTGACGAAATTATCGAGTTTGTTGCGTTCGCCCCACCAGAAGAGGCGCTCGGAATAATCGAGAACGCCGGCGCATTCGCTGAGTTCGATCAGGCGGAATTGATTGTCGACGTTGGTTCCGGCGAGAAGAATCGCATCGGAGAAATCTACCACCAGCGAAGTGGTGGTGTTGTCGCCGATGAGCATGTTGCCGCTGAAGAGCGTGCCGCCTCCGCCGGTGTAGAAAAAGCTCGCGCCGCCGGCTCCGGTGAAACAAAGAATGCGGCCGACGATATTGCTGGGGCCGGTGGGAATGTTGGTGATCACCGCGCGCTTGCCGCCGCTGGCGGTCCAACTGGTGGCGGGACCGGGCTTGGTGAGATAGCCCTGGCGGGTGTGAAAAATTACGCAGACTTGATGCACGCCCGCGCCAACGCTGCCCGCGGCCGCTGCGGTTCCTCCGCCGGAGGCTGCGAGTCCGCCGGTCAGCGCGATGAAGGTGAAATGCGTAGCGTCTGGGACGGTGGCGATGGGAAACGTGCCGTTGTAGCCGGCGACGGCGATTCCGGTGGTGGTGACGAGTTGTCCGACGACCAATCCGTGCGCGGTGCTGGTTTGAATTGTGGCCGTGGCGGAGGCGGAGGTGCCTGCGCCGCTGGCGGCCAGTCCGGAGGCCCCGGCGATATACGTAAATTGCGTGCTGCTGGGCGCGGAGACGACTGGGAAAGTGCCGTTGTATCCGGCTGACGCCACGCCGGCGATGGTGGCGGATTGTCCGGCGGAAAGTCCGTGCGCGAGCGGTGGTGGTGATGGTGACGAGAAAACCGTTTTCGGTTGCGCCGGTGGGGCTGGCGGCAATCGTGACGGCGGCGGGTTGCGTTGCGCCGGTGGGGCTGGCGGCGACATTTACGATTACGTTTTCGTCGACGGCGGTGGGGCCGGCGCCGGGTCCGCTTTGGCTGACGCGATCGAAATTGGTGTCGTCATACTGGCGCGGAAGATCGTTGCCGGTGCGGCCGTCGCTGATGGCCAGGTATTCCCTGCCGAAAAGCGTGGTGGAGTTGGCGTAGGAATTGTTGGCGAGGCCGCTGGCGACGCTGCCGAGCGTTCCGGGCGTGATTTCTTTGTAGAGAATTCCGTTGGCGTCGAGAGCCATGGTGCGCAGCGTGGTGGTCGGCGTCTCGTACGTTTTTATGTAGTTGATGGTGGGATTGCCGGCGAGCGGTCCGAAGAGCGGCTGCAGACCGGGGCGGGTTTCCACGCCGCCGTTGCTGAAGACAACGTCCTGGCAATCGGGCGAGACGCCGTGCGGGAGATCGGCGGGGGACATGTCGGAAACCAGGCCGCCGAAGATTTCGATGGGGGCGTCGTAGGAGCCGGCTGTGGTCATTTATTGACTCTTTATATTAAGGTGTGATACACAGGCACTTCAGGCGCGCTTCGGAGAGTGCTCCCAGTGGGGGTACTGGGCACGCCTGAGAAGCGTTGAGGGGTTGCTTTGCAGCCTCAGGAGTTCAAGTCTCCCACTCTCCGCACGGTTCCTCAACGCAGTAGCTGATGAACAGGTCAACTAAGCGATTGACAACTACAATAAATGTGCGAAACTGAAAGTGCTTCTCAGGCGTGTCCAGTACACGTTTTGTCTGGGGCGGCGATTTATCGCCGCCCTTTTTGTTTACGTGCTCGACCAAAATCCGGAGCGGGCACGGCGTGCCGTGCCCCTACTTCCCCTTCGCGATGCTCTTGGGGCTTTTTGGTGTGGGCTTGGCGGTCTTCTCGGGCGCCTAGGCCGTATTGGGCGGCTTTTTCGCGGTCCAGGATGGCGCCGCAGGATTTGCAGACGGCTACGCCGTGTTTGATTTTTTCGGCGCAGACGGGGCAGTCGGCGAGAGGCTTGGCGTCGTAGAGCCAGGGCTTTTCTACCCCTAACAATCGCGCGGCGCGGCGTTCCAGATCCGTGATGAACATGGGATTTTTGGTGCGTTCCCACTCGAGGTCGGCGGCGTCGACCAGGCGCTTGTGAAAAGTTTCGAGGCGCAGGCGGGCGTCGGCCAGTTCGGCGGTGGTGGGCGTATCGCCGGCGGCTACGAACACGCCGTGGAAGCTGCCTTCGCCGGAATCGCTATTGAGTTCGCGGGCGATGTCTTCGGCGATTTCGCGCGCGGGAGATGCGGATCTCGGTGTTGTGGTTGTCGCCATGATTGATGAAGCTTTTGCAGGCGCGTACCGGGGTCATGGCGAAGGATTCGCCGGCCTTGGGCGAACTGATTTCCAGCGAGCCGAAATAGGTGCGGTAGCGCGGCGGCCATTTTTCCGCGGAGATATTTACGAGTATCGCGGTTTCTGCTTCGGTTGCTAATGCCATGTATTCCTCCCTTTCAGTGATTGCTGAGTACAAAGTCTTCCGGCTTGTTAATCTGTCGCAGAATTCCCTAATTGACTCGGCTTTGCCATGTCGAGGAAACTAACGTTGCTCCAAAACAAACCACGGGCAGTGAAAGGCCGAGGATGCGTTTTCCACCGGAAATAAATTTCAGGCGGAGCGGACTGCGCTCTGGCGTGCGTTCGCCGATTCCGCGACGTGGCTGGAATTTAGCGGTCAGAGCGTGGCTGATTCTGATCCTCGGCGTCTTCGTGTGGTTGCGGATACTTCAATCCGAGACGGTTACCCAACTCCTTGAGAAATTCACGCGGCACTGAACTCCTATGATTTTTCTCTATGCGCAAGCGATCGCTTCTGTGGCATTGCTGGCGCTGGCCGCGGCTGGAGCGGGACGCTGGATCGGCCTGGTGTACCGCCGCAATGCATCCCCGATGCATCCCCGATGGAAAGCGCGACCCTCGGACTTCTGGGAGGGTTGGGCATTCTGGGGACGCTGCTCTTCGTCGTTGGGCAATGGGCATTTTCCCGCTGGATTATTGCTGCGATCCTGATCGTCGCGGCGTTGCTGGGAATTGCACCGATTTACAAATTGTTGACCGGCGGCCAACGGCTATGCCGCCGGTATCCCGTTCCGAAAGTCGCGGCTGCGGTCATTCTTTTTGTGCTGATTGTCACCGCTATCGCAGGCCTCGCGGAAACCACCGGCGGCTGGGACAACGATGCGGTCGCTTACCATCTGTTGGGCCCAAAAGTTTGGCTGCGCGACGGCGTCGTACGTCCGGTGCCAGATAACTGCCATACGGCCTTCCCTCAGACGGTGGAGGTTCTGTTCGGTGAGTTGCTGTCCCTGGGCGGGAGTCGGGCCCCAGGATTTTCCGCGGTGCTTACGTTCAGCGTTTTTCTGATGATCGTTGGACTGTTGGCTCGGCGCGTGGGACTCGGCCGCCGCGGCGCGTGGTGGACCATCGCAATCGTCACCAGCATGCCCGCCGTGTATGCCGGCGCGCATTCTGGGTTCATCGACGCCGTGTACGCCAGCTTGGTGCTTGCTGCCGTAATAATTGTCTTGGACGCCCGGGAGGCCGCGGATTTCGCGGTTCTGGGATTGTTCTGCGGCCTGGCAATGGGCACGAAATACACGGGCATGTTGGCCTTCCCCGCAATATTGCTCGTCAGTGTGTATCTATGGAGAAACGCTGGAAACCAAAGTGGCCGAGCATTCTTGCGGAATTGCTGCATCGCTATTGGCGTCGCCTGCCTGGTGGCTTCTCCATTTTATATTCGCAACTGGGTGTTACTCGGGAGCCCGTTGTATCCGACCCCCGTGTTCCTCCTGGGTATTTTTCATCCGAAATATTTGTCGTCAAACATGCTTTACCAATTGCAGGGATATCTCTGGCTACGCGGCTCGGGGCTGGGCCGCGGACCGCTGGCGTATCTGGCGCTGCCCTTTAACCTGACGTACCACACTTCGCGATTCCATGGAGCCGGCGGAATTGGCCTGGCCCCGCTGGCGTTCTGCCCGCTGGCCCTGCTGCTGGGCTGGCGAAACCGAATCGTGAAAGCCGTAGCACTGTTGGTGTGGATCATGGCGACGGCTTGGTTCTTGCAACAGGAGTCGCGGTTTCTGATTCCGGTTTACGCGATGGCGGCGGTGCTCGCGGTACTCGGATGGCGCGGGTTGCTGGCATCCACCGGGAAAGCGGCGTCATGCCTCGCGACTGCGGTGATGGCAGATTCGCTCGCGTACGGATGTTTTATGATCGGCGCAGCCAGAGAACAGGATTTGCATTCAGTGGTGTCGCCTTCCTACGCGCAGAAAGTGCGCAACGAACAAATTCCCTTTGTGGCGAGTGTCGAGTATTTGAATAGCACCGCTTCGGTCCGCAAAGTGCTGATTCTCGACCGCAGCGTGCCGCCGTATTATCTCGATCGGGATTACCTAAAACCGATTGGACAATGGGGCGAGCAGGTATTCCCGGGCGTTGACCGCGCGGCGGACGTGTTACCGCGCGCCAAAGAGCAGGGCGTCACCCACATTCTGGACGTCCATTCGGCAATCGCGCCCTTCCAAGTGCCGCAGAATTCTCCTGGACTCGCGCTGGTGTTGGACCTTCCGGACCAGCGCGTCTATCGAGTTATGTAGGGCGCGTGATGTGACGCGGGTGCTGCAGCGAATTCCTATTGCATGCGGTACTGGACTACTACGTTGGCGTCCGCAGGGCTGGTGGTGCATCCGGCGGCGGCGGTTTGCACGCTGACGGTCAGCGTGGAGCCGGACGCGTAGTTTTGCGTGATTGCGCCGCTATCGTTGGCGGCTGCGGCGATGGTCACGTTGACTGGAGAAGTTCCATCGCTCAAGCGCACGATTGCGTTGGTGGAGCATCCCGCGGGGGCGGTTTTGGCCTGCACCTGCACCCGGGTGACGCTGACGGCTTTGTCGGTGGTCCACGTCGCGCCCGTCCACGTGGAGGTTAATGCTCCGGGAAGAAAAACGTTCTGCTCGGCGCGGGGGCTGGCCGTGAATGTTTCGGTGCCGATGCCCACGCCGCCGTTCAGATGCTGCACTTTGGTGTAATCCGCTTCGATGTCCAACTGGCCGAGCGGATGCAAGTTGCCGCCGCTCCAATTCTTGGAGGTGGCCACGTTGTTGAACATGTCGAGACCCGGCGCTCCGGAAGTAAATGTCGCGTCAGTAGCGGTCAGGACAGAGACGCCGTTGCGATAGCAGGTCAGCGCGCCGCTGGGTTCGACAACTTCGAGGCGCAACACATCACCGGAGGCTCCGGTGATCGAAGTGTTCGATAAATTCGTTCCAGTGCCGCCGGAATAGCGCTGCAGAAAAATGCTGGTGGAGTTTTCGATGCAGGAGTACCCGGCGTTGCCGCTGACCAGCACCATCGGCCCGATAAAATCCGTGGCGCCGTTCAGGCTGACGACGGTGACTTCGGCAAACTGTCCGAAGCTTGAAAAAGTATTGGCGCTCCACGCGGCCACGTTGTGTACGCTGGCGGTGCCGCCCTGGAATAGATTGCCGGCAATATTGATTGCGCCGGCGCCGATGGTCCAGTTGGCGCCAATCGCGCCGTTGGCGCGGGTGGAGTTATCGTATGCGCTGTTTACGTAGCCGGTGACCGGCAGAACGCCGCTGACGTCCGGCAGCGATTGCGTGCGAGCCGCGCTGAAGGAGCCGCTGATGGAGGCTTTGGAGCCGCCGCCCGGGACCGTCAAGGTGGAGGCGCTCAACCCATTCGCGCCCAGCGAGGCCGCCGCCGCGGAATTAATTTGCGGCAAGCTGGCGCTGGGGAAAACTGCTGGGCCATCCAGATAACTGCTGCCCGAAACTTGGAAGCCGCTGCCCACCGCGATACAGGCAATCGCCGTGGCGGAAGTTCCGCGGCAAATCGTGGTGGAAACTTGTCCGGGAAGCAGCGTCCAACTGACCAGCACGCCTTGCGAACCGTTTACGGTGATGCCCGAGGAAACTGGCGAAGCTGTGGTGGGGTTGCCGTTCACGTCGTTGGCCAGGATGCGATAGAAGTAGGTGCCGGCAGCGGGACCGGTAACGCCGCTGATGGCCACGGTGGGAGCCGCGGGAGTCGCCATGCTGTAGTACAGCTGCCCGGTGCCGCTGAATTGAATCGCAGCGTTGCTGTACGAATCGGAAATGCTGGTGCCCGCCATGTTGTGGACGATGCTGGTATTCACACCGATCACGCTGCAACCTTCCGTGCCGTTGACCACTTCGATGCCGCCTTGATTGGCTCCGGCAAAAAGCGGCTGTGAACCGGCAAAACAGAAAGGATCGATGACGCGAAACGCGCTGATATTGCTGGCGGTGGTCAAATCAATCAAAGGCACCGCAGCCCCGCCGAGCGGATCGGAATAGCTGGGCTTGATCACATCGACGGCGAAGACCGGATTGTTGCCGGTATTAAAACGGAAACTGGGATAGTAACCGCTCTCATTGAGAATTTCGCTGAAGGTGGCGTGGGCCGGTCCAGAGCCCAGAGGAAAAAATCCTGCGGCGTCGAAAAGCAGTTCCCCGCCGCCGATCACCGTCTTGTCCATGCTGATGATTCCGCCGAGCTGCTGATTGTTTGCGCCGAAGCCCTGATCGACCACGTCGAGAAATTCCGGGAGAAATCCCCAGCCGGTGACTCCCGCGAGCAGCAAGCCGCCGCGATCCCAGTAAAATCCGAAGCCACCGCCCATACGAAAAGGCTGGCTGCCGGGAAATCCCTGATTGAAAACGTTGCGGAAGAGCATCTGGGTGACGTTGTTGCCGGTATTGTCCTGATCGATAAAAATTCCGGATTGATAAGGCTTGCTGGAAACGATGATCAGGTTGCTGAGGGTGTCGCTGGCGCCGTTGACGGTGACACCCGGAGAATACAGCAGCAGGGGGTACGCGTTACCGCTGATCTGCGCGACGTGGTCGGTAACGAAGGGTGGGAGATTTCCGCCACTGCCCTGACTCAGACCTTCGATTTCGTAAAACGAGCGGCTTAGCCACGGCTGATTCAGAAAAACTTGCGCTCCGAGTTGCAGCTTGGTGTATGCGGGGCAAAGCTTCATTTGCAGCGGCGAGTTAAAAATGTATACGCCGCCCTGCGCGGCCGGTTGCGAAAAGAAAATGGTGCCACCCTGACCGTTGTTGGCGCTGGAAGTACACGCCGCGAGAACGTTGGGAGTGTTGTCATGTTGGACGGTGGCCGCGCTGACCGATGCCGCTGGGCTGGCGGCTAAAGTGACTTGCGTGCCGTTGATAGCCGTGATGGTGGACGAAAAAATTCCGTTGGTGGTGGTGCTCGGGGGATTCGCGGGCAGATATGCGGGAAGCTGTCCGACGTTGAAGGTCAGTCCCCAATCGGTGAACGAGCTGTCCATGCCCTGAGAAATTCCGGCGAGGGTGTAATTGGTATTGGTGCCGCAGCTGGCGAGGCAGCGATAGATGAGGTGCTGCATGGTTACCGCCGGCTGCATCACCCACTGCACCAGATTTTTGGCGATTACCTGAGCGTTGTCGTTGATGGTCACCGAGCCGGAAGAATTCGGCAGCCCGGATTGCAAAATGGTGAAGGTGGTGCCGCTGGGCGTGGAGTTCACCACGAACGCGCCTTCCACGGCGGCATCCCGCGCGCCGGAACCAGCGTATAAAACATTGATTTCGGACGCCGCTTTGCAGATTGCAATTGGCGGCGCAGGTGAAGGTGTACGAGTCCCGAGATGCGCGCGTAGGAGATTACCGAAATGTTGGTGAGGCCCAGCGCGGAGGCTCCCACGCTGGTGGTGAAAGACTGGCTGGCGGCGGAGAGTCCGCCGTTGAAGTCCACGGCCACAACTTTGTAATTGTACGAAGTGCTGCCGTTGAGGATCCCCTGGGGAGTGACGGCGCCGGGAATCGCGGCGACTACCGTCGCGCCTCCGCCGATGGTGCACGGTCCGCAGTTAGCGTGGGTGACGGGAAATGTGAAGTTGCTGTAGCCGGTGTCCGCGGTTACGGCGAAGGTGCCGTTGAACGCCGCGTCACTCGAGCCGGCAATCGTAATGTTGGACCCGTTGGTAAAGCTGACCGCGTTGGAAGTTTGCACCGTGGCGACGTTACTGTTCACGGTGATGCTGGTGATGCCTATGGCATTGCCGGGAGTCTGCACCGCGGCCGCGGGACCAGCTGTGGCGATCGCGACGCCGTGGCCGACGACGAAATCGCTAGCGCCGCCGGAGCACGTGAGCGTGGCGTTGCCGCCGGTGACGTTGCAGCTGATCGTTGGCGGCGTGAAGGAGGATGCTACGTATCCGCCGAAGCGCTGCAGGTCGAAGGAGGGGTTTGGCCCTTTGGTGTGAAAGTCAGAGTCGAAATTTTGCGCGGCGGTGAAGGTGTTGGCGACGTTGAGCTGCGCGCCGGTTCCGGAAGCGATGGGGCCAATTTCGGTGCCGGTTTCATCTTTGTAGTAGAGGCGCTTGTCGGCGGTTTTGGTGTAGAGATTTACCGTGCCGCTGCTGGCTGCGCCGGGCGGCGTGGATTGATTGGAGAGATTGAGCGTGCCGCTGGCCAGGTTTCCGATGACCGTAGTATTTCCGGTTACCGCCAGGTTGCCGCTGAGATTCAGGGAGAACGCGCTGATTGTGCCGCTGAAGGAAGGGTTGGCAGGGATTGCTCGGCAGAATTACGTCGGGGATCTGCCGGGTGGTGATCTGCGGACCGGAGATTTCGATTTCATAGTTGCCCGGAGCGGCGTAGAAAAAATAGTTGCCCATGCCGTCGGTGGTGGTGGGATTGGCGAGAGCCTGGGTGAGGGCGGAGTCCGAGAAAATTTGCGCGAGTGGAGCGCAGGGCTGGCCGGTGGCGGGCATTGCGCAGATGCGGACGGTAGCTCCGGCGAGCGGGACGCCGCGAGAGTTGAAAACGATGTCGTCTTTGCGGGAGCTTTGCGCACGTCCGGGCGCAACTGCGCCGGGTAGGAGGTGCAGCGCCAGCATCAGCCATGCCCAGAAAATCCCCATCGCCTTTTTTGATCGTATCATTGCCTATCCTTTTTCTCCTGGCGAACTGATCAAACCGCTCGACTGGGACTAAAATCGATTCGATGACTCCAGATGGAATTCACACCCGAAGTAATCGTTGAATACAAATTACGACCGAGCGACGTTTACACCCCATTTCAATGGAGCGTTGGCAACCCATGGCGATGGATTACGGCGATCCTGCTTTGCTATATTTTTTACGATCGCTACAAGGCTTCAGCCGAAACCATTCGATCGTTCGATGGCGGCAATTCGATACTCGCGATCATCGCGGTTCTCGGTGTCTTTATTCTTTTTGCGCTATTGTTGTTTCCGTATTTACGAAATTTGGCTTACTTCAAGAAATCCGCCAACATGCGAGGGCTGGTTCGTGTTGAATTTCGTACCCAAGGCATACATTTCGCGCATCGCCACGGCGCGGCCGACGTGGAATGGTCGTTGTATAGCCAAGCCGTCGAGAGCCGGTCAATCTTTTATCTGGGCTCCGCAAGCTACAGCGCGACCTATGTGCCGAATCGCTGCATGAGTCAATCGGATCTCGTGTCACTCCGAAAATTAATTCGTGCGAATGTGGATGGCAAGGTGCAATTACGCACGGACTGAAGCCTGAGTGGGCCTCCTCCTACCTCATTGTTGCGATAAATTTATTGCGATAAACAAAAAAGGCGACCCGGTGAAGGGCCGCCTGTGAACCAACCTCGCGATTCGATAAATCAGTCTAGCGGGACGTAGCCGCGACGAGCTTCTGGTCTGATTTGCGGCTTGGGTAGATCAGTCGACGGGTGAACGCCGCGAGCGGAGGGGCCACCAACACCAGCGCGGCGGTTACTACGGCGGCGCTGCCCATCGAAATTGCCAGAAACTTCATGAATTGTAGGATCATCAGGGATGACTCCTCACAAATGCGAATAGGCTAAAACCAGAGCACCGGCCGTACAGGCTACGCCAGAAACGCCGAGAAACATGCTCAGTATACTGGAAAAGGCCGTGAAGTGTGTGCTTCTCCTGACGATCGAGGCGCGGATCGATACGATAAGCGCCGCGAAAAGTAAGTTGAGAGCAATTACGAAGATCGCAGCCAACGTGGCATTTGCACCCGGAAAGGCCTGCGCCATTCTGGGATTGTCAAACACCGAGCCAGTAGCGCCGAGACCGAGAATCGCGAAATCGAGGCCGGCTTCGCCGAGCAAGTCCCATCCCGCCGTTCGCGGATCAATCGCCGCGACGATGATTATGAACACCAAGCCGAAGAGGAACGGCAAGCCGATATGTGCGAGAAGTAGCCAGCCCACGGTGCGACGGAACGTATCACAAAAACCTAAAATAATCAGCTAAGACTATTACTTCCTGGGTACTTTCCGACGCCGGACGGGCACGGCATGCCGTGCCCCTACTGTTCTCGTACCGGCGGCTGTGAACAATCTGCTGAAAGCTCACAAAAGCTTGCGGGCGGTGATGGTTAGTTGGACTACGTCGGCGTTTACGAACGTGGTGGAGTAGGCGACGGCGGTTAGCTCGGTGCCGCCGCCGGTGAAGGCTTTTAGTTTCCAGTTGTTGAGGGCGGTGCCGGCTACCGGGACGTAGTAGCCGGCGCCGCCGTTTTGGCTGTCGGCGAAGGCCTGGATGATTTGGGTGCTGGGGAGTTTGTCGGCGATGGTGGTGAAATCGAGCGTGTCGCCGCCTACGACATAGTTTCCGGAAAACGTCAGAGTGCCGATGGCGTAGTAAAGATTGCTGCCGGAGCCGTCTTCGTTTTGCGGCAAGAGCGTGATTTGAATGGACATCGTTTTATCCTCCTGATTTTGTGCCGTTGAGTTTTCGTGTTGGCGGCTGGTGTTTGCGAACTCCGAGTTCGTGACGGATTGATCCTGCCGAGATGGGGCGCAGTCCGCCCAGGCGGACGCTCCTGCAAAGGCAGCTTCGGCGGATTCGGTCTGATGCGAGACCGACGGGCACGGTATGCCGTGCCCCCAACAAATCAAGCAAAGTCAAAAGCCGCAGGGCTCAAAAGCTGTCGCCCTGCGCTACAGGGTCGCGCTGACCAGGACGCGGGCACGGCATGCCGTGCCCCTACTGTTTTCGTGCGGCTAGGACCTTCTTGTGCAGCGGGCGGTTGTAAAAGGCGCCAATCAGGAGATTGGCGTTCCCAGGAGAACCGCGAGCTAGAACGGGGTGTAGCCGCTGCGGGAGCTGAAGGGGCGGCGGCGGCGCTGGCTTTGTTGTTCGCGGCGAACGGCGGCGGTGACTAGATCTTCGATGGCGTCGCTGGCGGCGTCATCCCACTTTTCTGCTAGCGGGCTGCCGCGGGCCCAGCCGGCTAACGCGGCGGTGGCGTAGGCGATCGCTTCCTGCGAGTTGCGAATCAGGACTGGCGACGTGGCGTCAGTGAAATCCGGGTAGGCTTTCAGGTAGCGCAGACGGATTTGGGTGTCTTGCGTGGCGCCGAGGAAATAAATTCCGTCGGCGCGCCATTCCCAGACGCTTAGCGTTACGTCCTGGATGCGCGAGGGCAGGCCGCCGTGCTGCGAGAGGTCGACCATTTCCGCGAAATCGTCGGTGGAGAGATTGGGACGTTCCCAGATTTTTACCGGGACTAGCAGATCCGTGGGTAATTGATTGGGTGGCGCGGTGGCGTCGGTGATGGAAACTTGCAGGCTGGTGTCGGTTTGGGTTACGGCGGTGACTACCAGCAGCGTGTCGTCCTGGATAAATCCGCCGCCGCCGGCGTTGCCTATGGCGCGCTGCAACTTGCGATACGCGGAGTTGGCGTACGGCAGCAGGACCGTGTCGGTGAAGAGATTGCCTGCGGCGTCGTTGAGCAGCGAGCGGACCAGCGAAGTGATCTGGCCGGCGGTGTTGTAGGCGCTGGAGCCGACTACTGGCATATGGTCCTCGCTAAAGCAAGATGGGCACGGCATGCCGTGCCCCTACGAAATTTGCGTACGCTGTAGCGCAGGGCGATTGGGGTTGAGCCCTGCGGATTTTTGGCTATGGCGCAAGATCGCAAAGCTGAGACAAATCACGAAACAAGATTAAAATGACGAAAACATAACCGCCGACAGGATGCAAAACCTTAGTCAAAGACCGCAGGGCTCAGACTCAAGCGCCCTGCGCTACAGGTATTTGCTCCGCTCATTCGGGCAGCGGAGATTTCTGCAAATAGGCGGCTACGCCGATTACGGCGTTGATAGGGCTGCGGCTTCGCCGATGTGCAACGTCGCGGTGATGCCCGTTTGCAGATTGAAATGTTGCGGGTCGATGCCTAGTGCGGCGAAACCGGTTAGACGCCGCCTGCGGCTCCGCTGATGGCTGCGGCTAGGACGCCTTTTATCCAGATTTCTGTGTGGGTTAGGCGCATGGTTTTTTTGGTTTTGTGGCACAGGCACTCTTGCCTGTGCGGTTTTTTAGCTCGCGGCTGGGCGGCGGTGATCTACGGACGCGTAAGCGCCGGTGAGGTTTTTAATCGGGCACACGCAGGAATGCGCCCTGACGGGCGTAAACCTGTGCTACTAAAACCAGTTTTGGAGTGCGGCGGCTTGACGCCGCTTTGATTTTTATTATGGCGATGGCTGCACCGTAAAGCGGCGTCAAGCCGCTGCACTCCAAGGGTGGTGCTGCTGCGGATAGGTGCTGATCGCGTTTGCAACCGCGCACAGGCAAGGAGTTCCTGTGCCACAAAAGGCGACCGCCTCGGAAGGCGGTCACTACAAAATCACGCCACCGTTACGAAGGGTTGATGGTGGAACGCTGGGACGGCGTCGTCTAGGACGTCGTAGGCGTATTGGTCGTAGTTGTTTTCTTCATGGGCGTGGCGATCGGTTACTGCGCGCTTCCCTTTTGCGCGATTTGATTTTGCGCGAGAATTCGATGACATGGGCGATGTGTTCGGCTGCGGCGGCGGTTAGTTGCACGAAAGCGCCGCTGGGTGTTTGCAGCGTGAAGCAGTGTTCGTAGTCGCCGCGATAGGGGTATGGGCCTAGCGCGGGAATGCTGACGCCATTTTCGCGTTCTACTGTTTGCGCGTACCACTGCCTGGGTGAACCGTAGGATTCGGGCGGCATCCAGCGTTCGATGTGCCAGCGATTTACGGCTGGGTATTTTGGTTCGCGGCGAAGTTCGACTACTTCGCGTAGCAGATCCCCGCGCTGGTCGCGGTCTTCAAATTTTCCACCGATCCAGGCAAGGCGGTTCCAGCCCCAAACGGCGCGGTAATTTGTTTCGCCATAGCGGTTTATTCCGCCGGCTTGCTGCGAGGCGTTGCGCCACAAGCTCGGGCGTCTCATGCGTTTCGCGAAGGATGGTGATGCGCGGCGTGGCGCGCACGGCGTGCGTTGTGCGCGCCGTTGCACGCCGCGTGTGTTGCGTCTCGCCACGGTTCGCGCAGAGGTAGGGGCACGGCATGCCGTGCCCGCGGTGTTGAAAATTTCCCCGGCGTTGGCCCGGCGGGTACCTTGACGCGCTGATTTGTTTTTACCCATGTAAGCAATGACGCTGCATGCGGTGGTTTTTCCCGGGAACGCCAATCTCCCGATTGGCGGGTTTAGGTTTTCCAGCAATAGTCCGACGTATCGGGGCATTGTCAAAAAGAAAGAAAAAAAGGCCAAAAAAAAAAACGCCAATCGGGAGATTGGCGTTCCCAGGAAAAACGCGATGCAGCCGGACGGACACGGCATGCCGTGCCCCTACAACGGGCGACGCGTGGTGCGATTGTCAGGACACGGCGCGAGCCGTGTCCTGACAACGCACGTGCGGGGGCCCACCGCAGTGCCACTGCATGACGCTGCGGTGACGTTGCATGCTGCTGCAGTGCTGCTGCAGTGACGCTGCGGTGCCATGGTGGTTGTTGCGCGGAGTGCTGCGGGGTTGGTGTTGCGGCGCTACGGTGAAGACTAGTAACCCGTTGGGCGCGCCAGCGTGTCGATGTACGCGCCGGTACGCGGCGAGTCATCCCACACCTGGAACGCGGTGTCGAAGTAAAAGATGTAGCTCGCGGCGAGGCCGCCGCTGGCGCCGTAAATCGGGAACACCGTGTTGCCATTGACTTCGTAGAAGTCGATGTCTTTGAGCACGGCGCGGCCCCAGTGGGAGAGATCGAGAAAATCCACGCGGGTCTGGTCGGCGTTGACGCTGGCTTTGATCGGGATGCCGCTCATGGTTTTGCGACCGCTGAAGAGCAGATCCAGATCGTTGCCGGATTTATCTCCGCCTTCCTTGATGATCTGGCTGACGGTGATGCCGAGATTTTCCCAGGCGTGTTCCTGCTCGACGGCCATGTAGGCAATTAATTTGCCGAGATGATTGATGCCGAGCGATTTGCGGACTTTGTTGATGGCCAGGCGCACGTTGCTGGGCGTCAGCGCGGCGTTGCCGGCGTTCACGCGCGGAGTCGCGAGCTGCACCGGGATACGTGGCGCGATTGAGGTTGAGCCACGTGCCGGTGGTCGCGTTGTTCTGGTGATACTTGATGCCGAACAGCGAGACGGGCTGCGCGCCGCTGAGGCCATCGTGGACGATCACGTCGGTGGCGATCGTGCCGGTGGGAACGTTGTCCACCGTGATGGTTTGCGTGGTGATGGGATCGGCGGTGAGCACCGTGGTGGTGACGCCGGCGGCGACGTTGCGGTTGGTGGTCAGCGTGGTGTCGTAAATCTGGATGACCTGGCCGGGATAGACGAGCGCTGCGCCGCTGGGCACGGACATGGTGAAGGTGGTGCCGCCGACGTTGTTGATGGTGCCGAGCACGCCGTTGCCGGCGGTCTGCATCAGCTTGTCCAGGAACGCGCGGAACTGTTTCATGCCCTTGAGCCACTTCGCGCTTGGCGGCATTTTCGATGGCGCGTTCGCGGCCGGTGGTGGCGTACTCCACGAGCTTGGTGATTTCGATCGCGAAGCGGAAGAAAATCGGCGAGACCTGCGCGACGTCATAGGCCGTGCCGGAGCCGCGGCCGAGATCGCCGCCGTCCGCGTTGTAGCTGCCGGCTTTGCCGCCGGGATTTACCTGCAGGGGCAGGCGCATGTTGCGGCTGGAAACTTTCTCGACGTCGCCGCGCTGCTGGATCATGGTGAGTAAAATGTCGTCGCGCTCGTAAAGCAGGGGCACTTTGTCGCGTACCTTTTCGAGCTGCAACGCGATGACATTCGCGTTTGCTTGTGCTGGCATGTGGTTCTCTCCTTAGTTCGTTGGATGAATGCGAGTCTGAAACTTTTTGTTTCCCGGGGCGGTGAAAGATCTACGTGGCACAGACTTCAGTCTGTGTGGTTTTGGTGGCGGTGCTACGGCGTAGGCTCTTGGTGTTGTTGCAACCGCACACAGACTGAAGTCTGTGCTACTGAACGCCCTTTGGAGTGCGGCGGCTTGATGCCGCTTTTACGGTGTAAGCAGCGCCACGGCAAAAGCGAAAGCGGCGCCAAGCCCTTCGCGCGGGGCGCTCAGGATAAACCGCCGCACTCCATAAACTGCGTGTTGATGCCAGATCAGAAATCGAGGATGTCGTTGTCGCTGACGCGGCGGTAATCGATCTTGCGCGAAGTGTTGCGATTGACTGGCGCGCTGCGGTCGGCGGTTTGAGCTGGTTTCTGTCGCCCGGCGGTACTGACGTTGGTGTTACTGCTGGCGCGCTGCGCGGTAACACTTTCTGCGCGTGAACTATGCGTGGCCAGCGTGGTCTGCGTCCAGTCGGCGAGCACTTTGCGCGCCGCGCCGGGGACCAGTTGCTGGGCGCGCTCGCCGATCAAGCGCACCACTTGCGCGCGAGCCGCGTCGTCGAGACGTTGGCCGGACAAAATGTGGGCGACTTGTTCGCTCAGCGCGCGATCGCTCTGCAGGGATTTCTCTACGTCCACGCGAATTGCCGCGGACAATCTTTCTTTTAAGGCCGCGCCATTTTCCGAGCGGCTGGCGTTTGGCAGAGCTGTTTGCAACGAGCGATCTATTGCGCCGCCGACGCCGCGTTCCAAGTCCGCGTTCGTGGCGCGTTCAAACGCCGCGTAGGCGGCCACACGCGCTTCCTGTGCCTGACGTGTTTCCTGCGCGGATTGGTGCTTTTGCGGCTGCTGGGCGGCTTGGTGCTGCGTTTCGCTTGCCGCTGCCGTGTGCGTCGGCGATGCAGAGACTGCCGTGCCCGGTGCTTGCGGATGCGCAGTGGTTGCGGCCGGGAATGCTGCGGTAGAAGATGCCGCCCCCTTCGTTCCTCTGGGTAAACTGAAGGGCGGCGCTACAGAAGCGGTTACGGATTCGGCGGCTGTGGTAGTTCCCTGCTTGCTGGCGTTTTCCAGTGCGCGCAGGCCGGCGAAGACCATTTCGCGGAAGGCGGCGGGATCTTCGTGCAGCATTTTGTTGGCGAGTTCGGCGCGCGAAGCGCTCAGTTGTTCCGGGGCGCTTCCGGTCATGCCGAAGTACGCGCGGTCAAAATCATCCAGCGTTTTGGCGCGCTCGGCTGCGGCGCGGGCGTCTTCTGGTTTGGCGAACACTTCGCGGAAGGCTGAGGCTTCTTGCCGGGCGGTTTGTACGTCATCCCACAATGCGCGAGCTTCCGCGCCATTCTGCGAATCGTTCATGCGTTCGGCTAACCACGCCGGCGCCGCGCCTAACGAGTCAACGGTTGCGGGGGAGAGTTGTGAGTTTGCGGTTGCGGCGGCGACTTTCGTGTCCGGCTCGACTTGTGGCGCACGGATTTGACCATTGCCTTCGGTATTCGTTGCCGTGTTTTTCGCAGGTGACAGCAGGTCTAAATCTTCGCGTAACGGGTCATGCGTATCGGTGCGCTCGCCGCCGAAGACTTCAACATCTTGCGCAGCGTCCGGCTCAATCTGCAGAATCTGTTCGTCGGTCAGCGCGAAAAGATCGCCGGACGAAGCGGTGCCGTTGGCTGAAGGTGCGGACATGACTTGCGTTGCCATAAAGCTAGGACCTTCCGTATTCGGGTTATTTAAGTGAGGCGCCGTAGAATTAAGTAAGGAATTTCGATAGTTTAGTTAGCTTGAGTACGCGGAACTCAGCGGGCGTTGCTGCTACCTCGGAAACATTCGTTCTTTTTACCGCTACCTGGCGAGCCAAATCCTGTATTATAGTTTTTAAGTAAAAACGTTAATGAAAGGGCCAGGCGTTATAGTTGGCGTTAATCGAGCCATGAAAGCCACTGATTTTAAAGCAGATGCGCCAGGACGATTGATCGGCTCTTTGGGTGGAAATATGTGCTTCCGGCCCAACGCGCTGCCCCCGCGTCTGGCCCTGGACATGGAAACAGTCTCCCTGCTCTCAGTGGCGGATCGCTCACTTGGCATGCTCGCGGGCGCCGGACAGATGCTGCCGAACCCGCATTTGCTGATCGAACCGTTTCTGCGGCGCGAGGCGATTCTTTCCAGCAAAATCGAAGGAACCATCGCCAGCGCGCGAGAGGTGGTCGATTTCCAACTTGATCCCAACCAGCCGCCGGAAAAACCGGATGTGCGCGAAGTTAGCAACTATATTCTGGCGCTGAAGCACGGCCTTGAACGGGTGAAAAAACTTCCCGTCTCGCTGCGGCTGATTCGCGAGCTCCACGCACAATTGCTGAAGGGCGTGCGCGGCAGCGATCGGCAACCTGGCGACTTCCGTAAGGTGCAAAACTGGATCGGTCCGTGGAATTCACCGATCGAGGATGCGCGCTACGTGCCGCCGCCGGTGCCCGCGATGCATGACAGCCTGGGAGAGCTCGAAAAGTTTGTCCATGAGCCTTCCGAGATGCCGGCCCTGGTGCAACTGGCGTTGATTCATTACCAATTTGAGGCTATTCACCCATTTGAAGATGGCAACGGGCGCGTGGGGCGTTTGCTGATTTCCCTGCTGCTCTCGGAGCGCGAGTTGTTGCCGCAGCCTTTGTTGTATCTCAGCGCGTATTTTGAGCGGCACTCCAAGGATTACGCGAACTTGTTACTCCGCGTGAGCCAGGAGAATGCCTGGCTGGAGTGGATCCGTTTTTTCCTGCGTGGCGTGGCGGAGCAATCCGCCGACGCGGCGCAACGCTGCACCAAATTGCTCCGGCTGTGGCAGGAGTATCGAGCCAAGATGCAGGATGTGCATGCCCCGGCGCTGAGCTTGAAATTAGTGGATCAGCTTTTCACCCAGCCGCTCATGACCGTTCGGCATGCGCAAGCAGTGCTGGGCGGTGTGGCGTACCCAACTGCGAAAAACAATTTAGACAAACTGGCGAAAGCCGGAATCGTGAAGCGAGAACGCAATCCTCAGGGAACCTATTTTTATATCGCCAAGAAAATTCTGCAGCTGACGGACTAGCACCGCCCAATTGGAGGCGCGTGGTTTCCTGTAGCGCAGGGCGGAGCCCTGCGGCTTGTGCGATTGATGGCGCGCGAGAAGACGTAGCGCCGAAAGATTTGCAGCCCTTGGAAAACCGAGGCGCGGAAAAACCGCAGGGCTCAACCCCAGTCGCCCTGCGCCACAGGAAATGCTTACGGATTAACGCCGCGCATGATTATTGTGGCGGTGCGTTGCTTGGCGGTGGTGCTGCTGCGATGCTCATGGCGCGGAGGTGGGCTTCGGCGTGGGCGCGCACGTTGGAGAAGCCCGCGGGATTGGTCATGTGCGCGGCTTGGCCGGCTTCGGAGTTGGCCCAGCGCTTGCACTCCTCGAATTCTACGGCGTGGTCGTCGAGTAGTTGGTCGACGGGGACGGATGGCAGGACCAGCGTGTGCATGTGCGTGGCGTGGTCCGTGATCCGTGATCCGTGTTCCGTGGCGGCGGAATTCGTTGCGGAATTTGTGACGGCGCCCTTTAGGGCGCCGTCCGTTGTTTGCGCAGCCGCATTGCCGTCGCCGGAACTGGATGCCGCCGGCGCTACGGAGCCGTGCGATGGATGCGCGCCCGATGCGTACGGCGATGCGTGCGACGTTGCGTGCAACGATGCGTGTGAGGTTGCGCGCGAGGTTCCGTGAGGGGTTGCATGTGAGGTGGCGTGTGGCGTCAGCAGATCGCCAGGCGCCATGGTTGCTGCGGCGTGCGGGTGCATTGGCACCTCAACCAAGATAGGCGCGCTGGCGAGCAGGCGTTGGATTTCGCGCAACTGCTTGTTGCGCGAATCTTCGCCGGGGACTACCAGTTCGCTGAGGCCGAGAACATTTTTGATGTAGCCGATATTGGCGGGCTCGGTGAGAGCTTCCTGGATTAGCGGATCTTTCAGTCCGAACAGTTGTTGCAGGACGCCGCGTTGTTGCGATTTCAGTCGCGGGAAAGTTTCGTCGGCTTCGGGATGGACGCAGATGTTGCCTTTGAGGTCCGCGGTACGAATTACGCGCGCGTCGAGGACGCCGTCCGGACCGAGCAGCGGGATTTCTACGTCCTGCGGGCGATTGTCGCGGAAGCATTCCACGCCCAGAAAAATTACGTCGGCATAAAACTGCTTCATGCGACGCCAGACTAAACCCAGGCGGCCTAGGGCTTGATCGCGGGCCAGCGCGTAGCCGGACGCGGTCTTTACGTCTTCCATGTTGCCGCCGAAGACGGCCGGAAAAAGTCCGGTGAGGAATTGGGCGATGGGACCAATCAAATCCTGTTGGTGCTCGATCATGTCTGGCGGCACGCGAGCCGGAGCCGGCTGAAAAAATCCTGCAGAGAGCGGTTGGCCAGGGCGCGCCCGCGCGGGAAAATGCGCGGCGGGTTCGGCGGTTTGATTGGCGATCGCGTCGAAATCCAAAACTTGCGGGTCGGCGTAGATCGGTGGAATGCCGTACTCGTACGTCTCCGCCTGCATGTTGCTGAGCACGTTGTAGCGCTCCTGCACTTGCACCAGCGAATCGCCAACGCTGGGGCGATTTTGTCCGTCGCCGGGAAGGGCGTGCAGCACGCGCCAGTGATCGTCCATCGATTCGTTGCGCGCTTCGCAGTAGACGTCGCCGGCGAATCCCACGTAGCAGCCATCGGGAAATAGCGCGAGGAGTTCGCCGCGCACGGTTTCATCTTCCACGGAATAGAACGCCCAGGGCCGCAGCCAGGTGCGATCGAAGGTAATCAAGTTCATCAGCGCGTCGCCGGGATGTATGCTGGGCAAACCTTGCTCGACGCTTAGCCGCGAAACGCGCGCGTACACGTCTTCCGAACCTTGCGACGGCGAGGATTCGATTTTGTTCGCAGCGTGCGGATAGGTAGCTTTCAATTTCGCGCGATGTACTTCGGTCTGCCACTGGAGATATGGAAATTCGTGCATCTCGTTGGCCCAGACGGGCGTGTTCAGTTCGAGGCCGCCGGCGATGGTGATTTCTTCCTGGCCGTTGGGCACGCGGCGGGTGCCGACGACGCGTGGGACGGTGACGCGTTCGGCTTTCTTTATATTTTCGGCAGCAAGTTGCGCACCACAACCGGAACACGTTGGCGGTTCGGAGGCGGGCGCTTCGGATGCGGGCACGGCCTGCCGTGCCCCTACTTGCGGGTTGGCGGTTTCGTGAGCTGTGGTGACCCGTGATCCGTGTCCCGTGAAAAAAGCGTTTGGGATGAGATTGGCGTTACCTTGGGCGTTGGATGGTGCGGCGGTGCCGTTGTCATCATTCGATGAGTCCGAATAATTGTTAAAGGCTTGTTGGCTGTTGGCTACTTGGTTTTCACGGGACACGGGCCACGGATCACGGGTCACTTCGCTTCCGATATCTCCGGACACCGGGTCTAGCGCTGGCGTTTCTTTTCCGCATCCCGGGCAAACATATTTGTCGGGGCCGAGGGGAATCTCGATCGCCGCTAGCAAGGTTTCTTCATGGGAGCCAAAGCGCTGCGCGTCGGCGACGTAGCGCACGTAGGCGCCGAGCTTGCCATCGGTCCACAGAAAATATCCGATGGCGGTGAGTAATTTCTCCACCTGATTATTCTGCTCGATCAAATCGGCCACATCGCTGGCCGCACGGGCGGTAGAAATATCTTCCAGCGACTGCGCGGACTGGGGATAAAAGCGCACGCTCGGGACGTCCTGCGAGAGCACTGCCACGAAGGAAAGCCGAAACCCTGGTAAAAATTGGTGACGAACTGATAGCGTGGCATCTCCTCGAGCTGGCGATCGTCAGTGGAGCGCGATTCGTACGGCAAATGCCAGTTCATGTCGTTGGGATTCCACCAGGCATATTGCAAACCCTGCCAGAAAAGGCGCGCCTGGCGGATGCGGCGAATTTCGTGACGGCGCGCGGTAACACCTTCGGCGCGATATTGCCGGACCAGTTCGCGCAGCGCGTTGACCAGTTCCGGCTTCAAGTCATCGAGCCGCTCGTTGTTGGGACCGAGAACGAGGGCGTCCAGAGCATCGACAGTATTGCCGGCGGCAAACTTCGCGCCGGTGCCGTAGTTCCCGTCCGCCGGGGCTACTGATCCGGGCGACGCCGCGGAATTCTCAACTGTGGAATACAGGTGCATTCAAGTCTCGCTAACTTTACTCATGCGTTGTGTACGCATGGATAATTATGGTAAGGTCTCCCCCGCTTGGCCGCGTTTCGGGGGAGTGCTCCCAGTGGGGGTACTGGACGTGGCTGAGAACCGTGGAAGGCTGCCTGCAGCCCTAGGAGTTCGAGTCTCCCACTCCCCGCACGTTACTTTCGCGGGAGAAATTGTTGCCGTAGCGTTCACAGGGCGTATACTGGGAACGGTTCTCGGCCGCGTCCAGTACGCGTGTCAAGGCGACTCGAAGTTGAGTCGCCTTTTTGTTGTGTGGCATAGTTTCAGCGATCCCGAATTGCCTCTATATCCCGCGCGGCTTCCGATTCGCGCCGCGCTTGTACTTGTGGCCAGGAGCGTTTGCGTAGACGCGTGAGCGCCACCGGCTTTGATGTTTCCGGCGGAAAATCCACCGGAGGAAATCCGGCAGTGCCGAGCAAAGAATTGGTCAGTGCGCGATTCTCTGCCCGCAGGCGCACCAGTTCTGCTTCCATCATCCCCACATAGCCGCTCGCGAAGAGTCGTTGCAAGAAGTCCTTCATAGTTGCCTTGTTGCCAAGCTCAGTTCTTCGGTGTCGCCCGATACGACTGACAATTAGTCGGACATTTGTCCCATAACTTGGTATACTGTTGCGATTGAGGAATTCTCCGATGCCAGCTCGCAGCCGCCGCCCCAAAATCTCCACCACCATTGCTCCAGAAAACCGCGCTTTTCTGGAATCCCTGATCCAGAGAGGTGCGGCGCTAAATCTTTCCGAAGCGGTGGATCGTGCGATCTCGGTTGCCCGGCGAGCAGAAAATCGCAAGAGACTCGACGAGGCAACGGCGGCCTTCTACAATTCGCTGTCTGGCAAGGCGCTCCGCGACGAGCAGCAACTGGAAATGGCCGTCGCTCGGGGCACTTCGCGGGTCGACCCCGATGCCGAATGAACTTTTGCCACGACTCGCCAAGCCTCTGCGAGGAGAGATCTGGACCGCCTATCTCGGTGGAACCCGGCAGCGACACTGGGTATTGATCGTTTCCCTGAACCACCGCAATCAAAGCGACAAGGCGTTCACGATACTTACGGTGCCGTTCGCATCGCGCATCGTGGAAAGCCCGACTACGCTGGTTCTCCAGCCTGGTGAAACCGGATTGCCGGGCCCGTCGTGCCTGCGGGGCCACTTCATTACTACTCTGGCGAAGAGTGATCTCATTGAAAGACAGCCACGCCCGTTTTCAGAGCGGCGGATGCGACAAGTCTGCGCCCTGATTCGTCGTTCGTTCGACCCTGACGCTCCGATTTAAATTTTCTCGGATAGCACAGGCACACTTGCCTGTGCCACGAAGGTCTTCTTTGGAGTGCGGCGGCTTGACGCCGCTTTTGGGGTGCTGCCCGCGCCCGAATCCGCAAAGGGGCGTCAAGCCGCCGCACTCCATATCGTTATTGCTACTCGCGTCGTGGGTTGTGATTACCGCTGCAACCGGGCACAGGCAAGAATGCCTGTGCTACTTAGAAACGAATCACTACCGCCGGCCGAAGAAACGCTTGGGGCGGAGCTGTTTGCGCGCTTCCGCTTCGAGGCGTTGGTAATGGATGGCCTGCGACGTAGGATCCGTCGCGCTGACTTGACGCACGATCTGTTCGCCGAGGGGCATGCCGTGTACGAAACGCGGCGTGGCCGTTCCGGAGAACGGTGCGCGCGCATTTGCAAAAGAGCCGCCGGGAAAATTACCGGCTGGGCCGCCGCGCAGATTGCCGAACGGATTACCGGTCAAATCACCGAAGGGGCCCGAAGGATTGGGCGGGGATTGTCCCGCCCTGGACGGGGCCAAGCCCGCCCCAACACCAGCGAATCTTCCGCCGGAGACCAAACCGTACCGCGCGGCATCGGCGGGATCGTCGCCATCCACCTTGCGAATATCTTCGCTGCGGCGCTCGTCGCGGACCAGGTGCGGCAAACACTCAATCAATTTCGGGCAAGTGTCGGCGATCACCCAGGATTCCGACTCGAGCAACTGGTACATCAATTGCCAGCCGCCAATGCGGTCGTCGTCCGCCGGCGCGGGTCGCGGCAAACCGTTCACTGTAAATATTTCACCGAGTTGTTCGGCGATGGAGGCTTCCGCGGTGCGATGCGCGAAAGCATCCGGCGATAAAAACACTTCGCTGATATTTTCGCGGCCGCTGCGTTCGGCGATGGCTTGGCCGAGCATGCGCGGGGAGAGTCCGCTCTGCACAAATTCGCGATAAGTGACGATGCGCCAGCCGTGGCCTGTGCTCCGTGAACCGTGCTCCGTGTCCGGTGCTGCTCCTTGCGGAGTGGCGCCGGGCGCGAAGTTCGCACCGCTTACCGCGGACGACTGAAACATTTGCGGCGTGCCCGGCGCACCCCACTCGGGAATGGCGCAGTGCCAGTAGACCGCGCTGGGATGCTGAAAGCCCCAGTCCACGGAAATCCAGCGGGGATACCAGGGCTCCAGGCGAAATTCTTCCGGGCGCGCGGTGTGCCGGCCAATATCGAACACATCGAAATATTGCCCGGCGAAGACGTTCCAGTCGCCGTCGAGAAAAGCGCGGCGCAAGTGTTCGGGTAATACGTTCAACGTGCGGCGATACTCGACGTCGTTGGCGTAAATCGGATTGTCGTCCAAGCGCGCGCGAATAAAATCGTAGTCGCCGGCGTCGTACAGTTCCGGCCTGTCGTATCCAGCGGGCGGAAGGTGATCGACCCATAGCGCTTTCACCCAGGCGTGTCCGATGTTGCCGGGATTGGTTGCGCCGGCCATGCAGCAGCGGCTTCCGCGCACAGGACAGCGATTTCGCGACGTCAGAAACTGCCACTGTTTCAGCGTGAAGTGCGTCAGCTCATCGACACCGATGAATTTGAATTCGGCACCTTGATACTGATAGACGTCGTTTTCGTTGCGGCAGTAGCCAAAACGAGTGGTCGAGCCATTCAGCCAGGTGACCAGATGCTTCGCTTGGTTATAGCTCGCGTAAAAAGAACGCGGCACGTCTCGGCGAAATTGCATGAGCAGCGAGGCTTCCAACTCAGGATATGTGCGGCGCAGCAGCAGTGTGTCGCTGCCGTCGGTTTCGAGCGCCTGCGCAATCGCTTCCCATAGTAATGCTTTGGTTTTCCCAGGTCCTGCCGCGCCCCCGAATAGGCGATATTTGGCTTTCGACAAGTGAAACTGCTTCTGCCGGGGGAAGCCGCGATAGTGGTGGCTGATGTTTGAGGTTGGTAGCATCGACGCGATTGGCTGCGTTCGTTTTTATTGCTTCTGCGTTATGAGCCATGACAGTTTTGCGATCGCGCACAGGCAGGAATGCCGGTGCTACCTGACTACATCGTGCGGAGTTTCTTGCCGATGTAGTAGGCCACGCCGCCACCGATCAGGGCGGCCGCGGCGGGCCAATGATGCAGGCTGAGTACCAGTCCGCCGACTACCGCGGCGATGCCGGAAATTTCTACGATCATTCCGATGAATTCGATACGCGTGTTGGTCATTGGAGTGGACGGCGTGGTCATCGATGGAGCTCCTTTTTTGTGCTCGGAGAAGTGGTGAAACTACCTCGGGAAACAGAGACAGCAAAAACGCCTGCCTCCCCCTGCGGGGGCAAGCAGAAGGCGGCCGCTACAAATTTGCGAACAACGGTGCGAGTCAGCGAGGCGTTTAGGAAAGCGGATCCCTCGCTTCGCTCGGGATGACAATTTTCTGTCGTTTGCGTTGCTAACTATTGGGTTGGCAGCGGATCGTGATTCGGTCTCTCCATATCGATCACTATGCGGCGGGCGCTTTCCTCCGGAGGGACTTCTTTGCCGTAGCGCAGCTCCAGCATATTTTCCCAAACGCCTTTTACGATGCGTTCGTCGGGGGAGCGCAGCAGCTTGTTCCCTACCGCCAGAAAGTCGACTTGGGTGTGGAGCGCTTCGGTGAAGGCTATAACGTCGTCCGGCAAGGGGCCGATGCCCGGTGGGAGGTCGTCGTCGTGTTGCTTCGCATCCTTGGCGGATTTCTTGGATTCAGTTTTGCGCTCCGCCTTGGCTTCCGCTTCGGCCTGTGCGCCTCGCCTCTTGCGAGGCTTCGGCGCACTGAGCGCGGTTACTTCCCCGTTCGAGACGCGAGCCGCGTCAGCGTAAGCGCCACGGTCCGGGCTGGCCGCAGGGGGAACTGCAGCGGTAGCGGAGGCTCCCGAGGAGGCTACGTGCGCATCGTCAGACGCAGCTCGCGCTCGAACTTTTTGTTCGGATAAACAGTCGGCGGGATCGATCACCACCGTTTCCTTCCCTCGGGAAGGCGCGCGCCGTCCGACGCAACTATTTCCGATCAGTGGTTTGTGGTCCTGTGTCATGCGATTGCTGGTAGCCATGTCGTCCTTCTCGTGGAACCTGGATATATTCTCTGGCGGGCGCCGCCGCGGGCTTCTTCGCCACGGGTTCGTCGCGCTTTTCCAGATGTCCGTTTACGCAGAGCCCGAGCATGATTCCGGCGATCACTTCCGTGTGCCGGCCGCAGAATCTGGAGCCGGGAACGGCGCGGCGCGAACAAGCGCGCCACGCGTCGCGCGATCCGACCAAAGCCGAAAATGCCAGACACTTTTTCATTTGCGTGATCCGTCGATTGTTTTGCGTAGCGCCGGCATCTTGCCGGCGGGTTGTTGCGCGACAAAAAACGCGGAGAAACAGAACGCTGGCTGGTCGTTGCGCGACAAAAAACGCCGAGACACAAAAACGCCGGCTGGAAGCCGGCGCTACAGTGAAGCCTGCTACCGCCGTTGAACGCAGAAACGATTCCGCCTAGTTCACCGTGATGCTAAAGCTGGCAGGTGAACCCGGGGGAACCGTGGCAGTAGCAGTAGATGCGTTTGGGCTGGACTCCGTGCCGTCGGCCATTTGCGCGGTGGCCCCGAAGGTGTGTACTCCGGATTTGATCGGCAATAGAGCACTCGTGCCAGTGATTCCGGTTACCGCCGTCGTGGCCCCCGCGGGCGCCGGCACGGAAAACAATTTCACCGGCGTTCCGGTGGTCACGTCGTAGATATTAAATTGCTGCAAGCAGGATTTTGTGACCGTGGCGCTACAGGCGTTGTCGGTGGTGAAGTCGTAATTAAAGGTGACCGTCAGCGTGTGCTGGCCGGGCGTCGCCCCGGTGACGGACGGGAAGGCGGTAGCCAACGCGAACGCGGTGGCCACCGCAGCTAGCCTTCCCAAACTACTCGAAAAAATGTTCTGCATCGTTATTCTCCCTTGTTGCGTTCAGGACGTTGCTGGTGCGGGATTAGTTGCGTAGCTTACCTGGACCATGTTTTCTATTACGCCGTCAGTTTGCCGGTCACGGTCACGGCGTTCGTCAGAGTCACTACTCGGATCCGCGCGAAGTTCGCCGAAATGTTGGAGACTTCGATGCGCGGCAAAGAAGTGGTCACCGCGGATCCCGATAGCGTGTAGTTGGCGTCTATGTCGGTGTCGGCGGTCTCGATTTGCCATGTGTACGCGCCGGGGGTGCCAGAAAACTGCAGCTCGGCAGACAGATGCTGCGGCGTGGTGTTTAGTCCGCGCACCAAGGCCACCCGTTCGCTCTTGAACGGAAGCCCTCCCTGAACGTTATCCGTGGAGACGATCGGGGTCGCCGACTCCCCTGGCGCGATCGAATACGGCAATGCAATATTTTCATAGATAGGCATAGGTAAGTTCCTTTCGAGAATCTAAAGCCGGGTCGCAGTCGATTACCGCCGTTCGTGCGGAACCTGCAGACACACCAGTGCGCGTAAGGTGGCGGAACGATTGAATTTATTCAGTTAAGAGTGCGTTTGGCCGGAAGCGGCGGTATCGGAAGTGTTCCGATCGTGGTTGCTGCAGTAGCCCTTCCTCTGCGGGAAAAAGTCGGCATTAAAGCAGAACGCCCCGGCAGTTGGCCGAGGCGTAGTTCTTTACGAGAGAAAGTATATCACATCTTCAATTGTTGTCAAGGGAAATCTTCATAAGCCGCAAAAATAATTTGCCCGCCCTTGCTCTGGCGCCGGGAAGCCACAATTCCAGGCCGGAAAAGCAAAACGCCCCGGCTTTGGCCGAGGCGTGGTTCTTTACGAGAGCTAGTGTACCACATCCTCAATTGTTGTCAAGCAAAATCTTTCCAATTCGCTAAAATATTTTTAGATTCCCATTTTGGAACTCGCTGAATCTTCATTCCCTATCCTCGTGTTCCCTACTAAACTCTTCTTTCCAGGAGGTTTGTCATGATCTTCAGCGAAATTCGTACATGGCCACCTATATGAAGCGCGCTCTTCCGGTCATTTGTGGAATCGGTGTGCTGTACACCGCGCTGGCGCACCTGCACGTCCTCCATCACCTGGTGACCATGCATTTCTCGGATATGGCGCATCCGAGATTTCTGCTTTCGGTCGTGGTGGCGATCGTCGCCGAACTGCTGTGCATTGTGGGTGGCGTGCTGCTGTTGATGCGCGCCAAATAAACGCTGGAGTGGCCGGAGCGCCAGTTTCGTCACATCTATAACAAGGGCGCCGCGGTCAACGGCAATCACGCTAAAATATTTCCGTGACCACCGCTCCACAACCTCGACTCGCGCGCATTCGCATTCATCCCATCAAGTCGCTGGATCCCGTGGAAGTTTCGGAAACGCGCATCGGGCCGAATGGCGGACTCCAGCACGATCGCGCCTGGGCCTTATTTTCCATCGACGGCAAGAAAGTGAACGCGAAACGCGCCGCGGCATTGCATCTTATCCGCGCCAACTACGCGCCAGACCTGAGTCGCGTAATACTGTCCGTTCCGGGCGATAGCCGTGAGATACCCGCCACGGACTTCGCATTCCCCACCGACACCGAACGCGCCGCGCACTGGTTCAGCACGTTCTTCGAGCAGCAAATTATCGTGCACTATTCCCCAGAAGGTTTTCCCGATGATGTGGAAGCCACCGGTCCCACGATTGTTTCCACGGCGAGTCTGGAGACCGTGGCCAATTGGTTCCATTTGCCCTGCGACGAAATTCGCCTGCGTTTTCGCACCAGTCTGGAAATCGATGGCGTCCCGGCGTTCTGGGAAGACCAACTCTTTCCTGACGATCCCCGTGGCATGTTGCGCTTCCGCATCGACGACGTGAATTTTGAAGGCAGCAATCCCTGCGAGCGCTGCCCCGTCCCGGCCCGCGACGCGCACACCGGCGCCGACACTATAGGCTTCCAGAAGCGTTTCACCGAATTGCGCGAAGCCGAACTTCCCGCCTGGTCTCCCGTGGGGCGCTTCGATCACTACTATCGGCTGGCGACGAACACCCGCGTCCCCTCAATCGAGGCCGGCAAAGTCCTCCGCCTCGGCGATCCTGTCATTTGGGAATGATTGCGTCTGCGAAGGCTCCGGCTACAAATCCAGAGTGATTTTCAACGTATCGCCCACCACGTTCATTTTTTGTGCGGACAATACGCCGATTCTTTTTATAAGGCGTGATTTAGCAATGGCCCGCAACTGCTCGCAAAGAACCACCGAGCCCTTTGCCAACCCGCTATCCGCAGCCTGCAACTCGACGTGGGTGGGATACAGACGTTTCTTATTCTCGCGGCTGGTTAGCGGCACGACCACAACGATGGGAGCGTTAGCATTCAAGGCGTTGCGGCTTACGATCAATACTGGACGAGTCCCGCCCTGCTCCGAACCCGAAATGGGGTTGAGATTCGCGAGATAGATTTCTCCGCGAAGCATCTACCAGTCAACCAAGTCGCGCTCTGCCAGAGGCAAAGTTTCGGCGTCGCTTGCGGTGAATTCCTCATCGATTTTGAGCGTCTCGCGGCGATACTCGGAATCATCGCGCATGGGCAGAAACGCATCATCGATAGCCTTGCGTTCCATAGCATGAACGTAGGCGGCCAGGGCGCGAACGATGAAATCATTCACGCTGCGGGAAGCTCCCTTTTCGATAAAGCTTTTGGCCCGGCGATAGAGTGGCGCGGGGAGCCGGAGGGTGGTCTGAACGCTCCGAGCGGTTTTGCCGGATTCCGGCCTGTTACGGCGATCTTGCGCCTTGGAGTGCTTTCTCATTCCGATACTATACTTGGTATCACTTTTAGAGTCTAGAGTTGCAGATTATTTGTTCCGTGTCGCTTCAGCCGATTTCCAGCGGTTCAAAAGTAATTGTATCCTCCCCACCGCCAGCACTATCCAAGTTGCGTAACCTGACCTAACCCAACCCACAGGAGCGTGTTCATGATCTTCGGTATGACTCCCGTTCTTTTTATTCACGTATTACTCAGTTTGATCGGAATTTTCGCCGGCATCATCGTGGTTCTCGGCATGCTCGCCAACAAGCGGCTGAGCGGCCTGACTTCCCTGTTTTTGTGGACCACCGTGCTGACCAGCGCCACCGGCTACCTTTTGCCCGCCAAGGGCCTGATGCCCTCGCACATCGTCGGGTTCATTTCGCTGGTGGTGCTGATCATCGCCATCGTGGCCCTGTATACCAAACGTTTGGTGGGCGGCTGGCGCAAAACTTACGTGATTACCGCGGTCATGGCGCTGTATCTGAACGTGTTCGTGCTGATCGCGCAACTCTTCGGCAAAGTGCCAGCGCTGCACGCGCTCGCGCCAACGGGAACCGAGACGCCGTTCAAGATTGCGCAGGGCGTGAATCTTCTAGTTTTCGTGCTGCTGGGTATCGGTGCCGCACGGAGCTTCCGCAGCGACGCAAGCTAAATCGGCCCGGCCGTGCGACGCATCGCTTGTGATTGTTCGTTCAGGCGGCGTCCTGAAAATATCTGCGTGGAGGAAACATTCCACGGCGCAGTAATTCTTCTCCGCACCGGCGGCGGATGTCCTCGGTCCAGTTTACCCAGCCCTGTTCGCTAAGTCCTAGGAAGTGCCGCACGCGTTCGTATGGCGCTAGTCCCAGGTAGTACGCGCGGAAGAGCACCATACGCGACGCGAACTCTGGAACCTCCAGCGCTTTTTGCCCGGCCAGCGCAAAATCCGCCACCCACTCATTCAGTCGCGGGCGAAAATCCGGCTTCCACAAAAATTTTCCCGTATCCTTCCAATTCAGCGCCGAGATTCCCCGCTTGCTTTCCAGCACTTCCCGCGCGTTGCGATACACTTCCCAGCAAACATCAAACGCCAGCTCCGGCTTAACCCCCATCGCTTTCCCCCTTGCGCGACTAAGATCGACCCGCGAAATGTCGACTCTCTCATTCCTGCCTCGTCATTTCGTTAGTTCATTACTTCGTTACTTCATTACCTCGCCTTTCTTATGAATCGCCGTCTCGCTGATGCGGACCTCCGCCTCTTCCTCCGAGCTGTGCCTTGCGGCGGAAGACTCCGCCGCAACTGGCGGCTCAGTTGGTACTCCCATACGGGGCCGCTTTGTCCGCGAACCACGCGATCCACCGCGCGGCAGCGCTTCTCCACCGCAAAGCCGCCATACTCCGGCTTGCGCAGATGCCGCAGTTGCGCCGAGACGCTGGCTTCCCCGTAACCCGTCAAGCGCGCCAGTTCGTTTAGCGTCAGCCACGTTTCGCACTGTCCGGCGGACAGCATCACGTCGCACAGCACGTCACGTTGCCGACGCAAAAATCTCGGATGTGATTCCCTTCGCGCAATTTTTCGCATCACGATTCTTCTCCCCCTGATTCTGTCTGGCGCGTTAGCACCGAATCGTCGCCGTCGACGGCATCGTCGCCTGCAAATTCCGCGTCTGCATAGTCGTCCGGCCCCGCTCCCGCAGTGCGTTCCGGATCTTCGTAATCACCGGCGCAGGCGCTGCAAGCTTCAATCCGCGACGTGACGGGCCCTGACTTCTGCGAATTTGCGTTGCCGCCTTGTAATCCCCAGGGATTACGCATAAGCTCCCTCCACCCGCCCGCCGCCAGACTTTTCCACATTTTTCCACAGCCCGGTACCCTACAGTAATTCTTGACACCATGTACTAGAGGATTACTATTTCACTCCTGTCCCGCCTGTCCCCCCAGGAGGATCCCGTGACCCGTTTTCGCCCCCAGCCCAATTGGGATTTCTTGTTGTCCGCTTCTCGCAGCAGTTTGCAAAGTTATGAACTGACCCGCCTCAGCCACGCCGCCAATCTCCGCAAGGAGATCGGCAACCTGATGGACCAGTGGCTCGAAGATCATTCCGACGCCGCCGTCGCCCGGCTGCTGCTGACCCACCCGATGAATTCCCCGATAAACGATCCGACCAACAATCCGATCGGCAATCCGCCCAACAACCCGAGAAACGCGGCAGACGCGCCGCGCGCAGGCCGCGCGGAGGCCGCTGACGGCATTTCCGCGTCCGATAACTTTTTTCCCGATTTGGTCCTGGGACCACCCATGAATCGCGAAGCCGTCTGACTTTTTCGCCCTTGAAATGAGCCTGGCAAGCTCGGCAACGCAACATCGGACATCCGCGACGCGGCCAACAACCCGTCGCCGAAGTGTGTCCACGCAAAGATTCAATCGCGGCCCCACGAAGGCCCCGGGCGAACCCTCCCACCGCCCCATCCCGAGCTGCGCCAAAATGTCCATAGCCCACCAACTCGCCCGCATCAGCAATCTCCCAACACCACAACGTTCTGTGTTGTTTGCTTTATATGCGTTATGAGACTCGATATTTCAGTGGCTGCGTTGTTGCTGGCGAATTGTTGTGGGCGTTGTGCGGAAAAAATAAGAGCGGACGGGCATAAGCCCGTCCGCTTAGGTCTTAACTCTTATTCAGTGGTGTTTATTTGCGGCAGCGATAGTAGCGCAGCAGAATTATTTAGCCGCGGGAGTCGCGGTCGGCTGCTCCAACAGCTGCTCTTTGCGATAGATCAGCGAATTGATGTCGTAGGTCGCCAGCTCAAATCCGTGTCCATGCGTGATCGCATCTGTAGGGCAGGCTTCCACACAGTACCCACAGAAAATACAGCGCGAATAATCAATGTTGTACACGCTGGCGTAACGCTCGCCGGCTGAAATGCGGTTTACGTCGGTATTTTCCGCCGCTTCGATGTAAATGCAATTTGCCGGGCAAGCCGCGGCGCACAGGAAGCAGCCGACGCACTTCTCGAGTCCGCTCTCATCGCGATGCAAAACGTGAATGCCGCGATAGCGCGGCTTGAAATGCACCTTCTCGTACGGATAATTCTCCGTGACGGTCTTGGTGAACATGTTGCGGAAGGTGACGCTGAAGCCCTTCACCAGCGCGCCAAACGTCTCACCCACTTCGCGAATGATCGAGGCCATAGGCTTTGCAGTTTAACAAACGCCCGGCAGCCGGGCAAATCGCTGATTCAGTTCGCGTTCTCGGAGCCGGGTGATGCGCCGGTCACTCGACCGGTGGGTGTACCGCGCTCCGCACTTGGCGTCGCGCCCGTCAGCGCGTCGATGATCATCTTCCCGTGAAATCTACCGTTCTCGATGAAAATCTCTCCCGTGTCGCGACCGCCGATAACTACCCCGGCTAAATGAATGCCCGGCACATTGCTTTCAAAAGACAAAGGATCAAGGTCCGGTTTGCGCGTCACTGGATCGAGACGCACGCCCAGACTCTCGATAAACTCGTAGTCGGGGTGATAACCCGTCAACGCGAAAACGTGTTTTGCGAACAGCCGTTGCTCACCTTTGGGCGTCTCAACAATAACTGCGTCGGGTCTGATCTCTTTAACCGTGGTCCTCATCAAACACGGAATTTGTCCCGCTTTGATGCGATTCTCGATGTCCGGCTTGATCCAGTACTTGATCGACGAGCTTAGTTCCCGTCCGCGGTGCACCAAAGTAACGTTTGCTCCGTTGCGGTAAAGTTCCAGCGCGGCGATGGCCGCGGAATTTTTTCCGCCAATCACCACCACGTCTTGCCGCCAGTATTCAAAAGGATCGGTGTAGTAGTGCGAAACGCTAGACAGATTCTCGCCGGGGATGTGCATCTCGTTCGGTAAATCGTAATAACCCGTGGCGATGATGATTCGCTTCGCTCGACGACGCTGTTCGACGCCCTCCGGGGACATGGTAGCGACTTCGAAATTTCCCAAGTGCCCGCTGACGGTGATCACGCGCTCGAACATCCGAATTTCGAGCGCGTAAAACTCCGCAGTCTTCCGGTAATACTTCAGAGCTTCCACTCGCGTAGGCTTCGGGCCGTAACTGCTCATCGGCAAATCGCCGATTTCGAGTAGCTCCGGCGTTGTAAAAAAAACCATGTTCGTTGGATAGTGATACAGAGAATTGCACACTGTGCCCTTATCGATTACCAGAGCCTTCATGCCCGCCCGCGTGGCCTCAATCGCGCACGCCAAGCCCGTCGGTCCCGCGCCGATGCACAGAATGTCGTAGGTGCTCATGGTCGACTTAGTTTGCAGGGAGTTTCCGGCAAGTGCAAATCGCGGATCCGGTTTACGCTGGCCGACGAAACTAAATCGTCGCCGGCAATTCCAGTATTTCGTTTAGTTCGTTGCGGAAGGCGTCCAACTCGGTGAGACGTTCGGGTGTCGCCACAAGTTCCGTTTGCTTCCACACAAAAACATCGCCAGACGGTCGCTTCAATCGCACCGCAAAGTGACCATCGATCAAATACGACGGCGGGGCGAGAACCCGCAATCCGCCATTCTCCATCGGAGCGAGCACCACGGCGCAAGCATCCCGACGCATGCACAACGCGCTTTCATAAGGAGGAATAGCAATGGGCCGGAAGCCGGCGGCAAACAAACGCTCCAGCACCTGCATCTGTAGCGGAGTGAATTCAAGCATGCGAGGGAGATGGTTTCAGTAAAGTCGCGACTCAGGCTGCGGTGGAATCCGCGTTTACATCGGCTGACGAGCCTTCGAGTTGCGCCAAAATATCCCGCAGCGTGGTAATCAACTCATCGCGCGAAACATGGCTCTTCTTAAACTGAATCCGAAACTTAAACGTATCGTTTTGCGGTTCAAAATTAAAAATAAAAGGCTGTGGACGTTGCGGCCCGGCCTGCTCTTCGCGCCGTTCCCGCCGCGCCTCGTCACGCGTCAGGCCGCCTTGCAAAATTCGCGAAAACATCTCCAGCATCTTCTTCTCGGTGGGTTGACGGGCGATCTGCAACAGCAGCGACTTCGAAGTGATTCCGTGCTCGATACACTTCTTCCGGATCGGATCCGGAATATTTCGCAGCGAAAGCGTCTCGGTCACCGAAGATCGCGCCCGCCCAATCTTCCGGGCAATGTCCTCGTGCGTATATTCAAACTGCGTTCCCAGGCGATGCAGTCCATCGGCCTCTTCAAACGCCGTCAAATCTTTGCGCTGAATATTTTCAATCAGCCCAATTTCCAAAGTCTCGGCGTCGTCCGCGGTCTTCTCAATGCACGGAACTTCGCGCAACCCGGCAGCCCGCGACGCGTGATACCGTCGCTCACCAGAAATAATGTAGAAGCAATCCTCGCGCGGCACGAACCGCACCAGTAGCGGCTCCAGCACGCCCTTTTCGCGGATGGAGTCTGACAACTCGCGCAGGTCCCCCAGCGCTTTCCGCGGTTGATCCGGATTCGGCCGAATCTGATCCACCGGGATCATTCGCCCCACCGCCGCTCCGCTATAACTTGTTAGCGATTCGACGTAGTGCGCGTCATGCCGCATCTTCAGCGTGACGGGTAACCCGATCCTCTTCGACACGTTGGATAACCTCCAGGGCCAGTTTCTTGTACTCAATCGCGCCAGGAGACTTCGGCGCAAATGTCAAAATCGTTTCTTTGTACGCGGGACTCTCTTCCAGCCGCACATTCTTGCTGATCTTGGTCTTGAACAGCACTTCACCGAACACCGAGCGAATCTGCCCGTGCGTATCCCGCGCGATATTCGTGCGCTTATCAAAAAGCGTAATCACCACGCCCAAGACTTTCAGTCCAGGATTGGGCCGCGCGCGAATCCGCTCATACGTTTCCAGCAAATCGTCGGTGCCCTCAATCGCAAAATAAGCCGCCTGAATCGGCACCAGCAAATGCGTCGAAGAAACCAGCGCGTTCACTGTCAAAATCCCCAGCGAAGGCGGCGTATCCAAAACAATGTAATCAAAATCTTTCAGAATCGGCGCCAGCGAATCTTTTAATCGGTACGGCGCGTCAAACTGTCCCGAAAGCACCTGCTCCAATTTCGCTAACGCCAATCGCCCCGGCCCCAGAAATAAATTCGGATCCTTGGTGGGTTTGATGACGCTTTCCATCGTCGCGCGCACGTCGCTCAACACGTCGAACATCGACGTAGCAATATCCCCAGTGTGATAAAACGCGATCGTAGAATTCGCCTGCGGGTCCAGATCAATCAGTAGCGTCTTTTTTCCGCGATTCGCCAACGCCGCGGACAGATTTATAGCCGTGGTGGTCTTCCCTACTCCGCCTTTTTGGTTGGCAACGGTAATGACGGCAGTCATTTGTGTCTGCCTCCGCCGAGGTTCGCTTGGCGACGCGTTCGCGATTCGGCATTTACGTGGTTAAAGGTGGGTCGTACCCGCAGAAGTCCCCCGAAACTCTAGCTCGAACTACGCCAACTTTACGTTCCTATCCCATTGATAAGCAAGGAAAATTTGCACTTCGCCGCTGGCACCAGTGGAAAACCCGGAATGAGTCTCGCGACCCCGCAAAAAATCTACTCAGAATGCGTTTATAAGCTCTTATTCAAAAGGACGATTAGGTGTACCGTACCGAGCGCGCCATGTTTCCAATCTCCTGGTTCGATCGCGACGCACTAATCTCTGGAAAGCTCACTCGGTACCTAGCCGTCGCCGCGTGGACCGAGATTCCAGCGGTATTCGCTGCAGCGTTCCTTTGGTATTGCTGGTACTTGAACGCAACCGACCGACCCACTCCCCTCCGTTATTTGGCTGTCCGAATCCTTCTCGGTATTTCTGGAGCCTGCGGCGCGCTAGCCGGCGTCTTTCTTTCCGAGGCTATGTGGGAATTCTGGAAAAACTACGACGCTTCCCCGCCTGCTAGAAAGAAAACCTGGCGATGGATTATGAGTGTATTCGTCATATTCGGGTGCACGGCCTACTTCCACGTGGTATATCTGCCCCAGGTGGAGCAGCCCCGGTAATCAGGCAAGAACTTACCGGAACAGCTCGCAACCCCGCCGTTTCTGCCAGAGCCCTTCGCGCAACTGGCAATGGGCAACTTAGCCTGCCTCTTGCGGCATCTTTCCAACCAGAAGTTCTTCCCCGAAGGAGGGGGGCCGCATGCGTAACGCCGTCGTCCTAAGCCTGCTCTTTCTGTCAGTCGCTTCCCTCTGCATCGCCCAATCACCGAACACCCAATCCAAGAAGCGCGCGCCCTCCGCTATGCTTGCCTCCGCGCAGTTCGTCTTTGTCGAACCCTATTCTGGCGCGGACACCCCGGCGGCGACTGTCGATCCTCAGGTCAGTGCCGAAGACCGCGAAGCGGTAGCTCACGTCCAGAACGCCATTCTGGGATGGGGGCAATACCAGCTCGCCGCCCGCCGCAGTGAGGCGAACCTGATCATCTTCATTCGCAAAGGCCGCATCGCCAGTGCCAACGCCGGTGTCCGAGTTCACGTTGGAAGCAGCAATCCCGCACCCGGCGCTCCCACGCAAACCGACACCGCAGCCGCCCCTCTTGGCGGCGCCGAAGTTGGTCCGGACCAGGATATCTTCTGGGTGTATTCGCTCGATCCTGACGGCAAACTTACCGGCCCCGTCTGGCAAAAAACCCTCAAGGACGGCCTCGCCGCCCCACAATTAGTCCTCTTCGAAAAATTTAAGGAAGACGTTGCCGCCAGCGTCGCCGCCCAAACCAAAAATCAGTCCGCGGCAAAAAAGTCCACTCCCTGAATCTCGACATCGGGATTTCGAACGCCACATCGCGCATGATATAAATTGGGCATGCCGTCCGCCAAAAAGGCCTGCCGCTGCACGCATGGCAAGAGAATCCATCTCCTCAGGGCTAACAACGGCAGCCCGGGTCCGGGTCCGTGCAATCACCCCGACTGCAAATGCAAGAAATACCGCCCGGCAAAGCAGCTGACATGAACGGCAATGCCGGCGCAGGAAACTCGGGAGTAACCATGCCCATTCAAGCAGCCCTGAAATACATCTTTTACATCGCCGCCACGCCAGAAAAGGTGTGGGAAGGCTTCGTTTCACCGGAGTCGAATCGCATCCTATTCTCGGGCGCTGAGTTTCAGGCGGACCTTAAGCCTGGCGGTTTGCTCGCGTGGGTGGGGCCCGGACCCGATGGCAAGCCCATGAACTACGTTCACGGGAAGGTCCTGCGGGTTGAGCCGCCAAAAATCTTTCAGTACACCTTCGCAATGGGCCAAAATGATAAGCCATCGCGCGCAACGATCGAACTGGTGCCGGAGACCGAGGCCACCAAAGTAACGGTGACGCACGACGAATGGGCCGACGATGACAACACTTACGCTGCCTGCGCCGATGGATGGCCCCGTATTCTTTCCCGTCTGAAGACGCTGCTCGAGACCGGAAAGACATTCAAGCCGCATTGATACGAGGTCGGAATAGTCCGAAGTTTTCGCCCCGCAGCACTCGCGAAGCCGCCTAACTGGACATTCGGACTACTTCCGAGTGGCGCGACGCCCGAAATCGGCAGTAGTTTTTCTCTCGGCCCCTCGAGTCTGATTTCTGATTAGCTCTGTCCCGCTACTCCTTCAGATGCGCCAACGGAATTTGCGAAAATAATTGCAAGTCGACGATCATCGACAGCCGCCGATCCAATTGAAAAAACGTGGCCGCCTTTCGCCCTGGCAACGCCTGAGTCACCACTGGCACATACTTCAGCCGCAAGGCCTGGGCCTCGGCGTCCACCTCCATCCAGCGCCGCACGTAAATCAGCGCATCCTGGTCCGACATGGTCGACCAGGTCTCCGCGTACTGCTTCAACAGCGCATACTTCGCGTTGTTCACTTGATGCAAGTCGTCCGCGTAGTGTTTGTAGATGGCCCAGAACTTCGGCGCCTCGGCATCGGACAGCGACATATTCTGCCCAATCACCTCCTGTTTCATGGCCCGTACATCTTTTCGGAGCAACGCAATATCCTCGTCCGTTACCGTCGGGGTGATAACCTGCTGCAGGGTAACTTGCTGCCCCGGCGCCGCCGCCTTCTGCGTCCCGGCCCCAGCCGCAGCCATCCCGCCACTCAGCGCCGTCGCCACCAGCATGCCCGCAACAAACGCCGCTGCCAGTCCCGCCGCCCCCGTCATTCTCCACTTCATGATCTTTCTCCTTGGCCACCACTTCTGATTGCACATAGACACCGCGCGCGGCTTGAATGGCGTCGTAAATTCGCCTACCTTAGTGTTCTTGCCAAAGAACCACTGCGAGCTGCGAGTCCGAGTGCATATTAATACAGTTGGACCGTCGAAATACCGCTCACCCTTTATAATCTTTCCATGACCGATTCTCCCGCCAAAATAATTTGCCACCACTTTGCTAGAACGCGCGCACCGCACGAGTGGGTCTTCCGCGCTATGATGCCCGAGAGCAATTTGGGAGGACTGAGATGGAACGATCGTTGCCGGTTTTGGGCGTGTGCTGGATAATTTACGGTCTTATTCGGTTTGCCATGGCGCTCGGCCTCATCGCCTTCACGAAAGAGGCGACCGTGATGTTCGGCACATTGCTCGTTGAGATACGCAGTTCCGAGGCCGTAATGGCCGACTTTCATGCTTTCTATCTTCTTGCGATCATTCTCGCCGTGCTGTCCGGCATCTGCGGGTTGGCCGCCGGAGTCGCCCTGCTAGTGGGGAAAAGTCTCGGCCGAACTCTCGCGATCATCGCTGCGTTCCTGTCATTGTCCGACCTGCCCATCGGCATCACCTTGGGGGTCTATACCCTCTGGCTTCTCCCGCACTCCGCCTCTCAGCGTTCTATAACTCAGTAACATTTCTGCAGCTTCTGGAAAGCCCGAGGCCATGCCGCCTTGCTGCGATTCTAATGAGGGCTCAGTTGTTCGCCAGCGGCGGAGGCCAAACACTCATCTAGTCTATTAATTCCGCCCCATGCCTCAAACAGTCGACTGGAGTTGGTGAGAATATCTTGGATATTCCTTGGCTTGCCATTTCCTGAACCGGAGTAAATGACGAAAACAATTCTGCCATCCTGCCCGCCGTGACGGGGACTTGAATCAACACCTAAAGTCTCGGCGAGGGCAATCGATCCTTCGCCGACAGGGAGATTAGCCGCGCTTTCATCTGCCACAATAGCCGCAGAAATTTTTCTATTTTTAAGATTCACGACGGTCGCGAAGTCGCCGAGTCTTGCGTAATGCAGCGCCTTCGGGTGCAGTACAACGTACGGAATCTTCTCCGCGTCCACGTATCGGCGAGGGTCTCGCGGATTGTTGTTGGTGCGGTCATACAGCGCCGTGGTGGATACAAAATATCCCGGAGCTGGGTCTGTCGTACCTTGGACAACCGGGGTTCCACTCGTCTTTTCGTTGTCTGCGACCAGGGCCCACCAATTTCCTCGGTGACCAGCATGCGACAACGAATCGAGCCCCAGCCGATCGTTCCGGTGATACGCTCGCGGCGAGCCATCCGCATCAATAGCGAGCCCGGACTGGTAGAAAAACACTCCAGCGGCAGACGGGTCAGACCAAGCATCTATGTTTTGCGCTTGAAAGAGTTTGGTCTTCTTACAAACTGTGCGGGGAGCCTTGGCGGGGCCGCTTTGAAGATTTGGAACCAAGACTGCCAATAGCAAAATTAGGATTCTTATCGCTGTCTCCGTCGGAACTGAGAAATGACTTCCTCGTTGTACCACATCAGGCAATCAGTTTCAGAAGCCAACCGCGTGAGATATCTCAATGGAAATTATTAACGAGCATGATGCTCGAGTTGTTCTCGTCGAGCTGTGAATAAAGCATGTACCGCCCGTCTGGGGAAACAGACATGCCGAAGCCGAGATCTTTGTTGGTTCTGAAAACTTCTCTCGTGCGTTTTGTAGCGAAATCGTAAAAGCATATAGCTCGCGGATTATCCAGGGGAGTGAAGTAGATACCGTCCGGCACGACGATCCACTGAAACTCGGAAGAGAGTTTCGCCATTCCCGGGACGGGCCGAGGATTCGCACCGGGATGATCCAGCGGGAGCATCATCACAGGGGTGCCTCCATAGAGCGGCATGAAGTACAAGGTCTTCCCGTCCGGAGATTCGATGGGCATGTTGATGGTGTCGGACTCGGCTATTAGTGTGGCGGCGCCGCCCGCGGCCGGGCTGCGATAGATCTGCTGTCCGACGCCTTCAAACGTTCGGAAATAGATCCATTTGCCATCGCGGGACCAACTAGGGCTGGTGGCCCGATGGAACCGGATCGGTAGTTTGCGGGGAACCCGGTCGGAAATATCGGCGACATAAATGCCAGTCGATCCGTCTGGCTCTTTCATCTCAAAGCAGATTTTTTGGGAATCAGGTGACCACTGCGGATAGCCGCTGTTCGCTCCGTGGGATACCTGTACGAGGTTGCTGCCGTCAACGTTGGCCATCCAGACGCTCCAGACGCCGGAGCGAGTCGAGTCAAAGGCCACATGTCTGCCGTCGGGAGAATACTGCGCCTCGTCTTGCTGCAGGGTAGACTCGTACATCTGCTCTGGCGGGGTCTCGGGATGGAGCAAATCCCTGCGCCAGATATTGGTGTGAGAAGCGCCACTGCTGAACGCCAGTTTTTTCCCGTCCGGCGTGATTGAGGGCCAACCACCCTCCGCGGAAATGGGAATCTTTTCAACCCGTCCGTCATCGACCCAAAGTCTGTCAAGTTCGGGACCTTCTTCCCCGTATCCGGAAACAATCAGATATTTGTCATCGGCGGCCCAGGCGGTACTTGTCGGAAACTCGTGCTGCGTAGCCAAAGACCTTTTGGATTTTCCCTCGATATCCGCAACAAGATATTCAAAATTTGCCGTGCTGTGCACGCAAAGAATCGCGAGCTGCCGTCCGGAGTGCGAGAACGTCGGATCACCATCGTGGATGCAGGTGGGGTCGTGGGGAAGTTCGTGAGTCTCCAAAGTCTCCAGGTTGAGCAAGAAGTTGGTGTTGCCGGGCCGGCCATTCTCATTGTCGGAATACGCAATCCATTTGCCATCGGGCGACCAACTTAGAGGAGCCGCGAGATTGTAAGGCGTGTGCGTGGCGATGAGTTTTCGTTCCGGTCCGCCGAGGGCCGGAACGAGGAAAATACCGGTATCCGCTCCGGCTATGCGGTGAAAGGCGATCTGCGTGCCGTCGGGCGACCAAACCGGGCTGATCCAATCTGACGGACGATTGGTCAAGCGGAGCACAGTTTCGCTACCGATCGCCTTGACGTAGAGGTCAAAGGCGGGAGCACCGGAGTTGTTGGTCGCGCCGTTGTCCCAACCGAAAGCGATCCGAGACCCATCGGGAGAAATCGCCGGATTGGTTTCCTGGCCGGGATACGAAGTAAAAGGAACGGCGGTCAGCAACTCGGAAACGGGCGGCTTGCGCGGAACCCGCAACAAGGCGATAGCCGCCATGACAAGTACGGCCAAGGCGATTAAGGCCAGCGGTCCCCATTGAGCTACTGAGATGGGCGACGATGTTTGCGGAAGCTTCGGCAAAAACTCTTCTGGTCGTTTGATTTCGGGCGAAGGCATTACCACCGGGGCTTCGGGTTTGATGGTCCCGGTGAAGCGGTACCCGCGCTTCGGAAGCGTCTCCACATACCTGGGGTCTTCTGCAGAATCGCCGAGAGCGTCGCGAATTTTATTCACCGCTGCGGCAAGACTATGTTCGAAATCGACAAAGGTATTCGTGGGCCACAGTTCCCGGCAAATCTCTTCCCGGGTAACCACTTCGCCGGCATTTTCGAGTAACAAGGCGAGAAGCTGAAACGGCTGGGCTTGCAGGCGAACCCGCGAGCCATTCTTGCGCAGCTCGCCAGACCGTAAATCCGCCTCAAAATTATCGAACGCAATTCGGTGGGACCGCGAAGAGGGTGACGGCGAATCTTTGCGAATCGAGATAGGCATAGGGTCCCAATCGGTTCCACGTGGTACATCGGCGCGCTACTGCCAAGCGGCCAGCCGTGGCTTCGTTTGCGCCAGCCCGTCGGCTCTGGCCAGACCCGCCAGCCCGTGTGATTGAACTCCGGAGCTCCAACACGCCAATCACTCCCAGATTAAATGCTCCGCGATTAGTTAACGCGGATGCTAACACCGCCCTAAACCACCGTCAAGGACGCGTCCTGTCCATGTAAGTTGCCTGCTATCAGTAATTTATCTGTTGATAAAAAATTAAAGTGGAAGTGAGGAGCAAGGCATTGCAGCCAGCCACATATTCCACCAGATTGCGTGAGATTTGCTTTGTTGCGCCTTTTCGAGATCAGAAAAAGGCATGTTCCCAGTATCTCAACTCAGAGGAGAAGAATGATGAATCGGACCCTTGGAATCACCCTGAAAATAGTTCGTGGTCGGCGGTTAATGGCGCTGGTGGCACTCGCAGGACTGGGGGTGTTGCTTACTGCCTCGGCCGCTAAGGCCGGTTGCGCCATGCCCAACAAAGCGGCTGTGGCTCCCGCAATTCCGTTCTTGAACCCTCACCCGGACGAAGAATGGCACGAGCGCGCGAGCATCGTCGGTTTGTGGCATGTGATCTACACAGCGACTTTCACCGAACATCTCCCGTCCCCTCCGTTCCCTCCAACCACGCCGTTCCAATTTCTCGAATCCTACAAGACCTGGCACGAGGATGGAACCGAGTTTGAAAACGCCTTTCTACCCCCCTCCGCCGGAAATATCTGCTTTGGAGTTTGGAAGGACTTAGGCGACCGCCGCGTCAAGCTGCACCATATTGGGCTGATGTTTGCCGCCGATGGCAGCATTTCAAACGTCTTCACCGTCGACGAAACCAATACGGTCGCCCCCGACGGCAAAACCTACAGCGGGAACTTCGACTTTAAACTGTTCCTCCCCGCCGACGTCTACGGCACCGGAACGCCACTGGCGGAGGCCAAGGGAACAACCGCCGGCACTCGCATCACCGTAGATTGAAGCTTCAACTTCCCGCTTCCGCCCGATGACCGCCCCATTGGCAGGCCCGCGCCTTCACATCTTGAGAGCGCGGGCCACATAGTATCTGCCTATCCGTGGACAGCCTTTCCTTCCGGTCCTCAACCAATTCCCTAAATCACCGTTCCGCTACCGCCCCCTACTCACCAACTCCTTCAAATCCCCGACCAACGCAGCCACCGCATCATCAAAATTCCGGTCATGCGTCTTCTGCACATATGCCTCGCCAATCGACTCCGTCAACGCCCACAAAACGTAGTGCGACTTCGCCTCATACATCACCAGCCGAAACATGGGCAACGGATCGGACGCCCCTTTCTCCTTATTCGCGTTCGTTGGACCGTTTGGCGCCATCAACCGCAGTTCCAGCACCAAATCTGCCTCGCTCGGGCCGGGCACGATCTCGTACCGCCCCCACCCCTGCATCGCCGCATAGAATTCGCTGTAACCCCGATCCGGCATCCCGCTAAACGGATGCGGAAACAATCCGCTGTCCGCCCCCGCATTGGAAATAAAGATCTTCTTCCCAGCCAACAGCGCCGGAGGCACCGGCGCGACAGTCCCCGCCGCGGCGGTCCCCGCGGCCCCAAGCCCCGCCGTCTGCCCAGCTCCAGCTTGCCCAGCCCAAGCCCCGCCAGCTCCCAACATCGCAACCCAAGCCGCCAACGCAAACGAACCGACCGCCGCGCCAAACCCCAATCGCCAAGCCTTCAACATATCGCCTCCATACTCACCAAAAACTCACCGCGGGACTCATGCAGCACTCACTTAAAGGACGCATCACTTCCCCACCCCGTTTCCATCCAATCGAATCGACTGTTAGCAGATAGAGCGGATTGCTGTGGTGCGGAGGGTCGTGCTCAAACTAGCGGGCCACGCCGGTCGCTTTCACTACCTAAGTAGCGGAGCAACGTCGCGCGCAACATGGAGAAGGCGAATCACCTGAAGAGGGGTCGAATCGGGATCGTACACAATCCAATATTTCCGATATGGCTGCACTAGCCAGAAACGAACCGATAGAGGCGTTAAGTCTTTCCGGCTATTCCCGCTGAGTGGGTTTTCTGCAAGCAGGGCGCTGGCGGCGTGAATGGCATCTTCGACGCGGTTTGCAGCCTCCAGATCGTCCTCCGCGATGTGACACCAGATTTCAAATAAATCCGCGGCTGCTTCGGGTGTGAACTGATAACGTTTCATGCCTCGCGTCTTGTGGCCAGCCAGACACGTTTCTTCTCTTCCATGGCGGTGCGAACTTGCTCCGAATCCAATAGGTCTCCGCGTTGCGCGGAGCTGTGGCCCTGCTCGATTTTAGTGCGAATCTCCGCACTGTGGGTGGCCAACCAGTTCTCTTCCTCGTGCAGCAAAGAAACCGCGCGCTCTACGAACTCGTCCACGCTCTGGTAAGCTCCACGTTGTACGTCCTGCCTGATCAACGTTTCCAGCTCAGGTCGCAGATGGATCTTCATGGCCACAGTGTACCTCAGCTTTTACCGATACCTGGCGGGTTTCATGAACTGGGAACCCTTAACGCTCATTCGTCCGATCCAGTACCGTTCAGTAATTCTATTGACAGATTAACTGTTCCCTGCTACCATGCCGCGTGTTAACTGGCATACAAGCGCAAAACGCCATCAAATGCGCCCCACCAACCACCGCTAAATCAGCACGATACAAATTCCCGTCGGCGCAACCCCTTCCGATTCATAACGATCCGCAAACACCCGGATGCCCCGCTCAAACCCTGCGTTCCCACTTCGGGAACGAGATCTACGCGCGACACGTTGAGCAAACATCACAAATAGCCGCTCCTTTGTTTTCAATTACTTCCGCACTCTTCTTAATTCGTAATTCCGTCTATCTCCAACCCGCTCTATGCCTTGCGCCCTCTTTTGCGAAAACACCCCGGGGGGGTACCCACTCTCGGGAATTTTTTTCCCGTTTTTTTCGTTACCTCGTTACCTCCTTACTTCGTTATTTCAATGCTTCGCCTTCGCCGTTTTTGCTCTTCCCCAACGTTTCTGCTATCGTCGCCGTTCATACAAGGGAGAATTCTAAATGTCTGTGAATAAAGTAATTCTTGTCGGCCGCCTCGGCCGCGATCCCGAAACCCGCTTTACCGGCGGCGGCCAGGCCGTTGCCAATTTCTCCGTCGCCACCGACGAAACCTACAAAGACAAAAACGGCGAACGCCAGAAGCGCACCGAGTGGCACAAAATCGTCGTATGGGGCAAACAGGCCGAAATTGCCCAGCAATATCTGAAAAAGGGCTCGCTGATTTTCATCGAGGGCCGCATCCAGTCCCGCGAGTGGCAGGATAAAGAAGGTCAGAAACGCACCAGCTTCGAAATTGTCGCCAGCAACTTCCGGATGCTTGGCGGACGCGGCGACGGTGCGGCAGGGGGCGGCGGCGCAGCCCGCGGTGCTGGCGCTGGAGCCGGTGGCGGGCACGACGACTTTGAAGGCGGCGTTGGGGACGACTTTGGTGGAGGCGGCAGCGCGCCCAGCGCCGGCAGCAGCGGCCCGGAAATTTCCGACGAAGACATTCCGTTCTAAAGGAATTTTCCGTAACCAAACTCAACCATGCCAATCGCTAATCGCCAGTTACTGCTGAAAAAACGCCCGTCTGGGCTGTGCGCTCCCGGCGACCTCGAACTGCACGAATCGACGGTGCCGGAGTTGCAAGAGGGTCAGGCTCTCGCGCGCATAAAATTCCTTTCCATCGATCCGACCATGCGAGTCTGGATGGGCGAACGCGCCACCTACCTGCCGCCCATTCCGCTGGGCAACGTCATGCGTTGCTTTGGTTTCGCCGAAGTCCTCGAATCGCGTCACCCAGACTTCAAAAAGGGCGACAAAGTCATTGGGCTGGTGGGCATGCAGGAATATGCCATCATCGACGCCACTACGACGCGCACCTTCCAAAAAGTTCCAACAGTTCCCTTCGTCTCGGACAGCGCATTTCTCGGTGTCTTAGGCATCACCGGACTCACCGCCTACTTCGGAATGACCGACGTTGCCAAGCCGGAAAAAGGTGAAACGCTGGTCGTGTCTGCTGCTGCGGGCGCCACCGGAAGCATCGCCGGACAAATCGGCAAAATTCACGGCTGCCACGTGGTGGGCATCGCCGGCACCGACGAAAAATGCAAATGGCTGACCGAGGATCTCGGCTTTGACGCGGCGATCAACTACAAACATTCGGACTGGAAAGAAAAGCTGCTTGCCGCCACTCCGAACGGCGTAGACATCAATTTTGAAAATGTCGGCGGCGAAATCATGCACGCGGTCCTGGCCCGCATGAATCTCCATGGCCGCGTAGTCCTCTGCGGATTAATCTCCGGCTACAACCAGGACGCGCCGATGCTGGAGAACTTTACGCCGATCATCATCAAACGCCTCCGCATCCAAGGCTTCCTCGTTACCGACTACGCCTCCAAGTTCGTAGAAGGCGCTACGCAACTCGGCAAATGGAAAATGTTTGGCAAAATTAAAGACCGCGAAACCATAATCGACGGCATTGAAAACGGCATCAACGCCATCAATATGCTCTTCGCCGGCGCCAACACCGGCAAACTAATTGTTAAAGTGGCCTGAGGCTAGCGTTGTGGATTTAGATTTCGAGGAGTTGTGCTCCGCAGCGGGAAAGATATCTTATCGCTGCAAAGAAATCTGACGCCGCAAGAAACCAGTGACAAATCTTAGTGCTTTAATGCTGCGGCGGCGGATGGTTCTTGCGGTCTTCGTCGAGCTTGCGCAGGAACTCTTCAAACTTGGGCTTCTGTTCCGGAGTCATCATCGCGCGCAAACGATCCCGCCCTTTTTGCCGCGCCACCTCAATCATCGCGTCGGTCTGCTTGTGAACATCCTGAAACGCGGCTTGCGTGTCGCGAAAAATCCCATCGGCTTGCGTCTGTTGCTCCGGAGTCAACTGCAATTCTTTCGTGAGCGTCGCAACTTTCTGGGCGCGCCGTGCTTCGTCGCTGAGCGGCACTGGCGCGCGGTGGCCGTAGACATAACCGGCAACGCTACCCAGCGCTGCGGCTAGAACGAAAACTGCAGCGATCCACAGCGCGGCTTTCCGCGAGGCGGAAGCGGCCATTGGAGTCACCGAAGGTTCAGTCATTGCGGCTGGGGTCATCGATCCTTCTCGTTGAGGCTGACCAATACATCATCATGATTCGCGGGGACGGCCGGAGGATCAAATAAATGTTCGGAGGCGAAGGCGCTGGCCGTCTGGGCTGGTGGCGCTGAAGCTGGACGCTCGTACAACCAGGTGCAGGTGACGAGCAGGACCGCCGCCGCCAGCCAAGATAGCCGGGAAGCAAAGCGCGGAACCGCCAGCCAGATCGCAGAAACGCGGGAGCGCTCGGCTTCGAGCGAAGAAATCGCGGCCATCACGCGCGGGGCAAACCACGGACTGGGTACCGGAGCGGCTTCGAGCTCCTTCACGAGATTTCGCAAAGCCACAACATCTTCCGCGGCTTCACGGCAGTCCGAGCAGGCTTGCGCGTGTTCGCGCACCTGCGCGGGAGCGCGGCTGATAAGGTTTACATACGTCTCCAAAAGATCCCGCTCCGAGGCGCTGGACTCGACGCGGTCTTTGCCGCCAACCTGCGGAGTTGCCGATGCTTCGAGCCATTCCTGAAAAAGATCACACTGGCTATCTTTACGGTTAAGCAGGCTGCTCATCGCCAGCCTCCTTTTTGTCCGAGGACCCTAGACATTCTATTTGATTCCCAAAACATATATTTCGCTTCCTGAAGCTTTCTACTCCAACTACATTTGATGCCGAGCCAAGCTTATGCGCTCTTACTTTCTACTGCAGTTTTCCACCGGGGTTCGCGGTTATTTTTCCCTCTGTCGCGCGGCGGTAACGATTTTCCGGCGGGCGCGGAACAGGCGAACTTTGACGGTGTTGGCGTTCAGATCCATGACCTCGCCGATTTCCTCGATGGACAAGCCTTCCACTTCTTTGAGAACCAACATGGTCCGATCACGCTCATCCAACCCAGACAACAGAGTATCGACGCGTTGCCGGGCCTCCAACTGATTGAGGACATCCGGTTCGGTACTGAGCGCGCCTTCCGCCACGGTTACCTGGCGGCTTTGCTCTTCGCTTAAATCCGCCTCGTACAGAAGCGGGCGAACTTTCTTTTTACGGAGCAGATCCCAGCACTCGTTGACGGTGATTTTGTAGAGCCACGTGCTGAAAGCGGCGCGCTGGTCGAACCGTTTCAGCGAAAAATAGGCTTTTACAAAGACTTGCTGGGAAATGTCCTCAACATCTTCCCGCCTCCGCAAGATCCTGGTAGCCACGGCAAAAACGCGCTGCTGATGCCGAACAATCAGTTCCTCGAAGGCCTGTTTGTCTTCCCCCTGGGCCAAAACTACCAGGGCCCGGTCATCGAGCTGCGAATGTAGCGGTTCCGGGCGAGCCCCTGTAGACGGGGAATGCGCGGGAGTCTTGGTAACCGCTACTTTTGGGACGTGGGCCATAGGGTTTTGGTTACGGTACAAATGCGAACCGGTTCGCCGCGTGCACCATTTGTTTCACATTATCTGGTACGAGTTTATGCTTGCCCCTATCTTACCTACATGGGATACTACCTTCATGATTATTGGCGACCGTCTTCGCGCTATGCGCGAAGAAAAGAAACTCTCCCAGGGTGACATCGAGAAGCGTACCGGCTTACTTCGCTGCTACATTTCGCGCGTCGAGAATGGCCACACAGTTCCGGCCATCGAAACGCTCGAGAAGCTGGCACGTGCTCTCGAAAGTCCACTCTATCAACTATTCTACGACGGCGAAGAGCCGCCACAACTACCGAACCTGCCGAAGCGCAAGTCGTCTGACGACATTGCCTGGGGCAGCGCCGGAAAAGACGCGCGATTTCTCAACAAGCTTCGCCGCCTGCTGAGCAAGTCGAACGAGGAAGACCGCAAACTGATCCTGTACATGGCTCAGAAGATGGCCAACCGCTAAACGGTCAGGCATATCTCCGCGCACTCATAAGTGAAGGCCGCGTACCCCAGCCTCGCGGCCTTTCCGATCAACCCTGAACCGAGCCATAGGAGTTCCCTTCCGCGCCCGACTCCTGTCCCCGCTCGAGAAATCATTCCCACTCAATGGTGCTTGGCGGTTTCGAGCTGATGTCGTAGACGACGCGGGTTACCCCGCGGACTTCGTTGACGATGCGGGTCGAAATGCGCTCGAGGACGTCTCCCGGCAGGCGGACCCAATCGGCGGTCATGGCATCGTCGCTCTGTACGACGCGCACTGCCACCGTCAAGCCGTAGGTGCGCCCATCGCCCATAACTCCGACGCTGCGGACCGGCAGCAAGACGGCAAACGCTTGCCAGACCTTGTCGTAAAGACCGGCGCGGCGGATCTCCTCGGTGACCACTGCATCGGCATCCTGCAAGGTAACAAGCTGGTCACGGGTTATCTCACCTAACAACCGAACCGCTAAACCAGGGCCGGGAAACGGATGTTTCAGTAATATCTCGCTTGGTAATCCCAGGTCTTTGCCGATGCGGCGGACTTCGTCTTTGAAGAGATCGCGGAGCGGTTCGATCAACGCAAAAGGCATGTTTTCGGGCAGGCCGCCGACGTTGTGGTGAGTCTTGATGGTGGCGGAAGGGCCTTTTACCGAGACGGATTCGATCACGTCCGGGTACAGAGTGCCCTGGACCAGGTAGCCGATTTCGCCGTGAGCATCGCCCTGCTGCAGTTTTTTGGCTTCTTCGGCGAAAACAGCGATGAATTCCCCACCGATAATTTTGCGCTTCTTTTCGGGGTCGCTGACCCCTTTGAGCTTGTCCAGGAAGCGATCGGAAGCGTCTACGCCGATTACTTTGAGGTGCAGGCGATCGCGGAGCATTTCGAGGGTGTCGGCAAACTCATTTTTGCGGAGCATGCCAGTGTTGACGAAGATGTTGGTGAGTTTGTCGCCCATGGCGCGATGCACCAGGACGGCGGCGACGGTGGAATCGACTCCACCGCTCAGGGCGCAGATGGCCCATTTGTTGCCGACTTTGTCTTTGATGGCCCGGGTGGTTTCTTCGATGAAGGCGGCGCCGCTCCATTTGGGTTCGGCTTTGCACACGCGGAAGAGGAAGTTGCGGAGGATTTGCGTGCCGTTTTCGGTGTGGTTCACTTCCGGGTGGAACTGCACGGCGTAGATTTTCTTGCCGGCATGTTCGAGCGCGGCAATGGCGTTGGAGGTTTTGGCAGTGGTGCAGAAACCTTCAGGGAGGCTATGAACGTGATCTCCGTGGCTGTTCCAGATGCTGAGCTTTTGCGGGATGCCGTTGAAGAGTTCGGATTCTGGTTGGGACACCGCAGTGGTCCGCTCGAGGCTGGCGCGGCCATATTCCTGGCGGCCGGCGTTCTCTACTGTGCCGCCCAGGGTGTGGGTGATCCATTGCATGCCGTAGCAGATACCCAGGACTGGAACGCCCGCGGCGAGGATTTGCGGATCGCATTTGGGCGCTTGCGGGTCGTAGACGGAACTGGGGCCGCCGCTTAGGACTATGCCGGCCGGTTCGAACTGCATAATTTTGTCGAGGCTGGAGTTGCAAGGGAGGACGGCGGAGAAGACTTGTTGTTCGCGGATGCGGCGGGCGATTAGCTGGGTGTACTGGCCGCCGAAATCCAGGACGACGATGCCGTTTCGTTCGGAGTTGGGTCTGGGGTGTTGTGGTTGCATGGTGGGTGTGCTGGACATTGTAGCCTCCCGTGCGCGGAAAAAATATCAGGCCGGTCTAAAGACCGGCACCTACATAAGCCAGTCGAACCCGAGATATCGCAGCGGAAGAGACCGCAGGCTCCGCCCTGCGCTGCAGGAAGGTTGGATATGGCGGCGGTTGGGGACTCATGGGGCCACCAGATTTATTAGTTTGTCCGGGACAAAGATTATTTTTTTGATCAGTTTGTTGACCAGGTGTGGGGCGGCGCCCGCGTCTTGTTTTGCTAAGGCCAGTACATCTTCCTGGGTTGCGCCGGCGGTTACTTTCACTTTGCCGCGGACTCGGCCGTTTACTTGGACTACTACTTCTACTTCGTTTTCGCGAGCCAAATCTGCGCTGAACTGGGGCCAGGAGACGGCGGCTAAGCCATCTTTGTGACCTAGCATTTCCCAGAGTTCTTCGGAAAGGTGCGGGGTCATGGGGGCCAGCATCAGGGTCAGCATTTCCAGCGCTTCCCTTTGGATTTCCGGACGGATGTTTTGTTCCAGCGGTTCGTGGGAATAGATTTCGTTGGTTAGTTCCATGATTAAGGCTATGGCGCTGTTGAAGTGCCAGCGGGTTTCGAAGTCCAGGGTTACGCGACGCAGAGTCTGGTGCGTTTTTCGGAGCAGGGATTGTTCGGCGGGGTTTAGGTTCGCAAAACCGCCAATCGGGAGATTGGCGTTCCCGGGGGGTGGCGCGGTTGCGGCCTTGCCTAGCTGGGGCGCAGCATGCGCCCCTAGAAAGACTTGCAGTGCGGGGGCGTGCTTGGCTACTAGGCGGAAGACGCGGTTTAGGAAGCGCCACGAACCCTCTATGCTTTCTTCGCTCCACTCTAGATCTTTCTCTGGCGGCGCGGCGAACAGGGTATAGAGGCGGCCGGTGTCTGCGCCGTATTTGTCGCACATGTCTTCGGCGCCTACTACGTTGCCTTTGGACTTGGACATCGCCACGCCGCCCTTTTGCACCATGCCCTGGGTGAAGAGGCGCTGGATGGGTTCGGGGTGATCGACGAGGCCTAAGTCGCGCATTACCTTGCACCAGAAGCGCGAGTAGAGCAGGTGCAGAATGGCGTGAGTGATTCCGCCGATGTACTGGTCGATGGGAAACCAATATTTAACTTTGGCGCTGTCAAAGGGTGCGCTGGAATTGTGCGGGTCGCAATAGCGATAGAAATACCAGGACGAGTCGACGAAGGTGTCCATGGTGTCGGTTTCGCGTTTGGCTGGTCCACCGCATTTGGGGCAAGTGGTGTTTACGAATTCTGGCGTGGCGGCTAACGGGGATTCGCCTTCGCCGGTTAATTTCGGATTTGGCGGAAGAACTACGGGCAGATCTTTATCTGGAACTGGGACCATGCCGTCGTCGGGGCAATAGATTACGGGGATTGGCGTGCCCCAGTAACGCTGGCGGGAAATGCCCCAATCGCGCAGGCGGAAGATGGTTTCTTTCTTTCCAAAGCCCTTGGCTTGGGCGTCGGAGGCCATTTTGTCGATGGCAGCCGCGGTTTCGAGACCGGAGTAGGGACCGGAATTGACGCTGACGCCGTATTCGGTGAAGGGCTCGGTTGGCACGGCCGGAGGAACTTCCTTTTCGGCGTGCTCGGCTTTATGCGTTTCTTCTTTGGAAGTCGGCGAGACTTCTTTGATTACTACCACCGGTTTGGGCAGCTTGTACTTGGTGGCGAAATCGAAATCGCGTCCGTCGTGAGCGGGGACGGCCATGATCGCGCCGGTGCCATACTCCATCAGGACGAAGTTGCCGACCCAGATGGGGATTTGCGAATTATTGAAGGGGTTGATGGCATGGCGTCCGGTGAAGAAGCCTTCTTTTTCCTCGGTAGCGAGGTCTTCCGCTTTCACCGACATTCTTCGGATTTCCGCCAGCTTGGTTTCGGCTGCGACTTTCAGCGGAGAATCCTTTAAGAGTTTGGCGACAAGCGGATGGGTCGGCGCGAGGATGATCGCGCTGGCGCCGTAGACCGTGTCGATACGGGTGGTGAAGACTTCGATCGATTCCGTGCCGTCGATATCGCTGACTGCGAAATTTATTCTGGCTCCCGTGGATTTGCCGATCCAGTTGCGCTGCATGGTGATTACGCGGTCGGGCCAGGTGCCTTCGAGAAGCTTTAGATCGTCGAGAAGCTGTTCGGAGTACGCGGTGATTTTCAGGAACCACTGTTCGATTTCGCGGACTTCGACTGGAGTGTCTTCGTGACGCCAGCAGAAGCCGTTGATGACCTGCTCGTTAGCAAGGACCGTGCAACATTTCGGACACCAGTTAACGCGGCTCTTTTTCTTGTAGGCTAGGCCGCGTTCGAGCATGCGCAGGAAAAACCACTGGTTCCAGCGATAGTATTCCGGCTCGCAGGTAGAGATTTCGCGGCGCCAATCGTACGTAAAACCGAAGCGGCGGAAAGCGCGCTGAAATTCAGCGATGTTGTTGTTGGTCCAGGTGCGCGGGTGAGTGTGGTTTTTTATCGCTGCGTTTTCGGCGGGGAGGCCGAAGGAATCCCAGCCCATGGGATGCAATACGTTGAAACCGCGCATGCGCTTTACGCGGGCGACGACGTCGCCGATCGTGTAATTGCGCATGTGGCCCATGTGGAGAGTTCCACTGGGATACGGCAGCATTTCGAGGACGTAATATTTTGGTTTTTTGTGGTCGGCTTCAGTTTCGAACGCGTGCGCGGCTTCCCAGCGTTTTTGCCACTTGGGTTCGATTTCGCGCGGGTTGTAAGTGGGTTGAGGAGTTGGTTCCGCCACGCCGGATTATACCTTCTTTCGCGCTGCTTTTTTCGCCGAGCTCTTGGCCGCCACTTTCTTGGCGGCGGATTTGCCGACGGCCGCGATGGATATATTCCCCGACATAATTGCGGCGGGCTTTCTAAAAGGAGAGGTGATGACGGCTTTCGGTTCGGGCTTGCGGTCTTCATCGCGAGCTTCGAGAGCGTTGGCGATTTTTCGTTTTGCGCTGGCTTGCTGTTTGCGTTGAGCGTCCATTTTCACTTTCAACTTGGCGGTGAGCATGGAGAAGCCTTTTTCGGCTTCGGGAGCGGAATCTTTTAGTCCGGCGAGTTCCCAGAGTGCGGCGATGTTGCGGCGGTCGTCGCCGGGATCATCGATAGGCGTCTCCAGGATGAAGGCGCGGCCTTGCAAGCCTTCGGGCAGCGTTGGAGCTGAGGCGCGGGTGTTTGAGGATGCGTTCGAATGCGTCTGCGCCAATTTTGCCGTGTCCGATGTGTTCGTGGCGATCTACGCGGCCGCCTAGCGCGATCTTGGAATCGTTAATATGGAAGACTGGGACGTTGTCCAAGCCGATGGTGTTTTGGATTTGCGCGATCGTGGCCGACAAACCAGTTTCGGATTTGATGTCGTATCCGGCGGCGAAAAGATGTGCGGTATCCAGGCAGGCGGCTACTGGGGAATCCTTCAGGCCGCTCAGGATTTCGGCGACTTCTTCCAGCCGCGAACCTACGGCGGTGCCCATGCCAGCGGTGTTCTCGATGAGGATTTTGAGATTGCCCAGCGGATTGCGGCGGCTGGCCTGCTTTACGGATTCGATCACGTTGGAGATGGACTGCGACATCGAGCTCTCGCCGCAAGAACCGGGGTGAACCACCAGGAAATCTGCGCCCAGGGCTACGCCGCGGACTAGCTCGTCATGAAAGGCTTGAATGCTGCGGACGCGGAGCATTTGCTGCGCGCTGGCCAGATTGATCAGATAGTTGGCGTGAATTACCAGGGGGCCCAGGCCGTATTCGGCGCGCTTGGCGCGGAAAGCGGCGGCTTCAGGCTCCGGGATGCGGGTTACGCCGCTTTGCCACATGCGGGGGCTGGCGGAGAAGATTTGCAGGGCGTTGGCACCGAGTTTTTTTGCTGATTCTAAAGCGTTTAGGTAGCTTCCGGCAATGGACGTGTGAATGCCCAGGCGGAGGCTGCCGTCCATCCAGGAGGGGGCTTGCGGCTCAGGTTCTGGCTCTGGGCGGTACTCGTCTTCGGGATCGAACTCAGTTGCGACGGCTACGGCTTGTGTGGGAGTGGCTAGCAAGAATTTGTCCTTGTCTTAAACTACTGATTGTACCACATGGACGGGACGGACGAAGGAATGCCCCGACACTCGCTCGACGCATACGTGATTTATTTATGGTTCTGGATAATCCGGAAGGAATCGTAGACGCGGTGAACCGTCTTCGGCTCACGATCGCCCTTGACCGTGGCAACGGCGATAAGCGCGTACACGCGACCGACGGTAACAACGAGCCGTTCATCGAAGAGCGAGTCGCCGCGAGCGGTTGCTTGCACATCCATCGCTGGAAAACCTTGAAACGTGATCTGCTTTTGACTGAGCACCGTTCCCTGAATCTTACTCAGGCTGCCATCGCGGGTCGCTTCCAATACCAGTTCTGGCGATCTTCTGTCTCCAGCTTGCCGGTCCACGTAGGTACAACCGTACGAAGTGTGACTCGTTGGTCGCACCGTGACGATGTTAATAGTCGCGGTTCCGCCGCCTTCGAGGGGTACTGGAGTTGCCTCGACCGTAGGTTTGCCGGGTAACTCGATCGAGAATGTTCCATCTGGCGGGGTGTAAGTCTTCCAATGGTAAGGTAGCAGCGTGTCGTAATGGGCCACGAGCACGGAGCCAACAGATGCCAGCACAACCATGACGATCTGACTTGGAGTGATTTTGAATTTCATTGGCAGGCATCTTAAGCGAAAGCAGGTCGCGACCTCAATAGGATGAAGTAAGGCAGGTGGGTTTGCTGCCCGGGTTGGCGATGCCGTACAGTGGGTTGTTGGGTCAGTGGTGAATTTCGAGGCGTGCAGTGACGAAATGTAGATCGCAAGCGGGGCGGCTTTATTTACTAGGAGAACTTGATGCTGGTGGTGATGCAGGCGGCGGCTACTGAGAAGCAGGTGCGGGAAGTTTGCGAGCGGATTGAGGCGCTGGGGCTGAAGGCGCATCCGATGCCGGGAGCGTTGCGGACGGCGATTGGGATTACCGGGAACAAAGGGGCGCTGGATTTGGGGGCGCTGGAGTCCATGCCGGGCGTGGTGGAGTGTATTCCGGTCAGCAAGCCGTACAAGTTGGTGAGCCGCGAGACGAAGGCGGACGATACCGTTGTGACAATTGCGACTCCGGCTGGCGACGTGCTGGTGGGCGGCGGGAATATTGCGATGGTGGCGGGGCCTTGCGCGGTGGAGACCGAGGAGCAGTGTTTTGCGATTGCGGAGCAGGTGGCACCGAGCGGCGTGAAATTATTTCGCGGCGGAGCTTACAAGCCGCGGACTTCGCCTTACAGTTTTCAGGGACATGGCGAAGATGGGTTGAAGATTTTGGCGAATGTGCGGAAGAAATTTGGATTTGGGATTATTACCGAGGCGGTGGACAACGAGTCGCTGGATTTGGTGGAAGAGTACGCCGACGTGATTCAGATTGGCGCGCGGAACATGCAGAATTTTTCTCTGTTGAAGCGGGCGGGGCGCGCGAAGAAGCCGGTGCTACTGAAGCGCGGGATGTCGGCTACGTTGGATGAATTTTTGATGGCGGCGGAATATGTTTTGTCGGAGGGAAATTATCGCGTGATTTTGTGCGAGCGCGGCGTGCGCACTTTTTCGGATTTTTCGCGGAACACGCTGGATTTGGCGGTGGTTCCGGCGGTACAGAAGCGCAGCCACTTGCCGATTATGGTCGATCCGAGCCACGGAACTGGGAAGCGCAGCAAGGTGTTGCCGCTGTCGCGCGCGGCGGTGGCGGTGGGTGCGGATGGACTTCTGGTGGAAGTGCATCACGAGCCGGACAAGGCGTGGTCCGACGGGGTGCAATCGATCGTGCCGGAAGAGTTTGTGGAGTTGATGAACGAAGTGCGGCAGATCGCGGGCGTCTTGCACCGCGTTGTGAATTAAGATTCACTTCGCATGAAGAAGCCGCGCAATTATCGAGTGATTTTTTTGTTGGTCGTTCTGCTGGCTGCGGGCGTTGGCGGAATTGTGGCGGGAGCATCGGCCTTCGTTTCTGCGGCCTGGATTGAAACTGTATGCCTATGTGACTACGGCTGGCGGTTCCCTCGCCGTGGTCGATCTCGTGAAACTTAGCGCCGTGGGACGCATTAATGTAGGGCCGCAGCCTACGAGCCTGCGTGCGCATCCGACGCGCGCGGAGATTTGGGGCGCAAGCACTCAAGGCGGGTATTTGTGGGTGGTGGGAGCGCGCGAAAGTCAGGTGACTGCGCGGATTCCGGTTGGACCCATGCCCTACGCATTGGAGTTTTCCAAGGACGGAAGGCGGGCATACTCGGCTTCGTCGGCAAGTGATACGCTGCTGGCGGTCGATTGCGAGTCCCACGCGATTCTCGGTCGAGCGAAAACTGGCGGCGAGCCGGTGCTCGTGAAAGCTATGCCGGACGGCAAGACTTTGTTGGTGGTGAATCGTCGCGAGGGCACCTTGGGTATTCACGATGCGGCGACCCTGCAGGAAAAGGCTCGGGTGTCCGTAGTGGCCTCGCCGGAAGACGTTGCCGTGCTACCAGACAATACAGTGGCGTTTGTACTGAGCCGAACTGAGGGCCGCGTGTCGGTCGTCGATCTAAAGCGCGGCGTATTGTTGACAAATCTGCAGCTGGCTGGGCGTCCCTCGCAGATGCTTCTGAAGCCGGACGGCGGAGAGCTTTATGTACTCTCTCCAGAAGCCCACGGCCTGCAGGTGATCAATACCTGGACGCACGAAGTTGGCGATTACGTTTTACTGGGGTCCGCTCCAATGTACGGCGCGCTGCTGCCCGACGCCAGCCAGCTTTTCGTTTCCGACAATACCGCCGACCGTATCGCTCCGCTCGACGTGGTAAACCGCAAAGTACTCCGTCCCATACTCGCCGGCCGCTCGCCCACGGAAGTGGCTTTTGATTCGAACGAGCGGCCGAGTCTGCTTCTGGTGCTGAATCAGGCTTCCGAAGATTTGTCCGTAATCCGCATCAGCACGGAAAACCCGGGACTGCTCACGATGATTCCGCTTGGGGATCAGCCGAAAGAGCTCGCGGTTAAGCTCTTCCAGTAATACTTTAACTATTGAATTTGAGTTCTGGATTTGAAAACTTCGTTTAGGTTGCGCTCGGTTCAAGTGGCCACGCAGCATTTTCTTCCCCAAGAGGAACTTCAAGTAAAGCTTCAGATGGCAAAACGTCCACGGGCAGGCCGCCGTGCCACAACGCCACGCCCACCCGCAGACTCTTCACGCCGGCAAGCTTTAACTTTTCCTTGCGGATGGCCACTTCGAGAATGGAATCGAATCCGACTTCCGCAAAATCTTTAGGGTTCAGCAAACATGCTCGGCCCTGTTCGATCGCAAACTCCACCACGCGACCTCGCTCGACCCGAACTACTACGGTCAATTCCTCTTCAGCCCAAATGGTGACGCGAAACTCGGGGTCGGCGATCTCCCCCAACGGTTCCAGAAATGGATCAATACGCAGACAAAAGCGTTCCTTCTCAAAACCGTAGCGCAACTCATGAAGATAGAACACCCGGCCGTGCATGGAACCGCCACGCCGCTCCGGCGAATACAGCCCGGAGCTGAGCCATTCAAAGTACGAAGTGTCCCGGCCATCGATTTTCACGTTCAGCAAATCCGCGGCGGCAATCTGCAACGCGTGTTCAGGGCGACGCTTGATCGGTTTCGCCAACTCGTCCGGCGCCTCTTCGCCGATTGCCAGATAGATGGCCGTCAAATGTTTGCGATAAAGCGCATCGAACTCCAAGTCGTTGGCGGTGCTGTGTTCCGGGCCGTACCACCAGGTCCAGTCGCTGCCCTCCGCCGCGAGCAGCGATTCCTTGGCGGTTGCCAAGCCAGTTATTGTCGGCGCGCCCTCGCGGCCTTCGGCGAACGCCGTGGCGGCGCGCGCGTAAGCTTCCCGGGCGTCCCACAATAATTCCCATGCGGCAACGTCCTCCGCATGACCAATCCACACGTCGAAATTTGCGTTGATCCACGAGGCCGGAAAAATTCCGCCGGTGGTGGGCGTATCGCTGGCCGCGGCGATGGCTTCGCTGGCGGTCAGCGCGCGAAAATCAGGATCGCCTTGTACCAGCCCGTAAAATTCGCGCAAAAACTGTCGTCCGTTTCCCGGGTAATATTCCCAGGCGTTTTCGCCATCCAGAAACAAACAAATGGTGATGGGCTGCGCGTTGCCAACCCGTTCCGCGAGGTAGCGCATGCGTCCGTGCAGGTCGACAGCGGCAGCCCGCGCGTCCATGCGGCTATAAACAAATCCCACCAGATCTGAAAGATGATGGTCGCGGAAAAGTCCGGTAATGCCCTTCTCGCCCATCTGCACTCGCCAGGGTTTGTAGAGGCGATCCGCATTCGCGGGAATTCCGTTCACGTCACGAAAAAACGCCACGTTCAGCGTGCGGCCAAGAACGCCTTCATCCGTGCCGAACCATTGAAAGCCTTCTTCGGCGGCAATCGCCAGGGTCTGATCGGAGACGGAACCTTCCGACGGCCACAGTCCCACAGGCAACACGCCAAATGTTTTCAGGTGATATTCCCGTGCGCGTTGCAACTGTTCGCGGGCATCTTCCGGCCGGCGGTACGCGCGCCGTGGCAGCGGCGTGCTGGGATTGGCCACTCGCGCGATATCCGAATCGCACAGCAGCGGCAGTATGGGGTGATAAAACGGCGTGGTGCTAATCTCGATCTGTCCGCGTAACGCAGCTTCCCGATACGCTGGCAGCACGATCTTCAGGAATTCGAGCTGTTTTTCTTTAAGCTGGGCTTTGTCGTATTCCGAAAAATCTTTGCCTTTGTTCGATAACTTGCTGACGACGGGGTCGTTCGCCAGCCACACCTCGTCCATCCACGCCAACTGCGAAAGTAGCTGTAAATCGCGCCAGTCTCGCGAAGTGAAGGTAACCAGCGCCTGGGCCCCGCCCGCCGGACGCGACCATTCATAAAGCTCCACAAAGCGCGGCCAGCGAGACATCAACCGCTCATGATTTACCTGAAACGCCCGCGCCAGAATTTCTGCTTTATCTTCCCGCGTCAGCTGCGCGCTATCTTTGAATGCCAGGGTAAACCACGGCTCGTTGAATTCCCCGCTGGCGTACTCATCGAGTTGAATCCCGAGTGAAGGCACCACATTGAATGTGGCGTGCACATCCGGAAATTCCTTCAACACATCAACCATGCCCCAATAATCTTTCAACGCGTGCAGCCTGGTCCATGGCAGTACGTAGCGGCCCGTTTCCGGGTCGCGATACTGCGGCTGGTGCATGTGCCACAGCACCACTAAATTCACTCGATTCATCGTTGGCCTGGTCGACAGTTCCCTTTTGGTTGAACTTGTAACGGACTGCGGGGCCGCAGCCATTACCCCTACGAAATTCTACATGGCATTTCTGCAACCGCAGCCAGCTTCTTCAAGTCTTGTTGCGGAGCCGTGTCGAAGAACAAATTCTCGCACCCTGGAGTGACCCAAAACCGCTACCTCATATCCGACGATTGAGATATGCTCGGCGGCGCTTCTGCGGCAAGCGTTCTAACGCTCGCATCTTGCACGGAGAATCAATGTCCAAATATTTAGGCCGGCAAGCGGTCGTCATCGGCGCCGGCATGGGCGGCCTAAGCGCGGCGCGCGCTCTAGCCGATTATTTCGAACAGGTAGTCGTAATTGAGAATGACGCTCTCCCTTTGAGCGCGGCTCCGCGCCCGGGAACTCCGCAATGCAAACACGTCCATGGGCTGCTGATGGGGGGCCAGCAAGCGCTAGAAAGCTTATTCCCCGGCATCGGACAATCTCTTCGCGAGGCGGGAGCAGTTCAAATGCGGATGAGTACCGATATCCGTTTCGAGCGGCCGGGTTATGACCCCTTTCCACAACGGGATCTTGGCCTAGAGCTGCTGTGCATGACACGACCGCTAACGGAAGCGACAGTGAGAAAACAAACTCTCCGTCAAAAAAATATTTCCATTCGCGAATGTTGTAAGGCACAAGAAATTCTGGTCAGCTCCGATGCCCAGGGCAACAGAATCACAGGTCTGCGCTGCACATCGGGCGACGGAACCGGCGAGGACTTTGCCGCTGATTTTGTGGTCGACGCCTCCAGTCACGGCCTGCCTACGCTGAACTTGTTGACCTCGCTTGGGCTTCCCGCACCCGAGGAAGAGAGCATCGGCGTTGATATCGGATATTCCACCGCCATGTTCGAAATTCCTGATGACGCTCCGAAAGATTGGAAGGGCGCAATGGTGCTTCCCGACCCGCCGCGCAACCGCCGCGGCGCATTCGTCATCCCGGCCGAAGGCGGCCGCTGGACCGTAACCGCCGCCGCACGGTACGGCGATAAGCCGCCGGACGATGAAGCCGGTTTTTTTGATTACCTAAAAAACCTGCGCACCCCGACCGTCCACAACGCCCTGAGAAACGCCAAACGTCTGACTGGATTCTCCCGTTTCGGTCTGAAGGCCAGCCGCCGCAGGCGTTTCGAGAGCATTGCTACTTTTCCGCAGGGACTGCTTCCCTTCGGCGATACCATTTGCCGTTTCAACCCAGTCTATGGCCAGGGCATGAGCGTCGCCGCGAAAGAAGCCTGCCTGCTGCAGAGCCTCCTTGCAACTGCGGGCAGCGAGGGCCAAGGAATTGACGGAGTAGCTGCAGCATTCCTTTTGGAGGCTCAGAACATAATTCAAGGCCCCTGGTCCGCATCGGCCATCCCGGACTTCCTCGATCCCCTCACCGAAGGCAAGCGACCTGCGGACCTCGAGAAGACTCTGAAGTTCGGTGCCGCGTTGGCGAAGGCTGCCGCCGAACATCCCGTTGTGCATAAAGTGATGATGGAAGTGCAGCATCTACTAAAGCCTTCCAGCGCTTACCAAGCTCCTGAGATTGCAGAGCGCATAAAAGCGGCGATGGCGGCGGCGTAGAGCGTCAGCTATTTGTCAGATTGTCAGAGGGCCGAACATGGCTGAAATCAAACAGCGCTTCATCGAAACAAATGGAATTCGCATGCACCTCGCTGAATGTGGAGAGGGGCCACTGGTGTTGTTATGCCACGGCTTTCCGGAATCGTGGTATTCCTGGCGGCATCAACTGCATGCACTCGCCGATGCGGGATTTCACGCGGTCGCGCCAGACATGCGCGGCTACGGCCAGACGGATCGTCCCGAAGCCATCGATCAATACACGCTGCTGCACTTAGTTGGCGATATGGTTGGCGTCCTCGACGGTCTCGGCGTCCAAACCGCCGTAATCGCGGGGCATGACTGGGGCGCGCCCGTCGCCTGGCACGCCGCACTTCTCCGCCCCGATCGCTTCCGCGCCGTCATCGGCCTGAGCGTCCCTTTCCGCCCGCGCGGCAACGCTCGCCCCACCACCCAGATGCCGCAGACTCCCGACGCAATTTTTTACCAACTCTATTTCCAGGAGCCAGGCATCGCCGAAGCGGAATTTGAGCGCGATGTCCGCCGCACCATCCGGAGCTTGCTGTACTCGGCTTCAGGAGATGTGCCGCGTCGCGAGGCTGCCACTCCGCCTGGCAGCGAAGTCAGCGCAGGCGTGGGCATGGTCCAGCGCCAGGGTGGTGGTTTTTCGGCGCGCATGATCGACCCACCATCACTTCCGCCGTGGCTGACCGATGCAGACGTCGATTTCTACGTCAGCGAATTTACCCGCACCGGCTTTCGCGGCGGACTCAATTGGTATCGCAATATCGATCGCAACTGGGAACTCTTCGCCCCGTTCGCCGGCGCTCTCGTCACGGTCCCTGCCCTGTACATCGCCGGGGACCGCGACCTGGTCGTCGCCTTCCGGGGCATGGACAAACTCATCCCCAACCTCGCCAAATTTATGCCGCAACTTCGCGGCACCATCATGCTCTCCGGATGCGGCCACTGGACACAGCAAGAACGCCCGCTCGAAGTAAACAAAGCGATGATCAGCTTTCTGCAGCAGTTATGAACGGAGTTCGCCCAGGCCGAGCGAATCTTTCTGAGCAGATAAAATCGGATTTAGCGAGTGACTGGGGCAGCCGACGTACCAGGCTCTTCGGGATACAAACGGTCAAACTCTGGATCGCCATGCAGCAGCGCGAGGTCCGGATCGCGCCTGGCCCACACGGAATCTTTGGAACCCGCCTCCCAGGCCTTGCGCATCGCCTCCAGCGCTTCAGGTTTTTTCTTCAGCAGGCAATACACGCACGCCACGTTGTAAAGGATGGAAGCTTCGTTGGCGCGCAACGTTACCGCCAAGTTCAGCTCCCGTAGAGCGTCGTCCTCGCGACCCAGTTGCGCATAGTCCGCTCCGAGCATAATGCGGGCCCGCGCGTCTTCCGGCACATGCTTCAGGTGACCTTCCACTGCTACGATTCTTCGCGCGATCATATTGCGCGTTGTTTCGGTCTTGCCCATCGCGCCCAGCGCGTTGATGATTGGCACATAAACGTTGTAGTCTTCGCCGCTCGATTCGATGGCAGTCTCGGCAATGTCCACCACTTCCTGATAACGCCCCGCGGCAAACAGCGTGCGGCACAACAGGTAGTAGGCACCGTCGCAGTCGTGCTTGCGCTGGATGGCTTTTCTGACCATGCGCCCGGCTTCGTCGTAAAGTCCCGCGGCGTACAGCACCCATGCCTGGCTCACGTGGGTTTCGGGTAAATCCCAACGTAACGCCACCGCGCGGCCAGAAGCCTCACGCGCGCGTTCGCCCCACACTGGATCGCGGCTGAAAAAGGAGTAGTACATCGCGCAGGCGTTGGCGCAGGCGGCGTAAGCTAGGGCGAACGTGGGGTCCAAGGCTACCGCGTTCTCGAACATCTGCAGCGCGAATTCCACGTCCTGGCGAGTCAGTCGACGCGCGTAGCGTTTCCCACGAAGATACAGATCGTAGGCTTGGGCGTTCTCCGTGGGTTTATCCGCCAAAGCCTCAAGCTCTTGCGGGGAGAGGGTCACGCGCAGAGCTTCGGCAATCTTGCGCGCCATTTCGTCCTGGACTTCAAATACGTCCTTCATTTCGCGATCGAAGCGTTCCGACCACAGCGGAAAATCCGTCGCGGTATCCACCAACTGGGCGCTGATGCGCAGACGCACTCCGGCGCGGCGTAAGCGTTCCGGTCAGTACATACGCGGCGCCGAGCTGCTGGCCGATGATCGCCGGGGTTACCGGCTTGTCCCGAAAAGCCAAGACCGTAGGGCGGGAAAATGTATTCAATCCGCGGATTTTGGAAAGCTCGGTGATTATATCCTCGGTGATTCCGTCGCGCAGGTATTCATCTTCCTTGGCGCCGCTCTGATTCTCGAAATAAAGTACCGCCACGGATTTTTTCGCGGGCGCAGCAACTGCCGCCGCGGGCGCATGCGACACTTCGCTCTTTTCGGCTGCGGGACGACGGCTCGAATCCAGATCTCGCTTAATACGTTTGAGGTCGGAACGGAGTTCGGCGGCAGTTTGATAACGCAAATCCGCATCTTTTTCAAGTGCTTTGGCGAAAAACACGTCGAGCGCCGAAGGCAAGCGAGAATTTATTTTCGTCGCCGGGGCCGCTTCGGTGTGCAAGATTCCATCGAAAATTAACGCCGCAGTCGCACCGGAAAAAGGCACCGCGCCGGTGGACATTTCGTACAGCACCACGCCGAGCGAAAACAGATCCGACCGCGCATCCAACTCTTCACCGCGGGCTTGCTCCGGCGACATGTACGCCACCGTGCCGATGGAGCTGCCCGGGCTGGTGAGATGCGCATCCGCCAGAATTGTCCGCGTCGACGAGGCGCTGGAGGCGTCACCCACTTGCGGTTGAGCCGTCAGCTTGGCCAGCCCGAAATCGAGAATTTTTGCCTGGCCCTTCTCGACGATAAAAATGTTGGCCGGCTTGATGTCGCGATGGACGATACTCTTGGCGTGAGCGGCTTCCAGCCCGTCGGCAATTTGTATCCCGGTCTCGAGAAGTTCGGTGATCCCGATCGCCTTCCGGGAGATGCGGTGCTTCAGCGTCTGGCCTTCCAGCAGCTCCATCGCAATAAAGGGGCGTCCTTCAAATTCTCCCACATCGTAGATCGTGCAAATATTCGGGTGATTCAGAGACGATGCCGCGCGCGCTTCCCTGCGGAATCGTTCGATTGCCTGGGGATCTTGAGAAATATCATCGGGAAGAAACTTCAGCGCTACGTTTCGGCCAAGCCGCGTGTCTTTGGCCTTGTACACCACGCCCATTCCACCGCCGCCAAGTTTTTCCAGGACGCCGTAATGGGAGATGGTCCGACCAGTGTGAGAAGAAGTTTCCGGCATGGGGAGTGGAGTTTATCGCAGCGTCGCAGCCCATGCAAACCCCGCTAAATGGACTCGCTGGAGTATTAATATCGAGCGCGGCAAAACTCTGCGCCAACTTGACATGCTGTCCTAGAATCCCTGCAATGACCCTCGCAGATCGCAGCGGTGTACTATCCGCCCCCTAACGCGCTAGGCTTACGTCATCGCGCATCCGACTCTGACGTTTAAAGATTAAGAGAGCTTCCCTGTCGCCCTCGCTCGAACTCGCCGCAAGAATTTCCGTGTTTGCCTTCGTCGTCCTGAGCATGTTGAGCGCGGGTCTGACCCTTTCTCTGCAGAGACTTGCCGCACAGTTCAAGTCGCCTCGCTTGGTCGTTGCCGCATTGGCTGCCAACTTTGTGCTGGTTCCTTTATCCGCGTTCCTGATCTCCAAAACAGTTCCCTTTGACCAAGCGCTCTCCATTGCGTTGCTCTTACTCGCTACCGCCGGCGGCGCGCCAATGCTGCCGAAACTGGTGGAGTTCGCCCGCGGAAATCTTGCATTCGCCGTTGGACTAATGGCCCTACTGATGGTCGGAACAATTCTCACCATGCCGCTCGTTTTGCCGCTGCTCCTGCCCGGAGTTCGCATAAATCCCTGGTCCATCGCGAAACCATTGTTGCTGGTCGTTCTCCCCGCGCTCGCCGTCGGGCTCGGCCTGCGCGCGTACCGCACCTCCCTCGCTGAGCAACTCCAACCCTTTTTCCGATTCGCCTCTAATCTGGCTCTTGTCCTCGTCATAGTGCTGGCAGTAGCGACGAATTTTTCGACCGCCGTCAGCGCCGCAACACTAAGCACCGTCCTTGCTGGCGCTGCCTTCATCGTGATCACCTTCGGAATCGGTTTTGCTCTTGGCGGACCGGGTGCCGACACTCGCAGAGTCTTGGCCCTGGGAACCACCCAGAGAAGCGTCTCCGTCGCCTTTCTGGTTGCCGTCCAAAATTTTCGCGGAACTAACGTCGTGAACCTCCTGGCCATTCTCGCCGTACTTGCCCTGCTTTTTCAGGTTCCCGCCGCATTAGCTTTGGGAGCCTACGTTCGGCGCCACTCAAGAACGGCTCGATAAATTTCACCGGCCTGTGCGCCGTCTTCCGCACTCATGCTACACTTCCGCTTTTCCGCTGGCGCATTTTGCGCCGCGACTCTGTCCGCAAATCTCTTCTCGATTGTGTTCCTCTGGACTGCTCCCAAACAGTCCACGCGTGAACGAAAGGATCAAATCTCATGCACTCCCTGCGCGATCTACTCCAGCAAGCTCAAGTAAAAGGCGCCGCCATCGGCCACTTCAATATATCCGACCTCGTTTTGCTAAAAGCCACCTTCGCTGCCGCCCAGGATTTGCATGTGCCCGTGTTAGTCGGTGTCTCCGAGGGCGAACGCGAATTTATGGGTGTGCGCCAGGTCGCGGCGTTGGTGCGAACTATTCGCGAAGAGTTCGACTACCCCATTTTTCTCAACGCCGACCACACCCACTCCCTCGCCAAAGCCGTGGAGGCCGCCAAAGCCGGCTTCGACTCCATCGTTTTCGATTTGTCCGCACTGCCCTTCGATGAAAATGTCCGCCAAACCAAACAAGGCGTAGAAGCTCTCAAAGCCATCAACCCCGCCATCCTCGTCGAAGGCGAAATCGGCGACATTGGCACCGGCTCGGAAATTCACCAAGCCGCTCCAGACCTCTCCAAAGGCCTCTCCACGTCCCAAGAAGCGAAGCAATTTGTCGAAAGCACCGGGGTCGACATTCTTGCCCCGGCGGTAGGCAACATGCACGGCATGCTAAAAAGTATGGTCGAGGGCGAAACCAGGAAGCATCTCGACATCCCGCGCATCGCCGCAATCAAGCAAGCCGTCGGCGCCTTCCTAACCCTCCACGGCGGCTCCGGCACCGATGATGGAGATTTGCGCAAAGCCCTCGCCGCGGGAATCAACATCGTCCACATCAACACCGAACTGCGCGTAGCCTGGCGCCATGGTTTGGAACAAGGCTTAGCGAAGCACCCGGAAGAAGTCGCCCCTTACAAAATTCTGCCGTACGCTGTGGACACGGTAAAAGAGGTCGTCACCTCGCGCCTGAAACTCTTCAACGAGGAACACCGCCGAGCGCAAGCAATTTAGCGGCGGCCTTTCGCCGATACCCTTCGCTTCGCCGACCACTACCTCTTGGCCGCGTTAAACCCTCCCCATAACAAATACACGACTGTGTGCAATTGTGAACAGCTGCTCCCTCCGTAACTACCGTACAATTGCATGCGACCAAGCCCGAACGCGACAACTTGAACAGCCGCTCTTGAGGCTGCGCGACCTAGTGCTGGACCTCAAGAGAAAGGCAGACCTCCATGTTCCGCTCGGCTCAGATTCTCCCACCGGTTTGCGCACTTCTCTTCCTGTTTCCCCATGGCCTACGTGGCCAGGAGTCGCCAGCTGTGGCTGCCAAGCTGGTCCTGAAAAGCGGCACTCCTGTAAAACTCCAAGTTGCCCAGACTATTTCATCCCTCCACGCGAACAAAAATGATCGTCTCAAGTTTGTTGTGCTCGATGACGTAGACGTCGGAGGGTTCACCGTGATCCGCGCAGGGTCCACGGCCGAGGGTTCCGTCGTCGGAGTGAAAGGCAAGCGCCCGCTGGGACTCGGGGGCAATTTAACCATTCAGCTCGACTCCGTGGAACTTGCCGGCGGCGAGAAGGTCCAGGTATCTGCGCGCCAGGAATTTAAGGGGAAATCGCATACCATCCGCATGGCCATAAGAACCGCTATCGCGGCCGCCATCTATTTGCCCGCCGCCCCGCTGTTCTTGATGTCTCGGGGAGGCGACAGCACCCTTTTGCAGGGCACGCAAATAACCGCGCTCACGAATAATGATTCGGTAGTGCAGGGATATTTGCCCGCAGCCACTACCGTTAGTTCAGAGTTGAGCCAGATGCTCAGTCTGCTGCCGCCCCGCGCGCTCAACGGTGAAGGCCGCGAAGGCGATATGCTGAATCTGATTTTCAGCGCCAAGGAAGAAGATTTGCAGCGGGCTTTTGCCCGCGCCGGCTGGCTCAGAGTCGAAAAATCTAAACCGCAAATCGCCTGGCATCTGCTGTTGCAGCGCACCCACTACACAAAATTGCCCATGGACCGCCTCTACGTTTTCGGCCGCTCCCAGGACTATGCCTACGCACTACCCGACCCCACATCCATCGTCGCCCGGCGCCATCACCTGCGCATTTGGCAAACCGATCGTGTCGTCGATGGCGTTCCAGTCTGGGTGGGAGCCGCAACCCAGGACGTCTCCATTCAATTTGTGAAGCACAAATGCAAACTCTTTCACCGTATCGACCCCAATGTCGACGTCGAGCGCGATTTCATTGCGAAAAATCTTGCGCAGACTCAGCAGATCGCCAGTCAGTCGTATATTCAGCGCACTCAACCCGTCCTAGCCGCGCAAACCGCCACCGGCCAGCAATACTATTCCGACGGCCGGATGATTCTGCTGGAATGGAATCCGAGCGCAATCGCCACCGTCGCAACAATTGCAGTCGCCCCCAAACCTCAGTAACTCGCGTCCTTTTTTTCATCCATCACAAATACTCGCAGCGCTTGTCGTAACGTTCGTGGTTGTCGAAACCTCGTGGTCATCCCAATCTCCGTCCCGCATCCCGCGATTCTTAAGTGTTAAAGTGTGAGAAATGGTCCGATACCACTGGAAGTTTGTCTTCGCGAAGGATTTCGTAGCGATACTAGGAGCATCGCTGGGCGCGTTGCGGAGCTACACCGACAGCTGGGACCGCGTAAAAACTTGTGACCCTACTTGGAAGACATTTGTCTTCTATCTGGCCGTGATTGCGGTCGCTTTGACCGTTATCGAAATATCTCGCTGGGCCGTCTGGCGAGCACGCGAGAAAGCTCGCGAAGGCGACTCACAAGCACAGGCGACTTACAGTGCGACCTCGCTAGTTTCGATCAATTCCAGCAATCTAAAGACCGCTCTCCTATTTTCCCTCGCCGGGGGTTTCCTGCTGCTGCTCTCCAGATTGCTCGGCGGACCCACACCTTGCGTGCCTGTCGCCTCCAATTTTTCCTTCCCATTTGCGCTCGGCTCCCTCGCGTTCGCTCTCGGACTGTTAATGATTGCCAGCGGGCTGATTCACGAAGCCCCGTCCGGCAAACATTAACTGGACTTTCGCGATTCCCGCCGCTAGACTCCCTGCGATTGTACGCATCGGTTTCTCACCTAGCGCGAGAAGCTTGCGTGTCCATATCTCGGCCACGCTTAAACTCGAAACATGCGGGAGACGTTCCATGAAAAATTCTAAGTTACTCCGGGCCGCGCTGCTTGCCTCTGCTCTGCTGATCGCTAATCCTCGATCCACCTTTGCGCAGGATAAAGCCGCCCCCGCAGCCACCCAGGTTCACGTGGTAATCACCGCGGAAGCCCAGAAGGACGATAGCGAACTTCCCTCTCTGCGCCAGGACGACGTGAAAGTGAAGCAGGGCAAAACTTTCCTTCAAGTCACCCAGCTGATTCCCGCTAGCGGAGATGCCGCCACCCTTCAGCTATTCATCCTGATTGACGACACGCTCGACACGCGGGTAGGAAACAATCTCACCGACATTCGGGAATTTATTGCCACCCAGCCGGCAACCACGGCGATCGGCATCGGTTACATGTCCAACGCCGCGGTCAACATCGTCCAGAATTTCACTACCGATCATGCTGCCGCCGCCAAGGCCCTGCGCCTGCCTCGGGGTGCCACTTCAACGATGGACAGTCCCTACCTATCTCTGATCAGCCTTGTGAAGGGCTGGCCGCAGCAAAACGTCCGCCGCGAAGTTTTGATGGTCACCGATGGCATCGATCGGCTGCGCGGAGAAAACCCCACCGCCTCCCAGTTAGGGCCAGGCTTCGGTCCCGTCTACCACAGCATGCCGACCATCAGTCCCGACGTGAACTCCGCTAGCGAAATCAGCCAGCGCTATAACGTTATCGTCCATTCGTTTTTCGCCATCGGAGTCGGTCGCGCCGCGCGCAACTCGTGGGATCTGAATAACGGTCTCTCCGGGCTTTCCAAACTGGCGGACGAAACCGGTGGAGAATGTTTTTCGCTAGGCGTCTCTAACGCAGTCAGCTTCAAGCCCTACCTGGACCGGTTGCAGAAAATCTTCGGTGCCCAATACTTTCTGGTCTTTCTGGCCAGCCCGGGCAAAAAGCCCGGCCTCCAACGAGTCAAAATAACTACCGAACTCGCCAACGTGGACATAGCCGCCCCCGACAACGTCTGGGTTGCCGCCGCCAAGTAAATCCGTAATCCGCGAACGCGATTTTGGGTGCCCCATCCCCCGGATTCTTGAGGGTCGGTCTTTCTTTTGATTCTGCGTCAGGTCCCGCACCCTTTGGATTTTTGCGGCGCAATTGTTCAGTTGAATCTACTGTGCGTGCGTTGCAGCTTCTTCGATCAGCGCCGCCACTTCTTTCGGCCTGGAGATATAAACGCAGTGGCTGGCCCCCGCAACCTCCACCTTGTGACTGTTCGCCCGTGTGGCGTACCACCGTTCTAGGTCCGGATTGATAGTTCGGTCCGCTCCCGCGACCAACATCCAGCTCGGTTTGCTTCTCCACGCCGCCGTGGTGATCACCGCTTTGAAATTGTCGCCCAGGTTGAACACTTGCGAACGCGCCATGAAAGCGGCCTGCTCTGCAGGCAAGTCCGCCGCAAAATACTCATGAAACTGTGCCGGATCAATGTACGTGAACCCGTCCGGCGTCTTCTTAATCGCGCCAGATTTACTGAGGTCGCTCGGGAAACGTTTTCCGTCATCGGCCTCATTCTCTCCCGCATCCGGCATGTGCGCCGCGATGTACACCAAGCCAGCCACCGTTGGCTCCGCGCCAGCCTCCGTGACCACCGCTCCTCCGTAACTATGCGCCACCAGAATCGTCGGCCCGTCTTGCAAAGCTAAAACGCGTTTCGTTGCGGCCACATCCTCCTTAAAGGTCGTCTCCGGCTCCTGCACCATACTGACGTTGTACCCGTCTTTGCTCAGAATGTCGTAAACCCCTTTCCATCCGGACCCGTCCGCCCACGCCCCGTGCACCAGCACAATATTCCGAACGCGCTGCCCGCCGCTCTGCGCAGCCAGCGCATGGCACACCAGCAGAAACAGGATGACGAACGCGGCGTAAAACAATGGCCGCAACACTCGCCCCGTTTTTCCGACCCCTTCGCGGCGCGCCTTCGCTATCGCCAAAATAATTTGTGGTTCAATTTTTTCAATCATGTTCGTAACTCCCTCTTGAGCCCGCGCCGAAAATGCGAAAGTCCTGCCTCGATCGATTCTTATCCATGCACAGCAGCGGCACTTGGTAGATGATTTCAACCCACCGTGTGGCACGTTTATTTTCGAGACCCGTTCACACATTTCATCGACCTTTGGCTCGCTCATTGCATCGAAGACGCGACGGAAGGAGCATCCGAGCGCGAAGTCTCGCGGCGGTTTGGTTGTTTTAATTACGCGGCGTTCGAGCAATGCGGTGTCAAAGGAGACGAAATCGTGAAACGAATCGCTTTCTTGCTGCTTGCAGTTGCGACGGTGGCTGGCGTGGCCGCCACCATCTTCACCTCGTCTGGACACGCCAAGGAAGAGGCCTCCCCGATCTTCGGCGTCACGATTCCTTCCGGATACCGCGACTTTCAGCTGATCTCCGTGGCCCATGAAGAGGGAGCTGCGCGCTCAGCTGGGCAACGATATAGCGGTAAAGGCATATCGGGAAGGCAAGCTTCCGTTTCCCGACGGCTCAATTATCGTCGCGCTGCATTGGAAGCGCGTCCCATCGGATGAAGACAACCAGGTTTTCGGCAAGCGTCCAAGCTTTCGTGGCCGGCGCCCCCGTGAACCTGCAGATCATGGTCAAGGACTCAAAAAAGTACGCCGCGACCGGCGGCTGGGGATTCGGCGACTTTAAGGACGGCCAAGCCAGCGGCCAGGCCCTGCACGAAAAATGCTTCGCCTGCCATATGCCCGCCAAACCCAGCGACTACGTCTTTACCCGCTACGCGCCTTAATCACCCTTTTCGTGGTGGGTTCTGAATTTGTAGTTGAGTAAGTCCAGGAAGGGGCTTGTCCAGCAATCCGGCTAATCGGGACTTACCATTTCAGTGGGCGATATTTGGCATAGAATTGCTTCTACTGAGGGCCAGTCAAATGTCGAGGTTCGTTCTCGTTCACGGCGCTTGGCAGACGGCTTCCACTTGGGATCTTGTGACCCCAGCGTTGCGGACATTTGGTCATGAGGTCTGGATTCCGCTGCTGAGCGGTTTAGAAAACGATTCGAACCTGCTAACACCCGCCATTGCCCTGCGGACTCACATCGAGGACGTTATCAATCTGTTGACGCGGGAGAATCTTCAGGATGTGACTCTTGTGGGTCACAGCTACGCAGGCATGGTCATCACGGGTGTTGCGGAACATGCGCCGCATCGACTGAACGGTCTGACGTATGTCGATGCCTTCGTTCCGGACCACCGTCAGTCTGTACTGGACCTTCTTCCCGAGACAATCGCACAGTCCTTCCGACAACAGGCAGAGAATGCTGGAGAGGGATGGCGGCTGCGGGCGGGCGAAGGACAACTCGATATGTGGGGCCTCAAGCCCGGTCCTGCGCGAGATTTTGTCCGAACGCGGTTATCCGACTTCAGCCTGCACTGTTTCCAGGAACCAATCCATATTCCTACGAACGGAGCAGCCAAACTCCCTCGAAGTTACATCGCCTGTGTGGCAGAAGGATATCCCGCGCGGCCCATATTTCAGCGATTCGGCGAGCGAGCCAAACAGGAGGGCTGGGACTATCACGAACTCCTGACCGGCCACGACTGTCACGTGGAAATGCCGGACGCTTTTGTGTCATCGCTTTTCGCTAAATCCTGATGAGCGTGCTCGCCGGGCGAGTGACCGGACAACTGGAGTTTCCGACTCGAAGGCCTTGCGCCCGCGCCGCCACATTCCTCCCCACTTTCCCACCCGTGCTACACTTTCCAATTCCTCCATGCGCATTCTGGACCGCTATATTGTCCGCGAAGTTTTCCGCCACGCACTCCTCGGACTAGTCGTCTTTACATTCGTCCTCTTCGTCCCCCAACTCGTTCGCTTGATGGAGCTGTTCGTCCGCCACACCGGCAACGGCAGCCAGATCCTGAAACTTTTCCTCTTCATCTTCCCCGGCCTCTTCACCTTCACGATTCCCATGGCCATTCTCATCGGCGTCTTGCTCGGCCTCGGCCGTATGTCCGCGGACAGCGAAATTATCGCCCTCACCGCCCTGGGCATCGGCCGCCGCCGCATCCTCCTGCCCGTGGGTGTGCTGGCCTTTTCCGGATTTCTGCTGACCCTCCTCTTCACCCTCTGGCTCGCCCCCATGGCCCTGCGCAACCTGCGCCAAATTGAAGCCCAACTTATCTCCTCGCAAATCTCGTTTCAGGTCCAGCCTCGCGTCTTCGACGAGCGCTTTCCCCACCTGGTCCTCTACGTCAACGACGTCTCGGCCAGCGGAACCCAATGGCACGGCGTGTTCCTCGACGACGCTAAAGAAGAAAGCGGCGCGAATCTCACCCTCGCCGAGAACGCTATCGTGGTTGCCGATCCCGCCCTGGGCCGCCTGGAGCTGCACCTCAAGGGCGGCACCACCCACGAATTTTCTCGTACCGACCCCGACCACTATTCCGTAACCGCCTTCGGAGACAGCGACTGGCCCATCGAGTTCAGCTCGCTAGACGATTCTCAGCCCCGGCAGCTCAGCAATCCCGAACGCGGCTGGCGAGACCTGTTAAGCGATCACGGCGCCGGCTGGCGAGAAGCTCGCGTCGAGCTGCACCGCCGCCTCGCCTTTCCCGTGGCCTGCTTCGTGTTCGCCTTAATTGCGGTACCCATCGGCGCGCAGCCCCGCCGCGGAGGTCGCGCCGCCGGATCGCTGATCGCCGTAGTCGTCATCGCCGCCTACTATCTTATTTTTATCATTGGCGCCGGCATGTCTCGCCAGGGAACACTGGAACCCGCAGTCGGTATCTGGTTTGCCAACTTCTTGTTCGCGGTCATCGGCTTGGCGCTGCTCCCGCGCATGGAGCAGTTTCGCGGCGAAAGCGTCTGGATGGCCCGCCTCGGAAGGTTCAACGCTTACTTGAAGATTTCACGGCGCCGCAAAGCGCTGTCCCGCGCTCGCGCTGCTGCCGCCCGTGCAGTCCCCGGTGTCCGTCCCGCTCCCGAAACCATCAATGGCGGAGACGATCGCGCCGCCTGGCACGATCATGCCGCGGAAACCGGCTCGAGTTTCCCGCGCCTGATGGACATCTACGTGGTGCGGCGCTTTGCCTTCTATTTCTTGCTCCTCACCGCCTCCTTCATCTTCCTCTTCGAGGCCTTTACCTTTTTCGAGCTACTCGACGATATCGCCCGCCACCGCATTCCCTTCATCACCGTAGTCGACTATTTTCGCTACCTCACTCCGTATTTGTTCTACAACCTCGCGCCCCTCGCCGCTCTCGTAGCCGTGTTGGTCACCCTCGGCGTAATGAGCAAAAACAACGAAATCGTGGCCATCAAGGCCAGCGGCGTAAGCCTCTACCGACTTAGCGTTCCGCTTTTGCTCGCCGGCGTAATTCTCGCCGGCACCATGGTGCTTCTTGACGACGTCTATTTGCCCTACGCCAACCAGCGCCAGGACGCCCTACGCAACCAGATCAAAGGCCGCCCGCCGCAAACCTACACCCGTCCGCAGCGCTGGATTTTCGGCGAAGCCTCGAAAATTTATAATTACGATGTGTTTGAACCCACCCAGAAGGTCTTTGGCGGTCTCACGATACTCGAACTCGACCCTGCCACCTTCCAGGTCCGCCGCCGGGTTTTCGCCTCCCGCGCCGCCTGGTCCGAAACACAAAAAGCCTGGATTCTCGAGGGGGGCTGGATACGCGACTTCTCCGGCGGAGCCATAACCAACTACGAACAGTTCCGGGTCCGCGATCTGCGGGAAATGACCGAACCGCCCAGCTATTTCAGCCGCGAGTTCCTCCAGGCCTTTCAAATGAGCTGGCGGGATCTGCGGGTCTACATCGACGGACTACAGCAGGCCGGCTACGACGTCTCGGCCCTAACAGTGCAATGGCACCGCAAGCTGGCTTTCCCGCTGATTGCCCCGGTCAGCATGCTATTGGCAATCCCCTTTGCCTTTTTCGTTGGTACCCGCGGCGCCGTAGGTGGCATTGCCATAGGTGTTTCCATCGGCATTATCTATTGGTCGCTAGCCGCGTTTCTCCAAGCCATGGGCGGCATCGGCCAACTCCCCCCATTCCTCGCCGGCTGGTCCCCAGACATCATCTTCTTCTTCCTCGGCCTCTACTTCTTCCTGAAAATGCCCACCTAACTGTCGCAAACCTAACCGCGCCCATCGAATTCCTTGGAGTGCGGCGGTTTACCCTGAGCGCTTTGCGCGCGATGGGCTCGACGCCGCTTTTCGATGCCCCTCTCAGGTAGGGCACGGCATGCCGTGCCCGCAGCCGACCCGTCACCGCCCGTTCCCGTGTGCAATCGACACACCCACTCCATGACAAACCAGTAACGCCTAAGCACCAATAACCCTAACAGAATCAACACTTGCGAATCGTTATGAAAGCAATGCACTTAAAATCCTTTGTAATCACAACGATTCCTCATTCCCCTCCCCTAAACACATGTGCTCGTCAGTGTGGCTTTGCTGCACAAGCTTTCCACACGATCGCACATCATGTCAGCACGCCGACATCGCAACCATTCCCTTAGCCCTTCCCTGAGCCTCCCAATCCTCCGTGCGCCTCTGCGACCTCTGTGTCTCTGCGTTATCTCCTGCTTGAAGTGCGGCAGCCAATCGCGGCACTCAGGTCAAGCCGCGTAAAAACAAAACCGCCGCTTTAACTTTCGGAGTTGAATCCCAAAGTTAAAGCGGCGGTGTGATTCACCTAATACTTCAACTACTTATTCCGGCTAGCGCAAAGCGCAAGCCTCTATCGGCTATTTGGACTTCTTCTTAGACTCGGCCTTCTCCTCGATCGAAGCTTGCGCGGCCGCGAGCCGAGCCACCGGAACGCGGAACGGCGAGCAACTCACATAGGTCAGACCCAAACGGTGGCAGAATTTTACGCTCTCCGGGTCTCCGCCATGTTCCCCGCAGATACCGAGCTTGATATCTGGTCGCGTTTTCCGGCCTTTAACCACTGCGATCTCCATCAGTTGGCCAACGCCTGCCTGGTCGATCGTAGCGAAGGGGTTCTTCTTCACAATCTCCAGTTCCTGATAGGGTCCGAGGAAAGAACCAGAATCGTCGCGGCTCATGCCGAGCGCGGTCTGGGTCAAGTCGTTGGTGCCGAAGCTGAAAAACTCAGCAGTCTCGGCGATCTCGTCCGCGGTAAGTGCTCCGCGCGGGACCTCAATCATGGTCCCAACGAGATAGTTAAGTTTTACATTCTTTTCCTTCATGACTTCCTTGGCGACGCGGTGCACGACCTCAACCTGTAGATCAAGTTCGCGTTTGAAGCCGACGAGCGGAATCATGATCTCCGGAAGGACTTTAACGCCGGACTTCTGAACATCCGCCGCAGCTTCAAGTATTGCTCGAGATTGCATTTCGGAGATCTCTTCGTACACGATTCCCAGACGGCAACCGCGGAAACCGAGCATCGGATTAAACTCATGTAGTTCTTTAACTCGCTGCTTAATCTTCTCCACCGGCACTCCCATCTTTTTGGCGAGCGCTTCCTGCGCCGATCCCTCGTGCGGAAGAAACTCGTGCAGCGGCGGATCGAGAAAGCGAATGGTCGCCGGACGTCCGGCGAGTTCCTTGAACATGCCAGCGAAGTCTTGACGCTGATAGGGGAGGATTTTGGCCAGGGCGGCGACCCGGTGTTCCTTGGTGTCCGCCAGAATCATCTCGCGCATGGCGTCGATACGATCGCCTTCAAAGAACATGTGTTCGGTGCGGCACAGCCCGATGCCGTTGGCACCGAACGCTACGGCGTGAGCCGTTTGTTCCGGCGTATCCGCATTGGTACGCACGCTCATACGGGTAGCCTTGGCGCACCAGTCCATGAGCTTTTGGAAGTTCTGGTAGGTCTGGCTCTTCCCTGGCGCCAGCGATTTCTCGATGAGCACCTGGACGATTTCCGAGGCGGCGGTGGGGATCAATCCTGCGTAGACTTCGCCGGCTGTTCCGTTGATGGAGAGCGCGTCGCCTTCTTTATAGGTGACGCCGTCGACGGTCATGGTTTTCGCGGCGTAATCGATTTGCAGCGCCGCTGCGCCGCAGACGCAGACTTTGCCCATCTGCCTGGCGACTAGCGCGGCGTGAGAGCTGACTCCGCCTTTCGCGGTGAGAATGCCTTCGGCGGCAATCATTCCGCGAAGATCCTCGGGGGAAGTTTCGTTGCGAACGAGGAGGACCTTTTGACCCTTCTCCGCAGCCTGCACGGCGCGGTCGGCGTTGAGGTACATGCGCCCGGCAGCAGCGCCAGGACCAGCGGGAAGTCCCTTGGCGATTACCTTGGCTGCCGCAACGGCTTTGCGGTCGAAGATCGGCGCCAACACCTGGTCAAGTTGATCGGCGGGAACGCGGCGGATAGCGGTCTGCCAGTCGATGAGTTTCTCCTTTTCCATCTCGATGGCGAAGCGGACTGCCGCAAGACCGGTGCGCTTGCCGCTGCGGGTCTGCAGCATGAAGACTTTGTTGTCTTGGATCGTGAATTCAAAGTCCTGCACATCCTTAAAGTGTTTCTCGAGCTTTGTGCGAATGCCCTCGAGTTCTTTGAAAGCCTTCGGCATGTAATTGTGAAGGTTGGCGACTGGCTCCGGAGTGCGTACACCAGCGACCACGTCTTCACCTTGCGCGTTGATTAGAAATTCGCCGTAGAAAACTTTCTCACCGGTTGCCGGATCGCGGGTGAAAGCCACACCAGAACCCGATTTGTCTCCAGTGTTGCCATAGACCATGGCTTGCACGTTGACGGCAGTTCCCCATTCGGCGGGAATGTTGTACTTGCGACGGTAGACGATAGCGCGGTCATTCATCCACGAGCCGAACACGGCGCCGACCGCGCCCCACAGTTGCTTCCAGGGATCTTGCGGGAAGTCCGAGCCAGTGCGTTCCTTAATAAGTTTCTTGAAGCGGACCACCATCTCCTGCAGATCGGCCACGGTCAGCTTGGGATCGTCGATGTCCTGGTGATAACGCTCGTGCTTGAGCTCATGGATAACTACCTCGAAGGGCTCGTGATCTTCGTGCGGGCGCTTCTGGACATTCATGACCACGTCGCCATACATCTGAATGAAGCGGCGATAGCAGTCCCAGGCGAGGCGTTCGTTATTGGTGGCGCGAGCGAAGGTGACGACGGTTTCGTCGTTGAGGCCCAGGTTGAGGATGGTGTCCATCATGCCGGGCATGGAGTCGCGTGCGCCAGAGCGGACCGAGACGAGTAGGGGCATCTTTGCCTTCTCACCGAACTTGCTGCCCATGATCTTTTCTACCTTGGCGACAGCTTGCTTGACTTGACCGTCGAGATCCTTCGGGTAGGATTTTTTATTCTGGTAGTAGTGGGTACAGACTTCGGTGGTGATGGTGAAGCCGGGGGGCACGGGAAGGCCGATGCGGGACATTTCCGCCAGGCCGGAGCCTTTGCCTCCGAGTAATGCTTTCCACGTTCCTTCGCCTTCTGCTTTACCTGCGCCAAAAGAATACGTCCACTTTTTCACGTTTTGCCTCGTTTCGATTTTTATGTGCGTCTTGATGAAAGTGTTTTGGTGCTTGGTCACGATCGTTTGTCGGCGGGCCGACTTTGCTTCGGCCTGACACCCGCCGCCCTCGGAAGGGCGCCGCTACAAAACCGTTTTAGGCTCCGCGCTTACGGGGGCCGAACTAAGTTCGGCGCCTACGAAAGCGTGGTGCGGATTACGCCTGGGCTAGCTGGGGCGCAGCATGCTGCGCCCCTACAAAAGCTGGGCGTGGGCGCGGCAGTAAAGCGGCGTCAAGCCGCCGCACTCCAAGTTAGTCGGCGGCGATTTCTGAGAAGTCGGCTATGGTGGTGAACTCCTTTAGGACTTGAGATAGCAACGCTAAGCGATTGTTGCGAACGCGTTCGTCTTCGGCCATGACCATTACTTCTTCGAAGAAGCGGTCGATCGGTTTGCGCAGTCCCGCGATGGTTTCGAGGGCCTCGAAGTAATGCCCGGCGTGTTTCTCCGCTTGGACTTTGCCGGCGGCTTCGCGAACGGCGCGGTGCAGTTCTTTCTCGGCTTCGTTCTCGAAGAGTTCCGGAGTCCCGGCTTCTCCGCCGCCAGCGAAATTAGCCTTCTCGAGAATTTTGCGGATGCGCTTGAAGGAGACGGCGAGCGGTTCGAAGTTCTTGGACTTGCGGACTTTGCGTCAGGGCGAGCAGGCGTTTCTCGGCGTCGACCAGATCGATGTCCTGATCACCAGAGGCCTGGCTGAGAGCGGGGCCGAAGATAGCGTTCAGCTCATCGTAGGCAAAGCTAAACTTTTCCTTGAAGAAAAATTTGGCGCGTTCGATCAGGAAGAGGTAGGCCTGATGCTTCTGTTCCGGCGTTACGGCAACGTGCGGAGGATTATTGGTGAGCGCCTGTTGCACCGCGGTGAGGGCATTCGAGAGCGATAGCGGCAGACCCTTCTCTACCAGGATTTTCACTACGCCGAGAGCGGCGCGGCGCAGGGCGAAGGGATCACTGGAGCCCGTCGGAACTTTGCCAACGGCGAAACAGCCGAGGATGGAATCCAGCTTGTCAGCAATTGCCACCGCGCAGCCGGTGAGATTTCGAGGGACTTCGTCGTCGAGGCCGACCGGCCGATAGTGGTCATAGACGGCGTCCGCAACTTCATCTGGTTCGCCTTGGGCGCGGGAGTATAAACCGCCGACGATGCCCTGGAGTTCGGTAAGTTCGCGGACCATGTCGGTAGCGAGGTCGCACTTGGAAAGTTCGGCGGCGCGGTCGGCATCGAGGACATGAGCTTGCGCGATGCCGCGATTGGACCATCCCTCGGCGATCCATTTGGCGATCGAGCGGATGCGTTCGACCTTGTTGAGGTAGCTGCCCAGCTTGGACTCGTAGGTGATTTTATCGAGCTTGGGCAAATAGTCGGCGAGCCGACATTTCTGGTCGGCGTGCCAGAAGAATTGGGCGTCGGCGAAGCGGGCACGCAACACGCGTTCGTGCCCCGCGCGGACTACGCCCTTAGCATCTTTGGCTAAGTTGATTACCGCCAGAAAGTGCGGCGCCAATTCCCCGCCGCGCTTTTCCAGCGCGAAATATTTCTGATGGTCGCGCATGACTGTGACGAGAATCTCGTCGGGCAAAGCCAGGAAGGCGGGGTCGAAGTCTCCGCTGATCACGCTGGGAAATTCATTGAGGTAGGTAACCATGCGGCGGAGGTGTGCGTCTTCATGGATTTTCAGGCCGCTCTTTTTGGCGTGGGCCGCGAGTTCGGATTCAATCTTGGCGGCGCGGGCCGCAGGACGGACGATCACACTGTTGGCCTTGAGCTTCTTCTCGTAGTCGGTGAAGTCGCGAACGGCGATATCGCTCCCGCCGAGGAATCGATGCCCGCGGGTCTTGCTGCCGGCTGGAACTCCGCCGTAAGAAAATTTTAGAGGCTTGCCGTCGAGGATGGCAACGATCCAGCGAATGGGACGGATGAAGCGGGCGCCTTCGAGTCCGGTCCAAGTCATGGAGCGAGGCCAGGTGAGGTCGTGAATCACGCGCGGCAAAATCTCGTTCAGGATCTGTTCAGCAGTACGGCCGCGCTTTATGTTTTTGGCGGCGAGGTATTCGCCCTTGGGAGTTTGGATCGTGTAGAGATCTTTGAGCGTCAGCCCTTGCTTGTCCGCGAAGCTTTGCGCGGCGCGGGTCGGCGCGCCGACAGCATCGTAGGCCACGGACTTGGGCGGCCCGGTGACTTCACTTTCCACGTCCGCTTGCTTGGCTTGTAACCCGCGCACCCAGGCGACCAGGCGACGTGGCGCACTGAAAGTTTCGACGGTGACGCCGTCAACAAAGTTTTCGGCGGTGAGCAGCTTGGAGAGATTGGCCTTCAGCTCTTCCTTCGGCCTTCGGCAACATTCCGGCGGGGATCTCTTCGCAGCCAATTTCGAACAGCAGCTCGACGCGCTTGTCGATGAGGGCTTTACCGGCAGGCTTGCCGACGGCTAACTTCGCCGAGGTGGACTTTCGGATTGCAGCCTTCTGCAGAACGCTCACGCCCGCACCTCAGACCCTACTTCGCGACGCACGATCGGTCCGCCAATCTGTTCCAGATAATTCGCGGCAGTGCGGCAGGCGATGCCGCGGACGCGAGCCATTAACGCGGCACGCTCGGTGGTAGATATCACTCCACGGGCATCCAGTAGATTGAAGAGGTGGGAACATTTAAGGCAATGGTCATACGCGGCAAGCAGCGGAAAACGCATTCGCGCGGTACCCTCGACGCCCTTGTAGGCTTCAAGTAACTCTTTAGCTTGTTTTTCGTGCAACTCAAACTCGGAACGAATGGCCACAGCATCGCTGCGATCGAAGCTGTACACGGAGAATTGCTGCTCTTCCATCAAACGAATGTCGCCGTAGGTCTTGTCCGCGGACCAGCGGATGTCGTAGACGCTCTCGACGCCTTGCAAGAACGCGCAGATGCGCTCGAGACCGTAGGTGAGTTCGACGGATATGGGATCTAGGTCGATCCCCCCACTCTGTTGGAAGTAAGTGAACTGGGTGATCTCCAAGCCATCGAGAAGGACTTGCCAACCGATTCCCCAGGCACCAAGCGTGGGGGATTCCCAGTTGTCTTCCTCGAAGCGCACATCGTGAATTTTCAGATCGATGCCGATGGCTTGCAAACTCTCGAGATACATCTCTTGGACATCGACAGGCGAGGGCTTAAGTATCACTTGAAATTGCGAGTGCTTGTAGAGTCGGTTGGGATTCTCGCCGTAGCGGCCGTCGGCAGGGCGGCGGCTCGGTTGGACGAAGGCTACCTTGTACGGGTTGGGTCCGAGGACGCGCAGAAACGTTTCCGGGTGCATGGTGCCGGCACCGACTTCGACGTCATATGGTTGTTGAAGGACGCATCCCTGCTTCACCCAGAAATGTGAAAGTTTTAGAATAAGGTCCTGAAAGGTCAGGCCCTGAGTTTTTGGCTTCAATTCAAGTTTTGCTTGAGATTTCAAGTCGTCTCCAACATGCGCCGGGTTCCTAATTTCTTGTCTGCGTGATGCTCGATCCAATCAAAGCAGGCTTCACGTAACGCTTTAACGTCACGATTTTCCGGAAGAAGTCCGGTTAGCTTATCTAAACCAACACTTGCAAAGCGCTCCGCGACTTGCCGCGCTTCGGGGCCGAGCGGCCGCATCCCGGAGGCCCGATGCTCGTCGCAGAAAAGCCCTTCACTCCAGGACGCGTAATAGGCCGGTTGCGTTCCGAACAGCTTGGCGCAATTCGCGCAACGATCGAAGCGCGGCAGCCAGCCGCCTAGCCGAACGGTCCAGAAGGCGAAATAGCCGACCGGCAAGGTCCAGTCGCCGGTACGCTCCACTTCCCTGGCGGTGAGCAGCATCAGGCGAAACATCGGTTCGGAGACTTCGTGATCCGGCAGGACCAGTTCGGAAATCTCGCTGACGATGGCCAAGCCAGTGCTGAGTCCATAGTCGCTCTGGGCTTTGTTCAGCGATTCGAGCAGCTCGCACTGCTGAATACGCACCAGTTCGCGGGTTTCTTTCTCAACGTACCAAAGCTGTACGTGGGACATGACGCTGAGCGTCGACCCGTAGCGATTTTTGACGCTGCGGGCTCCGGCAGCCACCCCGCGCATCCGACCCGAAGACCGCCCGAAGAAACTCACCAAGCGGTCCGCTTCGCCGAGCGGAAACGTCCTAAGTATGATGGCTTCCGTTTCTCTGGCGGGCATTTAGGCGGTCGGCGGGCCGACGCAACCTTGAACGCCACTAGCTTGGGAAGTTTCTCACCCGCTACGTCCGGTTCGCCTGCAAAAGCCGAACGAAATTTTCTCACACGCGCCGCGCGGGCGCAATGTTTACCAGCGGAAAATCGCTTTGATGGATGAAAATTTTCTGAAATTTCTGAGTAGCGCCGGCATCTTGCCGGCGTGTCTTTCAGGCAACCCCGCCGGCAAGATGCCGGCGCTACCAGGAGCAAGGCGCTCCTGTGGCATTCCGTGGTCGCTGGTTTTCGTGCCGCTAGCACGGGCTCGCCATAAAGTGCACGAAAATTCAAGCATTCGAGGCAACTTATCGGCCGAAAATAATCTGTTAACCACGATGTTGCGCGCTCGTCATTATCGGACACGTAGTTGGCTCGCTTCCCGGCGCGCTGCGGAGTGGCTACGCGCCGCTTAACTGCATGCGGAGCGTGAAACCCGCCATTCGGGAGAATGGCGTTCCCGGGAGAACCGGGCGACTTTTCAACCGTGGGGCTTTTGGTTACTCTGGCTAAGACCCTAGCCAAGTGTTTTTCCCTCTTAAAGACGAAAAGACGCGCGCGACGTACCCGGTCATCAACATTCTATTGATCGTGTGCAACGTCGTGGCGTTTCTGTACCAGATCAGCTTGCAACTTACGGTCTCTCCGAAGGCCTACCAGGCTTTCATCATCGCCAACGGAACCGTGCCGGCGCGGTTCGCGGCTTTTCTGTCGGGGCATCTGAGCTTTGAACAAACATTCCTGCCGCTGCTGACCAGCATGTTTCTGCATGGCGGGATTCTGCACATCGCGTTCAACATGCTTTTCCTGTGGATCTTTGGGGACAACATTGAAGATACCTTTGGGCACTTGCCCTATCTCTTGTTTTACCTATTTTGCGGGGTCGGTTCGGGGCTGCTACATGTGCTCTTTAACTGGGGATCCCATGTTCCGGCGATTGGGGCGAGCGGAGCGATTTCCGGGGTAATGGGCGCCTACCTTATATTGTTTCCGCGGGAGCCGATTCTCAGCCTGGTGTTTATTTTTCTGGTGCGGATTCCGGCGTTCATCCTGCTGGGGTACTGGTTTGTGCTGCAGTTTCTCTCGGCGCTGGCGCCTAGCACCAATTCGATGGCGGCGGGCGGGGGCGTGGCCGTGTGGGCGCATATCGGCGGATTTATTTTGGGGATGGTGATCACGTTGGTTGCGCGGAAGCATTGAGGAGAAACCGATGGCCGATGGAATTCCGAATATCAGCAGCGGATCGCGCGGGGACTACCATTGGATGACCGCTGACCAATTCGAATTGCGTCAGCTTCTTGAGCGGTGTCCGCAGGTGGTGACCGAGAGATACGTTGCGATTACGTCGCTAGACAGCGGGGCGGTGGGACTCGAGCCCGAGGAACTCACTGCCGGTTGGCGCAGTCGGAGCGGCGTGGCGTACAGCCCGCGAATTGAGGCGGTGGATTCGTTGTTACTGGGGATGTGTGCTGGTTACGACGAATGGTATGTGGCACATTCGGCGCTCGATCTCGGCCAACTTTCGGACGACAACGTTTTCGAAAACGAGATGGTCCCCGGAAAAGTTTTTGCGCTCGTGAACTTTCCGCATTTTCGACTGAACGAGGGTGAGGACAACCCCCTGGTCAAACCATTCTGGGAACAGCTGGAGTGGATTAAGCCTGAATCCTATTCTTGCGACACCCATGATTTCTTGACGTTTGTGAGTCGAAACAAGGATTTGTTCAGAAACGTGCTCGAAGCGTTTCGCAAGCCTAGCCACCAGCTTTAGTCACAAATTCGGCGATCCAGTCACCGACGGCCACGGTGGATTTGTCGCCGCCGAGATCTACCGTGACGAAATTTTCGTCTACGGCGGATTTTACTGCGGCGCGAAGTTTTGCGGCTTCCTCGTTCCAGCCTAAAAATTCGAGCATCATCGCTGAGGCTAAGACGGAGCCCAGGGGGTTGGCGATTCCCTTGCCCGCTATGTTGGGAGCCGAGCCGTGGACCGGCTCGAAGAGCGACGTGCGGCCCGGATGCATGTTGCCCGAGGGGGCCAGGCCCAATCCGCCGGCTAGTTGGGCGCCTAGATCGCTGATGATGTCGCCGAAGAGATTGTTGGTGACGATGACGTCGAACTGGCGCGGGTCGCGGACCATCTCCATGGCTAGCGTATCTATATATAGGTGGCGGGAGTCGATGGCTGGATACTCGGCGCGGACTTGCTTGAAGACGCGCTGCCAGAGGTCGTGCGCGAAGGCCATGGCGTTGGATTTGTCGGACATGCAGACGCGCTTCAAGCTTTTGGCCGTGGCGTATTCGAACGCGTAGCGAATGATGCGTTCGACGCCTTTGCGGGAGTTGAGGTCTTCCTGGATGGCGATCTCGTCGGGGGTATCCTTCTTGAAGAAGCCGCCTACGCCGACGTAGAGGCCTTCGGTATTTTCGCGGAAGACCATCATGCGGATGTCTTGTTCCTGCCGGTCTTTCAGCGGAGTGAACTTTTGGTGGAAGAGTTCTACCGGGCGAGCATTGACGTAAAGATCTAGTTGAAATCTTAGGCCTAACAGAATATCTGCGGCGTGTTGGTTGGTGGGGACGCGGGGGTCGCCGAGCGCGCCGAAGAGGATGGCGTCAAATTCATCGCGGAGCATTTCTACTGCGGCTACTGGCAAGCTAATCTTTTCCTTGAGATATTTATCGGCGCCCCAGTCAAAGTCTACGAACTCAATCTTGCGATTCGCGGTCGAGCAGACGGCTTTGATTGCTTTCACGGCTTCGGGCGTGACTTCTTTACCGATGCCGTCGCCGGGAATTACGGCTATGCGGGCTGCTGGGCCGCCACTTCTTAGAGGAGTTGCTGGCAATGCTGGCCTCCGGAGATCACTGAGAACACTCTAGTGGCTCGGATAACAGTCGAGCCGCAGAATTATTTGCGCGGAAAAAGCCGCCCCCACGGGGGCAAGCAGGGCTCAGATACAGGCGCCCTGCGCTACAGGTTCGCTTACTGCAATAATTCTGTGCGGACCGCTAACCTTTCGATCAGGTCTAGGCGGGGCTCGAAGCCCATGCCTGGACCTGCCGGGACGGTGATTACTCCCTGGCGCGAGACGGTCACTTCTGGATCGATTATATCCTCTACCCAGTAGCGTTTGCTGGCGGTGACGTCGCCCGGCAGAGAGAAATTTGACAGGGTGGAGAGCGCGATGTTGTGGGCGCGGCCGATTCCGCTCTCTAGCATGCCGCCGCACCAGACTGGAACGCCGGCTTGTTGGGCCAGATCGTGGATGCGTTTGGCGACGGTGAAGCCGCCAACGCGGCCTAGCTTAATGTTGATAATTTTGCAGGCGTCGAAATCTATCGCGGCTTTGGCTTGCTCTTCGGTATGGATGCACTCGTCGAGGCAGATCGGGGTGTCGAGCCGGCGCTGCAATTCGATGTGACTGTAAAGGTCGTCCCATCCGAGAGGCTGCTCGATCATCATTAAATAAAAACTTTCAAGTTCCTTGAGTTTGCGCCAGTCCTCGAGACGGTAAGCGGAATTGGCGTCCACCATTAGTTTAATTCCTGGAAAGGCTTCACGTATCGCTTTAACTTGCTCGATATCTTTCCCGGGCTTAATTTTGAGCTTGATGCGCTGATAGCCGGCGGCTAATTCCGTTTTTACGGCGGCGAGCAAATCTTCAACCGTTGCTTTAATGCCAATCGAGACGCCGCAAGCAATGTACTTGTGCACGCCGCCGATCAGCTTCGCCAGAGGAATTCCGCGCTGGCGCGCTTCGGCTTCCCAGACGGCGGCTTCTAGCGCTCCTTTGGCCATGTTGTGCCCGCGCACCTGCTCGAGCATTTGCCAGACTTCCGCGGCAGACGCGAATTCGCGGCCCTTCATCATCGGCCAGAGGTAGGTGCTTAGAATTTGCCAGGCGGTGTCGATGGTTTCTGGGCTGTAATACGGATCCTCTCCGGCTACGCATTCGCCCCATCCGGTGACGCCATCGAGTTTCAGCTCGACCAGCAAGATGCGGCGCATGGTGGTCACGCTCATGCTGGTTTCAAACGGGGCCACCAGCTGCATGTGCACTTCGCGAAGCTTTATTTCATTTATGCGCATAAGGTGCGGTCTTCTAGAATTCTCCTCGGTCGCAATCCTGCCGCGGGTCCGGGCAGCATATCATCGCTCTGCGAAGGTCATTCAAGTTCATTGAGCCTCATCATCTAGCTTGGTGAGCAGATACGCGGGACTGTCGCCGGTCGCGAGTCCCGTCGCGGCATATCCGCGGCCGAACCAGCTGGCAAACTCATCGCGCAAGCGGTCTTGCAACTTGGCGATTTCGAAGGTGTCTCCCGCCAGGTCGTACGGCACCTTTTGTGGGACACGGATGTGGATTGCGTTGGTCGCCGCGCCGACACTTAAAGTTTCGCTCGAATCCTTGGCGATGGCTCGCACGACGCGCGGATCCTCAAGATCCCACTCCGCCAGCAAGCGGTCGGTGCGCAGTCCGCGATGTAGCGGACTAGTGGTGACGCCATAAAGATTCGGCAGATACTTGCGGCAGACCGCGCCCAGGCGATTCAGATTGAAATGGGCGTTGCGCAATTCCAGTGGGTCGAACGTCCACAGAATGCTGCTGATGCCGCGGGACAGGGCTTCTTCACGCTGAAACAATTTCAATTTTCTGCCGATGCCGTGGTCGCGGTAGCCGTCTTTTATGCCGGTCATGTGCGAGTGCAGATACGGCGTTCGCTCACGCACTCCGGCGACCGCCAGGGTGAAGCCCGCCAATAAGTCGCCGTCAAACGCACCGAGCACTTGTCCGCCGGTGTGCGCGGCTACCACGAACATGGTGGCGGGCTCGACTTCCAGTGCTTCTTCGCCCCAAATTTCGCGCTGCAAGTCCACGCAAGCGTGGAATTCGTTGAGTGTGTGGCAGCTGCGGATGGAGATTGCGGCGCTCATGCCCTGGCCGGTTTGCGCTTAGCAGCGGGGCGCTGGGAAATTTCGTGTTTCTCGGCCGCCTTAGCGCGGTCCCACAGTCTCTCCATTTCATCGCGTGGCACGCTGGCAAGTTCCCCGCCCTGCTTGCGGGCCATAGCTTCCATCGCACGAAAGCGCTTCGTAAATTTGCCGTTGGCTCGGGCCAGCGCGATCTCCGGATCGATTTTCAAGAAACGCGCGAGATTCACTGCGGCGAAGAGCAGGTCGCCCATCTCTTCTTCGATCTCCCGGCTATTGGGATCGGCGAGCGCCTGTTCAAGTTCTACAGCCTCTTCGCGGACTTTTTCGAGTACGCCTTGCGCACTGTCCCAATCGAATCCGATCCGCGAAGCCTTACGGGTCAGCTGGAAGCCTTCCATCGTTGCAGGCAGGCCGCGAGTGACTCCATCGAGAACGGAAGGCTGGGATCTTGCCTCCTCGGTAGCCCCACCCGCCTTGGTGGTCGCCGCCTTGCGCTCTTCGGCCTTGATGCGATCCCAGTTCCGCAAGACTTCCGCGGAATTCTTGGCGGTGACGTCCCCAAATACGTGCGGATGCCGCCGAATCATCTTGTCGTGAATCGCACGAATTACATCGACCACATCGAAACGGCCGTCTTCGCGGGCAATATCCGCGTGAAACAACACTTGTAATAGCAGATCGCCTAGCTCGTCGGCGAATTTCGCATCGTCGCCAGCGTGCATGGCTTCCAAAACTTCGTAGGATTCTTCAATTAGATAGGTGCGCAGTGTTTCATGCGTTTGCTCGCGGTCCCACGGACAGCCATTGGGTGCGCGCAGGCGGGCCTGAACCGCAACCAGCTTCTCGAACCATTCACCAGCGTCTGTTCTCTTGGTATTGCGCACTGGCGCAGCAGAGGATCGTTTACTGGAAATTACGCGCGCTGCAACCGGCTTACGTTTTTTCTGCTTGGAGAACTTCTTACGGGTAGCAGGCATTCGAGGTAGCAGCGGCATCCACTTCGCCGCGGACGTTCCACTCTACGTCGCACTCCACCATTTTGACAAGCGCCAGAGCCATTTTTGGCCAGAGATTTTTTTTGCCTCGGGACGCCGGCCGATAAAACTTCACGACCGCAATTTCAGAGTACGCTATCTTATTGCCTTGCTGCCTCCACGACACTTCCCCTGCTGCAAGTTTCTTTTGTTCGCGTTTCTGGCCGCGCTGGCCCTTCCGTCCAGCGCCTTCGCGCAGGAGACCGTGTTCGACGTCCCCAGCGCGGACATTCTGGACAAAGGAAAAGTCTATGGCGAGCTGGATGTCACGGCCCGCGAAATGGGTTCGGTCTCCACATACACGCCGCGGGTCGTGATTGGCATCGGCCACAGCATCGAGATCGGCGCAAATTTCAACGGCTTGGCGGCACCCTCGACCGAACTACTCTCGATAGCGCCGACGATAAAATGGCGCCCGTGGAAGAGCGCCACTGCCGGATGGTCTTTCTATATCGGCGACGACCTGTTCTTCCCGGTCCACGACCGCACTTACAACGCCGGCAACTATGTCTACGCGGCGTTCGCTAAGGAATGGAAGCACGGCACGCGCGTCACGGCAGGCGCGTACGACTTCACGCGCAACGTAGTGGCTTCCGCCAATCGCGCCGGCGGCCAATTCACATTTGAACAACAACTTAGCAAGCGTTGGACGCTCGCCGCAGAGTGGTACACAGGCAACACCGACGTCGGCTTTGTAAATACCGGGCTAGTCGTAAAACTGACCAGCAAACTTTCGCTTTTCGCCGCCTACCAAATCGGCAACTCGGGCGTGACCAACGGAAACCACCAATTCCTGGGCGAAGTTGGGTACAACTTCAACTAAAGTTCTCGGATTTTGTGCTGCTGCGTTCCGACCCTCCGCCGACAAACCGTTTGAGCGAGCCGTGGTAAACTATCCTCTAATAGCATAAACGCGTATAGAAAGCCGAGGTTTGTCCCTTTGTCAGACGATAAACACAACGAACCCAAGCACGAAGAAGCCTTCCGAGTCATCGATCGCCGGCCGTTCACGTCCGAGGGCGAGCTTCGCCCGGAAATCGTCGAGCAGGAAGCACGCGAAACCAAGCTGGAAGCTCAGCGCGAAGCGCAAAAACCAAAGCCAGTCGTTCCCGCTTCGGGTGGCCCGGAATTAGTGCCGGCGCTGCCGACGGCCGACGTCCCCAAGCGTTCGCCCGGATTCGAGAATCTCGTGCGTATGCTGGGCAGCAACGCCGCCATGGTTCTGGGCGGCTACAACGACCCGCGCACCGGCCAGCCGATGATCGATCCGGAATCCGCCCGCGAGTTCATCGACATGCTGGACGCACTACACGAGAAAACCGCCGGAAATTTGCATCCGGAAGACGACAATCTGTTGATCGATCTTCTTGGAAAATTGAAGATGACCTATCTCGAAGTCAATCAGGCGCTGGCTAAGCAGGCGCAGCAAGCCGCGCTGGGCGCCAAGGCTAAAGCAAGACCTTAAGCCTTGCCGAATTGCTTGAATAAAGTCATTCAACGCGAGTTAAAGTAATACTTTAGCATTCAAGAATTCTTGTCGGTTCTACTTTTACCGCCAAACATGCCCGTGCCACCGATAAAAATCACTGTCCTGGGCTCCGGTACGTCGATGGGCGTTCCCAGCCTGGGCTGCCACTGCCGTGTCTGCAGCTCTAAGGATCCAAGGGACAATCGCCTCCGACCCTCCCTGCTGCTGTCCCGCCATGGGCAAAACGTGGTCATTGATACGACCCCTGACTTCCGCCAGCAAGCACTGCGTGCGGGAGTCGACCGTCTCGACGCTATCGTACTGACCCACGGGCACGCCGATCACATCCTGGGTTTCGACGACATCCGCCCCTACAACATTCGGCAAAAGTCCTCGCTGCCGGTCTATGGCAATGAAGAGACGTTCGACACCCTGCGCCGCGCGTTTTCGTACGTGTTTGACGACAAGCCCACGCTCAGCACCATTCCCAGCGTCCGACTGAAGCCGATCAACGGCCCGTTCGAGCTGCTGGGCGTCCCCTTCATTCCGGTTCCGCTGAACCATGGGCCCATGGAAGTCCTGGGCTTCCGCTTCGGCAACGCGGCCTATCTCACGGATTTCAGCAGCGTCAGCGAATCGTCGCTGGCCCTCCTCGAAGACCTCGACGAACTGATCATCGACGCTTTGCGGGACATGCCACACCCCATGCATCAAACTGTTGAGCAAGCGTTAGCCCTGGTGCAAAAAATAAAGCCGAAGCGCGCCTGGTTCACGCACATCGCGCACGATCTCAGTCACGCGGAAACCAACGAGCGGCTTCGCAAACTGGGCCACTTGAACGTCCATTTGGCCTACGACGGACTGCAACTGGAAGTGGCCGCCGAGCGCCACGGAACCCCTGGCAGCTCGCGCATCGTTTCCGCACCTCCGCCGGGTAGCCTGGAAAACACGGAAACGCCCAAAGTAAAAGTTTTTGAATCGGCAACGGCCTGGCATGCAGCCTATGCGGCAACCAACCGCGGCAGCATTCTGGCGATTGGCAATTACGACGGGATCCACCTCGGTCATCAGGCGATTTTGCGCGCGGACGTCGAGCGGGCCCACGAGACCGGCGCGGTCTCCACCGCGCTGACATTCGATCCGCCGCCGCTGAAGCTGTTGCGTCCGGAAGCCGCGCCCTTGCGGCTATCGACAAATCAGCAGCGCATGGAATGGTTTGGCGCAGTGGGCCTGGAGGCGGCCGTGGTGCTGCCCTTCACGCTGGCGCTTTCGCAATTATCGCCGACTGATTTCGTGGAAAAAATCCTGGTCGAAAATCTCTGCGTAAAAACGGTCTTGGTGGGCGAAGATTTCCGCTTTGGCCACCGGCAATCCGGAAACGTAAAGCTTTTGCGCGAACTGGGCCAGCGGCACGCTTTCGAAGTAGCAATCATCCCTCCCGTGGAATATCACGGCGAAGTCGTGAGCAGCACCATCATCCGGCGCGAAATTGCCGCGGGAGGCGTCAGCCACGCCGGACGGCTGCTCGGCCGTCCATTCGTGCTGTCCGGCGAGGTGGTAAGCGGGACCGGCACGGGCACAAAATTCCTATTTCCCACATTGAATCTGAAACCCGATCAAGAGCTGCTGCCCGGGCGCGGCGTCTACATCACGCGAACCTACTTCCCTGGCCTGCTGCGCAGCGTCCGCAGCGTGACCAACATCGGGACCCGCCCGACCTTCAATGGCACCGCGCAAACTGTGGAAACCCACCTGATCGACTTCACGCCGGAAACCACGCCGCAACGGATCGAAGTGCGCTTCTGGAAACGCCTGCGTCCCGAGAAAAAATTCAGCGGGCCAGCAGAGCTGCGAATTCAAATCGCCAAAGACATCGCCAGCGCGGCCCGCTTCTTCTCGCTCTTACGTCGCATGCGGACCCACCAATCCATGGCTGCGGCTTCGCTTCCGCTGATGCCGCAGCCGTAAGGACGGCGAGCCACGCCCCGCTGGGGAATACTGCCGCCAAGTTGACCGTTCGCAATTCTAGTTTTGGGAATTACTTCAGGCTGACAATATTTCTAGAAGCCGGTGCTAGGCCTTATTCGCTTCGGCCGCCAAGCACTCCGCGCAATAACCGCCCACTTCCGTCCGCGAAACGGTAACCTTCATCTTAAAATCCTTGGCGATCTGCTCTTTCAATTGCTCGTAGAGCCGCGACTCAAACTCGCGCACCTTGCCACAGCCGAAACAGGCCACGTGGATATGTTCCCGCGGACCGTGGCTCTCGTAATAGTGCCGGTCGCCGCGCAAATGCAGCAGGTCCAGTTCATCGATTAAGCCCTGTTTCTTGAGCAGATCAATCGTGCGGTAAACCGTAACGAGGTGTACGTCCAAATCGATTTTGCGCGCGCGCTCCAGAATCTGGTCAACGTCCAGATGCTGCTCGGCGTCGTCCATCACTTGCAAAATCACGCGGCGCTGACGGGTCATTCGCAGTCCGCGGTCTGCTACGGTCTTCAACAATTTACCGGTAGTCTCCGCGGTGTTAATCCGCTCCCCAGTGGAAACGCGATGGGAAACGGTAGACGTGCGCGGTGAAACGCTGGAAGCCATTCTTGGCCCTCGGATCGATTCTAGCTTTTGGGCGGCGCTGCGCGGCTAGGAATGCGCGGCGAGCCGCCTAAGCACGTCATGATACATAACAATCGCGAAGAGCACCAAAAGAAACACCAGACCAACCTGCACAAAGCGCTCTTTGAAGCCCATGCTCAAGTCGCGGCGTATGACCCCTTCTACCGCCAGCAGCAGAATATTTCCGCCATCCAGAATCGGAATCGGCAACAAATTCAAAATTCCCAAATTCACGCTGATCAGCGCCATGAGCGAAATCACCGCGCCTGCACCGCGTTCCACGGCCTGCTTGGCAAGATGAGAAATTCCCACCGGCCCTTGCAGTTGGTTGATGGAAACCTTTCCGCTGAACAGCAGGCCAACCGTACCGGCAGTTTTTTCGATGATGAATCCGGTGCGCGAAACGCCTTCTTTAAGGGCCTGCGCGACGCTCACCTTCTGATATAAGGTGTCGTCTTGCGGCGCTGCTCCCACTTGATAGGTAGGCTCACCGGCATCGTTGGTTTTTAGCAGCGGCGCAACATTTACCAGCACGGCTTGGCCTTGGCGCTCTACGCTGATCGCTAAACTTTTTCCTCCGGAGTTGCGCACGCTATCGACGAACTGCCCCCAATATTGAATCGGTTGGCCGTCAATCGACTTGATCACGTCCCCGTCTTTCAATCCCGATTTCTCTGCCGGGTAACCCGGTTGCAAATCGTCCAAAATCGCGGGTATGGGCACGTCGCCCAGCGCGAGGGAGGCTGCCGTGAGATTCTTCACTGGAATAACGACCGTGCGGGTAACCCCATCTTGTTGCACTTCGACCCGCAAAGGCTCCGCAAATCCGGCGTTCTCGATCGCTTTGAACGCATCGTCCCAGTTGGCTACTGCTGTGCCGTTGATGGAGCGAACCGTGTCGCCAACTCGTAGATCGCTTTTGGGCGCATCTTTGTCCGAAGAAAACGCCACGATTTGCGCCGGGTGATTGGCGTATTGCGGATATGGCAAACCGTTCACCAGAAAAAATCCGCTCAGCAACAGAATCGGAAACACCAGGTTCACGGCCGGACCTGCAAATGAGATCAAGGCTCGTTGCCAACGCGGCTTGCTCATCAATTCATCAGGGGCGCCGGTGGGGGCCTGATCTGCGGAGTCCACTTCCGAGAGATCTTGCCCAGCCATCCGCACATAACCGCCAAACGGCAGCGCGCTGAGGCGGTAATCAGTATCTCCGCGTTTCCATCCGAAAAGCCGCGGACCGAAGCCGATGGAAAATACGTCTACGCGCACCTTAAACAGGCGCGCCATCGCAAAATGTCCCCACTCGTGAACAAGAATCATCACGCCCAAGACCAGCCCAATTCCCACCACGTAATGAAGGAACGCCATCGTTATCCGCTTCTCCTAAATCCGCCAAGTCTTCTCGCCGCGCTGGATGCCGAAGCTACCGCTAAAATTACGAAGCCACCGCGGCTGGACCCGCCAGCTTCGCAACCTCCTCGGTTGCCATTCTCCGCGCTTCAGAATCCGCCGCCAGCACATCTTCCATGCTGCCAAACTTTATTTTCGGCGTGCGCGCCAAAACTCGCTCAATCACCTCGGGAATTCCAAGGAACGGAAGCTTGCGTTCCAGAAACGCGGCCACCGCAATCTCATCCGCAGCATTCAGGGCGCAAGGCAGTGCCCCGCCCTTTTTCATGGCCTCGCGCGCCAAGCGCAGACACGGAAACCGTCGCGTGGAAGCCTTCGCAAAATCCAGACGTTTGAGGTTGGTCCAGTCCAAGGCTACTTGATTCGATGCCACCCTCTCAGGATAGGTTAGCGCATACTGAATCGGCATGCGCATATCCGTGGGGCCAAGTTGTGCCAGAACTGAACCATCCACGAACTCCACCATGGAGTGCACCGTGGACTGCGAGTGCACCACCACATCGATCTGTTCTGGCCGCACTCCGAAAAGCCAGCGGGCTTCGATCACTTCAAACCCCTTATTCATCATGGTCGCGGAATCAATGCTGATGCGATTGCCCATCCGCCAATTGGGATGAGCCAGGGCCTGCTCCGGCGTGACGGAAGCCAGCGCTGCGAGTGGCGTCTTGCGGAATGGACCGCCACTAGCGGTAAGTACTAATCGCCGAACTTCGCCACGAGTTCCGCCGCGTAAACACTGATGGACCGCATTGTGTTCGCTATCGACGGGTAGAAGTTCTCGGCCAGCGTGTTTTGCGGCGGCCATAACGAGTTCGCCCGCCGCCACGAGAACTTCTTTGTTAGAGAGCGCCACGGCCTTGCCGAGTTTCACGGCGGCGTAAGTGGCGGGCAATCCCACAACTCCGACAGCTGCGGAAACCACAATGTCGGCCGCAGCATGGGTGCCGACAGCCATCATGCCGTCTGCGCCGTAATGTATCGCGGGCAGCGGAGAAAAACCCGAATCGCGCAGATTCGCAGCTAATTCCCCAGCCTTCTGTGCATCACCAACGGAAACAAGCTCCGGCCGATGCCTGGCGATCTGTTTAGCAAGTTCCTCCAGATTTCCGCCGGCGGCCAACGCCACAATGGCAAACCGCTCGGGCATTGCTTCGACGACGGCTAGAGTCTGCCGCCCGATTGAGCCCGTCGAACCCAATATGGAGAGTTTTTTCACGAGGAAGTTTTCTTTAACGAACTATCAAACGGAAAACAGTTATTCCGGGCGAAGCGCCTGCCCGCCGCAGGAGGGAGAAAGTCGCATTCCTTCGGCAGTCCTTCAAAAACCGAGCCCGCGCTTAGCCTGTCGCTGACCCTAGTTCCGCGGCGAATACGTCAAAATCCAATAATACCAGACAACCGGGATCGCCAAGATCAACGCGTCGATTCGATCCAAAACTCCGCCATGCCCCGGCAACAACGCTCCTGAATCCTTAACGCCAGCACTCCGCTTATAAGCAGATTCCAGCAAATCCCCCACTTGGCCGGCCACATTCCCAACAACCGCCATTCCAACCAAATAAGGAATCGGTGCATGCAACCAGCGTTGAAAAAACACCGCGACTACCACCGAACAAGCCAGCCCAGCCAAACTTCCCTCCCAGGTTTTCTTGGGAGACAAATGCGGCGCCAGCAGATGTTTACCAAACGCCCGCCCAGCAAAATAGGCCCCGGTATCTCCAGCCCAGGTAATCACCAGAGCGAAAAGCAAGAGCCAGGGCCCATACTCGCCCCAGCCATCGAGTTTTACTGCGTACGTCAAAGGAAACGCCACTAACAAAAGTCCGCTGGCGCTAATCCCCGCAGCCGGCAAAGTCTCCACCAGCGGCCGCTTACTAAACAAAGTAATCACCGCAATCCCCAAAGCGAAAAGTAAAAATCCCTCCTCGGCCCGCGGGAAAATTTGCGCCACCATCCATTGCAATCCGGCCGGCACGCTAAACCCGCCAAAATCCCCCGGCCGCACCACGGTCGGCAACCAGGCCAAAAACAGCAGCACCAACGCACAGAAAATCGTCCAAACCCGGTGCGCCCGGTGCCCGATCGCCTCGCCCAGCGCGAAATACTCCAGAAGCGCCAGTACGATAAATACTCCCGTGCCCAACGCCACCATCGCCGTCGATCCGCGTAGCACCAATAGCACCACCACCGGAATCAACACCGCCGCTGTAACCGCCCTCTTCCAAGTCATCCGCCGTTGCCCTTTTCCGTGTCTACCAAATTGTGTGGATCCTGAGTGACTGAATTCGTCTGTCTCGCGTAATTAACGGGAGCCCCAGGCAAACCGCCGTAGCCGCGATAATTCGGTCGGGCATGTCAGGAACGCTTTGCCGAGGTATTTTATAGACCGTCGCTGCAACTTCGGAATCGACCGCCGCCACACGCATCGATGAATCAGGCCGCTTTAGCTCATTCTCGAGTTCAAGCAGAGCGCTCAACGGTATCCGTGCGCGTTCAACGAGATATATAGCTTCTACTAACGATATTGCGGAAATATATAAAGGCCTGCCCGAAGTGATCGTTTTGTGAATGGCTTTCAGCGCGGTGACAGACATTTCTCGAGATTGGCGTAGATGCCAAATAGCCGCGTGCGTATCCAGAAGCACACACATTATTCTTTGGGGAATTCCCTTGGGAAATTACTCCACATTTCCCGGCGCATCTCCGCGATGTCTTCCTCGGTGATATTAATATCGTACTTGGCCCAAAGCCCTTCCAGACTCCTATAAGGCGGTTTGGCTTCGCCGCTCGCTTCCAGCGCCTCAACGAACTCTAGAACCTCCTTCTGTTTCTCAGGAGGTAAGTTTCGCAGTTTTCCGAGAACGTCATCCGCGATGCTCATGGTCGAATTGTACGCTTTTCCGGCAAGGCATAGTAGGTCTGATAGTTAAGTAAGAAGCCTCTGTAACGCATCCACTTGTTTGTGTATTTCGTAACGTTCCGCGTAGCCGACGCAACTCCTCTCATTTGACACGCACGGCCAAGCACGTCTCTTATAGCGGCTCCTACCTGAGTACCTACGTCGCGAGCGCGGCCGATTTGCGCGCTACTGTAATTTATAAGCTACACTTAATCCAATGATCGAGATCTGTCATTACGTCAGTCCCGCCGGGCGGGATGTCTTCGACGAATGGCTGACACGCTTGTCCGACGCCCGTGGGGACCGGGCTATCGCCTGTACTACGCGATGATCGGAAAAGAATGCGTCCTACTGCTCTGCGGTGGCGACAAACGAAAGCAATCCGCAGATATTGCTCGCCCACAGCAGTACCTCCGAGACTACCAAGAAAGGATCCGCCAAACGTGAAACGCAGAGTCAGCACTTCGCATGAAGAAACCATTATTCGACGGCTCAGAAAGGATCCGGATTTTGCTGCGGAGTACCTCAAAGCCACATTGCAGGACGAAGACGAGCCCCGCGTCCTATTACTCGCCCTCCGGCATCTAGCCCAAGCACGAGGCGTCGCCAAGGTTGCGAAGGCCGCCGGCATCGAACGGGAAAGTCTTTACAGAGCGCTATCCAACAGAGGTAATCCCAGGTTATCGACGCTAGTGGCCGTCACCAAAGCGATCGGACTGCGACTCACCGTGGAATCCGTCTCCTGAACTGGCGCACTTCTCCTCCGGTTATTTCTGACTCAAAAGATACAAATCCGCGTGCCCTCCCGGCCGCGCATAAACCACCGTAGAGAGGTCGCGCGTGAAATCGTAAGCATTACCGCCACTCACCAACGGAAACGCAAACGGCAGGGTCAGCGCTACCTGCGGTGCCCCGACGGCCTTCCCCGCCTGCCAATTCTGCCGGTAAATCGTCACATCGTGCCGCGAAGGTATCGCATACAAAAAGGACTTCCCGTCAGTGGCCGCCGCCAAGCCGAACGTCACCACTCCCGGAACCAGTTCGGTACAAGTGTGATCGGCCAACGAAAACTCATAGATCCCGATCTTGTCGCCAGTCGCAATCAGACTCAACAGATACTGCCCGCCGGGAATCGTATCGAACGCAAATCCGCAGCCTTCCGCGATTCGCTCTGGCGTGGAACCCTCCGCGCTTTCCCGCCATATGCTGGTCGTGCGCGATCCCTTATCGAAGGTGTTTATGTAAACAATTTTCTGGTCATCGCTCCAGATCACCGCCTGCACCGAACCTCCCGTCCAGGTAAGGGTCTTCAATCCGCTGCCGTCCGCGCCCACGGAATAAATTTTGGGCGGCTTGCCCGTCTCCTCCGCCGTGTAATTCAAATGAAAATTGTCTTGCGCCCAGGTCGCGGTGGACAACGACCCCGAGGGAACCAATCTCAACTTATTACCGCCATCGATATCCGCCACCCACAACTCCGTGCGGTCTTTGGCGGGAATTGTGATGTACATCACCCGCTTGCCGTCGCGCGAAATCGCCGGCTGGGTCGCGTTTTCCGAAGCAATATCGATCGCGCTCTTCGAATGCGTATTGTACGCCGTCAGAAATCCGGAAGACTTGCCGCTGATAACGTACAGCCCCTTCCCCGCCGGGTCTGGCATGGGGGCCGAGTCCGGTCCAGTTCCAAAGGTCACTTGCGTGGAAGACTTGTCCGATAAACTAAATTTCCAGATATTCGTCAGACCATTCACCGTCTTGCCAAATAAAATGCTTTTGCCCGGGTCCTGCCAGACCACGTCGCGAAACTCTCCGGCAATGCGCCCCAGATCCTCAGCGGTCTGCCGTCCGAGGTCTACAACGTAGGCGCGAAACTGCTCCAGGAACGAAACGCCATCCGCGGTAACGACGAATAAGTGTTTTCCATCGGGAAACGGCAATATTTTAACGATCGATAACGCCCCGCCCTCCAATTCAAAGATCTGCTCTTCCCCCATTCCGTCGCGGTTCGCCCGAAAAATCGCTCGCGTTCCAACCTTCGTAAAATAAAGCGCACTCCCATCCGGAGCGGGTGCTAGCGAATGCCCCAGAACAATACGGCGCGGCGTTCCTCCCAAGGTCGGAACCGCCCAGCTTTCATCCCGTCCAAAAACCCGCCGGTAATAAATTTCCGTGCCGTCCGGCGAAAAGCTCGAAATCACTTTTTCGCCTTCGTCTTTGGTCAACTGTAGCGGCTCGCCGCCGGTGGCCAGCATCACAAACACCTGCGCCACGCCCTCCGCCTGCGAACTAAACGCCACGGTATGCCCATCCGGCGAAAGCTTGGCGTTGTCCATGGGCTTGTCCCAATGGCTAATCTGCGTAATTTTCATGGGCGCACTCGACGCCGATCTACCACCCAAAAAGTGATACGCGGCTGCCCCAGCCGCAAGCAGTACCGCCGCCGCAATCCCCGCCCACAAAAGTTTTTTGCTCCCGCCAGCCGCGGCAACCGGCGCCACTCCCGTCCCACTTCCAGCCGCGATCCCGCTTGCGCCAGTGCTTATTGCCCCGCTCGATCCTGCCCCCGCGCCAGCCGCCACATCGCCGGGAACCCGCTGCGTGGATCCACTCCCCGACGCTCGCATCCGCCCCGAGTCCGTATCGCGCCGCAAACGTTTCAAATCCGTGTGAATATCCGCCGCCGAGCGATACCGCAGATCGCGATCCTTCTCAATCGCCTTGTTAATAATTCGTTCCAGTTCCGCCGGCGCTTGCGGATTCAATCGCACTACCTCGGTCGGCGTTCCATCCAAGATCTCCCGAAACACGACTCCCGAAGTCTCTCCGCGAAACGGCAAAGTCCCGGTCGCCATCTCGTACAACACCGCGCCAAACGAAAATAAATCCGTCCGCGCATCCAGCTCTTTACCGCGGACTTGCTCCGGAGACATGTACGCCACCGTCCCCAGCGTGCTTCCCGGACTCGTCAGCTGCGCCGAGTCCACTTCCACCGTTCCCAACGTGTTCCCGCCCGCTCCAATCTTTGCCGACGCCGTCACCTTCGCCAACCCAAAATCCAGAATCTTCGCGTGCCCGCGTTCGGTAACGAAAATATTCGCCGGCTTGATGTCCCGGTGCACAATTCCCTTTGCGTGTGCCGCGTCCAGTCCTTCCGTCACATCAATCGCCAAGCCCAGCAGCGTCTCCATCTCCAGTGGGCGTCCGCCAATCGCATGCTTCAGCGTCTTCCCTTCCAGATATTCCATGGCGATAAACGCCTTGCCATCTTCTTCGCCGATATCATGAATGGTGCAGATGTTCGGATGGTTTAACGCCGAAGCCGCCTGGGCCTCGCGTTGGAAACGCGCGAGGGCTTGCGGATCGCGCGCAACATCATCAGGTAGGAATTTCAACGCTACAAAGCGGTGCAGGCGTAAGTCCTCCGCCTTGTACACCACACCCATGCCACCGCCGCCAAGCTTCTCGACAATGCGGTAATGCGAAATTGTTTGGCCAGGAAGCGACTGGGAGTCGGTCATCGTCGAGTCATATTAGGGCTAGCCCCTAGGCAAGTCAACGAACCGCCCTTCCGGCGATTCAATTTGTGTCACCGTCCCTGCGTCCCGATTTCTCAGCTTTACGCTCAGCAATTTGCCGCGAACGGGTTTCTCCGGTAGCATCCCCTCGCGATTGAGGGCAGCCTTGCGTGATCTTCAACCAGTTTTACCTGAATTGTCTTGCCCACGCGTCGTACCTGATCGGTGACGAAGCCACCGGCGCCGCGGTGGTCATCGATCCGCAACGCGACATAGCCTGCTATCTCAAATTCGCTGCCGAGCACAGCCTCACAATCAAGCACGTAATCCTGTCCCATCTGCACGCAGACTTTGTCGCCGGTCACCTCGAGCTGCGCGATCGGGTGGGAGCCACGATTCACCTCGGAGCTAAAGCCCAGGCCGAATACCCATTCACGCCCCTTAACGATGGCGCGATTCTCGAATTAGGGCGCGTCCGCCTGAAGGCCCTCGAGACCCCGGGCCATACTCCCGAGTCCATCTCCATCGTGGTCTACGATCTGGATCGCAGCGAGACCCAGCCGCACGCCGTCTTAACCGGCGACACCCTGTTCATCGGCGACGTGGGCCGCCCTGATCTACGTGGAGCCCTCGGCTGGTCCGCCACTGACCTCGGTTCCCTGCTCTTCGATTCCCTGCAAACCAAGTTGCTCGGATTGCCAGACAGCAGTCTGGTCTATCCCGCCCACGGCGCCGGTTCCTTGTGCGGAAGAGCGATCAGCAAGGAGACGGTATCGACGATCGGCGAACAGCGTCGCGTGAACTACGCCCTCCAGCCGATGACCAAGCAAGCCTTCATCGAATTGGTCACCGCCGATCAACCCGAGGCTCCGCCCTATTTCACCTATGACGCCGTCCTGAACAGCAAAGAGCGTCCCACTCTCGATGCAGCGCTCCAGCGCGGACTGCAACCACTTCCCCTCGATCGTGTTTTGGAACTCCAGGCCTCCGGCGCGCAGATCCTAGACACGCGCGAGCCAGAGGAATTTGCCGCCGCCCACTTGGCTGGCAGCATCAATATTGGCCTCAACGGTCAATACGCCACTTGGGCCGGTACCGTTCTAAGTCATAAGCAGCCAATCGTGATCATCGCCAACCCCGGCCGCGAATCGGAGTCCGCGGTTCGTCTGGGGCGCATCGGGTTCGACAACGTCGCCGGATTCTTGCTCAACGGCTTGCAAACCCTCGAGCCTCGAGGAGACCTGATCGCGTTCACCGAGCGCCTAAGCGCCCCGTTCGCCGCTGAACTGCTTGTATCCGCTGAACCGCCTTTGCTTATCGATGTCCGCGCTCCGCGCGAGCGCGAACAGAAATTCATCGAGGGCAGCCTAAGCATTCCGCTCAATCATCTGGCAGAACGCGCACCAGAATTGCCGAGGGATCGGCCTCTGATTGTCTATTGTGCGGGAGGTTACCGTTCTTCCATCGCCGCCAGCATATTGCAGCGCGCCGAATTTGCCCCGGTGGCAGAAATCGCCGGCGGCCTGGCCGCCTGGGATGCCGCCAAACTGCCCCTCCGTTCCGCCTAAAAGCTTGGTCGAAAGAGTGATCCCGTTCAATATTTCTGCGGCTCTCACTGGGACTGCAGCCAGCTACCTTCCGGGTAACACCGCAAAATGGGCGATCACGAAGCCCATGGCACTGCCCAGGAATACGTCCGCGGGAAAATGGTTGCTACTCGTAATCCGCGAGAAGCTGATTGCGCCGGCCACGCCGTATGCGACGTACGGAACCCAGCGATGGTCACGGTAGCGGTGGGCAATTACGGTGGCCACCGAAAAAGCCGACATCGCATGCACAGAATAAAATCCGCCAGAGTGAAACGGATTATGGGTGCCGTTAAAGAAGCTGTCGTTGTACGGGCCATTGCCCGAGTACTGTAGCGGCTGCTCCCTCCCGGTGATGCCCTTGAACGCCAGGTCCAGCGCGAATCCATCCGCGAACGCCTCGGCAGCAAGCAGCGCAGTACTCTGCGCGTAGGAATCTTTCTTTATTAGGCCGACGGCATAGATCGAAGCGGGAACAGCCGCGATAAACGCTGCCGTATTCGTTCCGCTGAAAACGCGGTTAAAGCCGCTGAAGGTATCTGTTGTGCGAAAATACGGAGCGGTATGCGGGTCGGTCGCGATCAACGCCGCTGTACCGCCCACGATGGCGATGGCCGGCAGCCAGTGTTTGCCTTTGGCGAGCCGTCCCGGAAAAGTCCAGATTTCCTTTTGATCAGCCAGTAGATTACCGGGAAGCGTTCGCAAGGAAACTTGACGATCGCCTGCGGAGTTTGCAGCCGGTTGCGCCGGCTCAGCAGTCGCTGAAGGCGCAGAGCTGCCCGCAGATTCTTGGCAAAACGCAGGAGCCGCCGCCACGAGAAGCGCGAACAGAACAACGGTGCGACGTCTATTGCAACGCGCGCGCAGATGAATCATGCGAAAGTATATCGCGGCAAAGCCCCTCCCGAACTAACGTTCGAAGGATGCTCGCAAGTAACCCCCTCGATTGAGCGCCCGACCAGATCCCGAGGAGACTTATTTATCGATCTGTTCCACGGGATTGATCTCCCACCAGTGACTTCCCACTTTCGCGTCATATCGCGTAATTCCATTTACGGTGATCGGTCTTCCCACCTTGGGCGTATCGCACGGAATCTTCGGTATGCATTGCGCCATAACGCAGCGCGCGCGGTCCATGCCATCGATTCTGGGGTTTTCACAGATACGAATAGTGGTGTCCCCATCGTCGCGCTTGGTCACTTCCGTTACGAACCCGCTCAACGCCGCGTGGCTGGCCATTTTCTCCGTCCAGCGGTTCGGGTCTTCGCTCACCAACTCTCCAATCGATAAATCCGCATAAGTGCGCTTAGGGACGTCGGCCGGCTTCACTGCCGGAGTCGCCGCCGTCGTAGTCGACGTTTTCTTGGCGCTAGATTTCTTGCTGGCCGTCTGCGCCGCCCACAGCGCCGGCAACGCCAGCAGAAAAAGTACAACAATCACAATAGATTTTCGCATTTGGACCTCGCGGAAGCCTTCCAACTCATGCTAAGCCCATGATAAATCACGCAAAAACTCCCGCCGCAAGTCGTCCTGCGAAGTCACCCAAACGGTTACTGTACTTCGGTACTAGCCGCCCCCTCCGGCGCTTCCAAGGCCCCACTCACATGCCCGAGTAACCCGCCTCTGGCATAATGAAATCCGCGCAATTGGCGTGCCACGATCACGCCACGATGAAGCGGCAAGAGCAGTCGCAAAGGAAGGGACAAACATGTCCGAGCCATCAAAAACCGCTGACGGTCCCTTCAGTGGTCGGCGCCCCACCAGTCACGAACTGCTGACGGGCCTTCCCTGGGATGCTTCCTACCACGACGGCCCTGCGCCTTGGGATATTGGCCAGCCGCAGCCAGCAATCGTGCGGTTGGCATCTGTAGGCGGAATCGCTGGTCGAATTGCCGGACCAGTCCTCGATGCGGGCTGTGGAACCGGCGAGAACGCTCTTCGCCTGGCCTCGTTGGGATTCTCTGTTCTGGGTGTTGACGTGGCCGAGACGGCTCTGGCGATCGCTCGAAAGAAGGCCGCCGACCATGGCCTGCAGGCCGAATTCGCTGCGGCTGACGCGTTCCAGCTGAATCGTTTGGGCCGCAAGTTCAAGACCGTGCTGGACAGCGGCTTGTTCCACACCTTCAATGCCGACGAGCGGCCAGCCTACGTCGCGAGTCTAGCCTCGGTAACCGAACCCGAGGGAACCCTCTATCTGTTGTGCTTCAGCGACGATGGTCCCGAAACTGGCCCGCACCCCATCCGTCAAGAGGAGCTGCGCGCGGTGTTCAACCCCAGCAATGGATGGAACGTCGTCGCCATCGAACCGGACCGCATTCACACCAGATACCACGACCACGGCGCGCCAGCCTGGTTCGCGACCATCAAACGAAGCTAGGCCCCGGGGACTTGCTCGGCTCGGTGCGAGGTCTCCATGCGGGGTCCCGATCAGCGGTCCCGATGCAATACTTCAATTGCTTTGCTGAGTTCTCGAACGCTGTCGCCGCTACTTCTGCGGCTGGGGGACGATGCGCAGGTACGGGCGGACCGTTTTCCAGCCGCCCGGGTAAATCTTCTTGGCTTCCTCGTCAGAAACCGCTGGAACGATGATCACATCGTCGCCCGGTTTCCAGTTCACCGGTGTCGCCACCCGGTGCTTGCGCAGTGAGCTGCATGGAATCCAGGACCCGCAGACACTTCGTCGAAATTGCGGCCCGTGCTCATCGGATAGACTCAGCATCAACTTGATCTTTTTGTCCGGACCGATGATGAACACCGTGCGGACAGTCTGCATTGTCGACTGCGGTGCGGCCTTCGCAAGTTTCGCCGGCCTCCGCGGGAAGCATGTCGTACAGCTTGGCGACTTTCAGCTCGGTATCGCCGATCATCGGATAAGTCACTTTGTGCGCCCTGCGTCTCTTCAATGTCCGCCACCCATTTGCCGTGGCTGGTAACCGGGTCGACGCTCAGCCCGATGATTTTGCAATTGCGCTTTTCAAATTCCGGCTGCAAGCCAGCCATGTAGCCCAGTTCGGTCGTGCACACGGGCGTGAAATCTTTGGGATGCGAGAACAGAATCGCCCAGCCGTTGCCCATCCATTCGTGAAAATTGAGCGCTCCCTGCGAAGTTTCGGCGGTGAAATTAGGAGCGTCGTCGTTGATTCGTAGCATGAATTCCCTCCTGAGGGATAAACCGCGTTTAAGTTGTGCAGGACCGGGTTACGCGGAAGCGTGTGTGCGGCGCTGTTCTGTTGTGTGCGGCATTTTATGAACAAAATACCCAAGTTGCAAATGGCGCTACGCAAGAAGGCGCTAGGAACGGTACGCCAACCACCGAGCCGCACGCGAGTGATAAGCTCTCCACCAGAACTCCGGTGCTGCTGAAACAAGAATCGCTACGGCGTGTTGGGCAGAAAAACCCCAGGGGTGAATGCCGCGATAGATGAAGGTAGGTGCCGTGATATGAATCGCGCGTGCCAGCATGAAGATTAATTTGAGCGGTGTTTGGCAAGCAAATCTGGAAAAGAGCAAGCTGCTGGGCCCTGCACCCAAAGCCCTGGTGGTAACGATAAATCACATAGACCCGGTGCTGGATGTGGCAATGGTTTTTACCAAATTAGATGACACCGAGGACCAGCTTTTATTCCACGGGCTGACCACTGGCGAGGAAGTCATCAACTCCGTGCACGGAATCCCAGTGCGAAGCCGCTGCACTTGGACCGGCGCGGAACTTCTCATCGAATCCTGGATGAGCGCAGGCGGTCGTGAGAGCTATTTCCGAGATTACTGGTTCCTGTCAAATGACGGCCAAGTGCTCACGATGGAGTATCGCAATGATGCCCTGGCAGGCCAAGTCACGGTTTTGGAGAAAACAACGAGCCGGGCGGGCAGCCCTGCTTTCTGTTCCTGATCAGCGTTGGAAAGGGAGCGAATCCTGTGCGTATTAAAGCCCAAACCGAGAGGGATTGACCACGTACCGATTGAAGACGATTCTAGTGCGAAGTTCACGATTCAACGTCCCTGACCGATGATGGTTGGCCGAGGCGTTTCCTAGTGTCGCATTCACGTTCTGATAATCGCGGTGGATTCAATGGGTCGATGCAACACCAGATCGACGCTAACCCGTAGAGAATCCAATAGCTAAAATCGTTCAAATCAAACAAAACACAGCCCTGTTTAGGCTTGGATCGACTCTAGCTGGCTCTGCCTGAGAAGAGTTGCCTAATCAGTGGATTAGAGGGTGTTGCACCTACCGGTTGAGCTCGCACGACTCACCAGGAGTTGACACTTCCGTGCACTTTAGGGAACGTCGTACAGTCGCACCTTCCCGTTTTTCAAGATTGCTATCTGACGGCCTGAAGGGGATAACGCTGCTGAGATGAAGGCACCACCGTCAACTCTTCCAAGGATGCTCCTGGTTGAAACGTCAAAGAGCAAAGTTCGACTAAACCCAAAAAGGCCATCGAACATGCCATCCGAGTACAAGTGAGCTCCCACACAGGTTACTAGAAATCGTTGTGGCGGCTCCTCTGAGAGTTGGCCCTCACAGCCTCCGCCGTTGTCTCCGACAAAGTTCGTGGGGTCGACAAGAGATCGAGTTCCGTTCGCCTTGGTACTTGCAAGACGTCCGTTATCGAAGGACCACTTTTCTTCGGGTGAGACTCGCCAGACATTGCTTGCAAGGAGAGTGTAGGGATTTTCTCCCAATGGGAAAGCCGCTTGACGAACTCTTGTAGCTGGCCTCCCCGTGTAGAAGTCGCAATCCTCCTGACTTTGATCGGAAGAGGAGCACAGTGCGAAGTCCGAACCAATCGTTGTTGATTGGGCGACACTAATCCCGCATGTCTTCGAAGCGTTCGGGCAAGGTATCTTTTGCTCGGGGTGCATTTGGGCATCCAGAAGGTTGATTTCGCCTTTCTTGAGTTGGGCGACAGTTCCGTGCGGACCTCTCGGATACAGGCCCGCATGACTATGATCCGTCGCAAGAATCGTGCCTCTGATATCGAACAAGACGGCTTGCGTTTCGAATTTCTTCGGATCAGTTGAGGTCGCATCACACTGGGCCGAGTATGTAGAGGCCAGCAGGCGAGAGTCGTCTACCCACTGGATGCCGGAAAAACCGGAGGGGAGGTTCACCTTACAAGCCGACCCGGCGATCTGTACCTTGATAAGGTCAATCACATGGCTTGGTTTGAGAGATTGAGCGGCCGAGCTCGTCGAGAGGATCGAACAGCTCGCGGCAATTGCGCCAGCCAGCATCTTCACCGAACTCCAACCTCTCCAACAAGATGTCTTTTGCATTGGAAGCGAATAAATCTTCATAAACGTGCTTACGCTTCACCCTGTTTGCAATTGAAGGGCCGTCGTTTGATAACCGTAAGTCGCTTCTCCTGATGACCGGCGAGGCGTATGGATGCGAGACAAAGCCGACACTTGCAGTCTTTTCCTGCCATTTCCTTTCGCAAGCTCCTGATTAACGAATTATAAAAGGGCGCCCCTTTGGAGTAGGTTTTGATCGTTCGCATCAGCTCCTACCGAAAGGAACACCCTCATGAATGACGCCAAGTATATTGGGCTGGATGTTCATCAAGCAACGATCTCTGCAACCGTTCTGGATTCCGCAGGCAAGGTAGTCATGGAGTCCGTTCTCGAAACCAAAGCGGCAACTGTTTTGCAATTTATCCACGGCCTGCGCGGCGATTTGCAGGTGACTTTCGAGGAAGGTACTTGTGCGGCCTGGTTGCACGATTTGCTGAAGCCCCACGTCCGGCAAGTGTTGGTGTGCGACCCGCGAAAAAATGCGCTGTTGAAGGTGGGCAACAAGAGCGATCGCATCGGACAAGTGGATTTCAACGTTTCGATTAGCCGACGCATCCATCCCAAGACCACTTCGGGACGTGCAACCCGTCCGGCACATCCTCGGCCGAGCGGTGGTAACGGGCCATCGTAGTCGTGGTAGCCCAAGCGAAGTAATCGTGCAGCACGCTCCCAAGCCGCTTGTCGTGGGACAGGCCCACATCTTCCAGCGCCTGATCAAAACATGCGATGGCCCGCTGGTCCATTTCTTCATGCACGCCTTTGCCACTGTGCATGCGCACCACAGAAGTCTCATCACCGTACTTCTCAGAATACGTAGCTGGCCCGCCAAGCGCTTCGGCCCAGTACGCCGCTAGTCGCTGGGTATGCTCGGAGTGATATCCGTGGCTGAACGCATGGCTGACCACCTCGTCCTCCAGCACCCGCCTGTGCCACGCATCTGCCAACGTAAGCAGCCCGGCGAGACCACCTGCGGCTTCATAAACAGTGCTCATATGCATGGTCCGGCCTCCAGCTTACTCGCCTGAGATGTTAGCGCACCATCACGGGTTTTCCGCCAAGGCCCCCATGAAAACGCTTACCGGAGGGGCGAAATCCAAATATCTGGACACACCTCGATTCCCCGTGATAAAAATAACTCTAGGCTTCAATCGACGCTCTTGTCGAGAAGGAGGTGATCCCTGAGGTATTCTTCGAATTAATCGAACCGGGGCGCTTGGGACTTTTACCAGGCGCCCTGTTTTTTTCTACGCCAGACAACAATCCTTGCCTTTGCAACGCCCCGCCCGCTGAGAGACCGGTCAGCTTCCGACTAATGACCACCAACCTCGATCCCATTTTGGGAATAGTTAGTCCCGAGGCCCATACCGATGGACATTTTCCAAATCTCATATTTGAAAAAACCAAATATGTCTTGACAAGATACGTTCCTACATGTTAACTTGGTTGGGTAAAGAACCACGCCTCGCCGGTCTCGACCGCTCCTCTCGCAAAACTTCTTAGACAGCAAATACGCCCAGCCAGCCGTAACTCGCACCGAATGAACACTTGCAAAAGTGTATCAAAACAAAGGACTTTAACTCCTTTAGAATGAACACTTATGAAAATACTATGGGGGGGTATCCATGAGCCGGATTGCGGCGCAGCCTATCCAGGCTGTGTGCCCTGCTGTGACGCGAATCAAGACGCTCTACTAATTGCAGGAACATCGAAGCGAGCTAAATCCGTACGGTTTTCGAGAGGAACAATCTAAGCAGGAACTCTATTCGCCAGCTACGCGTGCCGGCTTCGCTTCCGGCGAGCCGCCCTCGCGAATGCCCCCATAGCGCCGTTCCCGTTTTTGGAACTCCACGAACGCTTCCAGAAGTTTGCCGCGGTTGAAATCCGGCCACAGCGTCTCGGTAACCAGAATCTCCGCGTAAGCAATCTGCCACAAAAGGAAATTGCTCACCCGCATCTCGCCGCTCGTCCGAATCAGCAAATCGGGATCAGGCAGACCATCCGTATACAAATGCCGCGAAATATCTTCTTCGGTGAACTTACGAGGCACGCTGCCCGCCAGCGAAGCCCGCTCCGCAGCCACCATCGCGTTCACCGCGTCCACGATCTCCGCACGGCCCCCATAATTCAGCGCCACGCTGAGGACCATCCCGCGATTCCCTGCCGTTTTCTCCATCGAATCGCGCACGTCGTTCTGCACCCCAGCCGGCAATTCGTCCAGCCGGCCCAGGAAGCGCATCCGAATATTATGTTTCTGAATCAGCGGCATTTCCTGTCGCAAATATTCGCGCAAGAGCTGCATCAGAAAATCGATCTCGGTCTTCGGGCGCCGCCAGTTCTCCACCGAGAACGCATATAAAGTCAGCGCCTCAATGTGCAGGCGCGCGCAGGTCTCAATCGTCGAACGCGCCGTCTGCGTCCCGGAGCGATGCCCGGCAATCCGCGGCAAATGACGCTTTTGCGCCCACCGCCCGTTGCCATCCATAATCACCGCAACGTGCCGCGGCAGCCGCTGCAAGTCCAATACCTCCAGCAGCCGCGCCTCTTCCGGGGTCACCGGTCCGAGCGCCGCCGGCGCGGGTACTTCCAGCGTTTTGTGAGAGTTTGTTGCCAAAGTCGCTTCCCAGCCATTCCCCTTTATGCCGCAAAGTTAACACACGCATCGCAACCCGCGCAATCCCCTGTTGTCCTCAGATGTACCGTCTCAGTCAGCACCAGTTAACAGAAGGTGGCACAGACTTCAGTCTGTGCGGTTTTGAGGATCACAACGCATCGCCGCTACCCGGCCCGCGGGCTGAGCCTTTGGTAGCACAGACTTCAGTCTGTGTGCTTTTCCAAAGCGAGACTCGCACTGTTATCCAACGGGAGGACTAGAAACAAAAATCGACGTATAAACCAGCACCAACGTAAGCACAATCATCGCAATCGCCGTAACCCAAGCCACAATATTAAAAGCCAGAGTGTTCACATGCTCGCCCATCAAATCGCGGCGATTCACCAGCAGCAAAATGAAAATCACCACCACTGGCAGCCAGATCCCGTTGCCCACCTGCGAAAAGATCAAGATCTTCCACAGCGGCACATTGGGAATCAAAATAATGCCGGCTCCCGCGACGATCAGCAGCGTGTAGAGACCATAAAAAATCCGCGCCTCGCTGAACTTATGGTCGATTCCCGCCTCAAATCCCAGACCTTCGCAAATCACATGCGCGGTAGAAAGCGGCAGAATCGTAGCGGCAAAGAGCGATGCATTCAGCAACCCAAACGCGAAACACAGGCCCGCCCACTTCCCGGCTAAAGGAATCAGCGCTTTGGCCGCCTGCGAAGCGTCAGAAATATTCACTTGCCCCGAAGCGTGCAAAGTAGCCGCAGTACACACGATGATAAAGAACACGATGATCATGCAACTGATGCTGCCCACCAGCACATCGGCCCGCGCTTGGCTGTACTTGCTGGGACCAACCTTCTTCTCCACGAACCCCGCTTGCAGATAGAAAAATTGCCAGGGTGCAATGGTGGTGCCCACCAGCGCCGTCAACGTCAGCAAATAGCCCGACTCAAAATGCAGATTAGGGATGACCACGCCCTTGGCAGCCATAATCCAATCCGGCTTGGCCATGATCGCGGAAATTACATAGGTCAAATAAAATCCGCAAGCGACCAGAAAAATAATCTCAACTTGCCGGTACGTTCCCCGCATTACCAGAGACCAGACCAGAATCGCCGCAATCGGCACGGCAATATATTTGCTGACCCCAAATATCTCCATCGAGGCCGCAACTCCGGCAAATTCCGCCACCACGTTGGCCAGGTCCACAAAAAATCCCGTAAGCATCACAAAAAATGTGGACCGGAAACCAAACTCTTCGCGAATCAGATCGGAAAGGCCTTTGCCAGTGATCACCCCCATCCGCGCGCACATCTCTTCGGTGACGTACAGCGCAATGGTCATGGGAATCAGCGACCAGAGCAGCGCATAGCCGTACTGCGCGCCCGCCTGGGTGTAGGTGGAAATGCCGCCCGCATCGTTGTCCACATTGGAGGTAATCAGCCCCGGCCCCACCACTGCCAGCAAAAGCGTAAGCCGCCGGCGCAGCCCACGGATCTTCTTGAGCAGATCGCTGCCCTGTCCGTGAACACTTTCGTACCGCGCCGCGATGGACCGCCAGTTCATGCCGTCTTAAACTTCCTCCGGGATTTGCAAAACTTATTTCTTGACCAACCGCGACACCACGTCATCCACCGTAATCGTCCCAATCGGGCGGGAATCGTCATCAATGATCGTAAGCATGCGCAGATTGTATTTATCGAACAGCTCGAACACTTCGTCGTCGTCCGCCGTCGGATTCAAACTCAGCAGCGGCTCGGTCTTTAAACTCTTCATGTCCTGTTCCGGCGCAGCCAGCAACAACCGCGCGACGGTAACGGTGCCGGAATATTGCGCGCCTTTGTCGATCAGCACGATCGTATCCAGCTGATCGAAGTTCAAGTCTTGCCCGCGCATCCAATCCAAAACCTCATCGCGCGTGGAGTCTTCGCCCACATATGCAAATTCCGTGTTCATCATGCTTCCGGCGGTGGAAGCTTCAAAAGACATCAGCTCTCGTACTTCGTCCGCTTCCTGCCCGGGCATTTCATCCAACAGCTCTTCAGAAGTTTCCTTAGGCAAGTCCGCCAGCAAATCGGCGGCGGCGTCCGGAGCCATCTCTTCCAAAATATCCGCGGCTTTGCCCGGCTCCAACTTTTGTACAATCTGTGTGGTCAGCCGTTCATCCAATTCGGCCAGAACGGCCGCGGCAGTCTCTTCGTCCAGTGACGCGATAATTCCCTGCCGCTCCGCCGCGGACAAATATTCCATCAACTCCGCAAGATCCGCCGGATGCAAATCTTCCAGCTTTTCGTGGGTGATGCGCAGCTTCACGCGGCGCAGCGGATCCGGCTCAATCAAATTCACAAACTCCCAGCGAATAGTGCTGTGCGGCAGGCCGCGCTGCAGTTTGCGAATCACCGCCGGCGAAACCACACCTTGCAACAGCCGCCGCACCGCTCCCGGCAGCCCCACGTCCACCTGGGTAACCCGCAATTCCGTATTTCCGTTGGACCGCAGTTCGGTAAGGTCCACATCGTTCACGCGCACCACTTTGCGGCCACTGGTATCAATGATCTGCTGGTCCATCAAATCTTTGCGCACCGCCAGCCAGCCCTCGTTTGGCCGGTAAGCCTCGAGAGATCGTTCGCTAACATTCAGCTTCATCGTGCCAGGTTCCACCGAGGCGACCTGATCGTGCTTGGCAATCAGCGGCTGGAAGCGCCCACGCGAAAGCAGAAAATGAGATAACCGATTGGCCTGGTCCGCCGGCTCGATAAAAAATTCGCGCACTCGTCCGACGAAGTGTCCGTCAACGTCATAGGCTGCCGAGCCCATCAATTCCGTGGCATACAGATCCATCGCGACTCCTTCCCGGCGCGGGCCAACTTGCCGCGGCCAATACTCACCAGCCAAAACGTACTCGTCTGCGAAACGCTTGAAAAAACAAAAAACCCGCCGCCAAAACTCAGGCTGCGGGTAAGCACCACATTAAAATGGACTTACCTCTAGCCAGGCGAAAACCCACTCCACCCTACGGAATGCGCCGTCACAAATTCACGTCGCGAGCGGCTGCCCGCAGTTCGCAGCTCCTGTATTCCCCGGAGCTTTACGAACGGCGCACCGACAAAAATCGAGCCTCGGGACCCAGGTTCGTGTTCGTTGGTTACCATCATGGAGAAAAAAAATTACTCCGTGGTTAGTGATAAGCCGAGTGCCGCGCGAAGTCAAGCAAAAGAATGCAATTACGGGCACTTCACCGCAATTTTTTCTAATTGTTGGTTATTTGCCGCGGGCTTTCGGCGGAGGGAATAACATGTGCCGCGGTTGTTCACCCTGCTTGCGGCATTCTTCGACGTACAGGGCCAGGTAACTCTTGGCGATATAGTCGCGCTTGCTGAATCCCAAGGCCTCCGCCGCGCGATCGATGGCTTCGATCGGTCCTTCCAGCTCCACATATAGGCCCACGGGAGTCTCATCCAGCTCGATCAGCAAATCCTTGGCCCATGCATGAGACTTTCCTAATTTATACGTAGTGCGATATTTCTCGTAGCGGAACCATCCGTCCATTCCCAGACCTTCGAAGATTTTCGTCAGCGCCCCGGCATCACTGATCTCCAGCTCCAGCTCTTCGCGGATTTTATAGTGGCCGGTCACCCGCCCGGAGGTGTGGCTCGGCGCATTCATATCGTCTTCATCCGTGGGGCGCTTGAAAGTTACGAGTACGCGTTGCTTCCAGGCGAACTTGGCATTTTTGCCCTTGGCTTTTTTCTTAGGAGGCTCGGCCGTCTCGGTGCGCACCCGCAGCAATTGCCCGCGCTTGGCCAGCGCGCCATCGGGATGATCGAACATCACGTTGAACTCATGCACCCGCGGCGAATCCTTGGACGCTGGTTCGGCCTTAAGCTTCTTGAGCGCGCGATGAAACGCCTTCTCGTCGGTGACTTTAAGCTTGATTTCGGTTTCTTGCGCCACGGCTACCCCACATTTCCGGTCGCGGCCAGCTTTGCCCCGCCTGCGACTTCCGTTAGTATAGCGAACGCGCGTATTTCGCTGTGCACCGCGGCCGCCCGGCGCAAAAAAAGGGCCGCATCGCCCAACCTACCCCATGACGAATCAGGACGCCAAACGAGCGGCACACGAGGAACCACCGTTGCAATCGCCCAAAGGCAATGCCGCCGACGATTCGCCCCCGCGCGCGCAGACTCCGGTAGCGGCCCGCAAACCTCTCGAGCATGTGCTTCACGGCGACCGGCGCATCGATGACTACGCCTGGCTGCGCGAGAAAAGCGACCCCCAGGTCCTCCAGTATCTTAACCAGGAAAATGCTTTTACCGACGTGGCGCTAGCCGGGACCCAGACATTCCAGGAAAATCTCTATCAGGAAATGCTTGGCAGAATCCTCCAGACGGATCTTTCGGTTCCCTACCGCTTGCGCGGTTTTGATTACTTCACGCGGACGGAAGAGGGTAAGCAGTATCCGCGGCACGCGCGGCGCAAAGTGCCGCAGGCAGCAGAAGTAGCGGAAAACGAACACCCGGAAGAGGTTTTGCTGGATTTGAATGCGCTGGCCGAAGGCCACTCGTTTCTGGGACTGGATTCTTTCGATATCAGCGACGACAACCATTTACTGGCTTACTCGATCGATGTCACCGGTTTCCGCCAGTACACCCTGTACGTGAAGAGTCTGCGCACCGGAGAGACCCTGCCGGAACGTGTCGAACGGGTTACCAGCACCGCTTGGTCTTCCGACAATCACACCCTCTTCTACACGGTCGAAGATGAAACCACCAAGCGTTCGCATCAGCTCTACCGACACCTGGCGGGCGCACAGCAGCCAGACGTCCTCATTTATGAAGAAAAGGACGAACGCTTTCGCATCGGGATTGAAAGAACCCGCAGCGGCGGTTATCTAATTCTCACCTGCGCCAGCCATACCGCCAGCGAAGTCCGTTACCTTCCTGCCGACGACCCGACCGGTAGTTTCCGGTTGATTGCCCCGCGCGAGGACAATCACGAATATTATGCGGACCATCATCCTGCTGGCTCGGCGGATGTGCGCGGGGGCGTTTTCTACATCCGCACAAATTCTGGCGGGCGAACCTTTCGCTTGGTTGCGGCCCCCGTGGAAGATGCCTCCCGCGAAAACTGGCGCGAGGTCATTCCCAATCGTCCGGGGGTGATGCTGGCAGCGGTAGACATCTTCGCGACGCATCTGGCGCTGCTCGAGCGTGAACAAGGGTTGCCGCATATCCGCGTCATTACCTTGCCGGCAACCGGCTCGCTGGAGAATTCCTACCGCTTGGAATTTTCTGAGCCGGCGTATAACGCTGACCTTGGCGCGAATCCCGAGTTTCACACCGGGCATCTGCGCTTCACGTACGAATCGTTTATTACCCCGCGTTCCGTTTTTGATTTTGACTTGCGCACGCGGGAACGAGTGTTGCGCAAACAGCAGCCGGTGCTCGGCGGCTACGAACAGGCCCAGTACCGCAGCGAGCGCATTCACGCCACAGCCGAAGACGGTACGCAAATCCCCATTTCGCTGGTGTATCGCGGCGATTCGCTGGCGAATGCTTCGGGCGTTTCGGTTCGCGACGGCTCGGCGCCGCTGCTGCTCTACGGTTATGGCAGCTACGGCATTTCCATTCCGATCAGTTTCAGCTCCAACCGGCTGAGTCTGCTGAATCGTGGAGTGATTTTTGCCATCGCGCACATTCGCGGCGGTGGCGAGCTTGGCAAGCCCTGGCATGACGCAGGGCGCATGCACAAAAAGCTCAACACCTTTACCGACTTTATTTCCGCCGCGGAATTCCTGATCGCCGAACGCTACACTTCGCAGCGACAATTAATTATAGAAGGCGGAAGCGCGGGTGGATTGCTGATGGGCGCGGTTACCAATATGCGGCCGGATCTTTTCCGCATGGTCATCAGCCATGTCCCGTTCGTGGATGTGCTGAACACCATGCTGGACGCATCGCTGCCACTGACCGTTGGGGAATATGAAGAGTGGGGCAATCCGCAAATTGCCGACGATTATTTCTACATGAAGAGCTATTGCCCGTACACCAATCTGCGGGCATGTGACTACCCCACCATGCTGCTGAAGACTGGCCTCAACGACAGCCAGGTAATGTACTGGGAGCCGGCGAAATATGTCGCCAAGCTGCGCATTTTGAAGACGGACAGGAATTTGCTGCTGCTCAAGACCAATATGGGCGCGGGACATGGCGGCGCGTCGGGCCGCTATGATTATCTGCGGGAAATTGCGCTGGACTATGCGTTTCTGTTGACCCATCTGGGGATCTTCGAGTGAGTTACTCCGAGCTGCCGCGTGCGTCATACCCCTCCATCTTAGGCCGGTCTAAAGACCGGAGCCTACATAGAATCTCTTGATGAACGAAGCTACCACTCCGCTGATGCAACAGTATCAAGCCGTAAAATCGCGCTATCCGCACGCGCTGCTGCTGTTCCGCCTGGGCGATTTCTACGAACTGTTCTACGAAGACGCGATCATCGCCGCCCGCGAACTGCAAATCACGCTCACTTCGCGCAACCGGGAAAAGGGCCAGCCGATTCCCATGTGCGGCGTGCCGTATCACGCTGCGGAAGGCTATATCGCGCGCCTGATTCGCGCGGGATTCAAGATCGCTATTTGCGACCAGATGGAAGCGCCCGGACCGGGCAAGAAACTGGTCCGCCGCGAGGTGGTTCGGGTGATTACGCCCGGCACGGCTACTGACGTCGCGGTGTTGGACATCAAAGAAAATAATTTTCTGGCGGCGGTCTCAAAGCATTGCTCGGGTTCGCCGGTGGGTCTCGCGTACGTGGATCTTTCCACCGGGGAATTTCAGGCTACGGAATTCGTTGGGCCGGACGCCGTGGAAGCCATGCGCGACGAATTGCAATTGCTGCGCCCGAGGGAAACATTGTTGCCGCGTCCACAACAACTTTTCGATACCGCAAAGACTTCCCTTCTGGATGGCGTTGGCGGGGTGGAGTCGCGCGTCGATGAATGGGTTTTTCAACATGATTATGCCGAACGCATCCTCCGCGAACAGTTTGGCGTGGCGGAGCTGACTGGATTTGGCTTGGATGGGCACGCACAAGCACTGTGCGCGGCTGGCGCGGTGATTCATTACCTGCGCGAGAATTCCGCCCATGGCAATGAAGCGCCCAGCGTGGAAGCGCTGCGGCACATCGACCGGGTGCGTTACTACCAGCAGCACGACGCGATGATTCTCGATCCAGTTTCCGTGCGCAATCTGGAAATTGTTGCGCCGATTTTTACGGAGGAGGCCGGGCGCAGCGGTCCCGCCACATTTATCGCAGCCATGGACGTTACCGTGACGGGCATGGGCGCCCGGCTGCTTCGCTCGTGGATTTTACGCCCTCTGATTGATCGCGATGCGATCGAAGGAAGGCTTGGCGCGGTCGCGCATCTGCTGCAGCAGACGGTAATTCGCGGGGAAATTCGCAAGGAATTGAAAGGTATCTTAGATCTCGAACGATTGACCAGCCGCATCACCCTCGGTCTGGCCGCGCCGCGCGAACTGGTGGCCCTGCGCAAATCGCTGGTGCAATTGCCGGTGCTGAAGAAATTTCTGACTCCGCCTCCGATCGGCGGCAGCGAGCTGCTACGGCATTTGCACAATGAACTGGACGATCTGGCCGACATCCGCGAGCGCCTGGAGCGCGCCATCTCCGATGAACCGCCGGCGCTGGCTACCGATCCCGGAATTATCCGCAGCGGATATCACGGCGACCTCGACGAACTGCGCAATCTGAGCCAACACAGCAAGCAGATTATTGCGGCGATGGAAGAGCGCGAACGGAAGCGCACCGGCATCGCTTCGTTGAAAATTCGCTTCAATCACATTTTTGGGTATTACATTGAAATTTCGAAGGCCAACCTGCATCTGGCGCCCGCAGATTACGAACGCAAGCAAACACTAGTGAACGCCGAGAGATTTACGTCCGCCGAGCTGAAAGAGTACGAACGTAAGATTCTGGCGGCGGATGAGCGGATTTGTGAAATTGAGTCGCAACTATTTATTGAGATTCGCTCGGATATTGCTTCCAAGGCTTTGCGTTTGCGGCGGACTGCTGCCGCAGTCGCGCAACTGGATGTGCTTACCTCCTTTGCAAAGCTGGCGGCGGACCGCGGGTACACTCGTCCGGAATTTAATGGCACCGGCGAGTTGCTGATTATCGGCGGACGGCATCCGGTAATCGAAGAATTGCTGCGGCAAAAAGGCGAGCGCTTCGTTCCCAATGATCTTTTCTTTGAGCCGGGGCGGCAACAGCTCCTGTTGATCACTGGTCCGAACATGGGTGGAAAGTCCACCTACCTGCGGCAGAGCGCGTTGATCGCCATTCTTGCGCAGGTGGGCTCGTATGTTCCGGCACGGCAGGCGAAATTACCAATTACCGACCGGATTTTTACGCGCATCGGGGCCAGCGACAATCTGGCGCGCGGGCGTTCAACATTTTTGGTAGAGATGAGTGAAGTCGCCGCGATTTTGAACCACGCCACCCCGTCGAGTTTAGTGCTGCTGGACGAAGTGGGACGCGGCACCGCGACGTTTGATGGATTGTCGATCGCCTGGGCGGTTGTAGAACATCTCCAAAAACACACTCGGGCGCGCACGCTGTTCGCCACGCACTATCACGAATTGACGGAATTGGCTGAGCTTCTACCGGCGGTAAAGAATGTGCATGTTTCGGTGAAAGAAACGCCCAGCGAGATTATTTTTCTGCGCCGCGTGGAACCCGGAAGCGCCAACAAGAGTTACGGGATCGAAGTGGCGCGGCTGGCGGGGCTGCCACGCAGCGTGATTGAACGGGCGCGCGAAGTTTTGCTGAAGCACGAGCAGAAGGAGCATCAACTCAGCGAAACTCTTACGCCGGGGGCGGCGACTGCAAACGGCAATGGTCATCAGGAGGTTTTGTTTACCGCGCTCGACCGGCTGATTTTGGATAAGCTGCGCGATGCCGACCTCGACCAGCTGAAGCCGATCGATGCGCTCAACCTGCTCTCGGAATTGAAGAAACAAATTTCATGAACGCACGCCGGAAACGTTCGCGACCGATGTTGGTGCTGGGATTAATGTCCGGCACGTCGGCGGACGGAATTGACGTGGCGTTCGCCGAGATCTCGGGCGCTCCGCCGCGCGTGAAGTCGAAGCTACGGGCTCACACTGCTCTGAAATTTCCTAGCGCCGTGCGCGACGAAATTCTGCGCGTTGCCGAGCAGCAGCCAATTACCGCAGGCGAACTCAGCCAACTTAATGTTCGCCTGGGAGAAGTTTTCGCGGATGCGGTGATTTCGGCGTGCCGCAAATTCCGCGTCTCGCCGAAGCAGATAGATCTGATTGGCAGCCACGGACAAACAATATTTCATCAAGGTCGGCCGGTGAAATATCTGGGCACGCGCGACGGCTTCTACACTACAAATCGGCGAGGCCAGCATTATCGCCGCGCGAACCGGAATCATCACCGTCGCCGACTTTCGCCCCGCCGACATCGCCGCCGGCGGACAAGGCGCTCCGCTGGTTCCCTACGCCGACTATCTGTTGTATCGCCACGAAAAACTGGGCCGCGTCTCGCTAAATCTGGGCGGCATCGCGAACATCACAGTGATTCCCGCCAACGCGAAGCCGTCGCAAGTTTTTGCGTTCGATACCGGCCCGGCGAATATGTTGATCGACGCGCTGGTCGCGCATTTCAGCAAAGGTCGCCAACGCTTCGACAAAAATGCGGAACTTGCCAGTGCAGGGCCGCAGCATACCCGCATTACTCGATGAACTGATGCGTGATCCGTATCTGAAACTTGCGCCGCCAAAATCCACCGGCCGCGAATATTACGGCAGCGCCGCAACCCAACGACTGCTGACGCTGGGCCGTCGTCATCGCGCCAAGCCGAACGACCTGATTCGCGCCGCAACAATTTTCACCGCGCTCTCGATCGTTGATGCGCTAAATCGCTTCGTTCTGAGGAAACACAAAATCCGCCAACTCATCGTGTCCGGCGGTGGCGCGCGAAATCCTTTGATCTTGGGGCAAATCGCGGCAGCGCTCCCGTCGATCGAAATCGTGCCGTCCTCCCACCTGGGCGTTCCCGAAGACGCCAAGGAAGCCTACGCGTTCGCGCTACTGGCCTACGAAACCTTCCATCAGCGGCCATCGAACATTCCGAGCGCAACGGGCGCCCACTCCCCCGCCATTCTCGGTAAAATCTCTTATGCCCCGCCGCGCTAGCCGAAGCCCGCGCCAAATCCCGGCTTTCGCATTTTCGTTAGTTCGTTACTTCATTGCTTCGCTTTTGATCGTCTCTTGTTCGCACCCGGCAAAACAAAATCCCAACGATCTGGTTTTATTGCTCGAATCGAATCCCGCCAATCTCGACCCCCGCTTCGCCACCGACGCCCAATCGCAACATCTCGACGGCCTGATTTTCAGCAGCCTCGTCGAACGCGACGACCAAATGGTGATCCACGGAGATCTCGCCGAATCCTGGGAAACACCGGATCCCTTAACTTACATTTTCCACCTAAAAAAAGGCGTCACATTTCACGACGGCTCCCCGCTAACGTCCGCCGACGTAAAATTCACTCTGGATTACATTCGTGATGTCGCCAACCACTCGCCAAAACGCGGCACATACCGCCTCATCACCAGCATCGAAGCCCCCGATCCGGCCACAATTGTTTTCCACATCGCTTCTCCGGACGCATCCTTCCTCTGGAACATGTCCCGCCCCGCGCTGGGCATCGTTCCCGCCAACGCCCCCGCGAATTTCGCGCAGCATCCCATCGGCAGCGGCCCTTTCCGCTTCGTAAGCCAAGATCAGGATGACGACGTGGTCATTGCCCGCGCCCCAAATTATTTTCGCGGCGCTCCGCATCTGGAAAACGTTCACGCCCGCGTAGTTCCCGATGCCATCGTCCGCGCCCTCGAACTTCGCAAAGGCTCCGCCGACGTGGAAATCAGTTCCCTCTCGTCCGGATATTATTCCCGTTCTTGCCAAGCAGCCCGCTCTCGCCGCAACGCAACGAAGCGGCACCAACGTAAACTATCTGGGCTTCAATCTCACCGATCCCATTCTCGCCAAACGCGAAGTCCGCCAGGCTCTGGCGTACGCCACGGACCGCGAGGCGCTGATCAGTTACCTGCTGCACGGCCAAGCCCGCATTGCGCAAGGCGTGCTCCCGCCCAATCACTGGGCTTACGAACCAGACGTCACGCACTACGCGCTGGACACCGCGCACGCCGCCAAACTTCTCGAAGCCGCCGGCTTTTCCCCGCAAAAAGACGGCATGCGTCTGCACCTTGTACTGAAAACTTCCACCGATGAACAAGCCCGCGTGATTTCCGCCGCGCTGCAGCAGCAATGGCGCGCCGCGGGCATCGACCTCGAAATCCGCCCGCTGGAATTCGCCACGCTGCTCTCCGACTCCATCAAAGGAAATTTTCAGATCAATCTGTTGCGCTGGGTGGGCGCCAACAACGACCCCGACATCTTCGATTTCGTCTATTCCTCCACCCGCATTCCGCCGGACGGCGCCAACCGCGCACGCTACCGCAATCCTGCAGTAGATAAATTAACTGCGGAAATTAAAGTGGAAATGGATCAGGAAAAACGCAAAGCCCTCTGCAGCCAGGTACAAAAAATCGTAGCGATCGATCTACCAATCTTTCCGCTGTGGTTCGTCGACGTAGTCTCCGTACACCGCCGCGATCTTGGCGACCTGCAGCTCTCTCCCAGCGGCGACTTCGATTTTCTAGCCACGCTGAATCCGAAACACTGAGCTGTTAGGATCCTTACAACGAACGCCCTAACACGCTTTCAATCTCCGCCGCAGAAATTCCGCCGACCCGCGCAATCTTCCAGTCGTCCCCGCGTAATTCCACAATCGTAGAGGGCAGCGCCACGCCCGTCTCTCCCGCGTCCAGCACCAGCGGCAGGCGATCGCCCAAGTTGCAGAAAACACGTCATCGGCATTGGCACATGCAGGATGGCCGGAAATATTCGCACTGGTGCCCGTCAGCGGCCCATCAAATCCGCAATCAAGCCTTCTACCACCGCGCTGCGCGGCCAGCGCACCGCGATGCGCCCGGTGTTTGCGGTAACTTTCAGCGGCACGCGATGCGCGCTGCCACAATCAACGTCAACGCCCCGGCCAAAAAGCCTTCGCCAATTTCGCGAAAAATTGCCCGGCACGCTGCGAGTCAACAGTTCCGCCTGCTCCAGGGAATTCACCAGCAAAGGCAAGCCGCACTCGTTCGTGGCCTCCCTTTCACGCGAAAAATTTCGTCCATCGCCGATAGATTGAAAGGGATCGCCGCCAGGCCATAAACCGTATCCGTAGGAATCGCAATCACACAGCCCCGCTCCAGAAAATGCGCCACGTAGCGCAGCGTCTCCGCTTCGGGTAACTTCGCGTCAATGCGCAGCATCTCTGCAGACAAATTTCCAGCCTCGCGTACGCACAAAGTGTTCCGGCACCCGTCAGAGCGCCGGCAGCGCCACCATATATCGAATCCTCGGTAAATGTCGCTAAAGAATATTTACGGCGCGCGCCGCTAAAAATGCCACAATGGTCAGCGAAATCAGCGATTGGGTCATCATGCCCACCTTTGGCCCAGCGCGAAAGCGCCGCGGTATCCGTGGGCGAAAACGCGGTGCTGGTATTGAACGCCAGAAATAAATAATCCATAAAGTGCGGCGTCCACCTTTTTTCTTCTTCGCCGGGCAGCAGCATCTGCGGAAACAAAAACGAACTGTCCACCCGCTCGGTAGAGCCTTCGCGCCCCAGCGGCCCGCCCGCGTCCAATTTCCAGTACCATAGCGCAAATACCAACACATTGGTGAACCACAACGCCGTCGCCGAACGCAGCAGCGCCTGCGGCGTCTGGGTGTGCTTAGGCACTCCGTAGATCAGCACTGCCAGCGAAACAATCATCGCCGCGGTAATCAAACCGTTTGCCGTAAACATCAGGATCCGCGAAATGTCGTAGCGTCCGCGGTGCGAAGAGACCACCAGCGGAACCAGCAAGATCCCCACGATCACCAGCAGCGACCAGCTCGGCCCCAAAGAAAGCGGCTCGGGCAGCGCCAGATACAAAAACGCCGTGGCAATCATCGCCACAAACGCCGGCCAGCGCGGTTCACGGACAATTTTCTTGGTCATAACTTTTTGTCGAGCACCCTGGAGCAGTTCGCTACAATCGAAGTCTAATACAGTTTCGGCGTCCGGCGCAGAGTCACACCACCAGAGAGCTCGTCGTGAACAATCTGTCTTCCCAGCGCACCTTCTTCGCCCATTTGGTCGTTTCCGCCGCGGGAGCCGCAAAAAACGAACGGCTCATCGCCGCCTTCGCCAGCACTCCGCGCGAAAAATATGTCGGCCCTGGTCCTTGGAAGATTTTCGCGGGTGGCGGCCTGCTCGAAACACCATCGGACGATCCAGCGTTCCTCTATCAAGACGTAGTCGTCGCCCTCGCGCCCGAACGCCGCATCAACAACGGCCAGCCCGTGCTGCACGCCATGTGTCTCGCCGCCTTGGACGTGCAGCCCGGCCAGGCGGTTGCGCACATTGGCGCGGGCACCGGTTACTACACCGCGATTCTCGCTAACCTCGCCGGTCCCAGCGGCACGGTCGCCGATTATGAAATTGAAGCGGACCTCGCCGCTCGCGCCGCCGCAAATCTCGCCGAATTTCCAAACGTCACCGTACACACGCGCAACGCCGCCGAAGGCCCACTTCCCCCGAGCGACGCAATCTACGTCAACGCCGCAGCCACCGCCCCACTCGACACCTGGCTCGACGCGCTCCGCCCCAAAGGCCGCTTGCTTTTCCCACTGACTCCCGCGGACGGTCCTGGCGGCACGCCCGCAGCTGGCGCGATGCTGCTGATCACTCGCAACGAAGACAATTCCTACGCCGCGCGCTTCCTGAGCCCCGCCATGTTTATCCCCTGCGTTGGCGCGCGTGACGACGCCACGGCCGCCAAATTATCCGAAGCCTTCAAACGCGGAGACATGCGCAACGTCCGTTCCCTCCGGCGCCACACTCCTCCAGACGAAACCAGTTGGTGTTCCGGTGAAGGCTGGTGGCTCTCCACTTCCCCAGTCGCCCTCTAGTTAAACTCCTTCGCCAAAAAAGGTGTATATTGCGTGTCAACTAAGTTGCTATTGCCGCAAGGAGTCTGTGCCATCGTGCGAACCAGCCTCGCCTGGCTGTCTGTCGTAACTTTTGCCTTATTGTCGGGATGTGGCGGCTCTTCCGCGCCACCGCCTCCTCCTCCCGCTCCTGTATTTACCAGCGTTCCGATCCCTGTAGCGTCCGAAGGCCTGGCCTACAGTTACACGCTGGCCGCCACGGACCCCGCGGGAGGCACGGTCACCTTCGCGCTCTCCACCGCTCCCGCAAGTGCCGCCCTCAACGCCAGCACGATTGCCTGGACCCCCTCGCACCCGCAGTCCCGCATCGCCGACGCATTTCTTGTCACCGCCACCACTTCCGAAGGTGGCAGCGCCACCCAAGCCTGGAGCGTAACTCCCACCGGCACCATCAATGTCAGTTGGATCGACACGCATTGGACCTCCGCCGGCCCCGTCTCCGTGCCGGAGCCCGGAGCGGCAATTTTGCCGGGACAAGTCCCAATCACCCCAGCCGCCATCGTCGCGAATTCCGATGGTTCCTGGACCACCATCAACGGAACCAGCTTTGCTAAGGGCGTCGCCACCATCCCCGCGGTGCCGGCGGGACATTATTTTCTACGAGTCGCTCCAGTGGCTTTTTTCTGGACCGCGGCCAGCGACTTCGATTTCGGCTCGGATCGCATCGGTCAAGTGCCGCAAGCTGCTCCTGGCGGCGTACCCGATTCCTCCATCGCCCTAAACGTTTCGGGTCTCACCCCCACCGAAGCTGGCGACTGGTTCACCATGGCGGCAGACTTCTCCGGTTTTAATTTCTCACTGGACGACGGGAACTTGCTCCCTCTCGGGTCCACCACTCTATCTTCGCCCCCAAATTTGCAGACCAACCTGGACTTGGCGCAAATCGAGAATCTTTATTTGATGCAGTACCAGTTTTCCAGCAGCCCCTTGGACGTCATCACCCTGGCCTCGCAGCAGACCATTTCCAACCCCGCGCTGCAGGATGGCGTCGTCAATACCGTCAATAGCGGCCTCAGCTCCAGTCCCGCAGCTTCACTCGGAAATAAATATTAAAGGAACGGCTTGGGCCGAATCTCTTCAACAACGTATCGGCATCCGCGCCGACGAATTTTAGCTCCACGCTGTCAGTTTCCGCGCAACCGTATGTCACCGATCGCTTCGCTGCGCCGTGGGTCACCACCACCGGTCCGGACTTGCCGCTCATCACCCGTCGTCCGCTAACAGGATTCGTGGGGGCTCCGCTGCTGGATACCGCCTGCGCCGACGAAACTGGATTTGGCACTCCCGCAATTGCCATCGTGCAAGCTCCTATTCTCACCGACCAGGATTTCGGCACGATCGCCTATGGCGATCCTTTCCCTGTTGCCTGGCCACGTTTTTTTACATTTTGCGAAGCGGCCAGCGTGTTCCAATCCGCGCCCAACATCAATACTTCGCCGTACATGATCGTTGTGGGCGAGACTACGTCCCTTCCCACTGGTCCAGTAAGTCCCATACTGTCCGCGCCGCAAAATCCGACGATAAACGGCGCCAGTTTATTTACCACCAGCACGCTGGACACCACGGCCGTCACGCTCTCCTGGTCTGCTCCTGCCATCGGCGCGCCCTTCGGTTATTACGTTCATCTTTTCAATTTCATTGTGTTGCCAAACAATGGTTCGCAGTTTGTCAGTGCCGGAAAATTTGGCACCACCGCAACTTCGCTAACCTTGCCGCCGTTAACTCCAGGTACGACCTACGTGTTTGTGATTACCGCTGAAGCCGATGCCAAGGCTGCCATGGAAGACAGCCCCAACCGCTCGCAGCTTCCAACTGCGTTTGCTTCCGTAATTTCCGCGCCTTTCACGATCAGCAGCTCCGCCGCTCCGGGGATCGTCCGGGGAAACGGATCCGGCGCGATTATTCGTGCCGTAGCGCCCACTCCCGAGCACCACCGGTAAACGAGCGCGTAGGAAAATTTCGTTGCGGCGGCCATCCTGCTCCGGTTTTACTTCTGGATTTCGGGGCAGAATTCGCTCTTCTCAGCACTCCCATAGCAGTCCGGTGATATGCTCTCGCTGTACGTTCGGGTGGAGAGAAGAGTCCCCATATCGCCTTCCGATGAGACCACGGCCTAGTTACGTATTGCTCTTCGCTGCAATTCTGTTTCTGGGAATGGCGCTTTTTTTTCTGGTGTCCGCCAGCTTTACGGAGATCAACTGCTGCGAGGCCAGCTGGGTCGATAACGCTCCTAACGCCGCAGCCCACAATGCCCGCCAGCAACTTCGCGACCGTTCGCTGGCCGAGGTCGCCCGGCAGAAACTCCAACTTCGTATCTTTGCATTTTTCAGCTTGGCGGCCGCGGCCGGATTGGTCTTCGTCTATCGCCGCAGGCGCACGCGCAGAGTGCGGCGCTACTATGTATCAGCGGATTCCCCGTCCCAAGAAAAACCGGAGCGAAAGTCAGACTAATGGCACGGACCCTGGGCTCTACTCCGATGTACAGCACGCACCGCGGTAAGAAGCGATGGTTGCTCGCACGCGTCCGTCGCGAGAACCCGCCGCACGGGAATTAATCCGGCCTACACGGTAATAGGTATATTTCCGAATGGTCCAGCAGAAGTTTCAGCGAAATCCCAGAAAATCCGGTTGACTTTCCGAGCGTGCGGAAAACATAATGCCTCGTTGTGCTCTTGGTTCTCCCAGGTGAGCTCATGAGTAGCGGTCTCGGACTTGCTCGCGCCACCCCGTATTACCTTTCCAAAATATTCTTATCCATAATGCAGTTTCGCGCATCCAACTGCGCGTCGCCCAGTTCTGCATCTTGCGTCTAGGCGTCCGGAGGATTCATCCGTGGAAACCAGCCGTAGGGACTTCCTGAAAATCGCAGCAGTCGGTGGCGCCGCGGCGGCCGCATTCGGCTTTGACGTGCAGCCCGCGCGCGCCGAGATGCGCGCCTTAAAAATTGCCCGCGCCTCGGAGACCCGCTCCACCTGCCCGTATTGCGCTGTGGGCTGCGGCACCATCATCTACACTCTGGGCGACAAGGCTAAGAACGTTACCGCCCAGGTGGTGCACGTCGAAGGCGATCCAGACCATCCTACCAACCGCGGCACGTTGTGCCCCAAGGGCTCCTCTCTCGCACAAGATATTTTGAATGATCGCCGCCTCCTCAAGCCCCAAGTGCGCCGCCCGGGCGGCAGCGAGTGGCAGGATATTTCCTGGGACGACGCGTTGAATGAAATCGCCGCGCGCATCAAGAAAACCCGCGACGACAGCTTTATCGAAAAAGATGCCGCGGGAAAAACCGTAAATCGTACCGAAGCCATCTCCTGGATCGGCGGTTGTACCGACACCAACGAATTCAACTATCTGGTCGTAAAGACGATGCGCGCCCTGGGGGTCGTGCATCTGGAAAATCAGGCCAGAGTTTGACACGGCCCCACGGTCTCAAGTTTGGGACCAACGTTTGGCCGGGGCGCAATGACCAACGGCTGGGTGGATATCAAAAACACCGACATGATGCTGATCATGGGCGGGAATCCAGCCGAAAATCACCCCTGCGGCTTCAAGTGGGCGATTGAGGCCAAGCGCCAGCGTAACGCCAAAATGATTTCGGTCGATCCGCGCTTTACCCGTACTTCCGCTGTCTCCGATATGTTCTGCCAGATTCGCGCTGGTTCAGACATCGCTTTCCTCGGCGGGCTAATCAATTACGCGATTCAGAACAACCGCCTCGCGCACGAATACCTCGTCAACTTCACCAACGCCGCTTTCCTGGTAAAGCCGGACTTCAAACTTCCCGCGGACTTGGACGGTGTTTTCTCCGGATTTGACGCCGGAAAATTCACCTACGACCGCGCCACCTGGAATTATTCCGGCACCGGTGGCAAACCCCTGCCAAACCCGCCCGGCATGTCAACGGGCCAGAACCATGCCGCACCGCCGCTTCCGCCGATGCCCGAGAATGTCGACTACGATCTCTCGCTGCAGAATCCTAACTGCGTGTTTCAGCTCCTGAAAAAGCATTATTCCCGCTACACCCCGGAAATGGTGGCCCGCATCACCGGTATTCCCGCCGATCAATTTCTCAAAGCCGCCGATACCTTTACGTCCATTCGCATCAACGGCGACATGAAGAAAGTCGGCACCATCATCTACGCCGTCGGATGGACCCATCACAGCTTTGGCACTCAGATCATTCGAACCGCCGCGATGCTGCAATTGCTGCTAGGCAATGTCGGGCGCGCCGGCGGCGGCGTCAACGCTCTTCGCGGCCACTCCAACATTCAAGGCGCTACAGATATGGCTGGTCTGTACGACACGTTGCCCGGCTATCTAAAAGTTCCCACGCCCGCCGACAACAATTTCGCCGAGTGGATGGAACGCGTCACTCCAGACAGTTCCAAGCCAGCGCCCTGGCAATCCTGGAACTATTACAGCAACACCTCGAAATTTACGGTCAGCTTCCTGAAGGCATTGTACGGCGATGCCGCCAATAAACAGAACGATTGGGCCTTCAACTATCTTCCGAAAGTGGACCGCGATTATTCCTGGACCCATCTTTGGGACGATATGTACAACGGCAGCGTCAAGGGCATGCTGGCCTTCGGGATGAATGGCGTAGCCATCGGTCCGGACAGCAACAAAAATATTGACGCATTGAAAAAAGCCGAGTGGCTGGTCGTCGGAGAAATCTACGCCGATGAAACCAGCGAGTTTTGGAAATCGCCGCGAGTTTTAGCTCAAGGCGATCAGAAACAAATTCAAACCACGGTCTACCGTTTGCCTTGCGCCGGATTTGCGGAAAAAGATGGCTCCTTCTCTAATTCCGCCCGCTGGCTGCTCTGGAAAAACACCGCACTGCCCATGCCCGGCGACTGCCGGCTGGACCATGGAATCGTCGCCCAGATTTTCCTAAAAGTTCGCGAGCTGTACCAAAAAGAGAGCGGTAAATTCCCTGATCCGATTCTAAATCTCACTTGGAATTACAGTGAACCTTTGAATCCCGGACTCGCCGAAGTCCTGAAAGAAATGAACGGCAAGGCCCTCGCCGATCTTGAAGATCCTGCTTCCAAACAAATAATCAAGGCCGGTCAACAACTGCCTGGCTTTTCCTGGCTCAAAGACGACGGCACTACGTCCTGCGGAATCTGGATTTATTCCGGGGCCTTCACCGAAGCCGGAAATCAAACCGCGCGCCGCGATCCTTCCGATCCCAGCGGCATGGGCGTTCATCCCGGCTGGGGCTGGTCCTGGCCCGCGAATCGCCGCATTCTGTACAATCGCGCTTCTTGCGATGTGCAGGGCAAGCCCTGGGATCCGTCGCGCAAACAAGTCTGGTGGAATGAAGACAGCAAAAAGTGGGTGGGCGCGGACGTCCCCGATTTCAAAGTCGATTCCCCTCCCAAAGACCACATGGGCCCCTTCATCATGAACGCCGAAGGCGTCGGTAGAATTTTTGCGCCGCTGTCCGCGTTTGCGGATGGGCCATTCCCTGAATTCTACGAACCGATCGAAAGTCCAGTGCAAAACGTTTTGCATCCGGCGCAATCCACGAATCCAGTCGTCACCAAATTTAAAGATCCTGACGACAAATTCGGCACGGTGGCGCAAGGCTTCAACGTAGTGTGCACCACCTTCCGCCTCACCGAGCACTATCACTACTGGACAAAAAATAATCCCATGAACGTGCAACTGGTTCCCGAGCCGTTTATCGAAATGGCCGCGGAAATGGCGGATGAAATGGGGATTCGCGGCGGGGAAAAAGTCAAAGTGTCCAGCGCCCGCGGCGAGTACATCGCCAAAGCGATGGTCACCCGAAGAATCAAGTCCATGCTGATCGACGGCAAGAAAACTTATCAGATCGGAATTCCCCTGCACTGGGGCTATCGCGGCATCGCCGAAGACGAAGGAAAAACTTCGCGCGATTTAGTGAATCAGCTCACCCACACCGCCGTCGACCCCAACGCGCACACCCCGGAATTTAAAGGCTTCCTCGTGAAAGTGGAGAAAGTTTAACCATGAGCCAGGAAGCGCTGCGCATTCAGAAGATTTCCGGCCACGCGGGTACCGTCCCGGGCCAGGACACGCAGCGGAATTACACCGTTGCGAAACTGATCGATACCACCACCTGCATCGGGTGCAAAGCTTGCGAAGTGGCCTGCATGGAGTGGAACGATCTGCCCTTTGGCGAAACGATTTTTGATAATACCTATCAGACCATGCCGGAGACCCGGTGGAATTACTGGAACCTGATTCTCTTCAACGAACACGAAAAAGAAGATGGTTCCATGATGTGGCTGATGCGCAAAAATCAGTGCATGCATTGCGCCGAGCCGGGATGCCTGGCGGCCTGCCCTTCCGACGGGGCCATCGTGCAGTACACCAATGGGATTGTGGATTTTGCGCAGGATAAATGTATCGGCTGCGGGTATTGCATCACCGGCTGCCCGTTCAATATTCCGAAATTTAATCCGGAAACAAAGCGCGTCTTTAAGTGCACGCTGTGTTCGGACCGCGTGGGCCAGGGCCTGGAGCCGGCTTGCATCAAAGCGTGCCCCACCGGCTGCCTGCACTTCGGCAGCAAAGAGGACATGCTCGATCTGGCCGGAAAGCGCGCCACGCAACTCCGGGAACATTACGATTTTCCGAACGCCGGCGTTTACGATCCTCCTGGAGTCGGCGGAACGGGCGTGCTGTACGTCTTGCACGACGCGACGCGTCCGGAACTGTATGGCGGGCTGCCCAAAGATCCGCACATTCCGATAATGGTGAAATTGTGGAAGGGGCCGCTGAAGTGGATTGGCAACCTGGCGATGGTGGGCGGATTGGTTGGCTTGATCGTGCACTATCTGCGATTTGGGCCGAAGGATAAAGAAGACGTGCAAATCCGCGAAGAGATTGCGGTAGCACAGGAAAAAGCCGTGAAGGCCGAAGAAAACCGCGCCGTGGTGAAAGCGGTGGTAACCCAGGAAGGCGGAATAAAGAAAGCGGACGGGGAGGAACCCATTGAGCGAACCTGAGCTGCTGCTTCCCCACAATCGCATTCTGCGTTACGGATTTAACGAGCGGCTTACGCACTGGGTGGCGGGCGGATCGTTTGTTTATTTGATGCTGACTGGGCTGGCGTTCTGGTCTCCATGGCTTTTCTGGCTGGCGTACGTTTTTGGCGGCCCGCAGATTTCGCGCACGCTGCATCCGTGGGTGGGGGTGATTTTTGTTGTCGCGGTGCTGGTGCTGTACGTGATGTGGCATGCGCACATGCACACCACGGAAACGGACAAGGAGTGGTGGAAGAACGTCGGGCACTACACCAAGAACGAAGATGAACTGATGCCGCCGGCGGGGCGCTACAACGCGGGACAGAAATTGCTGTTCTGGGGTTTTGTGATTTGCGGAATTCTGCTGGTATTCAGCGGCGTGATTTTGTGGCTGCCCGAATATATTCCCTGGAACCTGCGCATCTTGCGGTACCTGGCGGTGATCGTGCATCCGGGCGCGGCGCTTTTGAGTATTGGATTGTTCATGATTCACATTTACATGAGCGTTTTCGCCGAGCGCGGCGCGCTGAACTCCATGATCGGCGGCGATGTATCCAGAGATTTCGTAAGACGATACCATCCAGCGTGGTACAAAGAAGTTGTGGGCGATTCTACTACTCCTCCGAAATAATTTGATGCCTGCCGAAACCACGACCTTTCCTAAATGAATCTTTTCCAATCCCGCAGCGGCGAATACGAGCAGCGAATCGAGCGCGCGGAATCGCTGGCCAAGAGCCAGACTTTCGCCGCGGAGATTCTCAACTTCTATTCGGCCATCGCAAAATTTCAGAAAAGCCTGCAGGCCCACGTGGCTGCGGACCGCGGGGTGCAATCGGCCGTGGCGGCTGGTGGCTCTTTGCGCGAGAAATTCGACATCGCGGTGGTGTTGCCACACTTTCGCGGATTTCTGCACGTGGCGGAGCGCAACGCGCCTGCCCCGCTGGCGGATGCGGCGCGGGCCTGGGCGCTGCGGGCGCCGGAAACCTGGATCACCGAGCTGAGCAATTATTGGAATGCCGCCGGCCTTGGCGACGAAGAGGTGGAAGCCTTCGCGCAATTCTTTCCGCGGGCTTTTCTGCAGCCCTACGCGGAATTTCTGGGAGAGCAATTCCCCAAACCCAACTTGCTGGTGACGGCTACGGTGTGTCCGCTGTGCGGGGGGCAACCGTACCTGGGAGTTTTGCGGGTGGAAGGTGACAGCGGGAAACGGTTTCTGGTTTGTTCGTTTTGTTCGCAAGAGTGGGAGTTCCGGCGAATTCTCTGCCCTACCTGCGGAGAAAAAGAGGAGACCAAGCTGCCCGTGTATGTCCCAGAACAGTTTCCGCATTTGCGGGTGGAAGCTTGCGAGACTTGTAAGAATTATTTGCAGTGCGTGGACCTCACCAAGGATGGTCACGCGGTGCCGATCGTTGATGACATCGGCGCGTTGCCGCTGTCGCTGTGGGCGCATGAACATGGTTACACTCGTCCGCGCGCAAACCTTTTGGGAACGTGAAATTGCGCATTTGCGCGGCGTCACAAAACGCTCATAAGCTATTGCATGTGAATAAGTTACGAGGATTTGGGGATTTAGGGGAACACGCCATTTCTTGGAAGTGCTGATTCTGCGGGGTTTACGGGTACCGTTGGGGGGAAGTGTTGTAGATACAGGGGTTACAGGCGAAATTCTTAGCGAAATCGAGAGTTTTTTACTTTTGCGTATTGATTCTATTGAACTTAAGAATGCCTGGCTCGGAAGTGCGGATTCTACAGGGTTTACGGCGAGATGACGGGAAGCGGAGGCTCGGTAGTGATATCGCGAGTACACGAAAGAGAGTAGCAAAATAGAACGCGTTAGTCAATAGTACGGGGAGTACCCGCAACTGGCCATGATTCCGGCTCGCCCGAGGCTGACGAAAACACACCGGCACCGAGTAGCTCCTCGAGAGTGCCGGACTCATCTTTACGGCCCGCTCGGGGGAAACACGCATCCCTCAGTTCCGAGAATTTTCCCCGGTGGCACATCGACCCCTCAGCCCGCAAAGCGTAAAGTTACGACACGTATATGAGTATCCGACCGAGGCGGCGTGTGTTGCTTTTCGCCTGCTGCTGTTGCGTCATTTCGTGTGCGCAGGGCGTAGCGCGGCAGGCCCCTGCGACGAGGGCCTCTGCAACGCAAGCAGCTCCAGGGCAGGCAACTCCCACGCAGGGAACCCCAACGCAGGCACTACCTGCGCAGAAGATTCCGGCGCCAGCCCCGAGCGGGCCGGTTGCCATCAAGGTGGATGTCAACGCGGTGCTGGTGCCGGTGGTGGCGCGGAATGCGCGGGGCCGTGCGGTGGGCGACCTCCGCAAGGAGGATTTCGAAGTATTCGACCGAGGAAAGTTACAAGTCATATCCGGATTCACCGTCGAAAAACGGCCTGCCCGCGAAATCGACACGGAGCCTTCGACGCCGGAGGCTGGTGGTCCGAACGTCGGTCGTCCTGCAACTCCGGCGCCCGGCGATGCGCCACAAAGATTTATTGTTTTCCTCTTCGACGATTTGCATCTCAGCGCCGCGGACCTGGCGCAAGTGCAGAGGGCGGCGACCCGAATGCTGGCAGGCGCGCTCAGCGACTTGGAGATGGCGGATGTGGTTTCGTTTTCTGGGACCAACAGCGGCATGACCCGCGATCGCGCGAAGCTGCAAGAAGCCATAATGAAGCTGAGCGCGCGCGGGCTGTACCGGCAGTCTGGCCGGCAGTGCCCGAATGTGGATTACTACCTCGCGGACCTCATCGCGAATAAACACAACGAGCAGGCAACGGAATCCGCAGTGCAGGACGCGATGACCTGCGCCAATTTGAAGCCGGAGCAACGGAATCTGGCGGAGAGCATGGTGCGCTCGGCGGCATCGCAGGCTTTGGCAAACGGGGATCAAGATACCCGCGTAAGCCTGACGTTTATAAAAGAGCTGGTGCACAGGATGGAGGCGTTGCCGGGAGAGCGCATGGTGATTCTGGTGTCACCGGGGTTTATGGCAAATTCCGCGGAGGCCATGGCTCTTAAATCGCAGATTATGGACGTTGCTGCGCAGTCGCAAGTGACGGTTAGCGCTCTGGACGCGCGCGGGTTGTACACAACGAATCTGGATGCCAGTCAACATGGTGACACTTCCACGTTTGCCATGATGACGGGCCAAACATCTCAGCATCATGGCGAGTCCATGGCGATCAATGAAGATGTGCTGGCAGAACTTGCCGATGGTACTGGCGGAACATTCTTCCACAACAGTAATGACCTGGAGGGCGGATTCAATCGGCTAACGGAAGTCCCCGAGTATCTGTATCTTTTGGCGTTCGCCCCGGAAAATATAAAGGCGAATGGCAGCTATCATAGTTTGCGAGTCAAAGTGCATCGGGACGGCCTGAAGGTGCAAACACGATCGGGATATTATGCGCCCAAGGCCGAGAATGCTAAGAAATAGAGATTTCCTGCTACCCCGTTGATCGTGATCGATACAGACAAACCCACCCCCCTTTGGCGAGAACCAGCACCTATCCAGTCATCGTCAGTTTCTTCCCAAGACCGTAGGAAGGCAGGCTGCGCCGAAGGATTGGGTCGGTTGGCAGTTCTGTTTTCCGGAAGAACTAATCTTGAAGAACTACATTACGGAGCGAGCTGTTGATCTGCAGCCCGGCGCGGTCGCGGATGAATCCGGATTTGCGAAATTTGCTCATAAAGAAATTAACGCGGCTGCGGGTGGTGCCTACCAATTTTGCGAGGGTTTCCTGGGAGACCTTGGCGACGGCGGTCTCGGGGTCCACTTCCCTGCCGCATTCGGCTAAAAGCAACAAGGCGCGGGCCAAGCGCTTTTCCGTGGAATTGAGAAGCTGATCGAGCAAATCCGACTCAATTTTTTGGTTGCGCTTCATGACGTACGCGAGAAAAACCTCAGCTACCTGGTGGTCTTCGTGGATTGCCCGGACCATTTCGCTTTTCTGGATGACTAAGAGACCGGTCGGCGCAATGGCAGTGGCCGTGGCGACTCTTGGCGCTGCGCCCTCGCTGACGCAGCTCTCTCCCAGGAAATCGCCGGCGACCAGCAGGGCGATCACGGCTTCTTTTCCCTGCGCATTTACGACGGTAACTTTCACCGTGCCGGACTGGATGAACATCAGGCAGTCGCTTTTGTCGCCTTGACGAAAGATGCTGCGGGATTTTGGAAAGCGCAGGAGTTGAGTCGCGAGGCGGGATGTGAGCAGCGCCTGGAGATTCGGAAGCGATGGAGACGAGATTTCCTTGAGCATTTCACCCGGCCTTTCAGAACCCCGGCCCGGACGTTCGCTGCCTTGTCCGGGTCCATTTTTCATGGAGATTTACTGAGTAGCGGCTGAAGAACAGGAATGTTGTCGCTGGCAATTCAAGCACTGGCGCACGGTGAGCACCGGGCAGGCGGAGTTGGCGACGACCCGGTGGACGGTGGCGATGGGAAGATGGGTGGCGGCACCCGGGACGCCTTTGGGACGGTGAACGCCAAGGACAATCAGGTCGGCATTGGTGCGTTGAGCTACCTCTAAAATCTTGTCTGCCGGGACGCCGGGCTCCACGGTGAAGACAGGAGCGCACCAAGACTCGACTTCCTTGTGGACCAGGTCGCGGAGGCGATATTCACTGGAAGCCATGAATTCTTCGGCGGATGTAGCGTCGTTGACGCGAGCATCTTCGACGACATGAAGGAGCGTGAGTTTGCATTGGAACTCTTCGGCCAGGGACACGGCGATGCGCGCGGCGGCAAGCGAGGCCGGTCCAAAATTGGTGGCGAAGAGAATAGAGGTGATCTTGCCAGGCGCTCGATCGTGGGACTGGGTTTGCGGGCCGACGGTGAGAACCGGACACGGGGCATGTCGGAGAACTTCTTCTGCCTGGGAACCCAGGAGAGCCTTGCCGAGACCAGTGCGCCCGCGAGTGCCGACGACGATGAGATCTATCTTGTGGGTTTCTATAGCGGCGGCTAGAGCGGGCCATACGCCGCCTTGGGCCTGGAGAACCTCCGGACTGACTTCCGGATAGCTGTGGCGCACGGTGTCACGGAGACATTGAATCTCCATGTCGTGGGTCAGCTGCTCGCTCTGCCAGACCTGCGGAGGCACTGCGTAATTGACGGGATCTTGAACGTGCAGGGCGAATAACTTGGATCCGAAGGCTTTTGCGAAAGCCGCGGCATAGGGCATGGCCGCGTTCGCGGAGGCAGAAAAATCGGTCGCGAAGAGGATATTTTGAAAAGTGACGCGTTGTTTGGTTTGCGTTGCCGGCATGGAACACCTCTCGACTTCAACGGTAAGGCTTTGGTGATTGAAGTTCCGTGACCGAGGTCATTCGAGGACGTGACGGAGAGCACACGACGCGGGTACAGGGCAGCCTGCAAAAGGAGTCGTATAATGACGGCATGGCTAAGACCCCCTATGGCTTACAGGTGATCGAAAACTGCATCGCCTGCCCCATGCTGAAGGAGCGGGTGTTTTGCAACCTTCCGCGGGCGGCATTGGCGGGCCTGGATGCGATTTCTTCGGCGGCGACCTATCCCAAGGGAGCGGTATTGTTTGTGGAAGGCCAGGAGCCGCGAGGGGTGTTCATCCTTTGCAACGGCCGGGTAAAGCTTTTCGGAGGTTCGGCGGCTGGGAAGGCGATTATTTTTCGGATCGCGGAGGCCGGAGAAATCATTGGGTTGCCCAGTACGCTATCCGGCAAGCCTTTTGAGCTCACCGCTGAAGCGCTGGAACCGACGCAGGCAAATTTCATACGGCGCGAAGATTTTTTGGCTTTTCTGCGGGAACACGGGGAGACCGCGTTGCGAGTTGCCGAGATGCTGAGCAATATTTATTACGCGACCTGCCAAGAGGTTCGGTACCTGGGGCTCTCGAGGACTGCGGAGGAAAAGCTGGCGCGCTTTCTTCTGGATCTGAAGCCGGAGCAAGGTTCTGAAGCCGGGCAGAAGCGGCTGGTGTTGACGCTGACCCACGAAGAGATTGCCAATATGATCGGGAGTTCCCGGGAGACCGTGTCGCGGGTTCTGGCAGGGTTTAAGCGTAAGCGGCTGATTGAGGTGCGCGGCTCGACGCTGATCGTGAAGAACCTGGCAGCTTTGCAGGAATTCATCGAGGCCTAGCTACGCGGACGATTTGTGTTTAGAGATCGATTTCCCAGAAGCTGTCGGGTGGGTTTAGGAGTTCGATGCCCAGCTCCCAGCCTTGGCGGCCTTCGTGGCCACGCCAGATTAGAACGGCATCAGAAGCTTTGTTGTTCAGCAGATTTACTACGCGCATTTTCTGGCCTACCGTAAAGCCCTGGGGAATGACGGCGAGGCAGCCTTTGGCGCTGACGTCTACCGTGAAGCCTTCGGCGCGCAGGCTGCGGCCTTCTTCGGACCACTCGATGGCGACGTTGACGCGGGAATTGAGGCGGGAGACCGCGCGAGTGTAATTCATGCGCTGTTCAAAATTTTCTGAGTTCACAAAGGGCACAATATTCTCCTGCGGGTTCTTGCCGAATTGCGCACGAACCAAACGCACTTCCTATTACAGCTAGGCACTGCGAGGGTGCGATTTAGCGTATGTTTCGCGCAGCTGCAGGTCAATGGAACTCCCGGAGGCATGCCCCGCAGAAGTTAACCTGGTGATTGGCGGTAGACTTTTCGTTTCTTGCAAATGATCTGCGCTGTGGTTTCGATTGCCACTTGGTGACGCTCCGCATACACTTTCTCAAACGTTTCCCATGCTCAGCCTTTCCAGTTTGCGCAAAGAATTGCGCCCGACGATTCATCTGGCCCTGCCACTGGTGTTGGCGGAGCTGGGCTGGATGAGCATGGCCATCGTGGATACGGTGATGGTCGGGCATTTGCCGAACAGCGCCGCGGCGATGGGCGCGGTGAGTCTTGGGCTCCAATCTCTTTATGGTGCTGGCGCTGTTTGGCGGCGGGCTGCTGATGGGGCTGGACACTCTGGTGTCTCAGGCATTTGGGGCTGGGAAGCGGGAGGATTGTCACCGCTCGTTGATCAATGGCGTGTACATGAGCGTTGCGCTTACGCCGATCCTGGCCGCGCCGGTGTTGCTGTTGCGGCCACTGCTTACCGGGATGCACATCGATGCGGCGGTGCTGGAGCTGACGATTCCCTACACCGGGGCGCTTACCGTTGGACTGCTGCCGCTGCTGATGTATTTCGCGGTGCGGCGCTGCCTGCAGGCGATGGACATGGTCCGGCCGGTGGCGTTCGCGCTGGTCACCGCGAACATCGTGAATGCGGTGGGCAACTATTTATTGATTTACGGCAAGTTGGGATTTCCGGCGATGGGCGCGGTGGGTTCGGGATGGTCTACGGCGATCGCGCGGTTGTATATGGCCGGCGTTTTGGTGGGCTATTTATTTTGGTACGACCACCGGCACCATACGGAACTTTTGCGGACTCCCGTGGACGTGGATCTGCCGCGCATAAAACATCTGATCACGTTGGGGTATCCGGCGGCGGTGCAGTTCACGCTGGAGAGCGGAATTTTTGCGCTGGCGACTACGCTGATTGCGCGGCTGGGGGCGGTGCCGCTGGCGAGTCACCAGATCGCGCTGAATACGGTGGCCTTTACGTATATGGTGCCGCTGGGGATTTCGTCCGCGGCGGCGGTGCGGGTGGGACAGGCAATCGGGCGAAAAGATCCCTTTGGGGCGGGAGAGGCGGGCGGGACGGCGATTTTTCTGGGGGCGGCGTTCATGGCTTGCGCCAGCGCGGCGCTGTTGATTTTTCCGCGGTGGATCGCGCGCATGTATACGCCCGACGAAGTGATTATTCACAGCACGATTGTGCTGCTGGCGGCGGGGGCGGCGTTCCAACTTTTTGATGGCTTGCAGACAGTGGCAACCGGAGCGTTGCGCGGGGCTGGCGATACGCGCACGCCGATGCTTTGCCATTTTTTTGCTTACTGGATTTTAGGGTTACCGCTGGGCGCGTGGTTGTGTTTTCGCAGGCACTGGGGGGCGCTGGGATTGTGGGCAGGGCTTAGTCTGGCGCTGATTTTGATTGGGATCGTTTTGTTGATCACGTGGCGCCGGAAAGTGCAGGCGTTGCTGGCGGCGCACACGTTTGCGACGTTGCCGGCTAGCAATTTTTGATGCGGGAGAATTACATCTTGTAGCGGCCGAGGTCGTCATCGGAGAGCGACTCGAGCCAGTTGCGCAGCTGTTCGTTGGTGTTGCGCTCGGTAAGCGCGGTGGAGACTTTGGCGTTCTTCAAGACTTTTTCGTCGACGAAAATCGGGCAGTCCATACGCAGGGCCAGCGCCAGGGCGTCGCTGGGGCGCGAATCGATGGTCATGAGCTGGCCGTCGCGCTCGACACAGATAATGGCGTAAAAGGTGTCGTCGCGCAGATCGTTGACCACAATTTTTTGCACGCGAACTTCCAGGCCGAGGAATACGTTTCTGAGCAGGTCGTGGGTCATCGGACGAGGCATCTCGACTTTTTCAATTTCGATGGCGATGGCGTGAGCTTCGTGAATGCCGACCCAGATGGGCAGAATTGCCTGGCCTTGCACGTCTTTGAGCACGACGATGGGGCTATTGGTGACGGGGTCGGGCATCAGGCCACGTATCTTCATCTCTACTTCCATTGGGGCCTCCCGAAAATAGCTGGCAACCGAGAATCGATCTTAAAAACTTTGCTCGCCGATTAAGCTGGCGGGACCGGCGTCAGTGACTAGGACGTTCACATAGGTGCCTAGCAAATCCTGGTGCGGCGACGTGAAATTTAGAACGCGGTTGGAGGATGCATGTCCCGACCAGCGATTTTCGCGGCGCGATTTGCCGCTGACCAATACTTCCATGGTCTGACCGATCATGGTGGCGTGGCGGGCGGTTTGAATTTCGCGCTGGGTATCTTGCAGAACTACCAGGCGGCGGCTTTTTTCTTCTTCGGAAATTGGATCGTTCATGGCCAACGACGGAGTGTTAGGCCGCGGAGAATATTTGAAGGCGAACAGCGCGTCGAATTTCACTTCCCGCAGCAGGCTGAGTGTTTCCTGGAAATGTTCTTCGGTCTCGCCTGGGAAGCCCAGGATGATGTCAGTGGTGATGCTGATCTGGCGCTTGGCGGCGCGGATCAGGGCGATTTTTTCGAGATATTCTTCGCGGGTGTAAGTGCGAGCCATAGCGCGCAAAATTTCCGTGGAGCCCGATTGCACCGGGAGATGGACGTGATCACATAGTTTGGGTTGGGCATCGAGGGCCGCGACGATATCCGGGGTGAAATCGCGGGGATGCGAAGTGGTGAAGCGCACGCGGCGGATTCCCGGAACGTCGGCAACAGCCAGGAGCAATTCAGAAAACCTCATCTTGCGGGCGGTGGGATCGGCGTAGGAGTTGACGGTTTGCCCGAGGAGTTGCACTTCGGAGTAGCCGAGTTCGGCGAGCTGACGAACTTCGCGCAGTACGGAATCGCTAGAGCGGCTGCGTTCCGGGCCGCGGGTAAACGGGACCACACAATAGGAGCAGGCTTTGTCGCAGCCTTCGATAATGGTGAGGAAGGCGCGGAAAGGATTGTCGCGACGAGTGATTTCGGTCTCAAAAGTTTCGTCGGTGTCGTTGTCCAGGCCAGTAACGCGCTTCTCGCCGGCTTCGAGTTTGTCCAGCATTTGGGGAAGTTTACGGTAGCTGGCCGAGCCGCACACCAGGCTGACCCATGGCGCGCGTTTGAAAATTTCTTCCCCTTCTTGCTGGGCAACGCAGCCGAGGACGCCGATAATTTTGCCGGAGTCTTCCCTGCCGCGGAATTCGCCTAGGCGGGAAAATACTTTTTGGGCGGCTTTTTCGCGAATACTGCAAGTGTTGTACAGGATTACCGAGGCGTCGGCGGGCTTCTCAACCTGCTGGTAGCCGCGGGAGACCAGTACGCCGGCAACCTTTTCGGAATCGTGATCGTTCATCTGGCAGCCGAAGGTTTCGAGGAAAAATGTGCCGGCGTTTCCACTGCCGCGTAGCGGAACCGAAGACGGGAGCGTAGCTTCGGCCACAGCAGTGCCGGTCAGCGATTCTACGGCTACGTGGAAAGTTTTTTCCATCTCTCGCGCAGTTTAACACAGCTGCTGGCACCTTCTTCGCCTGCTTCTTGCATCTCATAAACATGGCCGGAGGGACGCTCGGCGGAGCGCATTGCGCTTTTCTTATCCGCAGTCATTCATAATTTTGCTTTGCGGTTTCGTTGCTTCGCCTGCGTGCGTGTGTTACGTTTCTGAAGCGGCAAACTTTTGCAAGAAAATGCCGTCTTCGGCATCCCAACGGCCGGATTCGCGGTAATTCAGATAGACGCTTCAAGCCGAATACGGGCCACTTACATAATTGCTGTGCTAACCGCTGCTCACTGAGGGGTACATCATTTTCCCGTTCTCAACGATTCTCATCACCGATCTCGGCAACATTCTGGGGCAAACGGGCTGGGTCGCCCGGGCGGTCCTACTTATCCTGCTGATTTTCTCCGTAGTCTCCTGGGGCATGATTTTTCAAAAGATTGGTCTCTTTGGGCGCATTCGCAGGGAGAGCGATCAGTTTCTGCGGATCTTTCGCGCGACGCGCGGGGTCGCGAATCCGCAAGCGCTGGCGACCGCCGGGTCGCCGTTCGCTTCGGTGTACGCCTCGGGGTTCCGGGAACTGCAGAGCCAGGTAGGCACGGGCACCGGGAGCACTACCTCTACGGGACATCTGAAGAGCCTCGCGGCGGTGAACGTGAGCATGCAACTGGCGGCGGCGGAAGAGGTGCGCCGCGCAGAAAAAGGAATGTCGTGGCTGGCGACTACGGCTTCCGTTTCGCCGTTTATCGGGCTGTTCGGAACAGTGTGGGGCATCATCGACGCCTTCTCGGGATTGGGAGATGCCGGCTCGGCAACGCTACGCGCGGTTGCGCCGGGTATTTCGGAGGCGCTGTTTACTACGGCGGCAGGATTGTTTACCGCTATTCCGGCGGTAATTTTTTACAATCAATTTCTGCAGAATATTCGCGACCTGGGGCAGCGTCTGGACACCTTCGCACTCGAGGTTGCTGCGCAGATTGAAAAGACGTTTGGCTGATTTGGCGGTCTGGCTTTTACCGCCGCGAAAAACATGCCGCAACTTAAAACAACGCAAACGTCGCTGTCGGAGATCAACATGGTCCCGTTCATCGACGTCGTTCTGGTGCTGCTGATCATTTTCATGATCACCGCGCCGATTCTGCAGTCCGGCATCGAAGTGGACGTCCCGAAAACCAAGACGGTTCACGAGATTACCGAGCAGCGGCTGGTGATCACCGTGGACAAGGCGCAGCGGATTTATCTGGGCAACGACGCCGTCAATATTCACGAATTGGGCGACAAGGTTCACGCCCAGCTGAAGAAGCCGCAAGACGCGGTGTTCCTACGCTGCGATGAAGCGGTTCCCTTCGGAGCCTTTGCTACGGTTGTAGATTCTTTGCGGCAGTCCGGGATCAATAACATCAGCATCGTAACCCAGCCAATTACCGAGCGCGCCCGAACGCGTTGAGCAATTCGCGAACATGACTAGCGCCGCCACCAATTCGCAATGGGCCCCGGACGAAGAAATCAGTTTGACCAAATTTCTGGTGTACTCGGGCGCTCTTCACGCGCTGCTGGCGATCGCTATCGGGATTTCCACCTACTACCAGTTGCACCGGAACCAATGGGCGGGCGAAGGCGGCGAACTCGGCGGCACGAAAGTGAGTCTGGTGAGCGCTGCCGGAATTCCCATGCCGCGGCCAATTATTCCCACGCAAAGCCAGGCCGTTGATCCCACGCAGGGATTGAATCAGGTCGAAGAGCCGAAGCTGGAACAAACGCCTACGGATGTCACGAAGCTTCCGGTGTTCGCGAAAGAAAAACCGCTGCCACCTTCGCATCAGTCCAAAGTTTTTGAGAAGAAAACGCCTCCGCCGCCTAACGCGGTTCCCTACGGAAAAGGAGGCAATCCGGACATTCCCACTGGGTACTCGACGAATCCCGGCGCTTCTTCCGGCGTGGCCATTCAGGGCCAGGGTGGCAGCGATTTTGCGTCGCGTTACGGCTGGTACGTGGCGGCAGTACGCCGGCGGATCGATCCGAACTATGACCGAATGTCCATCGACGCGGCGGTCCGCTATTCGACGACGTTACATTGCGCGGTTTCCTTCACGGTGGCGCGGGATGGCTCGATTCATAATGCGCGAATTACAGAGCGCAGCGGCAACGGTTCCTGGGACAACGCTGGATTGCGCGCGATTTTGGGATCGAATCCGCTTCCTCCGCTGCCCAACGACTATTCCGGTAGCAGTGTGGATGTGACATGGGATTTTCCGGAGGCGCGGCATTGATGGCGTGGTGTTAGCTGCGGGTAGGGGCGCGTGGCAAAATTAGATTTGCTGATGCGGTTCGTGTTTCGCAGCAGCGGGCGGCGGAATTAAACGTACGGTTTTTAGCTGCACGGGGGTCACGAAACCCGCCATTCGGGAGAATGGCGTTCCCAGGAGAAACGGAGGACGTCTTGAAGTTATCGTCAGTAAGTAAAAGTTTACTTTGCATAGGCGCGTTAGTGGCGCTACTTGCTCCAGTGTCCTGGGGCCAGGATTGGTTTCGCGCGGGCACAGGGCTCGGGGACGCCAGCAAGCCGCGGGTAGCGGTGGCAGATTTTGGACCGCGCGCAGATTCAGCGAAGCCGCACGCCGCCCTCTTCAGCCAGGTGGTTCGCGACGACCTGCAATTCAGCGGGATTCTGGATCTGGTCAGCCCGAGCATGTATCCGACCTCCGCTCCCGACTGTTCCCGGGAGAGCTGCGGAATCTGGATTGGACCAATCAACCGGCGAACGCCAACATGGTGGCGTTTGGAAACGTCGTGGAGTCTCCGACGGAAGTGGCGATTCAAGCGTGGCTTTTTGACGTGCGCAGCCCCGCGTCGCAGGCAGTAGTAGGAAAAATTTATCGCGGTACGCCTTCGGATACGCAAGTGCGGCGTTTCGCGCACCAGTTCGCCGACGAAATCATCAGCAAGCTTTCTGGCGGGCTGCCCAGCGTGGCCGGCACGCAGATCGCGTTCGTCAGCGCCCGAGGCGGCGCGAAAGAGATTTGGACCATGGATTATGACGGCGCCAACCAGCACGCGCTGACTTCCCTGCACTCCATCGCACTCACTCCGCGGTGGTCCCCGGATGCCTCACGGATTGCGTTCACCTGCTTTGCGAAATTCGGAGCGGTGACCGAGGCGCAAATCTGCATGTATTCGATGGATTCGAGCAAGGTGATTTCCTTTCCGCGCTTCAAGGGCACCAACACCACGCCGGCGTGGTCGCCCGATGGGGCGCAAATCGTGTTTTCTTCGTCGATGCAGGGTAATCCAGAGCTATACGTTACCGATTCCACCGGCAACCACCCAAAGCGCCTGACGTTCTCTAACGCCGCATGCATTTCGCCGGCTTGGAATCCCAAGACGGGGCAGACAATTGTTTTCGTCGGGGACCGAGGCGGCGTTCCCAAGCTGTATTCGATGAACGCGGATGGCACAGACACCACCTTGCTGGATCTTCCCGACAAAGGCTATCTCATCGATCCGGCGTGGGCGCCTAACGGGCAGCTCCTTGCGTTCAGCTGGCGGCGTCCGACCGGAAACTACGACATTTACATCATGGATGTGGCGACGCGGCAGATCATCGAGCTGACGCGCGACTCGGGGCGCAATGAACGACCCAGCTGGGCGCCCGACGGGCGGCACATTGTGTTCGAGTCCACGCGGGGCGGCAGCCGGCAGATCTGGAGCATGCTGGCGGACGGCTCGCAAGCACATCAGCTGACGACCGCAGGACATAACGAGTCGCCCAACTGGTCGACGCGCTGATCGCCGATGTGGAGGAGCGGCATGGCCACTCGTTACCTGGCGAAAAACGATGTGTGCGATGTATAAATATATCGTGGTACGATATACCAAACGAACCGGTTACGGCAGTGTTAGCATCTAACTAAGGACGAAAACCCCAAAGATTTACTCTCGAGGAGAACACCGCAATGATTCAGGTCACGCGAACGCACCACCGGGCCCTATTTTGCCTGATGCTCGCTGCCGCAATTTTTACGTTCGGGTGCGGCAAGAAACCGGTGGCCAAAGCGCCGCCATCGGCTCCGTATACGCCACCGCCCGCGACGCCAACGGTGACGCTGCAAGCCAGCCCGACCTCCATCAGCAAGGGTGACCCAGTGACGCTGAACTGGACGTCAACCAACGCGACGCAATTGACGATCACGCCGGATGTCGGCCAAGTGACCGCGCAAGGCTCGACCAAGGTGAGCCCGACGGACTCTGCGACATACACGATTACCGCGACCGGTCCCGGCGGCTCCGCGAATGCCAGTGCGCGCGTTACCGTCGCTACGCCCATGCCGCCCGCGGACACGGGTACCAGTTCGGATATCACCGACGCGCTGTTTCTGAAAGAAGTTCGCGACGCGTACTTCGATCTCGACAAGGCGGATATTCGCCCGGATGCGCGCGAGGCGTTGTCGCATACCGCTGAATTTCTGCGCAATTATCCGCAGCTGAAAGTTACGGTCGAGGGACATTGTGACGAACGCGGATCTACCGAGTACAACCTTGGACTGGGCGACCGCCGAGCCAGCGCCGTGAAATCGTACCTGGTTTCGCAAGGCATCTCTGCCGACCGCATTAATACCGTCAGCTTTGGCAAGGAAAAGCCGTTCTGCACCGAAAGCACGGAAGAGTGCTGGCAGAAGAACCGCCGCGGTCACTTCGTAAAGACGAACTAACTGGCGATTGGATTCAAATGTTGCTGGAATATTGAAACCGCCTCGATGCTTCTGCGAAGAAGGCCCGAGGCGGTTTCAATTCAGTGCCGCCTCGATTGTAAAGACAGCGGATTCCTTCCGACAAGGTCGGAATCTTCGATCGCAGCGCTCGGAATGACACTTTCTTGATGAGGTGCCAATCAGGCTTGCTCGCTCTGGGTACTCCCGTTACAGTAGAATTAGAAATTAGCCCGGCACTTTGCAGCACGGCGGCGGTGGCCGCCACGAGTCCCGCGTATCCGGCGGGGCGTTCCTGAGGAGGAAGTTGCATGCGCGTCCGTAATATCGCAATTTTTGCTGCCGCGTCCGTCGCTGGCATTCTGGTGGGCAGCGCCGCAGGTCCACGGCCCGCCAGCGCCGTCTCGCGCGAAATCATCGAACTGCAAAGCAGCGTCACTGCCCTGCTGCAGGGGCAAAAAGATCTCGCCACTCAGATGACGCAGGATCATACGGTGATGAAGACGCTCGTCGAGCAATCCAATGACAACGTGGGCAAACTTAACGCCACGATGAGCACGGTGCAGAAGTCCGTGCAAGACGTGCAGGCCAATTCTGGAGCGCGGCTGGACACCATGTCCACGCAGGTGCAGGGATTGTCCGACAATCTCGAGGAAATTAAATCGCGGCTCGGCAAACTGAATCAGCAAATCGTGGATCTGCAGAACACGGTGCAGAGCTTGGACGCCAAGATTTCTGGTGGCGCACCTTCGGGAGCCGGGGTACCCGGGCCTGGAGCCGGTGCTGCTGCGGGAGGGCCCGCGCCTTCTGCGAATACGCTGTATGAAAACGGGCTGCGCGATATCACCAGCGGCAAATACGATCTGGCGCGCTCGGAATTTCAGGATTATTTGAAGTATTACAGCGACACCGATCTGGCCTCCAACGCGCAGTTTTACCTTGGCGAGATTGCCTACTCGCAGAAGCAGTATGACCAGTCGGTGATCGAATACGACAAGGTGATCACCAACTATCCGAAGAGTTTCAAGCTGGGACCCGCGCATCTGAAAAAAGGGTTGGCGCTGATCGAACTGGGTCAGAAGAATGCGGGAATCAAAGAACTTCGCGAAGTTGTGAAGCGCTATCCCGGCAGTGAAGAAGACCGCCGGGCGCGCGCCAAACTGAAAGAAATCGGCGCTCCGGTTAACGCCGGATAAACTCTGCGAAGCTGCCGTAACGCAGGTTTGCCTGTCCGCATTCCCGTCTAGCTTAACGCCTCGAAATTCCGTCTGCAGCATCAAATCTTCCAACAGCAGAGCCATGCCCACAACCCACGCAAAAAATCCCGAGACCGAGTCACCAAGCCCGATCACGACGCGTGCGGAGAAAAAGCAGGTCGAGGAACGGGTGGCGATCGGCGCCAACGTGGTCTACGAGACCATTCGCCGCGAAGGTGAAGACGAACTGCAGCGACCGTCCGCCGCCTTGGCCTGGTCGGGATTCGCTGCGGGCCTGTCGATGGGCTTCTGCCTGGTTGCGGAAGCCGCGCTGACGGCGCATTTGCCAGATACTCCCTGGCGCCCGTTAATTTCGCGACTGGGGTATTGCGTCGGCTTTCTGATTGTTATCCTCGGCCGGCAGCAACTATTTACCGAAAACACGCTGACGGTGATTTTGCCATTGCTACTGCGCAAGGACCGCAAAACCATTTTCAACGTAGCGCGGCTATGGTCGGTGGTCCTGTCGTCTAATATTGTCGGAACGTTTCTTTTTGCCTACTGCATCGCGCACATTCCTCTTTTCGAGCCGGGCATTCAGCAATCGTTTCACGACATTGGCGTCGCGCACCTGGGAGCCAGCTTCGGCATCGCGTTCATGCGCGCTATTTTCGCCGGCTGGCTCATCGCGCTGATGGTCTGGCTGCTGCCGGGCGCGGAAGCTTCGCGCGTGGTGATCGTCATCATCATTACGTACCTGGTGGGGCTGGCGAGCCTGAACCACATCATCGCGGGCTCCACGACGATGTTCTATCTGGTGGCGACACACTCGATGTCCTGGCTGCAATATTTCATGAATTTCTTCCTGCCAACCCTATTGGGAAACATTGTGGGCGGAGTTTCCATGGTTGCGGCGTTGGGGCATGCGCAGGTAGTCGGCGGCAAGTCCTGAACTACTCTGATAATCGCCTCCTGCAACCACGCGCTCAATCTGCCGGAACTGCCCGCTTCTTAGCCCACTCCCGAATTCCCTGAATGTCTTCCGCGCGGGTGACACTCAGCGGCTGGGTTGCCGCAATTTCCGCGTCTAGAATTTCCGTGGTCAATTGTTGCTTCAATCCAAATGCCGTGTAGAGACCAGAAGCGATGCTCTGCTCGATCTCCGCTCCGGAAAATCCGTCGCTGGCCGCCGCCAATTGTTCCAGGGCAAAATCCTTGGCATCGCGGCCGCGCTTCTTCAAATGCAGCGCGAACAAATTTGCGCGCACCCCTGCGTTCGGCAAATCCACAAAGAAAATCTCATCGAAGCGCCCTTTGCGCAGCATTTCAGGAGGTAGCGCGGAGATATTGTTGGAGGTTGCGGCGAGAAATACTCCGCCTTCGCGGTCTTGCATCCACGTCAGTAAGCTGGCCAGCAAGCGTTGCGACAAACCGGCGTCGGCGTCTCCGCTGGACCCCGCCGATGCGAAGGCCTTCTCAATCTCGTCGATCCACAACACCATGGGCGCAAGCTGTTGCGCCTGGTCGAGGGCATGACGAAACTTGCGCTCACTTTCTCCGACAAACTTGTCGTACAGCGCGCCAGCGTCGAGACGCGCCAGATCATAGCCCCATTCACCCGCGATGGCTTTGGCTGCCAAACTTTTGCCGCAGCCTTGCACCCCGGTAATCAAAACGCCCTTTGGGGCAATTAAACCAAATTTCTGGCCCTCCGCGGTCATCGCGCTCTTGCGTTTGCCAATCCACTCACGCAAATTCCGCAAACCGGCTACATCGTTAAACGAGGCATCGCGCTTGACGGTCTCAAGCAGACCGTCCTTGCGTAGCGCCTGGCGCTTGGCGTCCAACACATCTGCAAGGAGTTCGGCATCCAGTTTATGCCGGGACAATATGCACATCCGCAGGGTGCGCAGGGCCTCTTCCATGGGCAAGCCCACCAGGTTTTTGGCCAGCAGCATTACGCCGTCCGCGCCCAGCTCCATCGCTGCCATCGTTCGCGCGCTGGCCTCGCGAATCACTTCCTTTACGCCCACGGCCAATTCTTCGGCGGTTGGCAGGGCAAAGGAAAATTCCGCTACATCCCCGCACAGCTCTTCCGGCAACTGTACTTTCGCAGCGGTGATCACGATCGATCTTCGCGCCGTGCGAAATTGCCCGGCTAATTCCCGCAAACGCCGGCATACCTTGTCGTTATCGCAGTACCGCGCGAAATCCTTCAAGAGGAAAATAGCGTCTCCGGTAATCGTCGCGATATTCGTCAGCGCCGCTTCCGGAGCGTCGGAGTTGTAAAGGGCTTCACCACGGAATCGCGACAATCCTTTGGTCACGCTCCAGCGAAATAGCGGCACATCCATTTCGGTTGCGACATCGAAGAGCAGCGTTTCGAGCCGCTCCTCTTCGGACGTTTCCACAATGATGATCGGTTGCCGGGAATTTACCAGCAACCGCAGCTCGTCCCGCTTGCTCTTCGTCAACATCCCAAGCCCACCCCGGATCGCACTTGTGTCGCTGAATTTACCGTCAACAAAGTATCCACTGCCCTCTTCGTTGCGCCACGCGAATTCTCTATCGCCGCCACTACTAGTCAACTCAATCAATACGCGCTATCATGCGCTTATTCCGTCAGGCTTCTCCCACCTGCAAACAGTACAAACAGTCCCCCTCCCAGACTGAATCAACCGCGAAGCAGAAAGGAACCCACATGACTGTTGACCGAGCATGGGTCGTCCGCAATTTGGGTTTTGACCCCATTGCCACTCCGGCCCCCGCAGCAACTTTCACCCATCCACCCGCAGCCGATACCAACGCCAGCCTCGACGATCTCCAACGCGAAGTAATCGATTTCGACTCGGAAGCACCGGAGGGCCGCGAATTTTTTGCTTTCACCACCGCGACCGGCCTATCGAGATTCACAAATATCCCGTGGCCGGCGGGCCTGTCGCCGGTCACCAGTCCGTCCCCCGGCGGTAGTCTGGGCGGTCCACTGCCTAAAGCCGACGTGCTGATTGTCACTTGGACAGTGGACGAAGGCCACGCCTTGAGCCGAGTTCTGACTCCCGGGAAAGATTCCCGCAACGATTACCTTTCCTATACCCACAACTTCGCCACGATTTCCGCCAAGATGCGCAAAGGCTGCCCGGCTCTGGAAGCGCACCGGCTGGGGGCTTATTGGTCTACAAAAATCGCCAACAAGTCCGTGGTGGTCTTCAAGTCCGACTCCCATATGTCACAAGATGGCCCGCAGCTTCCGAATATCGACGTATGGCGTCAACTGATCGTCGAAGTCCAGCCCAAGCTGGTGATCACCACCGGTACTGCCGGCGGCATCGGGAAAAAATGCGAAGTTGGCGACGTAATCCTGAGTCCCATCGTGCGCTTCGATTGCATTTCTAAATTCAAGAATGAGCCATTTGCCGCTGCGCATTACAGCAGCGTCAAGCCAAACACCAAGCACCTTTCTGCCACCAAAACTCTTTTCAAAGCCAACTCCGCGCAGCTGCCCAAAGACAACACGCGGGCGCCCGAAGTCGTGCAAGTGGCGCCTGCTGCGCTGAACCATTCCGTAGTCACCACCGATTTCTTTGGATTTGATACTTCTGACGATCACTATCATCTGCAAGGCTTGGGTGATGTATCCGAGATGGGTGACGCGGTTCTCGGCCTGGTGGCCAGCCAACTGGGCGCGGCGGCTCCGCGCTGGCTGGCCATCCGAAACGTATCCGACCCACAAATCAAGTCCACGGGTCTTACTCTGGAGCAGGAAGGCACTCTGGCCGCCCAAATCTACAAAGGATTCGGCCGCTGGAGTTCTGTGTGTAGCGCCATAGTGTGCTGGGCAATTGTTGCTGCCGAGCCATAGCGCGATTGTGTCGTTGTAACTGGAAGCTTACTGCGCGTTTCTAAGCCGGGATGATTAGATCGCGGCAGGTCTAACGTGAGCTCTAGGGCTCATACCAAAACTTCACCGTCACGGGCACTCGCGCAGCAACGCTCTGGCCATTCTTGGTGGCCGGTTTAAATTCATAGTGGCGGAGCGCCTCTTGCGCCGCTGCTCGCAGCGCGGCCGGACCCGAAATCACGGTCGCGCTTGAAACCTTTCCGGCGGTGTCGATCAGCGCTTCAAACTTCACGTCGCCGGTGACAAATCCGCGAATTGCATCGGGTGGCGGCACCGCATTGACGGACTTGATCAGGCTCGGCGGCTCATAGCTCTCTTCCGCCACCGCCGTCACAGTCACCGGATGATTGTTGCTATTGCTCAGAACCTTTTCGAGGTGACTGCCCTCACCGCCGCTAGCGGTATCGCGCGTTGCGTCCGTGGGGCGCGATTGTTCTGCAGAGTTCTTCGCCGCGGAATCCACTGCGTCGCGATTGTCTTCGGAGCCATTCGCGCTGACGGCTCGATCTGCAGTCGAGTGTCCCGACGTGGCTGCGACCGGAGAAGTGCTATTGGCCGTCGTTGCCGTCGCAGCAGCCCGGGACGCGCTCTTCGCCGCCGTCCGGGCTGGCCCAGTGGTGCCCATGCTGGCCGCGATCACACTCCGCTTGGCATACCAATCCGCCAAAAACCCTTCGAAATATGCGGACGCAGCGACAAGACCCAGAATCAGCAGGGCCGCAATCAATCCCGCTCGGACCTTTACGCTGCCCGGGGGGAGCACTTCCGCGCCGATCGGCAAGACACCTGCACTGCCTTCAGAAAATTCCTCGTCGCCCGCTCCATCGCTCGAAGAATCGCCCTTCGGTAAGCGAGACTTCAACATCTTCGTAGCAATCGATGTTGCGCCAAGCGCTTCCCCGTCCGAGGACGAACCCGTATCCGCAGAGCGTGACGCGTCCGCGGACTGCGCCATCGAACTCATTTGCATGCGCAATCCGGCAAGTTCTTCTCGCAGCCTGGCCACTTCCTCAGCGTCCGGTGCAGCAGGCGGCACATGGGCCGAGGCATGTGCCGGGGTATTAGAGTGCGCAGCTACCTGAGAGTGGATGGGAGGAGTCGCAGGTGAATCTTGCTGGAGCGTTAATTGGGAAGTCGCGCTGGCGACCTCATCCGGCAAATCCAGTACGTATGTGTCGTCGTTTGGCGGTTTAGACTCGACATTTTTCGCGACGGGCGCGCCGTCGGACGCGTGTGCCGAATGTTCCGCCGCCCCCCAAAAATCTGGGGCGGCTTCGCTGAACTCTAGCTCCACGTAAGCCGTCGCCGTGCCAAAACTGCGCTGCCGCAGCACGCGGGTGACGATTTCCTTTTGAGTTTGTTGATGCCGCAGAAAAACCAGTTGGCCCACCACCACCGGCGCAGAAAGCCGAACCACCGCGCCATCTTCAAAAACCAGCGTAGTAGTCGTAGATTCGCTAAAAAGCTCGCGCGCGCCGGCTGGACCCGCGGCCCGCGCCCCGCTTACCTCGACGGCAACCTCCATTGCCTCGGGTTGGCTACCCAAGGTCCGGTCCGCACGCGCGAACCACTGCACTGCTGGAATCGAACTCATACGATACTGCCCCCAGTTGCCGGAGCCCCAACCCGCGGGAACTCCACACTTCATGGTGGCGGCCGCATCGTTTGCCCACAATAGCCCAACCGTACTAATGCAAAGTCCAGTAAAATCAACGAATTACGGTGATTTAGGCATCCCAAGACCCTACCTCGAGATTGCCCGTCGGGTAGTTCGGTTATTGGACTTTGGCAGTTCCAACCTTCGGAATCGCTAGAAAATATGCTGTCTGATCGCCGGTAAGCACGAACATCCGGCGGTTATCGGGCGCGAAATAGGTATAGGCGATGGGGCTAGTGAAGAAATACTGCTGCCGGCGCGTCAAGGTCTTCAAATCGTAAAGCAGCAATTGGCCACGCTCATTTTCCGCCGCCAACAATGCATTGCCCACAGAGATCACGGGGCGCCGGCCAAACAGTATTCCGGTCTCTTCGCCATTGGCCAGTGAATATACCAGCAGGCGATTGGTCGTATCTTCTGCCACCAGCCAGTCTCCGCTGGACTCCGCCGACTCCAGCCGAAACGCTCTCTTGGTGGTGCGCACCAGCGCCGAGCCCAGAATCTTCCCGGTGATCGGCTCGACCACCTCCAGAAAATAATCGTCTGGTCCGGCATCGAGGTGCGGCCAACGAGCCGCCAGGCCGGGATCGTTCTTGATTTCCAGTTTGGCGCCGTCGCTATTCGCGGGCCACGAAAACACTAAATTCCCCTCGATTCGAGAACTTAGAAATCGCGGCCCTTCCTTCGGATACTCGTGGGTCCATAGGGTTCGGTTACTGGCCGCATCCAGGGCTTCCACCGTTAAATTCCGCAGTTTCCATTCCTCCTTCCCTTTTCGCGTGATGCGCAGCAGGATGGTTCCGAATTGCCAAACCTCTTCGTCACCGATCTCCCGGCCCTGGTCGATGCTGCGGCGAGCCGGGTCCATTCGGGCCATCTGGCGCTTAGTCTCTTCAAACTTCCCAAAATCGGCATCCACCACGCCCTGGGGCGACACTGCCGCCCCGTTGAACCCTCGCGTATAAAATACCCGCTGTTCCTTCATGAGATCCCACAATCCTCCGCGAGATCGTTCCGAGATCGCCAGCCACCGCAAATCCGGCGAAACACCAGCGGCTCGCAAATTCCCCAATTGTCCGACGGGCAACTTAACGCGGGAGACCTCTTTGGCGTCCTCGAAATCGTTGATAGCGATGTCCCCATCGACCCGCTCGTGCGCGTACGTGCCGTTGAAGGCGTCAAACGCTCGTTTGTCGGAACCCAGGACCATAGTTCCTGTAGCCAGATCCATGACTCCAACCGCGTGGTCCTTGATCGGGCGCAATACCACATGCTGGGCGTCGGTTGCCGATTGCAGATGACCACCCCCAAACTGCATCCTGCGCACCAGTTCGCCACTCGGGAAGCGCACCAATCCCGAATTTTTCGGATTGAACAAATCTGCGCCCGCAATCTTGTCGTTGCCCACAAAGGTGAAATTTCCCAACATAAGTTCCCGGACCGATCCGGGCAACGAAAATGGGCGCAACCCATCCATTTCCAGCGCCACCGTCGCGTCTTGCCCGCCATGGGCAACGAAGTAGCGCCCATCCGGTGAAAAATGCATGTGAATAAACTCGAAATCCTCGTTTCCCAGGATTCTGGCAATAATCATCGCGTAATACTGCATGAAAGTGGGCTGCGAGAAATTCTTCTTCAGGAATTTCTGGTCGCCGCTGGCCACTTCGTATATTGCGAGATCATAATCCGGCGTGAAACAAGCCAGATACTTTCCTTCTGGAGAGAGGTCGCTCTGTGTGCAGCCTCCGGGAATGACCATTTCCGTCGTGCCAGTTCGCTCCTGGTCCGCCACCGACCAGGTTTCGACACGCAAGGTGCCGGTGAAAAACGCGATGGCCTGGGAATCCGCCGTGAACTTCGCGGGGTGCGCGTCCGGCGCGTAGATTGTAAATTTCGCGGCTAGCGGCTCACGAGTCATTACGTAAATCGTCGACTCGTCCTGGGCCAGTAGATATTTTCCGTCGGGGCTAAAGCGTATGTACCGGAGGTCCGACTGGAGCGGCGGATTGAGTTTGCTCTTGCCGAAAACCTCGTGCAGTTCTTCCTTACGGCCCAATCCCGTATAACGCACTACCGCAGCCTGCCACTTCTGGTATTCCGGAGAGTTCTCGGATTTAGTTGCCGTTTTACAAGAGGCCGCAAGCACCGCCGCCTGTTTCTGCATTTCGCGGAGCCGGCGCGCATCCGGGCGTGTCGCTCCAAACAGATCGGTTAGCCAGCTTCCGGTCTTGCCCTTGGTCTGGGCCAGACGATCGAAGAAGTCCGGAAAGGCCTGTGGCGCATAACCGGCTTTGGTAATCAGCGCCAGTCCCACCTGGTCGGCGATCAGCTGTTCCTGTTTTTCTTCTCCGCCGGCACGCGCGAAGACCTTCTTCTTGCGCACGATATTTTCTTGCAACGCTTCGTAGTTGCGGAAGATATCCTCACGCGACCCAGCTTCATTCAAGCCCAAAACCTCGCGCCACAGCAGCGTGGTATCCGCGGCCGGCTGATGGGTCAGCGCGTGACCTAATTCGTGCCCCAGGACGCTGGCGAGTTCATCTTCATTGCGGGTCATCGCAATTAATTTTCGCGATACGTAAATACGCCCTCCGGGCAGGGTCAGCGCGTTGGCGATCGGGTAATCGAACAGGAAGAACTGTATTTTGAAATCACTCTGCGGCGCCTGGGCTAGCAACTTGGCGCCGATTCCGCGCAGGTAGCCGGTGACGTCGTCGTCGTCGATCACCAGGAAATCGCCTTGCAGATGTTCCGCGATCGCGTCTCCTAGATCCATCTCCTGGCGATTGTTGAAAATATCTGTTTTCGGATCCGGCGCGGGTATGGTCGGCACTACACAACCCGGTGCGAGTGCCGTTGGCGTCTGCTGTGGTGTTGCGGGCGGCGTCTGTTGCGAACCGCACCTGGCCGCCAGAGCCAGGCAGCAGACCGCCACGACCGCCCGAGTGCCACACACCCGTAAGGCCATCATCAAACTCCTGAAAGGAATTGGTCGGGCCCGTCAGCCCATCATTACGTGCACGGAACACTAACATCAGCAGATTCGGCAGACAAGCCGGGTTTTGGCTATGATTTCGCGTTCGCAAATAGGCTCTCTCGAGCCTCGGATCGTTTGGCGGGAGAGCTATGGATATGGCGGGTGATTATCCGCAGCTATCGGTCGCAGACTTCGTGAATATCACGCCGGCATTTTTTGTTGGACTAGGGCGCCGGGCGCGGGCTTTAGAAGCTTGAATAGCGCCGCGTTCGCCATAATGGTGATCAGCGAAGCCGCCAGCGTGGCGTTGTAAACGTCGGCGCCGATCAGGCCCGAATGCAGCGACACCTGCGCGAGAATGAAGGAAAATTCGCCGATTTGCGTGAGGCCGATTCCCACTCGCAAGGCCGTTTGCGCCGGATATCCGAACAGCCGGACCACCCCAAACCACACCACAAATTTACCTATTAGAATCAGCCCCACCAATACCGCCAGCAGCCGCCAGTTCGCCAGCCAGGTGCTCGGATCAATGAGCATTCCGATGGTCACAAAGAACAGCGCCACGAAAGCATCCCGAATGGGCAGAGTTTGGGCCGCAAGTTTGTGCGCGTACCCGGAACTGCCCAGCAACAGGCCGCCCACAAACGCGCCGAGCGCCAGCGATAGCCCGATGGCCTCGGTAATGGCCGCCACCACCAGGCAGATCGTAAGCGCCAGCAGTAGAGAAATTTCGTCGTTACAAATCTTCTCGACGCGCGCCAGGATGCGCGGAACAATTTTCCATCCGGCCAAAACCACCGGAACCAGTAAGAGCAGCGCTTTCCCGATCTTCCAGAGCACGTGTCCATAGTCCGCGCCGCTCGAGGAGCCCAACCCCGGCAGCAGCACCGTAAGAATCACGACCGCGAGATCTTCCACCAGCGTCAGCGTCACCATCACCCGCCCAGGTTCCGAAGTGAGCTCCCCGCGGTCCATCAGCAGCCGCATCAGCACCATGGTGCTGGCCACGCAAATAATGCAGCCGATGGCAATCCCCTGGGCCAAAGGCCAGCCCAGCAGCATGCCTAAGCCGGTCGCCAGCGCAATCGAAAGAATAATTCCGATGGGCGCTCCAACTAGCGCTACCCACTTCACCCGCAAAAGTTCCGGAATGGAAAATTCGATACCGATGGAAAACATCAGTAGAATGACACCGACTTCCGCCATCGTTTCAAAGCTGTGCACGTCGCGAACGTGCGGCCCAGGGGTCAGCGGACTAAGTAACAATCCCGCGAATACGTAGCCTAGAATAATCGGCTGCCGCAGCCGCCAGAAGAGCAACCCCACGACAAAAGCTCCTGCGAAAACCATGGCCACGTCGCGAAAAATAAGCATATGTTCGTTCACAGTGGCGCTCCATCGGGCTTGGCGGTAATTTGCTGGGAAAAGTGTGGCATCACGGGAACTAGTCGCAAGCACTCCGGCTGGATAACAATTCTTTCGGGCGGTGACGATTATACGGGGTGAGCTTCAGACTCGCTACAGGCAGATTCCCGGTGTCAGGAGTGCGCTTGTAAGCTACTTTCCTGCTGTCGTCATCCCGGCATCCGTTGCTCATATGTTTACTGTGCGGTATCGTCCTCGCGCCGTAAGCACAGCACCTAAAATACCTTTGATCGTGGTAGCCTCTTACCATGGCCGTATACCGCAAGCAGGCGTGCCGCTGTTCGCACGCCAAGACGATCCACTACGCGAAGCATATCGCCGGGAAGCTCCGAACTCCCTGCCATTTCCCTAATTGTACTTGCAAGGATTACCGGCCCACAAAAGCGTAGCGGCTTATTTACACCCGCGATGCTCCGGGCCCGAGTTTTATTCGGGTCCGCATGGTTCCCGCCGCTGACCCTAGTAGCTCCCTCTTGACATCCCACAGGAGCCGTGGCACCTTCCTCTGTGTAACCCACAGGAGCGCGTATTGCCGACCCCTAAAGCCGGTATTCTCCAGGGCACCTTGGACTTAATGGTCCTCAAAACCCTCGATTCCATGGGCCCGATGCATGGCTACGGCATCGCCCGCCGCATCGAGCAGGTCAGTGCCGAAGCTCTGGCCGTCAATCAAGGAACCATCTACCTTTGCCTGATCCGCCTGGTTCAAAAGAAATGGATTTCCGCGTCGTGGGGCACTTCCGAAAACAACCGCAAAGCCAAGTTCTACGAGATAACCAAATCGGGCCGCAAACAGCTCGCCGCCGAAACTCAAAATTGGGAACGCGTTTCCGGAGTGATTGGCAAAGTTCTCCAACTGGGAACGCGGAGATAAGCCATGTGGACTCCGCTCCGTCATGCCATCGCCCGGTTTCGTGCAATATTCACCGCCAACGCCCTCGATAGCGAATTCGACCAGGAACTCGACACCCACGTGGCGTTGCTCACCGACGAGAACATCCGCCGCGGCATGCCCGAAGACGAAGCCCGCCGCGCCGCGATTCTTTCCGTAGGCTCGCGCGCAGCAACCATGGAGCAACACCGGGAAGTCCGCGGCCTGCCGCTTCTCGAAACTCTGTTGCAGGACTTGCGCTACACGGAACGCACTCTTCGTCGCGATTCCGCCTTTGCCATCTTCGCTATTCTGATCGTCGGCCTGGGCATCGGCGCGAGCTGCACCATTTTCAGCGTGATCAATACTTTGCTGTTGCGCCCGCTTCCCTTCCGCGACCCTTCCGCTCTCGTGTGGATCAAGAATAATCCCGACGTGGACGCCAACGATCTTTCCGGACAGACCACCCAGGTCGGCCACATGCTCGACCTCCGCGAACGCAGCACCTCCTTCTCCGAAATTGGCGCGTACTTTGCCTTCTACGGCATTGGCGACAGCACCCTGCTCGCCCAAGGCGAACCGGAGCGCCTCACCAACGTTCCCGTTACGCAGAATTTCTTCTCGATGCTGGGCGTGGAACCCGCGCTCGGACGGCAGTTCACCGCCGAAGAGGCCAGCGACAAAGGCCCGCACGTCGTGATGCTGAGTCATAACTTGTGGCAGCGGCGCTTCGCGTCCGATCCCTACGTCGTCGGGCGAACCATCAATCTCGATGGAGAGCTCAACACCATAGTCGGCGTTCTTCCTGTTTCCTTCGATTTCGGAAACATCTTTGTTCCCGGCACCAAGGTCGATCTCTATTCCCCATTTCCGCTGACTGACAAAACCAATAAGTGGGGCAACACCCTCGCGGTCATAGGCCGCCTGAAACCCGGCGTCACCTTGGGAACCGCGCAAGCCGAATCCTCCACGCTGGCTAAGCAGATTGTTCACGACCACCCAGAGCGCAATGAACTTCAGCCCGCCTTAATGCCCCTTTCGCAGCATGTGAGCGGCCGCGTGCGCCCGGCCCTGCTTCTTCTCGGCTGTGCTGTCGGTGTGGTGATGCTGATTGTGTGCGCCAATCTTTCCAATCTACTGCTGGCCCGCGCGGCCACCCGACAAAAAGAAATCGCCATCCGCTCGGCCCTCGGGGCCACAAAAACTCGCCTGGTCCGCCAGATGCTTACCGAAAGCGTAGTTCTCTCCTGTTGCGGAGCTTTGCTGGGCCTGCTTCTTGCCGTCCTTGGCACGCGCGCGCTTTCGCATCTGAGCGGCGTAACCATTCCCTTGCTGGAAAGCGTTCACGTTGATACCCGCGCTCTCTTTTTCACTTTGCTCTTCGCCGTCTTTACCGGACTCTTCTTCGGCTTGGTTCCAGCACTCCACGTTTCTGATAAAAATCTGCAAGGCGCGCTGAAAGACGCCAATCGCGGCTCCAGCCACGGCCGCGGCCACGCATGGATTCGCAATGCCCTCGTAGTAAGCGAAATCGCTTTAGCTTGCATCCTCGTTGTCGGCGCTGGATTACTCATGCACAGTTTCCTGCGGGTCCTCGAAGTAAATCTCGGCTTCCAACCCGAACGGGCGGTAGCCCTCCGCATCGATCCCAACAGTTCCTACAACACCCAGGCCAAGCGCAACGCCTATTTCGACGAAGCCCTCCGCCGCGTAACGGAAATCAATGGGGTCCAGGCTGCGGGACTTTCCGATACGCTACCGCTCGGCCGCAATCGCACATGGGGCATCGCCCCGAAAGGTCGCGTCTACGCTCCCAAAGACTATCCGGAAGCCTTTGTGCGCATCGTTAGCGACGGCTATTTCCAAGCCATGGGCATCCCCATCCGCGCGGGCCGCGATTTCACTCCGGCGGACGCCGACGGAAGTCAAAAAGTAATCATCGTGAACGAATCCATGGCTCGCGCCCTGTGGCCGGGGCAAAGCGCTCTCGGTCAAATGGTCGATAGCGACGCTGTGGTCATTGGCATCGTCGGCGATGTGCGCCATCTCGCTTTAGAGCAAGGCTCCGGCTCGGAAATGTATTATCCGATTCGCCAGACCAACGACTACCCCACCGTTGACTTGGTGGTGCGCAGCTCGCTCACCAACGCCCAACTCGCCCCGCGCCTTCGCGAAGCTCTATTACCAATTGCTCCCGACCTGCCGAACTCAAATCTGCGCCCGCTGCAAAGCCTGGTGGATAAAGCCGTCTCCCCGCGCCGCTTTGTAGTCGTGCTGCTCGGGGGCTTTGCCGCCTTCGCGCTGATTCTCGCCTCGCTGGGAATTTACGCGGTCATTTCCTACTCGGTCAGCCAGCGCACTCAGGAGATTGGCATCCGCATGGCCCTCGGCGCCACCGCCGGCGGCGTGCAAGCCAGCGTCCTGCTGCAAACGCTAAAATTGGGAGCCATCGGGATGGCGATTGGTATCGCGGCGTCGCTGCTCCTAGCCGCCGCTCTGCGCAGCCTGCTCTTCAGCGTGAACTTCGCGGATCCCGCCACGTTCGCGGCCATGCTGGTAATTCTCACCCTGGTGGCGGCGCTGGGCGGCTATCTGCCAGCGCGCCGCGCGTCGCGCATCGATCCTTTTGTAGCCTTGCGCTCAGACTAACGGCCGCTCGTTCAGGATTTCCCGATCGAAGCAACCGCGGGCTCGCCCCCTACTAAGCAGGCTCTCCCCTGACATCGACCAGTTTTCGAAACTCAGGTTCGTCATGTAGGCACTCGAGATCGGTATCTTTGGCCGCCCAATCCCGCAAGCCGTATCCAGCAGCAAAGGCTTTAGTAAGCGCCTCCAGAGCTTCGGCCTTTCGCCCGAGAACGCCGTATGTACAGGCGGCATTGTAAAGAATATTTCCGTCGTTCGGGCGCAGCGCCACCGCGGTCTGCAGTTGCCGAATGCTCTCCTCGGCTTCTCCCGCGAACGCGAGGTTGCTGGCTAGCAGAATGCGGGCACGTACGTCCTCGGGAACCAGCTCGAGTTGCTGGCGCAACACTCCGGTCATGCGGTCCCGAACATTCTCGGCTTCTGCTTTCCGACCCATGCGTGACAGCGAGTTTTCGTACGGAATATACGTGTTGTAGTCGTCGCCATTGGCTTCGAGGGCCCGCTCGGTAAGCACCGCGGCTTCTTGGAAGCGCCCGGAAGCGAAGTACGCACGACCCAAAATATTCCAGGCGCCTTCACAATCCGTTTTGCGCTCGATAGCGCGCCACGCAAGCAACGCGGCTTCCTCGTATTTCTTTTGCGCGTAACACATCCGCGCGTGTGCGATTAGGACCTCTGGCAAATCGGGAGCCAGTGCGGTAGCCCGGTCGCAAGCCGCAAGTCCCCGTTCAATCCACTTCGCATTCTGCTCACGGCTCTCGTACATTCGGCCACACAGCTGGGCGATTCCTCCGTGGGCCAAGGCGAAATTCGGATCGAGCTGAATAGCCTGTTCGAACATTTGTAGTCCATAGTCCATATTTTCGCGTCGCGTATAGCTCCGCCCCCGCAGGTAAAAATCGTAGGCTTGCGGATTCTCTGTGGGCCTACGCGCGATGGTTTTTTCTTCCTGTGGAGTGAGGGTGATACGCAAGGCCTGCGCAATGCTCCGGGCGATTTCCTCCTGGATGGCGAAGACGTCTTCCAATTGGCGGTCGTAACGCTCGGCCCACACAGAATGCCGCGTGGAAACTTCCACCAGCTGTGCCGTGATCCTGACGCGATTGCCAGCGCGCCGGATCGAACCCTCGAGCACGTAGGCGGCGCCCAACTGCTGTCCTACCTGCAACGCGGTAACCGGTTTGTCGCGGAAGGCCAGCATCTCAGAACGCGGGAAGATCTCCAGTTGGGCGATTTTGGAAAGCTCGGTAACAATGTCTTCAGTAATCCCATCTCGGAAGTATTCGTCTTCTTTCGCGCCGCTCTGGTTTTCGAAATACAAAACAGCAACGGATTTGTGCTTTGCTGCGGCCACCGATGCGCCAGCACCTGTCGCTCCCTGGTCCGCCACCGGCCGACGGCTGGATTCGATATCCCTGCTCAGGCGCTTGAGGTCGGCACGTAGTTCAGCGGCTGTCTGACAACGTAAATCGGGGTCTTTCTCTAGCGTCTTACCTAAAATATTTTCTAGGGCCAAGGGCAGCCGCGGGTTCAGCTCCTTCGCCGGCGTGGGGACAGAGTGCAGGATCCCGTCAAAAATGACGGCCGCGGTGGTCCCGGGGAACGGAGTAGACCCGGTGGCCATTTCGTATAGCACCACACCGAGCGAAAACAAATCCGACCGGGGGTCTAGCTCTTCGCCGCGGGCCTGCTCGGGAGACATGTACGCCACTGTGCCTAGCGAGCTGCCGGGACTGGTCAATTGCTCGTCAGGCGTAATCGTCTTCATGGACGTGACTTCCGCTGAGCCGGCGTCGTGCGAAACTGTGGTCGCAAGCTTAGCCAAACCGAAATCCAGAATCTTCGCCTGTGCGCGCTCCACCAGGAAAATATTTGCGGGTTTGATATCCCGGTGAACGATCCCCTTGGAGTGTGCCGCGTGTAACCCGTTGGCGATCTGAATCCCGATCTCCAGCAACTCCGCAATCTCGATGGGTTTTGCACCAATACGGTGCTTGAGCGTCTGGCCCTCAAGGAGTTCCATGGCGATAAACGGCCGCCCTTCGTTCTCTCCAATATCGTAAATCGTGCAGATATTCGGGTGATTCAGCGAAGACGCGGCGCGGGCTTCGCGGCGGAATCGCTCGGTCGCCTGCGGATCATGGGAAATATCGTCGGGCAGAAATTTCAAGGCAACGTTGCGGCCCAAGCGGGTGTCCTTCGCCTTGTAGACCACCCCCATGCCGCCGCCACCTAATTTTTCGACGATGCTGTAATGGGAAATGTTGCCACCAACGATAGACACTGTATCGGACATGGGCCACGAAGTTTACTCCACTGCCCGAATGCAGGCAATCGAGCGAGACCTCGCCAGCCCATGGTACTAACTCCAGTTTTGGCCCCTAACATGGGCATGTTATCGGACCTGGGATTTCCGGGGTATTTCAACAATTCAGTTTCAGAGCGACATGTTACATTCGCGCGAGTTCGCCATCTGCCAGCAGCAGATCCGCAAAAACAAAACCGTCGCGCTCTACGATCTCTCCGACCTCCACCGCGATTTCCGAGCGAAACATCGGTCCGGCATTCGCAAACGTATGAAACTCTCCGTTCTCCCCGCACGGGTCGACACTCGCCGGCAGTTCCGCAAGCAGCTCGCGATCGAATCGCCGTCCGGCAAACCGTCGATCGAGCTGCCGCGGATGCACGCACGTCAAAAACGCCGATAGTCCGCCCGCCAACATATCTTCGGCCAGCTGCCGCGTTTCCCGATTCCACAGGGGGAACACCGGCGTCATCCCACACTTCGCGAGCTGCGTTTCCCGGTAGGCGCGAATGTCCGCCAGAAATAAATCGCCGAAGATCACGTGCTGCACTCCCTCGGCGCGCGCTTGCGTCATCGCCTCGCCCATCGCCTGTTCGTACACCTCGTTCGAGCATGGCGACGGAATAGGCACCTTCACCAACGGCAAGCCCGCCGCTTCCGCCTGCAGCTCCAGCAAACTCTCCCGCACTGCGTGCATTGCCACCCGCTCATGTGTGCGGTTCACCGTCGTGAGCAACGCCACAACGTCGATCTCCGCCTCCTGCCGCACGGTATGTAGCGCCCAGGCGCTGTCTTTCCCGCTGCTCCAGGCCAGCCACGCCTTCGGGCGGACCGCATCACGCGACCTCAAGCTGTTCACCATCGAATGCTCCTTACATCCATCTTCCAAGCCGGCGCGACTGCTGCTACACTGCCGTCACTTATCCAGCCCAATCGTCGAGAAATCTTCCAACTATGAGCTCTCTTGCAATCAGCGTGATCGTATTAGTACTTCTGTTCGGAGGGGCCCTCTTCGGCATGCTGCTTCGCCGCATTTTGCCCGAGCATCACATGACCTCCGATTCCAAAGACGTCGTCAAGCTAGGCATGGGTCTGGTCGCCACCATGGCCGCACTGGTTCTCAGCCTGTTGATTTCTTCGGCGAAAAGTTCCTATGACGCCCAGAGCAACGAGCTCGCCGACGTCTCCGCCAAGATCATTCTGCTGGACCGCGTCTTATCCTATTACGGACCCGAGACTCAGCAAGCCCGCGAAGTTCTGCGCATTTCCGTGGCGCACGCGCTCGACCGCGGTTGGTCCCAGATCCATACTGCCGAGGACCAAGGGGATACCCCGGATGGCGTGGCCAACCCGGTCTATGAAAAGGTTGAAGGCCTTGTACCGAAAGACGACAAACAGCGCTCCACGCAGTCCCAGGCCTTGTCTATCCTCGTCGGGCTCGCGCAAACTCGCTGGTTGATGTACGAACAGCGGGCTACCTCCATATCCTTCCCGTTGCTTATCGTTCTGGTCTTGTGGCTTGCAACTCTGTTTGTCAGCTTCGGTATTTTCGCTCCACGCAATGCCACCACCTTGACCAGTCTGTTCATCTCGGCGCTGTCTGTCTCGGCCGCCATTCTGCTAATCATGGAGTTGTATTCGCCCTACAAAGGACTCATTCAGGTTTCCAGAGCCCCGCTACGTGCCGCCCTGGCGCACTTGGGTAAATAAGTCCGGCTCGTTCGCACCAGGACCATTCAATACGCCGATTGATACAGTCAATCGCACTCATCTATTGCGGAATGCATCTGTAACACAGAAATCCCCAGGGTGGGGCCTGTCAAGCTTCCGGCGGAAAGACGTCAGCTACCAGCCCACGGGGTAGCCATTTTTCTTGTTCTGCTCGTCCAGCCAGACCTTTAGTGGCGCAAAGTAGTCCGCCAACGCGGAGGCGTCCATTTTGGTCTCGCCACTCAGCGTCTGGAGCGCTTCCGGCCAAGGCTTGCTGGCCCCTAGCGCCAGCATGGAGTTCAACTTGTCGCCGGCCTCTTTGTTCCCGTAAATCGAACAGCGATGCAGCGGACCGGTATACCCAATGTCCTTGCACAGCGCGCGCTGAAACTGGAACTGCAAAATACGGGCCAGGAAGTAGCGGGCATACGGGACGTTTCCCGGCACGTGAGCTTTGGCGCCCGGATCAAAATCCGCTTCCGTGCGCGCCACTGGCGGTACGATGCCCTGATACTTCAGCCGCAAATCCCACCACGCTTTGTTGTAGTCGGCCGGTTTTATTTGGCCGGAGAAAACTTCCCACCGCCACTTGTCGACCAGTAAACCGAAGGGCAGGAACGCCACTTTCTCCAGCGCCTGCTGCAATAAATAGTCGATGTCACCCGAGGCCGGCGGCACTGTTTCAATCAATCCTATTTTCTTCAAATATTCCGGGGTCACTGAAAGCGCGATGGTGTCCCCAACTGCTTCGTGAAATCCATCGTTGGCGCTGTTCTGAAACAGCGGAGGCTGGGTGTTGTACGCACGCTGATAAAAGTTGTGGCCCAGTTCGTGGTGAATCGTCCCAAAATCTTCCGCGGTGATTTGAATGCACATCTTCACGCGCAGATCGTCTTTGCTATCCACGTCCCAGGCGCTGGCGTGGCAGACTACATCGCGATCGGCAGGCTTGGTGAACAGCGAGCGCTCCCAGAATGTCGGCGGCAACGGTGCGAATCCCAGTGAAGTGAAAAATCCTTCGCCGTACTTCACCATGCCCTTGGCATCGGTCTTGCGATCCACCAAAATCTTCGTCAGATCAAAACTCTGCGGCGGTTTCGGCGAATCCATCAGCGGATATACGTTGTTCCACTCCTGGCTCCAGATATTCCCCAGCAAATGCGCAGGAATCGGCCCCTTGGCCGGCACGACGCTGGCGCCATATTTCTTAGCCAGCTGCCCACGCACATATGCGTGAAGCGACAAATACAGCGGCCGCAATTGTTCCCACAGCCGATCCATCTCCGCCGTGAATTCGTCTGGCGGCATATCGTACTGCGAACGCCAAATAGCGCCGGCGTCGTGAAATCCTAGTTCCACTGCGCCCTTGTCGCCCAGCTCCACCATGCGCGCGTATCGCGTGCGCATCGGCGCGCCCACCGCGTGCCAGCCGATCCAAGCTTTTTCCAGTTCTTGAGGGTCGCGGCTGTTGGCCATCAATTTTCCGACCGCGGTCACGTCCAGGCATTTACCTTTGTCGCCATCCGGGCACCACTTCCCTTTTCCGTAGTCGCCGTCGAGTGAAGCTTCCACTTGGGCCAATTCTTTCGATTCTTTAGGATCTGCGGGAGAAGGAAAGCCAATCGCCAGTTCGATCAGCATCAGCTTTCGAGCGTTGACGGAAGAGAGTTTTAGATGATCGAAACGATGCGCTTCTTTGGCCTTTTGGACGGTGAAGTCGGTAGCGATCTGCGCGGCGTCCGCGGCAATCTGTTCGGTATCATCGGTGATGAAGTTCTGCTGTACCCACGCCGCCCGGGAGGCTTTTACTCCCAGATCGAAACCCTGCTGCTCGCAGTCGGCGATAAACGCTTCGGCTTCCGCAACAGTCGGCTCACCACTCGGCCTGGCAGCCGACATTGCAGGCGTGGCAGTAGTTGTCGCAGTAGTCGTCGCAGAGGCGCGTTCGTTCGCAGGCCGCTCCTTGCCTGCGGCCGCAGCCGCGTCGTTGGCCCAGCTCGGTGCGGCCGCCAGCAAGCTAAAGCTCAGGAGGCCTACTGCCAAAATAGTCTTCATCGTTACGCCCTCGCAGAAACAGTATTTGCTGCCACTTCACGCAAGACGGTGATTGCGCGTTCCACTCCCGCGCGATCTACGTCGCAATGGGTTACAAAGCGCACCGAATGCAGCGTAGTGTCTTGTGCCAGAATTCCGTGCTCCGCCAGAGCATCGCAGAATTCGACGGCTGTCTTGCCCGTCTGTGAGCAATCGAAGATCACAATATTGGTGCGCACTTTGCGCGGATCAAGGCGCAGCCCTGGGGTGCTGGCCACTGCCTCCGCGAGCAACTTGCAGTTTTCGTGGTCAATGTGCAGCCGCGCGGGTGATTTTTCCAGGGCAATCAGTCCCGCCGCAGCCAGCACTCCGGCCTGGCGCATGCCGCCGCCAAACATTTTGCGGTACACCCGAGCTTTGTCGATAAATTTCTGCGAACCGACCACCATAGAGCCGACTGGGGCGCCCAGTCCCTTCGACAAGCAGAACATCACAGAATCCACTTTGCTGGATATTTGTGCGACGCTTTCGCCGAGCGCGACACTGGCATTGAAAACGCGTGCGCCATCCAGATGCACCTTTAAACCAACCACATGGGCGTGGTCGCAAATGTCTGCAATTTGCGCGGAGGTGTACAACATGCCTCCCGCCATATTGTGCGAATTCTCCAGACAGATGAGCGCCGTTTGCGAATCGTAATAAATCTTCGGGCGAATCACAGCCTCAATAAGTTTCCAGTTGAGAATGCCGTCTTCACCGCGTGCCACACGGGGCATGCAACCGGCAATCGCGGACATGGAAGCGAGCTCGTAGAGATTCACGTGACCGAGTTCGTCGCAGATCACTTCGTTGCCGTGATGCGTCCATATCTTTATGGCGATCAGATTGCCCATGCAACCGGTGGGAACGAACAGCGCGGCCTCTTTGCCGAAGATTTCGGCGGCCCGTTTTTCCAGTTTGTTTACGGTGGGATCTTCGCCGTACACGTCGTCTCCGACTTCGGCGTTGGCCATGGCCTGGCGCATTTCAGCAGTTGGGCGAGTCAGCGTATCGCTGCGGAGGTCCACCGCCTTACGTAGTGCGTCTTGGTCGAGCCCTTGCACCGTGTTGGTTTCCATCGTTTTTGTAGTCATACAATTCCCTGCCGGGTCACGATTATCTGCCAGCGCAATCTATTGCGATGAACTTTAACGCATTAGTTCGACAAACACTTCATTCGATACGCTCAGCTTACGCGGAGCCAGCCGTACCACATTTCCCGCGCGTTCCAAGAGGCCCTGCTTGGCGAGCGGATCAAATCGCGAGGCCAGCTGGACACTATACTGGCGCTCAATTTTGCTCACGTCGATACCATCGAGCTGTCGCAAACCAAGAAATAATTCCTCTTCCAGCGCAGCCGCCGGCGTCAAGACATCGTGCTGCTCGATCGGCAGACGAGACTGTTCGATGGCCGCAACGTAATCGGCCGCGTCATGCGCATTGGCCCAACGGTTGCCGCCAACGAAAGAATGAGCGCCCGCGCCAAAGCCCAAATAGGGATCGCGCCGCCAATATTTCAAGTTGTGGCGCGACTCATACCCCGGTTTTGCCCAGTTAGAAATTTCGTAATGATGGTAGCCCGTCTTTCGCAGATAGTCCTGGGCAGTCTCGTAGAAAGTCGCCATATCGTCTTCCGACGGAATGTCCCGCGCGCTATAGCGACTTCCGCCTTGCAACACTTCCAGTCCCAGGCGGCTGCCCTCATCAATCTCCAGCAGATAGATCGAGACGTGTTCCGGAGCAAGATTGGCAAGTTCGTCCAGCGATTGCTGCCAACTGGCCGAGGTTTGGTGCGGAAGCCCCGCGATGAGATCGAAGCTGATGTTTTCGATTTCGGCGCCACGCAAAATCGGGACAGCGCGATAGATGTCGGCGCGGCGGTGCATGCGTCCGGAGGCGACGAGTTCTTTGTCGACGAAGGACTGCAGGCCGAAGCTGACGCGATTCACTCCAGCGCCAGACCAAGCCGCAGCCTTCTCAGCGTCAATGGTCTCTGGATCAGCTTCCAGCGTTATTTCCGGAGCGTTCCACGCAAAAGTTTCGCGCATGGCGCTGAGCATATTAGAAATGTGCGCGGGATCGAGCAAGCTGGGGGTGCCACCACCGATGTACGCGCTGTCGACAGTCAACGCGGGCAGCACATCCACAATCTGCACTCCCGCGTGACTGTACAACGCGGCGTGGTTGCGGATTTCGTTGGTTACAGCTTCAGCATACGGCGCAAATTTTGCAGAGGAAACGACCCCCGTATGGAAATTGCAATAGGTGCATTTGGTCTGACAGAAAGGCACCTGTGCGTAGATTCCGAGCGATGGCATGGAAGAGAAAACTTTAGCATATTGGGGGTTCTGCGACACGGTCGCGGACGGAATCACAGTATCCAGCCTGCGCTTAACGCAGCTGGAAAACGACCTGGATGGTTGTGTCGACTTCCACTGGCTTGCTGTTCAGCAGTGTTGGTTGATATCTCCACTGGCGTACCGCATCGGTGGCCGCCGGTACCAACGCGGGGTCGCCGCTAACAACGATAATTTCTTTGGGTACGCCTTCGACAGAAAGAATGACATGCAGCATTACTGTACCTTCTATCCGAGCTTTTCTAGCTTCCGCCGGATAATCGGGCGCCACCCTGTTCAGCAGCTTCGCCATGGCCACGTTCCCGCCCACGTGGATGCGCATGACCGGGGCGGTACTAAGAGCCTGGATGACTTGAGGGTTGAGCGAGCGGAATCCACCATCGACGTAGACAAACGTGCCTAGCGAAATGGAATTTTGATCGCTGGAGCTGCCGCCACTTGCGGAAAAGATTTCGCCCGGCACGATCATGGCTTGCAAGGCCGCGAGAACTAAGCTCATCCTTGTGTCGGAACCTTTTCGAAATACTTGCACGGTGACGTTCGTGTGACCGCCGGTGAAGGCGGAATCGAAGTTCTTCTCCAGAACGTCGAGGGCATGGGGCTCCAATTCGCGGTATTTCGCATCAAGACGGGAAGCCTCAGTTGGACCAAATGTTTTTTCGAACCATTCGCTATCGTTTGGGATGGCCATTTCCGTCAGATAGGACGAAATTCTGGGGAGATCATCAGCCTTCATTGCGGCGAAGATATCGCTGAAGAGCATCTTCAAGCCTTCCGGAGTGTCGGGGTAGGCTGCCTGCGCTGTGTCTGGCGGTGCACCTGGGTCCTGCGAAGTTTGCTGCGGCATTGCCGACGCGGTGAATAAGAGGAGCGATGCTGCGGCTGCGGCCAGGATCTGTAAAAGTTTTTGCATGTAAACCTTTTGAATGACCTTGCTGAGTGGCTTAGCTCGTTGCCGGATTGTATAGCAAACGGTTGGACTTGCCATGATCGAGACGAGTCGGCACTGGCAGGAATGGCGCGGAAAAGACCGCAGGGCTCAGAGGCAAGCGCCCTGCGCTACAGGAACTTGGGCGTCTAGCCTTGGTCGGGGATTATTTTTAGGTGCAGGGTGCGGTTGCGGGGGCCGTCGAATTCGCAGAAGAAGATGCCTTGCCAGCGGCCGAGAGCCAGTTTGCCGTCCACAATGAAGACGGTTTGGGTGTTACCCACCAGTATGGATTTTATGTGGGAGTCGGAATTGCCTTCGCTGTGTTTGTACGGGCCACGCTCAGGGATTAGGCGGTCGAAGGCGGCTTCCACATCGCTGGCAACGTCGGGGTCGGCGTGTTCGTTGATGGTGATGGCTGCGGTGGTGTGCGGCACGTAGAGATGCAGGATGCCGTTTTTGGTGGACGATTTTGCTACCAGGGACTGCACCTGATTGGTTATGTCGACGAATTGAGTGCGGCGATCGGTTTTGATTTGGAGGATTTGCATTTTTTTGTTTGTGGGTTCCGTTTGGTTGAGCGAAATTCGAAAACCTAACAAGCGCCGGGCTGAAGCCCGCCCGCTACAAATTCAACTGCGGAGTCAAAAGAACGGGTCTGAAGACCCGCCGCTACAACGTCTTCAGGGCCATTGGATTATGAAATGGTGGCCTAGTTTTTTGGTGCTGCAACATTTCTGGAGTTCGTCCAGGGCGCTGGGTCCCCAGCGGGCTAGAAACGGCGGGAAACCTAGTTCGCGGGATTGCAACGCGTGATGCGGGTAAAGCTGCTCTTCGAGGAATTTCTGGTGCGCGGTCAGCAAAGAGTTTTTTTGGTCCTGGGCGCGGCTAACTTTGCGGCGCAGTTTATCCAACTGAAAGTTGATTTTGCGCTGAGCGGTGCCAACCGAGCCTTGCAGCGTACGGTCCAGCTTTTCGATTTGTTTGCCCAGCCGCGCCAGCGTTTTGGCGATCTGTTTTTGTTCGCGTTCGAATTGCGCCGCCAGGAGCTTCGGGACCGCGGCGCGTTCGAGGCGGCGGCGCACTTCCTGGGAACCCTGCCAGACATCTTCTACCGTCAGGCGATATTGCTTGAGGAGTTTTACGGCCTTCACATCGACTAACGTGAACCCGGCGCGCGGAAGCATTACCGGCATGCGCCCCAGCAATTGCCGGTACAAAACTTCGGACTGCGCGAAGTAGGAGATTTCCGCAGAGCCGCCGACATATGCGACGGTAGGCAGCAGAAAATCCTGCAAAACTGGACGAAGTAGTGCGTTGGGGCTGAAGTTTTCTGGCTCGGTTGCGCTCAGGCGGACAAATTCTTCGCGGGTCCAGGACTTCGCGCCCGCTTGAAATCCAGCGGCCGTCGAGGTAACCACCTGCCGCGCGGAGGCATTCCCCGATTCGCCGCCGGCTTCGCCCATGTAGAAAACCAGGGTGCTCTTGCTGGTGACTTTTACCTGTGGGGCGTAGCCAGCCTTCTCTAAATCTTTGCCGCGTTGCAACAGTAATTCGTTCAGCGAATCACGATCTTTGGCGGCCCGTTCGTAAATGGGAACGGCGATTCGATGCAGCTCAGGATCGAGCGGTTCCAGCAGAATCAATCCGCGGCCCGTAAAAATTCTGGCGAACATTTTCGCGAAGGCCGAGCCGTATGTCTCTGCGGGGCCGTAACTCTCCCGCAGAATATGCGCCAGCAGCGGGCTACCCTGTTGCTCAAGTAAATCCGAGGCTTCGCGCACGATTTGGGAGCTCGCCGGTCCAAGCAGAATTTTGCCGACGGGCTTGCTAGCATCGGCTGGCGCGGGAAGTTCGAAGCGGGCGGAGCGGCCGTCATGGAACCAAGTGGTATGGCGGATTTCGTCGACGTCGTGGTCTTCCGTGGCCATCCAGAAGATGGGGACGGCTTCCACTCCTTGCCGGGTGAGTTCTTCGGCAACCTGGATTGCCATTAGGGCTTTGTAAATCGAATAAGACGGGCCACCGAAGAGGCCGACTTGCTGGCCGCTGACTATGGCTACCGCGCCTTTGGCCAGGCGATCGATATTCGTCTGGGTTTTCGCATCGCTGCCGAATCTTGCGTTTTGTTTGGTAAGAACTTCCGCGACGGCAGCAGCGCGTTCCCGGGGGAATTTCAATGCCTTCGCTTCCGCCAGGACCGCTTTGCTGGTCGGCTCGTGAACGTAAAAGCTTTTGACGCGCGCGAAATGATCCAGATAATCGAGAAAGATTTTGGGTTGGTGCGGAAGTTGACGAAAGGAGAGGGCGCGACAATCCATGGGCAGTTAGATGTTACGCGAGGCGAAACGTCTCATCAAATCGAGCCAACCCACCCGGGATCGGAGTCATTTGAGCGGGTAGGTCTTGGTGACGAGACCACGGTCTTGGTCAAAATGCGAAGCGGCACTCGGCTTAGCAATATGAACGGTGTTCAGCAAGACTTGATCCTTGACTGTAAACGAAACGCCAAATATCAGGTCCTCGGGGTCCGAGCCGGATAGCCAGATATTCCCTTCAACCGTGTCACTGGGCTTGGTGTGATATTCACCTTGGAATACGTGGCCGCCGGTAAAATGGAAAACTCTGGCAGACTGCCTCGGAGCGGAATCCGCTTCCGCGCGGGTTCTTTTGCAAATATTGAAATCACCCTGATAGATCGACTTCCCGTCCAGTAGAACGACCATCCGGATAACGTGCGGCTGCGGGCATCGATCATTCCAGAACCACAGCGGTTGGTCGTCTGAGGACTGGGCGTGAACTACAGCTGCGGACAAGCCTGTAAGCAGGAGGAAAATAGTTGCGAAGCAACATTGTCGCATTGTTTTGTTACTCAGGACTGGCAGGCGCCTACAGAGGCGGGCTCTACGCTGGCCAAGATGCCGTTGATGCGTTTTTTGTGCCAGTCTTCTAGCGGCAGGAGCGGGAGTCGCGGATGGCCGCCGCGGTAGCCGCGCAGATCCATTACGTACTTTACGCCGGCAATGCCCAGCTCGGAGACGATGGTTTTTGAAGCGCGAACCAAGACAGTTTGCAGTTCGCGCGCCAGATCGAACTGGCCGGCGCGGAAAAGCTGGTGCATGGCGGCGCATTTTTCCGGCAGCGCACAGGCCAACGCAAGGATTGCTCCACGCGCACCGATGGCCAACGACGGGAAAACTGTAGCTGCGGCGCCAACCAAAATCTGAAAGGACGCGGGAGTCGTGGCGATCATTTCTGCCAGACGCTGCACGTTTCCGGAGCTGTCTTTGATGCCAATGATGTTGGGATGCTCGCAGAGTGCGGCGACATCGTTCGGCTCAAGAGCTATGCCGGTAAATTGCGGAACCGAGTATAAGAAAACGGGGATGGGTGAGGCATCCGCCACCGCTTTGAAATGTGCCAGCTGCACTTCCGTTTTGTAGAATGGCTTGTAGTAGTAAGGAGTTTTGACCAACGCGGCGTCGTAACCGATTTCCGCGGCGCGCTTCACGCGCAGGATCGTGTCGGCCGTCGATTCGGAGCCACAGCCCGCGATGAGTTTTTTATCTTTGCCCGCTGCTTCTTTCACCGTGACCAGGACGCCTTCCATTTCCGCCTGCGTGAGCAGAACGGATTCGCCCGTGGAACCGAGCGCGACGTAGCCCGCGAGATCAGTGCGATTGTAAAGATGCACGTTGTGCTTCAGATCGCTGAGCGATACGGACCCATCAGAACTGAAGGGCGTGGTTAGCGCCGGAAAAACTCCCGCGAAATCCATAACCTAATCTCCCGACGCGGGTCCGGTGGACGCCGCGACCTTTCCCTGATGCAAATCCTGCAGCGCGGCAACTTCGATTCCCTGCTCGAGCAGCGCGCGAATCCCGCGGGCGGCTGCGTGGGCCGCGGCCAGCGTGGTGATGCACGGGATATTGTAACGAATGGCGGCGCGACGGATGGATTTTTCGTCGTAGAAAGATTCGCGGCCGAGTGGGGTGTTGATAACCAAATCGATCTTGGCGGTTTTTACCAAGTCGACGATATTGGGGCGGCCTTCGTTCACTTTGAAGACCTCTTCGCTCTCGACTCCGGCGGCTTCGAGGGCGGCGGCGGTGCCGCGCGTGGCCATTAGTTTGAAGCCGAGCGCGGCCAGTTCTTTGCCTAACCCGCCGACGTGCTTTTTGTCCCGATCATTGACGCTGAGGAAAATTGTTCCGGAGCGCGGAAGTTTTTGCCCTGCGGCAAGTTGGGCTTTGGCAAAAGCCAGACCGTAACTTGTGGATGTGCCCATCACTTCGCCGGTGGAACGCATTTCCGGACCGAGGATGGTGTCTACGCCGCGGAATTTATTGAACGGGAACACTGGGGATTTTACGGCGTAGAAATCGTGTACCGCGATTTCTGCAACTCCATTATTCCAGATGAGTGGCAGATTCATGCTGGCGAGTTTTTTCCCCGCCATCAGCCGTGCGGCAACTTTCGCCAGTGGAACGCCGGTAGCTTTGCTGACATATGGCACGGTGCGCGAGGCGCGAGGATTTACCTCGAGAACGTAGACGACATCTCGTTGAATCGCGTATTGCACGTTCATCAGGCCAACAACTTTTAGCGCGAGGGCGAGCCGTTTGGTGTATTCACGAATTGTGGCAATAATCTGCGGCGAGAGGCTGACCGGTGGCAACACGCAACTCGAATCCCCGCTGTGCACCCCCGCCTCTTCGATATGCTCCATAATGCCGCCGATGACCACGTCGGTGCCGTCAGCTACCGCGTCGACATCTACTTCCGTAGCCTCTTCCAAAAATTGGTCGATGAGCACGGGTTTTGCGGTGCCCATCAGCGCAGCTTGCGCGACATATTCCTGCACGGTGTTGACGTCGTAGGCGATGACCATGGCGCGGCCGCCGAGAACGTAACTGGGTCGCACTAAAACCGGGAGGCCAATCTCGGCCGCTACGCGCGCGGCTTCTTCGGGAATGAGCGCGGTGCCGTTGCGCGGCTGTGGGATTTTTAGCTCTTCCAGCAGGCGACCGAAGCGGCGGCGATCTTCTGCGAGATCGATGGACTCGGGCGCAGTACCGAGGATTGGCACGCCGTTGCGTTTTAGTTCCAGAGCGAGGTTCAGCGGGGTTTGTCCACCGAATTGGACGATTACCCCTTGCGGTTTTTCTTTTTCAAAGATAGCGAGAACGTCTTCTAGCGTCAGCGGCTCGAAGTACAGGCGGTCGGAGGTGTCGTAATCCGTGGAGACCGTCTCCGGATTGCAATTCACCATGATTGTTTCGAAGCCGTCTTCTCTCAGCGCGAAAGATGCATGGCAGCAACAGTAATCGAACTCAATTCCCTGTCCAATGCGATTTGGTCCACTGCCAAGAATCATTACTTTCGGGACGTTGCGCGGCTCGGATTCGTCTTCCTCTTCGTACGTGGAGTACATGTACGGAGTGAAAGACTCGAATTCGGCGGCGCAGGTGTCCACGCGTTTGAAAACCGGAGCCACGTTGTAGCGAGCGCGTTGCAGGCGGACGGCCGCTGGCGTGGTTTTCCAGATTTGCGCGAGCTGTTCATCGCTGGTGCCGTTGCGCTTTGCTTCGCGGAGCAAATCCTTGCTCGCGGTTTCGACAGTAACGCTGGCGGCGCGGCGGTTCATGGCGGTGAGTTCTTCGATCTGATGGATGAACCACGGATCGATGCTGGTGAGATCGCAAATTTCGCTGGAAGGCAGGCCGCGTTCCACAGCGGTCAAAATCCAGTGGATGCGATCCGGCCGCGGCGTCGCGAGCTTTTCGCGCAACAGCGAATCTGGCGTTTCGAGCGGTGCGCGCCACGGCGTGCTGGGTTCCAGCGAGCGGATGGCTTTTTGCAGAGACTCTTTGAACGTGCGGCCGATGGCCATCACTTCACCCACGGATTTCATCTGCGTGCCGAGGGCGCTATCTGCGCCGGGAAATTTCTCAAACTGGAATTTCGGAATTTTTACGACGACGTAATCGATGGTGGGTTCAAAGCACGCCGGCGTTTTCTTGGTGATGTCGTTGGAGATTTCGTCAAGAGTCATTCCCACGGCGAGACGCGCGGCAATTTTGGCGATGGGGAAACCAGTCGCTTTACTGGCCAGCGCGCTGCTGCGCGAGACGCGCGGGTTCATTTCGATCACGGTCATCTTGCCGTTTTCGGGATTCACCGCGAACTGCACGTTGGAGCCGCCGGTTTCGACGCCAACTTCGCGAATGATCGCCGCCGCGGCATCCCGCATGCGTTGATATTCTTTGTCGGTAAGGGTCTGCGCCGGGGCCACCGTAATGGAATCGCCGGTGTGCACACCCATCGGATCAAAATTCTCGATGCTGCAGATGACGACGAAATTGTCTTTCTTGTCGCGCATCACTTCGAGTTCGTACTCTTTCCAGCCGAGCACCGATTCTTCAACCAGCGCTTCGTGCACCGGACTCATGTCCAGCGCATGATTGATCGCTTCGCCAAATTCCTCTTTGTTGTAGGCAATCGATCCGCCGGCGCCGCCCATCGTAAAGCTGGGGCGAATCACCAACGGGAAGCCGAGTTGGTCGCAAAGCCGCAACGCGTCCTGCGCATTGTTCACTAGCGCGGAGTTTGGAACTTCGAGGCCAAGCTTCTTGCAGGCATCTTTGAACCACAGTCGGTCTTCCGCAACTTTGATAGCGCGCAGGCTGGCGCCAATCATCTCTACTTTGTATTTTTCGAGAATGCCGCTTTCCGATAGCTCCACCGCCAGATTCAGCGCCGTTTGCCCGCCAACAGTCGGCAAAAGCGCGTCGGGTCGCTCTCGCGCGATAATTTCTTCCAGATATTCCTTGGTCAGCGGCTCGATGTAGGTGCGGTGCGCCAATTCCGGATCGGTCATGATCGTCGCCGGATTAGAATTCACCAGCACAACTTCGTAGCCTTCCGCACGCAAGGCTTTGCACGCCTGCGCCCCGGAATAATCAAATTCGCAGGCTTGCCCGATGATGATGGGGCCAGAGCCGATGATCAGAATCTTCTTGATGTCAGTGCGCTTCGGCATTCGTCGTTTTTCTTGACAAACCTTTCCGTCGACATCTAATTCCCTTTGTGCTAATCTGCTATCTCACGAAATCCGTCATCAAATCTGTGAATTGCTTGAACAAGTAGTGCGAATCGTGCGGCCCGGGCGAAGCCTCCGGGTGATATTGCACGCTGAACAGCGGTAGCGATTTGTGGCGCATGCCCTCGTTCGTGCCGTCATTCAAATTTACGTGCGTAATCTCCACGTCGCTGGACGGCAGTGATTCCGGATCCACCACGAACCCATGATTCTGCGCGGTAATTTCGACTTTCTCCGTCAGCAAGTTCTTCACCGGATGATTGCTGCCGTGATGCCCAAATTTTAATTTGTAGGTTTTGCCGCCGAGCGCCAGTCCGCACAGTTGATGCCCCAGGCAAATCCCGAAAATCGGCGTCTTCCCCGCCAGCTTGCGAATATTCTCCACCGCGTAATTCACCGGCTCGGGATCGCCCGGCCCGTTAGAAAGAAACACTCCATCGCCGCCCATCGCCAAAACATCTTCCGCCGACGTTTGCGCGGGCACCACCATCACTTCGCAATTGTGATCCACCAGCATCCGCAGAATGTTTTGCTTGATCCCGTAGTCGTAGGCCACCACGCGATGCTTGCGGGTCTCGCCCGCTGGGACTGCGTTCCCCATTTGCTCGGTCCACGGCGCGGTCGCAAGTTCAATCGATCCTTTGTCCCAGCTGTAAGACTTCTTGCACGATACACGCCCCGCCAATTCCTGCCCAGCCATCGTAGGAATCTGCTTGGCCTCAAAAATCAATTGGTCCGCGGGAGTTCCATCCGTCGCCACCACCCCGCGCAGTGCGCCCACCTTGCGGATATGCCGTACCAGCGCGCGCGTATCGATGTCCCAAATCGCTGGAATTTTATGCCGGTTCAAATACAACTGCGCCGTCTCCGCCGATCGCCAATTGGACGAAATCTGCGAAAACTCCCGCACGATCAGCGATTCAATATAAGGGCGCGGCGCCTCTTCATCATCGAGGTTCGCGCCAACATTTCCTATGTGTGGATAGGTAAGACAGACAATCTGCCCGGCGTAACTGGGGTCCGTAAAGACTTCCTGGTAACCGGTGAGGCTGGTATTGAAAACGACTTCTCCGCCGCGGCGCGTAATCGCGCCGGCTGCGCGGCCGTTAAATACGCGCCCGTCTTCGAGCGCGAGAATCGCGGGTCGGTGTTGAACTTCGTTCAGCGGAGCCTCCGTACCGAAACAAATTAAGAGCGATCATTTGGATTGCGCGTCCGTTATCGCCAGCGACCCGAAATGGTCCACTGGCCAATAGGCGAATACCGCGCGCCCGTAAATAAACTTATTTTCCACCGCGCCAAACACCCGCGAATCGTTGGAGCTGATGCGGTGGTCGCCCATCACAAAGTAACTATCTTTGGGCACCTGCACCGGACCAAAATTGCTGAAGTCTTCGTAGCGCAGCGGCACGTACGGCTCCGGGACAGCGTTGCCATTCACGTACAGCGTGCCTTGGCGCATCTCCAGCGTGTCGCCGGGCAGGCCGATCACCCGCTTGATAAAACTTTTGGAACGATCTAAAGGATACCAGAAGACGACCACATCTCCGCGTTCGATGGACGCGAAACGATAGACAAACTTGTTGATAAAAATCCGCTCCTGGTCGGAAAGTAGCGGCGCCATGCTGGTGCCTTCCACCTTCACCGGCTGATACAGAAAAACAATAATGACCAGCGCCAGGCCGATCGCAATCAAAAGGTCGCGGGTCCACACGCGAACTTCATTGCGCAAAGAATTTGCATTGGAAGATTCAGGTATCGAACGAACTGGCGAAGGCTCTACGGAGCTGGCAGCTTCCGTGCCGCGCGAACACGACGACGATGAGGGGGTCTCTGGCACGGTGACTTCCGCGAGTTGGTTCTCGTTCGTGCTCTGCATGGGGCCGCCTCGTATTTATAGCATGCCCGTCGCGGGCTGCGCCAGATTCGTTTTGCGTTTTGGGGCCTGACGAAAACGCGCTGGCGCAACATTGCCAACGGCATTTCGCTGCTTTGAAGTTGGATTCAAAAAATGGTGCTTTTCGTTGCCTCCAGCCGGAGCGATGCGCTTAATTGTCGCCTTTTTGTCGACGCAATTGGGACGCAAGATGCAGAGTTCAGAGGTACAGGTAAGCTAACCCTCGCGCCGGGTCAATCCCGGTTGAGAGCGAAGTTAATTGAGGCCAGGGAGGCGATAACTGCAGTTTCAGTCCGCAGGATGAGCTTTCCCAGCGAAGCTTCCCGAAAGCCGGCGCGATTGGCGGCGGCAAATTCCGCTTCCGTCCATCCGCCCTCAGGACCGATAGCCATCACTGCATTCTCGCTGCTCTGCCCCGCCAGCAGGCTGCGTAACGGCTGCGCGGTAGCCAGCTCCGATAAGATGAGCCGGACACCGCTCGAGTACGACGCGAAAGCCTGCTCCGATTTCGCGACTACTTCCAACTGAGGAACACTCACCCGCCGCGATTGCTGCGACGCTTCCATCAAAATCTTCCGCCAACGCTCAGCCCGCTTTTCCGCTGCCGCCAACAACCCTTTTTCGCTCCGCGCGGCGGCCAGTGGCACAATCGTGCCAACCCCCAGCTCCGTCGCTTTTTCGATCGCCCACTCAAACGCATCAAATTTCACAACCGCCAGCAACAAAGTAACCTCGAGCGTCGCCCTGGGCGCAGGAAGCTGTTCTTCAAGCAGAAACTCGATGCGATCACGAGTAGCCAGCTCGATGCGTCCCAGAAAGACACGTTGGCCGTCGCTCAGTTCGTATTGCTGCCCGACCTGCGCGCGCAACACGCGACCGAGGTGGTGCGCGGTCTCACCTTCCATTACTGCCTTCGTGCCATCAAATTGTTCAACAAAAAATCTGCGTCGCAACGTACCCTCGTTTGGCTACACCCAAAGTTTTGTACTGCTAAATCCGGCTCGACGTAATCACGAATGCCCTAAACCGCGCCCTTCCCCGTGAAGGAGCAATGTCGCAATCTCATTTGCTTCGCGCTGCGTAATTCCAACTCGCTGCTGCCGTCCCAGGGGATGGTCCGCATCTTCAATCGTAAATAAGGGTCGGCAGCCCACGGCCTGTAGGGCGATGCTGAGCTTTAAATTTAGAGTTCCGGGATAATCTGACAGAGCGTTGGCAAGCCTGCCCTTGTACGGACCGCGGCTGTTCTCCCTGCCTTTGAGTTCCCAGCAGTCCGACATTTCGTCATATACGTGTTCGAGAACAGCCGCCCATAGCCCCCACAAAAATGGTTCGCTCTTCCCGATTATCGGGATTTCCACCAAACCGCGCACAAAGAACCACTTGGAATCCAAAACGCATTGATCAGAAGCGACCACAGCGCGTATGTCGCGTTCCCCCGGCGTGATGTTCGCAATCATGTCTGGATAGGATGCCGCAAAACTGAACGGCAGTCCCGCATGGGATTGGCCGCACGTTTTGCACATGTAAACGTCTAGATCGGTCACAAATCTTCCTTGAAACAAAGCACGGACTTCATCTGCTTTGGCCCTCCGTGCACCAATTCCTGGCTGGTCTCTACGGCTCAAACGCAATGATCAACTGATCCAGCGGTAACGCGTTCGTCACCGGCCTCGGAGGCGTAACCGCTTTAATCGCCAGCGGCGTGCCCTTCTCTTCCGCGGTATCAAACGCCGCCGTTCCCGGCGAGATGCCGGTAATCTGAAAACTATCAATCTCGTAAGGCAATCCGTTCGCCGCCAGCGGAGTCGGCGTACTCATCACATGAAAATGCAGATGCGGAGCGATGCTATTCCCCGAATTGCCCACCAGTCCCAGCACTTGTCCGCGTTTCACGGTATCGCCCTGGTGGACTTTCACGCTTCCCGGCTGCATGTGCGCATACAATGCGTAACGTTTACCGCCGAGGTCGAGAACCACCGAATTTCCATCCGCCTGCTCGAGCGTAATATTCGTGGGATATTTCCCCGGCACTTGGTTCGGCAGACCGTCAATGACGCCAGCCACCGTGGCATCCGCCACGGCTAAAATTTCTTTCCCGTAAATTGTGTAGCTCTTCACATCCGCCGCCGGCCCGTGATAAATCCGCCCCTCGGCATCGAGTTGCTCCCAGTCGACGGCAAAGCGCTGCCCCAGCCATACTTGGCCGTTTACCGGCATCGCGGCTCGCATGTGCCGGCTGGAATCGCAGCAGGAATCCGCGGAGATATAGTTCCCCCCGCGCAGCGGCGGTCCAACATGCACCACCGGGTGCGGATCGAGAGGCGTCTCTCCTCCGATTTCGGTAATTTCCTGCATTCCGGGAGGCGCGGCGTCGGCGTGTATTTTTACCCGATGCGCAAGCAGCCGGGGAGCCGCTGCCCCTTCCGGCAAAATTATGTGAATGAACAGCAACGCCCCCGCGCTTGCCGCGATTTTTCCGCTGGGTTCGCGGAATCCCATCGGTTGCAGCCGCGTCGCAATCTGTGCCGCGGATAGCGTTTGCAACACGGCGCCGCCCGCTCCCAGAACTTCCACCTGCTCCACGTTGACGCCGCCACTCGAAAAATTCTGCATCCACAACTCATAAACCAGATGCGTCCGCGTATCAGAGCCGACAAACGGCAGCGGCGCGTCCTGCACCGCCAAAAGCACCGGCGTAATATTTTCCGCCGCGTAGGCGGAATGCGCACAAACGAAGAATAGCGTCACAAGCGTTGCTATTTTGAATATCAGTCTCGAACAGGTCATCTTGGGAAAATACTCCGTTTAACTCGCGATGGCATGCGTAATTTTCGCCCAGTGTGAGGCGTCGCTAGCGAGCGTGTACATCAAAGGCCGGTATCTGCTTCGTGGGGATACTTTGGCAGGAACAAATTCATCGCCGCCGCCACCGCCAAAACCGCGGCCAGCAGCACCAGCAGCGCGGAGTAAGACCCGGTGGAATCGAACGCCCGGCCCAAGATCACCGGTCCGATGGCCCCGGCCGCGGCGTAAAACGTCCAGGTAAGACCGTATAGCGTGGAAAACGCGCGCAATCCGAAATAGCGGGTCAGCAAGTAGGGAGTGATGGCCGCTTCCCCGCCGGCTCCAATTCCAATTAGCGCCGCGGCAACGCAGCCGGCGGGAAAGCTGGCTGCGCGCGCCAGTAGAAAAATGCCCGCCGCGGTAATTAAGTTCACCGCCAGCGCCACCCGCGCACCGAAAAAACGGTCCAGCAGCCAGCCCACGGCGATCCGGCCCAGTACGCTGGAACCGCCCAGCACGGAAGCGCACAAAGCCGCCTCTTTTGGCGTGATGCCGCGATCGGTCAGCAGCGCGGAGAGATGGGTAATTGCCCCGTTCATGCTGATCGAGCTGACAAACAGCAACGCCACGATGATCCAGAAGGAAAATGTGCGCAGCCCTTGTTGCCACGTCAACCCAGAATGCTCGACCGGCGCAGTTTGTTCTCGAACCTGGCCGCGTTCACCGATATAGCGCCAGCTGAGCGGCAATCCCAGCAGCAGCGCAAGAACGCCCAGTGCCGCGTAGGCGCTTCGCCAGCCGTACTGGCTGACGATCGTTTGCGCCACCAGCGGCAGGATCATGGCCCCCAGGCCCGCGCCGACCATTACGAAGGCCAACGCCAATCCCAGGCGCTGCTGAAACCATGTGGAGATCGAGCGCGAATACGCCAGATGGCCGGCGCCGTTGCCGACCAGCCCAATCACGATGCAGGTCCCGTAGAATTGCCAGATTCCCGAGTGCAGCAGCGCCAGCGAAGCGATTCCGCAGCCGAACACCGCCATGCACGGCAGGATGATGCGGCGCGGACCGAAGCGGTCGATCCATCGGCCCAGCAGCGGGGAGAACAAACCCACCGTGATGGCCGCAAGTCCGAAGCCGAGCGAGATCGCTTCGCGGTTCCATCCAAACTGTGCGCTCAACGGCTTCACAAAAACCGCGAACGTGTAGACGAACAGCGACCCAAACCCGGCCATCACGCCAAAACACGCCGCCAGCACCACTCTCCAGCCGTAATAGCCAAAATCAAATTCGCTACGGGCGCCGGCTGCGGCAGCGCTTTCGTTCGCGTTTATGCTTTTGGCGTTGTCAGCCTGACTCACGTTTTTCTCCGAATGCTGGGAGACTGAAGAAATTCTGCCGCCGCGTGACGCGTTAGAAGTCCGCGATGACCACCGTTTCTCAAAATATTTTGTCGCGGAATAGTACTACATGCCGAACGCCTGCATCGGCAGGCGAATGCGGGGTAGGCACCGCACCTCGGTTACGGCGAAAGTCGTGCACACACCCACTCAATGCTTTGCCGGCGAATCCTTTACCGAATACGAGGCTAGATTCAAGACTTGTGTCGGGTGCGGCTCAAATTCACGATCGATTTCTCTGAAGTATCGATATTGTATCGGACCCACACCGAAGGCATACGTCGTAACGGTCCTTAGCTTCGCCTGGTGATCATCATCTTGGACTACCGCGCAGAGCGAGAAGCTTAATTCGCCAATCTTGCAGGAGTCGCCCTCATTGAGAACTGTAAAGGCCCTGAGACGATTTTCTGGGCCCCACGAAGCGCCTTTCCGCAAAGGGAACTTGAGGACATAGAAGTTGTCACTCAATTCCCGCACTCCGTCGGAGGCGTACTGCAATTGCATCCCGGAATCGTCTGCGTCGGCGGGACTAGACCAAACCGCAAAGATTTCCCCATTCGAGTCGCTCGAAGTATTTAGAACTCTCCAAGTAGTGGACTTTCGCCCGGCGTTTGGGGAATTACCAGTGACTGAATATCTCCAGACATTTCCTTTTGCCAGTGGGTAATATTTCGCCCAGTCTCTATTACGAGCTTCCTGCGGAGAGCAAGTTGGCGGGATCGTCAATGCGCCAACACAAAGTATGATCCATGCGGAGATGTGCGCAATCATTTTAGTTTTGTCCGGAAGCGATAGATTATTCCTCATGATCGCGTCACGCTGTGAACGCGGGTCGTCTGGCCACTCGAGCCCTCGACCAGTCCCTCCAGCTTGTCGCGCGCGCAGACTGCATCTACCCGAATATATCTTTTACTTTGTCGAAGAGGGACGAGCCGCGCTCGGCGGGCTTGTTTTCTACTTTTAGCGTGGAGCCAAGTTGTTCGACTAGTTTGCGTTGCTCGCGGGTGAGCTTGGTCGGAGTCAGGACACGGACGTGATAGTAGAGATCGCCTTTGCCGCCGCCGCGTGGGTCGGCTAAGCCCTTGCCCTTTACTCTAAAGACTGCGCCACTTTGCGTGCCTTCGGGAATCTTCAGGCGCTCTTCGCCGGCCAGCCCCGGAACAGCTAGTTCCGTTCCCAGCGAGGCTTGCACGATGCTCAACGGAATCGTGCAATACAGATCGGCGCCGCGCCGCTCGAAGAAAGGGTGCTCCTTTACGTCCAGGACCACGTAGAGATCGCCGGTCGGTCCGCCATTCGGGCCGGGTTCGCCTTCGCCCGTGACGCGCAGCCGTGTGCCGGTGTCCACGCCGGGAGGAATGCGCAGCTCAATCGTGCGTTCCCGTTCGATGCGCCCTTGCCCGCGGCAATCCGGGCAGCGCTCTTTGATGATTTGCCCCGCGCCTTGGCAATTCGGGCACGTGCGCGTGATGGTGAAAAATCCCTGCTGGTACGCCAGCTGTCCGCGGCCGCCGCAGGCCTGGCAGGATTGCGCGCCAGTTCCCTTTTTTGCTCCGGTGCCGTTGCAGGTTTCGCAGAATTCCTGGCGCGGCAATTTGATTTTGGTGGTGACGCCGGCCGACGCTTCTTCAAACGTCAGCGTCATGTCGTAACGCAAATCCGAGCCACGCTGGGCCCGGGTACGTCCGCCACGCCGCCCGCCGAAGAGATCCTCGAAGCCGAAGAAATCTCCAAAAATATCGTGGAAATCCTGGAACACGGTGCCATCGAAGCCACCCGTGCCCCCGGCGCTCGATAGTCCCGCGTGGCCGTATTGATCGTAAATCTGGCGCTTCTGCGGATCGCTGAGCACGCTGTAAGCTTCCGTGCATTCGCGGAACAGCACATCCGCTTCTTCTTTATTTTCTGGATTACGATCCGGATGATACTTCAGCGCCGCTTTGCGATAGCTGGCCTTGATCTCTTCAATCTGCGCGGTGCGCGTCACGCTCAGCACTTCATAATAATCGCGTTGCTGTTTCCCTCGACTCATCGATCTCCGACCCTTTTTCGCCTTTATGTAGCACAGACTTCAGCTTGCCCCCGTCAGGGGGTCTGTGCACCCAACAACAGAGTCACCAAAATTCCAAACAAAGCACCGCAAAACTTAGCCACACCGCTTCTTTGCTTCATTACTTCTTTACGTCATGCATTTTTTAATTCCCTGCTTCCTTCGATGCGCCGGAAGGATGCACCGCTACACGCACCATTGCAGGACGCAACACGCGTCCGTGAAACACATAGCCGGGCTGGAAAACTTGCAGAATGGTCCCGTCAGCGTATTCCTGCGTTTCCGTGCGGTCCATAGCCTGATGCGTATGCGGATCGAACGGCTTGCCCAGAGGATCGACGCGTTCGGCTCCCAGCTTAGTGACGTTTTCCACCAGCTGCTTGTAGATCAGCTCAAATCCCTTTTGATAATTCGCGTATTCCGGCTCACGATGCGAGGCCAGTGCCTGCTCAAAGCTATCGATAATCGGCAGCAGCGCCTCGATCAAACGTGCGGTAGTGCGTTTGGAATCTTCGCCGCGTTCGCGCTCGATGCGCTTGCGGTAATTATCGAAGTCCGCCTGACGGCGCAACAGAGTTTGCCGCGTATCTTCGAGCTCGGTCGCCAGTTTGGCGATTTCCGCTTCGGCCTTCCCCGCTTCTCCGGTGGATTCCTTGCTGTCTTGGTCCATGCCTTCCGCTTCGTTCGGAGGATTTTTTTCGTTCCAATTGATGACGCCCACTGTACAACTCCCTTTGCTAAAGATGTAATGACTGTCATTCCGAGCGCAGCGAGGAATTGCCCCTCTCACTCGAGTCGCACCGCGCTCAACTTGTCATTCCGAGCGAAGCGAGGAATCTGCTTTCTGCCGCCACGCCGTGCCCGTAAATCGCTGGTTCGGTTTTTCCCGCCATACTGCAACGGGAACCGCTCCCGCTAATCCGGCTTACTGAGGGCCTCGCTGAACAATTGTGCCACGTAGGCCACCGCGGTCATCGCCCGTTCGTAATGCATGCGCGTAGGACCCAGCACGCCAAGCGAACCCTGCACCTCATCGTTACGCATGTACGGCGCGCTGATCACCGCCAAATTCTCGCCAGACTGCGAAAACTCTTTCACGCCAATCTGCACGTGCACTGGTTCCGGAGTCTCTATGCAAGCGTTCAGCATGGTAACCAGCCGATGCTTCTCCTCAATCGCCGAGAGCACGTCGCGCAGCTGCGCCTGGTTCGCAAATTCCGCGTTGCCCACGATTTGCGCGGTGCCCTCCACGTGTAATTGGACCGAAACTTCATCCCCCAGCATCACCGGGTCGCACAGCGTCAGCGCGCCCGAAACCAAACTCTCGTAACGTTCGCGCTCGCTAGCTAGTTTCTGCAACAAATCCGTGCGAATCGCTTCCAGCGTCCAACCTGAATAGTGGCGGTTCAAAAAGTCTGCCGTAGCATCCAGCTCTGGCTGGGTAAAGATGCGTATCGGACGCAGAATCTTGTCTCGCGTATTTCCGCCGGGAGAAATCAGCACCACCACCACGCGGCCGTCCGGCAACAGATACATGCGCGTGTGTTCCAGGACGGTTTTCCCGAGCGGCTGCGAAACGATGATGCCCAGGCCGTTCGAGACTTCTGCGAGTACGTGTCCGGCCCGTTCGGTAATTTCCGAAGAGGTTTTCGCCCCGGCAAATTCCCGGGTGATCCAGTCGCGGTCGTTCACGGTGATGGTCGCCTGCGAAGCAATCTCCGACGCAAAGAACCGGTACGCCGCGGCGGTCGGAACGCGTCCGGCCGAAGTGTGCGGCTGGTACAGCAACCCGCCGTCTTCCAAGTCCGCCATCACGTTGCGAATCGTCGCGGTGCTCAAAAGCTCCTCAAAGCGTTGGAAATCGCGCGCGAGGATACCGGTTCGCCCGTCTCGATGTACGTGCGCACGATGTCCGCCAGAATCTGGCGGTTCCGCCGTTCCTGCAGCGCGGCAGTCCTCATAACAAGCACTTTACTCCGTGTCTCCGCGATGTGCTAACGCTACTAAATTAGATGATAGCAACGCGTAAGCGCTTCTTCCCTGTCTCTCGCTGCAAAGTGTTTAAACTCTCTTTGGATTCTGTCCAAGAAATGCGCCGCAAAATGCGGAGCAGTTATTCGGGTGCCGAAGCCAGCCATTCTGAGAGTGTCGTTTCCTCGGGCACGTCCGTGGGGCTCGCAAACTCGATGCGGTAGCCGTCAGGATCGGTCAGCCCTGTCACCCAGAGCCCATTGCCGACGAACGGCTCTTTAGGCTGCAATCCACGCTCTACCACCTGGCGATAAATCGCCAGAGCATCCTTACACTGAAAGCAAATGTTCACGCCGACTCCGAGTTTCCCTTCCGGCGGACGGACGCTGCCATCCTTGGAGAAAATCCTGCAGCATCAGTCCGGCGCCGCCGAGTTGCAGCCGGCACCAGCGAATGCTGCCCTCGAGGCTCCCACTTTAAAGCCACGTTAAAGCCCAAGCCGTCGACGTAAAACTCAGCGAGGCTTGCATGTCCGAAACGCCGAAAAATGGCACAGCCTCGAGGACATTGGGTTGGTCATGGTTTCAGTGTGAGCTTCGCAGCAACGTTCACATAAGCCCTCATGACAGCTCCATCTGCGAAAGTTAGAGTGCCCGCAAACCTCTACATTAATATTGTAGAAAGCCTGTCAAATATCGTCAATTCGCTTAAGCGCAGAGATTAATCAGGCCATTTCCGATCCATCCAGGCCAGGAGTGCGTTGGCGGAAAGGTAGCCAAGAACCGAATAACTGATTCCGAGCGGAATCATCACCTTCGCAGATGGCACCGGGAGTCCTTTTTGCAGAGCCGCAAAATAAAGAAAAATCGGAATGAAAAAACAGCTCGCGACAACCAATCTTCGTTGGCTGCTACTCGGTGGCGGCTGGGCCATTAGACGTCATTCAGTGCGTCGCGCTGTGAATCACCGCACTCACCGCGTTGTCAATCGGCGTTATCGATTTGCGCGCGTTGCAGGCGGTCGGAGTAGTCGATGTAGAGTGTTTTCCACTCGGTGAAGAAATCGATGGCCGAGACGGCGGCTTCGCGGTGACCGTTGCCGGTTTGCTTGGTGCCGCCAAAGGGCAAGTGGGTTTCGGCGCCGATGGTTGGGGCGTTGACGTAGACGATGCCGGTGTAGAGATCGCGCATCGCGGTGAAGGCCTGGTTCACGTTCTTGGTGTAGATCGAGGCGGACAGTCCGTACGGCACACCGTTGGCGACTTCGATGGCTTCGTCGAAGCTGCCGATGGGGATTACCGAGACGACCGGTCCAAAGATTTCTTCCTGGGCTACGCGCATTTTCGCGGAGCAATCACCGAAGACCGTCGGGGCGTGGAACCAGCCTTTGGCGTGCGCGCCGGTCTCGAGGCGATTGCCGCCAGTGAGAAGTTTCGCGCCTTCGTTTTTGCCGATTTCTACGTAGGACATCACCGTCTGCAATTGCTGCTCGTTAATGCAGGGACCCATTTCGATGTCCGAGTCGAGGCCGTTGCCGACCTTCAGCGACTTTCACGCGTTCCACAAAGCGCTTGATGAATTCGGGATAGACGCTCTTGTGTACGGCGACGCGACTGGCGGCGGTGCAGCGTTGGCCGGTGGTGCCAAAGCCGCCCCAGACTGCGCCATCGACCGCGAGATCGAGATTGGCGTCGTCCATCACGATGATGATGTTCTTGCCGCCCATTTCCAGGCTGACGTGTTTGAAGTCTGGCGCGCCAGCTTCGGCAATGATGCGGCCGACCGCGGTGGAACCGGTGAAGCTGATGACTGGAACTTTCTTGTGCTTGGAGAGTGGTGCGCCGGCGTTTGGTCCGTCGCCGCTGACCAAGATTCACAACGCCGCGCGGCAGCCCTGCTTCGGTGAGGATCTGGACCAAGTGGTAGGTCGACAGCGGAGTATCTTCCGCCGGCTTGATGCACGATGGTATTGCCGGAGACCAGCGCGGGCATCATTTTCCACGACGGGATCGCCATTGGAAAATTCCAAGGGGTGATCATGCCGCACACGCCGATGGATTGGCGGATGCTCATGGCGAATTTGTTGGGCAACTCAGAGGGCGTGGTCTGGCCGAACAGGCGGCGGCCTTCGCCGGCCATGTAATAGGTCATGTCGATGGCTTCCTGGACGTCACCGCGAGTTTCCGCCAGGACTTTGCCCATTTCGCGGGTCATATCCTTGGACAACTCTTCCTTGCGTTGCAGGAGTAGCTCGGCGGCGCGATAGAGAATTTCTGCGCGCTTGGGGGCTGGGACCAGACGCCAGGTTTTGTAGGCTTCGGTGGCGGCGTCTACAGCGGCGTCAATGTCTGCCTGACCGGAAGAGACGAACATGCCGACCAGTTCATCGGTGTTGGCGGGGTTGCGATTGTCGTATGTGTGGCCGCCCTTGGGTTCGACCCATTCACCGTTGATGAAATTTTTGTAAACTCTGGGCGCAGCAATCGTAGCCATACTTCCTCCTGACATTCGTACCGAAGCCGGTCGTGTTCCGGCGTAACCTGTGCGGGATCCAACGCGAACCGCAACAACGTGGAGAGTAGAGTTTACTGCCAGCGAGAAAAAGGGTCAAACCGATGGTGGCGGAGGCAGCGGTGGGCGAAGGTTCTGGGATTCAGCTCGGCTCCAGGTCCACAGCCAGGATTGGCTGTGCCACACACCCCCCTAGGGGATTTTTGTAAGTGTTCATTCTAAAGAGAATAAAGTCCTTTGTTTTGATACGATTTCGCAAGTGTTCATTCTGAACGGCTTACAAGGTCTAGCTGTTTGCAAAGGAGTTACGGGGAATCTGGGGAAAACTCTCTGGGAAAGTCCACTAATGCGTTGGCACGTAGTTTTCTACAAGAGGTATATTACCAGGGAGGCACTGGAATGTCAAGCAAAATCGACGGAACGGCAAAACTTTGGGAGGTAGCGTGAGTTCCGATTTGGGATACAACCTGGCGAGATGGGCGAATTTCTTTTCGGCGGAAGTGGGAGCATCCGCGGCGCTTACCGGACTGTTATTCGTCGCGATTTCGATCAATCTGACGAAGATTGTGGCGAACCCGCTGCTGGCGTCGCGTTCGGCCAAGGCGCTGGCTACGCTTACGGGAGTGCTGCTGGCTTGCACGCTCTGTTTGGTGCCGGAACTGTCGCTGCGGGGACTGGGATGGGCGTTGACGATTCTTGGCGCGGTGGTCTGGCTGATGATCACGTTTTGGCAGACCAAGGCGTCCAGACGGAATCCGTACACGACTTTCGTGCACAAGCTGCTGCATTCGGTTTTGGCGCAGGCTTCTGCGCTGCCGCTGGTAATTTGCGGGGTTTCACTTTTGCTGGTGCGTGGCGGGGGGCTCTACTGGCTGGTAGCGACTACAGTCTTTTCGTTTGTGGCGGCTATGCTGGATGCCTGGGTGTTATTGGTTGAGATTCAACGTTAACCGGAAAGGGTGACGCGATGCCCTCAAGAGTTGCGCCCCCGAATGGCTCGAGTTGCGTAAATATCTTCGTCAGAGCCAATCGCCACTTAGGGCCATCCCAGAAATAGCGAATGCTCCAAGCAAAACTACCTCGAGCGTCAGAACCAGACTGCACGCAAACCACCTGAAACCTCTCATCCTGTAAATCCAGAAAGCAGCAAGCAAGATGGATAGCCAAAAAATTGCATCCGCAACGTGCTCCGCAGGGGAAGCTTTCGTATAAAAACTTGGTCCTCGTGCCGGATAGAGAACGCCAAGGGCGATGACCGCGGGAAAAAATAACAGCTGCGTGAACACTAGCCAGTGCGATCTTTTCCAGAGAACGTTCTGCAGGGGCTTCTGCCGAGAGAAGGCCAGAGCCAAGCTCGTCACTGCGCAGATGGAGATGATCAGAAATGGTGGAAGGGCTACTGTAGCCTCCAAGCTCCAAAGCGAATAAGTTAGAAATTGCTTCAAGAAATCGGCCGCGTTCATCTTACGATTTTAGGGCGAGCAGGATCCCTCTGTCCGTCCCATTGCGTCTTGGTATCCAATTGAACATCTTGTAAGGGCGGCATCGTGATTCGGCGATGGGAGTCCGCTCACTCAGTGCTAGCAATTATTTGGAAGAGAATCATCCAAGTTAACGATTAGGGTACTCACGAAAAAATTGATGCATTTGTGGATAACCTGTGGTATTGTAGTTTTGCGCTTATTACTTCGGTTGTGTTGAGCGGTCCCTCTGGTGCAGTAGCTGCCGTAATCTGAGATTCCCGCCTGCAAGTCTTCTCCGTACGTACATACGCGTAATCTAAATGAGCCTGGCACAACGTGCCGAGCGCCCTCGGAACTCCGTGTGTGCGCCGGCATGCCGCCAGCAAGAAAGTTGTGAAATGTTAAGTTTTTCAGATTCAGTGATTTCCCCTTATATGAAGGAACGCCTGGCGGCGATGAAATTCGTTACGCCGACGCCGGTGCAGGCCGGAGCGATTCCGGTAGCGCTCGAAGGCAAAGATGTTCTGGCCACGGCGCAAACCGGAACCGGTAAGACGCTAGCCTTCATGATTCCCGTGATGGAAAAGCTATTGAAGCAGACCACGCCGGGGGTTGGAGCACTCGTGCTGGTGCCCACGCGCGAACTCGCGGTACAAGTCGTCGAGGTCTATAACACGTTGCGCGGCAAACAGCTGACGCAAGCGGCGGCGGTGGTGGGCGGACTTTCGGAAGGCGCACAATTGCAAGCCATCCGCAAGGGCGCCCGGCTGATCGTAGCTACTCCGGGGCGGCTCGAAGATTTCCTCGAGCGCAAACTGGTTAATTTCCGCACCCTCAGCATTCTGGTCCTGGATGAAGCGGACCGCATGCTGGACATGGGTTTTCTACCCGCGCTAAAGCGTATCGCTTCGATTTTGCCTAAAGAGCGCCAGACGATGTGCTTCTCGGCCACGATGGAAGCCAGCGTCGCGCATTTGGTTAAGGATTATCTCCGCACGCCGGTTCGCCTGGCGTTTGGCTCCACGTTGAAGCCCTCCGAGAATGTTCGGATGCAGGCGTTTGAAGTGGCCACCGATCGCAAGCATGAACTGCTGCACCGCTTGCTCAGCAAAGAGACTGGACGCGTACTGGTTTTCGCGCGCACCAAGCGCGGGACGGAACGTATTTGCAAGGGTTTGAATCGGGACGGAATTTCGGCGTCGATGATCCACGGGGACCGTTCGCAATCGCAGCGCATGGCCGCGCTCGCGGGTTTCCAACAGGGCCGCGTTAAAGTGCTGGTGGCGACCGATTTGGCGTCGCGCGGCATTCACGTGCAGGACATCGCGCACGTCATCAATTACGATTTGCCGGACGTGGCGGAAAATTTCATTCACCGCGTGGGCCGTACTGGGCGCAACGGCGGTAAGGGCGTAGCTTCCACGATGTTTTCACGGGAGCAGCGCTCGGAGATTTTCCATATGGAACGGCAGCTGGGGATCAAGATGGAGCGTTTGCTGGCCAATGACGGCTCGGCGGCGCCTCCGAACATGAGCAATCCTACTTCGCACGCGGCGACTTCGCCGAATGGCGGAGCACGACCACCGTTTGTGCGGCCGGATGTGCATCGCAGCGAACCGCGGCACGATTCCCCTCGGCGCAGCTTTGGTCCTCGCGGTGGCGATTCACGGCGTCCGGGGCAGCATCGGGAACGCGCTCGGAGCTTTGATGCTCCGCGCACGTATGCGCAGAATGCGGATGGCAATGTGCGTCCGACGATTGTGCGGTTGCCGGGCGAAGTGTTGCAATCGCAGGCGGATTGATTTAGTAGCACAGAATTTATTCTGTGGGGCTTGATTGAAGAAATGCACACAGGTTGAAACCTGTGCTATCGAAAGCAGAAGCACCGATCGCGATTTTGCGGTCGGTGCTTTTTTGTTGGGCGGACTTGGGGGCGGAAAAGGCAAAAGATTTAACGCAGAGTTCGCAGAGGCGCAGAGTACACAGAGAAGAGTGGACGGGAGCGCGCTGACGGGAACGGTAGGGCGTGGCAACAGCAAGGCGACCGCCTCAGAAGGCGGCCGCTACACAGGCGGTGGTTCGCGGATGAAGGGACCGAACCAAATATTAGGCCGGACTAAAGTGTACGGTGCCAGGACATCCTTTACAGTGGGTGCCAGGACATCCTTTACAGCTGGGGTTAGAGTTTTCGGCGTGGGAGGCCGAAGACCATGCCTTGGAACAGGGTGGCGGTGGACGGACAACGGATACGGTTTGTGGTGCGGGCGGTGGAGGGTAAAGAGCAGATGACGGCGTTGTGTCAGGAATTTGGCATTTCGCGCCCCACCGGATATTTGTGGCGACGGCGGTATTTGGCGACGGGTCGCTTGAGCGCAGTGGTGGAGCGCAGTCGCCGGCCGCAAAATAGTCCGGCGCGCACCGCGCCGGCGATCGAAGAGCGGGTGATTGCCGCGCGCGAACAAGACGGCTGGGGCGCTAAGAAGTTACGCGTAATTTTGCGCGACGAGCAGCAGCTAACGCTACCGGTGCGCACTATTCATCGCATCCTCGAACGGCACCAGTTGGTGCGTCGCGCGGTGCATGGCGCGGCGCCGCAGCGTTTCGCGCGCGGTACACCGAACGAACTCTGGCAGATGGACACCAAGGGAAAATATCCGTTGCTCGATGGGGAGTGCCACGCGCTGTGCATTGAGGATGATTGCAGCCGCTACGCGGTGGGCGTGTATGCGCTGCCCAAGTTGACGATGGAGCAAGCCTATCCCTGTATCGTAAACAGTTTCCGCACCTACGGAGTACCGCAAGCCATGCTGATGGATCATGGCTCGCTGTGGTGGGCCACGGCCAATGGCTGGGGCCTGACGTGGCTGTCGGTGCGGCTAATCGAGCAAGGCATTCGGCTGTTGTATGGCCGGGTGGCGCATCCGCAGACGCAAGGCAAGGTGGAGCGGCTGAATCGCACGTTGGGCGAAGCGCTGCGGCATCGCGGGGTGCCGCAAACGTTTGCGGAGTGGCCGGCGGCGGTGGCGGAATTTCAGAATATTTACAACACGCGGCGTCCGCACGAAGCGCTGGGCATGCAACGCCCGCAGGAGCGCTACTACGCGAGTCCGCGAAGTTATCAGCAAGAGCCGTGGGCGTGGGAATATCCCGCGGGCAGCGCATTGCGACGGGTGAATGCCAACGGGGCGATCGCCGAAGCGGGACGGGCCTGGTTCGTATGCGAAGCGCTGGCCGGACGGTTGGTACGCGTGGAGCGTTTCGACGGTAAGCTGCTGGTTAGCTATCGGCACATGTACATTCGCGAAATCGATCTTGCGCGGGGCACCACGCATGCGTTGGTGGTGGCACGCGACAGCGCCGATGCCCCTGCTCCGGCCGCCCTACGGGCGTCCTCCGCCGGCGCATCGGAGAATAAAATCGAATAAAAGGCGAATTCCAGAAGTGTAAAGGATGTCCTGGCAACCCGTGTAAAGGATGTCCTGGCACTCTGCACTAAAGTCCGGCGCCTACATAAACCAAGGCTGCGGGCACTATTGGGGCTGCATGTCGGCGGGTAGCGCGGAGGCCGAGGAGGTTTTTACTGAGGGCGAAGGGGCGGCTAGGCCGGCGGTCGCGGAGCCTAGGCCAAGCTGGCGCAGCGTTAGGGCGTCTAGCTTGCCCGATGGGTTTAGGCCGTGGGCGGCTTGGAATTTGCGCATGCCTTCGACCGTGCTGTCGTCCCATTTGCCGGATGGTTCGGCGCTTAGCGCGCCATTTTTCGCCAGGGCTTGCTGAATTTCGGTGATGCGTTCGGGAGTTGGGGCTCTTTGACCCGGGGCGTGACTGCTCGACGATTTATTGCTGTGTTTGCCGGATTTGCCGCTCGTAGTTTTTCCACTGGAGGATTTTGCGCTGGCGGACTTGGTGCCGCTAGGAGATTTACTGCTCCCTGATTTACCAGCGCTTGATTGACTGCTGGCCGATTTCGTCGAAGTTCCGTTCGTGGACTTCCCTGCTGAAGTTGTTTTCGTGGTCCCCGACGATTTCGTAGTCGAACCAGATTTCGAACCACTACTGGCTTTATGTTTTGTCGATGGTGGCGTGGCGGCGTTTTGCGTGGCTTGCGCGGCCGCGTAGCTGCCGCACGCAGTGAAACCCAACGTCCCGAGGAGCAACAGCGCCGTTGGCAGCGTTTTGAAGGTCATCGCTAAAAAAGAAATTCCCGGCAATCTTCGCACGACTTCGCCAAGCCTTGCACGCAAATCCTGCACGTAAAAACAGCAGCGAGGAATCTCCCTTATTCTGTGGGAAATTCCTCGCGCTGGGTTTACAAAATTACTTCTGGTTTTCCGCCGGCACAATACCCGGGAGGAAGACGGTCAGTACGCGGTCCGCGTCAGCCTTGCGAAGCACCTTGAATACTACGTTGCTGCCGGGCTTCAGCTGAGCGATGGCTTTTTTATACTCTTCGACGTTGGTGACGCTCTGGCGGTTTACTTCCGCGACCACGTCGCCGCGGCCGAAGCCGAGGTCGTCGGCGAAGCTGGCAGGATCGATGTCCGAAACCACGACACCTTTGACGCCGTCCAGACCGATTTTTTTCGACAGTTGGGGGGTTAGATCTTCCACGTGCAGACCAAACTCCGGAGGAGCTTGCTCACCCGGCTGTTCGCCCATCCGGCCCGCAGTATTGGGGAACACGCGAGTGCGGTCTTCAACCGTTGCGGTGGTTTCCTTCTGCGAGCGGTCGCGCACGTAATCCAGTTTCACTTTGCTGCCGATGGGAGCCATGGCGATCGGGTTGACCAGATCGTTGCCGCTCTTAACCGGTGTGCCGTTGACTCCGGTGATGACGTCGCCGCCCTTAAGGCCGGCTTTTTCCGCCGGACTGCCGGGTTCCACGCCTTCGATCACGACGCCGTAAGGCGCGCCGAGTTCTTTCAGGGTGATGGCGTTGGTGCCCAGATCTTCCTGGAAGCTGACGCCGATCGAGCCACGGGTGACCCGGCCTTGCGCGATAATCTGGTTATAGACGTTGATGGCGGTGGTGCTGGGGAGGGCGAAGCCCACACCTTCGTAGCCGCGGCTGCCGGTAATAATTGCGGTATTAATTCCGACCACTTCACCGGCCAAGTCCACGAGCGGACCGCCGGAATTGCCCGGATTGATCGCTGCGTCGGTCTGGATGAACTTCTGAAATTGCCGGCCGATGCCGCCGCGGTCTTTGGCGCTGATGATTCCCGCAGTGACGGTGGCTTGCAGCCCGAAGGGGCTGCCAATCGCGAGAACCCAGTCGCCGACTTGCACGCCGTCTGAGTTGCCCAGCTTGGCTACCGGCAGATCTTTGCCAGCGTCAATTTTGATCACAGCCAGATCCGTGTCTTCGTCGACACCGATCAATTTGGCGGTGAACTTTTGGGTTTCGCCATTCAGCTGTACTTGAATTTTGGTGGCCTGATCGACGACGTGGTTATTGGTCAGGATGTAGCCGCGCTTGTCGACGATTACGCCGGAGCCGAGGCTGCGTTCCGCTTGTGGAGGAGCCGCTTGGCCGCCGCCTTGACCCTGGAAGAAGCGGTCAAAGAAGTCTTGCATGGGATCTTGGCCGTCCTGGTCATCGTTCGGTTGCGCGTGATGACCTTTGCCTGCTCCGCCACGCGAGGCCTGTTTGCGATCCATTACTTGAGTGGTGGCAATATTCACCACCGCCGGTTCCACGCGATTCACGATCCCCGAAAAGGAACTGGGAGACGGAATGGGGTCCGGTACTGCCAACGGCGTCGCCGAGGTACCCGCGAAGGTTAGAGCCTTCATCGCGGAGGTACGTCCGGAGACTACCGAACCGATCAGAATTCCGGCCGCCAATGTGACGACCAGGAAAATCCCGGTTAACATTTTGCGCCTGCGCGCCCAACCTACCAAATCTTTTACCTGCTCGCCCATATTAGGCTCCTGTTCGTGATGGGACCACATTCCCGGTTCCTTCGATTATAACACTCCCAAATCCGCCCGGTTGCTGAGTCAATCCTGTGTCGCGCGAAAATCGCCTTGTAAGATACTGTCCACAAGATATGGTCCACATGGCCGGGTTCGGTTACTTCCTTGCTGCCTGTAGTGCTTGGACGCAAGAACCCGTAAATGTGTTGTAACGCATTTATACTAGGACCGGTTACTAGTTTTTCTGCCCCAGTCTATGGGGGATCGCCTCTGCTTTTAGAACCGACCGCTTAGAGTTGTTCCCCGGCGAGCTAATCCTGCCCAGCATAACCAAATTCTCCGTTGGCGGACATTAAAGTTGCGAGATAGAGAGGCTCGGCCCCGGCAGCGCGCGACCCGTCGAAGTCCTACGAGTGTGCTAAATTCGCCTGCGAACCCAACCTGACCGAGGTGACTGAGGATGTCTTTATTCGGACGCATAACTTCCCTGCTCTGCAGCACGCTGCTTATCGCCGGTGCGGCGCTGGCGCAGACTCCGCCGAAATATGCCGCCACGGAGAGCGACTATATCGCGCACGATTTCAAGTTTAAATCCGGCGAACAGCTACCTGATCTGCGGCTACATTACCGGACGCTGGGCAAGCTGGAAAAGGACGCGCAAGGGCGCGCGAAGAACGCTGTGCTAATCCTGCACGGAACTGGCGGCGCGGGGTCGGCATTTCTATCTGCGCCGTTTGCGGATGAATTGTACGGTCCCGGCCAACCGCTAGACATTACGCGCTACTTCATCATTCTTCCGGATGGCATCGGTCACGGGAAGTCATCCAAGCCCAGCGACGGATTGCACGCCAAATTTCCGTCCTACGATTACGACGACATGGTCGCGGCACAGTATTTGCTGGTCACCAAGGGACTGGGCATCGACCATCTACGGTTGATTTTTGGCACCTCCATGGGTTGCATGCACGCGTTCGTGTGGGGCGAAACCTATCCGGATTTTATGGACGCGTTGATGCCCATGGCCTGCTTGCCGGTGCAAATCGCCGGCCGCAACCGGATGTGGCGGAAAATGATGATGGATGCCATTCGCGATGATCCGGCGTGGGCGAAAGGCGAATACAAAGAAGAACCGAAGGCCGGCTTGCAAAATGCGCAAGATATTCTGGTTATCGCGGGCAGCGCGCCGCTGCTGATGCAGAAAAATCTGCCGACGCGCGAGGCCGCAGACAAATACACGGAAGACATGGAGAAACGCGCCGAGACCCTGGACGCCAACGACTTGCTCTATCAAGTGAACGCTTCGCGGAACTATGATCCTTCGCCGCAGCTGGCGAAAATAACCGTGCCAGTAATGTGGATTAATTCCGCGGACGATTTCATCAATCCACCGGAATTGGGTATCGCGCAGAAAGAGAGTCCGCTGCTGAAGAACGGTACCTTCATCCTGTTGCCGATCAGCGAGACTACCCACGGACACGGCACGCATACTTGGGCGATCAACTGGAAGCAGTACCTGCAGCAACTCCTAGACAAATCCGCGCACTGAAGTACCCGTCCGCCCAGGGCAAATAGTTCGCGACAAATTCCTGCGGCCCTCGTCGAACAAATAACGGGCGATTGCGTATCTGTGTTTGACGCAGCCTTGGCCGGGTCTTTGGCCGACGTGCGCCGGGTGCATGTCAGCTGTCCCGCGCTCCCCGAGGTGTCGCATGCAAACTTTAGCCCAGGACATTCGCTACGCGCTCCGCAACCTGCGAAAATCGCCAGGATTCGCGATAGTTGCGGTTCTGACGCTGGCCTTAGGCATAGGTTCGTCTACCGCCATTTTCAGCGTGCTCGAAAATATCCTGATGGAACCCTTCCCGTACACCGACGCCCAGCGCTTGATGTCGGTGCAAATCCACGACACCGAGCGAAGCGAACCCGGCGGCCGCGCCGGCTACAGTGGCCCCGAATTCCTGGACTATATCGAGCAGAACCATTCGTTTGACCGGGTAATCGGCAACGATAGTGTGGACATTCTGTACCGCTCCGGTGAAGGCACAGAAATGCTGCAAGGCAATTACGTTACGCCCGGCACGTTTGAATTTCTTGGCATGCCTGCGCTGCTGGGCCGCGTGATGCAGCCGGCCGACTACGAACCTGGGGCGCCACCGGTATTTGTATTGCGTTACAAGGTCTGGGTGGCCAAGTTCGGTGCCGATCCGAAAATTCTTAACACGTCGGTGATTATGAACGGTACCGCGCGCACGCTTATCGGCATCATGCCTCCGCGATTCGGCTGGGGCGACGCTGATATTTGGATTCCGCAAAAGCCCAGTCACGCCGACGTTCCCCCGGAAGTCGGCGGAGCCTTCCCGCGATTCTGGTTTTTCTTGGGGCACCTGAAGCCAGGCGTATCCGAAAAACAGGCCGCCGCGGACATGACGGTCATCGCCACACAGCTCGCTAAGAAATATCCCAAGCAATACCCGAAATATTTCACGGTAGAAATACAATCGCTCACCGATCTGGTGGTAGGAAAATTCCGCACTACCCTGTACATCGTTTTGGCTGCCGTATCCCTGCTATTGCTGATCGGCTGCGGCAATGTCGCTAACCTGTTGCTGGCGCGAGCCACAGCCCGCGAAAAAGAGTTCGCGATTCGGTCCGCGATTGGCGCTAGCCGCTGGCGCTTGATTCGCCAGTTATTAGTAGAGAGCCTGGTGTTGGCGTTGGGCGGGGCGGCGCTCGGCGCGCTACTGGCTTGGGGCGGACTGAAATTTCTGGTGGCGCTGATGCCGCAAGATATTATTCCGGCCGAGTCGGTAATCCGGTTAAATCTGCCAGTCTTGGGATTCACGCTCGCCGTATCCATGCTCACGGCGCTGATTTTCGGATTAGTCCCGGCGCTGACCGCCGCGCGCAAAGACTTAAACCAACCGCTGCGAGATAGCGGCAAGAGCACCAGCGGTGCGCGTCACGGCAGACTCCGCGACACGTTAGTGGTGATGGAAGTGGCCCTGTCCCTGACGCTGCTAGTGGCTGCTGGGTTGCTCATGCGCAGCTTCGTGGCATTGCGCGAAGTCCATCTCGGTCTGCAGCCGGATCATTTACTGGTCGCCAGAATTCCTTTGCCGGTCGACCGCTATAAAACCGCGGACCAGCTTTCCGGCTTTTACCGGCCCTTGCTGCAGCGGATTAAAGCCTTGCCCGGAGTAGTGGACGCGACGGAAATCAGCGCACTACCACCCTATGGCGGCATCGACTCGGAAATTACCATCAGCGGAAAAGTATTGCCAGAAAAGTCCGAGGCCATGTTTCAGCTCTGCAGCGAAAGTTATTTTAACGTGCTGAAAATCCAAATGCTCGACGGCCGCAACTTTAACGAATCAGAAGTGAACAGCGCCCGCAAAGTCGCGGTGGTGAATCAGACTTTCATTAAAAAATATTTGCCGAACGAGAGTGCCATCGGTCGACAGGTCCGCATCGCGCAGCTGGCCGACTTTGAGGACAAAGTCCCTGACCCCACATTCGAAATCATCGGCACCGTGGTAGATGCCAAGAATCGCGGCTTACAAGATCCTCCGCAGCCGGAAATTTGGGTGCCCTACACCGTTACCGGCTCGGCATTTCGCGGCGTGATCGTCCGCACCACGCAGGAGCCGCTCACCCTGTTGGACGCACTACGCCACGAAATCTGGGCCACCGACTCCAACGTGGCCATCACATTCACCGGCACGCTAGAAGGCTACATCCGTCAATTTTCGTACGCCGGTCCGCGCTTCGGGTTCCTGCTGATGACGATTTTCAGCTCCATCGGGTTGATTCTGGTAACGGTCGGCGTCTATAGCGTTCTGGCCTACACCACCGCCCGCCGCACCCAGGAAATTGGCATCCGCATGGCGCTGGGCGCGCAAGGCACCCAGGTTCTCGGCATGGTGATTAAGATGGGGCTTCGACTGATCGGAATCGGGGTAGTCATTGGCACGATCGCAAGCCTAGCCATCGGCCGTGTGATCGCCACCCAACTTTGGGGCGTCTCGGCCTACGATCCCTGGACGCTTACCGCCGTCCCGCTACTCCTACTGGCGACGGGACTCGTAGCTTGCTGGCTACCAGCTCGCCGCGCGTCTCACGTAGATCCGTTAGTAGCTCTTCGCTACGAGTAACGCCTGCCGGGAATGCGATGCGCGGCGAACACATTCAGATTGAGCAAGAATCAATTCCGATTTTTGTCGGGCTGTTCGTTCAACGGGATGGTGTGCAGGCGAATCCGCACCACTTCGGTATTGTGGGCCATGAATCGCAAACCGCGATCGGTCTGATCGCCATTCCAGATGCTGTTTGTTTGCCACACATTATTTTTGTACGTGCCTTCGTCGGCGCGCAGAATTTCGAGTTGTTGGTTTGCGGCGGAGCCGGTTAGATTTTGCGCCATTTGAAAACTCACGCTGGCATCGAATCCCGTTACCAGAAACTCCGTAGGTCCGAGCTGTCCGACGAGCACGCGCCCCTGACCATCCGCGGTCCCCGGGGGCTGTTCCCCATCGCGCTGCGGAAAGCCGAACGACACCACCGCCTCGACATCACCAAAGTGCAGCTTCTGTCGTGGGGAACCCTTCTCCTCCACCGCGGTTTGCAGGTTACCGGCGAAATTCAACTCCGCTACCTGCCGCGCGATCGGCGACAGCAATACGTAATTGTCGGAAAGCCACGAAGGCAATTTTTCTTCACTCAGCGTATACCCGGTGTAATCCAGTCCGAAGGGTGAAAATCCGATGGCACCATGGCCCAACGCATAGAAAAAATATCTGCCAAAGTTTTGGATTAGACCGGTTTCCGGTATCAAGAGTGGATTATCGTTGCGCGAATAGGCGGCAATCACGTCGCGGTAGAAAGCCATGTCGTCGGAGTAATAATCCGGAGCCAGAATATCGACGGCCGGCGCGGCAGCTTTCCAAATGGCGATATTGCCCTGTTGCGGCCCTCCGCTGGGATATTCCTGGCCGGGGCTGCCGTGGTCGCGATTCTCCAGCGCGTGCACCGGATACGTCAGCCACACGTTGCAGTACATCGGAATGTCGTACTGCGCTTTGCCAGCCGCCGCCACCTCATTGATGTACCGCGAGGTGCTGTAGGCCGCGAATCGCTCATCGGCGTCCGCGCCAAATATTTCCTTCCAGGTACCGTTGCTGACGTGCAGCGCCGCGGTCAGCGTCGGGGGCACTGGGCCGTCGAATTCTTTTTGGCCCGCCGCCGAGTGATCGCGCACAGTTCCGATCGCGCCGGATTCGTTCTCTACTTGAATCATTAGCACCGTGTGTTGAGCGGCGTCCGCTTCTTTCACGTGGCGCATTAGCGCGGCGAAGGCGCTCTTGTCCGCGTCCAGATTATTCGCTGAGTGTGGCGAAAGCACGTCGAGAACCTTGCCGTAGGCGCTGATCTCGCGGGGATATTTCTTTAAATCGCTTTTCACCCATTCCGGCACGTAGTGCGCTTGCCCATTCTTCCAGGTTCCGAACCACAGCAGCACCAAATGCAGCTTGTGTTCCCGAGCCCCAGCCAAGAGCAAGTCCACATTCGTGAAGTCAAACTTGCCCTTCTCCGGCTCCATCTGTTCCCAATAGACCGGCGCTTCCACGGTGTTTACATGCATGGCTTCCAGCGCCGGCCACACCTTCGGCATTGCCGAGGCCCACGAGCTGGAATTGTTGAGTTGCGCGCCGAGCATCAAATACGGCTTGCCGTCGACGATCAAAGCGAATCGTCCGTCCTTCTTGGCAATGCGTGGAGCGTCCTGCGCTAACAACAGGCCGGGAAATAGACTCAAGATCAGAAGTAACCGGAAGAAGGTAAAAGGACGCACGGGATTCGCTCCAGGAAGCCACATAATAAGCTTCGGGCGGCAACTCTACTATGGCTTCTGGCAGGACGGCAATTCCGGCTCCGGCAATTCACTGTTGACAAACGGGGAATCCTCAAGCATAAATAAAGAGCTGCTGTTGCGGCATTCACGTGGCGATTTAGGGCAACTTGCTCCACGTAAAAAACTGCTAAAAGGCTGTAGAGTTTCCCAGAGAGAATTTTCTGAGATCCCCTCCGAGCACTTTGGCACGGAGGGTTTTTTATTTACACCCCTCCTTTTCGCCCTAAAGCCACCTCATTTTGCGATTAAGTAAGGGGAATGTATGGCTGAACGTTATCAATTACGCTGTCGGGAATGCGGCAAGACCTGGGGCAACGCTCCGCGCTCGTTCTGCGACGATTGTTTTTCCTCCCTGGAAGTCTCTTTCGACTATGACGAAATAAAGAAGATCGCCCGCCGCGAAACTCTGGCGAGCCGCCCGTTCGATATGTGGCGGTATAAGGAGTTGCTGCCTCTCGCGGACGATTTCACGCCGCCCAACGCCGTCGGCGGCACCCCGCTGGTGCGCTCGCAACATCTCGCCAAGCGGTGGGGCATCGGCAATCTGTATTTCAAGAATGACGCCGTCTGCTTCCCCACTCTTTCGTTTAAAGACCGCGTCGTAGCCGTGGCGCTGGCTGCCGCGCGCCGCTTCGAGTTTCAAACTGTGGGATGCTCCTCCACCGGCAATCTCGCCAACGCCGTCGCCGCACAATCCGCCCAGCAGGGATTCGAGGCCTGCGTCTTCATTCCCGCGGACCTCGAAGCCGCGAAAGTCTTGAACACCGCCGTCTATGGCGCGCGCATCGTACGCATCGAAGGCAACTACGATCAGGTCAATCGCCTCTGCGCGCAAATCGCCGACCGCTTTCACTGGGGCTTGGTAAACGTAAATCTCCGCCCCTATTACGCGGAAGGCTCCAAGACCCACGGCTTCGAAATCGCCGAACAACTCGGATGGCGCTTGCCGGACAACGTAGTAGTTCCGATGGCTGGCGGCTCGCTGATCGGAAAAATCGCCAAAGCGTTTCGCGAACTTGTAACGCTGGGCTGGGTAGAAGCCAAGCCAGTAAAGTTCTTCGGCGCGCAAGCCACCGGTTGTTCCCCAATTAGCGACGGCGTGAAACGCAATCTAGCCCGCTTCGAGCCGCAAAAGCCGCAAACCATCGCGCGCTCGCTGGCTATTGGCAATCCCGCCGACGGTCCTTACGCCATGAAACTCATCCGCGAGAGCGGCGGCTGGGCCGAAGATATCTCCGATCCGGAAATTGTCAGCGCCATCCAACAACTCGCCGAAACCGAAGGCATCTTCGCGGAAACCGCCGGCGGCGTAACCGCCGGCGTCACTGAAAAACTTCTCGCGCAAGGAAGAATCCGCCGCGATGAAATCACGGTTGTCTCCATCACCGGCAACGGGCTGAAAACCACTGATGCCTTAGTCGCCGAATATCCGCTATCCGAACCGATTCCCCCGCGCCTCGAAGCCTTCGAAGCGCTGCTCGATCAACAACTCGCCGTACCAGCCGGCGCCAAAGGAGCCTGACGAATGCCCGTAATCATTGAAATCCCCACAGCTTTCCGCCGTTTCACCGAAGGCGCGCCAAAGATCGATTGTAGTGCCAGCACGGTAGCCGCCGCGCTCACCGAACTCACTACGCGTTTCCCGGAGCTCTCGCGCCATGTCCGCGACGACTCCGGCCAGATCCGCCAATTCCTGAATATCTATCTCAACGATGAAGACATCCGCTTTCTCGGCGGCGAAGCGTCTCCGCTAAAAGAGGGCGATCGTGTTCTGCTGGTTCCGTCGATCGCCGGAGGTTCGGCGCTCTAGTAGAGCTTCATCTGCGTGATGGAATCAGTGGTCGACTACGCCGTCGCGGTGCGATTCACCGCTGCACCAACGTCGCGAGGTGTCGCCGTCAACTCTCCGTATCCTTCTTCAACCTCATATCCCTTTGCCAGCAGCAAATCCCGGCAGTCCGCATGCAATTGCGTCCCGTGAATTTCCAAAAAAATCTTCGGGCGAAATTCCGTGATGGTGCGCTCGGCCCCTCGCAAAACGGCCAGTTCCGCGCCCTCCACATCGATTTTCATCACATCCGGAGGGCGCATCCGCTCTTCGCCATACACGCAGACATCCAGAGTTGTGGTGGGCACCACGATTTCTCCCTCAGGTGAAAGATGCGCCATGGAAGACGATACCTCGGCCGTCGCAAAGGCCAGCGTTCCTTCCCGATCGCACATCGCCTTCTCGATAATCTGACAATTCCGCAGATGGTTCATCGCCACATGGCTGCGCAGGTACCGCAAATTGCGCTCCAACGGTTCGAACGCGTACACCATTCCGCTCGGCCCGCTGGTCACACTAGCCACCAGCGAATAAATGCCCACGTTTGCGCCGACGTCGTAGACCACCGCTCCGGGAACAATGGCTCTCTCGAACGTGCGCATTCGCCGTACTTCGTACGTTCCCACCCAGTAGGCGTTGGGGCCGGCGCCTTTGATCCACTTCATTCCGCGCAACTGCCCGCGCAAAACGCGCACCTCCCGCTCTGGCGAGATCAACGAAAGCGGCCACCGCACGATTTTGCCCAAAAGTGTTTTCACTAATGCCATGGACTCCGATGGGATCTTGGATTTTTTTGCAAACCAGCGCTCAGACAAACCACATACTATTGCGCCGCGCAGTTTTATTCCAGTTTAGCCTCCGCGTTGCGCAACGGGCCCGGCCTCTTAACGCGCTTTGGGTTTCGATGTAAGCTCATAGGGATTTCGCCGGAGGGACGTCATGGCTGAACCATCTTACGAAGAACTAAAAGCGCAACTCGAGGAACTAAAGAAGCAATCGCCCGCCAAACGCAGCGGAGCCTTGGAATTTCGTGTCGGAGAAAAAGGCGGCGTCAGCGTCTACGGCCTCGGCCGCTTCCCCGTCACGCTGTATTACGAACAATGGGTCCGTTTGCTGGATATCTCAGCCGATCTGCGGGCCTTCCTGGAAGAAAATAAATCCGCAGGCAAACTGAAACTCAAAGAGTCGTAACGGCTCGGTACCTCGAAAAACGAAAAGGGGCACGATACCTCGTGCCCCTTGGTAGGTTGACTAAGACGCGATCCGACCCGCGGTCTGATCGGCGTCTATTTTCCCCGTTCCGCTTGCTGGCTCGCGAGCGCCCGCTCCGCTTGTGGCGTAGTGATGACCACATCCGGCAGACGAATCGCTCCATACACACCGGCAGCGACAAGCGCACCCACCAGCGGCGCCACAATAAATAACCACAATTGCTGCAACGCCCAGCCGCCCACAAAAATCGCCGGCCCGATACTGCGCGCCGGATTTACAGACAAATTGTCGATGGGAATTCCGACCAGGTGAATCAACACCAGCACCAGTCCGATCGCCAAGCCCGCAAATCCCACCGGCGCTTTCACATCAGTGGAACCCAGAACGGTCAGCACCAGAAACATCGTCAAAATCACTTCGGTCACGAACGCAGCGGCCATGTCGAAGCCGCCCGGTGAATGCAGGCCAAATCCGTTGGCTCCCAGTCCTTGCTCCGCGGGGTGATAGCCAGCTGGAACATGGCTAGCGACGAACACAATCAGTGCTGCCGCGATAATCGCCCCAACCACCTGGGCAATCACGTAAACCACGGCGTCCTTCGCGCCGATCTTCTTGGCCAGTAAAACCCCCAGCGTCACCGCCGGATTAATGTGGCAACCGGAAATCGGCCCAATCGTATACACCATGGCCAGCAACGAAATTCCGAACGCAAAAGAAATGCCCACAAATCCTATGTGGCTACCCGCCAGTACGGCGCTACCCACGCCACCGAACACCAAAACAAATGTTCCTACCACTTCTGCAATGTATTTCCGCATCATTTCCCTCCCAGGCTGGAATGCGGGCGGAGTATATCCCAGTCCTGAAAAGGTATCCACAGGGGTTCTGCGCCATCCAATAGTTAGGTGGAGAGACCCAGCAAACGCCATGACCAGCGGATACAACAAGATGCAAGGAGTGGTGCGGGTCCGGTGCATTGCCCGGCAAGAGCGAAAAGCCGCCTTGCAACTTTATTGCCGGATATGGTTTTAATAGGTGTGGGCACACCGATTGGGAATTGGCCAACGGGGAGCCCGGAACCAGCAGATCGCGTTCCAAATGGCGAGTCTGCCGGGAGGCCACAAAATGCGTTATCTAAAATATTTAGCGGTAATTGGCATTTGTCTTGGATTTAGCTTACTCGCGCCTTCTCACGCCAATGCTCAATTCTCAGTGGGCGTCGGCGTCGGTCCAGTGGGCGGCTATTACGGCGCAGCGCCGGTATGCACCTACGGCTACTATGGTTACGCTCCGTACGCCTGCGCTCCTTACGGCTACTACGGTCCCAGCTACTTCGTCGGCGGACTCTTCATCGGCGCCGGTCCTTGGTTCCACGGCTGGGGCTACCACGGTGGCGGCTATTACGGCGGCTACGGTCACGGTTGGTATGGTGGCCGCGGCTACTACGGCGGGCATGGCAATTACTATGGCCGTCCCGTAAACGGCGGCAACCGGCCGACTCCTTATAATCGCGGCGGCAATATGGCCCGCGGCGGTTCCAGTTTCCACGGCGGCGGCAACTTCCACGCTAACAGCAGCGGCGGATTCCACGGCGGTGGCGGCAGCAGCTTTCATGGCGGCGGTGGCGGATTCCACGGTGGTGGTGGCGGTCACGGCGGCGGTGGACACCGGTAAACTCAGCAGCAATAGCTTGCTGTGAACAACTCAAGGACTATCGCGGCTGGCAGAGCATCTCTGCCAGCCGTTTTCTGTGTTAGCGAGATTTCCGGGGAAGACTCTTTCACCGCGAGGGTAATTTCGCGCGAATTATTCGCGCGGGATTGGACGCCATGTGTTCCCCACTCCGGACCCTTATCCCAAATACTTAGTAAAAATATTTGGTGCTATTCTCATTCCCTCACTTTAATGAGATCGCTATCTTGCGCCTAAAATTCAGATTGCTGGCGGTCTTGACCTCGCTCGCGTTTATCGTCGCCGCTGCCGCGGTGGCCCGCACGACGTTCGCGTGGACCCAGCAACGCAAAATCCCGCACGAAATTCTCGCCACCGTTCCCTTTGCCCAGGAAACCGGGAACATTGCCCTGGCGCTTTCCAGCGGGCAGGGTTTCAGTTCGCCATTTCGCAACAATACCGGGCCGACGGCGTGGCTCGTTCCGGTCTATCCGCTGCTGCTCGCGGGCATCTTCCACATTTTCGGACCGCTAAATCTGGCGGCCTTCAGCGCCGCGGTTACCCTCAATATCCTTTTCTCTTCCGCCACCTGCGTTCCGATTTTTTATATTGGAAAGCGCGTTGGTGGACGTGCGGTAGCCAGCGCCGCTGCGTGGTTTTGGGCGCTCCTCCCTACCGCGATCATGATTCCCTTCGAGTGGATCTGGGATACCTCACTGGCCGTTTTGCTCTCAGCGTTGCTTCTGTGGTTCACGCTGTATATCGCGGACTCGCGTTCCGGTCGCGCGTGGTGCGGTTATGGCGCGCTGTGGGGTTTCGCATTGATGACCAACGCCTCGCTGGGTGCGCTATTTCTGCCCTGGCTCGGCTGGTCCGCTTATCGCCTGTTGCGCCAACGGGAATCCCCTCTTGGCGCTCCCGAGGTGCGCGCTCCGCAGGTTCACATCGCCACGCCAGTCGCGGAGTTGCGCTCCAAACGCGGATGGCGACTCCCGGTCCTCGCCGCAGCCATCGCTATCCTCTACTGCGCTCCATGGACCGTGCGGAACTATCTGCAATTCCACAAACTGATTCCGCTCCGCTCCAACTTCAGCTTTGAATTCTGGAGCGGCAACAACAGCATCTTCGATCCCCACGGCGGCAGTCCCATGGCTCGCATCACTCAGTTCGGCGAAGTCCGCCAGTACACTCAGCTTGGCGAGACAGCCTATATGGCTGACAAATGGCGCAGAGCCACGGACTTTATTCGCAGCCATCCACAGTTAGAGCTGCAGCTCTTCCGCGACCGGCTGATCACTACCTGGTTTTGCACCAAAACTCCCGTAGCGGATTTTATGAACACCGACGAGTGGCCCGTTCGGATTATTTTTTTGTATAACGGAATTTTGTTCCTCGGCGCCGTCGCCGGAATTGTCGTCCTATATCGCCGCCACAGTATCTTTGCTTTCCCATTGGCAGCGGCGCCCCTGTTTTTTCCGATCGTCTACTACATTACGCACGTCTCGCTGCGCCTTCGGCACCCGCTCGATCCAGTGCTGGCATTGTTAACCGCGGTCTCTCTGGTGGCTCTCTGGCATTCATGGAGGGGCCGCCCTGCGCCGATGCCACAGGAATCCCTGACCGCCGAACAGTCGAGTTAAGCTTCTCCGAGGACTCTCTGTAGTTGGTGATCTGCCGCGTATCGCTGATCGCGCTATCGCCACAGTTACCGGACTCGGTACAGTTTGTACCCTGTACCAATCGACGCCCCTTTTCCATCCTTCTGGACAATTGTTTCCGCATCGCGAACTTCTTACTCTGCCTTCGTGGAACCGCGAGAGGCCCCCTCCCCCATCGTCACTGTTTCCATGCGCGAGAAAAAAATACAGAATTCCACCTCGGGGGAAAAGATTCGTGTACAAAGTTTTCGCAATCATATCGCTATTATTTTTCGCAGCGCTGCCGCTAAGCGCCCAGACGCCTTTGCCGATTCGCGTCAAATGTGGCGCTGGAAGTTTCACGGATTCCAAAGGCCAATTGTGGAAGGCTGATTTTGGATACAATCACGGCTCGGTGAGTCAGGTCCCGTCCGCGGTCATTGCCGGAACCGTGGACCAGGGGCTGTATCAACACGCTCGTCTGAATCCGACCTCCAGCTCCGGATTGATTTATTCCTTCCCGGTTCCCGACGGCGTCTACCACGTCAACCTTTATTTTGCGGAAGCTTGGGCGCCGGACATGCGGAAGGGCGCACGCGTATTCAATGTCAAGATGCAGGGCGTGCCAATCTTTACCGATCTGGACGTTTTCGCGGAAGCCGGACCGGACGCCGCGCTGATTAAAGGTTCCGACATCACCGTTAAGAACGGCCAGGTTTCCATCGAATTGGACAACGTGGTGGGTGATGCCAAAATTGACGCGATCGAAGTCACCGCTGGAGCTTCCGGTCCGCAACTCTCTCTAAGTTTCAAATATCCGGACGGTACCGCTGTGGCCGGCACGCTAACCTACACGGTTTCTTCTTCACTGTTGAGTTTTCAAGGTAGCGAGCCGCTCATCAATGGTCAGGTCAGCTGCGCGTTGATTGCCAATCCCAGCGCTCTCGGTATCAGCATCCAATTCACGCTGGATGCCGAGTTGCATGACAGTGCTGGTCATGAACTCTGGCACGTCAATATGGGTTTGAATCCGTCGCAGGTAAATCTGGCCACGGTGCAGGATTCCACGTTGACGGTGGTTGTTCAGAAAATGTAATCGCGAAATTTCCCGCGACCCAGCGTTGCGGTGCCTGCTGCTAACGCTCTAATATTCGGGCGGGTTTACCCAAACTCCCGGCGCGGCCTTCAGCACCACGCCGCAAGACGGGCACTGCCAGGACCATTTATTCTCATCGCGGTCGATCGCGCCCACAAACAAGCAGCCATGCCCTTTTTCGCGGCAGCGCATTCGCTTTGTGGAGTGCATGTTGGTGTATTTCGGTCGTCCGTCGCGCAGTTCGAAATACTCGTGTTGCGATGCCCAGTGCAAGCCGCACTGCCCGCTATGGCACTTGAATAGCGGGCCGGGTCCAACCTCATCCGGCAACAACGCCAGCGACCACGAACCAAAGTCATGCGCCATCGGCGCTTCGTGTATCGGACATAGCGGAATCGACATTTGCTTCTCCGATTGGCTTCCGTGCTCCGTCATTCCTCAGTCGTACTGTGGCTATCCTACTCCGATGCACGCCACGGAAAAATGGGTCTCCCGGGAAGGTGTTCTCCAGCGGTAAGCGCACTGGACCAGCCTGTGGTTAGAGCCTTTTTACCGTCCGCCGCCCTGAGATTGCTAAGAACAAAATTCCCAAGGGAACGCCGGCAGTCATCAATAATCCGAACCCGATCGGATTCCCATCCTTGGGGCCAAACGCGGAGTAAAGGATGATGGGCGCGACGCTCAATACGATCGTCGCAATCCCGACCCAAAACATTTTCGACTTACCCTGGAGGGCGTTTGGCAGCGTCGAACTCATTCCCAAATACTAGCACCGGCACTGCACCCTTCGTGGCTAGTGAGCGCTGGGGAATTTCCAAAGCGAAGAATGCAGCAGACCACCCAGACTGTTTTCTTCCGCACACAAAAACGCTCCGGTTCCCGTCAGCGCAGCCTTGTAATTCGGCAATCGCCTAACACGCAGTGCGGTAATGAGCCAAAATCCCCAATACAGCGCCCGGACCACCGCGCGCGTCCACACCCGTCCGATTCCGGCTTCTTGCTCTTGAAAATCCGAAACAATCCACTGCGCGCCAGGCATTCCCCACGTCGCGATTCGCTCCACCACTGCAGGCAACTCCGCTTCCGAAAAACAATCCAGAAAAAAGTGCGTAACAATCAGATCGTATCCGCCCGCGCACCCCTCAAATCTCCGCACGTCTCCCACCACAAATCGCACCCGCGCCAGAAACTTTGGACCCAGCGCCGCGATCCTTCGTCGCGCCAGCTTCACCATCTTCTCGCTTAGCTCCACGTAGTCCACTTCCACCCGTTCGTTCGCGCGCAACAGCTCTGCCAGGAAACGGCCGTCCCCATCGCCACACAGAATTGCCCTTTGTGCTTCACTGAGCCTCTCCAAATAGGCCGATCGCCTTTGCGCCAGGCGACCGCCGAACGATAGCTTCTCCAGTAATTCGTAGTACGCCGCCATCCCGTCGCAGTTCATCCCCACTGTTCGACTCACCATCCCCACCCTCGCAGCAGCAGCAAAATCCCCGGCGGAACCAGCAACGCGACGTCGGCCAGCACCCGCAACTCTGAGGACGAAAATCTTTTGCGCTGGATATTCAAAATCAGGAGCAACACGCCGCCCAGCGCCGCCGCCAGGAGCGTTCCAGAAAACTCGTTGCCAAGACCTCTCGACGTCATCACGGAAAACGCCGCGATAGCCAGCCCGCCCGCCAACCAATTGATCCGCGACTCAGCCCAGCGCACAAAATGCCGCCGACCATCTCCAGAAATCCGATCGCGGCGACCAGTCTCCCAGCACTCGATCGCTGAAATATTCAAACAGCATAGCAAGGCGAAAAACACTCCCGCCGCCAGCAGTTCCCACGGCGCGTTCAATCTCCGCGACCACAAAGGCAAAGTTGTTCCGCAGGCAAAAACAACCCCGGAAATAATTTCCTTTGGCAGGATAACCGCAACTTTCTTCCGTACCACCCGGTCCCGCAACCCAGTTCCCTGCCACACGTGAATCCCCGCCATGTACAAAACCACGATCCCGCCAAGCGCTAGGCCAGCCGCAACTTCACTCCTAGGCAGATCACGAACAATCAAAACAAAAATTGTGACTCCCGCAATTCCCAACAACGCCGCCAGCGCCCCTCGCTGTTTCTCGCAGAAGAAATGACGCGCTTGTAATACCCCGCGATTCTTAGCCGTCCATCCATCCAGCAATCGGTCGCTGGTATAGATAATCCAAACCGCCAGAGCCAGAACCGCAAAATTTGCGATTGGCAACCGAACCCTACTCTCCCGCGAGAAAACCGCCAACCACGCCACCGCCACCAACGGCGCGTCTAGGCTCAGCACGTTCCACCACAACCACCATGGAAGCGCTAGCAGTTCGGCTGCGGCACTCGGGCACATCCCGGGCAGTTCACGCTCCGGGAGTCGCGCATAACCGTCATCAATATCCATCGGCCCAAGTCGCGCTAAACCCTCAGCCTGGGAAATCGCTCCACGCACTTCGGAAAAAGGTCCGACCTCCGCCATATGAAAAATCCTCGCGCGCATGACCGCTACGGCCGCCGCTCGGAATATTGTCGCATGCGCTGGTAGCCGATCCCGTTCCTTTGACGCGCTTCACGTTCGCCACGGTGCGCGGTTGTGTTTGATGGTCCCGCGAACGTAGGGCATCCTACAAAACTTTTAGATCGGAGAATTCATTTGGCTCTCTCCAGCGCGGTGGTACTCTGACCTCGAAGTTGTAACAGCGCGGTTATGTCCGCTGCGTTAGGGTTTTTGGAGGAGCTTCCGTGCAAGTCAAAGTTCTACTAGCAGACGATTCCGACATCATCCGCAAGTCCATTCGGGGCCTGCTCTCGAGCCAGCCGCAACTCCACCTGGTAGGCGAAGCCCGCGATTTCCCCGAAGCTATCCGCAAGGCCAAAGAGTTGCAACCGCACGTCGTCGTAATGGATCTGCATATGCCCAATCCGCCCAGTTCCAGCACTCCGGACCTGAAATTTCAGCTGCACCCGGCCGGCCACCTGTTGGCGATTTCGGCTTCCAACGATCAAAATAGCGAAAAACTTGCCCGCGCCCTCGGTGCCGACACCTTCCTGGACAAAATGGATCTCTACGACAAGCTCATCCCCGCGATCCTGCAGCTAGCTTCACCCGCTCCCGGCGACGCAGTTTCCGAATTTCCCCCCATCGCGTAATGCTGCGCGTCTCCTTTCACGCCCCACTCAGTGTTCCCATTTTGCGTCTTTTGCAGCAAGATGGAGCCGCCACCCAAATGAAACCCAGCGCCGCCTTCGTCACCATGGTTCCGCTTTTCGGACTGCCACTTTTGCTTTGTAAATTCGCAAACGGACCCTGGACCATCCTCAAATGGACCGGGCTATCGATCACCGTACTTGCCACGCTCTTCCTCACCATTGCCCGCTTTCAGCTGGGCAACTCCTTCTCCATCCGCCCCGAAGCCACCGCTCTGGTCACCCACGGCATCTATGCAAAAATTCGCAATCCCGTCTACGTTTTCGGGGCACTCCTGCTGGCTGGGCTGGCCCTCTTCCTCAACAGACCAAAGTTTCTCTGGGGTCTCGCCGTCATCATCCCTCTGCAGATATTCCGCGCCCGCAAAGAGTCCCGCGTCCTGGAAGAGCATTTCGGCGACAGCTATCGCCAATACAAATCCACCACCTGGTTTTAAGGATTGTTTTGTTTCTAGGTGTGGCTTCTAACGCTGATTATTATCATCACTCGCCGCGAACCGGCGATCGGAACACTTCCCAATTCACTTCGGCGCGGACTCCGGCTTCAAAAACATCGAATCATCAATCGGCACATTCAAGCTGACTTGCGTCACCCGAATATTCAGCACCGCGCCCTTTTCCGTCCGTTTCATCCGATACGCAAACTTCAACCCATCCACCGCGCGATAATCATCCAAATCCAGCTTTACAATGTACGGCCCATCCGGCGTAGCCACCACATCTTCGGTGTGCACCACGTACCCGCTATCCACGTCAAAATACATGCGCGACACCACGTTCTTCTGCGGCACAAATTCCACCACGTACGTGTTGTGTGTCCCAATTTTTTCGGTCCCAGTCACTTTCCCCGTGGCCACCATCAAAAACGCCCTGCCGCGGTCCGCGTACTGCGCTTGCTGAATCCGGCTCACCAGCGCCGCGCCTTGAATCTCGTGATAGCCTCCCCGCGCATCCTCCACCCACGCCGAATGCCCGTCGCACACTTCGCGCAACGTGATTCCGTTGGGCAGCGATATTTTGTGCAGCGATTTGTCCGGAGTCTTCTGCAAATACTCAATCGAGAAAAATGCTGAGCCGTCTTCCGTCTGGTACAGCCCTTTCATTTTTCGCGTCGTAGCTTTACTCCACGCCGCGGCTCCGCCCATCACTTCATCATTCTTAGCCAATATCGCCTTCACGCTGGGCAAGGCCGTCGCGTCCACCGGAGCAGATGCACTCGGTGTTCCGGCCGACGTCCCACCAGCCGCCGTCCCACTAGCGGCCGGCACAGCTGCCACCGCCGTCCGATTCGACACCGCAGTAACTTCCTGCGCCTCAACCCCACCGCCAAGGCCCAGACCACCCAGTATCCCGGCGCCTGCCACGCAAATAATCCTCAAGCGCATAGTCGGCATGATGAACCTCACATACCGCCAGTATGCGCGGCCCCCCTCCGCCACCTGGATTTATGTCGGCCCGCGTGCCGAGTACTCAACTGTCCCAAAGTCCAGCCCGCGGCCGCCAACCGTTGCCGTGTTCTTGACTTTGTAGCTCCGCCCTTAAGGGCGGCATCTTCGCTTTTGCTGGCGCCTTGGTAGGGTCCGGCTACCCACCCGATGATTTCGCACGAAACCACAAAGAAGAATGAGTTGTTCGAACGAGATCTTAGCGTCTTGGAGAATCCTCTTGAGCGTTCCAAAAGCGATCTCGTCGTGCATCGGCACAGTTACAGGCAATCAATGAGGCTCACTCGCATGGCGCAGTCGCACATGACTGCCCTTCTGCCTTGCGACTTCATATCCAAATCGTTCTAACGTACGGATCAGTTGTTTGCCAGAACCACCGGCAATCTAGGATTCATCGCGTGATAACTACGCTACCCACGAGCACTTCAGCAGGATCGGCGATCGATTCGCCGCGGCTCTCCATGTCTTCCAGCGTCAACTCGATCGCTTCTCGAATATTAGCTAGCGATTCGGACACGGTCTTTCCCTGCGAATAGGTCCCCGGCAGCGACGGACACACCACCACATACCCGCCATACTCAATATCCGGCTCCAGAAACACCTTGTAATCTCTAGCCACCATATCCCGCATAGTTTCGACGCCTTCCGCACTGTGCAATAGCCGTTGCGCATGCTCTATACCCGAACATCTCGGAAACAAGCGCACAATCTCTAAGGCGAACTTAAAAACTTGCTATTCACCCGCCGGCCCACGATGCGGATCGTACACTTCTCGTCCCTCAGCCTTCGCCTTCCAATAATTCGCTTTCAGCCGGGAACTCTCCACCGCGTTGTAAAGGATCTCGCAGTCGCAGTACCCACCGCGCGCCATCAAAACGTGAAAAACGTCAAAATGTTCATCCGGGCCAAATCCCTTTGCGTTTAAAATCTTCTTCGCATTTTCAAAATTGCCGTGGCACAACCTGCCAGGCTTGCTCAGGTCCTCCGGGAATAACATTTCATCGAGCTCGCTAAAGAATCCCACACCCTCCAGCACTCGCAAAATATTCGGCGCAATCTCGCCAACCACCCTTTCGTCTGGATGCTCCAAATCTTCCTGCGATTCCCCTGGAGCCAGTTCAATCCACCGGTAATCGCCAAGAAAGCCTTCCGCAAACCCAGCGGGAAGCAAATGAAGCAGTTTGTGATATCGCTGCAGGAGGTACAGTCCACGGAACGCCTCCGTAACAAAAGTCACGCGAGGTGGGTCTCCGTTTCCAGAAGGGCCTTCCACAGTCACGACAATATCGGCATAGTGCTTTCCCAAAATCTCCGTCAGCTTCGCTTCGAGCTCTCTCGATGTCATTTTAGGAGTTAACTCGAGACGAACTCGTCGTATCTCTCGTGATCGCCGATCCAGAACCGAAGAAACCCATCGTCGCGCTTGAGCGCCAAGGCGCGGTAGCTCAGCGTCACCCGCGCGGACCACAAGGACTCGGCCTTGGATTGGCCCACTTTTTTCAATTGCAATGAGGGATGTTGCGGATTCGTCTTTAGTAACAAAAACTGTTTGTCGGCGCGATTCCGGATAACCAGCGGCAATTTGTCATACGCCCGCCAGAATCCGTCAGTCGCTCGATGTTCCATCGCGTCACAGTGGGCGAACCCAGCCGCGCCTCTCATCGGCCAATGCTTCTTGCACGGCTTCGTCCAGCCGCCCCGCGTCCAAGTCTGCTTCGATACGCCGATCCAGCAGTTGCGGACCAGCATACTCGTCCAGCCACGCCAGCAGCTCTTGCAACTCCTGCTGCGTCAGCTCCCCGATCGCCTGCTCGATCTCGATAAGTTTATTTCCGTTCATCCGGCACCGCCGAATAATTTAGCTGGCAGATCATACCATCCTGCGCCGCATATTCGCTTATCACCCTAGCCACAGTTAGCCGACTCATTGTAATTGCAATCCCCCCGTTGACAGGCAGTCTGCGAATACCGCCCAGACCTGAAATCCGCTCGTCCTCGCCGTTCGAATGAGTATCACACAGTAATAAGTATTGACAAGGCATCACATGCGTGGTACTGTCATGCGTGTATTCGGCTCCGCCAACTCGCCGTAGCGAACTTCAAAACAATCATCAGCCTCGACTCCAGTCTTCCCTTTCGCACTTTCCCGAAATGGGCCAACACCGTCATCTGTTTCAACACCCATATCAGAAGCATCCTAAATGCAGCACTCCTCGCGGCATACTCTCGTCACACGTCGCAACCCGCGCAAGACGCGATCCTTTCTTTTCAACGCGTTGCGCACTCTTCTTAAAACGTAATTCCTTCTATCCCAATTCCTTTCCGTCACTTGCGCACTCTTTGCCAAAAACACCCCGGGGTGGGGGTAGCTTCGATATTTCCAACGAAATCATTCTGCGATCCTTGCCCGCTCTAACTCCAATAGAATCTATCTCTTTCAAAAAACCTCCCATCCAACCCCTTAAGAATCTATCTCTTCGCAAAACACCCCAGGGGATGGGGCACACATTTTCCAATCTCCGTATTCCCATTTCGGAACGCGGCTTCTTTACCGTCCTTGGTTGGTGGACGCCGAACGGAGTGCTAAAATCCTTCTTGAATGCCGCACCGCGAGAACCTGACTGACAAAATGACCAACACACCCAAAACCCTCTATCAAAAAATCTGGGATAGCCACGTCGTCCGCGAACAGGCCGGCCAACCTTCCATCATCTACATTGACCGCCACCTGATCCACGAAGGGACTTCCCCGCAGGCGTTTGCCGGGCTCCGCGCCGAAGGCCGCAAAGTTCGCCGCCCCGATCTCACTTTCGCCGTCATGGACCATTCCGTTTCCACCACCGACCGCACCCTGCCCATCCTCGACCAGGACGCCAAGCTCCAATTTGAAGCTCTCGAAAAGAATTGCAAAGAATTCGGCGTGCGTCTGTTTGACATGCACAGCAAGCATCAAGGCATCGTCCACGTCATCGGTCCCGAGCTCGGCATCACCCAGCCCGGACAAACCATCGTCTGCGGCGACAGTCACACCTCCACGCACGGCGCGTTCGGCACTCTCGCTTTCGGTATTGGCACCAGCGAAGTCGAACATGTTCTCGCCACGCAGACTCTCGTCCAATCCAAATCCAAAACCATGCACATCGTGGTGAACGGCAAGCGGCCGCACGGAGTCACCGCTAAAGACATCATCCTCGCCATCATCGGGAAAATCGGAATCGGCGGCGGCACCTCCCACGTTGTCGAATACGCTGGCCAAGCCATCCGCGAACTGTCGATGGAAGGCCGCATGACCGTCTGCAACATGACCGTGGAAGCCGGCGCCCGCGCCGGAATGGTCGCCCCAGACGAAACCACTTTCAAATATCTCGAAGGCCGACCCTTCGTTCCGCGCGGCAAAGAATTTGCCGAAGCCGTCGCCCGCTGGAAGCTGCTCCCCAGCGACGAAGGCGCAAAATTCGACGTCACCGTGGAACTGCAAGCCGAACAGATCGCTCCGCAAGTTACCTGGGGCACCAATCCCGGAATGGTCAGCGGCGTAACCGCTCGCGTCCCGGATCCGCACGACTTCAAGGATCTCAACGACCAGAAAGCCACCGAACGCGCCCTGCAATACATGGGACTGAAAGCCGGCACGCCGATCGTTGACATCAACGTCGACCGCGTCTTCATCGGCAGCTGTACCAATTCCCGCATCGACGATCTGCGCGCCGCCGCGCACTTCGTCGAAGGCAAGCACGTCAACAAATCCATCAAGCAAGCCTTGGTAGTTCCCGGCTCCCGCGGCATCAAAACGCAAGCCGAAAAAGAAGGTTTAGATAAAATCTTCACTGCCGCCGGCTTCGAGTGGCGAGACGCCGGCTGCAGCATGTGCATCGGCATGAACGCCGACGTCCTCCCCGCCAACGAACGCAGCGCCAGCACCAGCAACCGCAACTTCGAGGGCCGCCAAGGCCGCGACAGCCGCACCCACCTGGTCAGCCCAGTTATGGCCGCCGCCGCCGCAATAGCCGGCCACTTCGTAGACGTCCGCGACTTCGCCCTGGAATCGGTGGAGTAAGGCTTTGAATTTGTAGAGGCCGCCTTCTGAGGCGGGCGCCTTTGAATTTGACTTTGTAGCGGCGGGTCTTCAGACCCGTGCTTTTGACCTTGATTTGGAGACCGCGTGCCTCTGACGGCCCAACAACTCGACGCAACCCACGAGGGTAAACGCCTTCGCATTAATTTCCGCGACGCCGAAATCGAACTCCAAAGGCGATCCGAGAGCTGGAATCATCGGGCGGCAAAGGTCTTCATACTTCTCGGGTTCGCAGGGCTTTTTGCGATTGATTTTGTTCCACGAGGCCAACTACAAATTGTCCTGGGGCTAGCAAGTCTCGCGGTTGTGTTGATCGGCCTTAAGCTGGGAACCCTGAGGATGCTATGGCTAAACAATTGACACAAGAACATTGGCTATTTAGCACGCCGCTTTTTCTGATGCTGCTCAGCATAATGCTGGCAGGAAACGCAATCTATCCCGAGCATGTGCCCGTGTGGTATCGCATAGCACTTCTCGCCTTCGCTCTCTTCTGCTGCGCAAGTTTAGTGCACTCCGTTCGACATCTGCTGAACTCCGATGAACGGACACCAGGCACCAAACCGCCGAAGATTTCGTTCAAATTGGTAGCCGGCATTTCCGTGTCACTCACAGCGAACATATTCTTCTTCGTGACTTACCGGAGCCTCGGTCACGTTTCAGTGCCATTGGTTGAATTTTATTTATTCGCCAGTCTTGTTTCCGCTGTGCTTTTAGCGATGGGAGCGAAGACTGAGCGCGCCGCGAAACATGTCCAAGAAGAGGTCACAGGAGCATGAAACCATTTATCACGCACACCGGATTGGTCATGCCGCTGGATCGCGTCAACGTTGACACCGATCAGATGGTGCCCAAACAGTTCTTGAAGGCGCTGACGCGTCAGGGATTCGGTCGGATCTTGTTCTACGATTGGCGCTATCTCGCGGGCGAGAAACCCGAATCCGGAATTCATCATGAATTTTCCGCAGTACAAAGGCGCGTCCGTGCTTCTGACGCGCGCCAATTTCGGCTGCGGCTCCAGCCGCGAACACGCTCCCTGGGCCATCGGCGACTACGGCTTCCGCGTAATCCTCGCGCCCAGCTACGCCGATATTTTCTACAACAACTGCTTCAAAAACGGCATCCTCCCTGCCGAACTCAGCGAAGCACAAATCGAAGAACTATTTCAGCGCGCGGAAAAACACAACGACTACCAACTCAGCATCGACCTGCCCAACCAAACGGTCAGCGACAATTACGGCCTGAGCTACAAATTTGAAATCCTCCCATCGCGCAAAGAAGTTTTACTCGAAGGGCTCGACGACATCGCCACCACCATGAAGCACGAACACCACATCACGACCTACGAAAAAATCCAACACCGCAACCGCAACCATGTTCGACCAGGTCGACGTGAAGAATTATTCGTAGGGGCACGGCATGCCGTGCCCGTCCGCGGTTTTTGAATTAACGGCGGCGACAACAACACCAAGGAGAGTTCCGCCGGTACAAAAGGTTGGCGAACGGATCGTAGCGGGTTTGGTGGCAACCGGCGGGCATGGCATGCCGTGCCCCTACGAAACTCGGGAGGCTTACTGCCACCACCACGGCTCGAAGTAGATGCGGCCAGCGAAGACCGGTTCTGGCGATTCGGGAGCCGCAGGCGGACCAAACATTTCGGCGATGAAGATCCCGGCGAGCACAAAGAACGCGCCAAAAATCGAACGCCCGGTGAGCCGCTCGGCGATCACCAGATAAGACGTGATCACGGCGAAGACCGGCTCCAGCGTAAAAATAATCGCCGCGTGACTCGATGTGGTGTACTGCTGAGCCCAAAGTTGAATTGAAAACGCGACTGCAGTTGCGAAAATCGCACAGACCGCGATGCCTAGAAATAATTCTCCAGCTGAACGCGAATCGCGCCGGTTCAAAGCCAAAAAGATTTGCCGCCGGCGGCACCGAACCACGCCAGCAACGCACATGCCGCAACTTGCAAAATACTCAGCGCCGCCGCGCCATGTTCGCGAGTGTATTCGCCGACCAAAATAATGTGCATTGCATAAAACGCCGCTGCCGCAAACGTCAGCAAATCGCCGCGATTCAAATGCGCGATTCCCTCTTCCGGCACGGTGAGAAAATACAAGCCAACCGTCGCAGCGATTGCGCCGCCGTAAATCCAGCGCGGTTAATTTCTTGCCCCAGAAAATCCCCAGCAGCAGCGGAACCAGCACCACGCTCGAGCCGGTAACGAATCCCGATTTCGCCGGAGTGGTATACAGCAATCCCGCGGTCTGAAACACGTATCCGCAGAACATGAAGAATCCCAGCGCCACGCCGGCGAGCAATTCATCTTTTTCCATGCGGCGCAACGCGCGCGGACGAAACGAAGCCATCAAAGCGCCGCGAGCGTGAAGCGCACCGCCAGAAATAAAAATACCGAAACGTGGACGAGCGAATTCTTGACGATGACAAACGTGGTTCCCCACAGCAGCGTACAAATCACCAGGGCCGCGTCCGCGCGCATGCGCTGTTTCGCGGACACTACTGGTGCGCCAGAATTTTGTTCGCTGCCGCTCACTCATCGCTCCGCATGAATGCGCAACTTTACATTGTTTTGACAAAATTGATTTACATTTTGCGGCGCGACGTATTTCGCGGGCCACTCGATGGGAAGGAAGACTGCAGATCGTTATGTTTGAGTGGCTACAGGAGTTCCATTGGTCGACCCGAGGGCCGGATCGACGTTTCCGGGAGTTTCTGCGATAAGCGGTCAGCTAAAGCCGACTCGTAAATAAAGGAAGTCAATTTTCGCTTTGACGCGCTTTTTTGCGGGCTTCCGCGGGCTTCGCAAGTTGCTCTTTCATCAGAGCTTCGAGTTGGGCGGGATCCTGGAAGTTGGGAATGGGAGGAGAGACGCGAGCGTCTTTCTGCACGAGGGCCCAGCTGATGATCGGGGCGAGCGCGCCATCCTCTGGAGCTTGCGAGACGCCAAAGAATCCGCCCAGAAGGTCGACGGGGGTATTAGAACCGTCCTGATGGGCGACGGTGACCGTGGCGCAGGAAATGCCGGCGGGGAAAGCTTCCAAGGACACTCCGGGAAAATTCTTGTTTTCGTTGGATTGGGGCAGCCAGGCGATTCGTTCCCGTTCCAGGTTCGGATTGCGGCCGATGGAGGACCGTCTGCCCAAATAGGGGAAGAGATCGGCGATCCAGCCAGTCGCGAATGTGACTGCGTAAGCGTCTCGCGGCTTGTATATCGCCTGCCAAAAGGCCAGGTCCGGAGTTCCCTTAGCAGTGGAGACGAACTGGTCGAGGATCGGGGCAACGCGACTGGTCCACCATTCAAGGTCGAATGTCGCAAGTACTTCGAGGCGTTCTCGGATGCGCTGCCAGTCTTCAGGGGCGCCCTCAAGAGTGACCTTGGGAATGCCACAGACACACATAAGGACGTATTCAAAGTAGCGCTCGTAGGTTTCCATAAGTGCGATTTGGCAGGCGGTTTTGATGGTGGGAGTGGTGGTGGAGAATTCGCAAGACAACGTCTCGTAAAGGAACGGATCGGAATTCGCGCGAATCTGCGCCGTAAGTTGCGAGATGAGCTGCGGCCAGTCACCCGCTTCGAGCGAACGAGTCTGCACGCTAAGTTTTTTCTTTCCGCGATGGGATACGATCCGGCCACGAAACGCCTCGGCGTGTTGGTGCAGGTGGTGAGCGAAGCCCTGCAGAATGGTGAGCCAGATGGCGTCCGGGGAAAGAACCAGTGGACGATGGTCGCTGAAAGCGCGGTGAACAGCCTCGATCAGGGGATGAACGAACGTGCGCTGATCCGCCCAGGCCTTGGGAAACGATGCGGAGTCTGAAAGCGAAACGCCGGAGCGCAGCGAGCGGATGGGCGGTACATAGGCTGGATGCTCGAGCGCTGCTTTGGACTTCGGAGGGACGTATCCTTCGATAGCCAGCGCAGGAAGCTCTTGCTCCGGCATAACGAGGATCGACGCGCCGGCGCGAAGTTCCAAGGCTTCCCCGAGAGTGCTAAGCCACAGAGGTTTAGCGGCGGGTTCGACTTGGTCGACGGAAAAACTGATCCCCGATCGACCAGGAGTTGGAGCCACAAGCTGCGCCAATTTTTCAGGCTGTAGCTGCTGAGACGGAGAGCGGCCGGACGCCGAAGGCTCCATGCTTGGGGAATACAGCCGGATTGAGCTATCGGGGCCGCGGTTCAGCAGCTTTTCGAGCATGGACTTTAGCTGGACGAGCATGCGGCACCTCTTTGCGAGGCTCGCTATATGTCCGATACGCTATTGAGCAGCGAGCCATCTTGTTAGGGCTAAAACGATGGTTAACCAAAATGTGTACGAATTGCAAGCGACACCAAGCGATGTTGCTTGGCACTTCGCGTCGTTTCCACGATTTGGCGTATCGGGAATTGCAGTTTCGTCTAGGGGACGTGTTCGGGGGGAACAGCGTGGTGTCGCGCCTCGCAATCTGCTGGTGGCAGGCGCTAGCGACTCACTTCTTTAGCCGGCGTGAAAGAGTTTCCTGCAAGACCATTGCATCGTTGTGGGTTTCGTCTTTGGCTCCATACACAAGGGTGACTTGACCATTTGCCGCTTCTTTTATAATTAGGGCGAGTTCTTCTTGTTTTTCCTTCAGTTCTTCTCGGTAACGAACTTGAAACTCTTTCCACTTGGCGGGGTCGTGAGCAAACCATTTTCTTAGCTCCATGCTCGGCGCAACTTCCTTTAGCCACAGGGCGACTTTTGCCTTTTCCTTGGTCAGGCCTCGTGGCCACAAGCGGTCCACAAGAATGCGCGTGCCGTCTTTTTTCTCGGGTTTCTCGTACACGCGCTTTATTGCAATGCCCATGTCCCTGTTAGGGTATCGGAGCGGATATTAGCTGTCCACAAGAGGCCTTATTGCTGTCGACGGCTCAGTCGTTCAGTGGGTTGACGCTTCACAGCCGAGTGCGGAGCCGAGGAAAATTACGCCGGTGTCGTCAGTAAAAACCGCGGCCTGACACGAGCTACTTTCGTCATTCCTGTCACTTAGTCTCTTGAGCGCAATCTGGTAGTGTTTGCCGTCTGGGCTGGTGGTGATTGCCAGTGTGTAGGGTTTGGGATCTTCAAGATCAATGGCGACCTTGCTCAACACTCCCTTTTGCTGCAAGAAGGCGAGCAGCTCCTCGCGACCAGCGAATCGCCCGGTCTCAGCCCGATATCCCACCTCGAATGTGTTCATCGTACGCATGGCACCAAGTAGCTTGTCGGTTGGAATCTCAGTTTGGCCACTCGCCTTCGGAGAACTACCTAGTCCCGTCAGGTGGCCTGCCAATAAAACGCACAATAACGCGAAGGAGATTAGCTTCATACGAGCCTCCGATGTGATGCCATATAGAATTCCGTTGTTCTAGCATCGCAACTTATACAAGACGCCAATATCGCACATGGAATTACAAACTGTCTAGATTCGGGTAGCACCTCCGAAGCGACAGCAATATCGGGTGGCTGGGCATCCTCGCGTTCTTCCAACGCGCAGGATTTTTGCGGCGCGTGATACCATGCCGCGTATGGGCGAGGCTGGCTTTATCCCGAGTTCTGCGCCGGCTGCTGCTGGCGCTGCGGCTTTGCCGGCTACGCCGGTTATCGCGCGGCACTCGGCGTTGGTGCGCGTCACGCATTGGATTACCGCGTTGTGCTTTATCGCGCTGCTGGTCAGCGGAATGGAAGTGGTGATTTCGCACCCGCGGTTTTATTGGGGCGAAACTGGGAATGTGTTGACTGCCCCGCTGTTCAAGCTGCCGATTCCCGCCTCGCGAAACTTAGTGCCAACCGGTTATGGGTATGTGCTGCCGGATCAGAACGGCTGGAGCCGGTATCTGCACTTTCAAGCGGCGTGGATTGCGGTGTTGACGGGCCTGCTGTATGTAATTTATGGCCTGGTCAGCGGACATTTTCTAAAAAATTTGTTTCCGGGTAGGGGCGAGCTTTCCTGGCGGGCGCTTTCGAGCGCGATCGCTGGGCATTTGCGTTTTAAGCGGCCGAGTGCGGCGGAAGCGTGGTCGTACAACGTGTTGCAGCGGCTGGCGTACGCGTTCGTGATTTTCGTGCTGTTTCCTTTGGTGATCTGGACAGGACTGGCGATGTCTCCGGCGTTTGTTTCGGCGATTCCGGCTACGGTGACTTTGCTGGGCGGGCAGCAATCGGCGCGCACGATTCACTTTTTCGTCTCGCTGGCGCTGCTGCTGTTCTTGATCGTGCATATCGTGATGGTTTGTGTGGCCGGATTCAGGAGCCGGATGCGCGCGATGATCACCGGGCGAGGCGACGCGGCCGGTACAAAGAAGGAGGGCATATGAGAGAGCTCTCGCGGCGCAGATTGATCACTACCGGAATCGCGGCGGCTGCGGGCGTGGCTGGCCTGGGCGTGGCGGCGCGCCTGGCGCAAAAATATGGACTGGTGCCGCCCGACCACGGCGGAATCTACGGCCTGGGCGAAACGCTGACTTATGCTTCGCAGCGGCTGCTCACGAAGCACTCGTTAGCACGGGAATTTTCGCGCAAGCAGATTTCCAAGGTTCCCTTCGCGAACGAAGTCGCGCCGCCGAGTGAGGCGTTCAAGCGGCTGCAGGCGGGGAAATTTGCGGACTGGCAACTGGCGATCAACGGCATGGTGGAGCGGCCCGGCTCGTTTTCGCTGGCTCAACTGAAGAGTTATCCATCGCGCAGCCAGATCACGCAACTGGCGTGCGAAGAGGGCTGGTCTTATATAGCGGAGTGGATTGGCGTACCGCTTTCACACGTTCTGGGAATCGCGGGAGTCCATCCGCAGGCCAGATACGTGGTGTACTTCTCGATCGAACCGGACTGGTGGGAAAGCATCGACATGGCCGATGCGTTGCACCCGCAGACTTATCTCGCGTATGGATTGAACGGCGACGAACTTCCGGTGGGCAACGGTGGACCGCTGCGCTTGCGACTTCCCCGCCAGCTTGGGTACAAGAGCGTCAAATACATTACGCACATGACGGTCACGGACAGTTTGAAAGGATTTGGCAAAGGGTTGGGCTCCGCGTCTCCGGAATCGGGGTATGCCTGGTATGCCGGGATCTGAATTGCTTGGAGTAGGCGGTGTCGGTACGAACGCACTCCCGATAAGCCATACGGATTGTGGTTGCTATCGCATGTTATAGTCCTGCCCGTATGCGCGGCTCCTGGCATCTCTGCTATGTCTCCCGTACTGTGGTCCTTCTCATGGGGCTACTTTGGGGCGGTGGGCTCACCTCGGCACAGAATCCAGCGACTCAGACTCAGTCGCCTACATCATCGAAACTAGCGAGGCACGATTCCGTTGAGGTCGTGGAACATCTCTCTCCTGAAGAAGTCGAAGAGGGAAAGCTTAACAATTTATACCAACCAATTGCTGAGCTGCAGCGAAACGGTGCCTGCACCACGGCTATCATCCAGCGTTATCAATTCGAGGTAATCCTGCCCGCTGAGAAGTCCACGTTTGACGTTCCCAAAAACAAGTTCCTTTTTCTCGCCAACCGTGACATCGGCAATTGTTATCTGGCGCAAAAACAATTTGCGGAAGCCGAAGCCTCTTTCCAAAAGATCCTGCAGTACGCTCCCGTTTGGCCGGGCATCGACGATTCCGCTTATCCCATTAATTTTCGCCAAATCGCAACCGCACAGATGGGGCAACAACGTTGGGCAGAAGCTGAGCAATCACTCCTAAAGTCCATCGCTCTCTTTGACCCGCAGATTGCCGCCGGGGAAAAATCGGACGCTGAGCTGCATTCGCAAATGAGCTTGAATTATCGTGGTTCGCAATCGCAAAGCCATGCACTGCTCGCGGTCGTTTACTTCCGCGAAGGCCGCGTCCAAGAAGCGCTCACAACGGCCGAGAAGGCATACGACGAAGTCACTAAATACAAGCTGGCTTCTCGATACCAGAATGAAGTCGTGAAGATTGGCAAAGCCATTGCCGATGCCAGCGGTGACTCCGTCGCTCAGCGAACCTGGTCCCAGCGCAACCCAATCGAGTGATTTGTAGCCCTAGCTTTCGATCGGCGCGCTAACCGCACAATTCAAATCGGCAGCAAGAACCGATGTCCGATATGCTCGGCGGGAGGCCAGTCATCGCATGGTGGGGATCCTGGTGCACGGGAACAATCACTTTATTCTGGCGGGGCCGTTGCCGGATGCGGCTGCGGCGTTGGCGCTGGCGCGGCACTGGTCGGTGGTGCGGATTGGGGAGCGCCAATCGGGGACATTTGAGGAGTGGGAGATTCGGTTTAAAGAGTTTCGCGAGAATCTGGAGTGGGCGGTGATCGTTCCGGGGGATCGGGAAGTTTCGCCGGGTGTAGCGGAATTGTTGGGAGAACTTTCGGCGCGGGGAGTGGCTATCTGTCGATTGTCTGGGGGTTGTTTTTAGCGAAGCTGGGAGCAACGCGACCGGGGGGGCTCGGTCCTTTCGTTGCGAGCGTTGCGAGCGCCGCGCGGCTTCGTTGGAATCGCTGCACGGCTCGTGGTCCATAGATATTCTTTGTAGTAGAGTCGGCCTGCGAGATCACTCTATGACTACTTTCGCCCGGGTATTTCTATTTGTCGTAAGCGTGGTTGCGGTTTTAGTGTTTCCGGTGACGATGATGGCGGCTGGTGAGGCTCCGATTCGCGTGGCGATTGTGGGGCTGGTGCACGGACATGTGAAAGGATTTTTGAGCGCGCTGCCGGCCAATCCCAACGCGACGCTGGTGGCCATCGTGGAGCCGCGTGCGGATCTGGCGGAGGCTTGCGCGGCGCGGTACAAGCTCGATCCGAAAATGTTTTATACGGATTTAGAGAGGATGCTGGCGGAGACGCATCCGGATGCGGTGCTGGTGTACACCTCGATTGCGGAGCACCGGAGGGTGATCGAGGTTGCAGCGGAGCATGGAGTCAACGCCATGGTGGAGAAGCCGCTGGCTTCCACATTGGACGACGCGATTGCGATTCGGGCGGCGGCGCGGGAGCACCACGTTACGGTGCTGGTGAATTATGAGACGACCTGGTATGCGAGCAATCGGGAATTGTTCGCCCAGGTGCGAGCCGGAAAGCTGGGGGAGATTCGGAGAGTGGTGGTCCACGACGGGCACGAAGGGCCGGAAGAGATTCACGTGGAGCCGGAGTTTTTATCCTGGTTGACGGACCCGAAACAGAATGGGGCGGGAGCGCTGTTTGATTTTGGGTGTTATGGGGCGGATTTGCTGACCGTGTTGATGCATGGGGTGGCGCCGGACAGCGTGATGGCGGTTACGCGCACGTTTAAGCCGGAGCTGTATCCGAAGGTGGACGACGACGCCACGATTATTCTGCAATATCCGAAGGCGCAGGCGGTGTTGATGCCGTCGTGGAATTGGTCCTTTTCGCGGAAGGATATGGAAGTTTACGGCGTGGATGGATATGCCATAACCGTGGGGCCGAATCTGGTTCGGGTGCGTTATCACGGGGAGGAAGTGGAGACGGAGAGGCGCGCGCCGCAGGTGCCTAAGGACGAGAGTAATTCGTTGGATTATCTGGCTGCAGTTTTGCGCGGGAAAATCAAAGGCGATGGGGATTTGTCTTCGCTGGAGACGAACATGGTGGTGATGCAGATTTTGGATGCGGGGTTGCGGTCGGCGGCGAATGGGCGGGCGGTGGTGGTTACGGCGTTGCCGAGGTGAGGTTGTGGAAAGAGATTAAGGCGGGAAATAATTTCGGGTCTTTCGCCAAGAGCTGACTTAGTCCGAACTAAAGTTCGGCGCCTACATAAGGCCGCTACCGCGCGCAGCATGCTGCGCCACTACAAAGGAAAGACGCCCGCCTCGGAAGGCGGCCGCTACAAAATCGAAAACTATTCGGATTGGTAGACGGTGCGGCCGGCTACTACGGTGCGGAGGACTTTTGTGGAGAGGTATTGTTGCGGCGGGATTTTGGTCAGGTCGGCGCTTAGGATTATGAAGTCGGCGTATTGGCCGGATTTTAGCTGGCCCTTTTTTCCTTCTTCGAATTCGGCGTAGGCGCTGCCTGAGGTGTAGGCTTTGAGGCAATCGTCCAGGGTGAGTTTTTCCTGCGGTTGCCAGCCGTTTGGCGGAGTGCCGTCTGGGAGTTGGCGGGTGGTGCAGGCGTAGAGGCCGCGAAACGGGCTGAGTGGTTCCGCGTCGTAGCCGGTGCCGAAGGCTAGTTTCGCGCCGGATTTTTGCAGGGAGTTCCAGGCGTAAGCGCCTTTGCTGCGTTCGGGGCCGAGGCGTTGGTCGGTCCAGCGCATACCGGTGGTTTGGTGGCTGGGTTGCATGCTGGCGAGTACTTTTAGTTGGGCGAAGCGCGGGAGATCTTCCGGGGCTAGAACTTGGGCGTGTTCGATGCGATCGCGACGGTCGCCGGCACCGTTCGTTTTTTCGACCGATTCGAAAATATCCAGCGCGGCGCGATTGGCTTTGTCGCCAACGGCATCGAAAGCAATTTGGAAGCCGGCTTTGTCGCGCTCGATGGCCATTTTGCGGTAGTCGTCGAGATTGGCGGTTAGTTCGCCGCTGGTGGTTGGATCGTCGGAGTACGGAGCCAAGAGCGCTGCGGTGCGAGATTCCAACGCACCATCCAAGGAACCTTTCAGCGCGCCAGTTTTCAACATCGGATCGGTGATGCCACCATCTTTGCTTTCGCTGCGCTCGTTGCGGAGGTCGGAGAGTGGCCGGTCAAAGGCCAGGAATTGGGTGATGCGGACGGTGAGCTTCCCTTCTTCTTTCAGCTGGTGATATAGGGAAAAGTTTTCCCAATCAGAAATATCCTGAACAGTGGTAATGCCGTTTTGCGCTAGCTCGGCTAAAACCAATTCGAGTCCTTGACGGAGTTGCTCCGTGGTGGTTTCCGGGACTTTGGATTTGACGATGTGGATGGCGGAATCTTCGAGAAGCACTCCGGTGGCTTGGTTGTCTGGGTCGCGAGCGATTTGCCCTCCCGCGGGATCGGGCGTGGTTTTGCTGATGCCTGCCAGTTGCAGGGCTAGTGAGTTGGCTACCGCAAGGTGACCGGTTGCGTTAATGAGGAGTACGGGATTTTTGGGGGAGACAGCGTCGAGTTGCTGGCGCGTTGGGAAGGCTTTGTCTGGCCAGAGCGTGTGGTCCCAACCTTTACCGGTGATCCATTCGCCCTGTTGGTGCTGGGCGATGCAGGCGGCGAGGCGCTTCTGGAGTTCTTCGATCGTGGTGACGCCAGCAAGTTGGACGGAAAGTTTATCTTCGGCTGCGCCGCTGAGGTCGACCTGCGCGTCGTTGAAGCCAGGCATTACGAAATGGCCGCCTAGTTGGACGGTTTCGATGTTGCCGCCGCCGGAGCACTCGAGCATTACGGTGGAGATGTCTCCGATGCAGATGATTTTGCCGTCGCGGACGGCGAGGGCAGAGGCCCAGGGGTGGGCGGGATCGTTGGTGTAGATGCGGCCGTGGAGGAAGAGGGTGGTGCGGGGAGCGTCTGGTGGCGGGGTGGGAGTTTGGGCCGGCGAGGATTCGACGCCAACCATGGCTAACAGGATTGCAGCTGCGACGAAATCAAGAGCGCGGAGGCGACGTTTACATTTTATGTGCTGATTGGAATCTAATGGTGTATCGGCGGAAAACAGATCCCTCGCTACGCTCGGGATGACAATTTGTGGGTGCGCCGGGCGAGTTGCGAGAAATCTCTTCATTTGGCGGGGGCGATGCCGGAGACGCCTACTAACGTCAGGAAGGCGCGCTGCAGACCAATTTCGCGGCCGCTCGGGTCGTACCACTCTTGCAACGAGTGGGCGCCGCCGCCATTGCCGCCCGCGCCGATCGAGATTGCGTCGATGCCTTGGGAGAGCGGGATGTTGGCGTCGGTGGAGCTGCGCTCGGGGCGGGACTGGTTGCCGACGTAGTCGTCGGCGACGCGCAAGGCGGAAAGTAGCGGCGAATCTGCGCGAAGTTCGCCTCCGGGGCGGCTGCCTAACAAATCCACTTTGAAATCGAGGCGGCCCTTGGAACGGTCGCGCGCGGATTCGTTTTCGTCGCGGACGCCGGCGGCGACACAGTCTCTCAACGCCGTTTCCAGGCGGGTCAGTTCGGTTTCGCTTTCGCTGCGAATGTCCACTTTTAGGCGAGCTTCATGCGGAATGGAGTTGATGCTGGTGCCGCCTTCGATTTGTCCGAGATTGAAAGTGGTGCGCGGAGAAGCGGGAACTTTGGTGTTGATGAAGCGGACGCTGGCGCGGACTACGGCGTTGATGGGATTGGGAAGGCCGAAGTCTGACCAGCTGTGGCCGCCGGGGCCGGTGATGATGGCTTCGAGGCGTCGGGAGGCCAGCGCTTTGGTGGTGACATGGTCGGTGCTGGAGCCGTCCAGAACAATTACGGCTTTCAGGTGCGGGCCGTAGGCGTCGACTAACGCGCGCATGCCACGGAGATTGCCTTCGCCTTCTTCGCCGACGTTGGCTACGAAGAGGATGGTCAGCTGCGGATGGATTTCTGCGGCACGGAACGCCCGAGCTATCGCGATAAGCGCGGCCAGCCCAGCTCCGTTATCGGAGATGCCGGGGGCGGTCCAGCGGTCTGGATCGTGGTGGACTCTTACGTCAGTGCCTTCGGGGAAGACGGTGTCCAGATGCGCGGAGAGCACCACGATGTCGCGGACTTTTTCTCCCGGAGCATTGCCCGTGGAGCGAGGATTCGCCCCGGGCAGCGTGGCGATTACATTGCCGGTGTGATCGATTTCGCTGTGCAGGCCGGCTTGTTCGAACAAGGATTTTACGGCGGCGGCGCGGGCGGATTCCTTGAAGGAGGGCGCCGGGATTTCGGTCAGGCGGATGTGGGTTTCGTTAATGCTGGGGAGATTTTTTTTGAGCCAGTCCAGGGCGACGGAAATTTGCGGGTTTTCTGCCAGGCGGGCGCGCTCTTGCAAGCTGGGGGAGGCAAAGGCGCGAATGGAATGCGCGGGCATGGTAACGAGAATAACCCAAAGGATGGCTTGTTTCATCGGGGAGATATGGGAGGGCGTGCGCATTTTGTGCTGATCTGGGTGATTTTTTGGGGGGAGCACCGACTAGGAGTCTAAAGGAGGGATAGGAAGTCGTCGACGGTTAGTTCTGCCGCTTTAATCAAAGGGCGTAGAGTGCCTAATTGCTCTTGGAGTCCATCGCCTTGACGGCTTTTTGGTCTTCGGCCCAAAGCCATCCCGTAATGGCTTCCTTAATATTCTCCAGGGCTTCTTTCTCGTCGGGGCCTTGCGAAACGCAGCCCGGAAGGGCCAGGCATTGCCCGACAATCCACCCGTCTTCGGCCTTCTCAAGAGATACGTGAAAGATCATAAGAGACTATCTCGCAGGGAAACATCATAACCCAATTGTCGACAGAAATTTGCTGCGGTTGCCCGACGGTTCTACCCGTAATAATCCCTGCGGCAGGCACGGTGCCGAGATGGGGCGCAGCATGCTGCGCCCCTACAAGAGCGCGACGAGGGCGTGGAGTTCGGCGTCGGTCAGGACGCGGGAGGAATTTTTTGCGGCGTCAAGGATTCGAGTGACTAGTGGATCGGTAGCGTCGATCTTGTGGCTGGCTAGCCAGTGTTGAACGTTCGATTTGCCGCTCATCGGGCCGATTTCTATGATTTGCGCGAGGCCGAAGAGGCTGGCGGGGACTCCGCTGTAGACTGCGTCCGCTAGAGCGGGATCGTTCTTGGCGAAAGCCTTTTGCAGGGCGCTGGCGTGAACGCCGGTGGCGGTGCGGAAGGCGTCGCGACCTACTACCGGATAGTTTGGAGGAATGGTCGTGTGCGTGGCTTGCGCGACCACTTGGCAATATTCCTTCAGGCGGGTTAGGTCGCGATCGATGAGATTTAGCAGGCGGAGATTTACGAGCATTAGCTCCATCGGGGTGTTGCCTACGCGTTCACCGAGAGCGTTGGCGGCAGCGTGGACCTGGTCTGCGCCGGCCGCATAGGCGGCCAGGGAGTTGGCTATCGCTAAGCCGCGGTCGTTGTGGCCGTGCCAGTCAACGCGGATTTTGTCGCCGCTGGGATGCACTACTTCATCGATCACAAATTTGACGAGGTTGAACGCGCCGGCGGGAGTCGCGTGGCCGACCGTGTCGCAAAGTACCACCGCCCGCGCTCCGCTGCGGATCGCCGCAGCGTAAAGGCGTTTCACGGTTGCGGGGTCGGTGCGGGTGGTGTCTTCGGTGACGTACATCGAGGGCAGATTGTGGGCGACGGCGAAGCTGACGGCTTTTTCCGTGGTGCGGCAGAGATGGTCGACGGTCCAGTCTTCGACGAGCCGGCGGATCGGACTGGTCCCGAGGAACGTGGCGGCTTCGATTGGGATGCCTACGCGCTGAGAAATTTCCGCGATGGGGCGGATGTCGTTTTCGTGGGTGCGGGCCGCGGCGTTGGGCTTGATGCGCATGCGGTTCACGGCAATTTCGCGGGCCAGGGCTTCAGTGTCCGCGGCGGCGCGCGGGCCTGCGCCGGGGAGGCCGATGTTTACAGAGTCGATGCCGAGAGCTTCCATCAGGTGCAGGATTTTTATTTTTTCGGCGATCGGGGGATCTGTGACCGAGGGATTCTGCAAGCCGTCCCGCAGCGTTTCGTCGTTAAGGAGGACTCGCGTGCCTGCGGGAATTGGCGGAGGGGTGGCAGCGTTCCAGTCGTAGATCCAGTCGTTGTGATCGGTTGTGTCAGACATGTGGCTAGCGGCGACCAGGCTCGGGTAGATCCATTTCTATAGCGCTTGAATGCGATGGCACAATAATGGCACCCATGAGGGAGATTCTACTCCGAAACTCTGCGAGCAAAGCGACAGCTGCTTCACATCAGTCCCCACTCTTTTAGTTCGCGTTTCGTCATCGGAGCAAAGGCTGAAGTGGAGCAAATATCTTTCCTTTCAGCCGTCCCGGAACGCGTTTCTTATCTGCCGGTCGAGAGCTGACCTTCGCGCTCTTCGCCAGAGATTTGTTTTGGCGAATATTTACGGATCCCCCCGAGGACGTCGCCACACGGCGTTTTTTCTTTATTCGCTTCATGGTCAAATATTATGGGTTAACGGCGCGGCTGGCAAATGTCACAACTAACGTGCACCGCTAGAATGTGACGGATAACCTAGTTAGCGAGGTTAGATGTCGGAAAGACAAATCTCCGAATAAGTGGGTCTTTACGAGGGCGCGGAACGAGTTAAGGATTTTTGAGCGTGGAAGACGCCTCGGCAATAAGCTGCAATAATCCTTTCATGTCGAACCCTGGGCTGAAGGTGAAGCCCAGCCTGACGATCACCAAATCCGAGGAAGGGATGACCACCAGGCGCTGGCCGAGATTGCCAGACCCGTAGAAGGCGTCTTCCGGCATGCCGGCTTCAATGCGGTCCTTGGCATCGCCATGCGCGCCGCGATTCGTCCAGAAGCCGGCGCCGTAGTCGGTGTCCAGCGTCGGCGACGCGGAATATTTCACCCAGCCTTCCGGCAGAACGCGCTGCCGGTTGAATACGCCATCGTTCAGATATAACTGGCCGAAGCGGGCCCAATCCCGAGCGGACATGTATGTATAGATTGAGCCGACCGGGGTGCCCGTCGCGTCGAATTCCATCGTCGCGGTGGTGATGCCGAGAGGGCCGAAGAGTTCGCGTTGCGCGAAATCTAAGACGTCCTGAGCGCGGCCACCGACGGTATCCCGGATAATTCTGGAAAGGATCAACGTGTTGCCGCTGGTATATTCCCACTGGCTACCCGGCGCGGCCTTGAGGTGGGCGCTCTCGGCGAAGGCCGCCATGTCGGGTTCGCGAAATAACATGCGCGATACCGGATCGAATCCAGTATCGGATTCTTCCAGGGCCAGGCCGGAGGTCATCCGCAGCAGTTGATCGATGGTGATGGCGTGGCGGGGATCGGCCGGGTCGCCCCACGCGGGTACCGGGGCCAGTTGCTCGACTGAGAGCTTTCCGTGGCGCACCAGGATCCCAACCAACGCATTGGTCACCGATTTCGCCAAAGAGTAGCCAAGAATCGGGGTATCGACGCCGAAACCAGTAGCGTAGCGTTCGGCTACGATTTTCCCGTGGTGGAGAATGACGATGGCCTTGACGCGGCGAGCTGAAGTGCGATTCGCCTCGGAAAAAGCGCGATCCAACGCCTCTTCCAGTTTCGGATCCGAAGTGGAAGCCTCCAGAGTCTTCGCGGTCGTCAAAGCCGTTAAACTTTTTTCCAAGACGCCGGGCGATTCATTCATGTCGAGCTTGTGCGTGCGAAAATCCGACGCGAGCGTGCAACCGAGCCCATCGCGGTAGACAGCACGACTTTCAAACACTCCAGCCCACGTGGCGGTGACCTGCCGCGATTGCCGATCGACAACGTAATGCAGTCGTTTGGCAAGAATCGCCTGTCCGGGATTGGGCTTAAGAGCCTGTGTGTAGACTTGATCGGGATCGAGACCCGATACGAAAACCGCAGAGCATAACGTGTGGCTGACGACCGCAGTGCCAACCCGAATTCCCGGCGCAGCGCGAAGCAGAAACCATCCTCCCGCACACAGCAGCACTCCGACGACAATCGCAGCGCCAAATCGTGTGAGAGATTTTCTGGTCATACAAGAATGTTGGCCAATTCGATTTCAGTGGTAACTACATGAGCTCACAACTGTATCTACGGAAGTTAAGAAAGAAAGTTCCTCGCGCATAAGTGCGGCGTCCGTAACTACAGTCGAAACGATTCGTCGAGCTGGACTTCGACCATAGTCAGGCCTTGGGAAGGAACGGTAGGGCCGGACTTGGAACGGTCTTTCAGGGCGAAGAGGCGGTCGATATCTTCGACGGTTAGCTTTCCACGGCCGACATCGAGCAGGGTGCCTACGATTTTGCGAACCATGTAGCGGAGGAAGGAGCGGCCGCGAATGGTAAAAACCAATTCTTCGTTGTCTGTGCTGCGAACAAGCTCGGCGGAGTAGACTTCCCTTTCCATGGAGCGCTCTTTGTCGTCTTCTTCCGACCCAGTGGAAGCGGCAAAGGAAGAAAAATCGTGCATGCCTACAAAGCGCGAAGTGGCTTCGCGCATGGCGTCCTCGTTCAGCGGAAACGGGTAGTGCAGCACATAGCGATAAGCCATTGGCGGCACTACTTTGCCGCGATAGATGCGGTAGCGATAGATTTTTCCTTTGGCGGACCAGCGGGCATTAAATTGCGGTCCAGTTTCTTCCGCCTGCATGACGCGGATCGTCGGAGGCAGAATGGCGTTCAGTGCTCGCTGGAACTCCCCGGCGGAAAGCGTAGATTGCGTGCGAAAGCTGCCAATTTGTCCCAGCGCGTGAACTCCAGCATCGGTCCGCCCCGCGCCATGAAGCGTGATATTTTCCTGCGTCAAGCGGCGGAGCACGTTGATGATCTCGCCCTGCACGGTCGGCTTATTTTTCTGGACCTGCCAGCCGTGGAAATCCGTCCCATCGTAGGCGATAGTCAACTTGATGTACCGCATGGGGAAATGGGAGGCTATGACTTTGGCCGGACAAAGCGGCTGCCGGGCTTGACGGCCGTGCCGCCTTCTTTGCACTGCGGGCACTCTTCCGGCTGATAGGACGGAATGGTTAGGCCCAGAAGCGATTGGGCTTCCACGGGAAACTCAATTTTGCCGCCGCTGCGATCGATCAATGCACCGACGGCCACTACGCGACCGCCGGCCTCTTCGACTACCTGAATGGTGTCCAGCGTGGAACCGCCGGTGGTCCATACATCTTCCACAACCAGCACCTTTTCGCCCGGTTCCAATGAAAAACCACGACGCAAGGTCAAACTTCCTCCGGCGTTGCGCTCCACGAATATTGCCGGAATGCCGGTATCGGATCCGAATTTTGGCGGGGGAAGAGCGCGGGCAACTTCCTGGCCTATGATGACCCCGCCTAACGCCGGGGAGACCACCGTTTGGATGGTGGCGTCAGAAAATAGCGCCGCGAGAGCCTGGCCCAACTTTTCCGCGAAACGCGGATACCGCAGCACCAGGGCGCACTGCACGTACATCGCGCTATGCAGTCCGCTGGAGAGTTCGAAATGCCCGTGGCGTATCGCCCCCGCGGTTTCGAACATCTTTAATAAATTGTCCGTGTTTCCCATGGTTTCAGCTAACCGCTGGATGCCGCTAAGCGTCGAATGTTCAGCAGCCTAGCCGTGGGTTGTATCGTTGTCAAGGCTGCGGACGGCCTGCTAAACTGACGATTCGATTTGGTTGAGCGAAGAAGCACTGCGTTTTAACTTTCCAGGGCCGTCTGCGCGATTAAGTGAAACAATTTTCGTGCCACAAGCGTTCTACCATCATGAGACGTGCAGGGTGTCCCATGGGGGGCATACCAACGAGGGTAAGGAGCACCATGAAGAAGCTGTTAGGTCGGTCGGTATTGGCAAGTGTGTTGGCGGGATTGGTGACGATTGGGCCGGTGTCTCCGGCGTTTGCGCAAGATCCTCCCGCCGCGCAACAGTATCCACCCGCGCCGCAAAGTACCCAGGATCCGGATAAGACCAAGAATCAGGTGGCGGTGCCGCCGCCGGCGGCTCCGCAGCCGCAGGAGCCCCCTATACCGGTGGCGCTGGGACTTTCCAAGCACGACTATTCTAATGCTCCAAAACCTTTTCCGAATCTGCTCGCGCCCTACAAAGTGATCCCCATTGAGCATCCGGAGCTAACCAACTCGCCGCGGCTCGATCAGCTAGTCCACGATGGAAAATTGCAGATTACGTTGCAGGATGCCGTAGAACTCGCGCTGCAGAACAGCCTGGATATCGTCATACAACGGTATACGCCGTGGATCGCTGATACCGATATTCTGAAGGCTAAGTCTGGTAGTTTTCCGCGCGGACTCAATAGCACCGCCGCTGATTATCCGGCCTCGAATGCCAACGTACCCACGTTGCAGCTCGATCCGTTGCTGACTGCCAACGTATCCATTGCCGATGCCTCGACTCCCATCAACAATCCGTTCATCGCCGGAACCGGCACTAGCGGATCGACCGGTACGGTCACAAATCCCACTGCCGAGGCCCTCAAGAGTCACTCCGATATCTACAATTTCGCCTACACGCAAGGGTGGACTTCGGGAACCACATTCACCGCCGGGTGGAATAACCAGCGCACGTCTTCGGCTCCAACCGCGGACTTTTTCATTCCGTCGGTCACGTCGTCGCTCAGCGCGCAAGTCTCACAACAGCTACTGAACGGCTTCGGCTTCGCCGTTAATCGCCGGAATATTCTTATTGCGAAAAATAACCGCAAGCTTGCGGACCAAGTATTTATTCAGCAGGCGATCACCACCGTCACCAACGTCATCACCGCCTACTGGGAACTGGTGTACGCGCGGGAAAACGTAAAAGTGGAGAAGCAGGCGGTGGCCGTTTCCCAGAAGCTTTACAACGACAATCGTAAACAACTGGAAATTGGCACCATGGCCCCGCTGGACGTTACCCGCGCGGAATCGGAGTTGGCCAGCGATCAGGGCAACTTGCTGGTGGCCCAAACGACCCAGCTGCAGAACGAACAGGTATTGAAGAACCAGATTTCCAAGGATCCGCTGGCCGGCAATTTGCTCAACGTGGAGATTATTCCTACGGATTTACCGACCAGGCCGGAAGCTATCGAGGCGCCTTCGTTCGAAGACGCCATCAAAGAAGCGTTCACCAAGCGCCCAGACATCCTGGAGCAGGTTTATAACCTAAAGAACGCAGACATCGACGTCCGAGCCACCGCAAATGCGTTGCTGCCGATCCTCACGTTAACGGCGGGGTACACCAGCAGCGGCTTGGCGGGAAACTCGTTGGTCCCTGGGACATCCGTGGTGACCATTGCCGGCAGCACAATTCCGGTCGTAGATGCCAACGGCAATCCCGTGTCGATTCCCGGGACGACGCCGGGCTCGCAAGTCCCCATATTCCTGCCCACGGTAACCACCACCCCTTCGACCGTCGGAACCATTCACCAGGGATTTGGCACCGCGCAGAATCAAATCTTCAGCAATCAATTTCCAACGTATGCCGCGGGCTTAAGCCTGGCGTTGCCCCTGCGCAATCGCTCCGCGCAGTCGGACAATGTCCGGTCGATTCTCACGCAGCGGCAGATCGAAGCCCAAGTGCTGCAAATCAAGAACGCCGCCTTGCTGGACGTGCGTAACACGTTCATCGCCCTCGAGCAGGATCGCGCCCGTGTGGACGTAGCTGTCAAAGCGCGGCAGCTGCAACAAGAGACCTTTGACGCCGAGCAGAAAAAATATCAGCTGGGCGCCTCCACCGTTTACCTGGTGATTCAGACCCAGCGCGACTTGGTCACCGCTCAGGGCACGGAGTTGCGTGCGCTGGCCGACCTGGTGGAAGCCAAAGCTAATTACGAGCGCGCCGTCGGACGCACCCTGGAGACCAACCGCGTGACCATCGCGGGCGGCCAACAGTTCGATCATGATCCACTGATTCCTGGCACGCGCGACGGCAAGGTCATCGGCACGGACAAGATTTTCTCTCCCAGTGCCTCCGGAGCCACTGCCGAGAAATAACCTGCCCGGTAAAATTATTGCCTGCGCCGGCTCCCCTCTCACTGGGAGCCGGTTCGTTTTTTGTGCGTATGACAGCGGGCTGCCGTAGTAGTTCCCTGCTCCCCGGCGAACGCATTCCTTGCCCTGTCTGACGCTTTCGCATAGCATCTGAATTGCGACTATGAGCGATAAAACCAGCAAATCTGAGCGCGCCACCACGGTGGTGGCCCCGGCGAACGGAGGTCCATCGCCAGAGCAACAGAAAGCGCTAGCTCCGATGAAGCGAACGCCCAGCGCCGCAGAATCGCTGTGGGAAAAGACCACTTTAAAGACCACCCTCGAGAAGAGCCCTGAGCGCCAGAAAACCTTCACCACCATTTCCGGTCATCCGATTCGCCGCCTGTATACCGAGGCGGATTTGCCAGACTGGAATCCCAACCGTGAGTTAGGTCTGCCCGGTCAGCCGCCATACACGCGCGGCATCCACTCCACGATGCATCGTGGCCGGCTGTGGACCATGCGGCAATTCGCTGGCTTTGGCACCGCGGAAGACACCAATCAACGCTTTCGCTATTTGCTGGCGCAGGGTCAGACCGGGCTTTCCACCGCGTTCGATTTACCGACCCTGATGGGGTACGACTCCGACCACCCGCTAAGCGAAGGCGAAGTTGGCAAATGCGGGGTGGCCATAAGCTCCCTCGCGGACATGGAAGTTTTGTTCGATCAGATTCCGCTCGCTAATGTAACGACTTCCATGACCATCAATTCGCCCGCGGCAGTAATTTGGGCGATGTATCTGGCGGTAGCGGAAAAGCAAGGCGCGGACTGGGCGAAACTTTCCGGCACCTTGCAGAACGACATTCTCAAGGAATACATCGCGCAAAAGGAATACATCTATCCGCCGGAACCGTCGATGCGGCTGGTGATCGACACTTTCGAATTCGGCGTGAAGCACACCCCGAAGTTCAATCCCATCTCCATCAGTGGATATCACATTCGCGAAGCCGGCTCGACCGCCATTCAGGAACTGGCGTTCACGCTGCGCGATGGGCTTGAATATGTAGAGTGGGGTATGCGCCGGGGGCTAGATGTCGACGAATTCGTGCCGCAGCTCTCTTTCTTCTTTAATGCCCACAGCGATTTTTTCGAAGAGATTGCCAAGTATCGCGCGGCGCGCCGCATCTGGCACAAGGCTATGGTCGAGCGCTATGGCGCGAAGAGTCCGCGCACTTGGGCGCTACGGTTCCACACGCAGACCGCCGGCTGTTCGCTGACCGCCCAGCAGCCCTACAACAACGTGGTACGGACGGCGATTCAGGCTTTGGCCGCAGTGCTCGGCGGTACCCAGTCGTTGCACACCAATTCGCTGGACGAAGCCTGGGCGCTTCCCACGGAATTTGCAGCGACGATTGCCCTGCGCACCCAGCAGGTGATCGCTCACGAAACCGGCGTGACCAACACCGTCGATCCGCTGGGCGGCTCCTATTTCGTCGAAGCCCTCACCAACGAGGTCGAAAGCGGCGCCTGGGATTACATCAACAAAATCGACGCCATGGGCGGCATGGTGGCGGCTATCGAGCGCAGCTATCCGCAGCGGGAAATTGCCGAAGCCAGTTACCGCTATCAGATGGAAGTCGACCGTCACGAAAAAGTCATCGTCGGCGTTAATGAATATGTGTCGGAAGAGCGTCCACTGGATATTTTGCAGATCGATGAAACGGTGGCCAAGCGCCAGGCCGCCCGGCTCAGCAAGCTGCGCGTGGATCGGTCGCAGGCCGAAGTGGATCGCCGACTGAACAGCCTGCGGGATGCCGCCAAAGGCACCGCCAACCTGATGCCCTTCATCTACGACGCCGTAAAATCCTACGCCACCCTCGGCGAAATCTGCGAAGCCCTGCGCGACGTATTCGGCACCTACGAAGAAGTAGCCATCACCTGATCTTTCCACCTCGGTTCCCCATCGCCGCCTTCTCTTCTCTGCGCCCTCTGTGTACTCTGTGTTAAAATAAACATTATAATATTCATAGACCGTAAATGTCCCACAACTCCCTAACCCGCGAAATAATAGGCTCCGCCATAGAAGTCCACAAGCTCCTAGGCCCAGGCCTCATTGAATCCACTTACGAACACTGTCTCTGCCACGAATTTGCCTTGCGAGGCCTCCCTTTTGAACGGCAGCGTCCAATCCCGCTCGTCTACAAAGGCATAAAGCTAGACTGCGGCTTTCGCCTGGATCTTCTGGTTCAGAAACGGGTCATCGTCGAATTGAAATCGATCGAATCCATCAGCCCCGTACACGAAGCCATCATCCTCACCTACCTTCGTCTCTCCGGTTTCGAGTTGGGCCTGCTGCTTAATTTTAACGTTGCCGTTTTGAAAGATGGCGTGCGACGATTCATCATGCCGCGAGGGTTACATCATCAAGCTGGCGTGACGGGGCGGGCGGGTTTTAACGCAGAGGACGCAGAGGACACAGAGACGAGCCGCCGGGGAAACTGATGCCTGAGAAGAAAATTCGAGTTTTAATTGCAAAGCCGGGACTTGATGGTCATGACCGGGGAGCCAAGATCATCGCCCGCGCCTTGCGTGACGCCGGGATGGAAGTTATTTATACCGGCTTGCGGCAAACCCCGGAAATGATCGCCTCTGCCGCCGTGCAGGAAGATGTGGACGTGATCGGCTTGTCGATCCTTTCCGGCGCGCACAATACGATTTGTCCGCAGCTCATGGCCTTGCTACGCGCGAAGGGCATGGACGACATCACGGTGTTAGTTGGCGGAATTATTCCGGGAGCCGATATTCCGGCGCTGAAAAAATCGGGCATTGCCGAAATTTTCCTGCCGGGCACTTCCACTCAAGACATCATCGCTTTCATCAACGAACGACACGCCGAAAGACATCCGGCGCAAGCTTAACCCCTGGGCCGTAAGCCACACAACAGCTTGCTATTTCCAATCGCGCTCAAACTTAACTCGCGTATACAGCGTCTGCAAACCGTGCCGCGCGATGTTTCTTTCGGAGGCGCTTCCTGGACGCGCCAGGCTGACCGCCAGGTCGCAACCCGCGTCATGCGCGCGCTTCAGCCGGTATTGCAGCAGAGCCGTCTGCAATCCCTGCCCGCGAAACGCGGGAAGGGTGCTGGCCCCGAACAGGCCTGCCACTCCGCCACGCATCGCCAGCGTACCCCCGGCTGCCGGTTTTCCGTTTACCAGGGCAAGGTAGCACTCGGTGTGCGGCCCCTGCGCAAACCGCTTCATAACGTTCAGCATCTCCTTGGTGACTGGGAAATGCTCGGCGAATCCTTCCGCTACGGTCAAAGTCCAAAGATCGAGCTGATCCGCGGATACTTTTTCGATGATCGCGCCTTCGGGCATTTCCGCTGAAAAAATCAACGGCGTCACGTCATCCAGAGACGCGGCAAACACGTTGGAGAATTCCGTTACGTGATACCCACGCTTGCGGAATTGTTCAATCAAAGAGTTGTCGGCCAGCGGACAGGTCTCCACGCGCACGGTTTCGGAACGGGTCTGGTAAAAATTTTCCAGCCGGTCCATGTCGGCATCGGTAACTGGGCCGTTCAGTCCTAACCCCACCGCTTGCGTGACCGGCGAATCCGGACCGCAGTAAATGGCGCTGCCGCCGGCGATATGTTCGACAGCTGCGGACGTGCCTTCACGTTCGCGATCCAAAAGTTCGGCGGTTTCGATGGCGGCCCGGGCTTCGGCGTTCTCTATGCGGCGCGCCAATTCCAGGGTGAGGAGCAGCTGTGGCATGCGAGGGCCAGTGTAACTGCGGCGCGCAAACGGGCAAAGCGAGAAATCGCCACGGTTGCGTGGACTAACGAAACACGCTGATGCCTGCAGGTGCATCTTCCGCGTCTCCGCCGCAAACGGCCCCTCTCTCGCATGGCGTGGAATTAGCCCGTATACTGTTTCCGTTTGTGTTGCGTCGCACTTTGCGTCCGGGTGCGCCCGAATTGGCTGCGTCAACGAGCTGTGTCAACAAGGAGCCTGCTTGGCTGCCGAACCTTTGAAATCCAGTGTCGATGTGAAATCGCCTGTGTTCGCGAAGAATGCGCGACGCATTATCGATTTGCTTACAGCGATTAAAAACGAAGAAGAAAAGCTCTGTCTCGGCGGCGGGGCCAAAGCGATTCAATCGCAACACAAAAAAGGACGCCTCACCGCCCGCGAACGCATCAAAAAGCTGATTGATCCCGGTTCACAATTTTTCGAACTTAGTATTTTCGCGGCCTTTGAGATGTACGAAGAATGGGGCGGCGCGCCCAGCGCCGGAGTCATTACCGGACTCGCCAAAATTTGCGGACGCACGTTCATGCTGATCGTGAATGACGCCACGGTAAAAGCCGGCGCGTTTTTCCCCATGACTGCAAAGAAGGTGATTCGCGCGCAAAATATCGCCATCGAAAATCACATTCCGACGATTTACCTGGTGGACTCCGCGGGTGTTTTTCTGCCGTTACAGGAAGACGTCTTTCCGGATACTGACGATTTTGGCCGCGTCTTCCGCAACAACGCGGTGATGAGCGCGATGGGCATTCCGCAAGTCGCCGCGATCATGGGTATGTGCGTGGCCGGCGGCGGCGTATCTGCCGGTAATGTGCGATCACGTTTTGATGACCGAAGGCTCCGGCTTGTTTCTCGCCGGTCCCGCGCTGGTGCAAGCCGCAATTGGGCAGAAAACCTCTGCGGAAGATTTGGGCGGAGCAAAAATGCATTCGCAGATCAGCGGCACCGTGGATTTTCGCGAGCCGGATGACGACGCCTGCATCGCGCGCATTCGCTCGCTGGTAGACAAGATGGGATTGGCGAATCCCTCGCCCTTCAGTCACACAGCGTCGCGGCCTCCGCTTTTCTCCGGCGAAGAGATATACGGCGTATTTTCTGGCGACGCGGCCAAACAATATGACATGCGCGAAATCATCGCCCGCATCGTCGACGACAGCGAGTTCGATGAATACAAGGCCGAATATGGCGAGACCGTACTCTGCGGTTATGCACGCATCGGCGGATGGGCCGTCGGTATCGTGGCCAATCAAAAGAAGCATGTGCAGACCCACGCCCGCGGCTCCGATCAGAAACGCACAGAATTTGGCGGGGTAATCTATACCGAGGCCGCCGAAAAAGCCGCCCGCTTCATCATGGACTGCAACCAGAACCGCATCCCGCTGATTTTCCTCCACGATGTAAACGGTTTTATGGTCGGCAAAGACGCGGAATGGAGCGGCATCATCCGCGCTGGTGCCAAAATGGTCAACGCCGTATCCAACAGCGTAGTGCCAAAAATTTCCGTAATTTGCGGCGGCAGTTTCGGTGCCGGCCACTACGCCATGTGTGGCAAGGCTTTCGATCCGCGCTTCGTCTTCGCGTGGCCCACGGCTCGCTACGCAGTAATGGGCGGCGATGCCGCAGCCAACACCCTGGCTGAGATAAAATTGAAACAGCTCGAGCGCGAAGGCAAACAGGTCGACGAGAAACAAAAGAAAGAGCTGCACGACGCCGTGCGCGCTTCCTACGATAAGCAGAGCGACCCGCAATACGCAGCCGCGCGCCTGTGGGTCGATGCCATTATTGATCCGGCGCACACTAGAGACGCATTAGTCTGGGCTTTGGAAGCGGCTGCGCTGAATCCCGAAATCCGCGAATTCAAGACGGGAGTTCTGCAAACGTGAACTCCTTTTCCCCTGCTGGAATTAGCCGAGAGACAAAACTCCTGGCGCTAATAATCGTAGCGCCTGCGCTCCTATACGCCGCGATTACGTCGGTATGCCTGATCTGGTCAAAGTTCTTGAAACCCACGCACGGATTTTTCTTTGAATGCTGCGGGCACGACGCCATCATTCCGTTCCTTTTGATCGTCATTTCGCTCTTCTTAGCGATCAGCTCGTTGTTTGTAACCCCTATTTCCTTATTGAAAGACTGGCGCCGATGGAAAAAGAACCAAGCGTAAAAATTGTTGAATGTCCTCGCGATGCCTGGCAGGGGTTGCCGGAATTTATTCCCACGGATTATAAGGTGGCTTACCTCCGCGAACTGATTTCAGCTGGATTTAAGCACATTGATGCTGTGAGTTTTGTCTCGCCCAAACACGTAAAACAAATGGCGGACAGCGAAGAAGTGATGGCCAAGTTGACGGCCTCCATGCCCGACGGCGCGGAAATGCCGGAAATCATCGGCATCGTAGTAAACGAAAAAGGTCTGGAGCGCGCCTTAGCCACTCCCGGCGTCAGCACTATCGGCTACCCATACTCCATCTCTGCCTATTTCCGGCGCGCCAACGCCAACATGTCTCGCGATGAATCTCGCCGGCTGGTGGAAACGTTGCGCAAAGAAACCACCGCCGCGAATCGCGATCTGGTCGTCTACATTTCGATGGCCTTCGGCAATCCCTACGACGAACCCTGGGGCACCGAACTCGTCGGCGAAACGCTCGAATGGCTGAAAGATATTCGCGTCCGCACCGTTTCTCTCGCAGACACCGCGGGCGACGCCAGCCCGCAAGTCGTCGCCGACGTCTACAACAGCGTGAAGGATTATGTCGCCGGCATCGAGTTGGGTGTACATTTGCACGGCAGCCCCACAGATGCGGAAGACAAGATCCTGGCAGCCTACGCCGTAGGTTGCCGTCGATTTGATTCCGCATTGACAGGGCTGGGCGGCTGCCCGTTCGCGGCCGACGATTTGGTCGGCAACGTTCCAACCGAGCGGGTTTTGGCGGCGCTGACGAAAATCGGCGCGGAAACAGAAATCTCCGCCGAGAAATTATCGAAGATTCTCGCCATGACCGCTGAACTTCGCGCTAAATACGTTCATGCCGCGCCGGTGAATTAAGGGGCCAGCCATGTACACCACACTCCTGCTGAAATACGAAGGCGAAATCGCCACCATCACCTTGAATCGCCCGGACAAGCGCAACGCCATTTCCGCGCAGATGATGTCGGAAATCCTCTCGGTGCTCGACGAAGTGGAACGCAGCAAGGCGCGCGTCGCGATTCTCACCGGCGCCGGAAAATCCTTCTGCGCGGGCATGGATTTGGAAATGCTAACGGCCATCGCTCGCCAGTCGGCACAGGAAAATCAGGAAGACTCGCGCCGCATGGCAAAGATGTTTCGCCGCCTGTGGAGTTTTTCCAAGCCGCTGATCGCCACCGTACAAGGGGCTGCACTCGCTGGAGGCAGCGGCATAGCTACTCTTTGCGACTTCACCCTGGCCACTCCCGACGCGAAATTCGGTTACACCGAAGTGCGCATCGGTTTCTTGCCGGCGTTAGTGTCTGTTTTTCTGACCCGGCAGATCGGCGACAAGCGCGCACGCGATCTATTGCTTACCGGCCGCCACGTTGGCGCCGAAGAGATGAAAGAGATTGGCCTGGTCAACGAGATTGTTCCCGTGGAATCACTCACCAAACGCGCCCACGAACTGGCCGCGGTGCTCATCGCCGCCAGCCCCAGCAGTTTGACGCGCGCCAAGTGGCTGCTGACTTCCGCTGCGGCGGCTGGTGTCGACCACGATCTCGAACGCGCGGTGCTCGAAAATGCGCGCATCCGCTGCACGCCGGACTTCAAAGAGGGTCTCGCGTCTTTCCTCGAAAAGCGCAAGCCAGTCTGGCAAGGCGAGACGGGAACCGATGAAGACTGCCCATAATCGCCAGCAAACTAGCGACGTAACACTTCCCTTTCACGACGCTGCCGTGCGCGTTCGTTATGCGGAGACCGACCAGATGGGCGTGGTCTATCACGCCAACTATTTAATCTGGATGGAAATCGGCCGGGTAGAACTAATGCGTTCGCTCGGCGTCGAATACAAACAAATGGAAACGAATGACGATTGTCATATCGTGGTCGTCGATGTTCATTGCCGCTACCTGAAATCCGCGCGCTACGACGAAGTGTTGCGCATCCGCACCAGCATTTCCGAGTCGCGCAGCCGCAGCATCAAGTTTTATTACGAAATCTGGCGCGACACCGACAATCAGCTCCTAGCTACCGCCGAAACCACCCACGTAATCTGCGGGAAAGATGGCCGGCCAAAACATTTGCCCGAGCGTCATCGCCACCTATTTGCCGTCGCCGCGCCCGCGCACAAATCCGCATGAGCGCGGCACTCAAAAGATCAACTCGCGTACAGGAGCAGTGAATGAGTATCGCCCTCACCGGCAACGAACTGACATTTGAGCAGTTGCATGCCATCGCTGCCGCGGGCGAATCGGTGGAAGTTTCTCCGCTAGCCGTCGAGCGTATGCTGGCTTCGCGTGCGGTCGTCGATCGATTGGTGGAGTCCGGCGCAACCGCCTACGGCATCAACACCGGCTTCGGAAAATTAGCCTCGGTTCGTATTTCCACCGAACAAGTGAAACAACTACAGGTGAACCTTGTTCGCTCTCATGTTTGTGGCGTCGGCGCGCCACTGAGCGAAACCGAGTCGCGCGCCATGATGCTGCTGCGGGCCAACGCTTTGGCCAAGGGATTGAGCGGTGTTCGTCCCCTCGTCGTCGAAACGCTTTGCGCGATGCTTAACGCCAAAGTGCATCCCATAATTCCGTCGCAAGGATCCGTCGGTGCGTCCGGCGATCTGGCGCCGCTGGCGCATCTCGCGAGGTAGCCATCGGCGAAGGCCGCGCCACGTTTCAAGGGAAAATAATTCCCGGCGCGGAAGCTATGAAACTGGCAGGCATCGCGCCGCTGGAGCTTCAAGCCAAAGAAGGCCTCTCGCTGTTGAACGGCACACAAGGAATGCTGGCGCTGCTGAGTCTGGCGCTCGCGGAAGCCGATATTCTCGCTGACACCGCCGACGTCGCCGCGGCCCTCTCTCTCGACGCCCTGCGCGGCAGCCCCGGCGCTTTCGATTCGCGCATCATGCACGCGCGCGCGTACGCTGGCGCCGCTCGCACCGCGCGCCATCTCGCCCATCTCAACGAGGGCAGCCAAATCCGCGAATCGCACCGTAGCTCCGAAAAAGATTCGCGCGTCCAAGATGCCTACAGCTTGCGCTGCACGCCGCAAGTTCACGGCGCGGTCCGCGATTCACTGGCCCAAGCCCGCGAAATGGCCGCCGTCGAACTGAACAGCGCCACGGACAATCCTCTGGTTTTCGTGAAGGAAGGCGCCCTCGGCGCGGACAATAAATTTGGCGGCGATATTATCAGCGGCGGCAATTTTCACGGCCAACCACTAGCCATGGCCGCTGATCAAGTCGCCATCGCCATCGCCACCCTGGGCGGCATTTCCGAACGCCGCATCGAACAAATGACCAATCCGCTCACCAGCCTGCTCCCGGCTTTCTTGACGCCGCGCGCCCGGCCTGAATTCCGGCTTCATGATCGCGCAAGTAACTGCCGCCGCTCTGACCAGCGAAAATAAAGCGCTAGCCACGCCGCACTCCGTCGATTCCATCTCCACCTCAGGCAATCAGGAAGACTACGTCTCCATGGGCATGAGCGGCGCCCGCCGTCTAAGCCGCATGCTGGACAATTTGCGTAACATTTTAGCGATCGAACTCATGTGCGCCTGCCAGGGCATCGACCTTCTGGATCCATTAAAAACCGGCGCGCTAGCCACCCGCGCCTACGATCTAGTTCGCGCCAAGAGCGCCAAGCTAGTAGACGATCGCCCGCTCTCAGCCGAAATCGAAGCAGTGTCCGACATGGCCGCCACCGGCGCCTTCGCAAAGCTACTCTCATAGCTAGCCGCCCGAGAATCGCCTGTGGTAGCACAGACTTCAGTCTGTGTGCTTTTCGCTGCGGCGTCCCACGAAGCGCTAAACTAACCCCATGCAAACGCTCCTGCTCGAACTAGGCGGCCCGCTAGTCTTCGCCTTTGTCTTACTGGCAATAGTGAAATTCATTCGCGGCGTGATCGACGGCCGCAGAGGTCACAATGGAATGGCATCTGGCACTGCAGAAGAAGTGGAAACAGTGGAACAACTAGAAGACCAAACAGAAAACGAACCGCGCGCAACCTAAGCCAGCGACGACCGTAAAAACGTCAGCATCCGATACCCAGCAATATAGCTAAACGGCGCCAACTCCAGCGAATAGTGTCCACAAGCCAGCTCCACCGTCTTCGGCGCAGCTCCATGCCGACGCAGCGAATCCAGCATCTGCTCCGTCAACGCCGGCAAAAATGTCGGATCGTATTTCCCATAAACCATGAACGCATTCTTCCCCGCCCCCATTCCGCGTTCCACATACGGCATCGGACTAATCGGCGCCCAAAATTCCCGCAACTCATCCACGGTAACGTGCGCCCGCATCCCCTCCCAAACGTGATTGGTGGTCATTCCCTGACTGACCACATCCGCAAAATAAGTGGAGACGTGAAAAAATCCGCCAGCCTTCAACGCATCGTCGTGAACCAGCGTAATATAACCAACCGACGATCCGATCGAAGTCCCCAAAATCCCCAGCTTGGAAAATCCTCGCGACTCTAGCCACCGCAAACATCTCCGTGAGTCCTGCACTGCCTGGCGATTCGCCTGCAGCGTCAACCCAATATTCGGCCCCACCAACTGGTCCGCCCGCTCATGCCCCTTGGCCATCCGCCGGTTGTGATATGGCAAACTCAACTTCAGCGCCGTAATTCCCAGCCGCTGCAGCCACTCGCACAACCCGTCCTGCCCGTGCCACTTCGCATTCCAGTTCGGCAGCACCAGCACCGCCGCATCTTTGTTGCGCCCCGGAAATAGCCGCGCATGTACCGTATCGTTTTCCGGCCACAAAGTCGGCAGGCTGCTCGTAAAGGTCAGCACATTGTCTGCGTCCAGTTGGTAGTCGTCAGCAGGCGTGGTAGCAAACCACTCGCGGCTATTCTCAATCGCCCAAGCCCCATAACGCCGCACATATCCCGCCGGATCCGGGTCGGCCGGATCACCACCAATGTGCTCCAATCCCCAGTCAAAAGGCTGCACCCGCCGGTTGTCGTCAGTAGCCCAGCGGCGGTGCTCGTAGCGTCGAATGCGTCGTTCAAACCAGTTCATAGTCCTAGCTTACCCACCACCATTCTACCGCGTCTGTAGGGGCACGGCATGCGGTGCCCGTCCGCACGCGAGGCCATCGCGCGCTCTCAGCCGATTAGCAGACTCCCGGCCCAACTTCCCCGCGTGTCCAATGCACAAACCCCGAAAATGTTAGCCATGCGACACGCCAACAGCCGCCTTGGTTGAGCACTTCCCGCTACTGTGTCACATTCAAAACGTGGTCATCTTCATCTTTTTTCTCTTCGGGATCGTAATCGGCAGCTTTTTGAATGTGTGTATTTCGCGCATTCCCGAAGGCCTTTCGATCGTTGCGCCGGGCTCTCGCTGCCCACGCTGCCTCACGCCCATCAAGCCCTACGACAACGTCCCTATCCTCGGCTGGCTCTGGCTGCGCGGAAAATGCCGCTCCTGTGCACTGCCAATTTCTCCGATGTATCCGATCATTGAACTGCTTACCGGCCTGCTGTTCGTAAGCTGCTATCTGACCTTTGACATCACCCAGGTGACCTTTAAGTGGGTGTTCTTCTGCTGCCTGATGATCATTCTGGCCGTCACCGATTTGCGCGTGCGCATGCTTCCCGACGCGATTAACTGGCCCGGCTTCGGCGCCGGTCTCGGAATCTCTCTCTTCCTTCCGCCGGAAGATGGCACCGCTCTCCTGTTATGGCTGCGAATTGCGCATCAAGTTCCGCCGGCCCCGATGCTTAGGATTGCTTGACGCTTTACTCGGCGCAGCCTTTGGCAGTCTGCTGCTGCTGGGCGCATCCGCGCTATACAAAGCGGTACGCGGCCGCGAAGGCATGGGCATCGGCGACGTCAAAATGATGGCGCTGGTTGGCGCATTTCTCGGCTTGCGCGGCGCGTTCATCACCATTCTGCTGGGCACGTTGCTCGGCAGCATTCTGGGCGTAGCTATTATCGTCACGCTTTATCTGGTGCGCTGGAAACGCGACGTTGCAGAGCGCGCGGCCCGGCGCGGCCTGGGCAAGGCGAACGCATTGCGCTGGGCCATCGTCAGCAAATATCAGCTTCCACTCGGGACATTTTTGGCCATCGGCGCGCTGCTGGTGGTATTTTTCGCGCAGCACCATGCGTTTCGAATTGTTACCGCGAGCGCGTTAAGTTTCTCGGAGTCAGAAAGGAGTTTTAATTCCGTTGACAATGTTCGCCGCACTTCCAACAAGCCGAAAACTCGCAACACATGTGGACCGTGGCCATCGGAGGCGGATTGTTGCTCTTCGCCGTGGTCGGCGTCGATTTTGTATTTGCTTCGCCGCTTTTTTCAGGACACGCGCGCCGAACACTCCAGCGCAGCCTGGCCGCCGCGCCCGCGCACGGAGAATCGACTCGCGTTCATGGCGCGCCATGCACGGCGTCATCCAAAAGCTCGCAAACAGGAAAAAGAGCTGGAACGTCTGCATCGCATCGAGAAAGACCGCGCCGAGCAAACCGAACGCCTCAGCGAAGAAGTGACCCGCAACATGCCCGCGGGACTGCTGGTGGTGAACTCCACGGGAATCATTTCCAGCGCCAATCCCGCCGCGGAAAAAGTGCTCGGCATCCGCGGCCTGGCGTTCCGCCGCTACAGCGAAGCCCTGGTGAAGGCTCGCAACTCACCGTGCTGGTCGGAGAGTGCCTGAAAAACAGGCAAGATTTTCCGCCGCGAAGAGGTCCGCCATTTCGCTCCCCGGCGGTGAAGGCGCCGCCTGGGCGTCACCATTTCGCCGATTCGGCGCGACGAAGGAAAGATCAATGGCGTCATTTGCCTGCTGAGCGGACATCACCGAACTGGTCACCCTGCAGCAACAGGTGCAACTGAAGGAAAGTCTCGCTGCGGTCGGTGAAGCTTTCTGCCGGTATTGCCCACGAATTCAAGAATGCGCTGGCTACCATATCCGGTTACGCGCAACTGATTCGCGCCGAAACGCCGGAAGGCGAAGCCCACGATTACGCGCGAAAATATTCTGGAGCAAACCCGCAGCATCACCCACGTCGTGACGGAATTTCTCAAGTACGCGCGGCCGCTGGAAATTTCCACGGAGACCGTGCCGCTGCAGCCCATTGATCGAACGGGTAGTCGAAGAAATTGGCGAAGCTATGCCGAAGATCCGCATTCGGTACGAAGGTCCACTTGGCAGCGTGCCCGGCGACGAAGGGCTGTTACGCCAGGCATTCCTGAACCTGGCGCGTAACGCCGCCGAAGCCTGCAAGGCGCCGCCAACGGCGGCCGCGTACTGATCCGCGGCGAATCCGTTCGCGCCAACGACGCCGGGTTTCAGCGCGTCACCGATCTTCGACAACGGCGCGGGCATCTCCGCCGATGTCCGCGATAAATTGTTCCGGCCATTCTTCACCACCAAAGCCAAAGGAACCGGCCTCGGCCTGGCCGTGGTGCAGAAGATCATCGTCCAGCACGGCGGGCAGGTGAGGGCCCGCAACCGCACCGAAGGCGGTGCGGCGTTTATCGTTACGCTACCGCTGAGCACGCGGGGTCCCGGAAGCGGTAGAATCGAAGCAGGTCGAGGCTTAGGATCACCTTATCCACCAGGCACGACCCTGACCCGGGAAGGCGTGATTTATGCTTGGGAAACGCATCCACAGCTTCACTGCAGCCATCTTGTTGGCCGGCTCCGCATTGGCCATTGGCGGACTGCTATGCCCCTCCAGCGCCCGTGCACAAAGCTCCAGCACCGAAAGCGTGGCGGATGCCGCCCGCAAAGCCCGTGAAGCCAAGAACGCCGCACCCACGGGAAAAAAAGTTTATACCGACGATGACGTCAAGCCTGCGGCAGCCGCTCCGAATCCCGCCCCGGCAGGACAGCCGGGTTCTGACGGAAGCACAGCGGCCGGCGCTGCTCAGGCTGCTCCGAACGGGGATCCGAATGCGCAACCCGCCAATGCTGCCGCGACCGCAACATCCGATGGGAAGCCCGACGGGAAGGCCGATGGCAAGGACGACAAAAAAGACGGCAAAGCCGACGAGAAAGCTTGGCGCGCCCGATTCAAAGCACAGCGCGACCAGCTAGCCCGACTCGAACAGGAATTAGACGTGTTGCAGCGCGAAGAGAACAAAGCTCAGGTGCAGTATTATCCCGATCCGCAGAAAGCCCTCTCCGAGGGCTACACTCGCAAAGACATCAACGACAAAGACACCAAGATTGCCGCCAAAAAAGACGAGATAGCCAAGCAGAACCAAGCCATCAGCGATTTGGAAGACCAGCTACGCGCCAGCGGCGGCGACCCCGGCTGGGCCCGCTAACAGCATCCATTTCTCTGGCCTTTGTGGCTGCGGCCTTTGTAGCGGCCGCCTTCCGAGGCGGGCGCCTTTGACTTTGGGCCGTTGTAGGGTCCGCCTTCACCCGCGACCGGCGTAGCCCACGCCGCGATCATCTCGCGTCAGCGACCCGTCACTTCCCACAACATGCTTCGGTAGCTCATCCCTTACCAATCGCCATCGTCTCTCCGTGACCCTCAGCGAACTCCGCGTCTCCGCGTTATCCTTCCCATCCCCGCCGAGACCTGTCTTTTCCGTGCCGTTGTAGGGCCCGGCTTCAGCCGCGACCGGCGCCAGCTCGCGCCGCGATTCAATCCGCTTGCCACCGAACACCAGCCTCAGCCGCCAATTCCGACGTTCTATCCACCGCACACCCGCCCAACGCCACACCCTGCCCAACCGTTAATCCATGCTAAAAACGAAGTGTGGATCCTCTCCTCCTGGTCGAAGATAAAAACGAGCTGCGCGCCATGTTGCGCAAGGCCCTCGAGCGCGCCGGATACCTCGTGGACGAGGCTCCCGACGGCGTTGCCGCCATCCAAAAGGTCCGCGCTCGCCGCTACCTGGTGGTGATCACCGACTTAAAAATGCCCGGGCGCCTCCGGCCTGGACGTCTTGCGCGAAACCAAGCAAGCCGACGCTACGATCCCAGTAATCCTGCTTACCGCCTTCGGCTCGGTCGAAGAAGCGGTAACCGCCATGAAAGAAGGCGCGTTCGATTTCCTGCAAAAGCCGGTAGACCTCGATCACCTGAAACTATTGGTGCAGCGCGCCGCCCGGCAGCAGGAATTGCTGCGCGAGAACTTACTGCTGCGCGAAGAATTCGCCACGCGTTATGGATTTCCGCGCATCATCGGCGAGCACGCCAGCATTCGGGAAGTCAGCCAGCAAGTGCAACGGGTAGCCGCGACGGACTCGACGGCGTTATTGCTGGGCGAGAGCGGAACCGGAAAAGAACTATTCGCGCGGGCGATCCACCATCTCTCGCCGCGCCGCGATCAAGCTTTCGTAGCGCTAAACTGCGCGGCTATTCCGGAAACGCTGGTGGAGAACGAACTCTTCGGCCACGAACGCGGCGCGTTCACTGGAGCGGCTACCCGCAAAGTCGGAAAGATGGATCTCGCCCATCGCGGCACACTATTTCTGGATGAAATGGGCGACCTGCCGCTGGCCATTCAAGCCAAATTGCTGCGGGTGCTCGAAGAGCGGCGCTTTGAGCGGGTTGGAGGTACGCAATCCATCGAAGTGGACGTCCGCATCGTGGTGGCTACCAATCGCAACTTACAGGAGCTGGTCCAACAGAAACTGTTTCGCGAAGATTTATATTTCCGCGTCTCCGCCGTGCCCATGACGATTCCGCCGCTGCGCGAACGCGGTGAAGACGTATTGCTGCTGGCCAATCATTTTCTGGATAAATTCAGCCGCGAATTCGGAAAGCCCGGCCTGGAGCTGGCCGAGGACGCGCGCGACCGCCTGCTGCACTATCGCTGGCCCGGCAACGTCCGCGAACTGCAAAATACTCTGGAACGCGCGGTGATCCTGGCGGATGGCCTAAGCATTCACGCCAGCAGCCTGCAACTCCCGGCGTCCAAACCGGATCCATCGCAGCTCCCCACAGGAATGCTGCCAGAGAATTTCAGCTGGGAAGGCAGCCTGGAAGCAGTAACCCAGCGCGCGGTAACTCACGTAGAACGCGCCATGCTAGAAGCCACCCTGCGCGATTGCAAATGGAACAAAACTCGCGCCGCCGAAGTCCTGGACGTCTCGCCCAAAACGCTACTAGCCAAACTCCGCTCCGCCGGTCTCGACGAGTAACCACAGACCGCCACCCGACCGACTTCCACCCAACTCGCTGAACTCCTACTCTCTGCTTTTCTCCGCGCCCTCTGTGAACTCAGCGCTCTCTGCGTTAAATCTTCTAAGGGTTTGCCCTTTTCCCCAAATGCAAACACACCGTACAAAAGGTCCAAGTTGTATATTCCACCGCGCTGTAACCCACACGACTCATCAGCTCGGACAAAACATCCGGCCGCAGAAACCGTGAAACCGATTTCGGTAAATACGTGTAAGCGGCGGTATCGCCGGAAATGAACCCCCCAATGCGCGGCAGAACATTGCTGAAATACCAGCGATACGCATTGCCCAGAAAATTGTCGGGCGGCTCGGTGAACTCCAGAATAGCGATTGTCCCGCCCGGCCTCAGCACTCGATGAATCTCCCGCAAACCGCTTTCGTAATTCGCCAGATTGCGGAACCCGAAGGCTGTCGTTACCAGATCGAAGGAGTTGTCGGCAAAGGGTAAGCCCAGAGCGTCCGCTTCAAGAAACGGGATTGTAGCTTTGCCGTTGGTCGCGGATTGCTGTGCGCTTTTTTCTCGCGCGCGCACCAGCATGGGATGCGCGAAGTCCGCGCCAATAATGCGAGCCTTCCCTGCCCGCGCAAGGGATAGCGCTAAATCTCCGGTTCCGCAGCAGAGATCCAAAACCAGCGCGTCGGGGCGATTCAGAATCGGCGCAAGCTTGCGCGTCACTCGGGCACGCCACAGCCGATCCAGCTGCACCGAAAGAACGTGGTTCACGAGATCGTAGCGCGGCGCGATTTGCGTGAACATTTCGCGCACCTTGCTGGACGCATCCGCTTCGCTGACGGCTCCTTCCGGCAGCGTGCCAGTTACCGGAGCGATGCGATGTTCGGTGTCGACTTCAGACATTGATTTAGTTTAGCTGATGCAGCGCAAAGGAAAAAACCCGTAGTCCCGATTACTTCGAGTCTTCAATGCAAGGATCGTGGTGTGGCTGCATACGCGCACAGACTTCAGTCTGTGCGCGGTTGCTACCACGTCGAGATGGAACCGGAGCATCGCAAGGATTACTTTCCGGCGGTCAGCATGCGCGGACCAAAGCGCAGTACGCGCTCCAGTAATTCCAGAGAAATATTGTCGTAAGAGCGAGCTTTGCCAATCGCCGGCGTCAAGACGAAGCGTATCTGGCCTGCTTGGGCTTTCTTGTCCGAGCGCATCGCAGCAATCAGCGTTGTGGCGCTCGCCTTCGGCCAAGGCGGTAACGGGCCGATTTGGCGAGCCAGCGAAATAATCCGCGTGGCATCACGCTCGGACGTAATTCCCGCGGTGTAGCCCAGTAATGCCGCGCACATCATGCCCCACGCAATGGCTTCGCCATGCTGGTACACGCGATAGTTTGTGACGCTCTCGAGAGCATGACCGAAAGTGTGTCCGAAATTCAGTATTTCTCGCAGACCAGACTCGTGCTCATCGCGGCTGACGACATGCGCTTTGATTTCCGCGCATCCCGGAATGATGTAATTCAAGGCAGCTACATCGCGGCGCAAAACTGCGTTCATGTTCGTCTCAAGGTAACCGAAGAGCTTGGCGTCGAAGATCACCCCGTACTTAATGACTTCGGCGAGCCCGCCACGAAACTCGCGATCTGGCAAGGTGCGCAACACTTGCGGATCGCTGAGCACCAGCCGAGGCGAATAGAACGCGCCAACTAAATTCTTCCCCTCTGGCAGATTGACCCCGGTTTTGCCGCCGATGGCGCTGTCCACCTGCGCGAGCAACGTGGTGGGCACGTGCACCAGGGCAATCCCGCGCAAGTAGGAGGCAGCGACGAATCCGGCCACGTCTCCGACCATTCCGCCGCCCACGGCAACCAACAATGCTTTCCGGTCAGCTCCAGCGCGGCTAAGCGAGCGCGCGACACTCTCGACGGTCTGCAAAGTCTTTGCCGATTCCGCATCGTTGAAGAGATGGACCTTTGCGGGTTGTGAGGAATCGAATTGCGCAAGCAGACGTTTGCCAACCGCGCGCCACACCTTTGGCGACGAAACAATGTGCACGCTGGAGAATTTACCCAGGCGCGAAAGTTCCCGCGGGGCGCCGCGCAATACGCCCGGACCGCACAAAATTGAGTATTTTCCGGTGGCGGATGTGACTGCGATGCGTTTCGTTTTCATCTCGGGAACAATTTCAATGTAGCACAGCCTCGCGGCTCACGGCATACGCGGCTTCCACTACCGTCAACTGGCTGCGCTGGACCAGCAATTCCTTCGTGCTACCATGTTGCTGCGCCGAACTGAGCGTCATGACCCTCTCCCAAAAAACTTATTTCGCAGACTACGTCGTCGTTGGCTCGGGCGTCGCCGGGTTGCGCGCGGCTATTGAACTGAGCTCCGCGGGTAACGTGCTGGTGCTGGCGAAATCGAACCTGAGCGATTCGGCTACATCCTGGGCGCAAGGAGGAATTGCCGTGGCGCTCAGCGACGAAGACGAAATCAGCCTGCACGAGCAAGACACGATCAACGCGGGCGACGGATTGTGCCGCCCGGAGTCAGTTGCCCTCCTCGTCGAGGAAGGCCCGAAATACATCACCCAGTTAATCGAATGGGGCACGGAATTCGACCGCGCGGGAACCAAGCTGGCGTTCACTCGAGAGGCGGCGCACAGCCGGTCGCGCATTCTGCATGCGAACGGCGATTCCACCGGCCGGGAAATCAGCCGGGCTCTGCTGGCACGGGCGCACACTATTCCGCACCTGCATTTGCGCGCGCATGCATTCACTACCGACTTGATCGTCGAATCGGGACGCGCGGTCGGTTTGCGTTTCATCGACGAGACGGACGGATCGTTGCACGAAGTGCGTGCGGCGGCGGTGATGCTGGCTACCGGCGGGCTCGGGCAGATTTATCGCGAGACTACCAATCCGGATGTGGCTACCGGCGACGGGATGGCGATCGCCTACGAGGCCGGCGCAGTGCTCTCCGACATGGAATTTGTACAGTTTCATCCGACGGCGCTGGCGGTGAAAGGTGCGCCACGCTTTTTGCTATCTGAAGCTTTGCGCGGCGAAGGTGGAATCCTTCGCAATATCGATTTGGAACGCTTCATGAAACGCTACGCCGAGGCGCAGGAACTCGCTCCGCGCGACATCGTGGCTCGCGCGATCGTCAGCGAAATGCATCGCACCAAGAGCGAGTACGTGTTTCTGGACATGACCAAGAAGAACGAAGAATTCCTGAAGCATCGCTTTCCGCTAATTTATTCCACGTGCATGAGTTACGGACTGGATCTGGCGAGCGATATGGCGCCGGTTTGCCCTGCGGCGCACTACATGATGGGCGGAGTAAAGACCGATCTATGGGGCCGCACGTCGCTGGAGGGTTTGTATTCCGCGGGCGAAACTGCGGACACCGGAGTGCACGGCGCGAATCGTTTGGCCAGCAATTCGCTGCTTGAGGGTCTGGTGTTCGGCGCGCGAACTGGTCAGGCGATGATGAAAGATGCGCCGATCAGCAAGCGCAGCAAGATGACTTTGCCGGGAAGTCCGGCGCCGAAGCCTGGCGAATCTCCTGCGGTTCCGGCTGCGCCGAAGGCGGAGAAGCTTACTCCGGCTGCGGCGGCCCTGAAGAATATTCGCGAGATCATGTGGAACAAAGTTGGGATTTTGCGCAGTGGCAAAGAGTTGGCGGAAGCTTTGCGGCTGTTGAATGCTTTGGAATTACCACGGACTGAGACGCTTGGGCGAACCGAGCATGAGCTGCGGAACTTGCATGCGCTGGCTACATTGATTGCGCGGTCTGGATTGGCGCGGGAAGAGAGTCGCGGTAGCCACTATCGGTCGGATTTCCCGTTTCGGGACGATGAGAAGTTTCAGAGGCATTCTGTGGTTGCTAAGGGTGAAGAAGTGCGTTTCGAGTTGTAGATTCGTCCACGTCTCGGCAGTACCCCCCTCTACTTATTTTGTAAGTGTTCATTCCAAAGGACTTTAAGGCTTTTAGAATGAACAGTTGCGTAAGTGTTCATTTTGAAGGGCTTGGGGATTATGGTTTGTGTCGGCCTTGGAGTTGAGAGATCAGGCTTTGAACGTGGTTTTATACATCGAGTAAGTTACCAGAGTTGTATTTTAATGTCAAGCGAAAAATGCGGAATCGGGTGGTACGGAGGCAAAAAACTGACCGCCTCAGAAGGCGGCCGCTACAGAGACAACAGCCTCGAGCGGTCGAGTGTGGCTGGTGACGCGTTGGGCGCGCAGCATGCTGCGCCACTACAAAGGCGCACCAAGGCGCGCAAAAGTGGGAGGCGAAAAACCCGCCCGCCTCGGAAGGCGGCCGCTACAAAGGCAACGGGTCTGGGTGCGGTGTAGATGGTGCCGAGATGGGGCGCAGCATGCTGCGCCCCTACAAAGGCGTCCAACACCGTGCAAGCGTGCAAAGGGGTGCAAAAGCGTAGGGAGGCGGGGAGTTATTTGGATTGAAGGAGTTTGATGGTTTCCAGGAAGACGTGGCCAGTTATGGCTAGCGACTTGGCGCTGATTTTGTCGAGGGTGTCGTTGGCTGTGTGCCAATACGGGACGTCGGTGTTGATGTCCAGGTCAATTACGTCTACTGAGGGGACTTTGCGCTTGGTGAAGGAAAAGTGGTCGTCGCCGCCGATGCTGGTGGTTTCAGTGACGAAGACGTCGGTGTAGCCGAGGCGGGCGGCTACTTTCCACATCTCGTCGACCAGCGCCATGGTGGAAGCTTGGTCGCGTTTGAAATGGGCGTTCTTTCCGCCGACCAAATCCGCTAATAGAAACGCTTTCACTTTGGGTAGATCCCCGCTGGCCGCCAGGCGTGCCGCCATTTCGCGGGAGCCATAGGTGCTGTCGGCATCGGACCATTCAAATTTAGTGGCTTCTTCCCCGTCGAAGAAGGCGATCCAGACAGCGTAGCGCCCTGCGGGCTGGGCGCACAGATTGCGGGCTATCTCGAGCATTACGGCGGTGCTGGAGCCGGCGTCATCCGCGCCTACAAAATTATCCAGAATTTTCGTGTCGTAGTGCGTGCCCAGCAAAATAATTCCCGGTTTCTGGCCGGGAATTTTCACCAGGATATTTTCCATGGGTTTGCCGCCGGCGGGAGTGTCGGCATTGAAATCTTGCACGTCGAATTTGCAGCCGTAGGTGGTTAGTTCGGATTTCAGATAGGACTGGAGTTCTTTCAGAGCTGGCGAGCCGGCTGGGCGGGGACCGAAGGAAACTTGTTTGGCTACTTGCTGGAGGGCGCGGTGGCCGTCGAAGCCGCCGGTGGTGGTGGCAGGCGGGGCGTTGTCGTCGGGTTGGGGGCCGGTGGGGGCTTGCGGGGCTGTTGCGGAGGCGGTGGCGGCGTTTGCAGACGCGTTGGTGGATTCGGTTTGGGATTTGCAGCCTGCGGGGCCGCTGAAGAAGAGTAGGGCGGCGATGGCTGCGGCGGGGAAAATTGTGCGCATGCGATTCCCTTCTTGTTTGGTGGGGTTTGGGGTTCGGGCGTTGGAGCTGGCGACGCGGTTTGCGGAGAATAAAAAGTCAAAGGCACGGGTCTGAAGACCCGCCGCTACAAGTGCTGCGACAACGCCGCGATGCGATGGGAAGATCATGCTGGGTTGGCGGCTTGTTCGGCGGCTAGGCGTTTGTTGCGGCGGCGTACTACTACGGCGGAGACGCCGATGCTTATTACATATAGGGCGACCATGGGGGCCATGAAGATCAGCATGGTGGTGGCGTCCGGGCTGGGAGTGATCACTGCGGCCACGATGGAGATTACCAGGATGGCGTACCGGAAATTGTCCCAGAGGAATTTGGGGGTGACGATGCCGAAGAGCGATAGGAAAAATACCAGGATCGGCAATTCGAAGACGATCCCAAAACCCAAAAGGACCATCAGCACCAGGTCAAAATATTCGCCGGTGGTGATCATGGGTTCGATATTGCTGGCTGGTCCCTGGAAGCTGACCAGAAATTTCAGCATATAGGGTAGGGCGACTGCGTATCCGAAAGCGATTCCTCCCACGAAGAGGAAGAATGTGGACGCTACGAATCCGGAAATGGCGCTCCGTTCGTGTTTGTAGAGGGCGGGGGCCACGAAAAGCCAAATTTGATAGAGGACGTAAGGAGCGGCGAGCACGATGCCGAGGTACACCCCTAGGGTGATGTACAGATTCAGATATCCGGCCGGGTGCGTGTAATACAGGTGCCCGGATTGCCCGGCAGCCTTCAGGGCTTTGACGATGGGGCGAGTGACATAGTCGATCAGATATTTGGAGAGCGAAACACCGATGAACGCCCCGATGGCTAAGGCGGCGATGGAGTTGATCAGGCGCTTGCGGAGCTCGGTGAGGTGCTCGAAGAATGTCATGGCGCCGCCGGGTTCTTCGTCGGGCACGGCTACCGCAGTGGGCACCGGCTCGGCGATCGCGGCTGAAGGCGCGGTGATAGCGGTCTCTGGGACGGGATCCGGCACCGGAACAGCGGTCACTTCGATGGGGTCGTCAGGCGGGTTGCTGGGTGTCATGGGTGGGTTCGTGGCTGGCGGTGGTGCGGTCAGGCTTGGCCTGATCGGGGGCGCTGGCAAGCGTTTCCGCGCCGTTGGTGGAGCTTGCAGCGTCGACGGCGGTGTAGGCGGCGGTCTCCCGGGCAATAGCTTCCGGGACGGGGGTTACTACCAAATCGGGGGATGATGCGTCTGAAACTTGAGTCCCAACTTGGGTTCCGGTTTGGGCCCCGACTTGGGCCTCCGTGGCCCTGGTATCCGCGGCGGGATCGGCTGGGAGGCTGGAATCGGCGCCGCTGGGAGTGGCTTGAGTGGCGGGTTGGACCGGGACTGCGGCTACGGCCGCGGCTGCAGCATCAGCGGCCTTTTTGCGCTCGGCGACGACAGCTTGACGCTCGATTTCACGCATTTCCTGCTCAAAGGCGCTCTTGAAATCTCCGGAGGCTTTGCGGAATTCGGCCATAAGTTTGCCGAATCCGCGGGCCAGCTCCGGCAGCTTGTTCGGGCCGAAAACGACCAGAACAATGATGAAAACAACGATCATGTGGGGAATACTGAGCATGTGGTCAGGTAGCCATTTTGCGGGCCTATGGCATCATAGAAAGGGTGCCGAGCCCTGTCAAACAACAGATTGCGGCGTGGTATGATTAGTAAGAGAAATAGACATAGTTAGCGAGCTGTGATCCGATAATAGGTGCACGAGGTGGGTATGAAACCGGAACGCCGCGGGCTGGTCCTGGTTGTTGCAGTACTGCTTCTATCCGCTGTGCTTGGGGGATTGTACGGCCCCAACGTCAAAGCTACTTCCAATTCCGCTGATGATTATCAGACTTCGGTGCGCGACTTTACGCGAGCCTTGGACGTGGTGCAGGCGAATTATGCCGAGCCGGTGGACGTGGACAAGGAAGTGTATGCGGGCGCGATTCCGGGAATGCTGCGAGTTCTGGATCCGCACTCTAATTTCTTTGATGCCAAACAGTTTGCATTACTGCGCGAAGATCAGCGCGGGCGGTATTACGGCGTGGGCATGACGGTTGCGCCGCGAGACAACCGCACGATGGTAATGGCGCCGTACGTAGGAGCGCCGGCATTTATCGCGGGAATCCGTCCGGGCGACATCATCATGAAGGTGGATGAGAAGAACACCGAGGGATTGAGCACCAGCGAAGTAGCGGATTTGCTGAAAGGCCCCAAGGGCACGGTAGTAAAGATCAGCGTTTTGCGCGAAGGCTTTCCAGAGCAGTTTGTGTTTACAGTGACGCGTGATGAAATTCCGCGGCGCTCGGTGGAGCTAGCGTTCCGGATCAAGCCGGGGATTGGGTATATACGCTTCCCTGGCCCGTTTAATGAAACGACTGACCGGGAAATTTCTGATGCGATGCGGGAATTGGATGCGCCTTCCTTGGATGGCTTGATTTTGGATATGCGCGGAAATCCCGGCGGGCTGCTGAATGAAGCGGTGGCGGTCAGCGACATGTTTTTGGATAAGGGGCAATTGATTGTGTCGCATCACGGACGCAATTCGCCAAACCGTCCGTATACGGCGGTGCGCGGGAATCGCGGGGATACAGTGCCCCTGGTGATTTTGGTGAACAATAATTCGGCTTCGGCTACGGAAATTGTTTCCGGGGCAGTGCAGGATCACGATCGCGGATTGATTGTGGGCGAGACTACGTTTGGCAAGGGATTGGTGCAGACGGTTACGCCGTTGAGCGAAAACACCGGGTTGGCTCTGACCACAGCGCGCTACTACACGCCCAGCGGGCGATTGATTCAGCGGGATTACAAATCGATTTCGCTGTATGAGTATCACTACGAGCGGCATGTACCGGAGCATCCGACGGAAGTGAAGTTGACGGATAGCGGCCGGCAAGTGACCGGTGGCGGGGGAATCACTCCGGATATTATTGTGGCGGCTCCCAAGCTGAATAAATTTCAGACGATGCTCTTCCGCGAAGATGTTTTGTTTGGCGCGGAGTCCGGCGTTGGCGGATTTACTCGACATTACTTGGGCACCAAACCGACCATCACGAAGGACTTTGAATCGGACGAAACGGTGATGAAGGCTTTCCGGGAATTTATGGCGCAGAAGAATTTGCGCTATACCGAACCGGAAATGGCCGAGAACCTGGAATGGATCAAGCGCAAGATTAAGCAGGAAATATTTATGTCGGCGTTTGGCCAGCAAGAAGGATTTAAGGTTCTGCTGATGGCTGATCCGCAGGTGGAGAAAGCGGCGGAGTCTGTGCCGCAAGCGCGAGCGCTGTATCAGAACGCACGGAAGATTGTGGCGCAACGGACCGGCGGCGGGGCTACGCTGGAACAGCCGTAGGATATCGTCAACCCGGTCGAGAAGACCCCCTCGGGAAACACAATTAGTTATCCATTGAATTGAAATGAGCCAGGCTTCTGGTTTGGAAAGTATTTGCGCGTCTGTTAATATTGTTGGGCTGCTTGTGGGCGTGTAGCTCAGCTGGGAGAGCGCGTCGTTCGCAACGACGAGGCCGCCGGTTCGATCCCGGCCACGTCCACCAAAACTTTGGTCGCTCACGGCAGCGGCATCTTAATACTTCCGAAACAGTTCCGAACAGAACTTATCCCTTTTAAAATGTGTTGTTTCTGCGGAAACCCTCTAAGGCGGTTCCGTGCCTGAGGCCGTTACCAATTTAGAGTTTAGGATTCTGCAGTAGCGATTTTGCTCGAGCGATCGCGGCTTCCACGGCGCTTGGGTCTAGTTAGTTTTCCACGCGCGGAATTCTTTTGGCCGCCGCCTTTGCCGGGGAGTTCGGTGAAAAGTTGCTTCAGCAGAGCGGACAGGTCCGCCGCGCCAGCGGCGAGATTGCGCGAAGAATAGCTGCCCTGTTTCCGCAGAGGCGATCAGCGCGATGACATTTTCGTGTTTCGCCAGCGCGGAGACGAAAAGTCCAGGGTAATCGGCGAGAGCGGCAGTGAATATTTTTTCGTAAATGCGCACGCCTGCGCTCGGCGGCGGGGCGGAACTTAGCGCGATCGCGGCTTCCGCGGCAGCCAGTTGCTCCAGGGTGGAGCGAAGGCTGGCGAAGTTTTTGTCGCGGTCGGCTACGGCGCGGGTTACCGCTTCGCTTACTTCGCCGGGGGCGCACTGCAACTCTCGGGCTGCGTTGCGAAGTTGGCGGAAATCAGAACCAGCGGCGCGTTCGGCTCGGGCACCGCAGACGAATTCCACGCGCCAGTCCTGGCGGATCTTATTGTGGCGGCGGATCAAAATCAGGCCGATTTGTCCGGTGGAGTTTACGTGGGTGCCGCCGCAGGGGGTGAGGTCAGCGCCATCGATTTCGATTACGCGGAGCATCCCCGTGCGCTCCACTTTTTTGCGGATGCCCATTTCTTCCAGCTGTTCGGCGGTGGCGTAGCGAATACGGATGGGGCGGTTTTCGAAGATAATTTTATTGGCGGCGCGTTCGATTCCGGCAAGGGTGGCTTCAGACGGCTCGGGCCCCTGGAGATCGATGGTGCAGAATTCTTCGCCGAGATGGAAGCTTACGGTGGGCAAGCCGGCGCGTTCCAGGAACATGGCGCTCAGGAGATGCTGACCGGTGTGTTGCTGCATGTGGTCGAAGCGGCGGGGGCTGTCCACGCAGCAGGTTACGGAGGCTTCGTCGTCGAGTTCGCGGTCGACGATATGAATAATTTCATCAGCTTCGTCGCGGACCTCCAGAACGTTGGCATCGCCGAGCTTGCCGCGGTCGTGGGGCTGGCCGCCGGAAGTTGGGTAGAGCGCGGTGCGGTCAAGGACTACGGCCCAGGATTGCTGGACGCGGCCGGCTTGGAGATCGGGCGGGAGGGGTTCGACGCTTAGGATTTTGGCGGTGAAGTCGCGGAGGTAAGAGTCGTCGTAATAGAGGCGTTGGGTTGGCATAAAAATTGGATTTTAGCATAAGGGGATTGTTGGGTTGAAATTCGCAGGGAGAACCGGCGCTGTGATGAGGGTTGGAAAGCAGACCCCTTCCGACGAAGGTCGGAATCTCCGATCGCTGCGCTCGGGGTGACCGATGCGGGCTCGCGGTTGCGAAATGGTGCTGCTGGCGGCACAGCGGGGTGCGGCGGCATCTCAATAGAGAGTAAAATAGAGACATGGCGGTACGGCTGATCGCGTTGGATATAGATGGGACACTGTTAGATAGCCACTGGCAGATGCCTGCGGCCAACCGGGTGGCGATTGAAGAGGCGGCCCGGCGCGGGATTGAAGTAGCGCTGGTGACCGGGCGGCGTTACGACTTTGCGATGCCGGTAGCGCGGATGCTGGATGCGCCGGTGACGATGATTGTGAATAATGGGGCGCTGGTGCGGTCCGCGGATGGGGTCACGCATCTGCGCTATTTATTGCCGGCAGAAACGGCGCGGCGGGTGCTGGGATTGACTTTGCCGTGGCGGGATGGGGCGGCGCTGATTTTTGACCGGCTGTCCGAGAAACAGGTGATGCTGGAAGTGCTCGATCCGAACGATACTTTGCGATACGGATATTACGCGCGGAATCGGGAGTTTATCGGATTAGCTTCCCCACTGGAGCTGGCGTTGACGGAAGATCCGATTCAGGTGATGTTTTCCGGGCCAGTGGCGGCGATGCGCGCTGCCGAGGAGCGGTTGCGGGATGCGGAATTTGCGGAAGAATACTCTCTGGCGATGACCGTGTACGAAAATAAAGATTTCGCGATGATCGATGTACTGAATCCGATTTCTACCAAGGGCGTGGCGCTGGCGGAATGGGCTGCGCTTCGCGGGATTGCGCGGGAAGAAATTTTGGCGATTGGCGACAATCATAATGATCTGGAAATGCTGACGTTCGCGGGGATACCGGTAGTGATGGGCAATGGCGTGTCCGCGCTGAAGAACTTTGGATGGCACCAGACCGGGTCGAATGACGAAGGCGGGGTGGCGGCGGCGATTGAGCGGTTTGCGCTGCGATCGGCGGCGTCATGCGCCTAGGGCGCGCAGGACGATTGGTGCGATTCGCGGAAATTGCGGCGGCGCTGCTGGTCGTTTCTGGGGCGGCCTGCGCCACGCGGGCGGACAATATTGTTTTGAAGAACGGGCAGCGGTTGAACGTTACCGGATATCAGTTGATCGGGGATAAGTACCGGCTGCAGATGACGGGCGGATTTGTGGAAGTGGCGTTCGAGGACGTGGCGGCGATTGAGCCGGAAGATGTTTTTGCGGTACCGCCGGCTCCCGCCCCGGCGATTAGCAAAAGTCACTACCGGGATTTGGTGGAGACTTCGGCTTCGCGGTGGAACGTGGACGCGGATTTGATCAGCAGCGTGATTGCCACCGAGTCTAATTTTAATGCGCGGGCAGTTTCGCGGAAGAACGCGCGCGGGCTAATGCAGTTGATGCCGTCGACGGCGGCGCGACTGGGCGTGCATGATATTTTCGATCCGCAGCAGAATATTGATGCGGGTACGCAGTATCTGGGGAATTTACTGGCGCGGTATCGCAATGATTTATCGCTGGCGCTGGCGGCGTACAACGCCGGGCCGGAACGCGTGCAGCAGTATGGGCGGGTGCCACCGTTTGCGGAGACGGTGTCTTACGTGCGGCGAGTGCAGAAGAATTATGCTACGGCGAAAGCTGAGCCGGCGAAAAAGAACGCAGCCAACGGTGCTGGCGCGTCTGCTGGCGCGAAGAATTCCGATCGTGTTTCCGATGCGCGCGCTGCTTCCGATACCACGAAAATCCCCGCAACTGATCCTGCCGGCGTCGATAAACCTTAATCCGAAGCGTTTTCAGAGAAAACTAAGCCGAACCCTATCCAGAAAGTCTCGTCCCGCGGCTGCAGAAAGCAGATCCCTCGCTTCGCTCGGGATGACTATTTCGTAGTCGCCCACAATTTTCTAGCTCTTGCGGGAACAGCGGCTACTGCTGTTGCGGGGGATTTTGCGGCTGGGGTTGTGGCTGCCCGGGTGGGACTGCGCCTTCCGGAGCGTTTCCGGTGGGCGCTTGGCCAAACGGGGGTTGCGTGCCAGCGGGGGTTCCGGCAGGCGTTCCAATGGGGGTGCCGATTCCGCCGGTGCCTGGCGCGTTCATTTGCTGGATCGCGGCGGCGGCATCCTTCGCGGGGTTGTAGACAAATTCGAAGAGCAGATAATTTTTAGCTTTCTCGTATACCTTGACGGAATGCTGGTTGATTTTGCTGCCCACTCCGATGATGTTGCCGCCGACAATCGTAGGCGCGTCCTGCAGTGCGGCGCCGCTGGGGTTGAGCATCGGATCGTTGGCGGGATCGATCGGCTGGCCGTTGGCGTCCAAGCCGTTGGTCGAGCCATTGGTTGTCCCGCTGCTGCCGAATGGCTGGTTGCTGCTTCCGAAAGAACTGGAGGAACCGAACGAGCCAGAGGAGCCGAACGAATTAGAGTTTGAAGCGGAGCTTCCCGGAAGACCGGGCGCTCCGAAACCTCCGGTGCTATTGCCGGCGACGGTTGAAGCAGCAGTCCCCAATCCAGTGGCCCCGGGCATTTGCGAGGGATCTGGTGGCTTGAGGCTGCCGATCAATTGGCCTGCGGCCCCGATGTAGATGAGGCGCCAAGATCCATCTTCTTTGTTCATGGGATCTTTGTAGGCGGAGCGCATGAAGCGAATGCTGCCGGTTTTCGGCTTGGTGAGATCGTCGAGGCTGGTTGGATAATGGCCCAGCTTTCGGTTGTAGAGCTTGATTCCGCGAATATATTGTTTGCCACGCCAAATCATTTCTTCTTCGCGCTGGCGGCGGCCCTCGGTGAGGATATTGGGGACGACGGCCAGGACGCTGACCGCCAGTAAGGCCGCGAGAAACATTACGAGCAGCAGAGCGTAGCCACGTTGCGCAGTTCGCGGGGAAATACGCGGCGCGCGACGTTGCGCAACGAAATCTCCAGGAACTTGCGCCCAGGCTTGGTCCGATTTAAAAAAGCGCATGCTCATGCCGCGGGGGGACCGCCCTTGTCGTCCATCGCCTTGGTGTTGCGCAAACCGGTGTTGATATCCTGAAATTCCAGATTGCCGCTGTTGACCTGCAGAATGCGGTAGCGGCCAAGGAGCGTGTCACCTTCGCCGACGACTTGCACTTCGCCGTCGACGGTCAAAAACGCGAGCCGGGCGGTGCCATTGGGGACGGTACCCCAGCCGAAAAAGCTGACATTGCCGGGCCACGTAGGAGGAACGGGAGGCGGTTCGCGCTGCGGTCCTTTCCGGATGTAGGGTGGCGCCACATTCTTGGCAACCTCCAACGGAGGAAGCGGAACTAGCATGCTGAAAGGATTGCGTCCGGTGGGCTTGTACTCGGTGCGCCGGGCGTTTTCGAGTTCATGCCAATGCAAGGCAGGATTCTCAACCGGCAGCGGCTGGAAGGTAGTCGACACAAACTGGGTGCTCGCAGCCCCGGGTACCGGCTTACCGCTTTCCAAATACCAAACCAGCGCGGCAACAACCACGAGGGCGGAAAGCACGGCGAGTTGTTTTTGTTGTTTGGTCATACCGTCCGGAAATACGTCCTCATGTGAACTACCACGCGCACCGGGCCGTTGCCGCCCGTTTTCTGAGCATCGGTGGCGACGGAAAGCCCCTCGACTTCGTAAACATTCTCGGAGCGCTGCAGGCCATTCAAAAATTTAACCAAGCTGGCGTAATCACCGTTGACCGTGGCATCCATGTCCACGGCTTCCAGATTGCGGGTGGGAACGGCCTTCTGTTTGAAGCTCAAATCATCCACTTGCAATGCGGACTTGGAGGCGATGGCCCCAATTTCCGTGGAGATCGCGGAATAGCCGGTGGTGGAGGGGCGCAGACTCTGCTCGAATTTATCGCAGTCCTTCCGGGTATCCGGCATTTTTTCTTTAATTTCTTCGGCGCGCCGGATGTCCGCGCGCAAGAGATCCAGTTTTTGCACTTCGGCGGTCAACTGATCTTTGGGTGTTTGCGGAGTCGCGCTCTGCCGCCAGCTATAGGCCGCCAAGCACAAATCTGCGCCAATCAGCAGCGCCAGCCCGCCGATGATCAGCTGCTTCTGGATTTTGAAATCGCGTCGCATCAAATCCTCGAGTAAACCACGTTCAGTTCCAGCGTTTCATGGTCGGACGGATCGGAAGCCTGGGCGGTTTTATCGCTCAGAAGCTGCACGCCGGTAAATTCCTTCGACGATTCCAAAGCACGAATAAATTTAAGCTTGGATTCTTCATTGCTGGCCCCAACCCGCAACTTCACCAGCACCCGGCCTTTCACCTGTTGCGGCTCGATGCTGATTACCCGAACACCGCCGGGCATCACGCGCTCCAGATCCATGAACATAAGCGTCCAGTTAAAACTGCGGGCATCGATAATGGAATTGAGAAACGCCGCGCGATCGTGCAAGCGAGAGTTTTCCGGCTCGTTGAAGAAGCGCTCCAGATTGTTGCGGTCCATCTGCGCGGCCTGCAATTTTTGCCGGGTGGCCTCGGTGCGGGCGCGAAATTCGGCATCAGCCTTGCGAACGGAATACACATGCCAGCCCAAAATCAGAAAGGCGATGCCCCCGAGGAAAGCCAGCAAACCGGCGCCCACGATGAATCGGCGGTGGGTCTGCTGCGCATTGGTCGCGAGATTTAGCTGTATTCTCATTCCCTGCTTGCTCCGAACCTGCTACGAACTTGCCACGAAACTGAATCTAGCAAACTAGTTGCGGTACAACATCCAGCCCACCAAACCTTCAAGTTCCCGGTCGGCCAGCGGCTTGGCATCTTCCGGAAAGCGTCCGTCCGCTGCGGCGGTCTGCATCAGCGAACGCACCTGACAATGAAACTCGTCTTCCAGCGGGCGGACAAATTCCGGCAGCCGCGCGCCGAGGCCAGCCACGCGAACGGACTGAATGCCTTCCTGCCAGGTGTCCTGATAATAGGCCGCGACAGGATAAATTTCTTCGAGAAGCATTTCTGGCGTCAGCTGGTCTCCGCGCGCGGGCAGCTCCGTGCAGCGATAGCCGCGCAAAACGCCTTCGCGGACGATTGCGGTGGTCAGCGACGAACCCGAGACCCGCGCCAACAGGGTGGGTTGCTCTTCTTCCAGCAAGGCTACCGCGGCCAGCGAGGAATTCAGAACTACGCCGGGATACAGCCCGGCATTTTCCGCAAGCGCTTCATATTCGCGAACGATACGCAGGCGGGCCAGCGCGGTGACGACATCTACTCCGTCTTCCAGAGGCGCCTGACGCATGTAGGAAATCAGCGTTTCGTCGGCTTCAAACGGGACGCTCTTCTTGAGCTTCCAGCGCAGCATGGGAAAAGCTTCCTGCGGAGAGCGGGGAAACTGATCGAAGTGCTGCAAGAAAACGCGGATGACTGGGTCGGGAAGAATGAGCGCGATGGATTCATCCTTGGCGCGCAAACGATCAAACACGCTGGCTACCGCGCTCTTCACCGCGGGCAGATTGGCGATATTGGCTTCCACCGCGGAGGGCACCAGCGCGCCTTCGGGGAGTTCCTCGATGGCAAAGCCGTCCAACGAGCCGGTGCGCGTGAAACGAGCCGCAGCCACGCGGTTGGGCATGATTTCCAATGCCAACGGTGGGTGCGGACTAGCATCCAGCCAGCGCGTAACTTTGCGCACGAAGGCGCTCTTGTAAATTCCCTGGCGAAACGCAGCTGTAGTCGTCTGTGCCATAGCTAAAGGTTAAATTTATCGGTGCCAAGGCTACTCAACGAACGTGACCTTATTGATTTCTTTAACGCTCGTGGTGCCTTCGCGAATCTTGTTCAGGCCGCTCTCGCGCAAAGTCACCATACCCTCTTCGCGCGCGATGCGCTTAATTTCCGAAGTTGGCCTGCGGTCTACGATCATTTCACGAATGCGGTCGGTGAGGTCCAGCAGTTCGCAGATGGCGGTGCGCCCATGGTAACCAGTGCCAGAACATTCCAGGCAGCCTGCGCCTTCGGCGAAAACCACGGAGCCCCAGACTACCGGGTCCAGGCCAAACTCTTTCAATTCGGCGGCGGTATATTTCTTTGGTTTCTTGCAATTGACGCAGACTACGCGAACGAGGCGCTGGGCCATGATGCAATTCAGCGCCGATACGAAATTGTAAGGTTCAACGCCCATGTTGATGAAACGCCCAATGACGTCCGTGACGTTGTTAGCGTGAACCGTGGTGAACACCAGGTGGCCGGTGAGCGCGGACTGAATCGCAATTTGCGCGGTTTCCTGGTCGCGAATTTCGCCGACCATGATCTTGTCCGGGTCGTGACGCAAAATGGAGCGTAATCCGCGGGCGAAAGTCAGTCCCTTTTTCTCGTTTACCGGAATCTGCGTAATACCGCGCAGCTGATATTCAACTGGATCTTCGATAGTGATGATTTTGTCTTCGTCGGATTTAATCTCGTTGATGGCAGCGTACAAAGTGGTGGTTTTGCCCGAGCCGGTCGGTCCGGTGACCAGCACCATGCCGTAAGGTTCGCGAATGTAACGGCGAAATTTCTTCATCTCTTCGCCAGAGAAACCCACGACGTCGAGGCTCAGATTTTGGAATTTTTCCGACAGCGTTTCTTTGTCAAGGACACGGAGCACGGCGTCTTCGCCGTGACTGGCGGGCATGATGGAAACGCGCAGGTCGATGAAGCGGCCTTTGTACTTCACGCGGAAGCGTCCGTCTTGCGGGACGCGGCGTTCGGCGATGTCCAGATCGCTGAGCACTTTAATACGAGAAATTAGGTTGGAGTGCCACTCTTTGGACATGTTCTGCATGGCGTACTGCAGCACACCGTCGATGCGGTATTTAACGGCAACTTCGCCGTCGCGCGCCTCAATGTGAATGTCACTGGCGCGGCGCTCGAGCGCGGTAAAAATGATCGTTTCCACAAGGCGAACGACAGGGTTTTGTGCGGTGTCGCGCGTGAGGCGATCACCAGAAATGGTTTCGTCGCTTTCCACGTCTTCTTTGGAAACCTGCAACGTGAAAGCTTCGGTGGCTTGTTCGAGAACGCGCTGCGATTGCTCGGTACGTTTCAGCAAGTCGCCGATTTGCCGTGGCGTGGCGACCTTAATGGAGAGTTTTTTGCCCAACAGCAGCGGCAGTTCGTCGCTCAGCAAGACCTGGCTGGGATCGGCAACCGCGATCGACAAGGAATTGCCCTGCTGCTCCAGAGGCACGAAGTTGTAACGGAACATGAGGTCCGCAGCGACCGTGCGAAACAATTCCGGATCAATCCGCTGCTCACTCAAATCCACAAACGGACAGCGATAGCGTTGCGCCAGCTTGCGGGCAACTTCCCGTTCATTGACAAGCGGTACGGAACCATCGGGAGGCAGATTTTGTTCAGACGTAGCCATAGAGAATCCTTACTTTGCTCCCGCGGCTGAGAACGAGAAAATTGGCAGATAGAGTGCAATCAAAATAAAAGCAACGAGCAGACCCATGAATACGAGAATCACCGGTTCAATCAACGCCACCATGGCGGTAAGCCGCAAATTCACTTCGTCTTCATAAAATTCCGCCACGCTGGTCAGCATAGGCGCCAGCGCGCCGCTGGATTCGCCAACTTCGATCATGTCCAGCGCCAGATCCGGCATAACGCCAGAAGACGACAGCGCGGTGTGCAGGGATTCCCCTTCGCGGACCATTTGCGTCGTTTGCGCCACCGTATTGCGTACCAGTTTGCTGGTGATGGCATCCGACGCGGTGCTTAGCGCGGCCACCAGCGGAGTGCCGCCCGTGAGCAAGGTAGCCAGCGTTCGAGAAAATTGCGCCACCTGGAACTTGAGCATGGTGTCGCCAACGATCGGAATACGAAATTTCATGCGGTCGAAGGCGGCGCCACCTTCTTCCGAGCGCGACCATAAGAAAACCAAAAAGATGGCCACCACAAAAGTGCCGATCACGCTGAGCACCACATAGCGATAATCCACCGTGACGGCAATCAGAAACTGCGTAGGGCCAGGCAGTTCGGCGCCCAAATCTTTATAGAGCAAGGAAAATTTTGGAATGACCACGGTGACGAGGTATGTGACGATGATGACCGCAACCGACACAAGTAGCACGGGGTAGACCAGCGTAGCAAGAATCTTTTTGCGAACACCGGTACTGACCTTCTGGTACGCGATGTAAAATTCGAGAACTCCGGAAAGATTGCCACTCTTTTCACCGGCGAGAATCGCGGTGGAATACACCTTTGAGAATACGCCTGCTTCGTCCACGGCTTCGGAGAGCGATTTCCCTTCCCTAACCCGATCCCGAATCTGGGAGACCACCGGACGCAGCTTGGGAGAGGTTGCCCGGGTGGACAACAAATCCAGGGCGCGTAAAATCGGCAATCCTGCTTTAATGAGGGTATTGAATTGTTGATTGAGAATCAGAAAGTCCGAGCCGCTGACTTGCCGCGCCCGGGAGCGATTGGTAAAGCCGCTGACTAAACTACTGCGGGATTCCACCGAGTAGACATACAAACCCCGGTCCGCCATTTTCTGGCGAGCTTCGTCCACGGTTCCGGCAGCCTCAACTTGCGAAAACACCCGCCCGTTGGCATCCGCTACGCGGCAAACAAATTCCCCCATAGCCCTCAGTTTACCTCAACTAGGTTGTATGCGGCGGAGCTACGGATGGTTGGCCGTTACTATCAGGAAACGCTGGAGTTGGGCGCTAAACGGGGTTGAATCAGGGCCGCCAGCGGATATTTCGCGATAATCTTCCGGTGTGCGCGGTTATTTCACAGCATCGTCTTGGAGCGGTAATTCCCCGTTCAAGATCGCAACTCCCAAGGGCGGCTGGAAGGCAAATTGCGTGTCGGGGATACTGGGATTGAAGCGCCAATTCTCGAAGCGGAATTCGATGCTGACCCCGCCCTTGTCGCTGACCAACACGCGTGTGAGCTCGCCAGTATCGCGCGCTAGTTCGAGGAACACTTTGGTGCCGCGGTCATCGCCTTGGCCGTCGGAGGGGATTGCCGGCTTGCTTTTCGGCGCACCACGAAGCTGACAGTCCAAAACTATATCCGCCGGATTGGTTGGAACTTCTTTAACGGCAAGCTGTACGTGGGAGCACACCCGAGAAAGCTTCATGTCCCCGGCCAGCAACGCCAGCGGCGTTCGCCAGTCGTCGCTATGTTTGGCGGGAACGCGAGTTACGGTGTGGTCCGCCGGCACATAAAACCAGGCCGTCTTGCCGTCCACCAAAAAAAGATTCTTCTCGGGCGTAGCGTACTCCCAACGCATTTTGCCCGGCCGCCGAAAGTAGGCCGTTCCCGCTTCGACCCGGGTTACATGCCCGCTTTCGCTGTAGCGCTCCAGAAAAGTGGCTTGGCTGGTGATTGCGGTGCGGTAGCGGGATTCGAGCAGCGCGACCCACTGCACGGCATCAGTGGGCGTGGAGTTTTGTGCGCGCGACGCGCCGGAACTGAGGGCCAGCAGGGGAAAAAGAAGGAACGCAGCAGTCATTCTGTACATCGGGCGTTCCGCGCTAACTGCTAACCATCTCATGCGCTGAAGTATAACAGGCGGTTCGCCGACCGCTTATTACGTAAAGGAACACGGCAGCGCCATCTGCTCTCGGCCTGGCTGGCGAGATTGCATAAACTAAGAGTCAAATGTCCATTGCCGTTACACCCGTAAATCTGAGCGCGGAAACTCCCGGGCTCCCAGCCACCAGTTCTGCTGCGCTAGGCTCATCCGCGCGTCCTGGCTGGTCGGATGCCACCCTTGTGGCACTGCTGCTGTTGGTTACTTTCGCATGTTACGGAAATATTCTGGCGAACTCTTTCGCCTATGACGACGGCCAACAGATCCTGCAAAACCCCTACGTAAAAAGTTGGCACTATCTGCCGCAGATCTTCGGCACCACGGTGTGGTCCTTTGTCGGCCAGGCGGGCGCCACGAATTATTACCGCCCGCTCATGACTTTCAGTTTCCTGTTGCTCTGGCAAATTTTTGGAGCGCTGCCGTTCGGCTTTCATCTGTTCAGTTTGCTCATGCAGTCGGCGGTGGTCGTAATTTTGTTTTTCGCCGGCCGCAGGCTGTTTGGCGACGCGCGAATCGCCTGGCTGGCAGCTTTGCTGTTTGCCGTGCATCCGATCCACACCGAGGCGGTCGCGTGGATTGCCGCGCTGCCGGACCTGGAAGCCGGCTTTCTGCTGCTGCTGGCGCTGTGGCTGCTCGCCGATCCCGCCGGACCAAGTTGGAAGAGACAGTCTGGAGTGACCCTGTGCTTCTGTCTGGCGCTGCTGTGTAAAGAGCCGGCGCTGATGTTTGCGCCGTTGGTGGCGGCCTACGAGCACATGGTTCGGCCGAACCGTCAGGACACTTCGTTTTTCCCAAAATTTCTCAACTACCTGCCGCTCGTCGTTGCCTCCGCGACGTACCTACTGTTACGCATCGCGTTATTTGGAAAGCTCGCGCCCGTCCTGCAACATCCGAAAATTACCTGGCCGCAAACGATTTATTCGGCGTTCGCCATGGTTTTGGACTACACGCGCTTATTACTCTGGCCCTCGGGATTGTCGGCCTTTCGCGTGTTTCACGTGAGCACCTCTCTCACGGACCCACACGTTGTAGGCGGAATTCTAATCTGTGCGCTGTGTGTGGTGGCGATCTTCTCGCTGCGCAAGAGCGCCCCGGCTACCGCTTTTGCAGTCCTATGGATAGGCGTTACTCTAGCGCCCGTTCTGAATGCCCGCTGGATGGCGGCGAATGTCGAGACCGAGCGCTACTTATACTTGCCGTCGATCGGCTTTTGCTGGCTTGCCGCCTGGTGTGCGCTGCGTTTGTGGGACGCGATACCGCAAGCGAGTACGGCGCGTGTCGTTCGGCTGGCTTTGGCGTCGGTACTCGGTGCGCTGTTGCTCGCCGGAATCGTCGCCACGGTAAGACGAAACCTCGATTGGCAAAATGATTTTGTTTTGTACACCAAGACGCTAGAAACAACACCTGATGCGCACGTGATTCGCAGCAATCTGGCCGGTATTTATTTCGAACAAGGTGATTTGGCGCGCGCCGGCAAAGAATGGGAACAGGCTCTGGCCAGCAAGCCTGACAACGTAAACACCATGAATGCCTTGGGAATCCTGTATACCAAGCAAGGCCGGTTTGCCGAAGCGAATGGAATGCTGGATCGCGCTATGGCCGCGAAACCGTTGTGGGGAGATCCCCATTACGCCAGAGGCCTGCTGCTTGAGAAAGAGGGCGATCAAACCGCGGCTCTCGTGGAATTTCAAACCGCCATTCGCCTCGCGCCGTTGAATCCGGTAGCGCACTACTGGTACGGAGATGCCCTACAGAAAGCGAATCGCATCGACGAAGCCGAGGCCGAATTTCAAAAGACCCTGGCGTTGGGTCCTGACGCGCCTCTGGGAGCGCTAACCGCTCTCGCCTCCATTTACTTGAATAGCGGACGCATCGCACAGGCCGAGCCAATCCTTCGCCGCCTCGTCTCGCAATACCCCTACGACGGCACCGCGCATTTTCAGTTGGCCCGCGTACTTGAGGATCAGGGGCAAAAGGCTGCGGCCCTGCAGGAATATACGCTGGGGCTCGCTCTCGAACCGGATGATGGGGACGCCAAGACTGCGGTACAGCGGCTGAAAAGCGCATCCCCTCGCCCATAAGTAGCCTCAAAATAAAAAAGGGGAAAGTCTCGCGACTTCCCCCTTCGCCAATCTCGATAGCCAATTGTTTACTGCAATGGTGAGCTGGCAGCCGTCGGAGCCACGCCGGTCAGCGTGTAGCGAATCACACCGGACTGGTCCGAACCGAAACCGCGTTGCCCGGTGGTGCCGATGCCCTGCGGGACTGCTTTCGAGGTGAACACGTTATTGACGGTCGTGGTGCCAACTACGGAACCAACCGCAGTGAACGTGTATCCGCTCTTGTTGCCGGTCGAAAGAACGTTATCCAGCAAGCAAGCATTCGTTGTGGTCGCAACCGTACCAGCCGCGCAAGCCGCGCCGCCGAGGTTCGCCAGGAGCAACGAATAACCCGTGTCAGGATAGGCAGCCGCATACGTCACTTCTGCGGTGTTGATGCTGCGCAGAGAGCCGACTGCTGACGCTTCGTTAGCCGCCATCTTCGAACGCAACAGGTTCGGAATAGCGATCGCCGCGATGATCAAAATGATCGCCACAACAATCAGCAACTCGATGAGTGAGAATCCCTTTTGTTTCTTCATGTAATCCATTCCCCTTGAGCTTATAGGTGCCAGAAGATGCCTTACCTTAGGCAAGGTTGTAGCCAATCAAAAAATTCGTGGTACTAAAACGGTTGCGGAGCTATATCTGCTGCGAGAGGGGGCGCTGCTGCCAAACTGACTTTACTGGAGAGGAGAACTAGCCGCTGTAGCCGGCACTCCGATCGCGTAACGAATCACACCCGATTCGTTCGAAAAGAAGTAACGGTTGCCCGTGACTCCCACGCTCACCGGTGTAGCGTTTATCGTGTACGTAATGTTGATACCACTTCCCGAGGCGACCGGAAGGTACGTAAAGTTGTATCCCGCCTTTTGCGGAGCCGCGACACCCAGCACCTGGTCGACGATGTTTGCTCCGCCGGTGCACAGGCCGCCACCCGGACCCAAGTCCGAGATCACTGCGGGATATCCCACGCTGGGGCAAAGCGAATTGTAAGTAATGTTGGCGGTGGTGTAGGTTCGCACCGAATTCACCGCGGAAGCTTCGTTTGCCGCCATCTTCGATCGTAGAAAGTTGGGGATAGCGATTGCTGCGATGATCAGAATGATGGCGACCACCACCAGAAGCTCGATCAAGGAAAACCCGGCTTGGCGCCTGTCGGCCTTGCTGAGTCCGGCCCAGTTTTTTCCTTGGTGCGACATTGCCATTCTCCAGTCTTGAGATTAGCCAGCCTTGAAAGTTGCCGGGCTTTAAATTAACCGGGGGAAGTCTCGCGACTTCCCCCAGCCCAAACCAAGTGCAACCTGTTTACTGCAACGGTGAGCTAGCAGCCGTCGGAGCCACGCCGGTCAGCGTGTAGCGAATCACACCGGACTGGTCCGAACCGAAACCGCGTTGGCCGGTGGTGCCGATGCCCTGAGGCACCGCAGTGGAGACGAACACGTTGTTCACGGTGGCGGTCCCGACTACGGAACCTACCGCGGTAAACGTATAGCCGCTCTTGTTGCCGGTCGAAAGAACGTTATCCAGCAAGCAAGCATTCGTGGTGGTCGCAACCGTACCGGCTGCGCAAGCCGCGCCGCCGAGGTTCGCCAGGAGCAACGAATAGCCCGTGTCAGGATAGGCAGCCGCATACGTCACTTCTGCCGTGTTGATGCTGCGGAGGGAACCGACCGCAGATGCTTCGTTGGCCGCCATCTTCGAACGCAACAGGTTCGGGATAGCAATCGCCGCGATGATCAAAATGATCGCCACAACGATCAGCAACTCGATAAGTGAGAAACCCTTTTGCTTCTTCATATCGTTACATTCTCCTTGAGATTGTTTAGTGCCAGAGCACGCCATACCTTAGGGCAAGGCGGATGCCATTCGAAAAACCGACGGTACTAGGGCCAAGACTCCACATAACTAACTCATTCTAAGTAACTTAAAGTGAATAACGCCTGGGAATAAGTGTAATGGAAATGAGCTCACTTCGCCATCGGACGTCGGGATTGACCTTTTTTGTCGCTGTGGAACGCCCTAAACGGGCAGTGGGACCCAATTACCATCGGGCCTGTGAAACTAGCGGCATTTTGCGAGAACCTGGACCTGCTGTCAACGAAGGAATGGAGACTAAACCGAAAGGACCGCCCTGGGCGCCCAAGTGCCGGAATGGGACAGCTTGGTAGTCCCAATAGCGTCCCTACAGCCCGTGCTTCTTGGCGTAGTGCCGAAACGATCGGTAACTGATCTTCAGCAGGTCGGCGGCGCGGGTGCGTACCCCATCGGACTTTTCCAGCGCCTGCTGCAAGTAGCGCTTTTCGGCGTGGGCAATTTCGCTCTCGAAGTCGACCCCACCCTGCGGAAATTCGTGAGACGAATCGTGGTCCGGCTCTGTTGCGAAGGAGGAGGCCGGCGTTAACCCGGCGACCCGGTCCGGCAGAACCCGCAACGAAATCTGGCTTCCGGTTTCCAGGGCCACCGCGCGCTCCATGGTGTTCTCAAGTTCCCGCACGTTTCCCGGCCAATCGTAGGATTCGAGTTTGCTCATCGCTTCCGGGGAGATCCCCTCAATGGGCTTTTCCATGGAGATGCGGAAGCGCTCCAGGAAATGACGGGCCAGCAGAGGAATGTCTTCCCTTCTCTCGTGAAGCGAAGGCAGCTGGATAGGAATTACGCTCAGGCGGTAGTACAGATCTTCCCGGAAGCGCCCCTCGGCGATCTCGGTCTCAAAATCCTTATTTGTGGCGGCGATGATGCGCACGTCCACATCGGTCTCTTCTGTACTGCCAACCGGACGCACTTTGCCTTCCTGTAACACGCGATACAGACGCACCTGCATCGTCAGGCTCATGTTGCCGATCTCGTCCATGAACAGCGTTCCACCGTGTGCGGCTTGAAACAAGCCACGACGATTTTCGTTAGCCCCGGTAAACGCGCCTTTCATGTAGCCGAACAATTCCGATTCGAGCAGCGACTCGGGGAACGCCCCGCAGTTGATAGTGATGAACGGGGCCTGCGCCCGCAAACTATTCTCGTGAATCGCGCGCGCCACCAGTTCTTTACCAGTTCCGCTCTCTCCGGTAATCAGCACCCGGCTGGTTTGCGGGGCAACCGTTTGGATCAGGTCGAATATCGCGCGCATCTTTGGGCTTTGCCCCACGATATTGTCCAGGCCAGTCAGCCGCCGCAATTCGCGACGAAGATACCCGGCTTCTTTCTTCCATTTCAGGCTTTCAGAGACTTCGCGCACCGCGCGCCGCAACTGATCCACCAGTTCGTGGTCTTTGATCACGTACCGGTCGGCGCCGGAATTTATCGCGGCGATCGCGGTTTCCACCGTGGGAACCCCGGTGACCAGTAGAAAAAATGTATTGGGAGCAATTTCCTTGGTGAACTTCAATAAATCCACGCCACCTTCGCCCGGCATACGAATGTCCGAGATGATAATGTCGAAGATTCCCGATTCCAGTTTGCGCTTCGCGGCTTCCACGCTGTGGGCTATCTCCACGCGGTGGCCTTCTTTGCGGAAGGTAATTTCCAGCAGTTCGCAGATGGACTTTTCGTCGTCCACCACCAGGATGTGCGCCATTTCCCGCACCAGTTCTTTTTCTCGGACCGCTGTTTTCGTAGCTAGCATAGGGCCTCGCGCAGCAACTTAAGCGACAATTCAAACAACGTCTTACGCAACTCGGGGAAGCTCCACAATAAATTCCGCCCCGCGATCTTTTTCTGAAACCACTACGATCCGGCCACTGTGGGCCTGCACAATCTGATAAACGATCGACAATCCCAACCCGGTGCCCCCCGGGAAACCCGATTGCAATGGCTCAAAAATTTTGGCTTTCTGCTTGGCATCCAGGCCGATCCCGGTGTCTTGAAATCCGATGCGGAGCCAGAAAGGCCGATCATCCAATTTTACAGTCAGGGTGCCCCCGTCCGGCATGGCCCGCAAGGCGTTGTCGCAGAGGTTCCAGAAGACTTGTTTGATTTTATTGGGATCCACTCGGGCTTTGATTTCGTGGCCGTTGAAAGCCCGAACGATTTGATACTTCGAGCCAATCTCCGGCTTTCTTTCGATCAGCGTCAACGTCTCGTCCAGCAGCCAGCGCACATCGGCTTCCTGAAACTCGTAGGTTTTTTCACGCGAGTAGTTCAGGAAATCCGTAATGATGTGATTGAGCCGTTGCGATTCCCGGCTGACGATACCCACCAGATGTTTTTCATCCTCCTCCAACGGCACCAGTCGAGCCAACTCGGTCACTGCCCCCGCCATGGCCGTCAGCGGTTGACGAATTTCGTGCGCGATCGCCGCGGAAAGTCGCCCCAGCGCCGCCATGCGGTCCTTGGTGGCTACTTCTTGTTCCAAGCGGCGTAAATCGGTCAGGTCCTGAAAGTTAAAAACGTAACCGCTAGGGCCGGGATCCCGCGAACGCAACGGCGAAACACTGATTCCGATGTAGCGCTGCTTCCCCGCCGGAGTACGAAAGTCAATTTCCTTGCGCGCCGGACCATGGTCCTTTCCGATATTCGTTACCGGCAGCCAAAAGTCCGCACTGATATCCCGCACCGTTTTCCCGCGAATGTCCGCGAAGCGGTGGCCCAGAATTTCCTCGCCCGAGCGGTTCAGGAGCAGGATGCGGCCCTCCAAATCGGTGGTCAGCAATCCACCCCGCATCGAGTGGATGATGTCCTCTGTAAAATCCTGCAGGTCCAGCAGCTCCTCGTGCTTTTCCTCGAGTTCCTGCCCTTTGCGCCGCAGCGACTGCGAAAGCAAACTGGCCAGATACGTCACCGCCAGGAAGCCAAACAGATTGCTCAGGAAGCCGATGCGTAAATTCTCCGCAGTGGGCAGCGCCGCGGAAGTGTGCGGAATTTTCCCCGCGTACGCTAGCGCGGTCATTCCCCCCAGCAGGCCCAGGCAGACACCCACAGTAATGAAAGCCCAGACGCGCGAAAACAGCACGCTGGCCACAATGATCACTAGCAGATAAAGTGAGATGAAGTAGCTCTCCTGCAGACCCGTGGCGTACACCAGCGCCGAAATCATCACCACATCGCAGGTCACTTGCACCGGGCCGTGCCATAGCGACCTCGGGAAATAGCGCAGGAAAATCAGCTGCAGAATGCCAATGGTGAGCCACGATACGATCAGCGGCAGAAAATACCGGTTGGAGCCCGGAAATAACAACGATTGCGGCCACACCACCCCGACCGCCAGAATCAACGTGATCATCAGCAGACGGACGCGCGTCAGCCAATCCAACCACTCACTCATCGTCACGTTTTGATCCATGGTGCGATCTTACCCGTTGCCCCACGGCCCGCGAGTATCTCCTTCGCTGCTGCAGACGAAAAAGGGAGGAAGGCAATGCTTCCTCCCTTTTCAAAAACATATTCCCGACAAACGGGCGACCGTCTAGTGCGCGTCGCTCAGTTTGCCAATCAAGGTGAACAGCGGCAAATACATCGAAATGACTACGCCGCCGACTATCACTCCGAGGAACACGATCATGATCGGCTCGAGGGCGGTCAGCAAATCTTTCACCGCCGCGTCCACTTCCTCTTCGTAAAAGTCCGCGATTTTGGAAAGCATGGCGTCCATCGCGCCAGTCTGCTCGCCGACCGCGATCATCTGGGTGACCATGCCGGGAAATACCGCCGACTCCTTCAAAGGTTCCGTCAGCGATTTGCCTTCTTCCAGCGACTTGCGCACCGAAAACAGCGCCTTCTCAACTACGGCGTTGCCCGCGGTTTTGGCGGTAATGTCCAGCCCTTCAAGAATAGGCACACCGGAAGAGATCAGCGTTCCCAGCGTTCGCGTAAATCTGGCCACCGCGATCTTGCGCATCAAAATTCCCAGGATAGGCAGCTTCAGAATGATCGAATCGATTACATACCGCCCTTGCGGAGTTCCATACCAGAGCTTCAATCCAAATGCCACCATGCCCAGCACCACAATTCCGATCAGCCCGAACCAGCTGCCCACAATATTGCTGAGCTGGATGACGATTCTCGTCGGCAATGGCAGCGTAGCTCCCAAGCCCGCGAACAACGTGGCGAAAATCGGCACAACTTTCCACAGCAGCAGGATGATGACGCCGCCGGCGATCGTAAGAACTCCGATCGGGTACACCATGGCGGACTTCACCGCTCGCTGCAGCTTCACGTTCTTTTCGATATAGCCAGACAAGCGCTGCAAAATCGTGTCAAGAATACCGCCCGTTTCTCCGGCTTCCACCATGTTGACGTACAGCGCGTCGAACACTTTTGGAGCGCTGCGCATTGACGCCGACAGCGTAGCGCCGCCTTCCACCTGGCTGCGCGTCGCGGTCAAGACTTTTTGAAACGTCTTGTTATCCTGCTGGCTCGCCAAAATTTCGAGACATTGCACCAACGGCAAACCGGCATCGATCATTACCGAGAATTGGCGCGTAAAAATCGCCAGCTCTTTGGCGCTAACCCCGCCGCCGAAGACCGGGATGTTGAACTCCTTCCCCTTCTCCGTCATCTTCGTCGGCGTGATCTGCTGACGCTTCAGGATGTTCTTAAGATCTTCCTTGCTCGTGGCGGTCATTACGCCGCTGACGCTGCCGCCGGCGCGGCTGGTTCCTTGATATTTATAATCCGGCATGTGATGCCCTCCTCAGTACTGCAATTCCAAAGTCCGAGCCGTCGCCGGCTCGTAAATTCTTTACCGCTTGTTCGCTGGCTGTTTCGAACCGCCGGGAGTCGATGCCACTCCACGGTTGATCATGTCCTGCAGTTCGTCGGCGTTCGAAGAACGCGAGAGCGCCATGTCCAGGGTAATTTCCTTTTTCAGATACGCGTTGGCCAGACCTTGATTAAACGTCTGCATTCCGGTGTTGGCGGTACCCGTCTGCATCGCGGAATAAATCTGGTGAATTTTGTCTTCGCGGATTAGGTTGCGGATAGCCGCCGTGGGCACCAGCACTTCCATGATCATCGAACGCCCGCGCCCATCGGTGCGTGGCAACAGGGCCTGACAAAGAATCCCTTCGATCACCATGCTCAGCTGCGCGCGAATCTGCGGCTGTTGGTGCGAGGGAAAAACGTCGATAATGCGGTTAATGGTCGAAGCCGCTGAGTTGGTGTGCAGCGTCGCGAAGGTCAAGTGGCCCGTTTCCGCGATGCGCAGCGCCGATTCAATCGTTTCCAGGTCGCGCATTTCGCCGATCAGCACCACGTCGGGATCTTCGCGCAAGGCGGCGCGCAGCGAGTTAGAGAACGAATGGGTGTCCGCGTGTACTTCGCGCTGATTCACCAGGCACTTTTTGTGATTATGTAGAAACTCGATCGGGTCTTCGATCGTAATCATGTGCTCTTCGCGTTCGCTGTTGATTTTGTCCAGCATCGCGGCCAGCGTCGTCGACTTTCCTGATCCGGTCGGCCCGGTCACCAGGACCAGCCCGCGCGGCTTGTCGCACATTCCGCGCACCACGTTCGGCAGACCCAGCGCATCGAAACCCTTGATTTCCCAGGGAATAGTACGGAATACCGCACCGACCGCTCCGCGCTGATTGAAGCAGTTACCGCGGAACCGCGCCAGATTCTTCAATCCGAACGAAAAGTCCAGCTCCAGATTCTCTTCGAAGCGATGCTTCTGCGCATCGGTCAGTACGCTGTACGCCAGCGACTTGGTATCCGCAGCCGTCAAGGGCGGCATATCCAGAGGGCGCAGTTTGCCGTGTACCCGCACTCGTGGCGGGCTGTTCGTCGTGATGTGCAAGTCGCTGCCGCCCATCTCGATCATCTTCTTCAGCAATTCGCTCAGCGTAATTCCAGCCATCATTCACCTTCCATCTATAAAACCGTCTCGCGCAGAACCTCTTCCATCGTCGTAAGTCCTGCCGCAATCTTGGTCAACCCGCTGCGCCGCAGCGTAATCATTCCCAGCTCCACGGCCTTCTTTTTTAATTCCAGCGCCGAAGCTCCGACCAGAATCAATTCGCGAAGCTCGTCGGTAACTTCCATGACTTCATACAAACCCGTGCGGCCCTTATAACCGCCCTTGTTGCAGGTCGTGCAGCCCTTGCCGTGATAAATCTTCACCGTCTTCACTTCTTCCGGTGTGTACCCCGCATCCAGCAGCGCCTGCTCCGGAACTTCCAGTTGTTCCTTGCAGTTCGAACAGATCCGCCGCACCAGCCGCTGCGCGCAAATCAAATTTACTGAAGTCGCCACCAGAAACGGCTCGATTCCCATGTTCATCAAGCGGCTGACGGTCGAGGGCGCATCGTTCGTGTGCAGCGTGGATAGTACCAAGTGCCCCGTGAGCGCCGCTTTCACGCCAATTTCCGCAGTTTCAAAGTCGCGGATTTCTCCAACCAGAATGATGTTCGGGTCCTGCCGCAAAAACGCGCGCAACGCCGCCGCGAAGTTCAACCCGATCTGTTCCTTCATCTGCACCTGGTTGACGCCCGCCAACTGAAACTCAACGGGATCTTCCGCGGTCATAATGTTGGTATCCACCTTGTTCAAGGTCGACACCGACGAATACAAAGTGTTCGTTTTTCCCGAACCGGTCGGCCCGGTGACCAGCACCATGCCGTACGGCTTCAAAATATTTCGTTCAAACTTATCTAGCGACGCCTGCTCAAATCCCAGCTTGGTCATGTCCAGCCGCAGGTTTTCTTTGTCCAGCAACCGCATAACAATCTTTTCGCCGTACAGCGTCGGCACGGTCGAAACACGGAAGTCGAGCTCTTTCCTCTTACCGTCGGCCTTGTACTTGATCATGATCCGGCCGTCTTGCGGCAAGCGCTTCTCCGCAATGTCCAGCTTGGCCATGATCTTCAACCGGCTGGTGATCGCATCTTTCAGCCGCATCGGCGGCGACATCACCTTTTGCAACTGCCCGTCAATTCGGAACCGTACTCGCATTTCATTTTCATACGGCTCGATGTGAATATCGCTAGCCCCGCGCTTAACCGAATCCGTCAGAATCAAATTCACCAGCTTAATAATCGGCGCTTCTTCCGCCGCCTTTTCCAATGACGCCGCGTCCAACTCCGCTTCTTCCGCCGCCAGTTCCAACTCCTGGTCATCTTCGACCAGGTCCTTCATCAAGTTGCTGATCTCTTCCTGGTTGGTACCGCCGCTGCCCGCGCCATAAAAACGCGAAATCGCATCGCCAATCGCCGACTCCGAAGCCACCACCGGCTCAACGTTGAAGCCCGTCATGAACTTGATATCGTCCATGGCGAACACGTTGGTCGGGTCGGTCATCGCGATGGTCAGCACCGAACCCACGCGCGACAGGGGAATCACCTGATACCGTTGCGCGGTATCCTGCGGAATCAGCTTGATGATGATCGGATCAATTTCGTAGAACCGTAAATTTATCGAAGGCACGCCGTACTGCCGCGACAGCACCCCGGTGATGTCGTCGTCCGTGATGTATCCCATCTTCGTCAGGCAGCTTCCCAGCTTGCCGCCGTTGGCGCGCTGAAAATCGAGCGCCTTCTGCAGCTGGTCCTGCGTGATGAGACTTTCTTTAACTAATATTTCGCCCAACCGGACGGACATCCGCGACACTCCCTGCTGGAAAGTACCCAGCGCTCACCTTAGCAAATGGCGTTCAGCACGGTACGCCGATTTTTGTCTACCGTTCTGAAATGGCTAATACCTGTACGCGCGAACAGGCCCGCGACAACTGGTACAGGTGCATTTCTTGACTTGCCCGACCGCGCTGGATATCGTGCCTAAGAGATGCTTCTCTGCCCGATTTTCCGTCCGCTTCTGCGCCACTGCTACGCGGTGACGGAAAATGCCCGCGCCCCTCTGACCGTTGCATCTCCATCATCGCAAATCCTAATGTGCGGCCTCCAACGCCGCCCCGCCTTATGACTCGGGAATCCAGACAACGTCTCGGTTTGGTGGCCGGCGGCATTTTCTTAACGCTATTGCTCGCCGCCGTCTTCACCTTTGGTTCCCTGGATATTACTTTCGGACCAAAAAATTGGCGTGACGCACTCACGCTCTACGCCGTTTCCAGTCTCATCACCGCCGCGCTTCTAACCTTCACCCTCATTCTCACGCGCACCATCGTCCGGCTGTGGGCCGAACGCAGCAAGGATCATCCGGGTGCTCGCTTCAAGACCAAGATGGTCGTCGGCGCCATGGCCCTTTCCCTGCTGCCGATTTTGTTCATGTTTTTTGTCAGCTATTCCCTTTTGAACCGTACCCTCGGCCGTTGGTTTCCTCGCCCGCTGGAGATCGCTTCGGAACAAACCCAGTTACTTCTCAACGATCTGGGGCGTTCGCAAGTACCTCGCCTCCACGTCCTCGCTCGCCAAGCCCTGCCGTTCGCGAACGCGCCGACCGACGAACTCCTGCAACACGCTTTTTCTGCCGGAGCCGACGCGGTCTGGATCCTCGGCCCTGCGGGAAACGTTCTTCGCGGCGGCGTAATCTGCGACAATCCGCCGGAAGATCGCGCCATGCCCGTTTGCGCCGTGCCCAACGTACTCGGCGCCCAGAGTCGCGTGCTGCAAGCCGGCCTCGAAATTTGGCAGGCCAGTGGTAAGGCCTATCTAGCGTCTCGCATTCCAATTTCTGCGTCGGACTCTCAAGCCGGCGCTCTCGTAACTGCATTTCGCACCAGTCCCGATTTTTACACCCGCGTGGCAGCCATCCAGGCCGAAACCCGCGAGTACTATGATCAAAAACAAAATCTGCGGGCCCTCAAGCGCCAGATGCTGCTCATTCTTCTGTTCTTCACCATGCTGCTGCTCTTCTCCGTCACTTGGCTCGCCTTATTCCTTGCCAAACAAGTTACCGTGCCCATTCAGGCTTTAGCCGAAGGTACCCGCGAAGTTTCTTCCGGCAATTTCGGATACCAGGTTCCCGAACAGGCTCAGGACGAGCTTGGCCTGCTGGTGCGCTCCTTCAACAACATGACCGGTCAGCTGCGCGATGGGCAATCGCAAATCAATCAGTTCACCCGGAATCTGCAGCAAGCCGTGCAAGAACTCGAGCATCGCCGTCAGTTAATGGAAACCGTGCTCGAAAACATTCCCACCAGTGTGTTGTCTCTCGGCCCTGCGGGCGAAATTCTCCGTGCCAACTCTGCGGTGGCTCGCATGTTCGGCGCTTCCGCTAGAGGCGCAACCTCGCTGGAAACCTTGTTGGGAGCTGACGCCTCGCGCGTGGTGGCTCAGCTAATGCGCCGCTCCTTACGCATGGGCGTCGCCTCTCGCGAAATCGAATCGGTCATCGACGGTCGCGTCATCCATCTCGCGGTCACCGTCAGCTCCCTGGGTCCGCGCCGCGCCAATACCGGATTCGTCGTGGTCTTTGACGACCTTTCCGAACTCCTGCGCGCCCAGAAGCTCGCCGCCTGGCAGGAAGTCGCCCGGCGCATTGCCCACGAAATAAAAAATCCGTTGACGCCCATTCAGCTCTCCGCGCAGCGTCTGTCTCGCTTTCTCGAACGGCGCGCCGATTCTTCCGCCAACGCCGCTCCTGCGGATCCCGAGCTAAATCATCTTGTCCAGGAATGCTCGCGCCTGATCGAACGCGAAGTCACCACCCTCGCCGATCTGGTCGATCAATTCTCCCAGTTCGTCCGCTTCCCCAGCGCCAAGCTTTCGCCAACGGACGCCAGCACCTTGGTCCACGAAGCCCTGGAAATTTTCTCCGGCCGCCTCGATGGCATCACCGTAAAGACCGCCCTATCCGAAAATCTTCCCGCAGTGCGGGCGGACGCTGCCCTGCTCCGCAGCGTGCTCGTCAACCTGATCGACAATGCCGCCGAAGCTCTGGAAAATTCCCGACATCGGGAAATCTTCATTTCCACTCGCGCCTACGCCGAATCGGAGACGGTGGAAATCTGTGTCGCCGACACCGGCCACGGCATTTCCCCGGAAGATAAAGACAAGTTGTTTCTGCCGCACTTCTCCACTAAAAATCGCGGCACCGGCCTTGGTTTAGCCATTGCCGCGCGTATCGTCGCCGAGCACGGTGGCACTTTGCATGTCGAAGACAATGACCCGGTGGGTTCACGCTTTTTACTCTTGCTGCCCGCTGCCGACGTGGCTTCCGCTTTGGCGGGCGAACCCAATGGACTGGAAGCCTCGTGATCACTCCCAAACCCCGTGTACTGATCGTTGACGATGAAAGTGGCATCCGAGAATCACTCTCCGCGATTCTCGCTGACGAAGGCTACCTCGTGGACGCCGTGGGCTCCGCAGAAGAAGCTTTGGAACGCGCCGGCTCCGAAGAACTGGAAGTCGTTCTGTTGGACGTTTGGCTGCCCGGCATCGATGGGCTGGAAGCCCTGAGCCGCTTACAGGCCTACCCCCGTCCCCCAGCGGTCATCATGATTTCCGGACACGGCACCATCGAAACCGCGGTCCGCGCCACCAAGCTGGGCGCTTTCGACTTCATCGAGAAACCGCTCTCCCTGGAAAAAATTATTGTGCTGGTCCGCAACGCGGTGCAACAGCGTCGCCTGCTCGATGAAAATAATCTGTTGCGGGGCGAACTCCGCCACCGCTACCAGGTTATCGGCGACAGCGTCCCCATGAAAGCGCTGCGCCAGCAAATCGCCGTCACTGCTCCCACGAATGGTCGCGTGTTAATTTATGGAGAAAGTGGTGTAGGAAAGGAACTGGTCGCCCGCGCCTTGCACGCCGCCAGCCTGCGCAGCAAAGGCCCCTTCGTAGAAGTAAATTGCGCCGCCATTCCCGAAGACCTCATCGAATCCGAACTCTTCGGTCACTTGAAGGGCAGCTTCAGCGGGGCGAGCGAAGACAAAATTGGAAAATTTGAAAAAGCCAACGGCGGCACATTATTCCTCGACGAAATCGGGGACATGAGCTTGCGAACTCAATCAAAAGTGTTGCGTGTTCTGGAAGAGCAGCGCTTCGAGCCGGTAGGCTCCAGCCAATCCCTGACGGTCGATGTCCGCGTCCTGGCCGCTACGAATAAAAATCTCGAGACCGAAATCTCTCGCGGCGCTTTTCGCCAAGATCTCTTCTACCGTCTGAACGTAATCCCCTTCGTGGTCCCGCCGCTGCGCGAACGCCTGCGCGACATTCCCACGCTGGCCACTTATTTCTTGAATGAATTCAGCGCCGCCTACGGCAAGAAGAATCGCGAACTAAGCGACGCCTCCGTCGACGTCCTCCTCCGCTACCCGTGGCCCGGCAACGTCCGCGAACTCCGCAATCTGGTCGAGCGTCTGGTGATCGTCTGCCCCCAGGCCCGTATCGAGCCGCACCACCTGCCGCCCGAACTCTTCCGTGGCGCAGCCGAAAGCCCCCAACAACCCTACTCCACACTCCACGAAGCCCGCAGCGCCTACGAACGCGAATTCATCCTCCGCAAGCTCCAGGAGCACCGCTGGAACATGACCCAAACCGCCCAAGCCCTGGGCCTGGAACGCAGCCACCTCTACCGCAAAATGAAATCCCTAGGCATCGCCGCCCCCGACCAGTGAGCCTGACTCAAACCGAGCCCAGTCGCTGTAGCGGCCGGTCTTCAGACCCGTCCCTCTGATTTTGCCTCTGCCCGTGATTTTGCCTTTGCTCCTGTAGTGGCAAATCTTCAGATTCGCATTCCGTTGAATTGGCTTCTGTAGCGGCCGCCTCCTGAGGCGGGCGCCTTCGCCAACGCCACCAGAAACTCCGCTTTCGCCTCTCCCCGTCGGATCTCCGATTACCCATTCCCGGTCTGTGGGTCGCGACCGAAGAGCCCTACTCGCTCTCGTCCTGCGGTTCCCGCTGTAACTTGCCCAGAGCCTCTAGCTGTCCGTGCCAGTCAAACTCCTGGACCCGCGACGGATTCTCGCGCCAGTCCGGCATCACCTTGACGAAGAGGCCAAGATAAATCTTGCTGCCCGTCATCTTCTCGAGTTCTTTGCGCGCTTCGGTCCCGATCTTTTTTAGCATTTCGCCTTTATGCCCAATCAGGATCTTCTTCTGTGAATCCCGCTCTACGCTCAGGGTTACTTCGATCCGCAGCAGATTCGGCTTCTCTTCGTACTTGTCGACCATTACGCCCAGCGCGTATGGAATCTCGTGATAGGTCAGCTGAATCGCTTTCTCGCGGATCACCTCAGCCGCCAGAAATCGCTCCGGCTGGTCGGTAACCTGATCCTCGGGAAAGTGCGGCGGCCCGAGCGGCAACATCCGCAAGATCTCCTGCTGCAGCTGCTCCAGGCCGCTGGCCTTCAAGGCGGAAATTGGCACGATCGCCGCAAACCCAAATGCCTTGGAAAATTCTTCGATCAGCGGAAGCAACTCTTCCTTTTTCACGCGGTCGACTTTGTTCAACACCAAAATTGTTTTGCCGCGAAAGCGCTGCGCCTTAGAGAGCAGCAACTCATCCATATGGGTCTGCGGATGGCTGGCGTCCACCATCAAGAGGAGCACATCAATATCTTCCAATGCCGCCGCAACTTCGTGCATCATCTGCCGGCCCAGCGCAGAGTCCGCATCGTATAGTCCCGGCGTATCGATAAAAACAATCTGCCCTTCCGCCCGCGTCACAATTCCCTGGATCCGATTGCGCGTGGTTTGCGGCTTGGAAGTTACGATCGCGATCTTCTGCCCCACCAGCTGATTAATTAGCGTGGACTTTCCCGCATTCGGCCGGCCCACAATCGCTACAAATCCGGACCGTCCAGTTACAGTTTCATCCTTCATATTTTCCTTTATCGACTACCCACGTTTCCCTGCGCGCGCTGTAACCTTCGCGAAGTCGAGACGCAACGACCGTCCCATGCCTAAGCAGAAATACTGGCAAAGAGGGTTACTTCGAAAATTTGACGTTAGGAGCGAACTCCGTGCAGATTGCTTACGCCCAGCTCAGCGCCATGCGGAACATCCCCGGCAAACGCTTCGGCGTTTCCGGCGCACCTTGTTGCGGACCTTTTTTATCCAGAAACGTGCCGCCCTCAACCAGTTGATCGAGTGCACGCGTCAGATCGCGCACCGCGTCCGACTTCAAAACATATCCACGAACGCCCATTTTCACCAGATCTTCAATCTTGTAATGGAGTTCGTGCATGGAAAGCACCAGAACTTTGGACGGTAGATTCTGCTTGGCAATCTCGCGCGCCGCTTCCAGCCCGCTCATCACCGGCATCGTAATATCCATCACGATTAGATCGGGCTTGAGTTCTTTGGCCATATCCACGGCCATCTTTCCGTTGGTCGCTTCCCCGCAAACTTCCCACTCCGGACGCGTCGCTAGAATCGTCTTTACCCCAGCTCGCACAACATCGTGGTCATCGACCACCAGGATTCGGTTGCCCATCTTAAAAATGCCTCTCTACTATAAATCCGCAAAGTTACTGCGTTATATTTTTATGGTACTAAAAAATGCGCGAAAGGACTAGATTTCTGTGAGCATACCGCGGACCTTACGCTTCGCTGACCGCTGCGCGGGCCGGCAACGGGTGAATCCGCAAGCGCAACACCTTGCGCTGATTCGCTTCCAGCACTTCAAAACAATATCCTTCGATTTCGACTTTGTCGCCCGCCGCGGGAACTTTGCCGGAAACGTGACTCAGCAATCCCGCAATGGTCGTGACCGTCTCGAGGGATTCGCCGCGAAAGCGCACCCCCAACAACTCTTCCACGTCGGTAATGTCCATGCTTCCGCGCATCACCAGGCCGCCATCCGGCTCGCGCACCACATCCGGCGCCGGCGGCTTTCCGTTGTTTCCGCTCTCACCCACAATCTCTTCGACCAGATCTTCTACCGTGGCCAGTCCGGCGACAGATCCATGCTCATCGATAATGATGGCCATCGGCTGGCCTTTTTGCCGCATCTCGCGCAGCAAATCCGAACCGGCTTTGGTCTCTGGGACAAACAACGCGGGACGCGCCAGCTCCCGCACCCGGCGTTTCGGCAAATCCTGATCCGCAATGTGCAGCAATTCCTGGGCGTTCACCACGCCATAAATTTCGTCCAGCGTTTTCTCATACACCGGCATCTTGGAAAATTTCGTTTCTACGAATTTCGCGTGCAACTCTTCCAGCGTGGCATCCGCCGCAATGGCCACAATGTCTGGACGCGGGGTCATCACTTCGCGCACCCGTTTGTCGCTAAACTCGACCACCTGCTCGATCAGATCGGCCTGCTCCGGCTCGATAATTCCTTCTTCTTCCGCGGCTTCCACCAACGCTTCAATCCCCTCTTCCGTGCGCTGCTCTTCCGTCTTCACCGGCTCGTGCTCGGATATTCGCGCCAGCGATTCCGCCCCTTCCAAGAAGACTCGCGCTGGCCACACCAGCCACATCCCTCCGCGAATCACCGGCAACAACGGCAGCAGCCAACGCCCGTCGGTGCGATACAGCAAAGTGTCCGGAATGAAATGCATAGCGATAACGACTTCCAGCGTAAGGAATACGCAAAACTCAACGAAGGATTCCCACTTCCCCGGAACGAAATAAACCACACCACGCGTAGTCTCCAGCACCAGAAACGCCAGTAGAAAATGGCCCAGGATGCGGAACGTCCGGCCGCCACTGCGCCGGTTGATGTGCAGCTTCGGTTCGATCTCCGCTTCGAATATTTCCAGGTGCTCTCGAATGCGGCCGGTAGTCATCCGCCCGAGTTCCCGGTAGATCAAAGCGAGGTAGGAAAAAATCGGCAGCCCGATGGCGAGCAAAAGAATTCGGAGGGAAAACAGCCAGTTGAAGAATTTCATGCCAGTCCAAACCGCCGGCGCAGTTTCGTTTCGAGTCGATTCATCTCGCCGTGGTCCGTTTCGTGGTCATAACCCAGCAAGTGCAGAACTCCATGCAGCATCAATATACGCAGTTCCGCGTTCAGGGTACGTCCATATTCTGCCGCATTACGGCGCGCGGCAGCGGGCGAGATAGCGATGTCGCCGAGATAGTTAAGCTCCGAAGGTTCGGCATGCGGTCGGGGACTTGGCTTTCGCTTCAGTATTTCGCAAGAGACGCGATTCCCGGGACATTTCGCCGCCGCCATCAGCGCGGGAAACGAAAGCACATCCGTGGGCCCTCGTTTTTGGCGAAAAGCCTCATTCATCCGGGCTATCTCCGCATCGGTCACAAAACAAATTACACATTCAGAATTGGCGAGTTGCAAGCCGGCGCATATCCTTAAAAAAAAAGCTCGCAATGGCGGTAATGGAAATTTCACGGCGCGCTGGCGATTGACGATCGCAAGGCGGTCGCTGCCGCCCTCATATTTTTCGCTACGACGTTTCGTGTGGCTGCTCCTGCGTCGATTGATTCAGTTGTTCCGCTGCGGCAGGCTCCGCTTTCGGGGTCATCGGGCGCGATCCGAATAAATTCCCGGAACGATGCGGATGCGCCAGATCGTACACTTCGTAGGCGCGGATAATCTGCTGCACCAGGTTGTGACGCACCACATCTTTCTCGCCGAACTGCAGCACGCCGATTCCCTCAATATTTCCGCAGACTTCCAAGGCTTCGATCAATCCGGATTTCTTGCCCAACGGCAAATCGATTTGAGTGACGTCTCCGGTGATGACCGCCTTGGAATGAAAACCCAGGCGCGTTAGGAACATTTTCATCTGTTCGCTGGTGGTGTTTTGCGCTTCGTCCAGAATTACGAAGGAATCGTTCAAGGTGCGTCCGCGCATGAAGGCCAGCGGCGCGACCTCAATGGTTCCCTTTTCGAGGAACGCGCCTAATTTATCGGCGTCCAGCATGTCGTACAGCGCGTCGTACAGCGGACGCATGTACGGATCGATTTTCTGCTGCAACGTTCCGGGCAAAAATCCCAGCCGTTCGCCAGCTTCTACGGCGGGCCGCGCCAGAATAATGCGATTCACCTGTTTAGTGAGCAGCGCGCTGACGGCCATCGCGACCGCGATGTACGTTTTCCCGGTGCCGCCGGGACCGATACCAAACATCATGTCGTGCTTTTCAATCTCTTCCATGTACCGGCGCTGGCTGGCGTTTTTCGGCGTGACTGTTTTCTTGCCGAACGAGCGAGCGCGGCCGGGCTCGAACATCCCGCGCAGAGACTCCTGCGGATTGTCCGTCGCCACTTTGATCAGGCTTTTTACTTCTTCGCTGGAAAGGGAGCGCCCGCGCTGCGATGCGTGGTTGTACTCCTCCACGATACGCACGGCTTGCTCCACGGAGTCGTGCGGACCATCAATCGTCAGCTTGCTGTCGTGCAGTTGAGTCTGCACGTGCAACAAGTCTTCGAGTAAACGCACGTTCTCGTCGAGGGTGCCAAAGAATGGTTCAATTTTTCCGGAAATGTGTACGCTGCGTTTCATCCAGTTGGAAGGTTTACCTGCGACAGGAATGGGGTGCCCGATGGGATTCCTCCTGGGATTACAAATGACCGCGATTTCGTTCCACGAGTTGCAGCCACTTCTGGGAGAAACTACGTTCACACTATCGCACGCCCTTGTTACGGTCAAGCGAACGGAAGGTTACGAGCATCGCGAAAAATCGATGTGACGGATTTGCAGCGCGCTTCTCCACAAAAGCTTCCTGCGCCGCCGTATACTGCTGCGCATGGATTCCCCGCGCACAGGCGAAAACGGCGCAGTTCTCCCTCTCGGCCGCCAGAGTCCCTATCTCCGCCTGCAGTCAGTCACGATTTTTGTTCGCGACTTGGAGCGCAGCCTGAAGTTCTACGTCGACAAACTGGGATTCCAACTGATCTTCGACGCCAGGGTACAGCCGGGGCGCCGCTGGGTAAGTGTGGCACCGCCTGACGGAACCGCAAATTTGACTCTTTCGGCTCCCGAGCCCGATTCGGAAGACTTCAAGCGGATCGGCCGCCACACCCAAGTCGCTTTCATCACCGAAGATGTGCTGGCCAAATATCGGGAATGGAGCGGACGCGGGGTCCGCTTCTTGTCGACACCACGCTTACGGCGCCTGAAAAACGCCGCGCATCCGCCTCCGAAAGCTGCAGCCGGAGGGACCGAGGAACACGATCCGATATGGGGCGGAGTCTTCAGCCGCTTTAAAGATCCCGACGGAAATTCCTTTACGCTGGCCAGTTTCGATGAAGTGACGCACGCAGTCGAAAAACAACGCCGGGCGATAGCGGAAAAGTTGGCGTCCGAACAGCGCGCGGCGCGAGATTTGGAAATCGCCAAACAGGTGCAGGCGCACCTGCTGCCGCAATCGTCCCCGTCGTTAAAGACTCTGGAGTACGCCGGGGTCTGCCATCAAGCGCGCCAAGTGGGCGGCGACTATTACGATTTCCTGGACCTCGGCAACCACCGGCTGGGGCTGGTGATTGGGGACATCTCCGGAAAAGGAATTGCCGCGGCTCTGCTGATGGCCAACCTGCAAGCCAACATGCGCAGCCAGTGCGGCATTGCGCTAAATCAGCTGCAAGAACTGATGCGATCAGTGAACCGGCTTTTTTGCGAGAGCACGGTAGATAGCTCGTTCGCCACGCTCTTCTTCGCGGAATACGACGACAACGCGCGCAAGTTGCGATACGTCAACTGCGGTCATCTGCCCGCACTGGTCCTGCGGCCGGACAACTCGCTGGTGCGGCTGGAGTCGACCGCCACCATTCTGGGCATTTTCAAGACCTGGGATTGCGAAATCGGCGAGGCGCAGCTGGCTCCTGGAGATTCCCTGGCGTTGTACACCGACGGAATCACGGAGTCTTTCAATCACGCGGACGAACAATTTGGGGAAGAGCGGCTGGTCGCGGCGCTCTGCCGGCACCGGGCGTTGTGTTGTGAAGAGATGCTCGGCGCGGTGGTTGACGAGGTTCGGCAATTCACTCCGCACGAACAGCATGACGACATTACGCTGATTATCGCCAAATGCCCGGTTGCGTGAGGAGGATTACGCGAGCGGCGACGGCCAAGAAAATGACGCTGCGCAGGAAACGCCGGAGCGAATGACAAGTCCACGCATAACCCAATATCGTCTAAGATGTTTCAGAGTAATTTAAGGAACCCATGGCTGCTAAAAAGTTGACGACCGCGAAAGTTCTCTCCAGCAAGACCATTTACAAAGGCGCAGTGTTCGGAATCCGCCGCGATGAGGTGATCGAGCCCAGCGGAGTGCGGGCCACCCGCGAAGTGATCACCCATCCGGGATCCGTAGTGGTGCTACCGGTGCTACCCGACAAACGTATCGTGATGATCCGGCAGTATCGCCACGCCACCAAACAATATTTGTGGGAACTGGTCGCCGGACGTATTGACGAAGGCGAAGCGCCGCGCAAAGCCGCGGCGCGCGAGCTGATGGAAGAAACCGGCTATCGCGCCAAGAAATTTACGATTTTCCTGGATGTCTTCCCCACCCCAGGATTTCTGGAAGAGCGCATGTACATCCTGCTGGCCGAAGGCCTGACCGAAGGCGAAGCGCACCCGGAAGAAGACGAGAAAATCACCAACAAGGCGTATCGTCGCAAGGAACTCGAGGAAATGATCCGCACTGGAAAATTGCGGGACGCCAAATCCATCGCCGGACTTCTGTACTACTTCAAGTTCCTGGCGTAGACAGTGTCAATGCTTCTTCGCTGGGTTTAAATCGATTCACTAGATACAGATTATCTACCTGCCTAAAGCAACACGGGTATTCCGACCTATTGACTGGCTTTTTCATTCTGCTACACTCGCGCGATTTACTTGCCACGTTGTCGAGTTTTTTCGACCGCGTGGTTTCACCATCTTGTCCCTAGCAAGGAGGTCCTTTTTAAGTGCAAGGAACGGTGAAGTGGTTCAATAACTCAAAAGGTTATGGCTTCATTGGGCGCGATGACGGACCAGATGTTTTTGTACACTACTCGGCGATTACCGGCGACGGTTACCGGACTTTGCAGGAAGGAGATCCGGTAGAATTTGAAATTGTCCAGGGACCGAAAGGCCCCCAGGCAGCCAACGTTGCTAAAGCCGGCGGTATAAACACCGGCGAATCGATTAACCGTTAGCAATTATTCCTTATAGCAGGCTGGCAGAGCGCCCTCTGCCAGCCTTTTTTTTATGATTCGGGACTAACGGGCAGGTCCGCGGCGTGGTGGAAGAAAGCAGATCCCTCGCTGCGCTCGGGATGACAATACACCCGCAGTGAGCGGTGACCGAACCGGAGAGCGGTGAGAGAATCGCTGAGCAGACCAGGCAACATTTGGCTGGGCCGGGTTTATACTGAGACGCCATGGACAACAAAACCCTTTCCCGTATTCTTCGCGAAACCGCGGAACTCCTGCAGATTGATGGCGCCATGATCGGACGCTATCGGAGCTATGAAAAGACGGCGGAGATGATCTCCGGCATGCACGAATCGATCGAGCAGATCGCGCAGGACAACGATAAGTTGACGGAGCTGCCGGGCATTGGCGACCGGATGGCGGAACATATTCGGGAAATACTTAAGACCGGCGACTACAGTCTGCGGCAGAAACTTTTGAAGAAATTTCCTGCGACGCTGCTGGAAGTGCTGACGCTGCAGTCGCTCGGCCCCAAGAAAGTGGCGTTTCTGTGGGCGAATTTTAAGGCGGCGACCGTTGCGGATGTGGAAAAGTTGGCGCGCGATGGGAAGTTGCGGGATGTTCCGGGTTTTGGCGAGAAGACCGAGCAGAATATTTTGAAGGCGGTGGAGACGTTCAAGCGTTCGACTGGGCGCTTCCGAGTGGATAAGGTGCGGGCGGCGGCCGCGGAATTGATTGCCCACATTGAGAAATTCGGAAAGGCCATTGCGTCCATTACACCAGCGGGTTCGCTGCGGCGCGGGCGAGAAACCGTCGGGGACCTCGATTTACTGCTCACCCTAGCTGAAGGCCACACCGCCCAGAAGAAAATCGATGCGATCGCGGAACATATTTTGAAATATCCGCGGATCGATCAGACGCTGGCGCATGGCGGAAATAAAGTGAGCTTCACGCTGGATACTGGACTGCAGGTAGATGTAAGGCTGCTTGAAAAAGAGAATTTCGGCGCAGCGCTCCTGTATTTCACGGGATCGAAAGAACACAACGTAAAGCTGCGCGGTCGCGCGAACGACTTGGGCTACACGCTGAACGAATATTGCCTGGCAACGCTGAAGGGCGAGCGGCGAGTTGCGGGTGCCACGGAAGAAGAAATTTACGCCAAGTTGAAACTGGATTTCGTGCCGCCGGAACTGCGGGAAAACACCGGGGAGATTGCGGCCGCGGAAAACCACACCCTGCCGAAATTGGTGACCCTCAAAGACGTCAAAGGCGACTTGCAAATGCATACGCCGGCCAGCGACGGCAAGAACACCATCGAAGAAATGGCCTTGGCGGCCAAAGCGCTGGGGCACGAATACATCGCGATTACCGATCACTCGAAATCGGTGACGATTGCCAATGGCCTCAGCGAAGAACGGATGACCGAACATATTCGCGCGCTGCATGCGGCGAATGACAAGAAGCTGGGTATCCGGGTACTGGCGGGGTCCGAAGTGGACATTTTGAAGGACGGCAGCCTGGATTATTCCGACGAGTTACTGGCGCAACTCGACGTGGTGGTCTGCTCGATCCATTCGTATTTCAATCTGGATCGCGCGGCCATGACCGAGCGCATGCTTGCCTGCATCGCCAATCCGTACACGCAAATTATCGGGCATCCCACCGGGCGTTTGTTGCTGCGGCGCGAGGAACTCGACTACGACATGGACAAAATTCTGGAGGCCTGCGCAAAGCACGGCGTGGCGATGGAGTGCAATGCGTATCCGGACCGCCTGGATTTGAAAGATGTGTATCTGCGGATGTGTAAAGAGCGCGGCGTCAAAGTGGTGATCTCCACGGACTCGCACGACGCGCGGGCGCTTTCTAATATTCATTATGGCGTGACGATGGCCCGGCGCGGCTGGTTGACCGCGGAAGAAGTGATCAATACGCGCAGCGCGGACGCTTTCCTGGCCGCGCTGCGGCCGAAACCCGGAGCCGCGAATGCGAGTCGCGCGACAGCATCCATTTCAAGCACCTCTGCAAGCGCGACGGCAAGCGCCACGGCCAGCGGCGAACGCGCTGCTCCCGCGTCCAAAAAGCCAGCGGCGAAGAGAGCGAATCGCTGAACGGCTTTCCGAAGGCGCCGCTTGCGAAAATGGACCTGGAGGCAACGCATGCCTGTGACACAAAGCGATAAAGCCAAACAATTTCGGTCGCTACACGAAGGTCCGGGCACTTTTGTTATTCCCAATCCCTGGGATGCCGGGACGGCCCGCATCCTGGCGTCCCTCGAATTCGCGGCTTTGGCCACCACCAGCGCCGGACTGGCCTTTTCTCTGGGACGCCGCGACGGCGAGGGGTTGGTATCTCGAGAGGAAGTGCTGGAGCACATTCGCGCAGTGGTTGGAGCCAGCGATCGACCGGTGTCGGGGGACCTGGAAAACGGTTTCGGCGACGACCCGAAGACCGTGGCGGAAACCATCCGGCTGGCGGCAAGAGCCGGCCTAGTGGGCGGGTCGATTGAAGACGCTACCGGCGATGCCCGCAAGCCGATTTACGATCACAGCCAGGCGGTGGAGCGCATCGCGGCGGCGGTGGAAGCTGCTAACTCTCTGGAGTTCCCTTTCACGCTTACCGCCCGCGCCGAGAATTTCCTGCACGGGATTTATGACCTGGACGACACCATCCGCCGGCTGCAGGACTTCTCGGCGGCGGGCGCCCACGTCCTTTATGCTCCATGCTTGCGTAACCTTGAGGAAATCAAGGCGGTATGCGCGGCGGTGGCTCCAAAAGCGGTGAACGTACTGGTAGGCGCCAACGGACTGACCTTAGCTGAGTTGGCGGATGCGGGGGTCCGGCGAGTCAGTTTGGGGTCAGCCTTGTCCCGGATGGCCTTGAGCGCACTTATGGCCGCCGCCATAGAAATCAAGAAACACGGCACTTTTTCGTTTGCGGCGGGAGGGGTCACTTTTGGGGAGATCAATAGTCTGATGCAGGGGAAGATAGCGGAAACTTAGGGGCGTTCTGCGGGAACATTTGCCGAGGAGCCTGCGTACCTCTAACAGCACGATGCACCGATAGAATAACTAAAAGGAGTGTGTGGCGATGAACCCAATTCCGAGCCGCATGGTACGCACCGGTATTTTGAGCTTGAGCGCTGCCCTGCTGGGCGCGCTAGCGCTGGCACCGCAAGCGTCCGCGGAAGAGGTCGTAAAGTCCTATACCGTGTCTGGCCGGGCGCAGGTCCACGTGGATACGAACGATGGCAGCGTGAAGATCATCACGGGAGACACCAAGCAAGTGGAGTTTCACGTCCAGTACCAAGGCTACGAACTAGACAAGGATCTGCACGTGGACGCCAAGCAGAACGGCGACACCGTGGAATTGACGGCGCGGCTTACCGGACACTGGGGCATCAACTGGGGTCACAATTCGCGCAACCTGCACATCGAGGTGCATATGCCGCGCAACGCCGATGCCCAGATCAGCACGGGTGATGGCTCGGTGGACAGTGGAGCCCTGGATGGCAACCTGAAAATTCACACGGGAGACGGGGCGGTAAAAGCTGCTTCGGTGACTGGCAACCTGGATGTCGACACTGGCGACGGTTCGATTACGGTGGAAGGCGCCAAGGGCAGCATTCGGCTGCGCACCGGAGATGGGCACATCGAAGCGCGCGGGCTAGACGGAACGTTGGAAGCCACATCTGGCGACGGGCACATCACGATAGCCGGGCGGTTTGACGGCCTAACCCTGAAGACCGGGGACGGGAGCATCGACGCTCATGCAATGGCCGGCTCGAAGCTGGCTTCCGCGTGGAACGTTCACACCGGCGACGGGAGCGTGGACTTTGCCTTGCCGGCCGATTTGCAAGCGGACATTGATGCGGTGACGCACGATGGGCACATCAGCATGGGGATACCGGTGATGGTCGACGGTACGTTCAGCAAATCGCAGATTCACGGAAAGATGAACGGCGGAGGGCAGGCTTTGAACATTAGCACGGGTGACGGGTCGATCCGGCTGAGCAAAACGTAACCGCCGCGAACCGGTGGGCTAAAGTAGGAATGGGAAGAACGCCACTCGCTGCCGGGTGGCGTTTCTCTTTTGCGCAGGAACTGTAACCAATATAGGCCACAAGTGTCCTAAAATCACCGCAGTTTTGCGCGTCCCTCTTTATAACTCATTGAAACTAAAGGGCCATCTTTGGACTTGGGCTTGCGTATGCATGAACTACGTGGAGCCGCAAACTTGATTATTCTGGGCCTTCTCGGCGGGTTGTTGGTGCTGATTGTGGTGTCAGCGGTGAGCTCGATGGAGTACGGCCAGAGCAGCCGGCGCAACTCCTAGTCGCCAAGGTTACAAGCTGTCACGCGAACGGGTTCGTGATGGTCATACTCTCGATTTTCTGACCGTGTTGCATGACTCGACGTTTGCTGCTCGTCTAAGTCTTCGGTTTCCCACAGCTCTCGCGGCCAGAAATTTGCAAATCGCTCGCGCATCCCTCATCATTACTGGTTTGTTCAGGCAAATTGCGCGCAGACGTCGCGTGCAGGATTGAAATCCAGCGGTTTTGTTAAGGAGTTGCATGGAAAAGCCTTCAAAGATTGCCCCAGCCAAAGGGAAATTGGGAATTCTGCTGCCCGGCATGGGCGCGGTGAGTACTACGTTTATGGCGGGGGTGGAGCTGGTCCGCAAAGGTAAATCGCAGCCGGTTGGATCGTTGACGCAGATGGGGACGATTCGGCTGGGGAAACGGACCGACGGACGTACGCCCAAGATCAGCGAATTTGTTCCGCTGGCGGGTCTGAAAGATATCGTTTTCGGCGGGTGGGATATTTTTAATGACAACGCCTATGAATCCGCCGCCAACGCGGGCGTGCTGGATCTTCAGGACCTCGGCAAAGTGAAAGGGTTTCTATCCAAGATCAAGCCGATGAAGGCGGCATTCGATCACAAGTTTGTGAAGCTGATCGACGGCCCGAACATTAAAAAAGGAAAAAATAAATACGAGTGGGCGCTCGAGCTAAAAGAAGATATTAAGAAATTCCGCAAGACTTCCGGGGCTTCCCGACTGGTGACGTGCTGGTGCGGGTCGACCGAATCGTATTTGAAGCCGAGTGACGTGCATTCGACTCCGGAGAAATTTGTGGCGGCGATGAAAGCCAATCATCCGGCGATTGCACCGTCCATGCTGTACGCGTGGGCTTCGGTGACCAGCGGCGTGCCGTATGCTAATGGGGCGCCAAACCTTAGCGTGGACATTCCAGCGATTCAGAAACTGGCTTTGGAGCACAACGTGGCCATCGCGGGCAAGGACTTTAAAACTGGGCAAACGTTGATGAAGACGGTGCTCGCGCCAGCGTTCAAGGCGCGCATGCTGGGGCTGGAAGGCTGGTTCTCCACCAACATTCTTGGCAATCGCGACGGTGAAGTTCTCGAAGATCCGGGATCGTTCAAGAGCAAGGAAAAATCGAAGCTGGGCGCGCTGGAATATATTTTGCAGCCGGACTTGTATCCGCAGCTGTACGGCAAGATGTTTCACAAGGTGCGCATCAACTATTACCCACCGCGCGGCGATAACAAAGAGGGCTGGGACAACATCGACATTTTCGGATGGCTCGGCTATCCCATGCAGATCAAAGTGGATTTCCTCTGCCGGGACTCGATTCTAGCGGCGCCGATCGTGCTGGACCTGGTTCTGTTCCTCGATTTGGCACAACGCGCGGGGATGCGCGGGATCCAGGAATGGCTGAGCTTCTACTTCAAGTCCCCCATGACTGCTCCGGATCTTTATCCTGAGCACGATCTGTTCATTCAATCGATGAAGTTGAAAAACACTTTGCGGTGGATGATGGGCGAAGATTTGATCACCCACCTTGGCCAGGAATACTACGATTAAGGAAGCGAACGTCTCGGGGGACGGCCCGGCCATCTTGGCTGGGTCATCTCGCAAAAATCTAATCTGATGAATCGGTTTTTCGATTTGACGCTACTCCGAACGCCGCGTTACCCTATCGCACGAATGAACAGTTCGTGCGCGCCCCGCAAATTTCCAACAGTCTTAAGCCCACTACTTCTTGAGGAGAAATATGTCGACCGAATTGCGTAATTTTCTTGCGTTGTCTTACGACGAACTGGAAGACCTGAACCTCAAAGCCAAAGAACAACGCATGAAGCGCGTGGCGGCTCATAAGATTCAGGAAGATCGTCTGAAATATCTGACGGACGAGAAACGCATTAAGGCCGTAACCGTGCTATTCAGCGACCTGGAAGGCCGCTTGCACATGCTGGACTACGATAAAAAGTTCTTGGTGAAGAGTTGGGACAATCTCACTTTTGATGGTTCGTCCATTCGCGGCTTTACCGCGCAGCGCGAGAGCGATTTGCGCCTCGCTATGGATTGGAGCGCATTTTACTGGGGCCCCTCCGATGTGTTTGGCTCCGGTAAAGTGCTAGTGTTCGGCGAAGTCATCGACAAAGATGGCTCGCCGTACAGCGCGGACATCCGCGGAGTGTTAAAAGCCTACGCCGAGAAACAAAATAAAGACGAGGGCTACACGCTCAACGCCGCCAACGAAATCGAAGGTTTTCTGTTTCACGGCGCCGACGCCGAACAGCGCTATCAAGAGACCCACAAGTTTGAATACGTGAACACCGGGGGCTACTACCATTCCCTGCCCGGCGACCCGCTGCGCATGTTCATCGACACCACCGCGGAAGTGCAACGCGCGATGGGCTTCCAGAATGAGAAGGACCATCCGGAAGTTGCGCCGTCACAATTCGAAATTAACTACGGCTACGGCGAAGTGGTGGCGGCGGCGGACCAGATCCAGCTCTACAAATTAATCTGTCGCCAGGTCGCCACCAGAATGGGACTCACTGCCAGCTTCTTGCCCAAGCCGGTCGTCGGCGTAAACGGCAACGGCATGCACACCAACGTCTCGATCAGCAAAGCCGGGAAGAATCTTTTTTGGGACGCCAAGGGTGAAGAAAAACTCAGCAAGATGGCTTGGGGGTTCGTGGACCGCATCCTGACGCATGCCAACGACATCTGCCTGATGCTAAACGCCAGCGTGAACGCGTATCGCCGGCTCGATCCGCACTTTGAAGCGCCCAACCAGATCAAGGCCTCGGCCGTGGACCGCGGCTCAATGGTGCGCATCCCGCTGGGCAACGAAAAAAGCTCGCGGGTGGAAGTCCGCTCGGTAGCGCCGGATGCTAATCCGTACATGGTGATGTATTCGATCTTCAAGTCGGGGCTGGACGGCGATACCTCGAAGATCAAGAATCTCCGCCAAGCCGAACGCTATTTGCCGGACAATATTTACACCGCCATTGAAGACTTTCAGAAAGCGCCGTGGACCACCAAGCTGCTCGGCGCCGACGTCAAGCAACGCTATGCGGACCTGAAACAAGTGGCCGCGGATCGCTGTTCGCGCTCGCTGGGCACCTTCGTTAAGTCGCCGGAAGTCCTGCACCATCACGAGGTCTACAACCAGTATCTCTGGAATCAATTTTAGTCGAGCCCCGCGGGCGAAATTAACAGTCCAGCGCCGCACGTTGCCGCCTGAAAACTCCGCACCTCGCTCACGCGTCGTGCGGAGTTTTCAGTTTTGTAGACCGTTTTCGCTTCCGCTGCGTTTAACCACAGCCCTCACAAATTCGGGACTTCGCACTCAATGTGATATGTTTTTAGTTCACATAAATTGGGAGGAATCGTCTTCATGAAACCGTCGTACAACGGATTGAATATTCCGGCCGCGGGCCAGGCGATCGGCTACGCGAACGGCGAACTTCAAGTGCCAGATAAGCCGATCATTCCCTTCATCGAGGGCGACGGTACCGGGCGCGATATTTGGAGGGCTTCGCGCCGGGTTTTCGACGCAGCTGTAACTCACGCTTACGGCGGAAAGCGCCAGGTTGCGTGGTTCGAGGTTTTCGCCGGAGAGAAAGCTTTCAATCAGTTTAAGGAATGGCTGCCGAACGAAACTGTGGACGCCATCCGCGATTTCCGCGTGGCGATTAAAGGGCCTCTGACGACCCCAGTTGGCGGTGGTATTCGCTCGCTTAACGTGGCGCTCCGGCAGCTCCTGGACCTGTATTCGTGCGAGCGCCCGGTGCGGTATTTCGACGGCGTGCCTTCGCCGGTGAAACATCCCGAGAAAATGGATTTGGTGATCTTTCGCGAGAATACCGAAGACGTGTACATCGGCATTGAGTGGAAGTCCGGCAGCCCGGAAGCAAAGAAACTGCTCGAATTTCTCAACAACGACATGTTGAAAGACGGGAAAAAGCAGATCCGCTGGGATTCCGGCGTAGGCATCAAGCCGATTTCGCCGACGGGAACGAAGCGCCTGGTACGGCGGGCCATAAAATTTGCGTTGGCCCATAAGCGGCCCAGCGTCACGCTGGTCCACAAAGGAAATATCCAGAAGTTCACCGAAGGCGGGTTCCGGGACTGGGGCTACGATTTGGCTCGTGAAGAATATCGCGCTGAGACCGTAACCGAACGCGAGAGCTGGATTCTGGACAATCTCGATAAGAATGCTTCGCTCACTCCAGAACAAAACGCCGCGATGATCGAACCCGGCTTGGAACAGGCTCCGGAAGCTTTCCGCAAATCAGTGCAAGACGAAGTGAAATCGGTGCTGGCGGCGATCGGCGCGACTCACGGCAAAGGGCAGTGGAAGAAAAAATTGCTGATCAACGACCGGATCGCGGATTCCGTGTTTCAGCAGGTTCTGCTACGTGCCGATGAATACAGCGTGCTGGCTACTTCCAATTTGAACGGCGATTACCTCTCGGATGCTTGCGCTGCGCAAGTGGGCGGACTGGGTATGGCGCCAGGCTCCAACATTGGCGATGGCTACGGAGTTTTTGAAGCGACGCATGGCACAGCGCCGAAGTACGCCGACAAGGATGTGATCAACCCGAGTTCCGTGATGCTTTCTGGCGCGATGATGTTCGCGTTTCTGGGGTGGAACGAGGCGGCCCAGCTGATTGAAGATGGCATCGCCAAAACGATTCAGCAAAAGCGTGTGACCTACGATCTCGAACGCCTAATGCCCGGAGCGACAAAAGTGGGCACCGCGGCCTTCGCCGACGCCATCATTCAGAACATGAAAGGCGCTGCGGCCGCCGTCTAAACGTGATTGAGCTTGGTGCGGCTACGAAAAACAGATTCCTCGCCGCGCTCGGAATGACAGTTTTGTTAGCCAGAAGAATTGTAATTATTTGCGAGTTCGCGTCGGAAACATCTTTTGCACCTTATTTGCCAGGAGAAAAAGCGTAATGCGTAAGAAAGTGACGGTCGTAGGCAGCGGGTTCGTCGGTTCGACCACCGCGCAGCGGGTTGCGGATATGGAATTGGCCGACGTGGTGATTGCGGACATTCTCGACGGGCCGCCGGCGGGCAAAGCGCTAGACATGATGGAGACCGCGCCGATTACGCGCACTGATTCCAGCATTATTGGAATTTCCACTGCGGGCGGCGACTACTCGGCGACTGCCAACAGCGACGTGGTGGTGATTACCGCAGGCTTCCCGCGGAAGCCGGGCATGAGCCGCGACGATCTTCTAAAAGCCAACTACGACGTGGTGAAGGCCGTGGTGGAGCAGATCGTGAAGCACTCTCCAAAGTGCGTGATCATCGTGGTGACCAATCCCCTGGATGCTATGGCGCAAACCGCTTTCAAGATCAGCGGCTTCCCGAAAAATCGCGTCTTGGGAATGGCCGGCGTTCTGGATTCCGCGCGCATGAGCGCTTTCGTCGCCATGGAATTGAAGGTCAGCATCGAAAATGTGCACTCCTTCGTTCTCGGCGGCCACGGCGACGATATGGTTCCCTTGCCGCGCTATTCGACGGTGGCTGGAATTCCTCTGCCGGACCTGTTGCCTAAAGAGCGCATCGACGCCATCGTGGAACGGACGCGAAAAGGCGGCATCGAAATTGTGAACCTGCTAAAGACTGGCTCGGCCTACTACGCGCCCTCCGCTGCGGCAGTGGAAATGACCGAAGCCATCCTCAAAGATAAAAAGAAAATTCTTCCTTGCGCGGTCTATCTGGAAGGCGAATACGGAATTAACGGCCTGTTCGTGGGAGTTCCGGTAAAACTGGGCGCCGCCGGTGTGGAAGAAATCATTCAGATTAAATTAACGACCGAAGAAAACGCGGCGCTACAAAAATCCTCGGCGTCGGTCAGAGAGCTGATAAGCGTTCTGGGAATTTGAGCATTTAATCGGCAGGGACCAAATGCCAGACAGCTATCCGCGTTCCACGATCATCCCGGGCATGCAATATCGCAATGCTCCGGAAGCCATCGAGTGGCTATGCAAGGTCTTCGGATTCAGCAAACATGCGGTGTATCCCGGCGCGGGCAACATCATCGCGCACGCCGAACTCACACTGAACGGCGGCATGATCATGCTCGGTAGCTTCGACGATTCGACGGACTACCTGCGCCGATTCGCTAAACACCCTGACCAAATCGGCGGGGCCGAAATGCGCAGCATCAGCATTCGCGTAGACGATGCCGACGAAGTTTACGAGCGGGCCAAAGCTGCCGGCGCGGAAATTATCTTCGATATCGAAGACAAGCACTACGGCGGCCGCGGTTTTACTTGCCGCGATCCCGAAGGCTACATGTGGCACGTGGGCACCTACAATCCCTGGGATATGAAATAGCCGTTCGATTCTCCAGAAGGCATGAATCTGCATGACTGCGTGTCGCTTCATCGCATCTCTCACCGCATTTATTGCTCTGCTGGCCGCGTCGCCAGGTCAAGTCCGCGCGCAGGATCTAATCGAACAAGAAATCCGCATCCCGATGAAGGAGGCCGGCAAAAAGGGCCTCGACGCGGTGGTGGTGCGCCCCAATGACGGTGCGGTGCATCCGCTGGCGCTCATCAGTCACGGAGCTCCGCGCGATGCGGACGAACGTCCGCGGATGACCCCGTGGGGATTCATCCCGCAAGCCCGAGAATTTGCCCGTCGCGGCTGGACCACAGTGATCGTCATGCGCCGCGGATATGGCGATTCCGGCGGGGGCTTCAGCGAAGATTCCGGGGCCTGTTCCACGCACCCGGACTACACCGGTTCGGGCAGAGAGTCTGCCAAGGATCTGCGCGCGGCGATTGCCTTCCTGGCCACTCGACCGGAAGTGGATGCCAGCCGGATCATCAGCGTGGGCATATCCGCCGGAGGATTCGCGACCGTAGCGCTGACGGACGATCCTCCACCTGGCTTGCTAGCGGCGATTAGTTTTGCGGGCGGCCGAGGCTCGCGAAAGCCAGACGAAGTCTGCAACCCCGCCGACCTGATTCGGGCGTTTGGCGACTTTGGAAAAAAATCGCGCACGCCGATGCTGTGGGTCTACGCCGAGAACGACCATTTCTTCGGTCCGCAGATCGCCTCGCAGTTCTATCAAGCATTTACCGCGGCGGGTGGTAAGGCAATTTATATTCGCCCCAAGGAATTTCGTAGGGACGGCCACGGATTATTTTCCCTGGGCGGAATTCCGATCTGGACCCCAATGGTGGATAGTTTTCTAGCCGCCCAGAATCTGACCCTGCGTACTTCATTACTGGCGCTGCCGGTGCCACCGGAAATCGCGCCGCCAAGCCAGCTCGCGCCAGATGCGAGTGCCGAGTTTCGAACGTTTCTGACCTTACCAAATCACAAAGCCTTTGCGGTTTCCGACGCTGGGCATTACGGCTACGCGTTCGCCCGCCGCAGCGAAAAAGAGGCAAGCAATCTCGCCGAGGGTCATTGCAAGGAATCCGCGCCCAAGGGCGATCATTGCGTCCTTGTATTCAGCGACGAGCAAACCGTGAAGCACTAAGGCTTGCGTTCTACGTTCGTGGGCAAATTTACCAGCCGAAGATGCGTTGCGCGCCGACTACGAGCGCTAAGGTGAACACGGCGATCACCACTTCCCCGATGGCTCCTACCGCGAATGGTTTGAGGCCTTGCTTGCGCATCTCGCGAAAATTTGTGCGGAGGCCGACGCCCGCGAAGGTCAGCAGGAAGGCCCAGCGGGACAGATTAGCGATGGCGCCGATCTGTTCTTTGTTGAAGAAAGCGTAGGTAGCGAGTACCGAAACTAGCAGAAAGCCCAGAACGAACTTCGGAAATTTCTGCCAGAGAAACGCGGCCTTGTTCACCACGTTTTTGGCTTGGCCCTGGCTGGCCCAATAAATTGCGTAGCCCAAAACCACGAAGCCGATCATCGCGTTGCGGGTAGTCTTCACTAGCACCGCAAGCTTTCCCGCAGCGTCGGAATACAAGGCTCCAGCTGCCGTGGCCTCCGCGGTGTTGTCCACCGCGAGCCCTGCCCATAACCCGTATGCGTGATCGCTCAAATGCAGCAAGTGTCCGATCAGGGGGAATGTGAACAGCGAGAGCGCGCCGAGGGCGAGAATCGCGGCGATAGCGAACGAAGAATCTTCTTCGTCAGCTTCAATCGCGCCCTGGGTGGCAATAATCGCGCTGACTCCGCAGACCGCCGAGCCAACGGCCAAGAGCGTTGTGAGCTTGGGGCGCAGACCAAACACGCGGCCTAGAAAGGTCATAAACGCCAGGGCTCCAAAAATTTCCACGGCCACCAACGCCAAGCTTGCACCGCCAAGCTTAAGAACGTCGCCCAGCAAAAACCTAGCTCCCAGCAAAACAATTCCGACTTTTAGCCAGAATTCATAGGTGGCCACACCGGCCCGAAAAATCGCCGGAACACCCACGGTATTGGAAATCAGCAGACCCAAAACAATCGCCCAGAGGACGTATTCAATATTCGGAAATGTCCAGTGATGAGCCTTGGCGTACGCGCCCACATTTTTTTCCAGCAATTTTCCGGCGTAACCAATCGCCGCCAGCAGCAATACTCCCGGAATCAAGCGAAAGAAATTCAGTCCAGGATTCGTGGCGCGCACCTGCGGAAGAACCAATGTCTCTGCCATTTCTCTGAAACTCCTCTATGTTGCGATTTCACTTATCTTGCGGGCACACGATTGCTTTTGTGTTCGATCACCAAGGAATATGTTTAATGACGCCAAAACGCACGAGCAGCGCTACGACCAAAGCAAAAATTACTGCCCAGGTGTCCAATGAGAATCGCGAGCGCTTTGGCACTGTCCCCGTTTTCGCATCAACTTCGTTTTGATTTACCGCCATGTATTCATTCCCTCCGGAATTTATCTAAAGGATGCGAGTGGTCCCGATCGCCGGAACCGAAGTTTCAAGCAGAGCCCAAGCGTTTTCACTAATTTCCGTGATGTTCTGTGACGCCACCCGCCCTACGATCAACAAGGCCGGCGCGGGCAATTTTTCCTCGTTAGCCAACGCTGAAATATTCGTCCAACGCACCAATTGACCGGACTTGCTGGCCGCCGAGATCACCGCGCACGGCAAATCGGCTGGTAGCCCGCCCTCGCGAAGACGGGCGGAAACTTCGGCGTAATCCGGTCCAAGCATGTACAAGACCAGCGTGGTGGTGCTGGTCACGCAACCCCAATCCATCTGCGCGCCATCCGCGCCGCGGGACAACGTGGTTAGCAGAACTTGCGAAGCCACGCGGCGATCGGTAAGGGAAATTCCGGCAGCGGCAGCGGCGGCGGTCGCGGCAGTAATTCCTGGGACGATTTCAAAGCTCACACCGGCACGCCGCAACACTTCGATTTCTTCGCCGACACGTCCAAAAATTCCCGGATCGCCGCCTTTTAGACGAACGATCACTTCGTGGTCTTGCGCATAGGAAACCAGTAGCGCGTTGATCTCTTCCTGAGTCAGCAGTTTCTGGCCTGCGCGCTTGCCCACGTCCACGACTTCGGCTTCCGGAGAAATTTCCGCCAGTACTTCCCTGCTGACTAGCGAATCGTGCAGGACAACTTGCGCTTTCTGCAGCAGGCGCGGGGCCCGGCGTGTCAGAAGCTCAGGATCGCCAGGGCCGGCGCCGACCAGAAACACTTGCCCGGCCTTTTTATTCTGCGGAGGGTTCATTGGCGCCTTGTGCTTTCTTCCGAGCGCGCCGAAACCTGCGAGCCGGCGAACGTGGGAATGGTCGTTGGGCGAAGCCGAAAGCGCTCGAACATTTCCTTACTAGCCAAGCGATGCAGGACTGCTTTGATGCGCTCAATTCCGGTAGCCTTCGTGCGCAATACGTTGCGCGCGGTGCCAAGCTTCTCGAGCCACACGGCATATTCTTCGCCGTAGGTTTGTTCCAGTTCCTTGCGAATGCGCTGGGCAAGCGCAGGGCTCTTGCCGTTGGTGGAAATGGCCAACTGCAAATCGCCCCGCTGCACCACGGCGCCATAGTAAAAATGGCAGTTATCGATGTCATCGACGGCGTTGCAGAAAATTCCCCGCGCTTCCGATTCGCAGAAAACGGAATGGTTAACGCCGGGCGCGGAAGTCGCCGCAATCGCCAGGCTGGCACGCTCAAGGTCTCCCGCAGAAAACTCGCGGCGTATCCATTCGAGTTTCTCCTCACGGGCCCAAGCCGCGATCTGAGTAGTGGCCGAGGGAGCAATCACCTGAACGTGCGCTTCCGCGGCCAGCAGTCCGGGGATTTTCCCTTCCGCGACGACGCCGGCGCCCACAACTACGACGGTGCGCCCCTGTAACTTTACGAACATAGGAAAGAGACTCATATTCAACTCTCCACGCTGTGGGGCACGACGCCCGGAGATAGATCACGCTCAACGGGAATCACTGGCGTTCCCGCCAGTAGGGCCCGAAGCGCGTCGCCGGAATGCCTGGCAAAGAATTGCCGTAAATTTTCTCCGGCGGAACGTTGGCTTTGAAAAGCCAGCATCAAGCGTTCAATGGCGTCCGGAACATCCGTAGCGGCGCAGCGATAACCGATCGGACGCGCAATCGAAGCAAACTGCCCGAGGGCTCCGCCCACGCAGAAGTAGTAGGCGTCGACCATTTTCCCTCCGACCTTGATTTTTTTCCCCTCGATGCCTATGTCCGCGATCCAGTGTTGACCGCAACTGTTCGGGCATCCGGTGATATGCAGTTTCAGTTGCTGATCGAATCCTGGCAGGCGCTCATCGAGCTCCGTGGTGAGCCAACGCGCGAACCCCTTCGTTTCCGTCAGCGCAAGTTTGCAATATTCAGAACCGGTGCAAGCTACGGTGCCACGCGCGAATGCTGAAGCTCTCACCGGCAGGCCGCCTCGCGTAAGTTCGTCGGCAACTGTTTGCGCATCCACCGTGGGAATGTTGGCGATTAGAATGTTCTGCATCATGGTGGTGCGTACACTGCCATCGCCGTAGCGTTCAGCCAGGTTCGCAGCCAACTGCAGTTGCTGCGGGGTGATCCGCCCGCGCAGCACCGAAGCGCCCACGTACGAGAGTCCGGGTTGCCGCTGCGCGTGAATCCCCGTGTGGTCCCGGTGGACATCGACGGGCAGTTCTTCCGGTTCCGCGGGGTCCAGCGAAAACCCGATTACGCTTTCCAGTTCGCTTAGGAAATGCTCGGCCGTCCAGCCGTGCTGCAGGAAAAGAAACTTAAGCCGAGCCTTGTCGCGGCTCTGGCGCAAAACTTCGCTGCGTCGAAAAATTTCTGCGACTCCCCGCACCACCGCAGTCACCTGCTCGCGCTGAACAAAGGCATTGAGCCGAATTCCCAAGTGCGGCTCGGTAGAAAGACCACCCGCAACGCGCAGCGAGAAACCGATTTCCTTCACGCCATTGCGCACCCGCTTGACGGCGGTGAGGCCAACGTCATTGATTTCCGGATAGGTGCACCAATCGCGGCAACCGGTGATCGAAAGCTTGAATTTCCGCGGCAAGTTATAGAATTCCGAATTGCCGCCGAGCTGCCGGTCAATTTCCAACGCCAGCGGCGAAGCATCCACAATCTCGTCCGCGTCGAGTCCCGCCACCGGGCACCCAGTTATGTTGCGGGCCACGTCGCCGCACGCGCCCGTGGTGGTCAGGCCGACGTTCCACAGCCTTTCCAGCACCTCTGGCAGCGATTCGATCGTCAACCAATGAAACTGCACATTCTGGCGTACCGTGATGTCCGCCACCCCTCGGGCATGCTTCGCGGAGATTTCCGCGATCGCCCGCACCTGATCACTGCGCAATTTCCCGTTCGGTATGCGAACCCGCAGCATGAAAAACCGGGTCGCCAGCCCTTCGCCGTTTTTTCCACCCGTGACGCCAGCGCCGTCTCCCTGGGAATACACGCCCCAGGTACGGAAATATGTGCTGAACCATTCCGGCGGAATACTTTCGTAGCCAGACTTGGCGAACGCGCGAATTTCGTCCAACGCCTCCCAGGCGTTCTTCGTGCGCTTCAAACGCTCAATGCGCTGGGCTTTCGTTTCCTTAACTTCCGGGAATTCAACAGACATCGTTATTTTGACCCTTCCGCAAAAAACAAAAAGCCCACGTAACCAAAAACTCTGGCGACGTGGGCTTCGGAACTCTTACGTTAGAAAAGAATTAAGTCCGGGTACACCCCTGGCCAGAGATGGAGAGGCGGCAACACGCAGCGTTAGTTGCACCCGCACAACGAATCATCTGGCAGATCAGGTTCATACCGGCTAAGAATACGAGTAAGGCAACTTCCCTGTCAACAACGATAGAATTTAAACAACGCATTCGGCGAATCAACTTCTTTGATGACAGCGACCGAAATCCGTTACACCCAGTCGATGCACTCAACCTCAATCGAGGTATTTAAACTGGGGCCACATCGCTTCCAGCGAAGCTTTGGGACGTCGACAGATAAAAATGCCCAAATTGGACTCCTCGGGCATGGCATGCAGCGGCGAAACGGTGGCGGCAAGCTGCACTTCGTCGAAGGATTCGCGAAGCCGGCTTTCCGTAAAACCAATGGCCACAACCACATCGCCGGTGTATCCGCGAGGTCCCCAGAAACCGTATTGGTTGTGACCGCTAATCGCCGCAGGCAATCCCAGGCGTGGCCCGAAATAGTCGATGGCTGCGGCTTCGCCGTAATTATGCGCCAGGACCGCAGCCTGCCCGCGCTCGGCCGGAGGCAGCGCCTGGTAGACTCCAGCCACCGCCTCAGCTTGCTCCGGCCAGCCAAACATGTCGCCAAACAACTGCGGCAGGTCACCCAGCGGAATATTTTCCACGTGAATGGATTGCACGTCCCAGAAGCGGCAATATTTTATCGCGGCGTTTACGGGCAAAACCGGCATAGCCAAAGGGAGCGCGATAGCGGCCGCAATGATGAGCGGCGTCGCGATGGCCGGAAGCAACCAGCGCCCGGTGCGCGGGACCAGCCGCATCTCGAGCCATACGGCGCCTGCGGCGAACAGCATGATGTACGCCGGCGCGAGGTAATAAATCTTTCCGTGAAGGGCGATCATCTCCGCGAGAACCGTAAGGTAGGCCCAGCCAAGGACAGAGTATTTCCTGCCTGCCCGATCACGCAGCAAAAACCACAGACCGCCGAGCCAGATCGGCGTCGAAAGCGGATCCGTCAGCAGTGCTTGTTGCAGGATATATTCGACCGGAGAGACGGTGGAATACTTGGTGCCAACGACCGCGTGCAAAAGAGCGATGGTGGGCCACCCGTTGTGAATCTCCCACAGCAAGTTCGGCAGAAAAATCAGAGCGACGACGGCTGCGCCCAGCCAAATCCAGACGCGCGCGAACTCTCGGCGGACGGGAGTTAGCAGTAAGCCCACCGCCAAGCCCGAACCAAAAAACAGCATGGAATGTTTATTCTGCAGGCCTAGCCCGGCGACCACACCAAAAAGCAGCCACAACCGGCGATCGCCGCCATTCACGATCCGCAAGACAATCGCGGCGCTGGCCATCCAGAAAATCGGCTCGAAAGCATTCATCGAGAAAAAATTGTCAAAAGTCAGATAGATCGGCGTCAGCAGTACACAAAGCGCGGCAAATCCCTGCGCCGCTTTTCGGCCACCCATCTCGCGGGCCATCCAGCCGGCTAACAAGACTTTCACTCCGGAGCTGAGCGCGGGAAGAAAGCGCAGGGCTCGCAAAGAATCGCCCAAGAGCATGCGGGTAAGACGCGCTAGAAAGGGCGCCAGAGGCGCGTGGTCGACGTAGCCCCACGCGAGGCGCTGCCCATTTGCGGCGTAGTAGAGTTCGTCGCGAAAAAAGCCGTAGCCGCCGTTGAACGCGAAATGAAGGAGCACCGCAAAAAGCGCGATGGCATAAACCGCGAGACTCAAAGTGGCGGCGGAAGCGCTAGCAGGCGCATCCGCGCGGACTGCGAATCCCCGCGCGGCGCCAAGCGTCGATGGTGGCTGCTGAACTGTTACCGACAACTAGACCCCTAGTTCGTCGCGATTTCAGGGTTCAGAACCCTGTGGTTGCAGCATCTTATATCGTGGCTGGAGGCCCGGGTTGCGAAATTTTACAGCGCCTAAAGCGAAAGGCTACGGATTCTTAGGAGCCGGAGCCGCGGACTTGGCCACCGGCTTTTTCGCCGGAGCCACCGGAGCGCCAACGATCACCGCGCTCTTGATCACATCCAGCTTGGGCCAGCCCTTATCGAGATATGCTTTGCCCTGCTTCTCAATTTGCTGCTGATCCGGGCCGCCACCGTCTGGCGCGCCCTCTCCGTATTCGGCGAACAGCGAATCAACGACGCTCATTCCGTCGGTAATCTGCCCGAATGGGGCAAAGCCCATCGCGTCCAGGCGCTTGTTGTCGCCAAAATTGATAAACACTTGCGTCGTGCGGGTATTCGGTCCAGAAGTCGCGAAACTAAGATATCCGCGAACATTACTTTGCGTAACTGGATCGTCTTTAATCACCGCTTTTTCCCAAGCCGCCGAAACTGGCGGATACGCACTGATGCCAAACTGCGCCATAAAATTATTCAACACCCGGAAAAACGCGCCGTTGTCGTAAAAATGATGCCGTACCAGATTGTAGAAACGGTCCGCGCCAAGCGGCGCCCACGCGCGAGTGACAGTTACAGTAAAATCGCCCTTGCTGGTGGTGAATTTAACCTGATACGTATCCGGCGCTTGCGCCTTTAAGTACGAGGGTTTCAGCAGTGCGTGATCATAGGTGCTCGCGACCGTATGTGTAGTGGTGCTCTTGTGCGTAGGTGCCGTGGATGTCTGCGCGGCCGTCACGCCGGCGAGCATCAGAGTCGCCGCAAATAAAGTCCAAGCTACTTTCATCATTTTTCCGTCTTCTCCATGGGACTTGTGAATGAAGTGCCAACAAATATTATTTTATTTTTGCGTGGCCGGATGCTGAGCGCTGAGTGTTCGGCCAACGCGTTCCACGTCAGCCATAAGCCGTAAGGTATTTTCGCCCAAAATCTTCCGTACGTCACCCTCCGAATACCCTTTGCGCAGCAACGCTTCCGTGATTTTCGGAAGCTCACTGGCGTCTTCCATGCCGTAGGGCATGTTAGCACCGTCGAAGTCCGAACCCAGGCCTACATGGTCGGCGCCGACCAGATTTACGGCGTGATCGATATGCTCGACAATCTTGCTCCAATCGACGCGGGGTAGCAGACCCTTTGCGACACTTTCGCGCGTCAGGCGATCCCCTTCGAGCAGTTCGCAGGCTTCATCGCCGTGACACAGTTTCGCCACCTCAGTCTCGATGGATTTATTGATTTGCGGATTTTTCTTTTCGGCGTCGCGAAACTCCTGGCTGAGAAATGCCACGTGATAATTAATTTGGATGACCCCGCCCTTGGCGGCGAGCGCCTTGATCATGTCGTCAGTCATATTCCGCGGCGCATCACAAATCGCGCGGCAGGACGAATGCGACGCGATTAACGGCGCCTGGCTGACCTCAAGAACGTCGTAAAACGTCTTGTCGCTGACGTGCGAAATATCCACCATCATCCCCAGGCGATTCATCTCGTGAATCACTTCTTTGCCAAAAGCGGTCAAGCCGTTGTGTTTAGCCGAGTCGCCAGAAGAATCCGCCCACTCCACGTTGCCGCTGTGCGTCAAAGTCATATACCGAACGCCAAGGTTGGCGAATTTGCGCAACGTTTGTAAATCGCTGTTGATCATCTGCCCGCCTTCAATGCCGAGCAGCACCGCGATCTTGTCTTGTTGATGCGCAACTCGAATTTCTTCAGCGGTGGTGGCCAGGGCCAGGTCCGCCGGATGCAACTTCGCCCGGTTGCGTACAGCCGCAATCTGTTCTTCAGCGCGTTTGACGGCCACGAGACCGGTGACTTTGCTGGGAATCCAGATCGAAAAGAAAAGCGCGCCAAGTCCGCCGGCGCGCATTCTGGGAATATCCACGCTTCCGCGCGAATCTTGCACTGCGAGATTGAATTTCGGATCGAGCAGCCGCTGCGTGGTATCCGCGTGCGTATCGACCACGATGGAAGAAAAATGCAGCGTGCGAGCGCGATTCGCCAGCTCGTCAGCGGTATTGCCGGTCACAATCGGCTCCAGGAGCGGATACCCAACCGCACCGCAGACGAGACTGAAAATCTTTCCGAACGATTCACGGCGCTTCATCCTCAGGAAATAAAAGTTAGTCATCACTACTGCTGCGATTGCAATTCCCTGCTGACCTGCTCCGCGCGTTCCATCACCCGCAGCGTATTGCCGCCCAGAATATTTCGAATGTCCAAATCGGAATAGCCGCGGCGCACCAGCGCCTCCGTGATTTTTGGAAGATTCGCAGCGCTCTCCATGCCCTCCGGCATATCGGCGCCATCAAAATCCGAGCCAAGCCCGACGTGATCCGCGCCAATCAGCTTCGCGAAGTGATCAATGTGCTCGACAATTTTTTCCCAGCTCACATGCGGCAGCTTGCCCTCGACGACCAACTGCTGTATGAATTGCTCCTGTTTCTTGAGCGCACAGTCTTCATCGTCACCGCAATCTTTCTTGAACTTTTCCTCCAGACGGCTGATGTCCCCGGCGGATACCTTAAATTTGTCGTTATATTCCTGGCTCAAATAGCTGCGCTCGTAGTTGATCTGCACCACGCCGCCCTTGGCCGCCAGGGCCTTGGCCATTTCGTCGGTCATGTTCCGTGGATGATTGTCGAGAGCGCGGCTTGAGGAGTGCGAGGCCAGTAGTGGTGCTTTGCTGACTTCCAGCGCGTCGTAAAACGTTTTGTCACTGACGTGCGAAATGTCCACCAACATCCCCAGCCGATTCATTTCACGCACCACATTTTTGCCAAAGTCCGTAAGTCCGTTGTGCGCCGGCTTGTCCGTCGAGGAATCCGCCCAGTCATTATTGTAAAAGTGCGAGAGCGTCATGTACCGCACGCCCAGCGCCGAGTACATGCGCAAGACCGCCAAGTCGTTGGCGATCATGTGGCCGCCCTCCATGCCCATCAGGATGGCGATTTTGCCCTGCTCGTGCGCGCGGCGAATGTCGCCTGCCGTGACCGCCAGCATCAAATCATTGGGATGCGTGCGAACCATCGTGCGAACCGCATCAATCTGATCGAGAGACTTCTGAACCGCGGTGGGGCCAACGATCTTCCCGGACATCCAGATGGAGAAAAATTGCGCGTTCAGGCCGCCTTCGCGCATGCGCGGAATGTCGATGTGACCATCAGGATGGCGATCCGCGATATCAAATTTGCCGTCGAGTAACCGCTGTGTGGTGTCCGCGTGAGTATCGATAACGATAGAGGAAAAATGCAGGGTGTGCGCGTGGTCTGCGGTGTCGTCCGCGCCGGTGTGCTGCACAAAAAATAAAATGGCGCAGGCAAATGTCGCTGCGCAAATTGCGGCATGGAAACGACGCATCCGGGAGTCTCCCTCAAAAGCAAGTTGAGAGAGTTTACCCTACGAGCCAGCCAAACAGCGCCTGTTTCCACGCCTCGCGATTTATCTCCGCCAGCGATTCGGTCAGCGGAATCCCCTTGGGGCAAGCTTTAACGCAATTCTGCGCGTTGGCGCAATCCTCGATGCCCCCGTGGCCCATGCTGGCCTTGATGCGTTCCGCGGCATGCATTTTCCCCGTGGGGTGCATATTGAAGAGCCGCACTTGGCTAAAAATCGCCGCGCCCATGAACTCATTGTGTTCGTTCACCTGGGGACAGACTTCTAGACAATTCCCACAAGTGATGCAATTCGAGAGCGGATAGCCCTTCTGCTGCACCTCCGGGGACATCCGCGGCCCTTCGCCTAGATCGTAAGTTCCATCGATGGGAATCCAGGCCTTTACGCGCTTCAAGCTTTCAAACATGAACTGGCGGTCTACGGAAAGATCGCGCACCACCGGAAATTTCGTCAACGGCTCGATCGTGATCGGCTGCTCCAGCGAATCCACCAGCGCCGAACACGCCATTCGCGCCTTGCCATTGATCAACATCGCGCAAGATCCACAAATCTCTTCCAGGCAATTGGAATCGTAAGTAACCGGAGTCGTCGATTTGCCATCGCGGGTGACGGGATTTTCTGCGATATCCCGCAGACAAATAACCACATTCATCGATGGGCGCCAGACGAGCGCAAATTCTTCCCAATGCGCCGCCTCCTTGGGCGTTTGCTGGCGCTTAATCTTAACGATTACTTTTTTCCCTGCTTCTGCCATAAGGCCCTCGTTGCAACTCCGTGGGGCGCGAAACTTTTTGTTACGCCTTTTTGTTACGCCTTTTCCTTACTTCGTTACTTCATTACCTCTTTGCTTCATCTTTTTACTTCGCCGCGTCATACCGTCGCGCCCGCGGCGGAATCTGCGAAGTGTCCACCGCCTCGTAAGTAAGCTGAATATCGCCGTTGATCCATTTAGCGCGCGTGGTCTTCAGGAAATTCGCGTCGTCGCGCTCGGGAAATTCCGGCTTATAGTGCGCTCCGCGCGATTCATTGCGCATGTATGCGCCCATCGTGACCACTCGCGCCAGAACCAGCATGTTTCCCAGTTCGCGCGCGAAATTCAGGGTTTGATTGGACCACTTCGTGCGGTCGCTGAGATTTATATTTTTGTAACGCTCGGCAAGTTGCCCGATCTGTCCGTAAGCCATTTCCAGATTTTTGTTAATGCGCGTCACGGTCACATGCTCCGTCATAATTTCGCCGAGCTCTTTCCAAATCGTAATGGGATTCTCTCCGCCGTTTCCGGAAAGCAGCGCCTGATTCATCTCTTCTTGCCGCTTCCGCTCACGATCAAACACTGTGGAAGGCGTCGCAGCCGCCCCCGAACCCAAGCTCTTTGCATATTTCACCGCTGCAGGCCCCGCCAAACCGCCGCCAAAAATGCACGATACCAGCGAGTTGGCGCCCAGCCGATTCGCGCCGTGGTATTGGTATTCGCATTCGCCCGCAGCGTAAATTCCCTGCACGTTGGTGCGTTGATCTTCCGCGTTCACCCACATGCCACCCATGGTGTAGTGCATGGCGGGAAACACCTTCATCGGTTCCTTGCGCGGGTCAACGCCGATAAATTTCTCGTAAATTTCCAGAATTCCTTCGAGCTTGTGATTGAGGATTTCTACCGGGATGTGCGTAACGTCGAGATAGACGGCCGCTTGCCCATCAATTCCCAGCTTTTCCTGGTAAACAATACGGTGAATCGCCCGCGTAGCAATGTCGCGCGGCACCAGGTTGCCGTATTTCGGATACCACTCTTCAAGAAAATAGAACCGCTCGCCTTCGGGAATGCTCCGGGCGGGACGTTTGTCGCCCGGCGCTTTCGGAACCCACACCCGCCCGCCTTCACCGCGCGCCGATTCGCTCATCAAACGCAGTTTGTCCTCACCCGGAATCGCTGTGGGATGCACCTGAATAAATTCGCCGTTCGCGTAATCCACGCCCTGCTGAAATAACGCCGCCTGCGCCGAACCGGTGCACACCACGGAATTTGTCGAGCGCCCAAAAATCGCGCCAATCCCGCCGGTGCAGAAAATCACCGCGTCCGCCACGAACGTCTGCACCTCCATCGTGTGCAGATTCATCGCGCAGATCCCGCGGCAAACGCCGCCGTCATCGATTACTGCCGAAAGAAACGTCCAACCCTCAAATTTCTTCACACGTCCTTCGGATTCGTGCCGGCGAACCTGTTCATCCAGCGCATACAGCAATTGTTGCCCGGTCGTGGCTCCGGCAAACGCCGTGCGGTGATACAGCGTTCCGCCAAATCGCCGGTAATCCAGCAAACCTTCCGGCGTACGATTAAACATCACGCCCATGCGGTCCAGTAGATCGATGATTCCCGGAGCCGCCTCGCACATGCGCCCCACCAGCGTCTGATTCGCCAGAAAATCGCCGCCAAAAATCGTGTCGTCGAAGTGCTTGGCGATCGAGTCGCCTTCGCCCTTCTGATTTTTCGCGGCGTTGATTCCGCCCTGCGCGCAAACCGAGTGCGACCGCTTCACCGGAACAATCGAAAATAAATCCACGGGCACGCCGGATTCCGCCACCCGAATGGTGGCCATCAGCCCCGCGAGGCCTCCGCCCACAACGATAATTTTTGCTTTGCTCATTTATTTATGTACGACGCAAAAGGATGCCAGTCGTAGCGGAAACTGATCAAAATCAAAATCCCGACCACGCTAAACGTTACCCCGACCAAAACGCCAAATTGTCCCGCGGCCCGTTGCGCACGAACCGTCGCCGCAAGTCCCCACTTGCACAGAAAATTCCAGATGCCCACGCCCAGATGGAACGACGACGCTAGAATTCCGATAGCGAAAAACGTCAGATACCAGGGATTTTGCAAATCTTGTTCCACGTTGGCGTACGTGGATTTCCCGTGCGTCAGCCAGCGCTCGGTGTACAGATGCCAGGCGATATACGCGAAGGCGATCAGTCCGGTATAACGCTGCGCGGTGTACAGCCAGTTCTTCACCCACGGATACTGCGACGCATTCGATTTTCCGCGCAGCCAGATCCACACGCCGTATCCGCCATGAAAAAGTATCGGCAGAAAAATGAACGCCCACTCCACAAAAATACGAAACGGAATCGTCTGAAGTTCAGCGGAAGTCTGATTGTATTTATCTGCGCTGACTAGCGCCGCGCTGTTGGACCAGAAATGCTCGGCGAGAAAGGCTCCGACGGGAATAATGCCAGTCAAAGAATGCAGTTTGCGAAGAAGGTAACTTGAATCAGGCTGAGTTGCCGTAGCGGACATGCCCTCTCCGCCGCACACTTTCTAGCTGCCTTGCGCAAAGCTGGAGACAATTTCCGGTTGCGGAGAAGTGTTCCATGCTGGACTCAAGTACGTGAAAGTTTTGCAGCACATTCAGTATAAGTAGCCGCATGCAGGGTTGCAAGTTTGCCTAACACTGCGATAAGCACAGGCCTTTTGAAATATTCTTGCGAACGCGCGATCGGACGGTACAATTTATATCGACGCTGCACTTCGCCAGGGCCCACCTCTCTCCCAGGCCGCTTTTACGCAGATAAAAACGGACCAATGTCCACGATCTACAACCTCGTCACCGAACTCGATCGCTTGGCGGAAGCCCTCGCGGAAACGCCTGGTGGACCAGCTGCGGACATTCCGCTCGGCTCGGTTGCCGAACGAATCGCCAAGGACCTCGGCGTGCGGAACGACGAAGTGGCCATCATGGGATTGTCCACGCGCTGGAAGCATTTGCATTTCCTCGCGCCCGCGGCGCTGAAGAATGTTGGGTACGTGCCGCTTTCCAGCAATTCCGCGCTGGCGGCTCGCACCGCCCGCGAAAGCCGTCCGGAAATTGTGAACAATTTTGCGTCTGTCCGACACGCCAGCGTATTCGAAGGTGTGAAAATCGGTACTGAAAGCGGCGAAGCCATTCAAAAAATCATCAGCGCGCCCATTCTCGCCGAAGGGCGCGTAGTGGGAATTATTCAAGTGAGCCGCAAGGGCGCGAACGCGTCAAGCGCGGGACCGGATTTTACCGCCAATGAGCTGGGAAAAGTTCTGGCCATCTGCAAACCACTCGGAAAATTGCTCCTGCGACTTGCCACCGACCAAGAAAATTGAAATTCGTGTTTTTCCAGCCGTACTTTTGCCGCAGAATCGATTCTGTGATTCTAAAATCGGATTGTAACGCTCCGTTCACACTACGCCGCGACCTTACACACCGCGAAACACATTGACACTGCAATACCTTCTTGTTACTTTTCATCTGCGAAGTTTTTTTCCGATTCATCACTCACGGAGGCACGAAAAACCAGCCTATGGCGTTCGTCGCGAAGAAAATATTTCTCACCAAAGGCGTTGGTAAACATCGTGAAAGGCTGTCGAGCTTCGAGCTCGCGCTGCGCAACGCCGGAATCGCGGCTTGCAACATCGTCCGGGTCTCATCGATCTTTCCTCCGAACTGCAAATTGATTTCCCGCAGCGAAGGGCTGAAACACATCAAGCCCGGGCAAGTGGCTTTTACCGTTATCAGCGAAAATTCCACCAAGGAAGCGCATCGCCTGATCGCCGCCAGCATCGGACTCGCACTGCCCAGCGACAAAAGCATGTACGGATATCTTTCCGAACATCACTCTTTCGGCGAAACCGAAGAAGTGGCCGGCGAATATGCCGAGGAACTCGCCGCGGAAATGCTCGCGACCACTTTGAACGTGGAATTTGATCCGGATTTGTCTTTCGACGAGAAAAAGGAAGTCTACCGCATCTCCAATAAGATCGTTCGCACCATGCAAGTCACGCAATCCGCTGTCGGCGACAAGCGCGGTCTATGGACCACTGTCCTCGGCGCGGCAATTCTAATCGGCGAAGACGACTGACGCTTTGTAGCGGCCGCCTTCCGAGGCGGGCGTCTTTTGTTTCGCGGCCGTCCGAAAAGACGGCCGTTTTTTTTGTGGCACAGCCAATCTTGGCAGTGCTCTATAGATAACTTCCGTTACTTCTTCTTGTAGTAGCCAATCCGCTGCAACACCGCACCAACTACCAAAGGCAGCGCGACGGTAGCGTCATCAAAAATTTCCGCAAATCGCCCGCCCTCATTCAGAGGAACAAACTTGCCCCACGAAACCGCCTCGGTATACGTGCTACCGCTCAATCCGCCCCAATGCACCGGCTCCGGACAAATCCGCAAGCCATAGTTGTAACGCTTCAAAGGCAGCTTCTTGTAACCACGCCGCGCCAGTAATTCCGCGTAAACGCCAAATTGCTGCGACCAGTTGCGCGGCACCCCGCCGCCGATCGTAAAAATACCCATGCGATTGGTGGCCAGCATGGTGTCCGCGAATTTTTCGAAGTCCTCGAAGGGATCAAAGCGCAGTAATTGGCGCTTTTGCATCGTGCGGGCGATCTTGTGCAACGCGAAATCGATGCCCAACTCGGAATCGGTAAACGCTGGAACAAAAACCGGGACGTTGTGCTCGTAGGCCGACTTCAAAATTCCCCGGCCTTTAGTATTTTTCACCAGATACTCGCCGATGCGGCGATGAATCTTCCAGCTGCAGGCGATTTCCGTGGGGTCCCACTTATCCAGAATCAAATCCATCACTTCTTCGACGTGATCGAGATTTATTTCTGGTTCCAGCGAATCGTATACCCGGTTGTAGCCCGCCGCGAAAAGGTCTACGTCGCTAACTTTTTCGTCGTAACGGAAATGCGAGTGTCCAGTGGCTTCCACCAACCCGTGAGCCATCAGCGCGCCGGTTGAAACGATCGCCTTAATCACTCCCGATTCGATCAAGTCGCAAAAAATCAGTCCCATCTTGCCGACGGTGAGCGCGCCGGAAAGGGTCATGACATTAAAACAGTCTTTATCTCGCGCCATTGCTTCCAGCACGTCGGCGCCATCGCCAATTTGCCGGCCCGTGAACGCCGTGTCGCCCATCGCACGCACCAGTTCATCGATGGTTTGGCATTTGGCCAGATCAATCGGGAATATCGGACGCAATTTGTCTTTTACGGGATCATGCAGCACGCGTCCGGTTACCGTTTTCTTTGGCGTTTTCGCCATCAGCACTCCTTGAATGTTTGTTTCGGAACCGTGGCCGGCTTTTTCAGCGATGAAACAGTTTGCCGCGGACCCGGGCCGCAATCGTGTAATATATAAAGATGATTAATTTCTGTAATGAGTTTTAGTACAAACGCAGAATAAAGGAAAGGTTAATCGTAAACGCGGAGCAATATCGAACCTCGTGATAAAATAAAAATCATGGCGGACAAATTTACCATCGGCTTGGTGCAGATGAAATGCACCACCAATGCCGAGGATAACCTCCCGCGCGGAATCGCGCACATTCGCGAAGCGGCCAAGCGCGGCGCACAGATTATTTCGCTTCATGAGCTGTTTCACGGCGAATATTTCTGCCGCACCGAAGAAGCCGCGCTGTTCGATCTGGCGGAAGCCGATTCCCGGCCCAACGACCGAGCGCCTTGCGAAAGTCGGCCAAGGAATTGAACGTCGCGCTGGTCGCTTCCCTCTTTGAACGTCGCGCCGCCGGCGTGTACCACAACACCGTGGCAGTGCTCGATGCTGACGGCTCCATGCTCGGGAAATATCGCAAAATGCATATCCCGGACGATCCGCTGTATTACGAGAAGTTTTATTTCACTCCCGGCGATTTAGGATTTCCGAATTTTGATACCAAGTTCGCGCGCATCGGAGTGCAGGTCTGCTGGGACCAGTGGTATCCGGAAGGCTCGCGCATTACCGCGCTGGGTGGCGCGCAGGTGATTTTTTATCCGACAAGTATTGGTTGGCATCCGCATGAGAAAGCGGAGTTTGGCGCGGCGCAACTCGATGCCTGGCGGACGATGCACCGCTCGCACGCGATTGCCAACGGAATTTACGCTGCGGCGGTGAACCGCGTGGGTTTTGAAGGCAAACCGGACAAAGGCGATCCCGGTTTGGAATTCTGGGGGCATTCTTTCGTTACCGCTCAGGACGGCCAGGTTGTTTCTGAAGCTAGCGACAGCAAAGAAGAAATCCTGGTCGTCGAATGCGATCCTAAAAAGAGCGAAGAGCAACGACGCAATTGGCCGTTTCTGCGGGACCGGCGTATCGACGCCTATCAACCCATCCTGCAACGCTGGCTGGGCGAATAATCCGCATGCCCAAGTCTGCTAGCAGCTCCAAATTTTCTCAAGTGAGCAGTTCGACTCCGTTCCAGCAGGGATACCTCATGCCTGCGGAGTGGGAGCCACACCATGCAACTTGGCTGGGCTGGCCGCACGAGTTGACGGACTGGCCGGGAAAGTTTGCGCCGATTCCGTGGGCCTTTGCAGAAATTGTGCGACATCTTTCGCGTGTCGAGAGGGTTTTTCTGTTGGTACAAGATGCCAACGCGGAAAAGCGGGTTCGCGCGATTTTGACAAAAGCTGGGGCGCAACTTTCCAACGTGGATTTCTTTCGTGTTCCTACCGACCGCGGATGGATGCGCGATTCAGGTCCGATTTGCGTCAAGAATGCCGCGGGCGAAGTGGCGTTCAATCATTTTGTATTTAATGGTTGGGCGAAATATGCCAATCACAAACGCGACGCTGTTGCGGTCCCGAAAGTAAATCAGAAACTTAAGAAGCGCATCTGGAATCCGGAGCATATTGTCGCGGAGAGCGTCGCCACGCAACTTGTGGGCGCGGAAAAAGCCGCAGGGCTCAAAGGCAAGCGCCCCTTCGAAACTCAGGGCAAGCCTGCGCTACAGGTTGGGCGGCGCGTGGTGTTGGAAGGCGGCAGTATCGATGTCAATGGCAAGGGCACGTTGCTGACTACCGAGGAATGTTTGCTCAGTAAGACTCAGGATCGCAATCCGGGTTTTACGCGCGAAGATTACGCGGAAGTGTTTCGTGAGTATTTTGGCGTCACGAATGTGATTTGGTTGAAGAACGGCATTGTTGGCGATGATACGCATGGGCATGTGGATGATCTTTCGCGTTTTGTGGATGCGAATACGGTGGTAACGATTGTGGAAGAAAACCGCAAGGATGCGAATTACGCCGCGCTGCAAGAGAATTTGGCGATTCTGAAATCCAGCGTGGATCAGGATGGAAGGCCGCTGCGCGTTGTTACCCTTCCGATGCCTGCACCCGTTTATTTTGATGGGCAGCGTTTGCCGGCCAGTTATGCCAATTTCTATATTGCGAATAAGTTGGTGATCGTTCCGACGTTTACCGATCCCAATGACCGCGTGGCGTTGAATACGCTGGCCGATATTTTTCCCGGACGCGAAGTTGTGGGGATTCCCTGCCGCGATCTGGTTCTGGGTCTGGGCACTTTGCATTGCATGACCCAGCAGCAGCCGGCTGACGGGCGATGAGTGCGAATTTTGCTTGATGTGTTTGCGGGCGGTGCTGCGCTAGAATGTCAGCTCCTTAAAAGATTCCTTTATGCGGTTGCCGGGAGGCACGATGCTTGCAACTCTTCTTCAAACGGTAGTTCGTGAGCGCTACGTGGTGTTCAACGATGAGCGCGGACTGATCGGTTGGATTATTATTGGATTGATCGCCGGTTGGCTGGCTGGAAAGATTGCGCGCGGCGAAGGCTACGGCTGCGTCACCGATGTGATTCTCGGGCTGGTCGGTTCCCTGCTTGGCGGGTGGATTTTTGTGAAGCTCGGGATCTTCGGCGGCGGATTCCTCTATTCGCTGGCTGCGGCTACGCTTGGCGCGATCATCCTGGTCTCGATCGTGCACCTCTTTGCCGGCGGCTCGAAGCGCTAGTTCTTCGCTGAACTTCAAGGCGCAAGCGGTGGGGCACCCCCTCTATGTTTTTCGTAAGTGTTCATTCTAAATGAGTTGAAGGTCTTTGTTTTGATACGGTTTCGCAAGTGCTCATTCTGCTGGGCTTACAGGGCTTCACTCCTATACAAGTAGCTACTAGATATTTTACTGGAATCGTCTACCCGCAGGACGCGGGCGCACTCTTCTACAGGAGTAACTGTACCTGATAGTACCTATATTTGTCAAGAGAATTCTTGGGGGATTTTGCGTTTCTTGAGTTCCAATTCGGGAAATTACGCGAGAGGTCATAAGTCAAAGCAACGAGTCTGAAGAACCGTTGCTACAGGATCAGAGCCAAAGGCAAGTCAAAGGCGCCGGGACTGAAGCCCGGCCGCTACAGAGTCAACGACGACGACAGAGTCAGGAACGAGGCGAGCCAAGAACGCCCGCCTCGGAAGGCGGCCGCTACAGAGTCAACGACAAAGGCAGAATCCACGGCAGGTAGAGACGGGCGAAACTGGCTCGAGATGGTGGTCACGGGACGTGTCTTACGCTGGCGTGTGGTACGATTCTTGTTTGTTGTTTGCGTCTCGGAGATGACGCTTCTTTTGAGCAAGCCTCAGCAATCACTGTTTGTCATACCTCTTGGCGGTCTCGGCGAATTCGGAATGAACATGATGGCTCTGCGGGTGGGTGACGACATTATCGTCATCGACGCGGGGATGATGTTTCCGGAGTCCGAGCTGCTGGGAGTTGATCTAGTAATTCCCGACATTTCTTATTTGAAGCAGCATCGTTCGATGGTGCGCGGCATTGTGCTGACGCATGGACACGAAGATCACATTGGCGCGTTGCAATACATTCTGCGCGACCTGAATGTGCCGATTTACGGCACGCGATTTACTTTGGCGCTGGTAAAGAAGCGCATCGAAGAAGCGGGACTGCTGAGCAGCACGACCCTGCGCGAAGCGGTACCCGGGCGGCTGGTGGAGCTGGGCCCCTTCGAGATCGAGTTTATTCCGGTAACCCACAGCACGATTGATTGCGTGGCCTTGGCGGTACGCACTCCCGCGGGCGTGATCATTCACACCGGCGATTTCAAGATCGATCAGACGCCTGTGGGCGGAGCGCCATTTGATTTGCACGCGTTCGCGCGATACGGATCAGAAGGCGTACTGGCGCTGTTCAGCGATTCGACCAACGTGGAGCGGCCCGGATTTACACCGTCAGAGCGGGCCATAGTGCCCCGCATTGAAGATTTATGCCGCTCGGCTCCCAAGCGGGTGATTATTTCCTGCTTCGCGTCGTCGGTGCATCGTATCCAGCAGATCATTGATATTGCTTCGCGGGTGAACCGCAAAGTGGCGTTCGTCGGCCGTAGCATGGTCGACAACGTGGAAATCGCGCACTCGCTGGATTATCTGCGGATTCCGGACGGCATGGTGGTCCGGCCGCAGGATATTCGCAGCTTCGATCCGAAGAAGATCATTATCATGGCCAGCGGAAGCCAGGCGGAGCCGATGTCTTCCCTTTCGCGAATCGCGGTGGACAATCACCGGTTCGTGAGCGTGGACGAGAATGATTCGGTGATCTTGTCGGCGCGCATCATTCCTGGAAATGAGAAAGCGATTTTCCGGATGCTGGACCACATGTTCCGGCGTCGCGCGCTGGTGTATTACGACAATTCGGCGGGAACGATTCACGTTTCTGGACATGCCAGCCAGGAAGAGCAGAAATTGATTCTGCAGCTGGTGAAGCCGAAGTACTTCATTCCGGTCCATGGAGAGTACAGGCATTTGTTCCGTCACGCAGCTTTAGCGGCACAGTTGGGATGCGTCTCCGGGCAGATTTTGCTGATGGAAGATGGACACGTTTTGGAGTTGAACGAAGAAGGCGCTTTCCGGCGCGATCCGGTGGCTGCCGGCCGGGTGCTGGTGGATTCCGGTTCGCTGGAAGAGATCGAAGAGGATGTGGTGCGAGATCGCAAGCATCTTTCCGAGGACGGCGTGGTGGTGACGATTATTGCCATCGACAAGCACACCGGAAAAATGGAGTCGCAACCGGAGATTGTTACGCGCGGACTGATGAGCGACAACGGGCAGGAGTTAGTGGCCGGCGCGCGCAACGTGGTGCTGAAGACGGTGGCGGAATCCAATGCGGAAGAAAAATCCGATTGGGGCGTTATCAAGGAAAAGATCCGGATTGATTTGAAGAAATATATTAACAAGCAGACTTCCAAGCGGCCGTTGATCTTGCCGGTGATTTTGGAAGTTTAGCGAACAAAACCAATACGAGGCCGGACCCTTCGTTCCTCAGGGCAAGCTAAAGTCCGGCACCTACATAACTATTCTTGCGGTAACACCCCGCTTCAGGAGCAGCTCGTGTCCGAATCTGCCGGGTCGTCCCCACAACAGGCCGCCACTCGTGCGGCCTTCATTTTTATTTTTGTCACCGTGCTTCTGGATTTTCTGGCTTTTGGAATCATTGCGCCGGTATTGCCTAATCTAATCATTCACTTTGAATCGGGAAACATTTCGCGAGCGGCGGCAATTACGGGTGTTTTTGGGTTCGCCTGGGCCACGATGCAGTTTATTTTTTCTCCATTGTTGGGGGCATTATCGGACCGTTTCGGTCGCCGTCCGATCATTCTTTTATCGTGCGCCGGGTTGGGGCTTGACTACATTTTCATGGCGCTGGCGCCTACGCTAGGCTGGCTTTTTGTCGGCCGACTGGTTTCGGGCATTACGACCTCCAATATTTCGACAGCTTTTGCGTACGTCACGGATGTAACTACTCCGGAAAAGCGAGCGAAACAATTCGGCTTGCTTAGCGCGGCGTTCGGATTGGGCTTCATCATCGGTCCCGCGGTTGGCGGACTGCTAGGCAATTTTAATCTACGACTTCCGTTCTGGATCGCGGCCGGTCTGAGCCTGACCAACGCGCTGTACGGATTTTTTATTTTGCCTGAATCGCTACCGCCGGAAAGGAGGTCCACAAAAGGTTTGCATATGGCGAACCCTCTGGCATCCCTCACACTGTTGCGCTCGCACCCTGAACTTGCGGGACTGGCGGTGGTGATGACGCTTTATTATCTGGCACATCAGGTGCTGCCATCGGTTTTCGTGCTTTATGCGGTGTACCAGTTCCGCTGGAGCGAAAATATGATTGGCCTTTCGCTGGCGGCGATTGGGCTGGCGGTGAGTATTGTTTCCGGCGGACTCGTAGGACCGCTGGTGAAAAGGATTGGAGAACGGAGTAGCGTGCTTTTGGGGCTAATTTTTGGAGTGTTGTCTTTCCTCGGATTTGCACTGGCTTACAAAGGATGGATTGTTTTCGCAGCGATCCCGTTCGTGGCGTTATGGGGAATCGCGGCACCGGCGGTGCAATCGATGATGTCGCGTCATGTGGACCATACTTCGCAGGGAAAACTACAAGGCGCCATCAATTCACTGCGCTCGATTACGGGAATGATCGGGCCGTTGATTTTTACGCAGGTGTTTGCGCTGGCAACTGCCCCGGGAAATAGACACCACCTGCCGGGTGCGCCTTACGCTCTGGCGGCTGGTCTGCTGGCGACCAGTTTAGTGGTGGCGTTTTTCGTCACGAGTGGCCCTGAGGGACCGCCTACGGAGGTGTTGGCGATCCCGACGGATTTAACGCTCACAGAAGCCACGGGCGTTACGGGGGAATGATGCGGGATTCTGTCTAAGTCCCGGGAAGTGCGCTATTGCGTGGGAAACAAGAGCAGTTCCTCAGCGGCTGAAGCCGGTTGGCAGCTTTTGGCAAGCTGTCGGAGCTGTGGCTCCGACCCCCAACTGCTTAAAGTGCGCGGCCAAGACTGAAGCGCCGAGTTCCTGGAGCAAAAATAATCACACTGGGTGTTGGAGCAAAAAAGAAGAGAATGGGCAGATCCAAAAAGAAAAGCCGCCCGGTTGGGCGGCTTTTCTTTGATTTAGGCTGGGGAGTTGGTTTGCCGGATACGTTTAGCTGCGGAACTTTAGTGCAGCCAGGCCGATGACGCCAGCGCCGAGCAGAAGCATGGTGCCAGGCTCCGGTGTGGCGGTCGGGGTGGTGGTTACGCTGCCCAAATAGTCCAGGCCGAAAGAGCTGCCCGCTTTCTGGGTAACGGTGAAGTCCAAAGTGTTGTTGCCGTTGGCGTTCAAGTACGGCGCCAGCTGCGACAGATTGAAGACACCTTCGGTGGAGGTCAGGCAACCGATATCGATGGAGGAGCAAGTTGGGTAGCTGCCGTTGAGATTGGCGGAGAAGAGCGTGTATCCGTTGAGAACCACGGAAGTAGTGTCATCCGCCAGAACGTCCAGAAACGCGCCGGTAATCGTGCCGTTGAGCGAGAAGTCTTGCTCAAAGGTGACGCTGGTGTTGTTGGGCACGGTATAGAAATTGGAGTTGCTGGTATCGCCCGTGGTGGTGAAGGAAATCCAGCTGGAAGCTCCCAGAGGTGCAGCCCAAGCGGAGTTGCCGATGATGTCTTGGGTGGCGCCCGCGTTGGTCAGGCCCTGAGCCACCGAATTATTGGTGGTGAGGGGGGAACTCAACAGATTTACAACGGTGTCTGCCTTGGCGGAGGTGATTAAAACGCCGCCCAGGGCAAACGTTAGAAGTAGTTTTTTGATCATTCTTGAGGGTCCTCGTTGGTGTTGAAAGCGCATCAAATGGGACATGATTTGTCTGCTGCTGTCGGTCATGACGGTACTAGTAGATGCAATCGGTATTCCACTTGTATTCACTGAAAACAATGCACTTAGGCGGCAGGCGCCTTGGAGGATGGAAGATTATCGGAGTTAAGGGAATGGGTTGGCAGCTCGAAAAGGCTAAGTTTTTGGCACAATCGGTGCCGTCTATGCCTTTTCCGGGATCTCGAGAGGCTCGGGTTCGGTTCTAAGGCTTAAGGACGCACCCGAGAGCCTTGGGGGCTAAGGAGGGGGCCGCCGATGGAGCCTAAATCCGGGCCGAGCGAAATTTGTTTAAGTGTGATATTGTCAGACTTGCGACATTGAATTGCCTGAATTCCCCGGCGGCCGCTTTGCGACCCTCCCTGTTTTGACTTCAGCCGATTCGACGCCGCCCGTTCCACGACGGGAGAATGCTGGTTCTCTCGCCTGCGGCGCAGCAAAATACCGGGAGAAGCAACGTGAAAAGTCTTTTTGTTGGGAACATGAATTTTCAAACGACGGAGAGCGATCTTCGTACGTTGTTTGAGCCGTTCGGTCAAGTATCGCGCGTGCATATGGCCATGGATCGTGAAACCGGCCGGGCGCGCGGATTTGCTTTCGTGGAAATGCCGAACGACGCGGAAGCGGCGCAGGCGATTGCTGGGCTTGATGGTAAGGAAGCCGGCGGACGTAATTTGAAAGTGAATGAAGCGCGGCCAAAGGGCGAAGGCGGACCTCCGCGTGGAGCGCGTCCTGGTGGCGGCGGGGGCTTTGCCGGCCAACGCAGCGGCGGGGGCGGGCGTCCTGGCGGCGGTGGTGGTGGCGGACGAGATGGCGGGGGCAGCCGAGATGGCGGACGTCCGGGTAAAGGCGGCGGGGGCGGGCGAGATCGCTTTTCCAATGAAGATTATCGCGAATCCGCGCGGCAGCCACGGGAACCGCGCTGGTAGTTTCTGTTTGCAGATCGTTGCAGTTTTTTCTCTCGGTCTTCTAACTAGTACGACGAAATCGTCCCGGATTTTTGCACTGTTTTTTGCTTGCCTTGGTTGTGGTGTGCGACTTAACGGTGCCGTAGTTTGGGCCCGTTCACTTCTTATGAGGAGCAACTTTGACAACTACCTTTCTGAAGCGACAAAAAGAAATGAAGCGCGTGGAAAAAAGCAAGATGAAGGAACAACAACGCGCGCAACGGAAGTTGGACAAGAAGGAAAAGAAGGATTCCGGGCAGTCGGGGCCGGAGATTGATATGAATCCGCCGGAGCTGGATATTTTTAACGACGTAAATTTCGATTCACCGCGGTAGTTCTTAATTCAGGAATTTTAGATGGGGTCGACAGCTCACTTCGCTTTCTTGGCGGGGTGAGCTGTCGGTGCGTTTGGGGGTAGTGATTTCCCGTTCAGGCGCAGAAATGCTGCGATCGATTGAGAGTGTAGAGAAGGAAACGTCAAAAGTGCCGGGCTGAAGCCCGGCCGCTACAGATTCAAAGGCAAAGCACGGGTCTGAAGACCCGCCGCTACAGCTTGCGGCTGGTGAAGAGTTGGACTATCAGGAAGATTACGGCTAACAGCAGGAGGATGTGGATTAGCAGGCCGGCTACGTGGAAGACTACGAAGCTGACGACCCAGACGATTACTAGCAGAACAGCTAGTCCTAGAAGTGGCCCGACTTTCACGTTTTCCCTCAAAAATACGGTTCGGTAAGCCAGCTTGACGGCGCTTCCCTGCTCTCAATATAGCATCACTTGCGCGCGGAGATTTCTCGGGACGGCGGGGCTTGCTCCGGGTTTCTGTTGGGTATAGGCTTTGTTCGTTTGCACTCAGGAGGCTTCCATCATGGCTACTGCCACTACCGCTTTTGAACCGACCGTCAAAATTTCTGCCGCCAAATTGTTGATTAACGGGAAATGGGTGGACGCGGCTTCGGGCAAGACGTTTGCGACCATTAATCCGTCTACGGGCGAACCAATTGCGCGGGTCGCGGAGGCGGACGCTGCCGACGTGGACAAGGCAGTGGCAGCGGCGCGGGCGGCGTTCGATAAAGGCGCATGGCGAAAGATGACGCCGGCGCAGCGCGGCATGCTGATGTACAAGCTGGCGGATTTGATTGAGAAGCATGCGGATGAATTGGCGGAGCTGGAAGCCCTGGATAACGGGAAACCGTATCACGTGGCGCGCGCGGCGGATCTACCGCTGACAATTGCGTGCTATCGCTACTACGCGGGCTGGGCGGACAAGCTGCAGGGCAAGACGATCCCGGTGAACGGACCGTATTTCACGTACACCAAGCATGAGCCGGTGGGAGTGGTGGCGCAGATTATTCCGTGGAATTTTCCGCTGTTGATGCAGGCCTGGAAGCTGGGGCCGGCGCTGGCGACAGGTTGTACGGTGGTGATGAAGCCGGCGGAACAGACTCCACTGACGGCGTTACGGGTTGGAGAGTTGGCATTGGAGGCTGGGTATCCTGACGGCGTGTTGAATTTGCTGCCGGGGTATGGGCCGACGGCTGGGGCGGCGTTGGCGCGTCACATGGATGTGGACAAGGTCGCGTTCACGGGGTCTACCGAAGTTGGGCATCTGATCATGAAAGCGGCGGCGGAGACCAACCTGAAGCGGGTTACTTTGGAATTGGGCGGGAAGAGTCCGAATATTATTTTTAACGACGCGGACATGGACGAGGCGGTGGAAGGTTCGCACTTCGCGCTGTTTTTCAATCAAGGGCAATGCTGCTGCGCAGGATCGCGGACGTTTGTGGAAGAAAAAGTCTACGACGAATTTGTGGAGAAGAGCGTGAAGCGGGCCAAGAAGCGTACGGTTGGGAATCCGTTTGATAAGGCGACCGAACAGGGACCGCAGGTGGATCAAGACCAGTTCGACAAGGTCATGGGGTACATCGAGGCCGGTAAGGCGGACAAGGCCAAGCTGTTGGCCGGCGGCGGACGGGTGGGCGACAAGGGATATTTTATCGAGCCGACCGTGTTTGCCGACGTGCAGGACAACATGAAGATCGCGCAGGAAGAAATTTTTGGGCCGGTGATGTCGATCCTGAAATTCAAGAGCACGGAAGAAGTGGTGGAGCGAGCCAACAAGAATATGTATGGATTGGCGGCCGCGGTCTGGACGAAGGATATTAGCAAGGCGCACGCGATCGCTGATGGCGTGCGGGCCGGAACGGTGTGGGTGAATTGCTATGACGTGTTCGACGCGGGCGCCCCGTTTGGCGGATTTAAACAATCCGGGATTGGGCGCGAGCTGGGCGAATATGGTCTGGCGAATTACACCGAGGTGAAGACGGTTACGATCAAGCTGTAGGGCATTGGCTGGGCTTTCGATGTTATTCACGCGGGGCGGGCCTATGGCCCGCCCTTTGTGTATTCTGGAACGTCTGTGGAGGATGATAGCTACATGACGTCTGCCAAGCGCGCGATTGCGGTCTTTATTTTCTGTTTGATTGGCCTGGCCGGTTAGTTCCCTTGCGCAGATGGATGCTGGCGTGGCACAGCGCCGAGCGGCGCATTTGCGGCACGGGATTAATTTGAGCGAATGGTTTGCGCAGGTGTGGGATTCGCGTGGATACACCAAGGAGCATTTCGAAACGTGGACTACGCCTGCGGACATTTTGCTCATCAAGCAGATGGGATTTGACCACGTCCGATTGAGCGTCAATCCGGCACCGATGTTTCGGCACAACCGGGCGGATGAGATTCCCGCCGAATACCTGGTCCAACTGGATGCCGCGGTGAAAATGATTCTGGATCAGGGGCTGGCGGTAATTATTGACGCGCATCCGGAAGAGGATTTTAAAGAGAAGCTCGAGAAGAATTCCGGATTTGTGGGAGAGTTTGCGGATTTTTGGCGGGCCTTGGCTGGGCATTATGCAGGATCGAATCCGGACCTGGTGTTTTTCGAGATTTTGAACGAGCCGGAAATGAAAGATGGTTATCGATGGTATGGCATTCAGGCCAAGCTAGCTGTGGCAATTCGCGCGGGCGCTCCGCAGCACACGATCATCGCGGAGGGAGCGCGTTGGGCGGACGATGACGATTTGCTGGCGATGGAACCGCTGCGCGATCCCAACATTATTTACAATTTCCATTTTTACGAGCCGCATATCTTCACGCATCAGGGCGCGACTTGGGGCGTTAATTACTGGCACTTCGTGCGGGACCTTCCCTACCCCTCCTCTCCGGAAAGCGCGGAGCGAATTGCAGCTAGCGTGCCGGAGGCGGCCGAGAGGTTGGCGGTGATCCGTTACGGGCTGGATCACTGGAATGCGACGCGGATGGATGCGGAGTTCGCGCAGGTGCAGGCTTGGGCCAAGCGATGGAACGTGGCGGTTACCTGTAACGAGTTTGGCGTCTACCGCAAAGCATCGATTCCCACGGATCGCGCGGCTTGGATCAGGGATGTGCGGACGTCGCTGGAGAGCCATGGAATTGGATGGACGATGTGGGACTACAGCGGCGGATTTGGAGTGGTGACCAAGACCAATGGGCAGGCGGCGGTCGTTGACGAAATTACCGTGAAGGCGCTGGGGTTACAGATGCCGCCGGTTGCGCATTGACGGCGATGGCCTTGGAGCTGCGCGCTTACGAGCCGGGGGATTTTGAACAGCTGTATGCGCTCGACCACCAGTGCTTCCCGAAGGGCAATCGCGTATTCCAGATGGATGCTTGGGTATTTTCTGCGTATGCCGCAGGCGAGTTGTATCGTGGCGTTTGAGGGCGACGTGATTCCGGGATTTATTATTACGGAGGAAGCTGCGCCGTTGGGGCACGTCTTAACTTTGGATGTGGCGGAGTCGCACCGGCGGCTGGGGCTCGGGACACAGCTGTTGGAACGCAGTGAGGCGGAGTTGGCGGCTCGCGGCGTCGAGGAAATGGTGCTGGAGACCGCTATCGAGAATGTGGCGGGCGTTGCCTTCTGGCAGCGCCACGGCTATCGTCCCGTTGCTACGTTGAAACGATATTACCTCGCGAGGCTGGACGCTTACGAGATGCGAAAAACCCTGGGCGTGGCGTAGGCAAGTTAGAGCGCACTTCAGATTACAATAGTGAGTTCAGGAATGAGTAAAAACTGGTTAGGATTGGTGTCATGACTTTTCTCCACATAATTATTCTCGCGATCGTTCAAGGATTGGCGGAGTTGCTGCCGGTATCGAGTTCTGCGCATGTAGTGGTGGCCGAAAAGCTAATGGGACTGGACCCGACGACTCCGGCGATGACGCTGCTGCTGGTGATGCTGCATACCGGCACGATGTTTGCGGTCATTCTGTACTTCTGGAAGCAGTGGCGAGCGACGTATTTTGAGAGTTGGGAGAAATTTAAGCGTGCCGCAGTGCTACTACTTGTGGCGACTATTCTTACGGGTGTGGTGGGAGAAGCGCTAATTAAAATGATTGAGAAGACGGCGTTTCGCGACGTGCCACATGCCGAGATCGAGAATCTTTTTGGCCGGCTCGACCTGATCGCACCAGCCCTTCTGGCGGCGGGGATTTTAATTTTGGTCGCGGGCCTGGCTACGAAGAATCGCTCCGCGGCAAATCCGGGCGAGACTTCTGAAATTAGTGCTGGGCAAGCTAGTCTCATTGGCGCGGTTCAAGGGCTGTGCCTGCCTTTTCGTGGTTTCTCGAGATCCGGCGCGACGATTTCCGCGGGAATGCTTTCCGGCGTCGCGAAGGCCAGCGCGGAGGCGTTCAGCTTCGCTTTGGCCGTGATACTAACTCCGCCGGTGATTGCGCGAGAGGGGTTGAGACTGGTCAAAGCCGTTCACGCCACCGGCAGTGCCGGCGTCGCCTCGGCCATTCTGCCAAGTCTGTTGGGAGCGGTATTCTCTTTCCTAGCAGGTCTGCTGGCGCTGAAGTGGCTGAGCCAGTGGCTGGAGCGTGGGCGCTGGTACTTGTTCGGCATTTATTGCATCGTGGCAGCGGCCGCTGTCTTTGCGCTATATCGCGCAGGCTACTGAAGCATTTCTTTTTCATTCCCGGGTGCGGAGCCGACCGACTCCGATGCTGACCCGCATCAAAAACGAAAAGTAATTCGCCGCGTCTATAGGAACATGAAATTCGCAGCCCTCTTCCTGGCATTGTTCGCGTCCTCCACGCTCCCTGCACAAACCAAACCACCAGATACGCCCGCCTCGCGGCAATTCTTCGCGTGGCTTGAAGCCTTCAACAGCGGCGACCGGGAGAAACTGCTTTCGTTTCTGAAGGAGAACAACCCCGATCGCGTTGTGGATATTGATCGTCAGATGGAGTTCCGTGAAGCCACTGGCGGATTCGATTTCAAGAGGGTGGAGGAATCCACGGAGCAAAGCTTCACGGGAATTGTGAAGGAGCGTGGTTCTGATCAGTTCGGGAAGGCCACCCTGGAGGTTGCCGCTACGGCGCCTTATCACATCACGAAATTTGGCGTCCGGCCGGTTCCTCCGCCGGCGGGAGCCGCGCCCCCGCGATTGAGCGAAGCGGAAGCAATCGCAGCATTTCGAGGAGAGTTGGAAAAGGAGACCTCCGCGGACCGTTTCTCCGGGGCGGTGATTGTTGCCAAGAATGGGACCGCGATATTCAGCGGCGCCTACGGTTTAGCTGACCGAGCGTTGAAGATCCCGAATAAGACAACGACGCGCTTCCGCATCGGATCGATGAACAAGATGTTCACCGCGGTCGCAGTGCTGCAACTGGTCCAGCAAGGAAAGCTGGCCCTTGGCGACACGGTTGGAAAGATACTGACCGACTATCCGAATCAAGATCTGGCGTCGAAGGTTACGATTCACGAGCTGTTGACCCATACCGGCGGCACGGGTGATATTTTCGGCCCCGAGTTCGCGGCGCACCAGCACGAGTTAAAAACTCTGAAGGATTACGTGGCGCTCTACGGCAAGCGCGGGCCGAAATTTGAACCCGGGTCGCGCTGGGACTATAGCAATTACGGATTTGTGCTGCTCGGAGTAATTATCGAAAAAGCCTCCGGGCAAAACTACTACGACTATGTTGACGAGCACATCTTCAAGCCTGCCGGGATGATATCCACCGGCTCGCTTCCGGAAGAACAGAACGTACCCGACAGGTCGGTGGGTTACACCAAACGCGACCGCAATGCTCCGCGGGCACCGAACACCGATACGCTTCCTTATCGCGGAAGTTCGGCCGGCGGCGGTTACTCGACGGTCGAAGACCTGCTGCGGTTCGCCACTGCTCTGACCAGCCTGAAATTGCTGGATGCCGAGCGGTACGCCCTGCTCACCACGGGAAAGGTCGACACCCCCGATGGTGCAAAATACGCGTACGGTATGCAGGATGAAGTGACCGACGGAATTCACTGCTACGGCCACGGAGGTGGGGCACCGGGGATGAATGGCAATCTCTCGTTTTGCCCTCAGACCGGATACGTCGTAGCAGTTCTGGCCAATATGGACCCACCGGCGGCGACGCGAATGTCTCAGTTCATCTCGAACCGACTCCCCGAAAAATAGCCCGGTAGAGTTACGCACCGGGTCCGAAAGAATTTTTGCTAACGCAGAGCGCTTTGGTATCATCCTTTGGTTCCTCCATGCGGAGCGCGATGGCGCCTAAGCCCCGTATGTAGCACTCAGCCTTCCCCAAAATGCTGAGGAGAAACTCTTGCGCTTCTTGACACCCACGGAAAATAAACGGCTCAACGAGCTGATCGGCTTCTTGTGCCTTAGTTTGGCCATCCTGATTGGATTGGCGCTGATTTCCTACAGTCCGCGTGACGCGGCATTTAATGTGAGCGCCTCGCCCACCGACGGTTCGCAGGTAACCCACAATTGGATCGGGCCGGTCGGGTCCTACTCCGCGGATCTGCTATTCCAGATTTTCGGCTACGCGGCGTTCCTGCTGCCCGCGGCGCTGCTAGTCCTCGGCTGGCGCTGGCTGCGCAGCCGGGTAATCGAATCGCAAGTGGCTACCCTGGTCGGGTACGGACTGCTGCTGCTTTCGCTGCCTTCCCTGCTTACGCTGATGCCCTTTCCGGCGATTCGCTCGGCGATTCCCGCGGGCGGATTGTTGGGATCGCTAATCGCCGGCAGTTTGCGCACTGGCTTCAATTTGACCGGCGCGTACGTGGTGGCTATCGCCGTGTTTATTACTTCGGTGTTTATGACCACCAGCTTTTCTTTCGCCGGGACGCACGCGTGGGCCAAGAGTCCTACCGGTCCGCTTGGCGCAGTGGAAAAGCTCGGAATTCTGCAGAAGGCCCAAGCGCGGTGGCAAGCCTGGCGTGAGGACCGCGAAAGCGAACGACGGCGACGGCGCGTGGAAGAAAATCGCGTGACGGGACGCAAGCCGGCTTCGCCGCAGTCTGTCGGGAAAGCGGAAGTGTTGAATGAAGCTCCGAAATCCATTCGGCTGGCCGACGAGAGCGATGTTTTCTCCGACGAGGAAAAGGACGACGAAAAGACAGCGGATAAGCGCAAGGCTCCCATCTTCGTTGTAAACCGCGACATACCCGAAAAGCCAGTCAAGAAGGCGCCCGCAAAAGCGGAAGCCGCGATCACCACCAACTATCGCTTGCCAAGTTCTTCGCTATTGCGCGAAGGCGAAGCCAGCCAAAAGCTGGATGAAGAGGAACTAAAGGCCCGCGCCCGAGCGATCGAAGAAAAATGCCTGGAATTCGATATCGCGGGGCGGGTCACGCAGATCAACCCTGGGCCGGTGGTCACAACTTTCGAGTTCAAGCCGGAAGCCGGAATCAAGTACAGCCGAATCATCGGACTGACGGAAGACTTGTGTCTGGCGCTGCAAGCTGAATCAATCTTGATCGAACGTATTCCAGGCAAATCGACGATCGGCATCGAAGTGCCGAACATCAACCGGCAGACGATTGCGCTGCGGGAGATTATCGAGGCCCCGGAATTCATCGGGTCACCCAGCAAACTTACCCTGGCGATGGGGCGGGATCTTCACGGACGCATCCGCATTACGGATTTGGCGGCGATGCCACATTTACTGATTGCCGGATCGACCGGTACCGGCAAGAGCGTGTTCATCAACTCGTTGATGATGTCGATTTTGTATAAGGCTAGCCCGGACGACGTGAAGATGGTGCTGGTCGACCCGAAACGGCTGGAGCTGAACCTTTACGAAGGCATTCCCCACTTGATCGCCCCGGTGGTCACCGATCCAAAGATTGCTTCCAACGTGTTGCGCAATGCCACGCGTGAAATGGAAAATCGCCTCAAGCTGTTGGCGCAAAAAGGCGTTCGGAATATTGACCAGTACAATCGGCTATTCCAGAAACCACAATCGCTCTCGCTATTCGACAAAGTGGAAGAGAGCGAGCACAAGCCGCTTCCCTACCTGGTGATTATCATCGACGAGTTGGCCGACCTGATGATGGTCGACACCAACAACGTGGAAGAATCCATCACCCGGTTGGCACAAATGGCTCGCGCGGTGGGCATCCATTTGATTTTGGCGACGCAGCGGCCTTCGGTAGACGTGATCACCGGATTGATTAAAGCTAACTTCCCTGCCCGCATATCGTTCCGCGTGGCCAGCAAAGTGGACTCGCGAACCATTCTCGATTCCAACGGCTCGGAATCGCTGCTGGGCCGCGGCGACATGCTCTATTTGCCGGCAGGATCTTCGCGCTTGCATCGTGTGCACGGACCGCTGGTCAGCGAAGACGAAATCGTGCGGGTGTGCGATTTCTGGCGGGCGCAGGCGCAAGCCAAGTACAACGAGAAGCTGCTGGAAGCGCCGAAGGAAGAGGGCGGCGCAGGCGCGATGGATGACATCACCGCCGGCGAGCCGGAAGGTCACGAGGACGTGGACGACGATTTGTACCAGGACGCGGTGCGGGTCGTCTGCGAGGCCGGCCGGGCCTCTACTTCTACCTTGCAGCGGCGTCTACGCGTTGGATACGGGCGCGCCGCTCGTTTGATTGATTTGATGGAGAAGGATGGGATCGTGGGGCCGCCGGACGGGACTAAGCCGCGGGAACTGCTGAAGTCGCAGGCTTGGATGAAAGAGTTTGACGATTCGCAGCATTGATTTGTTAGCTGCGTGGGTAGTCCGGGTGTGCAGTGCGGAAAGCACACAGACTGAAGTCTGTGCTACCAAAATCTCCCGATTATTGAGAAAACCCTCGGGATTTATTGACACAACTTCTCAGCGCCTCTACACTTTATAAACCACTTGCCGGAGTAGCTCAGTGGTAGAGCGCCGCCCTGAAAAGGCGGGCGTAGCCAGTTCGATTCTGGCCTCCGGCACCATCCCTTTCCGCGACATTAACTTCGCGCACCGCGTTTGGCCTTCTTCCCACATTTCGGCGATCCTCAATCCGCAACTGGAGAGTCTCCCTGATTTTGGTACCATCCTCACCTAGACTTTGTGTCTCAGGAGAGGAGTTTGGTCATGACGAAGGAAGAACTACACGACAAGCTCGCCGAACTTTTTGATCAGATGTACCAAGACGGCAAGATCGTAAATCTTGAAGGGTTTAAGGCGTCTGTGGCTGCATCCTACGCAGAACAACTCAAGCTTGCGAAGGATAGCGGCGAAGAAATCAATCTCGACAAACTGAGCCGAAAACGGCTTCACCACCTCACGAAGCCGCCCAAAGACTAGTCTGCCAAAAACGCTAATCGGCGCGAAGTGCGCGCACGGTGTCTACCTTGGCGGCACGCGCTGCAGGGATAGCGAACGCGATACTTTCACGCGGGCGGCATGTCGTGGGCATCGAAGCCGGTGAACTCTTCCTCCCAAATGTAGCTGGGCGTTTGCAGCAGACGAACACAGCGGTTCCAGCGCAGAATGGCGTCGTCGTTGCCAGGTGGGCGGATTTTTTCCGCGGCACCAAAGCACTCGAGGGCCTGCTCGAAGAGCGGCAGGATCATGTGGGGTGGCTGGCCGTTGCGAAGCTGGGCTTTGGCGCGGCGTTCGTAGAGTAGGCCGGTGTAGTAGAGCTGCTCGTAACGTTCGTTGAGCTTCAAAAAAGTTTCTTCTACTTCCCGATAGCGGTCGTTGGCTCCGCTGCCGAATTGATCAGTGATGGTGAGGCCCAGAAAACGCAGCGCGAGCTGATGCTGCGGATCAACCGCCAGGATATCGCGGCAGATGGATTCGGCCTCTTCGGGCTCGTTGAGGTAGCGGTACAGTTCAACTTTAGCGAGGGCCTCGGCGATCCCCGCTTTGGAGATCGGTTTCAGTTGATATTCCATTGCGCCTCCCTGTGCCGTTACATCCAAAGCCGGACGGCCGATCAAGCCGTTTTTGTGCCGCGAATCTTGCGGAATAGCATCGTCAGTGGATCGTAGAACTCGTCCACCACCCGTTCCTTGAGTGGAATGATGGCGTTGTCGGTGATGTGAATCTCTTCGGGGCAGACTTCCGTGCAGCATTTTGTGATGTTGCAAAGGCCCAAGCCTAACTCTTCCTTGAGAAGCTTGATGCGCGACACGCCGTCCAGGGGATGCATTTCCAGGCTGGCGACGCGGACAAAGAAACGCGGGCCGCCGAATTTTTCCTTTTTGTCGTGGTCGCGCAGCACGTGGCATACGTCCTGGCAGAGAAAGCACTCGATGCACTTTCGAAATTCCTGCACGCGGTCCACGTCGCGCTGTTCCATTTTCCACTTAACGCCGGGGCGAGGCTGGAAAGCAGGGATCTTGGCGTTTACTTTGTAGTTCCAGCTAACGTCAGTGACCAAATCTTTGATTATCGGAAACGACTTCATCGGGTAAACGGTAATGGGCTTATCGAGAGGCAGCGAATCCATGCGCGTCTTACAGGCCAGGCGCGGGCGGCCGTTCACTTCTGCAGAGCACGAACCGCACTTCGCGGCTTTGCAATTCCAGCGCACCGCGAGGTCCGGCGCCTGATGCGCCTGGATGGAATGCAGCGCATCTAGGACCACCATCCCAGGAGTCAGCGGGACTTGATAGTCTACCGGCGCGCCACCGCTAGGATCGCCCCGGAATACCCGGACGGTTACGTCGGACATTTTCTAAAGCCTCCGCCTGCCAAGAACGCTGCAACCCTCGAGCTTACGTGTGACTTCGTTCTCATTTATCTTCCGCCAAAATCTTCTTTAGGTCCTCGGGCATCTCGCGGACCGGTACCTCCACCAGTGTCATGGCATCTCCCCGACTCGCGATGACGTGGTTCTTTTTGCCCCAGGCATCTTCAGTCTTGGGGAAATCGATGCGGCTGTGCGCTCCGCGACTCTCCTGGCGCGCGAGCGCCGAGCGCGTAACCGCCTCTGCGACTACCAACATGTGGTGCAGGTCGCGCGAGAGATGCCAGCCCGGATTGAACAAGCGCGAGCCTTCGACGCGCATTACTGCCGCGCGGGCTTTGAATTTCTCAAGCTCGTCCAGCGCACGCTGTAGATCTTCCGCGGTGCGGAAGATTCCCACGAGCGATTGCAACATCTCCTGGAGGTCGCTATGGATGGTGTACGGATTTTCACCGGTGGTGCGTTCAAAGGGAGCGAGCAACTGGCGCTCGGCATCATCGATTTGCGCGGAATCAAGCGCGGGCGACGCCGTACTTTTCGCGTGCGCCGCCGCAGCCAGGCCAGCACGACGCCCGAAGACTAGCAGGTCCGAAAGCGAATTGCCGCCCAGACGATTTGCGCCGTGCAATCCTGCAGCAGCTTCGCCAGCCGCGAAGAGTCCGGGAACCGACGTTTGCCCGGTCTCTGCGTCAACGCGAATGCCGCCCATCATGTAATGGCACGTTGGGCCAACTTCCATGGGGTCTTTGGTGATGTCCACGTCGGCCAGCTCTTTGAACTGGTGGTACATGCTCGGAAGCTTGCGCTTGACGTATTCCGCGGGTTTCTGAGAGATGTCCAGAAACGCGCCGCCGTGCGGGCTGCCGCGTCCTTCCTTCACTTCGGTGTAAATCGAGCGCGCCACGACGTCGCGAGTGGAAAGCTCCATGCGCTTCGGATCGTACTTCTCCATGAAGCGCTCGCCATTCTTGTTGCGCAGAATCCCGCCTTCACCGCGCACCGCTTCGGTAACCAGCAGGCCCTGCACTCCCGGCGGCCACACCATCCCCGTAGGGTGAAACTGCACAAATTCCATGTCCAGAAGCTCCGCGCCCGCTTCGTAGGCCAGCGACATGCCATCGCCAGTGCATTCCCAGGAATTCGAGGTGACTTTCCATGCTTTGCCAATACCACCTGTGGCAATCACGACGGATTTGGCTTTGAAAAGGACAAAGCGGCCCTGTTCGCGCCAGTAGCCGAAGGCGCCGGCGATGCGGTCGCCGTCCTTTAGCAAACGCGTGATGGTGCACTCCATGTAGACGTCAATGCCCTGCTGCACGCCGCGATCCTGCAACGTGCGAATCATCTCCAGCCCGGTGCGGTCGCCTACGTGGCAGAGCCGCTTGAAGGTGTGCCCGCCGAAGGCGCGCTGCAAGATGTCGCCGTTGTCGGTGCGGTCGAAAAGTGCGCCCCACTGCTCCAGCTCGCGCACGCGATCAGGTGACTCCTGGGCGTGCAGCTGGGCCATGCGCCAGTTGTTGAGAAATTTTCCGCCGCGCATGGTGTCGCGGAAGTGGGCGCGCCAGTCGTCGGCCGGGTCAACATTGCCCATCGCCGCGGCGACTGCCTCCCTCGGCCATCACCGTGTGCGCTTTTCCCAGAAGCGATTTGCAAACCACGCCGACGCTGGCGCCCTGCGCCAGAGCTTCAACCGCGGCCCGCAGGCCCGCGCCGCCCGCACCAATGATGAGCACATCGTTTTCGTGCGTTTCGTATTTGAGGGTCACAGGATTCGGATGTCCTTGAGGTAGCCCGCGGCTAACGCAGCGAATATATAAATCAGTGAGCCCTACGGAGAACAGGCTCATCCAGGCCCATAACATGTGGCGTTCGTTGAAAAAGCTGACCCAGCGCCAGGCAGCGTGACGCGGCGGCCCGAAGGCTGTGCACGAAAAGCAGTCCAGCTTTCCTCCGACCAGATGGCGCAGGGAGTGGCAGGAGAACGTGTAGGTTGAGAGAAGAATGACATTCACGAGCATCACCAGCGAGCCAACACCAACGCCGAAACCTTGCCGGGAAGATAAAAGCAAGTATGGCGTCATACCAGAGAAAGCAGAGAAACAGAACCGCGAGGTAGAAAAAATAGCGATGCAGGTTCTGCAGAATGAAAGGAAAGGCAGTCTCGCCGCGATACTTGCGGCCCGCCGGCTCGCCGACCGCGCATGCCGGGTGGATCGAGAAAAAACGCCCGGTAGTAGGCTTTGCGGTAGTAATAACAAGTCGCCCGAAAACCGAGCGGGCCGCCGAGAATCAAGATGGCCGGGGAAAACCGCCACCAATGGTGTTGCGGGTCGATCAGGGGGGAATAGAATGGAGAGATATACGGTCCCCATTCGTAGAATTTCCCTTCGAACGCCCGGAGCGTGGCGTATAAGCCAAAGCCGCCAAGCACTACAATTACCGGCAGCAGCTCGAGCCACCAATTATCTTGCCGCTGCGTGCTTCCGAGCCGCGTCAGGCCGCCGGTCGTCGACAATTCCGCCATGGATTCACCGTGTACCGCGCCATAGAGTAGTCAGGAATTTGATTTTTGCCTACCACAATTTTGTAAAGGCTCGCGGACCCAGGGTTCGACGCGCAACCACGGTTATCCGATGCGGCCGCCCCGCAAGAAATCGGGCCCCCAAGATCAATAAGTTTCAGAATCGGAGCGGCTCAAACTCTTCCTCCTTGACAAAACTCGCTTCCGGGTCAAACTCATATCACCCTTCGAGTAGTTCGTGATTCAGCCACTTCGCTTCCCCTCCATGGCTGCCAGAACAGCTCACCGTATCTAAGTCCCTCAGCCAAAAACTATGAGCGCGCTACATTGCAAGGTTCTGCTCGTCGAAGACAATCCTGGCGATGCTCGTCTGATTCTCGAATCGCTAACAGATTCCGGACACGATGGCTTCGACGTCGAGACCGTGGTTTGTCTTGATTCGGCCCTCCAGCGCCTTAGCACCGGAGGCATCGATGCGGTACTGCTCGACCTGGCTCTCCCGGACAGCATGGGCCAGGAAACGTTCGATAAAGTGCGGGCCCAAGACCCCTCGGTGCCGATTATCGTGCTTACCGGAGCGGGCGACGAGGCGCTGGCGCTGAAGATGGTTCGCCTGGGAGCACAGGATTACGTCGCGAAGATGGAGTTAAACGGCTTTGTTCTGGCGCGTGCCATTCGCTACGCGATCGAGCGCGCCGCGACCGAACAACAGATCCGCAAGTTCAATCAGCATCTGGAAAGCGTAGTAAAGAAACGGACTGCGGAACTGGAAGCCGCCAACGCCGAACTTGAAGCATTTAGCTATTCGGTGGCCCACGATTTACGGGCCCCGCTGCGTCACATCGATGGTTATTGCAGAATTCTTCTCGAGTCCCTGGGAACGCCACTGGACCCCGACGTGCAAAACTGCCTCGACCGAACACTGCGCGCGGTCAAAAGCATGGCCGGATTGATCGACGAACTATTGAAACTGGCTCGCTTGGGACGGCAAAAACTCGAGCGCCGCGCCACCAACCTCAACTCCATTGTCGGGAGCGCCCTGGAGTTCCTGGCGCCAGAAACTTCCGGCCGGCAAATCACCTGGAACTTGGCGACGCTCGCAACAGTCGAGTGTGATCCAGGACTGATGAAACAAGTCTTCGTGAACCTGCTGGGGAATTCGATCAAGTACACCCGGGGCCGCGCGCCGGCGATCATTGAGGTCGCCCAGACCAGAATCGATCAGCAACTTGTAACCTTCGTTCGCGACAACGGAGCCGGATTCAACATGGACTACTCGGACAAACTTTTCACAGCCTTCCGGAGACTCCATCGGCAAGATGAATTTGAGGGTACCGGCGTCGGCCTGGCCATCGTTCGTCGAATCGTGCAACGCCATGGCGGTCGTATCTGGGCCGAAGCCGCTCCGGAACAGGGCGCGACGTTTTACTTTACGCTGGGAGCCGGCGAGTAGCGTTGCAAACAGATTCGGAAGTAACTTGCCGCAACGAAGTTTCCGCCGGGCCGTAGCCATTTGGACATCTGCCGGGAACCGCGGCTTGACCCCCAGAACAGCCGCTATAAACTGGTATTCCCTTCTGAAAAATCTGCTCGACTCGCACGGCTGCCCTCTTTCAGCCAAGTAACTCGAGTCCGCGCGGAACCTTCGTTCCAATTGGTGCTACATGAAGAAGAGATCTGTGCCGGGTTACCGCGTTCAGATTGCGTTCGGCGCCGCGATTTTGGCGTTACTAGTGGTGGCCGCGATCTCTTATTGCTCGATGGCCGTGTCTATCGAAAGCGATCGCTGGGTGCGGCACACCCACGAAGTTCTGGAAAGCCTCCAGGACTTGCAGGCCGCGATGTTGAATCTCGAGTCCAGTGCGCGCGGCTTCGTGCTGACCGGCCGGGAATCCTATCTCCACAGCTATCGTGCCAATGTGACCCTCGCTCAGGAAGAAGCAACGCTCTTGCGCAACTTGACCGCGGACAACCCCACGCAGCAACGCCAGATTCCGCTCCTTGACAGACTTGCCGCACAGAAAATTCAGCTGGCCGACAGAGTTATCGCCACTCGCCAGAGCGAAGGCTTGTCCGCGGCTGTGGACGTAATTCTTGGAGGCGCCGGTCAGCAGCTCATGGACGACTATCGCGCAGTGATCCGCGAAATGCAGGCCGAAGAACAGCGCTTGCTGGTGCTGCGCGACGCCAAAGCAAAGCACAGTTTGCGCCGAGCCAAAGCTGTTCTGATTCTGGGAACCATCCTAGGAGTTTTGATCGCTGCCGCCGCCGGATGGAGCGTCCATCACGACAACGTTCGACGAGGACAAGCAGAGACAGCGCTCCGCGATAGCGAAAACAAATATGGCCGCTTGATTCAAGGGATTCAGGACTACGCGATCGTGATGTTGGACCCGGAGGGCAACATTCGCAGCTGGAACCCCGGAGCGGAGCGCATGACTGGCTGCAAAATCGAAGAAGTGCTCGGCAAAAACATTTCGTTCTTCTTTCCTCCCGAAGACGTAGCCAGTGGCAAACCCCAGGAAATACTTCGCAAAGCTGCCGCCAGCGGTCTGTGTGAAGAACAGGGCACCCGCGTGCGAAAGAATGGCGTGCGATTCCAGGTCCGCAACACCTTCACGGCGTCGCGCGACCTGGCCGGAAAGCTGCGCGGATTTTCCGTCATTGCCCGCGATCTTACCGAGAGCACCGAGTCGGGGATGAAGTATCGCGGCTTGCTGGAGGCAGCTCCCGACGCCATGGTGGTGGTCAATCAAGGCGGCCAGATAGTGCTGGTGAATGTGCAGGCCGAGAACCAATTCGGTTATCACCGGGATGAACTGATCGGCCAGCGGGTGACGAACATCATCCCCGAGGGCTTTGCGGAGCGGCTGATCGCCGATGGCACGCGCTCCGCGGCCGAAGCACTGGCGCAACAAATCGGCACGGGAATCGAGCTTTACGGTCGGCGTAAAGATAGCAGCAACTTCCCCATTGAAATCATGCTGAGTCCTCTGGAGAGTGCCGAAGGTATTTTGGTCACCGCGGCAATTCGCAACATCAGTGTGCGCAAGGATGCTGAAAAACACCTGGCGCAGATGGAAGGCCGCTATCGCGGTCTGCTGGAAGCGGCTCCCGACGCCATGGTGGTCATCAATCAAGGCGGCGAAATCGTGCTGTTAAACGTGCAGGCCGAAAAGCAATTTGGATATCACCGCGACGAACTCATTGGGCAAAAGGTCACCAATATTATTCCCGAGGGATTCGCGGAACGGCTGATCGCCGACGCCCTGCGCTCCGCCGAAGACGCCCTCGCGCAACAAATTGGCACAGGTCTCCAGCTAACAGGGCGTCGCAAGAACGGTAGCGAGTTCCCGATCGAAATTATGCTCAGCCCGCTGGAAAGCGCCGAAGGCATCCTGGTGACGGCGGCGATCCGCGACATCAGCGTCCGCAAAGCGGCGGACAAGCATCTCGCGCAAATGGAGGGTCGCTACCGCGGTCTGCTGGAAGCCGCCCCGGATGGCATGGTGGTAGTGAATCAGAACGGCGAAATCGTGTTGCTGAATTTGCAAGCCGAAAAACAGTTTGGCTACCACCGCGATGGGTTGGTAGGGCAAAAGGTAAAGAACATCATCCCTCAAGGTTTCGCGGAACGGCTGATCGCCGACGGCACCCGCACCGCGGCAGAAGCGCTCGCCCAACAAATCGGCACGGGAATCGAACTCACCGGACGGCGCAGGAACGGCAGCGAGTTTCCCATCGAGATCATGCTCAGTCCACTCGAGAGTTCTGAAGGAATCCTGGTGACCGCTGCGATCCGCGACATCAGCGTTCGCAAAGACGCCGAAAAACACCTGGCGCAAATGGAAGGCCGCTACCGCGGTCTGCTGGAAGCCGCTCCCGACGCCATGGTTGTCGTCGACCAATCCGGGGCGATCGTGCTTCTGAACGTGCAGGCGGAAAAACAGTTCGGATATCGCCGCGATGAGCTTCTAGGCCAAAAGGTAACCAACATTATTCCCGAAGGTTTCGCAGAGCGGTTGGTCGCTGACGCTCTTCGCTCCGCTGAGGATGCGCTGGCGCAACAAATCGGGACCGGAATCGAAATCACCGGACTGCGCAAAGACGGCAGCGATTTCCCAATCGAGATCATGTTAAGCCCGCTGCAAAGCGCCGCGGGCATCCTGGTTACCGCGGCAATCCGCGACATCAGTACCCGTAAAGCCGCCGAAGCTCAGCTCTTGGACAAAGTGGAAGAACTTAATCGTTCGAATGATGAATTAGGACAATTCGCCTACATTGCTTCGCACGACTTGCAGGAGCCCCTGCGCATGGTCGCCAGTTACACGCAGCTCTTGTCCAGGCGTTACAAGGGCAAGTTGGACGCCGATGCCGACGAATTCATCGCCTTCGCTGTAGACGGCGCCAGCCGCATGCAGCGCTTGATTCAGGATCTCCTGGCTTATTCCCGCGTTGGCACCAAGGGCCAGGAGTTGCTGGACACTTCCAGCGAGGGCGCCTTGCGGCATGCGCTGATTAATTTGCGTGCCGCAATCGAGTCGAGTGGCGCGCAGGTGACCCATGATGTCCTGCCCAGTGTTCTCGCCGACGAGATGCAGTTGATTCAGCTATTTCAAAATCTCGTCGGCAACGCCATCAAGTACCAGAACCCCGGAACCCCCAAGGTCCATATCTCCGCCACCCAGAACGGCGGAAAAAAATGGATTTTCTCCGTGCAAGACAACGGACTGGGAATTGACCCGCAATATTTTGAAAGAATTTTTGGCATGTTCCAAAGGCTGCACAAACGGGACGAGTTTGCCGGTACCGGCATAGGCCTGGCCATCTGCAAAAAAATTGCCGAACGCCATGGCGGAAACATCCTGGTCGAATCCCAGCCTGGGCAAGGTTCCAAATTCAGCTTTGCTCTGGCCGCTGCGAACGAGAGTAAATCATGAGGCTCGCCGCACGTAGCGATACTCCTTACAGCGACTTGTCAGCCTGGCGCTCGGCGTTTCTCAGCACCAAGTTCGATATCGAGAGGAAACCATGAATGTCATCGGAGGAGACGGTATGCCCATAGAGGTTCTTCTAGTGGAAGACAGCCCCGGCGACGTGCGCCTGACCCAGGAAGCGTTCCGCGATGCCAATCCCGCCATTCATGTGCACGTCGCCGCCGATGGCGTGGAAGCCATGGCCTTTCTGCGACGCCAGGGGCTTTACGCGCATGCCCCTCGCCCCGACCTAATCCTGCTGGACCTGAATCTGCCCAAGATGGACGGCCGCGAAGTTCTCGCCCACATCAAGGAGGACGCCGACCTAAAAACAATTCCCACCGTGATCTTGACCACGTCGTCCGCCGAAGCCGATATCGTCAAGAGCTATCAACTACAGGCCAACTGTTATCTCACCAAACCCGTGCAGCTCGATGCTTTCGAAGCCTTGGTGAAAAGCATCAACGATTTCTGGCTCACCAAAGTCAAATTGCCGCAGCAGGAGCCAAAAATATGACTGCCGCCTCGCTGGACACAATCACGCACCAGGAAATCGTGGACGTCACGCGCAGAACCACCATGCCCATCAAAGTGTTGTTGGTTGAAGATAGTCCCGGCGACGTGCGACTGACCCAGGAAGTCCTTCGCGCCACTAATAGTTCCGTCCAGTTGCTAGTCGCCTCCGACGGTGCGGACGCCATGGCTCTTCTCCGACGCCAGGGCGTTTACCTGCACGCCCCTCGCCCGGATCTAATCTTGCTGGACCTGAATCTCCCCAAGATGGATGGCCGCGAGGTTCTCGCGCTGATCAAATCGGATCCCAACCTGAAAATGATCCCCACCGTGATTCTCACCACCTCCGGAACGGAAGCGGACGTAGCCAAAAGCTATCAGCTGCAGGCCAACTGCTACTTGACCAAACCAGTGCAGCTCGACGCCTTCGAGGCCTTGGTAAAAAGCATCAATGACTTCTGGCTGACCGAAGCCAAGCTGCCGCCGCACAAGGCAGTCGCATGATGCGCAAAGCACTCAAGTTGCTGCTCCTGGTTGAAGACAACGAAGGAGACGCGCGCCTGCTTCGTGAGATGCTCCATGAAAGCGCCCACACCACCGAATTGAAGCACGTTGGATGTCTGCAGGATGCGGAGAAGATTCTTTCGGAATCAGAATTCGATCTTATTCTGCTGGACTTGGGGTTGCCCGATGCCGATGGTCTCGAAGCCATACGCCGGGTGCGTGCGGCTGCGCAGAGTATTCCCCTAGTTGTCCTGACGGGCTTGGACGACGAGTCCTTCGCCGTGCACGCCCTGCAGGAAGGCGCGCAAGATTACTTGATCAAGGGTCAAATCGAAACGCGCGGGCTGCTGCGTGCGCTGTCCTATGCGATCGAACGTCAAGCAATGGAAGAAGCGCTCTTTGTCGTGAAAGAGCGCGCTCAAGCCACCCTGAACTGTATCGGCGACGCTGTAGCCTGCACGGATGTCGCCGGCAACATAACCTTCCTCAATCTGGTCGCGGAGGAAATGACCGGGTGGCCTTCCGAGCAAGCCACCGGCCGGCCCATGGCCGAGGTCTTTCAAATCCTGGACGCCACCACTCGCCAATCCGCCCCCAACCCTATGGAGCTAGCCGTACTGCAAGACCGCACCGTGCACTTGCCATCGAACTGCATCCTGGTTCGGCGCGACGGATTTGAAACCGCCATCGAAGATTCCGCTGCGCCCATCCACGACACTCATGGCCGCGCTACCGGAGCAGTGGTCGTCTTCCGCGACGTCAGCGCCGCCCGCGCCATGACCGCACAGATGACACACTCCGCCCGCCATGATTTTCTAACCGGACTGCCCAACCGCATGCTGCTGAATGACCGCGTAAATCAGGCCATCATATTAGCCCCTCGCCATATGAAAAAGGTCGCTGTGCTCTTTTTGGATTTGGATGGCTTTAAGCACATCAACGATTCTCTCGGGCATCCCACCGGCGACAAACTTCTGCAGTCCATCGCCAAGCGCCTCGTGGATTGCGTGCGCGGCTCGGACACTGTCAGCCGCCAGGGTGGCGATGAATTCGTGGTGCTGCTCTCCGAAGTGGAAAGGTCCGAAGACGTAGCCATCACCGCTCGAAGAATGCTGGCCGCGGTGGCTGAGGCGCATTCGATCGACCAGCACGATCTGCATGTCACCACCAGCATCGGCATGAGCGTGTTTCCCGACGACGGGCTGGACGCCGAAACGCTCATCAAGAACGCCGACACCGCGATGTATCAGGCCAAGGAGAATGGCCGCCAAAGTTATCAGTTTTTCAAGCCAGCCATGAACGTTCGCGCGGTGGAACGCCAATCGATCGAAGAAAGTCTTCGCCGCGCCCTCGAGCGTCAGGAGTTCACTCTGCACTACCAGCCCAAGATGAATCTACGGACCGGAGAAATTACCGGCGCGGAAGCCTTGATCCGCTGGACGCATCCCACCCGCGGACCGGTTTCTCCCGCGGAGTTTATTCCCGTTGCCGAAGATTGCGGTTTGATTCTTCCGATCGGCCGTTGGGTGCTGCAGCAAGCCTGCAAGCAAGCCGCCGCGTGGCAAAACGCCGGGTTACTGCTGCACACCATGGCGGTCAACATCTCCGCGATGGAATTCCGCGACGACAACTTTCTCCAGAACGTTTTCACCACTTTGGATGAGACGAAGCTTGATGCCAGCGCTCTCGAACTGGAGCTTACTGAGAGTGTTCTGATGAAGCGCGCCGAGTCTGCCGCCGCAGTGCTGAAAACCCTGCGCGACGGCGGCGTCCAGATCGCCATCGACGACTTCGGAACTGGCTATTCCAGCTTGAGCTATCTCCGTAAGTTTCCCATCGACGCCCTCAAGATTGATCAATCCTTCGTGCGCCAGATCACCACCACTCCCGAAGACACCACCATCGTCACCGCCATCATCAGCATGGCGAGAAGTCTGAAGCTGCGCGTGGTTGCGGAAGGCGTGGAAACCCAGGAGGAATTGGCATTTCTGAAGGCCCACCACTGTGACGAGGCCCAGGGCTACTTTTTCAGCCGCCCGGTGCTGCCCGAACAATTCGCGCAGCTTTTAAAACTGGGCGTTTCGGAAGCGTCCCTGGCCCTTCACCGCTAGTTTCAAACCGGAGCTAGGTTCAAACCGGTTGGCGGTCCAGCCACTCCCCTACCAGTCTCGCGGCGTACTCGCACAACGCGCGATCCTCAGCCCCGAATGCCGCGGGCGCATGGCTGTCGATATCCAATTCGCCCACCACTTTTCCCCTGGCGAAAATCGGTACCACGATCTCGGACTTGGTCTCCAGCGAACACGCCAGATATCGCGAATCCGAATTTACATCGTCAACCACCACGGTCTGGCCGCTCGCCGCCGCCGCGCCGCAAATTCCTTGATTGAGCGGTATCCGCGTGTGCGGCGTCGCCGCTCCGCGAAATGGTCCCAAGACCAGCATTTCGCCGCCGGCGTCCTTCTCCAGCAGATAAAAGCCGACCCAGTTGTAGTTAGAAAGTTTCTCGTGCAGGAGAGTTACGATGGAGTCCATCAAGCCGCGGGAGGAAGTTGCTTCGCGTGCCAAGGCCTCCAGGGCCGGACCCAGCGCACTGGGCAATGCGGTGGTGTGCGTCACCTGAATATTGAATCACAGGCGCGAAATTCTTGCACCAGCAGCAAGTGGGTTAACGGAATCAGGATGCCGCAGCCGCATGCCGCGGCAACTGCACGGTTGCTTGCAGCCGCTGATCAAAAACCACGAACCGCCCAGTCATCTGCGTCGCCAGAACCTCAATCCGCGAGGCTGCGGCTTCGATGCTGGGAGCCGCTTCTAACCACAGAAAATCTCCTGCGGTGTCTTCCCGTAAAATATCAAAACGTGCTTCCATGACCGCACCCCTTCAGACGTCCCAAGCTAACTAATTCCGGCACAAATGCCGGGACCGCGTAGCAGGCGCGCTCTAACTTTTACGGTATCTTTTGTTGGGTGTCAACGAAATCAATTGGCGAGCGGCGAGTCTACCCGGCTGGCGCCTTCTTGGCGGCCACTTCCGCTTCCCCGGCGCGGTGGGTCAACGCTCCATGCGGCGCCTCCAGCACGTCCGTGGCGGCTACCCCGGTAATCAGCCGCGCGCCGCGGCTGAACGTCACGTACTGAATCCCCCACTGAATGAACACCATCACCCGGCTCTGGAATTCCACAATGTAGAACAGATGGATGAACAACCAGATGAACCACGCCACAAAACCCGAAACGTGAAATCCAAATATATTTGCCACCGCGGCGTTGCGGCCGATCACCGCCATGTCGCCCTTGTTAAAATAATGAAAAGGCGGCCCTTCCCGCTTTCCCTCCAGGCGCGCACGAATCGTTCTTGCGGCGTACACACCGCCTTGGATTGCCACCTGTGCCACTCCCGGGAGCGCCTGGCCGTCCTTCTCGACGGAATGCGCCAGATCTCCAATGATGTAAATGTCCGGATAGTTGTGCACCGTCAGGTCCGGTTTCACCGTAATACGGCCGAGCTTGTCCGTCTCGGACTTGGTGCGTTCCGCCAGCCGCCTGCCGAACGCGGTGGCCACAATTCCCCCGGCCCACAAAACCGTTTTCGCCGGTAGTCTTTCGCTCTGTTCCCCGCGTTTGAAGGTGACCCCCTCCCCATCGATATCCGTCACCATCACTCCTAAGATCACTTCCACGCCCAGCTTCTCCACCAGCTTTTCCGCTTTTGCTGATAGCTCTTCCGGGTACGCGGACAGCACTCGATTGCCCCCGTCCAGCAGCAAAATTCGCGCCTCGCGGGAATTGATGTGCCGGAAATCATTCTTGAGCGTTTCGTTGGCGATCTCCGCCAGCGCTCCCGCCAGTTCCATCCCTGTCGCTCCGGCCCCCACGATCACGAACGTCAACCAGGCCCGCGCGTCTTTCGGCGATTTCGCCCGTTCCGCTTCCTCGAACGCATATAGAATTTTGTGCCGGATGTCGGTAGCTTCTTCCACGGATTTCAAACTCGGCGCCCATTCCCTCCACCCGTCATTGCCGTAGTAAGAAGTCTGCGATCCGGTCGCCACGATCAACGAATCGTAGGCAAAAGTTCCGCCGTCGCGCAAAGTTACTTGCTTGGCATCCGGGTCCACCTCCGTGGCCTCGCCCAGCAGCACCTGCACATTTTTTTGTTTGGCTAGCACCCCGCGCAGGGGCGCCGCAATCTCTCCCGGCGAGAGCGACCCGGTCGCTACCTGATACATCAGCGGTTGAAAGAGATGAAAATTGCGCCGGTCAATGAGTGTCACATCCACGGGAGCGCGTTTGAGATTCTGCGCCGCGGCCAGTCCGGCGAAACCTCCGCCCAGAATTACTACTTTATGCCGCGCTGCCATCTTCGCTCCCCTTTTCCCGTAAGCGCTGCCATCGAACGTCGCCCAAATCTAGTATGCTTTGAGATGCCCCGCGCGTCTGCTTCGATTCTCGTTTTTTCTACGGCCTGCGATGCGTATTCTTATTTCATTCCTTCTGCTGCTCGCGCTCGGCAGCTCGGCCCCCGCGGCCGATGAACTGAGTTCGCCGCACGCCATCGTCATCGGCTTCATGGGCGGCAACGTCGCCGCTGACGACGCCACTCGCAACGAACTGGTCGTTTCCAATCATTTGCACGCTGCGTATCCAAACGGCGTGTACTCCGCGGTTTTTGCCAATCGCGACCTGGAAAACGCCCATCAAAAAATTCTGCAACTTTTGGGTGCCACCTCGACGCACCAGCTTTCTGCCGCGGAAAGACGCAGCGCGCAAATCATACTCTACGGACACAGCTGGGGAGCCTCTACGGTAGTGGCCCTGGCCAGCGCGTTACAGAAGGATGGCATTCCGGTTCTGCTCACCATCCAGGTCGACAGCGTGGAAAAAAAAGGCCAGGACGACGCGCTGATTCCTGACAACGTTGCGCGAGCCATAAATTTCTATCAGCCGGATGGCATGTTGCACGGCCGTCAGCAAATCCGGGCCGCCAATCCCCAGAGCACACAAATCCTGGGAAACATCCGCTACGCATACAAGGTCGCTCCAACGGGTTGCCAGTCGTATCCCTGGTACGAACGCGCCTTCATCAAAAACCACATCGCCATCGAATGCGATCCGGTCCTGTGGAGTCGCATCGAGAATCTGATTCGCGAGTCTCTAGGATCGCCTTCCGAGACCACCGCGAGCCATTCGGTCCCGAGTTCCGCCGGCCATCAGGACCATGCGCAAGATTGACCAGCCGATCTTCGACCGAATTTATGGCCACCAACATTCCCGATAATATCTCTGACCGTGAATCTGCAGAGTGGCTATTCCTGCAATCTCTGTGTGCGGCAACCCTGCCCTCCACTCTGCGCCAGCAATATTGCGATCAAGCGCGCACTCGTATTTTCGCAGACATGGCCAATCGCATTATTTTCGAAGAGCTCTGCGCCATGACCGCTCCAGGCCGTATTCGCTCCCCGCTCGAAGTACGCGAGGACTTGCCCGCCCGCGCCACCCGGCGCGGGTTTCCCGATCTCGACTTCGCTTCTCTGCTGTCTGACGATGCACTAACGGAACAAGCCGCCGCACAGCGCGTCGCGCTCGCCTGGCAGAATCTGCTCAAGTTGTCATAGCTGCGCACCGGCAGGGCCTCCGCCCGGTGCTAACTGTTCATTTTGCAGGACTCTAAGTCGCGTGTTTTGAGGCAGTTTTGTAACTGTTGATTTTGCGTCGCTTAACTTTCGTTGGCCTCAGGCTATTCCGTTGCCGCGGCTTTGCGCCTTCCGCCGCTGCGCCGCCCAATCCGCAAACCGATGCATCCCAACCCGATGCCTCCACGCCAGTTCAAAAAATTTGGACGCGGTCATGTCGCCCACTTGCGTCCCTAAGTACGTCTCAAAGCGCCATCGCAGATACGGACTTTTCCACGGCCTAAGCCGGTAGCCCCGCGCGGAAATCCAGTAGTAGCGTAGTGAATTCAGCATTGTGCCAGCGCCACAAGTTTACACCGCCTCGGAGTATTCGGCTGTGTTCTCGTGCCCAAGAACGCGGTGTTTTTCACTACAAATCGCCGCACGTAACCGGCTGACAGTTAAGCACTTGCGGTTGGAACTCTTGGAAACGTGTCATCCCGGCCCTTTCCACGACTAACCATGGAAAATCCGTTCACCGTCCGTCCACCGCCATTCGCCGGTAAACCAGGCGTGCTGGCCGAATCTCAGGTGAGCACTTTCCCGGCCCCCGCTATTCTCGCTTTGTAAGCAGCAGTCACCAAGTCGATTGCGAGAACACAATGAACACTTCACTAGCAAAGAGGCTCACCATGAACAACATCCTCGGCACCGCATTCCTACTCTTCGGCTCCGCGCTCTCCTACCTGCGCATCGAAGCCGCCACCCAGCATGTCGCCGGCACCCTGCAGGCGTACGGCTCGGAAGTGTTCGGCCTATTGCCCGCCGTAGGACTGGCCTCGGCCCGCCTGCTGCAGGATCTGACACTTAGCCACGACTCTGCGTTAACGATGCTTCTCAGCTTCTTGGTATCATGCTGGCCAGTCGCCGTCAGCCTCCTGGGAGTCGTCCTATTGCGCAATAGTCTTTTTCCTTCTCTAACACCGACCGCCTACGCCGCGAATGATTACGATTCCTCAGCTTTCGGTGGGAGTCGATGAGCACTCGCGGTCGCGATCTGCAAGGCGGGGTTGTCGGCGGGACCGTAGTCGTCATCGTCGGCACATTATTCCTGCTGGATAACATGGGCGTTATTTCGGCTAGTCATCTAGTCCGCTTCTGGCCCCTGATTTTGGTGATTTCCGGGTTCGCGGCCCTCATGACTGCCCAGGGCCGCGTCAAGGGCGTGATTCTCATCGTACTGGGCATTTTGTTTCAGCTTGATTCTCTGGGTATCGCGCACTTTCATTGGAGTTCGCTGTGGCCGCTGGCCATGATCGGCGCCGGATTAGTGGTCATTTGGTCCACCCTCGAAATGCGCCGTACCGGGTTTGCCACCGGCGATTCCCGCAACAACCTCAACGAGTTCGCGCTCTTCGGCGGCGTGGAACGCCGCATCACCAGCCAGGACTTCAAGGGCGGAGTGGCCACTGCAATTTTCGGCGGCATCGAAATCGATCTGCGCCAGGCCGTGATCGCCGACGACCGCGCCGAGATCAACATTAATGCGGTCTTTGGTGGCTGCGAAATTCGCGTTCCGGAAAACTGGGAAGTCATCGCCCACGGCCAGGGCATCTTCGGCGGCTACGTGGACAGCACCAAATCCTGGGGCGGCCAACCGCCCGAATCCGCCGGCGGCCCTCCCCGCAAGCCGCTATACATCCGCGGCGTAGCGGTATTCGGCGGCGTGGAAATCAAGAACTAACCGGGCAAATGCATCCGCTACTTGCACGCAGCCGCCGCTTAAGTATCTACATTCTGGCCTGGGTGCCCATCAGCATTCTGGTCGCGTACCTCGTTCGTGCCAGCGGGCATTTGACCTGGACCGAAGCCCTCGCCCTAGCCCTCCCTCTCTGCGTGGTGTACCTCTTCATGTGTCTGTCGGCATGGTATTCCTGCAAGAGCGCTCCTCTTGAGCGCACCGACGCAACTCGCCTGGCGCTAACGCACCTAACCGCAGCCGCCTTAATCAGTTTTTTGTGGATCGAATTGGCGAAGCTTCTGGTTGCGGGCCTTTCGCGATTTGCGGCTTTCAGCGAACTCTCCGCCCGCTATCCCGCCATACAACCGGTGCTCTTCGCCGCCGGTGTCCTGCTGTATCTTCTCGCCGTCGCGTATTACTACGTGCTGCTCTCGCTCGAGGCCTCCCGCGAAGCCGAAACCAAAGTGCTGGAAACCAGCATCCTGGCCCGCGACGCCGAACTCAAAGCACTCAAAGCTCAGGTGAACCCGCATTTTTTGTACAACAGCCTGAACTCCATCAGCGCCCTTACCAGCATCGATCCCAACAAAGCCCGCGAAATGTGCATACTACTCGCCGATTTTCTTCGGATGACCCTCGGCCTCGGAGAAAAAAACAGCATCACCCTGGGAGAAGAAGTGCAATTGCTGGAACATTTTCTAGCCATCGAGAAAATCCGCTTCGGTGACCGCTTGCATATGAGCGAAGACATCCAGGAAGAAAGCCGCGCCGCGCAAATCCCTCCGCTGCTTTTGCAGCCGCTGGTCGAAAATGCCGTAGGCCACGGCATCGCGAATCTTCTCGACGGCGGAACTGTAAGTGTAACCACTCGCTGCACCGAAAATCGCCTAACGGTGTCGGTGGAAAATACTTGCGACATCGACGCGACGCATTCCCGCCGCGGCGGCCGTGGTCTCGCTAACGTGCGTCGCAGGCTCGAAGCCCGCTACGGCAAGGACGCCGACATGCGCGTCACCGCCGACGAAGGAATCTTCAAAGTGCGTCTCTCACTTCCGCTGGAGCTCGCTCCGATCGCCGCCGCTGAGCCCCTAGCCGGGGAGCACGCTGAGGAGCAGTCCATAAAATGACCGCAGCCCCCGCAACCATCCGCGCCATCATCGTCGACGACGAGCAACTCGCTCGCCACGTCGTCCGTCAACTCCTGGCCGAACACCAGGAAATCACAGTAGTAGCCGAATGCGCCAATGGCATCGAAGCGGTGAAAGCCGTAGCCGAACACCAACCTTCGCTAATTTTTCTCGACGTCCAAATGCCCAAACTCACTGGCTTCGACGTCCTCGAATTAATCAACACCGATGCCGCCGTGATTTTCACCACCGCTTTCGATCAATACGCCATGCGCGCCTTCGAAGTCCACGCCGTGGACTATTTGCTGAAACCCATCGGCCGGGACCGCTTCGAAACCGCCCTAACCCATGCAAAAACCCGCCTGGAAAAACGATCGCCCAACCCGCGTCCCGAAGAATTGTCCGCGGCCGCTCGCCCTCCCCAACAATTCCTCGAACGTCTGGTGGTAAAAGACGGCACCAAAGTAACCATCATCCCCACGACAAAACTCGATTACGCGGAAGCCCAAGACGACTACGTAGCGCTGGCGTCAGCAGGCAAAAAACACCTCAAACAACAGACCATCGCCAGCCTGGAAGCTTGCCTCGATCCCAAATCCTTCGTCCGGATACACCGCTCCTACATCGTAAATCTCGAGCGCGTAACTCGCATCGAGCCTTACGGCAAAGACAGCAAAATCGCCATGTTGTCAGATGGAACGCGTCTCCCAGTAAGCCGCTCAGGATACGCAAAACTCCAGGAATTATTAGACCAGCGCACTTAGTCGCGCCCCCAGCCCTTGTAGGGGCGCAGCATGCTGCGCCCCAGCTTGCCCGGACGCAAACAATCTAGAAGGTTATTTCTTTTTTAAGCGCCGACCCGCCGAACCCAAATCCGGCTAGTAGCCGGTTTCCCCAAATGCATCAACTTCCCTGCCGCCCGCAACGTCATCGTCTCGTCATATTCCCGATTCAAAATTTCCACCGTAGTCGCCGGTCGCAATCGTAACCCTTCCAAAAATTCCAAAAACTTGGCGTCCTTCTCATACACGCAGACAATTTCCGCCTTTTCGTCCGGTCGCAAGTCCGCGAGCAGTACCGCGCCACTCCGCCGCAGTTTCGCAATTCCTCCGCGCATCGGCACGCCATGCGGACATGACTTCTGGCTCCCAAATCGTTTCAACAGCAGCGCCTCAACCTCCGGCGAAATCGCGTGCTCCAGCCTCTCGGCCTCGTCGTGCGCCTTGGCCCACGAAAGCCCGATCACTTCAGTCAGCAGCATCTCCGCCAACTGGTGCCGCAACGCCAGCTTCTCCGCCACGCCTCGCCCTTTGGCCGTCAGCGAAATTCCGCCGTCGCGCCCCACGCGCACGTGGCCATCGCGGGTCATGCGCTTCAAAGCCGCAGTCACCGCCGGCGGAGTTACGTGCAACTCTTCCGCCAGCCGCGCGCTGATCGGCGTCTGGTCTTCTTCCAACATCTCCCAGATGGCCTTCAGATAATCTTCTTGCGAGACGCTAGTCTTGTCGCGCTTCACGCCGCCACCATTTTCACGAAATGCTCATGCACTGTAACGTCCTCAGTCAATTCCGGATGAAACGTGGCCGCCAAAACCTTCCCCTTCTGTACCAGCGCCGGCTTTCCCGCGTATTCCGCCAAAATTTCCATCCCCTCGCCGACCCGCTCAATCACTGGAGCACGTATAAACACCATCTCCAGCGGCGCATCCGCCAGCGTCGACTTGCCAAAGAAAATGTCGCTGGCCACCTGCCGCCCATAACCGTTCCGCAAAACACTCATATCCAAAATGCCCAAAGACTCCTGCGCCGGATTCAAAACTTCGCGCGCCAACAAAATTGCCCCCGCGCAAGTCCCAAAGACTCCGCGCCCCTCAGCGGCAAATTTCTTGATCGCCTCGTACAGCCCTTCCTCCTGCAAAAATTGCAACTGCGTAGTGCTCTCCCCACCCGGCAGAATTAAGCCCTCGCAATCGCGCAAGTCTTCCACACTCCGCACCTCAACAGGATGCAGACCCAGCCGTCGCAACATCGCCGCGTGCGCCGCAAAATCCCCCTGCACCGCCAAAATCCCAATCTTCAAACCATTGTCCATCTCCGTGTTCCTCTGCGCCCTCTGTGTTAGACAAACATTCTCAAATCGCAGCCGCCGCTCGACGCAGACTACCACCCCCGCGTCGACAACATATCCTTCTCATCCATCTGCCGCACATCCAGCCCCGGCATCGCCTCACCCAACTCCTCGCATGCCTCGAGCACCGCCGCCGCATCCGCAAAATGCGTAGTCGCCTTCACCACCGCCTTAGCCCGCGCCTCCGGATCACTGGACTTAAAAATCCCCGATCCCACAAACACGGCCTCGGCCCCTAGCGATCGCACCAAAGCCGCGTCCGCCGGAGTAGCAATCCCGCCCGCCGAAAAATTAGGCACCGGCAACTTACCGCTCTTAGCCACTTCGCGAATCAATTCCAAAGGCGCGCCCAGCTCTTTCGCTTCGCGCATCAACTCATCGTCCCGCATCGTCGTCAATTTTTTCATTTGCGACACAATCGTCCGCATATGCCGCACCGCTTCCACCACGTTGCCCGACCCCGCCTCGCCCTTGGTCCGAATCATCGCCGCGCCTTCACCAATCCGCCGCAACGCCTCGCCCAGATTCCTCGCTCCGCAAACAAACGGCACACGATAATCATGCTTCCAGATGTGATTCTCTTCATCCGCGGGCGTCAGCACTTCGCTCTCGTCGATAAAATCCACTTCCAGCGCCTGCAAAACTTCCGCCTCGGAAAAATGTCCGATCCGCACCTTGGCCATCACCGGAATCGTCACCGTCTTCATAATTTCGCGAATCACTTTGATGGACGCCATCCGCGCCACGCCACCCTCTTTGCGAATATCCGACGGCACCCGCTCCAGCGCCATCACCGCGCAAGCCCCCGCCTTCTCCGCGATCTCCGCCTGCGCCGCGTTGGTGACGTCCATAATCACCCCGCCCTTGAGCATCTCGGCGAGCCCCACTTTCACGCGCCACTCGTTCGACCCCTTCGTTCCATTCTTCGCCACATGACCATTCGTTTTCTTAGCGTCCATAACCATCTCCTCTGAACTTGTAGCGGCCGCCTTCTGAGGCGGGCGCCTTTCTAAAATCAATCACCAATCAATCCGTCTAACCAAACCCCTCAAAAACTAAACCTTCTCTTCCTTCGTCCCCAACACCACAAACCTCGCCCTACCCCGCGCCAAAATCTGCTTATTCCCATCGCGGATCTCGCACATCTGAAATAAATTCCTCCCCACCTGCGCCGTCTCAAACGCCTCCACAAAAATCTCCTGGTCCACCCGAATCGGCTTCAAATAATCAATGGTCATATCCGCGGTAACCGCCAGCGCATTGCGAAACCGGCAAACCTTCCCCATCGCCTCGTCCAGCACCATGGCAATAATCCCGCCATGCACCATCCCGCCTCCGCCCTGATACCGAGGCCCCAGCACAAACTTCCCCGTAATCTTCCGATTTACGTTGTCCTGCTCAAACGTAAGCAGCATCCCCGCATCCGCCGCCCCGCCACACCCAAAACACTTATTCTCCAAATTCGGCGCCAACGTAATCGTGTCACTCACTCTAAACTCCACCCCATCTAAAAATTGTCATTCCGAGCGCAGCGCCTGCCCGCCGAAGGAGGGAGGAATCTGCTTTCTGCAATCTCACGCGAGGCTTCGCTCCAACACCACCGGTTCCGCCCGCCTTTTCATTACTTCCTTACTTCATTACCTCATTACTTCGAATTTCTTCCCTCAAACCAACGCCACCCGGCTCCGCTCCGCCCGTCTCACCCCGCGCTCCCGCTTCTTCATCTCCGCCTTTAACAGATCCGCCAAAATCGCCACGCCGCGCGCAATCTCTTTCTCGTTCATCGCCGCATAACTCAATCGCAAAGTATTCGGCAACGGCCCCTGCACATAAAAATATCTACCCGGAGCAAACAGCACTCCGCGCTCCTTGGCATGAATTAAAAGTTCACTGGCATCAAATCCCGCCGGCAGTTCCAGCCACAAACACATCCCGCCGTCCGGCTTGGTCCACCGCGTCTCCGCCGGCATATGCTTCCGCAACGCCTCATCGAGCGCCGCCAGCCGCAGCGCATACACTTTCCGCATTTTGGCCACGTGCTTGTGAAAAAGCCCGCGCCGCAAAAATTCCGCCAGCGACGCTTGCGCCAATTGATCGGTATGAATGTCCGTATTCTGCTTAACTACCCGCAGCCGCTCAATCGCCGCGGCCGGAGCTACAATCCATCCCACACGCAGTCCCGGAAACGCCACCTTGGCAAAGCTGTCGATATGAATGACTAAATTCGCGCGATCCATCTGCTTCAGCGAGGGCACCCGTTCTTCGCGTCCATACAGCCGCCCATAAATGTGATCTTCCACCACCGGCACCGAATGCCGCGCCGCCAGCTCCAACAATCTTCGCCGCGACTCCAGCGGCAGAGACATCCCTGTCGGATTGTGAAAATCCGGCGTGACCACAATCAACTTGACGCGATTCGCCGCGAGCGTCGCCTCCAGCGCTTCCATATCCATGCCCAAGGACGTTCCCGGCTCAGCTTTGGTCCGCACTGGCACCGCCAAGCACCGCGCCCGCGCTCCGCTGAAAATCGCTACTGCTCCCGGATAGGCCGGATTCTCCAGAATCACCGAATCTCCCGGCCGCACAAACGCCTTGCTGATCAAATCCAGCGACTGCTGGCAGCCATCGGTAATCAACAAATTTTCGTCTTTAGCCGCGATCCCATCCTTCCGTAGCAATTCCAGAATCGCTTCCTTCAGCGGCGCATAGCCATCCGATGGGCCCAGATTCAAGACATCCACCGCCTCGCGGCGCAACACCGCGTTAATGCAAGTCTGCAATTCTTCGATCGGGAAATATTCCTCCGCGGGCCGCGCCATCACGAAAGACAAAGCATCTTCCGGAGCGGCGGCCGTTAACCGGCTCAACACTTCTTCCCCACGCTCATCTGCAAACAACAATTCCCACCGGATCCCGCGCACTCCATCCAGAACCGGCGGCGCCGGAGGCGTAATCTTCAATCCATTTCCGTTGGCGCGAATAAACGTCCCGCGCCCCACATGCCCCTGAATCAAGCCTTCTGACTCGAGTTCCGCATACGCATTCGCTACGGTCGTCCGGTGCACGCCCAGCGCGGTAGCCAGCTCGCGGCTCGCGGGAATACGATCGCCCGGGCGCAAATCGCCGGCATGCACCAGCGCGCGCACTTGGTCGCGCAATTGAACGTAAAGGGGAACGTGACTTTCAGGCTGTAGGTGGACCGGCAACATTGTCTCTCACCCCACCCCAAATTCTACCAGAACTTGGCCTACCTCAAGAGCCAATATGTCTCCAGCGAAATCCCTTTGTAGGGGCGCAGCATGCTGCGCCCCAGCTTGCCCGGACTTCAGAGGTTATCCGACTCTCTTTGCCTTAGCTGGGTCCGCGGCTCGGTCTGTCGACCCACCACTCACCTCACCACCCCACCATTCCCCACCGGCCCGCCCACCCGCGCCGTCTCCCCAACCTGAATCTCCCGAACACACAACTTCCGCAAATCCTCCCGATCACACTCGTACAGCTGCACCAGCGGCAAATCCCCCGCCTGAAACGCATATCCCGCGCTGACGATCTTCTCGAGTTGCGGATAGGGACTAACCGCGATCCGGTTTCCCGGCGTCGCCCGCACCCGAAACTGCCCGGACGCCGGCTCATAGTTTGAAAACGTAAAACAATGGCCGATACAAGCCCGATCCGCCAGGTGCCCCACAAACTCAATCCGCGAATCCGGCGCGGCTGACAACGTCGGGATCACCCGCGTCCCATAGGGCAACGGTGACAGCAGCGCATCCGCGTTCGCCTCTACCTGATTCAAATAGACCGCGTCGTCGTGCAAGAAAATAAAAAACGTCACCGCGATCAGAGAAAATCCCGCCAGATGCCATTTGCGGGGCCGCAAACTTCCCATAATCGCCAAACCAAAGATTGCCGCCACCAATGTGAGCCGCGAAACAAGTAGTCCACTCCAGGCCACTTCCGGTGAAGACCGGATATTCTCTGGCAACAACGCGATCACCGCGAACGACACCAGATATAATTCCAGCGGCAGCAAAATCTCTCTCCGCGATGACCCATCGCGGCGCCGCAGCAACAGATCCGCCACAAAACAAATTACCCCAAACAGCACTGCGAAGCGGGCCAGCGAGGCATAGTGATCTCCGTAAAGCACCAGTTGGTCCGATCCGTTGAAAACGTAGAACGGTCCGTCCTTCGTCCAATCAATGTCGTAATCCGTTCGCGTCGCCAGCATCCAGTGCAGAAGCAGCACCCCCACGACCGCTGTCACCGGAACCGCGAATCGCCAGAGACCGGCGAGCCTCCACCGCGCCATGAAATAGCCCATCACCCCGACGGCGAGAAGAAACCCAATCGGATGCGCCAGATAAATCAGCGGTAACACCGCCACTCCCTTCAAGCGGTCGGCCCGGCATCCGCCCAGGAAAATGGCCACGCTCCAGCAAGCCAGTCCCACGGACATGTAGTAATTAAAAAATCCCATATTGAAGGAATATCCGTAAGCCAACATCGCCAGGCCCGGCGTCAGAAGCCAGGGCGCCCTTTCACTCAATGCGGCAACCAGCGCGAATGCCCCCCAGAACAAGATCAACACCGCCAGCGCCACGGCAACTTTCTCCGCCACCAGAAATCCCGCAACCCTGGCGACGCCGAGCAAAACAAAATCAAACAACACGTTGTGCCACTGCCGCGCCAAATAAAGCCCGGGCGCGCGACCCTGCCCAATCAACTGCGCCAGCCACGCGTTATACACATGGCTGCCCAAATCCCCAGCCTCAATATGCCGCTGCCAGAAGCAAGGCACCAGCACGCCGAGAGAAATCAGCACAACGCCAATCCAATACACGCGCGCAAATTCCACACCACGAGAGACACTGGACGGCCGTTTCATTTGCAGGATCGAAATGTCTGAGAAATCACGCAGGAATTGTACTAGAAGGGTTATGTAGGCGCCGGACTTTAGTCCGGCCTGATATTTGCGGAGCGTCGATTCAAACTACCACTTCTTTTTCCAACCGGTTTTTCTTTTACGCGGCCATCACTTCGAAGGCTGCGACTCCCCCAACCGCTTCAACCGATCCCGCAATCTCCGCTGCAGCGGCGTAGGCGTATTCGGATTAAACGCCACCAAATACCAAAGCGGCTGGCTCCGATCCTTGCTGAGCCAGGTCAACGTCGGCGCATCCGCATTGGGATGCCGCGCCACATTTTCGCGAATCGCCCCATAAGGATGCTTCGCCAAACGATTCAAAGTCTTGGAATTCGCCCGCGGATGCTCGCTGATCAGCCGCAACAGATAAAAATCCTCTTCCGGTGCCTGCTTCACCAGCTTTTCCAGCATCTCCGGCTTGGCGTCCGCGCTCAGTACCAACCCAATCTTTTCGTCCCACGCCGTATTGATGTGGTTCAGCTCTCGCGTCCGCGTGTGGATCAATTCTTCCAGAGAACGGCGTTCCGTCTGCATCCGCGCGATCGGCGGGTTGGTGCCTTCCAGCGAATCCAGCACCCGCAGCAAATGCTGCCGTTCGCCGAAAACGATCTGCGAAGTGCGGGTAATCGCACTCTTATCCTTCTCTTTGTGCTGAACCAGATCCGAACGTCGCATGGTCTTTTAGCTCCAGCCCGGCTCCCTGCCACTTTCCTGGGGGATGCGGGCACTTGCTGTGCGGCGTTAATTCCTGCGGAAAACACGCCGTAACTCATCTCTACTGGCTTAATACTGGCTTGTCGAAATTATGTTCCGCGCGCGCCATGCGGTAAAGTTTGGTGCATGCTGGATGTGCCTCAAATGCTACGTACACCAGCGCGCCAGGGCGCTCGAACGTGGCCCGAATGAGCACCAGAATTGACGCGAAAACAACCAGGAATCAGTCACTAAAGGGTAGCCACCGATGTCCGCATTCACCGAGCACCAGGACGAATTAGAGCACTACGAGCAGATGTTTGGCACCGAACGCGGCCGCTTAGCAGTCGCGCTCGACCGCCTGACCAATGCGCTGGTCCTAGCCGGCCAGCACGGCGTCTACTGCACCAGCCAGCGCAACCCCACCGTGCCCGCCATGGACCTGCGCATGATCAATCAGGAACTAGTCCACGCCAAAGAATTGGTTCAATCGGTGATGGAAGAAATAAGAAAGAAAAAACAGGACGACGCAAAATAAAACCTGTAGCGCATGGCGCCTGCCTCTGAGCCCTGCTCGCCCCCGTGGGGGCGGCTCGTGCCGCACCGCGATTCACCGGTCCGGCCACCAGTAGCACAGACTTCAGTCTGTGTGCTTTTCTTCAAACCGGCGCGAGTGTCTGACAATTCCTGCCGACCCAATCATAAAAATCAATTTCAACGCTTCTTCAAAAACGGATTAGTTTCCCGTTCCTGCAAAATCGTAGTGAACGTACCATGCCCCGGAAACACGCGTGTATCATCCGGCAATTCCATCAATTTCCCTCGCAGCGACTCCATAATCTGCTCCATCGACCCGCCCCACAAATCCGTGCGCCCAATACTCCCTGCAAAAAGTGTGTCGCCCGCAAATAGCTGAGGGCTCGTCAGCGTCCCGTTAGGAATTCCCGTCGCCACGCTCACCGGTGCGCCGTTCGCAGCTGTCACGCCCCCAGTCGCCATTCCACCAATCGGCGTCTTGCTGGACGCAATATTCTTCGGCAAATATAGACAGACGCTGCCAGGAGTATGTCCCGGAGTATGCACGACGGAAGCTTGGAAGGACCCCCAATTCAGCGTGTCCCCCTCCTTCAACAGTTGATCGACATTCACCAATTCCGGCGCCGCGATCCCCAGGAAATCCGCCTGCATATCCATGGAGTGATACAGCGGCAGGTCGTCGCGATGCATTAGCACTGGAGCTCCGGTGTATTGCCGCAGTTTGGCCAGTCCGCCCACGTGATCGATATGCGCGTGCGTGCTCACAATGGCCTTCACAGTAAGTTTGTGCCGCCCAAGCAACTCAAGGATGCGCGTAACTTCGTCGCCCGGGTCCACCACCAGCGCTTCCCGGCTAATCGGATCTGCAATAATCGTGCAATTGCATTGCAGCATCCCCACCGGAATGGTGATCTGAATCAGGTCCGTCTTGGCGGCGTCAAATGCGTTGGGAACTGGGCTCATCTTTCGTTGGCTCGTCGTAGGCTCGTCCGTCGCGAGTCTTTTAGCGGGGCTTCTTCGCGTACTTTAATTGTAACATCGCCAAGAATCGTGTTACCGGCTCACAGATCGCGGCTTCACAGAATACTCCGCGAGACAGTTTGCTAGACTGAGTACAGTCAAGCGCATGGACTCCACAAACACATCGGGCGCTCCGAACAGTTCTAGCGCAGCTTCCGGTTCGCAACCGGAACTCTCGGCGAATCCTCCGATCGCAACTCCGCTGGCGGAAACGCATCGCGCAGCGGGAGCGCAAATGGGCGAATGGTTCGGCTGCGCACTGCCCAGCGCTTTCGGTAATCCGCGCGAGGAGCAGCGCTTCGTCCACGAGAGCGTTGCGCTCATCGACAAGAACTACAAAGCGTATCTGACGTTTACCGGACCGGATCGCGTAAGGTACCTGAACGCGATTCTCACCAACGACATCAAGACCCTCGCGCTTGGTCGCAGCAACACGTCGCTGCTGCTAAATCCCCAAGGACGCATTCTTGCGGAGATTGACACGTACGCGCTTCCCGATCGCTTGTTGTGCGTCTCGCACGCGATGATTCGCGCCCGCCTGATCGAAACGATTGAGAAGTACATCATCATGGACGACGTCACGCTCACCGATGACACCGAGCATTTCGGCTCGCTCGCGCTAGAAGGACCGAAGACCGCGGAACTCGTCCGCGAACTCACCGCCATCGACTTCGTTGCCATGGACGACAACTCTTCCGTCGACGTCGCAGTCCGCAACAGCGAGAGCGGACGCAGCGCAATTCCCTGCCGCTTAGTCCGTCGCGCGCCCGCGACGCCGACTGCAACTTCGGCGGTCGCGAATTCTGCGACTGCGGAATTTATTGCGTCGCGAAAAGATTTGCCAACGCTCTGGAATATTCTGGAAGCGGCGGCGAGGCGCGTTGGCGGTGGACCGGCAGGTTACGACACGCTGAGTGCCTTGAGCCTGGCGCACGGCGTGCCCTGGTTCGGTTACGACTTCGGCGAGAAACAGATTCCGCACGAAGCCGGTTTGCAGGACAGCCACATCAGTTACAGCAAAGGTTGCTACACCGGACAGGAAATCGTGGAGCGGGTCCGGTCCCGCGGCCAGGTGAATCGTTCGCGCGTTGGCCTGCGATTTGAGAATTCTGTCGCGAATGTTCCAGTTGCGGGCGCCACGCTTTCGTTAAATGGAAACGAAGTTGGCTTCGTGACTCGCGCGGCGACAAATTCTTTATCCGCTCGATTCTCCGACTGCCGTTCTGGCGATGGCGTATGTTCGGAAAGAGGGCGCCGCGCTCGGCACCGTGCTGGATTGCAGCGGCGAATCCGCCATCGTTATCAAGCTTCCGATCGACTCGCCGGTCAAGCAGTCTTGACGCCAGCTGCCTGTGCCGCACCTACGGTGCTCTCCTACTCACTCGGCACCGCGCACCCAGCGCTTACGCGCTGGGCTAAATTATGCCGCGCCTACGGCGCTGATCCGATCCGGCTACGGCTACGGCTGGACTTCTACTAATTTCCAGGAAGGGTCGGGGTTGTAGGCGGTCATGGCGGCGGCTAGTTTGTCGGTCTCGGGGCCGAGGTTTTTTTCGTAGACGCGGCCCTGCTGATTAATGATGAAAGTCATCACGCCGGTTACCGACCATTTGCTGGGATAGGCGACCAGCGCGTATCCAGCGATCATGTTGCCGTTAATGATGTAGCTGTATTTTCCGCCGGCTGCGTAGGGGCCCTGGGCGGTCAGGATTTTGAAGTAGTAGCCGTGATACGGCGTGTACGGAAGCGACAGCGTTTCAATTTCTGCTGATTCCTTCGCAGCGCTCGAATCGGAAGAACCGCTCGGCAGCAAGCTCTTAGCGGCGACTGGTTTGGGGGCGGGGCCGGGTTTCGCGCCAGCAGTTTCCGCGGCGCGCACTTGCGCGGCCGCGAGGCTAACGCCTAGCGGGCTTTTATTCTCATCTCCGTCAGTCTCCCAATATAAGCCGTCATGCTTGCCCGGCGTACTGATGATGCGCTTGGCATATTCGGCTACGCCGTCGCTATCCCAATCGCCCTGAGTGAAATATTCCCACTGTGCCATGGCATAAGCGCGGCAAGTTTCCATTGCGGAGAATTCATTCTCGCCAACGCGGCGATCCATAATGACTTCCACGCCGCTCTTGGTATCGAAATACCACTTGCCGTCTTTCTGCACCAGCGGAATGGGAGCGGGCCACTCGAAGTTGCCTGCGGTAATGGTGTATTTCGTGGCGTCAACCTGTTGCAGGGTGGCGCTCTGCTGGATCGCCGCGGTGAAATTGTCCATATCTTGCTTATCCTCGGCCGGATCGCCGGAAAGCAATTGGGTATAGTCGGGGCCAAACAGCTTGGCAAGCAGGACCGGGTCATGATCCTTGGAAGCGGCCACCAGAGCCTTCACGGCGGCTTCCGGAGTATCGAAACTGAGCTGTCCGGGACCCTGAGCGGAAGAAACAGTGGCGAAAAAAGAACTACCCGCGAGCAATGCGGCAGCCGCTAACACCCGCGAAGATTTACGAGCGATAGAACCGATCGAGTCCAGAGTGAACGCTCTTGACGCCTTGCCAGCAGTGATTTGCATACGCTCCTTACCTCGCGCTCCAGAAAATTGGGAAATGGGCGCAGAAGAAACCTGCGCCCGGGTATTCCTATCCATGAACAAGGTTGGCAGCAAGATCACGGTTTCCTCCCGCCGCCACCATGATTGCCACCACCGCCGCGATTTTGCGGCGCAGAGCGTTGTTGGGGGGCACGCTGTTCATGTTGCTGAGGTCGCTGGGCCTGCTGGCGGCTTTCTTGTCCGCGCTGTTGGGACTGGCGAGCGTTGAAGTTTCCTTCCCCGGTGCCGAAAGCGTGCGGGGCCTGCTGGTAGCTGCGATTCTCCTGCGGCCGTTGCTGCTGATTGTTCGGACGGTTGTTGTTGTTATTGTCGTGGCCGCGGAAATCGTTGGCGCGCTGATTGTTGATGTTGCTGTCCAGCGTCCGATTGTAATTGGCGGGGCGATTGTAATTGGTGTTACCGGTAGTGGGCCGTTGCACGCCACCCCCGTTTTCGCCCGGCCGCACGTTGTTAGTTGGGCGCTGCACTCCGCCGCCATTTTCCCCAGGTCTCACGTTGTTGCCGGGCCGCTGTTCCCCACCGCCATTCTGCCCTGGCCGGGAGTTGTTACCCGGACGGTAGTTGTTGGCGGTACGATTTGCGATGTGTTCATTGTTCCGAGTGACGTTGTTGTAGTTCACATTTTTGTGAACGTAGTTATAGCGATTGATGTTGTTCACATTCACGGTGCGGTTGACCACCGTGCGATTGATATTGATGTTGGTGTAGCGGTTGTTGATGTACACGTTGCTGTGGTAGTTGACGTACCCGCGGCTCCGGCCGATCCAACCGCAATTCCAGCAACCATGGCCCCAACCGTACGGGTTCCATCCCGTGTAATAAATTCCGCCAAATCCGCCGCCGTAGCCCCAGCGAAAGCCCAGGTTCAGCCACGCGCCAATCGCGAAGCCGGTGCCAAAGTAAATGGCTGGCCCATAGTACGGCCGGCGATAGTAAACAATCGCGGGATCATAAACCGGCACGTAAATGTATTGCGGCTGGACCGGGTTGATCGCGATGTAATTATCGTTGGTCAAAACTTCCTGCTGCGCGTTGGTCTGCAGGTTGCCAACGTTCTTGGCTTGCTGGCGCAAGCGCTGCACGGAGGTGGACACGTCGGTGGACTGATTGACGTAGGCCTGTCCAAGCGAAGTGGTCCAATCGATTTTATCGGACATCATTTCGATGACGGTCGGATAGTGGGCAACGGCGCGAACGCTGACGTCCCAGTTCTGGTCGTCGACGCCATTGGTGCCGTTGCCGCGAACGTACTGCGCGGCCTGGCCGACTTGGTCGGGAAAGGTGGCAGCGACGAGAACCTGAGCGAGCAACGGATCCGGGTACAGAGCGATCGGTGAGAGCAGATTGTCGAGCTGATCCGGCGAGAAATTCTGGTAGCCGGAATTGCCGGTATCGCCGGTTTGCGGATTGCCCTGGTTCTGCGAATTGTCTTGCTGCTGCGGATACTGTTGCTGTTGCTGCTGGTCTTGCGGAGCGTTCTGCTGCTGGGAATTATCCTGCGGCGTGTATTGCGGATTTTGCGAATTATCCGGCTGCTGGATAGCAGCGGGACCCGCCGGGGTGGCCGCATAGTCCACCAGCGGACTAAACGCCATGGTGACAACCAGCGAACTGGCTAAAAAGATACGCATGAGTGAAATGCCTCCTTTGAGGCCGAGCAGGTGAGCGCTAGAGCTTCGATGTGTCGCGCTAAACCTTTGTTACTAGACTTTTGTTGCTAAACTTTTGTTACAGGTGCAGGCGACTGATGTCACGCCATGGATCATGTAACCCCGCCGCACGCCAAACGTTGTGAGTGTACAGGAAAACGGGTAGATGGAAAATGGGGGTAGGGGCCCCCACCCCCTATTTATGCAAGAGATAGATTGCAAGGGGGTTAGAGAGGAGATTGCCGTAAGAGATAGATTACAAAGGACTTTAATGTACCTGTATTCATACTGTTGCGGGTGGGTGCGGGAATTCGTGAAAAAGCTACTGGAGTTTTGCGACGATTGCGGCGCGGCGAGGAACTGTGGCACGGGTTCTAACCTGCGTTTTCTTTCCCCCGTTTTAATACTTCGCCAGCATAGCAGAATATATCTAGTGCGTCAAGTTATTGGCAGGTAGTGGGTCGGTTCCCGGTCACCACGTAAGTCAGAACATTAGATCTGATTCGATCCCAAGCCATAGCAATTCGCCTGTAAAGCACGCTATAAGAGAGACAATGATTTCTAGAATGTTCTGGATTATTGGCAGCTTTTTCGTTTGCCTGCCTACCAGTCTCCATGGTCAAGGCGTCTCGATAATCGAGTATCAAGACGCGCAGGTTGCTCTTTCGCTGGCTGGTGCCGTGCATGACGCGGCTGGAGCTCCAATGGCTGGTGTTTTGGTCGAAGAGTTCAGTTCGGATTGGAAGATAGCATTGCGCTCGACAAAGACGGAGCACCAGGGCCAGTTTGTGCTGCTTCCCGTGAAGGGCCGCAAGACTTATTTCCTACAGTTTAGCTTTCCCAACTGCAATCCGATTCGGCTGCGGGCTAAGGTAGATGCCAAAAACGGCAAAGAGCTGCAGGTCAAAATGGTGAACAGCACCTAGCGATACTACTGCTCACTTATCCGGATGACCGCTGTAGGCTCAACTGCCAAGTCGGGAAAGTATGGTGCCGTTCAGCGGTTAAGGGGCTTTCGAGAGCCTAGAGAACCGACGGTTTACGATCCCAGAAATGACGATTACCAATACGACGCCGATCGTGATTAGCAACATTGTGCCGTGTAACAGACGGATTCCAAATTCACTGATCATGCTGAATAGCAGGGTTAGAAAAATTAGATTCCTGAGAAGAACCAGAGAGGCCCTGGGATTGTTCTTCACTCCGATGAGTTCGACGAGTATCTCTAGCGACGCCGATCCGACCGTTATTGCGGCCACAAGCCGTGCCACGTCGCTCCACTCAATATATGTCCCCAAAAATCACCTCCGGGAAAAGCGCAAACTTTAGTCCGTATTTCGGCCCTATGTCACCTACTTCTTTCGAGAGCGCCAGGGTAGCTGTTGATGAGAGGAGTAATTGGAAACTGAGGCGCTATTCATTAGACCTCCATCAGCCCTACGACTAGGCCGGACTGAAAGTCCGGCACCTACGCGAGCAAGAGCAGAGCGAGACGAGAGTTTCCCATTTTCAGCGGAGGCGCCAAATATTTATTGAATGGCGTAACTACCCTGTCCCCACGGCAATTGGAAATCAACAGCGCACGCTTTTGCATTGACTTTAAATCTAAGCGTTCCTGAGGGTTGCCCTTTCACAAAAGGGAAAAGTACCGATCTGAAGGAACCGTCTGCGGCCGCCGTTGCCTTGCTAGATCCGCCTTCGTTGCCCGACTGCTGGATAGTTTGGAATTCTTCTTTCGGTTGCAATCCGGTCACCACGACAAAGACTGACTGGTAGTTCGCTCCCGTCATGGTGGCCGAAATGCTACACGGACCGTCAGTTTTCTCGATGGGAAACGGAACGACTTCTCCAAATACGCGATAACGGCCATCATTTGCGACCACGGCGAATTGCTTCGGTTCACCAAGACCGGCAACCACTCTCACGTTAATGGGGTCTTCGGCGACGTTGTGTGCAGGATCCGACAGCACGTTGACTACGAGCCCATCTTTGTTTATGAATGCGTCCGCAACGGCCTGAGGATTGCCGCCGACCAATTTAGTCCACAAGGTGTACTCGGCATCTCTAGGAAGTCCTGAAACAAACAAGTTGTACGTAACGATTGTCTGTCCGTTGACCCGACTTCTCCCAAGCTCCTTCACTGCGAGAGTCGCCCCAGTCGAATTGAACTTTTCGCCCCAGTCCATTTTACTTTCCATCTGTGGCAGACAAGGCTCGCATAAAAGGCTGCAAACAAATAATGCGGTCAATATTTTCATGGCTCCAGATTGTACATCGTAACGTTCTTGGCCGGGCGGCACGGCGTAGGCCGCTGGAACGGTTTTGGGTGCCCCGTCCTCGGGTTTGTGAGGGCGGGTTTGTTTTTTCTTCAGTGTTTTTCTTCACCTCTTCTTTGATTCCGATCTTTGAGCCTACTTATGGGTAAGCGCGTGGATCAGGAGTTGAACGAGACCTCAGGTCGCTGAGGTTATTTCGGGCTCCAATCTTGACGGACACTCGATAGCGTCGATAGTTTGTATAGTGATGGACGTTATGGAATCTTTGCTTGTCAATTTCCATCGATACACCTACGTCGATGGGCAGCCATAGAGGATTTGGAAGGTCCTGAAGGTGCACTTCGCCGAACCTCACATCCGTCGTCAGCTGATCGAGTCGAATTTCACTGTTCGGTGCGAGCAGATCGCTCCGCATTCGGATGATTTGGAAATTATTCTTGTCCACCCACAAGATTCCTTGCGTCAGCATGTCCACATCCGACCCGCCGGTTCCCCTCATGGTGACCACAAAAGTAGCCTCCCCCGGTTTTTGAGCAAACCCCAATACATAGGTCTCTCGCGAGTCCATCATCTCCTCGCCGAGATAGCGGAACCTGGACTGTGACTGTGCGACCGTAGAAAAACTAATACAGCCTAATGCGTATCCGGAGGTGGCCAGATACCCCTTCTCCGGGCCGACTGGCCCCGGCAGTTGATTCCCCTTTTCGTCCATTCGATATTCCGAGCTTGCCCCCCATGCATAGCCGTGATGGAGGATCAAATAGTTATCTTGAACGCGCTCTTGCGCTTGAATTTTGCCCTTTGCATTCAGTCTCTCTTGGGTCATTTCTTCGTGAGCGATGAGGTCAACAATGTCCCGGACGAAATCGTCCACGCGCTGTCCCATCTTCTGCAGGATCATTGGTAGCTCTTGCTGATTTTGCGCAGGCCTTAGGGCTTTCAGTTCCGGGATGCGTTCGACCAGTTGCGCCAGCGGCAGATCAACGTACGGGTGAGCATTCGCATAGTAAGACTGATCGCTTGCGTCCGGGTGGATTGGACCGCTGCTAGGCTCGGTAAGGTTTGGGTCCTGTTTAGCCGCGACTGCAGCGGCGCACAGCAAGGGCACGAAAAGAAGATGGACGAGACGTGAATTGATAAACATGCGTTTGCCGTGGGTGCCCGCTTACAGCTTCTATGCACGCCAAAAGTCTAAGTCCTGGAAGAACTTAATTGTGCCGTATCCTCTGCTCTGCTCCATCGTTATTGTCGTCCCTCGGCGGCTGGAGCCGCGGCCGCACAGTATCACAAGATACTTGCTGCCGTGATAACATCGCCCCGACAATGAGGCCACGTCAACATGCCTGTACCGCGCAAACTGACAGGAACCATATTACTCTTGCTAGCCTCCGTTGGTATTCTCCTGACGTACCGCCTCTGGAGTGAAAGCACGGGGCGTGGCGACCCAAAAAGTGCACTAGGTGCGATTATAGCGGCCCCTACATTCTTGTGTTTCCACGCTGGGATAAGCTTCTGGAGGAGAAAATCGCTTCCAACGTCATGAACAATTTGGAAGAGCTCCGCCACAACATCGGGGGGACAGACGGGCCGTTTTCCGATTTCTGTAGCTCGCTGTCGAGACCACTTTCATTCAAACGAAGTACCTATAAGGTACTAACCCACCTTGATAAGCTCGTGCTCTCCAGTGAAGCGGGGTGATTTAGTTGGTGGGGCAGCCAGCGCCTGCGCTCATGGTGCAACCCGCTTCGCCGGGATCGATGTGACGGCGTTGGCGGCCGCTCTGCGCCCAGGCTACGTAGGGGAAGGTTTCCTGGTAGGGAACGTCGTTGGTGTTTACTCCGTCGCCCAAGCGGTAGTTGAACTGCGGGCCCGCTAGAATCCCCGACAACGCCCGGTATATTACGTCGGTCACATCGTCGGAAACTCTGCGACCGTTGGGGAAACCGGCGGCGTCGCCGGCCAAGAGGCCGAGACGTTTGCGGCTGCCCTCGGGCGTGGGTCCCACGCCGGTATTGAGGCGAAGGAGGTCGGCGATGGGACCGGCGGTGGTTCCGGGAGCGGCGATGGGCGGAGCATACGTGAGCAAGGGAAGCAAGTCGGTACGCGGGGGTGTGGGAATAGCGATGCCGTAGATGGAGTTCAAAACGCGGGTAAACAAAGGGTCAAGGTAAAAAGATGCGAATTGCGAATCGTTCGCAGGCTGGCTCATGCTCCAGAGATCCTTGGAACCGAGCCCGATAATGAAGGTGTTGATGAGGGGATTGCCGAGCCGATCGATTTGCGAGTCGCTGCCACTGGTAATGCTGGGAAGCGGGGCGCGGCGCGTGAGGATGCGCGGGCGGGCCGTGGCGGCCCACGCGCCGATCGTAGCGCATTGACCGAAGTGGCGGGCAGGAGGGTTCCCGTGCTGGTGAGCATGGTGATAGGAACCTCGATGGCGATGGTGTTGACGTTGTAGCCGGAGAAATAGTCAGAAGCGGTGTTGGTGTGATCGTCGGCGTCCGCCGCTGCCGAGAGAACACCGCCGCCGGCTGCAGTACGGAAATTGTAGGTGTCGAACTGTGCTCCTGCGTCCGCGTAGTACGGTTCGTCGGTGGTTCCGGCAAAGACGCGAATACCATCGGTGAGGGTGTAAATCCCCTGTGCGGCGAGCGCGGGGTAATTCGGCATGGTGCGCGGACCAACGTTGGTGGGCACCGCGAAGAGGGTGGTGCCGGCTTCATTGGTGAGCGAGGTGGGCACCCCGCCCTTCACCATGGTCACGGTGTAGTGTTGACGCAAATTCAAGCCCGCGGCGCCCGCGCCGTCCAGCTCAGTGATGGCTGGCGGTACGATCGGTGTGCCGGGGGCAACGGGCGCGGGGGAGTTTGCCGGAGCATTGATGCCAGCGCCGGCGCCCGCGAAGCCGTTGTAAACGCCCGGAACGCGAACTTCCGTGGTGAACTGGAATTGGAAGGAAATATCGGCCAGAGCGTCGTTGTTATTGTCGATGTTGATGGAGTACTGAACGCCGGGATCGAATGGAAAGTACAGAGGACCGTTGCCGGGCTCGAGGAAGGGATCGATGTTCATGATGAAAGTTACTTTGGTGGGATCGTCGTAGCTGACGAAGGCGAAGAACCCGGTAATATTGGCGGGATGATCCAGAGCCGTAGCGGGTGCGTCGCGATGGTCGCCAGCCATGACGGCAGGGGCGAAAGCTAGGACTGCGGCTAGAAGTGCACTCGTAAATACGCGAATTCGATTCATGGATTCCTTCCCCTCAGGACAGTAAAGTGATTAGGATTTTTTGTAGCGGAGCTGTGCTTGCAGGCCCAAGAAGAGTAAGACGACCAAGATGGCGAGTGGCCACGTGTTGGCGGGCTCGGGAGTGGTGACGGAGGGCTGCGCGGTGAAGGCATCCGTGAATTTGCCGCCGGAGGCGGTGCCGGCGGTGCCGCCATCAACGGTAAAGTCATCGGTTACGGCTACGGAGCTGACGGAGCCGAGCGAAGTATTGTCGGAGTTTTGGGTGCCATCTAGTGTCAGCAGGGCCAAGGGATTGCCCGTGCAGCCGTCTACGCCATCGGGGCCGAACAATCCGCCCGCGCAGAGGTTTTGGATGTCGGTAACCGCGCCGTCGACGGTTTCCGAGGAGTTAGCCAGAGAAATGGTGCTTTGCAAAAAGATCCTGTTGCTCAGCTCGTACGTGAAAATGGTTTCAAACAAATCCGATGCGACGGCGCTGGACGACACGCTGAAGATCAACTCCGGATCGCTCGCTCCGCCGGACGGGGTGATGGAGACGAGTGTGGGATCGAGTTCCGTGGCGCCGAACGTTCCGGAGACGTTGGCGAACGACGAGAACAGATCGGTGCCGATGGTGCACCCACCAGCGCCTAGCGATTCGTAGGAAGCCAAAGTGCCAGTTGTACAGAGCGAGGTGCTCCGCGCCATGGGGCACAAAACCACACACCAAACGAACAACAATGCGAGTCTCTTCAAGGTTCCTCCGACAGTCTACAAGAGGTGAAACCACCAAAAGGCGGGCGCCCTGTCAGCAGTTATGCGGGGAGTTAAACATATGGCTCAGAACCGTGTCCAGTACCGATTTCCAGGTGGTACTACTACAACCCGATTTCGAATGCCGTTGCCCTTGCTGTTGCCGTTGCCTCTGTTTTTGCCTCTTTGCCTTTGCCTTTGTAGGGGCGCAGCATGCTGCGCCCCAGCTTGCCCGGGCCGCACCTTCCATCTCGCTCCGCTTTTGCCCGTGTGGGCGCAGGACTTTCAGTCCGGCTCGGTTTTTTCTTCGCTCTCGCCTTTGTAGTGGCGCAGCATGCTGCGCGCCGCGTGTAGTCAGAGTGCGGGGATGGGTTAGTCGAATTCGCGGCGGGGCTTGGGTTGGTCGGGGCCTACCTGGCCGCAACTGATATTGGCCTGGTGGTAGTTTTCGGATTTCATCGGCTGGCCGGAGATCCGGCGGAGCATCGTCAGTTGGCCGATGTGGCTTAGGGCATCGGCTACGGGACCCTGGAAGAGTTTCTCGGGAGTCTCGTGGAGCGGGGCGGCGGACGCTAGGTAGTCATCGAGGGCTTTTATGGTGAGGAAGAAGCGGTCGACTTCGGCGTGCCAGGATTGCGGAGTGGAATCCCGCCAGACTTGCTTTCCGCTGGCTATGGATAGCGCCCACTCAAAGAGGTCCCCGATATGGGCCAGAATTTTTAGCGGAGTACGGGGAGAGTTGGGAATGGGAAAATTGGCGAAGTCCGCCGGAGCGTCGCGAAGCGGTTTGGCGCCGCGATAGGCGACGGTGGCTAAGGTGTGGCGAAGAAAATTGCGGTCGGCTTCTGCAGTAACGGTCATAAAACGCTCCGATGTGACGCGAACTGTGGCGCGTACTGCAGGATGAACGAGCCGCGATGCAGCGCGCAGTGCGTTGCGAGATTGTGCAATCGGCAGCGCAGAGTGTCAATAAGCTGAGTGTCAATAAAAGGTTGCTGTTCCGCAGCAAGCCGACACCGCGGGCGATTCTGTCCAGCGATTATTTTGGTGTCGGCGCGGAGACGTCTGGCTTACGGGCATAGACGCGAACATAGTCGACGAGCAGTTCTTTGGGGAAGACAGTACTGGCGTCCGGTGGCCCGGGCCAATCGCCGCCTACTGCTAGATTTAAGATGAGGAAGAATTTGTGATCGAAGGGCCACGGAGCGTTTTGCGGCCATTGGCTGCGCGTGAAGGTGGCGTAGTTGTTTTGGTCGATGAAGAAGCGGATGGTTTGCGGATCCCACTCGACGGCGTAGAGGTGGAAGTCATCCGAGAGATTGGGATTGTTGGGTAACGAGAATTTTGAGGTCAGGTCGGCAGTGACTTTTTTGTTGGCGGGTTCTGCGCTGGGAGCCGCGGGGCCGTGCAGCGAGGCGTGGACGGCAGTAGGCTCCTTGCCAATATTCTCCATGATGTCGATTTCGCCGCATTCGGGCCAGCCAACCGTGGCGATATCGTCGCCGAGCATCCAAAACGCGGGCCACATCCCTTCCCCTCTGGGAATTTTTATGCGGGCTTCAAAACGGCCGTAAGTTTGGGCGAAAAGATTTTGCGTTTTGATGCGGGCGGAGGTGTACTCGCGAGTTTCGCCTTTTTCAGGCTTGGTGATTTCTTTTTGCGCGGTGATTACCAGATTGCCGGATTTGATTTGGGCGTTTTGTGGATTGTTGGTGTAGTACTCGAGTTCGTGGTTGCCCCAGCCATCGCCGCCGAGGTCGTAGGTCCATTTCGCGGGATCGGGAGTGGTGCCGTCGGGGAAATTGAATTCGTCGCTCCAGACTAGAACATAGCCGGATGGTGCGTCTGGTTTAGACGGCGCGGAGTATGCGACGGCTGGTGCGAACAGCGCACACAGCAGCAACGCCGGCAAGGAATTTAGGGTTCGCATACGCACAGCATAGGCTGGGCTGGAAGGAAAGAAAAGGTTGGAGCGATACCCTTCCTCGACAAGTCGCCGGTAAAGAGCAAATAACGAAACAAAAGGTGGCTGGCGGGCATCCATCTGTCGTGGAGGAATGTATATGTCAAAAGAAGCGGCGGCCGCAATTTTGGTGCAGACATTGTTCACCGCGGATACTTCGATGCAGCACTTGATGATGAGTCATGCAAAGGTGGGGGATGCAAAGCCGGAGGATGTGGCGCAGTTTATCGCGCCGTATTATGCGGCGATGCTGAAGGCGATGGACGGCGAGGGTGGGGCAAGTAAGGGCGACGGGGAGAAGGGTGAGACGAACGTGGCGGAAGCGAAGTAGCTGAAGTTGGCACGGACTGGGGCGGTTTTGTGAAGCGAGGCGGACGCACGAGCCTGGGCGCGACGTAAGAAAGCAGATCCCTCCCTCCTACGGCGGGCAAGCGCTGCGCTCGGGATGACAATTTTAACGGACCGTTTTAGGGGTCCGTCTTAAGGGTCTGTTTTAAGGGTCTGTTTTAAGGGTCTGTTTTAAGGGTCTGTTTTAAGGGTCTGTTTTAAGGGTCTGTTTTAAGGGTCTGTTTTAAGGGTCCGTTTTGAACGACTGTTTTGCGTATTAAGCGGAAGGTGAGCCGACTAGCGGCCTTGGCTGGGCTCGGCTAGGGACTTGGATTGGCCGATGTTTAGGGCGCGCTTGAACGAGCCCTTTTCGTTGTCGATTTTTTTCTGGAGTTGCAGGATCGAGTAGAGCAAGGCTTCGGGGCGCGGCGGGCAGCCCGGAACATACACGTCCACGGGGATGACCTGGTTGCAGCCTTGCACGATGGCGTAATTGTTGAAGACGCCGCCGCTGGTAGCGCAAGCGCCCATGGAGATGACCCACTTGGGTTCAGGCATTTGATCGTAGAGCTGGCGGACGACCGGGGCCATCTTTTGCGAGAGGCGGCCGGCGACGATCATTAAGTCGGCTTGACGCGGGCTGGGGCGAAAAACTTCCGCGCCGAAGCGGGAAACGTCAAAGCGCGCAGCGGCCATGGACATCATTTCGATGGCGCAGCACGCCAAGCCGAAGCCGAGTGGCCAGATCGAGCTGCGGCGAGCCCAATTCACGGCCTTATCCAGCGTGGTGAAGATGATGCCTTCGTCTTCCAGCAGGCTGCCGAAATCTTCGGGCTTGGTGAGTGTGACGTGTTTGCCTAAGGAAATGCTCATGGGGCCTCGTCTGAGGTAGTTTCGCATAGAGTTGCGACGGAGACAAATTAGGGGAGCGAGGCACAGCAACATTGGACTAGAATCGATTCCCCGGTAGACGCCCATCGCCGTTGCGAACAATTCAATTTAGCGGGTCACGATGTCGGATGTTGGAAGAACCCACTGAAAAACGCGAGGAATAGAATGAGTCTTGAAAGATCGAAATTGCTGCTGCTTCCCTTCTTCGTCCTTTTGCTGGCGATGGTTTTCGTCGCATGCAACTCCACGCCTGCTCCTGATTCCGGAGGCGCGCATTCGGCGGTGGCGCAAGATGAGGCGCGGCAAATTGCCAAGGATGCTTACGTCTACGGCTTTCCACTGGTGGCCAATTACCAGACGATGTACAAGCAGGCGATCGACACCAAGGACAAGGATTATCGCGCGCCTTTCAACCAGTTGGCGCGTTCGAAAGGGGTGGCCACTCCGGACGACAAATTTGTAGTGACGCCGAATTCGGATACGCCGTATTCGTTCTTGTGGCTGGATCTGAGAGCGGAACCCATTGTGGTGACGATGCCGAAGATCGAAAAAGCGCGTTACTACACGGCGCAGCTCATCGACCTTTACACCTTTAACTTTGCGTATCTGGGCACCCGGACGCACGGCAATGACGGCGGAAAGTATTTGATCGCCGGACCCGGGTGGACGGGCGAAACACCAAAGGGCGTCAGCGAAGTGATTCATTGCGAGACGCAGTTTGCGTACGTACTGTTCCGCACGCAGTTGTTTAGTCCGGCGGATTTGCCAAAGGTGAAGGCGATTCAGGATGGCTACAACGCGGAACCGCTGAGCAAATTTTTGGGGCAGGCTGCGCCAGCTGAAGCTCCAACGGTGGCTTGGGTTGCGCCCGCGGAAGACATGACCACTTCGCCGACGATGTTCAAGTACGTTAATTTTCTGCTGCAATTCTGCCCTACAAATCCAGTGGAAAAACAGCTGATGGAGCGCTTCGGGAAAATCAACGTGGGAGCCGGGGACGTGTTCGATATGGCGAAATTCCCTGCCGACGATCAGAAGGCGATTCTGGCGGGGATCGCCGACGCGCAAAAAGAGCTGGAAGGGGTGATGCAGAAGATTAATACCGAACAAATCTCCAGCGGGCAAATGTTTGGGACGCGGGAAGCGATGAAAGGAAACTATCTGTATCGTTATGCCGGAGCGAAGCTGGGTCTCTATGGAAATTCTGGGGCTGAAGCAATTTATTTGGCCTACTTTGTGGACGCTGACGGGAAACCGTTGAATGCTTCGGCCAATAATTACACGATGCATTTTGCGAAGGGAGACTTGCCGGACGCCAAGGCTTTTTGGTCGCTGACGATGTACGACGGGAAATCGCAATTGTTGGTGGCGAATCCGCTGCATCGCTATTTGCTGAACTCCACGATGCTGAAGGCGTTTAAATACGGCAAGGACGGCGGGCTGACGCTGTACGTTCAGAAGAGCCCCCCGGGAGCTGCTGTTCAGACAAATTGGCTGCCGGCGCCGGACGGGCCGTTCTATGGGATTTTGCGGGTGTATATGCCGGGCGAAAGCATACAGAATGGAACGTGGAAGAAACCACCGATGCAGCCGGTGAGCGCGAAGTAGCTGGCGTTTCGGCCGCCGCGCGCATTTCAAGCAAATTGTGTGTGCTAGATTTCCGGAGAGGTTCTCATGGTCAATCGCAGAAATTTCGTCGCTGCGCTGCTGGCATTTCTCTTTTTTGCAGATGGGCAAATGACTGTTGCACAAAATAAACTTAGCGCGGCGCAGACGCAGGCAATCGCCAAGGAAGCGTATATCTACGGATTTCCGATCGTCGACGAGTATTTGACGATGTATGCATTTTCGATTGACACAAGCAATCCGCAGTATAAAGGGCCGTTCAATTCGATACTGAACTTCGCGCGAGTATTTACGCCCGAGGATACCGCGTTCGTTACGCCGAACTCGGACACGCCATATACCTTCCTCGGCCTGGACCTGCGCGCAGAACCGGTGGTGATCACCGTTCCAGCGATCGAAAAGAACCGCTATTTTGTTTTCCAGATGCTGGACCTGTACACATTTAATTTCGATTACATTGGCACGCGAACAACGGGAAATGGCGGCGGGAACTTCCTGGTGGTGGGACCAAACTGGAAGGGCGAAACTCCGAAAGGGATCACGAAAGTGATTCATTCGGAGACGGAACTGGTGAGCGTAGTCGGACGCACACAGCTCTTCAATCCAGCGGATCTCGATAACGTGAAGAAAATTCAGTCCGAGTACAAAGTGCAAACGCTTTCCGCATTTCTCGGCAAGCCGGCGCCGCCTGCTGCAGCCTCCGTTGACTGGGTGAAGCCGGTGCTTCCGGCGGAAATGAAGACTTCGCTGGATTTTTTCAATGTGCTGAACTTTGTCTTGCAATTCTGTCCGGCGCCGGCCAGCGAGAAGGCTATGCGGGCGAAATTTGCGGAGATTGGCATCGCGCCAGGCAAGACATTTGATGTCGCGGGATTGTCACCGGAAACCAAAGCCGCTTTCGAGGCTGGCATGGCCGCCGGGCAAAAGGTTATCGACGCGCGCCGCGAGGCTACCCATGGAAAGATGGACGATCTCTTCGGCACTCGAGCTTTTTTAAAGAACGACTATGTGGCCCGCGCTACGGGCGCACAGATGGGGATCGGGGCGAACTCGAAAGAAGAAGCGCAATATCCCATCTACGAAAAAGACTCGAGCGGGCAGGCACTGGACGGCTCGAAAGCCAAATACACCCTGCACTTTGCGAAGGGCCAGTTTCCTCCGGTGAATGCGTTTTGGTCCCTGACCATGTACAACTTGCCACAGCAATTGCTGGTGAAGAATCCGATTAATCGCTACCTGATCAACGCTCCGATGCTGCCGAATTTGAAACTGGATGCGGCCGGCGGGCTGACTATTTACATTCAGGCGGACTCGCCCGGTCCCGATCTGGAGGCGAACTGGCTGCCGGCACCGAATGGTCCGTTCATGCTGGCGATGCGTTACTACTTGCCGAAGGCGGCGTTACTCGATGGCGCCTGGAAATCGCCGGCGGTTGAACGCGCGAAGTAGCTGGCGAACAAAAACATCGGCGCTAAGACGAACGGCGCAGCCTCGAGATTTTTGAGACTGCGCCGTTCTTTGTAGCTGGTTCTTTGTTGCGCAAGCTTAGTTCTTGAGGTCGACCGCCGGGCCACTGGTGCGCGTGGCTTTTAAGTCGACGGTCACTTCCACGCTATCGGCGATCTTGACGAACGGAATGCCCTTGGTCATGCCGTAATCCTTGCGATTAAAGGTCATGGTACCGGTGATGGTGCCGGTGCCGGTGCCAGCCCCTTCAACTGCGAAAGTCAACTTCTCTGGTTTACTTACTCCGCGGATCGTAAAGTCGCCGTCGACTTCAAAAGTGTTTGGGCCGGTCGAGACAATTTTCGTAGAGTGAAATGTTATATAGGGATCGTCTTTCACGTCGAAGAAATCTTTGCCCTTCAATTTGTCGTCTTTCATGCCGCTGCCGGTGTCGATGCTGTCGGCTTCAATTTTGATGTCCAGAACGGCGCTCGACAGTTTGGCCGAAGAGAACACCATGCCCGCGGTCCACTTCTGGAAGGTGCCATCGATGGCCACCGAGGCTTTGACGCTAAATTTCACGGAGCTTCCCGCTTTATCGATTTTGAAAACGGGAGCTTGGGCTTGCGTTGCAAAAGGAGTGACGGCGAGCGCTACGACGGCTAGGAGAGGTATTCGCATGCGGGGTAGTGTGTGGGGTTATCGCTGCGTTGTCAATGCGAGTTTGATGAACGCACGAAGACGGGTTGGGTTTTTGTGGATTTTCCTTACCAAGAAATATCTACCAGCCGGGTTAGAAGATTTGGCAGACTCATTTGGCAATTTTCGACAGAATACCGCGCATGGAGTTAAAACTGGCTGTGACTCCAGGCATGGGATCGTCGGGATGAACTTCGTATTCCAGGTCGACAAAACCCTGGTATTTTGTGGCGATTAAGGCTTCGAACATTTTGCTGATGGGGAGAACTCCGGCTCCCACGGCAACCTGGCTTTCTTTGTCGCGCGCGTCGGTCAGGTCTTTGAAGTGGACGTTGAAAAGCCGGGGGCCGGCCGCGTGAATGGCTTGCACCACGTCCGTGCCGGTTCGGGCGGTGTGCCCCACATCGATGCAGCAACCCATGCGCGGATCCATGCCGTCCACCGCTTTTAATACCGTTAGCGGCGAGGGAAAGACTTTATCTTCCGGGCCGTGATTATGGATCGCGAAGCGGATGTCGTACTCCTTTACGACCTTTTCGATGCGGGGCAAAATCTCCGGCTTTAAGACTCCGGCTACGAGCACGTTAACGCCCGCGCGTTTGCAATACTCAAACTTGCCGCGGATATCCGCGTCGTCATCTTTTTCGAAATAAATGACTCCCGCGGCGTGCAGCGAAATGCCGGCGGCGGCATAGTCAGCCAAAGCGGCTTTTTCTTCCAGCGGGTCCATGGGGAGATGATCTTTGACGTCCTTGGCATTCAGCGCGAAGACTTGCAACTGCTTCATGAAGACGATCATCTGCGCGCGGGTGAAATTGCGAAAGGTATAGCTGGCGACGCCCAGGCGCACTGGCAGAGCGGCATCGGCGCTGGGCGATTGCGCAGAGAACGCGAAAAGTTTGCGCGTAGAAACCAGCATTCCAGCTGAGAGCGCGCCGGAACAAACGAAATCGCGGCGGGTTAGGATTTTCTTCATTGGCACTGCTGCTCCTTAAATGTGCGGGGCCCAGCCGGGTTCATAGTCGCGCGTCCAAAGCTTCATTGCTTCCGGATCGGCTTGAATTTTTCCATCGGTGGTGTCGAGTTGCAGTTCGCGATTCACTTCCCAGGCGATGTTGGAAAGTTGCAGCATGGTGACGGCGACGTTTCCCACGGTTATGGGAGCGTTGAGTTTCTCGCCTTTGCGGATGCCGGCGATGAAGTTGGCAAAGTGCAAATCGGTCATCGAATCGCTGCCGACCAGATCCGCTGATGAAGTGGCCCCGCCGGCCTTAAACTCACTCTTCTTGTTTCCGGCCAAATCGTAAATCTCGTAGCCGTCGCGATCCACCAACACTGTGCCGGCAGTCCCCATAATGGCTGCGCCGCGATCCCGGCCGTAAAACTTCATGCCCTGGCAGCTCTTCCCTTCCCAGGAAAGCAGCGCGTCGTCGTATTCAAAGCTGGTGACCAGCGTGTCGTAGAACTGCCAATCGTCCTTGAACTGGTATCGCCCGCCGGAAGAGGTGACGCGCTTCGGATAGTCGACACCGAGCGCCCAACGGCAGACGTCCACCTCATGGGTTCCGTTGTTGAGCGATTCCCCCGTGCCATAAATTTTGAACCAGTGCCAGTTGTAGGGGTGCAAATTATCTTTGTACGGGCGCCGCGGCGCGGGCCCTTGCCACAAATCCCAATCGAGCTGCGGCGGAACGGCAACTTCCCGGCCGGTGCCGATGGACTTGCGAGTATTGCTGTACCAGGCTTTCGCGTAATACGGTTTGCCGATGAGCCCGTGATGAATTTTGTCTACGATCTCGATGGTGTGCGGCGAAGAGCGCTGCTGCGTGCCCATTTGCACCAGCTTTTGATACTTCTGCTGGGCCGCGATGAGCAACGCGCCTTCCGCCGGATTGTGGCTGCAGGGCTTTTCCAAGTAAACGTGCTTTCCGGCCTGCAAGGCGTCGATGGCCATCGGGGTGTGCCAGTGGTCGGGAGTGGCGATGGTGATGGCGTCCACACTCTTCAGCTCGAGAATTTTGCGGAAATCCTTTTCAGCTGCGGGAGCTTCGCCCATTTCCTGCTGCGTTTTATCGGCAAACTTTTTAAGGATCACGCCGTCGACATCGCAAACATGGGTAATGCGGGCAGCTTTCTTATTCGCCTTCAGCGAAGCGAGATGCGCGTAGCCGCGACTGTTGAGACCGGCCACCGCGAAGTTGAGGCGATCGTTGGCGCCGAGGATCTGGCTGTAGCTCTTGGCGGTAGTGGCCATCGCCAGTCCTGCGGCACCGACTGCCAGCCCGTCAATAAATTTCCGTCGCGTCAGCATACGTTTCCTTTGTTAACCATTATTTGTTAACCATTATTTGTCGGCCATTATTTGTTGGCCATTGTTTGCGGGCATTATTTCGCCCAGCAGACAATTCCAGCCGCGGCCAAAGCTTTCTTGAGACCGTCCATGCTGACCCGAGTGGAAGCCTCGGACGTGCCTGCGCCCTGCCAATGGGTTTCGAGGCTTAGCGCGTAGTGGAAGCCGTCGCGCTGTAAAGCCTGCAATTGCCCAACCCAATCGACAGAACCGGCGCCGACCGCCGCCCAATCATATTTGTGGTCGGGCTTGCGCACCACATCTTTGCAATGGCAGTGTCCGATGCGTTCTTTGGGCAAGAGCTGATAGCCATCCGGGTACGGCGTACTGCCGATAGCCGCGGCGTTGCCGGGATCCCAGTTCAACATGAAGTTTTTTTCAGGGATGGCTTTGAGAACGGCCGCGGACTCTTCTCCAGTGGCAGTGTTGCAGGACATTTCATTCTCCAGCAACAGAATCAGGTTTTCCTTGGCGCAGCGCTGCGCGGCTTGCTGCAGCTTGGTATTGATTGCCGCGCGATAGGGTTGCTGATCATCGAGCCGCCAGAAATCAAAACAGCGAATGCGATCGGTGCGGAACAATTTCGCCAGTGCAATGCAGTGCTCGAGAAGTTTCTCTTGCGCGTCGGGGTCTACGTTGGCATGGAATTGGTCCCGGGTTTCGCTCTGTGAGGAGCGAGGAGCACCCGGCCAATCGGTTTTAAAGAGTGGGCTGGCGATGTCGGTAACGCGCAGCTGGTGTGCGGCGAGAATTTTCAGCGCATCCTGTAATTCCTTTTCGTTCAGCTCAGTGACGTTTTTGTTCCACATCGAGCGCAGCTCAATCCACTGCAATCCAAACTCGCCGGCAACGATCTGACAGGCCTTCTCGAAGTCCTGGGTAATTTCGTCGTTGATCACCGCGAGCCTGAATGGGCAACTGGCTGCGACCGTTTCCGGAGCTGGCGATGCCGCCGCAATTTTTTGCAGCAGTGGCGGGAATAACGCGCCCACACCTGTTACACCTAACCCCGCGAGAATTTTTCGTCGCGTAAAATCCATACTTCGTCCTCCGCGAAACATCGCCAGCGCAGCCGCGTCACATTCGATCGCTTACATTTTATAGCGCGATGGTGGTGTGGTAGCGAAGAAAATCGTGGTCAAGGTCTACGGGGTTGGGTGGGATGACCAACCAGGTAGGACACGCTTGGGAGATGTGGGTCGCGAACGCGAGAAACAGCTATCGCCAGACTTCAACGTTCCAAGATGTCTTTATAGGCGTTCAGTACAACTTTTTTGGGCGCGCGATCCAGAAGAAAACTCACGGTACGCGTGGTATTCCCGGCTACGGCCACCTGAGCGAGTCGCATCATGCCCTGCCCAAAGTCGCCATAGACCGGCACGAACATGGCGAAATTCTGATCCACGTCGCTCTGGGTGATTTCGACCTGAACTCGGAATTGCCCGCCTTCGGCCGGTTTCACGTCATATTTCAGGAGATAGCGCGGAACCTGTGTGCCCATCACCCACTCGTGAAAAAACCAGTCCAGCCGGCCGTTTTTCTGCAGGTCCATTTTTGGGGTCATGTGCTTTTCCACCACGGCCTTGAAGGATTCGGTGGAGGCAGGGGTGTTGTGGTGGGTGTCCATAAAGTCATGCATCATGTCCATGAAAGCCTGGTCTGGATCACCGGGTGTTCCAGGATCCGCGCGCATCATGGAGCGGATCATGGATAAAACATAAGCTCCCTTGGAATAGGTGACGCCCTGGTAGGCGTTTTCCGAGTGCGGAGAGATCAGCCGGATCCCCAGCCATAGGGGCCCAGCGTCGTTGGGCGAAATGCCAAAGGCATTTTTCTCGAGAATGCGTTTCTGCTGACGGTCCCAGAATTCGATGTAGTCTTTCTGCCACTTTGGCCCCACGGCTTGCTGCAGAAACAGGGCTGCGGCGAATTCCGCAAAGCCTTCGGAAAGCCACTGGTCGTGATACGAAGCCCAGCCAACGCTATGACCAAACCACTGATGGGCAACTTCATGCGGGGTGACTTCCTGCACGAACCCTGTGAATTTTGCGTTGATCTGGCCAAACAACAGCCAGCGCTGCGTGGAGTCCATGTACGCAGAGATGGGCAGGTACACCAAATTCGGCCACGATTGCCCGAAGGCAAAATTGGGTTGCTCCGTGACGTACACGCTGTCGTAGGGAGCTCTGCCAAAATACAACGTGCACAATTGCATCTGGGCGCGGGTCTGTTCGAGCGCGTATTTGGTCATGGAGATCGGCGACATGCCGCTCAATGCGCTGCTTTGATAAGCGTGCAGACTGTCCGGCAGGTCCGCGAGGTAGTAGCCGGAAATATCGTAGTGAGTGATGCTGTCGGGCATTTCTATTTTTTGATACTGCCCGTAGTTGAAGCCCGCGACAGCAACGGGCGAAGGGGTCTTCCAGTGAAATACCGCGAAACCGGCTTCCTTACTTTGTCCTTCGAGCTTGCCGACGCTGACTACTATATTTGACGGAGGGACTTTGTACGTCAGATCGTAAAGCGCTTTTTCGCCGAAGCCGTTGAGGTTGGGATACCACGAATCGCGCGCCCCTACGTAATAGCTGCCGTTGCCCGCGTTGAAGAGAACTTTGTCGCCGCCGTACTCGACCGTGATGGAGCTGGTTTGGCCCATCGCGACGGCTGTGTCCAGAACAGCATAGAACGACCCATCTTCTTTTCTATTTTCCTGAATGAAATGCAAATCCTGGCCATTCTGGCCGGATACCCGAATGACCCGCAGGTTGGGCAACAGCGAAAATTTAAGCACGCGTTCACCGGGTATAAGCGGCTCGAAAGTGATTGTAGCGCGGCTGAATAGATGGTTATTTTTAGCGATTACCGTTTCGATGTTGTAGCTGCGGGTGGCAAATAGCCGCCGGTCTTGTAGCGAGCTGGCGGTGTGTCCCACGAGCTCAGACTTCAAATGCTGCGAATACCAGATGCCATCGTCGGCGGCGCTGCCATCGCAGTTGATCAGCGCGACTTCCTCGGGAGAATCGATTTGCTCCAGGGCGCCGACGCGGGTGCGCAAGAAAAAGCGCAGATCTTTGTGCGGCGCGCCGTGCATGTACGAGTTAAAAAAAGGTGGGTGCTTCGGATTGTAAATTGCCGCCAGGATGTCCGCGTCCACATTGTCGATCGTTTCGCTCTCCAGGAGCTCTTCAGTCATGCCCTCGGGGACCTCATGGCGATGGCGTACTTTGTCTTTCCAGCGCTGGAAGGCGGTTGCGGCTTCGGGCGGCGTCGCCGTTTGAGCGCCGAGCGCGGCAGTGAATACGGAGAACTGTTCCGGCGAAAAGCGAAAGACCACTTCGGTAAAATCCTCCTCCGCAGTGGGTTCCCCGGAGCGTCGCACCAGCTCGCTCTGGTCCAAAGTTGTCAGGGGCTTCAGCGTAAAGTGCCCTTGACCCACGAACACCACTCCGGTTTCCAATTTGTTGACCAGGTTCAGGACCGTTAACGTCCCAGATTTCAGTTCAAACGTTCCGACATCCATGGGCAAAGTGAAGTTTGAACATTTGAACGTGTCCGCTAATTTCTCGTCGCGAAGAAAGCGATAGTAGGGATCTGAATTCGCGAAGGCCGCGCTTTTATCCATCACGCTGACGCTGCTCACTTGCGCGCTGATCGTGAGGCTCAGCGGGAGTTCCGCGCTGCCATGCAGCTCAACCGTCGTAACAAAGTCGTCGAAGCCTTCCTTCGAAACCCGAATGGAATAGGTTCCGGCATTCAGATTGGGCGCAACAAACTTGCCGGTTGCATCGGACGCGAGCACCAGCGCTTGCGGCAAGTTGCCGCCGGTGATTTCGATACGGGCCGCGGGGACCACCGCACCGGAGGGATCCTTGACAGTGCCTGAGATGGTGTCCGCGCGGAGGTGGACGGCCGCGGTCAGGCAGAGCAGCAGCACTGCAGCTAAGGTTAACGCCCGGATTCGGCGGATTCGCAGTGCGTGTGGCCGCTCTTTCGCCGGCGACCGGGGTTCCTGACAGGCTGCACGATGCGTTTCTCGCGGTTGAGGCATGGGCTCCCCTGAGAAAACTGGATAAGGCTGTTGTACAACTTCATTTTTGCCGTAATCAATTAGAAGTTCGAAGCGCAACGTGCTACTTGTCTGTTTAATACTACGGAAGGCAAGTTTTGTCGAGGGTACGGCCAGGTAGGCAGGAAGCCAAGCGTCCCACCTTGGCGGCTAAGTTTTCCAATTCGCGGGTATGGACTACGCGCAGGTGATTAGACGGTCAGCACGACTTTTCCGAACTGCGCGCCGGACTCTAGGTACGCGTGGGCGGCGGCAGCTTCCACCAGCGGGAAAATGCGGTCGATGACCGGGTGAAAACGGCCGGCCGCCACCAAGCGCATCACGCTGTGAAGATCGGACTTGGTTCCCATGTACGAGCCGAGGAGGGAAAGTTGCTTGACAAAGAGGATGCGCAGATCGAGTTTCGCGTCGTAGCCGGTGGTGGCGCCGCAGGTGACCAAGCGTCCAGCATAGGCGAGGCTGGCCAGGCTGTCTTCCCAGGTTGCGGTGCCCACATGCTCGAAGACTACATCGACGCCGCGCTTGTTGGTGATGCGTCGAACCTCGTCGCGAATTTTTTGCGTTTTGTGGTCGATGACGTGGTCCGCTCCGAGTTCCGTGGCCCTCGCCAATTTTTCCGGTGATCCCGCGGTGGCGATTACGCGCGCGCCGAAAAACTTGGCAATCTGGATCGCGGCGCTGCCGACGCCGCTTCCCGCCCCAAGAATCAAGACGTCTTCGCCGGGCTGCAGTTCGGCGCGCACTAGCAACATGTGCCAGGCGGTTTGAAAAACCAGCGGAATCGCGGCGGCTTCTTCGTATGAGAGATTTTCCGGAAATGCCAGGCAGTTTACTTCGGGAACTTTTACAAATTCGGCGCAGCCGCCGTCAATCATGTAGCCCAAGTTCGTGAAACTGCGGCAGCGATTATCCTGGCCAGAAATGCATGCCGGACATTTCCCGCAAGTTACGCCGGGAGCCAGCACCACTTTCTGTCCGGCGCGAACCGTGGTGACTGCGGAGCCAACTTCGGCGACGTCTCCGGCGATGTCGCTGCCCGGAATATGCGGTAATGGAATGGGCACTCCGGGCAAGCCGCGGCGAACCCAAAGGTCGAGATGGTTCAGTGCGCAGGCTTTTACGCGAACCAGAACTTCGTTGGGGCCGATGGTCGGAGCAGGAACGTCCATGTATTGCAGAACGTCTGGAGCGCCGTGCTTTTCAAAGACTATTGCTTTCACTGATCCTCCACCAAGGCAGTCTCGCGGCTCCTTAAGAATACCTCTTCGTGAAGCACAAAATTAGTTTGATATGCTGGCTGCCGCAGTGAAAACGCGAACGGACAGACGGATGCGAATTGTTTCGTTGGCGCCTAGCGCGACATCGATCTTATGCGCTGTAGGCGCGCCTGGCGCACTAGTAGGAGTTACCAAATGGTGCGCCGACGTAGCTGACGTTGGGGCGCTACCACGCGTTGGGGATTGCTGGCACATGGGATCGGTGGAAGAGATTCTGCGATTGCGCCCGACACTAGTGATTGGCTCGGTACCGTACAAGGCAGAGACCGTTGCGAAATTGCTGGAGCATCCGGTTAATTTTTTGGCGATGAATCCGCGGACGCTGGCGGACGTGGAACGCGATGTGCGAATGTTGGCGGGTATCGTCGGACGGACCGCCGCCGGTGAGCGCGTCATGAATCGGATGCGCCGAGAGTTCGCGGCGATTGGCGCGAAAACTAAAAGACTTGCGCGCATGAATAAATCCCGGAGACGTGTGCGCGTTTACTGCGAAGCGTGGCCGAACCCCCGCATTAGTTCACCTCCTTGGGTGTCGGAACTGGTGGAACTGTGTGGTGGAGAGATGGCGATAAAGCCTGGAGCGCGCGTCAGTGACGCAGAAGTCGCCGACGCTGTTCCTGACGTCATAGTGTTAGCTTGGGCGGCGACCGGAACGAGAGCCAAAGTTCAACGGGCATATTCCGTCGCAGCATGGAAGAATGTTCCCGCCATTCGCGACCGTAGGGTATTTGTGCTGCGCGACGATTTGCTGAATACTCCCGGACCGCCCCTCATCGCGGGAGCTAAAGAGCTTTGGCGGATCCTGCACGGAACTACGGCTGAGTAGAAAATAGAACGACCCGAACCTTCGAGGGAACCCAGAGTTGATCAAAATTGTGGTGGCGGCAGTGATCGAAAGAGCAGACCGCCGACTGCTGATCGGGCAGCGGCGCAGCAGCGACACCTCTCCGCTTAAGTGGGAATTTCCCGGCGGTAAGGTGGAAACCGGCGAGCAACCCGAAGCCGCGCTCGCACGCGAACTGAGCGAGGAACTGGGCGCAACGCTGCGCAGAAGCGTGGAATTCGCCCGCGTGAAGCACACCTATGCGACCTACGCGAACGAGCTGGAGATACGTTTTTTCGCGACGGAACTTGAGAGTGATGAAGTGATCGGCAAGACGTTCGAGAAAATCGCCTGGGTGCTACCGCGCGAGCTAAGCCAGTACGACTTCCTGGCAGCCAACGGAAACTTGGTCGCGGATCTGGCCACCGGCCGCATAAAAATAGCGGAAATTCTGGCCAATCACGACCCCGGCCCAAAATAGCGGTAATGACCGGTAATCCGCCACGAAAACAATACGTCCTCCACGCGAGGACCTTCGCCGATGTTGTGCACCAGCATATATCTGCCTGATGAGCTGAGTTGATTCACAACGATACCAATGTGCGGGACGTTGCCGCCGAGATCCCAAGTCACAATATCTCCGGGTCCGTAATCCTCGGAACGCCTCGTGATGGGTAGCGACTCTCCTTTGCGTGTAAAGAAAACCATTAAATTGGGAACGCGGCGGTGGTCGATGTTGGTGTCCGCGTGCGCGAGTTGCCAGCGGCGCTGATTCGGATAAGCGGAAAAATTGGCAACCAAATCTTCATGGAGTTCTTTTTGTAAATCGATTCCCAGTGCGCGATAGGCCCGAATTACCTCGTCGGTACAGACCCCGGTGTTCGCAGGAACATCCCCGTTGGGATACGGGATGCGCACGTAGGCAGGATCGTAACGAACCGTGTGGTGCGTGCGTTCTATGGCTGCGGAAGAAAGTCGCTGCAGGAATGTCCCTTGAGAAACGCTCAACGGACTGGATTGAGTGGATAGCAGTACGGCGAGCGCTATTGCCAGGATTGGGTTCATGGCTCAGGTCGGGATAAAAGAAAAAAGGGCCAGGACGGAGTCCCGGCCCTTGTAAAAGCTGCTACGAGATGACCGGATTCAGTTTCTCCGGGTTGATGCCCAATTCGGTGATGGCTTTATCCACCACGCTGCGCTCGATCTTCCCTTCCAGGAAAAGTTCGTGCAGCGTTGCCAGGGTAATGAATCGGGAATCGACTTCGAAAAAGTCGCGCAGCGCGGTACGGCTTTCGCTGCGGCCGAAGCCGTCCGTGCCCAGCACGCATAGCCGGCGCGGCATCCACTTGTCCACCATGCTCGGCAGAGATTTCAGGTAATCGCTGGCGGCGACCAATACACCTTCCGTTTTGGCGAGCTGTTCGGTCAGATACGGGACTTTCGGTTTCGAGCCTGGATGCAGCCGATTCCAGCGCTCGCACTCGTTGCCGTCAACGTAAAGCTCCTTGTAGCTGGTGACGCTCCAGACGTCGGCAGCGACGCCGTACTTGGTTTCCAGAATTTCCTGCGCCCGGAGCACCTCGTTCAGAATGGCTCCGCTGCCGAAGAGTTGCGCTCGCAGCTTGGATTTTTTATTTACCGCCGCGCGGAAGCGATACATGCCGCGCAGAATTCCCTCTTTCACTTTTTCCACGGGAGGCGGCATGGCCGGCATGGCGTACGGCTCATTCATGACGGTGATGTAATAGAAGAGATTCTCGCCGTCCTTATACATGCGGCGAATCCCGTCCTGGATGATCACTGCGATTTCGTAGGCGAAGGCCGGATCGTACGCGCGCAAATTGGGAACCGGCAGCGCCAAGATGTGGCTGTTTCCGTCCTGATGCTGCAAGCCTTCTCCAGAAAGCGTGGTGCGCCCGGAAGTGCCGCCGAGCAAGAATCCGCGGACCCGCATATCGGCCGCAGCCCAGATGAAATCGGCGATGCGCTGGAACCCGAACATCGAGTAGTAGATAAAGAACGGAATCGTGTTGATCCCGTGCGTCGCGTAAGCCGTACCTGCGGCGATAAAGCTGGCCACCGAGCCGGCTTCGGTAATTCCCTCTTCGAGAATCTGCCCGTCTTGCGCTTCCTTGTAATAAAGCAGGGTGCTGGCGTCCACCGGTTCATATTTTTGACCGACGCTCGAATAAATTCCGACGGTGCGGAAAAGCGATTCCATACCGAAGGTGCGAGCTTCGTCCGGAACGATTGGCACAATCAGCTTGCCGATTTCCGGATCGCGCAGCATTTTGCGCAGCATGCCGACGAAAGCCATGGTGGTAGAAACTTCACGCCCGTCGCTGCCCTCAAAAAATTCCTTAAATAGTTCGTCGTGATCCGCGGCGATGGGCTTAGAGCGCACCGCCCGCTTGGGAGTGTATCCACCCAACGACTCGCGGCGGCCGCGTAGATATTGCAGCTCAACGCTATCTTCCGGCGGACGATAGAACGGCACCTCGATACAATCGTTGTCGTTTAGAGGCACGCCAAAACGCGAACGGAACTCGCGCAGCTCTTCTTCGTTGAGCTTTTTCTGCTGGTGCGTGATGTTCTTGCCTTCGCCCGCTTCGCCCAGCCCGTAACCTTTAATTGTGCGAGCGAGGATAACCGTCGGTCCGCCGCGATGGTCCATGGCGGCTTTGTATGCCGCGTAAACTTTGCGCGGATCATGTCCGCCAAGACGCAGGCGCCGCAGCGCCTCATCCGGAAGCGGGTCAACCAGCGCCAGCAACCGTGGGTCACTGCCAAAGAACCGTTCGCGCACATACGCGCCAGACGAAACCACCAGCTTTTGATATTCGCCGTCAACCATTTCGCCCATGCGCTTGACGAGCAGTCCTTCCGTGTCGCGCTCGAGGATGGGATCCCACTCGCTGCCCCACAAAACTTTGATGACGTTCCAGCGCGCTCCGCGAAACGCTGACTCCAGCTCCTGAATAATCTGGCCGTTGCCGCGCACCGGACCATCCAGCCGTTGCAAATTGCAATTCACTACAAAAATTAGATTGTCGAGTTTTTCGCGCGACGCCAAGGTGATCGCGCCAAGAGACTCCGGCTCGTCGGTTTCTCCGTCGCCCAAAAACGCCCAGACCTTCGCGTCGGTGGGAGTTTTCAGTCCGCGATGTTCGAGATAGCGGTTAAACCGCGCCTGATAAATCGCCATCAGCGGGCTCAAGCCCATCGAAACCGTGGGATATTCCCAAAAATCAGGCATCAGCCAGGGATGCGGATAGGAGCTCAATCCCCCGCCCGGTTTTAGCTCCCGCCGAAAATTTTCCAGCTGCTGCGGACTGAGCCGCCCTTCCAGAAACGCGCGGGCATAGATTCCGGGCGCGGCGTGACCCTGGAAATAAACGGTGTCGCCTTCAAATTCGGCGGAACGCGCGCGGAAGAAATGGTTGAAGCCCACTTCGTAAAGGGTGGCGGCGGAAGCGTACGTGGAAATGTGCCCGCCGATATTGTGTTCGACGCGATTCGCGCGCACCACCATGGCCAGCGCATTCCAGCGGATCAGGCTCTTGATGCGCCGCTCCACCTCTTGATTGCCGGGAAAGAGCGGTTCGAGCCGCGCGGGAATAGTGTTGGCGTACGGAGTGTTGGCCGTGAACGGCAAATCGATACCCGCAACCGCGGCGTGGGTCCGCAACCGCTCCATGATTTCGGCGGCCACTTCTGGGCCGCTGGATTCGAGCACTGAGTCCAGCGACTCCAGCCACTCCTGAATTTGAACGTCGTCCATTCCCGGCTGCGTATATGTTTCGTTTTCCATGAAGTCAGTGCGTCCCTTGAGAAATGTCGTTGCCCGAAGAAGCATTGGGCATAAAAAATTATAGTCGCTATAAGCTAAATAGAATACACCGATGCGGAATTCGGTGCACGGCACAATTGTCGCTAACGAATTTTTGGATGCTTAGGAGCGGAGTTTTGGCGTGAACGCAGGCTCGTCGGTGGGACTACGGTCAACGCGCAAGCGCTCCGAGCGGTGCGATAGGACCGGCCACCGTCGACAAGCGCGATGCGATCATCTGTGAGCGCTCGGTACAGTGAGTGAGGGCACTTCTTACATCAGAGCGGCCACATTTGGGCAGCGTGCAAAATGCGAACGATGTACACGACGTCTACTTCGACACGATAGATCACAACGTACGGCAACGAGGACATGACCAGTTCGCGCGTTCCAGGGACCTTACCTAACCGTCCTCGATTGGGGAAGGTGGTCAATAGCGAAGGCGCATCAAATATCTTGCGGACCACCCGAACGGCGTGTTCTGGAGATTCTTCGAAAAAATAGTCGGCAATATTTTTGAGATCGTTAACAGCTGCAACGGTCCAACGAAGGCGAATCACGAGCGTTGATGTTTTTCAGTCAAAAGCTTTTCGAGGAGAAGACCTACATCGTGGTGTTCAAGTACGTCGCCGCGTTCTACTTGGTTCAGACCCTTTTCGACTTCGCGAACGAACCATTCGTTGTAATTGACCATGCGCTCGACGGCTTCAAGGACCAAAGACGTCAGATCCTTGTCTTCGTGCTCCGCGATGCGAGTGAGCTTGGCTTCAAGTTCAGGCGAGAGATTCAGTTCCATAGCCGCAAGCTTAATAGGTGCAACAGTGGAGTGTCAAAACGTTTTCATGTAAATTTCCCACAAAACGCCGCCAAACAGAACGGGCTACAGCGTACGGCCACCGTCAATCACTAACACTTGACCGGTGATAAATTGCGAGCGCACCAGAAACGAGACTGCGTCGCTGATGTCAGACGGCGTTCCGGTGCGATGCAGCGGAGCGCGTTGAATAAAATCGCGCTCCCACTCGGGTGGATCGCCGGGCATGGTGATGGTCCCAGGAGCGATCGCGTTTACGCGAATGTTAGGGGCCAGTTCCTTGGCCAGCGAGCGGGTGAGCATAATTACCCCGGCCTTGGAAATGCTATGGGGAATAAATCCCGGCCAGCCGAGGATTCCGCCGATGTCCGCAAAATTTATGATCACTCCATGCGCCACGGCCAGGAGTGGCGCCGCGGCTTGCGCACAAAAAAACGGGGCTTTTAGATTGGAACCCAGCGAGCGATCCCAGTCTTCTTCTTTGGTGGACGCAAAGGGGGACTCGATAAAATTCGCGGCGCTGTTTACCAGAACGTCGAGCCGCTCAAAATGCTTGGCGCTCTGCGCGAAGAGTTCTTTAATTTCGTCCACCTTGCTCAAATCGGCAGAGATGGCCACGGCGCTGCGACCCAAGTTTTCAATTTGGACGACCGCTTCGCGGGCTTCTTTTTCAGACGAGCGATAATGAATGACGAGATCGTAGCCATCCTCGGCTAATCGCACGGCCACTGCTCGCCCCAACCTCTTTGCGGCACCAGTAACCAGAGCTACCCGGCGATTTGACGATTCGGCCATATCAGAAAAAGTAACACAAGTGCTTGCCGGCAGACCGGGCGGACTGCAATCTTGTAAATTCTGGGCGCAACACACTTTCGGCGACCTGTTAGAATTCTCGAAGCGAGGATTTTGAAAAATGAATCTCGACGTACTGGCGATCGCCGCGCATCCCGATGATGTGGAACTCACCTGCGGCGGCACGCTGCTGAAAATGGCGCAGCGCGGATACAAGACCGGGATTCTCGATTTAACCGCTGGAGAAATGGGCACCCGCGGCACACCAGAGATTCGCGCCGCCGAGTCCGCGAAAGCCGCGAAACTGCTCAAAGTAAAATGGCGCGGAGTTCTCGGCGTGCCCGATTCCGATGTGCAACCGAGCCGCCAGCATAAATTGCGGCTGGCTGCAATGATTCGCGAGTTGCGGCCGAAGACCGTGATTCTTCCCTACTGGGAAGCGCGACACCCGGACCACTATCACGCGTCTACGCTCGGTTACGAGGCATGCTTTCTGGCTGGGTTAAAACAGTTGGCGATCGCTGGAGAGCCGTATCGCCCGTTTAAGATTTTGTACACCACGGCCTTTGCGGAAGTGCGTCCCACGTTCGTGGTGGATATCACTCCGCAGTATGCCGCGCGGCGCAAAGCGATTCTGGCTTACGGCTCGCAATTTCGCCCTAAGAAGAACGAAAACAAAGCGAAAATTTATCTCGGACTTGAACAACTGGAAGCGGAGATGGATCGCCTGGCGACGCAGTCCGGACATCTGATTGGCGTCAAATACGGCGAGCCGTTCCTGATGAAAGAGTTAGCGAAAGTGGAGGACGTGGTGAAAATGGAAGTCCGCTCGATTTAGCAGGACGAAAAACTTCTCAGAAGCAATTTCGCGGAATGAATCGATCAGGCTAACGGCGTTCGCGATATGGAGTCAAAACCCTTCTTCTTCTTGCGCGGGAGTAAAACCGGGGATGGTCTGGCCTTTGGGGGTGCGCTCCACCTTCACTCGGATCAGCGGTTCGGACTCGGCGCCAGACTTGCGTAGCATCACTACTGTGCTGAGGGCTTCGTTGTAAACGCGGGTTACCAGGTAAATGTCGGTGGAGTCGTCTTTCTTCCACAGCTGACCGCTTTGAATTTTCGATACGCTCATAGGGACATATCGAATTTAGATGGGGAGCGGGTGAGTGTCAACTGCTCTGCGGGAAGCCGTCGCGGAGACGGCAAGTCGCCGCGCTGCGGTACGCGGTACCGGCAATTTCTATTGAAAAGTGTAGAACTGTGTGCGAATCGCGACGATTTCCCGCGTGAATCGCTACGGCAGAGCGCTCAACGTGACTCCCACCGCTTTGTTTGAAGGCGGTAGGAAACCTTCTCTGGAAGGCTGACATCCTAGCCAAAGAGCAAGTTCCTGGGGACCCGTCCGGCAGTTTCGGGTGTATACTTCCGGGCAGGGTGGAGGCAACAGGCTATGCAGCAAATCATTCGGCAAATTGCCACTCTCGCGCTATCTAGTCTTCTCGTCGGAGGTCCGGCGCTGGCTCAGCAAGCCCCCGGAACGACACCTCCAAGCACCACGCCTTCGGGCACCACGCCTTCGGGTAACCCCACTGGATCGACATCCTCGGGAACCACGTCTTCCGGCAGCACATCTGGTACGGCAACGCCTTCGAGCACTCCGGCGCAAACCCCTCCCACGCAACCGGCACAGCCTGCACCGCCACCGCCCGACAAGACTCATCCGCCAACTTCTGCCCCGGTGCAGCAGCAGGAAACCGTCGATCCGAAGAATTCTAAAGATGACGTCGATGCCATTGGGAACCGCAACGTCAGCGGGCACGTAAATTTCTATTCGCTGGAAAAAGAGATTGCGCTGGGCAAAAGCCTCGCGCAAGAAGTGGAACGCTCTTCAAAGCTGATCGATGACCCAGTCGTCACCGAGTATGTAAACCGTGTGGGACAGAACCTGGTGCGCAACTCGGACGCCAAGGTGCCCTTCACGATCAAGGTGATCGATTCGGACGAAGTGAATGCCTTCGCGCTGCCGGGCGGATTTTTCTACGTGAACAGCGGACTGATTTTGCGCGCCGAAGAAGAAGCGGAACTGGCGGGAGTAATGGCCCACGAAATTTCGCACGTAACTGCGCGGCACGGCACGCGGCAGGCGACCAAGGGCGAAATTGCGCAACTGGCAATGATCCCTTTGATGATTCTGGGACCTGCAGGTTTGGCCGGTTACGCGCTGTATGAAGGATTGCAATTCGCGATTCCTTTGGGGTTCTTGAAGTTTTCTCGCGACGATGAACGCGAAGCGGATTTTCTGGGTCTGGAATACATGTACAAAGCGGGCTACGACCCCAACGCTTACATAACGTTCTTTGAGCGCATTCAGGCCGACGAAAAGCGCCGGCCGGGCACGATTCCCAGAGTGTTCTCGACGCATCCTCCGACCCCGGAACGCATCGAACGCACGCAAAAAGAAATCGCCAGAATTCTGCCGGCGAAGTCGGAATACATTGTTACCACTTCGGAGTTTGATTCGGTGAAAGCGCGCTTGCGCAACGTGATGTTCTCGAAGAAAGCGCAACCGGCAGCCAACAAGCCGACCCTGCGGACCAAGACCGAGCAGTCTGACAAGACCAAGAACGATCCGACGACCGCAGCGGACCCGACGCAGACGGATGACGATCGCCCGACGCTGAAGCGGCGTCCGGATAACCCGTAGAGAGAGCGGGCCGTAGAAGTGTTTGGTTATCGAACTATCAGAACAGACAACAAATCTGATGCCCAACAAAAAGGGCGGCCCAAGCGGCCGCCCTTTTTGTTTTCTACGCGATGGATGCTTGTTGTCGAGTTTCGTTGTCGAGTTTCGTCACCGAGTTACGTGCGTGTCTCGTTGCCGAGCTTGCGGCGAGGCGCGCTAGTAGGCGTTGTTCTGATTGCGGCGATGTTCTTCCGGAGCGGCGGCGACACCCATGCGACGCAGTTCCTCGGAATAATATTTGCGATAGAGGAGATCCCACTCTTCGCTGCCTTCGAGAATTTCTTTTTTCTGGGAAGTGATGCGCTTGCGGGCTTCCAGTTCGGCTTTTTCTTCTTCGCGCAGCGTGGCCGTGAGAATCTCCACGATCTGGCGGCGAATGGTGTCGCGGTCGTCGACGAATTCTACGTCGTCGCTGGACACCAGAACATCGGTGAGCTGGTGCGAGATGCGGACAATTTTTTCGCGGCTAAGTCGCATTGTTTCGAGGATCCCCGAAGTCCTAAATTGTTCCTAAGTGTTTCTAAACTTTTGTTCCCTGCTGCTTTGCGTGCTGCTTGGTCGCTTACCTTAGAGTGCCAACCGCGAGCCCCTGTGACAGTTGCGGGCACGGCATGCCGTGCCCCTACTTCAGCGGAGGATTAGTTTTCCGTCGCGCGCTAACTGGGCCTTCACTTTCTTGAACATGTCCTGATACGAAACGTTGGTGCGGCGCATTTCTTCCTGATGCTCGGTAAGAATCTGGCGAGCTTGTTCGTTGACGCGATCTTCGACAGAGAGCTCTTCGGCCATCCGCTGGCGGAGGCGGAGCGCCACGGCTTCGGCGGCTTTGGTTTCGATCAGCTCGCCTTCGACAAGCTGTTTGACGACTTCGGTGGCCATGTACCCGACATAATCGCGATTCAGGAGCATTTGTGGCGTAAGCCTCGCAAACTTGGAACTAGAGTTTACTGGCTGGAGAACCAAAGTGCAAGAAAACGAGACGCGGGAAGCTGGTCTGCTGCGAGCGCGGGTGGCCGGGGGGCCCCCCCTAGGTTATTTCGTAAGTGTTCATTCTAAAGGCAGTTGAAGTCCTTTGTTTTGATACGGTTTTGCAAGTGTTCATTCCAAGACGGTTATGCCTCGGCTGGAGTTATAAGTTTGTCACTAGCATTCGCCCCCAAAAGGCGTGGACGGAATAGAACGACTACGAACAGCGGTTGCGGAAGCGTGGACACAGATTTAAACATAGCGGACTATAGCCTATGGTCACTCAGTTGTCAAGTACTATTTATTGAATTATTGAGATTTCGGGATCGCGCTGAAGCTAAACGCGTTAGGATGGCACGGCTGCGCGGCGGGGCCTCGGAAAATTGGAGCGGCGTACGGAAGGCGGGCAAAAGCGGTGCGCGACGATGCGCCGCGAATCGTTGACGGTCTGGGAGGCTTGCTGTAGGATATTTGAAGTAGGGCGCTTAGCTCAGCGGTTAGAGCGTTCGGTTTACACCCGAAAGGTCGAAGGTTCAAATCCTTCAGTGCCCACCATGTGACGATTCACCACCCTCAGCGGGGACGTAGTTCAGTTGGTTAGAACGCTGCCCTGTCACGGCAGAGGTCGCGAGTTCGAGTCTCGTCGTCCCCGCCATTCCTTTTCAAGGAGTTACCGGACGTGACACCGGAAACTCCAACCCACAGCTAGTTGATCGTTGCATTCATCCCCACCAGAATCATCTCACAAGCGATTGCTGAAAATGTCATCCAGCCAGTCGTAGATTCGACCGAATGCGAGGCGGTGCGCTCCCACTTGGCAGTGCGCTCCCGCTCCTTCGGCCACGGTAAAACGCATCAGCGTCTTGGGGCAGGTGAGGTGTTCGTAGAGAGCCTCTGGCTGTCCCTTGAAGAATATGTCTTCCTCGGCATCGAGAACGAGCGTAGGGCAGGAAATCTGTTCGGAGATGCCGTTGCCCAGATGATATTCAAGTGTCGCTGCGACATACGCGCGCGGCGATGAAGTGCCGGTGACGAACATACCATGCGTGAAGGCCCATGCGGCCGTGGGTGAGGTTTTGATGAATTCATCCAGCTTGCGGTCAAGCTGCGGAGCCTCTTTAGCTCTGACGGCTGCTTCGGTAGCCGCTCTTTGGCTGGGAGGGACGGGACCAAGGTTAGCAACACCGTAGTCGTAGATGCCGTCGTTGGCGATCAGAGCGGAGATGCGTTTCTCGAAAGCGGCAGCGCGGGGGGCAAGATACCCGCCGAGGCTTATGCCCATGAGTGCAATCTTTTGAGGATCGATGCCGGAAAGCGTAAGCGCGAAGTCAACAACGGGAGTGACAACCTTCTCCCAATCGGGCCGGAAGGGCAGCCGCTCACGGTGAATCGGGCCGTACTGGCCGGGGCCATCGAAAGCGAGAATGTTGTAGCCACGCTCGATACCGGCGCGCGCCCCTTCGCCGTGAAGCTCCTCCGCCGAGCCGTCGAAGCCGGAATGCATGATGAGGAGTGGACGCTTTTGATCCGACTCATCGACGCGATGGAAGTAGCCGGGAAGGGTCGTGTTCTCGTACGGGATTTCTACGGGCAGGACTGGGGGATCGCAAAGGGCGCAGCAGGACTTGTAAGCCCGAACGGATTTCTTGTAAGCACTGTAAATGCGCGGGTCTTCGGAATTACCGTGAAGGAAAAACTCTGAATTGCGAAAGTAGGTCGTCGCGCGAAGATAACCGTCGCGGGCGCTGACGCGGTGGCCCGCTTTCAACTGAGCTTCGGCTTCCGCAAAAACTCGCTCGGCGGCCGCATTCCATTCGTTGTACCAACTATCGGCATCGCCGGAAGTGATGCGGTTTACAGTGGCCAGAACTTCGCCAAATTCGCTCGCGCCATAGCTGCTGGCTCCGAAGGCGCGCTTGGTTTCGTACCAGAACTGGATATTGTCGGGGAAGATGGGCGGCTTGGGTGGCGAAGTCATGAAGAAATCCTCTTTGAGTCTTCAATGATGCTGAACCTTTAACACGTCTAGGATACTTATCGCAAAGCCAAATGCAGCGCTACAGGCAGTCGATATTCTATTCGACCGTGATATTGGATAAACAGTTCGTGTGGGACCCGGCGTTTGCCAGGAGGGGGCACGGGCCACGGCATCTGATTTTCCAATCCACAGCCCAACCCACAAAGATGACCTCTTCTCGCGACGCTGTCACGGCAGAGGTCGCGAGCTCGAGTACCCTTCCTGCGTCAGGGCAAGTCGTCGTCCCCGCCATCAAATTCCGAACGATGAAATGCGCAAGAGCCCTCTGGGGCTTTGTGTGTTTAGGAGAGTAGAGTTTCGAGGGTAGGATGACGCATGGGAACAGACGCGCGTGGGTGAGAGTCTTCGTTAGGGCAGGAGCGACGAAGAGAGAACTGCCGGCGAGACGCCGGCGCTACGATGGGGCGGAAGAGTGCGAATCTGAAGATTCGCCACTGTGAAAAGATAAGGGAGAAGGGTTATGAAGATTGGATTTTATGCTCCGGACACGGAGTTTGCGAACGCGATACTGGAGGAGTTGAAGAGCAAACTGCCAGACGCGGTTTGGGTGCAGTGGCGGCCAGGCACCGCTGCGCCGAATTCGGCGGCGGATGTGGAAGTGTTGTTCTCGCTCGGACCAGTTACGCGAGAGTTGATGGAGAAGATGCCTCGGTTGGTTTTGGTTCAGACTTTGTCGGACGGGTACGAAAGCGTGGACGTGAAGGCGGCGACGGGGCTGGGAATTCGCGTATCTTACGCGCCCGGGGACGTGACCGGGAATGCGGACTCGGTGGCGGAGTATGCGGTGCTGTTGATGCTGGCGACGGCGCGGCGCCTTTCGGTGGCGCGGGCATCGATTCGGGACCGCTCGATTGCGGTTCCGGGGCGCGGGCATGCGCTGATCGGGGCGCATTGTGCATCGTGGGAATGGGCAGCATCGGGGCTAAGATCGCGCATCGACTATTGACGTTTGGTGTGAGTCTGACTGCTGTTGATGCGGTCCCCGCACATGCGCCGAAACATATTCCGACTACGACTCCGGAGCATTTGAGGGAGGCGGTGGCCGATGCGGATTTCGTGGTGCTGAGCTTGCGGGCCATGCCGGAGAACACGCACATGATCGACGCCGGCGTGATGGCTGCGATGAAGCGCGGAGCGATTCTGATCAACATCGCGCGCGGGTTGCTGGTCGACGAAAAGGCGCTGTACCAGGCGATCAAGAGTGGGCATTTGGCCGGAGCAGGGTTGGACGTGGAGGAGCACGAGCCGATTCCGGTTGACGATCCACTGCTGAGTTTGCCGGAAGTGTTTATCACGCCGCATCAAGCGGGGCTTACTACGCTTAACATTCGGGGAACGGCGGACTATGTGGTGGATGTGTTGGGAAAGCTGGAAGCTGGAGGGACGATTGATTCGCAGCTGAATCATCCGCGGGACCCGCGTTCTATTAAGAAGAAGTAGATCGTCGTGGATAACGTCCCGGCTGTTCCCGAGTTTCAGCGCGCCGAGCGGCCCACCCTTTGCAAAAATCGCAAAGAGTAGGCCACCCAGGATACATTTTATTTTTTGAGGGTGAGCCACCCGCCTACGCCTTGAGCCCCGCGGCCCTAGGTTTAGCCCTCTGCGGCGATATCGCACAAGCCGAATCGCTGATCCACGAACTGGATCAAGGCGCCCCCACGTCAACGCTGCTCCACTCCGTAGAGTTGCCCAGGCTGCGCGCGGCCATAGAACTTCACCGCGGCCACGCTGCGAAAGCCGTCGAGCTTTTGCGCAGCGCCGTGCCTTACGAACGGATGACTTTGAGCGTGCCGTACATCCGCGGGATGGCCTATCTCCAGCTGAAAGATGGCGCCACGGCCGGTACCGAATTCAAGCGCATTGTAGACTCCCCGGGAATTTTTCCGTTCACCCCCGAGCACAGCGCGGCGCTGTTGGGCCTGGCCCGCGCCTACGCCCTGCAGAAAGACACGACCCGCGCGCGTGCCACCTATCAAGACTTTCTCACGCTCTGGAAGGACGCCGACGCAGACATCCCGCTCCTGAAACAAGCGAAAGCGGAGTACGCGAAGTTGGACTAGCCAAATTTGGGCGTCGCCGTATCTGAAAACATGTCAAACGGTGGGTGTCACGTTTCGCTTCGCGGCTATTGGAGAAAATCCCGTCCGTCCCCGAGTTTCCTATGAAGGCGTGTCCGTTCAATCGATAGCGACCTTCGTGGCAAATACGCACGGTCCGCGGTTCCGGGGGCCACAAGGATGGGCCACCAGAACTTGTGTCCCGACCAGCCCTGTTCGCGCGTCCCATCCTGCTGCAGGAGAATGAGTGCCGGCTTTGGACGCAACGGGTCTAAGCACTAGACCACGAATAGTGTTCCCACCGCCGAGGATAGAAAGACCGGACTTGTCACCTGACTTCTCTCTCGACAGCTTTCTCCCCGTCTCCGCCAGCAACAGCACCCGACCATCGCCACCGGAGTAGTAATCGAGCAAACCCCGCATCGCGTCCCATTCAAATTCACCGCCCGAAAATTCAAGCGTTTTTTCCAAGATCGAAATTATGTGTAAGGCAGTTCCGCGATCGATCTCCACAAATTTCTGCTTGTCCATGGCTGCCGCCGGGATGATTGCATTTAGTTCCTTTTCTGCTGACTGCCAATTCGCGGACCGTACGCGTGTGAAATCCCGTCGGCAGATACATGCCCGTCGGTCTGATAGCCACAACGTTGCTCAGGAGAACTTTGTTCGGCGCGCACGGTCGGACCCGACTGGCTGCATCAGACTGAATGAATACTACCCCCTGTTCGTGCGCTCCGCTTTCGAACGCGCCCCTAAGTGTGTTTTCGAATTCGTTGATCGTGTAAAGTCGATCGTAAACATCCCGCGAAGTGTAAAAGCGCGTCACGGCGAGGTCTCGCCGATCGCGATTTCCGTACATTCGCGAATGCTGCAGAACCGTATCCGCCTGCATGGTTTGCGGATTCCGGCCGTAATAGAAGGCGATCAGGTTGGGGATCGTAATACCACGATCAAGGATGTTCCCGCCCACGAAGATATTGAACGGCGTTCTCAGCCTTAACTCAGACTTTTCGTCGAGAAGATTTAGGACAGCATTATCGGAGTTAACTTTTTCGCACACAACGTCACCACCTTCGAGGGCTTCCACGAACATCTGGAAGGCTTGGTCAACCGCTGGCACATGCCCGTGGTCGGCTTCGATAGAAGCCTTCAGATCATTGAATGCGCTATCAAAACCCGTTCGCAACGTCTCGGGATTATTTTTCGCCGCCTCACTGGCACTGCTGAAAATCCACTCAATTACTCGGTCTTGCCAGCTGTGCGCTGCTTTTTGTGTATCGTTATGTATAACCATCGCATATTTCTTTTTCTTCTCACCGGCCTCCGATTGTTGCCACCGACGCACGCATGCAGCGAGAATAAAGGTCGTAATTGCCCTCACCAATCCGTTTGCATTTGGTGAGTCAAGAACCTTGTCCTCTCGTATTCGTCTTTGATCCTCTTTTCGCAGAGCGTCCTGCTCTTCGCGACGAACCTCCACAAACAGGAATGACCGCGGGTCGCCCTCCATCGGCGCCAGAAAATAGTCGTCTCCTCCCACGTACCCGCTGTGGATCGGTAAGAGCTCAGTGAATGCCGGTTTCTTGGGTTTAAAAACGTAACCATCGTCTGGCGGAATTTCATAATCGTCAGGTTGCAGATAAAGCGAGTAAGGCGTCGCGGTCACCTGAAGATAGGCCACCTTCGCGACTAATCGTCTTAGTGTATCCATCTTGTCGGCTATCTTGCCTTGTTCAACATCCGGCTGATCCTTCTTCCGCACGAATCGAACGCTCGCTAAGTCCGCCTCGTCATCAACAATCAATACCCGTTTATGTTTGAGATCTGGATAATCTGTGTCAAAAAATTGAAGAATTCGTTCCAAGTTTTGGGCCTGTTTTTTGGCGACAATCACGAGCTTACGCCGCCGTTCGCTTCTTGCGAGTTTGCCCGGCTGTTTCATTATGTCGATAACCAAAACCTCATCTTCCTCGACAAACTCTCGAAGATCGTGACCAAGGCGGGCTACCGTCTGCGCGGATAACGTTTTCGTGCCCTTCGTGAACACCACGGCTGCGTCGAATCCCCGGTCGAAGGCACGCGCGATCAACGCCAACGAACGCCCGCGTCTTTCCAGACTGTATTTTGCCAAGGAGTATTCCAGGACGGTCGCCACTTGTGGACGTATCCTCAAGCTGCTGCACCACGCGATCGATACAGGCGGCCAAAAACTCATCATCTTGTCGGCTTTCGCGAAGCCGGGCATAATATCCGGAGGTCATTACTCACCTCTACTAACACTAAACATCATAAGCTAATTCATTATAAACTTCCGGATATCCCGCTCCAAATTGGGGCGATTGCGTGTCGAGCATTCCCAGACGACTAGTGCTTTCCAGCCACTGTCCTTAAGTCTCGAGAGATTCATGCGGTCGCGCCGCCGATTCCCTAGGATCTTCTTGACCCAGTAAGCTCGATTGCGCTTCGGGACACGTGAGCCCCGGAGGCAACCGTGACCGTGCCAGAAACACCCATGGACAAAAATGACCTTCTTCATTCGGGGGAGAACTAGATCTGGACGACCCGGGATATCTTTGCAACACAATCGAAATCGATAACCCATACCGTGAACTAGGCGACGGACAATGAGTTCTGGCGTCGTGTCACGGGCCTTGACGGCTCGCATGATACGACTGCGAATCTCGGGTGATTCCTTCACCGCCGCAGTTCAATTTTTAGGCTTGGATCGGTCTCGAATTCTTCTACAATTTCGTTATACCGCTCGACAATGTCATTAACAGCGAGTTTACGGCCGTCTGCTGCAAACTTACCCAGTTCATACACGTTGAGGGCAACAAACTGTTCAATTTCGAAGATGTCGATTCTGTCGCCGAGGCCGACGTTGTTCGCCAATCCGTCGGCGACATCTAGACCGCGCTGAATAGTCACCAGAATAGGCCGGAGTCCATCGTTCAAGTTATCGCTGCAGCGTTGGATCACCGCCTCGCCCGGCGACGTCGTGACATGGATCGCCACATCCCCGAGGAGAAAATCACCCGCACGTCCGCCCGGAGAATCCGCTGTGGAAAAGCTATTGTGTTCCAAAATTCCTTTTCCCAAGGAGCAGTCGAGCTTGGCTCCAACCAAGTGCTGCAATACCGCCCCCGCGTAGTACGTGCCGGTAGTCGTTTTCTGGCGCTCTTCAGCTTGCGCGACCACGTCGCGTACGACCGCGCGAAGGCTTTTCGAGGCGTCGAGCTTGATTTTGAATGGTTTGCCCGCGAAGAAATCATGAACGCGCTCGATCCAAAACGCCTCTATGACGTCTAAATCAACGGCCCCACGCCCTTGGAGCGCATTGAGGAAGGCGACATACTGCCGCATGTTATTTAGGCTTCCCCGTGAGGTTCGACCTCCTTCGGAGGCAAGCACGCGATCTATGCCGTGGCGTTTCAGAACGGCTTGGACAGCTCCCTTGCCCAAGCCCAACACTTGGCCCCCGCCATCCGTGATTAACTCTTCGTCGTGAAGTGGAAGCCCCAAGGTTCGGGCGTGCTGGGTTACGACCAGGGCGACCGAGATCGGCCCTTTCCCTCGGAAGTTGTTTTTTGCAGTAAAGGCGGCGAGCTCGCTGTAAATATCGGCACCCGCTCTTTTCACGCCGCTTCCCTTTTATGGGACTTTGTGGCCAAAAGTGGTTCGACGATGTTCGAGACAAGAAAGCGAACCACGGGCACCACCACACCGTCGCCCGCCAGATGGTACGAGTCGTTATAGTTTTTCGGCAACCTGTAGCTGTCTGGCAATCCCATGAGTCGAGCAGCCTCGCGTGGCGACAAAAGCCGAGAACGCACGTCATCACCTTCTACGATTACGATCGATTGACGGCTCGATCCTCCCACGGGAGTACGGAGACACCCCGCGATATCGTCGAATCTTACTTCTGCTCGCTGCGCACGCTGACCGTTTTCGTCTAACCGGGTACGTTTGTAAATGCCTCCGACGATCCTGCGGCCCATTCTTTTCGCGAGTTCGACTTTCTTCCGATTCAGGTGGCTCATGAGCGACAACAGTTGCGTAGTCTGTTCACGCGTATGCCATATTACGCCCTGCGGGTCTTGCTCGACCAAGTCAGAGAATGTGACGTTGCGACGGGGCGGCAGAGGAAGACGCCACCAGACCCAGGCCGCCTTCTGGCGTGATGAGAGCCTTTCGTAGGCTTTGATGAGATGGGCGGGATGCCAGACCGGGTCGGGCTCGGCGAGTGCGACTCCATCTGGAATCGAAAAGTTTTCGCGCACACAAACGATGAACAACCGTGGCCGCGACTGGGGGACGAAGTTTACGGCGTCGATTACGACGGCACCGAAGCGATATTTCGAACGCGCGATTGCCGCACCGATTGCCGCGAAATCCTTTCCGCCATGCGACGCAAGGGCTCCGCAAACATTTTCGAGTACCACCAGCGCAGGGGCGCGGTCCTCCTTGGCGAGTTTTTGGATCAGACGCCAGAAGGCCCAGAAGGTCCCAGACCGCTCGCCGTCGAGGCCAGCACCGGAACCGGCCAGTGACAAATCCTGGCAAGGAAAAGATGCCCAGGCAAGATCAGCGACTCCGGGCACGTCGTTCGTTGTCAATTTCGAAACATCGGAAACTTTTAAGTGTTCGCTGCCCCAATTTGCCACATAGCTCGCGCATTTTTTGGCGTCGATATCATTCGCAAATAAGCAGCTCCATTTGTCGCCGAAGCCTGCCCGAGCCATCCCGCCGCCCGCAAAGAACTCGTAAAATGATGCCATTGCCCTATTTCCTGCCCTTAGATCTAATCAAAGATCGACCGCTCCGGGCTTCTTTTTTCTTGCTTGGGTCGGTGGGATTGGTCTTAATACTCTACGGTCATCACATTACACCACTCCGGTGGCGGGCGGAAGGGCGATCGTTTTCAGCACCTAGGGATAACGAATTGTAGAGACCTCCATGCTCTGACGTTATCTCGGTGTGAAAATCGTTACTGCGTGGGGCAGGAGGCGCCTTGTTTGGTTTCGGTTAGGCGGATTTCGGAGATGTAGAGGTCTAGGGCGCCGGAGGTTTCGAGGCGGGCGATGGTGGGGGTGGCTTTCAGGTCTTGGGCGGAAAAGCAGGAGAGCGGGACGGCGAGAGTGGAGTAGGCGCCGACGGGGAGAGCTTTTAGCTCGGCGGTGATGGGGACGCTGGCTTTGCCGACGGCGAGGCGGACTTCGGCGGCGGGCGGCGTGTTCACTTTGAGGGTGAAGCTGAGGAGCATGGCGCCGTTGGCTTCGCGGCTAACGTCGGTGGGTTGGTCGGCGGCGATTTCCAGCGCGGCTTTGGATTTGCCGTTCCAGACGGCGCGAAGATCGGTCGGCGAGGAAGTCAAAGTCAGACCACTTTGCTGGACAGCGGCGCCTCCATCAACCTCACCTACCGCGAGGCGGTATCCATTCCAAGTGCTGCCGTTGGCAAAGTAAACATTCTTTTCGCCGTACTTGGTGGTTTCGGCGACCTCCGGTAGCAGAGGCGTTTGCGCCGGCCTGGCGTAGGTCAGTCCGTAGCCGAGCGCGAATTGTGGATCGTAGATTGGATCGCCTACATTCAATGGGGTCTGATTGGGGGCGCTTGGGCCAGGCAGAAACTTAGCTGGCCGCGGAAGTCGGACTTGCCGAGGAGGACGTCGGCGATTCCCTCCCCTTCGGAGCCGGGGGAGCCAGGCGGCGACGAACGCGTCGGCGGCGTTGATCTGGGGATTGACGTAGAGGGGGCGGCCGCTGAGCAGGACCGCAACTACCGGGATGCCCTGGGATTTGAGCTTTTTGATGAGGTCGAGAGAGGCGGAATTATCGTGGTGGAGGGCGACGTCGGGCTGATCGCCCTGGAATTCGGCATAGGGAGTTTCGCCGGAGACGACGATGGCAACGTCTGGCTTTTGCGGCGAAGTGCCGTCGAGGCTGAGGAGAGCGACACCGCCGGCGGCGTCAAGCTGGGGGTTGAGGTTGTTGCGGCCG